>NZ_CAWLTW010000003.1:0-2288 GCF_963864145.1 Planktothrix prolifica NIVA-CYA 540 | reverse complement strand
ATTAATCCCGATGGCACAATAACTGAAAAAGTCCTCAATGGCTCTGGCTCTAATTGTACTGAACTTACTAAGGATTTAGACCTTGGTACAATTAAATCTCAAGAACTTTTACCAGAATATCATCAAGAAATTAATTATCAAATTAATCAAGAGGATACTTTATGGCAAGGATTTTAGTTTTGTTGATTCCAACTCTTTTTCTAATTACGATGTTGCTTCTCAAACATCAATTCTATCTAAACTAAAATCATTAACTCAGGAGTAAATTATGTCACATCTAACAACTATCAAAACCTCAATCAAAAGCCATGTTATCCTTGAACGAGTTCTCCATAAATTACTACAATCCCAACTTGATATTCTAACCGGAGCAACTCTCGAAACCAATAGCATTATCAAGGATTATTATGGCAATAGCACAATAGCAGACTTTGTTATTCGACGACCAAGGCATAATTATAATTTAGGATTCAAGCTCAATTCTCAAGGAGAATATGAATTTATTTCCGATAACGATGCTTGGGGGAAAACTAAATTTATGGAGGCTTTATTACCGATGTATGCAAGGGAAAATACAATTTATCAACTACTAGCTCAAGGATTTGAGATTGAATCCCAAACTGAGAATGATGGGACTATTAAGATTGTTGCTGGTAAATGGAGCTAAAACCAATAATATTAAGGATAAAAGTCTTCAGGATTCTGAGGGCTTTTTTTTATTGTGATTTATTATTGTCAAAAATAAAATATTGTAGTATGATAGAAGTACAGTTGTTATTTTGAATTAAAATGGTTTCACAAATTACGGCTAAGTTAGCAGTTTCGACACTAAAAGATGCAGTTTCAGATTTTAACTTTTGGGGAGAATCAGAATCGGATAGTCCGTTAGCAATTAAGCGCTCAAAGACCCCGTTAGATGATAAAAAAGTTCTAAGTTTAGATGCCGCAGCCCGGAAAAAAGCTGTTGGAGTAGAAGGGTATAAACCCCCGGAGCGGACTGTTCGAGTGATGGGTTTGAAAGAAACATTTTCCCCATTAGTTCAGCAAGCCCTAACTGAATTTCAAGCCGGAGCAACTGCGGTAATCGGAGGAGCCGGAATTGAAACTTTAGAAGTCACGGCAGAATCCTCGGAATATTACATCCAACTGTACTCGCTCTTTAAATTGTTAGATACTCCACGAGTCCTTTATGTCGAAGATACGGGAAATTCCCCTGACCCCTATACCGGATTATTCATTACGGGACTAAGTAGTGATGGTGAAACAATTTATGCACAAGCCTTGTTAACTCAAACTTAATTCTCCCTCTCTAAAGTTCTCCCTCTCTAAAGTTTTGGCATTAAAAAAAGACTATGGATCAGCCCATCCTAGTCTTTTTTTTATGGACTTAATTTCGGGGACTTAATTTCGGGGATTCAGGAAAATAAGTATTTTAATTTGGGGACTTCAGAAGCAGATTTCCAACCGTCTTGTCCCTCAGTCCAAACTAGGGTATCGGGGGTGATTTGCCATTTTAATTCCGATTCAGAAATTGGGATAGCAACCCCATCTTTAACAATGTGCCAAATCCTATTTGATACTGCTGCTGGTACTGGCGGGGGTACAGATGCCGGAGCGGTTAGAGTCGGGGGAATAGTTGGGGGAATAGTCAGGGGAGCCGGGGCAGTTAAGGTAGTTGGGGTAGAAGAAATAGAATCAGAATCCTGAATACCTTTCTCAAAACTATCAAAGAAACGAAGTCTAGGTTTAGTCCGAGGTTTAGCAAGGAGTTCTTCTCCGGTGCGGGGATTACGAGATTTCCGTTCCCCAAACTCCTTCGGGTAAAATACCCCAAATTTGGAGATTTCGACTTCATTGCCTGCCCGTAATTCTAATTGAACAAATTTGATAAAACCTTCAAGGACTGATTCAACAGTCGAACCACTGTATCCTGTTAGTTTTTCGATGTAGGTTGTGTCTAGCATTTAGTTATTGATAATATTAATTCGATTGTAATTGTATTTACTAAAATGGTCAACTACTTAACTTTCACCAACTTGAAGTAATCAACAAAATCAATTAACTCGTACTCTCCTGTCTATATTGACAGTTCATTAGTTTGGTAACTTGGTTTTCTGATCATCCTAATTGAAGTTTATTTACTTAATACAGTAATGCAGTATTTACTTAATGCAGTGTTTACTTGCTGTTTTATCTCTGTATTGCAGTAGATTTTACTGAATCAGAATCTGACTGAATCCTGCAAACTGTAATAAAATACTTAATTAATGCAGTAAGTAAGTAAATCA
>NZ_CAWLTW010000002.1:30663-69313 GCF_963864145.1 Planktothrix prolifica NIVA-CYA 540 | reverse complement strand
TATTAGTAAAGGAGATTATGAAAGAAATGAAAGACTGGAAAATTTTTTGTGGAGCGAATACATCCCATAACGACATACAACAGCTTCCTCCGCCTCCAAGTTGGCGAAAATTTAGCAGTTTAGAAAATGATATAATTGATGAGAGCAAACAACGTTGGCAGAAAATACAAAACTTAGCCAAAAAAGCTGAACGAGATCAAAGCCGAGGTCAATCTTTTCGGATTCAAAACAATCAAGATGAAGTTGTTAATGCTGTTAATGCTGCTCTTTATCTCCGACGCCCGTTATTAATAACAGGTAAACCGGGATCGGGTAAAACCTCTTTAGCTTATGCGATCGCCTATGAACTGCAATTAGGGGTTGTGTTAGCATGGCCAATTACTGCTCGTTCCACCTTAGAGGATAGTCTTTATCGCTATGATGCGATCGCTCGTTTGCAAGATGCCCAATTGAATAAACAGGAGAATTCTACTCAAGATCCTCTGGCTAATATTGGTCAATATATTCAGCTTAATGCTGTCGGAACTGCTTTTTTACCCAGCCCATATCCTCGCGTTCTCTTGATTGACGAAATCGATAAGAGTGATATCAATTTACCCAATGATTTACTCAATCTGTTTGAAGAAGGGGAATTTGAAATTCCCGAATTAGTTCGTATATGTCAAAAAATGCCGGAAGTCAAAATCCGTACAAAAGATGAAGGAATAGATGCCACAATTAGAGCAGGTCGGGTTCGTTGCTCTGCTTTTCCATTAATTGTCATGACCAGTAACGGTGAACGTGATTTCCCTCCCGCCTTCTTAAGACGATGTTTACGGGTAAATATGCCAGATCCTAATGGAGTGGCTCTCCAAGAGATTGTTCAAGCTCATCTCAAAGCGGATTTAGACGAACAACAATGGCAGGACGCTCAAGACAAAATTAACGCTCTCATTCAACAATTTCTTGACTCTAACACGACAGATAGATCGACCGATCAATTGTTAAATGCTGTTTATCTCATCACACGCAATGTTTGTCCTAATATCACTGACCAAGAGGAAATTAGAAAGCTGTTGTTCAAACGTTTAACCAGTGCGGAGGACAACAGATGAGGGAACAATTGATTGCTGCTTTGGGTGTAGAATTTGATCTAACAGCAGAAGAAATTGCTGATATTTTGTGGCTTGCCCTCCAACAATCTAGTGAATTCTTTTCATCTTCTCAACCGAGTTCTGAAAAGCAACCTGTTGCATTAACACCCACCGTCAATCTTTCTCGTCCCGATGATTCTAAACGCTCCAATTCTTCTACTCGTTCTTCATCTGCCGAACCTCTTGTAGAAGAACCTCCCACTGACTTAATTGCTGAGGACAATCCAAAAGCCCAAATTTACCCAACAACTCAATCCAACCGTCAACGCTCTACAACCACAGGAACGCTGTCCTTAGCGTTACCGGATGCCCCCTCACTGCGAGAACCTTTATCTCTAACGCGAGCCTTGCGTCCGTTGATGAGTCGAGTTCCTTCCCCTAAAGCAACGCAGATCAATGAAACCGCAACTGCTGAACGGACTGCTGCCGAAGGACTCTGTATTCCCGTTCTCCAACCTCTAAAAGAACCCTGGTTAGAAATCGCCCTCGTCGTTGATGAAGGCATTTCGATGGTCATCTGGCGACACACCGTTATTGAACTGAAGCGACTCCTAGAACATTACGGTGCATTTCGAGATGTGAGAACCTGGGCATTGGTCAATGACGAGCAGCAGAAAACTATTTTCCTACGAGCCGGAATTGGAGTCACAACAAATAACCCTCGTCTACACAGTCCAAAGGAATTAATTGATCCGGCAAAGCGACGGTTAGTTTTGGTAGTTAGTGATTGCGTTTCAGCGATGTGGAGGAATGGGGATATTTTACCCGCTTTGCAAGTTTGGGCAGAAAACGGGCCAATGGCAGTGGTACAGATGTTGCCGCAGTGGTTATGGAACAGAACGGCTCTCGGTTTAGCAACATCGGCACGGTTTTCTGGACTCACCCCTGGCGTTGCGAATACTGCTTTGCAAATGCAAGTGTCTTCACTCTGGGATGATGAAGATTTTGAGCAAGGAATTAAAGTTCCCGTCCTCACCCTTGAACCAGAGATGGCAGCCACTTGGAGCAAAATGGTATCGGGTCAGGGTAATATTTGGGCTCCTGGTTTTGTCTTCGCTCCTGCTCCAGACTTAGAAGAGGAAACAGCGCCTCAAGAGAACTCAACCTCCTTATCCGCAGAAGAACGAGTTCAAGGATTCCGCTTGAATGCGTCTCCTCTGGCTCGTCGGCTTGCGGGTTTACTGTCTGCTGCCCCAACAATTTGTTTGCCTGTGGTTCGCATCATTCAAGATGCTATGCTCCCTGCATCTAGGCAAGTTCATGTCGCCGAGGTGTTTTTGGGAGGGTTACTCAAACCTGTATCTGAGATTAAACCCAACACTAATCCCGATGCGGTTCTATATGATTTTATCGAGGGAGTACGAGAATTATTGCTGAATTCTACTCCTCAATCAGATTCTCTGACTGTTCTGAATGCTGTTTCTGAGTATGTCGCTGAACGAATGGGGAAAAATTTGTACGAATTTAATGCTTTGCTGAAAAATCCTCAACAATCTAATAACCAAGACGAACAAGAACAGATTCAACACTTTGCAGAAATAACATCAAAAGTGTTAAAGCGTTTGGGAGGAGAATATGCTCGTTTTGCAGAAGAAATTGAAAATTTTGAACATCAAAATGAAAAATCACAACAGAGGAAAATTGAAACTCCTACCGTTAAGAAACATAGGGAAATTATTGACAGTAATGTCAATCCTAAAACGATTTTAATTCTGGCGGCGAATCCAACTAATACGAATCGGTTGCGATTAGAGGAAGAAATTCGGGAAATTGACGAAGGGTTGCGACGGGCTAATCAACGACATCAGTTTAAATTAGAACAAAAATGGGCGGTTCGTTCCCATGATGTTTATCGGGGAATTTTAGATTATCAACCCCAGATTGTTCACTTCTGTGGACATGGGGATGGAATTGTTCTCGAAGACGACACCGGAAAAATGGTCTTCCTGGAGACGAAAACCCTCGCCAGTATGTTTAAATTATTTGCTAAAAAAAGTGTTGAATGTGTAATTTTTAATGCCTGTTATTCGGAAGTTCAAGCCGAGGCAATTAGTCAATATGTGGATTATGTATTAGGGACGAAGAAAGCGGTGGGAGATCAAGCCGCCGTTGCCTTTTCCGTTGCTTTTTATGATGCTTTAGCGGCTGGATATGAATTTGAAGAAGCTTATGAGTTAGGCTGTTCCCAGATGATGAGTTTCTTAGAATATGAAACTCCGGTTTTAAAGAAAAAACCTTTAATTCCAACTGCTGTTAATACGGATATTCCGATTCTTGACGACGTTATTCCCCCGAACCCTTACCAAGGATTTGCAGCTTTTGGAGAAGAAGATGCCGACTTCTTTTTTGGGCAAGAAAACTTTATTAATAAATTAGTAGAAGTTACCCAAAATCAACCGTTAGTCGGAATTATTGGGCCGAGTAGCAGTGGAAAATCCTCGGTGGTTTTTGCAGGTTTAATTCCGAAATTGCGACAACAGGGGAACTGGTTAATTGAGGTTTTCCGTCCAGGTAAAGAACCGTTTTTACCCTTAGCTTCTGCCTTAGTTCGACAACTGGAACCGGAAGCGGGAGAAACACAATTCTTGCGGGAATCTGTGGGACTCGCTAGTGATTTTCAACAAGGGAGAATCACAGTACAACAGGTGATTTCTCGCATTTTAGAACGAAATCCTGGGAAACGATTATTATTAGTCGCCGACCAATTAGAAGAACTGTTTACCCTGTGTCCAGTTAAGGAAGAACAGGAACACTTTGCTGATGAATTACTAGCGGTTATTGCTCAAGAAAATATTAGATTAGTTTTTACCTTACGGGCAGATTTTTATGGTTATGTTTTGTCCTATCGTCCCTTTCGGGATGCCTTACAGGAATATACCCCCCAGTTACTGAGTTCCATGAAACGGAAAGAATTACAAGCCGCCATTGAACTTCCTGCCCAAAAATTAGAAGTACAATTAGAAGAACAATTAACTCAAAGAATTCTGGATGATGTGGAGCAAGAACCGGGGAATTTACCGTTATTAGAATTTACCTTAACTCAGTTATGGGAAAAACAGAAAAACAGAACGTTAACTCATGCAGCCTATGAAGAAATTGGGGGGGTTAAAAAAGCCATTACTAATTATGCCGAACAAGTTTATCAAAGATTGAGTGAACCGGAGAAACAACAGGCGCAGCGAATATTTGTGCAGTTAGTGCGTCCGGGGGAAGGAACGGAAGACACCCGACGAGTGGCAACAAAAACGGAACTAAATGATAGAAATTGGAATTTAGTTAAACAATTAGCGGATGCGAGATTAGTGGTGACGGGACGACAGGAACAGGAAGATACCGTCGAAGTAGTCCATGAAGCACTCATTCGAGAATGGCAAAGGTTGCGGGAGTGGATGAATGCTAACCGTCAGTTTAGAACTTGGCAAGAACGGTTAAAGGTGGCGTTACAGGAATGGAAAAACTATAACTATGAGACGGAAGGGTTGTTGCGGGGAACTGCGTTATCAGTGGCGGAAAATTGGTTGCATCAACGGGGGGATGAAATGACCCAGGAGGAACGAGATTTTATTCAGGAGAGCATAAAAAGGAATAAAAAAGCTTCTTCGTCATTTTGGAATAAGTTCAGAAATTTCGGCCGTTGAATCTATATTGCCTAGACAATATAGAAATAGCGAAGCTGGCGTAGAAATAGCGAAGCTGACACCAAGTGCGTGCGACATGAAGTCATCTACTAAGCACGACAGTGCCTGATGACTGAGAGGCTGTCCTCTCCAGAGAATCCTTTCTCTCTGTTCCCACGTAAAAGGGTCACGTTACCCCGCCTACGCTGAAAGTAAGTAATGAAATCAGTGGAATGCAAGGCACGAAAGTCCAATCTACTAATAGCCTAAATTGGTAGAAGGAGGAGGGAAAGACCGAGACGGGTTAACGAAAGTGAACCATTATAAGCTCCGTGATTGGCAGAGGAGTGAAATCAGGCTGAAACACTCTAACCAAAATGGTAAGTGAGCGGGTTGCTGGGGTGCGCTTATCAGCAATGAAAGGACAAAAGCTCATCGGAGTATAGATGGAACCCAACACGGTTGATAGTCAAGTAGATGGAACATGGTAAGCCCAATGGATTCTGTGAACAGTTTCCTCTGTTCAAAGTAGGTCAACTGCAAAGAAGACGGAACTATCCAGTGGGTAAAGGATGCCAGAGGAAGCAAAAGCTCTCGGTAATGCGGGAGATAGAGGCGAAAACTTAACCTCACGTTGAAAGACGGCAGACTTCTGGCAGGTCATCAACGATAAACCAACGTAAAGAAACCTAATAAGAGCGTGAAAGATAGAGTCTCATCAGACATCGGAGCGCAAAGACAGCCAACGAATTGGTCTGACATTGATTGGAAGACCGTTAAGAAGCGTGTCAGGAATCTGCGACAGAGGATTTATCGTGCTACTGAGAACGGTCAATGGAATCGGGTCAGAAGCCTGATGAAATTGATGTTACGCAGTTACTCCAACCTATTAGTATCCGTGCGACGGGTAACTCAAGAAAACAAGGGAAAAAACACCCCAGGTGTAGACGGGCAAATTGCTTCCACCTCGGAGCAAAGGCTCAATTTAGTGCAGAAAATGCAGGAATACTCTCTATGGAAAGTTCGCCCAACTCAGAGGGTTTACATCCCTAAAGCTAAGGGAAAATTTAGACCATTAGGAATTCCAACCCTGACTGACCGAATTGCACAAGCCCTTGTGAAAAACGCTTTAGAGCCAAGCTGGGAAGCTCGCTTTGAAGCGAATTCTTACGGATTTCGTCCCGGTAGAAACTGTCATGATGCTATTGAACAGGCATGGCTAAGATTACACTCTGGGAGAGATACCTGGGTTTTAGATGCTGATATTAAAGGAGCATTTGATAACCTAAGCCATGATTATATTCTCAAAGCAATTGGACAAGTTCCAGGCCGAGAATTAATCAAACAATGGCTCAAAGCCGGATACATTGAAGCTAAGATGTTTCATGCAACCGAAAGCGGAGTTCCACAAGGGGGTATCATCTCTCCACTTTTAGCAAATATCGCGCTAGATGGCTTAGAGAGATTGCTATCTAAATACACTAAAATTAAAGTGTATAAAACAGCAAAGCATCATCCCCCTAAATATGGATTTATTCGCTATGCGGATGACTTTCTAGTAACAGCAGAAAGTCAAGAAGACATCATAGCTATTCTTCCCGTTATCCAAGTTTTTCTGGCTGAAAGAGGATTAGTATTAAACCAGGATAAAACCAACATTGTTTCTGTGGAACAAGGTATTAATTTTTTAGGGTTTCATATCCGGCGGTTCAAGAATCATTGCTATAGCTTACCTCAAAAGGAGAAAGTGAAAACCTTTCTTCAGGGGATTCGAGACTGGTTAAAAGCTAATAAACAAGTGAAGCCAGAAGCAGTGATTTATCATCTTAATCCGATTTTACGAGGCTGGGGAAACTACTATAAAACGGGAGTAAGCAAACAGGTGTTTAACTATATTGACCACGAGGTTTGGAAGGCTCTGTGGAGATGGGCTTTAAGACGACATCCTACAAAAGGGAAAAGATGGGTTGCTAAAAAATATTTCCGAACTCTTCATGGTAGAGATTGGAACTTTACAACTCAAGTCCTAAACCGAAGGGGTAAACCGCAGGCTCTAACCTTGATTTGGCTATCGGATGTTCTAATCCAACGTCACGTTAAGGTTAAAGGCACATCATCCCCAGATAACCCAGCACTTTCAGACTACTGGTTTCATCGTCAAACTCGATACGGCAAAACTTATTGGGATAAAGGCTCTAAGCTTTATCGAGTTGCGACTAACCAAAATTGGCGATGCCCAGTTTGTAACGAACACCTGTTTAATGGAGAACCGCTACATACTCATCACAGCGTGCAGCTAAAACATGGTGGAACTGATGCAGAGGAAAATCTGATTCATCTTCATCAATCTTGTCACCAACTTCTGCACCGCTAGGAAAATGTTCTGAGTTGCAGATGGCTTGAGCGGCTTGATGGGAAACTGTCACGAGCCGTTCTGAGGGGGGAAGGATGCGGCGACGTATGCCTTCCTACCCGACAAAGTAGCAATTTAAAGCCCGTCTGTGTAAGGGTTACAGCGATTAGTCGTAATAATTTGTTACAACCTGTCCCATTTCGCGCGTATCTCGGTGGCTACCGAATAGCGTAACGAAACGAATAGCATAGCAGACTAATCAATAGATTATTCAAAAATTCCCTGTGACAAACATCACCTCGGTTATTGAGTCAAGTCACTGTAACAATCCTTAACATTCCGTTACATTAATTTACATACACAAGCAAATTAAATTCAAGGAAAAACACCATGAGAACCACCAACGAAAATGGAATCCTAAATAACTACGCCACCGAACCCAAACTTTATTTTGCCGAATACCCATCACCCGAACAGCAAAGTCGCTATGCCCTTCAAGCCGCTGCTGCTGCACTTCTGTTGACTTCCCTGCTCTTGATTGCTTTTGCTGCCTAAAATCATGGGCTATTATCAAAATCACAATTCTTTGAACTGCCTCATCCGGGGCGGTTTTTCCGTATTTTACGGTAGTTTTAAGTCAAGGAATAACTGCCCAGGTGAGATATTTCCACGACTGCGACAATGACAAGCTAAATGGCAACTACTACACAAAGCCACTAAATTTTCTAACCTATTATCCCCAGGGTCACAATTCCAATGGTGGACTTGCAACACATAAGCTCGACGTTTTAGGTTATCGGGTAAGGTTTCTCCAGGTTTCAGACATAAACGACCACATCGTTGACATTGCCAATTCGCCGCTTCCTTAACCGCCAAAGCGAGTTGCTTCCAATTTTCAGGATAACGATTTAAACTCATAGACTGATTTATTAATTTTTATTAAGGCTTTGATATTTATTGATGTTTCCCCTCAAGCACTTCTTACAGTCTAGTTTTTTATTGACCCGTTGAGGTAATGAATAACATAACGGATAACATAACGGATAACATAACAAATAACATAACAAATAACAGATAACATAACGAATAACATAACGAATAACAGGAATAGCAAATGAATCAATATATCTGGACTAATTGTTAAAGGGAAACATTCATAAAAACCCCCTAACTTCGGGGCCAGGGGATTTCTGGCGGATCGCTAAATCAGTTTTGTTTGTTGCTTCAATTTGCAATCCCATTACTGAGGATTCTTAGCTAATTATCTGAATTGCACACCGAAACCTCAAGAAACACCTCAAGAAATTCCTGAAAAAAACTATCCAGATTATTCACTTCAATATGGAATTAGGGAATTGGGCTATCTCAACGGCCGTCCAAATTGTTGAGGTACTGATAGATGGCAATACCCTGAATCACGGGTACTGGAATCTGATTTGAAATGGGTTAGGTCGGCATCGGAGGACTAAATACATGATTGAGGCTGTTAATGGGGGGAATCCTAAGAACTGTCACATATTCATCAGAACTGTTACATAGATTTGATTCTTTAACCAATCAATTCTGTACATACAACGGCGGGCGGTAAAACTGTGACTGTATTGATTTGCGGGGACGACGACGTAAATTCTCATCGTATATATTCTAATTTTTCTATTGATCTATCAAAGTAAAATATGCTACATTATTCCCACCTTGAAAAAAAAATATCCAAAATAAAAAAAAGCCACCTCGCCAAAGGTGGGTATCCAAATAATTTGTTTTAAAATGTATAACCAATCTAACATACTTACTTGCCGACGTAAAGCAGGGGAACCGATTCCCTCAAAGCCAAATCCTCAAATTCTTATCTGGTTGTTCAGTAATATAACTAGATCACACAATCTACAGAATGAACAACGGATTTATATAGATTGCAATAATCAGCACCTCTCAACGATTCAAGGGGGTGCGAGATGAGTACCTCCGACACCACATTAAAAGGAAAGGCGATCGCCTCAAGCAAGCGTAACCCATGCCCAATCTGTGAAAAAACGCACGGTTGCAAAATTTCAGACAATTTAATAATGTGCCTACGGGGTGATAGCAATTGGAGCATACCCGGATGGAAATATCTCAAACCTCTCAGGGGAGGTATGGGGGGATTGTTCGGGGCCGATTCAGGGGAGCGTCAAGAATACAGACCGGAACAGCAACCCAAAGCCGCCAAACCTTCAAACATTACCCCGTTGACTGATGAACAATTAAATAATGAAGCCAGAAAAATTCTCAAGCAATTGGGACTTACTGCCAAACATCGGGAACAGTTGCACGGTCGCGGCTTAACCGATGCTCAAATTGATTCAATCGGGTTTAAGTCGGTTGACCGCTATCAAGAATTTAATCTGATCTCGATTAGTCCTAACTTCCCTGGGATGGGAGACAAGGGAACTCTAGCCAATAGCGGATCAGGAATTCTGATTCCTATTCGGAATATCAAAGGATTAATCATTGGGTTTCAGATTGCTAGGGATGATCGGAATCCTAAATATCAATGGCTTTGGGGAAGTAGCGATCGCCGCGTGTCCGGTGAACTACCATTACAGTTTTTAAAATTAAATAGTTCCCCTGATTTAAACATTATAGAGGGAACACAAAAACCCTTACCCGCAGCGCATTTACACAATATTAATGTGTTGGGTGCTGGCGGTGTGAATTGGCATGGCTCTAAGAAGGAATTTAAAGCTATTGTTGATTCCAAAAACTTTGATTTATACATCTTAAACCCTGACACTGGATGCCAAGCTAATCATCATGTAATGGGTGCTTATCGGGAATTGTATCTATTCCTTAAAAAGCTCGGAATTACCCTTTATATAAGAGATTGGGGACAAGGTGATAGACCAAAATCAGATAAAGTTGATATTGATGAGATTACCACAGAAACCTTTAACAATGCTCGGATTATCTCTTATATAGAATGGGATAATCAGGTTATTGATCAGGGAGAATTGAGTGAAGAACAATGGTTTAATCGCTTTAAATTACCGAAATTACAAAACGATTTAGCACGGATTGTTAAACGTTTTTACAGTCGGGTAAACCAGAAAAATAAACCTGTTACACCCGAACAAAACCCCGAAGCCAAACCCGTAATAATCCCAGAACAAAAAATAGAATGTAGCGCGATTGTACTATGGAAACCACAGCCTTTAATCTCAATAACCTACACCCCCGGACAATTGCCAACGATTGACGAATGGCAACAGATGGGACACCCTAAAATCATTTTTAATAATGGGGAAAGGTTGGCTTGCTATGGTGAAGCGTGCGAGAAGGGATTTAAACATTTATTAGACACAACCGCTGCGGGTCACGGAAAATCGTTTGATTCTGGGTTAGCTACACTTGAAACCTTTGGGATTGACCCCGATGACAAGGAGAATAAAGCCAGAATATTCTATCTATCACCTGATCATAGAAATCCAACTAACGCAACTGTAGAAGCCAATTATGTTGATTTAGAAGCCCGACATAATGGCTTAAATTATGACACTGACCGCACTACTGCTTTAGGAAAATCTCACGTTATCCGAGCTAAAAATCAAAACCCTGATATTCCCTCGAATTGTCCAGAAAACCAAACATTCTTAACAGTTGCAGAAATGGGATTATCTGCTTTTGGTGGTAAAGATTCTCCTATCTGTCAATCGTGTCCATTACTTAATCAAGGTTGTTTATTTTTGGAAAACAGACGGTACACATTAACTAATGAAAGGTTGATTCGTGCCGACATCAACTCGATACACCCATCATCAGATGACATTTTAATTCTTGATGACCTATCTATCGAAAACACTCATCAAATAACTGTTGAGATTAATGATGTCTTGATGATGGTTGGTAAACTTCAGTTAAGGGCTGATCATCGTCTTTTCAAGATATTAAGACCTATCCTAGTTGAGATTTACAAAGGATTATTGGCAGTGACAACAGAAAAACATAGATACGGAATCAGCCATCGGGAAGTAGTGGAATTAATGCCAACTATTGACGAATTAAATCAATTAATTTTTGATTTATATTCTGATGATTGGTTAGCTTGTGATAATGTTTGGGGGACTCCAATCTATCATTATGAAATGATTAACGGAATCCCAGAAGCCACCAAGGTTATAGGGGAAAATTTTATAGCACCATCATTAATTGATTTAAGGAATGAGTGCTATAAAATCCTTGAGAATTACGCTAAATTTATCAACGGATTGCAGACACCGGAAGAAAAACAAGAGGCAATTAAAGACAATGTAATTCCGCATTGGCTACCTGCTTTGATTGATTGTTTAATTGGAAATAAACGGATTAATTTAAGGATTGATAACGGTAAATTAATCATCACTAAATTATCAAAACGTCACCGGAATATTATCAAAAGTGCGGGGCTCTCAATCGCTTTAGATGCCACTCAAAATAAACGAGATTATGCTTTATCTTTAGGGATTAGTCTTAATGAAATCCTAGAGGTATCAGAGGTTAAACAATCGACTCCTAACCTAACTATTCACATTATTAAAGGAATGGGTCAGGGGGGGAAACAACGGCGCGACACGATGCAGGAACGGATTAATATTGCGATTAATGCGATCGCCAAACGACACCAAGGGCAAAACATCGGACTGATTGATCATAAGAGCGCGGTAGCTAATTACCAGGATTTGGGACACAAGCTGGGTTATTGGCATAAGGACACTCGCGGCTCTAATCAATTCCTAAATACTCAAGTCATGGTTAGTGTCGGGCACCCGTGCCCAAACTTAGGACAAGTCGCCGCCGAATACCAAACTTTAACGGGTTATTTTCCTACACCGGATCAACGCACGGGCCTTTACGGGGACTGGGTAAACCGAAAAATCGAAGCCGAATTAATTCAATATGGGGGACGGCTCCGAGCGCACCTCAGACCGACTGAGGAACTGCACTGCTATTTTGTCGCTGATCTGGATGACGACACCCTGAGTGCCATTAGACTCGCCTACCCGACTGCTACCGTCACTGTTGAAGATATCTATGACATTGCACCCGAAGCCGCATCAAAAGGTGTCCAAACCATGCGGGGGATTATTGAGGCTTTATGGTCATCGGTTAAGTCCGGTGTAGTCGCAACCATTGACGATATCGCCTCTCAGTTAGCTATCACCAAAAGCGGGGTGTCAAAATGTCTCAAAGACCGATTAAGTATAGGTTTCAGGACGGTTAAAAAAAGTTTACTTTTGTTATTAGAGGCTCTTAATAACAAAAGTCAACTTTCTGAACTCGATGAGGAGAGTAAATACATCGCGTTGGAATACCTACCTAATGTCGTCCGAGACTTGGAAAATGGTCAAATCACGCCTGCCGATGTAGTGGTTGAGGTGGTAAATACCGCTAAAGCGTTTGGTGAAAGGCAATTCAGGCATATTTTAGCCGCGACTCCGATCCCAATACTTTGTAAGTTATGGGGCGCTGTTCTAACTTTCTTACCGTTGAAGATCAGACAGGAGTTGATTGGTTTACCCGATAAGTTGATTTTTTAATCCCACTTGCAAAGGCACTACCCACGCCCTAACAATCCTCTTAACGGGTATGGGTGCTGATGTGAAAGTAAACAGGCACGGCAAGGCTAAAATTTTAACCCATGATGAAATTCAAACCCTATTTAAAGATGGACTCAACAACCTCAGAGATCGGGTAATTTTTGCTGTCTGTTTGTTTACGGCGGCAAGGATTAATGAAGCTTGCACCCTTCACACCTTGGATGTTTACGACAGGAGAGGCAACGTTAGAGTTGAGTTAACCTTTCGGAAGTCCAACACCAAGGGAAAACTAGCGACCCGAACCATCCCAGTGATTGATGAGTTGAGGGGGTATTTAGAAAAGTACAGACCAGAAGCGGGTAGAAAATGGTTGTTTCCCGGTGGTGTGTTCCGAGACAACCCAGCCACTCATTTGAACCCTCGTTCTGCCAGTCGGGTTCTTAAAAAAGCTTTTGACCGGGTTGAGATTGATGGGGCTAGTACCCATTCAATGCGTCGCACCGCTTTAACCTTGATGAGTAATGCTGGTATCCCACTCCGAACCATTCAGGAAGTCTCAGGGCATCGCAACCTTGAGCAACTACAGCAATATCTGGAAATTCAACCCGAACAGGTTAGAGGGGCTGTTTCCATCCTTTCTATGCTTTCCCCTATTGACGATACCCCTGTGAATATACACTCATATCTTCACAACCCACCCCTGGAACCTTTGCCATCTGACAACAGTAGCCTATAGGTTAACGGGGTAAAGCCGAGATCCGCGCAAAATAGGACACGATGTAAAGTTTTGTTATAACTAATCGCTGTAACCTTTACACAGATGGGCTTTAAATTGCGTGCGACATGAAGTCATCTACTAAGCACGACAGTGCCTGATGACTGAGAGGCTGTCCTCTCCAGAGAATCCTTTCTCTCTGTTCCCACGTAAAAGGGTCACGTTACCCCGCCTACGCTGAAAGTAAGTAATGAAATCAGTGGAATGCAAGGCACGAAAGTCCAATCTACTAATAGCCTAAATTGGTAGAAGGAGGAGGGAAAGACCGAGACGGGTTAACGAAAGTGAACCATTATAAGCTCCGTGATTGGCAGAGGAGTGAAATCAGGCTGAAACACTCTAACCAAAATGGTAAGTGAGCGGGTTGCTGGGGTGCGCTTATCAGCAATGAAAGGACAAAAGCTCATCGGAGTATAGATGGAACCCAACACGGTTGATAGTCAAGTAGATGGAACATGGTAAGCCCAATGGATTCTGTGAACAGTTTCCTCTGTTCAAAGTAGGTCAACTGCAAAGAAGACGGAACTATCCAGTGGGTAAAGGATGCCAGAGGAAGCAAAAGCTCTCGGTAATGCGGGAGATAGAGGCGAAAACTTAACCTCACGTTGAAAGACGGCAGACTTCTGGCAGGTCATCAACGATAAACCAACGTAAAGAAACCTAATAAGAGCGTGAAAGATAGAGTCTCATCAGACATCGGAGCGCAAAGACAGCCAACGAATTGGTCTGACATTGATTGGAAGACCGTTAAGAAGCGTGTCAGGAATCTGCGACAGAGGATTTATCGTGCTACTGAGAACGGTCAATGGAATCGGGTCAGAAGCCTGATGAAATTGATGTTACGCAGTTACTCCAACCTATTAGTATCCGTGCGACGGGTAACTCAAGAAAACAAGGGAAAAAACACCCCAGGTGTAGACGGGCAAATTGCTTCCACCTCGGAGCAAAGGCTCAATTTAGTGCAGAAAATGCAGGAATACTCTCTATGGAAAGTTCGCCCAACTCAGAGGGTTTACATCCCTAAAGCTAAGGGAAAATTTAGACCATTAGGAATTCCAACCCTGACTGACCGAATTGCACAAGCCCTTGTGAAAAACGCTTTAGAGCCAAGCTGGGAAGCTCGCTTTGAAGCGAATTCTTACGGATTTCGTCCCGGTAGAAACTGTCATGATGCTATTGAACAGGCATGGCTAAGATTACACTCTGGGAGAGATACCTGGGTTTTAGATGCTGATATTAAAGGAGCATTTGATAACCTAAGCCATGATTATATTCTCAAAGCAATTGGACAAGTTCCAGGCCGAGAATTAATCAAACAATGGCTCAAAGCCGGATACATTGAAGCTAAGATGTTTCATGCAACCGAAAGCGGAGTTCCACAAGGGGGTATCATCTCTCCACTTTTAGCAAATATCGCGCTAGATGGCTTAGAGAGATTGCTATCTAAATACACTAAAATTAAAGTGTATAAAACAGCAAAGCATCATCCCCCTAAATATGGATTTATTCGCTATGCGGATGACTTTCTAGTAACAGCAGAAAGTCAAGAAGACATCATAGCTATTCTTCCCGTTATCCAAGTTTTTCTGGCTGAAAGAGGATTAGTATTAAACCAGGATAAAACCAACATTGTTTCTGTGGAACAAGGTATTAATTTTTTAGGGTTTCATATCCGGCGGTTCAAGAATCATTGCTATAGCTTACCTCAAAAGGAGAAAGTGAAAACCTTTCTTCAGGGGATTCGAGACTGGTTAAAAGCTAATAAACAAGTGAAGCCAGAAGCAGTGATTTATCATCTTAATCCGATTTTACGAGGCTGGGGAAACTACTATAAAACGGGAGTAAGCAAACAGGTGTTTAACTATATTGACCACGAGGTTTGGAAGGCTCTGTGGAGATGGGCTTTAAGACGACATCCTACAAAAGGGAAAAGATGGGTTGCTAAAAAATATTTCCGAACTCTTCATGGTAGAGATTGGAACTTTACAACTCAAGTCCTAAACCGAAGGGGTAAACCGCAGGCTCTAACCTTGATTTGGCTATCGGATGTTCTAATCCAACGTCACGTTAAGGTTAAAGGCACATCATCCCCAGATAACCCAGCACTTTCAGACTACTGGTTTCATCGTCAAACTCGATACGGCAAAACTTATTGGGATAAAGGCTCTAAGCTTTATCGAGTTGCGACTAACCAAAATTGGCGATGCCCAGTTTGTAACGAACACCTGTTTAATGGAGAACCGCTACATACTCATCACAGCGTGCAGCTAAAACATGGTGGAACTGATGCAGAGGAAAATCTGATTCATCTTCATCAATCTTGTCACCAACTTCTGCACCGCTAGGAAAATGTTCTGAGTTGCAGATGGCTTGAGCGGCTTGATGGGAAACTGTCACGAGCCGTTCTGAGGGGGGAAGGATGCGGCGACGTATGCCTTCCTACCCGACAAAGTAGCACTTCATGACAGCTTCGCTATTTGGCTATTTCATTGAGAGACTCGAAACTAATCAAAATCAAACCTCCCTATCAACATATTAGCGATTTAGAGAGAGCAAGTAATTATGGAAGGACAGACAAAGATTTTGTTGATTTAACAGAATGTTGTGAGATCACTGAATCAGGGGAAGAATTTTTAAACTACTTAAATAAGATTTCTAGCATAAAGTGAGCCAGTTATTGCTTGGTTAGACACAAAAGCAAACTAGAAAAATATGCACATCCCTGACTACATCGACAACACCACCCACACCCTAGAAACCATCCTCAAACAACTGATTGAGGACGAAAACCAACGCATCCTCGACATCGCTACATCGTGATAAATTTTGCGCGTATCTTGTCTTTACCCCAATGCCGTCGTTATCGAAATCGTCGTCGCCGTTATGGTCTTCGTTGTAATTTGTTGTCAGCCATTTATAATTATGAGTTGACACTCTTAGTCTGAAAGTAAAAGTTTGTCATTATAGCATATATTTTTTTTCAAGAGGTCTATTATATTAAACAGGAGAAGGTTAATGGATTTTTATTGGACTAAAGAACAGATTGAAATTAAGGAAAGCGTAAGTCAGTTTACCAAAAAATTATTGATAGAAAATCTCGTCGAACTAGACCAACAGGAATTGTTTAACCTAGATGGCTGGAAAAAGTGTGGAGAGTGGGGAATTATGGGATTGCCAATTCCACAGGAATATGGTGGAAAAGAATTAGACCCCCTAACAACTATTTATGCTTTAGAAGGTTTGGGATACGGTTGTAAAGATAACGGCTTGCTTTTCTCAATTGCCGCTCATACCTGGGCTTGCGAAATTCCTCTATTGACGTTTGGTACTCCAGCACAAAAACTCAAGTATCTTCCCAAACTTGCTAAAGGCGAATTCATTGGTGCTCACGCAGTAACAGAAATCGATGCAGGTTCGGATGTTTACAGCTTGCAAACTACTGCCCAAAAACAAGGCGATAAGTATATTTTAAATGGTAGTAAAATGTTTGTAACTAACGGTGAAATTGCCAATCTAATTTTAGTCTTTGCCAACATACAACCCGAACGAGGAAAAAGGGGAATTACTTGTTTTTTAGTAGAAAAAGATTCTCCAGGTTTTATTGTCAAAAGAAAGATGTCAAAAATGGGATTAAAAACGGCACAAATGGCTGAATTAATTCTAGATAACTGCGAAGTCCCCGTCGCTAACTTACTTCTTAAAGAAGGTGCGGGAATGGCTGTATTTAGTCACAGTATGGAATGGGAACGGGGTTTCATCCTTGCTAGTGCTATTGGTACTATGGAAAGATTGATCGAACAATGCACTCAATATGCCAAACAACGACAGCAATTTCAACAGCCAATCGGCAAATTTCAATTGATTGCTAGTAAGCTGGTGGATATGAAGATGCGATTGGAAACAGCTAGAAGTTTATTGTATAAATTTGGCTGGTTGAAACAACAAGGTAAATCTGCTTTGATGGAAGCAGCGATGGCAAAACTTTATATTAGCGAATCTTGGGTACAGTCGTGTTTAGATGCGATTCAAATTCATGGGGGATATGGTTATTTGACGGAACTTGAGTTGGAACGAGAGTTACGGGATGCTTTGGGAAGTCGGCTTTATTCGGGAACTTCTGAAATTCAGTACCAAATTATTGCTCAGTTTATGGGATTGTAATTTCATCTAGGTGAAACTAAAAAATATGCCTTATTTACTCCATCAGCTTTTAGAAATCAGTGCCAAGCAATATCCAGATCGAAAAGCAGTTATTTATAATAATAACTCCATAACCTATCAAGAGCTTAACGAAGTTTCGACTCGATTATCCTGCGTTTTGAGGAATGCTGGTGTTGAGAAGGGCGATCGCATCGGTATCTATCTCAACAAATCCATTGAAGCAGTATCGGCTATTTTCGGCATTCTCAAAGCTGGTGCTGTTTACGTTCCTCTCGATCCATCGGCACCCGTTCGGCGTATCGCATCTATTATTAATGATTGCCGGATCGAGGTGTTGATATCTACCCCTAAAAAAATTGCCAGTTTAGAACAGATATTACCAAAACTCGCACCCGTTCGGCGTGCGATCGCTGTCGGTGGGGATGCCTTCCAAATTTCAGGAACTATCAACAATTTTATCAGTTGGCAGGATGTATTGCAAGCACCTTTATTTCCCTTACCTGTCAACGAAGTAACTGAAAGGGAACTGGCTTATATTTTATACACTTCAGGCTCGACTGGAACACCAAAAGGAGTAACGATTAGTCATCGGGCGACGTTAAACTTTGTTAATTGGTCTGCTGAATGTTTTCAAGTAAGTTATGACGATCGCGTTTCCAATCACGCTCCTCTGCACTTCGATCTATCAGTTTTCGATATTTTTACAACACTCAAAGCTGGCGGGACTGTAATCATCGTTCCCGAAAAGTTAACAGTTTTTCCGCTTGACTTAGCTAGATTTATTGCTGAAAAAAAAATAACAATCTTGTACTCTGTTCCTTCTGCTCTCATTCAATTAGTTTTGCATGGGGATTTACCAAGATATGACTTCTCTAATTTAAGAGCTATTCTGTTTGCAGGTGAGGTTTTTCCGATTAAATATTTGCGGCAACTGATGGAATGCGTGCCGCAGGTAAAATATTATAATCTTTACGGGCCTACGGAAACAAATGTTTGTAATTATTATCCGGTTGAGAAGATTCCCGATAAATCGAGCGCGGTCTTGCCTATTGGTAAAGCCTGTGCTAATAATGAAGTATTTGCTGTCAATGACAGGGGAGAAATAGCAACGGTGGGGGAAGTGGGAGAACTTTACGTGCGGGGGCGATCGCTGATGGACGGTTACTGGGGGCACTCGGATCTGACTGAGGAGGTTTTGGTATCCCGTTCATGCAATATGTCCTCTCAGTCAGCGGAGGGAGAGCAAAAGCAGGACTTGGTTTATAAAACTGGCGATTTAGTGAGGCAAGAACCCGATGGAAATTATATCTTTTTAGGTCGGCGCGATCGCACGATTAAAAGTCGCGGTTATCGAATCGATCTAGGAGAAATAGAGACGACATTATACAAGCATCCACAAGTAGCAGAGGTAGCAGTTGTAGCTATTTCTGATGAACAATTCGGTCATATCGTCAAAGCTGTTGTGGTTCCCCACGATATTCAGTCTTTGCAAAAGCAGGATTTAGCGAGTTTTTGTTCAGACTATTTACCTAAGTATATGGTTCCTGCTGTTATAGAGATTCGGGCATCTTTGCCTAAAACTTCCTCTGGTAAAGTCGATCTTAAATTACTTTGAAAGCTAAGGATATGCCAACAGAAAGCTATACAGAGCAAGAGGTAGAAGAAATCCTCAAAAGCCAGATACTCAAAGAATTTATGTATGATCAGCCAGAAGTAATTTTAGATAATAAGTCACTTCTGATTGAAGAAGAAATTATTGATTCTTTAGGAATTTTTGTATTGATTAGCTTTATAGAAGAACAGTTTAATGTTAAAATAAATCCAGATGAGGTGGTGTTAGATAATTTTGAGACTATCGATACTATTAAGTTCTTAGTGATGTCAAAACTTGGGAGTCTTGAAGGATGAATATACCTCAACGCTGCGATGTAGTAATAATTGGTGGTGGGCCGGCTGGGAGTATGGCTGCTACGTTTTTAAGTCAAAAAGGATACGATGTAGTTTTGTTAGAACGGTGCAAGTACCCTCGTCATCATATAGGAGAAAATACTATTCCGCAATTTTGGAAGTATACTGATTTAGCTCAAGTAAGTGACAAAATTGCTGCTGAAGGATTTATTCAGAAAGCAGGTGGTACAAGCTTTTGGAATGGCTTAATTCGCCAAATTGACTTTAAAGATTTTGGTTACTCACGCCAAGCACTGCACGTTGAAAGAGACCGATTTGATTTAATTTTACTGGAAAATGCCCAAAATAAGGGAGTACAAGTTTTTGAAGAAGTGTCAGTTTTGTCAGTTGATTTGCAAGATGGACAACAAGAGCCAAGCCTCACCTACCGTCTCCTAAAAGACAAAAGTTCAAGTAAGATAGCCTGTCGGTTTATTGTTGACGCAAGCGGACAAAATGCTGTTATGGCAAAACAACTCGGCATTCGCACCATCGACGCCGATTTTCGGTTTATGAGTTTGTGGGGATACTTTAAGAACTCGAAGTATATAGGTTTGGATGGCAAAGCTCATTCAGTGGAAAATTTGAAAACAATTTTGCCAACTACATTTATTTGTTCGTTTGCTGAGACGGGAAATTGGGGATGGTCTTGGCACATTCCTTTGAGAAAAAGTACCAGTGTAGGCTTAGTTCTTCCTCTGGAATTTCTGAAAAATGTTCAATTAAACGGTGATTCTTGGGAATCTTATTTTCTACAAAAATGTTATGAAATACCGATTCTAAAAGACCTGTTAGTAAATGCTCAATTCTGCGAAGGAAGTTTTGCTAAAATTCAGGATTATTCCTATCGTTCCACTCAGATAGCAGGACCAGGATTTTTCTTGATTGGTGATGCTGCTGGATTTATAGACCCAATTTTCTCGATCGGAATTGTTTTAGGAATGTATTCAGCTTACACTGCGACTTGGGCGATTGACCGCAGTTTCAAAAATCCTAGTTCTTTAGTTCACAATCAAGCACTCTTTAGCCGTCAGATGCAAGGACGGCTAGAAGTGGCTCGTTCTTTAGCACTTCCCCGTTATCAGTTAGGCCATGACACCTGCGACCTGGCAAGGGCCACTGTTCAAATGGAAAGGTCTTTAGAACAAGAATTGATGGCAGCATGGTCTACAATGACGGGTAGATCGGATAATTTTCAGGCAATTGCGGACTATCTGAACAGAGAAAAAATTAAATCTAATAAATTCAGGATACTTGAATAAATTATCTGATAAAGCTCCCATTAACGAGTCAATTCCTAAATAGGCATCTATATGACTGTTCAACAGCATAATTGGGAAGAATACGAAGAAACAAAAAGATGGTGGGAAGTCAACTGGTCAGATGTAGAATTTTCACCAACTTGGAGAATGAGTAAAATTCCTCAAGAAGTTCAAGATGCAGTTGATAGTGGCTGGTTTTCACCAGGATCATCAGCATTAGATATCGGCTGCGGTATGGGTGAAATAGCGGCTTGGCTTGCCCAACAGGGCTTTAACGTCTTAGGGATTGATTATTCCCAAGCTGTTATAGAAAAGGCAAAGTTGGTACATGGTGAAATTCAGGGCAAGCTAGAGTTCAAAATAGTCGATATTTGTCGCCAACCTTTGACTTCACCTCGATTTAATTGCTTAATTGACCGGGGCTGTTTTCACGGTGTTTCTCAAGCCGTTTCCTCAGACTATGTGAAAACAGTTGCTTCTTGGTGCGTCCCCAGAGCAAAGTTTCTGCTTTTATACGCTACGAATATAGGTTCTAGACTAGAATTAGAGGAAGAGGAAAGATTGCGGAAGGAAGCGATCGCCTACATCAAAGCTACCTTCACACCAGTGTTTGAGATTACTGAAATAAAAACAGCTATTATTGAGCGAATACTCCCCGACGAACCAGTACCAGCATTGGCAGTTTGGATGATGCGAAAGGAAGACCGCGAGGAAAGTAAAGAAACAGAGAAACCAAAGGTCAAAATGGGTGGTAAACCAACCATTCGTATCTTGGTGAAAGGGCAGCGAGATGTGATTGATTCTCTACTTGCGATAATAGAAGGAGGCGAAAAAATAGATAAAGGTTTACAAGATTTAATCGATGAAAAGTACGATCGCGCTTTTCAAACTGAAATTATCTACGAACCTGGTGGGCGCTCCGACCTTTGGTTGCAACAGTTGAAAGAAATTTCCTTTGCAGATGAATTTCACGCTTCCGAACAATTAGGGAACTTTTCATCTAAGCAGCTAGAAACTTTGTTAATAGGACAATATCCTAGTTTATTGCTTGCACCAGATATCGATGTTATCGTCTTTTCTACCCAGGCTGAGATTACCAAAAATTTATGGCAAAGTCGCGAAACTGGGTATCTAGTTGATATTTATGAAAATTGGGAATACCAATTGTCTGAAGTGGAAAAACAGGAGTTTCAACAGCATTTTTATCCCACTGGTTTGCTGTCAGCGGAGCAATCTCAAGCTAATTTCTGTCAGCTTTTTCAAGTGCTGAAACAAAGAATAGATGCTTATATTATCTGTTATAATTGTTGCGACTTCGCTCCGAGCGATCACACTACCAATTACCACAACATCGGCGAAACACTGTGCCTGAGAATTCAAAAGTTAAATTTAGCTTTACTCAAGCTATCTATGCAAAAAGGAATTTCTATTATTGATGTAGAATCGCTCTTAGCTGAATTGGGTGCAGGACAGCACGTTATTGCAGCTTTGAACTATTCTCCTGAAGCTTATCGTGCAATTTGTCAAGAATTTTTACGAGTTATAATAGATGTAGGTTTTTTTGAAAATCGCCCTTTACTTAAGCAAATTGGACGCAGGAGAGATTAAAATGTTGTTTAAATTGCTCATGCCCTATATCAATAAAGGCACTGAAGGAGGAATTTTTATTCAGTGGTACAAGGAAGTAGGAGATAAAATCGACTATGGAGACAATATCTTTGAATTCAAAGTAGAAGAAGAGAAAAATAATCTTGTTTTAGAGACACCTGAAAGCGTACTTGCAAGCTTGGCAGAACCGGAGAAGACATCAGATAAAATTCACAAACTGGATATGCTCGTTCGTGTTTGTTCTGCTGATACAGGTTTTTTACGTCGCAGCTATGCACAAGAGTTTGTTTATCAGGAAGTAGGAGCTTTATTAGCCCTAATAACTACTGATGTACATGAACAAATTAATGAATCAAAATGGGAAGAAGCTAGTACATTTCGAGTTGTTCCCAATATCATCTCATATCCTGGTATTTATGTATAACCTACGCTTTGATTTGTGCTGATTCGATAAACTCCTAACTAATTAGTTGCTTAAGTATGGAAACAAACCTTGAAAAAAAAAATGCTGGAGAATATATGGAATCTAACCATATTATTTTTTGGTCGGGTTCGCATCCAGAAAATAAAATTGGGATCTATATTATGGGAGGTTGCGATCTTCCATCAGTGTTTTCCTGTGTTCCTCTAATTAAACCTATATTGAAAGGAACTTGCTGCATTCTCAAAGAAGGACAGATTGAGAAATCTAGATCGGATATCCTATTACAAAATTTAAAAGATTGTCCTCAAGATTTGTTAGCTCCCGTATTAGAAAAGTTTTATCTTCCCGGTAACTTTTTTGATAATCAACTATTCAGTCCCAGTTTTGGGGTTTCTAATGGTAGCAATTTTGAAGAGTTTCCTAAACAAGTAGTGATTCTATCCATTGCACCTGACGTAGCGAGAGTAGTTTATCAACATCGAGAGCATGGCTTTTTAATCGACCCAAGCGGTTGGTGGAACAATCAACGCATGGATTTAATGTTAAGAGATTTATCTTCTGCCAATTGGTTTCGGAAGCATTTTGTCAGTTTAGGTCGGATGACGTTAGAAACTTTTATTGAAAATTTCACTCAACTGATTAACCAAATTAAGCAGGCAACGAACGTCCACATTTTAGTATTTAATACTCTCACAATTGAACCTGGTAACATTACTCACAATTATCAGTTTGTAAAACGCCCTGAAAGCTTACGACGGCGGGAGTTCAACTTAGCTTTGGTCGAATTATCGAGAAAGTTAAACTTTTGGATTGTTGATATAGATAAAGTTTTAAAGCAAACCAGAACAAAAAATATGGTTGATTTTGCTCATTTCCCTGTGCAGCTTTATCAACCAATTGGTCAAGAAGTTTTTAGAATTCTAGAGGAATTAGAGATTTTCCAAGTTCCTACTCAGTCTTCGAGTGACTCATCAGAATTAGAAGTACAACAACTTGAAAATCAAGCAAAAGCTGAAATAGATAGATATCAAGAAAGCCTGCAACAAGTTCAGGAACAAACTAAGATACAAATTGAGCACTTGCAAACTCAGCTACAGCAAACGCAAGTTCAACTACAACAAACTCAGGAGGAATTAGTAAAATCTCAGTCTGATTTACAATATAGTGAAGACCAATTGAAACAAATTCATTCTCAAGTGCAACAAACTAAAACTGAATTGACGCAATCTCAATTGGAACTACATATCTGCCAAACTGAATTAGGACAATTTAAGTCTTATCTGCGACAAACTCAGGGCGTGGAGGGAATAAGGAGTTATTATCGCTCTCGCATCGCATCTAATCCCGACGATATCCAACTTTACCATCAAGCACTAGAAATTAAGCCAGATGACGCTCAAGTCCATTTGCAGTTAGGCAGGGTCTTAATCCGACAAAATCGCCCAAAGGATGCGATCACCTCTTACCAAACTGCCCTGCAATTTCAGCCGGATAACTTTGAAATATACTTGGAGTTGGGAAAGGCTTTAGAGAAGGAGAAGAAATGGGAGGATGCGATCACCTCTTACCGACGTGCGATCAAGTTAAATCCAGATTACTCTTGGTCACACAAGCACTTAGGGGATGCTTTAGCCCAACTGGGTAAAATCCACGAAGCAAGTACCTGTTACCATCGTGCTTTGCAGATTCAACCCAGAATTTTTTGAATTGGCAAGGCTTAAGAAGGAAGGTTGTGTATGTTACCAGAAAATCAAACAAAAAATTTAATCGCACACTATCAAAAGGCTCTACTGATCAAGCCTGACCACCCTACAACTTTATACAAAGTTGGGAACCAATACCAGTATGTAGCCGAATTTAATCGAGCTTTTTATTATTACTTAAAAGCAATTCAATCTAATCCCAATTGTCATTTATATTACTACAAGCTAAAAATGATTCTATTTTTTTCAAATATATTTAACCAATCAATCGATCCAGATTATCTGCAACTCGGAATTGATTTACTAAAACAAACCATTGAAAAACAGCCAAATTTCCTATTTGCTCAATATTTATTGGGTAATTTACTGAGCCAACAAGGAAAAGTAAGAGAAGCAATTGCTTGCTACCAAACCTTTAGTTACCAACAGATATTGGGTTCTCATCCACAACTCGCTAAACACCATTGGAATCCTCAAAAATTACGAAAGCCAGACTTTATCATTTGTGGTTTACCCAAGTGTGGAACAACTTCGATTTACGCTTATTTAACCTCTCATCCTCAAGTTCTGACTGCTGTTGATAAAGAAATTAACTTTTTTTCTCACTTTTTTTATCGAAGACTGGATTATTACTATGCCCATTTTCCTGCAATTCAAGATAATAATTACTTAACTGGCGAAGCAACTCCCTCATATTTATTTTGGGCGAATCCCGAACAAATTTTTCAATTATTTCCTAACATTAAGTTAATTTGTTTGCTCAGAAATCCCGTCGATAGAGCAATTTCATCTTTTTATCTTTTTCGTCGTTTGGGTATTGGACAAAATTCTTTAGAACAGACTTTTAAATTTAGTATTGAGCATCTAAAAAAAAGACCCGAATTATATTTGTTAAGCATCCTAAATAAGAAATTCAGCAAGGACTCTTTGCTCGAACAAATTTCATTACTCCATACAATACCGAGCCTGTATATTTATTTTATAAAAAAATGGATGAAAGTTTTTCCAAAAGAACAGCTTTTAATCCTCAAAAGTGAAGATTTTTATGGAAACCCACCAGCAACGATGAAACAAGTTCATCATTTTTTGAACTTACCAGACCATCAACTGACTGAGTATCGTAACTACAATCCGGGGTCTTATCATTCTGTTCCTGATGCTTTACGATGCCAGTTAGCAGAATTTTTTCAACCCTATAATCGAGAATTAGAAGACTACTTAGGCAGAAAATTTAATTGGGAATAAAATAAACTTATAGTGCATTTTCATAGCGTCTTGTAGGGAATCACTCTAAATCAAACTTTACCATCAAGCATTGACAATTAAGCCAGATGATGCTCAAATATTCTTGCAGCTAGGCAATGCTTTAGTTAGGCAAAATCGCCCAAAGGATGCGATCGCCGACAGAAAGTTGAGATTGTAAGTAAGTGGCGATCGCCCTAGCTTTTTCATCGAAGGAGCGATAGGTTAGACTGGCACTTGGTTTTTCTCTATTTTCGAGGAAAGTATAGGCAATGCGATCAGGGTGTTGAGAAGCAAGATTTTGCAAGAGATTAACAAGACTAAACATAGAACTATTTGAAGTAGATGATGAATTTTACGATAGGTACATTGGAGTTCAAAAACCAGAAGGTGTTAAAAGTTTAGGTCTTTTTGATTATGAAATTGAACCCCTCACCCCAGAAATTCTTATGGAAAAACTCGGAAACAATACACAGTTTTGCTCAGGACAGAATGAAAATCTTTCTCCCCAGTCTCAAGGTTGGATGCTAACCGCCCAGCAACTTCAAGACGAACTCGTTCAGACTCAAGCTGAGTTGAGAAACTCTAACGAGCAACTACATCAAAATCAAGTGCAATTAGAAGAACTAAAAGTCCAACTGTCCCAAACGGAAGCAGAACTGGAACAGTCCTGTACTCAACTAAAAGTTCAGCTAACAGATGCAAACAATAAACTAGCAGAAAAAACGAGACAATTGGAAACACGACAAGAAGAATACTCTCAGACTCAATTAGATCTCGAAAAATGTCGAGAACAATTGCACCTAACTCAAGAATACCTTGAACAAGATAGAAAACAACTTCAGCAAACTCAAATTGAATTAGAGGAGATTAAAAATCAGCAGTTCCAAAGGCAGCAAGAATTTGAAAATTTACGAACTCAGTTACAAGCTAAATTAACGAAGCGCAATGAAGAACTGAATCAAAAAACGGCAGAATTAGAAGTTATAAACAATGAAAAGTTACAAACTCAGAAAGAACTAGAGAAACATCAAAATCAATTCCAAGAAATCCAATCTCTACTGCAACAATCTGAGAAAGAACTACACAAAACTCAAGCAGATTTAGTGGCAAATCGTCAAGATCTAAATCAAACTCAAGAACAATTAAAGCAACTAGACATCCAACACCAGCAAACTCAGACAGAACTTAAGCAATATCGAGAGCAACTAAACCAAACTACAACAGAGTTAGAAAACTCTAATCAGCAACTCCAAGAAAAAACAACAGAATTAGCACCCTTAAAAGCAGAACATTCTCAAATGCAAATAGAACTCAAAAGTTATCGCGAACAACTGTCTGAAAATATAGTAAAATTTACAGATTTAAACAGCAAATACTCCCAGACACAAGCACAACTTCAGCAATATCAAGCTGAATTACAAGAAACTCAAGTTCAACTCCAATCATCTGTTGAACAACTGCGCCACAGTCTTGTAAAAACCGAACAGCTAGAAAATCAAAAGCATCAAACCATTACGGAGTTGGAAGTTATAAAAGCGCAGTACAATCAAGCACAAATGAAACTTCAACAGTATCAAGAACAACGGGAGCAAATCCAAGGACAATTCGAGGAACTGAAGTCTCAGCAGAGCCAAACTCAGGTACAATTAGAACTGTCTCAAATTGAACTCGAACAAACTCAAATACAATTAACACAGTCTCAGACTCAACTCGAACAACAAACAGTAGACTTAGAGAAATTTAAGTTTCAGCAGCACCAAACTCGACTGGCTGAGATCATCCAGGGGCGATCGCAATTTTAATAAACTATTCAATTTCTCAATTCCCCAAAAATAATAAAGGTAATTTACAACCCATGAATCAACTAGCCTTGCTTAACGATATTTCCGCAAATCATTTCGCAGTACATTTTCAACCCTTGTTAATTGAAAAATTATCGTCCGCCCCTGAACCCATAGCTATTCTTGTAACTTCTGAATATGAAAGGATTTTTAGAAATGGTGGAATTGGGACTTACTATGCCACATTAAGTCAAAAATTAGCAGCAGAAGGTTACTATATTATTTTAATACTCTGCCAAACTCAAAAATTATTTCACGGAGAATCAACAGTCCCCTCTATTCGCCATATCTTTTCTGTTTATGAAGCTGAGAAAGTTTTGGAACTTCAACCAGTTCATCGGGGAATTTTATCTCAATTCAAGGAATGGGAATGGGTAGAATCAGAAAGTTATAGAGTTCTATTTTTTATCCAAGCTATAGCTGCCCATTTTAATCAATCTTCAATTTATATAGAGTTTCCCGATTTATGCGGACTGGGATATCGTACAATTCAAGCCAAACGCTCAGGTTTACTGGGAAAGAATTGTATTACAGCCGTTACCCTACATAGCGGTCAAGAGTGGTTAAATGAAGCCCATGAGAGATATAATATAGAAGGGGAATGGAATTGGTTTAAAAATATTTATAGTTACGAACAATATCCTTTTGAAAATGCTGACTTAGCTTTTTTTCTGTCTTATTTTATGGAAGAAAAAGTAAAAGGTTATGGTTGGAAAACTTCCCATGCCGTTCATTTACCTTACTGTTTCCCAATTGTCTCTCCCCTAGATAATAGACGACCTCTGTTAACAAAATTTGTACTAAACCTCAAACGTCAACAAATACCCATTATCTTTTTTGCTCGGCTAGAGGAAAGAAAAGGACTTTTAACATTTATTGAGGCTATACAACAGTTAGGACAAAAAATTAGCTCGCAAATTTACATTCTATTTTTAGGGAAAAGCGTTCCCCTTCATTCTACTCCAATCCAACAACAAGACAGCCAGCAATATATTGAGCAAGAACTCGGAGGCAAATTTTCTTATACAATATTATCGGATTTGTTTAGCAAAGAAGCCATTGCCTTAGTCCATGAATTAGCACCTGCAATTGTCTGTTTAACCAGTCCTCAAGAAAACTTTCCTAATACTGCTTTAGAAATGGGACAGTTACCCGTGAGTTTAGTGGTTTCAGACACGGGAGGATTTCGGGAAACCTTAAACTTGATTAACCGCTCAAATAGTGTACGATGGTTTGACCCGGGGAACTCCCAGTCTCTTGCGTGCAAAATTGCCAGTGCTATTGCTGCTTATCCTGAAATGCCGTCACCTCCCGAACAGGAATTTTTAGAACAAGTCAATCAATGCTTGTTCAACCAGCGACTAGAATACATGAAACAAGCCTTTTCTGAAGTATCTCCCAGCCCCGCTCCCTCGGCGAAAAAAGATGTGTCAGAAGCTCACCTGTTGGGTATGACTTCTTCGCAAGAGCAGATTTTTCTGCAAGACTATGCTGAAAATCAGTATTCGGGTCAAGGCGAAATTATTGATTTAGGATGTTGGCTGGGGTCTGCGACTATTTCTATCGTAAAAGGATTAGAAAAAAATCGTAAAGTTGCACTTAGATCTAAACGAATTCATGCTTATGATCTGTTTATTTGGTATCCCTATATGGAGGCATCTGTTAAAGGGACTTCTGTTCAAGGAAAATACCAACCGGGAGATAATTTTCTAGATGAGTTTATGCACCGAATTCGTCCTTGGAATTCCTTGATTGAAGTTTACCCAGGAGATGTGATGAAAATTGGCTGGAAGCCACAGAAACCGATTGAATATTTATTTGTAGATGCCATGAAAAGTTGGGAACTGACAAAAAATATTTTTATGAATTTTTATCCTTATTTGATACCGGGTAAGTCTCTCGTACATTATAACGATTTTGCTCACTATTATGAATCTTGGATTCATGTATTGATTTACCACCTAAGACCCTATTTTAAACATCATTGTAATCTCTGGCAAGCTGCTGTCTTTGAATATATTAATCCCTTACCCAAGGAGTCAGAAAAGATACTAAATCCTTCATTCAGTATCTTTTCTGACGAAGATATTCATCAAGCTTTTGAATACTCGATGGAAATTGTGAAGGAAGAGTTACGGGCAAATATTGCAGCAGCCAAAGTTATGGCTTTTATTCATTTAGGAGATTATAAAAAAGCACAGCAAGAATTGATTAAAGCCAGAAAAACGTTTGGAGATATTCTCGATATTCCTATAGTTATTCAACTTTTATCAACTAGAACGGGAGAAACACTTTAATTAATTTTATGATGATAATGGAACCCGAAATTTTAATCCAGTCTATTCTCTCTCCTCAGAGATCTGAACTCTGCTTTCATCCACAGTTTCTAGAGAACTTCAATCTCTCAACTCAAAAAATCGCTATCCTAGCAACTAACGAATTTGAAGGGTTTTCTAAAAATGGTGGTATTGGCACTTACTATAAAGCCTTAAGCCAAAAATTAGCAGCAGAAGGTTGGTTGGTCATCCTCTTACTGTGCCACAACCAGGAGAACTTTCAAGGAATATCAAAACAGCCAAATCTCCATCATGTCTTCGCTATCGGTGAAGTCGAACAAGTCCTCAAGATTCAACTCTGCCACCACGCTATTTTATCAAGATGCAAAAAAAACTCAATCAATCAATGGTTTGATTACGAAAGCTTTTGCTGTTTGTTTTTTACTCAAGCTATTGTTGCTACTTTTCCTGAAGCTGTGGTTTATGTGGAATTTCCAGCAATTTGGGGATTGGGTTATCGGACAATTCAAGCCAAAAAATCCGGTACATTAAGTAATAGTTGCCTTGTTGGGGTTACAGATCATGGTGGTTTTGAATGGTTGCGAGAAATCAATAGCAGATATACAGTAGATTATCCCAGATGGTTTTGGCAAGCTTATGACTATGAACAGTATTCTTATGAAAATGCGGATTTAACTTGCTTCCCCTCTTATTTCCTCAAGTCAAAGGTAGAAAGCTATGGCTGGAAAACATCCCACGCTGTTCATTTACCCTATTTTATTCCGGTTCTAAACTTGTCAACTCCAGATGAAACCCAAGGAACTTATAAAAATACAGTTCACTGGAAAAACCAACGAAATAAAGAACAGATCCCACTTGTATTTTTTGGTAGATTAGAGGAAAGAAAAGGACTGTGTATATTTATTCGGGCTTTACAGTTACTTGAGGAGGATATAACAGATAAAATTAACATTTTCTTTCTGGGTAAAACGATTAAACTAGAATCAACTCAGCTTCAAGGTTTAGATAGTCAGCAGTATATTGATCAGAATTTGAAGGATAAATTTTCTTATCAGATTTTTCCTGATTTATCTAGTTTAGAAGCAATTGATTTAGTGAGTCAGCTACCGACACCCATTGTCTGCCTTTGCAGCGTACAAGAAAACTTTCCTAATACTGCTTTAGAGATGGGACAATTAGCTGTTAGTTTGGTGGTTTCAGACACGGGAGGATTTCAGGAAACGTTAAATTTAATTTCAAGAACAGATGGCTTATATTGGTTTAAACCAGAAGATCCCCACTCCTTAGCTGACTCTATCCGTAAAGCTATCTCAGCGCATCCAGAAACGCCTGTGGTTCCTGATACTGGTTTGTTAGAAAAAATTAATCAAAAATTACTTAATCAAAGGCTTGAATATATGAGTGAAGCATTTATCAAATCAGCCCCGAAAGAGCCTAAAAATCCTCGCGTTACCGTAGGCGTAACGGGCTTGACCGATGCGAAAAAAATTTGGGATTGTCTGGAAAGTTTGGCAGGACAAACTTATCAGAATTTAGAAGTTATTGTTCTATACGAAACCCCAACAACCGCACTTCTACCTGATGATATTATACGGGTTAAAGAACAGTTTCCCAGCTATGAATTTGTCGAGTTTAATTACACTAGCTTAGGAGAAGCTTATAATCAGTTGGTAGAACGAGCAACGGGAGAATATTTCTTACAGTTTACCAGCGATCGCATTGCACTTCCTTTAATGGTGGAAAAATTTGTCACCGCAGCTTGTGAATCTGATGCGGTAGCTGTGGTATGTCCAGACATGACGCTCAACCAAGACTTAGAAGTGATTAACTTAAATGACGGGTCTTTACTCAAGCTACTAGAATTTAACCCAAATCAAGATTTGTGTGCTTTATTTGCGGTGGAGTGGCTGCGAGAGTTTCGGTATTCAGAAGTAAGGGATTTACTAGCTTTAAATTGGCAAATTTTAGCCGCTGCGATCGCTACAGGTCAAGAGATTGCCTACTATCCTTATCCTCTCTACCTTTCGGACTCCCACTCCGCACTCCTTATTAAACCAGAAAATTTGCCAAAAGAACGATATTATTTGCGTCAATATTTATCTCAAATAGCGGCTTCTCAATGGACTCAGCGCCAACTCCATCTTCTCCTCACCTGCGTTGAGCAACTTTGGCAATCAGAAGCACAAAAGCAAAGCAAAATGTGGCAACTTCAACAAGATAAAAATCGGTATCAAGCTTTAGCTTCTCAATCCCAAGCTTGGATGCAGACAGCACTGGAAACCCAACAAGAACTCGACGCGCTACAAGCCGAACTACAAAAGACACAGACAGCGTTAGAATCTATTGAAAAGACTCAGGTATGAATAAAACAATGAGATTTATCAACCCCAAAACAGACTATGCCTTTAAAAAAATATTTGGTTCTACGGAAAGCAAAGACATTCTGATTAGCTTTCTCAACGCTCTAATTTATGAAGGCAATTCTACCATTGAAGACTTAGAAATTATCAATCCCAACTTGCCACCCAAAATCCAAGGTTTTAAAGATACTTATCTCGATGTCAAAGCTACACTGAATGACGGCACACTTGTGATTATTGAAATGCAGGTTTTAAACGTGCAGTCTTTTGGCAAGAGGGTTTTGTTTAATGCTACGAAAACCTATGCTTTTCAACTCCAAGCGGGAGAAGGCTACCGAATGCTCAAACCAGTTATTGCTTTAACCATTACCGATTTTGAAATGTTCGCTAATCGCGATAAACTTATTTCCCGCTTTGTTTATCGAGAGAAGTCTGAAGGCTGGATCTATCCTGATAATGATCTTGAGTTGGTATTCGTTGAGTTGCCCAAGTTTACCAAAGAACTTGACCAGCTTGAAACCATTACGGACAAATGGATTTACTTTATCAAGTTTGCGCGATCGCTCACTTCTATTCCTGAAAATATGGACGATATCCCTGAACTACACCGAGCCTTTGAAATCGCCAATCAAGCTGATTTAACTCCTTCTGAACTAGAGGATTTAGAACGTAGGGAAATGTTTATCTACGATCAACAAGGAGCAATTAATCTCGGACGAGAAGAAGAAAAGCGGGGCATTGCTCGAAACTTACTGACTCAACTTAATGATGAGGCGATCGCCTCAGCTACAGGATTAAGTCTTAAAGCAGTTGAAGAGTTGCGCCAGGAAATGAGTAATGATTGACTTAAATTGAGCGGGAGGCTAGGTTTTCCATGATTACTCGTCCCAGTTAAATTTCATGCCCAGATATTCCTCTAACTTCTGGTTATGAGGCCGGAAAAACTCGGCTAAAGTCTGCCGCAAATCATCGCTTATGGGATTATAAGACCCTGGATTGTAATTGCGATATTCTGCAAGGGAATAATCCGGCACCCCCAAAAACTCGAAAACTTGAGTTAGAGTAGCCGCTGGATTAGCATAAAAGTCTTCACTCCTTAAAATCAAAAACTGTTCTCTCGGAAATACAGTCATCCACTTCTCTATAAAGTAGAAATATAAACCAAAGAGTAAATAGCCTTTTTCTGTCTGCCAATAATCTGAGTCAACTTCACCAGGAGATGAGAAATTTTTAATAGCTTCAATTTCTGAGCTAATTACTTCTGCAAATGATCTCTGCTCTCCTGCAAATTTTAACTGCATTTGGTATTGAGAAAAAGCTCTAAGGATGGGATTACGTAAAAGAATAATAATCTTAATATTGGGAAATATACTAGCAACTTTCTTTTCGGTTCCATAACTTACCAAATACCAAGGAGTAGCTTCTCCTGTCAAAAAATTAGATTCCTTGGGAATGGGTGGAAAATGAGATAAATACCAATCTAATCCTCTCTCGCTATTTTCACTAAAAAAATGTATTTCTTTTCTAATAGCAGGCAGGATTTGAGGATGCTTTTCCAAGTAAAAATAGAGCGAACTTGTCCCTCCTTTTCCAATACCAACAATTAAAAAATTGGGTATGCGTCGGTTCTGTGAATTCCAATGATTTTTTGCAAACTCAGCGTGAGAACCTAAAAGTTTTTTGTAACTAGCCATTTGGTAACAGGATATAGCCTCTTCTAACTTTCCTTCTTGAGTTAACAAATCCCCTAAGTTAAGATAAGCTAAGTAAAGATCCGGTTGCTCCTCTATTATCTTGCGGTAGGCACAAATAGCTTCTTGGAGCGAACAATTATTTTGTATATTTATTAATTTAAAATAAACTTGTTCAAATATTGCTTCTGCCTTCAAATGTTCTTGATACAAAGAAAGCACTTGGAAGTAACAATAAATAGCCTCATGCCATTGCTGTAGTTCTTGCAATACCTCCCCTAAACTATAATAGGCTTTATAAGCATCTGGTTTTACCTCAATGATATAGCGGTAGACAGATACAGCCTCTTCTAATCTCCCTTCTTTGACCAAGCGAATTCCTAAGAGATCATACATTTCAAAAGCATCATCAATTTGACCCTGCTTATAATATAATTGCGCTAACTTGCTATAAATTTCAGTGTTATCGGGCTTAATTAGCAAGGCTTTTTGATAATGTATGATTTGGCGATTTAGTAGGTCATTCATAAAAAAGCTTCTCTCAACAATCAAAAAATTCTTGGTTTAAGTTTAATCGCACGCCGATAACAAACTGTTGCTTCATCAGTATGACCTTGCGCTGCTAAAAGATCACCCAAATTTCTGTGCGACCAAGAATAATTTTGATTAATTTCAATTGCCTTACGATAGGAGAATATAGCTTGTTCCCATTCGCCTTGACTTGATTGAACTTGTGCCAAGTTATGATAATGCCAAAATGAAGGAGACGGATTGTTTTCAATTGCACGATAGTAACTTGATATTGCTTCCTGTGGCTTACCTTCTGCTGCTAAAATATCAGCAATATGGTGATGAGACCAATAATGATTAGGGTCAATCTCAATAGCACGACGGTAGGCAGCCATCGCTCGTTTATGGTCTTTTTTATGAGCGAAAGCCTTACCCAAATTTAAGTGAATTTCGGGGGATTCAGGAAATGCTCTCAGTGCTGTTTGATAAATTAAAATTGCCGGGTCTAACCGATTTTGTTCCATTAGAGTATTACCCAACTGCAAGTAAATTCCAGGTTCATTAAGCTGAATTTCTAAGAACTCGCTATCAGTCTCAACTTCATCCGGGTTGGTTTGGATTGCTTTATGATACCAACTCGCGGCGGTGGCTAAATCTAATCTAGCTCGTTCTCGAAAAGCACAAGCTAGTTTTTTTTCAATCCCTGGTAATTCTGGGTTGAGTTCCAAAGCTTTGTGATAGGCACTAATGGCTTCCTCCCACTGGCGACATTGTGCTAAAGCATCCCCTAAATTGTAGAATGTCCAAACCCAGTTGGGATTAAGTTGCGTCGCTTGTCTATAAGCACTAACGGCTTCTTCCCATCGTTGAAGTTTAATTAGTGCATCGCCTAAATTATTATGTGACCAAGAAAAATCAGGATTTAACTCAATAGCATGACGGGAAGCACTAACGGCTTCTTCCCATCGTTGAAGTTTAATTAGTGCATCGCCTAAATTATTATATGACCAAGAAAAATCGGGGTTTAATTTAATAGCTTGCTGATAAGCATTAACCGCTTGTTCATACCGTCCTAGTTTAAAAAGGATATCTGCAAATTGATGATAAAGTTCCCCTGAAACCAAATTTAATTTAATAGCTTGTTGATAAATGTCTACGGCTTCTAGCCAACGTTTTTTAGAAATTAATGCCTTTAATAAACCCGAATAAGAGTCTGCGTGATTGGGATTCATCTTAATAGATTGCTGATAAGCATTAATCGCTTCTTCCCATTCTTGTTTCTGGCTCAGAATTTCCCCAATATAATGATAAGCGACTGAGGAGTTGGGATTCAAATTTAAGGCTTTGTGATAGCAAGTTAGTGCCTCCTCTATTTTTTCTAACCCTATTAATTTATTTCCTAAAGTTAGATAATCTTCGGCTGTTGCTTGAGTTGGATCTAAGTTGAGGGTAGAATACCAACACATTGCAGCATCAAAGGGTTGACCAACCTGTTCTAAAACTTTCCCTAAATTATGATAAGCTTCAACAAAGATTGAATCTAAATCAATCGCTTTTCGGTAATGTGCGATCGCTTCTTGCCATTGCTCCTGCTGTGCAAAAATCCCACCTAAGCTAACATAAACTTCTGCAAAATTCGGCTGATTTTCTAATGCTTTTTTATAAAACCGCTTTGCTTCTTCTAACTGATTTTCAGCGCGGGTTACATCTCCTAAAATTTTATATACCAGGCTATTATTGGGTTGTAGAGAAATTATTTTTTTACAAGTGTTTATAGCTTGAGATAAATTTTTATGAGTATAATAATATTCTGCTAAAACCATTAAAGCATCAACATCAGTTAAAATCATCTCATCAGAGAAATGAGAACCATTCTGTATGGTGCTTTCTGGTATTGGTACTTCTAAAAAATGTTTAGATTTATTATCTAATTCCATTACTTTTTTATAATAAAAAGATGCTTCTTCTAATTTACCCTGTCGTTTTAATACTTCTCCTAAATTTTGATAAGCTCCTAATAAATTAGGGTTTAAATTAATTGCGTACTGGTAACAACAAATTCCTTTTGTAATCTCTCCTAGCTGCACCAAAGTATTTCCTAAATTTACGCAATCTTGTGCTGAAAATTTTTCTGGTTCAAGGGTCAATGCAGTATACCAACAATCGGCAGTTTCTTGGGGTTTATTCAAGTGTGTCCAAACCTTAGCTAGATTTCTATAAACTTTTGCTAAATTAGACTCAATTTGAATTGCTTTTTGATAATAATTAATAGCAAGATCCCACTGTTGTTTTTTTGCGTATAAACTTCCCAAGTTTATATAAGCATCCACAAAATCTGACTGAATTGCAATAGCTTTCAAATAGCAGTGCTGTGCTTCCTTTATTTCGCCTTTTATAGATAAAATATCCCCCATTATTTTATATGATAATGCGGATTGGGGCTGAAGTATTAAAGCTTTTTGGCAGGTCGTTTCTGCTTCATTTAATTTTCCTTGATTTAAATAAATTTCGGACTGTTTATTTAACTGCTTACTCACCATTTGTAAATCAGTAGAAGTTAGCATAAGACCCGATAGAGGTTGATATTGATTACTATTGTTTATGGCGGAAAAATTCATGATATACTCAAATTTAATAACTAAAATGATAGGATTCAGAATTTTGCTTTTGTCAAACTGAACAGAGGTAATTACTCCTGTTATCGGTAATTATAACCCTTTTATCCATCAGGGATAAAACCTTCCTTAGTCTGGATTTTACACAGTTGATGGTAACAAATCGTAGCCTGAGTTTTCTGACCTGTTTGCCATAAACGCTCGGCTAGTTGCAGAGATTCTTCAATAGTAAATTGTTCAGGTTCCAAACACAAAGCTTCATATAAACAATCGTCGGCATTTTTACTTTCTCCTAGAGCTTGCCAAGCACGAACCAAACCTTGATAACCCAGTACGCTCGGTTGAATTAAGATCATTTTTTGATAACAATCTATGGCTTTTTGCCAGTTTTGTTGTTGAATATAAAGTTCCCCCAAGTCAAAATAAAAGTTAATTTGTTCGGGTTCTAGGTTAATTGCTTGTTCATAACGCTGTTTAGCTTCTTCTTCTTGACTCAAAGCTCTTAACGCTTTTCCCCATAACCAATGACCTCTTGCAAAAAAAATCTATGCTATAATAACAAATTTTCACTTTCAGACTAAGAGTGTCAACTCATAATTATAAATGGCCGACAACAAATTACAACGAAGACCATAACGGCGACGACGATTTCGATAACGACTCGATAAGATCCTGAAAATTTTGAGGCTCCGATTAACGTGTTCAATCACAATTCGTTGATGAGCCAAAGCTTGATTATAGTCTTTTTCTAAGACCGAAAGATTGCCATTTTTGGGTTTCTTTTTGGGTACATAGCTATTCAAGTGATAATCCTTAATCCCTTGATAGCCACTATCTTGTAAACTATCAGTTTGGGGGTGAAAATGAATTTTGCTTTTTTTGAATAAGCTAAAATCGTGGCAATGTCCTTCTCCAAAATCTGTACAAATAATCTGTTTAGTTTCTTGATTAATTACTAACTGAATTTTGAGTGTGTGATGTTTTTTCTTTCCTGAGTAATATTTTTTCTGTTTTTTTTTCGGTCTTTCAATAGCCGTTTCTGTGACATCCATCACTACGATTTCGGGGTAGCCAGAATCTTGAATTAATGCTTTTTTTCCCGGAATACGAAACTTTTCTGTTTTGATTAAAGTTGATTCAATATTAGCAACAATTCGGCAAATAGTTGATTCTGATACTCCCCAATTTGTCCCAATATGAAAATATGTTCTGTATTCTCGCCAATACTCCAAGGCTACTAAAACTTGCTCTTGGAGAGTCAGGTGGGTGTGACGTCCTCTCCTATCTTTAGGATGTTCTAACCTGAACTGCTCTATGGCATTAACCATTTCTTGAAAGGTTTGAATCTTGACACCAAATCTCCGTTTAAATTCATGAGGTTTCAAATTTAGATAAAATTGAGTGTTCATCGCAGAGTTATTGTCTAAATTCACTTTCAATTTTTACCATTTTATGGAGTTTTTAGCAAAAATTTGTGAAGAATGGTTAGTCTCTAGGATTTTATGAAATTGAGCAAAACTTACCATAATACCATAAAATTATTTTGCAAGAGTTCT
>NZ_CAWLTW010000002.1:0-29165 GCF_963864145.1 Planktothrix prolifica NIVA-CYA 540 | reverse complement strand
GTATGGGAATAATTGCCTTAATCAATCAGAAGGGGGGGGCGGGGAAATCTACCTCGTCAGTGCATTTAGCCTATTGGCTTCAGTTCAAACAGAACTATCGGGTGTTGCTGGTAGATGCCGATGCTCAACGGTCAAGTTCCCAATGGGTAGCCGGGATGGGGATTGAACTTGCTTGTCAGGTGATTCAATCCCCAGATGACATCCTAGAAAAGATTCCAGAGTTAATCAAAGATTACGATTACCTAGTTATTGACGGCCCGGCGAGTCTTTCCGAAGAAACCAGAGCTATTTTATTCCGATGTGATTTAGCCGTAATTCCGGTGCAACCGACGGGTGTTGATTTACGGTCTGCCAGCGATGCCATGCGATTACTCAAACAGGCTCAGTCTGTGCGGGGGGGATTGCCCAAAGGTTTAGTTTTCCTAAGTCGGGCGGTGAAGAATACCAAACTCAAACAGGAGGCGATCGCCCTTTTATCTCAAATCCCCGATGCTAAATTTTTAAAACCCATCATTCACCAAAAACAAGCCATCGCCGATACTTCCGGTCAATCACTAACTGTTTGGGACTTACCAGGACAAGCCGCCAGTGAAGCTGCTATCGAATATGACCGATTATTTAAAGCCATCCTCAAACAATTGCCAGAGGGAGTATGAACAATAAAAAACAAACCCGTAAACCCTTGAGTGATGCTTTAGCCCAAGAATTTGTCTATGGAGAAAATTCAACACCGGCGGTAACTCCCAAACCGATTGAAATTTCCGAACCCCAACCCATTCCCCAACCAGAAACAACATTTATGGACAGATTACAAGTTCAACCCAAAGAAGGGACAAAACGCTTCACCGTCGATTTACCCGAATCCACCCATCGAAAATTATCAATGTTGGCGGCCAGGACAGGACGAACCAAAGCGGAAATCGTCAGACTCCTATTAGATGAAGCATTGGAGAATGTTCAGGATTAATTTAGGGCCTCATCGGTAGGAAAGAAACCCTCAAGAGTCCTGAAAATATCCTCCAGAATAGGCTGAGTTTGCAATTCCTCCGCCACCCATTGCAAAGCTTGGGGAATCTTCAATAGCTTCCTGAGTCGGGGTTTCCAATCGGTACAAGTGAACAGATTCCAGAATTGTGTCCAAAACCGTTTCAGCAATTCCGATTCTCCGGCCGGAGGTGCACTTTCTGATTCGGGAACATCACTCACAACAACTTCTATATTATTTATAGACTGCGGTGTTCCCTCCTGTTCCCTGAGTAAATCCCGTTCTAACCAATGGTCAAAGATAGAATAACGCCAGGTGGGACAATCAAAAGCATAAACTCGTTGCCTTGTCCCATCGGGTAACTTAATTTGGCGCACGCATTTGAGAGGTAGACCAATTTTATTCCTCAACACATCCTGAACAATACGGATAGGAGAAGCTTTACTATCGGGACTAATCCCCAGATAATCCCTCATATCTCGACTGTAGGTAATCACCTTATCCGCAAACTCCAGAATTTCCTCCGACTCCAAGGTAAACTCCGCATCAGGGTTAAGTAAATGTTCAACTCCTAATAGTTGCAACACCTGGACTTGTGCCGACAATAACTTAATATCCTGCAAACAAACTTTTCCTTCCCCTGCCTCCAACTGTTTCTGTAAATGGTGTTTATCCCGTTGATGAACAAACTCAGGATGCAGTAAATAATAATGTAACCGCAACTTAGGATAATCCCCCGCCATATCCCTCAACACCAACTCCGGCGAGACTTCCACCCCATAACGATAAGAAATCTCATAATGACGCTGTTGGGCTAACTCATCTTGGGTTTTCTTCCGTTTACTTTTTAGTTCCTCATATTGATTTCGAGAAACCAAGAATTGAGCCGCAATAAACTTAGCATAACTATATTGGTTCTTATCCCTGGTTTCCGTCGCTTTCTCTAAGTGATTTTTGGCAGTTTGTTCTAAATGATGGAGTTTTTGAACCGTTCCTTTTAATTGTTCAGTGAACTCAGGAACCTCAGCTAAGGGGTCTAAAACTTCACCTAATAAACGCTCACATTCTAAAGAAGTTTTCTCAAATTCAGACAATTCAATAATATGTCCTTCCGCTTCTAATTCCCTGACTAAAGTATTTTTAAATTTCCATTGACCTGCATTAACCCGTGCAGCAAACTTAGCCCAGAATTTAGTATGTTTAGGAGTCAGTTGCTCATCAAAATCTATAGATAACTCTAAATCAATTTCTTGCAGAATCTGGAGATTGCGTTTAAAAACCTTATTTTGAGTTGCCAATAAGGGTTTCCAATCAGTCTGGCGATTACCAATTTGACCACAACCATAGTTCGCCGCCCAAACATGACAAGGAACATTCAAATCTCGAACCCTTGCCAAAAATTGACAAGCATCTTTAACATTAATTGCCCCTTGGAAAATCCCAAATATCGCTTGAAAATGATTAACTAAATCAATACTAACTCCCGTACCAATCGTGGGAGAAGTAATAACAACATCATAATCTTTAATATGATTATTGATATCTTCCATACAGCCAAAAGCTTCATGGGTTTCATCAGCAACAGTTTCCGAATCAATCCGCAAAATCTTCAACTCAGGAAAAGACTCTCGTAATTGACTTTCAATATTAATACAAGAAAACTTCCCTTTAACCTTCTGACTATCTAAAACCATTAGAATCGGAGCTTTCCCTACGGATTCATAGAGTTTAGTGATTAGATGGGACGGATTTGATTGATTATAAACAATAATTTTCCGTTGTTGATTATGTTTATATTCATTAACATAAACTTGAGGGATAATGTTCCCCCCAGCACAATCAATTAAATAATCAATAGCATAATCAGATAAATCCGCATCTTGAGCAACAACTAAACCATCAGAACCCAAAACCGTCTGCATTAATTCCATGAACATTCGGCATAAAATGGCTCGTTTATCTGTACAGGTTGAACTATTGAGTAAATGCCAGATAATTTGTTCAACTTCGTCTAAAATAATAATAGCATCCTCCCATTCCGAGGGATTAAATTTAGCTTGACTTAGGGGATGTAAACTATCAATACATAAACCAAAACCAAAGATAGAATCGTAGGGATTTTCCTTCTGGTCTTCGACCCAAACTAACCCTAATCTCTTACAAATAGAACGCCCTAATTGAATCCGGTGGCTAATTACTAGAACTTTCCGACCAATGCCCATTGATTCTTGAATCAACTTAATGAGATTCTCAGTTTTTCCGGTTCCTTTTCCTGATTTAATACAAACTAATCCCTGTTCTGGGAAGTTCAGGTTTAAATACCGACTATTAAGTTTAGTTACAGGATAAGTAATAGAATATTCTTTCTGATAGTTCCAATACTCTAAATCCGTTGCTTGAGTAAATAATTCATCAAATTGATGTTCACCATGATGGACAATAAAATCATCAACACCTTTATCGGGGCCAGGTAAAGTAATTATCCAAGCGGGACACTTCAAGGATTTCAAACTCTGACCCAGTTTGGAGATTTCTCGATTAACTGCAATTTGGGTAGTCCGCTTCCGGTCATGGTCAAAACAAATATAGAATGGTCGGCCATTCGTTGCAAACCGTTCCAATTCAGGAAGCAGGAAACTATTGATTTTCACCCTATTACTATCTCGTTCAACTCGTACCCCCCCGGTGATACCAGGTAAACCAATGGCCACATAACCAGCAGTTAATAAAGCACCAGCTTTCTTCGCCCCTTCACAAATCGTAATGGGGATATTATTCTGTAGTACCCAATCCCAAAACCCGATATCTTCCTCAGACAGTAAGGAATCTAATAAACTATCGTATCCGTTGAGTAAATGCGCCGGGGAAATATTGAAGGGAAGCTGTAAATGATGTTGTAGACGTTGTGAATATTCTTGGCCATAGCCATGTTTGAGAGCAATCTTTAGACCAATATTCCAAGATACCGAGAGTTGAAAGATACTGGTGGGGACTTTTGGGGGATGTTCATATTTGATGACCTTAGATTTGCCATCATGTCGAGGTTGGTCAGGTTTAAAACAGCCCCATTGTCCTAGACCCTGACAATACCAGCCCCCTTCCTTACTGGTTTACTTACTTACTGCATTAATTAAGTATTTTATTACAGTTTGCAGTCAATAAAATTCTGATTCAGTAAAATCTACTGCAATATAGAGATAAAACAGTAAGTAAATACTGCATTAAGTAAATAATGTTAATGTTAGACACCACTTACAAGGGATTTCTAAAATTTAGATTTTTACATTTTCTGTTCCGCACCCTTCCCCGTTTTAGCTACATACAAACCTTGAGAGACAATTCCTAAAGCCAACACGTTAAATAGACTTAACGGATCTGCCAAAATCAGCCAAGAAAACACCATTGTCAAGGCAGGTTCTAGGAGAAAAAAGATCGAGACAAAACTCGAAGAAAATTTCTCCACGCTATAGACCATAACCCCATGACCAAAAGCTTCACAAACTACAGCCATACAAATGACAGACAGCCATCCCCATACAGAAATTGGAAAAATCGGATCTTCTAGGAAAAAGACAAAAGGGCTAATCAGTAATGTGGAGATCGCGCATCGCACCAAAAGAATGTCGAGCGATGAAAGACTTTTCCGAATTTTATCTAAAATCAAAAGACTGGCAGCAAAAAAGATACAAGAGATTATTGCAGTGAGATCGCCAATGAAATTACTTTGACTCGATGCCAAAAAGTCATCTATCCCTAAAGTCATCCCTCCAATCAAGGCAATGGTTAATCCGACGATGAATCGGCGATCAAATTTTTGATTGAGAAACAACCATCCTCCCAAAGCTGTAAAAACGGGGGAAAAACAAGTCAAGATCGTGGCACTCGCGATACTCGTTTTCGTCAGAGAAAGAGTCCACAAAAATCTACCGAGTAAATGACACACGACCATTGCAACCAAAAGCAAGAGATTTGTCCCGCTATAAGGCTGACTCATTTTGAGGTGTGGCAAATCTTCTTGAGAGGATTTGCGCTGGATAAATTGAGAGATTGAATTTAGAAAGAACAGGACGATACTCGCAATCCATAACCGATTGAATAAGGTTGAGGTAACACTAATTTCTCGAACCGAAACTTTAAGAAATAAAGGGGTTAGAGAGATTGCAACTATCCCCAAAAACAAGACGAGTAACGGAAATAGATCTCGCTGAAGATTAATAGTTGATTTCTCTAGTTCTATTTTACTTTGCATGATTTTTTTAGATCTTCAGGAGTCTAGCTTTATCCAAAAATAGGATCAAGACGATCTCGATTTAAACTTAGGTTGATCGAGATGAATCGAACATTCCGTGGGTTTTTCCCGCCACAATTAGGGAGATCGTAATGGTTTGATTGAATTGTCCTGAAGGTTCGATTTTGAGTAACGTTTCGGTTAACTCTCGTTCAAAATTTTCAATGTTATTTTGCAGAAAGCTTTGCAAACAAAATGCCGTTGAATACAAGTAGCCAATATAGTTGGGAATTGTCCACAATTGCTCGAATTTGAGTTTGTATACAGCATAGTCTGGAAAACTAGAGCGCTCTACAAGATCTTCATGAGGGATATCGGGTAGTCCCTGTGTTCCTGTTTTTCGAGATTCTCCCAGCCATTTTTTCACAACTTTGATCGTTGCTTTTTCCAAAGGAAGATCGCTTCTCCAGGGGTCTTCATCTGTGGAAATAATAGCAATTCCCCCATCTGTGGAAAGTCGATCATAACTGCGCTGTAAAACCGCTTCTCGATCCATCCAGTGAAACGCTCTACCAATGGTAGCCAGTTTAAATTGTCCCCAAGTCGTGTCAATGTCTTCAGCTTTTTTCTGCAAGCTAAGGATATTATGAATGCCACAGGATTGAGCTTCTTGTTGGCAAACCTTAACCATTTCCGGATCGGGGTCGATCGCGACCACTTCTTCAAATCGATCACTCATCGGAATGGCGATTATTCCTGGCCCACATCCTAAATCTAGCAGGCGTCCTCGACCATTTAATTTGAAGAGTTGATCGAGTTTTTCAAATAAAGAACTGGGATATTTAGTTCGATGTCGAGCGTAATATTCCGCAGCACCTTGGTACAGTTGGGGATTCATCAAAAGTTTAAGGCTTAATTGGCATCTGGAGATAAGGCGAATCATATACCACGACCCAGAGTAGAGTACAAACGATGAATGACTCAAGACTATGGTACACTCGTGTTTGCATCAACCTCGAAAGGAAATCAAAACAAAAATTTAGGGGTATAGGAATGGAGTTAATCATTGGGTTGTCCACCATTTTTGTCTCTGGAGCGTTGCTGTCGATTTGGGAGATCAAAGATCCGATACAACGCATTGAATATCGCTCTCAATTTCTGAAAGACTTGATAGCGGCAATCTTGTCCTTAGCTTCAATGCTAATTGTGGCTTATGCGTCTTTGCCAGTAGTCAAACTCATTGTTTCACCCTCAATTTTAGAGTCCCCAATTTGGACGACAATCTTATCTTTACCGTTGTGGATCAGGTTGATTGTTGCTTATATTTTGCGAGACTTTAGCTTTTACCTCATGCATTGGGCTATGCACGCTAGCTCATTTCTTTGGCCCGCTCATCGGTGGCATCATTCCATCCGGCACGTGTGGTGGCTTTCGGGAAAAAGAACGAGCTTGACTTGTTGGCTTTTATACCGATTTGCACCTTTATGGTTTCTTTTATTAGAAATTCCACCAGAAATCATGATTTTGTCTGTGATTCACGCGGGAATTCATGATAATTGGGTTCACTTAAATGTGAAACCCAGAGCCTGGATGAGTGTGATTGAATGGGTATTAGTCACACCTCGCTACCATCGAATTCATCATTATCATCCAGAAGGTAAAAATATGGGAAGTATTTTTACCTTTTTTGATCGCCTATTTGGCACTTACGTTAACCCCCAAGGCTTTGATTTCAACAACCCCGAATTAGATTTTATTGAAGGTGAAATAGAGGTGAAGAGCGTTTTGGGTATTTAGCCGACTTTTCTTTAAAAAATACCGTTCCCGTTGGATTTAAGTTTGGTTTCCCGGCTCCGATAGAAAATTTTGCCAAAAAGCCGATCAACCGAAATGTGATAACGGCAGAAGCTCGCCTTCTATACTCTTTTCAAAAATCTATTCAAAACTTGGACAATCCGATCGGTTAAAATGTTAAATAAATTTGCGGATTTGCAGCAAAGAGACTCACTTGTGAGAAGATTTGGGGAAACGCATTGAGAGCGAGGGTATGGATAATAATGAGCAATTGGATGAAAAAAGTCTCCGTGAATTTGGACTCCTCATGGGTCTCGTTTTGTCCATTGTAGTCGGGTGGTTTTTGCCCTGGCATCACCAACAGCCTTTACCGCTATGGCCTTGGATCGGGTCAGCTTTTCTGGGGTTGCTGGCATTAGCCAAACCGACCTTTTTGAATCCAATTTACATGATTTGGATGAAATTCGGATCGGTCTTAGGTTGGATCAACACCCGGATCATTTTGGGAATTATTTTCTTTGTTGTTGTCATACCTATGGGTTGGGTAATTCGAGGCATTTTCCATCAAGATCCATTACGCATGACGATCGATCCTAACCTAGAAACCTATCGACTCTTGAGTAAAACTAAAGATATCAACCGAATGGAGAAACCTTTCTAATGTTTGAAACGATTAAAGACCTATGGACGCTAATCAACGAAAATCAAAAATATTTTCTGATTCCGTTGGTTTTAACTTTATTTCTTGTAGGTGGGCTAATTGTATTAGCTCAAACCTCTATCTTAGCTCCCTTTATTTATACAATATTTTAAACAGCCGATTTTGAAGTGAGGCAAATTCGATGACACCATTTAAAAGATTCGTCAGGTTTGCTTTAATTGGTGTGTTAATTCTTGGCGGACTTTTCATCGGTGTGGCGATCCCCGAAATCGGCTTGCGAATAGCAGGGATTGAGTATAAGCTGTACCGAATTGTTGATGACGAAAGAGGGTGGACGTATAAACCGGGTGATTCTGGATGGTATCGCTTTGAAGGTGAATCTTACGTCACCATTAATCGTGAAGGTTTCCTTGATCGCGAACATACTAAAGTCAAACCCGACAATACATTCCGAATAGCACTGCTGGGCGATTCTTTTGTAGCCGCTCGCGAAGTCCCTCCAGAAAAAGCCTTTGCTTCAATTTTAGAGCGATCGCTCAATGGATGCGATGCTATGGGTGGGAAGCAGGTTGAAGTTCTGAAGTTTGGAATTGCAGGTTATGGAACCGATCAGGAACTGATTACCCTGCGCCAAAAAGTTGGGGATTACGACCCCGATTTGGTCATTTTGGCAATTTTTACAAGTAACGATATTGCCAATAATACCCTGGTCTTGAACAATCTTTTGTACAATACTCACAAACCGGGCAAGCCTTATTTTGTCTTTGAGGATGGCAAGCTAGTTCTTGATCGATCATTTTTGGAAACGGAAGAATATCGCGCTCAAAAGTCCTGGTCGTACAAAGCCTATGCCGAGCTTAAATCTCACTCTCGATTGCTGCAAGTCATGAGCCGTCTCAAGCAAACGCTGATGCAAACCTGGGCAGAACCTAGAACTGAGGCACTCCAGAATCTAAAACTGATGGTAGAAGACGAAATTTATCGAGAACCCACTGACCCTCGTTGGCAAGAGGCATGGCAAGTCACCGAGGAACTGATCCGGATGATTGATCAAGAAGTCCTTGCTAAAGGTGCCGATTTTTTAGCCCTCACCTTAACCAACGATCTGCAAGTACATCCGAATTCAGCTTTGCGCCAAAAAGCTATGGAAATTTTAGGGGCCAAGGATTTATTGTATCCAGAAAAACGGATTAACGCATTGGGCGATCTCGAAGGATTTAGCGTTCTCAACTTAGCCCCCGATTTTCAAGCTTATGCGGAAGAAAATCAGGTGTGCTTACACGGACACGATAACGCCATTCCCTGCGGGGGACATTGGAATGCTGTAGGACATCAGCTTGCCGGAGAAAAGATTGCTCAAAAGGTTTGCCAAGACTTCAGGATCGAGGAAAATCCCGCCCTCAAGTTAACCGTTAAATCGGAAGTCTATTAAAATAGTCCATACCGTTCTAGAAAACAACAAACACTCACCCTTTTCCTTCAGAGAAAGTTGATCGCGATTAATCTGAGCTTTTCACGAATGACGTAACTCTTGCCGCACAGCCATCAAAATTTCTCCCATGCGGTTTAGCCCGTCGCCATCCTTACCAGAACCCCAATATTCTTCATGCGTCGCCTGTTCCACAATTTGCTCGTCTCCTGTGCCTAAAAGGATTTGGCGAATATCCTCATGAGCTTTAAATTTAGCTAAGGTTGCACGGTGCATAATTGAATCTTTGACCTCTTCCCAATCCGAACGGAGAGGGCGATTGCGATCGCGTCCCATTTGGGTTGCCTCGGTTGGGGTTGGTGCTTGTCTGATGGCTTCGACGTGGTGAGTTCCGGCAAACTTTTGGGCTTGAAAGTAATGTTCGGATGTCGGCCACCAGACACCATCTAATTCAAACCCGTAATCTGAGAAGTTGGAAAAGCACCCATATATCGGGTCGGTTTCTTTAAAAAAGTAAATGGTCATAAGTCGTTCTACAATAAAGAAAAATCGAGAATTCCCAACTATAAATGGCGCGATTGTGCCAAGGGAATCAATCTTGCCAAAATAATACAACCTTTCCTCCACTGTGAACCCACCCCATTCCCCCGTCTCATCCGAAACCTTGCAATGCCTCGCCGAACGGGTCGGCATCGTACTCAAGCCCGAAGAAATCGAGCCACTGTGTCGCATCTATCTCAAGTTAGAACAGATGAAAACGCTCATCCGCAAACCCCGCGACTACAGTAGCCCATTCGCCCATCAATTTCAGGTACATTCAGATCTCCAACCATGACCGAGTTGTACCATTTAAGCCTCTCCGAAGCGGCTTGCCTCATTGCCACTCAGGAACTCTCTCCTGTTGAATTAACCCGTGCTTTTTTAGACCGAATTGACAGACTTAACGACACACTTCACGCTTTTCTCCTCGTTACCCCTGAACGGGCGCTAGCCGCCGCGATGCAGGCTGAAACAGAGATTTCTCAAGGGAACTATCGGGGAGCGCTGCATGGGATTCCCGTTGGAGTTAAGGACGTGTTCGATACGGCTGGAATTCCCACCACTGCCCAATCACGACTTCTGCAAGATCGAATTCCTACCCAGGATGCCACCGTTGTCCGTCGTTTATACCAAGCGGGAGCGATTTTGCTGGGAAAATTAGCGACAAAAGAATTTGCCGGAGGAGGCCCTTCCTTCGATTTATACTATCCACCAGCCCGAAATCCTTGGAATTTGGATCATGTCACCGGAGATTCCAGTACGGGTTCAGGCGCTGGGGTAGCAGCCGGATTGTGTATGGCAGCCTTGGGAAGCGATACCAGTGGCTCGATCCGAGAACCTTCTGCTTTCTGCGGTTTAGTCGGATTCAAACCCACCTACGGCCGCGTCAGTTGTGCGGGAATGATTCCCCAGTCTCCTTCCCTCGACCATGCTGGCCCGATGACCTGGACTGTGCGGGATAATGCCTTGCTGCTTCAAGCGATTGCCGGTTACGATGCCAACGATCCGGCCAGCGCCGCCGTTGCTGTTCCTGACTTCACAGCCCAGTTAGAAGCCGGGTTAGAGCATCGTCGGATCGGGATTGTTCGTCATTTCTATGATCGCGACGGACGAGCAGATCCCGAAGTTTGTGCAGCCCTCGATCAAGCTTATATGACCCTGGGGGAGTTGGGCGCGCAATTGGTAGAAGTGGAATTGCCTCCTTTGGCAGAATTTATCGCCTGCTGTCAAATTATTATGCTCTCTGAGGCATTTACCCTGCATGAACAGGACTTACGACAGCGACCCCATTTGTACGGGGAAGGGTTACGCGGTCTTTTGCTTATGGGAGCTTTTATCAGTGCTGCTGATTATTTGCAAGCTGTCCGTCGTCGCCGGGAACTGTGTTTTGAGGTGGAACAAGCCCTAAAAAATGTGGATGTCTTGGTAACAGCAACAGAATTTCGGGCAGCACCGCCTATTGTTAAAACGCGCCAATTGGATGAGGCGATTAGTTCCGACCCGTTAATGCCATTTAGTGTTACAGGTTTGCCAGCACTAGCCGTTTGTTGTGGGTTTAATCAGAAGGGTTTGCCGTTGTCGATGCAAATTATCGGTAAACCCTTTGATGAAGCGACGGTTTTGGCCGTGGGAAATGCTTACGAACAAGCAACCCCTTGGCGCGAATTCCGTCCAGAATTGATAGTTGAACAGGAATGACAAAAAACTCGCTCGGTGGGGAATCTTCAATGATCGCAGTTTCTAGCTGTTTTAGCTACTTCGTTGAAGTCGCTTTTCTAAAATGTGACCAATCCAGGTTAAAATCATCACCATGAAATAATAAATCGCCCCAGCAAATAGAAGCGGTTCAAAGTAAAGATATTTTTCAGCCCCAACAATCTGAGCGCGACGAAACAGATCGGTAACACCAATGGTAGAGACCAAAGCTGAACTTTTCAGTAATGCGATCGCCTGGTTAACCAGGGCGGGCAAAATGTTCTTTAAAGCTTGGGGGAAAATAATATCTACCATCATCTGGGGGTAAAGAATTCCCAAAGATAAAGCTGCTTCCCGTTGTCCAATATCTACAGATAAAATCCCAGCACGAATAGTCTCTGAGATGTAAGCACCGGAATTGAGGGTAAAAGTTGCAACTCCAGCGAAGAAGGGAGAGATATTATATCCTGTTAACTGGGGTGTGGCATAATAAACGATCGCAATTTGTAGCAGCATTGGAGTCCCTCGAAAGACCGAAGTATAGATTCGGGAAAACCAAATTAGGGGTTTAATCTCAGAAATCTTAAATAGAGCCAGCAGGATTCCCCAAATCAATCCCAATATTGCTGATAGGGCGGTAAACTGTAATGTGACTCCAATCCCTTTAAGAATAAAAGGGAGACTGGGAACAATTTTAGCAAAGGAAAAAATCCCAGGGGTCGAATTGATCTTGGGCTTGGGCGGTGGTTGATTGAGCCATTTTTTAGCTAATTGATCTATTTCTCCTCTTTGTTTCATTTGATTCAAAACAACGTTAAAGCGCTTAGGGAGTGGCGAACCTTTTGGAAAAGCGATCGCATATCCCAAGGGTTCAAGATTAGGAATAATATGGTATTCTAACTGAGGATTTTGAGCGACAAATCCGGGCGCAACTGTACTTTCCAATAAGGTAGCATCTAGGCGTCCGATCTTGATTTCTTCGATTAGATCGCTGATTTTTGCGCGGGTTTCAAGCCTCACACCCGGAATTTTTTTAGCTCTTTTTTCTTGGACAGAAGCTAAAGCAACTCCCACTTTTTTGCCATTCAAATCTGCGTCGGTTTTGAGATTACTTCCCTTTCGAGAAACGATTGTGCTTTTGGTTTCGTAGTACAAATCAGAAAAGTCTACATTTTTCTGTCGTTCTTCAGTTGGAACCATACTAGCGATCGAAAAATCAGCCCGACGGGACTGCAAGGCGGGAATGATCCCATTAAAGTCTGTATCGAGAATTTCAATCTCATAGCCGAGACGAGTGGTAATCATCTTCGCAAGATCGATATTAAAACCAATAATTTCATCGCTTCCTGTGGCTGTGTCTCGATAATTAAAAGGAGGATAGTCCGATGAAGTAACCAGGATTAATGTAGGGCGTTGATCTGTTTCGGCTTTCACAAATCCAGGCTGATTTTGTTGATACCCTAATACCAGTACGATCGCCAATACGACCCCAAATAAAAGGAAAAATACCCATTTGTGTTGGTTTTTTACCACTCTAACTTCCTCTACCTAGACCATCGCCACATTTATCTATTTTGCCAGATAGAGGACTTTAATTTGGATGGCACTGGCAATAAGAGCCTAATTTTAGCTCTTCTAACAGTGAGGGAGCAATGGGTTCCCAATCCAAAAGTTGCCGGACGTGAAGGTTGGAAATCTGCTGATCGAGAACCAGTCCATCTGCTAGGAGTCCGATCTGCTGGCGTGCTACTTCCAGAGATTGGGATTGGATTTGACCGGGAACACCCGCCGGTTGACTGGCTGCTTGAGCAATTTCTCGCAGAGCCAGGGAGCATTCGTCTACAACATTAAAAACCATTCCCGCAGGGGATTGCTCGATCGCTTTGACATAGCAACGCGCCAGATCTTCAACATGAATTAAAGCCCAGTGATTGTCTCCCGTCCCCACAAACTGCACCACTCCATTGTGTCTACCGCCTGCGACCAGTTGCGCCACCAGTCCCCCGCCACGACCGTAGACCATCCCCGGACGCAAGACAACAGACCGAACCTGCCGTTCTTTAGCCGCTAAAACCTGCCGTTCGATGTCTAAACGCCAAGCCATTAAGGGAATGGGATTAAGAGGAGATTGTTCGTTAACGCTGGAGTTAATATTGCCTAAGATCCAGGTTCCACTGGTATAGATGAATGGCTTTCCCGTCCCGGTTAAAGCTGACAACATTTCTTCGACGGCTCGGCGATCGCTATGGGGCATTTTCTCATCTTTCGTGGCGGCTAGATGAATCACCCCATCCACCTGAGAAAGCGCCTCCACCCACTTCAGAGGCTGGTGTATGTCTCCCCTCACTACCTTAAAGCCAAGAGCCTGTAAACGTTGGGTTGCTTGCTCTGAGCGGGCTAAACCTGTAACCTGATGTCCCGCTATTTGTAGGGCTTCAGCCACTGCACTACCAATGTACCCGGTTGCTCCGGTTAGGAAAACTTTCATTTACTTTTGAATTGCGTTCTCACTCAAATTATCATAAAGAATCAACTTCAGTCGGGAGATGAACTCTTGGTAACGATCGCCGTTTTTGGGGTAGGAGATATCGGTCAGTCGATTCTGCGGGGTCTGGCGACCTATCCAGAAGTGACCCGCATCTGGGCTTTTAGTCTAAATGTTCAGCGTCTTGAGTCTGTGGTAGCGGATATCGCCACAATCGCCTATTATCGCGATCGCAACCTGGACATCCAGTTTCAATCCCTCGATTTACGGAATCTCGATCGCCTCACTGAAACTTTGGCTACGATCCGACCGGATGTGATTGTTAATGCCACTACCCTAAGAGCTTGGTGGGTTCCGATGCCATTCTCACCGGAAATACAGCGTCAGTTACAACGAGAAGCACGGCAAGGCCCTTGGCTTCCCCTTCATCTTACTTTGACCCTCAACCTGATGAAAGCGAGACAGCAGGGAGTTCCCGATACCCCAGTGGTGAATATTGCCCTTCCTGATCTGGTTAATCCCGTTTTAAATCAACTCAATTTAGCTCCGACCTGTGGCGCGGGAAATTCGGAGTTTCTACACGCGGCGATCGCCTATATTGTCTCTCGTCGCTTGGGAATTCCGATAACGGAAATTCAGGTGGAAATGGTCGCCCATCATTTTCACTGTAATTATTTTTGGGGGAATTTGGCAGAAATCGAATCTTTAGAGCATCGACCGTACTGGATCGGGGTTTTTCATCAGGGAACAGAGATAACACAGGAATTAAATCCCCAGACCTTGTTTAAGTTGGCTGGAGAACAACTTCCCCAGGGTCGAGTCATGGCGGTGCGGACGGGAGAATCGGCGGTGAAAAATATTATGCGTTTAGTGAGGAATGATCGCACCCGAACTCATGTTTGCAGTCCTCTGGGTCATAGTGGGGGCTATGATGTCCGGTTGAGTCGCGATCGCCCTGAAATTCTTTACCCCCGCCATCTGTCCCTAGAAGCAGCCCGACAGATCGAAGCTCAAGGACTGATTGGCGATGGAATTCAATCGATTGAACCTTCGGGGGAGGTGATTTTTACTTCTGAAGCGAGTGCTGCTATGAACCGAATTCTGGGATATAATTGCCGGAGCCTCAAGCCGGAAGATTCTGCTGCGCGGGCTGTTGAGTTGATCGAACGTTTAAAGCAATACCCGTTATGAGTGCCGATGTGAATTTGTTTTCGCCCGTCAAGCTCGGTTCATACACCCTACGAAACCGAATTGTGATGGCTCCTCTGACACGGAATCGAGCCGGACGGGGAAATGGTTGTGTCCCCCTCAATGCCCTCTATTACGCGCAACGGTCTTCGGCTGGGTTGATTATTGCTGAAGCGTCCCAAATTTCTCCCCAGGGAGTGGGGTTTCCCCAGACTCCGGGTATTCACTCAGCCGAACAAGTGGAGAGCTGGCGACTGGTCACGAAAGCAGTCCATGAGCGGGGAGGGTTAATTTTTCTGCAATTGTGGCACGTTGGACGCATTTCCCATCCTGACTTGCAACCTCAAGGGAATCTGCCTGTTGCTCCGAGTGCAATTGCAGCAACGATTGGTATGGCTTCTACAGAGGATGGAGATCGCCCGTTTGTTACTCCTCGCGCTTTGGAAACTGAGGAGATTCCTGGGATTATTCAAGATTATCGTCATGCTGCCCAAAATGCAATCGCGGCTGGGTTTGATGGGGTGGAAATTCATAGCGCCAATGGCTATTTGCTGGATCAGTTCCTTCAAGATGGCTCAAATCAACGAATTGATCGCTATGGCGGTTCTATCGAAAATCGCGCTCGCTTATTGATGGAAGTCACGGAAGCGGTTGTGGAAATCTGGGGCGGTGATCGGGTGGGCGTTCGTCTTTCCCCCAGCAACCAATACTACAGTATGTCTGATTCTGATCCTCAAGCTTTGTTTAGTTATGTGGTCAAGACTCTCAACTGTTTTGATCTGGCTTATCTACATTTGATTGAACCTCGGTCAAATACGGATGCTTTTAATCGCTGGGTTCAACGAGAGAACGACCCCAATGAACCGGAATTTGGGTTGCCCTGTCGCTACTTCCGTCCCCTTTTTAAGGGAACGATTATTTCAGCAGGAGGTTATGATCGCGATCGCGGAAATGCTGTTTTAGCCGCCGGAAATGCTGATCTAATTGCTTACGGTAGGCTATTTATTTCTAACCCTGACTTACCTAAAAGATTTGCCCAAAATGCCCCTCTGAATCCCTACGATCGAGCTACATTTTTTGGCGGAGGTGCTAGGGGCTATACCGATTATCCAACGGCTTTTTGACAGTCTCCGCCCTATAAGGGTGAAGATTCTTCGTTCATATTTGTAATATAAATTTTAACTGAGTTGAAACTCTTTACATTTCCCGCAAAAAAAGTTTATCGTTCATTGACTTCAATATGGTAGGATAAGGCTGAGGTGGCAATCAATAGCCTGTGAGTCCTATTGAGTAATAGTTTCATCTAGCACCCCATCCCCAAAGATGAAGTTAGTGATCGCTTCGAGCAACGAGGCAGGTTCATCACGAAAAAGTCAGGTTTTCAAACCGGGCGTTCACAAACAACGCACATTTATAGACGTTAAATTATCCCTATTTTTTATAGAGTAGTACGGTCAAAGCCTTATCCTATATCCTAAGACACTTTCACCTGTAGCCCGAAGCGCCTTGAAATTATAAAACTGTTCTTTAATAGATAGCCCTCTATGTTCAAAAGCACAAAAACTCCAAAAAAACGGCTGAATCTTGGTGGGAGCATTTCCCTAAACTTACTCCAAGCTGAAAAAATAGGTCAAATCGAAAGAGCGCACCTAGTCGCCAATCGAATTCTGCGTTTAAATGCTATTGAAAAAGGAATTGAATTTATTGATATGGGTACGGACTACTCCTACCCATTTTATCATGAATACGAGCCGACTCAACAAGCTTTACAATCTTTAGGAAACCACGCCAATGAAGCATTACATTATCCATCTTCTTATGGGTTAATTAGCCTGCGTAGTTCTTTTCAAAACTTTATGTCAAGTCAGTTTAAGATCGAGCTAGATTTGCATAAAGAAATTATGATTACAACGGGAGCATCCCAAGTTTTTGATGCCCTATCTCGGTCTTTTGGTGGAAGTTATGTGCTAATTCCAGAGTTTACTTTATCTACAGTAGCAATTATTGCCAGTGGGAATGGAGCAAAATTAGTCCGTTTACCGAGTGGGGAATCTGGATTTTTTGATTTGATCAAAGCGGAAAGTATCATCAATAATTTGCCGGAGAAATCGATCCGTTTTATGTATTTTAATTCTCCCTGTAATCCAACCGGAAAAGTAGCTGGACGGGAGTATCTAAATCAATTAGTACAATTTGCATTAAAACATGAAATTCTAATTTTACACGATATGGATTCGTGGTATACCACTCACAACTCAAAAACGGATTTGATCAATATTTTAGAAATTCCAGATGCAAAAGAATGTAGCCTCACCGTATTATCACTGAGTAAAGAGTTTGGATTACCGGGACTGCGAATTGGTTTGGTGGCGGGAAATGATTATGTGATCAATGCAATTCGGATGCACAATTCAACTTTTTCTGTAATGATTCCAGAAGTTTGTCAGTATGCGGCAAAAGCAGCCTTAGATAATTTTAATGCTGAACAACAAAAACCCGAAATCAATGAATATGTCAGCTATTTGATTCAAAAATCCATCGCTGGATGGCAAAGTATGGGATGGCCGCCAGAAGCCATTGACTGTCCAGAAGCAGGGTTCAAATATTTACTCTCAGTCCCACCGCATCTACAATCTCAAGGTGGATTTACAGCAGTTGAATTATTTGATTATTATATCCTGAGTCGAGCTTATATTAAATTATCAACCATTCGCTCTTTTAATCCAGAAAGCCATCAATATATCCGGGTCATTATTATGCAAAATGAAGCGCTGTTAGATGAAGCCTTCAGAAGAATGAAAGAGATTGGTGTAGATTATCATTCGATGAAATTACCCGATTCTCTGAGTCAAGAGTATACCACCCTGATTCAAGAAAATATGAGCGGAGATTTTTAGCATCTTCCGCTTACTGCGAGGCACTGAGCGTTCGACTGATCTCACGCCGAAGTCTTGTCGAAGTGTTCTCTATTCCCAGTACATCGCAGTTCCTAGAGCGTAGCACTATAGTCCGAACCGTTGTTGGAGACAACATGAACTAAGCATTTTCATTAATGTAACATCCATTGTCGCTTGCTGGCTTTCACTCATTTTCGGTAGTTGATCGAGTAATTGGATGACTGCTTTATGGTCATAAAAAGGAACAGCAGCCATTGCTGAACTGCGGAGAGTATCTTGCATGAATTGATGTAAGGGTTTCTGGGGTTGAAAACTTGAAGGTGGAACCAGAAAAGGATGCTTTTGTCGAGAGTAAATGGTTTCTGTAATAAAAGGGCGGGTGGCTTCTCGCAATATATATTTTTCGGTAAAACCATTAATTTTCAATGAAATTGGTATCCGACAAATAAATTCCACAACTCGATGATCCAAAAAAGGTAATCGTCCTTCCAAGGAATGAGCCATCTCTACCCCATCCCCAAGCATTCTCAAAATGTAATTGGGTAAATGAGTTTTTGACCATAAATATAAGGATTGATTGACGGGTTCTCGTTGATGAAGTTGTCCGGCAACATCGATATGATTTAAAAATAAACGATAAGCATCTCGCTTATTAAAGCGATCGCGAAATGCTGAGGAATAAACCGGAACAGATTTGAGGCGAACTCTTCTCTCCATCCAAGCCGGAGTGAATCCTAAGCTCTTAAAAACGCTTTCTAAATCTTCAGTTTCTACGGCTCCAAATTGACCGGGAGAAATTTTGTTTTTTGTTTTAATACTTCTAAAAGTTCTTGCCTTCTCGATTCTTCTAAGTCTTGAGTTCCATGACGCAACATATCCACACAAAAATGAATATAGCCGCCCAATATTTCGTCGGCACCTTCTCCAGTTAAAACAACTTTATATCCGGCATTTCGGGCGGCACGACTTAAAATATACTTGGCGGTTGTGTGAGCGTTATAACAAAGCATTTCACCTTGACAAACTGCATCGGCAAAGTTCTCAGCTAAGTCGGATTGACAAATAGGAACAACTTGGAGATTGGCTCCTGCGTGTTGGGCAGTTTCGGCAGCAATGGCTTCTTCATTATATTCAGTGCGATCAAAGCTGAGGGTAAATGCCTGAATGGGTTGGGTAGCGTAGCGAGATGCAATCCCTAATATAGCTGATGAATCCAAACCACCACTAAGATAACACCCAACAGGAACATCAGCTCTTAAACGAAGTCGAATTGCTTCATCAAGGATGTCGCGAAGTTCTTCCACATATTCTTGTGCTGAAATTTGATGTTTCTTTGTCTCAATTTGCGGATAATCAAAATCCCAGTAACGATGCAGTTGGATACCTGAGTCTGATGCAAGCATAAAATAGCCCGGTGGCACTTGATAAATATTGGAAAATAGCGTATTGTGGGGCGGTAATACACCACTGTCGAGCAGATGAAATGATTCCCAATCCCACACCGCAGGGACTCCGGCTGCTAAGAGTGCTTTCACTTCGGAGGCGAGGTAAAGAGTTCCTTGGTAAACAGTGTAATATAGCGGTTTAATCCCAAATCGATCACGGGCAGCGAATAAAACTTGGTTGCGTTCGTCCCACAAAACAAAGGCAAATTCCCCTCGCAGATGAGATAAACATTGGGTTCCGAAGCGATCATAAAGATGCAAGGCAATTTCACTATCAGATTTTGTTTGTAGCCAATATCCCCATTGCTTTAATTCTTGCTGAATTCGCTCAAAATCATAAAATTCTCCATTGGCAATAATCCGTAAACTTCCATTGCGATTAGCAATCGGCTGATCTCCAGAATTAAGATCGATAATGCTGAGTCTAGTATGTCCTAAACCGACGCGAAAATTGTCAGCAATCCAGATACTTTGCCCATCTGGCCCACGATGTTTTAGTGATCCTACTGCTCTCTTAAGCTGAGATTCTGTGATTATCCCTTTCAATCCAAATAATGCAACAATACCACACATAAATTTAATCTCTTCTGGTAGGAATGGAAGTACAGCAATCACCTTTTATAACAGTATGAATTTGCCACTCAGAGTGAGTTTTGGGATAGTCTAAGCGGTAATGTCCACCGCGACTTTCAGTGCGAAACACAGCACTTTTAAGAATTAAATGGGCGATATCTAATAAGTTCAATATTTCCGCTAAAGATTTTAAGTATTCAGCATTTTCTGGAGATAAAAATTGAACGGTGTGTTGCGACTTTAGATTGAGCAAATATTGACTAATTTCCCAGTTTTTAAACTCATTTTGCCAAGTTTTGATGGTGGCGATGGCGGATTCCATAACAGTTTGGGTGCGACAAATCCCAGCACTATGCCACATTAAAGCCGCTAAATCCTGTCGGCAGGTGGCAATGCGATCGGCGGATGGAGCGACACTATCGTTAATTTTAATTCGCTCTAGAGATAGTGGTTCTAGGGATGAGTAGAAATTTCCCTTTATTTCCCCATCCAAATCGCTCTCAATTCTAGCCAATTGGGAAGCAAAAACCAAGCATTCTAACAGGGAATTACTCGCCAACCGATTAGCACCGTGAACGCCCGTACTTGCCGTTTCCCCAATTGCATATAACCCAGAAATTGAGGTACGATTCATCACGTCACAAGCAATGCCTCCCATCCAATAATGGGCAGCGGGGGCAATCGGTATCAAGTCGTTAAAAACATCAATTCCCCATTGCTGACACACTTGAATAATATTTGGAAACCGATAGCGAATTTTATTAGGCTCTATAGGTCGCATATCCAAATAAACATTGGCATTAGCAGGATTTTCCGCAGTTTTTTCCAAGTGGAGATATATCGCCCGACTAACCACATCTCGAGGAGCTAATTCTCCAGAGGGGTGATAATCAAAGGCAAAGCGTCGCCCCTCGCGATCAACTAAATGAGCGCCCTCTCCCCGTACTGCTTCACTAATTAAGAAGTGAGGTACCCCCGGTTTCATTAATGCAGTGGGATGGAATTGGAAAAACTCAAGATCTCGAACCATCGCCCCCGCCCGCCAAGCGATCGCGATCCCATCTCCGGTACTCACCGCGGGGTTGGTGGTTTTAGCAAAAACCTGACCACCGCCCCCCGTTGCTAACACCACAGCTTTTGCTCTGATCCCCAAAATTTGGTTTTGGTAGAGGATATTTATTCCCTGACAGTGGCGGGTTTTGGGATTCAGCCATAAACTTAGGCTGACTGCTTGGGAGAGAACTTGAATATTGGGGCGTTCCAATACCTTGGCAATCAACACATCTACAATTGCCCGCCCAGTGGTATCGCGAGAGTGCAAAACTCGGGGGTAAGAATGTGCTGCTTCCAGTGTTGTGGCTAAAACTTCCCCCTGGCGGTCAAAATCAACACCCAGCTTCACCAAAAAGGCGATCGCTTCAGTGGCATGATCCACTAAAAACTGTACTGCTTCCTGATCACACAATCCCGCTCCAGCTTTTAATGTATCTTCCAAATGTTGGTTTGGCGTATCTGGAGGATAGATAGCGGCAGCAATTCCCCCCTGCGCCCAGGGACTTGAACCACTTTTAAGTGAGTTTTTTGTTACTAACCCCACCCGCAAATGAGAGGGAAGGCAAAGGCTGGCATAAAGTCCAGCAGCACCACTCCCAACCACCAAAATATCAAATAGGTTCGGAACTTCTCGTTCAATCATAAGAGTGACTTACCTTCAAAATATTCAGCGTATGGTAATCCCATCAACTTTAAAATCGTTGGTGGTAAATCTAGGACATGACCCTCCGGGAGTTTGGAACCCGGAGTAATTCCTAAACCTTTGGCAATTAAAAATCCTTCCGGGGGATGGCCACCAGTACGATGATGTGGAACTGGGCCGATACGCCCAAACTGGGGACTATCAACCACATCACTGGGACAGTCTGCCATCACCACCACGAGATCGGCATTGGGTAAGTCCGGATCTTGATCTAGAACATTGTCTCGAGTCCGCACAACCTTTTTAATCACTGATTTTCCAGTTCGCGCATCTTTGAGATTGTATAGATGCTGGGTCAATTCTTCACATAGTTCATCATAATTGTCAGGTTCGACAATGCCCTCAGGTTCTCGACCTTTTAGGTTAATCCGAACAAATCCTTCTACGGCAAATGTTGGCAGTGCAAATGCTTTCATTTTTGGCCAGAAGGGTTTGTACCACATGGTCGGTTGCCAAGCGTACAACGACTTTTCTTTGTATAACTGAAAGGGAGAATTTAAATCGGGTGAAGTTTTTGACCTGAACCATTGATCGATTGCTTCTTGCAATTCGTCAGAAACTCGTCCTCTTAAAAACCGTTGAATTGGATTGCGATCGGACTTTAACTTCCAAACTTCGCTAGCCCAAGTTTGGCTATCCAAATTAGGGACAATGGGTGGAGGAAGAGGGCTATCTTGACCCGCTGCGAGGGCTACTTTGCCTGGAAAACTAAACCGATACAGTAACTCTGGTAAAAACACCATACTGGGTAAATCGGTTGAGTTATTTGTCATTCCTTGTAGGGAATAAATGAGAATATGAGCATCTTGAGGAGCAGTTTCGATTAGCTCTCCGATCGCCCGATCAGTCGCTTCGTAGAGTTCAAGCATTAAATCGCCAACCGCCCCATGTTTATCTTTGTACGGATACAAGGGATGATCGGATTGACTGAGATGATAATAGTGATGCCCAGCCGGATGAGTTTCACTAAATCCGGTTAAAAACAAGTCCCAATTTTGTTGCTTGAGTAAAAACTTACAGATATCGGCTCGGCGAGAAATGCCTACTTTGAGATCGTCACAAAACTTCTTAACAATGTCTGGATTCCACCAGTTATTGATAAAATCACGTCGAAATGTCGGATGTTCACCAAACTTGCTCACCAAGTCCGCTAATAATTGAGGAGGATGGGAGTTATTGAGTACATAAGGAGCATGACACCCCCATCCTAAAACCTGTACACCTTGAACTTTCTCGGATATAGTGGTTTGAGGTATATCAAAAACGGCAATTTGAGCGTCCCCAGCTAAACTGTAAAATGGAGGATATTGAATAAAGTTATAGGATTGCTGCTGACGTTCCATTTCGTAGGTACCGTTTTGGAACTTTAAAGGCCCCCAATATCCAGTGGTTTTAGGCATACAACCTGTTAAAAATATTGTCCATTTTGTTTCGGTTGTATAATAGTCGATGTTTTCGAGTCTACCTGAAGCTCCTCCTTCTAACAACTTTGCTAAATTTTTGAGATGTCCCTGAGAGACCCAGTTTTCTATTAAATTGAGATCGGCAGCACCAATTTCGATGGCTAAAATGGGATTATTCATTATTAATTATTAATTAATTTTGCTAGAAAAGATTGTGTTTTTCAAACTATTAATTACTGTTTATCTAGGTTTTGAATTGATCAATTCAAAACTTTCAAGAATAACTATTTTTCACCCTGTCGTAGATTGCCTTCCCATAATACAGGACAAAAGACAGGATCGGTGTAATCCGGTCTTCCATCTGCTAATTTCCGGCAGACAAGATCGTTATTGTGAACATGGACATTACCGTTTTTTTTGCGGTGGATACGATACTGATTGTCTCGATCTTGCAGATGGAAAGCAATGGCAATTCGGGGTTGATTGCTAGTATTAGAGGGACTACCATGAAAAGTTAAACAGTGATGAAAACTGACTTGTCCCTTTTTCATGTTCATAGGCACTTTCTGAATCGGTCTGCCCTGAGCATGAGCCATCAAAATGTCCTCTTGTTCCGTGCGATCGGATTTGGCAAAATGGGAAAACCATTGTGGCGTTCCATTGGGGTCAGACCAAAGATGGCTGCCATCAATCATGGTCAAGGTTCCCATGCTTTCATCACAATCATGTAGGGGAATCCAAGCACTAATCATATTTTCTGATGTGCAGGTTTTCCAATAGCCGCGATCATGATGCCACCCGATTGTGGTCTCCACCGATTGAGTATGAGGTGGTTTATAATACAGGCTGCTACTGAACAATCGAATTTGATCGCTACCTGTTAGTAAAGCAGCAATAGCCCCAATTAGAGAATTCTGGGATAATTGATAAATTTGTCGGTTTTGCTGGACAAGAAACTCATTAATTCGTAAACCGTTTCCCTGATTAGGTGTCCAATCCTCAAAATCCGGTAGCGTTAGGGTTAACTGACCCTCACGATCACCTCGATAAAAGCGTTCGATTCCTTGGCGAGCTTGATCGATTTCTGATTCGGAAAATATCGGTTTGGAAATATACCAACCCTGTTGTCGGTAGAACTCGATATCTGTCTCAGACGGCAGAAGCTGACGTTGATTCGAGTTTAGAACCCAACTTCGAGGGTGATTTTCACAAGTTCCCACATTTGTTACATTCGACTTGACTGTGTTCATCACAGTACACTAAGTACAGGCAGAATCAAGTTTTTTTTTACAAAAATTGACATTACAACGTTAATATGACCCAAGTTGTAGTTTCTCCCCATTCTGAACGCTGGAAATTAGAAGATGGCGGAAATAGAAGGTTCGTGTCACCAGGTGCAACCTTGTAAAGTTTTGTAAAGGTCAATTGTCCCAATGGCTGCAAATTTCAGAATTCTGATAGTGTTAACCTCAAAGATTACATCCTAAAGCGGTTTTGAAGATATCACCAGAATTTTAGAGAGTGCCAACATTCCCCCGCCGGAACTTTTAATTTTATTCATCCGAATGAAAAAAACCTAAAGCTTTTCCTAAACTGGAATTTTCCCAAAAAGCCTGTCGCTGAGAATGAGTCATCACTTTTGTTGTGCCTGCTCTAACCTGATTAGAGGTTGAGGCTAGTTGGGACTCCCCATTCATTTTCTTGTCTGTAACAGAAGGCTTTTGCTTCTTTCTTAGAAAATTTGAACGCATATCCATCTTCTCCCGGAGCGATAGTTGTCGGCCCCAAACACTGCATTTGGATTACATCTCTATAGTAGTTGATAGCATCTTCCAATGACACTAACACAATCAGTGTGTCGGTTCCTGAGCAACACTGCAATCCCACCTGTACAGCGTACCAGATTAACCATTTGCCTATGGGTACAATCAAACGTTCTGAGAGTTGTCCTCTACTGGCGGGGTTAGTCTCCAGATGTTCTATCTCCAGAAATTCTGGGGAGGTAGAATCAGAATAGGGATAAAGACCATATCGAACTAATCCCCAAAGCTGTTTATCGTAAATTAGTTTAACGATGTTTTGACAATCAAAGTCCGTTGCTTGCCACAACAATAGCCAGTTAAATGTCCAGTCAGTCGGCATATCTTCCTCTGTTGCTGGAGTTAGTAAAGCTGTTTGTTGAGTCCCAGTTTGCGCTAAAACGGATACCTTAAATGATTTAATGGGTGTCATCATTCATATTTATTTAAACAGAAAATCATAGTTTTTATTCGTGGCAATTGGCAGTAATTGGCAGTTAAGAGTCTCGCTTCATCAGTCATCAATATTAAAATAATTCTTTAATTTATCAGATTCAATATTATCTAATTTTTTACCACTAGCCGACTTTCTGATAATTTCCTCAATGTCAGGGGGAATGGTGCAATCCCTTATCCTTGGTTGCTCACCAATCAAGGGTAAATGTTTATCAAGCCCCTCACGAATAAAAAATCTAATTTGCTGTCCTAGATTGCGTTCACAAGCCACAGCAACCCGTTCGAGTTCGGGACGCAAACCCTCTAAGTCAACTGTCATCCTGTCACCAGCCATCGTTGAATTTCCCCAAATGTCACCAATCATATACAGAATAACATCTCAAGAGTATATAAGAAATTCTAATCATACAAATATTGTGCATTTTGGTGAAATAAAGTGTATATTAGTTCTAATAGCACCCTAGACCATCCCCTGCTAGGACTCCCGATAGAGCCATAGGACATTCCAGAGACGCTATAGCACCTACTGAGAGGCTTCTAGCTTCTCTATACCCCGAACCTCGAAAACTTAACAGCCTAGCCACATCCTCAAAATCAGAGGCTCAACTGTGGAAAGCATTAACCATTTCAACTAACACAAAACTAATGGACATTGGGGTTTATATTGGCACTTCTGCTGACTTATTAAGGGAATGGGAAGCTAAAGGATGGATGATTTCTAAAGATGATTTAGAAACTCTCAAAGCCATGCACAAAACCCTTGAAGGTTACGAGAAATTGTCTAAGGAGTACGGAAAGGAACTCGGAGCTTTTAGTCGAACAGAAGCCAAGTTAGTTGGGACTGTAACTAAAACTATTCCCAAGGTTGCCGGGGGGAATTTTGCCCAATATGCAGCTAATCAACGGCTTAATTCTGATATGGATAAGATAGCTGTTGAGTATCAGAAAAACATCGCTCTGAGGCAAGCAGAAGCCCAACAACTGCAACAACAACTACAACAGCAGAAAGCACGAATACAAGAGCGTAAGGAACGCTTGAGAGGTGGCTAATGAGTCGATTTAGTCTTTACTTTGGAACAGGTTTAGCGAGTACAGGAGCCGGACATTTTTTAAGTCTAGTTTCCCGTTCCGTCCCTAACTTTAGCTGGCTGTATTGGTCAGTTTTTTTGGCTTTAATTGTCGTTTGCTTGGTGATGTGTACTCGAATCGGTAGACAAATTTATTCAGGACAGTTCGCAACTTCTCCTAATGTCCTATTGACACTTTCATCAATTACTTTAATTACATATTTAATGGGGGTGATTTGGGGTTGGGGTTTTTAGATGAATTTTTAGACTGGTTAGAAAATCATGAAGCTGCGGTATCTTCTATTGTTTGCTGTGGCTGTGGCTTCATTTCATTGGCTTGGTCAGTTGTAAACCCTGGACTAAACCCTTCTAGGTTTTATGCTTCAGGTTGTGCGGGGTTATTTGGGGTGGGGGCGATCGCCACTGCTATCAAGGGACTGAAGGAGGAGGAACGCAACATCATCAAACGAGATACCAGCGATGAAATATTCGGCTTGTATCAAGCTGCGGAAATCCAAACTGTTCAAAATGTCTTGTTCCCTCCTTCTCCCATGCCCACACCGCCGGGGGTAATGAACACCTACTATCAAATGCAATTTAATCAAGGGTCTGAACTTGATTTCTACAACTGGGATGATTTAGCCGATGAAGCTTCTGGAATATTAGTTGGGGGTAACTCCGGCAGTGCCAAGACTTCACTCGCTGCTGGTTTTATTGTTGGAAAATTAACCGCCGTTACCCCTGCGGAAGTGATTGTACTTGACATTCACCAACAAAAAAATATCATCTGGCAACAGATGGGCTTCCCCCGTATCGAGTCCGATGTTCAGGTAATTTATCAAGTTCTCTGTTGGTTGATTGAGGAAATTGAACGGCGAAAACATCAAGACGGACACCCGATAATTGTCTGCCTGGATGAAATCAACGATACCCTGAGCGAATTAGAACAACTGGATACCATTAGCCCCTTGCCTGGTAAACAAAAACGCAGAAATACTTTTATCTATGCCATCCGCAAACTTTCCAATGCCCGGAAGTTTGATATCTGTTTGTTGGGACTCATGCAAAGCCACAATACAGAAGCCATAGGCATTGACGGGAAGTTTAGGAACAACTTTTTACTAATACTCTGTGGTGCTTCTGCTAGGGGAGAAATTCAGAATGTTTGGAAGCACGACACTCCAGGGTTTCAGTACATCAAAAATGCAGCTTACCCGGTTGTAATTAGCGGTTCAAACCCTCTCCAGATAGCAGAACATCCCACCCATAAGCACCATGCTCAATACAAGAAAAAAGGCAACGCTCCGGCTAATTTGATACAGCCTAGATTCCTTGATAAATCATCAATTCCGGTCTTTGAATCGGAACAATCAGAAGACTTTGATGAGGATTATCAACCCCGTCAACCTTCAAAACCTGAACCACATTTACCCCGGTTTAATTTTGATAAAGCACCGGAAAAACCAAAGGTTAACCAAATCATTAACGGAGTTGAGTTACAGCCTGAATGGTTAGAAATCCTTGAACTAGCTAAACAGAATGGGTCAATCTCGACCCGTGATGTTTACCGTTCTGCATTGGGTCAACGCCTGAAATTAAACGCAACAACCGCCCGTTATATTCTCGATAAATTGGCAGAAGCCAAACTAGGAACTGTTGCAGAAATTAACGGCAGTTTCACCTTTACCCCTAGTCCTGACATGGCATGACATGACCTGACATGACTTTATAACGGGGCTTATGCCAGGTTATGACCTCCCATGTCACCTTATGCCATGCCATGCCATACCAAGGTTTATTAATATTAGCTCGGTGAAAATATGCAAACAATTAACATTACTCCGACAGCTTCAATACTGGATGAGAATAAACCGCCTAGATTGATATTGTTAAAAGGTATTGCGATCGCTACCATCACAGTTAGCTTGATTGGGGGAATTATTCATGTAGTTAATAGCCGTCAAACTATCACCAAGTCATCTGCACAGCAACAACCTAAACCCGATATTAGTAATCAGAAATTAACAACACCTACTGAACCGCCCCAAGTTCTTGTAAAAAAACCAGAGAAGCCTATTGTTATTGAGGAAGGATCAGATGCTTTTTATTGCTTACAAAATAAAGGCGGCTCCGGTTGCCTTGACCGTGATAGGTTTGCTCCTAACTTTAAAGTTGTTTCACCACCTCAACGGGTCAAAACTTATGAAGATTATTTGATTCAATATGGGGTTAGGGAGTCGGGGGATTGTGGGAGGTATTTTAATGGCCGTCCAAACTGCTAGGACTTAGACAATCCTGACGGGCTAATGCTTTGGGCTTTAAATCTAAGCCTTTCTTACGCGGCGAGATTAAGTTGCTGACTCGTAGAGATTTATTAAATGTTACCGAGATTAATTGATTTTTCTACCATTTAGGCTTAAATTTAAATCACCCACAGTAGAAATTGCAAGACTTCTGCGGGTGATAGTTGTTTCTTAAACTAAACCGGGATGTCGAAAAGACAAACCCGAAACTTATGGTTATATTAACACAGTCAGGGCATAGTGCAAGAGTTTCTTCAACTTTTTCTCCAGATTTTCTCAAGGAATCCCATTTTATTGAATGGCAAGGCTCTGGAGTCCATCAAAATATCATTGGTCTAAACGTTGTTAGCCTAGAAGGATATCAACCCGCCGAGTACCTGCTTTATTCGCCACAACTCAAGCGACTCAACACCGGAAGACTCAATAGTTCTACCCTCCACACCTATCAACACTTGGAATCT
>NZ_CAWLTW010000001.1:5475419-5502793 GCF_963864145.1 Planktothrix prolifica NIVA-CYA 540 | reverse complement strand
TTTTCTTGGAAACTCAATATTATAACTCATTTAAAAACTGCTCTATTTACCACTAGAGCAGTTTTTGTTTGCAGAAAAGTGAAGATTAAAGTCAGTTTCTCGATTTTTTGACCCTTTCTGTACTTCAGACCCAAAGTTAAAGTTTTTGATAAGTTAAAAAAGGAACATCTACAACTTCTCCCTCTACCTCACCTACTTTAACCGTTGAACCGACTCCACCAGCCTTAGTGCGAATATAACCTAAACCAAAATGTTTTCCATCACTGTTGGTATAACTGGTTAATTTTCCGACCTTAACATCATCAATTAATATCGGAGTTCCGGCTGAAACGGACGCCTTCAAACGAATACCCCAGAGTTTTTGCTTAACACCTTTATAAGTATTAAGACGGGTAATTGTTTCTTGACCAATGTAACAGCCTTTATCAAAAGATAGAGTTTGCCATAAACCTGCTTCTAGGGGGTTGTAATCTTCTGTCAGTTCCGTATCGGGTGCGGGACGGCCGGCTAAAACCCGTAAATGCTGCCAAACGGTTTCGCCCAAAGGAATCGCACCCGCCTGGGTTAAGACTTGCCAGACCGAGGTGGCGATGGATGTGGGAAGGATCAGAGTATAGCCAGGGGTGTCTAAACCACTACCCACGGCGATGCGAAGACTATAACCTGCAATTTCAAAGCATTGATGGGAGCCGTAGGATTTTTGTTGTAAGTCCATGATGCCGAATTTGTTAAGAACCTGGGGACTCTCTTGGCCTAGGAGACTAAAAACGGCATAATCATGGGTAATATCCTGTAGTTCTACTTGATCCATGGGAAAAATATACCGATCTAGCCATTCCATCAACTGTTGGCGACGGTTTGGTGAAACTAAAACAAGAATGGCATCTTCCGTGATCAAAGCTGTTGCTAAATCAAGAGTTCGAGCCGTAGAAGTGACAAATACGGTATCACAACCTTCTCCGGGTTTGAAACTCTGAATGGAATTGGTGCTTTGATTATGTAAAAATCGGAGTCGATCTGCTCCCGAAATTTTTAATAGTCCCCAGTAAGACCGATCATAGATCGCAACACCCTGTTTTGTGGCGGTGATAGCCTCAGTTTCGTTGCCAAAACTCATGGGAACGCTTTCGCCTGTGTTTAAGGTTCCAAAAATGGCCCCCATAGAGGCTTGTAAATTCTGTAATTCTGAAATCATGGTGGGAGTCAGGAGATTAAATTTTTTTTCAACATTGATGAGTATAGAGAATTAAGATCAAGAATGGGGAGCGTCTGAGGGCAAATGAGCAAATAAGTCTTGAATAATTTTACGAGTTTTATTTTCTAGGTTCTGCCAATTTATATCTCCTATTTCTTGATCAATTAAACTTATATCAATTTCAACCTCAAAACTTTCTTGGGTAGTATGGGTCAGGTAATAGTTTTGAAAACAGATCTGATAACACAATTCCCAAATATCGAGACTAACGTGCTGACCATTATGCTCTAATTCTAACCGATATCCAGGGAAAGGATCTTGGACTTCCTGATAACTTCCTGTCCAGATAGATTCGTCTAATTGTTTACGGATGTTGTCTAGGAGGCGAATCAAAGCAGGCTGCATCAGGAGTTCGGCTTGTTGCCAAGCTACGGGATCTTTAATTTTGGGTTTCATAATATCTGAATCTTAAAGGGATTTTTCTATTGTCTCAGTTCATGCTGAAAGTGCGAAATTTTATTTGATTTAGAGATAGTAAATAATTGTCATGTATTTTTTAGTTTTAATTAACTATAAAAGTCTTCGTCACATAGAACCGATTACTGATTACTGATTACTGATTACTGATTACTGATTACTGATTACATTGCTCGCATAACCCAAAAAACTCTAGGGTATGGTAATAAATTTTAAAATTGTGGGATTGTTCCAGTTCAATTTCTAGGTGATGGACAGGACATTCATCCAGGGGAATCGAACGTCCGCATTCCACACAGGTGAGATGATGTTCGTCTTGCTGCATACAACTATAAACCGCTTCCCCCGTTGTTAAGGTTCGGACATGAATTAACCCTTCCCGTTTCAAAGCATCCAAAGAGCGATAAACCGTGGCTAACCCCATCATTTGGTTTATTTTCCGCAACTCCAAATAAAGATCTTGAGCAGAAACCGATCGTTTTAGGGTTTTGAGTTGGGTGAGAATCCGGTCTTGACTGCGGGTGCGACGAGGTTTCATTATCAATTATTTGCAAATCTTAGCCTATTTCACCGGCTATTCTACCAGGATACAATAAATACAGAAACTCTGACCTGTATGAACGGCTGACGGATTGGCGAAGATTATTTCTCATCGTCTAAGGGATGAAGTGATGGCTTCTTAAATAAAGATTTGACCTGAGCTATCCCAGATTGGAGTTTTTTTAAGGGTTGAATTTTTTGAAATACCATAATCCCACCGGTCACTAACATCCAGAGCAAGCCCAAACCATTGAACAATACATAAAGTGGTTCTAAGGTTTGTCCTAAATACTCGCCTTCGTGGATACTCATGAGGAGATGAACTTGGTCGCGGGATAGTCCCAGCCAACTTTTCCCGACCCGATAGAAAACACCTGTGGTAACGGTAACGAACAAAGGCAGTAAAACAATAGGTGCCAAGGTACGATGCCATTTTCTCAGGTGTTGATTCGGGTTCATAAATATAGTTCAGCCAAAATTCAACGGGACTGGGCGGATTTGAACCGCCGACCTAGCGCTTCAGATTTGTGTGAGTTTCCCCACTCTCTGGACTATTCCTTCACCGTAGGCGGGTGTCGCCCGTAGGTGGTGGCCGTTTGTCTAAAGAATAAAATTATTATTCCCTAGAGCCAGTCTCTGCACCTTCTTTCCCCGTTGAGAGGGAAAGCTTGGCTCAAGATTACCTTATCGGTTTCCAGACTTAGGCTTCCTTGAGTTTGACCACATTCACTCACGGGGTTTCCCCAAATGGTGCCCGATTCTTCAGGAGGCGCTTGCTCTATCCACCTGAGCCACAGCCCCAAATTAACACTATTTCCATAATAGCATGATTGGTTGTCTAAATTTAACCAAACTATATATAGCAAGAGGCAATAGGGAATAGGCAATCTCGCTATAGGTAAATACTTACTGTGAGCAGCTTTTAGCTTTCAAGAATGTCCTAATAGATGTGGCGACTGCTATATATCGTGCTTGCGTAATTCCTGTCAATGCTTACTCGCTGATCGTGACAATCTCAAATCTCAGGTTGATAGTCAGGGAAAGCCTACTTTCAGAGGTAAGCATATTCAGGCCAAACTAATGAGTAAATTTGGTTAACTTGCTCTACAGCCAGCTATTGAAACGATTTAAACTTTAAGCCGAACAAAACCAGACCGAGATTAAACAACTCAGTCGGGTTCTAAAATCTGCCCAAAATCCATAGTAGGGTAAAATTATCAACAGTTTTGGCAAGTTCATTAAGAACTATAAAGTTGACATAGTTATGGAACCTCTCTATCAATACGCCTGGCTAATTCCCGTGTTGCCCCTATTAGGTGCGACCTTGGTTGGAGTCGGGCTAATTTCTTTCAACACCGCCACTAACAATTTGAGACAAGTTTGTTCAACCTTCCTGGTCTCAACGTTAGGGGCATCAATGGTCTTATCTTTTGCTCTGCTTTGGAGTCAACTCAACGGTCACGCTCCCTACACCTATATTATTGACTGGGCAGCGGCCGGAGACTTTAGACTAACGATGGGTTATACCATTGACCATTTAGCGGCGGTGATGCTGGCAATTGTGACAACGGTGGCTTTCCTAGTCATGATCTACACCGATGGTTACATGGCCCATGACCCCGGATATGTACGCTTTTATGCCTATCTGAGTTTATTTAGTTCTTCCATGTTAGGGCTAGTAATTTGCCCGAACTTAATTCAGGTTTATATTTTCTGGGAACTGGTGGGGATGTGTTCCTACCTATTAATTGGGTTTTGGTACGATCGCAAACCCGCCGCCGATGCTTGCCAGAAAGCCTTTGTCACCAACCGAGTTGGGGACTTTGGTTTACTCTTAGGGATTTTAGGCATCTATTGGGCCACCAATACCTTTGATTTTAGCCTCATGGGAGAACGGCTAGAACAAGCCGTAGAAACGGGTTCCCTCAGTGTCGCCTTAGCCACCTTATTAGGGGTGTTGATTTTTCTTGGCCCCGTTGCTAAGTCGGCCCAATTTCCCCTCCATGTTTGGCTTCCCGACGCCATGGAAGGCCCGACCCCGATTTCTGCCTTAATTCACGCTGCTACGATGGTGGCCGCCGGGGTGTTTTTAGTCGCCCGGATGTACCCCGTGTTTGAGGGGTTGCCGATAGTGATGAATATTATTGCCTTTACTGGATGCTTTACGGCATTCTTGGGGGCCACTATCGCCCTAACCCAAAATGACATTAAAAAAGGGTTAGCCTATTCGACTATTTCCCAACTGGGTTACATGGTAATGGCGATGGGGGTGGGGGCCTACAGTGCCGGACTATTCCACCTGATGACCCACGCCTATTTTAAAGCCATGTTATTCCTGTGTTCGGGTTCAGTCATTCACGGCATGGAGTCTGTTGTTGGCCATGAACCTGTTTTAGCCCAGGATATGCGTCTGATGGGCGGTTTACGCAAATATATGCCCGTCACCTCCGCTTGTTTCCTGGTGGGAACTTTAGCAATTTGTGGTATTCCCCCCTTTGCTGGTTTCTGGTCAAAGGATGAAATTCTCAGTAATGCCTTTGCTGCTAACCCGATATTATGGTTAGTCGGTTGGTTAACGGCCGGAATGACTGCCTTCTATATGTTCCGAATGTATTTCATGACTTTTGAAGGCAAATTCCGAGGTAATGACACCACCATTCAACAAAACCTGTTAACGGAAGCTAATGGCCCCCAATTTGCCTTTGGCCCTGGGGCGATGAACCCGGACGAGTTAGCCCACGGCGACGATCACGGCCATAGCCACGATCCCCATGAGTCCCCAGTTACCATGATTTTACCGTTAATGGTATTAGCGGTTCCTTCGGTATTAATTGGGTTGGTAGGAACTCCGTTTAATAATATTTTTGAGTTGTTTATTCACGCCCCTGGGGAAAGTGTGCAACAAGTTCAAGAACGTCTGGCGGAATTTGAATTAACGGAATTTTTAATTATGGCAGGAAGTTCCGTTGGTATTGCTTTAATAGGAATTAGCATTGCCTATTTAATGTATTTGGCGGGTAAAATTGACCCCGTGGCGATCGCTGCCAAATATCCAGCCCTTTACAATTTTTCCAAAAACAAATGGTATCTCGATGATATTAACGAAGTGCTATTTGTTCGAGGTAGTCGTCGGTTAGCCCGACAAGTTATGGAAGTAGACTATCGCGTTGTCGATGGTGCCGTTAACCTTACCGGGTTAGTCACCTTAGTCACGGGAGAAGGCTTAAAATACCTAGAAAATGGTCGCGCCCAATTCTACGCCCTGATTGTATTTGTAGCCGTTCTCGGCTTCGTTGTCTTCTCAGGAATTACCGGGTAAATTCATCAGTTATCAGTTAACAGTTATCAGTTAACAGTTAACAGTGGTTAGACGTGCTAACTGATTGTAGCTTAATTTTAATTCCTTCATTCAGTGCTTGATCTATGGAACATTTTCCTTGGCTAACAATAACCATCTTATTTCCAATTATCGCCGCCTTACTGCTCCCAATTATTCCAGATAAAGATGGAAAAACGGTGAGATGGTACGCTTTAATTGTGGGACTAATCAATTTTGCTATCCTCATTTATGCCTTTAATACGGGATACGATTTCCAGACCCCAGGTTTACAACTCGTAGAAAAATATACTTGGGTTCCCCAAATAGACTTAAATTGGTCGGTGGGGGCAGATGGGTTATCAATGCCCCTAATTATTCTGACAGGATTTATCACCACTTTAGCGACTTTAGCCGCTTGGCCTGTCACCCTAAAACCGAAATTATTCTATTTCCTGATGTTATTAATGTACGGCGGACAGATTGCTGTCTTTGCGGTACAGGATATGTTGTTGTTCTTTTTAGTCTGGGAATTAGAATTAGTTCCGGTTTACCTAATTCTATCAATTTGGGGTGGAAAAAAACGCCTCTATGCTGCTACCAAATTCATTCTTTATACAGCAGGAGGTTCGCTTTTTATCCTAGTTGGTGCTTTAGCAATGGCATTCTTTGGAGATACCGTCACCTTTGATATGCAGGCGATCGCAGCCAAACACTATCCCCTGAATTTACAACTGCTATTATATGGCGGTTTCCTAATAGCTTACGGGGTGAAATTACCAATTTTTCCCCTGCATACTTGGCTCCCCGATGCCCACGGAGAAGCCACCGCTCCCGCCCATATGTTACTAGCAGGAATTCTGTTAAAAATGGGGGGATATGCGTTACTAAGAATGAACGTCGGAATGTTACCCGATGCCCATGCGACTTTTGCTCCAATTTTAGTAATTTTAGGGGTGGTTAATATTGTCTATGCCGCCTTCACTTCTTTTGCCCAAAGAAACCTGAAACGGAAAATCGCCTATTCTTCAATTTCCCACATGGGTTTTGTATTAATTGGGATGGCATCCTTCACCGATATTGGTATGAGTGGAGCGATGTTACAAATGGTTTCTCACGGGTTAATTGGGGCGAGTTTATTCTTTTTAGTCGGCTGTACTTACGACCGTACCCATACCTTAATGTTGGATGAAATGGGTGGGGTTGGTATCAAGATGAAAAAGGTCTTCGCCATGTGGACAGCTTGCAGTATGGCGTCCTTAGCATTGCCGGGGATGAGTGGATTTGTGGCCGAGTTAATGGTATTTATTGGGTTTGCCACCAGTGATGCCTATAACTCGACATTTAAAGTGATCGTGATTTTATTAGCAGCCGTTGGAGTGATTTTAACTCCGATTTATCTGCTCTCAATGTTGCGTGAAATTCTCTACGGCCCCGAAAATAAAGAGTTAGTAGAACATGAAAAATTGGTGGATGCTGAACCGCGAGAAGTGTTCATCATTGCCTGTTTATTAGTGCCGATTATTGGTATTGGGTTATATCCGAAAATATTAACCCAAATGTATGATTCTACAACCACACAGTTAACGGCATTAATCCGTCATTCTGTACCAACTTTAGCGCAAAAGCCAGAAGTTAAACCGAGTAAATGGAAATTCCTATCTGTGACCGCGCCTAAAATTGGCAATTAGTTAGTGATCAAATATTAGTGATTTCATAAACCTGATTTCTTCAAGAAATCGGGTTTCTTTTTATGTGTTATAGCGCTACGCACTCTTATAGCAGGTCGCGCTGGCTGGTTTACGATGGTCAAGCCTTAAATGTTACCACCAAGACACAAAGACACAAAGAAGTTGTCAACATTAACCTGCTCATTGATATAACTCTTGTCCCGTTGTCTCAACAACGTATAATTATAAGCGATCGGCGGCTGATTTGTTGAATATTTGGGTTTATGCAGAGGCGTATTCTGAAGAAATTGAACAAGCATTAAAAGAACAAGAAGATTGACATCCGCCCCGGCGTGAACGCACGGGGATTCCATCTATTTCAACAAATCAAAGATTGACAACTGCTGAAATTCTGGACGGGTTGACGCTTCGCCGAGATGTGCTTTCTTTACAGAAAGACTGACCTTCTCTCCACGTCCGTTTAAAGTCTCCGAATGCCCTCCGGCGACTAAAATATTTATTGCAGCATTAACATCTCGATCATGAGAAGTTCCACAATTAAGACAAATCCACTCTCTAACATTTAACTCTTTTTTGCCACCGTGAAAACCGCAACAAGAACAGGTTTGAGAAGTAGGAGTCCATCTATCAATTACTCGAAAATCCCGCCCGTACATTAGCGATTTAGCCTCTAACATAGTTCTAAAATACTGCCAACCTAAATCGCTGATTGCACGGGATAGTTTGCGGTTTTTCATCATCCCTGACACATTCAAATCTTCTAAGACTATTGTTTGATTTTCACGAATAATCTTAGTTGACAGTTTGTGTAAAAAATCATTTCTGATATCAGAAATTTTAGCATGAAGTTTGGCTAGTTTTTTTCTAGCAACTTCCCTTCTTTTACTACCTTTCTGTTTCCTTGACAAATTATGCTGTAATTTTCTTAAACGCTTTAATTGTTTCTTTAAAGGTTTAGGTGATTTAATTTTTTCACCGTTGCTTAGTGTAGCAAAATCAGCGATACCTAAGTCAATTCCAACACTTTGTCCTTTTTTGGGTAATTGTTGAGGATTAAACTCAACTACAAAGCTGACAAAATATCGATCAGCACTATCTTTGATTAGGGTGACACTAGAAGGAATTGCGGGTAATTTTCTACTCCAAATTACTTTAACATCACCTATTTTAGCTAGGCAAATGTAATCAGAATTAGGATAGAGTTTAAACCCATTATCGGTAAATCTAGCGGATTGCTTAGATTTACGTTTCTTGAATTTAGGTGGCTTAACTTTCTTGCCTTTTCTTTGCCCTTTACAGGATTTAAAAAAGTTAGAATAAGCCTGCTCCAAATCTCTCAAAGATTGTTGCAAAGGAACAGAGGAAACTTCTGTTAACCATTCTTTTTCCTCGGTTTTCTTGATTTCTGTAAGTCTTTTAGATAGTTCACTGCTAGAAGGTTTTTTGTTACCCGCACGGTATTGTTCTTGACAGTAAGCTAAAGCATCGTTAAAAACTACACGACAACAGCCAAACAATTGAGACATCTGCCTCTGTTGTTGGTTAGTTGGGTAGATTCTGTACCGATACCTGGCTTTCATTGTTTTTGTTGCTTACGAGCACTTCTTTAGTATACACTAAAATAGAATAAAAAGCCGTCGTAGAACGACGGGGTTTTAAACCCATTTTTCTGATAAATTATAACCGAGTCATATCGATTTGTGGACTGGCTCCAGGATAATAGGGATGTATTTGCAGCCTACAAAACCAGTTTAGGCTTGATTTGGGCTTGATTTTTGTTTAAGTTTCATTAGGACTTCCCCAAATTACGGTTTCATGTTTATAAATAACCATCCCAGGTTTAGCCCCTTTAGGTTTATAAACGTGCTTAGGTTTAGTATAAATAACCGGAACTTGTTCACTATTTCTAGCCCGACTATAATAGGCTGCTAAATTAGCCGTAAACTGTAAATCAATATCATCAGCAACCTGTCCGGGATTTAATCTTAATAATACATGACTTCCGGGGATTTCTTGAGTATGAAACCATAAATCATAATCCGTTGCTAGTTTAAAGGTTAACTGATCATTTTGACGATTATTTCTGCCAATTATAACCTCAATCTGATTCGGGGTTTGATAACGATGGAATTGTGTTGATAAAGTAGAATTAGGACTACGATAATTAGGAATATTAATATAACCTTGTTGAATTAATTCCTCTCGAATTTCGGCTAAGGTTTGTAAATCTTCGGCGGTTTGATAGGTTTCAACTAAACTAATCGCTGACTCGACTTGTTCTAAATAGTTAATTTCGGTTTTAACTGCATTTAGTAGGGGTTCAACGGCTATTCTCGCTCGTTTTAACTTTTGATGTCGTTTATATAAACTTTGAGCGTTTTGGACGGCATTACTCTCTGGATTTAAGGGTATTTTAACAGGTTCTCCCGTCTCAAAATCAGGTAAGTTAATCTCCTTCATTCCCGGTTTCCATTCGTGCAGAAATGCCATTAATAAATCCGCTTTTGCCCGATAATCGTCAGCTTCATCTGATTGTTGTAACCTTTGAATAAATTGATCTGCTTTAACTTGTAGTTTCTTTAAAACACTATTAAGTTTTTGACTAACTTGATGGCGCAGTTGGTTAAATTCCTGTTGATTTAACTCATTTGTATAATAAGTATTAATTAAAATTTGAACCGATTTAACTTCAGCAATAATTTCTACATTCCAAGGAATAATATCATAACCTTTTGTGGTATTATAAGGAATAAAACTATTGTTTTCTAAGGTTTTTAGCCAAGTTTGCCAACTTTGAAATAACCGATACCAGTCTTCTGAATTTAACGTATTTGTGGGTTGAGTCGGATCTAAACTTGCGGCTTCAATCATTGCTTGAACTAACCCAGAACTTAAACCTCGATAATTTTTTAATAGTTGTTGTTTTAACGCACTGGGAATTAAACTCACCCGCTCTTGCCAAAGGGATTGATCTTGATTTAAACTCGGAATTGGTTCGGTTAATTTAGGCGGTAATTCATAGAATTGATTAGTTAAAATTGGTCTAACACTCGATTGTTGTAAATTCACTTGATGGGCGGCAGTAACAATAATATTGTCCGATCCCGTTAAAATAATATTACTATATTTCCCCATAATTTCCACATACAAATGCCAGAGGGGATCATCCCCTGGACGTTGGGCAAATTGCAGATCTAAAACTCTTTCCCATGGGTCAAATTGCCGAATTTCAACTAATGCTAATCCCGCCAATTGATGACGGAGTTGATCACTAAAAGTAAAGGTATCAGGAATGCGAGGAGGAGGATCACCGATGCAAATTCTGGCGGCTTGGGGATGGCAAGAAATATCCAGCCAGCCTCGACTTTTTAGGGTGCGTAAGCCCAAAGAAATGGTAAAGCGATCGCGTTGATACACCTGTTCTAACCGCGCTGGAAGCCAGTCTTGCCGCAGTTCACAACAGCTTGCGATTAATGTTGTTAAATCAAAAGATTGCATAATATTTGTCCGATCGCCTTAACCTTTCCCCATTGTCTCATTATTTTTACCCACCTGACCTAATATTTCTAAATCAGATGGTTTGGGAGAAACATCTCTCGGTTTAACCCGTTAAACTTTTCCCTGGTTTAAATAAAATTGAAACCGTTGCTGCATTTGTTCTATGGTTAGTTTTTGTGTCCAATATTCCACTAAAGCATGACCAAATGCCCAAGCATTTTTTTCCGAGGGATTGGGATTTTCTAATAGTAACGGCCAGAGAATTAGTAAATCAAAATTCATCGGATCAGACTCTCCTGAATTTAATAATAAAAACAAGTCATAGGCCATCTGTAATTTCCCAATCACCACGGGTAATTGTTCGACGGGAATTTTTTCAGCGAGTAATAATGCTAAAGTCGGAGATCCTGTGGCTAAGGTGGAAATAAAACTCAGAATTGGACTTTTTAATAAAGCCGCTAATCCTTGAGTTGTTGCCATTTGAAAGGTATAATGGTCAATTATTTTAGCCGTTGCTAAAATCCGGGCTTCTTGATTTTGTAAAAATCGAGCTAAACGTATTTGTTTGGCGGGATTAATCGTTTCTAAAATAGCAATTGATAACCTATCTACTCCCCAAGGTTGGCGCTGGGTTTGACTATCTTGGGTAACAATTGGTAAGACGCGATCGCAATATTCTCCTAATTGTTCTAATCGGTATTTTGTGGCTTCTCGAATTGATTTTTCCTTGGGACGATTTCCCCATTGCCAATCATAGGGCGGTTGCCATTCGCGGATAGGACGTAAGCGATCAACTTGGGTGACAATTGTAATAATAGGTAACTCTAATTCCTGCTGTTTAATCTCGCGTAAAAAATCCACATCCATCTGCAAAGCTGGGTCAAGGGCAGGAGTTATTAATAATAATAAATCCGCGTTAGTTGCATAGTCTAAAACCTGTTCTCGTAACTCAGGATGATGCACCTGTTCATAACCCGGAGTATCCCATAAATTGAGGATTTCTCCGATGTCGGTTTGCCATTGATAATTTTGAATCTGATCGGTACTGGGTAAGACATCAACGACGGCTTGATCCATTTTAAATAGGGTATTGATCAAACTACTTTTTCCTGCCCCTGTACGTCCAACTAAGAGCAAATTAACGGGTTTTTGTTCTAAGGTTTTAACGGGTTCTGTTGTTGTTAAAATATCCCTGATAGTTTGGGTTTTTGCTTGAGGAAAGGAAAGATTATTAACCGAAAATTCAGTTACGGGTAAAGTGTCTCCACCATAAAGAGCGATCGCTTGACAACACAAATTTCTCAAAGCCACTTCTCGCAAAGATTGACCCAAATTACCTAACAATTGTTGTGTGGCTTGATTCGTGGTTTTTTGAGTCGAAAATCGTGCTAAAGCCGATACTGGATTTAACAGCCATTGCGCCCAATTCCAAACTTTTAAAAGTTTACGAGCCGAGGGTTCTAATTTCTGATAAACTTGATAAGTTTGATAGGCTTGTCCAACGGTAACTTGATTTAATGCTGGAGATAATTTTTGGATTAATTGATCTAAATCATCCATAGTTCCCCGGATTAATTGATAGGCTTGGGGAATATAAATACTCAAAAGAGGATATTTAACTTCAGGATGATAAATATTAGCAACAGTTGTCACTACATCTTGACAGCGTTTCCAAAAAATTGAACTTTCTTCCCAAATTGGCGGATCATTCTGGGCTGCTTTTAAAATTTCTTGTAAGGCTGTTTCGACTTGAGTAATATTGGGATTTGTAGCAGGTTCTAATCTCGATTGATCTAAGGATAATTCTAGTTCTTGATTAAATTTAGCGGTGATAGTTTCCATCTCTTTAAGCATCGGTTTAGTCCATCGGACTAATAGCCAACGCCAACCCACAAAAATCAGGGTAAATACCGCCCAAATCCAATTAATTCCCCAATTATGAATCGTGACCCCCGCCGCCGTTAGCAAAAAAATCACAATCATTGCCATCGGTGTGATCAATACCATCCATTGCCATAGTTTGAGTCTAATCATCGTTGCTTCCTCAAAATTTACAGACTATTTTTAAAGATAGATCATTTAATTAGAATTTAACCGATCAAGAAAGTGCGATTGTAAGTTAACAAGATCCGCTAAAATGTTAACGTTGGCTAAAATTGAGTCGTTCTAATGGATAATTTACCCCCAAATTCTCAGGATAGTGCTTTTTGGCACCGGATTCACACTAATGGTTTAGTGCGGTTTTTATTATTTTTTGCCTCTGGATGGGCATTAATTATGATTTTTAACTATTTTGAAAGTATCTTTTTTACTTTTATCTTAGCCGCTATTTTTGCCTTCCTTCTCAACTATCCTGTGCGATATTTAGAGAGATATTTGGGTAGAGGATTCGCATTAGGAATTGTCATATTTCTGAGTCTATTTATGGTTGTTGCGACCGGATTAGCCTTGGGAACTATGTTTTTTAATCAATTTCAACAACTTCTTAACCTTATCATCCAAAGTTTAACATCAACAGATAATCCTTTTGACGACTTACAAAAGTTTTTAACATATCGTAAAATTAATGTTAATCTCGCTCCCCTAGAAGCTGAATTTAATAAATCTTTAGTGGCACTAGGCAGTATTCTTGTCGGTACTTTTTCTTCTTTACCGAATGCGTTCATTTCATTTGTAATTATCTTTGTGATTTCCTTTTTTATGCTGATTGATGGGGAAAGGCTATGGTTTTTACTATTAAAAATTATTCCTTATGACCATCGTAATCAGTTTTCTTTGGCTGTTCAAAGAAGTTTTTTAGGTTTTTTTAGAGGTCAACTTTTACTCTCGGTTTTCTTGGGAACATCTAGTTTTATCGTTTATAGTATCCTGGGAATACCTTTCTCTTTGTCTTTAGCTATTATTGTCAGCTTATTTGATTTCATCCCAGGAATAGGGGCAACTTTAGGAATTTTAACAATCAGTTTAATTATTTTAATTCAAAGTGGTTGGTTTGTGATGTTAAAAGTAGTGGTTGCTAGTGTGATTTTACAACAAATTCAGGACAATTTTATTGGCCCTAAAATCATGCAAAGTTCTGTTAATATTAACCCGGTGGTTTTGTTTTTTTCGTTAATGATTGGGGCTAGAATTGCTGGAATTTTAGGCGTATTTCTATCCGTTCCCATTGCGGGCGTGATTGTTAATTTATTAGATATTGAAGAAATGCAATCTAAAGAGGGAAGTAAGGATGATCTTGAAGTTTAATCTTGACCTAACAACCCGGTTTATTAATAAGTTCTTCCTTTCCAACCTCCTCCTTTTCCTCGCCAATATCTCAAGGCTGAATCTAAAGTCATTAAGGCATATAAAAATCCAATAAATGGTAAAGTTAATCCCCAAATAGGAGAAAGTTTATATAGTTTTAATGTGGGATAATAGGCAATTTCCATTAATAGCCCCGTTAATAAAGCTAAAAGGATAACTAAGCCATTTCCATGAACAATTCCCCAAATTAAACTTAAAGGTGACATTAAATAAATCAGAATCATCCCTATTAGGGTTAATCCTAATAAAATAGTAGAAAAATTCAGTTGACTAAATGCTGTTCTGGCTACCATATCCCAAATACTTGATAAATTAGGATATGGTCTTAAACTCTGGGTTGTTTCTGTTAACCCTAACCAAATAGGATGATAGGATTTTGAGGTAAAAGGAAAGATAAAACTCCCCATAGAAAACCCCTGATTTACAGTAGTAAATAACTGATCTTCCCCCCCATTACTAAGGGGGGTTGGGGGGTTATTCTTCACCGCTTGTGCTAAGGAACAATCATCAATTAATGCTTGTTTTAATATTGCTAAACCACCAATTCTAGTTAATGCTTCCTGACGAATTAAAATACATCCTCCCGCCGCCGCCGCTAGTTGACTTTGGGGATGATTTACCCAACGAAAAGGATACAATTTTTGAAAGAAAAATACAAAAGCAGGAATTAATAACTTTTCCCAAAAACTCTGACAACGTAATAAAACCATTAAGGAAACTAACTGTAATTTTTCGGTTTCAGCTTTTTCAACTAATTGCTTTAAATTATTAGGAGAATGTTCAATATCAGCATCGGTAAATAAAATATATTGGGGGATATAATTTAACATAGAAGTATATTTAACTCCCTGTTCCATCGCCCAAAGTTTCCCCGTCCATCCCGCAGGTAAAGGTTGAGAGGTAATAATATTTAACCTGTCTGTTTGATTTGATAATTCAGCAGTTTCTTGGGCAATATTTGCTGTATTATCACTACTTTGATCATCAACTAAAATAATAGAAAATGAACCAGGATAATTTTGATTAAGAAGCGATCGCAAACTGGTAGAAATTAAATCTGCTTCATTTCTTGCTGGTACAATTACAGCAACGGAAGGATAATTTAATAAAGGTTCTTTAACCTCAAAAAGCCGTTGATCTCCTTGCCAAAATTGCCCTCGAAACATTAATAACACAATCCATATTATTAACGATAATAGCGTTAAAATTAAAATTAAATTTTCCATTTCAAAATCAATAAATACTCACGGTTTTTAACTGTATCGGTTGCTTGGATAAATAGGAATACAATACATCAGGATCTAAGTCAGCACCGCTATCCCAATAAACAGTTCCCCACTCGCTAGAAAGTTTAACTTGATTAAAATAATCAGGATTTTTTAGAGGTTCAAATACCCCTGTAAACTGAACGAGTTTAGACACATCAATTACCCCTTCTACTCCATCTTCAAAACGAAGTCTTAGCTGGTAATTTATTAATGGATGAACTTCAACAATATCTTTAAGCATGATTTACTCCAGGGGTTCAATTTTATTCAAAATTAGATTTTGTCTGGCTAATTCCCAATTAGCGAGTAGTTCGTTCTGGTATAATGCTGTCCATTCTTGAATTAATTTTAGCAGTCTGGGGGAAAGATTTCCTGCTAATATTTCTCCAGTTTGAATGCTGATCAATGCCTTCTGTTGACCATAGCGAACATGAAAATGAGGGGGAGGATGATCGTTATAGTACATAGTAATTACAGCCCCAAAAAATCGGCTAATTTCTGGCATAAACACCTTCTCGATAACAACATTAAATCGGCAGTAAACAGAAAATTACAAAATTAGCTTTAAAATTCATTATATCATAAAATTATGATTGATTCAATAAAAAACATGATAGAATATCTATAACTAATTAAAAAAATGATATCATCAAAAACAATAGCAGGAGTTAAACAGATAACAATGGAAATAAAAAATCAAGTCTCTGCAACTCAATTAAAAGATGCGATCGCCGCCAGTCAAAACTTCCTATTCTCTCAACAATATCCCGAAGGTTATTGGTGGGCGGAATTACAATCTAATGTCACAATTATATCAGAAGTTATCCTCTTACACAAGATTTGGGGAACCGATAAAACTCGCCCTTTATATAAAGCTGAAACCTATTTACGTTCCCAACAACGAGATCATGGCGGTTGGGAATTATTCTATGGGGATGGAGGAGAACTAAGTACCACCGTTGAAGCATATATGGCGTTAAAAATATTAGGGGTATCTGAAACAGATTCTGCCTTAATTAAAGCCAAACAATTTATTTTAGAACAGGGTGGAATTACCAAAACTCGGATTTTTACTAAGCTACATTTAGCCTTGATTGGATGTTATGACTGGCGCGGGATTCCCTCAATTCCCCCTTGGATTATGTTGTTACCCGAAGGTTCACCTTTTACCATCTATGAAATGTCTAGTTGGGCGAGAAGTAGTACAGTTCCTTTATTAATTGTATTTGATAAAAAGCCAGTTTTTAGGTTTAATTCTAGTCTAAATTTAGATGAATTATATGTAGAAGGACGAGAAAATGCTATTTTTGAATTACCTAAAAATAATGATTGGACAGATATTTTTTTGGACTTAGATCAGATTTTTAAATTTGCCGAACTCTTTAATATTGTCCCCTTACGAGAACAGGGATTAAAAGCAGCAGAAAAATGGATTTTAGAACGACAAGAAATTACCGGAGATTGGGCAGGAATTATCCCGGCAATGTTAAATTCTTTATTGGCGTTAAAATGCTTAAATTATCCGGTATCTGATCCGATTGTTCAACGGGGTTTAGAAGCCATAGATAATTTTGCGATAGAAACAGAAGAAAGTTATCGAATGCAAGCCTGTGTGTCTCCAGTTTGGGATACAGCTTGGGTTGTTCGAGCTTTAATTGAATCAGGAATTGACCCAAATAATGCTGATATAGTCAAAAGTTCAAAATGGTTAATTCGTCAACAAATTTTAGATTATGGAGATTGGAATATTAAAAATAAACAGGGAAAACCTGGGGGATGGGCGTTTGAATTTGCGAATAAATTTTATCCTGATTTAGATGATTCTGCCGTTGTAGTAATGGCATTAAATCAAGCTAAAATTACCGATGAACCCTTGAAAACAGCAACAATAATTAGAGGAATTGATTGGATGATCTCAATGCAGTGTAAAGCCGGAGGTTGGGCGGCTTTTGATATTGATAATGATCAAGATTGGATTAATGCGGTTCCCTATGGGGATTTAAAAGCCATGATTGATCCAAATACGGCGGATGTTACCGCTAGAGTGATTGAAATGTTAGGGGAATTAGATCCTAATTCTTCAGAATTTCAATTGAAAATTCAATCTTTAAAACCCTCAATTGAACGGGCAATTTCCTATTTAAAACAGGAACAAGAAACCGATGGGAGTTGGTTCGGACGTTGGGGAGTTAATTATATTTATGGAACCAGTGGAGTATTATCAGCTTTAGCGGTAATTAATCCTATTTATAAAAATTGGGGTTATACTTCTCTAAACCCCTTAATGGAACGGGGGACAAATTGGTTAGTTAGTTGTCAAAATATTGATGGGGGTTGGGGGGAAACCTGCCATAGTTATAATGATACCAAATTGAAAGGAAAAGGGGTTAGTACCGCCTCACAAACGGCTTGGGCGTTAATTGGTTTAATGGCAACGGGATGTTATGAAATGGAGGTGATTCAAAGGGGAATTAACTATTTAATTTCAATACAACTTTCCGATGGTCGCTGGGATGAGTCGGAATTTACGGGAACTGGATTTCCGGGGCATTTTTACATCAAATATCATTACTATCAACATTATTTTCCGTTATTGGCATTAGGTCGTTATCAAAAGTTGCAACAACTTTAACCTAACTTTGGGTGGGTTTTACCCCATCCCAACTTTAATGTTTGTCAACAGTGGATTCAGGGCTTATAATTTTTGGAATTAGGGCTAAAGCCCAACAACGTTATAATTTTAATTAAACATGGGTAATCGAGAAAAAGTTATTGTTTCATTGGGTGTGATTGCATCAATTACATCTTTAGTAATTGGGATGGCTAGAACAGCTACAGTGTCGGAAAAAACCAGGGTGAAACCGGATTATGAACGATTAGCTCATTTATTATCAGCAAAACAATTCACTAAAGCTGAACTACAAACCTATAGAATCATGCTGTTAGCTTTAGGAAAAAACCCCAAATATTCTGATCCCATTGAGTTAAAAAAACGGGATATTGCTAAACTTCCCTGTCAAGATTTAAGGAAAATAGAAAAAATTTGGCATCCTTATACCCAGGGAACTATTCATTTTAGAAATAAAATTATGAGTTGGCAGAATGATCAACAAAATTTAAGTTCTGCAATTATTTCTCGATTGGATATTTGTAGAATTGAAGATATCAAAAATTCTACTGCTCTGAATCAATAGGATATTTAAGTTTGCTTAATTTTTGTAACAAATGGAGATTAAATTGGTAAAAATTGAGAATCTAAGGTTTGTTCTAAGGTATAGGGACAAACTTCGGGAAAGATTTGTTCATCGAGTTTTGTTTCTCGAATAGCTAAGGCTAATCCTAATTCATAAGCATCGGGTAAAACTGGATTCAAATAGGATTTTAAACTGGGACTATCTTGTAATAAAAACTTAATTTGTACTCGTTGTTCTCGAATTGTTCCTAACCAGCTATTCGTTCGTTTATCAGGTTGAAATTGCCATTTTAATAAATGCCCCAAGAGAATCCCCAATCTATTTCTAAGTTCTTGTCGTTCTTTTCGTCCCAAAGCTTCTATTTCCTCAATTAAATTTAGATGATCTAACTGTTGCCATTGTTTAGTTTTAAGCAAATTAACTTGATTTTGAATCCAACCATAAAAATCGGTTTCATATAAATCCGTCATATTTCCTCCTTTATTTTGATGAATTGATCCCTTTAAATCTTTCTTTTGCTGTTGTAAATGCCTCTTTCATAACAACTTGAATTTTTTGCGGATCAGGTTTTTTTCCTCCCATTAAATCCCCGAAATAAACACAAGCTCCTTCCCCTAATGCCCAAGTATAAGCAGCAGCCCAAGACGCAGCAATAACACTACCAAAACCGGGGATAAATTTAATTAATTCTCGACCGATCATTTGGGCAAAAAACCCTCCAGCGATCGCACTAACTAAACCTCCAGCTTGAGAAATATTTAAGGTTTTTCCGTAGAGATTTCCTAATAACACTACTAGAGAAACTTGTACGGCTGTTAAGACAGGCATAGTGGCAAAAGGAAGGGGAACTGCTGCAACGGTTGCCGCCATAATACTAAAAGCTAAAATATAGCGTCGCCCCACATCTCGATAGATGTTTCCCAGTTGATTATTAACCTCTCCATTTAATAATTCATGAATCATTCTAGCTTCGGCTTCAGGAAGCAAATCAGCTAAGGTATCCCGTAGAGATTCTAAGCCATAAAATACAGGATTATAACCATCTTCTTCTAGGGTAAAATCAATTAAAACCGCCTGATCATACAACCCTTTAAACGCTATTTTTAAGGCTTCAAAAGCTCTGCTAATATCCTCAAAATCTGGGGGATAAATGGGATGATTTTCGGTTTGGGGCGGATAAATTTCATGCAAGCAAGTAATTGCTAATAGACAGGGAATATGGGGATAGTTTTTGCGTAAACTTTCGGCAATTATGCGGAGGGTATCGGTAGCAAAATCGTTAATTTTAACGGTTAAAATTAAAACCCTAGCTCCTTGACTTTCTTTCTGCAAATCGCCGATTAATTCTTCAATTATGATAGAAGTATCTTGGTTAATATCTCCTAAACCCACGGTATCTTTAAAGATTAGCAAAGGTAAATCATTAGACGGATAAGCATAACGTTCTGTATTTTGAGTATGGGGACGAAATCCTTGACCAATAATTTCCGATGAAACCCCCGTTAATCCTCTAACAATTGAACTTTTTCCCGCTTGAGGTTTGCCAATTAATAAGGCTTCTGTCGTGGGAAGTTCTGCCCGAATTGTTGCTAAAATCTCAGCAATTTGTGTCTCATTGACATTAAACCATTGGACAAAGGTTTTAGAGATTCGGTCAGTGGGGAATAGTCTTTTTAATTGTTGGGTTGTCCGATGCCAACCCCCTTTTATCCTAGGGAGATTAGCTGATGTCGGTTGATTAGAGGGTGGGGTCTCCGGGGTTTCAGTCATAGGTCGGGTCTGATATTTTGTAGATAAAGCTAATCGGTTTAATATTAATAGTATGCTAATAGTAGCGTACTTGTTTACAATTAGTGTTAATGTTGAGGTAGCATAATTTAATTATACTCATGGTAACAAAGAATATCAGAGCCGTGACTTACGTTCCGCCAGACTATCATAAAAAGCTGCGTCAGTACATGAAACGGCACAACTTAACTGAAAGTGCCGCTTTAGTCCAGATGATTAAACAGTTTTTTGATGGGGAACAACCTCAATTCAATCCTGAATTGAAAACCGAGGTCGAAGAAATTGTACAAGAGCAACTGAAACTGTTCCAAGAAGATATTGATCTTTTAAAAGATCAAATGTCTTTAATGCAGCAGTTATTAGACAAAAAAACTTCGGTTGAAACCACCCGTAAATCCTCAAGTTCTGTTAATAATGTTAATAGTAATCATCCTAGAAGTTTATTGAGGTTGACACCAAAAACAGAGGAAGAACTGACTCGTCGCTTAGGAGTAAATACGGGAAATGTTGCTAAAGAATTTTCTAAAGGTGCAGAACATTTTAGCCATTGGAGTCAACAAAAAGATCCCAGTGGTATTGGTTGGCACAGGCGGGGCGATGGTTTGTACTATCCTGTTTAAATAATTACACCATAGTCGGATTTTTTCAATAACCTGCTACCACTAGGAATATTAAATTATGAGTTGTTTGAATGATTAGGGTGTAGCCAAAGTTTAGGGTTTACACCCTGATCAACTAACCCTCGTAATTGCCTTAAAAGATTAATTTGTGGTCACAATCCTGTGATTTTAGGTAACACCATAACTAATGATTAATCCTCTATTTCTACCCAAACTGTAACCGCAGCAACAGCAATTAACATCTCATCATTTTTGTCTTGAAATTCTTCAATTGCCCTTCCCTGTACTACCATTCCCCCATTTTCAACGATAATACTTTTCTGTCCAAAGGGTAAAACTGCTAATACTTCTTCAGTTCTAACTTGTTCGGGATAGGGAACTGCAATTTGCACTTCTACAATCATTTGATTCGGATGATTTAACCCGGCAACTTCCCAAATTCCGGGTAAAGCATTATTGGCGATCGCATTTCTAACCGCCCTAGCTGCGGCGATGGTGGGTTCCTGTCCATGTTGATCAATACCCATTCCCATTTCAATCACAAATCGTTTTTTAGCCATGATTTTTACCTGTTATTTTTTTTAGTTTAGTTGATGATAAATCATTAAGATACTTAATGACTAATGGCTTGATTTGTATATTCAGAATCATTTACATCAGACATAGTTTCTAAACCCTCAACATCCACGTTCATTTGAGTCATTTCTACATCCCCAAAAATCGTAGCAAAAGCAGTATCCGCCGCATCTCGTCCGGTTCCAATTCTGATTAATCCATCCAGGGGAGCTAGACGAGTCGCATCAAATAGATACCAGCGATCGCTTAAATATACCTCAAAATAAGCATGAAAATCAGGCGGTTGCAGTTTATAAGCATAACCCGATGCAAACCTAGCTGGAATATTTAAAGCCCGACAAAAGGCAATTCCTAAATGGGCAAAATCTCGACAAACTCCCGCTCTTTCTGTCACCGTATCAAAGGCAGAAGTATGTTGATCACTACTTCCAGATAAATATGTCACGTTATCATAAATCCAATTACAAATTGCCGTAATTCGTGAATAATCTGGCAGTAAATAACCAAATTCCGATTGTGCTAATCGCATTAATCGATCGGATTGACAATAGCGACTTGGATAAATATATTGTAACATTTCTAAGGGAATTTGAGCAACGGGAACTTCATTAATTGTTGTCGGATTTGTTTCTTCATAAATTACATCAACAATGGCTTGATAGGATAGGCGAAATTTTCCCGAAGGTACATTAATCCTCAGATAACGATTACCTAAAACCGGATTAACATATTCTTCAAAATGGAGATTTGATTCTAATTGTAGATGTTCTTCTAATATCCGTTGATTGTGAGCTTTAGCAACATTGATATTAAAAATAAACGTACTATAATCCCTAACTTCATACTCTAATTGACAACCAACTTTAAATTTCATATTTCCCTCCGTGATGGCAATTTATCCTGCATTCCTAACTAACTTTAATTGATATCTATATAAGGCCACCGGATGACCACTTGCCGTAAAGAAATTTGGATCTTTAGGAGATAAATAAACCGCCGTAACTTGATCTGCAACAATGGATTTAACTTCGGATTTTGATCCAACTTTCTCAAATTCTGCTTTGTAACCTGTGGTTGTTTCCACTTCATTCAAATAGATTTGAGATGAGCTTTCAAACACCTGTTGACTGATTTCCGTTGCAATAAATTGATCCTCCCTGGGACTTTCACTACTCCGACCCGTAATGGTGGAAACCAATTCTACATTTCCGGGTAAAGCGGTCATTTGACGATTGGGATTAGTCGGATCAATCTTAACCGATAAAATTCCATTTTCTCCCAAGGTTGCCTTACCAATATTAAACCCATTAAAAGCGCGATCTCCCACTATCTTAATATCTATTTTATCATGATTTTTGGGATCGGATTCCTGGGGAGAAAAAAATAAAGTTAGGGGAAAAATCTGTAACTTAGGTAACAATTCAACCCGTTTAAATCTAACCTGAAACTGTATCGGTTGCTTCAGAGATTCAGAACTATTTTTAAACCCAGGAGTGGTCACTTTAGGAGCAAGGGGAGCCACTTTATCTACTAACATACTCGTAACATTCCATTCCCCCTCCATCCACTCAGGATAATATAAATCTTCCTTCACCGCCTGCACCATTGGTTTATGATTCCAATTTGGAAATGCGGATAAACGGTCGGCTAACTGTCCCGCTTGAGCTTCGGTTTTCCCTATAATTAAACCAACAATTAAACCCAGAATTAGAATTAATTTCTTCATTTTTTTTTAATAGTGAATAGGGATCACTGATTTAAGAGGATTTCACGGATTTTAATCTGTCATGACTTACGCATCACCGCTATCAATAGTAGGGGTAATTCATGAATTACCCCAAATTTAGATGATTAATCCTATAAACTTTCCAGAGGAATAGGTTCCCAAACTTCCCCATATTGTTCTTTTAAACCCTGCCAATTTTCCACCTGTCCTGGCTCATATTCCCCTGGTTTTCCCCATTGTAAAAATGCACTTAACGCCACTTCATTTTGTTCATTTAGGAAGCGAATCGCGTAGGTAGTAAAATTGCCCCGTTTCGCTTCTCCGGTTTCAAATTTAACCTGTTTAATATGATCCATATTCAGATGAAATTCAAAGCCCTCGGTGTGCATATTCGCATATTTTCCTTTGGGTAATTCTGCATAAAATAGCTTTTCAATCTTTCCCCGGGCTTCTAATACAGCCGAACTACTGGTAACAATTAACCGTAAAGTTCCTAAACTTTCACAATCTTCTAAAAATGCTTTGAGATTACTCATGGTTCAAGTTCCCAATTTAATTAGTTTTTAAGACTTAATTTTACTAGATTTTTGGGAACTTCAGCTTAAATCTTTCTAAGATATATTTTTACTTAGGCTTTTCATGCTTTTCATAAGCCGCCACAATGCGCTGGACTAATGAATGACGCACCACATCCGCTTGAGAAAATTCACAAAAGGCAATTCCCTCAACATTTTTTAATACTTTTAAAGCCATTGTTAACCCCGATGTTTGATTGGGTAATAAATCCGTTTGGGTAATATCTCCCGTCACCACCATTCGAGAACCAAAACCTAAGCGAGTTAATACCATTTTCATCTGACCCGGAGTAGTATTTTGAGCTTCATCTAAAATCACAAAGGAATTGTTTAACGTCCGACCCCGCATATAAGCAATGGGGGCCACTTCAATCACCCCACGTTCCATTAAATTTGCTGTTTTTTCTGGGTCAATTAATTCATAAAGTGCATCATATAATGGTCGTAAATAGGGATTAACTTTTTGTTGTAAATCCCCAGGTAAAAATCCTAATTTTTCCCCAGCTTCCACCGCCGGACGAGTTAAAATTAACCGTTCATATTGATCAGATAATAGGGCTTGTAACGCTAAAATTGCCGCCAAATAGGTCTTTCCTGTTCCCGCCGGGCCAATACAAAATACTAAATCATGACTACGCATCGCCTGGATATATTGACGTTGACGAAAGGTTTTTGCCCGAATTTCTATTCCTCGCCTGGTTTTCGCTAAAACATCACGCTGAATATCTTTAAAAACATCCTCTTGATTAGTATTAATTGCATGACGCGCCGTTAGGATATCTACAGAACTAATCGGTTTTCCATCCTGCCATAACTCGTTCAAAGATGCAACTAATTTTTGACACAATTGAATCTGACTAGCGGTTCCACTGATTAGCAATTCCTGTCCCCGCATTACCAGTTCAGCGCCCGTTTGTTGAGATAGAATTTTAAGATTATCTTCTTGATAGCCAGAAAGCGCCATTGCACTTTCCATACTTGGTAACCCAAGGGTGAATCGCTCAGTCATTTGATATTACAAAATATGATTACTTTTAATAAAAATTCAAAACCAAATTACCATTATCCGTAATTCGTAATTCGTAATTCGTAATTCGTAATTCTTCAGAGAAGACGTTGGGCAAAATTGTTAGGGTTGGTTAAACCTAATTCTGCCCAACATTAAAAAACCAATTCCAAGGGCAAACCTATCCTCAATAGTGATTAGGAATTCACTACTAAGAATAGAGTTAAAACCACTTTATTCTTCGTATCTTCGATTCAAACGAGGCTTAGAAGGGGCTGCACGGACTGGACGAGCCTGTTCCGAATATTGACCCGGGGAACGCTGATTAAAGCTCTCCCTGGGTTCCCTCGGACTCGCGGGTTCATCGGATTCACCATTGTTATAGATATCCAGATAAACCGTTTCACCAGAGGACACAGCCAGGGCCGTTAAAACCATCCGAATCGCCTGAATATTGCGCCCGCCACGACCATAAATCCGTCCCTTATCTTCGGCTTCTACAGCTAACCGAATCCAAGTTCTGCGTATGCTAGAAAAACGCTCACAATCAACCTTCAGGGATTCTGGAAATTCCAGAAACGGCTTTAGTAAAAACCGCACCAGTTCGTCATAACTGGGACTAGACTGCGGATTCTGCGACAGTTGTTTCGGGTTCGACTCCAGACTTGAGTAGTTCAAAAACATTTTCTTTTCTCAGGATGTCACGCACAGTATCAGTCGGTTGTGCCCCTTGCTGTAGGCGACGGATAATACCAGCCTTATCCAATCGAACTTCGTCGGTTCTAGGATTGTAGAAGCCCAGTTCTTCTAGGGGACGACCATCTCGGCGAGACAAACTATTCATCACCACAATGCGGTAACTAGCTTCCCGCTTTTTTCCGAATCTCTTTAAACGCAGTTTGATCATTAATTGATGCAAAACACTTCTCTATGGATTGTAAGCTATTTTTCAACAACCGAGCCATTTCTTTGGGATAAACTTTAGCCAACACTTGCTGTATGGGCGATTGACCCCTGAAAACGACTCAAACCATTATCGGAAAAATGGGTTTAAAACCCCGTCCTAGAAGGACGGCTTTATATTGGGTTGTTAGTTCAAATCTAATTGTGCTACCATTTCTGGTAACACCGAAAGGTAAGCAACCTGTATAAAAACCTAGTATGCTTAACGGCAAAACGCTGAACCTTGACAAGTGGATCTATAGGGTTCTACTGCACAGTTCTAGTTTCCCCCCAGCAGTGGGTAAAAGATTCGTGGGAGCTAGGCAACCAGTTTTTTGAAGCAAATTTGTTTCAAGCTAAAAAAGAACTCGCAGCAGTTCGACAGGCTCACTGCGAATAGGGTAGGGCATACCCGAATTTACGCTTGGGGAGAATCCCACCTCTGGTTAAAGCACTGCAAGGTACTTTGATTAAGTGGTTTCGTTGAACCAAGAATCCCCACGCCTTTAGGCACCGGGAGTGTCAAGCCATCACCTATTCTATCTCACTGGATTGACCTGAAAAAAAATAGTCGTAAATTCCTGTTCCCAGCTTTGGGTATCATTACCCTGATCTTGATTTTACAGTTGGGGAAATATTTCCGTACCCCGACCCCACCCCAAAATTCCTTAATTTATCAACCTCTAACCAAAATTACCGCCACCGCCCAAAAAGTTACCGTTGGGGTTTTTGCTCAAAATATTTATGAACTGAATGCTTCAAGCAATACCTATTATATGGATTTCTATTTATGGTTACGTTGGAAAGGCAAAATTGACCCCGTTGCTAACTTAGAATTTATGAACGGCGTTGAAGACTGGGGAAGAATCATCGAACCCGCTTATGAAGAACCGAAAAAACTCAAAGATGGCAGTTTCTATCAAATTATGCGGGTAGAAAGTCGGTTTCGAGAACCCTTTGAATTTTCCCGTTATCCCCTAGATGAACAACGCTTAGGGGTGACAATTGAAAATGCTGTTTATCCATTAAATCAATTAGTCTATATCGCAGATACAAAAGAATCAGGTTATGCTGCGGATTTAACTGTTCCCGGATGGAAAATTAGAAATTCTGAAATTAAAACCTTATCCCATCAATATCCCTCTAATTTTGGGGATTTGGACGAAGGAAAAAATAACTCGATTTATTCTACTCTGCGGTTTGAAATGCACATTTCCCGTCCTCTAAGTTTCTTTACTTGGAAATTATTACTCCCGTTATTCGTAGTTTTGTTTTCTAGTTGGGGTGCATTATTACTCTATCCCATCTACGTTGACTCTCGAATTATTCTTCCCGTCACCGCTTTATTAACGATTGTTTTTCTGCAACAATCCTATTCCGATGCTTTACCTGATGTTGGCTATTTGGTATTATTAGATAAAATCTATGCCTTAGTCTATGTTTTAATTATTGCCGGGATTTTAGAAACCATTATCACCGCAGATTGGGCAAAAAGTGAAGATCCCGAATCCATTGTCCGAGTCAAAAAACTTGACCAATGGTTTTTAATTGCAAATATCGTAATTTTATCCGGGGGAATGATTCTATTTTTGCTATTTTAAGACTTTTATAGCAATCTTAAATGATTTGCGATCAGAATATAGAACCCCACCCTAG
>NZ_CAWLTW010000001.1:5401077-5475399 GCF_963864145.1 Planktothrix prolifica NIVA-CYA 540 | reverse complement strand
CTCCCCTTACTAAGGGGAGGGTTGGGAGGGGTCGAGATAGATGGAAATATTACAACTGATTTAGGATTGCTATAGCTAATTGGTGTTAGTTTTGGAGCGATCGCAATTAAGAATAAAGTAGGGGTAATTCATGAATTACCCCTACTCAATTGTCAACACCCGACAGGATGGGTTAGATGTAATAATCCTGAATCGCTTTCACTTCCAGGGGAGTAGACTTTAAGGAACGAATCGCCGCCACCGTCGCCTTAGCCCCAGCAATAGTTGTAATAATCGGGATTTTGTAGGCCAAAGCTGAACGACGAATCAGAATCCCATCACTGCGGGACTCCTCCCCAGAAGGAGTAATAATTGCCAACTGCACCGCTTGGTTTTTGATGGCGTCCAAAATATTCGGCCGTCCTTCGTGCAGTTTCAACTCCATCTCCACTTTCACCTCATTTTCCCAAAGCACTTTGCGAGTCCCAATAGTCGCGGTAACTTTGAACCCTAAAGCCAAGAAATCCCGCACCACGGGCACAATAGCCTGTTTATCCCGTTCATTCACAGAAATAAACACCGTCCCCGATAGGGGTAACACCTGTCCGGCGGCCAGTTCTGCCTTAGCAAAGGCTTTGCCGAATTCGGTATCAATACCCATAACTTCCCCTGTGGAGCGCATTTCCGGCCCTAACAGCACATCCGTACCAGGGAATTTAGCAAAGGGTAACACGGCTTCTTTCACAGAAACGTGGGTGGGAATTATTTCTTCGGTAAAGCCCAATTCAATTAAACTTTTACCCGACATCACCCGGGAAGCAATTTTGGCTAAGGGAACCCCAATCGCCTTAGAGACAAAGGGAACAGTTCGAGACGCCCGGGGATTAGCTTCTAAAATAAAGACATTTTCCCCCTGTACCGCAAACTGAATATTCATTAACCCAACCACATTTAACGCCTTGGCCAGTTCAATGGTTTGACGGCGAATGGTGGTAACGGCGGCTTCCGATAGGGTTTGGTAGGGAATCGAACAAGCGGAGTCCCCAGAGTGAATTCCAGCCTGTTCGATATGTTCCATAATTCCACCGATCACAACATTTCCCTGTTGGTCGGCGATCGCATCCACATCAACTTCTATGGCATTTTGCAGGAACTGATCGACTAAAATGGGGTGATCGGGTTCGACATGAACCGCAAACAGCATATATCGTTCCAATTCTTCATCGGAATAGACGATTTCCATTGCCCGTCCCCCTAACACATAGGAAGGACGCACAACCACCGGATATCCGATGCGCTTCGCCACTTTTAAGGCTTCTTTGAAACTGCGGGCCATACCGTTTTCGGCTTGCAAAATATTCAATTCCCGCAGAATTTTTTCAAACCGTTCTCGGTCTTCAGCAATATCAATCGAGTCGGGAGAAGTTCCCCAAATCTTGGTTTTTAGGGTAGTTTTTTCTAAGGCTCGTTGCAGAGGTAAGGCTAACTTCAGAGGGGTTTGACCACCGAATTGAATAATAATTCCTTCCGGTTCTTCTGCTTCAATAATATTCAGAACATCCTCTTTAGTTAGGGGTTCAAAATATAAGCGATCGCTCGTATCATAGTCGGTAGAAACGGTTTCTGGGTTAGAGTTAACCATAATTGTTTCATAACCATCCGCCCGTAAAGAATAGGAGGCATGACAACAACAATAATCGAACTCAATCCCCTGTCCGATGCGGTTAGGGCCACCGCCTAAAATCATAACCTTGGGTTTTGTAGACGGTAAAATTTCGTCTTCTTCCCAATAGGTTGAATAGTAATAGGGTGTGGTCGATTCAAATTCCGCCGCACAGGTATCCACCATTTTATAAACAGGTTTGACTCCTAATCCTTTGCGATAGGTTCGGACTTCATCTTCCGTGGTTTTGGTGGCAAAGGCAATTTGGCGATCGCTAAATCCTAGGCGTTTTACTGCCAATAGTTTATCTGGTTGTAACTGTTGTAAAGAACTGCGTTTGAGGAATTTTTCCGTTTCTAAGATTTCCTGCATTTTATCTAAAAACCAAGGATCAATTCCGGTCAGTTCATAGATTTCTTCTACGGTCATTCCCAACAGCATCGCATTCCGAACTGTTAAAATTCGTTCTGGGTTAGGTGTGCGTAAACCGGAACGAATATGATCCAAACTAGAGAGTTTTTCCGAGCGATCGCAACCCCAACCTGCTAACCCAGTTTCCAAGGATCGTAGGGCTTTTTGGAAGGATTCACAGAAGGTTCCACCAATCGCCATCGCTTCCCCGACGGACTTCATTTGTGTGGTTAAAACAGGTTCCGAACCAGGGAATTTCTCAAAGGCAAAGCGGGGAATTTTTGTCACCACATAATCAATTGTGGGTTCAAAGGAAGCCGGGGTTTTCTTAGTAATATCATTGTTGATTTCATCTAAGGTATATCCCACCGATAATTTCGCGGCAAATTTAGCGATCGGGAATCCTGTGGCTTTTGAAGCTAAGGCAGAAGACCGACTCACACGGGGATTCATCTCAATCACAATAAAATCACCCGTCACCGGATTAACTGCAAATTGAATATTAGATCCCCCGGTTTCTACCCCAATTTCTCGGATAATTTTAATCGAGGCATCCCGCAATCTTTGATATTCTTTATCAGTTAAGGTTTGGGCAGGAGCAACGGTAATTGAATCCCCCGTATGGACTCCCATCGGATCGATATTTTCAATCGAACAAATAATCACCACGTTATCAGCCAGATCCCGCATTACCTCTAATTCATATTCTTTCCAACCAATTAAGGATTGTTCGATTAAAATTTGAGAATTGGGAGACGCATCTAAACCCGATTGAGCAATTTCTTCAAATTCTTCTTGGTTATAGGCAATACCACCCCCAGTTCCTCCCATGGTAAAGGCTGGACGAATAATTAAGGGGTAGCTACCAATTTGATGCCCCACCTGAATCGCTTCACTCATGGTATTGGCAATTCCCGAAGGGCAACAGGCCACTCCGATTTTTTCCATCGCCTCTTTGAACAGTTGCCGATCTTCGGCTTTTTCAATGGCTTCTAATTTGGCCCCAATCAGTTCGACTCCATATTTCTCTAAGGTGCCATTTCTGGCTAAAGCTACGGCTAAGTTAAGGGCGGTTTGACCTCCCATTGTGGGTAATAGGGCATCGGGACGTTCTTTTTCGATTACCTTGGCCACGATTTCGGGAACCAGAGGCTCAATATAGGTGCGTTCGGCCGTTTCTGGGTCGGTCATAATTGTCGCTGGGTTGGAGTTGACCAACACCACCTCATAGCCTTCTTCCCGCAGGGCTTTACAGGCTTGAGTTCCTGAATAGTCGAACTCACAGGCTTGTCCAATCACAATCGGCCCAGAACCCAGGAGCAAAATTTTCTTTATGTCTGTACGTTTCGGCATTATGAATTCTGTGTATATCAGTTGAGGTTTAGCTTCATTAAACGGGATTGAGTATACAACTTACTCTTAAGTCTCTAAACATTTTAAGGGTATCCCTTTATATTCTTGTCAACTGTTTGATTAAACCTTGACAAATTCAGTTTTGGTTTTTTTTACAAAAATTTAAAATTTTTGGGGTTGCCACCGGATGCGCCGCCGTGCTATATTAATGATATTGGTAATTATATATAATGGGATGGTTGCAAAAATTTTAAAATTGCGACCATCCCATTATACTATAAGCATCTTCCCACGAATCCGCAGCCCTGTCAAGGGGGAATCCGGTTTTTTTTTCGATTTTTGGTAAATTTTTGTAATGATTGGGGTCAGTAGACTTTATCGACAATTGATGAGAGACTAAGAGCAAATGGTTAACATCCTATCAGTTTAGCCAATCTGTTTTTAGCTGCGAGTCATTATGCCCAGAACGCCCGATGAATATGTGGTTCACATCATGATTGAGGGGGGTCATCGAGAAGAAATTAAGTTTCCCACGATGCAAGACTTTCAGGTGTGGTACAACAAAGTTTTACAGCCCAAATTTGATAGTACCGAATTTATCAATGTTCCCATCAAACAAAGGGCAGAAGATAATAATGCTAAAGAATATATGGTTGTTCGTCCGAGTGCGATTAAGGCTATTCGGGTGGAACCTGTATTCAACTCCAGTATTGACCGTCGCATGGTTGACGAACCCGATATTTAAGTAGTAAGCCCGACCGGGCTTATTCAATTATTTATGTTTATGAGAAAGCCCTAAAGGGCTTACTACGAGAAGTGAACACAGTGCAAGTTATTGGGATCGATTTAGGTGGGACAGCGATTAAATTGGGCTGTTTTGCACCCAACGGAACTTGTTATCAGTCCTTAACGGTTCCGACTCCTCAACCAGCGACACCAGAAGGGGTGTTAATAGCAATAGTTGAGGCTATAGCACAAATTAGGAAAAATGTCAATAGTATTGTGGCAATTGGATTGGGAACTCCTGGGCCTGTGGATGGGACGGGAAAAATTGCCAAAGTAGCGATTAATTTAGCCGGATGGCGGGATGTTCCGTTAGCTGATTGGTTAGAAGAAAAAACGGGTTTACCTGTGATTTTAGCCAATGATGCTAACTGTGCGGGGTTAGGTGAAGCTTGGTTAGGGGCGGGAAGACGGTTTCAAAATTTAATTTTATTAACATTAGGAACAGGCGTTGGCGGGGCGATTATTTTAAATGGGGAATTATTTGTCGGACATCAGGGGGCGGCGGCGGAATTAGGATTAATTAGTCTTAATTTTGATGGCCCTATTTGTAATAGTGGAAATCGGGGTTCCTTAGAACAATATACTTCAGTTCAAGCTATTCGCAGGGATACGGGATTAGAACCCGCAGAATTAGCAGAAAAAGCCTTAGCCGGGGATGAAAAAGCTATAGAATATTGGCAAGAATATGGCAAGTTATTAGGGATAGGATTAGCTAATTTAATTTATGTGTTAACCCCAGAAGCGATAATTTTAGGCGGGGGAATTAGTGCGGGGGCGGATTTATTTTTCCCGGCGATGAAAGCGGAATTAGAACAAAGAGTATTATTCAGTTCCAGAGAGGGGTTAGAAATATTAATTGCGGAATTAGGAAATCAAGCGGGAATGATTGGGGCGGCAAAATTAGCGTTTCAGAAGTTTGTTAAGATTGAGGAGCAAATTGATTCATAAAAACAGGTGGCAATAGTTTTTACTTTCTCAAATACCTGTATTGATTCATCTATAATATAACAAAACTGTAGGAGCGAGACGCACTTCGCCCCTACAAAATTACACTATGAAATTAATCGCCATTCAATAAACATCTTAGTAATTACCCATAACCCCTGTTCAGGACGAATTTCACAACGAATAGGGGCAGAATCATAATTTGTCAGGGGAATTCCTAAAACCGATATCTTTGATTGAGTATCAATAATTCCAGAAAATACATCGTCACGATTTTCAATAATACTATAAACATTAATTGATAAGCAAGGCGAGACTAAAAATAAACTATCAAAACCTCGTTTTGTGATACTAAGATATTCTTGCTTAGTAGAAACTCCATATAAATCTCCTCGATAATGATCTGAAAGAGTAAAACCGAGTTTGATAATATTTTTTGTATCATAAGCCTCTTTAAACCGCTTAAACAGCAGGAGAGCATTATCAGGAAGATGGGGCGGATTAGCCTGTTTTTCATGCCACATCCGAATCCAATTATAACCTTGCATTGCGGTTGGAATTAAACCAATAGGATCTATCATTTTAAATCTTTTACTCCCCTTGACTAAGGATAGATTGTAAATAAAGTGTTTCTTGTAAACTTTCCCAGTCTTCTATAGAAACATTCAAGCAAAATGAAGTAATTCAGGACTATCAATATCAACGTTTTGATTCCTAGACTTTGAAGTATCAATTAAGCCACTAACCATAGACTAGAATCCAAGGAATCTGTTAATGATGGAACCAGATCAATTATACCATATTGAGCCAGTTTTTCTGACATTTCTTGCCAACGGTTTGCCGAAATATAACCAATTTGATCAGGGTTAATTCCGCAGGTAATATAATCAGCAATTAACTGTAAAGATTTGGTTTGATAATCTAAATTGTGATATTGACTATCGGGTTTTGTATAAACATCAACGACAATTTTAGCCGTTTGATTAATATTATCTAGGGCTAATTTCCATCCAGCAAAAGATGCTTTTAAAAACTGATTCACCCATTCAGAATGATTGTCTAATAACTGTTGATGGGCAAAAATTACCTGCACATAGGCATCATATCCATAATCGCTGAATTTTAAAATATTGGGTTTAATTCCAGTTTTGTAGCTAAAACCAATGGGTTCATCAACACTATAACATTGAACGGCTGCTAATTCCCTACTTTGTAATCGATCATATTTATCCTGATAGGAAATCGGGATAATTTCAATATCTTGAGGTGATAAACCATTGGTATTAATTATTAATTCCATGACTTTTTTTATGTTTCCATGAATCCCAACTTTTTGTCCAACCAAATCATTAAGAGAATGGATATTTTTTTCGGGAATAGACATTAACCCCAAAGGAGATGCTTGAAACATAGTTGCGATCGCTTTAACCGGATATCCTTGCACTTGGGCGGCTAAAATAGCATCCTGTTCCCCACAGCCTAATATTAAAGGATTTTCTGCCATTTGTTCAAATACATTTCTATCTGAATTTACAGGTAGAATCTCAATCTTTAATCCCCGTTGTTTATATAATCCATAATAATCTGCTAATAGTAACCCTGCAAATTGAACATTATATTTCCAGTCTAACTGCATAGTTAAATGGGGAGTTGAGGTTGGGATAATATCAAGAATAGAGGTTGAAGGATTGGCTAAAAGCGCAAATCCCAAACCCCCACAATATTTTACAAAATCTCGACGCGAAATTAATTCTATTTCCGGTTTATCCATGGATTTAAGGGTTAAGTTTTGGCGCACGACCGATTAGACCTGTCATTAATCTTAATGCCAAATAGCGGAATATTTGCACCTTTGTTAATACCCCTAATCCTAGGCGACGTAAACTAACTTTTGGAGTCCAATCTCCTGAGAAAGTTCGATCTAAGAAATCCGTTAATCCCAAAACAATTAGATTCTCCTTTTGTCGCCAACCTTCATACCGTTTTAACACCCGTTTTTGCCCAATATCCTCGCCTTTTTGAGTCGCTATTTTCAATACTTCTGCTAAAGCTCCCGCGTCCCGAATCCCCATATTTAAACCCTGTCCCCCCACGGGATGACAACAATGGGCGGCATCTCCTACTAATGCTAATCGGTGTTGAATATAGCGATCGCTCTGCATTAATTGTACTGGATAAACATAGCGATCGCTCAATAATTCCAACTTTCCTAATAATCCTCCGGTGCGATATTCTAATAACTTTAAAAACTCCGTTTCATCTAACTCCTTTAAAGCCTGGGCTTCAGCATGGGGAGCCGTCCACACCACCTGACAGCGATTTCCGGGTAAGGGTAAAACCCCCATGGGGCCACTTGGCCAAAACCTTTCAAAAGCAATATTTTGATGGGATTTTTCGGTTTTAATCGTCATCGCAATACAAGATTGCCAATATTTCCAACCGTGGGTTTTAATTCCCGCTTCTTCCCGCAATCGAGATTTAGAACCATCTGCTGCTACAATAATTTTACTATAAAAAGTGTTAAGATTACCTTGATTTTCGATTTCAACTTCTACATAATCGGGGTGATAATTAACATTCTTTAAACTAGCCGGACATTGCCAAGAAATATTCTGACACTGGGATAAAAATTCATACATTGCCGATAAAATTATCCCATGTTCACCGACATATCCTAATTGATCTGTTCCCAAATCTTGACACATAAACTGCACTACTCTATGATAATCAGAATCACTTAAATTAATCTGATAAAAGGTAGTAATTTTTGTGACAATTTCATCCCAAACCCCAATAGATTTAAGAATATGTCCCGTTTGTAAAGTTAAAGCATAGGCCTGTTTTTTACTAATGGCAACCTCTGGCTGTTGGGATTCAATTATTGTTATTTTCAACCCCGAATCTTTCAACCCACAAGCCAAAGTTGCCCCAACAATTCCACCCCCAACAATAACGACATCATAATCGATCTTGGGTTTTGATGAATCTACGACGGAAGATTGAGTTTGTGAACGCGACTGCACCAGCATTGTACTCTATAACTATATTTACAATTTGACTATAGCAATTCTAAATCAATCGTGGTAGGGGTAATTCATGAATTACCCCTACAGTCAGGGTTAAATTTGAAAAAATATGACAACTCAAATAGGATCGCTATAGCTCTATTCTTACACAGTTATCAGTTATTGGTCTATTACCCATTACCTATAACGGATTTAAGCGAATTACGCAGATTAACACAGATTAAAATCCGTGAAATCCTCTTAAATCCGTGATCCCTATTCCTATATGTCACAATAGGGGAGATAAAACATTAATCACTGTAAGTATGACATTATTATTAGCCGGAGATATTGGGGGAACAAAAACGATTTTGCGCTTGGTGGATGGGACGGAAATTGTGAAAGGGAGCCAAACCCAAGAGCGATTAAAAACCCTCTATGAATCCCGTTATTTAAGTGGGGATTATCCTGATTTAGTTCCCATTGTAAAACAATTTTTACAGGAAGCAAGGGAACAATTGGGTGAGAATTTGCATCCCGAAAAAGCCTGTTTTGCCATTGCGGGGCCAGTGGTGCATCAAACCGCCAAATTAACCAATTTACCTTGGCAATTAGATGCTCAATATTTGGGGTCAGAATTAGCTATTTCCCAGGTAACTTTAATTAATGATTTTGAGGCGGTGGGATATGGGGTTACGGGTTTACCAGAAAGCGATCTTTTAGTATTACAAAAAGGACAGCCCCAGGCGGATTCACCTATTGGAGTGATTGGGGCGGGAACTGGCTTAGGTCAATGTTTTGTTACGCCTTTAGCTAATGGAATCAAAGTCTATCCCTGTGAAGGCGGTCATACGGATTTTGCCCCCCGTTATGAGTTAGAATTTCAGTTAATGAAGTATTTATTAGCTAAACATAGTATTGATCGAATATCCGTAGAACGGGTGGTATCTGGGCCAGGGATTATAGCGATTTATCAGTTTTTACGCGATACTGCTACGCAACGCTGGCGCGATCGCAATATGGCTACAGAATCTCCAGAAATTAGCGATATTGTCAAGGAGTGGGAACATCAAATTGGGTTAACAGAAGTAACAGTTGATCCCGCCGCGGCTATTTCTCAAGCTGCTTTAGAAAAACGGGATCATTTATCAGAACAAACCATGCAGCTTTTTGTAGAATCCTATGGAGCAGAAGCGGGAAATTTAGCGTTAAAACTATTACCCTATGGCGGGTTATATATTGCTGGAGGAATTGCACCTAAGATTTTACCTTTATTAGAAACTTCTGAATTTATGCAGGCTTTTTCTAATAAAGGACGCATGAAACCGATATTAGCAAAAGTTCCCGTTTATGTAGTCTTAAATCCCCAAGTGGGATTAATTGGGGCGGCGGTTTGTGCCGCGATTTTTTAACCTTTAAAAATAGTATGGGTAATTCATGAATTGCCCCTACTTGAGTATAAAAATCCCATATTATTTGTCTTTCCAACTGGATAACGGAGGGGTTTCTGTTAACGCTTGACTTAAACTTTCATGTAAATAACCATTAGTTGCTAAAATTCGACCCGAACTAATTTGAAAGGGACTGGTATCATAAGCTGTTACTTTCCCTCCCGCTTCTTCTACTAATACAATTCCAGCCGCCATATCCCAAGGAGATAAACCCCTTTCCCAATAGCCATCTAACCGTCCACAGGCCGTATGCGCTAAATCAATTGAAGCAGCACCACTGCGACGAACTCCCTGGGTTAAATGGGTTAAATGGGCAAATTCAGCATAATTATTATCCGTGGTTTCTCGGCGGTCATAGGCAAAACCTGTGACTAATAAACTTTTATCTAAACTATCGGTTTTAGATACACTAATTAAACGATTATTGCAAGTTGCTCCTAATCCTTTAGCGGCTTGAAATAATTCATCATGGAAGGGATCATAAATCACCCCAACTTGAGGAACTCCATTAATTAATAATCCGATAGAAGCCGAAAAAAACGGATATTGATGAGCAAAATTTGTAGTTCCATCTAAAGGGTCAATAGCCCAAAGATAGGGACTTTTCAAATCACCCAATTCCCCCGATTCTTCGGTTAGAATCCCATGGTCAGGGACATGACGCTCCAATACGGCCAAAATCGCCGATTCCGATGCTTTATCCGCTTCGGTTACTAAATCCCCAGACCTTCCCTTTTCTTGAACATCGGTTAAATTCCCCAAATAGTATTTTAAAACATTCCCTCCCGCCTGAGCAGCTAAGGTGGCAACATCTAAAAAAAACTGTAATTCATTTTTAGTCATATTATTTCAGCATTCGTAATTCGTAATTCGTAATTCCCAATTCATAATTGTGCCCACTACTCCCTGCCTTCTAAGGCTGTTGCTGTCGAAATTCTATTGGCGTTAAACGCATGGGTTTATCGGGGTTCCAAATGCCATTTCCCATGAGTCGGGCATATTCCTGAGCATAGTTAAACCTTTGACTATATTGAGTCTGGAAATTGGAAGTCACCGGGCGATAAATAGAGGATGTTTCTGCTAAAACATATCCTTCTTTGAGCAACTGTTCATTAATTAAAATTCCGTCAATCCAGATATAACCTGAGATGCGACCATAGCGATCTTTTGCGGTTAAATCTGCTTCTAATAGGATTTTTTTACCCTCGGAAAGTTGTTTTAAATGTTGTTTAGCTCTAATTCCCCAAGGATCTTGTTTCAAGTCAGGGGCAATAATTCCAGCGAGTCTAACCTGTTGCAATACCGGAATTTTAGCCGTTTTATCGAGAATTTCCAGGGTTTGACCACTAATCACCCGTTCAACTTTGGTAAAAATGCCTTTGGGAAGGTCAGGTTGAGAACAACTGGTCAGCAGGAGTAATAAACCCAATACTATTGCGCCATACCATTTTCCTCTAAACCTGAAATCCAGTAGATTAGTCTTCGTCCAGGGGTAATCTGGTTTTAACTTTACCTTTACCAAAGTAGCGTCCGAATTGAAGTTCATACACTTCATCCTCGTCTTGGGTTTCCACAACTAAATCGGAGTGGGGATAACTGACACAGAGTAACGCATATCCCTGTTTCTGTAAGTCCGGGGAGAGTCCCATGGCTTCCGGTTGGTACAACTCCCCAGAAACTACCCTTACTGCACAACTGGTACAGGCACCATTGCGACAAGAAAAGGGCAAGTCTACCCCTTGATTTTCGGCACTTTGCAGAATATATCGGTCTTCGGGGACGTTGACATAAAAACGCTCACCTGTCTGACGATAATGAATTTCTACGCGATGGGAACTGGCCATAAAAAAAATTTCTGAGATCGTGTTGACTTTCCGAAATTTATGATAGTATATATTTTCGTGGGTAAAAATGAAATATTCCACCTGGAGAGGTGGCCGAGCGGTTGAAGGCGCGACACTGGAAATGTCGTTTAGGGGTGACTTTAACGAGGGTTCGAATCCCTCCCTCTCCGTTTTTGTTAGAAGGTAATGGGTAATGGGTAATGGGTAATGGGTAATGGGTAATGGGTAATAGAAAGAGTTTACTCCCCCTGCTACCGATGCTCCTCTTGTTCGGACATTGCGATCGCTAGATCAGCAACAACCGAACCCAATCCTGTTAATAAGTTTGATACCCTATATACAGGGAGCATACTATCCAAAAATGAGTAGCCTAGGGATCACTATCACTGTATTGAGGAAAGGGGAAGAATGTCTGCGACTGACTATAAAGACTACTACACGACTTTAGGACTAGATAAAACCGCAACGGCGGAGGATATTAAAAAAGCTTATCGCAAACTAGCCCGCAAATATCACCCGGACATGAATCCGGGGAACAAACAAGCTGAGGCGAGTTTTAAGGATGTCAGCGAAGCCTATGAGGTGTTATCCGACCCTGAGAAACGTGGAAAATATGATCAATTCGGTCAATATTGGAATCAAGCTGGAGCGACAGGTTGGCCGGGTGGTGCGGGTTCGGCTCAAGACGTTAGCGGGTTTGATTTTAGTCAATTTAACAGTTTTGATGATTTTATTAATAGTCTTTTAGGTCGTGGGGCTACCGGGGCTAGACCCGGAAGTAGTAGCAGTCGTAGTTATTCCTATCGGACTCAAACTGGAAACCCTTCTGGATTTGGGGGGAGTCCCTACGGTAATGATCTTGGTTCGGGATTTAACACCCGTAATCCTTCCTCTGTCGCTGATACGGAAGCGATTATTACTCTAACTCTGGCTGAAGCCTTTCATGGGGTACAAAAACGCTTTGCAACTGGAGAGGTAACGATTCCGTCGGGAGTTAAGCCTGGAAGTCGGATTCGAGTGAGAGGCCAAGGTCAACTTGACCCCTACAATCAACAACGGGGGGATTTATACCTGAAAGTGGAAATTCAACCCCATAGCTTTTTTCAATTTGATGGGGATAATCTAGTTTGTGAAATCCCTATTACTCCCGATGAAATGGTTTTAGGGACATCAATTGAAGTTCCGACGCCTGATGGGATGGTAACGATGAATATTCCGGCTGGAATTCGTTCAGGACAGTCGTTGCGGTTGCGAGGTAAAGGATGGCCAAAACCTAAAGGGGGCGGGCGCACGGATCAATTAGTTAAAATTATTGTTGTGCCACCAAAGGAAATTAGTCCCAGTGAACGGGAATATTATGAGAAAATTCAGGCGACTCGTACCTTTAATCCCCGCAATAGTTTAAAAGACATCAAGCTTTAAAAATTTTAAAACCGATCAGGAGAGATTGATCCCGATCGGTTTATGATATAAAATCCCATAAGTTATTTAACGTTTCTGTTTTTTGGAAGATTGAACTACTCACTGACCCATTGACAAGAAAGCCGGGAGTTTTCATCTTTCACCCAAAGAGCCACTAATTGTCCTTTTTTGGCAAGGCTTTTGCTCTGGGTCTGGGTCAGAATCGGAGTTTCTACGGTGGGTTTCTCCAGGTGGGGATGAGAACAGGGTTTTCTCCAGGCAAAATTGATAAACATTGTCTTTTGCTCCTTAAACTCTTTGTATTTCTTTCCTAATTTAATTTTATCTTTGTCTTCAGATTTTGTTATAAAAATGACAAATAATTTAGTAATCTTTAATAAATTTGAAACCTTTTGTAAAGATTAGGTAAAGATGACTGACTTTTAGTTTGTCTTCATCTTTTTATCCCCAAAAATACTTACTTTTGTATCTTGACAAAACATACAAAATGTGCGTATCAAGCCCTAAAAGCATCAAAATCAGCAATTTTACTGATCAAACTTGTTAACTTTATAGATTTTCAAACTCTAGTGATATTGCCATAATAATCCCACAGTAGCAGAGAGACTTGTCCTGTAGCTCCGAGATTATATAAATACTTTTGAGTAATTCAGGGGAGTCTAATATAATCTCAATCCGGTGGCATCTCTCTTTGAAGATGTGGTAGCAGGTTCGTTAGTAGGGGTTGAAGTCACAAAAGGTCTAAGTTCCCCTTTGATGTGATATTTGTTCACCCCTACACTTTTTTTGCTCTGGCAGGGAATAGGGAATAATATAAAAAGTTCCAATCTATTGGTACACTCGAAAAAGTGATCAATAATTGGTTTTTTATGTCTACTTATGATGTGATTATCATTGGTGCAGGTCATAATGGGTTAGTTTGTGCGGCCTATCTCCTCAAAGCCGGATATAGTGTTTTACTATTAGAAAAACGTTCTGTTCCTGGAGGTGCGGCCACAACGGAAGAAGTCATGGCAGAAGACGCACCCGGATTTAAGTTTAACCTCTGTGCAATTGATCATGAATTTATCCATCTTGGCCCGGTGGTGCAGGAATTAGAATTAACCAAATACGGCTTAGATTATTTATATTGTGACCCGGTGGTGTTTTGTCCGCACCCCGATGGACGGTATTTTTTAGCTCATCGTTCCGTGGAAAAAACCTGTGCGGAAATTGCGAGATATAGTGAAAGAGATGCTCAAAAATATAAGGAATTTGTTGAATATTGGCAACGAATAATGAGTGCGGTTAGTCCTTTATTTAATGCTCCTCCGACTTCAATTATTGATATTGCTAAAAATTTTGATCGGGATTCTTTTCTGGATTTATTAGCCGTATTAGGAGGAAAGGATAAAATCTTGGATTTTGTCAGAACTATGTTAATTAGTCCAGAGGATTTAATTAATGAATGGTTTGATACGGAAATTGTTAAAGCACCTTTAGCTAGATTAGCCTCGGAAATTGGCGCTCCTCCCTCTCAAAAAGGGATTTCTGTGGGTGCTAGTATGTTAGCCATGCGCCATGAACCAGGGATGTCTCGCCCTCGCGGTGGCACAGGAGCGTTAACTCAATCTTTGGTAAATTTAGTTAAACATTTAGGAGGAGTTATTTTAACAGAAACTCCGGTGCAAAAAATATTAATTGATGATGGTCGGGTGGTTGGGGTTAGGGTTTCAGAACATCAAGAATATCGTGCTAAACGGGGCGTAATTTCTAATATTGATGCTCGACGTTTATTTTTACAATGTGTTGACCCGACGGATATTGATGCGGCAGATCCGAATTTAAGAGAACGATTAGAACGAAAAATTATTAATAATAATGAGACTATTCTTAAAATTGATTGTGCTTTGTCGGAACCCTTACGATTTGATGGCTATAATCATCAAGATAGCTATTTAATTGGCTCGGTTTTAATTGCAGATTCGGTGAATCATGTTGAAAAAGCTCATAATTTATGTACAGTTGGGGAAATTCCCGATCAAGATCCTTCGGTTTATTTAGTTGTGCCAACAGTATTAGATCCTTCGATGGCTCCTGAAGGAAAACACACTTTATGGATTGAATTTTTTGCCCCCTATCAAATAGCAGGAGCCGAAGGAACGGGGTTAAATGGAACCGGATGGACGGATGAGTTAAAATATAAAGTAGCAGACCGGGTGCTGGATAAAATTGCTGAATATGCTCCTAATATTAAGCATTCAGTTTTAGCTCGTCGGGTGGAAAGTCCGGCGGAATTAGGAGAACGTTTAGGATCTTATAAAGGGAATTGCTATCATATTGATATGACCTTAGATCAAATGATTTTTTTCCGTCCCCTGCCTGAATTAGCCAATTATACTACCCCCATTCAAGGTTTATTTTTAACGGGTGCAGGAACTCATCCAGGGGGATCAATTTCTGGGATGCCTGGTCGTAATTGTGCTCGTGCATTTATCCAGGCTCAAAAACCACTGAATCAAGTTTTAAAGCAGACTCAAAATACTCTCAAGTCTGTCTGGAGTCGATTAAGGTAAAGCCATTATCTGAAGAATTGAGACATCAACAAGATGACTAAATTAATATTTTTGATTCCTGTTCCCAATTCCCTGCTATAACAGAAGTATAGTTAGCAACCCATAACCACAAATGTCATGAAGCCACCTGAAACCAGTGCCAATTCTATATTAATGAGTCCCCGGGAATTATTAGACCGTTATGCGGCTGGAAAACGGGGTTTTATTGGTGTGAATTTACAATGTGCTGATTTAAGGGGGGCTGTATTAAAAGATATTTTACTTTGGCAAGCTAATCTCAAGTCCGCTAATTTAAGTGGGGCTGATTTAAGTAATGCCCATTTATTTGCTAACTTAATTCAAACGAATTTAAGTGGTGCTGACCTATCGAGTGCCAAATTGATTTATGCGGATTTAAGAAAAGCAGATTTAACCTGTGCTAAGTTGTTTAAAACTAATTTGAAAGGGGCTGATTTGAGGGGGGCGGATTTAAGGGGGGCTAAGTTGATTTATACTAATTTGGATGGAGCTAATTTAAAAGGGGCTAATTTAAAAGGGGTAATTTTATTTGCTGTTAATTTGAATCAAGCGAATTTAGTGGGAACTGATTTGAGCGAAACTACACTAATTAAAACTGATACTAGGTATACAATTTTATCGGAATCTGAGGAAAATCAAGATATAAAATATTAAAGTTGTGAAACTGTCCTAAATATCTGTTAAGTAGTTGCACAAAATAAATTACCTAGTTGAGAGAGGGAACAGCCCCCCCAAACCCCCCGTGCACGGGGGGCTAGGGGGGGAGGGAACAGGGTAGAGGATGTGTAATTAATTTTGTTTAGGTACTTATAATATTTTTAAGTTTAAAATAGTTTCTAAGGTTAATTGTAGATTGGTTTTAAGTTGGTTTTGTGAATGGCGATCGCTTAAATAATCCAGATGTTTATGTTCTCCTGTGGAAATTTTAAATAAGCGGTTTTCCTGCTGTATTTTTGTAAAGAATGTAGGAATATTACCTCGATTTAGTAATAATATTTCAGCTAATTTAGAATAGTTACATTTTCATTGGGCAAACTCAAGAAACCCGGTTTTTTCCGAGGGACTTTTAGGGATTTCCATCAGCTTACCTGCCTAGCTCTACAAGAAGGAGAATGTCAATGCTAAGATTAAGGAATTGTTGAATTATGGATTTAGGCTCATTGCAGCTTAAACTATTGTGATAGGACAGGTCTATCTTGTTGATTCTATCAAGGGTAAAGAATTTGAGGGTGCAGCTATCTTACCCGAAGTCAAAAATTGAGTTCTACCAGCCATTAATCAACTATGTCAGGTGTACGAGTCGGGTTACTGCATTCTCTAAGTGGAGCGATGGCCTATAGGGAAAGACCATTGCTAGAAACTGAATTAATGACCATTGCCCAAATTAATGATCAGGGGGGGGTTTTAGGGCAAATCATTGAACCCGTTATTGAAGATGGTGCTTCAGACTGCTTCACCTTTGAACAAAAAGCCCAAAAATTAATTCAACAGGATGGTGTCACGACCCTTTTTGGCTGTTGGACGACAGCAAGTCGTCACGCCGTTAGACCGGTGCTTGAAGCCTTTAATGCTCAACTTTGGTATCCGGCTTCCTACGAAGGGTTAGAAAATTGTAGCCAAATTTTCTACACAGGATTTTGTGCGAATCAGCAAGTAGAATTAACTATTAATTGGTTATTGCGAAACCAGAAAACTCGATGTTATTTATTGGGTTGGGATCAGGTGTTTTCCTATACCCTAAATAAACTGATGAAAGTCCACCTCAAACATTATGGTGGGGAGGTAGTTGGAGAAGCATATCTTCCATCTTCAACAATGGATTTTGAAGCGATTATTACTCGGATTCGACAGGCACAACCGGATATTATTATTAATACTCTCAGAGGCGATCGCAATTTAAGTTTTTATCGCCAATTTTATGAAAGTGGAATTAGGGCTGCTGATTTACCAATTTTAGCCACATCCTTCTCCGAATCTGAAGCACAAAAACTTCAAGAGGCTGCCGTTGGTCACTTCAGTTGTTTTCATTATTTTCAAAGTTTAAATACCCCAGAAAATCATCAATTTGTTCAAGTATTTAAACGCTTTTATGGAGAAGAACGGGTTATTAATAACTCTATGGCAACCGCCCATACTCAAATTCATCTCTGGAAACAAGCCGTTGAATTAGCTGAATCTTTTGATGTAGAACGGGTGAAAATTGCAGCCTATGGACAGTGTTTTGTGTCTCCTGGAGGGTTAGTCCGTTTAGAACCAAATCATCATGTTGCTAAGGTTTGTCGCATTGGTCAGGTATTACCAAATCAGCAATTTGAGGTTTTATATACCAGTGAAAAACTGATTAAACCTTTGCCTTGGTTGGGGTTTAATGAAGATAATTTTAATGCCTCTGGTATTGTTTTTGAGTTGTTATCTGAAGTGAGTCAAGGCATTGAAAGAGCCGAACAATTGGAACAAAAATCGATTGAACTGGAAGCAACAAAGGCACAACTCCAGCAGGAAATTGAAACTCGCAAACAGTTTGAATTAGCACTTCAAAAAGCTAATGAACAATTAGAAAAAAAGGTAGCAGAACGCACCGCTGCATTAAAAGAATCAAATGATAATTTAGTCCAAGAAATTGTCCAGCATCAACGATCAGAAAATGCTCTTCGCATGGCTACAGATCAACTACAAACGGTCTTAGAAGCAGTTCCGGGAACGGTTTCTTGGATTGACTCAGATTTGTGTTATATCGAAGTGAATCAACGATTAGCCAATATGCTTAACCTTCCTAGGGAGCGTTTTATCGGTCAACATATTGGATTTTTAGGAACCAGTTCGGAATTCCAAGATTTTGTTCAATATTTATTTGATAGTCCTGAAATTGACGCCTATCGAGAAGTCAGAAATCAGGTGAATGGGGAATGGCGACACTATTTAATTGTGGCCCAAAAATATAATTATAATCGAGCAGCTTTTGTAGTGGGAATTGATATCACCGAACGCAAACAAGCTGAAGAATCTTTAAGAAATGCTAAAAATCAATTGCAAACGGTCTTAGAAGCAGTTCCGGGGACGGTTTCTTGGATTGACTCAGATTTGTGTTATATCGAAGTGAATCAACGATTATCGAATATGCTGAACCTCCCCAGGGAGAGTTTTGTCGGTCAACATATTGGATTTTTAGGAACCAGTTCGGAATTCCAAGATTTTGTTCAATATTTATTTGATAGCCCTGAAATTGATGCCTATCGAGAAGTTAGAAATCAGGTGAATGGAGAATGGCGACACTATTTAATTGTGGCTCAAAAATATAATCATAATCAGGCGGCTTTTGTGGTCGGAATTGACATTACTGATCGCAAACAGGCTGAAGAATCTTTGAGAAATGCTAAGAATCAATTGCAAACAGTATTAGAAGCGGTTCCGGGGACAGTTTCTTGGATTAATTCAGACCTACGTTATATCGAAGTTAATCAACGGTTGGCAGATATGTTTGGGATGCCAAGGGAAACTTTTATTGATCAACATATTGGTTTTTTAGGCAATCATTCGGGGTTTACTCAATTCATCGAGGATTTATTTAATAGTTACGCTATTGATGCCTTTCAAGAAGTTTCATTTGTCCTGCATAACAAGTTACGATATTATTTAATTGTGGCTCAAAAATATAATGATAATCAAGCGGCCTTTGTGGTCGGAATTGATATTACAGAACGCCGGGAAGCTGAAGCAGCATTAAGATTAACCCAAGACCAATTAGAAGCGGTATTAGATGTGGTTCCAGGTACGGTTTCTTGGATTAGTTCGGATTTACGTTATTTGGGAGTCAATCGTTATTTGGCATCAACTTTTGACCTCCAACCTGAAGATTTTGTTAATCAAGATATTGGGTTTTTGAAAGCTAGTTTTGAGTTTAATGATTTTGTCCAAAACTTTTTTGATTATCCCGAAAAAGACTCCTATCAAGAAGTCATGTCTGTAATTCAAGGCAAACCTCGGAATTATTTAATTGTTGCCCATAAATATAATCAAAATCAAGCCGCTTTCTTTGTGGGAATTGATATTACCGAACGGAAACAAGCGGAAGAAGCATTAAAACAAGCTGAAGCTAACTATCGGAGTATTTTTGAGAATGCGGTTGAAGGCATATTTCAAACCACACCCACGGGGATTTATTTAAGTGCAAATCCAGCTTTAGCTCGAATTTACGGTTATCAATCTCCTGAAGAATTAATCCAGAATATAACCAATATTCAAGACCAACTCTATGTTCAACCCCAACGTCGCCAAGAGTTTGTTCAACGATTGGAAGAATTGGGTGCAATTGTCAGGTTTGAGTCTCAAATTCGACGCTTAGATGGACAGTTAACTTGGATTTCAGAAAATGCTTTTGCTGTCCGAGATGAAGCTGGAAACCTACTCCATTATGAAGGAACCGTTGAAGATATTAACGAGCGCAAACAAGCAGAAGCCGCCCTACAAAGGGCAATGGAACAGTTAGAAATTCGGGTAGAAGAACGCACTGCCGCCCTCCGAGAAGCCAATCATCAATTAGTTCGAGAAGTTGCCGAAAGAACCAGGATTGAAAATGCCTTACGAGAGTCGGAAGCTGAATTGAGAGCTTTATTTGCTGCGATGACAGATGTAATTACAGTGTTTGATACAGAAGGAAGATATAAAAAAATTGTCACCACAAATTCAGAGGTTTTATATAGTCCCACAGAAGAACTGCTTGGGAAAACTGTGTTTGAAGTTTTTCCAGCTAGTCATGCCACTTTATTTTATAATCAAATTCAAGAAGTATTAAACACAAATCAAACTTTAAATATTGAATATAGTTTAGTTGCTTCTGACTATCAACCCGGACATCATGGAACTAATTCATCTCCTTTGAATCCTGGAGATGAAGTTTGGTTTGCAGCAATGGTGTCTCCGATGCCGGATAATTGTGTAATTTGGGTAGCAAGAAATACAACGGAAAGACGCCGGGTTTTAGAAGCATTACAAGCAGAAAGAGAAAAATCGGAACGGTTATTACTGAATATTCTGCCTCCGTCCATTGCCGAACAACTTAAACAAAATCAGCATTCTATTGCCGAACGCTTTGAACAAGCTACGATTATGTTTGCAGATATTGTTGATTTTACCGGATTTTCTGCTCGCATTTCTCCCTCAGAATTAGTCAATTTCCTGAATCAAGTTTTCTCCGCTTTTGATGAATTAGCCGAAAAACATCATTTAGAAAAAATTAAAACCATTGGAGATTCCTACATGGTGGCGGGCGGTTTACCCACTCCTCGCCATGACCACGTGGAAGCGATGGCAGAAATGGCTTTAGATATGCAGGCAGAAATTCGCCGATTTCAAGGACAAATGGGTCAATCTTGTAATTTAAGAATTGGAATTAATACCGGGCCAGTGGTGGCGGGTGTAATTGGCACGAAAAAATTTATCTATGATTTATGGGGAGATGCCGTTAATATTGCTTCTCGGATGGAATCCCAAGGAGAAGTCGGTAAAATCCAAGTCACAGCCACTACTAAAAACCTTTTAAATGGTAAATATGACTTTGAAGAACGGGGTTTAATTGATGTTAAAGGTCGTGGAGAAATGCTCACCTATTGGTTAACTAAACGCCGATTGGTATAATAACATGAATGTTGGAATTAACCTCCTATTTCTTTAATCAATAGACATTTTTAGAAACTCTTATTGATTTCCACGTATAGAGCTATATTCCGCCTGAAATTTAATTGGTTGTTAAACTAAACGCTAACAGCCAATTAAGTCACGCAATTGTCGGAAATGTTTCCCTGCTATACTTATAGCCTAGTGGCAAAAAATGTCCACACAGTATTGATGGCTCTCACAAATTCTATGCAGAAACCCGATATTCCAGCTAATGAAAGCGATCGCTTAGTCGCACTAGATCGTTACAAGATTCTCGATACCTTGCCAGAGCAGGTATATGACGATTTGACGCAACTAGCGGCGGATATATGCGGAACCCCGATCGCGCTCATCTCATTAGTTGACAAAGATCGCCAGTGGTTTAAGTCCCGCGTTGGCATTGACGCAACCGAAACACCTCGTGATATTTCTTTATTAGCGATCGCAAACAGGCGGAAAAGTCTTTACAAGAGTCTCAACAGTTTATTCAAACAGTGATCGATACTGTGCCACTGCCATTGTTTTGGAAAGATCGATCATCGGTCTTTTTAGGATGCAATCAGCAATTTGTGCGAATCTTAGGTGCGCCATCATCAAAAGAGGTTGTTGGCAAGACTGATTTCGATTTGTTACCCACAGAAGAGGAGGCGAGCGCTTTTCAAGCCGACGATCGGGGCGTGATGGAATCTGGTCAAGCTAAACTGGGAATCGAAGAAATGTTGACTTTCGCTAATGGTGAACAAAGATGGCTAGAAACTCATAAAGCTCCTCTACGAGACTGGTCAGGTAATGTGATTGGGATGGTAGGGACGTTTCAAGATGTCACCGATCGCAAACAAGCTGAATTAGAACTACAAAAAAACACAGAGCGTTTAGTTTTTGCTCTTAAATCTGGAGCGAAAGAATTTGAAATGCAATTACAGCAAACAACTGATCGCCTATCTTTAGCTCTCAATTCTGGCGCGATCGGCTACTGGGAATGGGATATTCAACAGAACATTCTGGTTTGGGATGATCGGATGTATGAACTGTATGGATACTTAAAAGAAAATTATTCCCATTTGCCTTATGAAATTTGGGCAAACGCAGTACATCCAGATGATCGTGATCTTACTGAAACTTTACTCCAACAAGCTGTCTTAGGAAAAACAGAATATGATTGTGAGTTTCGGATCATTCATCCCGATCACAGTATTCACTTCATTAAAGCCTATGGAACGCTGAATCGAGATGCTAGTGGTAATCCTCTAAGCATTATTGGCATCAACTTTGATATTACCGATCGCAAACAAGCCGAGCAAATTATTCTCCAACAAGCAAATCGAGAAACCCTATTGCGAGGAATTACTCAGCGTATCCGTCAATACCTCGATCTCTCAATAATTTTTGATACGGCTTGTCAAGAAATTCAGCAATTGCTGCAATCCGATCGCGTCGGTATTTTCAAATTCTATCCTGAATCCAATTTTGATGATGGTGAATTTGTCGCCGAATCCGTTGTCAATGGATTTAGTTCAGCAATGGAAGTTCACATTCACGACCATTGCTTTGGCGAAGGCTATGCCGCCGAATATGCCCAAGGTCGAATGCAGGTCGTGAATGATATAGATAATGCTGGTCTGATGGACTGCCATCGTGATGTCTTGGCTCAATTTCAGGTGCGGGCAAATCTGGCGATTCCATTACTATGTGGCAACAACCTATGGGGATTGCTGTCTATCCATCAATGCGCTCATACTCGCCAATGGCAAGAGGATGAGATTAATCTGATTCAACAAATTGCCAATCAATTAGCGATCGCTATTCAACAAGCCAGTCTCTATGAGCAACTTCAAGAGGAACTATTAATACGTCAGCAATCTCAATCGAAAATAGCGCAGCAATTGCGAGAACAGCAAACCTTAGCGACAATCACCAATAAAATTCGCGAATCACTTAGTATCAAAGAGATTCTGGCAGTGGTGACTCAACAGGTTATAGATGTGCTGTCTGGCGATCGCGCGATCATCTTTCAACTATTTGATAATGGTAACAGCCAAATTGTCGAAGAATCTGTACATAGTAACTTTCTCAATCTCAAAGCCCTTAATTGGGACAACGAAGTTTGGTCACAGGAAATTCTCGATTGCTATTGGCAAGGCAAGCCTCGCATTGTTCCCGATGTGATGAATGACATTTGGACAGAATGCCTAGTGGAATACTCGCTCAAAGGTCAGATCAAGTCCAAAATTGTCGCGCCAATTCTCCTAGAGTCGCACATTAGCGAAAATCATCGCTGGGTAGCAACGGACGGATATAAAAAGCTGTGGGGTGTTTTAGTAGTCTATGCCTGTGCAGAACAGCGAGAATGGCAAGATTCAGAAGCTCAACTGCTCCAACAAGTTGCGAATCAATTAGCGATCGCCATTCAGCAAGCTAGTATATATGAGGAATCTCAACAAGAAATTGCGGAACGTAAACAAGCCGAGCAACAATTAACGGAAACCAACCAACAACTCGCCCGTGCAACCAGACTCAAAGACGAATTTCTCGCCAATATGAGCCACGAACTGCGGACACCGCTCAATTCGATTTTGGGAATGAATGAAGCTCTACAGGAAGAAGTATTTGGCGGTATTAATGAGCGTCAACTTAAAGCATTACAAACCATTGAGAGTAGCAGTAGGCATCTTTTAGCATTGATTAATGACATTCTCGATGTTGCCAAAATTGAGTCTGGACAAGTGACGCTAGAGCTAACAGCGACAGATATTGACAGCCTCTGCAAGTCGAGCCTAGCATTTATCAAACAGCAAGCATTAACAAAGCGAATTCAATTAATACCTAGAATTCCTAAGCATTTGCCAAAAATAATGCTAGATGAAAGGCGGATTCGACAAGTCTTAATCAATCTGCTCAATAATGCTGTTAAATTTACTCTGGAAGGAGGGACAATTACTTTAGAAGTATCGCAAGTTCAACTTGAAAGTAGTACAACTAATCCAACGCCTCTAAATTACTTAAAAATAGCCGTGATTGATACTGGAATAGGCATCTCAGCAGAGAACATCCAGAAACTGTTCCAGCCCTTTATCCAAATCGATAGTGCGCTGAACCGACAATATAATGGCACTGGATTGGGTTTGGCTTTAGTCAAAAGACTTGTTGAAATTCATGGAGGAACCGTAGAACTGACAAGTGAGTTGGGAGTCGGTAGTTGCTTTGCGATTAATCTTCCCATTAATATCGTCTCCCCAGCGATTGAAGAACAAACTGAGCAGGACTTGTCAGGACAGTCTCAGATAGGTCAAAGCCAAACTGAAGGACTAATTTCACCCTTAATTTTGCTGGCAGAAGATAACGAGGCTAATATTGCGACATTCTCCAGTTACCTCGAAGCTATGGGCTACCGCATTTTATCAGCAACTGATGGACAACAGGCGATCGATCTTGCCAAAGCGGAGCATCCCGATTTGATTTTGATGGATATCCAGATGCCAGTTATGGATGGATTAGAGGCAATTAAACAAATTCGCCTCGATCCTAATCTGGCTGATATTCCAATTATTGCGCTGACGGCTCTAGCAATGGAAGGCGATCGCGAAAGATGTCTGGCAGTAGGAGCTAATGAATATTTAAGCAAGCCTATTAAGCTAAAAGCATTAGCTGATACAATTCGGAATATTTTAAAAAATAGGAACTAAGATATATATAGTTGAGGCTTGCTAAAAAAAACTAAAATGATAAGTAGCTAGGCGCAATTAAATATAAATATAAAATCCCAAAAAACGCAATCGCTGGTTGCTCTGCTTCATTAATTAAAAGGAGTACAAAAAGAAATGGAAAAAACGGAAAAAGATTATCTAGCCCTACAAGAAAGTGATGAGAAGTTTCGGCTTGCCTTTGATAAGGCAAATATTGGTATGTGTTTAGTCGATCTTCAAGGCAATCTTTTTCAGGTTAACGAGAAGATAAGTGAAATATTTGGTTATAGCCAAGACGAATTGAAAGGTTTAAACGTTAGCGATTTGGCAATTGCAGAGGACAAACAGATTAGTCAAAAGTTTATACATGGGGCGGTAGTAGCGCATGACGATAGCGGGAGATTGGAAAAACGCTATCGTCATCGACTGGGGCATATCATTTATGGAGAAGTCTCGTCATCTTTGGTACGGGATACCGAGGGAAATCCTTTATATTTTATTTCCCAAGTGCAGGATATCTCTGAACGTAAACGATATGAAATTGATCTAGAGGAAGCTCGTAATGCTCTTGCAAAAGCCAATGCGGAATTAGAAGAAAGGGTGTCTGTAAGAACAGCAGAGTTGCAAAAGAGTGAAACGGCTCTACGTCAGAGTGAAATGCAATTTCGTCGTTATTTTGAACAGAATCTCATTGGGATGGCAATGACTTCTCCTAGTAAGGCTTGGATCAATGTGAACGACAAACTCTGTGAGATTTTAGGGTATTCTTTTGCCGAATTACAGGAATTATCTTGGGACAAAATTACCCATCCCGAAGATTTAGCTATAGATTTAGAGAAGTTTAATCTGGTAATCGATGGTCAAATTGAAGGTTATGAAATTGATAAACGCTTTATTCATAAAACTGGTCAAATAGTCTATACCAGTCTGGCTGTGCAATGTCATAGAAAACCTAATGGTAAGCTGGATTTCTTTATAGCGTTGATCCAAGATATTAGCGATCGCAAAAAAGCTGAAATCGCTTTACAAGAAAGCCAAGACTTTCTGCAAAAAGTGACCGATACTTCACCAAATATTATCTACATTTACGATCTCCAACAACAATGTAATATCTATGTGAACCGAGAGATAGCAACAATTCTGGGATATAGTCCTATAGAGATTCAGGCAATGGGGGCAAATTTTTTCTCAACGCTCATGCACCCCGATGATCTGCAAAATATGCCTGCTGAATATGCACGATTAGCAAGAGCATTAGATGGCGAAATTTATGATTGTGAATACCGCATGAGAAATACTCAAGGAGAATGGCGTTGGCTCTACAGTAGGCATTCCGTATTTAGTCGAGATCTAAAAGGTCAGGTAAAATGTACTGTTGGTTCTGCACAAGACATAACTGAGCGCAAACTAGCCGAAACCCAACTTCAACAAACCTACGCAGAACTGCTCCAAGCAACTCGTCTTAAGGACGAATTTTTAGCTACCATGAGTCATGAATTGCGAACTCCACTTAATGCCATCCTCGGAATGACTGAGCTTCTTCAGGAAGAGATCTATGGTTCCATCAATGAAGAACAGATGACGGCGCTACAAACTATTGAAAATAGTGGTTCCCACTTACTAGAATTAATTAATGATGTTCTAGATGTAGCCAAAATTGAATCGGGGCAAGTGCATTTGGAGATATCGAGTATTTCTATCGCGGCTCTCTGTGAATCAAGTCTCCTTTTTATCCAACAACAAGCTCGAAAAAAGAATATTCAAGTCCACAGGGTTCTACCGTCAAACCTACCGAATATCCATGTGGATGAACGCCGCATTCGTCAAGCCCTAATTAATCTTCTCAATAATGCTGTTAAATTTACTCTGGAAGGAGGGACAATCACTTTAGAAGTATCAGAAGTTCGCCTTGAAAGCAGTACAACCAATCTAACGCCCATAAATTACTTAAAGATAGCCGTGATTGATACGGGGATAGGCATCTCATCGGAGAACATCCCGAAACTGTTCCAACCCTTTATCCAAATCGATAGTGCGCTGAACCGTAAATATGATGGCATGGGATTGGGTTTGGCTTTAGTCAAAAGACTTGTAGAACTTCATGGAGGAACCGTAGAACTGACAAGTGAGTTGGGAGTCGGTAGTTGCTTTGCGATTAATCTTCCCATTAATTTCGGCGACCCATCAATCGAAGATCAAACTAACTCTGACTTGTCAGAACAAGATCAGATTGGTCAAAGCCAAACTGAAGGACTAATTTCACCCTTAATTTTGCTGGCAGAAGATAACGAGGCTAATATAATGAATATAAATACCGTTAATGATTTAGAGCTAGTTACTCTCACAAATTGCGATCGCGAACCGATACATATACCGCGATCGATACAGCCTCACGGGTTACTCATGGTACTCAGTGAAACTGATCTAAGCATCGTGCAGGTTAGTGCCAATAGCCTTGATATTTTGGGGGTTGAACCCTTAGATTTGCTCGATCGCCCATTAGCTGATTTTATTGGTAGCGATCGCATTACCGATATTGCTAATTGTTTAGAGCGTGATTTTGAGAATATTAATCCCTTAAGCATTAGCTTTGTTCGTGCAGGATCTGACACCCTCGACTTTAAGGGTATTGTCCATCGCTCTATCAGTGGCGAAATAGTTTTAGAGCTAGAACCGATCTTAGATAATTCTAATAAGGACTTTTTCCATTTTTATCATCAAATCAAGAACACTCTTAGCAAAATTCAGGCGACCTCGAATCTATCTGAACTGTGCGATCTGATTGTGCAGGAAATCAGCGAAATTACGGGCTTTGATCGTGTTATGATCTATCGTTTTAACGAAGGTGGGGATGGCAATATCATTGCTGAGATAAAACAGCCAGAACAAGAAGCATTTCTGGGATTACGCTATCCCGACTCTGATATTCCCAAACAAGCAAAACATCTCTACACGCTCAATTGGTTGCGCCTAATTCCAGATATGGATTACCAACCTTGTCAATTAGTAACAAGCCCCAAAGCAAATCCAGAAGCGGATATCCAGCCCCTTGACATGAGCTACTGTGGCTTGCGCTCCATATCGCCGCTCCATATTGAATATCTCAAAAATATGGAAGTTGCAGCATCGCTAACTATTTCCCTAATTCAGCAGCAAAAGCTATGGGGATTGATTGCCTGTCATCATAATAGCCCCAAATTTATCCCCTACGAGGTACGGACTGTTTGTGAGTTTTTGGGACAGCTTATGTCTACGGAATTAGCCAATAAGGAAGCGAACGAAAATCTTGATTACAAATTGCAACTTAAAAATATTCAAAGTCAATTTGTCGAACGTCTCAGTAAAGCTAACGACTTTGTGAAAGAACTCATCGCCGATCCAGAAGCCTTATTAAAGTTAACAGGCGCTATGGGGGCGGCGATATGTGACAACGAAGAGATTACTTTGCTCGGCAAAACTCCGCAACTCACTCAGTTAAAGCGGCTCTTGGCTTGGATTCCGCCGCAATTTGATCAGGATATTTTTGTCACCGATGCTCTATCTCATTTGTATCCTGAAGCAGCAGCATATAAAAATGTCGCTGGTGGGCTACTGGCGATGGCGATCTCCAAGATTCAACACCGCTATTTGCTATGGTTCCGTCCTGAGATCGCCCAAACTGTGACTTGGGCGGGAAATCCAGAGAAGCCGAAACGCATAGAAGAAGATGGCTCGGTGACAATATTTCCACGTCAGTCCTTTGAGGCGTGGCAAGAAATTGTGGATGGTCGCTCTTTGCCTTGGCTGGATTGCGAAGTGGCGGGGGCGCGTGAATTACGACAGGCGATCGTGGATATTGTGTTACGCCAAGCGGAAGATCTTGCCCTAGTCAATGTGGAGTTAGAACGCAGCAATAGCGAGTTAGATGCCTTTGCCTACATTGCTTCCCATGATTTAAAGGAACCTCTACGGGGTATTCATAACTATGCAACTTTCTTGTTAGAAGATTACAGTGAGCTTCTTCAGGGTGATGGTGCTGACAAATTAAATACGCTAGTGCGATTGACTAAAAGAATGGAGTCATTAATTGAATCCTTGCTGAAGTTTTCGCGTTTGGGCAGACAGGAATTGCAGATGTCGCCGATCGCTCTCGATCACTTGTTAGAGAATGTAACAGAGTTATTTGGCATGAATCCTCAATGGGAAAATTGCCAGATTCGGATGCCCCAATCATTGCCGACAGTGTTAGGCGATCGCATTTTGCTTGAAGAAGTCTTTACTAATCTAATTTCTAATGCCTTTAAATACAATGATCAATCTGAAAAATGGGCGGAAATTGGGTGGATTGAGACTAATGCACAGAACCCTGATTTTGTGACGATCTCTGTCCACGACAATGGTATCGGTATTCGTGAGAAACATTTAGACTCGGTATTTCGGATCTTTAAACGTTTACATTCTCCTAACAAATACGGAGGCGGAACGGGTGCGGGTTTAACTATTGTCAAAAAAATTATTGAACGTCATGGCGGCACTATTCAAGTACAATCAATTTACGGGCAGGGAACTACATTTTTGTTTACTTTGCCAATTAAACTAAATATCTCTAGTTTAGAAACTGTTTAAGAATTGTCCATATCCCCCAAAGCCCCCCTTACCAAAGCTACGGTGTACACACAAGTCTCTCTGTTTACGTTTTGATTGATCTAAGCCCCCTAAATCCCCCAATTCTGGGGGACTTTGAAAGAATTTTATTTTCTTGTTCCCCCAGAATTGGGGGCTAGGGGGCGATTAATAGTTGACTTGACTGGATTTTATGACTTGTGTGTACAGGGTAGCTTAAAGAGGGGGGAGAAGAAAATTTTCCTCTCTTTTTATTATCACCATGCAAAGACTATTGAGTTCTCCTTGGGATGATCTTATTCATCCTGTTATTGTTATTATTGAAGATAGCGATGAAGACTTTTATAGTTTTTGGCGAGCTATTCAAAAACTAAACCTGTTAGAGAAATCGCCCTATAACTTTCTCCGATTTCAAGATGGGGATGAGGCTTTAGACTATCTGTTTCGTCAAGGGGAATACCAAGAACTAAAAGCACCTATACCTGTTGCCATTCTGCTCGATTTGAACCTTCCTAATACCGATGGGCGCGATATTATCAAAATGGTTAAGCAATCTCCTGATCTACAAATAATTCCGATTATTGTGTTGACTACTTCTAATAGTCTTCAAGATATCCAAACCTGCTACAAGTACAGTGCAAATTGTTATATGCTTAAGCCAATGGGGGTGAAAGAAATGCAACAGACTGTTCAAGTTATATTCCAAAATTGGTTTCAGTTGGCGGTTTTACCTAGTTATGGACAATTCATAACCTAAATCTATTAAATCTATTAACGATTCTAAATAATCATCAAATATACAAAGTAACTTATGCTAAAAATTTTGATTGTCGATGATGCTGAGAGCGATCGCGTTAGTTATGTGCGTTATTTACAATCAGACTCTGAGCGCTCTTATCGCATTATTGAAGCCGAGACGTTAGAAGAAGGGCTACAATTGTGGCGATCGCAGCAACCAGATGTTGTATTGCTGGATATTAATCTGCCCGATGGCGATGGCTTGGAATTTTTAGAAGAAATTGGTACTGAACGGTTAATCAACAGACTGCCTGTGATCATGTTGACGGGAATGGGAGATGAACGGATTGCTGTACGCGCCATGAAATTGGGGGCGACTGATTATTTGGTAAAAGGGGATGTGACGGCGGTTTCACTTTTAACCTGTATCGCTCAGGTGCAAGAGAATAATTTACTCATCCAGCAACTAAGGCGATCGCAACTACAGCAAACAGTAATTGCCTCAATGGCGCTACATATTCGTAGATCTCACACATTTGAGGATGTCTCCAATACGATTGTCCAAGAAATACGCAGCTTTTTAGTTGCTGATCGGGTGATCATTTACCGATTTAATCCCGATATGAGTGGGGAAATTGTTGCTGAATCGGTCATTTCACCTTGGGATTCATCCTTGAATGCTCAAATCGAAGATACTTGCTTTCAGGGAAATCTCGGCGGGGAATATCAAAAGGGTAAAGTCTTTGCGGCGCATGATATTTATGAGGCTAACCTGACGGAATGCCATATTCAACTCCTTGAAAGATTTCAGGTAAAGGCAAATCTCGTCGCCCCCATCTTGCTTAATGGCATGAATACCCTGTGGGGCTTGCTGATTGTGCATCAATGTGATGCTCCCCGCCAATGGCATGAAGAAGATATTCAGTTATTGCAGCAGCTATCCATACATTTAGCGATCTCTTTATATCAAGCTGAACTCTATCAAAATCTGGAAAGCCTGAATGCCTCTCTGGAGGAAAAGGTACAGGAACGGACACAAGAAATACAACTGCAAGCGCAAATGCTAGAGCAGATTAATGATGCTGTCATTTCGACGGCGATGGATGGCACGATCCTCACTTGGAACATTGGATCGGAGAAACTCTATGGATACGAGTCTCATGAAGCGATCGGGCAGAATATTAGTATGCTTTATCTAACTGAAGATTTGCCTCTCCTACAATCCTCAGTCTTGATACCGCTATTAGAAAAAGGAACTCATGAAGTTGAGCTACGGAATCGGACAAAATCAGGAAATACAATTGATATAAGCTTGCGTCTTTCCCTCGTTCGGGATGAAATGGAAAATCCCATTCGCGTGATTGGTTGCTCTAATGATATTAGCGATCGCAAACAAGCTGAACTCGAATTGAGAAAGAGTGAAAGTCGGTTTCGTCAGTTGTTTGAATCTGATGTAGTTGGTACACTCTCTGCTGATTTGCAGGGGCAAATTACTGATGCCAATGATCTTTTTCTAGATATGCTTGGATATACTCGACAGGAGCTTGAGTCGGGTTTAATCCGTTGGAACGAAATCACACCGCCCGAATATGTTGCCGCCGATTTTTATGCGATGTCACATTTATTGGAGTATGGCACGATCACTCCTTGGGAAAAACAATATTCTCGTAAAGATGGTAGTCGAGTTTCTGTAATAATAGGTGCGGTACTTCTTACAGACTCTGACGATCAAACCATTTGTATTGCCGTAGATATTAGCGATCGCAAACGCGCTGAACAAAAACTTCAGCAACTCAATCAAGAGCTAGAAACTAAGGTTGCCGAACGCACTCAAGAACTAGCACAGGTTAACAGTCTCCAAAGTGCCATCTTAGGAAGTACCAGTTACTCGATCATTTCCACCGACTTAAATGGCATTATTCAGACCTGTAATCCTTCAGTTGAAAGGATGCTCGGTTACAGTCCCTCAGAACTGATTGGCAATACGCCTGAGATTATTCACGATCGCCAAGAGGTAATTGACAGAGCCGCAGAGCTAACTGAGGAACTAAAGCAGGATATTCCTGTTGGTTTTGAAGTGTTTATTGCCAAATCCCGTCGAAATCTTGTTAACGAACAAGAATGGACTTATATCCGCAAAGATGGTTCTCGCTTTCCCGTTTCGCTATCTGTCACAGCACTTAAGGATGACAACGATCAAATTATTGGTTTCTTAGGCATTGCAAATGATATTAGCGATCGCAAAGAAGCGGAAATTGCCTTAATTGAGAGCGAAACGAAATTCCGTCGTTTGGTAGAAGGTATTAACGACTTAATTTGGTCAACTGATAAAAATGGTGCATTCTCCTATCTATCACCTCAATTTCAAACTCTCTTTGGCTTAGAAGTCAATGAATGGATTGGCAAAAAATTTACCGATCTAGTCCATCCAGATGACCTTGATGGGTTAATCAGTGCATACAAACAGTCTATTCGCTCTCAGCAAAAGACTAGCAATATTGAATTCCGTCATCTCCATCAAAATGGTGACTATATTTGGGTGAGTATCAATACCACACCGATTATTAATTCTGAAGGTATCGTCATTGGTGGTCATGGAATTTTGGCAGATATTAGCGATCGCAAAGTTACCGAAGCCGCATTGAGAGCAAGCGATCAACGTTGGCAATTTGCCTTAGAACGCGCTGGCGATGGCATTTTTGACTGGAATGTTCAAACTAATGAAATTTTCTACTCCAAGCAATGGAAAGGTATCCTGGGGTATGCAGACGATGAAATCGAGAATAAATTTAAGTCATGGGAAGATCTTGTCCATCCCGACGATCTCGCCCAATGCTACGCAGATGTCAACAAATACCTCAATAATGAAACACAGCTCTACGAAACCGAACATCGGCTGCGTTGTAAAGATGGTAGCTATAAATGGATTTTAGCTCGAGGCGGAGCGATTGAGCGGGGAGCCGATGGACAGGTCTTGCGGATGATGGGTACGCATACCGATCTGAGCGATCGCAAACAAGCCGAAGTACAGCTACAGAAAATTAACGAAGAACTCCTTCGCGCCACTAAACTCAAGGATGAATTTCTTGCCAACATGAGCCACGAACTCCGCACGCCGCTAAATTCAATCTTAGGGATGTCAGAATCTCTTAAAGACGAGATTTTGGGATCGCTAAACGAAAAGCAATTAAAGGCGATCGGTATAGTCGAATCAAGCGGCGAACATCTTCTATCCCTAATTAATGACATTCTCGATCTATCAAAAATCTCATCAGGGATGATGGAATTAAATACTGAATCAGTCTCAGTCAAAAATCTCTGTGATTCTAGTCTGGTCTTTGTGAGACAGCAAGCATTTCAAAAGAAAGTGCAACTCAACAGCAACATTCCTAAGAATATCAACAAGATTAATGTCGAAGAGCGTCGCATCAGACAGGTTTTAATCAATCTGCTCACTAATGCTGTCAAATTTACTCCCAGCGAAGGGCAAGTAAATCTTCTCGTTGCAGTTGGTGGCGGCGATACATGGCAAGGAGAGGCAACAATCCCCCAGCGCATCAAACTGATGAATTCACCGATGATCGTATTTCAAATCGTAGATACTGGCATTGGCATTGCTCCCAAAGATTTGCAACGCCTCTTCCAACCCTTCGTGCAAGTTAGCAGCAGTCTCAATCGTCAATACGAAGGCACGGGCTTAGGGTTAGCCCTAGTCAAGCAGATTGTCGAACTACATGGCGGTCAGGTCATGGCTGAGAGTAAAATCGGCAAAGGTAGCTCTTTCTCGGTTGCCCTACCCTATGATATATCCCAGTCTAGCGCTCCAGAATCCACAACAGTTTCGACTACTTTAGAGCCAGTGGTCATAGATCCTGATCATGCACCGCTTATTTTACTCGCTGAAGATAACGAAGCCAATATCGACACCTTCACGGCTTATCTAACTGCGATCAATTACCGCATAGCGATCGCTAGAAATGGAGAAGAAGCCGTTGCAATGGCAAAATCAGAAAGCCCTGACATCATCATCATGGATATTCAAATGCCAGGTATGGATGGTCTAGAAGCGATAGGTCTGATTCGGGCTGACGCATCAATTGCGGCTATTCCGATTATTGCTCTAACGGCTCTGGCAATGGAAGGCGATCGCGAAAGATGTCTAGCGGCGGGAGCCAATGAATATCTCGCTAAACCCGTCAAGTTCCGTCAACTCAACACTGTAATTCAGCAAATTTTGACATAGATGTGAACTACCCACACTGACTTGGAGTACCAAGTACAGTGTCGGCTTCTGTACTCACAGGCGAATGCCTCAAGACGGACTTGCATCCCACATTCCGCAGATAGGGGTCAAATTTTCCACTAATTCTAAAAAATAGAAACCCATTCCAATTTTTCGGTGAACTTCCGAGGCTTTACTATCAAATTATATAGCTAAGTAGGTAGGCGGGATTAAACTTTTTCATGTAACAATATGTAAAGGAGGCTTAGATCATCCATTAGAGAGCGTTAGAACGATTTACAATCGTTTACATAGAGAGATTTTATAGAGCCTACCTACTTACAAACAAAGTCCGCCTACGCGGACTAAGAAATATTGACGTGAAATCTTCAAAGAAGTCCACATCCTTTAGGGGTGGGAGTGTCAAGAAGTGGGATCGCGACGAATACAAAATCTGGCTTAAATACCCCCTTTATTCTTTAGTCCGCGTAGGCGGACTTTGTTTGTGTAGTAGCGATTTCAATCGCCGAAAATTTCAATCTAAACGAAATACAAAAATTAGTTTTCAGATTCAACTTTTTCTGTATTTCCACCTTTAATCCATCCCGTGCGATCTCTATCAGTCAAAACCCGCACTTTTTGCCATTGTTTATCATCACTTTCTCCCAAAACAACCACTTTTTCTTGATAGGCAATCCCACCAATTCGGTTAGCCTCGGTACTGGGAGTATCGCGTAAAATCAAACCGATAGGCTGGGTCACAATTGCCTGATAAGCACCAGGTTCAAGTTTTTCTGCTTCTGGAGTTGGGATCGGGGTTGGCGTGACCGCGGCTTGGGGAGTAACTGGCTTTGCAGCTATGTTTGCCTGGGGGTTATCATTGGGAAAGGTCGGACGTTCTGGAAGTTCTGATAAACGGGCTGCAAAATATAAGGCGGTAGCGACCGTTGCACCCGCTAAAATTAAAATTGCCAGAAAAAAACCAACAATAAATTTAAAAACACCATAAAGATTCATAGTTTTGGGAATAGTTCTATACATAGGTTTTAAACCCCGATCTAAAGATACCTATAATACCATCAACCGGATAGGCGACGATTTAAACTACTCTGTCGAGAAGCTAAACGGGCTTTCCCCGCAGCAGCCCAATTTTGCAGAAACTCAATTTGCTCCTTCGCTGTTCTGGCTAAGGGGACAATTTGACTCGCTGCTTCTAAAATATCATCGGTGACGAAATCTCGGTTTTGACTAAAGCCAATGTGCATCGCTTCAATTAAAGTTTGTTCAATTTCTGCCCCAGAAAAATCAGGGGTTTCATAGGCTAATCGTTCTATATCATAGTTTCTAATATTTTGGGGACGTAGTTTTGATAAATGCACTTCAAAAATGGCTTTTCGTTCTTCTTGATAGGGTAATCCCACAAAGAAAATTTCATCAAATCGCCCCTTTCTTAACATTTCCGGGGGCAAAGATTGAATATTATTGGCCGTTGCGACCACAAAAACCGGGGAGGTTTTTTCGGCTAACCAAGTAATAAATGTCCCAAACACTCGATTACTGGTTCCTGAATCTCCTCTACCGTCTAATCCCGAAAAGGCTTTATCAATTTCATCAATCCATAACACACAAGGAGCTAGGGCTTCTGCTAATTGAATCATTTGTCGGGTGCGAGATTCCGATTCTCCAACCAGTCCCGCAAATAAACGCCCCACATCTAATCTTAATAATGGTAAATGCCAATGATGGGCGATCGCTTTTGCCGTTAAGGATTTTCCTGTTCCTTGGATTCCTACTAATAATAACCCTCTGGGATAGGGTAAACCATATTGTCTCGCCCGTTCTGAAAAGGCACTTCCCCGGAGTAATAACCAATCTTTTAAATTATCTAACCCCCCAATATCAGAGATATTTTCCTGGGCAGAATAGAAGTCTAAAATTTGAGTTTGACGAATGGTTTGGCGTTTTTCTTCTAATATTAATTCAATATCATCCTCTTGTAATTCTCCATGGGTAGCGATCGCCTTTGCTAAAATTCGGCGAATCCTTTCCATCGAAAGTCCTTGACAGGAACGCACCATTTCATCTAATAAACGAGGATCTAAAGGCTGTCCTGTTGTAATTAATAATCGTTCAACTTCCGTCTTAATTTCTATTAGATTGGGTAAGGGAAATTCTAAAACCGTTAACACTTCACTCAAGTCAGAGGGAATCGCAATTTGGGGAGAAATAATTACTAAATTCTTAGGTTGAGACTTTAATTTTTTGGCTAAATTTCTTAATTTCCGCGAAATTGAAATATCTTCTAAAAATCTATGAAAGTCCCTTAGAATAAAGACAGCAGGCATCGCCTCTGGTAATTTTTCTACAAATTCTAAGGCTTGTAACGGATTGCGTTTTCCGGCGCCTAAATCATTAGGATTTCCCTGCTGATATCCTTCCACAAAATCCCAGACATAAACCCCACGGTTGCCTTGATCTTTTGCCGCCTGTTTAATTACAGTTTCGACTCGTTCTTCTTCTAAAGTCGGAATATAAATAATAGCGTAGCGCGATCGCAATAATAACTTCAATTCCTCATTGAATTTACTCATAGAAAGAATCAGGACACGGGGAGCTTGGCACGAATATTAACGGTCAGGTCAACTGGGTAGATTAGGTTTGAGAGCTTGTAATGAGGCCCAGCGTTGATCGACAATAGGCTGGGATTCGGTTGATATTGGTTGGGGAAGTTCACAGGGCCCCTCACAGAGTTGGCGTAGGGGTAGGGCTAAACACAATTGTTGATAGAGCCAATCCCCAAGTAAAAAATGACCTTGGGGATGCAGACTTTCCACAGGTTCATCTAAAGAAATTTCTACTTCAGCTTTAGAAGCATCGACTTTATCTACCGAAGCCATCAACCAAATCAATTCAGAAGTATCGACCTTTAACCGATGGTTATATTGTTTTAAACATCGGTCACAGGTCAGGGTAACAATAGTTTCCGCCTGAACCACCGCCTCGATATAAGTGGTTTTATGACTGACCCGCATCCGACCTCGAACCGGAGTTAGAGTTTCTAAGTCGGGGAAAAACTCTTGAAACTCAAATTCTAAAGATCGGTTTTGTGTCCTAAGTAAATCTGGGATATAGATGGAGTCCATAATTATTTTCCCACCTGCGGTACAATAAGCAAGGCTAAACAAAGTTTTCGGTGTCTAGCCTTTTATTTTAACCACCAAACGACGATCGGGTTCCTGTCCCCGACTATAGGTTTCTAAATCATCGCTTTCTTCGAGAAAAGAATGAATCAGACGTCTTTCTGCCGAAGACAGGGATTTAATTTCCACCTCTCCCCCGGTCTCTCGGACACGACTGGCCGCATGGTCAGCTAAAGCCCGCAATTCCAAATGACGTTGAGTTCGATATCCGTTGAGTTCTACGGTGTAAGAGGTGCGCTCCTCGTCGTCTTTGCCCAGGTTATGAATGGCGTTGAGTAAATATTGAATCGCATCTAAAACTTCCCCGTCCTGGCCGATTAAAGTTGCCACCTGTTCCGGGGTGAGATTAACTTGATCAATGGTTAACCAACAGGAATCCGCTTCTAAACTAGGTTTTACCTGGGAGGGAACTGCCCCTAATTTGAGCAATTCCTCCAACCATTCTTGGCCCTGTTGTATATCGCTATTATTCATTTCTACGACTGCGCCTTTTTCTTAGAACGTCCCGGCTCAAAGGGTAATGCTTCTCTTTCCCCATCAACCGTTGCTAATTTAGCGGTTTTACTGGATTCTTCCACAATTTTTTGCAAGTGTTCGGGCAGAGGTTCCCGGGACAAAATAAATGCTTGAACCGTTTGGAAGATATTTGCAATCAGCATATACAGCAACACACCCGCCGGAAGGGGGAAGAAGAAAAACATCCCACTGAACAGCACAGGTGTAATTTTATTAATCGTATCTTGCTGAGGATTACCACTACTCGAACCTTGTCCCGATAAGACTTGGTTGAGATATAAAGATACCCCAAAAGCCAGAATCATCCCGACAATATCCCAGTGAATCGTACCATCGGGATCAACGGCCCCGACTCGACCCAAAGCATCAATAAACAGAAATCCTTTATCCGAAGCTAATCCCCTCAGACCCACTTGAATCGTGGCATCTCCAGGTGCTAAGGCCAGGATTTGACCGTTTTCACCGACTTGGATCTTATCTTCCCCCTTCAGAATTTTCCAGGTGGGGATTAGGTTTACTTCGGGATATTTTTCCAATTCCGATGTTAAGGGTTTACCGTCAACGGTTTGGAGTTCTACCTTTACCTTCTCATTCACCCCCACACGATTACCACTGGGAATCATTGCCACAACGGAAGTATGAATTCCATCGGCGAAATAATAATTTTGAGCTTTAGTAGCGTAGGCTTGGGGCTGAACTTGTTCAATTTGTGCTTGGGGTAAAATCTGTAGGTCTATGCTGTAGTTGACATCAGAAAAGGGTGAACCCCGCAAAGTGGCAAACAGAGCAAAAAGAATCGGCATTTGAATCAGAAGCGGGAAACATCCAGCTAAGGGATTTCCCAGTTCTTTGTAGACTCTGCTCATTTCTTCCCGTTGTTTCACCGGGTCATCTTTATGCTGTTGTTGGATTTGATCAACCCGTTCTTTCATCAACGGTTGGGTGACTTTCATTCGCCGCATATTGCGAATTGAACCCGCATTCAAGGGGTAAAGCGCGAAGCGAACCACTAAGGTTAACGCCACAATTGCTAAACCATAACTAGGCACGATCCCGTAGAAAAAATCTAGGATCGGCAACATCAAATTATTGGAAAGAAACCCGATACCAAAGTCCATTCTTTTGAGTTTATTGAACTGCTTGCGTAAAATATATATAATTTTAAGAACCATTAGCCGACGCTGGATTCGTGGGTTGGCGACAACCCATACCATCCGTCAGGCTTCAGGCTCAACACCGAAAAAACTGCATCCTTTTCCCAGATTATCGGCTGGTTATCGCACTGGCTTTTTGAGCCTGGGGTGAGATTTTATCAAGGATAAAGTCGTAGGCTTCTCGAAATCGAGGAATAGCCCGCAGTTCCAGACGAGATCCATTTTTCAGGGTGACAACCATATCCCCCCAAGTCCCGAGTCCTCTGGGAACCTTCACGATTTTGATAATTTCTGAATAGACAATATCGGTACGATCCTGTCCCATCCATCCACCGATCACAGATATCCGGCGGTTCGTGATCCGATAGCGCAGCCATAATGCCCGCACAATCGCCCCAATCGCCAGAGGGATACCAATAACCGTCAGTCCTATTAATAGATTGATAATCAGGTCGCCGATCGCCGGGCCTCCCTCATAAAAACTTTCCTCCCGTATACCCATTTAAAACCTCTGCTTCTACCAACAACTTTTCTAATTCTTGCAGAATTTCTGAATAATTGCACTGATCGGCCGTTGGTTTAACAACGATCACAACGTCCCAACCCGGTGATATCAAGGGTAAAAACTGATGCCAAACTGCTCTAATTTGACGTTTGATCCGATTCCGAACCACGGCCCGTTTACTTACTTTTTGACTGATGGAAATGCCCATCCTAGTCGGCTGAACACAGGACGAGTCGGTTAAATTCCGTTCTGTTCTATGGGGTTGACCTCGTAAGGCCCTCAAGGTTAAATGAGGGGTTTTGCGATGCAGTCCTTTGCTATAGACGGCTTTGAAGTCCTTGGGATGTCGGAGTCGATTGGTTTTCGGTAACATTAATTAGGTACTGCTACCCACAAATTCAAAATTTCCTTTAGCTTGATCATCAGGATGGCAATGAGTTCGTGGGAATAGCAATAGGTTTTCTTGAATTGGGATCAAGGATTTAAAACGTTAAACGCGCCCGTCCTTTCCTGCGACGAGCTTTGATAACTGCTTGACCGTTTTTTGTCCGCATTCTTACTCTGAAGCCAGAAACTCTTTTCTTTTTGCGGTTCGTTCCTTGCAGGGTTTGTTGAGCCATTACTTACCTCCGGTGCCTTTTTGTTAATTTGTTAATTAAAAGTCACAATTTTTCAGTGTATCACATCTTTGGGACTTTAGGCGCGGGGTGCAAAAAGCTTCTCCACAACTACAATATTAATCAATACTCAAAACCCAGGTTCCCACATAACGCAACATTGGCACATCTCCGGGGGAGCGAATATTGGCATTAAAATTGAAAACGCCCCCAAAGGTGGGATTTTTGACGTTAGAGAGAACGATTTCTACCTTAGTCCCGGCGGGAATCGGTTCTTGGGGATAAATTTGGATAATATGGTTCTCTTTATCCCAAATCACGTCTTCTAAGGGAATCGGCTTATCTTTAATGCGAATTTGTACTGATTTAGGATCAATTTTGCCTTTATAGTATTCGGGATAGGTGATGGAAACTTCGGCGATCGCTAAATTCAACTTATCAGCCGGAAGTCTGAGTTTATAACGATCCCATTCTCCCGACCGTCCGCTTTGGAGAAAATAATTTAAGATGTTGGTCTTGTCGGGGCCACTTAACAGGGTCATCCCTGGTAAACCCTGGGCTTGGGTGATTTTAGCTAAATTTGTCAGGGCTAAACCCGTTATTAATAATGCAGAAAATAGTCGTCGCATATCGGCTCCTGTAAAAAAGTTAAATTTTGTTTAAATTTTAACAACTATATCAAAAATAGGTTAAAGGATTAAGAATCTACATCAACCAAATAAGCAGGTGATTATAACATTTTTCGGGTTTTTGTGCAACAATTATTATAAACTCTATTATTCTATCCTTTCGCATACCCATTTACGAAATGCTCTCAACGCTACACTCGTCCCCTTTGTCCGACTCATTTCTACAAACTGAGAAATTACTTCTATGACTGGAAAATTGGGAAAAATTGGGCTAGTTTGAGACTTAATATATTCTCCATTTCGCAGAACATAAATTTGCAATTGATCATTTTCATAGCGCCACAGTTCTCCAACACCTAGTGCTTGATAAGCACTTAACTGAGTTTTAGAAGTAACATCAACTTCAATGGCTAAATCTGGCGGTGGGTCAACCGTTAAATCTAACCGTTTTTTTCCAATCATCGCTTGATAATTTTGAATATAAAAACAATTATCCGGTTCAACTCCAGCCGCCATTCCTTGACGTTTAAATGTTGTTGATCCAAAACACTCCCGTTCCATTTCTAGTTCTTCTAGCAGAATTTTTACCATATCTCCAATAATTTCTTTATTAAATTCATGTTCTGGTAAAGGCATCCTAATCTCCAAAATTCCTTGAAAATAAGCCACTCGCGCCCCCCGATGTTCGCCCAACTCCGCTAAAATTGCCTCAAAATCTTGCCAGCTTACATCCAGAAACAGCACACGCTGTCCAGGGGGAACGCTGAGTTGCTTGAGTTGCAGTGTCACCATCACCATTACCCTTTTCTAAGAGTTACTTTTAGTTTAATACAATTCAAAATAAAAATTTTATCCTTGTTCCCTGGTAGAACCAAGAAACGAGAGGAATTTACCCAATAACAATAACTTTAATTATTATCCGTATGATTATTATCAATATTCTCATCAATATTACAATCTTGTATAGATAGTTCAGTAATTTCTGATGTGGGGATTGTTAGATGAAACTGAAAAACGATTTGATGTTGATCAATATTAACAGTAGTGATATTAATAACGCTTTGTTTAGGTAATAAATTTTTAACAGGAACTTTGTTATCCAGCTTAGATTTATAACCCGATTCATCAAGCCATTCATAAATCTTGCGCCAGTTTTCTACTTTTTCTGCTTTATCTAACAAAGACTTTACATATTTATAAACCGTTGCACATAAATCAGACTCTACGCCTCTGGGAATTTTCTCTAATTTTTGAGCGATTTCCGAGGGACTACAGCCAGACAACAACCCCCTTAAATGAGCTTTTTCAATGGGAGTGAGATGCTTTCCTTTCGCAGATGCCAAGTCAGCATAAAGACTATCTAAATCCCACTCTTGGGCCGCTTGGCTAAATATTTTGTCCACTTGAGCCATATTCCGGGTATAAAAACAGCTAACACGATTCTAACATAAATTCTAACGTTAATCAGTAGACAATCAGAAGTTAGTTAATTTATTATCAGTTACAGAGGAGTTCGACAAACCAGAGAAAGATAGGAAACCTATGCCCACAGGGAATCTAGCGGATTTTGCGATTAACCAGGAACCACGCTGTCCAGTTGTTTTGTTACTGGATAACTCAGGTTCAATGTCCGGTCAACCCATCCAGCAGTTAAATCAAGGGGTTGCCGTGTTTAAGCAATTCGTAGATTAATAGCAGAGATAACAAAATAATAACAGATTAATCTGAAGATCTGTTATTAAACTGTAAAATTATAACATTTAAGGATTGAAAACACATGGCTAAATATATTATTTCCAAAACAGATTTGGATCAATTCGGTCAATTTTTTGGCAGTATTGATAACGATACTATTACAGTAGAAAATTATCAAGATACAATCTCTTACACAATATTAGGTTTGTCAGGACAAGATTCTATTATTGGAGCTAATGGGAAAGATATTTTGTTCGGAATGGAGGGAAATGATACAATATTAGGTAGGGATAATAATGATATTTTATATGGTAATGAGGGCAACGATTCGTTATACGGTGAATATGGATATGATACAATTTATGGAGGTCAAGGTAATGATATTATCAAAGATAGTGGTTATTCTTTTGATGGTAATAATGGCATAAGCTTTTTATTTGGTAATTTAGGAGATGACTCAATTACTGTATCCTCTAGTGGAAATGCTGATCTATTTGGAGGGCAAGGTAAAGATATTTTAACAGGAAATGAAGGGAGCAATAGTATTTCTGGAGATCGAGATCAGGATATATTAAGAGGTGATCTTTATGAAACAGGTGGAGCAGATACTTTTATTATCAGTAAAACTGCTGATCTTAATGAAATTCCAACGGGTACTGAAAATGCTGACTTAATTTTAGATTTTATCAATAGTGAGGATAAAATTGGTTTAGTTGGTGTTACCTTTGAACAATTATTAATTAGCGAGATCCAACCGCAACAGATTGATAGTATTTTTGGACAAGGAAGCGTTGAGGAAAACTTTGGGACTAATATTACCAAGTTTTTGAAAATTGAGTCCAGTGGTGAGTTACTGGCAGTGCTAGGACGAGATCGAGATAACTTTACTCTAACTGCTAATGATTTTGTGATTATTTAGCTTAACTTTTCTGATTTGATTTTGGAAATATCATTCAGTCCCTTATTTTATTGGTGATCGAACTATGAACGACAAAGAAAAGCAAAACTTGGTTGCTAGTCAAGTTAAATCAACGCTCAATGATGCTATTCAAGGATTAAAAATTTTCTTAGTTAATCCTGTAGGGGGTCTACCTATCTTTTTTCAAGGATTAGGAGAAAAAAGAGCATTAGGAGTGGGAATTACTTTTGGTGTAGCTTACGTTCTTTGTATAATCTTAGCATTTAATAAATTCAAAAGTCAGAATTCAATTTCTGAAATATCTGTTTTCAACCTAATTGCTCTGAGTATTACCAGTTTCTTAAGTATTGCTGGATCTAGCTTTTTAACCCGTAAATTATTCAGAGGTTATGGCAGTATAAAAGGAGATATATTTATTGCAGGTACAGCTTTAATTCCTATATCATTATTAATTTTAATTTCTTACTTTTTGGGTTTTATCAACTTGGAAATCATTGCTATTTTTGCTGTAATAGCTATGACTTATACAATTTTAATGATTTACACAGGTTGTAATCAAATTTCAAAAATACCTGAAAATGGCTCGGCTTTAGCTGTATCAGTCATGTTAATTATTAGTGGGTGGCTATTTAAAATTTTAGTTTTTTCTAATTTAATCTCAAAATAAAATTAATATTTGAGATAGAAGAAGGGGGGGTTTAGTAAAATCTTTGATGGGTATTCAATATCTGGGTGAACCCGCCCCTACGGAGATTTTGTGGATTTCACCGGATATCATATCAACATTATCCTTTCTATGAGCAAATTTCAATGCTGAACAATTTTGGTAAATTTTTAATTGTATCAATCATTCCATTGATTGAACTAATTGGCAATTCTACATTAGTCTTGGCGCAGTCTACCGCAGTTCCCGTGAGGTTACAACATGGCGAAGGAATTTATACAATGACTGTTCCTGACCGAGATACAACTCGTGCTGCTTATGGGGGAAAATTGAGGCTTTATGATGTGCATATCGCTAAAATGTTTGAAGTGACTTATTACGATTGTCAACAGATTAATGCCGGATCAAGAACTTGGTTATATTATGCTGGCAATGGTCAAATTAATATGGGCGAATTCTTTATTAGTTGTGACCTTGCTAATCGAATGGTTAACCGCTATGGTTTAGGTCAAGCTGAATCAACAGTGATTGAATACTCTCAAGAAGAAGCTGGGCCACCGATTCCTAGAACTCGTTCTATTCCGATTTTAGATATTACAGGTTCAAAAGTGGATTCATGGATTGATTTTGTCCAGGGATTTAAACCTGTTCGTTAAATTGGTATTATGCTGATAGCTAGAATTAAATTTCACTTCAGGACTTACGCAATTGCGCTACATATAGCACATAGAAAACCGAGCGATTTTCGGCGATTTAGCTCAAAGAATCGCAAGGAACCCGGATTAAATTAGTCTAAATTCATGAGTTTTAAAGCTCAATAAATTTTAGCTTCAAAGACGGATATTTAAGCTCTTGGGTAAGGTATTTAGACAATAAATTAGCTTTTAATTCATAAACAGTTTGAGAAACTTTCCTCGCTGTTGTTGAGAGAAACGTCCAAACTAATAAAGCGCAAGCAATATGGTTTTTTTGAATTCTCCCTCAGCGACATTGACAAGATTCTATCCCGGTTAACTGTTTGATTTCCCATACAGGGCTACGCTACGCATAGCATAGCTGCGTAAGTCCTGTTAATGTAGAAGCAGAGGAACAAGATATTTTGATCAACGAAGATATGGTTGAAGATGAGTAGATACGGTGACATTGCGGGGTCAAGGATTTAGCCCTAAAGTTAAAATGGGCGATCGCATTCAAAATGAGCGTGGTCTGGCCGCCCATTGGAGCCGCGATTTCTACGGCTGCAAATGCCGCCACATCCGGTGGCAATGTTAGTCTTACCGCCGCAATTTATGGGCTTGTGGAGCGCTTATTATTACCCTTTGGATTATATCATATTTGGAATGTTCCTTTCTTTTTTCAAATCGGATCATTTCTTGATCCAATTACCAATAGGACAGAATATTCAAAGCGTTGATGCTGTCGCCTTAACTCGATTACGAGTTAAAATTATTGATAATAACCTGGTTGATGAAGATAAATTAAAAGCCGCAGGTGTGGAAGGAATTTTACGTTTACCCGACGGTATTTTACATCTATTAGTCGGTTTGGGTGCAGAACAATATGTAAGAAATCAGTAATCAGTCATCAGTGTAGAGACGTGCCACGGCGCGTCTCTAGTGGTTATCTGTATTAGATAGGTTTAAAATCAGTGTTAAGATTGAGTTGATTGGCTTGGACTCCAGGTAAAAATGCAATCAGTTCTTCTAAACCCGATTTATTAACATAAATACCTGCTCCGGTTCCATACCCGGATAAGGTTAAATCTTTAAAAGTAATTACATCATTAGTTTTATAAGCAAAGTAATCTTGACCTACAGTAAAATCACTAATAAAGGCAAAATCCGTTAAACCTCCGGCGGCGTAATAGGTGCTAGAATCAGAACTACCTAAGTAAAATCCATCTAATCCCGCACCCCCAACTAAAGTATCAATTTCACCCGCCCCTGGAGTGGTTGAATTAACATCAATCCCCGCAATAAAATCATCCCCAAGATCACCGGAAACATAATCATTTCCCCCACCACCCGCTAGGAGATCAATTCCTTGACCTCCAAACAAAGAATCACTATCATTTCCTCCAAATAATAAATCTGAACCTAAGTTACCAAAAATTTGATTTTTACCTGATTCTCCAATCAGAACATCGTCGTCTTTTCCTCCAAATAGCAGATCATTCCCTGGACTACCATAAATAATATCTGCTCCTAGATTGCCATTAATCGTATCATCGCCCTCAAGACCTTGCAGGGTGTCATCTCCCCCTAGCCCGTAAATTTCATCGTTTTCAATCAATCCAGTTAGATTATCGGCTGCTTCAGTTCCTAAAATTAAAGTCATTTTTTTAATTAGTTATTAGTTATCAGTTATAAGTTATCATTAATAAAGCAATTGTTGGTTATTGTCAACTAAAATTAATATTTATTTTACTTAACTGATTACTGATGACTGATGACTGATTTCTGAGTAGTGGCGATCGCCACAATACCTGCAACAGAAATTCCCGACTTTTGGAATTGAGAAATGGCTGATTTAACCGTTGCACCTGTAGTATAAATATCATCTAAAATTAAAACCGAACCCTGGGGAGGGCGACGTCGGAAATCCTGACCAATATTAAATACACTTTGCATTTCTTTTAAACGTTGATCGGGCGAAAGTTCATGGAGTGCTTCCGTTTGTTTAATTCGTTCTAAACCGTGAGAAGATAGGGATAAACCCGTTAATTCACAAAAACTTTTCGCCAACAGTTCTGCTTGATTAAACCCGCGTTTTTTTAACTTAGCTGGGTGGAGGGGAATGGGTACGACGGTCACAGGGGAGATCCCTAACCCGGGAGTCGATAACCAAGTTTGTGCCAATCCATAGCCCAAAGGTTTAGCTAATTCGGTATGATGATTATATTTGAGAGCAGCGATCGCTCGTTTGAGAACATCTTTGTACTGTCCCCAGACACAAAGCGGCACCTCAGAGGTAAATTTAACCCCAGGGGGAAACCGACAGCGAAGTAACTGTCGTTCGCAATAATCACAAAGTTCTGTTGTTGCAGGTCGGTCACATAACGGACAGTTGGGTTTGAGAAATAAACTTAGGAGAGCTTTCACAGTTCGGGTTTTCAGATCAAGTTATTACTAAATTTAGTTCAAAGTGTGGATAATTTTTATGGGCTTCACGAAATTCAATCTGATCATCGCGATTTTGTCGGGGAGCCAGCCTTTTATTTAAGCCAATTACTCCATCAGGGTCATCCGGTTTTACCCGGTTTTGTAGTTACGGATCAGTTATTTTGGGAGTTTTTAGAAACCATTAATTGGTTAGAACCCCGATTTGTTGATTTCCCTGAATTATCTCTGTATTTTGACATCAATCAACCCCGGCAATTACAAATTATTGCTCAACATCTTTGTCAACAAATGATGGACAGTCATTTACCCCCGTCATCGAGTCAGCCTATTCAAGACAGCATTGACAAATTAAAAACCTCAGCATTGATTTTTTATCCGAGTTTGAACACTCCCCATCACTTAAAGACATCGGGACTTTTTGACTCGGTGATCGGGTGGGCGCATACTCAAAAAGCTTTAGTGGGATTAAAACAAGCCTACTGTGAATTTTTTCGGGCAAAAAGTTTATTATATTGGCAACGATACAAAATTGAATTACAAAATTTACGTCCGGTGGTATTAGTTCAACCTCTCCAGTCCGCGATCGCTTCCGGTTTTGTGGAAATTCGCCCTAACTGTTGGGAAATAAACTCGACTTGGGGTTTGGAATTTTCCCTATTATGGGGAGAAAGCCATGCTGATATTTATTTGATCCAACCCCAAACGGGAATGATTCAACAACAAAAATTAGGCTCTAAAACGATTATCTATAATTTAAAATCTGCTCCTGATCAATCGACAAAATATCCCATTTCTAAAAAAAAATTCGGAATTAAAAATCCTCAACTTCCGATTCATGCTACTTGGATTTCTGAACACCAACAAGGATTTTCCCTAAACCGTGAAAACCTACAAAAATTAATCAATATTATTCAAAAAATTATACAGTTTAATCCGGCAATAACTCGATTAGATTGGCGTTTATTGCAACAGCCGCAAGATCGAGAACCTCAATTCTATATCGTCGGGGCTAAATGTGCCAAAATCCCTCTTTCTTCTCCTTCAATAAAGTCTGATTATAGCACCCATCAACAGCATTTTCAAGGACTAGCTCTGGCGTCTGGAAAATCTAAAGGAACTGCATATATCTTGACGGAAACACAACCTATACCCTCACAATTACCGGAGAATACCGTGTTAGTAGTTCCGGCAATTACTTGGAATTATTTACCCCTATTAAAGCAGACTGTTGCTATTGTGGCTGAAAAGGGAGGAATGACCAGCCATGGTGCAATTGTGGCGCGAGAATTGGGTATACCTGCTGTTTGTGGAATCATGAATGCAACAATCAAAATCAAAACAGGGGAATCTATTTTTGTCGATGGAAATTATGGGGAAGTTTATGTTATTAAGCCTGAGCATTTAGTTGATCAACGGGTTTTAAAATGGAGTTTTCAGGAACAAAAACCGATTAAAATTCCTACCTATATAAACTCTACACCCCTAATGGTTAATATTAGTCAATCGAGTTCTATCCAGCGACTTCATTCTTTACCTTTACCGATTGATGGAGTAGGTCTATTTCGATCAGAATTGATCGCTCTTGAAATATTAAAACGTTCTGAATATCCGACTATAAACTCTTGGATTTCTCAGGAAATAGGGGACAAATCCTATGATTTTAATAAATGGATTTTACATCAAAAACAGCAAAAATTTATTCAAGAAATGGCCGAACTCATTGATCAGATGGCTAAAATTTTATCCCCTAGACCCGTTTATTATCGAGCCTTGGATTTAAGAGAAATAGAACAATCTGTATCGGGATTCAATTATTTTTATCCCCTGGTGGACTATAGGGAAAGTCAGAATAGGAAGTTATCCTCCGAGAATAGTATTAATAGAGGAAATTTTCCAGTTTCACACTCTCCCTCTTTAGAACGTTTAGTTTTATTTGATTTAGAACTAAAAATTTTATTAAAAGTATATGAATTGGGAAATAAAAATATTAATTTGATTTTACCCTTTATTCGTTCCGTTGAGGAGTTTACTATTTATAAAAATCGGATCGAAGCATCACAATTAAGCCATTATCCTGAGTTTCAAGTGTGGATTATGGCGGAAGTTCCATCGATTCTATTTTTATTACCTGATTATGTGAAAGCTGGAGTTCAAGGGATTTCAATTGGCACCAATGATCTGACCCAATTATTATTTGGAATTGATCGAAATCAAATGCAGGTATTCCCAGGTTTATATGAAAGTAATCCGGCTTTTAAAAAAGCGATAAAACAGTTAATTGAAATTGCAAAAACTGCTAATATTCCTTGTTCAATTTGTGGAGATGCTCCCGCATTATATCCCGAATTAATTGAAGATTTAGTCCGGTGGGGAATTACATCAATTTCCGTTAATTTAGATGCCATTGAATCTACCTATATGGCGATCGCCAAATCAGAAAAACAGATTCCCCTAGAAACCTCTCGCCATCATCTTTAGAGAGTAGGTAGGGGCGAGGTCTTCTCGCCCTCAACCCTCACCTCAACCCTCAACCTTAATATTGAGTCCGTTGGAAGGCTTCTTCCGGGGAAATATTACCGTAAATCACCGATAAAATTCCCGGTAAATAGTCATCCATCGTCGTGACACTGGTATAGATTAAATGTTTAATCAATGCCGGGTTTAGAGCCGCATCTTCCGCATCTAAACTGGTTTTATATCGAAGTTCACCATCTTGAAAATTCATTTCAAAATTTCCCACCACTGTCCCATAGTTGAGCAGGGTGATAAATGTCGCCATATTATAGCGTTTATAGTCAGGAACTTTCACCGGAGAAACGGAATAAACCGCAATTTGCCGTTCTTCTTCCCTAACAATGGTATAACAATCAAATCGGCCGTTTTTGCCCTCTACACCCAATGCCAAGACTCGCCGATGTTCAATTTCTCTATAAACCCAACCATCTAGGGTCATAAAGTCAATGAGAACATCAAATACAGGCCGATCTGATGGGTATTCTTGAGAAAGTAATTCCGGGTTTTGTTCTGACACAGTAAACATCCTTAATTTTCCTATATCTACAAAGTTCTTTGAATAGTGGCTTTAACAATTACGCTCGATGGGAGTTATCTGGCGTTGGCATATTATACGCAATTTTATTTGCTTTAGCACTCCGGTAAACAATATTAGTTAATTCATAATAAATGGGGGGATACAAGGAGTAAAGTTGACCATAATAAAAACGATTTTGATATCGGTTATAATCTTGAATTTTTTTTCTAATTCCCGATCCTAAACGAGAATTTTTTTCAAAGGTTTTATCACTCTGTTCAATTGTCCATTTAATTTCCTCACCATCAACTCCGCGACTAATCAAATCAAAACACTGTTCAATAACTTGACGAATTCTTTCCCTGTCTTTGGACTGAAATTCTAGTCCCTCTTGCTCAGAATTTCTGGGTAATAACTCTAACCGATAGCATCCATTAGGATCAGCATGGGGATACCAACCGAGTTTTAAAGTATAACCCTTTTGATTAATAATCCAGTCTGTTTCCTTAAACTCAATTGATTGAATCACTAGCAAGTTTTCATGATAAAAATGCTGATTGAGAATGCGACCATCCTGTACAAACGGATCTTCATCCCCAAAAGAATTATCAGTGATTGCCCAACCACTAGGAATATTCAGACGAACAAGGTTTGATTGCATAAATTAGGATTGACTGGCTCAAGAATCAAGTAAACTCAGCTATCTAGTGTGCCGTTAGCAGCCATTAATATTGCTTTCTGCCCACTTACGAATTATAATGCAACTTCTGATCAATATCATGTTTTTTTATAGACCGCAAGGCAAAAGACACCTTTCCCTTTCCGGATCGAAGGTTGATAAGCGGATTAATGGAGGTGTGATTGCGTTGAAGTGAGTTTATGTTTAATATCGTATTTTAGCCTTAGCGACCCTGGTGGCGACTCTGAGTGTCGGGTTGAGTTCTCCGAGTATCGCTCAACTATTTGACCAGACATCATCACCATCGGACTCGAATGTACAAGCAACAGTTGATCCGAGTCAATTGATTACGGTCAGACTGTGAAATAAAACCAATCAAACCCTAGTTTATGCCTTAGCTAATGATCATTCCCAACGGTTAGCACCTGGTAAAACTGAAGAATTTTTAGTCAAAGTCGAACGTCAACCCGGAGAAACCAGCACAATTTTAATTAATACACCGGACAATACTTACCCGTTAATTTATAATTTCCGCGTCGTCCCTAAAAATATATTAACGGTTGAAATTAATCCTACCAGTGCAGACAATCCCAGCCAAAGATGCTATTTATATTCCTTAGTATCTTCTTTTGCCAGGTTAATTTGTCGTTTTAAATCCTTATCTGGTGGTTGAGAGGGTAATCTTCGCCATCGCTTTTTTCTAAATTGAAATCCATCTTCAGAAGTATCAGATGGAAAACTTAAACTATCTGAAAAACTATCCGAAGAAGGATTACTTAAAAACTCTGGATTTTTGATAAAATCTTCAATCAAATTGCGAAATTCCTGTTCAGCCTTTTTGCTTTTGCGATAGTGTTTTTTGATTAAATCATTATAACTTTTATCAAATTTCTCTAAACGCTTTATCTGATAAATCTCTAAGCCATTGGCTTCCTTGTTTTGCATCAACAAATTCTCCAATTTCAGGATTATCTCTAACCTCTTTTAAAGTGTCTGATAATACTTCTTGATAACTTTTATTTTCTTGTTCGATAGCATCAAGAATAGTATCAACTAAACCATCAATAGCATCAACGCAAAAAAGGAATTCTCTTTCTTGTCCAGTTATTTTAATTATTAATAAATAAACAAAAGACCAAACTTGTTGAGGAAATTTCCAAATACTATTGTTTGGCTCTATTAAATCATAAGCCAATTTGATCAACAAATCCTTATCTTCTTCTTCAAAATTATGCCATTCTTTTTGAATAGTTTTTGCCAATCTATGTAATTTTTTTCCTACAAGAATAAATTTTGATGGATTGACTACTACTCCATACTTAAAGTGTTTAATTTCATAAGGATTAACTATCACTACTGTAGTCACTAACGTCACCTCCATAAGATGTGACAAATGGTTTTAATCATCGAAGATGTCTTTTTTCTTTTGACAAAAACCTTGAAAACCTGAACCAATTTTAGCACATCCCGTATAAAACTGATAACTGACCCCCAAACCCCCGTAGGAGGTCTGGGGGCTGATGACTGAAAAGATCAGCCCGTATTTCGCATTCCGGCGGCAATGCCGTTAATAGTTAATAGGGCGCCTCGGAGTAATTCACCCTTGCTATAACGGGAATGGACGACACCCGAAGCCACGGATTTTCCGTGTTGACGTAACCGTTTTAACAAAGCCACTTGTAATAAACCTAGAGGAATAATCGTGGCATTGCGTAACTGCACCGAACGCTGTAGGACGGGATCATCTTCTAATAGTTGTTGATGTCCGGTAATTTCTTGGACTAACTGAATGGTGAGATTGTATTCGGCGAGGATTTGTTGGAATAATATCTCAAACCGTTCGAGATCATCGGGATGACTTAACTCCCGAACGTAGTGATGGGCGATTTCCATATCGACTTTAGCCAAGGTCATTTCCGTCTTGGAAATCAACACTTTAAAGAATGGCCATTTAACGTAGAAATACCGCAGGAGTTTCAGATTTTCCTGGGGTTCCTCGTTGATAAACGCCTGTAAAGCGGTTCCCACACCATACCAAGAAGGCAGTAAAAAACGGCTCTGAGTCCAGCTAAATACCCAGGGAATCGCCCTTAAACCAGAAATATCCTTTTTCTGATCACCACTACGACGGGCGGGGCGAGAACTGATTTGTAGTTGGCTAATTTCTTGGATCGGGGTAACTTGATGGAAGAATTCGGGTAAATCGGGTTCTTCATAAATTAAAGCCCGATAGTGCGCCCGCGATCGCATTGATAACTCCTCCATAATTTGATTCCAGGGATCAATCTCATCAAAACCGTTATGGAGAAGACTGGCTTGGATGGCTGCGGTGGTGACGCTTTCGAGATTAAATAAAGCCAACTGCGGGAGGGAATATTTAGACGCCAGGACTTCCCCCTGTTCGGTAATTTTAATCCGGCCATTAATACTGCGGCCCGGTTGAGCCAAAACCGCTTTGTAGGCTGGGCCACCGCCTCGACCCACCGAACCCCCGCGTCCGTGAAAGATTCGCAGACCGACTTTATAAGATTCAGACACTTTCTGCAAGGCTTTTTGGGCTTTATGAATTTCCCAGTTACTGCTCAAGAAACCCGAATCTTTATTACTATCGGAATAGCCTAACATAATCTCTTGTAGAGATAGATCGGGATCGTGACTCACAAGTTTATATTGTTCATAACCTCCAGCTAACATTGCCCGATATAAAGGTAATTCAAACAGAGTTGTCATCACCCGGGGAGCACGTTTGAGATCTTCTACCGTTTCAAACAGAGGAACAACAATAACATTCCCAATTCCGGTGGCTGGATCATAAAGTCCGGCTTCTTTTGCCAAGAGTAAAACTTCCAGTAAATCACTGGCTTCATTACTCATACTAATAATATAGGTTTGGCAAATTTCCGGCCCAAATTCCTGTTGTAATTCCCGCATTACCCTAAAGGTGGTAATGGTTTCGCAGGTTTTTTCAGAAAACGGTAATTCCGCCGGAATTAGGGGGCGACGGGTTTGGAGTTCTGTTGCTAACCATATACATCTTTCGGCTTCTGAAAGCTCGGTATAGGGTTTGGGTAAGACTTGCAAATAGTTAGTAATTTCGTTCAGAGCATTACAATGAATTGAAGACTCTTGACGCATATCTAACCGGGCTAAACTAAACCCAAAAACCTCCACCTGACAGATGAGATTTTCCAGTTCTTGACAGTTCATTCCGGTTTCCTCTAGGTTGCGTTGAATCATTTTCAACTCCACCAAGAAATCATTCCCAGAACGGTATAATTTACTGGCTTCGTGGTCAGGAACCAGACGCTCTCGGATGCGAGACATTTCGGCATTATTGTACATTTGCCAATTGCGATCGCGAGTATTTTCTAACCGTTTTTGGACATAAGAAAGTTTTAAACGATAGGGTTCTTGACGATAGCGAATGGCGGTTTGATCATAGATATCAGGTAATTGTCCCTGATCTCGATCCAAAGATTCTAATAATTCGGGAAGAACATCACTCCAATGTAAGGATAAACTCAATAACCGATTGAGGCGTTTCACCGCTTCAATATATTTTTCTAGGACAACATGACGCTGATAACAAGCAGTTTTCCAGGTAACTTCCGGTGTTACCGATGGATTTCCGTCTCGATCTGAACCCACCCAAGATCCGAATTTACAAAAATCATGTTTAGGTAATTTCAGATAGGGAAAAGAAACATTTAAAGCGTGTTTTAAGCGCTTATAAAGTTGAGGAATGGTGTCAAATATAACTTCCTGAAAATAGTGCAGGGAATAATCTACCTCATCCAAAACCGTAGGTTTAAATTGGTGGAGTTCATCGGTACGCCACCACAGCCGAATTTCTTCGGTCAAGTTTTCATGGAGTTCTTCTGTCAATTCCGACATAATGGAAGATTCTCCTAGCTCCTCAGTTCTGAGTCCGCCAAAACTTTCATCAATTTGATCAAGTTGTTCTAGGATAGTGGCAATGCGACGCTGTTTAGTTCTAATTGTATGGCGAACAATTTCCGTCGGGTGAGCCGTAAATACCATCCGCACATCTAGTTGATCTAATAACCTTTGGATCTTTTGGGCGGGAACATTTAACTGTCGCAACATCGGAAATAGGGAATGGAATGTTGCTAACTCCCGATCCTGTTCGGTGTAATTGGTGACATTAGGAAGGGGACTTTCTTCTTGATCGGAAAAACGTTGATTCCGAGTATCGAAAGTAGACATGGATTTCACCGGGGAGACAGGTGACTTTGCTTTCCCTTTTCCGTGGTTATAAGCAAGCTGTTGTTCCCGTTGTTCATAGTGCTGTTCAACGATATTAATCAGTTGAAAATATAAGGCAAACCCTCTGGCCGCACGAATAGCCTGGTTAATATCAAGCTGTTCGATTAACTTGAGGGAATCCGATCCTTGAAATTCTTCAGCCTGTCCTTCCGGTGAGGTCATGGATGCTAACTGATGGAGTAAATCCACCAGTTGTTGACCGCACTCTTGACAGAGAACGGACTCCCAGACATCCTCAATAATCTTGAGACGATTGCGTAAAAATAAATCCGAAGTGGTGGTTGGCGGGTTTGACGAAACGACCGTATTTGGAGCCTGTTCGGAAGATTGGAGCAGTGAACTCATGATCGTCTTTTCCTGTGTGTGTGGCAAGAATATCCAGTTTATTGTATTGCCTAATTTCTCGCATAACCACAGAACTTTACAGTCAAATCTGTCACCGTTCTCTATTCTATTTTTTGTCTGATTCGGGAAAATGCAGAATCGGAAGGCGATCGCCTCGGAAAATTTCTTCGCTGTTGGTGCTAAGGTTCAACATAAAATCATGGAGTGCTTTGGTTCCCAGTGCAGCGATTAATAGGGGTGGAGTAGCCAAACTGACCAACCACTCTTGGGGAAAAGCAATGGGGTCGGGACTTTTTACTGGATGATTATTAGTGGGGGTGGGTTGCATAGATGATTTGTGCTTAAGCGCAACAACGGGGAGTTGATCTAAATTTTGGGCTAATCGTGCCAAAATTGTAGTCGAATTCTAACATGGGTGTTGTTGTATTTTTGAACCCATCTCAGGCATTAACCCTTGAGATTAGAAATGAAATTCACAAATCGGGCCGTTTGGTAGGGGTAGGGAGTTGAATTGAAGGCCAATAAAACAGTTTTAACCGGAGAGGGTTTAGCTTTAACCCAATGGGCAGAAAAAGCCGTTGGACTTGCGGATGTGCAGGTTCAAATTCGTTTGCGTGGCAATCATTTGCACGTTCTGTGTGAAGCACTGATCAGTCCCGATGAAAAAATCGCTACATCTAATTTTTCCGGGGCCTTAACCCAAACGAATCTAACGGCTTTACTACCGCCCAATCAACCAATCTACAAGATTTTTTTATCGGGTCGAAGTTTGGGGGCGGCACGACCGGATTGGACAGTTAAGCTCGAATACACGGAATTACAATTTCAGACATCTACAGGGCCTTCTAAGGCTGTTGAAAGCCCCCTAACATCAGAAAATATTCAACCTATTCCTGAGCCTAGACAGAATCCCTTAACAAAAATTACCAGCCTATTTAGACGCTCTCAGCCCCAGGAACTTGCTCCGGCCCACCGTATACAGCCAGGGGGGGTTGAGGAGACGATTCAACCTGAACCGGAACCATTTTCCTCCCTCGCCGATGAAGGTCTGGCTTTCACTTCCATGCCTTTGGAATTTAACACCGAAGCACCCGCAGCAGTGCCAGCGTCCTCCCTCCCTAATACACAATCATCAACAACCCTCAACCCTCAACCATTAACAACTAATAACGAACCATTAATACAACCATCAATAACTGACCCTCAACCGTCAACGGTTACAGCCATTGAGGTGTCAACGGAAAGTTTAGCCCGACAGGGTTATCCCGATGCGATCGCCAGCTACCTGAGCGAGATTTTAGGAGGATTAGGCGTTGGGGTAAAAGTGACGATTCGGGAAAAATCCCCGAAAGGCAAAAAAACCGAAGCCCTACCGGAAACCAATCCATCCGGTCGGAGGCTGTGGGTATTGTGTGAATCGGCCTATAGTCCCGATCCCTCCCTATTAGCTCAACCCATTGCTCAACGGTTGCGACAGTTGCAGCTTGAAGGGTTTCGGGATGCTTGTATTTTGTTGCAAGTCCAGGGGGAATCTACCCCCGACTGGATGTTACGGATTGATTTAACCTCACCGGATCGGATTCTCAAACAGTGGGGGCGCTGGGGGGATGAACAGGCGATCGCCCGCTTAATCAATGACAAATTGAGTCAATTACAGATAGAAGTCCGAACTACGTTAAAAGAATCCACCCTGCATCTGTTCTGTCATTGCATTCAAACGAACGGTGCAACCAAAAGCCGCAAGCGTCAGGTTCCCGATAAACAGGCGGTGATGGATATTGTTATCCCCCTATTGGATATCCTGGCTCCTCAAGGAATTTGTGCCGCCACGGTCTATGGTTTAGAAACCACCGCCACCCAAGCTAAACCGGGTGCTCCGATTTGGGTAGATTGGTTAAATTTACCCGCGGCCCAACATTCTGACCTCCAGCCCACGGCTCTAACCTTAGCGGAACAGGGCAATCTTTCCGCCTTGCGCTTTGTTCTGACTCGTTTAGTTAATCCCGATTTAGAGCTAAAACTAGCCACGGGGGGGATTCGGGTACTGTTATTACAAAAAGCCGAATTACTGCACGTCATGACCGAGGGAGCCACTTGTCCGTCCCAATCTCAGGTGGCTCCGGTGATTGCTCAATTTTTACGCAACCATCGGATTAGTGGTATTTCCGGGGTGAGAATTTATGGCCGTCGTTCAGGACAGAAACTTCCTCTCTGGCGCTACGGGATTTATCTAAAAACCAGTCAACCTGATACTGTCCCCTCCGTCTTACCCGATTTTGTTACTCCCCCAGAGGAGGGCGAAACCCTGGGAGAAAAGTCATCTTTACCCGATGGTTTAGTCCTGCGTCCTGACTTAAATCTGGATCATCTTGAAGCCGATGTTTCCAAACCCTCAAATCTGCTCTATCCCAATTGGCGAGAGGTTTTAGATCGGGGGGCTGAAGTTCTCGCCCAAGGATTGGTAACAACCCGGTTATTTGCCCCACGGACGGCGATGATGGTTTCTGTGCCTAGCAAAACCCACCGTTATCAAAAAATTGCCTTAGCTTTGGTTTGGGCAACTTTGGGAGGATTATTTGTTGTACAGGTGGATAAAATTCTAGGGGAATTGTTAGTAGAAATTCCTCTGGATGGGGTTGGGGAAATGGTAATTACTACTGATAATTCTAGTAATTTAGAGGAAAAAAACTCGGAAATTATCGTAGCATCAGATATTACGGAAAGTCAGAAAAATTCCAAAGAAAATGATATTTTTAATGGTAGTAATTTTATTTCTTCCACGGTCAAAAACCAAAAATGCAATTTATCTGATACAAAATTAGGGTTAGAAGCCTGTAAGTTAGCTCAATTTCTTTATCCAACTTTTAAAAGCCCCCAATTAGATGAACAGTTAGCTCGATATCAGCATTTTATTTTGACGGAAAAACGCCCCCCGGATATTATGATTATTGGGAGTTCTAGGGCTTTACGGGGGATTGATCCTGGGGTTTTAGAAACGGAGTTAAAAGCCCGGGGTTATGGGAAATTAAAAGTTTATAATTTCGGGGTGAATGGAGCAACTGTACAAATTGTTGATTTAATTATTCGTCAAATTTTACCCCCGGAACAATTACCCAAGTTAATTATTCTAGCTGATGGGGTACGCGCCCTGAATAGTGGTCGAGTTGATCGTACTTATGAAACTATTTCTGCCTCGGAAGGTTATCAACAAATTTCCCAGGGAACATTTCAAATTCAGCCCCAAATTGAGCAGAAGCAGCCTTCTATTATAGGTTGGCAATCTAGTTGGGGAAATTTAGCTAAAAAGTTTCATCAAGGACAATTGAATTTTGAGGGGTTTCAAACGGAATTAAATCAACAGTTTGTAGGCTATTCACAAGTATATGAAAAACGCGATCGCCTGCAATTTCTATTACAGTCTATAGTCAGGGGAGAAGGGTTTAAAAACCAGATTGAATCCCCCGTTGATGAAGGTGAACCTTTTAATGACCAATCACTGAAAGCCTCTGAGTTTTTACCCAGTGGATTTTTACCTTTATCGACTCAATTTAGCCCTGAAATTTATTATCAAAATCATTCTCAAGTTTCTGGTTATTATGATGGGGATTATAAAGGGTTTGAATTAGAGGGAAAACAAACCACTGCTTTAAAAAATTTAATTGAATATGTAGACTCTAAAAATATAAATTTGGTGTTTGTTAATATGCCTCTTACTGAGGATTATCTGGATCAAGTGCGGATGGCTTATGAACAAAAATTTAGGGATTTTATGCAATCAATCAGTCAGGAAACGGGAATTACTTTTATTGATTTATCCGGCGAATTGTTACAAAACTATAATTATTTTTCCGATCCGAGTCACTTAAATCAATATGGTGCAGTGGCTGTTTCTCAAAAGTTAGTTGAACTGGAGCAAATTCCTTGGCCAAGAAGGAAGTAGACGAGGATTTAGTAGAGACGTGCCATGGCGCGTCTCTCTGGATTTAGTATAGACAGGGATGACGAAGGCTATATTGGCGCATCTCTACAACTGTAATGCGTAGCGCTATACATCGTCTCTAATATTTGTAACAATAGAATTATTTGAATGGTTTTTCCGCACATAGGAACCCCATGATGTTGACGCTGTATCTATTCTGTCTTACTATTGGTGGGGGTTTTGTGATTCTATCAGCCTTTGCTGGATTTGATGGAATTGATTTTGATACTCATTTTGAGATGGATGTCGAACTTTCTGAACCTAAAAATGATCCAGAAACTCTCACATCCAGAAGCCATCGAAAATCCCCTAAACCAGTATTTCACTTACCCTTTTTAACCTTACGATTTTGGACGTTTGGGAGTTGTTTTTTTGGCTTAACTGGATTTATTTTAACAAAACTTAATCCTCTGTTGCCTCCTATCCTGATTTTGGCGATTTCCTTGGGAATTGGAGTTAGCTTTGGAACCACAATTGTAGGAATTTTAGGCCGACTTCGCCGACAACAAGCCAATAGTTTAATTTTATCTGAAGATATGATTGGATTATCGGGAACCGTTGAAATTCCCTTTGATCAAAATTGCAAAGGCAAAGTCAGATTATATCTGAAGGAATCTATGGTAGATGTTGTCGCCATTACCGAAGATACCCATAGCTTTGAAAAAGGGGATAAGGTTTTTGTCGTTGGTAGAAGTCATAATAAAGTCTTAGTAATTTCGGAGGAAAACTTGAATTAAGGATTAAGATTGAGAAGAATCCCAAAAAATCAAAGATAATATAGCAATCATAAATAGGTTGTAACATTTTAATACTGACATGAAACAGTCAGAAGTATTACCCCAGATCCGGCGTTCCCTCCCCCCCTAGCCCCCCGTGCACGGGGAGTTTGGGGGGGGCTGTTCCCTCTTAACTGATTAATTGGAGTAAAAATGACCCAAGATTATATCCCAAAAATTCACAATTCACCAATGATCACGGAAGTTGCCCAAGTTCCTAATGCTGATCTTCCTCCTGATAATAGTTCTGGCAATATTGGAACGGCTTTACCCGTTGCCCTTTCTATTTTTGGTGTGATTATTTTTCTATGGTTTCTTAATACCTTTCTGCAAATTTGTAAACCCAATGAAATTTTAATTTTATCCGGTCGGAAACGTCGGAATCAAGACGGACAGGAACTGGGTTATCGGGTAATTTTTGGCGGTCGGACAATGTGTATTCCGATTTTAGAAACCGTTAAAACCATGGATTTACGGACAATGCCCGTGCGAGTGGAAGTTAAAAATGCCTATTCTAAAGGGGGAACTCCGTTAAATATTCAAGCGATCGCTAATGTTAAAATATCTAATGATCGGAAGATTGTAGGAAATGCGATCGAACGATTTTTGGAGCGAGATCGTTCAGAAATTTCTCGGGTTGCTAAAGAAACATTAGAAGGAAATTTACGCGGTGTTGTGGGAACTTTAACCCCAGAACAATTAAACGAAGACCGTCTACAATTTGCCGAAAGTATTGCCGAAGATGTCTCCCGTGATTTATCAAAATTAGGTCTACAATTAGATACTTTAAAAATTCAAAGTGTTTCCGATGATGTTGATTATCTCAACTCCATTGGTCGCCGTCAAATTGCCTTAATTGTTCGAGATGCGGAAATCGCAGAATCTAATGCCATGGCGGAAGCTGAACAAACTGAAGCCGACTGTCGCCGACAAGCGGAAGTGGCAAAAACCCAAGCCCAAACTATTGTTTTACAGAAGGGAAATGAACTTAGAAAAATCAAAGCTGAATTAGAACAGCAAGCCCGTTCTGAAGAAGAAAGAACCACCGCAGCCGGGGAAGAAGCTCGGGCAAAAGCGGAACAATTATTGCAAACTGTCAGGGCAGAATTAGAGCGGTTACGGTTAGAATCCGATGAGGTTTTACCTGCGGATGCTCAACGTCAAGCGAAGGAATTAAGAGCCAGAGGAGAGGCGGCATCTTTAATCGAAAATGCCTTGGCTGCGGCAACGGTAACGGATTTATTAAATCAAGTGTGGAAGGAAACGGGATCGGATGCTTCGGAATTATTTAATTTACAACAAATTGAAATGATTCTCCGTGAAGCGGCTAAGGTTCCTAACCGAGTTAAGTTAAAAAATATTAATGTTATTGATAGTGGGGATGGGAAATCTGTTGCGGGTGTTGTTAATATCTATCCTGAAATTTTCCGGCAGTTTTTGGAAACTGTTGAGCATATTTTGGGGGTTAAATTATCGGCAAAATAATCACGTTGTTGGGCCGTTGTTGGGCCGTTGTTGGGCCGTTGTTGGGCTTTAGCCCTCTTATCTTAATTTGGGAAGTTAACGTTGTTGGGCCGTTGTTGGGCTTTAGCCCTCTTATCTTAATTTGGGAAGTTAACGTTGTTGGGCTTTAAATCTTAAAGATTGCGCTTAAGCGCAACAACGGCGCAACAACATATTTTAGGAGATTTTAAACATGGGAATTATCATTGCATTGTTAGGGGTTTTAGGATTAGGAACGGGGGCGGGATTTTTGATTATTCGCAACCTATACTATATTTGCCAACCCAGTGAAGTGTTGATTTTTGCGGGAAGTCGTAGCACTGTTGAAGGTGGAACAGATGTTGGTTATCGTTTGGTTAAAGGTGGTAGTAGCATTAGAATTCCTTTATTAGAAGACGCTTTTCGGATGGATTTAACCAATATGATTATTGAGTTAAAAGTCTCTAATGCCTATTCTAAAGGAGGTATTCCGTTAACCGTTGAAGGGGTAGCTAATATTAAAATTGCTGGGGAAGAACCGACAATTCATAATGCAATTGAACGGTTATTAGGCAAGAGTCGGAAGGAAATTGAACAATTAGCTAAGGAAACTTTAGAAGGGAATTTACGCGGTGTTTTAGCAAGTTTAACCCCGGAACAGGTGAATGGGGATAAATTAGCTTTTGCTAAAAGTTTATTAGACGAAGCAGAAGATGATTTAGAAAAGTTGGGGTTAGTATTGGATACTTTGCAAGTTCAAAATATCTTTGATGAAGTGGGATATTTGGATTCTATTGGGAGAAAACAACGGGCGGATTTATTCAAAGATTCTCGAATTGCTGAGGCTAAAGCCCATGCGGAATCAATTATTCAAACCGCAGAAAATCAGAAAAATACTTCCTTGAAAAAATTAGAAACGGATATTGAAGTTGCTAAAGCCGAGGCAGAAAGACGGGTTAAAGATGCCGTTACTAAACGACAAGCTGTGATTGCGGAATCGGAGTCGGAAACGGCGTCTAAAGTGGCAAAAACCCAGGCTCAGGTGTTAGTTCAGCAAGCCCGAATTAAGCAGGTCGAACAACAGTTACAAGCGGATGTAGTTGCACCCGCCGAGGCTCAATGTAAACGGGCTATGGCTGAAGCGAAAGGGAATGCGTCTCAAATATTAGAAGCTGGAAAAGCTCAAGCGGAAGCTACTAAACGATTAGCTGAATCTTGGAAGTTGGCGGGGTCAAATGCCAGGGAGATTTTCCTATATCAAAAATTAGAAGTATTGTTAAAAACCATTGTGGAAACTGTTCCTGAAGTTGAAGTGGATAATGTTACCGTTGTCAATAGTCAGCAAGGAGGAACTGCGACAAAGTTAGCCGCATTTTTAACGGAATTGAAGCAAACAACTGGGATTGATGTGGCAGAAACTATTGAAACCATGAGTCGAAATCATTCCCCATCCCAACCGATTCCTCCAATTGTACCTCAAGTGTTACAATCAGTCTCCAAAAATTTCCCCGAATCTAATTCAGAAACCTAATTCTGTTGTAAATTAAACCGTAGGGGCGAGGTATCCTCCCCCTAAGCGATTAGTAATGCGGTGTTTCTAACTAATAAAGGACGGCGAACTTTTCTAAACTCGATTAATGCTTTCTCTAGGCTGGTTAACTCCCCAAGTTGAAATAACCTATAATCCCTATAAATCAGGATTAATTAACCCATGACCCAATCCCTAATTCCCCTAAAATTATTGTATGATTGCGACTTTTTAAAATGGACAGAAGAAACGAGCACCCATTTACAGAATCGAGACTTTAAACAATTAGATATTGCCAACTTAATAGAGGAGATAGATTCTTTGGGGAAAGCGCAGAAAAATGCCTTTAAAGGACAAATTCGGGCATTAATAGAACATATTATAAAGCGCTACTATGTTGATATGCCCCTAGAATATCATGGCTGGGAAAGGACAATTCGCAATATTCGCCCCGAAATTGAAGACTTGATTGAAATTTCTCCTAGCTTACAGAATGACTATCCCCAAGTCCTAGATACAGTTTATCAGCAATGTCTGAAAAAGCTGCAACCCGAATATAAAAACACAAAATTTCCTGATACTTGGCAATTTACCCGCTCCTTAGATGACCTTCTTAACCTAGATTTCTGGGAGTAAGGCAAAGCAGTTAGGAAGCGAGGACGTATGAATACGCCCCTGCTATACGTTGTGAATTAAACACCCACTCGACGCCGTTCTAATACCACTTCAAAACCTTCTCCGGGCTGGGGGTTGAGTACCCGGGTTGATAGATTTTCTTTTGCTAACATAGACCGAAAATCCTCTAAATTACCACTGACTTTTAATAACGAAACTAACCACCCTTCATAAACCACATCCCCGGCTGCTGCCGTGGGTAACATCACTTGGGGACTGACTAATTTAGCTAACTCCAAGGCTGTTTTTTGCCCACGAATAATTGGCCCAATTAACGGTAAACTAATATCAATTAATGGGGTAATAACGACATCAATGGGGGCTAGTTCTTTTAATAGAGAATCATGATATCCATGGGGTTCATAATAAACAGTATTTTCTGTTATTAAATCTTTTAAAAGATAGGCATTTTCAAGAGTTGTTGGGCCAATGGGAGAACCTCGCAAGGATTTAATTTCTACCTGATTTTCTAAACAATAGGTTTGTCCATGTTCCAAAGCTTGTACTTGAGTATATCCCAACTCCTGAACAAGTTTTGCCGCACTAGGAGAGCCGACAACGGGGATATTTTTGTTCAGTTGTTTTAAGGTTTCAGGATGGGCGTGATCTTCCAATCCCTGAGATAATAAAATTAAGTCAATCTTTTCAGGAATGGGTCGGGAATTTCGTCTTTCCCCCTTAAATAACCAAGTTTGATTCCCAAAGGTTAATGCACCCACTAACCAAGGGTCAATCAAAATTTGTTTTCCGCCTATTTCCAGTAACCAAGAGTTGCTATCGAGCCAAGTAAAATACATAGAGGTTGATTCCATTAGAACACTACTATTGTAGAAAAAAATCAAAAAACTGGCGAGTAATATTAAATCCCTATTAATTGGCTGGTAAAGATATCAACTTACACAGCCAAAAATTCAAGTTAAGAGCGAGTTTGACTGGCTTGCAACTGTTGTAACAGTTCTTCGGAGTTTTGGGCAGGCTTGTTACATTTTAATCCCTGACAAACTAAGCCAATAATATCATGAGAAAGCGTGTTATCAACTTTAAAAATAGTTGAGGGGAAATACTGCACACCTAACTCTAAAATTTGTTCGGGAGAAGTCCGAACTAGGGTATTATTCCGATACCAGTCTAACGCCGTAAATAAACTCGGACAAGCTGGGGGAGATTTTTGCATCACCGAACTAAAGGCGGTTAAACCTTGTTCCGCTTGGTCTAAAAAATCCAGATTTTCTGTTAATAAAAACAGACGGACTAAATTGGCAATAGCTACCCCATTCGCGGCCGGAGTTGCATTATCAATATAACTGCGTTCTCGAACTAATAAATCTTTTCCGGTGTCTTTGGCGGTATTAAAATAACCTCCTAATTCCACACTCCAGAGTAAATCATTAAATTCTTCTTGAACTTTTTTCGCCTGTTCTAACCAATAATCTGGCTGTACTAAAGCTGTAGTTACTGTTAAACTAGCTTGGTGTAAATCAATCAAAGATTTAACTAATAACGCATAATCTTCAGACTGACCCACAACATCCGGTTTTCCTTCATAATTAACTCGATGTAAACGTCCATCTACCCATTGATGATTCAGAATAAATTGGGCTGCTTTTGTGGCTAATTCTAAATATTCAACTTCCCCAAAAACCTTTGCAGCCTTGGCTAAACCCGAAATCATTAAACTATTCCAAGCTACAATCATTTTAATATCCGTAACCGGAGGAATTTTACCTAACCAATTATGGGTTTTTGCCTCCTGATTATTGCGGGCGGGGGCAAAGAGTTTTAGGGTTTCTGGCATTTCCCCATACCGAACTTGAAACAGTTTTTCTAAACCAGATTCGATGATATCACTTAACTCATCTGCATTGCACCGTTGCAAGACATTTTTACCTTCAAAATTACCGGATTTAGTAATAGTAAATTGTTCTTGTAGGGCCGCATATTCTTCTGGAGTTAATGTTTTTTCCAGTTCACTATTATTCCAAACATAAAAAGCCCCTTCTTCCGGTTCTAACTCCTCGGAAGTGGTAAAATTATCGGCATCTTGGGAAGCATAAAAATAACCTTCCGGGGCGGTCATTTCCCGTTTTAACCATTCAACAGTGCCTTGAATTGCACGTTTAAAGGCAGGTTTTTGAATACCAGCACTCCATAAATCCGCTAAATATTCCACAATTTGCCCGTTATCATAGAGCATTTTTTCAAAGTGGGGAACTGTCCAAGTCGGGTCAACGGTATAGCGATGAAATCCTCCCGCAACGTGGTCATAAATTCCCCCTAAAGCTAAGTCTAAACCCCGTTGAGTACAGGCTTCTTTCCCATCATATTTTGACTCAAAATTAAACCGAATTGTTCGTAATGCCATCTCGGAATAGGGAATCATCGGAAACCTTGGCCCCCCATATTCATTGCGACTAATCACCCCAGTATTGGCATCTAATCCTATTTGTAATAAATCTTCGGTTAATGTAGAAATAGGTAAAATTGTAGACTGCTGCAAATGCGTCATAATTTCATCTTTAAACGCTTGCAATTTGGTTTTTTCTAAGTCATAAAATCGACGAATTGCTTGTAAAACTTCTAAAAATCCGGGTCTACCATAACGGGGTTCTAAGGGAAAATAAGTGCCGCCATAAAAGGGGATTCTTTCATCGGGAGTTAGGAATATATTTAACGGCCATCCTCCTTGACCAGTCATCATTTGTAAGGCTTGCATATAAATACTATCAATTTCTGGCCGCTCTTCTCGATCAACTTTAATTGGCAAGAAATTTTGATTCATATATTGAGCAATTCCAGGGTCAGAAAATGCCTCTCCTTCCATTACGGTACACCAATGACAACTGGAATAACCAATCGAAAGAAATATGGGTTTATTTTGCTGATTTGCTGTTTCTAAAGCCTCGTCACACCAGGGCCACCAATCAATGGGATTTTCTGCGTGTTTGCGAAGATAGAGACTTTTGGACTCAGAAAGACGATTAACCATTACAGATACCTAAAGTTTAATATTAAGTAGAGACGTGCCATGGCGCGTCTCTGCGGGGACTATTAATTATATCAAATTTGGGTATAATTTTTTAAATTAGCAATTCATGGTTTAATATTAAATCTGGGTAGAGACGTGCCATGGCGCGTCTCTGCGGGGACTATTAATTATATCAAATTTGGGTATAATTTTTTAAATTAGCAATTCATGGTTTAGTATTAATATCGTAGTAGATAGACGCGCCGTGGCACGTCTCTACGGGGATTATTAATTATATCAAACTTTTAAAATTATGGTTTCTCGACGACGCTTTAATCAACTTGCTGCTTATTTTTCTTTAGGATCTCTACTTCCTTCTGGTGTTTCTAAATTATTTGATTTTAACACAAATGAAACAGAAATTCAAGAGAATTTTAAAACTTTATTATCAATTTTAGATCCAGAAATTGAGTTATTAGTTCCGACTTATTTAGGTAATGATCAACGGCGTTTTTATGGGCGAGGAGTGCCGGAAAACCTGAAAGAAATTCATAAATTCCCATTAGGAACAGGAGTAACTTATGTGGGACGTACCCGTAAAGTTTGGAGTGGGGCGGGATGGACAGGACAACCAACTATTACCCGCGATCGCGGCAAAACCTATATAATTATAGGAGCATTTGACCATTATTTAAGAAAAATAGAATTAGACACTCAGAAGGAAATTTGGCGATATAAATTTGATGATGTGGTTAAAGGAAGTTCAAGTATTTATATTGATGAAACGGCAACAGATGAGAATCAAATTGTTGTTTTACAAGGAAGTCGTAGCAGTATGTCTCAAGGAGGATTAGCTACAAGTTTTCGGGCAATTTCTTTTAGGACTGGAAAAGAAATCTGGAAGTTAAATTTACGTCCCACCCCAAGTTATAGTCGAGATAATGATAGTTCGCCTTTATATTTAGGAGATGGAGTAATTTTTAATGCGGGGGAAAATGCGATCGGTTATTTTCTCAATAGTTCGGCTAAAACGGCAGAAAAAAAATCAGGATTTTTACAACCTAAAATTTTATCAGAAGTGCAACTTTATCAGGATGGAGATAGTAGCAGACATGGGGGAAATTTAGTTAGTGAATCCTCTCCTTCTCGGTTAGATAATCTGATTTTTATGGCATCTGGTTCGGGACATATTTATGGAATTGATCTAAAAACTAGAAAAATTATTTGGGATTTTTATACAGGTTCCGATATTGATGGGTCGGCGGTTATTTCTCAAGATGGTAAGTTATTTTGTGCGATTGAAAAACAATATATTCCGGGAAATGGAGGTGTGCTTAAACTCAATCCTAACAAGAATCCTCAAGATAGTTTGGAATGGTTTTTACCGACAAAAAATCAAAAATTTAATACCTGGGATGGCGGTATAATAGGTTCTGTGGCGTTAAATGACGAATATAACCCCGATGGATTTCCGGCTATTTTTGCCACCAATGCCATTGACGGTTATTTATATATTGGTTCTCAAATGATTACCACCGATAAAACCGTAACTGGGCCATTAGGAAAGGGAGAATATAAAACTCCTTTAATATTAGTCCAAGAAAAAATCGGCGCCTCGATTTCAACTCCTATTTTTACCGATGGTTATAAGTTAGTAACGGCGGGATATAATGGGGTTTATTTATTTAATTTATATTGGGAAGAAGCCAGAGCAAATCAAAGCAATGCTATTCCTAACCAACGGGGGGAATATTATCGGTTAAGAGTCGAACAAAAGGGACGATTTAAACCGGAAGTTTCTTTTGAGTCAACTCCTGTGGTTTGGAATAATCAGGTGATGATTTGTGGACGGGATGGGGGATTATATACATTAGGGTGAAACTATCAGAAACCGGGTTTCTCGCTTAAGGGTAATAATCCTTCGTCCACGTCTGCAAAGTCTTCGTCTAAGGGTTCAAGGGTAGAAAGGGTTTGTAGGAGGGATTTTTTCTGGACGGGGGAAATAATAGCGAAGGGGATACCGTCTTGGATGATGGTGAGGGTTTCGCCTGTTTTTTTTACTTGGTTAATTAGGGTTTGGAGGGTTTCGGGAAGTTCAGCAAGGGTAATTTGTGTCATGGTGGTTTCTAGGGTTAGGAAAGATCAACTTGGCTTACATCTATTTTAACTGTGACGGCGGTACAATATTCTTTTAATAGTATTACCCCAACGAGCGAGGACGCTCGCACTACTCGATGGCAATTTTATCAATCTCTTTCATGAGTCTATCGGTTTCCGTCAAGGCAACAATAATTTTTTGATAATGGAATATGTCTTCAATTTCTAATTTTCGGTCTTTGCGGTCTTTGAGCCATTTTTGAGCGGGTTGATAGCCACCAATATAAAAGTTATAAGCTATTTCAGGAACATGATTAAAATATTGGGTGTTGTTGATGTAAACTTTACCATCTTGATACTTTGGTTTTGTGACAATATTATCTCCATCTATGGGATATTGTGTAATATATTTTTCAACGGTTGGGCTTTCTAATAAATGGATTTGTCTGATTTCTTCGCCTAATTTTACCAATTGCCAAAAAGTGTTTTGGTCTTTGGGATAGGGGACTCTGGGAAAATCAATTTTTAGAAACTCTTTATATTTTTCTCGGTAATTTGGCGAGTGTAAAACCGCATAAATATAGTCTAAAATATCTATGGGTGCAAATGTGTTTTCTGTGGTTTCTTTCTCGTTGGTAAAAGTTAATCCTAAATTTTCTGCTATTTGCTTTATAATATCTGTGTTTAGGTTTGGTGTTCTTTCGGCTGTTTGTAAGATAGTTTGTTGTCCTTTGTTTTCGGGATATAAATAAAGTGGGAAGACATAACCTCTTTCCCGTGATTTATTTGAAACAAAAGAGTCGTCAACAATTTTATTGGTTATAAAAATATGAGCGTAACTGTCTGAAACTAATTGACGACATAAATCAATTCCAACATTTTCACCTTTAATGAAATGTTGCATAACATCAACTCTCCATCTCCAAATCAGTTTATTATCAAAATAAGTGTATTTATCATCAAAAGGGCGATAAGAAAATTTTGTGTATTTATTATCATCTAATTTTATGTTTGGCTTATTTTCTAAAATCCATTGGGCATAATTTTTTCCCAGACCATATTCTCGGTTCAATAAATCTTCACTAATTTCATTACTGATAAAATTATCTAAACGCTTCTTTAATACATTTAGTTTTTCTTCAATAATGAAGCTATCGCCCATTGTAACAATGCCAGTAACATTTTTTGAAAACAAGTCATTAACTCTAAATCCACTTTCATAAACCTCTCTGCCTGTATTATCTTTTGGGACGAAAAATAAAAATGGTTTTTCTGGTTTTAACTCTTGAAACTCAACTGATTTCAATGAGCTATCAGAAAGGAAATCATATTTCATTTCTCTTTTGCCATACAAGTCAAAATGAAATACTTTTCCTAATTCGTTTGCCTTTTTCTTTCCTGTTTTTACAAAAATATTAATTGAAACACCTTGCATAATGTCAAATACATTAACATCAGCACTTCCATCAGGTGAAGTTTCTTTTTTTTTGCTATTTCCGTGTAAGTCTATAGTATAAATTTTGTCATAAGTTTTTAGCAAATTCCAACGCATTCCTCTGAAAGTTGGATTGTCTAAAAATCCATGCGGATTTATAAATGCCAAAACACCACTTCCGTTTTTCTCAATAAAATGCTGTCCGTAACGCAAGAATTTAACATAGTCATCATTTAACCAATGTTTGCGTTCATTAAAATGTACGCCATCAATATATTTATAATCTTCAATTAGTTTATTAATCCATTCGCCATTATTAGATGAAATTCCGCTATAAGGTGGATTCCCAATAACACACATTACAGGCGTATCTCTTTTAATATAATTAGCTTCATTAGCTTCGGCACTTAACCAACTTGCAAATAGCGTTCCCGTGTCGGGGTGCTGTTCTTCTAAGCTGTTAGTAAGGTAAACTCTAAAACGTTGGTTATTGCTGGGTTTGTAGCCTGTTTCTGTTAATAGTAAATCTAATTGAAGATGTGCCATAGCATAACTCGCCATCAGCAACTCAAAACCGTTGAGACGGGGCAATAAATGGGTTTCTACATAATTGCTCCAAATCCCTTGTTGTCCGACAAATTTGTTATGAATATGTTTAATAACTTCGGCCAGAAAAGTTCCGGTTCCGGCGGCGGGGTCAAGGATTTGGACTTTGTGAACTTCCTGCTCAACCTGTTTTCCCTGCACATCAACCTTGATTTTAGTTTTGCTATTGTCTGCAAGTCCTTGGGGTAAATCAAATTCCGTTTTTAAAATATCATCAACCGCTCTAACTATAAAATTTACAACGGGTGCGGGTGTGTACCAAACACCACGAGCTTTACGCAATTTTGGGTCGTATTCACTTAAAAAGGTTTCGTAAAAATGGATAATTGGGTCTTCCATTTTTGTAGATTTACCGTAATTTTTTAAAATTTCTTCGACATTACAAGCTAAAAATATTTCTACTAAATTATCGACTATCCATTTAATTCGGTCATCAATATCCGGCCCAGCAATGTATCCAAATAGCTTTCTTAAAAACGGATTTGATTTAGGAATAAGTTCCGCAGCTTCCTGTCGGCTGAAAGTTGCTAAATCCGGGTCATGTAATCGAGCCGCAAACATCCCGTAAGCAATGGTTTGAGCATATACATCAGCAAATTCTTTAGGCGTAATATCGTGAATTAGGATTTTCTTAAAAGCACCCATTTGGTCTTTAAGCGTACTATTTTCTTGGTTAATTTCGTCACTCATTAAGGCTTTTTCAATTACTCCAGAAAGAAGACGAGCTTTCCCAGCCATCATTTCTGCTAGTTTTTTAGGACTTTTGATCGTTTGTCCGATGTGAGTACAAAAATCTCTAATCAGGTTAGTAAATGTTAAAAAATTTTCGGGTAAAGATTTAATCCCTTTTTCTGTTACTTCTCCTATAGCAATTTTAGTAATAAATTCGCCATCTCTATATAAATGAAAATCAAGATAATCCGTGAAAATTAAGTTATTTAAAGATGCTTTGTAACGATCAAATTGTTCTTTATTTCCGGTTTTTTTAGCTCCTTTAAGGTCTTTATCCCCAATGTCTTTTGCTTCTATAAAACCAACGGGTATATCTTTTTTGGTTAAAATATAATCTGGTGCTCCACAGGATTGCCGTTTAGGTTCATTGGTCGCACTAATAGTAGGAACCAAATTTTCAATCAGTTGTTGTAAATCGCCCCGAAACGTATGTTCAGTTGCATTACCTAGTTGATAACGCTTATTGATATTTTGAATGTATTTTTCTATCATTCTCGACCTCTTGAATTTTATAAAATTGAATATAGAACTCAAAAAACAAAGTAGCCTATTCAAGTTCTTTCAGACGATTTAACACCTCTTGATAGGCAGCTTTTCGACCTAATTTGTCATAAAGTTCCGCCGCTTTTTGAAAATCCGATCTGGCGTTAATTTTATTCTTCAATTCCAGATAAGCCAAAGCTCGATTATAATAGGCATCAGCAAAACCAGGATTTAAACGAATAGCTTCGGTATAATCCTCAATTGGATTAGGGGCACGGGTGGGTTCACCAATATTAGTGGCTAAAAGAGTCCGGGCAATTCCTCGATTAAAATAGGCTTCAGGAGTGTTAGGATCTAATTCGATCGCGTGATTAAAAGCATCAATCGCATCCCAGGTTTCACCTTGATCTAATAAAGTTAACCCTTGAAAATAAAACGCCTGATAGGTTCGCGGAAAATCTAAGGAAACGGGGTTAGCTTCCGGTAGTTTTTCATCAATGACTAAATCCGATAATTTTAAGCCTGTTTCTAACAATTTTGTGATAAATAAATTGATGGGAATAGCCGCATTGAATCCCGTTTTAATCGGGGCGACATCACCGGAACTGGTTTGAGCAAAGCCAAATTCTCCCTGTCCATGTAAGCCCACCACCCGGCCTTCAGAATCGAAAACTGGCCCCCCACTCATCCCGCTCCAAGTCACCGCTTGATAGCGTAAATTATAGCCTTCTGGACGACTTTTCGGGCGACTGGTAACTAATCCAGGGGATAATTCGGGTTCCCTTTCTACTCCAGTTAATCCCCCGGTTGCGGGATATCCATAAACATAAATCTGAGCACCAATAACTGCTTGTTCAGAATTACCTAATGTAGCAATCGGATAGTTTTGAGAACTTTCAAATTGAATAATAGCTAAATCCGGTTCTTTATCATCATTTTGTAACCGAACAATTTTTGTCTGTGGATGACTATTTCCATCGGAAGTTCGCACGGTATATTTAACATTTGGATCTTCTACAACATGATTCACCGTCAAAACCGTATAAACCTTGCCATTTTTAGCAATAATCACCCCAGACCCATCCCCTAACGGGCTGTTAATTTGTACGGTAATAGGTTCGGCGATTTCTGCCACCTGTTGCGCTGTTTTTGCCAGGACAATTGCAGACTGACTGACAACCAGGGTGACAACTGTTGCTGTTCCCGTTAGCAGATAAAGAAGGGAATCAGACGAAAACAACCCTAAACCCATAATTTAACTCCTAGATATAAATTCCCTTGATTTGTCATTATCCGTTACCCACTACCCGTTAAAAACTAGGACAAAATTCGTAAGAGGACATTTTGATCAATAGACGCAAATTCACTGGATTTTGTTCATCATTTTTCTGACTTTTATTTTAAGTTAATCCCAATTCGGTGCAAACAAACAATTTCAATATAACATTTCTGACTCCCTCCCCGCTAAAGACCTTGCATGGTCAGGAGACTGTTTCACATAAATAAGTTGGGAGTTTGGAAGCCCTGCATCTTCAGAGCCAGGATGAAAAACGACTCGCCGCAGTTTTAACTGTAGTCAGGACTTACGCAAATTTGGGGATGTAACCCTATAGCAATCCTAAATAGGCTATAACATTTTAATACTGACATGAAACAGCCAGAAGTATTACCCCAGATCCGGCGTTCTCTCCCCCCCCAAGCCCCCCGTGCACGGGGGGTTTGGGGGGCTGTTCCGGTGTTCCCTTTTGCTCAGGACTTTTGAACACAACTCAAATAGGATTGCTATAGATGTAGGGGTAATTCATGAATTACCCCTACTATAGCAATCCTAAATCAGTTGTAATATTTCCATCTATCTCGACCCCTCCC
>NZ_CAWLTW010000001.1:5230325-5400692 GCF_963864145.1 Planktothrix prolifica NIVA-CYA 540 | reverse complement strand
GGGTGGGGTTCTATATTCTGATCGCAAATCATTTAAGATTGCTATAGGTTTGGTATCCAAACCTATTTGCTATTTCTGATTAATTTTTTCCCAGAATGTTTCGATAATTTCAGTTAATATTAAACCCAAGGTTAATAAAATTTCTATGAATAGAAATAACGGCAGTAAAATTACTTGAAATAATCCCAGTAAAATTTTATTACTATTTTTCATCTGGGTTTGGACAGTCATCATTCTTAACCCCCGAACTAATAGTCTAATTAAGCGAATTCTATAGCTAATTTTTAAGTCTTTAAACTTGGGATTATCAAATTGAATTTGACCGGAATCAAAGATTTGATTTAATCTTGAAATCGAACTTTTGGTATCAATTTGATTAAAATTTAAGTGGAGCCAAGTTAAACCACAAAGTCTGCCTAAAATAAAATCCTGTTCTCGGTATTTTCTATCAAAAAATCCTCCAAAAGCGTTGATAAAATCTGAAGCTAATACTTGCTCGACGTCTGTAGGTTTCTCGACTAGAGGAGTTTTGAATAAATATCGGAATTTTTTATATAGATTTTCTAATTCCTCTTGCGCTTCTACATTTTCAATCCCTGAAATTTGATTCAAAATTAAGGGTGTAATGGGCGATAATTGGATATGATGATAGGGGATGGCTTTTTCTAGGTCGGTTTTTATTTTAGAGATAGTTTCCCCGGACTGGTTGGTGGGTAAAGTTTCTAAAAGAGATAATATATTCTCTTTATAATCCACTTGTTGATTGATTTCTACAATCTTTTTTAACTGTATGGCATCCTGTTGAGCAGAGGGAATATTTAACCCATCAAATAACAAGTCAAATAGATTAAAATTGTTCTTTTTTAAGCTGGGTCTACTTTCTAAGTTTTCCAAAGATGAGGGAGAAACATAAGCATAAATTCGCTGCTCTCGTTCGGCTTTAGTTTTGATGTTAAAATCATGACTGAATTTAATAAAATCCGCCCCTTCTTCCTGAATTAAATACTCTGAATTAGGCAAGGAACTTAAGTAAATTCTCGCTTCTAAATCAATGGCTTTGAGAATGGGTAAATTATCTAAAATTCCCCCGTCACTATACCAAAATTTGAGGGTTTCCTGGGTACAAAACATCGGTAGAGCCGGATCTAGTTGTTGTTTTCTGGATTTATCAGAGATTGTAAAATAAGCTGGACTCAGATTTTTTAAGTTATAACTTTTAACATTAGATGAATCTTGAATTGGAGGGAAGGCAACGGGAAAAGCCCCCGAAATTAAGCTGGTATCAATTACTTTTTTCCAAATTTTTTGTAAGCGATCGCCTTGACGATTTAACTCAGAATGAAACAAAAACTGCCGAGTTTCTGCATGGTTAACGGCTGGAATACCGGAAAAATTGCGACATTTATTTTCATAGGTTACTAACAGCCCTTGTAAATTCGTAACCGTCATTACTAAGGCTAAGGGTTGATGAACTTTCAGTTGATCGGTATTTTCCGTAATTAAATTAGCAATATTTTTAATCCCTTTTTGAGATAATAAACTTTCATTTTGACTTTTAAATAAATTATTCAAAACTTGACGGTAATCTTCAATGGCAAACACCGTATCAATATCTTTCATATCAGCTTTTTCTACCCAAGCTCTTTGTAAGATATTTTGGGACTCATACTCAGTATCACTAATCTCTCGATTTAATAAATAATAAGCTGTAATTGCTCCGGTCATCGCCCCAGCAGATGCTCCGGTAATCAAATCAATTAACAGGGGAGAATTGTCTTTTCTGGCTTGTCTAACTAATTCAAAACACACCCCAGCCATATAAGCTCCGAGGGCAATTCCTCCCGACAAATTTAGGGAAATTTGACTAGGATTGGGAGAGGTATTTTCTAGGGTCATAACTATTAGAATTTGCAGAAAGGCACCGTTGTTGGGCTTTAGCCCATTCTTCTTAGGGCTAGGAGGGGCTAAAGCCCAATAATTAGGAGGGGCTAAAGCCCAACAACTAGCCCAATAATTAGGAGGGGCTAAAGCCCAACAACTAGCCCAATAATTAGGAGGGGCTAAAGCCCAACAACTAGCCCAATAATTAGGAGGGGCTAAAGCCCAACAACTAGCCCAATAATTAGGAGGGGCTAAAGCCCAACAACTAGCCCAATAATTAGGAGGGGCTAAAGCCCAACAACTAGCCCAACAACTAGCCCAATAACGGGATATTAGGATTGAAGTTTGGCTTTCGGACGCAAAAACTTAATAACTGCATATAAATCTGGGTCGGTTTTGGCCTCCTCTCGATAACGGGCACTCAGATCAATTGCTTGCTCTAAATTTTCAACGGCTAATTCCGTTTGACGTTGTTGAGCATAAATAATTGCTTTATTATAATAAGCATCGGCATAATCGGGTTTTAAAGTTAACGTCCGATCTAAACTTTCTAGGGCTTCTTTTCCCCGTTTTAACTTAATTAAAACATAACCGCGATAATTCCAGGCTTTAGAATTATCCGGGTCAAATTCAATCGCCTGATCAAAGGATGTTACCGCATCTTGATATCTTTCAATTGCTTGCAATGCCATGCCTCGATTTAACCAAGCCACACTATCTTCTGGTTTGGCTTTCACCGCCTGATCAAAGGCTTCAAAGGCGTCTTGATGTTTTTGTAATTTGCCATAGGCTACACCTAAATCTACCCAGGCTTGGTGATAATCTGGTTTAATTTCTAGGGCTTTTTTATAGGATGCGATCGCCTCATTTTGACGTTTTAATCGACTTAATGCCATGCCTCGATTTAGCCAAGATCGGTAATCATTGGGTTGCAATTCTACTACTTGATGAAAGGTAGCTAAAGCATCTTCATAACGGCCTTCAGCAAACAATAAATTCCCCCGTTGCACATAATCATCAACATTTAAAAATAACTCCGGTTTATTGGATTTTAACCGATCTAATTGTTCGGAAATGGTGTCAATTTTCTGGATCATTTCTGAAACCGCCGATTCCATTAAATCCGTTGGCGAAACGGCTAATAACTGTTGGAGAATTTCATCTTTTTTCACCAAAGCTTCCGACTGCATTGCCACTAATTCTTGAAAAATCCCCGCTTTTTGAGCATTAGCATCCGCTTGAACTTCTGTGATCTGTTCCGTTAACATTAAATCAAATTTATCTAATTTATTAAAAGTAGAATCCTTGCGGGTTTGTAAATCTCCTCTTAACTGTTCAATTACCCCAGTTACATCTTGATCAAACTTCTCTAACCGTTGGACAATTCGTTCTTTTTGGGTTTTCCATCCGGTTTGACTATCAGCAATAATGGTAGCATATTCCGCTTCTAATTGTTGTAATCTTTGTAACTTTTCATCGACTTGAATCTGTAATTGTTGTTGATAGGTTGCTAGTTGGGTTTCTGCTTGCTGTTCCAACTGTTGAATGCGTTGGAGTTTCTGCTCCATTTGTCCTTGAATTCTGCCTTGGGATTCGGAGAGTTGAGTCACCGCATCCTTGCCAAATTTCTCTAAATTTTTCAGGGCTAAATCAATTTGTTCTTGAGCTTTTTGTTCCGATTTAATTCTAATTTCTTCTAGTTGCGGAGCGAAATCCGTTTCATAACGTTCTAAACGAGCAAAGACCCGATCTTTTTGGGTTTCTGCCTGTTTTTGTAGTTGGGATAACTCCTGAGCTAATTCAGTTTCAATTTGTTGTAAATTCTTGCCCACGGTATTTTTTTGACCTTCGACATCGGTTTGCCAACCGGATACGGTGGTTTTAAATTCTGTACCCACCTGTTCAAGAGTTTTGAATAGGCGATCGCGTTGATTTTGAACTTGAATTTGTAACTCGGATAATTGATTAGTTAAAGTGGCTTCTGATTCTTTGAAATTCTCTAAAACCGTATTTTTTTGACCATCCACATCCGCCTGCAACCCGGCGACATGATTCGCGTAATTTGTTCCCAGTTTATCTAAGTTTTGTAAGATTAAATCCTGTTGATTACTAGCGCGATTTTGTAAATCTGCCAATTGTTTAGAAAACTCAATTTCTAAGCGATTAATTTCCTGGGTAACTTCTTGAGTTTCCTGTTGAAAATTTTGTAATGCTCCTTGACGAACTTGGGATAATTCAGTTAACCATTCCCCAATTTGATCGCGATTGGTTCCTAATTCATCCTGAAAATCATCCGCTTCTGCATTTAGGTCTTGAGCAATTTTATCGGTTTCCCGAATCACCGCTTGCATTTGTTGATTAGCGACGGCAATTTTTCCTTCTAAATCCCCTAATTCATTCAGATGATTTTTAACAATAACGGTTACTTCTCGGACAACGGAACGCCGTAATAACCATAATCCCACTAAGGTTGCTGCTAATAGAATTCCTAACAATCCTAATAGGAGATTAAACAGGGTCATTGTCTGTTTAAAGGTGCGTTGAGCTTCCGCTTGAACTTGTTCCTGTAAAAGCTGCTGTTGTCGCAGTTGTTCCAGTTCCAGCCGCTCCTTGGGGGATATGGTTTTTGTCGGAGTGCTGGGTTTCGGTTCTGGAGACTTGGGGGACTGAGCCATGCTGACTCCCGCCGAAAGTAATACTAAAGTCAGAATCACGCTGCTGCGGGATATCCAGGCCAAAAAATTCAGGCGTCGATCCGAGATCACACCAGCATCAGTCCGTTGATAATTTTGCATGAATAGCTTTGTCTGCTTAACCAAGTCCGAGTTCTCCAACCCATCCCCTATAGTTTACCCTAAATCCAAGCGATCGGATTCTTAATCAATTACCTGATTCCCCGATCAATGAAAACTAATTTCCAATCTGGGACTGACCTAATAATTGATCTGATTAGGGTAACAATTGCGGTAAAATCATCAAAATTCTAGGGTAAAAATGATGATTTTTAAGAGTCGATGGATGACTTTAATCTTAACCAGTAGTTTGTTTATTTTTAGCGGGGGATGTAGTAACACAAACCCGACAAAAACAGCAGAAGTCGCCCCGGAAATTATCAACCCTCAACCCCCCAAACCCCAAACTTATACAAAAGAAGCAGAATTAATCGCCGTGGGGGATATTATGATGCACGGAGCTCAAATTAAATCCGGTTATAACCCAACTACAAAAACCTATAATTATGATAATTTTTTTAAAGAAGTTAAAGGAATTTTATCATCAGGAGATTGGGTGATTGGCAACTTAGAAACTACCCTATCAGGCCCGGAAACCGGATATACAGGATATCCTTTATTTAATGCTCCAGATTCTTTAGCAGATGCGATTACTAAAGCCGGATTTAATATTATCTCAACTACAAATAATCATTCTTTGGATCGAGGAGAAAAAGGCGTTTTAAAAACCTTAGAAAATGTGAAAAAACGAGGTTTAATTTCCGTGGGAACGGCTGCCTCGGTTGAGGAAGCTGAAAAAATAGTTATTGTTGAAAAAAATAATATTTCCATGGCAATTTTGGCTTATAGTTATGGTACTAATGGTATCCCGATTCCCAAGGGTAAAAATTATTTAGTCTCATTAATAGATGCTAAAAAAATTACCCAAGATATTACTAAAGCTCGTAAATTAGGGGTAGATGTGGTCACGGTTATTTTACATTTTGGTTCAGAATATCAACGTCAACCGAATACCGAACAAAAAACCTTAGTAAAACAGTTAGTTGATGCTGGGGCTGATATTATTTTAGGGAGTCATCCCCATGTTGTGCAACCCTATCAAGTTTTTGAACAAACTGGGAAATTAGGAAAGTCTAAAAAAGCTGTAGTTATTTATTCTATGGGGAATTTTGTCTCTAATCAACGGGAAAAATATCGAGATTTAGGGACTATTTTTAAAGTGAATATTTTAAAGAATTTTCCTGATAAAACCATTGAAATTAAAGACATTCAAACCCTACCCACTTGGGTACATCGCTATGATCAGAATGGGAAATATCAGTTTCGGATTCTACCCATAGCACAGGTATTAAAATCTGGCAAAGATCCCTTATTATCGGCGGGAGATTATCGACAGTTAGAAATTGACTTAAATAATATGAATCGTCATCTTAATTCTTTAAAGTAGAGTATTCAAGAAACCGGGTTTCTAATTAAGATTAATTGTATCCGATCAATATTTGTTGAGAAACCCGGTTTATGTCGTGCGATCGGGAGTGTAGTAATCAATCCACTCTCTTAATTTTTGGACAAGTAAATGAACTTTTGTACTGGGATTAGCTTGTATTGGTGCAACTCCCTTTTGGGCCTGTAAAAGAATTTCAGCCCGTTCAATTGCGTTTAATTCGTTACCAAATTGGTTGATTTTTTCGACTATTTCTATATTACCATGATCGTAGGTGATAAACCTGTGCCTACTGGTTTTAAATACAATGTACCATCGGGAAACAGATCAACAAATTGTTGAAAATATTCTGGCTCAGTTTTTTGATCTTCACAAACAATTAAAAAAAAGTATTCGTAGCGCCGCACTCTTTTTGGACGTTCAATTGTTTCTTTAGTTGCCTTTTGTTTTAACTTACCTTTCCTTGCCATTGCTTTTTATAATTACACTAGATTAAAATTTCCTAAAACTGGAATTGCCCCATATCTACCTTCAAAATATCTTTTTTCTTTATCTGTATCGGGTCTTTCTTTTTCAGGTATTCCGTTTTTTTTATCCATATAAATAAAATCAGATAAAGAATAAAATTCCGTCGATTCCCAAGGATTTTTTTCAGTAAAATATATCTGATCTCTTCTCAAATTAGCATAAGACAATAAATTGGTATCATGGGTAGCAAAAATTAATTGAGCATGATTAGGGTTAGTCTTATTATTCAAAAACATATTGATTGTATGAAGCGTCATTATCGGATGCAATTTTCCTTCTATTTCGTCAATAATTAATATGCCTCCATTCATCAAAGTCCATAGTATGGGCCCACTTAAATGAAATACTTTTTGAGTTCCTGGGGATTCATTTTTATTCAATTCCCAAGCTATTGATTTTTGAGTTTCTTGGTATTGACTGTCATAAATACGATGTGTTGAATAGACAGTATATTTTTTCGCTACGGTGAGTTCATTAATCAAAAAATTCTTAAATTCATCTGATATTTTTTCTGACAATTCTAATGGATAAAAATCTTGGTCTTGAACCTCTAAATCAATAATTCCAAAATTTAGGCTAGTAAAATATGCCTTAATTTTTTGACGATATTCTTGATCGTCCCAAAGACTAATGGTTTTGATTGCCTCATGATCTGTATTTAATCCGTCGATGATTGTATATTTCTTAAACCAATGAAGAATATTTTTTGCTTCTTCAATATTTAATATATCGCAAGTTGATAAAAATAATCCGTTGTCTCTTGTTGCTTCTATTGCGGCATCAATAATCGTTGAAGAAGCTTTTAAACCCGAAGAAACATCAATGATATCTTGGCTTCTTTGAAATAATTTAACTTCTCTACCTATAGATTTTCTAAATAGCCATTCTGAAACTATTTCATTTTGGTTGAATTCAATTCCATATCTGTATCTATCTTCTGCAATTAAAAAAACAATTTCCAAAAAAGTAGGTTTATTAATCCAATCTTCTCTAAGTAAAAAAGGGTCGTATGGTAACTTTGTTGTTGAAGAGAAACGTGCAGAAAAATTAATTAATTTTCCTAATATACCCATTGCTTTCAACAGGTTGGATTTTCCACTAGCGTTAGCACCATATATAGCCACAGCATTTAAAGCCTGATGCTTTCCCCTTTGAATGATATTTTCAGAATGCTCCTTTTGCTTTGGGGCAGGAACCAAACTCAACACTTGTTCTTCACCAATTGATCTGTAGTTGGCGACTCGAAATTCTATCAACATTCCATTTTTGGGATTATTTTTACAAAATCATACTGGTTCGGTAATTTTAAGATAACCAACCAGTATGATTTTGTCAATTAACCAGGACTACAGTTGTTTTACTTCCGAAACCAACTTAGCCACAACATCCTTGGCACTGCCAAACAACATCATGGTTTTATCCTTATAAAACAGTTCATTTTCTACCCCGGCAAACCCAGTGCTCATACCGCGTTTAATCACAATAGTATGTTTGGCTTTGTCCACATCCAAAATCGGCATCCCATAAATCGGGCTATTTTTATCTTCCCGTGCCGCCGGGTTCACCACATCATTTGCTCCGATAACTAACGCAACATCGGTCTGATCAAACTGCGGGTTAATGTCATCCATATCATATAATTGAGGATAGGGAACATTCGCCTCCGCTAATAGGACGTTCATGTGTCCGGGCATCCGTCCCGCCACCGGATGAATGGCATATTTGACATCCACCCCATTACTTTCCAATTGATCCACCAACTCCTTAACACTATGCTGGGCCTGGGCTACAGCCATGCCATATCCGGGTACAATCACCACAGAACGGGCATATCCTAACATCATCGCCCCTTCTTCGGTGTCAATACTGCGAACCGTTTGATCCGTTGAACCACCGCTACTAACAGTCCCAGAACCACTTTCTCCCGTGCCAAATCCGGCAAATAGCACGTTAGTTAAAGAACGGTTCATCGCCTTACACATAATCACCGTTAGGATAATCCCCGACGCCCCAACCAACGCCCCAGCAATGATTAACAGGTTGTTCATCACCACAAACCCGGCTGCTGACGCTGCCAACCCAGAAAAGGAATTTAACAGAGAAATTACCACAGGCATATCGCCGCCCCCGATGGGAATGACGAATAACACGCCCAAAATTAGGGAAATAAATACTAACCCTAAAAATACCGACACATTAAAAGGAGTTAGGCAAATATAAACACTGCCGACTCCAAAAGCAACAAACAGCAGAATATTAAACTGTTGTTGTAGGGGAAATAAGATCGGAGAACCACTCATAATTCCCTGCAATTTGGCAAAGGCAATCATCGAACCTGTAAAGGTTATTCCCCCAATTAATACTCCTAAAATAGCGGTAATTGTTGTGCCTAAAGGGGGAGTTTCTGCTAGGGCTAAATAGCGCCAAAATTCTCCCACCGCCACCATTGAAGAAGCGGCACCCCCCAAACCGTTTAGTAAACCTACCATTTGGGGCATTTCTGTCATTTGAATTTTATAGGCCATCACTGCCCCAATGACCGAACCAATCACTAAGGCAAGGATAACCCATTCATAGTTCAAAACCTGCCGATCTAACATCGTGGCAACAACAGCAATTAACATCCCAATGGCGGCCCATAAATTGCCACTTCTAGCTGTTGCTGGAGATCCTAACTTTTTCAATCCAAAGAAAAAGAATGTGACAGCTACTAAATAGCTGAGTTGTATTCCCGTTAAGCGAATATCCATTAGGCTTTAACCTCTTTTTTCTTGAACATTTCCAGCATTCGATCTGTGACTAAAAAGCCACCGACAACGTTAATCATGGCGAGAATAATTGCAATAAATCCCAGAATAACGGTGACATTCCAATCGCGATCGCCAGCAATAATTAACGCTCCTAAAACGGAAATTCCTGAAATCGCATTTGCCCCAGACATTAAGGGAGTGTGCAAAGTTGGCGGAACTTTCGTAATCACTTCAAACCCCGCAAATGTTGCTAAAACAAACACAAACAATGCGGAAATCAATGTTTCTGCGGTCATATAATTTTAGATTTAGAGATTGTGAACTTAACCAGAAATCGAGACTTGTTGACTATTTGCGCTTAAAGCATCTTTAACCCGCCCGGAACGAATTTCACCATTATGGGTTACACAAGATCCATCGAGAATATCATCACTAAAATTAATCTCCAATTGCTTATCTTTATTAATCATTAATCCCAATAAAGCCGAAATGTTTTTCGCATAAACTTCACTGGCATGAATGGGCATGGAAGCAGGTAAATTAATCGGCCCAATAATCGTCACACCATGTTTAACCACATCTTTTCCGGCTTCGCTGCATTCACAATTTCCCCCCTGTTCGGCAGCCAGATCGACGATCACCGAACCGGGTTTCATTTGGGCTACCATGTCCTCCGTGACTAATACCGGGGCCTTTCTGCCGGGTACTTGGGCCGTTGTCACCACCACATCAGAAGCCGCGACGTGCTGCGTCAGGACTTCCCGGGTGCGTTCCTTGGCTTTTTCGGAAATTTCCTTAGCATAACCCCCCTCGGCCACGGTATCTTCCTCTAGGGACACATCTACAAACTTAGCCCCCAAACTTTGTACCTGTTCTTTAACTTCGGGACGAATATCAAACCCTTCGACGATAGCACCCAGACGTCGGGCCGTGGCGATCGCTTGTAACCCAGCGACTCCAGCCCCCAAAATTAACACCTTGGCGGGACGAATGGTTCCAGCGGCCGTGGTTAACATCGGAAAATATTTCGGTAAGGCTGCTGCGGCAATTAATACCGCCTTATATCCGGCCAAGTTTGCTTGGGAGGATAGGGCATCCATGCTTTGGGCGCGACTGGTACGCGGGATCAATTCCATACTAAAGGCGGTCACGTTCTGCGCCGCCAGTTTCTGGACTAATTCTGGGTTTCCCAAGGGGTTTAAAAAGGTAATTAAAACCCCTCCAGACTTGAGTTGAGAGACTTCAGAGTCCTCTAATACCCCGACTTTCAGCAGGACATCCACTTCGCCCCAAAGTGTCCCCTGATCAACGATTTTCGCCCCAACCTGTTCATAAGTTGCATCGGAAAAACAGGCCCGTTCCCCGGCCCCTGTCTCCACCCATACTTCCACACCCTGTTTAACCAAACGGGCGACAACATCAGGGATGAGGGCCACTCGCCGTTCATCTACCTGAATCTCTTTAGCAATGCCAATTTTCATAAATCTCCTGATAATTTGTTCACAGTTAACAGTTAACGATTAACAGTTATGTTGTTTCCTCCGCTTAGGCAAGTTAATGCAATATTGGTCAATCCCGATAACATGAACAAGATCGTGTTATATTATATGCGAGGTTTTGGAAATTCGATAAGATTCCAGACATACAAGTTTAGGTTATATCTTAATACAGATAAACAAATATCCCTAAGAAAAAATCAAGTAAGTGTCCTTCTTCCCCTTTCTTCTGTGATTAATCAAATTTAATATTTACATTTGGTATATTATTTTGCCTAATCCATTCTGTCATTAAATAAGGATGCACAATATGGAGAGATTTACCCGAATTAGAGTAAATTAAATGTTTCTCCACTCTGAAACATTCATTTTATTGACTAAAACAAAATATAGATGATTTAGCATCCCCCAGGAGATAATAAGTTGAACACAACCCAACTCGCAGATTCCTTTTTGAACAATGTTAACTAAAGATTGGCACGCTGTATTTTCCCAGCCTTTCTTCTTAGCAAGCAGAACAGCACACCAAATATTGAGGTCAAGGCATAATCGTAGTATGTTATTCATAAAAATTGATTAGCAAGTCAGAGAAACTGCTAGAGATAAAAGTTCATCTTCAGTTTCAATTTCTTCTAGTGTTTCTACTTTCATTTCTTCCATAACTAATTGATTGGCTTTTTCATATTCAAGATTTAGCAATTGGCGAGTAAAATCTTTTGTTGATTTTACTTCAAAATCAGAACTTTCTGAAAGAGAATTAAGACCTAACATGGCTAAAGACAATAAAATTTCTAAGGCTTTTTTGTTGCCATTTAAAGATTCATAAAGCATTAGACTGTTAAAGTCTTCTAAGCTAATAGTTGATAGTAAAAAAAATTTTTCTTGATTTGTAATATTGAAATTTATTTCTATTTTTTCGATCTCATTTTTGAAACCAAGTTTTTCTAATTCTCTGAGTTGATCATTGTTAAAATTTTTCTCATTCAGCCAAGATATTTTATATTCTAAATCTTGATTACCTTTCAGACCTCCAATGCGAAAAGTGCCATTGGGCATTTCATAAAAATCAATCCCCAAGGATTTTAAAGAGGCAATTGTTTCTTGTTTTACTTTAACAATATCCATCGTTTTTACCTTGATTCTTGTTTGATCCTAAATCAAGATTATCATAAATTCTCGAAAATAGCTATAATCCTTAACTGGGTTTCTCAAAATATTATTAGTTATGATAAGTTTATGAATATGGGTAATCTCAAGGAAATGGCAATGCTGACTAAACAAGATTGGGACTGGTTGGCGACTGGATCAGAATATCAAATGGCTGTAACTATCGAGCAACTATTACAGGAGAATCAAGTGATGGAAGCCAGAGAAGGACTTTATGCCTTAATTGAATCTATGGGAAAATCGAAAAAATTAGCATTAAAAAGTCAGTTAATTCGGTTAATGGTTCACGTTATCAAATGGAAATGTCAACCTCAAAAACGCACGAATAGCTGGGCGATTAGTATTCTCTCAGCCCGTCGAGAAATCGAGGATATTCAAGAGGAAGTACCCAGCTTGAATCGAGATTTTATTGAATCAATTTGGGATAAATGTTTTCAAGCTGCTGTAAAAGAGGCTGAACTGGAAATAAGGAAAGTTAAATGTCATTTGACTTCTCTTTCTTGGTCAGAGGTTTTTGAGGATGAATATATTTTATCGGATGATGAGCAAGAAGATTAAGGTAGCGATCTGAAACAGAGTTTCTCCAAATCCTATTAGTTATGATAACCTTTTTTTAAAGATTTAACAACAACTAGAACTATCAGGAGCGCAACAGGAATTATCAGAATTGGTGATGGTAACGTGATAATGCTCTCCCTTGGTTTCTTCGGGTTTACGAATAGCATTCCGTCTACAATCGAATTCTGGGGCTGATTCAATATAAAACGGCGACTTATGGGAATACCAATTTCTACTCATTTTCAACCCCATCTTCGTTGATCAAAATATCTTGTTCCTCTGCTTCTACATTAAATTCCACACGACTCTGTAAAACAATTTCTTCAATTACTGCTGCACCTTTACCCCGTTCTAAAACCCTATCAAAATGACTCATCAGTTCTGGAATATTAATCACTTCTTCTATAGATTCCATATATTTTTTAACAATAGCTTTAATATTATATTTTTCCGCCGCTTTTTCTCTGATTTTATTTAAGATTGTTTCAACGGTATGTTCTGTTTTCACAACAAAAGTAATCGGATATCTCTGAACCTTGTCAATATCGAGAAAATATTTACCTGCATCAAGAGTTTCTGTGACTTGAAAAAATCTTCCCAGGGGTTTCATTACAAAGTCTATACCCCCATCATTTGCGTTGGTTCGACCCGTTTTATATAAAATTAAATATTCCACGTTCAGTTCATCGGGTGACCAACCCCAATATATTTGTTGGTCTGCATAATATTCTTTCAAAATAGCATAGCTGACAATTTCAAAAACTCTTGCATCTATATTAGGTTTCAGTAAATCTTTAATAAATTTAACCGCTTGTGAAGGATCTTGTTTCTGAATATTGATCATCTGTTGACAATAGATCATAAAGTCATTGAATGCTTGACCACGCGCCGATATATAAGCATCAATAATATCTTTAATCGCTTCAGCAATATTTATTTGAGAATTATCAATAGAACATTTTAAGAGATTTTCATTAATCCAATATTTATTGGTTTTAGCATCTCTGATTATAGGTACATAATATGATGTTGGAAAGTATTTTTTAAATTCTTCATTTAGTCTACTATTGAGGGCATGATTTTGGAGTTTACTTCCAAATGGAAGTTCTCGTTGTCTCTGAAGAAGTGTTGTAAATTTTGCTCCTTCATAATCACTATAATTGCCATTAATATGAAACTTATTATTTAGATAGTCCTCGACCAAGACATATATAGCATAATGATTTGCCAATCCTGCTCGTGACTTGGAACCACGATTAGCAGCTTTTGTTTTAATATTTAGATATTGTAATAACTCGCTAGAATCTAAGATTTTACTTCCCTGTTCAGGGAAATATATATTTAAAATTTCAGTAATCTTATCGGTAAATTCATGCTGTACTGTCGGCATTAAAAAGCTCCTTTTGGATGAAATCAAAATTTTGAATTTTTTTATTTCTTCTAGTCTGTTTTTTCTGTGGAGGTAATAGCTGATCACCTTTATATTCTTGCCATCCCAGAACTCGCCTTAGACCAATTTTAAGATACTCCTCTTGAGATTCTATACTAATAGAATTTCTTCCTAATCGTTTGGATACTGCACCCGATGTAAATGTACCTCCAAATGGATCAAGTACAATACCACCCTCCTGACTACTAGCAAGAATTATCCTCTCTAGCAATGCTTCAGGTTTTTGGGAAGGATGGTTTTCATATTCTTCCATAAGATATCTAACACGAGGAAAATACCAGACATTCCCCGGTACTTTTTCCGAATTATAGGGACTAGGAACCGATTTTCTATAATCAATTAACTTTCTTTGTGCGCCTGTTTTTGCTTCTACTTTAATATTATCAGAGTTAAATACATAATTACTTTTATTTTTAACACAATAAAGTATGGGTTCATACATTGATCCAAAGTATTTTTTAGCTTGAACTCCTGAACTATCATAATGCCATATAATGCGACTCAAAATTACTATTTTATTTCTTAAATAAAGATCAAAATATGGCATCGCTTGGGTACTTGCCATCACATATAAAGTTCCATTAGGCTTTAATATCCGAATACACTCATCCAGTAATTTATAAGCCCATACTGCATATTCCTCATCAGACTCCCACTTATCGTGGAAATTTGAGAATTGTTTCCCGATATTGTAGGGAGGATCAATAAAAATTAGATCTACAGATTCAGATGTTATTTCACTCGACAAAATAGGTAAAGAATCACCGTGAAATATAATATGTCCCTGGTCTTCATATCGTTCAAACATTACCATTGGTTAGGAAAGTAATTTATAAACCAATAAAGTGTTTCTAGCTATTAGCGATCGCCCTAATCTAAAGTTACTAAATATCACCTTAGATCAGGACTTATTATAACCTTTTTTTAAAGATTTAACAACAACTAGAACTCACAGGAGCGCAACAGGAATTATCAGAATTGGTGATGGTAACGTGATAATGCTCTCCCTTGGTTTCTTCGGGTTTACGAATAGCATTCCGTCTACAATCGAATTCTGGGGCCGATTCTAGGGGGATAGTTTCATGGGGTAAAATTCCTAAAATATCTTGATAATAGGGGCCGTTTATGTTATTATAAATATGGTAGGTTTTATCACAAACTGCCATCCGTTCCCCCCGATATAAAATATGTCCGTCATCGTCCATGACTTGTTTCCAAGGCCCTTTATAAATCACGGCTTGGTTTACATCTAAACAGGGGCCGTCTTTGCCTTTAAATGCAGTAACCGTTAGGGAACGAAACTCAATACCATCAATAACTTGCCAAGGTTCTTCCTGTCGAGCTAATATCTCAATGCCGTAAAATCCGGCCTGTTCAAACCGTTCTAAAAATTCATTTTCCCGAAACGCTCCAGCAATACAACCACTCCAAAGATCGGGATCATTTAAAATCCTAGGTGTGGGATCTTGATCGCAAACAATATCGGAAATAACTGCCCTTCCGCCCCGTTTTAAGACTCGATAAATTTCTTGAAATAGTTGATCCTTATCCTGGGGACGGACTAAATTTAAAACACAATTAGAAATAACAACATCAACACTATGATCAGCAATTAAAGGGTTTTGTTGACGGAGGCGATCGCATTCTAACTCAAATTTCCCTAGGTCTTCAATTGATTGAATCGGATTAACTTTTAAACTCTGTTGAACTTGATCTAAATCTAAGGCTAAATCCTGAATTTTTGCCTTAACAAAGCTGGTATTAAAATAGCCTAATTTCTCCGCTATTTCCGGTTGATAGCTGCGGGAAAGAGCCAACATTGTATCATTAAAATCTACCCCAATCACTTGACCGGATGCTCCTATTTTTTGCGCGATCATATAACAATTTTTACCCGCCCCGGAACCCAAATCAACTACGGTTTCCCCTGGGTTAACATAACGAGTAGGATCACCACAACCATAATCTTTATCTATAATTTCCTGGGGAATAATTTCTAAATATTGATTTTCCTGATATTCCACCGGACAACAGAGGGAAGGTTGTACCGTTTGGGCTCCCGCTTTGTAGCGTTCAATAACTGTTTCTTCAATATTGTAATTCATATCACGGATTTAAGAGGATTTGAACACGGATTAAGAGGATTTCACGGATTTCACGGATTTTAATTAGTTAATGGTTCACTATTAACTGTTCACTATTAACTGTTCACTATTAACTGTTCACTATTAACTGACAACTATTAACTGACAACTATTAACTGATAACTGATAACTGTTAACTGATAACTGATTTCATCCGCCCCAGATTTTTTTAATTACTTGATCGGGAGAGATATCAGACATTTTGCCCGAAGGAGATTTAAGCCCAATTACCCGATCGCTTTTTGGTAATAATTTAGCGGGTTCTGTTGGGCCAAATAAGGCGATCGTATAGGTTCCCACCGCAACGGCTAGGTGCATCGGGGCGCTATCGGTACAAAGCATTAAATTCGCCGAGGCGATCATCGCCGATAATTTACCAATATCCTCCGGTTGGGTGACTTTAACCTGGGGACAAGATTCGACAATTTGCCGCACTAAGGCCCCATCTTCTGGCCCCTGGACAATGATCACGGGGAGGTTAGGTTGGCGCTGTTGAATATCTTGAATAATTTTTTGCCAACTGGCCACGGGGTAGATTTTATCAATGCCTTTTTGTTTGGCTAACTGGCTAGATCCCCCATGAATCAAAATATAACCACTATCCTTGACTCCTAACCGTTTCTGTTCCGCTTCTCCCCAGTCGAGATCCAGTTTGGGCACATTAATTGATAATCCTGGGAAGGGACTAATAATATCCAACCCTTTGAGCAGGTCATAATACATTTCGGCGGCGTACTGCTCTGGTTTTAAGGGGACTGGGTTGCTAATAAATAACCCCTCACCCCCGCCTGCGTAACCAATGCGGGTGGGGATACCCGTTAACCACAATAACAACCCGACTGTCCAACTTTGACCCAGGGAGACTACCACTTCATATTCCCGGTCACGGACAATTCCTAAAAAATTTCCCCAGTCGGCCAAACTGTTCCGTCCCTTGAAATCATAGGTTAAAATTTCAGAAACGGACTTACAAACTCGATAAGCTCCCCTGGCTCTGGGTTCTACCATAACAGAAATTTGGGCTTCAGGATAGGCTTGCTTGAGGCCATCAAGGGTGGGAAAAAACAGGATTTGATCGCCTATTCCACCTGGGACAAGGGCTAGTATTCTCATAATTAAAGAGTTAATCTACAAGGTCAGCTTAATTCTAATATGAACATAGAATTGTCAATTTTACCTCTAAATTTTCACAATGCACCTATTAATTCCGGCGGCGGGTATGGGACGAAGAATGGGGAGCGATCGCAACAAATTGCTCCTAACTTTATTGGATAAACCCCTATTAGCCTGGACACTTGAAGCGGCGGAGGCTTCAGCTTGTATTGAATGGATCGGGATCATGGGTCAACCCGTGGATTTTCCCGACTTTCAGGAAATTTTGGCCCAGCTTAATTTAACTAAACCCGTCGAGTTAATTCAGGGGGGTGAAACCCGTCAACAATCAGTTTATAATGGCTTACAGGCCTTACCAACCGATGCGGAGCGGGTGTTAATTCATGATGGGGCGAGATGTTTGGCCACACCGGAGTTATTCGAGCGCTGTGGGACGGCTTTGCAGACTTGTTCGGGGTTAATTGCGGCGATACCAGTTAAGGATACGATTAAGGTTGTTGACAAAAATGGGTTAATTTTAGATACCCCAAATCGCCAACAATTATGGGCGGCGCAAACTCCCCAAGGTTTTGAGGTGAAATTATTAAAAGAATGTCATGATCAGGGACGTCAACAGGGTTGGGAAGTCACCGACGATGCCGCTTTATTTGAAAAATGTGGGTTATCCGTTCATATTGTTATGGGAGAAGAAACTAATTTGAAAGTGACAACTCCTGTAGATCTAAGTGTGGCAGAATTTATTTTAAGATCAAAAATCAAAAATCAGGAATAAAAATATGATCGCTAAAACTACATTGAATAACTGGAAAAATATCTTAATTCGTGAGTTCATTAATCTCGGAATTATTAATTTATATTTAGCCTCATCCTTTAGTATTTTAGTAACCTTAAATTCCCTAGCTTTAGTTAAATATGGCATTAATGGCTTTAACTACGGAATTGAGATTATGGGAGCTTTAGTTTTAGGAAAGGTAATTCTTTTATCGGAAAAAATGCCAATTGTAGAACGCTATCAAGATAAGCCGTTAATTATTTCGGTGGGTTATAAATCCGTTTTATTTACCATCATTGCTTTGTTTTTTAATAGTATAGAACATTTAATTGTAGGTTTATTTCAACATGAATCTCTGGAACGGATTTTAATAGAATTTAAAAATCAAGTTTCTCAAATTGATTTATTTTATCAAATTTTATGTTTATTGATTGTTTTTATTCCTTTCTTTATGATGAGAGAATTGAATAAAATCTTAGGAAAGGGAACCTTATTTAATTTGTTTTTTAACAATAGGAGTTTGAAGGTTAAGGAAGTTGCTTCAATGCCTGCTCAAGAACTTCTACTCCAGCATGGGTCAGATGGGCATTTTCACTAATATAACGTTTCCAGGCTTTTGTCCCTGGTTGTCGGGCAAATAACTCTAAAAAATGGCGGGTGATACTATTTAATTTTACCCCTTTTTGTAACCAATATTCCAGATAGGGATACATAGCTTCTATGACTTCTTGACGGGTCAAGGGAGGTGTCTTTTCTCCATAGATTTCTTGATCCGCCGTTGCAAACAAATAGGGGTGATCATAGGCGGCGCGTCCGATCATCACAGCATCAACAAATTGCAATTGATCTTTAACTTCTGTTAGGGTTTTAAACCCGCCATTAATTTCAATAAATAGCTGAGGAAACTCTTGTTTTAAACGATGAACTTCTTCATATCTTAATGGGGGAATAGTCCGGTTTTCTTTGGGGCTTAAACCCTGTAACCAAGCTTTGCGTGCATGAACACTAAAATGTTGACATCCGGCGTTAGCAACTATTCTGACAAAATGCGCCATATCTTCATATTTGTCCTGGTCATCAATACCAATTCGATGTTTAATTGTCACCGGAATATTAACTACTTTTTGCATTGCTTCTACTGCTTTAGCCACTAACTCCGGTTGCGCCATTAAACAAGCCCCAAAATTGCCATTTTGCACCCGATCACTGGGACATCCCACGTTTAAATTAACCTGGTCATATCCCATATCTTCGGCTATTTTAGCGCAAGTTGCCAGATGATTCGGATTATCTCCTCCTAATTGTAATACTAGGGGTTTTTCTTCGGGTGAAAATCCCAATAATTGCTCTTGATCTCCATGCAAAATTGCCGCCGTTGTCACCATTTCGGTATATAGCAAAGTTCGCCGGGTGATTTGTCGCATAAAATAGCGATAATGGCGATCGGTGCGATCCATCATTGGTGCAATACTCAGGAGATAAACCTGATTTGAGGTGACAATTGAGGTCGGAAGATTCATGGAATTTAGGATTTTGTTGCTTTTAATTCTAAGGTGATTTTGAGTTTTCCACTCACGGGGTTAGACGGTTGCCAAGTTAGGAGTGATCGGCGAATTTGATCAATAATTAGGGCCTGTTTGAGATTATGCTCTAAATCCAGATTAGAGTCAAGATCATCAAAAATAGCTCGTTGGACATTGCCTTGATCAATAATTATTTCAAAGGTCACTTTTCCATTGATTTCATTGGCTAAATTTAAGCCTTGTAAATAACGGTTGAGGTCATTAATTAGGGTGCGATCGCTAATTCCTGTAACTTCAACAACTGTTATTTTTACCTGACTATTTCCAACTGCATTAATATTTGTGGGTTGTGGGTTTATTCCGCGAACAGGAGGGGGCGGTGGCGCAATTTCTGGACTCCGTTGACTGCCATAATTATTATAACCAGATGCAGAACGAGTTCGTCCTAAACTCATGGGTTTTGCTGATGGCAATTGAGAGGTTTCTGGAGTGCCAAAAATACCGTCATAACTCACCCCTTCGGGCAATTCTAGGGGAACTTCTACGGTGTGACGAGTTCCATTAGGATCGACTCTAACTTCTTCGCTGACGGCGACAAAAGCGGTATATTCAGATAGTAATTGATAGGATAAAGCGGTGCGTGTTACCCCTTCAACTCCTGATTTTGTTTCCCCGGAAAACATTTGATTCATCAGGTCTTTAATTCTCGCCCGTCCCCACAATTTGGCGATCGCAATATTACCTGATTCGTTATTATTAATCTCAGGAAAATTAACGGGTAAGGTTTGTTCATAGCGATCGCCTTTTGCGGTTATTCCGGTAATTTTTAATAAGCCATTACGACGATCTAATTTACGTCCAAATAATACTAAAGGTTGATTATCAAATAAATCAGATAAGATTACCGGATAAATTTCTGGTTTTAATCCTTCCCCTTGCCAAGTGATTTCAATATCTGTTAGAATGGGGTTATTGATCTGTTTAAAAAAGGTTTCTACAACGGTTTCTGTGGGTTCATCTTGACGCACAATTTGCGTTGTTCCCCGGCCAATTTCTCCCAAACGATTAAGTAAAAAACGATTAACAGAACTTCCTACCCCAAAGGCGTAAAATCTATTTCCGGGTTTAAGTTTATTTTGAACTTCTGCAATTATTTCTTGATCATTTCCAATATATCCATCTGTTAATAGAACAATACTGCGTAAGCGACCCTGGGAGGGAGAGGTAAACCTCATAACCGCCTGGATTCCATTTAATAATTCCGTCCCGCCATCTGCTTGTAATTGATTAATATAATTAATCGCTTTTTGTCGGTTAGCGGGGGTATTTGCTAAGGGAATTTCTGATAAGGTATTGGTGGTATTGGCAAAATCAATAATATTAAAGGTATCTTCGGGATTTAATCCTTGAATAAATCTTTTCATTAATTCTTGAGATTTTTTCAGAGGTTCTCCTTCTTGGGAACCGGAAGTATCCATCAGAAAAATAACATCTTTCGGAATAATTTGATTAGGATTATAACTAATTGCAGGTAACAAATAGGTGGCAAAATGTCCTCCCTGTTGATCTGCTTCTGTTAATACCGATGCTCTGGTATTTTCTCCTGAAATCTGATATCTTATAATTAGATCTTTATTAGGAATTTGATCGGATTGATCTAAACTAACAAATATCCGATTTCCCTGCTGTTGGGTAATAATTTTATGGGAAGTTGATCGGACATTTTCAATCGCAACCCCCGCATCAATTTCAACATCAACTTGAATTTTGTGGGGGGATTTTGCCTCCTGTTCAATAATTGGTGACGTGATCCGATCCGCATCGGGAACTTGATTAGTATTGGGTTGATTTTTATTAATTAATTGACCGGGAATATAACGGGGGCCAACTACCATCGGAAACACAAATTCATAGTTTCCCCCTTCAAATTTTAATTGATCAATATAGCGAATCGTTACGGATATTTGTTCGCCCGGTTGAATATTAGCTACAGATTGAGTAAAGATATTATCTCTTTCCTGTTCTAATAATGCGGTGGTGCGACCTTGAGCTTTAGCCCGTTGATAGATTTCTTTGGCGCCTTCTCGGGTTTCAATTTTGGATTTTATGGTGCGATCGCCGATTTTAATTACCATCTGATCAACGGCGGCTTGATCGGGAAGGGGAAATACATAAATCGCTTCTAAAGGTTCTTTAAAGGGATTTTCAAAGGTTTGAGAAACTTCAACCTGTGAAACATTCCCCGAAATTTTAGCCTTAACCTGGGTTTGTTTTAAGGGAAAAACTTGGCTTTTAGTTTCAGATTGAACATATAAACCGCCTATTTGTTTATCCATGGTTTGTTGAGGAAGTTGTGCTAATTTTAATACTGAGGATTGACGATTCAACTGTTGAGGTAAACTGGCAAAACTTGGGGGAGTATTTACCATAAAATTCAAACTATTAAAAATCATAATTCCCAAGGAAAGCCTGGCTATATTTGATAAAGAGTTCATAAATAAAATTGTCATTATTTGAGTTAGACTATTAATTGGAGATACTCACTAAGACCCGATTCTGATTATAAACGTTCCTGAGTCAGATCACTTTTTTACATTCCCAAAACGACCGGAGGAAAAGCTACAATTTTCGTCTGTAAGTAGTGATTGTATAGTTTTTTACTCCGTCTGAATCATCAGATTTTCAGGAAAATTCAGCAGGGACTCAATAAACGGCTATAATCTGAGGTTGGGTTATGAATAAAACCGATCTAATCCGTTCCCAAATTATTTACTATTGAGTTCTAATGCTTCCAAATCAAACCCTAATTCGGATTTTTATAAGTACGGGAGAAGTCTCTGGCGATTTACAAGGGTCAATGTTAATTGAAGCCTTATTCAGACAAGCCAAAAATCAGAATATCCCTATAGAAATTATAGCATTAGGCGGGGAAAAAATGGCCGCAGCCGGAGCAATATTATTAGGAAATACTACAGGAATTGGTTCCGTTGGGCTTTTAGAATCTTTACCATATATTATTCCGACTTATTTAATTCAGCAAAAAACTAAACAATATTTAAAAAATCATCCCCCCGATATTGTAATTTTAATTGATTATATGGGGCCGAATATTGGTATCGGAAATTTTATTAAAAATCACTTCCCCAAATTGCCGATTTTCTATTATATTGCACCGCAAGAATGGGTCTGGTCATTAGGTTCAAAAAGTACGGAACAAATTATTAAGTTAACCGACCAAATTTTAGCAATTTTTCCAGAAGAAGCTCGTTATTTTCAATCAAAAGGTGCTCAGGTAACTTGGGTGGGTCATCCTTTATTAGATCGGATGAAAACGGCCCCCAGTAGAGAAGAATCTCGGATCAAATTAGGGATGAAACCCGATGAAATTGCGATCGCTTTACTTCCGGCTTCCCGATGGCAAGAAATTAAATATTTAATGCCAATATTATTAAAAGCAGCGCAACAAATTCAAGATAAAATTCCTGGGGTTAAATTTTGGATTCCGGTATCTTTACCCGAATATCATAACGCCATAGAAACCGCCATTAAAAACTATCAATTAAATGCGGTTTTAGTTTCAACAAAATCAGGAAATTGTCAAACCTTAGAAGTAATATCCGCCGCTGATTTAGCAATTACCAAATCAGGAACCGTTAACTTAGAAATTGCCTTATTAAATGTTCCCCAAGTTGTGGTTTATCGAGTCAGTAATTTAACCGCTTGGCTGGTTCGTCGTTTCTTAAATTTTTCAGTTCCGTTTATATCCTCAACTAATTTAGTGCAAATGCAAGCTATTGTTCCCGAACTGGTACAGGAAGAAGTAACCCCCGAAAACATTGTACGAGAAGCCATAGAATTACTCACGAATCAACCCAAACGACAGGAAATATTAAATCGCTATCAACAGATGAAACAGGCATTAGGAGAGGAGGGAGTGTGCGATCGCGCAGCTTTAGAAATTCTCAGTAGTATAGCAGGGAACACCGGAACAGAAAAGACATCATAGGAAAGTTTTTCGGCTGAATATCTTGCCAAAATTAGGGTTTCTAAAATATTATAGAGACAGTTGATCATGCGATCGCCTAACATGAATTTGTGATCCTTGGGCAAACGGTTTAAAATGGGGACATACCATTTAATTAAATCGTAGGTTTTTTGGATAATTGGGAGTTCTTCCATTAACAAAACTTAATATTTTAGAAAAAATAAAAACGCTCGCTTCGCTCGAACACGAAGAAGGGAAAAGAAAAAAGAAGGGTAGAGGGCAAAAGAGCTAAAGAAAACAGGGCTAAGAATCCTGCACACCAACCAGGGACGCACCAACAACCCAACAAACCCGAAAGCCGTTGATGTAGTCGAAGACGCCGGGGTGATCGGAGTCACGACTAGCAGAACGGCAGATATCAGGATAGTTGACCCACGAACCGCCCCGCAGACAGTGTTTTCTTTCATCGCTTAATAAGTTGACTAAATTTTCAATGCTATAAATTTGATAACGATTATCATTCTTATTCTGCTCATCCCAAACTTCTCCTTGTGTTGGCGCTCCTTGATAGTTGTCATGCCAGGGGTCGGCGCACCATTCCCAGACATTGCCATGGAGATCATACAACCCAAAGGCATTGGGAGGGAATTGACCAACGGGGGTGGTTTCCTCTCGATATTTCCCCTTGGGTTCGTCTGCATAGGTTCTGCTTGCATCATAATTGGCTAAATCGCTGGTTAGGGTTTCCCCAAAGTAAAATGGGGTGGTAGTTCCCGCACGACAAGCATATTCCCATTGGGCTTCTGAGGGTAAACGGTAGGAGCGTCCGGTGTGTTGGAGTAGTCGGGCACAGAATTCTACCGCATCGTACCAGGAAACGTTTTCTACGGGTCGGTTAGAACCCCCCCCTAGCCCCCCCTTGAAAGGGGAGGAACTGGAAGTTTCGCTTTCTAAGGGGGGTTGGGGGGAAACTCCTGAAGCCCCCCTTTCAAGGGGGGTTGGGGGGTATCTTTAAATTCAGAACAGTCAGGATCAAGATCCCGTTGAATTTTGGGCCAGTTAGCAACGGCTTTCCATTGGGCTTGAGTTATGGGATATTTGGCCATGAAAAAAGGAGGCACTGTAACTTGATGTTGGAGGCGTTCGTCTTCGTCTCCTTCTCCCTCCAGTGAACCCATCAGGAATGTCCCCCCAGGAATACAAACCATATCTAACGTGACTCCATCCCCCAGGTCTTCGGTGAAGTATTGGGCTTGTTTGGGTTCCCTGTTGATAATTTCACCCTTTTTGTTAACAGTAACGGTTTCAAAGGAAAACACCGATAGGGGGAGTTTTTCAGAGGGTTCGGCTTCTAACTGTTGTGCTAGGGTGAGGATAGGGGCAAAGCCAGCTTCTTGGAGTAAATCGCCATAACTTTCGACCAAAGAGGCTAAACGCACCCGTTCTTGAGCATCTGGTTGTTTTAAAGCTTGTTCTATCGCTGTTTTAATTTGTTCCAGGGCTTTCCCTGGTCGAGTATAGGCTAGGGCTGTCCATTTGGGTTCGGGGCCTAATTGCCAAGCAATGCGGCTATTATGGGGTAGGGAAATTTGTTGTTGGATGTAACCCGTCATATAGTCCGCCAGACGGTTGAGGCGACGTTCTCCAAAGTTGGCTTGAAGACGACGGAGTAACAAGTCTCGGACTTTGCCATCCATAGCATAGAGTTCCCGTCCGACTGAAACGCAGAGGGAAGATAACAAGATATCCGCAACAGCAATAAAATCACAGTCAGGAACAAAATTTTCCCGCAAACAATATAACAAATGGGGCGTGAGGGCGAGGGGAAAAGCCGCATGAAATAATAAGTCCATCGTCTTTGGGAAGCGTTCTGCAAAGGCTTCTAAGCGATGGTCAGCGAGTTGTTGTCGGATATCATAAACCATTAGAAACCGAGTTTTTATAGGGATTTCCTTGTTCCCTGGTTCTACCAGGGAATATTAACGGGAGGCTCTGCCTCCGAATCATAGCAGGCGGAGCCTGCAATTGGGCATTGCTAGGTAGAACCTAGCAACGAGAAATCACACGAACCATGGCATTGAGTCCAGAACAGTTATACTCAAACATGGGAAGATGGAGAGTTTCTATTATTCCTGCTGCGGTTGTATTTTGCCAACGATCTTCGGGTAAAGGATTAAGCCAAATTATAGACCGTACTAAGGGTTCTATTTGATCAAAAAAGACTTGAGTTAATTCAATTCGTTCTGGATTATAATTTCCCCGTCCTGCTCCCCCATCACTAAAAATTACCACAATAGTCCGATTTTTGTGCAGGGTTGGGAGGATTTCATCGAGGGGTTTTGCTTGGGGTTGGTTGGGGAATAAATAAAGATAATTGTGGGGACAATTTCTAAAGTAATAAATTTGGGTTTTCCCAAAAGTGTGTTTTTTGAGACTGGTGATTAATTGTTGGGCTAGAATATGAAACGGAATCATAGAACCATCCCAGTCTATTAATAGTAATAATTCCAGGGAATTAACCCGGCGAGGACGGAAAACGGGTTCAAAGATTTGACCTTGACGGTAAATTTGAGCTAAGGTTGCGGGGATATCGAGTTCAGTTGCATTACCTTCGGGAATAGGATAGCGTAAAAAACGCCAACTTTGCAGGATTTGACGTTCTGTAACGGGTAAATCTTGAACGTTAAAACTAAAGTCTTGGGAGGTTGTTTTTGAGGTTTGGGGTCGAAATCCTTCGCCGCGTAAAGCAATGGGAATTTGCACGGAATTGGATAGTTTTGGGGTGGGTATTTTGTCAGGAGTTGAGGGGGTTTGATTTGGGGTGATTTCGGAAGTGGGAGGAGTTGGAATTGTCTCAGGTTTTAAGGGGGTTTCTAGTAATTTTTCCGATTGAAACCGGGCAAAATAACGATCAAATTCCGTATCAAAAATATCAGAATTAAACGATGCTTTGGGTTTAAACCACAGCAAACGACAGAGTTGTTTTAGGTCTGCTAAATTGCTTTGACCAAACCCTAAAGTTAACGCTTGTACAAATAACAGATATTGTTCAACGGTTAGGGACATTCCCGCGTCTCGCAGGTGCAGAAATAAACCTAAATAATTAGGGTAATTTGGTTTATTCATCGCGTTTCCGTTGATAGGAGTCTTGACTTTCTTTGGTTTTTAGTAAAGTTCCCAATAGAGGAAGATTACCCGCTAAATCTTTAATATCTTCAAATGCTTCAGATACGGGTTTCTTCAGGAGAATTTTCATCAAGTCCAACAGTTCGCTTGTTCCGGCTTTTTTAGCATTTGGACGGTTACTTCCCATCTCTCGTACACCTAAAAACTTATCAACTGTTTCATCAACTAATTCCAGTTGTTCTGAGTTGAGATCAGGAAAATGCAATTTAACAATTTCAATTAATTCTTCTTCATCGGGAAAATTCAAATAATAATATAAACACCGACGGAGAAACGCATCGGGTAGTTCTCGTTCTCGGTTACTGGTAATAATCACAATGGGAGATTGTTCAGCTTTAATGGCATTATCTCCCGTGGCTCCAATTTCAGGTATTTCAAACTCTAATTTATCTAATTCTAACAATAAATCATTGGGAAAGTCAATATCTGCTTTATCAATTTCATCAATTAATACAATCGGTCTAACTTCTTTGACTTCAAAAGATTTTCCTAATTCTCCTCTTTTTAAATAGGCTTTTTGATTGTTTAATCGTTTAATAACGGCTTTAATTTCATTTTCTTCTAAATAGTTTTTTGAGTTATTCATCCCTAAAAATTGAGCATCTCTTAAGCGGGCGATCGCATCATAGGTGTATAATCCATCTTGGGCGCGAGTGGTGGATTTAATATTCCAAGGAAAATAGGGCCATTTTTGATTATTTTCCTTGAGATAACGTTGACTAAATTCATAGGCGATAGCAGGTGCGAGTTGTGTTTTCCCGCAACCAGGTTCTCCTTCTAATAGTAAGGGACGTTCTAAAGCGATCGCTAAATTAACTGCTTGAATTAATCCCTTTTCAGGACGATAGGGACACAGTTTCTTTCCCCGTTGATTCGGTTCCGGTTGTGGTTGACATTGTTCATCACCTGTGTATTCTAAAGGTTGATTCATAACGTAAAACTCCTTTCTATATCTGAATAGTTTAGCTTACAACGTTCACAAATCGCTTTTAAAGCGAAGAATGGGATTGTATTTTTTTCAATAATGTCTTGAATAGAATCTTCAATATCTAAAATAGAATCATTGTTTAATTCTATCAATAACTTGGAAAGTGACTGCCTTACCCACAGTGTAATATCATCAGGGTCTAAATCATTAATCTCAGGAAGGTTAATAATGAAATCAGAAGACAATTGTAAATTTCCTGTTTGATCTACAATAAATAAAATTGCTTGTCTTGAGGAATCAGATGATGAATCATGATGAATTAAATTGACAACTAATTGCCATACTTGATTAATAAAAATCTCTAAGCCTTTACCTTTAGCAACATTATTAAAGTTCCAAATCGCTAAAATAACAGGTTGAGTTAGCCAATATTGATAAATTTGTTGAGCGATCGCTTCAGGATTGACCTCTTGCAAAAAAAATCTATGCTATAATAACAAATTTTCACTTTCAGACTAAGAGTGTCAACTCATAATTATAAATGGCCGACAACAAATTACAACGAAGACCATAACGGCGACGACGATTTCGATAACGACTCGATAAGATCCTGAAAATTTTGAGGCTCCGATTAACGTGTTCAATCACAATTCGTTGATGAGCCAAAGCTTGATTATAGTCTTTTTCTAAGACCGAAAGATTGCCATTTTTGGGTTTCTTTTTGGGTACATAGCTATTCAAGTGATAATCCTTAATCCCTTGATAGCCACTATCTTGTAAACTATCAGTTTGGGGGTGAAAATGAATTTTGCTTTTTTTGAATAAGCTAAAATCGTGGCAATGTCCTTCTCCAAAATCTGTACAAATAATCTGTTTAGTTTCTTGATTAATTACTAACTGAATTTTGAGTGTGTGATGTTTTTTCTTTCCTGAGTAATATTTTTTCTGTTTTTTTTTCGGTCTTTCAATAGCCGTTTCTGTGACATCCATCACTACGATTTCGGGGTAGCCAGAATCTTGAATTAATGCTTTTTTTCCCGGAATACGAAACTTTTCTGTTTTGATTAAAGTTGATTCAATATTAGCAACAATTCGGCAAATAGTTGATTCTGATACTCCCCAATTTGTCCCAATATGAAAATATGTTCTGTATTCTCGCCAATACTCCAAGGCTACTAAAACTTGCTCTTGGAGAGTCAGGTGGGTGTGACGTCCTCTCCTATCTTTAGGATGTTCTAACCTGAACTGCTCTATGGCATTAACCATTTCTTGAAAGGTTTGAATCTTGACACCAAATCTCCGTTTAAATTCATGAGGTTTCAAATTTAGATAAAATTGAGTGTTCATCGCAGAGTTATTGTCTAAATTCACTTTCAATTTTTACCATTTTATGGAGTTTTTAGCAAAAATTTGTGAAGAATGGTTAGTCTCTAGGATTTTATGAAATTGAGCAAAACTTACCATAATACCATAAAATTATTTTGCAAGAGTTCTTAGTCTCGTCTCGACAAGGAAAACTCTTAATTATTGGCAGTACCAACGATGGCAATACGGGGTTTAATACTAATCTTTGGAATAGCCTCAAAGATTTACCCAACACCCAATTTTGCAATCAAAATATCCGCAACTGTGTCAAAGATTCAATCAAAAATATTCGTTCTGCTCAGGAGAAGTAAACCTATGATTTCCAAATTTGATGAAGACGTGATTTTACAGGAATTTATTGCTGAGAAGTTGTTACCTGAACAACTCCCCAATATCTTCGTGCTTTACCCTCGGTTAAGCCAAAACTTAACGATTTTAGCCCCGTTAAAATATGCCTTAGAAATGAAACGACGGTATCAAGTTAGTTAATTATCCTTCCCAGTCGAACAAGTAAACTTTGTTAGGAAAGTGTTGCTATTTTCTATTTAATGCTACTTTAGTACACTTTCCTAAATTTTTAATCCATCTTACTTTGTGAGGAAAATTATCCTATGAACTTACACAAATTTATCGTTCTTTTCTGTATCACAATTGCCGCACTAATGAATAGTCGAGCACCTTATGCGGCTTTAGCAGGGTTTTCCGGCGAATGGCGCTGGGTTATTGCGATCGGAGTTAGTTTCCCTCTCGTTTATTTTACAGAATGGGCTATTGCTTATGATGTGGCAATTTCCAGTATTAAACGGGATATTCACCATGATCAAGAGCAAATAGAAGCCAAAAAAAGAAACACCAAAAATCAACTAATTGCAGTGCGCGCAGAAGCAGAACAAATAGTCTTTAATGCAGTTTTGAAAGACTATTTGCATCAAAAAACAAAAGTCTTTGTTGTTTTTGCCACTGGGCTTTTAATTGTTGAGTATGCAGCCACTCTATTTTATGTGCGTTTTCAAGGGGAAGATACCGATTGGATTATCTATATTGTTCCCTTACTCGGAATCATTTTAACAATAATGACAGGATTTTATACCGGAAAAATTATTCGTTATCCTGAATATAAACGGCAAATTTCCCAAAAGTTTGATGCTTATTATCAACAACGTTATCAAGAAAACCCCGATGGAATTAAACACGCCAGTCGTGAGTTTTGGGTCTTAGAAGAATTAACTAAGTATGTGTTAGATCATCCTCAATCTACCCCTGAACAACGCAATCAAAAAGAAAATCAAGTTTGGATTGAACTGCTAATTCATCAACATAATCAAGTCTTGAAACAAGGGCAAAAAGCAATTCAGGAGAAAAGACGCCAGTTAAATCAAAGTCCAGTGGGGTTAATTAGTCGAGAAGCTTGGGAAACTGCCATTAATGAGGATATCAAAGCCATCACTGAGGAGTTCCAATTAGAACTTTACCAGCTTCAAAGTGAATTAAAACGACGGGGCTATTCTATGGAATCTAATCAGGTCTTATCGACTGAAAAAATCAATACTATTAAGCATCCTAAATGGCAACTTAAACCTGATTCTCATTCCTAATTATTCAAGGAAGTCTCACTGATGCTAGGTGGACTTCCTTAAATTTAAGGGAAATTAAGAAGAACTATCAACCTCATCATCCGAATAGTCTACGGATCGATATTCAACATAGTCTGTTGAATTATCATTCGGACGGCGATCTTCAGAATAGCGATATTCCGAAGAAGCAGAGGGGCGACGGCGAGATCGGGGTGCATCAGAAGCCGAAGTTGTCCAATCCTCTCGATCTACCGCAGGCGTTGCGGGAGGACGGTTAGAGCGACTTCTGGGAGGTCTTTGTTGCCGTTCTCTAGGGGGTTCTCCCCAATCCGAGGTCGGTTCTGGACGAGATTCTGGACGAGATTCTGAACGAGATTCGGAACGAGATTCTGGACGAGATTCTGGACGAGATTCTGGACGAGATTCTGGACGACGTTTGCGAGGACGTTCCGCCGAGGTCGGGTAGTCAACGGTACTGCTTTTGCGACTAGAGGGACGCCGACGAACCGTATCATCTTCATAAGCATCGGCTCGACTCAAACGAGTATCACGACTCCCGCGAATTTGACGGGCCATCGGCATATATTCGTCCGTCGGTTCGAGTTCGTCTAATTCTGCATCCACCCGATAAACGTCACTGACATAGCGTTCATCGTCTACAATTGGCCCTCGTTCCTTAGCTTGGACAATGGCAATTCCTCTGAGGCGAACACTTTCCACCGCAAAGAAAACCGCACTTCCAGTTAATAAAAATTGACCAAAGGCTAGAATTGGATCAAGTCGCCATCCTTGAAACAACAGAATCCCGCCACAGAGTAACGCAATGGCAGCAAAGAAAATATCATGATCCCGTGCTAGTTTTGGCCGCCAAGAACGCAGGAAATATAATCCAGCACCAGAAACCGCGAGGGCAATGCCCACTAAGCTGCTGAAATTTAAACCTAAATTAACCATTATTTTTTCTCCTATGCCAGTCCTATCTTAGCGATTTCTTTTGAAAATCTCTAATCACCGGAGCTTGGGGCTGGGTATTTTGGCAACAATACAACATTAGGGGCTATCGATTCAGACAAAATTCTGATTCTTAGCCCCTAAGTTTATGGGTTTAACCAGGATTTTGGCAAGTCTGCCTAGACCTGTTCCCAGATAACCAGTCTAGGAACGAATTACTTTATCTTTTTTGCTGATAAAGAGCAGACCGACAGTTGCAGGAATCACCACAATCAGGATTCCAGCCAGCAAACTATAGAAAAAGTTCATTAATGAAGGTGTCATAACAAATGCGATCCTTGTCTTAGATTGATTTCTTGGTTTAACAGTTTAACAAAATTTCACAATCTTGAGAAGGTATTTGTCTGTTTATGAGAAAACTTCCCAAAACCGCTAGAATTGATCCGATAAACAGTAACAAAACTTAAAATATTTTTTCCGATCCTATGGACACAATAACAATTTTAACTTGGGGTTTAGGTTTAATTCTGGGTTTGATGACCTTTTTGTTTATTTTCAGAATCGTCCTCACCTGGTATCCCCAAGTTAACCAGCAGCGTTTTCCATTTAACTTAATTGTTTGGCCCACCGAACCCTTTTTAGTCATTACCCGCAAAATTGTTCCCCCCGTGGGAGGGGTAGATATTACCCCGATTATTTGGGTGGGACTATTTAGTTTGTTGCGAGAAATGCTCCTCGGTCAACAGGGATTATTAAGAATGATGTAGGCTAATCTTTGAATATTAGTGGATCAGGATTTAGATCAAAACAGTGTATTATGTCCGATACTGGCGGTTTTGTCCAGAATTTCAATAACAACTATATTGTCTAAGTCTATTTATGTTAAACCGAATTATTCAATTTTTCAAACGACTGATTCAACGCCTGTTTGGGAAGCAACCTAGTCCTCCATCGCCATCGGTCGAAGCAACTCCAACTCGCACGGATACGGAATATGAAGCCCTATTTCTGCAACTGTTGGACACCTTACAACCTAATAGCAGTCGAGGACAAATTAAGGGATGGTTAATTGGTAACAGAGTTCAAGAAGCGCAGTTAGTGGCTTGGTTGGAACGGTTTGGAACCCGTTTACAGGAAACACCCAGCCAACACGAAGAACTCGCACGACGCCTGGTATTTTTAGCGAGTCTGGATATTGGTGATTTAGGAGATGTGGCGGGAAGTATTGGCAGAAGCATTTTGGCCCAATTAACTCCACAAACCGAGGTTACGACTTCCGATATTAATGAGATTAAACCAATCATTGATGCAGAATTTATCGAGGATGGGGTTGCGACTCCAGCAAATCCTTCCGAGAATATTGAGGCTTCTCCAATTATTAATGCAGAATTTATTGGGGATGGTGTTGCAATTTCAAGGGAAGAAGAAACTCCAATAGTTGAAGAAACTCCCGTTAGTTACCAACCGGATATAATTCCCGAAGTTACCCCAATAGTTGAAGAAACTCCCGTTATTTCCCAACAGGATATAATTCCTGAAGAAACCCCAATAGTTGAAGAAACTCCCGTTATTTCCCAACAGGATATAATTCCTGAAGAAACCCCAATAGTTGAGGAAACTCCCATTATTTCCCAACAGGATATAATTCCTGAAGAAACCCCAATAGTTGAGGAAACTCCCATTATTTCCCAACAGGATATAATTCCTGAAGTTACTCCAATAGTTGAAGAAACTCCCGTTATTTCCCAACAGGATATAATTCCCGAAGAAACTCCAATAGTTGAAGAAACTCCCGTTATTTCCCAACAGGATATAATTCCCGAAGAAACTCCAATAGTTGAAGAAACTCCCGTTATTTCCCAACAGGATATAATTCCCGAAGTTACCCCAATAGTTGAGGAAACTCCCGTTATTTCCCAACAGGATATAATTCCTGAAGAAACCCCAATATTTGAAGAAACTCCCATTATTTCCCAACAGGATATAATTCCCGAAGTTACTCCAATAGTTGAAGAAACTTCACCAGAAGTTAAACAATGGTTTGAGCAAGGAATAAAACAAGATGAAGCTGGAGACTTTTATGGTGCTTTAGACTCATTTGATCAATTGCTTCAACTACAACCGAATCATATTCGTGTTTGGTTTTATCGAGGTAATACCCTCAGAAATTTAGGCAGAATTGAAGAAGCTCTATCCTCCTTTGAACAAGCGATTATCCTGAAACCAGAATATGCAGATGCCTGGAATAATCGAGGTAGTGTTTTAGAGGTTTTAGGGAATATGGAAGAAGCCTTAAAATCCTATCAACTTGCAGTTGATTTAGAACCCAATGATCCCTATATTTGGAATAATCGCGGAAACGCCCTATCGGATTTAGGAAGATTAGAAGAAGCCTTAGAATCCTATCAACAGGCGATTCAATTAGAGCCTAATTATTTTAACGCCTTATATAACCAAGGCATTTCACAACTCAATTTAGGACAATTAGAAGCAGCCTTAATTTCCTTTAACCGTGCGCTAGAATTGCAACCAGATGATGCCGATGTTTGGTATAATAAAGGTCTGACATTACAGGATTTAGGACAAACAGAAGCAGCCGTTGCCGCCTTTGAAAAAGTCAGGGAATTGCAACCGGATGAAACCGAAGGTTAAACCCATTAAAGTAGGGTGCGTGTATTGGAATACCCGCACCATTTCACTAAAATTAATATTAATAGTAATAGGAGAATGTGCGATCGCTATCCTTCCAATACATTGTTTAAATTTCAAAACTCGTACAGGGAGACATTATTGCTGTCTCCCTAAAGTTTTTTTATCCTAATTTATCTTATAGTATTGATCACTATTTTCTTTAAGTCTGCTTAAAGAGTTAAGAAACCTCTACTATTAGCATTTTTTTGTTATACCAAGTTTCTAATAATGCTAAATCTTTGAAATAATCTTCATATATTTTATGAAAATCATTTTTACTACTATTTGCACTAGATTGGGATTCTTTACCTTTTGAATTAGCAGATTTATTTAACTCGTCAAACTTTTTAATTGATTGTTCAATGATGATATCTTTAACCGATTTCCATAAATTTTGATCAACTAAGTAATATCCTGAATCTTTAAACTCAATTTGAGATCCCGTACTCAAAATTTCCCCTATTTTGGGGTCAGAAGCAGAGATAGACAAAAATTCTGTATTAACAGTTTCAGCACAAAGCAAATCTTCAATCTGTGATAAATCTTTATTTTCAAGAAGCACCTTGAGCATTTTCAGAATATCATTGAAGTCAATAGATTGAGTGAATTGTTCAGTAAAACACTGAATTTTCAAGAAATGAAGACATTTAGTCATTTTTTTATTTCCTTGCTTGCTTAATATATTCAACTAACCCAGGTAAGCTATTGACTTTTTGCAAAGCTTTAATTAGATTATCTACTGAATCACAGTCATAGTATTGTATATCAACATTACTACAATCTTTTTTTAGTTTTTCTAAAATCATTCTATTACTACTGTCAACACGATTCACTGGAAAGATGTAACGAAACGCTGTAGGTTGCTGATCTTTCAATAATTTTTTAACATCTGCTGTCCATTTTTCCAAACTTCTATTATTAAGAGGGCCTCCTGATTGTTCGGGAGAAGATTTACACTCATAAATATAATTTCCATCTTGAAAATATACAGGTTCCATTGACTTTACCTCAAGTAAATAGGATAAGATTTGAAGATCAAAAGTAGACAATATTATAGCAGCTTCAAATTTTCTGAGGTACAAATAATTATATAAAATACAACCATCAATACCTCATATAATTCTACACAACTAGATTTTTTTTTAGGCTACCTTTTTGCGAAAATGAGCTTGAACTTTAAACTCATTTCCTAACTTACTAATTCTACTATGCCCAGAAATTGCAATGATTTTACCGTCAAGTAATCCTCTAATTAATTCATCTGCTTGTTGAGATAAAGCAACAAAATCTGCGCTTCTTGCATTGTCACTTAAATTATCAACATAGTCTACACCAGGTTGCATTCCAAACTGTTTCATTAAATCTCTCATGAGAGATTTGAACGTTTGATCAATAACTTTACCTTTATCTAAACGGTTTAATGAACTCCAATCGGACAACCCTTCGAGTGCTTGACTTAAAGCTGTTTTGATTCGATCAAATCCAAATGTTGACATAGATAAATAGTGATTTGGATGTACTTTATATTTTTTAGAATAATGCACTTTGAGTTAATAATCTACTGACAAACGTTAGAAGTAATGTTAGAATCCAGTTAGTGTTTTTTTTACAGAGTCCCATGGAAAATCCTAATGAACTGTTTAGCCAAGTTGCAAAATATTGGGACTTGGAAACCTTGTATAAAGATCTTGCCTCAGCTAAGGGAAAACACTTAACTCCTGTTGAAAAATTACACTTAAGAGGATTACTCTGTGGTTATAGTCCTTCGGAGATTGCAGAACAACTGGGCAAAACTTCAAGGGGTGTAGAAACGGATCTTTGTACTACAGTGTATAAATATGTGAAATTTCTTTTAGATAAAACGGATGAGAAAATAGAAAATTGGCGCAATATTACTGACTGGTTAGAGCAATCTGGTTATAAATGTCTATCTCCTCAAATCCCGCTTAATAGCATATTACCTGAAAAAAGTATCGTGAATATTGCTACCGTTAATGTTGAACGAGATCAAATTGTATTTCAAATCAATCTACGGATTCCTACATCAGAATTTATGGAATTATCCAAAAATTTAGAGATAGAGGAAAAAGAAAATAATTAATAATGGAATTTTTGATCAATACCATTATTATTCTGCGTCTCGATTAACCTCGATATCCGATTATCTTAAAAATAACTCTTGATTTTCCATCCCAAACACCGGACAATAATTAAGGCTGAATATCCTAAAATATTGTGAAACTTTTTGACAAAGTTCGTTTTAACCCCTATTTATTGAAGATCGTGACTGTTGTTGCGATCGCATTTTCCCTAAACAGTTGTAGCAGTAAACCCGCCGACTGTATCAAACTTATCGGTATCATCAATGAAGGTCAAACCCTAGTAGTTAACCTCAGTCCTAAATTAGATGGGAAAACCACACAACAACTGTCTCAAGAATTAAACAGTATTGCCAAGGAGATAGAAACCCTAACGATTAAAAATAAATCCCTACAAACCTTTCAGAAAAACTCAACCCAACAGTTTAAAGACCTCTCCAATAGTCTAAAGCAAATCGCTGAAGCCCTAACTATTGCGGAGAAAGCTCCCGTTACTCCAGAAGGGAAAAAACAACTATTAGAAGCCCAGAAAACTGTCCAAGAAGCCGGAGAAAAAGCCAAACAAATTGTTTCCAATAATGAGGTATTATTCAAAGAATTAGTAAATTATTGCCCCCAGAAAAAACCGTAAGAAATTGTAGGGTGCGGGTATCGTGGCGCACGCATCATCTAAGTGAAATTAACAATTAGGAAAAATGCGATTACAGCGATCGCCATTTTTGTCATATCTTTTTTAGATGCAACAATTCTTATAATAGAGGTAGCATTGCTATCTTCCTAGAGTATTTGAGTGCTGATTCTCCTATAGCATTATTTTTATTGTAATTTTTATCGAGTTGTAGTATAGTAGAGTTAGGATGGGGAAAAGTTATATTAGTACCAGTTTCAGGTACAGCAACAACAGATAAGTAACCCATTCTCTGCTCGAAAACAAGCCAATTAAGGTAAAGTATATGGAAACTCAATCTCTCACAGCGTCTATACAAGATTTACAGAAGAAGGTAGTAGAAACATTGCAAGAGACAGGCAAGTTAATGAGACGTGCCAGCGATCTATTTACGATAGAGAGTGAAAAGAAAAAATATATTCAATTTCATAATCAAATCAATGAGGCACTTCCAAGTATACAAAATTTTGAACTAAGAGTTGTGATTGTTGCACCAACCAGTGCTGGTAAATCTACCCTGGTCAATGCCATGATTGGGAGAGAGTTACTCCCTAGTCGTACTCTTGATATGACAGCTTATCCTACAGAAATAGTGTTTAAAGCAGAATTAACAGAACCATTTTTAACCATTAGTGAAGCTACTTTATCTTTATTTAATAGTGCAATGGAAACATTGCGAATTAAAATAGTAGAATGTTTAGGATGGGATGATACGTTAAAGAAAATTGCTGATTATCCACTCCTAAAAAATTTAGCTGAGAAAGTTAAAGAAAGAGAACTAATTTTTCCACCGCAGATTACAGGATATGAGGAGATTAAACAAGCTATAACAGAAATCAATGATTTTGTTAGGCTTTGTAGCAAGTTAGATTCTAGCATTAATGGGATCTGGAGTGAAATTAAGGATCTACCTCGTATCGAAACACCTTTTATACAAGATGAAAAAATTAACATAACAAAAAGGCTCGGTAATTTAGTCATCATTGATACACCTGGGCCAAATTCCCGAGAAAACAATGCAGGAGAAACACAAGAAAACATTAGAAAGCAACTGATTAGAAAACAACTCAATCAAAGTTCAGTTGTTTTAGTTGTCTTAGATTATACAGTTTTTAATACTGAAGTTGATAACCAGATCAGAACTGAGATTAAAGAGATTGTAGAGGTTATTGGTGAAGATAACTTATACATTTTAGTGAATAAAATCGATCAACGTAAACCTGGTGACACAATAACTTCTGAACAATTGCGAGAGTCAATTATAGCCAGCTTTAATCTAAATTCTTCTGACGACAGAAATAATAAAATTTTTGAAGTTTCAGGAAGAAGGGCTTTTTGCGCTACTAATTTTATTCAAGAAATTAAACAATATTCTCCTGAAGCAATATCTGAACTAAAAATACCTGAACCAAAAAAGGATGAACCAAAAAAGGATGAACCAAAAAAGGATGAACTAAAAAAGGATGAACTAAAAAAGGATGAACCTTTAGCAGCAGAAGTTTTTGCTTTAGCAGCAGAAGTTTTTGGGATGGACTGGGAAGAAGACCTAAAAACAACAACATTTGATACGCTTCAGAAAAAAGCTAGAAAGCTCTGGGAGAAATCAAAGTTTAGTGATTTTTTGGAAAATACCATTAATGTACTTTTAGTTAAGAGCGCTCCTCTTTCTCTTAAAAGTTCACTGAAGAAGAGTGAAAACCGTTTAAAGAATCTCAATAATGATCTGATGTGTTGGCAGAGTGGTTTCAATAGAGATTTTAACCAAATTCAAGACGATATTAAATTTGTTAAAAGCGAAAAAGACCTGATTGAAACTAATGAAAAGGTTTTAGAAGAAAAACTCAATGAACAGTTGAAGTATTTAAATGATTACTTGGATTCTGTTGTACTCAAAAATTGGGCTCCTAATATTCGCTCTAGCGATTTAGAGAAAAAGATATCGGCTCTTGGTATTAACCCTAAAATTTTAGAGTGTACAAGTCAGAATGAATCTAATAAATATTCTCAAAGAATAAAAAAGTGTACAGAAGAATATTTTGAAAAGATTCTATCAGATAAAGAGGAAAAAATTAATGAGTACATTTCAATGACTGAGGAGGAATTATCTAAACTGATTAACAAATATTTACCAAAAATACAAGAGTCTGTAATACGAGTTCGTACAAGAATACAAACTAATTTTTCACTTAATTTGGATCTGACCGATGAGTGGCAATTGCCAGATTTTTCTTCTGATGAAATCCCTGATGGAATGTCTAATATAAACATGGGTATTAAGCCACAAATTTCTATTTGGGGTCAATTGCATAATAATTTTGTTGCACCTCTAAATTTATTGAGATTGAACATTCCGATTGTTAAAGAAAAATATTCCATTGATGTGCAACAGTATATTCAAGAAGCTACTGAGTTAATGAAAGATAAATTTGAAGAGAGAAAATCTGAAATGAAAAAGTATATTACCAACCAATTATCTAAAGAATATATTACGAATGAAAATAATGTTTCTTACAGTGATTATATCGATCAAATATCAACCATTTTGCAGCAAATCCTTGAATCCAAAAAATTATCAGAAGAACCTTTGAAAGAACTCAAAGTTAAACTTGAATTTGCAATCAAAGAAAGCCAAGAATTATTGAGCCAAGTTGAAGATCAGTTAATAGATGTAGAAAAATTAATAGACTAACAAAAATCAATGATTTCAATTGAAAACGGGGGAGAAGATTGACACCCCGTAATCTTTTCCCTGCACCCAAAACCTGACACCCGTTAATGATGAATTTCCAAACTTAAAACATAACGACCCATTTGTAGATTTTCTGACCAGAGTTCGTATTCTAAACGCACATATTCAGGTAGAGGATGTCCGACTAACTCCAACTTCCGAGTAAAATTACGCAGACGCAATTGACTGGCCATGGCCTGTAAATCCGTTTGTAAATAATAGCGACTCAAGCCATACATTCCCTGTTGCCATAAATGACGATAACTATATTTCCCCTGTCCCTGCATCGTCATCACCGCCCGATAGGGAGACACCTCTAACCACAATAGACGGGGTTTTTGGGGCGGGGGGGCTGTTTCTTGGGGCAAAATATCGGGCTCCCATTCCACTAAGGCAGGTTCATGTAACAATAAATGGAACTGGTCACGCTCCTTCTGATACAGGGTTGCCGACCCCTCAATTAAAGAGCGAAGGGGTAAGTCTATGGCAACTAAAGACAGACTCACAGGGACACGATAGTGTGTTAACATAATTCATCTCAATATTAGGTAAAATTCTCGACGTTTCTAATTTGCTTAGGGTCGAGAAAGCGGTAGGATCACTTTTAGAAATCAGTGGCCTAATCTAAAATCATAAAATGCAAGAGACTATCATAACAACAGAAAATAGAGAAACTGAGCAAATATTAACAATACACCCCCCCAAATTTGGGTTATCCTTACAAGGTCGCATCCGCATTCCTGGGGATAAGTCAATTTCCCATCGCGCCTTAATGTTAGGAGCCTTAGCTAAAGGTGTCACCACCATCGAAGGGTTATTGTTAGGAGCAGACCCCCGCAGTACCGCCGAATGTTTTTCTCGGATGGGGGCGGAAATTTCCGAGTTAAATTCCCAACGGGTAGAAGTCAAAGGCATTGGACTGGGTAATCTTCAAGAACCCCTGGAAGTCTTAGACGCGGGTAATTCCGGTACAACCCTACGGTTAATGTTAGGAATACTCGCCTCCCACCCCGGACGATTTTTTAGTGTCACCGGGGATAGTTCCCTGGTACGTCGCCCCATGTCCCGTGTTACCAAACCTTTACAACAGATGGGGGCCACTATTTGGGGCCGTCAAGGGGGATCTTATGCACCCCTAGCGGTTCAGGGTCAAGCCCTGCGCCCCATTCATTATGTTTCCCCCATTGCTTCAGCCCAGGTGAAATCCTGTATTCTGTTAGCCGCGTTGATGACCGAAGGAGAAACCACCGTTACCGAACCCGCCCTGTCACGGGATCACAGTGAACGAATGTTAAGGGCATTTGGGGCGAATTTAACCGTTGAACCAGATACTTATAGTGTAACCGTTAAAGGGCCAGCAGAACTACACGGTCAGCACGTTGTGGTTCCGGGGGATATTAGTTCGGCGGCCTTTTGGTTAGTGGCCGCGGCCATTGTTCCCGGGTCGGAATTAGTCGTGGAAAATGTGGGGGTTAACCCGACTCGCACCGGGATTTTAGAAGCTTTAGAAAAAATGGGAGCGAATTTACAATTAGAGAATGAACGGACTGTGGCGGGGGAACCTGTGGCGGATATTCGAGTTAAATATAGTCAATTAAAAGCCTGTGAAATTGGGGGGGATATTATTCCTCGATTAATTGATGAAATTCCAATTTTGGCGGTGGCTGCGGCTTTTGCTGAGGGGACAACTATTATTAAAGATGCGGAAGAATTAAGGGTGAAAGAAAGTGATCGGATTACGGTAATGGCGACTCAAATGAGTCAATTGGGAGCTAAAATTAGTGAACGTCCCGACGGCTTAGAAATTACCGGGGGTTTTCCTTTAACGGGGACAGAAGTTGATAGCGATACGGATCATAGAATTGCCATGAGTTTAGCGATCGTGGCTTTGAATTGTCAAGGAAAAACTACTATTCACCGCGCTGAAGCCGCCGGAATTTCTTACCCGAATTTTGTTGCCACGTTAACCGAAATTTGTACGGTTTAAAATTGTCGCAGAAACTCAAGAAACCGGGTTTCTAATTATTTGAGAAACCTGGTTTTAATAATAGCGATCGCAGTTAACTCAACCTGAGTATTATAGCGGTATGGTATTGCATAAGGTATTGTACAAACATCCTTTGCGTGGACAAAAGTTTTTGTTTTACAAAGTGTTTGAAGTTGTTATATAATCAATAAATCTGCTTACTCTAAAAGAGATGTTATCTAAACTACGAGTTCAGCACTATAAAAGCCTCTTTGATACAGAAGTTAATTTAGAACCCTTAACTGTCTTTATTGGGCCGAATGGTTCGGGAAAATCAAATATTTGTGAATCTTTAGCTGTATTATCTGATTTTATCCAAAGGTTGATAGCTACTACGAGTAAGACAGAGGTAATACCTTTGTTTGCCAATTCTTTAACAATTGTCAGTAAGAATCAACAGAGTTTGGAATCTAAATTCTGGCATGGGAAACTAGATTCACTGTTGTTTGAAGTGAGTACCCATCCTCCAACAGAAAGCAATTCTTCTGAAGAAAATACAATATTTTCAGAGCTATTAGTCCATCTTGATTATCCTCAGCAAAAAGTTTCTATAGGAAATCTTAAACAAACTCGTAATCAAATCAGTCAGTTTGCTGTTCAACTCGGAAAATTTTTGGTTTCTAATCAATACCCCGATTCTTTTGTTGGCAATGCCTTAAGAAAGGTGAGTATTTACGATTTTTCCCCAGTTTACTTATCTAATAATGGCTCATCAAATGGTGACATGGAAAGGACAGGACAAGGGATTGTTTATGCTCTAGTTGATATTTTGCACGCTAATCGTAATTGGTTACTGCATAAAATGATGGAATTATTGAAAATAGTATCAACAGAAGGAATAGCGGGAAAACCTGTTCAAGTTTTAATTACAACCCATTCTCCTGTCCTGTTAAATTATGTTGAACCTTATCAAGTTCGTGCTGTTGAACTAGATAACGAAGGTAAAACTCAAGTTCATAGTTTACCTATAGATTCTGTGCGTTTTCAAAAAGCACTGGAAGCTTATGATGGCGCTTTAGGTGAACTTTGGTTTACCAATGTATTTGGAGGAAATCCTGCATGAGTCGTCCGATTCGGATTGGATTAATTGCTGAAGGGGAAGCAGAATTAGGCGCAAGTATTCCTTATATTAAACCCGAAGACGGTGGAAAAATTATTGACAAGGATAAAGAAGGAGCGCTTCATACTTTAATTAGACGAGAACTCAAAAGTGCGAGATTATCTGATTGTGATTTTGTACATTGAACAACTGGAGAATATAGAAACCTTAGATGAGATCAAAAATGTTTTAGAAACTGCGATCGCAAAATCAACTTATCTCTCAGAAGTTAGTAGCAATCAACGACCACTTCAAATCCGATGGAAACTAGGGTTTGAGATTGATTTAGACATTATTAAAACTTGTTGTTCAACTGGATATGCTCCTTTCACCAAAGGTTTAACGGAGGCTGCAAAAGTTGTGATGGATGTACTAGACTAAAATAATATTCATCCGTTGCATTCCTCCCAGTCAATGTTATGATTGTTTTTGTTGAGCAAAATCTTCACTACTGGTGGGAGAATGAGCATATTTCCCTTGTAGGGTATTAATCAAAACTTTTCGTTAGTTGTTTTAAGGTTTCCATTTCCATAAATTTAGAAAATAGATGAGTAAAATAAGCCTAATTTTATTTTACAGTGTGATCGCTGATTCTGAAAAGAATCAACAAGTACCATAAAAACCTCTATTAATTCTGTTAACTTTTATAATATTTTTTGAAAATAATCTTGTGAGTTTTTAAAGACTCAAGTAAAGTATATAAAATATTGTTAACTGGAGATCAACATTGATGTTAGTTCCTAATCGAGACCAATACCGCCCTTCGGAAGAAGAAATTGAGCAAATGTGGCAAGAATTACAAGTCGTATATACCCCCCTAGAAGATCCATCTGTTAATAAACTCCTCCAAGAATTAAGAAAAATTTTGGTTAATGGGGGTGCGGAGTTCGCCCGATTTAAGGTTTCTCCCCATGCGGTGTTAAATTGGTTTGGCTCCAGGGACTTACTGAATGAAATTAATTTTTTTGAACAGTTTGTTACCTTACCCCCAGTGATGGATGGTTTATCAGCTTTAGAAATTGAAACCCCTTTAACCACAGACCTAGACCTAACGGAAGATACCAGTGCTTTCACCTTAGATGGAGAATTAGCAGAGGCTTTATTTTTAGGTGGCGCAGATGAAGAATTTGAAGGAACTGCGAAACAAGCGAAGGATATCGGGATGAAATTTTGTGAGACTTTGTTTGGAAGTCGCTATGATGAAATTCAGATGTATATTTCTCAAGAACCTTGGACAGAGTGGTTCGCGGGCGTTTCTTGGGATGTGACTTGGTTTGGAATTGATAAGCGAAACTATCAAGTTTGGGTATTGTGTATTACGGATACCGATTAATTAAAGAGCGATTCCTAGTCAATAAGTTGGGATTACACTTTTTGGTTTTCCCCGCTATAATTGGCTTTAGGGTGAAATTCAAGCCATCGTCAACGAGAATTAACACCTAAATTAAAAAAAAAGATTGCTTTTTCAAAGTTTATGCTATACTCATGATCGAGGAAGTTGCTTTGAGTGGCATTAGCCCTGTATGCAAAGAAAAATCGTTCAGGTTGGAAAGCGTTAACCCTTTAGAAATTAGAACAACTTAAGAGGTATTATGAGCCAAAAGGTTATACACCCGATGGATAAATTACAGCGTCAGGTGGATTCCCTGGTCAAGTCTGACATTATCAAACCTTCCGATAGTCTATGGAAAATTGCCCTTCTCTATGGCGATGAATGGAAATATTGGAAACAGGAATTGTTAGAATTTGGTTTCTCCATGCAAGATCCACTCAGCGAGTTATTAGCCGTTGAAGCTTGGGATGAAGACGAAGATTAGAAACCTATTTCTCAAACTCTCCTTGATTTCAGTCGGTCTATAATCAATCAAAAATTCATCCTTTCAAATTCCACTGTCTAAAGTTTTGTATTTCTCTATCCGTGGCTTTTAGTCCTTTGCCCTTTCCTCCTCCTTTGCATAAATCTTCCTCACGATTTGATCAATTTAGGCACTGGGCTAAAGCTTGAGATAGAGATTGAGCCGTTGGATAGCGATCCTTTGGTCGGTATTCCGTGGCTTGTTCAATTACTTTTCGCAGTTGAGGCGTAATAGTCGGAACGTTATCGAGTTCAAAACCATAACTATTCCCTCGTTTACCATAGAATTTTAGGGGTGTCTCGGCGGTCAGTAGAAAAATTAAGGTCGTACCGATCGCATATAAATCCGATTGAGTCAGGGGTTGTCCTCGATCCTGTTCAGGAGCGCTATATCCTTCAGCCCCGATGCGGGTTCCGGGCGGCGTTCCGATTTCCTTCACGGCTCCAAAGTCCAAAACTACAATGCGGTGATCCCGTCTCCGCAAGAGCAAGTTTGCAGGCTTGATATCTCGGTGGATTAGAGGCGGATCGAGGGAGTGAATATAGTCCAATATCTCGCAGGTTTGAATCATCCACTGAATCGCCTGTTGGGGAATTACTGGCCCCCGTTGATGGATATACTGTTCCAGATCGGTGCCATGGATCATTTCCATGACTAAATATTTTTTGCCATCTTCCACGAAAAAGTCATAAAACTGGGGAATTCCCTCATGGTTTAAGGCTTTTAGGGTACGGGCTTCCCGTTCAAATAATTCTTGGGCCTTGGCAATTTGTGCCATATCCGCATTCATTTCTTTGAGAACAACGACAACAGGCACAGCCGATTTAGCCGTGGTAGAATCCCAGGCTAGGGTGGTTGTTCCCATTCCTCCCTGTCCGATGGTTCTCAATACTTGATATTGTCGGATTGTGCGTTCAACCAGAATGGGAAGCCCACAATGAATACAGAATAAATTCCCCGGCGTATTCCCCTGATGTTTGCAGGAGGGAGGAGTGGCCGGAATAGCAATGACACTGGCCTGGAGTTGAATTTGCAATAAGGGGCCATCTTTTGCTAATTCAATTAAAGCACCATCCCCGACTAAACCCTGATTCATGAGAACCCCATTCACAAAGGTTCCATTTGTTCCCTTACTCACGAGTAACCAAAGGGAATTCAGGGTTTCATCCGTTGGACGGTGTAACTCCAGATGATAACGGGAAACCAAGGAATCAACGATTACAACTTGATTATCCGCCGCCCGTCCAACTCGAATTACCGCCTCCTGTGCAAATGTCCACTGTCGCAGGGGGGTTTTTTGTTGGGGGTCTAACAACGTTAGAATTAACATAAATTCAGTTATCAGTTAAGAGAATTACGAATAGGTAATGATTAATGGGTAATGAGTTTACCGATACTTTTTTGCTAACGTTTGTTAACAAATACATAAGTCAAGATGTTTTCTCAACCAAGGCGTATCAACCAATGCACGAAGGAAAATCCCTCGCGCACCATTTAGATCCCTATCCATATTTAATTGGGTAGATGTCGATCTTGAAACATAATTTCTGAACGTGCAAGTTAGAATCTTTACCTAGCCAACCAAAAGATGTTTCAGAAAAAAATGTCATGAATGTGCGAACACCAGGATCTAAGGCAACAACTCTCCCTTGATTCTCGGAATTTAGTTGCTGCACTTCTGTAGCAATGGTCAAGTAATATTCACCGTAAATTAGTGTTACTCGACCATCACTAAAATTATTAGGAAGTGATTCTTTGAATTGACACTCTCCTAATATACTGTGGTAAATTCCACAATCTTTAATCGCGGATTTAGGGATATAAATTGATTGCTTTACATCCTTGCGACTCCGAAATTTACATCGACGAATCTTACCGTCTACCTTAAACCCTTTTTTTGCAGCTTTAACAGCTAAACAAGCATCTTTAACGGCTATTGATTTAATTTGATAAGGAACGGGTTTAGCCCATTCCGGTAATCCGTTTAAGATTCCTGTTTTAATCGCCATCCAGTTGGCTTTTGTATCAGGTTGCTGCAAATATTTAATGGTTTCGTTGTAGACAAATCTACTAACTCCGAACCATTGTTTGAGCAATTTTTTTTGTTCAGGGTTTAGGTAGATTCGGATCTTCTTTGATTTTTTTGCTGTAGCTTCTGAGTCCGTGCATCCGACAAGAAAAGACACCAAGGATGGAGAGAAGATCGGCTGTGAGTTCGGTTTCTGGGCAGTATATAGGATTTTCGAGAACCACGATGTTTCCACCGTTTTGTTCTGCCATAAACTCGAATAATTGAAATCCGAATCGACATAATCTGTCTCTACAGGCAACAATAATTGTGAGCTTATCTCCTCGCATAAGTCTGACCAGTAACCCTTGCAATCCTTTCCTTTTGAAGTTAAGTCCTGAACCGATATCTCGGACAATTTCTGCATCTGGGTAGACTGATTGCATATAGACAACTTGTCTATCGAGGTCATCCCGTTGTTTTGTTGAACTAACTCGGCAGTAGCAAACAGTGGTAGCGACCACTGTATCTCTGATGTAGGATTCGACATCGTACAGTCTTTGTCCTGCTGGGTTTTTGATGCTTTTGATCTTCCCTTCATCGGCGTATTTTCTCAACGTATTTGGATGCAGATCCAGAAATTCGACCGCTTTTCTGAGTGGTATGTATGCCATGTATAGCAATCCTATTTGAGTTGTGGAGATAAATGAGCCTACAACCCAGGCACAGCAAGGAGCAAGTGTTACAACTTATTTAGGATTGCTATATTAAACTATAACATACGTTAGCATTTGTTAATAAAACTTACGCTGTTAAACAACCTCCCTATGCTCCCTCTAAGAGAGTCCTAAAGGACTCACTACGTTGAGACACCCCTTCCCCTAAACCCAAGCTCGAACTACAATAGCCGTAATATTATCGTGACCATTATGTTGATTCGCCAGAGCAATTAAACTGTCTACTGCTGTGGATAAAGGGGTTTCGGGCTTGAGTAAGGGATCAAGTTGAGTTTCGCAGAATATTTCTAAGAGGTTATTATCCGTTAAGCCGTCGGATGCTATAATTAGAACCGTATCTTCCTCAATTTCCAAAAACTGAACCTCGGGATGAACAAACTGCTCCTCCCTCGGCCCTAAGGCTTGAGTTAATTGATAGGCGTCGGGACGAGAGTAGGCTAGTTCGGGCTCAATTCCTTTTTGAATTTCCCGTTGTCCGACTTCATGATCAACGGTAACTTGCTGTAACCCATGGGTGCGAGTTAAACGATATAACCGACTATCTCCCACATGAGCCACCGCCACTTGGTGACCAACCACTAAGGCCATCACTAAGGTTGTACCCATGCGACCCACACCGGAACGGACTCCCTGTTGATTTTCAGTATAAATCGCTTCATTTGCCTGAAGAATTGCATCCTGTAGGATTTCTGCCGTGGGGAGTCCATCGGGATATTGGTTTTGAAAATAGTCTTTCAGGGTGTCAACCGCCATTTGACTCGCCACTTCCCCTCCGGCGTGTCCTCCCATCCCATCACAGAGAATATATAAACCCCGGACGGAGCTTGTTTGTCCCTGGGGTGTTTCTTGAATCTTGATTTGGGTTTCCATCCCAAAACAGTCCTCATTGTGATCCCGTTGACGTCCGATATCGGTACGTCCCACCGCTTCTAGGGATTTGAGTTTCTGAGCCGGAATTACCGTTGGAGCTTGATTTAAGCTCGATGGCGGGGTTTCTGTTCGATCTATCGGTTGGGGAGTTGAGGTTGAGGGAAAATTAATTTCATCTAAAACTACCATTAAATCTTTTTGCAATTGTTCAACGGTTTGAATTTTTCCTTCAATTAAATCGCGTAATTTTTCTTTTAAGGAACCTACATAAGTCCGTTGGGATTGTTGAAATAACTCCTGCCATAATAATCCTAAATCCGATAAACTCAGGGCAGAATTGGGCGATTCAAAATACAATTGTTTTAAACATAACTGTTGAGAATCTTCAGAAAAAACCCTTAAATTCTGAATTTCTAATAAACTTTGACGACAGTTCCAAGGTTCCAACAATACCCAGAGTTTTACTAAGTCCTCTAACCAATGAACAATTTGTTTGGCTGTGTTTTTCTTGTTACTCCACTGGTCAGATAATAGGGGGAAATTAGTAAAATCTTCTAAAATAATCACACTATAGAAAGGCTGTTCCCAGGCATCTTGTAAGCGAGGGAAATAGTTAGAATGCTCGGAAGCTAAGGAAAAATAGGGTTGTGCCGCCGTAATAATAAAGGTCTGTAATTGCTTGTCTGAGGGGGTAGAATCTTGTTTTTCTAGGGCTTTTAGGGGAGATACCTGCAAGGGTTGGGTATCCAAAACCTTCACCGTGATGGTTTCCCCTGACTGTAGCGGAGGTAAGGGTTCGAGGAGTTGATAACGCTGTTGGGGGTCTAAATAGGCTCCAATAGGGAGTTCGAGCGATTCCAGACTATCCTGCGGTGACGGTTCACCGGAGGGACTCAGGGCATCCTGGGGCGCGATGGTGATGGCTTCGATATCTGTTTGGGAAAAAATTTCTTCTTCGGGTTCAATGGCCGCAGGTGTTGGGTCTGACTCTTGAGGGGTGTCAGGAGTGAGGGGTTCAGTCTCAATTCGATCTGAAATCGCTTCCTCGACGGTATTGGCCCCCTCTAAATGGTCATTATTTAAAGATTCTAATTGATCAGGTTGAGAAGCGACTAAGGACGAAGGGCTAACCACGGCGAGATAAACTGTTCCAGTTACTGTCCCGCAGTTGTGACATTCCAGGGTATTTAGGGGAACGGTAGCCGCACATTCAGGACAATATTTCTGGGTGAGGGAAGTACCGCAGCTTTGGCAAAACTTATTTAGATTTGGGTTTTCAAATTGACACTGGGGACAAACGACCATAGTTAGATTCCCTGCCTTTTTAGAAATCACACAGGGATATTTTAAGGGTACGATTTTTTATTATACAACAGGATTAGGAAAAATGGATCATTCCCGATTCAGGAATCTTAACTTCCATTATTTTAAATTTTTAAGTTCAGTTTTTGTTACCTTCCTTGATGATGGTTTGAATCGCAATTGATTCGAGGGTTGACAAGGGAATTTTACAGAAATATCGACGGCGAAACTGTTCTTCTTGGATGGTATCTAGGAAGTTTTGGATTAATTGATTCAGGGTTTCAGAAGCATAAAAACCGGATAATTTTTCCCAGCTAATATCTAACTTTTGATCTTGATATTCAATATTAAATCCTAATTGTTGCAAGATTTTAAAACCAATTTTTAAGGGAATTACTCCTAAGTTTAATTGATTTCGGAGTTGTTGAATAGTCACGGGTTGATGGGTACGACTGAGATATTTGGCAATACCGATCAGTTGTTCCCAAATTTTTTCAGGCGGTAATAATTCGGGTAGGGTATAAGCGATCGCTAAAGGTCTTTTTTCAGTATGGGCGCGGCGAAACCAAGATTGTAAGTCTTCCCAACAGGTGGGACAGTCATTGAGAATTAATAAGTGATCAGATAAAGGTTGATTAAAGTTTTGATTACGATAATCTAAAATAGGATGATTAGCAAGATCAATAGAGGCTGGAGGATTCTGATCTTGAGCAAAACGTAATTCTAAGATTCTAATTTCATATTGTTCTTTAAAGGTATTAAAATCGAGTTCTACAATCACATCTAATATTCCTTCGGGTAGCTCATCTTTATAATGTCCCCACCATACCCCAGGAAATCCAGTTGATATAGACTGATCCCATAGTTCAAAGGTGGTTTTAATATATTGAACTTTTTTCCCTCTTAAATCCTTTTCTGAAGTATTCCAAGCATTAGTAAACCAACAATTTTTAATTAATATTTTAGGAACTGGGTTTCCCATACCACAGGGTTCTAATAGTTTTAATTCCTGAAATAAATCAAACCCTAATTCGGCAACGGTACAAACTAAATCAACTTGAATATTTCGTTGTCCAATATCCGACAAATCAGATTCTAATTTTTCTCGCATTTGGCGATTAATTGCATCTATAAATATCGGAATATTTTTTATTGGTAAACTCAACCCGGCGGCGAAGGGATGACCCCCAAAACGATGCAAAAGATGGGCTTGACTTTTGACTAATTCATATAAGTCAATTTGATTCACTGAACGAGCAGAACCCCTGGCTAATTTTACTTCTGAATTATCGCTAATTTCCTGCTGATAATTGCTTAAATCTATTGTTCCCTCTGTACTTAATAAAATGGTCGGTCGTCCATACTCTTGAGCTATTTGACCCGCCACTAAACCCAAAACTCCTCCTTGCCATTGCGGATCAGATAACACAATAACTTGAGTTGTAGATAGGTCAATTTTTTTTAATTTTTTCATCACATCGTGACTAACTTCTTTTTGTAATCCTTTGCGCCGGGTATTAGCTAATTCGGTTTCTATCGCTAATTCTTGACAGCGTTTTTTATCCTTGCTGGTTAGAAGTTCAACACAGAATTTAGCATCCCCATAAATGCGACTCACGGCATTAATTCGAGGGCCAAGACCGAAGGAAATATCGGTAGGACGATCACCTGTTCGTTTGCATAAATCTAACAGTTTGGCAACCCCTGGACGGGTAGGATTTTTTAATTGTTGTTGTAATTTTTTTATTCCTAATTGAGCTAAATAGCGACAATCTCCTTTAAGTTGAACTAAATCAGCAATTAAACCAATGGCGACTAAATCCAATAAATCTTCTAAGGGACGTTGGGGAATATCGGGCAAAGTTTCATATAATGCTTCAATTAATTTATAAGCAACCGCCACCCCCGATAGATGATATAAAGGATGATCTAAAGATAAATAACGGGGATTAATAATAGCAACTACTGGAGGTCTTTCTTCAAGTAAAGTATGATGATCGGTAACAATAATATCAATGCCTAATTGATTCGCATATTCAATTTCTTTTAAGTTGGTACTTCCGGTATCGCAGGTAACTATTAACTGACATCCCTGTTGATATAATTGATCAATTCCGGCACAATTTAATCCATGGGATTCGGTTAAACGATTGGGTATATAATAGGATAATTGTTGATTTTCCCGACTAAAAAATTGTCCTAAACCATCCCATAATACGGAAGTTGCGGTAATTCCATCGGCATCAAAATCTCCCCAAATTGTGACAATTTCTTGTTGATTTCGGGCTAAAATTAATCGCTCAATTGCCCTTTTCATCTCTATTCCAAATTGAAATGGACTAGATGGTTGATAACAATTATAGTTTAAAAACCCTAGCAATTGTTGAGGGGTTTGTATACCTCTATGTAATAATAATTGAGCCACATATTTCCCTGAAATTTGAGGAGCGTACTCTTGAATAATTGGGATAATCCAATCAGGAGTATCTAAATTTGGTTGAATTTGCCACATAGGAATGATGATTTCTTTAAATTATAACTTCTTGGACTTGATCAATATTATATAGATTCAGAGAATTTAAAGGTTGATCCAGGGATAATTCTTCGGAAACCCGTTGACAACGGATAGCAAATTGACAGGATTTACAATGTCCTTGACTTTGATCAACTTGGGGGAAAGATTCACCCTGTTGATAACGGTCTAAATAGTTATGAAATTGATCAATTAGTTGGTTTAAATCCTGTTGATTTTTCTGATGTTGTTGTTGAGTATAGGGAAAGTTTAAAAATTCAGGTGGTTGTTTTTGAGGAGACTTAACAAACCAATAGGTCATTGAAACTTGTTCGGGTAAATATTGACTGGTTTCGACTAAAAGATAGGGATATAAACGAGTTTGCCAATTATTTTCTAAAAGTTGGCGATTTTGAGGACGAGGATAGGTTTTCCAATCAAAGATTTGGGCCTGTTTTTCTTCGGCTTTAATTAAATCATAAATAACTACTAATAAATTATTCCTAAAATTCAAACTACGGTAATGTTCTGCTTCTCTAAAAAAGAAGGTTGCGGGATCGGAATTTAACCTAAAAATATCCGATGCTACACTTAAAAATTCATCATAACAGCGTTTTAATTCCTGATCTTGGATCAGTAACAAATCCACAGGTAATCCTAACTCATGTTGCTGCATTAACAAGTGAAACTGATTTCCCCAGGCGATGCGTTCTTCCTGTTCTGGGGAAGTGGGTGAAACTAATTGATCTAAATAGGTATATTGAAATTTTCGAGGACACAGAGACAACAAATTTAAGTGTTGTTGAGATAGTCTAAATTGAGTCATGGCGATTGGATTAACAAACAATTATAATCTGAATTATAGCAACCGTCAAGGCATTAAAATAGTTTTAGTTATTGTTCCTAATAAGGATCAAAAAAAATGATTTATTTTAAAGAACAGCTATCAAAACTGCATCGTGTTAAGCGTTTTCTCCGGGAAGCCACAAAGCTATAAATTTTTGGCCCTAAGAGGGAAGCACCCGGAAAATAAAGGATGAATAATAACGGCCAGAGAAGGGGTAGATAGTGAATCATTTCGCGCAATGCAAAGAAACCTGTTTTCACAGAACCATTAGGAAAAATGAGATGAATTTCAGCTAAACAGGCTTCTAAAGAAAGCTGAGGATAGGTCTTTTGAAGGGTCGTCCATTGTTCTTCAACGGGAATATAATTGAATTGTTGAAACCAGTCACAATAACATAAAAGGGTCATGGAACGAATACACAGAGGACAGAAACCATCATAAAGAATTTCCGGTTTTGGTTGACCCGAAAAATTGAGTTGATAACAGGAAAACATTTTAACCATCCTATTTAAAGTTGTTCAATTACTTTGGCTTGGTCTGATAATTTAGCCTGTTGTTGTCCTTGGAAACGAGCATTTCCATTAAATAAGGAGATGGGGGTACTAATTAAATCCACGATTTCGGCTTTTCCGGTTAAGAGTTTGACCGTACCCAGGGGTAATTCTTTTAAAAACCAACGTCCTAACCGATATAAATATTCTGAAGTTGTTAACTCTTTCATTAAATTAATCCCATGGAGTTCATGCAAATACCGATTTGATTCTCCATAGCGTCGCCACTGACTTTTTAATGCTTTTAAAGTTGACCGATGACGGTGTTTAACTATTGCTTGGGATGCTAATTCTAATTGATAATTGGTTTGTTGTTGAATCCGCCAACACATATCCGCATCTCCCCCAGTGGTGAGGTAGGGACGGAACAAACCCACCTGTTCAAAAATAACGCGACGTATGGCTAAATTAGCGGTTTGACCGTAGGGTAAAAAACTATTATTTAAGGTATGTTTTTGGGATAAAGTTTCTTGTTTATCTGCATATTTTTCTAATAAATTGTGACTGGGTAGGGCAATGATTTCACCTGCTACTAGACCGATATTAGGGTTAGAAAAGGGCTGAATTAATTGCTCTAACCATTGGGGTTCCGGTCGGCAATCCATATCGGTAAAGGCAATAATATCACTGGTTGCGACTTTAATTCCGGCATTGCGAGCGGCATAGGAACTTTGGATATTATTTTCTGATAATGAACGAATATTAATTGAAGAAGATGCGGCTAATTCCTGAACAATAGATACAGAATTATCCCGACTATTGTTATCAACTAATAAATATTCTACTCGATCTGCCGGATAGGTTTGCGATCGCAAACATTCAATTAAATCCGGCAAATCAGTCTCGCCATTATAAACCGGAATGACAACAGAAAGGTTAATCATGATTCGGCCAAAAACCTAAAAAGGATTGTATCCTAGAAGCAGGGTAATTAACACTAAGATAGCATTAATTAAATAGAAACTCCCGACCACTTGGGTTTCCTGCCATCCTGATAATTCTAAATGGTGATGTATAGGAGCCATTTTGAACAGACGTTTACCCACACCCTCGGCATTTTTTGTAGCTTTATAATAGCTAACTTGAGCAATTACAGAGAGGGTTTCCACGAAGAAAATTCCGCTAATTATTAATAACACCCATAAACTGTTAGTTAATAGGGCAACCGTGGCTAAACTTCCCCCCAATGCTAGGGCTCCCGTATCCCCCATAAACACTTTTGCGGGGTTGCGGTTGTGGGTAACAAATCCTAAACAACTGCCACTCATACAGGCACAAAAAGTGGTTAATTCCGGTGCGCTGGGGGCGACATAGGCCCCTAAACCTAAAAATGCGATCGCACCTAAACCGCCCATTAATCCATCTACACCATCGGTTAAATTGGTGGCGTTACTTTCAGCAACTTGGGCAAAAATTGCCAGGGGCCAGAATAACAATCCCAGGGGAATTGCTAATCCTAAAGGTAAAGCAACGCTGGTTAAAGTGGAAGATTGAGTTAATGCTAACCACACACAAAATAGCGTCGCAAAACCTACCTGCAACGCCAATTTCATTTTAGGAGAAATCCCTTTATTTGATTTACGTCTTAAAATCTGCCAATCATCTAACCAACCAATAAATCCATAAGCTAAGGTAAGGGTAGAAACGGCGATCACATTGGGATTAAATTGAGTTAAAATTAAAGCGATCGCAACTCCCACAGGAATAAAAAATATCCCTCCCATCGTTGGAGTTCCGGCTTTTTGTAAGTGAGCTTGGGGGCCATCTTCTCGAATAAATTGTCCGGCTTTAATCTTGACTAAAAGCGGAATTGCCCAATATCCTAAGATAGAAACGGCGATCGCACAAATCAAAGCGGGTAAAAATAACGAGCCTTGAACTTGAAATAAATTATCGTTCACCCGGTCTAAACTAAAAGCGAATACACTCAACCCTAAACTCAGTAGAAACAATAGGGTTTGTCCAGACCAGTTGGATGATTTAACCGAATAAAGTTTGCTATCCACAAAAATTTTTAATCCTCAACACCACAAAATCACCATCCCAGAAATCGCTAGTTTCCTAGCGTCTATTTCTAGCTTTCTGATATATCATCATCATCATCATCATCATCGTCATAGGCAGAGTCATCAACGGAAATCAGATCGGTGATTTCTTCTTCCTCCTCCAAATAGTCAACGGTTGTGGTAGTACTGACGGTGGTATCTCGTTCGATTAGACGTCCGGTGGACTCTAACCAAGCTATCAGTGAAATTTCTTGTTTGGAAGGAATCACATCAGCCGGTTCATGGGCTGGGATTTCTCGCAAGGATGGGTTAAGCATTTTTAGTTTTCGGTGTCAAATATAATTGAGTTAGACTTAATCTAATTTTACAACAACCTCGCACAAAGCCCACGCACTTTAGTCGTGGGATGTAGTGCGACCCCCTTTAGGGGGTGTGAGGGTTTTAATGTAATCCCTAAGAACTTCAGCCATTGATAATCCTTCTGATTCAGCATGACTTTTGAGACGTTCATATTCTTTCTCGTTAACATTATCATATTTTTTTCATCTATTTTGAGTCTTATAGATTTAAAAAAGCTAACCAACAATCATTTAAACATAAGATAAAACTATGATTGACTCCAAAAAAGCCCTTTTATTAGAAATGATTGCGGGGAAAAATCGCGGTCTACTCGCCACCCCAGGGGATAAAGCCGCTATTTTATCCGCCCTGACTCAATTGGAAGAATTTAATCCCAACCCCCGCCCCCTAGAAGTTCCTCAACTGTTAGAGGGAAATTGGCGACTATTGTATACCAGTAGTGATGAATTACTGGGAATTGGTCGATTTCCTTTACTGCAATTGGGACAAATTTATCAATGTATTCGGGTTGGGGATCGGAAAGTTTATAATATTGCAGAAGTTCAAAGTTTACCACTATTAGAAGGATTAGTTAGTGTAGCCGCAGAATTTGAACCCGTTTCAGAAAAACGAGTTAATGTTAAATTTAATCGCTTTATTATTGGTTCTCAAAGGTTTATTGGGTATCAATCTCCTAATAGTTTAATTTCGGATATTGAAAAGGGGAAAAAATTCATTGCGATTGATTTTAGTTTACAAGCGCGGGATCAAAAAGGCTGGTTAGATATTACCTATTTAGATGAAGATTTAAGAATCGGACGGGGAAATGTAGGGAGTGTGTTTGTATTAACAAAAGTCATTTAATTTTTTTATATCCAACTCGTAGGGTGCGGCCATCGCAGCGCACGCACCAAAACCTTAATCAAAATCCAGGCAAAAATTTTAATAATTGTAGGGTGCGTAAGCCCCGTGCACGCACCAAAAACTAAAGATGGCAGATCCATCGACAGATAGAAGCGATTTGCTGATCATTTGTTAGATTAGCTGCATTCTCTAAACGTTCTGTTTCCAATTGATGCCAAATTTCTATAGCCATATTTTTTGCAATTGCTGCACCAATAAAAAAAGTGTAGGGTTGAAGTTCTATTTTTGAAAATGCAATTACAATGCGTTCTAACGCGGTTCGTGCTGTTTTCCAATGTTCATCTGCACCTGCTGGATCAATTCCTCCTTTCAATTCTCCTAATGCAATATAAGTGGCGGGTAATTGTTCTTTTTTAGTGAGTTCTTCTGGAGTACAATTTAATAAACATAAATCTACATTATTACCCACTAAAGTAACTTTTCGATTAAATATTAAAGTGCGGGTTTCTCGTTCATTTTGCCAACTTAAACCTTTTAAATATAACTCAATATCAGAATCATCTTCTAGCATTTGCACCCATTGATTAGTTGCAGAATGTAGCCAGCGATAAGATTTTCCTGAAATTCTGAGGATAGAAATTAGGGTGCGGATGAGTTTACGTTGTGCTATAATTCCGCCAGCATTCCGCATTGTTCCCCCTAATGTCTCTCCGCGTGTTAATAAAAATCGAAAAACCAACTCTTCTACAAAATTTGATCCCGCAGGTGCTAAAAAGTTCTTAATTAATCCTTCTATTGCATCCATTTTATCTTGAATTTCTAAATATTTTATGGCTTTCTCAGATAATCCTGCGGCTGTTAGTAAAGCAGGTTGTATATCTGTAATATTTACAAGATCAGCAGGCATTTTAGCTTGGGATGCAAATAACTTTAGGGTTCTTGCTTGTTCAATAAATGGGGTTGCTCTCCGGTTTTTTTCTAATGCTAAAATAACAAAACCTGATCGAGTCGCTTGATAATCCGTAATCAGATCATCACTACTTGTTAAATGTTGAAGATAGGGGTTATTCGGTGTCATTTGCACTTTCTCCAAATATAAATACACTTTCTTAAAGATTCCCGTCCATGTATTCCCATTTGTTGGCTACTATTTCCTTTCCCATTGGGTAATACTAAAATATTTTCAATATAAAATCCTAATTCCTCCGCTATTTTTGAGAGGATTAAATCTACAGAAATACTGACCCCGGCATAACGAACATTATCATTTACCATAATTAAAGGTGTATCAGGTTTCATGACTCTACCACACTCTTGAATCACACAAGCCATTTCATAAAAATAGCCTCTGATCATTCTAGTAATTCCATTATTATTTAATAAACCTTGCGCTTTTTGTTCCTCTAAGTAATTTAAAATAGATTGTAATAGATCTTGATTGTCTGTGATATTAATTGCTGTTTTCCATTCTGGATTTATTTTCAATAAATCTTTAGCTTTATTTTCCACAGTACAACTTAACATCTGTTGTCTAAGTTGGAGCAGTTCTTTTTCATTCACGCCAAGTAACGCTAATTCTAACGCATAGGTTCGAGTATAGTCATAACGATTACAATAAGGAGGAGAAGTAATCACTGCATTATAGACATTTTCAGGTAAGGTAGGGAGAATATCCAAACATGAACCTTTATAAAGTTTAAGAATTCCTTTCTGTTGATGCTTAGAAAACAGTTCTAATTGTTGACTCGGTGGCTGAATATCCTGAATAATTTCATCCAGTTTATTAACAATAGCCTGTTCAAAGTTGAGGATTTTTCCTTTGTTAAAAGGTATTTTCCCTTGTTGATGGTTTGATCGATAATCCCATCGCAAATATTGACCATCTTTGCGAGTATAACTAACTTCTTCTAATACACATAATAAGGCAAAACGTAATAGGCTTTTTACCTGTTCATTTTCTTGAAATAAAGCAACCCTGTATTTTTCAATAGATGCTTTTGTTTCTTCAGGATAAGCACTTTTTGTAATTCTCAGTTCGGGTAAAGGATCTAACTCTTTTGTTTCTAGCCAAGGTTTTTGATTTTTCCAGTATTGAATTCTGGTTAAATCTTCTAAACTTAAATCTAAATCAATGATTTTTCTAGTATTGATAATTTCCTGACCAATGGGAAGTAATTCGATTCCTTCCGCATTAATTCCCTGAGAATTAGCAGCAAATAAAGTTGTTCCACTCCCCGCAAAGGGATCTAAAATATTACCCTGATTAATATTGTACTTTTCTAGTAAATATTCAACTAGAGAGGCTGAGAATGCTTCTTTATATTTAAAACACCGATAAAGAGCTTTAGTTTTATTCCCTTGAAAACTAACTAAGGTTCGATTTAGTTCTGAATTTAAAATTAACTGTTCTGAGAAATATTGTTGGAGTTGGTTATCTAAACAGGTAATTTGATCAAGGTTAGATAGTTGTGAGTCTCTACAATTTTGAGAAAGTGGCTCTAGTAACACAGGTTTATCAGTCAAGGGATGAATAGAAATATTATTAATAATATCATAAAACTCAAGAGAACCCTAGTCTAAAGCAAAATAGAACCTTTCCCTTTTGTTATAATCAACATATAACCTAACTTTTAATCCCTTACCCCATAATGCTATTAAAATACAATCCTGGTCTTTGTTTACCTTCTGCGGAAGATTTACCCGATTCTGATGATACTCCTGTGGATAACGAACTGCAAGATTTAATCCCCGGACTCCTGAAAATTCTCCTAGCTTCTATTTGGTCTGAACGTATGGATTGGTTTTTTGGGGTTGATATGGGAATTTATTATGATCCTGAACAACCTGCTATTGTTCCCGATGGTTTTTTAAGTGTGGGAGTTCCTCGAATTATTGATGAAGATTTACGCTTGAGTTATGTACTTTGGGAAGAACACGAAGTCCCTATTCTCATTATTGAGGTGGTGTCTCACAAACGCCGGGGAGAATATACGAAAAAGAAACAGTTTTATGCAGAAATGGGGGCATTATATTATGTGGTTTATAATCCCCTACGCAAACGAAAACCGCCTTTAGAAATTTATAAACTGGAAAATGGTACATACCAATTGCAAGCGGGTGAACGAGTTTGGTTAACGGAATTACAATTAGGTATTGGTCGAGAACGGGGAACCCATGTAGGAATTACGAGAGATTGGTTATATTGGTATAATCAACAGGGAAACCGTTATTTAACCGCCGAAGAACGTCTGCAACAATCTCAACAAAAAATACAACAACTGGAAGAACAATTACGACGTTTAGGAATTAATCCTAATCAACTAGATTAATATTAATTTGGAGAATTGTTGCCAATAAAATTAATTTCCTAACGTAGAGACGTACCATGGTACGTCTCTACAATAATTTGGAAACTTTTTAAGGGTTGCGATCGCTAATCCACATCAAAAGTTAAAATAGGACAGTTGTGCTAAATGGGATGTTAGTGACGTCGCTCGGATGCAGTAGATAAGAAATTGGGCTACAACTGTTTCACCAGTCTACTGTTGAACGATTAACGTCTGTTTTAACATCAAAGCGATAAATCCAAACCTCCAATATGATAGAACGGTATACTTTGCCCGAAATGGGCAATTTGTGGACAGAGACTTACAAGCTACAAACTTGGTTACAAGTAGAAATAGCCGTCTGTGAGGCCCAGGCGGAGTTAGGATATATTCCATCGGCAGCCGTTGAGGAAATTAAGGCTAAGGCGAATTTTGATATCAAGCGGGTACTGGAAATTGAGGCAGAAGTCCGCCATGACATGATTGCCTTTTTAACCAATGTCAACGAATATGTTGGGGATGCCGGACGCTACATTCATTTAGGCTTAACCAGTTCTGATGTCTTGGATACGGCCTTAGCGTTGCAATTAGTGGCCAGTGTGGATTTGTTGTTAGAACGCACCGAAGCCTTAAGTCAGGCCATTCGTTACCAAGCGCAACAACATCGAGATACAGTAATGATCGGGAGATCCCATGGTATCCACGCTGAACCTATCACCTTTGGGTTTAAATTGGCTGGATGGTTAGCGGAAGTTTTTCGTAACCGGGAACGTTTGGTGCGTCTGCGTCAAACCGTGGCGGTGGGCAAAATTTCTGGGGCGGTGGGAACCTATGCTAACGTTGATCCGAGGGTAGAAGCGATCGCTTGTCGGAATTTAGGACTCGAACCCGATACCGCTTCCACCCAAGTTATTTCCCGGGATATTCATGCAGAATATGTGCAAACTTTAGCCTTATTAGCTGCTAGTATTGAACGGTTTGCGGTAGAAATTCGTAACCTGCAACGCACCGATGTTTTAGAAGTAGAAGAATTTTTTGCTAAAGGTCAAAAAGGTTCCTCTGCGATGCCCCATAAACGCAACCCTATTCGCAGTGAACGCTTAACCGGAATGGCGCGAATTATTCGGGGAAATGCGGTGGCTGCATTAGAAAATGTTGCCCTCTGGCATGAACGGGATATTTCCCATAGTTGCGTTGAACGAATGATCTTACCTGATTCTTCAACTGTGGCTCATTTTATGTTAGTGGAACTCACGGATTTAGTCAAGAATCTGTTAGTTTATCCCGAAAATATGCAGCGCAATATGAACCTTTATGGCGGTGTTGTCTTTAGTCAACGGGTATTATTAACCTTAGTTGAAAAAGGAATTAACCGCGAAGAAGCCTACAAAATTGTTCAATCCTGCGCCCATATTGCCTGGAATCAAACCGATGGAGATTTCCAATCTTTAATTAGAGAAAATGAACAAGTTAAAGCAACATTATCTCCCACAGAAATTGATACTTGTTTTGATCCTAAACATCACTTGAAAAACCTCGATCAAATCTATCAACGTTTAGACATATAAAAAGAAACCGGGTTTCTTCTCCTAACTTCTGGGATGAAATCAATATATTTCCTTCGGAAACCCGGTTTCTAACTAATTACATCACCATCATTTTAACCCTATGCTTTCTAAACTCATGATCCGATTATTCTTATTTTTACTCCTAATTTTGGGTATTAACTGTAATTCCGTTCACGCTCAAAATTTAAACGCCCCTCCTGCTTCTCCTCCTGCTTCCCCTCCTCCCCTAGTAATTCAAGATTATAACCAAGTTTCAGAAACAGACAAATTAGTTGATATTAAAAGCGTTAATCTGAATATTCGTCACGATATTCGCTACGCCACAAACAACAATTTTTTAAAGAAAAAAATCTATTCTGTTCCCCGATGTTTATTACGTTCTGATGTTGCCCAACGGTTATCAAGAGTACAGCAAGATTTAGAACAAATGGGGTTAGGATTAAAAGTCTATGACTGTTATCGTCCCCTATCTGTGACTCGTCAAATGTGGGAAATTTTACCCGATACTCGTTATGTTGCTAACCCCGCTAAAGGATCTCGCCATAACCGAGGGGCTGCGGTTGATTTAACCTTAGTTGATTTACACACCGGGGCTGAATTAGAAATGCCAACCGCCTTTGATGATTTTACCGATAAAGCCGCCAGAGATTACCCCTGAAATTCTCCCCAAGTTCGTCGGAATAGTGACTTACTTGCTGTTAAAATGAAGCAACAAGGATTTATTCCCTTAATTACAGAATGGTGGCATTTTGATGCCCCCGGATGGGATAAATACGGCCTTTTAGATATTCCTTTAGAAAACATTCGTTAAAATAAATAATGCTCAAACCTTGATAGAGAACTCTTTTCTTTCCTATTCCCTGTTCTCTACTATACAATAGTGAGGTGCAAGACCTTATGGGAGTTGAGGGTTGTAAAGCCCCCCTCGACCCATAATTTACCCCCTAAATTGAAAATAATAGAAGTATGAGTTCCACAATCACAGAAAACCCGCTATTAATTGGTCAGGGATTACCCCCTTTTGAACAGATTACACCCGATCAGGTTGTCCCTGGAATCACCCAACTGTTAACAGAATTAGAACAGGATCTTATTCAGTTAGAAACTGATGTAAAACCCACTTGGAATGATTTAGTTGAACCTTTAGAAAAACTACAGGAACGGTTAACCTGGAGTTGGGGAATTGTGGGGCATTTAATGGGAGTTAAAAATAGCCCTGAACTGAGAACAGCCCATGCAACGGTTCAGCCTAATATTGTTCAATTTATCAATAAACTAAATCAAAGTAAAGCAATTTATCAGGCTTTTAAACAGTTAAGAAATAGCGATGAATGGGATAATTTAGATTCGGCTCAACAACGAATTGTGAATACGGCTTTACGAGATGCTGAATTATCTGGAGTTGGATTAGAAGGAGAAGATCGCGATCGCTTTAATGCAATTCAGTTAGAATTAGCCGAGCTTTCCACTAAGTTTTCTAATCATGTTTTAGATGCGACAAAAGCCTTTAGTTTAACCTTAACAACACCGGAAGAAATCGCCGGATTACCCCCAAGTTTACTCAGTTTAGCTGCTCAAGCTGCCCGTTCATCGGGGTCAGAAAATGCCACCGCCGAAAACGGCCCCTGGCGAATTACTTTAGATTTACCTAGTTTTAGTCCCTTCTTAAAATATAGTCAGAGGAGAGACTTACGGGAACAAGTTTATCGAGGTTATATTAGTCGGGCGTCGAGTGGAGAATGGAATAATTTTCCCTTAATTGAAAGAATTTTAGAACTCAAAAAACAGAAAGCCAATATTCTCGGTTTCAATAGTTTTGCCGAACTGAGTTTAAAGAGTAAAATGGCTCCCAATGTGGAAGCAGTAGAAGCATTATTAGAAGAATTACGTCTTGTTAGTTATCAAGCAACTCAACAGGAATTTCAAGATTTAAAAGCCTTTGCTCTTGCAAAAGGAGCAGAAGAAGCCGAGAATTTACAACATTGGGATATTAGCTTTTGGTCAGAGCGACAACGGGAAGAAAAATTTGCCTTTACCGATGAAGAATTACGGCCTTATTTTTCCTTACCTCAAGTGTTAGATGGGTTATTTGGATTAGTTCAACGTATCTTTGAAATTACGATTATTCCCGCCGATGGTCAAGCCCCGATTTGGCATCCAGAAGTCCGTTATTTTCAAGTAGCTAATTCAAGCGGAAATCCGATCGCATTTTTCTATTTAGATGCCTATAGTCGCCCCGCAGAAAAGCGGGGAGGGGCATGGATGGATGATTGTATTAACCGAGCTAAATTCGTCGAAAATGGCGAAACTAAAATCCGATTACCTGTTGCTTATTTACAATGTAATCAAACGCCCCCGGTGGATGATAAACCTAGTTTAATGACCTTTGGAGAGGTAGAAACCTTATTTCATGAATTTGGTCATGGCCTGCAACATATGTTAACTATTGTTGACTATCCTGGGGCAGCGGGAATTAATAATGTGGAATGGGATGCGGTGGAATTGCCTAGCCAATTTATGGAAAATTGGTGTTATGATCAAGCCACATTATTTGGCATGGCAAAACATTATCAAACTGGGGAAACTTTACCCGAACATTATTATCAAAAGTTATTAGCGGCTAAAACCTATATGAGTGGGACAGCCATGTTAAGACAGTTACATTTTGCCTTGGTGGATATCGAATTACATCACCGTTATCAACCCGGAGGGAATGAAACTATTAACGATGTTCGTAACCGGATTGCCGAGAATACTATGGTTTTAAAACCTATAGTTGAAGATGCGTTTTTATGCGCCTTTGGTCATATTTTTGCCGGGGGTTATGCGGCCGGATATTATAGTTATAAATGGGCAGAAGTATTAAGTGCTGATGCCTTTGCCGCCTTTGAAGAAGCAGGATTAGATAATGAAAATGCCGTATCTGAAACTGGGAAACGCTTCCGAAATACGGTATTAGCATTAGGGGGAAGTTTGCATCCCATGGAAGTATTTAAAGCCTTCCGAGGACGGGAACCAAGTACAAAACCTTTATTAATTCATAATGGTTTAGTTGCGGCTTAGTAATCAGTCATCAGTGATCAGTTAACAGTCATCAGTTTAAGAGTTATCAGTTAAGAAGTTAATAAATCAACTATCAACTATTAATAGTTAACTGATGACTGATGACTGACCACAGCTTATTCCAAGAATAAATTAGGATCTGGTGCATTATTTCCACCACTGGGGGCAGGTTCCGGTGCAGGTTCCGGTGCAGGTTCCGGTGCGGGTGCAATCTCCTGGGCTGGAGGTGCTGCGGGTTCGGAATAACTAGGTTGTGAATAACTAGGTTGTGAATAACTAGGTTGTTCGGAATAGCTAGGTTCGGAATAGCTAGGTTCGGAATAACTAGGTTCGGAATAACTAGGTTCGGAATAACTAGGTTCGGAATTGTTATAATAACCCGAATCATTTGAATAGCTGGGTTCTGAATAGCTAGGTTGTGAATAGCTAGGTTCGGAATTGTTAGAATAGCCCGAATCATTGGAGTAGGAATCTTGATATACCGGACGGGCGGGTTCTGTGGGGGCTTGTTGGATCGCAAGCGACGCATCTCTTTCGGCCGCCCAACCTGCCACCGCCCCTTGAGCTTCAGAATATAATGCCCGACCATAGCGAATTTGAGCAGCTTCGGCGATCGCCTCACTCAGATTTCCCTTTTTCGCTAAATTATAAGCTCGATCCAAAATCGGTCGATCTTCGGCGGTTTGAACCGTGGCCACCCAACCGGAAACTTTATCCTGTGCCTGCTTATACAACGCTCGACGGTTGCCAATTTTGGAGGCTTTGTCAATTGCAGCACTCAGATTGCCTGCCTTGGCCAAGGCTAAAGCTTCATTAAGGACAGGCTGATCTTCAATAATCTCAATCCGTTTGTTCCATTCGGCAATTAAACTTTGAGCCTCCACCCGCAAGGGACGCCCCAAAGCCACCTGACGGGCTTGTTGTACCGCCAGGGAATATCCTTCCGGGGTTTCCGTCTGGGCTAACCGTTGCGCTAAAGCCAGATAGGGTCGATCCTCAAGACGTTGAATTTCCTTACGCCAATGGGCGACTAAGGTTTGAGCATGAACCCGCCGAGGCTGTTGGGGGGTAATCATCTGAGCTTGATCAATCGCCAGTTGTAAGGCAAAAGGGTGTTCAATATTTGCCACCGCCGTTGCCAATTGTAAACTGATTAGATCTTGGATTTGTCCTGAGACTTCTGTGGAGGTGACTTTGGCTTCCTCATAGGGAAGCTGATTATTCCCCATTTTATCCAGAGTCGCTTGTCCTTCCCAGAGAATCGCCATTTGTTGCAAAATCGGTTTGCTGTTAGCTTGATTCCAACTTAGGGATTTAACTTCAGCCATTAAAATTAAATTTTGCGCTTCTGAATATAAAGGAGAATAGTTAGGAACTAAACCCGCAATTTTTGTTAAACCCTCTATATTTTTTTCCTTTAATTGTTTAGCGGCTAAATCAAGTAAAGATCGACTCCAATTTTTAATTTCTTTAATTGCCCCCGCTTGAATATAAAGTTTTTGATCAATTTGATTAGCTAAGGCGATCGCTTCGGCTAACTTTTCCGGGGTATTTTCCTTCGCCAACTCCCGGGCTTCATTCAGACGTTGATTCCCTTGACGCTCTAAGCTCAAACGATCCATGACTTCATTAAACCGTTTTTGACTCCAATGACTATTATTTAATTTGGATAAAGCCTGGGCATATTCAAAGGCTTTACTCCAATCTAATGCCTTCATTGCTTCTTGGGCTTTGTCATAAATTTTTTGCCCCTGACCCCAATTATTTTTCCATCCCTCAATAGCGACGGCCACCGATTCATAAGCGGGGGTATTTTTCGGGACAATATTAACAATGGCTAAGGCATCCTCTAAATTTCCGGTTTCAATCTTCTTCTCTGCAATTGTAATTAAAGTCTGTGACCACTCTTTCATTTTTTTCTGGGCGAGTCCCTGGAGGGGATGGTCAGCCGGCCAACTAGCAACCAGGGCAAAGGCTTGACGTAAGGGTTCAATTTTGCCCGACTTTGTAGCCATATCGGCACAATACAAATGTTCACTATCGGGAGATAGGGACGAAATATCCTCACAGTTTGGCACGGGTGGCATTGTCAATAACCACAACAACGCCCCCGTCCCCATCGTCCCAAACCCCAGCAAGACAATCAGCCAGAGAAATGGCCATCCCCAAAACCAAGCCGGAAGTTTCAACGGGATTTTTTTCTCGGTCTTGGCGGTTTCCTCTACCGGGGTTTCTAAAGCATTTTCCGATAGGGGGGGACTCGAAACTTCCTCATTGAGTTCCGATGGAGAGACATGGGTTTTGTCAAACTGTGGCATTGTCATGACTTCGCCTTACTTCGGTACGATCTTTCAAAGTTGCCTTATTGACATCCTCACCGCCCTAAAAGCGCGACGATTCCTAAATCTCACGATTTAGGTTTGGTGCTTTTTTGCAACTGCCTCCACATTCTAATACAAAGCCTAACTACGAAGTTAAAGATTTTAGACCTAATTTTTCGATAATGGTGGGAAGCTTTGACATATCCCTGAGTAGTTGTGGTGCTGGTGTTCAAAACTCTGTTTGTCCAGTAGCTTAGACTAAAGCGATTATCAAACAGTTAGTGACATTGTGGCAAGGAACGGTTAAAGCTGAAAATGAAGGTTAGGGAAAAGGATCTATTTTTACTATTAATTTTCCCTTGCAAAAATCTTCCTATTTAGCCTTTTTATAATTCAATTAATTAGGAATTTTAATCATGAAACGCTTAGAACAATATACTACTAAACGTCCTCAAGAAGTTTTAATTGTTAAAATTGAAATTGATGGCGAATTTGATGAAATTGCGATTTTTAAAGGATTTTCTAGTTCCTTAATGCGTCCCACCGCTTTTGATCCTGATATTCCTGTTATTCCCAATACGGCTAAAATCCTTGAAATTGATCGTCTATTGAGTCCTTATAATCCCACCGAACCCCATTATATTCAACAGGGATTAACCTGGGAAATAATGCAGGAATTATTAACAGAATTAGGGCTATAATTGTTGATTCAGAAACCGTGTTTCTCAATTGATCTTTCTGTTAATAGCAAAAGTTATGGCAGAAACCAGGTTTCTTGGTATTCATTTCAAGATGCGATCGCTTACAATAATATAGATTGACTAACCTCTAAAATTCTATGTCATGGACACCGGGCTATCAGTTGCGTCAACGTCCCTATATTATTGAAAAAATTCTGGGACAAGGGGGTTTTGGGATCACCTACAAAGCCAAACATTTACAATTAGATCATCAAGTTGTTCTGAAAACTCCCAATGCGGGTCTACAAAATGACCCCGAATATCCTAAATATGTTCAACGCTTTATTCAAGAAGGTCAAACCTTAGCTAAACTTGGCCAAAATTCCCATCCCCATATTGTCCGAGTTAGTGATTTATTTGAAGAAAATGGGCTTCACTGCTTAGTGATGGATTTAATTGTGGGGCAGAGTTTATGGGAATTTGTGCAAACAAAAGGTAGGTTATCGGAAGCAGAAGCGGTTAATATTATTCGTCAAATTGCTGATGCTTTGGTTATGGTTCATAATGCTGGAATTATTCACCGAGACGCTCATCCGGGGAATATTATGTTAAGAAATAATACCTCGGCAGTGTTAATTGATTTTGGACTAGCTGCGGAAATTATGCCGAAAGTGATGAGTTCAAAACATCCGGCTAATTTAAACTTTGCCCCCTATGAACAATTCCTAGAAGGCAGTGGGAAACCAACGGTTGATGTTTATTGTTTAGCTGCTTCTTTATATTATGCCATTACCGGACAATTACCGACCCAGGCTTTAACTCGCAAGTTGAAAAATCAAGCCTTAATCCCACCTAATAGAATTGTTAAAATTAGTGATAAAATTAATGATGCTATTTTGAAAGGCTTGGGGTTAGAACCAGAAAAACGTCCTCAAACGATGGCGGAGTTTTTGAGATTATTAGATATTCAACCCCAACCTGTTCAGATTCCTCAACCTCATATAGAATTAAAGTCAGCTAAAGGTGTTAATTATCGTCAATTAGAACAACTTTTGAAAGCCGGAAAGTGGCAAGAAGCTGATGAAGAAACGACTAATAAAATGTTAGAAGTCGCCGGAAGAACTCTTGAGGGATGGTTAAGGGTTGAAGATATTGATAATTTTCCCTGTGAGGATTTACGCACTATTGACCAACTTTGGGTAAAATATAGCAATGGACGCTTCGGCTTTTCGGTACAGAAGCGCATCTATCAAAGTCTGGGAGGAACCCGGAGTTATGATCAGAAAGTCTGGCAAGCGTTTGGTGATCAGGTGGGTTGGCGTGTAGGAGGTAGCTGGTTGTATTACACAGATCTAAAATTCAATCAGACAGCACCAGTGGGCCACCTCCCTGTGATGGGTGTTTTTGAGGAGGGAGGGGGGTTTTTTGTGTTTGGGGGGAGTGGTGACATCTCTTCTCTAGCGTCGAGAATTGTAGACTGTAACATATAAGGCTTACAGATTTTCGTAAAGATTAATGACATCAATTGAATGTAGGGGCGGGTTCGCCGTGATTTTTGTTAATAATAATTAACCTAAATAAACCCGCCCAACCCCATAATAGGAATCAATATAAACCCGGTTTTATTAACGTTAAATTTTGGTGGGGTGGGGGTCAGAAACCCGGTTTCTCAATTGAGCTTTCTGTTAGTAGCAAAGGTTAACGCAGAAACCCGGTTTCTTGGAGGTGTGGGTGATCGGAGGTTTGATAAATGAAAAATGATATTTTTGATCAGTTTCTTGGTTTCTTACAAAATTTAGATCAACAAGAAATTAGCTATTCTCTAGCTCATCATCGGGATGAGGCGATTATGGTGAGTGTTGCGCTTCCTGGGGAGCGTTGGGAAGTTGAATTTTTGAATGATGGATCTGTCGAGATTGAAAGATTTATTAGTCAAGGCGAAATATCGGGAGAAGAAGCTTTAAACGAATTATTTTCTCGATATTCAGATCCAGAGGATGATTCTATTGAGACTAATTCAAATCCTAACTTGGTATCTATGTTCTTAATTCCCAATAATGTCCAATAATTCCCAATTTACCGATGAACAAATCTATCAACAAATTGCTCAAATTATCCAAAGATACAAATTGTTAGAATGTGCGGAGTGTGCTGCTGCTATCAAAAACTGGTTAAAGGCGAATCAAATTAATGGCATCCATCTGAAAATAAAACTCGTAGGTCGGGGATTATTTATTGTTAGTAAGCGTTGGGATAATGGTCAGACATCAATTACCCAAAATGGAACGCACTATGGTATTGAAGCAAGAGGTAAAGTCTTTGATAACCTATCTACTTTTGGATTAAGTAGAGAACAATGGGTTGCCGATTTTGACTGTCCAAGCGGAAAGTTTATAATAGAAGAAATTGAGAAGTTTTAACTGTAATATTTCTGGAGAAAAAAAAAGATGACCAACCTCTACGACTTACTCGAAAAAATTAAACAAAAACCAGGAATGTATATTGGAAGTCCTAATATTAATAATTTATTGATGTTTTTGTGTGGTTATCAATACGCCTGTGAAGCTATGGAACTTCCTGAAAGCAAACAAGAAATGGAATTTACACAATTTCAGCCTTGGTTACAAGCTAAATTTGGGGTCAATACTTCCGCATCTTGGGCTAGAATTATTTTATTGTATTCTAGTGATGAAGCCGACGCTTTTAAAAATTTCTTTGATTTATTAGCCGAGTTTAGAAATCAACAAAAAAATTCTGCAACTTTAAAAGAAGAATCATTATCTGTTCTGTAAAAAACGCATACTCATCTTTATACAATTTAGAAAAATTGCTATAAAAGTGTGGAGGGGACGCTTTTAAAAAGGTTTTTGAGGGGATTTTTAAGATTGTACAGAACTCGCCCCTACGGGTTTTATTTTAATAATTGGGTTAGAAACCGGGTTTCTTAAGAGAAACCCGGTTTCTTGTTTGTTATTCGATAACACCACCAGCCGCTTGTAACCGCGCTCTGGCTCTTTTAATAGCTTTTGTCGCTTTAATTTTGGCTTTTTTAGAATCACCAGTATCAGCCGCTTCTAAATCAGCTTGAGCCTTGGTATAGGCGGTACGGGCAGCTTCTAAATTAATAGTATCACCCCGTTCGGCACCATTAACCAAGATGGTGACTTCATTGGCTTCAACTTCAGCAAACCCACCCATCAAGGCGATAGGAGTCCATTTATTTTTAGACCGAACCCGCAGTACCCCGGTATCTAAAGCTGTCAATAGGGGAGCGTGACCCGTCAGAATACCTACTTGGCCGGTTGTACTCGGAAGAATCACCTCATCAGCATTTTCATCCCAGACCGTCCGATCTGGAGCGATTACACGCACAGTTAATGTCATTTGTCAAGAGGTAATAAAATATTATCGAGATCAAAAATTATTGTTGTTGGGCTTTGGTAAGAGGGCTAAAGCCCAACAACGGGTGAAAGTTAGCCTTTGAGTTTTTCGGCTTTAGCAATCACTTGGTCAATGTCTCCGACCATGTAGAATGCTTGTTCTGGCAGGTCATCCAGTTCCCCAGCCATAATCATATTGAAGCCTTTGATGGTTTTTTCCAGGGTGACATATTGACCCGGAGAACCTGTGAACACTTCCGCCACGAAGAAAGGCTGAGATAGGAATTTCTCAATTTTCCGAGCGCGAGCCACGGTCATCCGATCTTCTTCAGACAGTTCATCTAAACCTAAAATGGCGATGATGTCTTGTAATTCTTTATACCGTTGCAGGGTGGATTGGACAGCCCGGGCGGTGTTATAGTGTTCGCTACCGACAATCGACGGCTGTAACATCGTCGAAGTGGAATCCAGGGGATCAACCGCCGGATAGATACCTTTAGAAGCCAAACCCCGTGATAATACGGTGGTAGCATCTAAGTGAGCAAAGGTGGTGGCTGGAGCGGGGTCAGTTAAGTCATCCGCAGGCACATACACCGCTTGAATTGAAGTAATAGAGCCTTCTTTAGTAGAAGTAATCCGTTCTTGCAATTCACCCATTTCTGTCCCTAGGGTGGGCTGATATCCCACAGCAGAAGGCATCCGACCTAACAGAGCGGACACTTCAGAACCCGCTTGCACGAACCGGAAGATATTATCAATAAACAGGAGCACGTCTTGTTTGCTGATATCGCGGAAATATTCGGCCATCGTCAAAGCCGACAGACCCACCCGCATTCTAGCTCCGGGGGGTTCGTTCATTTGGCCATAAACCAGAGCCACTTTCGATTGAGTTAAGTCTTTGGTGTTGATAACCCCAGACTCGATCATTTCATTGTAAAGATCGTTCCCTTCCCGGGTACGTTCGCCCACACCGCCGAACACGGAAACTCCCCCGTGCGCCTTAGCGATGTTGTTAATCAGTTCCATAATAATAACGGTTTTGCCGACTCCGGCTCCACCGAACAGACCAATTTTACCGCCCCGACGATAGGGAGCTAACAGGTCTACCACTTTAATCCCCGTTTCAAACACGGAGGGTTTTGTTTCTAACTGAGTAAAAGCTGGGGCGGGACGGTGAATAGAAGAAGTTTCTTCGGTTTGCACCGGGCCTAAATTATCAACGGTTTCACCGATGACGTTAAAAATCCGTCCTAGGGTCGCTGGGCCAACGGGAACACAAATCGGAGCGCCCGTATCAACAACTTCCATCCCCCGGACTAAACCATCGGTGGTACTCATGGATACGGAGCGGATTTGGCCGTCGCCTAGAAGTTGTTGGACTTCGCAAACAATAGAAATATCTTGACCAACTTCGTTTTTGCCACTAATTTTTACTGCATTGTAGATTTCCGGCAAATGACCGCTCGGAAATTTGATATCTACAACCGGGCCAATGATTTGAGTGACGTGGCCTACATTTGTTTTTTCTGCGGTGCTGACCATGGGTTTGCTTATTGGTTAATACAAGTTGATTCCGAAATCGTCTCGGAAACGTTTAGAAGAATTTAATATTGCCATCTTTTAGGTTATCACTGATCAGTGATCACGTTTGAGCGATTTGATTCTATTGAAAATCCGATCCCAATAATTCTACGACCCGATTGAGTTGCACCGAATGGGAGGCTTTAAATAAAATCCGATCCCCGGGCTGGATCAAGGCTTTTAACTGTTGTACCATTTGAGCATGAGCATCGGAGGTCTGTACATCAACTATTGACACTAACGGAACACCGCCAGCCCCCTTTGCTAAGGCATTGGCGGCCTCAAACTCTGCCAAAATCAATAATCCGTCCAAATTCAGTTCCCGCACGGTGCGCCCCACTTGTTCATGGAATTCTAGCGATCGCTCTCCTAACTCTTTCATCGTCCCTAATACGGCAATATGGCGTTTTCCTGGGGTTTGGGCCAATAACCGCAAGGCTGCTAACATTGATTCCAACCCGGCATTATAGGTTTCATCGAGGATCACCAGATCTTCCCCCCACTGATAGCGTTTTGCCCGGCCATCGGGTAACTGTACCGCTATTGGTTGCTGAAAAGGCTTGTATGAGGTTTGCGCCCCATAAATTCCCCTAAATACGGCTAATGCGGCTAGGAAATTAGAGGCGTTATGCTCCCCAGGTAAGGGTAAGGGTAAATCTATTCCTTCGACTCGCAAGGTTTGGGCGTCGATTAATTCTCCTCGCAGATCTCCCCCTTTTAACCCATAGGTAATTGTATTACCTGACCAAACTTTAGCGGCGGTATTGATCAAACGTTCTTGATGATTTAATACTGCTAAACTGGTTTTTGGCATTTCTGCTAATAGTTCACATTTGGCTTGGGCGATCGCATCTTCTGACCCCAAGAGTCCAATATGAGCCGTCCCCACATTGGTAATTACCCCAATTGTTGGTCGAGCAATTTGGGTTAATTCGGCAATTTGTCCGGCTCCACGCATAGCCATTTCTATTACGGCAAAATCATGATCGGATGTTAGTTGTAATAGGGTTTTAGGAACTCCAATTTCATTGTTATAATTGGCTTGAGTTTTTAACACTTTGCCTTGAGTCCCTAATATGGCCGCAATTAATTCTTTAGTTGTGGTTTTCCCTACCGAACCCGTTACCCCGATAATCGGAATCTGAAATTGATCCCGCCACCATCGGGCAATCTGTTGATAGGCTTTTAATGGGTTGGGAACCGGAAAAAGGGGCAAATTCGGGTGATTTTGGGCAAAATCCTTAGTGACAATCGCAGCAATGGCCCCCTGGTTAATCGCCTGTTCCACAAAATTATGGCCATCAAAGTTTTCCCCCTGTAGCGCTAAAAATACCTCTCCAGGTTTAATACTGCGGGTATCGGTTGTGATCCCGATTACGGTTGTAGAATCCGTGGAATTACGGTAAAATTGGGAATTAATCGCTAAAATCTGAGCAATCTGACCGAGAGTGATGAGATTAGACATTCTCTGAACTCTTGAAAATTGATTATTATTGATTACTCAGATATGATATTCTAAAACATCGCGGGTTTTGTAGCGATTTTTATTGAGATTGATTGCGATTTCAGCCCTAGTTGTTGAAAATAGCATAACAAGCTGGAAAATATATTATTAATCGGAACTATTTCCCCTAATAGTTCTTTTATAGAAATCTATTCAACTGAATGGTGGTGCTAGTGTTCGATATCGGGTCAGGATGACCGAAGCATTCTTGAATAGATTTGCCCAGGATGTCAAGGGTTGAACTTCTTTTAAATCACTTTTTTTTAAAGAGTTTTTGATCTAAGTTCTATCATCTGTAATCTTACAAAATCTTCCCGTCTCCATACCGCTATTTTATTGTAGATTTTAAAACTTAATTAGGGTCAAAATCATAAATTTATTGTTATCATAAAACTTAACTATAAAATTACACTCAAATTGAGTAGATGGGTAATCAAAAATGAACAACAATTTAGCAAATCCTTTTAATCGAGCTACTGTTAAAGAAGAACAAATTCTCTATAATCACTTACTCGAAAAGGTAGAAATAGAGGAGCCTCCTCAAATGATAGAAAGGCTGAATCTATTATTTATTCAAGGGTCAGGATATCCAGATTTGGAAGTCTCTAAAGCCTTGAATAAATTAGTCATCTCTAAATTAGAGACTCAGGATTTTAATTATATCCTGAATCGTTGTTGTTATATTTTAATTAATCGCTGGCATACTTCTCCCGAAAGGAAAACAGCAATTAATAAATTAATTCAACTTTTTGATGAATCTATTCTCAAAGTTAGAAAAGTTTATTCTTATTCCCGAAATGTTCGGGAATTGGGGGATTTGGTTTGTGAATTTACTAAAAGTGAGCAGTATTTGGCATTAAAACGCTTTGCAGAAGTGATTAATCAACCAGCAGAATTAGATTATAAAACCCAATCTTCCGAACCCCTGAGAATATTAATTCCTCGCTATCCCTATCTTTATAAACATTGTTTACTCAGTGAAGATAGTTCCTATGAACATCGACAGATGATTCAACTCATTCAAGTTCAAAAACAACGGAAATACGAACTGGATTTATCTCAGTATGCAGCCCATCAAATGCGACTCGCCAACATCGCCCGACGGACATCCATAGAAGAAGCTAAAAAAATAGTTTCTCCTGTTTCTAATCCGACCTTTTTAAATAATAGAGAACTGTTTGCCGCCCTGAAACAATTCGTGGGCAAAATAGAAGGAACACAAACGTATAAAGATTTAGCTCAAAGTTTTCTATCCCAGACTAAAACTAATCAATCTTTTCGAGAATTTAAAAATAGTTTATATGAATATATCAGCCCAACATCAATTGATTCATCCTATATCCGTAATCAATTCAATGATAAATTATACAAACAGTTACAAAATACTATTCCCCATAGTGATGATGAAAATTTTAATGAATTTCTCCTCTTGAGAACTTGTAACCAAATATTAAACTTTTTGGTGGTTGAAAGTCCCCAAAAACCCAATCATTTTGTGTTTATCGACTTAATTGCTAATGTGGGCCCCACCATGACCGTAGGTTTATTACTCAAAATCGTTTTAATTTGTCGAAAAGTCAAACCCTACCTAGAAAAACGATTTGCTATTTTATTTAATCATTACGAGTCCTGTTCTCAAGATGGAGTTCTCTGGTTAGTAAAAGTATTGGAAAACTTAAATATTGCTTTAAGTACCAACTTTGGTGGCGTTGATTTGTCTTTCATCAGATAAACTTCCTTAATTAAATATCTGAAAAAAGTGCTTGGAAATTTAGGTTAAGAATATCCAATTAATTTTGTTTAGGTACTTACAAGATTAAGGTGGGTAAAACCCCACCTCACTCTAAGATTAACTCCCAGGAATCGTCACATCAATTGTGGTGAATTTTGATTGATTATCTAAACTGTTTAAAGCCGGATTAATCAACGCTTTATTTCCGACAACTAAGATTACTAACTTGTCGAAATTAAGATATTGTTGAGCGACTCGTTGAACATCTTCGATGGTTGTTGCTTGAACTTGACGTTGATAATCAAAGATAAAATCCTTGGGATAACCATAATATTCATACTGCATTAAACGGGATAAAGTTTGAGCCGGATCTTCAAACTTAAAGATAAAAGAATTTAAGGTAGATTCCTTTGCATAGGTTAATTCTTCCGACTTAATGGGTTCTTTTTTTAACCGTTCAATTTCATTTTTTAACCCTTGAATTAATGGAACTGTTGTTTCAGAACGAGTTTGTCCTCCAGCATTAAAAACCCCTGGATAATCATAACTTGCACCCCAATAGCCATAAACAGAATAGGCTAACCCTTGGCGCGATCGCAGATTATTAAATAACCGTCCACCGAACCCATTTAACACCCCATTCATAACCGCCAATTTGGGATAATTGGGATCATTTAATAACCCGCCTAAATGACCCATTTCCACATAACTTTGATTTAGTTGTGGCTGATCAACAAAGAAAATACCGCCCAAATTAGCTTGAGAAACCGCAGGAAGGGGAGGAATAACCGCCTTTTGACTCGGTTTCCAAGTTCCTAATTTTTCATCAATTAAAGCCTTGATTTTTGCTCGATCAAAATCCCCCACAATTCCCAAAATCATAGTTTCAGGATGAAAATATTTTTCATAAAAATCAACTAAACTCTCGCGGCTGATATTTTTCAAGGTGGAATATTCTGTGATGCGGGCGTAGGGACTATCTACACCATAAATCAGCTTAACAAACTCCCGAGAAGCAATGTCTCCGGGGTTATCATTCCGACGCGCAATTCCGCCTTTTGCTTGAGTTTTTGCTAAGTCTAATTGATCTTGAGGAAACAGAGGATTACGAATGACATCCGTAAACAATCCAAACACTAAGTCTAAATCTTCTGTTAATCCTGAAAATCCAACACTACCAGAAGTTGTAGAAATCCCGACTTCAACGGAGGCGGCTTTTTGTTCTAATAATTGATTCAATTCATCGCCAGAATTTTGACGAGTTCCCCCATTCCGCATCACCTCTGCGGTAATACTTGCTAAACCAACTTTATCCGCAGGTTCAAATCGATCTCCGGTGCGAAATAACGCACTTCCTCCAACTAAGGGAAGTTCATGATCTTCGACTAAATAAACTATGATTCCATTGTCTAATTGATAGCGTTCATAATCAGGAAGTTTAAGGGTGGGTAAGGGAGGAAAAGTTAAATCGGTGTAATGTTTGGGCGTGGAAGCGATCGCCGGAATATGGCTAAAAGCAGTAAAAAAGAAGGTCGTTAGCAACAATCCAATCCAAAAAAGTATGGATTTTTTCAAGTTTAGGGTTTTCAAAGTCAACATAGTGAATCGAAAGGTTAATCAGAATAGAATGAGTCAGGATAAAATCAGGTGAATTTAAAGTTTATTCGTCGGATAATAGGCGGCCAATGGTGCGTTTTTGCGGAAGAAATACCTCTTGAGCCACCCGTTGAATATCTTGGGGAGTAATGGCATCAATTTTTTCTAATTCCTCAAATAAGTTTATCCAAGATCCGGTTTTGACTTCATATCCAACTAAAGCAAATGCCATGCCCATATTAGAATCTAAGGATCTTAATAAACTGGCTTTAGCTTGAGTTTTCACCCGATCTAATTCGGTTTCAGACACCAATTCTGTTTTCAGTCGTTCAATTTCTTTGCGTAGGGATACCGCCACTTCATCCACGGTATGACCGGGTGCTGGCATAGCATAAAATAACATTAAATTGGCGTATTTATTACCAGGATATCCACTTGATCCTTGAGCAGTTAAAGCAATTTGTTGTTCTTCAACTAAGGATTTATACAAACGAGAAGTTCGACCATCACTCAGAAGACTAGAAATCATATCATAAATCACAGAATCAGGATGATTTGCCGCCGGACTGGGATAACCTTCTAAATACCAAGGTTGAGTTTTTAAGGTTAAAGTCACTTCCCTGGTTTCGGTTTGAGGCGGTTCAACAATATTTAATTCAGGGGGTTTCGGTCTAGCGGGATAACGACCAAAATAAATTTCTGCTAAACGTTTGACTTCGGTGGGGTCAACATCCCCGACAATTGCTACGGTTAAATTATTAGGAACATAGTAGGTTTCAAAGAAATTTTGAACATTTTCACGAGTCAAATTTTCTAAGTCTTGTACATAACCAATCACCGGACGACGGTAGGGATGTGCTTTGAATGCTGTGGCGGAAAATGCCTCGATCATTTGACCAATGGGAGAATTTTCTGTCCGCAAGCGACGCTCTTCTAAAATGACTTGTTTTTCTTTATAAAATTCTCGAAATACGGGTTCTAAAAATCGCTCGGATTCTAAGGACATCCATAGTTCTAATTTGTTAGCAGGAAGGCTATAAAAATAAGAGGTAGCATCGGCGGAGGTTGTTGCATTCAGTCCCACACCTCCAGCTTGTTCTAAAATTCTACCAAACTCATTTTGCTTGACATATTGATCAGCTTCGCGACTTACTGTTTCTAAATCAATGATTAATTGTTTTAGTTTTTCCTGATTTCCCTCGGCTTTAGCTTGTTTAATTTGTTCAAAAATTTGATCTTGCTTTTCTAAAAGAGGTTGTTCAGCTTGATAATTTGTTGTGCCAATATGTTGGGTTCCTTTAAAGGCTAAATGTTCTAAATAATGGGCGACTCCCGTTTGTCCGTCGGGTTCATTAGCTCCTCCCACATCGGCATAAATTAAAAAAGAAATAACCGGAGATCGATGTCTTTCTAAAACAATAAATCTCATGCCATTATCGAGGGTAAATTCAGTAATTTCTCGCTTCACTCGTTTTAAATACGGTTGAATTGAAGAATCTGAAGGGGCAATTTCATCCGCCCAAACGGCTTGAAATCCCATCACCCAAAATAAACATAGACTTAACAGCGCAACGGACAAACGTTTCCTCACTAGGGATAGTTTGTAAGTTCTTTGTTTTCCTCGGAAAAAATAATCCCAAAACATAGGTTTTTAGCGGTATAACTTGACAAAAATTCGAGAAGCAACTAAGGTCTAATCTATCTTAAAATATCACAAAATCAGAATTTTAACCGTAAAAATATCAAAGCATTAAGAGTTATATCGTTTCCGCTCGGTCTTCCCCAACGAATGATAGGCTCAAACCAGAGCCACATAAGATAAAAAGGTTATGTCGCATCTCCATTCCCCTACAGCATTGGAATTAGAAAACCAGATTCTACTGGCAGCCCGGGGGTTATTTGCCCGCAAAGGCTATGATAGTACCACTACTCGTGATTTAGCGACGGCCGCCGGGGTCGCCGAAGCTACTTTGTTTAGACATTTTGCTAATAAAAAAGCGATTTTGATTGCCATTGTAATTCAGGGATGGGCGGAAATTTTAACGGATTTACTAACAGAATTTAGCTCTATTAGTAACTATAAATCCATGGCACAATTGTTATATCGACGGATGATAAATCTCCATGAAAATGCAGATATGATGAGAATTTGTTTTTTAGAAGCTCAAGTGCATCCTGAATTACGCGATCGCCTTCAATCAGAAATTATTAATAAAATGATCGATGTAACCGAGGCTTTTTTTGAAACAGCAATCCAAAAAGGAGTATATCGTCCGATGAATCCTAAAATTGTTGCCCAAGTCTTTTTAGGAATGTTTGCAATTGCAGGATTTAGTTATAATACCCTCCTAGAACCCAATGCTTCCCCCCAAGAAATGAAAGAAATGGCGGAAGGATTGGCGGATATTTTCCTGAATGGAGTATTAGCAAAAGAATAAAAAAACGTTATAAAAATCTGGCCTGTTGCACCCATTGTTGAATTTGATCAACGGACGGACATAAATCTCGACGCTGTAAATTAACCACATAAAAACGGAGGATTTGTTGATGTAAACGATGGACGGATAACTTAGTTAAATGGTGAACTGAACTCACTCCCGCATGAAGCAAAAGTCCACAATATTCACAACCAACCCCAGGAATCCTCGCTAAGTCCGCCATGGCAATCCATTTGTTAATATCTCTAATATTAATCTGGAGTAAATTGGCTAAAATCATTTTTTCGGCGGGAGTTTTGCCTTGTTTTAACAGTTGATTGGTGGTTTTAATGCCATAATTGTTTAATCGGGTTTGATTGTCCGAATTCAACCCCGGAAGTTGAGAAATCGGCCAATTAACCCATTGAATAGAGTTATGGGAGTTCGGTTTAAAAGATGTCATGATCTTGTTCTTGTTGGTTTCAGGTTGAGGCGGTATCATCCTCCTCAATTTGTGCTGTTTGATTCTAACCTATTTTTTTCTAAAATTCAGGGTGGGCTGTTCAGGATTTAAACCCTATACTTTAGATAAAGATGATACTAACACTAGCATCACTTAAATTAAAATCACCCAAATTCCGATTAAATTATGTTATTTAATTCTTCCCAATTCCTGATTGATACCCTCCGCCAACGGCGCCAAAAACTCGGCTATTTAATTGATTTTCCGGCAATTTTGTGGTCGGGTCGTGAATCTTCCCGCAATTTTCCCGCTAATATTTATCCCTTTCGTGCTAGTAGTCATTTTCTTTATTTTGCTGGATTTCCCTTAGAAAATGCAGCGATTCGTTTGTATGAAGGTGGCTTAGAATTATTTATGGATGATTCCCCCGAAGGTAGCGCCCTTTGGCATATCGAAATCCCCCCAAGAAATCAGATTGCAGAAATGATCGGTGCGGATTTTTCCTATCCCTTATCAGAATTATCTGTTCATCTTGAAGATGCGGCAACTATTCTGGTACAAAATCCGATTACCGCCAACGAACAGCGTCAATTATTAAACTGTCCTTTAAGATCAGCAAAAGAGCCCAAAGGAATTGATTTAGAATTAACCCAGGCAATTATTTATTTGCGTCTAACCCATGATGGTCAGGCATTACAGGAGTTACGCCAAGCCGCAGAAGTTAGTATTCAAGCCCATAAAAGGGGGATGAAAGCAACAAAAACAGCCCAATTAGAAGCAGAGATTCGTGGGGCAATGGAAGGGGTAATTATTAGTCATAATATGACCTGTTCCTATAATAGTATTGTGACGATACAGGGAGAAGTTTTACATAATCAACACTATCATAATCGCTTACAATCTGGGGATTTACTATTAGCTGATGTGGGGGCGGAAACGGTGCTAGGATGGGCGGCGGATATTACCAGAACTTGGCCAGTTTCGGGAAGATTTTCCCCGACGCAACGAGATATTTATCAAGTGGTTTTAAAGGCTCATGATAGCTGTATTGATTCTATCAAACCTGGGATAGAATATCAAGAGATTCATCGAATTGCAGCAATAATAATTGCTGAAGGATTAGTCGATTTAGGAATATTAAAAGGAAATCCAGAGGATTTAGTCGAACAGGATGCCCACGCCTTATTTTTCCCCCATGGAATCGGGCATTTATTAGGCTTAGATGTGCATGACATGGAAGATTTGGGGGATTTAGCTGGATATGAATACGGACGGGTGAGAAGTCAACGGTTTGGCTGGTGTTTTCTGCGGTTAAATCGTCCCTTAAAACCCAGGATGTTAGTAACAATAGAACCCGGTTTTTATCAAGTTCCGGCTATTTTAAATGATCCTAAAAATCGAGAACAATATCAAAATATTGTTAACTGGGAACGTTTAGAACAGTTTGCCGATGTTCGAGGAATTAGAATAGAAGATGATGTCTTAGTCACGGAAACGGGAACAGAAGTTTTAACCCAAAGTTTACCCACATCTATTCAGGATATAGAAGATTTAGTCAAAAATTAATAGTGTAAATTTATGCTGAGTCAACAACGAATTAAACGGTTTATTATCTTTTTCCTGGGAACTCTAATTGTCACGGGTTTAACCGTAGCTGGTTATGCCTTTACAACTCTATTTTTATCCAATACTCCTACAACAGAATCCCCGATTAGTTTGGCTGACTGTGGGAGTTCTAAGGGGGGAGAAAGGGATAATGTGATCGCAAATTTTTATGGTAATAATACCTATCCTTGGGCGAATAAAATCCAGTGGAATTGTGTTTATAATATTAAATATTTCTCTGGTTCAAATTTAGTAGAACAGTTCAATGCTGCGCGAGATGCAGCCTTTAATCATGGTGGAGGAGTGGTTTATTTTCCATCGGGAACCTATATTTTTAATGATAGCATAAAACTAAAATCCGGTGTGGTTATTCGAGGAGAAACTCCTGCTATTAAATCCGCAAAAGCTAATAATTATAATCCCCCCTCAAAATTAGTTTTTCCTAAATATGAACCCCAACTTTCAGGAGACGGAACCCCGAATGAAACCGCTTTCAAAAGTATTCAAACCCTGACCCCAGACCAAGATAGTAATATTGGGATTATTAACCTTGATATTAATCGGGCTGCAATTAATATAGTCGGAGATTTAGATAACAGTAAAAGTAGTAATATTATAATTTTTGGAGTTCGTAGTAATAACGTAGCAAAACCTGACCCACAAGTGCCAAAACTGGAATTTCAAAACCCTTGGCAACGTTATAGTCATCGCTTTGCTTCTAATATTGAACTTACCGGATATGAAAATATTTTAGTGGCGAATAATCGAATTAATGATAATATTACTGATAATTATGAACAACCTGGATATCAGTTACAGTCCAAAGATAAAAAGACAATTTTAACCTATCAAGATGGTAGTAAAGTCCCCTTTAATTATAGCAATCATTATGGAATTGTTGTTAATAGAGGCGGGAAACAAGGCGGGTTTAAATTAGCTGGAAATCCCACTAACGAACCCGGACTATTTAGAAAAGGCATTGTGATTCGAGATAATTGGGTTTACCATACCATGCGAGTAGGAATTCATGCGGCGGGAGATGGTTTAATTATCCAAAATAATGATATTCAAGACCAAGCAAATAAACAATGGTGGACAGACCCCACGGGTACTAGAGAAGCAACGGGGGCAGTTACCTTAGAAAATAGAGGAATTGATTTTTCAGGATGGAATGTTTTAATTGAGGGTAATAACTATCAAGTTTATCGACATAAAATTGGGGATACAAAATATTTAAGTGTGGATGGAGAAGGGATTTTAATGCAGGAATGTTGTGGGGGAACAACGGTTAAAAATGTTATGATTAAAAATAATCAAGGAAATGCTTATATTGGACTCTATAAAGTTCAAGAAATTAATCATGCAACTATTGAAAATAATCAAATTTTAGGTTCTGATATTTTTGTTATGGCAGATACGAATAATCAACCCTATGGAATGAATCAGGTTAAAATTATTAATAATCAAGTTTCTGGGAATATTCTAGTCAAAGCTAGTTTAGGATGTCAGGGGAATGAAATTTCAGGAAATAGAGGAAACCAGGGCGGAAAACTAGAGTATTCCTGTTCCATTGAAGTTAATAATAACTCAGGATTTAATACTCAGCCCTGTTTTCCATTACGCTAATTTACCATCACGTTTTTTTCTATTTTAAATAGGTAAACTTACCATTTTTTCCCGTTTCATCCATTTTAATTTGGGCAACATAAAACTTTTCTTGCACCACTTCACCTTCGGGTGTAAAAGAAATATTGCCTAAAACCGTTTCATATTTTCCTGATAAAATTGCTTGATTTAATTGTTCTCTTAGCTGTTCTAAGGATAAACTATCAAGTTTATTTTTCTGGTCAACCGCTTTTAAAGCATCCACAAATACTTGAACTCCGGCGAAGGCTTGGGCGGTAAATTGCGGGGGTTCTTTTTTATTCTGGGCTGCGTAAGTTTCCCGAAAGGTTTTATTAATTGGATTATCAATTTCAGGACTATAGGCTTGGGCAATAATTACCCCATCACATTCTTTTTGACAGACGGAAAAAATATTAGAAGTATTTAAACCATTCCCCCCAATAATTAATCCTTGATACCCCAATTGTCTTAACTGTTTAATTAAATTTCCTCCATCGGCAGCCAGTCCAGAAATAATAATTAAATCTGGGTTTAAATTAATTCCGGCGGTGGCTTGATTTTGAAAATCCGTGTCGGTGGTTTGGAATTTTTGAACCGTTACCAAATCTAGGTTTAAATCCTTAATAGTTTGCTGAAAAGTCTCCGTTTCTGATTTACTAAAAGCATCATTTTGAGCATAGAAAACCGCGACTTTTTTAATATCAGGATTGATTTTTAATGCCGCTTTTACAGCATTCGGGGCGACAACGGCAACGGGGGCAGAAACCCGGGCAATATAATCACCAATTTGAGGCACTCCCTTGGCGGTATTAGAAGGGCCTAAAACCGGAACTTTTGCCCGTTCCGCAATGGGGTCAGCGGCGAAGGCTTGTTGAGATAAAGAAGGGCCTAAAATGCCGACAACTTTCTGTTGAGTAATTAGGGTATTAAAGGCATTAATTGCCCCTTGTTCATCGCCTCCCCCATCTTGGAGAGCTAATTTAATTGGGGTGCCATTGACGCCTCCTTGTTGATTAAAATATTGTTCAGCCATTTGCGCACCAATCACCTGTTCTTGTCCTAATAAGGCGGCGTTACTGGTTTGGGCGAGAACGACTCCAATCGGAATTCCTTTAGAATTTTCAACGGTATTTGTCGTGGAATTGGAATTAGAAGCGGTGTTATTTCCAGATGGTTGAGAGGGACTACAGGCTAATACTAAAGCCCCGGTTATTCCTGATAACAATAGCGGGATAAATTGTTTTCTTTTAATCATGGCGTTAAAATTATATAAAAATAGTGAGTTGTTTCTAACTCAAGAGATAATCTGATTATACAACTATTTTTAATTATAGACAAGTGGATATAGCAATCCTATTTGAGTTATAGGAATAAATGGGCCTGAAACCCAGGCACAGCAAGGAGCCAATATTAGAACCTATTTAGGATTGCTATATTTAGAGTAGGGTGGTAAAGTTAGCGAGCGAGGACGCACCGCATGACATTTAATTATAATCATCAAATAAACTATATTTTTCTTCAAATACTTCTGGCCAAGATAAAGATATTAATGAGCATTTTTTTCCCATTTCATCCTCCGCATCCTTGAGTGACCGTTGAAAACATTGTTCCCAAATTGAATCAATAAAATTTTGGTTTAAACTGGGAACTTCTTCTTGAATATCAGCAATTTCTTGACGCGCCGAACGAATACTAATAGACCAACTGCCACTCCGTTTTTCCGGTTGGCATTTCCATTTAATAACGTGCATCATTAACCGGGTTAATTGACTTTTTAAAGCTAATTTCTTGGATTTTCCCATAGATTCAATTAAAACCGCTAACCCAGATCCGGCTTCCATAAATTTTTCCTCCTGTAATAACTCTTGAATTGCGATCGCGGCTAAATATTCAGAACTCGCCGCCAACCATTCCCAATCTTTTCCAGTTTCCATAATAACTTCTAAGTTTAATTATAATCAAATAAACTATATTCTTCTTCAAATACTTCTTGCCAAGATAAAGATATTAATGAGCATTTTTGATTCATTTCTGTTTCCGCTTCTTTAACCGCTTTTTCAAAACATTTATCCCAAATTGAATCAATAGTATTTCGGTTCAAACTGGGTGTATCTTCCTGAATTGCTTCAATTTCATTCCGCGCTGATAAAATTGTAGTTGACCAACTAGAAGTCCGTTTTTTGGGTTGACATTTCCACTTAATAACATGAGCCATTAACCGAATTAACTGACTTCTTAACGCTCGTTTATCAGATCGTCCCATTGCTTCAATTAATGCCTCTAAACCTATCGTAGCTTCCATAATATTTCCCTGTTTTAAACAGTTCTTAACTTCTAATGCCACTAGATAATGAGAACTCATGGCTAGATCTTTCCAATCCATTTGAGTTGACATAAACCCCTTCTCCTTAATTATAATCAAATAAACTATATTCGTCTTCAAATACTTCTTGCCAAGATAAAGCCATTAATTGATATCTCTTTCCCATTTCACTTTCCGCTTGTCTGATGGCTTTTTTAAAAGAAGTTTCCCAAATTGATTCTAAATAGTTTCGATTTAAACTGGGAACTTCCTCCTGAATATCAGCAATCTCATCTCTAGTAGAAATAATCGTAGTTTCCCAACTGGAAATCCGTTTTTCCGGTTGACATTTCCATTTAATAATGTGCATCATTAACCGGGTTAATTGACTTTTTAAAGCTAATTTCTTGGATTTTCCCATAGATTCAATTAAAACCGCTAACCCTTGTCCCGCTTCCATTAGTTTTTGATCCTTTAATAACTCTTGGACAGCAACCGCAGCTAAATATTCAGAACTCGCAGCCAACCATTCCCAATCCTCGGATGTTCGCATTTTTACCTCAACAGCAAATAACTCAAATCATACTTTTAATTATATGTCAAGTCTTTGGGATTGAACTTAACATTTCTATTTAATTTAACAAAATATGGCTGAAAATTTAAGAATCATTGCAATTAAACAATGTTATCATTGTTTTAGTGTCAAAATGAATTCTAAAATAGAGATTAAATTGCGATCGCTATGTATAAATACTCCTAGCGATTGGCACAATTTCTGAGAATATAAAACAAGCTGTCCTCCTTACCGAGTTTTTTTATGAAATTAGCTTATTGGATGTATGCTGGCCCCGCCCATATTGGCACCTTGAGAATTGCCAGTTCCTTCAAAAATGTTCACGCCATCATGCACGCCCCTTTAGGAGATGACTACTTCAACGTCATGAGGTCTATGTTAGAAAGGGAACGGAACTATACACCTGTGACCGCCAGTGTTGTAGACCGGAACGTTTTAGCCCGGGGTTCCCAAGAAAAAGTGGTTGATAATATTGTTAGAAAAGATCGAGAAGAACATCCCGATTTAATTCTATTAACTCCTACTTGTACCTCCAGTATTTTACAAGAAGATTTACACAATTTTGTTGAACGTGCCCAACTCGATGCTAAAGGCGATGTCATGTTAGCCGACGTCAATCATTATCGTTTTAATGAACTGCAAGCGGCTGACCGGACATTACAACAAGTCGTTCAATTTTATCTGGAAAAAGCCAAGAAAAAAGGCGATATTCCTGAAGGCAAAACCGAAAAACCCTCGGTTAATATTATTGGAATCTCTACCCTTGGTTTCCATCACCATCATGACTGTACCGAGTTAAAACGGTTAATGGTAGATTTAGGAATTGAAGTTAATGAAGTGATTCCTGAAGGGGCGTCGGTTCATAACTTAAAAAACCTGCCTCGCGCTTGGTTTAACTTAGTTCCCTATCGAGAATTAGGGTTAATGGCAGCCAAGTATTTAGAAACAGAATTCGGGACACCTATAGTTGATATTACTCCTATGGGAGTGGTTGAAACCGCCCGTTGTATTCGCAAAATTCAACAAGTAATTAATGATCAGGGGGCGAATGTTGATTATAGTGAATATATTGATAATCAAACCCTGTATGTGTCTCAAGCCGCTTGGTTTTCCCGTTCCATTGACTGTCAGAATTTAACCGGAAAAAAAGCCGTTGTCTTTGGGGATAATACCCACGCCGCCGCGATGACAAAAATTCTGGCGCGGGAAATGGGAATTCATGTTGTTTGTGCCGGAACCTATTGCAAATATGATGGCGATTGGTTTAAGGAACAAGTGAGTGAATATTGCGATGAAGTTCTGATTAGTGAAGATAACGGTCAAATCGGAGATATGATTGCCAGAATTGAACCTTCTGCTATTTTTGGAACCCAAATGGAACGTCATGTTGGGAAACGTTTAGATATTCCCTGCGGTGTGATTGCTTCCCCGATTCATATTCAGAATTTCCCCATTGGTTATAAACCATTTTTAGGCTATGAAGGAACTAATCAAATCACCGATTTAATCTATAATTCCTTTACCTTGGGAATGGAAGATCACCTATTAGAAATCTTTGGTGGACATGATACTAAAGAAGTGATTACCAAAGGAATTTCGGCGGGTTCTGATTTGAATTGGACAAGGGAAGCTCAAACCGAACTGAATAAAATTCCTGGGTTTGTGCGTAGTAAAGTTAAACGCAATACCGAAAAATTCGCCCGTGAACGAGGTTTCAACGAAATTTCCTTAGAAGTGATGTATGCGGCCAAAGAATCCGTAGGAGCTTAATTTTAAGGTTGATATTGCCACCTTTTTTGTTACAATCTCAATCAAAGTAAACCCAACTTTTTGTACTCAGCCAGTTTGGGTTAACTGAGTTTTGTTCCGACATAATTTATAAGAGGTAATGTATGTCAAATATTCGGGAAATTTCAGGGAATCCAGGGGACACTTGGGATGATTTAAGTTGGACAGATATGAACAACGATGAGCAAGCATTGTGGGCTACTTTAGGCTGGAATGAAGCCAGTTGGGAAGAAGACTCTGATGCTCCCGATTCTAATGAGAAATATTGGGAGGAATTAACCGAAAATGAACGTGATGCGGCAACAAAACTCGGTTATAACCAATCTTATTGGGATGAGGATTAAGGTCAAAAGAAAGTCTCCATTTGTATTGTTAATCAAATAGTTTGTAAGGTGCGTAAGGCGCAATTGATTTATTGGGAAATCCAATCATTAACAATTTGTTCCTCGCACCATTTTTCATTAATTAATAAAATTTGGGTACGCTTTTTAATCAGTGATAATAAGGAAGCATTGTTAGTTTCCAAGGTAGAGACACAGTTAACCCCCGTCCAGTTTATCAATTTATTTATCAGGGTGAAATCAAATATATTGCAGTTACAATAGGGAATAATGGATATATTGTAGGGACAAATCCGAGAACAAAACTAAAATAATCTTTATAGAGGTTCAATTATATGCCTAAAAAAATTAGACTAATGACAGATTATGGATGTTATCCTTTATGGTGGGATGAACCTGATCAAGTGGGTGATTTAGATCCAGAATCTTTACCTTTAACTCAAGAAACCATTCAACGTTTGTATCATTGGGCTGATGCTTTTGAAGCTCGATTAAACTTGGCTGATCCATCTGATTCTCCTGAAGTTACACCGGAAGAAGTAGAGCGTTTTGAATGGGAAGGATTAAGTTTATGGAAACAGTTACATCAGGAATTAGCCCCTGATTATGAAGTGGTTTATTTTAGTAGTCATTTTCATCAAATTTTTACTGACTCAGTTGAATTAGAGGAAACATTAAAATCTAATTTTATTGAATTTAATCAAACAGAAAGGGGAATTGTTTTAACGAATAACTTGATCAAGCAAACAACTTAATCATCAATTTTGTATGATTAATCAAATAGTTTTTCTGGTGCGTAAGGCGCAATTAATTGATTAGTAAATCCAATAATTAATAATCCGCCGCCCGCACCATTTTTTATTAATTAACAACATTTTAGTGGGTGCGTAAGCTCCGCGCACCCTACAAAAACTTTCTTGACTATAAAAAAAAATAATATATTATTGTTTTTAGCATAACTTAAACCTATGTTTTAGGAGGGATTGATGGGCGACATTGAAAACATGACGGGTACAGACCTTATAGCTGTGGGAGCTTCCTTCGCATTGTATTTTCTTCCCTGGATTATTGCTCTGTTTAAGTCCAAAAGAAATACAACCGCGATATTTTTGCTCAACATCTTTTTAGGATGGACAATTATCGGATGGTTTATAGCACTGATTTGGTCAGCCACTAATGAAAAAGACTAATTGATAAAAATAAAGGCTTGATATCCTCTATTTCAAGCCTTTATTTGTGTTTAAAGCGATCGCACAGGATAAGGTTTATTTATATTGATGGTTTAGTTTATAGGGTGCATGATGTTTGAAATGGGATATAATTATTGTATAATAATGGTCAAATTTGCAATATTAATATTATAAGAGGAAATAACCCATGATTCCAGGGGAAATGATTGTTAAAGCAGGAGAAATTGAACTTAATGTTGGTCGTCCGACTTTAAAGGTCAAAGTGGCAAATACAGGCGATCGCCCAATTCAAATTGGCTCACATTATCACTTTTATGAAGTTAATGAAGCCTTAAAATTTAAACGCGAAAAAACTAAGGGAATGCGGTTAAATATTCCGGCGGGAACTGCGGTTAGATTTGAACCGGGAGATGAACAGGAAGTTGAGTTGGTTTTGATGGGGGGAAGTTTGGAAATTTATGGGTTTAATGGGTTGGTGGAAGGTCAGTTAAATTTGAATTTATCCGAAGCAGAGAAACAAGAAAAAAAAGAGAAGGTTAAGAAAGATAAAAAAGACAAGGGGAAGAAGAAAAAATAATTTTAGTTTGACTTGGGCTTGTAGAATTAAATGATTGAAGAAAGCCCTGAAGGGCTTACTACTGAAGGAGTGGAAAATGGGTTATAAAATGGATCGACGGGCTTATGCGGAAACTTTTGGGCCTACGGTGGGCGATCGCGTTCGGTTAGCGGATACGGAGTTAATAGTTGAAGTGGAAACAGACTATACAAATTATGGGGATGAGGTGAAATTTGGGGGCGGAAAAGTAATTCGAGATGGGATGGGACAATCTCCAATTTCCCGTGCAGATGGGGCGGTGGATTTAGTGATTACTAATGCTTTAATTATAGATTGGTGGGGGATTGTTAAAGCAGATGTGGGGATAAAAGATGGAAAAATTTATAAAATTGGGAAGGCGGGAAATCCCTATATTCAAGATAATATTGATATTATTATCGGCCCTTCTACGGAAGCGATCGCAGGGGAAGGAATGATCCTCACCGCAGGGGGAATTGATAGCCATATTCACTTTATTTGTCCTCAACAAATAGAGACCGCCATTGCATCAGGAATTACCACAATGATCGGGGGTGGAACTGGCCCGGCAACGGGAACAAATGCCACTACTTGTACTCCGGGTGCATGGAATATTTATCGTATGTTAGAAGCGGCGGAAGCGTTCCCGATGAATTTAGGATTTTTAGGCAAAGGAAATAGTAGTCAACCCCAAGGTTTAGTCGAACAAATTGTGGCGGGGGCGATGGGTTTAAAACTACATGAAGATTGGGGAACGACTCCGGCGACAATTGATACTTGTTTAACAATTGCTGATCAATATGATGTTCAAGTTGCTATTCATACGGATACTTTAAATGAATCTGGATTCGTAGAAACGACCATTGAAGCGTTTAAAAATCGGGTGATTCATACCTACCATACCGAAGGCGCTGGAGGCGGTCATGCACCGGATATTATTAAGGTTTGTAGCCTGAAAAATGTCCTACCTTCTTCTACAAATCCCACCCGTCCCTATACGATGAATACCTTAGAAGAACATTTAGATATGTTGATGGTTTGCCATCATTTAGATCGAAATATTCCAGAGGATGTGGCTTTTGCTGAGTCCCGAATTCGTCGAGAAACTATTGCCGCCGAAGATATTTTGCATGATTTAGGGGCATTTAGTATGATTTCTTCTGATTCTCAAGCGATGGGAAGGGTGGGAGAAACTATTATTAGAACCTGGCAAACTGCCCATAAAATGAAAGTACAACGGGGGGTATTAACTGACATAGAAAATACCACAGAAACCCATGATAATTTTCGGGTTAAACGCTATATTGCTAAGTATACAATTAATCCGGCGATCGCCCATGGAATTGCTGATTATGTGGGGTCAATTGCTGAAGGAAAATTAGCCGATTTGTGTTTATGGAAACCTGCTTTTTTTGGAGTTAAACCGGAATTAGTGATTAAAGGTGGGTTAATTGCTTGGGCACAAATGGGAGATGCTAATGCGAGTATTCCTACTCCTCAACCTGTCTATGGTCGCCCGATGTTTGGAAGTTTTGGAAAGGCAATTTCATCTACGTCTTTAACTTTTATGTCTCAAGCGGCTTTAGAGGCAAAAATTCCTGAACAATTAGGGTTAAAAAAACAATGTGTTGCGGTTTCTGGAACTCGAAATATTAGTAAAGCGGATATGAAATTAAATGATGCTTTACCAAATATTGAGGTTGATCCTGAAACCTATCAAGTTAAAGCAGATGGGCAATTATTAACCTGTGAACCTGCGGAGGTTTTACCAATGGCGCAGCGTTATTTCTTGTTTTAGTTTTAGATAGATTTCGACAGATTCCGACAGATTCCGATAGATTGAAATCTATCGCTACACAGACAAAACCCGCCTGCGCGGGTTATGAAATTAAATATTAGCGATATTCTATCCTTTAATTATTCCCCCTATTCCCTCTTTTTTAAGGGGGTTATGGGTTATAATTTTGTTAACCGATCTAAACATAGTTTTAGACAGATTCCGACAGATTGAAATCTATCGCTACACAGACAAAACTCGCCTACGCGGGTTATGAAATTAAATATTAGCGATATTCTATCCTTTAATTATTCTCCCTATTCCCTCTTTTTTAAGGGGGTTATGGGTTATAATTTTGTTAACCGATCTAAACATAGTTGATGGGAAGAATTAAGTAAAGCTTGCCATGCTAATAATACCACTCCTAATGTTCCTAAAGCTGTGGCTGAGGCGATCGCAAAAATAATAATAATTTGATAACGCACCGCATCTAAAGGATTTGCCCCGGCTAAAATTTGACCCGTCATCATCCCAGGTAAACTGACAATTCCCATCACCATCATCGAATTAATCATCGGGATCATTCCGGTTTTAATAGCAGCTTTAACTTCTTCGTGGGTTGCTTCCCAACGGGTCGCTCCTAATGCTAATAAGGTTTCGATTTTTTGACGTTGATTAATTAAGGATTCCATGAATCTATCTAATCCTAAAGAAATTCCTGTGAGGGTATTTCCTAATACCATTCCCAATAAAGGAATAAAGTATTGTGGATCATACCAAGGTTGTACTTGAATAATTCCCAATGTGGTTAAATTAGTAATCAAAAATGATGATATAAAAACTGATAATAAACTTCTCCAATAAATTCCCACAAATCTCCGAGAAGTTCGATTAACACCAGAAATTCCCGCAATTGTTGTCATGATCATTGCTAAGGCAATAACCGGAAGGGGTTGGGATAAGGCAAACAGCCAATTTAAGACATATCCAATTAATAATAACTGCACCACCATTCGCACACTAGCAATAACTAATGATTGAGCTAGACCTAATTTTAGTCCTAAAGATAAGGCAATATTAATCACAATGAATAATACAGATAGGACTAATTGTTCTACAGTAATCGGAATATAACTACTAGACATTTTAGGATGAATGAGATATAATTATTGATCAGAAACTAATTCTTGTTGAACTTGAGTTACCCGGCGCAATTGTTTAGAATCATGACTTGTCCAAATACAAGCTCGTTCTGGGTTTTCAGTTAACCAACGTTGAATTAAAGACTCAACTTGTTGCGTGGTTCTAGGGTCTAAAGATGCGGTAGGTTCATCCAATAATAACACCAAGGGATCTAATTGTAATCCTCTAATTAATGCCACTAATTGTGTTTCTCCTCCCGATAGATTTTGGGTAGATTGTTGGAGGAAATCAGGCGATCGCCCCAGATCTAAAAACCAATTTTCTACCCGTTGCGGATTATAATATTTTTGATGATGAACCGATAGATCATAAATCCTTTTTAAATTTGTTTCTACCGTACCCTCTAATAATACCGGACGTTGATGTAAATAAATAACTAAAGAACGATATTGAGGGATATAACATTGGGTTAAAGGCCGATTTCCTAACTTAATTTCGCCTTCATTAATGGGATCTAAACCTGCTAAAGCCCTCATTAATAGGGTTTTTCCGGTTCCTGTAGCCCCGACTAAGCCCAAACACATCCCGGGGGATAATACCAAATTAACCCCTCGCCAAACCCATCGAGATTGAATTTTACGACCGAGATTAATAGCAGATAATTGGCTCATTGGATATTAAGAATTATGCTTTTCTATTCTATCAAAAACTTAAAGCGATTGATACAATTCTAAGTAATTCCTTACTTATATTCGTAGCAAAAAGTGAAACAACTTTTAGGAAATAAAGATTAGGAAACAAGTCACACCGCTAAAAATCGTTGGATGACTTCTTGACTTAAATCTTTTGTTGCACCGGAAGCTACAATTCCACCTTTTTGCATAGCATAATAACGGTCAGCTTGACGAACAAAATGCAAATGTTGTTCGACTAATAAAACGGATATTCCTGTTGTTTGAATGATTCCCCTCACCGCCGCTTCAATCTCTAAAATAATTGAAGGTTGAATCCCTTCTGTGGGTTCATCTAAAACTAATAATTGTGGTTTTCCCATTAACGCCCTAGCAATAGCTAACTGTTGTTGTTGTCCGCCACTTAAATCTCCTCCCATCCGAGATAACATAGTTTTTAAAACCGGAAATAATTCAAAAATTTGATCGGGAATTTCTGGTTTTCCTTTCGGTCTTTGGGGTAATGCTTCTAACCCTAATAATAGATTTTCTTTCACTGTCACCCTGGGAATAACTTCCCGTCCTTGGGGAACATAACCAATACCTAATCTAGCCCGTTTATTCGTTGAAACTTTATTAATGGGTTGACCTTTGAAATAAATCTCTCCAGTTTTGGGTTTGAGTAACCCCATAATACTTTTTAATAAAGTAGTTTTTCCCACGCCATTCCGCCCAATTAAACATACCATTTGTCCAGGGGGAACGTTTAAATCTACATCGCGTAAAATATGACTTTCCCCATAATAAACATTCAATCCAGATACTTTTAACATAATATTTGGCGGTGCTACAGATTCCATAACTGCTCCTTCTGTTCTTCCGATCATTTTGAAGTCCTCCTAATAATTAAAATTAAAATTTTCTATTATCTTAACTCTTAGTCATAGCCCCCGCTTACCAAGGGGGGTTGGGGGGTAACTCTTAGTCATAGCCCCCGCTTACCAAGGGGGGTTGGGGGGTAACTCTTAGTCATAGCCCCCGCTTACCAAGGGGGGTTGGGGGGTATTACTCCTCCTCTTGTTTACCCAAATAAACCTCAATCACCCTGGGGTCATTTTGAACTTCATCCATATCTCCTTGACATAATACCGAACCTTGATGTAAAACCGTCACAGTTCTGGCAATTTGTCGGACAAATTCCATATCATGTTCAATCACAATAATCGAGTGACTTTCTGCTAATGCTAACAGCAAATTACCCACATTTTCCGTTTCTTCATCCGTAAGTCCCGCCACGGGTTCATCTACTAATAATAAATCGGGAGATTGTGCTACTAACATCCCAATTTCTAACCGTTGTTTTTCCCCGTGAGACAGTAACGCCGCCGGAAAATCGGCTTTAGCAATTAACCCAATTGTATCTAAAAGTCCCGCAACGTTTCTAATTTCTGGCCCTGTAGTCCGTTGAAATAGGGTGGGAAATACATTTTTATTGCGGTTACAAGCTAAACCTAAATTATCTCTAACTGTTAAATTTAGATAAATTCTAGGGGTTTGAAATTTCCGCCCAACTCCAAAACAAGCAATTTGATATTCGGGCATTTTTTTTAAATTACGCCCTTTAAAAAATACCTGTCCGCTCGTGGGTTGAACTTTTCCGGTAATCACATCCAAAAAAGTAGTTTTACCCGCTCCATTGGGGCCAATAATTACTCGCAATTCCCCCACGTCCATACTAAATGTTAAGTGATTGAGGGCTTTGAATCCATCAAAACTGACGGTGACATCATTAATTTCTAAAATTTTAGCATTCATGGTTTTAATCTTTGGTTATTTTCTGTTCAAATTCCTCTCTTTCTAACTCTATTTCCTGGTCTTCTTCTAAACTGGGATAGGTCGCCACGGGCTTAGGAAATCCGAATAAGGCACGAATTTTATCAAAGCTAAAGTTTCGTACCCATCCCACAATTCCATCGGGTAATACCGTTACTACAATTAAGAATAATGCCCCTTGAAAAAATAGCCAAACCTCGGGGAATTGTTCACTTAAGACAGTTCTTCCCAAGCGCACTAATAGGGTTCCTAAAATTGCCCCAATTAAACTTCCTCGCCCTCCCACAGCCACCCAAATCACCATTTCAATAGAAAAGGCAACATCCATCGCATTCGGGGTAATAATTCCGGTTTGGACGGTATACAGAGCCCCGGCAATTCCGGCTAAAGCTCCAGAAATTGCAAAGACTAAAACCTTAAACCAAGTGGGATTATAACCGGAGAATCTCAAGCGAAATTCATCATCTCGAATCGCTATTAATAAGTTACCAAACCGTCCACTGGTTAACCAACGACAGATTAAATAGGTAGCAATTAAAAACAGAATTGTGATTTCATAAAATGCTAACTGAACCGGGGCAGAACCGACAACAAATCCAAAAATTTTATCGGTTTCTGTTTTTAACCCGTTGGTTCCATTAATGAGTTGTTGTTGACCATTAAAAAAGTTAAAGAAAACGATTAATGCCGCTTGGGTAATAATTGAAAAATATACCCCTTTAATTCGGTTTCTAAAGACTAAATACCCTAATAATCCGGCCACAATCCCCGGAATAATAATTACGGCAAAGAGGGTAAAGCTAAAGGAATAAAAGGGTTTCCACAACCACGGTAAATCATTGACTCCATAGAGGGTAAAAAAATCTGGGATTTCTCCGGCGGGAAGTTGCAATTTTAGGTACATGGCTAGGGCATAACCTCCTAATGCAAAAAAGATCCCATGTCCTAAACTCAATAATCCCGTATATCCCCAGATTAAATCAATTCCTAATGCGGCGATCGCTAAAGCTAAAAACCGACCCAATAATTGTAAGCGAAAGGTGGGTAAGATTAAGGGCATAATTATGGCAAAAAACAAGCCAAGCCCCATAATTATTGCCCCTTCAAGCAGCTTCTTTTGGTTCTTCTGCTTTTGGGTTGGAGGTAGAATAACATCATTGTTCATAGTTCGGCTGTTCTCCCTTTTTGTGGAAAGATTCCTGATGGTTTAACTTGTAAAAAGGCAATAATTAATACAAAAACTAATACTTTTGCCATACTGGTTGTGGCAAAAAAGTTGAAAAAATCAACAAAGAAAGGCGCGGCGTTCATGTTGGTTAATAATAACGCTAGAGTTCCTGAGCCGATTAAATAACTGGTAACACCAATGGCGAAGGAAGCAATCACTGTTCCCAGGAGATTTCCTACCCCGCCAACCACCACCACCATGAAGGTATCAACGATATAATTTTGTCCTGTATTGGGGCCGACTGAACCTAATAATGTAATCGCACATCCGGCAATTCCTGCGAGTCCTGAACCGATAGCAAAGGTCAGGGCATCAACGGTATCGGTGGGGATACCTAAACAGGCGCTCATGGTACGATTTTGGGTGACTGAACGAATCCTTAATCCCCAATTAGATCGGTTAAAAAACCAATAAATTCCGATTAAACAAAATATGGTTAAAACAATAATAAAAACCCGAGCATAGGGAATCTGAAATGTGCCTAATTCTAATCCCCCTCGCAACCAAGGAGGAGCAGTAACATCGACGTTTCTGGCACTAAACCAAGGTTTTGATAGGGCTTTTTGGCTTTGTCCAATTATTAATCCAATGGTTAGACCGATTCCTGATGATAATAGGAATAAAACTGAAACCGCCCACTTTTGAATATTCTCCCAATTGGGACGTCGCCGCAGTACCCATAATCCCCCAAAAAATAGCAGACAAAATATAACAATTCCGATCACAAATGTACTACTAACACTGCGAACAAATTGTTGCAAAATTAAACTAACTCCCCAAGTTGCTAATAAGGTTTCTAAGGGTCTTCCGTACAAAAATCTAATTACACCTCTTTCTAATGCTAATCCCGCTAAGGCTGTGACGATAAAGGCAATCGGAATGGCAAAAATAATATAGGTACTAAACAGAGGTTCTCCTAATGGTCTAAAAATATTTTGAACCACAAAAGTTGTATAGGCTCCTAACATAATTAATTCCCCGTGAGCGAGGTTAATTACACCCATGAGTCCAAAGACAATAGCCAGTCCTAATGCTGCCATTAACAACACCGAACCAATGCTAATGCCATTAAATATGGCTATTAATAAGTCTTGCATTTTTAAGAAAAATTCTAAATTAGGTCAGAAAACTGAAAGTTCCTTGATCTTTTCTAAGGGTAGATCTCCCTAAATCCCATTAAAAAGGGAGACTTTGACTTCTTTAATTTCCCCTTTTAATAAGGAAGACTTTAACTTCAAGTTCCCCCCTTTTAAGGGGGGCTAGGGGGGATCTAATCTAGGGTTAATTATGTCGTTTCCATTTTGTATTTTTCCCCTTTCTTGGGATCTGTCCAGTCACAACCAAAGCCTTTTGTGGCGGGAACAAATTGGTTCCAGGGAACTGGATCAACGGGGCCTTCTGTTGCCCAAACAATGTTAAATAATCCATCATCCCGTACCTGTCCCATCCGCACGGTTTTAGAAATATGATGGTTAGGGAACATCGTAACTTTGCCGCCAGGAGCATCGAAACTTTGACCGATAGCAGCTAATCTAACCTTATCTAAATCATCGGCTGTTCCCGCTTTTTCTACCGCTTGTTTCCACAAATACACCATCAAATAAGCAGCTTCCATCGGGTCATTTGTCACCCGGTCTGGCCCATATTCGGCTCTAAATGCTTCGACCCATTTCTTATTAATGGGAGTGTCAACGGTTTGGAAATAGTTCCAAGCGGCATAGTGACCTAAAAGGAATTCCTTACCAATTTGTCGCACTTCTTCTTCGGCAATACTTACCGACATCACCGGATATTTTTCCGGGGTCATTCCCGCCCCTTGTAACTGTTTGAAGAAAGCTACATTACTATCCCCATTCAAACTATTAAAAATCACACCGCCATCGGGTAATGCTTGTTTGATTTTAGTAATAATTGGAGTAACTTCCGTATTCCCTAACGGTAAGTAATCTTCCCCTACTGTTGTGCCACCAATAGCTGCTAATTGTTCCTTAATAATATTGTTAGCTGTGCGGGGAAAAACATAGTCAGAGCCAACTAAGAAAAACTCCTTACCCTTATTATCAAATAACCATTGTACGGCAGGTTCAATTTGTTGGTTAGGGGCGGCTCCAGTATAAAAAATGTTTTTAGAACATTCTTGACCTTCATATTGAACCGGATACCATAACATATGATTTCTGGATTCAAAGATATCTTTTACCGCTTTCCGACTGGCAGATGTCCAGCACCCAAAAACCGTGACAACCTTATCTTGATCGATTAATTTTTGGGCTTTTTCGGCAAAAGTTGGCCAGTCAGAAGCACCATCTTCAACTACGGCTTCAATTTGTTTACCGAGGACGCCACCATTGGCGTTAATTTCTTTAATGGCTAACTTCTCTGCTTCAACAACCGTGGTTTCACTAATTGCCATTGTTCCACTTAAGGAGTGAAGAATTCCCACCTTAATTGTATCGCCATTACTCGTAGGGGTTGCTGTGGGAGTTGCGGTGGAGGTTGAGCTAGTGGTATTATTGGTAGCAGGGTTGGCACATCCTTTCAGAAACAGGGTGCTTCCAAAGGCCGCCGAACCATAAACCAAGAATTTGCGTCTACCGAAATTTTTTTTCACGATGACTATTTAGCGATTTTACTTAAAATTTTCCTCGAAGAATAGGCTACTTTCTTTACCATATCTATAACCATGAGTTGGTTAAATTGAAACATCGAGCAGTAGATAAAAACACTTAAAAATTAACAATTTACTGCAATTCGATGAAGATATGGTATGGTCAATTTCCTATTCAGGCTTCGTATAATAAAGGAGTTTTGCATAGTAAATTGTAGTCTACAATACAAAATATTAATAATTAATAATCAAACCTTAGAAAAATCAATGACTCTTTAAATCAGTTGATGAGCTAGAGTATTTATTACATCAGCTTTTAAATGAAGGAGAGTTATTTTTTAAATGAGGACGTAAACTTAAAAACAAAGGTAATGCTATAATCACAGTTTAAATAAACAACAGCTTAATCAAAATATGAGCAAAAAAACCGAAAAATATGGGTCTTGGAAATCTCCCATTACCGCCGATTTAATCGTAGAAGGAACCGTTGGACTCGGTGGTTTAACCTGGGATGGGGATAATATTTATTGGACAGAAGGACGGTCATCAGAAGCGGGACGCAGTGTGATTGTTCGTTTGACTCCTGATAATCAATTAAGTGATGTGACTCCTCAGTCTTTTAATATTAGAACTCGGGTTCATGAATATGGGGGGGGTTCCTATATTGTTAATCAAGGAACAGTTTATTTTTCTAATTTTGTTGATCAACGTCTTTACAAACAGAACATTCAAGGAGAAAATACACCCTATCAAATTACTCCCAACCCTATCACCCCAGAAGCAGAATATCGTTATACGGATGGGGTAATTAATACTCAAAATCAACGGTTAATTTGTGTTAGAGAAGATCATACCGAAGGGGGAGAACCTGTTAATACCATTGTCAGTATTAATCTGAATAATAGTGAGGATATTCGGGTTTTAGTCGAGGGTAATGATTTTTATGCCTTTCCTCGTTTAAATCCCGATGGTAACAAATTATCTTGGATTTCATGGAATCATCCAAATATGCCTTGGGATGGGACGGAATTATGGGTTGCTGAGGTTAATTCTGAGGGGTTATTAGGAGAAAAAGTATTAATTGCGGGAGGTTTAGAAGAATCTATTTTTCAACCCCAATGGTCGCCAGATGGGGTGTTATATTTTGTAAGCGATCGCTCGAATTGGTGGAACTTATATCGCTATACTGGAAAGATAGAACCTCTATATCCCATGGCTGCGGAATTTGGTTTACCGCTTTGGGTTTTTGGAATGTCAACTTATGGGTTTAGTTCCGCAGAAAAGATTATTTGCACCTACAGTAAAAATGGGAATTGGTATCTAGCAAGTTTGGATACTAAAACTCTGAAATTAGAGGATATTGAGATACCTTATACTGCTATTGATGGCTTAACTGTTTCAGGAAATCAAGTGTTATTTATTGGCAGTTCTCCCATAGAAAGTAGTGCTATTGTGCAACTTAATTTAGACACGGGAGAACTCGAAGTATTACGACGTTCTAGTCAAATTGTACTAGATAAAGGCTATTTATCCGTACCTCAACCAATAGAATTCCCTACAGAAAATGGGAAAACTGCCTATGGATTTTTCTATCCTCCTCAAAACAAAGATTATCAAGTTTCAGAGGGGGAAAAACCGCCTTTAGTCGTTAAAAGTCATGGTGGGCCAACGGCGGCTACTTCTAGCAGTTTGAGCTTAAAAAATCAATACTGGACAAGTCGAGGATTTGCGGTTTTAGACGTCAATTATGGGGGAAGTACGGGTTACGGGCGGGAGTACCGTCAACGGTTAAATAAAAGTTGGGGAATTGTGGATGTGGATGATTGTTGTAATGGGGCAAAATATCTGGCAGAACAGGGTTTAGTCGATGGAAACCGCATGGCAATTGCTGGTGGAAGTGCGGGCGGTTATACCACTTTATGTGCTTTAACATTTAAGGATGTATTTAAAGCTGGCGCGAGTTATTATGGAGTTAGTGATTTAGCAGCTTTAGCAACGGATACCCATAAATTTGAATCCCGTTATTTAGATGGTTTAATTGGGGTTTATCCTGAAGAAAAGGCTATTTATCAACAGCGTTCTCCGATTTATTCTGTTGATAAATTATCCTGTCCGGTGATATTCTTTCAAGGGTCAGAGGATAAAATTGTGCCTCCCAACCAAGCAGAAATGATGGTAGAAGCGTTAAAAGCGAAAGGAGTTACGGTGGATTATGTTCTGTTTGAAGGAGAGCAACATGGCTTCAGAAAAGCCGAAAATATTAAACGTGCTATTGATGGTGAATTTGGTTTTTATGCCAAGGTTTTTGGTTTTTAATCCGCAAAATAACCACCATCAAACATAGGATAGGCTGCGTTTGTTACTAGCTATTGATGTTAAAAATCACGTTAAACGCAGTATTAGCTAAACGTTTGATCCCCCCTAATCCCCCTTAAAAAAGGGGGAACCGGACTTCAAGTTTCTCAAATAATTTGCTATAATTATAATAGTCTATAAACAGATAGCATGAATTATTATGTCTGTAACACCTGTTCAAGATCCGACTATTGATTTAACTGAAGTCATTACCGAGGATGATACTCCTGTGGATAATTTTCTATCTGCAAAGTTACAGCGTTTATTAGTTGAATGTTTATATAGTTCTTGGCAAAGATTAGGAGAAAATTCAACATTTTTAGCTGATGCAAATGTAGGCATTTTTTATGCACTCCGTCATCCTCCTATTGTACCCGATGTATTTTTATCTTTAGATGTTGAAGTTCCGCCAGATTTTCGAGAAAAACGAAATCGGACTTATTTTATTTGGGAGTTTGGGAAACCCCCAGATGTGGCAATTGAAATTGTTTCTAATCAAGAAGGAAATGAACTCGGTAGTAAGTTAATTAATTATGCCCGGATGCGGGTAACATATTATGTTGTGTTTGACCCGTTACAACAATTGGGCGATATTTTATTACGAGTTTATGTTTTACGCGAAGGACACTATCAATTATTAGAACCAACGGAAATTGAAAATCAATCAATATTTTGGTTAGAACAAATTAGTTTAGGATTAACTATTTGGTCAGGAATCTATGAAGAAAAACAGGATATTTGGTTACGGTGGTGTGATGATAAAGGGGTTATTATTCCCACGGGAAAAGAACGGGCTGAAAAGGAACATTTAAGGGCGGAATTGGCAGAACAATCTCGGCGTAACGCTATTCCTCGGTTAAGAGAAATGGGGTTAACAAATGAACAAATTGCTGAAGCGTTAGGTTTGGAGATTGGAGAGGTTTAACCCTCTTTTATCGACGTTTTCTCAAATTTATTTAGAGGATAGTGAAAAATGATCATAGAAACAGCGATCTTAAAAAATGTCGAAAAATTACCTGAATCTGTTAAACAAGCAGTGCTTGACTATACGGCATTTCTTGTGAACCAATACAATGAGGAAACACCTCAAATGGAGAAACCTACCAAGCGAGGAGGACTTGGAATTTGGAAAGGTAAAATCTGGATGGCAGATGATTTTGATGAACCTTTGGAAGATTTAAAGGATTATATGTAAACATGAATATTTTATTGGATACCCATACTTTTCTTTGGTACTTTCAAGATAGCGAAGAATTAAGTTATAAAGCGGCAGAAATTCTTGAAGATCCAAATAATACTCTCTGCTTGAGCATTGCCAGCTTGTGGGAAATTTCAATTAAGATTAATCTAGGGAAACTCAGGTTACAAAACTCTTTTTCTGAGCTAGAGGGAGTGTTACAACAACTAAAAATAGAGGTTTTGTCTATTACATTCTCTGATACAGAGTGCTATCTTAACTTGCCCCTGCATCATCGAGATCCTTTTGATCGCATTCTTGTTGCGCAAGCGATAAATCATTCTCTTATTTTAATTAGTCGTGATTCAGCCTTTGATTATTACCCAATTCAGAGGATATGGAAATAAAACAGACTTGGATTATTTATTATTAGACACAGAACGCCGTTTTCTAATTCCTTTGGTTAAAATTGCTAATAAAAATCCGACTAAAAAAGATAATTCTAAAGCTGGATTTTGAGTCGTTAACAGGAAAGACCCAACAATTGAAATAGCAGCTACCGTGTAAACAATCTGTTTGGGTTTCATTTTTTTAACCTTAAAGATCACAAAACTAGACAAAATGAATTATAATAAACTCTGTAGAAAGGCTAAATTTAACCTTTCTCAAGAGATAGGAGACTTCTAAAATTCGATGACTACAAATTCCCAACGTTATCATATTACAACTTTCGGCTGTCAGATGAACAAAGCCGACTCAGAACGCATGGCTGGCGTCTTAGAAGAAATGGGCTTTGATTTTACCGAAGATCCCAATGATGCTAATGTAATTCTTTATAATACTTGTACGATTCGAGATAATGCCGAACAAAAGGTTTATTCCTATTTAGGAAGACAGGCAAAACGTAAACAGGAAGAACCAAATTTAACAATTATTGTCGCCGGATGTGTTGCTCAACAGGAAGGAGAAACCTTACTACGTCGGGTTCCTGAAATAGATTTAGTCATGGGGCCACAACACGCTAACCGTTTACAAGACTTATTAGAACAGGTATTTCAAGGCAATCAAATTGTTGCCACAGAACCCATAGAAATCATCGAAGATATTACTAAACCCCGTCGAGATAGTGAAGTAACAGCCTGGGTTAATGTGATTTATGGTTGTAATGAACGTTGTACCTATTGTGTGGTTCCTAATGTACGCGGGATTGAACAATCGCGCCGACCGGAAGCCATTCGGGAAGAAATCGAAGCATTAAGCCGTTTGGGGTATAAAGAAATAACATTATTAGGGCAAAATATTGATGCCTACGGCCGCGATTTACCCGGTTCAAGTTCTGGCGGTCGGAATTTATATAATTTCACGGATTTATTATATTTTATTCATGATGTTCCTGGCATCGAACGGATTCGATTTGCTACCAGTCACCCCCGTTATTTTACCAAAAGATTAATTCAAGCCTGTGCAGAACTCCCGAAAATTTGTGAACATTTTCACATTCCCTTTCAGTCTGGAGATAATCAGCTTTTGAAGGCAATGGCGCGGGGTTATACTCAAGAAAAATATCGCCAAATTATTCATACCATTCGGGAATATATGCCCGATGCTTCTATTAGTGCTGATGCGATTGTGGGATTTCCTGGGGAAACCGAAGAACAGTTTCAAAATACCATGAAATTAGTTGATGATATTGGCTTCGATTTATTAAATACAGCAGCCTATTCTCCCCGTCCTGGGACTCCGGCGGCGTTGTGGGAAAATCAACTCAGTGAGGAGGTAAAAGCCGATCGTTTACAACAATTAAATCGTTTAGTTTCTGTGAAGGCGGCGGAACGTTCCCAGCGTTATTTGGGCAGAATTGAAGAAGTATTAGTCGAAGGCACAAATTCTAAAGATCCTTCTCAAGTTATGGGACGCACAAGGGGAAATCGTTTAACCTTTTTCTCTGGAAATTTAGCGGAATTGAAAGGTCAACAGGTGAAAGTGAAAATAACCCAGGTAAGACCCTTTAGTTTAACTGGGGAACCTGTTGAGTTGTGTATACCTGTATGACCGCTAAAAATGATTTGAGATTGGTGATTTTATCCTTGGGTTTGGGGTTGGTATTAACGGGAATTGGAGTCAGGGCGATCGCTTGTCAAAATTCGACGAATTTACCCCCCCAACCCTTTACCAATGGGGGATCTATTCCCCAACCGCAGGGGAATGGAGATTATCAGCGATCGCCCCATTCTTCCTGGGAAACTACCCAATCCAATACTCAAGGAATTGATTGTCGGATGTTAGGAAATACCAATTATTCACAATTAGAAAATCCCAGCAATAAAACCGAATTAAATATTGAAAATTGGCCTGTGGTGGGAAAACTTACCCCAGGACAAGACTTTGAAATCAATTTAGGCCCGGCGGGGTTTGGTGTGGTTTACGATACTAAACAACAACCTTGGATTTATGTTGAAAAAACCGATCAAACTAGCGCTCCTTCCCATTGTTTTGTGCGAGCTAATCGGCAGTTTGTACAACCGATTTCTGCTAAATAAATTATACCATAAAAACCTGGTTTTTTTGACAATACCGTAGTCTTTTTTTTATTAACCACAAAGGTACAAAGACACGAAGAAGGATAATCAGGGTTAAGGTATTTTTGGAAAGACTGGGTTTTTATTCATTACTAATTAATTTTACAACTTGCTAATTTTTCGGCTAAAATTTCTAGGTTTTTCCACCATTTTCCGGTGCTAACTATCCAATTGCGGGTGGGTAAATGTCCAACGGGAGCGGATATTTTATATTCGATGCCATAATCAGGATTATGGGGATTATAGGTTAACCATCCGACTTGCTGACAAAATTTTCCATAGTCTCCTTCCACTGTTTGATAAATTTGATTTTGGATACTAAATCCAAACCGACTATTACTATATTTTACCCAAAGATGATTAATAGTTTGCAGATCTTCACAGGGTAAATTTACTAAATCCTGGGCGTATAAATAGGTTTTTTTAGATTTTTTTAGGGCTTGACAGAGGACAGCCCAAGTTTCTTGATCCGCTTGTTTCCACCGTTTTTGAGCTAAGAGGGTTTGGAGTTGAGTATAATCGACTCCCACGGCTGATTTTAAAGGATCATTTAAGGGCTGATAGCCTAAATTTTGTTTAATTCTCTCTAATAAATTAGGCGTTTTAGCAGGAGTCTGGATGACTTTTGCAGATGTTTTTTTAATCGGAATAACGGGTTTAACCGCTAGTTTGACAGGGGTTTCAGAAGATTCAATTGCTGTTAAGGCTTCTTCGGCGGATTTATAACGTTGATTAATGGCGGTCGCAATTAATTTATTTAAAACGGTTTCTAAGCGATCGCTAATAATTTGTTGCGGGGGTAAATAACTCCGCCAATTCCATTTTTCATCATGATCATCATATAATCTTCCAGGGGAAATTCCCGTGATTAAATATAAACAAGTTAGCCCTAAACTATACAAATCACTGGCGGGATAAACCTTTCCTCTCATTTGTTCAGGAGATGCAAAATCCGGTGTTCCGATCCTAGTTCCACTCTCAAGTAGGGCAGTTCCTGTTAATAGTTTGGCGATGCCAAAATCAATTAAAACAATGTCATTTTCATTAAGATTTTTACCAATTTTAAGATCAGAATTTTCCTCTGGGAAAATATTACTAATTTTTTGTTTGAGTTTGGCACTAATTTGAGCCTGTTCCTGATCTCCCATTGGAATAGTAGCAGGAATTTGGGTTAAATCTACAACCGTATCTAAGGAGTTTTCACCAGAGGAGGGGAGAGAACAACGCCGCATCAAATTAGCAGGTTTAATATCTCGATGAATAATATTTTGTTCATGAATAAATTGTAAAATAGGCAGAATTTGTTTTAAAACTTGCCAAATTTTTTGTTCTGTAAATAATCCATCTTGTTTTAATTCATCAAATAGGGTTTTTCCCTGAATATATTCTTGAATAATAAACAATTGTTTGTTTTGTTCAAAATGTGCTAATAGTTGGGGAATTTGAGGATGTTTTCCCAATTGATCTAAACGGACTGCTTCCTGACGAAATAATTTAGCGGCGGTTTGATAATCCTGGGGGTTTTCATATTGTACAAAGAATTGTTTAATCACACAATAGGGATGGGAAGGAATTTGTTGATCAATTGCCAAAAATGTCCGACCAAAACCGCCCCGGCTTAAAGGTTTTATGGCGAGATAACGGTTTTGGAGTAATAGAAATTGACCACAACCTTGACAATATTCGGCTGAGTTGAGATTTTCTGGATGAGAACATCCTACGGTCATACAATAACTCATCGCAGGTGAGGGAATATATTGTTGAGTCGATAATAACACAACTGTGAGTGTTGTTGCGCTTAAGCGCACTCTTACAAGAGGTCTTAAAAACAACAACAAACACCATTATAAATTAAAAACTTCCGCAATTTGACAAAATCCTTCAACTTCTAAACCTGCGGTAATATAACGGGGTTTATGGATTAATTGATCACTATATTCTAAGATATTAGCAACTCCAATAGACTGAGGAAATAACTCAGAATTAAATAGAGTTTGATCATTAGGACTATCGCCAACGGTAAGAATTTGTTCGGGGGTTAAGTCTGACCAATATTGTTGAATAACCTTTAATAATCCCGTGGCTTTATCCTGGTTTTTAGGTTTAATATGACATTGAACAGTGCTATAGGTAAATCCCCAACCTAATTCTGCACAGAGTTCTGTTAATTGCTGAATTTCAGATAAACTAATATTTTGAATATCAAATGTCCAATCCGTAAACCGAAAATGATTATCTTCGGAAGCCTGGAGATGGGGATACTGAACTTGGAGAATTTGAAACGCTTGGGCTAAATTTTGCCGATGTTGGGATAGGGAATTTAAAGAGATTAAAAATTGCGGCTGGTCAGACTCCAAGGGATAATATAAACCGCCATTTTCTGCGATCGCACCTGTCACCGGAAGATAATTTTTTAAGGCTTGTACCCATCCCGCCGAACGTCCTGTAATTAAAATTACCGGAATTTTAGCCTGTTTTAATTCAAACAATGCTTGTAATAAATCAGGAGTAAATTTTCCGTTTTGGGTCAAAGTTCCATCAATATCCGTTGCAATTAAACGAATATTATCGAGTGCATTGGCTTGTATGGCTTCGCTCAATGGCGTTAAGGACATGGACACAACCCCCACATAAGTTACTCCAGTATTTTACTTACAGGGGGCCAGAAAAACGGAGAGGGTGGGATTCGAACCCACGAGGAACCGTAAAGCCCCTAACACATTTCGAGTGTGTCGCATTCGACCAACTCTGCCACCTCTCCAAGTTGGAAATGATCTAGATCTGATTCTAAACCACTTTTTGAATTATATCAAAGAAAGGAACCATCTGTTTGATCAAAATCTAAAGTTGTTTCAAAACCCTGGGTCGGCGTCCATCTTAAAGCCCCATCTCGACCCGTCCAGAAGATTTGAGTTTGCTGTTGATTCAGGGTTTCTACGGTTTTCGGATCAATGGAATTGGAAGAAGCGATCGCAATTTTAGGCGTTAATACTGATAAAAGTTCCGGGGTTAAGGATTCTCCCGACCACCATAAAACCTGAGTTGACTTGAGCTTTTGAATCAACTGTTGTTGTTCAGAAATGGAAGTTTCTCCTAGTAATGTCCAAAGATTTTGACCAATTTTAAATTGAATTACTGGAGGTTGAGCATTTAATAACTCCAGTTCTACAGAACCTAACATAATCGGTTGACCGACAGTTAGGGAAACATAATTTCCTTTTTGTTGGGCTAAGGCTTTTAGAATGATTTCATTGGTGGCTTGATAGTTTTTTTTCGGAGTAGGATTATCATAAAAAGTTTGAATCGGAATATTTTCTAAAATCAACGGCCAACCAATACTTAAACCCAGTTGGGAATGGGTAGCTACGGCGTTATTAATAGCATTAATCCCTTGGGCATTTAAAAAGGGTAAAATTGCAAATTTAGCGGTGTTCTGACTCCCACTATTGATTAAGGTAACTTGTCCTTTTTCTTCAATCACTAAAATCGGTTCTTGAGGGGTACTGAGAAGGGTAGCTTGAAACCCTAGGGTTTTAGTATACCAACTGGGGATAATCACAATCAATAGGGCTAAGGTGACGGCAAAGAGAACAGGAATAAATTGGGTTTTTGATCGGGAAAATTTGGGGTTTGATGCCGGATTAATCCAGGTAAAATAAACCCAAATTATCACAATTAAACTATAGAGAGTTATTAATTGAATCAGTGAAATACTCCCAACTGCAATCGAATTTCCTGGGAGTTGACTAAAATATTTGGCGATTTCAATTAAACCTAAAATTGGATAATTAAGAAATTGGGCGATCGCACTTCCAAAACTGGGTATTAATAAAGCGGATAAAGCACTCGCCATCCCTCCTAATGTGATAATAGAAATTAGGGGAGATGCGATAATATTAACCAGAATACTATAGGGAGATAATACTTTAAAAAAATAGAGTTGCAAAGGTAATGTCCAGATTAGTGCTGATAAAGGAACAGCAATTAAAGATGCGAAGAAAGGGGGCATCCAATTTAATCTTTCCATTAAGGCAGGAACCGTAACCATTAATCCTAAAGTTGCTAAAAAACTGAGTTGAAATCCAATATCATAAATCCAAGTTGGATTAGCAATTAATAATAAGATAGCAACAATTAATAATACGTTTAAAGGTTTAGTTTGACGTTGGGTTAACAGGGCAATTAATACCGCTAAACCCATTAATGTTGCTCGTAATACCGAGGGAGAAATTCCCGTTAATCCCAAATAAATTAGTAGAGTTAATAATCCTAAACCAAATCTAATCCTTGGGGAAAACTTTTGAGTAATAGCTAAAATAACTCCCAATAAAAATGATACTTGAAATCCTGAAGCTGCTAAAATATGAGCCAGTCCAACTTGAACAAAAATATCTCTAATATCGTAGGGTAAATCAACAGCTAAACGTCCTAAGACCATCGCGCTTAATAGGGAACCTTTGGGAACTCCTAATAATTGAGCTTGAGCGCGGGTAATCCGTTGGCGAATTTTCCATAGTCCCCAAGGAGGGGGTTGACTATCATCATGACTAATATAACGTCCTCGAAGTCCGGTAAATGATCCCTGTTGAGCGAGATAGTTTTGAAAATCAAATCCTCCTGGGTTAGAAGGGGGTTGAGGTTTGTATAAACTTCCAGTAATTGCTATACTTTCCCCCGGATATAATCCCGTAGCTTTTAATAGGGGAACAGTCACATAAACCAAACCACTAACATCTTTACTAACGGCAATGGTCGTATTATTATTAGTAATTTCATTAACTTGATTAACCTGTAGCCAAAATTGTCCCCGTCCCGAACGAGTTAACCGAGGAATACTGCTAACTTCTCCCCGAACCGTAATTAATAAATCTTGGCTATTTCCACTATTAATAATTAACTGACTAATATCATTTGTCGCGGGTTGAGGCGTTCTGATTTGTAAATAAACACTGGCTAAAAAAGCAATAATTCCGGCTAATAACCACACCCAAAAGGGAATTTTAGGACGGGGAATTTTAGGGATTTTATCTACAAATTCAATTGGATCAGTTAGGGCATCTTTGCGGGTTTGTTTTTGCCGAGTAAATTGTTTAATTCGAGCTTGACGGGATTGTTTTTGTTGATAAACTTGTTTTAGGGCGGTGGCTATTGCCAATATAATTCCTAAACCTAATATTGCATAATTTCCCCCAGGAATTACACCCACTAGCAAACCTAAGAGATAAGCAAAAGCCAGAATTAAAATCACCGTCTGATTCATGATATAGCAGGGAACAGGGAACAGGGAACACCGGAACAGCCCCCCCAAACCCCCCGTGCACGGGGGGCTAGGGGGGGAGGGAACACCGGGGGAAAATACTTCACTGTCTGGGTTACAAGATCCGTCTGGTGTCCTAACTGCCTTGGCGGTTGCTATATGACAAAATAGGGATCAGGGGGAGTTTCTTGGTTTCAATAGCCAACCGTCAACAATATTAGATCGACAATCCTAACTTTAAACCTAAAACGGTATGGACTAACATTAATCCTAAGATAACGGTTCCAATATAAGCATGGGTCGCCCTAAAACCAGAGTTATCTTTGTTAAATCCGGTAAAAGCAATCAGACTATTAGTTAATAACAATCCTAATAATATTGTTCCTGTCCAGAAGTGGGGACTTTCTAAAATGGGTTCTTTTTGCATTACTAAAGATAATAAACCTCCCGTGTAGCCTAATGCCAAAAATAAAAACATTAAAGGGGCGAGTTTTCGGTGGTCAGCACGATTTTTTAAGGCGACTTCCTTATCTGCTGCGAGACGCCCGCGCCATCCCGTCCAACCCACATAACTCCCCATCGTAAAAATAACGGTTCCCATCATCACCGGATGTCCCCAATGGGTGATAGGTTCGGGAATACCTAAACCCCGAAATAGATTAGCAATGGGTTCTAAAAGTTCAACTAAATTCATATTTTTTATTCAAAAGCCAATTAGATTTCCATAGTTTAGTTTAGGACAATTAGGTACCGAATTGCTAGATTACGTTTTATGAACCCGAATGAGTTGATAAGCACCCGCTTGATCCATAATTTGATATTGATCGGGTTTTAATCCTAGATCAATTAATTCTTGGGGATGTGCCAAAATTAAAAGGGTTTGGGGAGGAGATTTTTGTACGAATAGAGTTTGAATATAGGCGATCGCATCCCGGGGGTCAGGACTGTATTGCACTCGATGTTGAGTATAAAAAACTAAACTGGGTTTTTTGAAACCAATCATAATTAATTCTTCCCCTAATTTACGCTTTTGTACGACGGTTTGGGCTAGGTGTCGTAGGGGTTCTTGTCGATGTTGATCGAGTAAACTATAGGTGGGAGTTACCGCCACAATAAAAAAAACAATAAATCCCAAAATATTAACTATAAAAATAGATGAAATTCGACCTTTCCACCAACTTAGGACTATTCCTAATGTTGTGAGCACCCAAATCAAAGCCGATATATTTGGAATCCCAGAGGCTTGTAAATCCCCTCTAAAATCCGGCATATCTGCATCATATCCAATTAAATTTTTACTAAAATAACTGCCAATAGATGCCAAAAAAACAAATAAAATATTAATAAAAATTGCAATATTTAGGGAATTAAATTTATTTTTTTGAAAGCTATTTTTAGAGATGATATTATTCCAAAATAAAGATACTAATAAAACTGAGGCAGGAATCAGGGGCAAAATATAACTGGGAAGCTTAGTAACCGCTAGGGTGAAAAATATAAAAATTCCGCCAAACCAAAAAACAGCAAATAATTGGAGTTGTTTAATTCGAGTTTGATGTTGCCAATAGCGACGTTTCCAGAATTTTGTTGAAGCGATCGCCGGAGGTAAATACACAGAAAATGGTGCAAATCCGACTAAAACTACAATAAAATAGAAATACCAAGGAGCAGAATGGTGATTCACAACCGTTGTAAATCGTTGAAAATTATGATAACCAAAAAAAGAGTTAATATAGTTTTGACCATTAACTAAAATTACTAAAACATACCAAGAAATTGTAATTACTAAAAAAATTAAACTTCCCTTTAATAAATCCATTTCTTTTAAAACTTTGCGCCCTTCTCCCAAATAAATTAAAAATGAACCAATAATTAAAATCGGTAAAACAATCCCCACCGGGCCTTTGGTTAAAACAGCTAAAGCGGTTAAAATATAAAAAGCCAAATACCAAATTTTATAAGAATTAAAACCTGGAGGTAAATCTTGCCCTTCCTGTAATTCTGACTTTGCATATCCCAGAAAAAAAGCTAATAACGCCGAACCCAAACACCCGGTTAATAACATATCCGAAACCCCAATTCTTGCCCAAGCCAGAATCCCCGGATTAAATGCGATTAATAAAGCCCCCATCCAAGGTAAAGGATGTAAAATAATCTTTCTAAAACCTGGTTGAACCAATGGAGAAATAAAATCTTGTTTTTGATTATCTTTTATAGTATAAAATTGGATTTGTTGGACGTAATAACTTAAAGTATAAAATCCTAAACAAACAATAATAAAACCAGAAAATGCCGAAGGAAAACGGACTCCCCATTCATTTACCCCAACTATCTGATAGGAAATTGCCATTAACCAATAAATTAATGGGGGTTTATCGAAACGGGTTTCTTCATTAAAATAGGGAGTAATCCAATCCCCAGTGACTAAAATTTGACGGGAGGCTTCCGCAAATAGAGGTTCTGTTTCATCCACTAAACCAGAAGTTCCTAAATTCCAAAAAAAAGCCAGAAAACCGATTAAACCTAAACCTAAAATAAAAACTAGCCAAGGGAACCCAGGTGTTTTGAGTAGAGGTAAAAAAAAGCTGGGAATTTTTCGATTTGAACTTGATTTCATTGGCTAAAAATGCAGATATTAACGATTGAGATATTGACAGTTTACTGTTAATGTGTTAGATCACTAACACCTAATTCAATATATCAATTAGTTATTATCGTACATGGGAGTAAGAATACCCACATCATTAGGAAGATTGCTGCCTGAGTCAATTCGATCCCACAAAAAAAATAAAAATACAAAATTTGTGGTAATATGAACTTGGTCACTGACCCACCGACTGTTTCGGAACAGACAGGCTAAACACAACAGAAGTAGGCTTTTTGCCTTGCCGCAGATAGAACGGAGTTCGGGAAGGAGATGGATCACTGGTACAAAAACGAATCCACATTTATCTCCACAATTATTGATTTCTTCATGGGGTCGGTTTAATCACCAATTCCCATTCCTGGTCTTGAGGATTCCAAGCCGGAAGGGAAGTTTCCCCGACAATATACGGCCCCCAGTAATAGCGAGAACCATCAGGAGCAAAAACCACCAGAATATCACCGGATTTGAGGATTAAATCTTCTTGGGGAAGGGATAAAATCAGACCCTCCCTACTGCCCTCGGCGGGGGCAAAATCCCAGTGAACAGGTTCGGTGATATTCGGGGCTGAACGACTGAGTAAGGCCACACGCACCGGATGTTCCGTCAGGTTACTGACTCGAAATGACCCTCGGCGATAGTTTGTGGACAGTGGAGGCAAAGACGGGGGAATCATCCCAGATTTCAAGGGAAGACTAATATTCGGGGGGGATGGTTGCGGAATAGAGATTTTAGGAAAAGTTGTAGACAGGGAACTATGGGCAGATAAGACCATCTGTTCGGCGGGTTTTCGCTCCGTTTGGACACAATAGCGAAACAGAAATTGCCTTAAACTAATTAAAGTTAATAAAATTATTCCAGTAATTAGAAAGGCTGGATAAAGTTTATCTTTCATAATCTTTTGCTTTAAATTAGATCATTAATCCCACTAAAATTCACACTCTGTTTTATGCAAAATACCCGTCTGAATCGACTTGTCAATGTAATTAATGCCCAGGTAGGGCGATTGTTAATGAATCCTTGGCGACGGATTTCGCTGCTAATTATTAGTCTACTGTTTGGGATATTCCTAGCCCTGGGTATTTCCACGATAACCGGACAAAGGGGGCGTTTAGATGTGACGGTGGCTTTAGTAATATCTATCTTTGTCGAAGGGGTTAACTGGTTAGTTTACAATCGTTCTCCTCGTTTACGACAATCTTTTTGGGTAGAAAACCTAAATGCCCTCAAAATTGGTTTGAGTTATGGGTTATTTTTGTTAGCCTCAATGGTAGGTTCATAATGGAAATTTATTGCATAGAATTAGAATTATCTATGATTGAAATTCTCCAGGCTTGGAGGAATGGAAAAAAACCAGATTCCTCAGATTTAGCAGTTTTAGAAAAATGGGAACTGTCTGATCATCAACGTTCAACTGCCTTTGGAATTACACCGGAAAATGTTATGGTGAACATAGAAGCCCGATCCCGTCTATTCTGTCAACTTCAACAGAAAAAGATTGAGTTTCCTCTGTTATTTGAACAGCTAGAAACTCTATGGAAATTTTGGCTACCTTTAGCGACCCAACTAGCTGAACATCGTCAACGCTTGGGTCGTCCTCTGGTTCAAGGAATATTAGGAGGGCAAGGCACAGGAAAAACAACTCTAGGGAAAGTCTTAACTTATATTTTGTCTCTGTTCCACTATGACACACTTAGCTTGTCCTTAGATGATCTCTATAAAACTTATTCGGAACGTCAACAATTACAAAAAGCTGATCCGCGTTTAATTTGGCGAGGGCCACCCGGAACCCACGATCTTGAATTAGGAATCCAGGTTTTAGATCAATTGCGTCAACCTTTGCCAGATCAAACCATTGCCATTCCTCGGTTTGATAAGTCATTATGGCAGGGGGCAGGCGATCGCATTTCACCGGAATTCGTGACCGGAATTGATATTATTTTATTTGAAGGTTGGTTTGTAGGCTGTAGACCAATTAACCCCCAACTGTTTGATTCTGCCCCAGTTCCGATTATTACTCCCTCGGATAAAAAATTTGCTAGGGACATGAATAAACAGTTAAATGGGTATATTCATTTATGGGAAAAATTAGATCGGTTGCTAATTTTAAATCCTGTAGATTATCGCCTATCAAAACAGTGGCGAATCCAAGCCGAACATGATATGATTAAAACAGGAAAATCGGGAATGACTGATGTAGAAATTAGTCAATTTGTTGATTATTTCTGGAAAGCCTTACATCCCGAATTGTTTATAAACTCCTTGATGGAAAATCCCGAATTTGTTGATTTAATTATAGAGATTAATCCCGATCATTCTATCGGGAATGTTTATCAGGTTAATCTATGATTACCTCCGAGATTAGATCCTCCTAAATCTCCCTTTCCAATGAGGATTACGCAGATTATAGCAACCGCCAAGGCAGTTAAGACACCAGACGGTAAAGTGTTTTCCCCCGGTGTTCCCTCCCCCCTAGCCCCCCGTGCACGGGGGGTTTGGGGGGGCTGTTCCGGTGTTCCCTGCTATAACACAAATTAAAATCCGTGAAATCCGTGAAATCCTCTTAAATCCGTGATCCCTATTTACCTATTATGAAAACAACTCTATTAACATTAACTCTGATTTTCTCCTTTGGCATTAGTCAAATAGTTGAAGCCCAAACCCCAATCAAAAATCAACCAGTGGGTTTACAAAATTCTCTTATTGTGAATCAAATAACTCAAAATACCGAAACAATAACCATTGGAAAAGCCGCCGATTTAATCACTCAATGGTTAAATGCCAAATCCAAAATTTTCGCCTCTCCCTTTGACCGGGCACTCCTCGGAGATTTAACTACGGGTGTATTATATGCTGATAGCTTAAAAGGAATTAATTTTTTACAGGAAAATAATGCTTATTATCAATATGGAGTCCAGAAAATTGAATCTATAGAACGATTTGCAGCATCGGGAAATAAAGCTACCATAGAAGTTAAAGTTACCGAAGATACGACTTTATACAAAAATGGAAAAATTATTGAAAGTAGCTTTAATACCAAATTAGTGCGTTATAATTTAGAATATTGGGATGGAATTTGGAAAATTGCTAACTCTCAAGTTATGAGTTAAAGGTTTTAAGAATTAAAAATAGCGATCGCATTTGCAGAAATTCACTATGGTACAAGAACTGATTGATTTAAGAACTTGCATCGAAGAACAACGCTATGACCAAGCGTTAATGATTATTGATGAATTGGAAGGAATGGGAAAACAAGCTATTTTACGCAATATTCAGTCTTATTTACTTAGACTGTTGATTCATTTAATTAAAAATCAAATTGAAGAAAGGTTAACAAATTCTTGGGCAGCTTCTATCCGAGGTTCTATTCGAGAAATCCAAAAACTTAATCTTAAAGACAATAAAAAATCCTATTATATTCAACAAGATGAATGGCAAACTTGGTTAGAAGATAGCTTGGAAGATGCCATTCGAGATGCCAGTGTTGAAGTCATGAATGGAACCTATACCCCGTTTAAATTATCAGAAATAGTAGAACGAGATTCAATTTTAATGAGGGCTCAAATCTTACTCGATTTAACCTATCGTTATCCGGCTAAAGAATTAGCTGCTCAAGTTGATCAAACCTTAATAGAATTACCCGGAGGAAATGCTTGGAAAGATTAATAATCTGATAAAAAAGGCGGGTTTAGTACAATCAATAATTGCCATTATAAACTTTTTTGAACCCGCCCCTATAGAAATAATATGCCGTTTTAATGTCTCAATTTAAAGTTTATTAATCATCGGCATAAATATAACGGTATAACTCTTTCGGATCAGGTTCCGGGCTACTTTGGGCAAATTCTACCGCATCATCAATAATGGCTTGAACTTGCTGATCAATAGCTTTCAATTCCTCATGGGTTGCCAAATTATGTTCGGTTAAATGAGCCGCAAATTTTTTAATCGGATCACGAGCAAACCAAAATTCCTTCTCATCTTTATCGCGTAATTCATCGGGATCGGCCAAAGAATGTCCCCGGAAACGATAGGTTAAAGCTTCAACTAAAGTTGGGCCTTCACCCGCCCGGGCGCGAGCAACGGCCTTTTTAGCCACTTCCCTAACCGCCAAAACATCCATCCCATCCACTTCATAACCAGGCATTCCAAAAGCCGGGCCTTTTTTGTAGATTTCCGGGTCAGAAGTTGCCCGGTCATGGGCCATTCCGATCGCCCATTTATTATTTTCCACCACATAAATAATCGGCAGATTCCATAATGCCGCCATATTCAAACATTCATAGAATTGGCCGTTATTACAAGCCCCATCCCCAAAGAAACACATAGTTACCTGATCCGCATTCGGATCATTCATCGCTTCCCTGCGGTATTTGGTTTGAAAAGCCGCCCCTGTAGCCACCGGAATTCCTTCAGCAACGAAGGCAAACCCCCCTAATAAATTATGGGCCGAGGAGAATAGGTGCATCGAGCCGCCCCGACCCTTAGAACAACCTGTGGCCTTACCAAATAATTCCGCCATAACTTCCCGGGGTGGAACCCCCGCACTCAAAGCATGAACGTGATCCCGATAGGTACTACAAACATAATCCTCATCCCGACGACCCGCCCGGATCATCCCCGTAGCCACGGCTTCTTGACCGTTGTACAGGTGGACAAAACCGAACATTTTGCCCCGATAATACATCTCGGCACATTTATCTTCAAATAGCCGCCCCAGCACCATATCCTCATACAGCATTAACCCTTCATCGCGGGTTACAGCATTTGCATCCGCCTTAAACGTCGGTAACGTGCGTTCCTGTACCATTTTTTCCAATTACCTTTACCAATTTGAGATTCTATTTTACAGGTTGGGGGCGGGTTTATTAAAATTTCTGCTAATTAACAAATATTGACCCGAACCCGCCCCTACGGTCTGGGTAATATTAAGATAATTAGGGGGATTTAGAATCAATCTGATTGATCATTACTAAAAGGCAAATCCTGATTAACATGATCAATTTCCTGTTGTTCCATTTCGTTAATTCGTCCTATATAAGACTTTAAAATCTGAGCTAAACGTTGATCATAGAATCTATGCAAACTATAATTTGGTGTGGCGGGAAAACCACGACGTTTTTTATGACGACCTCCCGCACCCGGATCAAACAGAGAAATTTTGTTTTCAATTGCCCATTCAATCGGAGAATAATAACAGGCATCAAAATGTAAACAATCAATATCTTGAACACTTCCCCAATAGCGACCATATAAACGATCGCCTTTAGTTAAACAAAACGACATTCCCATCGGTTGATGTTGGGTAGTATCATCAAAAGCCGCGACAAAGACCACCCGATGCCGATAATTATGATGCAATTGTTCAAAAAATCTGCGGGTTAAATATTTACTTCCCCACCAACCAAACTTATCACAGGTACTAGCATAAAATTGATACATTTCCGAAAAAAACGCTTTCGGAATTTGATCACCCGTGTGAGTTTTTAGTTGTAATCCCGCTTGAGTAACTGCTTTACGTTCCCGCTTAATATTCCGCCTCTGATTAGCATTAAAACCTTTTAAATAATCATCAAAAGTTTCATATTCTTGATTTTTCCAAATATAACTATGATGTAACCAAGAAGCAAACCCAAACTTTTCTAACATCGGTTTCCATTCGGGATCAACATAGAGAAAATTACAGCCAGAAATTTTATTTTCAATACAAAATTGATCAATTGAATGCACCATTAACCCCGTAATTTCTTCTTCATCTTCTCCGGGTGCAATCATAAATCTATAGCCTTCTGCTGGAGTAAAAGGCGACATTCCTAATAGCTTAGGATAATATTCAATGCCTAATTGATGGGCAACATCCGCCCATTGATTATCAAAAACAAATTCCCCGCGACTATGCCCTTTAAGATATAAAGGTGCAATTCCTACTAACTGTTGATCCCGCCATACGGTTAAATGATGGGGTAACCAACCCGTGCGTCCAGTAGCACTTCCCGATGATTCAATGTTATGCAACCAATCCCACTCAAAAAAGGGCGTAATTAAAGGTTGGGCTAGGTTATCCCAGGCTGTTTGAGGGACTTCAGCAACCGTATTAATCCAACGGGTCGAATAGGAGGAGGTTAAGGGTTTTACCATATTATTTCAAAAATGATGATAGACGCATTCTTCAATATTTAGGGTAATCTAATTTTTACAAAAATGGGAAATAACATAATTATTCGCCAGTTAATACTTGATAATGTAAAAATACTTCTTGTCCTATGGTTTGTACCTCCAATAATTGCAAACGCGGGGCGACGGCGGATAAAAAGCCCTCTCCATCGGCGGGGCTGGGAGAATTTCTACCACTTAAAATTAAGGGACAAATGGTTAACCAGAATTGATCAATCAGGTTTTGTTTTAAAAGGGAAGCAACCAGTTGACCACCTCCTAATATTCCTAACTTATTTAAGCCTAATTTTTGGAATTGTTCAAAAGCCATACTCCAGTTAATTTGATGATTATTATGATCAGCAATAATTATATTTTCAAACCCTTCTGTATTATTCCATAATTGTTTACCCTGATTTGTGGTTAGCAACCAATGGGGAACAGATTGTTGAAAAAAACGTAAATTCGGATTAATCTTTCCTGAAGCAGACACCACAATTTGTATGGGTTGAGGGGGTTTTCCGTGCTGTTTTCGGTATTTTAATAATTCAGGATCAGTAATTTTGATAGTGGTTTGATAGGCGTTTAATGTTCCCGCACCGAATAAAACCCCGTCCATTTGTGCCACTTGTTTTTCTAAATGTAGTTTATCTTGTTCTGAACCAAAACGAGCAGGCGATCGCATTTGATCAGAAATTTTACCATCCGCACTCATCGCTAAAATTACCGTAGTTTGAGGTCGGTTAACACCGGGTTGAGGAGTCATAAATTAAATTCGCAACAAGCACCAATAATACACCCACAGTAAGCACCGCTTAAGTGTTTACAACTTCTTGATATTCTTTGTGTCTCAGTGTCTTTGTGGTTAAATTAAGTTTTAAAATCCTTAACAGTTTAGCTGATTAACTAACCAGATGATTTTTAGCATTTCTCAATTCTTTTTGAATAGAAATCGCTTTTCCTAAAGAAGAAATTGCTTCAGGATATTGTTTTAACTTAGACAATAAAGAACCTCTATAACGCCAGGTTTGCGCATCATCAGACTGACAGGAAAGAGCCGCATCATAGGACGCTAAAGCTTCAGGATATTGTTCTAATTTTTCTAAACATAACCCTTTAGATCGCCATGCTTCTGATGAATCGGGTTTTAAATTAATCGCTTGTTCATAAAGGGCGATCGCTTCTGAATATTTTTGTAGTTTAACTAAAATTTCTCCACATTCAAAACAAGTTTCATAACTATCAGGTTTAATTTCTATGGCTTTTTTATAGGAATTTAATGCCTCTTGATTTTGGTTTAATTTCCCTAAAGTATTTCCTTGAATTTTGAATAATTCAAAATTATTAGGATTTAAACTCAATGCTTTTTCCAAGGATTTTAATGCTTCTTCATGGCGTTGTAAAGCTAATAAAGCATTGGCTTGATTTAACCATAATTCTGATTTATTGGGATTAAGTTTGATCGCTTGTTCGTAGGATGCGATCGCTTCTTCATACCGTTGTAATTTTGCTAAAACATTGCCTCTATTATGCAGAGTTTCATATTTATCGGGAGCAATTTCTAAGGCTTTATTATAGGATTCTAATGCTTCATCAAACCGTTTGAATTTTCTCAATAATGCCCCACGATTGTGCCAAGATTCATAATCATTAGGTTTAATTTTAATAGCTTGGTTATAGGATTCAATTGCTTCTGCATACCGTTGTAACCGCACTAAAATATTGCCTCGATTATACCAAATTTCATATTTTTGCGGTTGTAAACTCAGACATTGATCATAAGTTAATAACGCCTCTTGATACCGTTGTAATTTAACTAAAACGCCCGCTTTTTTATACCAGGCTTGATCTAAATTAGCATTGGCTTCAATTGCCTTTTCTAAATATTTTAAAGCCGGGTCTAACTGACCTTCTATAATTAAAGATTCTGCTTTTTTTAAGTAATCATCAGCAATCATTAACTCGGAAACTGGCTGGGATTTAACAGCCATGGATATCGGAGAAATTACTAATTTTTCTGGCTCGGAAAATTTTGATAACCCATTCAAAGAGACTAATTTTTTATCGGGTAATTCGGGGATATTTTTGGGAATTTCTAAGGTTTGTTCCTTTAATTCTTTTAAAGACTGCTCTTTAATCTCTTGTACTTCAGAAATCATGGCTTGTAACCGGAATACAAATTGAGATTTAAGGGTTTCTACTTGTTCAATAGAAGACTGAGAAAGTTTAGCTTCTCGGCTTAAAAAATCAAGAGATTCCTGGGCGGTTCCCATTTGTACCTCTAATTCTTTAATTAACTGTTGATAACGCTGTTTAGAGGCTTTTAATTGTGCCTCTAAATTATCAATTCGGTTCAACTGCTTTTGCGCTTGAGTCACAATCTCTTTAACTATCAAACGACGCACTAACCAAAAGAATAAAATTGTTACACTGGGGATTAATGTGGCGACAATTAATAAGGTATTTAATAAAGTAATTGTCTGACTAAATTCATAATTTAATGCAGAAGCTGGGCTAATTTGGGCGACGGAAATGGGGGTTGTAATTTTGCTTTGTGGCTCCCCCTGAACAATTTTAACTAATTTCGCTAACCAAGTTTGATCCAGAACATTAGTCATTGATAATGATGCCAGTTCTGTTGAGGAATATTCCGCATCGCTAAAAGATGGACTACCGATCATTTCCGGCATACTGACTGCTAAACTAGGAGCTAATGCAATCATCTCAACCGCATCAGCCGACCGACCCGCCTCGGAAGCATTGGGTAGAGGATTTGGAGATTGTTCAGGAATAGAACTCGCTTCAACACAGGAGTCCTGAGCAACAAGGGCTGCTAAGGTTAAAAGGGTAACTGTCGATAACCGCATAAGTGTCAATTCGTTTAGGGGGAGTGCTGTTCTATCTTACGAATTGACACCGCTTGATCAGGATTTTGCAGCAGAAACCCGATTTCCAATTTTTAAACCTGAGCTAAAACAGGGTGTTGGATTTGAGAGACTGTAGACTCAGATTTCGTATTTGTACAATACACTTCACAGGAATTATTCGGGCTTTCAATCAGTTTGATTTTATGTAATTGCGCCCCTAAATTATGAATTGGTTTTTGCAATAAATTTTGGATATGAACCGCAATATTTTCCGCCGTTGGTACAACTTTAGAAAAGTAGGGAATATCTTTATTTAAAAACGTATGATCAAAGGGTTCCACAACATAATCATTAATCACTCTTTGTAACCCTTCTAAATCTACAATCATCCCCGTCTGAGGATCAACTTCCCCTTTAACAGTTACTTCTAAATGGTAATTATGACCATGACCGTTAGGACGGGCGCATTTGCCATAAATTTCAAAATTATCCTCAAAACTGAGGTCAGGATGAGCCAGCCGATGGGCGGCACTAAAATGTGTACTAATTGTCAGATAAGCTTCCATACTGTTTCCTTGATATTCTGCCCAGAGTTCGGGATGTTCAAATAGTTGAATTTTGGTGAGGGGAAGATGGGGGGCCAACCGATGCCAAATCGCCTGGGCCAGAGCTTCCGTGGTCGGTAGGGTTTGCTGAAATTCCGGCCAAACATCATTCAAGTAGGAAAAGTCTAAATGGTCGGTGACTTCCCGTTTCAAGGTATGTTTGACGTCGGACAGGTTTAAGACCATGCCATATTCATCGAGTTCTCCGACCATTGACACATACAGAACATAGTTATGTCCATGTCCAGGGGCGCGAGATGTGGGGCCAAACCGCTTCAGGTTCTCGGTGGCGCTTAATTCGGGCAACCAATACCGATGACTGGCGGAAAATTGCGCCCGACGGGTGATCACGCATTCCATAAAATCTGAGCCAGAGGGATGTTGTTAAGTTATATAAACTTATTTTAATCTTTTTTGATGATAATTTCAACTTTGATTTAATAAAAACCCGCACTGTTAATCATTCCGGTCTGTGATGTATTGTCTGATAACAGCAGGTAAACAATAAAAATGGTCTTGCTTTTCTAGCCAACACCGTCTGAATAGAGATTGTAGAACGTTGAGTAAATCTGAGGAATTAATTTGTCTCCTTTGCAAAAGTTGGGCTAAATTTACGGGTTGCTCATCCTGAACTAATTCTAAAATTACTTTTTTTTCCAGAGGAGATAAACGATTAAATTGCTGTTGTAAATTATCCTTTAAACTTTGGGGTAAAAAAATAGTATTATTTTCAATAATTTTATCCCCAAAATCTTCTATTTCTAGGATAAAATTTGCTATTATGTTTAACCATAATGGATTACCTTGATAGTGATGAATCATGGGGGTTAATTTTTCATATTCTCCCAATTCTTGTTCTGGAAAAAACTGTTCTACTGCTGTTGTTTCTAATCCTCGAATGGTTAGGGCTTTAAATCGTGGATTTGAGCTTCTAATTTCAGCTAATTCTATGGGTTGTTCCCAACCGATGAGCAGAAAGCAACTTTGATGGGTTAATTCTTGTATTTTTTTAAATAAAGAGCAAAATTCTTGATGTTGGAGTTGATATTGTCCAGCTAATTCACCCGGACAAAAAAGATGATGAAGATTATCAATAACAATTAAACAGCGATGGTTTTGTAAATATTTAATGAGTTTTAAACGCTTTCCATTTTTGGCAATTAATTCATGTTCTGTTCGTTGCTCAAATAATTGAAATAATTCGGCTTGAAATTCAGGAAAAGTAGAGTAATTATCTAAATTATACCACAAAATATATTCAAAATCAGGTTTAATTTTTTGTAAAAGTTTAACTGCAAGTTTAGTTTTACCAATTCCACTGATACCCGTAATCGTAATTAAGCGACAATGTTCTTGTAAAATCCAGGTTTTTAGGGTTTCGAGTTCAGAAGTGCGATCGTAAAAAACACCTAATTCTGGCATTTCACTTAATTCGTGATTTTCAGTTGGGGGTTGTTGATAATCTGAATTTGAGTTAGGTATATCTGGCGGTTGACTTATTTTTTCACAAAAATTAATGTTCCTAATCTGTACAGATTCTTGTAGGGAATTTGATGAAAATAGAGAAACTTGTAATCTCTGCATTACTGATCTTAAATTCGATTTATTAACTTCTTCTCCTAAAGATTCTGAAAAAATATGCCATAACTTTGACCCAATATCCCTAACATAGCTCTCGTTGCAATGAAAGTCTTCTGCAATTTTTTCATAAGTCTCTCCTTGTATCGTTCCCCGTACAACTTTTTCCTGTAAGTCATTAAGGTGCTGACCTGTTTTAGCAAATACCAGATCATCAGTCAGTTTCAACATTTCGTCAAGAGTCATAGAGTATTGTAAATATTATGATCACTCCTATTATACTCAACAGTTTACAACAATTACAAACAATTACCAACATTTTTCAAATATAAACATTGAAAACACCAACAAAACAGCTTACAAAATAATACTTTTTACGAATAGACAGACTCTAATTATATAGGATAATATAATAGTAAGACTTATAAATAATAGTCTTTGAGGTAGTAAATATATGAAAAATAAAAGCCAAAAAATATTCCTGATTATATTAGGAATAAGCTCAATATTTGTGATGAAATTATCTCTAGCAGCACCAATGGGTGCGGATAGAGGATGGAGCGATCTCCCTAAATGGATGGTGGATGTAAATGCGGACGGAAAGCCTGATTTTTGCCGTTTTGTTGGTAATCAACCAAAAGTTTTCTTATCTTGTCATTTAGCAACTAATGATGGTTTTGACCCCAATAATCAGTTTACGTTTAATTCTGGAGTAGGAATTGATAAGGGGTATAATGATATGCCTAGATCAATGCGGGATGTCAATGGAGATGGAAGGGCTGATTTTTGTCGGTGGGTCGGTAATGCACCGAACATTTATGAGTCTTGTCTATTAGCAGGTCAGACAGGTTTCACGAAGACTGAATATCGTCTTGATAGATAATGATTAATTGGAATATTCGGTTGGATTAAATCAACCCTACAAACCCGATTTATTAAAGAAATTGGGTTTATTTATATAATGGAATACTGCGATCGCCTTGAAGCATAAAAATACTTCAATTATCCGATTATCCTGTAGGGGCGAGGCGCGCCTCGCCCCTACCATGAATACGAACCGACTTCCTGCAATGTTTTGAGATCTTCTTGAAATTCAGCTACATCATAATGAACACAAAGACCACGATCAGCCAATATTTTCTGAAATTGCATTCGATGTATTCCGAGCAATTCACTCGCTTTTCCTAAGCTAATTTTGTCTTTTTGGAACAGCATCATCACAATTTCCAATAAAAGTTCCTGTTCTGATAAGCCACTGGCTTTTATGATTTCATCTGAAACTAACATACTCATGGTTGTTCCTAAAGTTTGGTTTAAAATATAACTATTTTAGTATTTCTATATTTTAACCGATATTCCAAATTTCTTGTAAATCTAATACAAAACCCGGAAGCACATCTTCTCCCGATATATTAACTGGAAATTGTAAAATTTCTACTTCTTTTCCTAAACGATAGATTTCGACGCGCTGATTTTGAGGATCAATTAACCAACCGAGTTGAGTCCCATTTTCCAGATACTCTTGCATTTTGTTTCTTAGGGTTTTGAGAGTATCAGTTTCTGAACGTAATTCAATCACAAAATCTGGACAAAGAGGCAAAAATTTCTTTTTTTGTTCTGGGTTTAAGCCATTCCATCTTTCTAATTTCACCCAAGACAAATCCGGCGTCCGATCTGCACCATTGGGGAGTTTAAAACCTGTTGAAGAATCAAATGCTAATCCAAGTTTTGTTTGTTTATTCCAGATTCCTAATTCTCCAGCTAACTTAAAGTTACGATTTCCGGTTTCACCTCCTGTTGGGGATATAATAATTAATTCTCCTGTTGCTGATCGCTCAAATTTATAATATCGGTTATTTTGACAAAGTTGAAAATACTGTTCATCGGTTAAGTCGATTTGCAATTCTAGGGGATTAGGTAAAGAAATTATTGTATCCATAACCGTTGCAATAGGCTCAAAATATAATTTCAATTATAACACTTTTTTAGTTCTTAGGAAATCTTTTTCATTTCCTCCTGGGCTTCTCGACGGCAACCAGATGCCATTCTAAACATTTCTTGTCCCGTATGTAGAGACGAATAATCATAATTCAGGGTAAAGGTTTCTAATTCATTTAGTGCATCTTCTAAATGATTCAGGGTATAATAAATATGGGCAGCAACTCCAGCAACGGGTGAGGGATTTTTTCGAGAACGAAATAGGTTTTGAGCTTGATTTAAACAGTTTTTACAAATTTCAATATAGGCTTGAAACTCCTCCATTAATTGATCATCAAATGGATCGGCTGATAGTTTGTTGACTTCGGATTTTAAGGGTTTTAAAATTTGATTTATAGAACGATTAATTGGTTTATAAACTTTATTAATCCAGCTTGTTAATTCCGCATCGGCTTCCGTTGCTTGTTTTTTGGCTTTGGCAACAAAGGGTTTTACGGAGTCGAAATTGGGATTTTTACCCAAACCCAGTTCCCGATCATGGGATTGACGTTTTTGTGGATCACTTAATATTTCGTAAGCCGCATTAATCTGAATAATTTGGTTATGATCAGATGATTGATTTTGGCTATCAGGATGGAATATTTTTGCTAATCGACGATAGGCTTGTTTAATTTCTGTAGCCGTCGCTGCGGGGTTAACTTGTAAGGTACTGTAGTAGTTTTTGAGCGTAGTCATACCGATTGATCTAAGATTAATTGGGGATTTCTATAATATGGTTTTCAGACCCTATTGATTATAGCGCGATCGCGATTGACAATGGCTAGTATTTTTTTTCTGGGCTATAGATTATTATTAATAGTATGAATTATGGTTCAGGGTCAATATGAAATTAAGTAAAGTATCAGGATCGAATATTTTACGGTATTTGGGTATCGGGTTTGCTGTTTTCCTGACTTTAACCGGATGTCAAACTCTGTTTAAACCGCCAACAGCATCGGATATTCATTTAAAACTGGGAAACCCAAGTCAAGCGAAATCCGATCCGCAAAATCCTACTAATTTTTTGATAGAAAAACCGGAATTTGTTCTATCTTATAATAGCACAACCGGAACAGCAAATTGGGTGAGTTGGCAACTTAATTCATCTTGGGTAGGAATAGTAAAACGTCAAAATAATTTTAGACCGGATGAGACTTTACCCCCAGGTTGGTATCAAGTTCAGTCCAATGATTATCGGGGTACAGGTTATGATCGTGGTCATTTAGTTCCATCGGGCGATCGCACTAATAACCTTGACCAAAATAGCACAACTTTTCTGATGACAAACATTATTCCCCAAGCCCCGGAATTAAATCGCGGGATTTGGAGTGATTTAGAACAATACTGTCGAGATTTGCTCCAAAAAGGCAAGGAATTGTATATAATTGCTGGAGGTGAAGGTAAACGAAAAACTATTGCTAAAGGTAAGGTAACTGTTCCGAAATGGAATTGGAAAGTCATCGTTATTTTAGATAAACCGAATCAAAAGATTACGGAAAATACCCAAATTATTGCGGTGAGAATGCCTAACTTTAATCCCTTAAAAAAGAATTGGCGAGATTATCGAGTTTCCGTCGATGAAATTGAACAAAATACAGGACTAGATTTTTTAACCAATATTCCTAAGAATATTCAAGATAAACTAGAGGGTAAAGTTGATTACCGTTAGTTTAATTTGTTGAGTATTTAAACAGTAAGCTGTTAACCTTCTAAATTTGGCATTTAGAAATTGTAAAACCCCTGTAATGCGAGCGTCCTCGCTCGCTAGATGGGGAGAGGAATATTCTAGCGAGGGGGGACGTTCGCACTACCAAAGCGTTAAGTTATGGTGCAGATCATCCTGAATCCTAGGATAATATACCGAAATTGAGGAACAGCCAGGGTAAAAATAACTTCTAAATAGTAGTTAATATCCTGATAGTTATACCCCTTTCTCACTCTCAAAGGACGTCTACAATGTCTTTACATCAATCTTCTTCGATCAATCCCTGGAGCCTGATTACCGCGTTATCCTTAAGTTTGGGATTAGTGAGTATTCCCTTCATTGCTCCAGTTTTCGCCCAGGAACAACGGATCAGAACCTTAACGGTCAGTGGTCAAGGGGTAGTTACCATTCCAACTACCCAAACCCAAGTTCAATTAGGAGTTGAAGTTTTGGGGAAAACCGCCGAGGAAGTTCAAACAGAAGCCGCTAAACGGACTGCTGCGGTGATAGAATTACTGCGATCGCGCAATGTTGAGAAACTCGAAACCACAGGAATTCGTCTCAACCCCACCTACAGTTATGCTAATGATCAACAACGATTAACCGGATATTCCGCCACCAATACCGTCAGTTTCAGATTAAACACCGAAAAAGTCGGAAGTCTGCTTGATGATGCCGTGAAAGCCGGAGCAACCCGCATTGACGGAATTAGTTTTGTTGCCTCCGATCCCGAAATTAACGCCGCCCAACAACAGGCTTTAAAACTCGCCACCCAAGAAGCAGAAAGTCAAGCTAACGCCGTATTAAGTGCCCTCAATTTAACCCGTCGAGAAATTATCGGAATTCAAGTTAATAATGCCAGTGCCCCTGTTCCCATGGCTGTCATGTACAGAACAAATACTGTAGCCGCAGCCCCAGCCACCCCCGTTGTCGGCGGAGAACAGGAAGTTAGGGCTTCCGTCACCTTGCAAATTAGTTATTAGTTGACACTCCCACCCCTGAAAAAGAGGTTCAATTCCCCTCTGTTCCCCATTACCCATTACCCATTACCCATTACTTAAAGTCATGTAATGACAACACGGGACAAGATCCATGCCTTAGTCTGGAATAATATTGAGGTGATTCCAGATTCAAGGTAGATTAAATAAAATGTCCCTGACCTCTGCACAACCAGCTTTACTTGTCCTTGCTGATGGAACCGCCTACACTGGCTGGTCATTCGGCGCTCCAGGAACCGTGATTGGAGAAGTTGTCTTTAATACGGGTATGACCGGATATCAAGAAGTATTGACCGACCCTAGCTATTGCGGACAAATTGTTACCTTTACCTATCCAGAGTTAGGCAATACTGGCGTTAACCCCGAAGATGAAGAATCAACCCATCCCCATGTTCGGGGGGCGATCGCCCGTAATATTTCTAGCCGTCCCAGTAATTGGCGTTCCACTCAGTCCCTACCCGACTATTTAAAACAGCACCATATCCCCGGTATTTATGGCATTGATACCCGCGCCCTAACTCGCAAAATTCGTACCGTTGGGGCGATGAATGGGGCAATTTCCACGGAAATTTTAGATCCGGGTGAACTAAGAACTTTAGTTGAACAAGCCCCTAGTATGGCTGGGTTGAACCTAGTTAAAGAAGTCACCACCAAGCAACCCTATGAATGGTTGGAACCCACAGAAACCGCTTGGGAGTTTAGTAATTCTGCCACCGGAGATCAAGAACCCCGCTATACCGTTGTCGCCTTAGACTTTGGGGTGAAACGCAATATTTTGCGACGGTTAGCTAGTTATGGCTGTCGGGTGATTGTGGTTCCAGCTAATACCTCCCCAGAGGAGATTCTTAAATATAATCCCGATGGAATTTTCCTCTCTAATGGCCCTGGTGATCCCTCGGCCGTTACCGAAGGCATTGCCATCACAAAAGAATTAGTTAAGGCGGAAAAACCCGTATTTGGGATTTGTATGGGCCATCAAATTTTAGGCTTATCCCTAGGGGCTGAAACCTTTAAGCTCAAATTTGGTCATCGCGGCTTAAATCAACCCGCAGGTCTGGCACAGCAGCAAGTGGAAATTACCAGTCAAAATCATGGGTTTGCGATTGATCCAGATACGTTGGCTTCAGATGTCCAAATTACTCACCTGAATCTGAATGATCGCACCGTGGCGGGCTTGAAACACAAAACTTTACCTCTATTTTCGGTTCAATATCACCCCGAAGCCAGTCCTGGCCCACATGATGCTGATTATCTGTTTGAGCGCTTTGTTCAAGCGATGCAGCAACAGCAAGAACAGAACTAATATCCTTTTGTCCCTCCTAACTTACCTTAAACAGCAAGAAGGCTCACACTGTACCTTTACTCAGGTCAGTGTTGAGATAGTGACTAGACAATTTCTTGAAAAGCCCTTATACTAGATCGGCGATGTCAAGCTTTATGTAGTTAGGAGGGTATCATTTCTGAGCCACTGAATTTAACCGTTAGCCTGCGGGGTACACGGGATGTCAAAGACAACTATCAGATCTTTCGGCTAACTGGATTGATGGATGCTTTCTCAGAAGGCACTTTTAGGAAGCTGGTCAGTATTTATATAGAACAAGGCCCCAAGCACATTATATTGGATCTCTCTCAGATAGATTTTGTAGACAGTTCTGGATTAGGGGCGCTAGTTCAGCTTGTAAAAAAAGCTAAACAGAGCGACGGAACTTTACAGATTGTTTCCAATCCTCGTGTAACTCAAACTGTTAAATTGGTTCGCTTGGAAAAGTTTCTCTCTTTACGGCCATCTGTAGAAGATGCGATAGAAAACATCAAAAACCCCTAGGTGTGAACGTCAATTGGGTAGTGCCACCCCCGATAAGGTGAGGATACTGAGTCAATGGGATCATGGTGGAACAATCTTTACGACGACCTTTTAACGACTAGCGAGTTAATCTGTTGCCTAGTCTCTACCTTTGGATCAAATGCTCGATCAAAGCCTATCACCAGAACAAGTTCAACGGATTTCTCCTGCGTCTTGGGCCTATTTAGGAGATGCCGTTTATGAACTCTACATTCGTAGTTTTTATCTGATGCCCCCAAAGCGATCGCATTTGTATCATCAGTTAGTCGTGTCTCAAGTTCGCGCCGAAAGTCAAGCTCGTCACTTGCGATCGCTAGAACCTCACCTTACCGAAACTGAATTAGAAGTTTTAAAGCGGGGTCGAAATGCCGCTTTTGGTTATCCCAAAAGACTCGATCCCAAAACTTACCAGCAAGCCACCAGTTTAGAAGCATTATTCGGGTATTTGTATTTAACGAATCCGCAACGTTTAGATGAATTGTTTAATTATCTTGAGCTTGATTCTAAAGATTGTTGATTGTTGATTGCTCAATGATACGTGAATGCCTATCAACTTAAGTCAAAAATTCCTAATTACAGCCTAGATCAGATCGCCCCTAAAACTCGAAAACGATCCCCCCTAACTCCCCTTAACAATGGAGGAAACCGATTTCAAAGTCACCCTTTTTAATGCGATGCCCTGAGCTTGCCGAAGGGAGGATTTAAGGGGATCAGATATAAAAGAAGAACAGGGATTTTAGGCTGTCGTTGACGTTAATTAATGAAACTCCCATCTCTACACCCATCTATTTCCTATCTCGCTAATTATTATGCCAAAGTTTAGTCGTTCCAATTCTCCATCGAGATCTTCTAAAAAACCATCGATTCGCTCTAAGTTTAATTCTAAATCTGGAGAACGAGATAACAGCAAACCTTCTCGATTCTCGGATGACAGAAAACCTTCTCGATTCTCGGATGACAGAAAACCTTCTCGATTCTCAGATGACAGAAAACCTTCTCGATTTGCAGATGACAGAAAACCTTCTCGATTCTCAGATGACAGAAAACCTTCTCGATTTGCAGATGACAGAAAACCTTCTCGATTTGCAGATGATAGAAAACCTTCTCAATTCTCAGATGACAGAAAACCTTCTCGATTCTCAGATGACAGAAAACCTTCTCGATTCTCAGATGACAGAAAACCTTCTCGATTCTCAGATGATAGAAAACCTTCTCGATTTGCAGATGACAGAAAACCTTCTCGATTTGCAGATGACAGAAAACCTTCTCGATTCTCAGATGACAGAAAACCTTCTCGATTCTCAGATGACAGAAAACCTTCTCGATTCTCAGATGATAGAAAACCTTCTCGATTCTCAGATGACAGAAAATCCTACCGATTTTCTGATGAGCAATCCGACAAATATCGGGAATTTTCTAAAGAAAGAAAAGAATCTTTTTCTACTTCCAAACCTGAACAAACAACAAGAGAAAAACCGAGCAAATTCTTAGATAAACGCCAACCAAAAGAAGACCAAAATTATTTACCCTATCCTCAAAGAAGTCAGCGATTTATCGAAGAAACCAAACCAGAATTTGCCGATGAATATATCGAATCCTTAGATGTTGAAAATGAATTAATTTATGGACGACGTACAGTTCAAGCTGCTTTAGAAAATGAGCGATCGCTAAGTCGAATTTGGGTGGTTTCCCAACTCAAATCCGATCCCCGATTTTACAAGTTATTGCAAGAAGCAAAAGCCAACGGTGCGATTCTTGATGAAGTCACTTATCAACGCTTAGATCAACTCACCCAAGGCGCTAATCATCAAGGTGTGGCGGCTCAGATTTCTCCATACACTTATAAAGACCTGAGTGAGTTAATTGAAAGCGCTCAAGCAGCTAGTTCTCAACCCGTGATTCTTGTTGCCGATGGGATTCATGATCCCCATAATTTAGGTGCTATCATTCGGACAGCAGAAGCCATTGGAGCACAGGGTTTAATCATACCCCAACGTCGGGCTGTGGGTATTACCTCAACGGTGATGAAAGTTGCCGCAGGTGCATTAGAAACTTTCCCCGTCGCCAGAGTGGTTAATCTGAGTCGGGCTTTAGAAGACCTCAAAGCCGCTGGATTTTGGATTTATGGTACTTTAGCCACCGCCCAACAATCCTTACCTACTGTGGCTTTTAATGGTGCGATCGCCCTAGTTGTTGGGAATGAAGGCGAAGGTTTAAGTCATTTAATTGAACAAAACTGTGATGTTTTAGTTTCAATTCCCCTATCAGGAGAAACCGCTAGTTTAAATGTTTCCGTAGCAACGGGAATGGCGCTGTATGAAATTTATCGTCAAAGACAATTTCCCGCACCCAATTTGAGTTAAAAAAAGTATAAACGGATGCTTTAGGGTTGGAATTGTTTAAATAAAATATTCAATAACAACCTTATTGAATTTGGACTGCATAACTACAGAGTTTTCAGATAATTTACATCTAAAAAATTTAACTTTTCCCTGAAAACTCTCTCGCCTATTCTGAGCAATCAAAGTATTTGTTTAATCTAAAATTCATTTGATCGGGGTTGATTTTTACAGATAAAGACTTTGCTCAGTTTATTGAAAAAATCAAGATCATTGATAGTGAATATGAAAGAAATTCTGATTAGCCTGCTCAACGTTTTTGGATGTGCTTTCTGGGTAGAAATTCTGACAGAAACTCCAAACTGTACCTACTATTTCGGGCCTTTTATCAGTCAACAAGAGGCTCGAACTTCTCAATTTGGTTATCTCGAAGACCTAGAAGCAGAACACGCACAAGGAATTAAAGTTAAGATTAAACGGTGTAAACCTAATACCCTAACCATAGCATAGGAGTTGTTGCGCTTTAGCGCTCCGAGTAGGGGCGATCGCCTAACAGTTTGTTGTTGCGCTTTAGCGCTCCAAGTAAGGGCGATCGCCTAACAACAATTGAGCGATCCAATGATCAATATCTGTAAGTACGAGTTGAGGAATTTCCCAAGGGAATAAATGGGCGGTATTCGGATAACAATAAAACTGACAATTGGGTAATAATTGCGCTGTTTCTTGACTGGATACGGCGGTAATATGGCGATCGCATTCTCCGGCTAAAACTAAAGCCGGACAGTGAATCTGTTGTAAGTATTCTAAGCGATTATAGCCTAATCTCAAAGATTGATTTAAGGCTTGAGTTGCAAACTCAGAAGTTTGAATAAAAGCTGGAATTGCTGCTTTTGCTAAATAGTGGTAGGCGCTGGAATTATGTTGTTGAATTAAATAGCGAAATAGCGATCGCTTTCCCAAGGTTTCAATATTCCATCCCCAACAGGGAAATACCCAATTAATAATTCCAGCTAAACCCGTATAAACATAATCTAAATTAGAAATTGGAGGATGATTTCCCCTCGGTTTTGCCGCCGAAGCAATTAAGATTAAACCCTTAACTTTTTCAGGAAATTTTAGGGCTAATTCTAAGGCTAAAATTCCCCCTAATGACCATCCTAAAACCAAACATTGATCAATATTAAACTCTTGAAAAAGAGTTTCCAAATCCTGTAAATGATCCCCCATTTCAAAACCTTGACGGGTGCGACTGTTTCCATAACCTCTTAAATCCGGTGCGAGGGTGAGATACCGTTGCGAAAGATGGTTAGTAAAAACAGACATACACTGACTAGAGCCCGGATGTCCATGTAAACAAATAATCGGGAATCCTTGACCTTGAATTTTGGTATTTAAGCGCAATTGTTAACCTCGCCAATTTATATCTGTCTTTAACTACCTAAACTTTAACCTGAAAGCAGCATTCAGGCTTTTGTAACATTGTGCGAACCTAAGTTTCCCATTTCCCGATCCCCATGATACAATTACGCAATCCCGCTAGGAATACCGTAGTATTTTGAGAGAGTCTCCGTGAATCAACAACAAGTTCGGTCAAAATTATCAACTTTGATCATTGCGTCTCTAAAATTTCTGATCACAGTAGGTTCACAGTTGATGCAACTTTCGTGGCAATTGCTCAAAAGAGTTCAGAATCTAGGATATTCAGGAAAAACTTTTATTGGTCTATTTTTCCTGGGTATGGTTTTAAGTACAACCGTGATCGCTTGCTCAGGAACAAATGCAGCCGATCAAAATGACATCAAACTGAATCTGGTTTCTTTCTCCGTCACCAAAGAAGCCCATGATCAAATCATTCCTAAATTTGTTGAAAAGTGGAAGAAAGAACACAATCAAAACGTCACTTTTGAACGAAGTTATGGCGGGTCTATAGCCCAAGCCGACGATATCATTGCGGGTAAACAAAAAGCCGATGTGGTTCATCTGGCTATTCCTTTAGATGTCGTCAGAATAGAACAAGCGGGCTTGATTAATCCGGGTTGGCAGAACAGGTTTCCTAGGCGGGGAGTGGTGAGTCATTCGGTGGCGGCCATTGTTACCCGGGAGGGCAATCCCAAAAATATTCAAACTTGGTCGGATTTAGCCCAAGAGGATGTAACCGTGATTTCAGCAAATCCTAGAACTTCTGGTATTGCCATTTGGCAGTTTTTGGGTTTGTGGGGGTCAGTCACCCAAGCGGGCGGCGAACCTCAAGAGGCGATAGATTTTGTCAGGAGAATCTATGAAAAAATTCCGGCTCTAGCCCAAGATGCCCGAGAAGCCAGCATTCTATTCTTCCAAAAACAGCAGGGAGATGCCTTAGTCACCTATGAAAATGAAGTGATTTTAGCTGGGAAAAACCGACCCGAAACCAATTACTTTGTTCCTACTCTGAATATCTCGATTGATAATCCCGTAGCAGTTGTGGATAAAAACGTCAGTCAGCATGGGACGCGGAAAGTCGCAGAAGCCTTTATTGATTTTCTGTATTCAGAGGAAGCCCAACAGGAATTTACCAAATTAGGCTACCGCTCGGTTAATCCCTTTGTCGCTGAAACCGCCGAGTTACAATTTCCCAAAATTGAAACCCTGTTCAATGCTCAGGATTTAGGCGGTTGGCCTTTAATCCAAGAGAAATTTTTTGCCGATGGTGCGATCTTTGACCAAATTAAAGGCAAGTCCTGAACCTAAATTTACACTTAAATTTATGAAATTTCCCCGTTGGCTTTACCTAATTCCTCTGATTGTCACGGGCAACCTAATGACGGGTTGTGGCAACTCAGGAGAGAAAGAACAGCAAATTAGTATTGATGGTGGGGCTGTGGGCTTTGCCCTGTCCCTAGCCGTCGCCGAAGAATTCCAAAAAGTTCATCCCAATGCCCAAGTTAGCGTGGCTGCTAGTGGCACAGGGGGCGGATTTAGCAAGTTTTGTGCCGGAACCCTTGATATTGCCGGAGCTTCTCGCACCATTAGACCGGAAGAAATCAAAAACTGTGCCAAGAATGGGATCGAATTTATTGAATTGCCGATGGCCCTTGATGGTTTGGCGGTGATTGTGAATAAAGAAAATAACTTTGCTAAATGTCTAACGATTAAGGAATTAAACACCATCTGGAATTCCAAATCCGAAGGCAAAATTACCAGTTGGAAACAAATCAATCCCGAATTTCCTGACGAAAGACTGCTACTATTTGCCCCGCCTTCGGATACGGGAACCTTTGATTATTTCACCCAAGCAATCACGGGGAAAAGGAGAAATAGTCGTACCGACTTTACCCCCAGTCGTAACCAAAATACCCTAGTTCAAGGGGTAATTGGGAATAAATCTGCACTGGCCTATCTGGGTATTGCCTTTTTTATGCAAAACCAAGATAGATTAAATGCGGTGGGAGTTGAGAATCTCGATGGCAAGTGCGTTAGACCCGTTCCCCTCGATAATGTCCTGAGAAATGTCTATAATCCCCTGTCTCGGCCTCTGTTTATTTATGTTAGTAAAAAAGCCCTGGAAACCAATCCATCCTTGGAAAGATTCGTCAGTTTTTATTTAGAAAATTCTTGGAAATGGGTTGATGGTGTGGGCTATGTGGCGTTACCCGATATTGCTTATGTAAAAACTAAACAAAGGTTTGATCGGCGTGAAACCGGAACTAGATTCATCGACGCCAAGCCCGGTGAACCGATTACTAACTTTCTTTAAGGAGAAAATATCAGCATTACCTCAACCCCTAGATCCTTTGATGATTCTCTCTCAGCCGCGGGTGACTCCCTACTGAAGCAGGCTTCTGAAGATATCCCAGAAAAAATTATTGCTGGGATTTTATTTACCTGTGCCCTCGTGTCTGTGGTCACGACCTTTGGGATTGTGGCAATTATCTTTACAGAAACCTTTGCTTTTTTTCAACAGGTATCCTTCGCCCAGTTCTTTCTCGATACCCGATGGACTCCCCTATTTGCCGAGGCCCGTTTTGGTATCTGGCCACTGTTGAATGGAACCTTCTTAACAACCGTGATCGCCATGAGTGTGGCGATTCCCTTGGGATTATCTTCGGCTATTTACCTCAGTGAATATGCTCAACCGAAAGTGGCAGCCGTTTTACGCCCGGCGGTGGAGTTATTAGCCGGAATTCCGACGGTAGTTTATGGTTATTTTGCCTTACTTTTTATTACCCCACTTCTGCGGAATTTTTTCCGCGTAGATATTTTTAATGCCCTCAGTGCCGGGTTGATGATGGGGATTATGATTACCCCCACCGTCGGTTCAATTAGCTTAGATGCCATTAGATCCGTTCCCCGTTCCCTGCGCGAAGGTGCCCAGGCTTTGGGGATTACCAAACTAGAAACAATTGTCAGAGTGGTTCTCCCGGCGGCTTTGTCTGGAATTCTGGCTTCGATTATTTTAGGGATTTCCCGGGCCGTGGGAGAAACCATGACGGTTCTGATTGCAGCCGGATCACAGCCTCGCCTCACCCTAAATGTCACGGAATCCGTTGCTACCCTGACCGCTTTTATGGCGGAGATTTCGGGGGGAGATAGTCCCCGTGGTAGCCTCAGTTATCAAACTTTGTATGCGGTGGGGGCCGTTCTGTTCGTGATTACATTGGGTCTGAATATCACCAGCTATTTGATCTCTAATCGCTTTAAAGAAAAATACGACTGATTTATTATGGCTAAATCTTCTGTAACAAATAATTTCGTCAAAACTGCGGAATTTACTGACAATATAGAACGCCGAGAAATCATCGGTAAGGTCTTTGAGTATCTTTTCTTGCTGGGGTTAATGATTGGTTTATTTGTCCTGGCCCTTCTGGTGATCAATATCCTCCATGATGGACTGGGCCGATTGCTAACCCCAGGGTTTCTCACGGAAACCCCTTCTCGTTTTCCCGACCGAGGCGGTATCCGTCCCGCCATTATTGGTAGTCTGTATCTGGGACTAATTGTGATTTTGGTGGCGGTTCCCATTGGGATCGGGGCTGCTTTATACCTGGAGGAATACGCTCCTAAAAACTGGTGGACTGCCCTAATTGAAATTAATATCGGGAATTTGGCGGGGGTTCCTTCTATTGTTTATGGCTTACTGGGTTTAGCGGTTTTTAACTATTTACTCAATTTTGGCCCTACCTTAATTTCCGGTGCCTTAACCCTGGCTTTACTGTCCTTGCCCGTGATTATTGTGACGGCGCGGGAGGCGATTCGGGCCGTTCCTGATTCCCTGAGACACGCTTCCTATGGACTGGGCAGTACCAAATGGAAAACGATTCAACACCATATCTTACCCTATGCCATTCCCGGGATTCTGACCGGGGTGATTATTTCTGTCTCCCGGGCGATTGGGGATGCAGCCTGTTTGGTGGTGGTGGGGGCGGTGAGTTTTCTGACCTTTAACCCGGGTTTATTCCAACGATTTATGGCGTTACCGATTCAAATTTTCAGCTATATTACTCGTCCTGAACCGGGATTTGCTAATGCCGCCGCCGCGACGATTATTGTGCTGATTCTATTGATTTTGGCCCTTAATGGTGTGGCTATTTATGTCCGCCAACGTTTTTCCAATTAATTGGCTGGTGAATCATTTACAAACTCATAGGAGGTTTTGATGGCTGCTAATCCTAATCTGAATCCATTGGATAATAGTGTTTTTGATGCTGAAGGTGTAAAAGTTTTCTATAATGGCTTTTTAGCTCTTACTGACGTCTATATCAAGATTCCTCGTCAACAAATTATTGCTTTTATTGGCCCTTCGGGTTGTGGAAAAAGTACCTTGTTGCGTTGTTTTAATCGGATGAATGATTTAATCCCAGGGGCAAAGGTTGAGGGGAAAATTATTTACCGAAACCGGAATATTTATGACCCTAAAATTAATTCGGTTAAATTACGACGGCAGGTAGGAATGGTTTTTCAAAGACCAAACCCGTTTCCCAAATCAATCTATGAAAATATTGCCTATGCTCCTCGAACTAATGGTTATCAAGGAGATTTGGATGAATTAGTGGAATCTTCTTTGAGACAGGCGGCGATCTGGAATGAAGTTAAGGACAAACTAAAAGAAAAAGGAACAGCTTTATCGGGGGGACAACAACAACGACTTTGTATTGCCCGGGCGATCGCCATGAAACCTGATGTTTTATTGATGGATGAACCTTGTTCTGCCCTTGATCCAATTTCTACTAGACAGGTCGAAGAACTCTGCTTAAATCTGAAGGAGCAATACACTATTATTACTGTAACTCACAATATGCAGCAAGCCACCAGAATTGCAGATTGGACGGCATTTTTTAATACCCAAACCGATGCTCAAGGTAAGCGTCAGGGAAGATTAGTGGAGTTTGGCGAGACTCAGCAAATTTTTAGTGACCCGAAAACTAAAGAAGCAGAAGAATATATTAGTGGACGATTTGGTTAATTCTGATATAAAATCCAATAAAGTACGGGCGGGTTCTGTTAGATATTTGTTAATCACCTAAATCTTGATGAACCCGCCCCTACAACTGATGACTGATAACTGATTAAAGTTGCCCATTTTCAACAATATATTCAGCTATTTTATGAACGCTCTTGCTAATTTGGGGAACATTAGCGGTATTATTATCAATAGCGGTAATAATATATTTTTCTCCATTAATTTGAGCCGCGACTGTTGTTCCAATTACCCTAGAATTTTGACCTGTTTTTTCTCCTAACCATTGGGTTTTAGGTAATCCTTGTAAACCCGCATAACCAATTACCCGGTCATATTGACGATTTAAGGCATCAATTAATACCTGGGATGAGGGTTGTTCATAATTATAAATCTGTACCATCATTTCCGTGAGTTCATTACTGGTTAATCTATTTCTTCCGGTTCCCGGTCGCCAAGGCATAATCCGATCTCCCATTAATTTAAAATTAACTTTTGTGAATTTATAGCCTTGGGATTCTAAATATTTATTAATATAATCAGAACCTAAATAGTCAATTAATTGATTCGTAGCAATATTACTACTATGATCAATCATTTGTCCCATTAAGTCTTTTAAAGAGTAGAATTGACGAGCTTGAATAGATGAAGCATCTTCGGTAAAATTGCCTCCCACAACCAGAACTTTTTGCTCTAAACTAATTTTTTCCTCGCCTGTTTTATGTAAAAGTGCGATCGCTACGGGAACTTTAATTAAACTCGCAGGACTCGCCGGAGGTTGATTTCCTCGTAAATTAACGCAGTCTCTTTTTAAGGTACAAACTGTTAACATGGCTTGACGAGTTAAGCCACTTTCTTGACGAATTTGTTCTAATATTTTTGATCTAGCATCCAGTAATTCATCGGTAATTTCTGATAGACTGAATTTATATTCTTTAATTTTGTTAGAAGTTTGACGAGCTAATAAAGAATGGGGGGAAATTTCCTCTAAATTATTAATCGCTTTTTCCCAAAGTTCTTGGACTTGTTTTCGCTGTTGGGGAGAAGGATCATTAGGATTAGCAACTTTTTGAGCTTGAGTTGATAAACGGATAGCTTGTTGCCAGTTATCCTCAGCCCGTTCTTCAACTAACATTTGAATCTCAACAGTTTTTAATTTTTGAAGTAAAACTTCATTGGGTTCAAATTTCAGGGGATCGGTAAATAAAGAGTTAAAAAAATTAGGTTCGGGTCGATTTTTTGGAGGAGTTTCTAACTCTTGAATTAAGCGATCACGCAGGGTAATTAACTCTTTTAAAGAACCAGCCCCATAGAATTGTGAAGCCGTCCCCAGGGAAGGAAGTGTCTGAGTCAGTCCCAGACCCACAATTATTGCCATACTACCCGTTACTGTTGTAGCCCAACGCCAGACTTGACGCATCCTTTAAACTCCTCACACACACGCTTCATCGGTTTACAGACGGCTTAGATAACGTCTCTACCTCAGCAAAGAGATATCTTTAGCCAGTTTCTTAAACAGATGAGATACGAGATTAGATTACCTTGACACTCTCACCGTCTGAAGACACGCTCGATTCTGCGGACAGAATTAGTTTAATCTAATTCTCGCTACGATTGCCAAATATCGTCTACTGAGTTGATCAAGCGATATGCCTAATCTTCCCGATACTTTTACTCTCAAATCAAGACACTTTCAGAATCCATCACTAAGCCAAATCGCGGTACGCTCCCTATCCTGCCTTTACTTGCTCTTTCTTGTCATACTGCCATTAGAATTAAATCTAACCGTTGTTTCGCGGGAGCCGGGATTTCTCCGATACTAGGATATTTCAACACGCAGATGTTTATTCTTACTTGTGTTTTTTGATTCTATCACATCTTTTTCAGCTCCTCATGGGAATAAATTCCCCTGTGCGGTCACTGAGCTTGCCGAAGTGTCGTGTTTCCTCTGGTGGTCTGAAGACACGCTCGTTTCCACACTCCCATCCTTTTCTTATGATTGCTATCAAAATTAAATCCTTCGAGCCATGAGTTATATTAGTTGAAAACACCCTTTCAGAAATCCACAAAAGCTTAAATCATGGTAAATGCTCAACTTCCCAATGGCCCCCAAACCCACCCTTGGCTGCAAACCTTAGAGTGGATGAAAGATCCGTTAGGTTTCATGGATAAATATACTCAAAAATATGGGGATATGTTTACGGTTACCGTTGGCCCGGTATTTAAGCCGCAAGTGTTTATTAGTGACTCCCAAGCGATTCAACAAATTTTGACCACTGACCCTCAACAGTTAGATTCAGGATTAGAAGCAGGAGTGACCTCCCCTCTATTGGGATCACACTCACTGTTATGTTTAGCAGGAAAACCGCATCAACGACAACGAAAATTATTAATTCCCCCCTTTCATGGGGAACGGATGCGAAATTATAGTCAGGTGATTATTGAAATTACAAATAAAGTGACTCAGCATTGGTATTCGGGCGAATCTTTTACTCTACTTCCGACAATGCAAGCGATTTCTTTTGAAGTCATTTTAAAAACAGTATTTGGTTTAAAATCGGGAGAACGCTATGATAAAATCAAGGAATTGTTGTTAGAGATTATGAATCCCAAAAATCCTTTAACACAAACTTTAGCGTTTTTGTTTCCGGCGTTACGACGAGATTTAGGTTCATGGAGTCCTTGGGGTCATTTTTTAGAATTAAAAAAACAGCTTGATCAAGCTATTTATGTCGAAATTGCAGAGCGTCGAGAGAATTTTGATGCCACTCGAACCGATATTTTATCAATGATGCTTTTGGCGCTGGATGAGGCGGGACAACCCATGAGCGATGAAGAAATCCGAGATGAATTAATTACGTTATTAGTAGCGGGTCATGAAACCACAGCTACCTCATTAGCTTGGGCTTTATATTGGATTCATCGTTTTCCAGAAATCAAAGAAAAACTCTTACAAGAATTAGGAACTTTAGAAGATGTTACCGATGCTACTGGGGTGATGAAACTCCCCTATTTGAATGCTGTTTGTCAGGAAACACTACGGATTTATCCGGTAGCAATGTTAATGTTAAGTCGGCTTGTTAAATCTCCCTTAAAAATTGGCGGATATGAATTTCAACCGGGAACGTTATTAGTTCCGAGTATTTATTCAATCCATCATCGAGAAGATTTATATCCCAATCCAAAACAGTTCAATCCTGAACGATTTTTAGATCGTCAATATGCAGCCCATGAATATATCCCCTTTGGAGGCGGAAATCGTCGGTGTATTGGGATGGCGTTTGCTTGGTTTGAAATGAAGCTGGTTTTAGCCACTCTTTTAAGCCAATGGAAATTGGAATTAACAACCGAAGAATTCCCTAAACCGGAGAGACGAAGAGCTTTATTAGGAATGTCTGAATCTGTTAAACTATTGGTAAAAGGAAAGCGATCACCCTCTGAATTGTTATCAGAAAATTCTAATTCAGTTGCAGCAGGTTCATAACAGTTTTTCGGATTTTTTTCAACAACTATGGTGGCGGGTTGATCAAGATTGGGTTGATGCCACAGAGATTGAGGAGAACCTGCCACGAAAAGATGGGAATTTGATAATATGGGGAAGTGCGATCGCTAAAGTGATTGAATCAAAATATCACAATCAGTCTTGATCAAATGAAGCTAGATTATGAATCTGTAGAAGCGAGGAGGTGACAGAGATTAACCCGATCCTTTTCCCAGGGATAAAATCGGTTATTTTTTGTGTTTTTTTATCACTTTTTTGACTAAGATTGGAATTTCTGAGGGCTGTTTAGCAACCAGAACTTCAGCATTTTTAAAAGCAGAAACTTTGCTTTCAACTGTTCCAGGATCGACCATATTCTTAACCACTTTTGAAGTCATTAATAGACTAGCATGACCCAAAAGTTTAGTAGTCGGAGCGTGTAACCCAGCAACATAAGCAATAACGGGTTTATCAATGGATTCCGCAATATAAGAAGCCGCTTCTTCTTCGCTAGTTCCCCCCATTTCTCCCACTAAAACAATAACATCTGTATTTTCATCCTCATCCAAAATTTCTAACCATTGCAGAAAAGAAGATCCCACAATAAAATCACTGCCAATACTAACAGCAACTGATTGACCTAATCCTCCTTGAGTTAACTCCGCCGCCACTTCATAGGTTAGGGTACTACTGCGACTTAATAATCCCACATTTCCGGGTCGATAAAATTCAACCGGATGGGTTCCTAATAACAATTTATCAGGAATAATAATTCCCGAACAATTGGGGCCCACCACTAAAGTTTCTGTAATTTCCGCCTTCCGAACTAAATGCACCATATCCAAAGGGGGCATTCCCTCTGTCACAATAATTAATTGACGAATTCCTGCCGCCATTGCTTCTAATGCCGCATCTAAAACTTGATAGGGGTGAACAAAAATTACACTAATATCAATTTCACCCACATTTGTAATTACTTGTTCTACCAAATCAAAGATCGGAATTTCACTTAACTCCTGTCCTCCCTGACCCGGACAGACACAGGCGACAACACGAGTGCCATAGGTTTTCATTTGCACCGCTGCATGAGTTAAGGAGGGTGATATTGTAGTACCCTGTATAATGACTTTACTATCAGGAGTTAAATTCATAATTCGAGAAAATTTTACACAGTTAATCAAAAAAACTATTTGGCTAAATTAATAGCCGCAGTCACAGCTAAATCCAACCGATCAAATAAATTTACAGGTAAATCAGTAAACTGTTCTATATCTGATTCGGGTTTAATTCCAGCCAACATCAGAACAAATTTAGGTAAATTACTGGTTCTAGCTTTTCGTTTCAAATACCCAGCAATTTCTACTAATAACAAAGAACGAATAATCGGTTGAACCCAAAGATTAATAATCACAACCTTAACTTGTTTAGATTGGGTAATTCGATCAATTCCTTGATATAAACGTTGGCGAAAATTGTCTGTAATTTCATAGTGATCTGCCCCACCTAGATTTAAGAAATTAGCAGGTTTTCCCGATGATTGCATGACTAAATCTAAAGTTGCCATCGTTAAACCTGCACCATTGCATAAAATCCCAATATTACCTTGTAATTCGACTAAATTCAGTTCAGGGTGAAACAATTGATCGGAAATGATCGGTAGGGAGAGAGAACTACATTTTTGTTGAGCTTTAAGTAAAGTAATTAAGTCTTCATGGCGTCCTAATGCTCCATCATTCGCAATTACTTTCCCATCCAATGCCATCACTTCTCCCGTGGGACTAATCCCCAAGGGATTAATTTCTACGAGATCCAAATCTTTCTGGACAAATAGACGATACATTTTTTCCACAATGGCACTGACCAAGAGAATTAAATCTCCCTTTAATCCCATTTTTAGAATTAATCTTCTAGCATAAAAAGGAGAAAAATCTTGGTCAACAATGACTTGCTGAATTTTGGAAAGGGTTGCTTCCACATTCACCCCGCCCTGTTGCGATCCCAATAATACCGGACGTCGTGACCCGGAATCCAAGGTGACGGCTAAGTATAATTCCCGATCCGCATCATATTTGGCCTCTGCTAACAGGACTTGGGGACATTCACCCCGAATCGGCAAATTAAAAATCATTTGAGCCGCAGCAACTGCATCAATGGTATTTTCCGCAAAGCGAATTCCTCCGGCTTTTCCCCTTCCCCCCGCCCGGACTTGGGATTTCAACACCACCGGATAGGGAATTTTTAAACCCTTTAAATCTTGAGCATTGTTAATGCTTTGTGAGGGTAAAACCGGAATCCCCATCTCACGAAATAAGGTTTTAGCTTGATACTCTAGCAAATCCATAATTAGTTATTAGTTATTAGTTATTAGTGATCAGTGTAAGAGGTATCAGTTATCAGTCATCAGTCATCAGTCATCAGTCATCAGTCATCGGTTGACAGTAAAGAGTTCATCGTTAATATTTGTGGGCTAAAAACAGTTAACTGTTCACTGATAACTGATGACTATTGACTGTAAACTTCTTAACTGATAACTGATAACTGTTGACTGATGACTGATTAATGATTATTGCCTTGATGAACGGTCTTGACCCACTTGAGTTGTTTGGGACGAATCCCCATCCGAGTCGTTGTACTCCCCACCACTAACAACCAATGGATCATATATACCGTACCCCGCAGGGTATCAATCCCAATGGTCAATTTTTCCCAGAGGGGAGGCGATGTCTTGCTGCTATGGGTTGAAACCAATTCAGGACTAACATTAACCATTGTCCCTTGTGTTTGACGAATCCTTCGTAATCCTAAGAACATTCCCAATAGGGATAGAGTTAGGGTAAAACAGGTTAAGGGTGTGGTTAAGGGTAAACGGCCTTGAATCAGCGATAGCACCAAATCGGGAACTACCGCCGTTGGTAAAATATATTGGGTGATCCAAAAGCAAAACAAATCTAGGGTTTTTTGAGTTCCCATCCGGTTGCTCAGAATCAACTGCCAATAGTCTAAATAGCGTTGATAGCCGCCTTCTGCCCAACGGTTGCGTTGATGCCAAAGGGCTTTAAAATTGGTGACTCCTTCCTCATAAACCGGGGGAAAGGATAAACATTCAATATCCCATTGATCCAAATGCAACCGAATGGTTAAATCTAAATCATCGGTAATGGTTTCTTCATTCCAACCGCCACAGCTTAACAGGGCTTCCCTTCGGACAAACTGGCCATTTCCCCGCAGTTCTCCAATTCCGCCCATACTAATCCGTTTTTCTTGGAAATAGGCATCTAAAGCCATTTCTGCGGCTTGGGAGCGAGTCCAAAAATTTTCGGAAGCATTATTAATCGCTTTTCGCACTTGCACAGCGCCGACTGATTCTGGATAGAATATGGGAACAATATGGCGTAACATATCCGGTGCAATTTGAGCATCGGCATCAAAGACCCCGATAATTTCTCCTTGAGTTAAGGCTAAAACTTGATTTAAGGCGCCTGATTTTCCCCCACTGGCATTAGCTGACCGCCGTAATACTTTGAGTTGTGGATAGTCTTGGCTGAGTTTTTCCAAAACTATCGGGGTTTTATCACTACTATTATCGTCAACTATCCATAATTCATAACAATCACTGGGATAATCCAAGTTACATAAATTTTTAACTAATTGACTAATAACGGCTTCTTCGTTTTTAGCTGCTACTAATAGGGAAATATAGGGCCAATTATGTTGGGGTTGTACTGGTTTGGTTAACTGTAGGGAAGGTATTTTAGCTGAGAAAATTCTGATGGCGTGAATCGACAATAGACCCGTTAAACCCAGGATAAACCCCATCCCCCAGGAAACAAAATGCAGGGCAGTGATCCCGCCCCAAATTAAAGTTAAGGCAAGGGCAGCTTTCCATCTGCGGCCTTGATACCAATTAGGGCAAACCTGGAAATTTGAGTGGTTTTGATTCTCGCGGATAGGGTGCAATGGGTCATTTATAACCGAAGGATAAAGCCTAGATGATCCAGTCTCACGGTATTGACTTTCCTCCTGATTTGGTTGAGATGTGGGAGCCGAAGATTCACCAGGGGACTCTTGATCACGGGTGAGCTTCTTGATATTACTGTTGTCAGCATCCTGTTCTGGCCAAGACTGTTTTGGCATAGATAATCTGATTTACCCCTCAATATTCGTCCAATCTGCTACCAGTGTATCTAATATTGTGACCAAAAAAATGGGATACAAGCCTCGCCCTTCTAGGGCGACTTTAAAAAGCCATTAATAAATTAGGTAGGACACACCTTAATATAGAGTCATTGAACGAAGAATCCTCGTCGCTTTAGCGCGAGGAGTGTCAATAAACAAAGCCAAAATATTAGAATTCTTTTTGAGGATTGGATGACAACTGGGCTAAATTGAGAGTAGTAATCCGATCGCGGGAGTAACAAATCTATGACTGACACCACAGTGGCTCTGACCCAACTAAAAGCGGCTGAGAAACGGGAAATTGGGGTCTACCTGCCCTACTATGATGAGAAGAAGCGGAAATACTTAGCCTATTCGATTAGCCTCTATAAAGAGAAAAGTTTGGAAGGCGCTCGCAATATTGATGGTGGGGATGGAATTCCTTTTGTGGCAACTTGGAATGTTTCTTCTTTACCCGCCGATTTAACCCGTTGTCGAGTACAGTTTGATGGCAATGCCGATCTCAGTTATGAAGTCATCCTGTCCAACCACGAGTTTATTAAGTATTTAATTGAAGTTCTGCAAAATTTTAGCCGGACTCGTACCGTTGATTTTTCTCAAGATTTCTACAAGAAACTTTTGCATTTGGATCATTAAATAAGGATTCACTCTACAATAGAAAGGCTAGGGTCAAACCCTGAGAATTTCTTCTGAAAAGACTGATAACTAAAAGTATTTTAAGGATTCAGTCTAACGGGGGAAAATATCATAATTTTTTGAATTAATCGATAACAAATTGAGGAGTAAATTTCGTGACTGAGTTTGGAAAGTCTATATTAATCGGGTCAACAGAGCCTTACACCGGTAAATCAGCAATCGCCTTGGGTCTGGGTCATCTGTTTCAGGATAAAGGGTTAAAGATAGTTTATGGTAAGCCTTTAGCTACCGATATCAGTGACGACGATGAATCCTTTGATACTGATCTTCAGTTTGTGGCTCAAACCTTAAAATTATCTCAAGAGCAATTGCGATTTCCGATTTTGACCTTGGATGAAACCACAATTTATCGGCGTTTACAGGGGGAAGATTCAGTCAAATATATTGAATCCCTGACTTCCTATCAACAAACATCCTCTGCTGATTTGATTTTACTCGAAGGGCCAAGAACCTTACAAGAGGGGCTGTTATTTGGTTTATCTGTTCCTCAAATTGCGGATCAACTAGATGCGTCAGTTTTGTTAGTGACCCGTTTGCATTCCCATTTGGCATTAGATGATTTACTGTACGCTCAACAACGTTTAGGCGATCGCTTATTAGGTATTATTATTAATGATGTTCCCCCCGAAGAACTAGAAGTTACAACCACTTGTATCCAACCATTTTTGGAAGCACAAGGGATTCCAGTATTTGGAGTTTTACCCAGAAATCCTATTTTACGAAGTGTCACGGTCAAAGAGTTAGTTAAACAGTTGAAAGCCCAGGTTCTTTGTGGTCGGGAACGCTTAGATTTGATGGTAGAAAGTCTAAGTGTTGGGGCGATGAATGTGAGTTCCGCGATGAAGTATTTTGATAAATCCGTGAATATGGCTGTGGTTACCGGAGGTGATCGCACGGATATTCAACTTGCTGCTTTAGAAAAATCTACTAACTGTTTAATTCTAACTGGTCAACTTCCCCCCGCGCCAATGGTATTAAGTCGGGCTGAAGATTTAGAAGTTCCAGTCCTTTCGGTTGATTTAGACACCTTATCAACGGTAGAAATTATTGATCGAACTTTTGGTCAAGTTCGTCTCCATGAGCCGATCAAAGTTGCTGCTGTGAATCAACTCATGGACAAACATTTTGAACTGGATCGTTTTATTCAATGGTTAGGAATTTCCCTACCTGTGTCAGCAAGCCCGAATTAAGAATTAAGAAAAGAAGTTCTCCTAATTCTTAATTCTACCCACTCTAACTAAGCAGGTAATGGGGGAACGGTTTGAACCCATCCGGGTTGTTGAACTTCCCGCAACACATAATTACCAGGAGGAACGTTAGTAAAGGTATAACTACCATTTGCTCCCGTTACGGTTGTGGGTTCAGTGGGGTCAATAACGCCGTTACCATTGCCATCAATATAAATTGTCCAACCCTGCAAAGGGGTTTCACCTGCATCAAACAAACTATTGGCATTCGCATCATTGAACTTTATGCCGCTGATAGAACCGAATTGACGGTTGCCAAAGTTAACAATAGCATTCGTGCCACCAGTGATGCCAACGGGGCCAGGGTTAGGAGTCGTTTGTGTCCATCCAGGTTGCTGTACTTCCCGCAGGGTGTAATTTCCTACGGGAACATTCGCAAAGGAGTAGCGACCATCCGCACCTGTAACGGCAGCTGCTTCTGTGGCTTCAAGCGTGCCATTGCCGTTGGCATCAATAAAAATCGTCCACCCGGGTAGGGGGGCTTCACCGGCATCCAGTAGGGCATTACCGTTGTTATCACTAAACTTTAAACCGGTGATGTTTCCTAATTGGTTGTTACCAAAGTTAATTCCAGTGATATTAGCTCCCCCAGTTAGGTTCACCGGGCCAGGGTTCGGGGTGGTTTGTGTCCATCCAGGTTGCTGGACTTCTCGAAGACTATAGTTACCCGGGGGAATATTCGCGAAAGCATAAGCACCCGTGGCATTCGTTACCGCAGTTGGTTCTGTGGCTTCCAGGGTGCCATTGCCATTGGCATCAATAAAAATCGTCCATCCTGCCAAGCCTACTTCCCCTGTATCGAAGGTGGCATTGCTATTCAGGTCATCAAATTTGATCCCACTAATGGAACCAAACTGACGGTTACCAAAGTTAATAATGGCATTAGTTCCACCCGTGACTCCAACAGCACCGGGGTTGGGTGTGGTTTGTGTCCATCCGGCTTGCTGTACTTCTCGAATGGTATAACTAGCTGGTGGAAGATTACCGAAGGTATAACGACCATCGGCGCCTGTCACGGCTGTTCCTTCTCCGGCATCAAGAATGCCATTAGCATTACCATCGGCAAAAATTGTCCAGCCCTGTAATGGGGTTTCCCCGGCATCAAATAAAGCGTTACCGTTATTATCGTTGAATTTAATCCCTGTAATCGTCCCAGATTGGTTGTTACCAAAGTTAATTCCAGTAATATTGGCTCCTCCAGTCACACCCACTGGGGCGGGGTTAACTGTGGTTTGTACCCATCCAGGCTGCTGTACTTCTCGGATGGTATAGTTGCCTGGAGTTAAGTTACCGAAAGCATAAGCACCCGTGGCATTCGTTACCGTGCTGGGTTCTGTTGCTTCGAGGGTTCCATTATTGTTGGCATCAATAAAGATATTCCATCCGGCTAAAGCGGGTTCCCCCGTTGTTAGCAGGCTATCACGATTGAGATCGTTAAATTTAATTCCACTGATGGAGCCTAATTGAGTATTCCCGAAGTTAATACCGTTGAGGTTTTGTCCTGAAGCTAATGAAACAGGAGCCGGGTTTTGGCGACCTTCCCTAGTAATCGTGTCAATATTAGGGTCTACAGGTACTGTGAGATCCTGGGTTTCTAATATGGTAACCGGGATCGCAGGAACTAGGCCACCAGCACTCAAACCCAGGGAAGGGGGCAGTTCTAATGGTTGCTCTCCACTAAAAAGAGGAATCGCGGTAGCGGATGGTGAATCAAGTGAAAATACAGCGTCCATAAAATAAATTGTCCTTTTATGACAAGTAATTGACGACTCTTTATGATTTTTCGGATAAAAACTAGGAATCTGGCTATCATGCTACCCTATATTTTCATTTTCATCTATTTTAGAAGTTAGAGAATTTAATTTCGGGAGAGGGAATGGGTAATGGGTAATGGGTAATGGGGAATATTGCTACAGTTATCGTTTGTTTTTAAGAACTATTTTTGTCAAAGCCTAACACGTTTCAGCAATTCCCTATCTTTAGAAAGATGCAATGGGTTTTAATTTATGGTAATTTCGTAAAAATAAAAAATTAGCCTAATATGACCATGTTATTTCAACGTTCTAGTGGAATTTTACTTCATCCTACCTCTTTTCCCAGTCAACATGGAATTGGAGATCTAGGAAAATCCGCTTATGAATTTATTGATTTTTTACAACAAAGTGGTTATAAATTTTGGCAGATATTACCCCTGGGGCCAACAGGTGAAGAACATTCTCCTTATATTATGAATTATAGTACCTTTGCGGGTAATCCGTTAATGATTAGTTTGGAAGAATTAGCCCAAGAAAGATTATTAGAAGCTGAAGAAATTATTCCCTTAGAAGAGAGAGACTCTAACAAGGTTGATTTTGAAGCGGTTATTCCCCACAAAACCTTATATCTCAAAAAAGCCTACACTCGCTTTCAAGAACAATTAGACCAACACCCTTCTCCTACCTTTGAAAAATTTTGTCAAAAACACGCCTCTTGGTTAAATGATTATGCCCTATTTATGGCTTTATTAGAAGCCCATGGGGGTCAAAGCTGGAATAATTGGGAACCCGCTTTAGCCCATCGAGATCCCGATGCTTTAAAAGTCAAAACCGAAGAATTAAAAGAAGCTATAGCTTATCAAAAATTTCTGCAATTTATCTTTTTTCAACAATGGGAAAAATTGCGTCAATATGCCAATAAAAAAGGAATAAAAATTATTGGAGATATTTCTATTTATGTATGTTATAATAGTGTCGAAGTTTGGTCAAATCCTAATTTATTTCAACTGGATTCGGAAACTTTAGAACCCATTTATATTGCCGGAGTTCCCCCGGATTTCTTTAGTGAAACCGGACAATTATGGGGAAATCCGATTTATAATTGGGAGGAACTACAAAACACAAAATTTGCTTGGTGGATTGAACGATTTAAAGCCACCTTGGAATATGCAGATTATGTTCGGATTGACCATTTTCGAGCCTTTGAAGCCTATTGGCGTGTTCCTGGGTACGAAAAAAATGCGATTAAGGGTGAATGGATTAAAGCACCAGGTTATGAATTTTTTGATACCCTCAAACAACAGTTAGGAGATTTACCAGTTTTAGCAGAAGATTTGGGAATTATTACCCCAGAAGTGGAACAATTGCGAGATCATTATAATTTCCCAGGAATGAAAATTTTACAATTTGCTTTTGGTGGGGATGCCAATAATGTTTATCTTCCCCATCATTATATTCAAAATTGTTTGGTTTATACAGGAACCCATGATAATGATACGGCTATCGGTTGGTGGGAAACTGCCAGTCCCGCAGAAAAACAACATTTTGCTGAATATTTGGGTTATGCTTCTCCCGATGAAATCACTAATATTAACTGGGTGTTAATTCGTTTAGCCTTAAGTTCCCTTGCCAGTTTAGCGATTATTCCTCTCCAGGATATTCTTAATTTAGGGCATGATGCGAGAATGAATGATCCGAGTCATAATCATGGAAATTGGCGCTGGCGTTATCAAAGTTCAGAATTATTAACTCAGGAATTAAGCGATCGCTTATTCAAGTTAAATCAACTTTATAGCCGATAAAAATAGCGATAAAATTCCAATCATTAACAACTTCTCCTTGCAAGAAATGTATCCAAGTCTCAATATTGCGCTTAGGAATAAAGATAGCAATAGCTTCATCAGATCGACGCTCTGGCTGGGAATCTTCACTAAGAGAATTTGTTAACTAATTTAGTCGCTCCTGCAATTTTAAAAAAATCCTATTAAAAACCCGTTGTTGCGCGAAGCGCTATAATTACTGATTTAAGGTTTGGCGAAATGATTTGGCGGCAACTAAAGGATTAGGATGTTGTACATATTCTGCCAATATTGTTAAATTGATATCGGGGAGAATTTCACTATTATTGATTAATTCATAGCCTGATGTTTGCTGAAATTGTTCGACATTTTCAGACCGAAAATGATAAACTAAAAACCGATTATTTTGCCAAAACCAAACCTCACGGACTCCCAATCTTTGATAAACTTCTAAACGATTAATTCCCCCACTGGTAATTACAACTTCAATTGCTAAATCAGGAATTTCCTGATTACTTCCAATACAATAACTTTCATCGGGTTCGGTTCCCCCACGTTGTTCTGGGTTTCGCAATGTCATCGAACCTGTGGGATAATATTCCGTATCCGTTTCCAAAAAATAAATCAGTAATAAATCTCCAATTAGAGTTTTAATCCTTTCATGGTTGCGACTTGGTGACATAACTTCTAAAATTCCATCCAAATAGGTTAAGCGAAATTCCAAACTATCCCCTAATTGAGTTAATAGGGTTTCATAATATTCCCAACTCACCTTATCCGTGATATAACGAACTTCTGAATCTTGCAGGTTTTCATCAGGATTAAGTAAAATTTCCAGTTGACTAGCTAACATAGTTATTTCTCCTATTTAAAAAAATCATGTTAAAAACCCGTTGTTGCGCGAAGCGCTATAATTATTGATTTAAGGTTTGGCGAAATGATTTGGCGGCAACTAAAGGATTAGGATGTTGTACATATTCTGCCAATATTGTTAAATTGATATCGGGGAGAATTTCACTATGATTGATTAATTCATAGCCTGATGTTTGCTGAAATTGTTCGACATTTTCAGACCGAAAATGATAAACTAAAAACCGATTATTTTGCCAAAACCAAACCTCACGGACTCCCAATCTTTGATAAACTTCTAAACGATTAATTCCCCCACTGGTAATTACAACTTCAATTGCTAAATCAGGAATTTCCTGATTACTTCCAATACAATAACTTTCATCGGGTTCGGTTCCCCCGCGTTGTTCTGGGTTTCGCAACGTCATCGAACCTGTGGGATAATATTCCGTATCTGTTTCCAAAAAATAGATTTCTAAAAGGGTTCCAATTTGGGTTTTAATCCTTTCATGGTTGCGACTTGGTGACATAATTTCTAAAATTCCATCCAAATAGGTTAAGCGAAATTCCAAACTATCCCCTAATTGAGTTAATAGGGTTTCATAATATTCCCAACTCACCTTATCCGTGATATAACGAACTTCTGAACCTGGTAGGTTTTCATCAGGATTAAGTAAAGTTTCTAGTTTACTCGCCAACATAATTAGTTCTCCTCTTATATCAAAAACCCGTTGTTGCGCTTAAGCGCATCCTAAAACCTCTAATTAAAAAAATTAACCCCCTAATCCCTATCCTAACTTAATTTTAAAACATCCGTAAAAGTTGAACAATGGGCTGGTAAATCATAAACCCCAGGATGGATAGGATTTTGATAATTAAAATGGCGATAATCTAAGCAAAAACGATCCCAATCTGCCATTTGGATTCTAAATAACCAGATAAAAAAGTTAGCCAAACCCGGAGATAAATTAAACCTAAAATAAATCCGTTTATGGTAATATTCACAAGCTGTTTCTACCAATTGATTTAAAGTAATTGCCGGATTTCCTAAAACAAATTGTTCCGTTTCTTGAGAAATTGGAGGATGATTAACCAAATAATACACCACTTGAGCAATATCGGCAGAATGAATAAAATGAAAACTCGAATCTGCTTGAAACCAACGAATTAAATTCATCCATTTCACCACATCAGAAATACCCCCAGATAAATGAGAATAGGGTTTATTGGGTTCTCCTCCTAAAACCAAAGTCGGAAACAATACCCTTAACGGTGGTAAACTAGGAGCTATTTTTAATAATTCCTGTAAACATTCATATTTAGTTCTAATATAATCCGTGCCAATTTCTCCCGCTTCGGGTAATAAATTATTATTTCTATCTAAAATACTAGCGGTTGAAAAATATAAAATTTGTTCACAAACTTGAGGATTTAATAATTTCACTAACTCCAAATTTGCCTTAACATTAACTTCTAAAACCTCTTGATATCCTCCCCAAGCGGTAGCAATTAAAATCACCGTATTAATTGTAGGTAATAAATCTTTGAATTGATCAATTTCTCTTAAATCCCCCTGAATAATATGAATACCCGGACGACTCTGATAATCAAATCCTAATTTTTCGGGATTTCTGACGAGTAGAAATAATTCATCTTCGGTATTTTGAATTAGTTTTTCGACAAGATAATGACCAATACAACCACTCGCACCAGTAACAAAAATTCGTTTTTTCATATTATTAATAATTAGGCGGGTTTAGTTAATCTGTTGGTGGGGGTATTCAAGATTGATTTGAACTCTCCCCTACAACCTCTATAAATCTTGAATATATCCTCTTTGTGTCTTCGTGTCTTTGTGTTTTTTTCAGAAAATCAACAATACCAAAAACTTCCAATATGGGATTTCTAGGGTGGGGAAACCCAACCCTAGATGCGCTTAAGCGCAACAACGGCGCAACAACGGCGCAACAACAGAATTAAGGATTAACCTTTTAATAATTGATCCGCTTGTTTTGCCGTTTCAAAGAAATAGGCAACGTTTTCTTCTGGAGTATTTTGGAGAACACCATGCCCTAAATTGAGGATATGCCCTTGATTTCCTGCTTTTCTAATGGTATCTAAAATCCGATCCCGGATATTTTCTTTAGACCCGAATAAAATACAGGGATCAAGATTACCCTGAACCCCAATATTTTGACCCAGACGTTGACGTGCATCAGCCATATCAACCATCCAGTCTACACTAATAAAATCAAACCCAGTTTTAGCCATCCGTTCTAATAATCCCGAACCGCCACTAATATAAAGAATTAAAGGCGTATCAGGGTGGGTTTGTTTAACTTGATCAATCACCCGTTTTTGATAGGGAAGGGCAAAAACTTCGTAATCTTGGGGACTTAATTGACCCGCCCAAGAATCAAACATTTGAATTACTTGGGCACCGGAATCAATTTGATAACGGACATAAATAGCGATCGCATCGGCAATTTTTTCTAAGAATTTATGCAGAATTAAAGGCTCACAAAATGCCATTTTTTTAATAATCGCATAATCCTTAGAACTCTTACCTTCAACCGCATAGGCCGCCAACGTCCAAGGAGCACCCACAAACCCTAATACAGTGGCTTGATTTCCTACTTCCCGACGCAAAGTTTGCAGAATTTCTCGAATAAAAGGAAGTTTTTCTTCCGGTTCAATTGGATGCAGTTTTTCAATTTGTTCTAAACTACGAATGGGAGGATTAATAATCGGCCCTTTACTTTCGATAATATCAAAATCAATCCCAATTCCAGGTAAAGGCGTTAGAATATCAGAAAACAAAATCACCCCATCGGGTTGAAAAGCCCGGAAAGGTTGGAGGGAAATCTCAACAGCAATATCCGTTTTTTCAGAGCGGTCACGGAAGGAAGGATATTTTTCCCGCAGATCACGATAGGCTTTCATATAGCGACCCGCCTGGCGCATCATCCATACGGGGGGACGATCTAGTTTTTCACCACGAGTAGCACGCAACAAATAGGGAACTTGGGTCGATTCGGTCATTTTAACGTTACTAAAGTTTAAAAAAGTTTTTAGGCCAATCCTTAGCTTACCACTGAAGGGGGTTGACTGTTGAGGTTTGACCGTTCAGCCTCGTCTCTCCCCTTCCCTATAATCACCTTGTCCTATTTTTTGCCTTTTGCGGAGGGACAGTTGGGGTGAATACCGCCTTGAGAGCAGATATATTGAATTTGGTTAGAATCCAAATTAAGGGAATTACTAAAATCCACCTTTTTCAGACGGATGGATTGAACCGTTTCATCGGATTTAGCAATAAATTGATCAGCTTTATTTTGTTCAGAAGCTACAAAGATTGCCCCTTTAAAATTTGCCCCGTCTAATTTTGCTCCTTGGAAATTAACTAAACTTAAATTAGCACTTTTGAAATTAGCATCTTGCAATCGGGAATTTTTAAAATTTGAACCCGTAAGTTTAGCGGAGCTAAAATCTGTCCCTTGTGCATTTATTCCTGAGAAATTTACCGCCGAAACATCGGCATTTTTAAAGTTAGTTTGTCTTAAATCTCCTCCTTGAAAATTTGCACCTGGGGCTTTAGCTTCAGTAAAACGAGCCTTTTTTAAATTAGCGTTAGACAAATCAGCACTGGCTAATTCCGCCCCGGTAAATTTAACATCGGTGAGATTAGCTTGTTGTAAATTGGAACCTAATAATTGAGCATTACTGAAATTTGCTCCGGTTAAATCGGCTTTAGATAAATTGGCTTTATTCAGATTTGCCTTTAAAAAATTAGTATATTTTAATAGGGTATTACTCAAGAAAGCTCCGGTTAAATCAGCCTCGGTTAAATCCGCGCCACTTAAATCAGAAATCCAATCATCGAAGGTTTCTAATCGTCCATCATTCCCTGGACTGGCGAAGCGACTATTTTTTAAATTAGCTTGATTGAGGTTCGTGTTTTTAAAGCTAATTCCTGATAAATCCGTTTGTTCTAAAACCAAGGTAAATTGCATCGGCGGGGTTAAATTTTGGCCTAAATCAATCCGACTTAAATCAGTATTATGGATAAATCCCCCATAAACTTTTAGAATTTTAGCGATCGCTCTTTGAGTCGCCTGTAGTCTTCGCCCTGCTAACTGTTTTTCTTTGTTTTCTGCCCCAAACTTCATCGAATCTAAATCATTTTTGAGGGCTTGATTTAATCGTCTTAAATGGGGTAAGGCTTCAGGCCCGGTACTCACCAAGGCTTGTTGAGTTACATCAATTAAGACAGGGTTTTCTTCCTGAGCTAATACGTCCACTAATAGGGGAATCGCCCGGGGATCTTTAATCGCCCCTAACGCTAAAATTGCCCCGCGTTTTTGGGTAACATCCGTGGCAGCATTGGGGGATAATTTATTAACTAAAGCTAGAAAAACCTGATTATCTTGTTGTTGAAATTCCCGACGGTTAGCTTGGTTTTGAATATAAATTTGAGTACCAACAAAAGTTCCTAATACCGCCACCAGACTAGCACTACTAACAATAACTAAAGTTAAACCAGGATGTTGACGCATCCATGCCCATAAATTAAACTCCAGTTTTGGTGTTTCCGTACTGATAACTAGGCTATGAACCGCATTATCTTCATTCACCCAATCGTAATTTGTAAAGGGGTTAAACACCAAGATTCTAGGAACATCCTGTACCGAAGTTCCTGCTAATAAATCATGTCCCGTCCGACCTTGAAATCGTTTCGCAATCAGAGCATCTCCGAGGAAAGTCGCACTAGATAAAACCCCTAAAATCAATAAATTAGGATAGGCTCCCGTCACTTGCCAAAGACCGTAGGCAATGCCCAGGGGGATACTCCAACGACCAATCAATTCTCGACGAAATGCCCGTCCCCATCCCGGGGCTGAACCATTAGGACTCACGACCTGGACTCCAAACCAAAGTTTGGGTAAGGTTTGACCCCGTTTAGCTAACAAATAAAATTGCCATCCTCCCACCACTAGGGGCAGAAGTAGCGCACCTGACCAAAATAGATTGGTTAATGGGGCTACCTGGGGACTGCGATCGCGTACAGGAATTCCCAAAGTAGCCGCAACGGTTTCCGAAGTGACTCGCACCACCGGATTGAGAGGAACCGGTTGGGGACTGCGGTTAAAGACAGAGCCCAGGGTAAAAGGAATTAACCCACTCGCCGCCACTAAGGATACTTCCGCCACAAACGCCCCCCATCGACGCACCCAAAAGGGCAATGGCTTCGAGGAGACATTATGCCAGGATGAAGGAGATTGAGATTGATTTGTTTCTCTATCTACAGTAGGGTTTGCCATAGTTCAAAAAATTCCGGGTAGGTCGTTAGGATGGAAAAAACGGAAAAAAATCAAAATGCTTTGTTAGAGTTTATAACTAAATATAGGTCTTTCCCCCTGTCTCCTGTATTAAGTAGTTGCACAAAATAAATTACCTAGTTGAGAGAGGGAACACCGGAACAGCCCCCCCCAAACCCCCCGTGCAAGCAGGGCTAGGGGGGGAGGGAATGCCGGATCTCGGAACAGCCCCCCCAAACCCCCCGTGCACGGGGGGCTAGGGGGGGAGGGCACAGGGCAGAGGATTTGTAATTAATTTTGTTTAGGTGCTTATCTCTACAGTGGCAAAATACTACTGCACTTTGCTCAAAAAAGAGGGGATTACACATTAAGTAAAAACCCCTACACCGTATATAATGCAGGAGTTCTAACTATTGTCTATGTGTAGTATTTGAAGAAGCGGGTGGCGGGAATCGAACCCGCATTAATAGCTTGGAAGGCTATAGTTTTACCACTAAACTACACCCGCGTTGTCTGTCACAATTTCTAACTATAGCATAAACCTCAGAAATGTAAACCCCAGTTCTCAAAGTTTTTTTTGAGGACTGGGAAATACGACCACCAAAACGACCTAAGACGCCGAGGATTCAACGGTTTGCTTGGGTTTGAACTGCACCGATAGATAGTTTATGGCTTGTTTAACAAAGGACTGTAACAAATTGGCCTGTTGATTCTGCTGGAATACGGTTTGTAGGGTTTTTTTGAGACTATCCCAATTCAAACTCGGATTGTCGGTGGCTTCTAACAGTATGGACTGGGCTTGAAAATACTCAATTAAACTCAACCCGGCAATTCGGGTTAAATAGGCCGCGCTCACTCCCTGTACCAAACTTCCCGCCATAAACGTTACCGTATTTGTTTTTAATAACGAGGTTAAGGTTTGGGTAGAGATTTCCACTAACCCCAATTTCAACATCTGGGTGCTAATAGTTGTGGCAACCTCTTGACCTTGTTTTAGGGAAAATTTCTGTTGATAAATCGCCCCTAAATCCATCACCAATTGGGCATTAACGGCCGCCGTTGCTAACATATCTAAAGCCGGAACTGGATTGGCTACCGTTGCTGCCGCCGCAATCCATTGATATTTTTCAATCAGAGGTAAAGCCTGTTCTCGACGTAATTGATTGAAAATCTCTTTGGCTTGCCGTTGCAATTCTAAGGCTTCCCGATAGGTTGTTGCTAATACTAACTTTTGCTGTTCTTGAGTTAAAATAGTATTAAGACGGTTGACTACAGAATCAAGGATAGGTAATTGGGGTTCTAACCATTCTTGAATTGTACCATCATCTTGATGTTGACGGACTTTGACCGGATTGGGAGAAGTTGCGATCGCCACAATATCATCCGGGGATAATACCCCCGTTAATGTGGTTTTTAACTGCTGCAAAATCACAGGTTGATCTCCAATTAAATATTGATCTTGCTTATTCCAGACTAAAATTAAATGATGGTTATTAGCCACCAATTCCGATATTATTTTAAACTCAGGATCGGTTAAATCTCCGGCGGTGACAAATAAAACCACATCCGCCGTGATTAAATTGGGGAGGGCAGAATCGAGTTCTGGGGTGGAAATTTCCGTTAAACTTAATATCTGAGGTTGTTGGGATAGCCAGTCAGACTCTAACCTTTGTAATAAGGCGGTTTTCCCCGTACCTTTGTGACCCGCAATTGCTACCCGCAGGGCTGTGCGTTGTAGTTGGCCGTTGAGTTGCTCCCCTTGCTGTTTTAGGGCCTCTAAACGGCTATTCTGAGTTGGGGATTCTGTGGCTAAACGATCAATCAGACTTTGAGTTTGGGCGATCGCCTTTTCTACTTTATCCTGATTTAAAGGTTCTGGAGGCGGCGACAATTCCAGGGATTCTGTCCTTTGTTGCTTAAACCACCACAGTCCAGCACTACTGAAGGCTAAACCAAATAGCACTATTTGTCCGAGTTCAGAAGCTGAATGCTGAACACTTTCCAACAACCATAGACCGAAAGAAAGTCCGACCCCCCCAATTAAAATTGGGCGTTCCAATTTAACTGCCATTTTGTCCTCCGCCAACGCATCAATTAACCCTAATTTCTATGGTACTTCGACTAGGGCAATTTGTGTAATTTTAGCTCAAAATCACCGCCACTGATCGGCTTGTTAGCATTCAGGATCTTGATTAATTTAAACTTACTATATTAAGTATTTTTTCAAAACCAATTTACCTGAATAAATAATTAATAAAAAGCTGTTTAAACATTCGTTAACCTTAATTTTACCCCAATTTCTCAATATTGACTAAATTTTTTCCAATTTTAACCATTTAGAATTACAATAGAGATCGAGTATAACTTACATCCACCTACCTAGCCTCAAATTATGTCCAAAGCTAAAAAAACAGAGCCAAAAATTACTAAAGACATTAATCTTCAAGATCCCCAATATTATTTGAGTCGGGAACTTAGTTGGTTAGAATTTAACCGTCGGGTCTTAGCAGAAGCCTTAGATCCTCAAAATCCTCTGTTAGAAAGGTTAAAATTCATAGCTATTTTTAGTTCTAATTTAGACGAATTTTTTATGGTGCGAGTAGCTGGAATTAAGCGACAAATTGAAGCCCAAGTCAATAAAGTTACCGCCGATGGTCGGACTCCACAAGAGCAACTAAATGCTATCCATGAACGATTGTTACCAATGGTTACGGAACAGCACCAATATTTTGAACAACAAATTAGACCCGAATTAGCTCAAAATGGGATTCATTTATTAAGTTATATTGATCTAAATCAAGAACAAAGAAATTATTTAAAACACTATTTTGATGAAGGAATTTTTCCAGTTTTAACCCCCTTAGCCATTGACCGTAGCCATCCCTTTCCCTATTTATCTAATCTGAGTTTAAATTTAGCCGTGGTTCTCAAAAATCCTGAAACCAAAGAAGAATTATTTGCTAGGGTGAAAGTACCGAGTTCTTTACCTAGATTTATTTCCTTACCCAAGGAATTACGAGTCCAAGAAAATGGAGAATTTTCCCATTGGGTTGGTATTCCTATTGGTCAAGTAATTGCCCATAATTTAGAATCCCTATTCCCAGGAATGGATATTCAAGATTATTATATTTTTAGGATTACCCGCGATGCTGATTTAGCCGTGCAAGAAGATGAGGCGGATGATTTATTATTAGCAATTGAACAAGAATTACGCAAACGTCGAGTTGGTGGGTCTGTGGTGCGTCTGGAAATTAATAGTTCAATCCCGGACTATTTACGCGATTTATTGGTAAATGAATTAGAGTTAGAATCTGAAGATATTTATACCGTAGATGGGTTGATGGGTTTACGGGATTTAATGTCTTTTATCAGTTTACCCTTACCCGAATTAAAAGATAAACCTTGGACTGCTGTTTTACCCCGTTGGATGAAAGAGAGTGAAGATATTATTGCGTCTAATCCAGAAACAGATGAAAAAGATATTTTTGCGATTTTACGACAAAAAGATGTCTTAGTTCATCACCCATACCATTCATTTTCTGCAACAGTTCAACAGTTTATTAATCAAGCAGCCCATGATCCCAATGTCTTAGCGATTAAAATGACATTATACCGCACTTCCGGGGATTCTCCGATTATCACTGCTTTAATTAATGCGGCGGAAAATGGCAAACAGGTTGCGGTTTTAGTAGAACTTAAAGCTCGATTTGATGAAGAAAATAATATTCAATGGGCAAAAAAACTAGAACAAACTGGGGTTCATGTTGTTTATGGTTTAGTGGGTTTAAAAACCCATACAAAAATTGTCATGGTCGTGCGTCAGGAACAGGATAAAATTCGCCGTTATGTTCATATTGGCACGGGAAATTATAATCATAAAACTGCTAAATTATATACGGATTTAGGATTATTAAGTGCCTGTCCAGATTTAGGAGCAGATTTAACGGATTTATTCAATTTCTTAACCGGATATTCTCGTCAACAGTCCTATCGTAAACTCTTAGTTGCTCCGGTGAATATGCGAAAACGATTTTTAGAGTTAATTCGTCGGGAAATCGAACAGGCAAATCAAGGGAAAACCGGGCGAATTGTGGTTAAACTTAATTCCTTAGTTGACCCGGAAATTATTGCCACATTATATGAGGCATCTCAAGCGGGAGTTGGGATTGATTTAATTATCCGGGGAACCTGTAGTTTGCGTCCGGGTTTAGAGGGAATTAGTGATAATATTAAGGTGATTAGTATTATCGGACGATTCTTAGAACATTCTCGGATTTTCTATTTTTATAATGGTGGACAGGAGGAGGTTTATATTGGTTCAGCAGATTGGATGTCTCGCAACTTAAATCGCCGGGTTGAAGCGGTAACTCCGATAAAAGATCCAGATATTGCTAAGGAGTTACAAGAGATTTTAGGGATTATGTTATCGGATAATCGGAAAGCATGGGATTTACAATCCGATGGTCAATATATTCAACGTCATCCGCCAGAAAATACCCCAGAATTAATCGCCCATGATATCTTCATGGAAAATGCTTTAAAGAGTTAAAAAACATGAATTATTGGTTAATTAAATCTGAGCCGGATGTGTATAGTATTGAGGATTTGAAACGCGATTGTACTTCGATTTGGGATGGGGTGAGAAATTATCAAGCCCGAAATTTCCTCCAACAAATGCAAGTCGGAGATTTAGCGTTTTTTTATCATTCTAATACTAAACCTCCGGGGATTGTGGGATTAGCTAAAATTATTGAAAATAACCAAATTGACCCGACCCAGTTTGATGTTAATAGTCCCTATTTTGATCCTAAAGCAACACCGAATTGTCCCCGATGGTATACGGTAAAAGTGGAATTTTTGGAACAATTTTCTGCTATTATTAGTTTAGATAGTCTGAAACAAACCTTTAATCCCGAGGAATTTGGCGTTGTCAAACGGGGAAATCGCTTATCAGTAATGCCTGTTTTACCATCCATTGCTGAGAGAATTTTAAGGTTGAAATCATGATCACGGATTTAAGAGGATTTCACGGATTTCACGGATTTTAATCTGCGTAATTCTCTTAAATCTGTAATGGGTAATAGGTAATAACTGTTGATCTGGGGATTGCAGAAAATACCAAAAAGGGTTACAATACTGTAGTATGTAAACATTACACTTTTAAATCTTGAGGCATTGATTCAAACAGAAACCTTAGAACTACTGGAATGGCAACGGTTATGTCGTCATTTATCCACCTTTACGGCGACAAAACTGGCTGCTGTGGCGGCGCAGCATTTACACATTCCGACAACTCCCGCAGAAACTTTGCAATTATTAGCACAAACTCAAGAAACTTACAAATTAGAACTGCGACAAAATGGTTTAAAATTTGAAGGAATTGAAGACATTAGTGTTTATTTAGAACGGGTAGAACGCCATGGAATGTTATCAGGAAATGAACTATTAGCGATTGCCACAACCTTAGCAGGAGCGAGACAATTACGGCGAATTATTAATAACCATTCCGATATTCCTATTATAACAGAATTTGTCTCAGAATTAAGAACCTATCCCGAGCTAGAGCAGGAAATTTATCACTGTATTGATGAACGGGGAGATGTTGCAGATCGAGCTAGTGTTAAATTAGGGGGAATTAGAGGACAATTACGAAGTATTAGAGATCGGGTTTATGAGATTTTGCAACATATTATTCAACGCAAATCTAACGCCGTTCAAGAACAATTAATTACTCAAAGAAGCGATCGCTTTGTAATTCCAGTTAAAGCATCTCAAAAAGATGTAATTCCTGGGATTGTTCATGATAGCTCAACAACGGGAGCGACCTTATATATTGAACCTAAAGCCACGATTGATCTTAATAATCAACTCCGACAAATTCAAAGGCTAGAAAAAGCCGAAGAAGATATTATTTTACAGGGATTAAGTGAACAAGTTGGGGCAGTTAAACCGGATTTAGAACGATTATTAATGATTGTAACTACTCTTGATTTAGCTGTTGCTAAAGCTCGTTATAGTCTGTGGTTAGAAGCAAATCCTCCCCGTTTTATTGATTTAGAATCATCAGAAGATTCAACCTCAAATTCCATCAATTTAAGACAACTTCGCCATCCTTTATTAGTTTGGCAACAACAACATGAACAGGGATTTCCCGTTGTTCCTATTGATGTTATAGTTAATCCTAAGATTAGAGTTGTAGCGATTACCGGGCCGAATACCGGAGGCAAAACCGTTACTTTAAAAACTATTGGATTAGCGGCATTAATGGCAAAAGTTGGGTTATTTATTCCCGCTAGAGAACCCGTTGAAATACCTTGGTTTGATCAGGTTTTAGCTGATATTGGAGATGAACAATCCATTGAACAAAACCTCTCGACTTTCTCGGGTCATATTCGCAGAATTAGCCGAATCTTAGAAGCGATTAATCCTCAAACCGAAAACCGTTTTTCTAGTTTAATTTTACTAGATGAAGTGGGCGCAGGAACCGATCCCACCGAAGGAAGTGCCTTAGCGATCGCCTTATTACAATATCTAGCCGATCATGCTTTATTAACTATAGCAACTACTCACTTTGGAGAACTGAAATCCTTAAAATATGAAGATGAAAGATTTGAAAATGCCTCCGTTGAATTCGACGAACAATCCTTACAACCCACCTATAGATTATTATGGGGCATTCCAGGGCGTTCTAATGCCTTAACTATCGCCAAACGGTTAGGATTAAACCCAGAAATCATAGAAAAAGCGGCGGGTTATGTGGGGGAAAGTTCCGAGGAAGTTAACCAAGTAATTGCCGGGTTAGAAGCACAACGTCGTCAACAGGAAACCAAAGCTCAAGCCGCAGGTCAATTATTAAAAGATACGGAACGTTTGCATCAGGAATTAGCTCAAAAATCAGCAAATTTAAAAGAACGAGAACGGGAGTTAAAACAAATTCAAGAAAAGGCAATTCAAGAAACATTAATTCAAGCTAAATCTGAAATTGCCAAAGTAATTCATCGCTTACAACAGGGGACACCAACGGGTCAAGATACCAGCCAAGCAACGGAAGCTTTAAACCAAATTGCCGGGCAGTATTTACCCTCTAAAAAAACTACCCCAAAACTACCCCCAGAATTTAAACCCAAGGTGGGAGATCGGATTAGAATACCCCGTTTTGGTCAAACCGCAGAAGTCTTAAGTGAACCCACTCCAGAAGGTCAAATTACTGTCCGATTTGGGATGATGAAAATGACCGTTAGTTTAGGAGAAATTGAATCCTTAGATGGTTTAAAACCTGTTATTCCTAAAGCTAAAGAACATAAAAAAGAACCCATTCCCGCAAAAGAAACCAAACCAGAAAGACCGATTGTTAGAACTTCTAATAATACCATTGATCTAAGGGGAAAACGTACCTCGGAAGCAGAAAGTGAACTAGATCGAATGTTAGGTCAAATTCATGATTTTGGAGCAATTTGGATTATTCATGGTAAGGGAACAGGACAACTTAGAAAAGGAGTTCATGAATTTTTAGCAACCCATCCTTTAGTAGAACGATTTGAATTAGCCCCCCCCAATGATGGCGGAATTGGTGTTACAATTGCTTATTTAAGGAATTAATAGGAAACTTCCCTTTTTGATTCCCCTGACCCCTAACCCCCCTAACCCCCCTTGGTAAGGGGGGAATTAGATTAAACTCCTCCTTTTTAATGCAAGGAATTAGATTAAACTCCTCCTTTTTAATGCAAGGAATTAGATTAAACTCCTCCTTTTTAATGCAAGGAATTAGCTCAAAGTCCCACTTTTTAAGGGGGATTTAGGGGAATCTTCTCGGATATAATAAGTGGTCTTGAAAATGCTGAATTCAAATTCTATTAATGATCAAAAATCCAATCCAAATAGATATGATTTAGAACCGGAACCTAAACCCGAACAATGGGGAAAAATCACGGTTCAAATTCAGGTATTATTACTGGCAATTGAAGCTTTAATTGGTATTCCCTTAGAAACAATTTTACAAGTCGGAAATCTGTTAAAATTAGAGCCTAATGTTCCTGATAAAATTAAATTATTAGAAACAAGTTCAGAAGAAAATCCCTTATCCCTTGAAGAAATGCGATCGCTGGTGCCAATTATTTGTTATATTGCTCAACAGGATCAAATTTTAATTCGTCGAGCCCTGGGTTTAGTTGAACAAATGGCACAGCAAAAAAACGATTTTCGTCAAGTCACCTTGCTGCGGGAATATTTGGATACATTTAACGAAAGTTATCAACAGTCGATGACCCGACATCCTCAAACCCCCCTAGACCTTGACACCCTAGCAATTAAATTACTAATTGACTTATTATTTTATAGTAAACCCAATAGCCATCAACAATTATGGTTAATATTAATTGATTCTCCATTCTAATCTATCGTTAACGGTCAAGCTATTATGATGATTATTCGACGCTATACTCCCCCAACTTGTACCTTAGAAGTCCAGGCGAAACGTCCTTTCATATCTCGCCTGAAACAACAACCTATTTTAAAACAGTTTAAATTTAAACTTTGCTTTGATGATCCCCGTTTACCCGATGCCGATCATATTACCATTGAAGGCGATCGCAATCAACTAGAAACCCTCTATCAAGTCATCAAAAATTATATTCAAAATCTGCTTAATTTTGCCCAAATATCAACCCGTGAACCCGCAACAGTTTCCCTAAAATCTTCCACTGAAAACACCCCATCATTTGTTATTTTTGACGAAACCAACTCAGAAATTAAAATCAAACCCGATGGCTTATTATACCATGATTTATTCCTAGGAAACTTATCTAAAAACTCTACTAACTTATTTATTCATCTCAGCGTTTTACAACTATTTGATTTATCGGCTGCTTTAGAAGAATATATAACAGAATCCGAAAATTTATCCAATCTAAAATCCCTAGAAAAAACCAGCCCTGAATGGTTAAAAACAATTTTATTTATTATTATTTCTATTAGCTGTTTAACTGGGACAATTAAACTAATAAATCTCTATCGACAACCCCAAAATCAAACCGCCACCAAACCCTCAGAAACCATTAAAATTCCGCCCCCAAATCTGGTTCCCTTACCCCCGCCACCCAAGTTAGCACCGCTTCCCGTCCCCTCTGCACCCCCTGTTCAGATTAAAGTCGCTCCCAATTTACCCCTCGTCAATACCGCCCCCCTGCCCATTCCCGCCCCTCTCTTTCCCAACCCGGCAACCCCCCAGGCCATACCCGACCTGCAACCCGGCTCCGGGGAGTTCATGATTATTCCCCAGGACTCAGGGATAAACGATGGGTCTGTACCCCCCGCACCGCCGCCCTTAACCGCCACCGTACCCCCGCCCCCACCCCGCCTAGCCGTGGCTCCCACCCAAGCGCTGCCCCCATCTCCGCCCGTAATTTTTGCACCCCAAACTATTGAATTACCTACCTTAAAAAATGCGGCTCCTCCGGTGATTTTAAACGTACCTTCTGCGGAAAATTCCTCAAATTCTTCGCCAGAAAATTCCGACCCAGATGAACCGAATTATTTGGCTCAACTGGATAAACGCCCCCCAACAATTGCCGCCACTCGTCAACAGGATACCACCCTATTTGATCAAATTCCTCAAGTTAGTGAAGTCAGAAACTATTTTCAAAAAATATGGTATCCTCCTAAAAATTTACAACGCACCTTACAATATAGTTTAAAACTCAATTCTGATGGTTCTTTACTGAGTATTGTCCCTGTGGGTCAACCTGCGGTTAATCGTCAAAAACAACTGGATTTTCCAGAAATTGGGAAACCTTTTGTTTCTCCCTTGGCGTCAGGAAAAACCCCTAAAATTCGGTTAATTTTACAGCCGGATGGGAGTGTTCAAGCGTTCTTAGAATCGTTGAATTAGGGTTTTTATAGCGGTGTTTCCCAAAATTTCCCCGTTAATAAAGTGTCTACATCCTGGGAAAATGGACAAATATTAGGAAATTCGGCATCATATTCAATTTGCATATTTCCCAAAGATTCCTGATAACAATTGAAATAAATTTCCTGTAAATAGTTTCGTAAACTCGGTGAATCTGCAAGAATATCTCTTAAATTGGATTGAGTTCTATTAATTGTGACTTCCCACCCTCGAAAACAATCTGGTAACAGTACATAATTCCGTTTCAAAGCGTCTTCAAATAATGTTGTTAACCGACTTTCTAATTCCCGTTTATCCCGCTTCCCCAAAGATTCGATTTCCTCAATTAAATTGTCCCAATCTAAATTTTCAATATTTCGAGATTTTAACTGATTAATCGTATCTGCAATCCAGAGTGCAAAATCAATATCATAAAGTGTTTTTAACGAAGTTTTGGTCATGATTATAACTTACATCTTGATCGGGATTTAATTTTAACGCAGTTGAAAAGCGATCGCCCCTGGATTTTCTTGTTGCTAGGTTCTACCTAGCAATACTCTAATCAGGCTCCGCCTGCTGTTCATCGGAGGCAGAGCCTCCTGAACAGGATTCCCTGGTAGAACCAGGGAACCAGGGATATTAAAATCCCCCTAATTTTCTGTCTCAACTTCCATCTCCCTTAAAAACAATTGACCAAAAGGATGTTGATACAATCCCTCTAATTCCTCAGCGCGACCTGCGTTAATTGCTTCTCGCCATAATTGAGTTAAATTCTCCCTAATTGTAATAGTGTCAGGGTGTTCTGTTCCTAATTTCTGTACCCGAATTTCTAATGCTCGTAAATACAATAATTCCGCTTCGGTGTAGTTTCCCTGGTTAGAGTACAGATAGGCTAAGTTGTGTAAGTGGGTTGCTAAAGTTGGATGGTCTGGGGGTAAGGATTTTTCAGCAATGGCAATAGCTCTTTTGTACAAGGGTTCGGCTTCGGCGTAGTTTCCCTGACAATAGTACAGATTC
>NZ_CAWLTW010000001.1:5081996-5229945 GCF_963864145.1 Planktothrix prolifica NIVA-CYA 540 | reverse complement strand
TAGTACAGACTAGCTAAGTTGCTTAAGTGGGTTGCTAAAGTTGGATGGTCTGGGGGTAAGGATTTTTCATCAATGGCAATGGCTCTTTTGTACAAGGGTTCGGCTTCGGTGTAGTTTCCCTGGTCAGAGTACAGATAGGCTAAGTTGTTTAAGTAGGTTGCTAAATTAGGATGGTCTGGGGGTAAGGATTTTTCGGCAATGGCAATGGCTCTTTTCAACAATAATTCCGCTTCGGTGTAGTTTCCCTGGTCAGAGTACAGATAGGCTAAGTTGTTTAAGTAGGTTGCTAAATTAGGATGGTCTGGGGGTAAGGATTTTTCGGCAATGGCAATGGCTCTTTTCAACAAGGGTTCAGCTTCGCTGTAGTTTCCCTGAAAATAATAGGCTGCACCTAATCCCTCGCAACCCTCAGCCAAATCAGGATGATCAACAGGTAAACGGTGTTCTGCTAAATCTAAACCTTTCTTCGACCAATATTCAGTTATTCCATAGCGACCTTGACGAACATAAAAATTATGTAAACCCACATAAGGATGAATTAAATCCTCATCTCTAAGTGCATCGGTGAAGTGGGTAGCGACTTCTTCCAGATGAGGAATGATTAACGTTAATTTAGCGATATCATCATTTGTTAAAATATCAGGAATTTCCTTTGCTTCCGTTGCTAGGGTTTGCGTGATCGCTTGTTTCAATAGATTAATTTCATCCACAGCGACAGGAGTATAACCCAGATTAGTTAACATTGTAGACCTCCATTTTTTCTTTAAAAAACTGTCGAATTAATTGATGTAAGCTAACGGTATTCCTTGAGTCTTTAATTAAATGTAAACGCCTTAAACTGCGGCGAGATTGTTGTAATTGATTGCGATTAAAGGAGATTTCCCGGTTCTGACAATAGTTAACTTCTGTATTCTCCACCAACTCCCAAGGAATTTCGGTGGGAGCCAATAAACTTAATAATAAACCCAAATGTTGCCCTGGGGGGTCTAATCTTTCCCAACTCAAATCAAACGCCGCCGCCACTCCCCTTTCTGCGGTAAAAGTCCAGGGTTGATTATTCTCCCGTCGCATGGCATCATGTTCTAACCCCCGTTGATTTAACTCGAATAAAATTTCTGCTATTGATAAATCGGTTAATTCTTCTAAATAATGACTAACTAATTCTAACCCTAAAGGCAAATATTCTAACCATTCACACAACCGTTCTGCATCGGCTAACTGTTCGTTAATGCGGTCTTTTCCCAGCCGCAATTCTAATAAGTTTAAAGCATCTTTCGGGTTCAGAACGTCCAAAGGTAACACCCCAAAATCTGACCCAAACTTCCAGCGAGTTGTTAACAGAACCGAAATTTGTTGTAAATTTTGGGGTAAATAAGGTTCGATTTTATTTTGATAATCGGGGTCAGAGACATCATCAATCATCAATAACATTTTCCCATCCGGCGGCTGTTCTAACCACTGTCGCCAACATTGGCGAACTTGACTAGCAGGAGGCAGTTGATTGTTGGGTTGAAATGGGGTAAAATATTCTTGAGTAAAAACAATAATTTGTGTGGCAATATCTTGTTCCGCTTTTGCTGTCACCCAACACAATCCTTTCGGGTATTGCTGTTGATATTGTTTAGCATATTGTAACATTAATTCTGTTTTGCCAATTCCCCCCATTCCCGACACCGCACACACCGCCACCTTTCCCCTCTCTTGCAAAAGGTCATGGAGTTCGGCTAAGGCTGCATCCCGTCCTACAAAATATTTCTGGTCTTTTATTCCTAAGTTAAAACAGTTATTCCGAGGTGGCGGTAAATGATCAGTTGTGACAAGAGATTCAACGTTATTCTCGTCTTCCGTTTCGGGATTATCAGTTTTAGAAATAGTTTCGGGAACTGCATTCTGAGTCTGACCTGAATCAACACCAGAATTAATATATTTTAGATATTTTTCTTCTAACAACCCCTTTAAAATCTCAAATTTTCCCTTAGTTGGCCCGTTTAGATCGGCACGATCTTTAGAAAATTTTTTATAAACCTCACCCAATTGTTTTTTGAATGTGTTAATACTACTATAGTCAGGTACTACGTCGGTTTCATTTGTTTCCAAATTATCTCTTTTAAACCTAGCTATAAAAGCCTGTTTTTGCGATTCCGTTAATTGATATATGTTCGCAATGGAATCTAAAAACTCATTCCACTTCGCCTTATCCCAATCCATAGTTAGTGATTTTCCAAATTAAATAATATATTATCAGATTTCCTCAAAATTGTCTAGGGGTAGACAGAAACCCGGTTTCTCTAACCCCCTTACACCAACCTTACACCAACCTTACACTAACCTTACACAATTACACTAATTGTACACTTTAAATTATACATTAATTGGGGATGTACTTATTAATTAAACATGAGATCCTGGGGGTGTAGAAAGAAATAGGACACCGCTATGATTAGCAGCGATAAAACTTCAATCATTCCTTATTTATCAGCAGCAAAAACCCCAACCGAAGTCAAAAAAGGTGTTTTTGTACTATTGGGGAAAGGCAATTTAGCCAAAGTCAAATTATATAACGCCTTATATCAACTGAAACTCCAAGGCGATATTGACCTAGATACCCCGATTTTGATTGTTGATAACCCTAAAAAATCCCAAACTGAATCTCAAGTGCGAATTGAGGTCAAAAACGAGTTAAAAGAAACTCAACCGGATACGATTTTAGGCGAATTTCAGCAATCTCTCGATTATATTGAGGGAGATGTAACCGATGTGGAATTCGTCAAAAACAAATTACTGCCTAAAATTGCCGAATTGGAAGGAAAACACAACTTATCCGGTCATCGCATCTATTATTTAGCCTTACCCCCACAGTTTTTTAACGCCACTATTAAAGCATTAGGCGAGGCGGGACTGTTCACTGACCGCACGAATAAAATTGTGGTGGAAAAACCAGTGGGTCAAGACCGAAACACTGCCCAAATCATTATTGATACCGTGCGTCAATATTGCTTAGAGTCTCAGGCGTATTTCATCGACCACTATAACGGAAAAGAAAGCATCCGTAATATTTTATATTATCGGTTTGCCAACCCTTGGTTAGAAGCGATTTTGAATCGTCAATATATTGAGTATATTGAGATTAATCTCCCCGAAACAACCACCGTTGATGGTCGCAACTTTCCAGGCAGTTTTCCCGATATGGTTCACCACGTTATGCAGATGTTGGCTTGGTTACTGATGGATGCACCTAATAGTTTAAACTCAAAAGATCTAGCGACTTCTAAAGCTAAATTCTTATCAGCACTTAAAGTGGATGCAGATTCTTTAGTGTTAGGAACCTATCAAGACGAAGGGAATCATCTCTATTGCGCGTTTAAAGCGTCTGTAAATAATTCTCGTTGGGCGGGAGTTACAATTTATGTTCGCACAGGTAAAGCCTTAACCGCTAAAATTACGGAGGTGATTTTTCACTTCAAACCCATTCCTCCTGTCTTATTTGAAACTGCCAAACCCAATCAATTAACCTTCCGAATGCAGCCCGATGAAGGCATTTATTTAGATACCGAAATCAAGGAATTAGGATCAAATAAACTGGTCACAAAAACCTTGAGTTTACCCTACCAAAAAGCCTTCGGTCTTACCAGTCGGGAAGCCTACGAACCTTTGACTTTAGAGTGCATGAAATCCGATCAAACCTGGTTTGTTTCTGCCGAAGAAATCTTGGCTTCGTGGGAAGCCGTAGCCCCGATTATGGAACGCTTAAACGCATCTCAAACTAATGGTAATGCGTTAACCATTCATCAATATGAACGGGGTACAGACGGCCCAGATGCCGCCCAAGAAATTATGACCAGTGATGGTCGCCGTTGGAGTGATTTATCCGAACGGCTGAACCGCTATCAATAAAATACCTTCGCCTGTTGTTGGGCTTCAGCCTATCCCTCTAGGAACTCAAGCCCAACAACAAACTGTATTTTTTTGCTAGTATTAGAGGTTGTGATTAAAAACGGTTCATACTGTGGAGGTGAAATATGGCAATTTTACAGTTAGAAGACGGGACAACTTACACCGAATTAGATGAAATTCAGCAAGAATTAGCTGGTCTGAATATTCATTTAAACCATTGGTCTGTCGGTACAGATCCAGAATTGATTAAATTGTTGAATCAACCTGCATTAAACGATAACGAAAAAGCGGAAGTTCTGCAAGGACTAGATCAATATTTTGAAGAATTAAAACAAACCGCAGGTTATCAGTCCCGTGATTTAATTGTTCTTAATCCTAATACCCCCAACCTAGAAACATTATTAGCAAAATTTGAACAGTGCCATATTCATGCTGATAATGAAGTTCGTTATATTATTGATGGGGAAGGAGTATTTGGCTTTGTCCGTCCCGATGGTAGCCAAGTTGAATTAACCGTTAAACCTGAAGAATATGTTAATGTTCCTGCTCATACAGAACATTGGTTTTATTTAACAGAAACTCGACGAATTAAAGCGATTCGTTATTTCACCACAACCGAAGGTTGGACTCCTGAATATACGGATACTGAAATTAGAATTTTTTCCAGAAGACCGAAAAAAACCTTGATTATGAATTAATTTGTAGAGACGTTGTATACAACGTCTCTACAATAATGATAACAATTGCTAGAATAAAAAACCATGACCATTGAAGTTGATTATCGTTTTCCACCTAATATTGATGCGTTGCGTCAGGCGAAAGTAATTGCTATCGGACAAACCGCCGGAACTTGGGACGAAAGATTTAGCCATCGGGAGGATAATTTGCGATCGCATTTAGCCCAAGTTATTAACGTTAAAACTGACAATCAAGGTGATAATATTGCAACAGTTAGTTTTCCTGAAATTAATGTTGAAAATGATATTGCTAGTTTGCTAACGATGATTTTTGGCAAATATTCAATGGCGGGAGTTGGTAAAATAGTTGCGGTTAGACTCGATAATAATTATGGTCAGTTGCCAAAATTTGGCATATCAGGAATTCGTCAACAATTACAAGTTTTTGATCGTCCTTTAATTATGGCAATCTTTAAACCCGCTTTAGGATTATCAGCCCAGGATCATGCTACAATTTTACAAGAAGTGGCAACGGCCGGATTAGATATTATTAAAGATGATGAAATTATGGGGGATTTAAACACCGCCCCAACCCTAGAAAGATTAAGAGCTTGTCGTCCGATTTTAGACCAAATTAAACAAGAAACCGGGCGCACGGTTTTGTATGCTATTAATGTTACTGGAAATGCCCAAACCCTATTAGAAAAAGCCCGAATACTGGTGAAAGAAGGGGCAAATGCCCTATTATTAAACGTTCTCACCTACGGTTTTTCGGTCTTAGAAGCCCTAGCCGCCGATCCAGAATTGAATGTTCCCATTTTCGCCCATCCTGCCTTGGCGGGGGCGTTATGTGCGTCTGGCGATACGGGTTTTTCCTATTCCGTGATTTTGGGAACCTTAATGGCCCACGCCGGGGCAGATGCGGTGTTATATCCCGCCCACTATGGCAGTTTACCCTTTGATCCGGTTGAGGAAAAACGGATTTGTGAGCAGTTGCGATCGCGCAATGTCTTCCCTGTACCTTCGGCTGGAATTCACCCCGGAATTGTCCCCAAAGCCCTATCCGACTATGGAAATGATGTAATTCTGAATGCCGGGACGGGGATTATGGATCATCCAAACGGCCCAGGAGCGGGGGTTAATGCCTTCTTCCAAGCCCTTGACTGGTATCAACGGGGTCTACCCTTTGATGTGAACGAAATGCCCCCTGGCGCTCTTAAACAGGCGATGGAAAAATGGGGTTAATTGTGACACCCTCCAACCCCCCTTGCTAAGTGGGGCTATTTTAATTTACTGATTATTTAGCCTTTTTAATTAATTTATGAATACTGATCCCCGTCAATCTTTAATTCATGCGTCTCGCCAATTTCATCAACTGGGTTGGATGGCAGGGACGGCTGGAAATCTTTCGGCTAAAATAGCTGATAATAGTTTTTGGATTACTGCTAGTAGCAAACAAAAAGGCAAATTAGTCCTAGAGGATTTTGTGAGAATGTCCCTAACCGGAGAGATATTAGAAAACCCTTCTCCTAACAATAAACCCTCGGCAGAAACCAGTATTCATCAAGCAATATATTCTTTGTTTCCCGATGCAAATGCCTGTTATCATGTTCATTCAGTTGAAGCCAAATTGGTCTCAAATTTTATTGATCATGAACAACTGCCTTTACCGCCCATTGAGATGTTGAAAGGGTTAGGAATTTGGCAAGAAAATCCTAAAGTCTATATGCCTGTTTTTGAGAACTATTTAGAAGTACCTCGAATTGCTGAAGATATTATTCAACGGTTTAAAACTATGACTCCTGATGTGCCAGCATTGCTGATTAGAAATCATGGAGTAACGGTTTGGGCAGATTCTCCAGAAGCCGCAGAAAACCATATTGAATTAGTAGAATATATTTTCCGCTATATTGTGGCGGCTCGTCAGGCGGGACTGAATTTTCAACATTAATTAATAGAGTTTGGGCGAGAAGACCTCGCCCCTAAAGTTACAGATCAATCAATATTAATGGTTTGTAACCCTTCATTAACAGTAATTGCAATTTTGCCAACGGTGCGCCCCATCTCACTATAGGTATGGGCTTCGGCTAGATCATTTAAGGGATAAGTCCGATCAATTACCGTTTGAATTTTGCCCGCTTCAATCAAATCTCGCAGCGCATCTAAATCTCGACGAGTCGGTTGAGCTAGGACTAATTTTGATTTTTTACCCGCAAAAAATAAAGTTTGTAAGGTGGCTCCCATATTATCAATTGTGGGCAAAGTTGAGATATAAATGCCATCGGATTTTAGAATTTTTTCGCAATTAAAAAAGGATTGTTTACCGACCGCATCAAAAATAATATCGTATTGAACTTCTTGCCGGGTAAAATCCTCTTGGGTGTAATCAATCACCGTATGGGCCCCCAAACGTTTAACAAGATCAATATTAGAAGTCCCGCAAACCCCCGTGACATCAGCATTCATGGCCACAGCAATTTGCACCGCAAAGGTTCCCACACCGCCAGACGCCCCATTAATCAAAACCCTTTGTCCGGGTCGCAGTTGACCTAAATCTAATAACCCCTGCAAGGCCGTCAATCCAGCTACAGGAACCGTTGCCGCCTCTGGATATGTCATATTTTGAGGTTTATAGGTCAAGTTCCCGGCAGGCACAGCCACATACTCGGCATAGGCTCCCCCAAATAGCGGGTTAACGAAGCCATAAACCTGATCTCCCACCCGCCAGCGAGTCGCCTGTGAGCCGACTTCCACCACTTCCCCTGATAAATCTGAGCCTAAAACTTTGGGGAAATTGTAGCCAGATACGGGTTGTAATAATCCCTGCCTAATTTTCCAGTCCACAGGATTAACACTACTAGCATGAATTTTGACTAAAACTTGATCCGGTTTAATCGTTGGGGTCGGAATATCTTGATAACGAAGAACATCAGGCGACCCATATTGATGAATAACAATTGCTTTCATAACTTATTAATTATCCAAGGAACATCTGTCAGCTTAACACAAATTCCTAGAACCGGGGATGAATAGAGCTAGTCTAAATCCGTTCTAAAAAATAAGATTGTTGGAAGTAGGGAATAGGCAATGGGGAATGGGTAACAGGGGAAATTTTAATTCCGAATCATCATCGAGTTAATTTTGTTGAATCTGTTTTGATTTTTGTGATTCCTATTCTTGATCAAAACAGGCTATTTTTTAGCTTTGGTTTAACACTATAAGGCAAACTCAAGAAGATAAAAAATAAAATTTTTACTGAATTAATCGTTGTAAATCTGATAAATTTTAACTATGATGGAATTGTAGAAAAAAACTTTGATAGATCCTATCAATTCAATTTTTATGGATATTCAGTTAATCAATATTGGTTTTGGTAATATTGTCTCTGCTAATCGGGTGATTGCCATTGTTAGTCCCGAATCGGCTCCGATTAAGCGGATTATTAATGATGCCAGGGAGCGGGGACAGTTAGTTGATGCCACCTACGGGCGTAGAACTAGGGCGGTGATTATTACGGATTCTAGCCATGTTATTCTCTCTGCAATTCAGCCGGAAACCGTTGCCCACCGCTTTGTGACCACCAAAGACGGCAATTCCCGCGATGATTAACGGATTTGTTATGTATTCCCCTTGGTTTCCATTGGCATAGCTTGACATCCTCACCGCCGTAAAACGGACGGTGATTCCTAAACTTCACAATTTAGGTTTCTGCTTCTTAGCAGTTGCCTTCACAGATTTACTCTGTTCGGGTCTTACACTCGCTCCACAGTCTGACACGGCAAGCCCGGCCGCCAAAATATTTTTACTGGCGTTAAGATCTCGGTCATGGTGAGTCCCACAGTTGGGACAGTCCCATTCTCGAATATTTAACGGCATTTTTTCCACAATATGCCCACAACTACTACACCGTTTAGAACTAGGAAACCATCTGTCTATTTCGATATAGTTTCTCCCATACCAACGGCATTTATAGGCTAATTGTCGGGTGATTTCTCCCCAACTAACATCGGCTATTGCCTGGGCTAATTTGGGATTTTTGACCAGATTTTTTACCGCTAAGTTCTCAACTACAATCGTTTGGTTTTCACGAACTAATTGAGTCGTTAGCTTGTGCAAATGGTCTTTTCTACTATCGGTGATTTGAGCGTGAATCTTGGCTACTTTGATTCTGGCTTTTTCCCGATTCTTTGACCCCCTTCGGCAAAGCTCAGGACAGGCTTTCTGTTTTCGAGACAGACTTTTTTGTGCCTGACGTAATCTCTGATAATGTTTTTTAAAATGTTTAGGATTGGCTATTTTTTGCCCGTCACTGGTAATTACAAGGCTACTAATTCCTAAGTCAATTCCTATGGCTTTATCTGTTACAGGTAAAGGCTTAATGGTTGGGTCGTCAAATCTTATTGAAATATGCCAACGTCCCGAAGGATGTAATCTGACGGTTACGGTACTCGGTTCACAATCTTTTGGGATTTGTCTTGACCATCTAATCGCTAAGGGTTCTAAGCATTTCGCTAAGTAGATTTGTCCGTTTTTTAACTTAAAAGCCGACTTAGTAAATTCCGCACTACCTCCTTGATGTTTTTTCTTAAAATTAGGATACTTGGCACGACCCGCAAAAAAGTTAGTAAAGGCTGTTTGTAAGTGTCTTAATCCTTGTTGTAAGGGGACACAACTTACCTGATTTAAAAAGTCTAAATCTTCCTGTTTTTTCCAATTAGTTAACATTGAAGACGTTTGACTATATCCTACTCTTTCTTGTCTTTCGTACCATGCTTGAGTTCGTTCATGGAGTGCCTGATTGTAAACTAATCTTACACAGCCTAACGTGCGTCGCAATAGCGACTCTTGTTCCGGTGTAGGGTAAAATCGGTAACTGTATGCTTTTTCCATATCTCACGTTCTAGCACATAGTTGATGAAAATGGTCAGATTGTGTTTAAATTAAATTTAAAAGCCGTCCTCCGCTATCGCTAAAGGACGGGGTTTCAAACCCAATTTTCCGATGAGAAGATAGAAAGACTCCGATTCAATTCCTTGAATCCATCAGCAGGTTCAAGGGAAAATCAGGGATTCCCTATTACTTTGTTTGCAACCGTCTAACGTGATTAAAATATCATGAAAAAAGGCCGATTAATTGTGATGACAGGCCCTAGTGGGGTCGGAAAAGGAACATTGGTTCGTTCCCTAATCAAAGATCATCCTGAACTTCATTTATCCGTTTCCGTGACCACTCGTTCTCCCCGGGAGGGTGAAATCAATGGACAAGATTACTATTTTGTCGATCGCCTTTGTTTTCAAAACATGATAGAACGGGGAGAATTATTAGAATGGGCTGAATTTACGGGAAATTGTTATGGAACTCCCTTAATTGCTGTTAAAGAAAAAATCGAGGCAGGAATATCGGTTTTGTTAGAGATTGAATTGGAGGGTGCTCGACAAATTCGTTCTACTTTTCCATCGGCTTTACGCATTTTTATTATGCCTCCTTCTATTGATGAATTAGAACGGCGTTTACGCGGTAGAGGTCAGGATTCTGAAGATGCCATTCGACGGCGTTTAATGAGGGCTAGAGCGGAAATGGACGCGGCTAGTGAGTTTGATTTTGAAGTGATTAATGATGATTTAGATTTCGCCTTACGGCGTTTAGAATCCGTATTATATTCTCCTGTTTAAGCCGAAAAATATGCCCCAGGAAGACCCGTTAAAACCCGATTCTTTAAATGTGATGGCAAGGGATATCAAATCGGCTGAATCCTATGCAAATTTAGGGCGTTTGTATGATCAGCAGGAACAATGGCAAGATGCGATCGCTAATTATCGTCAAGCGATCCAATTAAATCCCCATTGTTCTTGGTTTTATCACCATTTAGCGGATGTTTTTTTGAAACAAGAACAATGGCAAGATGCCATTATTAATTATCGTCATGCGATTCAACTCAATCCTAATTTTTCCTGGTCTTATCATAATCTAGGGAATGGGTTATTACAATTAAAATATTGGGAAGAAGCGGTTCATGTTTATCGGAAAGCGATTCAATTAAACCCCAATTTTCATTGGTCTTATTGTAATTTAGCCGATGGTTTAGTGCAGCAAAAAAAATGGAATTTAGCCATCATTAATTATTGGAAAAGTTTAGTCATTCTTCACCAAACTAATCAAGAACAGGATTTTGTCGTGATTGCGACTAAATTAGGGGAAACCCTAGAATATCATTTACCTGAAAAGTTTGATTTAGCGATCGCTCATTATCAAAAAGTGAGTCAAAATCATCAACAGTATCCTGAATATCAAAGTATTATTCAATTTTTAAGCCAAAATCAAAGTGCTTGGCTTAAAATTGCTGATTTTTTCCGACAAAAACACCTAATCAATGCAGCTTTAATTCTATATAAAATTGCGATGGAATTTTACCCAAATGAGATTTCTATTACCGAAAAATTTGATACTCTTTCCCAGAAAAAAACCGACTTAGAAACATCAATTAATTTACAACATCAAAATATTGATAAAAACTCCCAGAAATGGTCTAAATATGATGATGGTATTACTACTGATATCAACGCCAATAATTTTAATATTCCTTTAGCAGCTAATCAAAAACTCGAACAATTTATCTTTAGTACCGATATTAATTTTGACTTGAGCCAATTAGATCAACTTTTTGAAGCAGTTAGTTGGATGACTCGGGATCATGAACACATGAAAATCGCCCTAAAACACAGTTTTTTAGTTGTCACCCTTTGGTTTGTCACCCCCACCCAAAAACAATTAATTGGGTTTACCCGGGCTGTTTCAGATCACGTTTATAATGCCACCCTTTGGGATGTGGTAATTCATCCCAATTTTCAAAATCAAGGATTAGGAAAATATCTAATTCAGTATACATTAGAACAACTCCGATTGCAACATATTGAAAATATTACTTTATTTGCAGGTTCCAAAGCCGTTAATTTCTATCATAATTTAGGGTTTATTGCCGATCCTAACGGGATTAAAGGAATGTTTTGGGTTTCACCTTAATTAAGTTAAACTGTATATCTTAGCTTTGTGTTTCTAGTGGATTAAAATTCAATTTCTGCCCTCACCATCGGTTCACCAATAATCTGATTTAAGGTAAATCCTAATTGCTGACAAATATTCTGCATAATCCGATTATCGCTAAGAATTTCGGCAAAAATTAGAGGCATTTTCTCTTGACGGGCAATATTCAGTAATTGGCGCAATAACTCCGTACCAATTCCTTGACGTTGGTAACTATCACTCACCAGTAAGGAAAATTCCACCTCATCGTTACCATAGCCTTTACTCAGTCGTCCCACCCCAATAATTTTAGTTTCCCCTGTTTCCGGGTGTTGATATTCGGCAACTAAGGCCATTTCCCGATCATAATCAATAAAACACAGTCGTGATAAGCGTTCATGGGTGACACGGGAACTGAGTTTCACCAGATGAGCATAACGCAAATAGACGCTTTCCTCCGATAAACTTTCATCGAACTTGACCATCAAAGGTTCATCTTCAGGACGGATGGGCCGAATCGTAATCTCCATACCTTTTTGGGATGTCCAATGGCTGATATATTGCCGAGGATAGGGGCGAATAGCGGGTTTAGGTAAATCTTCGGGTTTGGTGTCGGGGGAATGTAATACCACCCGGGCATCTAAGGCAATTAACTCATTTTCCGAAGCCAACAAAGGGTTGATATCTATCTCTTTAATCCAAGGTTGCTCAACGACTAAATTAGAAAACCGGACTAATAACTGTTTTAAGGCTTCCATATCCACCGAATGCCGTCCCCGCACCCCTAACAGGGCTTTATAAATTTTGGTTTGTTCCATCATCCGCCGGGCAAGGGTAGTATTTAAAGGAGGTAAAGCCAAGGCGCGATCTTTGAAAACTTCTACTAATTGTCCTCCCATGCCAAACAATAACACCGGGCCAAATTGGACATCAAGGCTACTACCAATAATCAATTCATAGCCTTCTAATTTGACCATCTTTTGTACCGTCACTCCTTGGAAATGTTCGGCCCCCACCTGTTGAGTTACGGAGGTTTCAATGGCGGTATAGGCTTGACGGACGGCTTCTGGGGTATTGAGGTTGAGTTTTACTCCGCCGACATCGGTTTTATGAGTAATCGTTTTTGACAATAGTTTCAATACCACCGGATACCCTAACTGTTCGGCTGCGTTAACGGCTGCATCAATATTTGAGGCGATATAGGTTTGTACGGTGGGAATCCCATAGGCTGAAAGTAGGCGCTTAGATTCAAACTCCGTTAATAGGGTGCGTCCTTCAGCTAAAACCGAGTTAATCAGATGTTGCACACAATCACAAACCAGACTTTCATCCTCACTAGACTTTGGTAAACTAGGGATTTCATACAAACCTTTTAAATTATAGGTGTAGCGCCACATATAGTTAAACATCCGTACCGCCGAGTCGGGATAGGAAAAAGTGGCAATATTGGCTTGATTCAGAATTTCGATCCCGGATGCTACATCCGCGCCCCCCATCCAACTCGCTAAAATCGGTTTATTGGGCATTTTCAGACAGCGCTCTTTTAACTGTGCCGCCGTTTTGCTTGGGTCAGTCATGGCTTGGGGGGTTAAAATCACTAAAATACCATCACTATTCGGATCTTCAACCACGATATCAAAGGCTTTCGCATAGCGTTCCGGGTCAGCATCCCCTAAAATATCAATCGGGTTATCATGACTCCATTGGGGCGGTAACACTTGATTCAGGGCTTCCAGGGTTTCGGTGGAGAGTTGGGCTAGGGTTCCTCCTTCCCCAATTAGGGTATCTGTGGTTAATACCCCTGGCCCTCCGGCATTGGTTAAAATTGTAAGTCGCGGCCCTTTGGGTCGGGGTTGTTTACTGAGAAGTTCCGCAATGGAGAACAAATGGGCAATATGATACACCCGCAGGATGCCACAACGTCTAAAAGCTGCATCTAAGACATCATCACTTCCGGCCATGGCTCCGGTATGGGAGGCTGCGGCTTTCGCTGCGGCTTCGGTGCGTCCGGCTTTAATCACAATAATTGGTTTAGTCAGGGCTACTTCTCTAGCTGCGGATAAAAAAGATCGGGCATCCCCGATAGATTCCATATAAATAACTATACTTTCAGTATGGGGGTCATTGCCTAAATAATAAATTAAATCTCCCCAACCAATATCTAACATCGAACCGATGGAAACGAAGGCACTAAACCCGACATTTTCTCGGAAACTCCAATCTAAAATAGAAGTACATAAAGCCCCACTTTGACTAATAAAGCCAACGCTTCCCGGTTTTGCCATGGCATTAGCAAAGGTGGCATTAAGTCCGGTTAAGGGATTCATTAATCCTAAACAGTTAGGGCCGATAATTCTAATTTTATTTAATCGTGCAATCTGTAAAATTTTCTGTTCTAATTCTATTCCTTTGGGGCCAATTTCTTTGAATCCAGCCGATAGAATAATCACCCCTTTAACTCCAGCCATGGCGCATTCTTCCATGACAGAGGGAACACTTGCGGCTGGGGTGGCAATGATAGCTAAATCAACGGGTTCTGGAGTATCTTTAATACTAGGATAGGCCTTAATTCCTAAAATACTATTGCGATGGGGATTAACGGGAAAAACCATCCCACCAAAGGGACTACTAATTAAATTCCATAGTAGAGTTCTACCAACACTATTGGGCTTTTCTGTAGCCCCAATCACAGCAACGGTTTTAGGGTTAAAAATCGCATTCAGAGATTGATGTTCGTAGCGTAAGACATCATGGGCGGGGTCGGAAATTCGGGTTGTTGTGGCTACCATAGAAATCAGTTATCAGTGTAGAGACGTGCCATGGCGCGTCTGTATCAGTTATCAGTGTAAGAGTTGATTAGTTTATGGATCAATTATACAAAGTTTCTGTCTCTCAAAATAGGGCTTTAATCTTAAATTAATATTAAATTTATATTAAAATTGAGTAATTTTGTCCCCGCCAGATTCCAAAACCGATAAAAACCATTATCATATAAACGAACACCACAACAACCTGAATCCAAACAGAAACAGGAGCATATATCATCATGGAAAAAGTCACAAATATTGATCAACTTGAAGCCCTAATCCAACGGGTCAAGGTAGCAGAACAAAAGTATGCAACCTATACCCAGGAACAGGTAGACTACATTTTTAAAAAAGCGGCTCTAGCGGCAAATGCTGCCCGGATTCCTTTAGCAAAAATGGCTGTAGAAGAAACTGGGATGGGGGTTGTAGAGGATAAAGTGATTAAAAACCACTTTGCTTCAGAAATTATTTACAACAAATATAAACATGAAAAAACCTGTGGGGTCATCGAAGAAGATAAATCCTTTGGGTTTCAAAAAATCGCCGAACCCGTGGGAATTTTAGCCGGAATTGTTCCGACAACAAACCCGACATCAACGGCTATTTTTAAAGCCCTAATTGCCTTAAAAACCCGCAACGGGATTATTTTCTCTCCCCATCCCCGTGCCAAAAATTGTACCACCGCCGCCGCTAAAATCGTCCTGGATGCAGCCGTCGCCGCCGGAGCCCCAGAAGATATTATCGGCTGGATTGATGCACCCACCGTACCCCTGTCCCAAGCTCTAATGCAGCACCCGGACATTAAGCTAATTTTAGCCACTGGAGGGCCGGGAATGGTACGGGCAGCCTATTCTTCCGGTAATCCTTCCCTGGGGGTCGGGGCGGGGAATACCCCGGCTTTAATTGACGATACCGCCCATATTAAAATGGCTGTTTCCTCAATTATTATTAGTAAAACCTTCGACAATGGCATGATTTGTGCTAGTGAACAATCGGTAATTGTGGTTGATTCTGTTTACGAAGAAGTCAAGAAAGAATTTACCCTACGCGGCGCCTATTTCCTAACCCCAGAAGAACGGGAACGGATGGCAAAGGTTATTTTTGTGAACGGACATTTGAATGGGGAAATTGTCGGTCAACCCGTGCAAAAATTAGCCGAATTAGCCGGAATTAGCCTTTCCGAAGAAACCAGGGTAATTATTGGAGAAGGGATAGAAGTTGATGAAAATGATCCCTTTTCCCATGAAAAACTTTCTCCGATTTTAGCCATGTATCGGGCTAAGGATTTCGAGGATGCGGTGGTAAAAGCCGATACTTTAGTACAGTTAGGGGGACGGGGACATACCGCTTCTCTATACACTTCTCCCAACAATATCGACCATATTAAACGGTTTGAAAATACCGTTCAAACCGCCCGGGTTTTAATTAATACTCCGTCTTCTCAAGGAGCTATTGGTGATATTTACAACTTCCGTCTTGACCCTTCTTTAACCTTGGGATGTGGTAGTTGGGGCGGAAATTCCATCAGCGAAAACGTCGAACCTCGGCATTTATTAAACATTAAAACCGTCGCCGAACGTCGAGAAAATATGCTCTGGTTTCGGATTCCTCCCAAAGTATATTTCAAATATGGATCTTTACCCGTTGCCATTCGAGAATTAGCTGGAAAAGAACGGGCATTTATTGTCACCGATAAACCCCTATTTGATTTAGGAATTACCCGTTCCCTCGAAGGAGTTTTAGAGGAAATTGGAATAAAATATGATGTGTTCTACGATGTTGAACCCGACCCTTCTTTAGATACAGTACAACGGGGATTAACCTTAATGAATACGTTTAAACCCGATGTAATTATTGCCATTGGTGGCGGTTCTCCCATGGATGCAGCTAAAATTATGTGGCTGATGTATGAACATCCTGATATCGAATTTGAAGGGTTAGCAATGCGGTTTATGGATATCCGTAAACGGGTTTATGAATTGCCACCTTTGGGCAAAAAAGCGATGTTAGTTGCGATTCCTACTACCTCTGGAACCGGGTCAGAAGTCACGCCTTTTGCCGTTGTCACCGACCGCCGCACTAATATTAAATATCCTTTAGCCGACTATGCCTTAACCCCAAATATGGCAATTGTTGACCCGGAATTGGTGTTAAATATGCCCAAAAGTTTAACCTCTTTTGGGGGCGTTGATGCCCTAACCCATGCCTTAGAATCCTATGTTTCGGTATTAGCTTCGGAATATACCAATGGGTTATCTTTAGAAGCAATTCGGTTAATCTTTAAATACCTGCCCAGTTCCTACGAAAATGGAGCAAATGATCCCAAAGCTCGGGAAAAAATGCACTATGCTTCTACTATGGCGGGGATGGCATTTGCTAATGGATTCCTCGGAATTTGTCACTCCTTAGCCCATCAATTAGGCGGGACTTTCCACATTCCCCACGGGTTAGCAAATGCCTTAATGATTAGTTACGTTATTCGTTATAATGCTACCGATGTTCCGTTTAAACAAGCCACTTTCTCCCAGTATAAATATCCGAATGCTAAATGGCGCTATTCTCGGATTGCGGATTATCTGCGCTTAGGGGGAGACACCGAAGATCAAAAAATCGATCATTTGATTTTAGCCATCGAAGAATTAAAGCGCCAAGTGGGAATTCCGGCTTCAATTAAGGAGGTTTTAAAAGATATCAGTGAAGCGGAATTTCTGGCTAAATTAGATGAAGTTGCTGACCAAGCTTTTGATGATCAATGTACCGGAGCCAATCCCCGTTATCCTTTAATTAAGGACTTGAAACAACTGTTAATTGATGCCTATTATGGTCATCCTTTAGTTTCTAATGATTACAATGGCGATCGCATTTTCCCCGTCTTTGAACCACAACCAACGATGATTGGCGGTTAATACCGAGGGGGTGATGGGGTGAATTTATCAAAATTTTCATCCCTATCACCCGATCATTTCATCGGCTCTCTTTGGAAAAATCACTAATCATGGTAAAGTAAGTATTTGGTAGCTATTCGTAAGTGTTACCTTAATCGAAAAATATTATGCTAAAACGGCTCTACATTGATAATTTTCGTTGTTTGGTAAATTTTGAACTTAATCTTGATTCTATCAATCTATTTCTCGGTTCTAATGGCTCGGGTAAATCAACTGTTTTTAAAGTTTTGCAGAAAATTCAGGAATTTGTTAACGGTGATAGTAAGCTAGAGAAAATTTTTCTATCATCAGACTGCACTCGCTGGCAAACTTTACAAGTCCAACGTTTTGAGCTAGAGATTATCGGTAATAAAGGCATTTATAAATATGAGTTGGGTATTGGTCATGATCAAGATAAATGTCGTGTTGAATATGAGCGTTTGTGGTACGACAATCAGCTTTTACTAAAATTTGAGTTGGGAGAAGTTCAGCTTTATCGAGACAATTATTCAGAAGGGCCTCAATATTCGTTTGATTGGTCACAGTCTATGCTTCCTACATTGATGCCCAGAAACGACAACACGAAATTAACTTGGTTTAAAAATCGGATCAAACGATTTATTATTGTCCAAATTATTCCGAGTTTGATGGTTGATGAAAGTAACCAAAAAGAAATAAGATTAACTAAGAAAATGGAAAATTTTGTTTCTTGGTATCGCTACCTTTCTGATGACCAAGGCAAGGTGGCTGAAATAGGTAATATTTTAAGAGATGTTCTAAATGGTTTCAACAGCTTTAAGTTTGAACAAGTGAGTGAACAAAATATAGTCCTGAAATTACGTTTTTCTGGAGCAAGTAATAGCGCCAAACCCATTGAATATCGTCTAGGAGAATTATCAGACGGACAAAAAACTTTAATTGCTTTATATACACTTATTTATGGCACGAAATCAGAAGACTATACTTTATGTATTGATGAACCTGAAAACTTTTTAGCGTTGCCGGAAATCCAACCTTGGTTGATGCAGCTTTATGATTTTTGCAGTGAAAGTCAACTTCAATCTTTACTAATTTCTCACCATCCTGAGTTAATTAACTATCTTTTGGCTTCACCCATTGGCTATTGGTTTGAGGGTCAAAGTAATGCCCCTGTAAGAGTAAAACGAATTAGTAGTGAAGTGGCTGACAATTCTGGATTACCTGTTTCAGAATTAATTGCCAGGGGATGGTTGAATGAGCCAGCGTAGAGTTCAGATTGTTATTCTTTGTGAGGATAGACAGCAGGAAGTTTTTGCTCGTCATTTCCTAAAAATGCGAGGTTTTACAGGGCCATTTCGACCTAAAATTTGCCCCCCGGGTAGTCAATCTGGAGAACAGTATGTACGCACCCAATATGTTGAAGAAGTCAAAGCCTATCGCCAGAATAGAAACCGGATTTCGATTGGATTAGTTGTGTTAATTGATGCAGATACGGATACATTGCAGGAGCGACTAAATCAGTTAACAAATGCTCTTAGTGAAGATTCCCAGCCCGATCGTCGATCGGATGAAGCTATTGCTATCTTTATTCCTAAGCGCAATATTGAGACTTGGATACATTTCTTGCAAGGAGAAGTTATTAATGAGGAAGATAATTATGCAAAATTTCAGAACAATGAGGCTTTCTGTAAACCTTCTGTTGAGAATCTAGCTAAGGAATGTCGTTCTCAGAGCTTATCTGAAAATGCACCAGATTCTTTGAGGGCGGCTTGCGGAGAATTACAGCGTTTGTTAATACTTTTAAGATCAGGAATATAATTGAAGTGCGATCGCTAATCATTGATGATTAAAGGTTCGGCTAAATCAATTATTTGTTCAAATTGAAATTTACGCACGGCTTTTGTTAGAAATTGGATTAAATAAATTTCTGTATCTGGAATTTCTGTAATTAATTCCATCACAGCTTGACTATCGCCTTCAATTGACGCTTGATAGAGTTGATTCATCCAGTCCTGAGACATGACTGTTAAATCCTCAGAAATCAACTCATTCTCTGAATTTATATCTAAAATAGGCTGTATTTCTGCATAGATATACTGAACTCCTAAATGTTTAGTTAATGCTTCAAAAATCTGATCTTCTGTAAAAGGTTTTCTCATAAAATCGTCACAACCCGCCGATAAGACAATCGCTTTTTCTTCTTCTAATACACTCGCTGTTAAGGCAATTATAGCCGTGGCATTGCCTTTGGTTGTTGATTTAATATATTTAGTCGCTTCATAGCCATCCATTATGGGCATCCGCATATCCATAAAGATTAAATGGGGTTCCCATTCTTCCCATATTGCGATCGCTTCTACTCCATTACTAGCTGTTTTTAACTCAAATCCCAAGGGTTCTAACAGTTTAATTAATAATAGACAATTAATTTCTTTATCATCAACGGTCAGGATTTTATAAGTCGGTTGACCCGCAGCTAAACCTAATACTCTTTGTCGGGTTTTGATCGGTTCATCATTAATATCTTGACCCGGTTTGGCTTGAATTTGAAATGAGAAGGTTGTCCCTTTTCCTAATTCACTTTCTACGGAAATATCTCCCCCCATTAATTTTACAAATTTACGACTAATAGCTAATCCTAAACCTGTCCCTTCTTGGGATTCTTTTCCGGCTTGGGTTTGGGTAAAATCTTGAAATAGTTTAGGTAATTCCGCCTGGGAAATTCCGACTCCCGTATCGCTGATTTTAAAATTGATGGTGACAACATCCGTTGAGTCTTCTTCTTCATGAAAAACTGTTAAGTTAATCCTGCCTTCGTTGGTAAATTTAATCGCATTACTGAGTAAATTAATTAATACCTGACGCAGTTTAACTTCATCAGTACAAATATAGCGAGGGACAGTTTCATCTCGTTGAAATATTAATTTTAATCCGGCATTACTGGCTTGTAAATTAAGCATATCTTCTAAATCATCTAATAACCGATACAGGTCAAAATTACTTGGATTTAATGTGGTTTTTCCCGCTTCGATTTTAGATAAATCCAAAATATTATTAATTAGGGTTAATAGATAATCACCACGTCGAGTTACTAACTGTTGAACAACAGTAGCATTATATGAAACACGCAATACACCCAATATATTTCCCTTGGCATTGCGAACTGGACTGCTAAAATAGAGCGTTACCAGGTCAGGAATTGTCGGCGATCGCTTCATGTTAGAAACAAAGGATAACCCAGTTTGCATGGGTTTTTTAAAGTAATCTTGACCCGATTCATCTTTGCCAATATCTGATGTATATGTATCCAATACATTTTTTCCGTTTAAGTCGAGCAAAGAATATGAGAGAACATTGAGCATATCTTTGCGACTGAGACGGATTAATGTTTCTGTCGCCAATTGCATTTCGGGGCTGTTATCTCGCTGTTTTGGAGTTAGGCTGAGGTAGCGTGCCAAACCTGGTAAAATCGCCTCTACGCGCACAGCATCGAGATTTGCATCAATAAAGGCATCTATTCTGTTAGAGGTTTCGTTAGCCGCCGCAGATAGGGCTTGTTTTGCGTTTTCAGTTAGGGCTTTTTCAGTTGTCTGTTTGTTGAGAAATGCTAATAACAGCAACGGACTCAAAGCAACAATCAGAAAGGAAGCGATCAACTTTGCACGGATGCCGCCCAAAAGGGAATGCTGCATGGCTTTAGAGGATGTTTTCAAAGTGATTGGCTGTGTTTTTAAGTACCTGTTGATCCCCCCTAACCCCCCTTAAAAAGGGGGGAATCGATCCCCCTAACACCCTGGCTTAAAAAGGGAGAGAACTGAATCAAAGTCCCCCTTTTTAAGGGGATTTAGGGGGATCTAAACCGTTTTACTACCAACAACAAAACTTTTCAAATATCCTCTTAAATTAGGAAGGAGGGTTTAAGAAAGAAGAATTGAACAAACTTTTTAGCTCAGGAATGCGCGTCACGTTTCCAGAGCGAATAAAAAAGTCTGCATAGATTTTGGCAGTTTTGTAAATGGAATTAGGGTTGCTAGATTGAAATAATTTTTGATTTTCACCTAAATCAGTTAGGTTGACTCCCTCCAAAGAGATTGTATTAAGAGGAATTTTTAACGCTTTACTAATGATAGCATTTCCTTCCTGAACATTTGCTGTCCAGTAGGCAGAGCCTTCTAGCCATCCTCGTACAAATGCCCGAACATCTTCGGGGCGATCGCGGATTATCTCATCACGAAAGACAATCATATCTAATATCAAGCCAGGAGTTTGTTTGCTGGTAAATATAATATGCCCCCCTGATTTTATCGCTTCAGAAAGATAGGGTTCCCAAGTATGTCCCGCTTGAATAGTATTATTTTTAAGGCTTTGGGTAATTTCCGAAGCATCGAACTTAACCAAATTTACATCATCGGTAGTTAAGTTAACTTTTTTCAATATTTCAGTGACAAAAACTTCGCTAAAACCTCCCAAAATTGCACCCAATTTTTTCCCTTTTAAATCAGCAACAGTTTTAATATTTGGTTGGGCAACTACCACATCTGCCCCATTTGTTTCATCCACAACCATCACAGTTTGTATATCAGGATTAGTGGAACTTAAGATTATAAAATCTCCCAATGTTATTCCAACACCATCATATTTGCCAGCACTAAAATCCGCTTGTTGCAATTGGGTAAAGTCTCCATATTTTAGTTCGACTTCTACACCTTGAGCTTGAAAAAATCCTTTTTCTTTGGCAATGATGCCTGAATACGCCCCAACAAAAGATGTCAATACCACTTTCAAAGGAGGACTTTTAAGTTTGATCTGTGATGAAGCATGACAAGCAAATAGCAAACAGACGGTAATCAGAGAAATACTAATGTATCTAAGGAGTTTAAGCATAGATAAGCGATATTTTTTAATCATTGCCGATCAAAGGTTCGGTTAAATCAATTATCTGCCTAATCCCCTAATTGCCGCCAAATCATTTTGTCAAACCCTAAAAAACTTGTAGAGACGCGCCATGGCGCGTCTCTACGGGGATGAAATAAAAATTTACAACAACCTCGCACAAAGCCCACGCACTTCAGTCGTGGGATGTAGTGCGACCCCCTTTAGGGGGTGTGAGGGTTTTAATGTAATCCCTAAGAACTTCAGCCATTGATAATCCTTCTGATTCAGCATGACTTTTGAGACGTTCATATTCTTTCTCGTTAACATTAAACTGAATTTTCTTTTCCCTTGACATACTCTATTTAAGACTCTATTATCAGAGTATAGCAAGGATGTTCCTCGCTTATCTGGTCAGATGTTCTGACCTCCTTAAAAACAAGTTGTCAATGGCGAGAAAAAGGCAACCACTGTGATTATCCCTGTTGACTACAGAAAGCTCCGAAAAATCTTGGCAGAGCCAAAGACTGTAATAGTCGTGTGCCGTCAATTGGGACGAGGTATTTGGCATTCCTCAGAGTCTCGTACTCTCCTCTAATATTGCTGTGAAGCAATTCTGGAAACAGTAGGGGGCAACTCCATGAATACCGAGCAATCGGGGCTAGACAGGAGAATCCCACGCGGTTCACCCGTGGGAGTGTCAATGTTGACTCAATTCAATGTTTAATAAGGTTTTGCCATGAATGACCGAGGCAATGGTAACAATGTCTTCTTGGATTTGATAAATGACTCGATAGGTGTAAGCAAATTGTTCACGGATGTTTTCATCGCCAAATTCTTGAACAATCATTCCCGCTTCAGGAGCCTTGCTCAAGTTGCGCGTAACCTCAATGATTCTCTGGACAACCGCCGCCGCATAAGAAATTGAATCTCGTGCAATGTAAGCAGCAATTGCATCAATATCATCTATGGCTTGAGGCGACCAAACTACTTGATAACCCATTTACTTAATAAACCTTCTGCTTCCTCTTGTATGAGATTCCTGGTCGTTTCGTGAATCTTGAGTCCATGACGGACTTTCTCGATTACATAGAGATGGTATTGCACATCTTCCAGTGAACAATCATCAGGTAGGTTACTCAACAAAGATTCTACTTCCTTTTTGGTTCCACTCATAATTTTTTGGGTTTTTTTTATAGTTATTATAGTTTTCGATAACTGAAGCACCCGAAAGATACTGTTAGCCCCGACTTTATCGGTGAATAAGGTTGTCATAATAAAAGATAAATTGTATGTCCCGATGGAAAATGTCCCAGGGGAATCGAATGCTTCAGTCATTGTTTATAGCAGGGAACAGGGAACAGGGAACAGGGAGGAAAATACTTCACCGTCTGGGTTCCAAGATCCGTCTGGTGCCCTAACTGCCTTGGCGGTTGCTATAAAATCCAGCCTATAGTTATGACAGATCAATCGTATCAGATGGTTCTGTCCAGGTGTAAACCTGAATTTATACCGTCTTGGTAAAGTTACCGTAACTAGAAATAGCCTGTTGCAGTTGTTGAATTACATCCTCAACCGGAATTTCCCCTAACTCTCCATCAGCACGAGTTCTGATATTCAAGCAATTTGCTTCTATTTCCTTGGCCCCAACCACAGCCATCACCGGAATTTTATCCTTCTCAGCATTTCTAATTAATTTCCCTAAACGCTCGCTACTCGCATCCGCCTCCGCCCGAATTCCAGCAGACCGCATTCTGAGAGCAATTTCTTGAGCAAAGGGAAGAAATTCTTGGCTGACGGGTAATAGCCGGAATTGTACGGGTGCTAACCAGATGGGGAAATCCCCAACATATTCCTCTATTAATATTCCCACTAATCGTTCCAAAGAACCAAAGGGCGCACGATGAATCATTACCGGACGTTGACGGGTTCCATCTTCGGCGACATACTCTAAATCAAAGCGTTCAGGTAAATTATAATCCACTTGAACTGTCCCCAATTGCCATTCTCTTTCTAAGGCATCTTGAAAGATAAAGTCTAATTTAGGGCCATAGAAGGCGGCTTCTCCGATTCCTTCAAAGTAGTTCATTCCTAAAGTTTCTACCGCCCGACGAATTGCTCCTTCTGATTTATTCCAAACTTCATCTGACCCGATATATTTATCTAAACTAGGGTCACGGAAACTTAGTCTGGCTTTAAAGTTGGTTAGTTGTAAACTCTTAAATACAAATAGAATTAAATCGACAACTTTGACAAATTCATCATCCAATTGTTCAGGAGTAACAAATAAATGGGAATCATCTACCGTGAAACCTCTAACCCTGGTTAACCCTCCTAATTCTCCCGATTGTTCATAACGATATACTGTTCCAAATTCTGCTAACCGCATCGGAAGTTCCCGATAGGAACGTAACTCACTTTTATAAATTTGGATATGAAAAGGACAGTTCATGGGTTTAAGTACAAATCCCTGTTCGTTGTCCTTAGCTTCCTCATCGTCGGCCATCATTGGGAACATATCTTCTTGATATTTCTGCCAATGTCCTGATGTCTTAAATAAATCTACCCGACCAATATGGGGAGTCGTTACACCTAAATAGCCCCGCTTAACTTGTTCTTTTTTGAGGAAATCTTCTAGGGTACTTCTTAATAGGGTTCCTTTCGGTGTCCAGAGGGGTAATCCTGGCCCCACTAAATCGGAGAAGATAAACAGTCCCAACTCCTTACCCAAACGGCGATGGTCACGTCGGATGGCTTCTTGCTTGCGGCGTTTATGTTCGGCCAATTGTTCGGGAGTTTCCCAAGCTGTCCCATAAATTCGTTGTAATTGAGCTTTAGTTTCATCCCCGCGCCAATAAGCCCCCGCTACACTTTCGAGTTCAATCGCATTAGGGTCAATATCAACCGTATTCTCAACGTGGGGCCCCGCACACAAATCCCACCATTGGTCGCCTAAATGATAGAGGGTAATGGGTTCTTGTAAGCCTTCTAGGATTTCCAGTTTATAGGATTCTCCTATTTTCTGAATCCGTTCTTGGGCTTCTTCCCGACTAACTTCTTCCCGAATTACGGGGAGTTTCCGTTTGATAATCTTAACCATCTCCTTTTGGATGGATTTTAAATCCTTTTCGGTAAAGGGTTCGGGACTATCAAAATCATAATAAAACCCATTTTCAATCCAAGGGCCAATGGTGACTTGTGCCTTGGGAAACAGTTTTTGAACTGCCATTGCCATAACATGGGACGCAGTATGCCTAATCCGTTTTAAACTCTCGGATTCACTGGTTTTAGGCAAATGGACTTTTTTCTCTAAGGGTTCTTGAGAACCCTCTAACTCTGATATAGACATTGATTAAAGTTACAAAAGCAAAATAAAAGTTTCTTAATTCAATTGTACAGAACAGAGGAAACAAAGAGAAAAAACAGACTTAACACTCCCCAACTCCCCTGCTCCCCAACTCCCCTGCTCCCTTACTCAATTGTCACTTGGGACGTATCAACGCTCAAAGTTCCGGCTTGAAATTCGGCAATATTAACTGCTTTTTCCAGAAAACCTGGGCTGGGGACTTTGCCTTTGAGAACAACAGTTCCGCCTTTCTGGGACACCCACAGGGAACCAATATCTTTGAGTTCGGGGTCTTCATCAAAAGCTAAAGTCACCCGTTTAGCTAATCCGCTTTCATCATATTCTCCCGCAATTCCAATGCGTTCCGGGGGAAGGGAAGCACTAGCCGCCGCCTGTTTTACCACATCATTATCCGGTTTACCAGGAATTCCACCAGTGAGACTACCAAAAATACGTTCAAACCATGCCATAAAATCAAATATCCTAATTTAATTAATAATAATATTTTAGTCTAATGGAGATCGGTTTTAGAAGCAAGCCATTTTTGCAGTTCTTGTTTTAATCCTTTTAATTCTTCTTCGGGTAATTGATGCCCAAAACGATAGGTTTTGCGACGTGATAAAAAGAAAATATTGGGTTCTTGGGTGACAATTTCCAAACTCGGATAAAAATTACCCTGATTATCGGTGGTTCTAATTAAGTTAATTTGTTGAATTTGAGAGATTTCTCCTTGTTTGCGAAAGGGTAAATAAGAAGACCAAAAAATTTCAAAGGTTTTATTATTAAAATTTAGTTGGACTTTTTCAAAGGGTTTATAATCAATAATTGCTTTATAAATTAACAGTATTATACTAACAGGAATCCCCAATAAAGTCAAATAAAATATAATAATTAAACCTAAATCAAATTGTTGCCAGATAGCCGGATTTAAAATAGTATAAAGTTTGTAGATACTTAAAAAAGCGATCGCACTTAATCCCAATCCTTTAATTATAATCGATCCCGGAATAATTTCCCACCCCTTTTTTAATAAATTTATCTGATTTAATAAAATTTTCTGGACTGGAGAAATATATTGTAGGGAAAACTGAGAGGGAATATCAACTTTTAAATTATTAGAAGATTGGGATAATTTTAAATGGGGTTCTGAGGTCTTTTTCAAAGACTGTTTGGGTTGATAGTTTAACGCATATAAAGCCATTTGAGCAGTAGCAAAACGAGATTCTACTGCGGGTTCTATTAAGGTTTCTAACCAACTCTTAAACCCTGGATTAAGGGTATCGCCATTAAACTTCATTTTAAAGTTTTCTTGGGGTAATTCCGCCGGAGGAATCCCCGTTAAGAGATGAATTAATGTGGCTCCTAAACTATATAAATCAGAAGATTGAACGGCTAAACCGCCAAATTGTTCAATAGGAGTATATCCAAAAGTTCCGACAACGGTAAAACTTGATCCGGGGGTTCTGGGTTGAATTTGTACCGAACCTAAATCAATTAAATAAATATGATGATCTTCTCCCCAAATTAAATTACTTGGTTTAATATCTCGATGTAAAATAGGGGGATGAAGTTGATGTAAATAATTGAGATTTTCTAAAACTTCAAAGGTGATCCAGTATAATTGTTGTTGAGTAAATAGATGATGATTGTCTAGTTTTTGTTTAAGAGAATGACCAGGAATATATTCGGTCACTAAAGCAAACCAAATATTCTGATCATCCAGGGAAAAATAATCTCGATATTTAACTAAGCGAGGATGATTTAATTGTTTTAAAACCTGTGCTTCCCGCTCTAATAATTTTAAATCCTCCCATTGCATTGATCCTCCTAATGCTAATAATTTGACAACCGCTTTATCTTTAAGTAATAAATCATCCGCTAACCAGGTTTGGCGAATCGGATTTTCATTCAGTTGGCGTTTCAGTCGAAACCGATGATTAAGCAAAGTTCCCGCAGTTAGCATGATCTGGTGAGCGCTCAAATAAAGGTTACTATTACATTATATTGTAACCAAAAATTGTTCTGTGTTTTTGGAATTGGCGATCGCACTCTATTATAATAAGTAGTTACACAAAATAAATTACCTAGTTGAGAGAGGGAACAGCCCCCCAAACCCCCCGTGTACGGGGGACTAGGGGGCAGGGAACAGCCCCCCCAAACCTGCCGTGTACGGGGGCTAGGGGGCAGGGAACAGCCCCCCCAAACCCCCCGTGCACGGGGGGCTAGGGGGGGAGGGAACAGGGTAGAGGATGTGTAATTGATTTTGTTTAGGTACTTATTATCAAAGAAATTTATTGTAACTTTCCCCGTCTAATTTTTTCCCATAACTGTTGATACTGTTTCACGGAATTGGGCGAAAGGGGTTCGAGAAAATCACTTTTTTTTAAAATAGCTTGATCAGGAAATAATAGAGGATTTTCCCTTAAAGATTGGGGTAACTCTTGGGGGTTCATTCCCAAAATAATTGGGGATGTTGTTCCGGTTAATAATGATAGTTGAGTCGCAACTTGAGGCAACCAACAAAAATCAATCCAATTATCTGCTAAAGTGGCGGTAGGAGAAGATTGAACCTCCGCAGGTTTGACCCATAAATCTGACCATAAAGCCGTCCCAGATTGAGGAACAACGGCGGCTAACCCGTTTTGATATTGAACTTCTGGAGAAATATCCGTAGACCAACCCACCGCCAACCAAGTATCCCCTAAAATCAACGGTTTGAGATAACTATTAGAATCATAAAGTTTAATATTTTGATGGAGTTTAAGCAGTTCAGATTCTAAGTTTTTGACTTTACTTAAATCGGCTGTATTATAAGAATGACCTAATTTTTTCAAGGTTAAACCAATCACTTCCCGGGCTTGATCAGGTAAAGAAATTCGGTGACGTAATTCGGGACGCCATAAATCACTCCAATCTTTCGGTGTCCATCCCAACCCCTGAAACTTATCAACCCGATAAATAATTACTGTACTACCCGAACGATAGGGCGCCGCCCAAATTTGACCTTTAGGATCAACTTCACCCTGGGTATTGCGTTGGACAATATTTTGCCAACGGGACGGAAGTTGTGACCAAGCGGGCCATAATTTCGGATCAAGGGGTTGAATCAGTTTTTGTTGAATGGCCGAATGTAACCAAAAATCCCCAATCATCACCAAATTAGCTTGGGACGAAGGCTGAGTTGGAGGTTTGGACTGGCCTTTTTCCAAGCGCTCAAATAAATCTTTGAGTTGGGTTTGGGGAACAAAATTCACCGCCCCTCGGCCGAATTGTTGTCGAAACTTGTTCGCCACTTGCGCGGGAACAGAACCCTTGAGGACTTCAACCGTCAGTGCCGCAGCTTGTTTACATCCAGCTACGACCTGACTTAAAGTTAAAGCACCGATTCCCTGTAGAAAAAACCTTCGCTTCACGGTCGCTATTCAATCCGTTTCTCTAAATACTGACCGATCATAGTTTGTTCCCCAGCCCGTGAAATAATCGTTTGCCGCGTGCGGTATCGTTGGCCAATCAGTTTAATTTCTTCTTCAAACATAGAACCATTGTACTCGCTTCTCAGACATAACGTATTGACATCGAGCATATAAAATTCAGCCACAACGGGTTTGGGTGTCATAAATCCCCGATCTCGATAAAGCCAGGTGTCACAGACCCCAAACCGAGTTGATCCGGTGGACATTTTTTTACCGGAGATGGAATTAGAACTTTTCCAAGTCACTTTTGACCCACAACTGAGGAGCATCGGGTCATCTAATTGGTGTAATTGAGCAATATCGAGCAGATCAGGACAGCCCGGTTCTAAAAACTCTACGGTAATCTCGCTGGCGACTTCTTGGGTATTTCCCTCTGGAAGTGTGTAGTAGCGCCGTTCTGAATACCAATTTCCCACACTGCGGCTAAAATAGTCCGCCACTTGGGAGGCAATCTCACGGGGGTTTTGCTGGATCAGGGCTTTCATTGTGGCTGCTCCTCAACACGATATGAACGGGTGAAATCCTTCCCTCACAGGAGAGGAAAAGTCAAATGTTTGTCACAATTCTTAATTTAATCATAACAGACTTAAACTGGCAATGATTTTCCGACGATGGGCAGAAAAAGTTTAATTGAGACCGTTGATAATATCTACTGGGTGGTAGAGTTAGGCTATAAGTACACTAATTGTTTCAATTTTTCAATGTCTCTGTGTTCAAAAATCTAAATTTCATCACAAAACAATGAATAATCCCTACTTAGGTACAGACCAAGAACGAACTTGCCCCAATGTCACTGGAATCATATAACTCACATCAATACTAAAAAGATAAACCTTTTTGGCTCTCAAACCCCGTTCAGGATCAAAAAACTTTAATTTAACATCCCAACAATCACTATTAACCCGACAGAAAGGACTTTTTTCGATTTCAATTGTATCTAATTCCATCCCGGTAGAAACAGCTTGAGCAAAACTAGAGGCGGCTTGAAAAGCGTTAGTTGCTGCAAAATTTAACGCCCGGTCTTTAGAGGTTTTTCCTAAATTTTGCAAATCAAAATAGACTCGTTTCAGGAAACTACTTAAACTTCTTCGCATTTCAATCTCGTTAGCGTCAGCTAGTTCTTCAGAAAGGGTTTGTAAGGCTGCATCCACTAAACCGTTTACTTTCCAGCCGTACATTCCCCTAATATTATTAATCGTAATTACAGGAACTTCTTGACCGGAAAATAGAGTAATTGTTTTATCCGTAATTTGCCCAGGAATACTCACCCTTTCAACATAATCATCACTGCTTTCGGGTTCAATTTGTCCGGCTAACATTAAGTTTAACATTTCATAAACATCAGCCGCAAATCCTCCTTTTACTTCCAGGGCATAAACTGGGTTAAATTCTTGGTTAATTGTCCAAATTAAAGACTTACTTTCTGAAGGATTTTCGGCTAAATAATTAACTATTTGACTGGCATCATAAGGATTAGCAGGAATTATTGTACCGTCAATTTCTACGGCTGGCATTAATTGTTTAAAACTATCCCGTCGGGCTTCACTTCCGAAGTCATAACCAATTGTTCCTAAAACATAAACCAGTTTGGATGCAGCACTAGCAGTAATACCATTAGTAGGTTGACTAGCGGTAATATTAGCCACAGCTACGGCCGAAGAATTGCTGGCAATTACATTACTTAAAGTTAGTAATGGGCTGTTAATTGGGTTTTCTATTTTAGTTAGAGGAGTAATATTATTAACAGGAATAGTAATTTCTGATTGTCTGATTTCAGAAGTTTTAACCGTTGTTAATCGTTCTCCTGTTAATAAGTTATAAGCCCCCGGAATATTGAATCTACCTAACAAACAACGTTCCGGTTCTTCTACTTCTTTCGGGTCGCAAGGAATAGCACTTTGTAAAATAGCTTGTCGCACGGTTTCAGCATTAGGTTTTTCCCCTCTTTGCAGTTGCATACTCATTAATAAAGCGGAAATTCCGGTAACAATTGGTGCAGCGCAACTCGTCCCTTGTTGTTTAATCGGAATATCGGTTCCAGGTTCAGCCCCTAAGATATTTTCACCGTTAGCCATCACCCCTTTCTGTTGATAGTCACCACCATAATTACTAAACTTAAATGGTTGTCCATCATCACGCATTGCACCCACTGTTAAAACATCGGGTAAAATTGAAGGAATACACCAACATTCACCTTTATCATTACCACCCGGAGCCACAATTAAAATATTACTATCTTGGCATTGTTTCACAGCACGGGCAAAGATTTCTTGAGCCATTCCTGATTGAGTAGGATGACAAGCTGCAATATGAATAATATTAACTTCGGCTTTTAAGGCTTCGTTAATCGCATGGGTAAGATTTACAAAGGAAATAAAATCATCTCCTGCGAAGGAAATCGGAATATTAATCGCCGTACAATTAGGCGCAATACCCTCCACGGGAGAGCCATGCTGTCCTAAAATTGTACTCGAAATATGAGTAGCATGACTAGATAAATCAATCCGTCTTTTAATGTCTTCAGGGAAATCTTTAAAAAAGGCTTCTCTTTCTTTTTTTGCTTCTTCTTTATCGTGATCTGGGTCTTCTTTTTTAGCCTTTTGTTGTTGATTAAATTCTGTCGCTAATTTTAAATAATGATAATACTCATCATTGAGTTCAATATCTTCTGCCCAATAGGGTTTAAATTGAGTAATCTTTGCACCTTTAAAACAAGCACGTTCTAAATCTGCTGCACCGTCAAGAATAGCAATTTTAATCCGAGAATCGCCTTTGGTCTGAGTCCAAAGTTCAGGTATTCCAGGAATAGTAATTAAATCTGGCATAGTTATAGTTATCGAGCAAATAATTTTAGTTTACATTAGAAGCACTCTACTCTTGAGCATTGTACAGAGAAACTTTACCTATTTGCTAATAAGCATTGTTAATAATCATTACAAAGACTCAACCACCAGCATAAGCTTGGTTAGCCACAGAACTCAAGCGTGGACTATCCTCTAAATACCAAATCAAAGCGTGAGTATCTGTCACCGCGTTACTCATCAAATATCCTCACGAGGAAAGTTAGCTCCTATCTGTTGTTTTACTTCGGCGATATCTTCATCACTAATATTAGCACCTCGCCATAACCCCCGCAAAGATTTATGAGGTTGATGGGTAGTAACAGCTAACTGTTGTTTAATATCAGGAGTCATTTTTTCAATTAGGCGTACTTTATCAAGAGGAGAAAGCTGTTTGACTATCTCTAAGGCATCCTCTAGGGTAACAACTCTTACCATCTTTTTAGACCTCATTATGAATCAGAATCTTTGGGAGGAGTAGTCCCCTTAATTCTAACATTTACCTCAAAAAATGTCAAAAGTCTTTTTCTACTTGCCAGGATGCACGGTTCGCATCAACGAATTAACTCACAATACCAATATTTTATCTGATCTTGTTAAACATCCAACAGGCAAGATTTTTACCAAAATTCAAAGTATTGGTGAGGATAAAATTTGTACCAGTGTAATTGTTGCGTGTGAATTACGCTTTGGAGCAGAAAAAAGCAACTCCTCTCGACTAAAAGAAAGAATTGCCTTAATTTTAGATAATATTAATGTACTGTCTTTAGATATTTCTGTTGATGATCATTATGCTAAAAGCCGTACCTATTTAGAAAGTCAAGGAAAACCAATTGGAGGGAATGATTTACTCATTGCTGTCCATGCACTGTAAATAATTTTCTAAAACTTCTAGTTCTTGATGATCGCATTATTTCTCACCAAAACCCTTATCTTCAGTCTTACCTTCTTCATCTTCAAGTAATGCTAACTGAGCCATTTCTTGAAAAATACCTAAATCCATATCTGGATTAGATAAACTTTCTTGCCATTTTAACTCATTCTCGATATCTTCGAGTAATTGTTGTGCAAGTTCATCCTGAAGATAATTTGAGAGTTTTTGAGCTTCTTGGAATGCTTTTTCTAGTAAATGAGTCATAGATTCTTCCTGAGTTTCTGAAAAAGACAAAATAATATAACCAGAATTTGGCTATACGCCCCTTTGGGTTTTATCTGGCAACACCCTTTTGCGGGCGATGATGCGGAGTAGTCCCCTTGATTCTAACACTAACCTCAAAAAGTGTCAAAAGTCTTTTTCTACTTGCCATGGCGTACGGTTCGCATCAACGAATTGACGCACAATGCTAGTTAATTCAGGGCTTTCGGATACCTGGCACGGGGTTTGAACAAGACGAGACTTAGATTTTTTTGGGTTGGTGGTGGTAGAGCCTTTTTCTGAAAGATGAACCCCAGCCAACAGCTTACTACCCCAGTGCGATCGGGTTGGGGTTTTCTCCTTCGGTTTGTACCTTTGGCAAAAACCTTTGTATATAAGAGATCGCACATAATAATTGATTATTTTTGCTATCATAAATCTATGAAATTTGAATGGGATGAGGGCAAAAACCAAACTAACCTGATCAAACATGGATTTGACTTTACAGATGCTTATCGTATCTTTAACCTACCAATGGTTGTTGAATTGGATGAGCGAGAGAATTATAGAGAAGATCGCTTTGTTGCTATTGGTTTACTAGATGGACGAGTTGTGGTTATTGTCTATACTGAACCTGATGATCAAACGATTCGTATTATATCTTTAAGAAAAGCATTATCTTATGAACAAAAACATTATGAGCAATATATCAAAAACAGATTGGAATAGAATTGATGCGATGAAAGATGAGGATATTGATACTTCTGATATTCCTGCTCTGTCAGAAGGTTTTTGGACTAAAGCACAATTGCGAATCCCTAAGCCTCCTGTTACTGTAGAAGTTGAAGTAGATTCAGAAACTTTTGCCTGGTTTCAAGCACAAGGAGAAACGGCACAACAACAAATGTCTGTGGCGTTGAAAATTTATGTCCAAGCAAATAAGGCTTTTTCTTCATCTGCAACTACTAATCGCTAAAAATAGGTTGGGTTAAACGACAAATGACTAACATTCCTGGACTGAAAAAACTATGGTCAGAAACTAGAGGTGATCCTAAAATTTGTGTCGCTGTACTTGATAGTGCGATCGCCTATAACTTACAAGAACACTTTGTTAAGTTATAATCAACGTAAAACCCATTTATACAGAAAAGATGACTCAAATTACTATTAATTTACCCAACAGCTTAGTTGAATCTGCCCAATGTCTAGGACTGGCTACAGCGCGAGAGTTATCAGAGGTTTTAATTGATACCTTGCAAATCGTTTTACCTACCTTTAATAATCTCTCAGCAATTGGCAATAATGTTGAAGTTTCCCATCTTTTAGATTCCGAAGTTATTGAGTTATCTAATTTAAAAATGGATGCAGTTCAAAATCAACGTTTAGGAGAATTACAAGCTAAGGGAAAAAATACTGGCTTAATCGAAGCTGAAGGCTATGAATTATTGGTTTTAATCTCAATTTACCAAATGGGACAATTAAGAAAGTCAATGGCGTTAGCTGAAGCCGTTAAACGAGGATTGAGAGAACCTTTATTACCATGAGTTTTCTCACAGAAGCCTTACGCCAAAGGATTCGACAACGGGCAGGAAATCGCTGTGAATATTGCCTAAGTCACCAAGATTATATTATGGGTAGATTACAAATTGATCATATCCAGCCTTTAGCTAAAGGTGGTGCTAATACAGAAGATAATTTATGTTTAGCTTGTGAATTATGTAATCAATATAAGTGGATACAAACTGAGGCTATTGATTCTGAATCTGAGGAGTTGGTTTCTTTATTTAATCCTCGCAATCAAGAACGGTTAGCTTCAATGAATTGACTCACAATCCTAGTCAGTTCGAGGCTTTCGGATACCTGGCACGGGGTTTGAACAAGACGAGACTTAGATTTTTTGGGGGTGAGTGGTTGGTAATAGCTTGTAAGCAATATTACTTAATATTAATTACAGGAAGCATTTAGTCAAGAATTCCCACAAAAGTATTGACAAGTCTTGAGCTATTTGGTTACGATGCTCATCAAGTCAAATTTCACCTTAAATTCTGGAGAAACAAACCATGACTAAGAAAAACCTGAAACCCCAACAAGCCGCTCCTGTGCAACGGGAGATCAATACCACTTCCTCTGAGGCTGGTACAGGGCTGACACCCCTGAATTCATTATTTCTATTTCTAGATCCTTTTGCGGGCGACGACGCAGAATAATCGCTTCCATTCTAACACTCACCTCAAAAAGTATTAAAAGTCTTTTTCTGCCTCCCTTGGCGCACGGTTAGCTTCTATGAATTGACTCACAATCCTTGTCAGTTCGGGGCTTGACCATACCTGGCACGGTAGAAAAGTAAAACGAGATTTAGATTTTTTGGGGTAAGTGGTTGATGATAGCTTGTAAGCAATATGACTTAAGTATTACTTAATATTAATTACAGGAAGCATTTAGTCAAGAATTCCCACAAAAGTATTGACAAGTCTTGAGCTATTTGGTTACGATGCTCATCAAGTCACATTTCACCTTAAATTCTGGAGAAACAAACCATGACTAAGAAAAACCTCAAACCCCAACAAGCCGCTCCCGTACAACGGGAAATCAATACCACCTCCTCTGTTGTGGGTGGTACAGCAGTGACACCCCTTGACCGGTGGAAACTTGAGTATCCTTTTGCGGGCGACGATGCCGAGTAATCCCCATCACTCTAACACTCACCTCAAAAAGTTTCAAAAGTCTTTTTCTGCCTCCCTTGGCGCACGGTTAGCTTCTATGAATTGACTCACAATCCTTGTTAATTCGCGGCTTTCGGATACCTGGCACCCTTGGTGGTAGGTATTACCTAAATGAGACTTAGATTTTTGGGGATGAGTGCTAGAACCCTGTTTCGAGAGATGAACCCCAGCCAACAGCTTACTACCCCAGTGCGATCGGGTTGGGGTCTTCTTCTCCTTCGGTTTGTACCTTTGGCAAAAGCCTTTATATTTCTTGGCACAGTCTTCTAAGCGAATTAGAAAAAACGAGAATTGAAAATATTAGACTTTATTATTACAAATCATTTAAAATGGAGTCAAATTGATGTTAATCACGAAACCCCGCTTTCAAACCTTTGCTGAATATCTGCAATATGACGATAATTCAGAAAAACTCTGTGAATTATTTAATGGAGAATTGGTAGAAATGCCACCAGAATCAGGGTTTAATTTTCAAATTGCTAATCGCCTTTTTTTGGTTTTTGCTTTAATACTAGGAACTGATAGAGTTAGAGGTCATGGCTTAGAATTAGAAGTCAGAGGTGAACCGAAAAACCGTTACCCTAATTTGACCATTATTCGAGAAGAACATATTCAATTACTCTCCAAGAGAAATACTATTCTTCTTTCCATGTCACCACCTTTATTAGTCATTGAAGTGGTTAGTCCTGGAGAAATTCAAAGAGATAGAGATTACATCGCCAAAAAATTACAATATCAAGATTGTGGCATTCCCGAATACTGGATTGTTGATCCTCAAACTCAAACCATTTTAGTCTTAGAACTAACTGGAGATACCTATAGGGAAATCGGTAATTTTACCAACGATGATTTAGTTGCCTCTCCTGGACTTAAAGAATTAAACTTAAAAGTCTCCGAGGTATTTAATTCAACCAGTTTATAAATATTAGACTTTGTTATTACAAATCCTTGACAAATTAAATAACCAAGAAAAACATCAACATGAACAAAATGACTAACATTCCCATCTGTTTCTACCCCCCTAACCCCCCTTACTAAGGGGGGGATAAGAGGAAGCAGGAAGCACCTCTAGCTACTCTTACTAAAGGGGGAATAAGAGGAAGCATCCCTAGCTACTCTTACTCAGGGGAAATTAAAAGCTTTTAGCCCCCCTTACTAATGGGGGTTGGGGGGTTATGTATTAAAGAACAAAATTATGATTAAATATGACTAAACTATATGACCGAACTTTATAACAGAAATTCTGAAAAAGAGAAACGACAATTTTTACGCAATAACATGACTCCTGCGGAACAAAAATTGTGGTTACAACTTAAAGGAAAGCAATTAGAAAACTGTAAATTTCGGCGACAATATAGTGTAGCTCAATTTATTATTGATTTTTATAGCCCAGAAATTAAACTTGCTATTGAAGTTGATGGCGACAGTCATTTTCAAGAAGGAGTGCAAGAATACGACCAAGAAAGACAACAGTTTATCGAGTCAGCTAGAATTACTTTTCTGAGGTTTACCAATGATGACGTATATGATAATATTTCAGCAGTTTGTGAAATCATCACAGAAAAAATTCAATCCTTAAGAAAGTCTCCAGAAGCCCCCCCTTACTAAGAGAAAGTCTCCAAAAGCCCCCCCTTACTAAGAGAAAGCCTCCAGAAGCCTCCAAAAGCCCCCCCTTACTAAGAGAAAGTCTCCAAAATCCCCCCTTACTAAGGGGGGGTTGGGGGGGGGTAAAACAAATACAATCAGATAACCAAAATGACTAACATTCCCGGACTAAAAAAACTATGGTCAGAAACTAGAGGTGATCCTAAAATTTGTGTTGCTGTACTTGACGGTATAGTTGACCAAAATCACCCCTGTTTCATCGGTGCTGACTTAACCCGACTCCCTAGTTTAGTATCGGGAGAAGCCAACGCCAACGGCTCAATGTCAACTCACGGGACTCATGTTGCTAGTATTATATTCGGTCAACATGATTCACCAGTAACAGGAATTGCTCCCAATTGTCGAGGCTTAATTGTTCCCGTTTTTGCCGATGAAAGTCTAAAATTATCGCAATTAGACTTATCCCGTGCGATCGAACAAGCTGTTAATAATGGTGCTAATATTATTAATGTTAGTGCGGGACAATTAACTGATGCAGGAGAAGCAGATACTTGGCTAGAAAAAGCCATTCAATTATGCCAAGAAAACAACGTATTGCTAATCGCAGCAACGGGAAATGATGGCTGTGAATGTTTGCACGTCCCCGCATCTTTGCCCACCGTTTTAGCAGTGGGAGCAATGGATGACCAGGGTAAACCCGTTGATTTTAGTAACTGGGGAGACGCATACCAAAAGCAAGGCATTCTTGCCCCTGGAAAAGATATTTTAGGAGCAAAACCCAACGGTGGTACAATTAGATTGAGTGGTACAAGTTTTGCGACTCCTATTGTGAGTGGAGTGGCCGCTTTATTACTGAGTTTACAAATAAAAAGAGGGGAAAAACCTGACCCTCAAAAAGTCAAAAATGCCCTTTTAGCAAGTGCTACTCCCTGTAATCCCAAAGACACCGATGATCAAAGTCGCTGTTTAATGGGAAAATTAAACATCCTTGATGCGATAGAATACTTAACAGGAGAAACAATGTCCGAAGACTTAGAATTAGAAAGCGTAGAAGCTTCTGGTTGTGGTTGCCAAGATACTCAAATTAACGAGTCTGAATTGGATAATCAACTAGAAACAGCATCAGAAATCAAACCTGATGAAATAGTTGCTTCTGTAACTACCCAAACCCCGATTAATATTCCTTCATTCCCTCAACAAACTACAAACCAACCTACCATGTCAAACCGTACTTCAAATTTTGTTACCGCCAGTGAAGCACCTAGCGAACTTGAAGGCAAAAACTTAGTTTATGCTTTAGGTGTATTGGGTTATGATTTCGGTTCAGAAGCCCGTAGAGATTCCTTTAAACAGTTAATGCCAGGTGTTAGTATTGAAGGAACAACGATTCCCTCTAATCCCTACGATGCTCGTCAAATGGTGGATTATTTAGGGGAAAATTTACCCGAAGCTAAAGCGTTAATTTGGACATTAAATTTAGAATTAACTCCTATTTATGCGATCGAACCCGTAGGCGGTTTTTCCCGTGATGTTTATGAAGTGTTACAGGGACTTTTAAGCGGACAAATTCAAGAAGAAAATAGCCCTGAATTTGTACAAAGAGTTAGTATTCCTGGTGTTTTAACTGGACGGAGTGTTAAATTATTCTCAGGACAAGTTGTTCCCGTAATTGAGATTAATAATACTCGTGGTTTGTACGGTTGGAAAGTTAATTCTTTAGTTACTGCTGCGATTGCAAGTGTGCAATCAGAAGCTGGTGATGCTCAAGAAGATGCAATTCGTCGCACCTTAAGCAGTTTCTTAAATCGGATTTATTATGATTTACGCAACTTAGGTACAACCTCTCAAGATCGTGCCTTAAATTTTGCTTCTACTAATGCTTTCCAAGCCGCTCAAACCTTTGCTCAAGCGGTGGGTGCTGGTTATGAATTAGATAGTATTACAGTAGAAAAGAGTCCATTCTGTCGTTTAGATAGTGATTGTTGGGATGTTAAACTGAAATTCTTTGACCCTGAAAATAGCCGTCGCGCCAAAAAAATCTATCGCTTTACCATTGATGTTAGTGATACAATTCCTGTCACCTTGGGTGAAGTTCGTTCTTGGTCAAGTGCTTATTAACCCCCCTACCCCCCTTACTAATGGGGGGATTATAGACCCTCCTTAGTAAGCAGGGATTATACAAATAATCAATAAGGATTAAATCAAATGAGATTACCTAACCTTTCCCCTCCAGTCAAAAGACCTGATGTTATTTATCCCCATCGCTCTGTAGATGTGGTTAACGGAACAGAAGAAGAATTACTTAGTATTAGATTGAAATTATTACACGGTGCAAATTACAATGATCCGGCGGCTTTTGCTCACAGAAGCTATCAACAACTTAAGTCTTCAGGTTGTGGATGTGGATTTTAATATAGGTTGTTTATCTAACTTAAATTTAACTAGGAGTTAAGAGAATTATGAGCGAGGAAAAGAAGACAACAGCAGACAATAAGGTGACTAAATCTGTCAGCAAACCCGAAAAAAAAGAAATTCAACAAGATTGTCTGATGACCGGACTTTCGGATTATGGTTTCTGGTCACAGCAAGTTAAACAAGAAGTTGCAGCCCGAAAAGAGCCTGATGCTCCTTTCCGTCGGGGTCGGATTTGGTGTTAGTTTTGGTGCGATCGCAATTAAGCAGGACTTACGCAGTTACGCTATATGTAGCGTACTAATGAGTTAGCGATGCCGACAGGCGGCGGTACTGCCATCGCGCTCGTAAGTCAAACGAGATCGCTTTAACAAAACAACCTCTTAAAGTCCCCCAATTTTGGGGGATTTAGGGGGCAAATATTGCTACTTTAGAAATCTGTTCTAAAAGTGCTGATAAATCCTTCATAATCTTAGCATTCTAAACACTATACATTTCAAGCCATCTAGCCCCCTAGCCCCCGAAATTGGGGGAAAATAAATAATTAGGACTTTTGAGGGCAATTACTATTATCATTGGTATGCGATCGCCTACTTTTGACAAAATCTTGATGTTCTCCGGTTGATAAACCCTGTTGTAAAACAGCTAATACTTGAGCTAAATTTCCGGCTAATAAAGATTCTTTATCTAACCATAATCCAGGGAATACTTGAGAGCAAATGACACCATCTATATTAGGATCAAGTTGAATATATTCTCCATTATTTAATCTAAACCAATCAAATTGACAGTCATAAACTCGCCACACTAGATATTCTTGTACTTGATGGTGAAGATAAACTTGCAGTTTTTGATGTAAGTCAATGGAGACTGTACTAGCAGCAATTTCAGCAATTAATTCCGGTGCACCTTCTACATAGCCATCGTCACTAATGGTGGATTGTCCCCCCAGTTCAATTCTTAGCAGCGCATCAGGTTGAGGCTCGTTATCACCATCTAAACGGACTGTCGCATTGTCTCCCAATTCAATACCCGGTGTAGCTGACCAATAGTTTCCTAACCAAGTGATAATCCGAGCATGGGGATTTCCATGTTGGGTGATTCTAAGAGGAGATGCCATATAAACGATTCCTGCAATCAATTCTGCTTTTTGATGGTCAGGCATTGCTTGATAGCGACGCTCAAATTCATCACGAGTTAGTTTGTCGCCGTTTTCTAAGATCGGAATTGTTAAGTTTGTCGAAATTTCATTCGCAGCTATCATAAGTTTTTTCTGCTCTTTGCTATGCTGTTATTATAATTTCAATTCAAATAAGCTGATTGACAACTAATCATAATTTCCTGAGTCCGGGGATAGGATTGTAAATATTGAACAAACAGTTGAGCATCAAAACTTCTAGGATCTCGCCTTTCCCCTGAACGGTCAACCGCCGCATGGGTTGTAATTCTAGCATCAGGAACCCCAGTTTTTGCTACTAACCAGGCTAAAGATTGATATTGTTCATTCGTATAACCACTGTGAGAATTAGCATTATTCCGACCATCCACAGGGGTTTCTAAAGAAACATGATAAGCAAAATTATTCACCGAAGGCGGACGTTTAACATGGGTTTTTACGGTTTCCGTTCCCGTTGAACTAGCAAATACCGAATTTCCCGCACCAAAAGCTCTTAAATCCGGGGGAACAATATAAACAATATCCCCAGTTAACATAATTAAAGTATGATAACTGGCTTGATTATCCTCCGAAGCTTGGGGATTTTGGAACAAATTTACCGCACTATAAACATCCGATACGGTTTCATGAATCACCACAATCGGGGCATTATTCACAGGCTGACCATTAATATCATATAAAAATCTTTGTCCGTAATTCGTCGCATTCGCCATGGCTTGATATTCATTGGGAGTGTAACCCGCCCCCCCTTGAAGATTGGCCGTTTGCACATCCGTTGGCCGACGAAACCGATATAACGTGACTGGATTAACGGCTGGCCCAGGTCTACCATTAACTGGGGGGTTCGGGTCGGGTTGTAGGGCGCAGGTTCCCTGGACAGGAATATTATTAGCATTAACCATCATTTTCGCTTCTGGCTCCTTCAACTTGGGCGGTTCTGGGGGTTTCTCATCGTCCACCAGTTTGACCTCTGCGGGTTTTGGGGGTGAAGATACCATTTCCGCCGTCACCCGCTCGAAGGTGACAGGAGCAGGCTGTTGTTGCCATAATGTCATCCCCTGTGCTAGAATCCAATCTTGATTTTTTAGTCCAATTGTTACCCCCACCGCCAGTAAATACAGGGTTAACAGTAGAATCGGAGTCCATTTTCTCATGGGTGAATTCAGCCCGGTTGAAGTGCAGTGTTTTCCAGTGTACAACAACAAATAATCAAGTAAAAAAAATCCACTGGTGATGAGCCAGTGGTGAGGAACGAAACGTGATTTTGGTGTGAGGAGTTAACTTGCCTTTGATTTATCGAAAAAATGGGTTTAAAACCCCGTCGTTCTACGACGGCTTTTTATTAAGATAAATAACAAAACTACCGAATTGCTGTGGTTTTTTGTTAACATACCAGTGGTGTGAAAAAACCCACCCTATCAAAGATACTCCGAAACAAATATCAAGGTTGACAGTCCTGTGGGGTTGACGATGAGAAAGGGGAAGCGGATGTAAGGCAATGGTAAAGTCCAACCTTGAACGCATTGGTTAACAACAAATTTAACAAAAAGTTTAACTTGTAAACGAGGTTAAACTCAAAGTCGCGGGAGGGCATTCCGAGACTTAAAACGGACGTGGAGACAGTATAAGACTACTTTTTGTGTAGCAACAGTCTATGAAGCGTCAACTCCATTCAGCGACCATCCTAAAAAGATGGCGTGGTGAGGAATCCCCGCCCGTTTTACGGCGGGGAGGATGTCAAAGATTATCGTGACGATATGAAGTTAATGTGTCAATCCGATGACATTAATTTGACGTTTTGCCCATCTAAGCTAGACAACGAACGGGAGAAGTTTCTAATACTTGACGGATTATATCAGAAGTGACAATATCTGTCACCGTTGCGGCTCCGATGCGAGTCGGTAAGACAAATCGGACTTTTCCAGCTTTAACTTTTTTATCCGTTTGTAGACTTTCCAAAATATGATCAATATTCAGTCCGGGGGGAAGTTGGGTCGGTAATTTCGCCTTTTCAATAATATCAAATTGACGGCGATCGCTTTCTTCATCCCATAATTCTAATTTCAGCGCAATTTGACTGGCGGCGACCATACCAATTGCTACTGCTTCCCCATGAATTACCACGGTATATCCGGTTAAACTTTCCACTGCATGACCAATGGTATGACCATAATTCAAAATTGCTCTTAACCCCGATTCTTTTTCATCTTGACTCACCACATCTGCCTTACTTTGACAGGAACGGGTTAAAATTTCTTGTAATAATCCACTATCTAAAGATTGAATATTATCTAAGTTTTGGGATTGTTCTAATTTATCAAATAATTTATGATCCCAAATCACACCATATTTAATCACTTCTGCCATTCCCGCCCGAAATTCTCGTTCAGGAAGGGTTTGCAAAACATCTGGATCAATTAATACTAATTTTGGTTGATGAAACGCCCCAATTAAATTTTTTCCTTGGGGATGATTTACCCCAGTTTTCCCACCAATAGACGCATCAACCATCGCTAATAAAGAGGTAGGAACTTGAACAACATTAATTCCGCGTAACCACGTCGCCGCCGCAAATCCGGTCATGTCTCCAATAATTCCTCCTCCTAAAGCAACCATTGTGGAGGAACGTTCTAATTTATGTTTTAAAGCCGCATCATAAATTTTTTGCAGGGTTTGGGGGGTTTTATATTCTTCTCCGGCGGGAAGGTTACAAATAGCTACATCAAATCCCGATTTTTCTAACGCTGTACAAGTGCGTTCTCCATAATAGTTAAGAATTTCCGGGTTAGAAACTAATAATATTTTTTTGCCTAAATTTAAAGGAGTGAGTAATTCCCCCAAACGATCTAAATTTCCAGCACCGATGGCAATATCATAAGATAATAAACCTAAATTAACTCGAATCAACGACTCCATATTTTTTCCTTATTAACTGACTCTTAAAAATTGTATTCCATTTTTAACCCGTTACGGATAGTCACAGAATGATCACTCATGATTCAATGGAGTAATGTTTATGGAGATGTCTAATGATTACAGCCGATGGCGCGATCGCTTACCTGGTCATCTATGCGGGTGCCTTAGTCGCAGCAGCAGGAATCATGTTTACCCTGCGGGCAGTTAAACTGATTTAATTCTACCCTGTAGAGACGCGCCATGGCTCGTCTCTACCCGTTGTTGCGCTTAAGCGCATCTTCTCTTAATTTCTTAATGAGAGAGAGCCCTGAAGGGCTCACTACGTTGTTTAATCAAATCTTCTCTTAATGAGAGCCCTGAAGGGCTCACTACGTTGTTTAATTAGATCTCCTCCCCCTTCAAGAAAATTCGAGTTTGATCAGATAATCCCGCATTATTCCCTAATTTAACCCCAACAATTTGTGCTTGGGAAATCCCACTACGAAATAGATTAGCGCCCTGTAAATCGGCATATAATAAAATCGCATCTTTGAGATTAGTATGACGAACAATTGCATCTATTAAAGACGCATAAGTGAAATCAACCTGCATCAAATTAGCCCTAGTTAAATCGGCTTTAGTTAAATCAGCATAACTCAGATTACTTTGGGCTAAATTAGTATCTCTCAGTTGGGAATTGATTAAAATAGCCTGACTTAAATTGGCTTGATTAACCATTGCACCCATGAGATTTACATTAGATAAATTCGTGGATTGTAGGTTAGCTTGAGATAAAATTGCCCGCTCTAAAATAGCACCTTCGAGATTAGCACCTTCGAGATTAGCACCTTCGAGATTAGCACCTTCGAGATTAGCACCTTCGAGATTCACACCTTCGAGATTAGCACTTTTTAAATTAGCCCCTTTTAAATTAGCCCCTTTTAAATTAGCTCCTTTTAAATTAGCTCGATTCAGGTTAGCCCCTTGTAAATTTGATTCTGATAAATCTACTTCAGTTAAATCAGTATTTTCTAAATTCGCTTCTTGTAAATTCGCTTTTGTGATAATTGCTCCCCTTAAATCAGCCCGATTAAAATTAGCGTGTTGTAAATCCGTAGCAGTTAAGTTAGCGTGTTTCAATTCAGCCCGACGAAAATCTGTTTTGATTAAATTAGCCCCGGTCAGATTCGTATAATTAAGATTAGAAATAAAAAATTTAGTTTCTGTAAAAATTCCCTGACTTAAATCCGCATGGCTGAGTTTAGCTAGACTTAAATCTACTCGAATCAGTTTAATAGATTTTAAATCCATATCGCGCAAATCTGCACCGCGTAAATCCTGACCTTTTAACTCAATTTCTTTGAGATTGGTACGGCGTAAATCTGGCCCTTTAAATTGAGAAAATAAACGATAGGTGTCTAATTCTGTTCCCGACTGAGTTCCGGGTTCTAAATCTTTAGTTTTGACTAAAAAATATTGAATATTTTCTGTAAATAAGGTAAAGACTAAATTAAAAATTTCTAAAAATTGGATTAAACCCTGACACTCGAATTCTGCATGGTCTTGATAGAATTGAACCAAATTGGCAATACAAATTTCTAAATAGGTTCGACAGGAACTCCCTAATAATACTAATTTCAGCAGTAAAATCACTAAGGTCAGTTGACTTCCCTGACGAATCATTAAGTTAAATAAAAATGAAGGGGGTTTCCCGGGTTCAATTAATAAAAACTCTAGCAGTCGGTTACAGCTTCTAATAATCAGAGCCTTATTAACAATTTTCTGATCATGGAGACGGTACAGAGATTGCAATTTTTCTTCTATTTTTTCCCTGAGAATATTCGCCGGATATTGCTGACTGACATTAAACATCAAATATTGTGGCAAACATTGTTTAAATTTTTGATAATCAAAATCTTGAGTATTTTGTAAAAACAAGTTAGCCTGATTACCATAATTAAACACACGCTGGGTAGAAATTGTTTGTTTAATTAAATTTATGACTTCATCCCCAAGTTGGGTAGGATTATTCAGTTTGTGATTTTTACCCATTGGAGAGTCTAAACGGGTAATATACATCGCCAAATCAAATTTATATTGATCTTTAAGCTGTTTTGCTAAATTACGAGCGACTTCTTTTTGTTCCCTAGAATTGCGAGGATTAAGATATTGAGGAACTAATAAATAGGATTGATAACGGCTACTCCAATTATTGCGATCAAAATTCGCACATTGGAGTAAATTTTGATAATCTTCACTGCTTAAAAAGTTGTTCAGCCATAGAATTAGTCGGCTTTCTTGAATGGATAAACAAGTTTGATAAATATCCGGGGAGTTTGATAATCTTTGGATCAGGTTTTTAATCAACCTTTGCTGACGTTTAAGTAACCAATTATTAATCAGAATATAGCAACATCTTTGAATCGTTGAATGAAAGCAAGATTCTCCCGTTTCCACACTCAAAATAGTCTCTAAAGCTCTTTGCACCTCGGGCTGGCGTGGACACAGCAGGTAGAAAAATAGTTGTTCAAAGCTATCTAAAACGACTTCTGGACTGGAAGTTTGTACCCCATGCAGGAAAAACTCATAGATCACTTCTGCTGTCATCCCTAAAGAGACAGAAAAGGAGTGACCCGTAGAATGGTCGGAAGTGTGATAAGATTTGCTAATCAATTTTTTCCTGACCTAATAAACTGTTAGATGCCCGGAGTAAGAATACTCCCACGAGCATTATAGCTTTATTTGGGATAATTGGCAATATTTGATCATAGCTTTACATTGATTTTACAATTACACAATAGCACCCTTTATATAAACACTAGATTTGTGAAGATCAAATAAGAGACTTCAAAAATATAACAAATCATTAAGAAATTCAAACTTTTATTTGCTTCCCAAGTTTTTATTTACAATTTTTCGGTTTAAACTGAATAAATCTGCTTGAAAATTTACTCCGGTCTAATGTTGTAGAATTATTAACTTTACTGCCGTTCAGAACAGATTAAGGTAAAATAAACAAAACTTAGGTCTTTAATCTAGGTATAATGGATAGCAATCTCGGACTGGCGGATTAAGGACGGTTTAATCTGAGGTTTATTATGTTAGCTGAATTAGAGCGAATGTATGTGTCTTATAATTTTGCACCCAGAGCAGATCTGCTAGTTATTGATGATACACTAGCAAATTTAAGGCTGTTAGTCAATCTACTTCGAGAAAATGGCTATAAAGTTCGAGCCGTTAGTAATGGTTACGAGGCTCTGGAGACCATTCAAAAGAGTCCTCCTGACTTGATTTTATTAGATATTCTCATGCCCGATTTGTCGGGTTATCAAGTGTGTAAAATCTTAAAAGAAGATATTATAACTCGGGATATTCCGATTATTTTTCTTAGTGCTTTAAGTGATGGATTAGATAAAGTCCAAGCTTTTAGTGTGGGAGGTTCAGATTATATTACTAAACCTTTTCACGTCGAAGAAGTGTTGGCTAGGGTAAAAAATCAACTCACCATTCAATGGCACAAAAAACAACTTGAGCTTGAAATTTTAGAACGGGAACAAGCTCAAGAGGCTTTACGGCTCCAATATCAACGGGAACAAGCTTTAAATCGAGTAATTCGGGCGATTCGTAATTCCCTGGAAATATCAACGGTATTTTCTACGGCGGTCACTGAAATTGGTCAACTTTTACAAGCTGATTGGGTGGCAATTGTTCAACATTTATCCCAATATAATAGTTGGCAACCGATTGTTGAATATTTCCCCAATTCTGATCTAGCTAAATTAGTCAATACCAAACTTTCTAATTCCGGTTATTTATTAACAGAACGTCTAAAATTATTGCAGACTTTTTGTGTTGAAGATCCAGAAACAGTTATTGATCCCTGTAATCAGGATTTAATTGAACAATATTCCAGAATTTGGTTGCCGATTCCTATTTATTCCCATGGGGATGCTTGGGGAAGTTTAAGTATTGTTCGCCATCACTCCGTACCCTGGTCAGAAACCGATGTCGAATTGGCTGTGGTCGTCACCGATCAATTAGCGATCGCCATCGAACAATCCCAACTTTATCAACAACTACACCAGGTTAATCAAGAATTAGAAAATCTAGCGAATTTAGATGGGTTAACCCAAGTAGCAAATCGCCGTCGATTTGATCAAATTTTAGAACAAGAATGGCTAAGATTACGACGAGAAAAACTGCCCCTCTCTCTGATTTTAGCTGATATTGACTATTTCAAATTATATAACGATACCTATGGTCATTTAGCCGGAGATGATTGTTTAAAACAAGTTGCCAGAGCCCTTAATCAAAGCCTCAAACGTCCTGCGGATTTAGTTGCCCGTTATGGGGGAGAAGAATTTGCCGTGATTCTTCCCAATACCTCCCTAACCGGGGCATTACAAGTGGCAGAAGCCATTCGAGAGGCTGTTTATAATTTGCAATTATGCCATAAAACATCCCCTGGAAAGGGTGTAATTACCCTAAGTTTAGGGGTCAGTAGTTTAATTCCATCAGGGGATGAAGAACCACAAATACTAATAAAAGAAGCAGATCAAGCCCTCTATAAAGCCAAAAATAAAGGTAAAAATATTGTCTGTCATTTGTCATCTTAACCGAGTTTTTTAACTAAGATTATTCTTCTAACCATATTAACTAAAAAGTGCAGGTATTCTGATGAGTAAGAAACAATCATTTTCATCAAATCCTACTCAATCTTTAGAAAATCTAAAAGTTTTTTCTATCCCGATTAATTTATTGATTTTTGGGTTAGGATTTCTGAGTCTATTTATTGGCATTGTTCAGTTAATTTTTACCGATTCTATTCTGATTCATCTGATTTATAACATCATTAGCTTAATTTTGAGTGGCTTAATTTCATCAATCTATGGACATGATATTTGGATTAAAAATCAATCATTGATTGATCGTAAAGAAAGAGAAACCCATCTGCGCCAAAGTGAAGAACAATTTAGAAGTATCTTTGAAAATGCCTCAATTGGTATGGCAATTTTGAGTTTAGAGGGTCAGTGGTTACGGGTAAATCAAGCCCTATGTGAAATTGTCGGCTATCCTCAATCAGAATTACTTAATTTAAACTTTCAGAAAATTACCCATCCCGATGATTTAGCAACAGATACTCAGTATCTCCATAGCCTATTAAATAATCAAATTCAGACCTATCAACTTGAGAAACGATATATCCATAAACAAGGACAGATTATTTGGATTTTACTCAATGGTAATATTGTTCGAGATCATCAAGCAAATCCCTTATATCTTATTACCCAAGTTCAAGATATCACTCACCGTAAACAACTGGAAGAAGAATTAGCTCAACGAGAATCCTGGTTAGATGCTTTTTTTGCTTGCGCTCCCGCCGGATTATTAATTTTAGATGATCAAAAAAAGTTTATTAAAGTTAATAATTCAATCGCAAAAATGCACGGAATTTCGGCTGATACTCATATTGGTCAATCAATTCAAGATGTATTTTCTGAATATACAACCATTTTAGAATTTGTCTGTGATGAAGTATTAAGTAAAGGTGAACCAATCTTAGATTTAGAAATTAGTGGTGAATATAATGATTCGGGTATGCGTAGTTATTGGATGGCTTCATTTTTTCCCCTATCTACTAATATTTATAGTAGTGCTTCTGGTGTCGGTGGAGTGTTATTAGATATTACTGAACGGAAACGAGTAGAATTAGAATTAAGGTCTGTCAGTGAACGATTGCAATATTTATTAACTGTGAGTCCCGCCGTAATTTTTAGTTGTCAACAAGAGGGAGAGTATAAAATTACTTTTATCAGTGATAATGTCCATTCTTTATTGGGTTATTACGCCCATGAATTTATCAGAAATCCCGGTTTTTGGTTACACCATGTTCACCCTGAAGATATCAAACTTTTACGCTCAGGATTAAAGCATATTTTAAAGCGAGATATATTTAATTATGAATATAGATTTCTACACGCTGATCATACCTATCATTGGTTAGATATGCAAATGCGGTTAGTTAGAAATTCCAAAGGTCAACCCTTAGAAATCGTGGGATATTGGGTTGATATTAATGATCGTAAAAAAGCAGAATCCGAACTAAAAATCACCCAAAGACGCTTACAAACAGTGATTGAAACTATTGGAAATGGGATTACTTTAAGCAATACCCAAGGCAAATTTTTGATCTTTAATTCCCAGATGGAAAGAATCACAGGATATGGTTTAGAAGATACTCAAAGTCACCCGGATTTTATGCGGTTACTCTATCCCGATAACCTGGCTTATCAACAGGCGAGTGAACGGTTACAACAGGTGATTCATCAAGAGTCATTACATAATATTGAAACCACAATTATTACTAAATTGGGAGAAACTAAAACCCTATTAATTTCAACGGTATTATTAGCAGATGAATGGGGAGAACTCTTTTTAACGGTTTATCAAGATATTACGGAACGCAAACAAACTGAAGCCACCTTACAAGCGATTAATGATCTATTACAAGCTACCATTCAAGCTGCTCCCGTTGCTATTGATGTTATTGATCATAATGGTAATATATTAGTTTGGAATCCGGCGGCGGAACGGATTTTTGGTTGGAATGTTCAGGAAGTAAGGGGTCAAAAATTACCGATAATTCCTACGGATTCTCAACAAGAATTTCAACAAATAGTGGAAAATACTTTTTCAGCTAATACCTTAAGCCAAGTGGAAACCAAACGTCTACGCAAAGACGGAGCTTTAATTGATATTAGTTTATCAACTGCTTTAGTCAGAAATTCCCAAGGTCAAATTATTGCTGCGATGGGAATTTGTGAAGATATTAGTGAACGCAAACGGACGGAAGAAGCCCTGCGTCGTTATGAGAGAATTGTGGCGGCGACAACGGATCAAATTTGTTTGATTGATCAAAACTATACCTATCAGTTAGCTAACCCGGCTTATTTGAATCTTTATCATCAAGTTTTAGAAGCATTAATGGGTCGTCCAGTGATGGATTTTGTGGGTTATGATCAATTTGAACAGATTATGAAACCCAACTTAGAACGCTGTTTAGCAGGAGAAGTAATTCATTACCATTGTTGGTCAGATTTACCTCCTTTGAAACATCAATTTTTGAGTGTTACCTACGCCCCTTATTATGAACTTAATCAAAATATTTCTGGAGTTGTGATTAGTATTAGAAATTTAACCGAACTAAAAATTGCTGAAGAAAAATTACGACAAAGTGAAGAAGCATTAGTGGAAGCTCAAAGAATTGCTCATATTGGTAATTGGAAATTTGATGTCGCCACTCAAAAAATAAGTTGGTCAGAGGAAATGTTAAGAATTTTTGGATTAGAAAAATCCCAGACTGAATCGAGTTATGTGGAGTATTTACAGTATGTTCATCCTGAAGATCTTAGGAATATTGAATATCATATTAAACAAGCAATTAAATCAGGAATTTCCTATGAACTAGATTATCGTATTATTCGCACCGATGGTTCAATTCGATATTTAGAAGTTCGGGGGGAAGGGGTCAGAGATGAGCAGGGAAATATTGTACAACTGTTTGGAACAGCTTTAGATATTAGCGATCGCAAACAAGTAGAATTAGAACTGCAAAAAGCTAAGGAATCTGCAGAAGTTGCCAATAAAACTAAAAGTATTTTTATTGCTAATATGAGTCATGAGTTAAGAACTCCCTTAAATGCAATTCTGGGATTTGCTCAATTAATGAGTCATGATTTAGCCCTTCCCGCCTATCAACAAGAAAATTTAGAAATTATTCGCCGTAGTGGTGATTATCTGCTCCATTTAATCAATAATGTTTTAGATTTATCCAAAATAGAAGCCGGACGCATGACCTTTGATGAAAGTACCTTTGATCTCAATTATTTAATTTTATCCATCTGGGAAATGTTCCCTTTACGAGTAGAAACTAAAGGATTAAAATTTTGTCTTAATCTTCAACCTAATGTTCCTCAATATATCATCACAGACCCCAATAAACTCCGCCAGATTTTAATTAATATTTTGGGAAACGCGATTAAATTTACCCAGAAAGGAAGTGTTACTTTAACTGTGTCTTGCATCTATGACGAAGAAATCCGATCGTCCTCTGTCATTGCATATAAACCCTTTAACCATCAATCATCAACTACTAATCTCCAACCTTCAACAGTTAATAGCCAGAACCTAATTCTTAGATTTGAAGTTGAGGATACAGGAGTGGGAATTGCCGAGGCAGAATTGAATAATATTTTTGATGCTTTTATTCAAAGTCAATCGGGTAAGAAAGCCCTAGAAGGGACAGGTTTAGGATTAACAATTACCCGGAAATTTGTTGAATTAATCGGAGGGAATTTGGGAGTGAAAAGTACCCTGGGAGTTGGGAGTATCTTTTGGTTAGAAATTCCCATCTTGGTGACCCAGGGAAGCCAAATTCAATCCCCAGAAATTAGTCGCCAGGTCTTAAGTTTAGCTCCGGGTCAACCCGAATATAAAATTTTAGTGGTGGATGATCAACCCGAAAATCGCCAACTGATGATCAAATTATTAACTCAAATCGGTCTACAGGTTAAAGAGGCTGAAAATGGACAAGAAGCTCTCCATATATGGGAAGAATGGCAACCCCATTTAATCTGGATGGATATTAGAATGCCGATTATGAATGGTTATCAGGCGACTCAACAAATTCGTGCGAGTTTACAGGGTGAAAATACCGTGATTATTGCTTTAACCGCCTATGCTTCCAAAACTGATCGTAACTTAGCTATATCGGCCGGATGTAATGACTACTTGAGTAAACCTTTCCAGGAAAATGAACTATTCAGTAAAATGGCCGAATATTTGAAGTTAAAATACGTCTATGCAAACTCCACCACTTCCGCCCCCAGATCCTCCATCCTCTCATCTTCGGTTAACCCGTCCTTAACCTCCGAAAGTCTATTAGTGATGTCGAGGGAATGGATTATCGCCCTACAAGAAGCCTGTCTTCTCTGTGATGAAGAAGAAGTTCTACATTTAGTTCAACAAATTCCCTCGGAACATCAAACTTTATCCACTGTTCTGAAATCTTTAGCCCGGGATTTTCAATTTCAACAGATTCGACAGTTAACCTTAGATAATCCTTAAGCTCAAACCCATTATTTAGACTCGTTAATAGCTAAGGGTCGATTTCCACCCAGCCCCGCGAGAATAGAAATGGCTTTGGCGTAAAAAGGATCTTGGGGTGTCCCAATTAACTTCGGATCAGTAGCCAATTGTTTTTTCTGATCATCGGAGATATCCACCTTAACATCGGGGGTAACTCCTTTGTGGCTAATATCAATACCATTGGGCGTGTAATAATGGGCGATTGTCACCGCCAACCCGGAACCATCAGACAGGGAAAACACCGATTGGACTAAAGCCTTGCCAAAGGTTTGAGTTCCCATCACCACACCCCGTTGATTATCCTTCAATGCTCCGGCTAAAATTTCACTCGCACTGGCAGAATTACTATCGACTAACACGACAACAGGTAATTTTGTGATCGAGGTGCGGTTATTACGAATTTCCTGGGTTTTGCCATTACGATCAACGGTACTCACAATTGCCCCCGTATCCATCCACATCCGAGCAATATCAATACTGGTACGCAATAATCCCCCAGGATTTCCCCGTAAATCCAGAACAAAAGCCTGAACATTTTCTTTGGTTAAGGCTTGAATCGCGGCTTGCATTTGTTCGGCTGCATGGGAATTAAATTCTCGCAGTTGAATATAACCAATTTTGCGATTTCCTTCGTTATTGACACGATAGGTAACGGTTTCTAATTCAATTCGGGCGCGAGTCAGGGTCAAATCAAATTCTTTTTCTCCTTCCCGTCCCATGCGTAAATTGACATTTGTGCCAACAGACCCCCGAATTTTATTGGCCGCTTGTTCCACGGTCATACCCGTGGTGGAGACTCCATCAATAGCAAGTACCCGATCCCCCGACTGAATTCCCGCCTTGATGGCGGGAGAATTTTTAATCGGTTCGACAACGGTAATGGCTTTGGTTGTTTCATCCAGGGTCAACTGCATTCCCACCCCAGAAAGTTCCCCGGCAGTTTGATTCGTCAACGCTTCATACTGTTTAGGATCCATGAAGCGGGTATAGGGATCTTGGAGTTTTTCTAGGGCTTTTCGCAGGGCTGTATAGGCTTCTTCCCGGGAAGTATAGTTCTTGCTCAGGAGTTCTTCCCTTTGGGCTTGCCAGTTAACTTGGTTAAACTTCCCATCAACAAATTCTCGAAAAACAAGCTGCCAAGCCTCATCCAATACGGCTTTAGGGCTATCTTTGAGGGGGGCACTGACGCTACTACTCCAAGCGGGCATGACGAAGGCGGTAACGGCTGCGATCGCGCCTGTAAATAAGGCCTGACGGAGCGGAGAAAAGCGTTTAACGTTTTGATTCATTGAGTCTCCCTATATCGCTTGATATCCTTAACTCCTCGTTAGAGTTAGGATTGAAAGCCTAGATTTAATTTTAAAGTGATCTGATTCTGAATTGACTGGCCAAAGGAAAAAACGGGTTAAGATTGGTGATCTTTACTGTTTTCCCACGCAATTTTTCCCGATTTAAGAGGGATTGACAACAATCAAGTCATGCCAGATCCCGATCTGACCCATTGCCAAATTTAGGGGATGCAAAATCGTTGCCTGAAAAAAACCTCTAGTTGCTCCTTCATGATGGCGTGTCGATTTTCCTGACTAAATTGTTTTAGCTGCTCTGATTATAGCTCGACATGGAATTGGATGGGTAGGGTTGCTGTTAATGGTAGGTAAAAGAATTAGTCCCGACCAATTACACCCACAATAAAAGTTTAACTTGAGTTTTTCAAATCGGGTCAAAAAATTCATGATATTATTGCAAAAGCACCAGGAGTTCTAGCAAAAATTGTGGTTCGTCTTTTAGTTAAGTCTGCTTTGCCAAAAGGATTATCTTTTCTGATGCCGATGGCGATCGCTGGAATCGCCTTAGTCAGTGTTATTGGAATACAACTCTATGCTCCGGGCGGGTTGGAAGTTTCTCGGGTGCAAACGGCACAATTGGATAAGGAAGCTATAATCGCAGCCAAGCAAGAAAAAGAACGGGAGGCGGCGCGGTTAGGATTACTTAAAAAATTCCCCACTCTGGGTTATGGGAATTTGGTCGCGGGTTGGACATTTTTAAACTTTCTGCAATATTTTGGGGATGATTTAGCGCGGGAACAAACAGATTATGAATTGTTAGATAATTATTTCGAGGTCATCGTGGCTCACGATCCCCTTTGGGTGGAAATGTATAATTTTTTATCGACATCGGTTTCTTTTTACCAAGCCCGACCTGATTTAACAGTTAAACTGATAGAACAGGGGTTAAAGTCTATTTCTCCAGAAAAAAATCCTCGATCTTGGTTGGTTTGGAGAACTAAAGGCATTGATGAATTATTATTAATCGGTGATACTCAGGCTGCAATTAAATCTCATGAAATGGCAGCAAAATGGGCAGAAGAAACACCGGATAAAGATTTTGCTCCTCGTTTACGAGAATTTGCTGAAATTTTAAGAAAAAATCCCGATAATAAATTAATCCGCATTCAATCTTGGTTGATGGTTTATAGTGCGACACAAGATAAGCTAGTTAGAAAAAGAGCGATTCAAGAATTAACTAAATTAGGAGTTAAACTGGAAGTTCAGAAAGATGGGGAGTTAAAGTATACTATTCCTGATGAATCTCCAAAAGCTGAAATTAAAAAGAAATAAAATAGTTTGGTAGTTAAACTATATATAATCTAGTGAGGAATATTTGATTTCAAAACCCGCGTCGGCGGGTTTCGTCTGTGTAGCGACAGATTTCAATCTGTCGGAATCTGAAAACTTATAACTAATTTCTAAACCATCGAAATAGGGGAAGAATGAAATAGTGAGTTATCCCCAAACAAAAAGCTGTTGTGCCACTGAGTAAAGCCATAAATCCTAAATTATGCCATAAATTAGAGTATTGAATTTGGGTGGGAAACTGTAACATTCCTTGAGGCAAAATATGAAATTGATTGAAACCTAAAAATATGGTAGTAACGGTTAATAAAACAAAGATTCCCTGAAATATTTGATCACTGCGTAATCCTAAACCTAAAGTTACTAACCCGGCGGCTATTCCGAAAGGGAGTTGATTAAACAATTCTAATTTCCATCCCTGAAGACCTATATTTCCTAACTTATTGATCAGTTGTTCACTAGCCCCTCCGACAATATAGCCTAATATTCCCATGATCCCAGCTAACCAATAACGGCGACGTTGACCAAACCCTCCAGCATCGGTTAATCCAATTCCGGCTCCTAATCCAGCTAATCCCCAAACTAACACTTCCGCGCCTAAAGTTAGGGGAACTTTAGGCAAAATTCGGGGTAATTCTTGAGCTAAAATAAGAGTAATTTTTTCTCCCAACCCAGGGAAATAAATTAATATTGATCCAACTACTGTTCCCACAATTGATCCGGTTCCAGCTAAGGCAATTTCCCAACTGGTTTCCACTAAACCCCGAACAGAATGTATGGTTAGTTTTCCTATTCCAAAAAATAGTTGAATTAAGCCTTTATCCCATTGAATTAAAGTCGTTGTCAGATTATCAACCAACCGTTGATGGGAAGACATCATCCGTCGAGGATGTTTTTTCTGTCGAATAATTCTAAAAATATCCGTTTGAATTTCTTTAGCGGTTTGGGGACGTTGACGGGGATCAAGTTGCACCATCCGATCTAATAAATGAGCAAACCCAGGACTCACCTGGGCTTTTTCTCGCCAACGTAATTCCCCGGTGTAAGCATCATCTAAATCCCCTGGAAATTGACCCGTTAATAAATGAATACAAGTGCGTCCCAAGGCATAGAAATCCGTTGCTGGCCCAACCATCGCCCCCATTACCTGTTCCGGGGGACTATATCCGGCGGAAATTAGGCGAGTGCTACTGCGGGGGCTACTTTCGCGATCGCCATGGGGGATAGGGCCAATTTGTTTTGCACCTCCAAAGTCAATCATCACCAGTTGGGTGTCCGAAACTTGGCCCCCCTTGCCGCCAGATGTCATCCGTAACATCAGGTTTGAGGGTTTGATGTCTCGATGAATAATTTGATGGCCATGCAATTCCCGTAGGATATCTAAGGCTTGGGAAAGCCAACTGATCACCCAGTCTTCGGGACAGCCTTGGGGATATTGCTCCAAAATTTCCTGTAGGGTGTGGCCATGAATCTTTTCCATTACCAAACAGGGAAGATGGCCTTCGGAGACGTTACGTTTTTTTAAATAAAAATAGCCATCTGCTTCGACCCTAGGCACTCCTGGGTGGCGTAATTGGGCTAAAACCTCCGCTTCTTGTTCAAAGAGTTCTAGGGCTTTGGGGGAGGGTTCCAGCAGGACTTTCAGGACTTTTTCGGTTTGGGTTTTCAGATCCCAGACGGTATAAAGACGGGAAAACCCCCCAGTCCCTAAATTATGTAAGGGAATATAGCGTTGGTTGAGTTGTAGGGGGGCGCCGCAACTCTGACAAAATTTATTCCCCCAAGGTTGATTTGAGGGATGGGAGCATTGGGGATTAATACAATGGATGGTGGGTGAAGTCACAATGGGCGGTGAACAGTGATTGGTATTGAGTTAACCACCATCTTAACGAACAGTCTTACGGATCACCCAGTTTTGTTTTAATAGACTTAAATCAATCATTAATTAATTTACTATAGACTATATACTATTTATAAACCTTGAGACTTAAACTACTACCAATCTGAAGTGGACAAGACTTAATTTTCATCGCCTAACCTGAATTTAAAATACGGAATTACTGATGATGTTCTGCTTGACAACAGACTATGATTGTGCAATCTAAATTTTAGAAAATAGTTAAGTAAAATCACTTATTCTGTTGTCCAGAATTTATTTCATAAGACTTAATATAAAAAAAGTCATTTTGGTGATATGTAAGCGAAAAAATAACAGGGATCTGAGGTAAATCTGGCAAAACAAGAAGAAATATAAACAAATGTTATAAAAATATTAAAAATATTCAACGTTGCAATGACTCGTTTCTTGATACTATTTTAATCAATTGCCAATCCGTGCATAAAATAATCGATTCCTAAACAAAGGGAGCTTTAAGGGAGATATGTCTTACTCTCAAACACAAACCAAGTCCAAATCTGGCTATAAAGCTGGTGTACAGGACTATAAACTGACCTATTACACGCCCGACTATACACCTAAAGATACAGACATTCTGGCTGCCTTTCGGATGAGTCCTCAACCTGGAGTACCCCCGGAAGAAGCTGGTGCTGCGGTTGCTGCTGAATCCTCGACCGGAACTTGGACAACGGTGTGGACGGACTTGCTGACTGACCTCGACCGCTATAAAGGTCGTTGCTATGAAGTCGAACCCGTTCCCGGTGAAGATAACCAATATATCTGCTACGTTGCCTATCCTCTGGATCTGTTTGAAGAAGGTTCCGTTACCAACTTACTGACATCTTTAGTCGGTAACGTATTTGGTTTCAAAGCCCTGCGGTCACTGCGTTTAGAAGATTTACGCATCCCCATCGCTTACCTGAAAACCTTCCAAGGCCCTCCTCACGGGATTACCGTTGAGCGCGATAAATTAAACAAATACGGTCGTCCTCTCCTCGGTTGTACGATTAAACCCAAACTCGGTCTGTCTGCCAAAAACTATGGCCGCGCCGTTTATGAAGTTCTACGCGGTGGCTTAGACTTCACCAAAGACGACGAAAACATCAACTCCCAGCCCTTCATGCGCTGGCGCGATCGCTTCCTGTTCGTTCAAGAAGCCATCGAAAAAGCTCAAGCAGAAACCGGGGAAATCAAAGGCCACTACTTAAACGTGACCGCCCCCACCTGCGAAGAAATGATGGAACGGGCTGAATTCGCTAAAGAAATCAAAACCCCGATCATCATGCACGACTACCTTACAGGTGGTTTCACTGCTAATACCACCTTGGCTAAATGGTGTCGTCGCAATGGCGTGTTACTTCACATTCACCGTGCTATGCACGCTGTGATTGACCGTCAAAAAAATCACGGGATTCACTTCCGCGTTTTAGCCAAATGCTTACGGATGTCTGGTGGTGACCACCTGCACTCCGGTACCGTTGTGGGTAAACTCGAAGGCGAAAAAGGCATCACCATGGGCTTCGTTGACCTGATGCGTGAAGATCATATTGAAATTGATCGCTCTCGTGGGATTTACTTCACCCAAGATTGGGCTTCCATGCCTGGTGTGATGCCCGTGGCTTCCGGTGGGATTCACGTTTGGCATATGCCCGCCCTGGTGGAAATCTTCGGCGATGACTCTTGCTTACAGTTCGGTGGTGGAACCCTCGGACACCCCTGGGGTAATGCTCCTGGTGCTACCGCTAACCGTGTGGCCCTCGAAGCTTGTGTTCAAGCGCGTAACGAAGGTCGTAACCTGATGCGTGAAGGCGGCGACGTCATCCGTGAAGCTTGCAAATGGTCTCCTGAACTGGCCGTTGCTTGCGAACTCTGGAAAGAAATCAAGTTTGAGTTCGAGTCAATGGATACCGTCTAATTGATTCCAGATTGAAGATTGAAGATTGAGGATTTTGGATTGTGGGTCAGACTTGACAAGTCAGGTCGGTTGTGGTTACAACTCAATCCAAAATCTAAAATCTAAATCCATCATCAAGAGGGTTAGGGTCAGCCTATGGACATCAAACAAGTTGCGAAAGAAACATCAAAAGTGCTGGCAAGTTACCTGACCTATCAGGCTGTAAGGATTATCACGGATCAACTATGGGAAACTAACCCTGGACAAGCGATCTGGCTGAGTGAATTTTCCTCAACCGGGAAGATTCAGGACGGAGAAGCCTATCTACAGGAAATGCTCCAAGAAAATCAGGAGATGGCGTTTCGGATGATGACGGTACGGGAACATCTCGTGCAGGAAGTAGCCGATTATTTACCGGAAATGGTTCGTGAAAATATTCAAAAAGCCAATATAGATTATCGGCGCCAGTATTTAGAACGAATTACGCAACTGAGTAGTGTTGAATCTAACCCAGAAATCGAATTACAAACCGATTCAGAACCGAACCCCGACTTGCGGTGAGTTTCAAGGATGATGACCACTGCGATCGCCTATTAACCTTTAGTGGATTTAACTTTAGAAACAACAATGCGGACATTACCAAAAGAACGTCGTTTTGAAACGTTATCCTATCTTCCTCCCTTGACCGATTCTCAAATTGTCAAGCAAGTCCAATATATTCTGGATCAAGGATATATCCCCGGTGTGGAATTTAGCGAATCTTCCGAACCCACCCAACATTATTGGACACTGTGGAAACTTCCTTTATTCAATGCCACTACTTCTCAAGAAGTCTTGAATGAAGTTCAAGCTTGCCGCCAAGAAAATTCCAAATGTTATATCCGTGTGATGGGTTTTGATAACGTGAAGCAATGCCAAGTGTTAAGCTTTATCGTCCACAAACCCAGTAGCTCTTTATACTAAGTAGGGTTTGAGATGGAATGAGTTAGGGCGACATGAATCATCCCCTAACTCGCTAATTTCTTAAAACTATTTTAGAACTTGAGCCAAATTTGAGCAGGGGAGATCCCTGCTTTTTTAGTCAGAAGCTTTAAGATTAAATTTTATAAAATCAAACTTAATTTAAACGGATTTTATGTGGCGTCTCTGGAACTTTTTTAAAAGAATTCGTCCTCAAATTCTGAGGTTATTTTTAATTGTTGTTATTGTCATTGGTATCGCCTTTCGATTTGTGGCTTTAGATGGAAAAATCTATGGGCATGATGAGGTTTATACTACTTTGCGATCGGCTGGATATACGGGTGAAGAATTTGCTCAGGAATTCTATCAAAATCGTATGGTTTACCCCGTTGATCTCCTAAAATATCAACAACTGAAACCCAATAGTACCCCCCTAGATACTCTCAATTCTTTAGCTACAGAAGATCCGCAACTTTCTCCGTTTTACTTTTTATTAGCACGGGGATGGATGTTTTTGTTTGGTAATTCTATTCTGGCTTCTCGATTTTTACCCGTTTTAATTAGTTTAATTTCCTTGCCGTTTATGTATTTATTGGCTTGGGAATTATTTCAATCTTCCCAAACCGCATTACTGGCTACGGCTTTTTTAGCCCTATCTCCCTTTGATATTTTATTTGCTCAAACTGCCCGACAATATAGTTTACTTACCTTAATGGTAATTGCTAGTGGTTATGCTTTACTCAAAGCAATTCGTTGGCGACATCCGCTATTTTGGGCGGGTTATAGTTTAGCCTGTATTTTTGGACTCTATACCCATGTTTTATTCGGGTTAACCATGATGGGTCATGGGGCTTATATTCTGTTACTGAGTATGGAGTCTTCCCGATCTTTTAAAAAACGAAAACGCTTTCCTTTTTCTCAGTTATTATTGGAATTTTTAGGTGCTGTTGCGATCGCAATTCTAGCTTTTAGTCCTTGGTTAATTATTTTAATCAATAATTTACAACGGGCGATGGATGTTACTAACTGGTCTAGTTATCCCACCAGTTTACTAAATTTAAGCAAGTTTTGGATTTTGAGTTTTACTTCTGTATTAGTTGATATAAATTTCGATTTCAACAGTATTCAGATGTATTTACTCAGACTTCCTTTTGTGATCTTAATTGTGGTGGCATTATTTCAAATTAGCCAACAAACAAACCAAAAAACCCGCCTATTTATTTGGACATCTATTTTAGTTCCTTTTTTAATATTAGCCTTACCCGATGTGCTTGTAGGGGGAGGACGTTCCGGGGTAACTCGCTTTTTAATTTCCTGTTTTCCTAGCGTTCAATTAGCCGTTGCTTATTTGTTTTCTACTCATATTAAAAATAATAAAAATTCCTTAATTGATGGAGAAATATTTTGGCGATCGCTACTAGCTATAGTTTTTACATTTAGCTTAATTTCTATTAGTATGAGTGCTAATGCTCAAAGCTGGTGGCATCAAATTCCCAGTTCTGAAAATCCTCAAATTGTCCAACAATTAAATAAAAATAAATCTGCCACTCTCATTGTTGATCGCGGGAGTGATTATACAAATTTAGGGAATATTATTTCTCTAAGTTATGAATTAAACCCTGATATTAAACTATTTATGGTCAATGCGGAACCGAATCTATTATTACTTCCTATTGGCCCCAGGGTTTTTATTCTTAACCCCTCTCAAAAATTGCGCCAAAGGATTGAAAGTCAAAACTATCAATTAGAAAAAGTTGATCAACAATCACAACTCTGGGAACTCAAGTAACACAATCTTGACTTAAAATAGTGTATAATAAGACTGAATTAGATTATAAAAGGATAGTTATATGACTGCCAACTTAATTCAAGCGTCATCTCCATCTATTGCCAAATTGACTTATCCTGTGTTAATTCAACAACAAAATCAAGAATATATAGTAACAGTATTAGGTTTAGATTGTAAAGCTAAGGGTTCAAGTCGAGAAGCGGCACTAGAACAATTATTAGAACAAGTTAATGCTATTCTAAAACAAGGTGAAATTGTGCAGTTAGAAATTCCTCTACCCAAACCGGAACATCCTTGGATGAAGTTTGCAGGAATGTTTAAAGATGATCCCTATTTTGACGAGATGCTCAAAGATATTGAAGATTATCGTCGTGAAAGAGATGCTGAAACGGAAGAATATTATTGTCAAATTGATGGAGAGGAGTAGAAAAAGAAGGACTGCAAGCTTTAGATTATTTAAAATTAAAACGAAATCTTAAAGAAAATACGATTCAATATTTTCAGTTAGGATATGCTCCCCAAGTATGGGAAACTTTTGTCATATCTATATCGGAATCAAAACCGAAAGAACCAGAACTGGTTTAGTCGAGATTGTAGGAGATATTAAGGTGATCACACAGGAGCCAATGGAAAATTTTCCATTGGCTCCTGTAACATTTGTAGTATTAAAAGTACATTTTTCTTCAGTTAGAAAAGATAGCTATAAACTAGACCAGCAAAAATTTTCACTGAATAGGTTCAAAACCCTCTGTATTATTAGTATTATTATTTACGTCGTTTGTAGTAGCTTGGTCAATAATCTCCTCAGTTACGTATGAACCTAACACCCCACCAACAAATTTACCAATAGTTTCAGCATTTTCAGCTATTTTTTCAGCCATTATTTCACCAACCGTATCTGGAACTCCATCGGCCAAACCAGAAATCATCTCACCTAACATTAATCCAAAGGCTCCACCAGCAAAACCACCAAAGGTTCCACCAGCAAGCATAAAGGCAGCTTTAACACTACCTTTCTTGAGAATTTTAATCACTATTGGGTTGTTTAACATATCTTTTTGCTTCTGGTTCAGAAGTGTAAAGTTTACGTTCCTAAATATACATCGTCTACAAAAATTTTTCAAGTGAGTAGATTTGAAATCCTAAACAACTGCTAAGTATTGGTAGTGTATTATACTAAATTTTATTATCAAAATCTGTTGTTGTGCTTTAGTTCTCTGAAAATGGTGCTGAAGCACAACAACAAATTCTTCAAATGATTTATTGAATTTATGCCTATTGTAAATAACAATACCTTTAAAAAAATAAGACACTCAAAAGATTAGAAAGATCATAAAGGATATTTTATGGCAAAATAAAGACTTATCATCCCAATCTAATCCTCAATGCTGACTCCACGGATTCATCCAGAAACAATAGAAGATGTCAAAGAAAGGGCGGATATTTATGATATCGTGTCTGAGAAAGTTTCGTTGAAACGGCGAGGAAAAGATTTTGTGGGTTTGTGTCCTTTTCATGATGAAAAAACCCCTAGTTTTACCGTGAGTCCTACTAAACAAATGTTTTATTGTTTTGGATGTGGGGCGGCGGGAAATGCGATTAAATTTATTATGGATTTGGATAAAAGTTCTTTTAGCGAAGTGGTTTTAGAGTTAGCTAAACGGTATCAAGTTCCGGTGAAGACTTTGGAACCTGAAAAACGTCAGGAATTACAGAGACAGATTTCTTTACGAGAACAATTATATGAGATTTTAGCGATCGCAACCAGTTTTTATCAATATACTTTAAGACAACCGGAAGGACTGCAAGCTTTAGATTATTTAAAATTAAAACGAAATCTTAAAGAAAATACGATTCAATATTTTCAGTTAGGATATGCTCCCCAAGGATGGGAAACTTTATCGGATTATTTGGTAGAACAAAAACATTTTCCGGCGGAATTAGTCGAACAAGCTGGGTTAATTGTACCTCGAAAAACTGGCAATGGATATTATGATCGATTTAGAGATCGATTAATGATTCCAATTCATGATAGTCAAGGAAAAATTATTGGATTTGGGGGCAGAAGTTTAGGGGATGAACTGCCAAAATATCTCAATTCTCCTGAAACTGAATTATTTGATAAAGGTAAGACTTTATTTGGTTTAGATAAAGCTAAAAATGCTATAAGTAAACAAGATCAGGCGATTGTTGTTGAGGGATATTTTGATGTAATTGCTTTACATACCGCCGGAATAGAAAATGCTGTGGCTTCTTTAGGGACTGCGTTAAATTTGAATCAAGTTCGGCAGTTAGTTAGATATACGGAATCTAAACAAATTATTCTCAATTTTGATGCGGATGCCGCCGGGAATAAAGCCGCCGAACGAGCGATTGGAGAAATCGAAGATCTGGCTTATCAAGGTTATATTAATTTACGAATTTTAAATATTCCTTCTGGTAAAGATCCCGATGAGTTTTTAACTCATAATTCTGCTGAAGATTATCAAAAATTATTGGTTAATGCTCCATTTTGGATTGATTGGCAAATTCAAAGGTTATTAATTGGAAAAAATCTTGAAACCGTTGCCCAGTCGCAGCAAGTATCAAAACAAATGGTAGAATTATTGAGAAAAATCGAGAATGGAATGCAACGCACCCATTATATTCAATACTGTGCTGAACTTCTGAGTCAAGGACAAAATCGGTTAATTTCTTTATTAGCTAAAAATTTACAAACTCAAGTCAATAAATATCATTCAGAACCATCGAAAAACAAACAATCTTCTGATATTTTAGTTAATATTAATTCTGAGCGAAGTTTATTAGAAGAAGCAGAAGTTAAACTCCTCAGAATATATCTCCATTGTCCCGAATATCGTCCAATGATTGTTGATGGGTTAGAAGCAAGAGATTTACAGTTTAGTTTAGCTCATCATCGGTTTTTATGGCGAGAAATTGCCCAAATTGAGGCTCGATTTGAAAAGAGTTTAGATCCGGTGGATTTAATTCTGGAATTGCAACAAGTTTGTTTAGATAAAAATCAACAAACCAAACAATTTTATCATCTATTTTATCTGGATGAACATACGGAAATTGATATTTGTCGCGCTCAATTAGTTGTTCGCAGTTCTATTGCGTCTATTGAAACAGTTATTTGTCAAAAAAGACGAGATATGGCATTAAAATTATGGGGGGAAACCGATGTTTCTCAACAGCAGAATTTAGCTCAAAAATATTATCAACAAATCGACGCAGAAACCAAATGGATGTGGGAATTAAAAAGAATTAGAGATACCCAATTTCATGATTTAATTTCTGTTCCGTTAGGTGGGATGGGGAATTGATTATGGCAAAGCATACTCAAATTTTTCCAACCAAAGATGTGATTAAACTGGGAAAAAACAACTCTTATATCTTGATTATACAGCTTATCCGCTATTATGCAATTAATAAAATTATGAGGGTAAATTCAATATTTTCTCAGCATCAATAATATGAATATCAACACCTTTCAGATATTTTAATAATTGCTGAACGGGTGATCCTTTCCAAAACAATTCCCAGCGAGATTTGCGCGTATGTCCGAGAACAACTTGAGTAATATGATATTGTTGAGCAGTTTCAGCGATCGCTTCCGACACATTATAACTTTTAATCCGAATAAATTCTCCCCCGAACTCTTTAATTAAATCTTGACAAGTTTCTAAGAGTAAACTTTCTTCTTTGCTTAAAAAACGTTCTGGATTTTCCACATATAACCCATATAAACGGGCTTTCATTGCATTAGCTAAACGTAACCCGCGCCGCAAAAGTTGGGGTGAATTTTGATAAGTTGAAATACAAACTAAAACTCGCTCATGAACATTACAAAATAAAGTTTTTTCAGTGGTTTCTGCTGAGGCTTCAATATTATCAGCAACTTCCCGCAAAGCTAACTCTCGCAACGCCACTAAATGACGACGTTGAAAGAAATTTTGTAACGCTTGTTCTATTTTTTCCGGTGCATATATTTTACCCTCTCTTAACCGTTCTTGTAGGGTTTCTGGGGTAACATCAATCACCACAACTTGTGTCGCTTCATCCAAAAGACGATCGGGAATGCGTTCTCGAACAATAACCCCTGTAATTTTTGCGACTAAATCATTTAAACTTTCTAAGTGTTGAATATTCACCGTTGAATAGACATCAATTCCATGATTTAGAATAGTTTCTACATCTTGATAACGCTTTTCTTTAAGAGAACCGGGAACATTAGTATGAGCTAATTCATCCACTAAAACTAATTGAGGTTGACGAGATAAAATCGCATCCGTATCCATTTCCCATAGGGTGATCCCTTGATGAACAACAGTTTTTTTAGGAATAACTTCTAAACCTATCGCTTTTTCTGCGGTTTCTTCCCGTCCATGGGTTTCTAATAACCCAATTACAACATCAATTCCTTCTTCTTTTAATTGATGTCCTTCTTCTAACATTTGATAGGTTTTACCGACCCCTGGAGACATCCCAATAAAAATTTTATGTTTTCCTCGATTTCGAGAGGATGTTTGATAATAGGATTCAGGGGAATTCTTTTGAGTTTCAATTTCACTGCTATTAATCATCGTTAATTGGATAGGTTGTCTAAATCTAAATTTAGTTTTAGCACATTAACCCCCAATTCTCCAAAAATTCCTAAAAATCTATTATCAGTATTTTTATTAACTAGAATTTCTATTTGATTAGGATTCAAAGAACGCGCATTAGCTACTCGTTGAATTTGGGCTTTTGCGGCTTGAATACTAATATGAGGATCTAACCCTGAACCCGATGAATAAACTAAATCCACCGTGGGAGTAATCTTATTAGATTGTAGTTGATCAATTCGTTCTGTTACTTTTTTTAACAAATCTGGATTACTCGGTGCTAAATTACTTCCTCCTGAAATTCCCGTTGCTAAACCATCTTTAACGGGACTATAATCAACACTACTCGGACGGGATATAAAATAACGATTGGAGGTAAAATTCTGACCGATTAAAGCCGAACCAATAATCTCTCCTTGAGGATTTTTAATCAGACTTCCATTCGCTTGAAATGGGAAAATTCCTTGACCGATTATTAGAATCAAAACCGGGTATAAAATAGCCGTTAAAACCCATAAAACTAGGGTAGTGCGGATGGCTGTTAACAAATCTCTGAACATAGTATATTTTGAAACTGAAAGTACATTTTTTGAGAGTTTGGCTGGTTTTTAAAACCGTTCAGGTTGTAAAATTACAGCCAATAAATAGAGCGCAATGGCTATTGTTACTAAAATTAAAACTCCAATAGCCCAAGCTGCTTTTCGAGTTATTTCTTCTCCCGTTGCTGCATAAATTACGGGGGCAAAGATTAGATTACAGGATAACAGAAAAAACAAAGAAATGGGTAAAAGGTTGCGTTTACCTTGAGTTTGGATTAAGGAAATTATTCCTTTAAATTCACTAGGTAATATTGAATTAAAATCATCCGAAATTTTCATTTTTACTCCTATTTTGTTACCACAGAAACCCGGTTTCTTTTCTTATATTAAACCAATAATAGCGATGATGCTATCAATCATTTTAATTCCAATAAAGGGTGCAATGATTCCTCCTAATCCATAAATCAAAATATTTTCTCTCAGTAATTGATTAGCACTAACGGGGCGAAACTTAACCCCTTTTAAGGCTAAAGGAATTAAGGCTGGAATAATTAAAGCATTATAAATTAGGGCGGATAAAATAGCCGATTGACTACTGGCTAACCCCATAATATTTAAACTGCCAATACCCGCAGCAGAAAACATCGCTGGAATGATCGCAAAATACTTAGCAATATCATTAGCAATAGAGAAAGTAGTTAACGCCCCGCGAGTAATCAATAATTGCTTACCAATGGTGACTAAATCAATCAACTTTGTGGGGTCAGAATCTAAGTCTACCATATTCGCAGCTTCCTTTGCAGCTTGGGTTCCAGAGTTCATTGCTAACCCGACATTTGCTTGAGCTAAAGCCGGAGCATCATTGGTACCATCCCCGGTCATTGCTACTAATTTACCCTGGGATTGTTCCCGTTGAATCACAGCAATTTTATCCTCTGGAGTGGCTTCGGCAATAAAGTCATCTACCCCCGCTTCTTGGGCGATAACTTCGGCTGTAATTCGATTATCTCCCGTTAACATTACGGTTCGAACTCCCATCCGTCGCAGTTGATCAAAACGATCTTTAATCCCGGGTTTAATAATATCTTTGAGGTAAATAATTCCATACAATTCATTATCTTGGCAAACGGCTAAAGGTGTACCACCCAAACGGGAAACACGCTGATAAGCGATATCTAAATCATCCGTTAGTTGACCTCCACGGGAACGAACAAACCCCTTAATTGCATCAACAGCCCCTTTTCTGACTTCACTGTTATCGGGTAAGTTTGTACCACTCATCCGAGTCCTAGCAGAAAACTCAATTCCTTCGGCTAATTCCCGATTAAAATTAACCGTCGCCCCCAGTTTTTCTGCGAGTCTAACAATTGATTTTCCTTCCGGTGTCTCATCAAAAATACTAGCCATGAGTGCCACTTTAGCAACTGCTTCTGTGGTATGATTATTAACTGGAATAAACTCCTCAGCTAGTCGATTTCCTAACGTAATGGTTCCGGTTTTATCTAATACTAAAGTATTGATATCGCCACAGGCTTCTACCGCCCGTCCCGATGTTGCAACCACATTAAATTGGGCTACTCGATCCATTCCAGCAATTCCAATTGCACTTAATAAACCGCCAATTGTTGTGGGAATTAATGCCACCAATAGGGCAATTAAAATCACAATACTAACCGGAGTTTGAACATAATTAGCAATTGGTGAAATCGTAGCTACTACAATTAAAAATACTTCAGTTAATACCGCTAATAACACCGTTAAGGCAATTTCATTTGGGGTTTTTGTTCGTTCCGCTCCTTCAACTAAAGCAATCATTCGGTCTAAAAATCCTTTACCTGGTTCCGATGTTACCCGTAAGATTAATTCATCAGAAATAATCCGAGTTCCTCCGGTTACAGAACTAGCAACATCGCTTCCGGGTTCTTTTAAAACCGGGGCAGATTCGCCAGTAATTGCTGATTCATCGACGGAAGCAACTCCTGAAATTACTTCAGCATCCACTGGAATCATATCTCCAGCAATAACTTTAATTTGATCTCCTTTTTTTAACGATGTGGAACTAATTTCTTCAATCAAACCATCGGGTAATAATTTGCGGGCGGTGGTTTCTGCTTTGGTCAAACGTAAGGAATCTGCTTGGGCTTTTCCCCTTCCTTCTGCTAAGGCTTCAGCGAAATTTGCACACAGTAGGGTTAATAATAAAATCACTGTGACGAGGAAATTAAAAAAGCGATTATTTTCTCCTTGAACTGTTCCAAATAAGTTAGGATCAAGAACTAATAGGGCTGTAATAATTGTTCCTAACCAAACGACAAACATCACCGGATTTTTAATCATGTATCGGGGATCAAGTTTGCTAAAAGCATCCCGAAACGCTCGTTGATAAAGTCCTTTAGTATTGACTTTTTTTTGCTTTTTTTGTTGTCGTTTATTTAAGCGAGTTTTTATCATAAAATTGCAGGGGTATTTAAGAAAAGACAGAGAAATTATTTGAAACTAGCAATTTGAAAGGCTTCAGCCACTGGCCCCAATGCTAAAATAGGTAAGAATGTTAAGGCTCCCAAAATCAAAATCACTCCGGCTGTGATGCTAGTAAATAGGAGAGAATTTGTTTTTAATGTGCCCGGAGTTTCGGGAACAGGTTGTTTATTTAACAGACTTTCTGCTAACAGTAATAACGCGATAATTGGAATATAACGTCCGGCTAAAAGTACAACACTGGTGCTAAGATTCCACCAGATAGTATTATCCCCTAATCCTTCAAATCCTGAGCCATTATTGGCAGCGGCGGAAGCATATTCATAAATCACTTGAGAAATGCCATGAAATCCAGGGTTTGAAATCCCTGAAAGTTGAGGATAGGCGAGGGTAATAGCACCAGGAATTAGAATAGCAATGGGGTGAACCAGTAAAATTACACTGGCAAAAATAATTTGTTGTTTTTCGATTTTTCGCCCTAAAAATTCTGGAGTTCTACCCACCATTAATCCAGTTAAAAATACTGTTAAAATCAGGAAAATGAATAAATAGACTGTTCCGGTTCCTTGTCCTCCCCAAACAATTTGTAAAAACAGATTAAATAAGGTGGAAAAACCCCCATTTGGCATAAAAGAATCCAGCATCCCATTAACAGCACCGCACATTGTTCCGGTTGTGGTAACAGCCCACAATGCGGTTTCTGCCCAACCAAATCGAATTTCTTTTCCTTCTAAATTTGGAGCTTGTTGACTGAGAAAATTATTAACAATTGGGTTTCCTTGAAGTTCTCCAAGGGCGGTAATAATAATCAAGCCGGAATAGATTAAAAATACCATTCCAAAAAGTAACCAAGTTTGTTTTTTATCCTGGGTAAAAATTCCAAAGGTATAAATCAAAGAAGCGGGAATACTAACCATTGCTAAGGTTTCTATTAAGTTAGAAAACCCATTGGGATTTTCATAGGGATGGGCTGAATTTGCTCCAAAGAAACCGCCTCCATTTTCTCCGAGTTGTTTGATGATTTCAAAATGAGCAATTGGCCCCCGGGCGATCGCTTGTGTTCCTCCATCTAAGGGGGTAACAATTTGCGATCCGGCTAGGGTTTCGGGTACACCTAATGCTAATAAAATGACTGCACCAATTAAGGAAATAGGTAATAAAATCCGAGTGATAGAAAGGGTTAAATCAACATAAAAATTCCCCAATGATCTGCCTGTTAATCCTCGAATAAAAGCGATAGAAACCGCTAAACCCGTCGCAGCCGAAGTAATCATTAAAAATCCTAATGCGAGTACCTGGCTGGCATAGCTGAGGGTGTTTTCACCGGAATAATGTTGTTGATCCGTATTAGTTAAAAATGAAATTGTTGTATGTAGGGTTAAATCCCAAGTTGGGGCATTTAATTGCAGGGGATTTAAGGGTAAAACTCCTTGTAAACTGATAATAAAATAGACAAAAACTCCCATGACTAAGTTGATCAAAAGCATGGCACGAGCATATTGCCAACCTGTCATATCCCGTTGTAAACGAACTCCACTGAGGTTATAAATTAGGCGTTCCAGGGGATTTAATATGGGGTCAAGAAGGGTCTTTTTCCCTAAGAAAACATCAGCAATATAGGTTCCAAAAATAGGAACAATCGCCACTAATAGTCCTAAAGTTAGGGCAATTTGAAAGAAGCCTTGCCACATAAATATGATGGAGATTAGCCGTAGAATTTAATTTGATTGTCTGACTTTTTCCCGAAAAAACCATCTAACAAAAAGTAGAATTTTGAGCAGAACACGATATAAGCCAAAAATATAAGAGATATGTAGCTACTTCTATCTGGACTCATAAACCTGTTGATATAGATGAGTATAACTAGAGATATATACTAATCTTAAAAAATGTAGGGTGGCTTCCCTCCCAAAGTCCGTCAACTTTAAGGCTAAAAGTAGGCTAGAAAACCGAAAGTTTGTTGATTTTTTTCTAGTTCTAGATCCCCCCTAACCCCCATTAAAAAGGGGGGAATTAGAGTTCAAAGTCCCCCTTTTTAAGGGGAATTAGAGTTCAAAGTCCCCCTTTTTAAGGGGGATTTAGGGGGATCGACCAAAATGGTAATTTTAAGTTAGATTAAAAATAGTAATTCATTGATAAATAAATGATGATTTTAAAAAATACTTTAAAAATTCATTGGTTAATTTTAGGATTTTTTGCGGTGGTGATTTTATTAGAATATATGACGCCCGCAGAATATGTTTTTGGTTATCTTTATACAATTCCTATTTTATTAGCTCACCCCCGTTTAAATCAGATGATTACCTTACAAATTACTGTATTCGCTTGTTTATTAACGTTATTTAACTTAGTTTTTCCGAGTCCTGAAATCATCAATTTAGCAACAGTTGCTAATCGAATTATTGCCGTTTTTGCTTTAATTGTTACGGGTTGGTTAAGCGATCGCACCCGTCGCTATGAAGAAGCAATTTCTCAACAACAAGTTCAACTCCAAGCTCATAGTAAACTAGCCAGTGTTCGAGAAGATTTTGCGTCTACTTTAACCCATGATTTAAAAACACCCCTTTTAGGGGCAATTGAAACTCTAAAATCCTTTCAAAACAGACAGTTTGGTGATATTAATTCGACTCAAGAAAAAATTCTCGATATGATGTTGCGTTCTCACCAAAGTAGCTTACAATTAGTTCAAACTTTATTGGATGTTTACCGTAATGATACGGAGGGATTAAAACTAAATTTAGAACCGATTAATTTAGTCAAAATTGCAGAAGAAGCGATCGCAAATTTAACAGATTTAGCAACAACCAGACGAATTTATTTAAGTTTAAGTTATCGGGACTCTAATTTTCGGCGATTTCTATGGGTAAAAGGCGATCAACTGCAACTTCAGCGCGTTTTTAGCAATTTATTAATTAATGGGATTAATCATTCTCCGCGTGGGGGTCGGGTTGAGGTAATATTAGAATCTGAAGCTCATTTTCAGGTGGTGAAAATTTGGGATCAGGGTCTAGGAATAACCCCCGCAGAATTGCCAAATTTGTTTGAGCGATTTTATCAGGGAAATAGCGATCGCCAAGCTCAAGGCTCAGGATTAGGATTATACTTAACTCGACAAATTATTGAAGCACATGGGGGTATAATTTGGGCAGAAAATAAAATCCCCAATGGGGCAATGTTTTGTTTTCGTCTTCCGGCTCTAGCTCAGGGGGACATTCAACTGTAACACTTAAAATTTAAAAAAAAAGTTAGTAAAAATGCCATCAAACCTATTAAGAGTTTTATTAGTCGAAGATGATGAATTATTCCGTTTAGGACTAAATATTCGTTTGCAAAAAGAACCCGAAATTAAAATTATTGGGGAAGCAACGGATGGAGAAACCGCCGTTGAATTAACGAATCAATATTTACCAAATGTGGTATTATTAGATATAGGATTACCGGGAATTGGAGGGGTAGAAGCCTGTCGTCAAATTAAACAAAACCATCCTGAAATTCCAATTTTAGTCTTAACTTCTCATTCTCAAAAAAGTCTAATTGAACGATTAATTAAGGCGGGTGCATCGGGGTATTGTTTAAAAGGAATTGAACCAAATTTACTGATTTTAGCTTTATATTCAGTGGCGGCTGGAGCTTCTTGGTGGGATCAAACGGTGACAGCAGAAATTCGGACATTGTTTGATAATATCGCATCAGGAGAAACTCAAAATCTAGCGATCGCTGATCATGATTTAACCCACAGGGAACAGGAAATTTTAGCCTTAATTGCTGATGGCAAAACTAATCAAGAAATTGCTAATTTACTTCATATTACATCAGGAACGGTTAGAAGTCATGTTCATGCTATTTTACAAAAGTTAGAGGTACGCGATCGCACCCAAGCTGCCATTTTAGCGATTCAAAAAGGATTAATTTATAAACCTTCATAATCACTGATTTAAAGGTTATATAGCACTACGCAGTAGGGAACAGGGAACAGGGAACAGGGAACAGGGGGGAAATTACTCTCCCCAGTATCAGTAAATTAGGAAGCTATAAAGCCAATATTAAGTTACATTCTGGCGTGACGGCTGATGTGGAAGTTGAAGTGGTTTCCCTGTAAATTTCATCAATTTCAAAGGTTTTTTTCCTAAGCCCGAACTCAAGTTCGGGGCTTATTTTTATTTTTCTGTTAAAATTTAAGCCCGGATTGGACTGTGAGCAATACAAAAATCTACCACGACCTGTCCAATTTTTTCCCATTCTGGCTTCATATCATTGTTAAATTCCCTAGCAATTTTATGAGGTTCTATTTTTTCCAAATATTCAATAGTATTATCAAGCGTATGTTCTCCAAATCCCAATGAAATTTGACATTGACAATTATTTTTAGGATTTTTAATCTTACATTTCCAATCAGCTAGACAATCATCATTTATACATTTTAAAATTGTATTGATTTCCAAAACATGACTTTCCCAAAATGATTTATCCTTTGGGTTAGTAGAACTAAATATTTTATACATTAACGTTCCTTGTTTTATATCTAAAAAATGTTTTATCTGATAGCCACTAATTTCTTGAAGTGTTTTAATTCTTTTCATTGCGTCTTCTCGTTCTTTATTTTTTGAGCAAATTTCAATTAAAATTGAATCAGGGATTAAATTCTCAATTTCGTGTACATCAAGGATCAAAACTTTTGTCCTGAAAAACTGTGAATTTTGATTTTGATCAATGGATGCTATTAATGCTGCGGTACTCCCCAGCTTTCCTTCAGGAGAAATTCGATCACTATCTAAAATACACAAACATAAACGCTTTGTTTTTTGTTGAATATTATCATATTCAATATTAATTGTGTTACCACCTCCTCCCCTAGATTCACACTCTATTTTAATATTTATTTTTTGCCATATTACATAAACTCTAGCTACAGTTTGATAAAAAAAAGTATCCCTGCTATTTTCACAAAGGAGTATTGTTTTCTGTATTGACTCCGTATTCTCAAAAAATCCTAAAGGAACTTGAATAACTTCTTTACCAGATAAAGAACTTAATCTTGGTTCTAAAAGATCAGTAATTTCAATGTATTTTGTTACAACAGAAAGATAGGATCTCAACTCAGAAAATTTATTGTAGAGCATAGTATAAATAGCTCGTGTCGTTTTAGATAAGTCTTGACAATTAGCAATTATTCCTAAAGTTTTTCGATCTGAAATTACTAAATGTTTACCTTCTCGAACAGCATTTGCTAAATTTTCTAAAGCTGGAATAGTTTCTGGTTCATCCCAAATATCATTATTATCAAAAACAGATTTATGAATATTAATCAGCATCTATACAAGCTCCATTTCAAAGAAGCCCAATGGCCAATTTTCCAAATATCCTTCAGCATCAAATTGAGAAGTTCTTACTTGTATTTCTCCAGATTCTTCGGAAGGTTCAAACAAAACAATATTAATATCATCAGGAGAGATTTTTTTCTCAGCTACTAAATGTCCCAGTCGATTCACTAATACTTCACTGTGAGTTTCAATCACTAAACGTAAATCAATATCATTGTTTCTCGCTGTGTTAATCGCTGCAACGAAGGTATCTGTTAAAGTTCCCTGTAAGCGAGGATGAAGATGTAACTCAGGTTGTTCAATGGCATAAGTTACTATTCTTTCATTTACAGAATGAGATGCTGATTTAGTTTGAAATTTTGGAAATACGCTTAACAACCATAGCTGAGTAATAATCGGAAGAATTTGTGAAAAACCAAACCCAGTATCAGCGATATTCAGATCTCGATCCGAATTATTATGCTTTATCATTAAAGAAATATGCCCAAGGCTAGATATAATTGAAGGCTCAAAACCAAATTGTTCTAAAGTCCATTCCGAAAAGTTTTTTCTTTCTTCATCGGTTAAATTGCGTAAAAACATCGCCAGATTTTTTCCTTGATAATCAACTTCATCAACTGCTAAATCTTGAGTTCGATAATATCGTTCTGCTGTAGCTCGGATTGGCCCCATATAACTAATTTGTCGTGAAAAATCAGTTATAGTATTATCACAAGCTTTAAGAATAAAAGGAATTTCTAATGCAATAATCAGATCTCTTAATTGTTGAAATTCTTCGGTTTCAATTGTCCATTTGCTAGTTTTATTTTTCCAAGATTTAGTATTAAAACTCTCTTGCTGAATGTATTTTAACATATTTTCTGAATTTCCCAAACAACGAAGAAAACCATATACTCCACTTCTAATTGTATGTTCACTTTTTGATGGACGATATTTTTTTGTTTGTTTAGTCAAAGTCTTAAATAAACCTGAAAATGTTGCGGATCTTGCAAACATTAGAAGCGGAAGCGTTTTTTCTATTTCATTATCTTTGTTTTTATCAATTTCTTCCATAATGATTGGTAATAGTGAACGAGTATCAAATTTTTGGGACATATATTGATAACCAAAACTTAAAATATCGAGAGAATTTACAGAAAAGATAGTTACACACTCATTTTCATCAAACTCTAATTCAATCTCTGAATCTTCAAATCTCAAAGCTATTTTGCTGGTTCTAGTCGTTTGTTTTTCTTCGTCTTCTGATACCTGTATTGTTAAGTATATATTTATTAAGCTATTTTCTGAAAATTTTAATTGAAACTTAAAAGAAAAAGCAATATTGTTATCAGCATTCCTTTTGTGAGCATCATTAAAATTGCCAAAATCAACAAGACGACCTGACCACAAAATAGGGCCAGTTGTTCTCGACTCTATACTTTGCTTTAAAAGAGGAAAAACACGGAGAAAGCTACTCTTACCTGAACTATTTTGTCCAAGAAGAACTGTTAAAGGCTTAATTTTGATATCACCAGTATCAGACAAACAGCGTAATCTTTCAACTCTAATAGAATCCATAAATCTTACCTAATCTAACTACTTTTTCAAAGCCATTACCAGATGGACTATATAACCATTGTTGAAAATACTTTATCATTCTATAATAGAGTTTAACATAAAATTGTCTAATCTGCTTAACAGCTTATTTCTAATTCTTTGGCGAATTTAATAAAACCAAGTTGGGATTCATTTTGTAAAGATAGTTTTTTAGTTATTAAAAGAGAACGATTAGATGATTTTTCAAATACAGTTCTTTTATTTATGGAAAGTAGCCTATTGTCACAATTAGACGAGTGTTTCGATTTGGCTATATCAACTCTAATGTTTCATTTGACAATATACAATGATTTATTAGAAAAACAAAATAGATATGAGCAAGAAATTCCTCAAAAATGGCAAGCCGAAAAACAATCTTTAGATCAACTGCGTTCACAAATTGATAAAGTGCAGACAGAAATTGATACGATTTTAAATTCTATTTCCACAAGTTAAGAATAATCAAATAGATGGAATCCCCGCCCGTTTTATGGGGGGGTGGATGTCAATCAGATTGATCTAACCGTTTTTGCCATTCCGCATCAATTTTATCAGAATTTTGTTCCTCTTGTTCTAATAAATCCGTTTCAGTTGTATAGGCTAAATTATCTTTATTAATCACAGTTTTCTTAGCAAATTGACGGGCATAATTGAGTTTTTCCTGTATAATTGAATTGTCATCAGTCAAAATATTAACTCTGTTTTTTCGGGTTGTATTGCGAATATTGACTTTTTCATTTTTCCATTGTACCCAGAAATATCTAATTAAAGGAATAGTCAAAAATCCCACACCGTAAATTAATAAAACTGGATAAATGACATGAACAAATCCTAAAAATCCGGTTAAATATCCAGCAATTTCTGGAGTTTTTAATAAACTCCCTAACATTAATGCCCCAATCACATTAACCGAACCTAAACCAATTGCCCCCATAATTTGCCCGGAACTAGCCAAACTAAACCGCCATTTTTTTTCTTTTAAATAACCAGGAACAGATTGAGATTGAGAGTTTATAGCTGTGGTTTGCAATTCGGGGAAATGATAGATTAACTGTCCCTCTGGACTTACCTCCGGTCTACCATCAAATCGAGTTAAAATCGGTAACATATAATCTTCATATTCCTGAGCTACTGAACTCCCAATTTCATCTAAATAGGGGGTAATTTGTTCGGCAATAATCGCGCCTTTTTGGTTTTGAATCACCCGACCAATGGTTTGCCATCGGCGTTCTTCCAAATTATAATTGGGGTTGCCATCTCCAAAAATAAACGAAAAAACAGATTCCAAAAAATTCATCGGTTTCTTTTGATCGCTACTTTTAGCATTTTGGCGTTGATAATGGTTATTATCGACCGTGGAAAACCAACGAAAATCAGGCATCAACCAAGCGATCCAAAACCAACTCCCACCGCGACTTCCCCCGGAGTTGTTATTATTTTGACTGTTATTAATCACCACTAAAATCGTAATAATAGCAGCGACAATCAGCAGAATTGAGGCAATTAAAATAATTCCAAAGGAAATTCTAATCAGATAAAATAAAACCTTCCAAATTTTATTCCACCAGTCTTTTAACTTCAATTGCCAATATTTATTCCGCAAAATAGCCTGAAAATTGCGGGGAAATGCAAAGGCAATTTCGCCCGAATCAGCCACTTGTAAATGACCTCCGGCTTCGGATGCCAGGACTAAAAGTTCCCGTTGGGCGATATTAATATCAATTCCGGCTTGAGTTGCCACATCGCCACTGGTGACACGATATCCCAGTTTTTCAACAGCATTAATAATACTAGGATTAAGAACCATTGTTTCTCCTATTCAATATTCATTGTCGCCCCTTGAGTATCGAGTTGCAGCACCTTAACCTCTGGGTTGACGCCCTCTTGTTTCCAGGCGGTCGTCATCGCCACGGCCACCGCAGGGGCTGATATTTCATCGGTTAAAGCCAATAAAGTTGGCCCCGCCCCACTAATCACTAATTCAAAAGCTCCGGCCGTTAATGCCGCCGTGCGGACGGTTTCAAACCCTTTAATTAAGGATTTCCGATAGGGTTGATGAATTTTGTCTTGGAGTGCCACCCTTAACCAGTCGGGGTTACGGGTTTCTAAACCCCTAATTAATAATCCCAGATGGGCGGTATTAAAAATCGCATCCGCCCGACTATAGTTTGGGGGCAAAACCTTTCTAGCTTCTGCGGTGGATAATTCAAAATCAGGAATCGCCAGAACTGGAACTAGATCACAATGCCAGGGAATGGGGCAAATTTCCCAGCCTATACCATTTTCTCCTCTGGATACGGATAATTGACAATTGCCTAATAAGGCGGGAACCACATTGTCGGGATGTCCCTCGATTTCAATGGCTAATTGCAGGATCTCAATTTGGCTCAAGGGATTTCCAGCTAAGGTATTCGCCCCCAACAGTCCCCCGACAATAGCGGTGGCAGAACTCCCTAAACCCCTGGCTAAAGGAATTCCTAAATCAATCTCGATCTGAACCGGGGGCGGGGTTTGACCGAGGTGCTGATAAACCCGAATAAAGGCTTGATAGGCTAAGTTACTTTCATCGGTTTGGACGATCGCGGCTTCTGTGCCCTGAACCGTAATGGTTAAAGTCTCATTTGATGTATTTTTTAAATAAGAAAAACGCAGCGTATTGTATAGAGTTAAGGCGGCTCCAATACAATCAAATCCCGGCCCTAAGTTGGCGGTTGTTGCGGGAATAGTTACAGTAACAGTGTTGGGCATGAGATATAAATATAGCAGGGAATGGGGAATTACGAATTACGAATTACGAATGGGTAATACTTCGACTTCCCTCAGTAACAGGGTAATGGGTAATGGGTAATGGGTAGGAGTTGGAGTATTCCTAGTTGTAGGGCGCGATCGCTATATTACCCTGTCTTTCTTTTTCTATTTTGCCCTAGTATTGATCCAATAGAACAGATCAAACTTATTGAGTTAATAACACTATGTTACAGCCCATTGAAACCGTAAAACTGTTTGAAAAACAGCCAGAACAACGGTATCTGGCCAATCAAGTGATTTTTGAGGAGGGCCAAACTGGAGAGGTCTTGTATGGCATTCTCGAAGGGGAAATCGAGTTATGGGTGAATGGGAAAGTGGTGGAAACTCTGACGGCTGGAGATGTTTTTGGGGAGGGTGCTTTAGTTCAACCCGATCACACACGAGCGTCCACGGCGATCGCTAAAACAGATTGTCTTTTGGCCACAATGGATAAATCTCGATTTCTGTTTGCCGTTCAGCAAACCCCCATGTTTGCCTTAGAAGTTGTCAAAAGTTATTCCGATCGTTTACGTCGGCTAAAACATTCTATCTGAACCTAATTAATCTGAGCTATTGTCTCTAAAGAAAAAGGTTTTAAATTATTGATATTCGGGTTTACCGTAGGAATATTTTCTTGATTAAGTTCTTCTCCGAGATAAATTCCCAGGGATCGGGCCGTTTCCACCCAAAATCCCTGGGGGTCAACCAGTAGGGGACTATCGGCAAAAACCTGAGCTAAGGGAATAGTGGTGACAGCATTATTATGCCAAGCCACCATCACCCCGTAGGTTTCCTGGTTGATTAAATCCACGGCCACCTTTCCGAAGGCTGTGCCAATGAGTCTATCCAAGGCCGAAGGCGCCCCGCCCCGTTGAACATGACCCAGGACAGTCACCCGGGCTTCTACCCCCAAATTTTTCTCAATTTCCGCAGCCACATATTCCCCAATTCCCCGCAGTCGGACTTCTCCCAGGGCATCTTTATAATATCGACTTTCCCCATCGGCGGTTTTTGCCCCTTCAGCGACTACCACAATGGCGAATTTTCGTCCCCAGAGATTGCGTAACTCGCGAATTCGTTTACAGAGGGTTTTAATTGAATAGGGAATTTCTGGGATTAAAATGGCATCGGCCCCCCCGACAATTCCCGAATATAGGGCCAGATGTCCGGTTGTCCGTCCCATCACCTCCACCACCATTACCCGGTCATGGCTGGCGGCGGTATAACTCAACCGATCTAAACAGTCTAAAATTGTAGTGACGGCGGAGTTAAAACCAACCGATAATTCGGTATGGGCGACATCATTATCAATGGTTTTGGGGACAGCGACTAAATTCCAATTGCCTTTTTCGGCAAGTTTCTGCAAAATCGCCAGACTACCATCCCCACCAATAGCGATTAAAGCATCAAGTCCTAAATCATAATATCCCTGAATAATTTCGTCGGTATTGCCTTCGGTATCTCCCTTATTAATCGACCCTAAAATGGTTCCACCCATACTTAATAAGGGATCAATTCCGTGTCGCTCTAAACCATAGGAATTTAATACCACACTTTTTCGTTCAATCAGTCCCTTGGTGGCATAGGGAATGCCTCGGACTTCCCAGTTATATTCAGATGTGGCATGATTGACAACAGCCCGAATCACAGCATTGAGACCCGGACAGTCTCCGCCACTGGTGAGAATGCCAATTCGTTTACGTTTGTTCATCTTAGTTTTAAGCCCAATCGTATACCCTTGAATAGTACAGATTTTTGATCAATTTGTTAATACTGTTGGGGATAAAATTAGTCTTTTTTATTCTTTCTTAACGTTAATTAAAAAAACTTTTTTTAGATTTCCAGGCTAAACCATCCCTAATTAAATAAATCTTGATTGCAAGGGAATAGGGAATAGGGAATAGGGAATAGGGAACACCAGATAATACTTTTGGCTGTTTCGTATCAGTTGTAAATTATTACAACCTATTTAGGATTGCTATATAACCCAACTTGTCAGGATTAAGATGCTAATTATATTAAAATTAAAGAAAGAAAGAACCTCAACAATCAAGACTTGTGCTACAGTCTATCCCTAGTTAGGGCTTGAATCATCAAGTCCCCTTGAATTTTGCCTAAAGGAGTTAATAATATGGCGTTAAGAGTAGGAATTAATGGGTTTGGTCGCATTGGTCGTTTGGTGATGCGGTCGGCGATTAATAACCCAGATATTGAGTTTGTGGGAATTAATGATCTCGTTCCTCCCGATAACTTAGCCTATTTGTTCAAATACGATTCTACCCACGGAGTATTTCCGGGCGTCGTGGAAGCCAAAGAAGATGGCATTGTGGTCGATGGACATTTTATTCGCTGTACGGCCATCAAAGACCCCACCCAACTCCCCTGGAAAGAAGACACGGTGGACTATGTGGTCGAGTCTACGGGGTTATTTAGTGACTACCAGGGGGCCCACAAACATATTGAAGCGGGGGCTAAACGGGTGATTATTTCCGCACCCACCAAAGACCCGGATAAGGTTAAAACTCTGTTAGTGGGAGTTAACCACGAAACCTTTGACCCGGCTTCTGATTTAATCGTGTCTAATGCCAGTTGTACCACCAACTGTTTAGCCCCGGTTGCTAAGGTGATTAACGATAGCTTTGGGTTAGCGGAAGGGTTAATGACCACCATTCACTCCATGACCGCCACTCAACCGACGGTTGATGGCCCTAGTAAGAAAGATTGGCGGGGGGGACGAGGTGCGGCCCAAAATATTATTCCCTCGTCTACTGGGGCGGCTAAGGCTGTCACTTTAGTGTTACCTGCCTTAAAAGGAAAACTGACGGGAATGGCCTTTCGAGTTCCGACTCCGAATGTGTCCGTCGTTGATTTAACCTTCCGCACTGACAAAGCCACCAGCTATAAGGAAATCTGCGCGGCGATGAAGGCGGCGGCCGAAGGCCCGATGAAAGGTGTTTTAGCCTATACCGAGGATGAAGTGGTTTCTTCAGACTTCATCACTGACCCGAGTTCTAGTACCTTTGATGCTAAAGCCGGGATGGAACTGAATGCTAATTTCTTTAAGATTGTGGCTTGGTATGACAATGAATGGGGTTATTCCTGTCGCGTTGTTGATTTAATGACGTCAATGGCGAAAAAAGACGGTATTCTGTAAATTACAGAAACCGGGTTTCTCAAGATATCTTGATTTCCTACAATGAATCTAATGCAGAAACTCGGTTTCTAGGAACAGAATGCAGGTTAACACTCTAACGCCAATCTCCCTGAACTGTAAACGCTCCCCAATAATAGGGAGATTGCCATTCTTCAGACTTCCACATTTCCAATTGTGTCTGTCTCAAAGCATGAATTGGATTTTCTTCTCCTTGTAACATTTTTTGATAAAACTTCGTCATTAATTCAGAAGTTGAAGCATCATTAACACTCCACAAACTCACAACAACCCGCCGCGCCCCAGCATACATAAATCCCCTAGTCATCCCCACTAAACCTTCGCCTTTCGTGTCTTTCCCTAAGCCCGTTTGACAGGCACTTAATACCACTAATTCCGCAGGTAAATTTAAGTTAAAAATATCTTGAATACGCAAAAATCCATCCTCAGCTTGTCCTTGTTGATTAAATAGGGATAACACCACTCCCGATAGTTCAGGATTAACAGAATCCAGTAAACCATGAGTAGCAAAATGAACGATTTGATATTCAGATAAATTGGGATTTTTGGCTTGTTCAAGTGATGCTTGAAAGTCTAGGGCTTGTAACCTTTGATTTTCGGGAACCAATGCTAGAATTTCCTCGGCTTCGGTGCGGGTATACTCCAGACGGTTATATGTTTTCGCCCCTTCCCCAATACCTAAATTACGGGTAGCCCGTTTGAGGGCTAAGTTGTCGAGGGTTTGCGGGTTTTGTTGGGGTGCATTTCTAGTAACGCGAGAGTCATTAAGGCTGAAAACGGGGTCGGCTAATACTGCGATCATTTTGGCTACGGTGGGGCGATTTTGTAGTTGTTCCCGTTGAATAGCAATGGTTGAAGTTGAGGGAGCGGTAACAATTTCATGCTCTACTAAAAGGGGTGTATTAGGTTGAGATGGAATGGGTAAAGCAGCAAAGGGAATATATTGTAATACCCCATCCCCAACAATTAATAAACGTTTATTTCCCAGTTGAGAAGCTACGGGTTTTAGTAATATTTCACTGAGGGGAAGTCCGCTTTCTACGGAAGTAGATTCATTAATCTCTCGCCAAGGTTTGGCAATTTCTTCTATTTCACTTTGTTTAGGTAAAACATAGCTGGTAATACTATTTTTAGTCACAGCCCAGAGATAACTGCGGTCTTCTCCCAAGGAATATTCTAATAGTAGGGTATCATCATCAAGGACTTTTTCTTGGATTTGTTGTAGGGTGAGAGGCTGGGGATATTTGAGGTTGGCATAACGGGGACTGGTAAGGCGAATTTTAGCTTCTAATTCGTCGAGTTGATTGAGTAAAGATTGAGATTGTTGTTTAATTTCATCGAGTTGTTGTTGGGTATATTCAGCGCTTAAGAGTTCCTGTTTGCGACGTTCTACGGTGTTGAGTTGCTGTTGTAAATTGCGTTCCTGTTCTAATAGTTTGGGGTCAGCACCTTGGCGGATATTAGCACCAGCTTCGGTGAGGAGTTCTACAAGACTTCTGGCACGACTGCTTTCGCTGGCGTGAAGGGCGATAGCATCATATCCTTGGGAGGGGTTTTGTTGATGCAGTTGCATTAATAAATCAATATAAAACTGGTAATAATCTTGGACAGTAGCAAAATAAGATTGTCGGAGTTCCTGACTACCTATTTTTGTGCGGAGTCCTTCGATAATTTTAATTGCAGCTTCAATGTTAGTCAGAGATTGATTAAAATTTCCTCTATCTCTTTCTATTCGAGCGATTATTGCTAACTCGGATGCTTGATTACTAAGATTTCCCATCCCTTGCCATAGTTGCAGGGATTGGTTATGGTATTTAAGTCCTTTCTCGTAATCTTTTAACAAGTAATAGGTATTAGCAGCACGGGAAAACTCAAGAGCTTTAAAATCTGGATGGGGCAAGGTTTCAATGATTGAAATTGCCTGGTTGAGATATATTAGTGCTTGATCTTTATCTCCTGACAAGCTATATACCATAGCCAGTTTTACCAAGGTTTCTGCTTCTCTATCGGGAATTTTTTCTGCTTGGAATATTGGCAGTGACTGATTTAGATATTCCAGGGCTTTTTGGTAATCTTTCGACCAATAATAGATAATACTGATAGCATTGAGAATCTTAGCTTCTTCGGCAGGCTGATTCAATGATTGCCAGAGGGAACGTGCCTGTTCATAGTAGGAAATAGCTTGTTTTGTATCGTCTAAAATGTAATAGCTTAAGCCAATTTCTGATAGCATCTCGGCTTTACCTGTCGAATCATTGAGAGCTTCCCAGAGGGAAAGAGCTTGTTTTTGGTAGGATAAACTGGTATCAATATCGCCTAGCTCTATGTAAAGTTGACCTAAAAGTTGGAAAGACCTAGCTATCTGATCTTTTTCTCCCAGATCTTGCCAAATAGAAATGGCTTGGTTGTAGTAATTAATCGCTTGCTGATAATTACCTAAATTGCTGGCAGTAGCACCCATAAGTTTTAGCACGCTGGCTGCCTCGCTGTTGGAGTTAATAGCTTGCCAATGGGAAAGAGCTTTTTCGTATTGAGTGATCGCACTCTGATTATTGCCTGATAATGTGTAAATTAATCCCAAGCCTTTCAGGGTATTAGCAGCATTTGCAGAGTCTTTTTCGGCTTCATAGAGGGTGATGGATTGGTTAAAATAAGCGATCGCTTGCTCGAAATTGCTTAGAGATTGGTACACTAAGGCAATTTTTGCTAAAATGAGAGCTTCTTGAGCTTTTTCTCCTGTGGTTCGCAACAGAGGTAATGCTTGTTCATAGTAAGATATAGATTGCTGTAGTTGATTCAATTCTTGGTAAGCCAGCCCAATTCTGACTAAAGAAGTGATTTGATTGGGAATATTTTTTTCAGCTTCAGATAATTTTAATGACTGGTTTAAATAGTTAATTGCTTGTTGTTGTTCGCCCAAGTCGGAGTAAGCAATACCAATACTACCAAGAGTTTTAGCTTCTCCATGTTGATCGGCTGCGGCTCGAAATAACTGGAGCGCTTCTTGATATTTTGCGATCGCTTGTTTCAAGGATTCTACAGTTTCTTGATTTTGGAGTTGCAAGGCTTCAGCAAAGGCTTTTTCAGCAAGTTCTTTAGCTGTCTGTTGTTCGGTAGTAGCTGGCTGTTGTGCTATATTTGATATTGGTCTTTTGCCTTGATTAAAAAGGGGTTTGGGTGTGGCGATCGCTAACACTCCAGGGAAAAGGAATAATATAATTGTTAGTAATGCAGTCCCCAAAAACGTATTTTGTTTATTCATTAGTTTAGGGAATATTTTTGATTTTTATTTAACATTATTATACACTAATTTTTACCCTATTCTTCAGCGAGTCAGGACACTCGCACTGCTGAAGGGATAAAACTATGCCAATGTCAAGAACTATTTTTCGGTTTCAAGTATTTTCCAACAGATGAATTAACAGAATTTTGCCTTAACCATTGGGCTAAAGATTCTTGAGTTTTTTGGTCAGTTGCCAACCCTTCCATGATTTGCACAACCTCGATTTCTGGAACTTCTAATAAATAGCTATTCACCAACAAAAAAGTTGCCATTACTGCAAAAGCTGTGCGTTTATTCCCATCAATAAACGGATGGTTTTTAGCCAAACCATAACCATAAGCGGCTGCCAGGTCAAATAAATCAGGTTGACCGTAAGCAAATAAATGTCTGGGTCTGGCTAAACTCGCAGAAAGGAGATTTTCGTCCCTGAGTCCTAAACTGCCACCATGCTGCTGAATTTGATCCTGATGGATGACTCTAACAATTTCTTCAAAAATCCATAAGGGTTCATTCACTGGGCTAATTCCCTTAACGCATTTTTATACTTTTCGCTAATCACTTGATAAGCTGCCATTGCTTTGTCAAATTCAGATTGATCAATAGTTGAGGAATTATCGGAGTGATTATTCTGTGCTTTGGCTGCGAGAGAATGCAAAAACACCAGGGCTTCTGCTAACAGTTCATCAGGTAATTCTGTGGCTAAGGTAACGATTTCTTGGCGCATTTCTTGAGTCATGGTTATTGCCCATTATATTTTAAATTATAACAAAATATATCTGATCACGGCTTGATCCGGTTTTTTCTAACATATTAATATTCCTCTTAACTTATTAAACGCAAGGGCGTTCCTACTGTTACTGGTTTCTCAATCTTTGCCTGTCCTACTAACCCATCACGGGAAATCATTTTCACTTGTCCTGTACCATTAATAGCAGTAAATATTGTTCCCGTTGTCACGTTTCTTAAATCAACTCCTCCTAACCATAATTGAGCATTGTCCCCAATAACTGCCGTTACAACTGCTTGGGCGGGAGATTTGGGAGAATTAATAAAATAGGGCAGTTGTTGTTGATACCCACTCCCCACTTTAACTTCATAACGGGGAACTTGCTTGTATCTTTCAGGAATTTCTGGGAGAATATTTTGAAATATCTGTTCAATATTGTTGTCTTCTTGCCAGAGATAATAAGTTAGTAAATAACTAAATAGACCGCATTGAAAGCCATTAATATCCTCTTCCCGCGCCAGTTGAGTGGAGGAAGTTGCTGCTAATACGACCCCTTTAGCTACCCCGGTTTGATAGCTTTTAACAAATTGTTCGGAAGATAAATTTAATCGAGATAACCACTGTTGCTGATAGGTTTTTTCATCAGAAGAAACTAAAATATTTTCACCTCCTGCGCGGGAACGCACCCGGACTTCTCGCGTGGCTCCACCAGAAAAACAACTATCTAAAACCACCGTCACATTTTCGGTTTTCAGGGCTGACATTAATAAAAATAAAGTATGTCCCATAATATCTTGGACAACTCCCCCAACTTCGGGATATCCGGTGGGTAAGTTACTATTAATAGGAACAAAGGTTCCATTTAATCCTTGTCTATCTCCTAATCGGGTTATAATTGGATCGGGATCAAAAATCCGAGAACCATGCCCCGAATAGTGATAAACCACTATATCTCCGGGTTTGGCTTGTTTAATTAAATGTTCTTCAAATGCGGTTAAAATTCCTGTGCGGGTGGCTTCTGTTTGGGGTAGAATATAAATATCTTTAGGATTAAATCCGAAGCGATGAATTAACAAATAGCGTTGTAAATCTAGGTCGTTGACGCATCCTTCTAGGGGGTTGAAAGGATATTGATTAATGCCTACTAATAAAGCTAATTTGCGAGGGGTACTTTGGGCAAGGACTTTGCCAGCTTGTTCAGCTTTTTGTTGGAATAGGAATTGATTAATTCCCAGAGTTGCTAGTGCTGAACTGGCAAATTTGAGGAAATGGCGACGAGTGTTACGAGTCATTTTAACTTACAATGAATCAACTGAATCAATTGTAGCAATTCAGAGGAGCTAATTTTAGGAATCAATATGAGATCGTTACCGTATTCGGAGCAAAAAGAAGTGGCAATATTCCTCCCTCTTGTCCAAGCACAACACCTTCAATAAGATCCTCCTGAGTTAAGCCGGCTTTGCGAGAGCAATTGGGACAAGCAATCACTGTTCCCCCATCCTCTATAAACTTTTGTAACCTTTGATGAATCGTTAAATCACCATTACCTAATGAGATGATTTTCACCGATTGTAGTATCCGAGACTATTGGGATGAGCAAAATTCTTTGATGGTTGATCGTGATATCAATGCTACGATTAACTTGAAAAGACTGGGGTTGGGCATTTTCCCCAGTATAAAACGCCGTAGTGGGAATCTTTCTGTAGTTGGTTCTATGGATAACAGTACCATTAAGGAAATCTTGCATACCCTTCATCGGGCTGCTAAGAAGCCCACATCATAATCTGTACTCAGATTTGATGTGGGAGTATGTCACTCAATATTGAAGATATTACCTTTGTTAATATTCTATCCATGTCAGACTCAAACCCAAAAATTAACCCGTCTGAACGGGGATATCTGACGCTTCTCCTCCCCGTCGCAGTCGTTTTGTTTATCCTCCAGAAAGCATTCCCCTTAGCGATTTTAACCGTTGGCGGATGGGGGTCTTGGCGGATGTGGAAATATTATCAACAGCGTCAACAAAATCAGTTGGCGACCTTGGATGAGGTATTTTATCGGTTAATTCGGGAAAACCAAGGACGAATTACGGCCTTAGATTTGGCCATGCACACCCAACAGTCGGGGACAAAAGTACAGGAATATCTCGACCAACGGGCTACCGAATTTGCCGCCCAATATGAAATTACCGATGTGGGCGGGATGATTTACTATTTTCCCACCGCCCAACCGTCTCAGATCGTTGTAGACCCTCTCCCGGTTGTTTCTAAACCAGAAAACCCTAATTCCGTGGTTTTATTCCCCGTCAACCCGGCATCTAGTTCTATTTTACCCGAAACCTTGAATCAGTCGGAACTCGCCCAACGGTTAGGGGTACATCCAACGACCCTCAGCAAGTGGAAAACCAAACCGGAATTTTCAGTCTGGAGTTATCAACGTGACCCCGATGCTATCTGTTGGAGTTACTCGGCGGAAACGAAACGGTTTTCTTCCCAAAAGTCTCACAAAAAAATTAGCAAAATTAGTGAATTAATGAAGAAAAATAAAGTTTAGGACTTATGCAAATTCAATTGTTATAATGATTTCGTAGTTGTACCCAAATTATTATGCGTCCTTTTCGTTCTCAACCCCCTATTTTACCAAAAATTAGTACCATGCCTCGCCAAAAAACCGAAGCAACCCTCTACCGCAGTTTATATCAATTAGCGGTAGAGAAAAAACGCTTACAAGAGGAGTTAGAAAGTTTAGGACAACGTTTTGAAACCGTTACTCAACGTTTACAACAAATTGAAACTCAAATCCAAGGGTTAGAAACTGACGTTAAACAAATTGCCCCACCCAAACCCCCGGAAACCAAACCAAACCAACCATCGACTCCAACTCCTACTAAAGCTGAACCCGGTTCGGTTTCAACTTTTACTTTAGACTATTAATTGGACGGAAGAATAGAAAAAAAATTGATAATTGAGGGAAACACGAAGACACGAAGGAGGAGAGGAGAGGAGAGTTTTGATTTAATTAGCTTAATCTATTTCATCATTTTCTTGGTTTGCTTCATCTTCTAATGCTTGAATTTGTAGTAATAATTCCTCTTCTTGAACTTCAAAATCTTCTTCTGGAATATCCCCCATATCAAAAGCCAACTGGAGCGCCAATAACCGCTTTCCTAAGTTTTCTTTGTCATCAAGTTCGGCTTCCGCCCGTTCTAGGAGTTGTTCACCAATCCAGATTACACCCTCAAAGGGTGCTGTGATCGGAGATAGCAATAATCGTAATATCATAACGCCTCGGATTAGGGGTTGAGTTGGGCAAAATTAAACGGGGCTGTAAAGTTATTATAGCGAATTCGGAGGCGGTTATTAAAATGGTGATCCAGTTCTTCTATTTTATCCCCAAATTGGGGTTCTATATCCCAAGGAATTAAATAGGCAGCGTTATAAATCATGGCACTGGTTAAGTTATCATTTTCGACAATTTCTTGTGCTAGGGGGTTTAATATCTGTTGAAATTTATCGATAATTCCCTGTTGACGATCTTGCATCGCCCGTTCAATTTCTTGACCGATACCGATGATTTCATCCATACTCAGACGTTTCCCTTCTAAGCTATCGCGTTTTTCCCTTAACCCTTGATTTTCTGTCATTAACAGGTTTAATTCTTCTGTTTCTTCCCAAAATATTTTCACCCCAACTTCCCGTTTTCCTTCTAATTTATGAAACAATTCTTTTAACCGATCTTGATAGGGAAAAATTAACTGCGCTTTCACATGATCCCAATCTTTTACAATTAATCCAAATTGCAAGGGTAAAACGCTTCGATAGCCATGTTGCATCACTTTTTCTAATACGTCTTCATGGCCTAATAGGTTGCGCCGACTGGCTAAATAACGTTCCTGTTGAGTCTCGGAATATAAAAAGCTAAACTCATCAACGGGATGGGTTTGTATCGGTTGTTTATCTAACCCATGCAAGGCTAAAGGTCGGACTCGGTTAGTCGGTAAAATCCCATATAAATATAAACCATTTCCCATAATTGAACCCCCATTAATTAAACCCTTGGGCTGTGTAAGTGATCGCACCAACACCTATTATAAACCTTAATGTCAAACTCTCTAATATATAGCAATCCTATTTGAGTTGTGTTTAAAATCCCTGATCAAAAGGGAACACCGGAACAGCCCCCCCCAAACCCCCCGTGGGGACTAGGGGGGGAGGGATCTGGGGTAATACTTCTGGCCGTTTCATATCAGTATCGAAATGTTACAACCTATTTAGGATTGCTATAGCAGAGGAAATGATACAAGAGTTAGAGAGGTTTGGAGGTTAGGACTAATCTTAGTTTTGCATGAATTAAGTTGAGTTGTGCTAACCCTAAATCTACACTTCCCTCGACCACAATTCCCGTATTCATTAACCGATCTAATAATTCTAAAATCGAAGGATTTTGGGTATTTTCCCCTGGATAATAGCTTCCTGATTTGGGTAATAATGTGCCAAATTCCGATAATTCAATATTCAAGTCTGTCGGGTCTATTTCAAAGATTTCGCACAGTTTTAATACCTGAATTTCTAATTGTTGTAAACTCTGTGCCGCCCGATCTAATTCTTCTTCACTGAGGGTATTTCCTTCCATCCGTCGAATGACTTGGGCTTCCATTAACTGTCGAATTAGTTCCACCAATGTCAACACCAATGGCGCTAAACCCGCATCTTTTCGAGAAGATTTCGGCGTAATAATGGTTTCTATCGAAGGTTCAGAAGATGACATTTGTTTAAAATGCTATGGTTGTAATATTTTATCGTAGGGGTTTGATCTCCAAACCCTCTTTGCTTCTCTATCTGGGTCTACCTAATGTTGTAATATAAAGCACGGCTTCATCCGTAGGAATACCCAATACTTCATTCACCTGATCATCAAAAAATCCCCCAATTCCACTAACTCCTAAACGCAGATAAACAGAACCTAAATTCAAGCGTTGTCCGAGATGACCTGCATCTAAATGTAAATAGCGGTAAACCCGATCTCCATAATTGGCGATCGCTTTTTTCAAATCCGCCGTATGAAATAATACCGCCCCTGCATCCCGTCCTAAATCCTGTTGTAAACACAAATAGTACGACTCCTTACGAAAATTCTTAAAGCGAATTTGCCTTAATTCTTGGGCTTTGGGAGCATAATAATAACACCCATCCTCTAAACCAGAGACTCCAGAAACCGCAATAAACGTTTCAATTAAACTCAAATCAAAATAATCTGGAGAACCATCTAATCCTTGATGAATATAATGGTAAGGTTGATAGGTAAAATCTAAAAGGGCTAGAAGTTCATTTAACATTAATTCTGCCCCAGTGTAACCTCTTGTAGACCTCCGTTTTAAAATAGTTTTTTCTAAACCTGATAAATTTTTACCCCAATCAATTGAACTTGTCACCGTTGAAATTTTTGTGCAAAACGGAAAATTATATTTATCTTCTAATATTCCGTCAGTTTCTAGGAGTTTCCAACCTTGACTTCCCGAAGAATCTGTTTCTAACTTAGTAGATTTATGTAAATAAGCCAGCAGTTTTCCATCGGGAATATTAGGGTAATCTATATGAGTTTCCGAGGGTAAAGCTGTTCTTGAAATCGGTAAATTTTCATTGATTTCTAATAAATCAGCTAAGGCTAAAACCGCGATCGCTCCTTCAGCATCCGTATCCAAATATAACAATTGATTCAGAATATCATCCCCAAATCCTCCGATTAAATGGGGTCGATAATCATTCATCGCCGCCATTAATTCAATATTACCTAATAAATGACCCGTATCTAAACAAATTCGCCGATAAGCTCGATCTTGATAGCGCCAAGAAGAACGGAAAAAAACCGCCGTTGTTATCAATGCTAAATGGGTATTTTCTAATGCTGGATGCCAAAAACAAGCATCTCGTAAATCAGGCCAAACTTGATTTTCCCAAAATTGAACTAAAGCATGGGTTTGGGCTTGGTAATGATATAAACCCGGCGATAAAATTGCCGTCCCCCTGGAAATCAAATAAATTTCCGCAGGATACAAACCACCCGCCGAAGGTGCCGCCCTCAGATAATGGACTCCCGCCACCGTGGGGAGTTTTGCCGTTAAACCATAACTATGCAGCAACAAATGGGATAAACGCTGCCAAAGTCGGATTTTAGGATCACTAGATACGGCTTCGTCTGTGTCCCGCAGGTAGGGTTTAAGATCAAAGACTGTACCGATTTTATACTCTTTGAAGGGAATGGGCTGTTTTTCCCAGTCCAAGGTCTGACCTTTTAACCCTAGGGTTTCAGGGTCATATTTCGTGCGTTCATGGTAGTGTTGGGCAATGGATTTCGGAGATTCTGACATAAGATTAACCTGATGCAGAAGAATAACGCTTTTCTTTAGTGTAGACTTTTCTTTTCAGTTTCTTCCTATTTTCTGAAATTGATTTCTACTTTTGGGAATATTTGGGTGATTGACTCAACCCAACATTTTGAAACAGATCTCGCTACACCAGATCAAAAGGACAAAGCCACAGTGATCACAAAAATCAATCACTGTGCTAGTCTCTTTCCATTCCACAAAGCTAATGTCTATCATCAGTTACATCATTGACGTTTGCCATCGCCATCTCTCCCAAATGGTTATTGTTAATACAAATTTCTCTGATTACAAGAGTTTCTGAAATTCTGGATCATCTCCTAGGGTTTTTAACACCTGTTTAATATCTTGAGTTCGATCTTTTTTAGCAATAAGGGTGACATTTCCATCCCGCACAATCACTAAATCCTCAATCCCTAAAGTTACGATCACATCTTCATCACTGGAACTAAATAAAATTGTGCCTTTCGTATCTAAACCAATATGTTTAACCAATTCTACGTTAGGTTTATCTCCCCCTAATAATCGTTCTAACCCATTCCAATCCCCTAAATCATCCCAGCCAAATTCAACGGGTAAAACACAGGCTTTCTGGGTTTTTTCCATTAAGGCGTAATCAATACTAATTTTTTTCAACTCAGGATAAGCGTCTTTTCCTTTCAATTCTAAGGCGCTAACTAACTCAGGAAGATATGTTTTTAATTCTGCTAAAACCACACCGACACGAAATACAAAAATTCCACCATTCCAACTAAATCTCCCGGTTTCTAAGAAATTTTCTGCCGTTTCTCGATTGGGTTTTTCAGTAAAACGAGCCACTTTATAAGCGGGAAATCCATCAAAAATTCCAATTTCTTCCCCCTGTTCAATATAACCATATCCAGTGGAAGGATATGTGGGTTTTACCCCCAAAGTAACAATCACATCTTGGGTTTTTGCTAATACCTCCGCCGCCTTTAAAGTTTGGCGAAACTTTTCCGGTTCCGCAATCCAATGATCCGCCGGAAAGAACCCAATTACCGCGTCTTCCCCGTAACGTTTTGCTACTTCTAAAGTTGTCCAGGTTAGGGCAGCGGCGGTGTCTCGTCCTTCGGGTTCTGCTAAAATATTCGGGTGGGGTAATTGGGGTAATTGAGTTTGAACTCCCGACTCCAATAAAGCAGAAGTTACGACCCATAAACCCTCCCAACTTTCGGTTAAAGGTAATAACCGTTCGGCGGTAGCTTGCAATAAACTAATCCCACTACCATCTAAACTCAAAAATTGTTTGGGTCGATGTTTCCGACTTAGGGGCCAAAACCGTTCACCTTTTCCGCCAGCCAAAATCACAGGAATCATACTTAAAATTTAATTTTTTTCCTCATAATTTATTCTAAATAATTAACAAGAAAACGTCAATAGTTGAGAGCAAAAAATCAACAATTATTAATTATGTATATTCACGGTTTCCTTAGATAATTCCTGTTCTAAAGTTGCTTTGACTCGTAACCATTCCGTTTCCATTTTAGATAACCCAGTCGCGGCTTTTCCCGATGTAAAACATTCCAAACTTGTGCCATTTTCTGCGGCCATTCCTGCCCGTCCCATATATTCTAACTCCTTGCACAACTGGGAAAAAGTCAGGGCTCCTAATTGAGCACTACTGGATTTTAGGGTATGGGAGGCTTCTTTTAACCCTTGGATATCTTGGGTTTTGATCGCCGTTTGAATTTGGGTAATTTTTTGGGGAGTATCGGCTAAATAATCCTGAATTAAGGTATTGACAAAGGGATCATCTTCATCATCATATTCCCTTAAATTTTCTAATACTTGTTGATCAATTGCCGAAGATTCTGGAATATTACCATTAGAATTAACCAGAGATTCCGAAGATAAATTAGAATAGCCGTTACTGCCAAAATCCGATAAATCCTCTAAGGTTTGATGACCATTACTATTCTCAATTGGTTGACATTGGGAGATGGCTTTAGCCAGTTCTTCCCGACGCACAGGTTTAGTAATATAATCATTCATACCAGCGGCTAAACACATTTCTCGATCGCCTTGCATAGCATTAGCCGTCATCGCAATAATCCAAGGTTTATTAGGACGATTGGCATATTCTTCACAAATGCGACGGGTGGTTTCTAAACCATCCATTAAGGGCATTTGAACATCCATCAAAATCACATCATAATATTGTCGATTTAAAGCGTCTAAAACCTCCAATCCATTCCCAGCAATATCCGCACGATATCCCAATCGTTGTAACATTTGAATTGCCACTTTTTGGTTAACAACATGATCTTCTGCCAGCAAAATTTTTAAATTACTAGAAGGGGTAACAGATAACGTATTTGATCCTCCTAAAGATTTCCCAGGTTCTTGAATAGCACTTTCTATAGACTCACCCAAAATTTGAAGCAAAGTATTATAAAACTGTGATTGTTTCAGAGGTTTATTAATAAATCCGGCACAATTAATATTACTGTGTTCTACCTGTTTAGCCAAATCGGTATTCACCACATAATTAAAGAAGGTAATATTAATTGGTTTCTGTTCGGGGAATATTTCTGCACGACTTCGTTCCCAATCTCGAATCCGTTTAGCTAAATTAATCCCATCAACATCAGCCAAATTCATGCCTAAAATAATCAAATCAAAATCAGGATTATTTTTTAACACATTTAAGGCTTCATGTCCGGTTTTAACTGAAATAGGAATCATGCCCCAAGATTTAGCTTGTCGGATTAAAACAGTTTGATTAATTCCATGATTTTCCACAATTAATAATCTCTTACCCACCAGGAAACCGGAAAGTTCATTGGCTTCAATTTTTGTAATTGCTTCCACTCGAATAGTAAAGTAAAAAGTTGAACCTGCATCTAACTCAAATTCCTTAACAAAATCATCGGGAGGATTGCCAGTTATTGTCGAAATAAAAGATTGATTGTCAGTATAAGAATTGGATTGAGATCGACTCACCACCCACATTTGTCCCCCCATCATTTCACATAAACGTTGACTAATTGCTAATCCTAAACCCGTGCCTCCATACTGACGAGAAGTGGAAGCATCGACCTGAGAAAAGGCTTTAAATAAACGATCCATGCGATCGGCAGGAATCCCAATTCCAGTATCTTTAACCGCAAACTGAATATCATAAATTTTATGGGCTATTGTTGGGGCAGTATTAAGGTCAAGGGGAAGATTAGTTACCTCCGAAGCTTTCACCGAAACTACCACCTCTCCTTGGGCGGTAAACTTCACCGCATTACTGAGTAAATTCACTAAAACTTGGCGGAGTCGGGTCACATCGCCCAAAATAATTTGAGGGGTAGAAGGTTCAATTAAATAGGCAATTTCCAGACCTTTTTCTGCGGCTTTTCCTGAAAGTAAATCTAGGGATTCTTCTAAACAATCTCGCAGTTTAAACGGATTAGTTTCTAAGTCTAATTTACCTGATTCAATCTTAGAAAAGTCTAAAATATCATTAATAATCGTTAATAAAGCATCGCCACTGGTGCGAATGGTTTCGACAAAATCCAATTGTTCCGGGGTTAAATTCATATCCAATAGTAACCCCGTCATCCCAATTACTGCATTCATCGGAGTACGGATTTCGTGACTCATAGTGGCAAGAAATTCACTTTTCGCCCGACTCGCCACTTCTGCGGCTAATCTAGCTTCTTCTAAATCTTTATTTTGTTCAGCTAATTGTTGACGATTTTTAACCTCTGCTTCTAATAGTTTAGCCTGGGCTAAGGTTAAACCAACTTGATTGGCAACATCTTCTAAAAATTCAATTTCTTCGGGTATCCATTGCCGCATTTTATCGCATTGATGCAGCATCATAATACCGTTAGCATCTCCTTGATAGGAAGTCCGAACCGCTAACATTGATTTTAACCCCATGCGCCGACATATCGGGGTAGAGGATTCTAATAAAGGTTCGGTAAAAACATCCACCGAAGCGATCGCTTGATCTTCAGCTAAGAGTTTTTCAATATAGGGATTATAACTTACAGAAATTTCAAAATTCAAGGTAGAATCATAACCGGATTCCAGATATTCTGCCACACAAGATAAATGGGCATAAGGGTCAGATCGATAGGTATAAATTGAACAACGATTTACCCCAAAAATTCTACCAATTTGCGTAGCAGTAGTTTGAAAAATCTCTTGCGTATCTAATTTAGAACGAACCTTATGGGTAATTTCTTTGAGTAATAATAAATGTTGATTTTGTTGTTGGAGAATTTCTTGAGAATGATCCCTAGCAATTTCATTGCCAATATAATTTGCCATTAATTCCATAATTTCTAAATCCAATTCTTGAAATGGGGCGCGGGAATTGCGACTCATAAAACTCAAAGTTCCATAGACCCTTCCCCCCACCATCACCCGAATACCAATATAGGCTTCTAAACGTCGGGTTTGATAGGCAGGATGGTCTTTCCAAGGTGATTGTTTAATTGATTCTAAACAAACAACATCCTCTGTTTTTAAGGATTCCCATTCAAAGGTTTGTTCAATGGCTAAGGTATCGCCCTTGGCAAATCCAAAAGGAAAATCATCAGCAAGATAGGAAGAAATCACTTCATATCGGTCGGCAAAAACTTTTCCCAGTAGACCAATATCCATACCAAACCGATGACAACCCAAACTCAAGATCGCACTAATTCGAGTTTTAAAATCCGTGTTATTACTAACAGTAATTTCGTAGAATTGATGGATTAGTCTTTCTCTTTCTCTGAGATCATTTAACTCTTTAAACTGTTCCGCAATATCATTTAATGTTCCTAAAACTCCCAAAATATGCTTGTGTTTATCTAAAATTAATTGACCTGAAATTAAAACCTGGCGAGTTGCAGGTTGAGAAGACTTTTCGCCCCCTTCCTTCTCTTTAAGATTAAACACTAACATTCGGACATCAAGTTGTTCCGTTTTGGGACGACCTAACATTAAGCATTCAAACCATTGGCTAACTTTTGTCCGATCTTGAGAATAAATATAATTTACAAATGATGTACCCAAGCTATTTTCTATAGTTAATCCCGTTAACTGCGTCCAGGCGGGATTTAAAAATATAAAATTTCCTTGACTATCGGTTTTAAACACAATAGATTTTAATTGCTGAATCGGATCATCAATGGGATAATTACCATTCAAGGATGGAGTTTTTTCTAAGTGATCAGATGCTAGATCAATTTGAGTCCCAATCAAGTGCAAAGGTTCCCCTTGTTCACTCCAAAAACCCTGACCTTGACTGCGTACAGATTTATATTGACCGTCTTTACACCGGATACGATATTCTATAATATATTCACTATTTTTCTTGGAAAAATAATCTTTTAGAGCGACTTTAACCAGTTTCAAATCTTGAGGATGAATCCGACTTAACCATTCTTCTCGGGTATTTTTAATCTCATGATCTTGATATCCTAACATGGCTTTCCATTGGGAAGAATATAAAATTTTATTCGTTTTTAAGTTCCAATGATAAATTCCTTCTAGGTTTGATTTTAAAGGTTTCCTAACTGGATGATTTGAGGGTAAAGGCAAGGACTCAGGAGAAGATGGAGTTGCTTTTAATACCTCCTGAAATTGATGCTGCCAACTTAATAGGGTATTGTGCATTGATTTGGGTTGGAGAACTTGCAACAATAGGTTTTTAGGGGAGATGAGGGTGACGGGATTATTATGATCATCCACTAAAATTATGGGCAGTTGATAATAATATTTTCTCATTAAGTTTAATGCCGTTTTGAGGGAAACCTGCGATCGCAAAACCAAAGGCGGAGTATTACAAATCGTAATTGCTTTTACAGTTTTTAGATCCAAGCCCAATGCCTGCATGGAAATAATGTCATGGGAAGTCACAACACCCACCCATTTATATTGAGATTGTGTTATGTAAATCTGATCCCCTGTTAACTTAGAATTAGAAGGAGAGGTTTCTGTAATTACAATTTCATCCACACCATAGTTAAACATTAATTCCGTTAATTCTCGTAGAGTTGTCTCCCCCGATGTCGGCACAATTTTAGAAGCGGCAATAGGAGCAAGTTGATTCAGTTTAATTAAATGATCGGGAATAAAAAGATGATCCAGAAGTTGTTGGCAACTGGGATGATATTCAGGTAACACCAAATCCGAGTTATCAGATAATTCTGTAGAAATTTCTTCAGAAACAGAGGGTAAATATCTAGCTATTTTTCTAGCTTCTGAATCTCTTAAAGAGAGTTTTAGAATAATTTTAGGACTAATGACCCCGACTAATTTTCCTTGATCATCAACAACTGGAAGCTGTTGAATTTGATGTTTTTCTAATATTCCCATCAGGGTAAATATATCATCAACCTCCGATTCTTTCACCGTGAGAAATGACCGAATCATAATTTGAGAAATTGGAAATCCTCGCAATGGATCTCCAATAGAATTAAGCTGAATAATATCTTGTTCTGTAAAAATTCCGATAATCGTTGGCTTTTGATTGACACTATCATCCGCTTCAATCACAAAAATACAACTAGAATGGGTACGACTCATCAACAAAATCACCTCGGATACAGGGGTTTCCGGTGTTGTGGTGAGGGGATAGCGGTTAATCGCTTGATAGACTGAGGGAATAAACATAGAAGGCTGATTGGGGTTGGTACTGAGTGGAATCAGGTTTGGGACTCGGTTTTGGGTAAACTGGGCTAATGATCAAAGAAAAGGGTTGGAATACCTGGGGGGTAACACCCTTTCCTACTACCAGCATATTGGTATTTTTAGTGGATGTCTTACCTAATTTTGCCGTTTACTCTAACTCTGGCAACCTTGTAGGCGATTTTTGGGGTTGAGATTTCGGGTGCTAGGGGCCAGAGGTATTGTAGAAGACAAAATCCAGATTGATGTTATCTTTGGAGATTAAACGAGAATCTTTACCTCTATTTTGGCTTCTTAATCGCCTTTAAATTTAAAATTTTTGATGGTATAGCAACCGCCAAGGCAGTTAAGACACCAGACGGATCTTGGAACCCAGACGGTAAAGTGTTTTCCCCCGGTGTTCCCTCCCCCCCTAGCCCTGCGTGCACGGGGGGTTTGGGGGGGGCTGTTCCGGTGTTCCGGTGTTCCCTGCTATAACTTGACCGTGGGTTGTTCTGTTTGTCGCTGTTTCCTTGAATTTTTCCCTCTAATACAGGTTTGGTGTCAATCGACAAGGTTCAATTCTTTGCAAAACTTATTGTGTATTTGTTCTATGAAAATTTTAGATTCTCAAGGTCGTCTCTTTGGTAGGATTAGCATTCTCGATTTCGGTGCAGCTTTAGTAATTTTACTGGTGCTGTTTGGGATTTTCTTTTATCCAGGCACATCGGGTTCAGTGGCTCAAGTCGGTGTAACAACCCGCCCCGTGACCATAGATGTTTTGGTGGTAGGACTCAAAAGCAGTAACGCCAAAGAATTATTTAAAACCGGAGAAAAAACTAACTTAATTATTCGGAATCAACCCTATGGTCAAGTTACTTTGAATAAAGTCAATTTTTTACCCAGAATTATCCCCGTGACTCAACCGGATGGCACATTAAAAGCCCTACCTGACCCCACCGCCGATAATCTATTTAATAATAATTTGCTTTTAACCTTAGAAGGAAAAGGTCAAATCACCGAGACAGGCCCAGTTTTAGGCAATATCAAAATCAAAGTGGGTACTACCGTTGAACTTGACGGCAAAAACTACAACTTCAACGGTACAGTCATCGACGTCCGCGTTCAATAAACGGCACACTAATCCTTTGGGTAATGGGTAATGGGTTTTGGGTAATGGGTAATAGAAAGAGTCTGCCTCTCCTGATCCCACTGCCCCCTCTGCTCCCGTATACCTTACAATGAAGGTTTGGACGGAATTAATTTCAAACAAACCCATGAGTGTAGCAGACGAGAAAACCGTAGTTCGGGATTATTTTAATAGCACAGGATTTGATCGGTGGAGACGCATCTACGGTGACGGTCAAGTGAATAAGGTGCAACTTGATATCCGTCAAGGACATCAACAAACCGTCGATCAGGTCTTGGAGTGGTTAAAAGCCGATGGTAACCTGCCGGGTTTAAGCATCTGTGACGCGGGATGTGGTGTGGGTAGTTTGAGTATTCCCTTAGCAGAGGCTGGAGCCATCGTCTACGGTAGTGATATTTCCGAAAAAATGGTTGCTGAAGCCTATTATCGGGCAAAAGACCGCCTGAACGTGATCCAGAAACTCAGCTTCACAGCCCAGGATTTAGAAACCCTACAAGGTCGCTATCATACGGTGATTTGTTTGGATGTTTTGATTCATTATCCCCAAGATCAAATTCCTGAGATGATTTCTCATCTGTGTGCCCTAGCCGAATCACGGGTAATTTTGAGTTTTGCTCCTAAAACCTTAGCATTAACTATACTCAAAAAAGTTGGGGAATTATTCCCAGGGCCGAGTAAAACTACTCGTGCTTACCAACATAAAGAAGCGAATATTGTTAAAATTTTTAGTGACAATGGTTTTTCGATTCAACGACAAACTATGATCGGGACTAGCTTCTACTATTCCCGGTTAATTGAAGCAATACGCAATACGGATTAGGAGACACAGAAAAGGGAACAGACAACAGGCAACAGGCAACAGGCAATAGGCAATAGTTTGCTCCCCCTGCTCCCTGTGTTCCCCCCGCTAATGCGGCTTTAATGGTGTTCCACGCTCTCTCGGTGGGGAGGAAAAACGATGCAGTTCCTGAAGGTAATCACAGCGAGTTTATTAGTTCCGGTAGGAATGGGTTGTTTATTAGCGATCGCCACGGAATTAATTAATCCTAATTCAACTGCTGATGGTAGACTCAGTATTATTTTAGGGGGATTAATTTTAGGTTTACCTTCCTTGGGAATTGGGGGATGGGTCGCATGGGAATGGTATCAAGAACGCCGTCAAAAAAATCAAGCTCGTTCTCGACGGATTAGTTCCATCTTTTGGCATTTAGTTAAAGTCCAAGGTGGAGAAATTAGTATCCAAAAATTAGCTCAATATACCCATTTATCCCGACTCGAAGCTAAATTATTTTTAGATAAAAAATCTCAAGAGTTAAATGGCAAATTTGAACAAAAATCAAACGGTGAAATTATTTATCATTTCCACGTTGATTAGTATTTGTGGTTATTTTTATGATACCGTAGTAGAAACGCTGATAACCTGCGAGACACATCCAGATTTTTAACAAACAAATGGGCAGTGAAACAATTGTTCTTTTATCCAGTCGAGAAATCGAAAAAATGCGCCAAGCCGGACGTCTGGCGGTGCAACTGTTAAATTATCTCGAACCGATGATTCAACCCGGGGTGAGCACCCTAGAACTCAACGATGAAGCCGAAAACTGGACACAGGAACATGGCGCTCGCAGTGCCCCATTGGGCTATCATGGATTCCCCAAATCAATCTGTACCAGCGTCAATGAAGTCATCTGCCATGGTATCCCCAACGCCAAACAGATTCTCAAAGACGGGGATATTATCAATGTCGATGTTACCCCCATCCTAGACGGCTATTATGGTGATGTGTCTCGCACCTTTTTTGTGGGGACGCCTTCGGCCATTGCCCAAAAATTAGTCGAAGTCACAGAAGAATGTTTAAGGCGAGGAATTGAAGCCGTTAAACCCGATGGACGGGTGGGGGATATTGGGGCGGCCATTCAAGAATATGCCGAAGCCCAGGGCTTTTCCGTCGTCCGAGATTTTGTCGGTCATGGGGTGAATACGGTATTTCATACCGCCCCCCAAATTCCCCACTATGGAAAACGGGGAAAAGGAAAACGTCTACGTCCGGGGATGGTCTTTACCATCGAACCCATGATTAATGAAGGGACTTGGGAAGCCCAAGTTTTAGACGATGGTTGGACGGCTATCACCAAGGATCAAAAACTCTCCGCCCAATTTGAACATACCGTTGCGGTTACAGAAACAGGTGTGGAGATTCTCACCCTAGCAGACTAAGTGGATGTTACTTATTAACCCCTAAAAATCTATGAGCCCTCTCCAAAAAACTTATGTCCTTAAACTCTATGTGGCTGGAAATACGCCTAATTCAGTCCGGGCGTTAAAAACCCTGAAAGACATCTTAGAACAGGAATTTCAAGGGGTTTATGCCTTAAAAGTGATTGATGTGCTTAAAAATCCTCAACTGGCGGAGGAAGACAAAATTTTGGCAACCCCTACCCTCTCCAAAATTTTACCTCCCCCGGTGCGGAAAATTATTGGGGATCTGTCCGATCGCGAAAAAGTCTTAATTGGGCTTGATCTTCTTTACGAAGAACTAATGGATGAATGAAAATAGCCCTCAAGTTCCGGTATTTACCCCTATACAATAGTTTCTCAATTTGATCACCCCATCTCCCGCCTTTGTAGGTTGGCTTGGCGGGGGAGTGTCAATGTTCCAGATTTTGTGGTAAATGTAGCATTATTATCAGCTACGTTTTTTAAAATTTAAAATTTATGACTGAAAGTTCTCAGGATATCGAAAGTAATGAGCGCAAACTAACCGGGGTGCAAAAAATCCGCACCATGATAGAGGGATTTGATGATATTAGTCATGGGGGAATGCCTATTGCTAGAGCTACTCTAGTTAGCGGAACGTCAGGTACCGGAAAAACCTTATTTGCAGTTCACTTTCTCTACAACGGAATTGTCTATTTTGATGAACCAGGGATTTTTATTACCTTTGAAGAATCACCCACAGATATTATTAAAAACGCTTCTAGTTTTGGATGGGATCTGCAAAAATTAATTGATGAAGGGAAACTATTTATCTTAGATGCTTCTCCCGACCCAGAAGGACAGGATATAGTCGGAAATTTTGACCTATCCGCATTAATTGAACGGATTCAATATGCTATTCGTAAATATAAAGCTAGACGAGTATCAATTGATTCAGTAACAGCCGTTTTCCAACAATATGATGGTGCTGGAGTGGTGAGACGGGAGATTTTTCGCCTGGTGGCGCGACTGAAACAGGTGGGAGCCACTACGATTATGACAACGGAACGAGAGGCTGAATATGGCCCCGTGGCTCGGTTTGGGGTGGAAGAATTTGTCTCCGATAATGTCGTAATTTTGAGAAATGCTTTAGAAGGAGAACGACGTCGGCGCACGGCGGAAATTCTGAAATTACGGGGAACCACCCACATGAAAGGGGAATATCCGTTTACGATTACTAATGATGGAATTAGTATTTTTCCCTTGGGTGCGATGCGACTTACCCAACGCTCCTCTAATGTTAGGGTTTCTTCTGGAAATACAACCCTGGACAAAATGTGTGGGGGTGGTTTCTTCAAAGATTCGATTATTCTGGCGACCGGAGCCACGGGAACAGGTAAAACTTTATTAGTTAGTATTTTTCTGGAAAATGCCTGTAGAAATGGTCAACGGGCGCTGTTATTTGCCTATGAAGAATCCCGATCTCAATTATTTAGAAATGCGAGTTCCTGGGGAATTGATTTTGAAGAAATGGAAAGCAAAGGATTACTGAAAATTTTATGCAGTTATCCTGAATCTACTGGTTTAGAAGATCATTTGCAAATTATTAAATCGGAAATTTCCGATTTTAAACCTGATCGAATTGCGATTGATTCCTTATCAGCTTTAGCGCGAGGGGTGAGTAATAACGCCTTCCGTCAATTTGTGATTGGGGTGACTGGTTATGCTAAACAAGAGGAAATTACGGGATTTTTCACCAATACAACCGATCAATTTATGGGGTCTAATTCTATTACAGATTCCCATATTTCAACGATTACCGATACGATTTTGATGCTGCAATATGTGGAAATTCGTGGGGAAATGTGTCGGGCGTTGAATGTGTTCAAAATGCGGGGTTCCTGGCATGATAAAGGGATTAGAGAATATACTATTAGTGAGAATGGCCCGGTAATTACGGATTCTTTCCGTGATTATGAACGGATTATTAGTGGTTCTCCTAGCCGAATTTCTGTTAATGAAAAGAATGAATTATCTCGAATTATTCAAGGAGTTCAAGGGAGAATTGATTTGGATGAATAAGTTGTTAAGGATTTAAACTATAGCCATCCTAATTCGTAATTCCCTATTCCCTGTTCTGATTAATACCTAAAATGCGTTGGTTTCACCGAATTATAGTTCTATTTTTCAGTATCCTGATTTTTACTTGGGGAAATATAACCCCCCTAGGGGCTGAAAATCAATCCCTATCTTCTGATCTGGATACCTTACTTGAACAAGCATTTACCGCGACTCAAAAGGGTCAATTTTCCCAAGCAGAAACCTACTGGACTGAAATTATTGATCAATATCCTGAAAATCCGGCGATGTGGAGTAACCGAGGCAATGTTAGAGTTAGTCAAAATAAACTAAATTCGGCGATTTCTGACTATAATAAATCTATAGAATTATCTCCTAATTTTCCTGATTCCTATTTAAACCGAGGGGTAGCTTATGAAGGTTTAGGAGAGTGGGAAAAAGCGATCGCCGACTATAATAAAGTATTAGAAATTAACCCTAATGATCCTGTGGCTTATAATAATCGGGGCAATGCGGAAGCGGGATTAGAAAACTGGTCAGCAGCCCTTTTAGATTATCAGACCGCCAGTGATTTAGATAAAAATTATTCCTTTGCGCGGGGAAATTATGCTTTAACATTATATCAATTAGGAGAAACTGAATTAGCCCTAAAAACCATGAACAATCTAGTGCGTAAATATCCTAATTTTGCCGATATGCGTGCCGCCCTAACAGCCTGTTTATGGGATATTGGAAAACCAGGAGAAGCCGAAAGTAATTGGGTAGCTGTAGTGGGACTTGATGCCCGATATAAAAATATTAATTGGGTAAAAACCGTTAGAAGGTGGCCCCCAAAAGTAGTCACCGCCTTAAACAATTTTCTCAACCTAAAATAGTTGTTGGGCTTTAGCCCATTCTTCTAGGGGCACTCATCCCAACAACGAACCTAAAACGCTATGCTGGAAGTACGATTTATCAGCGCAACGGTTTTACCCCCAACTTGCTATGCGGCTGCAACGCCAATTCAACGGACAAACCATCACTCTCGATACCCACACCCCTCTAGGGAGTGGGGGGGAAGGACGCATCTATGGCATATTAGAAGATCCGAATTTAGTTGCCAAAATCTACCATAAACCCAACGACGAAGACGCCGAGAAACTCACCGTCATGTATAACTATCCCCCAGCAACGGCGATGGTTTCCCCGGAAATGACGGCGATCGCTTGGCCCGTTGACCTGCTGCATACCACCGATAATAAGCGCCAAATTGTCGGTTATTTAATGCCCCGGGTGCATAAAGCTACCCCAATTCATATTTTTTATACCCCTAAAAGTCGCCGGGAACAAAAGCCTTTATTTAACTATTTATATCTCCATCGTACCGCGTGTAATTTAGTCGCTTCTATTGCCGATTTACATAGTAGTGGATATATTATTGGTGATGTTAATGAATCTAATATTTTAGTTAGTGATACTGCTTTAGTAACCCTGGTTGATACCGACTCCTTTCAAGTTAGAGATCCCGATACCGGGTTAATTTATCGCTGTCCCGTGGGAAAAGCCGAATTTACCCCCCCAGAACTCCAGGGACAAGCCTTTCGGGACTTAAACCGTACCCCCGAACAGGATCGGTTTGGACTGGCGGTATTAATTTTTCTGTTATTGATGGAAGGGACTCACCCCTTTTCCGGAGTTTATCAAGGCAGTGGCGACCCTCCAGCCATTGAGTCTAGGGTGCGGGCGGGTCATTTTGTCTATGGCACAAAACAGGTTCCCTATCAACCCATGCCCTATGCTCCTCCTTTTGAAATCTTGTATCCAAAATTGCAACAATTATTTATTCAATGTTTTGAAACTGCATATAATAATCCCCAAGCTAGACCGGATGCGAAAACTTGGTTAATAGTATTAAAAGAAGCCGAAGCGAATTTAATTACCTGTAACCAACAATCAGAACATCGTTATGGTAATCATTTAAGCCATTGTCCTTGGTGCGATCGCACGGAAAAATTAGGAGGGCGCGACCCATTTCCTTCCCGTTTAGCAGTCAAACAAAAACAGAATTTACAACCCCTAAAACGTAAACGAAAAAGAGTTTTAAATAATAAACCTATTCCGGTTAATAATCGTCCTTTATTCACTCCGACAAACCGTTCTATTTTTGCTCAACCAACAGCTAAAAAAACCTTAGTTTTGCCCCAATCTCCTAATTTTTATCTCCAAAATTTATTAGGTAATATATTTGAAGGAGTTGTCTTAGGCGGGTTGTGGGGAACGTCAGTTTTATCAGCAATTATTGCCCTAATTGTTGCTTTTGTGCAAGGAAAAGAAGCAATTATTGGCGGGTTAATGGTGGGGGCAATGTGGGGAGCATTTATAGGGATAGTAATTAGTGTGTATCTCCCTCCACCGGGGGGATTAAACCGAGTATTGGCGTTAATTGTGGGGGGCTGGTCAGGGATTTTTGTGGCGGCGGTAATTGCCGGATTAATTTTAGGAGTATGGAACACCGAACCCCTAATTGGTCAAACCTTAATGTGGGGGGCTTTAATGGGCATGGTTTGGGGTGCGGTTTGGCATTTATTTAAACCTCCTTTATCCTTACCTCATATTGGACGATTATGGGGGAGACGTGGGGCATTTGTTGGGGGAGTTTGGGGGTCATATTTAGGAACTTTAGGGGGAGTTTGTTTAGGAATTTTAGCTGTAGGTTGGCAACAATTTGAACTGACTAATTCTAATATTAATTCTACCTCAAATTCCTCGGAAATTGCCCTAAGAATAATGGCAACGGCGATTGTGGCGGCGGGTGTGGGAACTATTGGTGGAAGTTTAGCCGGAGGGTTATTTGGAACTGTTGGAGGCGCTCCCAGTTTGCCTTTATCCCTAAATTTATATGGACGAAGGGGAGCTTTTATTGGGGCAATTTGGGGTAATTTTTTAGGGGCAATTTCTGGAGCAGGTTTAGGAGTTTTAGCCGCAACAAGTTTTGCTAATTTTTTAGATACTTCTGCAACAACAGGCACAACTTCTTTATTAATTGGTTCAATTATTGTATCGGCTGGAATTGGCAGTATTTGGGGGATGGTTTCCGGTTTAATTTGGGGAGCTTTTGGCAAACTTTAAGGGTTGTTGTTGTTTGTTAGTCGAAGTGTTAATTCTATTGAAAGTTTTATCAGGAATATGAATCACTAAAAATGCGATCGCATCTTGATGATCACTATCGCTTAAAATTGTTTCTAGGGAACTGGGAACTGGAATTTCATCTCCATCAGCAACCATTAAATTAATATGACCTATTAAGGCTTCTTGAGCTATAATTTGTGTGGCTTCTATAGTTTCTTCCGCAGTAATACAACCCGGAAAATCATAAAACTGCACTCCATAATCACTGTCAGTATCTTTATGAACAGTAGCAATATAATAAGTCATTGTATCATTTTCTCAATTAGCAACTGCATCTGGATCATCACCAGTCCTTAAAATCATTTCTAACCAATTGACAACCACAATACTCATTTTAAGGTATAATGATTCTAAATCACTTCCAAAAACCTCAATCATTCAGGTTTGGGTTGAGAGGATAAAAAATTATTGTTTAATTTGTATTGTGTTTGAAATTGGGGTTATTGATATGAATATGGGAATTTTAGCATCTATTCGCGGCATGGCAAGTTCACCCACTATTGCACCAACTCGCTCTCGTCAAACTGTTAATCAAACCTATCCTAATTATAAAGTCATTGTCTTGAACGATGATTTTAATACCTTTGAACACGTTTCTAATTGTTTGATGAAATATATTCCTGGGATGACCGCCGATAGCGCCTGGGAATTAACAAATCAAGTCCATTATGAAGGTCAAGCGACGGTATGGGTTGGCCCCCAAGAACAAGCGGAATTATATCATCAACAATTAAGTCGAGAAGGGTTAACAATGGCGCCTTTAGAAAAGGCTTAATATTGATTAAAATTAACGGAATTTGATAGTATAAAATACCTAATTCTGTCATCAATTTGCCATATAGGGTCTTTTCCAGTTCCACCAAATTTTGCAGGTCGGCGAAATGGTGGTAAACTTTCAATTGCAAGAGAAACAGACATTCCTTTTGTATTCCTGACTGCAACAGTAACAATTTCTCCTCGAAAATCACGTTTGACTCCATTCATTTAAAAAAGTCTCATAGGCGTGATTAATTCTTTGCATAACAGCGATCGCTTCTGATTTAATGTTATGATCAGGATGATATTGTTTTGCTAATTAATAATAGGCTGGTTTAAATGGATTTACAGTTATCTTTATTTACCACTACACAAACAGAATCTACTGCTAAAAAACAAAAACAAGCAAAATTAGGTCGCTATGAGAAACTTCAACGGCAACTATTAAACACTCAATCTGATCCCTATCAAGTTTTTATTGATATTGATAATCAGCCTGTATCCTCATTTAACTATAACTTTATCGATCTTTTTTGTGGTGCAGGGGGATTTACTCAAGGTTTAGTTCAAGCAAAATTTAATCCTGTAGCCAGTGTTGAAATTAATCCCATTGCTTCAGCAACTCATCAAAAGAATTTTCCAAGTTGTAATCATTTTTGTGGTGATATTCATGAATTCAACCCAATAAAATCTTTGGAAAAATTGCATTTACCCCCGATTCATCTTGTTGTGGGTGGCCCTCCCTGTCAAGGATTTTCTGTTGCCGGAAAACGAAATCCCGATGATCCCAGAAATAACTTATTTAAACAGTTTATTCGTGTTGTGTCCGAAATTCTGCCTTGGTACGTTGTGATGGAAAATGTACCGGGTATTCTAACCCTGAAAAATGGAAAAATTAAACAGGAAGTATTTGAACAATTTCAAGCCATAGGTTACTCAAATATTTCAGTTGTTATTCTTGAATCTGCTGCCTATGGAGTCCCTCAAATTCGACCTAGAGCGATATTTATTGCCAATCGATTTGGACTTCAAAACCCTTATCCTAAACCTCAACTTTTACCCGAACAATATCAGCCCATTGAATCTGTTATTTCTGATCTTCCTGAGTATACACCCATTCCTGAAATTAATCATGAATGGACTCGCCATTCTCCTGAATATATGCAGCGAATTGCACAAGTTCCCCCCGGAGGTTCTCTCTATGAAACTTATCTTGATGCGTTCAAACGTCAATATCCAGGTAAACCCAGTATGACCATAAAAGAAAATCACGGTGGAACCCATATTCATCCCTATCTTAATCGAGTAATTTCTGCTCGTGAAATGGCTAGATTACAGTCATTTCCTGATTCTTTTATCTTTGAAGGAACGATGAAAAAAGTGATGTGGCAAATTGGAAATGCAGTTCCTCCCCGTTTAGCAGAATGTATTGGATATGCTCTTATTCCTTATTTAGACAGTATTAGTTTGAGGAAAGAGAAAGAGTTATCAACTATTCCAAAAACTTCTGAGATTCAACTTGCTTTAAAGTTGCATTTCTGATGTTATGATATATATTGATATTATACTTAATAACTCAGCTAATATAAAAGGATAAAAAATATGACGGAAAATTGGTTTTCTTCTGAAAAGAGGAATCTTCTTTTAGCAGAAAGATATTTTAGCGGTTCACATCATTATTTTTTTGAAGTCAAAGAAGCCAAAAATAGCTCTAAATATATTATTATCAATCAACGAAAAAAGTTAGACAATGAATTTATTAGTACGAAAATGCGTATTTTTGAAAATGAAATGCTTGAATTTCAAAGAATTTTGAATAAGCTAATTAATTTTTCCTTAAATGACACTCCTGTTACTGAAACCGATAACAATTATCATAATCATCAAATAGAATCTAATTTATCGCCAAACAATCTAATTTTTTTAGAAGAAAAATATTTTAGCAGTTCCCATTACTATTTCTTTGAGGTTAAGGAATCAAAAAATGGTACTAAATATATTGTAATAGATCAAAGAAAAAAGTTAGAGAATGAATTTATTAGCACCAAAATGCGTATTTTTACGGATGAAATGCTTGAATTTCAGAGAGTTATGAATAAGTTAATTGCTTTTACTTTAAATGATAATTTTATTCCTAATAAAATTTCAGATATTAACAAGGATAACCAGAATCAAAAAATACAATTAGATTCAGATTTATCACCCAGATTTTTTGATAAAATTATCATAACAAATAACTGGAAAGAATTTGAAGAATATGCTTATTATTTACTAAAATTATTGGGAATAGAGACAGTATATAATTTTACAGGAGAAAGGCAAGCAGGAAAGGCTGATGGTTTTTTCAAAATTGGAAATTTAGCAGTTATTTATGATTGTACTCTTGATTTTCAGAATATAGAAAACAGTAAAAGTGAACAAATAAATAATTATTGTAATAAACTGAAGCAAGGTAGTATTGAATTATCTGGAAGAACAACAGAAGAATTTTATAATCATCATAAACAAGTTTGGATTATTACAAGAGGAACAACCAGACAGATTAAATTAGTTAATTCAATTGAAGTCAAAGAAGTAGCTATTAACGATATTATGTATCTTTATCAAGAGCGATTGAAATGCAACATGAATAATCAGTCACTCGAAATAAAATTGCGAAATATCTAAATTATGTTATAATAGTACACAAATAACTTTATTCAAAAATTATAATTAGTCTTGTTTTTTTCATTTAGTTACTAATCTTTATATTTGTTAAGTTGATCATTTTACAGATTGCGATCGCACCCTTTGACTCCATTGATTTAAAAAAGTCTCATAGGCGTGATTAATTTTTTGCATAATAGCGATCGCTTCTGATTTAATGTTATGATCAGGATGATATTTTTTTGCTAATTGATAATAGGCTTGTTTAACTTGATTAAGTGTTGCCTGGGGATGTACTCCTAATACTTGCCACCAATTTTGATAACGTTCAAATTCGATTAATTCTGGTATACCCAATTGTTGATACCAGAGTTGTAAAATACCCTTTTGACTTCCACTAACTAATCGTTGACCATCGGGACTAAAGGCAACGGGAGAACAACCGGAGAGCGTTTGCAATAATTCTCCGGTTTTCCAATTCCATAATTTAACCGTTTTATCCACACTTCCACTCGCCAAAATTTGGCTATTTGGACTCAAAGCTATTGAAAAAATAGCGGCGGAATGTCCGGTTAATGTCCGAATTAATTGCTGATTTTTCCAATCCCAGACTTTAATTGTATTGTCAGCACTTGCACTGATTAAAATTTGATCATTAGGAGTGAATAAAACCGAAGTCACCCAGTTAGAATGTCCGGTTAAAACCATAGGATTTTGATAGGTTTTAAGATCCCAAATTCTAATGGTTTTATCAGCACTACCACTGGCTACAAATTGACTCTGAGAACAGATCGCTACAGACCAAACTCCATCAGTATGTCCGTTCAAAATTCGTTTAGATTGTCCGGTTTTAAAATACCAAAGTCTAACGGTTTTATCGCTACTTCCACTGATTAAAATTTGATCATCGGGACTAAATACAAGGGACGTAATAATTCCCATATTTTTTTCAGGAAAATTCAGATCTAATAAAGTTCGATTTAGTTGTCGAGTCTGAAAATTCCAGAGGGTAATTCGACCATTAACACTCCCCGTGGCAACTATTTCTGAATTAGGACTAATGGCAACTGAATACATCTCATAGGGCATAAACCAAGTATATTTTTTCTTAATTGTATTAACATCCCAAATGTGAATATTGCGGTCATCACTGGCACTAATCAAAGTTTGACCATCAGGACTAAAAGCCACAGCATGAATTGAATCTTGATGTCCGGCTAAACGTTGTGTTTCTGTCCATAATAAATCTGGTGAATGGGGACGAATAACAAGATTGTGATTTTCAATATTAGGTTTTTCTTTACTTTTTTGAGAGGATGATTTCTGGGAATCTTGAATATTTTGTTTAAGTTTTTTTAATTCATCATCTAATTCTAAATCATTGAATTTTTGTTTCAATTTTTCTTCTTGAAATTCAGGAATAAGTTCTAATAATGCGGCGGTATAAAATTCCTGATCTAAAATCCGTTCTTCCATCCGTTCAAAGGCTTGAAATGCTGTTTCTGGGCTTCCGCCAGCATCAATTAATTGAGCAATTCCATATAATCCTAAGCCAACAATTCCGCCAAAAACCCCTAATGTTCCCATACCAATTCCGACCCCTGTTCCCGCAAAACCTAACCCCATTCCTCCCACAACCGAAGAAATTCCTATCCCAGAAATTGCCCCTAATCCCACTGCACCCCAAGCAATAGCATCCCCTTGATTAATAGCTCTAAATGCTCCATAAGTTGCAGCACCCGCCACCGCCCCCACACCCATTAAGGGCATTATTCCTAACCCAATTCCCCCAAAACTTCCCACCAGTCCAACGCCACCAATTGTGCTATAAATTCCGGCCCCAGTCGTTGCACCGACGGTAATAAATGTTGTACCAGTAGTTGAGTTTTGAGAGAAATTATAATAACTTTTCATGATTTTTTGAAGTTCCGTAAATTTCATTATAGAATTAATAATAATTCTATGAATAACCTCTCTATGACCTCTAATCCAGATTTTAGTTTAACTTGTCCGATTCCGATTCAACAATACCCTCATATTTTACTCGCTCATGGGGGTGGAGGTAAACTCATGCGTCAATTAATTGACAAAATGTTTTTACCTACTTTTGGAAGTTCTAATCAAGTTGAACACGATGCTGCTACCCTCCAATTACAGGGAAATAAAATAGCCTTTACAACGGATTCCTATGTGGTGAATCCCCTATTTTTTCCAGGGGGAGATATTGGTTCAATGGCAATTTATGGAACCGTTAATGATTTGGCAATGGCGGGCGCTCGTCCTTTATATTTAAGTGTAGGTTTTATTTTAGAAGAAGGTTTACCAATTCAAACCTTATGGGAAATTATTATATCCATGAAAATTGCTGCCGAAAAAGCTCAGGTTAAAATTGTCACGGGAGATACTAAGGTTGTTGATAAGGGTAAGGGAGATGGGATTTTTATTAATACATCGGGTATCGGAATTATTGAACATAATTTAACTATTAATCCCCTATCTGTTAAAGCTGGGGATGCTGTTATTATTAATGGGGATTTGGGGCGACATGGGATTGCAATTATGGCGGTGCGAGAGGGATTAGAATTTGAAACGACGATAGAAAGTGATTCCGCGCCTGTAGCCGATGTGGTTTTAGAGTTATTAGAGGCGGGAATAGAAATTCACTGTTTACGCGATTTAACCCGGGGCGGTTTAGCGAGTACCTTAAATGAAATTGCTACTGCTGCTAAAGTAGAAATTGAAATTCAAGAAACGGCTATTAAGGTATTAGAAGAAGTCAAGGGAGCCTGTGAAATATTGGGATTTGATCCCGTTTATGTTGCTAATGAAGGACGGTTTGCAGTGTTTGTTCCTGAGAAGGATATTGAAAAAACCTTATCAATTTTACAGGCAAAAATACCCGAATCTAGTTTAATTGGTTTTGTGAAACAAACTTCAAATCCTTTGGTTACTATGCAAAGTAGAATAGGAGCAAAACGGATTATTGATATGTTGAGTGGAGAACAGTTACCTCGAATTTGTTAGGGAGTTAATTCATCATGTCATCCGAACCCATTAAGTAGTTGCACAAAATAAATTACCTAGTTGATAGAGGTAACAGCCCCCCCAAACCCCCCGTGCACGGGGGGCTAGGGGGGGGGAGGGAACAGGGTAGAGGGTAGAGGATGTGTAATTAATTTTGTTTAGGTACTTACCTATTACGGATTTAAGAGGACTACGCAGATTAACGCCGATTAAAATTCGTGAAATTCTCTTAAATCCGTGTTTAAAAATACCCAATTTATGAAGAAGATAAAATATCTTCTAGGGCAGGTTTAACCGTCGGATATTGATAATTAAAATTGTAGGATAGGGTACGTTTAGGTAGGACTTGTTGACCTTCGAGAATGACTTGGGCGGCATCTCCTAATAATATTTCCAGGGCAAAATCAGGAACCGGAAGCCAAGACGGACGATTGAGAACTTCCCCTAAAGCATGACACAATTGCCCCATTCTAACGGGGTTGGGAGCCGTGGCATTTAGTACCCCTTCGATTTGAGAATTGGTTAAACTTAATAGGATTAAATTAACTAAATCCTCTCGATGAATCCAAGAAAACCACTGTTCTCCCGAACCCAATGGCCCCCCGGCAAACATTCTAAAGGGAGTTAGCATTTTTCCCAAAGCTCCCCCCATGGCTAAAACAATCCCCAATCTTAAAATAACTAAACGAGTTCCGGTTTCCTTAACCTGTTGGGCTGAGGTTTCCCAAGCTAGACAGACATTGGCTAAAAAATCCTGTCCAGAGGGACTATGTTCATCAAATAGGGCGGTTTCGCTGGTTCCGTAATAGCCAATCGCCGAAGCACTAACCAGGACACTAGGTTTAGAATTAGCTTGTGCGATCGCTTCGACTAATTTTTGGGTAGCCGTAGAGCGACTTTCTAAAATTTCCTGTTTGCGTTGCGGTGTCCATCTTTCGTCGGCAATTCCCGCCCCGGCTAAATTTACCACCCCATCACATCCCGAAATCACCTGTTGCCAAGTACCGGATATGGTGGGAGTGTAACCAATAATTTCTAACTGGGAATAGACATAACTGGGAAATACCCGTTTTGCCCGCTCTGGATGCCGGGTGAGAACTAATACCGAATGTCCTGACTGTTGGAGTCGCTCTACTAAACGACTACCGACAAAACCTGTTGCTCCTGTAACTGCTACTTTCATTATTAATGGCTGAATGCTCGCACCTTTGTCTTTAGAGTTTAACAAATCTTTAGCCATTCCCCCGATAGGGTAACAAGCTAACATAGAGGGAATTGTCCGAAACCTTTGGTGATCACCCCCGCTTAAAAATCATCATGCTGACCCGAAAAAAATCTAAGCTGCTTTTGGCCGTGGCAGCCCTAACTGTATGTGGGAGTGTCGCCGCCGCCTTTTACTTAACAACTGAGCGGCACAAAGCCTATAGTCCCTTAGAAAGTGGCAAACTTGTGCCTGATGAAGCAATTATGGCAACTTATGTGTCAGCAACGCCTCAAGTTTTATCAGAATTACAAAATTTTGGCACACCGGAAGCTCAAGCATTAGTCAGTCGGGGAATAAAAATTTTTCAACAACAGAGTTTAGCTGGGGCGACGATTAATTTTAATCAGGATATTCAACCTTGGATCGGTGGGGTGATGGTGGCTTTACTTCCTACTGATGGAATTAAACCCGCAACAGATGCCCAGTTATTAATGGTTGTGGGAATTAAAAATAAATGGAAAGCTTGGCAATTTGCCCAAAAATTAAAGGCTTCATCGGAGGTTAAATCTCAACAGAGTCAATATCGAGGGGTGACTCTATCGAGTTATACCGAAAAAACGGGAAAACAATATAACGTGGCGGTGATCAATAATCAGGTGGTAATTGCGGCTAATCCTGAAACCGTGAAACGGGCGATCGATACCTTCATGGGTTCTCCTTCCTTGGTCAGTTTATCGGGAAAATCTGACCTGTTTTTTCAAAGTGCAAATCTTGCTAATCCTTTAGTGACGGTGTTTATTACCGATTATGATCGGTTAACGCAGGATTTAAGTAGCACTTGGCCAGAAGTTTTGAGTTTATCCGGTCAATCTATATCTTCCCTGAAACCTATTCAATCTATGGTAATTGGAGTTGGGGTAGAAGGGGATGGGATGCGCTTAAAAGCGATGGCTCAGTTACGTCCCAATGGCAAGGTATCCCAACAACCACCGGAATTTGGGAAAATGATCGATCGTTTCCCTAGTGACACCCTGGCTCTGGTAAATAGTCATGATCTGCATCAAATTTGGTTACAGTTTTTAACTTTGGGGGAAAATAACCGGGATTTGAATAAGATAATTAGTCAAATTCGTTTGGGACTGCAAGCAATTAATTTAGATGCGGATAGGGAGGTGTTTGGCTGGATGGATGGGGAGTTTGCCTTGGCTGCGATCGCTTCTGAAAAAGGAGTATTAGCGTCCTTGGGATTGGGGGGAGTTTTGTTAATTGAAACGAGCGATCGCCCCGCCGCAGAAACAATGTTAAATAAACTCGATACTCTGGTTGCCGGGGGCAATCCTCCGATTAATATTGAACAACGGAGTTTATCTGGAATTGAGGTGACAGAATGGAATGACCCTAAACAGGGAACACTATTCGGACATGGCTGGTTAAGTCCTAATGTGATGTTTGTTGCCTTTGGGGGGCCAGTGGTGGAAGCCATGACTCAGAATCCCACCAATCCCCTGAATCACAGCCAACGATTTCAAGAAATTAGCAAATCCCTACCCAGTTCTCACCATAGTTATGTCTATTTGGATATTGAAAAAATTACTTCTTGGGCGATGGGATATCTATTAGCATCTCCGGCGATCGCCCTTCAACCCAATAGAATGACTATACTAAATTCAATTCGAGGTGTGGGAATTAGTGCCAGCTTTCCCGATCCTTCGCAGGTTGAGGTAGAAATGCTATTGGTACTCAAACCCAAAACTTAATCACGGATTTAAAGGATTATAGCAGGGAACACCGGAACAGCCCCCCAAACCCCCCGTGCACGGGGGGCTAGGGGGGGAGGGAACACCGGAGGAAAAGACTTCACCGTCTAGCTTTGCTGCATCACTCTTTGTCCTAATAGGTCTGGCGACTGCTATACACAGATTACACGGTTGAGAAAGCAACAAAACTACTTTGCGAAATCAGTGTAATTCGCCTAAATTAGCGATAATTGATCACTGATAACTGATAACTGATAACTGATTTAAAGCGTATGCGGATACTGATTTACTCCTATAACTATTATCCTGAACCGATTGGTATTGCTCCTCTGATGACAGAACTCGCAGAGGGTCTGGTCAGGCGCGGCCATGAAGTTCGGGTAGTTACGGGAATGCCCAATTACCCAGAACGCCGGATTTATCAGGGATACCGAAATAAGTTATATCTGACGGAAGAACGAAATGGGGTGATAATTCAGCGCAGCTATATTTGGGTGCGTGGCCCGAAACCCGGATTATTAGATCGTATGCTACTTGATAGTAGTTTTATGGTGACAAGCATAGTTCAGGCGTTTAACGGTTGGCGACCTGATATTATTTTTGCTACAGTTCCTCCTTTATTGGTGAGTGTTCCGGTGGGTATTTATGCCTGGGTGCGCCGTTGTCCGGTGATCTTGAATATTCAGGATATTGTTTCGGAAGCTGCCCTGCGGGTGAAGTTGGTTAATCCCGATGGTATTGTGATTAAAACTGCTAAATTTGTGGAAAAGTTGACTTATGAAAAGGTAAATCGGATTAGTGTAATTGCGGATGGTTTTGTTGATAAATTAGTGGGACTCGGCATCCCAAACAATAAAATTGCTTATATTCCGAATTGGGTAGATACTAATTTTATTAAACCTTTACCAAAAACGAATAATTCCTTTAGGATTAAGTATCAACTTGAAGATAAGTTTATCGTTCTTTATTCTGGAAATATTGCTTTAACTCAAGGTTTAGAAACGGTGATTAAAGCAGCAAAGTTATTAGGGTCTATTCCTGAAATCTCTTTTGTCATTGCTGGGGAACAGGAGGCTTTACAACAGTTAGAAAAGGTCTGTCAAGAATATCAAACGGAAAATGTTTTATTAATTCCCCTTGAACCCAGGGAAAAATTACCCGATATGTTGGCGGCTGCGGATGTGGGATTAGTGGTGCAAAAAAGACGAGTAACGGTTTTTAATCTACCCTCAAAAATTCCGGTTTTATTAGCCAGTGGTTGTGCTATTATTGGCTCTGTTCCTGATACGGGAACCGCAAAAGAGGTGATTCTTAAAAGTGGCGGGGGAATTGTGGTACCTCCTGAAGATGCGGAGAGTTTAGCCCAGGCGATTACTGATCTTCACAAAAATCCAGCACAATTAGAAGCCTTGGGTAAATCTGGACGAAAATATGCTGAGGAATATTATGGTATTGAACAGGCGTTAGACCAGTATGAACAGTTATTTACACAAGCATTAACCCCCGAATAGCCTATTTTATGTTTACTGTTTGCGGGAGTATGTATTGACACTCCCACGGGTGAACCGCGTGGGATTCTCCTGTCTAGCCCCGATTGCTCGGTATTCATGGAGTTGCCCCCTACTGTTTCCAGAATTGCGTAAGATCGTAGAGAATCTTCATGTTAGTATATCAGGAGGTTGAGAAATCAACAGAGGAAATCCACCGGATTCCAGAAAGATTACCATTCTGTTGAATACAAACAATCAAGCTGGAAACTACACCCAACTAAAAGACAAATTACCTTAACCGATAAAAACGGGATTGGTAAACTCAAATTATTGGGTAAATGGGATATCCAAATCTTTTGAAAAAAAATTATGGAAAATTCAGAGATTGATTTTTCACAACAGGAACCGGAAGCATTACTCAATAATATTTTAACTCAGTTAGAACAGGGAGATTTTCAACAACGATGGGAAGTGAGCAAGATTTTACCCAGTTTAGGAACCCCTGTTTTAGAGCCATTGCTTAATATTTTACAAGATGAAACGGCTGATATAGAAATGCGTTGGTTTGTAGCTAGAACTTTGGGTAATTTTAAATCAGAAATCATTATTGAACCTTTAATTAATCTGCTCAAAAATTCTAAATCTGAACCAACAGAAGCAGAAATATCCCTGCAAGAAATAACGATTATTACTTTATCAAATCTAGGAAATTCAGCGATCGCACCTTTAATTCAATTATTAGAAAAACCCGATTCTAAATTATTAGCAACCCAAGCCCTAGCTCAAATTCGCCATTCTGAAACTATTCCCCCCTTGTTAACTGTTGTTAATGATCCAAATTCTAAAATTAGAGCGATCGCCATTGAAGCATTAGGTAGTTTTCATGATCCTAGAGTCATCCCGATTTTATTAGAGGCTTTAAATGATCCCGTTGCTGAGGTTAGAAAACAAGCGGTAATTGGATTAGGAGTAAGATTAGATTTATTAGAAAATATCAATTTAGTCGAAAAACTTAAACCCTTATTATGGGATATTCGACCGGAAGTTTGTCAACAAACTCAACTCGCCTTAGCCCGTTTAAAAACCGATGAAGCCGCCGCCGCATTATTTGAACAAGTACAATCTCAAAGTGTCCCCATTTCCTTAAAAATAGATGGGGTGCGTTCCTTGGGATGGATCGAAACTGCTAAAAGTTTAGATTATTTACAGGAAATTCTCTTGACTTTTGATCCTCAATTCAATCTAAATTCAAATCCAGAAACAATAGAAAAAATTACCCTAGTTAGAGAAATTATTCCGTGTATAGGAAGATTTGAAACCTTGGAATTGAGAAAACAAGCCCATCAAATTCTGGTCAATTTTATTAATAGTAATCATCCGGCAATTTCCGATCCTAAAACAAAACAATTGATTGCATTAGAATTGGGAAAACTAGGATTAATCGAGGCAATTAATCCCTTAATTAAGCTTTTGGTTGATCCGAATCCCTCAGTACGATTCCATTGTATTTCAGCCTTAAAACAAATTGAACCCGAACAAACCTATCAATATTTACAAAATTTATCCCATCAAAAAGATATTAGTTCTGATATTAAACAAGCAATTCTAATCGCTTTATCGGAAATCAGTAATCAGTAGACACCTGCTATATGTCTCTACTGATTACCGATAAATGTTTACCAATAACTATTTACTGTTTACTATTTACTGTTTACTGATAACGGATGACTGGTACAGATGCGCCAATAGCCTACGGCATCGCTGCGCTCGGGCACGTCTCTACACCGATTACTGATAACTGATGATTGATAATTGTATTTATGCGTTTAGAGCAACTGCAATCTTTTCTGTCCGTTGCTGAGACTGGAAGTTTTCAACAAGCAGCACGGAAATCGGGTCTAACTCAATCAACAATTAGTAGACAGATACAAGGACTAGAAGAAGAACTCGGTTTACCCTTGTTTCACCGCACGACTCAAGTTAAATTAACAATTGGGGGTGAACGCTTTTGGCCCTATGCTCGCAAAATTTGCCAAGCCTGGGATAGTGCTAAAGAGGAACTCGCGTCTTTACTAATGGGAAAACAGCCGGAACTTTGTGTGGCGGTAATTCATTCGGTTTGTTCTTCCTATTTACCTCCGGTTTTACAGAAGTTTTGTTATGCTTATCCAGAGGTTCAATTAAGGGTAACTTCTTTAGGAAGTGATCGGGCTTTAAAAGTGCTTAAAGATGGATTAGTAGATATTGCTATTATTATGAATAATCGTTCTTTTACCGTCAGTGGAGAACTTTTAGTTGATGTTCTGTATCAAGAATCCATTCAAGTATTAATGGCAAGCAATCATCCCTTAGCCCAATATTCTCAAATTCCTTGGGATGAATTAATTCGTTATCCGCAAGTTGTTTTTAAAGATGGTTATGGAATGCAGCGATTAGTTCAAGAAAACTTTACTAAGGCCGGAGCCAAATTAAATGCCGTTTTAGAGTTAAATACATTAGATGGGTTTCGTGGAGTCATTCGTCAGGGGGAACTGATTGCATTATTACCATATTCTGCCCTAGTAGAAGCCAAAACCGATCCGACTTTGGCGGTTAGAGAATTAGCTTCCCCTTCCAAATCTTCGGCTTCTTCTGAGTTAATGGCTGAGGATGTAAATACAAATTGGACTCGTGAAGTGGTAATTGTGACCACACCCGATCGAATGCAAATTCCTCCGATCGCCTATTTTTGGCAATTAGTTCATGATTGTATTCCTAATCAAAGTAATGGCTCAATTCATGCTTTAAATCCTCAAATGCCTCTGTTAAAATAACCTTAGCGTAGATTGCTATAGTGGATAATCTTACAATTTAAAACTTTATCAACATGAGTGATCGATTTAGGGATTTACTTCGTCAAGTGGGCAGTGGTACTCATACCAGTGAAGCATTAACCCGTTCTCAAGCGGCCGAAGCCATGAGATTAATGCTATTAGAGGAAGCAACTCCGGCTCAAATTGGTGCATTTTTGATCGCCCATCGCATCCGACGCCCGACAGGGGAAGAATTAGCCGGAATGTTAGATGCTTATGAAGAAATTGGCCCTCAACTTCAGTCGGTGACTTCCGCGCCGTTTGTATTGGGTTGTCCTTATGATGGTCGGTCTCGCACAGCTCCAATGGCCCCCTTAACCGCTTTAATTTTAGTTACCGCCGGGGTGCAGGTGATTTTACATGGGGGTCAGCGAATGCCCACCAAGGAGGGAATTCCTTTAATTGAAGTTTGGCAGGGGTTGGGTTTAGACTGGTCTAAATTATCCCTAGCACAAGTACAAAAGGTTTTTGCAGAATTGGGTTTGGGATTTGTTTATCTTCCCCAACATTTCTTAGCAGCAGAAAAGTTAGTTAGCTATCGTCGAGAAATTGGTAAACGTCCCCCTTTAGCGACGATGGAATTGATCTGGAAACCCTATTTAGGACAAGCAACAGTGGTTTGTGGGTATGTACATCCGCCCACAGAAACCATGTTTAGAGAAGCTTTTCATTGGCGTGGAGTAACGGATTTTATTACGGTTAAAGGGTTAGAAGGAAGTTGCGATTTACCCCGCGATCGCACTTGTATTATTGGGCTACATCAACCGGGTCAACAAACCCAAATAGTTAAAGATCCTACAAAAATATTAACAAAAAATCCTATCTTAGATGATGTTTTCTTTGAACGGTTATTATTACATCCCCGGGATTATGGATTTGACGGTAGGGAAGTTACTCTGTCCTCAACTCCGATTTTAATTGAACAAATTCAAACGGTTTTAAAGGGTCAAAGTAGTGAATTTATGAAAGCCACACTGTGGAATGGGGGTTTTTATCTCTGGCGTTCTGGGGTCTGTCAAGATTTAGAATCGGGATTATCAAGTGTTGAATCCTTAATAACAGAAGGGAAAGTTCAGGCTAAATTGCAGGAGATTCAAAATTACTTTTTCAACGGGGATTTGAAATGAATGATCTATCTATTGCTGCTTTAATTCTAGCTGGAGGTCAAAGTTCTCGCATGGGTGAGGATAAGGCTTTTGTTCTCTATGAAGGAAAACCCCTGCTTCAGCGAGTTTATGAAGTGGCGGCTATCTGTAGCCAAAAAGTATATATTGCTACACCTTGGCCGAAACGGTATCAAACTCTATTAACCGAGGATTACGAAGTTATATTAGAGAAGGAACCGAACCAAGGGCCATTAATCGCCCTATCCCAAGGATTATCAGAAATTCCCTTTGATTGGATTTGGTTATTAGCCTGTGATTTGCCGCGATTAGAACCCGCTATGATTCAACATTGGCAAACCCGTTTAACCGTTCTCCCCGATACAATTTTAGCCGTTATTCCTCAAACCAAGTCCCGTTGGGAACCCCTATGTGGGTTTTATCGCCGTTCCGCCTATGACCATTTACAAGGGTTTATGGCTCCCGGCGGTCGATCTTTTCAACGCTGGTTAAGCCAAATTCCTGTGGAACCGATTGAGCTATCGGAAGCAGAATCACAAATGTTATTAAATTGCAATAGACCGGACGACTTAAAACCGTAAAAAACAATAAAACTATTAATTAAATTTTGTATCAACCAATTTACCTGCTATAACCAACAAATACTTAAAAATGGACAGGAGGAACCAATGGCATACAGGTTTGGATACCAAACCCCCACAATAAAATATTACAACCTATTTAGGACTGCTAGATATACAAAAAATAGTACATATACCCCCCCTGATGGGTGACTCCCCGCTCCCCAAATCCTCAAAATGGAGCGAAGATAAAACACATTACTCAGAGTGTCAGATCCAGAAGCGGTCAATTCTTATGTGCATCGACCGAAGCCGCTTCCCATATCCCTCGTGCAATTCTCCAGGGTGTGATCGGGTTTTTACTACCTTTTTATATCCCTATTTTGTTCAATCAAAGCATCGATTTTCATAGCCATCAGGGGTCATCTCATGAAAAATATTATTGTTTTATTAGGACTTGTTGCGTCTACAAGTTTTACCGTGTTTTCCGTGGCTTCTGCCCACGCAGTCCCGTCCAAATCCGAGGTAAATCAAACCACCCTCGATCATTGGACAACACTGAGTTACACCGGGAAAAATGAGGATGGAGACACAGAACAGATCGATACTAAAAAATCTTGATCCCTATTGACGCTATTTCTAACGCCAATGGACTCCCACCCCAATGCGATCGCCACCTTGCTGTTTAGCCTCCTGTAGAGCTTCTTCGGCAACGGTAATCAAAGGATGTGGGGGTAATTCCGGTGCGGGAATAGCTGTTGCTACCCCCAAACTCAGAGTTAGGTAGGGACTGATCTCCGATTTAGGGTGAGAAATTTCCAATTGTTTAATTTTAGCTCTAATTAACTTAGCAACTTCGATCGCCCCAGTCCTATCTGTATGGGGAAGCAAAATTGCAAATTTTTCCCCACTATAACGCCCAACTAAATCGGCTGGACGTTTAATACAGGTGCCCATAGTTTGAGCAATATTTTGTAAACAGATATCTCCTTGATCATATCCATAAACTTCGTTATAACCTTGAAACCTATCCACATCTGCAATAATTAAGGATAAATATATTCTTTCCCTGGCTAAACGTTGCCATTCTCTTAATAAATATTCATCGAAATAAGGACGATTTGCTAATTGAGTTAAGGGGTCAAGCCGACTCAAATACTTTAATTTATCCGTTGTTGTTTGTAACTTCTGGCTAATTTCCTCAAGTTTACTTTCGGCGACTTTACGCGCTAATATTTCTTGTTCTAACTGAAGCAAAGACTCGCTTAAAACCTTCTGATTTTGACGGTAATTCTGGATATTTTTAATTCTAAGCATAATTTCTTGAGAATTAAAAGGTTTTCTGATATAGTCATAATAGCCGCCATAGTCTAAGGGAATAGAATAGCTATGATTAGAATATGAAATTAATAAAAAAATACCAATACTTTGTTGATTATTTTCACAATATTGAGAAAAATAGTTAAGACTTAATCTTTGATCTTCAAGTTCTGAACAATCCCAAAAAATCAGATCAGGAATCTTGATCTGTAAATATTCTAAAGCCGCAGTTTCATTTAAAGCCCTTCTAATTTGATACCCTTGCTGACCTAAAATTTCCGATAGAATTTGTACATCCTGGTCATCATAATCAATAATCAAACAATCCAATGGGGGAAATTTTTGGGCAGGTAAAATCATATAATTTAATCAGATTAAATCAGGTTAAAAAACAGAATTGATTCATCAAGTATCCGCATGATCAGTTAAGAATAAATCACAGTTTTTTTTATCAGTAAAAATCTTGGGTTTATTTATTTAACTGATAACTGATAACTAATAACTGATAAAATATTACAACCTATTGAGGAAGTTAGACCATGACTGTCAAAATTCTATCGGTGAGTAATGGTCATGGGGAGGATGCGATCGCCGTTAGGATTTTACGAGAACTCCAAAAACAGCCCCATCCCCCGGAACTCGCCGCCTTACCCTTAGTGGGACTAGGACAATCTTACACTCAACTAGACAACGTTCCCATTATCGGATCAGTAAAATCCCTACCTTCTGGGGGTTTTATTTATATGGATAAACACCAACTCTGGCGAGATCTACAAGCAGGGTTATTTCCCTTAATTATTCAGCAATATCAAACAATTCGTCAATGGGTAAAACAAGGGGGAATAATTCTCGCCGTCGGGGATATTGTGCCTTTATTTTTAGCTTGGTTAAGTGGGGGAAATTATGCTTTTATCGGAACAGCAAAATCCGACTATTATCTTAGGGATGAACAGGGAAAATTACCCTTAACCGGAATGTGGAAATGGTATAAATATTGTGATTCAATTTATTTTCCTTGGGAACGTTGGTTAATGAATCATTCTCGGTGTTTAGGAGTATTTTCTAGGGATACTATAACAACTGAAACCTTACAAAAATATGGGATTCCGGCGATTGATTTAGGAAATCCCATGATGGATAATTTAGAACCTAATATTGATAATTCTAATATTGATCAATTACAGCAGCGATCGCTATTCATTACAATATTACCCGGTTCCCGTTCTCCAGAAGTTAATCGAAATTGGGATATAATTTTACAAGGAGTAGATGCAATTATTCAAAGCTCGATCCGATCAACAGAAAATCCGATCCCTAGCTATCAAGAATTGGTGTTTTTAGGTGCGATCGCCTCTAGTTTAGACCTGCAACCCTTTTGTCAATCTCTCAAGGCTTTAGGATGGCAAGAAACCCCAGATTTAAGATTACCTAATATTAACTTTCCTTGGGGTCACGGAGAATTAATTTTTTCTCAAAAAAATGCTATATTAATCTTGACAAATCAGGCATTTAATGATTGTTTAGCTTTAGGGAATATTGCGATCGCCATGGCCGGAACTGCAACGGAACAATTTGTCGGTTTAGGGAAACCTGCGATCGCAATTCCGGGCGAGGGGCCACAATTTACCCCCACCTTTGCTAATAATCAACAGCGTCTATTAGGGCGGTCATTAATTATAGTAGAAAATCCCACAGAAATTCCTGAAATATTGCGATCGCTTCTTCTTAATTCCGAGCAATTAAAATTAATAGCAGAAAACGGAAAACGTCGCCTCGGACAACCAGGTGCAAGTAGTCGTATTGCCCAATACCTACCGTAGTAAGCCCTTCAGGGCTTAATCCATATTTGCTGGTAAATTTATTATTCATAATTAGGATTTATGAGTCAGCCCTGAAGGGCTTACTACAAATAGGTAATAATCTGGTGACTTGTCCGGCGTTGGTTTGGGGAAGATAACCGCGATCGCCCCTGAAACGACTAAAATAGAATCACAGAATTACAGACTGAGGCTAACTGTTCTATGCCCGAAATTATCGAAATTCCCCTAGAACTGACTCGCTTTCAACTGTCGCCAGCAGTTCAATCCCGTTTGCAATTTCTCTTAGATCGTCAGGATGAAGGCTACACCCTATCTCAAGCAGAACAACAGGAAGCCGAGGGACTGGTTGAATTGATGGAATTTTTATCATTGCTACAGTTACGTTCAACACGGGTGAGCCAGTAATTATTAATGACAAAGATTCCAACTTCTCTCCGTCGATGGGTGATTCAACAAGCTAATAATCGCTGTGAATATTGCGGCATATCTCAGATCGGTCAAGTTGCCACATTTCACATCGACCACGTTATTCCTGTTGTTGCAGGTGGCGAAACCACAGCAGAAAATTTAGCCCTTGCCTGTGTTTCCTGTTCGCTTCGGAAGGGCGCACGGCAGAAAATTGAAGATGCAGAAACGGGTGAATTTGTCTATATTTTTAATCCGCGTCAACAGAGATGGAATGCTCACTTTGCTTGGAATGGCGTGGAAGCGATCGGGTTAACAGCAACAGGTCGAGCAACGGTGCAAGCCCTTGATTTGAATCGGTCAACGATGTTAGCAATTCGGGCAGAAGAGGAATTACGGGGTCGTCATCCACCTCCAGAAGATATCAATCCCGTAGATACTGATTTGTAGGTGATTCTTTTGACTGAGGTTATAATCAAGATGGCTTGAGGAGTATGGGTATGAATTTAGGGCGATCGCACATTAAATTAACCTTAAGTAACGCCCCTTGACAATTTAATGCTAAAATGCACCTTCACTGTCAATACCTCTGGAATTATGGTTATCGATCTTTTTTCCATGATTCTGCTGCCCTTGATGATCAACAGTCCTTGTTAATAAGTGTATGGATCCCTCTATTTTAGGTCTTTTGCTATCTATTGTGACTAACTTAGCCACAGGGCCAATAAATGTTTATGATTGGCCAAAAAATCTGATCAACAAGTTTAAAGGTGATCCAAAGCCCATTAATCACGACTTACAAAAGGCGATTAAGATTGCTTATTTGCAAGCGTTACTAGAAATTGCCCAAGAGTTCAAAGCGGGAATAATTCAGCCATTTCGCCTCTATTTACCGACAGAAATTGATCAAAAAATTGAACAATGGAAAACCGAGTTAGAACAGGTAAAAAATGCCAAAGACGAGACAGAAATATCATCTCCTTTGCAAGATACGGCAGAAATTGAGCAACTCTTATTGTCTCATGGAAAACCAATTGGCGATCGCCTCCAAGAATTAGAAACCCGACTAATTAGCCAAGCATTACAAGGAATTGCTGATATACCACCAGATTACCAAAATCAAATACAGACGGGTTTATTTTCCAGAATATACGCTCATTTTGTCGAGCAATTAAAAACTAATGACCGTGCCTATAGAGCTTTTGAATTAGAATATTTACCAACCATTAATGCAAGTTTAACAGAGATTGGGGTTGGACAAGAGCAAGTTGCTTTGACGATGACAGATATGTTCTCAGTTGTTAATCGCACTGACCAAAATGTTCAAAAAATTATTGATATCCTCAACCCCAAATCATTGACGTTAGAAGACTGGCAAGAAATTTGTCGTCAAAACCTCGCGCAACAAAAGCAACTCACCACTAACCCCTTTACCAACGCCAACGGGGTGACACCGCAACTCGATGAAATTTATGTTCCTTTAGCGATTGTTGAACGCAAACCTCCCAAACCTCCCTCAAGAAATCAGCAGGAAGAAAAGGAAGAAAAGGAAGAAGAAAAACTCATTCCTATTACTGAAGAAAGCTTTTTTGAAGAAGTCTTGCGACAAGGAAAAAGCGAAAGTCAAGGGCGAAAAATAGCAATTATTGGTGAACCGGGTTCGGGTAAAACCACGCGGTTACAGAAAATTGCTGATTGGATTTTAGAGGAAAATTTGGGGTTGCCAATTTGGATATCTTTGGCAGATTTAACCCAACCAACAATTACCCAATATATCGAAGAAATCTGGCTCAAACAAACAGGTAAAAGCCTCACAATTGACGAACTCACCCAACAGAAAGATCGAATTTGGTTATTGTTGGATGGGTTAGATGAAATGACATCGAGGGTAGAAATGCGCCATGTTTCCGCAGTGTTGGGGGGATGGGTGCAAGCGGCGCGGGTGGTGGTGACTTGTCGGGTGAATGTCTGGGAAGCGGATAAGAATGCCTTTTCGGGGTTTGATGTGTTTCGCAATTTGGAGTTTAACCCGGAACAGGTGACGGACTATATTCGCCGTTGGTTTGCGGGGATGGGGGATGCAGCGACGGGGGAGAGTTTAGAGGCGGCGTTAGCAAAGTCGGAAAATTCCCGTCTCAAGGAGTTGATTCAGAATCCCTTGCGGTTGTGGATGTTGTGTCAAATTTGGCAGACAGGCGGCGGTTTGCCGGAAACGCAGGCGGGGTTATACGCGCAGTTTGTGGATTTGGTGTATGACTGGAAGGCGGATGAGAAGATTTTAGACCAACGGGAGGCAATTGATAAAGCCTTGGCGCAGTTGGCGTTGGCGACGATGGAACAGAAAGATGAGGTTTCGCGGTTACGGTTGCGGGAAAGTTGGGTGTTGAAGGTTTTGGGAAGTCGCCCGATTTTTCAGGCGGTGATGAGGTTGGGGTGGTTGAATCGGGTGGAACGGTTGCCAGAGGCGATTTGCGTGTTTTATCATGCCACATTTCAGGAGTATTTTGCAGCCTTGGCGGTGGATGATTGGGATTATTTTTTACCTCGGAATCATGTTAATTTTCCGGTGGCGGGGAAGGAATATCGGATTTTTGAACCGCAGTGGAAGCAGGTAATTTTGTTGTGGTTGGGACGAGATATTGCCAGTGATCAGAAAGAGGAATTTATTCAAGAGTTAGTTGAGTTTAAAGATGGAGTAATATATTTTTATGAATATCAAGCCTATTTTCTAGCAGCAGTAGGGATTAATGAATTTAAGGCTTGTTCCCTCGCTTTAGATATTGTTAGGCAAGTGGTGACGTGGGGGTTTGGTTATTTTAATATTGAAAAACAGAAATGGCAAAATTTTATCGATCCGATTAAAGAAGGGGCGAGAAAGGCGATACCAGAAACGATTCGACCACTCGCTATTACAGAAATTATTAAAATTATTGAAAATTGCCCAGATAAAGATATCCGTAAGCTGGCTGCTGAAAGTTTAAGGGAAATCGGACAAGCAAATCCTCAAGTCATTGCTGCTTTGGTCAAAGTTATCGAAAATACTGAGGATGAATCTACCCGTAGGGAGGCTGCTGAAAGTTTAGGGAAAATCAACCCAGGAAATCCTCAAGCCATTGCTGCTTTGGTCAAAGTTATCCAAAATACTGAGTATGAATTTACCCGTAGGGAGGTTGCTGAAAGTTTAGGGAAAATCGGACAAGCAAATCCTCAAGCCATTGCTGCTTTGGTCAAACTTATCCAAACTACTGAGGATGAATATACCCGTTGGCGGGCTGCTGAAAGTTTAGGGAAAATCGACCCAGGAAATCCTCAAGTCATTGCTGCTTTGTTCAAAGTTATCGAAAATACTGAGAATGAATATACCCGTAAGCGGGCTGCTGAGAGTTTAGGGAAAATCGACCCAGGAAATCCTCAAGTCATTGCTGCTTTGTTCAAAGTTATCGAAAATAATGAGGAGGAATCTACCCATTGGCGGGCTGCTGATAGTTTAGGGAAAATCGACCCAGGAAATCCTCAAGCCATTGCTGCTTTGGTCAAACTTATCGAAAATACTGAGGATGAAGATACCCGTTGGCTTGCTGCTGAGAGTTTAGGGGAAATCGGACAAGCAAATCCTCAAGTCATTGCTGCTTTGGTCAAACTTATCGAAAATACTGAGGATGAAGATACCCGTAAGCGGGCTGCTGAAAGTTTAGAGGAAATCGGACAAGGAAATCCTCAAGCCATTGCTGGTTTGGTCAAAGTTATTGAAAATAATGAGAATGAATTTACCCGTTGGCAGGCTGCTGAAAGTTTAGAGGAAATTGATCCAGGAAATCCTCAAGTCATTGCTGCTTTGTTCAAAGTTATCGAAAATACTGAGGATGAGGATACCCGTTGGCGGGTTGCTGCGAGTTTAGGGAAAATCGACCCAGGAAATCCTCAAGCCATTGCTGCTTTGGTCAAAGTTATCGAAAATACTGAGGATGGATTGGCCTGTTGGCAGGCTGCTTATAGTTTGCAAGAAATATTAACCACACCCAAACAATATGCAGATATCGTCTCAGCCTTAAAAGACTGTCTCAGCGATGAAGTTTACCAAAACGACTTTAGGCGATTTGATGAATGTATTTGGCACTGTGCCGCCAAGCTGCCCTATCCCGAATTTTATCAAGCATGGCACGGTTTAACCGAAACCCAAACCTCCCGCCTCGTCCAAACCCTCAACCTCGCCCAACTCCCCCAACTCCTGCAAACCCAACTCACCGAAACCAACCTCCACCAAACCCTGCAACTCCTCTGCATCGACGGTAGCAAATTCGATAACCGCGATAACCCCGCCACCGACATCTACCTGCAACTCGTCAAAAAACACCACTGCCCCAAATCCACAGAAGGCACGCCCCGCACCCTCACGGAACTCAAAATCTATTGGCAACTCCTAGACTGGGAAAAACACCCCATCCTCATTTTCTACGAAGATGCGAAACCCCAAGGTTTTAGCCAAACTTTTCTCGATTCTCTCACTCGCTTCGACGCTACAATTTGCGTTATTACCGACTCACCCCATCCCACCATTCCCACCTTTTCACCCCAAGATCCGCACCTGATTCAAACTATTATGACTTGGCTGCAACGGACTATTTTAGAGACATGAAGCCATCCTCAATCCAAAAATTTGAGATAAAATATCGATAAACCCTAAGCGTAACGAACAATGACTCCAGCCAGCTATCAACTTTCCCTGAACTTTGAGCAAGTTTTAGCCTTGGTCAAACAACTGCCATATCCAGAAAAATTGCTGTTAAGCCAAGAACTTGAAAAAGAAGTATTAAACAGCCAATTAACAGCCCTTTTAGAGTCATTCAAAACCGATGAACTTTCTTTAGAAACTATTACCGAAGAAGTTGAAGCAGTTAGAAGCGAAATTTATGCCAGAAAACCAGCCTCTTAAAGTAATTATAGACACGAATCTTTGGATTAGCTTCTTGATTGGTAAAGAATTAGCCAATCTCCAAGAATTAATCGTCAATAAAACGCTCCAAGTTGTCTTTTGCAACCAACTCCTAGAGGAAATTAATCTAGTAACTCAAAGACCAAAACTCCAAAAATATTTTCCAGTAGCGAAAGTCCAAGAATTGCTGGAATTGTTGAATATTATTGGTTTATCTATAGAAATAACCTCAGAAGTTTCTATTTGTAGAGATGCTAAAGATAATTATTTATTAGCTTTAGCTAAAGATAGTCAAGCTGATTTTTTAATTACAGGAGATAGAGATTTATTAAGTTTGGTGAATTTTGAGAGGACAGAAATTTTAACTTACAAAGATTTTTTACAAAAAATATGACAAATCTATTCGTCATTTTCTACAAAGAAGCGAAACCCCAAGACCCGCACCTAATTCAAACTATATTGTTTAGCATTTCGCATTTTCTTTCGCTTCTTCTTGTTCTAATAAGCTCATTAATTTCTGAGCAGCGTCACCATAATCATAAGGCGACCAAAGACGATAAACAACGTCATTATCTAATGATTTTAAACCTTCTTCTTTCGCCAATTCATCGGTTAAAAACTGCATCATTTCAACCTTCTCATCACGCGATAACTGCTTAATTTTTGCCAATAATTCAGGATTTGACATAAAACAACCTTGAATTTATTTTTCCATCTTACCACTACCCCAAGGATTTCACGAAACCGGCCACCGACATCTACCTGCAACTCGTCAAAAAACACCATTGCCCCAAATCCACAGAAGGCAAACCCTGTAACCTTGCGTGGCTAACGGACAAATCCCTAGAAGCACCGTTAAAAGGCTTTCCCCCCCCATCAACCCAATCTGTTATCTGCGATTCAAACTTGGTTAGATGAGGCTTGAGAAGATAAGAAACCGGGTTTCTGCAACAATTTTTGTGGCTTACCCAAGATTAAATTAAGAAACCCGGTTTCTGTTCTGGGGAACTTTCTCACCCCAAGACCCGCACCTGATTCAAACTATTATAAATTAGTTGCAACGCACTGTTTTAGAAGCTTAACCTATAACAGAATAGGGGAATCCTCGGCTGTGTGAATAGATGAAAGTAATAAATTTTAAGCCTTTTAGTCTGCCCACTCTACCACTATTCATTGTAATGATACTTACAAGCCACGATCGCAATTTCTTCATCCGTAACTTGGTAAACTAAACGATGTTCATTATCAATACGTCTTGACCAAAAACCACTTAACTCATATTTCAGAGGTTCAGGTTTACCCAATCCTTCAAACGGCGATCTGTCTATATCTTTAATCAGTTCGACAATTTTGCGATAAATCTTTTTGTCTAATTTTACCCACTCAGTAAAATCTTCAAAGGCAGAAGATTCAAAAACAATTCTTCTGCTCATTGTAAATCGGGTAAGTTAACTTCAACTAAATTTTGCCGATTTTTCACGTTATCAACGGCTTGCAAAAGTCGATTTTTATTGACTTCTGATTTCAAAAGGTATTCAGTTTCATCAAATTGTGAAACAATAATTTCAATCTCTTTATCTCCAAAAGTCGCTTTGATTTCTTCTAAAATATTAGTATCTAGTTCGCTGGCTTTTAACCGATAAACTGTTGACATTGTTTTTCCTTGTTTTCGATTCTGATAATTATCTTAGCACCACTCGTCAAAAAACACCACTGCCCCAAATCCACAGAAGGCAAACCCTGTAACCTTGCGTGGCTAACGGACAAATCCCTAGAAGCACCGTTAAAAGGCTTTCCCCCCATCAACCCAATCTGTTATCTGCGATTTAAACTTGGTTAAACAAGACTTGAGAAGATAAAAAACCGGGTTTCTGAGACAATTTTCGTTCAATAAATAGAGGTTTTGAGAGAAACCCTGTTTCTGACCTCATCCTACCCCCAATGAAGCTATAATCAAGCTAGAATATTAGCAAAACTTAATCCTAATCTAATTTGATCCAAGTTATTTTTTAATGAAAAATATCAAAATCATTGTGGAAAAGCACCCTGATGGTTATATTGCCTATCCGTTAGGGATTCAGGGAGTTGTAGTTGGTGAAGGTGATACTTATGAAGAAGCTCTAAATGATGTGCGATCAGCTATTTTATTTCATATTGAGACTTTTGGAGAATCGGTGCTAGAATCTGAATCCTCAATCCTCGAAGCTTTTGTCGCAGAGACAAGCGTATAATGGCAAAGTTTCCAGTTGATGCTCCCAAATCAAAGGTTATTAAGGTACTTGAGGGTTTTGGATTTTCAATAGTCAGGGAAAAAGAACATATTTCTATGATTAGACAAAATCCTGATGGCACAACTACTCCTTTAACTTTGCCCAATCATAAACTGATTAAAGGTTCTACCCTCAGAAGTATCTGCACTCAATCTGGTATCTCACGAGATGATTTTATTGCTGCTTATGAACAAGTTTAGGAATATATTGGCTTTTTCCCTGATCAACCCAACCAGAGAATTAAGAAACACGGTTTCTGACCTCAATCGTAGTAAGCCCTTCAGGGCTTAATCCATATTTGCTGGTAAATTTATTACTCATAATTAGGATTTATGAGTCAGCCCTGAAGGGCTTACTACAAAATTACTGAAAATAATGATAAAGATTAGCAACGGTTAAATCGGGTACTTCTTGCCAATTTTTAGGGGCTAATCCATTTAAACCTGTGGCGATCGCTTTTTCAAAAATATAAGATTCATGATCCCGGCGTAATTCAGGTTTAACGATAAATTTTAATTGATCTTGTAAAGCCGAATAGTGTGATTTTTGTTGTAAATCCTCATAGATTTGCATTTCTAAAGGTTTAATAGTTATGTCATTTTTTGATAATTCAAAATTAACTGATTCCGATGTTTCTGATTCTAACATTCCTAACTCTTTTCGTTCATCGTCCACAAAGAAGGCAGTTTAAGTAAATGAGGAAATTCTTTTCTTAATATTCTTGATGATGCCCCTTTGATTCTAAACATAATTTGATATGGGGCAACTAAAGGGTGGCAACTAATAAACAAATGCACATGATCGGGCATTATCTCCAGAGCTAGGACATCACACTCTAGCTCTTTTGCTTTTTGGTAGATAATTTCTTCCAATCTTCTACTGACTTCATTGACTAATACCCTTTTCCGTCTTTTAGGACAAAAGACAAAATGATAGTTAATCAGGCTCACTGATGTGTTTTTTCTTTTGTACTGATTTTCTGTCATTGTCGATACACACGATTCATCAACCTTATGTTATCATGGTTGGCATGACTAAGATAACTCGGACGATCAAATTAAAATTCGTGGATCTCAACCGTTGTAAAGCTCAAATGTTTGAGCAAATGACGGAAGAAAACACACGGATTGCTAACAACCTGTTGTCATTGCCAATCAAAGAACGGCGTAAAATGACGACAGCTAAGATCATGTCCGAGTTAAAATCTGCCTTGGTTAATCAAGTCATTCGACATACCACTTCTGGTCAATCTCGACATAATTGGTCTTATTATTCTCTGGAGCAAAAACTTAATTATAAGTTAGCTCTAAAAGGATTGAAATTAATTAAAAGACCTGCACCGTATACTTCTAAATCTTGTTCAACTTGTGGTGTTATTGGCAAAAGAAATCGGCATGATTTCAATTGCCCTAATGGTCACTACCATAATTCCGATCTTAATGCTGCACGAAATCTATCTCAATGGGATGGTTTTTCATGTGATTTGAACCTAAAGAGAGATGCTTCTGTAATGGATTCATCCGGTTTAAATTATGGGGTGCTTGGCACACCCCTGAACTCGATGAATACTGGCAAACAAGAGTACATTCAACTGTCTCTATTTGACTGGGCTAGATACGAGAATCCCACCCCTTTAGCGTAGCGTAGGGGTGGGAGTGTCAATTAGACAGTTTCTAAAACTGTCCATGGTGGCTCAGGGGTTTTGTGGCTCAAAACTAAAATAGGATTAACAATAACGCCCCAAGGAAGTCACGGTTATGAGTAATAAACAAATGTTGGCACAAAAAGATACATCAGCTTGGATTCTTCAAGTTTGGCTATCTTTTATTCTGGCTATATCTACAACCGCCGTCGGGATTGCTTACCTCCCCGTTGATATCTGGGTGAAAGGATTTATGGGGATGGGTTTAACCTTTTCGGTGGGGTCTTCTTTTACTTTAGCTAAAACGGTGCGAGATAATTATGAAGCGGACAAATTATTATCTAAAGTTGATCAAGCTAAGTTAGAAAAGTTATTAGCTGAATATAATCCGATGAAGTGATTTAGGCTGTTAATCACAAATCAAAATACAATTGAGATCAATTTTTCTCGCCTGTAGGGTGCGTGTATAGCTTCTCGCACGCACCTATTAGAAACTAAAGTTATTAAGTCACTTAAAGTTACCTAGCGAGCGAGGACGCTCGCACTACCACCGCTATATTTTAAATAATTATAAATTAATTTTTATTGATCTAATTCTTGCTTGATTCGAGATAAATCATCAATAACTTTAGCTGCTTCTTGAAAGCGTTTTTGAAGTCTAGCTAGTTCTTCAACTGAATTCATCGTTTAATCTCCTTGTGATTATAAAATACGATTAAGATTTTTAATATGGGGTTCAAGAGAAATACAAGATTCACAGATTTGATTAAGCATCTCAATTTGTTGAATCAATTTATCAGCATCATCTAAATTTTCTATTTTATTCTCCGGCAAATTTTCTATTTTATTGAACTGATAAATTTCTTTCAATTCTCGGAATAAATTGTATAAAGTAGAATCTAATTTTTCATTAGAGAAAGTAGGCAAGCTGCAACCCACGTCTTGAAAATTAGAATATCTTAATGATTTTGGTTCTTCCAGAATTTCTTTCCAAATTAGTCGATTTTCAGTAAATACTAAACCAACTTTTCCTGAGCCAAATAAACTTTGATCGACTAAAGCTAATATTCTTTCTCCTTGTTCAAGATTTACATACTTATAAAGTGCATTAGCAAGTTTATCTAAAGGAATATTAGGAGATAAAAAATATTCGTTTGTTTTTTCTGATAGATAATAGTTGAATACAGTCATTAAATCATGGGTTTGATGTTCTAATAAAGTATAAAGTCTTGCTTCTAACTGTTTGGCATTATTTTTTTTATTTTTCAGTAATTTGTAGATGCCAAAACCTGCACCCGCAGCAATTAAAGCCGCCCCTCCTGTCATGAAACTAACTCCGCCCAAGGCTGACATAATCGCACTATAAGCCGCCGCCCCTGATAATGTGCCAATGGCTGTTCCTGTACCCGCTACACCAAAAGCTCCCACCGCAGCCCAAGCGGTTGCAATAGTCGCGGCACTGGTTAATGTTCCTGCAACAGCAGCTATTCCTAAATTAACTTTATCTTCTGTATCCATTTGAGAGACGGACACAATGGAAACTAAAGTTGCGGCTCCAATTAATGCGGCTCCCCCCGTTACTACTACTAATCCTCCTAACATTCCTAAACCCCCGGCGGCAACAGAACCTCCTCCTAAAACCGCTAGTGTTGCATTAGTCGCGGCTCCACCTGATAAACCTGCAATGGCAACTTTTGTTCCTGCTTCTACTCCTAATTGCCCCAAAATTGCATGAGCATTCGGCACAATTTGAGCAGCTTTTTTGACAGATTTAGTAACTTTAGTAACCCTGTCTATAATATTATTTGAGTTTTCCTCATTCTTTTGCTCAAATACTCGCTCTGATGCTAACTTATAAATAACTTTACATTCTTCAGGAATGTTTGAATTAAGAACTAATTTATCCAGTTTCAGTAATTGCTGCAAATCGGTAATTTTTTGATTATCTCGAACTTGAATATAAACAAATAAATATTTTTCTTTTTCTACTTTTGATATAATTTTATCTTCGATTAAATTAATAATAAATAATTCTGTTGTAATAGCTTTTGATGTTACGCTGGCATTCAAATATCTCTGTTTAACAGTTACGGGAATATTAGAATTAGTAATTATGGAATCAAGATCATTAAGATAATTTAGCTTACCAATGGATTCACCTGCCCTCACACATTGATAAATTCCTCTTAATGCTTGTTTTTTCTGTTCCGAAAGACGGGAAACTTCTAAAGATTTTTCTAAACATTCCTCAATCCAAATTAGACGATTATTTTCGCTGGCTAATTGATATTTTTGAACAAATTCATCATCTAAATTTTTTTTATTGTTGTCAACTATAAAATCTAATAAATCAAGGGCTGCTATATCATCATTTAATTGATTTTCTTGAATATTTTCATAGGATTGTATACATCTGACTTTGCTATCATATTTAATGTCGCAATTCCTAATTAAATCATTAATTATCTGTTGATAACTATTATTTTTATCATATAAAGTATGAAGAATCAACAGCACATCATTTTGATCTAAACCAGATTTTTTTAATCTTAGTTTAGATCCTTCTTGTAATTGAGCGGGGATTGTGACATCATAGGATTTACCAGATCGCAGAATGACTTTTTGGTTGCCTCCATGACTTGCAATCTGGTCAGGAATAAAAATGTGATAAACTTCTTCAGACATAAACTGCTTAATGATACCCTCAATAGAATATTATAAATTAATATTTCTCAAGTGTCATCAGTAAATTTACGGAATTTTTTTCCCTTGTTCCCTGATTATAGCCTTTAATTACAATTTAAGCTAATGAGAAGCAGTGGGTCGGGTTTAGTAATATTGGGGTGAAGTTACAAAGCTCTCGGAGAACCCGCCCCTACAAATTTCTGAAAACAGGTTATAGCAGTATTAAGCTAATAATAATCGTCCTTTAGGTTCAGGGATAGAACGTCCTAACTCGTCGCTCGAAATTTTCTCGTTCCAATGCTCTGCATTGGAATGCTAATTTTGAGGCTCTGCCTCAAATAATAGGAGGCGGAGCCTCCATAAATAGCATTTCCAGGTAGAACCTGGAAACAAGAGGAAACAATACCCAATTTGTTCTAAGTTTAAAGTAAATTTAGTCATAGTTCTGATTAGAAAGCTATGGGATTATAGTTATTATAAGTAATGCACCAGAAGGCGCGGCTAGTACCATTGCTATTTTGATAAACTATAATAAAAAAACAGTCATCCTAACGGACATTCAATAATGTCTATTGTTGAAGAACAAATTCAAACCCCAACACTTCTCCCTGAAGTGCAATTTCCGCCCAGTGATTTATTGAGTCAGGAGCCTCCATTGGAAAGCGAACTCCATCTCCGCCAAATTCTACTTTTACTTAACTCGTTAGAATGGTTATGGCAAAATCGAGATGATTTTTATGCGATTGGCAACTTAAGCATTTATTATAGTCAACGTCAAAAAAAATCCGAAGAATTTCGCGGGCCAGATTTTTTTGTAGTTTTGGGAACTGAACGAAAACCCCGTAATAGTTGGGTTGTTTGGGAAGAAGATGGCAAATATCCTAATGTCATCATTGAAATGTTATCCAAAACAACGGCTAATACTGATCGCGGAGAAAAAAAAGAAATCTATCAGGATGTTTTTCGTACCCCAGACTATTTTTGGTTTGACCCAAAGACTTTAGAATTTGCCGGATTTCATATTGTTGAGGGTCAATATCAACCCATTCCACCCAATGAAAACGGCTGGTTATGGAGTCAACAATTAGACCTATTTTTAGGGATTCTTGATAATAAATTACGATTTTTTACAATAGGAGGTAAATTGGTTTTAATGCCTGAAGAAGTTGTTATTCAAGAACGACAACAACGAGAAATGTTACAGCAACGGGCTGATAAGTTAGCCGCTAAACTCCGAGAATTAGGAATTGATCCTGAACAACTTTAAAAGGATTTAATACTAAACCTTCCTGATTAAACGGAAGATTAAAATAGGCAAAAGCAGAATATTCTCCTTTTGCCTAATACCAATTAAATGAATAAAAAAAAAGGCAGTTTTAGCCCGCCAGAAATCAGTTATTCGGTTAAAGAATTATCTTGTTTCCGTTTTTGTTTCTGACGTTTCCGGTTAGCTAAACCCGCTTCTACAGGGAAACCAACCACAGGAATTACCTGATCTTGACGTTCTACTTCCAAACGTTTTAGTTCAGTGTAATCCACCCAATTAATACAATTAACCGGACAAGTATCAATTGCTTCCTGTATTAACACGGATGTATCGCCATCCTGTCTAAATACCCGCGCTCGACCATAATCTTCTTGAATAAAAAAAGTATTCCGAGCGACGTGGGAACAGTGTTTACACCCGATACAGGTGAGTTCATCCACATAAACCCCTTTTTGCCGCAATACACCGCCGAGTTCCGGTTCAAGCCCAGAACGTTCCGGTGCATTTCGCAAAAATCCGCCCAATTCTGGTTCTAGTCCAGAACGCTCGGATACGGGATCAGTTAGCGATACAGACCCATCAGACATTAGGCACTCCAGCGTTGTAAAACTAAGCGGATGGAACCATCTTGATGATTTTGTTGTTCTGAAACTTGAAACCCTTGTTTGCTGGTTTCATTGACAACGGTGTGGTAAGCATAGCGTTGAGTGATTTTGCTCAAAAATCGATCAACGGGAACTGCTTGTTGCCAAAATTGTAAATCCGCAACAAACTCATATTCTTGGCCATTCCAAGTAAAGCCTAAGTCATAACCGTTGTCTTGTTCAATTACTACTTGGGCGGGACGGGTTTGACCTTGATAACCGCGAACCTCTTTTGGGCCAGCTTTCCAGTCAATGCCCAGATCACTTAAAGCAGTTTCTAATGAGGTCAGATTCCGAATTTGGGTCTTAATTTGGCTAAAGTGTGACATAGTTAGCTATTTTTAACGAGATTTTCAGTGAACTCAAAAACAGAATTTACCAATGGCTCGAACCGACTTGGGTTGTCGCGGTCTCGGACTGTTGTTGGGTACGGGCGTAATATTCAGAAGTGGTTTCCTGAGTTAGTACGATACCTAATTCGGCTTCCAGGGCGGCGGTTACTTCCGCACAGGAAGACCCAACAATGCCAGTAACTTTCTCCTGCACACGGCCATCTGGATAGATGATGAATTCTAAGGTTTCCATTATGCTAGGGGAATGGCGAGGAAATACACCGACGGTTGACTGTTCAGCGACAACTGACAACTGATGATCCCTTTGTTGATTAAGGTTTGACTCGAAATGTCCGTACATCAATTTTGACGAATGGAGCAAAAAAGAGTCACAACTTAACAAAAGTTATTAATACTTGAAGCAGTAGGACAATTATATGTTAAGTTTATCCCAAATTTACAATCACCGTCTTAAGAAAATCCTCAGAAACCTTTATAATCTTGAGAGGACTGTTGGTGAGCTTTTTTCTTAGCCTCCGCAATTGATTGTTAAGAGAATTTGATCCCCCCTAACTCCATTAAAAAGGGGGGGATTAGATCCCTTCCTTGACCCTGCTTTTTAAGAGGGAATCAAATTCAAAGTCCCCCTTTTTAATGGGGATTTAGGGGGATCTAATCGGGGGATTATCACAAATAATTATATTTTTTCTTTGATAAGTACCAATACTCAAAACCTTTATGCAGCTTGCTTCCCAACCTCTGACTGATGAAACCTTAACCCCACCCCCAACCGAAACGATTATTTTAGATGTATCCGGGATGCAGTGTGCGGGATGTGTAAAAGCGGTGGAACGTCAACTGCTCCAACAGCAGGGGGTGATTTCTGTTTCTGTGAATTTGGCGACGGCAGTGGCAAGGGTTGAATGTGCCGCGAACCAAATTAACCCGGAAAGTCTGGCTGAAATTTTAACGAATACCGGGTTTCCCACCCAACTCCGTAATTTAACATCTTCAGCTACGGAAAAATTAAAGGAGCTACAAGAAAGACATCGCCAGGACATGGGAAAACAAATTCAACGGATTGTTACCTGTGGTCTGTTATTATTATTATCAAGTATTGGACATTTACATCATTTTGGCTTTGCCCATATTCATCTATTAAGTAATATTTGGTTTCATTGGGGACTCGCTACTATTGCTTTATTATTTCCTGCACGTTCTATTATTATTGATGGTGGGCGTAGTTTATTAAATAATGCCCCAAATATGAATACCTTGGTGGGACTGGGAACTCTCACCGCCTATTTAACAAGTTTTGTTGCCTTATTATTTCCCCAATTGGGTTGGGAATGTTTCTTTGATGAACCTGTAATGTTATTGGGGTTCATTTTATTAGGAAAAACCCTAGAACAGCACGCTCGACAACGAGCCGCCACCGCCTTTCAATCTTTAATTGCTTTACAACCAACTACCGCCCGTTTAGTCGCACCTCAATCTCAGGATAATGCAATTTTAAATAGTGTGGAAATTCCCGCCGAACAAGTTAAAGTTGGGGAATGGTTACAGGTATTACCTGGGGAAAAAATAGCCGTTGATGGGGAAATTAGGTTCGGGAAAACAACCGTTGATGAATCAATGTTAACGGGGGAATCTATGCCGATTTTAAAACAAATTGGTGATGATATTTCGGCGGGAACTATTAATCAAACCGGAGTGATTTTAATTGAGGCAACCCGCACGGGTTCCGATACTATTTTAGCACAAATTGTACAATTAGTTGAAACCGCCCAAACTCGCAAAGCCCCGATTCAAAAATTAGCCGATATTGTCGCGGGATATTTTACTTATTTTGTCATGAGTTTGGCGGGTTTAACCTTTCTGTTTTGGTATGGGTTAGGAACTAGAATTTGGCCGGATGTAATTCCCTTGGCGGGAATAGAAATAGCCACGAATGCTCCTTTATTATTAAGTTTAAAATTAGCCATTGCGGTGTTAGTAATTGCCTGTCCCTGTGCTTTGGGATTAGCCACACCAACGGCTATTTTAGTCGGTTCGGGAATAGGTGCAGAAAGGGGATTATTAATCAAAGGTGGGGATATTTTAGAACGGGTACATCAACTGAATACCGTTGTTTTTGATAAGACCGGAACCTTAACTACAGGTTCTCCCATGGTCACAGATTGTATTACTATTTCTGAGTTATCACCACAACAAATATTACAATTAGCGGCAACAGTAGAACAGGGTTCAAATCATCCTATTTCTGAAGCTATTTTAAGGGAAGCAAAAGAGCAGAATTTATCGTTATTAATGGCATCGGATTTTCAAACCGAACCCGGTTTAGGGGTTTCGGCTATTATCGAGAATCAAACTATATTTGTTGGCAATTTAGCTGGGTTAATTGAACATAAAATTAACTATCCTGAAACCTTACCGGAATTTTTAGGAAAAACGATAGTTTATGTTACAATAGATGGTAAAGTTGTCGGGTTAATGGCAATGAGTGACCCCCTCAAAACCGATGCTAAATTAACGGTTTCCCAGTTACAAAATCTGGGGTTACGGGTAATTTTATTAACTGGCGATCGCCAATCCGTTGCCAATGCGATCGCAATTGAGTTAAACTTAAAATCAGAGGATATATTTGCCGAAGTCCGACCGGAAGGGAAAGTTAATCTAATTCAAACCCTACAACAACAGAATCAAGTTGTGGCAATGGTGGGAGATGGGATTAACGATGCACCCGCTTTAGCACAAGCTGATATTGGAATTGGGTTACAAACCGGGACGGATGTGGCGAATGAAACCGCAGATATTGTGTTAACGCGAAATTCCTTAATAGATATCGTTGACTCCATCCAATTAAGTCGCGCCACCTTTAATAAAATTCGTCAAAATTTATTCTGGGCATTCGGTTATAATGTATTAGCAATTCCCCTCGCCGCCGGATTGTTATTTCCCCAATTCGGAATATTATTAAGTCCTTCAACCGCAGGTGCTTTAATGGCATTAAGTTCCGTTACTGTTGTCACCAATTCCTTATTATTACGTCGTCAACTCAAAAGTTGTTGTGCTTCAGCACAATCTTTATAGGGAAAAAATCATGTTAACTGAAATTCAACAACGCCATTACACCCCAGAAGAATATCTGGAATTGGAAGAAAAAGCAGATAGCAAAAACGAATATATTGATGGAAAAATTATTTCTATGGTAGGCGGTACACCCAATCATAACGATATTGCGGGTAATTTTTATGCGTATTTAAAATTTGCCCTCAGAAACCAAAATCATAAAATATTTATCAGTGATATTCGTCTATGGATACCCCATTATCGGATTTATACTTATCCTGATGTGATGGTGATTTCAGGAGAACCTATTCTTCAAGAAAACCGAACCGATACTGTAATTAATCCTTTAATAATTGTTGAAGTTTTATCCCGAAGTACAAAAAACTATGACCAAGGAGACAAATTTGACTATTATCGGTCAATTCCTGAGTTTAAAGAATATATTTTAATTGACCAATATAAAATCTACGTTGAACAGTTTACTAAAACACCTGAAAGTAAATGGTTATTAACAGAATATCATTCTCCTGATGAAATTTTAAGTTTATCTTCTATCAATTTTCAAATCCCGTTAAATGAAATTTATCAAGGGATTAATTGGGGGTAAAATAGGGATATTCAAGAACTATTGTTAGCCTTATATTTTATAGATGTAATAGATAAAGACTAAACAGCAATATCCAAAGAAAGGCGAATATCTTCCAATGGTTTTTCCCAGAGACTATTCCATTGAATTCCAAATAGGGGTTTAGCTTTTTTTCCCATAGTCCATCCTTTCGTTAAAGCATCCATAATGGATTCACAAAGCTCCATTTCTTGAATTGCAGTCTTGAGTAAATTTTTAGAGAGGAGTGACAAAAATAGACGGTCATAATGCAACTGCGCTACATAAAAAGTTTCTAATTTAACCTCACCTGACTTATCAATATCACTATCGGTTACAATGTGCCAAATATCATGAGTTTCACTAAGATGAATTTTTAAATAAGAGAAGTCATTGTCTTCTATTCTTTCAACAGGAACAGGTTTTAAATTATTCTTGAGCATCATATCAGAATAAATGTAACCCAAAGTATTTTTAGGTAACTCATGAAGCTGATGTAAATCAATATTACCCAAAAGGATACGTTCTTTAAATGCACGTTCACCTTGAGGACTTTGACGCAGAAAATTGACAATTTCCTCTAAAGTAGAATCATCATTAATTTCCTTAGAAAGTTTTCCAATTCCTGAAAAATCTCCATAAGGTGCTTTAACAATAGCTAAAAAACTATCAAAAATTGCTGCCTGTTTATCTTGAGTCATAGTATTTCAGTAATATTTGTGGTTGTCTAAAGAATCAAACCAAATCCTAGATAACTCATATTCCGTTGTTGCGCTTAAGCGCATCTTAAACTTAATATTCTACACCAACAAACCGGGTTTACATAAACCCGGTTTATTTCCAATTAACTTTGAGTTACAACTTCTTTTTCCTTAGCTAAGAATTGTTCCAATTCTGTTAACGCATCCGCATCCATTTTAGTTTGCATCGGACAGAATTTCGGCCCACACATAGAACAGAATTCAGCCGTTTTATAGATATCCGCCGGAAGGGTTTCGTCGTGATATTCCTTCGCCCGTTCTGGGTCTAAGGATAACTCAAATTGACGATTCCAATCAAAGTTATAACGAGCTTTTGATAACTCATCATCACGGTCACGGGCGCCAATCCGATGACGGGCAATATCCGCAGCATGGGCGGCAATTTTATAGGCAATTAAGCCATTTCTGACATCTTCTGCATTTGGTAAACCCAGATGTTCTTTTGGCGTCACATAACATAACATTGCTGTGCCGTGCCAACCCGCGATCGCAGCCCCAATTGCTGAGGTAATATGATCATAACCTGGGGCAATATCTGTTACTAACGGCCCCAAAACATAGAAGGGAGCTTCAGAACAATCCTCCATCTGTTTTTTAACATTAAACTCAATTTGATCCATAGGAACGTGCCCAGGGCCTTCTACCATCACCTGGACATCATGTTCCCAGGCGCGACGGGTTAGTTTTCCGAGAGTTTTCAGTTCCGCAAGTTGAGCATCATCAGACGCATCATGGGTACAACCAGGGCGCAAAGAATCCCCTAAACTAAAGGAAACGTCGTATTTTTTGAAGATTTCAATAATATCATCAAAGTGAGTATAAAGGGGATTTTGTTTGTGATGATGCAACATCCAACGGGCAATAATTCCGCCCCCACGGGAGACAATTCCGGTAATTCGACTTCTAACTAAGGGCAGATATTCGATTAACAAACCCGCATGAATGGTCATATAATCCACACCCTGTTGGGCGTGTTTTTCAATAATATGCAGAAAATCATCGGGGGTAAGATTTTCAATTGTGCCGTGAACACTTTCCAAAGCTTGATAAATTGGAACAGTGCCAATAGGAACAGGAGAAGCGTTAATAATAGCGGTACGAATGGTATCTAAATTACCGCCTCCGGTGGATAAATCCATCACCGTATCCGCGCCATATTTTACGGCTAAATTGAGTTTAGCAACTTCTTCTTCTAAATTAGAAGAATTAGGAGAAGCACCAATATTAGCATTAACCTTACATTTAGAAGCAATTCCAATTGCCATCGGTTCTAAATTGGTATGATTAATATTAGCAGGAATAATCATCCGTCCCCGTGCCACTTCTTCCCGAATCAACTCAACAGGTAAATTTTCCCGTTGAGCAACATAGGTCATTTCTTCGGTAATCACGCCTTGGCGGGCGTAGTGCATTTGGGAAACGTTGCCCTGTCCACGCCGTTTGGCGACCCATTCTGTCCGCATTTTGATTTTCCTCGTATTAATAGCTTCCCTCCGCCGGTACTAGCCGGACTCAGGTTCCAAGGGTGTTTTTTCTCAGCCTGAACCTAGCAGGCACCCCTAGCTTATTAATTGAAAATGGTATCACAGTTTTTGTTAATTGGCTATAAATTAATCAAATCTTTAGAAATATCGGGAAAATTTGGGTGTAATTATACTTATCGAATCAAATGCTAATATAAGGATTATTCCATCGCCTGTTAATAACAATGACCGTTGAAATCACTTATCCTCATATTGAAAAAAATCACGGACAACCCGCCCGTTTACAAAGAATTCCCCGCGTCCGTGTTGCCCAAATTGTTATGGACTATCTGAGTTATGGATGGTCAGTTGAAGAAATGTGTCGTCAGCATCCCTATTTAAAATTATCAGAAGCTCATGCAGCGATGGGATATTATTTTGATCATGTCGATGAAATTGATCAAGAAATTCGCGCTGAATGGGAACAATTTCAACAAGAAAAAGCGTTAATTTCTCCTTCTCCATTTTTTATCAAAATGAGAACAAAAGGGATATTTTTTAAATAAAAAACCAACATCTATAACAATTAAATCATGATTTTATCTCAATAATTTTAATATTAATCAAAAGTAAAGTTTCTAATATTATCCATTACGTTTTTATAGTCATCCTCATTACCTTGTTGTCGATACAGTTGCGCCGCTGTTTCCCAGTCTCCCCTCGCTTTTCGTTTATCTCCAACCATATACAAAGCAACACCCCGATTGAGGTAAGCATCAGCATAATTAGGATCAATTTTAATAGCCTTATCGTAATCGGATATCGCCCCTTGATAGTCTTTTAAATTATAGCGAGCATTACCCCGATTGTAGTAAGCAGCAGCATAATTAGGATCAATTTTAAGAGCTTTATCGAAATCGGATATCGCCCCTTGATAGTCTTTTAAATTACCGCGAGCAACACCCCGATTGAGGTAAGCAGCAGCATAATTAGGATCAATTTTAAGAGCCTTATCGTAATCGGATATCGCCCCTTGATAGTCTTTTAAATTATAGCGAGCCCCACCCCGATTGATGTAAGCAGAAGCATCATTAGGATCAATTTTAAGAGCCTTATCGTAATCAGATATCGCCCTTGATAGTC
>NZ_CAWLTW010000001.1:5008647-5081596 GCF_963864145.1 Planktothrix prolifica NIVA-CYA 540 | reverse complement strand
CCCACCCCGATTGATGTAAGCAGAAGCATCATTAGGATCAATTTTAAGAGCCTTATCGTAATCAGATATCGCCCCTTGATAGTCTTTTAATTTACCGCGAGCAACACCCCGATTGAGGTAAGCAGCAGCATCATTAGGATCAATTTTAAGAGCTTTATCGAAATCGGATATCGCCCCTTGATAGTCTTTTAAATTACCGCGAGCAACACCCCGATTGAGGTAAGCAGCAGCATAATTAGGATCAATTTTAAGAGCCTTATCGTAATCAGATATCGCCCCTTGATAGTCTTTTAAATTACCGCGAGCAACACCCCGATTGTAGTAAGCAAGAGCATAATTAGGATCAATTTTAAGAGCCTTATCGTAATCAGATATCGCCCCTTGATAGTCTTTTAAATTATGGCGAGCAATACCCCGATTGATGTAAGCAGCAGCAGAATTATCATCTTGAGCAATAATTACCCCAGTTCCGCCACCGCTATCACTATTAATTTGGACGGTAACGGGAACAGCAATTTGGTAAACTTCCTCACCAGTTTTAGCATAAACCGCCACGCTTTGACTAATAACAATAGCCGCAACGGTAGCGCTTCCGGTTAACAGATGGGTGAGTGAATCAAAACCTCTGGTCAGTGCCATAATTATTAATCCGTGATGGTCGAATCCTTGATTAAGGATAATTATAACTCAACTGTTCAAGAATTGCATCAGTATTTTCACTGAATATTGATTTTCTTAATATTTCCCCTAACCCGTAGGATAATTTAAGTCTAAAACATCTTCATAAATTTCTGATACCTGACAAGTGAAATTAATACTTTCTAATTGTATCTGTTGATTTTGTTGATAGGTAAACAATACCCAACGCCCCTCTTGATTTCGTCTAAAACATTCAACATTAATTTTATTTTGACTAATTAACACATATTCTTGTAGGGTTTCAATCTGTCGATAATCGGCAAACTTATCCCCCCGATTAAATGCTTCCGTTGAGGGAGATAATACCTCAATAATTAAACTGGGATATTGTTTAAAATAACCATTATTTCTGTCGCGGGAGTCGCAAGTTACCATAACATCAGGATAATAATAACTATCGGCGGTTTTAATATGAACTTTCATATTACCGATATAAGCTCGACATCCTGTTCCTCGAACTTTATTTTTAATTAAAGCAAATAAGTTTCCTGCAATAGTTTCATGGGCATCACTTCCTCCAACCATTGCATAGACTTCTCCCCGAATATATTCATGGCGAATAGGGCTAATTTTTTCGCCTTCGAGATAATCTTCATGAGAAATTTTATAATCAGAAGGATTGACAATCATAATTATAGCGGGGAATAGGGAACAGGGAAACAGAAGTCCATTATAACTCGATACTAATTAATTGATCAATATTACCTTTTTATCGCTTTATTACTGTTCTTTGATCAATATTAAAATAAATTAAAAAGGATTGGGATAACCGTAAATAGCATAGGTATTACGCCCTTGCATTTTAGCTTCATAAAGAGCTTGATCAGCTTGAATAATTAAAGATGTAGGTGATGTATTGGGTTCAGGATATTGACAGGAAATTCCAAAACTTAATGTAGTTTTTTTATAGATAGAAAAATTATTGTGTAGGTGGTGAAGTTGTTCAACTTCAAGCTGGATATTTTTAGTCACTTGGATTGCTCCTTCTAAGGAAGTTTCAGGGAGAATAATTACAAATTCCTCCCCACCATAACGAAAAACCCCATCCCCCGGACGTTTGAGTGCCCGATTAATCCCATTAGCAACTTGTTTAAGACAAATATCTCCAGCCGGATGACCATAGGTATCATTATAGATTTTAAAATAATCTAAATCACAAAGAATTAAGGAAATACATTGTTTATTTCTCGCCATCTGTCGCCAAATTCGAGGCAACTGTTCATCAAAATAACGACGGTTTCCTAATTCTGTAAGACCATCAATAAATGCTAATTTTTCTAGTTTTAAATTAGCTGCTTTTAAAGATTCTTCTGTTTGAATCCGGTGTTCAACTTCTGATTGAAGCTGATGATTTTTTTCAAATAGTGCACGATTTTGATGTTCTAATTGATTATAAAGATTTCTGATCATTAGTTGAGTTTTAACTCTAACAATAACTTCTTCTGATTGGAATGGTTTTTTGATATAGTCTACAGCCCCTTCTGAAAAAGCTCTAACAATATCTTCGGCTTGATTATGAATACTCATTATTAAAATTGGAATAGCATGGGTGCGGGGGTTAGCCTTAATCTGACGACAGAGATCATAACCATTAATATCAGGAAGTTGAATATCTAATAAGATTAAATCAGGGACTTGAAGTTCAATGGTAGCCAGTGCGAGTTGACCATTAATTGCTTTTCTCACCCGATATCCTTGTTCGACTAAAATCGCGGTTAAAACTCGTAAATTATCGAGGTAATCATCAACAACTAATATATCACAGGGATTTAGGTGGTTTTGCTCGTTATTCATTGCTTGGAGGATTAAATCTGATGAGTTAAATCAATAATTAGATCGAATCTAAAATTTAGTACCCATTCTTTTTTAGAAAGTTCTAAAACATCATTTTCAAAACCCTTGACTTTATTATTAATTTCTACTAGAGCAGTAACGAAAATTACAGGAATGTCCCGGGTTTGGGGGCAAGCCTTTAATTGTTGGCACAATTCATAACCATTCAAACCCGGCATCATCACGTCTAGTAAAATCAGTTCTGGAGGATGGTGATTAATTTGTTCTAAGGCCGATTCTCCATCTAAAGCTCTATCGACTTCATACCCGGCATCCGTCAAAACATGATAGAGCAGTTCCAGATTTTCTGGAATATCATCAACAATTAAAATTTTGGAAGCCGAGGCATTGTTAGCACAGTTCAACATATTCTGTTCTTTGGGCAATCAACGGCATCCCAGGGACGCATTAATTAAAAAAAATCCACCGCCATTCCTGGGGTGGAGCTTAAAACGTTCCATCCTAATATGGCACGGTTTTGATGGTCTTCTTTTGAGCCAAAGCGTCATAAAATAGAACACTCTTTCAACAAAAACCCATCTTTAATTATTATCCGTAAAGTTGTAATCGAGGTTTGACACAGAGCCAAACCCTCGATACCCCTAAACTTGAGCAGCTTTGGATGAACTCAAAACCTCAGTATTCGCCTGAGTAGATTTACCGTTACTTTCTGCATCTCCGTGGCGAGGCTGAATCACGCCGTAACCACGGTGATGAGAACGCTTGTATATCACATTAATTTCTTCCGTCTCCGCATTGCGGAACATATAAAAATCATGATCAATAAATTGAAGCTGTTCTAAAGCTTCATCAACGGTGATTAGAGGCATCGCAAAATATTTTGTGCGAATCACCTCTGGGGGTAGTTCAGGAGAACGATCCCCAATCAAATCTTCAACCACCGGATTCTCAATAACGACTTCACCGGTTTTAAGTAGATTGGGACTCTTATCCTGACGTTTTTCTTTGTACTTCCGCAGTTGGCGAGCAATTTTGTCGGCGACTAGATCAATGCTGGCGTAAAGAGTTTCACTACTTTCTTGAGCGCGAATCACAGTTCCGTTGGCATAAATTGTCACTTCTGCGGTTTGTTTTGGATTTATCCGAGGGTTCCGAGCAACAGATAAATGTACATCCACTTCCGTCGTCAATTGTTCAAAATGACTGACAGCTTTTGTGATCTTCTGATCTACATATTCGCGAATTGCAGTCGTAACTTCTAAATTTTTACCCTGGATAACAAGCTCCATAAAGCTCCCTCCCGCTCATAATGTGGGCATATTCCCACCTTAACACTAACCTGATACCAAACTTCACCCATTGCAATTTTTTTTGCTCTTGTGACAATTCTTGACTTTTCCGGGGTTAAGTTTAGTCGAAAATCACTTGATTTTTTTTCTGATCTCTTGTACGTTTTTCCTTTTCTCCTAGAAGTTGAATTAAGTATTCCTACTCACTATATTAGCATTAAATCTGTTACCCTATCTGCTATTGACTTCTTTTTTTAACGGTTATTGTGGCTGTCCCCTGTCAAATTTATTACTTTGGATCGGTTCCCTATACAACGGCCTGGAATTGGCAGCAATCCTTGGTTCAAGACCGCAAGCTGAACCCCGATCTTGATGATGTATTGATCCTATTGGAACATCCTCCTGTTTATACCTTGGGACAGGGGGCTGATTTACGGTTTCTGAAGTTCGATCCCGACAAGTCTCCGGTGGAACTGCATCGGGTGGAACGGGGCGGGGAAGTAACCTACCATTGTCCAGGGCAGCTAGTCGGCTATCCGATTTTAAATCTACAACGCCATACCCCTGATTTACATTGGTATTTGAGGCAGTTAGAACAGGTATTAATTCAAGTTCTAGGCAGCTATGAACTCCCCGCAGAAAGGATTCCGGGGTTAACAGGAGTTTGGATTGATCAAACCAAGGTGGGGGCTGTAGGCATCAAAGTCAGTCGTTGGATTACGATGCACGGTTTTTCCCTTAATGTCTGCCCTGACTTGCAGGGTTTTGAAGCAATTGTTCCCTGTGGGATTGCCCATCGACCCGTTGGTAGTTTAGCTCAATTTATTCCTGGGATTACTTTAGAACAAGTCCGTTCTCAAGTGGCAGAAACCTTTGCTCAAGTCTTTGGACTAGAGTTGATTTCTCCCCAATTAAAATTAACAATTACTTAACAATTCTGTTAAGCCAGCGATCAGGAAGCCAAAGCTATTCAAGAGTTAAATGGGGCTGAATGGATGGAGCGCATCCTCAAGCTGAATAAATCTCGTCCCCAAGAAGAACAGAAATCTTCTTAGTCTCAGTCAGTTGTGAAGAATTACCAAAGCGTGGGATTAATTGTGGTCTAAATTTGTGTTATAGTGAATATCGCTCTGCATGGGGAGTAAATGGCACAAACTAAGCCGTATCAGAAATTTTTTTCTACCATGCTTCGATTTGGGCGGATATTCTTCGTTATTGCCATTTGAGGTTGTTTCAAGCCCTGATTTCTCAATGGTACTACGGTCAAAGATCAAAGATATATGGGTGTGGACGTTCATAGTGTCCCGTTCCTATCCGCTTAATCAGGGCAGCTTGTTAAACCCATCTATAATTTTAACTGGGAGAATATGGAATGAGCCAAGTCGTTCTCGGTGAAACTGAGCAATTAGAGTCTGCTTTACGTCGCTTTAAACGAAAAGTTTCACAAGCTGGCATTTTTGCCGATCTGAAAAAAAATCGTCACTTTGAAACCCCCGGACAAAAACGCAAGCGTAAAGAGGTAGCTCGCCATAAAGAACGCCGTCGCCTTCGCAACCGCAGACAACAATTTCAAAATAGTGAACCCTAAAGGGAAAAATGGACATTTGCCATGAGCATTTAGTCGGCACTTGTCCGCGACGTAGTATGAACGAGGAGGTGCGTATTTTGCCTCGTTCACCAAAAAACGAGCGAGAAGCCCCTGGCTTTAGACATGGGGAGGAAAGTCGTTGCGGTTTCAACCGCCTTCAATATTTCCTGATCTAACTGATTGAAAAGTTGAGTTAGAATAGATCGTAAGTAAAACAACCATCTGCGTGTTGAAACACTCTAGTATCGGAGAAATCCCGGCACAGTGAGCCACCACACTCCTTGAGGAGTAGTAAGCCTGTATAACTGACAAGTAATGGCAGAGTGTGAAGCGTACCTATCTGGCGTTGGTGATGGTCTATGAAAACAAACACAATTTAAAAGTAAGCGCAATTGCAATATCTTTTATGAGGGTAGTTGTTTTGAGCGTGTAGAGGTGATTTGATAGCGCCTTTGAGAGTTTTCGGATTCATTCAAGAATCCCCGTGGCTTCAGCCCTGGGGAGTATCAAGAGAGGTTTATATCGAACTGCTGATAATTGGTTGATCAACGCAGATTGCAATGGTGCGGCCAATATTGGGCGAAAAGTAGCGACAATACTAGGACTTGATCTTAGTGGAGTCAGTAGAGGGGAATTGACAGCCCCTTTGAGAGTCCCTTTGTGGGCTTAGTCAAGAATCCCCCGCATTTATGCGTGGGGAGTGTCAACACTAACGGTTTACTGTAACTGTTCCTTATCCTTTCCTTAACCGATTAATTTTTTCGGTGGCGCTAGGCTCGACTCTCGACTCAAAACAGGGTTATCCTGCCAGGAGAATATTTCTGGGGGGAGAGTTTGCCAAAGTTGCTCAATATGCTGGGCTGGCATGGTCAAATATAGGATATCCCCAGGTTGTAGCAGAAAATTCAACAGTTCCCAACTATGAATAGTTTGATAGGCAGTTTCAACATATAAAGGAACAAAATCAGCTTTTCTAGCAACCTCTTGCACTCGCTTTCCGCAAAAGGGGTGATTGTGGGTAATTGAAGTTCCTAAAGCCACCCACAAACTATCCGCCGTAATTCCACTCCCTAAAATCCGCCCCCCCAGTGCTGCGGCGGCAAAAGCTGGAGCCGCTATTTCCGTTGTATTTAAGACCGCTTCAAAATCAAAAATCTGTTGCACCATCAAGGCAAAATGGGAATCATGGGTGCGAGTAATTACCCGTAAATGGGGTGCTAATCCCCTAGCACTTAAAACAATTTCTAAATTTCCAGTATCATCATTGGTAACGGCTAATAATGCTTCTGCGGCTTCAATATTAACACTTTTGAGGGTGTTGGCTAAACTCGCATCTCCTTCAAAAATGGGAATTTTTAACCCCTTGGCGGTACTGAGAAAACGACTATTGGGATCTCGTTCAATTACTACTACTTCATAACCTCGCTGATATAAATGTTGGGCAATATTTAATCCTAATTCTCCTAATCCACAAATAATATAGTGATTGCGTTCGGGAACTCTGGTCGCATCCAGATAATCTTTCAAACGAGTTCCTAAGATAAAATCATTTAATAGGGCATAACTAATTCCAACAACTCCGGTGCCAATTAACATCATCACCACCGTAAAAATTTTAATCGTGTCGGGGGAATGTTCAACAACTTGTTCATTTCCTCCGGCTCCGGTAATCATCCCTACGGAAAAATAGAGAGAATCCACGAAAGAATAACTAGGATCGACAAAAACATAAGTTAAAGCTGCTCCCAATATTGTTAGACATAAAATCGAACTTACAATTAAGGCAGACTTAGCATATTGTTTAAACTTTTGTAATCCTCGTTTGAATTTAAGAAATCGATATTTAAGATTCTTTTGAATTTGATAGGTTTTGGGTTTAATGGCTATAATTAAGCGATCGCCCACCTCCAATTTTTGATCAGCCATCACCCCAGAGACTAAATCAATTTTATCTTTAAACGGCAAATAATAAATTAACATTCGACTGGGATCAGCCCATAAATCCCTCAAACTATGTCCTAACCAGGGATGATCTTCATCGATCAATTCTTCATGAATCGGCCAAGTTTGATTAAATAATTCTAGTTGTCCAATTGCCCGATTTCCTAAAGCCGCAAACGCAAATACAGGGGCAGCCAGAGCCGAAACGCTCATGGTACTATGATCTGGTAAAGTTTGATTCAGGCGGGTTCCTAAATTAGTATTAAATAAACGATTAATAATCCGAATTTGAGGATTTAAAATTCGGGCTTGCATTAAAATCGCTAAATTTGTCGCTTCATCATTTCCAGCCAAAATCAAAGCATTGGCTGTTTTTACCCCGGCGGCCAATAAAGTCGAAGCGGAGCGTAAATTCCCCACTACCACATCAGACCCTTCTTGGGGGATGGGTTTGTCGCTGATACCCACGACAATAGCTCCTTGTTGCTTCAGGAGTCTAAAAATCTGATATCCCGTCCGACCTAAACTACAAACAATAATTCGAGGTTTCATAGGTATTACAATCCATAAAAGCGATCATCCCACTAAAGTTCTTGATCCGATAGCCACCTAACGAAATTATCAACGGTCTGATTCTCCCAAAACTGTATCTAAAAACACGGACTCCTACCAGAAAAGCGATTTTAGAATTCATCATCGGTAAAAACCGGAGGCCATAATTCATTAATGGGTAATTCCCAACCCAGAAAGAGTTCTGGCAGGGTTAAAATATCTCCATTACCGAGTATAACGGGTTCCTCTGTAGAGCGATAAACCGTAACTATTAACTCATCAGGATCAATCAGAATCCCAACTTGTGCCCCTAATTCTAAGAATTTATTGATTTTCTTTTTTAAAGGATTGATGCGATCGCTTTGGGATTTAATTTCTACAACTAAATCAGGGACTAATTCAGCAAAATAACGCACACTTTGTCTAAGACGGGATGCACGAACAAAAGAAACATCAGGAGCTTTGAGGTTAGTATCAGGGAGGATAAAACCCCCAGCAGAGTCAAAGACACGGCCTAAACGACGGGGGTAAACCCAATTAGCCAGCAAACGGCTGAAAATCACGCCAATTTCACTCGATATAATATCCGATGGCCCCATAATTTCAATCTTCCCCTCGACTAATTCTAACTGATAATCTAAACCGCCTTCGGAGAGATTTTTTTGGACTTGCTCTAAATCTTTTATTGTCATCAGAGACATAAAAATAATCTCCTATTGTATTTTTGATTGGATTTTCATTATAACAAAAAAAGCGATCGCTATCCCCACAATAATTAATAATTTATAGTCCAGTTAAAGCATCGGTATTCGGGTCAGGTAAAGGCTGTTGAACATCAAGATTAGACCAGGATTTTGACTGCGGAGAAGGACGTTGAACCGATAAACGAGTAGTTTGTTCTAACCGTCCTTGATCCTGTAATTTAACCAATTCTTCTTGATAAATTCCCATTAACCGGGCTAAACTTTCAGCAATTTGATCCCAACTTTCATCACTGACAATCTTATCGGCAATCCCTTGAAATAGATCTCCTTGTTTGCTTTTCTTGACAAATTCCTTCAACCGTTTCCCCGATTTTTGCAAAACCGCTTGGTAAACTTCCCCATTTGACCACCAGAGGCCAGGTTGAGTTAATAACCAAGTCAGGATATATTCTTGGGCGTGTTGTTCCTTAACCCAAGTGGCGAGATACTGTAATTCTTCCATTGGTTTTGATCAAACTGCACTAAATTATTGATCCGGCAAATCTTTAAAAAAATCTGACTTAAATTATACACCCAGTAAAATCAACGCTAATCTAATAAGATTACCTAAAAATTTTGGATGAATGCCCCCGTTACAGTGTAGCTTAACGAGGGATGAAATCCAACTAACTCAGATGCGAAGCCACGATTTAATTCCACAATTGTCGGGTAAAGTGTGTTATAATAGTGTTAAACCCAAGGTCGAGGGAATTATGTTAGTTGTAGAAGCCAAGTTAAAGAACGGCACTCCAGAGCAATATCAAAAGCTTGATGAAGCTATTAGGACAGCGCAATTTGTCAGAAACAAATGCGTTAAGTTTTGGATGGAGAATAAAGGGACTACAAGGAATGACTTGCAGAAACTTTGTGCTATTTTGGCGAAAGACTCTACAACTCCTTGGGTGAACAAATTAAATTCTCAGGCAAGGCAGTCAAGCGCAGATAGAGCATGGCAAGCCATTTCTCGGTTCTATGCTAATTGTCGAGATTCATCAAAGGCTATCTAAGCGTCATCGAAAAAGACAGAAACAGTCCAGTAACTATCACAAGCAACGGCAAAAAGTAGCTAAATTGCACTTAAAAGTTTTCCGACAACGTAAAGACAGAGCTATCAAGGATGCTCTGGCGTTAGTCCAATCTAATGATTTGGTAGTCTATGAGGCTTTGAAAGTGTCTAATTTGGTGAAGAATCACAAGTTAGCTCAGAGTATTAGCGACGCTTCTTGGTATCAGTTCACGCAATGGGTGAATTATTTTGCCAAGATACATAAGATAACTTGCATTGCTGTACCACCACAATTCACGACTATTGATTGTTCGGTTTGTGGGGCAAAAGTTTATAAAACATTGAGTACGAGAACTCATCAATGCCCTGATTGTCAAACAGTTTTAGATCGTGATTGGAACGCAGCTATCAATATTCTTAAAAAAGGGTTGAAATATTTGGGAGAATATCTCAACGGTACTGTTGGGCAAGCAGAAACCGACCCGAACGACTGGGGAGAGTCCGGCCTCTGGGTCTTTAACAGAGATGTTGAAGATTTAAGTCGTCTCGTTGAGCCAGTAATCTCAAGAAGTGATTCTGGGAGAATCCCCCGTCAAGCGCGAAGCTTGACGGTGGGAGTATGTCAATGCACTCAGTAACCCACAATATTACAGTCAATAGAAATCTATGACCCTGCAAAAATTTGGTGTAATTGGTCTAGCCGTCATGGGTGAAAACCTGGCCCTCAACGTTGAGCGTAATGGGTTTCCGATCGCAGTGTATAACCGCACCGGGGCTAAAACCGATGAGTTCATGGAGCAACGGGCCCAGGGAAAAAACGTCAAAGCAGCCTATACCCTAGAAGAATTTGTCCAATCCCTAGAACGTCCCCGCCGTATTCTAGTCATGGTGAAAGCAGGGAAACCCGTTGATGCGGTCATTGATCAGCTTAAACCTTTGCTAGATCAAGATGACATGATTATTGATGGTGGAAACTCCCTCTATGAAGATACCGAACGCCGCACCAAGGAATTAGAAGCCACGGGTTTAGGGTTTGTGGGCATGGGTGTGAGTGGGGGGGAAGAAGGCGCTCTCTGGGGCCCCAGCCTGATGCCAGGGGGTACGGAAGCCTCCTATAAAGAATTAGAGCCGATTTTAGTCAAAATTGCCGCCCAAGTTGATGACGGCCCCTGTGTGACTTTTATTGGGCCAGGGGGAGCGGGTCACTACGTTAAAATGGTGCATAACGGGATTGAATATGGCGATATGCAGTTAATTGCCGAAGCCTATGACCTGCTGAAAAATGTCGCCGGGTTGAGTGCGGCCCAACTCCATGAAGTTTTTGCCCAATGGAATACCACCGACGAACTCAATTCTTTTCTGATTGAAATTACGGCGGATATTTTCAAAAAAATTGACCCCGAAACTGGTTCTCCTTTAGTTGATTTAATTGTTGATGCAGCCGGACAAAAAGGCACCGGACGTTGGACAGTGATGAGTGCTTTGGAGTTAGGAGTTTCGATTCCAACAATTATCGCGGCGGTGAATAGTCGGATTATTTCTTCCTATAAAGATCAACGGGTAGCCGCTTCCGTAGAATTGCCTTGGCCGACGAGTGAATATCAGGGAGATATTTCTGAGTTAGTGAATAAAATTCGGGATGCGTTGTACTGTTCTAAAATTTGTTCCTATGCTCAAGGGATGGCTTTATTGAGTGCCGCTTCTAAGGAGTATGGGTATAATTTGGATCTCGGAGAAATGGCACGAATTTGGAAGGGAGGCTGTATTATTCGGGCGGGATTTTTGAATAAAATTAAAGCCGCTTTTGGTGAAAATCCTGACTTACCGAATTTGTTATTAGCACCGGAATTCAAACAGACGATTTTAGATCGTCAACAAGCCTGGCGGGAAGTGTTAGTTATTGCTAATCAATTTGGCATTCCAGTTCCGGCTTTTAGTGCGTCCTTAGACTATTTTGATAGTTACCGACGGGCAACTTTACCCTTGAATTTAACCCAAGCCCAACGGGATTATTTTGGTGCCCATACCTATGAACGTACCGATAAACCCAGGGGTGAATTTTTCCACACGGAATGGACAAAAGACTAAGTATTAACTAACTTCGTAGTGAGGTGTTTACGCCTCAATATCTTTTCGGGCTAACTACCTTTTAATTACGAATTACGAATTACGAATTAAAAAATTAAATTAACTCGTAATTCGTAATTATTCTGTCTTAAATTTCACTTTAGGATTAAGGTTTTTGCTTTTTGGTTGCTAACATCATATTAGATTGATTCACCCCAAACTTATAACCCACTCCAAAATTAAGCGGTTTCACAGCAGCATTGCTTTGATAAACTTTCCTTAAATCCGGTTGGTAGCGAACACTAAATAAAGAAATTGGGTTGGTATAGGTTCCAAAAAAGTTTAAATTCCATTGTTTTTCTGCAAAAAAGTTAAGAGGAATCCCCGAATCATCCTGTAGAATAGCTTGACTTTGAGCCAGAATTAACTCTCTAATTCCAGCAAAGGCGGGTCTGTGCATTAAATAGGATGCGGCTTTAAGATAGGTAACGGGTTGCTCGATTTGTTTGACAAATTGAGTAAACTCTGGTGTTTTTTTCAAGCCATCATCGGAAATATCGGCGGAAAAATAATATAAAGTTCGAGGTTCTTTTTCCCCTTGAGAAACAAAATCAATTTTAACCCCAGGAATCATGCCTTTTTCAAACTTTTGAATTTTAGCATCTTTATCTAATCCAATATATTGTAAGTCTAAAATTCTATTATTTGTTCTCGCCATAAACAATAAAATTAAAGGTAAAACTCCTTGATTAGATAAATCAGACTTCATTTCTTTGGTTTGAAAAAAGCTAAACTGAAGTAAAGAATAAAGAGAGTTTTTAACATCCCCCAATTTTTGATTACGCTGACTTTCGGATAATTCATTAAAATCAGGAATAGTCCCCACTGGTTCTAAAGCTACAAGTACATATTCTCTAGCCGTCGGGAAAAATAAATTAGCATATAAGAAATCCGGCCCACTAAAGGGATAAAAAATTCGAGGATTGGATTGATTAATAGTAGCTAATTCCTGTTTAGACCATTCGCTAACTTTTGCCAGTTGTTGTTTTTCTAGTTTTGACCAAGCCGGATTTATAAAAGCGTGATAATTAACCCAAAAATTAGATTGAGTTAGGGGATAAAATTGACTTTTTGGATCAACTTTCATTCCCGCAATTAATTTAGCGGTATCGGTTAAATAATCCGCTTGTTTTTGATCATATAGGTCTAAGGGATTAATCGGAGGAGTAGGCGTTTGTGGGGATGTTTTTGGGGTTTCAATCTTTTGGGATTGCTCAATCTTTGGTTGAGGTTCAGTTTTAACACAGGACTGCAAACCAACAACACTTAAAATGATTAGTAATAGGGCTGAGAATTTCATAAATTACACCAATTTATTCCGAATACCGATAAAATAGAAGGGTAAACCCAGGGCAATTGTTCCTAATCCGGCTAAGGATTCGAGGGGTTTATCCTGAAAAATAAATATTAGCATCCAAAGGCTAATTCCTAAAAAAATGATCGGGGTTATTGGATATCCCCAAGTTTTATAGGGACGTGGTAGGTCAGGACGGCGGAAACGATGGACAAAAACCCCTAAAACCGTGATTAATGAAGATAGGGTTAGGGTAAATGCTAAATAGGTGATTACGGCTTGAAAGCTGGCGGTGATGATTAATATAATTACAATTGCTAGTTGTAAACATAGGGCATAATAGGGGATTCCATGTTGATTTTTTTGAGCCAAAATTCTAAATATGGGAATATCTTCCCCGATGACTTGGGTGACTCTTGGCCCAGCTAATACCATGGAACTAATCGAAGAAATTAAACCAAATCCGATTAATAATCCCATGATTTTTGCTCCTAAATTTCCAAATATTTGTTGGGCGACAATATAACCAATTTCTAATTGTCCGGCTAATTGTTCTATAGGTGTTGTATAGAGAAAAACAAAGTTCAAAAGCAGATATAAAACCGTAACTATTAATGTACCAATTAATAGGGATTTCGGTAAGTTTTTCTCTGGTTCCTTAATTTCACTCGCTAAATAAACCGCAGCATTCCAACCGGAATAGGAATAGGTGACATAAACTAAAGAAACGGCAAAAGATGAACTAAAAATTACCGAAATATCGCTAAAACTAGGCATAAATTCAATCGGTTGGGGGGTAGCCAAAGTTAATCCACTCAGGATAAAAACAATAATTAGGACAACTTTTAAAACTGTAAATCCCTGTTGAAACACACTGCTAATTTTCAGGGTTTGGGTATGAATTAGACTAACTAATATTACTGCAATTAAAGCGATAATTATGGGATAATTTAAACTAGGAAATACACTGGAGATATATTTTCCTAATGCCATAGCAGCAGCCGCAATAGGAGCCGCAAAACCAACGGTGACAGAAACCCATCCTGAGAGGAAACCAATCACCGGATGATAAATTTCAGAAAGATAATGATATTCACCCCCAGAACGGGGCATAGCCGCCCCTAATTCCCCATAACATAGGGCGCCGGAAAGGGCAAAAATACCGCCAATTAACCACAAAAATAAAATAGCAAAACCCGACTGAATATCAAGGACTTGAAACCCTAAACTGGTAAAGACACCCGTGCCAATCATATTAGCAATAACAAGACAAATCGCGGTTAATAAGGTGATTTGACTCGAGGATGAATTGGGTTTTTGTAAGGAATTAGAATTGTTCAAGATAGTTATGAAAACTAGGGAACAGGGAACAGCCCCCCAAACCCCCCGTGAACGGAGGGCTAGGGAAACAGCCCCCAAACCCCCCGTGAACGGAGGGCTAGGGAAACAGCCCCCCAAACCCCCCGTGAACGGAGGGCTAGGGAAACAGCCCCCCAAACCCCCCGTACACGGGGGGCTAGGGGGGGAGGGAATAGGGAATACAGATGATCTAAACCCGCCCTGATTGTAATTCTAAACACAATTGGCGAAAATGATCTCCGCGATGTTCAAAACTTTGATATTGATCAAAACTAGCACAAGCGGGGGATAATAATACGACTTTCGCGCCTAATTTTGGGGCAATTTCAGAGGATTTGATAATCGCTTTTTCCATGGTTTCTACGATTTCAAAGTTAAAATAATTTTCTTCTGTTAACCGCTTTGCAAATACTTCGGCTGCATTTCCAATTAATAAAACCGAGATGGCTTTTGATTTAATTCTATTCATCCAAGCGGTATCATCTCCTTGTTTGGCTTCTCCTCCAGCAATTAAAATTACGGTCGCATCAACGGCCGATAATCCCACTTCGGCTGCATCATAATTGGTGGCTTTACTATCATTAATCCAGTCAATTCCTTGCCAAGTCATAATATGTTCTAAACGATGGGCAACCCCTGGAAAATAAGAAATTGCTTGACTAATTGCTGGCGTTTCTATTTTGGCAATTCGGGCGGCTGCAACGGCCATTAACAGGTTTTGTTGGTTATGGTTTCCGACCATTTTTAAGGCATCCGCTTGAACTATTTTATCTTTATTTTGCATTACCCAATTATTTTCAATATAAAATCCCAATTCGGGATTTGCCACTAATTTTTCTTGTCCTAAAACACTTGTCCAATGGGCAGAAAGCCAGCGTTGATTAGCGGTTTCTCTTAAATAGGGATCATCTCCATTAATGATTTGTGTTTGGGATTGATATAATAATTTAGCTTTAATATCATAATAACGTTCTAGGGTGTAATGACGACTTAAATGATCGGGGGTGAAGGTCGTCCAAATGGCAATTTTAGGGGTTAAAGTTGAGGAGGATTCGATTTGATAACTACTGACTTCTGCAATTACCCAATCTAGGGGTTTTTCTATTCCTTGATATTCTTGTAAGGCTAATTCACAGGCGGCATAACCAATATTTCCACAGGCGGGGGCGTTTAAACCTGCGGCTTGAAAAATTGCGGTGGTGAGGGCGGTGGTTGTGGTTTTTCCGTTAGTTCCAGTAATACAAACCCAGGGCAAATGTCGCAGATTTCGCCAGGCTAATTCTAGTTCTCCGATGGTTTCTATACCTAAATTTCTGGCGGCTTTTAACCCCGGACTATCCCAAGGAACCCCAGGACTAACAACTATTAAATCTAGGGAAGTATCGGGTTGAAAATTATGTCCTAACTCGACTTTAATTCCTTCGGTTTCTAATTGTTGTTTTTGGGTTTCTAGGGTTGAGGAAGAATTGCGATCGCTTAAAATCACATCCCATCTTTGCAATTTTAACAACCGGGCGGCAGCATTTCCCGATCTTCCTAAACCAATAATATGAACTTTCGGCATAGACAATGTAATAATTCCCAGTAGGTTGTTTTTGATTCTACTCGGATATGTTTCAGTCCCGCAAGTGGGATTATTTTAATTGAAAGAAAAGTTTTCGGCGAATATAATTCGCTACTACAGAAACAAAGTCCACCTGCGTGGACTAATAAAAATTAAGGTTTTTGAACCCACGCAGGTGGGTTTTGTCTGTGTAGCTGCGATTTCTAATCGCCAAGAAAAGAAAAGTTAAGAGATCCTTTTCCCCTAGAACAGAGTGATCTGTTTCAGTCCCGCAAGCAGGATTATTTTAATTGAAAGCCCCTTGTATTCGTGAGTGCCGATTTATCCGTAACGGTTTCAGTCCCGCAAGCAGGATTATTTTAATTGAAAGTATGATTTGTTAAAACCTGAGTGTGTAAGTTTTGAGTTTCAGTCCCGCAAGCAGGATTATTTTAATTGAAAGGACAGATGTACCGTTGGGGTTTGATTGGTCTTATCAGGTTTCAGTCCCGCAAGCAGGATTATTTTAATTGAAAGTTTGCTCTTGCTATTCCTGCTGGTGCTAGTAGTCTCCGTTTCAGTCCCGCAAGCAGGATTATTTTAATTGAAAGTTAAGAATAATGAGTTAGTAGACTTAGAAGATAATAGGTTTCAGTCCCGCAAGCAGGATTATTTTAATTGAAAGATCGAAAAAGCAGCGACCGCTAGAGTACCAAGAGCCGTGATTGGTTTCAGTCCCGCAAGCAGGATTATTTTAATTGAAAGAACTTTTAAACTCATCTAAGAGGACTCTCACTTGTTCCGTTTCAGTCCCGCAAGCAGGATTATTTTAATTGAAAGGGCTGGCGCGTGCTACAACTTCAGCCCCCTATAGTAAGTTTCAGTCCCGCAAGCAGGATTATTTTAATTGAAAGTGATAGCATTATTTTTGCCTCATTGTGTGCTTACTTGTTTCAGTCCCGCAAGCAGGATTATTTTAATTGAAAGCAAGGTGTCAACTTGGCAGTATTTCTTTCTCCTTCGTTTCAGTCCCGCAAGCAGGATTATTTTAATTGAAAGGGAACATTATAAAAAGTTAAGTGTAGATAAGGTATCTGCCAAGTTTCAGTCCCGCAAGCAGGATTATTTTAATTGAAAGGCAAGTTTTAATGTACTCAGATGATTTCAGTAGCTGTTTCAGTCCCGCAAGCAGGATTATTTTAATTGAAAGTTAGTGACTCTATAAAGCCTATATCTGGTAATGGTGTTTCAGTCCCGCAAGCAGGATTATTTTAATTGAAAGTCTGCCGTTTGAAACCCTTATGGGGCGGTCATTCTGGAGCCCATTTTCGTGAACCTCAAAAAATACCTCATTTCAGGCTTCGTTATTGCAACAGATTATCAATAACTAACCGGACTCACAAATATAAACTATTGATTTGTCAAGGTTCTAAGGTTTTTCGTGAACCCCCCCAGGTTTTCGCCCCCGCTTAGGTTCACGAAAATAATAATAAACCGAAACCCGCCTCTTGTCAAGGGGAATATTCTATGATATTGCGATCGCCCCTAACCCTTAACTTTTAACAATTGCCCCAAAATCCGCCAAAACCCGGGCATGATTTCTTAATAATCCCAATAAATTCAAACGATTACGTTGAATATTGGGATCATCATCCATCACTAAAACACTTTCTGGGCCATCAAAAAAACTGCTCACCGTTGGGGTAATTTCTGTTAAAGCTTCCACCAATTGACGATAATTTCTGGTGGCTTGAGAAGCTTTTGTTTTCGGAACTAACTGTACTAAAGCCTGATAGAATTGACGTTCTGAAGACTTTTGAAATAACTCAGGATTAACTGTCATTTCCGGTTGCAATTCCAGGGTGTTTAAATCCCCCTGTTTCGCCAAACGAGTCGAACGATTAACCGTTTCATAAATTTGGTTTAAACTGCCATCTTTACGAATAGTTTGTAGGAATAAAGCCCGATCTCGAACATCTAACAAATCCTGTAACGCCCGTTCTTGATATTCCAGATCATTCTCTCCTAAAACCGCATTCACCAAATCATAATCAATAGCTTTTTCATCCTGTAATAAAGTTCTAATCCGTTGCAGGAAAAAATCATATAATTCATGATTTAACCCTAAAATCGCATTCGGAAAACTATTAACAAAATCCACCGCAATTTGTTTCAGAAGTTGATATAAATTCAGGGGTAAATCCGCCGCCCAAATAATATTAACTACCGCATTCGCCGCCCGACGCAAAGCAAAGGGATCGGAGGAACCTGTGGGTAACATTCCCAAGCCAAAAATACTAACTAAAGTATCTAGTTTATCCGCCAAACCTACCACTTGACCGACTAAAGTTTGGGGTAAATTATCCGTAGCATTCCGTGGTAAATAATGTTCAAAAATTGCCGTTGCTACCTCTGCGGGTTCTCCTCCTTCTATTGCATATTTTTCTCCCATGATCCCTTGTAATTCGGGAAATTCATAGACCATTTGGGTAACTAAATCCGCTTTACATAATAATGCAGCCCGTTGAATTAAACTGCGGTCAGATTCAATTATATTAAGTTGTTCACTAATCCAATTAGCAATTTTACCAATCCGATTTACCTTATCCCGAACCGAACCTAAATCCTCTTGAAAAGTCACCGCTTCTAAGGCGGGTAAATAGCTTTCTAAAGGCGTTTTCAAATCGGATTTATAGAAAAATTGTCCATCGGCTAACCTCGCCCGAATTACCCTTTCATTTCCCGCCGCAATTAAATTGGATTTAGCCGGATCTCCATTAGAAATCGTGATAAAATAGGGCTTTAATGGCGATGAATTTTGGGTTTCTATTGTTAATATTGGAAAGTACCGTTGATGCGTCACCATGACGGTTTTAATTACCTCTGCGGGCAAATCCAAAAATTCCTGATCGAAGGTTCCGACAACGGCCGTCGGCCATTCCACTAAATTAACCACTTCTGCTAATAAATCTTCGGGAATTTCAGCCTCGCCTCCCACAATATTAGCCGCGATTTTAACTTCTTTTTGAATAGTCTGAATTCGTTCCTGGGGGTCAACTTGAACAAAGGCTTTTTTCAGAGATTCAGCGTAGGTTTTAGCATGGGAAATAGAGATATTTTCAGGATGTAAAACCCGATGTCCGTGGGAAATGCGATCGCTTTTAACAACTTCTGAACCACTAACTAAGGTAACAGGTAAAACCTGATCATCTAATAAGGTAATTAACCAGCGAATTGGCCGGGGAAATTTTAAATCTCCATCCCCCCAACGCATAAACCGTTTCCCTTCTAATTTTGTAATCCATTCTGATGTTAATTCGGCTAAAATTTCCGCCGTTAACCTCCCCGGAATTTTCTTTAAAACAAATACAAAATCCCCTTTAGAAGTAGGACGAATTTCTAAATCTTCTAAGGTCACGCCCTGTTTTTTAATAAATCCTTCCGCCGCCGGAGTCGGTTTTCCGTCTTTAAAAGCCGTAGACGCCGGAGGGCCTTTTATTTCTTCTTCGCGGTCGGGTTGTTGGCTAGGAAGTCCTTCAATTAATACAGCTAACCGTCGCGGTGTTCCCCAAACTTGAACCGACTCAACGCTTAAAAACTGTTCTTTGAGACTAGCAGGAATTTTCTGTTTCCACTGTTGAATGGCGGTTTCAACAAAGGTTGCTGGTAATTCTTCTGTTCCAACTTCGAGTAAAAAACTAACCATAGGAAATTTTATAAAGGATGTTACTAAGAAAATTAAGGTGACAAACAATTACCATAGCAGGTTAGGGGGTCATCACTCAAGGATTGATGTTTTTTAACCCCCGTAGAGACGTGCCATGGCACGTCTCTACAGGATTTTTGGCAATGTCTTTATTTGGGTTCAATGGCTAAAAATTGAACTGTTAGGCTAAACCTTTAGCCTGATTTTGTGCTGCTAATGCAGCTTCTTCAGGAGTGGGAATAAGATCACCTTCCGTGGTAAAATATCGCAGTTTCTCCTGATAAATTCCCAGGAATAATCCTAACACTTCACTTGCTAATAATCCTTGTTGATTAGGAATAATTCCTTGATATTCATTTCCGACTAATTTAAAACCCGTTAGTTCTAAATCATCGGGAGAAAACCAGAAATATTCCTGGGTTCTAAATTGATTTTGATATACATTCTTTTTAGTAGTTTTATCGATTTCTGCCGTTGATTTGGAAATAAGTTTAATAACTAAATCTGGATATTTCCCATTTTCTTCCCAAACTACCCAGGATTTTCTCGGATGTTTAGATGTGTTTTTTACCAAGAAAAAATCTGGCCCGCGAAAGTCTCGATTTCTCAGTTGTTGACGACTAAAATAGATGGTTAAATTTGCCCCAATAAAATAATCTGTTCTATCTTTCCATAACCAATCTAAACAAGAAACTAACAACGCCAACTGGAGATAGTGTAACGTACTTTCCATTTCTATATATTCACTTTCAACTTGAGTACCATCAGGCATTAATGCCTCTAATTGTTCTGCGGTTATTGACATTTTTTCTCCTCCTCATTTGAGGTTGGGTTAATTTATTATATCAAATTTTCAATGCTCAATCATCTGTTCTAAAGCGTCCTGTAAATCCTGAGTTAAATTAGCAACAGCTTGACGACGGTTTGTTTGATAATCTGACCATTTTTGAGTCACAGAAATGGGTTCACCAATGGTTAATTTAGCGCGTTTTTTCCCTAAATGGGGACGTTTTAATGGGTTTTCTCCCTTTAACCTAGTTACCATTGACCAAACAATTAAAGTGGTTTCGGCAAAACGATCAAAGGTAGGATTTTCTTTAATATAACTGCCCGTTACCCCCACAAAACTTTCCACTAATCTCATATTCCACATTCGCAAACTAGCTTCGGTTGCCACCCGATCTGCTAATCCTAATTCTACCGCAGACCAGGTATCATTAGCCTTGAGATCATAGCGATAAATACAATCCCATCCCGCTTGTTCTAAACGACGACAACGACTACTTAAATCTCCCATGGGTTTGAGATTAAAATATTCTTCAGCCACGGTTAAGGCAATATCTAATAATCGTTTAATTCGATCTGGAAAATCAATAGTTTCATCCCGGGGAATACTGCGATAATAGAATTGGCGATAAAAATTTTCCATGATATCTAATAAATGATTCCCCAATCGAATTAAACGGCTATAGAGGGAAGAAACAGTTAAGTCTTGGCTAGATTGAGGTAAGTTACAATCCCTTTCTAATTGGGCAATTAATTTTTCTAAATCTCCCCAATTATCTTGAATATAAAAATACTGTATACCAATGGGAACCAAATAAACTTCTTCCGATCGTTCAGCTTTTTTTAAGTCTTCAACACACCAAAATCCTAATTGAGAAACTCCAGGTTCTAAGGGACTAATATTTTGATTATGCCCATTAGTTGCCCCTTCCGGTGCGGCGGCTAAAGGAAATTGACCATTAATAAATAAATCCCTGGCTGATCGTAATCCTAAACGATCAACTTTCCCCCTTAAAATCGGTGTTCCTCCTAATTTTGGAAATAACCAAGAAACTATATTTCCTGCCCATAAAGGAATTCCTCGATCATACATAAAATGGGCATGAATTGGATTAGATAAGACAATTTTCTGTTGTTTTGCAGTTTCAGGAACAAATCGCCATAACAATTGACTAATACAATATGGATCATCCGTATTAGGATGACGAAAAGCCAATAAAAATCTGACTTTTCCACTTTGAAATTGTTGATAAAGATTAACTAATCGTTCAATTTGTTCTACCTTAATTTCAACTAAGGGCGTTTTCCATTTCATCCAAAAGGGCATTCCCCATCGGCAGACTTTTAGCACCAAAGGATTAAAGCGGGGCGGAATAAAATCTAGGGTGGGTTGTATATTTTTAATGAGATTGGCCATAAATTAGGGTTGAGTCAATTTAATAAGTATTAAAGCGGATTGAACTCAACCCATTATTATAGCAATTCGTCAGGATTTTGTTGTAATATTTGATTCTGGAGATTTCCGATAAAAGCTCTATTCTATTTTGGGTTAGCAGGGACATCAATCCTACATTTTTTGATAATTACCGACCAGTCCTTGTACAAATCCCTTACTTTTAATCCTTGTTATCCGTTCCCTATTCCCTATTCCATTTTACCCATAATTAGTTACGTTCTCTCTTAGAAGGCAGTTAAAAAGAATGAATCCCACCGACTTGAATCAGGCATTTCAAAATGGTTATTGTTTTCAAACTACCCTTGATCAACATAGCGATCAAGTTACCTATTCCGTCCATACCCTCGGTGAACTCGTTTTAACCTCTGGGAAAATTGCCGTTTGTGATCCTTTAATTGTCCCTAATTCTGATCTCTGTTTGACTCAAACTCTAGCTGCGGGTCGTTATTCGGTGAAACTAAGTATCGCCACATTTGATCACCAAAAAGAACAAAGAGTCGCCTATGCGATGTTAGTAATTCGGGATCAACCTGCGGTGAAATGGGAATTGGCGGTATCTTTTACCGGGGATCAAGAATCGGGTTATCCCGTCACTTCTGGGACAGGATGTTTTACCGATAGGGAAGTGATCAAACGCTTATCTTTCCTTTCCGATACTGAGTTTGAAAATTATTATAATCATTTGGATCAAGCTTTAGATCAGACCTATGTTGATACCTGGGATTGGACAAATTTCTGTTTAGATGAATCAACCGGATTGAATATTATTGCTTTTCATTCCGGTTGGGGGGAGGGTTATTATTCCTCCTATTGGGGTTATGATCTACAAGGAAATCCAGTCTGTTTAGTTACGGATTTTAGGCTTTGGGACTCGTGAGGGGATCGACCACTTCTAAGAGGGTTTTAACACTAGCATTGTAATCAAAAAAAGAAAACAAATGTTTATATTTCAAGATGCCTTTTTTATCTAAGACAAACTGCCCGGGTAAGGGCGCACCTAGGGCTTGTCCTACTTGATATATTTGGAAAATTCCACAGCTTGGATTACTCAGTAATGGCATTTTTAAGCCGAGGTCTTTGACTACAATTTTACTTTGGCGTTCATCGGTACTGGTAATCAGTAAAACTTCTATTCCCCTTTGCACAAATGCTTCATAATTTTCATTCAGCGCTCTAACATGGGGATAACACCAGGGACAATATTGTTTTTCGGTAAAAATGCGTGTAAAGGCTAAAATCACCGGGCGATCGCCTCGAAATTGAGATAACCGCACTAATTGACCATTAGTAATATCGGGTAATTGAAAATCGGGGGTTTTCAACCCTAACTGTAAATTGCTAGTGGCGGGGATCGGAAAAAAGTTATTCCAAAATCGACGATTAATTAAACCAGTAAAATCGTTAGAAGTCAGCATAATAGTTTGTTGTTTGTGATTATTCTTAGTGTAAAACAATCTTACAAAAATCAACGAAACCCGCCCTCACATTGTAAAGACGGGTTCTTAAATCTTGTCTAAAACTTAATCTTAGACCGCCGCAAAGAATTCTTTAGACTTGACGGGATCGGGGATCATGGTCTTGTCACCCGGTTGCCAACCCGCAGGACAAACTTCATCGGGGTGAGCTTGAACATATTGAAGCGCTTGCAGTGTCCGCAGAGTCTCATCTACGTTACGACCAAAGGCGAGGTTATTGATCGTGGCGTGTTGAATCACCCCTTCTTTGTCAATGATGAACAGACCGCGCAAGGCAATTCCGGCTTCAGGATCAAGCACGTTATAAGCGGTGCTGATTTCTTTTTTCAGGTCAGCCACCAGAGGATAGTTCAGGTCGCCCACACCACCGGATTTGCGATCGGATTGAATCCAAGCTAGGTGAGAAAAGGCGCTATCGACGGAAACCCCAAGAATTTGAGTATTGAGTTTGCTGAATTCTTCAGCGCGATCGCTAAAAGCCGTAATTTCAGTCGGGCAAACAAAGGTAAAGTCTAAGGGGTAGAAAAATAGAACCACATACTTACCCCGATAGTCGGATAGTGAGATGTCTTTGAATTCTTGGTCAACAACGGCCGTTGCTTTAAAATCCGGGGCGACTTGGCCAATACGCAGGCTCTCAGCCATGAATAATACTCCTTAAACTGACGATAGTATAGTTTCGTTGCAGAAAATTAGGATAACTTTGATCCCAATTGTTTTGCTATCTTACGATTTGTTACAAATACATCATAGTCGAATTGAGTACAGTTAAACAAGACTTAGAAAAAAACAAGTAATCCCAATCAAAAAGCCAGCCCTTTTCAGACTGACCTAAAACCCAAAAATTAAGAGTTATAGCAACCGCCAAGGCAGTTAGGATAGAGACGGATCTTGGAACCCAGACGGTGAGATGTTTTCCCCCCTGTTCCCTGTTCCCTGTTCCCTGTTCCCTGTTCCCTGGTATAACGGATTTATTTTCAATGGCTCAAGCGGGATTTGAACCTGCGACCTTGGGCTTATGAGTCCCCTGCTCTAACCACTGAGCTACTGAGCCTTAGTTTATTCACGATTAAACAATATAACACAAACCTTTCCCAGATATCAACCCCCTGTTTAATCTTTTTTTCAGGGGGTAGGGGAGGAGGGGAGGAGGAGAGCGGAGAGCAGGGGAGGGAATAAAAAGTACCCTCGCTCTTTCCTCGCTACTATCCAACCTTCAACACCTCAATACCTGATCAATACCCTAATAATTTTGGGATACGGTAGAACTTTCTGGAGGTAGGAGAGCGATCGGGTTAACGGCATCTTGGCCACTAGGATGGACTTCAAAGTGTAAATGAGGCCCGGTACTACGGCCGGTGGTTCCCATTTCCGAGATTTGATCTCCTTGATCCACTTTTTGGCCTTCGCTGACCAGGATGCGATCGTTATGGGCGTAAACCGTTAAACTGCCGTCGGGATGTTCAATTTCGACTAAGTTACCATAGCCACCATCATTCCATCCGGCATAGCTAACAACCCCAGGGGCGGCTGCCACAACCGGGGTTCCGATGGGCCCGGCAATATCAATTCCCCGGTGCATTCGTCCCCAGCGCCAACCGTAACCGGAGGTTAGAATACCCGATGATGGCCAAATATAGCCATTAAAGCGCATAGACCCACTGGGCAAATAAACATCTGGCCCAGAAAGAGGGGGTAACTGCGGGGAAACCATCTGACCCAAAGCCGGATTGCTTAAAGGATCATAAGCCCTAGAACCAACGGGGGCAGTAGCCACTACCGAACGTCTGGATGCGGGCTGGAGTTGGGCAGCCGGAGATGTCACGCCATTGGGAGACAATTGAGCTAACTGTTCCGAAGCCAAGTTCTGTTCGGCTTGACTAGCCTTTTCAGGAGCATAGGCTTGAGGATTAAACTCAGGATTAATCAGTTTTTGACGATGTAAGGAAGCCATTCCCTTAGAGGTCAAAACTTCAGCCTTGGGCTGTTCATTTGGTTCTAGGGATACGCTGGTCAACTGATAGCCACTCTGAACCTTATATTCCTCGCGCAGTCGTTCTACTTCAGATCTCAGGCGATCGCTGTACAATTTATTAACGGCTTCTGATTTGCTAACAGAAACCTCTTGAACCGCCAACTGTTCGGACAAGGAAGAAAATTTTGCATCAACCGGAATCGCTACGGCTGCGGTTGCTATGGGAGTAGAAGCATCGACCCCATCATTCATAGCACGGTTCGCCAGTTGGTTCAGCGAGATTTGATTTAAAGTGCTATGGGTCGGAATCGAACTCAGATCAGCTATATCTTCTCCTGGAAGATCGGCAACGGCTGAATCATCACTTCTATATTCCGAGGGAAGAACTGCCGGAAGCACAGCTTGAGGTAATCTCCCTCTTAAAAGGCGCAAGTCTGTTGCGGCAGAAGCTTGTTGTGGAGAGGGGTCAGCATCTGGACGAATCTGAGGGTCTTGCCATGAATTCGTGGCTAGAGAGGCCGGACTATTAGAAAAACTACTCGCCAGTTGCTTAGGGATTTTTAGACTCTGATTGAGACTCAGAACATTAGGATCAGTTAGCTGATTTGCCTTAATAATGGCATCAACAGAAACATTATGCAGTTTAGCAATTCGAGCTAACGTATCACCCGAACCTACCTGATAAACTTCCGAGATGGTTGGGTCGCGCTCATCATTCGGAATCACAAAAGCTCCAGATAGCCCTTGGGAGATGGTATCTAAAGAATTAAAATGAACCGAGTTAGAAACCCTATTGGTGGACTCCCACTGCTGATTGGAGTGAGCAGGAGATCCCGAATTCCCCACCGATGGACTTAGTATTTCCTGAGTAGCCGAGGTTTCACCCCCAGAAAGAGGAATTTGCTGATTGAATCCGGGGTTGGATTCCGACAACGTAGCTGATTCAGGTAACGATTCCGAGTTAACACTCGGCCGAGACTCTGGTGTAGAAAATGCTTCTACGCTAGTCTTATCTGGTTTGTTTAACCCTAAATCCGTAGATTGACTCCGGTTATTTGTCACTTTCTCATCTGTATTCAGACTGGAAAGGCTCCGCAATATAGATGGTTGCCAATCGGGTTGGGATGCTTGTCCGGTTGAATTTTCCACCGTCGGGGCGGATGCTGCCATCGGTGCAGGAGACTGCATCGCCGGATTGGACTCAGGATTGGATAACTCAGTTGCCATGACTCGATCGTTCGTTTTGGGCATAAGGATGCCCGAAGCGACGGCCAAACCGAGAAATGCGAAAGAGGTATAAACCTTACGACTGCCAGGGTGTGCGACCTGTTGTTTGGTCTGGCCTGTTGCAGTCTGATCTAAATTGAAATCTAAATTAGGCATAACAACAGGTTGATCATGATTTGGAACTGTTCCTTTCAAAGAACGACCTCCTATGGAGAAGCGTGCTGACTGTCCTCGAACCGCTCAAGAAATTCATATCAGTGAAATTAATCACATTAATTATTGACTGAAATCACTGAAGATAATCTTGATTAAGTCAGATTACCTTGATTTTTCAATTTCGGCAACAAAAGCCAAAGTTAGATTGAAATGCGAACCCTGAAAATTAAGGATAGATAAACAATAACCCTTGAGGGCCGAGGATGTTTAAATATGAGTGAATTCTGTCACCAGAGTTCAGATGAGAATTTACACCAGTTCCTACCAAAAATACAACACCTGATCTGGGGCTGTTAATTTCTGGGGATCAGATGACAAGATCGATCAAAATAGACAATTAAGAGCTTTAAATCAAAGCCAGTTAAGGGTTATGGCTTTTTTGTGATAGGAAAAAATACCCCGTTTAGATGAATAAAATCTATCACTGTCGGGGGACAATTGAATCCGGTCACTTATAAAAAAAAGTTATCAGATTGGGGTGGTTTTTGGGATTAACACAATATCAGGGTTTGAGGGATGGAATTCACCCCAAATAACCGAGTTGGCGGCGTACCTCAAATAAACTGATGGCAACACTCACGGAGAGATTCAAACTTCTCACTCCGGCTTCAGCCATGGGAATATATATTGTTGCGGTGCAAGTCTCCAATACATCGGCCGAAAGTCCGGTGGTTTCACTGCCATAGAGCAACCAGTCGGAATCTTGAAACTGGAACTGGATATAGTTAGAAGCCCCTTTGGTACTAAACCCCAGCAAACGGCCGCCCCGTTGTTGCTGATGGGTTTGAAAGCTGGAAAAATCTGGGTGATGGGTGAGTTTAACGTAGGGCCAATAATCTAAACCCGCTCGCTTTAGGTAGCGATCGCTAATTTCAAACCCCAATGGCCCGACTAAATGTAATTCGGTACAGGTTGCTGCACAGGTACGGGCGATATTTCCGGTATTGGGAGGGATTTGTGGCTGAACTAAGACAACGTGAGGCATGAGGTAATTAGACCAGGAAACAAGGGCTTTTGGGTCGGATCAACCCGGTTGACGAGTAATAAATCTATAGTTTTTCTTTATACTTTGTAAAGAAATTTATCTATAAGATATTCTGATCTAATAATCGGCTTTTTTTCAGGCTATCAGGGGTTGAAAAATTTGATCTTCAAACTCTTTTTCCTGGGTTGCCATCTCCTGAATCGCCTGTTGAATAATAAAGCGAGGATCGTGGCCCTGTTCCGACAGTCGTAACCATTGTTGGGCGGTAGACCCTTCTCGCAGTAGCTTTTTCACCGGAGACAGAAAGCAACTAAACCCGTGTTTTTTGGCAATTGGCCAAACTTCTGCATAAATTTGTTCAATCCAATCTCTAGCGGAAATTAGGCTGCCATCTTTCCAATGCCGCAGTTGGGCGTCTAAACTATGGTGCGCCGCGAGAATTTCATTTTGATCTGAAATTTCGACTAAATCCTCAGCCCGACTGGTTTCAGGCAGTTGACTGAGTTGCAATGGATCAAGGTCAGGATTTTCTAACATTTGCCAGATCCGAGCTTCTAATAAGGCTGTGATTGCTAATAAGGCGATGGGGTTGACCATCAAATCACAAATTCTGAGTTCCAGACGGTTTAAATTATAGGGACGGCGATCGCCATTGGGTCGTACCGATGACCACAGGTGACGAACATTCTGCATGGTTTTTTGTTCCAGTTGGGTTTCTGTCCAGTCAATAAAATGGCGATGACTTTCAAATAAGGGGACAAAGGCTGGAGTTTTGGGGAATAAATGCCAACGGGTGGAATGATACCCGGTGACTTTGCCACCCAAAAACGGAGAGGAAGCACTCATCGCTAAATATAAGGGAGCTTCCACCCGCACCAAACGAATTGCTCGCATTAACTGTTCGAGGTCAGCGATACCCACATTAATATGAATACTGGCAGTAACTACATCCGTACCATAGGTTTGTTCAATATAATCATGATAGGGATTTTGGGGATCGGAGCGATAAAATTTCTCCGTACCGCCCAGGGGTAGGGTGCTTCCTGGGATGATGGTATAGTCGCCCAACTGTTGTAAATATTTTCGCAGTTCCCGCCGCGGTCGAACTAGGGCACACAACAACCGCTCATAATTACATAGGGGGGCGGTTGTGTACTCGACATTGCGACTATCTGGTTCTCGGACAAATCCTTCTAAATGGGCTACAATTTTGTCGGATAATCCCACTACGTCACCTTGGGGAGTTCCGGTATACATTTCCACTTCAAAACCTTTGGATAAAAGCATAGTACAGTTATCAGTAATTATTTGTAAGGGCGGGTTCTGTGAGTTCTTTGTTAATCACCTAAATCTCAATGAACCCGCCCGTACAAGTTATCAGGGTAAGAGTTATTAGAAAAGAGTTGATCAACTGTTTGCTAATAATGGGATCTGGGTTATTAGAAAATAATTCCTATTCTCTATCCTATCATGGATTCTGAGCCCCAAGGAAAAATGCTATCGGGTTCATTGGAGTTAAAAATATAGTCATAATCAAAATCGAAGGCTCGACTATGACGGGTAAGGGAGAATCCACAAGCAATAACTTGGCTAGTGGTAAAGGTTGCCATCACTAACTCAATTAACTTTCTTGATCTAATGTCTGGTTTCTGTACATAATAATCCCGTTTAGCAAAAAATACCCGTTCATCTTTAGGAACAATAATTCCGTTCACTTTATGGGCGTGTTGAATCGGTTTGAGATAATTTTTAATAAAATAATCTTGATTAGTTTGTAGGCGAGAGAGTCGTTCATGTTGTACCCAACTCATTTGAAATAGGAGTTTAATCATTTCAAATCCGATAATATAATTAAAAACATTATCTTTGTCTTTTGGGCTTAATGCTAATTTTAAAGCAGATTCTAAATATTGACTAGGTTGACACCGAGCATCCTGGGCTGAATGAATATAAAACTGTCTAATATACCCGCGTAAAACTGATTCGTTTAGGGGGGCTTTTATTTGAAAAGCACTGAGATATTGTTTAACTCTTTGCAAGGTATCAATATCCTCCAACATCTTCGCCATTAAACCATCGGCGGTATATTCATCTAAAAATTCTGCTTGTTTTTCGGGGGAAGATGCACATAGAATATAGCACAGAGAGAGAACATAACGACGTTGATTCCAAGGTAAACTTTCAGCCCACTGTTTTACTTCTAGGGGAAGTTTATCAAACATTACGTTATGTTTCATTAACCCAAAAACATCTAGTTCTGCTTCATCGTTGAATTTAATATTCATGATCTCATCCCATTCGGCACAATGAATAAATTTTACCTAATTTTAAAGGATTTGAGATGTCTGTGACTGAATTTATTGAGATTCTCAAGAGCTTATGCTATTTGACTGTCCTAGCTTGAAGCGTATCTATAATCTTTAAAATATCTAAGATTTACCGTAGGAGTTTGGTCTTCAAGCCCAACCTTAAATACTGTGGGAAAACCTAAACCCTATAATTAAATAGCGTTCATTTGGTTTAATTCTGCTCTAATTTTATCTAAACTGTTATCATAATTAATGTTGTTCTGTTCTTCTTCGTTAGATATTATTTCATCAGGAGCAAATTCTGCTTCTATAATCAGTCTATTACTATAACCTCCCTGACTATATATATGATCTGCATCGGCTTGAAATCTGATTTTACCTGAAATCCACTGTCCAGACTTTAATTGGAGTAACTGACATTCTGTTCCGTTAAGAGGAAATACCAATCTAAATTCAGTTAAGTCTAGCGCTATTGATTTATCTGTTATTTTTAAACTTTGGCATAATGAATTAGGTAAATTTGGAGGGTTAGAGAAAAGTCTAGTCCTCATATTCTCAGTCATCAACTCTTTCAACCTCGATACTGTAAATGTATCCTTACCCAACATTACAATATCGTTATCCTGTTCCAGCTTAATAAACAATTCCGTCATTGATTTAATCCTTGAAATTATTATAGATATCCTACATTTTAATATAAGTTAGGTGTCTATAATCAAAAAAAAATCGTTGTTGGGCTTTAGCCCTTCTTGGTGCGCTGAAGCGCAACAACAGAATAAAAGGTTAGTTGTTGGGCTTTAGCCCTTCTTGATGCGCTGAAGCGCAACAACAGAATAAAAGGTTAGTTGTTGGGCTTTAGCCCTTCTTGATGCGCTGAAGCGCAACAACAGAATAAAAGGTTAGTTGTTGGGCTTTAGCCCTTCTTGGTGCGCTGAAGCGCAACAACGGTTAGTTTCCGCCTGATTGTAATAATTTTAATATTTCCGCTTGAATTTGTTGTCTAAAACGGGGATCATTTTGTTGATGACGGGTGATATCATTGAACTGAGCAATTGTTAATCCCTTAGATTCAATCATGCGTTTCGCTTGGTCACAATAACTAACTGCTAATTGAGGCGCATTTCCAGGTAAGCCATTAAAACTGGTAGGTTGGTCACAAATAATTCGGGGAACATCTCCAACAATTTTTTTAATTTCATTGGCTACTTCATGACGTCGAGATTCTAACGCTAAAGCCGCCTTAGCATAATTTCTAATCGTTTCTTCACTATAGTTAAAACTATCTTGAGCTTGGGCTGGCGAACCCCAACTCAAAACCGGAAATCCTTGGGAGGGGGTTTGACTCCATCCAATAAAACCACCACAACCGGATAGAATAGCAACGGTTAAGGATTTTGATAGAATTTGACCAAATGGTAATGTAGTTTTCATAACAGGTTCATATATAGAGTTAATTTTGAGACAATCTCAGATTAGTTTTGTAGACGCTGGAGTTCCCCTTGAATCTGTTTTTGTAAACTGGGGTCAGCTTGTTGACGTTGGGTAATTTCATTGAAACGAGTGATAGTTAACTCGTTGGTTTCAATAATTGATTTAGCTTGGGTGCAGTAATTCACCGCAATATCTCGAACACCTTTATCCAGGCCATTAATGGTTTTGGTTTCACTACAAACCACATCGGGAATAGATTTTCCCGCCCCGAATATTGCTTGAATTTCGTTATAAGCGGTCTGACGTCTGGGTTCAATTCCTAGGACAGCACGGGCATAATTCCGAATTTCAGCCTCACTAAATTCTGGGGACTGTTGAGCTAGAACAACAGCATTGAACCCAGAAGCATTTGATACGGAAACATCTGGGACAACTCCCAACAAAACCGCGCCCCAAGAGAACAGTCCCACTAGCAGAGCATGGTTAAGGTGGTGTTGACGCATGAATCGTAAGCTACGCAAAGAATCCATCATATTGAAAGGTTTTGATGCCACAGGATAAGGTGAAAGTGCTTAGTTATATTGAATTATTTTACGGGTAAGAAGTTCCTCATCCAAAACTTAAAAATGCTTTAGCTAAGAATTCTATGTCCAGTAACAAGTTTGACTTCCAAAAAACTGAGGGTTTGACTTCTACGCAGAGAAAAACTTGATATTCAAAAGGCGTAATCGCAGGAAGTGAAACTTTTTAGGTCGAAAATATATTGTATCCTGAAACGTTGACCTCGAAAATTTAAAAAAGTATGAAGAAAACCAACGGGGTGATTACCGCAGGACATCCCAAAACCGTTGCAGCCGGGTTGGTGATGTTTGATGCTTTTGATGCGGCGGTGGCTTGTATTTTAGCAGATTGTGTTACGGAACCGGGTTTAACTTCCCTCGCAGGCGGGGGATTTTTATTGGCACATACTCATACAAATCAGAATATTTTATTTGATTTTTTTACTAAAACTCCCCGATATAAATGTCCGATTATCGGAGTTAAATTTTTATAGTGGTGTCAGTTTAAAGAGTTAATCAATATTTTCCCGGTTTTCCTAGTAATTAATTAGTATTTATTTACTAAAATGTATTAAAAAATACAACAATTATCCAAGAAAACTATACTAGAATACCCATAGTGTTTTATTGTTTAATTATAAACTAACTTCTGGTTTGTTTGAATAGTTTATTGGAATCATCAGACGCATGAAACATATTCTCGTTATTATTCACCAACCCACTTCCGAGACGGGACGGTTGGGACAAATTCTAACATCCTATGGTTATCAACTCGATATTCGCCTTCCCAGTCATGGGGATAGTTTACCCGGCCATTTAGACAAACATGATGCGGTGATTGTTTTTGGGGGGTCAATGAGTGCCAATGATGAGAATATTTCACCCCATATTCGCACAGAATTAAACTGGATTCCCTTGGTTTTGGAGTCGAAAAAACCCTATTTAGGGATTTGTTTAGGGGCGCAACTATTAGCTAAAGTTTTAGGGGCAAAAGTATCTGTCCATCCCCAAGATATTCAAGAAATTGGCTATTTTCCCATTACTCCAACTATAGAAGGACAGGATTATTTTCACGATTTGGAATATGTTTATCAGTGGCATCGAGAAGGGTTTGAATTACCCTCTGGAGCCGTATTATTAGCCACGGGAAAAACCTTTACAAATCAAGCATTTTGTTATGAAAAAACTGCCTATGCTCTTCAGTTTCATCCTGAAATAACTGGGGCATTAATGCAGCGTTGGATTGAACGCGACATAGAACAATTAACTTTACCCGGAAGCCAATCTATTATAGAACAATTAAGAAGACATCGTTTGTATGGAATTCAAGGGGAAAAATGGTTGAAAACATTTCTCCCACTTTGGATTAATTCAATTCAATCGGAACAACGCTTACAGCTAGAAAAACGCTCGGCTTAAAATAAACAGGGAATATAGCAATCCGCGCCTTCGAGACGGAGGTTGTAACATTTCAATACTGATATGAAACAACCAGAAATATTACCTCTGTTCCCTATTCCCTATTCCCTGTTCCCTGTTCCCTTAATCTTAAACATAGTGTAAACACCATTGATTTTTGCCGTTATGTTTAGCTTGATAAAGGGCTTTATCAGATTCAGCAATCAATAATTCGGGGGAAGAATTTAACTTGGGAATCTGACTGGAAACTCCTAAACTGACGGTGACATAATCATTAACTAAAGAGTTTAAATGGGGAATCTGAAGCTCTTGCACTTCCTGATTAATTCGAGTCGCGACTTGTGAAGCATCAAATAAGGTGGTATGGGGTAAAATTACGGCAAATTCTTCTCCCCCATAACGAGCAACAATATCACAACTATTTCTAACGGCTTTCTTAATTGCTTGAGCGACCTGTTGTAAACAGTAATCCCCCATTTGATGACCGTAGGTATCATTATAATTTTTAAAATAATCAATATCACATAAAATTAAGGCTAAAGAGGTTTGACTGTGTAGATTTTTATGCCATAGAGATTTGAGACATTCATTAAACCAATATCGATTAGAGAGTTTAGTTAAACTATCGGTAATTGCCATATATTTTAATTCTTTATTGACCTCTTGTAAGGCAATTTCAATCCTTTGGCGTTGTTCAATTTCAAGTTGTAATTTTTGCATTGTTAGTTCTAAATTAAGGCTATTTTGCTCTAATAAACAACTATATTGAATCCCTTGGGATACCTCAGCTAACATATCAATAACTAAATCGGCTTGAGGGAAATTTTTTAATTCTTCTACTCCTAACCAGGGCAAAGGTTTAATTAAATTAGGACTTTTCCAAATAATTTCAAATTGTTTAATTTCGTTGACACGGCCGATATAACAGTGTTTCCATAAATGATGATTCGGTTCAATTTTAACTAATCCCCCTGGAGCATAAAAGGTTTGACAATAAGCAGCCTTTCTGACTTCATTGGTTTTAAAACTTTTTGCAGTTTCTACGGATTTTTTCCATAGATAAACTTGAAAATAAGCGGCTTCAATCGGATCAGAAGTTACCCTTTCTTGACCATATAAGGCTTTAAAATTATTAACAAATTCATGATTATGGGGGGTATTTAAACTTTGAAAATAACTCCAGCAGGCATAGTGACCTATACTGGCTTGACCGATACTTTGAACTTCTGACTCAGAAATACTCATGGCCATAATCGGCAGATCTGATGGTTTAATTCCAGCATCATAATAGGCATTATAAAAATAAAAATTGCTATCTCCATTTAACGTATTAAAAATAATATCTGGCTTGAGATGTTTGATTTCTTCAATAATATCAGTAAAGTTTTTATCTCCACAGGGAAAATATTGTTCTCCCACGACTGTTCCTCCTTCGTGTTTAAGGAGGGATTTAACTAATTTATTAGCCGTGCGGGGAAATACATAATCCGAACCTAATAAATAAAATCGTTTGCCTAAGTTTTCGAGTGACCAACTAATCACCGGTTGAATTTGTTGATTTAAACAAGAACCGGTATAAAAAATATTAGGAGAAGATTCTAAACCTTCATATTGAACCGGATACCAGAGTAAAATATTAAACTGTTCAAATATTGGTTTAACTGCCTTACGAGCCGTCGATGTCCAGCAGCCAAATACCGTGGCTACTTGATCAATTTCTAGTAATTTTCTAGCTTTTTTTTCAAAGATAGAAATATCGGAAGCTCCATCTTCAATTACGGGTTCAATTTGATGTCCTAAAATGCCACCCTGAGCATTAATTTCGGCGATCGCCATCAAGGTTGCTTCTAATAATGGTGTTGCGCTAATTGCCATGGTTCCACTTAATGAATATAAAATCCCAACTTTTATTTTTTCCATAAAATTTAATATCCTTGAGAATTTGGTATGGGTGAGAACCTGAACCTCGACAATTAGAAATATTCAATATTGACAGATAGCCGATAATTTTTCCGTTCGTTTGAATACTCTTATCAATAATGATAAACTCCTTAACGAGTTTCTAGGGTTAACTCATAGTCAAACGGTCGGGAAGATTTAGACACCACAACCACTTGATAATCACCAGAATCGGGTAAACGACCTGACCAACGGTTTTTAGGTGAATCTTCTAGTAAGGATTGAGCTTTTTGTGTATAAATTGAAAGTAAAGTTGAGGATTGTGGAGATTTGAGACGCACCTGTAAAACTTGATTTTTATTCAAGTGAGCAATATAGATTTTTCCTTCACCGGGTTTTAGTCGATATTTCAAGGTTTTTTGAGTTTTTTTAGAAGCAAATTCTACCCGTTCCCAGGCAGTTCCCGCTTCTAAATTGTTAACCACATCATTAGTAATAGCTTGCCAAACTTGTCCCATAGGAAACCCCAAATCAACATTTCTTGATTGTTCTGGAAATAGATCAAAAAATTTGGCATCCGCTAAATCATATAAGGATTGACTACTTAACTGTAACTGATTCACTTGTGCTTTTAAGTGATCTAGATCATTAATACTATAGTTTCCTAATTTTATCCGAGATTGATCACTAAGTTGCGCTAAATGTTGCAAAAATTCATCTGCAATTTTATTCCAATTTTCTCGCCAAATTGAATCCGAGGATTTATCTGTTAAAGTTCTTCCCCGTTGTTCGGGATAGCGATGATAAAATTCTTCATCCACTAACTCTACAAAAAAGTTAGAATTAATTCCTAATAAACGCAGTTGTTCTCGTAATGCTTCTTGTCGTTTTTCCTCCGTTTTTGCGAGTTGGTTTAAGTCTTGATTTGCATAATTATTTAACCCGTAACGTCCTCCCAACCATCCAAAAATCCCTAAAATTAAGATAAAAACAAATACTAATAAAGGCGTTTTTATATGAGAATTTTTTCCGGCTTGAGGGGAAAAAGGTTGGGGGAATAAGCTCTGATTTAGGATGGGTTGAGTGGGATTTATAGAGGTTTGGGGGGGTGGATTTATGGCTGAAAGAGCCACCAGAACATCCTGAACCGATGAAAAGCGATCGCCGTGACGATAGGCTAACATTTTATCTAATATTTCCCCAAACTTTGGATTTAATTGAGTGTATTTTCTCCAATTCCAATTTAAGGTTTGTGGATCAATTAATTGTTGCGGTTCTTTTCGGGTTAATAACACTAACATTGTCGCAGCTAAAGCATACAAATCACTATTAGGATAAACCATACCCAAACGCATTTGTTCATCGGGGGCGTAGCCCACTTTTCCTAACCTTGTAGGTGAGGGATTTTGACCCCCTTGTACTGCCAATTCCGATTCTACTTTGGCTTGAATTAATTTTACCCCGCCAAAATCAATTAACATAGGTAAACCATCGGATTGACGTTGAATCATATTATCAGGAGAAATATCTCGATGAATCACGCCATAACTATGAATATAATCTAATACGGGTAAAATTTGGAATAATAATTGCATCACTTCGGCTTCTGTAAAAGACTGTTGATTCAATAAACTTCGATAGTTAAAACCCTCAACATAATCCTGGACAAAAAACAAATACCCTTTATTATCAATTGTTTCTCTAAATAACTCTCGAAATCGAGGAATTTGGGGATGTTTTAATTTATAGAGAATCTCCGCTTCCCGTTCAAATAATTCCTGGGATTTTTTTAAAGCAAAACTTCCTTGTACCTGGGGAGAAAATTCTTTTAAAACACAAAGTTCATCAAACCGATGTTGATCTTTTGCTAAATAAGTTCGTCCAAAACCCCCATGTCCTAACTCACGGACGATGGCATAATGGTTTCTCAGAACAAGACCCGGATAAATTAATTGACTCATGGGGTGTTAGTGTGAAAAAATGAATACTGAACGGTTCCGATCTGTCTTAATTTAGAGTAGCAATTTATCAGGACTGTAGCATGGGTCAACTCCGAGACGAACAACGCCAACGGGCAATTTCCGCCTTAAACGGCTTTTTATCTACACCCCTATCGAATTTAGTTCAACCCTCTGAAGATAGAGGGGTGAATTCTGTTTTACAACTATTCCAAGATGTTGTCACAAAAGTTCCCGCCTATCAACAGTTTTTAGCCACCCATCATCGGTCTATTGATGATATTCAAACCTGGGAAGATTTCCAAACTTTGCCTTTAATTACGAAAGAAAATTATTTATGTCAATATTCCTTATCCCAATTGTGTCGTCATGGTCAATTGGAAACCTGTGATTTAATTGCAGTTTCTTCAGGTTCCACCGGAAACCCAACATTTTGGCCCCGTTTTATTAGTGATGAATTGCAAATTGCGACTCGCTTTGAACAGATTTTTTATGATAGCTTTCAAGCGGATCAACGTCGAACTTTAGCGGTGATTTGTTTTACTTTGGGAACTTGGGTTGGGGGAATCTATACAACGGCCTGTTGTCGTCATTTAGCCACTAAAGGTTATCCCCTTACAGTGATTACCCCAGGAAATCAAAAACCGGAAATTTTTCGGGTAATTCGAGAATTGGGAGAACAGTTTGAGCAAGTGGTTTTATTAGGCTATCCTCCGTTTATTAAAGATGTTATTGATACGGGAATTACTGAAGGCATAGAATGGGCAAAATATCAAGTTAAATTAGTATTTGCTGGGGAAGTTTTTAGTGAAGAATGGCGGCGTTTAGTCGGGGAAAGGGTGGGATCAACTCAACCAAATTATGATTCGGCAAGCCTTTATGGGACAGCAGATGCGGGAGTTTTAGGGAATGAAACACCTTTGAGTATTTGTATTCGTCAATTTTTATCTGAAAATCCAGAAATTGCCAAACAATTATTTGGAGAATCTCGATTACCAACTTTAGTTCAATATGATCCTAAAAGTCGATTTTTTGAAGTCCAAAAAACAGATAATTCTATCACTGGAACCCTATTGTTTTCGGGAGATAATGGGATTCCGTTAATTCGATATCATATTGCAGATCAAGGCGGAATTATTGAATTTCAAGAAATGTTAAATTTTTTGAAACAATGGGATTTTGATCCGATTTTAGAATTACAAAAAACAGGAGATCGGGGAATTTATCCCTTACCATTTGTTTTTATATTTGGGCGATCGCAATTTATTATTTCCTATTTTGGAGCTAATATTTATCCTGAAAATATAACCGTAGGTTTAGAACAACCCTTAATTAAAGATTGGGTGACGGGTAAATTTGTGATGTCTATTTTGGAGGATTCTGATCAAAATCGGTTTCTATCAGTGGTTGTAGAATTAGCACCTGGGATTGAAGAAACCGAGGATAAAAAACAAGCGATCGCCCATTCTATTTTAACGCAATTAAAGCGCTTAAATAGCGAATTTGCTAATTATGTTCCCCCTGAATATCAAACCCCTCAAATCACCCTCAAATTAACGGCAGATCCCGAATATTTCCCCCTGGGAGTAAAACATCGCTATACCAGAAATTAATCATTTATCCTGGGCTATCAACAATTTATATAATATCGGGGCCAGAAATTTTTTAATTGGCAACTAACTTAAATCAATCCTTATTCAATGTTGTGAGATTTTAAACCTTGAGAAGATGGGCTAAAGCCCAACAACGCCCAACAACGCCCAACAACAAAAACGAAATTAAATTTTAAAAAATAGCACTGTGTAAATCATTGGGGGTGAGATGGGAATGAACAACTTCACCATCTTTAAACCAAACAATTCGACGGGTTTGACGGGCAACATCGGCTTCATGGGTGACCATTACAACGGTCATTCCACCCGCATTTAATTCAGTAAAAATATTCATCACTTCTTGAGTAGTTTGAGAATCTAACGCCCCGGTCGGTTCATCTGCTAATAATAATACCGGACGATTCACAATAGCACGGGCGATCGCTACCCGTTGTTGTTGACCTCCAGAAAGTTGATTCGGTTTATTATTTAAGCGATTTTCTAGCCCGACTCTAATTAATGCTTGCTTTGCCCTTTCTCGACGTTCATTCGAGGGAATTCCAGCATACATCATCGGTAAAATCACATTTTCTAAAGCACTTAATTGGGGTAAAAGATGGAATTGTTGGAATACAAACCCTAATTTAATATTGCGAATGCGGGCTAAATTATTTTCTGACATTTGCGCCACATTTACCCCATCCAAATAATAGGAACCTGCGGAGGGACGATCCAAACAACCGATAATATTCATCGCCGTTGATTTCCCCGAACCCGAAGCACCCATAATCGAACAGTATTCTCCTTGTTCTACCGTTAAGGTGACACCTTTTAAAGCCTGAACTTGAATATCACCCATCCCATAAACTTTGGTGACATTTTCTAAGTGAATAATAACCGGATTGGTTTGAGAATCTTGATTTTCTGGTTTAGTCGAAATTGATGTTTTCATAATTTTAATAGGATAGGGAATAGGGAATAGGGAACAGAGATATAGCAATCCTATAATCAAAACTAAACCAATTAAATACTTCTTAAAGCCACAATTGGGTCAAGTTTGGCAGCTTGTTTAGCAGGAACAACGCCAAAAAATAATCCAATAGCACCAGAAATACTAACGGCTGTTACAATCGCAACACTGGAAACTCCGGCTTGTAAAGGAGTGAAAGCACCGACAACTAAAATGCCACCGACGCCAATTAATGTACCAATCAAACCCCCGGCTGCTGATAGGATAACAGATTCAATTATAAACTGAATTAAAATATCTGATTGGGTCGCTCCGATCGCTTTTCTTAATCCGATTTCTTGAGTTCTTTCGCTGACAGAAACCAACATAATATTCATAATTCCAATACCGCCCACTAATAGAGAAATGGCTGCGGTTGCTGCCAATAAAATAGTTAAAGCTCCGGCAATAGTGCCCAAAATATTCATTAAATCCTTTTGATTTCTAACAGTAAAATCATCTTCATTAGTAATTTTATGACGTAACCGCAATAAATTTTCAACTTGAAATTGAGCCGCCCGCATATTATCTTGACTATCAATAGTAATAGAAATAAATGTAACTTGGGTTCCGTAGGGCGATCGATTTCCCACAATTCGATTTGCCATTGTAGTTAAGGGAACAAAGGCATTCATGTCGTCATTACTGCCAAAACTAGAGCCTTTAGGCTGCATTACCCCAATAACTTGTAAACTCAAATTCCGCAGTCGAACCGACTTACCAATCGGATCTTCAGTTCCAAATAATTGTTGAGCTAATTCTGACCCTAACGCCACAACTTGTTCATTCCGTTTTAAGTCTAAATCCGTAATAAATCGACCTTTAGCAATATCAAAATTACGCACGGATAAATATTCCGGTGTGGTTCCTACGATAGAAGCTGAAGCATTATTACTGCGATAGGTAATTAATTCACTGCCATTTAAAGAAGGAGAAACTTGTTCAACCGAAGGCACTTGTTCGGCGATCGCGATCGCATCTTCTAAGACTAAATTTTGCGGCGGAAATACCGGACGACGTTGAGATTCGGGGCTTCCAGGTAACACAAATAAAATATTTGGCCCCAAGGAATTAACTTGATTATTGACAAATTTCTGAGCACCTTCTCCAATACCAATCATAGCAATAACAGAAGCATTGCCAATAATAATTCCTAACATAGTTAAACTACTTCGCATTTTATTCGCTAATAGCGTTGTAGTTGCCATTTTGATACTTTCTAGGAAATTCATAATTTGGTGTGTTAACGGTTAATGGTTGACTGTTGACTATTAAAGACTATCCTTTTTTCTTAAGGTTGTTTGCTCGTTTCCAATTATATTATAGCTGAATAAATCAAGTCCAACCGCCGGGATGAGACTTGATTCGGATTAGAAATTGGAATCGGGTTTCAGCAATCTAGGATTTATATTAGATGGGAATTTAGGAGAATAGCACAGATAAATAACGAGTTAAAAAACCGTAAATATACTGATTTTTTAAGCCAAAGTAGAGACATATCAACGCACATTCCTACTTTGACTTAACCTTTGATATGATAGTCCAGCTATCGGACTGAATCATATAACTTTTTAATGGAATTTACGTTCGGATTCTTGAATTGGTAAATCGTTAATACTGGCTTCCCGTCGCTGCATTAATCCATTAGGAGCAAATTCCCATTGTTCGTTACCATAGGCGCGATACCATTTACCGGAATCAGTGTGATATTCATACTCAAATGTGACAGAAATTCGGTTATCGGTGAAACTCCATAACTTTTTTTTCAAACGATAATCTAATTCTATATTCCACTTACGAGTCAGAAATTCTCGAATTTTCTCCCGTCCCGTAAAAAATTCAGCCCGATTTCGCCAAACAGAATCCTCTGTATAGGCTAATGCAACTCGTTCGGGATCACAGGTATTCCAAGCATCTTCAGCGGCTTGGACTTTGGCTTTAGAGGTTTCCAGGGTAAAGGGGGGTAAAGGGGGTCTGGTTTCCATTGGAAATTCTCCTTAATTATGATTAGTGAACTGATTAATTAACTATTCCCTATTTTGGTATTCCCTGCTATATAATTAATCTGAACTCAAAAAAGGGATTTTCACCCTTGATTTTATTGTCCTAATGTTCAATAGTTATTATGCTTGCGAAACGAATTTTACCTTGTTTGGATGTAAAAGCAGGTCGAGTGGTAAAGGGGGTTAATTTTGTTGATTTAAAAGATGCTGGTGACCCGGTGGAATTGGCGGCGGCCTATAACGATGCTGGGGCCGATGAATTAGTATTTTTGGATATCACCGCCACCCATGAAGACCGAGATATTATTTTTGATGTCGTTTATCGCACCGCCGAACAGGTATTTATTCCCTTAACGGTGGGGGGTGGAATTCAAAACCTAGACATGATTAAAAATTTATTAAGAGCCGGAGCAGATAAAGTTAGTATTAATTCCGCCGCTGTGCGTGATCCTGACTTAATTAATCGAGCCAGCGATCGCTTTGGAGTACAATGTATTGTAGTTGCTATTGATGCCCGTCGGCGCACTAATCCCGATAATCCCGGCTGGGATGTGTATGTGCGAGGCGGTCGGGAAAATACCGGAATTGATGCTCTTATCTGGGCTAAAGAAGTCACAAAACGGGGCGCGGGGGAACTTCTAATCACCAGTATGGATGCCGATGGAACCCAGGCAGGTTATGATTTAGAATTAACGCGAACCATTGCCGAATCCGTAGAAATTCCAGTGATTGCATCGGGGGGCGCGGGGACTTGTGAGCATATTTATCAAGCCTTAACCCAAGGCAAAGCCGAAGCAGCATTGTTAGCCTCCTTATTGCATTATGGTCAATTAAGCGTGACAGAAATTAAGACCTACTTAGCAGAGCATCAAGTTACCGTGAGGAATCCTGATATTTTGTAGGAGGAAGTCAAAAGGAAACAGATAACTTTTACCCTAGACTAGATACCCCTAAATATCCATGAATAAGAGGGATTTTCAATCGAATTCCCCCTTGCATAATTAGCAGATTTAGATTAATCTGGATCGAATAATTCATCAAATAAACTATTTAGATGTTAGATCAAGCCAACGAGTTATTCCAGCAAGGGATTTTACACTATCAAAATACAGAATATCAAGCCGCTTTAGCATCTTGGCAACAAGCTCTCCACTCCTACCGAAATTTAAAGGATCGCAAACGGGAAGGCGCAGCCTGGGGGAATATAGGGGCTGTACATGAAGCCCTATTAAGTCCAGAACTGGCAATTAATTGCTATCAACAACATTTAGATATCTCCCGTGAAATTCAAGATCCCAAAGGTGAAATGAATGCCTTAATTAATCTGAGCAATATTTACTATAATTTAGGAGACTATGTTAACGCCCTCGAATACCAAAATCAACGGTTAGCCCTCGCCCGTCAATTTTTAGATACCCGCACGGAAGAACAGGCATTATCAGTATTAGGAAAAATCTATCTCGCTCAAGAACAATTTCAATTAGCAATTGAAGCTTATCAACAACAACTAATCCTCGCCCAAGCTCACCACAATTATCCCAGTCAAGGTCAGGCTTTTAACCATTTAAAACTCATCTATGAACAGTTAGAACAATGGGAACAAGTTGAATCTTATTATCAACAACATCAAGCTATTTTTCGAGAATTTTTAATAGAAAATCCAGGTAATATTCTACAACAAGCCGAAAATATTGGCTTAGATCCTTTATTTGATTTTGCAGGCATGGATTTAAGTCATCTTGATTTTAATTACGCCGATTTACACGGGGCAAATTTAGAAAAAACTAACCTCAGTTATGCTAATTTAACCTTAGCAGATTTGAGCGGAGCGATTTTAAAAGAAGCTAATCTCAGTTATGCTATTTTAACTAACGCTAATTTACGCGATGCCGATTTAACAGGTGCTAACCTCAGCGAAGCCGATGTCAGAACTAAAATGCCTAGGGCTAATTTGAGTCATGCTAATTTAACCCATGCTAACTTGATGAGTGCCTATTTACCCTATGCCAACTTGACCCAAGCCAACCTCAGCCAAGCTAATCTCAACTATGCCGACCTAACCGGGGTAAAATTTCAAGGGGTGAACTTAACAATGGCCAGCTTCAGTCAAGCCGAACTCAAAAATGTCTGGGTAGAAAACGTTGATTTTACCGAGGTAGTAGGTATTTCCAAGCGAATTAAATCCGAGTTAGTCCAACGGGGGGCAATTTTTAGAGAGAATGAAGATTAGGTGAATAGACAGAATCCAACCCATTCTATCCATTAACCAATATCCATAAACAAAATCATTAAAACCTATGACTGGTGTAGAAGGACTGTGGCCCCATAATCTTAGCCCAAATCGCTTGGCGGTGTTGGAGCGTAAACTCGTACTTTGGTTACAAAAACAACCTTTACCTGCTGATATTCACGAAATGGCACTGCATTATAAAACCCATGAAGACCTACAATTGTTAACTCAAAAAGCAGCATCTCAAGGTTGTCATTTTTCAGATTTACAAACAACATTACAAGCTATTATATCAGCAAAAACCGATAATTTCTTAGAGTTAGCGGAAATTGCAGGTTTAAATCCCCTAGAAGATTTTGCCGAAGGTAGACTATTAGGAGCTAATTTAAGAGGATTAGATTTAAGTGGGGCAAAATTAACCAATGCCTACTTACGAGGGGCAGATTTAAGCGATATTGACTTAACCAATGCTGACCTAAAAAATGTCAATTTAGGGGGAGCAGATTTAAGCGGAGCCTTATTAAGTGATGCCGACTTAACCGGAGCAGATTTGCACCGGGTTAGTTTAGCTTTAGCAAATTTAAGTGGATCAAATTTAACGAATGCTAATTTAGAAGATGCCAATTTAAGTAACTGTAATTTAAGCAATGCCAATTTAACTGGAGCTTGTCTAAAAAATGCCGACTTATATCAAGCAGGATTAGCTTTAACTAATTTAGCCGGAGTTGATTTTACCGGAGCAAATGTTAAAGAAGCTCGCCTCTGGCATGATGCCGGAATTTCTGAAACTGTGAAAGCAGACTTAATCAAACGAGGAGCGATTTTTGATGAAAAGATAGAAAAGACTAAACTTTAATTTGTTGTTGCGCTTCAGCGCACTCTAAAAATATGGAGCGCTAAAGCGCAACAACTAAATATTATCATAGAGAGTGAAGTTAATCTGCTCAATAAAGAAATTGCTATGTTTGATGCTCTTGCTGAACGCTTTGAATCCACTTGGAAGAAACGAGGAGCGATTTTTGATGAAAATGTCGAAAAAATCAAACGAGATTAAACCTTAATTTGTTGTTGCGCTTCAGCGCACTCTACAAATATGGAGCGCTAAAGCGCAACAACTAAATATTATCATAGAGAGTGAAGTTAATCTGCTCAATAAAGAAATTGCTATGTTTGATGCTCTTGCTGAACGCTTTGAATCCACTTGGAAGAAACTCCGAGGTCAAGATAAAATTAGTGAGTCTAATATTCAAGATGCCCTAAAAGAAGTCCGTCGCGCCCTCCTAGAAGCCGATGTTAACCTGCAAGTCGTCAAGGAATTTGTCGCCGAAGTCGGGGAAAAAGCCCAGGGAGCAGCAGTCGTGTCCGGTGTGCGACCCGGAGAACAGTTCGTCAAAATTGTCCATGATGAATTAGTCAACGTCATGGGGGAAAGTAACGTTCCCCTCGCCCAAGCGGACACCGCCCCAACAATTATTTTAATGGCGGGGTTGCAAGGGACAGGAAAAACCACCGCCACGGCAAAATTAGCCCTGCATTTGAGAAAGGAAAATCGCACTACTTTGTTAGTCGCAACGGACATTTATCGCCCGGCGGCAATTAATCAGTTAATAACATTGGGGAAACAAATTAACGTTCCTGTGTTTGAAATGGGAACCGATACCGACCCCGTAGAAATTGCCCGTCAAGGAGTAGAATATGCCCGCAATCAAGATATTGATACCGTCATTATTGACACCGCCGGACGTCTGCAAATAGACGAAAATATGATGGCGGAATTAGCCCAAATTAAGCAAACTATTGAACCCCATGAAACTTTGTTAGTTGTTGATGCGATGACGGGTCAAGAAGCTGCTAATTTAACCCGCACCTTTAACGACCAAATTGGGATTACCGGGGCTATTTTAACTAAGATGGATGGGGATAGTCGCGGCGGGGCAGCGCTATCAATTCGGAAGGTATCGGGGGCGCCGATTAAATTTGTCGGGGTGGGGGAAAAAGTCGAAGCATTACAACCATTTTATCCTGACCGGGTTGCCTCTCGAATTTTAGGCATGGGGGATATTTTAACCTTAGTTGAAAAAGCCCAAGAGGAATTTGACTTGGCGGATGCTGAGAGAATGCAGGAAAAAATTATTACGGCAAAATTCGATTTTACCGACTTCCTGCGTCAAACTCGAATGATGAAAAATATGGGATCTTTGGGGGGATTAATTAAGTTAATTCCGGGGATGAATAAGATTTCCCAAGACCAATTAGACCAGGGAGAAGCACAATTAAAACGGTCGGAAGCGATGATTAATTCCATGACCGTTAATGAGCGCCAAAACCCCGATTTATTAGCTAGTTCTCCTTCCCGTCGCAAACGTATTGCTAAGGGTTCAGGAATGCTAGAAAAAGATGTGATGAAGTTAGTTAGTGACTTCCAGAAAATGCGGATAATGATGCAACAAATGAGTCAAGGAATGATGCCCGGAATGGGAGGAATGCCCGGTATGGGTATGCCCGGAATGCCCGGTATGCCAGGAATGGGAGGAGGTTATCCCGGGGCGGCAAAAGCCAAGAAAAAGAAAGACAAGAAGAAAAAAGGTTTCGGACAACTCTAACCCTCCCCCTCGTTCCAAGGTTCTACCTTGGAATGCCAACCGGAGGCTCTGCCTCCGATAATTTTATTAAATAATGTATTAGTATAGAAAGTATCTATTAGGATAGCGAGCGAGGACGCTCGCACTACCTCATGTTTTATCGCTCAACCCTAATTCTTGACAAAATTCCAAATAATCATCAATAGAGTTTTTAAATTCTTGCCTGATTTCTTCAACCGTTTTTCCTTTAAAAGTAATCACATCGTTAATGTCTAGCACTTGACCAAACAAAATTCCAGCCTCTACATCAACTTCAATTTGAGCCGTATAACCTTTGTAATTCATTCATTAAAAGAAAACTTTTGATATTGCAATTTTACCTTATTTCTAATTTAGTCGGGACTCCAACTTAATAAACATTCTTCCCCAGGAAATGAAGCACCTTCTTTATCCTTCCAAGTTAAATAAATTTTTACAGAAATATTTAATTTTTTAACCATCTTTAAAATTCCCTTCCAAGCGTGATCAGATGAAACATTTTGAATGGATATATTGAGTTTTTCTATAAACTTATAACCCTTTTCTGTATATTCTCCATCGGTAATATTAAAACTGCTAACTAATATCAACTTATCATAGGATTTTTCACGAGAATTAATTTTATTCATTGCTATAATATGAATTTCTTCGATAATTTCATTCCAACCAGGATTAGTTAAATGTAAATTATTTAAAATTACTTTTGTTACTTTACTATGTGCTAATTTGGGTGGATTTTCGGGATTTAATTCACGAATATTTAAGTTCTGGTGCTGTTCATAAAAATCTAGTAGTTTTTCAATAACGCTGGCTGAAGTATCTGTTAGTGGTTCTGCAATCGCTTGAAGACGGGTAAAAATAGGGTTGGAGATACGAATAACTTTACCTTGAGTCATATTTTTCAATCCATTACTATGCAACATTGTTACATAGTAACATTGTTACAGGAAAATCGTCAAGAGTAAGCTGTTAATTATCTAAATTTTTGAGGAGATCCCAGCCAATAAGGGGTTTCAGCCTTTAAAATATGCAGTCTAAATGCTAAACAGCTTAGTCTTAAGTCTGGAATGCTAATCGGAAGCTCTGCCTCCGTTAACTTCAATACAACCTGTGAGATCGATCGCGCTAAATTCACTATAATATTAAGTAGAGCCAATCTTATATATATTCACTTTATTTAATTAATCACTACCATCTTGGTGAAAATTCATGAATTACTCTATTGATTTAAAAGAACTTGCCTATCGGGAAAGTGAACAGGTGGAATGGAAAGAAAATGTAGCAGATATTAATGATGTTATCCAAACTGCGGTGGCTTTTGCTAATGACTATTCAAATCTGGGGGGTGGATATATTGTTTGTGGTGCGAAAGAAGTAAAAGACGAACACGGCTTTCAAAAAATGCTTCTTCCAGGGATGACTTCTCAAAAGTTAAAAGAAGTTGAGGGCAAAGTATTAAACGCTTGTCGAGACTATGTAGATCCGCCCATTGTTCCCCATACTGTTCAACTTCCCGCAGAAACAGAGGATAAAAGAGTATTAGTTTTAATCATTCCGGCTACTGATCATGCCCACTCTTTCAGACAACAATCTACTACGACTTACTATATTCGGATTGGTAGTAATACTTGTGAAGCTCGTAATGGTTTATTGAGGGAACTGCTAGTAAAAAAAGGCAAATTACCACCTTGGGATAGAAGAATTAATCTTAATGCAACCGTAAACGATCTTGATTTAATCGTTCTACGAGAGTACCTTCAACGGATGTCGTTATGGGATGGAAAGAGAGATATTGATGAATATTTATCACCAGATTTTAAATTAGCGGCATTAGCCCCTTCTTTATGTCAAAAAGAACCTTTAACAAATGTTCTTAGACCTCGCAATTTTGCCTTATTACTGTTTGGACGTGAACCCACAAGATTTTTCCCCGGTGCAGTCTCAATTTTTTCGATATATCCTGGTAAAGACAGAGGCGAAACCCATGCAGAAAGGATCGAACTTGAGGGAACTATTGTAGAACAAGCAAATAAACTGATTGAGCGTTTAAATGCAGAGGCTTATATTGTTTTTGATAAAACTAGCAAGACGATGCCAAACCTGGCAAAATATCCCAATCGAGCATTACAAGAAGCCGTCGTTAATGCACTAGCCCATAGAGATTATGAGTCTGATCAACCCACTAGAATTACTATATTTTCAGATCGTGTAGAAATCAATTCACCGGGTACTTTACCATCTGCGATAGATAGAATCAAATTTGTTGAGGGTCGCGAATCTCCATTTTGGCGGAATCAAGGTCTCGCCTACTTTTTTATTAAACTGCAACTTGCTCAAACAGAAGGTCAGGGAATTCCCACCATCCTACGAACCATGAAAGCAGAGGGGTGTCCGGCTCCGATTTTTGAGATTGGCAATGAAAATTTAGTGTGTATATTAGGAGCCCATCCCAGACATGAGGCAATTCGTGAGTTAAGATCGGCTGAAAATGATACTGTTGTTGGTAATTATAGTGCTGCCCTTGAAAAAGTTGAAAAGCTTTTGAATAATGATCCTTATAATTTTAGAAGTTTAGAGCTTTACTGTGAAATCAATAATTTAATGGGAACGCCTCAACGAGTGGAAGATTTTATTTTTAATTCAAAAATAGACTTATTCCGTCTCAATGCTGCAACCCAATTAGTAATGGCAGAAACCCTGACATTAATTAATAATCCAAATAAATCGACAAGGGATATTATTAATCAACTGCTTGATGCGGTTGGGCGGTGACGATTTTTTTATCCATCCTCCGGGTTGTCCTTGACGACGATTAACCCAAACTGTTTCAAGGACTAACCCATCCTTTTACCTCCGTATCTGTTAACGGTTTTTCCATCTTCATACTTTCACTACGAGCCGCATTTAATAAATGTTTCATCGTCACAGCTTCATTAGAATCCGCCGCCAAAAAAGCAGCATTCATCGCAATATTACGAATATTCCCCCCGGCTACACTCAGTTTAGCTAATTTATTCACATCCACCCCTTCCAATGGCATTTCCTTGGGAAAAATCCGCCGCCAAATTTCAGCCCGTTGGGTCACATCGGGAAACGGAAACTGCACCACAAACCGAATTCTTCGCAAAAATGCACTATCTAACGCCCCCTTTAAATTCGTAGTTAAAATTGCTAAACCTCCATAAGCTTCCATCCGTTGTAATAAATAACTAACCTCAATATTTGCATGGCGGTCATGGGAATCTTTCACATCAGAACGTTTTCCAAATAAAGCATCCGCTTCATCAAAAAGTAAAATCGCTCCACCCGTTTCCGCCGCATCAAAAACCCGTCGCAAATTCTTCTCCGTTTCTCCAATATATTTACTCACAACTGAACTCAGATCAATCCGATATAAATCTAAATTTAACTCCTGAGCCATCACTTCCGCCGCCGTAGTTTTTCCCGTCCCACTAGGGCCAGCAAATAACGCACTAATTCCTAAACCCCGTCCGCCTTTTTTAGCAAACCCCCAACCTTCATAAACTTTAACGCGCTGGCGAACATGGGCAATCACCGCTTTCAGAGTTTGTGACTGCATTTCAGGTAATACCAAATCCTCCCAACTGGCACTCGGTTCAATTCGTTGGGCTAAATCTTCCATCCGAGGACGAGCTTGGGCGCGACAAGCCTCCCATAAAGTATTATTTAGCTGATCATAATCCTCACTTAGCCCCATTTGTCCGAGGGTACTGGCACAAGCCGCAGCAATGGCGGGGGCATTCAGGTTAAATTGTCCGACTAAGTGTTCTATAATCTCCGGCAACTCCTCGCGTTCCATCACCAGCGCCTCCTCCCATAATAGGTATTGTTCTGAGTTGGTAGGTTTGCTAACTTCAAAATTCACTAAGGGGCGCTGTCTCTGACTAATCCGATCTCGTGTAGTTATAATCAGAGGACTGTTAATTTGTTCAATGATATGGGCGACGACATTTCCGTCCCGATCTGAACCGTCTACTTCGTCGCAGTTCAAGACTAAAGCACTATTACACAAAACCGCTTCTCGATCCCACAACCGCAGCAGTTGAGATAGTTCGTTTCTGTTGCTGGGTAAGTGATCAGCACTTAATAAATGGGCATCCAGTCCTAATATTTTGCAGGCGGATAGGGCGATCGCCCGTTTGCTACTGGTATCTTCTCCACAGAGTTGCACTGCTGGTACAATGTCATTTCCGGCACTCTGAGACAGGGTTTCTGCCAACTGTTCGGCTAACTGTTGGTGAGAAGGGACTAACTGATTTTCTCCCTTTAGTGGCTCAATCATTCCCATTAGTCTCTCATCTAAGTGCTGCACTCCTACCAAGTAATGCAAGATGCGCTCGTCAATGCGGAGGGGACTCTGGGTTAGTGCCGATCCACTACCGATCTCAATTAATCGCCAGTGTCGTAGGGGAGCGGTAGGGGTGAGGGCGTTCCAATGGGGGCTATCTAGGCTACTGAGGGCTAAACTGAAGGTAGGATAAAGTTTTTGCGAGTCCCCTTGAGCCAGGGCGCACAAGCTGGCAAAACTGGCGTCTAATTCCATACCTGCACAGATCATCAATAAGTCTCGTTCAAAGGTGGACAAGCCAAAGATGCGACAGACCTGTTGTAGAGATGAATGCTCCGATAGTTCGGAAGTGGCTATTGGCTTTGGAGTCTGACTATCTTGACTGGCTTTCCATTCCAGCACCTGTCGCACTTGGGCCAGTGCCACCATCAGGGATTCTTGGTTTGCTTTTTGCCAGTCTTGCACAGAAACAGCGTTCATTTTCAGTAAAAAATGTAGTGAGTCCTTTAGGACTCTTAACTCGTAGTGAGTCCTTTAGGACTCTTAACTCGTAGTGAGTCCTTTAGGACTCTTAACTCTTAGCTAGATTTGTATATAGGCCCTGAAGAAGCCCTAAAGGGCTTACTACTAGGGGATGGTGATCGTTGGACTAATATACTGATCAAAGGTGGGACTATGGCGATCGCTATCAATTTGACAGAGACTTTCTGCACCATCGACTTGAATCCTCACTAAATAGTTGCTATTTTTAACAGCTTTAAGTAAGAAGATAAGACGGACAGTATTATTATTCCGAGACTGGGCGTTAAAAATGTAAGCGGCAGGCTGTAGGGCGGTCTGTTCATTTAAAATCAGAATCACTCGCTGATCTTGACCGATCCTCACGTCTGTCACTACTTCTACCTCAGCATCACGAGGCTCGTCGTCCGTTCCTGACCCATCCAGCAGATTCACCTCCTTGATACCGGGTCGTAACACAAACGGAGCCACATTGGACTCAACCCGCTCCTGCATGGAGTCATTCGTGCTTCCCCTCTCCAACCTTTGACCGTGAATTACCTGTAACGCCTGAACCCCGGGTCGGAGTGCCTCTGGTGGCACTAAGGTTAAAGCTAAGGTAATTTCCTGATCTTGCACCGTACCCGGCGCCACTTCCACACCCCCAATTCTAATCGAGGCATTGGCATTAGCAAGCATTTTACCTCGAATTAATAAGGTACTATGGCTGAAAATCGGTTGATATCTACCTTCGGTTGACATGACAAAATCAATCGTCGGTTGTTTGCTAAATGTCCAGGCGTTTAGGCTGCGATCGCGGATTGGAAGTGCTACCATTGCAGGTTCCTCACCATCTAACACCACAACTGTAATTTTATAGATCACAGATAAAACATAAGGGGTTTGAAAAAAGACCGACCAAACCTTCGATAATTCATCCGTTGAAACCGGAACAAATTCCGCTCGGATCATCTCAATTTGTTCCGATAAATCAGAATTTGCTAAAAAAGGATAACTAGGATCATTAACAGTTTCTCGAATCATTTGAGAGGATAAAACCGCTCGATCTTCCAGGGTTCGGATTGCACTTCCTAATAAGCGCTGAGGCTCTAATTCGATCTCATTTCCATAACAACTTAACAGATAGTATAAATCTATAGGTAATTGATTCCGCTTTGTTAATTCTCCCTTCCTTTGACGGGGTGGCATATCTGCATTCCCTAAAGAGGTATTGCGCTTCAAATGGTAGAGGTAAATGCTAATTCCTGTTTCTGGAGTTCCCCCGGTATTTTCTGGGCGGCTTGTTGTCACCCTTGCCCCCTCCACATCCATCTGCACAGATTGTTGTAACATCCTCTGCAATGTTGCCGTCACCGTGGCAATACCTAAATAATTACTCATACTTTAATTGGTTTTAAACAAGACCCAGATGTAACGACCGAACAATCGCTCGACTACGACTATCTACATCTAATTTTTCAAATATGGTTGTTAAGTGGGCTTTGACTGTTGCTACGGTAATATAAAGGGAACTAGCTATTTCTTGATTTCGGTATCCCTCCACCAACAATTTCAAGACTTCTCGTTCTCTATGTGTTAAATTATAGGGATTAGAGCTATTTAATTCCCTCGGTTGATTAGATGATTTATTGGGTTGAGTGGCTGTTGATTTACCTTGATTTATCTGAAAAGCTCGAAAGAATTTGGCTGCAACTTCTGGACATAAATAAACTTGATTATTCAGAGCCGAGGTAATAGCAATAGGGAGTTGCGTCGGTAAATTTTCCTTCAACAGATATCCCCAAGCTCCGGCTTGCATCGTCTCAAAGATACTACTTTCTTCTCCTAAAGAAGACAACACTAAAATTTTGCTATCATTCTGATTTTGTTCTGATTTCTGACTTAAACTTCTGATCATTTCAGTACCCTGATCAGGTGTCTTAAATAAATCCCAATCTAGGAAAATTAAACCGGGTTTATATTGGTCAGCCATACTCAGTACAGGTTGAATTGAACTCGTGTTACCAACTAGCTTAATTTGCCATGACGAACTCAAGTTATAAACCTTAAGTAATACCTGCAAACTCTTGCAAAAAGGCAATTCACTGGCTACAAGCATAACTGCAATTGTTTCCGGTAAAATGCTCTTAGGTATCTGCCTAGAAACACTTGCTGGCCTTTGATTGGAAGTGTGATTAAGTTGATTTACCCGCATATCAAGTCCAATTAAAACTAATATAGTTTGATGTCCCAGAAGGCAGCTTGTGTAATTAACGCTATTTTTTAATATAACATCCATCTTCAGATATAAATTTAATTTTTGCGATTCAATCCTCAGTACATTTGTTTAGAAATCTAACAAATTAATAAGAAAAATAAAGTAATGTTAAATATATCTTGACCAATGGCCGACAATACCCAACATCCAGATAACCTTTTCAAAAAGCCCAAAAATTTCGACCAAAGTCTATAACCCCTGGGGTCTATTTCACCTTAATCTAGGCACATTAACGTGCGCGGTGGTATTGCTCCCCATAGTAAATAGTAATCAGGACAAAACCCATCTTGGCTGCACAGCCAATTGTTGAGCAGCACTCCCAAGCTAAATATTGATATAAGGAAAAGAAATATGGCAAGACTTGACTATTTTGCTCCAGGTGTGTATGTAGAAGAAGTTGATAGAGGAAGTCGTCCAATAGCAGGAGTCCCCACCGCGATCGCCGGATTTCTCGGATTTACCGAAGATGTGCGCGGTGGTGCCGAAATGTTCAAACCCATGTTAGTCACCACTTGGAGCCAATACCTCCAGTATTTTGCCCGCCCCAATTCCGACGGCTTCACCGACTTCAACGCCTACCTGCCCTTTTCAGTGTACGGCTGGTTTTTAAACGGTGGCGGCCGTTGTTGGGTCACCAGTATCGGCACCAGATTACCAGGTTCTGCCGCCCCAGCACCAACGGAATTAGGTACAGAGGTGATGAACCGCGCCAAACGTCCCGCCCTGCGGTTTTCCCTAAGCGATCCCGGAATTGCCTCAACCCAGAACATTAACAGTGCTTTGGTATCACCTAGCGAGAGAACCATCCGGGTTAGAATTACCGAAGGACAACCCAAAGCCCCAGCACCCGCCCTACCCCCAACCTCCTCAGCAGAGGCAGGTACAGAGGCAAGTACAGAGGCAAGTACAGGTGCAAGTACAGGTGCAAGGGCAATAACTGCTATGCCCGCGAACACAGGGGAATACTTCACCGTTATCATCACCCAAGGTGGCGAGGAACTGGAACGCTACGAACACCTGACCATGAACGCCCAGGCTGATGTCGCCGTAGCAGATTATGTGTTCAATGCCCTGCAAGAGTCCAGCTATATTCAGATCACAGACATTTCCCTCACAGGTAGCCCCCTAGCAAAACGGCCCAATAATGGCTTCTATGAAGTCAGTCCCCCGCCGCTAGACGTTCAGCCCGAACTATTCAGTCAATATGTCGAAGGTGGACGGGATGATCGCACAGGGGTACGGGGTCTATTTGAAATTGACGACGTGACCATTGTTGCCTGTCCCGACTTAATGCGCGTGTACGAAGCCGGATTGATGAATCTCGATCAGCTTCATGGGATCATGGATATGATGCTCAGTCTCAGTGAAGGTGCGACGGCCGGTGATATCCCCAACCCACCCAACCGGATGGTAATTCTCGATACTCCTCCTGATCGGGTTAAACCCCAAGACGTGGCCCGTTGGCTCACCGAAGATTTTAACCGTCGTTCTCAATTTGCGGCCCTCTACTATCCTTGGATCAGAGTTCCCAACCCCCGGAATGCCGGACGTCCGATTTCCATTCCGCCCTGTGGATATGTTGCAGGCGTCTGGTCACGGGTAGATGAAACCAGAGGCGTCCATAAGGCTCCCGCCAATGAAGTCCCCCGTGGTCTGGTCGGTTTGAGTTATGACTGCAACTTCCGTGAACAGGAATTATTAAACCCCTTGGGAATTAACTGTGTCCGTAGTTTCCCCAACCGTGGTCTACGGATTTGGGGCGCCCGTACCCTGGTGGAAGCGGATAATATTCAATGGCGTTATATTAACGTCCGTCGCTTGATGAGCTACATTGAGAAATCCATTGAACAGGGAACCCAGTGGGTCGTTTTTGAACCCAACGATGAAGACCTCTGGCAACGGGTTAAACGCACTCTCGGTAATTTCCTCGACTCCCTCTGGCGCGAAGGAGCTCTAGTGGGCGGTAGTCCGGCTCAAGCCTACTATGTCAAGTGTGACGAAGAAATTAATACCCCACAAACGATGCTCCTAGGCCGTTTGTATGTTGAAGTTGGAGTAGCTCCCGTCCGTCCTGCTGAATTTGTGATCTTCCGCATGAGTCAGATCACCGGTGATGAAAACGAAGAAGAAGGCGGCGAATCCAGTTAAATACAAGCCCGGTTTGGGGTTTAGGGTTTCAGGTATTAAGGTTAATCAACAGCATTACTGCATAGTAATTATTTTCCCCCATTCCCCATTCCCCATTACCCATTACCCATTCCCCATTCCCCATTCCTAATTTCCCCACTAAAAACTTACAAAAGGAATAAAAACATGGTCGGAGTTGTTACTACTGTTGCCTCTCGATTTTACGTTGAGTTTGACGGAATTACTCAGGCTCAAATCAAAAGTATGGCTCAAATTTCCTATGAAGGTAAAGTTACAGGAAATGCCAAACCCATAGGTTCATCAAAAGGCGGAATTCATGACCGACAAACCACCTCCGGCGGTTATGATTCTAACCCCGCCATGACCGTTGAAGTTTACCTGTGCGATTCCCCCCAAGGTGCCAGCGCTCAAATGTACAAATGGTTTCAAGAATGCTTACCCGTTAGTGAGGGCGGTAACGGTAACTGGTCAAATAACCGTAAAAGTGGCTCAGTTGTTGTTTATGACCCCAACGGTCGGGAAATCCTCCGATGGAATTTAGAACGCGCTTGGCCGAAAAAATACTCCATTGCCGATGCGGACGTCACAGGTCAAGATCTAGCAGTAGAAACCTATGAACTGGTGGCTGAACGAATTAATAAAGTCAAATCCGTCAGTGGTGCCGCCGTTACCTATGGTGGTCGATGACATATAATCAATTACGAATTACGAATTACGAATTACGAGACAATTAGCTAACTCCTAATTTATTAATCCATTAACTCCTAATTCATTAATTCGTAATTGATAATTCGTAATTCGTAATTGACAACATACCCCCCGATAAATCGGCGGACATGAGCGACACTAAGTTAAAACAAAATCAATCTAACTATTGATCAGGAGGAATATTTAAAATGACAGCAGCAACTCAGAGAAGCCTAATGGAATACCTGACAGTTTCTCGCTTTTACTTAGAAATTAATAATAATACAAGGTTACTGATTTCCAAAGCTAGTGGACTTTCAATTACAATTGATCCGGCTTCTGAAGGTAAGCCCATCGGAACCCGTAAGGGCTTGGCTACGGATACACAAACCACCCCGGCTACCGTCAGTTATCAAAATATTACCCTGGAGTTTGTAACAGCAATTGACAACGATATTCTCTTGCAATGGTATGTGGATTCACACCCGCAAGCAATGGGAAAAGGCGGTCGGCAAACCATGGCTCGGCGTTATGAAGCTTCCCTGGTTTTCTACAAACAAGATGGTTCAGAAGGCGCCCGATGGAATATTAAAGATGCCATTCCCGCTAAATACAAAACTACTCAAGTCAAAGCTGACAGTGCCGATATTTTTAAAGAAACCATTGAGGTTGCCCACGCCGGGATGATTCGGGTTCCTGTTGGGGGAAGCAAGCTTTAAGAAGGTGTTGAGGGTTGGCGGGTAATGGGTAATGGGTAATGGGTAAAGATATTCTCTATTGCTATTACCTATTGCCCATTCCCTGTCTTTCTCCCATTGCCCATTGCCTATTCCCTGTCTTTCTCCCATTGCCTATTGCCTATTGCCTATTCCCTATTTGGTATGCAAATTAATCAAGACCAATTAAAACAAAATTTATCAGAGATTCTTACCATTGCTCGCTTTTATGTTGAGTTAAAACTAAATGGAAGTAGCGATCCTGTTGATGCTTATTTTATGGAATGCAAAGGGTTTAAATATACCCAAAGTTTAATAGAATTAGCTGAAGTTTTTCCCCAACCTTGGGGGAAAGCTAAACGGGGACGAGTCCTCAGAACAAAAATGCCGGGAAATGAAAAAGTTAATAATATTAATTTGCGTCGCGGTCTAAGTGCATCAACTACCCTATGGAAGTGGATTGAAAATGTGCAAGCAGGTCAATGGGCAACTCAAAGTTATGATGGTTCCTTAGTCATCTATCGCCAAAGTAGTGAAGAAGGTGCTCGGTTTAATTTTAAAGGTGCTTGGCCTGTTTCCTACACCGTTGCTGATAACATTGTTTCTGGTTCAGATCTCGCTTTTGAGGAACTAGAATTAGCAGTAGAAAGCTTTCAGCGAGTTCCTACCCTTCCTAAATCCTTGTCATGATCCAAACTGAATTTGAGTTTACCCTACCCAAAGGATACCTAGATGAACAAGGCGACTGTCACCGTCAAGGTGTAATGCGACTATCCCGGGCTATTGATGAAATTGTTCCCATGCGTGATCCTAGAGTTAAATCAAATCCAGCCTATGCTACTGTAATTATTCTCTCTCGTGTTATTACTCAGTTAGGCACTTTAGAAGAAATTTCACCCATGGTAATTGAAAATCTATTTGCCTCCGATTTAAGCTATTTACAAAAGTTTTATCGCTACATCAATGACTTAGAGGAAGACCAACCCGACTCTCCCACCCCATCCCCAGTTTATGATCAACCCTGAATTAACGATGTTTGATGGAAAACCAATCTCCAATCACCTTTAGTTTTTCCCTACCCGTCGGGTTACTAGACAACCAAGACAGACGACACCGGGACGGGGAAATGCGTCTAGCCACAGGTAAAGATGAATTGTACCAGACCGACCCCCGCAGCTTGGAAAATCCAGCCTATGGGACTCTGATCCTACTTTCGCGGGTTATTGTCCAGTTAGGGGAATTATCCCCCGTCACCCCAGAAGATTTAGAAGCACTGTTTCTCACGGACTGGCAATATTTACAGGAAGTTTACAACGCCATTAACCCCCCAGAATCAACAATTTCTACCACGGGGGAGTTATAGGCTACCCCCAAGAGGAGTTATATCGGGAGGTAGCCTTTATTGCATTTCACTTTCACTGGTCACGGGAAGAAATTCTGAATTTAGATCATCGAGAACGACAACGTTGGGTTCAGGAAATTGCCTATTTAGTTAATACAGATTAATGTTAACAAAAATCACCATTGATTTTAATCAAACCGTAGGGGCAGGTTCAATTGATACTCCCCTACTAATACTACAGGTTATATTAAGACTCCCTCAAAAGTGCATCATTTCCGGTTCCAAATAAGCCGCATCAATCCATTGTTGCATGGCTGGAAGTGACCAAATCATTTCAACATAAGCTTGTTCAACTTCTCCTAACTTGACATCATAAGTAACAAATCGAGAAATAACCGGGGCAAACATCGCATCTGCAATCGTAAAATTTCCGAATAAAAATTCACCATGAGAGCCATATTTTTCTCGACATTCCCGCCAAATTGCCGTGATCCGATCAATATCATTTTGTACATCCGGTTTCATACCTTCTCTGGGGTAACGAGTCCGACAATTCATCGGCATTTGTTGCCTTAAATTGATAAATCCGGCGTGCATTTCATAACTTATACAACGCGCATAAGTCCGGGCTTCTAAGTTTTGCGGCCATAAATCATGAATAAAATTTTCAGCAATATATTCACAAATGGCTAAGGATTCCCAAACCGTTAAATCTCCATCTAATAATACCGGAACTTTCCCCGATGGAGAATAGCGCCGGATTTGTTTGTAGGTGTTGGGATTGCCTAAATCAATCAAAATTTCAGAAAAATTAATTCCGGCTTGCTTCAGAAGAAACCAAGGACGCAATGACCAAGAAGAATAATTTTTACTGCCAATCACCAGAGTTAACTGTCCCATAATCTGGTAAATAAAAGTTAGGGTAATTATTGTCGTTTCAACAGATACCGAATTTTCGGCGAACTGCACTGATAAATCCTAAATCCTATCATTCCTCATTCCTATGATCACCGTAGCACTGCCTAAAGGCGCTTTATTGATAGATACAATTCGACTTCTGCAAGCCGTTGGACTTGATTTTAGTGCTTTTTTAGATCCCAGCAATCGACAACTACAAATTTATGATCCCACCCAAAAGGCCAAGGCATTATTAGTGCGGGCGCAAGATGTCCCGGTTTATGTCGAATATGGTCAAGCCCAGTTAGGTATTGTTGGTTATGATGTCCTGCGAGAGAAAAAGCCTCAAGTGGCTTCACTGGTTGATCTCAAGTTTGGAAAATGCCGGATGTCGGTTGCGGTTAAACAATCAAGTCCCTATCAAATTCCGGTAGAATTACCACCCCATAGTCGGGTCGCTTCCAAATTTGTCCACTGTGCCAGCGAGTATTTTGAGAGTTTGGATTTACCTGTAGAAATTATACCTCTCTACGGCTCCGTTGAATTGGGGCCAATTACGGGAATGTCTGAAGCTATTGTGGATTTAGTCTCTACGGGTAAAACATTACAGCAAAATGGATTAACGGAAATTGAGGTGTTATTTGAAAGTACGGCCTACTTAATTGCCCATCCCTTAAGTTATCGTTTAAATACGGGCGGACTGAAAGATTTAATTACTCAAATCCAAGCACAATTAATGGTTAAAGCATAATCTTTTTGGATTTAACTATCTAAATGATGATAGGGGTTTAGTCGTTGTTTCTTGAGAATTTGCCCTCAGCATTTGCTCAAAAACCTGGGCTTCTACGGGACGACTAAACCAATATCCCTGTAAACAATTGCAACCATGATCTCGCAAAAATTCTTGTTCGGCTTTAGTTTCTACTCCTTCTACAATCACTCTCATTTTAATTTAAACTTGCTATAGATCCTAATCTCTTTGATTCAAAGAATGATAACTTTCGCCTAAATCTTCATCTTCTAACTCAAAATTAGTATCGGAATAAAGTTCCAAGCGTTGAAGATTTCGTTCCCGTAACTGATGTAAATTTCTGCTATTTCCGGGTAAACGATTGGCTGATCGGCGTTGCGATTCAGAAGTAGCAGGTTTGCGAGTAAAAGTTTTCCAAGCCACTCGAATTCCCGTAAAAATACCGCCCGTGGTAGATTGCAATTTTCTTGCTTGCAGTCTAGCACTATCTAAGCCTTGATCGACTTGTTTGACCACTTGACCCACACTTTGTACCCCCTCGCTGACATCCTCAGTGAGTTCGGTAATTTCCAACCCCGTTAACCGAATTGATTCCAAAGTGGGAGGAAATTCCCGCGCCAGAGTATCTGCCAATTTTTCCACACTCCGAGCCGCCCTTGCAATAGCTTGCAAAGCAGGTAAAGCCGCAATCACAACAGCAGTAAGGCTGACTGCAACAAAAAACAGTGACAGTCCAAGCCAAAATAAAGGTTCAGTCACTGGATTTCCATTAACAACAAAATATTTTCGTCCGTCCCCATTAGTATAGCGATTTTCAGGAAAAATCTCCGATCCCTAGCGTTCTCCTGTGGTTTTTGAGGACTCAGAGATAGGTTTTTGGGCTTCAGGATTATAGAAGGTTTGTTGTTGTTGACTCGCTTCTAATCCAGCCGAAATCGCCTCTTTGAGACGAATCAAGGTTTCATCCCAATTGCGTAATGCAGATTCCGAAAGTCGATTAGCCTGCACTTGAACATTAGTAGATAGATCTTCTGCGAGTTCCGGTAAAGCCTCGGCCGATTTTTTAACTAACTGTCTGGTTTCTTTCCCCGAACGAGGGGCCACCAATAAACCGACTACCGTACCGACCACCGACCCCAAAACCAAACCCCCTAAAAACCGTCCTAACCGTTGATTTGACATATTGAATCGCAGTACCAATTCCATCTATTTTAACAATTTTGTTCCTAGAGATTTGATTTTCTGGGTTTTCCTCCTTTTGGCCAGACCCTAACGGCCAAGGAAATTAACCCCAGAGCTTGTTCGAGTTGTTGTTGTTGTACCTGAAGTTGATGATATTTTTGTCGGAGTTTAGTAGTTCCCTGTTGTCCAGAATTAATAAACTTGGGGGCTTTCTCCAAAACAAAACGGGTGCGTTGTTCCATCAGGATTAACTTTTTTTCTAAACGATTAATTGTTAATGTCAACATCCAGATTTTTCTCGCTAAATATAAACACAGCAGAGAAATTAAAATATTAATGACAATAACGATAATAACCATTTTTCTAGGGATTATTGTTTAATATCCATCCGGCCCGATGGTGGTTTGATCACAGTTTGCATCGGATAAATTTGCCATTTTGGATCGGAATAAATTACATCCAGCTAATTGGGCATTTGTTAACTTGGCATTTTCCAAATTCGCATTACTCAAATCCGTATGTCTGAGGTCGGCTGACATTAGATTAGCACTCGATAAATCCGCCCCTTGTAAATTACAATAGCTTAAATTAGCACCCCTTAAATCAGCATGGCGAAGGTTGCATCGAAATAAGGTACTCCCTTGTAAATTCGATTCGGATAAATCCACTTGATAAAGTTGTGTATCCCCCAGTTGCGCCTCCTGAATTTGGGTTTTCTGTAAATTAGCGTAGCTGAGGTTGGAATAGGGTATATAAATCCGGTTTAAATTACTACCCGCCAAGCCAATTTCCTCCAGGTTGGCTTCAAATAGATCTGAATCACTTAAATCAATAGCGCCAAAATCCCGTTTACCCTGACTGTATAAAGCGAGTAATTCCTCTGAACTAATTTTCTGCATTGTTTATCAAAAATGGGAGCAAAAAGACCCGCACCATAAGGAACTTTGGTGTCGGGAGGATGTCAACTATCAAGCCACGAAACCCAAACTACCTCAAAAATTGAGGCGGTTGGAAAAACAGGGAAAATATTTTTCCCTAACCTCTGTCTACTTTAAAACCTAGTCTGAAATAGCCATGTTGTGTTAACAATTTTTTTTGTTTGTCGCAGGTCATGGCTTTAATAGATGCAGCGATTCGGGGGAAGGGGGGTAAAATTGAATCATGGGAACACCAAGCCCGAAAAATCGTACACTAGAAAATTGTGTTCTCAAGCGATGGAGATCACGAAGGTTATCAGAAAAATGGGTTTAAAACCACGTCGTTTTACGACGGCTTTAATTGTAAACCTTTGTTGCAATATCAGCCAATCTTGTGCTGAAATATATAGCATAAGAAGTAAGGCGAGAGGTAAGGCAATGTTAGTATTTGAGTTCAAATCTTACGGAAAAGCAAGTCAGATTGAAGCAGTAAATGAAGCGATTCGTACAGCACAATTTGTCCGCAATAGTTGTTTGCGCTATTGGATGGATAACAAAAAAATAGATAAGTATGATCTAAACAAATATTGCGCCGTGCTTGCTAAGAATTTTCCGTTTGCTAATGAACTCAACTCTCAAGCTAGACAATCTAGCGCCGAACGAGCCTGGTCTGCTATTTCCCGTTTTTACGAGAACTGCAAAAAGTCAATTCCTGGTAAAAAAGGATATCCAAAATTCCAGAAAAACTGTCGTTCTGTTGAATATAAATCAACGGGTTGGAAACTTGCAGATGATCGAAAATCAATAAAGTTTACCGATAAAAAAAATATTGGTGAACTCAAGTTAAAAGGCACGCGCGACTTACACTTTTACCAAATTAGCCAAATAAAACGGGTGAGATTAGTAAAACGTGCAGACGGCGTGTATGTTCAATTCTGTGTCGATGTTGACCGTAAAGAAAATACAAAGCCTTCTGGAAATACGATAGGATTAGATGTGGGTTTGAAGGAATACTACACCGACTCTAATGGTGTGATGGTTGAGAATCCTAAATTTCTCCGTCAAGGGGAAAAGGTTCTTAAACGTTCACAACGTCGGATTTCCAGAAAAGTAAAAGGTTCAAAAAATCGAGGCAAAGCTAGACAGATTTTAGGGAAACGCCATCTCAAAATAAGTAGGCAACCCATTCGACTACGCTCAGGGTAAACTCCAAGACCATGCTATGAAATTAGCACGGTGCGTAGTTCAGTCTAACGACTTGATAGCCTACGAAGATTTGAGAGTTAAAAATCTGGTAAAAAATCATTGTTTAGCTAAGTCTATTAATGACGCATCTTGGTATCAGTTTCGTGTCTGGCTTGAATATTTTGGTAAAGTATTTGAAAGAGTCACTGTGGCGGTAAATCCGCAATATACCAGCCAAGAATGCTCTAGCTGTGGTGAAATTGTTAAGAAAACGCTATCTACTAGAACCCATGTTTGTAGGTGTGGTTGTGTCGTGGATAGAGATGAAAACGCAGCTAGAAATATCCTTAGTCGAGGATTGAGTACCGTAGGGCTTATGGGAACTTTCATGCTAGACATGAGCAACGCTTTGGGAGAATCGACCTCTACTCGGGCTGGAGAAATCCTGTTTGAGCAAGTTGGCTCTATGAACAAAGAATCCCCACGCCTTTAGGCACCGGGAGTGTCAATATGGCATTGTTGTGTCTTCCCTAACTATTCCGATAACCATTAATGTGTTGACATTAATATTGCTGTGAGTGTAATGCAGTTAGAACAGTCTCAAAGTCAGTCAATTCCAATTATATTGGACAGTTTACCCGATCTACCGTTTGGTGAAAAAGGCCAGGTCGTGAGCCTGTCGAACGGATGTCCACGTCGCGCCCGTTTAGAAATTGATTTAATGTTACTGGCGATTGAAGCCTTGTATCTGGGGGGGGCAGAATATATGCTGGTCGTGATCTCAGAACTGGATTTACAAACGGTCATCCCCAATCGGGTAGAATTGTGGCGAATCCGCAGTACCAATCCGTTACGCCGATTTAGCCAGCGTCGGGCGCTGAGTCTGTTAGAAGCCAAAGCCTTAGTCGTGATTATCTCTAACCTGGGAAGACGGTTAACGGTCAGAATTCGGCAGTTACTCATGGATTATGAAGCCCTAACCCAAAAACAAATTCCGATTGAACGACATTTACAATTGTCCAACTACTTAACCCAATTTCGGGCGCATTTCCGCAGTCGGATGAATCCTCGGCGGGCGTTGGTGATGGCCTATAGTTCCGATGAAAAGTTAAACGAGTTAGGGATACGTTTGTTAGAGAAACTGCTTTTTTGTACAGGGACGGCTGGAATGCAGCGATTTTGGATTAGTTTGTTTGATGGAGAATTCTCATGACGATTGAACGTCAATACAGTTTACCGAACTGCAAACTAATTTTGCAGGGTTATAACACCGGAAGCGATGGTAAATCCGATGGACGGGCTAGTTTAAATGTTCTGATGAATGCAGAATGTCATTTTGTCGGCTATCCCCAGCCCATCACCGGAGGACGGGAGTTTTTTGAAAGTTTAGTTCGACAGGTTAGTCGCTATGTTCAAGGGTTCCTCAGTGGACTAACAGCCCCGGAATCCTTCCGTCAGCAACCGGAGTTAGTCGAATTACACCCGATTGCGGGAGAGTTACATCAATTAACCGTTCATGAACCTCCCCAGGAAAAGTCTTCGGATGAAGTTTCCTTAGCTGCTGCGCCGCCAGTTCAGGTCAATTTGACCACGGTACAATTATTTGATTTGGTGGAAGCGGTTGATCAATTTTTGGCCGATAGCCAGACTTTACCCGAACTGTCTATCCAGTTACAACCCCTGTCTAAACGTTATCTCAAACCGGAACAGCCTATTGCTCAAAGGGCTGTTCCAGCAGCAATTGGGATATCGAGTCTGGCCTTAACCGCTTTGGCTTTGTTTGCTTTACCGATTCCCGATATTAAACGACCCGAAGACCCGAAACTGCAACCGCAAACCCAAAGCTCAACGGTTCCTACACCAACAGCCATTCCCCCCCAAGGGTCTTCTCCCCAAACAACCGTACCGCAATCTTTACCCCCTAATCTTTCCAGTCCTCCCCCGATTACCAATCCCCAAGAACTTAAGGATTTAAAAGCTCAATTAATTGAAAAGCTCACTCAAGCCTGGATACCGACAGCATCGGTAAAAACTCCCTTAATCTATCGGGTGAGCGTGGCCAAAGATGGGGCAATTGTGGGTTATAAGTCTTTGAACCCGGAACTAGGAACGGAAACGAAACAAACACCACTGCCGGATTTATTGTATAAACCTGTAGGAAGTCGTCAAACCAATGAGCCTTTGGCCGATTTCAAGGTGACGTTTAATCCTGATGGGAATTTAGAGGTGAGTAATTTAGCGAGTAACACCGAGGCGAATCCCCAAACTTCCCCCAAAACCCCCGCCTCCAATTAAGGAGACCGATTTATGACCCAATCTGCAAAGCCCCGCCCCAAACCTTCCCAGCCCTCCCCTCGCCGATTTCGAGGCTTCTTATTCTTTGGGACGATGGTGTTTAATCTCCTACTTTTGGGGGTGGGTTCCTCTATTGCTTGGTTGGTGGGAATGGCCGTGGCTCAGGTCTATCCGAATTCGAGTTCTGAGGTTCCGTTGACGCAGCAATTGCTCAATCAATTTCAGCATCAGGGTTCCCAGGGAATAGTCCCGCCGCCAATGGTTAGTCCTCCGGCTCCGCAACCGATTCCCGCACCCAGTCAACGGTTAACTGACCCCCAACGTCAACAACTGCGGATACAGTTACAGCAGTTACAGGGACAGTTAAATACCTTGATTGGACGGACGGCGGCCGTGGAAAGTCAATTGGGAGCCAGTCGTCCCACGGAACCCCTAGAGGAGCGTTTACAAATTCTGGAACAGCAATTGGCTTCTGCACCCCCGATTTCGGGTTCAGGAAGTAATAAACCTGCTCCGCCACCTATTTCAGCCACGCCTGAACGTCGTCAAAGTTCTAATACCCTGGTGGTGACTTTTCCTAGTGATGTGTTGTTTGATGTGGGTAGTACAATTTTACGTCCCGGGGCTAACGTGATTTTAGATACGATTATTGCTGATATTAAAAACTATAAGGGTTCTGCTGTTAGGGTTATGGGTCATACGGATAATCAAGGCAGTTCTCAACAAAATTTAGATTTATCCTTTAGTCGCGCAGAAGCGGTGATGAAATATTTATCCGAGGCGATTGGTACAGAATACCACTGGGCCGCAATTGGATACGGGGCAAATCGTCCCGCAGTTAATAATAATTCTGCAAATAATCGACAACTAAACCGTCGAATTGAAGTAGCCATTACCCCATAAATCAGTCATCAGTCATCAGTTATCAGTTATCAGTCATCAGTCATCAGTTTAAGAGTTAATTAATTGACGAATAAATCCCCCATAAATCAGTTCATTACCCATTACCCATTACCCATTACCCATTACCCATTACCCATTACCCATTCCCTATTCCCTATTCCCTATTCCCTCAAATGAAAATCATTTTTTTTGGTACGCCTGAATTTGCCGTTCCGAGTTTAGAAAGATTATTGGCCGACCCTGAATTTGAAGTTTTGGCGGTGGTGACTCAACCGGATAAACGCCGAGGTCGGGGCAGTCAATTAACCCCTTCTCCGGTGAAAATGTTGGCTCAAACCCATGAATTATCGGTTTGGCAACCCAAGCGGGTGAAAAAAGATCAAAACACCTTAAAACTGTTGCGAGAGGCTCAGGCGGATGTTTTTGTGGTGGTGGCCTATGGACAAATTTTGTCCCCGGAAATTCTGGAGATGCCTCGGTTGGGATGTGTGAATGGTCATGGCTCCATCCTCCCCAAATATCGGGGTGCGGCTCCGATTCAATGGTGTTTATATCACGGGGAAACCGAAACAGGAATGACCTCGATGTTGATGGATGCGGGGATGGATACCGGGCCGATGTTGTTAAAAGTAGTGACACCCATTGGACTATTAGAAAATGCCACGGATTTAGGACAAAGGTTAGGCCAATTGGGGGCGGATTTATTAGTAGAAACTTTAATTAAATTAGACCGAGGAGAAATTGCAGCTATTCCTCAAGATAATACTTTGGCGACCTATGCTCCCTTAATTAAAGATGACGATTATGATTTAGACTGGAGTAAATCTGCGATCGCTTTACATAACCAAATTCGAGCTTTTCACCCCAACTGTATAACATCATTTCAAGAAAAACCCTTAAAAGTTTGTGCTACGGTTCCTTTAGCACCGGAATATCACCCTCAATTTCCCCCGGAATACCAAAATTTGTTACAACAATGGCCGAATTTATCTCAACTTTCAGGACAACCCGGAGAGGTAGTTGCCCTGATTAAGCGTTTTGGGCTAGTAATACAAACAGGTGAGGGATTATTATTACTCACCCAAGTCCAATTGGCAGGTAAACGAATACAGTCCGCTTGGGATTTTGTAAATGGAACCCGTCTGGCGGTAGGGGAAATTTTAGGGTAGAATTAGTTTTGGAGATTAAAATAATAGGAATTTGGGATGCTATTGTCATAACAGAAAAGGATTAGTCCGACTTTTCGCACTTAACCAACGCCTTTTCTTATTTTCTTTTGAGTATGATTAAAACAGAGCAGCAAAATTAACAACAACTACTCAGCAAATTATGGAGATGGTTGGTCAGGTTCCAGAAGAAAAATTTCAAATTATCCTAACAGGAGATATCGCCTCTGTTCGTTTACCCGAACGCTTGAGTATTTTAGAAGCGGTTTCTTTTAAAACCACTTTTCAGAATGTTATTTCTCTTAGTCCTCCGCCTAAAAAAATTATTCTTGATTTTAGCCAAACTATATTTATTGATAGTAGTGGCATTGGGGCTCTGATTAGTAACCTGAAAACCACAAAAGCTAAGGGAATTGAGTTGGTTTTAAAATCCGTTGGTTCTCAGGTAATGGCGGTTTTTTCCCTGACGTCTCTTGACCAGGTATTAACCATTGAACCTCCTAGTGCGGACGATAAACTCAAGGATAAAACCAGAGGGGAACATCGTCTTCCCGTGACCCATCCTTCTGTGCGGTCTTGGCTGAAGCGATTAATTGATATAACGGGTGCTATTGTTGGTTTAAGTATTTCATCGGTATTAGCGGTTCCAATTATTATTGCGATTCGTTTAGATAGTCCAGGGCCAATTTTCTTTGGTCAGGTGCGTTGTGGTTGGATGGGAAAACGATTCCGTATTTGGAAGTTCCGGTCTATGTGTACCAATGCTGAAGCCTTAAAAGATAAAATTCCTAATCAAGCAAAAGGAGCGATTTTTAAGAATGATAATGACCCTAGAATTACAAAAGTAGGTCAGATTTTGCGGCGAACAAGTTTAGATGAGTTACCACAATTTTGGAATGTTTTAACCGGGGAAATGAGTTTAGTTGGAACCCGCCCACCGACACCTGATGAGGTAGAACGTTATGAAGTTCCTCAATGGCAACGATTAGATGTTAAACCAGGGATGACGGGGGAATGGCAGGTTAATGGTCGTTCTCAGGTTAAAAATTTTGAGGATATTATTCGTTTAGATTTAAAATATCAAGAAAATTGGAGTTTGATGTACGATATGAAGTTGATTGTTAAAACTATCATGGTTGTATTCAATAGAAATAGCGGTGCTATGTAGGGAACTGATGAGTAATGCAGCACTACTAGCACAATCAAATCTTCAGGTAAAAACCGCTTTAACCGCCTTAGAGGAGGTGTTATTTTGGTTTGACAAAATTGCCGCTGATTTTCTACCTGATGGTATTTTGCATCAGTGTCAAATTGCTTTGACGGAGGGATTTACTAACGCTGTCCGTCATGCTCATTGCGCTTTACCTGAAACAACACCCATTGAGTTAGAAATTAGGATATTTTCCCCCTGGATTGAAATAAAAATTTGGGACAGGGGGGAACCCTTTAACTTAGAAAAAGCCTTGGAGTCTGTACTTGAAATGCACACTGACCCCTTAGAGCATGAAGGAGGTAGAGGACTGATTTTTATGTCTAAATTAATGGATGAATTATATTATATACGATTAGAAGATCATCGCAATTGTTTAGTGATGAGAAAACAGATTTAATTACGAATTACGAATTACGAATGGGATAAGATTTGTTTGGGTTATTGATTGTGCCCGTAGCCTCCGCCACTGGGAGTTTCAATTACAAAAATATCGTTGATATTCATTTCTACTGTTGCGGTACTTTCTAAGTTTTCTACAGTGCCATTATCACGAATAATATAATTTTTACCCACTAACCCAGGTTGTCCACCATTTAATCCAAAGGGGGGAATAATGCGGTGTTCTGATAAAATTCCGGCGGTCATGGTTGCTAAGAATCTAACTTTTCTGATTATACCATTTCCGCCTTTGAATTTTCCTAAACCCCCACTATTTTCTCGGATACTAAATTCTTCTAATAATACTGGATAACGCCATTCTAATACTTCCGGGTCAGTTAAACGGGAGTTAGTCATGTGAGTATGTACCGCATCGGTTCCATGATAATTAATTCCCGCACCCGACCCGCCACAAATGGTTTCATAATATTGATAATTTTGATTTCCAAAGGTAAAGTTATTCATCGTTCCTTGGGATGCCGACATCACGTTTAAAGCCCCATATAAGGCATCAACAATAACTTGAGAGGTTTCCACATTTCCCGCAACTACAGCCGCCGGATAACCGGGGTTTAAAAAACAACCGTCAGGAATAATAATTTCTAAGGGTTTCAAACATCCCGCATTTAAGGGAATATTATCATCAACTAAGGTTCTAAATACATATAAAACCGCAGCTTTACAAATAGATTTTGGAGCATTAAAATTAGTAGGGAGTTGGGGAGAAGTTCCGGTAAAATCAATTTTAGCACTACGGTTATTTTTATTAATTTTAATATTAACTTTAATTATTCCCCCATTATCCATTTCATAACTAAATTCACCATCTGTTAATACATTAATGGCTCTACGCACCGATATTTCCGCATTATCCTGAACAAACTGCATATAGGTTTTAACAGTATTTAACCCATAATATTCAACCATTCTCAAAAGTTCTTGAACACCTTTTTCATTGGCTGCAATTTGAGCTTGTAAATCGGCAATATTGGTGGCTGGATTTCGGGCGGGATAGTTTCCAGATGTTAATAAATTCAAGAGTTCTGTTTCTAAAAAATTACCTTCTTTAACTAATTGAACATTATCAATTAAAATCCCTTCTTGTTCAATATTTGTACTATTCGGTGGCATTGAACCCGGTGTTATTCCCCCAATATCCGCTTGATGTCCCCGGGAAGCAACATAAAATAAAATAGTAGGATTTTCCTGATTATTTCCCCCCTTTACTAAGGAGTTCTCCTGTCTATTTCCCCCCTTTACTAAGAAGTTCTCCTGATTATTTCCCCCCTTTACTAAGAAGTTCTCCTGTCTATTTCCCCCCATTACTAAGGGGGGGCTAGGGGGGGTAAAAACCGGAGTAATTACAGTAACATCTGGTAAATGGGTTCCCCCATTATAGGGATTATTTAATAAATAAACATCCCCAGGTTTAAGGGTTTCACCTTTTGCAGCAATTAAACTTTCAATACTGTCACCCATTGACCCCAAATGGACGGGAATATGGGGCGCATTTGCTACTAATTGACCGTTTTGATCAAAAATGGCACAGGAGAAATCAAGCCGTTCTTTAATATTAACAGAACTGGCGGTATTTTGCAAGGTAATTCCCATTTGTTCGGCAATAAATTGAAATAGATTTTTAAATATTTCTAATTTTACAGGGTCAGCTTTTAACCCCCCCTGTCCCGCCCTTAGCAATGGGGGGTGAGATGTTTTTTCTGCACTTCCTTTTCTGGGTAAAGGAGGGTGAGACGTTTGTTGATTTTCCTGGAAAGATAAAGACAAATTAGAAATTTCTTCCTCACCTTCCCCTCTTAACAAGGGGGGGTTTAACTTCAAGATTAAATAATTTTTTGCTGTTAATTCTGCTTGCCAACCGGGTTCAATAATATTCGTACCAATAGATTCTATAATCATAGCGGGGCCGTTAATAATATCTTCAGGTTGTAAATCATTTCTTGGGAAAATGGGGGTATTTTGCCATTGATTATTGGTATATATAGAAACCGTTGCGATAGGTTTTGGAGGTGTGGTTCGAGTTCGGGTTAATATGGGTTCTTCAGGAGTATCCATTTGTTGAATAATTTCAATATTAATTGATTCAACGATTAAGTTTTTTTTCAGTTTAATAAATCCGTAGCGGGTTTGATGTTGTTGTTCAAATTGTTGGGTTAAAGTCATTAACACGGAATTGTAATAATTAACCTCTCTTTCTCCCCCCTTACTAAGGGGGGTAGGGGGGTCAAATTAACCGACAATATAGAATCTGTACCCTCATATTTAAGATTGAGTTTCAGAATTATTGCTATTTTTGATTCTGGATTTTCTAATTCTGCTTTTGCTTCTGTTTCTAACTCTAAAAAGCTGGCTTCTAAATCAGAAATTAAATTTCCAGTTAATAGTTTTTCTATGGCTTTTTCTCGTAATATTCTCACATCGGCTAACCCCATCCCATAAGCCGATAAAACTCCAGCGTAGGGATGAATAAATATCTGTTTAATTCCTAATGTATTGGCTATTAAACAAGCGTGTTGACCGCCTGCACCGCCAAAACAACAAAGGGTATAATTAGAAATATCATAACCCCGTTGTAGGGATATTTTTTTAATGGCATTTGCCATATTTTCAACCGCAATAGTAATAAATCCCGTAGCAACTTCTTCCGGGGTGCGATTATCTCCCGTTTGGGTTTGAATTTCTATTGCTAATTCCCTAAATTTTTGGCGAACAATTTCAGCATCTAAGGGCAAATCGCCGTTTTTTCCAAATACTTTCGGAAAGAATTGGGGCTGAATTTTCCCTAACATGACATTAGCATCCGTAACCGTTAACGGCCCGCTATTGCGATAACAAGCTGGCCCAGGATTTGCGCCTGCTGACTCTGGCCCAACCCGATATCTTGACCCGTCAAACCTTAAAATTGAACCTCCTCCCGCCGCGACGGTATGAATAGCCATCATCGGAGTTCGCATTCTCACCCCGGCGATTTCGGTTTCAAATTGTCGTTCATATTCGCCGTTAAAATGGGCGACGTCGGTGGATGTTCCGCCCATATCGAAAGTAATAATATTCTGAAATCCGGCTTTTAAACTGGTTTGAACTGCGCCAACAATTCCTCCGGCTGGCCCTGATAATATACTATCTTTTCCTTGGAATTTTTGGGCATTGGTTAAGCCACCATTAGATTGCATAAACATTAATTTTATGGGGTTTAACCCCCTCGCCCCCTTCG
>NZ_CAWLTW010000001.1:4920013-5008465 GCF_963864145.1 Planktothrix prolifica NIVA-CYA 540 | reverse complement strand
GGGGGACTGAGGGGGGTGACAATTTAATTGAGACGCAACTTGATTAATATAACGTTTTAAAATTGGAGATAAATAAGCATCAATAACGGTAGTATCGCCTCGGCTGACTAATTTCATTAACGGACTAACTTGATGGGAAACGGAAATTTGAGTAAAGCCGATTTCTTGGGCTAAGGCTGCGATTTGTTGTTCGTGTTGGGGATAGCGATAACCGTGCATTAAGACTATGGCACAGCTTCTAATTCCGGTTTGATAAACTTGTTGTAATTGAGGTTTTAATATTGCTAAATTAACCGGGGTTAATTCTTCTCCTTGGGCAGTATAACGTTCTTCAACTTCTATGACTTTTTCATAGAGCATTTCGGGTAAAATAATCTGACGGGCAAAAATATCAGGGCGATTTTGATAGCCAATTCTTAACGCATCTTTGAAGCCTTTGGTTATAATTAATAAAGTGCAATCGCCTTTTCGTTCTAATAAGGCATTGGTGGCAACGGTGGTTCCCATTTTCACTTCAGAAATTAATTCACTGGGAATCAGTTGATGGGGGGATAATTCTAATATTTCTCGGATGCCTTGAATCACTGCATCGGAATAACGTTCGGGATTTTCTGATAATAATTTATGGGTGATTAATGTGCCATCGGGTTTGCGGGCAACAATATCGGTGAATGTGCCTCCTCGGTCAATCCAAAATTGATAGGTTTTAGCGTTGGGTTGGGGTGTGGAAATCATAATCAACTTTTCTCTTGTCACCAGTTTGCCACTATTCTATGACAAATTAAGGTTAGTTTCAAATCAATAATAAAGGAATCAACCCATGAATACCAACAAAAATAACGGTCTGTCTACTCGTACTAAGATTTGGATGGGAGTGGGAGCTTATATTTTAACTGCCGGATTGGGCACCGTGGCGAATGCTGCTACACCTCAATCCCCATCTAATTCTATTCAAGAAATTGCCTCTGGAATTTCAACTTCTGGGGATACTTTCACCTCCTCTGAGATGTTACAAGCGTCTACTGACGGCTACACAGATGGTACAACAGATGATAATAAAGGCGGAGAAAGTGGAGAAAGTGGAGAAAGTGGAGAAAGTGGAGAAAGTGGAGAAAGTGGTGAAGGCGGAGAAGGCTAACATCCGATGATTTTTTGTATTGCTGATGTTCTCACACCCGAAGAACTAAAAACAACTTTGACGCTACTGCAACAAGCTGAGTTTATAGATGGTAAAACAACTGCTGGTCGGTACGTCAAATCAGTTAAAAATAATCAACAAATTAAAACCGATACTGAGATTACTTCTGAGTTGAGAAGTATTGTTCTCGAAGCTTTAAAACGTAACGAACTGTTTCAAGTAGCGGCACGTCCTAAAATAATCCGCCCGATTATTTTCAGTCGTTATGATGTGGGAATGTATTATGGTTCCCATTTCGATAACGCGATTATGGGGGATGAATCTATCTCTCGAAGTGATGTTTCATTAACTCTATTTCTGACTGACCCTAACACATATCAAGGGGGAGAATTAGTGATTGAAACTTCACTAGGGGAACAGAGTTTTAAGTTAGATGCAGGTTCGGCGATTGTTTATCCGTCTTCGACTTTGCATCGTGTGGAAACGGTAACTGAAGGGACTCGGTGGGCTGCTGTTACTTGGATTCAAAGTTTAATTCGTGACCCATCTGAACGAGAAATATTGTTTGATTTAGATACCGCTCGGAGAAGTATTTTCCAACAATATGGCAAAACTATAGAATTTGACTTGATTGCTAAAAGTCACGCTAATTTATTGCGAAAATGGGCTGATATTTAACCCAAATTTAATTAAAATGTAGGGACGTTTTATTAAGCGTCTCTACTCACTAGGGCTTTATCCTCAGATTCTCAAATATTTTCGATTTGAACTTAATAGAAGAAAAAATCATGAGCCAGTATGAATCTAACGATGATAATGGCGGTTATGACGATAGCCGTGACGACAATAGTTCCGATGATTATTATAAATCCATTCCGGTAACTGGTGTTAACCCAACAACTACTGGTTATTCTGATAATAGCTGGGATAATAATAGTTCCGATGATTATTATAAATCCATTCCGGTAACTGGTGTTAACCCAACAATAACTGGTTATTCTGATAATAGCTGGGATAATAATAGTTCCGATGATTATTATAAATCCATTCCGGTAACTGGTGTTAAACCAACAATAACTGGTTATTCTGATAATAGCTGGGATAATAATAGTTCCGATGATTATTATAAATCTATTCCGGTAACTGGTATTAACCCAACAACTCCGGTAACAGGTGTTAACCCAATAACGGGTATTTCTTATAATAATAGTTGGGATAATTTGACCGGAACCCATTGGGATGATGTCTTAAAAAATCCTCAATATCAACAGAATTTAACTGAAATGTTTGATGAGGACTATTATCGTAATACTAATCCTGATATCAACGTAGCTATCTCTCAAGGAACCTTTTCTTCTGGTTTACAACAGTATATTAAATCGGGAGAAACAGAAGGACGTTCACCTAATCAATTCTATGACGAATCCTACTACTTAAGTACAAATCCTGATGTGGCAAATGCTGTCCAAGTGGGTGCATTTAATTCGGGTTTTGAACATTTTGTCATGTCGGGGGCGGACGAAGGACGAAACCCCAGCGCCCAGTTTAACACAGGAGCTTATTTAGCCCAGAATCCTGATGTAGCACAAGCCATCAACATTGGAGCTTTTAGCAATGCGTTTTCCCATTATACCCAACATGGTCATTTGGAAGGTCGGATTGCACAATAATTTAAACTGAATTTAATCCATAGCAATCCTATATAAATAGGGTTGCTATATTATCATTCTTGAGCTAATATTCCATTTTGATAGCATCATATTCTTTTTCAGTTAACGCAAATTCTGGGTCTATTATTTTTACTTCTTCATAAGTGAGTTCGTAAAGTTTGTAAACTAAATTGTCTATTTGTTGCTCTAAAGCAGTGGTGTCTTTGCCTTGTGTTTTATAGAGTAAAATATTATCTACTAATGCAACGAATTTCTCTTGGTTTGGGGCTTTTTTTATTCGCATATTACCTACTGGCGTAGGATAATACTCAAAGCGGTAATCCATTAATTTACCATAACTTTTGAAATAGTAGTCCAAAACTTTTGAATTAAGCAAAGCAAGTAAATATTTTAAACTGTAATCTTTAACATCAACTTTTAAACAAACGATAGTAGTATCAGCACTTGAATAGAAACTATTATTATCATAGCAAAAGGTATTTTCTGAAGCTTTAAATCTACAAACTAATTTTTCACTATTAAATAATTTAGGTTCTCTTGTCCTATGAAGATCAAACCATCTAAGATTACCTTTTTGGACTTCAGTTCTATTTTCTAATTTATCTATATATTTAAGAAAATGAGATTTTATATTAGGAAAATCATCTAAATTTTCAATATTTTTTGTATAAATTAAATATCTTTCTTTAACTTGTTTAATATAAAATTTATGAATATCTCCAACTTTTAGCCATTTTTTTAATAATTCTTTTGGAAAATCTTTTATTAAATAATCTTCGATAATAAAAGCAGAATCTCTGCCAGTAATTATGCCTTGCTTACAGTGAGCAATATCTGATAATAAAATTGTATTGTTTTCAATTTTTTGAATTAAAAAAGAACCTTTTTGATCTTTTAAAACCCAATTTATTTTATCAATATTTGCTTTAGGTATTTCGATACTTTGAAATTCATCAAGATTTACTATCTCTATCTTTTTTCCAGAATGGTCTCTGTAAAAAAATGTATATGCTGCTGTTTTGGTATTTTTAAAACTTGTAATACCTGTTTTAATTCCAATACCATCGAAAACAGTAACATTCTTAAAATCTACTATTTCAGTAAATGTGACATTTTCTGCTAAATACTTACGCAGCTTTGATGCAAACTCTGCTTCGAGCCAATACCGTGAAGTTATAAATGTTATAAAAGCATTAGTTTTTGCCAACTCGACAGCACAAATAAAGAAGTAATAATAAATATCTGCTTTGCCATCAAATATGGCAGGATAAGTAAGTTTTAATACTTCTCTCTCTTCTGATGAATACATTTTAAAATTTAAAAATGGCGGATTTCCAATCACAATATCAAAACCCATAGAAGAATTTTGTTGTATCTCTATTTGAGGATTGATGATTTCTATTCTTTTATTAATATCTTCAATACTTTTGTTGATACTTTGAATATCATAATTAAAACTCAAATCAAGCTCTTGAATAATATTAGTTGCAATATTATTGATTTTACCATAAATAACCTTAATTTTCGCTTCAATTTCTAAAAGTTGTTGTTTAATAATTACCATTTGACTTTGAACAACATTAGCCTGTAAATGACATAAATGAATATTAATATTATGTTGACTTAAATGTAAATTAATAGCATCAATTTGAGCATTTAAAGCATTAATTTGTTTATTAGTAGTGGCTACTTCTGGACTATCTTTATCTCCTGCAAATAAATAGGGATTCATCACCTCTGGAAAATCCAATTTCCAATCAAAGAAATGAAGCGGTAATTCTGGTTTAGTTTTCAGTTTATTTAATTGAGTAATAGTATTTTTCCAGCCAATAGTTTGTAAATATATTTCAGTTTGCTTAGTTAATGTTTTACCTGTGCTAGTCGGTTTAGTTTCCATACCTTTACTTTTAACCATTAACTCCAGTTGGCTTATCAGCAAATCAATTTTCAGATTGCGGATATCAGCAGCTAATTTTTTCTTATCACTATCAGGACTAAAAAACTCTTTTTGTTCTTGACTTATTTGTTTTAATATTTCTTCAGGCTTGAAAACATCAACAAAAATATTTCCTTGTTTACTATCTTTCATTTCCCAATCAATATCAATAATATCATCCCCCAATTTACTCACCAAACTATTACCCACCACAATTTTATAATCAAGATTAGGTAACGCTTTCGGTTCAGGTTCATCTACAATTAAACTCAGCCAAAAACGTAGTCTAGCAATATCCACCGCGCCGCGTTCAATATCTACACCATAGATACTATTTTGGATAATATTTAGCTTCACACCCGAAGCATTAAAATTAGTTGTATTGCCAAATTCAAAAGTATGCAGCGTTTGTTTAGCCGTAAATATTTCGTGTAATAAACCCATCGGAAAAGCCCCCGAACCAATCGCCGGATCACAAATTTTTACCCTATCTAATGCGTTATGAAATTCAGCAGAATACTGTTTTATTAATTTCTGATCCTGATCATCTAAATTCTTTTTAAGCAACTTCTCAATTAATATCCGGTCTATTTGTTTAGATTCAGATTCGACTATAATTTCTAACTCTAATTGTCCTTGTCTTCCTTGATTTACAGGAAATAATTCCGGTTGTTCAGGATTCCCAATACTGGTATAACTAATAATATTATAACCATGACTTTCAAACCAAGTAGTTAGATATTCAATCAAACTTTCCTGACACATATAATGCACAATCTCTTTAGGCGTATAATATGCGCCTTTATCTTTATTATCTTCTAGTAAATTCTCAAAAATATGCCCCAACATTTCAGGATCAACCGCGACGGTATGATCATTTGGATCATCTTCATAAATGGTAAAATTGTATTGATCAAAAAAGTTGAAAAGATTTTCAAATAACTTTGCAGTAAAAATCAAGTTGCGATGATTCTTATTTTCTTCTTCAAATAAACCACCATTCAAAAAAGGGATTCTGCAAGGTTTACCTGCTACCAATTCAATTAAATCATCCCGGCGTTTGGTGTTGAGGGTATCAAAAAATAAAACCGATAAAAAATCTTGATAAAAAAGTTCTGGATGGGGAAAACTTTGAAAGTGATTAGTTAAAAAGTTAAAATCACCTTTTCCCCAACTTTGATTTTTGGGAACACCCAACCAGCCTTTTTTCTGGATGAAATATAAAAACACAATCCGCCCCAATAATTTCTTATTAAAATCACGGATAGCTTTTTCGTCACCATTAAAAATCGTTTGACTAATTCCTGGTTGTGAAACCATATATTTACAAAAAATATCATAATGTTTTTTATATTCATCAAAAAACGTCTTAGAAAGTTTCTCGACTGAGAAAGCTTCTTTAACATCATCTAAAGTTGCTTTACTCCCTTTTTTAATAATACGTTCAAACCGTTCAACAGCCGTTCTTATACTTTCACCTTCGCCTAATAAATAGGTGTAGCGTTTAGGTTCAGTTTTGATTTTTATAGATTCCCCTTCTGCATCATAACCCGTTAATTCGGAAACATAACTAAAACGCCAATTTGCACTTTCTGGACGATGATAAGCAATAAAAGCCGCATCAATATTTTTCCAATATTTACGCAATAAATTTCTTAATCCTACCCGATTACGTTCTAAGATAATACCCGGTGCTAGTGTTACTTCATACACCGCAATTTGTCGTTCAATGCCATTTTCATCTAATAGAATATAGCCCAATTTTTGCGCCTGAGAAGCCACATTAATATCAATACCAGTCAGAGTTTTAGGAGTTGAGAATAACTGAGCATCAGCAAAAGTTTGGCCTAGAAATTGTTTCCATTTTGCTTGATTGTAGCGTTGATTGAATATATCTTTAATTTGTTGTGTCATAATTTTTTCAAGGAAATGGGGAATAGCAAATGGGCAAATACCACCCTACTGCTGAAATAGGTTTTGGAATGGTTCTGTATTCTTCCAGCGATAGGTATTGAAGTCTCGATAGTCAACAGAAAGAATCCGACCGTGACCAAGTTCTTCAGCAAGAATAACTAGGGAAGCATCGGCTAAATCCATTGGTAAATCTCTATATTTCTGCATTAGTTGTTCGATACGCAAACAATGACTTTGATTGAGGTCAAATACTTGAAATATTTCCGTATAAATTTTTCTAATAAAAAGTTTTGGAGCATCTATACCTACTCTTTTTTGTAGTAGATAACAGGTTTCCGTAACTACACACCAAGTTGTGATAAATTTCTCGTTTTCTAATTTCTGAAATAAGGTTTTTGCGGCTGGATGGGCTGAATCATTTTTATTAGCAAGAGTAAGCCAGAAACCTGTGTCAACGATGATCATATTTTTCCTCAAGTTCATTACTCAAATAGGTTTTATAATTTCTCGATAAGTCGGGTTCTGCTTCTATACAACCGATGAAGTCTGACCAGTCTTGGGTTTTGCTTTCTGGCTGGAATTTATGGGATAAATCTTCCAAATTGCTGTCTAAACAACCAATAAACTCTTTGGCGACTTCTGTAAATGAAACTTCTTTTTCCTCTAATTCTGTCTGTTCTTGGCTCTGCTCAATGTTGTCTAGTTTAAATTCTAAAAATTCCACAAATTTGATCACTTCGTTTCGCTGTTCAGCCGGGAGTTTTTTGATTTTGGCGATCGCCATTTCTAAGGTAATCATTGTCATCTTTCTCCTTTGACTCTTAGAGTTATTTCTAGTTTAGCACAACCCATGCTTAAGGCAACATCTATTTATTGGTTGTGTCATAATTATTCAAAAGATTCTGAAATGATTAATACTGGTTTTTCAACTTTTCCTTTTTGTCCTTTTTGAACATCCGAGATATCAACACTATATTTTTCAGCAATTTTATCAATTTCTAAAATTTCCGTATCTAAGTTTACTTTTTTCTTTTGCAGCTTGTCAATATCCGAAGGCAAATTAGTATATTTCCCTATATCAATCAAGTTGATAATTTTCTTAATATTATCCCTTTGTTTCTCAGTTACTTTGAGATTGTTAATTATTCCTGAAAGCCATTTTTTTGCCCTTTGCGCCACACCGCCTAATGCTTCCGGGTCTGTTTGCGCCTGAACTAAATCATATTCCAGTGTTTCAAAATGTTTAATCGCGTTGTTTACATGGTCGTGATGACTGGCAATTAATTCTACATTTTTTTCATTTTGATTAGCTTCAAATATCTTAAATGCTTCAATGGGTGTAATTTCTCTAGGTTGGTTATTGCTATCCACCCAATAAAATTCAAACTTTTTATCTGTCTTTAAAAATGCCGCCGTGCCATTTTGTAAATCAGGTTTATTAATTTTAGTTGAACTTCTTCCCGCTCTTGATTTTAAAGGCATTTTTTTAATTTCATCAAACCAAACTTTGTTTGTTCTTTTGAAATTGCGGAGAAAATAAAGAAATTTTAAGCGTTCGTCTTGTTCCTCCTTATAAATTCCGCTAAAAAGTTTAACTTCATCTAAAATTTCATCAGTTGAGAATACTTGATTATCTTCCCCAAAAGCGGTATGAAAAGCCTGAATTTTCATAAAAGCAGTTTTATTTAACTGAATTTGTGAATCGCCTTGTGCCGAAGGATAAACAACATAATTATAAATAGCATTTGCTTTAGTACCAATCCGATTCACCCGCCCAATTCTTTGCATCAGTTTAGTTGAGTTCCAAGGTGTGTCATAGTGAATAATGACATTAGAACGATGCAGGTTTACTCCTTCTGCCAAAACCTCAGTAGTAATAATTATACTGTAATTGTTTACCTGTTTTTCTTCCGTACAGTTAGCATCAAAGTTAGTTACTATCGTATCATACAATTTTTTTCTGTTTTCACTTGAAACTACTAATACATCTTTTCTGCCTCTATTTTGTAAAGCCTCGGCTAAATAGTCAACAGTATCTTTTGACTCAGAAAATATTACTAATTTACCTTCTAAATTAGTTTTTTTATCAAGAAATTGTTTATTTAATTGTGCAATAAACACATCCAATTTTGGATCATTTTCTACAGCATCCCAACCTTCAACTAATTCCTTTAAAAGTCGAGAATCATTCTCTAAATTCTCAATAAAATCTGGCTTAAAATCAGCTTTTTTAAAAGTTTGGTTTTTTGGATTATCCGCGCTTAATTTTTCTATTTCTTCCTCAATTTGTTCATCACTCCAACCCTTATCTAATAACTTGTTTACATTAGTATCTGGTGCGATAAATATTTTGTCATTAGCAAACATTTCAATCATTCTGTCGGTGGCTTGTTGAAAATTGCTTAGGGATTTTTTAAAGGCATAAAAACTACTTTCTAATCTTTTAATCAACTGAGTTTTCATGATAAATGCTAAGGATTTAGAAGCCGTTTCTGCGTTTTCGTAATACTTGCTTTGAATTTCTGGGTTTAATCCGGCAATGGCTTGATAACGACTGTATTTTAGTCGAGTTTCATGTGTTAAATAGAAAACAGTTTTATGAAATAACTCATTTAGTTTTTCATCCATTAAATATTCTACTTTTTGAGGAGGTTCTACTTTTGGGAAGTTGATTTCTTGTGCTATTAAGTCTGATTTATATTCAGCAATATTTTCCAGGTCAGTTCGTGTTCTCCGAATAGTAATAGGTTCAATGACATTTTTACGAATTTTTCCATAAATATCTCTAAGCTTATTTACATCTAATTCTTCAAAGCGTTTTAGGCTTTTGTACTGCTCTATTAAGGGACTAAAAAATGCAGTCAAATTTGTAATAGGAAGTGTTGACTGTCTGGCATCCTGAAACATTTGTATTTGACAATAAATATCATCAGGTTTATTATTCAAAGGTGTTGCCGATACTAAAATTACTTTTTTCTGAGTACCTGGAATCAAACCCTTATTTGCTCTTGAACTTTTGCAAATTAATTGTAAGTTTTGAAAAGCACCTGTTTTGTGATTACGAAACCTGTGCGCTTCATCAGCTATCACTAAATCATAATCTTCTTTTTTCCAATAGTCTTGATGGGGTTCCAAGATTTTTTCCAGGCTTCCATTAGTGATAAACTTGGTATATTTGTCAATATTAAAATTCTTAAAAGTGTCTTTCCAGTTTTTTTCAACTGCTGGCGGATAAACAACTAATATTTTTGTATTCTCTCTCCCATTTTGGATTAAAAACTTTTTGGCAACCATGGCGGCAATAACAGTTTTACCCAAACCCACAACATCAGCCAAGATAAAACCGTTGTGTTTTAACAGCATATTAAAACCTTCATTGACGGCATCAACTTGATAAGAAAGTTTTTTAAAGTTTTGAGGTAAATCACCTATTGAGTTTGGGTCATAATCAATATTTTTGTCAAAATATTCAGTCAGCAATTTTATATATAATTCAAAGGGACTTGTTTCTTCATTCAAATAAGTTTCTTTTTTGATGCCCTGAATATCAACTGGCAATATATCAACAGATTCAACCCAAAGTTTTTCAAATTCTTTGGTAGCAAATTGAACATCAGGATATTCTGTTAGTTGAACATTGAACTCATAATTATAAAAGTTTCCTCCACCCAGTCCCGCATCGGTAAGATTTGAAGAACCCGTGATTACTGTGGCGGGTGTATGTTGATTAAATTGTTCAGGACGTAAAATATAAACTTTGGCGTGGATTTTTTTTTCGGGATGTGCCTTGACTTGTATTTTCTTTTGAATTATATCGTCAATGAATTGTAAAATACCGTTTTCGGTGTCTTTGTCATAATTAGCTTGTGCAATATCTTTTTGAATTTCCTTGATAAAATCTTCTTTTGTTATTTTGTGATTGCTAAAAAAATCAAGCCCAGATTTTTGAGCATCAGCCAGCATTTTATCAATATTGATACCTACCAATATTCTAATATTTGGAACTTGGTTTAAAAATGGTCTGATTCTGAAATAACCTGATGCTCTGAAGTAGCCTACTAAAGCGTCAAAATATTGAATATTGGGATTATAGGTAAAAACCCCTTCAAACTTTTTGATTAAGGTGTTTTCTTCGCTATTTGTGAAAAACTTTGTTGACATATAGCAATCCTATTTGAGTTGTGTTCAAAAGTCCTAGGCAAAAGGGAACACCGGAACAGCCCCCCCAAACCCCCCGTGCACGGGGGGCTAGGGGGGGAGGGAACAGGGTAATACTTCTGGCTGTTTCATGTCAGTATTAAAATGTTACCACCTATTTAGGATTGCTATAGTTTTCAATCTTGCCCTAAATTCTGCTGAGATTCATGCTCAAACCAGTTAATTAACTGTTTAATTGTTAAATCTTGAATGGGAATATTTTCGGCTTGAGCTACCTGTTTTAAAGGCTTTAATGAAGAAATCACTAATTGGCTAAAAAACTGATTGAAATTCCCATCTAATTCTAATTTTTCTTTAAAATTATGATCATTTTTAACCCAGGATTGAACTTGTTCTGGTTTAATATTTTCAATTTTTATATCTTCATTTTTAGCAATTTCCTTCAAACACCGTAACGCATAAATCGCTAACCGCGTTGAAAACTTCTCCTTAGAAGATAATAACGCTGCATCCACTTGAATTGCCTCGTCCTCAGTTAAAAAATCCATAGTTTTACTTAATTATTTATATAGACCAGTCACGGTAGCACCATTAGGACAAAGATTGATGCAGAAAACCAGATGATGAAGCCTTTTCTTCCGGTGTTCCCTCCCCCCCTAGCCCTGCGTGCACGGGGGGTTTGGGGGGGGCTGTTCCCTATTCCCTCCTATTATTAAATAGCCACAACGATGTTCACCATTAACAATCCAATGGGTTCTTTCTACTGTACAATCTTCTAAGATTTCCCCAAACATTTCTAACTCATGACCGCAAACACTGGGAAAAGATTCCGCCACATTAGAAATAGCACAATGATGTTCAGTTAATATATAACGTTCATGATTATTAGTATCCAATGGTTCCGACTCCAGTAAATACCATTCGGCCATATAGCCTTCAGTTTTCCTTAATTCCACTAATTTTTCCACCCGTTCTTTTAACGAACCCTTGCCAACTTTTTCCCGATATTCTATGGCTTTTCGTTGCCATTGTTTATGTAAAATTTGACTCACCTGTTCATGTCCGACGGTTTGCGTTAAAGTATCCAGAAAGGAAATCGCAAACTCATCATAACGGTTAGGAAAATGTTCCCGTCCTTGAGTTGTGAGTTCATAAACGTGCTGAGGGCGTCCCATCCCCACCTGCACCGAGTTGTAGGCAATTAAACCCTCCATTTCCAAATCTTTGAGATGGCGACGAATTGCTTGGGGACTGATATCAAGGGTTTCTGCTAACTCCTGGGCCGTCGCCTGTGCTTGTTTCAGGAGGAGTTGCAGAATATCGTGTTTTGTGGACTGGTGTTGAGTGGTGGCCATCTTCTTAACAAAAATTAATGAATTTGGACTTTGACAATACACTTATTGTTAATGTAGCCTAAAATAGACTTAAGTAACAAATCTGTTGCTTAAGTCTACAGCCTACCACCCGTCTGTCATCCGTTGAGAACCATCGAAAACTAAATTTAACCTTATGAGTGCTTCCGTTAAAACCCTGGTCAACCAACCGTACAAATACGGCTTTGTCACCGATATTGAGTCAGACACCATACCCCGTGGACTCAGTGAGGATGTTGTCCGCCTGATTTCAGCTAAAAAAAACGAGCCAGAATTCATGCTCAACTTCCGTTTACGAGCCTATAAGCAATGGCTAAAAATGGCGGAACCCACTTGGCCTCATGTCAACTATCCGGCCATTGACTATCAATCTATTATCTACTATTCCGCGCCCAAAGTTGAACAGAAAAAAACCAGTTTAGACGAAGTTGACCCGACTTTATTAGAAACCTTTGAAAAATTAGGCATTCCTTTAAACGAACAAAAACGCCTGTCTAATGTAGCCGTTGATGCGGTTTTTGATAGTGTTTCTATTGCCACCACCTTTAAAGAAAAATTAGCTGAAGATGGGGTAATTTTTTGTTCAATTTCTGAAGCAGTTAAAGAACATCCTGAACTGATTGAAAAATATTTAGGTAGCGTTGTTCCCGTTGCCGATAACTTCTTCGCGGCGTTGAATTCTGCCGTGTTTAGTGATGGGTCATTTGTTTATATTCCGAAAGGGGTACAATGTCCGATGGATTTGTCTACCTATTTTCGGATTAATAATGGAGATTCTGGACAGTTTGAACGCACCTTAATTGTAGCAGAAGCAGGCAGTTCTGTCACCTATTTAGAAGGTTGTACCGCCCCGATGTTTGACACGAATCAACTGCACGCGGCTGTAGTAGAATTGGTAACTTTAGATAATGCGGAAATCAAATATTCAACGGTGCAAAATTGGTACGCCGGAGATGAAGAAGGCAAGGGCGGAATTTACAACTTTGTTACTAAACGGGGATTATGTAAAGGAGTCAATTCTAAGATTTCTTGGACACAGGTAGAAACCGGGTCTGCTATTACTTGGAAATATCCCAGTTGTCTATTAGTGGGGGATAATTCCGTAGGAGAATTTTATTCCGTTGCGCTGACTAATAATAAACAACAAGCAGACACGGGAACCAAAATGATTCATATTGGTAAAAATACCCGGAGCACGATTATTTCTAAAGGAATTTCTGCCGGGAAATCCTCCAATAGTTATCGCGGTTTAGTTAAAATGGGGCCGAAAGCGGCAGGCGCGAGAAACTATTCTCAATGTGATTCTATGTTAATTGGAGATAGGGCGCAAGCTAATACTTTTCCCTATATTCAAGTGGAAAATAATAGTGCTAAAGTTGAACACGAAGCGTCCACTTCTAAAATAGGAGAAGACCAACTTTTCTATTTTTCCCAACGGGGTATTTCCGCCGAGGATGCTATATCAATGATGATTAGCGGTTTCTGTAAAGATGTGTTCAGTAAATTGCCGATGGAATTTGCCGTCGAAGCTGATAAATTATTGAGCTTGAAATTAGAAGGAACTGTTGGTTAATCATTACCTTTCCCCCTCGCTTCCCTCGTTTCTAGGTTCTACCTAGAAATGAAAACTAGAGGCTCTGCCTCTAGTCAAAAAAGGAGGCGGAGCCTCCTAAACACATTCCCTGGTAGAACCAGGGAACGAGGGAAAAAAATCATTCCCTTCCCCCTCGTTTCTAGGTTCTACCTAGAAATGAAAAGTAGAGGCTCTGCCTCTAGTCAAAAAAGGAGGCGGAGCCTCCTAAATACATTCCCTGGTAGAACCAGGGAACGAGGGAAAAAAGTCCTAAATCTAACAACATAAAACCATGATTAAAGAAAACAGCGAAATTATTCTATCCGTTAAAAATTTAACGGCTAATATTGACGATAAGGAAATCCTTAAAGGCTTTAATTTAGAAGTAAAAGCCGGAGAAATCCATGCTATTATGGGTTTAAATGGTTCGGGTAAAAGCACTTTTTCTAAGGTTTTAAGCGGACATCCCAGCTACCAAGTCACCGGAGGAGAAATTAGTTTTTTAGGTCAAGATTTATTAGAATTAGCACCGGAAGAACGAGCTTTAGCGGGTATTTTCTTAGCGTTTCAATATCCGATTGAAATTCCGGGGGTGAGTAATTTAGACTTTTTGAGGGTTGCCTATAATGCCCATCAAAAACATAAAGGAATTGAAGAATTAGATGCCTTTGATTTTGATGAATTAGTCCGAGAAAAACTAGATATTGTGAAAATGCGGGATGAATTTTTAGAACGCAGTGTTAATGAAGGTTTTTCTGGGGGTGAGAAAAAACGCAATGAAATTTTACAAATGGCGTTATTAGAACCAAAATTAGCGATTTTAGACGAAACAGATTCCGGGTTAGATATTGATGCGTTGCGAATTGTTGCCAGTGGAGTTAATCAATTAGCCAATGAAAATAACGCTCTATTATTGATTACCCATTATCAACGGTTATTAGATTATATTGTACCGGATTTTGTTCATGTTGTATCGGATGGACGAATTATTAAAACAGGCACAAAAGAACTGGCTTTAGAATTGGAAGAACAGGGTTATGATGATGTTGTTTCTGCGTCCATGGTGGGGGTTTAATGAATAATATTACCATCACAGAAACACAGGAAGTGTCCTATTTAAACCATCTGTTAGAACAAATTCAAGGAGGACTTTCTGAGCCTTCGCTTCCCTCTCAAATTTCCGGTCAATTGCAAGAGATTCGAGATCATGCTTTAACTTGGATTAAGGAATTAGAAATTCCAACAAAACGGGATGAAGAATGGCGGTTTACCGATTTATCTCCTTTATTAGCCAATCGTTTTAAAATGGCTAATTTTGTTCAGTTAGAAAATCAAGCGATCGCTTCTTTAATTCTACCCGAATCTGAACATAAACGGATAGTATTTGTTAATGGAATTTATGCCCCCCATCTCTCTGATATTACAGAAATTCCCGATGGTATTTTTATTGGGAATTTAGCAGAACTTCCCGAACAATTTAGAGATCGTCTTCCTGACTATCTCAGTCAACAACAGGGAAATCAAGACGTTTTTGCTACACTTAATTCCACCGGGTTAAAGGATGCCGCTGTCCTTTGGGTTGACAAAAATAAAATTCTTGAAGACCCGATTCATTTATTATTTATTGGCCTACCGGATAATACTCCGGTGGTCAATCAACCCCGTGCGCTAATTGTAGCAGAAACTGGCAGTTCAATAACCTTTATTGAACATTATGCCACGGCGGACATTTTTGGATGTTCTGATCAGGTAAAAGTTCAACCCTATTTTACCAATGCGGTAACAGAAATCTACCTAGAAGAAAACGCTCAAGTCAATCATACCAGGCTACAACGGGGATCTGGATCTGCATTTCATATTGGTAAAAACGCGGTTTTTCAAGCTCGAAATAGTCGCTATACTTGCCATGCAATTAGCTTAGGATCTAAACTATCTCGCCATAATTTAGAGGTTTATCAACGGGGAGAAGGGACGGAAACAACCCTGAATGGATTAACCTTAATTGGAAGTGAACAGTTAGCTGATACCCACAGTTCTATGATGCTGAATCATCAACATGGTACATTTAATCAAGTTCATAAATGTATTATTGACGACAAGGCACATGGAATTTTTAATGGTAAAGTATTTGTACCACAAACGGCACAGTTTACTAATGCTAATCAACTGAGTCGGAATTTATTGCTATCTTCAAAAGGAAGAATAGACACTAAACCCCAGTTAGAAATTGTGGCGGATAATGTTAAATGTTCTCACGGTGCTACCGTCAGTCAATTAGAAGCAGATGAAGTCTTCTATTTGCGGAGTCGGGGGTTAAGTGAACAGATGAGTCGTCACCTCTTAATTGATGCTTTTGCAGCAGAAATTTTAGGCAAATTACCATCAGAAACCTTAACCCAAGTTTTATCCCGTTGCGTTTCCTGTCGCACTGACTTCAGTTAACCGTTGTTGGGCTTTAGCCCACTCTTGATTAGTGCTAAAGCCCAACAACATAAAGAGTGGGCTTAAAGCCCAACAACATAAAGAGTGGGCTTAAAGCCCAACAACATAAAGAGTGGGCTAAAGCCCAACAACATAAAGAGTGGGCTAAAGCCCAACAACATAAAGAGTGGGCTTAAAGCCCAACAACATAAAGAGTGGGCTAAAGCCCAACAACAAAAGGCTTTATAAATTTTATTAAAGGATATTGAAAATGATGTTAACTCAAGAAAAAACCTTCGCTGAAATTGTTCGTCAAGATTTCCCAATTTTACATCAGGAAGTCAACGGTCATCCCTTAGTTTATTTAGATAATGCGGCAACTTCTCAAAAACCTTTAGCGGTATTAAATGCCCTGCAAGACTATTATCGAAATTATAATTCTAATGTGCATCGAGGGGTTCATGCGTTAAGTGCAAAAGCAACGGATACCTATGAAGCGGCTCGGGTGAAAGTTGCCCAATTTATTAAGGCTAAATCCTATAAAGAAATTGTTTATACCCGCAATGCCAGTGAAGCTATTAATATTGTAGCCTATTCTTGGGGATTAAATACCTTAAAAACCGGAGATGAAATTATTCTCAGTGTTATGGAACATCATAGTAATTTAGTTCCTTGGCAAATGGTCGCAAAAAAAACCGGAGCGGTGATTAAATTTGTCGAGTTAACAGAAACTCAAGAATTTGATTTAGAACAATTTAAAACCTTAATTTCAGACAAAACTAAATTAGTTTCGGTTGTGCATATTTCTAATACATTAGGTTGTATTAATCCCATTGAAGAAATTACTCAAATTGCTCATAAATACGGCGCAAAAGTATTAATTGATGCCTGCCAAAGTGCGCCCCACACCGCCTTAGATGTGCAGAAAATTGATTGTGATTGGTTAGTGGCATCGGGTCATAAAATGTGCGCTCCTACGGGTATCGGCTTTTTATATGGCAAATTAGAGGTATTAGAAGCCATGCCGCCGTTTTTTGGGGGAGGAGAAATGATTGATGAAGTGTTTTTAGATCATTTTACAGTGGGAGCATTACCCCATAAATTTGAAGCGGGAACTCCGGCGATTGGAGAAGCAATTGCTTTGGGTGCGGCTATTGATTATTTAACATTAATTGGTATGGATAAAATAGAAGATTATGAACATGAATTAACGGCTTATTTATTTGAAAGATTGCGAGAAATTCCCGAATTAAAACTTTATGGCCCCCAACCCAATGCTAAGGGAGAAGGGAGAGCCGCCTTAGCTTCTTTTAGCGTGGATGGGATTCATGCCAATGATTTATCAACTATGTTAGATGATGCCGGGGTTGCTATTCGTTCAGGACATCATTGTACCCAACCCTTACATCGTTATTTAGGCTTAAATTCTAGCGCCAGAGCGAGTTTATATTTCTACAATACTAAACAAGAAATTGATGTTTTTATTGTAGCATTAAAGGATGCGATCGCATTTTTTAAAGAAATAATGGGTTAATACATAATTTAAGAGGGAATGGGGAATATTGAATCTATTTTAATCAACAACCCCAGCCCGAAAAACTCGCCCAATTACATTTTCAATCGGAGGGTCACTCACGGTTAAGTCTAGTATATTGAATTCCGCTAATATTTTAGCGACCGTTGTAGTTAAGGTATCGCGCTTGACTAATAAGCGCACAACTTGACCCTCCATGGATTCAATTTCTGCATAGGTTAATAATTTCTGACGACAACTTTCTAATACTTCAGGAGAAGAATGTTCTAATTCAATTTTAACTTCTCTATAGGGAGAAAATTGTTCTAATAACCCATCTAAACTACCATCATAAATTAACTGTCCTTGATGAATTAAAATCACCCGTTTACATAATGCTGTAATATCAGCCATATAGTGACTGGTTAACAAAATTGTAGCTTGATAACGGCGATTATATTCGGCTAAAAACTCCCGGACACTGACTTGAGCATTAACATCTAATCCCAAGGTAGGTTCATCTAAAAATAAGACTTGAGGACGATGTAATAAAGCCGCCATTAATTCCACCTTCATGCGTTCCCCTAAAGACAGTTTTCGCACGGGTTGTTTTAACTTTCCTTCTAGGGATAACATCTCGGTTAATTCCCCTACCCGTTGACGATATTCACTATCAGAAATTCCATAAACTGCGGCATTAATTCTCAAAGAATCTAAGGCGGGTAAATCCCAGATTAACTGTTGTTTTTGCCCCATAACCAGGGTAATTTTTTGTAAAAACTTAGATTGACGTTTAAAAGGATTATGATGGGCAACTTCCACAAATCCGCTAGAGGGATAAATTAACCCCGTTAACATTTTTAATGTTGTGGTTTTTCCGGCTCCATTAGCTCCTAAAAATCCAACTACTTCCCCCGATTCAATTTTAAAAGAAACTTCTTTAACAGCTTGTATATTCTGATAGGTACGCTGGAAAAAATGGCGAATTGTCCCTTTAAATCCAGGTTCTTTAATGGCGACGGGATAAACTTTACTTAGCTGTTCAGCAATGATAATAGACATAAATAATAGGGAACAGGTATCACGGATTTAAGAGGATTTCACGGATTCTAATTTGTGTTAATCTGCGTAATCCTCTTTATTGACTATTTTTTATTACTTTAAAACCAAAATTTCAGGGTGCGTCAACATTTAATTTAACGCACCCTCGAAAGAATGATCACTATCAATTAATTAAATACATTTTCCGAACTTGAGGAGGCGGTATCAGTTCCGCCTTTAACTCTAGCTTTGGCTTTAGTTGCGCTGCGTTTTAGAGCTTGTAAACGAGCTTCATAACGGGCTTTTTGGCGTTTTTTAGGGGTTTGATCCACTAAGGTTTTTAAGGCGCTTCCTAGGCTTTTGTAGGCGTTGGGTAGGGTATAACCGAAACGGGTGGCCAGAGAAATCGCTTTTTCATCGGCGTCTAAGGATTCCTGTAATGTGCGTTCTCCGTTATTTTTTTGATAGAGACGATAACCGGAAACGCCACATAATGCCAAGGCTAATAACAGCAGAAGTCCGTCCTGTACCCAGAGTTCTCCGACCGCTCCCCCTAAACCAATGGCGAGGGCGGCCATTTCCCAACCATCTCTGGGAATCGTATCATTTTGAATGCGGGCGACTTCATGCCAAAATATTAGATTGCGCTGATCCATTGCCAACTGTTCCCAACGAACCAAGTCAATTTGAATTTCGACTTGATCCTTGCCAATTTCTTCGCAACGGACGAGGGGCGGGTTGACTTCGACGGTTTTTTCCACCGTCACCCAACTCTGCAACTCAGGAGGAAGTAAGCCTTTTAATCGCCGGAGTTCGCTCATTTCGGCTCTGGCAGTGGAGGTTGCATAGGATGTCATAGTTCCGGCTCAACTAAGTTTTTAACCAAAAACAGGGTTTCTCCCTATTTTAATGTATTCTAATCCGTTTGCAACAACCGCAAACCTAAAATTATCAAACTTGATAGTGCTGAGAATCAAATTCCTAAAAATTCTCGGACATTTTGTAAGTAAGTATCGGGATCTTCTAACATGGGAAAATGAGCCGTATCTTTGAGAATTGCTAACTGAACATTAGGGTTTAAAGTGGCGGCTTGTCTTCCCATTTCTGCGGGAATAATTTGGTCGTATTCTCCAGCGACTAATAGGGTGGGAACGGTTAATTTTTTAAATTCTGCGGGAAGCCATTCCGTTGCTGCTTTTGAAACGGAGGTTAATACGGTTCCATAGGCGGCATCAAAATCCGCTAAGAGAAAATCTTCTAAAAAGGCTTGACTCAAATTGCGAGGAATTGGACGATACAGAAACCGAGCCATAAACATTTTATCCATCCCGGGAATTAAGGTTAACCATTTCGGGCGAAACATGACGACATAACGACTAAATTTATGAAAGGTATTAAAGGTTTTTTCGTCATATTCAAAGATACCACTACAGGTTAAAATCGCTCGTTCAACTCGTTGGGGATATTTATTTAAAAATAACATAGCAATGGAACCCCCCATGGAGTGAGCATTGATATAAACTTTGTCTAAATTTAACTGGTCTAATAAAGTGACTAAATCTTCAGCATATTCAATTAATTCATAACGTTCTGATGGTGATTTATCCGTGACCTCTGGGGAGGAATTTGACCGTCCAAACCCGCGTAAATCATAAATTAAACAATCAAATTCCTGGGATAATGCTTGGGCGGTGCTTTCCCAATAGCGTCCCGAACCTCCCCAACCATGAATAAAAACCATTACGGGTTTAGTTCCGGGTGTGGAGTTGGCTGTTGTCACCCACTCACAATAATGATCGACTCCATTAACAGAAATTACGGTTTTATTTGGATTTGTGGCTACAGTCATTTTTCTAAATATTGAATGAGTTTCTCTAGTTTAAACTATTAAATACATTTTGAATAAATGTTCTGGCGGTGGTGGGAGTTGCGGTTTTTAATCCCGTTGAGGTTTGATGTATCCACCATCCTTTTGTGGTTTGGGGCGATCGCCATAATTCTAAATGTTCAACGGCAGGATCGGCATAAAAACTTTCTATTCCTCCTCCTAATAATGCCGAACTCCAATGGGTAAAATAATCATGACTGATGCGATAAATTGGGAAATTACCGATTAAAGGAACCCCCCAACCATCAATGGCAATCAATCCTTGAATTTCCCCCCCCAATTGTTGCCAAGCTAAAGCAGCCCCAATTGCTCCGACAACTCCGGCACTAAAAGCTATAATTATTATAGCAGATTTGGGATGATTTTGATCAATAAAATTAAAAATATCAAGACTTGAATAGGCGGGATAATCTTGAGTTGGAAAAATCAATAATTCTCCCAATTGTTGTTGATTTTTCCAATTTTCCAAAACTCCATCTAAAAAAGATTCCGTTAATTCCGGTGGATGAATGCCAGGACAAATTAATAGCATTTGTTGATGGGTAAGTACGAATGGGGAATGGGGAATGGGGAATGGGGAATGGGGAATGGGTGCTATGATACTACTTCACTGTTTTACCCCATCCCCCTGTAGGGGATGTTAAACTATCAAAGAGAGTCATTCTAAAGGATATACCCCCGTCGGATAACGTCGGGGACGGTTCCCTAGCAGGACTCGATAGTAGCACTTGAACGTGAGGACAAAAACTTGGTTGCGACTCCTGAAAGACTGGAAATAATTAATTCAGCACCGACCCATGCAGAGGGTAAAAATCGAGTTGCGGTTTTGCTGATGGGTTATGGTGAAGTCGAAAGTTATGAAGACTTTGCCAATTATAACGAACAGGCTTTAAACCTTTTAACCGCTAAATTTGCCCCGGTTCCCACTTGGGTCTATCCGCCTTTAGCTAAACTTTTAGCGATGTTTGATCTCCATGAATGGAGTCATCAACATGGGAATTTTATTTCTCCCCATAATGCCATTTTTGAGAAACAACGGGTGGGAATTGAGGAACATTTAAAAGAAAAATGGGGAGATCGGATTAAAGTATTTAAAGCCTTTAACTTCTGCGCTCCCTTTCTGCCTGAACAGGTTTTAACTCAAATTCAAGCCGAAGGATTTGATAAACTGTTAATTTATCCTCTGTTAGTGGTTGATTCTATTTTTACCAGTGGAATTGCCGTGGAACAGGTGAATATAGCCCTGGAAAAATTAGCAAATGAAGGTGAACATTGGATAAAAGGTCAACGGTATATCCCTTCTTTTTATAATGAACCTGCCTATATTCAACTGCTAGGACAGTTAGTAGAAGACAAGATTCAAAAAGACCTGATTCAATCCTGTCTCCCCTCTCAAATTGGGATTGTTTTAATGAATCATGGTTGTCCCCACAAAGCCAAAGGGTTTACATCGGGAATTGATGAAAGTCAAGCCCTTTATGAGCAGGTGCGGGAAAATTTAATTAACCGTTATCCGTTAATTTCTGTGGGTTGGTTAAACCATGATACCCCCTTAATTGAATGGACACAACCTAACGCTCAATTGGCGGCGAATAATTTAATTGAATTAGGGGCAAAAGCGATTGTCTTTATGCCGATTGGATTTGCCACCGAAAACCATGAAACCCTGTTAGATGTTGAGCATATTATTGAGGGTTTACGTCGGAAATATGGTGATGTTAAATATGTACAAATGGAGTGTGTTAACGACCATCCAGAGTTTTTAAAAATGTCCGCAGATTGGGCAAACCCCCAAATTGAAGCATTATTAAATGAAATGGCTTTGGCGGTCAATCCTTCCTTGGTGAGTGTTCATAGCCATGATGATCACCACCACAGTCATGATCATGATCATGGTCACGATCATCACCATCATCATTAAAACAGGTAGGGGCGAGGTCTCCTCGCCCTCCAAATCCCCAGTTAAAATTGTCGTGACCAGTCAGATAACCACCTTTCAACCACAACTTTTGTTTGGGTAAAAAACTCAACCGCCTGCTGTCCTTGACCGTGTAAATCTCCAAAAAAACTATTTTTCCAACCACTAAAAGGAAAGAATGCCATCGGTGCGGCGACACCAATATTAATCCCAATATTTCCCGCCTGAACTTGATAGCGAAACTGTCGCGCTGCCGCCCCACTGCGAGTAAATAAACAGGCCATATTGCCGTATTCACTTTGATTAATAAATGCGATCGCTTCTTCCATTGTATTTAGATGAATTAAACTTAATACCGGGCCAAAAATTTCGGTGCGGGCAATTTCTCCCTGGGGGTTAATATCTTGTAAAATAGTCGGGCGGATAAAATAACCCTGTTCATAGCCGGAAATTTTAGGATTTCTGCCATCAATTAAAATTTTGCCTCCTTCCTGTTTTCCCTGTTGAATTAATCCTTCAATTCGAGTTTTACTTTCGGCGGAAATAACCGTTCCCATTTGGACATTTTTATTTAATCCATAACCAACAATTCGAGTTTCCGCAGCCGCGGCGATCGCATCGGTAAAACTCTGTTTAGCTTGACCAATAGTAATCGCAATTGATGTGGCTAAACACCGTTGTCCGGCACAACCAAAGGCGCTATCAGCAATAATTTTTGTGGTCATTTCTAAATCAGCATCGGGTAAAATAATCGCCGGATTTTTTGCCCCGCCCTGACATTGTGCCCGTTTGCCATTAGCAGCAGCCCGACTATAAACATATTTAGCAACGGCCGTGGAACCGACAAAACTAATCGCTTTAATCTGGGGATTTTCTAAAATAGCATCAACGGTTTCTTTGCCTCCATTGATTAAATTAATCACTCCTGGGGGTAGTCCTAATTGATCAATTAAACCAAACACCTTTTGCATGGTTAAAGGTACTTTTTCCGAGGGTTTAATAATACAAGTATTGCCACAGGCGATCGCATAAGGAAAAAACCAAAATGGAATCATCCCCGGAAAATTAAACGGGGCAATAATCGCCACAACTCCTAAAGGTTGACGAATCATCATTTCATCAATTCCCCTAGCAATATCTTCGGAATTGTAACCTTGAATTAAGCTAGGAACACCACAAGCTACTTCCACATTTTCAATCGCCCGTTGTAATTCTCCTAGGGATTCAGCCAGGGTTTTTCCACATTCTAAGGTTATTGTTTCTGCTAAATCCTGTTGATTTTGTTCAAGTAATTCTCTGAGTTTAAACAAATAACGAATACGCTCTGTAACTGGGGTTTGTCGCCATGAATTAAAGGATTTTTGGGCGATTTCTGCCACCTGATTCAGTTCCGTTGCAGGAGAAAGAGGGACTTTTGCTAATACTTCTAAGGTCGCCGGGTTAATGATATCTAAGGTTTGTGTTGCCTGGGATAAATCCCATTTTCCATTAATATAGTTAGGTAAAATTTTAACTGTTTTCATTTTTGCTATTCCCTAAAATTTTTACTTTTGACTGACATTTTTCTGGTAAAAGCTGTTATAATAGTTAATTAACTATAGTAAGCTTTACTATCTTATCCTGCTAATTATTTAGTTCCAAATAGGCGATCGCCCGCATCCCCCAACCCCGGAATAATATACCCATGTTCATCTAAATGATCATCAATGGCAGCCGTATATAGAGGAACATCAGGGTGATAGGAATGAAAATTTTTAATCCCTTCGGGAGAGGCAATTAAACACAGAAATTTGACCGAAAAAGGGTTAGTTTGTTTCAATCTTTGGATAGCAGCAATGGCTGTATTTCCCGTAGCAATCATCGGATCAACTACTAAAACTTCCCGTTCTTCTATATCATCAGGAAGTTTGAAATAATATTCAATAGGGATAAAGGTTCGAGGATCTCGATATAAACCAATATGTCCGACTCTTGCCGAAGGAATTAATTCTAAAATTCCATCTAAAATTCCCTGACCTGCCCGCATAATGGAAACAATCACCATTTTTTTCTCCGAGGCTAAAATCGGTGCTTCCATCGCAGCAAGGGGGGTTTGAATTAACTCTTTTTTTAGGGGTAAATCCCTGGTAATTTCATAGGCTAATAACATACTAATTTCCCGCAATAATTGCCGAAATTTAGCGGTACTGGTTTGTTCTCGTCGCATCAAGGTGAGTTTATGTTGAACCAAAGGATGCTCAATAATCGTAACGTTAGGATACATAGGTTAAGGGGGAATAAAATCTTAATAAAAATTAGCTGGCTGTCAATGATTTAAAACAATAATCAACGGCTTGGTTGATACTAGAAAGATGGCGACGGGTGTTTAACTGTCTCATAATTTGATAATTAATCAGTTTTAAAGATTCAGTTTGAGCTAGGGCTAAATTGCGAGGCATAAAATCCATCACACATAGGCTTCCAATGGCAAAACCTTGATTATTGATTAAGGGAAAACCCCCATAAAAACGGATTTTGGGTTCGGATATAACCAGGGGATTATTAATAAATCTTTCATCTTTTAAGGTATCGGGAACAATCATGAAATCCTGTTGTAAAATACAATAGGAAGAAAAGGCAATATCTCTAGTTGTTTCTGGTGGTATCGGGCCAATAATTGATTTAAACCATTGACGATCGCGATCGAGTAAACTAATTAAAGCAATCGGTGTTTTGCAAATATAGGTCGCCAGCAGGGTTAATTCATCAAAAGAAGGTTCTGCTTGGGTATCAAGAATTTGATAGTCATACAGGGCTTCTAATCGTTCTTTTTCGTTATCTGGGATCGGAGCAGGTATCATAGAGAGGATTGAGTTGAAGTTCACTGTTACTATTGTATATTAATTTGAGTTTTCAAGATCAATTATCAAGTTTTATGATGTCAAAAAAAATTAAGTTTTTCAAGTCATCTGCGATAATTTTAACTGGATTTTTGAGTAGTTTTATCTGGGCTAACTATTTGTTGATTTCAGTAAAGGCTGAGGTGATTGTTGGTTCCGGTGAAGGCAATGGTTCCTTTGGATTACTGAGTGATTTTGATGGTCAATATTTCTCTGGACAACAACAAATTGGCCATGAATTTATCATTAACGAAACAGTTGAAGTGGATCAAATTGATTGGCATGGTCAATATTTCCCCGATGGTCAACCTTCAAAGGATAAATTTTCTTTGAGAATTTTTAAAATGGTTGAAGGAGTCCCAGAAATTAAACCTAAAATTGATGTGCAGTTAAGGGAAGTACGCCAAACTAAAACCAATATTGAACGGTTTTCCCATCCCGTATTTAATTATGTGGGTTCGGTGATGCCGTTTCAATTAGAACCGGGACGGTATTTGTTATCAATTGTTAATAATACTCAGGGTCATACTGATGACTGGTTATGGATGACCACTGAGCCCAAAACTCAATTACAGGATGCCGATCTAAAAATCTTTTTTCGAGATCGGAATGACTTGACTTGGAAAAGTGGCTTAACCGGAAAAATGTCTTTTACAATTTTTGGTAAACCTACCTCTAATTCTAATTAAAGTTAGGCGTTTAATAGTATACTTATAAAAGTGGTCGTTAGGGGTTAATGGGGAAGAACGCTATAGTGATTGAGTCTAAAAGTTAGGTTGTATCTTCCGTAACCCAACTAATCACCACAATTTGATATTATAGTTGAAGTGCCAATCTTAGTAATTTTGCAGTATTATGACTCTGAGCAAAACGGAATCCAGACAACTTTTAGAACGTATGATTTTTGATGATGAACTCCCTAGAGACTGGGTACAAGATGTTTGGGATATGAGTCCCATTTTAGGAGAAAATGCCGCTAAACTGCTGGATGTTTTTGATATGTTAATTGACTGTTGTTCTGAAGAAAAATTAGAAAATCTAGTTGAAAGTTTATATGATGAAATAGAAAATCAATAAATTAATTAATCAGTGGCTTGAGGTACGGCCTGATAGTTGAATTTGGGTTAATATTCATCGCAAACAACTGAATTAATTATGGTTATCAGGAATATTTTCTGGATTTTATATCAACAATGATTTAACGCATTGCTAACACGGAAAAATTAATTGATAAAGATTTAACATTTTCATCAATTAAAGTTGAATAAATGTCTTTGATTTTTTCAAAACTAATCGTTTTTTGCAGAAAGTCACTATTAGTTATTGAAAAGTTAGAATCAAATTCAATAATAGGAGAATCTGAAACAATGGTTAATTCTCCCCATTCACCTATTAAATGATAGGCTTCGTTTTCTAAAAAAAACTCATCAATATTACCATAATCCCAAGTTCCATCAGGATCGATAATTGGGATCATTTTATTTAAAGTTAGATTATAGGTTTGGGGATGGGGAAATTTTAAAGTTATGCTTCGATAACAATACTGTTCTCCAGGCAAAGGAGAAGTGTAAAGCGAATGATTTTCTGTCAAAACAGCTTCTAAAAAGAATTCTATAGCGGTATCAGTTTTGATGCCCAATACATAACTATCTTCAAGATAGATATTTTCTAAACCTGGTAACTGCCAATAATTAAGTCTATCCATAATCTATAATTTTATATGTCCCATTGGATGCGTGTATGATTCCCTGGACTTTTGCGAGTAACGTGATTTCCCCAGATATCTATCCTTTGACTATCGGTATTTCTGAGTTCAACATGGGGATAATTACTTCCTGATGTCCTAGAACTGCCTTACTTTAAGGTTAGCCGAACTACGCCATTTTCATCAGTGTATTTCAACGGGCCTTTAGGAGTTTGAGTGGTTTGCCAGCCTTGTAACTCCGCCCATAACTTTAAATCACTCGCTTTTGGAATTTCACCTCCTGCAACAACTTGGGTGATGCGTTGAAAGACTTGTTGGGGTGTTATCGAGAATTTGGGTCTAAAACCCCGTGCTTCTAGTACGGCTTTGGATTAAGATAGAGATGGTTGAAATCCCCAAGGTGGGCGGTTGTGAAGCGGCTTTTAGTCGGCACCCTCGAACCTGAAAACTCCTTGAGAGTAACAAGAAGGGTAGCGAAAACCTTGTAAAACACAGCTAGAGAATCAACGCATTCTCATTACCAGAAAACACATAATTTGGTTTCATCAATTAAGGTAGGGCGGGGCACGCCCGAACTCTAGGTCGTATCCTAGTACGCTTTTGGAGATAGACCCTCTGGGGTTGCCGTAAGCCAGGCTCGTCAATTGGTGACTTTTCACGATTGAAAGGTTTGAGTATTGCTCGAAAGAGATACGGTGCTTAAAGGTCAGTCGCTGAATTAAGAATCTCGGCGCGTAAACGCGCGGAGAGTGTCAATTCTTTTTTCTTTATAATCACAGACAGGCTCGACTGCGCCTAGTGAGGAGACATCAATGAACATACTTGGAATTTCAGCCTACTACCATGACAGCGCCGCGGCGCTCGTCTGTGATGGTAAAATCGTAGCCGCGGCCCAGGAAGAACGGTTTACGCGCAAAAAGCACGACCCCGGATTTCCCGCCAATGCCATCCGCTATTGTCTTCAGGAAGCGAACATCACTTTTTTTGAAATTGATCAGGTTGTTTTCTACGATAAACCCCTGGTTAAATTTGAACGACTCCTTGAAACCTACCTCAGCTACTCACCGCGAGGGTTTCGTTCTTTTATTAAGGCCATGCCCGTTTGGTTAAAAGAAAAACTTTACCTAAAATCCGTATTAAAAAAAGAATTAGCCATCATAGCCGGGGCTAAAAAAGCTAAACTTCCCCCCCTATTATTTACCGAACATCATCAATCCCACGCGGCTTCTGCCTTCTTTCCTAGTCCCTTTCAAAAAGCGGCGGTAATGTGTTTAGATGGTGTGGGAGAATGGGCGACAACTTCCGTCTGGCTGGGGGATGGTAATAGTTTAACCCCGGTTTGGGAAATAGATTTTCCCCATTCTTTGGGTTTACTTTATTCGGCTTTTACCTATTATACCGGGTTTAAAGTTAACTCCGGGGAATATAAATTAATGGGATTAGCACCTTACGGCGAACCCATTTATGTTGATAAAATCCTCACCCATTTAATTGATTTAAAAGACGATGGCACATTCCGATTAAATCTGGAATATTTTAATTATGCCGTTGGTCTGACCATGACCAATAGCAAGTTTGATCAACTATTTGGTGGCCCGCCTCGCAAACCCGAAACCCCGATTAGCCAACGGGAAATGGACATCGCCGCCTCGATTCAAGTTGTCACTGAAGAAGTGGTATTGCGTCTAACCCGCAGTGTCCAGAAGGAATTAAACGTCGATTACCTCTGTTTAGCCGGAGGTGTGGCCCTCAACTGCGTGGCTAACGGCCGGATTCTGCGGGAAGGCCCGTTTAAGGATATTTGGATTCAACCGGCGGCTGGAGATGCCGGAGGTGCGTTGGGGGCAGCCTTAGCGGTTTGGTATCAATATCATCAACAACCTCGCAACGTAGAAACCGATCTTGCCTTTGATATTTCGGCGGAAAAACTATTAGAAACCAGTGCCGGATCAAAACCTTCGGTTGTGGCGTTAAAAACCCATCAAAAACGCTTGGATTATATGCAAGGTTCCTATTTGGGGCCAAAATTTAGCGATGCTGAAATTCAGGAGTATTTAGACACGGCTGGGGCAAAATATTTACGCTTAGATGATGTGGAATTAATGCCCCGTCTAGCGGAAATTTTAGCCGATGGAAACGTGATTGGATGGTTCCAAGGACGGATGGAATTTGGGCCGAGGGCGTTAGGAGGACGTTCAATTATTGGTGATCCGCGCAATCAAAAAATGCAGTCGGTGATGAACCTGAAAATCAAATATAGAGAGTCTTTCCGACCCTTTGCTCCATCGGTGAGGGCGGAACGAGTTTCTGATTATTTTGAATTAGATCGCCCCAGTCCCTATATGTTAATTGTGGCTCCGGTTCAAGAGAGTTTAAGAATTCCCATGACTCCAGAACAGGAACAACTATTTGGGATTGAAAAACTTAATGTTCCCCGTTCAGAACTTCCCTCTATTACCCACGTTGATTATTCCGCCCGGGTACAAACTATTCACAAAGAAACTAACCCCCGTTATTATGATTTAATTCATCATTTTGAAAAACAAACGGGCTGTCCTGTGATTGTTAATACCTCTTTTAACGTGCGGGGAGAACCGATTGTTGGGAGTCCCGAAGATGCCTACCGTTGTTTTATGCGAACGGAAATGGATTATCTAGTTTTGGAGAATTTCTTATTAGCTAAAACCGAACAAACGCCCTGGGAAAAAGATGATGCTTGGCAAAAAGAATTTGAATTAGATTAACGTTACTCTCGTTTCTAGGTTCTACCTAGAAATGCTTGATTGGTGGCTCTGCCACCCTTGATCTAGGAGGCAGAGCCTCTTAAAATTCATTCCCAGGCGGGAGCCTGGGAACGAGGAAATGATTTTAGAGCCCTTCAGGGCTCACTACGGTTGAATTTAATTAAGAAGATTATGACTGATCACGATATTCCTCAACTTGACGCTAAAGGATTACGCGAATTTGGACTAACAACCGGAGCCATTATTATTGGCTTATTTGGTCTGGTTTTACCTTTATTATTCGGACATTGGCCCCCCCGCACTTGGCCCTGGGTATTGGGAACCGTTCTGATCATTTGGGCCTTAATCGCCCCCAAAACCTTAAATCCCGTGTATCACTACTGGATGAAATTCGGGTTATTCATGGGAGCAATTAACAGCAAGATTATTCTGGGTGTCGTCTTTTACGTTATGATGGCTCCGATGGGATTTATTAAACGCCTATTCGGTTCTGATGCGATGCGGCGCGAATTAAATCCCAATCTCTCAACCTATCGGGTTGCGAGTCAAGTTAGATCCAAAGAAAGTATGGAGCGTCCCTTCTAGTGTTTGAAGCAACATTAGATTTTTTGAAAGATATTTGGGCGTTCATGAGAGAACGCAAAAAGTATTGGTTATTGCCTCTAATTATTACACTCGTTTTATTAGGGGCTTTGATTGTTCTGAGTCATGGTTCGGCGATCGCACCGTTTATTTATACCTTATTCTAAACGATGGGGCAGTTGAAAATATGGGCAGTAAATCTAGGGCTGGCTTTAAGTAGTTTAGTCCTGGGTTTTGCTGTCGGGGAAATCGGTTTAAGGGTAGCCAATATTCAGGGATTAAAAAAACTTCCTGAACCGAGTCATGCAGTTTTTTCTCCCTCCTTTTTTACCCAATCCGATCCCGATCTCGGTTGGTCGAATCGACCTGGGGCAAAGGGATGGTGGCAGTATGAAGGTGAATCTTATGTTGAAATTAATAGTGATGGATTGAGGGATAAAGAATATGCGATCGCTAAACCTAAAAATACCTTTAGAATTGCAGTTTTAGGAGATTCTTTTACCTTAGCATCCCAAGTTCCAGCCGCAAAAAACTATACTTCAGTATTAGAAAAAACCTTAGGTAATTGTTCTAAATTTAAAGGTAAAAATATTGAAGTCCTCAATTTTGGAGTTGATGGCTATGGAACCGCCCAAGAATTAATTACCCTACGGGAAAAAGTAGGAAAATATCACCCCGATTTAGTGATTGTTTCCTTTTTTGTTGGCAATGATGTGATTGATAATTCCCGACAATTAGAAAATAACTATTATCGGCCGTTTTTTGTGTATAAAAATGGTCAATTAGAACCGGATTTTTCTTTCCGTGATTTGCCCTTGGGCTATAGTAATCGCTATTTGATTACAACCGTTGATCATTTTCCAGATTGGTTAGTCAATAACTCTCGGATTTTACAGGTGGCAAAAAAAGCCGAATTAGAATATCGCAAAAATAATTTGGTTAAACACTCTAACGAATTAAGTGTTAGCACCTTTCGGGAACCTAAAGACTCTAATTGGAAAGAAGCATGGCAAATTACAGAAGATTTAATCACCTCAATGCAGCAAGAAGTCAAAAATAAAGAAGCTAATTTTTTATTAGTTATTATTGCCGATCCAATGCAAGTTCATCAAGATGAAGCCACCAGAAAATTCTTTCAAGTCTCTAATAAAATTGATAATTTATATTATCCCAATCAACGGTTAAAAGATATCGGGAAACGGAATAATTTCCCGGTCTTAGACTTAGCCCCCGCTTTTCAATCCTATGCAACCAAAAATCAAACCTGTTTACATGGGTTTAAAAAAAATGGTACGCTTTGTGGGGGACATTGGAATCCAGAGGGACATCGTTTAGCCGCCGAATTAATTGCTAATCAATTGTGTGAAAATAAAAAATAATTATGAAGATTTGGAAGTCGTTAATTTTAAATACAAGCTTAGTTTTTGCGAGTTTAGTCTTAGCAATTGTTTTGGGGGAAGTGGGATTAAGAATTGCAGGAATTGAACATCAACCGCCCCTTCCGGCGGACTCCGAATCTCTCGCATATAGCGTCAACGATCCCGAACGGGGTTGGTCACCTCGACCGAATGCTAAAACAGTTTGGGCGGGGGAAGGAGAGGTTTCAGAAGTGAAAATGAACAGTTTTGGAATGCGCGATCGCGAACGAACTTTAGAAAAACCAGCTAATAGTTATCGCATTGCTGTAATAGGGGATTCTTTTATGGAAGCTTTGCACGTTCCCCTAGAAAAAACGGCATTATCAATTATGGAAACTCAATTAAAAACCTGCCCGATTTTAAAGGGGAAAAATATTGAAGTCTTAAATTTTGGAGTTCAGGGTTATGGGACTGCCCAAGAATTAATGACTTGGCGACATCATGCCCAACAATTTTCTCCCGATTTAGTAATTTTGGGGTTCTATCCAGGGAATGATATTAGAAATAATTATCGCCCCTTAGAACATGATCATTTACGTCCCTATTTTGTCGAAAAAAATGGTCAACTTGTGGAAGATGTATCCTTTAGAAAATTAAATCCTAATAGTATTGAACGAGATTATTATTTATTTTCTAAAATGGATCAATTACCTTATCCATTAATGACAAATTCTCGAATATTACAAGTAATGAGACAAGCGGAAATGGAATCTAAACGTCGTCAGTTGCAAAAAGACTATCAGGAAACGGAGATTAATTTTTATAAGGAACCCCCCGATCAAAATTGGCAACAAGCTTGGAAAATTACAGAACAGTTAATTACATTACTCAGGGATGAAGTTAAAGCCAAAGGAAAGGATTTTATGCTAATAATGGTAAGTGACTCCTTTCAAGTTCTGCCCGATCTCAAAAAACGTCAAGAATTTATGGAAAAACATCAAATTAAAGATTTATTTTACCCAAATAAGCGAATTGAAGCGTTAGGAAAACAAAAGGGATTTCCGGTTTTACAGTTAGCAAAACCATTACGAAAAGAAGCAGAAAGAGCCGGAATTTGTTTACATGGATTTAAGAATGCGGAAGTCTGTGGCGGACATTGGAACGTTGAGGGAAATCGCGTCGCCGGGGAATTAATGGCGAGTCAAGTTTGTCAACAACTGATGAGTCAAACCAAAAAAACTCAACCATAAAGTGTTACGCACTCTTAGAAAAGGGAACAGGGAACAGGGAACAGGGAACAGGGAACAGCCCCCAAACCCCCCGTGCACGGGGGGCTAGGGGGGAGGGAACAGGATTTAGAAGTGTCCTAACTATAATGCTTAGTGCTATATATGATATAGTGATTTTCTTGAGTTATTAAAAATTCTGATTTTTTGGTTTTAACTTTATTGTATTACGATGATGAAAAATTTTAAATTCTTTCCTCAAGTTCAACAAGGTCTAAAAATAGGGTTAATTAACCTAGTTGTTTTATTTGTTCTTTTAGAAATTGGCTCGTTAATTTTTTATTATTCTAAGCATCAACAATTCTATTATACCCGGGAACGTACAGAGGATTTACAGAACCTAGGAGTTAATTTAGAAGGGGTGAGAGTCGGGGAATCTATAGTCGAAAGATTGCATCCTTATTTTGGTTATATACAGAAACCTGGCCCCGATTTTAGACCCGGATTTAAGTATAATAATTATGGGTTTATTTCTCCTTATGATTACCCCTACACAAAAACCAATAAAAATCAAGTAATTGTTGGAGTTTTAGGTGGCTCCGTTGCGGGGAATTACTCAATTTATGAAGTTCAAAATAAGATTTTAGAGAAAAAACTCCAACAACTTCCTCAATTCAAAGGCAAAGAATTAATTATTATTTCCTTAGCAACTGGAGGCTATAAACAACCCCAACAGCTAATTACTTTAAATTATCTGCTTTCTTTGGGGCAAAAATTTGATCTGGTGATTAATATTGATGGCTTTAATGAAGTTGCCCTCGCTAATATTAATAATCAAAATGGATTAGAATTTGCCATGCCCAGTTCATCCCATGTTCAAGCCTTAACGGGTTTAGCTAATAATAGTTTATCGACTAAAGCCCTCAAAACCCTATTAAGAATTAAAGATAATAAACCTAAAATCAAAAATGCCTTAGAGACTTTAAAAGATTGTCCCTTAGCTGCTTGTAATGCGGTCATGTCCCTGTATGTTGAAGACTTAGTTAAAAACTATCGCCGAGATGTGGCACGATTTGAACGATATCGCCAGAAGCCTACGGAGGAGGGAAGTTCTGCGGAAAGTGTGATTTATTTTTATATGCAAGATCCCATTTTAACCGATGCTGAACTATTCCCAAAAATTGCTAATCATTGGGCTAAAAGTTCCATTTTAATCCATGAAGTTTTAAAAGAAAATAATATTCCCTATTTCCATATTTTACAACCTAATCAATATTATCCCACAAAGCGAGTGTTTAGTGAAGCGGAAAAAAAAGTTGCCTTTAGTCAAGATAGTCCCTATCAAGATGCTGTCAAAAAAGGATATCCCCTTTTGTTAAAAGAGGTGAATGAACTCAAAGCTAATCAAATTAATTTTTTTGATGGAGTAGCTATTCTTGATGATACTAAAGAACCAGCTTATATTGATAACTGTTGCCACTATCAGAAAACAGGAGAAAATATTTTATCTAATTTTGTTGCTGATTCAGTTGTTAATGTTCTTAAAAATCAGCCCAGTCCCTAATCGGTTTGATTTAATATTTAAAGATCAAATTCAACTCTGTCTAACGCTGCTAATTCGCCGCGGCGTTGCTTTAATTCAAACTCTAGTTGTTGAATTTCTTGCATTAATTGTTGACGTCTTTTTTCTCCAGAATCTTGTTGTCGAATAAAATAGGCATCAATTTCCGGCCATAATTGCACCCCCCAATCTTTACTAGCGGTTTTTAATTCGTTTAATACTTCTACACTTCCATCGGGTTCTAAGATAAATAAAGTATATAATCGTTCTGTAACATTCTGTTTTTGTTTCTTCTTTTCACAAAATAAGTATAATCCCGGTTGTTGTGTTGATAATTGATCACATTGATTCACAAAACTGCCCAAAATTGAGTAACCATCGGTGCGACTTTTATCTAAACCATCGACTGATTTACACCAATTTCCGGTTTTGATTAAAAACCGACTTTGCCAAAATCCAGGCGCATTAAAAAACGCTTCTCTGAGATTAATTAAAATTGCTTGACTCATATAGGAATAGGGAATAGCCCCCCCCAAACCCCCCGTGCACGGGGGCTAGGGGGGGAGGGAACAGGGAATAGGGAATAGGGAATAGGGAATAGGGGGATTTAGGGGAATCTAATTAAAATTGTGAATGGTTTGTTGATAAAATTTTTCTAATGCTGGGACACAACTTTTATCCTCATAGAGTATCCATTGATTTTGTTTAATTTTTTCTCTAATTGCTAATCTCCATTCTAAATCTAATCCTAACTTTATTGCTATTTTAATATAATCTTCTCGATTTTGGGCAATAGTTTCTGTAATTCCTAATCGGTTTAATATTCCCGCCGACTGACGACTTCTCATCCATTCTCCCTCACAAGTAACCAGGGGAAGACAACAGGATAAACTATCTAAAGTCGTTAAAAACCCAGTAAATTGCAGGCTATCTAAGCCAATATCAGCTAAATTATTAAGTTGTAAATAATCTAGTTTATCTAAACGTGGTAAAATCATACAATATTCTTGAATATCTAAATAATGTTCGGCAAAAGATCGTTTTAACCGTTGTTTAAACTTTTCGGTAATTGCAGCATTCCAATGGGCTATAAACACAAATTGAGCGGATTTTACTTGCTTGGCGATCGCCACTAATATTAAATCAAAATCCGGCAAATACTTAAATAAAGATTGACAGGATAAATATAAAATAGTATCCGCTTTTAATCCAAAATCTAACCGAGTTTTTTGCTGTTCTAATAACGGAGGTTGAGCATAATTAATTCCTAAATTCGGCAAACAAAATAACCTTTCTGAATAATGGTTTTCAGCCCTAGGAGGTTCTAATAATTCCGCAGAAATAAAATAATCAATCGTGGGTAAACCCGTAGTAATTGGATGTCCCCAAGCTGCACATTGAATTGGGGCAACTCGTAACCCGGCTATTTGGGTAAGTTGGGGACACATCCCAATATCTAAAAATACCAGAATATGAATTTGATCAGCTAAAATTTGCTCAACAATATTCTCTAAATTACCATAAATATGATAAAATTGATCACTATAAAGTTGAAATAAATTAGTAATAAAATCCGTATCTTTTCCGGTATAATAACAATATATTTCAAATTGATCGCGATCGCAATCTCTCAACCATCCTAAAAATACTAACCCGACCGTATGCCAGGTTAAATGAGAGGAAATATAACCAACTTTAATTTTTTGATTAGGACTTAATTGTGTTAATAATAAAGGTTTTGTCCATTCAGGATAATTCGCTTGCATAATTCGATGGACAAATTCACCATATTGTTTTTGTAGTTCTAAATCATCATATCCCTGATATTGTAAATAAAAATGAGTTCCCCTAGCAATAGCGGTTAACGCCTGTTGTTTAACTTCTAAATCCTCTAAATCTGTTTGTTCAATTAATTTAACTAATTCTTCTGTAAAATCTTGTCTAAACTTAAAAATTTCTGGAGAATTATTATATAAAATCGGTAACAAAGATTGTTTAGCAAATCTGACGGAAATATGATTTGGAAACCTATCAATAGATTGTTCAGCTATTTGCAATGCCGTTTGAATTTCTCCCAAATTTTGCCAAGCTGAAATTAAAGCTAAATATAATTCTATCCCATCAGGAAACCGTGGTAAAGCCTGTTCATAAATAGCAACCGCCTCCAACCATTGATCTGAATTTTGATAACAGTTTCCCAACCTTAAATAAATCTCAACTGTAGCTAATTGAGTCTGTAAAATATTATGATAAAATTGAATAGCTGTTTCATACTGATCTTGAGATTCTGCGGCTAAAGCAAAATAAAAATCCGCCCTTTCAGAATTTTGATTAACCCTGAATGCTAATCCCATCTGATATAATAAATCAGCATGATTGGGATGAATATTTAAGGCTGTTTCATAAATAGCGATCGCATCTTCTACCCGATTTTGTCCTAAAAAAAGATTGCCTAATTTTAAATATCCCATAGCTGTATGGGGTTGTCGATCTATTCCTTGCTGATAATAGAATTGTGCTGTTTGAAATTCTCCCAATTCTGCCAACAAGTCACCCAATTTTAAACACCCATCTATGCCTTTCTTATCTAAATCAATCCCCAATTTATAGGCCGAAATTGCTTCAGTAATATTCCCCAGTTTTTCCCAAACCGAACCCAAACTATAATATTGACTCCCTTGGGTTCCATCTAAGATTAAGCAATGTTCTAAAATTTCCAATACTTGATCATATTTCTTATCATAAAAATACGTCCTTGCTAAACCTTGCAACGCCTCAATATTATTCTGATCTAACTCTAAAACCCGTTGATATTTTGCCTGTGCGGGTTCAAAATATCCCGCCTGTTCCAAGGCTAATGCCTCGGCATATAACCGTTGAATATTAATAAGTAGTTGCACAAAATAAATTACCTAGTTGAGAGAGGGAACACCGGAACAGCCCCCCAAACCCCCCGTGCACGGGGGGCTAGGGGGGGAGGGAACAGGGTAGAGGATGTGTAATTAATTTTGTTTAGGTACTTACTAGGTCGAGGATCATTCATATTCTGAAAACCATTCATAGGGTACGTCAGAAAAGTGTACGCACCCTGTCCTAATCTTGATGGCGACTGCTATACCAAAAAAGTTAAGAACCCATACCCCGGGGTTGATTCCCCATAGGCCCAGGAATCGTTCCAGGGCGATTTCCCAGGGGGCGATTTCCCATAGGTCGATTTCCGGGTTGATTTCCTTGAGGACTGACCCCAGGCTGATTTGATCGTTGAACCAACAATTGATTAGAGGTGAGTTGATCCAAAGTCATCGCGGCCGTTTGACGAATTTGGCGATCGCTATTTTGTAGCGCTTGAGTTACACCCGTAATCCCCGACGCCTGAATATTCCCCAAAGCAAAAGCCGCCCTAGCCCGCACCCCCATATCCGGGTGATTCAACGCCTCTTTCAAAGCCGGAACCGCCACCGCACCCATGCGTTTAAGGGCGATCGCCGCCGCCAGTCGGACTTCCTCATCGGTATCCTTCAACGCCCCAATTAACGGCGGGATAGTATTTGGGGACTCGGAACCGATGACTCCCAAGCCCAAAGCCGCCCCCTGACGAACGGCGGTATCAGGATGGTTTAATCGGGGTGTCAACTCCTGAACCGCTTGCTGCAAGGCTTCTGGGGAGGCTGTGGTAATTTGTTTGAGTGCCACAGCCCCATCCATCCGCACCGCCGACACTGGATCTTTTAAGGTAGCCAACAACGCCGGAACCGCATCCACCGCATCTTGGGCCATCGCCCCCAACGCAAAAGCCGCCCCCCGACGGATGCTTTCCTGGTCATCAGTTAGGGCTTCGACTAAAATCGGAATTGCCGGAGAACCCAGGGTTTTTAAGGTTTTGATCGCTTCTAAACGGTTCTGTCGGTTAGTATCAGTTAATTTTTGTAACTGATCAATCACCGCCGTTGTAGTCATAGCTTGGGTTTGAGTTTTTCCCCCAAACAATAGCACCATTGATAAACATAATAATGCTAATTTTGCAGAATAAAACCCATTAAATTTGGTGTTGGTTTCCATAAAAGCTCCTGGGTTTTGTTTATAAATTAAAATCGAAAGCGTTACTAAAAACGAAATCCAAATCGAAGGTTAACTGAGCAGGTAAAAATCCATCATTAATCACAACACCCAAAATTCTTCCGTCCAATAATTCCACAATAATATCATTTAAGCCATCGCCATTGAGATCATTTTCTTGGGGTAACAAATCAAACCGATCTCGAAATAATGAATTAGGATCAATTTGAGTTCCCACCGGAACCGCGATTTTATCTCCATTAAACGGACTGGTTCCCGGTTCAAATTGTCGGATTTCATCTACATTCCGCACCCGAAGACTGGCTTCACCTGGGTCGAAAATAAAGGTATCATTTCCTAAACCACCGATTAATGTATCAACCCCACCATCCCCATCTACAATATCATTTCCTAAATCACCAAATAGTATATCTCCATCTTCATCACCATAAAGAGTATCATTGCCTTGACCGCCATAAATACTATCGGCATTAAATCCTCCTTCTAGGACATCATCCCCGAAATTTCCGAAGATTAAATCATTACCAGAACTGGCAAAAATCCGATCATTATCTTGTCCACCAAATAGCGTATCAAATCCATTGGATGCGACCAGAGTATCATTTCCTTGATTGCCATTAATTAGTAAATTATCGTTGATATTAGAACTCTGTAAACTATCATTTCCTGACAATAATAGCACACCGTCTGGATAGGCGGAAACTTGTCCAGAAAATAGAAAAACATTATCATCTTGGGGACTTGCTAAAAGGGCAAATACACCGGGAATTGTGCTAGGAGTGAGAAAATTAGCCATAGTTAAAACTGTCCTAAATTATTTCTGAACAAACCTTACAGGGTTTTGGTTAGGTTAGCAAACCCCATTGGATAGAATTATAGATCAATACCGCTTGAGGCTCGAAATTGGGGAGGAAATAGCTGATAATCGGGATGGGAATAGATTTTATCATAAAAATTCAGATCCATTGCTTGACCTTCTAACATATTTTGACAGGTTTTTTGTTGAGTATGGAGTCGAAAATAAGATAGAGTTTCTTCGACAAAACCGACTTTAAATTGTGCCAATATTCTCCACCATAAATCTAAATCGACTAATTGATTTAATTGGGGGTCAAAACCTGCTATAGTTTTAAATACGGATTTTCTTAATAACACGGTGCTGGGTTCGCCAATTTTATTAATCGGATGTTGCCATAAATTGGGATCAGCTAAGAGGTCTTTTCCCCATTGAATAGCTTTTAAATTAGACCAACTTTGGTGTAAATTAGCGAATTGTTGATAAACTGCGATTAATTCTAAATTAATATTTTCTTGTTCAAGAAAAAACATTTCTCTAGGTGAAAACACTAATCCAATATCGGGATCTGTTTCGGCTAAATTAACCATTTTTTCGATACAATTAGGCATTAATATATCATCTTGATAGACAAATTTAATATATTTACCCTGAGATTGATTAATACAAAAATTGCTATTTTCTGCTAATCCTAAATTTTGATGAGTTAAAATATTAATCGGAATAGAAGTTTGGGTTTGAAAAGATTGGGCGATCGCGATGGTATGATCAGAGGAATTATCATCAGAAATAATTAATTCTATCGCGGAATAGGTTTGAGATAAAATACTAGATATCGCTTCAGCAATAAATTTTTCTCCATTATAAACTGGAATACAAACACTAACTAAAGGCAATTTTTTAATTTCTTGATTTAAACAATTATTAAATTTAAGCTCACATATTTTTTCAGAAAGTTGATGAATAATCAAATTATTTTGACTATTTTTAAACTTAAATTCCCAATTAAAATTATCTATATAATCTTCCTTTAATATAATTTCCTTTTCCCAAATTGCCTTTCTAAAAATAGATCCAATTTTTACTCCTTCCCCATTTTCCTGAAAACTCTTTAATTCTGGAATTTGATTAACTCCATCTACTTCTAAATTATTATCTAAAATATTAATAGCTTCTGCCAAACCTTTCGGAAAAAAAGTAACCGGATATTGTACCCAAACAATATAATTACCCTGTGCTTTTGCAATGGCTTGATTAAAAATTTCTTGACTATTAAAAGCAGGCTCAAAATATAAAACTTGATGACCTTGCAGGTTCAAATAGTTCAGAATATCAGCTAATTCAAAATCAAATAAATTGCAATTTACTAAAATAATAAATTCATAACTGACATCTAAATTATACTCTAAATTTGTAATCATATCTAATAAAAAATCCTCCTGTTTCCAGAAGGGAATAATCATAGATAATTTTATCTTTTCCATCTCCAAACTATTTTGCATCATTATTTAATTCTTCAGTCAGAGTTTCTAAGTAGTTACACAAAATAAATTACCTAGTTGAGAGAGGGAACACCGGAACAGCCCCCCCAAACCCCCCGCGCACGGGGGGCTAGGGGGGGAGGGAACAGGGTGGAGGATGTGTAATTAATTTTGTTTAGGTACTTACCAAACGGCCTAATAGTTTTTTGTTACCTTCATGGGGATTTAAAGGTGTCATAATTTCTAGTAAACCTCGGTAATAAGTAAAGCGAATTACCCCTACTTCGCAATTATTAGAAGTATAGTTCTTAATCTTCTCAAAATTAATGGCTATCATTCTCCGACAATGACTCAAAGAATGATAGCCGAAAATATTATTGATTTTTGGCTTTTTCGTACCTAATTTTTGGCAAATTAAACAGCCCTGGGGGGCTTAACCTAGGGTCGGTTGGATATTTAGTCGATATTAAGTTGGTTTCCCCGACGATATTGTTGGTACGCCGCAACAAATAACCCGGATAGGGTAACGACAATTAAACCCAGAACAATTCCCGATAATAATGGTTCTACCACTAGATAACTCCTTGGTGTTAATTTGAGCAATTAATCTCTAATCATACCCTGAACCGTTGACGCTTCACTGTTGAGCGCTCTTGCTCTTAACCAGACAACGCTATAAACTAGGTAGAATGTAAAGATTCTTGTAGATCAGTCTCAAATTATTAGAAACACCTTGGATAACCAGCTTGCAATTACAGAAATTGATGTCCTGATCAAACGAGCCTCCATCACTACCCTGGCCTTGATGGTTTTGATCCTGGGTTGGATTTTTGTCCTTCCTAAGTTACAGGTTTCTGATCCCTATGTGGAGAATGTGCTATCCATCAAAGGGGATTTTGTCCGAGGACAGGCAATTTTTCTTTATAACTGTGCCGGGTGTCACGCTTGGCAAACCGATAGTCAAGTAGGGCCAAGTCTTCAGGATGTTTCCCAACGGAAATCAGAAGTAGGCATTATTCAGCAAGTCACCGGTGGTAATACCCCACCCATGCCAAAATTTCAACCCAATCCCCAGGAAATGGCCGACCTGTTGAATTATTTGGAAACTCTATAGCCCAAAAAAATCTCAAAAAGTCTTGATCAAAATTAGTAACTTTTGCTATAATCGGAAACGTTGCTGGTGTAGCTCAGTGGTAGAGCAGCTGATTTGTAATCAGCCGGTCGCAAGTTCAAATCTTGTCACCAGCTTTCAAGATCTGTGAAAATTTTTTCTTTTTCCTTGCTCAAGGATGATTACAGCCCATTACTCTAGCGCTGAGAACCTAGAAGAAACGGTATGAATGCTAAGATTAGATCCAAAAAAATTCAACAAATTGTTGTTACGGCAGAACAGATGCGAAATATCGAAGAACGTATCTTTTCTGCCGGGATACCTGTGGCGGCTTTAATGGAAAAAGTTGCCGGAAAAATTACCCACAGGTTACAGACTCTATTCTCAGAAAAATCAATCACTCCGGCTGATAAAATCGGAATATTAGTAGGGCCAGGACATAATGGTGGTGATGGATTAGTGGTAGCGAGGGAACTCTATTTTTTGGGTTATAATATTGTAATTTATAGTCCAATTTCAAAGCGTAAAGAATTAACCGAATCCCATGCCAAATATGCTATTAGTTTGGGAATTAATTTTAGTTCTAACATTAAAGAATTATATGACTGTGATATTCTGATTGATGGGTTATTTGGATTTGGTTTAGAGCGAGAAATTACCGGAGAAATTGCCAATGCTATCAATACAATTAATAATTTGAATAAATTTGTGATTAGTATTGATTTACCTTCGGGAATTCATACGGATACAGGGGAAATATTAGGAACAGCAATTAGAGCAAATATTACCCTCTGTTTGGGACTATGGAAACAAGCATTTTTACAAGATACCGGATTAGATTATATTGGCAGAGCAGAACTGATTGATTTTGATATTCCTTTGACGGATATTAATGCTATCATCGGGGAATATCCTATTCTAAATCGCATCACTCAGGACACGGCAATTAATAGTTTACCTTTGCCCCGTCCCGTGAATTATCATAAATATAAAAACGGTCATTTATTAATTATAGCAGGTTCCAAACAATATACAGGAGCCGCCATTTTAGCCGGATTAGGAGCCAGAGTAAGCGGTGTGGGAATGCTTTCTATTGCTGTACCCAATTCGATTAAACCCTTGTTAACTTTGCAACTACCAGAATCCCTAATTATTGGCTGTCCTGAAACAGAAAATGGAGCTATTCTTGAACTTCCAGAAGATATAGATTTAAACCGCTATCAAACTATTGTTTGTGGCCCTGGATTAACAACAGAAGCTCAAGCCATTGTGGAAAGAATATTAACAGCAAATTGTGCAATTATTTTAGATGCAGATGCTTTAAATATCTTGGCTAAATTGAATCCAGTTCTCGCCCTATCTTCTCGTAAATTTCCGACTATTATAACACCCCATTTTGGAGAATTTAAACGGCTATTTCCCGAATTGATAGCATTAGAAAAAAATCAAATAATATTAGCCAAACAAGCCGCCGAATTAACGGGTGCTATTATTGTTTTAAAAGGGGCTAGAACCTGTGTAGCTACTCCGAATCAAGTTTGGATTAATCCTGATAGTACCCCAGCTTTAGGTCGTGGGGGAAGCGGGGATGTTTTAACGGGATTATTAGGAGGGCTTTTACCCCCTGTTATTTTAGCGGAAAAACCTGTAGAATTAATAGTTAATACGGCGGTTTGGTGGCATTCCCAAGCCGGGATTTTAGCCGCAACAGAACGCACGGAATTAGGGGTTGATGCCTATACATTAACTCAATATTTAATTCCAGCTTTAACACAGTTCCTAAAAACCATAAATTAAATCAGGAGATAACCATGAAATTACAAGTTTTAGAACATACGATTTTTAAGCTCCATCCGGTTGTAGCCGAAGCTGTTGCTTATAATGAAAAAATATCGGTTTATTGTGATACAATATTTGAAATAGAAAGTTATTCTGAGGCAGAAGATAACCATTTACGGGTTAATTTTCTATCTCCCAAACCCAAAAATATGACAACTTGGTTCGTTCCGGCTCATCAAGTTAAACTATTAGAAACCGATGAAGAATTAACCGTATCCCGTTCAGTTTCTTCGGCTTCCTTTGCGGTTTCTAATTCAGAATGGATATGGCCAATGACCGGAACCAGTATGGGTTCCGTAACTGAATTTGGTTATGCTAGAGGTAGACTTCATGCAGGTGTTGATATTGGGGGATATACTCCCGATGAATGTTATGCGGCGAGTGATGGAGTGGTTGATTATATTAAAAATGATCCCAGTGGTGCAGAAGGTCGGGCGATTTATATTAAACGTTCTAATGGTTGGGAGCACGTTTATTTTCATTTACAATCTATTCGGGTTGAAGTGGGTCAAACCATTACCAAAGGTCAATTTATCGGGGTGCGGGGCGGTTCGGGTTTTGGGTATGAAGGGTTAGAAATTGATGGGGGAGGATATTCTATTCATCTACACTTTGAAGTTCATAACCCCGATGGTGAAAAAGTTGATCCCCGTTCTATTTTACCCGATGATAATAGTGTTCCCATTGTGGCTTAAACTAACTTTTGAGCCATGAAATCTAATAAAATCTTTCTATGCAGAGTCCCTATTAATCTAACCATTCCTGCCTTTTCAGAATAACATTCTCCGGCTTGAATATCCTCTGGGGTTAATAATCCCATATCCCAGCCTTCATTTAAGACTAATTGACTCAAATCAACCGTTAAAGGAGCATAAAAAACAATCCGATTAACCAGAGAATCTGGATAGGAATTGAAGGGTAAAAACGCAGGAACATTATAACCAATTTCTTCGAGTAATTCTCGTTTAAAGGCATTTTCTGGGGTTTCTTCGGGTTCTAAATGTCCCCCAAATAATCCCCAAACCCCAGGATGAACAATATTAGGGATATTATCTCGTAACTGCAATAAAAACTTTCCATCTCGATAAAGAATCGCTATAGCAACTTGAATCATAATTATTATTTTGACTGATTATAGATTAGAGAAAGAGAAAGAGAGACGCGCCGTGGCACGTCTCTACGTTGATTCACGGTTAATTTCTTTGAGATAAACATCTCCAATATCTTTTCCTTTCATCTCCTTAATTAAAATACTTTTATATTCTACTTTCCCCTGAATTAATAGGTCTTGTCCGAGGGGTGGTAAAGGTTGAGTGGTAAATACCCAAATTGAACCTGTATCATCTTGGAGTTGATAAGCACCAGCCCCTAAAAAGGGTGCATGACTTTTGACTTTACCTCTGAGATAAACTTTAGCACCTATTTTCTGTTTTTGTTGTAGCAGTTCAATTTTAGCTGTATTAAAATTAATCCAACTTTCAGATTGGGAAATACTCTGACAACCGACTAATCCGGTCACAAATAGTAATACAATACTAATGTGCCAGGTTTTGGTGAACTTCTGTGGAAATGAAAAGGTCATGGAATCACTGAATATATTAATTAACAAAACAGAGAACGAATTATGGATAATCTATTAGACGGTAAATCTACAGCCAAAAAGATTCAAGCCCAACTACAAGAACAGGTAGAAATATGGCAAGCTAAAGTTGGACGTCCGCCCGGTTTAGCGGTGATTATGGTGGGAGAGAATCCGGCCAGTGCGGTATATGTTCGGAATAAAGAACAGGCTTGTGCTAAGGTTGGTATCACCTCTTTTGGTCAACATTTCCCCGCAGAAACTAGCCAAGAAAAACTTACCAGTATTATCCATGAACTGAACCAAAATGAACAAGTGGATGGAATTTTAGTTCAGTTACCCCTTCCTGCTAATTTGGACTCCGTTGGGTTACTATATGAAATTGATCCTAAGAAAGATGCTGATGGTTTGCACCCGGAAAACTTAGGACGGTTAGCTAGGGGGGAAAAGGGATTAAGAAGTTGTACCCCGGCCGGAGTGATGCGACTATTTGAGGAATATAATATTGAGTTAAAAGGAAAACACGCCGTTGTTTTGGGTCGCAGTATTTTAGTCGGAAAACCGATGGCTTTGATGTTATTAGAAGCTGATTGTACCGTAACTATTGCCCATTCTAAAACTCAAGATTTAGCTAAAGTTAGCCGGGATGCGGATATTGTAGTGGCGGCTATCGGACGTCCGCAAATGATTACGGCGGATTTTGTTAAACCTGGTGCCATTGTAATTGATGTCGGAATTAATAAAATTACGGATAATAATGGCAAATCTCGCCTAGTCGGGGATGTAGATTTCGACAGTGTTCAACCCATCGCCCAATATATTACCCCAGTTCCCGGCGGTATTGGCCCGATGACCGTGGCGATGTTATTGCAAAATACCTTCTGGAGTTATTTGGAAAAATTTCAGTAGAGGCGTTGTTAACAGTTGACAGTTGACTGTTAACGACCGTAGGGTGGGTATTATCTATTTTACAAATTATGTTTATCTAATAATCTTTGTAACAAACTTTCCGATGCCCAAAAAGATGTCTTTTGAAGATTGTCAATGGCTGTAGATAAGTTGATCAGTTTCATCGTTGCGGCTTGATCTAAAATACCAAGTATTCCTGTAATAGATAAACCTCTATCTATCGCTATACGTCTTGCTTTCATATCATCTAAAATAACTAAATCAGCATTAAGTTGTTGTGCTAAAAGAATCGCTTCACGTTCACCAGGATCAAGTAAATCTATTATCTTGTCAGCAGGTTGAGTAACAGCCTCAATTTTGAGCCAATTAGGTGTATTTATAATCCAATTTCTCACGTTTTCCGGTGCATCTCTAGCTGATAATTCTTGATAAACTGCACAAGGAATAATAATTTGTGAAAATAATTGCGGAAGCAAGTCAATTTGTCCAATTAAAATCAAGTAATTAATGGGCGAAGTATTAGAGATAATAATCATTCCTAAGCTAAAAGATGACGAATCCTTTGAACATCTTGTTCTAAATCATTTTCAGTATAAGGTAAATAAGATTTTTCTTGCTTAAGAAATTCGTAGGTTTCCCAACGAGAAGAAAATTTGAGTATTCGTCTTACTTCAGAAGCACCGATTTGACCTTGACGGTAATAATCGGCGGTGATTAGTTCCAAAATACGCCGAGAAATATTAACAGACTGTAATTTTTCTGCTATTTCATCAGGGAGTTCAAGGGTGATTTGCATAGTGATTTTTGGTATAGTGAAGTTAGAGGCAGGAAGCCCCGTCACAGAGAGTGCGGGGTGCTGAAAAATTCATGATCACTTCTGTGTCACAAGACTCGTAAAATAGTGAAGTTAAGACTTTGCTCCTGAAATCAAGGGAAAAATTAAGTCCCCAGTAGTCGACTTTTGTTAACATTACTCCTATTATAAACAAGCACTCGTCATGGTATTGGTAAGCGAAATTAACTCACCGTTGGAAAACCCTCAGTTTGACTTATCTGCCTATCTGACCCAACGACAGACCCTAGTAGAACAGGCTTTAGATCAGTCTCTCCCCCTAATCTACCCTGAAAAAATCTATGAGTCAATGCGCTATTCTTTGCTGGCTGGAGGAAAGCGTTTGCGACCGATTTTGTGTTTGGCGACCTGTGAGTTGGTCGGTGGGACTGTAGAGATGGCCATGGCTACCGCCTGCGCCCTGGAAATGATTCACACCATGTCCTTGATTCATGATGACCTCCCAGCCATGGATAATGATGATTATCGACGGGGAAAACTGACCAATCATAAGGTGTATGGAGAGGATATTGCGATTTTAGCTGGGGATGGTTTATTGAGTTATGCTTTTGAATTTGTAGCGACTAAAACTCCTAATGTTCCTGCAAATCAAGTTTTACAGGTAATTGCTCGTTTAGGTCGGGCGATGGGGGCTGCGGGCTTAGTTGGAGGCCAGGTGGTGGATTTAGATTCGGAAGGACTCACGGATGTTTCCGAAGAAACCCTAACTTTTATTCATACCCATAAAACTGGGGCTTTATTAGAGGCTTCTGTGGTCTGTGGGGCGATTTTAGCCGGGGCGAAGGAAACGGAAATTGAAGGGTTATCTCGGTATGCGCGTAATATTGGTTTGGCGTTTCAGATTGTGGATGATATTCTCGATATTACCGCAACCCAGGAGGAGTTAGGAAAAACCGCAGGTAAGGATTTAACGGCTAAAAAAGTCACCTATCCCAGTTTATGGGGCATAGATGAATCCCGACGTCAGGCCCAGCAGTTAATTGAAGCGGCAAAAGCCGAATTATCTAACTATGGGGATAAGGCTATTCCTCTGTTAGCGATCGCAGATTTTATCACTAATCGCACTCACTAAAGCTATTGATTTCTATTATATGCAAGACTTTTCTCAAATCCTCAATAACCAAGTGTTATGGGTTGCCCTGTTAGCCTGTATTCTGGCTCAACTTTCTAAATTAGCGGTGGAGCTAGTCCAACATGGCAAAATTAATCTGCGGGTGTTGGTGACAACCGGAGGGATGCCCAGTTCCCATTCCGCTTTTGTCGGTGCTTTAGCAACGGGAGTGGGCAAAACCATGGGGTGGGGAAGTCCTGATTTTGCCATTGCTGTTGTTTTTGCGTTTATTGTGATGTACGATGCGGCTGGAGTCCGTCAAGCGGCAGGAAAACAAGCCCGCATTTTAAACCAAATTATTGATGAAGTCTTTGAAGAACATAAACAATTAAGCGAAGAAAGATTAATTGAATTATTAGGTCATACCCCCTTTCAAGTTATTGTTGGTTTAGGATTAGGGATTGCGATCGCTTCGATTGCTGAGATAACTTGGCCTCTACATTTTATGCCAGTATAGCCAAGGGTCAAGTCTGATTTAACCACAAAGACACGAAGACACAAAGAAGTCGTTAACACCCTTGCTGCTTATTGCTATATTTCTGTAGAAACCTTGAAATACAAGATCTATAGCCATTATTTGTCATCTAAGGTTTAACCGTAGGACTAATAACTGTCACCCGGTTACTATCGACTAATATCGGCCAAAAGCCACGATTACTTAATTTATTTAAAGTTGCTGTTGCTTTTTCGGAATCTGTTGTATATTCTACTAATAAATAGGGTCGCTGACCATAGGAAACTAAACCCACATTTTCACCGATTAGGGTTCTTAACTGTTGGACTAATTCCGGCTGATTCAAATAATCCACTAAAACAGCATAACCTGACCCCAAAGATTGAGAATTAGCTGTTGATTCTTTTTTGGGTGTTGGCGGGGTTTCTCGAACAATCGGAGTCTGGCCAAGACTAGAATTCGGACTCGGACGGGGTATGGCTATGACCTCCTGTTTCACCACATAGGCGGGTAACTTAACCTTATCCTGTAGATAGGTAGCCCAATCCTCTGCAATTAAAGGATCACTAAATCCTCCCACCCTAGTCACTAAATTCGTCAAATAGCGACAAACCTCACTATTGATGTCATTGGGTAACGTGCGCTGCACCAATTTTTGTTCCTCGGAAGTGTTACTGACAATCAATAACAGATATTCTCCAGGCTTTGGTGCTGCACAAGTTTCCTGGGCTAAACTGGTTTGGACTGCTAAACCCCAACTGGTAGCCGTGAGCAGACTCGGAACCAAGATGGCAGATAACCTTTTGACACCACTTTGACGCATAAACAGGAGGTTTACAAAAAAATTAATTGGGTTTAAAGCTCGTAAGTTCTACTTAGGCTTTTATTGTAGTTATTCTAGTTTAATATATAAAAGAACCAGTTGATCAAAAAGAATGAAAGCCCGGTATCGTTTTCGACTATATCCAACACCTAAGCAAATTTGCTTTTAGTATTTTGTAGTGATTGTATAGCGATCTCGCTTAATCCTTTGAGAGTCATATTTTCACTAATCGCATCATGGGGAATTAAGACATATTTCCAAGATTTGCCCCCATGATTTAGCATATATTCTGAAGCATATTGACACCATTGAACAGCGACATCTTTCTTGGCAAGCACTTGAGGATCGCTTATTTCATTTTTAGCTTTGACTTCAACCATATAGATAAAGTCTTCTGTTTCGGCAACAAAATCAGGTTGATATTCTGAATAGTCTCTATCCCATTTGTAATAAAGCTGAAACTGTCCTTTTGCGGGTTTAAACCATTTAATGGCATCCCGTTCTAAAATTAGTGCTAATATTCTTTCTGCTTCCGATTGAAATTTCTGTTCTGGATAAAGACATTTTGAGAAGCCTGTAAACAGATATTTAGACATATTGCTTTTATCGGGTGGCGAAGATCGATAATCACGGTAATTATTAGCATTTGTGGTGTAGGCACTATCTTTTAAAGCTGTAAAACCTTTACTGATTTTGACTTCATAACCTGTGGTTTCTTCCCAGAAATATTGTTGCATTTGGCTATGGACAAAATTAGCAATTTCCTTTTGGTAATAGCGTAAAACTTTGTGTGTATCTTCTTCGGATAAGTAGGTCATAAAATGATTAACTACTTGACCCGCAAGATCATAAAGTAAATCTGCATTTTCATCATAGGAAATATCATCAAAATTAACTAAATTTTTGACAATATAATTTTCTAATTGAGATTCTAAAAAGTTTTCTTTTTTTATTTCTAGGTATTCATATTTACCACTAGGTAAAGATTGAATATGTAATTGTCCTTTGGAGGGAACGGGATAATTTAAACCTGTGACATCTAGGGCAAAAGACCTGAAACCTGATCGCACTTCTCCTTTAGGAATAATCAGAATTTTAGGAATATTGATAGTTTTCTCAATGACTAAATCAGTTGTTTTGGCAACAATTGCTTCAATATTTGGAGGTGCTATTACACCGTCAATTTCCAGTTGTGCGGGTTGATATTCTCTAGCTACGGCTTCGCGCACTATTGCCTGAACTTTTGGGGATGCAATATGGGCGGTGGTTGGGACTTCTTCAGGATGGTTTTCAAGCTTTTTGATTTCTTGGTAGGTAAGCTGTGCAATCTCTTTTTCTACAGGTGATTGAAATAGCGATGGTTGAATATTTTGGGGTTCGCTTTCAGGTAAATTATTAGGTAAATTAATCGTTGCTTCGGGCTTAATTCCTAAATCTTGGGCTAGTTTCGGTTGTGAAATTACTGTTTCTGTTTTTTGCTGTAAGTCTTCATCTGTGAGGATAATTTGTTGTAATCTAATTTGTGATTCTGGACGTTTTGCTTCATCAACAATTTCTTGGAATTTGTCATGGGCAATAATATTTAGACGATCAACAATTTCTACACCTGTACGCATTCCATAGGGCAAACGTAAGCCCCGTCCGATAGATTGTTCGATCAGAATTTTAGAATTTGCGGCTCTCAATGGTACAATAGTATAAAGGTTAGTAACATCCCAACCTTCCTTGAGCATATTGACATGAATCACAATTTCAGTGGGTTCATCGGGATGCTCTACTTTAAGCAATCGTTCTACCATTTCATCTTCTTGAGCGCCTGTTTTACTCGAATCAACTTGAATCACTTTATGTTTATAATTCCCGTCTGAAAACTCATCGGATTGAATAAATTCTATCAGTTTTGAGGCGTGGCTAGTATCACGGGCAATCACTAACATAAAGGGTTTAACAATGTGTTTTCCTGTTTGAATTGCATAGGCTTTTAACTCGTTTTTAATATTTTCATGGAGATAGATACCGTCTTCTAATTTGAGACGTTCGATGGCTTCTGGTGACATTGAAACCGGGTTAAAGTCTTTGCGAGTAACAACAGCAGGATCTTTAACAAAACCGTCTTTAATTGCACGTCCGAGGGGATAATCATAGATAACATTTTTGAAATTTTCTGGTTTTTTACTGGTTTCTATAGAGGGAGTCGCAGTTAATTCTAAACCTAATAATGGTTTTAATTCGTTAATGGCGCGAACTCCGGCTGAAGCCCGATATCGGTGGGATTCATCCATTAAAATTACTAGATCTTTTAATTGGGATAAATAATCAAAATAGCTTTCGCCAATATATTCGGATAGTCGTTTGATTTTGGGGCTTTTCCCCCCGCGCACTTCTGAGTTAATTTTTGAGATATTAAAAATATTGATTTTGCATGAAATTTGATCATCAAAAAGGGTTCTTGCCCGCATTTCATAGTTATCACCTGTGATGATTTCTGGTACATCGATCGCAAATTCAGAGATACCCGTAAATACATATTTTGAGGTATTGGGCGTAAAGTCGGTAATCAGTTTTTTATAAATAGTTAGGTTAGGGGCTAGAACAAAAAAGTTTTTGATATTATAGTCTAAATATAAGTAACTAATAAAAGCACCCATAAGTCGAGTTTTACCAACACCTGTGGCTAGGGCAAAACATAAGGAGGGAAACTCGCGTTCAAAGTCAGTAAACGACTTGGGGAATTCGTTTTTGATCGCGGCTAAACTTGTTTCTCGATCTGCGATATTTGGAATATTTAAAAGTTCACAAATACGAGCAAGAATTTCTAAGGATTGGCGCTGGGGATGGCGCAGACTGAGACGATTAGCAATGTTATTAACAATTTGGTTCATTGTATGTTATCCAGGTCAAATAGTGTTAGTTGTCCGATTTTTTTGGGTGCTTTTGGCAGGTTTTCAATTTTTAGGCTGTAATCATCATGTCCCCATTCGCAGCGTGAAAGAATTTGTTTAGGAATTTTTTTAACGGTGAGGTTGGGGAATATATCAGTTTTGCCTCGAAAGGCGGTACATAAAACGAGTAAACTGCGTTCTTGTCCTACTTCGTCTGCAAGTTGGGATAGTTGTTCGTGACGAAGATTTTGGGTGGTAACATAGATAAAATCCCGTTCTGTAGAATAGCCATGTTGCCAATAGAATGTGTCGGATGGTGAGTAGGTGAAACCTTCAATTTTGCACAGTGCTTCGGCTAACATTTCGGCATTATAGGTTTTATTAATAATCCAATTATCCCATTTATCTTTTTCGAGGAGGGAGGGTGCAAGCTGATAGTAACGAAATCCGCCGCCACCTTTCCAATTAAATGCTTTACTAATTCCCCCTTGATCTTCGCCATCAATTACTTTTTTGAGTCGGGGAATAATATGGGTATGACAATGTTCGCCGAGTTCAATCATAATCCAACGTCTTCCCATTTTATGCGCGACTGCGCCTGTTGTTCCTGAACCTGCGAAGGAATCGAGAACTAAGTCTCCCGAATTTGTGGCTATTTGAAGAATTTGCTGAATTAATTTCTCTGGTTTTGGAGTGGAAAAGGGATTTTTCGGATTCAAAGCAAGCACTTCTCTCCGAGCATCTTGAGTATGACCAACCTCTTCATAAAACCATATTGTTGAAGGAACTCGCCCCTGTGAATGCAGATCCGATAAAAATTTTTTAAGTCGAGGAGTGCTATTTTTTCCATCTTTTCCCCAATAAATTTTGTTCTCTTCTATATGTCGTTGATGGGTTGATTGCTCGAATGCCCATACACGAGTTTTCTTTGGCCATATTTCTTCATTAGTATTAGGATTATGAATAGCATAATAAAGATTAGGGCGTTCATCAGCAGATTTTGCACAGGTATAATTATCTGACATCCAAGATCCTCTTGGATCATTGTCTGGATTGGAATATAGCTGATCTTGTTTAGTTGTTCTAGCAAGTTTATTTGGTCGCCAGATAGACTTATTTTTTGAAAATACTAATATATGGTCATGACTATCACTGAGCCATAGTGAATCATTAGCTGGAGCATATTTTTTTTGCCAGATTACATTCGCCACAAAATTTATACGTCCAAAAATTTCATCACACATCACTTTTAAATAATGCGCTTCATTATCATCAATCGTGATCCAAATAGAACCATCATTTGACAATAGATTACGCAAAATCTCTAAGCGATCGCGCATTAAACCAAGCCAGATCGAATGTTCCACACCATCATCATAATGTTCAAAAGCTGACCCTGTATTGTAGGGAGGATCAATAAAAACACATTTAACTTTTCCTGCAAACTCTGACTCTAAAGCCTTGAGAGCTAACAAATTATCCCCAAAAATTAAGCGATTATCAAAAATATCATTTTCACTCATCCGATGAGTAGCATGATAGGATTTCTCTGGATCTTCCAGCAAAATTCGCGGCTCCAACTTGGGGCGAATATCTTTACCAATCCAGGTTAATTCTAGTCTCTGCTTTTTAGTCATAATTAATCTTTATATCAACAGTTAAACTTTAGGAATATTCAGATTTTTAGTCTAATTATTCCTGGGATCTAACTCTTGCATCACCCTACTTGTTAAAGGAAAACATCCGTTAAACTCTTAAAAACTGATTGAAATTTTAGGTGAACCTTATTATTTTAAGTTTCAAAGATAAAAGCTGCTTTTGAAGACGAGCCAGAGGGGGAAACTCTCTGGCTTAGTTTAACCTTTGTTCTCCAAAAACCGCAGTTGACAACAATGAAGCAACAGCTTTCATTGTACTGATCAGGGTCAAATATTGGATCGGAATTTTTAAGCGGCCGTTGCTAAAGACCCCAAAGCATCGGGAATACTAGCGGTCGGAGCTTGGAATTGTCCCTGGAATACATACTCTAAACGCAATTTGAACCAGGTGACCACTTGTTTATCTGTGGAAATAATCGCCACCGCAGGTTGAGGACATTTGGCTTTAATCTCAGCCATTTCTGGCGCTTCTAAAAAAGCAGGTTGCTGCACTAACCAAAAATCAATTTCCTTTTCCCGTTCCCGATAGTTGCGTTGGCGTTCGCGCAACACTTCTTCTAAGGGTTCTTCCTCAAGTAAAAACTTGTGACTGCCTAAAACGTAGTAATAAGTCTGCATGGTTAATCGTTGTAAATTCTATCATGGGAAGATTTATGGGTTAAAGTTGCCCAAAAATCGCTTGTTTCATTTCTCGGACGGCTCGTTCTAAGCCGACGAGAACGGCCCGACTTATTATTGTATGACCAATGTTGAGTTCTTCCATCCCTTCTAAGGCGGCAACGGGGTAAACATTCCAATAGGTTAACCCATGTCCGGCATTTACCCGCAATCCGGCTTGTAAAGCTCGCTGACACCCCTCGGCTAAAATCCCCAGTTCCCTAACCTGGTCTTCCCCTTTAGCCTCTGCATAACATCCCGTATGCAGTTCGATGAATTTAGCCCCTACTTGGGCCGATGCTGCAATTTGTTCGGGGTTAGCATTAATAAACAAACTCACTGGAATTCCGGCTTCCTGTAGGGTGGTTACTACATCGGTCATCCGAGGAATTTGTCCGGCGATCTCTAACCCCCCTTCGGTGGTAATTTCTTCCCGACGTTCGGGAACTAGAGTTACATAGTCGGGTTTGATGTCCAAAGCGATCGCCACCATTTCATCCGTCGCAGCCATTTCTAAATTTAGATGGGTTCTCACGGTTTGGCGCAATAGTCGCACATCCCGGTCTTGAATATGGCGTCGATCTTCGCGCAAATGCACCGTAATTCCATCAGCCCCCGCTAATTCCGCCAGCACAGCCCCCCCTACGGGATCGGGTTCAACGGTGCGCCGGGCTTGGCGAATCGTGGCTATATGATCAATATTTACTCCCAGTGTCGGCAATTTTTGTTCCTCCTTGTATTTATACCGTCCTTCACCTTGACAAATAATTCCACTGCGTTGAAACTCACACCCATGAAGGGGGACGAGCGTTCATCGAAAAATTGGGTAGAAACCCCGTCGTTCTACGACGGCTTTATATTTTTAATTTAACACATTCACAAAAAGATATACTATAATGTGAGGTATGGAAAAAGCATTTAGTTACCGATTTTACCCAAGTCCAGAGCAAGAGTCGCTATTGCGACGCACTTTGGGTTGTGTAAGGTTGGTTTACAACAAGGCTCTCCATGAGAGAACTCAAGGATGGTACGAAAGACAAGAAAAAATTGGATATAACCAAACATCCTCTATGCTGACCAAATGGAAAAAACAAGAAGACTTGGATTTTCTTAATCAAGTTAGCTGTGTACCAATACAACAAGGGTTGAGACATCTTCAATCGGCATTTGCTAATTTCTTTGCAGGAAGGGCAAAATATCCCAACTTCAAGAAAAAAAGGAATGGTGGTAGTGCTGAATTTACAAAGTCGGCATTTAAGTTTAAAGATGGAAAAATCTACCTGGCGAAAAGTGTTGAACCTTTAGATATTCGATGGTCTAGGCAGATTCCAAAAGGATGTGAGCCGTCCTCTGTAACAGTTAAGTTACATCCTTCTGGTCGTTGGCATATATCTATTAGATTTGATGACCCGACTATTAAACCTTTACCTGTTATTGATCAAGCGATAGGAATTGATTTAGGAATTAGTAGCCTATTAGTTACCAGCGATGGGGATAAGGTATCTAATCCTAAACATCTCAAAAAATCCTATCGTCAGTTACGTCAAGCGCAAAAAAGTCTTTCTCGAAAACAGAAAGGGTCAAAGAATCGGGAAAAAGCCAGAATTAAAGTAGCTAGAATTCACGCAAAAATTACCGATACCAGAACAGACCATATACACAAGCTAACAACTCAATTAGTTCGTGAAAACCAAACGATTGTGGTTGAGGATTTAGCTGTAAAAAACCTGGTCAAAAACCGAAAACTTGCACAATCTATATCAGATGCAAGTTGGGGTGAAATCACTCGACAATTAGCCTATAAATGCCGTTGGTATGGGAGAACCTACATCGAAATAGATAGGTGGTTTCCTAGTTCAAAACGGTGTAGTAATTGTGGATATATTGTGGAAAAAATGCCGTTAAAGATACGAGAATGGGAGTGTCCAAACTGTGGGACTCACCATGACCGAGATCTTAACGCCAGTAAAAATATTTTGGCGGCAGGGCTTGCCGTGTTAGTCTGTGGAGCGAGTGTAAGACCCGAACAGAGTAAATCTGTGAAGGCAACTGCTAAGAAGCAGAAACCTAAATTGTGAAGTTTAGGAATCACCGTCAGTTTTACGGCGGTGAGGATGTCAATTTAACAATATTTAACCCGTAGATTTCTATTGCCCTATTGTTTCAGCTTAGAGCGAACAAATTCTGTCAATAGACTTGACAACAAAGCTCTCTACCATTGATAACAGACAATCAAAGACAGATTTTTAACCCATGACAATGGACAATCGACAAAAAAGAATCGCAATATTTGATAGTGGTGTGGGGGGATTAACGGTTTTAAGGGAACTGTACCGTCAACTGCCCAATGAATCCGTTCTTTACTTTGGAGATACGGCGCACTTGCCCTATGGAACCCGTTCAAAAGAGGAAATCTTGCAGTTTGTCCGCCCAATTATTCTTTGGGCAATGCAACAGGACGCCAAAATGGTTCTCATGGCCTGTAACACCAGTTCCGCCCTGGCTTTAGAAACGGTTCAAGATGAATTTGATATACCGATGCTAGGACTGATTCTTCCGGGTGCTCAAGCCTCAGTGCGACAAGGAAAACGGATTGGAGTGATTGCCACCCCCGCCACAGCCGCTAGTAATGCCTACCGCTATGCGATTCAAGAAACCGATCCATCGGTTCAAGTCTGGCAAGTGGGCTGTCCAGAATTTGTTCCCCTCATTGAACAAAACCGAATTCATGACCCTTACACCTATCAAGTGGCACGGGAATATTTAACCCCGTTAATTCAGCAGCAAATTGATACTCTGATTTATGGTTGTACCCATTATCCCCATTTAGCCCCAGTGTTGCGCTCAATCCTTCCGGCTCAGGTTCAGTTGGTTGACCCGGCGGTTTCTTTAGTTAAAGCTACTGTTAAGGAGTTAGAACTGTTAGGAATGCGGAATACCCAGCCCCCCAAACCAACGCGGTTTTGTGTGAGTGGCTGCCCTCAACAGTTTGCTGATCTTTCGGTGCAGTGGTTGGGATTCACTCCCGCAGTAGAAGCCACTACCCTACCCGCAATGGAACCCCTCACCGTCAGTAATCAGTAATTAATCAGTGTAGAGACACGCCATGGCACGCCCAAACTGTACTTGGTACTCCAAGTCAGTGTGGGTAGTTCACAAGATGTTTGTTGTATACTTAGCAAGGGCTAAGAGTAAATAAATCATCAAAACATAACCCGTGGCCAGAAGCGGGATGATTAAAGGCATATCGTTATAGAACATCATGAGTCAGCCTGAAGAAATAGGAGGAGGAGCAGAGAAGTTTAAGACCCGCTACATCAGGTCAACACGCGATCGCAACTGCCAGCGCCCTTGTGACCCACAAATAAAAAATTCCTACGGAAAATGAGAATTTCCCCGAAATGTTGCTAACACCGAAACTCAGGAGAGGAATCCCTACTGTAAAACCTAGGACTTTCTCATAAAACCCTAAATAGAGAATCCTTTAACTGATATCGTGGACAGCCTAATGACCAGAACGGAGTTAGAAGCTCGTCGAGAATTCCTAACGGCTATCCTTAAAGCCAATAGATTAATTAGGTGGCGATAGATTTTCTTGAACCCAGTCGCTAGACCCGTTGTCCCTAATGTATAGAATTCTTTAAACTCTTACCCCTAAGATAACATAAAAATTAGAGAATGGTAGCGGTGCACGGAAATTTTTTTCAGAATTTGTGCCCACCGCGCCTAAAAAATAGAGTAGGGGAAAGAGGGCGCAAAATCTCCAGAAGCGACGTTTTGCAAGAGTTAAGGGTGGGTACTAAAACCTAGAAATTTTTGAGGATTACCCCTGGCTACGGAGAGTTCCCAAGACAATATTTTAGCAAAAATGCGATCCCCTGAGCCGAAACAGATTAGAATCAGACTATGATATGTAAAATTTTGTTAACTCAACGCCTGAGTTGGCTAATCCATGACATCGCAAACTCTTCTATTTTCGCCAGTTGAAGCAGACCTGCGGCAGTTGACCGATAACTTAAAACAGCTTGTCGGTGCGCGACATCCAATTTTGTATGCCGCCGCAGAACACCTGTTTAGTGTCAAAGGGAAACGGGTACGTCCTGCGATTGTCCTGTTAATTTCCCGAATGACAACGCCCGATCAAAATATTAGCCTGAAGCACCGGAGGTTGGCAGAAATCACAGAAATGATCCATACCGCCAGTCTCGTCCATGATGATGTCGTGGACGATTCTGAAATGCGTCGGGGAGTTCCAACGGTTCATAGTTTATTTAATAACCGAGTTGCGGTATTAGCTGGAGATTTTCTATTTGCTCAATCTTCTTGGTATTTAGCCAATTTGGATAACCTGGAAGTGGTAAAATTATTGTCTCAGGTAATTATGAATTTAGCGGAAGGAGAAATTCAACAGGGTCTTAATCGGTTTGATACAGGATTATCAATTGAAGCCTACTTAGAAAAAAGCTATTATAAAACTGCTTCTTTGATTGCCAATAGTTCTAAAGCGGCTGGTGTTTTGAGTGAAGTTTCTCCGCAACAAACCGAAGATTTATACAACTATGGTCGCCATCTAGGTTTAGCCTTTCAAATTGTTGATGATATTTTGGATTTTACGGGTTTAACCGAGGAATTAGGTAAACCCGCAGCATCCGATCTCAAAAGTGGAAATTTAACCGCACCCACCCTTTATGCTTTAGAAGAAAAACCCCATCTGGAAACGTTAATTGAGCGAGAATTTGCTACGGATGGAGATTTAGAACAGGCTTTAACCTTAATTAAAGATAGCTCAGGGATTCAACGCTCTAGGGAGTTGGCTGCCTATCATGCCCAACAAGCGGTAAAGTATTTGGAATCTTTTCAAACTTGTGAATCTCGACAGGCGTTAATCGGTTTAGCAGATTATGTTTTAAGTCGGCTGTATTAAAAGGAGTTGACAGTTGACTGATGACGGTTAACTGTTAACTAAAAAGACAGTTATTGTTTGCATCCTGAAATCAATTAAGCTACATTTTCAGAAAAGAAAAACACCTTTCCTCCGTAGGCTCGTTGTAGATAATCTTCCTTCAAAACCTGTTGACGATTTCCCATCGCAATTACCTCTTGATTTAGTAAAACCAAATCATCAAAATTAACAATAGATTCCCCCAAATCATGGTTAATTACAATCACAATTTTACCCGATGCGGCTAACTCTCGAAATAAACTAAAAATCACCGCTTCGGTTTTTTGATCAATGCCAACAAAGGGTTCATCAAAACAAAAAATATCAGATTCCTGGGCTAAAGATCTAGCTAAAAATACACGCTGTTGTTGACCGCCAGATAGTTGACCAATGGGGCGATGTTTATATTCAACCATTCCCACCCTTTCTAACGCTTGGGTGGCGATGCGACGGCTGACTCCAGAAAAAGGACGCAACCACCCGGTTTTACGCACTCTCCCCATCATCACAATATCCCAAACCGTTGCCGGATAGTCCCAGTCAATTTGCGATCGCTGGGGAACATAGGCGACCCGTTGACGTTGCTGAATTAGGGGTTTTCCGTCATAGACCACCGCACCCGTCCCCACCGGAATTAAGCCCAACATCGCCTTCATTAAGGTACTTTTCCCCGCCCCATTCGGCCCAATAATCCCGGTTAGTCGTCCGGGTTGGATGTTTAGACAGATATCTCGTAACGCTTCCACCCCGCGATAGTTGACGCTGAGGTGACCGATATTTAGAGTATGGTTGGGATGGGGGAATTCTATAATGTTCATCTGTTTTCTATGCCCTTTTTGGGGATGATGATGTTTATAGTATATCATAAAAATGAAAATATTATGAAAGTTTAAAGATTATGTTGTCAATAATTGCTCAAAAGTCCTTTTGTATGCGGTTTTTGGGTGTTTTTTTCGGGATTATGTTAACGGGATTAAGTAGTTGTACTCAAGAAAAAATAAATAATTCTGTTAATAGTAATCAACCGAAAGTAGTATCAACCAGTACCATTATTGCTGATTTAACTGAACAAATTGCTGGGGATGAAATTGAACATCTAGGAATTTTAAAACCGGGTACAGATCCCCATGTTTATGAACCTGTGCCTCAAGATAGTATTGCTTTAGAAAAGGCGGATTTAATTCTTTATAATGGTTATAATTTAGAACCGGGATTAATTAAGTTAATTCGGGCGGCGGGAACTCAGGGAAAAAAAGTGGCGGTGGGGGAAGTGGTTAAACCTTTGGATTTTCAATATAAAGGACAAAAACAACCCGATCCTCATGTTTGGGGAACGGCTAAAAATGCTATTTTAATGGCGAATAAAATTAGGGATGAGTTGATTATTTTATCTCCTGAAGATCGGGATATTTTTACTAAAAATGCGACAAAATTGACCCAGGAATTAACTCAATTAGATATTTGGATTCATGAACAAATTGCCACTATTCCCCCTGAAAATAGAAAGTTAGTTACAACCCATGATGCGTTTCAATATTATGCTCATGATTATAAATTAGAGGTGATTGGGACATTAATTGGGATTAGTACGGAAGAACAACCGAGTGCAAAAACTGTTAAAACCTTAGCTAATTCGATTCAAAAAGCGGGAGTTCCGGCTATTTTTGCAGAAACTACTATTAACCCTCAATTAATTACAACGGTTGCGGAAGAATCGGGGGTTAAATTAGCTCCAGAGCAGTTATATTCTGATTCTATTGGTGCTCCAGGGAGTGCGGGAGAAACCTATATTAAAATGTTAGTTAAAAATACTCAAACTATTGTGGAAGCATTGGGGGGAAAATATACTCCTTTTAATTCCAATTAAAAGTTAGTTGTTGCGCTTCAGCGCAATCTTTATCAGGGTGCTGAAGCACAACAACGAATGTTTTTGGTTGTTGGGATGAGTGCTTTTATAAAGAGTGCGCTGAAGCGCAACAACGGGCAACAACGAATGTTTTTGGTTGTTGGGATGAGTGCTTTTATAAAGAGTGCGCTGAAGCGCAACAACGGGCAACAACGAGTGTTTTTGGTTGTTGGTATGAACACCTTGATCAAGATTGCGCTGAAGCGCAACAACGGGCAACAACGGGCAACAACGGGCAACAACGGGCAACAACGGGCAACAACGCAATAATTTTAATCATTCAGGACTTGATAAATATTAATTAACTGTTGACGTCCGTGTAATTGAACACGACCAACATAACAAGTAGTAAACTTACTATCAATTTGTTTATGGGTTTCTTCATTAATTAATATTCGACAGATTCCTTGATTATAAAAGGATTTATCATAACTTTCTAAGCGAGCCGCAATATTAACACTATCGCCTAAAGTTGTATATTCCATTCGTTGAGAACTTCCCAAACTTCCAGTAACTACAATTCCGGTGGCAATACCAATTCTCATAGAAATTATGGGTTGATTTTGTTGTTTCCATTTTTGATTCAGCGATCGCAATTTTTCCCCCATTGCTAAAGCACAGGATACCGCAGATGTGGCATCTTGGGCAATTTCTTGATCAGAATTTCTCGGAATAGGAACCCCAAAAACCGCCATCACAGCATCCCCCATAAATTTATCCACAACTCCATCATGTTCAAAGACAATATTAGCCATAGCATTCATATATTCATTTAACCAATTCATTAACATTGCTGGTTCCATTTGTTCAGCAATGGTACTAAATCCTTTAATATCAGTAAATAGGACAGTAGCAATCATTTTCTGTCCCATAATTTGACCTTTTTCTAATAAATCCTCTCGATTTTGCCAAATAGTTTCGGCAATTTTGGGATTTACATAACGTTGAAATAAAGTCATCACCATTTTCCGATCTTGACGTTCAACATTAGCAATATAAGCTGTTACCATCATTCCCGAACTAACTAATGCTAATAAAGGCGAAATTAAGGGTAGCCACCATCCACTTAAAAATGCTCCGTAGGAAATCAGAATTAAACTCCCGGTCGCTAAAATTAAACAATAAGCCGTCCAACGAGTTCCGCCATAAATCCAACCTAAACTACTGCCTAAAGTTGACCAAATAAAGACCCAAAACCACTCTATTCGATCCGGCCAAACATAAATTAATGGTCGTCCGTCTAAAGCACTACTAATAATTTTACTGGCAATATTAGCATGAATAATCACTCCAGGAGTTCGGTCACTGATACTAAATTGTTTTGATCTTTTAGACTAAAAGCCGCTTTGGTTGCGGGAATTGGGGGAACATAGAAAAAGAAGGTCGGAGTTGCCGCCATAGTCAACCCTTTAATATCGGTTTGTTTACTATTCGGCTGAGTCGAAAAAGCCGGAACTAAAGCCATTAAGGGGGGGTTGATTCCCTGGACAACATTCGGACATTGACCGCGAGAACCTCCTCCGGCGGTGCGGCTGGGCATTCCTTCCCCGGCTGGGGGTTCAAAAGCCATACTGATTTGGGTGCCCTCAGCACTGTTAGGCTGGGCAATAACAGACAGTTGAGGAACAAAAGCCCCTCCTACAAGGGTCAGGAGAGACAGGCTAATCCAATGTTGGTGCAAATATTTTCGGGGCATAAAAGTACAAGTCTCCAAAGAATACCAATAAATGAGGGAATTGGATTTAACGGGACTGGCTTGAGATTAATTTGTCCCGGTTGATGCACTAATCTTTTAATTTTATCAAAAACCAATCTAAAAACCAGGATAGTAACCGCACTTAAATCTTTGATCACCTAGGGTCAGAGTCACAAATTTACTGCCAATTTCCCACTAAAACAAAGGGAGCCCAATAGTAAGGATCTTGATACTGAGGCTGTTGTAACAGCTTTAACTGGGCTTGACGCAGGGCTTGAGATTTAGTGACTTGGGGCTGGATTAATTCCCGATAAAATTCTGCCATCAAGGAGGCCGTGGAGGTATCGTTAACTTGCCAGAGGGTGGCCAAGGTACTCCGCGCCCCCGAACGCACGGCTACCCCCGCTAACCCCAAAGCAGCCCGTTGATCTCCGGTGGCGGTTTCGCAAGCACTCAGGACTAATAATTCTACGGGGTTTTGTTCTCCGGGTTGACGACTACGAAGCAGATAATCTAAATCTTTAACATTAATTCGACTGTCCCAGGTTAATAAAAATGTGTCTTCGGCTTTAGAACTAAATTGTCCATGGGTGGCTAAATGTACAATAGGAAAGGCGGTTTTTTGAATTTGTTGTTGCACAGCATCCCGGGTAAATTGTTGATTAAATAAAACTTTTGTGGGAATATTTTCTTCAATTTGTTGGATTTCTGAGGCTACCCCAGGTAGGGCGGAAAATCCTTGGCGAGCTTCACTTAATCCGAGGGTTAATGTTTGCAGTTGATTAGGTTTTAGGGAGCGAAAAGCCAAAAGTTGTAAACCTGGAGTTAGGGCTAGATTATAGGTTTCAACTAGATATTTTTTACCATCATATAGGGCAGCCATGGGGATATTCCGCAGGGAACCATCTAAGACAAAAACTAAGGTTTTAATCGAATTATTTTTGAGATCCTGTTCGGCTGCACGAATCAGCCATTCATAAACCTGTTGGGATAATTGTAAACGCTCTTTTGTGGAAAAAATGGGTTGGAAAGATAGTCGTAATTTACTCAGGATATTTTCAACTTGTGCTTGAGGAATTGTGGTAGAATAGTGTTGTAAGGGTTTACCGGAAATTGAGATAATTACTTCTAAGCGATTCTCTAAAATAATCGGATAAATTACGGCGGCTTGGGAATCTATTTGATCAATTTGTTGGGGTTTGATTTCTTGATCTAAACAGGCTTCTTGGAAGAAGTTATCGAGTTCTGCGAGTTGCAATGATTCTATCAGTTCCCGGGCGGTTTTTAGGTTTGCTTGGCTGGGAGATTGTAAGATTAAATCGACTAATTCTCGATAGACGGGTTCCACACTTTCTCGAAAGGAAAACTGCACATTTTGGTTAATAGCTACTAGGTCTTTTCTCAGGGATTTTAGGCTATTAACGGCTTCTGTATAGGCGGCGATCGCTTGTTCTTTTTGATTTTGTTGTTTCAGGAGTCTTCCTAACTGCCATTGCCATTGATAGGCAATATCGGAGGCATTAATAGATTGGGCAATTAATAATGCTTTTTCTGTTAACTCTTGGGCTTTTAAAGGTTGTTGATTTTGTTCATAAAACTTGCCTAAACTTCCTAATGCGTAGGATTCTGCTCGCAAATCCTGTAGGTTTTTAGCATCTTGAATTGCGGTATTTAATAAAATGATAATTTCAGAAAAATTAGCATCTGATTTTTTTGCAACTTTGATTAAATAATTACTAAAATTAACCTGAGCATAAATTGAACTGCGACTGACGGGAACTTGCGGTAGAAAAGATTGAATTTGATTAGATAAACTTTCTGCTTCCGTTTGTTTATTTAAGTCAATGAGCAAACTATATTGATTAATTAAGGCTTGGATTTTTCCCAAGGCATTAGGAGCAGTTTCGGCGGCATTTTGATAATATTTTAAAGCCAAATCTAAATTGTTTTGACTGCGATTAAGATTAGCTAAACTCAAATATACTTGACTTAATAATTGCAGGTTATTTAAGGTTTTAGCTAATTCCAAACTTTGTTGTAAAACCGTTTCAGAAGTTGTTAAATCTCCCACCTGTTTTAAGGTATTTCCTAAATTTAGTAAAGCCGTGGCTTTAATTAAAGAATCCGGTTGTGATTTTAAAGTTTCGTTGACTTCTATTAAAGTTTGTAAAGATTGTCGATAAAGTCCTAAACTTTGTAAAGCCATCGCTTGATTAATTTGATTGGTAATTGTCCCTAATAAATTTCCCGCTTCCTGATAAAGTTTAAAAGATTGTTTCCAAGTTTTAATCGCCTGTTCCGGCTGTCCTTTTGTTAATTGTAATTGACCTTGAATTTCTAAGATTTGAGCTAAAATCAAAGGTTTTAAAGATGAATCCTGAATTAATCCCAAACTTAATTCCAGGTTTTTTTCGGCTTGATCCCATTGTCCTAATTGTTGAAATACTAAAGATAGATTACTTAAAGCTATGGCTTGATTTACCCGATCTCCCTGTTGAGAAAAACCTAAAATTGCCCGTTGCAAAAATTCAGCCGATTGACTATATTGTCCCTGAGTATAATATTGTTTTCCTTGTTGAAATAACGCCGTTGCATCCTGGGCATTATTTTGAACAATATTATGATCTGTCAGAGGTTGATAATTGCCTAAAGTCAGGGTGAAATTATTGAAGAATACAATAGGTAAAATTCCTAAACTCATTAAACCTTTGTTTAACATAATTAACCTCTTTCTATATTTTCCATTCTCTGCTATAATACAATTATAAATTGATTCTAACAGGATCAGTTATTGTTTTTATTTTCGTTATTGAAATTTATGTGGGGAAACATGGCTAACTTATTAGTGACCGGGGTGGCAGGATTTGTGGGATTTCACCTGTGTCAACGTTTGTTAGACCGAGGAGACACCATCATCGGAATTGATAATCTCAATGATTATTATGATGTTTCTCTGAAACAAGCCCGTTTAGAACAGTTAAAAAACCGATCAGGATTTTCCTTTAAAAAATTAGATTTAGCGGATAGAGAGGGAATTAATCAGTTATTTGCTCAAGGAAATTTTGAACAAGTTGCCCATCTTGCCGCCCAAGCAGGGGTCAGATATTCTTTAAAAAATCCCTATGCTTATATTGATAGTAACCTAGTGGGATTTCTGAATATTTTAGAAGGGTGTCGTCACTCCCAAATTCAACATTTAGTATATGCGTCTTCGAGTTCTGTTTATGGGGCGAATAAAAAAATCCCGTTTTCAGTAGAAGATAATGTAGATTACCCGATTAGTTTATATGCAGCAACAAAAAAATCCAATGAATTAATTGCCCATAGTTACAGCCATTTATATCAGATTCCGATGACAGGATTGCGATTTTTTACCATTTATGGGCCTTGGGGTCGTCCCGATATGGCGATGTTTATTTTCACAAAAGCCATTCTCGAAGAAAAACCCATTGATGTGTTTAATTATGGCAAAATGCAACGGGATTTTACCTATATTGATGATATTGTAGAAGGAGTAATTAGAACATTAGATAGAATTCCCCAATCCGGTGAAAATCCCCATACAAACGCACCCTATAAACTGTATAATATTGGGAATAATCAACCGATAGAATTATTACATTTGATTGAAGTCTTAGAAACGGCATTAGGTAAACCTGCAATCAAAAATTTTATGCCCATTCAACCCGGAGATGTCCCGATAACCTATGCGGATGTCGATGCTTTAATTCAAGATATAGACTTTCAACCCAATACTTCTATTGAAGTCGGAGTCCAAAATTTTGTAGAATGGTATCGCTCCTATTATCAGGTTTAAAGGGAATACAAGTTGTAGGGTGGGTGACAGTGACCATAACAGCTTATAAGCCCTATCAGGGTTATAAGCCTTGGTTTCTTCTCAATTTTGTATTGGCTGATACTTTTTGTATCCAGCATTCGCGGGTATGCTATTTTCACCCAAAAGGGCAAGATTTTTCACGAATCATTGCAATACTTCAATATAGAATGCTAATATCGAAATACCTGCACTTTTCTATACTCTGGGAATAGTGCATGAAAAAAAGATGTCAACTCTGAATATCATTGTAAGGAAGCTTTAAACCAAGTGACTACAGTAATAGCGCGGGAAAAGGAACTCCAAAAGATTCCAAAGTCTTTGAGAGATTTGTTTGAGCGTTGTTTTACCTCTAATGTTTTTGAAGCAAAAGAGCATCAGCGCATAACAGAACTAGCTGCAAACCCTGGTGTGCCTAGAAAAAAAATAAAAGAGGTTGAACCCTTTTTTAAGAAAAGAAATCGCCTACTAGCTCTTCAAACCGAGCTTTGCAGAAGTATCCGCCCTCTTAGAACAAAAAATATTCGTAAAATCAATAAAAAGCTTAAGCGTCAACTTGAAATAGTGGTGGCTATTAATTTAATTTTGATAGAAACTGTTGAACAGTATTGGCACTATCTTCCCTGTAAACAGAGAGAAAACTTTGAGGAACTAACTACCTCACTGGCATTACTTAAACCAGATATCCTAGTCGAAGGTCTGCTTAACGATAAGAAAAACTCTGGTTATTTACCTCCCTTTAAGAAAGTTTATTTTCATTTGTTTAAGACTGCTTCAAAGTTGATAAATGCTGTGGTTGATGCTGATGATCCTGACGATGCTGATTGTGACGAATTGCTCAAATTTCTCAACTTTATAAATCAGGATATTGAAAACAATCCCTGTGATTTGGTTCCTTATACAGAAGAAATGAATTCGGAGTTGAATCAACTTCTTAAGGGGATTTAAGCAGATTAAACACTATGAACTTTCTACTTTGTAATGGGTGTAAAATCTACTTTCATCCCGCCTTTTCAGAATATTATAATGAATTAGTTTCTAGGACAAAGAAGTTAAAGTCAAAGCGGAGTCCAGATGAATTCGCTAAACACCCGGAAGTCAAGTTGCTAAAATCATTAATCAGACTAATAACAGAGGTCATTCCCGCAGATCCAAATGCCACCCATTTTAAACTAAATGATAATTTATCTAATTATAAACGGGTTAAAAAGATGGGCTTAGAGAAGCGACATAGGTTGTTTTTTAAATATAATGAAGATAAAAAAGAAATTGTTATTTTATGGTTAGGGTTTCCTCGAAAACAAGGAGATAAAAAGGATTGCTATACGGTTTTTACTAAAATGGTTGAAAGTGGAAAGTTTCCAGATAGTTTTAAAGAACTTGTAGAAGATTCTTCTATTGGAAACTTTGAAGAATTTTGAAGAATAAAGATAGTGACAGTATGTAAAAGCGGAAAACCGTACTTCATGGGTTGGTATATACAACCTGGAGGAGATTGGCGATTTTATTTACAATTCGTTACACTGAAGTTATGAAAGACCAGAGGTTGAATCTACTTCTGGATTAGTATAAGAGGTAGCCAATATGAATGGCTCTATTCGCGTCGGTAATTTATTCGGTATCCCATTTTATATTAACCTTTCTTGGTTTCTGATTCTGGGATTAATGACCCTCAGTTATGGGGGAAATTTGGGATCTCAATTTCCACAATTAGGTTTAGGACTGTCATTATTTCTCGGATTAATTGCCGCATTGCTTCTATTTGCTTCGGTTTTAGCCCATGAATTAGGACATAGTTTTGTAGCAATCAAACAAGGAATTCAGGTTAAATCTATTACGTTATTTTTGTTTGGGGGATTAGCCGGGTTAGACCAAGAAGCGAAAACTCCCGCCGGGGCTTTCTGGATTGCCATTGCTGGGCCGTTAGTCAGTTTATTGTTATTTTTGGGGTTGCATTTTATTGGCTCCTATTTGCTAGTAACAGGGCCTTTATCGGCTTTAGTTAATCTCTTAGCCTATGTTAATTTAGCCTTAGCAATCTTTAATTTAATTCCCGGTTTACCCCTTGATGGTGGGAATATTCTTAAAGCTTTGGTTTGGAAAATTACCGGAAATCAATATCAGGGGACTATCTTTGCAAGTCGGGCGGGTCAAGGATTAGGCTTAATCGGAATTTCATTGGGATTTTTACCCCTATTAATCTCCGGTGGGTCTCCTAATTTCTGGACAATTTTGATTGGGTGGTTTGTATTTAGTAATGCTGGGGTTTTAGCCAAAGATGCCAAGCTGCGGAATAAATTATCGGGTTTTACCGCCGAGGATGCCTTAGTGAATCAAAATTCCGTGGTTTCTCAAGACATTTCATTAAGAACTTTTGTCAATGATTATATTATTGGTAAACCGGCAATTCAACAATTTTTAGTTATCAATGAAGTAGGCAAATTAGTCGGGCAAATTAGCGGAGATGACCTTAAACCTATTCCTACAGCGCAATGGCCTGTAACTCATATTGAAACAGTCATGAAACCCGTTGTTACAACAATTATTGATGCTAAACAATCCCTATTAGAAGTAGTGAATTTATTGGAACAACAACAGTTAAATGAAGTTACGGTGGTTCGGAATGGGGTGTTAGTGGGATTTATTGAAAAAGCATCAATTCGTCGTTTATTAGATGAATCGACTTCCTAATCGTGATGGCGATTGCTATAACTCAAACCTTTGAATAATTAACAGTTTCTGAGCACCCACTCCCATATCAGTTATATCAGGACAAGAATTAATCACACCTTCATTTTGCCAATAATTGACTAATTCTGCTCCTGTTTTTGGTAGATTCTTAACAATTTCTTCACTCAACAAAATCCGTAAAATATAGTCAGACAAAGATAAATTTAGTTGAGATGCTTCTGTACTTAGTTTCTGCTCTAGTTCTGGAGGTAATTCAATCATTATACTCATATTCGCTATTTAATAGAGTTTTTTTCGTAATCATAACATAAGTTAAGACAGGGCGGGTTTAATTAGCAACCGGGTTTTTGCCAAAAACTTTACTATATTAATTCCTTAGTGCCTTAGTGCCTTTGTGGTTCCTTCTACCGTTAAAAAAATGGCGAAGGGATTGAGAATTAAAAACCGAAAGCTATAACAAAAACCCGGTTTATGGATTTAAACCTTTGCTAACGCTTCAATTGCGGCTTCTAATGCTAAGGAAATATGTGTCCAATGGGTTCCACCTTGACAGAAAACAATATAAGGTTCTCTTAACGGCCCATCGGCGGAAAATTCCGAGGTACTCCCATCAATAAAAGTGCCCCCCGCCATGACTAAATGACTTTCATATCCGTGCATTTCTGCGGGTACAGGTTCAAGATAGGAACCAATCGGAGAATATTGTTGAATCGCCCGACAAAAGGCAATTAACTTATTAGGAGAACCCAACTCAATAGCTTGAATCACATCCCGTCTTGGTTCAAATGGTAAAGGATTAACTCGATAACCTAATTGATTAAAAACATAAGAGGTTAAATGGGTTCCTTTAATTGCTTCTCCCACCATTTGAGGCGCTAAAAATAACCCTTGAAACAGAATCCGATTCTGATCAAAAGTTGCCCCTCCACTGCTACCAATACCCGGCGCTGTTAATCGACAGGTCGCCGCTTCCACCAAATCTTCCCGCCCAGCAACATAACCCCCCGCTTGTACAATAGTTCCCCCCGGATTTTTAATTAAAGAACCCGCCATTAAATCCACACCAACGGCCGTTGGTTCCCGATTTTCAATAAATTCTCCATAACAATTATCCACAAAACAAATAGTATTGGGATTCTGTTTTTTAACAATATTAACAATTTTCTCAATCTCATCAATCGACAAACTAGAACGCCAAGAATAGCCGCAGGAACGCTGAATTAAAACCATACGGGTTTTAGCGGTTATTGCTGACCGTAGACCTTCCCAATCAATTTTTCCTTGAACAGTTAGCTCCAATTGGCGGTAAGATATGCCAAAGTCTAATAATGAACCTTGACCTTGACCGCGCACACCGATCACCTCCTCCAAGGTATCGTAGGGAGCGCCAGTTACCGCCAGCAGTTCGTCCCCAGGACGCAAACAACCAAATAAGGCACAGGTAATGGCGTGGGTTCCAGAAACAAACTGCACTCGTACCGCAGCAGATTCGGCCCCCATAATCTCGGCAAAGACTTGATCCAAGGTTTGACGTCCCAAATCATCGTGGCCATAGCCTGTAACACCTGCAAAGTGGTGAGTTCCAACTCGGTAGCGACGGAAGGAATCTAAAACTCGTTTAAGATTATGCTTGACCTGCGTGTCAATACCAGAAAAAATCGGAAATAGTTCCTGTTCTGCTTCTTTTAGCTGTTCGATGCTGGATATCATCACTGAACTCAATCAATTTGTGGGCGGTGCATATTATGACGCAAATAGGACTCTTTTGTTAAAAAAAAAGCTCGAATTTTCGTTTCTTCATGACGATTGCAACTTCACCTCAATATAAGCCCGACTGGATCACCATTATTTTTATGGTGTCGCTCCATGCTGCTGCGCTGCTGGCATTTTTGCCCAGTAACTTTAGCTGGCCCGCCGTAGGCCTAGCTCTATTTTTACATTGGGTGACGGGAGGCTTAGGAATTACCCTAGGATTTCACCGCCTGGTTAGCCATCGCAGTTTTGAAGCTCCCAAATGGTTAGAATATTTTTTAATTTTTTGTGGAACCCTCGCTTGCCAAGGAGGGCCGATTGATTGGATCGGGTTACACCGTCTCCATCATCAATATTCCGATTACGATCAAGATCCCCATGATTCCACAAAAGGTTTTTGGTGGAGTCACATGGGCTGGATGTTGTTCCATACTCCGGCGGATGAAGAAATTCCCCGTTTCACAAAAGATATTTCCGATGACCCAGTATATCAGTTCTTCCAAACCTACTTCTTGGTAATTCAAGTGGTATTTGGATTCTTGCTGTATCTAATGGGCGGTTGGCCTTTTGTGGTTTGGGGTATTTTCTTTCGGGTGGTGGTGATGTTCCACTGCACCTGGTTTGTGAATAGTGCTACTCACAAATTTGGCTATCAAACCTACGAATCGGGGGATTCCTCCCGTAACTGCTGGTGGGTCGCCGTTGTTACCTATGGTGAGGGTTGGCATAATAATCACCATGCTTTTCAATATTCCGCCCGTCACGGTTTGGAATGGTGGGAAATTGACTTAACCTGGATGACCATTGCGCTGTTACAAGCGTTGGGGTTAGCCCAAAAAGTAAAATTACCCCCCGCCAATGCTGAAGCCCAACGTATCTAAAATTGCCGATTACCCTGAACAACGTGCTTCAGGGTCATTAGGGCTTCTAAACCTATTAACCCCCGACGATATCCTTTCTGGTTAGAAATTCCCAGAAAAATTGCGTCTCCTCGGTTCAAGTGACGGGAAAATCGAGGAGACGCATTAATAAAGGTCAAGGCACTATTGACATCCTGCGCAAATTTTCGACTCTCGGAATAGGATTCGGTGGCTAAACAGTTTGCGTGACCGCTACTATTGGTATTCATCCAAATAATAGCTTGTTGTAAATGATCTACCCTTTTAAAAGCAACGGTGCGAGTTAAATAAGGTCTTGACCATTCTGTTGTTTCTGCTAAAATTAATTCCGAAAATTCTTGAGCGAGCCCTTCATCTCCTCGCAGTTCAAATCCAGCTTCCCGTAAGTTATTCCATAATCGCACTAGGGATGAGCTTTTTTGATTAGGATCAATCAGAACTTTTTCAATGGCATTAACGGCATCCGGTTTACCATCATGACTATCTAAGATCATCCATCGCACCGTATCCACACTTGCCGTAGATGACCAGTATAAATAACAATTTCCCATGGCGGAACGCAAGACGGGAACCGTAGATTGATTTACGACCTGCTGCACAAAATTGGGGCGACCGTAGGGAATGACTAAATTGATATATTTGTCTTGAGTAATTAACTGTTTAATCGGAGTATGGGGTTCTGACGGCAGCATTTCTAAACAGCCTGGGGGAAGTCCTGATTCCTCTAAGGCGAGTTGCAAGGTTTGAACAATCATCTGATTAGAATGGCTGGCTTCTGTTCCCCCTAACAGCACTAAACTATTGGCGGTTTTTAAACAGAGTCCCGTCGCAATCGCCGCTAATTCGGGGAAGGCTTCATAAACCAACGCCACTACCCCCAGGGGAATCGGTTGAAAGTAGGTTTGTCCCTGTTCAAGTTGATAGGAAGCACTCATCACCCGACCAATGGGATCGGGCAGTTGTCCCAGACGTTCTAAAATTTGAACGGTGGTTTCTAAGCGTTCTGGGGTGAGTTTCAGCCAGTCGGTGATTAATTCCGATAACCCTAGGTTGCGACTGGCTTCTAAGTCGAGGGTATTGGCTTCTAAGATGTCATTCTGTCGCGATCGCAATGCTTTCGCCATCAGTTGCAAGGCGAGACTTCGATCTGCCCCTCTAGTTTTGGCTAATTCAAAACTAGCAAGGTAAGCACGACGCAAAGGATTATCGGTCGGAAGGAGAGAGAAATCATCAATTATCATGCCGCTAACGCCTGTAAGCGAGCCAAACCATCAATGCGGGTAACATCGCCAACACAATAGCAACCATCGCCCATAACACCAGATTTGGCCCAGGTGAATACAAGGCTAATGGTAACCAGATCACTAATGGAACTAGGAGCATCCCCAAAGCCATGGGTAAATAGTGGGCTTTTAACCCAGGACTGGCTCTATTCCATTGATGACCTGTCCAACGCCAAGCCTGTTTATAAGGATAATGGGTGGCGAGTTGTTCTAAGCAATAACCACTCTCATCGACAACAAAAATTTGCTGACAGCGATCGCAGCCAAAGGCTTCTGTCAGCGCAATCGGAACCAACCGCCCCTTTCGCCGACAGGGACAAGGATAATCCCCATTCAAATCAATCTTTTGAGCTTTTTGGGATGGCACAAGCGATCCGTTAATTTAATAATGTTTTTACAATAATTAAGTCAAAACTGGCTATTGCCAATTATTATACTCAACTCCATCCTTCCCAGTATCCTTCCCTCGTTCCCAACTTCCCCTCGTTCAAGCAAGTGATCGGCACTGTCACACTCTTATTTGCTTGTTGATTCTCATTTAAAATTGCCAAAAATTTCAATAATTTTAATGAATTTTCACACTCTCTCTAATGTTTTTCCGAAAAGTTGAGGTTTGGGTAAAGGCTCATCATTTTTCAACGCCGACTCTATCAGTAGTTCTAAAACTTCTTGTGCATTCTTTAACGCTTCTTCATGGGTATACCCATGGGTGTGACAATGTTCTCCCCATTCAGGAAGGCTGACCACATAACACTGATCTTCTTCTGACCATTGAATAATGATAGTATAAGAGCTTTTCATCGTTGTTGATCCTCCTTGATTTTAGCAAGTGTATTTAAAGCATTTATAACATCTCGTTCTTGATAGGGTTTGGCATCATTCCCATCCTTTCCTGATAAGATTACTTTTCCTGACAAAAGATAATGTGACCATTTTGTATGGCTTCCTTTACCCGGTTCATCAGTAAAACCTGCTTTCAGAAGAAGGCTTTTTAATTCCCTAATTTTCTTTGGCATTTTTCTAGGTTAGCTTAATAGGCATAATTTTAATCGGTTTTTGGCGGAAGTTTGCATGAGATTAACTGATTATATTCGAGGAAAAAGGTAGGGATGTCGATAATTTTAATTAATCTTTTCTTCTTTTAATTCTTCAGTTTTTTCTTGAGAGGTTAACTCTTTTTGCACTGCATTGGGTTCCATGATTAGAGTCTGAATCGGTTTATTTGAACTGTTTATATTGTCGTTTTGCTGTTGATTATTTGGATTTTGATCGTTGGATTGGATATAGAACCAAATTCCCAAAGCTAAAGAGACGCAAAACAATATAGCTAAAACAGATATAACTATTCTTTTTTGAATAGATCCTTCATTTGCTTTTCTACCTCCTTTTGAATGTCTATCATCGCTTTGTTTATACCCTTGAATATTTTCTCGAAAGTTAATTTCTTCTTCTTTTTGACCTCCGCGTTCATCAACAAAATTTGCTAATCCTCGCCAAACTTTTGCCTTTTTAAAATCAGCACGACTTTGAATTCCTGTAACTACTACTAAAGGTCTATCTCCTTCAGGTAAGGATCGTTCTTTTAACTCATCTGCTAATTGTTTAATAGTATCCTTAGAGTTTATCTCTAATTTCTTGTCTAATGATTTAGAAGGTGAGCAATTCTCTGGCTCTTTTTCTAAAAGGGATCGTAGAGATTCAAATTTTACATCAAAACCGTTTTCTTCTCCAGCAGGTACAGAATTCTCTATAGTCTCCTTCAGTTTAATTTCACCAGTATCAGATAAGAAAATTTTACTTAATAAAATTTTACTAGCTAAACTACGAATTTTTGCCTCATTAACATGATCATCATCATCTTTTAATATCCATGCAACAGAAATACGAATAATTCTATTTTGGTAATCTCGTCTTTCAGAAGAAATACCCGTCACAATTAATACGAATGCCTCCCCTTTTCGACCTATTAGGAGTGAAGGAGAATCTTGTTGCAACAAGCCAATAAAACTTTTAATAATATTTGGCTTTTCAATAATTTTTAGTTGTTCATCAATCCAATTGTAATCATGTTCTGGAGATTTACCAGCACTCTCAACAAAAATTTTCATCTTTAGCTCCTTAACCAAGTTTATAAGTATTTTTCTCCTTGAAGTTATAAGTATTTTTCTCCTTGAAGAACAACAAAGCCATCTTTTGGATTACTTTTGCAATTCTCAGCTACTTTTTGCGCTGCTTGCTTAAGATCTTGATCCAAATTAAAAAAAGCTCGAATAAATCTAAAAGGGCCCCAATGGTAATTACGGTTATATATTTCTAGCTTGAGTAGAAATCGGAGTATATACCTAAAAGGCTGTTCACTATCTTTAGGGCTATATTGTGCATCATGACAAATTTTATGAAATTTAAAATGAGGATATTCTTTACCCCCTTCTTGGATCACATCAATGCCAGAAAAAACCACTGTTCCTACCGTTTGAACGGGAGTAATAACACTAGCCACCCAAGGATATACAAGATCAGAATTTAAAAATCCCAGTAAGGTAGAATATCCCTCTCTAACACGGCGCAATAACTCTTTTTTAGACTGTTCATTTTTAAGATAGGTTTCACACTTAATTGGCACAAAAATTATTAAGCGCGGTTCTTTTAGCTCTTGAAAAGCTCTAGCAATAAAATCTTTAATTTGTTGAGGTCTATTAATTAGATCATGATATCGACCTTTTTTTTCTATTAATGCTGGTGTATCAATTACTATCAACAAAATTCCAGATTTATTCAGGATTTCTTGAATTTTATTTTGATCAGAAATATTTTTTCCTCCTAAATATCCTCCCTTATAATCTTCAAATTTTAAACTCATTGATGGTTTAGAACCTTTTTTCCCAAAGTTAAAGGTATAGGAAGTAAAATCGTTATCGCCTTGAAGTCCTCCTGTAGCTTCAAAGTCATCTAATAAACTTTTTAACTGACCTAATTTCTCTTGTAATTTTGCAGAGCTTTTTAGATCAGGAATTAGTTGTAAATTAGTTGTACCAACAGTATTTTCAAACTGATCATACATCGCTGTTAATAAGCTAGTCTTACCGACTCCTTTAGCTCCTAACATTGTTATTTTAATTTCCTGTGACATTTAAGTTAAATCTCCTAAGCTATAGGTTTAAAAATTGTATGAGTTGAGGTTGATTGCATTGAGAGACTTTTTCAAGTAACTCTAGCCATTCCTTTTGGAGCTTCCTGTTGGCTTCAATTTGTTGAAATTCCAGCCAAATTAAACTCTTATTTTGTTCAAGGAAAGTTTGCCATTCGTCTTTAACTCCATCAGCGCGAAAAATTCGGTCACTAAATTCTTCAACAATTGCAAAAGCAGCTTGACTAGGTTCTGATAAAATATCTTCTAAAGTATCCTCACAATTATAGACTACTTTAGCATGAGCTACTCTTAAAATATCTAAAATTTGTTTTGCTGAAGATTCACCAGAAAGATGAAACGCAGTTAGTTCATCCGGCGTTAAGATATCTAAGTTTTGACGGATACGGTGCTGTACTAACCCTCGGTAAGATAGCTCAAACTCAGCTAACATTTGAAACCCAAATTTAATTTTACTCGGCTGTTGATAAATCAACTGTTCAGGAATTAAATTAGCGATCACTTCGATTAACTTCTCTTGCCTTGCATCAGTTAATTGGCCTAAATATTTAACAAATATATCCCCAACCTGAGCCTTAACTTCTTTCATTGAAAGTTTTAACCCTTCATCTAAACCTAAAAAATGTTGTGATAAATTAGCTCTAATTTTATTTAAGTAATCAGGGTAAGCAATCTGATAGCCTCCTAACTCTGCTTTTTTACTTTCAATTTGTTCAAGATCGGGTAGCCCTGTATCAGTTCTACAAATACTAAGAACTTCTTCTAACTTATTCTTAAAAGCAATATCTTCGTTTTCTCGTTTATTTCTTAAATCTTTAAGTAGCTTGTCTAATGCAGTTGTCATCTCATCATAGGCTTTATTAAACAGGGGTAGAAATCGAGATAAAACAGATGAATCAATCCTTTCCTGTCCAAAATATTTTAGGGCTTTTTCTAACTCTACCTGAATTGATACCTGAAGTTCCTTAATTCTAACTTGGTAAATTTCTGTGTACTTTTCATCCATTTCGTTAATTTTATTAGTTAAATAGTCTAAAACCATTTCAAGAACTTGGCTAGATTCTTCATAACTAGAACAATCAGCTATTTCACAATGAACAAACTCCATTGATTTATTTAAAGGGCTGGGTTCTGATTTTTTCTCTATCTTATCCTTAAAAGTTAGGCAAAGATCTGATTGTTGCACATCATCGCTAATATGATTGATCAGTAAAAAAGCTCGCTGAGGTAAATCCTTAACAACCTGATTTGCTTTATCATATAAATCAGTATCATTTTTTTGCCATTGATCTCCCATTCCATCAGGACGACGAACAAACAAAATAATGTCAACTTCTTGCCCAATTGTTTGTAGCATTAATTCTTCATCGCCTAACTTAGTATCTCCCAAACCAGGAACATCAACTAAAGCAATTTTCCCAACATCAGGATTTCTGAAACAGGAATAAATTTTAACTTCCTTAACTGCTAAATGATGAAAGTAACCGCTTCGATTTTGCGTAATATATTGAGGAATCTCTGTTTTGCTGATATGGATAACTTGTGGAGTTTCTCTAAGTAAAGAACGATATTTGCTCAAATCTTGATGATATTTTTTTAGATGCTCAATCATTTCTCGATTTGTTGCCCCGGTTAACAAATTTGGTAACGGTCGAGCAAATTCATCTAAAGTTTTAGGTAATGCGCCTAATCTTAAGTGTTGAAAATAAGGATGAATAACTTCTTTAAGAAATGAGTCTTGAGAATGGAAGATTACTCTAGCATAAGTTTCCCCATCATGATGATAAACGGTACTACGAACTGCGGTACAAGCCTCACCAGGTAGAGAAGGAATTTCATCATTCGTTAACCCGCTTAAAGTTTGTAAGAGACGACTTTTGCCTTGTCTCATCCGTCCTACGACCCCAATATTTAAAGTATCTCTGGAAAATCGTTCTCTGAGTTTATATAATGCCCCTAAATTTTCAGAAATGTCATTTTGGAATTGGGAAAAGTCAAGGTTTTGTAACTTTTCTTGAGTAGCCGGATCGTCAATTTTACTTAATAGTTGATGTCGATGTTCTTCTAACCGATAAAGTTCATCCGTGAGATTACGGAGATTAGTTTCTACCTGAGCAATTTTCTGAGCCAGGGGTTTCCGCTTATCGATAATTTGATTAATTTTCGTCGTTCTGTCCATATTTTTTTTATTAGCTATTTTCTATAACCTTAGCCGTTTATTGATTTTTTGACAACCTTAGCTACAGAAAAAATGAGAGGTTTTTCTCTTACACCTGTCAGTTATATGACTTACCTAGAAATCGGATTTCTCGGATACCTTATGTAGAGTTTATTGACACCCCTGAACACAAAAAATCAGGTTTTTTGAACAGTCATGAAAAAATCCTCAGTTAACCTGATGGGGTCAATCTGAGGATTTGTCATGGCACTAAAGCGCCAACTATAAAGTTTCTAAGCGGGTGATGGGATTCGAACCCACGACATCAACCTTGGCAAGGTTGCGCTCTACCACTGAGCTACACCCGCAACTCGTTCACCTTTTCTATGATTCCAAAAATCTTGAGATTTGTCAACCCCTTTCCCAAAAATTTTTAGAACCTCAGAATTTAAAGGGTTTCCGACTGCTGTTTTACCCGTTCCCCAGTTAAAGCTGGACTAGCACTCCCAGATAAAACCGCCGTAGAATCCACCGTTGTTGCTGCACTTTGCTTAATTTGACGCATTAAATTCGCCATCTCAATCGCATCCATCGCATAGTTCCAACCGTGATTAGCCTTGATTCCGGCTCGTTCTAGGGCTTGCTGCATGGTGTCGGTGGTCAGAACCCCGAAAATCACTGGAACACCCGTTTGAAACGCCGTAGCTGCGATGCCTTTGGAAACTTCCGATGAGACATAATCAAAATGGGGCGTTTGTCCCTTAATTACGGCCCCTAAACAAATAATTGCATCATAGCGACGGGTTAAGGCCAACTGATGAGCCACTAATGGAATTTCAAAACTACCCGGAACCCAAGCATAATCGACTTGTGTTCCCTGGGGATCGGGATCAATCCCATGTCGTTTTAAACAATCTTGACATCCTTCTAAAAGTTTGGTTGTGATCAAATCATTAAACCGACCAATCACCATGGCAAACCTTAAGGAGTTTGTCTGGGTAAAATTTCCCTCAAAAACTGCCATTTTTATTATCCGATCCTTTTTGTTAACAAAAGTTAACAAATATATAATTTAAGAAATAAATCGCTAGGGAATCTTAGGTTAAACCGCTTAGGGCAATTGTCCCAAACCGTCTAACTTTCAATTCCCCTTCTGAATTAAACCACTAGGTAGTTTAATACACCAACTAAAATCACTAACACGAACCAAAGACCGGAACCCACATAAAGCAAAGGCTTAGATTGGCTCCAGTATTGGGGGGAGGCATAGGCAAAGGGAACGCCTACTACCAGTAAAAAGGATAAAATCACCAGTGCCGCAAGGACAACTTGAAACAGAATTGTTAACATTGTTTTTTCCCAACTTGACTTGGCAGTAAGTAAAAATACTGCTGACAGGCTCACCGAATCCTGTTTAGCGGTTTAATTATTAAAACTACCAGAAATTGCCACTCGTGAGAAGAAGTTAAACGGTTAGTCCAGGGGAGGTGGGACTTTGTTGATTTTTCGTTACAAAAATCTAAAATTGCCCTATGGTGATCTCAGACGCCTATGGGGAGTGACGAAAATTAATTAAGAGTTTGATGAGAATCACTGTGAAATCCCGGAGTTATTCTTATACTAACTAAGAGGTTAATAAAAAAACAAATATTCCTAACCTGATTTTACTCCCTCTGTTTATAAATGGCCATCATTAAATCATTTTCCAGGCTTTGCCTGAAATCATGGATGGTAGGGCAGTATAAGTAATATCACCGGAACGGAAAAGCTGAATCCTACGTCACCCCCGATCAAGGGTGTCCCGTTGCGAGAGCTAACCCCCGTAAGTGCAGCCTCTGATTACTGGAGCAACTGAGATAGAAACTATGCCAGCCACTAAAATTGATGCCGACAACAACTTAAACCCCTCTTTTCAGGACTATTCTGAGCCTGATGAGGTAATGAATCAGGATCTTGAGCCTGATTTGGATGATTTAATTGATTTGGAGATAGAGAATGCCAGCGATGTCAAACTCCAGAAGCCCAACAATAATCGTCGTACAACAGATTTAGTTCGATTGTATCTCCAAGAAATTGGTCGGGTGCGTCTGTTGGGGCGGGATGAAGAAGTATCAGAAGCCCAAAAGGTACAGCGTTATCTGAGGTTAGTTGACTTACGGGACAATGCTGCCGAGCAGGATGAGGGACTGATCAATACTTATGTGCGATTGATCAAAACCCGGGATAAATTATCGGCTCAGTTGGGTCATCGTCCATCTTTAGAGCGATGGGCAACAACGGCTGGGGTTGATGTAGCCGAACTCAAGCCGATGTTAGCAACAGGAAAAAGGTGTTGGGCAGAAATCGCGGGTTTGACCGTTGAGGAATTGGATCAGATTCAAACCGAAGGGATACAGTCCAAAGACCGGATGATTAAAGCGAATTTGCGTTTAGTGGTATCGGTGGCGAAGAAATATCAGAACCGAGGTTTAGAACTACTAGATTTAATTCAAGAAGGAACTTTAGGATTGGAACGGGCGGTGGAGAAGTTTGACCCGACCCGGGGATATCGTTTTAGTACCTATTCTTATTGGTGGATTCGTCAAGGGATTACCCGAGCGATCGCTACCCAAAGCCGCACGATTCGTCTTCCGGTTCATATTACCGAAAAACTGAATAAAATTAAAAAAGCACAACGGAAAATTTCTCAGGAAAAAGGTCGTACCGCTACTATTGAAGATATTGCCAATGAGTTAGAAATGACTCCGATTCAAGTCCGAGAAGTGTTGCTTCGGGTTCCCCGTTCTGTGTCTTTGGAAACGAAGGTAGGAACGGATAAAGATACGGAATTAGGGGATTTACTCGAAACCGAGGAGGTCACACCGGAAGAAATGCTGATGCGTGAATCTTTGCATAAGGATTTACAAAACCTTTTAGCGGATTTAAGTAGTCGGGAACGGGATGTGATTCTGATGCGCTACGGTTTGGGGGATGGACACCCCTATTCCCTGGCTGAAATTGGTCGGGCGCTGGAATTATCCCGGGAGCGAGTCCGTCAAATTGAGGCTAAAGCTCTACAAAAACTGCGTCAACCTAAACGGCGTAACCGGGTTCGGGATTATTTGGAGTCTTTGAGTTAATCCTTAATCGTTTATAGAATGGGCTTTCATAGCTCCCGATAACTATAGTTATCGGGAGGTTTTAGTTTCAATAACTGTTTTTTTGATAATCCAGAAATTTTTTGTGTATCATTGTCAGTATGCAAGCTTTATTGAAAACAAAACAATTGAGCGTATGGCTTTATATACAACAGTCTCTTTTAAATCCGAACTTAATGATAAGGGTTGGCGGTTGACGCCCCAACGGGAAACGATTTTACAGGTCTTTCAGAATTTGCCGAAAGGAAATCATCTGAGTGCGGAGGATTTGTATACTTTACTTAAAAGCCGAGGGGAAGCGATTAGTTTATCGACAATTTATCGCACATTAAAATTAATGGCGCGGATGGGGATTTTACGGGAATTGGAATTGGCTGAAGGGCATAAACATTATGAGATTAATCAACCCTATCCTCATCACCATCATCATTTAGTTTGTGTTCAGTGTAATAAAACCCTTGAGTTTAAAAATGATTCTATTTCTAAAACCAGCATGAAGCAGGCGGAGAAATCGGGGTTTCATTTATTAGATTGTCAGTTAACTATTCATACGATTTGCCACGAGGCTTTACGCATGGGTTGGCCGTCTTTGATTTCTACTAATTGGTCGTGTTCAAAGGTGATCGCTGATGGGCCTTCTGAAATAGACGAAATTGAGTGTCAGTAATCAGTTATCAGTCATCAGTTAACTGATAACTGATGACTGAATTAAAGGCTACCAAATAAAACGGTATCCGCATTAGGGCCATAAAATGCTCTGGCCTGTGCAACAGCTTGTTGGGTTAAACCATCGTAAACTCCATTAATTGGGCCGTTATAAAGTCCTTGGATTCTTAATCGCTGCTGCAACTGTTGGACGCTACTTGTACCGGAAATAGGGGGAGTTGTTGCTACAAATACGACGGTGCGATTAGGGGTTGCAGAAACAGGTCGAGTATTAAATAAAGAGTTTTGAGTGGTGGGGCCTGCAATCCCGGTTACTGTGACTCCCCGGGATTCTTGAAACCAAATTAAGGCATCTTGAGTTGCGGTATCAAAACAGCCATTAATCGGGCCATTATAATAGTTTAAATCGCGTAAACGCCGTTGAATTTTTCTTACTTGCGGGCCTGTATCTCCGAAAGAAATGATAGATAAAGGATTCTGAATCGGAGCCTGGGGACGTTGAACAATAGGAATTCGATAGGGAATCCCAGGAACATTGGGATTTAAAGCGAATAATGTGGCTGATGCAACAACTCCGTTAGCAGAGATTCCACGAGATTGTTGAAACCGTCTAACCGCCGCTTCGGTTTCGGGGCCAAAATAGCTGGTAATTAAACCATCATAAAAGCCTAGGGTTTGTAACCTTTGTTGTAATGCTGCAACCTCTGGCCCGCGATCGCCTTGTTGTAAAGTTGTACCGGGGAAAATAGCATTCTGAGCAGAATTAAGGCCGCTATTAAGTAAGGCGAGGGTAGCTTCCGTGACTAAACCCGTTGCCGGAATATTATAGTCCCGTTGCAGTCGAATCACGGAATTTTTAGTGATACTTCCAAAATTGCCTGTAGGTTGTTGGTTAAAATAACCCAGGGTTTGTAACCGTCTCTGTAAATCCGAAACCCCAGGGCCACGATCTCCCTCTCCCAAGCCAATTAAATCCCGATTATTGCCAGTATTGCCAGTATCAAGGGGGGGGCTGATAATGCCTCCTAAGCCCAAAGCCGCTAGGGTTCTGGGGCCAACAATCCCATCGGCTGATAAACCCGCATTTCGTTGAAAGCGAATCACCGCTTCTTGAGTTAGACCGCCAAAATTACCTGTAGCATTGGCATTAAAATAGCCCAATTGTTGTAAGCGCTGTTGAACTTGCCTGACTTGATTTCCCGAATCTCCTCTGGCGATCTCAGCTTGGGCGGTTTGGGCAACAGTTAAAACTGAAACAGCTACAGCTAAAGCCAGAAAGTAGCGGTAGGTTTGACTAGAAAGTTTTTTCCAGTTAACCTGATTTAATCCTGAGAATTGATTACAAACAGGATCTTCATAGGTTAAGGCTAAGGCCAAAAACGCATAGGATTCAATCATGGTTTTTTTGGGGAAACATTATTAATAGACTTTAACCTTTCCAAAAATTAGGTCTTGAAAGATTAGTTTCCCCTATTGTAGATCAGGTTTCAAAGTGAAATTTAAACCCAACCTGCGCGATCGCAAATTAAAGCTACAATCACTGCAAAAGCCGTAATTCCTAAAGCCACCCAAGGACTTTGACCTTGACTAACAGCAAAAGAAGTGGCTACACCCGCGCCTAATGCTGCGGTTACGGCGGACTCAAGGGGATCGCGTTGTGAGTGTTTAGGGTTCATAAGCTAGGGGAAGTTGGATTGACGCCATAGTTTTGAATGGGTTTAACCTATCACCTAGAGCCATAAAGTCTATTGATTTTCGTCTGAATTGCAATTAAGCGTTAGGTTTAGATACGTTTCTTAATCAATCTGAAGAATTTTTACCCGCAAAGCTTGTATTTTTGTGAAGATATGTTACTATGCCTAGAATTACATCAGCAATTTGTGTACCTGTTTACAAAGAAAATCGCCTGACTATGAACCATACAGCCCAAATGACCAAAAAATTCCTGATTCTTTTAGCAACTGTTAGCAGTGTAGCCGCCCTCGGTGCTTGCGGTCAACCCAGTGCCAATAATACCACCCCTGGACAACCAACCACCGAACAAGCCGCCGGAACTACTGGGTCTACCACAACCCCTGAAACCACCGCCAGCACCGCTTCTCCCTCTCCCGCCACAGGTACAACCGCCAGCACTGCTACCACGACTCCAGCCGTTGCTTCCGAAAAGACTGATACTACAACCAATTTAGTTTCCAACGAGTCGGAAAGTATTGTTCAAATTACTGCGGCTAACCCCTCTTTCAGCACCTTTACTAAAGCAGTTGAATCTGCTGGTTTGACTGAAACCCTCTCTGCTCCAGGTGCTTACACCGTTTTCGCACCCACCGATGAAGCATTTGCAGCTTTACCTGCGGGAACTTTAGAAGAGTTAATGAAGCCTGAAAATAAAGAAAAATTGGCTAAAATTCTCCAATATCATGTTCTAGCAAATAAAGTCGCCTCGGCTGAAATTAAACCAGGTGAAGTCGCTACGGTTGAGGGAGATCCTGTAAATTTAGAAGTAGCTGAAGGTAAAGTTACAGTCAATGGCGCCGAAGTTATTCAACCGGATATTAATGCCAATAACGGCGTTATCCACGTTATTAAGGTTGTAATTCTTCCTCCTGGTGTCGGATCTCCTACTACATCCCCTGAAGCGACATCTCCTACTACTACATCTCCTGAAGCAACATCTCCTACTACTACATCCCCTGAAGCGACATCTCCTACTACCACACCTACTACTGCCCCTCAATAGGATTTCAGGAGCTATCTAATTCAAGATTAATCTATTTTTAGATGATCTCAAAACCCGGTTTCGACAAAGTTACCGGGTTTTTTAGTAATCAAAATCAATATCTAATTTTAACTGAGTTGCATTGATTTCTTTTTGTTTTTCGGCGGATTTTAAGGATATCGGATGTCAACAACCTGAAACCCAAGAAACTGGGTTTGGTGCAACAATCCTTATATAGCGATCCTATTTGAATTGTCATATTTTTTCAAATTTAACCCTGACGGTAGGGGTAATTCATGAATTACCCCTACCACGATTGATTTAGGATTGCTATATCCTCACCCAGATTTAAGGAAGAAACCCGGTTTCTGAACTCCCTGTTGAGGTATAATTGAACAAGTTAGGTATAATTGTTGTTAGTAATACTTTTAACCTAAGTTGGTTAGCGATCGCTAATTCGCTTCTATAATTTGGTAATTATGCAGGTTAGACCGGGAACATTGCGAGTTGAGTATCGGGGGAAACGGGTTCAAAATGCAAGACAATGATTTGCTCTGGACGCAACCCAATTGATTCATAAGTGCGACCCGTGCGATGGTCACTAAATTCGACTTCAAAAGCCGCCCCATTTGCCAAAATTTCTACCACTGTTCCCACTTGTCCTTGCCACAAATTATACTGGGGAAGGTCAACGTTGAGAGCGACCACATCTAACAACTTGATGGTTTTGGATTTCATAAACATTGCCTCTATTTATTACAGGGGGTAACAGGTGGTTAACTTGGGAATATCTGAACCCTGCTCGATAATCCAACCACTCCTAAGCGTTGTACTTTTATTTTGCCATTGGACGGTAAAATCGAGGGTGTAACGTTGACCAAATTCATCTAGTCTACCGAGTTGCGCTTCTTGAGTTTTAACAACTTCCAGCAGAATTTGGCGTAATTCTTCCGCATCATCAGCAGTCATCCCCAGAATAGACGAAAACAGCCGGGCTTTGTGCTTACCGTCGTCGTGTTCTAGGTTGAGGCAGTAGTCCCGTAGTTTACGAATATCAACCACTGCATTCTCAGCATGGGGAATCAGCATAGAGAAGTATCTAAACAAGTAACCCTAGTTTATCTCGAAATTGAGTCGCAGGGTTTCTGCAACAATCTTTGTCTCTCAACCCAGATTTAACCAAGAAACCCGATTTCTGAACTCCCTGTTGAGTATAATTTAACCAGACTTGCATCAGGGAGTTAAGGTTATAACTAATAGTTCCCAGGACATAGTTGCTTCTCAATTCTGTTGCAGATTTATTCTGGTATTGATCTGTACAATAGAAGTGTGGTATTGATCAAACTCAAGGAGAAAAACAGTAATGAACCGTCTAGCAATTGAATATCTAACAGATGGTAATGGCAATCAAACCGCCGTAGTTATTCCGATTGAATTATGGAGAAATATATTACTTCAAGACACTGATTCAATCGAAACAATAAAAGAAAATATTGAGGACTATTGCCTCAACAAAGCAATGGATGAAGCAAAAATAACTCCTCTACTTGGCCGTGAACAAGCGATTGATTTTTTAGCGGAGGATGACGATTGAAAGTTGAATATAGAAAACTCTTTTTAAGAGACATGAAGAAGCTCAAAAAACAAGAGGTTTATGCGTCTATTTATGATTTAGTCTTTACAACTTTGCCAGACGCTACATCTGTTCAAGAGTTACCGAATGTTAAAGCATTGGTGGGAACATCAAACCGATATCGTATCCGAATAGGCAACTATCGGATTGGTTTTGAGGTTAATGGAGATCAGATAGAACTCATGCGGGTTCTACACCGTCGGGACTTCTATCGGTATTTTCCTTAAAGAAAACAGTAAAAATAGCAGCCATCCCGATCCGCCAGGGTAATATTAAAGTAGACTTGCATCAGGGAGTTAAGGTTATGACTAATAGTTCCCAGGACACGCCGACTAAACCGCCTAATCATTTTTAAAATAATCTCTATCTCCTCTATTCCCCACCCCTAACCATGAACGAACAACGCCTCAACGCCTATCTAACTTTAATTGACAATCTTCTCACCTGTCCTAGTGGCGAAGAATCGCAAATATTACAGGACAATCAAGAATTACTGGATCAAGATTTCCTACAGTTTTTATTAGCAATATCCTCACAATTGCAGGAAGCCGGAAGACAACAGGATGCGGAATTTTTAATCAATTTAGCCCAACAATTATCGGTTTTTCTAGGTAACACTAATTCCCAGGAAGATTATTATAAGTTTTTAATGGAAGTTTTGCAAGCGGTTTCAGATAGTGATGGAAATCGTCAAATTGTTTATCCCCTATTCCAACAAAACCTCGATAAACTCGATGAAAATTTAGCCCAAACTTTAACTACCTGGGCAACGGCTCAATTTAAGGAAGTTTCCCTAGAAACTGCTTACAACATTGCAGCAGATATTGTCAATTTTGCTAATTTAATCCAACAGTTTTCCCTGGGAAGCCGAAAGAACAATTTAGAAATTAGTATCGCAGCCTATGAAGCTGCATTAGAAATTAGAACCCATGCAGCATTTCCTGAAGATTGGGCAGGCACTCAAAATAATCTGGCTATTGCCTATTCTTATAGAATCAAAGGGGAAAAAGCGGATAATATAGAACGGGCGATCGCAGCCTGTAAATCGGCATTAGAAATTTATACCCGCGCAGCTTTTCCTGAACAATGGGCAGGCACTCAAAATAATCTGGCTATTGCCTATTCTTATAGAATCAAAGGGGAAAAAGCGGATAATGTAGAA
>NZ_CAWLTW010000001.1:4889239-4919193 GCF_963864145.1 Planktothrix prolifica NIVA-CYA 540 | reverse complement strand
AATGCCTATTGGAGTAGAATCAAAGGGGAAAAAGCTGATAATATAGAACGGGCGATCGCAGCCTGTAAATCGGCATTAGAAATTTATACCCGTGCAGCTTTTCCTGAACAATGGGCAGACACTCAAAATAATCTGGCTAATGCCTATTGGAGTAGAATCAAAGGGGAAAAAGCGGAGAATATTGAACAGGTGATCGCATTCTATCAAGCTGCATTAGAAATTAGAACCCGTGCAGCATTACCTTACAATTATGTAGAAACATCATTTAATTTAGGACTCGCTTATCAAGCATCTCAACAATGGCAATTCGCTTATGATACTTTTTACAATGCCATTGAAACCGTCGAAGAAATACGGGCAGGAATTGTTAAAGGGGGAGATGCAGATAAACAGAAATTAGCCGAAGAATGGCAAAAACTTTATCAACGAATGGTGGAAGTTTGTATCGAACTGAAAAACTATACTGCCGCCATTGAATATGTTGAACGCAGCAAAACCCGTAACCTGGTTGAACTGTTGGCAACCCGTGACCTTTACCCCAAAGGCGATATTCCCCAAACCGTCCTCGATGAACTCGACCGTCTGCGTCGAGATATCGAAACCGAACAACGTCGCCTGGAAATCGAAGAACGCACCCGCAACTCCTTTGGGGACGGGACAACCGGAGAACGTAGCCCCAATATCGCCGCCCTGCAAACCCCACCCCCAGATCGTAGCCGTCTCAACGAACTGCGGCAACAACTCGATGACCTCATTACCCGTGATATTACGCCCATTGACCCTGATTTCCGCCTCACCCAAAAGGTTGAACCCATCCCCTTTAGCGATATTCAAGCGTTGACGGGGGACAATACCGCGATTTTGGAATGGTATATTTTAAGCGATCGGTTTGTGGTATTTATTGTTACTCCACCCCCCTCGCCGAGCAGCAGAAGGGATGGGGGAGAGGTCAAACTCTGGCAGTCCACCCCCGAAGACTATAACGCCTTGAGAACATGGGCTGACGACTACCTCAACGCCTACCGAACTGATAAACAACAATGGCAAAACACCCTAAACTCCCGCCTGCAAGGTCTGGGGGAAATCTTACATTTTGACCAACTCCTCAATGCTATTGGGGAAAAATGCGATAGTCTGGTACTTATTCCTAACCGTTTCCTGCATTTATTCCCCCTTCATGCTTTACCGATATCTCAGCAAAAGCCCACCATTGCTAAGGGGGGGTTGGGGGGGTCAATTTTAATGGATCTGTTTCCCGGTGGGGTGAGTTATGCTCCCAGTTGTCAACTATTACAAACGGCAAAAAACCGCCAGCGTCCCGATTTTTCTCAACTATTTGCGATTCAAAATCCGACAAAAGATTTAGCCTATACCGACTTAGAAGTTAACAGTATTCGGACTTATTTTAATCCGAGTCATATTCTAGTCCATGAAAACGCGAAAAAAACCACCTTTAATGAACAACAAACTACCCTAAAAACGGCTAATTGTCACCATTTTTCCTGTCACGGTTATTTTAATTTTGAGAATCCTATTTTGTCCGCATTACTATTCGCAGACTGTTACCTAGAACCCGCACCTTCGCCCCTTGATCCCAGTCGCCATCTTCGCCTAGAAAAAGGTCAAACCCTCGATCTGAGTGAATGTTTAACCTTGGGGGATGTGTTTACATTGGATCTGCGTTGCTGTCGTTTAGTCACCCTTTCCGCTTGTGAAACGGGGTTAATTGATTTTCAATCTAATAGTGATGAATATATTGGTTTACCGAGTGGGTTTCTGGTGGCGGGTTCGACTAATGTTGTCAGTTCTCTGTGGTCTGTGAGTGATATTTCTACGGCAATTTTAATGATTCGATTTTATCAATTATTGCGGGAGGGTGAGGAAGTTGCGATCGCATTAAATCATGCTCAAAACTGGTTAAGGAATGCGACCAAAGCCGAATTATTAGCTTGGATCGATCCGGGGAATAAAATGCAGTTACGTCAGTCATTAAAGAAAATCGAGGATCATGAAAAACCTTTTGCTTCTTCCTATTATTGGGCTGCATTTTGTGCGATCGGACGGTAAGATAGAAACCGGGTTTCTTGGGGTAAGTTTACAAAATTAACCCTAAATTTGATATAATCAATTTTATATTGCGTTAGAGTATCAGCCCATGTCTTTCTACCAGCAAAACCTCCAAGCCTTTATGCGACTGTTACAGGAACAACCTCAATTATTTAGCGAGTCAAAATGTCAAGAATTAATGGCATTAATTGAACCCTTGCCCGATGATCTTCAAACCTTATCGGTTGCGATCGCAAGTTGGTATGAAAACCATGATGAAATTGTGGATGCTCAATCAGAAATCCTGAATAATTCTATATTAGAAGTTGATCGTATACCCGGAACTAACGTTATTAATGTTCCTAAACCCAATCAACAAATTAACAAAGAAACATTAAAAAACGCAATTCAACAATCTGTTAAAAAACCTCCTGCTCAATCCTAATTTATGGCAGATCAATCAATAGAAAGAACCGTTAAAAATCCCAAACTAACGTTAATTGCTTTTCAACTTAGAAATAATTTAGCGTTAGGGGATGAACCTATAGAAACAGCAAATCACCTTTGGGAAAAATGCCAAGAATTAGGAGAAACATTAAATTCTCCCCATTTAAAAACATTAATTAATCGACTTGAACAAGATCAAGGAAAAATTGGTTTTCCCCCAGGAGAAGATGATATTTCAAATGACTATGTAGAACTTTTATCAGAGCAGTTTTTACATTTTTATGCTATTCCCGAACTGAATAAACCCCAACTCAAAGGCGGAGTTTATCCCCTACAAATACATGATACCTACGCCATTGATATTACCTTTCATCGTCCTGAATCGGTTGTTAATCTGTCTGAATTTAACTATTTTTTAAACCCTAATTATTGTTTATTACCTGATAAGATTCAATCGGATTTAGGACAAACTTTAATATTATTTGCGGAACCTTTACTATCAGAATCAGATCACTATCAAGATTTTGCCAATGCTTGTGTTGAGGCGTTATTTCCCAGTTCAGACGCACAACGGTTGTTAGCAAATTCTCCCTTAGTAGGAGACTTTTTTGGAAGTCCGATTTTTGAATATGATACAGGAGAATATAACCCCTCACGCTCGATTCATTTGTTGATTTGGTTTAATTGTTCTCCGCGAACCCAAATGTTAGAAGCACAGGGAAACTATTATCAATTGTTAATTAATTTGTTGTGTTGTCGCCATAAAATTCTGTATAGCTATACTCAAGCTCGTTGGTGTTATCAACAAGCGAAGGATTTATATAAACAATTATTACCTAAAGTAGAAAATATCAAGAAATTACCCCAAAATCAAACTGAAAAACTGGAATTTTTAAAACAGGAGTTAACTGAAATTCCTCAGTCTTCCTTTGAATATGGCGAATATATTCAACAGATGAAACTGCAATTAAATACAATAGAAACGAATCTTAAAAATTATCAATCTTATCTAAATCAACTGAATAATATTCTGATACCAGAGGATAATTTACCCTTTTTCAATAAATTTGAAACCCGCACAAAAGACAAATTTATAGAACAAATTAAGGTTGATTTAGGTTATTTAATACCAGGTCAAAATTTGTTTTCAGAATTAATTAACACCATTCGCGGATTAGTTGAAATTGAACAAGCGGAAATTGATCGCTCCTTAGAAATAACAATTGCCATATTGGGAGTTAGTTTAGGTGTGGGAGGAATAGCAGCATCAACATTTTCTGGTTATGTTGAAAGACCTTTGATTAATTCTAATCAATCCCCATCTAAAATATTCACTCATCCGGGGATATTTGCCTTTTTATTGAGTGTAACTATCACTTTAGTTATGGGATTATCAACTGCGAAATATTTACGCTGTAGACGCAAAAAATAACCTAAAAATTAATCAATCTAATGGGTAACTTGTTGTTGTGCTTTAGCACCAATTGAAGAAGGGCTAAAGCCCAACAACGACATTGTAGCTAAGGTTTTAGGAACATTGCTGTGCCTAAGAAAAAACTGGAACCTTTTCAACTATGATGTTATTAAATTCTAAAGATAAATTATCTCCTTGACGATGGGCTTCCCAAGTTCCCGATGATAACCGACTAATTTGCCATTGTCCCTGAATATAATTTTCATCCTCAGATACCGTCCCCGTATAACTAACCGTATCGGGAGAAGTCGTTAAATATTGTTTGGTAAAACTCACCCCTCGACCCATCACAGCCCCACTAATTTGAGCTTCTCCCAAATAACCCTCATCTAAAATATTCCCGGCTAAGGAATTTCCGCTCTGAATAAATGTTACTTCAAAACGAGTAGGAACTCCCTGTTGCCAATAGGTTCCTAGCCAGTTTCCACTAAGATCAGTCATATTTGATATCTAATATAAGTTATTAATATCCTGAAATACCGCCTCTAAGAGCGAGGACGGAAGATTTAACTAATCAGCTTGAGATTCTAAACGAATCATTCTCCCCTGATTATCCGTGCGATAAACCCAGGTTTGGCGGCCATCGGAAACCACCACCCGCCACCCTTGAACTAACATTTGACCGCAGATTTCATCGGTTTTAGCCAGTCCTAAACAGGTATCTGGCCAAGTTTGTTGACGGGCTTCTACAATTTTAATATCTTTAGTCATCACTCCCGATTCCTGGGCGACGGTTTCCCGAATTTTTTTGTCTACGGTCGGAGGTAAAACTTTAGCCGCATTCGCTATATTAACTGCCCATTCAGGATTTAAAGGATTTTTTGCATAGATAACCGGAATGGTTTTGGTTGACTGTCCTTGATGTTTAAATAAGGGATTAGTTAGCACCCGATAGGTCGGGGTAATCGAAGAAACAGCAGTCGATTTTTGCGGCATTTCCCATAACCGTTGGTTTTCCATCGGACTAGGCTTTTGGGTTACGGTAATCGAGTCCGAGAGTACCGCTTTGCTGTGAACTAAGGCAGATTTCAACAAGGTTGAGTCAGATTTTAAAGCTAAAACCCCAGTCAACATCAACGCCAATACAAACGGCCGGGGCTGTTTTTTGTTCACCTTGGAGGTCGCTTTTTGGCGACTGTTGGAGTGGTTGGATTTCATGAGGAAGCATCCACAAATACAGAACAATTGATGGCAAAGATGACCCAGATTGCTGAAAATTTGTTTCAGGCAACCGCCGTATCCTAACATACCCATCCCCGATTCCCAATCTAGGAAGTACAACGATCACCAGACCTGATAGTTTAAGAATAGAATCAAAAATTTAGGAGTCAATCCAGATGGACATTTTGTTAGAAGGGGGATCGGTCTTACGCGATCGCGATTATACTTTAATTATTGATAGTAGTCAAAGTATGGCGACTATTGAAAAATCTAAAGGCAAAAGTCGCTGGGATTTAATTCAAGAGTCGATTTTAGCCATCGCTAGTTACTGTGAACAATTTGATCTTGACGGCATCACCTTATATTTATTTTCCGATCAATTTAAACGCTATGAAAATGTCACCTCTGACCGAATTATTTATCTTTTTCAACATCATCAACCTTCGGGAAAAAATCGTTTATCTCCGGTATTAAAAGATGCGACAGATCACTATTTTGGACGACGGGCAACGGAACAAACTAAAGCCAATGGTGAAACTATTATTATTGTGACTTCGGGAGAAATTGAAAATCCCACCGCTCTTAGACAAATTATTATTGATGCAGCCAATCAATTAAGCCGAGATGAAGAATTAGCTATTGAACTAATTCAAGTGGGTTCTAATGCTGATGTAACTACCTTTTTTCAGGGTTTAGATCATGATTTACAAAGTCAGGGGGCTAAATTTGATATTTGTAATACCATTACCCTATCGGATTTAGATTCTATGAGTTTAACCGATGTGTTGCTCAAAGCCATTGTTGATTAAAATTGGGTAAATTGGGTTGGCAGGATGCCTCGGCTGTATTATCCTGATAATTTTATGATTTTTAAAGGTTAGTAATCATAATGGAATCTTCCTCAGAAAAATTAGTATCTCAATCAATTAAAACCTTAGATTCTATTTTAATTGATGAAAAATTGCCCCCATCAGAACGGGCAACCGTTGCCTTGAAAATCCTAGAAATGGCTCGGACTTTCACATCGGAGACTCCTCCGGCTTCAGAAACTCAACCTATCCCAATACCTAAACTTAATTTTACCGACCCCAAAATATTTTTACATCTAGCCGCCTATCGAGATTCTGAACTCATTCCCACATTAAAAGATGCCTTAAAAAAAGCCCATCGCCCGGAAAAAATTACCTTTGGAATTGTTTGGCAATTTATCCCCGGAGAGGATGAAAATATTACGGAAAAAATGCAGGAATTTCCCTGCAAAATGATCGAAATAGATGCCCGACAATCCCTCGGTGTCTGTTGGGCAAGATCGATGGGTCAACGATTACTTCATGATGAAGATTTTATCTTACAATTAGATAGTCACCATAGATTTGTTGAAGGTTGGGATAGTTTATTATTGAAACAACTCGCCCAATGTCCTAGCCCCAAACCCATTCTTTCTGCCTATACTCCCCCCTATATTCCCCCCGATGAAATTCCCCCAGGATATCCCAGTACCCGTTTAACCGCCCATCATTTTGATGACCATGGGATTTTAAGTTTTGTCGCCGGAGAGAGTCTAGCTTCCTATTCTGAACCCCAGTTAGGAATGTTTTTAGCCGGAGGATTTATTTTCGCCCCCCGACAATTTTATTTAGAAGTTCCCTATGATCCTTTTCTGTATTTTAGGGGGGAAGAAATTACGCTTTCAACCAGAGCTTGGACAAAAGGATGGGATATTTTTTATCCCCATCAAATTACAATTTATCACTATTATACTCGCACTAATGCTAAAAAACATTGGGATGTTGATTCTGAGTGGTTCAAATTAGAGCAAAAATCCAGAGAAAGGGTTAAAAAAATATTAAGAATTAGTCCCTTAGAAGCAGAAAGTTTAGAAATTTACGATATTGGAAATATTAGAACTCTCGAAGACTATCAAAACTTTTGTGGGGTCAATTTCCAAACCCAGGAAATATCGGAAACAGCTTCTAAAGGAATTCCAACTAAATTTTTAGTTTATTCCGCAATTCATTCCCCATTTTCATATAAGTAATTGCACAAAATAAATTACCTAGTTGAAAGAGGGAACAGCCCCCCCCAAACCCCCCGTGCACGGGGGGCTAGGGGGGGAGGGAACAGGGTAGAGGATTTGTAATTAATTTTGTTTAGGTACTTAGTTCCAGGGGCGACACTACCCAATCGATTCATCTATAATGAATGGGTTAGGATCGCCCCCATTTCCGCTTATCCTGTTAAAAACCAGATTTCTTATTATGACGGCTTCGACAACATCCTTTACTGAATTTGTCCCCTCCACCTTTCGCCAGCCCGTTGTCCTGTGTGTGTTGGCATCTTTAGGGGTGCATGGGTTATTTGCGGCCAATATTCAATATATTAGTTTCTATTCCCAATCCATTAAACTCCCTCCCACAGTTCAAGTGGTGGAACTTTCCCCCGAACAAATTAGTGGTGTTTATCCAGCCGCCCCCTCTAAACTCTCCTTCACTCCCTTAAATTCTCTCTCTCCCTCTTTATCTATTCTTCCAGTCCCGACCATAGATAATATTATTCCTCCCCCCGCACCGTCAGACTTCATGCCGGGGGCATCCCTCCCCGTATGGCCGACGAATATTCCCCTACCGCCACCGAGTAATTCCCCAGGTTTACCAACCTATCGTTTACCTCCGGTTATTTCCCAGGGGTCTAATTCCAATAACCTGAATTCTGGTTCTATTGGATTTTTGCCTAACTCTAGTCCGTCTTTATCCTTTATTCCTGGCCCACCTTTAGGCTTCGGTAATTCCAATGTTCCCCCGGCTGAAGTTCCCGGACAAGCCAAACCACCGGGGAATTTGCCTCCTAGGGATGAATTAGCCCTGCGACAACAGTTAATCCGAGAATTGGGTCAGGACGTCGATTGTCCACCGATGTTTAATAATGGCAATTGCAGCCCCTCAATTTTCAATCCGAACAATAATACTAATCCTCCCGTTAATCCCCAACCCCCTGAAAATAATCCCGATGTTCAATCAAAAGATCCTAAAGGTTCAATTTTGGCGGGACTTCAACAGGGTTTGCAAGAGGGAGGAGGGGCTAAAGCCCAACAACCAGCCCAACAACCAGCCCAACAACCTGAAACTCCTGAAGGTGTTGTCAGTGAGCAACAAACGGCGATGTTACAAGGAGGAGGGGCTTATTTAAACTGGGTGAATAGTTTACTAACGGACTATCCCAATTTAGAAACTGCGTCTCCGATGGTCGCCAACCGTTTATATCCGGCGGCGGCTTGTGAACAACAGTTAACAGGAAAGGCTTTAATTGGAGTAGTTGCCGGGACAGGGGGAGAAATTTTACGAGGGCCAGAACCCTTATTAGCTACGGGTTATCCGGTTCTCGATAATGCCGCGATTGCTGCCGTTGGAGAAATGACCTTTGACCCGAGTAATTCACCCAAGGCCTATCAAATTCAATTTCAGTTTAACGCTCAGGAGAATTGCAGAACCGTTGATAACCAGACTCCCAAATCTCCTAATCCTCCAGCAACCGCTTCTCCACCTCCAGCACAGTCCTCTCCTCCGAGTTCAGAAACCCAAAAACCACCAACTAATCCCGTTGAACAAAAACCCCCGGAGTCTACCGAGTCAACTTCTCCACCTTCGGAAACCCCAGACCCTCAGCCCAAATCTAACTCAGAAAGTGGAATTTAAGACAAATGGACAAAAAAAGAGAGGAATTTGCTTCCTCTCCTTTTCTACTTCTCCGATTAACTTACCGAAAACCGAAATTAGGCTTTTTTGTTGGCGTTACGTTTGGCTGCACCGAACAAACCACCGACGGCCATCAGTCCTAAGATGGTAGAGGGTTCGGGAACTGCGGCGGTTGTACCTGCCTTGCTCCAAGAATAGACTCCACTGTAGGATTTGCCAGCAACATCGTCAAGGGCGACAAAGCCGGAATTTTCTGCGTTGAAGTTATAGACGTACTCTGATACACCATTGAGTTCAACTTTAACGATTTCACTGATTTGTAAGTTCTGAATTCCGTTCAGAGCAGTAGTGAAGGAATCAACCTGTTGCTTGGCTGCGGTCAGTGTGGCAATTCCGGCGGTCAGTGTTGTTTTTTGAGTGTTTAATGTTGATAGTTGGGTATTGAAGTCATTGAGTGCGCCCTTTTGACTGGGACTCAGACTGTTATAGGGTACGCTTGTTAATGACTTGTATACATTGTTGTTTTGAATCGTGCTGATCCCCTGATTAACAGTAGCGAGGGCAGCATTGGCTTGAGAAAGGGGCGAATTAATTTGGGTGTTGCTATATGCACCAATTAGGGTATTAACTTTTGGCTTGAGGTCAAAGAAACCCAAGGTTTTCATCGACATCGCACCTGTGCTATCTAAGGAGAACTCAGCAATATTGGGATCTCCAAAGCCGACTGAACTCTTAAATACACCTAATGCCACATCTTGAAACACTGCTGATGAAGCACTCCAAACATTTTTCAGAGGTTGATAGGCATTCAACAAGCCATTTAACCATTCCCCTTGGAAAGCGTTGAATTCGGTGCTGGTGACGCTGGATACTTTAGCGGTGTGTTTTCCGGCGGTCGCGGTAAAACCAACACTGGAACTATTGGTTTCATTGGTGTAGTTGAGTTCAACGTTTGTTTGGAGATTACCATCGGTCAGCGCACTGATGGCGGCAGCTTCATTTCCTTGAATCCAAAGGTTGTTGCTGTTGTGTGTGTAGGTGGCGTAATTGGTTTCGCTATTGTCAAAGTCAAAAGAGGCGGCTTTTGCCGGGAGACTAGCCACTGCGCTCATTCCCACTGCGACGGAAGTGCCAATTAAGAGTTTTTTTAATGAAGTTGCCATAATCTTTTCTCCAGGAAGTAGAAGGTTTCTTTAGAATTTTTGTCTATCGGTGATGCTGAATCTGATTAAAACCGATTGGGATAGATAGGTTTGTGATTCATGTCACTTCAGACGGTGATTGTTGACTGTGTTTTTTTTAATATATTAAAGTCCCACTTTTAGGGAGGAACTTTAGCACCCTCGTTTAACAGTTAGTCTGGTGAACGCTTTGATCCAGTTGGCTTTGGGTGTTCTTGACTTTATCTATTGCTATTATAAACAATACCCGGGAAATGTCTATAAAACTTTGATGAATTTATCGTTTTTTTTGTAAAGTTAAGGTAAATCTTTAATTCGGGCTTAAATGCTATTACTAAACATCAGTAAATTTACGGAGTTAGGATTTTAAATCGGTTTAAGGCTCCTGAATATCCGTAAATTTACTGAAAAAAACCCTGGTTCTAGGTCATATTGCCAGAGCTAGGGATGGGAAGAAAAGAGGTAGAAACTCAAACCTATCAAGGGTTAAGGTCGGGTCGAGAGGTTTGCAGAAACTCCGCAATCCGGTCTACTGCTGTTGCTAAGACGTCTGGGGGATGAACTAAGGCGAATCGGACATATCCTTCACCGGATTGGCCAAATCCTACCCCCGGAGAGGCCGCGACTCCAGTTTTTTCCACCAGTTGTTGACAGAAACCCATAGAATCCTCTGACCAGGGCTCAGGGAGTTTTGCCCAAATATAGAGGGTCGCTTCGGGTTTTGGGATATTCCAGCCAATAGTCTGCATTCGGTCAATAAAGGTATCCCGCCGCCCTGCGAAAACCGCCATATTCTGGGCAATATGATCCTGTGGCCCGGTTAAAGCTGCGATCGCTCCATTCAAAATTCCTTGATATTGGTTAAAATCAACCACTGCTTTAATCCGGCGCAAAGCCAAAATTAATTCTGCATTGCCAATCGCAAACCCCACCCGAAAGCCCCCCATATTATAGGACTTAGAAAAAGTAAAGAACTCAATGGAAACGGTTTTATTGGGATCGGCTTGTAAAATAGATGGGGCTAATTCGGCAATGGTTTGTTCTCCCTGGGGAAAGACAAAATCCATATAGGGGAAATCGTGAACTAACACTAAATCATGGTTTTGGCAAAATGTAACAGCCTTCTGGAAAAAGGATAAAGGAGCCGTGGCGGAGGTGGGATTATGGGGATAACTCAAGACCATCATCCGAGATTGTTTTAATACGGTTTCGGGAATATCCTCAAACAGAGGTAAAAAGTCATTTTCCGTGACTAAGGGCATCGGATACATTTGACCTCCGGCTAAATAGACCCCGCCCAGATGGGAGGGATAACCCGGATCTTGGAGTAGGGCAAAATCACCTGGATTGAGAATGGCCAGGGGAAGATGGGCCGTTCCTTCCTGGGAACCAATTAATTGTAAAACCTCGGTTTCGGGATCAAGGGTAATACCATAACGATTGCTATACCACTGGGCTACGGTTTCTCGAAACTCCTGAGTATTGCGAAATAATAGATAACCATGGGTACTTGGATCGGATAAAGATTCTTGGATCGGTTGAATAATATGATCAGAAACTGGTAAATCTGAAGAACCCAGGGATAAATCAATTAAGTCTTGTCCTGCCAATATTGCTTTGGATTTGGCTCGATCCATATCAGCAAAAACATTAGAGCGTAGTAGGTCTAAACGATTAGCAAATTTCATAATCAATTACAAAAAAAAGGGGGTTAAAGTTCCTAAGTTCTACCTAGGATTATTATAGACTTAATAGCCACCTAAATAATAAGCATAATCAGGTTTTTTAAGAGCTTTAAAAACTTTTTTTCCCGATAAAATCATAAATACAAATCCACCTGCTATTAAACCAAAAACAGTAAAAAAGACGGAAATTGTATGGGCTAAAGTGTAACCGACTACAATATTCACAAGCAAAGCAATAATTAATGTTCTAAAAATAGCAAAACCTTGATTTAAACTAAATAAAATTAATCCATTAAATAAACCCAGAACAAAGAAAAAATAGCCTAAACAGCCCCATAGTGCTTGCATTATTTCTGGTTGTGTCCAATTGTCGGGTCTAAGAATACCCACAGTCAGAAAAACCGATAGCCCAAAAAATATTATTGCCATGATAATTGCTAACCAATAAAGGAAAAATAACCTAGAGGAAAATTTAGCTAAATTATGAACGGTTAAAATTTTAGATTTACTATACCAATAACTAATAAATATATATCCCAAATACTGCACTAATGGCACTAATATTAAGAAATTTAGCAAGGCTAAATCCATGCCTTTTTGATATTTCATATCTATAGCAAACAGTAACCCAGAAGCAGGATTAATGGTTAAACCCGCCACAATACGGTCAGCAAAAATAAAACTAAAATAGGCTAATCCATAGCCAAAATAAGGGGACATTAAATATACTACCGCACTGAGGCGAGGTAATTGAACGGGAGAACCAGTATCCGTATCTTTGTGTTTAATAAACCAAAATAAAACCAATCCAATAACCACTAATAAGCCGACAAACATTGCCCATATTTGTGCGATTAATGTGCCTAAACCCAACTGTAATCTTAAAAATAGAAACAATACACTTAACCCAATTAAAACTAATGGCCCGCTCCATCGGGATAGAATGGAAAGAACGGCTAAAAACATCCATAAAATGCTGAGTAACAGGTAGTAAAATACAGCAATGATGATATAATTATCGGCAAATAAGCTTCGATAAAATCCAAACCATAGGCCGAAGAATCCCAGAAAAATAGTTGTAATAATTCCCAAGGATAATAGGGAAGTAGAAACTCGTTGGGCTTGATGAATTTCACCTAATGTCATATAGAATAGACCTCGGCGACTAATCATTTGCACGAATCCACCTGCTGTGGTCAGACTAGCCATGGTTACTATTGTAAAAAGTGAAGCTAATTCCGGTGATATTACCTGCTTTTTTTCTCCAATACCGAGATATTCCATTGCTAACATCATAATCAACGGCAGGGCATAAACAAAACTTTGAGAAAATTCATTAATAAAAGTTAGAATTTGATATGATATTGTTTTCCAAATATCATCTTTTTTTGTTGGTTTTGGAGAAACGGGTGCATTGTTCAAATATTCATAAACATACTGACCCAAATCCCTAGCATTATCAAAACCAAATTCTGCTCTGATAATTCTATCTGTATAACCAAGGGATTCAATAATAGCAGTGGCTTGCCAATAGTTAGCTAAATGAGGACTAATTTCTTGGACAGCATTAATTAATTCTTGTAGCTTTTCATCGGGATTAATCATAATTTTAATGTTTCAAAACTTCCACTTCCTGTAGCTGGTTTTCTAAATCGGAAACAGGTTGATTTATGAGTCGATAATAACTCTCTAAATGTAAATCTAAAAACCGCCTTTGAGTAAATAAATCCAAGGCGCGATCGCAAGCTCGTTGACCAAATTGGCGACGTTCAGTTTCCGGTAATTCTAATAACTTGAGAATGGCAGCGGCTAACTCTGGGGGGCGACCAGCTTTGACCATTAACCCGGTATCTCCCAGGGCTTCACTGACTCCCCCGACGTCAGTAGAAACAATCGTAGCACCAGACAACATTGCCTCAATCACAGCATAGGGAAACCCTTCCGAAATACTAGACATGGCTACCACATCAGCTTCACTATAAGCACGCCAAGGTTCACTGGTAAAACCCGCAAAGTTGATATTTTTTTCAATCCCATATTTTTCTACCCGTCTTAAACATTCAGCATAATATCCCTCATCGGATGCTTTGCCATAAAAACGAAATTCCACATTGGGAATTTTATCCCGCACAATTGCAGCAGCTTCAATTAAATCTAACTGACCTTTTAAGGGAAAAATTAAACCCATATTCATCACCTGGGGGCGTTCTTTTTGCACTGGAGGTGTAGGATGAAATTGTTCCGGGTCTGCACCATTGTAGATAACTTTTATGTTTTCAGGAGGTACTCCCCACCATTTTTCCCAACGAGCATTATATTCACAAACTGGTGAAACTTGATCGGCAAAATGATAGTTAAGTCTGACCACAGCTTCCACAACTTTATAGAGAAATCGGCGCACAAACACCGAAGGAATACTACGGTTAAGATTAAGATATTGTTCACGAATATTAATCCCATGTTCAGTTAATAGATAGGGAGTTCCCCGTTCCAATTTGGCAATCACGCAGGGTAAACCACAAAATGCCGCGGCTGAGGAATGGGTGATATCTGTGTGGGGAACCGGAATATTAATTGCCAGGAAAAAACGATAAAGTAAACGGATTGCTTCAGCTAATTCATTAATATTTGGTTCAACTCGCTCCGATTCAATTTGCCAGTTACTACAGGCTAACTGTTGATAAACTGACCAGACCGAGGCGGACATCATGGTTATATGGTAGTCATAATGCAGAAAGTATTTATGAATATCTAACAGTAGTTCGCCCAATTGATTGATGTCTAAATCTTCAAAAAGAATAGCTTGTATAAATTTCTCAAACCGGGGTAAAAATTGAGTAGCGATAACTTTTGGGGTCGTCTGAAATTTACTTCTAATTGCATTAGAAAAAGGCGAATGCCAAGAATATTCAACCGGGTCATCTATTCCCCATAGAGGCAATTTTACAACTTGTTTAACATTGGCTGATAAGTTATATCGTAGGGGGAGGTAAGGGTTGGCAACAATGGCAAACAGTTTAAAATCAATTTCTGGGAGTTCTTGGGTTAAGACATGACACCAGGTACTCACCCCGCCTTTGTGGAAGGGATAAGTACCTTCAGTGGTCAAGAGTACAGAAGGGCGGTTTCGGCTCATTGAAGGGATGAATTTTTTACGGCATAGTCATTATAATTTAGATTCCCCCTAAGTTTTGCTGATCAGAGAAATAAACTGTGGCTAACTGACCCGCCAGCAAGTCATTCTTAGTATTTTTAAACTGTAAAATAACTTGATGGTTCAGGTCTTCCGAAGGCAAAGGATTAATTCTCGCAACCGTAGCTTCAAATTCCTGGGTTTTGCCTCCCCCGCCGATTTCGACAATCGCCTTTTGACCCAGATGTAAAGCATTAATTAAACGGGAACTCACGGGAATTTCTACATTGAGATTTTCCATTTCCGCCAGATCTACCACCTTTGTCCCGGCAAAAATTTGATTCCCAACCGCCACTGGTAAATCCACTATAACTCCAGAGCGAGTCGCTGTAATTACTTCTGTCGTTTTAATTTCTGTCAACGTTTCTTCTGGGTCTGACCAGTTAGTTTCTATTGATTCAGATGGAAGTTCTATAGCTCTCAATTCCGCCAACTGTTGTTGAACTATCCGACGTTGTTCGGTCAATTGTTGGTATTGTAACTGAGCTAATTTTAACTTCGCTTTCATGTCCGTTAGTTCTTGTTGCTGTTGATCAACCTCCAGTTGACTTTGCAATTGAGATTGTTTTGTCTGTGCTTCTGTAAAGGTTTCTGAAGCTGCAATCGCCGATTTCGCACTGTCGAGATCCGCCTGGGCTACCTTCATTTCGGCTGCGATTTCTTCGAGTTTTTCCTCGGAAACTGCCCCTTGTTCCCGCAATTCTAGGTAACGCTGATAGGAAGATTTAGCCTTTTGATACAGAGCCTCAGACCGTTCCACAGAATCTTGCCGTTGAGGTAAGGGGACTTGCTGCATCTGGTTTTGGGCGATTTTGAGTTCGGCCTCCGCTTCTGCGGCATTCGCCCGTAGGGGGGCGCTATTTTGATCAAAATATTGGATTTTCTGTTCTAACTTGAGGATTTCCTGTTGTTGACCCATTTGTTGTTCTTGCAAATCCATGTCTTTTTGCTTTAAAGACGCTAACTGTTGCTGTTGAGCAATTTTCTGCTGTTGTTTCAAGGCTTGCTGTTGTTGTCGGGCAACTTTTCTTTCTCGGAGTAGGGTTTGTTGTTCTTTTTTGGCTTGTTTTAGTTCCCGTTCGGCTTCGATATTTTTTAAAACTAATAAAGGTTGTCCGACTTGGATTTGATCGCCGATTTCTACTTTGATATCTTCAACGATGGATGAATAATAGGAAGCGATCGCAAATGTCTTTCCAGGTTGGATTTTTCCCGTAAATTTTGTTTTGCCAATTTGGTGATTTTGTTCTGATTTAGTTAAAATCGGTAGGGGTTCGCGCAGACGATAACGCACGAAATAAACTCCGGCGGTGACACTGACAGCCATGATGAATAAAACTAACAATTGTTGCCAGGATCTATCGCCATTCATCCCCTCATTGACAAAACCGACTTCAGATTTAGGATAGGGTTTATTTAAAAAGCTGGGTAGGCTGGTGAAGGGAGAGTTGCTGTGGGAACCGGAAATTGCTTCGGTTTTAAAAAATGAAGCTTTTTGCGGTTGTTCAAAAGAAGAAGGTTGATTAGGAATTCTGGCGTCCATAGTAGATTGCTGATGTTTTGAAGGGGTTTAAAAAAAATTAGAATTGAATAATTAGGGAATCGGGAGTATTATCTGGTGTTCCCTTTTCCCTATTCCGGTGTTACCTACTTTTACAGATATTGCTGAACGGCTGAAACCAAATTGTCAGACCAATAATGGGCTATGTCGGCATTAATTGCTTCGACCATGACCCGAATTAGGGGTTCAGTTCCAGACGCCCGAACTAAAATCCGACCTTGATTTCCCATGGCTGTTTCGGCTTTAGCGATCGCTTTTTGTAAGGGTTCACAGTGTTGCCAGTTACAACGCCGCTCCCGGTCTTCTACTCGCAGATTTTTTAACAGTTGAGGATAGGTGGAAAAACTTTGTTCTCGGAGTTGACTCATGGAATAGCCCGAACGTTGGACTAAGGCGGTTAAATGCAATGCTGTCAGCAAGCCATCTCCAGAAATACCGTAATGACGACAGAGAATATGACCGGACTGTTCGCCCCCTAACATCGCGCCAGTTTGCATCATTTCTGCATGAACGTTTTGATCGCCCACCGCAGTTCGGATCAATTTCCCGCCCAACTGTTTCCAGGCCATTTCAAAACCCAGATTAGCCATCACCGTTGAAACAATCGTATTTCCGGGTAACTGTTGCTGTTGTTGCAACATTTTGCCCCAAAAGTAAAGAATATAATCACCATCAATTACGCGACCTTGACCATCGACGGCGATCACTCGGTCAGCATCTCCATCAAAGGCGAAACCTAAATCCGCTTGATTTTCCCGCACGGCGGCTTGTAGGGGGGCGAGATGGGTTGAGCCACAGTTGACGTTTATCCGATCACCGTCGGCTTGATTATGCAGACAAATGACTTCGGCTCCCATTTGGGCAAAGGCTTGGGGCGCTAGATTTACGGCGGCGCCCCAGGCTAAATCTAAAACAATCCGCAGACCCGATAAATCGACGGTTGGGAGTAGGGAGTCTTGTAGGGACTGAAGATATTGATTTAATAATTCGGGTCGAGCGTGTTGATATCCATACTTGACAGGATGTTCGGGTTCGTAGCCAATTTTTCCCCCGGCTCCTCGGATGCCAGTTTCGATCTGTTTTTGTAGGGCGGTGGTTAACTTTGTCCCATCGGCTCCAAATATTTTAATTCCATTATCTTCGGGGGGGTTATGGCTGGCGGAAATCATTACCCCACCGATCGCCTCGGAAATGTGAGTTAGATAAGCGACGGTGGGAGTGGGGCATAAACCGAGATACCAAACCTCTAATCCGGTGGCTCTTAAACCCGCAGATAATGATGAGGCTAACAGATTGCTGGAGTTGCGAGAATCCTGCCCAATAATTACAGGCCCTTTTCTCTGATTCTCAGTTTGTAGGATTTTCCCTGTCCAAAATCCGACTTGTTGAGCTAGGGATGGTGTGAGAAGGTCTCCGACTTTTCCCCGAATCCCATCGGTTCCAAATAGGGGGGTTTTGGGTAAATTAACACGAAAACGGTCAATAATACTGTGAGTCGTGGATATAAACATGACTTTTATCCTTTGTTAATATTGTGGTTTTGTTGTATTTAAAGTGATCAGATCAGGCTATGATTTAGCCTTGATTATGAAAAAATTTTTGATTGAATAATGATCAGTGGAGATTGAGGAGAAAAAAGTTTGTCCTGCGGGCAAGATGCCCGCTAGACATTGATTTAGGATGGTTCCATCCCTTTACTGCTAAACGAAACTGAAAGCCTTACTATCTGTTAAATTGAGGGTTTTATCCGCTTTAACAATAGCAATCAATTCCTTGGAGCCGGAAGTTGTTAACCAAATAGCGGTGCCCGTATTACCACTGAGACTATATCGGGACTGTAATTGATAATTTGAGGCACTTCCGTACAGTTGGATAGTATCGTCATTCAGTTTAAAGTCAGAAATCAGAGCATAATCACCCGATCCGGTATCCTTGTAATAGGCTTGACTTGAATCTCCTAATACAAAGCGGTCTTTATTCTGACCCCCTGTGAGAACATCGATTTCTCCTGTTCCAAATGTTGTACTATCGACACCAATCAGGGTATCATCGCCGTTTCCACCATTGAGAGTATCGTTACCTGCGTCCCCGTTCAGGATATCATTACCTGCGTCCCCATTCAGTTTATCGTTATCTGCACCGCCACTGAGGGTATCGTTACCTGCACCCCCACTGAGTGAATCACTACCTGCGTCCCCGTTCAGGAGGTCGTTACCTGCGTCCCCATTGAGTTTATCGTTATCTGCACCGCCACTGAGTGAATCGTTACCTGCACCGCCACTGAGGGTATCGTTACCAATACCTCCACTTAATACGTCATCGCCTAATTGACCCGTTAGTTGGTCATTCCCGCCATCGCCATTGAGGATGTCATTCCCATCCCCACCTTTGAGGACGTCATTCCCGGCATCACCATTGAGGACGTCATTCCCTTTTGCTCCTGCCAGGGTCTCATTCCCAGCAGTACCGTTAATTTGATCATTACCGGCAGTTCCTGTAACATTATTATTGGCGCTGGTGACGTTAATAATATTCAAAGGTGTACTGGGGTTAGTAACTACAGGATCATTGGGGTTAGTAACCACGGAGTCATTGACGTTGACAGTAAAAGTATCATCTACGGTTTTGCCATTAGATGTACCTTGAACTGTAATGTTTGCTGTACCGAATTGATTGTTAAAATAGTTCAAGGTCAGCGTATTTCCAGAAATACTGGGGGTAACTAATCCGGTATTGCTGTTAGTTAATACGGTCTTACTAATGGCAGTTTTATCGTTGTCAATATCATCAAATACATTGGCTAAATCAATAGTAGACTGCGGTGCATTTTTAGTAGCAGTCACGTCAGCAATGGGACTAGCCACCGTGGGGGCATCATCGACAGAATTAACATTGACAGTAAAGGTGTCCGTTACTTTTAGCCCATTGGATGTCGCTTCTACAGTAATGTCTGCCGTACCTGATTTATCTTTTAGATAGTTTAAGGTAAGAGTATTGTCGGTAATACTAGAAGTAACTAATGTCTCGTTACTGTTAGTTGTAACGGTTTTGACAATCAGGTTTTTATCGTTATCAACATCATCAAAGACATTGCTTAAGTCTATGGTTTTGCTGGGATCATCTTCCTCGGCGGTAACATCAGTAATAGGATTGACAACCTTAGGAGCATCATCGACAGAATTAACATTGACAGTAAAGGTGTCCGTTACTTTTAGCCCATTGGATGTCGCTTCTACGGTAATATCTGCCGTACCTGATTTATCTTTTAGATAGTTTAAGGTAAGAGTATTGTCGGTAATACTAGAAGTAACTAATGTCTCGTTACTGTTAGTTGTAACGGTTTTGACAATCAGGTTTTTATCGTTATCAACATCATCAAAGACATTGCTTAAGTCTATGGTTTTGCTCGGATCATCTTCCTCGGCGGTAATATCAGTAATAGGATTGATCACCGTGGGGGGTTGATCTTGTGCAACACCAAAGCTAACCTTGGCAGTATGTTGACCCTCGTTTTTGAAGACCATCTCCAAAATATCGCCGTTAAGGGTGGTACTATCCGCACCCGTTGTTACTACGTCTTGACCTTGGGGAATCTTCAAATCCAGTTTGACTGTTCCCGCCCCGGTAAAGGTATAGTCTAAATTCTGACCGTCGCCCGTAACACTTTCCAATGTTGAGCGCATGGGTAGGTCAATAATCCGAGTCACATCTTGGGGAGTAGCACCTAAGTTAATGGTAAATTCGCCCCCGGCTTTGGGTAAAAATACGGTGTCTGCGTCATAGGCGTACCAGTTACTCACGCTTTGGATTTGTTGACCTTTTTCCACATTTAAACCAAAGGTACCGACGTCGGTATTGGTTGCGGCTTCGACTTTAGCCGTAATCGTATTTTCTGTACTTGATGTGGATATTTTGGCTTTTTCAAATGTTTTAATCCGATTGCTTAAATCGTTGGCGGTGACAAATTCTGCCCCGGCATTATAAGCCTTAGCGATCAAATTGGTAAACATCTGCTCGGTGTAACCAGGTGCCGCGCCCGGGGCGGTTGTTGGGGCATAATCATGCCAAGGCCAGTGGAAGATCGGCATGGCGGCGTGACTAGCAATGTCGTTATATTCTTGATTCCATACAGCTTCTGCTTCGGGTACCGTTTTTTTCTCAAACTCAATTAAAGAGAAGTCAAACTTCATGTTCGGAGCTAAATAAACATAGTCTTCTCCTTTAAAGGGTAAGCCAAAGGCATTCGGATACCCGGCACCAACTCCTGAATATCCCCCACTGACATAATCTAGGTATTTTTTCAGTTCTTGACTGACTGCGAATCCTTCCGGGGCTCCGGGTATGGCTGCACCAGTCACATTAATTCCTAAATTTTGTTCAATCACCGATTGGGATTGATTAAATTGAAATTCGAGGTCGGTGGGGGTGAGAACATTGGTGTCTTCCGGGTGGGTGTAGGAGTGGGTACCAATTTCGTTACCCTGGGCTAACATCTGCTGGTAGTAGGGGCCAGACTTGTTCCAATCCGTGGTTTGGTCTGGGGGATTATTGCCCACATTGATATAGTAGGAACCGACAAAATTATAGTCCTTATTCCATTTGTCTAAAATGGGCAGGAGTTTATCGTAAATTCCATTATTAACGTCAAAGGTTTCCTGAGACTGATCCATGTCATTCCGAGAAACAAAGATTCCTTGATCTCGGCTCATATTCAGTCGTACCGTGGGTTCAGCCCCTTTCGCAGACCATTGTAGTGCTGGCCAAAGTAGGTTGCTATCGGCTAAAAATCCTTCCGTGGCAAAGTGAACATTTCGGCCGCCGGTTTCGGTGGTAATCACTGCCTCACTATTTTGGCCACCACTGACAACAAAATCTGCGACAACGGCGGGTTGCTTATTGTCTGTTACACCGTCGCCATAGCTGTTATAGGATATGTTGCTATAGTTAAGAATCGCCTCATTAGCGGCGTACCCTTTCATGACTGGATTAGTTACATCTTTGGCTGTGAGAGTCCCATTCACTGGCCCACCTCCACTAACCCTGGTCAGGTCTAGGAGTTTGCGCATCCGGCTATAGGAATCTCCGGGTAAAGCATTACCATTTTCGTCGTTGGTGAGGAAATCTCCGGCCGTAACAATCCCAATTTTATAGTCATAAACGGCATCGGATAAGGTGTTTTCAATCGCTTGCAGTTTACTGGTGGGAACGTTGCTGAAGGAAGGAAAGACTAATGTGTCATAATTGACCAGTTTAGTAATATCCGTTAGATCATCCTCGTTTAAAATATCAAACGGAATTCCAGCCTGCATCGCTTGGGATTGGGCGGACAGAAAGAGTTGAGTATAGGCTTTTTTATCGAAGAATTTGGCTGCGGTGGTGTCTGAATAAACGATGCCTATTTTTTTACTCAGATCCGTTCTTGGGATTAAAACTTTTGGCGCGGAAACCGTATATTTTTGACTGCCATAATCCCCGGGTAAAAAGTCACTATTGTTAATGTCAATGTAGGCATCGACAACTTTGGGTGTTCCCTGTAATTGGCTCACGGGAACGGCAAATTCTACGATTTTTTTGTCGGGATCAAAGCTATAATCAAGGTCGGAAACTTTAGTTTGTCCATCAGAGCCAGTATAAAGAGCCGGGATACCATTACTATCAAAGTTGACGTTATATTCAGCCCCCCCTGCCCAACCAAAGATTTGATACCCGGTAGTGCTATTCCGGTCTGTATTCATCCATAAAGTGGTATTAGCACCAATGGTTGTGCTATCGGCTTTGAAGGCAAAAACATAGGCATCTCCGGCATATTTGCCGTAAATTTCATATCCGGCTTTTCCTGTCCCGGAGACAGAATCTAAGCGCTCATTCTGTGTCCAATCCGTCAGCTTTCCGTCAACGGTAATATTTTCGTATTGGTTTGCCATGATGACTCCTATATTTTGGATAAAAAACGGATACTCAATGAGTGACTAATCAAAGATTAGTCATATTAATCTGGTGTGAATTTGTCGGGAACTCCTCCCCCGATCTGATTAAAGAAGGGGGGAATAAGTTGCACCGTTAAAGAGAAAGAGTATTAGATCCTCTATCCTCTATCCTCTAGCCTGTTCCCTGCTACACTTGAAGTTGTGGCTAAACTTTTTTAATTTGACTCTGGTTTTTTAAAAGGGGTTTTGTCTAAATTGCTCTGGTTAACTGACAAATAATTAAAATTCGACTCTGGTTTTTTAAAATGGGTTTTATCTAAATTGCTCTGGTTAACTGACAAATAATTAAAATTTGACTCTGGTTTTTTAAAATGGGTTTTGTCAAAACTGCTCTGGTTAGCTAACAAATAATTAAAATTTGACTCTGGTTTTTTAAAATGGGTTTTGTCAAAACTGCTCTGATTAACTGGCTAATAAATTACGTTGTCTTAAATAGAATTGTTCTTGCAAACAGTTTTGCAGAGTTTGATCAGAAATCATAGACTTCCGCAACAGAATTTCCCCCAGTTTTTTCCCTGTATTAGCTTGTTCTTGCAAGGCGACTTGCAATTGATTCCGAGAAATAAATTGCTTTTGGAGTAAGATTGTACCCAGAACAAAAGCTGGGGGAGTTTTGGGCATCTTTTTTACTGGTTCTTCGGGATACATTAACTGCAACTCCCAAGCCAGAGCACTACTCACAATCTTCTCCAGACTGTTGAATTGAGGTTTCCAACCCAAAATCTGACGAATTTTATCCGAACAAGCAATCACACAGGCGGGGTCTCCGGCTCGTCGTTCAATTTCAACGATAGGGAATTGTCGTCCCGACATTTCTGTGACTTTTGCTAAGACTTCCTTGACACTGTACCCCTGACCATAACCACAGTTGAGAATGTGGCTTTCATTCTCGTTTTCGAGATAACGTAAGGCATCAATATGGGCAGCGGCCAAATCCTCGACATGGATGTAGTCACGAATGCCTGTACCATCGGGGGTGGGAAAGTCTGTGCCGAAGATGCTCACGGATTCCCGTCGGTTTAAGGCGGCATCTAAAGCGACTTTAAGCAGATGACTGGCTTTTTTGTTGGTTTGACCAATCTGCCCACGGTCGTCGGCTCCGGCAACGTTGAAGTACCGTAGAATTATGTACTTTAATCCAGATGCTCGACTGTAATCTTGAATCATCTGTTCACTCATCAGTTTGGAGTAACCGTAGGGATTGATGGGTGCTGTCGGGGTTGATTCCCGCACCGGGTTTTCGGCGGTTTCTCCATAAACTGCGGCGGTACTAGAAAAAACTAGCTTTTTGACTCCGTATGTTTCACAGCATTGCAGTAGGTTTAAGGTGTTACGGGTGTTGTTTCCGTAGTAAGCTAGGGGATTGGCTGTGGATTCGGGGACTGAAATGCTGGCGGCAAAGTGTAGAACCGCATCAAATTGATGTTCGGCAAAGACCTGAGCTAATTTTTGCAGGTCTGCTAAATCCCCTACGACTAATTCCCCGTAAAGCACTGCTTTGGGTGAGCCTGTTGAGAGGTTATCATAGACTACGATTTCGTAATCGGTTTCTCTTCCGAGTTGTTTGACAACATGGGAGCCAATATAACCGGCTCCTCCAGTGACTAATATCTTTTTACTTGTTTGCATCACAGATACCTCCTTTACTTTTAAAAGTGGTTAAGTAGTCGTAAATGAATCAACTCAGCTATGTAAAGAACTGTAAAGGTGTTTACATATCTTTACTCTTTCCTGGTTTTCACAGTTAACCTTGAGTTAAACCGACTACTTGTTCGCATCAGTGTATTTACTTAAGCTAATCATGGTTGATACTACCCGAAGATTGCAATAGTCCCAGACTAACTTTACCAATTCTTTAAGAAAAATAAGAATTAAGGGTTCTTATATGAATGTTTCATGAAAAATCAAAATTTGGCTTGATTTAACTAATGCTAGTGTGGTATAGTACCGCATATTTTTTTAAGTATGAAAATATTGGCTCTGGACTTGATCACAGCCATTTGGCTGTATACCCTGTGGACTGTTTTATTCTTGGGGTTGCCTTATAAAAGTTTTTCTAGCTCTTATCATCATCATTGGCACAGTAGAATTGTGAGTGCCTTCGCCCGAACTCTACTGGTGGTAACAGTTGGAACTTTTACGCTCAGTGCTTTCCATCTGTTCAGTTGGTTAACCTTGGTGGTATTGTATACGACATTTTTACTTGGTGTTTGGTATTATCCCCAACGTTCAAGGGCTAGGGAAAAACTAACTATATTTGTTCAGGGGTTATTGTTTTTATTCCTGGATATACTTGACCAAGGACTCCCTACGGAACAGATTTTCAAGAGTTTCTCTGTTATTTATCAGCAATATAAAAAAAGATTGTTAACGATAATCAGTGTTCAAACCATTAACAGTCCTGAAAAAAAACTCAAAATCCTAGCATTAACCGTGATCTTGAGCTTCACTTTATTACTGCGTTTTGAACACCCCCTTCTGGAAATGCGCCTAACAACTCCCGATAGTTATCAGAACTTACTCCTGACTCAGCAATTTTTAGCGGGAGACTGGGAGCAGATTAAACATCAAGTTCAATATTTACCTGTCTTCTCAGCTATAACTGCTGCGATATCGCTGCTAGCTTCGGTCGATGCTATGCAGGTTTTCCGGTTTCTTCAACCTCTGTTTGGGTTTTTGCTGGTCTTGAGTGTCGGTTACAGTCTGCAAACTTTGACTCAAAAGAATATCGTTGCTTGGGTGGGAATGTTCAGTTTAGGAGCCTATCTATTTACCTGGTCTCCAGAAATTTCTCAACAGTTACCCCTCTGGTATCAGCAAGTTTTAGGAACTTTGATCGGAAGTTTGAACTTTTCCCTAGTTCGACAGTGGGCTACGGGTGATGAAGAAATTGCGGCGATGTTTTTAGTTCTTTCTCTGGCTTGTTTTACCAAGGTTTATATCAGAAAATTGCGCCCAACTGCGGTACTTGATACCTGTTGTTGTTTAGCAATGGTGGCGATGGCGGCACCTGTATTACTGATTCTTGCCTTGGTCGGAATAGTAGGAGTGATGGGGGGCCGGATTTTAGGATTGGCTGCGGTTGCGATTTCTTGGTTATTGTTGGCTTTATTATTTGCTTTTTCTCCAGAAAAATTTGATTTTTTACGAGTTTTTCTGATTACGTTACCTGTGGGACTCAGTTTACTCATTGGCCTAGTATTTTTATTTATCAGTTGGCTTCTATTCCCAGTATTGAGAGGAAATTCGGAAATAGTTTGTTTGATTTTACTATTTTGTTTGGCCTTTAATTTCTTGCTACCACCCCCGGCTAAAATTAATTATTTGGAACATGAAATCGCTGCTCGTAAAAGCCTAGAAATTCGCACAAGATTTCCGCTCAAACGTTGGATTATTGTCGCCCCACCGGAACAACTAGCTCAAAATTATCGTGCGGGTTGGCATGAAGATTTAGCCAAATTTGTCAAACAATATTTGACCGAGGTAACTTTTGATGATTTTCAGTTTCCCTACGAAGTCCCAGATTTATTTGTATTTGTGGAAAAACAACCTCTGGCTATTAATCCTTTGAACTTGCATTTAGCCATTGCTAACTCCATTTTATCAGACCCAACCTATTTCTATTATCGTTCTTTGGCGGGGCGCACCAGTTTAGAATTTGAAGCTTTAAAATTATGTGAACTTTATCAAAAACATAATTCTGGTGCTTCTATCTATTATGAAGATGATCAACTCAGAATTTGTCATTTTGAACTCTGATTTTTTTGATTTAAGGATTGAATATAATTGACTTCTGCTTGCCAATAAGATGGTAGGCTATTCCAGGGGTCTTTGTCTGGACTATCGGGGCTATCATCTGTGATATAAATATATTCGATATTACGTTCTACGGCTTTGTCAATATGGCTTTTCATCGTAGCTGCATCGGGTACAGTATGAATTAAGCCAGAAAAACGTTTAGGATCATAATTACTGACATAGGGAGAAGGTTGATAGTTAGGCCATTCTTTAGAATAATTCTCGAAAATTATAGCAATATCTGCGGCGGGTTTACTTAGATAACCTTCGTCTGGATGAGTTCCTTGATTCAGTACAACGGTATCTAAATTTGGTTTAGCTTTGGTATAGTTATATATCTCTTGATAGTAGTCTAATTTATCCGCTCCACTCGCGGCTTCATCGAAAAAAATGCCCTGAAGATTGTAGTATTTACTATAAATATCAATATCGCTTTTGACTTCCTGAATATCACGCTTACCATAGTTAGTAGCAACATATCCTAAGATCGTAATATTATCTTGACGCAGATCCTTTAGACCCTTGACATAATCTTGATTGGGCGGACTTCCACCGGGGCCATTATTCGGATTAATCACTGCTGTAACGGGTACTTTTTGCGCTGCTTTGACAACTTCTGGCCAAAAATAAGTCTGGGAATTATACCAAGTTGGATAGGAATATAAGGGGATTAGCAGTTGCATTTGGGTCAGATGTTCGGGTTGTTTGGCTGAACAGACTGTTAATAAAGATGACAACAAAAATATCACAGTCAAGGTGCTAATTTTGGCGTTAAAACTAAGCATTTTGGTGAAAAATATTTGGGTAAACCGTTTTTTGTGTTTTCCAACCGCGCTTTCATAATTATAGAACAAGTTGGGTGAAACTTTCAATTCCATATTCCGCAGATTTTAATATTGCCCATTCTAAGATTTTCTGATCTACGATATACTTTTAATTATATTCAGGGGATGAACATAGGTAGCCCTAATTTGTTGAGTTAAAAAAATGGGTTGGATTTATTTGATTTTAGCAGGGTTATTTGAATTGGGATTTTCCAGTTTTCTGAAACTCTCAGAAGGAATGACAAAACTCCCGGCAATTTTGGCATTTATTGGCTTTGGAGCGTTAAGTTTTGGGTTCTTAAGTAAAGCTATGCAAACCATTCCCCTCGGCACTGCTTACGCTGTTTGGACAGGAATTGGAGCATTAGGAACGATAATTGTGGGAATTATTTATTTTAAAGATCCCGTTAGTTTGGGGCGGTTATTTTTCATGGGTTTATTAGTAGTTTCCCTAATCGGTTTAAAAGCGACCTCTCCCTAATTTAACTCATGTTATTCTTCGTTGTCAATATAAATTTTGCCATTGGGCATTGTTGCTCCTTTTAACTGTGCATCCCGTAGATTTGCTCCCTCTATATCCGCGCCCCTCAAGTTAGCTCCGCGTAAATTTGCTCCTTGTAAATAGGCATTTTTTAGGTTAGCTTTACTTAAATTTGCTCCTCGTAAATCTGCTTTTGCCAAATTAGCTTCTTGCAAATTAGCCCGTTCTAAATACGCCCCTAATAAATTAGCTCGTTCCAATTTTGCGCCTTTTAAATTGGCTTTTTGTAAATCCGTATCTTCTAAACTCGCTCCTTCTAATACCGCATCAATTAATTGAGCTTGCTTCAAGTTAGCTTGATTCAGTTTAGCATAGCCTAACTTAGCTTTTTCTAAATTGGCTTTTTCTAAATTGGCTTTTTCTAATTGTGCCAACCATAACACAGCTTCTGATAAGTTTGCATCTTTTAAATTAGCCCCATTTAAAATAGCATTTCCTAAATTAGCTTTGGTTAAATTAGCTTCGGTTAAAATAGCTTTGGTTAAATTAGCTTCGGTTAAATTAGCATTTTCTAAATTAGCCCCATTCAGATTAGCATTTCCTAATTTTGCTTGTTTCAGATTGGCTGAAGTTAAATTAGCGGTTAATAAATTAGCCGATTCTAAATTAGCCGATTCTAAATTGGCTTGACGTAAATCAGCCTGTATAAATATAGTATTATTGAGTTGAGCATTTTTTAAGTTAGCTTGCCATAAATTAGCCTGTTGTAAATCAGCGTTATTTAAGTTCGCTCCGGTTAAATTAGCATATCCTAAATTAGCACTTGCTAATTGACTCTCGCGTAAATCTGCCCCGGCTAAATTGGCTCCCCGCAAATCAGAAAACCTTAAATTAGTATTATTCAAATCGGCATTTTCTAAGTTAGCTTTCCACAAATAGGCTTCCCTTAAATTGGCTTTTTTTAAATTAGCTCCAGTTAAATTACATTCCGAACATTTTTTGGTTTTTAATACAGTTTCCTGGGGATTTAGGGGTTGATTTTTGGAAGATGATGTTGTTGAACGAGATTGTTGTGCTTGTAAACGTTGACTCAGGCGACTATTTTCTACCCAAATCCAAATCGTAATTAATGTGCTCAAAATCGCCACAACTGGAAAAATTATATTCGCAATCGTTTTCTTCGGTAATCGGGTTAAAGCCTTGGATTTTGTGCTGAAATCCGGTGATTCTAAACTGGATAAGGGATTGGGGGAATCAAAGTGTTCTTTTGAGTTTGGTTCTAGCATTTTTCCTAATCATTCTACCCCGGCGGGTCTAGTAGATGACAATTATGTTGTACCTTTCATACCACAATTTTATACCGATGACGAGGGGGTTAAATCTCCAAACCGAGATAAATTTTATCCTAAATTAATATAATTTGTGCAATCTCTTACCAATATAGCTATAATATAATAGTTCTGATTCTGAGCTATGTCACCAGATTATTTCGATCTCAATTCCCAACAACATCGCCTCCAACTAACCATTCAAGGAACAGTCCAAGGCGTGGGGTTTCGTCCATTTATTTATCGCCTCGCAATGGAATTAAACCTAACGGGATGGATTAATAATTCTGTGTCGGGGGTGTTGATTGAAGTAGAAGGATTGTGGGAAGTTTTAGAACAGTTTAAATATCGAATTTTACAGGAAAAACCGCCTCAATCTGAAATTCAAACTTTAGACATCGTTTGGTTACCTCCGGTGGGTTATTCTGAATTTGAAATACGGGTTTCTGAATCTACAAACCATCCTCAAAAAATAGCAATTATTCTACCAGATTTATCAACTTGTTCTGATTGTTTACAAGATATTTTTGATCCTGAAAATCGTCGTTATCAATACCCCTTTACTAATTGTACTAACTGTGGGCCGCGTTATTCGATTATTCGCGATTTACCCTATGATCGAAATCATACCACAATGGCAACATTTACAATGTGTTCCGATTGTCAAAATGAATATAATCATCCTTTAAATCGTCGGTTTCACGCCCAACCTAATGCTTGTCCTGTTTGTGGGCCACAATTAGAATTATGGGATAAAAACGGTAAGGTTATTGCTAGTTTAAATCAAGCTCTAAAACAGGCGGCGGATATTATTCGTTCGGGTCAAATATTAGCATTAAAAGGTTTAGGTGGATTTCATTTAATTGTTGATGCTAGAAATGAAACCGCCGTCGAGAATTTACGTCAACGCAAACGCCGCCCCGCAAAACCTTTGGCGGTGATGTATCCTAATTTAGAACAGGTAAAACAGGATTGTTTGGTTTCGGAATTGGAAGAAAAATTATTATCTTCTCCTGCTGCTCCGATTGTTTTGTTACGTCGGATTTTTAATCAATTAAAGTCTGACCCCACCCCCCTCCCGTCCTACGGGGTACGG
>NZ_CAWLTW010000001.1:4864256-4889219 GCF_963864145.1 Planktothrix prolifica NIVA-CYA 540 | reverse complement strand
CCCCAGAAGAAAACCAAACATTTCCCCCTCTTGGTAAGGGGGGGCTAGGGGGGGTAACTTCCCCAGAAGAAAACCAAACATTTTCCCCCATTACTAAGGGGGGGTTAGGGGGGGTAATTTCCCCAAAAAATCCCTATTTAGGGGTGATGTTACCCTATACCCCTATCCATCATTTATTATTAGCTCAATTGAACTTTCCTATCGTCGCAACCAGTGGAAATTTTGCAAATGAACCTATTTGTATTGATGAAGCGGAAGTGGTGACTCGTCTGAATACTATCGCGGATTTCTTCTTAGTTCATAACCGCCCGATTGTTAGACCGATTGATGATTCGATTGTTAGAATTATTGCTAATCAAGAAATGGTGTTACGTCGGGCGAGGGGTTACGCTCCTTTACCGTTTTCCCTACCTGACCCTATAGGCGCAAACATATCCCCATTATATCAAACTAACCTTAGTTTAGCACAATCTTGGGATTTGTCAATAGAAAATCCCATAAAAATTTTAGCTTTGGGCGGACATTTAAAGAGTACAATTGCGATCGCATTTAATCAAAAAGCCTTCGTAAGTCAACATATTGGGGATTTAGAAAACCCCCCCGCTTTAGCCGTATTTCAAGAGGTGATTGATAGTTTGAGTAATATCTATGATTTTCAACCAAATATTATTGTTTGTGACGCTCACCCCGACTATTATTCCACGCAATTTGCAGAAAAGTTATCTCAACAAAATCAATATCCGATTGTTAGAGTTCAACATCATCTCGCCCATGTTTTTGCTGTCATTGCTGAACATAATTTACAACCTCCCTTACTGGGAATTGCTTGGGATGGAACCGGATATGGACTCGATGGAACAATTTGGGGAGGAGAGTTTTTTCAAGTTACAGAAACTATAATTCAACGTATTGCTTCTTTTCGTCGGTTTCCCCTTCCGGGGGGAGATAAAGCGGTATCTGAACCTCGACGAATTGCTTTAGGATTATTATATGAATTATTGGGAAATGATCTATTTAATTCGGGGATGAATTTAGAGTTTATGGAATCTTTCAAACCCCAGGAATTAAGAATTATGCAAACTATGTTAAACCGGAACTTAAATACGCCTTTAACTTCCAGTGTGGGAAGATTATTTGATGGAGTGGCGGGTTTATTAGGAATATGTCAAAGGGTGAGTTTTGAAGGGGAAGCAGCTATGGCTTTAGAATTTGCAATTAATGATTTAGAAACCGATGAATATTATCCGTTTGCATGGTTAGATACCCCCCAACCCCCCTTAAAAATTGGGAAGAATAGAAGGGATTTTGATACCCCCCAACCCCCCTTAGAAATGGGGGAGAATATGGATAATATGAGTTATAATTGTAGGTATTATCTTAATTGGGAACTAATAATTAAAGGGATATTAGAGGATAAAATTAACAAAAAACCGATTAATTTAATTTCGGCTAAATTTCATAATAGTTTAGTGGAAGCGGTGGTAGAAATTAGTCAGAAATTAGGCGAAAAAACTATAACTTTAAGTGGGGGATGTTTTCAGAATAAATATTTAATTGAACGCACAATATCTCGGCTTTGTCAAGAAGGATTTCAGGTTTATTGGTCACAAAAAAATCCTCCTAATGATGGAGGACTAGCATTAGGACAAGCTGCATTTTTAATTAATCATCAACGATTTGCGCCCAATCAGGGAAAGAGGGAGGAAAGTAGTTGATTTCATAATTAGAATTTTCCCATTCTTGCACCCAGAGGGGAATTTTTCCGGGTTCAGGAGTACGAGCAAATTGTCTTTCTTTGACCTCAATGATCCGAAAAATTTGCTTGAGAGTGTCTCCTTTATCCAAAGCATCACAAAGCAGATCATCGAGTTCAGGATCTACCCGTTTAACCCTGGTTTTTTCATCTTCGACCCACAATAGTTTTAAAGACTCTAAATTGCGGGGACTTAACTTACTTTTAAAATAGACTCGCTTCAGCGTAGCAACCGGGTCTAAACTGCGTTCAACGCGACGAATTTGTTGTAAACGAAGGTAATGCCATTCTGCTAATCTTAAGCGTTCTTCAGGACTAATTAACTGTTTGCTAGTGGCGTGTCTCAAACCATATTTCGCTTGAGAACAGCCTAGATTTGCTAACAGATGAATTAACTCTCGTTCTTTCGGTGTCGCCTGTCGCCGAACGATAGTATTAGTTGATACGCGACGTTTTTTGGTTTCCGTTTCCATTTGTCTACCAGCCCATTACAAGGGATAAAATTTCAACTCAACTCAGATCGTCCTAGATGATTTTTGATGTGTAAGCACCATTTTCCGTGAATCAGGGGCTACAAGCATCCTCAGACTCACGGATGGGGTTGTAGACAAACGGTATGGACTTGATGACATTCAAAAGTGTCCATGTTTGTCCAACTAGCCCATCAGGGGCTCACACGAAAGCCATCACCGGTGTTGATCGATTTGGGAATTTTGCCATCGGGTGCATCTTTTATTTTCCTCAATAGACTATTACTATATTTAATCATAGCCCACCGGGTCAGGATTTTTTTACCCCTAGTTAATGCTTTGTGAAAGTTAATATCTAGGATGGAGGAAGAATTGATCCGGAATTTTATTATAATTAGGAATTTATGAAATAATAACTTCCAAGGTTGAGGATGCACTTATGCGGCTACAGGCTTTGGATGTATTTCGGGGAATTGCGATCGCCAGTATGATATTAGTCAATAATCCTGGTAGTTGGGATTATGTCTATCCTTGGCTGGATCATGCGGAATGGAATGGCTGTACTCCGACGGATTTAGTATTTCCCTTTTTTCTATTTATTGTCGGGGTAGCCATGGCTTTTTCTTTGTCTAAATATACCCAAGAATATCGAGCGCCGGAAACAATTGTTCCTAAATCTATTTATCTACAAATTGCTCGACGGTCTGGGATATTATTTTTATTGGGATTACTGCTAAATGGATTCCCTTATTATAATCTCGCCGAAATTAGAATTATGGGGGTTTTACAAAGAATTGGGGTGGCTTATTTTTTAGCAGCGATCGCCATTTTTCACCTCTCCAGAAAAGGATTATGGGCACTCTGTGGTGGGATTTTATTAGGCTATTATATTCTGATGCAATTCGTTTTTGTTCCCGGTTATGGAATCGGAAACCTCACCCCGGAAGGAAATTTTGCCGCCTATATTGATCGCCTAATTTTAGGTCAACAACATTTGTGGAAAGGGGGATTTTATGATCCCGAAGGATTATTTAGTACGTTTCCCGCCGTGGTTACGGTTATATTAGGTTATTTAACCGGAAATTGGATTAGAAAACAACCAATTAGAACTGATACCAGTGCCAGTTTAGTTGTATTTGGAATTAGTTGTTTTGTGATTGGTTATTTATGGGCGGAATTGTTTCCCCTGAATAAATCCCTGTGGACAAGTTCCTTTGTAATAGTTACCGTGGGTTGGTCATTAATACTACTCGCATTCTGTTATGAAACCATCGAAGTCCGAGGGTGGAAAAAATGGGGATTTCCCTTTAAAGTTATGGGATTAAACGCCCTAACAATATTTGTGGCTTCTGGTTTTGTCGGGAGAATTTTAAATTTAATTAAAATTGGCGATTCTCCCCAGGCCCCCAGCGCGAAAACTTGGCTGTATGAAACCCTATTCCAGTCGGGGTTCGGGGCGATGAATGGATCTCTAGCCTTTGCGATCGCTACCCTAATATTTTGGTGGCTAGTATCCTATTTGATGTACCGTCAGGAATGGTTTGTGAAAGTTTGAAACCCGAAATCGCTACAATATCAAAGAATGACCATTAGCAGCAAAATGTTATGATCCCAACCGTTATTGAACAATCGGGTCGTGGCGAAAGAGCCTTTGATATCTATTCTCGGCTATTACGCGATCGGATTATCTTCCTCGGACAACAGGTAACAGCCGATTTAGCTAACTTAATTGTGGCCCAGATGCTGTTCCTCGATGCTGAAGACCCAGAAAAAGATATCTACCTCTACATCAACTCCCCAGGAGGTTCGGTGTCGGCGGGTTTAGGGATTTTTGACACCATGAACCACATCCGCCCCGATGTTTCCACTATTTGTCTGGGTTTAGCCGCTAGTATGGGGGCGTTTCTGTTGAGTGCGGGGGCCAAGGGTAAACGGATGAGTCTTCCCCATTCGCGGATTATGATCCACCAACCGTTAGGGGGCGCCCAAGGACAGGCGACGGATATTGAGATTCAGGCCAGGGAAATTTTGTATATAAAAAAACGCCTGAATCAACATTTAGCCGACCACACGGGTCAGCCCCTATCTCGCATTGAAGACGACACAGAACGGGATTTCTTTATGTCGGCGGAAGAATCTATGCACTACGGTTTAATTGACCAAGTAATTAACCGTCGTCCCTCGGCGGCTAATCCGGTTGCGAGTTAATCAATTTTGAAGTTGTCCTCCCGTCTGGGAGGCGCTTTAAATTGTTAGAATTTTTTAAAATAACGGATTCCCAAAAATCATTAATCCCAGGGAAAAATCCTAATGATTCAACAACGACCATCCCAAACCCAAACCCCGATTATTTATTCGGATACTGACGGTCAACCAATTGCTGATAATACCCGACAATTTCAATGGATTGTTACCATCAAGGAAAATTTAGATCTATTATTTGCTAACAATTCTAATGTATTTGTAGCGGGGGATTTACTCTGGTATCCCATTGAAGGAAATAATACGATTCGTCGCGCCCCGGATGTTATGGTGGTTTTTGGTCGTCCCAAGGGCTATCGGGGTTCCTATCAACAATGGCAAGAAGATAATATCCCGCCCCAGGTGGTATTTGAGATTCTTTCCCCTGGAAATACAATTAAAGAAATGGCGGCTAAACTGCAATTTTATCAACGGTATGGTGTGGAGGAATATTATCTTTATGATCCTGAAAAAGTGGATTTTGCCGGGTGGCAAATAATGGATGAAAAATTAACAATTATTGAAGAAATTCAAGGTTGGGTAAGTCCCCGTTTAGAGGTTCGTTTTGAAATGGCTGAAGAATTACAAATTTTTACCCCCACGGGAGAACGGTTTTTAACCTTTGTAGAATTAGGGCAAAAATTACAACAAGAAAAGCGACGGGCTGAACAAGCAGAAGTTCGATTAAAAGCCTTAGAAGAACGGTTGAAAAGTTTAGGAGTTGATCCGAATCTTTGAATCAGGAAAAGGGGGGTAGTTACTGGACTAACCACAACCGATCTAAATAATTGATCCGGGCGGAGGGACTCAAGGCCGTTAAGACCTGTTCTCCGTAACTCCGATGTAAGACCCGACTATCAAATAGGGCTACAACCCCCTGACTATCCCGCACCGTAGCAACGGCCCGTTGCAGTTCACTTAATGCTTGGGGTAATAAATAAAACCGGAACCAATCCAGATGTCGTTGTTTATAGTAGGCGACCTGTCCGGCAACTAAAGGATCTTCTAAAGAAGGGATAGGTAAGGTAGCGATCGCTAATAAATGGGGTGAAGGTAAACGGCCCTGATGTTGTCGCCAAAACTCCCAACCCGTCACTAAAACAGCATTTTCCGGTAAATCCGTGGTTTCTACCCGTACCCGAGAACCAAATTCCGCCGCCATCGCCGTACTGACTTGGGCTTTTAACGGAACATCTCCAATTAATAAAACACTGAATCCTTGTACTGATAAGCTCATATATAAAATATTATAAAGCTCTTTAATCAAAGTCAATTGATACTGGGGAGTATTGGGTAAAGGAAAACCCGATGGGATATAAAGTTGGATCAGTTGGCTTTGTCGATCAGGGGTAAATTTCACCCCGGTAATTTCTCCGAGTCCCACCGCTTGGCGATAAATCGGAGCCTGTTTGTCTAAATCCAAAGCTCCTCCAATCAAAACCACAGGCTGTTGGGGCCAGATAGGGCCCAACTCCGATGCCACATCCACCGGGCCACAAAACAGAGAAAAGGTTCCCAATATCCGATCCACCACGGCCCATTTTAACTGTCCAGGCCGTTGCCAACGTTGCCAAAACCTCTGCCATTCAAATAACTGGGGATCGATAACCCCATATAGTTGCTCAATCATTTCCTGTTCTGGATTGTCCAAAACATAGCATTGATAGGGATTAGGGGGATGTTGGAACAAAATCCGAGTTAGGTGTATCCGGGTATCTCGAATGGTTTCCCCCTGTTGGGGTTGCTGTTCCATGAGATGATTCCAGTCCTGGGGATGCAAACTAACCGTTAGGGTTTGGCGTGTCCAGGTTTCCAAATCATCGACCCCATCAATCACAGTCAGGACTTGCTGAGGAAAGTTGTGATCATCCCTGAAGCGACTGGATAACCAAGCTGAAGGTGTTGTTAATAAAACCCCGGAAAAGCTATCATCAGGCCAGGAATCCCCTCGGAGAATGGGTTTATTGGCAATTAGATCAGGATGGTTAAGGGTTTCTGGATTAATCCAGGGTTGTAAATTTAGTCGTTGGAGTTCGTCCAAAATCCCATCGGGCGCCACCACAATTACCGATTGATGCCAGACTAATAATGGTATCCAGTAACTCAACCGATAGGAATGATGATCGTGGCTGGGGGGAATCCCCGTTTGAATTAAAGCATCCCGTCCCAAACGTAACGCCCTAGCCACTAGGCGGGCCATCGTCAGATGATGGGGCCACAGGGCTTCGGTTTGGGACTTGAGCAGGTTTCGCAGTAAGTTATGGACTTCAACTTCTATCAAATTCGTTCAAAAATACAAACAGTAATGGTTAGATTCACCCTCAATTACTAAGATAATCAAAACTTTCGATAAAATCAATCACTTCTTTAAAATCGGGTAGATTAGATTGACGGGAATTGAGGGTTAAATCGGCATCGGTTTGACGACTAGATAGTTCATCAAATCGTTTACCAAAATTAGCATTATTATGAACCATTAAACTTTGTTGACTGCTATTTTTCAATAGGGTTTGAGTGGCGGATTTAAAAAATATAGACCGAGAATCACTTTGACTTTCTTTAACTAAGAGTTTAAATTCATTCGCCTTAACAATAACTTGATTCATGGCAGTTAAAATTTGAATTTTTCGATTTTTTCCTAAATTTTCTTCCTTGATTTTTTTCATTAAATTAATAATATTTTTTTGTGTGGGGGAAGAATCATCAAAGGGAAAAATAATCATACAAGCTAGGGGAAATAAATGTTCTTCCCGTTCCACAACAAAGGTTAAAGTTGTGCGTCGATAATCCACCTCAATACTCGGTGGACGATTCATCACGGGATAGACTTGAGCTAATTTATAATAGATGGTCATTAAAATTAAATTAGATTCAAAATCCAACGGAGCATCCACAAAAATTTGCACCAAGGGAAGACTTTGATTAAAAAACTTTTTCAGGGTTTCGGGATTAAAATGTACAACATGAGTATGATCTCCATGGGGGCTTAAATCAATCCATTCACATTTAAGATCTTCGGCTTTTAAACTAAATCTATGAACATTATAAAGTTTGGCTCCGGTTAAGGTAGCTCCAGATAAATCCGCTCCTACCCAGTCCGATTGAATTAAATTAGCTTGAGTTAAATCCGCATGAACAAAACTGGCTTTGACTAAATTTGTATTACTTAAATTTGCCCCACTCAAATTAGCACCACTCAAGTTAGCTTCGCTTAAATTCGCTCCCCCCAAATTTGCGCCCCGTAAATCCGCCCAGCGTAAATTTGCGCCCCCTAAATCTGCCCCACTTAAATTAGCATGGGTCAGGTTTACTTGTCGCATTTCCGCATAGTTAAAATCGGCTTTAGGTAAATCGGCTTTAGTTAAATTGGCTCCCCTTAAATCCGCTCTCCTAAAGCAAGTTCCTACCCCAAAAATAGCGCGTAAATTCGCCCCACTTAAATTTGCATAGCTAAAATCGGTTTGTTCAACTTTGGCTTCTCTTAAATCCGCCCCATTTAAGTTGGCTTGAATTAATTTTGCTTTACTCAGTAATGCTTGAATTAATTCCCCGCGAATCAGTAGACTTTCAATCAGAGAGGCTTCGCTTAAATCGGCTCGGACTAAATTGCTAACATTGAGGGTGGCTCGATCTAAAATGGCGTTACTCAAATTAGCATTACTGAGTCGAGCAACATTAAAATTAGCTCCGGTTAAGTTACAGCCACTTAAATTAGCAGAAGTTAAATTAGCCACCATAAAAGAAGCCCCACTTAAATTTGCTTGACTCAATTTAATCCGGCTTAAATTATTTTCATTCAGGTTAACTCCACTAAAATCCCGCTCTCCTTCCTGATATCTTTTAACAATTTGGTAGACTTTTACTAATTCACTTTCAATCATAATAGTAATCCTTTAACCCTAATTAAATGAATGATTATTGATTCTCTAGTTATGGCTTAAACCTTGATCAAAAAGCCCTAAAATCCTTTAATAAAATTTAGGATAGTTTCCGTATCAAGGGGTTTAGGGTTTAAATAGGGATTGTTCAGGGATTCTGAACTTTCTGATGATTCGGAAGAACAACCTAAACTCCTGCCAAAATAAGCATGGCTATGGAGAATTAAACTTTGATGGCTAGAACTTCTGAGAAGGGTTCTTGTGGGATTTAAAAAGAAAGGCGTTGAGGTTTGAATTTCTGCTTGCCAAGATTGGGGAATTTGAATATCACTCAACAAGCGAATTTGTTGAGAAATTTCCACTCCTAATTGCACAATTCGATTAGATAACTGTACTGGAAAATGACTACAATTGTCTGGCGTTAACTGTTTAATTGCGGTTTCGATCGCTTTTTGGGTAACATCGGCATCCCTAAAGGGTAAAATGGCAATATAAGCAACATTAAAAAGTTGTTCATTGGATTCAATTTTGAATGAAATTACTGTGCGTCGGGAATTAACTTCCAAGGTTGGCGGCTGACTCAGTAAGGAGGATTGTTGTTGCAGATAATAATAAATTTTAGCAAGAATTGTATGGGCTTCAAATCCTAATTGGGTATCAACACTAATTTCTACGGTCGGAAAGGTAGCATTAAAAAATTTATTGGCTTCTTTAGAACTAAAAGTTTGAATCTGATTACTGTCTCCTAGGGGACTTAAATCAATCCAATCACAAGTAATTTCTTCCGCTTTTAAATCAAAACGAGATACTCCATATAATTTAGCCCCAGTTAAAGATGAACCAGTTAAATCCGCCCCAGTACAATCGGAATTAATTAAATTAGCTTGGGTTAAATCCGCATGGATTAAAACCGCATTCATTAGGTTAGCACCGCTTAAATTTGCTCCACACAAACTCGCCCCACTTAATCGAGCTTGTTCTAAATTTGCCCCACTTAAATTAGCACCATTCAAATCCGCCCAACGGAGATTTGCCCCGCGCAGATCGGCCCCACTCAGATTAGCTTTAGACAGGTTAACTTGTCGTAATTCACCATTACTTAAATTAGCCCCCCTTAAATCGGCTTTGGTCAGACAAGCTCGATGTAAACTCGCCCGTTCTAAATTAGAACCAATTAAAATCGCATCGGTTAAATTAGCTCCATTCAAATTAACTTGTTCCAGGTTCGCTTGGCGTAGGGTTGCTTCTCGTAAATCCGCTTCACTGAGATTTGCCCCCATTAATAAAGCATTACTCAAATCCGAGCGCATGAGTTCAGCCCGAATCAGAGACGCATTAATTAAAGATGCCTCTCGCAGATCCGCCCGAATTAGATTGGCAACATTGAGAACTGCATCATCGAGTCTAGCGCGATGCAAATTCGCACCACTCAAGCGGGCAACATTGAGTTTAGCCTGACTGAAATTAACCTCAGAAAGATTCGCACCACTAAGATTTGTAATGCTCAAAATGGCTTGACTCAGATTGGCTTGACTCAGATTGGCTCGACTGAGATTAGCTTCACAAAGTAAAATACCCGTAAAGTCTCTTGTCCCTGATTTATATTTGAGCAGAAGTTCATCGGCATCCATGCCTTCTAACTCTCCAAATTAGTGAGGTTGATTATAGAAAATTATAACAAAATGGGGTAGAATTTATCTACCTATAAAAAGGGTGAAATTGCTCTAAGAATATTAGTTCAAACCTTAAACAATCGTTTTTAAATTCCAGTTAATGCTGAATAGTTTAATCACCGATTAACCAGCTTTAACTAAACTTGACAAAAATATTCTAAAATTGAGCTTTAAGTGATAGATTCACTAACGCTTTTCCCTAATAATTTGAGTGGAGTCTTTATCTATGAATATTGGTATTATTGGATTGGGTTTAATTGGCGGATCACTCGGTTTAGATTTATATAGTCATCGACAACAAACCCAAACCCAAATTCACAAATCTGACTCCGCGACATCTCCACCCCCATCCTATCGCATTCTGGGTATCAGTCTTAAACAAAAAACCTGCGAGGTTGCTGTTGAACGCGGGGTTGTGGATGAAGCTAGTGTGGATTTATCTTTGATGGGTCAAGCTGACGTTATTTTTATTTGTACCCCTATTGCTGCGATCGCTCCCACCATTATAGAATTAATTCCCCATTTACAACCCCATACTATTTTAACCGATGTGGGTTCTGTGAAAAAACCAATTGTAGAAACTTGTTCCGCCCTATGGCCGAATTTTGTCGGGGGACATCCGATGGCGGGGAATACGGAAACCGGAATTAACGCAGCCCAACATGATTTATTTATTAATAAACCCTATGTAATTACACCGACTAGCAACACCCCCCCCGAATCAATTAAAATTGTAGAATCAATTGTAAATTTATTACAAGCTAAAATCTACCATTGTCAACCAGAAGAACATGATCGGGCCGTGGCTTGGATTTCCCATTTACCTGTAATTATTAGTGGTAGTTTAATTGCGGCTTTAAGATTAGAAAATAATCCCGATGTTGATCTATTAGCCCACTATTTTGCTAGTTCAGGATTTAGGGATACCAGTCGGGTCGGGGGGGGAAATCCAGAATTAGGATTAATGATGGCAAAATATAATCGGGAAGCCCTATTGCGATCGCTCAAATCCTACAAACAAACCCTAGATCAAATCACCAATTATATTGAACAAGAAGACTGGCAAACCCTAGACAAACAGTTAAATCAAAATCATTCAGATCGACTAAAATTCCACTTCTAACCCGTAGTGAGTCCTTCAGGACTCTCTTATTATATTTATTATATTTTCCCTCAAAAACGATGATTAACAACTAAATCCCATAACCTTTGCGGTAACTGAATCAAATGGTCTAATAATTCCTGGGGCCCAATTCCAAATACCAGTTGTAAAATTAATACAATAACTGCGATCGCAATTGCTGTACTAACACTGGCTTTCAACACCTGAACTACCCAGGTAAACACTAACCAAGCCACCAATAGGGAAGCTAATAAAATAATTAATTCAACCATGATAAATTAAATTTGTAGAATAGGGAATTTGAGCATTTTGTTAAAGTATCCATATATAAAACTCTAATAGTTACCATTATAATTGGCTAAATCACCGGTTATCTCCTTTGAAGCGAGAACAGTCAGAGTTGAGATTTGTTAAAGTATCCATTGTATAACCTCTGATTTTCAGGGTTTTAGTATTAAGTTAGTGCAAAAACCAGGTTTCTTATTTTATTTCTCGGAATTTGATCCTTGAGTAAGCTAGACTATAATAGACATATCCAAAAATTTCAATCAAACTCTTATAGAATAATGGTTTGAGGTTAATTTTATTTCCCTAGAGGTTAAAACATGGCTAAAATTAAAGGTCAGGTCAAATGGTTCAACGACTCAAAAGGCTTTGGTTTCATTACCCCCGATGATGGCTCTAAAGATATTTTTGTACACCACTCGGCTATTCAAAGCAATGGCTTTAAAACCCTAACTGAAGGCCAGAAAGTGGAATTCGAGATCCAACAGGGTCAAAAAGGCCCTGCCGCAATGAATGTGATCCTTTTATGAGATTTGATCACGATCTTTCTTCAGATAATTCCCTCCTGTGATCGCTCTATAAAATTGGCGATCGCATGGTTATTGTAATCATAATTCCCTAGAGGTCAAAACATGGCTAAACTGACAGGTAAAGTCAAATGGTTCAACGAGTCCAAAGGCTTTGGTTTCATCACTCCCTCGGATGGCTCGAAAGATGTTTTTGTACATTTCTCGGCTATTCAAAGCAATACTTTTAAAACTCTGGCTGAAAACCAGGAAGTAGCATTTGAGATCGAACAGGGTCAAAAAGGCCCCTCCGCAGTGAATGTGACTGTCTTATAAGACTTGATTACGGTCTCTCTTTAAATAATTCCCTCGTGCGATCGCCGATTTTGTAAAGCGATCGCTTTTTGATCATGGTAGCTCCTGCAAATAGAAAGCAAGATAGTTTCCAAGCCTATTACACTAATTGTCATCATATTACTTCCTATATGGTAGGACTTTTGGAATGTGATTCTAATTTGTCTGTGCTTGAACCTTGTGCGGGTGAGGGTGTATTTATTGACGAGTTATTTAAACAGGAATTAACTCCAGAAATTACCGCCTATGAGTTAAATATTGATTCTGTAAATAAGTTAAATTTTAAATACAATAAATTAACAAATATTGAGATTATACATCAAGATTTTATCCTGGTAAACACTAACAAAAAATTCGATAGAGTGATTGCAAATCCTCCTTATGGAGCCTATCAATCACCGGAAAAAAGAAAACAATTAAAAAAAGCATATCCTCATATATATACTAAGGAAACCTACGGTTTATTTTTAATTCGGACGCTGGAATTATTAAAACAGGACGGACGCCTGGTTTTTATTATTCCAGATACCTATTTATCACTCCATCAGCATCAAGGTTTGCGAAAAGAAATTATTAGTAACTATAAAATAGAATCAATCACTCTTTTTCCTTCCAATTTTTTCCCGGGTGTTAATTTTGGCTATGCGGGATTGAGTATAATATCTATTATCAAGGAAAAACCCAATATTGACTATAATTTTCCTGTATATAATGGTCTGCATTCACCGTCAGAGCTTACCAAATTATTAACTAAAACCAAGAAAAATTATGAAGTTTGTAGACTTTCCTACCGTCAGCTTATTAACAGTTTATCTAATGCTTTTTTTCTGTTTTCAAAAGACTGGATTTCTAAAGTTATGAGTTCTGATAATATGACAGTAGGTGATATTTGTTTTGTGGTAACGGGTTTTTATTCGGGTAATGATGGTAAGTATTTAAGGCGATCGCCATCTGTTACTAGGGGGAATAAAAAATATGCTATTGTGGAGAATAATAATATCTGTAGAGATAATCTTTCTATTAATCCACCCCTGAATGGCATCAAAAATGATTGTTATTGGGTTCCTATTGTCAAGGGTGGTAATCAAAGATTTTACAAACAATCAGAATGGTTTATGGACTGGGGGGAAGAAGCAGTTAATGATTATAAAGTTATTAATAAGCAAAAAGCCAGATTTCAGAATTCTCAATTTTATTTCCGTCAGGGAATTGCTGTTCCGATGATATCATCCTCTGCAATTACGGGAGCATTGATTGATGGGAGATTATTTGATCAGTCTATTGTGGGGATATTTCCTCGCCAAGATTACCAGGATTTAATTTACTATTTACTGGGTTTTTTCAATAGTAAAGTTTGTAATATTCTGATTAGAACTATTAATACAAGTACCAATAATTCTGCGAATTATATCAAGAAAATACCTTTGATTATACCACAAAAACTGTTATTGGAAAAAATATCAAAAGAAGTGGAAAAGCTGGTAATATTAGCTAAGTCTAATATTATTAATGATCAAGATTTGCAAGAATTAAATCAATACTTTTATGAGGTATATGGTGCTAAAATATCTGAATAAAAGCGATATATATAGCAGTTTGTATTGATATTTTTACAAGGATAAAACCTAGTTTAAACACAAAGATACAAAGACACAAAGAAGTTGTAAATACTAACCTAACTAAAACTGGTCTTATCTATAGAAAAAATATGGCTAACCGATCTCACAGAAATACACGACTTATTGGAATGAATGCCCTGCGAAAACGTAATGGGGTTCACACTTCTGAACTTGAAATTGAAGTTAAAGAATATCAAGAAACAGTTCATACTGTTATGAATCTTGATTGTCTTGAACTGCTTAAAAAGATTCCCTCAAACTCAGTTCAACTGATTGTTTGTGATCCTCCTTATAATATAAATCTCGCGGAATGGGATAATTTTGATAATTATATTAAGTGGGCATCTAATTGGTTGATAGAGAGCGAGAGAGTCCTATCTGATACCGGAAATATTGTTATATTTGGTGGGTTTCAATATCAAACTGAAGCCGGAAGTGGTGATTTACTGGAAATTATGATGTATATGCGTCATCATAGCAAAATGCGATTAGTTAATATGATTATTTGGTATTATAAAAATGGTATGAGTGCCTATAGATTCTTTGCTAATCGTCATGAAGAAATAGCCTGGTTTGCTAAGACAAAAAAATATATTTTTGACCTAGATGCAGTGCGTATACCTTTTGATCAGGAGACTAAAACCCTGTATTTAAAAGATAAAAGATTAAAGCCTGAGAGTGTGGAGAAAGGCAAAAATCCGACTAATGTTTGGGAGATTGGAAGATTAAATGGTAATTCCCTGCAAAGGGTAGGACATCCCACACAAAAACCAACAGAAGTAATTAGAAGAATTGTCCGTGCTATGTCTTACCATGGGTCAGTTGTGCTTGATTTTTTTGCAGGTTCAGGAGTGACAACAAGAGTGTGTATAGAAGAAGGAAGACATAGTATCGCCAGTGATATTTCTACTAATTTGAATGGTTATTTAGATCAGCATATTGCCAAAATAAAACCCGATATTTTTTCCGATTTTGTCCCCTTTAAGTTCTTAAATGAAACTGAATTTGAGTCCCATCCAGTGTTTAGCAAATATAAATTTGACGAGGACTGATTTTAGAATAAGAAAAAGCATCATTTACCTGCTTGAAAAATCTCTAAAGCTGTCAAATTTAAGTCTGGAAAAATCAGTGATTCAATGGGTTGATTTTCTCGAAATTGGTGGAGTTGATACTCTCCTTCAACAAGCTGGTAGATGGAAATAGTAGGTCGTTTAGGATTTCCGATAAATCTTCTTCCTCCTAATCCTAAATAATCTATAATCCAGTATTCATAAATGCCCAAAATCTCGTATTCTTCTAGTTTTAAAGCATAATCATCACTCCAATTAGTTGAAACAACTTCAACCACCAATGGTACAGAACTTCCTTGAGTAATAACCGATTCTTTTTCCCATCGAGGATTATCTATAACCCGTCCTTCATCAATTACAATCACATCAGGTTCATATCCAGACTGATCACGAGCAGATTTAATCACGCTTTCTTTAGGAATAAAGTAAGGAAGTTTTAATCGTCTAATTTCAAAGTTAAGTTCAGCAATCAAAAAACCTGCAACCCGTGAATGTTTACCTGTGGGTTTAGGCATTTCTACAATTTCTCCGTTGTGTAATTCGTAGTGATATTCCGACCTTTCTGGATACCCAGCGATAAATTCATCAAATGTTACGGTTGTAGATATTGCTTGAATCATAAGCTCTTTTCTGTTGGGAATTATTAAGATTATAGCATTTTCTACACAAATTTGAGCAGTTACCATTGTAGTGCGTTGGCGTCAGCCCTGCGTCAGCAGCGCGTCCTCGCACGAAGCAGATATACGGTTTAAATACTAAACTGTTCGTAAGTTTTGTTTATCATTGTTTAGAATTAAGAATTAATCCTTGATAGGCTTGAATCATTTGTTTAGCGATCGCATCCCAACTATAATAATTTAAGGCATAATTTTGAGCATTTAATCCTCTCCGTTGACGTTCCTGGGGATTTTTTAATGCGGTTTCAATTAAACTTGAAATTTCATCAATATTGCCATTTCCAACCCAACCCCCCTGGGCTTGTTCCACATCTTCCCAAATATAAATTCCCTTAGAAATTACCACCGGAGTTCCCACGGCCATCGCTTCGGCCACTGCAATTCCAAAATTTTCATAATAGGAAGGTAAGACAAATAAATCAGCTATTTTTAATAAAGCTGTTTTGATTTCTCCCGTGACAAACCCTGGAATAATGGTTTTTTTGCCTAAAGGTGATTGTTGAATTTGTTGTTTTATTTTAGCTTCATATTCGGGATCTTGGGGATTAGAACCTGCTAAAATAAATTGAAAGTCTAATCCGGTTTTTAAGACTTTTTCTAAAGCGGGAATTAAAATATCGAGTCCCTTTTTTGGTTCAATTCGAGATAAAAACAAAATAATCGGAATATTTGGCTTTATTTCTAAATGGGATAAAATTGCTTGGGGAGTTTGGGTTAATTCGGGTAAGGTGACGCCCAAAGGAATGACTAAATCGTTAGTTTTGACTCCAAATCGTTCAGATATTCTAGCTTCTTCTTGACTGGTAAAATGAATTGCTGCCGCCCCGGCAATATTGGGACGTTCTAATAATGCTGCATAGATTTTTTTTAACTGTTTTTTCTTGTTTAAATCGGCGGGGTCAAGGGTTCCTAACGGGCGTAAAATATAGGGTAATTTTTGATAACGGGCTACGGTTGCCGCCCCCGAAGTTACGGGAGAAAATAAGGCATGAATATGGGCTAAATCATATTCAGAGGCGTGTTTTTTTAGCCAGTTTAATAAATCTAAAGAAAATTTATAACGACGAAAGGGAGAACAGGGAAAATAGCGAATTTGATAACCCTTTTCCTGTACGGGAATATCCAAAGGAACATCTAAGGGTGGTTGTCCGCGATCGCCATTAGAATTAGTAGTTAAAACTGTCACCTCAACCCCCAGTTTTCCTAACGCTGAAGATAGACCCCGGATCATTTGACTGGGGCCACCATATACTAAAGAAATTGAAGGAATAATTTGTAGGATTTTCATAATTAATTAATTGTTAATTGTTAGAAGAGAGACGCGCCGTGGCACGTCTCTACATTGTTAACTGATGACTGCAATGGCATCGGGAATTTCTTTTTCGACTCGACGTAAACGAGGCATTTGATAGGCAATTAAAGCGGCTACAATATTGAGGATACCTATTAACATAAATAATAACCCACTTCCTCGTCCTGCACCTACTCCAATAATTGTACCAATACTATCAGCTAATAGTCCACCGGGTTTCATCATTGGTTCTAATACTCTATCGGCTAAGGGCCCAACGGTTAAATGGGATAGAATTAAAAGCGATCGCTCGACAACACTTTGTAAAGAAAATATCCGTCCTTGTAATTCAAAGGGGATTTTAGATTGCCAAATTGTATGGTTACTACTAACAATAAAGGGACGGGCAAATAAATAACCAAATCCTCCAATTCCAGCCAAGAAAACCGAAGGTCTAAACCCGCCTAAACAAAGACATAAACCCTGTAAACCGACTAACCATAAAATTGCTTTCATTCGGTTTTTAGGGCCGCCCCAAACACTGACAGCGAGGCTTCCGAGGAGCATTCCACAACCGCTAATTGATAAAATCAATCCTAATTCTTTACTGCTGGCAAAGGTTAAGACCACCGGCCAGAATAAAATAGCAAGCATTCCTTCTGTAAAGTAAGTTATTGCAAAAAAGCTTAATAATTTTTTTAAACCGGGACGGATGAGAATATAATTCCAGGCGGACAGATTTTCTTGCCAAAGTCGTTTAAAGTTTAAGGGTTGTTGTTGAGATTTTGAAGGTTCTACTTTAGGAAAACGTACAATTAATAAGGTAATTAACCCTAAAATAAAGGTTCCTGAATCAATAATTAAAATCGAACCAATACCAATACTACTAACTAAAATTCCGGCAACAGTTGGGCCAGAAATTTTAGCGATCGCCCTAGAAACTTGTACCATGCCATTAGCACGACTCAAATCATTGCGGGGAACTAATTGGGGAATGGAGGCCATATAAGCGGGCCATTGGAAGGCGCCTGAGATGGAACTCACGCACACCGCAACGTAAATATGCCAAACTTCTAAACGGTTGGAAAATACCAAACCCATTAAAATTAGCGTTCCGACCGCCGCAATAATATCATTAATAATCATCGCGCCGCGACGACTCGAACGGTCTACAATAGCGCCTGCGAGGGGGGAAATCAACAGGTTAGGAAGATGAATACAAACAGAAATCAGAGCAAACTGGGTAATGGAACCTGTGGTTTGATACACCCAAACCCCCAAAGCAAATTCGGTTAAGCTGGAACCAAACATAGAAACAATTTGTCCCAACCAAACCAGCAAAAAAGTCGGCATACGTTCTTTGTCCCACAGTTTCATCAGTTATAGCTTGCTTATATTAAGTATTGTAAAGAGCATTTGTCAATCGAGGTCTTCGCCATGACTTGCTAATTCTGTTATATTGAAATCAAATCCGCTCTTTTTGGGTTAGTCTCATTTATTCAGAAATAGTCTGTACAAATTCAATGTCAATCAACTTCATGGGTAAATTAAATGTCATCTGCTACCCCTATTTCTAAAGAAACAATTACTATCCAAGGAGGATTCGGCCCAATTCAAGCAATTGAGGCTCCGGTTACCTTAGAAATTAAACCTCTAACTGTGTTGATAGGAACCCAAGGAACAGGAAAATCTTTGATCAGCCAAATTCTCTATTTTTTTCATGATTATGAATATTTATTGTCGAACTATTTTGAATCATTAACACCCAACAGTACAGTGCGTAAGATATTAGAAGGAATTAGATCAGGAGAATTAACTAATAGGGCTTTAGCCAGTTTTTTAACATCTCCAAAAGTTGAGATAATCTATACAAAAAATGATCTAAATTCATTTGAGAATCAACAAAAAATAACTCTATATAAATCTAATCGAAAAATTAATCCTATTGGTAACTTCAAGAAAGAAATTGATCGGTATTTAAAAGACTTATTTGCTGATCCCTCTCTTTCGGGTAAACACTTACCAAAGTCAATTTTTGTCCCAGCAGAAAGAACATTTTTTTCTCGTTTTATCAACTCTAATTCTACGATATTAGGAAATCGAGCTTTACCCATTACCATGCGGGAATTTGCTAAAGTTTTAAGTCAAGTTTCCGATATTCATCAATTTTGGGATACCAACATTCAAGAGAAACCTAAAGCAGCCTTGGATATTGAGAATTTAGTCAAAAATGCTTTAGGGGGACGAGCGATTTCTGCTAAAACTGGCCCCTATGCTCGTAAATGGCAATGGATACCAGAAGAAACCCATCAACCTTTAGAGATTGAAATGGCTTCTTCAGGTCAAATGGAAACTTGGCCGTTAGTATCAACAGCACAAGCATTACTGGGTTTTCCACAATCTGAAAGGCCTCTATTTATTCATATTGAAGAACCAGAAACTCATTTACATCCAGAGGCGCAAGTTGCTATTATTAAAATGTTAGCTTATTTAGTCAATCAAGGTTTTCGTTTAGTAATTACAACTCATTCTTTAGTTGTATTATACACCTTAAATAATTTAATATTAGCTTATGAGCAATTAAACGATGAATCCGTTGATGGAATGCCTGAAATCGAAACAAGAATAGCCCCTGAAATGCTTTCAGCTTATCTGTTTAGTCAAGGTAAAATCCAAAATATTGTCACGGAGTCAGGAAAAATAGATGAAGGATTACTAGGATCTGTTTTAGGAAATTTAGAAATTCAATTTAATCAATTAATGACGTATAATTTATGGAGTAAATAATTTAAAAAAATGCGCTTACTTTGCACTGGAGATAAACTTCCAAATATTCCCAGAATTAATTCTACTGATCCAATTAAAAACCTAGACAATTGTTGCCAATTGGTTGAAATAGAAACCGAGATACTTCTTTTTGAAAAAGTCGAAAAATCTTATTATTGGGTGAAATTAGAAGCCGATGAAATTCAGTTAGTTGTCTGTAATTTAGAAAAATATGCTAATCAAGCAAGTAGTTGGAAAGGTCGGCGCTGTGATTATTTAGTCATGGGAATGAATGTAGAAGATGGAGATTGTTATTTAATTATTATTGAGTTACGTCATCTTATTGTGAATGAAGATCAAGCAATTGATAAGTTAGATCAAGTGGAAAAAACGATTCAAAATATTATCTCTATTCTTCCTCAACAATTTTTTCATTCTTCCTGTTTTGATCAAGCTTGTCCCCAACCTCAACCCTATAAAATTGCCGGGATTATTATTGCACCTGCGGGAATTAAGGGAATTTCACGCGAAGATAGAACTCGTGTTATTAACCATGAGAACTATCAAGCCATTATTACGATGATGCCTCCTGAACAAGTCAAAGACTGTAAAATAACTTGGCATGATCTATTGCAACAATTTGTTTTTGTTTCTCCCTCTCGGAGAAGATAAGAAATAAAATTGATTATTTAAAATTCGTTTAATTAGCTTCCTTAATTTTTTGCTCCCAAATATCAACTAAATTTTTAATTACCACATCCCAACTGTAATTACCGACGGATTTCATTCCTTGATTTCCTAGGGTTTTTCTTAATAGAGGATCATCAATTAATTGCTGTAATTTCTGTGTAAAATCTTCTGGATCTTGAGGAGTATATAAAAATCCATTTTCTCCATCTTGAACATTTGGCTAATTCTTGAGCTAAATTTTGCCCTGGAATATATTCTTGAACTAAATATTGACGGTTATCTTGAATAAAATGGGCGAATAATTCAGGAATTTGTTGATGTTTGCCTAAATGTTCTAATTGTATGGCTTCTTGTTCAAAAAGTTCTCCCGCTTTTTCTTGATTATTCGTGCCTTGAGCTTGGGGTAAAAATTGTTTAATTACACAATAGGGTTGAGACGGTTTATCTTCATCCACCGCTAAAAACGTCCGACCAAATCCTCCTTGTCCTAATATTTTTAACGCTCGATATCGTTCCCTTAATAGTAATTTAGAACCACACTTTTGACAAAAAATTGTTGTTTTAAGATTGGGTTGGAGACAATCTGGGTTAAGACATTGACTCATAGTTAAGCCTAGGGATATATAATTTAGTTCTTATTTTATCAGATATTATTTAACCCTTCCCTCGTTCCAATGCTCTGCATTGGAATGCAAATTTGAGGCTCCGCCTCAGATCATAGCAGGAGGCGGAGCCTCCTTAATGTCATTTCTAGGTAGAACCTAGAAACGAGGGGAAAGGGCTTACTACAATTTATATCGGAAACTACAACCTAAAATATACGGTTTGCCACAATACCAAAACTGATCGCACTTCCTACAGTAGTAGATGTGAACAACAAAGGGCAGCTGTCCAAAGTTGAAGTCAAACCGTCCTAAACAGGTTCGGTAAACACACCTTCAAGGAATGGACAAACCGCCCCCAGTATAAAGATAAGCAATCGTATCTTAAAAACTGTATTGAAATTGGACTCGCTCCCAGTTTTAACTGGGTTCGATAATTAGTCCAGAAGTCGAATTAAAACGACTAACCTCAAACAGAATCTAACTTTTTTGTAGTAAATTGGAGAACAATAAAGAATATGGGAAAAGTAGTCGGCATTGATTTAGGAACCACTAACTCTTGCGTCGCCGTGATGGAAGGGGGAAAACCCACCGTAATTGCTAACGCGGAAGGGTTACGCACCACACCTTCAGTGGTAGCTTTTGCTAAAAATGGTGACGAACTGGTGGGTCAAATTGCCAAACGTCAGTCGGTAATGAACCCCGAAAATACCTTTTATTCGGTAAAACGGTTTATCGGACGCAAATCAGAAGAAGTTAACAACGAATCTAAAGAAGTTTCTTATAAAGTCCTGCGCGATAGCAGTGGTAATGTTAAATTAGATTCCCCCGCCCGCAATAAACAATTTGCCCCGGAAGAAATCTCCGCCAAAGTGTTGAGAAAACTGGTTGATGATGCCAGTAAATATTTAGGCGAAACCGTTAGAGAAGCTGTTATTACCGTTCCTGCTTATTTTAACGATTCCCAACGTCAAGCAACTAAAGACGCGGGTAGAATTGCTGGAATTGAAGTTAAACGGATTATCAACGAACCAACCGCCGCTTCTTTGGCCTATGGTTTAGAACAAAAAAGTAACGAAACTATTTTAGTTTTTGACCTAGGGGGCGGTACTTTTGATGTCTCAATTTTAGAAGTCGGCGATGGGGTTTTTGAAGTGTTATCAACTTCTGGAGATACTCACCTGGGAGGAGATGATTTTGATAAGAAAATTGTTGACTACCTAGCGGAAGAATTTCAGAGAAATGAGGGCGTTGACCTTCGCAAAGATAAACAAGCCCTGCAACGGTTAACGGAAGCTTCGGAAAAAGCTAAACAAGAACTGTCTAGCGTTACCCAAACCGAAATTAACCTGCCTTTTATTACGGCGACCCAAGATGGCCCTAAACATCTGGATATGACCTTAACCCGGGCAAAATTTGAACAGTTATGTTCTGATTTAATTGACCGTTGTTTGACGCCTGTTGAGAAAGCTATCACTGATTCTAAACTCAAAAAGTCTGATATTGATGAAGTGGTGTTAGTGGGCGGTTCTACCCGTATTCCTGCGATTCAAAAATTAGTTCGGGATGCCTTGGGTAAAGAACCTAACCAAACCGTTAACCCCGATGAAGTGGTGGCTTTAGGCGCTGCAATTCAAGCTGGGGTGTTATCGGGTGAAGTTAAAGACATTCTGCTGTTAGACGTAACTCCGTTGTCCTTGGGTGTGGAAACCCTCGGTGGGGTGATGACTAAAATTATTCCGCGTAACACTACTATTCCTACTAAGAAATCGGAAGTGTTCTCGACGGCGGTTGATGGTCAAACTAACGTAGAAATCCATGTTCTCCAAGGGGAACGGGAAATGTCGAACGATAACAAGAGTTTGGGAACTTTCCGCCTGGATGGTATTCCCCCCGCGCCCCGTGGTGTTCCTCAAATTGAGGTGATTTTTGATATCGACGCCAACGGGATTTTGAACGTTACCGCCAAGGATAAGGGGACTGGAAAAGAACAGTCTATCAGTATTACGGGCGCGTCTACCCTCCCCGATGACGAAGTACAACGGATGGTACGCGAAGCTGAACAAAATGCCGCCACGGACAAAGAACGTCGGGAACGCATTGAACGCAAAAACCAAGCCGATACCCTTTCCTATCAGGCGGAAAAACAACTTCAAGAGTTAGGTGATAAGGTTCCCGAAGCCGATAAAACGAAGATTGAAGGTATGGTGAAGGAACTGCGGGAAGCGATCGCCCAAGATGATGATGATAAGATTAAAACCCTAACTACGGATTTACAACAAGCGTTATTTGCGGTGGGTTCTAATATCTATCAGCAAGCTGGTGGCGGTGTTCCTCCTGAAGACGGCGGCCCTAGTGCTGGCGGTTCCACCCCTCCAGGTGGCGGTGATGATGTGATTGATGCTGACTTCACCGAATCTAAATAATTTCGTTGTTGTGCTTTAGCACCATCGTTGTTGTGCTTTAGCACCATCTTAGTTGTTGTGCTTTAGCACCATCATTCCTCCCTCCTTTATTTTAAGTAGGGAGGAATTTTTATTATAAAATACAAACAAAATGAAATCTATAAAACCCTCAAATTCTGATCGTGAAAGAACTATTATTGTCCGCAGAATGCGAAGTCTGAGTACCCTTTTAGATAATGCTATTCGGGTTCCTGGTACATCAATTGGGTTTGGAATTGATCCGATTTTAGGGTTAATTCCTGGGGGTGGGGATATATTAGGAGGAGTGTTATCTATTTATATTGTATTTGAGGCATTTAAGTTGGGTTTACCACGGGAAACTTTAATTACAATGGTATCCAATATTGCCCTAGAAACTATTACGGGAACTGTCCCGGTATTTGGAGATATTTTTGATGTCGCTTGGAAAGCTAATGTTAAAAATGTTGAACTTTTAGAAGATTACGTTAATTCCCCTGAACTGGGGGAAAAAGCCGATCCTTGGTTTGTTTTTCTATTATTGGGGGGATTATTATTATTAATTATATTAATTGCTATTGTCGGTATTGCCGTTTTAGCATTTATTTTTAATAGATTAAGTGCTATGTTTTAATGGTGGTAAAATTTATTCCCCCCTTTTTTTTAATGGTTTTTGGGGGGGGATAAATTATTGGCAACTTCACAAATAATAGGTATTACAATCTATTTAGGATTGCTGGATATATTCGGTTTTCTCAACATTAGAGATTTCGGCTGAGATTTCGGCTGAACGCGATAAACTTTGAATTTGTTTAGTGCAATACTAGCCGATTGTGCGACTGAAATCTGAGGATCTCGGAGTGCTTTCTGTAAAATCGGAATCACTTGATGAGAGGGTATTTTTCCTAATGCAATAATCGCTTCTTGACGAACACTTGGATCAATATCTTGACTTAATCGAGTTAAAAGAGGAATGCTTTGTTGGACTTCTCGACTTAATCGACCGGAAGCTGTAAGTTTCCCTAATGTTGAAGCAACAGCATAACGAACTTGAGGGTTAGAATGTTGTAAATATCCAGTTAATATGTTAGTAGATCCAAAATTTCCTGATGATCCAATTGCTGAAATTTGTTGAATCAATTCTTCTTCTGATGAAGTTTTGGTTGGAGGTAATGTGATATTTTCTGTTTGAATATTTGTCGTGGGTAATGTTATAATTTCCTCGACGGTAGGAGATGCTAAAACCGGAGATTCTTCTACAATTTCTTCAATGGTAGGAGATGCTAAAACCGGAGATTCTTCTACAATTTCTTCAATGGTAGGAGATGCTAAAACCGGAGATTCTTCTACAATTTCTTCAATGGTAGGAGATGCTAAAACCGGAGATTCTTCTACAATTTCTTCAATGGTAGGAGATGCTAAAACCGGAGATTCTTCTACAATTTCCTCGACGGTAGGAGATGCTAAAATCGGAGATTCTTCTACAATTTCTTCAATGGTAGGAGATGCTAAAATCGGAGATTCTTCTACAATTTCTTCAAT
>NZ_CAWLTW010000001.1:4858687-4862673 GCF_963864145.1 Planktothrix prolifica NIVA-CYA 540 | reverse complement strand
TCGGAGATTCTTCTACAATTTCTTCAATGGTAGGAGATGCTAAAATCGGAGATTCTTCTACAATTTCTTCAATGGTAGGAGATGCTAAAATCGGAGATTCTTCTACAATTTCTTCAATGGTAGGAGATGCTAAAATCGGAGATTCTTCTACAATTTCTTCAATGGTAGGAGATGCTAAAATCGGAGATTCTGGTTGAATTTCAGATTCAACCGCTTGATTTGTAGAAAATTGACTCACCTGTGCTTGACTGGCTTCTAATTCAGCATTTACCTCCTCTAGCATGGTTTGATACTGAATCAAAAAGTCATTGAGTTTTGTAACTTCAGTTTCACTTTCTTGCAATTGTTCTGTCAGTTGTGCAACCTGAGTTTCAGATTCAAAAAGAGATTGATTCAGTTGTTGAACTTGAGTATCTTTCTCCTGTAACTGCACACTCATCTGTTCAAGTTGAGCTTGATATTGATTTTCCGATGTTTCTATTGCTTGCTGAAGTTGATTTTGATATTTTTGTTCTGACTCTTGAATAGTTTGTTGAGTCCGAATCAGATATAATTTGTCTTGTTCCTCTCGTTGCTGACGATTGTTTTCCTCTATACTCTTTTTTTGATTGGATATCTGTTTGTCAAACCACCAGTAGGCAAGTCCTACACCTACCACGAATCCAATAATTAACGTAACCACTAAATTGCCGAAAGCCATACAATCACTCCTATTTTATCGAAACCTAACGTAGTTCTCTCACGATATGTATTACAAATCTTAACTAAACAGAATAAATCCCAAAATATTAGTTTAGGATTTTATAGACTATAAGTTGCTTATTTTGAATCGTCAATCCAAATGTCAACTAAATCCATCACTGTTTGCGCTCACATCTTTGTCTGAAGACGAATACATTGGCTAGGATACTACTATACCCAAAAACAAGCAAGGTGATCCAAACTGCTATTGATCAAAGACCAGTCCAGTCCCAATTCAAGAATTTGCCTTTCCCCTGAGTACCTGGCCAATAATTGTAGAATTTGTGTTCAGCCAATAACTTCAGTACCTCCCAACGGTGGGTTAAGTTAAAATTAAGGCTTTATAAATTAGTATCAAAAGCTACAGTTAACCGTTATCATGTTTTGATTTGTTGAAATAGACGGAATTCCTGCCCGTTCGCGGCGGGGCGGATGTCAAATTTCAAGTATAGTAGTGCACAGGAAACAGAGAACAGAAATAATGTACCATATAGGTTTCGGCATGATTCTATGTTCTGACCTTTCTGGTGACTACTAGAACTCTAAAAGATAGGGGCTAAAGGCTGTGCAATTTCAATCTTACGATCCGGGTGAATTTTACGATGAACTGTTTGTGGCGAAAGGACAACCTCGTTCCTATGCAGCCCAGTTAATTGATCGAATTAATTCTTTATCCCCAGGGGATTTAGAAATTCGACAGGAAGCGGCTAAAACAGCAATGATGAAATTAGGAGCAACTTTTAACGTTTATAATGATAGTGAAGGAACAGAAAGAATATTACCCTTTGACTTAATTCCTAGAATTGTTTCTGCTTCAGAATGGTCTCATTTAGAAAGCGGATTGAAGCAACGTATTCATGTATTAAATCTATTTATTAATGATATTTATGGGGAACAAAAAATTGTTAAAGATGGAATTATTCCCGAAGAATTAATCCTGTCTTCTAAAGGATTTCTTAAACCCTGTATGGGGTTAAAACCCCCTAAAGGAATTTGGTGTCATATTACAGGTACAGATTTAGTTAGAGATCAAGAGGGAAAATGGTACGTTCTCGAAGATAATTTGCGCTGTCCATCGGGGGTTTCCTATGTTTTAGAAAATCGCCGGGTAATGAAAAGCACATTTCCCCAACTTTTTGCTAAATTAGGGATTCAACCCGTTGATGAATACCCCAGTCATTTATTAGATACCTTGCTAAATTTAGTGGGGGATCATATTACTAATCCGACGGTTGTTGTTTTAACTCCGGGGATGTACAATTCCGCCTACTTTGAACACTCATTTTTAGCCCAACAAATGGGGGTGGAATTAGTCGAAGGACGGGATTTAGTGGTCAGTGATGGCTATGTGCAGATGCGAAACACTAAGGGTTTACAACGGGTGGATGTGATTTATCGCAGAATTGATGATAATTTCATTGATCCGTTAGTTTTTAATCCTGAATCAATGTTAGGGGTTCCCGGGTTAACGGAAGTGTATCGAAATGGTCGGGTTGCTCTGGCGAATGCTTTGGGAACTGGAATTGCAGATGATAAAGTGATTTATGCTTATGTTCCCCAAATGACTCAATATTATTTAGGAGAAGAACAAATTTTATCCAATGTTCCGACCTATTTATGTTGGGAACCTAAACAACTGAAATATGTGCTAGATAATCTCGATAAATTAGTCGTTAAAGCGGCGAATGAAGCGGGAGGATATGGGATGTTAGTCGGAACCCAATCTACCGAAGCAGAACGTCAAGAATTTGCCCAAAAAATCAAGGCGAATCCCCGAAATTATATTGCACAACCAACATTATCTCTATCTCGCGTTCCAACCTTATTAGGAGATACTTTTGAAGGGTGTCACGTTGATTTAAGACCCTATATTTTATATGGTGAGGATATCTATGTTCATCCAGGGGGATTAACCCGGGTGGCGATGAAAAAAGGGTCATTAGTTGTTAATTCTTCTCAAGGAGGAGGGACTAAGGATACTTGGGTTTTATGTGAATAAATCTGTGATCGGATTTCATGGATTTTTTGGGGGTGGCTTCATCTTATTAAACAGTAAACCGTTAACAATTTTTAATATGTTAAGTCGTGTTGCAGATTCTATTTATTGGTTAAATCGTTATGTAGAACGGGCGGAAAATATTGCTCGTTTTATTGACGTTAATCAAAATTTATTATTAGATTCTCCCTCCGGTGTTCAACAACAGTGGAAACCAATTATTGTCACAACGGGAGATTTAGAACTGTTTAAAGAACGTTATGGAGAGGCTACCGCAGAAAATGTGATCCAATTTTTGACCTTTGATAGTAATTATCCCAGTTCTATTTTATCTTGTTTACGGGCTGCCCGGGAAAATGCTCGTTCAGTTCGAGAAATTATTTCCTCGGAAATGTGGGAACAGGTGAATGAATTTTATATGATGGTTAGAGATGCGGCTTTAGGAGATAGTTCCTATCAACTCGCGGATTTCTTCTATCAAGTGAAAATGCACGGACACCTGTTTGCGGGGGTGATGGATGCTACGATGTCCCATAATGAAGGATGGCATTTTGGCAACATGGGGAGATTATTAGAACGGGCGGATAAAACCTCTCGAATTTTAGATGTTAAGTATTATATTTTGTTACCTTCGGTACAGGATGTGGGAACAACTATTGATGAAATTCAGTGGATTGCATTATTAAAATCTGCGAGTGCTTATGAAATGTATCGGAAACGCAAACAACACCGAATTACGCCCTCTAGGGTGGTAGAATTTTTAATCTTGGATCGGGAGTTTCCCCGTTCAATTCAATATTGTTTGTTACAAGCGGAGCGATCGCTTCAATGTATTACTGGAACTAGCCCCGGAACCTGGCAAAATCCTGCCGAACGGGAGTTAGGACGGTTACGTTCTGAACTCGATTATCTGACGATTGAAGAAATTATGCAAACAGGAATTCATGAATTTTTAGATGATTTGCAACATCGGATGAATCATGTTGGTGAGCGAATTTATGAAGATTTTTTTGCCCTAAAACCAGTTGTCAGTCCCTTTGTCCAGACTCAAACTCAAGCGAGTTCCTGATCGATCCAACCCCTAATACTTTCAAACCTTCCGTTTCAATAGCCCATAATAACTTAGTAGCCGTTAACGGATTTTGGAGGATATCACAACCGCCAAGGCAGTTAGGATAAAGACGGATCTTGGAACCCAGACAGTGAAGTATTTTCCCCCGGTGTTCCCTTCCCCCCTAGCCCTGCGTGC
>NZ_CAWLTW010000001.1:4685800-4858667 GCF_963864145.1 Planktothrix prolifica NIVA-CYA 540 | reverse complement strand
TTACTCCCCCTTCCCTCGTAGGGAAGGGGGTTGGGGGGTTAGGTCTTAGGGTTGACGATGGAAAATGAAACAGCCCCCCGTGCACGGGGGGTTTGGGGGGGCTGTTCCGGTGTTCCCTGCTATATCACCAAAATTGGGATTGAGTGACAACTTTTAAAATTCGTCAGTTGCCATGACCGGGCGTGGTAAAATGTGTAAAAATTCGCCCAAATAATTTTTCCCAGAGGTATATTAATTCATGGAAGCAACACTGCTGTTAGCAAAGCTACCCGAAGCTTACTCTATTTTTAGCCCGGTTGTTGACATTTTGCCCGTTATCCCCGTATTTTTCCTGTTGTTGGCTTTCGTTTGGCAAGCCTCTGTGGGATTCAAATAAGAAAACAAGTTTAAGCTATCAGCGTTGAGTTAGAAAATTTGGGGTTTGACTTTCCAATCTTTTTAACTCGACGCTGATAGCATTTTCCCGTTAATATTACTTGCTTCCACCAATTGTTTTTTGGAAAGCGGGTCTTTCGTTTAAACGTTGAATATATTCTAAAACCGCCGGATAGGGGCTTAAATCCAACTTCAACATCAGGGGAATATAAGCCAAAATTGAACCTACCGCAATATCAGCTATGTTCAATTCATCACCCATTAAAAAGGGTTGTTGACTCAGAATTTTATTTAAAGGATTGAGTAAACGAGGAGTTTCTTTTTCCCGATTCGCTTCTATAAAAATCCCCGTTCCCAAGGTAGCATTGCCAAATAATACCCATTGTGTAATGATAGCTCGTTCTTCAGCAGAATTTGGTAATTTACCGTGTTTTTCAGCTAAATATAATAAAATTGCGCCGGACTCCCACAGTTGAAAATCATCTTCTACAATAGCTGGAACTTTACCAATCGGATTAATTGATAGAAATTCGGGTTGCAGGTGTTCCCCTGCCGCCATATCTAATAAAATAAACTCGTAGGCAACCCCAATTTCTTCTAAATACCATTGAACAATTGAAGCCCGACTGCGACCACCACCATAAAGTTTTAACATGGATCTTTATCCTTTTTTAAGATGAGAACTTTCTAAAAAAGTTTATCATAAAATTAGAAAGACAAATCAGGATTAATAACCAGACCCAGGAAAAAGAAGCGTGTTTGATAATATCTGCAAATTTCTAGCGGAGAATTTTTCCGAGGATTTAGCCAGTTGGTTATTAGGTTTTCCGATTCAGTTAACACAACTGAGCCCAACGGAGTTATCCTTAGAACCTATTCGCGCAGATTCCTTAATTTTACTCCAATCTGATCAGTTGATATTGCATACGGAATTCCAAACTCAACCGGATGTAATCATGCCATTTCGGATGTTAGATTATCGAGTTAGGGTATATCGACGGTTTCCTCAAAAGTCAATGCGTCAGGTGGTGATTTATTTACAGCCAACAAAATCTCCTTTAGTTCAACAAAATGCCTTTAGACTAGAAAAAACCTCCCATGAATTTGAGGTTATTCGTCTTTGGGAACAACCAACAGAGGAGTTTTTGAGAATTCCTGGGTTATTACCTTTTGCGGTATTAAGTCAGACTAATGATCCCGCCCTGGTATTAACTCAAATCTCCCAAATAACTGAACAAATTGCAGATAGGCGAGTTCAAAGTAATTTGATGGCTGCATCTGCAATTCTCGCCGGATTAGTGTTAGAACCTGAAGTAATTCAACGGATTATTAGGAGCGATATTATGCAAGAATCTACCATGTATCAAGAAATTCTACGACAAGGTAAAGAACAGGGTCGTGCTGAAGGTCGTGCTGAAGGTCTTACCGAAGGCCGTACTGAAGGCCGTACTGAAGCCTTAAAACAAGTGGCAATTCTATTACTAAAAACGGGAATGAGTTTAGAACAAATTGCCGAAACAACACAGTTAACTGTTCCGCAAATTCAAGCGTTAGAACAAACTCAAGAACAGGAGAATCAAAATAATTAAATATGGGGGCAATTTCCTAGATATTCAGTGAATAGCCCAGGATTTCGCCCCAATTAAAATCTCTTAAATATAGCAATCGTCAAGGCAGTTAGGACAAAGACGGATGTACGGAACCTAGACGGTGAAGTCTTTTCTTTTCCTCCCTATTCCCTTCCCCCCCTAGCCCCCCGTGCACGGGGGTTTGGGGGGGGCTGTTCCCAGATCCGGCGTTCCCTGTTCCCTGTTTCCTGCTATATAATTACAGAACTTGGTGAGTATAAGCGTGTTGTTTGACATTATCTTCATTCCGAATCATCCGTTCAGAATTTAAAACCCGTTTTCGTTCTAAGGAGTAATTAAATTCTTTAAAACTGGTTCCTAAAGGAATATGAAGTTGAGCTTGGGGTCGATTCTTGTAAGTGCGAGTTGCGGCGATCGCGCGATCGCTAAAATTCTCACAAAAATGGGCATCTGTTGTTAATTCCGGGGGAATTTTAGCCTCTGTATTCGTTAAAATAGAACCTAATGTCACCGCCAAAGCCATTTGATATGAAGTCGGAACTCCTTTAAGAATTGCTTCTAAAGCCGCCGAGGGAATGGGTTCAACCACTTGCACTTGATGAACTTCCCCATCTTCTTTAATAAAACAGGTCGCTAAACCAATGACGACATAATCATCAGTCGAGAGATCCGGGGCGTTAGGATAAGCTGTTGCAGTTGTCATAAAAATTAAAAGGTTCAGAATTCCAAGAATCATTCGCTGGTTGCATTGTACCAAGTTCCGATCTTCCCCACCTGAACCGAATTAGACCCGGAAAGGGTCTAAACCCTTACCTGACTTTAACAACAGGGATATTGTCAAACTCATCGAGCTTCACATTTTGCTAAAATATTTAACCAAACTTTATCAAAATTCCCCTGGGGTTTTCCGTTGAACTTGAGCAATGGCTACCGTTACCGCCTGTCTGCTCTCAGGCGTTGATACTCGATAAATTTGCTTAGAAACCAGTAAGGTTTTAACTCCGGCGGCTTCTAAGGCAGCGGCTTCGGCTACACTCGCTGTTCCGACTGCTATTCCCACCCCCGCAGAAGGGTTAGGAACCTCCACAGCCCGCAATACTTCTGAGGAGAAGGTGCGTAAGGGCCAATTTTTGGCTTGGCACAATTCCACTAACCCAGGTTCATTCCCTTTGATATCTAAAGTGGCAATCCCGATGATCGCATTTTCCCCTAAATTATACTGTTGTAAAACCTGCTGAATTGCCATTTCAATTAAAATTCTTGGGGTTAACCGTCCACAACCGACACCGACCCATAACACCTTGGAAAACCACTGGCTTTCAGGAGTATCAAATCTTACCATTTTCTGCAATTGGGAAAAAATCATCGAGTAACAGTAATAGATTAAGATAGATAAATTGTTTCTTTTATGATCATCAATGGGAAAAACTCCTATTTATACAATTATCGGGTATTGGGGGATTGTTAAACAGACTAAAACTTTTGAGCCAGTTGTCAATTTTTATTTTAGGTAAAAAGGCGGAGCATCTATAATGGATCATAGAACAGAATTATTATTAAAACTCGATATTCTTCAAGAATTTTATACAGAAGAAATCGAAACTATTAGCGAATATTTTTCGATTCATAAGTTCTTTGATTTACAAGTGATTATGCCCCAAACAGGTCGGGATTCATCCTTTGGGATTATTCTATCTGGGGAAGTCAGCATCAGTGATGACCAGATAGAAAATTCCAGTCGGACTAAAGGGGATATATTAGGGGAAATGGCATTTATTCATGGCTTGCGATCGGATTTTATTGCTGCTAGTGATGGGGCGATCGCGATTATGACCTTTGATGATATTGAAAAATTAAAACTCAAACAACCTTATTTAGCGGTTAAATTAGTTAATTTTGTCACCAGTAATCTGATTAATAATTTACGAAAAAATGACAAAAAAGATAATACAGAAATCCTGGTATTATTAGCCGATGATCATTTATTTTCGGATTTAATTAATTTAATCAAGGATCATCTTCATATTATTAATAACTTTTCCATTGTCACCTCGGAAAAATTAAAAATAGCCTTAAGAGAAAGCACAAATTTAACCATTAGTCAAGTAATTGAACCCGAAAGTTTAATTTTAGGTGAAACCGCTATTGGTCATCAAATTCTGTTAGATCAAGTCAAAGCAATTATGTATCTTCGAGATCCGGTGAAAGTCGAATCTAACCCCGCATCCGTTGAAGCTTTATCGCGATTATGTGACTTACAACAGGTTTTATTTGCAACTAATTTATTAACCGCAAATGCTATTTTTCAGTATTTAGAATAAAACCCATAATACTCAGGAGATAATCCCATGAATCAACGAGTTTTAATCCTAGGAGGCAGAGGACGAATTGGCAATAGTGTTGCCGAATATCTAGCCCAACATACCGCCGCCGAGATTACCATTACTGGACGAAAATTGACAAGAAATATAGGAATTAATCCCCGATTTCAACAGTTAGAATTAGATTTAGCAGATCAGGATAAATTAGAAAATGCGATCGCCAATTCTGACTTAGTTATTCACTGTGCCGGGCCATTTCAATATCGAGATTTAGGAGTTTTAAAAACCTGTATTCAACATCACGTTAACTATATTGATGTCAGTGATAATCGAGACTTTACCCGCCGGATTTTAGAGCATTCTGAAGCAGCTAAAAATGCCGGAGTCACCGCTATTATTAATACAGGTATTTTCCCCGGTATTTCTAATAGCATGGTGCGTCAAGGAGTGGAACAATTTGATCAAGTCGAAAAAATTCACCTAAGTTATGTGGTGGGAGGGTCTGGGGGGGCTGGAATTACTGTTATGAGAACTACTTTTTTAGGGCTACAATCTCCATTTCAAGTGTGGATAAACGGACAATGGCAAACGATTAAACCCTATAGCGAAAGGGAAACCATTGAATTTCCTTCCCCCTATGGAAAAACCGGAGTTTATTGGTTTGATATGCCAGAATGTTTCACTTTAGTAGACTCTTTTCCCGTTAAAACTGTGATTACCAAATTTGGTACTATTCCCGATTTTTATAATTATTTAACTTGGAGCGTTGCCCATTGGTGGCCAGAAAGTTGGCTAAAAAATCCCGCCGTGATTGAGTTTTTATCCCAGGTAAGTTATCGGATGACCAATGTAACCGATCTTTGGAGTGGTATCGGGGTAGCAGTTCGTTCCTGTGTTACCGGAATTAAACAGGGAAAAACCGTTGATTTTTGTTCTACAATTGTTCATGAAAATACCGCTAAAATTGCCGGAATTGGCACCGGAACAATTGCGGAACTTTGCTTAAATGGTAAAGTGCAAAAGCCCGGAGTTTGGCCCGTAGAACAAATACTTTCGACTCCATTATTTGAAGCCGCCCTGAATCAACGCGGGGTTAATATTCAAACCAATTTTAGTTAGAAATTAAACAGATTAGCGCAAAAATGGAGGGCGTTTACTATCCGTGTCGGTTTTATTTTTAGCCGACTCAGCCAGGAAACGTTTTAAGGCTTTTTCACGATTTTTCATAAACGCCCCCCAAAACCCGGGTTGAAACTCATCCATCGTTTTCGCTAAAGCCCAAACATCAATGGCCAGGATGTTGTACATTCGTTCATCTTCGCACTTGAGGGTATTGATCTGTTCTAGGAGCTTGCGTTTTATACTAGAAATAGATTGATCTTCGTCGTTGGTGTTCATATTGAACGTTTAATAAAAGGGCGTAGCAGTTTAGAATCAACACAGTGAGTTCTAGCAGAATACTTTTGATTAATATGTTACGTCAAACTTCTTTGGGCGCCCTAGGTTTAGTGGTGGGTGGAATCTTAACTGTAGTTGGTTTTGCCGCCTATTTTGCGGATAATGCCACCTTAAACTTAGCTGGATTTTTCTATGGAATTCCCGTATTGTTGGGAGGGTTAGCCCTGAAAGCGGCGGAACTCAAACCCATCCCATTTACTCAAGCCACCTCCTCTGAGGTCTTAGCTCGCCGAGAACAACAGGCTACAGACACCCAAAATCAAGTCCGCAAGGATGTCACCCGGTATCGCTATGGCCAAGAAGCCCATTTATCCGATGTCCTAGAACGTCTGGGACTTAGCCCTAACCGTGAAGAACGTCCCCTCCTCCAAGGTGTTCGAGAAACCCTCATTAATGATTCCTATTCTTTGATTTTAGAGTTTGATTCTCCGTTTATGTCTTTGGAAAATTGGCAAAAAAAACAAGACAAAATTGCTAAATTTTTTGGCCCTAATTTACAAGTTGAAATTAGCCAACCCCGAGAAGAACAGATTGATGTTGCTTTAATTTCAGATAAAAGTTAGTTTGGTTCTTCAGTAGATAGTATGCTGAAGTAATACAGAACCCCATAACCCTAGTTTTCAAGGTGCGCTGTCCCTCGACGACAGGGTTTTATGGTAGTTCACCTACTCCTATCTAGCTGGTATTATTTTATTATCCCGATATATTAACTATATGAAAGAGTCTATTTTATTGATAACAAAAGCCTTAAATTTATATTTTAATCAAGGAGAAATTCCAAAATTTACTCCCAGTATTTATCTGGAAATAAATCAACTTCACCAAGCGATTGAATTGGGAATTAAAAATAACGAACAAAAGATTTTAGACCTAGAAAATATTATTCTGTCTCGTCAGGAAGAATCCCTGCAAATTGTTCTGGAACGAGAAACCGCAGAAACCCATCTTCGCCAGTGTTTAAGTATAGCAAACCGTCACCATTTATCCCTATGTGTTGCTATAATTAACGTCGAAGACAGCCAGTTAACTGATGAAAACCCAGATTTTTTAGCAACTCCATCCTGCCAAATTATTAATTTAATGCAGGAATTAAAACAAATTTTGCGAGAAAGTGATTGGGTCGCCCAATGGAAAACGGATGAATTTCTATTAGCTATTTTTTCGGAATTACCCGGAACAAAAATAGCACTCAACCGAATTTTAGATCGTTTAGTTAATCAAGAAGAATCCCTTGAAAATAATCCCTCTAATTCTTCTGTATATATTGGATATACAAAAGTTCAACCCAATGAACACTATCGCGCCTGCATTGAACGAATAAATCAAGCCCTACAACAAGCTAAAATGACAGGAGAACGTTGTGTTTATTTTTAAGGAAATAGGGAATGGGTAATGAGTAATGGGTAATAGAAAAAGTTTACCTCCCCTGCTCCCCCTGTTAACTCTTAACTTCCGTCATTTCAATAACACGGTCATCTAAATCTTTCACTAAAAAATTTAACGGTCTTTCACTGCGAATTTTATGTTTTACCCCGCGCAATTGTACCTGCATTAAAATTTGTTCTAAACAGTCTTTATCAAAACAAACATGACGTTCTTGATCTTTGGAACCATAACTAGCCCCGCTAATAATATGTAACTGAGTGTTTTTCATTAGTTGATACCATAATCCCTCCGTACCCTGCATTTTAGATGTTACAGTGTTCCCGACGGGGGCAGAAAGATACAGGGGATCAATTCCGGTCGCTCCTAAAGTTTGTTCATAGTTATAGTAATAATGTAAAGGCACATCGGCCACGGACAGTCCTAATAAACCCTCGTAAAAATCCCTGGCTACATTCAAATCAGAAACCATAATTGTATGTACTTTCGGTGCGCTGGTGAGAAACATCCACATGGCCACGGCATAGGCCGCCAGTAGCATCACCATCACCCCCTGAGTCGAAAAAATCCCGTCAAAAACCGGAAATTCAGGGAAAAACGTACTTAACGGTAAAAAATGAAATGAAAAATTCATAAAATTAACGGCTATCAGCATAAATAAATTCAGAGGTAGGAAACCAATAATCGCTGCCATCCCAAAGGCTGAGATGATCTGCTAGTGATCATGTTAACAAAAAGTTTCAGCAACTCCTGTACAATCATATTTTTTTAGTCCAGACGTTGCAGCTTAACGATGACCAATCAGATTGATGTGTTTGTATACGGTACGCTCAAGCCAGGGGAATATAACTATCAACGCTATTGTCAGGGGCGAGTCCTGGCCCAGCGTCCGGCTTTAGCGGTGGGAACACTCTATGCTCTATCTTTAGGTTATCCGGGGATGGTAGCTGGGGATGGTATGGTACAGGGGGTGATTTTATCCTTTGCAGACCCTAATATTTTTTTAGACTTAGATCAATTAGAAGATTACCAACCCCATCGCCCGGCTGAAGAAAACGAATATCAGCGACAACAAATTTCTGTATTTGATCTCAACCATCAACCTTTAGGCTTAGTTTGGGTTTATTTGATGGATATTAAAACCGTTGAGTTTTATTCCGGGGTTTTAATTCCTGATGGGTGTTGGAAAAACCAAGATTAGACCTAAAATATAACCCCAAAAAACCTTATATTTTAAAGTCTCTGGGGTTATATTATTTTAATTGATGGGTCTTGAAACTGCGGCTTTAGGAATCGGAATAATCGGTTGATCCACACTAATACTAACCGCATTCGGAGTAATAATTGGGATCAGAGGTTCATTTAAAGCAATTTGTAAGGGTTCCGAATTGTTCAGGGTTTCAGACTGGGCAAACATCGGAAAACGCCCGGAATTGCCTGAAATTGTACTAGAAAAAGTCATCACTAATAAAGCCGCGATCGCAGTTCCTCCCCAAGTTGCCATCCTACGGGTTCTCTGATTTAACCTTTGGAAAACCAGGGTGGTCAGTTGTTGCACCGAAGTACCAGAAGCAGGAACAGGAGCGTTTTGTAGGCGAGAACGCAGTTGTAGTAATTGTAGATAAGTTGCCTTAATCTTGGGATCAGTATCCAGCCAAAGCTGAACTTGACGGCGTTCTGTCACCGTCGCTTCATTGTCCAAGTAGGCACTGAGTAATTGGATTTTAGGGTCAAGATCCGAGTGTTCCTCAGATATATGTCCCCCGATGGTTAAGTGAGTTTGTGGTTCTGGCTCAAGATTATGCTTCATCCGAACACCCCCGTTCACCAAATATGAAATCAGACATGAGAAATTGGGGTTTAACCTATAGAACTATTATATCCCTATTAACGGGAATTTCACCCGCTCGCCTACACAGATTTTAGGGATTGAGATACACTTGCAGATCGGTTTGTAAGCGTTGACGGGCTCTGGCGATTCTCGATTTTACTGTTCCCAGGGAAACCCCGGTAATTTCAGCGATTTCTTCATAAGCTAATCCTTCAATTTCCCGCAAAACAATCGTGGTGCGGAATGCTTCGGGTAAATCGGCGATCGCTTCATGAAGATGACTATAGAATTCACGGGTTGCCATATCCTCATCGGGGCCTGGGCCATCGGAGGCAATTTCCCAATCCATTTCCCCATCTTCTATACTGCGAGGAGCATCTAAAGATAAGGGGGGTTTGACCCGTTTGCGCTTGCGGAGTTCATCGTAAAATAAATTAGTGGCAATTCGACTTAACCAGCCCCGAAATTTGACGGGTTCTTGTAGACGTTTAATATTACGATAGACCCGAATCCAGACTTCCTGGGCTAAGTCAGCCCGATCCTGCCAGTCTGGGGCCAGGTGATAGAGAATCTTATCAACATGGGACTGATACCGACGAAGCAATTCTGTAAAGGCTGCTTTATCTGGACAGACTCCCTCTTGACACCGCAGGACTAAATCGTTATTGGGGAGTTGTTCGAGGGGCAGTTGCTCTAGGGGGATAGAGACGCCTGCCTTAGACCAAGAGATGGGGATAGATTGGCTCATGGGTGGAACTTGGTTGATGAAAGATTCCGTTAGTTGTTGACGCGACCCGGATTGATAGTGTTCCTGGGTTCAAACTGATTAGTTATGATACCAGGACTAGAGATGAGTTTTTTCACCTAACGGGTGTTTTTCCCTAATGTTAGTGGAAGTTCTGCCCTTTGTCATGAAAAGTTTCTCATCAAATCCGGGGTTTCGTTGTATGAAAGGATACGTTTGCTCGGATTGAGTTTCGGGAAAATTGGAAATCAGAAAAAGGGCGGGTCGATAAAATTTATCTGTGGGAAGCAGAATTAAAATTCGCCCATAGATTAATCTTGTCTCATTAATCCTAGGGGATATTTAAACTTGGGTATTTTTCTAATCTTCATCTTTTTTAGATGAGGAAATACTGCTTGATTAGAGGTGGCAACCAGAAACTATCCTCAATTTTTTCTACTAAACAACGCCGTTGTAAAGATTGTAAGACATTAACTAATTCTAAGTTTAAATTCGGTTGTTTGTCTATTAATTTTGCCAGTTTTAGGGGTTGAGTTTCCCTAGCCAGTATGGACAATATTTGTTTTTCTCTATCGGACAGGCGATCGCACTGTTGCCGTAAAATATCTTTAACATCTTCGGGTAATAAGATGGTATCATTTTGTAATAAATCAGTAACATTGACTCCTAATTCTTGAATCAGAGTTGCGACACTTTTTAACCATAAAGGGTTGCCTTGGTAACGGTGAATAAGTATTGAGTAGTCGATTTCTGCTAACCCGTAATCTCTGAGTATTTCCCCGGCGGCTGCGATATCTAAACCTGTGATTTGTAAGGTACGAATAGGATTATTTTGGCTTTCAATTTGAGAAATTTCTCTGGGTTGTTCCCAACCGATTAAAAGAAAGCAACTTTGATGGGATAATTTTTCTATCTGTTTAAAAAAATGGCGATATTCTTCATATTCTGGTTTATACTTTCCTGCCAATTCGCCACTACTGAAAAGATTGTGAACATCATCTAATATGATTAAACAGCGATGCTTTTGTAAATACTTAATTAGGGATAAGGGTTTCGGTTTAGTTGTAGGGGAGTCTAGTTTTTCTGACTGGGAGAAAAGCTGAATTAGTTCCTGTTGAAATTCGTCTAGGGTGTGGGATACGTTTATAGTGCGCCAAATTATGTAATCGAATTGATTTTTTATTTGTTGTACGATTTGTACTGCTAGGGATGTTTTGCCGATTCCACTAATACCCGTAATAGCAATCAGGCGACATTGTTCTTGTAAAATCCAGGTGGTCAGGGTTTCTAGTTCAGGAGTGCGATCGTAAAAAGCACCCAAATCAGGCATCTCGCTTAAATCTTGATGTGGAGTTTCAGGTTGTTTTGTGTTAGATGTTTCTTGATTTGGTGGGTGTGAGTTTGGTGTATTTGGTGGGTGTCTGGGTTGTTCACAGGTGTTGAAACTACTGGTCACGTTTTGTGTCACTTCTGCAAAGTTTAAAATATTATAGTTTTGTAACCTCTCTATTGCCGATCTAAAATTCTTTTTATTAACATCTTCTCCTAATTCTTCTGAAAGTAATTGCCATAATTCCGATCCAATTTCTCTGATGCGACTTTCAGAACAGTCAAAATCCTTAGCTATTTCTTTGTATGTCTCGCGTTGTAGAGTTCCTCGCAGTACCGCTGCTTGTAAATCGTCAAGATGTTGGCCTGTTTTAGCAAATACTATATCATCAGCGAATTTTAACATTTCTTTAAGATTCATCTGGTTTGGTAGATGCGAGGTTTTTTGTATTGTAGCTCACATCTGCCAGCATTTTCGTACAATTTCGTATATTTTTGTATAAAAGTAGATTAAAGAGAGTGAAAGTGGGGGGGGTTGGGGGGCAAAATAGGATGTTTTTGGGCTAGACAAAGCTTTTATTTATAAGGAAAATGGTAACAGACAGAAGTAAGTTTTAGCCATTGGAGAGGAGTATGGATGGAATTTTAAAGTTTTTGGGAGTTATGGTAGTTGGCGCAATAGTTTTGGCTCTCTTGGCAGGATTAGGGCCATTTGGGGCAATTATTGCATTCCTTATAGTAGGTGCCGCCGTTGTGGGAAAAGGCAAAAATGACAAAAAATGACAAATTCTGGTGATATTGATAGAGGGAATTTTGGAAAAGGAGGAAAGACTTGACTGATTTTACAAGCCTTTCAGACATTAAAGATTCATTAATCAGGGCCTTAGAGACTCTTCCTGAAGAGACGATTCTTCTGGCTGACGAGGCAGGTTCGACCTTTGCAAAAGCTAATCTTGTCGAAAATGTCCAGCAAGACATTGAGCGATTAGAAAGTTTTTGGGAGTTTCTTCACGATTATCGCAATACAAAAGTTATTGCATTAGTTGGAATGGTTAATGCAGGCAAATCTGCTCTTGGAAATCACCTTCTAAATCTTGGAGAATCTGGTGTTTTTCAAGAAGCATCTATTCGTGAAACCTCACAAGCTCAGGAAGCCAAAATTGATGAAGAGACAGTGATTATTGACTTGCCTGGTTTAGGTTCTGTTCTTTGCGAAGAAGATGACACAATAGTTAAAGGCATCATCCGTCGAGCCAATCTTTTACTACTTGTATTTGATGTTAGCTATCCGATTCCGAGACATTTTTACGAGTTTCTGAAAAGCAACGAGGTACTCAAAAGCAAAGCATTACAACGGATTGTTATTGTCATCAACAAAATAGACTGCTTATCTGATTTACCTGAAAAATTTAAACAGAAGCAGATTCAGAGCTATATCAACTTTCTGAGTCATGGTAATGAAAAGATGGAATTTGAAGGAATTGCTAGACTTTTCGACTATGAGATTCCGATTGTCTCATTCTCAGTAGCCGAGGCAAGAAGATATTCAAATAGCGATCGAGAGCGCCAATTAAGGCAAGTGATTTACGAATCTCTTGAAGTTAACTCTAACAGTGCTATCAATCGTGCTGAAGTTGAATTGGTTGAAGTTGCAAGTAAATATTCAATTGTAATTGCCAGTTACATCGCACTACGAAAACGTGAAGAAAAACTGGGCGAACAAATGACATATAAAATTCAAACAGTAATCGGACAAATAAATGAATCCATTAATAGAGAAGTGGATACCTTATCTAACCGTATTGGAAAAATTAGAGGATCTTGTCTTCAAGAGATGCGGAATTATCAAACTACGGGTGATGAGCGTTTTTGGCAAGGTGATAATTTTAGATGGAAGAAGAATAAGTCTATGCAATGCCGAGATAGATATCAGGATGAAATAGTCTCTGAATTTCAGATATTTGTTAGTAACTTGCGAAGTAATATTTTAATTGTTGCAAGAAATTTAGTTGGAAGCTTTCAAATTAGCGAACCTAGTAGTGACTCGATTATATCGAATTTGAAAAATTCTATATACGAAATTTGGGATGCTTTTGATGATTATTGGTTTTTGGATAAAGATAGAGATACATTTGACCGAAGCATTGAACAATCCGATCAATATTTTAATAATGCTGCAAATGAAATTGATAACTGGCTTACTCAATTCCAAAAAAATATTTCGGAAAATATCTTTACAAATTTGACAAAAATTAACATCGTTGAAGAATATTATTTTTACAAAAATTATGCGGATTCCCTAGAATCTTTTTATGAGGTTTTAACCTCTATTGATTGAATCAGGTCTATTTTTTTAAAAATGTACATATTCGAGTAACACAGGAGAAAAAAATGACACAACAACCAGCTTACAAAACCTTCCGCGTTAGCATCAATGCAAATACTCTGCTTGATGATTTTGCTCCGGTTTTAATCAACGATATTTCCCAAAAATTTCAACCTATCTTCCTGTTGAAAGAAAGTTATTGCGAGCAACTTTTACAGCATTGTAACAAGCTCCAGACTTTCTCTGAGTTTACGGCTCTTGCTACGAGACTTCGTGAGTACATTCGAGAAGTGAAAGATGATTTCAAAGATTGTGAAGAGAATGTCAACTATTTCACATTGGTATTCATGGGAGCCGTAAGTGCTGGTAAAACATCAATGATCTGCGACTTTCTTAATGTTAACCCCGATCAACTTAATCAATGGCTTCGCTCCAGCAGTAACTTTCAACCGACAGAAGATGCTGTCATTATTGCAGGTGAAGTTGCAACCACAAATGTATATGAATTCTTGGTTGAATCTAGCCACATTCGACTGGTTGACATTCCAGGGACAGGTGGTGTTGTTCACGACAACACTACAATTGCTCCTTTTATTAACAAGGCTGATTGCCTGATTTTTCTATCCAATGCTCAGTCCGATCTCACCCGTGATGATTATGACTTTGTTGTGCGGCATATAGTTGGACTAAAAGATGCTAGTGAGTTAACTCCGGAAACTGCTTCTAACAAAAAAGCCCTGATTGTTGTTAACAAGTGGAATACAGTAATTCAGAATATCCCAAAAATAGATAATCAGCAAAAGGAATGGGAGAAAAAAAAGAAGTGGATTCTTTGGGGAGGTAAAACTTTCGGTGGATTAAGTAACCTATTCAAGCGAACCCTAACAATTGTTCCGGCTACTACAACCCAAAGGATTTTTGATGAAGAAACAGGAAGCTATGAACGTTACGGAAAAATTGAGCTTACCGAAGTGATAGATGCTCTGAAAAGTATCCTTATGGAAGAGGGCATTCAAATCAAGTTAGATCGTCCTAAAATAATTCTCAAACGCTCTCTAACTAATACAACAGAGGTTCTGAAAAATGAACGCACCAAGCGATCTGTTGATGAATTGGTTGCTGATTTAGAGAAATTAGGAATCAAAGTTTCTGTCAATTCTAACTCCATAATGACACTTTTAAGCTCTCGATTAGAAAGCCTAAAAAATCGTCTAAAACGCGACTTGTATTCTCAAATCAAAGATGGACTTGACGGATGGAAGCCTAGTGTCTCTGTCAAGGATCGAATTAAGGGTTTGTGGCCGAAAGAGTGGTGGGGATCTGAAAAGTTCGGTGCTAAAGCTGTTCAGGAAGAATTGAGAGATCGTTGGAAAACAGAGGTCGAAGATTTATTGCGTGAAAGTATTAAGCCTAAAGATATTAAGCGCACAATCAATGATGAAGCTGATTCGATCAGCAAGCTGCTAGAAGCAACCTTTAAATCACAATTGGCTGAACTTCAGCAGCAAGCGGTAAGGGAACGGCTGTCAAAGGGGGTATCTCTTGAATCGTTTGATGGCACTAATCTCAATTTGACAGGTTCTGGTCAAGCACTTGAGACTGCAATTAATAGAGCAGTATCTGAGGTTCAATACAGCATTGTGGACGATATTATTGGCATCTTTACTTTTGATGCAATTATAGCTTCCTTACTAGGTATTATTCTTAATCCTTTAGGAAGTGCTGTCTTCTTTGCTATTCGACGCTGGATGAGTGGTCAAGCAGAAGAAAAAAAGGCTAAACAAGAGATCGAGGAACAAATTTTGCGTATAGCTGATGAGGCATCTGCTGAGTTGCAAGAACAAGTTGCTGACAAACTTCGAGATTCTGTTCAAAAGTCGGTCGATAGTATTGCCCAAGTAATTCGACGTGAAGGTGAAAGTTTAAGTAAGCTGCTTCAAGCCCTTGATGGTGCGATAACAACCGTAACTGAAATTCGGGAGCGTTTAGAAGATATCTAGTTCGATCGCAACTCTCCCGTAAGTTAGCTTTCCAAACTCAACCTAACATTCATCGGCGTTTAATGTAACTTTGGTGAAGAGCAATCGCACCCCTACCTAAAAAAAAGCGATCGCCTTTCTTATTCTTTTCGCTCGGAGCGATCGCCTTTTCTTGTTTCTGAGAGTGCGATCGCCCCTCCAAAACAAAGCGCGATCGCTCTTTTTATCAACTTCTAAAAACTTCCACTTTTTCCGACATATCCAATCCTTCTTTAACTAAATTATCAGCAGCAGGATTCCGATTGATAAATTCATCTAGTAGTTCAAAAAACTTATCAAGTGCTTTACTTTCATCCTCAGAATAAAAAAGAATGATATTAGCCCAAGATTGGCTAGTCTGTACATTGAATCTTTTTCTTATCCACTCAGGAAACTGCATAAAATCGCTATCTTGTTTCGTTGGCTGTTCTCCTAACTCATATTTAGCAACGCTGTAACCCGACAAAAAAGCCTGAAGACAAATAATAGAGTGTCGTCCCAAGTACATTGAAGGAGCCTTTTTAATTTTCTCAATCAGCCTATATAAATCGTGCATTTTTCACCTCAATATTTTTCAAATAATTGTAAGCTTTTCGGCTCAAAATTCCTCTTCTATAATCTGAAAAATTCCCATACCTAGTTCCAGAGTAGGAGAGGTTAAATTTTGCAGCCATTCCTGCCGATTCACGCCACTATGGTCTATGTTATCAAAAATAATTTCCTCTGATGTCAATTGTAATTGATATTCCTTCATGGTATCCATTATCATCTAAATTACTCGGATCTAAACTCAAACTGCAAAACTCTCCTCCTATCTTTATCTAAAACGTTATAAGGATATTTTGGGAGGAGCTGGCTTAGGGGTATTAGGCGATTGGAATGGGCTATATAAGTATTCCACCACCACCACCAAATCCAAAACTATAACCCCTTGGGGTATTTAGCGCTCATCAGGATTTCGGCTGTTAGAGTCGATAGGAGCGTTACCACTCCTACCTCTCCTTCAAAACGGGTTCTTCAGGACATATTATGCTAAACTATCAGTCAAAACTGCTAAAAGCAATGTATGGCATTGATCAAGGGCAATTTTTGTTCGATCAGGCTGAAAATGGCTCTCGAAATCCTTATAGCCTGCGATACAAGCATTTCGATCTTTGCACTCAATAAATTAGCATAATAAGTACGGAAGAACCGTCTCTGGCATTTCTCCATCAACAACTACCAACCCCACACCGCAGCGAATTGCCGATTCCGCCAAGCGAGTATCAAGTGTTGCGATCGGCAATTCCAATCTTAATGCTAACTCTAAATAAGCTGCATCATAAGCAGCTAAACCTTCTTGTCTTCCTAGTACCAGAGTTGACGACAGTGCGTTGCTATCCGTAGCTTCATCAACCTGAATTAAAAGTGATTGTAAAAAAGTAATAGCCATCTCAGATTGCTCAGTCGTCATGCGATTGCGTCGCTCGGCAACCAGGAGAGTATTAGCAACTTCTAGCGACCAAATTCCTGGTACAAACGCTTCGCAATCCGGCATCATCGCGAGTATAGCATTAGCATAATCGTTATCTTCATCCACTAAGCACCAACTGATTGCTACAGAACAATCCAATATAAACTGCATTAGAACCTGCGCCCTTCTTCTATCATTTCGCGGATTGAGCTTTTATCCAAGGCAATTTCTTGCCGTAGTTGTCGCATTCTACCAATTGCTGTTTGAATTGATTTTTTAGTAGTCAGTTGTCCCCAAGCGTTATACTTCGGTTTAACTTCCTCCGATGGTAGAGGCTGCACAACTACCACCACTTCCACAGAAGTATCTTTAAACTCAGTGGGCATTTGGAGAAGCAATATGCCATCGGTTCCAATATGTGATCGCAGTTTCATTGTTTCCATGTCAGACTCCAGAAACTTCGAGCAATTCTAGTTTACCTCAATGTTCTCCCATATCAGATTGGTCTACAATTAGGGGCAATATGGGAACAGCAAACCGTTCCTATTCAATTGAGTGGGAATTTGGCTCATAGTAAAGCGCGGGGATTGGTGCTTTCAGGCGCACTTGCTGAGTTTTCTACGATCTTACTTGCATTCGCTTGGACTCGTTCGACAGATGCACCTGTAATCCTTGGACACCTCAACTTTTTCTCGGAGTTTAATGTCTGTTTTTTTCGTCACGAATTAGCTTTTGAGCTTTACCCAAGGAAAAAAGGAATTGTTTAAGCAATATGCGATCGCGCTTTCTTGTTTCTGATGAGCGATCACCTAAAATATAGTGGTTTTCAATTGGAGAGACATTAAAAACCCGATAACTTTCACGAAATCGGGTTTTTAGATCATACCTCAAGTAATCGCAAACCCCTTAGATGTCTAAATCAGTTAAATTTAGGCGGGGAGCATGGGTTTCGATGAACTCCCGACGGGGGGCCACGCGATCGCCCATTAATATAGTCGCAACTTAAGAAACCGGGTTTCTCAGATAACTAAAGCATCCCAGCCAAGATTTTATTCAGAAACCCGGTTTCTTAACCCCACCCGTAGGCGCAGCCAGCCGAAGGCATCGCCTCACTAAAAGAAAGCGCGATCGCTCTATCTAAAATACTTACGGAAAATAGGGAAACCCCTGCTATAATAAAGCTAAAGAATCAGACTTAAAGTTATGAAGTACCCACTCCATACAGTTTCCAAACCTGTCTCAGGCAGCGAAGTTCAGAAACTAGCCCATGCCTTTAAGAGTGGCGGTTATATTGCAAATGAAGCTGCTTTGGCTTTAGTTGAACGTATTGCCAATCGTCGCCGTCGTCAGAAGTCTGCTAATGCCGCCCAGTAGTAAGTTTACTGGAGTTGATTTCTCCGAGTTACCCGTCGAGCATCTGACCGCAAATCTTACCATTTCTGCTCAGGGGTTTCGTTGTCTACGGGGTGAATTTGTCACTTACTGGCGACAAGGGCGGATTCAGCGAGAGATAGACGCTCGTATCAGTCAATGCTGGATTTTACGCCATGAAAACACTTTGGCAGGTTATATCACTCTACTCGCGGATAAACTGGTAGTTGATGAAACAATCCTGCTAGATGAGGGTGTTCAGTACCGATCGTTTCCAGCCATCAAGATTGGTTTACTGGCGTGAGTCCTTACCGCCATCTGTACCTTATCGCACTATGTATCTCGATCTCAAGCCATTGATCGATCTGTTGAGTATCCAAGATATTGAACCAACCGAAAATTAAGTCATAAAAATAGTGCAGGTTAAGAAACTGGTTTTCTCAGATAACTCAAGTATCGCCGCCGAGATTTTATTCAGAAACTCGGTTTCTCAACCCCACGCGATCGCTCTTTTTGTCAACTTCTAAAAACTTCCACTTTTTCCGACATATCCAATCCTTCTTTAACTAAATTATCATCAGCAGGATTCCGATTTATAAATTCATCTAGGAGTTCAAAAAACTTATCAAGTGCTTTACTTTCATCCTCAGAATAAAAAAGAATGATATTAGCCCAAGATTGGCTAGTCTGCACATTGAATCTTTTTCGTATCCACTCAGAAAACTGCATAAAATCGCGATCTTGTTTCGTTGGCTGTTCTCCTAACTCATATTTAGCAACGCTGTAACCCGACAAAAAAGCCTGAAGACAAATAATAGAGTGTCGTCCCAAGTACATTGAAGGAGCCTTCTTAATTTTCTCAATCAGCCTATATAAATCGTGCATTTTTCACCTCAATATTTTTCAAATAATTGTAAGATTTCGGGTTTCTCAGATAACTCAAGAACCGAGATGAGTGTTCACCAAACCCGGTTTCTCACTCCACGCGATCGCCCCTCCAAAAGAAAGAGCGATCGCTCTGTTTCTAATCAGTTCTCTATATTTTTTTATTTCCATGATAGACTGTTTTCAGGGAAATCAAAGACACTTGTTATGTTGACAAAATACCTCCAAGCCGCTTTGCATAAAGCCAAGTACAAGATATTGACAGATGATGGTACTTTTTTCGGGGAAATTCCCGGCTTTCAGGGTCTATGGGCTAATGCAGATGCACTCGAAACTTGCAGAGAAGAATTGGCAGAGGTTTTGGAAGATTGGATTTTGTTGCGGATTTCGCAGAATTTGCCTTTACCTGTTGTCGATGGAATAGAATTATCGATCAAGGAAGTTGCATAATGCCTGCTTTTGGGCCAAAGCGATCAATATCTGCGGTATAATATTAAGTATAGCGATCGCAAGGCGAGACTATGCAAACCATCCTTTTAAGCCGAGAAGAAGTGGCACGACGCGCCCGACAATTGTATGAGAGTAGCATCCGTCAACAAGTTGAGATAGACGAAAATATCGGCAAGATGGTGATCATCGACTTTGAATCAGGAGACTACGAAGTAGATGAAACCGGGTTAAAATCAGCCCGAAAACTCAGTGAAAAACATCCAAATGCTCGTCTATTTGGTATTCGTATTGGATACAATGTAGCCGTATCATTCGGTGGAATTATGGAGCGTGTTTACAGGTGATTTCCGGCATTGTAACTGATAGACACGCAACCATCACCCTGACATTTCTGCTCTTCAACGGCTCAACTATACCGATTAAAATCGATGATTTGTAGTGCGATCGCCCCTCCAAAAGAAAGCGCGATCGCCGTTAAAACACAATTTTAAAGGTTAAAATAAATATATATACTCTTAAACAAGCGATATGCCTCTCAGTGAACTTTTACCCACAGTTAATCAATTATCTCATCAAGATAAACTGCGACTCATTCACTTTCTCCTACTTGCAGTTGCCAAGGAACAAGGATGCAGCCTAGAACCTGCTGAAGATACTAATTCAGAAAATATACTTTTGAATCAACTAGCATCAACGAGTGCAGTTGTATGGTCTCCACAGGCAGATCAGGAGTCAATTCAAGCATTATCAGAACTTCTAGCTACCGCCCAAGAATCAGCCCATGCTTAATAGTCAGCGATTCCCATTTATAGAGAGAATTGATAGCCTTGGGCGATCGAGTGTCATGCCATATTTGCCCATTACTCTCTCCATCGGTAGCAACTCTGTAGAAGTGATGGCATTATTAGATACTGGTGCAAGTGTTAATGTTCTCCCATATCAGATTGGTCTACAATTAGGGGCAATATGGGAACAGCAAACCGTTCCTATTCAATACCATTACCATGCGATCGCAACTTAAGAAACCGGGTCGATCAGATAACTCAAGCATCGCCGCCGATATTTTATTCAGAAACCCGGTTTCTCACTCCACGCGATCGCAAATGCGTTGAAGATTAAAAACCCGATAACTTTCACGAAATCGGGTTTTTAGATCATACCTCAAGCAATCCCAAACCCCTTAGATATCTAAATCAGTTAAATTTAATCGGGGGGCGTGGGTTTCGATGAACTCCCGACGGGGGGCAACCCGATCGCCCATTAATACAGTAAAAATCCGATCAGCTTCGGCGGCATCTTCAACTTCAACCCGTTTAATCATGCGAGTGTCTGGGTTCATGGTGGTTGTCCAAAGTTGTTCTGGCATCATTTCCCCTAACCCTTTAAACCGTTGAATATTGTAGTTGGCATTGGCGGGTAAACTTCTCAAATGCTCTTGCAATTCTCGCTCATTGTAACAGTATTGATGGTTACGTCCCCGTTCCACTTTGTACAGGGGAGGACAGGCAATATAAATATAGCCTTGATCCACTAATTCCCGTTGATAACGATAGAAAAAGGTGAGTAACAAAGTTCGGATGTGGGCTCCATCAACGTCCGCATCGGTGTTATGACAGCAGAGTCCTCCAGTTCCACAAACAAAGTTTTCATCCCCATCAACGGAGAAGTCATAAACATACTCTCCAACTAATTCAATCTCCTCTGCCTTGATAACTTTTAATCCCATTAAATCTTCACTAATGGGTAAATAATCCATCGGTTTTTGAGTCGGAAGTTGTAAATAGGCGTTGAGTTTTTCTACCCCTAAATGACGTTGCCAAATTAAACGACAACTTTCGAGTTGTTGTTTGCCACAAAGGGTCAGGGTATAGTAGGGATAACGGGTTTGAATTAGGGCTGTGTCATTCAATTGAGGTTGATGTTCACTGGTACTCGCAATTAATCCCAATTGTCCGAATAAATAGAGTAATCCATTCTTAATTGAATTGGAGTTTGTAGTCCAAGAAATATTCGCCCCACTGGTTGTACCATCCCCTAAGAAATACCCCTCTAAAAAGGCAATTTGTAAAGGTTCTGTCACCGAGAAAACCAGATCAGGAATTTGTTTTTCATGGGATTTTTTTCCTAATCCCCAAGCCTGTAAAAGTCGGGCAGCAGCTACACTATTAAAGTACAGTTTAATCCCCTGACTTTCGGGATCATTATAGCGGCGTGGGGTTTCCCCAAATACCTCTTGAATAGCTGTAATTAACTCAGGAATAAATCGCTCATCTTTTGTGCCTAAATTCAGGCTGACTTGATGTTTTGATAGGGTTCCTTCCGCTACATACCAACCCAAAAACCACATCAATTCTGAAGTAATGGGTAAATAGCGATCAAAGGCTTTATTCTGGTGCGCTTGAGGAACAATTTTTAGGTTATCCCCCAACTGAATTAACTCGCTTGGTGTGAAATATTCAAAGGGTTTGTAATTACTAACTTCTCGCCAACGGGCGTTTTTACTGCTGTCATCTTGAGTCAGGAGTTGATCAATTTTAGAGGGAAGGGTTTGGTAAACAATATTTTCGTTACCTCCAATTGTCTCTAAATAATCCAAGAAATTAGACAAAATTGGGCGATTAATTCCCCGTTCCCAGTGATTAATAGTAATGGGTTGTTTGACTCCAATGGCAGTTGCCAATTGTTTTTGAGTCATGCCTAATGCTTGACGTTGGGCAATTAATTGTTCCCATCCTTGAGCATCTAATTCAACCCGGGTTTCACTGAATAATTCCGGTTTGTCAACCTGGGCTAAAATTCGCCGACTGGCAATTTTACGAACATCTTCTCCTTGTAAATATAATGATTGAGTTACACCCGCTTCATATAAAGTTCGGAGTAAATCAATTCGGGTTTGGGGTTCAGTTGAACGGGGTAAACGACGACTGGCAACTAACCAATCTCCCGGTTTAATTTCATTGCCTTTTTTGAGTTTAACTTCCCCGTTTTCATAAACAAAAACACTATGGGAAGATGTGACTTTAATCTGACGATTATAGCGAGTCGTCAGTTGATACATGGGTTCTTCATGACCGTGACGAATTACGGCTTTAATCGGACGAAAACGGGTGGCATGGGTTACGGGATCAAAGGCAATCACTTGATAGCGTTCTGGGGTACGTTTCCCTTCGATACACTCATCAATAAATTTGCCAATTTCCACAAATTCCGTTTTTCCGGTATCTTCCATTACTAGGGTTGGTTCATCACCCGCAACGCTCATAATTATGACTTTGTGATACCGCAATTGAGAAGCATCAAATTCTTCTCCTTTTATCCCTAATCCTAATGCTGTAATTAAGGATTGAATTTCATTATTTTTGTAGATTTTGGCATCATCGGTTTTCTCGATATTCAGGATTTTTCCCCGTAAAGGAAGAATGGCTTGGGTACGGCGATCGCGTCCTTGTTTGGCGCTATTATGCACAAATATACCCGCCGATAATGCGAAGTTATGGCTATGGGGAATCTCAATATCATAAACATCATGCCGTTCTTCTAACCATTCAATAGAAACTACCCGATGGTTATAGTTACGAATAGCAGTTCTGGTGGCAACTTCATCCCCTTCAAAATAGCGATCGCAAAAGGTTTTAAACTTCAGTATACTGTTATCTTTTTGACGTTTGCGATAATCTTCGTACTTGTCAACGTCCATATACCCATAATGGGAATAGACTTTATAAAGCGCAGCCAGTGTTTTGGCATAATAGGTTTCATCTAATGCTTGACGGCGTTTTTTACGAAAATCTCTTGTCCATTGTTCCTTCGTTTTTTCCCGTCGCCATTCCAAAAGTTCTTCATCTTCCCATTGTTTTTTCGCTGCTTCAGAATAAGATTCTCGTAATTCCTGGTTATCTGCAAACTGTTGACGCACCCGTTCCGATTGTTTTAGGCGATTTTCTTCATGACTCCAATATTCTTGTTGCGCCTGATATAACATTTCATTATTTTCTTGGCGATACTCCTCATTACTTTCATAAAACTCTCGCCATTTCTCCCCCATATAAGCTTTATATTCCTCATTTTCCCATTGTGCTTTAGCTTGTTCTGACAGGATTTGTCGGGTTTGAGGGTGCATCATTCGTTGCTTCATAAATGCTCGGAATTCTTCACTTTGATGCACTTGGCGACTTTTCTCAATCACATCAGGACGATGTAAGGTTTTTTCCAAATTAGCGCGATGTAAGGCTAAATGTTCTTCTGCTGGTAAGCGTTTGATATTGGTGGGATTATTGTTAAGTTTATGAAAATCAACATGGTGACGATGATTGCCTTCAGACGCTTGATAAACCCCATGTTTTAAGTTATAAAAATCGGCTAATAAATGGGTATAAATCCATTTATCATAACCGGGGTTCCAAACCATTTCATAACCGTTTAATCCTCCATCTACCCCTTTCTGAGAAATTTTGCGATGAAATGGCATTAAGGAATCTTCTGGGGTTAATTCTGCTGCTGCTTTATAGGTGCGATCGCGCAACATAAACGGGTGCTCGGGAGTACAAATCAGGGTTTCTCCATTATCTAAAGTTAATTTCACGACTTGGGCATTTTTCTTCGTTAGTCGTGCATTGGTGATGCGTTCAATGGCTATATTGCCACTTTGATTAATGGTGTAGCAAAAATGCTCTTTCCCCTCAGCCTGCTCATCAACAATTTCTTTGATAGTTTTTTCTGACCCATCAGCCAGCAATATATAAGTAAAACTAATGAAACAACCGCCAGCGCTGTCCCCTTCGACTAAGAAAATCTCGGATTCATGGGGATCTCGGGTACTACAGTCCGCTAATTTACCGGGTAAAGGTGAGGATTCTAAGACCGATTTTCGACGAACTAAATCCCGGGCTCGACGAGCGGCTTCTGCGGCTTTAAAGGCTTGGATGGCTTTCTCAATTATCGCATCGGCAATTCCTGGATTAAATTCTAAATACTCGGTTAAAGCTTCCCCCACCAAGGAGTCAACAATTCCCCGAACCTCTGGATTTCCTAATCGGGTTTTGGTTTGTCCTTCAAATTCAGGATCGGGAACTTTCGCAGAAATAACGGCGGTCAGACCTTCCCTAATATTTTCCCCGCCTAAATTTGCTTCTCCTTCTTTAAGTTTATTCCGTTTACGGGCGATCGCATTTAAAGTCCGAGTCAAAACGGTTTTTAACCCTTCCAAATGGGTTCCACCATCGATAGTTCTAATATTATTAGCAAAGCCTAAAACCGTATCACTATAGGCATCGGTACACCACTGCAAAGCGACTTCTATTTGAACATTACTCCGTTCTCCACAAGTATAAATAATATCTTCATGGAGGGGTTGTTTATCATTGTTCATGTAGGCGATATACTCCCGAATTCCGCCTTCATAACGGTAGGTTTCTATCCTGGGAGTTTCCCGTCTTAACAGTTCTAAACGACTATCTGTCAGAGTAATTTTAACTCCCGCATTCAAATAGGCAAGTTCCCGTAAACGGGAAGCAATGGTATCACAATCAAACTCAATTCCGGTAGTAAAAATTACAGTATCAGGTAGAAAGCAAACGGAGGTTCCGGTGCGGGCTTCTTTGATCGGTTTTGATGTCAGTTCCGTGGCGGGAGTCCCCCGTTCAAAGCGTTGGGAATATTCTTTTCTATCACGAAAAACCGTGACTTCTAACCATTCTGATAAGGCGTTAACAACGGAAACCCCGACCCCATGTAAACCCCCAGAAACCTTATAACCGCCACCGCCAAATTTACCTCCGGCGTGCAGAACTGTTAACACCGTTTCTAAAGCGGACTTTCCGGTTTTAGAATGGGTATCGACGGGGATACCGCGACCATCATCGGTGACGGTGACGGAACCATTGGCGTTGAAATCGATTTCGATGTGGGTGCAATAGCCAGCCAGCGCCTCATCGATCGCATTGTCTACAACCTCGTATACTAAATGGTGGAGTCCTCTTGGCCCTGTGGAACCAATGTACATTCCAGGGCGTTTGCGAACGGCTTCCAAACCTTCAAGGACTTGAATTTGGTCGGCGCTGTAATTGCTGGTCATTTGATCACGACTCCAGTATTGGTTGAGTAAAAACGTCCCTTATGGCGTTCTTACATTAAAATGATAAAACTTTCAAAAATTGTAGCACAAATAGGTTGGAGAGGATCGTAGGGCATTCTCAAATGAAATTTGGACAGGGTTGATATATTCGGTTATCCGTGATGGGCGCAAGGAGAAGGAAAGTTGACTATTTGTACAATACCACAGTCACCCCAGTTAATTGTCATCTGTGGTGCGACGGCTACGGGGAAATCGGGTTTGGCAATCCAGTTAGCGGAGCGTTTGGGGTCTGTGGTTTTGAGTGCGGACTCTCGTTTGGTCTATCGAGGGTTTGATATTGGGACGGCGAAACCAACACTTGAAGAACGTCGGGGGATTCCCCATTATTTGATTGATATTTGTGAACCAACCCAGACTTTAACTGTAGCAGATTATCAGGATCAAGCGCAAGAATTGATTATGAATTCTGATGTTTCTGCTCCTATATTATTAGTTGGTGGTACGGGATTATATATTAAATCTATTGTGCGGGGAATGAAAATTCCGAGGGTTGCACCTAATTTAAAATTGCGATCGCAACTTGAAGGTTTAGGTCAAGTGCAATGTTATCAAATGTTAAAACAAATTGATCCGATGGCAGCGCAGAAAATTCATGCTAATGATCAGGTTAGAACTTTACGAGCTTTAGAAGTTTATTATATTACAGGTCGTCCGATTTCTGAACAACAAGGAGAAAATCCTCCGAATTATCCAATTTTACAAATCGGTTTAAATTGTGAACCAGAAGCATTAATTCATCGGATTCAAAAACGGACTGAAGACATGATCGAACGAGGATTTGTGCAGGAAGTAGAAAATTTATGTCAAAAATATGGAACTAAGTTATCGTTATTAGAAACTTTAGGATATCAGGAAATAAAACAATATTTAGCTGGGGATATTTCTTTAAAAACAGCCAAGGAATTAATCGTATTACATACCCGACAATTTGCCAAACGACAACGAACTTGGTTTAATGCTATTTCTGAAATTCAATGGTTTGATGCCGATAGTTCTAATTTATTAGATCAAGTTTGGCAAGCTATAGCAATCCTAAATAGGTTGTAATATTGCCTCCTTGCTGTGCCTAGATTTCAGGCTCATTTATCCCTACAAATCAAAATTAACTCATAATTCATAAACTGAGTTTCTAACTATTATTAAATTTAGAAACCCGGTTAATTATAAAATTGATTAAAAACTTGACAATTATCAAAATATTAATTAAAATATTAATATTTTGAGGATGAATTAGATCTGGCTTATGCGGTAATTAATGGTATTCAAGCTAGGGCAGAAAGAGGAAACTACAGCACACAACGGATGAAATTTCACTCAGAGCAACAAAGTTAACTTTTCGTTACATACTTGTTAATTTTCTCGCCCACTTACTTATTCTTTTGTACCATTCATTTAGACTTGCTATAATTCTAATTCATTAATGGGCTAGACAGAGGTGCTGTTTCTCCTTGACAAACCCATGCACCCCAAAAATAAGGATGATTTAACGGTTGATAATCGGGTTCGGGATAGTCGTTTTTGGGGTATAATTCTTTGAGAACAGTTTGACCCAGTTCCGTTGTTTGTAATTTAGAAATTGTCGCATTTTTAATATAATCTTGGGCAAATTCTAACGCTTGCAGACGACCCCAACCCGTATCTATTTTATCAAAAAATAACTGCATTAACAACGCCGTTGCTTTATCGGGAACAGACCATAAACTCATAAGTAATGTTTTTGAACCTGCGATCGCAAATGCCCGACGCAACCCAAATACACCCTCTCCTGATGCTAAATCTCCCAATCCCGTTTGACAAGCGGATAAAATACTAATTTCCGTTGCCCATAAATCCAATGCTGCCACGTCTAGGGCAAAAACTAATCCTTTTCCGTATTCTTCCGGTAAGGGTTGACCGCGTAAAACTGTGTTAGTTCCGGTTAATGCTAATACCGATCTTAACATCGGATCTTCAACATTAGAAGAAAGAGCTTCAGAGGAAGGTTTGATTTCAGCTTCGATGAAATTAGCACAAGAATTTAAGAAATTCGCGGTATTTTGCCGATCATTTAATTTGTATAAATCTGCATAGAGTTGCATTAACCCTAATAAATCTTTATTCCATAAATCCTTATGGGCGTTTAACAGATTATTTTCTTCCCCTTGAGGACAAGTCAGCAAATCTTGTATTAAATTCTGATAATTTTGCTGTTGTTTCTGCCCAACAAATAACCCATGAGTAGCAAATAACAGAATTTTAGGGGAGTGAGGGCGATGCAGATAAGACTCGCGGGCTTCATTTTCTAAATAGGGTTTGACGTTAAGGAGTTTAGCAACGGTTTCTCCTAAGAAACGGGTTCCTAATGCTCGTTTAAAATGCGATAAGGTTTGCAGCAGGGTTTGGGGTTCGTTGGTGTTGAGTGCAATATTACAGTTTTGAGGCGTATTTTCAACAGTTTTATCCTCAACTTCGGGAAACGGTTGGGGATAATCAAAATTCGGATCAGCCATAATTAAGGGAGCCGATGGGATAGCATGGGAAACAATAGTTTTCCGCAAGATTTCTCGCCCCACACTTAAATAACTGATGCTGTAGTCTTCTATTAATAATCGTCCGTTTTCTTGGGCTAACAGTTGAAAGGGGAGCAGGTTTAAGTTGCTATCGGGGGCGATGATGAGTGACCTAACCCCCCCAGCCCCCCTTCCCTGCGAGGGAATGGGGGTGACATCTTTCTCCCCTCGCCTTGCAGGAGAGGGGTTGGGGGAGAGGTCAAACTCCCCTCGCCTCGCAGGAGAGGGGTCGGGGGAGAGGTCATCCAACACCTGAAACACCCGATCCAACAACAGCCGCCGCAACCCTTGACCATGACTGACAAAGGAGGAAGAAGACCGCACAACAACCTCCTCCTCATCCCCGAAGTCTAAACGGCCGATCGCATTTTCTTGAGGAGGGGAGGAATGATCAGGTTGAAGGGAAACCCCCGCCCGAAATAGACGAATTAACCGATCAATTTCCTCAGCATCCCCCAGATCCACCATCGCCACTTGATCCGGTTGTTGGGCGGGGAGAATAAACGCCAGATAACGGGCGGGTTTCCAGTGTTCCTGTTGAGGGGCGGTGAAGTCATACACCCGAAAATGCACAAACTCCAACAGGGTACTACCGAGGGGAAGTTCCAACGCCACTGCTTGACGGTCGGGGAGGGCGTTTTGCAGTTGCACTTCAGGAATTTCACGGGCGATCAGTCGGTTAATTTCATCGGCTTGTTTTTGCGACGTCCCGATCTGCTCAAGGATATGGTCTCGCTGGTCAAACTGACTGGCTAGGGAGATGGTGAGAGAAATAATTTTATCGGTGATCTTCCGTAACTCTTGCACCTGGGGTAACAGATGGGGATAACGACCACTGGCGAGGGCGAGGTTTTGGGCAGCTTGGGCGGAAGCCGTCAAGCACTTGCGGCGCAACACTAAGTCAAAGGCGGCTTGTACGGCTTGCGGCTGTTGGGGGAAATATTGCCAGACTAGGGAGAGGAAGCCATAAAAATTCCCTCGAAGGGTTTTTAGGTAGTTGAGGCGATCGCGTTCTGAACCCGACCCAAACACCTGCTGAATATTGTAATCTTCTATTTTCAGGGCTTCCTGCATTAAGAGGAACGCACCCCCAAAACGTTCAGTCGTGACTAAGAATGTTGCTAAGTTACTGAGGTGGGTGGCTAAGTCAGGATGGTTGGGAGATAAGGCTTGGCGGACGATGGCTAGGGCTTCTAAATACAAAGGTTCGGCTTCACTGTAGCGTCCTTGACCTGTGCAGAGTGCTGCTAAGTTATTGAGGAGGGTGGCTAAATGGGGATGGTTGGGGGGTAAAGCTTGACGGTCGATGGCTACCGCTTCTAAATACAAGGGTTCCGCTTCACTGTAGCGTCCTTGAGCTTTGTAGAGTTCTGCCAGGCTATTGAGGTGCATGGCTAAATGGGGATGGTTGGGGGGTAAAGATTGACGGTCGATGGCTACGGCTTCTAATAATAAGGGTTCGGCTTCACTGTAGCGTTCTTGACTTTCGTAGAGTCCTGCCAGGTTATTGAGGTGCTCGGCTAAGGCAGGATGGTTGGGGGATAGGGCTTGACGGATGATGGCGACGGCTTCTAAATACAAGGGTTCGGCTTCACTGTAGCGTCCTTGACTTTCGTAGAGCACTGCCAGGTTACTGAGGTCTCTGGCTAAGTCAGGATGGTTGGGGGATAGGGCTTGGCGGTCGATGGCTACCGCTTCTAAAAACAAGGGTTCGGCTTCACCGTAGCGTCCTTGACTTCTGTAGAGGTTTGCCAGGTTATTGAGGTGGGTGGCTAACCTGGGATGGTTGGGGGATAGGGCTTGACGGTCGATGGCTACGGCTTCTAAATACAAGGGTTCGGCTTCACTGTAGCGTCCTTGACTTTCGTAGAGCACTGCCAGGTTATTGAGGTGCCGGGCTAAACTGGGATGGTTGGGGGGTAAAGATTGACGGATGATGGCTACGGCTTCTAAATACAAGGGTTCGGCTTCACTGTAGCGTCCTTGACTTTCGTAGAGCACTGCCAGGTTATTGAAGCCTCTGGCTAAGTCAGCATGGTTGGGGGGTAAAGATTGACGGATGATGGCGACGGATTCTAAATACAAGGGTTCGGCTTCACTGTAGCGTCCTTGACTTCTGTAGAGTTCTGCCAGGTTATTACAACTGGCGGCAATATTGGGATGGTTTTTTCCCCAGAGATAACAAGCTAATTCTAACGCCTGTTCAGCAACCGCTATCCCCTCAGTAAATGCGCCTTGTTGATCGAGGTTAATAACCTGTCGGTTGAGTTGTTTCCATTGTTTTTTCAACTTTCTTGATTGATCCAATGGATTTAATTCTAATAACTTATCCTTCAGGTAGAGAACTAACTTAATTAAAGCAACAAAAAAAATAACACCAAAAATTTGAATTACTTGAATTAACTTTTTGTAAACCGTGACTTTGTTCTTATTCATGTTTATACCTTCCTCTGGGTTAGGGAATTAAGCAATAATTGAATATTCAGAAGAAAACAGTTGATGGCCGTTGCTGGGGTTGAGGTTATTCTGAAGTTCTAATAAATGTTCTACCGTTAAGGATAGGAATTTTTCATAACCTTGTTTTAACCAAGTTAGGGTTAAGGGTTGGGGAGTGATGAGGGCTAAAAATTTATCTGTGCCATAACTTCCCGTAATGGGAATAGCTGATTTACCCGTTTGGGGTTGGGGTAAGATGGTTTTACCGTTGATTAAATAGATATCCGTTGCTAGGGGAGAGGGACAACAACAAATCACCTTTCCCGATGTTCCCCGTTGCAATAAGGTTAAATATCCCGATACCTCTAAATTAATCTCAAATTTAATTTTATCTCCTAATTTAACTTTAAATTTGGTTTCCGGTTGTTCATCCATTGTCCAATCTAAACTTTGAACTTGAGGACGGGAGGATATTGCCACAGGATACATTTTATCAGTTTGGGTGGCAAGTTGTTCTAAGTCTTGCCAAACTTGTTCTAAGGTTAAGGTGATTCTATATTCTGCTAATAACGTTGTTACCTGACCCCCCTGTAGCTCTTGATCAATATTACAAAGTTGTTTAATTGCTGGATAAACATCTTTGGATAATGTCACTCTCACGCTATTAGCACTTGAGAAAACTTTTGCAGCAATATCTTGAGGACTAAAGCCTAAAAGTAATCCTCTCAAGTATTTTTTCTGCACCGATGTTAGTTCTTTTCCATTTGCGATCGCTAAATCTGCATATAATTGGGGCAGATTCCAATATTGTGCCACTTCTGCAAAATATTGATCATGTGGAATATTAGCAATAACCATAATTCTCCTCTGGTTTAGAAACCGGGTTTCTGAAGTTATCTAGTTTTACTATAACAAACCCTTTGATAAAATTCAAGCTAAAATTATCTATTTTGAAAATTACTATTATTTCGTTAATGAGCATTAACCGATAAGAGCAAAAAATCGTAGGGGCGAGGCGCGCCTCATTGGTGTCAACTTAAGCCGAAAACTTCTGATTATAGCCAAGATTAGATCCCCCTAAATCCCCCTTAAAAAGGGGGACTTTGAACTCTAATTCCCCCTTGACAAGGGGGGTTAGGGGGGATCTAGGACGCTTAAAAAAATCAACGAACTTTCGGTTTTCTAGCCTACTTTTAGGCTTAATTTGACACTGATGGGCGCGCCTCGCCCCTACACTAGAATTTGTGTCCATTATTTATAATTAATAATCTTAATCATTCTTTTGTAAAATCCATTTAGACTTGTTATAGTTGTCTCAATCACCCGTTTTAACTGGTTTTCGCTTTCAGCCCGAAATTGATTTCCGGGCTATCCTGATTATTAAATCGTTAATGGTCATTAACCTTAAAAAATTGAGAAACCCGTTTAATAAAAGCTGTTTAATAATGCTATTGATTCGTTAATGAGTGTCAGTTACGCTTTAAATAATTTCCTGTCAATATGAGAGCATAGTTCAGGAATAGATTATGACATCTTACGAATTATCCATCGGTGCAAACGATATTAAACGCTCCCCTAAGCGTCAATTTAATCTGCAATTACCGACAACCGTAGAAACGCCCCGGATGCAATTAATTAAACCTCACCCCGATTATTCTGAACCCATTGAACAGATGTTACAACACCCCCAAATCATGCAATATGTCACCACTGGGGCGCGTTCAAACGCACAAGCAAAACTTGAAACCTTAGCGTTTCAAAAAGATTGGGAACGACAGGGATGGGGGGCTTATTTTCTGTTGAATAAACAGACAAAAGATGTTATGGGAGCCGTTAAACTCTATTTAAGCGATCGCACTCCCTATCTGCAAATTGGCTATTTTTTGGGGTGTGAATATTGGCGCAAAGGATACGGAACTGAAGCCGCAAAAATGGCTTTAAAACTGGGTTTTTACGGCTTAAATCAACCTCGCATTGACGCATTTGCCAATATCAATAATATTCCCAGTCGTCATATCCTCGAAAAAATTGGCATGACTTCCATCACTGATCAATTCATCTACGATGGTCGCCAATATGCCCACTATATGATCAACCGTTCAGACTATCAAATCTAACCATATTTCCCCCCTTACTAAAGGGGTGATTGCCTACAATTTCCCCCCTTACCAAGGGGGGATTAAGGGGGGTTCTTCCCTTGCAAATCAAGTTAAAAAACGGGGCGGGTTTAGCAAGATTTGGGGTAATTTTCAAAGGTTGACGAGAACCCGCCCCTACAGGTTTTTTGAATCAATTTAGGTTAAAATAAAAGGAGATATTATGCAAGATAATGAATGCAATGGCTTTGGGTGTAAGTGGATTCAGAACCGGCACGACGCTGATATTTGGGTGTGTTTAAAATGTGGAACAGCGCGCCATATTCGTACTAATGACCCGGTTTTAACGATTATTGTTTTTAGTGCGATCGCCCTGATCTTTGTCTCAATTTTAAATTCTCAATTCTCTCCATCTCCCGTTCAAACTCTCCCCGAATCCCATATCATTGAAACCTACGATATTAACCCATAACCCATTAATTCGGGTTTCTAACTATTCTTGATCAATTTAGAAACCCGGTTAATTATTAAATTTGATTAAAAACTTGACAATTATCAAAATATCAATTAAAATATTAATATATAGCTTATTTTTTAAGAAAAATGGCAACCTCAATCGCCAGTTTTAAAATAACCTGGGAACCCCTTCCCGATGATTTTATTTTACCGGATGATCCTGTGGATAATATTAATCAACCTGCTTTAGCTTCCGCTTTAACAGATAGTTTACAAAATGCGGGAAAACTACCCCCGAATAGTTTAACTCCAACGAATTATGGAATTTGTGCAACGGTTAATGACAAAATAGTAATTAAAGCACCAGACTGGGCATTTATTCCAGAAATTCGAGTTCCCAGAACCGATATTCAACGCAGTTATACCCCGCAATTACAAGGGGATATTCCGCTTTTAGTCGTAGAATTTCTGTCTGATACTGAAGGAGGAGAATATTCAATCAAATCAACCTATCCTCCGGGGAAATGGTTTTTCTATCAAACGATTTTGCAAGTCAAGTATTATGTGATTTTTGAACCCCATCAAGGCATTTTAGAAGTCTACGGTTTAAATGAAAATGGAGAATATCAGTTACAAACTGCTAATGCTGATAACCGTTATTTTATCCCAGAAATGAACTTATATTTAGGAGTTTGGCAAGGAACTAGAGAAAACAGAACCGGATATTGGTTGCGGTGGTGGGATGAAAGCGGAAACCTATTATTATGGGGATTTGAATTAGCACAAATTGAACATCAACGGGCGGAAAAATTAGCTGCACAATTACGGGCGGCAGGTATTGAACCGGAAGTTTAATTTAACCGAATTGCTTGGAGGAAATTGATCGGATGTCTGAATATTATCCCAGAAATATGATCGGTTATGGTCGCCACACCCCCGACCCTAAATGGCCGAATCAAGCCCGAATTGCGGTACAATTTGTAATTAATTATGAAGAAGGTGGCGAGAATTGTATTCTACATGGTGATCAAACTTCTGAAGCATTTTTATCAGAAATTATTGGGGCTGAACCATTTCAAGGACTGCGCCATTTAAACATGGAATCAATTTATGAATATGGCAGCAGAGCGGGTTTTTGGCGACTCTATCGGCTGTTTACCCAACGTCATATCCCCGTGACCGTTTATGGGGTTGCCATGGCTTTAGAACGCAACCCAGAAGCCGTTGCAGCTATGTTAGAAGCAGACTGGGAAATCGCTAGTCATGGTTATCGCTGGATTGATTATAAATATTTTAATCAAGAAATGGAGCGGGAACATTTAGAAAAAGCGATCGCTATTCATACAAAAATTACCGGAAATCACCCCTTCGGTTGGTATACGGGACGCACCAGTCCCCACACCCGCAAATTAGTCGTAGAAGCAGGAGGATTTTTGTATGATTCTGATAGTTATGCCGATGATTTACCCTATTGGATTTATGATTATGGTAAACCCCATTTAGTGATTCCCTATACCCTTGATAATAATGATATGCGATTTGCTACCAATCAAGGTTTTAACTGTGGGGAACAGTTTTTCACCTATTTAAAAGATGCTTTTGATATGTTATATACTGAAGGAGAAACCGCACCGAAAATGATGAGTATTGGGTTACATTGTCGTTTAGTGGGTAGACCCGGACGGGCGGCTGCACTCGCTCGCTTTTTAGATTATATTCAAAATTATGATCGGGTTTGGATCTGTCGTCGGGTTGATATTGCTAACCATTGGTATGAGTATAATAGACCTATACCCGAAAACTACGGTTTAATGATTAATCAATTTTAACTTAAAAAATATTATGGCAGATACAACTGTTACTCTCGATAACAATACCTTTGTATTTTTATTGGGAAGCGAGAATAATGATACCATATTAGGAGGGGTAGAAAATGACTTAATATTAGGACTTTCAGGGAATGATTTTTTATCGGGAAATTTAGGTAATGATTGGTTAAATGGCAATCTTGGTAATGATGCAGTTGTCGGAAACGAAGGCAATGATACCCTTTATGGAGGGCAAAATAATGATGTTTTAGATGGTCGCATTGGAGATGATTTATTATTTGGAAATTTAGATAGTGATGACCTGACTGGAGACACTGGAAATGATACCTTATTTGGAGGTCAAGGAACAGATATTCTGCGGGGAAATGACGGAGATGACTGGTTATATGGAGACAAAGATAATGATATCTTCATTGGAGGGGCTGGACGCGATCGCTTTATCCTCACGAATAATTCAGGAAGCGATACTATCAATGACTTTACCCAAGGTGAGGATATAATTGGGTTAACTGGAGGATTAACCTTTGCCCAATTAACCTTAGTTTCCGATCTGAATAATACCCTAATTCGTGTTACCAATACTAACGAAATATTAGCCACATTAATTGATATTTCTGCGAACAGCTTAAATAGCAACGACTTTCAAAGTCTACCTTAAATTTAATTCCCCCCGATAAAACCATGTCTCAACAGATATATCCCCTTAATATTAGTGTTCATCCCCAACTAGAAAAATCCCTAGGCTATCATTCTAATAATAGATGGGTGGCTTGGTATTGGGAACCCGATATCGAAGAAGCATTCTTTACCGATGGTCAAAACTTAGGAACAACTTCGGCTTTATCCTGGCAAATTTTATTACAACACCCGAATATTAGTTCCAGTTTACAACAGTATTTCCCCGACCCCAATCAGCAATATGGGTTACTTTTAGATCGAAAAACCCGTAACCTTTATGTTGGAGAGGGAAAACTGATTCAAAATTTATTAGAACAACCTGATAGTTTAAATTTACTTGCTTGTTTAGAAACTCAAAATCAATCTTTATCAAATATTAAATATCAATTTCATCAAATTACCCATTCTATATTACTATTGAATCTTCTAAAATGGATTCCCTTAACTGTTGGTGTGGGTTTGGTCACTATATTGGGTTTAAAAACCGTATCTTCTTTAATTCCCAAAGTAGAACAGCAATTAAGAGTAACTTCCCCTTCTCAACCAATTGTAGCTGAAGATCAAACCTGTGGAGTCGGAGGATCTGATGATTTTAACCATTATCTTATCAAAACATCCCAACCCAAAGAACTACATTTAATTGGAGTCTATGAAGCCGATCCTAATCATAGCGGAAATCAACGCTCTCCGGGTACAATTTCCGTTAATATTAACCGTCAAAATCAACCCATAATATTAGCTTTATCCTCCTATGAACCCGTTACCTGGAAACTTAACATTCAGCCCGGGGTGATCATTGAAAAAATAATTTTAAATGGATATTATGATCAAAATATTATGGGGGTTTCGGGGATTCCAATTGAGGAGTATAGTCAAGAAGGAACCCATCAAAATTTAGGAAACTTTCCCTATCAATGGAATAGTGTTTCTTCCAGCATGGTTGATCAACTTCAACAAAAAACCGGACTTGAAATCACCTCCTTTCAAGGTTGTTATCGGGGAACAGAGTTTAAAATAGATTAAATTACTAATTACCGATCACGGATTAAACGGATGACGCAGATTAACACAGATTTTAATCTGTGAAATCCGTGAAATCCTCTTAAATCCGTGATCCTCTGTCAACTAAAAATAATTTTTTTGTTCAACTCCAAAACCCACTAATAATACAGTTTCCAAAGGGTTATTATTAATCGGTCGTTGATAATTAATAATCCGACGAATTCTTAACATTGGATTAATCAAAGTAATCGAATCTACCGAAACAACACTGGTGTAGCTGGTTGTCATTAACAATTCCCTGGTTTCGGTATCGTAGCGAAAATTGGACACCATTGGTTTCGCTTCCTCATAGGCTTTATCTCGCAGATAATCTCCTTCAATAATCGGGAAATCTAATTTTTGAGGGACAAAAAGAATATTTAATTCTTGAGAAACCTTATCTCCTTTTTCCGAAACCGTTTGAAAAGCTAGTCGATATCCTGGTAGAACTTCTAACTCTAAGTTTGTTGATAAACGGTGATTATCTTCTAAGACTTTAGCTTTAGCGGAATTCTCCAAAGGATGAATCACAAATTCAGTATGCGATCGCTCAACTTCCCGATAACTCACATAATGATAGGTACGCTCCGTGATCCATTCACCCACACAATGATCAAAAAATTCCTGGAATTGTCCAATCGACATAATTAATATCACTCCTCTTAAATCATCTTTGCAACAGTTTTTAACATTTTTTAGTAAAAATCCCTAATAATTCTAAAATTTAATAAATTATCCTGCTTGATGAACTCCTGTGATTGACCCGGAATGTTTAGCCTATAGTGTTGGCCATGCAGGGGAAGGTGTATGTCTGTTGGTGAGAATTGGATCTCATCGCATTCTACTCGATTGTGGTATTCAGGACATTTCACCCCTATTAACATCCTCAGATCAACCTCCAGCCGACTTAGTTCTATGTTCCCATGCCCATGCGGATCATGCTCAAGGTTTACTCGCCTTCCATCAGGCTTTTCCTGAAATTCCCATTTATGGGAGTCAAGTCACAACCCAACTATTAACCCTAAACTGGCCAGACTGGGAACCCGATCCCAATATACCCCTGTGTCAGCCCTTACCCTGGGATTCTCCTATCCAACTCCAACCCGGACTCAGTGTTACCTTGTTTCCGGCGGGTCATTTACCCGGGGCGTCAGTAATTTTGATCAATTATGTAACACCCGAACGCAACTATAAATTAATTTACACCGGAGATTTTTTTCTCTCCAATTCTCGCCTAGTCGAAGGCTTACCCCTGGGGGAGTTGCGCGGACTCAAACCCGACGTTTTAATCCTAGAAGGCAGTTATGGAACCGCCCGCCATCCCCATCGTCGTCAACTGGAAAACCAACTGGCAGAACGCTTATATCGAGCGATAGAAGCCCAATATTGCCTACTCCTACCAACACCAACTTTAGGCTTAGGACAGGAATTATTGATGTTGCTTCGTAGTCACCATTATTTTACCGGACGAGATCTCGATATTTGGGTTGATGGCAGTGTCGCCACCGGATGCGATATTTACCTACAACTCCTGCCCCATTTCCCCGCCAGCGTGCAGAATTTTGCCCAACATCAGCCCCTATTTTGGGATGACCGCATTCGCCCCAGAGTCCGAAGACTCACCCCGGAACACAGATCTCAACTCGGTCAAACGCCCTGTATTGTTCTCACCGACGAATCAGCCGACTGGAATACCTATTGGGCCGATTCTATCCGGCCTTGGATGTTATTTTTGCGCCAAAAACCCGGTCAAAACCTCGATATTATTCTGACTCCCGAATCGGAAGAAAAAGGCTTTAGTCCCTGCATACCAAAGGTTGAAACCTATTTGATCTCCGAACATTGTGATGGCCCCGGGACAACCCAACTAATTCATAACCTCCGACCCCAACATATTATTTTTGTTCACGGCTCACCCACCTATTTAGGGGATCTGACCAATTTAGAAGAACTTAGAAACCGCTATCAACTCCATACCCCCAACCCCGGAACCCTAGTCGAGTTACCCATCGGCGAAACCTTCATCCAGCCGCCCCTGGCTGAAATTGAGTATGAAGGGGAAATTGCCGAGTTTGAAACTCAAATTCACATTACCCTACCCCCAGGGTTAACCACCGATCCGCGCTGGTTAGGTTTTGCCGATACAGGGTTAGTAGAGGCCCGATGGCAAGGGGAAGAATTAGTGTTGCGGGGGATTTCCCAACGGGAATTCCTGAGTCTAGGAAGCGATCGCCCCATTCCCAGGGATCTTGATTGTTGTGGAAACTGCCAATACTATCGCGGACAACGCTGTTGGAATCAATCCTCCGCCCTCTACGGCTTCAAAGTAACTTCCGATGGTTACTGCCCAATGTTTGAATCCATCGAAAGGATTTAATCGGTTAAATTAAGTTTAAAATAGATTAAGTGCTTAAATATTTACCATGAAAAAATCAGTCTTGTCTATCGGTCAAATTCCCGGTTTTTCTATATTGTTAACAGCGATTATATTTGTTAGCAGTTTATTAGGATTAGTGCCTTCAGCTTTGGCTAATACTACTTCTGTATCTCCAATCATAGCTAGTATATTTTCATTTTCAGGAAATCGACCCACCAACCTCGGTATTGAACAAGGAAAATTTGCCCCCTGTCCCACTTCTCCCAATTGTGTTTCCAGTCAAAGCCTAGATACCCAACATCAAATTGAACCTTTCACCTATCAAGATACACCTAAAAAAGCCTTTGAAAATCTTAAAATTATTCTAGCAAATACTGAAAATGCGGAAATTATTACAGCCGAAGCAAACTATATTTACGCCGAATTTACTTCGGATTTAATGGGATTTGTGGATGATGTAGAATTTTATTTGGATGAAAAAGATAGTTTAATTCAAGTACGTTCTGCCTCTCGTTTAGGAGAATCAGATTTAGGAGCAAATCGGAAAAGAATTGAAGCTATCCGAGCCAGATTCCAACTGTAGTAAGCCCTTCAGGGCTTTCTTAAACCATTAATCATCAAAAAAACAATAAAACCCCCTACAAAACTTGTAGGAGATTTTAAAATTAATCAGATGTTTTTAAGAATGTCCTGAATAATTAGAATCTCTAATTACAGAGCATTACCGCGAGGTAGAACTTCTTCAGGGAAAATAAAGTTTTCGTGGGGTTGATCCGCAGGAGCCATCCAAGCCCGCAGACCTTCATTTAACAGAATGTTCTTAGTATAGAACGTTTCAAATTCAGGATCTTCCGCCGCCCGTAACTCTTGGGAAACGAAATCATAAGCCCGTAGGTTCAGAGCTAAACCAACAATGCCGATAGAACTCATCCACAGACCCGTGACCGGCACGAATAACATGAAAAAGTGTAACCAACGTTTGTTAGAAAAAGCAATCCCGAAAATTTGTGACCAAAAACGGTTGGCGGTCACCATCGAATAGGTTTCTTCAGCTTGAGTCGGTTCAAAAGCCCGGAAAGTATTGGCCGTATCTCCATCTTCAAACAGAGTATTTTCCACCGTCGCTCCGTGAATAGCGCACAATAGCGCACCACCCAAAATTCCCGCCACTCCCATCATGTGGAAGGGGTTCAGCGTCCAGTTATGGAAGCCTTGTAGGAACAGAATAAACCGGAAGATTCCGGCTACCCCAAAGCTAGGGCCAAAAAACCAACTAGACTGACCCAAGGGGTACATCAGAAATACACTGACAAATACCGCAATTGGGCCAGTAAAGGCGATCGCATTATAGGGACGAATGCCGACTAAACGAGCAATTTCCAACTGACGCAGACAAAAGCCGATCAGCGCGAAAGCACCGTGCAGAGCCACAAAAGCCCATAAACCGCCCAGTTGACACCAACGGGTGAAGTCCCACTGAGCTTCCGGCCCCCAGAGGAACAGTAAGGAATGTCCTAAACTGTTAGCGGGACTACTGACGGCGGCTGTTATAAAGTTGCAGCCTTCTAAATAAGAGCTTGCTAAACCGTGGGTGTACCAGGAAGTTACAAAGGTTGTTCCGGTTAACCAGCCACCGAGGGCTAAATAAGCGCAGGGGAACAATAGAACTCCTGACCAACCCACGAAGACAAAGCGATCGCGTTTGAGCCAGTCGTCGAGGACGTCAAAGGCGCCTCTTTCGACCTGCGGCCTTTCGACTGCAATAGTCATGGACAAAATCTCCGAATATATAATTACAAGTTGTAAAGAGATTAGGACTCATATTAAGCGTCTCTCATCTGCTATAGCAGAATCTGAGAAATTTTATGAGTACAGTTAATGTTTCTTTACGTCTGTTCAGATTATAGAGGTAAATCTTGAGTTGAGCAACTCTCCCACCACCAGAATTCAAAAAAAATTTGTCCAAAAACCAAAAACCCTGTTTCTGACCAGCAAAAACAGGGCTTAGACTCCTTGGACTGATGGTTAATTTTCCGACATAATTTTGGGAACTTTGAAATAGTCTCCTTCCTGTTCCGGTGCGTTCGCCAGAATATCATCTCTTTGGGGATAGGATTCTAACTGATCAGGTCGAGTAATATTACTCAACTCAATTGCCCGGGTCATCGGAGCCACCTGGGATGTATCGAGTTCGTTTAATTGCTCAAAATAATCTAAAATTTCACCCAGTTGAGTCGTAAATTGTTGTTCTTCTTCTGGAGTTAGCTCCAGTCGAGCCAAAAAAGCAACTTTAGAGACTTGTTCACGATCAATAGTCATATTTAATCGGGCTTTAGGTAGGTTAGCAAAGAAAAAATTAAAAGCAAAATCAATTAGAAATAGATATCAATTTTGCTTCTTCCGGTAACTTTTAACCAGTTCTGGGCTTCAATATAGTTATTCGGGGCTAAACGAATTGCCCTAACCCAATATTCTGCGGCCTGCCGAAATTCTTGTTCTGCGGTGTCTTCATCTCCCGCTTCCTTAGCCTTTTCCCCCTGATAATGGTAAATCACCGCAATATTATTCAAAGCCTGGGGCATTCGGGGATTTAGCTCAATCGCTTGTTGGTAATATTCTAATGCTTCCTCATGTTCTCCATTGCTGGCATGAATTAAGCCCATATTATAAAGAATAAAACTGCGATCATAGGGATCTTCCTCTAAGGTTAAGGCTTCCTGGTAATTTTCTAAAGCCTCTGCATATTCTCCGTCCGCCTGGGCTGACATTCCATCCCGATAATAGGCAAATGCTTCCTTGGCTTTTTTATTAGTGGGCAGCATCTTCAGGATCATATCTGCCATAACCGTAAAGCTTTTATCAATAAAGTTATCGTTACGTTGTGATCTGGGCATAAAATTTTAATCTCTAAAGTTCAAGGCTGGAAACTCCGTAATTTTAAGGAAGTTCCTGAACAGCCCATCGCCTAATCTTACCTTAATCAGTGTAGAGACGTGCCATGGTACGTCTCTACGGGTAATCAGTTAACGGTCAAGGGTTAAGGGTCAACCGTTAACCTAAACTAATGCAAGGTTGCGTCAGCTTTGTTAAAAACGGGATAGGATTTGCGGATTTTGTGGGTAACGGGAGTTGCCAATACCATAATTTTCTCCATTAACCAGGGGGCAAAACGGTTGCACCAAACGGCCAAATGGCTTTGCCATCCGACCAAAATTTCCGAGGCATCTTTATCGATCCCAGCCACTAACACCTTGGCGACCTGTTCGGGGGTCATGGGAACTACCCAACGGAATAATTGCAAGTCCCGGGTCATATCCGTGTCCGTTAGGGTCGGCAATAGAGCCATCACCCGAATATTGTAGGGGGCTAATTCTTGGCGGAGGGCCTCTGTAAACCCCAAAATGGCGAATTTAGTCGCCGAATAGGTGGACATCGTAGGGGCCGCAATTTTGCCCATCAAACTCGATACATTAATAATGGTTCCCGATTGGCGGGTGGCCATCCGTCGAGCGATGACATGGGTGATGGTATACAACCCGATTAAATTCAAGGAGATTTCCTCCTGAACTTCTGGGAGTTTGGATTCTAAAAACGGGGTTTGGTGAGCAACACCCGCACAATTAACTAAGATCTCAATCGGCCCGTGAGTTCGCCAAGCTTGGGCGATCGCAATATGGACTTGAACAGATTGGGTTAAGTCCAGGGCTAAGGTGATCACCTCCACACCCATTGGTTTTATTTCTGTGGCCAATTCCGCTAACTTCTGACGATCGCGTGCCACTAGAATCAGACGTTTAACCCCATTTTTGGCAAATTCTACGGCAATTGCCCGGCCAATTCCACGAGAAGCCCCAGTAATTAGGGCTGTTTTTCCTTGAATGTTCATTACAAAAACCTCCTGTTGAGGAGGAATTCGGTGCGGCGGGGCGGGGTTCTCCCACCCATTTGAGTCGGGATTTTTTCATCCCAAGCGACCCTGACATCCTTTTAGGCGCACCGATATTCCTCTATGCAGCGTGTAAAAAATCTGGGAATGCTAGAAATTTGGTGTCATGATTGTAGAGATTACTAATGGGTCATGATTAGACAACAGACCAGGCTATCTTCTTTCCTTAATTCCTGGTTAACAGAGCAAGATTGATTTCAAGCATGGCTCACCTGTCTCCTCAATACGAGCGTTCATGGAAAGACCCTCTATGCACAGATTAGCAAGTTAATCAACAAGTTGCAACATTTTTTAATAAGTTTTTCGTAATATTTCTTAATAATAGGGAACAGGTAATGGGTTTTGGGTAATGGGTTTTGGGTAATGGGTTTTGGGTAATGGGTTTTGGGTAATGGGTTTTGGGTAATGGGTTTTGGGTAATAGTTGGCGTCCCCTGCTCCCTGTTCCCTGTTCCCTGTTCCCTATTCCTGATAAACTATTTCCATCCATTCAACGTCTATATTAAAAGCTGTCCTATTTTTGCGGTTGACCATGCCATTGTCTGACACTCCAGAGAAAACTGTCCTTGATTTACACGAAGAAGCAAGTCGCCATATTGCCCAACAGCAGTTTGATGAAGCAGTTGCTGTGTGTGAACAGGCGTTAAAATTGCAACCTCGTTTTCTTCCCACTTACAGTACCTTGGGGTTAGCTAAACAATTGCAAGGGAAACTTGATGAAGCCAAATTTTGGTACACAAAAGCCCTAAATCTCAAACCCGATTGGGCGGAAGTTCATGCGAATTTAGGAACGGTTTATGTTCAACAACAACAATGGCGGGATGCTCTACAATCATATCAAACTGCCCTACATTTTAAACCCAATCAAGCCAGAATTTATCAGAGTTTATATACTGTTTTCATTAATCTGAATCAACCGGAAGAAGCCACAAATGCTTGGTATCAAGCCTTAATTTTAGAACCCCAGTCCGTCGCCCCTCAAGATTATATTGATTTTGGGAAAACCTTAATTGAAAAAGGCAAATTAGAGCCAGCAATTGAATTGTATAGAAAGGGGGTAGAAATTTATCCCAGTTTACCCCAATCCCATTATGGATTAGCAGAGGCATTAAGTCGGAAACAACAGTGGGAAGAAGCGATCGCTGCCTATAATCAAGCGATTATTCTGAATCCCAATAGTAATCTATTTTATCAAGGGTTAGCCGATGCTTTAGTTCAACAAAAGAATTATGAGCAAGCGATCGCCAATTATCAAAAAGCGATTGAACTCAGCCCGGATTTTTCTTGGACATATCATCAACTAGGAAATGCTTTATCTGAACAGGAAAGATGGGAAGAAGCCACCGTTGCTTATTATCAAGGAATAGCTTTAAATCCCAAGTTTTTTGGTTCCTATTATAAGTTAGGAGAAATTTGTTCTAAAACCGAAAAACACGAAGAAGCAATTAATTGGTATCGTCAAGCTCTTGAGATTAATCCCGATAGTTTTTGGTTACATTTTACCTTGGGAAATGCTCTCTGTGAAACCCAGGAGTTTGAACAAGCCGTAACGGAATATTATCAAGCAATTGAATTTGAACCGAATACGGATTGGTTATATCCTCCCCTGGGAAAAGTGTTGATTGTTCAAAAACACTGGGAGCAAGCTATTAAAGTTTATTGTAAAGCAGTTGAACTGAATTGTAATAACCTTTGGCTCTTAGATCAATTAGCAGAAACCTTAATTGAACAGCAAGAAATTGAAACTGCTATTTCTGTTTATCAGGAATGTCTAAAAATCAATCCTAAAGCGGATATTGTACATTACAATCTGGGCAATTTATATAAATCTCAAAGTCAATGGGAAGAAGCGATCGCATCCTATCAAAATGCTATTAATATTAATCCTAAAATCGCTGAATATTATGCGGGGTTAGGAGAAATTTGGTTAAAAAAACAAGAACTAGATCTGGCAATGTCCTACTTGATGGACGCTTTAAAAATGAAGCCCGATTTAATTTCTGCTTATGAAAATATTGCTGAAATTCTACAACATCAAGGCAGAAATGAAGAAGCTGTAAAGTGTTTTAATTATAAGGATTTGCCCCCGTCACTTGTAGAACAATATTGTTTTGTTAATCCCGATCAATTGATCACATCAGACTTTTGTTCTAATGTCACCTATATTCCAGTTTATCCGGGTAGTGAAATTTCCCTGAATCCTTCTAAAACCGTGGCTCAATTTCATCCTGGTTTTATCTTTAGTCAAGCGACAACTCGGAATGCGTTTATTGTCAAATTAGATCAAGGGAGAGTCTGGGGAGATTCGGCGACCAGTGCGGTGATCACAGCCCATAATGAATTACTGACTGATATTTCCACCGGATCTGCTGAATTGGTTTTATCCTCCCGTAAATTACCTCCAATTCATCATATTAATGGAACCGTTGCATTTTTATCGGTACGCTGGGGTGGGGCATTTTTTCATTGGATGTATGATGTTTTACCTGGAATTCACTTGATGGAAAAAAGTGGTATAGATTTGAATAGTATTGATTATTTTGTGTTTAATAATTACGATTTTTCCTATCAGAAAGAAACCTTAGAACTTTTGGGAATACCTGAACATAAAATCATTAGAAGTATTGATAAACCTTATATTCAAGCGAAGAAACTGATTGTCCCCGCTCCTAATTTGTTCCAAAATGATACGACAACTCCTGAATGGATTTGTAACTTTCTAAAACAAAAATTACTCCCAGAAACAGCAAAAAATAAAACTGCAAATCGTCGCATTTATATCAATCGGAAAAATGCAATTTCTCGGAATGTGGTTAATCAAGATGAGTTGATGCAAAGTTTGGAATCTCTTAACTTTGAAACCGTTGTTTTAGAATCCTTAACGATTTCTGAACAGGCTGAATTAATGGCGAGTGCATCGGTGGTTTTAGCTCCCCATGGTGCGGGATTATCTAATATTGTTTTCTGTCAACCTGGAACCAAAATTATCGAATTATTTGCTCCTACTTATGTTCCACCTTGCTATCGAATTATTAGTAATATTTGTGGGCTGGAACATTACTATTTAATTGGGGAACTGGTAGAGAATACAATGGACGAAGATCTGACCCATTCGGGATTGTTGAATATGCGAATTAATATTGATGATTTAATGAGTTTATTGGAATTAGCAGAAATTACAAAACCTGTTTAATTTTATGGATATTCTACCGGGAAAAAATCATGCAACAATCTGACACTCCAGAGAAAACTGTCCTTGATTTACACGAAGAAGCAAGTCGCCATATTGCCCAACAGCAGTTTGATGAAGCGGTTGCTGTTTGTCAACAGGCGTTAAAGTTGCAACCTCGTTTTCTCCCAACTTACAGTACCCTGGGGTTAGCTAAACAATTGCAAGGGAAACTTGATGAAGCCAAATTTTGGTACACAAAAGCCCTAAATCTCAAACCCGATTGGGCGGAAGTTCATGCGAATTTAGGAACAGTTTATGTTCAACAACAACAATGGCGGGATGCTCTACAATCCTATCAAACTGCCCTACATTTTAAACCCAATCAAGCCAGAATTTATCAGAGTTTATATACTGTTTTCATTAATCTGAATCAACCGGAAGAAGCCACAAATGCTTGGTATCAAGCCTTAATTTTAGAACCTCAGTCCGTCGCCCCTCAAGAGTATATGGACTTTGGGAAAACCTTAATTGAAAAAGGTAAATTAGAGCAAGCAATTGAATTATATAGAAAGGGGGTAGAAGTTTACCCGAGTTTGCCTCAATCTTATTATTGGTTGGGGGAAGCATTAAGTCGGAAACAACAGTGGGAAGAAGCGATCGCTGCCTATAATCAAGCGATTATTCTGAATCCCAATAGTAATCTATTTTATCAAGGGTTAGCCGATGCTTTAGTTCAACAAAAAAATTATGAGCAAGCGATCGCCAATTATCAAAAAGCGATTGAACTCAGCCCGGATTTTTCTTGGACATATCATCAACTGGGAAATGCTTTATCTGAACAGGAAAAATGGGAAGAAGCCACCGTTGCTTATTATCAAGGAATCGCTTTAAATTCTAAGTTTTTTGGTTCCTATTATAAGTTAGGGGAAATTTGTTCTAATACCGGAAAACATGAAGAGGCAATTAATTGGTATCGTCAAGCAATTGAGCTTAATCCTGATGCTTGTTGGCTGCACTTTACATTAGGAAATGTCTTATTTGAAACACAACAGGTTGAGGAATCTTTAGCAGCCTATTATCAAGCAATTGAACTGGAACCTAACGTTGATTGGTTATATCTCCCACTTGGAAAAGTTTTCACCTCCCAACAACAATGGAATCAGGCGATTTATGCTTATTGTAAAGCGGTTGAACTCAATCCCAATCATCTCTGGTTGTTAGATCAATTAGCAGAAACCTTAATTGAACAGGAGGAAGTTGAAACGGCGATTTTATTGTATCAGGAACGTCTTAAAGTTGCTCCTGAAACTGATATTTTACATTACAATTTAGGCAATTTATACAAATTGCAAGGTCAGTGGGATGAAGCGATCATAAATTATCAAAAAGCGATTCAACTCAGTCCAGATTTTTCTGGAGCATATCATCAACTGGGAAATTCCTTATCTGAGCAAAAAAGATGGAAAGAAGCAATTGATTTTTATCGTCAAGCGATTGAGCTTAATCCTGATGCTTTTTGGCTCCACTTTACATTAGGAAATGCCTTATTTGAAACACAACAGGTTGAGGAAGCTTTAGCAGCATATTATCAAGCAATTGAACTGGAACCTAACGTTGATTGGTTATATCCCCCACTCGGAAAACTTTTGATCGCCCAACAACAATGGAATCAGGCGATTTATGCTTATTGTAAAGCGGTTGAACTCAATCCCAATCATCTTTGGTTGTTAGATCAATTAGCAGAAACCTTAATTGAACATCAGGAAATTGAAACTGCGATTTCATTGTATCAGGAACGTCTTAAAGTTGCTCCTCAATCTCATATTTTACATTACAATTTAGGCAATTTATATAAATCGCAAAGTCAGTGGGATGATGCGATCGCATCTTATGAAAATGCCATCAATATTAATGCTAATGTTGCTGAATATTATGTAGCGTCAGGAGAAACGTGGTTAAAGAAACAAGAATTAGATCAGGCAATGTTCTACCTGATGGAATCTTTAAAAATGAAGTCAGATTTATTTCCAGTTTATGATAATATTGCTGAAATTTTACAGCAGCAAGGAAAAACTCAAGAGGCTGTAGATTGTTATAATCATAAAAAATTGCCTCGATCAATTGTAGAAAAGTATTGCTTTGTTAATCCCGATCAATTAATTACATCAGACCTTAGTTCTAATGTTACTTATATTCCGGTCTATCCCAGTAGCCAAATCTCTTTGAAACCCTCCCGAACAATTTCTCAAGATCATCCCTGGATGAGCTTTAGTCAAGCAGGCACTCGAAATGCGTTTGTGGTGACGTTAGACAATGGCAGAGTTTGGTGGAATGCAGCTACCAGTGCAATCATCACATCACAAAACGAGCTATTAACTGATATTTCTACAGGATGTGCTGAATTAGTTTTATCCTCGAATAAATTGCCACCTGTATATAAAATTGATGGAACGGTTGCCTTTTTATCAATTCAATGGGGAGAAGGTTTTTACCATTGGATGTATGAGCTATTCCCAGGAATTCATTTAATTCAACAAAGCGGTATTTCTTTAGACAGTATCGATTATTTCGTTTTCAATAGTTATCATTATGCCTTCCAAAAAGAAACACTACAGAAATTAGGTATCCCTGAATCTAAAATTATTGAGAGTCGTTCTCAACCTTACATTCAAGCTAAAAAAGTTATTGCTCCTGTACCTAATTTTTTCCATGTAGCCTCTCCTTGGATTTGCCAATTTTTAAAGCAACAGTTGGTTTCTCAAGAGGTTTATAAAATTCCAGCCTATCGTCACCTTTATATCAGTCGAGGAAAAGCAAATCATCGCTACCTTCTGAATGAAAATAAGTTACTGCAAAGTTTAGAACCATTCAACTTTGAGAGTGTTGTTTTAGAATCCTTAACGATTTCTGAACAAGCTGAATTAATGGCGAGTGCCTCCGTGGTTTTAGCCCCCCATGGTGCAGGATTATCCAATATTGTTTTCTGTCAACCTGGAACCAAAATTATCGAATTATTTTCTCCTACTTATGTTCCACCTTGCTATCGAATTATTAGTAATATTTGTGGGCTGGAACATTACTATTTAATTGGGGAACTGGTAGAGAATACAATGGACGAAGATCTGACCCATTCGGGATTGTTGAATATGCGAATTAATATTGATGATTTAATGAGTTTATTGGAATTAGCAGAAATTACAGTAACTTAATTCCCCCTTCTAAAGATTGAGAACGTTTTTCTACAGTTTGTTCTAAAACCCAAAGGGTTAAATTTTGCCATTCGGGTAAATTACAAAGTTGATTCACCTCCAAAGTCTGTCCTAAACTATTAGAATAATGCACAAAACTTTCCGTCCAATTGATTAGGGTTTCTATCGCTAAAAATGGCGTATATTGCCAAGATTTTTGCAAATATTCTGCCATTTCCATCGGAAATCCAGTATAATATAAATACCAGGAACTCCAAACTAAGGTACTGTAACGTACCCAATTTTCTATTAACCGAATTTCTAGGGGAATATTAGGAAGATTAAAAAATTTATCCAAAACATAATTAATAGATTTCGCTTGAGAAACTCCATCCCGCATCGTATTCCGGTCATGTTGACGGTAACAAACTGTTGATTGTTGTAACCATGCAGATTCACACCCTAATAATACCATTCTTAAGATTAAATCGACATCTTCCGCGTGGGCTAACCCGGGTTCAAACCCGTCTATTTTTAATAACCATTCTCGACGAAACATTAAGGTTCCCATCGTCCCCAAGGGTTTCCAACGCAACCAAGTTTCTAAATTCAACTCTGGAACATAATCCCAAGGTGTCGCATCCATGAGGGTTTCTCCTTGTTGGTTCACTCGACGCCATCCACTTTGAACCAGTCCTAGATGGGGTTTTGCTTGAAAAACTGCGAGTTGGGTTGCTAATTTATTGGGAAGAAAGATATCATCTGCATCCAGAAACACAATAAACTCCCCCCGCGCCAATTTTAACCCATGATTTCGGGCGACAGAAACCCCTTGATTTTCTTGATAAACATAGCGAATATAGTTAGAATAGGGTTGTAAAACTTGACGGGTATTGTCTTGGGAACCGTCATCAATAATAATAATTTCGTCAGCAGGATAGGTTTGATTAAGAATACTTTCGACGGCTTGCCCAATATAGCGATCGCAGTTGTATGCTGGAATGATGACACTAATTTGGGGAGTTGCTAAAGTATGGGACATAGATTAAATCGGTGAACTGTATTGAATGTGAAAGGTTAGGGTAAATTTTTCTACTTCATAATACCTACAAATGTAAGTATGTGGACATGATTAAAAAAATTCGTTGTTGGGCTTTAGCCCTCTTATTCTTGGGCTAAAGCCCAACAACGGGGGATTTATTAATATTTTTTGTTGTTTTATTTTTTAATATCTAATTGTGAAAAATACTGTTTCTGTTAAAAAAAATCAAAATATTCCCTGGTTTGAACAGTTGATGGCCATGGTTGCGACGCTGAACTACGGGTTGGTTTTATTCGACATGAGTTATACGGATTTGCGAGATTACTATTTTAACTATATTCCAGTTGTGACTCAAGTTTATGATCCGATCAAAGGCATTGAACCCCATCAAATCACAGAAAAATATTTAGAGACCATTGAACAGTTAAAAGTTACGATAGCTGAAACCAGCTTATATTCGCCTGAAACCGATGAAATATTAGGAAAGTTAAGAAATCAAAGTGAGGAAATTATCAATGAAAATCCCTTTGCTATTGCCGAGAGAAGTGGGACTTTAGAACGAATTAAAAATCGGATGCGAGATCATATCAAAAATCCCAATAATTCTGCAAAAGAATCTTTTAATATATTTTGGTCTTCATCTTATCTTAAACAAAACAGTTATGACCAACAAATGAAATGGTTTGAGAGAAATATTAGACCCTTAGTGGCGACAAACTATTATCGCAGTATCTCGGAAAATGGAAAATTTACCCGCACGTTTTGGAAAGTTGATTTACCCTTTACTATCATTTTTATTTTAGAATTTTTAGCGAGAACCTATTTAATTAGTCGTCGTTATTCTAAGGTAACTTGGTTTGATGCGATGTTATGGCGGTGGTATGATGTGTTTTTGTTTTTACCGATTTTTCGATTGTTACGAATTATTCCGGTAACGATTCGTTTAAATCAGGTACATTTTATTAGTTTAGAACCCATTAAAATCCAAATAACCAGGGGATTTGTTGCCGCCATTGCCAGGGAATTAACCGAGTTCGTGGTGATTGAAGTGATTCAACAGATTCAAGGAGAAATTAGGAGAGGTGATATTTTTAAACAACTATTTTTGAATCAAGATAAACCCTATTTAGACATTAATAATGTTAATGAAATAGAAGCGATCGGCAATCATTTAATTCAGGTTGTTGTTTATAAAGTTATTCCTAAATTAGAACTTGACATTGAAGCATTATTGCGCTACAATATAGAGCGGGTAATCGAACAATCTCCTGTGATTCAACAATTTAAAACGATTCCAGGGTTACAACAAATTCCCCAACAAATTCAAGAAAGAATTATTACCGAACTTTCTAAATTAGCCACGGAGGGGCCCCAGGAAGCCTATCAAACCGTGACCAAAGCCATGAATGATCCCGTGGGAACAAAATTATCTAATCAACTGGTTAAAAACTTTAATAAAATTTTAGGAGAAGAATTACAAAAAGAACAGGGCTTAGAGGAAATTAAAACCCTGTTAATTGACTTCTTAGAAGAATTCAAAATCAACTATATTCAGCAAGTGGATGAATCTAACTTTGAACAAGTTCTTGCCCAATTAAAGGAACAAAGACACATCAAAGGAACCGAATAAATAGAACTGATCCCAGACCCGAGAGCAAAACTCGAAACCCGATATCTAGCAATTGCTTTCGCTCTAAGCTAAACTAGAACAAGAGGCGAACCCACAGGGTTCGTCTTTGGCTTGGTGAGGAGACACTGTTTCACGATCTGGAGTGGGATTGACCCCACTTTTTTAATGGCAGTTAACCTCATAACCCCCTGTAGACTCTAGCATTCACGTCAACTATGGCTCATCCTCTGATCCCCCAAATTCTCGACATCGCCACCCCCATCGCCCAAACATTGGGACTGGAAGTGGTCGGGGCAACCTTTTACACCAATCAGAAACCTCCTGTGCTGCGTGTAGATATCCGCAACCCCAGTCAGGATATCGGATTGGAAGATTGTGAACGGATGAGTCGAGCCTTGGATGAGGAATTAGAGACTGGCAATATTATTCCCGATGCCTATGTGTTGGAGATTTCCAGCCCCGGAATTTCGGAATCTTTAACCAGTGATCGAGAATTCGTTTCATTTAAAGGATTTTCCATTATTGTTAAAACATCAGAACCCTACAAAGGTCATTCTCAACAACGGGGAAAACTGGTGAGTCGGGATGAAAATGCGGTTTATTTAAGCCAAAAAGGACGACAACTAGCCATTCCCCGGGAATTAATTACGGAAGTGTTATTCGATGAAACTGTTGAGGAGTAAAGTTTTTAACCCCTAAAGATTTTAACAAGATCGTGATTTAACCTTTCGGGCGATGTACTTCCCCAATTTTCTGTGAAAAATTCATCTGTGTGATCAACAAAAAATAAAGTTTAGAGGATAAAAACTATGTCAATGGTGAGTTTGCCCGGTTTACAAGATATGATTAATGGTATTTCTCAAGAGCGGAATTTACCGAAACAGGCCGTAGAAGAAGCCCTACGAGAAGCTCTATTAAAAGGGTATGAACGCTATCGTCGTACCATCGAAATTCAGACCCAATTTAGTGAAGATTATTTTGATAATTTTGATGTCGAACTCGATGTCGATGAAGAAGGATTTCGAGTTTTAGCCAAAAATCTAACCATTGTTGAACAAGTTAGCAACCAAGATCATCAAATTGCCTTAAAAGACGTGCGAGAAGTCGCTCCCGAAGCCCAATTAGGGGATACCGTCACCCTAGATGTTACCCCGGATCAAGGGGAATTTGGTCGGATGGCAGCGATCCAAACCAAACAGGTTTTAGCTCAAAAACTGCGGGATAAGCAGCGCAAAATGATTCAAGAGGAGTTTAAAGAACTTGAAGGCACGGTATTGCAAGCCAAAGTCCTCCGATTTGAACGCCAGTCGGTGATTCTGGAAGTAGCCAGTGGTTTTGGTCGCACCAGTGTGGAAGCGGAACTTTCTAAACGGGAACAACTGCCCAATGATAACTACCGCGCCAATGCCACCTTCCGGGTCTACCTGAAAAAAGTCTCCCAAGGTTCCCAACGGGGGCCCCAATTGTTGGTATCTAGGTCTGATGCCGGGTTAGTGGTGTATCTCTTTGCCAATGAAGTCCCAGAAATTGAGGATGAAGTGGTGCGAATTGTGGCCGTGGCCAGGGAAGCCAACCCTCCTTCCCGTCACGTCGGCCCCCGGACTAAAATAGCAGTAGATACCATCGATCGAGATGTTGATCCTGTGGGAGCCTGTATTGGGGCTAGGGGGTCACGGATTCAAGTGGTGGTGAACGAACTGCGGGGCGAGAAAATAGACGTGATTCGCTGGTCTCCTGACCCAGCCACCTATATTGCTAATGCCCTGAGTCCGGCGAGAGTCGATGAAGTTCGTTTAGTCAATCCCGATGAACGTCGCGCCCATATTCTGGTTCCTGAAGATCAATTGAGTTTGGCCATTGGCAAGGAGGGGCAAAATGTTCGTCTCGCTGCTCGGTTGACGGGATGGAAAATTGATATTAAGGATACGGCTAAGTATGATGCAGCAGCCGAAGATCAAAAAATCGCCGAAGAACTCGAACGTCAGGAGGCGATCAACGATCGCAACTATGATGAATTTGAGGAGGAATAGGAGAGCAGGGGGAGTACCGGATGCAGGGGGAGCAGGGCAGGTAAACTCTTTCTATTACCCAAAACCCATTACCTATTCCCCGCTATAACTGTCAAGCCCATGAAAAATCAACGTCGTTGTGTGGCTTGTCGCCGATTAGGGGCAAAAGAAAGCTTCTGGCGATTTGTCAGGCTCTATTCATCAGATCAGGTACAATTGGATCATGGCATGGGTCGTTCGGCCTATCTTTGCCCTAACCCAGATTGTTTGAAGGTGGCTCAGAAAAAAAATCGACTGGGACACGCACTCCGAATATCGGTGTCAGAGGAAGTTTATCAAGGCCTATGGCAGCGTTTAGATTAACCTGGAATTGATCCCCATGTCCTACTTGGTAGGGAATGGTGGGAAAAATTGCCTGGGATCTGAAGATCTTGAGTTGCTCAACAATATCTTTCTGTTCAATCAGCAAACCTACTCTCCAGATAGAGGACTAGAAGGTTTATGTTAAAGCAGAATAGAGTAGACTGAGTAACTAAATTGATTATTATTCACCATCCGGTTAATATCTGCTAACTTGATAAAGGCAATACTAAAGATTTGAGGAATTAGATTTCACCAAAAATTAAAATAAAATTAAGAACTGTCAAAGCAGACCTTACATCTGCATCCTTGACACTTAAATAACCAGAGCAGATGATATCGTTATTTAAAACGTGCGGGTTACTGTTGTAAGAGTAAATCGAACTATGTAAACATCAAACCATGGGTAGGTACGAAGAGGGGTTAGTGGATGAACAACGCCAAAGTCAGAATTTACGAACTATCACGGGAACTTAATTTGGATAATAAGGACATCTTAGCGGTGTGTGAACGGCTAAATATTTCAGTTAAAAGCCACAGTAGCACGATTTCAGAATCAGATAAAGAACGCATTGAAAAATACGTCGCAACTCATCCGAACCCGGGTCAGCTTGAAGGAAAAGCACCCGGATCGCCTCCTAATGCGAAATTATCAGCGATCGCACCCAGCGACAAAAAACGGCAAGAAATTTTAGAGATCCAGAAGCCCAAAATTCGGTCGAGCTTCGAGTCCTCCCCCCCCTACGATGAGGCGAGTTCCTCTGAATCAGCTTCTGTTGCTACCCCACCTAAATCACTTGTTTCTTCAAAAGCGCCTGTGAAACCCACGTTAAATCGACCTGTATTATCAAAACCCACTGCTCCGGCTCAAGCGGAAACGGAATCTTCCCCCATAACAGCCGAGAAAGTGGCCTCAGAAACCGAAGATATGGCCATGGGGGTTTCTGTCGGGGAAATAGAAACATCTGAACAGATTGATTCATCCCCATTGGAAGCCGCACCTCTTTCTGCTCCCCCTATTAGACCCGCAGAGCCAGTTCCCGTGAGTATCAGTGTGAACCCGGAACCAGCAGCCATTTCTAAAAATAAGCCCGTTTTGAAGACAAATAAACCAACGCCTAAACCCGTTGAGTCAAAGTCTAAACCGGACTCTCCCGAAAAACCGACTCCCAAATCTCAACAAACTACCCCAGAAGGGAAAGAAAAAGATTCAGAGGGCCGAAGACCGCCCCGTAAAGAAGTTGGCAGTCCCAGACCCCGCTCAATTTCTGATTTACAGGCTCCTCCGTCCCGTAAGCCAGCGGCTCAAGTGATTGATGAGGATGGAGAATCGACCGAGGGTGCCGAGGAGGAACCCTTAGCTACCACCGATGATTTAGTCAAACGGCCAAAACGGGCTGTAACCCTGACTCGGCCGAACCCCCCCCGCACTGGAAAACGCGGGCCAGCATGGGAGGAGGAAGAAGAAGAAGTTGTAGATACCGCTAAAACCAAGGCGGCTAAACTCAAAGCCAAGCGACGGGCTAAACCCTCCTTAGATGAGGACGACGACGATGAAATGAATGCGTTGTCTCTACTGAATGCCAACAACGCCATGATTAGCGTCTCCCTAGCCCGTCCCCCCAAACCCAAAGCCAGCCCCGGACAAAGTGTGGCAGCGATAACGGTTAGACCGAAAAAACCCGCACCCAGTCGGGGTTCGAGTTCTGGAGGAGGCAATACGCGCCGGACGGAGGCTAAACCCAAGGCTGAACGCCCGGAGAAAGTCATCGTACCTGGGCCAATGACTGTTCAGGAACTCGCCTCTGCCTTAATCTTGCCGGAAACGGAAATTATCAAACGCCTGTTTTCCCAAGGGATTGCAGTTAATATTACCGAAACCCTCGACTACAACACAATTCTGTTAATCTGTCAAGACCTCGGCGTTGAAGTTGAAAACGAAAAACTCAAATCCGGTGCTATCAAGCCCGACAATATGCTGAACGCAGAGGATCTGGAGCATCTGCAACGGCGTCCTCCGGTGGTCACGATCATGGGTCACGTCGATCACGGGAAAACCACCCTCCTCGATGCGATCCGCGAAACCAAAGTGGCTCAAGGAGAGGCTGGGGGCATCACCCAACACATCGGAGCCTATCATGTCGATATGGAACATGAGGGCAAAACCCAGCAAGTGGTCTTCCTCGATACTCCGGGTCACGAAGCCTTTACCGCCATGCGAGCCCGGGGCGCACGAGTTACGGATGTGGCAATTCTGGTGGTGGCCGCCGATGATGGAGTCCAACCCCAAACCATTGAAGCCATTAGTCACGCTAAGGCTGCCGGAGTCCCGATGATTATTGCTATCAACAAAATTGATAAGGAAGGTGCCCAGCCTGATCGGGTGAAACAGGAGTTAACGGAATTTGCCCTGGTTCCTGAAGAATGGGGCGGTGACACGATTATGGTTCCCGTCAGTGCCATCAGGGGAGAAAACCTTGATACTCTCCTAGAAATGATTCTGTTAGTGGCGGAGGTGGAAGATCTCTATGCCAACCCTGACCGAGCCGCGAAAGGAACGATTATTGAAGCTCACCTTGACAAGTCCCGTGGCCCTGTGGCGACGCTGTTGGTACAAAATGGTACCCTGCGAGTTGGGGATATTGTGGTGGCGGGTTCCGTCCTGGGTAAAGTCCGGGCGATGGTGGATGACCGAGGCGATCGGGTTGATAATGCCAGTCCTTCCTTTGCCGTTGAGGTCTTAGGTCTGCGGGATGTCCCGGCGGCTGGGGATGAATTCGAGGTCTTTGAAAGTGAAAAAGAAGCCTCGGCTTTGGCCACCCAACGGGCAGAAACGAAACGGGAAACCCGCTTAATCAAGGGTCGGATCAGTCTGAGTGAATTCTCCGCCCGTGCTCAACAGGGTGAGTTGAAAGAACTGAACTTGATCCTGAAGGGGGATGTTCAAGGATCTATAGAAGCGATCGTTGGAGCCCTGAAGAAACTGCCTCAGAAAGAGGTGGAACTACAACTGCTGTTAGCGGCCCCGGGTGAAATTACGGAAACGGATATTGACTTAGCCGCGGCCAGTAATGCGGTCTTACTTGGATTTAACACCACCTTAGCCCATGGTGCTCGTCAAGCTGCCGATCGCGCCGGAGTTGACATCCGAGATTACAACATCATTTACAACCTCTTAGATGACGTCCAGGCTGCCATGGAAGGGCTATTAGAACCGGAACTGGTGGAGGAACATCTAGGTCAAGTGGAAGTCCGGGCGATTTTCCCCGTGGGACGCAATACCATCGCTGGTTGTTATGTGCTGTCGGGTAAAGTGGTGCGGAACTGTAAAGTCCGAATTCGCCGGAAAAATGAGGTGATTCACGAAGGTGTCCTCGATTCCTTGAAACGGATGAAAGAGGATGCTAAGGAAGTCAATGCTGGCTACGAGTGCGGTGTTGCTTTGGATAACTTCAATGACTGGACGATGGGCGATATTATCGAAGCCTATCGGATGACTACTAAACGTCGTACTTTGTCTCTGTCTTAAGTGCGCCGCTTCGGTTCCTATATTGCTATATATCAGCCACCTATTATTTAACCCATAGTAGGTGGCTGGTATGTTTTTAAACATCTGCGGGGTTGAGTGGGAGCATCGCCCAGGTGGTATAGGTTCCAATTGGACTCCACAGGACAAGGGGGAGGAGTAAATAGGCTGCGGTTTGAGACACTGGCCAAACACTCACCATTAACATTAAGCCTAAAATAAAACCTGTCCCGCCTAATATTGTTCCGATGCGTAAACTTTTGGTTTTGCACATTACCGGGGTATAGGACAAAATCACTAATTCTAATAATAGGTAAAATCCCATTAATACCCAGGTTTGGGATATTCCGGGTTCGGCTTCCCAGACTAAAATTGCTGACCAAGCCCCCGCAATAAAAACGATTATCCAAATTAAAGGAATTGCTTTTTCAAAGGTTAACCAACTGGGACGGGTTAAACGATTAAACCATCGGATATCATCAGAAGTTAATAGAATATTATTGGCTAAGGCGACTAAAAACGCCACTCCTCCAATTACCATCCAAGATTTAATCATCAAAAAACGAGTGGGAAACCCCTAGCTTTAACTATGGGGAGGAACACGGATGCGGCTAAAGCGGCCTGAAAGATTATCTTTCCCTTTGTGGGGACTAGGTTTTTGGTTCGGAACCTAGAAACCGACTCGGATCGCTCCGGTAATGTGAGCCTCGACAAAGTTAGAGGTCGGTACTATCCAAATCGCACTGGCTTAACCCATTACACCTGTTTAACGATTCGGTTTTAGAGCTACAGACTGGCTAAACGCATCCGTAGGTAAGAACTTTAACGCTTGCCTCTAACGTAGGTATTGCTACCTGAGTCTGGTCAGATTAGGCTTTTACAAGCCCCCGCCTAAAGGCGTGGGGTTTCTGACAATTTTTTACGGTTTTAACCCTATTCAGATTATTTTAGTTGGTTATTAGTAAAATCTCCCAAAAGTAGGAAAATTGATCCCTATTCCTAAACAACTCCAGCCCATTGCATTAATTTTAAAAGAGAATCCAAATTGACCTTAATATTTTGAGATCCATCCGTCGGAGAACGGCCAAAATCGGCAGGTTCACAAAATAAACAGTAATAATCACAACCCACAATATTACTTAATTCCCAATAACAAGATAGCGTCCAATTTGGCATTAAAAACTCAATCACCTGAGTTCCTGGGGAACAAAAAACTAAATTGGTTAAAGCTGCTCCATGGGGAGAAATAATGACTTTAGTATTTGCCATATAATAGGCTTGTTGTCTGACCGATAAAGTTTCTAAACTCAAGACTGTAAATCCAAATTGCTGTAAAAATGAGATGACTTCTGCTTCATTAGATACCTGACGATAGGATGCGTTACTTCGACTTAAATAAACTCTTTCTAAAGGAAACAATCCTTGATGATCTTGACCCTTGAGACACAAATTTTTTAAGAAGTTGCAAGCCCATTCAGGGGTTCTGTAAGTCGAATGGGAATAGGACGGAATTAAAAATCGATCCGCTTGTAAAGCCGGATAATTGCAAGTTTCAATAATTTTTTCTGAAGGGATATTTAACAGATATAGGGTTTCTCGTTCATAAGCAAATTGACATCTATTTATGATAAAATAATCTACTTCTTCTAGTGAACAATAGGTTGATAATAAATCAAACCTAGCAATAATATCAAACATCCAGTGATAATAGTTTTCTCCCCATTTTATAGAAAAAAATGCCACAGTTCCCCCTAAGTTTCTAGGTGAATTTAGATGAGAAGAATTAACGACTAAAGCAGCACTTCCTGTTGATAAGTCTGTTACTAATTGATGATCTGATGTGAGAACAGCACTGCTCAATGAATTTGCCCAAACTTTGCCTTGAGGGATACTAGAAACAAAGGTTTCTGGGAAATTAATTGAGGGGACTTGAAAATAAGGGTTGAGGGTTCCTTCAATCAACTTAGGAGGCTTGAGTTTGATATTGGTAGGGGGATAAACTGGCATTATAGCTAAATTTTTAGCTGTATTAGTTGTGATAAACTGCTCCTCTGATAAATTAAATATTTTTTGAATTAAAGAGATTGGTAATTGATGATGAACTTCACAAAAAACAGCATCTAATAGTTGATTTTTTTGTTCAAAAATATTAGCAATATAATTATATGCTTCATAGTAATCTGGCTGTATTTGTAATCCTTTAATTAAATAATCTAAAGCAAGATCCCATAATTCCTGTTGGATTAAAATTTTACCAATTGCGATATAGTAACAGCTTTGCGGATTTATAGTTATAGCATTTTGGTAGGCTTGAATTGCATTTTCTAACTGATTTTTAGATAAGAAAGTTTCCGCTAATTTCTCATAAAACCAATCTATATTTGGATTAAGCTGAATTGCTTGAGAATAAGATTTAATCGCATTTTCTGGTTGGTCTAATTTTAATAAAGCATCCCCTAATTTAATATAAATCCAGCAATTTGTAGGCTCAAATTTAATTGCTTTTTCATAATAATTAATAGATTTTTCTATCTGATTTAAGTTAAAAAAAGATTCTCCTAGACCAAAATAAGCCCAACAAAAATTATTATTAAATTTAATAAATTGAGTATAGGCTGCGATCGCTTCCTCCCAGCGTTCTAATTTAATTAATACTTCTCCTAAACTATTGTAAGACCAAGGAAAATTAGGATTAAGTTGAATAGATTTAGAATAGGCTGTAATCGCATCTTCATAACGTTCTAACTGCATTAAAGTTTGACCTAATTTATAATAAATCTGGTCATTATCAGGATTTAATTCAATGGCTTGATTATAGAAAAATAAAGCTAGTTCAGGGTTTCCCTCTTCTAAACATTGATTTGCAGAAATTAAATGAGATTCTGCTATTTGTGAATTATTTTTGGTATTATCATCGTTAAAATGAGTCATAATTAATTAATAACTTTTGCCATTTTTAAAAGTTCAATAATAGTATAAGACTTAATTTTTATATTGTCAAAAATTGGAATAAAATTTAATCCTTCATCATCTATCGGTTCACCGACACAACAGTAATATTCACAGCCGACTATATTGCAAAGTTGCCAATAATAAGAAGTCTCCCATTCAGGAAATAAAAACTCAATCACCTTTGTATTAGGACGACAAAAGACTAAATTAGTTAATCCTGACCCATGGGGTGCGATGATAATTTCTGCATTAGCAAAATAACCAACTTGTTCTTGAAAAGGTAAATATTCTAAACAAAGCGTTTGAAAACCTAATGTTTCTAAAAAGGGTAAAAACTCCGACTCATTGATAACTTTTCGACAGTTAGCATTTTGGCGACTTATATAAATTCGCTGGGGATAATTATTTGAATTAATACTAGCGGAAAGAAACTTATTTTTAATAAAATTTACTCCCCATTTTGAAGACTTTAAATGACTCCAATGAACAGGAGATGGAACTAATAATACTGACCCTCTAACATAGGGATAAATACAGTTATCAATTACTTTATGTTCGGGAATATTCAACAGCTTTAGCATCTCTTTTTCATAGGGAGATTGATGACGGTTAACGACAAACCAATCAATTTTATTGAAATCAAAATCAGCTTCCTCTAATAAATGCAAACGGGCTATAATATCAAACATCCAATGGTAATAAATTAATCCGAATTGCGCTGATAAAAAAGCTACATTTCCTTGTAATTCCAAAGGATCTTGTAATTGTTCACGACTAATTATTAACTCACCACAACCTGTTGATAAATCCTTAATTAACTGGTGTTCTGAAGTCATAACAGCAGATGTTAAAGCATCTCCCCACCCTCGTCCATTAGGGATGACTGCAACAAACGCTTCTGAGGATAGCATAGAGTTAGGAAACAACCTAAAATTAGGTTCTCCTAATATTCCGTTTGGAGGATTAAAATTTACTAAACTTTGAGGGTAAATTGATATTTTCTGAGCGGGAGGATAATCTTGATTATTTATCAGTAAATCAGGTGATAAATTCAAGTATTTTTGAAGTACATCAAGGGGGATAATTTGCAAATATTTACATCCATCTCCATCTAACTTTCGCCCCATTTTTTCTAAAATTAAACCCAATTTAACATAACTATCAAAATTATCTGAATGTCGTTTTAACCATTGCAATAAATAGGGAATTGCTTCTTCCCATCGTTGTTGCTTAATTAAAAAATCTGTAATCAATAAATAGAAATTAGAATGATAGTTGATTTTAATATAATTTTGATCACAAGTAATTGCTTGCTGTTGTAAATACGTTCCTAATTTTTGATAGACTATTTCTAAGTTTAAATTTAAGTCAGGATAATCAGGATTAATTTTTAGACAATCACTAAAAGTAATGTACGCTTCTTCCCATTGTTTTAATTCTTTTAAAATTATTCCTAAATTAAAATAACCTGCCGCAATTTTAGGATTAATAGCAATAAAGCGACGATAAGTAGAAACTGCTTTGTTTTCCTGTTTAACGGCTTGGTAAGCTTCTCTTAAAGCATAATAAGACCAAATAAAATCAGGATTTAATTCTATGGCTTTTTGATAGGCTAAAATCGCTTCTTCCCAGCGTTTTACCTTACTAAGATTTTCCCCTAGACCTTGATACGACCAGCTAAAATCAGAATTTAATTCTATGGCTTTTTGATAGGCTAAAATAGCTTCTTCCCAGCGTTTTACCTTACTAAGATTTTCCCCTAAACCTTGATACGACCAGCTAAAACTAGGATTTAATTCTATGGCTTTTTGATAGGCTAAAATTGCTTCTGTAAAATGCTCCTTTTGACTTAAAGCCAACCCTAATTGACAGTAAGGATGATAAAAGGTTGGATTAAATTCAATGGCGTAACGATAGCAAACAATTGCTTGATCAATTTTGCCATTATCTAAAAATTTATTTCCTAAATTAAACTGATCTTCCAATTTGATTTTATCAGGTTCTCTAATCATGATTTGATATTGACATTAAAAAATATAAATTTAAGTTAAAATAGGTTTTTATATGGATTTAGCTAGACAGATTATAATTATAACATAAATCTAATCTAATTCCAGTTAAACTGCATTCCTAAAAACTCCTCTAACTGCTGATTATAAGGCTGAAAATAATCATTGAGTAATGTCCGAGTTGGTTCAGATATGGGGGGATAGGGTCGGGTATTATATTGATGATAGTTTGAAAGATGATATTCCGGTAAACCTAAAAATTTCAGGACTTCTGTTGTTCCCTGGTCAGGGTTTGTATAGAATTGTTCACTGCTTAAAATTAAAAACTGTTCCCTAGGAAATACTTTGATCCATTTTTCTAAGAAATAAATATATAACCCTTTAGCTAAATATCCTTGAAAGTTTGGTTGATGGATTTTTCTCCAAAAATCAATAGTTTGATCCTCTAATTGATCTATTTCCCGTTGAATTGCTTCTTCAAAACAAGATAATTCCCATTTTAAACTTAACCAATGATAATAGTGGGAAACCGCTCGGTCAATCGGGTTTCTTAATAATAAAATTAATTTAACATTCGGAAAAAATTTAACTAAGTTTTCGGCTACTTCTGGAGAATTAAAGTTTATTGGTGTTGCTTCTCCTACTAAACAATGATAGTTAGGAGGAATGGGGGGGAAATGGGAAAAATACCACTCCAAACCTCGATGAACTTGATTTGACCAAAAGGGCATTTCTTTAATCATTGAGGACATAATATTGGGATGTTCAGAAAGATAGTAATTTAAAGAAGTTGTCCCACCTTTTTGGGTTCCAATTATTAAATAATCTAGGTGATTAACAGGTTTTAATAGTGCTGAAATATTCTGCCATTGTGGACGGAATTTAGGGATGATTTTTTGACCAGCAATATAATTATATTTAATCGCAGATTGTAAATCTCCTTGAGCAGTATATAATACGGCTAAATTCAAATAATAAATAGAGGAGTCTGGATCTTTTTTAATTGCTTGATTAACAATATTAATGGCTGTGACAATTTGATTTTGTGTTGCTATTAAATCAACAATATTTTGATAATTCCAAAGGTACAAATCGGGTTTAAGTTCTAAAAATTTGAGATAGGCAAAAACCGCTTTATCCGGCTGTTGGTTACGATATAAAGCCATTCCTAAGTTATAATAAACTTGGGGATCATTGGGTTTATGTTGCACAGCATCCCGACATTTTTCTACCTCTTGATCTAAAACTTTTTTTTGCTCTAAAATAGTTTCTATTTTTTGAGAAATATCTAAATTATTAGGTTGAATTTGCAAGGCAATCTGGTAAAATATAAGGGCTGCAAACCCATAATTTTTTTGAATTAGAATTTCTGCCAATTTTATATAAAGTTCAAAATCAATTGGTAACAATTTATTTTTAGAAGATTCATTAACTACCGAACAATAATCATTAATTACCGGATCTAATCCCTTTTTGATTTGAGTTTGAAGTATAGCTCCAATTTGATTAATACTTTCTAATAAATCCGGGTTTTGTTTCCAAGCCTGAAAATAAGCATTCACAGATTTTTGCCAATTTTGTTGTTGATAAAAAGCCTCTCCCAAATAATAATATGACCAACAAAAATTAGGGTTGATTTCAATAGCTTTTGAGTAAGCTAAAATTGCTTCATCCCATTTTTTTTGTTGAATTAATGCCATTCCTATGTTATGATAAGACCAGGAAAAGTTGGGGTTAAGGGCGATCGCTTGACGATAAACAAAAATGGCTTCTGTCGGGTTATTTTGCTGGGAGAAAATATCTCCCAGTTGATGATAGGCCCAGGAAAAGTTAGGATCAAGTTCGATAGTTTTTTGATAAAGTGCGATCGCTTCTACCAAATTTCCTTGATTTCTATAAAGTTCTGCCTGTTCGTATAAGGTGGAAGCTGAAATCGGCTCTGGATGTAAGCAGTTAAAATCAAAACTCATTAAAATTTATTCCAATAATTGTTAACCTTTAGTGAGTTGATATATCAGAAAAAATACTAAACCAGCAATGGTAGGAATTGCCAACAAATAGATAAATAAAACTTGAGAAATCCCACTAGCTACATATAATAAAGCACCGTAGGGCCCAAATACAAAGATCAAAAATAAAATCAGTTTAATGGGAGTCCATTTAACGGGTTTTAGGGTCTGTATATTCTTACCTGTTAAACCAGGTAACATCACAGACTTAGGGGGTTTTCCAAAATTATCATGTTTTCCTGATGGCTTCTGAATCTTACCCTTTTTAATTAGTCCAAAGTCACGAGGCATAAAAAACGCTCCTTACTGCATCATATAGGCCAGAAATTTTAACATCTAGGATGTTAAAGATTACACTTTAAAATCCCTCATAAATTAGAAATTATTCAGATTTTAACCAGTATTTGGCTTTGATTCAAACCGATATCCAATCCGATTTACTCAAACTACTGATCATGTAAGCCAATAAGACTTATAATAACAGGTTGATTAGCTAAAACCGTATTTTTATGTTAAGTTCATTTCCTCAAGTTAGTGTTATTATTCCGGTTTATAATGGCGATCGCTACCTTAGCCAAGCCATTGATAGTGTTTTGAGCCAGACTTACTCAAACTATGAAATTATTATAGTTGATGATGGTTCAACAGATAACACTCCTCAAATTATACAACACTATTTAGAAACAAGGCAAGATCCTTCTTTAATTCATTATATTGCTCAATCTAATCAGGGAGTTGCAGCCGCTAGAAATCGCGGAATTCAGGAAGCCAGAGGAGAATTAATTGCTTTACTGGATCAAGATGATGTGTTTTTATCGGAAAAATTAGCCCATCAAGTTGCTTGTTTTGATGCTAACCCAATGGTAGCAATTGTTAATAGTGGTTGGCGTTTAATTGATCAAAATAATCATAACATTTCTGATATTGAACCTTGGCATGAGTTACCCGATTTAACCTTAAAAACTTGGATGACAAGAACTCCAATTTTACCCAGTGCATTGATGTTTAGGCGAGAATCTTGGCAACAAGTTGGAGGATTTGATTCTGGATTTAATGGAGTCGATGATGTTGATTTTATTTGGCGTTTAGCATCACAAGGATATGAAGCCATTTGGCTCCCTGAAATTACCGTTAATTATCGGCAACATCAGCAAACTGTTTCTAATCAAAAAGCTAGAGAAAGGGCTAACTTAATTGTAGCACTTCACGATTATTTTTTCAGTCAGCCTAATTTATCCGATGAAATTTTGCAACTGGAAAAACCCACTCGATATGAAACTTTAACTTGGATGGCATGGCATTTATATCATACCAATCATCCTCAAGCAATGGCTGAATTTCTCCAAAAATCTTTACTTTATACTGCTTATACCGTAGCCATTACAATTTCTGATTGGGTACATAGATTTATTGGTTATTGTCGTGGTTATGGTTACGAAATTGATTTAGAAAATTTCTATAATTTACCCGAATGGAAACAATTAATTACTGAAAATATTTCCCAAAATAAACCTAGAGTGAGTGTGATTATTCCCGCTTATAATTGTGACCAATATATTGAACAATGTGTAAAAAGTGTTCTCGAACAAACCTATACTAATTATGAAGTCATTGTGATTGATGATGGATCTCAAGATCAAACTCAAGAAATTCTCAAACCTTTTTTCCCTGTAATTAAATATATCTATCAAGATAATCAAGGAGCAGCAAAAGCTAGAAATTATGGCTGTGAAATAGCTCAAGGAGAATTTTTAGCTTTTTTAGATGGAGACGACTTTTTCTTACCCCAAAAATTAGCAGAACAGATCGCTGCTTTTGATAATGATCCAACTATTGATTTAATCCAAAGTGGCTGGTGTATTGTTAATCAAAAAGGAATCGGAGTGAGTGTCATTACGCCTTGGGGAAACGCACCAGAATTAAATTTAGAAACTTGGGTTTTACATAAATGTGTGCGTCCTAGTGCTATGATTTTACGTCGAGAATGGTGGGAAAAGATTGGAGGATTTGATCATCATTATCCCCCTACCGAAGACTTAGATTTTGTCTTACGGTTATCTTTAATGGGATGTAAAACTGTTTGGTTAAAAGAAATTCATGCCTGTTACCGTCAACATGATCATAACTTAATGTCAGGAGGATTAAAAGTTATTAAAAATACTGAAATTGTTATGGATAATTTTTTTAATCATCCGAATCTTCCTGATCAAATTAGTAAATTACATCGAAAAGAAAGTTATGAGCGCTGGGTATGGTTAGCTTGGCGAATGTATCGAGATGGTTATCCCGATTTAATGATATATTGTTTAGAGAACTCTATAAAACATACTTTTTCCCCTCTAACCGAAACAATTTCTCAATGGCTTGATGGGTTTCAAAATATTGCGTCAGACTATGGGGAAAAAATAGATACCTATGCTTTAATTAAGTCTCAGGAATGGCAAACTGTTATCCATAAAATTATGAATCCAAAACTTACTCCCCGACCTAAATCTACCTTAACTCCTGCCTCGAATAAACCCCATATTCTGTTAATAAATACCGATGATCCGGGTATTGGAGGTTTAGCCCAATATGATCATTTAATTCTGTGTGAATTAGCTAAATTAGGCTATCGGGTAACGGCCGTTAGACCCAAACATGATAACCCCTTAGTTGAGGAGGAAAAAGAGTTAGAAATTCAGCAATATTGGTTAGACTATAGTACCAGTAAAGATTTACCGCGAATTCTCAGAAATACCCAAGATGCAGAAGCCATTTATGATGAAATTAAGCCCGATTTTATTATTTTTAGTGATGGCTGGCCTTACTCCCATTTTGCCGCTAAACAAACTGCAATTCAACGGAATATTCCATATATGATTGCCTTGGGATTAGCTATGCCAGAACATATTAATTTTACTATGGGAGATGGTGTTCCCTACGCCAAAGGAGTATTATATCAATATGGTTCTTCGCGTACCTTTAATACCGCAGCTTACGAACATATTCAGATTTTACAAGACCAATTTGGCTTACCGAAAAATAAAGGAAATGTAGTATATTATGGGCGATCAGAAAAATATTTTGCCCCGCCTAATTTAGCCACTCGTCAACGGTTACGGCAAGAAATAGGGATTCCTGAAGATGGGATGATGTGCTTAACAACAGCAAGATTAGCACCGATTAAAGGACATCGGTTTCAGTTAGAAGCGATCGCTAAATTAAAACACACTTCTATCTGGGAAAAATTATACTTTGTTTGGGCAGGAACAGGACAGGGAAGTGATCATGATTTAGAACATGAATTAAAGCAAAAAGTTGAGGATTTAAGAGTTAGCGATCGCGTCATATTCTTAGGGCAAATATGGAATATTCCCGACTGGTTAGATGCCTGTGATATCTTTATATTAACCTCCCTAGCAGAAGCCGCCCCCTCCTTTGCTATTATGGAAGCCATGGCAAAAGGATTACCCATTATCGCCTCGGCTGCGGGTGGTATTCCCGAAGGATTAGGAGATACGGGAAAACTGTTAAGTGATCCTAATATTGATCCCGAAAAAACGGTTAATGAACTTGTTCAAAGTCTTCAAGAATTAGCAATTAATCCTCTATTATTATCTAAAATGGGTGTAGCATCCAAACAACGGGCGGAAGAACTCTTTAAAGAAGACCGGATGTTAAAACAAACCCTAGAAATTATAGAAATTGCTTTAACTTCCCACCAGGAAGATGACTTGATCAATTTACCCTTAACGAAAACTGAAGTAAAACATCTCAACCATCGTCTCAAATATGCTTCATTACTTTGGAATGCTTGGTATTATTATACCCAAGGTAATCTATCTCAAATGGTTAACTTTCTTGAACAATCTTTAAAATACTCCCCCTTTGAATTTGCCACCGAATCTGTGTTAGAATGGGTGAATGATTTTGTGCGATTATCCAATTACAAAAACTATCCGTTGGATGCTTCTACCTTAAGTCAATCCCCAGAATGGAAATATGCAATGGAACGAATTTTAGGGATTGTTAGTCGTTTATAATAGTTTTAAGATTCCGATATTCCGACAGATTTCAATCTGTCGCTACACGGACGAAACCCGCCTTCGCGGGTTATGAAATCAAACATTAAGGATTGTCAATTAAAGATGAAAACAGCATTAATTTGTGGGGTATCGGGACAGGATGGGGCCTATTTAGCCGACCTATTGTTAAAACAAGGTTATTCCGTTTATGGCACATCACGGGATGCTCAAATGTCTTCCTTTAGCAATTTATCCCGCTTGGGAATTCGGGAAAAAATCAAATTAGAATCTATGAGTCTAACGGACTTTAGAAGTGTATTGCAAATCTTGACTAAAGTTAAACCCGATGAAGTCTATAATTTAGCAGGTCAAAGTTCAGTAGGATTATCTTTTGAACAACCTGTAGAAACCTTAGAAAGCATGGCAATTGGCACATTAAATTTATTAGAAGCGATTCGATTTACAGGCGCTAAAATTAAACTTTATAATGCTAGTTCCAGTGAATGTTTTGGCGATACAAAAGGACTTCCTGCCGATGAAAACACTCCATTTCATCCCCGCAGTCCCTACGCTGTAGCCAAAGCAACGGCTTTTTGGGAAGTCGCCAACTATCGAGAAGCCTATGGTTTATTTGCCTGTTCTGGGATTCTATTTAACCATGAATCTCCCCTGCGTCCCGAACGATTTGTCACCCAAAAAATTGTTAAAGCCGCGATTGATATTGCAGCCGGAAAACAAGATAAACTTTATTTAGGGGATATTTCAATTCAACGAGATTGGGGTTGGGCTCCAGAATATGTAGAAGCCATGTATTTAATGTTGCAGCAGCAAGAGCCCGATGATTATGTGATCGCAACGGGGGAAACCTATGCCTTAGAATCATTTATAGAAACAGCTTTTTCCTGTGTGGGATTAGATTGGAAAACCTGTGTTAAATCTGATAGTAATTTATTACGACCTACGGATATTGCAGTAGGTCGAGGAAATCCGGGTAAAGCAGAACAAAAGTTAGGATGGAAGGCAAAATATAAAATGCCCGATGTTGTAAAAATGATGATCGAAGCAAAACTCGTAGTAAGCCCTTCAGGGCTTTAATATCAAAATGAATTTACAATCATCACAGGGTTTTGGTTAGGTTGGCAAACCCCATTCATTGGATAGAATTATAGATCAATACCGCTTGCTGACGAAATGGGGGGGGAAATAGCTGATAATGCCGAATAGGTTTGAGATAAAATACTAGATATTGCTTCAGCAATAAATTTTTCTCCGTTATAAACCGGAATACAAACACTAACTAAAGGTAATTCTTTAATTTCTTGATTTAAACCCTTATTAAACAGGACTTATTAACAGGACAACATCTTAAAGTCCCCCAATTTTGGGGGATTTAGGGGGCAAATATTGCTGCTTTAGAAATAGGTTCTAAAACTGCTGATCTAGCCCCCTAGCCCCCAAAATTGGGGGGAAAATAAATAATTAGGACTTTTGAGGGCGATTGCTATTATCATTGGTATGCGATCGCCTACTTTTGACACGCTATATATAGCCTGCTTGCGTAAGTCCTGTTCAAGTTAAAATCAATATCAGCAACCCCAGCCCAGACCCAGGAATAGTGCCATGACCCCAGAACAGCAAAAAGCTGAAGCGGATCGCTTATTCAATCAAGGAATTGAGGAATATTATCGTAGTCAATATCGCCAAGGGTTACAATCCTGGCAGCATTACCAGGAAATCAGAGATCGTCAGAGAGAAGGCGTTGCTCTGGGCAGCTTGGGCAATGTTTACAATTTTTTGGGACAGTATCAACAAGCTATCGACTATTATCGAAAAAATGGGTAGAAACCCCTAAGTTCTACTTAGGCTTTGTGTTAGAATGTGGATGGTCACTGACCCACCCGTGACGATGGATTCAGACAGCCTAACGAGCGAAGCCCAGTTGTACTGGCGGCGCAGAAAAATCGGTAGACCGGGAAAATGAGGATAGGGCAATGGGCAGTCCACCCCTAGAATCAACACAAACTTAAGAATTCTCTTTTTGAGACTTCGACACATAAGAACCGCAGGGCTTGCGGGGATAGTCTGTGGAGCGAACATAAGACCAGAAAACTCCTTGTGGGTAGAGGCAGTTGCTAAGAAGCAGAAACCTAAATTGTGAAGTTTAGGAATCACCGTCCGTTTTACGGCGGCGAGGATGTCAACAGCAGGCTTTAACGATTGCACGAGAAATCGGAGATCGTAGCAGAGAATTTCATAGTCTGAATAACTTGGCATCTATCTACGAGAAACTGCAACAAATCCCCCAAGCCTGGGAAACCTGGCAATCTGCCTTAGCTTTATCTTCTCCCCTGAAGTTTCCGGTAGAATATTTATTGATCGGGCGTAATTTGGGTAATACTGCCTTTGAGGTGGAAAACTGGCAACGGGCTATTACGGGCTATGAAGCCGCCCTGGATGCTTTAGAAGAACTCTGTCACCGCGATCGCTCCGATGCCAATAAACAACAGCGACGGCGTGAGAATGTTGGGGTTTATGAGCGCCTTGTCCAAGCTTATCTCCATCAGAACCAGATAGATAAAGCCTTAGTAACCCTGGAGCGCGGCAAGTCTCGCAGTTTAATTGAACTCTTGGTTAACCGGGATTTATTGCCGAAAAATACCCCACCAGAGATTTGTCAACGGTTAGAACAGTTGCGTCGGGAACTTTCTGCCAATCAACGGTTTATCGAATCTTTAGGCGGCGATATTCCGGCTGCTGGGATTGATCCAGATTCTCCTCAAAGTCGAAGTGTGGGTGCTGTTAATATTCCGATTGATTCTATTAATCAAATTCGGGAAACTTTGGTTCAGCAAAAGCAGGAATTAAATCAAGTTTTAGAACAGATTAAAACCTTTGATTCCACCTTTGAATATACCCAACGGGTGCAACGGATTAATCTATCAGAAATTCCGGCATTATTGCCAGAGAAAACGGCGTTAGTGGAATGGTTTATCGCGTCGGAAGGGATTTATGCGTTTATAGTTTGGGCAGATTCCCCCCAACTCGCCTTAGAAAAGAGGGAGAAGGATGATCAATCAGGTTTTCGCGCTGATTATTATTGGCAATCAAAACCGGAAGCGGTGACGGCAGTGGTGGAATTGCGCGATCGCTATTTAGAAACCTATAATAGCGAAACCGACATCTGGGAAGATCAGTTAGAATCGTTTTTAGAAGAATTAGCCGAAATTCTGAATATTAATCATATTTTGAGCAAAATTCCGCCCACTTGTCAACGCTTAATCTTAGTTCCCTATCGAGAATTACATTTATTTCCCCTCCATGCTTTACCCGTTGCTAAAGATAACGGAAAAACCGTCTGTTTGTTTGATAAATTTTCTCAGGGGGTGCAATATTTACCGAGTTTGCAAATGGGGTTAATGTCGTTAAAAAATATTGCCTTGCGGGAGGAAAATTCAGACCATGCCGTTAACAATATTCAATTATTTGCGATTCAAAATCCCACAGGAGAATTAGACTTTGCAGAATTAGAAGTGGATGTGATTGCATCTAAATTTACCGATAAGAATATTTTATTGCGTGAACAAGCCACTAAAATCGCCCTAACTCAGCCCCCCAATAGTGATCTCTTTCGAGATGCCAATTATCTCCACTTTGCTTGTCACGGGTCGTTTAACTTTGAGTCTCCATTATTATCCCATTTGATTTTAGCAGGTGCGGTGGTTGACCCCCCCCGGCCCCCCTTGGTAATGGGGGGAGTGAAGAACTTTCTGATCTTCCCCTTGGTAAAGGGGGGTCTAATCTTCCCCACCTTAGTAAGGGGGGGACGTGAGGGGGGGTCTAATCTTCCCCATCTTACCAAGGGGGAGACTGAGGGGGGGTCTAATCTTCCCCACCTTAGTAAGGGGGGGACTGAGGGGGGGTCTAACCTTCCCCACCTTACCAAGGGGGGGACTGAGGGGGGGTCTTATCTTCCTTGGAGAAAAGGTAAACAAGTCGATACCAATCAATGTTATACTCTACGCGAAATCTTTAGTTTAGATTTCCCAAAAGGGGAACTGGTAATATTATCCGCCTGTGAAACGGGGTTAACACAATTTGATCAGACTTTAGAAGAATATATTAGTCTTCCCAGTGGGTTTCTGTTTGCCGGGGTTAAAAATGTGATTTGTAGTTTATGGCGAGTCAGTGATTTATCAACGGCGATTTTAATGATTAAGTTTTATGAACTGTTCCCGTCTGAAAAGTCCGTGAGTTTGGCCTTAAATCAAGCCCAAAGCTGGTTAAGAACCGTTGATAAAGAAAACCTCATAAAATGGCTAGATGCGCTACAATTAAAACCAGAATCCAAACAAAAACTCCGTCAACAGCTAAACTTAGGGTTGCGTTCATCAACCTATCAACCTTTTAAAGAAGCTTATTATTGGGCGGGTTTCTGTGCAATTGGAAAATAGGTTAAAATTCTCTTGAGATTCTACTATTGTTAATCCGTTGAGGGAATAAATTATGCAAGACTCTATTGAAACCCTAGTTTGTTTTTTAGAACTGTTAGAAATTCAACCTCCCATTCTTCAAGATCAGGATAAATCTAGTTTAACCCGATTATTAGAACAATTGGAAAAGTTAAACCTTGATCAAATTCAACAAGCTGCAAATTCTATTGAAAAATGGTGTGGAGATCATGAGCAACAGTTAGATTTATACGATCAAGCTAAGAAGGGAAAATCTCGAAAAGAACTCGATGAAATTAGTGATTCTGATCCCCATAACGGTCGCTGGATTATTCCTAATTTTCAACTCGAAACCTCAGAATATTCTCAATCAGAAAATTCCTATTCTGAAGTCAGCACTTTAATTATACCTGCTCCTGAAAGTAGCGAAGATTGCCAGGTTAAAGTTCCTATTCTGGATTATATTAAGCAAATTTTAAGCAAATGGATTAATCGTTAAGATGATAGAAAAAGTTTATGCTCCCAATTTACATTTATTTGCCTTTCATCTCTGGAAAGTCTTAAGGGATGATGGCAATAATAGAGTTGAAAACCCTCAAAAACTTTTTGATAAGTGTTATCAAATATTGGAAAAACTACGTTTTTCAGAACGGTTGAATCTTGCTCAATATGATGATGAAGTTTCCGAAAAATCCAAAAATTCACTGATTAAAATATACGGGAAACTCCCTAATAGTGAAACCCCAATTGCTGGAAGGATTTATCCCCAATGTCTGCATGATAGTTATGCTGTAGCCTTTAATTTACGTCGTCCCGAACAGGAAAACGGCAAAAAAACAGAAGAAATATCGTTAGATTTTTTCCGAAAAATTAATCGAGGTCAGATATTTTTACCCAAATTTGTTGATAGTTCCCTCGGACAAACTTTATTAATTACTGCTTTTATTCCAGAGGAATTTAAACAAAGCTCAATTGAAGATTTAGAAATTTTAGCTCAAAAATGCTTAGAAGAATTTATCCCGAATAATCAACAACGTCCTCCTCTACAAAACCAGGGAGAATTATTTGGAAGTCCTATTTTTGAATATGATAATTTAAGTCAAATCAATCTTGATTCTTCAGACATTCATTACTGTCATATTTTAATTTGGTTATTTACAGAGAATCAAAGCAGTAAAGATTTTATTGATTGTTATTCTGAATTTATTGATTTATTTTTTTATCGTAATAAAGTGATTACCGCCTACCAAGAAAGCCTCAAACAATATGAAAAAGCCTTTAATTATTATGGTAAAATTGAACAGGAAATCAAGAGTTTAAATGAGTTTTTAAATCAGGAAATAACAGATGAATCTTTTTTAAATGAAAAAGACTTAAAGTTGCTTAAACAAAAACTTAAAATTTTGTCTCAGCAAGATTTTACCTATTCTCAAACCCTCCGTAATTTAAAACATTATAGAAATACAATTGCAATTAATAGTAAAAATTATCAACAAACTTTAAAAACAATTCAACGGAAATTAAAAGAGAAATCATTAATTAATTATAGTCAGAACTTAGATTTTTTTCTCGGTTTTATTAATCAGGATAGTCAATATTTTCAAGAACGAATTAATGATCAACTCAACTATTTTGTTGAGGGTTCTACTTTAGTAGATCGAGCGATCGCATCTATTCGGGGAATTACAGAAATTGAACAAACCGAAAACCAACACCGTCAGGAAGAATGGGAAAAACAAAACAATTATGACCTGCAAATCACCATTTTAGCCGTCGGTACAGGTATGAGTGCGGGAGGAATTACAGGCTCTAGTTCCGGTCTATTATTAAATCAATATGCGACTGATTATCCCTTTATAACCTTTGGAATATCCCTTGCCCTTAGTTTTATAGTTGCGTTATTATCGGGTTTATTCACATTTGGCATTGGTAAAATCTTTAAAAACAAAAAGACCTAGAAATTACGAATTACAAATTACTAATGGGTAATAGAAGGAGTTTACATCCCCTGCTCCTCCTACCCCCTGCTCCCCTGGCTTTCCCCTATCTCAATTTAGCAGGAATAGCATAGGGGCCTTTTTTCAAGGCTGTAGCCAAGGCATTATTATTCAATCTTAGGGCTTCATAAAAGAAAAATATTTCTCCCTGAACTCCTTTAAACCGATTATAGTCAATTGACTTCAATAAATCATCCGCCGTAATGCAATAGGAACCGATTTTTGCTAAAATCCCTGGAGAAAGTTTAGGTAACTGCCAATCCCTAAACTGCACATCAACCAATTGATCTACTAACCCTTTATAACTCCAAAAATTGCGCCGATATAACTGAGGGTGAATCCAATCAACTAAATCTTGATCAATCCAAGCAATATAATCCTGTAAATATTCATCTAAACCCCATTTATAAACACTTGGAGCCATAGAAATCATCAAATGGGGTTTAATTGCCTTAACTTCTCGACGCAAACGAACTAAAAAATTGGTGAGAATATTCGCCCGCCATTGTACCCATTGGGGGTCTTTATGATAGCTCGGAGGTTGACGCCCAAATTCATCCCGATAAAGAGCAATTGTTTTCGGATCATATCCTCCTTCCGAGGGCATAGCAGGCATCCGGTCATCACCCTGAATCCCATCAATATCGTATTTTCTCACCACTTCTAAGACTAAACTTAGAACAAAATTCTGCACTTCTGGGTCAAAAGCATTCATCCACTCAAACCCATTTTTAGCAACTAATCCCCCCGTGGAATTAATCCCCGACCACTCAGGTTTTTGAGATAAAATTCGGCCCCCATTTTGTTGATAAGAACTCGCAAATCCAAATTCAAACCAAGGAATTACTTTCAACCCAACTCGATGACCTTCCTCAATCACTTCTTGTAACGGGTCACGTCCCTTAGAATAGAAATCAATTTCAATCCCAAAGGTTTGAGCCATCACCTGAGAGCGATACAAAGTTACGCCCTTATTCCAAACCACCGGAAACACCACATTAAAACCCGTCTCCACCAAGAATTCCATCGCTTCAGCAATGGTCTGTCGAGAAAACATAACTCGACTATCCGTATTAGTTAACCAGACACCGCGAATTTCCATAAAACCTCCTGAAAGCGATCACACTTTAATCTTAGTATGGAGGCTTTCCCGGTTTAGTGATTCAGTCCTTAACACTTTTAGTTTGACTCAGATCCAACCTAACTTGAAAAACCCACATTGCCGAGTTGAGCCTCCAGCGATTATGATTAGTTTAAGAAACAATTTTGATCAATCGAGGCAAAAAGATCAGTTAATCTTTGATCCTAACCCACAAAAATCCCCTAACTCTCAAGGGAAGGCAGTTTTGCCTAAACTCTCGTAGGATTAGGAAGAAGGGGGGTTTAGGATTAAAACATCCTATGAATATCCCAAATCAACAGCGATGGAGGAGTTTCTTCCGGGTTAGACTTTTAGCCCGTCGTTTTCATCTGAAACCGACATTCGACCCAAGCTCGGTTAGTTTACCCGTTTTTGGGTTATCCCAAATCAAGGGTTATCCAGTCCTATCTAAGACTTCTCAGCACTTTCGTTCTTGTATTATTTTATATATGCTGCGGGATATTCCACTTCAGCCGCACTATGATTTTCAGCAATTCTGTTTAGCAATAATCTGGCGATTAATCGCCCAATACACCTATATTGCGGGTGATACCAGTTAAGCCCGATTCACTTTGGGGTTAGCCATTCACCTGAATGTAGTTAAGTAGCAACGTCCGATACAGTTAGATTCCCACAAAGAATTTAGACTGAATCTGATCTAGGTTGATTTATCTATGATCACAGACTAATAAGCATTATTTGGCATTTTTTCCCTTGCCATGAACTGCGTTAAAGCAATTCGTGGTCATTTTCCACTATTTACACATTAAATAAAACCGTTCATTTTTTATGAAGGCTAATGAAAGCATCGATGTCGATAAGTTATTAACTCGATATGCTACAGGAGAGAGAAATTTTAGCGGTATCCATCTGATGGTAGCCTGCTTGAAACAGGAAAATTTGAATCGAATTAATCTTAGTAATGCCAACTTACAAGGGACTAATTTATCTCGCGCCCGCCTAATTGGAGCGAATTTCAATGGGGCTGATTTGAGTCAAGTTAACCTCACCATGGCCGTTCTAGTTGAAGCCAATCTCAGTGGAGCCAGTCTGACCAATAGTATTTTACGCAATGCTGACCTGAGTGGAGTTATGCTCAGTGGTGCGATTTTGTCCGAAACAGACTTAACTGGGGCAAACCTCACCGGAGCCAGTTTAATTTCAGCCTGTCTCCTAAATGGTTGCAAACTCAACGATACAATTTTAGTCGGGGCAACCCTCAGCCGAGCAATTTTAAGCGGCGCTAATTTAAGTGGTGCTAACTTAACTCGAACCATTTTAACTGAAGTTGATCTCAGTGGTGCTAATTTAAGTCATGCTAAATTAGTCCGAGCTTACATAAATCAAGGTAATCTGAGTGGGGCTAATTTGAGTCATGCCGATCTGAGCGAGGCTAGTCTGCGGGAGGCTAATTTGGGTGTGGCTAACCTCTCAGTTGCTAACTTACAAGGGGCGGATTTAAGTGGCAGTAACTTAAACGGAGCCAACTTAAAAGGAGCTTGCCTCCAAGACACAAATCTTAAAGATACCTATTTAAACGGTTTAAACTTACAGAATGCTGATTTAAGACGCAGCGATTTGACTAAGGCTAATTTGCGCGGGGCTAACCTCAGTGGCGCCAACTTAGAAGGTGCGACGCTCTTAGGAGCCGATTTGCGCGGGGCGAACTTGAGCCATGCTAATCTCACCGGAGCCGGACTGCTTTTGACTTCCCTCAAAGGAGCAAATTTAACCGGAGCTAATCTCTGTGCGACTAACTTAATCGGTGCGAGTCTCAATATTGATAACCTGAACCCAGCCAGCCTCGAAGGAGCAATTCTGCCCAACGGAGCCAGCTATTCTTAGAGATTCTGAGCGGTTTCGATAAAACTCTTGCACAATTTCTGAAAAGGTGTGATATGATGGGAGGGTTTGATACACTTTAGGGTGGAGGTAAAACCCGAAGAATGAAACAATTGGGAACCCATCTGGTCGTTGACGCTTGGCAGTGTCCTGCAGAACTTCTGAACGATCCTGAACGCATCCGTCGCGCGATGCTTGATGCAATTTCTGCTGGGGGGGCTACCCTCATCGACTTATGTGTACACCAGTTTAGTCCTCACGGAGTAACTGCAACAGCCACTTTGGCTGAGTCTCACATTGCCATTCACACCTGGCCAGAATTAGGCTATTTCGCTGCTGACTTATTCTTTTGTGGAGCAGGCAATCCTCAGCGAGCCATTAAGTTTCTAGAAACCGCGCTTCAAGCCAAACAGGTAAGATCGAGAGAATTCAAACGCGGTTATGAACCCGACGAGACTGAGATCCCAGATTCAATTAGCGAAGAATCTTTAGCAACTTTAGTTGAAACTGGAACTCGCGGTTAGAACCCGTTCATCGGTTATCCGAGTCAAGTCAAATCGAAACAAAGGATTGTGTTTCTCATCCTTCCGTTGGTATTGATAATTTCCTAAAATTCAATAGTGAAACTATTAATACCAACACCGAGCTAACACAATCAATGTCCCTTCTGGAAACTACATTACAGCCACTCGATAAGCTGATTAATTCTTAGAAAGTTGCATTAATATCTACAACTTCAGAAATAGTATTGGCGGAGGGTTTTCCTTCCGCTTACTTATTACCTATTACCTATTACCTCTCATACTAGCGCTGTTGGTTCAACAGAGGACGAACAATCCAATAACCAGCACCAAAGGCGACTACTACAATCAAAACAATTGATATAATTAACCAAAACCCGCTCAATTCAGAACGCTGAGATTTAGACATCGGGCGTAACCGGGCCTCTGTTGGTTCTGTAAATAAAGGTTGTGCTATTTCTGGAATTAATGGGGGTTTGGGAGACTCAGAAAACGGAAAACTGGGTTCATTTCCCCTCGGTTCAAGTTTAATTGAGGGGGAAATTTCCATCATGGGGGAAGTAGTTGGAGCGGCTCCGAGATGGGTCGGAATTTCAACGCTAAAAGAACTAGCCCCTGGGGATGAAACTTGGGATTTTTTCCCCTGACTGATGCCTTGAGCTTTATTAATAGCCTGGTGCAACCCAATGGCAGATTGCACAACGTTTTCTAATTCTTGCCTAAGTTGTTGATTTTGCTGGGTTAGCTGTTGATTTTGGGTTTTGAGCGTTTGGAGTTGAGATTGAACGGTTTGCAACTCCGCCGTAACTTCCCGATAGATAGAAATGGGAATTGATGGAGAGTAGTTACTCGATGCCACTGACGGATTAGGACTAGAGGCGTCAGCATTTTGCATAGGACGACTTGTAATTGAGGGTGAACATTTTATTAGAAACTTATTATGTTTTACAATACCTGTGATTAGAACTATTTGAACGAATTTTTTCCAGCAATTGCAGAAAAATTCACCCTGCCATCACTACACTTTAAAGAGTTACTGTTGAATCCTAACTATGAGCCACTCTTACTCCGAACCCACAGAATCTGCCACCGCCAGTCCAGAAGCATCAAAATATGGTGAACGGGAAATCGAGGAAGGACAATTGATTACCTTTCCTAATCCTAGAATTGGTCGTCGCTATTTCGTTGAGATTATCTTACCCGAATTTACCTGTAAATGTCCTTTTTCTGGATATCCCGATTTTGCCAAGATTTATTTAACATATCTTCCCAATGAGCGGGTGGTGGAATTAAAATCGATCAAACTGTACATTAATAGTTACCGCGATCGCTATATTTCCCACGAAGAATCGATAAACCAGATTTTAGATGATTTTGTTGCCGCTGTCGATCCCTTAGAAGTCAGCATTAGAGGGGATTTTAACCCCAGGGGTAATGTGCATACGGTTGTTGAAGTCGAACACGAGAAGCTAAACCCCAAACTCTAAAACTCAGGACTTGTGAGAATATCAACTCCTATGATAGAATTATAGGCTGTGTCGAATTTAGGCGAATCCATGCCCAAACTCAAAACTCGGAAATCCGCAGCCAGACGATTTAAAGTTACTGGTAGCGGAAAAATCGTGCGTCGTAAGGCTTACAAAAGCCATTTGTTACAGCATAAAAGCTCCGCTCGCAAACGGAATCTGTCTAAGATGGCGCTGGTGAGTGAGACTCAAACAGATAACGTGCGTTTGATGCTGCCCTATTTGTAAGCCTCTAAACGAATTTTATTAAAGGAAACAAACGTAAATGACCAGAGTTAAGCGCGGTAATGTTGCTCGCAAACGCCGCAAAAAAATACTGAAACTTGCCAAAGGATTTCGGGGTTGTCAGTCTACTAACTTCCGCACCGCGAATCAGAGAGTCATGCAGGCGTTGAGAAATTCCTATCGAGATCGTCGTAACCGCAAACGGGATTTTAGACGGTTGTGGATTACTCGGATTAATGCCGCGGCTCGGATTAACGGAATTAGCTATAGTCAGTTAGTTGGCAATATGAAAAAAGCCGATATCTTACTGAATCGTAAAATGTTAGCTCAACTTGCTGTTTTAGATCCTCAAACCTTTGGGAAAGTCGTTGATCTTGCCAAGAGTGCAAACAAGTAGTTTTAACCACTTAAAACCGCCTGTTCAACTGAATAGACAAAATTGCCCATTGTTAGCTAAGGTGAAGGATAGATTTAATTCGATCCTTCACCTTTGTGTTGAAAAAACTCTCCTTTTTAAAATTATGGATAAGAACCTTCCCATTGCCTATTTATTACTGTTAGTGGGGTTACTGGCAGCCGCCATTGTCTTTGTGATTCGTCAAATTATTAAAACCCGTCGGATAGAAAGCACCCTTTTTGATCTACAAACTAAATTATCAAAAGAACAGGGAAACGCACAGGAATACTATGAATTAGGAAGTATTTATAATGATAAAAAACTCTATTCCCAAGCCGTTACCGTATTACAAAAAGCCTTAAAAGCCGGGGAAGATGAAGCTCCTGAAAACCTAGCCATGATTTATAATGCGTTAGGATATGCTCATCTAGCTAAAGAACAATACGATATTGCCATTCGTCAATATAAAGAAGCCTTAAAGTTAAGTCCCATTTACCCCTCCGCTTCTAATAATTTGGGTTATGCCTACGAAAAGAAAAAGCTAACAGCCCAGGCTTTAGAGGCCTACGAAGAAACATTAAAAAACGATCCCGATAATCAAACTGCAAAATATCGGGCCCAATCCCTACGCAAACGAGTTGGAATTCCCTCAGAATCAACTAAGTAAGGGGAAATAGGGGGAGTCGGGGAGGTATAGCAACCGTGCCTGGGGTGTTAGGACACCAGACGGATGTTGGAACCCAGACGGTGAAGTCTTTTCCCCCTGTTCCCTAGCCCCCCCGTGCACGCAGGGTTTGGGGGGGCTGTTCCGGTGTTCCCTGCTATATTTGTCAAGATTTAATGCAAAGGATTAAGAGAATTGTACCTGTTGTGACATCTTGTATATTTTTGCTTGCAATTTGAGAAAACTCGGTTATTCTTGAAATTTGAAGAAAGTATTAAGCCTTCTCCTAAATGGCGAAGGCACTTTCTAAGTCACTCAGAAAAACACTGTTATTTTCTGTATAGAAACTAACAAAACTGCATCCATCGGAGATTTTATGACTCCTACAATGCTTCGTCAACTTTGGTCACTGGTAGAAACTACTCAAGCATCCACTTTGGTTGATCTTGATGATGCGAGTCTTGTCCAGTGTTTAGTCAAACAGTTGAAAAAACAAGCTGGCATTAACGCTAAAGAAGCCGATCTCTTAAAGGATTATATCTGCTCTCGGATTGCTTTAATTCGAGATATGGCAGAAGCCCGCCTATCTGGAGATGCTTCGGCTTAACCTCCATATTCCAATAGTTTCAAATTCTGTGAAAGTATAACTATGGGGGCATCTTTCTTAAAGGGTTGTATGGAAAATTATCAGATTAAGTTGACACTCCACTGTCTAAAAGTGATTAGACTCATTTCTTTGGTAAGATGAAAGCGTTTGAGGTCGCTCCTTGAGGGTGAATCACCTCAATACGGTTATGGTTTGTCAACTTGTCTAACTCATACACCTACAATATAAAACTATGAACAAATTTGGTTCTTTACTGGTAGCAACCCTATTGTTAGTTGCATCCCTAACAGCCTGTGAATCATCGAATCCTACGAACACTGCTACAATTTCCTCTGGGGGAGACTCAACGGCTGCTAAAGGAGGAACAGGCCAAAGTCGTCTTGATATTGTCAAGCAAAGGGGAAAACTCATCTGTGGAGTTGATGGCAAAATTCCCGGATTCAGCTTTGTGAATGAAACTGGCCAATATTCGGGTCTGGATGTGGATATCTGTAAAGCCCTGGCCGCCGCCGTTTTTGGTGATCCGAATGCGGTTGAATATCGAAATTTGGATTCTACAGAACGATTTGAAGCCTTAAAATCGGGGGAAGTCGATATACTTTCTCGAAATACCACCTGGACAATTAGCCGTGATACCTCCGTTGGCTTAGAATTCGCCCCGACTACATTCTACGACGGTCAGGGGATGATGGTTGCTAAAGATAGTGGGATTACTAAATTGGAAGATTTAGCAGGTAAAGCTATTTGTGTTGAGGCGGGAACAACTACCGAACTGAACCTAACTGATGCCCTGCGTCAAAGAAATATCAAGGCTGAAACCGTTACCTTTCAGCAAGCTGACCCGGCTTATGCTGCTTATGTAGAAGGTCGATGTCAAGGGATGACATCCGATAAGTCCCAATTGGTTGCCCGTCGCAGTACCCTCCCTAATCCCGACGATCATGTTCTTTTGGATGTTACGATGTCTAAAGAACCCCTGGGCCCGGTAACAGTTAATAATGATTCCGCTTGGTTTGATGTGGTGAAATGGACAACTTATGCTTTAATTGAGGCGGAAGAATTAGGAATTAATCAAGGGAATGTGGATCAACTCAAAACCAGTGATAACCCTAATATTAAAAGATTTTTAGGAACAGAAGGCGACCTCGGTAAAGGTGCTGGATTAAGTAATGATTTTGCGGCTAATGCGGTTAAAGCTGTTGGCAATTATGGTGAAGTTTACGAACGCAATTTAGGTCAAGGTTCACAATTTAAACTGCCCCGGGGACAAAATGCCCTATGGACAAATGGGGGTTTGATGTATTCTCCTCCTTTACGCTAAAGTCAGTTAATAGCTATGTAGCGACGTACAATGGTACGTCTCTACACTAATAATATTGATACTTGATAAATAATATATGAGCAATAGAGATCAGAAAATTCCTCTTTGGCGAGATGACCGATTTTGGCGAATTGCTTTGCAGGTTTTAGTGATTGTGATTGTGGTGAGTGTATTTGCTCTTTTGGGCGGAAACCTAAATCGCAGTCTCAGACAAACTGGAAGTGGTTTTGGCTTTAGTTTCTTAGGAACATCGGCGGGATTTAATATTCTCGATAGTTTAATTCCCTATACTCCGACAGATCCTTATATTCGGGTTTTATTCGCCGGATTATTAAATTCTCTGCGGGTAATGTTTTTTGGAATTATTCTCACAACTTTATTGGGAATTACTGTTGGTATTGCCCGTTTTTCTGATAATTGGCTTTTGCGTAAATTATCGTTTATTTATGTCGAAATTGTTAGAAATACTCCTCTATTATTACAGTTAGTTTTTTGGTATGGGGTTTTTGTGCAGCTTCCTCAGATTAAAGAAAGTTTCAGTTTTTTTAATGCAGTTTTCTTGTCTAAGCAAGGAATTTTTATGCCTTGGCCGTCGGGAATGCAAGGAATTATTGGATTTGGGGTTTTAGTGATTTCTGCGATCGCAGCCTTCATTATATCAAAAAAACGCCTAAAACTCATGATCGAAAGGGGAGAATCTGGACAAACTCAATTGATCACTTTGGGGATAATTGGTTTGATTGCTTTATTAACATTAACTATCGGATTAAATTGGCAAACTCCAATATTTAATCCCACAACCAATAATATAGAAGGAGGATTAAGGCTTACGATTGAATTTACAACCCTGTTAGTCGCTTTAGTAGTTTATACAGCGGCTTATATTGCTGAAATTGTGCGGGCGGGGATTCAATCTGTTTCCAAAGGTCAATGGGAAGCGGCTCGCTCCTTGGGTTTACAATCCGGTTTAGTCATGCAGTTAGTGGTATTTCCCCAAGCCCTGCGGGTGATTATTCCGCCCTTAAATAGTCAATATTTAAACTTAGTAAAAAACTCCAGTTTAGCGATCGCCGTTGCTTATGCGGATATCTATAATGTTGCCACAACTACTTTTAATCAAACCGGAAAAGCGATTGAAGTCATGTTAATTATTATGGGAACTTACCTGACAATTAATTTATTAATTTCTTTAGGAATGAACCAATTAAACCGCAGTGTTCAGTTGCAAGAAAGATAAATTAATGGTCAAGAAAATCATCTTCAATCTTTTTCCGAATACAACACTGATTCATAATAGTTTTGATATGATCAACAACAATATTAGTCTGTTCTAGCATAGCTAAATGCCCACAATTGTCAATTTCAATCACATTGTTATCCCCCTGACGAAATAGCCAATGAAAACTGGCTAAATGGCGAACATATTGAGGCTCCATAATTAAATCTTGGCATCCCGCCAAAAAATAAACAGGTTGGCTAAGTTGGGAAACCACCTGGGGTAAACGATGAACTTCTGATTCAGTAGTGGAATCTAATAACGCCCCTAATGCGGCTTCGGGATGGGCGATGACAAAATCAATTAACCTTTGGCGTCCCCAGCGTTGGGTGATGGGACAAGCCACTTGAGCACGGGTAAAGATTAAATCCAACAGAGGTAAATAACACAACCATCGGGGGCGGAATTTAACAATTTTTTCTCCCACGGAACGAAATTTATCAAATTCTTCTTTCAGGTAAATTCCTCCCCCAGCATTAATACAAATAACGCCTTTCACCTGTTTCGAGAGTTTATCTGCTGCTAAAAGCGCAATCGTCCCCCCCAGGGAATGACCCACTAACCAGGCATTTTTGATATTCAGGGTTTGTAATAGAATCCCTAAATCTTCGGCGTAGGAAATGGGGGTATAAATAGCGTGTGATGGGTTTCCCGCCAACAATTGAGAATTGCCAAATCCCCGTAAATCGTAGGATAAACATTGATATTCGGGGGCTAACAGGTCGATTACGGGTTGCCAATAGTGACGACTCAGTAGCCACCCATGAATAAACACAAGTACATCACCCGATGAGGTTGGTGATGTCAATTCGTAACTATGTTTTACGCCATGGATATCGATAGTAGCCATAATCCTATCGTATCTTGAAATGTACTTTTTTCGTTAATCTACTATCCTCTCCGTTAAACCTATCCAAAACTATCTATCCATTTCTGTCACTCTCCGAGTGTTAAGATAACCGGATCAAGTTTGAGTCCCATTTTAACAATAATCCCACGCCAAAAAAATTAGTATAGCGTGGGAAAAGTTATAAAAAATTGCAATAGCAAAAAAACGTTAAACCAAAACCGGAATAATCTCAGATTCTTCGATGAAAATAAGGACAATTCGACTCAGGGCTTAAGCCACTTCGTCAGAAACCCCTGAAACCAACTCTTTGAAGGCCTTACCTGCCGAGAACACCGGAACAGTGGTCGCCGGAATGGTCATGGGTGCACCCGTACTGGGGTTACGACCCTCACGGGCTTTACGTTCTCTGGCCTCAAATGACCCAAAACCCACCAAAGTCACTTTTTCCCCATCCGCCACCGCTTCCATGATGGACTCACAAATGGCTGAAACAATCAAATCCGCTTGTTTTTTAGTAACACCAGCTTTAATGGCTGTGGCTTGAACCAGTTGTTCTTTATTCATCTGATATGAACCTCATAAATTATGTGAGCAAGTCTGCAAATGCAGAAACGGCTGAACCATCCGTCTTTAAAATTCTGATGCCTTCTGACAAAACACCAATTTACCACTTTTGTAGAGATTAGCATTGATTTGAGGGAGTTTTGACACTCTTACGAATAGAATTTGGGAGATTCAAAGCTTAAGTAGAAGGACGGGGCTTGATAGCCTATTTTTGGGTGACAATAGAATAAACCCTAGACTTGAAAAGATCAAATATGACGGCTGAAGAACTTTTGATGGCTTATGCCTCTGGAAAGCGGGATTTTCGGGATACAGACCTATTTCGGGCTGATTTTAATAATGCTGACTTGAGTGGGGCCAGTCTATTTCGATGTCACCTGTTTCGGGCTAACCTATTTCGGGCTAACTTGATTGGGGTGAATTTATACAATGCCGATCTCGTTGGTGCTAATCTCTACTGTGCTAATTTAAGTGGAGCTAACCTCAGTGGGGCTAACCTGACCCGAGCGGATTTGACCGGGGCTGACCTGAGTGGAGCGGACTTGAGTGGGGCGGATTTGAGTGGGGCAACTTTATCCTTGGCAAATTTGAGTTATGCTGATCTGAGTCGAGCCACTTTATTAAAAGTCGATTTGGTGGAAGCGAATTTGAATCATGGGAACCTCAAAGGAGCTAATTTGAAAGATGCTAATTTCAAGGATTCAACGGTTCAGGACGCTAATTTGACGGGTGCAATTAATATAAGTTTAGATTTACTCAGTTACCTGCAACAGCAAGGAGCAATTTTATCTAAATCGGAGCTTTCGGTGACTCAGTGCTAGACCCTTGAACGTGCGGACTTGGCCTCCGCACCCAGCCCCTCAAAATTGTGGCAATATTCGGTGTGGCTTTTTAATCCCCCAATGCTCTCTATCCAGTGATTTTGACCTTGGAACCAACTCCCCATTTAGTCTTACATACCGAAGGTGGTAATCGCTATTTACCACTAATGGGTAAAAATTACTGGACATTCGGTCGCAGTGAGGACAATACTTTTGTCGTCAAAGACCGATGGATGTCTCGTAACCATGCCATGTTACAACGCATGGAAAATGGAGAGTTTTTTTTAATTGATTTAGGGAGTCGAAATGGTTCTTTTGTCAATGGTCGGCGGGTAACAATTCCGGTTACCCTTCATAATGGAGATCATATTGTTTTCGGACAAATGGAATTAGAATTCTATTGTCCTGATGTCACTCAAGAAACTGACCCTTCCGAACCCGAATCTGAAGATTTTACCGCCACATTAACTGTCCGTCGTTTGATATCAGTCATGGTGATGGATATTCGGGATTTTACCGTATTAACTAGACAATTAGATGAACGGATTTTATCAGAAGTTATCGGTCTTTGGTTTCGTCACGCCGGACAAATTATTCGAGAAAATGGCAGTTGGGTAGATAAATATATTGGCGATGCGATTATGGCCGTTTGGTTTCATGGAACTCAAGGAGTCACTCCCCAAGAAATGTTAAAAATTGCTAAAGCATTAAGTCAATTACATAAAATTACCCTAGAACTGAGTAATAATTATCCCTTGCCTTTCCCGTTACGAGTGGGTGCTGGTATTAATACCGGATATGCCATGGTCGGAAATACCGGAAGCGGTGGTACTGCTGATTATACAGCCTTGGGAGATACGGTAAATGCAGCATTTCGTTTAGAATCTTCGACTAAAGAAATTGGTATGGATATTGCATTAGGAGAAACTACCTATAAATATCTAGCCCAGGCTTGTCCTGAACAAAATTTTCAACAATATACTGTTAATCTGAAAGGCTATGATACCCCTACAATTACCTATGGCGGAACTTTTGACAATTTAGATGAGTTTTTGGAACCCAAATCATAAAGCTGAACCCGACTATATTTTAATTCTTCCTTCTTTCTATTCCTAATCTTTTTAACGTGTATAATACTAAGTTAGAATATTTTACCTGATTAATTATGAAACTTGTCACCGACATCAAAATTCCCTTCCCTCGTCCCCTGGTTTTTAGTACCTACAGAGACAATTTAATGGATGTGGTCAACTCATTACCCAATAAAAATGATGTTAAATTAGTCTCTCATCGAGTAGAAGCCGATAAGGTTTATACTGTTTATGATTGGCAATCGGATGAAGATATTCCCGCACTGATTGAGAATATATTAAAACAGGATAAACTCCGTTGGACAGAATACGACACTTGGAATAATCAAGACTTTACCTTAGATTGGCAAATTAAAACCCAAGCCTTTACAGAAGCATTCCAATGTTCAGGGAAAAACACCTTTTTAGAGGATAAAAACCACACCCTAATTCAAACCAGAGGCGAAATTCAATTAGACCCGAATAAAATAGATGGAGTTCCCGATTTTCTCAAGACTCAATTAGCCAGTTTATTTGAACAAATCTTAGGAAGTAAACTCGAACCCAATTTAATAGATATGGGGAAAGGAGTACAAAAATACTTGGAAAAACATAAATAACCCAAGAAACCGGGTTTTATTTTTCATAAACCCGGTTTCTGTATCAGACCTGTTTTTGATAATATTAATATCATCACAATTCACACCTATTTCTCAACCGAACTTCCTTGGCCTACGACAACACTTGTAAATATCTTGCTGAAAAATTCCCAGATGCTTTTGTCCAATGGCTGCTCCCCCTTGAGCAACCTACCAGCATTCAGGTACTCAAAACTGAACTAATTCAAGAGCCTATCCGCGCTGATTCTCTCACCTTTTTACAAACCGATAACCAAATTCTGCATCTGGAATTTCAAACCCTATCCTATTCCAACCCTCCGCTCCCATTCAGAATACTTGACTACTACGTCAGGCTCAAGCGCCAATACTCTTGTTCTATAACTCAAGTTGTACTCTTTTTACAGCAAACAGCCTCAGAACAGGCTTTTGTATCTGAGTATACAGACACAAACACCCAACACTGCTACCGAGTGATTCGCCTGTGGGAACAAGACCCCGATTTATTGCTATCCGTCCCCGCTTTACTACCCTTTGCGACATTATCTCAAACCAACTCACCCCGAACATTGCTAGAGCAAATAGCGAATCAAATTGCTACAATTGAAGAACCATCACAACAAGCCGATCTACTCGCTTGTACTCAAGTTCTTGCGGGTTTGAGGTTTGAAAAAAACTTAATCAGACAACTATTTAGGAAGGAAACTATGCGCGAGTCTGTCATTTACCAAGAAATTCGGGAAGATGGTCTCCTTGAAGGTCTCCAACAAGGAAGACAACAAGGTCTGCAACAAGGAAGACAACGGGAGGCGATGTCATTTGTCACTCGCCAGTTGACGCGACGACTCGGTGCGATCGCTCCTACAATACAAGAACAAATTCAGACCCTATCTGTAGAAGAATTAGAGAATTTAGGGGAAGCACTTCTGGATTTTTCAGAAGCAACGGATTTAGAAAATTGGTTGAATCAACATCAACCTTAATGGGTAGAATAGAGGTTCATCTGTTTAAAACTGCACCTAATACTTTAAGGACATTTAACCCATGACCGTTGATGAAGCTCTTGCGATCGCAGAAGTTGTCCTCGATGGCGAATGCTTAAACGACGTACAAGAGCTAATATTTAGACAATGTTGGGAAGGGAGATGTTCATATCAAGAAATTGCTAAACTTTCCAAGTATGATGATGAATACATAAAAGCCATTGCTGCTAAACTTTGGAAACAACTCTCAGACGCTTTTGACGAAAAGGTAAAAAAAAATAATTTACAGTCTGTTTTTAAGCGATACTTGCGACGAAATCAAATAAATTTGCATCGAACTCAGGAAATAGAAGTTAATCTTAGTGGCGCAAATCTAACTGGCGCAACATTAAATTTAGCGAGTTTAAGTGGAACAAGACTATTATTTACAAACTTTAGTGAACCTGTCTCATGTCAGCAAGATTTAGAGCAAGTATTATTACCAGACAATAACACTGACTCCCTAGAAAAAATCATACAATCTGAAGCAGAAAATAATCACCAAACTCACTCTAACCTAGAAGAAAAAATTTATCTCTGGAATAATTAGCATTTCCACTGCGAAGAACAAATAAAAATAGCTGAAGCACTGGATCGTGCCAATATTCTTTTTTTTCCTAATGCTAAAGTGCGTCTGACAACACCAGAAGGTAGACAAAATCAAGAAGCAAACTTTCTAATTTTTAATCAAGGTAAATGGGGGATTCTGGAATTATTATCACAACCTAATATAGCAAAAGTTGAAGGGCGCGATCGCCTTTTTGAAACTCAGGGTATCTGTATTATCCACTATTATGACTGTAATCGGTGCAATCAAGAACCCGATGAGATTGTGCAGGAGTTTATAGATATTTTGAGTCAGGGATAGATCTAAAAATAGCCCAAATTGGGGAGAGTTTTACAACATTAATGATTAAGTAGAGACGTTGGATGCAACGTCTCTACGCATGGTTTAGGGAACTTATGTAGCACCGATTTCAAGATTTCATATCAGAATGAATCTTGACAGTTTCCCCTAATAAACTGGAATGTCGCGCCGCCTCAGCAACTTTTAGGGTATATAAACTCGCTTCTGGCGTAATATAAAGCGGCTTTCCTTCATAGAGAAAATCTAAAACCATCTGGGTATCTTTAACAAATAATCCTCGACGAGAAGCTACCTCAATATTTTGAATATTATCGTTTTGAATTAGTTGACCCTTTTCGGGAGTAAAAATTAAGGTTCCCTGTTCACCATAGAGGGTAAAAGTATTATCAGACTGCCAAAAAACTTCCCCTTTCCCATAAACACACTCTCCCAGGATACCATTACTAAAAGTTAACCGAGCATTACATAAACAGGCTTTATAAAGATCCGGTTCAATATCCCAATATTGGGATTGACAATTGACACTAGCTACCGTCCCAAATAAATCAGTAAATCTATGCAAACGGGACAAAGCCCCAGTCATGGGAAAACCAAATAAAGACGGCTGATATGTCCATTTAGGGGGGGTCGGATGTTGGGGGTTAATAGTGACATAACGGACATAGAAGACTTGACCAATAGCCGCCAGGGACGCTTTGATGGCATTGTGCAGTCCCCCCAAGAGTTCAATATGTTCAACGTGGAGGAGTTTATTTTTCTCTTGCGCCAGAGTAATTAAAGATTCTGCGTCATCGGGATCTAAACTCAGGGGATATTCAACAACGACGTGCTTACCATGTTCTAAAGCATAACGGGCAATTTTGCCATGATCTCGATTAACCGTAGAAATGATCACCAGATCAATATCTGGCCGTTCGACTAAATCAACCCAGGATGCAGATACCGTGACATCAAATTCTTGACTAAAGGCAATTGTCGAGGCCGGGGTATTACCTGTAACGGCCACAAGCTGCGATCGCTGATCAGCAATTAAAGCCGCCGCCCGCATTTTTGCCACATATCCAGTACCAACGATGCCCACTTGCAGGGGATGGGAAGCCTTACCAACAGAAAAAAATAAAGATTGAGTCATGATAACAGAGTTAGGGACAAGGGAGCTAGATATAAGTAATCAAGATGTAATTAGAAAAATTTATAATAAATCCCATTCTAAATCTAGGTTGACAAGGTTTTACAACTTCCGCTTTTTCTCCTAATATCGAGAGGTGAAAAAAATCTGTGATGCAAGCAAAAGCCCATTAATGCTTTTGACTTGTATAAGGGATTTTTATATTTTTATCGAAATTAACGAGAGGAACACTACATGGCTAGTTATAAAGTCACATTGAAAACTCCAGAGGGCGATAAAACCATTGAAGTCGCTGATGATGTCTATATTTTGGATGCGGCGGTAGACGACGAAGGTATGGATCTGCCCTATTCCTGCCGTGCAGGTTCTTGCTCATCCTGTACAGCTAAAATTATTTCCGGTACAGTCAACCAAGACGATCAGAATTTCTTAGAGGATGAGCAACTCGATGCAGGATACGTTTTGACGTGCGTGGCTTACCCCACTTCTGATCTTGTGATCCTGACTAACCAAGAAGAAGAAATGCAAGACTTGCAAGCCTAGTCATTGGCGTGTCTGTTCAAAGTTCAACGGTGATGGGTATTATCGGCGTTAGTCTTTGAATTCATAAGGGATTGACGGGCTGAAGTTGGGTTTTTAGAAATTAAGAGTTTAGTTACTTCACTACCCTGACTTCACCTGTTAATCTGACCCCCAACCCGCCTTAAAATTTACAAAGTTGGCTTTTTTTCGTACTGTCTAAAGAGGAAAAAATTCCACGATGTCAACAAATCCTAATCAAGATTTTGCTTGCTGTCGGGGATTTTTAGAGTTTTTATCAAAATTCGTGAGAGGATCACTACATGGCTACTTACAAAGTCACACTGAGAAGTAAAGAAGGCGACGAAAATACGATTGAAGTCCCTGATGATGAGTTCATTTTAGATGTAGCAAAAGAATCCGGACTAGAACTACCATCTTCTTGTCGTGCTGGTGCTTGTTCTACCTGTGCAGGTAAAATAGTATCCGGTACGGTTAACCAATCGTCTCAGGCTTTCTTAAATGATAACCAAATTAAAGAAGGATATGTCTTAACCTGTGTAGCTTACCCCACTTCCGATTGTGTAATTGAGACGGATAAAGAGGAAGATTTATATTAATTTGTTCTGGATTTAAAGTTCAACCTTATTGATTCCATCGCCACTAAATCCTTGGGTGATTAGTGGTGGTGGTGATTTTTTTAGAGTTTTTATCAAAAATCGGAGTAAGAAGACCCGCACTAACGCTTCGCTGATTGTGTCGGGAGGATGTCAACTTTTATTCCTGACCTGGAATCCCAACGTTAAGTTCTGCAACAGGAGCTTGGATTATATCGATAATTATGTAACTCTGAATACAGAAATAATTTTATTTTTCAGGTTCAGACCCCTAGAACTTGAATATTAACGGTTGATAAGGGACAAAAAATTATGAAACTTAATCTCAAACAAGCGGATACAGAGGTTCAACCCCAATGGCAACCTATTGTTGGGTATGCCTCGGAATTTAATCCCTCTACCTGGGTACAGATGCGGGAAAAACCCAATCCCTATAGCCATGATCAGGCGTTGCTCTTATGTCAGGTGACTGAGGATGAATGGGTGGCTTGGGTTCCCGACCACGGTGAGATGGTATTATATCGCCATCAATTCTTTCGCTCTTAACCCTTGAGATGGGATACAGTAACAAAAAGAACGTCAAAATTATCCCATACGAGCGTTATGACCGTTTTGGAATCTCCTGGTAAGTCTTCAATTCAATATTCTGAACGCACCTTAAAACGGGCTGAACGGGCGATCCGGTGTTCTCCCTTTCAACTGCTACTGTTCACCACGATCCGGTTTAACAGTGTCAGTCTGACTGGAATTGCCGGGGAGTCTGGAGTCAATTCTACCTATACCCGCATCGCCCTAACCGAACTAGCCGCAGAAAATACCCTATTATGGCTGATTCAGGTGGGGGTGCTGCGTCGAGAAGTTGATGGTCAGGGGATTACAGATAGTTTTCGCCTCACTCCCCTGGGTCGGCAATTAATCGACCAATGGGAAAGTGAAAATCAAGGCATACCCCAGCCTTCTTTGTGCGATCGCTCTATCAACACTCTCAATCGTTGGTTGCGATTTGCCTTTTGAAAAAACAAAAACAGGGGTATGCTTTAAAACAGCACCCTAAAGCCAGATAGAATTAAATCCTATCTGACTTGTGGGGTCAGAAAAATTAGACCCCCCTAAGTGGATTAAAATTTAGGATTGATGGATCAAATGGCAGGAAGAAAGCCCGTGATTAGTAAAATGAAACAAATGCTAGGACTAACGACGCTAATCAGTATGGCTTTGGTATCTTCAACAGTGGCGGAACAACCTTTATATATTGCCTATCCGCCACCAGATCACAAAACAACATCTGATCGTATTTTTTTGATTGGAACAGCAACACCCGATGGAGAAGTCTCAATTAATGGTCAAGTAATTCCCCGAAGCCAAGCTGGTCACTTTGCACCCACATTTCCATTGCAACTTGGGGAAAACAATTTTATTCTACGCTACAAAGATCAAAAAATCAAACTTAATATTACTCGAATTGCGACGGAAGCAAATTCTTTAGATCCGGTCAGCTTTTTCAATGATTCATTGACTCCCTCCGAGAATCTGGCCATCCTTCCGGGGGAGTTAATTTGTTTTAGTGCGATCGCCCCGGAAAAATCAACGGTTTCTGTTGAATTAGCCGGACAAATTCTATCTTTATCTCCCCAGTCTCAGAGATTAGAATTACCCGATAACAAAGCGGTTTTAACCGGAACTAATCAACCCATAAAATCTGATACCTTAAAATATCAAGGATGTGGAAAAATTGCTGAGAATTTGTCATTTTCTGCTTCCCAAAACTCCTTGGATTTAGGTCAACCGAAATATCAATTAACCCTGAATAATCAAACCATTACCCAACTGGCAACGGGAAAAATTTCTGTTCTCTCTCCGATTCAATTTGAAGTAGCTGAAGTCATTGTAGATGAAGGGGTAGCCCGCACTGGCCCCAGTAGCGATCATTCCCGTTTAACTCCTTTACCCAAGGGAACCCGTGCCACGATTATCGGACGACAAGGAGATTATTTACGTCTTGATTATGGGGGGTGGATTAAAGCCAGTGAAACCCGGATCACCAGCGAGTCAGTTCCCCCTAATTCCGTAATTAGAAGTGCTAGTTCTCGTCAAGTTGGCGATTGGTTAGAGGTTTTTTTTCCCCTACAAGTACCAGTACCAATCACTGTTAAACAAGAGGATCAGAGTTTAACTTTAACCCTGCATAACACAACAGCAAAAACCGATACGATTCGGTTTAATGATAATCCCTTAATTTCGCGTATGGATTGGCAACCGATTTTATCTCCCCTCGGAGAATCACAAAATGCGGTGCAATATACATTTCATTTTAAAACCAAACAACAATGGGGTTATAAACTCCGTTATGAGGGTACAACTTTAGTTTTATCTCTGAAAAATCCCCCCCAACTCCAATCGAATTTACCCTTATCGGGGTTAAAAATTTTAATTGATCCCGGTCATGGTAGCCCCAATGATTTAGGGTCAAAAGGGCCGACGGGATATCCTGAAAAAGATGTTAATTTAGTGGTTTCTAAACTATTAGAAGCCGAACTAATTAAACGCGGTGCATCGGTATTTATGACCCGCAACGGTGATGAAGATTTGTACCCTCAAGATCGGGTGAAAATGATTAATCAACAGGAACCAGATCTATCAATTTCTATTCATTATAACGCCTTACCTGATAATGGAAATGCCATCGAAACAAAAGGGCTTAGTACCTTTTGGTATAACCCTCAAGCCCACGATTTAGCTGTGTTTTTACATGAATATTTAGTTAACAAACTTGACCGTCCTTCCTATGGCGTATTTTGGAATAATTTAGCCTTAACTCGTCCGACCGTTGCCCCATCCCTGTTATTGGAATTAGGATTTATGATTAATCCCGAAGAATTTGAATGGATTGTTAACCCTCAAGAACAACAAAAACTAGCAATAACCTTAGCGGATGGTATAGTAGAATGGGTCGGAAAAACTCAATAGCAAGGAATACAAAATAGGAAAGTGGCGTTGCTGAATTAGGTTATGATTAATCTACGACAGCTACGCCATCGAAGATTAAGATATTGATTATTTATGATAATTAATGAGAAGATTTGCACCGATCGCAATGACCACAGCGTTTAAACTGATTATCTAGGTTGAACCCAAAAGATTGTAATAAAAACTTCCATCGACAATCACGGGTTTTTAAGTATTGATTCATTTGTTGAATGGCTTTACTATTTTGATCTTGATTCAATTTTGCAGGTTTAGATAGAATTTCATAATCAAAGGGATTATGCCAGATTAATCGTCCTTGGGCGTGTAAAATAGAAAGGGCGATCGCACTATTTTTAAATTGTTCAGATAGAGTTTCTATGTTTCCCGTTGCTGGAAGTTTTTTAATTAATTGATTTGCTGATTGATATTGTTTTTCTAGGTTTTCGATTAAATATTTTTGTCGTTGTTTATCTTCAGGATAGAAAAACCCCGTAAGTTCGCTAATAATAGTTAAGGCGATCGCAGGTTTCCCATCTCTCCCCGCCCGTCCCACTTCTTGAATATATTCAGACAATAAAAAAGGGGCTTGAAAATGGCATACCCATCTCACGTTACTCTTATTAATTCCCATACCAAAGGCACTACTACAAACTACAAATTTAATCTTTTCCTGTAACCAATCTTTTTCTATTTTTCGACGTTCTTCTGAACTTAATCCCGCATGATAAGCAACAGTTGAATAGTTTTCTGTTTGTAACCATTGGGCTAATTGTTCACAGTCTTTCCGAGTCCTCGCATAAATCAAACCTGTCTGATTTTTTCGCGGTTGAATAAATTGGATTAACTGTTGTTGTCGTCCTCTGGGAGTGCAAACTGTTTTAATATTTAATTCTAAATTAGATCGATAGGGACTCAATAGAAATTGCTGAGGTTTTTGCAGTTGTAAAACCTGTTTAATTGTGTCTTGAGCATCGGGATCGGCGGTGGCGGTAAAAGCTGCGATCGCAATTTTTGTTCCTTTTGGTTTAAGTTTTAATAAGGTCGAACGAATAGCCCCTAAACGTCGATAAGCTGGGCGAAAAGTATCCCCCCATTGTACTAAACAATGGGCTTCATCTAAGATTAAACCATTGATTTGAACATGGGGTTGAGAAATCACACTCCAGACGGGAGAACTTAATAGAGTTTCGGGGGAAAGATAGAGAAGTCTTAATTGATTTTGTTGAACCAAACTTAAAGTTTTTCGTCGTTGTTGGGGCATTAATTGACTATGAATTAAAGCGGCGGGAAGTTGCAATTCTTGAAGTTCTTGCACCTGATTTTCCATTAATGCCACTAAAGGAGATATAATTAAAGTTAATCCAGTTTGTAATAGTGCTGGCAGTTGAAAACAGATGGATTTTCCGCCTCCGGTTGGCATGACAATTAAAGCATCTTTTTTATCTAATAAGCTCTTAATAATTTCCCATTGGGGCGGTCTAAAATCATCATAACCCCAAATTTTCTTAAAAGATGCCTTAACCTGTTGCCAGTCTGTAGATGCTTCCATAACACATTTCCAAATTTGACTTAAGTTCGTTGTTGCGCTTCAGCGCAAAGAGGAGCTAAATATAAGAAATCCCGTTGTTGCGCTTCAGCGCAAGGAGGGGCTAAATATAAGAAACCCCGTTGTTGCGCTTCAGCGCAAGGAGGAGCTAAATATAAGAAATCCCGTTGTTGCGCTTCAGCGCAAGGAGGGGCTAAAGCCCAACGACGGAGGGGCTAAAGCCCAACAACGGAGGGGCTAAAGCCCAACAACGGAGGGGCTAAAGCCCAACGACGGAGGGGCTAAAGCCCAACAACGGAGGGGCTAAAGCCCAACAACGTTTTATATGTTTAATTATTTTAAGAGGATAAAACATGAGTTGTGTTAGAAAAACCCTATCGTTATCAAAAATTAATCTATCTTATTTAGAATGGGATTCTGGGATTAATAATTCCTCAGACACCAATATTTTATTATTACATGGGTTAGCAGATCAGGGGTTAGTCTGGAAACAATTAGGGGAAAAATTAAGCGATCGCTATCATATTATAGCACCGGATATGCGAGGACATGGAGAAAGTAGTAAACCCGATCACGGATATACTTTTACCGAAGTTATTGAAGATTTAGAAGCCTTAATGGATCATCTAAACTGGTCAAAAGCCCATATTTTAGGACATTCTTGGACAGGGAAAATGGCAGCAATTTGGGCAAAACAAAATCCCGAAAGGTTTAATAGTCTGATCCTAGTTGATCCGATTTTTATTATGAAACTTCCCGGTTTGTTTAAACTAACTTTACCAATTCTATATCGTCAGTTAGATTGCTTAAAATTAATCGGGCCATTTACGAGTTTTGAACAGGCGGAAAATCTGGCTAAACAATTAGCTCAATTTTCGGGATGGAGTGATTTACAACAGGAATTATTTATATCGGGAATGGAACAAAAACCCGATGGAAGTTGGGGAAGTAAATTTGGAATTGCTGCTAGAAATGAAATTTTTGAACAGGTGATGGAAGTTCCTGGTTTAACCGAAAATATTGATATTCCTACGTTATTAATTCAACCGGAAAAAGGCGTAAATCGCATGGAATGGCAATTAAAACCCTATAAACAGTATTTAACTCAGTTAGAAATTCAGCGTGTAGCGGGAAATCATTGGTCATTTCTAGTCGAAGCTGAAGGTTTTAATCAAACAGTTGAACGGTTTTTAAATAGTCAAATTGTGGTAAAATAACAATAATAAAAACCGAGGTAAAATTATGGATTTAGAAATTATTGCCCATCGAGGTTTTTCGGTGATGGCGCCTGAAAATACCCTAGTAGCATTTAGTGCCGCGTTGCAACAAGGGGCAAATTCCCTAGAATTTGATTTACAAATTTCTGCGGATGGAATTCCGGTTATTTTTCATGATCAAGAGTTAAACCGAATTACGGGAATATCGGGTAAAGTTTCTGAAAAAACTGTTGCAGAATTAAAAGAATTAGATGCGGGAGGGTGGTTTGCGGAAAGATTTGCGGGGGAAAGTATTCCGACATTGGAAGATGCGATCGCTACCTTTCAAGCGGTTAAAGATTTTTTATATTTTGATGTTAAACCCGATCATCAATGGTCAGAATTAGAAATCAAAAATTTAGGAGATTTTTTAATTAATAATAACTTGATTAAGAAGTCGATTATGACTTCATTTAATCAAGGATTTTTAGACCAAATTCGAGGTTATTGTCCAGAAATCACCTTGGGATATTTTTTAATTGATTTTAAGCAATTTGAACAACAATTACAAACAGCTATTAATCAAGGAAATGCTATTTTAACCATAGATTATTCTGTGATTTTAGAGCATCCCGAAATAATTACCCAGAGTCGAAATCAGGGGGTAGATATTGTGGTTTGGACGGTGGATGATTTAGAGGATTTTAAAAAATTAGTTAATCTGGGAGTAAAACGGATTATTACAAATTCATTAATTGGTAATATTCAAGTTAATTAAAGTTGACTTTAAATTCCGGTTACTACTTCCCAAAAATAGGTTTTAAAAGTTGTTAAATCAACAGTAATTTGCATTTCCTGTCCCCAAGTATAAACATTAAAATGAATCAAATTACTGTTTTGATTAATCTGTATTTCACCTAATAAAGCTACCCAATGATTCGGATAAGGAAAAACGGGCGGTTGATTTAGGAGTAAACCGGAATCATTAATTAAGGCGAAGGCAACACCACCGGATTTAATCATCTGATTTGCGGTTTCAATTGCTTCTAAATCCCCAAATAAGTAAGCATTTCTATAATTAACGGTTTGATAGCCTAAAATTTCTTTAATCCATCCTGCCATCTCCCAAGGTTTAGTCATTCCGGCTAAGTTTCTTAACAGTTGAGGTGCATTAGGATCTACAGAAAAAATAATATTTTCCGACTCTCTGAGGGTGGATAATACCATCCAGTCTATTTGAGAAATTTCTAAATTTAAAGGACTTTCTGATAACCATTGAGGCGGAGAAATCCAGCGATTATTTTGGGTATGAAATCCTCCAATTTGGAACAAATTACGGCAGATTTGAATATAGGCAAGGGGATTTTTTCTAATTAGTTCAAAAACAATTGCTGCTGGGCCGCAAAATGGTTGAGTGCCTTGATTAATATTAAAAGGATTAACCAGATGTGATCGCAATTCTGCAATAATTTGTTGTTGATCTAATCCCGTCCAAACCCCCGATATTTTTGAATTTTCAAACTCAGTAATTGCTATTTCTGCTTGTCTTAAAATGTCAGAATTTGCTGTCATATTCTATAAGTAGTTGCACAAAATAAATTACCTAGTTGAGAGAGGGAACACCGGAAAAGCCCCCCAAACCCCCCGTGCACGGGGGGCTAGGGGGGGAGGGAACAGGGTAGAGGATGTGTAATTAATTTTGTTTAGGTACTTAATTGATTTAGAGAAGATTGCTCCTTTAATTTATTCTGAAAGTTGGTTTCCATTTCTAATTCTTTATTCAAGAAATAGTTTAAAAATGTCCGAATTACAGCAATAGCAGCTAACTGACCTAACGCAATAAAAGAGGGTGTAACGGTTGTGAACAAAATATCTGCACCCAACTGAAATTCCAAGGCTAAAGCTAACCAACTGCCAAAATTAAGCCGTAATTCTATAAACGGAAAAATTTGCCGACGACGGAAACTTGCCAGGGCAATTTTTAAGGTACTAATTAATCCCAATAATATACAAAAAGCCGAAATTGCTTCTAAGCAAAATCCTAGAAGATGAACAAAGGAAGATAAACTATGTTTTAAGGTTTCTAAACCGATCATAAATCCAATAATTAAGGATTAACTAAGTGCTTCAGATAAATAATCGGCGGCGGCTTCAACCACGGCGATCGCATTTTCATACATCATCCGAGTCGGGCCTAAAATTCCCACACTTCCAACCGGAATATTATCCCGTCGATAGGGTGCAGAAACCAAGGTACAGCCTTGAATCGGTTCTAAAGGATTTTCCGACCCAATGCGAACCGTAACCCGTTGTTCTTGTTTAGGATTAGGAAAAATTAACGGCCATAATTGTTCCTGTTCTTCTTCCAATAAGTGCATCAAAGTTTTCACCTGTTGCAATTGAGAAAATTCAGGTAAATGTAGAACCTCAGCAATACCACTAATTAGAATGCGGGTATATTCTGGAGTTTGGCTGCGAAAACTTAAATCCGTTAATAACTTCCTTAAAAAGTCAGAATAGCACTGAAATTCCCGATCTAATTCACTCCAATCTAAAATCGAAAGTTCAGAAATAGATTTACCTCTGAGTTGAGCATTTAAAAAATTAGAAAGTAGTTGTAATTCCTGTTCTAAAACCTCTTGATCTTCGGGTAAAAGATTAACTCCCATGGCCTGAGAATCCGAGGGAGAATTGGCTGGAGATAAATCAATTAAACTGGACTGAGTTTGATAGGAGTCTGTCACCACAACTAACATAATTTTCCCAGGTTCTATAGAAACCAAATGCAAATGTCGTAACCGAGTAGTGACGGTTTTCGGGAGTGTAACTAAGGTAATATAGCCACTCAAAGTTGATAAAATTTGCGATGCCCCCCGCAAAACCGCTTCCAAACTACAGTTTTTTAAATTGAGTTGTTCGCGTAACAATTGCAGCGCCTCATCCGCAAAAGTTTCTGAGGGGGTAATCAGTTTATCAACATAAATCCGATACCCTGAGTCGGAGGGGATACGTCCGGCGGAGGTATGGGGCTGATACAGGAGTCCAGCCCGTTCCAAGACCCCCATGCCATTACGAATAGTGGCGGGACTGACTTTGAGGTTGTATTCTTCCACCAAAGCCTTAGAGCCCACGGGTTCGGCCGTCGCAATATAGTGACGAATCGTTGCCCAGAGAATATGATGATGTCGCTCTGTCAAATGAACTTGTGTAAACATTGAATTTTTCTATACAGATTTGACTGATGGAAGTACGGTATGGAATCAGGCAACTCCGAGATTTCCAGAATTTCGTGACTCACAAGATTTTTAGCAGAGTTTTGATATCCAAGATAGCAGATATTTGAATTAAACCGGGAAATTTAATCCAATAATATTATGAATTATGATCTAAGGAAATTTATTGTAATGGCGACCATGCCTTTTCAGCTTGTTCAGCAACATAGGCAGCAACGGTGGTAATTTCTCTAGCCGTTAACCGAGTTTTAAAATTAGGCATGGCATTTTTACCATTAGTAACTTGATTAATAATTGCAGCCAGGGGATTTTCTTGATATCCTTTTAAGTATTTAGTTAACGCTTCTTTTTTTAGGGTTTTATTAGCAACTATAACGTTATTCCCGTTAATATGGCAAGCTGCACAGGAGTTAGAAAAAATAGTAGACCCACTTAAAACCCCTTCTGCTAATGCGGATTTAGGCAAAAGGACTGTTAACAATAGAAAACTCAAAATAAGGACTGATAAGAGCTTTTTCAATGGAGTCTCCTTGAATCAAAAATAGCTAACAAGAAGATTTTACTCTTTAAGTTGTGCAAATAGACAACGATTCCCCTTAACGAGTTGCCTTTCAGTATCCTAGAGGGTTAAACACACGGATTCTGGCCATTCTCGACACCAGGATTTCATTTCTGTGACGACGGGGAGATGAATACGATTCCAACTAAAAAAACCAGGATTAATTTCTGCATAGTAACCTTGATGAAATTGGACTTCTCCAGGGGATAAACCACTTTCTACAAATTTAAAGGTTAATTGAGAGGGGTTAAGTTGCTTTTTGATTTGGTTTCTAAACCAGTTTCTATGGATAATTCCGGTATAGGTACTGCGAAAACTACCCGCAAATTGCTGACAGTTCCATATCACTAAATTACAAATTAATCCCAGGGTTTGTTCATCGGTAAAAGGTAAATTTTTGAATTGTTTTTGAAAGTTTGCAATAATAAAATGATCAATAAAAATAGCATTTTTATAGTATTTTAAAATTGGGTTAAAAAAATCCATATTCTCCGATTCATCGGTACAAATTAATAAAAGTTCTTCCGGTGGAAAAATTTCTTTTAGGGTTTTTAAGATTAAATAGGGATGGTCGGCTTCTCGATGGGGAATCCAGTTACGATAGTCTGTCAGACGAATATGAATCCCATTATATTGTCCGAGGGTTTGAGAGATTTTATCGGCTAAATTTCGATAAATGGGTTTAAATTTAATCGCTTCCATCAAGGAATAGAGCGTCGGGGAAGGCAGATAAAAAAAGCGAGAATAATAGGCCAAATTACAGGCACTAAATTCTAAAATATCCTGTTCAACATCCTGTACAATCATTCGATTTTCAGCAAAATCCGATAAAACCTTGGGGTCAATTATAATATTATTCGGAACAAAAACCGCATTAACTAATCTAACCTGACTCTGATAATGACTGAGATTTTTTCCTTGGGTTTCTGCCAAAAACTCTGAATAATTTAAAATAGGAATAGGAAGTTTATCAACTAAATCTAAAATCGTTGGTAGTTGGTCAATATTAATAATATGTTTCCGACTTTCAGGAACCGATAAAAAATAGCCCCCCCGCACAGGTAAAATGTTTTTATCCTCTCCCACGGAACCATAAAAAACTAACTTTCGTTGGGTTAAATAAGCCAATCCTACGGCTATTTCTAACCCCATTAAGTTATTATTTAACCCGGATTCATAATCTTTGTATAACAGATAGCGTGAGGTCATGAAATTGAAAATTAAGAAACTTTAGCTGAAGAAAAATTTAATAGTTTTCCTTGGGCAGACTCCAAAATTACATCCCGGATAAAAGCACTTGCTTCAAGGATTTCTAGTCCAATTAATTCCCCATCTTCATTCAGTTCAGCCGTCATATTAGGGCTAATCTCAATACTTCCAGTTTCCGATTCATCTGAAAATTTCAAATGCAGAATATCTTCTTGTTCAAAATAAGTCATTTTTGTAGGATTCATAGATTACAAATCTCCCAGTTTTTAAACGAAATCGCACTTGTTGCCGAGTGGTTACATGAATCGTCACAGGCATGATTAAATCTGGATTTTCTTCATAAGGAATCAAAACCAAGTCATTGTTGTGTTTACCCACTACCACCAAACGGCTTGTAGCACTATCATAATACTTTTCTGCTGAAAATCTTAAAATTTCTTCAATTTGTTCAAGATCAAAACCTCTCAGTGTAGCTCGATACTGAATATAATCTGACCAGACAATTTTAACCATGAACTGATGCCCAAATCTATAGGTTTCATTCTTTTTCTTTCTGCTTCCTATTTTCTATTCCCTTCTATAAATCCGAAATTTAATATTAATCAAGGTTTCGGTAGGGTCTGTGTGGGGTGGGTTCAGACCCACCTTTTTTAACTAAATTTTACAAATCCAATTATATGGATCGGGTGCTTTTCCAGTTTTAATGGCTTCCAATTGTTCTAAAATAGATGGGGCATATTTGCGTTCAGAAATCGGAGGTAAAACTAAATCCCGTCCTTGATATCCAATTTTAGAAACCTGGGCAATAGTAGCTGCGGTTCCCATACCAAAAGCCTCTTGTAAAATCCCTTGGTCATGGGCTGCTGCCACTTCTTCGATAGAAATTAACCGTTCTTCCACTTCTACCCCTTGATCTCGGAATAACTTTAACACACTATCGCGGGTAATTCCTTCTAAAATGGTTCCGGTTAATTGAGGTGTTACCACCACATTATTAATCACAAATGCTAAGTTCATGGTTCCACATTCTTCCACATATTTTTTGTGGACACCATCGAGCCAAATCACATTATCATAACCCAAGGCTTTAGCTTCTTTATCAGCTAATAAACTAGCGGCATAATTTCCAGCACATTTCGCCGCCCCGGTTCCCCCTTCACAGGCTCTAATATATTTATCCGTGACGATTAATTTAACTGGTTCGGAATAATAGGCTCCTACGGGACAACTCATAATAATAAAAGTATAGTGAGTTGAAGGTTTTAAACCAATAAATTCATCGTTGGCAAAATACAAGGGACGAATATATAAACTTCCCTCGGATTCAGGAATCCAACCGGAATCTAAACGAATTAATTCCGTTAATCCTTCCATAAAAACTGATTCAGGAATCGGGGGCATACAAAGTCGATGAGCCGATTGATTAATCCGTCTAAAGTTAGCATCGGGTCTAAAGATTAAGGTTTCTCCCGTGGCACTTTTATAGGCTTTCATCCCTTCAAAAACAGCCTGACCATAGTGCAGAACTGCCATGGCTGGAGCCATAGTTAAATTACCATAGGGGATGATTTTGAGGTCTTGCCAAGTCCCGTTATTGTAGGTGGCAACAAAAATATGGTCACTGAAGATTCGACCAAAGGGAATATTATGTAAAGTTTCCGCAGAAAGACGGGAATCCTCTGTTTTTTGAATCAGAATTTTTTGAGTTAGTGTTTCCATTATGGCTTAGGTGGTCAGGGTTTTATGGTTTTTCATCAGAATAACATGAATAACTGATAACTGATAATCGGGATACTTGATAACTGATTAATAGAACTTCCTCCCATTTTTATAATGAGGATAAAAATAGGAGGAATTTAGGCAGACCTAGATTAATTTTGATCGTTTTTGGCAATTATCCAAACGGCGTGAATAATCCCAGGAATAAATCCCAGTAGGGTTAGGAGAATATTCAGCCAAAAGGCACCCCCAAAACCAACGGTCAAAAAAACGCCCAAGGGCGGCAAAAACACAGCGGCAATTAAACGAATAATGTTCATATCACTGGATTACAACTTCTCTATCTATTTTAGCAATTTTTTCAATTAGAATAGGGAAACCTCTGTCATATCTTAAATTTTATGTCCATGTTGTTTGATATTTTTCCCTTCCAATTCCATTTTGACCCCAAATTGATTGCCGGGGCAACCCTCTGGTCTTTAGCGTTGTATTGGGGTTTTTCTCCCGTGGGTGAATGGGTCACCCATCAATTAAACCGTTGGTTTAATTATGCAGAAAGAATGTTATATACCTCGGAAGCTGAATATGAACGTACTCGCCAAGGTCGAGAATCTCAAAATGCTTTTTATGCGTCTTTGTTTAGTATTGTTCCTTTTTTAATTATGGGATTTTTATGTAATTGGGGTATTGAGATAGGTTTAGATAAAAGTTGGTCAATTAGTGTGGGAATCATTGCTTGTATGAGTGGGGGAATTTATGAATTAGGGCGACAAGATGGCAAAAAAGGCATTAATTCTTAATCATGAATTTCACCATTAGGCATCATTGCACCATGCAAAATGGCTCCGGCGGTATTAGCACTACTAATTTCTACGCGAGTTAAATAGGTATAACTTAAATTCGCATTTCTTAAATTAGTTCGAGCAACGGAAGCATCGGTTAAATCCGCTTGAGTGAGATTGGCTCCATTCATATTAGTTCGGGTTAAATCGACACGAACTAAATTGGCTCGACTCAAATTGGCATTACTTAAATTAGCATTACTTAGTTGAGCGTCGGGGAGAATGGCATCACACAATTCTACCCCGGGTAATTGAGCATCAATTAAAATCGCCCGTTCTAATTTAACTTTTTTTAAATTCGCTCCAATTAAGTTAGCTTCGGTGAGATTTGCTTCGGTTAAAAATGCAGATTGTAAGTTGGCTTGACTTAAGTTCGCTTGACTTAAAATTGCTCCTTTTAAGACGGTTTCTGTTAAATTAGCTCCGCTTAAATTCGCCCGAGTTAAATCAGCCCCGGTCAAATTTACCCCTTGTAAATCGGTTCCTCGTAAATCAGCCCCGCGCAAATTCACGCTTTCATAAATTCTGGGTTCATAGCGCAGATTAGCCCCCCGTAAACAGGCTCCTCTCAGGTCAGCCCCTTGTAAATTTGCCCCTCTTAAATCCGCTTGAATCAGGTTCGCATCTAATAAGGTTGCTAAGGCTAAATTGGCTTTCCGAAAATCTGCTCCTTGTAAATTTGTGCCATGAAATTCGGCATCATTCAGGTTAGCACTGCTTAAATTGGCTTTATTTAAAATAGCGCCATTAAACCTAACTCCCCTCAGATTAGCCCGGGAAAAATTAGCCCCATTCAAATAGGCTAAAACAAAGTTAGAGCCTTGCAAATCTGCACCACTTAAATTAGCACCAATTAAGTCCGCACGACTTAGTTCAGCACTCCTTAAATTAAGCCCTTTAAAATTTTTTTGTCCGGCTCGATACTGTTCGAGTAGTGTTTCCTCATCCATGATTAATTATCTTTGAGTTCCCGTATAGGTAAATTCTTGAACCCAAGCCATTGACTTACTACCAGGAGTTCGAGCGTAAACTTTAACCTTCTGAATCAATTGAATGTTCAAATCCAGCAATTTTTGACGGATAAATTGACTCATAGAGGCTTGATTTGGCACTTGATCTGACTCTAGTATAATGTGCAGACAGCCCTCTTTTGACTTGGTGAGAGTGTTAATTCCTTTCGGTTTCAGGGATTGACTAATCACCGTTGCGATCGCTTTTGCATGGCCCTGCTTGGCCAGTTCTAACAATTGGCCATGGGTTAGTCGAGGTTCCAGTTGTTCTGGGTCTTCCTCCTCAACGGCTATTGTGGTCTTATGCTGGGATAATCGTTGCTGTTCTTCCACTTCCGATTGATGAATGACCCCCGCTAAATCTCCGACTTTAGCTTGCAGGACATGAATAAACCGTCTTAAAGATTTATATTTAATCTCTAATTGAATTTCAGGAGGATGATTTTTTAATTGTTGATTGAGGGCAAGTTCTAAATGTTTCAAAATAGTGGTTAATGGCACCAAGGTATCTGCTACACTATTTCCAACAATCTGTTCAACTTCTTGCTCCAGAATGAGCTTTTTTCTGAGATCATCACTCATTTCTCCTGAGTCTGTGGGCGGGATATCAATATTACTAAAGGCGGTGGCGGAAGTAAAATCAGAAAAACTACTCTCGCTAATTGTCGTAAAATGTTGAGTTTTTGGTAAACCTAATCCCAAGTTCGGAGGATTAGGGGATAATAAATGCACGGTTTCACTTTCATTAATATCAATGGCATTATCAGTTAAAAAATGCTGCTGCAAAATTGAAGAACGGGGGGGGGTTGTATTCCCAGGAGAATGATTCAACCCCGAATCTGAACGGGATTTAGCTTTAGTTTCATAATAGGGGTTCAGGGCATCTAAAATCACCGTTACTGCTTGAATATTTTCGTCCGTATCTTCTAAATATTCTGCCATCTTATAAAGATGGGATTTTAGTCGATCTACGTTAGGAAAGGTTTGTAATAGTTCGTGAAGTAAATCATCGAGACTCTGATTTTTTAGTTGTGACCAATCTTCTTCTCGATAGTTAAATTCCCGTTCTAAACTCGAAAAAATTACCAGTTTTGCCCGTAAAGGATTGGTGTGTTGCATGATTTTAAATCGCACATCAAATAAATTCGATATGTTGCGAATCTGATGGGCGGGAACACCTTGACTAAAATAGGCTGAAGATAGAGAATTTAACTCCTCTGGACTAATTTTTATGGTTTCTGAAGCAGTAATTGATAGTTGATTTAGTTCGGGAATTTCTTCGACATCAGACTGAATATAAAATTGACTAATCTGAGCTTCAATCCTCTCTAAAACCAGATTGTATTCATTTTTTTTATTCAGACGAGATAGAATATTATTCAGAATAATTTTAAGCGGTTCAAACTGGGGATGTTTTTGATAAATATTTTGGAGTAAAACATTCAAATTAATACTATCTAGGACATGGGAATCATTCTCCCATTTTCCACTATAGGCACATAACAGAACTTTCTTAATCCGAGTGATATTCGGATCAGTTTCTAAATTTTGAGCAATCTCATTTAGACGGGATGGGTTCGGCATTTGGGTCTCCAATACAGAAAGTCAACACTATGGGAAGTGACTTAGGGGTATTCGGCACGAGGGTCTTGAAAATAACGGATTACATCCGGTTACAGGAATATTCAAAACAAAACACAAAATCCCTGATGATCCGCTCAAACACATTTTAATTCTAAAAACCAAAATTTATATTTTTGACTGACCATTTTTGATTCTCCCATCTTAGAATACAATTTTAATCGTTAGCACCCTAATATACTATTTTACGCTATTTTTTATCGGAATAGCTGTAGGATTTTTTGCTACTCCCCTACCCCCGAATTTATACGGATGTAAAGTTTTGATGGGATTGTCATTGACAGTGGAATTGGTGGCTTAGTTGCCGGGGGCTTTTAGCTGATAAGTAGTTACACAAAATAAATTACCTAGTTGAGAGAGGGAACACCGGAACAGCCCCCCCCAAACCCCCCGTGGGGGCTAGGGGGGGAGGGAACAGGGTGGAGGATGTGTAATTAATTTTGTTTAGGTACTTATTGACCATTATGCTTTTTTGTCAAAAAATCTGTTCAATCTAGCCAACTACCATTATCGTCCATCAGCAATAAAGCCGGAGGCAGAAAAATCCAAGCCATGATAGCATCTTGATCCAAAAGCTGTTTCTGAGAACCCGGTGAAGAAGCCATAACCTGAATAAATTTTGATAAAGTTTCTTAAAAATATTTTACAATAGTTTGGTTAATTTATATTTAGGTAAAAGCTTGAATGGATAAGAAAATGACCAAAATTGACCCCACCTCCTGTTTAATTTCTCCCGCCATTCCCTCGCCTTTATTTGTAGAGGGATCTCCGGTAAAAATTGGAGTTTTAGCATCTGGAAGTGGCACGAACTTTGAGGCGATCGCACAAGCCATAAAAGATCAAGAACTCAATGCCAAAATTCAGGTTTTAATTTATAATAACCCCGATGCTAAAGTCATAGAACGGGCGGAAAGGTTCGGAGTCAAAACCATTCTTTTAAACCATCGTAATTATAAAAAACGGGAAGATTTAGATCAAGCCATTGTTCAAACCTTAAAAGAACATGATGTGGATTGGATTGTTTTTGCTGGATGGATGCGAATTGTTACCCAAGTTTTAGTGGATGCTTTCCCCCATAAAATCATTAATTTACATCCGAGTTTATTACCGAGTTTTCCGGGGATTAGAGGAGTAGAACAGGCATTAGAAGCTCAAGTAAAAATTACAGGCTGTAGTGTTCATTTAGTCGAGTTAGAAGTCGATAGGGGCCCAATTTTGATGCAAGCCGCGGTTCCGATTTTACCTGATGATACTCCCGAAACTTTACACGCTCGAATTCAAATTCAAGAACATAAAATTTTGATTGGGGCGATTTCTTTGGTGAGTCAGTGGCAAAATGCGATAAATTAAAATACAGTGCCATCACTCTCTAATTTTAGGGGAGGAGAACCATCAAAACGTTGTTGTTTAGCAATTTCCCGTCCAGCATTCCAGGTACCTCCTTGTAAGACTTTAACTAGGGGAAATTCCTGGGAGGTAAGATTTAATTTTTGGCGAAGGATTTCCGCAATTTTATCGAGTATAATAATCGTGAGAGATCGCCATTCTATAATTATATTAGAATCGGGTTTGTGTAGTTTTTCCGATAAATTATTATCTTTTAATTCCAATAATCCCAAATCTAAAATTAATCCCCCGTTGCGATATTCTGCTAATCCAGTTAATTGATCTAAATCAATAATTTCTAATCCTAAATCCTGTAAAGGTTCAAGTAAGGAATAGGTTAACCATTGGGATAATTTATGGAAAGGAACAAAGGGATATTCTGAGTCTAGGGTTTCTAACCCTGAATAATACCAAACATCTCCTAAATTGACTTGATTTAAAGTTAATCTTCCCGGCCAAATTTCTCCTAACCCTTCTAAAATAGCGGTTAAAACAATCACAGCACTGAGTTGATTGTCTTGGGTTTGGGTTAAAAAATAATTCGCTAATTTCCCAGGTCGAGGATGAATTTCTCCAAATAAATGAGGATAATTAGATAGGGTTTCACCGAGTTTTTTTAAGAGTTCTAATCTACCTTTTACTCCGGTTAAATAATTATTTTCATTAACTTGAAATCCGGTGATTAATTGGGATTCCGTCAAATTCATTAATCCCTGGGCGTCGGCTTGAAATTGATATTTACTCTGACTAGAAAATAAACCCTGACTAAACATTTCATAACTGGCAATTGCTAACCCCTCAGAACGTCGCCAAATCAACCCGGTTTCTGATTCTTGATAATGCCATTTTTCCCCGGCTCCGGCATCCAGTAACACACTAATAATGGCTAAATCAAGTTTAGCTTGGGTTTGTTCTAACTGGGATAAACCATTTAATTGTTTTTGTAAGTTTGCAATTCTAGGAATATTACCGACTTCAAAATGTCGCCAGCGAGAATGAAAAGGGACATTGAGATCGGGATAGTTTTGAGTAATATTATCTAAAACAAAATTAGCCACTAATTCTAACTTTTCTGGATGATAAATAAAATGTTGTAGTTGATTAGATAGGGCTAAATCAAAGATAAAATTACAACGTTCTCGAATTGCTTGAGGAGAACGAAAATAGGCGATCGCATTTGAATAATTTTCTCGATTTTGCATTTTAATATTAAGGGAATAGGGAATAGAAAAAAGTGATTGGCTACCTGATCAAGTATTTGTAGCAAACATGAAAGAATGGAATATAACTATCCCCAATTCGTAATTCGTAATTCGTAATTCGTAATTCCCATTAACTTGGGATTTTGCGCTGAAGCGCAACAACGGGTTAATAGTCTCGACCTTTAATACCGAGTAAACCTTCTGGGTCTAAAATTGCCCCTTCCGTATAATATCCGGCGGCTTTTTTCGCTTCAATTTCCACCTGAGCATCCGCCGGAATTAAATCATCAGGAATCGCAATTCGTCTAACTACTTCAATCCCAGAATTAACAATCGCATCATATTTCATATTACTCATGGAAACTAATCGATCAATCCGAGTAATTCCTAACCAATGTAACACATCCGGCATTAATTCTTGAAACCGCATATCTTGTACCCCAGCCACACATTCTGTCCGTTCAAAATAGGCATCCGCGCGATCGCCTCCAGTTTGACGTTTCCGGGCATTATAAACTAAAAACTTCGTGACTTCTCCTAAAGCTCGTCCCTCTTTTCTATAGTATATAATTACTCCTGCGCCGCCTGACTGGGCTGTTTTAATACATTCTTCAATCCCATGCACTAAATAGGGGCGACAGGTACAAATATCTGAGCCAAAAACATCAGATCCATTACACTCATCATGAACTCTAACTGCAACCGGACGATCAGGATCAGTAATCGCTGCAATATCCCCCATAATATAAACCGTAACTCCCCCAATCGGAGGTAAAAATACTTGTAAATCAGGACGAGTAATTAACTCAGGAAACATTCCTCCGGTCTGTTCAAATAATGCTTGACGTAAATCACTTTCTGTCACCTTTAAATGATCGGCAATTCCGGGTAAATACCAAACGGGTTCAATTGCGGCTTTTGTTACTACTAAATCACCATTTTTCTTCATAATTTTGCCATCAATTTCTAACCGTCCTTTCGTGGCTGCATCATATAATTCTGGCATATTAATATGGGCTTTTGTAATCGCAATGGTGGGGCGAATATCATAGCCTTTTTCCAAATATTCAGTAAATGCTTCCCCAATAATCGCGCCAAAGGGATCGAGGGCGACAATTTTATCGGGATCTGACCAACTGGGGTAAGGGCCAATTTTTACGAAGGGGGAGGTATTGGTTAAGTCGGCGCGGTGGTCGGTTTTCAGATTCCCCTGGACAACGGCTAAGGCGCGATAGATAGCATAGGAACCCGAATGGGTGCCAATGACGTTACGATGGCTAAGATCGGTCAGGGTTCCAATCAGGGGGCCACGTTTGCCGGGATCGGCATTTCCCCAATGGACGGGGATGGGTTTGGTGCCGTAGGAGGTGGGGTGAGAGGTCAGAACAATATGCCTCAGTTTTGGATCTTGCTTTTGGCCAGCCATTGTTGTGTCCCATGCGATTCGGATATCCCTATTATGGGCATATTAGGGGTATTTTCTTATTCAACAAGATCCCTGGACGGCATTTTTTATTTCAGAGATTTGTAAGTTTTTACCAATAAAAACTAACTGGGTTTGACGGGACTCGGTGGGTTTCCAGAGACGATCATAAAAGGTTTCAATTCGATCACCAACTCCCTGTAATACTAACCGCATTGGTTTATTTGGAACTGAAACAAACCCTTTAATTCGGTAAATTTCCTGTTGTTTCACCATGGTTTTTAACCGTTGAATTAAATCTTCTGGTTCAAAATCTTGGGTTAAAATCACCGGAACTGAATTAATATTATCATCATGGTCGTGTTCTTCTTCGGCGTCATGATGACTGGGACGGGCTTCTAAATTATCTTCAACCGCCGCATTAAACCCTAAAATTACATCGGGATGAATATTTCCCTGTTGACAAGGAACAATTTTAACTCCTGCTCGCAATTCCTGTTTTAACCAGGTTTCAACTTTATGTTGATGATCTCGATCAACATGATCGGTTTTGGTTAATAAAACTAAATCCGCACAGGCTAATTGATCTTCAAATAATTCTTCAATTGGGGTTTCGTGATCTAAATTGGGATCGGCTTGACGTTGGGCTTCTACGGCCTGAATATCCCCAACTAAAGTACCATTAGCCAAGGCTTCACAGTCTACTACAGTTATCACACCATCTACCGTTGCCCCCGTGCGAATTTCCGGCCAGCGAAAGGCTTGAATTAGGGGTTTAGGTAATGCTAACCCAGAGGTTTCAATCACAATATGATCGATTTTATCCCGTCGTTTGAGTAGGGCTTGCATGGCGGGGAAAAATTCTTCCTGCACCGTACAACATAAACAACCATTAGTCAGTTCTACGAGGTTCACTTCTTCGGTTTCATCGTCACAAACTTGACAGGATCGAATTAATTCACCATCAATTCCAACTTCTCCAAATTCATTGACTAAAACGGCAATCCTTCGCCCATGATTATTTTGTAATAAATGACGAATTGTGGTGGTTTTTCCACTTCCTAAAAATCCAGTAATCACTGTAACGGGAATTTTGGCAGACATAATATTTATAAGAGGGAGTAGGAAATTACGAATTACGAATTACGAATGGGGTAAAGACTTGGCCGTGAGCTTTGTTGGATCAATCTTTATTCGGGTTGTTATAATTCAAAGTTTCAAGGATAAAAGTAGAGATATTTTATTAATATCTCTACTAAATTCTAATTAGGCTTAATTAGCTGATAATCGCTGAAGATAAAGCTACTACACCAACAGCTAAAACGGCAAAACCCGAATATTTGATTAGGGAAAATTGGCTATTTTCTAAGGTTTCTTTAAAGGATTGAGTCAGTTTCATTGTAGCTCCAGCAATCATCAATTGAATGGCTGTAAACCCAACTAAATAGGAGATTAAGGGGGTCATTTCGGCTCCCATAATTGATTCTCCATAGGCATAACCGTGAAACAAACCCGCTACACTAGCTAAACTAATTAATACTGCTAGGGGTAACTGTTTTTTGAGAACTAATAAAATCCCAATTGTAATCACAGAAAGGGCGATCGCAATTTCAGGAATGGGTAAATTAAAACTCATTAAATGAATTCCGGTTCCCAACATTGCGGTTAATAGAAAAGCCATAATTATCCAACTACCGCCCACAATTCCGGCTGCAATTAAACCAATGGCAATCACAAAAGCTAAATGATCAATTCCAATAATTGGGTGAGCAAGTCCGGCGAGAAATCCTTGAAAAAAGTTTTCCGGGGTTTTCCCTCCAAAGGCATGATGAGCCTCTGCGGGTTGCGCCATTAGGAGTAATAATAAACTCACCCCTAAAACCAAGATGCGAGTGCTATTTTGTAGCGAAAAATTTTGAAAAGACTTTAACATTTTAAACACCATCTGTACCGCGCAGATGTGCGAAAGAACAATCTGATTTCGGTGGGTGTTCTGACTTAGAGATTAATATTCTCATCACAGTTGCGGGACAGTGTTGGATTTGCGCCAAACTTTCCCCTTGCTTCTAGCGACTGTTCCCCGCTAGAACCGATTCAGATCTTTCATTGTATCATAATTTCTCCCAATATTCAATCAGGAGAAATACTTAAATTATTACCATTTTTTATAGGAAAGGAATTTTCCAGACATCGTAATTTTAACGCGATCGCCATTGGGGTCTTCGATTTTATCCACATCTAAGGTAAAATCAATTGCACTCATAATTCCGTCGCCAAATTTCTCATGAATCACGCTTTTCAGAGGCATTCCATAGACCTGCATAATTTCATAAAATCTATAGATTAAGGGATCGGTTGGAATCACGGGATCAAGTGATCCTTTGACGGGATAATCGGTTAAGAGTTCAATATATTCTGTGCTTAAACCTAGGGCTTCAACTAATTTTTTAGCTTCCTCATAGGAAGCACTCGCTTGTCGATAAATAACCGCAGCAATCCAAACTTCATCGCGTCCCAGCAGTTGCTCTAAATCTGAAAAGGTGACTCCTTTAGATTTTTTAGCCGATAATAACTTTTCTGTAATTTCTGAAATAGCCATTGAAAGATCCTCGTAGAATTTATTGGTTGATAACTTGTTAAAAATTATAAAATATTTTGCCAGTAATTCAACGGAAGTATTTAATTTTGGTCAATAGATCAATCCTATGCAGGTGGATTTTTCGATAGAGGTTTAGGGGGAATAGGTAAACTCCGGGGATGATTGGTTTGTAATTGTTTAACAACGGATAATAACCGTCTTAAATGAGGTTTAATTACCTCTTGATGTTCTTGGGTAAGTTCATCTAATCGGGTTTGAATCTTGGATAGATGAAGATCAGAAGCAGAGTCTCCAGATTTTTCCTGTTGTAATTGATCAATCACAACTTGAATTTCTAAAAATCGCCCTTGAAAATCCGCTTGTAAAGACTCTAAATGAGCCGTTTCAGTTGAGGAAAATGTTTGTAATTCTTGCCGAAATTCCGCTCTAATTTCTGCCAATGCTAGGGAAATATGTTCGGTGCTTGAAGTTACTGCTTGTCCTAAAGCTGCTACTTGTTTACTCCGATAGGCGGAGTCCAAGGCTTCAGTAGTAGGAAAAGCCTCTAATTTTTGCTGGAGGGATTGAATTTCTTCTAAAAGTTGTTTCCTCAACCCCATAACTACTTTAACCGTATTTTTTTCTAACTTTTCAACGGAGTCTTGAGCTTGAACAATTTCAATTTGATTTTGATGGGTTTGTTGTTCTAAACGATAACGGTTGGCAACATTCAGCGATAGGGCTAAGGTTAGGGGGGCAACTCCATAAAACGCTTGACCCGAAAGGGCCACTACTCCCGAACCGACAGCCGAACTGATCAGAGAAACATACTCTGCTAACTCTAACCAATGCCGTTGTTTCAGGGAAGAAAAAACCGTTTTAGGAAGAATAGAGTTAGACATCGGCATAGGACTAGAAGTTATAGCATGGGGTCGATTGGGATGGGCAGAGGACGCTGGGGGAAACATAATAATCTATTCTACTGGGGATATTGGGACACAGTGGTTAACTCCAGAATACAAAAAATTATGGCTATCCGCACTAGGAATTAAAAATTTGATGATCGGTTCGGCGAGTCCTTAACTGTTAAGATGTTTTGGGAGTACAAAATTATCTTAATTTCTGGTTTGATATTGGAGTTGTCTGAATTTTAACACCCTTAATGCCTAGATTCAATGTCAGCACCCTGCACTGAAGTGACGGGGCTTCATGCCTCCCACTTCAGTTAGTTGACCAGCCTAAGTCTTAACTGACTACGTTTTTTGAGTCAAGACACCCTGTTGGATGCGATAGCGAAGCGTGGCGTCAGCCATAGCTAGTCCCTGGCTCTGTCGTTAGTAGTTAAACAGTTTTACGAGGGGTAAGACAGTGCTACTAGCCTAACAAGCTCTTAAAACATTGGCGAAGCTAACTTTACCCTAGAAATAGGAGTTAGGAGGGCAACCATACCCTCCTCCCTGAAAGGGGAAATATAAAGCCTAACTATAAGTTAGGGGTTTCTACCCATTTTTCTGATGAAACCAAATCAAAATCCCAAATTCGATCAATTGAGATCAATTTTTAGTATTACTGCTTTTGTGATTTTAGTCCTGGGAGTCGGGTTTCTCAGTCTGAATTTTATTTTGGCTTTATTTCATAAATTCTCATCAACAATTTAACCTGTTTTTAGTGCATAAATTTTCTAATTTGATAGGTTCGACTTTCTAAAATAGGTATTTTTAATTCTCCCATTTTTTCGTCAAATTCTTGAATTGTTTTTTCAGGAAAGCTGCCAAGTTTTTCCTGGGATTCCCAACGAATTACCATGACAATTTCCTGATTTTTCACATCTAACCAAACTTCTTTTCCGAGAAATCCAGGAAAATTCTTGAGTCCGGCTGTCCAAACTTCTTCATCCTTTTGAATAAATAGCTCCCATTGTTCTGTGGGAACTTTGAATTTCAACCACTCAATAACCATGATTTTTATTAAGATTAATTAAACCACAAAGACACAAAGAAGTTTTAAAAACGCTCTGCATTGCTATATAGCAACCGCCAAGGCAGTTAGGACACCAGACGGATCTTGGAACCCAGAAAGTGAAGTATTTCCCCCCTGTTCCCTCCCTGCCGTGCACGGGGGGCTAGGGGGGGCTGTTCCCTGCTATATTTTGCAGAAGTAGAGAACCAGAAACAATCTCTAATTCCCTACGCCCGATTCCTTTTAACCTTTAAAATATTGTCCCCCTAAACGCATGGCATCAGCAATATCCACATCTCCATCTCCATCCGCATCTAAAAAACTATTTAAAACCGAATTAGAAGCTGATGCAGATTGTTGTTGATTGGTTCCTGTTTTCAGCAGGTTTAATACTAAAGGAACCACCATGGGTAAAACCGATTGAATGGTTTGGGCACTAACCCCCGTATGTTGGGAAACGGTTTGAATCAATTGCTGTTGCTGAGTCGAAGAAAATAACATTTCTACCGCCTGGGGGTTAGAAGTGATTCCAGCAAATTGATTGACTAGATTTTGTACCCCATCATTTCCGATTTCGGTTTGTTTTTCTTGCAAAGAAGACCGCACGGAACTCCCCACCATTGACATCACCATTTGACTGGTTTCAGGGGCAATCCCTAATTGATTACCAAGCTGTTGAGCGGTATTCAGAATCCCTCCGATTTGGTCGGTGTTTCCTACTGTATTGGGATCATTCAAAGCTGTTAAAATTTGATCAAATAGTCCCATATTGTTAATGAACCTTTTATGCAGATGAACTACACTCTAGTTTATCCTATATCTGATCCATTGGCTTAATTAAGTCGATAAAAAGGTGAAAAAACCTTAATTGAATAGGGATAATTTGTTATAATTACTAATAAATTATCAGAAAAATAATCCAAGATAATTCAATATAGAGATGAGATGATAGAACTGCTTACTTATTTTGGTTGTCTAGCTATATTTATGAGTAACTTTGAGTAAGTTTAGATCAGTTTTTTGTTTCTGTATTTACCCCCGTTAACTCAATCAGTCTTTTCAGGGTGGTTACTTTTTCCCGATGAATGGGTGCAAACCATTCTAGGTTCATAACCATTACTTCCAGAGTATAACTATCTGGATTTAAGTAAATTCCTGCTGCCCGATTTAGATCTAGTTCCACTACCCAATATTCTATCCCATCTACCAAATGCAGTTTTCCCCGTTTTTCTAACTCTAAAAGGGCATGATCTTTAGGACTAGCCCAATTTGCATCCACCATTAACCGGGCTTGAGAAATACGATGCTCGATATTTTCCATTTTCCACTGATTGTGTTCAGCGATTCTATACAGTTGTTCTAGCTCAATCTCACCAAATTTTGTCGATAGGGGAATCGGTTTGAGTGAACCATTTGCACTGAGAAAGGTTTGAGTTGATTTGGTAGCCACAATCATGTTCGTTATTCTCACGGATAAAATATTTTAACTTGTGTTCCTATAATCTAACAATTTCTGGTAAATGTCAGTGATTGTAAAAGGGTTATGGTTGTGATGTGTCGATCTGATCTCCGTGATAACACGCAGAATCTGTTCTGACTGAATTAACATTGCCAGAGTGACATAGATCACAAACCAGGGTTAGTTGGGATAATATGGATAATGATTATTTTTTATATTAATCTTAATAAAAAAAGGTTGCAATTTGGAGAGTTAAGAAAGGCTATTACGAGTTAAAAAATTAATTATTCCATGTTTATTGTGAATTATATACCTGTTCCATAATTGCCAATTGATAGATTTCACGGGATTCCTGCTTAACTTTTCCTGACATGGCAGCCAACTGCAAATTAGCAAAGGCATGGACATCCTCAGAATCATAATGGGTAGTTTGTAGCATTCGTCTTAATTGGTTTTCCTTATGCAAGGTCAGATAGCCCGCAGCCATCACTTCTTGAACCACATCACGAACACGAATACAAGTCATAGTACATTCCTACCGTTGAAAAGTTCTGATAATACCTAGTGTCAGGGAGTTTTACAAAATTTGCCGTGATCCCAATACATTGACTCTACTGATATTTAGCATCAGAGTGGGGTGATAAGGAATAGGGTTTAATAGTGATCTTGATCAAAGTTGTCAAGATGATTGATTGCTAAGGGGTACACTGTCCTTTGTCTTGACCCACAGGGGAAAAGTTAGGGATCAGACGGCTATTGATTTCCTGTTCTGTCAACCAACCCTGGTTCCCTGCTTCTAGGGATGGGGCAACTGGGGTATTGGTCGGCGATGGTGGTGTGGCATCAACCGGAGATAACTCCCCATTAGTCGATGCTTTGGGAGTCGAACAAATTTTGACTTGCACCCAGATTCCCCCTTGAGGAGTAGACTGTTTTAGCTGAACCTGAAATACCGATCCCTGTGGAACAGTTCCCTTAACAGTGTTTTTACCAAATTCGGTGAGCAGAGTAATTCGCTTGGAATTGGCGGTCGGATTTCCCAATTTAATCAAGGATTGCAATTTTAACAGACTGGGCGCAGAGGCTTGAGGAGTAGGGATTGGAGGAATAGAAGGACTATCCGTAGGGGTGGGAGTGTCTATTAGTTGTGCTTGGGGATCATGGTTGAACACCCCTAACCCATAGAGCAATGCCCCTAGAATCCCTAATAAGACGGCAATACCCAGGGATAGGAACCAAATCTTATTCACCCCCGACTGAGCCGGTCTAGGGCGACCAATTACTGTTTCCATAGATGAATCTTCGGCATCACTGGTATCGGAAGAATCATCCCCTAAATCTTCGGTTAAAGGAACCACAGGAGGGATACAAACCTCTTTCTGGGCATCGGGATCATCCTTGGGAACTACCGTAATTAATAACAAGGCAATGGTGACGTTATCATGGCCATTTTGAGTATTGGCAATTTCAATCAGACGATCCCGAACCGTTACTAAATCCACTTCTTGACGCAAAACGGGTAAAATTTCCGCTTCCCAATATTGTTCCACCCGATCGCGATCGCTTAATCCATCAGAACATAATAAAAACACACAATCTTCATCCAGGGGAAACCGTTGTACCGTCGGATGCAGCGTCACCGATGACGTAATCCCCAGAGCTTGAATTAAAGCCCCAGAAGCCCCCTGTTGCAGAGCATCGCGATAGAGGGCGCAACCCAAACGCACCTGGCGAGAAGCCACATCATCATCCACCGTCACTTGATGACAACCACTGGAACTAATCCAATAAACCCGACTATCCCCTAAATGGGTTAAATAAACTTCATGAATATGGGCTAAAGCCATCACCAAGGTGGTTCCCATCCGTTCCCTACCTTGACGGTTTTCATCATCGTTGCGTTGACAAATCACGTCATTGGCGATGCAGATTGCCCGTTTTAATTTAGGCGTTAAGGATAATGGGTCCCAATTGGCTTGATGCAGAGGCATTTTTTCCACCTCCTGACGCAGAACATCAATCGCCATCGAAGATGCTACTTCTCCGCCATCCTGCCCCCCAATTCCATCACAAACAATAGCCAAAGCGGGTTCGCTCGGAGGAACTTCGATCGGTTGATCACCATTGGGATAGCAGGCATCCTCATTATGGGAACGAGTGGGGCCAGCATCGGTTCCAGCAGCAATCTCAATCTGACGATGATAACCCCGTCCACAAATAGAAAGGGCTTGATCCAATTGTTGGATCAGTTGGGTGGAGGTGCGTAATTCCCCTGATATCATTTGATGGGTCAGTTGTCGGAGGAATTTTTGGATTTGAGGCTGTGCGGTCGGAACCCACTGTTGCCAAAAATTACCCAACTGTTTGAGGGTGGCATTATGGATATCTGGGTCTAACTGCAATAACCGAACTAATCTTCCCTGAACCATGAGCAAATGGGAATTAAGCAAACTGGAAGCGACATTTTGACGGCAAAAGGGTTGCCAAATTTGAGCGATTTGCCATAACCAATTCAGTTGGCGCATTGCCGTTGCATCGGGCCACAGAGCCGCCAGTGTGGGCATTAGGGTTTCCCCATGGTCTGCAATCGGCCCTTTTTCTAAAAGGATGATCGGTTTATTAATTCCTCCCTTAGCTGGGGAGATAATTCCATAGACCTGCGGAATGTGCAACCGATAGGCAAATAATTTTAGATAGGGAGAAATCTGATCAGAAATCTCACTGGGTATTTCCGGCAACAGTTCTGGTCGCGTATCTACTACAATTCGATTGGTTTTGACCAGGTAGCGATCTGCGATCATCGTTCCCGAAGGCTGATCTTCGATCCCCTCGCCTACCGTCCACAGATATTGTTTTGCCACAGGATTTTGCATTTGGGTTCCTCACGCCTGGCGTTGCCACTCAAAAGTGATCTTCTAAAATTAGGATGGTTTATCGTTGTTATCTACCCCATAGGTTGAGGGCGATAACACCAGAACCACAATAGATGTCCAGTCCTGTCCAATTTTGATAACTCACCCTAAAAATTAGCACCAATTGGCAATCAAGATCAGGTAATCTGAACTATTGTAGCCTTTGAGCATCACCATCTGCTTGACCATTTGTTGTTAATTTTTCTTGGCTCTGGGCAAGGATGCTTACAGCATGAGTGATTCTCCCCCTAACCCCTCCGATGACCCTAATTTATTACCTTATTTGGAAATTAATGAACGCTTGACTCAACTCAAAAAGTCTCACGGTCACTATTACCAGATGATTAATTTAGAGGTTTGGGCTTTAATTGAAACCATGGATCAGTTTTTTCCAGGTTCTTGGAATCGATTTATGAATAACCGTCAACTTTCCATGAAACAATTCTTACGGCGTCAGCGATCGCAAAAACAATCCCCAGCACCCGATGAGTAGGCTGATTTGAGGGTGATCATAAGGTTTAGGGTATATACAAACTCACCATCAAGAGTCTGTATATGGTGAGTACAGACTCTTAATGGTCATAATTTTACTAATTGCCGACTCGGGGTAATCCCATACTATAGTTTACCGCCCGACAGTCGAGGTTATAGCTAATTTCACCTTTTTGGATCAGCGATCGCACTAAATGCTCTAAATCTGATCCAATTCGACGTAAATTATATTCGGTGAGGTCTTCGCCACTGAAAGCCTCGACTAAATCATCAAATTTGCGATAGACTTTTTGCACAGCCTGATCATTCCAGTTAAATTCGTTATCGGGATCAATATCCAAGGTTAATACTTGTTCATTGTCCACTAACTCCTCATCTTTAATTTCCGCCGTATAAATATGAATATGGCGAGTTGTTGATTTCAGCAGCATAAGCGGTTTAACTGAATAGATTTTATCTGGATTGTTTTTTATTTTGCCATTACTTTAGGAAATAATGACTAATTTTTGGGATCAAATTTTTGACTTTGCACTTACCACGGCCACCGACGTTGGACAACAGTTAATCCTCGATTTTGGCACAGTCCAAGCCTCGGAAAAAGCCGATGGTAGTTTAGTTACCCAGTCTGATCAGTGGGCTGATCAAGAAATTCGCACTCGGATTACTAATACTTTTCCTCAGCATGGGGTGATTAGTGAAGAAGCTGAACATATTTTTCCCAATACGGACTGGTGTTGGGTGATTGATCCTTTAGATGGTACAACTAATTTTGCCAGAGGTATTCCAATTTGGGGGATTTCTCTAGGATTACTTTATCAAGGTACTCCGGTATTTGGTTTGATTCATTTACCGCCTCTACATCAAACTTTTCATGGGTTTTGGTATGGTGCATCGGGATTAACTGGCCCAGAAGGAGCTTTTTTAAATGGTAAACCCATTCATGCTAGTTCTGATACCTTGAGTTCTAATCACTTTTTTAACCTCTGTTCTCGAAGTATTGCGATCGCTCCCCAAATTCCTTGTAAAATTCGGATGTTAGGCATGGCGGCTTATAATTTCCTCACGGTTGCCTTCGGTGCAACATTAGGGGGAGTGGAAGCTACTCCTAAAATTTGGGATATCGCCGGAAGTTGGGTCATTGTTAAAGCGGCGGGTGCGGTTTGGTGTCCTCTCTCTCCCGAACCCTTTCCCTTAGAAGTGAGTCGAGATTATGGTACTCAATCCTATCCTACATTAGTTGTCAGTCAGGCTGAATTATTATCGGTATTTCAACCCTTAGCCCAGCTATAATGTAATCCTTGGTGCTATAACTGGACTCTTCAGAAATCCCCTTGTCTTCAGAATGGGGAAGCTTAACCTTCCCTTTTCAACTTTTTGTTACGATCCCTTCCCAAAATGCCCAAATTAGTTGACATTAGTTAACGATTATCTCAATTTATGAAGGAGCTATTCAACAATGGCATTAACAGATACTCAGGTGTACATTGCCCTGGTTGTTGCCTTGATCCCCGGAATTTTGGCCTTCCGTTTGGCGACCGAACTGTATAAATAGAAACTTTCAAACTTATTAGTGAAAATTCACTGATAACGGGTCAATTTATAAATCTGTCTCGACAAAAACAACCCAAATAGCAGACAATTAACCCCAAATGGGATAGAGTATTGTGTGTTAACTCGGTAACGGTGTCGGGACAGTTTTTTTTGGAATCCGCATCGGATGTTAATTCTTAACCCGTTTTGGGGAAAGCTAGAACCCTCTCCTGCTGTTGGTGTTCCGTTGGTTGTGACGTTATTGACATCCGCCCCGCCGTAAACGGACGGGGATTCCATCTATTTCAACAAATCAACCCTTCGACAAACTCAGGAGACAACTGTTGAAATGCTGGTGGGTTGACGCTTCGCCGAGATGCGCTTTCCTTGGAAAGTCTAACCTTCTCTCCACGTCCGTTTAAAGTCTCCGTGCATCCCTCCGGCGACACTTCGACCTGGCTCAGTGCAGGCTTTGATATTAATTGCAGCATTAACATCTCGATCGTGAGAAGTGCCACAATTTAAACAAATCCAATCTCTTACAGACAAATCTAATTTGCCAATTTTGAACCCACAACAAGAGCAAGTCTTTGATGTAGGTTCCCATCGGTCTATCACTCGGAAATCTCTACCATATTTCTCCGATTTAGCTTCTAGGAAAGTTCTAAAACTTCTCCACCCTAAATCAGAAATAGCTCTTGATAATTTCCGGTTCTTAACCATTCCCGAAACATTCAAGTCTTCCAAGACTATTGTTTGGTTTTCACGAACAATCTGGGTAGACAATTTATGCAGGAAATCGGTGCGGGTATCAGAAACTTTGGCGTGAAGTTTAGCTAATCTTTTTCTAGCTTTTTCATGACGTTTAGACCCCTTGGTTTTCCGAGACAATTGCTTAGAAAATTTACGAAGCTCCTTGATTCGCTGTTTTAGCGGCTTAGGAGCTTTTATTTTTTGCCCATTACTTAATGTAGCAAAGGTGGTTATTCCCAAATCAATACCAACTGAATTTTCAGATTGTGGCAAGATTTCAGATTGAATTTCTACCACAAAACTCAGGAAGTATCGATCAGCACTGTCTTTGATAATTGTGACAGAACTGGGTTCAGAGGGTAGTTGCCTTGACCAAATTACATCAATCTTACCAATTTTAGCGAGATAAACCTTCTCGCTCTTGAAGGAAAATCCCAACTTGGTGAAATGGGCAGATTGCTGTGATTTTCGTTTCTTGAATTTTGGAGGTTTAACCCGTTGACCTTTTCTAGTTCCTTTGCAGGAATTGAAGAAATTTTGATAGGCTTGTTCTAGGTTGTTTAAGGATTGTTGCAAGGGAATTGCTGAAACTTCCGACAACCATTCCCGTTCTTCTAGCTTCTTGACTTGGGTGATGAATTGTTTCTGAAGTTCAGCATTTTTCGGTTTCTTATTCCCTCCTTTGTACTCGGAAATACAAAAAGCCAGTGCATCATTCCATACTACCCGCACACAACCAAATAACTTGGCTAATGCCAATTTTTGGGAAGGTGTTGGATAACATCTATAACGATATCTGGCTTTCATTTCTTTTGCTAAATCTACTTCTTTAGTATACACTAAAATTAGAATAAAAAGCCGTCGTGAAACGACGGGGCTTTAAACCCAAAATTTTCGGTAAAAAGATCATGTCTGCGATTCGACCTGTTCCCCAAATTATTCCATCTATTTCCCCTTCTCGCCGTCCCCGTGCGCGTCGAGCCGCCAAACGACGAACAATTCATAACCCGGGTCTACTTACGATTGAAACGACCATCAAGTTAGGTGTTAATCTAATTTTATCTGCTTTTGCCCTCTCTGCATTAATTCAGATTTTGCCCCAACATCGTTCGGCTTCAGAAAAACTTCAGGATATTCGGGCTGAGGTGAAAATGACAGAAGAAAGAGTAATCAAAGAAAGGGAAGAATTTACTCGCTATTTTGATCCCCAGCAAACTAAAAGTATTATGCAGGAACAGGGGAATCTGATTGATCCCACTCAAAAGCCGATTATTTTCTTAGAAAAACGTCCAAGCACCATCGCAGAATCAACGGAGGAACCAACAACCACTTACGCAGGTTTAGAATAGAACCTAGAAAAACTTTGTGCGGTGAAAATAGGGAGAATCAGATTTATGGAACGTTCAAAAATTGTTGCGTATATTACGGGTGGGATTTCAATTATTTTGGCGTTGGCTTATTTATTACTTGTCTCTGTATTAGATTTCCGAGGTGAAATGTTACCCGCACCCGTAAGTCAAATTCCATCGACTGTATTAGTTGAAAATATAGTAGGGAATCTAAGTGTCCACTTCCAATCTGTTATAGCAACCGCCAAGGCAGTTAGGACACCAGACGGATACTAGAACCCAGACGGTGAAGTATTTCCCCCCTATTCCCTGTTCTCGTTCGACAAGCTCACGACGCGGCCTGTGTTCCCTGTTCCCTTATAACATAAGTCTGGGAGCTTGAAAACTCAGTGTCTTCAGACCACCAGATGAAAAGTGACTCAGGGGGTTTTAACCCCCGTGAATATTTCTTCAATCTATGTTAATATATCCAGTAACAGGAAAAGGTAAACAACCTGTATAAAAACCTAGTCGCCTAACGGCAAAACGCTGAACCCTTCGACTGCGCTCAGGAGAGCCCTTGACAATTGAATCTATAGGGTTCTACTGCACAGTTCTAGTTTTCCCCCAGCAGTGGGTAAAAGATTCATGGGAGCTAGACGAACAGTTTTTAAGCAAAAAAGAACTCGCATTAATGCGAATAGGGTAGGGCATACCCGCTCTTTAGCTTGGGGAGAATCCCACCTCTGGTTAAAGCACTGCAAGGTACTTTGATTAAGTGGTTTCGTTGAACCAAGAATCGAGCGCGTCTTCAGACCTGAGAGTGTCAATTGTCCCACTTTAACTTAGTTTAATTTTAAAGCACTCACAGGGACATCATCCCAAGATTCAACGCTTCTTAGTACAGCAACCCAACCTTCTTGTTTTTGGGTTTCGGTTAGGTCTTTTTGAAAGGATTCATGACAGTCTTGAGCTTGCTTTTCATCGGAACAAGCAATACAAGAGTAAACAATTCCCATCGGATCAAGTTGTTCATTTACCCAAATTATCATTGTAAATCTTCTTCTCACCCCATATTAGTAAATTGCTTTCATTTTATATTAAATTGGGAAGAATTTGCCTATTTATTTTTTCCATATTGTGTTAAGGATTCTCCCGTTAAACGACAAATCCGCCAGTCGGGTAAAATTTTAGCTCCGATTTTTTGATAAAAATTAATAGCGGGTTGATTCCATTCTAAAACCGACCATTCTAAACGCCCATAGCCTCTGGATACTGCTAATTCTGCTAGATAGGTAATTAAGGCTTTCCCAATACCTTGACGACGATATTCAGCAAGTACAAATAAATCTTCTAAATACATTCCAGGTTGGGTTAAAAAGGTAGAATAATTATTGAAAAATAGAGCGAAACCCACGGCTTTCCCTTCAATTTCAGCTAAGATAGCTTCCGCATAACAAGGAGAACCAAATAAATGTTGTTTTAATGTTTCCGCATTTCCTGTTACTTCATGGGATAATTTTTCATATTCGGCTAAGGCTTGAATTAACTCAAATAAAACAGAAATATCCTCAATAGTTGCGGGTCGTAAAGTTGCGGATTTAGACATATAAATATTGAAGGTTTGACAATGACAAGAGAACGATTCTCTTGCTCATTATTGTACCACAATTTTAATCAATAATCAATTGATTATCTGATCCAACCTTTTAAGCGTTCAGCAACATTAGGACGGCGTAATTTTCGCATGGCTCGGGCTTGAATTTGTCGGACTCGTTCCCGGGATAAATTATAGACTCCACTGACTTCTTCTAAGGTGTAAGGAACGCCTGTAACTAATCCAAAACGCAGGGCTAAAACATCTTTTTCCCGTTCAGTTAAAACTGTTCCTAAAACCTCTAATAAATCCTGTCGCATCATCATTTCATTCATTTGAGCTTCAGGGGTTTGGGTTTCTTGATCTTCTAAAATATCCATTAATTCCGAGGTTTCTTCAGAACCAATTCGATGATTTAAAGATAGGGATTTACGGTGAACTTGTTCGAGTAAAATCACTTGTTCGGGGGTAATTCCCATCGCCTCCGCTAGTTCTGCTTGGGTGGGCTTTCGATGGAGCGATTGCTTTAAATCTCGATAGGTTAACTTCATTTTATTCAACTGTTCAACAATATGAACAGGTAAGCGAATTGTTCTCCCTTGATTAGCAATTGTGCGGGTAATTCCTTGACGAATCCACCAATAGGCGTAGGTCGAGAATTTATAGCCTTTATCGGGATCAAATTTTTCGGTGGCGCGGTTGAGTCCCAAGGCTCCTTCTTGAATTAAATCTAATAATGGAACTCCTCGATTAATATAACGTTTAGCAATAGATACGACTAACCGTAAATTAGAACTAATCATCCGGTTTTTTGCAGCATTTCCTGATTGTAAACGATGTTTTAGTTCTGTTTCAGTTACTCCCACTAAAGTTGCGAGTTCTGGGGGAGTAGGTAAACGTCCTAATTCCAGGGTAAGTTGAGTTTGTTGGGCTTCGATTTTAACTAAACTTTGAATATGACGAGCGAGTTCGATTTCTTCATCGGGTTTGAGTAAAGGATAACGCGCCATCCGTTTAAACAGTGCGGCGATGGCGTCATCTCCAGATGCAGTCGCTTCTATAATCGGAAAAAATGTGGCATTCTGTGGATTCATTGTATCCTCCAGGTTAAGATTCGCCATGACAGAATGGTTTTGACGATCTAGAATTTGAGCAGTCTACTTTTAGTTTTCCCCATCCTTAAAATCTTGAGTCCGATTTAAAGATCAGGAAATACTATCCATCACTACTTGATGCTGGTTCTATTATAGAAGACTTGTTGAAAAGACAGGGAAATCCTTGGTATGGTTTTAATCAACCCCATAATTTACTCATTCATATTTCTTAATGTTGCTACCGCAGAAGGGGAAATTCGACTGAGGTAACGGAAAATCCAATATTTCATAATGGTATCCAAAATCACGGGAAAAGTGGCAATGAACAAAAAGATAAAGCTACGATTCGGCGCAATTCCAAGGTGATTAGAAAATCCCTCTAATAGAACTTCCCAACCATGGGGAGAGTGAAAACCGACAAAGATATCCGTGAGTAAAATAATAATAAATGCCTTAGCACTATCACTCAAATCATACATGACCGTATCGAGCAAGGATTTTAAGGAGGCTAACCCTTGGCGATTGAAAATAATTACTAACGCAAAGGCAATTAATCCCACGAAATCCGCAAAAATATTACTAATCGCTTCACTGCTTCTGTGATTAAAGTCTTGGGCAATTTCCTCGGCTTTTTCTGCCATTTTCTTTTCAACTTCTTCGGCTTCAATAGCGGGAGTTTTGTAAAGTAAACTGCTCATTTGCAGTTCTTCTTCATAGGACTTTAACTCATGAAGGGCTTCTTCTTTCATTTCTGGGTTAAGAAATAAAGCCACTTGATGGGTTTGTCGATAGTGTTCTACTAGGGGAATAAAGACAAAGTTTTTAGATAGTTGTTGTGATAAAAGGGGAATTAAAATAAGCAGCAATAGGAAATTAATCGCTGATTTTGTTTTTTTTCGGGATGCTCGGTAACTATTCATTAACCGTTCTTCGGAGCCATCATCTAATTCCGTTTGGATCTTTTGAAACGTGCGTCCAATCGAACGGGGTAAAGTCCCACTTTTTTTTCCTTTAAACATTTCTCCAGAGGCTTGAACTTCTACAAAATCCAGAGGGGATAAACCCGATGGGTCATTAGATTTTCCGTTGTTTAGTTTGTTTTCAGATGTAAACCGAGAGTCATCAGATGATAAGGGGAAACCGGGAGAATCATATTGATATTTATCAACAACTTCATCAATAAATCTTAATTTATCAATAAATTCTATGTTTCCCGAATTGTCTAAACTCCGGGTTAGTTTGAATTCATTTAGTTTGAATTTAATCGTGTTCAAATGCCGCTCAACATCCTTAATAAAGCACTCTAAAACACTGGGACTATATTGGGGTGCGTCTTCGGAAACTTTTCGACCCCCAAAACGCTGATCTTCTATGGTTTTTATCGCTAAAGCAGCTTGATAGGCTTGTTCTAACGCCCGTTCTGGGGTTTTATGAAACCATTGATTACTGGATTTAAACACATTCGAGAATCGAGTGCCTAAACTACCTTTTTGAACTTTGATAATAGAATTACTCATCTGGATGGTGTTGGCTAGAACAGAATAATAACAGGACTTTAACTTGGATTTATTATCGCCAAGAGGTCAGGGACGGGAAAGGGTTCTTGTTCAAGAGGAACAAACTGATTTTGTTTAACATCATACGCTAAAATTCGTCCAGTTTCAATTTCATAAACCCAAGCATGAAGGTGGAGTTTTCCAGCGTGTAACCTAGACCTAACAACTGGATAGGTTTCTAGGTTGGCAATTTGATTTAAAACATTAGTTTGGGTGGCAATACTTAACAATTCTTCTCCCGAATATTCTGAATAATTCTCTCGAATGATCCGACGAATAGATTCTCCATAAAGTTTTAACCAATCATAGACTAATGGCATTTCATCACACAAACTTTGGAGTTGAAGTAATCCTTTGATACTACCACACAGGGAATGTCCACAGATGATAATTTCTTTAATATTCAAGGCTTGAACTGCATATTCAATTCCGGCTCCTTCACTACTGTTTGAAGTTCCGTAAGGAGGAATAATATTACCCATATTGCGAATAATAAAGATTTCTCCGGGTTCAGTCTGAGTCAGCAAGTTGGGAGCAATCCTAGAATCACAACAAGTGATAAATAAAATCTCAGGGGTTTGACCGCGAGAGAGGCGTTGAAATAAGTCTTGGTGGGCTTTGAAATAATTCTGTTGAAAATCATTCAAACCACTAATAATGCGTTTAATCGGCATAAATATGTCCTCAATCACTAACCATTCGAGATCCGGTCAACTGCTAACTGATAACTGATTCGGTGTCAATGTATACTGTCCTAAAATCCCTTTAGTGGATTACCCATTTGGCATCACCCACTAAACACATTCCACCGACTTTTTTGAGTAAAGGTGTGATTAACTCAACCAGGACATTAAGTTGTTTTTCATCGATACAAACGGTCATGATATAGCTGCTCGTAAAATTGCAGTCTAAATCAGAACAGTAAATACCCCGATCCCCTTTCCCAGAGGTATCTTTAATCACGGTATATCCAGAGACTTTGACCTGATCTAAAATATCCAGGGCATCCTGAACATGAAATGTATCAATAATGATTTCTACTTTTCTGATATCTTGCATACTAAATTAACAATTCTAGTAGTGAATCCAAGTTGCATCGTTAACTAAACACACTCCTCCCAATCGCTTCAGCAGAGGGGTGACGCTGGAAATAATTTGCTCAAGTTGTTTTTCGTTGGTGCAAACCGTCATAATATAAGTGTTGCTAAATACTTCTCCGAAATCATCATTAGCAAAACCGCGATCGCCTTTTCCAGACGTATTTTTGATCACGGTATATACTATAACTTTCGCTTGGTCTAGTTTTTCTAAAACTTGATTAACTTCAAAACTACCAATGATGATTTCAACTTTTTTTACCGCTTGCATTCTCTAGGCTCCAATGAGTTTGATGAGTTCTAAATACAGGGGAATTCCCACAATAATATTGAAAGGAAATGTCAAAGCTAGTGCCATGGAAACGTAAATACTAGGGTTGGCTTCGGGAATAGTCATTCGCATGGCGGCGGGAACAGCAATATAGGAAGCACTGGCACAGAGAACCGTAAAAAGTAATGTGTTTCCTTCACCAAATCCTAAGACTTTACCAATAATAATTCCCAAAATTGCATTAGCAACGGGAATAAAAACAGAAAAAGCAATTAAAAATGATCCGGCTTTTTTCAATTCTCGAATTCGTTTTGCGGCCACCAATCCCATATCTAAAAGGAAAAAGGTTAAAGCACCATAGAAAATACCTTCGGTAAATGGTTGTAATTTTTCCCAGCCTTTTTCTCCGGTTAACAGTCCGACAATTAAACTACCAACCAATAGAAAAACGGAACCATTTAAAAAGGATTCATGTAGAACTTTTCCCCAAGAAAAAGCCTCATTTTCACCCTCTTTAGCCGGGGCAAAAACCCGTACCAAAACAATCCCAATAATAATTGCTGGAGATTCCATTAAGGCTAAGGCCGCCACCATGTGTCCGCCATATTCAATGTGCAATTTTTCCAGGAAGGAACTGGCAGTAATAAATGTCACGGCACTAATGGAACCATAGGTCGCTGCAATCGCCGCCGCATTATACGCATCCAATTTTAGGCGCAAAATAAAAAAGCTATAGGCAGGAACCACAAGAGCCATGATAATCGAAGCCATCAGGGTTAAGGCAATTTGGGTATTAATTCCACTTTCTGATAACTCGTAGCCCCCTTTAAATCCAATTGCCAATAACAAATATAACGAAAACAGTTTGGGTAAAGGCGGAGGAATTTCTAAATCCGATTTACAAAAGACGGCTAACACCCCCAGAAAGAAAAACAGTACCGGAGGGTTAAGGATATTAAATAAAATCAGGCTTCCATCCATAAATTAGAGTTTGGGTGTAGATGATATAAAAAATCTTAATCAAGATTAAATAGAATATACTCAGAGAAGGGTAAAAAAATTCTAAGAATCTTCTTAATTAAGACTTTAGCACTAAAACTTAGTTTAAAAATAATTCTGGCAAGATTTTATATTCAAAATATAGGCTTAAAAGGGAACACCGGATCTGGGGTAATACTTCTGGCTGTTTCATGTCAGTATTAAAATGTTACAACCTATTTAGGATTGCTATATATCTAAAATCATCTTCTACCAGTAAAACGTGCATTGCTTCTGATTCCTATTTCACCCTAGTCAACTCAACTTAATTCTATAAAAGATTTTACCTTGAATTAGGTTATAAAACATAGTGACTTTTTTAAGGTTGTCGCTCTTTTGGCAATTCTGATCAAATTCCTAGGGGAATTATTAAGATTTGTTACAATTGACAATGATCGTCACCTTTACTTGTATAATGATTAGTTGTTGGTGGTAAATTTTTTTTTGACCAAAAATCCCCCTTGAAAGAGGACGCTAAATTTAGGTAGCTTTCCTTTGAATTTTTTTTGCTAACGTCCTCTCTAATATGGATAAAGCAACTTTTTGGCCCATTCATCACTCCTAAACCCATCAACACCTCAAAGAATTATTGATTTTGTGCATCCATCCTAGAGTTGAGTTGTGAAGTTCAACAAAAGGTTGAGAATATTACGATTCCAGGCAGAAATAAAAAGATTATGAGTATCAGACCTTTATAGAAGGTTCAACCTGTTTTGGATTCAGGCATTTTTACTCATTTCAACAGTTAAACATCCAGACTCATTGAGTTGAAAACTTTCCTCAATCTAAGGAGCATCCAGTTTTATGACGAGCAGCGCAACAGCATCACTGCTGTATTTTAATGGTATAGACGATAAGATTGATGTTGGCTACAACAATGAATTAAATCCCCAAACTTTTACAATTGAAGCTTGGGCATATTCCCGCACCTCAAATACAGGAATTGAACGCTCTGTATTAACTTCCCGTCCCGATAGTTATCGGTGGGGGTATATGTTTTATCAAGCTTGCTATCAAGATAATTGGGAATTATGGCTGTTACCTCCAAATGGTGATTATCAAAAAATTCGCGGGCCAAAAGTTCAAGCCAATGTCTGGACTCATTTAGCCGCCACTTATGACCCAGGTTCGTCGGTAGCCCGGTTTTATATTAATGGCCAACAAGTCGCCCAACAAAACCTAAACTATCAACCTTCTGGGCCAACGGGTTCTAATCGTCAGAATATCTTACGCATTGGGTCAGGTTCTACGGAGTCGGGCTATTGTGTTGGGGGGAATTATTTCTTTAATGGTTATATTGATGAAGTTCGCGTCTGGAATAGCGTTCGCAGCGCACAAGATATTCAGGCGAAAATGAATCAACGCCTCACGGGTCAAGAAGCCAATTTAGTCGCCTATTGGCGGTTAAGCGATATTTCGGGCGCACAAGTTTCTGACCTCACAGGTCATGGTCATAATGGCAATATTTGTAAAGGTTCCATGGGTTCTCAGACTATTAACCCACCCTTTCCAGTACCCACTCCAGTACCCACTCCAGTACCCTTTCCAGTACCCACTCCAGTACCCACTCCACCCACTCCAGCACCCACTCCAGTACCCACTCCAGTACCCACTCCAGTACCCACTCCACCTCCTCTAACTTCAGGTCAATTTGATGTTGTCAGTACCTCAGAAACGGGCTATAACTTCACGAATACATCGGGTCGGGATATGACCTTTACCTTTTACCCGTCAGGAGAATGGAAACCTGCCTATTTTCTTCCTTATTATACTGCCGCAGGAGAAACGGGTTTTCCCTATCAACAATACATGGTTTATCCTCAACAGACATCCTTTGCACTGTTAGCAATTGACCTACAAACTAATACGGTTTTAGCCGAAATTAACGGGACAACTCAATTCGTAATTAAACCCGGACAAACTGTTGCTTTCCGCATCAATGATGTTGTGGGTTGTTATGCCGATAATTATGGGACTTTAACCGTTCAATGGTCAGCCGTTTAGGTTAATCTTAGAAACGGTAAATATTGAAGGAAAAGAGACGCTAAACAGTAGAAATATTATTGAGGTATTTCTACAAATTTGAAATTTATTTTGAACAACAGGAGAAGCAGTAGATGATTGTCGAGTTGCAATTTCGCACGCTATTAAATGGTCAGACTTTTGGAACAGGAACATTTAGTTATAACGGACAATATGCACCTGTTACTATTCTGCATCAAGGGGATTTAATTTCGTTTACTTATCAGGATGAAATTGTTGGTTCGCTTGACTTAAGCCACTTAGCAAATTTTGATTTTGTCTATCAAAGTGTTGACAATATTTGCGCTTTTAATATTGTTGTAGCCTCTGCGGATCGCACGCGATCGCTAACGGCTGGCCCCGCCCAACCTCACCTGACCCGACCCGGAACATCAGCCGATGTCGCTAAACCCCGTTCTCAAGTCGTAGAATTAGAGTGGCCTACCCCCAAAACCTCACCCCTAACACCTCCACCTACCCCAGTCCCCACTGAAATCCCAACACCTCCACCTACTCCAGTCCCCACTGAAATCCCAACACCTCCACCTATCGAACTTTATGGTGAATTTGATGTTGTCAGTACCTCAGAAACGGGCTATAACTTCACGAATATATCGGGTTGGGATATGACCTTTACCTTTACCCCGTCAGGAGAATGGAAACCTGCCTATTTTCTGCCCTACTATAATGCCGCAGGCTCTCCCGGTTTTCCCTATCAACAATACATGGTTTATCCTCAACAGACCTCCTTTGCACTGTTAGCAATTGACCTACAAACCAATACGGTTTTAGCCGAAGTTACCGGGCCAACTCAATTGGAAATTAAACCCGGACAAACGATTGCTTTCCGTATCAATGACGTTGTGGGTTGTTATACCGATAATTATGGGACTTTAACCGTTCAATGGGTAATCGGTTCGCTCAACCAATACCCATGTGGCCGTTAAACGCTTTCATCATTCTTGATTAATAACGGTCAGTAGGTTCTAGGTAAAATCCTGGATGAAGGAGAGTTAATTCTCTAGTTTTTTGTGATAAATTTGTCTTGAAATTCGACTTTATTTTCATAAAAAATGTTGACAACATTTTCTAATTGAATATAATGGTAGAATGGATTAATCCAATCAACTATGAGTTTCGTTCTGGTCTATCCATTGATTAATAATTAGGAGTAAAAACGATGTCTGCTGCCGCAAACTGGCCTTTTCCATTGCCTAATACTAAAGATTTAGTCAGCTTGTTAAATTGGCTATATCTTCAAGGAAAACGGGATTTTCCCTATAGCTATCTGTATGAAGCTAATCTAATTAATGCCAAACTTCCCTCGGTCGATCTTAGCTTTTCTTATATGTACAAAGCTAATTTATTAGGTGTGGATTTAATGGCAGCTAACTTAGGCTATAGCTTTTTTGCCTATAGCTATTTGGGTTATGCTAACCTCACCTACGCCTATTTTGGGTATGCCTATTTAGCCTATTCCAACTTAAATCATGCCAATTTGAGTTTTGCAAATTTGAGTAATTCTGATTTGAGTAATTCGGATTTAAGTTATGCAGATTTAACCAATGCTGATCTAAGCAATGCGGATTTAAGTTATGCAAATCTGACCGGTGCAAATCTAACCAATACCAAAATGACAGGTGTAACAATGGTGGGAGTTATTAAGTAAGTTATCCCCTAGGGTTTAAGCTGCACTTTACTTTCATCAGTTAGGTAGCCTAACCTTTAATCCTTGCTAAAAATGGAGTATGGAGGAGCAGGAATTATTTTTTGTTTCTCCCTATACTCCTAATTTTAATTCAGTCTAACCTATTGAAAAGGATTGAACATTATTATGACCAGCAATAATCCTCAAACCTCTCTCTTGTACTTTGATGGTGTTGATGACTATGTAGAAATTCAATACCAAACTCAATTAAATCCTCCCACTTTTACGCTAGAAGCTTGGGTTTTAGATTTGAGTATTCCTGATACAAACTTAGGAATTATCACTTCAGCACCGTCCACGAAAAATAACTCTAAATGGGGATATGATTTTGCCGAACAGACCGGACGTTCATTTTTTGCACTTCATGTTCCTGAAGGTAGTAACAATGCTAATGCAAATCCTTTACCCAAAAATGTTTGGACTCATCTGGCAGGAACTTATGATCCAGCAACTAAAAGCCAACTTTTTTATATCAACGGTAAACTTATAAAATCTTATACAAGTAGCTATAAGCCAGAACCCCCCCCATCTGCTGACATTTATAACCTGTTGCGACTAGGAACAGGATACATTGATCGATCAGGTTTTGGAGGTTGCTTCAAAGGATATATTGACGAAGTTCGTATCTGGAATATCGCTCGAACTGAACAACAAATTCAAGAAACCCTCAATAAACAATTAACAGGTAAAGAACCAAATTTAGTTGGATATTGGCGCTTAAGCAATATTTCTGGAAATAAAGTTACTGATTTAACTGGGAAAGGATTAGATGGAATCATTAATGGTAATCCTACCTCTCAATTAATTGATAACCCACCATTTACCACTCCCCAGCCAGAGAAAACAACAACCTTTGATGTTGATATCAAATCCCCCTCTGGTACGCCCTTTAAAAACGCTTTTGCTCAAGAAGTCAGCTTTAAAATTTCTGCTTCTGGAACCTGGAAACCCGCTAATTGGGAAGGTGTCGATTGTACGACCGCCGGATGGGAGGGTTTTGAATATCAAAATCTGATGAAATATCCTAACAATAATTCCTTTGCCTTGTTAGCAGTTGATGTGGAAACTAACACCGTTTTAGCAGAATTAGGGAGTGAAACAACTTTAGTCTTAAAACCCAGTCAAACCATTACCTTTGTTGTCAATGACATTCCTGGTAATGATGGCTATCAAGATAATACAGGACATCTCAGTGTCACTTCTGTTGCACAGATTCCCTAAAATTAGGTTGGGGAGTGTTGACTGTTGAAATGTTAACAGTTAACTCTATTTGTCCCCTTATCTTCCCCTATTCAAGATCAACTCGAAGCACATCCTCTGGTATATTATCAATCAAATAACTGTAGATTGGATGCTGTTGTTCTATGGTTGCAGGAATGGGAAAAACAGAAGTAGGCAACCAAGTTTGATCAAATTTGTTCCATAAATCTTGTAACTCTGGACGAATGGCACTATCCGCCAAAAAATTCATCACAACCCCATAAATTGCGGTTAAATTTGGTAAAGTTCCTTGAATATAAATTTTACCGATAACGACCGCAGCATCTAACGATAACCGTCCCTGAATAATGGCCCTTAAAGTTTCAGCATCAGTACAAAAATCGACGGTCGAAACGTCAAAGAGAGGTTCAATTTCAACTTGTAATTGTTCACCCCCATGCGCCTTTAATTGTAAAGGAATGCCATCTAGTTCAATGACTGCGGATTTTCCTGAAACTGCCAGGACAAAACCATCCCAAGTTGAGCCTCCCTGAGTGCGAACTAGAAATACTAATTCCTCTAACCATTCCTTTAATTGTTGCTGACGTTCTCTCAATAAATTAACCATCTTTAGGAGTTAAAAATGAATTTTATTTGAACCGAAATCTATGGCTAATATAGCATAAAAATTGATCGATGAAAACCCCAGCAACCCCTATCACCTATTTGAACGGTAACGAGTGAGTAAGAACCGATGTTTAATCAAACTATTATTAATGAAGCCTTACAAAATTCCCGTTCTGCTATTGTTAGTAAAATTCAGGAATTTGTGGATAGCAAACGTCAAAGCACAGGTGCTTATACTCCTTTATATGATTTATTAACCGATTATCCCTTCCGCATGGGAAAAATGCTCAGACCCACTATTTGTATTAGTGTAGCTCGTGCTGTTGGAGGCATGGGACAATCTGCTTTAGCAACTGCTGCCGCCTTAGAACTTTATCATAATGCGTTTTTGATTCATGATGATATTGAAGATGGCTCAGAATCTCGACGGGGAAAAGAAACATTACATTCTAGGATTGGGATTCCTCGCGCCATTAATGTCGGAGATGCGACTAATGTTTTAGCTGTGGGTTTATTATTAGAAAATCTATCTTTCTTGGGAGTGACAAAAACCCTAAATATTCTCCATGAAATTGAAGTTATGGCACAACAATCCGTTGAAGGACAGGCAATGGAATTAGATTGGGTAGCCGATAATGCCGCCTATTTAACGGATCAAGATTATTTTATCATGTGTGTTAAAAAAACCTGTTGGTATTCGTTTATGACACCTTGTCGGATTGGGTTGATTATCGGAAATCCTAATGCTAACGCCCGGGAATTAATCAAACCTTTAGCTGATTTAACTCGATTTGGAATGCTCCTAGGAATTGCCTTTCAAATTCAAGATGATCTCTTAAATCTGGTTGGGGAAATCGAAACCTATGGCAAAGAAATTGGAGGAGATATTTATGAAGGAAAACGCACGGTGATGTTAAATCACGTCATTACCCATAGCAAACCCCAAGAAGCAGAAAAAATTCTCAATATTTTAGCAATTCCAAGAGAAAAGAAAACTCCAGATCAAATTGAGTTTATTTTGCAATTGATGCGAAATTATGGCAGTATAGAACATGGTTGGGATTTAGCTCGTTCCTATGCGAATCAATCCGCAGAACTGTTCGAATCTCTGGATTTCCTTCAAGCTGAAACTCCCGTCCATCCAGAGGAAAAATTAATTTCAGAATATCATGATCGACGATTCTTAGAAGAATTGATAAATTATGTAATTTATCGCAATTTATAATCAATAAAAATAGGATAAAATCATGAATTTAGAATTAAAACAAACTGACAATTTCCCGATATTAATTCAGGGTAAACTCGGATTAAATGTGATCCTGAATTTATCCTGTTGTAATCATCAGTCGGAAACCTTACTCATTCGTCCGATTTTAGAAGATGGGTTCACCGAGGAACAACAGGTAGTATCTTGTTATTATCAAGTTAATCCAGCCTATCTTTATTTATTATCAGGAAAAACGGCAAATCTGACTTTAACCTTCCAAATTCCCGAAACTATTCCTGATCATCCGGTGAAAATCGGGTTAAGATTTCCAGGGATAGAAGCAGAAGCGATTCCCATTCTAATTACCCTTGTATCTCCTCAACCTGATTCTGAAACTAACTCAATTCAGATTTCTCTGAATATCACCTTTCCTTTTTCTAGCCAGAATATTCAATCTCAGACTAATCTTTCCAGTCAAAAAAAAGGCGCAATTTGGGGATTAATTTCAGGGTTAAACGATTTAGATACAATTCCCTCTCGTTGGTTTATCGCTGAAATTCTAACGCTTTTAGCGATAATTGGAAATGATTATTCTCAGACTAAATTTGGAAATAAAATACTTCATAAACTTAAAAAAACAGATTTTTTTAAAGTAGGTATGCAGGCGTTTGATTCAGCTAATATTTCTCACTGGCTGATCACAAGTTTATCTACGATTCAAACTTATTTAGGTAAAAAATTAGGATTAGAAGTTTGGGAACAGTGGTTATATAGTTTGGAAAAAACTGATTTAGAAACCGAAAAAAAATCAGAAACTATTTTAATTTCTCCCCTGATATCTTCTGATGGGGTTTCTCAACAGAATATCCCAACAGAAGACTGGTTTTGTTATATTATTTTGGGTTTGAAACAGATTTCTCCCACTTTTTCTAATCAATTAGAAACTCTAATTTTTCCAGCTTCATCACAGCTTAACAATTCTTCTTTTGGGTCGAGGTTATTCAAGTTTATTCCCCCTAAAACTAACCCAGAAAACCAAGCTATTACCCTCGAAAAAATTATCACTTTAACCACAGGAATATCTAGTTTTGATACCTTACCTGCTCGCTGGTTTATTGTAGAAGTGCTTTTGATTTTAGCCGATCATGGAAATCAGTATTCAACCCAAAAACAGGGGATAGAATTATGTTCTAAACTACAACGGACTCGATTTTTTAAAAATGGGGTTATTGCTTTAGCTTCCGCACAATTTCCCCGGTGGTTAATTGTCAGCCATCAAGCAGCATCAGCCTTTCATACCGATACAGGAGAAAGCTTAGAAACCCAAGGATTACTCTATTTTTGGGAAAAATGGTTATGGAGTTTAAATTCTCAGCCCTTGCCAAATATTTTAAATTATCATACCCTAACGGAAAACCTAATTCAAAAAAATGGGATGAATGCTGAAAAATGGTTCGTTGATATTATTTTAGGACTGGCTTTAATTTCGCCTAGAATAGCAGCATTTGTCCATTCCATGGCCGAGACAGCACCAGCAATTTCCCTCGAACCCGTAATTGTTAAAACTCCATTAGAAGATATTCTCAATTCTAATCTATCTTTACAACGATGACTTTAGATCTTTCACTGATTAACCAGATTGAATCTTTACGGATTCCTTTAGATGATCCTGAATCTCCTTTAGATTGGAAAGATTGGTATCATTATATTCTGATTCATCCTAAAACCGGGATGCGAATTTTAGTGAATATTACTCTCATGGGTAGACCCCAACGGGGAGAAATTCAAGTCAGTTTAATTATTAATAGCCCCAATTTTTTATTACCGACTTCCCTACAAACAACGGATTTAATAGCGACCTTTGCTACGGCTGTTTCTATTCCTTGGAAATCTAATCAGGTCTGTTCTCAACCCTTAGAAATTCAAGCCAAAGGGGTACATTTACAAATTAATGGTGAACAATCTAAAATCCGAGTTTTTGACGAGCCATCGCAACTTTCTATTGATTTTAAAACTCAAGCCAAGGCTACTCCTTTATTAGTTACAGAAGATGCTCAATTTGGCAGTGGTTTTATCGGCTGGGGGTTAATTCCTGGGTTAGAAGTTTTAGGAGAATTATCCATTGGGGAAACCAAATTTAACTTAAATTCCGATTGGTTTTGTTATCACGATCGCAATTTTGGCCGATTCCGATGGGGAGAGGATATTGGTTGGGAATGGTTTGTGATTTTTGCCCAAACCGAAACTAAAATTCCCCTCACCCTAATCTTAGACTGGAGAACCAATAAAACCCATAGTCAAGGCGGTTTACCTTATATTTTTATCTATCAGAATCATCAGTTAAGGAAAATCTTTTTAGGGGAAACCTTACGCCTAAATTGGCATTGGTCAACTGTTCCCTATCAACCCTTACGTTTACCTGGAATTATGGCTTCTTTATTTAGCGATCGCTCCCTAAAAATGCCCCAAAGCTTGCAAATTGAAGCCCAAGATGAACAGGATCATTTGTTGTTAAATCTCAACTTTGATGCTACCCTAGAACTGATTGTCCCCGATAATCAATCCCGTCAATATACTTTTATTGAAGAACTCTCTGGAACTGTGGAAATGCACCTAAACCTTAACGAAACCCAATTAACAGCCCAAGGATTTGTTTATGCAGAATATGTGCAGTAAACTCCCAACACCGATTAACAAGACTTCAAATAGGTTTCAATAATATCAATAGCTTTGTGGTTTCCCTGTTCGGCCGCGATATAGTGGCTGACTTCAGTGACACGGGTAGCATAATTTGGATCACCTAATAACACTTTAAGTTCTGCTAAAACCGTAGACGCTTGATAAAGATTGCGGTCTAATATTCGTCCAACTCCCATTTTTACCACTCTCGCCGCATTGTCCGGTTGATCATAATTAAAAGGAACAATCAACATCGGATGCCCTGCGCGTAAGGCTTCTGCCGTTGTTCCCATCCCCCCATGATGGACAATTGCCGCCGCATGGGGAAAAATAGCCGCATGGGGCGCGTAGTCAACAGCAATGATTCCTTCGGGTAAACCCAAAGCGTTTAATTGGTGTGCCGCCTTTCCCATCATCAAAATTGCCCGATATCCTAACTCTTGGGCGGCGATCATCCCCTCTTGATAAAAGTTGCCAGGAGCTAAAACAGCCGTTGACCCCAAGGTAAATACAATCGCAGGTGGCCCATTATCCAAAAAGGCCTGAAGTTCTGGGGATAACCCCGGCCCAGAATTGGGACGGTAAAAGGGAAAACCCGTAATCTGGGTTTGTGGGGGCCAATCTGGTTTGGCCGTGGCGAAGGTTGGGGAAAATAAACCTAATACCAGCGGCGCAAATTGTCCTTCAAACAAAGGATCAAGCCCGCCTTCTAACCCTAATTCTGCTTGTAATTGTTCCAAAGGAGCGCTCCTAAGTCGAGCATTCGAGCGCAATAGACGCATGAGTGAATCTCTAGCCACCACAGCCATTGCCTGTTGATGGCGAGATTGAGTGCTTTTTTCCTGGGCGGTATCATAGACTGAGATCAAAGCACTGGGAGATAAAATCGTAGAAACCCAGGGAATTGCTATTTTTTCAGCGACTAAAGATGCCACTAAAATTAAAGGATGGGTTAAGAGTAAATCTGCTCCTTGGCAGGCCTTAATTAAGTCACAATAACTGGTGCGTAAATAGGGCATTAATAAATAATTGATAATGTATTCTACGCCCCTTTGGGAGTCCATCATCATTGAAATAAATTCTGCCTCATTGGGATCTTGGGGTAAACCATTGGGTCTGAGGGGATGAAATTCTATTCCTGCTGTTTCTAGGGTTTGTTGATATTGTTCACAGCTGGCAATACTGGGAGAATATCCTCGACTTTGCAATTCCTGAGCCAACGCCATATAGGGATATAAATCCCCTAAAGATCCAAAGGTTGCTAAAACAATTCTCTTTCCAGAGCCGTTTGAAGTTTGATCTTTTAATCTACTGTCCATGGGATTGAATTTACAAATACCTGATTCCACATTATTAAATGTATCATGAGCTAATAAAATATTTTGCCTTGAATTAAGTTCTAAAACATAGTGACTTTTTTTAAGGTTGTTGCTCTTTTGGCAATTCTGATCAAATTCCTAGGGGAATTATCACGATTAACTGTGATTCGAGAAATTCGATATTTATTGGTATAGCGATTAATTCGTGTCATATTTCCATCATAGATATATCCGGTTAAATAATAGGGAGGTAAGGATTTTTCCACTCTCCGGTTAACTTTTCCAAAGGGATAAGCAAAATGAGCAGCCACCCATTTATTTTTATCTAAATCTTCCATACAGGTTCTTAGATCGAGTTTAGCTTGTTCGAGTTCAAATTTTAAATCTTTCCCTTTGATTAAGGTTAATTGTTTATGGGTTTGACCATGGGATTGAATATCATAATATCCGCGTTTATAGCCATCCCGTAGTTCTGCACAACTCACATGGGGTAAAAAATCCTTTAACCTCACTCCCATTAAGCCTGGATTTACAAACCAGACAATTTTGATTTTTTTGTTGTATTCTTTTTCTAAGTCTTTTAAAATCGGTAAAACATTCTCGTGAACACCATAATAACCATCGTCAAAGCTAATCATTATAGGTTTTTGCCCGATTTTTTCTGAAGGAATGGGCTGGGATTTTTCAATAAAATAGATAAATAAATCTTGAGTTGTTAAAAACCAATAGTTATTTTTAGCTAAATAATTAAGAAAAGTATAGAAATCTTTTTTTAAATAATCATTCTCAAATTGGGTTCTTCTTTCAGGACTTTGATCAATATTAGATTCGTCAATAATATCATGTAATCCAAAAATGGGGATTCTGATACTGGCGGTTCTGTAGGTAGCTCCCAGGGCGGGAATACTTAACAAAATCACACAAAGTAAGCCAATTAGGAAACTAAGCAAAATCCGATTTTTTTTTGCCATTTTTGTTGTATAATACAGAGAGTAAAACCACAAAGACACAAAGACACGAACAAAGATAAAGAGAATAATTTTAATTTTAACTGAATCCGATTTCTGTCCCCTTTCCGGCATGAACCAGGGCTAATTTTTCATAGCGTTTGGCGTGTTCAATTAAATCTGACGCAGCTTCTGGGGACACATCCCGCAGACGTTTGGCGGGAACACCCACAACTAGGGAAAACGGCGGCACATCTTTGGTTACAACCGAACCCGCCCCAATGATACTTCCGGTTCCCACCCGTACCCCGTCTAATATAACGGCTCCAATCCCAATTAAACTTCCCCGTTCGATATGGGCCGAATGAATCACCGCCCGATGACCCACAGTAACACAATCTTCTAAAAGGGTAACTTTCCCCGGATCACCGTGCAGAATCGCACCATCCTGTATATTAGTTTTGGCACCAATAATAATTCGTTCCACATCCCCCCGAACCACCGCCCCATACCAAATACTCGCCCCCGCCCCAATTTCTACAAACCCCATAACAACTGCATTGGGGGCAACAAAAGCAGCCTGGGAAATATCGACATCGGGCCAGTAAGGTTGATCATTCTGTGGAGATGGATGAGACATGGGTATTAGATTCCTTCAAAAACGAACAAGCCAGAATTAACAAGAAAGGTTAAAATTCCTATAGCTATAATACAAGCCTTGGTCTAACACCATTTAATAATGAATTCTGCCTTGCAGTACCCAATTTTTGGCCCTGAAATTAATTGTCCCCATTGCCGTCAGCCTATTCCCGCCCTGACGCTAACGGATACCTATTTGTGTTCCCGTCATGGGGCTTTTGAGTCTGACCCAAATACAGGGGAGTTGGTTCACTTGCAATCGGGCCGTCATTGGCGACGATGGCAAGACGAATGGTATCGACAACATACCCATCCCGACGGGATTCGGTTTGAAATCCATGAAGCCCTAGACCGACTATACACCCAGGGCTATCGGGCAACCCGTGTAATTATTGCTAAACGCTATCAGGATTTAATTAGTAGCTATTTAGAAGGGAACACTCCCTGGTGCAATCCTACAGAGGGAAACGAACCAAAATTGTATGGTTTACCTGTGGAATTTAGTCCCGATATTGGGGATGAACCCCGTTGGAATGTGATTAATTTTGATTTGGAAAAAGAACAGGGCGCTCCTGTACGTTATCCCTATTTTCGATTATTTGAGTAGGGGGAAATTTTATGCACCATATATCAATTCGTACCGCTAATATTCATCGCGCGATCGCATTTTATGAAATCCTAGGATTTACGGTTTGTGAACGCTTTACAACTGGATATACTTTAGCCTGTTGGATGGAAGGTTTAAATGGCAGGATTGAATTAATTGAAATTCCCCAACCCCAACCCGCCCCCGATGCTTTTGGCGATGAACATTATGTCGGTTACTATCATATTTCTTTTGATTTAACTAATCAGGTTTCTGATCTAGTTAGTTGGTTAAATCATCTCAAAAATCAGTTTGATCAAGCTATTATCAAACAGCCTAATTTATTGCAACCCCTCAATATTTTATTAGAACCGATTCAACAAATGATCGGAGATCAGGTTTATGAAGTCATGTTTATTGCCGATTCAGATGGTTTACCCTTGGAATTTATTCGGATTTTGTAGGAATTACGAATTACGAATTACGAATTACGAATTACGAATGGGTAAGGGACTGACTCAAATCGACTGAATAATTTAAGTTAAAACCTAGTTTTCCTTGTGCAAATGAGTCAGCTTAACGGTATATTGATATTTCGTTGATTTAGTTTAAGGAGATTAAAATGCAATCCAAAACCATTCAGTTATTTCTCGCCGTTGGTTTAGCTACTACTTTAGGGGCTTGTGGTGCAGCAGATCAAGGAGGAGAAGGTGCAAAACCAGAGGAAACCACTGCACCCACTCCCGCAGTCACATCTAGTCCAACCACCGCACCCACTCCCACAACTACATCTAGTCCGTCTTCATCTTCAGATGATGACAAAAAAAAGGATAAGGATAACGAAGGAGGCGAAGGGGGCGAAGGCTAAAACGCTTTCCCAGTAGAGATATTCCCAAGAATGTCTCTACAGTTATAGCAGTAGCCATAACTATATTTAACCCACATCCCCCCATTACCCTGTTACTGAGCGAAGTCGAAGTATTACCCATTCGTAATTCGTAATTCGTAATTCGTAATTATCCATTCCCCGGCGGAAATTTCCCCTCACGAACTTCGGTACAAAACTCCTGCACAGCCTGGGTAATAGTTTGTTGTAAATTAGCATAGGTTTTAGCAAAGGGGGGTTGCCACGCAGATAACCCTAAAATATCAGAAGTCACTAAAACCTGGCCATCGCAACCGCCCCCCGCCCCGATACCAATGGTTGGAATGCCTAATTTTTGGGTGATATTTTGGGCCAAATCCGAGGGAATATGTTCTAAGACAATACTGAAGGCTCCAGCTTGCTCTAAAGCGATCGCCTCTGCAATAATTCGTTCAGCCTGATCCAATGTTTTGCCCTGTTTGCGATATCCGCCAAATTGATGCACCGATTGTGGGGTTAATCCCACATGACCCATCACCGGAATTCCCACTTGGACTAACTGACCAACGGTTTCCGCCATCGCTGGATATCCGCCCTCAAGTTTCACCCCTTGAGCACCCGTTTCCTTGAGAATTCGTCCGGCGGAATGAATCGCTTGTTGGGGACTTTCTTGATAAGTTAAAAAGGGTAAATCAACTACTAATAACGCCTGTTTTACCCCCCGTCGTACTGCCTTGGCATGATGAATAATTTCATCTAAAGTTAGGGGTAAAGTGGTATCGTAGCCTAACCCAACCATCGCCAGAGAATCCCCGACTAAAACAATATCAATTCCGGCTTGATCAATCAATTGAGCGATCGCATATTCATAAGCTGTTAATACCGTAATCCGTCGCCCTTGATGTTTCCATTGACTTAATTGTTGCGTTGTAACTGGCATTTACTAATTTTAGATAATTTCATAAGGATTGAATAGTTGACAATCTGGATTTACAATTAAACAAGATTTGATGTTCTTCATATTTCACCCCGTTAAATTTACCACATCTTCTACCCGATAACGCCCAGACCATATCAGTAATCAGCCCTTGGAGGGAGAAGTTTTGCCCACAACCATCGCTGTAAAAAAACCTATAGGGGGAATTATCATGAAAATTTTATTAGTAGAAGATGATCCACTCACCCGCACCACCTTATCGGAAATTTTACTCGCTCATCAATACACCGTAAATACTGCCACCGATGGACTAACAACCTTAGAAATGGCTGGATCCTTTCTCTATGACTTAATTCTATTAGATATTGGCATTCCTAAGCTAGATGGAATCAGTGTTTGTAAACAGTTACGCAGCAAAGGATATCAAAATCCCATTCTACTCTTAACAGCCAGGGATAGCAGTACCGACCGGGTGATGGGATTAGATGCAGGAGCCGATGATTACGTCGTTAAACCCTTTGATATTAACGAATTAATGGCAAGAGTCCGGGCTTTATTACGCCGAGGAAAATCCGTTTCTACGGCGGTCATGACCTGGGAAAATCTGAGTTTTGATCCGATTAATAACGAGGTAAAATCTGGAGAGAGATTAATACATCTGACCTCAAAAGAATACTGTTTACTGGAATTATTTTTACTCAATCCTAAGCGAATTTTTAGCCGGAGGGCAATTTTAGATCGCCTATGGGATTTTGCCGAATCTCCAGGGGAAGAAACTGTCAGTACCCATATTAAATGTTTACGACAAAAACTCAAAGCTGCTGGCAGTGCAAACCCGATTGAAACGGTACATGGTTTGGGCTATCGTTTACGATCGCCAGTTAGCCCATCCGCCTCCGATGCTACCGAGTCCCAAACTGCAACCAACTCTAGTAACTCTCGACAAGAAATCGCCCAGATTACCTCTAGGATTTGGGAAAATTTTAAGGACAAGGTGAAAGTCCAAATTGAGATTTTAGAACAAGTCGCCCCAGCCTTACTCCAAAGAAAGCTGACTCCCGAACTCCATCAACAAGCCAGAAACGAAGCCCATAAATTAGCGGGATCTCTAGGGATTTTTGGTCTGCGGGAAGGTTCACAAGTGGCCAGAGAACTGGAATGTTTACTGGAATTGCCCAAAATAGAGGTTAATCAAGCTCAGTTAATTTCGGATTTAGTCGTTAGCCTGAGTCTTGAAGCCAGTCGCGAAACCCTATTAACGCCCCTGTCTTCCGAACCTGTAGCCTATTCCCCCTTAATTTTAATTGTCGATGATGACTTAATGCTGGCGGAAAGAATTAGGATAGAAGCGATCGCCTGGGGATTAAGAATTGAAATGGCGACGGATCTCTCGGTTGCCCGTAAAATGATTGCTCAAAACCCTCCTAATATTATTCTACTGGATTTGACCTTTCCCAGTGTCTCTACCGAAGATGGTATCACCCTGCTCAAAGAACTCAGGCCTATGATTCCTCAAATTCCAGTTATTACTTTAACCGGAAGGCAAAGTTTAAGCGATCGGGTCACTGTCGCCAGTTTGGGAGTTAAGAGGTTTTTACAAAAGCCTTTACCTGCTTATGAAATCCTGAAAGCGATCACCGAGGTCTTATCCCAGTCTCGGTCAGTCCAAGGGAATCGGGTTTTGATTGTGGATGATGATCCTACGCTTTTGATCTCTGTTTCTAGCTTGTTAGAAGCCAAGGGATTAAGTGTAAATACTCTACAAAACTCAGAACAATTTTGGGATGTGTTACTCGATTGTCGTCCCGATCTATTAATTTTGGATTGGGAAATATCGGGTTTCACTGGCTTAGATCTCTGTCAAGCGGTGCGAACTGATCAACGGTGGTGTCATCTCCCGATCATCTTTTTTTCTGTTTTTACGTCGCCTGCAACCCGTTGAGTGAAATTTAGTGAAAATCAGGGATCAGAAATAGTTCACGCCTTTGAATTGTCACCCCAAACCTGATACATGATATGATCAAAGATCCTTGCTTCTAAATTCAGAAGCCCCGTTGTCCACAAGGAGAATAACAGCATGAAGCCTTTTGTTTACGAAACAACGTATATTTTGCGCCCCGACCTCAACGATGAGCAGGTGGGTCAGTCTATCGGCAAATACGAAACCCTCCTCAAAGACCAAGGCGGACATAATATCCAAATCCAAAATCGGGGTAAACGACGTCTAGCCTACGATATTGACAAGCATCGGGAAGGAGTTTATGTCCAGATGAATTATGAAGGCCCTGGAGCCCAAATCGCTGTTTTAGAAAAAGCCATGCGAATTAGCGATGAGGTTATTCGTTATCTAACGATTAAGGAAGAAGTAACGATAGAGCCGACCGAAGCCACGGAAGCAGAACCCGAATCTCAAGAAGTTGAATAAATTGGGCAAACAGGGGGAAGGATAGAAGCAAATTCTACTCTTGACCCCTGTTATTGTTGTACCCGGTTTTCTTAGCTATTGCCGATTGGGAACAACAGAGATATTTTAGAGACACATATACAAAATAAATTTATAGGAGCCGTTAGTCACCGTGAGCCAACTCAAAAGTCAAACGCCACAGGAGTTACAAGCTGAAGTTACTCGTTTGAACGAGGAGCTACAAATGCGGGAACAGTTGATTCAGCAGTTATCTCAGGAACTATTCCGTTTGGTCAAAGGAGATGCTAACTTATTACCCAGCCCAGAGGTTTCTGAGCGTCATCAAGCTCAAATGGTAGCCTTGCGAGAACAACTTCAAGAGATGGAGCAGCAAGTTAAGTTTTATCAAGGACAAATAGCCGAACGAGATACGGAAGCCTATCAACTCAGACAGTCAGTTGAGGAGTTAACAGACCGTTCTCGAATGTTGGAACAGGTCGTCCAAGAGTTACCCGGAGTCTATCGTCAAAAGTTCTCAGAACGTCTAACCGAAGTAATGGAAAAAGTTGAATTACTTCAACGGGAAAATAAACAACTTAATGCAGAATTACAAAGTGTCAGCTATCGTTTAGCTCAGAAAAGTCGCCGTCCCAGTGGCTTGGATTTACCGAGTTTTCAGGGTCGGGGTTCGGGTTCGGTTGAGATTCCAACTTTGGGTAATGCTTGATTATTGATAGCTTAAAAATTATCCCCTATTATAGCGGGGAACACCGGAACAGCCCCCCCAAACCCCCCGTGCACGGCAGGGCTAGGGGGGGAGGGAACATGGGGAAAATACTTAACTGTCTGGGTTCCAAGATCCGTCTTTATCCTAAATGCCTTGGCGGTTGCTATAAAATTTAAGGGGCTATTCTTGATCAAGAATAGCCCCTTAATTGTTTTTCAGTCATATCAGTTGAAAGCATCAAAGTTGCACCCGAATTCACCTAATCTTAATTCAAGTATCAACCTCCGTTCTGATGGATTAAGATTGACGTTTGCTCAGTCGGCTACCACCGAGTAAAGTTAAACCAACCAAAGCTAAACCAGCAAGACTACCGGGTTCGGGAACAGAAACTCCACCAGCGAGAGAAACACCATCATTACCACATTCTAGGAACAGACTAGCCATATAGTTATATTTGCCATCGGCGAGCCCTAAATCGGCTTTATTAAGGCTAAAACCAAGGGTTTGTGTTCCACTAGCACCGAAGAATCCAAAGTTAAGTCCTTGACCCGTTAAGGAGGCAGCGGACAGACTTTGAATACCACCTAATTTCTTCGCACCGGAGTCAATCACATTCAGGATTGTTCCTTCACCAAAATAATTGTAAGCAGCAGCTTTTGTAGCAATGTCAGTACCTTGGGTATCGGCGCTATCAAATCCATGATCGTAATACTGTTTTAAGCTACTGTAGCCGGAATTATCAAGTGTAACGTTGGCACCTTTGACGTTCCCATATAAACCTGTGGTGGCAACTTTGGAGTCATTTGTTCCCGCAAAACGAACTCCTAATAAGCTTTTTTGATTACTAGCGGTTGTGAAGTTTTTGCCCGTAAAGTTTAAGAATAAATCTCCCCAACCAATATTTCCATCGGCTGCTCCGCCGTAACTCACACCCGTCAGAGGCATTCCACCTGTGAGGGCAACAAAAATGCTATTGCTGGTTTCTTTAATTGCAATTCCTCTGATATTAAAGGCTTCACCGCCAGAGCCATCGTTAAAGGAATCAATTCCATAATTCCATCCATTGTGGAGTTGTCCAGCCATCGCCGGAAGACCGCTCACGGATATTAAGGAAAGACTGGCTAATGTCGTTCCGATTAATTTTTTCAGTGTTGAAGTTTTCATAAGTTTACTCCTGGGTGGTTCGGGTTTAATCTTTTTCCTTTCGATAAATACACTATAGTGGATGGGTGTTAAAGATATGATGTTGAAAACGCCTTAATTTGTAAAGTATTTGTAAAGGGGCTTAAAGCCTGATTGTATAGGTATTTTTAATTTTAGTAACCTACTTGAAATATATAAAACCCAGCAAAAATTATGAATCTGGTTGAACTATTTATTTATCCGATTAAATCCTGTGGCAAAATAGCCCTGAACCAAGGGGAAGTAACCCTTAAAGGGTTAGACTGGGATCGGGAATTTATGTGGGTTGATGAATCCGGTCAGTTTGTTACCCAGAGAACTCATCCTCAATTAGCAAAAATTCAAGTTCAACAGTCAGGGGAATTAATAGAATTATCCGTTGAGGATCGGGAAATTAAACCTTTTCAATTGCAACCTATATTAATAGGAACTTCCAAAACTGTACAGGTTTGGAGAGATGAAACTATTGCAATTGATCAAGGGGATGAGGTTGCTGATTGGTTGAAAAATGCTTTAAAAATAGATAATCAATTCCAGTTTCGGTTAGTGCGACAATCTCCTAATTTTATTCGATCTGTTGATCCGAATTATGCTGTTAATATTAATAATCAGGTAAGTTTTGCCGACGGTTATCCTTGTTTATTAACTAATACTGCTTCCTTAGCTGAATTAAACCGAAAACTATCAGAAATCTATCCAATATCATCACAAGAAGTTCCGATGAATAGATTTAGACCTAATCTTGTGATTGATACAGATCAACCTTTTATTGAAGATCAATGGAAAGTGATATTAATTGGAGAGGTTTATTTTGATTTAGTCAAACCTTGTAGCCGTTGTATTGTAACAACAACAGATCAAAATATTGGGGAACGTAATCCATTAAAAGAACCTTTAAAAACCCTAGCTACCTTTCGACAACAACCAGGTGGGATTATGTTTGGTATGAATATTATTCCTAGGAATACCGGGACAATTCATGTCGGAGATATTGTTGAGGTCGTGGAAACCTATTAAAGCGTTCTATAGCACTACGCATTACAGTTAGGACATTTGTAAATTCTGAAACCATTTCACAGCTTACTGTTCCGGTGTTCCCTCCCCCCCTAGCCCCCCGTGCACGGGGGGTTTGGGGGGGCTGTTCCGGTGTTCCGGTGTTCCGGTGTTCCCTAGCACTATAGTGAATTTTTGTTACAAGTGCGAGTCAGAAATACTGAGACTAATCTGATAGAAACGGCTAATCCTAGGTAACTTAACGCCCTATTGAACTTGAAATTATGGAAAAAATTGGGTAAAATTTAATACTAAATATTGCGTTGGTGGGGTGTAGCCTAAATGACCTATAGCCTGAGAATTGCTGATTTACCCAGTGATGAGCGTCCCCGCGAGCGACTGATGGCCATTGGTTCCAGAAATTTAGCCACGGCTGAATTGATTGCAATTTTGTTAGGAACAGGTCAGGGAAAGGGGAAATTATCGGCCGTTGGTTTAGGACAATATATCTTAAATCAGTTGGGTCAACATCAACGAGATCCCCTAGCGGTATTGCGGGATATTGGGGTTCATGAATTGACTCAAATTCATGGTATTGGGCCAGCAAAAGCCACCACAATTCTAGCGGCCATTGAGTTGGGAAAACGGGTTTTTCAGTCCAAACCCCCCGATTTAGCCGTTATTGAGACCCCCCAAGCCGCCGCAGATGCCTTAAGCCATGATTTGATGTGGCAACCCCAAGAACGCTTTGCGGTGTTGCTATTAGACGTTAAACACCGTCTATTGGGAACTCAAGTAATTACGATTGGAAGTGCAACGGAAACCATCGCCCATCCTAGGGATATTTTCAGAGAAGTCTTAAAAAGCGGCGCAACCCGGGTGATTATTTCCCATAACCACCCATCGGGGAATGTTGAACCCAGTGCGGCAGATATTACTTTAACTCGTCAATTGTTGCAAGGGGCACAACTTTTGTCTATCCCGATTTTAGATCATATTATTTTAGGAAATGGTAATTATTTAAGTTTAAGAACTACCACATCTTTATGGGAAGAATATCCCCAAGCGGAGTAAAAATTTACCCTTTTGTTGTTTTCTGTTTTAGGATTTAACGTGCTTAATTAACAACTGAGCGATCGCTTGTAATTGTTGTTTATTAAAGGTTTTTAATAGAACTTTAACTACCTCTTTCGGATCAGCCGGAATTGTGATTTCTTGAGTCGCGGGTTTAGCGGTGGCTTTTGCACCCGCCAAGGAAGATAAAGCCGCACTGGGGGCAATGGTACTGGCTTTTCCTGCTTGTAAGAGTTCGGCTCCTTGCTTTAACTCATTAATAATTGGGGTCGCTAAAACCTTAAAAGAATTTTTAGGATTTGCGATCGCACCATGGGCCGTTTTAACTAATGTTTGCCAGGGTTCAATTCCTACCCCAACCTTCGTTAACCGAGCGCATAAACCCGCCAATTGTTTACGAGTTTCCGGGGAGTCCGCCTGTTTAAATCCCTGCAACATCGGTTTGAGAACCGTCATCACTTGATTAACGGCATTGGCAACCCCAGGTGTTGCTGTAGCTGTTGGTGTTGTCGCTTTTGGAGTTGCCACGGCTACCTTACCACTAATTAAATCCTTCAAGTGGTTTTCTAACTTGTCATACAGAGGTAGAGAAGCCTGGAGAATTTTTTCCCCTATTTCTTCTGAAAGTCCGGCGGGACTGGCGGCTCGATCAATAAGATTTTTCAATACTTCAAACCCCTTACTATAAAGGGTTTGAGTTGTGGCATCAATTTTTAAAGGCGTGTCTTTAACCAGCTTAAAACAATCTTCTAGGCGTTTAGACACCTTATTAATACTGGCCAGACTGGGCATATTCTCCATCAACATCGCTGCCGCCCCCTTAATGGAGTGAGCCGCCCGATAGATAGAGGCCACTTCTTCCCGGTCTGGATCGGCCATAATTGCGGGGAGCTTTGTTACCCCCATTTGCAGGGTTTCGAGACGCTCCTCAGCCTCTTCCATGAAGATAGCAAAGATTTTTTGGTCTTGGTTTGTTGGCACAGCAGCCCTCCTAAACCCTTGAATCAGTAATCAGTTATCAGTTATCAGTGTAAGAGTTGATCTGTGATTGGTCAACCGGAATATCTGAGGGGGGGAGTTTTTCCAGATGAATGAGTGCTTCCATCACCGATTTCACAATGGGTGCAGCCACAATTCCTCCGGCGCGACCTTCTAAGGGTTCATCCACCACCGCCACCACCACATAACGGGGATGGTCAACACTTAAAATTCCGACAAAACTGGTAATGAGGGCGTTAGAAGAATAGCCTCCATCAGCCGATGCTTTTTGAGCCGTCCCGGTTTTGCCAGCAACCCGATAATTTTCTATGGAGGCTTGGGTTCCAGTTCCTCCTTCTTTAACCACAGTTTCCATCATTTTTAAAACGGAATTAGCTGTTTCAGATGAAAACACTTGTTCCGGTTCACTCAGGGGCAATTTCCAATAGAGTTGGCTTTTGCTGTTGTATAACCCTTGAACAACGTGGGGAGTTACCAGTTTACCGCCATTGGCTAAAAGACTATGGAGTTGGGCTAACTGAATGGGAGTAATGGAAAATCCTTGGCCAAAAGCTGTGGTAGCGGGTTCAATGGTGGCGGAAACAAATTGTTCTTTGGATTTTAGGGTACTGGTGGCAGCAAAGGGTAAATCAATGCCCATGGTTGTTCCTAACCCCAAACGTTTTAAGCCTTCATAAAATACCTCCGGCTCCATCCGTTGCATAATTCGCACCATGCCCACGTTACTGGAATATTTGACCACATCGGTGATATTAATTTCGCCTCGAGCGGAACCATCGGCATTTTGAATCGGCCAACCTCCAACTTGAATTTGACCTTGATCATTAACAACAGTATCCGGTTTAATTGCTCCTGCTTCTAAGGCTAAAGCAACGTTAATTGGTTTGAAGGTTGAACCGGGTTCATAAAGATCCGTTAAGGCCCAATTTTTAAACCGTTCTAAGTCAAATTTATAGTATTGATTCGGATTATAGGTCGGTTCATTGGCCATGGTTAGTACGGAGCCATCGGTGGCATCCATGACAATTACTGTTCCCCGTTTGGCTTTGTATTCTTTAAGGCTTTTCTGGAGGGCTTGATGGGCAACTCGTTGTAAGGAGGAGTCAATTGTTAGCCTTAATTCTAAATCATCAATGGGGATAAACCCTGTGGCGATTCGTTCAGGAACCCAAGCACCATTAGCAGCCCGTTGAAAGGACAAGGAGGGCATGGTACGTTCTAGTAAGTTTTCCTGACTATATTCAATTCCAGCTTGACCTTTACCTTCAAGATTGACATGACCCACAACATCTGCGGTGTTTTCCTGTTGCGGATAAAGTCGTTGACGACTTTCTAATAGTTCTAATCCATCTAATCCCAAATTTTGGATATGATTGGCGACTTGTTCGGAGATTGAATCTGCAACTTTAATTCCACTTGGAGATGTACCAAATAGGGTTAAAAGTTCGCTCTTGAGTGGGGTAGTTGAATCTTCTCGCAATAATACAGGGGCTAACTTTTCGGCAATTTCATTGGGAGTTTGTTTAAAGAGTTTAGGGTGAACATAAAGGGTATAAACTCGCTGATCTAAAGCCAGAATATCTCCTTTGTGATCGGTAATTGAACGTCTGGGAACAAACGGTAGGATTTTTTGTTGTTGTTGAGATAAAGCCTGTGCTTTTAGGAAGGAAGATTCTTGACCTATTTGTAAACGAAATAAATTCAGGGATAGACCAACAATTCCCCCTAATATTAATAACCAAACTAATATTAAACGCCTGCGATCGGCTCTTACTGGGGCAGAGCGATCGCGCTTTCTAGGATAGGCTACAAAGGGAAGATCAACCGAGCTTTTCCTTAAAGGAGTAGAACCTGAATTCCGAGATGGGGAATTTTGACCTTTACCTCCCCAGACGGTTCTTTTTCGCCCACGCTGACCAGGAGAAGAACGCTGTCGTTGAAAACGAGAACCCGAAGAATAGTCTGAAGAAGCCATACTAACTTACTCAATACCAATCAATAACTGATTACTGTTAACTGTTAACTAATGACTGTTACAGACGCGCCAGGGCGGCGTCTCTACACTGATGACCATTTAATATCCTAAAGGTCTTTTTACTGTGGACACCGGAACAGGATCTAATTCGATCACAGTATTGGGTTCTGGAGAGGGGTGGGGACGGGGTTTCGCCGGTTCAACATAAATCATATCACCAGGTTGGGGAACCACAAGACCTGTGGTGGGCCCGTCGGCGGTGATTGCAATTTCATTTTTTAACATTTCTTGAGCCGTCCGTAGTTGTTGTTCCGTGGCTCGTAACTTTTCTAATCTGGGATATTCCTGTGTCCAACTCGACTCTCCATAAACCGTTAACCCATAAACGGTTAAAGTTGAACCAATAATCAAAGAGGTGATAACCGATGAAACCTTTTGTACCGCAATTATAGAACCAAGCCATAAAGGTTTGGGTTGAGGTTTAGGGAGGGCTTTAACAACAGTTGATCTCGGCAGGGAGGAAGGGGGATGAACCAAAGGTACAGCATTTGTCAAGGAGGCTTTAACCCGTTTTTTCCGAGCCTGATCAAAGGGAACAACCTTACTTTGTACCCAAGGAAGATCAACGGGACTAGAAGTTCTGCGTCTAGGAGAAGGTGTCGATTTGAACGCAACAGTCATACTAAATTTACCTATCTTGACTTGAGATCAACGGTGGGGGGAAAGGGAACGGCGAGGGGGGATCGGAAAGTCGGCGTCGTTAGGAATCATCCTCAGCCAAAAAATCTAACCTTTAAATGATCAATCTAACTTAGTAACTATCTAATCACAAAAAAACCTAAAATATTGTTAAATTTCAGTTTTGTATATTAATTCAATCCATTTTAGTTTTTTATGCTCCTATTGCAGTTTAGTACGTCCCATTATTGTCGAAAAGCCCGTTTAGCATTGGGGTATAAAGGGATTTCTTATCAAGTGGAAAATCTCACCCCCGGACTTCATACCCTGAAACTCAAACCCCTAACGGGACTGACAACGGTTCCGGTTTTATTACCCCAAATAGAAGGTCAACCCCAGGCGATCGCCGACTCCACTGAAATTTTTAAGTATTTAGAGCATAATTATCCTGATCCCCCCTTATTTTTTGTTGATCCCCACCTACAAACCCAAGCCGCATTATTAGAAGATTGGTTAGATGAAAGTATTGGCACAGCCACTCGATTTGTTTATTATCAGTTTCGGTCTGGAGAGGGGAAACAAATTGATCCGTCCCTATCGAGTTTATTGGTAATTCGGGTTGTGTGTTGGCAATATCAGATTAATGCGGCTGCCGTTGAACTGGCCAAAACCCGCTTAAAAAAGGCTTTTGAGGTGTTGGAAGTCTGGAAAGAACGGCCCTATTTAGTAGGCGATCGCATCAGTATTGCGGATATTGCTGCTGCGGCATTGCTCAGTCCCCTGGCCTTAATTCCCGAATACCGCCAAAGTTACCCCTGGATATTTGACCGTATTACCGAAATTCACAATATTTGCAGTGAACCTTTACCGCCGGGATTACAAGATGCAGGGGAAGTGAGGAAGTAGGAAATGGGGAAAGTGCGAATATACGTTCAAAATCTAGTACCATTATCCCAAATCTAAACCTCGCGTCAGCGTAGGATTTTCCCGAAAATGCGGAGGGTAGGGGAGAGGTTTCCTCGCCCTAAAAATGTAAGTTGAAGCACCATTCCCATCCGTATTAGACCTGTTTTGTAATCGTAGAGCAGTAGAATCCATGACGACCATCGCAATTGATCAGATTGATAAGATTGTTTGGAACCATCACCAAGATCCCTTTGAAGTGTTGGGTTCCCATCAAATTGAACACGAGGGTAAAACGGTATGGGTAGTAAGAGCATACCTCCCTAATGCGGAGGCGGCATGGGTTCTGTTGCCCGAACAACGACAGGAATACCCCATGCAGTCCGTCCATAATCCCCATTTCTTCGAGTGCATCATTGAGACTCATGAACTCTCCAACTATCAACTGCGAGTCAAAGAAGGGGAACATGAAAAGGTGGTTTATGACCCTTATGCTTTCCGTTCTGCCCAATTTACCGATGTAGATGTCCACCTGTTTGCAGAAGGGAACCACCACCGGATTTATGAAAAATTAGGTGCCCACCTAATGACCGTCAATGACGTGGCTGGGGTGTATTTTGCCGTTTGGGCTCCCAGTGCACGGAACGTTTCCATTATTGGTAACTTCAACAATTGGGATGGCCGCCAACACCAAATGCGGAAATTGGGCAATGGAGTTTGGGAAATGTTTGTCCCAGGACTCGGAGTGGGTGAACATTACAAATATGAAATTAAAAACTGGGAAGGACATATCTATGAGAAAACTGACCCCTACGGGTTTTATCAAGAAGTTCGCCCTAAAACCGCTTCCATTGTTGCCAATTTGGATGCCTACCAATGGCGCGATCAAGATTGGTTAGAGGAACGACGTCATAAAGATCCCCTAAAATCCCCGATTTCAGTTTATGAATGCCATTTAGGGTCTTGGAACCGCGCTCCTTTTGATCAACCCCATGTTTTACCTGATGGCACCGTTGAACCTGCTGTACAAGCCACTGAGCTTGATCCAGGGGGTCGTTTTTTAACCTATCGGGAACTCGCGGATCAGTTAATTCCCTACGTCAAGGAATTAGGCTTTACCCATATTGAATTATTACCGATTGCTGAACATCCCTTTGATGGATCTTGGGGATATCAAGTCACCGGATATTATGCCCCGACTTCCCGGTTTGGCAGTCCCGAAGATTTCATGTATTTTGTCGATCAATGCCATTTGAATGGTATTGGGGTGCTTGTGGACTGGGTTCCGGGACATTTTCCTAAAGATGGACATGGTTTACCCTTCTTTGATGGCACCCACCTTTATGAACACGCTGACCCCCGCAAAGGCGAACATAAAGAATGGGGAACCTTAGTCTTTAACTATGGTCGCAACGAAGTTCGTAATTTCCTGGTTGGTAACGCCCTATTCTGGTATGACAAGTATCATATTGATGGAATTCGGGTGGATGCGGTCGCCTCGATGCTGTATCTGAACTATTTACGTCCCGATGGTGAATGGGTCGCCAACGAATACGGCGGTAGCGAACATATTGAAGCGGCGGATTTCCTGCGTCAAACTAACCATGTTCTGTTTAGTTACTATCCGGGGACGTTATCCATTGCAGAAGAATCAACTTCCTGGCCGATGGTGTCCTGGCCCACTTACGTTGGCGGGTTAGGGTTTAACCTGAAATGGAATATGGGATGGATGCACGATATGTTGGATTATTTCAGCATGGACCCTTGGTTCCGTCAGTTCCATCAAAATAACATCACTTTTAGTATTTGGTATCACCACAGCGAAAACTTTATGTTGGCGCTCTCCCATGATGAGGTGGTGCATTGTAAGAGTAGTATTGCTAACAAAATGCCGGGGGATGATTGGCAAAAATTTGCTAATGTTCGGTGTTTGTTTACCTATATGTTTACTCACCCGGGTAAGAAAACTTTGTTCATGGGAATGGAGTTTGGTCAGCGTCAAGAGTGGAATGCTTGGGGGACTTTGGAATGGGAATTGATGCAATATCCCGCCCACCAAGGGATTAAACGGTTATTCCAATCTTTGAATGGACTGTATCGCAGTGAACCTGCATTGTATGAACAGGATTTTGCTGAAGCTGGGTTCCAATGGATTGATTGTACGGATACTCGTCACAGTGTGGTGTCGTTTATTCGACGGGCAAAAGATCCAGAAGAATTTGTGGTGGTGGTCTGTAATTTTACGCCCCAACCCCATAGTCATTATCGCGTCGGTGTTCCTGAATTGGGATTCTATACCGAAATATTCAATAGTGATTCCGGTGAATTTGGTGGCAGTAATATGGGGAATTTAGGGGGTAAATGGACGGATGAATGGTGGTTCCATAATTATCCTCATTCCTTGGATTTATGTTTACCACCTTTGGGAGTTTTAGTGCTCAAATTAGACCGACCGAAAACGGAAGCCGCCCTCCAAGCTACTGCGGTGGAAGTTCCTGCTTTAGAGGCATAGTTAGCTTGAATTGAGTTGATGAAAAACAGCGATCGCTATTTTTTAAAAGTGGCGATCGCTTCAATTTTTATAGGATAAAAAATTAATTAGAAAAGCATTTTTATAAAAATAAATTCTTAAATTATATCAATTTTAAATTAGGTTATATATCGTTATTTTAATTAAATTTCTATTATAATAGAATCAGATTGTTTAAAATCTTACAATGTCAATTCATGCAACTTCAGGACGATGGCGCTTAGGGCTAGGGTTAGCACTATTAACAGCATTTTTATGGGGGATTCTACCGTTAGCATTAGCGATTATTTTACAAGGTTTAGATGTTTATACCGTAACTTGGTATCGATTTTTCATTGCTTTTGTCCTGTTAGGCGGATATTTAACCATTCGTAAACAACTTCCTAATCCAGAAACAATCCGTTTAATTCCTTGGGGTCTATTAGGAATCGCCGCAATATTTTTAGCAGGTAACTATATCCTATTTGTGCAGGGTTTAGCCTTAACTTCTCCCACTAATGCTGAAGTTTTAATTCAAACATCTCCGGTTTTAATGGGATTAGGAGCATTAGTTATTTTTAAAGAACATTATACTCGCTTACAATGGTTAGGGTTAGGGGTATTAACCTTGGGATTTAGTTTGTTTTTTAATGAACAATTAAAAGTGCTAGTTACTGCTTCTAATCAATATTTATGGGGAAGTTTTTTACTAGGAATTGGAGCTATATGCTGGGCAATTTATGCCTTAGCTCAAAAACAACTATTACAATCCCTTTCCTCCTCTCAAGTTATGGCATTTATTTATGGAAGCTGCACGATTTTATATTTACCCGTAGCCACGCCTACCGCAATTTTTAGCCTCACTCCATTTCAGGTATTAATCCTACTATTTTGTGGACTTAATACCTTAATTGCTTATGGGTGTTTTGCCGAATCTTTAGAACATTGGGAAGCTTCAAGGGTCAGTGCTGTTTTAGCCTTAGCTCCGATTATTACCCTGATTTCTGTTGATAGTATTGCGGTATTATTTCCCCATTTAATTGAACCGGAAAATTTAACTATTTTTGCTGTGATAGGAGCGATTATTATAGTTACAGGTTCGATGATGATTGCATTAGGAAAAAAAACATAATAGGAAATTATTAAACCGGGTTGGGTGAATATTTCCCAAAAAACCCGGTTATTATTTCAGAATTAACCTTCTGATTTCTCGAAATTTAACGCCGCAGAATTCATACAATAGCGTTGTCCGGTGGGTTTGGGGCCATCATCAAAAACATGACCTAAATGGGCATCACAAGCCGCACAAAGAACTTCAGTTCGACGCATGAAGAAACTGACATCACTTTTGCAACTAATATTATCTTCTTTGATAGGTTGCGAAAAACTCGGCCATCCGGTTCCCGAATCAAATTTTGTTTCGGAAGTAAATAACTCCGTGCCACAACAAACGCATTTATAAATACCCTTTTCTTTATTATCATGGTATTTTCCTGTAAATGCGCGTTCCGTGCCTTTTTTGCGAGTTACAGAGAACTGTTCATCGGTTAATTGTTGTTTCCATTCGGCATCGGTTTTCTTGATTTTATCCATCATTAAGACCTCTAGTAAAGTAAGCTGTTCCGGTGTTCCAGTGTTCCCTATTTAGCCCCCCGTACACGGGGGGTTGGGGGGCTGTTCCCTATTTAGCCCCCGTACACGGGGGGGTTGGGGGCTGCTCCCTATTTAGCCCCCCGTACACGGGGGGTTGGGGGGGCTGTTCCCTAATATTTAATTACGAGTTAACCATTTTTGTGCATTTAAACGCTGAACTACGCCAAACACTAATAAATCAAGGTTGATTTTTCGTTCATCTCCTAAAAATGGCTCAATTGTAGAAGGTTTAATCCCGTTTAAAGCACAGGTAAATAACTTTAAAGAACTAATATCTTCATTGGGAAAATAGACATTAAACTGTCGTTTTCCCTGTTGCCATTGACCAACTACTTGCCAACAATCTTGATTTTCTCCTAAGCTAGAAGGCAATTTTTCTTTGGCAAATTTGAGGTCTAAATTCTCAACACCTTGACTATTTAATGCTTTTTGTAAGGCGGGAATATAGTCCTGTTGGATAAACTCACCGAAAGGTTTATCTTCTAATGCCGGGGCTTTGGCTTTCTTCTGGGCTTCAGGTTTTTCGCCTGGTGTTTCTGGGGTGGCTTCAGGGTTGGGTTTTGTTTCTTCAGACATGGAGACTTCCTTACTTTAATTTCAACAACAATTTACCAGAATATTCAAGCTATTTTAACGGATGATTGATTGCTGTGCAGGGGAGGGAAAACCCTACCCCTGATTTTTTTAGTTAAATTTCGGCGGCGGCTCGTTCAATTAAACGACGGGCTAAGGTTTGAGTTCCGGTATGGGTATAATAGTTAGTAGTCATGTCCAAAAATGCAGCAACATAATCTAACTTATCATTGGTAATATCGACAAACCCTTGCAGGTTTTTAACTACTTTTTCCGGGGTTAAATCATGTTGAGAAACAAAATCTCCCATCCAACCCTTGACGGAATCAAAACTTCCTTGAATAAATTGTAATTTTCCTTCAGAATTATCCCCAGGAATGACATCATTAATCTTTTTAAAGCCTTCATTTTGTTCTAATTCTTTCGGGGTTAAGTTTCCAATTGTTGATAACGCCGAACTAATAAAATCTGGCCCCAAAGGAATTAAACCATCTAAACAAACTAACGCCGTCATCCGCATTAAAGATTCTCCGCCATAATCTCCTAATGCAGCTAAAAAGTCCCCAATACTATCACCTGGGATACCATTAATTAAACAAAATCCCACTAATTCCGCCACTAATTTTAGGGATAAATCAATCGCTTGGGCTTTATTTGGTTTGGGGGTTAATTGATTTAAGAAGCCTAAAAAGCTGACACTTTCTCCGATTTTATTGGCTAAAGCTGCTGCTCCTAAAGCCGTTCCAGTGCTATCAATAGTTTGATATAACCATAATGCCCGTTGATAATCTTGTTCTTGTTTTTTGTCATTATAGAGCCATAAAGCCCGTTCACTGACCTGTTGAATATAGGCGGGGTCATCTTCTCCGGTAATAGTTTTAACTGTATTTTCAAACCCTACTAAATTATTCCATTGACCAGGAATTACAAAGTCTAACCCGCGTAAAACCATGACGGTAACGCCACCTGTCGGTAAATCATCAACTAATTGAGTGATAGATTGGCTCACAGTAAATCTCCTAAAATAGTGCAGTTATTGTTGATAGAAATGCTAACTAATATTATTTGACTCGGGATAACCCATTCAAATTGAATTTTCCAATCCATTCTTCTCGGTCATTGGCGGTAAAAGATTCTGCCCGAGATTGGACTTTGACTTGATGGCGGTTTGCCACTAAAATAGCCGTAGTATTTTTACCTTGAGTAACGGCCGGATATCCACTAATAGTTTTACTACTTTGTTGATATTTTGTCGCCGCACTGGGATTATTAGCCAAGTCATTAATCGAAAGCATGGCTACATTTTGCCCGCCTTGATTTAATTTAGCTTCGGCAAAACCAGTTTTTTCCTGAGCAAAAACAACCTGATAACCGTCTTGACCTTTGGGGAAAAACTTATTAAATTGGCTGCCAGAAACAGCTTTCTGTGCCACAGTAGTTGGGGCAGATTTATTAACAGATTGATTCCCCGACGGAGGTGTAGAAGCTTTGCCCCCGCAAGCCGATATTAATAACGACATTGCTAGGGTTAAGGCGATTAAAACTTTAGGTAATTGTTTAAAATTCATACTTTAGGCAAAAAAAAGGTAAAAATCGGCGATTATTCCCCTATAGTTGGGGAAAATAACCCTTATTTCCCCTAGTATAAGCTTTTTAGAGGAAAGGAGAAGCCAGAAGTTCTACAAGTTTGACTTCATAAAGGATTGAAGATATTTATACCATCGGACGGCTAGAGAAATTTCAGTAAAGGGAATTTGGACAATTTTAGCAGTATCGGTGAATCTAAATTCTAACGCGATCGCTTTTCCTTTTTCTGGGGGAATATTCGGGTCAACGGCCTGATTTTCCACTAATAACCCCAAGGACTCCACCTGTTTGAGAGAAAAGGTTTCTAAATTAATCGGGCCTTTGCGGGTGGGTTTTCCCCAGGTTAGGTCGGTTTCCTTGAGGCCCAAGACCGCATAAATGTCATATTTAGCCTTATCAAAATGGGTCGCCCAGGCTTGATAGGCCTCCAATTTTTGGTATTCATTCCAACCCGACCAAGCTAAACTAATAAATACCGCCAGCAGGGGAAGCCACAATAAACCACGTTCCATAATAGTTTTTTCTGTGTGTTAATTTAGGATCTATGATCCTCTATTTTGAGGATGATAGATAGAATAGAAACAAGATTGTATGTTCTGACCCAAGAAACCGGGTTTCTTAGGTTTAGATGTTAACCTATCATCAACCTCAACTTTTGAAAAACTATGAAAAAATTTTTCCTATTCTGCTTATTTTTAATTGGTTTGGGCTGGGCAGTTTCTAACTTCTCCGGTCTTGCTAATCAAGGCAGTTATGATAGTATCGTACTTGATTTTAAGGAATCTTTAGGGCAATCAGAAATTGCCAATCAAGTGCGGTCAATTTCTGAACAATATCAAATTGTTCCCTATCTCAATAGTGAATTTTCCCAAGCAGATAACGTTTATGTGGTTAGAGGGGATGCTAAATTACTCAAATCCTTGAGAAAATCTTTGGGTAAACAAACAGAATTTATTGAACCCAATTATATCTATAGTGCTGACGAAATCCCAGGAGGAAATTCCCAAGCTGCGATTATTTATGATACGGCAAATGCAATTCCCAATGACCCTTTATATGGAAAACAATGGAATTTTCGCAGTATTAATTTAGAAGGAGCCTGGAGTGAAACCCAGGGAGAAGGAGTTACTGTTGCCATTATTGATAGCGGAGTTAGTCTAGTTCCCGATTTAGAACAGACTCAATTTGTCGAAGGCTATGATTTTGTAAATGATAAAATTGAAGCCTTTGATGATAACGGACATGGAACCCATGTTGCCGGAACTATTGCCCAATCAACTAATAATAATTATGGTGTAACAGGCATTGCTTATAAAGCCAAAATTATGCCCTTAAAAGTATTAAGTTCCGGGGGCGGAGGCACGATTTCTGATATTGCCGAAGCGATTAAATTTGCTGCTGACCATAACGCCGATGTAATTAACATGAGTTTAGGTGGTGGTGGCGAAAGTAACTTAATGCAAGAAGCCATTGATTATGCCTATTCTAAAGGAGTTGTAATTATTGGCGCGGCGGGAAATTCCGGGGAAAATTGCGCCGGATATCCTGCCCGTTATCCTAAAGTTTTAGGTGTAGCCGCGTTAGATGCGGCGGGAAATAAAACCCCCTATTCTAATTTTGGGGCTGGGGTTGATATTGCCGCCCCTGGAGGATTAATTGAAGGGGAAAATCAAGTCGGAGGTATCCTACAAAATACCATTGACCCGGCAACGGGTGAGGCGGTTTTTGCGGCTTTTCAAGGTACAAGTATGGCGGCGCCGCACGTTGCTGGAGTAGCCGCATTAATTAAAGCTAGTGGAGTTACCGAACCAAATCAAGTAATTAATATTCTCAAAGAATCTGCCCGCAAAGTTGCAGAAGACCCCCTAAATCATTTTGGGGCGGGTCATTTAGATGCTACAAATGCTGTACAAATGGCATTAAAAGGACAAATTACTTTCCGAGATTTCTTTCGTTGGTTACGCGATAATGGCTATCTGAGTCCTCGGTTTTGGGTTGATGGCGGGGCGGTAGCATTATTACCTAAATTAGCGATGGTTTTGGGTTCCTATTTATTAGCTTGGTTTCTGAGAAATTATTTTCCGTTTCAATGGGGTTGGTCTTTGGCTGGAGGATTAGTTGCTGGAAGTAGTGGTTTATTTTTCCTGCGGGGTTTCTATATCTTTGATTTACCCCAATGGCCGATGCGAATGATGGGTAGTTCTCTCCCCGAATTAGGGGGAGCAATTCAAGGAAGTTCTACCTTAAATCCCATTTTTGCTAGTGTATTAATTCCAGTAATTTTAATCCTATTATTCCTGGGACATCCCCAGTGGAAATGGGTAGCGATTGGAATAACAATTGGAACAGCAAGTTGTTTAGGAATTAGTGCAATAGTATCTCCTACTGTTTGGGGATTAGGCACAGGTTTCGTCTCTCAATTGTTTTTAGTTACCAATGCTTTGTTATGTTTTGGGTTAGCTCGTTTAGCGATTAAAACTCAGGTGAACGCAATATGAGTATTACAGTAACAGGTACAATTGAACGCAAGGGATTTGGTTCTGGAACCTGGGCATTGGTCAGCGATAGCAAAACCTATGAACTCCATAATCCTCCTAAAGATTTGCAAAAATCGGGATTAAAAGTCACCATTAAAGGTGAAATTCGAGATGATATTATGACCGTGGCAATGATTGGCCCTGTGTTAGAAATAGAATCTTTTGAAACGGCTTAATTATTGAGCCATAACAGGGAAATCCTCCTGATTTTAATTGGGGAGTTAGTGACCTAATATTTGGGAGGATTTTCAAAGAAACTGAACATGGAAATTAGTAAGTACCTAAACAAAATTAATTACACATCTTCCACCCTGTTCCCTCCCCCCCTAGCCCCCCGTGCACGGGGGGTTTGGGGGGGCTGTTCCGGTGTTCCCTCTCTCAACTAGGTAATTTATTTTGTGCAACTACTTAATGAGATATATTGATTTATTTTGTGGAATTGGAGGATTTAGAATTGCGATTAATCAAGTATTAACTGCTAAAAATATTCATCCAGAATGTGTTTTTTCCTCGGATATTGACCCCGATGCCCAAAAAATATATCAGATGAATTTTGGAGAACAACCCGCCGGAGATATTACCCAAATTGAAGCCGAAGATATCCCCGAACATGATATTTTATTAGCGGGGTTTCCCTGTCAACCCTTTAGTATTTGTGGACAGCTTAAAGGGTTTGAAGATACCAGAGGAACGTTGTTTTTTGATATTGCTCGAATTTTAGCTAATAAAAAACCTAATTATTTTATCCTAGAAAATGTCAAACAATTAGTCGGACATAACCAAGGAAAGACTTTAAAATCTATTATTGAAGTTTTAGAAAAATTAGGTTATACTGTTGAATATAAAGTATTAAATGCTTTGAATTGTGGATTACCCCAAAAGCGAGAACGAATTTTTATTGTCGGTTATCGTCAATCTTTACCGTTTCAGTGGGAAATTCAAAAAATACCGATGAAACCCTTAAGCGATATTTTAGAACCGCAGGTTTCAGACTTTTATTATGCTTCGGAAAAAATCCGTAATAATCGTTTAATTAAATATCAGGGTAAAACCCATACTGAACCGACAATTTGGCATGAAAATAAAGCAGGTCATATTAGTGCTTATCCCTATTCCTGTGCATTAAGAGCCGGGGCATCCTATAATTATTTATTAGTCAATGGAGAAAGAAGATTAACCGAGCGAGAAATGCTGCGTTTGCAAGGGTTTTCCGATGAATTTAAAATATTGGGTTCCTATTCTACTTTTCGCAGGTTAATTGGCAATAGTGTGGCCGTTTCTTGTGTAGAAATTGTGATGAATTGCTTATTAAATACGATAGAAAATTTTGCTATAGATTTGAAGTGACCACAAAGGCACGAAGACACGAAGAAATCGGGTTTTTGTGTCACCTCTGGCCTAATGACAAGTTTCGCGCTAGGCTTTATGTTAATAAATTGCAACAATCACTAATTTTGACGAGGAACCCTAGGTTGCATAGGGACGTCACCAACAGAATGCTTGAGTTAGGCCCTGTGTGCCGGATAACCTAAGTATTCTCACGGAAACTGAAAATAATTTCTGTCTAGGAAACAACTAAAACATGACTGCAACAACTGTCCGTATCAACTACGAAATTAAAGACCCCTCCCTCGCGCCGAAAGGAAAACAACGGATTGAATGGGCTGGCCGTGAAATGCCTGTTCTGCGCCTGATTCAAGAACGCTTTGCCAAAGAAAAACCCTTTGCTGGTCTGCGGTTAGCCGCCTGTTGTCACGTTACGACGGAAACGGCCCATTTAGCCATTGCCTTAAAATTGGGTGGCGCCGATGCGGTGTTAATTGCCAGTAACCCTCTGTCTACCCAGGATGATGTTGCAGCGAGTTTAGTTGTTGACTACGGAATTCCGGTCTATGCGATTAAAGGGGAAGACGCCGAAACCTATATTCGCCACGTTCAAATTGCTTTAGATCATCGTCCTAATATTATTATTGATGATGGTAGCGATGTGGTGGCTACTTTAATTCAAGAACGTCAACACCAAATCCCCGACTTGATTGGGACAACGGAAGAAACCACCACCGGAATTGTGCGTTTGAAAGCGATGTTGAGAGATGGGGTTTTAACTTTCCCCGCCATGAATGTCAACGATGCCGATACTAAGCATTTCTTTGATAACCGTTATGGTACTGGTCAATCAACTTTAGATGGAATTATTCGCGCTACTAACGTCCTGTTAGCGGGTAAAAATATTGTGGTGGCTGGTTATGGTTGGTGCGGAAAAGGTACCGCACTGCGGGCACGAGGTTTAGGCGCCAATGTGATTGTCACCGAAATTGACCCGGTGCGGGCAATTGAAGCGGTGATGGATGGTTTCCGGGTGATGCCGATGGATGAAGCTGCATCGGTGGGAGATTTATTTATTACTGTGACTGGGAATAAGCACGTTATTCGCGGCGAACATTTTGACGTCATGAAAGATGGCGCCATGGTTTGTAATTCCGGTCACTTTGATATTGAAATTGACCTGAAAACCTTGGGAGAAAAAGCCACGGAAGTTAAAGAAGTTCGTAACTTTACCCAAGAATATAAACTCAAAAACGGTAAATCCGTTGTGGTATTGGGAGAAGGTCGTTTAATTAATTTAGCGGCGGCCGAAGGACATCCTAGCGCGGTGATGGATATGAGTTTTGCTAACCAAGCCTTAGCTTGTGAACATTTGGTGAAAAACCAAGGTAAATTGGAACCGGGAATTCATTCTATTCCTGAGAATCTTGACAAAGAAATTGCCCGTTTGAAATTGGATGCCATGGGGATTAAAGTTGATAGCTTGACTCCTGAACAAATTGAGTATGTCAACTCTTGGACATCGGGAACATAAATTGTTTCTGATGTAGATTTTTGAGCTACTCTCTAAACCGGGTTTCTAAACCTGAAACCCGGTTTTTGATGTTAACAATTTAATTTTAAAAAAGATTATGACTGAATGGATTACTAATACTATGAGTTCCTTGGGATATCTAGGAATTGGGTTATTAATGTTTTTAGAAAATCTATTTCCACCTATTCCCTCTGAGTTAATTATGCCCTTAGCGGGTTTTACTGTATCCAGGGGAGAAATGCAACTTTTCCCTGCGATTGTAGCGGGAGTTGTCGGAACAATATTAGGAGCATTTCCTTGGTATTATGCTGGTAAATTCTTTGGAGAAGAACGTTTAAAACAGTTAGCGGATAAGTACGGAAAATGGATTACGGTGTCCGGTAGAGATATTGATAAAGCCAATAATTGGTTTACTCGATATGGCGGCATGGCCGTTTTTTTATGCCGTTTAGTTCCTGGGGTAAGAACCTTAATTTCTTTACCTGCGGGTTTGAATAATATGCCGTTAATTCCCTTTATTATTTATTCTACCATTGGCACAACGCTTTGGGTAAGTTTTTTAACCGGAGCCGGATATTTATTGGGAGACCATTACGATTTAGTCGATGAATATTTGGGCCCGGTTTCTAAGATTGTGTTATTAATTTTAGTCATTGGTTTTGGACTTTGGATTCTTCGCAAAAACATGAGAAAAAGCGCCGAATAGTAGAGACGTGCCACGGCGCGTCTCCTCCCTCAGTTATCAGTTTAATTATCTTTGAAACCGTTGGCGAATTCGGGAGACTAATAAATCCACTTCGGGTAATTTGAGAAATAGAATTAATACCATAAAAACAATTAGGCCGATAATCCCCGGAAGCACTAATTCTAGTAATAAAAACCCAAAATTATCACCGAGGGCTAAAATTCTTAAGCCTTGTAATGTTCCCCAACTCACCAACCCAGAAATTAGACTAATAAATGTTAATCCCAAAAATGGTAAACTCCACTCCCGCCAGGGTAAACCATTTAATTTTATATGTAATAGCCATAAAAACATCACCATGGAAACAATATTAACCACAACTGTTGCGAAGACTAAACCCGGCGCACCCCAAGATTTAACTAACATAAAATCCAATAACCCATTCAAGAAAATATTAAAAATACTAACTTTAAAAGGAGTCTGTCCATCTCCTAAACCATAAAATACCCTAACTAATACATCCCGTCCTAAATAAAAGAACATCCCCACGGAATAGGCAACTAAAACCGAAGCCACAAACTCCGACGCCTGTAAATTAAACGCATAACGTTCATAAACAATTCTCACCGTCGGTAAGGCTAAAGCTACCATTAATGTACTTAATGGTAACATAGTAATAGCTGTTAATATTAACGCTTGACGAATCCGATCTTTTAATTCTGGCCATTGTTCAGGATCTCTTAAACGAGCAAAAACGGGTAAAAAAGGAACCAAAATCATATTAGAAATGATTCCTAAAGGCGTTTGAACTAATAATCCAGAATATCCCATAGCCGATGCAGCTTGAGGAATATAAGAAGCAAAAAATAAATCCGTATAGACATTAATTTGTAACATTCCTGATGATAAAGTCGCGGGTAGCATCACTTTCATCACATCTTTTAATCCCGGTATTTTAAAATTAAATCGTAGTCTTAAAGTCCCTAACCCCGATTTCCACATCGCCGGAACTTGAATAATCCATTGTAAAACCGCCCCCGCCAAAGTCGCCCAAGCTAATACTTCCCCTCCTAAAACCATATATTTAGGACTACCTACCTCATCCCCTAAAATCCCAATTAAAACCCCTAATCCTAAAATTAAAGCCGCACTAGAAAACAAAGGACTAATAGACGGCAACCAATACATATCCGCCGCATTCAGTGTACCAAATCCAATCCCAATTAAACCAGCAAATAAAGCCATCGGAGCCATAATTTTTAACTGTTCAATGGCAATATTTCGGGTGGCTATTCCTTCTGGAGTTAGGCTTAAACCCGGAGCCATTAAATCAATTAATGGGGTAGCAAAAATTACTAACCCCACCGTTACGACTAATAAAACCATTCCGACTAATGTAGAAACAGTTTCGACTAATGCTTCTGCATCTTTTCGCTCTCTATTTGCTAAAGCACTAACAATTGCACTATGAAACGGGCCGTTAATTCCACCCAATAAAATTAATAAAAATCCGGGGATAACATAAGCAAAATTATAAGCATCAATAGCTGGCCCCACACCAAAAGCCGCCGCCATTACTTGTTGACGGATTAAGCCAAATACTTTACTAATTAGGGTAGCAACTGCAACAATAGTGGCAATTCCTACTAATGAACGAGAGCGTTTAGGTTCTTCTGACACGGAATATCCACAGGGGTTAAAATCCAAACCCTAGTTTAATCGGAATTGACCACTATTCAAACCTATTGCTCATGGATTCTTATTTGTATCGCTATCCGCCCCTGGAGTCTGGAGTTTTGCTCAAACGCTATAAACGATTTTTAGCGGATATTCAGTTAACCTCCGGGGAGGTCATCACCGCCCATTGTCCGAATACCGGGCCGATGACCGGGGTTTGTATCCCTGGAAACCCGGTGATGGTGTCCTACAGCCCCAGTAAAACCCGCAAATATCCCTATACTTGGGAGTTAATTCAGTTAAATTCGGAGGTTGACCCCCCCCAGCCCCCCCTTGTTAAGGGGGGGAGAGAAGAATCGGAACAATATCTTGAACCCACCCTTACCAAAGGGGGGAGAGAAGAATCGGAACAATATCTTGAACCCACCCTTACCAAAGGGGGGAGAGAAGAACCGGAACAATATCCTCAAACCCCCCCTGATACAAGAACGAAATCTT
>NZ_CAWLTW010000001.1:4654334-4685442 GCF_963864145.1 Planktothrix prolifica NIVA-CYA 540 | reverse complement strand
CCGTAGGTAGGGAGGGCTGGGGGGTTAATTTGGACTGGAATTAATACCGCTTTACCGAATAAAATAATTAATTTAGCTTTAACAGAAAAGTTATTTCCCTCATTAGGAAATTATAGCGAAATTAGGAAAGAAGTTCCCTATGGAATGAATTTAAAAAGTCGGGTTGATTTTCTGCTGAAAGGAGAAGATAAACCGATTTATTTAGAAGTTAAAAATACTACTTGGTCTGATGGGAAAATTGCTTTGTTTCCCGATACGGTAACTGAAAGAGGACAAAAACATCTCAAGGAATTAATTGAAGTTGTTAAACAAGGTGATCGCGCAGTTATGTTATATTTTATTAATCGAGGAGATTGTACAGAATTTGCCCCTGGAGATACCGCCGACCCGGTTTATGGTCAACTGTTAAGAGAAGCAATTTTAGTAGGTGTGGAAATCTTACCCTGTCGATTTGAAATTACCCCGGAAGGTATTAAATACTTAGGGTTAGCACTTTCGTTGTTGCGCTGAAGCCCATCCTAATCATCTATTTCCCTGCTTAAAATTTATGACAGCATCACAAAATAAATAGTTAGCTGGCTTGAGGTAATCTCTTGGGGCAATGCTTGTCAGCTATCTGTTATATCTAAAGTTGTTACTGCGTAAAGTTCTTTGAGGAAAGTAAATGACTTATGTTATAAGGCAAACCCACAGGAGTATAGAGTCCCATGCTTGCCGAGGAAATTTTTACACCCCTGCCCGATCACACCCAACTTCCCTGTGAAGACGGTACTTTCGTGAAGAATTTTCAGGAACATCCCCAAAGTATTTTACTGACCAGTACGATTCGCCCGATCTTCGATCAAATTCATCCCGACGGACAGTACACGATTGGTCAAGATAGCGGCATTTATTGGCGTTTAACCGAACCACCGCAGAGGGGAGCCGAAGCCCCAGACTGGTTTTATGTGCCGAATGTGCCGCCGTTACTCAATGGCAAAGGCAGACGATCCTATGTGTTATGGCAGGAAATTATCCCGCCGCAGATCGTTTTAGAGTTTGTTTCTGGTGATGGATCTGAGGAACGCGATCGCACCCCTTGGAGTGGCAAATTTTGGATCTACGAAACGGTGATTCGTCCGGCATATTACGGGATCTACGAAGTGGAAAAAGCGAGTGTTGAACTATATCACTTGATCGGTAGCCACTATGAATTAATGACTCCTAATGTTCATGGACAGTATGAAATTCCAGAATTACAAGTTGCGTTAGGTATTTGGCAGGGAAGCTATCAAAATATGGAATTGCCTTGGTTACGGTGGTGGAATTTGCAAGAAAAACTGTTGCTCAGTCCTGAAGAAAAAGTGATTCAAGCTGAACAGAAAGCCGAAAAATTTGCGGCAAAATTGCGGGAGTTAGGTATTGATCCAGAGACTCTTGATTAACTGGTCAATTCTGGCGTGAAGGGCGATCGGCATTAGTGGGGGAAGTTTCACAAATTTCGTAGTGAGATTGGTAAAGACTGCTCAAATTACTTGTCCAGTGCCTTATCTTTTAGGATAAAGCCATCCTTACAGTGCTACGCTACTCAAAGTGTAGCTGCGTAAGTCCTGGGAGAGTTAATTGAAGATAATGCAAGAAGCCAGAAATGTTTTAGGCGGAAAACTGGAAATGTGTTGCTCCGATCCGATGACCGGATTTTATCGGGATGGGTTTTGTTACACTGGAGGGCAGGATTTTGGTGTTCATGTAATTTGCGCCCAAGTCACCCCGGCATTCCTCGAATATACAAAAGCCCAAGGAAATGACCTTAGCACCCCCGTCACCGCCTTTGGGTTTCCGGGGTTAAAATCGGGGGATCGGTGGTGTTTGTGTGCCTCCCGTTGGCAAGAAGCCCTGGATGCGGGAGTCGCGCCCCCGGTGGTGCTAGAATCAACCCATGTTAGAGCGTTGGAAGTGGTTGATCTGGATCAGTTGCAACAATATGCCGTTCAGGGTTAGCTGAAAACGATATAGTAAGAAATTGAAATTATTAACGGTTTTTGAGATCCTATGTTCACCGTAGACATTATTGTTAAATACACTCCCACCCCCTTATCCATTCAAAAAAAGTCTGCTGAGGATGCTCAAGGAGCTTACAATCAGATTTTAGATGCACTGCGGGGAGGAAATGCCCAGGTCTTAGAATTTACTTGCGATAAAATTACAGATAAAAAACTGGCAATTCTCAGTAGTGAGATTTCTGCGGTACAAATTTCCGATAAAACTGGAGGAAATGCCGCAGGAAGACCTCCTGGTTTTGTTGGTGCAAAGGCAGAATAGAGGGAATGACAACGAGCATGGAATCTTCAAGTCCAGCGATACGGGTACAAGAACTATGCTTTAGTTGGCCAAGCGGGGCGCAGGTTTTAAAATCCTGTTCCCTGGATGTTCCTAAAGGAGAGTTTTGGATGCTTTTGGGAAGCAATGGTAGTGGAAAATCCACCTTATTGAGATTATTAGCTGGGTTATTACAGTCGAAATCGGGAGAAATTCAACTCCAAGGAAGGGTGGGGTTTGTGTTTCAAAATCCTGATCATCAGTTAGTCATGCCAACGGTAGGGGCGGATGTAGCCTTTGGATTAGTGGAGGATAAGTTACCCTGGATTGAAGTGAAAAAACGGGTAGAAGATGCCTTAACTGCGGTGAAATTATTGGAGTTACAACGACGTCCGATTTATGCGTTAAGTGGGGGTCAAAAACAAAGAATTGCGATCGCTGGAGCCTTAGCTAGACATTGCCAAGTATTATTATTAGATGAACCCACAGCATTATTAGATCCCGATAGTCAAAATGATTTAGTGATTGAAGTCCAACGGTTAGTGAAAACCAGAGGCATTACAGCCCTATGGGTAACACACCGTTTAGAGGAATTAAACTATAGTGATGGGGCGTTTTTATTAGAAAATGGTCAGGTAGTAGGTCAAGGTGATCCTGAACCGTTGAAACGGCGATTAATGCAAAAGGAGTTAAAGATTTAATTTAACCACAAAGACACAAAGACACAAAGAAGTTCTAAAAACGACGGATGATAGAAAAGATCGAGATCCCGATTAAGATGGAGACACCCCGATAAAATCGATCATTTGATGTAATGATCCCGGTTTAGTCACAATTAACACAGTAGACCCAGGTTCTAAAACCGTGCTCCCATTGGGAATCATCAAATCATCATGGGGGTGAGGTTGATAACCGACAATCAGAGAACTCTCAGGAAACCTTGCATCCTGAGCAATTTCCGCCACACTCCGACCCGCAACACGACAACGATCTGGAATTGGCAGTTTGAGAACCTCAATTTGTCCTTGCTCAAAGTGCATCATCGATTCCACTTGCGGATACTCAATGGCATTCACCATTGTAGATACCCCTAATTCCACGGTACTAACAATATGATTTGCCCCGGACAAACGCAAAGGTTCGGCAAAATCAGGGTGGCGCATCCGGCTTAAAATATGGGGAACTCCGTAATGTTTGGCGAGGGTGACCATGGCTAAATTCAGGGCATCACTTCTGAGCATCGCCGCCAAAGAAGTCGCTTTCCGAATTCCGGCTTCTAATAATACATCCGTACTTACCGCACTACCTTCAAAGGCCATGGCCCCAATTTTTTCCCTGGCATAGCTACAGGCGGTGGGGTCAGTATCAATAACTGCCACCGTATGCCCAAGTTCTAACAATTTTTGGGCTAAACTCAACCCAACTAATCCCCCGCCACCAATCAAAACATACATAGCAATACCTTAATTTTGGATTGATAATTAATCTTACCGTGTGGCAAGATTAACTGATAATATAAAGACTAATTATTCAGCAGTATCGAGAGTGGATGTTACCGAATTAGTCAGGATTTCAATTATTCTCCTACTGGTTTCGACGGGAGTGGCACTATTTTCCCGCAAGATTGGGATTCCCTACGTTACAGGTTTAGTGCTCGCAGGTTTGCCCTTCTCAGAATTTATGTCTCAATCGGTGGGTTTAGATCCGGTTTTAGTTTTGAATCTATTTTTACCTATTCTCATCTTTGAAGCCGGGATTAATACCGATGTTAGTCGTCTTAGGAGTACCTTTAAACCCATTGCCCTTTTAGCTGGCCCTGGGGCGATTTGTTCCGGTGGAATTATTGCAGTTTTATTAAAATTTGGCCTAGGACTCGATTGGATACCCGCCTTCTTTATGGGCGTGATGTTAGCCAATACCGATACGGTTTCCATGATTGCGGTATTTAAGGAAATTCCAGTCCCTTCGAGACTTTCAACTATTGTGGAAGGGGAAACCCTGTTTAACGATGCGGCGGCTTTGGTTTGCTTTAATCTAATTTCACAATTTTATACCACAGGTTCCCTTACTGTCCTAGAAGGCTTTCAACAACTGCTGTTTAGCTCCGTTGGCGGGAGTCTGGTGGGGTTGGTCTTAGGCTACTTAACTATCCCTATCTTTGCCCGTTTAGATGATCCCCTCAATAGTCTATTACTGACCGTAGCCGTGGCATTAGGCACTTTTCAAGTGGGGCAATGGCTGGGGGTATCCGGTGCGGTGGCGGTAGTCGTAGCGGGATTAATTTTTGGAAATCTGGGACTGTCTCGCCAAACCTCAGCTTCAAGTCGGATTACCCTATTGAGTTTCTGGGAATATGCGGGTTTTACCGTTAATACTTTTATTTTTCTATTAATTGGGGTAGAAATCAACTTAGTAACATTTTGGCAAACCTTACCTGCGGTTTTGTTAGCGGTTTTAGTTTACCAAGTCGCCCGGGGTTTAACGGTTTATCCCTTATTAGCGGTTGCGAGTCGGTTTGACCGTGTAATTCCCCTGCGTTGGCAACATTTGTTATTTTTTGGGAATATTAAAGGCTCCCTATCCATGGCTTTGGCTTTAAGTTTACCGACCACACTCCCAGGACGGGATATTTTAATTACCCTGGTTTTTGGTAGTGTTTTAGTCTCCTTAGTCGGGCAAGGTTTAAGTTTACCTTGGGTAGTTAAACGTTTGAATTTATCAACGGTTTCTCTAACACAGCAACGGGTGGAAGAATGGCAAGCGGAATTAATTACCGCCAAAGCCGCCCAGGATGAATTGGATAGTTTATTAAAGTCTGGAATTTTACCTAAATCGGTCTATGAAGAAATGCGTTCTACTTATCAAGTAAAAATAGCGGGAGCCGAAAAGTCTTTGCGAGAATTTTATAATCGGCGTCCGGCAGATTTTGAACATTCTCAGGGAGATTATATTAGTAAATTAGACTCGATTCGTCGGCGTTTACTATTAGCGGAAAAAGGAGTTCTCAATGAAGCAATGCGAAAGCGAATTTTATCAGAAACCGTTGCCCAAAAGCGTATTCAAATCCTTGACCAACAATTACTGAAACTAGAGGATGATTAATCAATTATTGACAAAATTTCAGCAATTTTTGAGCTAAACTTAACTTCAATCCACAAACAATCAAAATTATGACCGATTTAATTATACTATTTGCAGCGGCGGCGATTGGAGGTTTACTCGCCTCCATATTTAGGCAACCTGTTATTTTAGGCTATCTATTAGCTGGGATTATTGTCGGGCCTTTTGAATTAGGTATCATTCATGATTATGAACAAGTCGAAACCGTTGCCGAATTAGGTGTTACCTTTCTCCTGTTTACCCTCGGGGTGGAATTTTCCTTTGCGGAATTAAATAAAGTTAAAAATATCAGTCTTGGGGGAGGCGGAATCCAAATCGCCCTCACCATTGGTCTAACGGCTTTTATTTCCGTCACGATGGGATGGGTGACATCGATTCCCCAGGGTGTGTTTTTGGGCGAACTGCTGTCCCTCTCCTCCACCGCCGTCGTCCTCAAAGCCTTAATGGAATCGAATGAAACCTCGACGCCCCAAGGCCAAGTGATGTTAGGGATTCTGATTGTCCAGGATTTGGCTTTGGGGCTGATGTTAGCGGTCTTACCCGCCCTGAATCAACCTGTTGATCAAATTGGCATCGCCATCGGCATTGCTTTACTCAAACTCACCCTATTTGCTCTGGGTGCGATTATTGTGGGTAAATGGTTAATTCCGCCCTTACTCCGATTATTAGCAAAAACCGAAAGTCGAGAACTCTTTTTATTAGGGGTCGTGGCTTTATGTTTGGGTATTGCCTTGTTAACAGGTTATATCGGACTCTCAACGGAAATGGGCGCGTTTGTGGCGGGGTTAATGATTTCTGAAGTGGAATATTCAGACCAAACCCTCGACTATGTTGAACCTCTGCGAGATATTTGTGCCGCAGCGTTTTTTGTCTCCATTGGAATTTTAATTGATCCGACTTTTCTCTGGAATAATTTACCCTTAATTTTAGGATTAGTTTCCTTAGTATTCGTGGGTAAGTCCTTAATTATTACCCCTTTAGTGGTTCTCTTTCGCTATCCTCTCAAAACCGCAATTATCACTGGGTTGGGATTAGCTCAAATTGGAGAATTTTCCTTTGTATTGGTCGAACAGGGAAGCAATTTTGGATTGATTTCTCAAGACCTTTATATGTTAGTTTTGGGAACTACGGCGATGACCTTAATTGTGACACCGTTTGTTTTCCGATTTTTACCGATTCTATTATCCCAGGCTGAATCTTTCCCCGCATTGGAAACTTGGTTAACAAAATTCGATGCACCAATCGCCATCTCGGAGGAATTATCTCTTGAGAATCACATCATTGTTTGTGGTTACGGACGAGTGGGAAAAAATGTAGTTAAACTCTTGATTAATCAGGGTCATCAAGTGTTAGTAATTGAACAATCTGAAGAAAAAATCAAAAAACTAAGAGACAAAAAAATTCCCTATTTATATGGGAATGCTTCTAGTTTATTGCTCTTAGAAAAAGCCGAAGTCAGTACAGCAAAAGGAATGGCGATCGCTTTACCAGATCCAATGAGTTCAAGGTTATGTGTCAAAAGAGCATTACAACTTAACCCAGAATTAGATATGGTGGTTCGCGCTAATGAAATGGAAGATATTGGAATGTTATATCAACTGGGTGCAAAAGAAGTAATCCAACCGGAATTTGAGGCAAGTTTGGAACTTTCGAGTCATTTATTTCGGGTATTAGGATTATCAAAAACGACAATTGAAGCAGACATTCAAAAAATCAGAGAATCTCAATATCTCCCCTTACAACCTGAACGTTCTCCCGAAGAAATCTCTAGGGAATTAGAGGAAGCGGTGAGTACCATGAATCATCAATGGTACACCTTACCGACCGATTCTACTCTGGTGGGGATGACAATTGAAAAAGCTTATGTTAGAAGTTTGACGGGGGTAAGTATTATCGAAATTAAGCGTTTTGGGGGTGAAACAATTGATTATCCCGATGCTCAAACGGTGATGAAAACAGGAGATAAATTGTTGCTTGTGGGGACACCCAATGACTTTGAGGCTTTTGATTATCTAGCGACAAAAAAAGTGATATTGCCGAATGAGGGTGATGCTTGTATCTGGTTATCTATTCCCAAAAATAGTAATTTTTCTGGGAAAAAATTGGAAGAACTGAATTTACAAGAACAGTTTGGAACGGTTGTTCAAGGGATTCGACGCCAAAAAAAATATATCCGTTTTCCTGATATTAAAACCGATATTCAGGCTGGGGATAATCTGTTATTATTCGGTCAGTTAGATTTGCTTAATCAGGTGAGTCAATTTGTTGCTAGCCAAGGGGCGAGTTGATCTTTTTATAGGTATATAGCAATCCGCGACGCGCGAGACGGCGGTTGTAACATTTTATCGTGGGGGTTGGGAGACTCAACCCTCTTTGCGCTTAGGTTTGGAGACCCAACTATATAATCAAATCTGGATTGTAGCCAGAGTTATTGCTATATTTAATTGTGCATTCTTTGGAAATTAAGTAAGGAAGTTACTGATCAAAATTGATTAACTTCGATATAGTTTGAATCATATAAAAACCTTAATTAAAAACATTATTCAAGCATTTTGACGCAATCGTGTGTGATAAAATCCTGATAATTTGTCACAAATGGAGGTAGTCCAGGTGCTAAAACAGATTCTCCCGACGCTTCTTTATTTGCAACTGCTAAATTAAGTTCAAATAAGAATTTCAGAGAATCTTCATCTGGATTCATGCCATAACCTAAACGGACTGCTAGATCAAGATTAGCATGAGCTTTATGTAAAGGTGTATCCCCTGGTTGATCTAATGTTTGATATAATTCTCGTAAACTCCAATTATTTTTGGTCATTATTTTTTGACGGACTTCTCTTAATTTTATCGCCGCATCTGCAATATTTCTAACTTGAGATATTGTCGGATTTTGAGGCCAGGGAAAAGTATTAAAAACAGAATCAGTTGTGTATCGAAAATCACTCTTTAAAGTTGAACATCTGGTAACAAACCAATTCCAATGAATACCAGATTGTAAAATCCCAAAAGAATAATCATCACTTAAAATAAAAACGATCAGAGCAGCGTTAGGACGTATGGAAGGATTAATAAATTCAAAAATAGGGCGTTTTGTCACTTGACAACAAACAATATAACGAGGTAAAGATTCAATTTTTTCAATCATTTCATGACGAGGATAGGAAAGTAACCACCACTTAGCAAAAAAACCTTGATGATGTCTATTGATTTTGGCTCTAGGATTATTTTTTCTAGCTTCTTGATTGCGCTTTTCTTCTTCTTTTGCTGCCGTTTCTCGTGTTGGTAAAACAAGTTCTCTAATCCTTTGGAGCAGTTTTTTATGAGTAGAAGCATCATTTAAACTAAGTGGGTGAAAATCAATTACAAATCGTTTAGGAAATGGGGGATTAGTCGAAAGTAAGTCGTCACCTGTTAGATAAGGAAAAATCACCTCTGAGTTGGACTTTGACTTAAAAAATACAGCAGCTTCTTCTGGCGATAGCAAAAAACCTTCATGTCCATGAGTTTGTCCCTGATAACAAGCTTCTGAATTAGCATTTGCCATAATTTTTTTAGCTTGAGTAACATCAAATCCCGCAGAAAGAGCCGAATTAATCCGATCTAATTCTAAAACTTGCCAAGGACTATCTAACGAGTCTCCCAACTGAGTGTAAAGTTTCTTTTTGCCCTGATATTCACCTTTTACCCAATTAACCATGGAAACCTGAACGACAGCATCACCCGACCAAACTTGACTGGATACAGCTTCGGTAATAGTGCCACTATTAGCAACAATATAGTCTAAACCACCTTCGCGGGAATAATTTTGACGAATTGTATTAGTACCAACTAAACCCGCCCGACCGCCTGTTATTAATTGATCATGGGTTTTGCGAAACCAATAAACACAGTAATCAGCACGTCCAGGTATATCTGGATATTTTTCTCTGAGTTTTCTCACATAATTATTACCAAATTCTTGCTGCATTTTATTCTTGGATTGAAAAGGAGGGTTGCCAATAATTGCATCAGCTTTAACCCAATCTTCAAATAAAGCATCTTTACAAACGATATTTTTATCTAGTGTATCTAAAGGAAGTGGGTTTTCATGTAACCCTAATTTATCAATAGCCACTTTCCGAGCAATTATTAATGTTACCCGTGCTAACTCTATGGCAAAAGGATTATTGTCAATTCCATAGAATTGTTCTGGAGTAACAAATCCTATACTTAACTGATGAGTGCCTGATTTTTCCGCTATTTTATCGAGTAATAACTGTTCGGATTGTTTGAGTTCCTGGTAAGCCATATACAAAAAATTACCCGACCCACAAGCCGGATCTAATACCCGATAGTTTTGTATTTCTAGTCGCAAAGAGTTTAATTCTTCAATTGTATTGGCTTGCTCAATTTTATCCTCCCAATGTTTACTAATTGTGGGTCGGACAATTTTCATAATATCGTTTTCTGAGGTGTAATGAATACCACCACTATGACGACTTTCCCCGGTAATTGTACTTTCAAATATGCTACCAAAAATAGCTGGACGGATCTTACTCCAATCTTCAGAAGCAGATGCGGCTAAAAATTCTAATTCTTCCCTATGTAAATCAAGCGGAGGAATGGTCGAAAATAATCCACCATTAAAATAATCCACGTCTTGATAACGACCATAAGGTGTAATTCCTTTGGTATTCATTTCCCGAAACAAACCATTATATAAAATATCGTATGTACTTTCGCCCTCTAAACATCGTTGAATACAGTTAGTAAAAAGGTTCGGGGGTAACATCCCTCTATACTGAGCAAACATGGCAATTACACATTGAAGCACAAATCTTTGAGCATCTAAATCGGTAAAATTATTTCTCTTATTTCTCTGACTTCTAGCCTGAAGTCTTTGAAATAACTCACCCATTCTTTGAGCCGCTCTTTTTGTTACTTCTATGATTTGCTGATTCCGAAAATTAGGACGCTGAGTGCTAAACTCCATAAAAGTAAAAGCGTCTAATCGTTCTGGTAATTCTACTAAACGAATAATATCAACTGGAGTATCAATGATTTTTTCAAAATCATAAATCCAAAACTCATCAAAATTACATAAAATTACATATCTTGGTCTGGGTGTTAAATTTCTGGAATATTCCCAGGCTTGACCATAATGTTGATTTAGTTTTTTTTCTTTCTTTGATTTCATTTCTATTAATACAGAATCTAAGGGCTCACGTCGCCAAAAAAGATCGGCGAATCCTGTATTACCTTTCCTGCTACCATCAGGAACAACTTCTTCACATATTGCTCCAGCCTCTCTTAAACCTTCTTTATAGCCAAATGCTTGAAAGAATTGATCTATAAATATTTGCCCTTCCCCTCTTTCTCGACCCGTAATATATTGCTGGCAATAATTAACAAAATGATGAATAGTTTCAGGTGTTGCTGGCATATAAGAATCAATATTTATGAGGTTCTAACATTTGCATCTAACACATTCCAAATTAAAACATCTTGAATTAAAAAGCGTTTTCCACATTCCCGATCACGGATTTAAGAGGACGACGCAGATGAACACAGATTAAAATCCGTGAAATCCGTGAAATCCTCTTAAATCTGTGATCCCGATTTCAAATATACAGATATTTAGAATAAACCGCCATTCCCGATCACGGATTTAAGAGGACGACGCAGATGAACACAGATTAAAATCCGTGAAATCCGTGAAATCCTCTTAAATCTGTGATCCCGATTTCAAATATACAGATATTTAGAATAAACCGCCATTCCCGATCACGGATTTAAGAGGATGACGCAGATGAACACAGATTAAAATCCGTGAAATCCGTGAAATCCTCTTAAATCTGTGATCCCGATTTCAAATATACAGATATTTAGAATAAACCGCCGCCTGTCCACAATATTGCTCTTGTTCATCTAACACATTCCAAATTAAAACATCTTGAATTAAAAAGCGTTTTCCACTACTGGAAATTCTCACTCCTTGATAGTTTTTAATAAATCCTTTAGCCGTAGTTTCTGCTAACAAGCGATCGCGTTCCTCCTGTAACATAGTTTCGGCGGTTTTTCGAGAAGGCATTTGAGTTAATTCTTCCCAGGTTAACTCCCACATTTTCAAGGCTTTTTGATTGCCATAATTTAAAATTGGATCTGGTTCAATTCCGTGGGAAACTAACACAAATGGCGCATAAAATAATGTCTCTGCAACTTCCTCCGGGGTGTCATCCAAATTTAACAGGATTTCCCCTGTCCAATGTTGATAACTCCTCAAAAGTCTTTGAGTATGAATAATAATTCTGTCTTGTTTCCAGGGTGAAATCATCGAAAATTTGGGTAGAAACCCCGTCCTTTAGCGAAGCGGAGGACGGCTTTATATTTCTTTAACAAGTAATAATTAAACCGTTTGAACGTCTAATTAAGGTGATTTTGCTAAAGGCTATCTGTCCTAACCGTTTCCAGTTAGCATCGCTGACAGATATTTGTTTTTTGGTTTGACCAGAAACATAGCCAATTCCTTTTGGAGAATTAACTAAATCACCTTTCCTCAAACCAAATTCTGTTGTAGTGCCGCCATATTTTCTTCTAATGTTACCCTTAGAAGGAACCATTAAATGAAGTTGGCGACGACTAATAGGGGGACGTTTAATTACCGCAAAAGGACAAGACGTTATCGTTACATTCCCTTGCCAACTATGCCCATGAGTATTGCTAGAAAAATGAGCTTTATACTCAAGAAAATAATAGCAAGCTAAAGTAATACCATCTACAGCATGAGATTTGACTGTTTGTTCTGACTTGTCTTTTGATTTCTCTAACTTCAGATATTTTCTTAGATTAGATGTTTGCCAACCATAAATAGTATGTACAGTAGCTAATTGACTCAACCAATTAACCATCTGTTTTTGACCTACCATAACGGCTGAAAATCCTTTTCCTGATTTAGCTCCTTTCCGTCCAGACGTTAAATCAACATCAGCTTTGACGTACTCAAAATAAATGTCGGTAATTGGAAACATTTTAAAAAGCTCTTTTACAACTCGTAATTCAAGTTGTCGATTAGCTCTAATTGATGGGGGTAATTTACCCTGTCTACGGTTTGAAAATCGTACTTGACGATGCGCTCTTTGGTTGAAAGGAATATTACGGTTAATCCTTCTTCCCCTTCTTCCATGCCTCATCATTCGTCGATTATCCATGCGTTCTCGAACTTTCTTAAAAGGTAATTCAAGATGTCCTGTCCAGAGGGTAAAATTGGCTGATTGAACGCCAATTCCTGAGTATAACTTACCTGGATCAATACCGACAGTAATGGGTTGAGTTTTGTCGTCAAGTGGTTCGACTTTTAGTTGAACATAAAATTGTCCTAAATCGTTAAATTTACCAATAGCTTTACCTTCTTTAATCCATCGTCTAGCTCGACTAGATTTAGTCGGCATTAAAGGTTGATTATTAGAAGATATTACAGGTACTCTTTGCATGGAGATAATCCTCAAGAGTTAAGTTAATAGTCCCTTTGCCCACCGTTAGAAATATGACTTGTCTTTAACAACACCTGAACCAATCAGGTTTAGAGGGAATCCGAACTAGGGAAGTATTCGGAGGTCTGTAACATCTAACGGCTCTGCGGGCTATTCACCTCTTGCGTCAACCGAATTGGTTCGGTCAATCCCCGTCCGTTTTACGGCGGGGTTGGTGAACTATGATACAAAGATAGTGTTTACAAATCTTAATAAAATGACAACCACAACTTCCCCCCAAATCACAACCCCCTTTGAACCCCAGACCTGGACATGGAAAGGTCATCAAATCCAGTATACCGCCACCGGAAGCGGACAGCCCTTAGTCCTGATTCATGGGTTTGGTGCGTCCATTGGACATTGGCGTCATAATATCCCTATTTTAGCCCAAGGAGGATACCAGGTTTTTGCTTTAGATTTATTGGGATTTGGGGCCTCTGCAAAACCCAATCTCGATTATAGTTTAGAATTGTGGGAAGAATTACTAACAGATTTTTGGGCAGAAAAGATTCAACAACCCGCTATTTTTATCGGCAATTCTATCGGGGCATTATTGGGTTTAATCATGGTTGCTAACCATCCTGAAATATCAGCAGGAGCGGTATTAATTAATTGTGCGGGTGGGTTAAATCATCGCCCTGAAGAATTGAATTTACCCCTACGGTTGATTATGGGATTATTTGCAAAAGTCGTGAATAATCCTATTATTGGGCCGTTTATGTTTAATCAAATTCGACAAAAACACCGCATTAGAAATACTTTACATCAAGTTTATGGCAATAAACAAGCCATTACCGATGAATTGGTAGAGCTATTATATACTCCTTCTAATGATATTGGTGCTCAACAGGTCTTTGCTTCGATTTTAACCGCCCCTCCCGGCCCTCAACCCTCAGAATTATTACCCCAAATTCAACAACCGTTATTAATTATTTGGGGAGAAACTGACCCTTGGACACCAATTACTGGGGCAAAAATTTATCAAGATTTGGCGGAAATAAATCCATCTGTTGAATTTATTTCAATTCCAGATACAGGTCATTGTCCCCATGATGAACGTCCCGAACAGGTAAATGCTATGATTTTGAATTGGTTAGACCAATTGAATCTAAAATAAACTCTTGTAGGGTGGGCCTAGCTCACCTAATTAATAAAAAAGCATAAAATATTATGGGAATAGGAAACTACGAACGCCAAAGCCAATATTTTAATAGTCCTGAAATTTATAAATCCTCAGAAGAAATTTATTCTGATTTAGATAGCTGGACTAATGAAATTTTTGAACAAGAATCTGACCGTTTTGAAAACGTAAATTTTCATATTTTACTCCCGCCTTTGTTTTATGAAGGTAAATTTATTAAAGGATTATATTTTAGTGAATCTGTAGATTTATTAAATAAACTTTTACCTCAACTTTCTGAGGTTTTCTTTTCGATAGCTGATTCCCTTTGGTGTGCTTATCCTTGGTCTAATACGGCTGATGCCTATTTTTGTTTATATGATAATCCCTCCCGTGCAGATTGGTTTAAAAAAACCTATCCTCAACGGGCTAATAAAATTTTAATTCCGGCTTCTAATGGCGATTTTATTAATGAATATTTGATTGCACCTCAGCCCATTAAAACCAAAGATATTGATATTTTGTGCGTGGCTAAATTATCTCCTATTTATAATTTACCGATAATTGCCCAGGCATTAAATATTTATCAAAAAAAATATAATAAACCTTTAAAAATGACTCTAATTTTAGAGGATAATTTTGATTTTAATTCTATTGAATTACTAAGTAATGAAGCTCAATTAGAATGGCAAAAAATTCAAACTATTTTAGTTAACAATTTAGATAATATTAAAATAGTTTCTCAAGTTGACTATTATCAAGAAATGCCTCTGTATTATTCTCGGTCTAAAGTTTGTCTTTTGGGTTCTCTTTTAGAAGGAAAAAATCGCAGTCTTTCAGAAGCGATGAGTTGTAATATTCCGGTGATTTGTTTTCGGCAATTCAATCAATATGTCAGAGGTAAAGCTGAATTATTCCCTACGGGATCAGGGTTATTATCGGAATTTGATCCTGAAGCTCTAGCTGATAATATTCATACTACTTTAGATAATTTAACGGTTTTTCAACCCCGTTTTAATTATTTAAAATATCAAGGTCGCAAAAACTTTTTTAATACTTGTTTAGATAGTTTTCCTTATTATTATAACACAGTTCCTGATTATATTAAAGGACAAGCCTATAATAATTTATGGTTAGATTTAGCCCTACAATATAATTATCAAATCAGTCTGCATGATTTTTTATATGGACGTTCTCCGCGATCGCATTTACAAGGATTAGTTAATATTTATAAAATTCTGAATCAATGGATTAGAATTCACGATTAAGATTAAAGAGAGAAACACAAAGGCACTAAGACACGAAGTAAGAAGGTAGGATAATCACAATTATGAAAACAATTAATTACCGCAGAATTATTGATTTAACCCATAAAATTCATCCTGATATTCCTTTATGGCCAGGTGATCCGGTTGTGGAATTAGAAACTATAGCAGATTTTTCGACATCGGGATATTATTTAAGAAGGTTTTCCATGGGAGAACATAGTGGAACTCATTTGAATTCGCCTAAAAGTTTTTATCAAGATGGAATTGGAATTGATGATTATTCGCCAGAGTCTTGTATTCTTCCCGCAGTTGTGATTAATATTAGAGAAAAAGCTAGTCAAAATCCTGATTCAATTTTAACGGTGAGTGATATTGAATTATGGGAAAAACAGTATAATATTATTCCTGAAAATAGTATGGTTTTACTTTATACAGGTTGGCAGAAAAAATGGCATAATCCCATTGATTTTTTAAATATTGATACCGAGGGAAAACTGCACTTTCCGGGGTTTGGGAGTGAAGCAACTCAATTTTTAATCGAACAGCGCAATATTAAGGGAGTTGGAATTGATACCCATGGAGTTGACCCAGGTTTTGATAATAGTTTTAATACTAATAAACTGATTTTGAAAAATAACGGTTTTGTGTTAGAGAATTTGACCAATCTGGATCAACTTCCCGCCACTGGAATTACCTTAATTATCGGTATTTTAAAATTAACAGGCGGTTCGGGTTCACCTGTTTCTGTGTTAGCCTTAATTTAAGTTAAACTGTTAATTACCCGGTCGTTTAACTCTTGAATTCTGACGACTTGAGCCATAATTTCCCCATCGGGGCGTTAAACTAGATAGAAATGAGCGTAGCAACGGGAAAAGGTAGAATGAATAGGTCTTGGATCAAAACCTGGATGGGAGGGTCAAATCCTCAACAGATAGTCCCCCAGAAAACAAAGATTGGGAAAAGACTGGGGCGACTTTTGGGAAGTTGGATGATCGCCCAAGGGGTGCTGATGGGAACTCCGGCTTTTGCGGATAACGTCCCAAAAACCATCAGCTACAGTCAACTGTTGCAGAAAATTCAAGCCGGGGAAGTTCAAAAAATTGAAGAAGACCCCTCACGACAAATGGCGAAAGTCACTTTGAAGGGAGAGAAAGATAAAAAGGCTGGGTCGATATATTTTGTCTCCCTGTTTGCCCAAAACCCGGAATTGATGGGAGAAATTCGGGCAAATAATGTCGAGTATGGAGTTAGCCCTTCGGCGGATAATAGTATGGCCATGGGGCTGATCGTCAATATGCTGATTATTTTTGGCCTATTGGCGATTTTATTAATGATTCTGCGACGGTCTACCCAAGCATCGGGCCAAGCGATGAATTTTGGCAAATCCAAGGCCAGGTTTCAAATGGAGGCGAAAACCGGAATCTTATTTGAAGATGTGGCGGGAATTGAGGAAGCTAAGGAAGAATTACAGGAAGTTGTCACTTTCTTGAAGCAACCGGAACGTTTTACCGCGATTGGGGCTAAAATTCCCAGAGGAGTATTGTTAATTGGGCCCCCAGGGACGGGAAAAACCCTCTTAGCCCGGGCGGTGGCTGGGGAAGCCGGAGTCCCGTTTTTTAGTATTTCTGGGTCGGAATTTGTGGAGATGTTCGTCGGGGTCGGCGCTTCCCGGGTGCGGGATTTATTTAGAAAGGCGAAGGAAAATGCCCCCTGTTTGGTGTTTATTGATGAAATTGATGCGGTCGGACGTCAACGGGGCGCGGGTATTGGTGGGGGAAATGATGAGCGTGAACAAACCCTAAACCAATTATTAACGGAAATGGACGGTTTTGAAGGAAATACGGGCATTATTGTGATTGCGGCGACTAACCGCCCCGATGTTTTGGATGCGGCGTTATTGCGTCCGGGTCGATTTGATCGACAGGTTATGGTGGATTTACCTAGTTTTAATGGCCGCTTGGGGATTTTGGAAGTTCATGCTCGGAATAAGAGGTTATCGGAGGATGTTTCTTTAGATGCGATCGCCCGTCGGACGCCGGGATTATCGGGGGCAGATTTAGCGAATTTACTCAATGAAGCGGCGATTTTAACCGCCCGACGTCGTAAGGAATCAATTACTCCTTTAGAAATTGATGATGCGATTGATCGGATTACGATTGGGTTAGCTTTAACGCCGTTATTAGATAGTAAGAAAAAGCGTCTGATTGCCTATCATGAAATCGGACACGCTTTGTTAATGACTTTATTGAAGAATTCTGATCCTTTAAATAAAGTTACCATTATTCCGCGTTCGGGAGGAATTGGCGGTTTTGCTCAACAAATGTTTAATGAAGAAATGGTGGATAGTGGGTTATATACAAAATCCTGGTTAATTGATCAAATTACCATTTGTTTGGGCGGACGGGCGGCGGAAATGGAGGTTTTTGGGGATTCGGAAGTTACGGTTGGGGCGAGTAATGATATTCAAACGGTAACGAATTTAGCCAGGGAAATGGTGACTCGTTATGGAATGTCGGAATTGGGTTTAGTTGCTTTAGAAAGTCCCTCGGCGGAAGTGTTTTTAGGTCGAGGATTTCCTTCTCAATCGGAATATTCGGAGGAAGTAGCTACCCAAATTGATCATCTAATTCGAGATCTGGCTTTTGACTGTTATGAAAAAGCCCGAAAACTGGTTCGTGACAACAGAATGTTAATGGATCAGTTGGTGGAATTACTGTTAGAAATTGAAACCTTGGAGGGAGAACAATTTCGGAAATTAGTGGCAGAATATACTCCCCTGACAGTTAAGGTTAGTTAAGCTGTTAAACACCTAGATTTAGGGCTGTTTTGTTCTCTGGCTGACCTGTTTGATCAAAAAAGCGATCGCCTCTGAAAAATTAGCAAGCGATCGCTATCTAATTGATTAATTGAAAAAGGGATAAACTCGCTCTAGTTGATGACTTTGGTTGTGAGCTAATCCATTCCAGAATTTGATCAACTTTCTGTTGTAAATTAGCAACATCAACAATGACCTTACCAATTCCGACATTTTCATCCCGAACTTTAAACTGACGCACATCGCGACCAAAGCCCATCAGTGCTGGACGTTCCACATAAGTGACACGGTGCAACACCCGCCAAGTGTTATTGGGCTTACCCCCAAGAGTTTCACGCAACGCCCGTGCTTCTTCGTCATTGCTTTACAACCATTCCGGGTCAACCACATAGTTAAAGAAGTCTTGGAAGTGTTGGGTACTCCCTTCAAGATAGAAACTCATAAAGCGATAACGGTCAACTTTTTCCCATGGCAGGATGGGGTTATCTTTATAGTCCGTCACCCCTTTATTTTCCATCCCACTCAAGTCAATATTCAACTCAAAACCCTTGCTACGAGATTCGGTTTTACTCATGGTTTGAGTCATGTTAACGGTGGCTTGGGCGAAGAGTTCTGACTCCATATTGTGCAATGTAAATACGTTTTAGCTATTGCTCTGCAAAAGCACTTTTACATAGCAATAAGACGACTTTAACTAGAAAGAAACAGCGTAGTTATAGACTTTTGCGCCTGAACGGGGGATAATTGCCCAGCGCATTGTACTTTCAAGAAAATATTCGTACACTGTACGATCCTTAGTACCAATTTGTAGTTCAAAAATCCAATTTTCTGGCACTGTTTCCCCAAAATCCGCAGTCTGGCGGTCAGAAGTAGGATATAAGATAAGTTTTGCATCTGCATTCATCAAAGAACGCAATTTTTCCGTAGCCATTGCTTTAGTAGCATCTGCTGGTAAACCAAAAAGACCCGGCTTTTTAAGAATCATTGCTAAAGGACTTTCAGGATGAGTATCATCCTCCAGAAAACTCTTAATTGCTAAAGATAAAGCTTCAGTAAATGTAACTTTACCCGTTAAAGACATTTGTTTGTTAATTGCACTATGAGTCGCAACAAACTGTAATTGAGGAACTTGGAATTGTTGTTTGATACCAGCAATGGTATTTTTTCCATAAGCTAAAGTAGAAACATTGTTTCCGGCTGCATCAAAAAGTTTAGCTTCATCTCCGGCATCATTCCAAATGGCAGTACCACTACCAAAGGAGAAACCACCCGTTTCAGGATGTACTTCATTAGTATAAACGCGGAAACTCTTACCAGCTTCTAAGATAGTGCCTTGTGGGAACGTGAATACTTGCTTGAGGCTACCCGCAGAAGTGATTTTCCAACCGGAGAGATTCGCTGGACTGTTACCGGGGTTGCTAATCTCTATATATTCATCGGCTTGAGTGCGTTTGACTTGACCTTTATAAACTAATTTGGAAATCGTTACATCTTTAGTCGCGGTGATGGTAAATTCTTCCGAGTCACTGACTAAAGGTTCGGGCGTTGTTTCCGGTGCAGGAGTTACTTCTGGTACGGGTTGGGGTGCGGGGGTTACTTCCGATGTTGTTTCCGGTGCAGGAGTTACTTCTGGTACGGGTTGGGGTTGGGGTGCGGGGGATTGAATAACAGGAACAGCACCTTTCACCAGGATTGAGTAAATTCGATTGCTTGAACCTGAAAAAGCTGTCGCGTTAGCACCAGAGGCAGTGAAAAGAGCTGTGCCAGTTAAATTTCCTAAGTCCCAAGCGTCCTGTGCAGTTTTACGGTTGAAACTGACAGAACCTGCTCCGGGATAATAGATCCCAATATAGTCACCTTTTTTCACTGTAATGGGTGTAGATATGGCAAACTGGTTAAGTCCCACCACTGGGGTTTTGAGATCGCTCTTGCCCACTACTGACCAAGAACCTGCTTCCTTTCTGTAAATAATCAGTTGTACAGATGCTGTTGTATCCGCCCAAATTTCCCAGGCATTAAGATCACCATTGATGTTGATGGGATTGTTGGTATCTACGATATAAAAATTAGTTCTGCTATCACTAATTTCCCGCTTTTTCAGTTCATTTCCACCAGTCAAAGCTTCGGTAGATTGGAGACTTGATATTTCACTGTTATTCATGGATGTTTTATGTAACTTGTAATTGATTCATCTATACTACCGCTATCTTGCGATCGCGTCCAATTAAACCTCACATCTTCCGTCATGGTTAATTCCACTGAAGTTGCGCCGTTATAATCATCGGCTAAGGTGAGGTTTTCACTAGGTACTGGGGGTGCTCCTTCGATGTAACCCAATAAAGTGGGAGCAAATTGAGCATTGCCAATCCATTTGTAAGTCCTATTTGATCAAAAAAGCGATCGCCCCTGAAAAAATTAGCAAGCGATCGCTATAAACTACCAAATTTGTTCCAGATTTAGCACAAAATCTGGTAATACATCTTCACCTGAAATACTATTAGGAATATCTAAAACTTCTATTTCTTTACCAATTCTGTAAATCTCAACTTGTTGATTTTTGCAATTAATTAACCAACCCAGCCGACAGCCATTTTCCATATATTCTTGCATTTTGTCTTGAGTTTTTTTCAAACTATCATTAGGAGAAAGTAACTCAATCACAAAATCAGGACATAAAGGAATAAACTTTTCTCTTTGTGCAGAAGTTAAAGCCAGCCAACGAGATTTTTCTAACCAAGCAACATCAGGCGATCGATCTGCTTTATTTGGTAAAGTAAAACCAGTGGATGAGTCAAAAACTTCACCTAATTGAGTACGTTCATTCCAAATTCCTAATTGTAAATTAAGTTTAGAATTGCGTTTTCCTGTTTCTCCTCCAGTGGGTGGCATAACAATTAATTCTCCCTCAGCATTACGTTCTAATTGTAAATCTGGATTAGCTGCACACAGTTGATAAAATTGATCATGTGTGAGTTTAATAATCGGATTGAGATTTAAAGTAACTGTATTCATTTTCCCCTCAAATTAATTGTTATAATTGATGACAAATTGAAATTGAGATTAATTGAGTTTTCAGGTGTTAAAATGTGGAGTTTGAGGTTTTCCCATCCCATCGGTTAAAGCATAACTTGTTGTTAATAACCACATCCAAAGTTTAGGATAACGGGGTTCTAACCAGGGTTGAATTTTGCGACTGAAATTAGGAAGCCAACCGCAAAGGAAACTAATCATAGATAATACCATAAATTGAATAAAATTCTTCATCCATCTTAGAACTTCTCCCACATTTACAAAGTCTAAAATCCAAATTAATAATAAAGGATTTATCCGGGCTGCTTTCAGGGCTAACCGCGTAAAAATCCACCAAGTGGTTCGATCTTTAATAAACGTTTCCGCAATTTCTTGAGATTCTGTTGCTAAAACCCCAAAAAAAGTATTTAAAATTGAGTTAATTTTTTCTGGGGGTAAATATTTACCCGTGGGTACCATCATCCCTTTAGAAAATAACCAGGTAACAGAAACATTAGTTTGATACGCCCGAATTTGATCTAGGGATTTTGCGGTTAATAAATTATGTTTTAAAGCGGTATTTAATAGGTCTGTTAATCGAGATAAATTCCGCACTAAAGACCCAAATCCCGTAAACACCAAGGGAGATTGTAAAGAAGCAGCATCGCCAATTAAAATTAATCGATCAACACTAATTTTGCGATCGCTACTTCCGGTACTAAAATGCCCCGGAATATAGCCAAAAGTTGGTTTTTTCCAAACTAATTTATCCATATCACAGCGACGATATTCGGGTAAAATAGTGAAAAAATCTTCATACATTTCCAATAGAGAACCGGGGTTTTTAGGATTAACTTGATGATAGTGAAACAGATAAAAAGTTAATTCATTTCCTGCTCCGGGAAACAGTTCCCAAATTAACTGTCTACCCCGAGAAATATCCCCATGACTATTTAAAACGTCCCCATAGGTGGCATCCCAAACCCCCGGTTCAAACCCCCCCTCAATTACCGCCCCCACCGTCGGACATACGCTATCAAAAGCCCGTCCTCCGTTCAATTGCCAAGCAATAGGGGAGGCCGTTCCCATGGCATCTACTAATAGCCTTCCGGTGGCAGTTCGTTCGGTTTGGCTGGGAATATGCAGGGAATTAATAGTAACTTGATTGGGGTTAATATTCGCTTGTAAAAACTCCGTTTCATCCCAAATATCTCCTCCAGCTTGCTTGAGTTTTTCCCCGGATAATTTTAATAGAATTTCAGCATCTAAGGCAACATTTAAAACCGTTGGAGTATGGAGAATTTCAGCTTGAGCAATTTTAGGATTATAAGCATCAAAAAACTTATGAAATCCATCTTTATATTCTCTGGCGATAAAACTTTCGATTTCCGTCGGGGTAAATAATTTTAAATCAATTAAACTTTTTAACTCACTCCGAGAAATATTCCATTCTCGGTTCATCCGACCAAAAGGCAACCGTTCAATTAATAATACTTTATAGCCTAATCTTGCCATCACCGCCGCATGAATTACCCCTAAAGCACCCCCGATATAAATTAAGTCATAATTAGGGGAATCATCGGTCTGGGAATCATCACTTTTAAAAATAACTTGTTTAGGAGTTTGGGGATTTCTTACTCCTTCTCGCCAGCGTTTTTCCCACCAATAAACCCGTTTGAGATCAAATTCCCCATTGGGCATTTTTTTGAAGTATTTGACCGTTAAAGGATAATCTTTTTCTAATCCTTCAAAAATAGATTGTTGAGATAAATTAATCTCTGGAGGTTCGGGATATTGATGGGGAAATGCGGTTCTAATTTCGGTTTCTAAATGCTTTAAAAATAGTTTTTCTTGGGTTTTGGGCGGTTGACCGATGCGAAATACTTTTAAATAAGTTGTCCGTTGCACTGACCAAACAAAAATTGAAAGTTCATGACATTCTGTCGTGTTTTCATGCTGGGGAGAAAACCGCAACCTAAAACCATCGGGGGTGATAAATTTTTCCCCCATTTCTGCTTGAAATTTTTCTTGCAACCAAGTACAAACCTGTTGAGTACCGGGAGTGGGAACTTCAAGATATAAAATTTCTTTGATGTTTGCCATTCTCAGCTTGACCTCAGTTGCAATAACTTTACCAGATCAAGTTGTACCATAAAATGGGATCAGATAATTTTGGAAAAGCAAAAATGAGTGAAAAAACAGCAATTCAAGGTTTAATCCAGCAACAGCGAGACTTTTTTGCCACTGGACAAACCCAGGATATCCAGTTTCGCCTTACCCAACTTCAGGGTTTGAAACAGGCGATCGCCTTCCATGAAACAGCCATTATTAATGCGATAAAAGCCGATTTATGCCGTCCTGACCTGGAATCATGTTTTGAGTTTTCCCCCGTTGCTGAACTCAATTATGCCATTAAACATCTCAAATCTTGGGTTAAACCCCAAAAAATTCCCGCCTCTTTAGGTCAACTTCCCGCCTCAACATTTATTTATCCTCAACCTTTAGGAATTATCCTAATTATAGGCCCTTGGAATTATCCGTTTCAACTATTGATTTCTCCTTTAATTGGAGCGATCGCGGCGGGCAATTGTGCGATTTTAAAACCTTCGGAAATTGCTGTTAATACCTCTAAAATTATTAGTGATATTATCAGCAAAACCTTTAATTCTGAATATATTGCCGTGGTTGAAGGCGGAGTCGAAACCAGTCAAGAATTATTAGCCGAAAAGTTCGATCATATTTTCTTTACCGGGGGGCAAAAAGTCGGTCAAATTGTCATGGAAGCCGCAGCCAAACATTTAACCCCAGTTACTTTAGAATTAGGAGGAAAAAGTCCCTGTATTGTCGAGGATGATATTCAATTAGATTATACCGCAAAACGGATTATTTGGGGTAAATTAATTAATGCGGGTCAAACTTGTATCGCCCCCGATTATTTATTAGTAAATTCTCGAATAAAATCGGAATTAATTATCGCGTTGCAGAAATGGATTAAAACTTTTTGGGGAGATAATCCCGAAACCAGTCCCGACTATTCGCGGATTATTAATCAATTTCATTTTAACAGATTACAGCAATTTTTAAACGTGGGTCAGATTATTACCGGAGGCAAAACTAACCCGGAAACCAGATATATTGCTCCCACTTTAATTGATAATATTTCCTGGGATGATTTAATTATGCAGGAGGAAATTTTTGGGCCAATTTTACCTATTTTAGAATATCAGGATTTAGGAGAAGCGATCGCAAAAATCAACAGTCGTCCCAAACCTTTAGCATTATATTTATTTTCTAACGATAAAAACAAACAAAACCGAATATTACAAGAAACCTCATCAGGAACCCTCTGTTTTAATGATACCGTACTCCAAATTGGGGGGAAATCTTTACCCTTTGGCGGTGTTGGAGAAAGTGGGATAGGAAGTTACCATGGAAAAACCACCTTTGATCGATTTTCCCATTATCGTAGTGTATTAAAACAAACATTTTTATTAGATTTACCCCTACGTTATCCACCCTATAAAGGCAAAGAATGGTTAATAAAAAAAATTCTAATGCAATAATTAAGATATAATAGTTATTTTTTACAGTTGCTATGTCAATCCAGTTTCGCTTTCATCCTGAAAAAGCAGTTAGCAATTCGGGAAGCATATTTAGACAAGGTTCTTCATGACTAGCATCACCATTAATTTGGGAGATGAATCCGTTGTGGCTTATCAGTATGCTCGTGAAATGAATGCTATTGATTTAGCTAGTTTAATCACTCCTGGTAGCCCGATTCCAAATGGATATTTTTCTGCTAATGTTCTTGCAAGAATTCAGCAAGGTGGTTTAGCTTCTAAGCGGTTAAGAAATAGATATAAAATCGCTCTCAAAGCATTTTTAGGAATGTCGGATTAATTAATCTAAAAATAAGGTTTTAAAGCTGTGGCGACGATATCGGGGGGAGTCGGGAGTGAAATAACTCCACAGGGTTTCCCAATAAAAAAATGAGATTCCATCAAAGCCGCGATCGCGCACAACCTTCATTTGTTTTTCAATTTGTTCCATCGGAACAGGATGGCGTAATGTTCCACTTAATAACCCAATAATTACCGGGACTTTCCGCCTAGCAATTTGAACAGATTCATGGTCTAATTCTGAAATAAATTTTACCATACTATCTCGATAAACTTGTAAAATAATTTCATCCACTAATCCTTGATCGACCCAGGTTAACCAATCTTGTAAATACATTTCATAGGTATATTCATAAGGATTAGGGGATAAAGAAATAAGACAATTAGGTTTAGCTATTTTAACTTTTTTAACAATTCTTTCAACTAATTTAGTAATTTTATTTGCTCTCCAACTTCGCCATTCTTGATCATAATAATCATTAGGGGGAGACTGACCATTATGTTCTTTTTGATAGAGTTTAATCGTATATTCATCATAGCCAAATTCCACGGGAAGACCGAAATGATCATCCAGTTGAATCCCATCAATATTATATTTCATTACTACTTCTAAAATCAAATCTTCAATAAACTGTTGGACTTCAGGATGTAAAGGATTTAACCAGACATTGTTAATAGTCATCCATTCTAATATTTGATTAAAAATCCAGTTTTTAACTTTAGTTTGATAGGAAACATCCTCAGAACTCCTTAAAGGATCTAACTCTTTTTCTCCTTTTTGAGTTTGGGCGATCCAGTCGGGATGTCGTTGGACAATAGCAGAGTTTTTAGGCGCCATAAACCCATATTCAAACCAAGGAATTACTTTTAATCCTTTTCTGTGTCCTTCTAAGACAATTTTTGATAGGATATCTCCCCCTAATTGGGTTATATTTAATAATGAATCTTGAGAGCGACCCATGACTCTTTTTCCCACTGCACTTTTATAAAATGTGCTTCCTCTATTCCAAACTACGGGATAAATGGTATTAAATTTTAGTTGCGATAATTGATCTAAAGCGCGATTAATTCCCCAAGGAAAAAATAAGACTCCACTGCTAACATTTGTTAACCAAACTCCTCTAACTTCATTGGGGATAATTAAAATTGGTTGGGAAGATGTGGGCGGAATTAAAAGGGCGATCGCTAAAATCAATGATAAAATTAAACTGGAAATTCCATAGATAATTAAGCTGGTTTTTTTTGTTAATTTCATTATTATTAAGGAAGGAAACACAAAGGCACTAAGACACGAAGAAGGAGAATTGCAAGCGCAACCTCAAATAATAGATTATTTTAATATAATTTTTTCCATTGCTGATCAATATTTTGGGTCGTATCAATGGTGGTAAGATAGTTTTTTTCGGAATCTGTAAAAGGTTGAGATGTGGTACGTTGGGAGGTTAATAAATCAATAGTTGCGTCAGAAATATCCCCTTGACGTTGTTGTAAACGTTCTTGTAAAATATCCATTGGTGCTGTACATTCAATAATTTGTAGGGGTAATTGATGGGTATGACAGGTTTCTATGACTTCTCCCCGTCGTTCTTGTTGCTCATATTTGGCATCTAAAATTACCCAAAATCCTTGTTTTGCTAATAATAATCCTAATTCTAATAACCGTTTATAGGTTTTTTCGGTCATCTCTGGAGTATAGATTTCTTCTCCTCCTGGTTCGTGGAGAGGAACATTTGCTAAATGTTTTCTAACTGCATCGGAACGAATATGAATGGCATTTAATTGTTTAGATAGTTGGCGGGCGGTGGTGCTTTTTCCTGACCCCGATAACCCCGACATCATCACGATTCCTCCTAAAGATTTGCGGGTATATTGCCAAGCTAATTTATAATATTGAGTTGCTTCTTGTTTGGCTATTTCTTTTTGTTCTTCAGTAATAGCTGAATCATCTAATATTAAGGAATTAACTTTGGCTCTAACATAGGCTTGACGGGTCAAATAAAATGGTAATAATTGTAATCCTTCCCAGTCCCCAGTGTTTTCAATATAAGTATTTAAAAACTTATTTCCTAAATCATTCCGTCCTCGTCCTTCTAAGTCCATAACCACAAAAGCCACATCATAAATTACATCAACAAACCGAAATTCTTGATTAAATTCAATCCGATCAAATAGTAATATTTTATCTTGATAAATACAGATATTTTTTAAATGTAAATCTCCATGACATTCTCGAATAAATCGGTTTTCAATCCGACTCTTAAAAATAGCTTCATGGGTTTCAAAAAATCTATCTGTATATTCTTTAGTTTGTTCATATTGTTCTTGAGTTTGACAACAACCAATATATTTTTCTGTTTTTAGATAATTTCCATCAATGGAATGACGAATTTGAGCAATTTCTCCAAATTGTAAAATTTGCTCATTGCTGGGACAATTGAGATGAAACTTAGCCACAACATTTCCTAAATCCTCCATTTCTTGTTTTGTTAATTTATCTTGATTAAACAAATTAATAAATAAATTTTCTTGGGGGAATTGGCGCATTTTTAAGCTATATTCAATGGCATGATTTTGATTTTCCCCAAATTGAAAGAGATCGCCTACTTCTATTATTGGTAAAACCTCTAAATACAATTCTGGTGCTTGTTGCTGGTTCATTTGTAATTCTTGTTCACAAAAATATCGTCGTTTCTCTAAGGTCGAATAATCTAAAAATCCAAAATCAACTATTTTTTTAATTTTATAAGCGTATTCTCCCGTTAATAATATAAATGAAATATGAGTTTGTAAAAGTTCAATGGGTTCCTGTACCGGATGGGGATAAAAATCCGGTTCTAACATTTGTTGAATTAGCAGAGGAAGTTCAGAGTCAGTCATATTAAAAAAAGATCAAAATGAATTGAATTTTGCGAAAGAAACGGTAATCAGTTGGGTATTATTTTTATTATCTCACCGAAAAAAGCAAATTCTCATAATTTGAAAATAAAAGTTACAGAAAATTTGCTATGATCAACAATTGAATTGTTCAAACCGTTTTACAGAAATAGTCAATGACAGAACCCAAATCCTTTAATGTCTTTGGTGTTGGAAATGCCCTCCTCGATATTTTGGCATTAGTTGAGGATAATTTTATTCAAAGCCATGACCTCAACCGAGGTGCTATGACCCTGATGGATACGGTCAAACAGGGGAAATTATTGCAACAATTAGAAAACAATTCCCTAGAATTACGTTGTGGGGGCTCTGCTGCTAATACTATGATTGCGATCGCCCAAAGTGGCGGTACGGGAATTTATTCGGGTAAAGTTAGTACGGATACCAATGGCGAATTTTATCAACAGGATATGGTCGCCGCTGGAATTGGGTTTGAAATTGAACCCGCCGATAATAGCCAAGGGCCAACGGGAACCTGTTTAGTATTAACAACTCCCGACGCAGAACGTACTATGTGTACTAATTTGGGGGTTTCCACAACCTTATCGGTGACGGATATTAATCTTGATCATTTGAGTCAGTGTCAATACAGTTATATTGAGGGCTATTTGTGGGATGCACCCGAACCTCGTAAGGCTAGTATTGAAACAATGGAACATTCTAAACGCCTAGGGGTAAAGGTGGCGTTTACCTTTTCCGATATGTTTTTAGTCGGACGGTTTGGGGATGATTTTCGCAGTGTTTTAACTGAATATTGTAATGTGTTGTTTTGTAATGCGGATGAGGTGCGCCACTTCTGCGGTAGCGAAGATTTAGAGGTTTGCGCCCGTCAGTTAGGAGAAAAGGTGAATTTTGTTTTTATTACTAATAGTGATAAGGGCTGTTTAGTAGTGGAAAACCAAACCCTAATTCATGTTCACGGTTTCCCGGTTAAACCCGTGGATACTGTTGGGGCGGGGGATGCTTTTGCAGGTGGGGTATTATACGGACTTACCAACGGTTTAACCACTACCCAAGCCGCCCGTTGGGGAAACTATCTCGGTTCCCAAATTGTTCAAATTCATGGCCCTCGCTTACCCGAATCTCAACGGGATAAATTAAAGGAAATTATTAGTTAGGGTCTGGGGTGAGGGTTCGGGTTTCGGGGTTATTAGCGAGGGAGGACGCTCTCACTGCTCTTTGCAAACTGCTCCCCCTGCTTCCCCCTACTCCCTAAAATTAAGCTTCGGCGTCGCCTTCCTCACCACGTTCTGGACGAATGATGCTAACAACTACTTGTTCGCCATCACCCGTGGCTTTAACTCCATCAGGTAAGTTAAGTTCTCTAATATGCAGGGCTTGACCTTGATGTAATTCTGTGACATCCACATCAATACGAGCGGGAATGCTACCGGGTTCGCACTCAATTTCCAATTCAGAGAGGACGACATCTAACAGACCGCCTTCCATTTTGACCCCAATAGATTCGCCGACAAAATGCAGACGAACAGAAACGGTTAAACTGTCTTGTTGAGCCACGGAAAAGAAGCTCAGGTGATAGGGAAATCCCTTCCAAGAATGTTTTTGCACTTCTCTGAGTAGGGTTTTACCACTCCAAGAGATATCAGGAATATTCAGTTGAATTAGAGCCTGGTTAACAACGTTCTTTTTGAGTAGGTTTTCTACGGTTTTCGCCGGAATGGTAATGCTAATGGATTCTGCCCCTTGATGGCCATACAGCACCGCCGGAATTAATCCTTGACGACGCAAAGCATTGGGTTTAGAGCCTTCTGGTCGTTTTTGACCTTCAATCGTAATTTCCATGAGGTTTCTTTTACTTAGGGTAAAACGCTTAAAAATTTTTAGCCAAACTATCATTATACCAAAATCTAGCCAAATCGCCATAAAAAATCCTCCCATTACCAAGGGGAGGGCTGGGGTGGGGTCTAAATAAAAAATCCTCCCATTACCAAGGGGAGGGCTGGGGTGGGGTCTAAATAAAAAATCCTCCCATTACCAAGGGGAGGGCTGGGGTGGGGTCTAAATAAAAAATCCTCCCATTACCAAGGGGAGGGCTGGGGTGGGGTCTAAACTAAACTATGATCGGGTTGATAGGATGTAATTGTCTTCATATATTGGGCGCGTTCATAAGCTGATTTATCCTCACAATGGAGTTGCGACATAGAACCCTGCATTTGTTTAACAGACTCATATTCGTGTTCTTCCATCCAGTGTTTCATATCCTCCTCCATGACTTTAATATAATTAAAACCATGACGTAATAAGGTTGAACACACTTGAGTAATTTTTGCCCCCGCCATTAATACTTTAATTGCATCATGACCACGTTGAACCCCACTGGTACAGGCTAAATCCGCATTAATTCGACCATATAAAATTGCAATCCAACGCATAGGTAAACGCAGGTCATGGGGACTACTTAAAATAGTTCCCGGTTCAACAATCAATTCTTCGGGGTTAATATCCGGTTGCAGAAAGCGATTAAATAATACTAAACCATCGGCCCCCGCATCGCAACATTGTTTCGCCATATTTGCCATATTGCTGAAATAGGGACTCAGTTTTAAAGCCAGAGGAATAGTAACTTCCGCCTTAACATCTCTAATGGTATTTAGATAGTTTTGTTCGATTTGTTCTCCTGTTAAATTAATGTCCGTTGGTACATAATAAATATTCAATTCAATCGCATTCGCCCCCGCCTGTTGCATCAGTTGAGCATATTCCACCCAACCCCCAGGAGAAAAACCATTTAAACTAGCAATAATCGGGATATTTGTTGATTCTCTAGCCTGACGAATATGTTCTAAATAAAGTTCTGGCCCAACGTGGTATTCATCAGGTTCAGGAAAATAACTTAAAGCCTCCGCAAAGCTATTTGTTCCGTATTCTAAATGATGATGCAGTTCAAATTTATCCCGCAGTAATTGTTCCTCAAATAAGGAATGTAAAACCACCGCCGCCGCCCCCGCATCTTCTAAGCGTTTAATATTATCAATATCTTCAGATAACGGTGCAGCAGCAGAAGGAACAATCGGAGTTCGTAAATTTAATCCTAGATAAGTTGTGGTTAAATCCATTGTTTTTAGTCCTAGGTTTTAGATGATTAATAATGATTGGTTTTGCGAGGAGATCAGACC
>NZ_CAWLTW010000001.1:4645211-4654314 GCF_963864145.1 Planktothrix prolifica NIVA-CYA 540 | reverse complement strand
CCCCCTCAAAAAAAGGGACTTTGAACATCCGGTTCCCCCCTTAGGGGGGCTAGGGGGGTCTAGGGGGCAGGTTAAGAAGGATTTATACAGGTGTAGTTTCTGGGGGTTTACCTTCCGAAATTGGGGCTGATTTCCCTTCAGAATGACCGTTATTACCCTTAGTTTCTAACGGACGAGCGGCCATATATTCATACATTTTCCAACGGGTACTGACGTCTTCTTGGGCTTCTTTTAACAACCGTTTGGCGTCGGCGGGTTTGCTCTTAGTCAACATTTTGAAACGGTTTTCCGCATACATAGACGCCTCAACGGTTTTCTTAGGTGATTTAGAATCCAAAATTAACGGGTTTTTGCCTGCTTCTTTCAAGTCGGGGTTATACCGATACAGTAACCAACGGCCACTTTCCACCAGATCTTTTTGATGGGTCATAGCCGTTGTCATATTAATCCCGTGGGCAATACAGTGAGAATAGGCAATAATAATTGATGGCCCGTCGTAGGCTTCCGCTTCCAAGAACGCCTTCAGGGTGTGTTCATCCTTGGCCCCCATCGCCACACTCGCCACATAAACGTTACCGTAGGTCATGGCAATTAGGCCTAAGTCCTTCTTGGGTGACGCTTTTCCTCCGGCTGCAAACTTAGCAACCGCGCCGCGGGGGGTGGCTTTCGAGGACTGACCCCCGGTGTTGGAATAAACTTCGGTATCCAAAACCAAAATATTAACGTTACGGCCACTGGCAATAACATGATCTAAGCCACCGTAACCAATATCATAGGCCCAACCATCTCCCCCAATAATCCAAACGGATTTTTTAACTAAATAATCAGCCAAACTGAGTAACTGTTGGGCGTCAGGGGAATTGACTCCTTGCAGTTTTTCTTTGAGTTGGACGACCAGTTTCCGTTGTTCCCAAATATCAGCCTCTGATTTTTGGGAATTATCAGTAATTTGCGTAACTAAATTATCCCCGACGTCGCCGCCTAGTTTATGTAACAATTCCAGAGCAAACCCAGCGTGTTTGTCAATGGACATACGGAAGCCTAAACCAAATTCGGCGTTATCTTCAAATAAGCTATTAGACCAAGCCGGGCCGCGACCGTCGGCGTTTGTTGTCCAGGGGGTTGTGGGTAAGTTCCCGCCATAAATAGAGGAACATCCGGTGGCGTTAGCCACGATCATCCGATCGCCAAATAACTGCGTGACTAACTTAATATAGGGAGTTTCGCCACATCCGCCACAGGCGCCGGAGAACTCAAATAACGGTTCTTGCCATTGTTGTTGACGGATCAAATCTGGCCGTAATTTTAACCGATCGGGGTTGGGAATACCCAGGAAAAAGTCCCAATTCGTCGCTTCTTGTTCCCGCAGGGGTAACTGGGGTTCCATGTTGATCGCTTTTCTTGAAGGCATGGATTTATTTTTTGCCGGGCAAACATCCACACAGATGCCACATCCGGTACAGTCTTCCGGGGCAACTTGGATGGTGAATTTTTCCCCGGTAAAGACTTTATCCTTAACGTCGGTAAATTTGAAGCTGGCGGGGGCGTTTTCCAGGGCAGCCTCATCGTAAGCTTTACCCCGAATTGTGGCATGGGGACAAACCATCACACATTTGCCACACTGGATACAGACATCCGCATCCCAAACCGGGATATCCTGGGCGACGTTGCGTTTTTCCCATTTGGAGGTTCCGGTGGGATAAGTACCATCGCAGGGCAGTTTACTAACGGGTAAATCATCCCCCCGTCCGGCGATCATCATGCCTTCAACTTCTTTAACAAAGGTAGGGGCTCCGACGGCTACGGGTTCGGCCCGCCGTAGTAGAGACGTGCCATGGCGCGTCTCTACAACATTGGCAACGTTGACTTCATAAAGGTGTTCTAGGGTCTCATCAACGGCCTTTAAGTTTAAGCGAACAATTTCTGCTCCTTTCTTACCATAGGTTTTTTCGATCGCTTTTTTGATTTGGGCGATCGCTTCTTCCCTTGGCAATACTTTCGCTAAGGCAAAGAAACACACCTGCATAATAGTATTGATGCGGTTTCCCATCCCCGTATCACGGGCAACTTTATTGGCATCAATAACATAGAATTTCAGATTTTTTCTAACAATATCTTCTTGAATTTCTAAGGGCAGATATTCCCAAACTTGATCGGGGCCGTAGGGACTATTTAAGAGGAAAGTTGAACCTTCCATCGCACATTGGAGAACGTCTAATCTTTCGATAAACGTCCATTGATGGCAACCGATAAAATTCGCCTTACTAATTAAATAAATCGACCGGATCGGTTGCGGCCCAAAACGCAAGTGAGATACGGTAACAGCCCCGGATTTTTTGGAGTCGTAAACAAAATATCCTTGGGCATAATTATCGGTTTCTTCCCCAATAATTTTGATTGAGTTTTTATTCGCGCCAACGGTACCATCTGCACCTAAACCGTAGAACATCGCCCGCACCACGTTATCGGGTTCGGTGGAGAAGTTGGGATCGTATTCTAAAGATGTGTGGCTGACATCATCATTAATACCGATGGTAAAGTGATTTTTGGGTTTAACCCCCCCTTGATAAGTAACCCCCTCTTGATCCCCGCCTTGGTAAGGGGGGTTGGGGGGGTAATATTCTCAAAAATACTCTTAACCATTGCCGGGTTAAATTCCTTAGAAGATAACCCATAACGTCCACCTACTAAGACTTTAAGATTTTTAATCTTAGCTTTAAGAGTATCGTTATCTCCTAACATCACTTCTTGAACTGCCGTCACCACATCTAAATAGAGGGGTTCCCCACTAGAACCGGGTTCTTTGGTTCGATCTAAAACCGCGATCGCTTTGACAGTTTCTGGCAGTTCAGCAATTAATTGTTCCCCATCCCAAGGTCGATATAACCGAACTTTTAACACCCCTAATTTTTCACCTTGGGCGTTCAAATAATCAACGGTTTCATGGACGGTTTCACAACCTGATCCCATCAGAATAATCACTTTTTCTGCATCGGGGGCGCCGTGATATTCAAATAGTTTATAATTACGTCCCGTCAACTGCCCCAATTTATCCATTGCCCGTTGTACAATTTCGGGGGTTTGATCATAAAAAATATTAACGGTTTCTCGGCCTTGGAAATAAACATCGGGGTTTTGGGCCGTTCCTCGCAGGACAGGACGGTCAGGAGTTAAAGCGCGGTTGCGATGTTCATAAACGTATTTATCATCGATTAATTCTCGGATATCACTATCCTCTAATAGTTCAATTTTTTGGACTTCATGGGAGGTACGAAATCCGTCAAAAAAGTGAATAAAAGGAATTCGTGATTCTAGGGTGGCTGCCTGGGCAATTAAGGCCATATCCTGGGCTTCCTGCACCGAGGCGGAACACAACAGGGCAAACCCCGTGGCCCTAGCTGCCATCACATCACTATGGTCGCCGAAAATAGATAACCCTTGGGCGGCCAAGGAACGGGCGGCCACTTGGATCACGGCACAGGTTAATTCTCCCGCGATTTTGTAGAGGTTGGGGAGCATTAACATCAACCCTTGGGATGCTGTGAAGGTGGTTGTCAAGGAACCCGCTTGTAGGGCCCCGTGTACGGCCCCGGCCGCCCCCCCTTCGCTTTGCATTTCCACCACGGCCGGGACGGTTCCCCAGAGGTTTTTATCCCCCACGGAGGCCCAAGCATCGGCCCATTCTCCCATGGGTGAGGACGGGGTGATCGGATAAATGGCGATAACTTCACTCAAACGATAAGCAACACGAGCAACGGCTTCGTTACCATCTAGGGTTGCATAATTTTTTGTATTCATTCTTGAAATGCCTCTCTTTAATAAAAACTTGATGCGATGGCGTAGCCGCAACTTTGTGGCATCGCCCGCTTTCCTACAGAATTATTTTGGCAATTTACGCGCCTGAATTCATACTTGGTGATGTTTAGTTGGAATTTACGATCATTGTAATTCTGTAGTTAAACAGACGGAATTTTCCTTAACAATTAATTCAGCTTTCCCTAATAATCTCCGTCGTTGTTTAATTGAGGGTTTTCCATAGGTAAATCCTGATCGAGATTAAAACATCCTTAAATTTTGATTAAGAATTTTTGAGGTCTACTTTCCCTGAGTTACTGCTTTAGATCATCTAATAAAAATGGGGAAAAGTGGATCATTGCTTAACGTTTTTTAACTTATTGTCATCATTTGTTGTAAGTCCGTTAAGGTTTGTTGGGCTGCCTGTTCATCCACAATACTCAAAGCAAAACCGACATGAACAATCACATAGTCACCCACTTGAACCTCTGGAACATAAGCTAAGTTGACTTCCTTGACCATTCCACCAAAGCTGACTTTGCCGACTTTTGCCAAGGGGTCATCACCGGAAATACTCAATAATTGACCTGGAATTGCTAAACACATCGGGTGCACCTAAAAATGTTACGTTTCTTGAAGCAAGGAGGGAAAACTGATGAAAAATCCAGACCATTTCTTGTGGTAGGGATTGTCCCAGTATTTCAGTCCGATCAATACCACATCCATTATTAACCCAGGCCGATTAATTCTTTTCTTTATTTTAATACTTTTTTCCATGAATTAGCAGTAGACTTACAACTTAGGAGAGAAGTTGGAACCCAACCCAGAATTATCGAGATAAACAACACAACCGTTGTTTATACAACTCTCAACCTAGTCTATAATCCTTGAGTCCCCAAAGGTTCATGATTAAATTTGTGACCCTTTTGTGGTGAACTGAACCCAACTTTTCTAAAGGTATATTTGATTACAAAATGAGTGTCAAAATCCACATCATTAGTAGAGAACAGAACTATGCAATCTTCTACGGTAACGACTGCAAAAGCCGATAAACCCAAAGCTGGAGCCACAAAAGGAGGCGATAAACGGTTTAAAGTCCTGGATATGACCATGAAGCGCAACCAATATCGTCAGGACGCCTTAATTGAGGTGCTACATAAAGCCCAAGAATCCTTTGGCTTTTTAGAAGAAGATGTTCTAATTTATGTGGCCAGAAATCTGAAACTTCCCCTCAGTTATGTCTATGGAGTCGCCACCTTCTATCATTTATTCTCCCTCAAACCCAATGGCGCCCATACCTGTGTAGTTTGTTTAGGAACAGCTTGTTACGTTAAGGGGGGCGGGGATGTCTTAACCGCCTTAGAAGCCCGAACCGGAATTAAAGCCGGGGAAACCACCGCCGATGGTCAAATTTCGATTATGACCGCCCGTTGTATTGGAGCCTGTGGTATTGCTCCGGCCGTTGTCTTTGATGGCAAAGTAGCCGCCCAACAGACCCCGGAAATGGCCTGCGATCGCATGGCGGCATGGGAGCAGGGGGAGTAAGAGAGTAGGGGGGCCGGGGAGCCGGGGGGAGTAGGGAAGTGCGAGCGTCCTCGCTCGCTGACCTTAACCAAAAGTTAGCAAGTCTGACCTTAACCAAAAGTTAGCAAGTCTGACCTTAACCAAAAGTTAGCAAGTCTGACCTTAACCAAAAGTTAGTAAATGCCAGCCTGACCTTACCCCAATATTTTACGAGTTAGCGAGCGAGGACGCTCGCACTGCTGATTGATAACTGATTTGTCTTGATACTTGCCTGTTGCCTTTATAGAGGAAAACAAAAATTATGGAATATAGCGAATTATTAGAATTAGCCGAGAAGGAACAAAAATCCCAAAAACCGATCCGGGTGCATTGTTGTACCTCAACCGGATGTGTGGCTTCAAATTCCTTGGGTGTCAAAGACCAAATGGATGCAGCCGTGAAAGCCGCCGGACTTGAGGAAAGAGTGCAAGTAGTCGGGGTCGGTTGTATGGGATTTTGTGGCCGGGGGCCAATAGTAGAAGTCGAACCCGTCGGACTCCAATACGAGAGAGTGACGCCCGAAGAAGCCCCGTCTATTATTGAAGCCCTGAATGGGGGAGAGGCTAAACCCGTCCTAGGCGATCGCCACCATCCCTTTTTTAGTGGCCAACTGCTAATTGTTCGAGAAAATAGCGGTAAAATTGACCCTGAAAAAATTGGTGAATATATCGCCGTAGGTGGATACCAAGCCCTGCACCATGCCGTTTATGAAATGAGTCCGGCCGAGGTGGTAGCTGAAATTACTAAATCTGGGCTCCGGGGTCGAGGCGGGGCCGGATATCCCACGGGATTAAAATGGGCCACCGTTGCCAAAATGCCCCCCGGACAGAAATATGTGATTTGTAACGCCGATGAAGGAGATCCCGGCGCCTTTATGGATCGGAGTGTGTTGGAAAGTGACCCCCATCGGATCTTAGAAGGAATGGCGATCGCTGGATATGCTGTTGGTGCGACCCAGGGTTATATCTATGTCCGGGCCGAATATCCCCTGGCCATTTCCCGTCTGCAAAAAGCCATTCAACAGGCTAAACGCCAAGGGATTTTAGGCAGTCAGGTCTTTGGATCGGGGATAGATTTTCGCATTGATATTCGGGTGGGGGCGGGAGCCTTTGTATGTGGGGAAGAAACCGCCCTAATTGCCTCCATTGATGGGGGACGTGGCACTCCTCGCCCTCGCCCTCCCTATCCCGCCGTTTCCGGGTTATGGGGGGAACCCACCTTAATTAATAACGTCGAAACCTTGGCCAATATTGCCCCAATTATTAAAAAAGGTAGCGACTGGTTTTCCAGTATCGGCACAGAAAAAAGCAAGGGGACTAAAATTTTCTCCCTCACGGGCAAAATTCGGAATACCGGTTTAATTGAAGTCCCCATGGGAATTAGTTTACGGACAATTATCGAGGACATGGGGGGCGGTATTCCCGGCGGCGTGAAAGTTAAAGCCGTGCAAACTGGAGGGCCATCGGGAGGTTGTATTCCCGCAGAACATTTAGATACCCCGGTAGATTACGAATCCTTGGCCCAGTTAGGATCTATGATGGGGTCAGGGGGCATGGTGGTGCTGGACGAAGACACCAGTATGGTACAAGTTGCCCAATTCTATATGGAATTCTGTCGGGGGGAAACCTGCGGAAAATGTGTTCCCTGCCGCACCGGAACAGTCCAACTGTATCAAATGTTAACCAAAATTCTCAATAAACAAGCTACTACCGCAGATATTGAGAAAATGAAACTGTTGTCGGAAATGGTCAAAGCCACCAGTTTATGCGGACTCGGACAAACAGCCCCTAACCCGGTCTTGAGTACGTTGCGTTATTTTCCAGAGGAATATCAGGCATTATTGCAACCAGAAGAAAGCGGACGGGTTTCGGGGTCTTAACATCCCTAAAAATGGGATGGTTTCTATCTGCAATGGGTGACTATTTATTGGTATCAACAAAGATAAAATTCACCCATTGTATCCAATACTTGCAAGTAAGGATAATAAAAAATGTTTTGCGAACAATGTGAACAAACCGCCAGTGGAAATGGCTGTCATCAATGGGGGGCTTGTGGTAAAAGTCCAGAAGTTAATTCAATCCAAGATTTATTAGTCTATTGCTTACGCAGTATTGCCCCCATTGCTTTAAAAGCTTATGAGTTAGGTATTCCTAATCGAGAAATTGATCGTTTTACCTGTGAAGCGATGTTTTCAACGATGACGAATGTTAACTTTAGTACGAAGCGATTTGCTGATTCTGCCCAACAGGTTTTACAATTGCGAAAAACCTTAAAACAAGCGGTGGAAAGTAAAAGTCCCACCCCCATTTCCTGGCCAGAAATTTGTAATTATCAGCCCGATTTTGAGGAAAATTTATCTGAACAAGGACAAAATTTTGCCTTGGATTTAATTCAAAAAGCTAATGGGAATATTGATATTTATTCCTTGCAATTAACCACAATTTATGGCATTAAAGGATTAGCTTCCTACGCCTTCCACGCCTACGAACTGGGTCAGGAAGATGAGAAGATTTATCAGTTTATCTATGAAGCCTTAATTGCTTTAGATCGGCAGGATTTAGACTTAAATGCCTGGGTGGGTTTAGCCTTGAAAGTCGGAGAAATGAACCTACGGGCGATGGAATTATTAGATGCCGGACATACCGGACATTATGGACATCCCACCCCGACAAGTGTTCCCTTAAATCATCGTCAAGGTAAGGCTATTTTAGTCTCTGGACATGATATTAAACAGTTAGAAGCCCTGTTAAAACAAACCGTAGATACGGGGATTACGGTTTATACCCACGGGGAATTATTACCCGCCCATGGATATCCGATTTTAAAACAAAATTATCCCCATTTGTTCGGACATTTTGGCACAGCATGGCAGAATCAAACCAAAGATTTTGCTAAGTTTCCTGGGGCGATTGTGGTGACAACAAATTGTTTAATGCCGCCCCATGAAACCTATGATCAAAAACTGTTTACTCTTGGGCCCGTGGGCTATCCGGGGTTAGGCTATTTACCCTCCGATGCTGATGGTATTCCTGACTTTACTCCAGTGATTCAAGAAGCGCTAGAACTCCCCGGCTTTTTGGATGATGAAACCCCCCGGGAAGTGAAAACCGGATTTGCCCATAATGCAGTTTTAAGTGTAGCTGATCATGTGGTTGAAGCGGTTAAAGCAGGGAAAATTCGTCACTTCTTTTTAGTCGGCGGTTGTGATGGGGCCAAACCCGGACGGAGTTACTATACAGAATTTGTGGAAAAAGTTCCCCAAGATTGTGTTGTCCTCACCTTAGCTTGTGGAAAATTCCGCTTTTTTGATAAAGAATTAGGTGAAATTGGTAACATTCCTCGATTGATGGATGTGGGACAATGTAATGATGCTTATTCTGCCATTCAAATTGCTTTAGGATTAGCTAAAGCTTTTGATATTGGTGTGAATGAATTACCCCTATCAATGATTTTGTCATGGTATGAACAAAAAGCTGTAGCGGTGTTATTAACTCTGTTATATTTGGGGATTCAAGACATTCGTTTAGGCCCGACATTACCCGCTTTTATTTCTCCGAATGTGTTCCAATTACTATCGGACACCTATCATCTGAAAGCGATTTCTACCCCCGATGAAGATTTAGCCGCTTGTTTAGCCTAGGGTTAATTTCATGGGTGTCAAAGACGGCCGAAAAAATCTGATTGTAGCCGAATCAGATCCCCCTAAACTACCCCCTTAAAAAAGGGGGACTTTGAAATCAATCCG
>NZ_CAWLTW010000001.1:4637239-4645191 GCF_963864145.1 Planktothrix prolifica NIVA-CYA 540 | reverse complement strand
AGGGGTCAAACCCTAAAAAATCATGTAAAAATTATTAGGAAAAACTGCTATAATGAAACCAGATACATCTTAAAGTTAAAGGATTAAATTTGATATTTAAACCTCAGAGGAGATGAAAAAATTATGTCCGTAAAAACCCTAAAAATAGATGGAATTGATGTTGCTGCTGAAGAAGGAACATCTGTACTCAAAGCCGCCGAAGAAGCCGGGGTCAAAATTCCCAAACTCTGTCATTTAGACGGGGTTTCTGATGTGGGTGCTTGTCGGTTATGCCTAGTAGAAATTAAAGGAATTAATCGTTTATTACCAGCTTGTGTAACCGAAGTTGCAGAAGGTATGGAAGTCTGTACCCAAACCCCCCAACTGCAAGAATATCGACGCATGACCGTGGAGTTATTATTCGCAGAAGGAAATCATGTTTGCGCCGTTTGTGTTGCTAATGGTAACTGCGAATTACAGGACGTTGCAATTGAAGTGGGCATGGATCATAGCCGTTTTCCCTATCGCTTTCCTGACCGGGAAGTAGACATTTCTCATAGTAAATTCGGCATCGATCATAACCGTTGTATTATGTGTACTCGGTGTGTGAGAGTTTGTGCTGAAATTGAAGGAGCCCACGTCTGGGATGTCGGCTATCGGGGAGCCGCAGCTAAAATTATTAGTGGTTTAAATCAACCCTGGGGGGATGTGGATGCTTGTACCTCCTGTGGTAAATGTGTCGATGCTTGTCCCACGGGTTCAATCTTTAAAAAAGGTACTACCACGGCGGAAATGCAACGGGATAGTGAAAAACTAGAATTCTTAGCAGATGCAAGAGGGAAACATCAATGGACAAGATAAAATTTGCTACGGTTTGGTTGGCGGGTTGTTCCGGTTGCCATATGTCGTTTTTAGACTTAGACGAATGGCTGTTTGATCTCGCGGAAAAAGTCGATGTTGTCTTTAGTCCGGTGGGTTGTGATATCAAAGAATATCCTGAAAATGTCGATGTTTGTTTAGTGGAAGGGGCGGTTGCCAATGAAGAAAATTTAGAGTTATTATATCAAGTCAGAAAACGGACTAAACTCTTAATTTCCTTTGGAGATTGTGCGGTAACAGCTAATGTTCCGGCGATGAGAAATATGTTAGGCAGTACGGAACCTGTCTTAAAACGCTGTTATTTGGAACTGAGTGATATTGGGGCTCAATTGCCTAATGAACCGGGTATTGTGCCTGAACTTTTAGAGCGAGTTCGTCCGATTCATGAATTAGTTGATATTGACATCTTTTTACCCGGATGTCCTCCTTCTGCGGATAGAATTAAATCGGCGATCGCTCCTTTATTAGAAGGAAAAAGACCCGTAATGGAAGGACGGGAAATGATCAAATTCGGTTAATCGTTGTTGCGCTTAAGCGCACGAGAGGATATAAATTATAACCCTTAATTTTCATCCTCAAATCTAATAAAGATGCGCTGAAGCGCAACAACAATTTTTAGATGCGCTGAAGCGCAACAACGGGATAGAAATGCTCAATCTTAATAACAAATTACAGAGGTTAAAAATATGTCTAAAACAGTTATTATTGATCCCGTAACTCGGATTGAAGGTCATGCTAAAATATCAGTCTATTTAGATGATGCGGGAGAAGTCGAAAATGCCCGTTTTCACGTCGTAGAATTTCGCGGTTTTGAAAAATTCTGCGAAGGAAGACCGATGTTTGAAATGGCTGGAATTACCGCTCGAATTTGCGGAATTTGTCCCGTTAGTCACCTCTTAGCTTCTGCAAAAACCGGGGATAAAATCCTTGCAGTGCAAGTACCTCCGGCGGGGGAAAAACTGCGCCGGATGATGAATTTAGCCCAATTAATTCAATCCCATGCTTTAAGTTTTTTCCACCTCAGTAGTCCTGATTTTCTATTAGGTTGGGATAGTGATCCTGCTAAACGCAATGTCTTTGGTTTAATGGCGGCTGATCCTGATTTAGCTCGGGCAGGAATTCGCCTGCGTCAGTTCGGACAAACGGTAATTGAACTATTAGGAGCCAGAAAAATTCATGCGGCTTGGGCCGTTCCCGGTGGGGTGCGTTCTCCCCTTTCCGATGAAGGCCGAGAATGGATTATTAACCGCTTACCTGAAGCTCGACAAACCACCGAATTAGCTATTAGTATCTTTAAGCGTTTATTAGATACGGAATTAAAAACCGAAATTGATGTTTTTGGCAAATTCCCCTCATTATTTATGGGGTTAGTTGCCCCCGATGGTACTTGGGAACACTACGGCGGACACCTAAGATTTATTGATAGTAATGGGGAAATTGTTGCCGATGGTTTGAGTGAAGATAACTATCAAGATTTCCTGGGAGAAGCCGTTGAAAATTGGTCTTATTTGAAGTTTCCCTATTACAAACCCCTGGGATATCCCGATGGTATTTATCGCGTTGGGCCCTTAGCAAGATTGAATGTTTGTGACTGTATTGGTACCGAAGATGCAGACCGAGAATTAATTGAATTTCGGCATCGGGCGGGGGGACGGGTAGCTACTTCTTCCTTCTTTTATCATTATGCTCGTTTGGTGGAAATTCTCGCTTGTATTGAAGCCATTGAACAGTTAGTTGATGACCCTGATATTATCTCAAAACGGGTGCGTTCAGAGGCGGGGATTAACTGTTTAGAAGGAGTGGGAGTTAGTGAAGCTCCACGCGGCACTTTATTCCATCATTATCAAGTAGATGAAAACGGATTAATTAAGAAAGTTAACTTAATTATTGCCACCGGACAAAACAATTTAGCCATGAATAAAACCGTGACTCAAATTGCCCAACATTATATTCATGGAAATGAGATTCCAGAGGGAATGTTAAACCGAGTCGAAGCCGGAATTCGGGCTTATGATCCTTGTTTAAGTTGTTCCACCCACGCCGTCGGACAAATGCCTTTGCACATCCAATTAATTCAAAAGGATGGAACAGTAATTAAAGAAAAATACCGCCATTAACCCCACCGTTGTTGCGCTTAAGCGCAATCTTAATGGCTAAAGCCCAACAACATTTTTCAATCCCGTTGTTGCGCTTAAGCGCAATCTTAATGGCTAAAGCCCAACAACGGATTTATGATATTAGGAGGCAAAAAATGCCAAAGGAAAACTTATATTTATGTATGGGTTCTGCTTGTCATCAGCTTGGAGTGTATGAAGTGTTACCGAAATTGCAAGCCTTGATGAGTGAATATGATATTGATCACAAAATTGAGCTAAAAGGCTCATTTTGTTTAGAAACTTGTAGTTCGGGAATTGTGATGAAATTTAAGGACTTACATTTTATTAATATTAGTCCTCAAAATATTGAAGATAGATTTTTGCAAGAAATTCTTCCCGCCATTAAAGATCAGAATTGAGATAAACACCATGTTAGAAACAACTCAGAATCACCTCTGGCAACTTTTGTGGGAATATGATCCTAACGGTTTAATTGCCGTAGATTCAGACTTGATGATTAAAGTTGTTAATCCGGCTTTTTGTAAACTATTTAATGTTGAAGCGAGTGAAATTATTGGTAAACCCGTAACCGAAATTTTAGGGAATGTAGATCATTTTAAAACTGTTTGGGAAACTAATCAGGTAATTCGGGGACGGGAAACAGAATATCCTGAATATCATTTGTATATTCGAGAGTTTATTTTTCCCATTAAGGAAGAAAATATTATTGGCTGTATTATGAGCGATATTACCGCCGAAATGGAACGTAAAAAAGAAACGGATATAATCAAGGCAGAAACCGTTAAAAAAGTGAATGAAGTAGTTGATAATCAAATGAAAGTCGCTCAAGAAATTGCCGGGTTATTAGGAGAAACCACCGCCGAAACTAAAATTAGTTTACTCAAAATTATTGAACTGGTGAATCAGTAAACTATCGGAAACCGGGTTTCTATCTATTCCCTATATTTTAATAAAATTAATATGAGTCAAGATAACTTTTTTGATATTTGTCACCTGAGTTTGAATAAAAAAGGCGAAGAACTTTGTGGTGACCAAGTTAAATTTACCAAAAGCGAAACTAAAAGCACTATTGTTTTATCCGATGGTTTAGGAAGTGGGGTAAAAGCGAGTATTTTAGCCACCTTGACCACGGAAATTTTAATCACCATGTTAAATGCGGATGTTCCTTTAGAGGAAGTGATTAAAACCGTGATTGGAACTTTACCTATCTGTCAGGTGAGAAAAATTGCCTATGCAACTTTTACGATTATTTCGATTAATCATTTAACCAATGAATTTAAAGTAATTAATTTTGATAATCCGCCAATTCTTTATTTTAAAAAAGGTCGCATTGTTAAATTAGAAACCAAAATTGATAAGATTTTAGGGAAAAAAATTCAATATTCAGAAGGAACATTAGAGCGGGGAGATTTTATTGGGGCGATTAGTGATGGTATCCTTTATGCGGGGTTAGGGGATACGATGAATTTTGGCTGGGGTTGGGATAATATTGCTAAATACATGGAGAGAATTTTTATTAGTCAAGCGACTAATTCTCGAACAATTATTGAGCAAGTAATGTCTGAAACCCGTTCTTTATATCGGGAAAAAATTGGCGATGATGCAACTTTTGTGGGGGTTTATGTTAGAAAACCTAACCCGGTCATGATTTTTACTGGCCCGCCTTTAGATATTACTCAGGATGAATTATATGCCGATAGGTTATTAAATTTCCCCGGCAGAAAAGTAATTTGTGGCGGAACAACTGGAAATTTAGTCGCAAATTATATGGGAGAAACTATTGAAATGGATATTGCAACCATGCGAAAAGATTTACCGCCTATTGGTAAACTAAAAGAGGTGGATTTAGTTACAGAAGGAATTTTAACGATTTCTAAAGCCACGGAAATTTTGAGAAAATGTAAGGGGGATATTGCCCGGTTAGCTTCTGATAATAATGGGGCGGTTTTATTGGCGCGGGAAATTATCGAAGGAGATTCGATTTATTTTTTAGTGGGTCAACAAATTAATGAGTTTTATCAGAATCCTTTATTACCTAAAAATATTTCAATTCGTCGTAACTTAATAGAAGATTTAGTCCAGTTACTTCGCAGTCAACAAAAGGAAGTTGTGATAGAATATTGTTAATAATAAATATAGAAAATAATATGATTTTAATTGTCGGATATGGGAATCCCATTCGAGGAGATGATGGTGTTGGTCAAGCGGTAATAACAGAGGTTGAACAGTGGAATTTAACGAATGTGCGATCGCTTTCTCTCCATCAACTCACCCCGGAAGTTGCCGCAGAAATGGCGGAAGTTGATACGGTTATTTTTGTGGATGCTGCTTTAGAAGGAGATACGGTTAATATTATTTCCTTGGAAGCCTTACCCTCAAAATATCTCAAGCGCAACAACGAATTTATTCAACCTCAATTAACGATGCCAAATGGTTTGATTTCCAGGTTGATCAATTAGGGTAATTCCTAATGCTTTCAATTGATCTCGAATCCGATCGCCTTCGGGATAATTTTTAGCTTTTTTCGCCTCTGACCGTTGCTGAACTAAGGCTTCAATTTCACTATCACTTAACCCTAAATTCTGACTTTCCTCTGGTTTTGCTTCTAACCCGAAAACCGTGGCTAATTCCATTAAAGTTTGCCAAGTTTTCTGTAAGTGTTCGGTCGGGGTATTAATATCGCCTCCATGAATTAATATATTGCGATCGCGTCTTAATTCCTTGGCTAATTCAAACAAAATTACTAACCCTTCCGGGGTATTAAAATCATCATCCATTGCCTCTTTAAACCGACCAATAGCATCATCAATTAAGGCTTTTTCATCGGGTTTAAAGCCTAATTTATCGCCATATTCCCTGCCAAATAATAGCCCCTCTTTTAACGTATTCCATCCATTTTCAGCCGAAGCGATCGCCTCATCGGTAAAATCTAAAGGTTTGCGATAATGGGCTTGTAAAATGAATAAACGAATCACCATCGCATCCAAAGGACTATCTAATAAACCGCGAATTGTGGTAAAATTTCCTAAAGATTTAGACATCTTTTCACCACTCACTCTAACCATGCCATTGTGCATCCAATAATTGGCTAAAGGTTGATGAGTTGCGCCTTCAGATTGAGCAATTTCATTCTCATGGTGAGGGAAGACTAAATCCCCGCCGCCGCCATGAATATCAATGGTATTTCCTAATAGCGATCGCACCATTGCAGAACATTCAATATGCCATCCAGGGCGACCTTTTCCCCACGGTGAATCCCATGCAGGTTCCCCTAGTTTTGCGGCTTTCCAGAGGGCAAAATCCGAGGGATCTTTCTTCTTAATTGTATCGGTATCGGAGGAGGAAATTCGACCACTCGCACCCGCTTGTAATTGTTCCTGTTGGCGGCCGGATAATTTGCCATAATCGGCAAAATCTTTTACACTATAATAAACATCTCCATCGACTGCATACGCAATACCTTGATCTACTAATTCTTGGATTAATTGGATAATTTGGGGAAGATGTTCCGTCACCCTGGGATAAGCATTTGCATCCCGAATATTCAAGCGTCGGATATCTTCAAAATAGGCTTGAATATATTTATTAGAAACCGCCTCCATTGTTGCGCCTTCTAATTTAGCCCGGTTGAGAATTTTATCATCAATATCGGTAAAATTCTGAATATAATTAACGGTATAGCCACTATATTCTAAATAGCGTCTAACTATATCCCAAGCAATATAGGATCTAGCATGACCTAAATGGCAATAGTCATAAACCGTTACCCCGCAGCAATACATTTTGACCTGTCCTGCTTCTAGGGGTTGAAAATCTTCTTTTTGGCGAGTTTGAGTATGATAAATTTTGATAACCATATTTTTGATCACGGATTTAGACGGATTTCACGGATTTCACAGATTTTTAAGAGTTAACAATCAACATTTAAACGGATTTTTAAGAGTTAACAATCAACATTTAATTTGTTTGAAAAAACAACTTCTCGCCCCGGTATGACAAGCAATATCGCCAATTTGTTCTATTTTTAATAATAGAGTATCGGCGTCACAATCATAATATAATGATTTCAGTTTTTGAATATGTCCTGATGTTGCTCCCTTGTGCCATAATTCAGAACGAGAACGACTCCAATAGTGAACTTCCTTAGTTTCTAGGGTTTTTTGAATAGATTCTTTATTCATCCAAGCCATCATTAAAATAGTACCATCTTGGGCGTCTTGAGCGATCGCTGGAATTAACCCTTGCTCATTAAATTTTAATGCTTCTATCCACAAATAGTCTTGATTCATAGTCAGTTAATATTTTAAGTTAATTAATCCCTTAAACTTCAAGATCAAGATTAGGATCACAGTTTTGAGCCTTTTTCTTGAAGGTTTGAAAAATATTATAAAAACCGTTAGCGCGAGAAGGAGTTAAACTCGCTTGTAATCCAGTTTCTTGAATAAACTCAGGGTTAAGTCCAACAACTTCTGTGGGAGTCATTCCATTCATTCCCATAATTAAAAAAGCAACTAATCCCTTAGTTAATTGAGAATCAGAATCCCCGTGAAACTGAACTTTTCCCTGTTCATCTAAGTTAGCAATCACATAAACCTGTGACACACAACCCGGAACTTTATTATCAGGAATTTTCTGATCTTCTGGAAAGGTAGGAAGTTTTTGGGCGATAGTAATTAATTGTTCATAACGCAATTTATTAGAAGAAGCCCGTTTAAAACGCTGTACAATCCGTTCTAAAGTTGGGGGTAAGGGAGTTGTGGTGGAAGACATAATCCAAAACCATAAAATTTCTACCTAAGTTTAGCAGGTGTTGGCTGGTAGGGAGCCTATTCCCTTTTAGATTACCCGTAGGGGCGAGGTATTCTCCCCCTTAGAAGGGATACAGGGAATTCAGGGGAATTTTTAGTCTGATGGGTTACTATAGCAATCTTAAATGATTTGCGATCAGAATATAGAACCCCACCCTAGCCCTCCCCT
>NZ_CAWLTW010000001.1:4517553-4636864 GCF_963864145.1 Planktothrix prolifica NIVA-CYA 540 | reverse complement strand
CGAGATAGATGGAAATATTACAACTGATTTAGGATTGCTATATTACCCTTTTAAACAACGAATGGCTTCTAATAACCCCCTGGCTTTATTTAGGGTTTCCTCATATTCTTTTTGAGGTTGGGAGTCAGCCACCACACCCGCCCCCGCTTGAACACTAACTTGATGTTGACCTTGACCCTGGTTTTGAACAATCATCGTGCGGATAGTAATAGCAGTATTGAGTTGTCCTTCAAAATCATAGTAACCATAAACTCCCGAATAGGGGCCGCGACGACAACCTTCTAATTCATGAATAATTTCCATCGCCCGAATTTTTGGGGCTCCGCTAACAGTCCCGGCGGGAAAACAGGCTTTTAACAGATCCCAAGCGGTTTTATTTTCTGCTAATTCTCCAATTACATTACTAACAATGTGCATAACATGAGAATAGCGTTCAATTATCATTAATTCATCAACTTTAACTGTCCCCATCCGACAAACTCGGCCTAAATCATTGCGTCCCAAATCGACTAACATAATATGTTCCGCGACTTCTTTCGGGTCTTTTAATAAATCTTCCCCTAACGCTTGATCTTCTTGATGGGTTTGACCGCGACGCCGAGTTCCCGCAATGGGACGGACGGTGGTAATTAATTTTCCTTCTAGGTTTTTGTCCGCTTTCACCATAACTTCTGGACTAGATCCGATTAATTGCCAGTTTCCAAAGTTAAAATAAGCCATATAAGGAGAAGGATTAATTAACCTTAAAGAACGATAAAGGGAAAAGGGATCGCCGGAATATTCGGCGGTTAATCTTTGGGATAAAACTACTTGAAAGATATCCCCAGCTTTAATATATTGTTTGCCTTTTTCTACATTAGCACAAAATTGCTCCTGGGAAACATTACTAATATAGGTTAAAGGCGTTTGCTCCCCCTGTTCACGGGGGGTTGGGGGGGCGGGTGGAGTCCATTCTAAAAGGGTATTTTGGGGGGATAATGGCGATTGTAATTTAGCCACTAATTGTTTAACCCGATCACAAGCTTGTTGATAGGCCGTTTCTAAATCTGTATTGCGAGTATCTGCATAAGCGATCGCCCAAATTTTACGTTTAACCTGATCAAAGATTAATAAATTATCAACCTGCATCCATAACCCATCGGGTAAATCATCGGAATTGGGGGAATGTACAGGGACACGGGACTCGATCCATTGAATTAATTCATAACCCCAAAACCCAAATAGTCCCCCAATTCCGGCGGGTAACTGGGGTAATTTTACCGGATGATAGGGTTGTAAACAATCTTGTAGGGCTTGGAAGGGATCGCCTATAAATTCTTGAATTGTTCCATCTCGCCATTTTTGTACCGTGTGGTCGCCATGAGCTTCTAAAATCCAAACTGGATCACAACCCAAGAAACTATAACGCCCGATGCTTTCTCCACCTTCAACAGATTCCAAGAGAAAATTATAGGGTTGATTGGCACAAACCCGATACCAAGCCGAAACCGGAGTATCTAAATCAGCCACCCATTCTTGATAGACCGGAATAAAATTTCCTGTGGAAGCCAGTTGAGCAAATTGGGAGAAATCGGGAAAAATCATAGCGGCGAACAATAAAAAAAATAAAGGATGAAGGTAAGAATAGACTATCCTCCATCCTAATATGTTTAGGGCATTGCCCTGGTTAATTGCACCTGATCGGTCTAAACGTCAGAGGTGGTTTTAGTTGTGAATTTGACTTTAACTGGATCAACATTGCTACCAATATTGTGAGCAACGCTATTCACAGATTGACGTCCTTCGTTGACTTTTTCAGGGAAAACGCCATCTTTAGGATGCAGGTATTCAGTTTCGCCGTTAGGGAAAACCCGATAGATTTTATAGTTGTCGATTTTGGGTTTGAATTTCGACCGCAGTTGAGTCCCTAAAGCTAGACACTGTTCCTTACGGGCTAAATACATCAGGTTGTCCCCTTCATTCATAATGGCTGCGCCACCTGTGGGCATTTCAAACACCTGTTCTTTGCTGCTAGTCCAGGTAATCGCATATTTTTCTTCAACTAGGGCTTTTGTTAATAAGCCACCAGTGCTACCACCAAACTTAGGCGGTGTTCCAGTCAGTGCTTCTGCCATAGGAATATCACTCAAATTATGTTTTTAGGGCATCCTAACACTGATGTTACCCTTGTCTATAGCAGTCGTAAAGAACCGTTACAGAAATTAGCAGGGTAGAGGGAGTCACTCTTAACTACAAAAACTTTTTTGACAAACTGGCCAGATTGCTCTAATCTCAAATACAATATTCAGAAATTCAATGCGTGTTCAATCTTTTCGTCCTTTGAGGGGATTTCAGGTTCCTTCCGTATCCACGGCTATGACCTTTTGCGGATTAGTCATTACGGTTTTATTTCTATTAATAGCAGTATTATCACCTTTATTTTTAACTTGGGGATGGATACAAAGTCCTACGGAATTTCTTTCTAACCCCATCCATCAACCGCCTTCTTCTCAACATTGGTTGGGAACGAGTCGTTTAGGATATGATGTCTTTTCTCGGACATTATTTGGGACTCAAGTAGCTTGGCAAGTCGTTTTATTAGCAACAATTTTGAGTGTGGGAATCGGTGTACCATTGGGAATGGTGAGTGGATATTTAGGGGGAAAAATAGATCGGGTTTTATTATTTTTAATGGATACGATTTATACTTTACCCGGATTGTTACTTTCAATTACTTTAGCGTTTGTGGTAGGAAAAGGGGTTTTGAATGCAGCGATCGCCCTTAGTGTAGCCTATATTCCTCAATATTATCGCGTGGTTCGCAATCACACTACTTCGGTTAAAACGGAATTATTTATTGAAGCCGCCCAAGCTTTAGGGGCAAGTACCAGTCGAATTTTAACCCGTTATTTGTTTTTAAATGTGATCCAAAGTGTTCCGGTATTATTTACATTAAATGCGGCGGATGCCATTTTAACTTTAGGGGGATTAGGATTTTTAGGCCTAGGTTTACCCGATGAAATTCCCGAATGGGGACATGATTTAAGAATTGCCTTAGAAGCATTACCCACCGGAATTTGGTGGACAACTTTATTCCCAGGTTTAGCATTAACCATCATGGTCGTTGGTTTATCTCTCTTAGGAGAAGGATTAAACGATTTTCTCAATCCCCGTTTGCGGAATCAACGTTAATAATAGGGAACAGGGAACAGCCTCCCCAAACCCCCCGTGCACGCAGGGCTGTTTCATTCTCAAAAATTGCGATCGCTAAACCTTTGATCTGGGGCAAGTCTTAGACAATATTTAAACAGAAAATATCAAAACTGTTGAAATAATTCTCCTTTTCTTTACAGAGAAATGCTTTTAGAGTTTAGCGATCGCATTTTAGATCCGACTTTGAAACAGCCCTGCCCGTGCACGGGGGGCTAATAGGGAATAGCCCCCCCAAACCCCCCGTGCACGGGGGGCTAGGGGGGGAGGGAATAGGGAATAGGGAACAGGGAATAGAAATAATAAAAAAGTGATGTTAATAAAAAAATGGCTGTCCTCAATTATTGGGACAGCATTTTAATTAAGTATTTTTACTTGTTTGATAAAGTTTTGATCCTAAGATTGTTTAAGACAAATTGCATCACGCTTCGACTGTTTCCTCCGAGTCTTCTGTATCTAAATTATCGGGATCAACGTAATAACAAACGGTGTCATCAACACAGATTAAAGCCCAACCCGATTCATCAATATTTTTTAACTTATAGGCTCCTTGTTTCACAAAAAAGCCTTTGTGATTACGGGTTTCGGCTTTGACAAAAACTTGGCTATCCATAGTGATCCCATCTCCTTAATTTATTATCAAAAAATTTTTTGAACGGCTGATTTTGATTGTTAATGACTGAAGTTCCCAAATACTATCACTATTTTTTGTCTTTGTTAGTTAACTTATGTAATTTTTTGTTGCGCTTTCTTAATACTTTTTAGGAGTTTATAGATTTTCAGTCATTTTCAGCCGTTTTTAGTGGATTTACAGCAGTTTAAAGAATTCAATTATCCTGTGAACAATTACCTAATCATGCTAATTAGAGCAGCAAAATTAGGTAAAAGTTCCCTAACCTTCAAATAACCATTGTTTGACTCGGGCTAAGGATTTCCAGCCGGGTTTGCGAGTTAATCCATCTTCAAAATTCTTCGCTAATTCCTGTTGCCAGTCTGTATCTACTAATACTAACTGACCAGCGAGTTCAACATGGGAACGTACCCCCGATTTCCCTAACTCTAACATCGCCGTCGCTAAATTCACTCGCGCTTGGGGATCATGGGGATTGAGTTTAACGGCTGATTTGGCTGCGTTATAGGCTAATTTTGGTTTATCTACTAATAGATATAACCAAGCTAAACTCGTCCAAGCATTACTATTTTTTGGGGCGTGATCACAAATATCCTTAAACACTGGAATCAAGGTTTCCGGGTCTTCCCCCGCCTGATACCGTTCAAAACCTTCCTTAAATAATTCTTCTGGAGTCGTCATGAGTTGTTGTAGATTTAAAATACGGCAATAGGCCACAAACTGGATTATTTAGTGCCAAATCTATACCTATGGCAAATTGCCAACCTTTGATTATACAGCAGGGAATAGGAAACAGGCAACACCGAAGGAAAAGATTTTACCGCCCTGGGTTTGCTGCATCAAACTCAATAAAAAACACTTAAAACCAGATGGTACAAGAAACAAGGTTTCAAGGAGGGATTTCCCTATTCCCTATTCCCTCCCCCCCCTAGCCCCCCGTGCACGGGGGGCTAGGGCAGGGCTGTTTCAAAGTCGGATCTAAAATGCGATCGCTAAACTCTAAAAGCATTTCTCTGTAAAGAAAAGGAGAATTATTTCAACAGTTTTGATATTTTCTGTTTAAATATTGTCTAAGACTTGCCCCAGATCAAAGGTTTAGCGATCGCAATTTTTGAGAATGAAACAGCCCTGGGGGCTAGGGGGGGCTATTCCCTGTTCCCTAGATCAAGTCCTAGGTGGCAAAGGACTTACCACAACCGCAGGTTTGAGTGGCTTGGGGATTGGTAAACTGAAACCCGCCACCAATTAGAGCATCCGTATAATCAAGGACTAGGCCGTAAATGTAGAGTAGGCTTTTGCGATCGCAAACGACCTTAAACCCCTCATAATCAAACACATCATCATCCTCTCGAATGGTACTAGGGTCAGCAAAATCCATTAAATAGGACATTCCAGAACAACCGCCCTGGCGGACTCCGACGCGCAGACATAGATCTTTTCCTTGCTTTTCCCGCAGAAATTGGACTTGTTTGATGGCTGATTCGGTCATCTGAACCCCTTGGGTTGGGGCTTGAGTCGTTTGTGTCATGGGTTAGCCTGACTCCTGTGGTAATGTTTTAAACTGATCAAAAAATAATAGCCTTCTGATCGAGCTTCTCTATTTCTAATAGTTTATCGCAATTAAACCTTGCTGGGCGACCGAAATTTGTGTCCTTTTTCCTCTGAGGGACGGGGAAAAGCGATCGCTATTTCTCCTCCCAATCGGCTATTTTTTGCCCAACTATTCCGGTTGTTGAGAATGTTGTCTAAGCCGCCAACTGAATAATAAGGCTAGAATAACCGAAGGTAAGCAAACGGCGATTAAGGCAATGGTTGAGGACGTGGGAATTGTCAGCAATGGGCCAACGAATTTGATCAAAACCGATAATCCTAGGGATAGGAGTAGAACTTTAAGTAAAAATGTGATTTTGTTATCCATAGATGGCATTCTATAAATATAGAGGGTGCGATCGCTATTTCATAGTTTACTTTAAAAATACCAATGCCAAACCAAGACCCGGAATTATTAGAAAAAATTCGCCAGCAGTTTGACTCAGCACCCTATCCTAGAACTCCCTTAGAACAATCACCTAAAACCGATTATGAGTTACTATTTATCCATAATTTAGCAACTTGCTATTATCTAAAATATCAGAAAGTTATTAACACAGAAGGTAAAATTATTTTAGATGCTGGATGTGGAACTGGATATAAATCCTTAGTGTTAGCAGAAGCCAATCCAGGGGCTAAAATTGTGGGGATTGATATTTCTGAACCCTCGATTGAACTGGCTCGCCAGCGTTTAAAATTTCATGGGTTTGACAATGCAGAATTTTATGTTTTACCCATAGAAAATTTACCCCAACTGGGTTATGAGTTTGATTATATTAACAATGATGAATCGTTGTATCTGTTCCCTGATATCACAGTTCCTCTGAAGGCGATGAAATCCGTTTTAAAGCCAGAGGGAATAATTAGAAGTAATCTTCATAGTGCGTTTCAGCGTGCTAATTATTTTAGAGCGCAATCCCTATTTAAAATGATGGGATTAATGGACGATAACCCGACGGATTTAGAGATTGAGTTAACTGGGGAAATCATGCAGGCGTTGAAAGATCAAGTCTTCTTGAAATCACAAACCTATAATTCTGAAAAAATCAAAGAAAAGGAATGGGTATTAATGAATTATCTGTTTCAAGGAGACAAAGGTTACACAATTCCTGAACTATTTGCAGCCTTAAGAAACTCAGACTTAGAGCTAATTAGTATGGTAAAATGGCGAAACTGGGAAGTGATCGATTTATTCAAGGATGCTGAGAATTTACCAGCATTTTTAGGGATGAGTTTACCCGAACTCTCAATAGAAGATCGCTTACATTTCTATGAACTCTTACATCCTATCCATCGTTTGCTTGATTTTTGGTGTGGTCATCCCATTGCAAATGAGTCTATCGTTCCGGTGAGTAACTGGACAGATGCAGACTGGCAAACAACCCAAGTCCATCTCCATCCCCAACTGAAAACAACCAAAGCTAAAGAGGACTTAATTGAATGTGTCAAGACCCAAAAGTCTTTTGAAATCAGTCAATATGTTAAGTTACCGACTCTTTTACCAATCACCCTTGAAAGTCGTCGTGCTGCCTGTTTGCTGCCCCTGTGGGAGACGGAACAGCCTATTATGTCCCTGGTAGAACGTTGGCAACAGATCCAACCTGTAGACCCGGTTACCCTAGAACTGATCGATCCTCAAATTGCGTTTGATCAGGTAAAGGAATTACTGACAACCCTAGATGCCTTTCTGTATGTGCTTTTGCAGCATTCAGGATCAAATTGAAAAAAAATTTTGTCGGGGTGATATGAAACTTTAGAGCAGTGGGTAAGTTAGAACTACAAGATAAAAAGTTAAACATCCCCCCAAACGGAGAAAAGATTATGAAGACCGAATTTAAAGCGAAATTCCTGCAATACGTTTCTAATAGAAAAAAAGAAGAAGGTTTCACCTTAATTGAACTGTTAGTTGTTATTATCATTATCGGTATTCTGGCTGCGATCGCTCTGCCTTCCTTCCTCAGCCAAGCTAACAAAGCCAAACAATCTGAAGCCAAACAATACTTAGCTTCGATTAATAAAGGTCAACAAGCCTATTACGCAGAAAACACGAAGTTTGGTTCCAATATTGCAGCACTTGGTATTGGTATTAAAACGGCTACTAGCAACTACACCTATTCTATCGGAACAAGTGGTACAGGTGGTGTAACCTCTGCTGGTAAACCAGCAACCGGTTTGAAAGGCTACGCAGGTGCTGTTGCCCTGATTGGCCCCGCCGGTCAAGACAAAACAACCCAGACTATTCTCTGTGAGACAACCGGCCCATCGAATCCTGCTACACTAACGGTAGGATCAACAGATTGTGGTGCCATGAGCGCCGTCACCAAGTAATGGGTGATAGTTTTAGAGCTTTTGCTTGTTAAAAGCCCAAAGCAGATAGATAAATATCTATCTGCTTTGTTTTTATATTAAGGAATGAAAAGCCAATAAGGTGACTAATTGAGCAATAATTTACGGTAGATCAGGGTTTCTGGGGTTTAATTGTGCAAGTTATTTATTTTTCATTCCTAATCAACCATTTTATAATTTTATGATTACTGATAATTCATTAGAAATTGTACTAGATTGGCAGCAAAAAGCTAATCAATTTTTCATTGATGGAAGCTATGAAAAAGCTGCTGATCTTTATCAGCAAGTGATAGAATTTGAACCCGGGGTGAAGCTGAATTATTGGTATTTAGGTTTAAGTCTATTACTGCAAGGACAAGAGGTTGAAGCTCAAACGACTTGGTTATTGGCTATGGCTGATGGTCAGTCAGAAGAAGTAGAGCAGTGGACAGAAGAATTAATTCAAGTTCTACAAACAGAAGCACAGAAGAAAAAAGAAAAGGAAGAATATGAATTAGCTTGGCTAATTAGACAACATAGTAGAGAAATTTATCCCGCAGATATTAACAATTTATTGGACTTAGTTGGATTATCGACTGTACTTAAAACTTATACAGGAGATCAGCTAATAGAATGGGGAGTCATTGACTTACTGAAAAATGAACAGGCTGCTGTCGATTTTGAATTATTACTAGAAGTATTAACCAGTATCATTTTTATGGCCCCCGATGATCCAGTTTCTTTTACTTTAGTAGAAACTGCTTTGACCATTGCTAAGGACGTTATTCCTTTATTAAAGATACTAATGACATTTGTTAACCAGCTTTCTTACTGTTCCAGAAAATTTACTTTAGCAATTAAGTTTACAGAACTAGGTTTACACTATTCTAATAATCATCCGAGTTTACTGTATAGTTTATCTGAATTTTATCAGGACAATTGGCAATTTGATCAAGGAATAGAAACAGCCAAATTATGCTACTCTGCGATGGAGAGCATACCAGGAAAAGTTCATGCTAGTTTTATGATGATGAAAGCTTTAATGAGTGCGGGAGGTAATTGGGATGAATTCTGCTCAGTTATAGAAAATACCAAACAGCTTTTATATTCTTTAATGTCTAAAAACAAAAATATACAGATTGATGATGTTGATGATATTCCTTGGAATTGTACATTTTTCTTTCCTTATTACCAAGATAATTTAAAAGAAAATCTTGAAATTCGTCGTCAGGTTTCCCAATTTTGTCAAAAGCAATTTCATCAACTGGTGCGAGAAAGAATAGAAAAGAATCAGCAGAAAAAATCGCTCCTTGCAACACAAAATCAGTTAACTAAACGGTTAAAAATTGGATATATTTCCCATTGTTTCAGAAGTCACTCTGTAGGATGGTTAGCGCGATGGTTGATTAATTACCATGATCGAGAAAAGTTTGAACTCTATGGTTACTTAGTTTGTGCAGAACCGAATCCGGGAGCAGTGCAACAATGGTACATCAGCAAGTTTGATAAAGTGCATCAACTTGGAATCTCTGGCTCAGAAGTGGCAGAAAAAATATATGAAGATGAAATTGATATTTTGATTGATCTTGACAGCTTGACTTTAACTACAACTTGTGAGGCAATGGCAACCAAACCTGCTCCTATTCAGGTGACATGGTTAGGGTGGGATGCTTCAGGAATATCAACAATAGATTATTTTATTGCTGATCCCTATGTTTTACCTGAAGATGCTCAACAATATTATGAAGAAAAAATTTGGCGTTTGCCACAAACTTACCTAGCGATAGATGGGTTTGAATTAGCTACGCCAACATTGCGACGAGATGAGTTAAATATTCCCAATGATGCTGTTATCTATTTTAGCGGGCAGAGGGGATTTAAGTACAACCCTAATACCGCAATGCTACAGATGAAAATTTTAAAACAAGTTCCTAATAGTTATTTTTTAGTGAAGGGTCTTGCTGATCAAAAATCATTAAAAAATTTCTTTTTTGAAATTGCAGAGTCTGAAGGAATTGCGAGTGAGCGTCTTATATTTTTACCTTTAGCTGGTTCAGAAGCTGAACATCGCACAAATTTAACTATTGCTGATATTGTACTGGATACTTATCCTTATAACGGTGCAACAACCACAATGGAAACTTTATGGATGGGAATTCCAATGGTAACACGAGTGGGTCAGCAGTTCTCCGCTCGCAATAGTTATACCATGATGATTAATGCAGGGATAACAGAAGGTATTGCTTGGACAGATGAAGAATATGTGGAATGGGGTATTAAGTTAGGAAAAGATGAGAATTTACGCCAACAAATTGCTTGGAAATTAAGGAAAAATAGACAAACTGCTCCGTTGTGGAATGGGAAACAATTTACCCGTGAAATGGAAAATGCTTATGAACAAATGTGGCAGAAGTATATTGAGGGGAAAAATTGATTGTTATATGAATGAATCAGCATTAGCTAAAATTTTGTTCCTTGAGGCGACGACGTTCAATGATTCGTTCATCAGTATTCAGTTGAAGTAAATTAATCGTTGTGCGCCCTTCATGGGTTAATCCAATAAGGTGATAATTTTCTAGGTGAAAATGGTCTAGCCTGGATTGGGTACCAGGGTGTTTTCAAAGTCGGGGGTAAAAAAGAAAATAATAGTGATCTTTTCTTGATAAAATCAAAAATAGATCAGCATTTTTTTGAGTTTTAAAAATATGTTAAATAGTATAATAGAACAAATAAAGTTAGTCAAGGATTTTCGGAAAAATCGAGGCAAAAGACATGAGCTATGGGTAGTGTTGACTATTATTATTTTAGCAATGCTGACGGGAAATGTTAGTTATAGGGAAATAGACAATTTTAGAAAAGCTGAGGAAAATAATCTGATTAAATTACTGGGTATTCCGGCAAAAAAATTACCATCTTATAGCACAATAAGACGAGTAATGATCGGGATAAAACTGATAGATATTCAGTCAACTTTTCAGTTAATAGTTGAGAAATATTATCGAGAAAAAGCCGGATTAGACTGGATTACAATTGATGGTAAAAGTTTGAAAAATACTCTGACAAATCAAGAAAATGAACAACAAAATATGCTAATAATGGTATCTTGGTTTAGTCAAGAAACAAAGTTAGTAATAAAGGCAGAAAGTTTTGAAAGCAAACAGGGGTCAGAAAACGCTAAAGTCCGCTCTATGATAGAAAATTGTGATTTAGTTAATAAGATATTTACCCTAGATGCTCTGCATTGTAGTCAAGAAACAACTCAGGCAATAATCGAGAGTAAAAATGATTATTTAATTACAGTAAAAGGGAATCAGATAAAATTGCATAATCGCCTGAAGCAATTAGCAAAAATCAAGAAACCATTAACCGTATATCAGTCAAAAGATAATAGTCATGGACGTTATGTAGTCAGAAAAATCTCAGTATTTGATGGTCACCAGGTGAAACATAAAAATTACCCTGATCTCAGAAGTTTCATCGAAGTAGAAAGAATAGGTTTTCGAGGAAATAAAGAATATCATCAAACCTTATATTATATTAGTAGTCAAAAATTAAATGCCAAAACATTTGCGGAAAAGATCCAAGAGCATTGGTTAATAGAAAATCAAGTACATTGGGTCAAAGATGTAATTTTTAATGAAGATAAATCAAGAATAAAAGGGATTGACGTGGCCGAAAAATTTTCATTATTAGTAACATTGATTTTGAATATTTACAGAAGTTTGGGATTCGTCTCAATTAAAGATGGACAGTCATGGTTAGGAAATAATTGGTCGAAAATCTTAGCGATCGCCTGAATTGATTCAGTTAAAAAACCTATTTTTATCAAAAAATATCAAAAATATTTAAGAACAAATAGCCATGAAGTCTCATCAATCAAGACAATGGCTATATTTTCCTGTTAATAAATGTCAAAATTGTTCATTCTTAATATTTCCAACTTATTTGATAAAAATTAGACAGAATTTGACCAGAAAATTTGATGATTTTTTTTGAATATAGCGATCGCATTTTTGAAAATGAAAACGCCCTGGATTGGGTACGGGGGTTAAAAAGAAAACTGAATTGTCCTGTTTTTGGGTCAAAAGAACCGAGATCAGACCCTTTATATCGGTTACAACGCCAGCAAGAATAAGCTAAATTATCGGCTTGGGTCAAGCCACCGTGTTTCTCTGGAATAACGTGATCAACTTCGTGAGGAAAGAAACTAAAATCGGCTGTAACTTGACAGTATTCACAACAATAATTAGCCCGTTGTTCAACAAGACGACGGAGTTGAGCCGGAATATAAGTCATAGGTTAGACTGACGAATTAAGTAGGGTAAATTGCCCATTTTTAGCAGAATTATTAAGTGTTCGATGCGTTCATATTCGTCAAGTTCCTGTTTTTCTGAAGGAGTTAGTTTGCCTGCTTGACTACGACTTAAGAGAGTGTGCAAACGGCTTTGCATTTCCGGGGTGGGACGAAACTCGGAAATTTGCTCAGGAGTAGGTTGACTGGCGATAAAAGTCAGGATGTAGTGATAAACTTGAGCCGGAAGTGGAGATTGAACTAGACACTGATGCAAAAGTTCAGGCAGTTTGTCTCCTAATTGAGTAAGTTGAGAGGAAAGTTCTTCAGGGATTTCAATGGTAAAAAGAGCCATTATTCTTAGGGATAAACTGTATAGCCAATTAAGGTTATCTGCTATTATAGCGGAATTTTCTCTAACCTAGTTAACAGCAAATCATTGTATTGTGGTAGGTTGTACATTTAATAAGTTCAATATGGCAAAAGTATCCCCTCAAACTTTGACAATTATTTTCAACCTGCAACGACGGTTAGTGGAACTAATTGATCAAGCAAAAACAGCCGAGTATAATTTGTTTGAAGACTACGGTGAGACGGAGGAAACAATTCCAGAACTGGAACAATTACAAAATGGCGCAGAACGTCTGAGAAATCCTTATTCTCGTCTAGCTACTCTGACATTAGCGATCGCTGAGGCTCAACCTATTGCTCCTGCTGCTATGATCAATTCATTGAGTCAAACTGTGGAAGAGGCATCAGCAAGTTCTGATGCTGTTGAAGCCAGCATTATGGAAATCAAAAGAAGTTGGAATCTGCCATGAATAGAGAACGAACAATACCAGATGCAGAGACAAGAGCGCGAAATGTCGCTCGGATGCGTGATGCCTGCCGTCGGGTTGACGCTGTTACCCTAGCACTGGATGAATTAATCGCTATGGTAGAAGAACATAACCGTCACAGTCCACTAACTTTATACCGATTAGCTAAGTATAAGGGTGAAGCGGTTGAACAAAAGAGTCAGACTTGATGTTAAAGAATACTTGTTGAAATAAGTCAGCCATGAAATCAATTTCGGTCGTAGAGACGTTCCATTTAACGTTTATACGACCAGTTTTAAATGGTTAGTAAAGGCAAGTTTTTAGTGTTCTAAATCATAAACTGGGATGATTTCTGCACCGACAGATGCGATCGCTTCTTGATTTTCAGCATTCAACTTAATTCGACCCTGTAGTTGAGAACATAAAGCAGACCACTGGCTGGAATTTAGCTGACCCATTAAAACAATTTCTACACTGTCATCAAGCTCTAATTCTTCTTCCATTAACAAATTCATCATCACACTAGATAATGCTAAATTTGCATCTTCATCTGATATGTTTTGATGATCAATAAGTAAAGTCATTTTGCTTCGGTTGGGATGAGTTGCGAGGGCTTTAATGAGACTAACTAATTCTGGATAAAGCACTTCTTCAGGTTGATTCCAATCAGGAAACACAACTAAATTTATATCTCTTAAATTAAAACGGATCAGAGTAGCTTTAATTAAAGCTACTCTGATAGTATCGGCCATGTTTGACCAAGAAAACTTCTGAACTTGTTCTAAACCTGCTTCGATTAAAAACTCACGGACTTTGAGTTTCTGTACTTCACACAAAGCATCTGTTAATCCATTTACATCATGATCATTGACATATAAAGCTGCTTCTCCAGCGACTTCAGGAATTGAAGCATTAGAACAAGTAATCACAGGACAGCCACAAGCTAAAGCTTCCAAAATCGGTAAGCCAAATCCTTCATAAATAGAAGGATAAACTAAAGCTACGGCTCCTGAATAAGCCGCTTTTAATTCTTCATCATTGAGTTGTAAAGGATGAACAACAACTCCAGGGGTATATTGTCTAAATTCTGACATAAAGAAAGCACCTGTTCCCGTACACACTAACTCAAAGCCATGAGCCGTAGAAAGTTGAGAAAAAGCTTTAAAAAATAGCTCTCCATTTTTATAACCATTGCTCATCCCCACGAGAATAAAATAGGGTTTATAAATTCCATATTTAATTCTAAATTGACGAATTTCTTCTACCGTAGCCTGAGTATAGATAGAAGATACACCACAATGAGCGACTGTAACGGCATCTAAAGAGAGATTAGGAAACAGTTTTACTAGATCCTTTGCTGTATTTTCAGAAATAGAAATATAAGCAGAAGCATGGCGAATAGCCTGATGTTTTTCTCGCCACATCGGTTCATTCAAATTTCCCCCTAAAACTTCAGGAATCATATCATAAGCCATGAAAACTGAAGGGGTTATTAGAGGAGTAGTATAGTATGTTGAAATGAATAAATCTGCTTCTTCTTCATCGCAGATATACTGCAACATTTGCTTATCTTGGTCTGTGTTACTATAACTATAAGCTGGAATGGTTCGATATCGGATGCCACGGATGCGGGGCGCTGTTCCGGCTCGATCTAAGACTAAAATATGTTTACTAAAGTCTTGAGTAGACCATTCTTCGAGTAAAGATTTCCAAACCCTGGCAATTCCTGTTTGGTAAAGTTGGAAAAAAACGCCATCAATCAAAATTTGAGGTTTAGGGTAAACGCCAAATAGGTCATTGATAAAATTGCAGATGAGGTTAAAGTCTTTTTTCTGATCAAATTTTAAATCTACATCTAAATCAGAAGTATATTGATAATCAATAAATTTTAGACCCTCGGCTGTAAATAATAGATTCCAAGGTCTAATATCCGCTACATTATCAAGAGTATTAAGCCGTTTAAATTGAGATTCTATTTGTTGTTTAACTGTTTCATATTGAGGAGCAAAAATTTGTCCAATTTGAGCAATATCATAAAGGAGAACACCTGGAATGATCTGAATATCTTGCTTCAGATGGGATTTATGAATGACAACACCTTGATCCGTTGATTTAATAATATAGTTACGAGGGTTTAAGGGATAGCCAATATAAGGAAACAACGCTTCTCTTTGGTAATCCGGTGAATCCGCATAGTAAAATGAGCGGGTTAATTCGGTATCACAATGGGTGGTGGCTTCATAATCCATTTTGAGAAAAATGGGTTTAACTTGGCTAATTTTATCCAAGGTAAGCTGGGTTTTTAAAATATCTTTTCCACACACCCTAGACTCATCGGGGTGAGGAAGTTCCATAATAAAAGATTTAGAAATTTTGTTCAGTTCTGCCAAAAAATATTCTGCGTCTTCAATATGATGTAAGACAGAAAGTAAAAGAGTTACATCAAAATAAGTACAGGATTGGGAGGCTTTAGTTAGCCAGTCTGAAGTGACAACAGAATTAATTAAAATAACATTTTTAACCCCTTCTAATTTAATTAATTCGGCTTGTAGACGAGCATAACTATATTGTTTTTCAACGCTGACAAATACATTGTCAGGAAACATTTTTGCTAGATTAATCGTAAAAAAACCAACGTTAGAACCCACATCTAATATCGTCTGACCGGGTTTAATATAATCTTTAATGACTTCTAGCCTTTCCCAATCATTTTGACGTAAACCTTCCCGAACTAATTCCTTTCCTAAGTAAATCGATTGATAAACTTCTGGAAGTTGATCAATTAACGGTTCTAAGGTTTCTAAGATTTGTGGATCAATTGACATCATTCATCTCCTAGTTTTAATTATTAAATTCAACACAGCTTAACTTAAAAGTAAATCATGCCATTGATTCATCAGGGCTTCAAAAGCTTTATGGGGTTGAATTGGATGCTCATGAACTTGCCAGAATGAAAGATAGCGATCAATTAATTGAGCGATTAATTGACCTGAAAATTTAATTTTTTGGTTAACAATCTGTTGACGGTCAGATTTTTGTTTTTGTTCTTTGATAAAATTTGTGAATGATTCCTCAGAAGCAAAAACGTTCTGAAGTTGTTCAAAAGGCATAAATAAAACATCCTGAGAAATTAAACTCGATTGAGGTTTAAGCTGATTCGGATCAGGATTAAAACGGCCTGTTTCTATACTTGTTCCAAAGGGAAGAAATTCTATACTGACTGAGGATTGATCAGAAACTAAAATATCAATAAAAGGAAACAGGGTACAGATATTTAAGGTTCTGGGAGCTACAATAATATTAGGCGGGTTATCGTTTAAAGCAAATTCCTCCATTTCTTGAACAGAACGAAGACAACTTTCATACATTGCTTCTAACCCTTTGGGGTAAGCTTGACCTGGATTAACATAAATATGATTTTTGATAATCAAGTTACAGGAAAGTTTCTTAAACAGGGGTAACAGTTGCTCCCATTCTCTCGTATGTCCCCAAGTTGGTGCATATAAAATGGTAGATTCATAAGGTAAGTTGGTTAACTTTAAATAAAGTTCATTATTACTTTCGGCTAAGTTGATTTTGTCGTATTTCGGCCAGCCTCCTTGTAAAATTAATTGGGTGGGTTTATGAAAAGGTTGTGTATAACTTAATCCTAATGCTTGTTGAGCATAATTGAGATGTAACGAACCGGGAACAAAAATAATATTAAATTCCTTTAACCGTTGCTTTTCAATTTCATAAGCATCCACATCTCCTAAATCGTGAGGAAGATAAAATAAGTATTGATAACCCTTCGCTACTGATTTTCTAATCTGAGGATGATGTTGGGTATGATCGAGTAAAATGGCAGCTTTTGCACCTGTGGGTTGTTGTTCAGGGCCTATTAACCAACGACAATCAAAGTGTTGACTCATGGCTTCAAAAACGGATAGTCCCGCTTGAGCTTGTAAGTCATGGTAAGCGACAAAATCAATCTCAATGGGTTGACTAACAAAACCCAATTTACTTTTTGATGAAATACGCTGGAGTAAATTAGTAGTAGAAATATTTTTAGTATAAGGAACTAACTTGAGACGGCCTTGTTTGTGAATTTCTCCATACCATTTTTCCAGATTTTCTGGAGATACATCATCGCCATGACAAACATAATCAATATTTAATTGATTCAAGTAGTCTAAGGTTACATTTAGAGGTGCATTAGGAATCACTTCATCAACATAACGACAACTTTCAACCACTGCTATTCTTTCTGTCATACTCATTAGGGGTTGACGTTTGTATGCAGCAACGGTTTCATCCGAGTGAATGCCAACAATTAATTGATCCCCTAAAGCTCGTGCTTGCTTCAAAAAATTGGCGTGACCCGCATGAAATAGGTCAGCAACCATATCAACATAAATCCGAATCGGTTTCTTTTCTATCATGGGGGAGTTCCTAACCTCAGTTCTAGTTTATCAGGATTATCAATGTTTATTTTTGATTAAGATATTAAATCGATCAGGATTATAAAAACCTGGGATAGTTTCAGCAGAGTTAAATGCTTCTGGATGGAAAATGAGATGTTCTACACGATGGGATTTGCGGGGTAAATCCCCAATAAAAATAGCCGTTTTAGCAACTCTTTTCATCTCCTGAATAACGGTTTGAGCGTAATCTAAATTAGGAAAATAGTGAAATACACTATAAGCAAAAACTTTATCAAAGGATTGGTCTTTAAAAGTTAAATTATTCGCCGAACCCTGTAAAACTGAATGACCCAGCAGTTGAATATGTTTTTGGACTAAGGATTTGGAATAATCAATCCCGACATAATCACAGTTTAAATATTGGGCAATCATCCCAGCCCCACAACCGACTTCTAAGACTTTATCATCGGGTTTGATTTCTAAAATCTCAGTAATTTGCTTGGCTACCCATTCCGGGTCAATAGAGGTTTCTTCAAACCCATCTAACTCTTTTAAATCAGTCGTTTCTAAACGTCCCTTTCGCTCCCAAACTTCATGCCAATTAAAAGTCATAAGCCCTCCTTTACGATTGCAGTAATTTTTCAAAGCATCCCAGAAGATATTGAATTTCACTTTCTTGAATATCTCCCATATTAGCAATACGGAAAATACTGTTTTCTAACCCTCCTTGTCCTGCATAAATGACAAACCCTGATTGTTTTAAGTGATCATGAATTTGTTGATAAGTGTACCCTGTCGGTAACTTATAAGACTTTAAAACACAGGAATAAACTTGAGGTTCTAAAAGGGTTTCAATTCCCAGGGTTTGTAATTTATTTTGAATTTGGTGAGAGCGATATTGATATAACTGTTGTCTCGTTTTCCATCCTCCTAAATCCTCTAATTCTTTTAAAGCTTCTTGCAAAGCATAACTAATTTGTACGGCTTGAGTAAAGGGTGAGTAACCTTCTTGTTGCTGTTTTTGATAGGGATAAAGGTCAAGATATAGGGTATTAGCGGCGGAGGGACGAGACTCAAAGACGGATTTTTTCACCACAACAAATGACAACCCTGGAACCCCATGCAAACACTTATTCGCTGTTGCTGCACAAGCTTCTAAATTCCACTGGGAGAATTTTAATGTTTCTGCACCAAAACTAGAGACACAATCTAACAATAAAGCAATATTTTTATTGTAGCAAATTTCTCCTAATTTTTCGATATCATTTAATCGTCCTGTCGTTGTTTCATGGTGAACGGCTACGATATGGGTAATGGTTGAATCTTGGTTTAAACAGTTCTCAACTTCATTGAGATTCATCGGTTCATCCCAAGCAGATTTGAGGACTGTTAAGGGTTTATTGTGAGTTTGAATCATTTTAGCCATCCGTTCTCCATAAACCCCATTGGCGACAACTAAAGCTTTTCCTGATGGAGGAATTAAGGTTGATAGCATTGCTTCTACAGCCGAGGTTCCTGAACCTGTTAAAATAATGGCTTCATAATCTTTTGTAGCTTCTGGATAAACCTGCAATAAACGAGTTTTGATGTCTAATATTAATTCAGCAAATTCTGGTTCTCGATGGCATAAATCTTCTCGCAATAAAGCTTTACGAACTCTTTCACTCAGAGTTACTGGGCCAGGGTTTAGTAAAATAGGACGATGGGGAATTTTCATACTGGGGTTAATAAAAATTGTCGTAAACGTTGGGCAACTTCAGGAGGGGTAATGGTGGGTCGAGGTAATTGTTTTGGAATTCCTGGTTTGATTTTAACGTGTAGGAAAGTCAATTGTTCTGAAGGGGAACTTAAAGCACTTTGTAGTTGTTCGGGTGTGGTGACACAGGCGACTTTTTCATACCCACAGGCTGAGGCGATCGCGCTAAAATCTATAGAATGGGAAACCGTAGATTGACCTCCTGTGGATTCATGGCATTGATTATCTAATAAAATATGGACGAGGTTTGCTGGTCGTTCATAACCAATAGTTGCTAAGGCTCCTAAACGCATTAAAACGGCTCCATCTCCATCTAAAACAATAACACGGTGTTGAGGTTTATTCAAAGCAATTCCTAAGCCCAGACTAGAAGCACATCCCATTGACCCAACCATATAAAATTGATTTTGGCAATCTTCAATGGCATACAGTTCTCGACCACAATACCCTGTTGTTGCTAACAGAATATCTGAGGGTTGAATCTGATTTTTAATTGCTTTCAAAATGTCATGGCGACTATAACTTTCATGAGATTCAAATTGTGCTGAAGTATTCGGAACTTGATCAGTTTTAGGGGGTAGGCTAGAATTCAAAGGGCAAGACTCCACTGATCCTTTTTTCATGATTAAAGCATAAGGAGTTTGTTGGGTTTTAAGATGTTCCATTGCCCGGTTTAATGTCGGTTGAATTTCCTCAACTTCTGTGGGAAAATAATCCCAGGGAATTTGCATTAATTCCAGCAATTGCGGTGTAATTTGTCCCATTAGATGATGTTGAGGTTCATCAGCAACTCCATCGGGTTGACCCCGCCATGTCACAATAATTAGGATGGGAATTTTAAAGGTTTGATTGAGGGATGTTAAGGGGTTAACCGCATTTCCTAACCCAGAGTTTTGAAACATAACAATACTGGGAATTCCGGCTAATTCTGCACCGGAGGCGATCGCTACAGCATCCCCTTCATTAGCTGCACTCACATAGCGTAAATTCGGAGAATCAATCACATAATTAATGAAAGGAGTCAGATAGGAACAGGGAACACCTGTATATAATCCAAATCCTAACTTTTGTGTTGCTTGAATAAACGTTTCGGCTGGAATCATTAGAAACTCCCTGCTTTAATCATATCTTCAATTTCATCGATATCTAACCAATTGCCAGTAATATAAATTACCTGAATTGGATATCCAAGCTTAATAATTTCATTGATTAAGCTTGGCATTCTTCCTTGTTTCTGTGCCGTTTCTTCTAACAGTAAACTTTTCAAGGTATCCCGTAAGATCTTTTGACCTTGACTAGAAACTTTTAAAATTCCTGTCCACATCCCACAACTTTCGGATTTTGAAAGTTGATTGTTAATTTGCTGTAAATAAACCTCCGTATAAAAAGCTTGTTTAGAATTGGGTAATGAACAACTCACATAATCTGGGCGAACAGAATTAGATTGACCTTGGCTATTTGCATCGACAACTACTACAAAATCATGATTATTATCTAATAACAGTTGCAAGACATACTTTTTAAATAAAACATCGCCATAACCGATGATTAAATCCTGATTTCCTTGTGAAAATTTTTGTAAGCCTAACTGAAGTGATATCAATTCTCCTGTTGAGTCATAATCATCGTTGTCAATATAATTAAGATTGGGTAAATTAATAACCTCTTTCTTATATCCTCGAACCACAGTAATCTCTTTAATCCCAACCATTCGGTAAGTATCTGCCACTTGAGAGAGTAAAGGTTTGCCCTTTAACTCCAGCATACACTTAGGTTTATCGAGGGTAAATTCTCCCAACTCAATTCCTCTTGATGCGGCTAAGAGTAAGGCACTGCTTTGTTTTTGATTTTGAGGAAGATAACGCTTTTCAGCCGCTTGTAATTCTAAAGCTCCTTGTAATCTAAAAACTTCTGAAACGGGAACAATATCTTCTTCAATATTTAATAAATTTTCTTCTGTAAAAATTCGTTTTGTTGCTTGCTGCATTGCTGTTATGGCGGCTCGACAAACCTGATTAGCCCAGATGGCAATTGAAAATTGATAATCTCGAAAAACTTGAGTCGGTGTGGTATAATATTTAGTGGGAACAATCACAACAGGGCATCGATTTCCCCACTCTTGTTTAAACGCTAAAATTTCATCGGGGACTCGTAAGGAACTGTGAATTAAAATCCCATTCGCTCCAGCTTGATGATAAGCTTCGGCTCGTTTTAAAGCTTCCGATAAACCCCATCCAGCAATAAACGCTTCAATTCTAGCAATCACGACAAAATCTTCATCTAATTGAGCATCTTTAGCTGCCTTAATTTTTCCACAAAATTCGTCAATATCCGCTAAAGGTTGGGCTGTTCCATTGATAAAACTGTTGGTTTTAGGAAAGACTTTATCTTCTATGCAAACGCCAGCAATTCCCCGTTGTTCTAATTTTTTAACTAAACGACGAACATTATTAAAGTTACCATAACCCGTATCTCCATCCAACAAAATTGGAATGGATGTGGCATCGGACATAAATTCAAGCACTTCTAACACTTGTGTCCAACTAGCCTCATTATTATCTCGAACGCCTAGCGCTGCGGAGATGGAAAGACCACTCGCCCAAATGCCTTTAAACCCAGTTTCTTCTACAATTCTAGCACTTAATCCATTATGAGCTTCCATGAGAAACTCTAACTGTTGTGAGTCCAGCAATTGTCTCAACTTAGTTGTTTTCCTGATCATATCTGTCCCAATTTTGATCAACGCAGGTTTTCTCGGATGAAAATAAGGTTATTATATGTATATACGGGGATTAGGGAATTTTCAATCCTCCCACCTTGATTCCAAATAAGTTATTATAATTAGCTTGTAGCTAATCACAGTTGTGTTAGGAGTTATAGCATTGGTTATTAGCATACCCTACTTAACTTATAAAACGATCACTGCTCCTAAATTAATTTAAACTCTTAAAACCGGGTTCCTGAAACAAAGGAACTAACTGTTGCTAAGAGTCTTCTCTTAAAATATCCTACTGTACCTAAACTTCCTTATATATAGCGTAATTTCGTATATATTTTTAGATACTTTTACTGGGTCGGGAGGAAATACTTCTTTAGAAGCGATCGCTTGTAATTTACCCATTGTAACTTGTCCTGGGGAATTTATGCGCGGCCGTCATGCTGATAGTTTCTTAAAAATGATTGGTTTAACAGAAACAATTGCAGAAAATGAAGCAGAATATGTTAAAATAGCAGTTAAATTAGGGTTAGATCCTGTATGGCGCAAAACAATTTCTGAACAGATGAGCGATCGCCATTATCTAATTTTTGATGATCAAGTTTGCGTGGCTGGGTTAGAGGAGTTTTATCAAACCGTTGTCGCTGCTTCGGCGCTATTTTATTTGTCCTCAAATCAGTAGGGGTTGCTTACGAATATTCAGGATTCTGATAACAACATCTATCCGATAGGAATAGGCAATGGTCAATAGGAAAGTTTCCTATTCCCCATTACCCATGGAAAACAATTGACCGTTAATTATGATCAGAATCTGGAAAAGTCCGCTTAAATTCTTCAATTAATTCATCAATTTCCTCTAGGGCTTGATTAACGTCTATTCTAAGAGTTCCTAAATTGGGTTTTTCCAAAAGTTTAACGAGGGATTCTCGTTTACCTTCAATTAAAGCCACTCTTTGCTTAATAGTATTTGCATCCATGTTTTTTTCCTCTCTCAGTAAATCAGTTATTAATTTAACATTATTAATCCTTTGTGGTTGAAATTAATCTCTAATTAGGCCTTGCTGAAGCAAAAGATCCCATTTGTTAGACCCTGATTGATTCTAGGGACTGATGAAAGCCTATGCGCCCTACTGGAATCGAACCAGTCTGAAGGCGAATTATGAGTTCGCTGCCTCCCCAATCGGCCAAGGGCGCTTCCGATAATACAATACCATACTCGCACCCAAAATTGTTAATATAGCAGGGAACACCGGAACAGCCCCCCCAAACCCCCCGTGCACGGGGGGCTAGGGGGGAGGGAACACCGGGGGAAAACACTTTACCGTCTGGGTTCCAAGATCCGTCTGGTGTCTTAACTGCCTTGGCGGGCGCTATAGCGATCGCTAATCCCGAATAAATTCCGAGTAAGCTTTATAGGTGATACCATATCATTCGGTATTAGCCCTTAAAATGGCAAGTTAAATCATATCTAAATCTTGAGATGGGACTAAATTCAACTGTTGTTCTGACTGTCGTTTTACTAACCATGATGTTTGGGGCTGGCTTTACCAGTTCCGTCTGGGGCTATGGTCTGGGTCGTTCGGCGTTGAAAGAAATTACACAACCCGATGTGCGTCCAAACAACCTAGCCAATAAAAATAAAAATGGAAACCGCCATGATGGGGTGCTGTTGCTGAAAGAGAAGGATATCCTAGCAACGGTTAAGAAACGCATGGAAGGGAAGGAAGAAGTGGCGAGTGCATCGGCTAAAGCAGCTAATAAACCCACCTCTACCCAAGCCCAGAAACCGAAAACTGAAAGTTCCCCCGCCCCAGTAGCGAATAATAAATCTGTGTTTCCTATTGTTAGCCGGGATGGGGGAGTCAGCTTAGAAGTGGTAGAGGCGACTCGTAAAGGAAATTCTTTGGTTTTAAACGTTAACCTGAAAAATGAAGGCCAAGAATCTGTTCGGTTTCTCTATAGTTTTTTAAATGTTACCGATGATAAGGGTCGTGCTTTGAGCGCGAGTGTGGAAGAATTACCCGGTCAATTGCCTCCTAGTGGCAAAATATATCAGGGAACGGTTACAATTCCCACGGCATTAGTCGAAAATTCCAAGGAATTAACCATGAGTTTAACTGATTATCCTGACCAAAAAATGCAATTGCAGATGTCAGGCATTCCTGTGGCGCAATAGACATCTGGATTTGTGCAAAGGTAATCATGACACTCACGACTCAAGATGTGCTGTGGCGATTGTTCTCAGTGCTATTTTTGATTACGATTAATGCCTTTTTTGTGACGGCTGAATTCTCCATGGTTTCGGTACGGCGATCGCGTATTAATCAATTAGTTGATGAAGGGGATGCTCCGGCGCGAACCGTTCAACAACTGCAACGAAGAATTGATTTATTTCTGTCTACAACTCAGTTAGGAATCACCCTTTCTAGTCTAGCATTGGGTTGGATTGGAGAAGCAACGGTAGCGATGACTTTAAAGGAAATTCTTACTCCTTTACCCCTACCTGTTTCTTTCCAGAATGCGATTTCTCATTCCTTAGTAGTTCCGATTTTTGCCTTTTTCCTAATTGCTTATTTGCAAATTGTCCTGGGGGAATTATATCCCAAATCCCTAGCATTAGTCTATCCTGAACAATTATCTCGGTTTTTAGCTCCTCCAAGTTTAACGATCGCTCGTTTTTTTAAACCCTTTGTTTGGAGTTTAAATGAATCGACCCGTTGGTTATTGCAATTATGTGGAATTCAGTTTACGGGTCATCCCTATACCAGAGTCACCTCGGAAGAATTGCAATTAATGATTACAACATCGAGTGAATCGATCGGTTTACAAGCTGAGGAACGAGAATTACTGAATAATGTGTTTGAATTTGGGGATGTAATCGCGGAAGAAATCATGGTTCCCCGTACCAGTATTGTAGCTATTCCTAATAACGCTACGTTCCAAATGTTACTGAATGAAATGGCAAATTCTGAACATTCCCGTTATCCGATTATGGGAGAATCTTTAGATGATATTTTAGGAACAATTGACTTTAGAGATTTAGCTAAACCCCTAGCAGATAGGTTACTATCTCAGAGTAGTTTAATCAAACCTTGGGTACGTCCGGCGCGGTTTATTTCTGCACAAATGCCCTTGAATGAGGTATTGTCTTTAATGCAGCGATCGCAATTACAATTAGTAATTGTAGTTGATGAATTTGGAGGAACAGCCGGATTAGTAACTATTCAAGATGTGATTGCAGAAATTATTGGGGATCATTTTAATTCCACAGAATCTGAAGATGTTACGATTCAATTTATTGACGATCATACTTTTTTAGTTCAAGCTCAATTAGACTTAGAAGAACTGAATGAACGTTTAGATTTAAACTTACCTTTAACCGAAGAATATCAAACCCTAGGAGGATTTTTGATCTATCAATTCCAAAAAATTCCAGTCGTTGGAGAAACCTTAAATTATCAAACTTTTGATTTTACCATTTTATCAACAGAAGGCCCTCGTTTAGATCAGATTGAAATTCGGACGATTCTACCAGAAACCCTAGAAACTCCCTCAGAAACCATTAATATAGAAGTTGAGGAATCCCAGGATATTCCTGAAGTTTCTGAAAGTTCCGAACAAGAATAATCAGTCATCAGTTTAAAGATTAGCCGATTTACAATAACTGATAAAGGGACTTCCTCAACAGCAGGATGTTTTTCTAAGGTTAAATTAGATTTTTGAGAACCGGATAAACGCTTGAGCAAAGTGGGTTTAGGATCATGAAGAAGATAAATAATCTGATCTCCAACTTGCCAAGATTCTGAAGCGGCTAAAACTTGGAAATTGCCATCTCTTTCTATTAATAAAGGAATTAATTCCCCAGAGCGAATTAATGCTTGTAGATGGGCTATTTGAAATTCTAATCCGGGTTGACGTAATACTGTTTCACCTAATTTTACTTCCTTGTCTTCCAGATAAGTATTCCACTCTTTTAAAGAAACATCTGGAATAAAAGCCTGTTGAACTTTCTCCCGATTAACAGTTATTGTAGTTTGAGGTTCCCGGGGAAATAATGCTAATACCCGGGGCGGTTTAAATTCGGCATCTGCACGTTCAGCCAGTACCACATTTACTTCCCCATTACTCGTCATTGCTAGGAATGTTCCCATTAATTCTAGTCCCGCTTCCTCCAAAACATTGGCATCTAAAGCACTACTTTGATAAACCCGTAACCCTTGCTGTCGGGCTTTTTCACAGGCTTCGGTGTCAGTATCAATCATCACCACTAACTCATTCCGTTCTTGGAACAATCTACCAATCAATCGACTCAAAGGATTTGAACCAACAATCACCGCCCCCGTTACCGACTGGGAAGTTACTCCTAATTTTTCAGCCATCCATCGGGCAGTTAATCCTTGAATTACCACCGTCATAATAATAGTTAAGAAGACTAAAGCTTTAATTGAGTCTCCCCCATTAATTCCCCGTTGGGTAAGTAAAATCGCAAACAAAGAAGCAACAGAAGCCGATACAATTCCCCTAGGTGAAATCCAAGACGCAAATAATTTTTGTCGCCAATTCAGGTTACTATTTAAAGTACAAAGCCAAATATTAATCGGACGCACAACCCACATTAACGCCAAAACCGTTAATACACTTCCCCATCCCAAAGCTACTATACTTTCTAAGGATAAATCCGCCGCTAATAAAATAAATAAAACTGAAACCGCCAACATCGTTAACTGACCTTTAAATCGGAGTAACTGACGCATTTCAGGAACACCGACATAACGCACCATCATTCCGGCGACAACTGTTGTCATTAAACCCGATTCACTCATTAGCAATTCTGCGGTATCAAATAATCCCCACAAAGCCGCTAATACCACTAAATTCTTTAATTCTTCCGACATAAATTGGGCAGTTTTTAATAACCATCCCAACATTCCACCCCCAATTAAGCCAATTCCCGCCCCAATACCTAAACGCAATAGCAGTTGTCCCATAATTTCTAGGGGGTCAGTATTGCCATTCAGGACAACGTTAAGGACTAAAACCGCTAAAATCGCCCCCACGGGGTCAATTAGAACCCCTTCACCTTCTAACAAAGCGGAAACTTGACGGTCTACGGAAACCTGTTTCAGCAATGGCCCGATTACCGTTGGGCCTGTGACCACCACCAAAGCCGCGTAGAGAAAGGCGATGGGCCAAGGAAATTCCCCTAACCAATGGGCCGCTATTCCAGCCCCCATCAGGGTGATTAAAGTACCAAAGGTGACTAAATTGCGAATACTCCCAGAGACTTGACCCAGCGCCCGCAGGTCTAAACTTAATCCCCCCTCAAACAGAATTAAGGCTACCGACAGAGAGACAATGACTTCTAAACCACTTCCCAACAGGTTTGGCTGTACTAAACTCAAGCCGTCATTCCCCGCCAGAATGCCGAATAATAGCAGAAATACGATGGCAGGAACTTTCAGGTAGTCTGCCAAGACTTGAGCCGAAATCCCAGCCATGACCGTAATGACCATTAACAGGGTGATTTGAAAAGATGATGTCTCCATAGGCGCTATTGTTGCAGACTACCCACTGAATTGAAAAGAGTTGTATTCTGTTCCACTATAGCTTCTGTCTAATCCAGGACTCCCCCGTAGGGCCAGTACCCGCACCATCTTCTCGCTCAACCTCAACTATCCGGTGATGTTATGTCAAAATCGACGATTACTTATTGGAACCCATTAAGTCCACAAAATCAAGACCATTGGAAACCCATTTTAGAGATGGAAAATAGCGTTGAAGAACTAACGTTAAGTCAGGATGCTGATCAATGAGTTATCTTTAGATAGATTAAGCATTGAGAATATCCTGAACCGTCAATTCTACTAATTCCCCTTCCACAAATTCATTAATCTTCATTGAATTAACAGAATAACCATAAAAATTAATTTGATAATCCGTAATTTTAACGCCAGTTTGTTGTTCAACCTGGGCTAATAATTCCGGAGGTAATTCGATATGAATATCTAAAATTTTATCGGTATCCAAACAATTAACATGGGAATGGGAATCGCTAATATGTCCATATAAACGGCCATCCGAACGTTCCACACACTCAATAATATTTTCCCGCGATAGGGCTTCTAAATTTTGATAAACCGATGTATGACCAATAGCTTTACCCTGTTGATTTAATCGATCATAAATATCCCGGGCTGATAAATGTTCTTGAACTTGCCAAAGCAATTCTAAAACTAAACGACGCTGACGACTCAGCCGCATTCCTTTAGCTTGACAATAATTGATTGCATCTTCTAAACAACGAATTGGTTTCACTATTTTTGCCTCAGTTTATTTATGAAATTTCAATAGTTTTGGGAGCACCGATCCCATACTTAGACTATACTTTCTATTGTATCTTAGGGATTTTATAGTAAACAGTGGTTTCTATCTGCAAAGGTTGACATTGAATGGCAATTATCATCAAGCTAAATTCTGAGCAAGTAAATCGTTTAGATTTGTCCCCTGTGCAAAGGGTAATCGATCCTATCCCTGAAAATACCGATATTACAGCCTATGAACAGCAAATTAGCTTCGAGATCGACTATTCCCGTGACCCGGAAGACCCCAGAGAAATTTCAGAAGTTCCTGAAATTCGATTATGGTTTATTCGCCTAGACGCCCAATATCCTTGGCTACCCTTGTTTCTGGACTGGAAATCTGGGGAATTAGCCCGTTATGTGGCGATGCTCGTCCCCCATCAATTCCATCGTACCGAAGGCATCCAATATAACCCGGAAGCCCTAGAAATCTTCTTAATGCAAAAGATCTTTATCCTTGACCACTGGCTCACCCAAAACAACCTTCCCAGTAAATCCCGCCTCATGGCCATGGCTCAAATGCTAGGCTATGACCTTGATGATACCTTCTTTGAAACTTATACCCAAGGGTGTTAATGGTTGGGAGGGCTGCTTCCCAGGGTTGTTTTAAAGTTGGGTGGGAAAAAATCAAGAAGGGGCGCTCGCTAACCATTAACAGCCAACACCCCAATCTTTCAACACCTCAACCTTAACCGTCAACACCCAATAAACATGGGTGCAAATAATGTGATAATGCTTATAGAAGGAAGATCGGGCTTGCCGTTATTCAATCGAGTGAGTCAGATGTTCAACTAAATTCAGTAGATTAACGGCTTCTTTGCCCAGTATTAAGTAACAATCACACAGACAAGCTGCGTCAGTTATGACTCAAATTTCAGTAACCTCCGATGCTCCGAGTATGGGGCGTCGTCAATTCATGAATTTACTGACCTTCGGTACAGTTACAGGCGTTGCTGTCGGGGCGCTGTATCCGGTGATCAAATATTTTCTGCCCCCCTCTAGCGGTTCTGCTGGCGGTGGTGTCACGGCTAAAGATGCTCTGGGTAACGATGTTATCGTCAGTGAATTTTTATCCAGCCATAAACCGGGTGATCGGGTTTTGGCTCAAGGTTTAAAAGGCGACCCCACCTATATGGTGATTGAGTCCGATTCCTCCTTAGCGGAATATGGAATCAATGCGGTTTGTACCCACTTAGGGTGCGTTGTCCCTTGGAATGCCAGCGAAAATAAATTTATGTGTCCCTGTCACGGCTCTCAATATAACTCCGAGGGCAAAGTTGTTCGTGGGCCAGCACCGTTATCCTTACCCCTGGTTCACGCCACGGTTACGGATGATAGATTGAGCTTTACAACTTGGACAGAAACCGATTTCCGCACGGGTGAAAATCCCTGGTGGTCTTAATAAATTTTAAATTCTAGGATTTTAGATTTTAGATAAATACCTGAAATCTGAACTCTGCGATCATTGATTCTGTTGACTTTGACCAGAAATAGAACATTAGTAATGCAACCAATTGATCAATTAGTAAAAATGCCTCGTTTGCGGGCTTGGAAAATCCTTTGGGTTGCCGTAGCAACGGTTGCTTTCTTCCTAACCAGTGATTTTGCCCTACCCCAGTCGGCGGCGGCCTATCCTTTTTGGGCGCAAGAAACCGCTCCCCTAACCCCCCGGGAAGCGACGGGACGGATTGTTTGTGCCAACTGTCACTTAGCGGCAAAATCTACGGAAATTGAAGTTCCCCAATCGGTTTTACCGGATACTGTTTTTAAAGCGGTTGTTAAAATTCCCTACGATACCAACGTTCAACAAGTCACGGCCGATGGTAGTAAAGGTGGTTTAAACGTCGGTGCGGTATTAATGCTGCCCGAAGGCTTTAAAATTGCTCCTGAAGATCGGATTCCTGAAGAATGGAAGGAAGAAATTGGTGATCTATACTTCCAACCCTATCGGGAAGATCAAGAAAATGTGGTGATTGTTGGGCCATTACCCGGAGAAGAACATCAAGAAATTATCTTCCCTGTCTTGTCTCCTAACCCCGAAACGGATAAATCCGTTCACTATGGTAAATTTGCTATTCATGTCGGTGGAAACCGAGGTCGCGGTCAAGTCTATCCGGCCGGAAACTCTAGCAATAATACCGTTTATAAAGCCTCTGCTGCTGGAACCGTTACTCAGGTAACAACGGACGCAGAATCAGGTTCTCAAGTGACCATTCAAAAGGCCGACGGTCAAACCGTTGTCGATGAAATTCCTCTTGGCCCTTCTGTGATGGTTTCTGAAGGTCAAACTGTTGCAGTAGGTGATGCTTTAACCGATAACCCAAATGTGGGCGGTTTTGGTCAGCATGATACTGAAATTGTTCTGCAAAGTTCCACTCGTGTTACTGGCTTAATTGCTTTTATCGCTTTGGTGATGTTAGCTCAAGTTATGCTGGTAATGAAGAAGAAACAAATTGAGAAAGTTCAAGCGGCTGAAATGAATTTCTAACTTTTGAGTCGTTTTGATGATTTCAACCCTTGTAGAGACGTTAAATTTAACGTCTCTACAACTTTTTTTACTCTTCTTTGTGTCTTTGTGTCTTTGTGGTTAAATTAGGCTGGAAAATATTATGTCAATTACTAAAAACGAGATTAAAGTCGGATCTTTAGATTGGTTTTATCGGGAAACAAATCCCGAAACCAATGATAAAATTCCCGTGGTGTTATTGCATGGATTAGTTTCTCAGAGTTATAGTTGGTTAGTAATTTTAGATGAATTAGAAAAACAAGGATATAAAGCGATCGCACCGGACTGGATAGGTTCTGGATATTCGGGAAAACCAGATAAACGGGATTTTAACTATACGCCTGATGCCTTTATTCAAGGTTTAGGAGAATTTTTAAAACAGTTAAAAATAGAAAAATTTTATTTAGTTGTTCAAGGATTTTTAGGCTCAATGGGATTACAATATGCCCTACGTTATCCTGAACAAATTGAAAAATTAATTATTCTGAATACTCCTATTTCCACATCGGTTAAACTCCCCTGGAAATTACAACAAATGGCGTTACCGTTTGTGGGAGATATGATCACTCAAGATCCTTTATTAGTTGATAGAACTTTAGAAGGAGGTAGTAAATATGTGATTGAAGATAAGGTTTTAGAAGTGTATCGTAGTCCGTTTTTAAAGGCTTCTGCGGCTGGACGATCGCTCTTAGCAACCTTAAAAAATTTACGCTTAAAAGATGCTATGATTGAAATAGAATCTGGCTTTAAAAATTGGCATCGCCCAACTCAAATTATTTGGGGATTAATTGATCCTTGGTTGAATTTTACCGATGTTGAAACCTTTGCAAAAGGGATTTCTGATATTGAAATTATCACCTTAGAAAAAGCCGGACATTATCCCCAAGAACATTGGCCTCAAGAAATTAGTCAGGCTTTAATATTATTTTTGCGGAAAAAAGTAGTTTAAGATTATCAACCCCAAAAACCCCCGTTGTTGGGCTTCAGCCCATCTTAAGAGGGGCTAAAGCCCAACAACGGATTACTGAGTAATTTTTTCGGCTTCTTCTGAATCAAGATGTCTGGCCAGCACTTGAGCCGTTGTATCCAACAGGCGTTCTGAAAAGGCTTTAGTTAAGTCTGTCCGCAAGCCTTGTCCTATATAAAACTTCAGCAACGCTTCTACAGACATATCTCGAATTGTCGCTATTTTTGTCAGTGATTCTAAAGTATCTATTGGGACTTCAATCGAGACTGTTTCCGTGATCCGTGGCCGCAATTGCAATTTTATTTCTGCTTCAGGATTGTTCATATAATTTCCTTTCAGTGCGGGTAGCAGGACGGGAAGAAATGATGCAGATTCGCAGACTACGTTCTACATAAACTACGAGTAATAGGCGTTGAGAAAGGGAATAACCCAGTATAAAATCGCGCGGTTCCTGATTAGAAGTAGCGTCTCCCTCCTGATAGAATGGATCGAAGAAAACCTCTGCGGCTTCTTCAAAGCTAACGCCATGTTTTTCTAGGTTGCTCTCGGCTTTGTTTATGTCCCATTCAAAGTCAACACCTTGTAGCCTGTACACACTATCCATACTTCGATATTAACATTATTTAGAGAAAAGCGAAAGTATCGGCGAAACTAAGATTTTCTCTCTTCTGTGAAATTAAATACAGAATGCGATTATTAATCTATTATAAGTAAGTAGGCTCTATAAAACCTCCCTATGTAAACAATTGTTAATCAGTCTAACACTCTCTAATGGATGATCTAAGCCTTCAAACTCCATGAAAAATACCTTTCCAACTAATCAAAAATGTTCCTGTCAGGGGAATTGTTCCCATTTGTTAAGTCGTCGTTGGTTTATGCGATCGCTTTTAACAACTATTGTTTCTATTCCTCTGTTAGAATTTGCTAAACCCGCTCTATCTGCAAATCATCACGCTACAGCTTTAGTATTAAGTTGTATTGATTTTCGGTTTATGAATGCAGAACAGCAATTTCTCTCTAATATTTTACCTCAAAAATATGACTGGACAGCCCTAGCCGGAGCTTCCTTAGCAATTTCTGGTTTTCCCCACAAAGCAGAAGCAACGGTTTTTTGGGATCAATTAGATTTATCCTATAAACTCCATTCTATTGAAAAAGTGATCATTTTAGATCATGAAGATTGTGGAGCATACTCTAGTTTAATTAACCCTAACCTGCATCAAAATCCCGAACAAGAATATCAAGCCCATGCTGATTATTTAAACCAAGCCTATACCAAGATTCGTCATCGTTATCCCAATCTGGATGTAGAACTATATTTTGTTACTTTAGAGTCGCAATTCCAAGCGGTGATACCTAAAAAAATTACCTTTCCTTGGTCTAGCTAAAATCCTGAAGCGACAGAATAACTCCAGAAAGATATAATCAAGATATTCTGTTATTTTTATTAAAGCCATGATGAAACTTGATTCTACTCCATCCCAATCATCTTCGGGTTATCTAGGAAAAGGTGTAATTCTACTGACTATTTTAGCCGGAACTATGGCATTTACCAATCCTAAACGAGAAGAATATATTAATTATGCTTCTGATCAATTATCCACCGAAATTAAAAAATCCATTTGTAAAGAATCTCAAGTCCCTGAATTTTTAAAAGGATTTTCTAGTGCGTTAGTGAATACTTGTAATACCTTAGTGGTCAATCAACGTAACTTAATTAAAGACACGGTAGATAAATCCACAACCCGACAAAATGCGATTTTATTTAGTGTTTATACGACCGAAATCGCTGGATATAAATATCAAACTTTAGGAGGATTTGGTAATTTTCTTACCTTTCCCACAAAAGAGCCTAATTCTGCTCAATCTACTTCTAAAGAATCAAGTTGAGAATTTCGATCAATTTCCGACTTTAAGCGGATAATAAAACTATCTCGGTTAACTTGATTTAAAATCTCTTGAATAGCGGTATCAATACCCTGTTCACCCCAGGTACAGCCTTTTTCTAAATATACTTGCGCCGCCTGACCAACAGTATAGGTTAGATAGGCAGAAATTGAGGCTTGAGTAATCGCAATTCCGGCATAATTAGCGAGATCTGTGGCTAACCCAGCCGCACTTTTACCAAATCCTAATATCCAACCACTACCCATTTCAGCTAATAGTAATCCTCCCGAACTTAATAGAATTTTTTTCCATAATTTCCCCGCTTGATAACTGGTCATCGGTAAACCATATAAACGGGCCAAAGACCGAATTAAAATTAAATCGCTAATTGTTGCACCCAATACATCTAAAATAGCAATGGGATTTAAGGCTACCGCTATAGCTTTATAACGAGTAAATTTCCAGATTAATTCCTCTGCTTCCGCCGCTTGTAATTTAATACTTTGACGGGCGATAATTCTTTCTGCTTCTCGCCCTTGAACTAAAGCATTTAAAGCTAAAAGTGAGCGTCCTTCTCGATTTAATAGCTTTAAAATAATCTGTTTTAATTCATCAATTTGAGATGATGGAGATTCCCATTCATAAGTTATTCGACCATCTGGCCATTCAATTCTAAGTTGGATTGGTGCGGGTTCTGCTGATACTTTGACAATCTCAAATGGTTTAGATTTATTAGGAGATTCAACAATAGAAATATCTTGAGTGTGAGCTAGTTTTTGTAAATTTTGATAGATTTTTTCCTGTTCTATTTCTGTATACAAATCAATTTTATTAAAAACAATAATTAACGGTTTATGAGCATTTTGTAATTCTAATAAAGCCTCATATTCGGTTCTAGTTAAATCCCCCGATACCACAAATAAAATTAAATCCGCTTGGCGAGTGACTTCCTTTGCCATATCCCCCCGTACCTGTCCGGCGACTTCATCTAATCCTGGGGTATCAATTAACTCAACTTGAATCGGATTTTGTTCGTCAATATTATCAATTCGATTCGGTTCTTCAATCTGAGATAAAGGTACACTCCAACGAATAGAACGGGGCCATTGGGTTACACCATTTAACGGCCCGGTTTGGAGAATTTTTTCCCCCAATAAGGCATTTAAAACCGCCGATTTTCCCCGACTAACTAATCCAAAGACGGCAATTCTAATAATTCCTTGTTCTAGTTTTTCTAAATTAGTTGATAGGATTTCTAACTGTTTTTGTAATGTTGCTTGTAATTCAGGATGAGAACTCCTTCGCCCCCGTTGTAAGTGGTTATAACGGGATAAAGTTTGTTTTAAACTAGAACGAGCTTGATTAAAATGAGTATTCATTATTAATGGGTATAGACTGGCTTTTTTGGAATGATGGGGTTTTGGTGTGTATGCCGATCTTACGCACCCTACAAGTACCAAATTGATTCAATTTGATCGGCGATCGCATTTGCTTCTTTTTCTATATTTTGATCGTTTTCTGTCTGAATTAATACCGTTACATGACCTAACTTTCTACCTGGACGAGATGCGGTTTTACCATACCAACGAATAAAGGAATTAGGAATTTCTGCGATCTTTTGACGCTTTTCTAAATATTCACTATTAGCAGTTTCAAACCCCAATAAATTCACCATGATCGCCCCACTACATTTTAAAGCGGTATTACCTAATGGTAAACCACTCACCGCCCTTAAATGTTGTTTAAATTGGGAAGTTTCACAAGCATCTAAACTAAAATGACCGGAATTATGGGTGCGCGGTGCGATTTCATTAACTAATAGTTTGCCTTCGGATGTTAAGAATAATTCTATCCCAAATACACCAATTACTTGTAAACTATTAAGTAAGGTTTTGGCGATCGCTTCTGCTGCTTCGGCTATAGTTTTATTAATATTAGCTGGAGCAATAACCCGATGACAGACTTGATTTTTCTGTACTGTTTCAACAATTGGATAAACTGCCACATCTCCCGCCACCGAACGCGCCGCGATAACAGCTAATTCCCTTTCAAAAGGAACAAATTTTTGTAATAACATCGTAGAATACTTAAATTTTGCCCAAATTTCTGATAATTCGTCTGCATTTTTAACAATAAAAGTTCCCTGTCCATCATATCCATAACGACAGGCTTTTAAAACAACTGGATAACCCAGATTATGATCAATTACTTTACCATTTTCGGGGTTTAAAAGTTGAAATTCGGGAACGGGTAAACCAATTTTTTCTAAATAAATGAGTTGATCATATTTATCTAATAATAAAGATAAAGCTGACAAGCGTGGACGAAAACAAATTCCCTGTTCCGCCAGTTTAGAGAGGGCGTTTAAATCAACAAATTCATTCTCAAAAGTAATAACATCGCAATGATTTGCTAATTTTGCCGTGGCTGTGGCATCATCAATTTTGGCTAAAATTGTTTCGGTCGCAAAAGGTACGGCGGGGTCGTCAGTTTCGGGCGTTTGAACAAATAAAGAAATCCCTAAAGATGTGGCTTCTATTCCCATCATCCAAGCTAATTGTCCCCCTCCAATTACACCAATTTTGGTCAGGGTTTGAGGTTGAATTGTGGGAGTAGATAGGGTGTTCATTTTTTAGCAATAGTCTCAACTTGATTTATTTTAACTGAATATAGCAATATTTATATTAAGCGTGATGTTAAGAGAAAGTTGAGTTACATTGAAGGTGAGATGCGCTGCTGCTTCCAGTGCATTTTCGGTAAGATCAGTTATAACAATCTCCTAGGACTTCTGCACCATGCCTGAAATGACCATCAAAGACCTAGAACGTATCGAGTCCGTCTTGTGTGAAGCGGGTTTAGACTATCAAATTGAACTGGAACAGGGTAATATTACCATTATGGGGCCATCAGATATCGTCGCCAGTGAAGTCTCCTTAGAATTTGCTAGTCAACTTCGTAATTGGGTGAAACCTCGTCGCTTGGGTCGTGTTTTCGACTCCGCAGGTGGGTTTATTTTACCAAATAGTGACCTAAAAGCGCCGGATGTTACTTTTGTTTTGCGCGATCGCTTGCCCAGAAGTGTGAGATATTTTGCGACCCTAGCTCCCGATTTAGTCGTTGAAGTCAAATCTCAAAGCGATCGCATGAAAAAACTGCGAGATAAAATCCAAGTTTATATCCAACAGGGCGTTAAAGTTGCGATTCTGATTGACCCCGATACCTGTCAACTGGAAGTTTACCGACCGGATCAGCCTATAATGATATTAGGAAATGGTGATATTTTAACTGTTAGCGAACTGCTCCCGGGATGGGAATTAATAGTTGCAGAACTTTGGCCTCCGGTATTTGATGAAGATGAATAATCTGCTTTTGCATTTAAAATTTAGGGGTGCGTGATTATGGTATTTTCTCGCACCCCGACAAGGGTAGCCAACAATCCCAAACAACAAACTAAGAGCTTGTTTTTTTGCTCGTTGAGGACTTTTTAGTTGTGGTTTTGGTGGTTTTAGCTGTGGTTTTAGCGGCCGTTTTTGTCGTTTTAGACTTACTCCGAGAACTCGAACCCGAATCCGCTTTTGCTGCTAACAATTCCAACCCTTGGGCTAAGGTAAACGCCTCTACCGCCGCATCCTTGGGTAAGGAAGCATTGATTTTTCCATGTTTAATGTATGGCCCATAACGACCATCATAAACATTCACAGGTTCACCATCTGCGGGATGGGTTCCTAACTCGCGTAAAGGCGGAATTTCTTTTTTACCCCGTCCTCCCCGGCCACTGGTTTTCGGTTGGGCTAACAGTTCTAAGGCCCGTTCTAAACTAATAGTTAAAACATCATCCGGGGCTTTCAGCGACCGATAATCCTTACCCTCTTTCCCCTGGTCATGGACAATGTATGGCCCAAACGGCCCCAAGGCGGCTTTAATCTTAGCCTCGGTTTCAGGATGGGTTCCCAACAGTCGCGGTAGGGCTAATAACCCCAAAGCCATTTCCAAGGTGACGTTTTCCTTCTCAACACCTTTAGGAATAGATACCCGTTTCGGTTTTTTACTGTCTTCGGCTTCTAACCCCAACTGCACATAGGGGCCGTATGGGCCGATTAATATATAGATAGTTTCTCCCGTTTCTGGGTGAACTCCTAATTTTTCTGGCCCTTCGGTTTTTTGTCCCACCAACTCCCGAATTACCTCCGGGGTTAAATCCGCCGGAGTCAAATCCTGGGGAATGGAGGCGGTAATCATGTCCTCTCCAGTCCCCGCCTCAATATAGGGGCCAAACTTACCAATACAGACGCGATATTGAATTGGGTCATCTTCATCCCCCAAATTTTCTAACTCAATAGTTCGGGCGATTTTGGTATCAATTTTACTGGCTTGGTCTTTAACCTGATTTTCCAGTCCAGCATCGCCTAAATAGAATTTTTCCAAATAGGGTAGCCAAGGAGCTTCTCCGGTAGCAATATCATCGAGGGTGTCTTCCATGCGGGCGGTAAATCGCAAATCGACCAAATCCGGGAAGTATGTTTCTAAGAGGTTGGTAACCGCAAAGGCCGTAAAAGTTGGAATCAGGGCGTTATTTTTTAACTGAACATACCCCCGATCAATAATAGTTCCAATTACACTGGCGTAGGTACTAGGGCGACCAATACCTTCACTTTCTAGGGTCTTAACTAAAGACGCCTCCGTAAACCGAGCCGGAGGTTGGGTTTCGTGTCCAACTACATCTAACTTTTTGCAGTCGGGATGGTCGCCAACTTTCAGAGGGGGTAATAATACCTCTTGGTCTTCCAAGGCTGCTTCTGGGTCGTCGGAACCCTCCACATAGGCCCGCAGGAACCCAGGAAAATCAATTCGTTTTCCGGTACTGCGGAATCCGGCATCCTCAACTTTTAGCTCAACGGTAATATTAGTTTGGCGAGAGTCAGCCATCTGGGAGGCAACGGTACGCTTCCAAATTAAATCATAGAGGTTGAGTTCAGCCCCACTTAGGGCCGTTTCTTGGGGCGTGCGGAAAGAACTTCCCGCCGGACGGATGGCTTCGTGGGCTTCCTGCGCTCCTTTAGATTTAGTCGTATATTGCCGAGGTTTGGGACTAAGGTAGTTTTTCCCATATTTCTGTTCCACACATTCCCGGGCTGCGGTAATCGCTTGCTCAGATAAATGTACGGAATCCGTTCTCATATAGGTAATATATCCCCGCTCATACAAACTTTGGGCGGTTTGCATGGTCTGACGGGCACTTAACCGGAGTTTACGGTTAGATTCCTGTTGCAAGGTGGAGGTGGTAAACGGAGGAGAGGGTTTGCGAGTAACGGCCTTTTCCTCTAAGTTGGCCACCGTCCAGGGTTTACCCGATAACCTTTGTTTTAAAGCTACTGAAGCGGCTTCATCCAGTAAAACCACCTTCCGACCTGCGGCAATTTTTCCAGTGGTTTCATCGAAATCGCTTCCGGTCGCCACTTTTACCCCGGCCAGACTCACCAGTTTGCTTTCAAATTTACTTCCCGCGCCTCCCTTTGAATCGGGGGGGTTGGGGGGGGTATATTCCAGAAGGGCTTTTAAATCCCAATAGCCCCCAGACCGGAAAGCCCGACGATCCCGTTCTCGACTGACCAGTAAACGCACGGCCACGGACTGCACCCGTCCGGCGGATAATCCCTTAGCAATTTTTTTCCACAACAGGGGGGAAAGAGTATAACCATAGAGGCGGTCGAGGATGCGGCGGGTTTCTTGAGCATGAACCAGTTCTTCATCAACGGTGCGACAATTTTTTAGGGCTTCACGAATGGCCTCTTGGGTAATTTCGTGAAATACCATCCGTTTAATTGGGACTTTCGGTTTCAGAATTTGGAGTAGATGCCAACTAATACTCTCTCCCTCGCGGTCTTCGTCAGTAGCGAGAACGAGTTCGTCCGCTTCTTTGAGGGCGGCTTTGAGTTCCTTAACAATTTTTTGCTTATCTTTGGGGATAACGTAAATGGGTTCAAAGTTCCCTTCCACATTCACTCCTAGTTTTGCCCACGTTTCCCCCTTATATTCTTCGGGGATTTCCTCAGCAGAGGGGGGAAGGTCACGGACATGACCCATTGAGGCTTCTACCCGATAGCTCGATGGTAAGAAGTTGCGAATGGTACGGGCTTTGGTTGGAGATTCAACAATGACTAAAGTTGACATAGCACCTTCTCAGGTTACAGCAAACACCGGACTTGGGGAATGAAGAAAAAGCGTTGGTAATTGCTTTTGTTGACAATATTAGCACTACATACAGCCAATAAAACTTTAGGTAAACCCTGAAAGGGTTGGGTGAGGGGATCTCCACACACTCACTATTTGAGTAATCCTATTTGAGTTGTGTTCAAAAGTCCTGGGCAAAAGGGAGCGCCGGAACGCCGGAACGCCGGAACACCGGAACATGGGTAATACTTCTAGCTGTTTCATGTCAGTATTAAAATGTTACAACCTATTTAGGATTGCTATATGAGTAATCATGTTCTTGTCATTGAAGATTTAAAATTTGACTCCGAAGTTCTGAAAGCAGAACTTCCAGTTTTAGTATATTTTTGGGCGGATTGGTGTGGCCCTTGTCGGCTTATGTCTCCTTTTATGGAAGAGATCGCCACAACCTATAGCGATCGCTTAAAAGTAGTAAAAATGGCGATAGATCCCAATCCTATCACTGTTAAATCCTATAAAGTGGAAGGGGTTCCCGCCTTGAGGTTATTTAAAGATGGGAATCTTGTCAAGTCCCATGAAGGGGCTATCCTTAAACCTAAAATAATCGAGTGGCTAGAAGCAAGTTTATCCGCTTGATATCCGCCCCGCCCGTTCAGGGCGGGGATTCCATCTATTGACACTCCCTGTGCCTGAAGGCGTGGGGATTCTTGGTTCAGCGAAACCACTTAATCAAATTACCTTGCAGTGCTTTAACCAGAGGTGGGATTATCCCCAAGCTAAAGAGCGGGTATGCCCCACTCTATTCGTATGAATGCGAGTTATTTTTTAAGAATCTTTTACCCACTACTGGGGAGAGGCTAAAACTGTGCAGTAGAACCCTATAGATTCACTTGATAATCAATCCGAATCTATCCGGCGATAGTGACCCAAAATAAAATCTTCCGATAGCATCATTGTATAATGGGCCAAGGGTAGTTTTTTACAAAGCCAGGGTGGGATCGTGAAAGCCCACTGGCTTCAGCCGTGGGATGAAACGCGACGCAGGCACTTTTAAGTGCCGTCATCTACCAATTAATTTGTACCCAGTTATTAGATATTTATGTTATCATATTTTCCATGATCAAAGTAACTCGGACGATTAAATTAAAATTCGCAAAACTCAACCGTTGTCAAGCTCAAATGTTTGAGCAAATGACGGAAGAAAACACGCAGATTGCTAATAAGCTGTTGTCATTGCCAATTAAAGAACGGCGAAAAATGACAACAGCTAAAATCATGTCCGAGTTAAAATCTGCTCTGGTCAATCAAGTTATTCGACATACCACATCCCCAACGGGTCGTAAAACCAAGCAATATAAAGTTCTTCCTGTAGAAGTTAACAATCAAAATTGGAAATTAACTCAAAAAGGGAGTACCTATTCAATTAGCTTCCCGACCCTCAAAGGTGAAAAAAGAATCCCCATTGAAGTAGCATCTCCTCATTGGCAACCCGTTTTAGATGGATTGTTAGAGGAAACAATTCAAGGGGGTTCTTTTAAATTGATTAAACATCGAAATAAGTGGTATGCCTATCTGTCAATTACTGAGGATGTTCCAGAAGTTGAGACAGAGAAAACATTAGGATGTGACCGAGGGCAGAATAATTTAGCGGTAGTTGCACCAAAAGAAGGTTTCGGTAAATTCTTTAATGGTCAAAGCGTTAAGCATCGGAGACGTTATTTTCAACAAAGAAGGCAACAACTTCAAGAAGCTAAAAAGTTTCGAGCTTTAAAGAAATGGAACAAAAAAGAGCAACGATGGATGGAAGCTATTAACCATACAGTCAGTCGCCGAATTGTTCGTTTTGCTGAATACCATAACGCCGATATTGTTATAGAGGATTTGGAAGGATGTCGTAAAACCATGAAACAGAGCCAGAAATCTCGTTCTGATTCCGGTGAATCTCGACACACTTGGTCTTATTATTCTTTGGAGCAGAAACTTAATTATAAGTTGGCTTTGAAAGGATTGAAATTAATCAAAAGACCTGCACCATATACCTCAAAATCTTGTTCAACTTGCGGTGTTATTGGCAAAAGAAATCGGCATGATTTTAATTGCCCTAATGGTCACTACCACAATTCTGATTTTAATGCTGCACGAAATCTGTCTCAATGGGATGGTTTCGCTTGTGATTTAAACCTAAAGAGAGATGCTTCTGTAATGGATTCATCCGGTTTAAATTATGGGGTGTTTGGCGCACCCCCGAACTCGGTGAAAAACAATCAAAAAGAGTATATTCAACTGTCTTTATTTGATTGGGCTAGATACGAGAATCCCACCCCTTTAGCGTAGCGTAGGGGTGGGAGTGTCAACTACAATAGAGGAAACCCGAAAAACTAATGGCAAGGATACGCATTCACGCCATTAGAACTTGTAGAGTAATCTGTATATTTAACAGTTAAAACTGAAATTCACTATTAGCATGACATCTGAACATATCCGCCAACGCTCCGAAATTCTCGGCACTCAAGTTATCACCCGTGACAGAGGTAGACGACTTGGAATCGTCAGCCAATTATGGGTAGACATAGATCAGCGTGAAATTGTAGCGATCGGAATCCGTAATAATATTCTAGCGATCGCTGGAATGCCAAAATTTATGTACCTGAGTAGTGTCCGCGAAATCGGGGACGTAATTTTGGTGGATGATGATACCGTCCTTGAAGAAGATGTGGATGTAGAAAACTACAGTACCCTGATCAACAGTGAGGTCATTACCGAAACCGGGGAACCCCTGGGACGGGTGCGCGGCTTCAAATTCGATACCCGGGATGGCAAACTAGAATCTTTGATTATTGCCTCCATCGGTCTACCTCAAATACCTGAACAGGTGATCAGCACCTATGAATTATCCATTGAGGAAATTGTTAGTAGTGGCCCGAATCGCTTAATTGTCTTTGAAGGTTCAGAAGATCGACTGCAACAGTTATCCGTCGGTCTGTTAGAACGTTTAGGTTTAGGAGAAGCACCTTGGGAAAAAGAAGATGAGGGAATGTATTATCCCCCAACGGTAAAACCTGCTAACCAGTTAGGCACCGGACTACCCCAAACGGCTCCACAACGAGCGAATCGCGCCCCGGCGGTGGCTCAGGAAGAAGCCTGGGATGAAAATGATGCCTGGGAAGAACATCCCGCCCCAGTTCAGCCTTTACGCCAACCCCAACCGATTTACAATGACTATGAAGAAGAAGATAATTGGGGCGATGTGGAACGGGATGAGGATGATCGTTATCGAGAACGGGAATTAGTTCCGATTGACCCGACCCCCCGTAAAGAACAAAAGCTCTATGCCAGAGAGTTAGACTATGAATATGAAGATGAGGTAGATTCGGACGCTTGGGATGAGGGCGAAAATCCCAAACCCTATCAACCTCCTCGAATTAATATTCCAGAGAAAACAAAAATTCCCGAATATGAGGAATAGGAAATATAGCAAAAGGGTTTTGACGGTCTTGTTGATGTCCTAACTATCTTGATTACTGCTATACACCCAACCCCATAGCAACAAAACCCCCGGCTAAACACTGGGGGTTAATTTTATTGCCTTTTTTACCCCGGTTTGAAAACACGGGGCAGCCCATCTCTGATGATGTTTGTGTTTTAGGATACAGAATCATTGTTGGAATCAATGAGCAAAATACAGATTCAATCTTTGGATATTGGTTATAGGAAAAGAATAGTAGCGATGCTGAAAAAATTAGGAATTATTGGATTACTTACATTCATTCTGTTAGCTGGCCCTATGACGGGAACAGCTTGGGCGCAAGAGGCAGTAGAAAATCCGATTAATACCGGAGATACCGCCTTTATGTTGATTTCGGCTGCCTTAGTCCTGTTTATGACACCCGGTTTAGCCTTCTTTTACGGGGGCTTAGTCCGCTCTCGAAACGTCCTCAACACCATGATGATGAGTTTCATCTTAATGGGCATTGTCGGCGTTACCTGGGTATTCTGGGGATATAGCCTCGCCTTTGATGTCTCAACTCCCGTCTCGGAAGGTTTTGGCAAAGGCATGGAACAGTTTATTGGCGGATTAGATTGGGTATTTTTAAATAAAGTCACAGCCGAGGCTCCTGACCCCATTGGCTATGCCGGAACCATCCCCCACCAGTTGTTTATGGTGTATCAGATGATGTTTGCCATCATCACCCCAGCCTTAATTTCTGGGGCGATTGTGGAACGCATCACCTTTAAGGGCTATTTTTCGTTTGTCTTACTTTGGTCTACATTTATTTACTCTCCCCTAGCCCATTGGGTTTGGGGTCGGGGTTGGTTACAAGCCATTGGTTCCTTAGACTTTGCCGGGGGAACCGTTGTCCATATTAGTTCTGGGGTGTCGGCGGTAGTTATCGTTTGGATGATTGGCTCGCGGAAAAGTTTTATGGTGGTTCCCCATGCCCCCCATAATGTTCCTTTTGTCCTATTAGGAATTGGGATGTTATGGTTTGGCTGGTTTGGCTTTAATGCTGGCAGTGCTTTAAGTGTAGGTTCTTTAGCTACCGTTGCTTTTGTCGCCACCATGGTTTCAGCATCAGCCGGAGGATTGACTTGGGCAATTGTGGAATGGTATTTACGCGGTAAACCAACGGCCGTTGGGATTGCTAGTGGTTTCCTGGCTGGGTTAGTTGGAATTACTCCCGCAGCAGGATTTGTTACCCCGGTTGGTGCTATTTTAATCGGTTCTATCACGACCGTTTGCTGTTTCTATGCCGTCAGTTGGCGGGTGAAATTAGAATTTGATGATTCTTTAGATACCTATTCCGTTCATGGTGTGGGTGGAACAGTTGGGGCTATTTTAACCGGAGTTTTTGCTACAAAAAGTGTCAATCCGGCTGGATTTGATGGACTTTTGTATGGCAATCCAGGGCAATTAATTCCTCAAATTGTTGGGGTAGTTGCTACCTACGTTTTTGCTGGGGCTGGAACTTTTGTGATTATCAAAATTCTCGGTTCCTTAATGGAATTGCGAGTTAAACCGATGGTCGAAGAACAAGGTTTGGATATTGACCAACATGGAGAAGAAGCTTATGGCGAAGACTTTGCTTCAGGTTTAAGTTTTTCAACTGGAAGTTTTTCTGGAAAAGAAAGGTAATTTTAGGGATTTAGGGGTTTCATTACTAAAATGAAACTCCTATAAATCTAATTTTTAGTTAGAAACAGAGTTTTTAATTATTCGGCGGTTGAAACCGCAGCTAAACAAACAAAACCCGCCTGCGCGGGTTGAAGATTCTGGGAGCGGATTTTTCCTACCCACATACTCTCCTTGTCCGCGCAGGCGGACATCGTTTGTGTAGCCGCGATTTCAATCGCCGAGGGCTTGATTTCTACATAAAGGGAATGTCAGATCAAATCAAAGTTTTTAATTATCCGGCGGTTGAAACCGCAGCTACACAAACAAAACCCGCCGACGCGGGTTAAAGATTCTGGGGAAGGATTTTTCCTACCCACATACCCTCCTTGTCCGCGCAGGCGGACATCGTTTGTGTAGCCGCGATTTCAATCGCCGAGGGCTTGATTTCTACTGCTGTAATATCGGTGTCAATTCATCGCTTAAAAATACTGATTCATAACTCAAATATTGAGATACTCTACCGCTAAATAAGTTATTAATAGTTTGAGCAACTAATTTTAACCAGAGGGGATTACCTTGATAAAGGTTAATCAATTCTGGCCAGCGATCTTCATCTAATAAACCTTTTTCTCTAATAATTTCTGTGGCGGCTTCACCTAAGCCAGTTAATTGTAATAAACATACTGCTAAATTATCATCGGTAAATGTTAAAATATCTGAAGGGGGTTCCCAACTATTGAGGATTAAGCAGCTATTATGAGGAATTTCGCCGATAAGTTTAAATAGGGTTCCATAATTTTCATATCCGGGTTTATAATTGCCTGCAAGTTGGCCGCTGTTGAGGATTTGCTGCACGTCATCTAGGATGATCAGACAGCGATAGGTGCGTAGTTAAAATGACCTGAATTTGAAACTTTAGAAATTTGATATCTTTCAATTGCAGACTTAAAAGTAGATTTATTTACATTTTCCTCTAAAATTTATGACATAATTTTCCATAATTTTGAGGCGATATTTCCCACATGACGTTCCGTACAATAAAATTCTTTAGCAACTTGAGAATATCTTTATACAACCCCTACTGGAACAATAAACAGGCAAGCCAAAAGCTGCCCAATTTAGAACTTGCCGAGTCTTTGGGATTGAAAATACCAAAAACATTAGTTACGAATAATTATGAGAAAGCCAAAGAATTTGGAGACAATTCCCTCAACATCGGCTTTGATGAGGTGGCATTTTGGGAGTTGGAGGCTATCAATTGTCTGCACCTCGACTTGCTCCCCATCTCCTAAACCACCAAGTTCTAAACCACCAAAATTATTACTCTTTTTATACTCAATAAACGGTACTCTTATAACTCCAGTCTCTTTGCCAAGAACTGCATGGCGTGTGATAACATTAGTTAGATCATTCAACACTAAATTTGCACACAGAGTCTGGAAGATGAGGCGTTGTGGTTCAAAGGCAAAAACAGTTCCTTCTAGTCCAACAGCTTGAGCAAGAAAAATAGTGTGCGATCCTATATTTGATCCAGCTTCAACAACCACAGCACCGGGGTGAAGTATTTGCTTAAATATATCTATCTCGGTTTCTGACCACTCTCCGTAAATATCTAGCGATCGTCCAATAAAAATGTCATACTTGCTGTACACCATAAAGCCATAGCGACAGGATGATATGTTAGGTATTAACTTCATTAATCTCCTACTTCTAATTTTTGCCAATTTAGCAATATTCGTTTCTTGACTAAGCGTGCGATCGCCTCTTCCTCAAAAATTATTAACTACTCAGATTTAAACTGGTGGCCTGCGAATTCTCGTCTGCATTTCATCTGCAACCACCAAACAGCCTTGCAAAGTTTCTAGTGGTTGCTCGCTGACAACACGGGACAGTACATCAAGCACATACTGACGGCTACGACTGCGAGAACGTAACAATAATATACCCGGATGAGTTCCTGGCGGGAAACGACGGACATCTGAAAAGTCTAAGTCTAGGGTGATAAAAAAACGCCCCTCAGCACAAGCTTGCTGCCATACAATCTCGTCATCAGCACCCGATAGTCCTTCATCTGTGACGCGATCGCAATCGTAACCCATTTGTCGCAAGAACTCAGCGTGTGCGACACTCATATTTTCATCTAATTTTATCAGCATTGTACTCATCGAATTGGCAATAATTCCTCTTCTCTTGTCAGTGCCGCAGCATAGGAGAGCGCAGCCTTTACATCTTCTAATTGAAGTGGTGGATATTCGGCGACAATTTCTTCGGCTGTCAGTCCATCCGCTAAGTTATCAAGGATAACTGATACCATAATTCGAGTTCCTTTAATGCAAGGTTTCCCATGACAAACCTTGAGGTTGATAGTAATATATTCTTGCCAGTTCATTTTTGTGCAACGAGGGTACATCTACCAGTATATCCTATATGTTTAACGGACGAATTTTTTTAATTTCTGCTCCCATTGTTGGGTCAAAATTAGTCAACCAAATATCACCCCGTTTAGGAAAAAGAGAGTTAGTAGTCAATTAAATCTCCCGCTTCTAATTCTTGCCATTCTCTATCTTCCTGGTAATGCGACAACATTGCCTCAGCTTGTTTTGCTAGAATGTTTCGCCTCTCTTCTAATGGCAATTGCATAAATTCTCGGCGACTGGGATAATTAGCTAGTGTTGGTATTTCTAAATCTATATCAGTCTGCAAATTGTGAATCTGACGCTTAGAACTCAATGCTTCTATTCGATCCGCTTCTGCTTCTTCGGCTGCAATATCAGCATCAATTTCCTCTTTGTTAGCCAAGTCACATCAAATCAAAGGCGGTTGAAACCGCAGCTACACAAACAAAACCCGCCGACGCGGGTTAAAGATTCTGGGGGCGGATTTTTCCTATCCACATACCATATAAGTCCGCGCAGGCGGACATCGTTTGTGTAGCCACGATTTCAATCGCCGAGGGCCTTATTATGAGGAATATCACATCAAATTAAAGTATTTTCATTGCTTCCACAACTTTTTGAGAAATAAAAGGTAAGATTTCCTCGTTCTTACTTTGGGCTTTTCCCTCCGTAAATACTACTAATAAATAAGATTGAGTCGAATTAAGTTCAATATAAGCCGCATCATGGCGAACTTGGCTAGTATGTCCGGCTTTTGACCAGAGTTTTGCCGTTTTAGGTAATCCACCTCCTAGAAAACCTGCGACTTGATTCTCTGGATTTTTCGCTAAATCTTTGGGGTCAAGACTGCGTTGAATTAATGTCATCATCTGACCAGAAGCAATCGAAGAAACCGCCACCCCACCAATAATACTATGCAATAATCTCGCGGTGGCATTAGTGGTTAACATATTGCGATTTTCCATTAATTCCCCTAAAAAAATTCGTTCTCGACCATAAGCTCCATCACCCCAAGTTTTTTGATTCACATTAATTGATTCAAATTCCGACCAGTTAAGGGTTTGCAAATAACGATTAACTAAATTGCGCTGACTTTTCCAGGTTTCAAACGGCCCTGTTGGTAATTCTGGGCCGCTTGTAGTTCCAGTTAATACATCAACTACTAAACTGGTAGCATCGTTACTAGAATCAATAATCATATCTCTAGTCGCTCTTTCTAATTCCGGGGTTGTCCGTAACATTCCCTTTTCTTTCCACTCAAAAATGGCCAGTAAATAAAATAATTTCACAATACTAGCCGGATAAATTTGTTCAATTCCCCGATAGTCAAATCCTCGAACGGGATATTTCCAAAATTCCTCCGGGGTTAAGGCACCCCCGGTATTCACAGAAATAGGCGGGTCATAAACTAACCAAGTCATAGCAACTTGATTGGCGGCTAAACCTGGAAATTGTGCGCGAGTTGCATCTATAATGCCAGTACCTTGGGTTTCTAATTGTTCATCGGAATGGAAAAAAGTCATTTCAATTGTCAGTGTCGAGTGTCAAGTTTGCTAGTTTTGGCTAAGAGTCAATAGTCAACCCCCAACCGTCAACATCCATTAAATTAATTATGATTGCCAAACCCTTATCAGATACGATTGAGTATTGCTGTAGAGAGAATTTGGATCTCTATGATGGAGCCGACTGCCAAACTTTAGCAACGCAAGCGGCTGTATCTCGTCATTTACGTCTACTTCCCCAATCTAAAAATCACACTAATAATTCCCCTAATATTCTAGTTCAATTATGTGAAGATAATTATACCGCTTGGTTACTTGATTCGGATCAAAAGTATTTAGAGATTGCCACTCAGCCCTATCTCGCTCCGATTTGGTCAGAGGCTCAAATTCAAGCCGCAATTCCCCAGATTATTCAGTTTACTCAAGTCGCAATGGCAACCCCTAATTACTATCTTTGGGGCGGGACGGTCAGCCCTAATTATGATTGTTCGGGTTTAATGCAAGCTGCCTTTGCTGATGCCGGAATTTGGATTCCCAGAGACGCCTATCAACAAGAAGCCTTTGCCAAACCCATCACTTTTAATCGAGAACAATTGGATTTTTCGGGTCTTCTCCCTGGGGATTTAATATTTTTTGGAACTGTCGAAAAAGCGACTCATGTTGGATTATATCTCGGAGACAAAAAATATATTCATAGTTCGGGTAGCGAACACGGTCGTAACGGCATAAAGATTGATGTGTTATCATTAGAAGGAGATACCTGTATTCAGTATTACTTTAAACAGTTACGGGGGGCAGGACGAATAATTTCTAGTTATCAACTGCTTCCTAAGTAAAGTCATGTCCTGCTTAACGGGTGGAGTCTGTTAATATGGCCTGGGATTAAGATTGGGTATCCTTAAATTATTATTATATCAACTTTGTTTTGGAGACTGGCAATGCGTCAACTTTGGTTTCTATTCTCCATCGGTATTTTGGCAGTTGGGTTAGGGGGATGCGGTTCTAAACCTGAAGAAACTGCCACCACTCCGAGTCCAACTACTTCTCCTGCAACTTCTCCATCGGCCGTAGCTTCGCCGAATCCCAATGCAACCCCGACCCAGGGGCAAACACCCCCGTTTAAAGATCCGTTAGTCAAAGAACAGTCAAACGTGGCTGCGGGTGCGGGTTTGATTCAATCGACCAATTCAGAAGAACGGTTACGTCTCCTGGGTAAACCTTCGACGGCAACTTCTACTGCACCGTTAACAACAACGGCTCCCTCTGCGGTGAGTATCGATCCTTTTGCAGTTTTACCTCCATCCATTGTCCAAGCTGCTCCTGAAGTGGGCAAAGCACCAACTGTACCGGAACAGACAACTCGGGCTGTGCCTGAATTACCTAAATTAGCGGTAAGTGAAGCCCCCATTCGCTGGGTCTCTACTAGCACCAATCTTCTACCTCCTAAAACCCCTGGAACCATTAGAACCCCTGGAACCATTAGAACCCCTGGAACCATTGGAACCCCTGGAACCATTGGAACCCCTGGAACCCAACCGGGGAATGGAGTGACAACATTCACACCTCAAATTACTAGGTCTGTAAGAGGCGTACCCACTTTACCGAGTTTACCCATTGCCCAAGTCCCCGATTTACCGGCAATTCCCAATATACCGACACCCCAATCCTGGCGTGATCCTAATCCCCCGCCACCCCGTCCCGTTGCTACCCAACCTTTTGTTCCTCCGCCTCCATCTACAGACTTAGCTCGAGGGATGGAAGTGACCGGGGTATTGCAAGTGGGAAATCAAACTAAGATTATTCTTAAGGCTCCCGCAGAACCGACCAGTCGTTATGTGAACGTGGGACAGCGTGTGTCTAATGGTCAAGTTTTGGTTAAACGAGTCAAGTTTGATACTGGTGGTGAACCTGTTGTTATTTTCGAGCAAAATGGGATTGAGATTGCTAAATCTGTAGGTGCTATTCCACCGGCTGATCCCAAGGTTAATAATATTGGTCTGCGATCTTCGGGAGTTCACTCTGGTTGAATAGGATAGATCTAATCTGGAGAAATTTGTATGTTTTTTTCATAAGAAAAAGTTGGAATTAACCATGGTTTATTCAATCCGAAAATGGAGTTTTTTGATGCTAACTCTATCGAGTTTAGCGGTTGTTGTTGGTGTTAATCATCCTCTACCTTCTCTTGCACAAAAAGCTGACGGAAAACGTCCTCCGATTTGTGAAGGACAGTTACCGACGGGAATGGTCAAGTGTAACTATGAGGGAGGAGATAACTATAAGGGAAGTTTTGTTAATGGTAAACCGGACGGTCAAGGGATTATGGTTTATGCAAACCGCGATCGCTATGAAGGACAGTTTCGCAATGGTTTACCGAATGGACAAGGAGTATTTATCTTTGCTAATGACGACCGGATCGTTGGGATATTTAAAGATGGCAATATTACCCAGGGGACGGTGATTTTTGCTAATGGCGATCGCTATATTGGAACTTTTAAACTGGTGCGAGAAGTTGGGGGCGGAACGGTTAGTAGTCAACCCAGTGGTCGCGGACAGTTTATCTATTCCAATGGCGATCGCTATGAAGGTGAATTCTTTGCCGGATCTCCCTTTGGTCAAGGGGTGTTTACCCGAATTAATGGCACTCGCTGTCAGGGACAGTTTTTTAATCAACAACTTGATGGTAAGGGAACCTGCACTTTTGCCAACGGAACTCGCTTTGAAGGTGAATTTCGCGGTGGGGTTCCCCATGGCCAAGGAACGATTATTGATGCCAAAGGAAAACGCTTTCCAGGTAGTTTCCGTGATGGCCAGAAAGTATAGGAGGGAATGGGGAATTACGAATTACGAATGGGTAATGGGTAATGGGTAATGGGTAATGGGGAATAGAAAGAATGCACCTTATATGTGTCTTTCCAGGGGATAATGGCTGGGTTAGCAATAAAACTTAAAGAGTTAAATTAACTTAGACAGCCAATCCAGTAGTACCCTGAGTTTATTGAACGTCTTTATTCGTTTTTTGATTGAAAAGGGGAAGAAAAACCAATGGTTCAACGTGGTTCTAAAGTTCGTGTCCTACGCAAAGAGTCCTACTGGTATCAAGAAGTAGGTACAGTTGCTTCCGTAGACGCCAGTGGCATCAAATATGCTGCGATTGTTCGCTTTGATAAAGTGAACTACTCCGGTATCAATACCAACAACTTTGCCGTGAGCGAACTGTTGGAAGTGGAAGCTCCCAAAGCTACCGCTAAAAAATCCGCACCCGCCGCTAAAAAATAGCCTGTGCCGGAATTACCGGAAGTTGAAACCGTTAGGCAAGGTCTAAATCAAGTGACCTTGAACCAAACAATTGTGGGGGGTGAAGTGTTGCTTCAGCGCACTCTCGCCTACCCCTTTTCCATTGATGAATTTTTGCAGGGTTTAACTGGAGTGGCGATCGCATCCTGGCATCGCCGAGGAAAATATTTACTGGCGGAATTGGTTAAATTAGACAGCCAGAGAACCTCTGGAGGCTGGTTAGGGGTTCATTTACGGATGACAGGTCAATTATTATGGGTTAGCCCCCAAGACCCCTTACAAAAGCACACTCGGATTCGTTTATTTTTTGCGGAAAATCGAGAATTGAGATTTGTTGATCAACGCACTTTTGGTAAAATTTGGTGGGCGCCACCCGGTCAGGAAGTTTCTAGTATTATTACCGGATTAAATAATTTAGGCCCAGAACCTTTCACTTCAGAATTTTCCGTTGAATATTTACAAGAACAATTTAAAAAACGTCAACGCCCAATTAAATCTGCCCTTTTGGATCAAAGTTTAGTGGCCGGAGTCGGAAATATTTATGCGGATGAGTCTTTATTTTTAAGCAGAATTTCCCCAACCACTCCCTGTAGTGCCTTAACTCGTCCCCAACTCGAACAGTTACATCGCCATATTATTCAGGTGTTGAAAACCAGTATTGAAGTGGGCGGGACAACGATTCGTAACTTCCTGAATGTTCAAGGGGTGAATGGTAACTATGGCGGCACAGCTTGGGTTTACAACCGTACTGGAGAACCCTGTCGAGTCTGTGGAACTCCCATTGAACGTTTGAAACTTGCCGGACGGTCGGCTCATTTTTGCCCGAAATGTCAGTATTAGGGGCAATATTTTGGTGGGATATAGATTAAAAATTAAACCTATTTTATCAGGCGTGAACGCCTCACTACGAGGGTTTCACGCCTAGAATTAAATGGGGTTTAACCTAAGTTTAAATCCGTGACAGCACCAACACTACTCGATGAAACTAATTTCGCATATTTGGCTAAAACTCCTTTAGTATAACGGGGTTTTGGAGCTTGCCAATTTTGCCGACGTTGGGCTAATTCTTCCTCAGAAATATTCACTTGCAGTAACCGTTGATGGGCGTCAATAGTAATACTATCTCCCTCTTGAATTAAACCAATATTCCCACCAACAGCCGCTTCTGGGGCGACGTGACCCACAACCATTCCATAAGTTCCTCCAGAGAAACGACCATCGGTAATTAATCCGACTTTATCCCCTAAACCTGCTCCAATAATTGCCGAAGTTGGTGCTAACATTTCCCGCATTCCTGGCCCGCCTTTCGGCCCTTCATAACGAATCACAATCACATCACCAGCGCTAATTTTTCCGGCTAAAATTGCATCCAAACATTCTTCTTCCGATTCAAAAACTCGCCCTGGGCCAGTAATAACTGGATTTTTAACTCCGGTAATTTTAGCAACTGCACCTTCTGTGGCTAAATTGCCTTTTAAAATCGCTAAATGCCCTTGAGCATACATAGGATTATTCCAAGGACGAATTACATCTTGGTCGGCACTGGGTTCGGAGGGAATATCGGCTAATTGTTCAGCAACAGTTTTCCCGGTTATTGTTAAGGCATCCCCGTGAATTAAGCCTTTTTCTAATAACATTTTCATCACTAACGGAATACCACCAGCCTTGTGTAAATCCGTGGCAACATAACGACCACTGGGTTTTAAATCACATAACACCGGAACCTTAGCCCGAATAGCTTCAAAATCATCAATAGTTAGTTCAACTCCGATGGCATTAGCAATAGCTAATAGGTGTAAAACCGAATTAGTTGAACCGCCCACGGCCATAATTACAGCGATCGCATTTTCAAAGGCTTTTCTGGTTATAATTTGACGGGGAAGAATCTGATTTTTAATTGCTTCTCGTAACACATAGGCCGACTGTTCTGTACTTTCGGCTTTTTCCGCATCTTCTGCCGCCATGGTTGAGGAATACATTAAACTCATTCCCATCGCTTCAATCGCAGAAGACATGGTATTTGCTGTGAACATTCCCCCACAGGAACCCGCCCCCGGACAGGCGCGACGTTCCACTTCAATTAATTCTGTCTCGTCAATTTTTCCAGCACTATATTGTCCGACGGCTTCAAAAGCGCTAACAACAGTTAAATCTTTACCATTATAATGTCCGGGTTTAATGGTTCCACCATACACAAAAATGGACGGAATATTCATTCTAGCAATCGCAATCATCGCCCCCGGCATATTTTTATCACAGCCACCAATTGCTAAAACCGCATCCATACTTTGGGCGTTACAAGCAGTTTCAATCGAGTCAGCAATTACCTCTCTTGAAACCAAGGAATATTTCATCCCTTCAGTCCCCATAGAAATGCCATCGCTGACCGTAATTGTTCCGAACATTTGCGGCATCGCCCCCGCTTGTTTCAGGGCAGCTTCAGCGCGTAATGCTAGGGCGTTAATGCCCATATTGCAAGGGGTGATGGTGCTGTAACCGTTGGCAATTCCAACGATGGGTTTGGTAAAATCTTGATCTCCAAATCCCACCGCCCGTAACATAGCACGGTTGGGGGTGCGTTGGGTTCCTTGGGTAATAGCTTGACTTCTCAGGTTATCGGACATTAATTGTTCCTCTTGTGTGCGGGTTGTGTTCCAACGGTTCAACGACGTTTTTTGTATTGTTGTTACTCGCTGATCTAACCCATTTTTTATATCGTTATTATTATCTCAGAAAATGTGATAAATTATTAACGGCTTTAGAAATTGATGGGTTTGACTCAATAATACCTTGATAAATTTTAGTTCTGAATCTGTAAAAATTTCAATCATTATTCCGGTTTTAAATGAAGCGGAAAATATTGGTTTAGTAATTTCATCGATTCAACGGGCGGAAAATATAGAAGTTATTATTATTGATGGTGGCAGTCAGGATAATACGGTTAAAATAGCTGAAAATTTGGGGGTGAAAGTGATAGTGACAAATCGAGGACGGGCGCTACAAATGAATGCGGGGGCAAAAATAGCGACGGGGGAGATTTTATTATTTTTGCATGGAGATACCCAATTACCCCTAGGATTTGAAACAGAAGTCCGAGAAACATTTATTAATTCTAACATAATTGCCGGAGCGTTTCAATTAAAAATCAATGGTGATCAATTGAGTTTAAGGGTAATTGAAAAAACCGTATTCTGGCGTTCAAAATATTTACAAATGCCCTACGGAGATCAGGCTATTTTTATCAAGGCTATCACTTTTGGGGAGATAGGTGGATTTCCTGAACAACCGATTATGGAGGATTTTGAATTAATCCGTCGTTTAAATCATTTAGGAAAAATTGAGATTTTATCAAGTTCTGTAATCACATCGGGACGACGGTGGCAAAAGTTAGGCGTATTCAAAACCACATTAATTAATCAGTTAATTGTTATCGGATATTACTTAGGAATTTCCCCGACAAAATTAGCTCAATGGTATCGGAGGAATGCAGGTAATGGGGAATAGGTAATGGGTAATGGGTATATAAAATCAGTTTTTGCCATTGTCCTGAAAGAATGTTGACAATTGAGATCGGGTTTTGCTACAATATGACATCGTGCGAATATAAGTTCGTTGCTGCTTTAGCTCAGTTGGTAGAGCGGTTCACTCGTAATGAACAGGCCGTCGGTTCAAGTCCGATAAGCAGCTTTTTGATTTCAAATCCTTGCACAGCCATACTGAGGGCTTAATCCCCTAAACCTAAGACTAATAAATTTAATCTTTTGTTATTGGTGTTAGGTTTTGCTGCTAAGTCTAGGGAAGAAAGCCCTGAAGGGCTTACTACTTTTAGGAGTGTTAAAAGCCTTTTATCCAAAATTATCAGACACATAACTTTCAGCTAACTTAACAAAATCAACTGTTATCAGACGAATATATCCATCCATAAATTCTTGACCGTCCTCAAACATTGATTTTTGATTATATACCGGCAACAAAAAACTACTGCGAATTTTTAATTGATTTAAGTATTTAGGAAACTTCTTAACTTCCTTCTGCATCAGATATTCATAAACAAACTGCTTCCTAACACTTCTATCTTTTATGTTTTCTATGTTTTGGGAATCTAAAAAATAGCTGGTTTTATCATATTTTATATCAATAATATTTATATAATTATCATCCATATTAAAAAAAACTTCAAGGAATGAATTGAACCTATTTTTTATATTATCTATATTAGCTAGATTAATATGTTTTAATAGGGAATATTTAATAATAGGTCTTAAATGATCATACCAGCTAATTTCAAATTGTCTAGGATTTTCGATGTCAGGATCGAGCTTGTCAGAATTTATTGTATCCCATAAATCAAATTTTTGAAATATATAAATATTGAGATAGATATAAAACAAATGCTTAAAATAATATATTTTATGAATTTCTTCAATGTCTAAATTTTCAGGCTCAATTTCCCAAAATGAGCTAAATTCAATTGGTAAAGGTTTATCGATTATTAATCCTGTTTTTGATAGATGCTTGGAGCCATATTTTTGATGCGTTTTATCCATAGATTTTCTGGCATAATTATTCATACTATAAAATGTGTGTATTTCTTCTTCCTGGTGAGCATAAGCAATTTTTAATTCTTTCTCTTCATATTCATTTAATATCTCAAATGTAGTTTTATAACCACCATCATCCCAAACTAAATTTGAATAGATTTCGTAATATCTTTCTTCTATATTATTAAAAATGGATGAAAAAACTACTGCATCAGGAACAAGCTGAGAACCATTAATTTTAAATAAATCATTAGATAAAGAAACTATTTTTGAAGACTTTTTAAAAATTTGAATCCAATAATTAGAGATAAAACGACTATCTAAATGCAGGAGATAATTAAGATTTTCTTTTACTATATAGGTTAAACACATTGACTCCCAAACACTATAAAAGTTGTTAATTCCCCAGATTTCACCTTCATTTGTTTGACGAAGTTCGCCATACAGGAATAACTCTATCGCATCATAAAATTGCCAATAGTCAATATCTTTAAAAGGGGTATTGTGATCAATTAACTCTAACGCATCTTTTAAACTATCGATCACTTGACTATAATATTCTTCTTCAAATAAACCATAATTACCACCGATATAGTGTTGTTTAAACTGTTCTGCTAGAGCTTTAATTTCTACGCCCACTTCCTGCTTAAGTTGTTGTTTGATTTCCCATAAAATATAACAGTACATCGCCACAATATCTGTTGACTCAAAGCGGACTTGTTGACGGGGTAAGTCCATCGAGTCAATATAAGCAGCACCATTCGGTAAAAAAACAGCACGATGTAAAAATTTGTGAATTTGGCTATGGTCAAAACTGTCTGACCTACCCAGTCGATAAACTAAACTTAAAATTTTGGGTTCATCATGGGCTTTCAATATCCCACTAATCATATCGAGTTTAGAATAAAAAATATTTTCATCTAACTCGTCATCTTCGCTAATATCTGCACCTTGATGGATTTTAACCATACCATCTCGGTCAGATGTAGTCATATCATTATTTTTTTCTAAATATCCTTTTTCTATACAAATATTCTTAAATTGGTCAAAGACTTTATAAAGCAGAAAAAATAAATCCCGCTTTGTGTTAAACGTAAAGCGTTGAAGTTCTTTTGGTTTATTAGGAAATCCTTTCGGTAGACAAAAACGAATCTGGGAGTTACGCCGTTCTAGTCCCACAAAAGAATATTTTTCATTAACAACCAGTTCAAGATTATTAAAATTAATCATTTTTATTTGCTCTATAGAATTTCTAAAAAACTAATAATTTTTATTCCTTTCTGTCAAAATATTTCAAAAAAACTTCCGTTTTTTCAATAAAATTATCATAAGTAATTAATTTAATATCTGTGTTTCCAGAGATTTCTGAAATAATTTTTTCTAAGGGTCTTTTATCTCTGGCAAAAACGCTGTCCCAAAGATAGAACATCAGTTTATCTTTAACTTCTTCTAAATTAATTTTTCCATCGTCATCAGGTTTGATAAACCAAAAGCCAATTTGTTTGTCTTCAATTCTTCTGATTGAATCAGAACTCTTTATAATCAATTGATTTATGTTTTCTATAATTAAACCCCAGTTTAATTGTGTATTATCTACTGCTTCATCTTTATTAAAAACTAATTGAACTGATGTATCATATTTTGATTCCAACATATATCGACTGCTTTCTATTGAAATATATTCCCAATTCCAACGTCTTTTAAACGCACTGTCAAGATAATAAATTGATTCATCAGAAGTATTGATGGTTGCTATTATAGATAAATTTTTAGGAATACTGATTTTGTTTTGTTTGAGAAGACCTAAAACTCTTAATCCGTTATCGTTATTGCTGTTTTTTAAACTCTGTTCTTCTTCATAAAATTCATCACATTTAGTGTACCGTCCATCTTTTTTCATTAGAATCGAACCATCGGTTTGAACATTGGGTTTATATCCCATTGAATTTAGCAGTCCTACTAACTCCATTTCAGAAACATCAACTTCATAACTAGACCAATGATCACTTTCTCGATCTAAAAGTTGAAAAACCGTTCCAAAAATAGCAGCCGCATTCCCTCGGTTGAGTTCATCAATCACTAATAAGTAATGTTCATTTTTTCCTTCTATTAACCCTCGGTAAGCCATTCCCAAGACTTTTAAAAAATGCCCAGGATAAAATTTATAAATTACGTTAGTTCCCTGAGTCAGAGGTAACAGTTTACCCATGAAATCACCATAGGTATATTCAGGATGGAATACCGTTTTGACCGTATTTTTAAGAATTTTAGTATCCGAATCAAAGCTTATATCGCATGAGAGCGATCGCTATTTCTCCAAATCTCTGTTGATCAAAATATAGGTGCGTGCGCTAAACCTAACACTAATAAATTTAATCTTTTGTTATTGGTGTTAGGTTTTGCGGCTAAGTTTAGGGAAGAAAGCCCTGAAGGGCTTACTACTTGTGACCCCAAAATTTCCTAGTCTACGGTATGACCAACGACGGTGATCGCTTCTTTAATCTCGGTTTCAGAAGGTGTACCGTTAATATTAACTATCTTTGTCTCTAAATTAATTTTAATATCAGCCTCAGCATCCAAAGATTTAATCGCCTTAGTAACAGTATTGGCACAGGCTTGACAAACCATGGAAGCAACTTTGATTTCAACAGTCATGGGTTTTGCTAGTAATCAATAATTCTAATGATTAACTTGCTTTACCATAAAAAAGATTAAATGTCAAGTCAATTCGGGATAATCGTTAGTGATCGGTTGTTGGTTAACACCTCAACACCGGAGACATGAGTGTTAATTGTTAAAATCTATTAAGATAGAGACAGGATAATATTGTTTCAGAAGTTAAGCGTAACCCTGCTATGACCTCACAAGTTTTAGTTGAAAAGAAAAAGTTAGAAAAACCTCCCTTTGAGATTCACTATTTAGGCGATCGCGCCTTGAGAACCCCCGCCAAACGAGTTTCCCGCATTGATGATGAAATTCGTCAACTGGTGCGGGAGATGTTACAAACCATGTATAGTGCTGACGGTATTGGTTTAGCCGCGCCCCAAGTCGGCGTGAATAAACAAGTGATTGTGATTGACTGCGAACCCGATAATGCGGCTAACCCCCCTTTAGTCTTGATTAATCCGACTATTATTAAATCCAGTACGGAAATTTCACCCTCTCAAGAGGGATGTTTGAGTATTCCGGGGGTTTATATGGATGTAACTCGCCCGGAAGTGGTGGAAGTGTCTTTTAAAGATGAAAATGGCAGACCGCGCACCCTGAAAGCGACGGAATTATTAGGTCGTGCAATTCAACATGAAATGGATCATTTGCATGGGGTTTTATTTGTAGATCGAGTGGAGAATAAATTGGCTTTAAATGAAGAATTAGCCAAACATAAATTTTCACCAAAAGCTGTTAAATCCGTTAAATAATATAGGATAATTCAAGATGGTCGGTACTCCAAAAAGCATGGTTTTATTATTAGGTTCTTGTATAGCTGCGATCGCCTCTGTCGGTTCAGTTTTTGAACTATCTTCAGGAAATCCAGAACTAGGAAGTTTAACCACCAGTGTAATTTTAGCCTTGAGTATTCCTTTAAGTGTGTTTCTGTTTTTTGCCGCCGTTAAAGATGCTCAAATGAATCAAGAATAAATCTCTAATAGTGAGCCCTTCAGGGCTTACTATTAGGAGTCGTGGCTAACGGATGGGGGGGATATCAAAATTAGGATTGTTGACAATAGGTATAGGTAAATGCAGATTACATTTTTAGGTACTAGCTCGGGGGTTCCCACGCGATCGCGCAATGTTTCCAGTATAGCTTTGCGTTTACCGCAACGGGCTGAAATTTGGCTATTTGATTGTGGAGAGGGGACGCAGCATCAATTCCTTCGTAGTGATTTAAAAATCAGTCAAATTAGTCGAATTTTTGTTACCCATCTACACGGCGATCATATTTTTGGGTTAATGGGGTTATTAGCTAGTTGTGGGTTAGCGGGAAATCCCAAACGGATTGATATTTATGGGCCATCGGGATTATCCGAATATTTACAGGGTTGTATTCGCTATTCCCAAACCCATTTTTCTTATCCGGTTAAAGTTCATACTATTGAGCCCGGAATCATTTTTGAAGATGAGGAATATCAAGTGGTTTGTGGGCCGTTAAAACATCGAGTCCCAGCCTTTGGTTATCGAATTATAGAAAAGGATAAACCCGGACGATTTGACGTAGAAACAGCCCAAAAATTAGGGATTCCCCCAGGGCCAATTTATGCCAAACTGAAACAGGGACAGACCGTAACCCTTAATGGTCGGGTAATTCGGGGTACGGAATTATGTGGCGAAGCCCAAGTTGGTCGTAAATTCGTCTATTGTACCGATACGGTATTTTGTGATGGGGCGGTAGAATTAGCGGAAAATGCAGATGTATTAGTTCATGAAGCCACCTTCTCCCATCAAGATGCAGAAATGGCTTTTCAAAGATTACATTCTACCTCAACAATGGCGGCACAGGTAGCACTAGCCGCCGGGGTCAAACAATTAATTATGACTCATTTTAGCCCCCGTTACGCCCCCGGAAATTCAGTTATTTTAGAGGATTTATTAACAGAAGCCAGAAGCATTTTTCAAAATACAGACATGGCTTATGATTTCCTCACCCATACAATTCCCCGTCGTCCCTCCCCGTAGTAAGCCCTTCAGGGCTGTCTTAATCCCGTAGTAAGCCCTTCAGGGCTTTCTTTATTTCTCTAGTTTTTGGAATCAGAATGAGTCCTAAAGGACTTACTACGGGACTCACTACGCAATACTGAACTTTTCTATCCTTTTTGATCTTAACTGCCGCCAAATAGGTTTTATTCAGTCATACAGAAGGTTTCAAAACTCCTGAACTTATCCCTATCGACAGTTTAACTAATATCGAACACACTTGAACTATAGATAGATGATATAGGGTTTCCCCAAGAGGTAAGACCATGATTAGAACTATTTTAGTTGTTGAAGATAATATCGTTAACTGGAAAGTCTTTGAACGGATTTTAACCAGACGTGGCGGGTTAATGGCAAAACATACCGAAGATGTGCAAACTGTCATGGAAATGGCGGCTAACAAACAAGCGGATCTAATCTTAATGGATGTGTCTTTAACCAATAGTTATTATGGCGGGAAAGCTGTTGATGGGATTGAAATTACCCAAATGTTAAAAGCGAATCCCGCCACTGCTAAACTTCCAGTTATTCTAGTTACTGCCTATGCGAACACAGGCGATCGGGAAAACTTTTTAGCGCGTAGTGGCGCCGATGGTTATATTCCTAAACCCGTCGTTGATCATAAGGATTTTGTTGCACAAATTAAATCCAAATTACCCGCAGATGAATAAAAAAAACTTTAATTTCATAGAATCAACCTTGGTCGAAAATTATGATTTTACCAGAGTGCATTATTCTGCAACAAGAAGCCACCAACCCGAATACCCCAAAAGAAACCTTAATCGAGTTACTCAATGAGTTTCCTAAACCTGTTTTGAGTAATCCACAATTTCGGGTTTTATGTTTGAATTATCCCCAACTTCTCCATAAAATTTCGGTCGCGACTCTGCGCCTCTTGGTTCAGTTTAACACAGCCCCAGAAAGTTTTCTGCACTGGGTCGAAAACAATTCTGAACCTGATGTTTTAGCGGGGTTTAATTATTCTACTAATCCTGAACTCTCCAGTTATAAATAAGATAAAATGGCATGATATCGCAAATTTTTGTCAAAAAATCGATCTTTAAATTATAGGCTGTATCAGAGGCGCGATCGCACCAACAAATACCTTTAACAAAACTTCCTTAACAATAAACTCCACTACATTAATACTAACAGAATTTCCCAATTGATAATAAGCCTTATCATCATGATAATGTAGACAAAAATGATCGGGAAACCCTTGTAAACGGGCCGCTTCACGGGGAGTAATGCGACGAACACGATGATTATGGTAAACACCCAATTTATTCGCATCACTCGCTACTAAAGTTACCGCAATAGATTCAGGATCTAAGAATTTATACACCTCAAAGGAAAAATTACCACTCACAGGTTTATATTGATGATTAATAATTTTAAGATATTTTTTATTGACTAATAACTGAAGAAGATCATCTAAATTAGGAGGATTAAAAAATGTCGCTATTTGATTTTTAGTTAAAAGTTTCCCATCTTGTTCATCCCCAAACTCTTTATTTCGTCTTTTCAAAATAAAACGATTCATTAACTCAATTTCTTGGGGACTACATTCTCCTTTTAAACCCAATTCCCAAGAGTGTATGGAGTTTCCCCCGCGATAATCAATTAATCTTTTTCCATGGAGCTTTTCTAAATCACCTTTTAAATAGTTATTTAAACTTTCAATAAAACCAGGAGAACAATCATATTTGGGATCAGGATTATCTTCTAAAATTGTTTTAACACATGAAAATTGATGCTGTTGAAATAGAGAAAGTTGCTGCATATAAGAATGAGAATCCTGTGGCCCTGTATCAGAGATAATATTGAATTTTGGAGATTGTCCTAAGACAGCAATCATATAAGCTCTTAATCTATTTTGAGGTAAGCCAAAATTGCAGCTATTTAATAAAAATATTTGAAAACTATAGCCTCTTTTTTTGATTTCATATTCTATCGTTTGAATGGTTTTCCCTTGATCATTAGTTTGGATTCCTCGCACATTCTCCAATATTAAAATTTGAGGTTTATTTGTATCTATTAATCTCATAATTTCAAAAAATAATGTTCCCCTCGTATCTCCAAATCCTTCTTTCTTACCTGCGTAAGAAAATGATTGACAGGGGAAGCCCGCCAGTAAAACATCATGTTCTGGTAATTTTTCGATTGTCTTAATATCACCTAAAGCATTGTCTTTAAAGTTGGCTTGATAAACCCATCTGGAATCTTGATTAATCTCGCTACTCAGCAAACATTGAGGTTTAAACTCTAATGCTAAAGCTGCTTTTTCAAAAGCAAGTCTGATTCCTCCAATTCCGGCAAACAAATCAATAAATTTAATGGTTTTCATTGTAATATTATGAATTTTCTCTAATAAAATAGGCTAATAGCTGAATTTCTTCCTTTGAGAAGGCTACAGTACAATCACTATAAAGACAAATTGTACTTACTGCATTTTTTCTAATGTTAATATTGCCGGCTCCATCTATTTGTCAAAGGTTTAGATCAGTTTGTCAATTTTTAAGTGCATTTTCAAAAACTTCCCTAACAACTCAACTCCCCAACGAAGCCGATAAATTTCCCAAATTTCAGCATCAGTAACACCCGCTTATCCATCGGGATGTAATTGATACTCTCATCGTCTGAAGACAGGCTCGATTCTGCGGACAGAATTAAATCACTTTAATTCTTGCTACGACCGCCGGGCAAAACTGATCAAAAGTGTGGTATCCTAAGTGATTGTGGAAATTTACGGATCATCTCTGAGATTCAACAACTATGGCTCTCACACAGCAGCGTAAACAAGAAATCATGTCCGAGCACCAAACCCATGAAACCGATACCGGTTCCTGCGAGGTGCAAGTGGCTATGCTGACGGAACGGATTAGCAAACTCAGCGAACACTTAAAAATCAATAAAAAAGATCACGCTTCTCGCCGTGGACTTTTACAAATGATTAGTCGTCGTAAAAGCCTGTTAGGTTTTTTACAACGCCTAGACAAACCACGCTACCAAGCGTTAATCGCTCGTTTAGGAATTCGGGGTTAGGGTTTTTCAGGCCTTCTGTAAATCCCTCTATCTTGATTCCCGACCTCAAGCTTTCCTCCTGCATTTCCAGACCCCTTTTCTGAACCTATGTCCTCTGAACGTCCGACCGCACGGCCCGCCTTTGAACCCAAGAAAAATCGCAAAAAAACCGATAAAGCGACTTCTAATCCCCCAGACAAGGCGATTTCAGACCCTAAACCAAAAAAACAAATCAGAAAGTTAAGGCAACTTCTAAGTCTCCCCAACCTGAACCCAAAAGTCAGAAGGAGACTAAACGCACCTACACCCGGGAAGAAACAGCAATTCCAGAGAAAGTCAGTCAACGGATGCTCTCTCGGATGGTGGTTTTAGCTGGAATTCCTTTGCTCCTGGGCTTAGGAAGCTTCATCGGCAGTTACTTCATCATTACTCAAGATTTACTTGTCCTTCCCAATACGGCTATTGTAATTTTGAGTATGGGATGTTTTGGGTTAAGTGTCCTGGGGTTAAGCTATGGGGTGCTGTCCGCATCCTGGGACGAGGACGCCCCGGGTAGTGTTCTGGGCTGGCAGGAATTTCAACTGAATTTAGGGCGAATGCAGGATGGATGGAAAGCTGCCAGGCAAAACAAACAGAAAAATTAAGAATTCACAAGATTGTGTCCAAAACTGAATTGTTAAATTGGCTTTAATCTAGGCCGTATTTTCTTAGACAATTTCAGCTTTTTAAGTTTGATCCATCGATCATAAAACCATAAATGATTATAGTAATGAAAGTCGGCACACCAGAAGCCGAAATTGAACGTTTAACTGAAGATCTCAACACCAGTTGGGGTTTATCACCGGAGAAAATTGTCGGTAAACACAAAGTTGTGATTGGGTTAGTCGGTGAAACTGTCGATCTCGACCCTTTACAACTGCGGGAAATGAGTCCTTTTATTGAGGACGTCATGCGGGTAGAAAAACCCTATAAACGGGTGAGTCGTGCCTACCGTCAGGGGGAAGCCAGTGAAGTCACTGTTCCAACTCCCGCCGGGAATGTTACCTTCAGCGAACATCATCCCCTAGTCGTTGTGGCTGGGCCTTGCTCGGTGGAAAACGAGGAGATGATTGTCGAAACCGCAAAACGAGTTAAAGCCGCTGGAGCTAAATTCCTGCGGGGGGGAGCTTTCAAACCTCGGACGTCTCCTTATGCGTTTCAAGGACATGGTGAAAGTGCATTAGGGTTATTAGCTGCGGCCCGTGATGCAACGGGATTAGGTATTATTACGGAGTTAATGGATGCCGAAGACCTGGAAAAATTAGGGGAAGTTGCCGATATTATTCAAATTGGCGCTCGCAATATGCAGAACTTTTCCCTATTGAAAAAAGTGGGAGCGCAAAACAAACCCATTTTGCTCAAGCGGGGAATGTCGGCCACCATCGAAGAATGGTTAATGGCGGCGGAATATATCCTAGCGGGTGGCAACCCTAACGTAATTTTATGTGAACGGGGAATTCGCACCTTTGATCGTCAGTATGCCCGTAATACCTTGGATTTATCCGTTTTACCTGTATTGCGATCGCTGACTCACCTACCAATTATGATCGATCCTAGTCATGGCGTCGGTGTGGCGGAATATGTTCCCGCCATGGCCATGGCTGCCATTGCCGCCGGAACAGATTCCCTGATGATTGAAGTCCATCCCAATCCGGCTAAAGCCCTATCTGATGGCCCTCAATCCCTGACTCCAGAACGGTTTGACCGCTTAATGCAAGAATTGTCTGTCATTGGTAATGCCGTAGGTCGTTGGCCGAAAGAACTGGCCGTTGTCGGTTAAATTAGTCTCAAAAATTTGGAACTTGATCAAGGCGTTTGTAGCAAACGCCTTTGTTTTTGGTATCCATATATAGCAATCCTATTTGAGTTATAGGAATAAATGGGCCTGAAACCCAGGCACAGCAAGGAGCCAATATTAGAACCTACTTAGGATTGCTATATAATGATTGTGTTAGAATCTCGGCAAAAATTATTTCTTGAGGAGTGAATCTACCCATGTCTAATCTGCACAAAACTGTTTTTTTAGGGACTGCGATCGCATTAACCCTAAATGGGGGTGAACTTCTGGCTCAGGAACTTTCCTCGGAATCCTCCTTAGAAAATATTGTTGCATCTTCGGTAGGAATTGCCTCTCAAACTTTCTCAGCAACACCAGATTTTAACCCAGAGCAGATTTTTGCTCAAACTTCAGAACTTAATCCATCCTTAGAAATAGCTTCTCAAATCACCTTAGAAACATCGGATTTCAACCCAGAGCCATTATCTATTCAACCTCCAGAAATAGAGCCATCAGCCGAAATTATTCAACAGCAACCCCAGACTTTATCGGAAGCCCAAAATGATTTTCCTTCAACCCAATCGGCCGATTTAAGTAATAATTGGATGGAGCGAGTTGAGTGGAGTGTTGCTCAAAATTCAGATCAATCCTTACCCGTTGCCCAACAACAAAATGAAGAAGAAAAACCCGAAGATCCCCGTAAAGCCGCCGATGCCAATGGCCGTCGTTTAAGTAATAACTTTAATTATATTGGTCTTGGGGGTAATATTGGAATTGCCGGAGATGGATCGGGTTTAGGGGGAGGAGGTTTAATGACCCTCTCAAAAACCGGGTTTTCAGAAAATTTTTCCTTACATTCTAGTGGAATTCTAATTGGAAGTGATAGTGCGAGTCTAACGCACTTGACCGCAGAATTTCCCGTCAGAAGTGAAACCAATGCGGTGCGTTTTTCTCCTTTTGTCGGAGCCGGAATTATCTACAAAGATTTATTTAATAGTGACCTTAGTTTTGGCCCTTCAGCCACCGTTGGAATTGATATTCCCATTTCCTACAGTTTCTTAATTACTGGACGTGCCAGTGTCGGATATATTCGAGAAGAAACGGATTTCGGGATTCAAATTGGTTTTAGTTATATCTACACGAAAGGGTTACTGGGTTTGATTTTTAAATAATTTTCCCAAAAAGGAATATTGTGTCAATAATATTCCCTATTCCCTATTCCCTATTCCCTATTCCCTCCCCCCGTGCACGCAGGGTTGGGGGGGCTGTTCCCTAGCGCTATAACTGAAAAAGACCTATTCCTTATCGTGACTTTTTTCAATTAAAGCATCAGATTCTTCAACCATGGTTTTTAAGAGTTGATTCAGTAATACTAAATTCTCAGAAGATAGGGGCGTTATTGCCAGACGAGTGTTCAGTTCACTTAGTTTGTTTTGGAGTTGCTGCGTCAGTCGTAGAGCATCTAAACTTAATTTAGATAACTGTTGTTTTTGATAAAACTTTAAAGCAGCCCCGCGTAAAACCTGTAGGTTAGCTTCTTCTCCCAAGGGTGCTGGATTAATTCTTAAACGTAGTAACAGATGGGTATTTTGATAAAGCCTTTCCATTTCAACTTGTCGCGGTTTATCTATAGGAATTAATGGTAGTTCTACTAATAGTTTTAATTCATTAATAACCCCTTGAAATTGCTGATCATCTAGCCCGGTAACAACGGATTGTAAAACGCCATCTTGACTCCACAAAATTCGGCTTAAATTAGCCTCTTGACGTTCAAAATAAAGCCTTCCAATACCTCCCATTAAAACTCGTCCTAACAGTTCTTGTAATAATTCATGGGGAGATAACATTGATAAAACTTCTACCGGACTTTCTAAATAAGTCGTCCTTACCTCTAAAACCGATAGTGCTTCTGAAGAACTTGGAGATGTTGATTCTACAAATTCAGATAAAAAACTTTCAATTTTTGAAGTTGATAAATTTGAATTGACTGGTGCTAAAGAAATAATTGGCTCTATTTCCACAACTTTTGGAGAGGGAACAGAAGTCGAGACATTAGAACTTGAAACAGGAGTTGGTGATGAGTTTTTCTGTTCAGAAAATTGGGTGATTGTTTCCATATCTATTGTCAAAGATTCATCGGTTTTAGCCTGTTGTGTATGATAGAGATAGGCTGATAAAATAGAACGTTGCTCCTTCGAAGAAATCACCTGACTGATGATGGAGCAATTCATGTAAGATACGATCTTCTGCACATATTCTAAGGCTGATTGATCTTCTGAATCAACCACACCTAAATATACATGATTTTCTTTGAGACAAAGAGGTAAAATTTGGTAATGCAGGCAAACTTCTAGCGGTAAGATACTGTCAATTAAGGCAAAAATTTGCTGCGCTTCCAGTGTAACTGTCCCAGTTGCTTCAGATTTAGCTAACATCTTTATAATTTTAATTTAGTGTCTTAGTCCAATATTCTTAGATTTAGAGCTAAGTTCAGCATGAATTAGCTCACTCACGAAGGCACCCCGGCTTAAATCAAATATCTACAACCGTTGAGGAATAAAGACAAGGGGATTAGTAATGCTCCTCTATTTGATTTAAGTTTAACAGCCTTTGCGGAAATCAGCTATAAAATGTAAGTGAAAATGGCTAAACTGCGGGAGCCGGAAATTAGCGATCGCTCCTTGCCATCCCTAGGTTATGATCATGGATCATGCTATGTTGGATTAAACTGATCGCCACTAGGGAAAATTCAAACCCCTGATTTCCTATCTTTAATCGGGTTAGTTGTTAAATTCATTCCTTCCCGTCTGACTCTGAGATCATAATAAATAACCCCAGCAATTGATTGCCAAAATGGAAGAAATAAAGCCCCGATAATAATATTTATAGCCACAGAAAATAAATTCACAATCAGTTTATAAGTAGATGAATCGGGGTTAACTATAATTCCAAAAGCCAGTGGCAAAAAGACGATAATCAATATAACTAAAATTGAAACAGGTAAGATAATCAACAATCCCAGAAACAGAATCCCTTGAATCCGTAATACTGCTCCTTTGGTTAGTTTCCAACTGCGACTAATGGCTGCTGTTGCGGTCATATTATCTTCAACGGCTAAGGGTAAAGCCGCAATGTACATTCGAGAAATTAGCCAAATATAGGCAAATAAAATCGCAATAAAAATCCCAAAACCGATTAAGTATGTAACCGGGTTATTTTGTCCTAAAATAGCCACTAAGATACCCACAAAAATTCCTCCGACTACAGTTAATCCAAAAATTCCACCCATTACAATTAAGCCAACTAGAATTCCTTGCCCTAAAAAGCTCCACATTCTGCGCTCGACACGACTACGAGCTTCTGAAATTACTTCGGGCTGTTCTAAGGTTTCATAATAAGCTAAACGACCAATTAGTGCAGAAAGGGCGGAAAATTTAGCCCAGCCATAAATCGGAATAATTGACCAGCAATAGGCTTGCAGAGCTATATTAAAATAGGATCTGAAATGATCTCGATAGATGCGTAACCCGGCACTAATGACACCAATTATGCTCAGAGGGCTAATGGTTTGATTTTTAGTCATAATCGTAAGATGATGTAACAAACAAGCTGATTTTCCCGTGATCTTAAACCAAAATTCTCAAAATCCCAAAAATTTTATAAATATTAAACTTTGGGGAGAAAGACGAGAAAAACACGGGAAACAATCATGAATCAATCCGTCAAAGTCAATAAAAATAGTGCCATGGTTAGAGGAAAAAGTTTTCAAAAATATTTGACAGCAGTTATATTAGGAACAACTGTACTGTTCGGAGGAGTGACAAAACAGAGTCCAGCCCTATCAATTCAGCCCCAAAACCCGATTCCCCTGGCTCCATCCCCAGTTAAATTCCTAACCCCTCACACCCCCAAATTTGCCACTTCTAATTTATTTCCCCCACCCAATAATCAACTTAATGACTCGATTGAAAATAATTTGAGAGTGGTGATTAAATTAAATCAACGTCGGGTTTATCTCTATCAAAATCAACAACTCCAAAGCAGTTATCCTATCGCTGTTGGTCGAGAAGGTTGGGAAACTCCGGTCGGTAAATATCAAGTTATCGAAATGATTTCCCAGCCCACTTGGGAACATCCCTTTACCGGAGAAATTATTCCTCCAGGGCCAGATAATCCTTTAGGAGAGCGTTGGATTGGGTTTTGGACAGATGGAAAAAACTATATTGGTTTCCATGGAACTCCTAATACTGAAACCGTTGGACAAGCCGCTTCGCACGGTTGTATTCGGATGTTTAATCAAGATGTTCTAACTCTATTTCAGAGGGTAAAAATCGGAACTCCCGTAATAGTTGAACCTTAAATAAACATACGCAATTACGCTATATATAGCCCATAGAAAATCTGGCGATTTTCGTTGATTTGGCTCAGACAATTAACTCATCAAGTTATTACTTTTTCATTCCTTATAATTTACTTAAAGGTTCTGGACTTGTTTCTATATATAATAGAACTTAGAGATATAGCAGTCGCCAGACCTATTAGGACAAAGAGTGATGCAGCAAAGCTAGACGGTGAAGTCTTTTCCTCCGGTGTTCCCTCCCCCTAGCCCCCCGTGCACGGGGGTTGGGGCTGTTCCGGTGTTCCCTGCTATATAATTTATTTATCGGTAATTCTCAAAACCTATGACTCAAACTTTACCCAAACTCGTAAGCTTTGAAGAATTTGTGGAGTGGCTACCAGAAAATTCGGCGGTACGCTACGAACTGCATAATGGAGATATTGTTGAGATGGCACAACCAGTAGGCGAACACGAGGAAGTTATCAGTTTTCTTAGCATCGAAATTCCTGTTGAGATTAAACGTCTGGGATTACCCTACGGTATCCCCCGTCAAGTGATAGTTAGACCTCCTGAAAAAGATTGTGGTTATTTCCCTGATATTTTGGTACTCGATCGCGCAAATCTGGCGAACGAAACATTATGGCAAAAACAATCTACCCTCAGTTTAGGTGCATCTATCCCTTTGTTAATTGAGGTTGTATCAACTAATTGGCGAGATGATTACCATTCAAAATATGCCGATTATGAGGAAATGGGTATCCCAGAATATTGGATTGTCGATTATGCTGCTTTGGGGGGACGCAATTTGATTGGAAATCCCAAACAACCGACAATTTCTATCTGTAACTTGGTTGACGGTGAATATCAAATCGTCAAGTTTCGAGAGAATGATCGCATTGTGTCGCAAACTTTTCCAGATTTGAACCTCACAGCAAACCAAATTTTTCAAGCGGGTGTAGTTTAGTTTGTTCTAATACCACTTTTAAATTGAAGATTTCTGAACTAATCTAAATTATGGATAATACAAGCAGTTGTTAAAATAGAAGCCCCCACTTATATAATATTTTGCGAGAAAATCATTATGCCAGATGCGATGATGTACGATGAGGATACCTTTCTGGTGTTAGAAACCCATGAACCAGAACAGTTTATGAATGTTACGGAACTCCTCGAAAAACTCAAGTCCGTTTTATCTGAACATCAAGACAATCTACCCCAGGATTTACAACGCTTTAATACTCTTGAAACCCAAGCTCAATATCTCTTAAATACAGGTTGCGATCTCAACCTAAGTCCGGGTCAATATTTACAATGGTATGCTGTTAGACTGGAGAAGTAGGGTGAACTGTTACGGATTTATCAGCTATTATTTTTAGCCGTTTAAATCCGTAGCAACTCAATTATTTGTGTCTAATGAATTCGTAAATGGCTAAATAATCAGTTCCAGGTTGGTTCCAAGAATAGTCATAATTCATGCCTTGAATTCTCAATTTTTCAAATTCATCAGGATAGTAATTATACAAGCCAATAGCTCGATCCATTGCGGATTCTAACCCTTGAAAATCGGTTTGATTGAAGACATAACCGTTGCGTTTTTCTGGTTCATGATATTCATCATAATCCCGATCAAAAACGGTATTAACTAAACCACCAACCCCTCGAACAACCGGAACCGCACCATATTTTAACCCGATCATTTGAGTTAACCCGCAGGGTTCATAATTACTCGGAACCACAATAATATCCGCCGCTGCATAAATTAAATGGGATAATTCCTCATTAAAACCTAGTTCTAAATGACAATCGGGGTTATTATTTAAAAAGTTCTTTTCATGCCAAAACCAAGAATTAATACTGGGTTCCGTTGCCGATCCTAATAACACAAACTGGGCTTGTCGATGCAGGGCATAATAAATAGCATGATGAACTAAATGTACGCCTTTTTGATCATCTAAACGACCAATATAACAAACAAGAGGTTTATCATCATGACTTAACCACAATTTTTCCCGCAGAGCTTTTTTATTCTTTTCCTTTCCTGCTAAATCTTCCGGGCTATATTGATAGGGAATAAACGAGTCAATTTCAGGATTCCAAACCGCATAATCAATCCCATTTAATATTCCACCAAATTTATGTTGATGCAGTTCTAAAGTATGTCCTAAACCATAACCAAATTCTCCATAATGGGCTTCCCAAGCATGGTTAGGAGATACGGTTGTAACAAAGTTAGAGTAGACAATTCCCCCCTTCATCGAATTTAATCCAAATGGGTTAAAATTATCGCGTAAACGGTCATATTCAAAATAGTAAGATTCTCGGTTTAATCCCGTTGCCCAAAGGATATTTGTCCCCGCGATTCCTTGATGCTTGAAATTATGGATAGTATAACAAACCCGGATATTTTCCATTCCGTGATATTTGTACATTTCATACAACATCACAGGAGCTAAACCCGTTTGCCAATCATGACAATGGAGAATATCGGGACGTTTATTTGTTATGAGTAAAAACTCTAAGGCAGCTTTGCTGAAAAAAGCAAATCTCAAATGGTCATCGAGGCAACCATAATAACAACCTCGGTTGAAGAAATTATCCTCGGAGTGAGGTTCAATAAAAAAGCATAGGCTTCCATGAACCCAACCACAAAAGACAGTGCAGTGTATTGCGCCATCAAACCAGGGAACAGATAAATCTTGATAGGCTTCATGAAGTCCCCAAATTTGGTCATACCTCATGCAGTCGTACTTGGGCAAAATAATTTCAATGGTATGACCCCGTAGTTCTAATTCCCTACTGAGTCCGTACACAACATCGCCTAAGCCTCCCGCTTTGATGACTGGGGCGCATTCAGAGGCAATTTGTACGATGTACATCCTGTTTCCTCACTCCAAACCGTGATGTTTTGTCTTCCCCATAGTAATCATGTTGGTTGCAATAGTAAAGTCCTTCAGGGGTGATTTTTTTTGCGGGTTGAATCAATTTTGATCAGAATTGGCGGATTTAGTTGGGGGATTGATTCAGTTTAATTTCCTATTTTTGATCGTTAAATTATAGTTTTAGCATGGTTTTATGGGTTGGCAAAGGTATTTTGGAGGAGACATAATAATAGGATTTAGGCAAAAGTTTTAAGAGTTTAATAGACTAAAATTCTTATAATAACAATATTTTTACTGTCGAAAATAGGAGTTGTTTGTAAATCCAGTTTTAATTCTCTCAAACACTAAATCCATAAGTCTCTCAACCAGTTTAATTGCTCTTTCTAAATCTTCTCGGTTTACAACGATAGAGTTTTGTCCATGAGCAACACTGTTTCTGATTTTCAGAAGAAACTTATCGAGTTCATCCGGTAAAGAGTATCCGGGTTCAGGATATTCGGGTATGGTTTCAAGATTAAAGTCCGTCAATATTCTATTTAATACATTAAAACCAACATTACTTTCTGTATTCACCTTGGCACTAATTTCTAAGGTATTACATTGATAAAAATGTCCTAATTTTTCAAAAAATTTTACCTTCTTTCTTAACTTATCCTTTTCTGGATATTGTTTAAATTGCGGAAATTCCGATTCAATATGATAGATAAGAATGGTATGAAAAATATTATTAATGTTAAGATTTAATTTATTTAACTCTCTAATATATATTTGAAAAGAAGTTTGAATAAAACCCTCCCAAATAGAATAAACTATCGGTATTGAATAGTTAAGAAAAAGCTGCTTGTCTTCTGGTGAAAAATCGTATCGTGGACAGAGTAATTTGATCCGAGACATTAATTCCCTTCTTTCTTCTATGTCTGACAGGATTTCTTGTTCTAAAAAAGTAGGATCAGTTGCCATTATTTTCAGATATTGCTAAATATTCGTTGAGCTTCTCGTAACCGATTAATAATTCTAGTTTTCTGATTATTCCCCCCTTTTCTTGAGAATTTTATTAAAACTTCATCAGTACGAACTTCCTTGTCAATTTTATTCAAAATAATTTCCAGTGGTTGAGATTGGTAATGATCATAATTCTCTCCCACGCCAATAGTAATGACATCATAAAGAGCCGTTGCAAATTGTCCATTGGGTTGGCGAAAAATTCCTTTTCCTAATGGCTTCAGCAAAGCAAAAACTTGTGCAAAAATCTGTTTATACTCGTCATAATCAAAATTTTCATTGTCTAACGCAGATTTCATAAAAGCAGTTATATGTTGCGAAATACTGGTTTTGACATTATTGAGGTTTCGGTAAAGAGAAATAAATCTCAACGCTAATTCTTCATCATATAACTGCTCATATTGCTCATAGCTCAAATCGATCAATGTGCGGAAATCCTGATTAGTGGCAATCTCTTTGAGAAAATCATTGAACTTGCTTGATATATCTCTGTAAATGCAATTCCGAATCTCCTGTGGGGTTAAAGAGGAACCACCTGTATTCAACCTATTGAACAGTTCAAATCTCATATCATAGTTACTATTACTATTCCATCTCAGAATTTCAACTCGACAAGTAGCTCTTTTTATGTTAAGTCGAAACTGATTAGGTATGGTTTTATAAGTGAATCCTTCTAATGAATGAACTCTTTCACCTTCGGATAAAACCCAATTGTTTTTTCACTTTGAATCCCGTTATCTTCGATTCTCAAAATCCCAAAGAAAGAAAGTACAGTAGAGACTCTTTGAAGTCCATCAACTAACTCCCATACCCCATCCCCATCCTCAGCTACAAATATAGGAGGAATGGGAATGCCTAAAAGTATAGACTCAATGAATCGAGTTTTCTGTTCTTGATCCCAACGAAAATATCTTTGAAACGCAGGTTTAATCACAATTTCCTTGCGTTCATACATACTCATTAATTCACCAAAAGACACATCGAGTCTATCAGTATTCAATAAGTTTCTCTGTTCTTCTATTTCTATTTTGAGTCTTTCAATACCCATTTTTCATCCTGTTGTAAAATTTTTTGTAGGTGAACGTTATTGTCAGTTATATGATAATTTTTTTGATTTTTAAAACTTACTATAACCCACATTACACCATATTTTGTGTAGTGTCAAGTTTTATTATAGAAAATTATCAATATTGACAACAAGACTTTAGCCCAACCGTCTCAGAGTGCGATCGCCCATTTTAACCCTATAATCAGTTTAATCATAAAATTTATCATTAGTATGGGAGAACCCTATTGATCATAATAGATTCAATTGAATCAAGGCTATTTTCGTAATTCGTAATTCCCAATTCCTCCCTAATTTATGGATTAGCAAAGGTATTAATTTCCCCCCCGCCAATATAACGACCTGGAGCCCGGTTAGGAACGGAAAAATTAGGTTGAGTTTGACCGATTTGACCCTGTTGTATATTGGGATTCATATTACTGGGGGTCATGTAGTTATTTGGTTGAACAGGTTGAACGGTGCTGTTAATACCCGTGTTAGGTGTGACCGAATAGGAGGGAACGGTATTATTTAACGGTAAGGAATTAAAGTTGGAATACCCGGAATTTGGTACAGTTCCAGGCGTAACCGTTGGCACGGTAGGAACCACCGGAGGTAGGGTAACGTTAGTTTGATAGGGATTCTGAGGCAGGGGAACCGTACCGACAGCCGGATTAGGATTGTATCTGGGAACACTCCAACTGGGTTGATTAACCTGTCCTGTAACGGTTGGGGTTCCAGTAAAAGGTGTAACACCAACTGCTGTTCCTGGGCTGGGATTTAAGGCGGAATTAGAATTAGTGAGATTATTGGGAGGGTTACTGGCGGAATTTGTGTCGGTGATTAATGAGTTTAACGAGGCATCAGTTGTATTAGAGGATGCAGCAGCCGGATTTGTGTTTTCTGTTTCCTGGGTTTGCAGATAGTTCTGCATGGCTTGTTGTAGGGAGGTTTTTGCCGTTTCGGGATTTGTGGTTTCTGTTGTAGGGGAACCTAAACCCTTTAGACCCAAGTTAGAATTAGTAGTAGTAGGAGAATTTTCAGAAACCGGATTTGGCAGATTGGAGGTTTTTGGGGAATTTTCCCCTACCGGAGGTTGATTTGTTGAATTAGATGGGGGAAATAAACTATCCAATAAAGGATTAGACCGAGGACTTGGTTCAAGTTTTTTATCTGTATTTTGAGTTTGTTTAAGTAAATCTTTATTAACCTCACTATTAAAATTTAAAGGTGAAATAAAGGAATTATTATTCCCTAATGCCTCTAATAAAACCTTAGAGTTATCAATATCCGCAGCAATCGATTGTTGTTCCGGGGTGAGTTGACTCGCGGAGTTGCCAGGATTTAGGGTGGATTCTCCTTCTAAACTAAACCATTCGGGGTTTTCGGAAAATTGCCAAAAGAAAATCCCCACCACGGCCAGAACGCTGACGGAACCCCAAATACGAGGTTGTAGGAGAAACCGCAATTCCTCCCCTACGGCACGAATAGATTCAGGAATTCGGTGTGACATAACTGAAAAACAGCCGATTGCTGGGTTGAAAGGAATAGGGGCAGATAGTCAGGTAATTCAGAAAAGAAATGCTTGGTTTTGTACCCCAACCGTTAATGAACAAAACCCCCTATTATTATTATAGCCTGTAAATTCAATGTCAAAATCCATCTTGTGAGGCTATCCCAGTGGAAAAAAATATAGAAATTTTAGCGAATCGAGAGGAACTCATTGATCGAGCTTTAGAAATCCTTCTGGCTAAAATCACAGAAGCAATTGAAACTCGGAATCAATTTACGATCGCTTTAGCCGGAGGGAGTACCCCCAAACCCCTATATGAAGCCCTAGCCAAACAACCTTTACCTTGGGACAAAATTCATGTATTTTGGGGAGATGAACGCTATGTGGAACCGGATCACCCCGATAGTAACCAAAAAATGGCAGCGCAGGCTTGGCTGGATCGGGTAAATTTCCCCGCCACTAATATTCATCCGATGCCAACTTTAGCCAATAATCCCATTGCCGATGCAGAACAATACAATAGGGAGTTAGTACAATTCTTTGCGCTCAATGCCGGAGAGTTCCCCGCTTTTGATGTGGTTTTATTAGGGATGGGAGATGATGCTCACACCGCATCTTTATTTCCCCATACCGATGCCTTAACCGTTGAGGATCGCTTAATTACCGTTGGCAATAAGGATGGCCAGCCCCGAATTACCTTTACAGTTCCTTTGATTAATCATGCCCGTTGTGTCCTGTTTCTGGTCACCGGGTCGAATAAACAAGAACCGTTAGCCCAGGTGTTCGCCACCGAGGGGGATGCCATCACCTATCCCAGCCGCCTAATTCAACCCGTGGGAGAACTTTGGTGGTTATTGGATCAAGAAGCGGGAGCCAAACTCGCTGAAAATTTGCCAAATTAAGCATCTGAAACCCTAATTCTACTCAAGTTTGCTTATCCAAATTAATAATATGGTTGTTTGTCCGAATTGTAGTCATCAAAACCCAGAAGGCGCGACCCAATGTGAAGCCTGTTATACGCCTTTACCCACCACTACCAGTTGTCCCCATTGTGGGGCAACGATACAAACGGATGCGTCTTTCTGTGGTCAGTGTGGGTCAAATTTACAACCCGCTACGGTCAGTAATGAGGGGGAAATCCAAGCGGTAATTCCGACGGTGGTTTCGCCTCCGAATGAACCCACACCGGAAGTGGCGGTGAGTTCGGGGTTGAATTTGGAGAAATCTCCCCTTCCTGTAGCGATGGCAACGACTCCCCCAGAAGTTCCGGTGGTGATTCCTGAACCGCCTCCGATCCCGACGAATCTGGGTTCCCAAAGTTCTGCTACCCAGTTACAGCAACAGACAGCTAAGTTAATTCATGTCCAAACCAATACGGATCTGGAATTACCTCAAAATGTGTCGGTGATTCATTTGGGAAAACCGAATGATTTAGTCCCCCCCGATGTGGATGTTTCGGGATTCCCGAATTCGGAAATTGTGTCTCGTAGCCATGCGGATATTCGCCTTGAAGGAGATGCGTATTATATTGAAGATGTGGGCAGTTCCAATGGCACTTATATTAATAACACGGCTCTGCCCAAGGGTAATCGTCATCGGTTAAAACCAGGCGATCGGATTTCTTTAGGAAAAGGGGATTTGGTTTCGTTTATTTTTCAACTTTCCAAGGGTTAGGAGGGCTGAGAAAAAAGCGGGTTTTCCTGTTTTCAAATCGGGTGAAGCATGGGATTAGATCATTAATAGCTGATTGAAGGGAATTAGGAAATCTAACCCCTATTAAACCCCAAAATTGAGGAAATTTTTGATTCTATTCCCTATTCCCTAAATACCAAGAATTCAAAATTTCCGATTAAAAATAGGTTCATGACATAGCTGTTGATTGTTGGATTGTCCCAATGTGATTAGACTAACGTTATTACATCCTCTCCAATCGATTCCTGTCCGCAGTTGGGTATTTGACAAGGACAATATGATTCGGATTGGGCGATCGCTCAAGAATGATGTTGTCCTCTATAGTGCGGTCGTTTCCCGTCATCATGTCGAGATTTGTCGTGTTGGAAAAAATTGGCTGGTCGTAAATCTAGGAACCAATGGAACCTATATCAATGGACAGGCGGTTAAACAAATTCTTTTAGTAGATGGACAGGTGATTCACTTGGCAATCTCTGGCCCTAGAATACTCTTAAATATTTTACCCGATCCGACGGAAATGGTATTAACTGGAGGAATCGACCTCAATCGACCGGAACAGCAGAAGGAAGTAGAAACCCTATATTCTGGGGAAGTTAGGTCTTATGAATCTACTGCTGAACCTCTATTTTCCCATCCCAACGATGAGATAACCAAGGTTGATAAGTATAAACACTTGAAACTTCCTACCAATCATTCGGTTTAATCGGATACCACAATAACCGAGTCAGTGCTATTCCATTCAACGCCGCGACAATTATCCAAACTAGGACTAACCCTAAAACGTCTCCGAGAAAGAAGCTTGTCCCCTGACGCATCATCCCTCCAAATATCCAACCGATGGGTAAGGCTACTCCCCAAGAGATGACACTGGCTACTATCCACCGCCAGGCGTGAAATACTTCGGTGCGTAAGACCAACCATTGTCCTAGGCTTAAACATAGTCCTAATTTCACTCCTTCTATCAACCCGTAGACAATTCTAGGGGTAAGATTTAAGGTGCGCGGAGCCACCCAACCCAAGAGTCCGAGGGGAGTTAAGGCGATGATACTGAATATGAAAACATGAACAAAAATCCATCGCCAACTTTGGGAAATATATTGTTTTAAAATAAACCATTGGGCTAGACTGATAATTAATCCGCCAATGGCTCCTTCTAAGGCTCCTAAATCCGGTTTTTCTCCAATTTCTATCCAAATTAAACTAACTACAAATCCAACCAAAGTTACAAACATCCACTGTAGAATAAATCCTAAATCTGTTTGTAAATCTAAATTATCACATACCCATTTCATAATAATTGAAAGCGATCGCCTTTAAAATAATTTAATAACGGATCATATTGTTGATATAATACCAAATTAGAAATTAATTGAGCCGTAATCGGAGCTAATAGAATCCCATTGCGATAATGACCCGTTGCTAAAGTTAAGTTTTGCCAAGAACTAGGCCCTAATATTGGGCATAAATCTGGGGTTTCCGGTCGAAATCCCCACCAAAATTCCTGAATTTCAAACTCTTTTAATCCTGGGTATAATCGAATAGCTCCTGAGAGTAAATTTTCAATTCCATTCGGGGTTAAACCGGAGGTAAAACCCACCTGTTCGGATGTGGCTCCAATCACAATTAAACCATCTCGACGCGGTACAATATAAATATCTGAACCGAATAAAACCTGTTTTAAAGGTAATGGTTTAATATTATCTGGAACCCGCACCGATAACATTTGTCCCTTTCGGGGATATACGGGAATTGATAATAATTTTCCCGACCAAGCACCCGCCGTTAAAATATAATGATCTGCTCTAAATTTACCTTGATTTGTCTGAACTTCTGTGATAATTTGATTAGGAGAAATAACTAATTTTTCTACCGTAACTCCCTCAACTATTTTAACCCCTAATTCCTGAGCCACCCTTTGCAATATTTTGATTAACCCCCGACGATTATCAACTTGACCATCCTGGGGAAACCACCAACCCCCGACAATATCATCCCCTAACCCGGGTTGTTGTTGTAAAATGGCTTCGGGCTCTAACCAATAGCTGGGGGTGTCTGGAGTAGCCTCTAAACTGGTACAGTGGGGACGTTCATAAACCGGAGCTAAGATCCCACAGGGCCAATATCCCGTATCTAACCCGGTGATTTCCTCCAGTTTGCGCGTCCAGTCATTGTAAAGGGCGCGACTGCGTAAACACAATTCTAGCATAGGGCCAGGGGGAATTTGTTCGGATTGGGGTGCTAACATTCCCGCTCCGACTAAACCCGCCGATTCTTGGACGTCCCGACTCAAAACCGTTACCGTGGCTCCTTTGCATTTTAACTCGACGGCGAGGGATAAGCCAATTAAACCGCCACCGATTAGAATAATTTCACTATGTTGTTGCATAAAATTTAAAAGTTCATCTTAGGAATTGAATCTGTTTTCTATTTTAAACTTTTAGGGTTTGTTTTTCTATAGGTTAACAATGATTAAACGATTTTTTACTAATACTGTCTCCGCCCTGTGTTATTCTTTAATTGATTATCGGTTTAAATCCTCTCCAATTCCCCAGCATTTTCCTAATAATTCTGTGGTTAATTTTGTCATAGAACAACAGAATAGAATGCCAGATTATCTGCGATTTCCCTTGTTTATATTAACATTAATTTTTGATATTTGGGGGCTGCTGCGTACAGGTTTATTCTTTCATGCTCAATCACCATCTGTGCGTCAACAGCAAATTCAATCCTGGAAAAGTTCCCCTTTGCAAATTTGTCGAGATTTGATCAGGTTTTATGAAAGTTTAGTGGTATTATATTGGCAATCTGATCATATAAAATTCTCGAATTATATCTAATAATTATCATGTCTGAATTTAACCTGATTTCCCCATCTGAATCTCCTTTAAAAGTTGAAATTGCCGTGATTGGTTCTGGCCCAGGAGGAGCGATTACCGCCTGTTTATTGGCTGAAGCTGGACGGGATGTTTTATTAATTGAAGAAGGAGCCTATTTATCCTTAGAATCCTGTCAGCCATTTTCCGTTGAAGAAATGGTGCAAAAATATCGTAATGGCGGTATAACAGCAGCCTTTGGTCAACCTAAAATTCAATATGTGGAAGGTAAATGTGTGGGGGGAGGAAGTGAAATCAATAGCGGATTATATCATCGGATACCCCCTAATATTTTAGCACAATGGAGTCAAGAATTTCAAGTAAAATCTTTAACAGAAGCCGATTTAATTCCACATTTTGAAGCCTGCGAACAAGCGGTTAATGTCTGTTATTTACCCGGAAAAGCTCCCACTGCTTCCTTGAAATTACACGAAGGCGCAACCCGTTTAAATTGGCAATCTTTAGAAGTTCCTCGCTGGTTTCGTTATCAAGAATTAGATGAAACCGCAATTCCTAAAGGAACTCGACAATCCATGACGGAAACCTTTATTCCCAGAGCTTTAAAAGCTGGATGTAAACTATTAGCAAATACTAGAATTAAAAAAATTAATCAAAGCGATAAAAACTGGGTTTTAACAGGTTATTCTCAAGCGAATAATTCTGATCAACAACCGATCAAAATTCAAGCCGAAACAGTATTTGTTTGTTGTGGCGCAATTCAAACTCCAGCGTTATTAAGAAGAAGTGGAATTAAAAATAATATTGGTAATTCTTTAAGAATGCACCCAACTGTTAAAATAATTGCTCAATTTAATCAAGATATTAACACCTTAGATATGGGAGTTCCCGTCCATCAAGTTAAAGAATTTTCCCCTAAATTTAGTTTTGGTTGTTCAATTAGTTCTCCCCCCTATTTATCCGTGGGAATGACTGACCATCCTAATTATACTCAAGAAGTGCAAAAAAATTGGCATAAAATGGCAATTTATTATGCTATGATTACAGGGGAAGGTTATGGTACAGTGAGAAATATTCCCTTTTGTCGTGATCCTTTAGTTAGTTATAAATTAACATCTCAAGACTTAAAAGACTTATCAGAAGCATTAAAAAAATTAGCCCAATTATTATTTGAAGTAGATGCTAAAATTCTCTATCCTAGTATTTCCAATAGTTTCCCCTTGACCGATACCAAAGATTTAGTTAAAATCCCAGAACAACTTCCTGTAAAACAAACTAATTTAATGACAGTTCATGTTTTTTCCTCTTGTCCAATGGGAGAAAATTTACAAAAATGTGCGGTTAATTCCTTTGGTAAAGTTCATGGATTCAATAATTTATATATTGCTGATGCTAGTTTACTTTGTACCGCCCCTGGAGTCAATCCTCAAGGTACAATTATGGCGATCGCGCGTCGAAATGCGTTAAAATTCCTAAATCCCTAAGTTGTTGCGCTTAAGCGCATCTTATCAACATAAGATGGTGCTAAAGCACAACAACTATGATGGTGCTAAAGCACAACAACTATGATGGTGCTAAAGCACAACAACAAATAAAATTATGATAGAATTCAACACAAATTTAGTTTTAATAACTGGTGCATTAGGTTGGTTAGGAATTAATTTAGTCGAATCTTTAGTCAAAGGATTAGCAGATTTTGAACCCCTAAGTCAACCTCAAAATAATTTAAAAATTCGCTGTTTAATTTTACCAGATCAAAACCCAAAAGTATTAAATAAAATATCAGATCAGATTGAAGTTTATCAAGGAGATTTAAGAAATCCCCAAGATTGCGATCGCTTTTGTGAAAATGCTGAAAATGCTATTTTATTTCATACCGCAGGAATTATTCATCCTCAAAAAATAGCAGAATTTTATAAAATCAATGTCGAAGGAACAAAAAATCTATTAAATTCCGCCATTTCTGCTAGAATAAAACGAGCTATTATTGTATCTTCAAATTCTCCCTGTGGTTGTAATCCCCATCCCGATCATTTATTTGATGAAACCTCTCCCTATCATCCCTATATGAACTATGGCCGCTCAAAAATGTTAATGGAATTAGCCGTAAATAACTATCAGCAACAGGGAAAAATTGAAACCGTTATTATCCGTCCTCCTTGGTTTTATGGCCCCCATCAACCCCAACGTCAAACCCTATTTTTTAAGATGATTAGAGATGGGAAAGGGCCAATTGTTGGAGATGGGAATAATTTACGATCTATGGCCTATGTGGATAATATTTGTCAAGGATTGATATTAGCAGCTATCACCGAAAAAGCTAACGGAGAAACCTATTGGATAGCTGATAAACAAGCCTACTCAATGAATGATGTTATTAATACAATAGAACATTTATTAGAAACAGAATTTCAGCAATCTTGCATCCATAAACGCTTAAAATTACCAGGGTTAGCCAGTGAAATTGCTTTAGTTGTTGATGGAACATTACAAACCCTAGGATTTTATCATCAGAAAATTCATGTCCTCTCAGAAATGAATAAAACCATTGCTTGCTCTATTGCGAAAGCTCAACGAGAATTAGGTTATAATCCGACAATTGCTTTAGAAGAAGGAATGCGAAGAAGTTTAAAATGGATCTTTGAGAATTATGGAGGATTAGATTAATTATGGTTAGCCATATTGTCGTGACAGAAGGATTGGTTTTTAGAGAAGACTTTGCCCAAAATTATTTTTTATCCAATTATTTTGAAGAAGTTTTAAAACTTGTTTTAAAACAGGTTTCAGAAAATGAAAAAGTGTATATTTCTCCAGGGAATTGTTTTGGTTGTCCAGAATCAGAAGAAGATTATGCGGCAAGATATCTCCTAAATCATCGTCCCGAACTCCAGATTTTTGTTCCTGAAAATGTTAAAGATCGTCCCTATTTGGATACTTTTGATAATGCTAGATTATTAAGAAAATGGTTAGAAAAACAGGAACAATGGCCCTTGGAAGAAGTAATTTTATATTGTAATAAACCCCATGCACTTAGGAGTAAGTTAATGTTTAAACTCTGTGGTTATAAGGTTCAACAGGTGATTACTTCTTATCCTGAACTGGCGAATCGAACAATGCCACTACGTCTTGTATTTTATCATTATTTACCTGCTCATTTACTTTACGAATGGGGAGCTTTGGTGTATAATGTAATCAGATTTTATCAATGGAAATAAAAAAATGCTCAAACAAATACTTTACGAATGGGGAGCTTTGGTGTATAATGTAATCAGATTTTATCAATGGAAATAAAAAAATGCTCAAACAAACTATGATTAAAAATCGGCACGGATTGGGAATTTTAATTTTATATATTATTCTTAGTCTTATTATTTACTCGACGATTATCAATTCTTTTTTTCTGGCTGATGATTTTACCTGGGTTTATCAAATTAAAACCAGAGGAATATTTGGGGTCTGGACAACTGCGCCCGATGTTTTTTTTAGACCGATAATTTCCATACTTTTATTTTTAGATTATCAAATTTGGGGACTAAATCCTGTCGGCTATCATCTCACTAATATTATTTTTCATGGAATCAGTTGCTTTTTTGTGTATTTGATTTCCTCTCAGCTATTAATCCATAGTCATTTATCTAAAAAACTGAGTCAATCCATTTCTATGATTGCAGGTTTTTTGTTTTTAGTTTTACCCAGTCATGTAGAAGCAGTTACTTGGATTTCGGGTCGTTCTGATGTAGTAGCAACTTGTTTTTTTCTAGCGGCTTTTAGTAGTTATTTACATTACAAAAATAACTCTAATAAGTTATGGATATTCAGTTCTTATATCTTATTTGCATTCGCTTTATTGTCCAAAGAATCAGTAATTATCTATCCCGGCTTAATTTTAGGCTATGAAATTTATAGATTTTTCCAAGACAAACAACCCCTTAATCAGCTTTATAAGGTGATTTATTTACCAATACTAATGGCTTCTATTTTTCCGATTTATTTAGGAATCAGATATTTAGGATTAAAACAGTTATTAGGTGGATATGGATCTCAAACTCATCTCAATTTTTCCTTCCCTATTATACTCAGAGGACTTGCTAGTAGTCTCAGAATCATTATTCCACCTTTACCTCAATCTAGCGAAGTACAATGGCAATGGTTTTTTCTGATATTCATCAGTTTAGTTATGATTTTTGTAGCCCAATATTTTCGGTTAGGAGGGATCTACCGAGACCAAGCCAAGTTATTATTATTTCTAATCTATGCCTTTTTACTTTCACTTTTTCCAGTGATTAACATTAGAATTACAGTTTGGGATACATCAGGTGAAAGACTTCTTTATTTACCTTCTGTTTTCTTAGTAATTCTACTGGTGTTTATCATCAGTTTTATGATTAAAAAGAAAAATATTTTGATTTTTTTAGCTGTGATTTTTTCAATATTTTTTATGAAAGATCTATATCTTACTAATAAAAACTGGCAAATGGCAGGTCAAATTTCTCGCGATATTATTGAAAGTATTGATAATCAGATTGGAAACAACAATAACAATAGAATTTTTATTATTAATCTTCCCGACAATTTGAAAGGAGCTTACATTTATAGAAACGGTCTTTATCACGCAATTCAGCTATTCTCTGCTCATAAAGATACTATAAAAAAATTGAATGTTGCATCATTTCAAAATCTGCTTAGTCCTCAAAATCAAATTAAAGTTACTGAACTTAAACCCTATAATTATCAAGTTCAGTTGTTAGATCAAGGAATTTATTTTATGAATGTCTCTGTACCATTAGAACAAACTTTTAAAAATAAAAATTTTACCATTGAAAATTTCGATTTTAAAACGAATCAATCTTATCAAATTAAAGCAAATCCGATTTATCAAATCTTCTATTATTCTCAGGGTCAGCTTGTGCCTGTTCCTCACCGCTAGTTGAGCATCACCTTTACGAATGGGTAGCTTTGGTGTATAATGTAATCAGATTTTATCAATGGAAATAAAAAAATGCTCAAACAAACTATGATTAAAAATCGGCACGGATTGGGAATTTTAATTTTATATATTATTCTTAGTCTTATTATTTACTCTACGATTATCAATTCTTTTTTTCTGGCTGATGATTTTACCTGGGTTTATCAAATTAAAACCAGAGGAATATTTGGGGTCTGGACAACTGCGCCCGATGTTTTTTTTAGACCAATAATTTCCATACTTTTATTTTTAGATTATCAAATTTGGGGACTAAATCCTGTAGGCTATCATCTCACTAACATTATTTTTCATGGAATCAGTTGCTTTTTTGTGTATTTGATTTCCTCTCAGCTATTAATCCATAGTCATTTATCTAAAAAACTGAGTCAATCCATTTCTATGATTGCAGGTTTTTTGTTTTTAGTTTTACCCAGTCATGTAGAAGCAGTTACTTGGATTTCGGGTCGTTCTGATGTAGTAGCAACTTGTTTTTTTCTAGCGGCTTTTAGTAGTTATTTACATTACAAAAATAACTCTAATAAGTTATGGATATTCAGTTCTTATATCTTATTTGCATTCGCTTTATTGTCCAAAGAATCAGTAATTATCTATCCCGGCTTAATTTTAGGCTATGAAATTTATAGATTTTTCCAAGACAAACAACCCCTTAATCAGCTTTATAAGGTGATTTATTTACCAATACTAATGGCTTCTATTTTTCCTATTTATTTAGGAATGAGATATTTAGGATTAAAACAGTTATTAGGTGGATATGGATCTCAAATTCATCTCAATTTTTCCTTCCATATTATACTCAGAGGACTTGCTAGTAGTCTCAGAATCATTATTCCACCTTTACCTCAATCTAGCGAAGTACAATGGCAATGGTTTTTTCTGATATTCATCAGTTTAGTTATGATTTTTGTGGCCCAATATTTTCGGTTAGGAGGGATCTACCGAGACCAAGCCAAGTTATTATTATTTCTAATCTATGCCTTTTTACTTTCACTTTTTCCAGTGATTAACATTAGAATTACAGTTTGGGATACATCAGGTGAAAGACTTCTTTATTTACCTTCTGTTTTCTTAGTAATTCTACTGGTGTTTATCATCAGTTTTATGATTAAAAAGAAAAATATTTTGATTTTTTTAGCTGTGATTTTTTCAATATTTTTTATGAAAGATCTATATCTTACTAATAAAAACTGGCAAATGGCAGGTCAAATTTCTCGCGATATCATTGAAAGTATTGATAATCAGATTGGAAACAACAATAACAATAGAATTTTTATTATTAATCTTCCCGACAATTTGAAAGAAGCTTACATTTATAGAAACGGTATTTATCCAGCAATTCTGCTATTCTCTGCTCATAAAGATACCATAAAAGAATTGAATGTTGCATCATTTCAAAATCTGCTTAGTCCTCAAAATCAAATTAAAGTTACTGAACTTGAACCCTATAATTATCAAGTTCAGTTGTTAGATCCAGGAATTTATTTTATGAATGTCTCTATACCATTAGAAGAAACTTTTAAAAATAAAAACTTTACCATTGAAAATTTCGATTTTAAAACTTATCAATCTTATCAAATTAAAATACTGAACGCAAATCCGATTGATCAAATCTTCTATTATTCTCAGGGTCAGCTTGTGCCTGTTCCTCACCGCTAGTTGAGCATCACCTTTACGAATGGGTAACTTTAGTTTATAATTTAATCAGGTGGAGAAAAACTGGGTTTCAAAACCCTAATCACCCCCTAACAAAGAAAAAGCAAAAAGCCATATTAGAAAGATAGAAGCCACAATTTAAAACTATGATCAAAAAAGGATATTTTCTAGGGATTTTAATTGTTTTTATTGTTCTGAGTGTTATTATTTACCATCCGATTATCAATTCTTTCTTTCTATCCGATGATTTTAGCTGGATTTATCGAATTAAAACTAAAGGAATGTTTTCAGTATGGACAACTGCACCCAATATTTTCTTTAGACCAATAATTTCCATACTTTTATTTTTAGATTATCAAATTTGGGGGCTAAATCCTGTAGGCTATCATCTCACTAACATTATTTTTCATGGATTCTGTTGCTTTTTTGTGTATTTGATTTCCTCTCAGCTATTAATCCATAGTCATTTATCTAAAAAACTGAGTCAATCCATTTCTCTGATTGCAGGTTTTTTGTTTTTAGTTTTACCCAGTCATGTAGAAGCAGTTACTTGGATTTCTGCTCGTTCTGATGTGGTAGCAACTTGTTTTTTTCTTGCTGCTTTCAGTAGTTATTTACATTACAAAAATAACTCTAATAAGTTCTGGATATTCAGTTCTTATGTATTATTTGCATTTGCTTTATTTTCAAAAGAATCAGTTATTATTTATCCGGGGTTAATTTTAGGCTATGAAATTTATAGATTTTTCCAAGACAAACAACCCCTTAATCAGATTTATAAGGTGATTTATTTACCAATACTAATGGCTTCTATTTTTCCTATTTATTTAGGAATGAGATATTTAGGATTAAAGAAGTTATTGGGTGGATATGGAGCTTCAACCCACCTTAATTTTTCTTTCCCGGTTATACTCAGGGGGCTTGCCAGTAGCCTTAGAATTATTATACCCCCGTTACCTCAATCTGGAGAAGTTCAATGGCAATGGTTTTTTCTCCTCTTCATCAGTTTAGTCACAATGTTTGTGATTCAATATTTTCGCTTAGGGGGGATTTACCGAGAGCAAGCCAAGTTACTATTATTCCTAATCTATGCTTTTTTAATCTCACTTTTTCCAGTAGTTAACATTAGTGCTTCACTTTGGGATACACAAGGTGAAAGACTTCTTTATTTACCCTCTGTTTTCCTCATGATTTTACTAATATTCATTATCAGTTTTATGATCAAAAGGAAAAATATTATTATTTTTTTAGCTGTAATTTTTTCAATGTTTTTTATGAGCAATATTTATATGGCTAATAAAAATTGGAAAATAGCAAGTCAAATTTCTTATCAGTTGATTACAAGCATTAATAATCAGAGGGGAAATGAACCGGGACTATTTATTATTAATGTTCCAGATAATTTTAAAGGAGCTTACATTTATAGAAACGGTCTTTATCACGCAATACAACTATTCTCTATTAATAGCATGAATAGAGAATTCTTTGACATTGCATCTTTTCAAAATCTACTTAGTCCTCAAAATCAACTCAAAGTTGCAGAAATTGAACCCTATACTTATCAAGTTCAATTAGTCGATGAAGGAATGTATTTTATGAATGTTAGTTTACCTTTGGAACAAAGTTTTAAACGTAAAAATTTCACCATCAGTAATTTCGATTTTAAAACTTATCAATCTTATCAAATTAAAATCAAAAACAAAATTCCTATAGACCAAATTTTTTATTATTCTCAAGGTCAGCTTATACCTGTTCCCTACGGCAAGTTAAGTTAAACCTTTATGAATGGGTAACTTTCGTGTATGATACAAGGAAACAAGTGGTGTCGAGGACAAACAGAAATTTATGAAGCACTTAATTACCGGAGGATCGGGATTTTTAGGAAATTTAATTGCACGGAGATTATATCAACGTGGGGAAGATGTTAAAATTTTAGATATTTGGGAAGATCCGACCCGTCCCCCAGAAATTGAATTTATTAATTGTGATATTTGCGATCGCAATAACGTAGAAAAAGCCATGAAGGATATTGATATTGTCCATCATAATGTAGCTTTAGTTCCCCTAACAAAATCCGGTAATCAATTCTGGGAAGTCAACGTAGAAGGCAGTAAAATCGCCGCCAAAGCAGCGATAAAAGCCGGAGTTAAAAGCTTTATTCACATGAGTTCTAGTGCCTTATTTGGTGATGCTGAATGTCCGATTACCAATGATACCCCCACAAAAGCTATCGAAATTTATGGAAGGGCAAAATTAGCCGGAGAATTAGCGGTTAGAGACATCTGTGAGCAAGGGGGTTTACCCTTAATTGTTATTCGTCCCCGGACGATTTTAGGAGAAGGAAGATTAGGGATTTTTCAGATATTATTTGAATGGATTCAAGAGGGAAAAAACGTTTATGTGATTGGTAGTGGTGACGTTCAATTTCAGTTTGTTCATGCTCATGATTTGATGGATGCCTATCTTTTAGCCCTCGATTTAGGTCAACCGGGAATCTATAATGTCGGGACGGATCGATTTGGCACTTTACGAGAAGGATTAGAACACTTAATCGAATATGCAGGAACAGATTCTCAGGTTAAAAGTTTACCCACGGGCTTAACCATTGGAACCTTACAACTGTTAGACTGGATGGGGTTAAGTCCCTTAGCTCCTTGGCATTATTTAACCTATCACAAAGAATTTTATTTTGATGTAGACCCTCTGCTAAAATTAGGCTGGAAACCCAAATATTCTAATGATGAAATGTTCCGAGAAAGTTATGATTGGTTCAAAAAGAACTATAATCAACTGCAAGCGGAAAAAGCCGGATCTGCCCATCGTCGCCCGGTGAAAGAAAAGTTACTTTGGGTATTAAAACAACTGTCCTAATTATAAACTGTGAATACTATTAACTCAATTAACTGGATTTCATGGAGTTTAGTTTTAATCGCCGCTATTAATAGTGGAATTGGCAATTTATTACTGAAAAAATCCCGAATAGAAGCCGCCGACCCAGGTTTATTAACCCTGTTATTATCTCCTTGGTTTATGGCAGCAATTTTAGTCTATGGAATTAATTTAATTGTTTTTGCCAAAGCTCTTGATAGCTTACCTGTTTCTGTTGCTTATCCAGTGTTTGCCGCCATTGGTTTTAGCTTGGTTGCCTTGATGGGAAACCTATTTTTAGGAGAGCGTTTTGGATTAAATCAAATCATAGGATTAAGTCTAATTATTGCTGGAATTATTATTATGTCTCGTTAAATAATTCATTATTTTTAATACCATGAAAATACCGAAACCAGAGGATTCTACATCAATATTAGAAACCCATGATCATCAAACAGATCCCGAATTTGTAGCCGTCAAATCCTCAAATTTGCCCCCCACAATTAAACTTCTTCGTCCCCACCAATGGACAAAAAATTTATTCTGTTTAGGCGGACTTTTGTTTGGGGGGAGACTGTTACAACCCCAGGAAATTCTGTTATCAATATTAACGGTAATTTTTTTCTCATTAATGGCATCGGCAATTTATATTTTTAATGATATTCAAGATCGAAAATGCGATCGCTTGCATCCGAAAAAAAAGTATCGCCCTATTGCCAGTGGTCAAGTTTCAATTAAAATAGGATTAGCGATCGCATTCTGTTTAACAATACTTTCCCTTTTAGGTGCTTATAGCTTAGGAATAGCCACATTTATTTGTGTTTTACTATATGCTATTAATAATATTATTTATTCTCTTAAACTCAAAAATTTAGCCCTATTTGATGTTAGTTGTATTGCCTTTGGTTTTGTTCTCAGACTATTAGCGGGAATTTATGCGTTAGGAGATATGCCGACGGCTTGGATTGTTTTATGTACGTTTTTCCTAACTCTATTTTTAGGATTTTCTAAACGACGTTCGGAATTATTGTCTTTATTACATCTTCAAACTAATCAAGAAAGTTTTGATCCTGAAACATCCCTACAGCCCGATTTAAAATCAGCCAATTCAGAACCATCTTATTTAGAGTTATTCTATCAACGGGGAAGCAAAAACCAACAACGTCCGGTGCTGTCTGAATATACCTTACCCTATTTAGATTCTCTCCTGAATAGTACAGCAACCATGACCATTATGTGCTATGCTTTATTTACGATAACATCGGGTAAAAATCCCTCCTTAGTGATTACGGTTCCGATAGTTTATTATGCGGTGATGCACTATAAATGGTTAGTTACTGTTTTAGCAGATGGGGAAGAACCCAGCCGAATTTTAATTCAAGATCCGACAATTAAATTGAGTTTGATCATCTGGCTAATTTCTTACTTAGTAATTTTGTATTTTGATATTCATTTATTTGATTAATTTATTCTCCAATAAAAATAAACCACAAAGACACGAAGACACGAAGGCAGCAACTTCTAATACTTCCGAGGCAATTTCTTCTGGAATTTTAGAGTGATCACCGATTAATCACTTATGATTTAATTAGAGTAGATTAGCTAGAACTTTTAGGACTTAGACAATGGTATCTCCCGAATCCTCATCAATGTCTTCTGATTCAACCTTAGCACCCCTCAAAACCTGGCATACCTTGAGTGCGGATCAAACTCTCCAGATCCTTGATACAGATAGTGAAACCGGGTTAACGCCACAACAAGTGATTGGGCGTCAACAACAGTATGGTCTAAATGAATTAAAAGAAGTTCCCGGTCGCAGTACCTTGGAAATTTTATGGGATCAGTTCACTAATATTATGCTGGTGATGCTGATTGCTGTAGCCATTGTCTCCGCCGTGATTGATTTTCGCAAAGGAAACTTCCCCAAGGATGCCGTTGCTATTTTTTCGATTGTGATTTTGAATGGGATGTTGGGCTATTTCCAAGAAAGCCGTGCAGAACAGGCTTTAGCCGCCCTGAAACGAATGTCTTCCCCTAGAGTTCGGGTGGTGCGGGACGACAAAATGCTAGAACTGGCAGCGAAAGAACTGGTTCCAGGGGATATCATGTTTCTGGAGGCTGGGGTGCAAATTCCGGCCGATGGTCGCCTAGTTGAAGCCCAAAATTTGCAAGTGCGGGAGGCGGCCTTAACGGGGGAAGCAGAAGCGGTAATTAAAAAACCTAGTATGGAGTTGACCGAAGATGCTCCTTTAGGCGATCGCCTGAATATGGTATTTATGGGGACGGAAGTGATCCAGGGACGGGGACAAGTGATCGTCACCAATACCGGAATGACCACGGAACTCGGACGCATCGCAGAAATGATCCAGGGGGTAGAAACTGAACCGACTCCTCTCCAACAACGGATGACCCAGTTAGGGAATGTGTTAGTTAGTGGGTCTTTAGCTTTGGTGGCTTTGGTGGTGGTTGGTGGCGTGATCAAAACAGGCAGTTTTCAGAGTTTAGAAGATTTATTAGAAGTATCCTTGAGTATGGCGGTGGCCGTAGTCCCAGAGGGTTTACCTGCGGTGGTGACAGTGACTTTGGCTATTGGTACACAAAGAATGGTCAAACGCCATGCTTTAATTCGGAAACTCCCGGCGGTGGAAACCTTGGGTTCTGTGACGACTATTTGTTCGGATAAAACCGGAACTCTGACCCAAAATAAAATGGTGGTGCAATCGGTTCAAACCTTTGATCAAGTGTTTCAAGTTACGGGAGAAGGGTATGATCCGGTGGGAGAATTACAACTGATAACCTCGGAACAAAATAACACAATTTCCTCGGATTCTGAAGTTTTAGAACCGATTTTAACCGCTTGTGTTTTGTGCAATGATGCTCAATTACAACAAGATGATAATAAATGGCATATTTTGGGAGATCCCACGGAAGGGGCGTTATTATCCTTAGCTGGGAAAGTAGGTTTATTTAGAAACATTCATAATCACAAAAATCCTCGTCTTGCTGAAATTCCTTTCTCCTCAGAACGGAAGCGGATGAGTGTTATTTGTCAAATTAACAACCATGAAAATCCAGAATGTGTGATGTTTACTAAAGGATCACCGGAGTTAATTTTAGCTCAATGTACTTCGGTTCTTGTGGGCAATCAAAATGTTTTGTTAGCAGAATCAGACCGTCAAATAATTCTCGAACAAAATAATGCAATGGCCGGGAAAGGTTTACGGGTTTTAGGATTTGCCACCCGCCCTTTAACAATATTACCGCCAGAAGGCGAGGAAGAAAGTGCCGAACAGGAATTAGTTTGGTTAGGATTAGTAGGAATGTTAGACGCGCCTCGTCCTGAAGTTCGAGAAGCGGTTAAACTATGTCGAGAAGCGGGAATTCGTCCGGTAATGATTACTGGAGATCATCAATTAACTGCGAAGGTAATTGCTCAAGATTTAGGAATTGCCGAATTAGATTCTTTAAGTTTAACAGGTCAGGAATTACAGAAATTAACTCAAACGGAATTAGAACAACAAGTTGAACAGGTTAGTGTTTATGCCAGGGTTTCTCCTGAACATAAACTGCGGATTGTTCAAGCGTTACAAAAAAATGGTGAATTTGTCGCCATGACCGGGGATGGTGTTAATGATGCTCCAGCTTTGAAACAGGCAGATATCGGTATTGCCATGGGAATTACTGGAACTGATGTTAGTAAAGAAGCCAGTGATATGATTTTATTGGATGATAACTTTGCTACCATTGTTGCTGCTACGGAAGAAGGGCGAGTTGTTTATAGTAATATTCGTCGTTTTATTAAATATATTCTCGGTAGTAATATTGGGGAAGTATTAGTAATTGCGGCCTCTCCAATTTTAGGCTTAGGTGGTGTGCCGTTAATCCCGTTACAAATTTTATGGATGAACCTTGTTACCGATGGTTTACCCGCTTTAGCATTAGCAATGGAACCTGCTGAACCTGCGGTAATGCAACGTCCTCCCTACAATCCCCGTGAAAGTATTTTTGCGCGAGGATTAGGGTTATATATGGTCAGAATTGGGATTGTTTTTGCTATTTTAACGATTGTTTTGATGGTTTGGGCTTACAACTATACTCAAGACACTCCTGACCCTGAACGTTGGAAAACGATGGTGTTTACAACCTTATGTTTAGCCCAAATGGGTCATGCTTTAGCGGTACGTTCCGATACTCAACTAACTTTTCAAATGAATCCTAAAACCAATCTTTATTTGTGGGGTGCTGTGGGATTAACTACAATTCTGCAATTACTCTTGATTTATGTTCCGCCCCTACAAAGTTTCTTTGGAACTCACTTTTTGAGTTTCACTGAATTATCAATTTGTCTTGGTTTTAGTGCATTAATGTTTGTCTGGATTGAAATGGAAAAAGTGGTTTATAAGTGGTTTATCAATCGTCGCTAATTGATAAGTACCTAAACAAAATTAATTACACATCCTCTACCCTGTTCCCTCCCCCCCTAGCCCCCCGTGCACGGGGGGTTTGGGGGGGCTGTTCCGGTGTTCCCTCTCTCAACTAGATAATTTATTTTGTGCAACTACTTATTGAAAATAGAACCCGTGTTTATCCAGATTGACGTTTGACAGCGTTAATGGTAGCTTTGCACAAGAACAAAAGCCAAACGAAATCAGAATACAATCAATAAATCCTTCAAAAACCACTTATGACTTACCTGAATCTTATTTCATTTTTGGGAATTTTTGGCCTTTGCTTTATTGCTTGGTTATTTTCAGAAAATAGACGAGTCGTCCCCTGGCGAACCATGGGTTTAGGCATTGGCCTACAGTTAGTTTTAGCCTTTCTGGTCTTTCTATTTCCGCCTACAAGAACCGGCTTAGAATGGTTTAGCAGTCTGCTCGATAGTTTGTTTTATGCTGCTGATACCGGGGCTAGATTTGTCTTTGGAAAAAATATTGTTCCCATTCCCGGGCAAACCCCCGATGTCAATTTAGGTTATATTTTTGCCTTTAGAGCATTACCAACGGTAATCTTTTTCTCTGGTTTAATGGCACTGTTATATAACTTAGGGGTGATTCAAGTCGTTACTAATGTTTTTGCCAAGTTATTCTATAAAACCATGCGTTTAAGTGGGGCAGAAGCATTAAGCGGGGCGGCGAATATTTTTGTCGGAATTGAAGCCGCCATTGTGGTTAAGCCCTATTTAGAAAAGATGACTCGTTCCGAACTATGTGCGATTTTAACTTGTTGTTTTGGAACGGCTGCTTCATCAACTCTAGCGATTTATGTTAGTTTTCTAAAACCAGTTTTTCCTAATATTTTAGGACATTTAGTTTCGGCTTCAATTATGGCAATTCCCGCCTGTTTTGTCATTTCTAAAATATTAGTTCCTGAAACCGAAAAACCCCTGACATTAGGGATGCTGCCCGAAGAAAAAGCCGAAGACAACTTAATTACGCATGAAGATGGAACCCATGAATTACAAACCATTGGTGGAGAATTAATTGATCAAATTAGCCCCTTAGATTCAGCAATTATTGGAGCATTAGATGGCGTAAAAATGTCCGTTGCCATTGCTGCAATTTTAATCTTAATTTTGGGATTACTCTCTTTGGTTAATCAATTCTCAGCTTGGTTGGGTTTATTACCAAGTCCAGCAGGAGACTTTTTTCAAGTTGTCACCTTAGCGAATATTTTGGGATTTATTTTTTATCCCGTAACCATTTTAACTGGAGTTCCCTTTGAGGATTCTTGGACAGCCTCAGTAATTATTGGTCGTCGTTTATTAGAAACAGCAATTCCCCCCTATCAAGCCCTAGCAGAAGCCGCCAAAGCCGGGTCAATTACACCTCGAACAGTGTTAATTGTTAGTTATGCTTTATCCGGTTTTGCCCATGTTGCTTCGGTGGGAATTTTTGTCGGCGGAATGGTCGGTTTAGTCCCATCACGCCGGAAAGACATTTCCGAATTGGGTTGGAAAGCCCTATTAGGGGGAACTTTAGCCACGCTGATGATTGCCTGTTTAGCCGGATTCTATGATAATGGAAATCCCAGTATTATGGGCGAACCCGCGGCCACTCCTCCGGCCATCAGTACCCCAGCCGCCCCTAATACAACGGTTTCACCCGCCCCAACTCCAGCACCCAAGGTCAGTCCTTCTCCTAAATCTTAATAGAGCAGGGGGAGCAGGGGAGGCAGGGGGAGCAGGGGAGGTCAACTATTACCCATTACCTATTACCTATTACCTATTACCTATTACCCATTACCTATTACCTATTACCTATTCGTAATTCGTAATTCGTAATTCCCTACTATAACCGATAACCACAAACCAAAACTTAACAATTTATTTCACTTACATGACGAACATTGTTCTAACCCTTAGTATTGTTATTCTAGCCTTAATTGCCTTCATTTTTGAGTGGCTTCCTGTCGATTTAACGGCGCTTACCGTTACCGTTGTTTTAATGCTTTTGAAGTTAGTCACACCCGAAGAAGGCATATCAGGGTTTGGCAACCCAGCCACAATTACAGTCATGGCAATGTTTATTTTAAGTGCTGGAATTACAAAAACAGGAGTTGTACAAACTGTTCGAGATTGGTTACTGAAATGGGGAGGAACAACGGCCAGCCAACAAATTTTAGTTATGGGATTAATTGTTGGGCCGATTACCGCTTTTATTAATAATACAGCCGTTGTTGCTATTTTCTTACCCATTGTAGAAGATTGGTGTCGCAAACAAAAAATTTCTCCCTCTAAATTATTAATTCCCCTATCTTATGCGACGGTTTTGGGAGGGATGATTACGGTTATTGGCACTTCAACCAATGTTTTAGCTAGTGGCATTTCTAAACAACTGGGATATGGGGAATTTCAGTTATTTCAGTTTACTCGATTAGGAATTATTACCTTTATTATTGGGATTATTTATTTAGCTGTTGTTGCCCCTCGACTTTTACCCGACCGCAAACCAGCAAATTTTGACCTTATGCAAACAGAATATGGGTTAAAAGATTATGTCAGCGAACTGGTAATTACTCCCCGTTCTAGCTTAGTGGGACAAACCCTTAAAGAAAGTGAAATTCAACGCAAATTTGACTTAGATGTGTTAGAATTAATTCAAAATAATATGCGTTTTGCTCAACCTTTAGCCGATAAATTATTAGCTGCTGGAGATATTTTAATTGTTCGCAGTAGCCGAGAAGATTTACTAAAAATTAGAGATGAAAAAGGGTTAGATATTCTGCCTGATGTAAAATTCAAAGAAGAATCTTTAGAAACTATCTTGAGTTCTGGACAAGAAAAAATAGCCGAAGTCTTGATTTTATCTAATTCTCGGTTAATCGGAACCACTTTAAAAGATTTAAGATTCCGTCAACGTTACAACGCAACGGTTTTAGCTATTCGTCGAGGTTCGGAATTAGTTCAGGGGCGATTAGGAAAAGTTACCCTAAGATTTGGGGATTTATTATTACTTCAAGGGCCGAAACAAAGTTTTGTTGGGTTACAAACAACCAGAGAACTCCTGGTTTTAGAAGAAAGAGATGTAGAAACACTCAGACAGGATAAAGCCTGGATTGCTCTGGCGATTGTTTTGGGTGTTATTATTCTCGCAGCCTTTGAAATTATGCCCATTTTAGTTAGTGCTTTAGCGGGTGTAATTTTAATGGTAATTACCGGATGTCTCAAACCCGGAGAAATCTATGGTTCTGTGCGTTGGGATGTTATATTTCTATTAGCAGGATTAATTCCTTTAGGAATAGCAATGGATAAATCCGGTGCAACCCAATGGTTAGCCGATACTTTAGTCGGTTTGGGTGGTAATTTATCCGGTTATTGGATTCTATTATTATTCTATATTGCCACCTCGATTCTGACAGAAGTTCTTTCTAATAACGCCACGGTTGTATTAATGATTCCCATTGCGGTAAAAGTTTCCGTAGCATTAGGTTTAAATCCCTTTGCTTTTATGTATGCGGTGACTTTTGCGGCTTCTAATAGTTATATGACCCCGATTGGTTATCAAACTAATACAATGGTTTATAGTCCGGGGGGATATAAATTTTTCGACTTTACCCGGGTCGGTGCTCCCCTGAATCTAATCCTAACAATTGTTACCCCCTTATTAATTATTTGGCTATATGGATTATAGTAGTAAGCCCTTTAGGGCTAACTCTTTTCCCTATTGCCTTTTAAGTCTAAATTAGGATTACTATAAAAGGATTTTAATATGAAAAAATCAGCAATTTTATCGGGCTTAATTGGTGTTTGTGTTGGTGATGCTTTGGGTGTTCCGGTGGAATTTACCAGCCGCCAAGAACGTCTAAAAAACCCCATCACAACCATGACTGGCTATGGAACCCATCGACAACCCCCCGGTACTTGGTCGGATGATAGTTCCTTGATGTTCTGTTTAGCAGATAGTCTTTGTCAGGGCTATAATTTAAACGCGATCGCAGCATCTTTTTGTCGTTGGCGCTATCATCAAGAATGGACAGCCCATGGGGTTGTATTTGATATTGGAGGAACCACTAATAACGCCATTCAAAACCTACAAAATGGGGTTAATCCCGTGGAAGCTGGAGAAACCAATGAACGCAGCAATGGCAATGGTTCTTTAATGCGAATTTTGCCCATGGCTTATTTATATTCTTCGGTTTCATTCTATCAATTAATCCAGTGGGTTCATGAATGTTCCTGTTTAACACACGCTCATCTTCGTTCCCAAATTGCCTGCGGAATTTATATTAGTATTGCGGTTAAATTACTCCAAGGATTAGACCTAAAATCCGCCTATCTTCAAGGAATAGAAGCCGTAAAACCGATTTATTATCATCCTAGTTTAACCGTAGAATCTTCTCGGTTTGACCGCATTTTTAGGGGTAATATTGATCAGTTATCAATTGATGAAATTCAATCGGGCGGTTATGTGATTCATACTTTAGAAGCCTCGTTATGGTGTTTATTAACGACATCCTCATACCCAGAAGCTGTTCTTAAAGCCGTTAATTTAGGAGAAGATACCGATACAACAGCCGCAGTCACAGGAGGTTTAGCCGGAATTTATTATGGGTTTAACAATATTCCCTCGGAATGGGTGGAACAAATAGCCCGAAAAGATGATATTATTGCCTTAGCTAATCGATTAGAACAAACAATTGAGTGATTATCTAAAATAATATTAACTCCGATTAAAAATGACTCAAATCGCCCTCTTTGGAACCAGTGCAGATCCTCCCACTTCAGGACATCAAGCGATTCTGCTTTGGTTGTCTCAACGATTTGATAAAGTCGTGGTCTGGGCCTCGGATAATCCCTTTAAAACCCACCAAACTTTATTAGAACATCGGATGGCGATGCTATCATTATTAATAGAGGAAATTAACGCCCCAAAAGCAAATATTGCTTTGCATCCTGAACTCAGTAGTCGCCGAACCTTAGAAACTTTAAAAGGCGCTAAAAATTACTGGTCTGATGCTAAATATACTTTAGTAGTGGGTTCGGATTTAATTCAACAAATTCCCCAGTGGTATCAGATAGAAACCCTATTAAAACAAGTGGAATTATTAATTATTCCGCGACCGGGTTATCAGGTGGTAGAAATGGATTTAGATCACCTAAAAAAATTAGGTGCAACCTTAACTATTGCTACGGTTACGGGTTTACCCGTTTCCTCAAGTCACTATCGTCAAACAGGGAATAAAGAGGTTTTAACGACCCGGGTACAAGATTATATTAACCGAGAAAAATTATATGAATAAAACTTTGATCCTAGAAGATTTTAAAGTGGGTGTTGATAATGTAATTTTTTCAGTCGATACCGAACAAAATCGTCTATTGGTTTTATTGGTTAAGCGAAAAGAAGAACCCTTTATCAATACTTGGAGTTTACCCGGAACTTTAGTTCAAAAAGGAGAATCTTTAGAAAATGCAGCCTATAGAATTTTAGCAGAAAAAATTCTAGTTGAGAATTTATATTTGGAACAATTATATAGCTTTGGGGAGCCAGAACGTGACCCCAGAGAAGCCCCAGATTCCTATAATATTCGTTATTTATCCGTAAGTTATTTTGCCATAGTTCGGTTTGAAGAAGCGGAATTAATTACCGATAAAGTGACCGGAATTGCTTGGTATCCCATTGATCAAATTCCTGATTTAGCCTTTGATCATAATCAGATTTTAGACTATGGTTATCGTCGATTAAAAAACAAATTAGAATATAGTCCCGTCGCTTTTGATGTTTTACCTGAATTATTTACATTAGGGGATTTATACCAATTTTATACAACTATTTTAGGAGAAGGATTTTCCGATTATTCTAACTTTAGAACCCGGTTACTCAAGTTAGGATTTCTCTATGATACCGGGGTAAAAACATCCAGAGGAGCGGGTAGACCTGCGAGTTTATATAGATTTGATGCGGAAGCTTTTGCCCCATTAAAAGATAAACCTTTAGTGTTTGTTTGAATTTAATCTTGAACTAAGCTATACTAATTTCTGAGTTTTCACCCCTGCGATCGCAAAATCCCTTAAAGCCCATGACCACCCTAAACACTATTTGGCAACAATTTACCCTGCAAAATCTATTACTCTACCAATGGCGTAATAGTAGTTTTCTCTACCAGTTGACAGGATTTTTACATCAATGGCGACAGGGGAGTTGGTTATTGCAGTGGGGGGAACCCTTGGGGGCATTATTAATTACTATTGTATTTTGTTTAGCTCCTTTTGTGGGTACGGCATTAATCGGGGTTTTATTAATCGCTTGTGCCGGATGGTGGCTATTATTAACCCTAACGGATGAACCCTCACAAACTGCCTTTACTCCCATTCATTTAATCGTTTTATTATATTGGGGAATTGCCACCATTGCCACGGCTTTATCTCCGGTGAAAACAGCCGCATTTAGTGGCTGGACGAAATTAACTCTGTATTTAATTTTATTCGCTTTCATGTCAAGAATATTGCGATCGCCAAAAATTCGCTCTATTTTTATTACCCTATTTTTACACATAGCTTTAATCGTCAGTGTCTATGGTTTAAGACAATGGTTTTCCGGTGCAAAAGCCTTAGCCACTTGGGTTGACCCCACCTCTCCCCAATCTAACTTAACCCGGGTTTATAGTTATTTAGATAACCCGAATTTATTAGCCGCCTATTTATTACCCGCAGTTGGTTTAAGTTTGGCTGCATTCTTTGTTTGGAAAGGTATTTTACCGAAAGCCCTAGCATTAACAATGATCGTTGTCAACTCCTCCTGTTTAGTCTTAACCTTTAGTCGAGGAGGATGGATTGGATTAGTCTTATTAACGTTTACTTTTTCCGTCTTATTATTATATTGGTTAAGTATTAGTTTTCCTCCCTTTTGGCGACAGTGGGCTTTACCAATCGGATTAACAGGATTAACCCTTTTTCTTGTCTTAGCAGTAGTATTTGTTCCCGCTATTCGCGATCGGGTGGCGAGTATGTTTGTCGGACGAGGAGATAGTAGTAATAATTTTAGAATTAATGTTTGGATGGCAGTCATTGAAATGATTAAAGATCGTCCGATCTTAGGAATTGGCCCTGGAAACGTCGCTTTCAATAAGATTTATCCCCTTTATATGCAGCCTCGCTATACGGCTTTGAGTGCCTATTCCGTGATGTTAGAAGTGGCAGTTGAAACCGGAATTATCGGTTTAAGTTGTTTTATCTGGTTATTAATCGTAAGTTTTAATCAAGGATGGGTGCAATTAAAACAACTCAGAGCTTTAGGAAATACCCAAGGATTTTGGTTGATCGCAGCCATTTCTGTCTTAATAGGACTGATAGGTCATGGTTTTGTTGATACGGTTTTATACCGTCCCCAAGTGAATACTTTATGGTGGTTAATGATTGCTTTAATTGCCAGCTATTATCAACCCAAGCCTCGGATTTTAGCCGATCAAGTTTAAAAGAATCATCAATCAATTCAGCCCATCGGGGCTGAGGCAGTCACGGGACATGGACAACCCCTGAGAAAAAAGGCTATAAGATTTAAAGCCCTGGACATCCGCAAATTTACGATGACAGAGAAACCGCGATCGCAAAAAATCCCAGTATTTTCCCTAGGGGATCTTCCATTTTTTTAAAAAACCTGTATTATGTGTAAGATGAACAATGGGAAATTTTAAATTTGCCTTAACTGCTCAGGAAAGTCGTGTTTTCTTCAGGGTATAGAAATCAAAAGTCTGCAACGGAATCACTCAAACTGAGTTGAAACTGTGGCGGTGCAAACTTGAATAGTTAAAATCTCTATTCTGGTTTAATTTCTAACTTACCATTTAGGAGCATTCCTGGAATTATGGTACATTTTTTCTCAATCTTGTCACTCACCTACTTTCAATTTTCTTGAGATCTCCTATGAAAAAGTTAGCCTTCTTGGTTACAGGTTTAGCCATAGCTTCTTCCTGTTTATTAACGAGTTGTGGTGGTGCTCCCACCCCAGAAACAACTACTCCTCCAGCAGCCACCACTCCTCCTCCTGCGGCTCCCGCCCCTGCTACCCCCGCTCCTGCTCCCAAAAAATAGGGGAAATGATTTTAAGGGGTTAAAATTGATTTCCTCTCCTAATGAATTAGGGGAGGAAATTGTTTAGTAATGGGTAATAGGTAATAGGTAATGGGTAATGGGTAATAGGTAATAGGTAATAGGTAATGGGTTATGGGTATATTCCTTTAGGATTCATAGGTAATTTGCTCCGATTTATATTCAGGGGGTTCAACGTGAATTAAAATTCTGACGGGGCTAAATTCTTTTCCTAATTCAGCTTCTACAGTTTCTGTAATACTGTGCGCCGTTTCTACATCCGTTGCTTCAACAATTAAGTGCATTTCAATAAAAACCTGTCGTCCAATCATCCCACGGGAAGCAATATCATGGCAGTTGATCACCCCCGGAACAGACATGACAATCTCTTTAATGGTTTCCGGTGCAATCACCATTTGATCAACTAACCAAGGTAAATTTTCCTTTAATACACTCCAACCACTTTTAAATACTAATAATGCCACAGGAAAGGCTAAAATTACGTCTAAATATTGTAGTTTTGGTAAATTCCAGACCTGTCCTTGCCAAATCCCAATTAATCCCGCAATCACCATAATTGTCACCCAAACATCACTCATTGTATGTTTAGCATCTGCCACTAAAATCGCACTGCCTAAACGCTTTCCCTCCGCCCGTTCATAATAAGTCACAAAAATATTAATTCCTAAAACAATTAATAAAATCCATAATTCATTAGGAGAAATTGTCACGGGTTCACCGCCTTGAAATAAGCGTTTTATGGCACTACTGAAAATTTCAAAACAGGCAATTCCTAAAAATACACCAATCCCTAATGCCCCCAAAGCATCAAATTTTTGATGGCCATAGGGATGTTCCCGATCTGGATGGGGAGAGGCAAAATGATTCGTAACTAATCCTAAAACATTATTAGCACTATCGGTAACACTATGCAGAGCATCAGCAAGTAAGCTCAAAGAACCTGTCATGTTGCCTACAATAATTTTAATCATCATGACTAACAGATTTAAACCCAGTGTTAGCAATAAAACAAATTGAATTTTTGAACGATTATCCTGAGCCATAAAATTTTTCCTTGGAAGTTTTGACGATGATCAAAAACTTTTTTTAATATATCACTCTGTTTGTATTAATTTGACTATTGAGATTGATTTTCACTAAAAATATAAAAGTTAATTTAGGTTAATTTCACGGTAAAATTAGATTAAAGGATTTCAATTATCGTTTTAAATCGTTATTCTATGTCTATTCCTCCACTCACGATTAATTTAACCCAAGGTTCGGTTTCCATACGTTTCACCCCCGAAGCGGCTCGGAATTTAAAAGGGGTACTAGATGAATTAATGCAAAAACTCAAAACGGTGGCGGCAAAAACTGCTTCAGTTGGCGGTAAACCTACCCCTCAAAAGCCGATGGAATATCAATATACCGGAGATGTGTTTTTAGAGGTTTTCTGCAATCCTAATATTTGGCCCAGTCCCTTTGCTGCTAAAGTCTTAATTACTATCCGAGATGAACGGATTAAACTGACCACGGAAGCCGAACTCACCCGGATTATTGATGACGTGAATCAATACCTCGACCAAGTTAGGGAATAAGCTGTTAGAATATATGGGAAAAATTGGTCTACTTCAGACCATCCCCCAAAAATCCCTATAGCCAGATTGTTCTACTTGAAGAATTGTTTAACTATTATGGATACTGAACAATTAACCGATTTATTCCATCAGGGATTTCGCGTTACCCTCGGCGCGACATCTTCCCTAATCGAGATCCTACAAAATCCTGACAAGCGCAGTGAGAATCTTGGAAAAATTCAGTCCCAGTTTAGCGAATTAGCCCAAGAATGGGCTGAAAAAGGAAAAACGACTGAACAGGAAGCTCGTAATTTTTTAGAATAGATCGTAAGTAAAACAACCATCTGCGTGTTGAAACACTCTAGTATCGGAGAAATCCCGGCACAGTGAGCCACCACACTCCTTGAGGAGTAGTAAGCCTGTATAACTGACAAGTAATGGCAGAGTGTGAAGCGTACCTATCTGGCGTTGTGATGGTCTATGAAAACAAACACAATTTAAAAGTAAGCGCAATTGCAATATCTTTTATAAGGGTAGTTGTTTTGAGCGTGTAGAGGTGATTTGATAGCGCCTTTGAGAGTTTTCGGATTCATTCAAGAATCCCCGTGGCTTCAGCCCTGGGGAGTATCAAAACCCAAATTTCTGAGTTACGAGAGGAATTAAAATGCCTACGAGAATCAAACTCCTCTGACTAATATAACGATAAACCCCGCCTCCAGAACTCAACTGATAGAAATCAGAAACAACATGAATCGGGTTCAAAATTGTGGGGCGGACTTATCGCTATTGGTATATTTATTGATATCTAATTGCAGAACCCATCCTAAAATTGTTCAACTTCATGTTGCAACCGATATCTCATCGCACGCACTTAAATTGTAACTTTATTCTTGACCTCTGCATCCGGGAATCACTTTCCTTTATTTAACCCAGAAGGATAAACCCTCTGAAATAAGACCAATTGCTAGAAGCAGTCCTAAGTTCCTCTATTTCAAGAATTTAAGATATTTTGAACTTAAAACAGCCAAGAAAGGGCTTTAAAGGATCGCGATTCTAGTCCCTCAATTCACCTAAATCGGCAGGCAAATCAGTTCTCAACCGCAGAAGTCAGCACTAAGCAAACTTAAATAATGTCTGAAAGATTTTTTTTGTTTTCAAATTTAATTGGGATTTTAGTCGTTATCCCAGGTTTCATGACCAATCAGGTCGCCAATTCGGTCTCGGAGTAAGAAGTCGCATTCTTCCAACTCACACTCTACACAAGCCCATTCCCGCGCGGAAATATATTGGCAGAGTGTATAGATGGGTTGCTGACGGCTAACAACCCCCTTAGTGACGAGTTGACGGGCTTCGTCTTTGATCACATCTAATGAAAATTGGACAGTTGTGTAAGTCATAATTCGCCCTCTTTGGCGTTGCCGGAGAAGTTTTTGGCATCACAACTAAGTGTAATCTAAAAATTGATTTTAGAAAATATTTTTTTTTCAGTATAGGCAAATACAAATACTCAGGGTTTTTCTATAACAATATGCAAAGTCACTGGACAGAAGCCCATATAGCAGGGAACAGCCCCCGCCCGTGCACGGGGGGCTAGGGGGGGAGGGAACACCGGAGGAAAAGACTTCACCGTCTAGCTTTGCTGCATCACTCTTTGTCCTAATAAGTCTGGCGACTTCCATGACAGAGGTTAAGCATTGAGTCTTCATTCAAGATACTGGGTTATTATTAAATTCTGATTAAATTCCCCAAAGGACTTTTAAGGCAATCTCCTGGGCTGCGGGAGTCTGACCATAAGAGAAAACATAAGGAGTTTTGGGGGAAATTTGGGGCAAAAACTGTTCCAGGGTGTAGGGACTCCCGTAAATCACCAAAGCTTGTAAATGATCCTGTTTTAAGAGAATATTTAGCCAATTCTGAGCAATTTGTGTTAATCCCGAACTATCACGGAAGGCATTAGCTCGAATAAAAATTTGCAGTAAGGTGGGTTCAGAAGACTGCTCAAGATCAGAAAATTCTTGATCATGACAATCAATCAGTTGTAAGCGATAACCAAACTGAGTTGGACGGGCGATCGCCGGGGTATGATTTCCCAAAATAGAACAATTGAGTAAATCATCCACAATCACTAAATTGCGACAGGGTTGGGGTGGATTTAGAACTACTAACGGTAAAGTTCCCCCCTGTTTGAGAGAATCCTGCAAAATGGTTTGAACTAGAACTTGAGAAGATGGTTGAGATAGAGAATAAAATAATTTCTGGGGATCATGACTGGGAGGAGAATAGGGCGTATTCGGTTGCCAGTCGGGGAATACCTTCGCCTTAGCTTGCCTAATGCGCTGTACAGAGGCTTCAATTCGTTCACGGGAAATTCTACCCTCCTTCACCGCCGTACAGACTGCATCAATAGTAACTTGGGGATCAAGAGGCATTAATAAAACATCAGCCCCAGCTTCAACGGCTAAAATTGCGGCTTCTTCGGGAGTATAAAGTTTAGCGATCGCACCCATCACCAAGGCATCCGTCACCACTAACCCTTGAAAGCCCAACCGTTGTCTTAACTGTTCTTGAACAATCACCGGGGATAGGGTCGCGGGATTTTTACTATCCCAAGCCGGGATCAACAAATGAGCCATCATCACCGAGTCCACACCCGCAGCAATACTCGCCACAAACGGAGGTAATTCGACTTCAGCTAAACGCTGATCACTATGGGGAATTACAGGTAATTCCAAATGGGAATCAATCGCCGTATCCCCATGACCGGGGAAATGTTTAGCCGTCGTTAACACCGGATATCCTTGACATCCCCGGATAAAAGCCGTTGCCAAGTTACTGACTCGTTCCGGGGTTTCCCCAAAGGAACGAACATTAATCACCGGATTTTTAGGATTATTATTCACATCAACCACCGGAGCCAAAACCCAATTTAAGCCCACCATTAGGGCTTCTTGGGCTGTAATTGCCCCCATTTTTTCGGCATAAAATTCCGCTTGCGACCGGGATTGATCCGCTAATGCACCAATCGCCATTAAGGGTGGAAACCAAGTCGCCCCGGCAAAGCGCTGACCGACCCCTTCCTCCACATCGGCCGCCACCAATAGGGGAAATTTAGCCCAGGACTGCAATAACTGAGTTCTAATAGCCAACTCCGCCGCACTACCATCCACCAAAATCACCCCACCCACACCCAGGTCATATAACCAATGCTCTAATTTCTGTGCTGGAGGTTCCCAAAGAGAGTAACGAATTTGATGATCAAATAAAAAACCAGAGGCACGAACCACGACCATCTGGGCAACTTGTTCAGCGAGAGAAAAAGTCATATTACGAATTACAAATTACGAATTACGAATTACGAATGGGTAATAATAGAAAGGGTTTACCTCCCATGCTCCTCCTACTCCTCCTCGCCATAATCGCTAAATTCCTCCTCATCCGGTTTGCGGTTCTGGGAGAGTTCGTTTAATAGATTTAACATTTTGTCACCCCTTTCCAGAGAACGATCTTCAAGGAAAACTACTTCTGGAGTCCGACGCAGACGAACTCGTTGACCTAAAGAAGAACGAACATAACCCGTTGCTGATTTTAAGCCTTCCATCGTTTCTCGTCTGGCTTCTTCAGTACCATAAATACTGACAAAAATTTTGGCGTGTTGGAGGTCGCCAGAAACATCGACATCGGTAATACTCACCATTCCGATTCCAACCCGGTCATCTTTGATCCCATCCAGTAATATCTGGCTGACCTCCCGTTTAATTTGTGCAGCCACCCGAGAAACTCGGCGATCTGTAGCCATAATTACTACCCCTTCAAACGGTCTTATTCTTCTATAGTCTCAAGTTTAGCGCGGTTACTTATCTTTTTAGCGACAAAATCCCGATGAATTAAGGGACAAAGCCCCGTGATATCTTACAATAATCCTCGCACAAAGCCCACGTACTTCAGTCGTGGGATGTAGTGCGACCCCCTTTAGGGGGCGTGAGGGTTTTAATGTAGTCCCTAAGAACTTCAGCCATTGATAATCCTTCTGATTCAGCATAGCTTTTGAGTCGTTCATATTCTTTCTCATTGACGTTAAACTGAATTTTCTTTTCTCTTGACATACTCTAGTTAAGACTCTACAATCAGAGTATAGCAGGATGTTCCTCGCTGATGTCGGATGTTCCGACGCACTTAGAAACAAGTTGCCAATTGGCGGGAAAGAAGGCAACCACTGTAACAACCCTAGTTAGCTACAGAGGACTACGCAAAATCCAATCAGAGATTGAGACTGTAATGGTCGTAGTTGCTAATTAGGGCGAGGTGTTTGGCACTCCTCAGAGTCTCGCTCTCCTCTAATATCATCGTGAGATGATTCTGGAAACAGTAGGGGGTAACTCCATGAATACCGAGCAATCGGGGCTAGACAGGAGAATCCCACGCGGTTCACCCGTGGGAGTGTCAAAAGAAAATTAATTTTTATGGTTGATCAATGGAAAAAGAGTTTGAAATCCGGCAAAAAGTCAGGGTGATAGCGATTCCTCCCTATCTAAAAACAGCAGAACCCATGCCGATTTTACGTCCATCCAGCGTGATTAAACTCGGTGAAGTTGGGACTGTAATTGATAGGCGACCCGGTGGCTATTGGGGAGTTTTATTTCAGGGGGGAGCCTTTTTAATTGATAGCCCGTATATCGAAGGGGTAAAATCCTGAATAGATTGTAATTTTAGCCAAAAACTAAAGTGATGCCACCTATTGAATAGATGGCATCGCCAGAATCAAAGGATGATTCTAGTGACTCATGCGCTTACCACAAACCTCTAACTGGTGGGGGTGGTGGTGGTGGCTGTAGTCGTGGGGGTGGCGGTGGGAGTTGGGGTCGTGGCGCTGGGGGTGCCACTGGGGGTGCGGCTGGGAAATCTACTTGTTGTAGAGAACACCCGCCTTTCCCAAATTGAGAAGCCTTCTTAAACAGAGAATCGAGATTCCCCGCTAGGCCTTTGACTTTATCAACGGTCTCGGGAATATTAGCGACATCAACATACATTCCAGGGACAGGATAGTAGCTGACAATATCCAAGAAGGAGAGCTTACCATCGGCACTTAGGGCATTGATTAGAGCCGCACGGATGGCTTTACCATTAACCGCTTCAGTGCTGTTTGGGATTCCTGGTTTTCCACGATGGGTTCTAATCGTTGTCCCAATGGTATTGGTTAACTCTTGACCTTCTGGGGCATAGATAATGCAAGCAAAGGGAACTAAATCAAAGCCGACTTCTAAGGTCATCAGACCGCGAAGGGTATCCGGCTCCATTTTGGATGCCTTAACGATTTGGCTAATCGTTTTGGTCATTTCCCCGGTTTCAGCAAAATTCTTTAAGTCACTGACTAAAATCGGGACTTGGAAGGGGCCATAAGTCAGAATTACGCGATTTTCCCCACAGAATACAGTACGATCCGGGTTAGGAAAGTCGGCAATCGCTGAAGGAACTCTGGCATAATCCGATGATGGCGGACAGGCGCCAGGGTGGTGAGCTTGGGCTTGGGGAATAGGTACAGCAGCGTTGCTAATGAATGCTCCGGCTAGTACCCCCAAAATCCATTTTGGTTGTAGTCTTTGAGGTTTTGGTATTTTCATCGCTTAAAAGAGATAGTCAAATATCCCACTAGACGCTAAAAACAACGACGGGAAAAACCCAGTATTGCAATTGCGCTTACTTTCGTGTTTTGACTTAATAGCTTAAAGGGTGTTGCTCAGTTTCACAAGGGCAAAGTCAAATTTTTTATCAAAAATCGGGAATCGGACATCAAAAATCCTCTGTGGGTGGGGGGTGTAGGCAACAAGAAAGTTAATTCACCAGATCACTTGGGTAACAAAATTAATAGGGATTTCAGAGCTTGCAGTGCTAACAGCAGGACAACTGTACCTGCCATCAGAATTGTCGCAGGAACTAAAACAGATTGTAGACGACGCAGGGTTTGTTCAAGTTCCTCCTCATAGTAATTGGTTAGTTTTTGCAGGGCCAAATCTAATTGTCCTGTGACTTCCCCCGTGCGTAACATTTGCAGGGCGACCGCAGGTAAACGACCTTCTAGGCTTTGACTTAGGGTTTTTTCGGCGGGAATTTGGCCTAATGCAATAGTAATAGTAGCTTTCATTTCCGATTTAGGAATATGGGAGCGAATCAGTTCTAATCCAGCTAATAGGGACATCCCACAACTCAAGGGTAATTTTAATTCTCCCAAATACAACATCATCCGGGCGGTGGAAATTTTTTTAATCATTGATAACCGCGGCAAAATTTTAGGAATAGCTAATATAATAATGGCGAAAATTCCTAATACTAAAAACCACCCTCTACCCGATAAACCTGATAAGTAACAAAGGGTGAGAATCAACAGGATAATACTAATTCCTGTGGCAATTGCCGCAATGGTTACAGACCGATACAGATTTTGATGACGTGCTTTTCGTTCTTCAATTTCGGAAATTCGATAGCAAATTTCGGGTAACATTCCTTGGGATTCTCCCAGGGAAATTAAACCAATTGTCCAACGATCAAAATATCTGGACGCCAAAGCCAAAGCAGAAGCTAAATCAGCCCCCCTTGATGTGGCTGCGGTCATTTTGTTGAGATAGCGTCCGAGTTGCGGGTAGCTATCTTTCCCCACCAACGTTAAGCTCTGTTCTACAGTTAAACCAGAGTTTAACAAGGTTGCTAATTGAAAGAAAAAAAGAGCCTTTTCGCGGGGATTCATTCGGGAACTGGGTATTACTGCATTAGGCAGAGGTTGGACTGAATGCTCTATTTTGGCAAAAAGGAACCCCAGAATCAAGAGGTTATCGTAGTAAGCCCTTCAGGGCTATTTTTCCCCAATTGAGTTAAGAGGTATTAACCCAACGTAGTAAGCCCTTCAGGGCTATCTTTTCCCAATTGAGTTAAGAGGTATTAACCCAACGTAGTAAGCCCTTCAGAGCTATCTTTTCTCAATTGAGTTAAGAGAGCCCTGAAGGGCTCACTACGGGGTTAAGAGAGCCCTGAAGGGCTCACTACGGGAGTTAGTTTGGATTATTTTTTAACTTCAAATTCACTCGATTTCGATGAATAACTGCTTCGGCAGAATTAGGTTGCATTTCTAATGCTACACCATAGGAACGGTTAGCATCCTGATAGCAATTCATCTGTTCAAAGGTCATACCTCGACGAATCCAGGCCGCATAATAATCGGGTTTTATTTGAATAATTTTATCATAAACAGTTAACGCATCTTGATAGCGTTGGGCTGATTCTAATGCTAATCCCCACTGTAACCAAGTCCCATAGGAATCGGGCCAAATTTTAACAGCTTGATTAAAGGCTTCTGCTGCTTCTAAATGCTTTTGAACCGCTTCTAGGGTTTTTCCTAAATGTAACCAGGCTTCAAAATTATTCGGTTGCACCCGAATCACTTTTTTATAAGCAATAATCGCCTCATCATAACGTTCTAATTTTTCTAAGGCTTCTCCCCGTTGGAGTCCGGATTTTGTAGCTAATACCGTATCTTCTGTGGTCATTTGTACCACTTTATCATAGGCAATTAAGGCTTCTTCAAATCGATCTAATTTTTCTAAGGCTTCTCCCCGACAATTCCAAGCATCCATGAAATCCGGTTGAATTTGCAAGGCATTATCATAGGCAATAATTGCTTCTTGATATTGTTTTAATTCACACAGGGCTTTACCTCGACCTAACCAAGCTTCGGGAAAATTAGAGTTTAATTGAGTGGCTTTATCAAAAGATGCGATCGCCGATTGATATTGTTTTAATTCTAATAAATTTTGAGCACGACTAATCCAAATGGCGGCTAAATTAGGATTGATTTGTAAGGCTTGATTTAAGCAGGTTAAGGCTTCTTGATGCTGTTGACTATTTAACAAAGCCATGCCTTTATAAAACCAAACTTCATAATCCTGGGGTTGTAGTTGAATTACGGTATCATAGGAGATAATCGCTTCTTGATAACGTCGTAATTTTTGTAATGAAATTCCTCGATTAAACCAGGCTTGATAACTTTTGGGTTGTAGTTTAATCGCTTGGTCATAGGATGTAATAGCCTCAGAATATTTTTGTTGACTTAATAACATTTCACCTCGATTAAACCAGGCTTCATAATTAGCAGGTTGCAGTTGAATTGAACGATCATAAGAAGCCACGGCATCGCTATAACGTTCTTCATTCATTAAAGCATTGCCTTGATGATACCAAATAGCAGAAACATTCGGTTTAATTTCAATTGCTCGCTTATAAGAAGCCGATGCTGCTTTATATTGTAATAACGTTTCTAATGCCAAGCCACGTTCATACCAAGATTCAAAATTTTCCGGTTCAATAGTAATAGCTTTATCAAAGGATGCAACTGCTTCTTCAAATCGTTCTAATTTGGCTAAAGCAATACCTCGAAATGTCCAAGCCCAATAATCTTCGGGTTTAATTTTAATGGCTCGGTCATAGGAAGCTAGGGCATCTTTATATTGTTTTAATTTGCGTAAACTATTACCCCGTCGTAACCAGGCGGAATACCAATTAGGTTTAAAATTAACAGCTTGATCATAACGTTGAAAGGCTAATTCATAGCGTCCTAATTTATAGAAGCGATTGCCTTGATTATATTCAGGCCATGCTTTCAAAATGCCTAAAAATCCTAATCCCGAAGTGGGGGGAGTTTGTGGGGGGGTTTCCAGAGGAAATAAGGAGGAGGTTAATTCTTCCGACATGGGATGGTTGACTCCTGACCATTGAGTGCTGATATCAATTCTACTAGGGTTCTAGTCTGACTGTTGCAATGTTTGGTTATAGCGGGGAATAGGGAATAGCCCCCCAAACCCCCCGTACACGGGGGGCTAGGGAGGAGGGAACACCGGAACACCGTAGGAAAAGATTTTTGGTGTTTGGGTTTGCTGCATCAGTCTATGTCCTAACTGCCTTGGTGACTGCCTCATATCAAATTTTAATCATTTTGTCAAGCTCTAAGCAGTAATTTTATATTTGTATTTATTATAATAAAAATTTTTAATTTCAATAAAACTTATGAGAAAACTCTGTAGATTTAGGGCATCATGATCACAGAAGGGGGCAAACCTTTACTAAGGACTTGATTCTGGCCAGATATCTCGTTGCTTAGGCTTTGAAACCTTTAATCTCTGTAGTGGACTTATATATCTTTTACGGGAACTTACAACAATATTTCGTAGACACTACATAAGCGGTTGCCCACGTTTGGTTTTTATTCCAAATGAAAACAATAAATAAGGTTAATGCTACCATGTCCCACCTGACTTTTCTGATTCGCGGCATAACTGGTGTTGAATCCTCTCCGGCATCCCAGTCTAGCCCTTTCCACCCACAACGTCGATTTACACCCCTACGTCCAGTTCGCCATTGGTTAGAAAGCATTAAAATCCAAGACCCCCAGTTTGCCCACCGTTTGTGTCAACTGATTCCCTCTCAATGTCCATTTGAACGAGATATTAAAGTATTAGGTCGTGTGATTTTGCATATTCCACCTTTATGTAAACTCAACCCTTTTTATGAAGAATTAGTCTATCTCCGCTTTCAAGCATTGTGTTATTTGGCGGATGAATGTGGAGAAGATATTTCGGCCTATTGTTAGAATAGTTGACGGTTGATTGTTAACAGTTAACCGTCAACCTCTTTTTTATTTTTCAACTAACCATTGACCGGAAAAAATACTTTTAACCGCTAGGGAAATACGCTGTAAATCTTCTTGTAATAATGGTGGCCATTCAACGCCTCGGTTACGACCCGCAGCAAATTGTTGCTGACTTTCCATGACTAACTGATGTAGGGCTAAGACTAAAATTTTCTCAAATTTTGAATTATCTTTTAAGCTATCATAAGCAATTTTTAAGGATAATAAAATAGAGGTGACTTGACCCGGAATGGGGGGATGACCCTGTTTCAAGCGGATTAAAAACGCATCTGGGTTTTTTTGGGTTTCTAATGCCATGCCTTGGTCAATTAAGAAGTTATAGGCTGTTTTGTAGTCCATTGCAATTAATTTGTTAAGTTGTCTACAGTCAAATTCTATAGCAATAAAGCGTAATTTAACCACAAAGACACGAAGACACAAAGAAGTTATAAACAATCATTTGCTTATTGATATAATGGGGGATGGGCAATAATATTATATTTCATAAAATGATTATAAAAACAGAATCGGGGATTGGAGATGAGAACTATAACTTCCCTGAATTTTGACTGTAGATTCAGCTAAACGTAGTGTTAAGGATAGACGTACTTTACCACTAATATTACATATAGAACGATGAATCAAATCATCGGTAAAAAAGATAAATTCTCCGGGTTTTAAAATCACGGGTAAGGCGGATTTTTCGATTTCTGTTTTAACTTCAAAAAAAGGATTTCCACTAAAAGGATCATTCATTTTTACAGGACATAAATTATGGTATTTTTTGGGTAAATATTCAAAACCATTTCCGGCATTGACTTCGGTTAATGCAATATAAACATTAATTGTTTTTCCGGTTTTTGTTAATAACTGAGGATAATGATCTTGATGCCAAAGGGGAATTAACTGTTTTGCTGGATAATTAACCCATAATTCTGAACGCCAAAGAAAGGGCGATTCTCCTAAATATTCCCTGGCTTTTTCTAGTAAATATTGATTTTTACATAGTTCTAAAATTACGGGGGAATCTAAGTGTCTTTCCATATTAAATTGTCTTTTATATCCTTGAATTAATAATAATATTAATGAACCAAAATCTGCTTTTTTTATAAATTGATAACTATTAGAAAATACATGAATTGGAGAACGGGGTAAAACAGTTGTAAAGATCTGTTTTTGAATCTCTTGTAGTTGAGTTGCAGTTAAATTTAAAGAATAGGGCCCCCAGATGCCATCCTCTGAATTATAAATAGTTGGGGTTTGGGAAATAGGGTTAGATAGTCCTGTCCAGAATAAACTCTTTTGCCATAATTCCTGGGCTAAATGATCATTTTTCGCCAAATCTGTTAAAGGGATATGTTGAAAATTTCGGTTTAAAAATTCACCATTGATTAATTTATATTCGGGGTTAGTTAAAAATTTAATAATATTACGACTAATGGTTTGAGGAGAGTTTCCAATCTTTAAAAACTGGCTTAAACGATGGGATAGACTAATATTAGATTGGACAAAACCCGGATGTAAGGCATTAATTCTGACAGAGGTTTGATTTAATTCATTTTGCAGAAGATATCGCATTAATAATAATAAACAAACTTTAGAATCAGCATATAATTTGAGAAAGTTAAAGGGGGTTTTTTGTATCCATAATTTCCAGCCTAGATTTTTTGACCATAAAGCCATATCGGAAGCTATAAATAAAATTTGACTTGCTGCTGATGCTTTGAGTTTATCTAAGAGTAAATAAGTTAGTAAAAAATGCCCTAAATAATTAGTTCCCCAAATTAGTTCAAATCCTTCTTGAGTAGTTCCAGATTGATTAAAAATTCCAGCATTATTAATTAATATATTTAAAGGAAGTTGACGTTCTAAGAATAAATTAACACAGGCACGAATTGAATCTAAAGAGGCTAAATCTAAAGGCAAAAATTCAACTTTTCCTTGATTGGTTTGTGCTATAATATAATTAATTGCTTGCTGGGCTTTTTGTTCAGAACGACAGGCAATAAAAACATGGTTTCCCTGTTTTACGAGTTCTAATGCCGTCATTAAACCGATGCCAGAAGTTCCCCCTGTGACTAGACAAATTTGTGGGTTCATATCAAATGTTATTCAATAACAATAAATAAGAGAGACGCGCCGTGGCACGTCTCTACGGGGGGTTTATTCTATTCCCATTCGATAGTTCCAGGGGGTTTAGAAGTAATATCATAAACCACTCGATTCACGCCGCGAACTTCATTAACAATCCGATTAGAAATCAATTCTAATAAATCATAGGGAACCCGTGACCAATCGGCGGTCATCCCATCTTCACTACTAACAAATCGTAGTACAATTGGATAGGCATAGGTACGATGATCTCCCATTACTCCCACACTTCGCACCGGAAGTAATACGGCAAAAGCTTGCCAATAATCGTGATAAACTCCACGTCTATTGATTTCTTCTCGGACAATTAAATCCGCATCTCGGAGAATATTTAACCTTTCCGCCGTGACTTCTCCTAATATCCGAATCGCTAAACCTGGGCCGGGAAAAGGATGACGTCGGACAATTTCTTCGGGTAAACCAATCGAACGTCCGACTTTTCTGACTTCATCTTTAAACAGTTTCCGCAGAGGTTCTACTAATTTAAACCGTAAATCTTTTGGTAATCCCCCCACATTATGATGGCTTTTAATTTTAACCGCCACCCGTTCCCCACTTTTGGGGTCAACATTAGTATCGGCTGACTCAATTACATCAGGATATAATGTTCCTTGGGCTAAATAATCAAAGGGCCCTAAACGCACAGATTCTTCTTCAAAAACCTGAATAAATTCTCCCCCAATGCGTTTACGTTTTTCTTCGGGGTCGGTAATTCCTTCTAGTTTTTTTAAGAACCGTTCCCGGGCATTTACATACTCAACGGGAATGTGAAATTGTTCATGGAATAGTTTAACTAATCGTTCCGGTTCTAGCTTCCGCATAAACCCTTGATCGATAAACATACAAGTTAATTTATCACCAATAGCACGGTGCAGTAAAAATGCTAAAGTTGAAGAATCAACACCACCAGAAAGGGCTAATAAAACCCGTTTCTCCCCAACTTGGTTACGAATTTCTCGAATAGATTCTTCTACAAAAGCTTCCGTTGTCCAAGTAGGATGACAGCGACAAATATGGTAAACAAAATTCCGAATTAGGGCTTGACCCCCAATAGAATGAACGACTTCGGGATGGAATTGTACCCCGTACATTTTGTTTTCATGGTCAGCAATCGCCGCAGAGGGGGTATTTTCGGTATGGGCTAAAATCTCAAATCCAGGGGGTAACTGGTTACAGGAGTCGGCGTGACTCATCCACATGGTCGCCCCCTGTTCGACGTTGGTGAGGAGGTCGGTGGGGTCATCAATATGTAAGGAGGCTTTTCCGTATTCGGCCCTTTTAGCCCGTTCTACGCTACCCCCTAGCTGTTTGACCATTAGCTGCATTCCGTAGCAAACCCCTAAAACGGGAATTCCTAACTCCCAGATTTTAGGGTCACATTCGGGCGCCCCGTCATCATAGACGGAATTGGGGCCACCGGAGAGAATAATGCCCTTGGGGTTGATTTCCTTGAGTTTTTCGGCGGTTGTCCGGTAGGAAATGACTTCGGAATAAACCTCAGTTTCCCGAATGCGGCGGGCGATTAACTCGGAATATTGGGAACCGAAATCGAGAATCACGATCATTTGTCGGTTCAATTTTTCTACTGAAATATCAGTATTTTCAGTTTGAGTTGGGATTTGAGTCTGGGGAGACATATTGAGTTTAATGGGTTTTAATTTTAATTGTCAACCAAGGATAAACCTGATTGTTGTATCCGATTAGAATAACAAATTTACCCCAAAATTATATCAGCATTTTCACTTTTAATGATAATTTTACGCTGGCGGTCGAACATTACCGAACCAACCTTAATATTTTTTTCACAATGGGTGTAAATATAGTTCTGGGATCGTTGATCAATCGTCTTTGCTATTTCTCCATAGACCCGGATGACCCAATTTTCTCCTTTGATTGCGTCTAATTCTCGCAGATATTGTAAAGCATCTTCGGCCGTTGAACAATTAAAAACTCTTTGTAGATCGAAGGTGGGTAATCCTAAGTTAGCACAGTGGGCGGTTAATATTTCTAATCGTCCATCGGCAATATGATGATGGGTATGGAAAATTCCTCCGGCTAATTTGATTAATTTACCATGATAACCAAATAATAAGATTGACTTAACCTCTGCTAAGGAGGCACAGACTAACATTGGCCCTAACCAATTGGCGGTTTTAATCATTTGGTGGGGGGAAATCCCCATTTTTGCAGCTAATTCTAATCCATTTTCACCAATACAAAATACTAAAGAATCAAATTTTTTTGCTTTTTCTTGGAGTTGAATTTTATACTGTTCTAATTGTTCGGGAACAGTTAAGGGTTGAGAAATTCCTGTTGTTCCCAGTAAAGATAATCCTTCAACTATTCCAAAAGCAGCGTTAGAAGTTCGGGTTGCTAGTCGTTTTCCTTGGGGTAAAATAAAGGTAATTAAAATAGATTTATTTGGTGGTAATATTTTCTCAATGTTGGCTAATAATAAAGTTTTAGCATAACGATATATTGCTGTTTGTCCGGTCTTTTGATCATAGCCAATTCCTTCTCCTCCTTTGATAAAAATAGTATCGGAAAGTTGACCCCCCCCTAGCCCCCCCCTTGGTAATGGGGGGAATTTTGTT
>NZ_CAWLTW010000001.1:4507078-4516969 GCF_963864145.1 Planktothrix prolifica NIVA-CYA 540 | reverse complement strand
CTTTGTTCTTTAGCCCCCCCTTGACAAGGGGGGTTGGGGGGGGTTCCGAACTATCCCACCATTCCACCATTGCCCAAATCGGAGTATTTCGGGTTAAATCTAAATTATCCCCCGGATCAGAACGAGTAATTGCTAAAGCAGAATTATCGGTTAAAATTGCTATTTGTTCAATCAGAATATTAACGGTTTCCGCCGGATTAATTAAATCAATAGATACCTGTTCAATAGACTGATTTCTAGTTTGTAAATATTCCAAAGCCGCCATCGCCGCCGCGCAAGCAAAAACGGGTAGAGTATATCCAGAACGAGGTTGATTTGTGGTCATATTTTAGTCGTTTAGTTAATATTTTAAGATTTTAGACTATTTTGAGTAACTACCACCACAGATCCGTTATCCTATAATTTAAACGAATTACCCTAAAAAATAATTATGACTGATATTAACTGGGATCACTTCTGCTCTGAACTTTCGGGAATTGAAATGATTACGGATAAAACTCAAGTCAAAAAACTTTCCCAAGACTATTACCATTTTAGCCCAATTTTGCAACATGAACTCAAGGATAAAATCGGATATATTGTGGTGCGTCCCGCAACAGAAGCCGAAATTTTACAAGTGGCTAAAGTTTGTGTGAAATATAAAATTCCTCTGACGGTTCGAGGTGCGGGAACGGGAAATTATGGACAATGTATTCCCTTGGAAGGAGGGGTGATTTTAGATATCTCTAAATTGAATAATATTAAATGGATAAAACCAGGGTTAGCTTGTATGGAACCTGGGGTAAAAATGGCAGCATTTGATAAACAAGCGCGGGAAATAGGATGGGAATTACGCATGGTTCCTTCTACCTATCGGACAGCAACAATTGGGGGATTTATTGAGGGCGGAAGTGGGGGAATTGGTTCGATTACCTATGGACAATTACGCGATCGCGGTAACTTACAAGCCGCGCGAGTTGTGACAATGGAAGATGAACCAAAAGTAATTGAATTAAGAGGGGATGATGTGCAGAAAGTCAATCATGCTTATGGTACAAATGGGATTATTACTGAGTTAGAAATTCCCTTAGCTCCCGCCTATCCTTGGTCAGAAATTATTGTTACCTTTAATGATTTTATGACATCGGCTCGATTTGGTCAAGCCTTAGCTTTATCCGATGGAATTATTAAAAAATTAGTCTGTGTTTGTGCGTCTCCTATTCCCTCCTATTTTACTGCATTTAAAGATATAATTCCAGAAGAAAAACACGTAGCATTATTAATAGTATCCGAAACCAGCTTAGAACCTTTTCAAGAATTAGTTAAACAGTATAACGGTGAAGTTTGTTATCAGAAATCATCCCAAGAAACGGGGAAAGGAACAACAATAATAGAATATAGTTGGAACCATACCACCTTACACGCCCGAAGTGTTGATCCGTCTATTACCTATTTACAAACCCTCTTACCTGCGGATCGAAAATTGGAATTATTGGAACATCTTTATACTCATTTTGGGGATGAAGTTATGCAGCATTTAGAGTTTTTAAGACTTCATGGAGAAATGCACCCCGCATCTTTACAATTAGTGCGATTTACCACAGAAGAAAGGTTAAATGAAATTATTCGTTATCATGAAGAAAGAGGTGCTGTTATTTTCAATCCCCATACCTATATTTTAGAGGATGGAGGTATGAAAATGATTAATTTAGAACAATTACAATTTAAACAAGAAGTTGACCCCTATGGGTTATTAAATCCTGGGAAAATGAGAGCTTGGTTAGAACGAGAAAAACATCTTTAACTAGCAACTCCTAGAAATCGGGTTTCTGCATCAAATTGATTTTATCCCATAAATAAGGGCTAGAAACCCGATTTCTGTTATGATTTATTTATCTTTAATTAACTCCATAGCTTGATTTAATATTTCTTCTTTATTGGCTAATTTTTCTAATTCTTTAGCTTGATAAATTCCTTCAGAAACCTCTAAAGATGCTTTATTAATCGCTTGTTTATAAGCAACTTCTAAAACTTCCTCAAGTTCTTCTGGAGACAGATAATAACTTTGTGAGCGAGGACGTTTATTTTCATCCCTGATTTCAAAAATAGCATTCTGAATTGAAACATCCCAAGACCGGGTTGTCCGTTTTTCAACTTGACGTTTAATTAAATGAATTAATAAAACTATAGAATAGCTACGAATGGTTTTAACAATATCTTTTCGACCCATTTCTTCTAATTCTTCAACAACAGCAAGGGAACCGGGAATATCCCCTTTTAACAATAATTCCTTTAGGGTTAGGATTTCTTCCATAATATTTGGAATTGATTAGGGTTAATTTTATTATAACACAAATTTTATGATTTTTTTTGGAGATAGCGATGGCATTTGGGAAAACGAAAACACCCTGCTTAAAAAAGGGATCTCACTGCGGTTTATTCACCATCACCCCATCACATAAACGTCTATCCTCCTCACTCACACTCAAACTATTCTCCAGATAATCCTTCATCCACTCACAACTCCAGACCATTAATTCCTCTAAATCAAAATGCCACAGCTTAATGGTGTTGTCAATACTCCCAGAAGCCAAGGTTTTACCGTCGGGACTCCAACTCACACTTATGACCCAATCCTCATGACCCTTGAGAGTCTGCAACAGCTTACCCTCTCGACTCCACAGCTTAATGGTGTTGTCAATACTCCCAGAAGCCAAGGTTTTACCGTCGGGACTCCAACTCACACTACTGACCGAATCCTCATGACCCTTGAGAGTCTGCAACAGCTTACCCTCTCGACTCCACAGCTTAATGGTGTTGTCATCACTCCCAGAAGCCAAGGTTTTACCGTCGGGACTCCAACTCACACTACTGACCCAATCCTCATGACCCTTGAGAGTCTGCAACAGCTTACCCTCTCGACTCCACAGCTTAATGGTCTTGTCACGACTCCCAGAAGCCAAGGTTTTACCGTCGGGACTCCAACTCACACTCCAGACCGAATTCTCATGACCCCTCCAGCTATTACGCTCTCTAATGTCAGACAACATTTGTCGAAGGGTGGTAACGGTTTGCAGACGGGTATTATTTTTTTCCCAAACAGAAGGATCTAATTTTTTAAGTTGTTTGGCTGCGGTTAAGGCTTCTTTCATGGCCAATAATCCTTGACCCTGACTCAATAATTCCCTCGCAGAAGAAGCTTTTAACCTAACTTCTGTGACTGCTAAAGTTAACTTTGCTTCTCTGACTGCAATCATAACTCCAACGAAAGCAACGAAAGCAACGGCAAAGGCGACACCAGAAATCAGCCCGATTAAACTAGCTCGTTGTTTGGCTTTTGATAAAATTTCATAAGCTTTTTGTTTGGCATCTAATTCTACTTGCATCGCCCGTTTATCTAATTCTTCACTAGCTGCTAAATATTGATAATCTTCACTACTCAGACTTTTTCCCTCTGCCCATTTTTTTGCTTCTTTTAACGCTTCCCCCTGCAACAACCGTGACTCATCCTGACGTTCTGACTTTTCCCACGCATTAAAGGCTTCTGCATAAGGCCGTAAATCCGCTAAGGCTTTTTCGACCCAAGTTAAATTAAAAACCGTTGCATAAATTTGATTATAAACCTGGAGTTTTCCATCATGTTTAACCACTAATCCTGATAGTCGCAATGCTACTTGATCCGGGTTATCTTCCGCAGTAATTCCTTGTTGTTGTAAGATTTGTTGATAGAGTCCGAGAAGCCTTCCGGTGCGTTGATTTCCGGCATAGAGAATGCGATCTCGAATTGTTCTTAAATGTTCAGGAGTGTCCTGTCCTTCCCAGTTGGTAATAATTCGGTCTTGAACTAAATTTTCCACCCATTCTGTCTCTTGATTTGGGGGAATTTTCTGCTCCGTTTCTCGAATCAGTTTACAGAGTTTTTGCGTTAAAAATGGTTGTCCTCCTGTCCAATATAAAATCGCTTCTAATACATTATGAGGGTGATCTGTTTGAGTCATAAATCCACTGATGAGGGGATAGGATTCTGTTAACTGAAATCCGGTTAATTCTATCGCATCACCAATATTAAACGAGGTTCGTTGTTTATCTTGGATTAAATCCGGTGGCGTTGTTACCCCCAATAACGCAAAGGTTAACCGTTGATAAATCGGTTGATCAGCACGATGATTATAACAATCTCGAATTAAGGCAAAAAAGTCATCAATTTTAAACGGTAGACTCAAAACACTATCAATTTCATCAATAAAAATCACAATCGGTTTTGTAATTAATTTCAGGAGAATATCTTCTAAAAATCTTCCAAACCGTTGAGTAAAGGATAAATGTTGATAGTTTTTCCACCATTCCTCCGAGTCAAATTCCTCATACAATTCTAAGCTATTACTGATTTCTTCAATGATTCCTCGATACCACTGTTCAGGGGTGATTTCTAAAGTTCCAATGGAGGTAATATCAATGGCGACACAAGCATATCCCTCCTGTTCTAACCGCCGCATGGTTTGAACCCTTAAACTGGATTTTCCCATCTGACGACAGTTAAGAACATAACAAAATTCTCCCTGTTTTAATGCCTCGTAAAATTCATCATCGGCTGCTCTTTTAATATAGGTGGGAGCATCAACGGGAAGACTCCCCCCCACTTGATAATCATAGCGAGATTGGGGATTATTATTCATAATTATACCCCCAAGCGATCGCAAAAATAAAGCCGATATAGATTACACAACGGAATCACATCATTTCCCCGAAATTTAACTAAACCCATACTTCTAAGTTTAAAGCCTAAATTGCCTTCTAACCGCACAGGATTCTCAGAAGCAACAACTCTTTTCATCGCATTAGCTAATTCCCCATCGTTTTGATTTAAGTTAGATAAAAGACGACGTAAATGATCACTATATAATCCTTCTTCTGTCGGAGAAATTGTGATAAATTCTTCTAGTGTTAAACGCGATCGCGCCATTTCATACAACGCTTTTCTAACTAAATAGGGGTGTCCATCTACCATTCCCATTAAAGTTTCTATTTCTGAATTTGACCAGTTTAAACCATGTCGTTTCACTAAATCTGTAACTTGTTCTACCGTTAATTCTGGTAATTCAATCGGTAAACCCACATTAAAGGGAGATTGATTAATATTTAAGGGAATATACACTTCTTTAGAATGGGCAATCACTAGCCGTAATCGTTGCCATACAGGTTCATTTTTGCCTTTTTCGTGCCAAGTTCGCAGTAACCCAAAAAATTCTTGAGCCACTTCAGGACATTGAAACACCTGATCCACTTCATCTAATCCTAACGTTAACGGTTCAGAAATTGTTTTCAATAAATACCGTTGAAAATAGTTACTACATTTGGTTTTACTCCCTAAACCTCCTTTCCACCAATCCGTTAATTTATCCTCTAATTCCAACGCATTCGCAACACTCGCACAAAATCCTTGTAAAAAAGGATCAATACGATTAAGAGAATCTTGATTAAATTCTTGAAAATTTAGATAGGCGGTTTGATGTTGATGTTGTTTACCAGCGTTAAGAATACGCTGCATTAAAGATGTTTTTCCCATCTGTCGAGGAGCTTTAATTCTAATTAATGCCCCTGTTTTTAAGATCGTTTCATAACAATCTGATTCAATGGGAGGACGTTCAATATAAAGGGAAGAATCCAAACGCACCGATCCTTCTGGACTATCCAAACTTTGAGAACAAATGGTTGATTCTGTTAAAGAATCTGGATGTTCAATAATCGTTTCAAACGCTCTTGTATTCTCGTGATTTGTAATCGTCTCTGCGATTTCTAATTCTACTGAAGGATCTAAATCACATTGTCGTTTAATAATCGGGTTTAATTCCTCTGGAATTCCTGCCATACTAATACTCGTACAGCCATATTTATAAGCAAATTCAAAGTCTTTACCAGCACCCAAAGCATCATAAAATCCTATCGCAAACTCAATGGCTGCTTTATCTCCTACCGCCTGTTTCATCCCAATTACATAAGGGATATGATGAACAATTCCTTTGGTTTGTATTTCCGAGTAACAGGCATTTAAAACCACACATTCTATATGCTCTTTAAACAGTTCAAATAAACTAGCTAACGCCTTCGCATTCACCAGTTTAACTTGCCCGTTTTCATCTTCTAAGACTAACCCGCCATCGCCCACGCCATGACCCGAAAAATGAATGATGTGGGGTTTTAATTCTAAAAGCGCACGCTGCATATCTCTGGGAGTAACAGCCCATCTTTGCTCTAAGTTAAATTCGGCTCTTTTTTTAGATCGTTTTAATCCTTCTTCAATTTCTCTAACTTCTTCATCTAAACGCAATGGAGTAGAAGATTTAGGATTTGCAGCTAAAAATAAAATCGTTTTCTTCCTGCGACTGGCACTACTCATCAATAAAACTCCTACTATACACACTGTACGAGGTGAAAAATTCTCAATTTCCTACGATTGAGTTTAATTTTAAACCCTATTGTCCAGAATTCACCTCTGTTTTAACATAAAAATATTAATCCGCCTAGAAATTGCATTCCCAGGTGGGTGAAAGCTAAGAGAGTTAAGTTTCCCAATCCCTACCCTAAACCGATTTAGGATTGCTATCCCACTCCCACCCCAGTTGAATTGAGTATAATTAAAAAATCTCTCAAACATCGGATGTTATGAATACTCTTAAATACAAGACAACTATTAAAAACGGTAAACTCGATTTACCCTGCCTCGATTTGCCAGAAGGAACTATTGTTGAGGCAATTTTATTGATTGGGAAATCAACCGAAACCGATGAAACAGATTATCTACTATCTACAGAAGCTAATCGCCACCATCTAAAAGAAGCAGTAGAATCACTTAAACATCCTGAGAACTATATTTATGTCGATATTCTGAGTAACCCCATAGCTTCAAACCACTGATTATGAACGAAATTCAAGAATACGATTTGGTTGCTCTAACCGAAGATGCGATCGCTACCCACAAAGTCACCCATCAGCAAATTCTACTCCGTCGAGGGCAAATGGGAACAGTTTTAATGTCTTTTGATCAAAAAGCATTTTTAATTGACTTTACAGATCAAGAAGGTAATACCTTTGCAATGGAAACTATCGAAACCGTTAAACTTTTACGCCTTATTAATGAACCTGAATTAGTAGGGTGTTCCATCGCAGCGCCCGCACCAATATTAGATCACAATCACAGAGATATTATCCTTTGAATTTATTGTCGGCGATCGCACTTCAAATAGAAACCGGGTTTCTCTATCTCCCACCCCGGTTGAATTGGGTATAATTAAAAAATCTCTAAAAAGTTGAATTTGAAGAATTTATCTGCTTAGAAACTATTTTTAAAATCTCCTCAACCCCCACTGGTTGATGGGGAAATACAGAATCTTCTGCACCATCATGTAAGTGATGAGGATAAGTTTCTATCTCAGGATGATGAGCCGCATTATCCCAACGTTTAATTAATTGTCTATCATCTTTTTGCCAATGAAAACTATACTTAATTATTTTTACTTGTTCTGATTGAATTTCAAAAAATTCAAACATTTCTAAAAAACTACGATCTTTTAAAGTTAGTCGGTATCGCCATAGTCCTTTAGTGACTTGTACTTCTTCTCTAAGAATGGTGAAACCTATCACTTCTGGACAAAGAGCAATTAACGATTTTATCAAAGCTAAATAATCTTCAGCATTGATCATAATGCTTTCTCTAAATTACCAATTTTGACTAAAATATCTTGACGCAATTTACACAAACTAAACCACTCAAAAAAATCCATCTCATCCCCTAATATTCCCGCCTCAAATTGTTGTATAAACTGTTCAGAATCCAATTTATAAGTTTGCTCAAATTTGCTAATATCCTGATTATAAATTGCTAACTTCTGCTGATGACGAGTCAAAATAATGCTGAGAAGTTGCCCAATAATTCGATCTAATTCTGTGCGATCGCTACAATTTTCACTTAGGAGTTCTAATTTTTCTAATGTATTCATAATTACCCCGATTAACGGCTAAACTTGATTAATATTAACTCTAGTATACAATAGTTAAATCATTATCTTGAATTAACGTAATTGAACTCATGATCCACAAGAAATTGTGATTGTTTACTCAGCAAACCGGGTTTCTTAGTCAAATCAAAATTAAACTAGCGATTATCAACAAAAAGAATAACAAAACCCTCTTGAGTAAAATGATGATCGTGAGTTAAAATTCGACTGATTTCCATTTGCTTCATCGTCATCATTGAAATACAATCGGTTAAACTATATCCCTTATCTAGTCGCTGTTCATATAACTCCAAAGCACCTAAAAACGTTGACCGAGATTGAGATAATACTACCACCTTTTCTGAGTCAGCATTTAGTAACTGACGAACCGTAATAACCGCCTGTTCGCGCAACTTTGTACCACCATCAGACAAAAAATTAAGCACTTCAGTTAACACTTCATCAGTGGTAATAATTTTAGTCTTACCTAGTTTTGTTGTAAGTGCGATCGCTTGACGGTGGAAAGTATCACGGGGACTGAGTAAGGCAACCAAATAAAAGGTATCAGCAAAAATTAGCTCAGTCATGCTTGCGTATTTTTGTAGAGATAGCGATCATGATGTTCTGCACCATCCCTTGGCAAAATATCCAAATCTTCATCCGATAAATTACTAACAAAAGAACTAGCAATTTCTAATAAAAATGCACCCGTATCTTCTGCGGGATCTAAAGGGTTTTCTGTTAAATTGGAACTGGGAAGTGGTTGCTGATTTGTATTTAGCCGCCATTCTAAAAAGCTAACAAAATCTAAAACCTCTTGCAAAACAGGTTCAGATAAAGTTTCTAAATGCTCTAATTTGTCTAAAATAAGCTCTTTGATTGCGTTCATAATTACCCCGATTAACGGCTAGACTTGATTAATGTTAACTCTAGTATACAATAGTTAAATCATTATCTTGAATTAACGTAATTGAACTCATGATCCATAATTTTATTCCCCCTGAACGATTTTTTCCCTATTTAACCTGGACAGAAATTGAATCAATGGCTGATAAAAATAATGTGGTTATTTTACAACCGATTGGCTCAATTGAACAACATGGCCCCCATTTACCGTTAATTGTTGATGCTGCGATCGCAACGGCTATAACAGGTCACGCCTTAGCCCAACTTAATGATAACATTCCTGCCTACGCTTTGCCAACAATTTATTATGGAAAATCTAACGAACATTGGCATTTTTCTGGTACAATAACGTTAAGTTCCCAAACCTTAATGGCTGTATTAATGGAATTAGGCGAAAGTCTTTATCGGGCCGGATTTAGAAAATTAGCTTTTATTAATGGTCATGGTGGACAACCGCAAATATTAGAGATGGTAGCGCGAGACTTACATCAAAAATATGAAGATTTTTCCGTATTTCCTTTATTTGTTTGGCGAGTTCCTAATATTGCTGGGGAATTATTAACCCCGAAAGAATTAGAGTTAGGAATTCACGCCGGAGATGCCGAAACCAGTTTAATGTTATCTTTACTTCCTGAACAGGTTAAAATGGAGCAAGCTGTGTGTGAATATCCCCATAATTTACCCGAAAATAGTTTATTAAGTATGGAGGGAAACTTACCCTTTGCTTGGGTGACAAAAGATTTAACCAAAAGTGGAGTTTTAGGGGATGCCACGGTGGCAACCAAGGAAAAAGGCGATCGCATTTTAGCCTCTTTAGTTAATAGTTGGGTACAAGTTATTGAGGATTTATATAAATTTCAACAACCCCAAAGGTTTAGGGATTAATTGAATATTAATGCAGTGCGAGCGTCCCCGCTCGCTAGTTTCTCTAACAATAGGTTTGGTTTTTATAACAATAGGTTTGGTTTTTATAATATAGCAATCTTAAATGATTTGCGATCAGAATATAGAA
>NZ_CAWLTW010000001.1:4481562-4506871 GCF_963864145.1 Planktothrix prolifica NIVA-CYA 540 | reverse complement strand
AGGGGAGGGTTGGGAGGGGTCGAGATAGATGGAAATATTACAACTGATTTAGGATTGCTATAATAGGTTTGATTTTTATAATAATAGGTTTGATTTTTATAACCAGCGAGCGAGGACGCTCGCACTACTTTAATTTATATAATTGCACACCAAACTCAAATAAAAGTGCTATAATTGCAGATAATAAATAATTTTTATGCTTACGATCACCGGAATGTCATAACTTATGGCACAATGTTTTTACCTAAGATAGATAGAGCCCTGAAGGGCTCACTACGTCAATAATCAAATTATGATGAATTCATCCTTACAACGAGCATTCAACCAAGGTAACGCCCTAAAAGTAATTAGCGGTTTAACCAATTTCAACGTCGGGCGGGTCGCTTCTGTGGTCAAAGCCGCAACCAAAGGCGGCGCAACTTTTGTGGATATTGGCGCTGACCCTAATTTAGTCGAAATCGTGCGTCAATTAACCCATCTTCCCATCTGTGTTTCTGCGGTTGAACCCGAAAAATTTGTAACTTGCGTAGACGCAGGTGCAGACCTGATTGAAATTGGCAACTTCGACGCTTTTTACACTCAAGGACGGCGTTTTGAGGCGGCGGAAGTGCTGCAACTAACCCACGAAACCCGGGCTTTACTGCCCCATATTACCCTATCTGTCACCGTTCCCCATATCCTCGAACTCGACCAACAGGTTGAACTCGCCCTGGAACTCGTCAAAGCGGGTGCAGATATCATCCAAACCGAAGGCGGTACCAGTTCTTCCCCAATTCATGGCGGGACATTGGGACTAATTGAAAAAGCAGCCCCGACCTTAGCAGCAGCCTCGGAAATTTCTCGCGCCGTGTCCGTCCCGGTGTTATGCGCTTCGGGTATTTCTAATATTACTGCTCCGATGGCGATTGCGGCTGGTGCTGCGGGCGTTGGTGTGGGTTCAGCTATTAACCGCCTCGATAACGAAGTGGCGATGCTGGCGGTAGTTCGGAGTTTAGTCGAAGCCTTAGCAACGGTTAAAGCTAACCGAGTTTACGCTTAATATTTTTTTGGAAATCAAAAAATATAGAGACGTGAAATTTCACGTCTCTACGGGATTTAAACATAACGACTTATGAATAATTTATAAACCAGATTGAATAATCTTCTAGCAAAATATAGTTTGGAGAATCTTCATCTGATGGTTCTAATTCCGCTAAAGGAAGGGTAAATTCTCGTTGATCACTCACCCGTTTAACATCTACCATAATCCCATCCGTTTCATCAAATTTAGGCTGAAAATTTTCTAATACAAAAACATCGGTGTAAGAGGGATTAGTTTTTTTTAATTTCTCATACTCTTTGGTTTTTCCTGGGCCATAAAGATATTCTTCTTCCCATAAAAATTCTTCTGACCCACCCAAATAACAAGGTAATTCAAGATTTTCTTTCAAATACTTAAAATATTTATTTAAAGTTTTTTGATTAACCTTGATCCGGCTATTACCTAAAATTTTCTTGATTTTTCCTTCAAATTGTTCAACATCAAAGGTTTCATCGTCATCGTCATCGTCATCTTCAACATCAAAGAAATCTTTATTAATTAATCCCAATGACTCCATCTGTTCAATCATACTTTTCAGTATCATTCTGGGATCGGAGGAGTCCAGACTATTTCGTCGCTTATTCACTAAACCGGATACAATCGTTTCATCAATTTGAATAGGTTTCAAATCATCTCCAGGTGGCTGTAATTTGTTTTTGTTTTTGTTTTGATATAGTTTAGACATTCTGTTACACCAAGCACAGTAGTTCTTCGTCTCAACCCTAGATGATTTTAATTAATCTGGTTTAAGGTTTATAGTGATAGAGACGTGATTAGTTTACACATCTACCTACTTTCAGCCTTAAGATTTTTCTATGGGGAAGGGAGTAGAATTTAGTATATCGTGCCACAGGTATTTTTGATATTCTCAAGGGGAAAAAATTATGGTACAAACACAGCAGGACTCTATACCCGTTATTTATCAAGGACAGTTTGGCAATTATACAATTAACGATCACGATCGCCAAAGTGTGATTATTTACCGCACGGGCATAATTATAGCAGCCCTGTGCTTCACCGTCGCCACCGGATTAGTTTTATTCCAACTCAATACCCCAGGGGTTCTACAAGCATTAACCCCCATCTACTTCTGTTTTTGGTTAGGTTTAGGAGTGAGTTTATTCACAATTCATATCTATTTAATTCAGTTACATCAACTCCTAGAACTGTTTTGGTTAATTGGTGGAATTGCTTCGGTAGTTTTCGCTGTGGTCGATGCAGAACCCTTAGCATTAACAATTTATCACAATCCTTATAGCTTATTTGGAGTGGGATTTACCTTTGTGGCGTTAACAGGAATTTATTTTAAAGAAGCCTTCTGTTTTAATCGGGTGGAAACGAAACTCCTAACTCCTTTGGTTCCGATTTTGTTATTAGGATTTATGGCTGGTTTGTGGTCAGTTGATGCTCAAAAAATTTTACTGGCATTTTGGGCGATTCAATTTATCATTTTTGCAGGTCGGAAAATATTCCAAGGAATTCCAGGGGATATTGGGGATAAAAGCGTTTTTGATTATTTAAAAAATCAACAGTTAGCCTAATACAAAAATTGTTGATCCCCCCCTAACCCCCTTAAAAAAAGGGGGGAAAAAGACTTCAAAGTCCCCCTTTTTAATGGGGATTTAGGGGGATCTGATCTGGGCTGTAATCAAAAGTTATCAAAAATAAGCGGATCTAATTCTGAATAATCGGGTAATTTTTCTTCTAATATTTTACCATTTCTAATCACAATCCGATCGCTTTGACACCGAGATAATATTTCACTCAAATAACGTCCTTGAAAAATAATAAAATCCGCAACCATTCCCACACCAATGCGTCCTGTATCGACTAAACCCATAAAATCCGCCGGGGTTTTCGTAACACTCGATAACCAATCTTGAAACGGTCGATCTAAATGACAAATTCTCACCGCCATTTTAAATACTTCTAACTCATCATGGTCACCAAAACCATAAAACGGATCACGACAATTATCACTAGCAAAAGCCACGGAAATCCCCGCTTGTTTCAATTCATGGACTAAGGTTGTTCCCCGCCAACGGGGGGTTTTTGGAAGTTCAGAGGGATGATATTGACGATCTTGTAAATAGAGATTACACATCGGTAAACTGACAATTCCAATATTCGCGGCTTTAACTAATTCTAGGGTTTTTTGAACAATATCCTCCGGTTGTACGGCTAAACTACAACAATGTCCGCAAATAATTTTACCTTCAAATTTATACTTTAAGGCGGCTTCCGCAATTTTATATAAACAAACAGATTCCGCTTCTCCTGTTTCATCAACATGAAAATCTAAGTTCAAATTCCGATCTTTAGCAATGGCAAAAATTCGCTCAATTTGTTGCTTTAAATCAGGATTAATATAGGCAAAACCACCTAAAATTCCGCCTGAATCTGCTACTTTATTAACTAATTTTTCCCCTTCTATCGTTAAATAATAGTCTAAAGTGGCTAAGGAAACACCTTGCAAAATTAAGCGATCTTCCCATGCTTTTCTTAATGTGTTAAAAACATCCCAGTTTATATCTATCAATCTTCCCGCCGAATCTAAATGGGTTCTAATGGCTTTGGTTCCATGGACATAACTACACTTCAAACCAAATTCCATCCGTCGGTAAATATCTTCGGTAGTCCAGGTTGCTTCATCTTTAAAAGTAGCGGTTAAGGCATCTGCAAAGGTTCCTTTAATATTTGGCGATCGCTCCCAAATATGACCCTTATCTAAATGAGTATGAACATCCACAAAACAGGGCCAAATTTGTTTCCCATGTAAATCCACCGTGGGGATATTTTCTAACTCAACAGATCCAGTAACAACAATCTGATTAATAATTCCTGAGACAATTTTAATATCAACTAAAGCCATACCCTCCATATTAGCTGAATCTGCGATCGCCCTATCAACACCCGTCAGTACACAAACCGGGACACGAACATTTTTCAGCCAGTAACAAGCAGTATTTCGAATCATAGAGCTAGGGAATAGGGAATAGGATTGCTATATGCAAAAAATGTATCGTATCAATGCTAAATCTTCATAAAACCTTAAGTTTTGTAACATTAGCTACGATTGCATCGGGTATAGGGGTCTAACTTAGTCACATTGCTTAACCTTTGGGTTGAGGCCAAAAACCTCCCAGTTCAAACACAAAAGGTCAATACTCTGATTTTAGATGACAGACCCGTTAATGTTTGGCCAAATTTGATCCAAATTCGAGACATAGCAACACCGAGGAATCCGCTATGACCAGCACAGTCCCGCAAAAAACAGCCACAAACAAATTTGAAAAACTCAAAGCCGAAAAAGACGGTTTAGCGGTTAAAGATGAACTAGAAACCTTCGCCCAACTAGGCTGGGAAGCTATGGACGAAACCGACCGAGACCACCGCCTGAAATGGCTAGGGGTGTTTTTCCGTCCGGTGACTCCGGGGAAATTTATGATGCGGTTGCGTTTACCAAATGGGGTGATCACCAGTGAGCAGATGCGGGTTTTGGGCGAAATCGTGCAACGCTACGGTGATGACGGTAGTGCTGATATTACCACAAGACAGAACCTTCAGTTAAGGGGAATTAGAATTGAGGATCTCAGCGATATTTTTCAGAGGTTTGAAAGGGTTGGACTAACGAGCATTCAGTCGGGAATGGATAACGTCCGTAATATTACGGGTTCACCCGTTGCTGGATTAGATGCCGATGAACTCTATGATACCAGGGAGTTAGTGCAACAGGTTCAAGACATGATTACCAACGAAGGAAAAGGGAATCCTGAGTTTAGTAATTTACCTCGAAAATTCAATATTGCGATCGCAGGCTGTCGAGATAATTCAATTCACGCCGAAATCAATGATATTGCCTTTATTCCCGCATTTAAACAGGAAACTTTTGGCTTCAATGTCATAGTTGGAGGATTCTTTTCTGCCACCCGTTGTGAAGCCGCTATTCCCCTAAATGTTTGGGTAAAACCCGAACAAGTTGTCGGTCTTTGTCGAGGAATTTTAGAAGTCTTTCGAGACAATGGGCCCAGGGGAGTTCGACAAAAAACTCGGTTAATGTGGTTAATTGATGAATGGGGAATTGAGAAGTTTCGTTCTGAAGTTGAAAAACAAATCGGTTATGCTTTAGAATTAGAAGCCGAAAAAGATGAAATTCTTTGGGAAAAACGGGATCATTTGGGAATTTATAAACAAAAACAACCCGGATTAAACTATGTAGGATTAAATGTTCCCGTTGGACGTTTATATGCTAACGAAATGTTAGAATTATCCCGCATTGCTGAAGTTTATGGTAGTGGAGAAATCCGCTTAACCGTTGAACAGAATGTGATTATTCCCAATATTTCTGATAGTCGGTTAGAGGCGTTTTTAACCGAACCGATTTTAGAAAAATTCTCCGTTAATCCCTCCGCCTTAAGTCGAGGATTAGTTTCCTGTACCGGATCACAATTCTGTAACTTTGCTTTAGTAGAAACTAAAAATCGGGCTGTCGAATTAGTTAAGGAATTAGAAGCGGAATTAACCGTCGAAAAAACCGTCAGAATTCACTGGACAGGCTGCCCTAATTCCTGCGGACAACCCCAAGTAGCTGATATTGGATTAATGGGAACAAAAGCCCGTAAAGAGGGCAAAACCGTTGAAGGAGTAAACCTTTATATGGGCGGAAAAGTCGGTAAAGATGCCCAACTAGGTGAATGTGTACAAAAATCCATTCCCTGTGAGGATCTCAAACCCGTTTTGCGACAAATTTTAGTGGAACAATTTGGCGCCAGAGTCAAAGAATAATCAATTTCAAAATCCACATCAACACCCTACTAATACGGAATCAAAACACATAACATGAGTAAACTTTCACGACGGAAATTCCTGTTTACAGCCGGTGCAACAGCGGCCGGAACTCTCATCATTCATGGTTGTGCTGCTAATAACAATCCTTCCACAACCACCACTACAACCTCTAGTCCAGCCCCGGCGGTTAATATTAATCCGGCGGATGCTCCAGAAATAGCAACAGCAACATTAGGATTTATTGCCTTAACCGACTCCGCCCCCCTAATTATTGCCTTAGAAAAAGGCTTATTTGCTAAGTATGGAATGTCGGATGTTAAGGTGCTTAAACAAGCCTCTTGGCCAGTAACACGGGATAACCTAGAATTAGGTTCCGGTGGAGGCGGAATTGATGGGGCGCATATTTTATCCCCCATGCCCTATTTAATGACATTAGGAACTATTACCAAACAACCCGTTCCGATGTATCTTTTAGCCCGATTAAATACTAATGGTCAGGCAATTTCTTTAGGTAAAGAATATCTGGATGCTAAAATTACCGTTAATGATAGTGCCAAATTCAAAGATATTTTATTAACCGCTAAAAATGCAGGAAAAGAACTCAAAGCTGCCATTACATTCCCCGGAGGAACTCACGATTTATGGATGCGGTATTGGTTAGCATCCGGGGGGACTGTTCCAGATACTGATATTTCCATTATTCCGGTGCCACCTCCCCAAATGGTAGCAAATATGAAAGTCGGAAATATGGAAGGTTTCTGTGTTGGTGAACCTTGGAATGCCCAATTGGTTAATCAAAAAGCAGGATATACCGCATTAATTACCGGAGAATTATGGAAAGATCACCCCGAAAAAGCCTTTACCATGCGGGCAGATTGGGTTGATAAAAACCCCAAAGCCGCTAAAGCTTTAACTATGGCTGTATTAGAAGCGCAACAATGGTGTGATAAACCGGAAAATATTGAGGAAATGTGTAAAATTGTTTCCCAAGATAAATGGTTTAAAGTGCCTTTTGAAGATATTATTGAGCGATCTAGGGGAAATATTGATTTTGGGGATGGTCGGGTGATCACCGCCAGTCCCATCGCCATGAAATTCTGGAGAGATAATGCCTCTTATCCCTATAAGAGCCATGATAGTTGGTTCCTAACCGAAGATATTCGCTGGGGATATTTACCAGCCGATTTAGATATTAAAGCCACCGTTGATAAGGTCAACCGCGAAGATTTATGGCGGGAAGCGGCGAAGTCTTTAAATGTTCCCGCAGCCGAAATTCCTGCTACTCCTTCTCGTGGCATTGAAACCTTCTTTGATGGCGTACAATTTAACCCCGAAGATCCTAAAGCCTATCTCAATAGTTTAGCGATCAAAAAGGTCTAATTTTCCCATATTTTCTGTAGCAGCGGGTTATTCAAGGTCTAACAATTCCTACAGATAATATTAATAAACAATGATCCCCCCTAACCCCCCCTTGGTAAAGGGGGGCTGCAAGAGAAAAAAACTAACTAATTTATAATCATCATGACTACTGGCACTAAAACCACTTCTAATAGTAATAATCCTTTGAATTTTGTTTTCAATTGGTTTAATAAAAATCGTAATCAAATTATTCGTCCTTTGATTGGGGTCTTTATTTTTCTGGCAATTTGGCAACTATTATGTTCAGGAGAAAATCCTAATTTACCTTCTCCCATTACAACAGTTAAAGAATCTTGGAATTTAATTATTAACCCATTTTTCGATAATGGGGGCACAGATAAAGGGTTAGGTTGGCAAGTCATCGCCAGTTTACAACGGGTGGCGGTTGGCTTTAGCTTATCGGTGGTCGTGGGAATTTCCCTAGGGATTTTAGTGGGGAGTAATAGCTTTATGTATGATGCCTTAGATCCCCTATTTCAAATTCTCAGAACAATTCCGCCTTTAGCTTGGTTACCTATTGCTTTAGCTGCCTTACAACAATCGAATCCTGCGGCTATTTTTGTGATTTTTATTACGGCAATTTGGCCGATTATTATTAATACTACCGTTGGGGTACAACAAATTCCTCAAGACTATAAAAACGTGGCTAGAGTCTTACGTTTACCCAAACATAAATACTTCTTTAAAGTATTATTTCCCTCCGCAGTTCCTTATATTTTTACCGGATTAAGAATTGGAATTGGTCTATCTTGGTTAGCGATTATTGCGGCGGAAATGTTAGTCGGTGGAGTTGGGATTGGATTCTTTATTTGGGATGCCTATAATAGCTCTCGAATGAGTGCAATTATCGTGGCTTTAATTTATGTCGGAGTCGTCGGTTTAATCCTAGATAGAACCATTGGTTTTATTGCTTCTAAAGTGGTTCCCGCCGACCAGAAATAAACCCGAAACTATACTTGTTAACCCTTAACTAATCTAATCTTTAATTATGTCTGTATTCGTACAAGTTGATCACGTCAATCGCGTTTTTGATCTCCCTAATGGAGAACAATATATTGCCCTGAAAAATATCGAACTCAAAATTAATAAAGGTGAATTTATCACCCTCCTTGGACACTCAGGTTGTGGAAAATCTACCCTATTAAATATTATTGCGGGGTTAGATAAAGCCTCAGAAGGAGGGATTATTTTAGAAGGGCGAGAAGTCCGAGAACCTGGGCCAGATCGGATGGTGGTATTTCAAAATTATTCCCTATTACCTTGGTTAACCGTTAGGGAAAATATTGCCTTAGCGGTTGATGAAGTGTATCGTAAACTGCCTAAAACTGAACGAAAAGAAATTGTTGAAAAACATCTTAAATTAGTCGGTTTAAGACAGGCTGCGGATAAACGACCGGGGGAAATTTCGGGGGGGATGAAACAGCGAGTCGCGATCGCTCGTGCCCTATCCATTCGACCCCAATTATTACTCCTAGATGAACCCTTTGGAGCCTTAGATGCTTTAACTAGAGGTGGGTTACAAGAGCAGTTAATGAAAATCTGTGAAGCCAACCAAGTCAGCGCCGTCATGGTGACCCACGATGTCGATGAAGCCTTGTTATTATCCGATCGGATTGTAATGTTAACCAACGGCCCAGAAGCTCATATTGGGCAAATTTTAGACGTGAATATTCCCCGTCCCCGTCAACGGATGGAAGTGGTAAATCATCCCAGCTATTATGCCTTGCGGAATGAAGTTGTTTATTTTCTCAATCAACAGAAAAAAGCCAAAAAATCAGTTACCAAAAAAGCACCTATGGTTATTGCTAAAAATGGCTTAGAAAAAGTCAATTTAGACCTGGGTTTTATTCCCCTAACAGACTGCGCCCCCCTAATTATTGCTAAGGAAAAAGGGATCTTTGAGGAATATGGATTAAGCGAAGTTACCCTCAGTCGAGAAACCAGTTGGAAACTGTTAGGTCAAGGCGTAGTAGAAGGTCGTTTAGACGCGGCGCAAATGGTGGCAGGAATGCCCATAGCGATGACCTTGGGCTTTGGAAACAATCTACCCATTCCGATTGTTACGGCCATGACTCTCTCTCGAAATGGGAATGGGATTACCCTGAGTAAAAATTTATATGAAAATGGGGTTAAAACCTTAGCAGATTTTAAAATTTATATCGAAAATAACCTTGACAAAGTGCATACTTTGGGTATGGTTCACCCCAGTTCGATGCACAATTTAATGTTGCGTTATTGGTTAGCATCCGGGGGTATTAATCCCGATCAAGATGTTAATTTAACGGTGATTCCACCGCCCCAAATGCAAGCCAATTTAAAAGCCGGAAATATTGATGGGTATTGTGTGGGGGGGCCTTGGAATGCCCGATCTGTTCATGAGGGGTTAGGATTTGTTATTGCTAATAGTTTTGATATTTTCCCGAATGGACACACGGAGAAAGTTTTAGGGGTGAAAGAGGAGTGGGCAAATCGCTATCCTAAAACCCATGTTGCTCTAGTAAAATCCTTAATTGATGCCTGTGACTATTGCGATGATCGGCGAAATCGAGAAGAAATTTTAGAGATATTATGTCGGGATGAATATATCGGATCGGCTCCAGAATATACCCGTTTAGGATTTATTGACCCCGTTGATCGGGGCAATGGTCAACCAGCCGAATTATTGATAAATTACAATCAGTTTTATGTGGATAAAACTAATTACCCCGATGCTACAGAATTTCTCTGGATCATGGCAGAAATGGCTCGTTGGGGGATTACACCCTTCCCGAAAAACTGGGTTTCTATCCTAGAAAGGGTATTAAGAACTGATGTTTATGGCCAAGCAGCCCGGGAATTAGGATTGTCCGATACAGGACGCGATCGCCAAAGCGTTAAGCTACTTGATGGCACTATTTTTAATCCTAACGATCCGATTAAATATCTCAAAAATCTCAAGATTAAACAAGAAATTCGGATTGAAGAAATTATCCTCGATCCCATAGCAGCCTAAAACAGTCTAATCGTCAACCATTGTTTAGTCTAAAAAAATATGCAAATTTTAGATAGTATTTCTTCTAAACCAATGCCATTTTCAAAATCCGATGCTTTTTTGGTAATTGATCAAGTTTCTAAAGTCTATAACACAGCAAAAGGTGAATATGTTGTACTCGAAGACGTCAATCTTCAGGTGCAAGAAGGCGAATTTATTTGCATTATTGGTCACTCTGGTTGTGGAAAATCTACCCTATTAAATATGGTGGCGGGGTTTAATCAACCCACCACTGGGGTCGTATCAGTTCAGGGAAAAACTATCACCGAACCTGGGCCAGAAAGGATGGTAGTATTTCAAAACTATTCCCTCCTACCCTGGTTAACCGCAAAAGAAAATATTCAGTTGGGGGTTGAGTCAGTATATCCTGACAAATCCACCGCCGAACATAAGACCATTGTTCAGGAAAATTTAGAGTTAGTCGGGTTATCGGAAGCAGCGAACAAAAAACCCGCCCAACTCTCAGGAGGCATGAAACAACGGGTTTCCATCGCCCGCGCCTTAGCTACCCGTCCCCAAATGTTGATTTTGGACGAACCCTTTGGCGCCTTAGACCCCATCACCCGGGAAGAACTTCAGGAAGAACTACTAAGTATTTGGCAAGATCATCGAATTACTGTATTGATGATTACCCATGATATCGATGAAGCCTTATTTTTAGCCGATCGTCTGGTGATGATGACCAATGGCCCAGCGGCTCAAATCGGGGAGGTACTAGATATTCCTTTCTCCCGTCCCCGTAACCGCGCCAAAATCACCGAAGATCCTCGATACTACGAATTACGCAACTATGCCCTCGATTTTCTATTCCGGCGCTTTGCCCACCATGAAGAAGATCAAGACACAACTAAAGATACAACATCTGACATGGAATCGGCACAAAGCACTACAATATCACCCAGTTCTAGTCCTATAGCAACAGAGGTGCTGAATATGCAACCCGATAATCCTAACCCTAATGAAAATCCTTATGCTAAACCTTCTGAACCTGAATTAATCCAGGAAGAAAGTTCCGCCACGATCTCGGAAGAAATGTCTCCATCGGCGAAAACCGGAGTGTTATTTGCCCTATGGGGAGTCATTCTCGCCACCTTAGTCGGATCATTAGTTTTTAACTCCTCTGCGCCTACTACCCCCAATAAAGAGGCAGAAACCCCAGAATCTTCCTCAACGACAATGGAGACGTCAACCCCTGTGATTGTGGAAACCGCGACTCCGATCACAACACCCTCTCCGACTTTATCGCCTAGTCCCACGGCGACTTTATCCCCAGGTACAGTTCCCTCTGTTAGTATTTCTCCATCCCCTGAGTCTGTTCCAGTGGCCTCTCCTAACCCGGTGGCAACGACTTCCCCTAGTCCCACTAATAGCGTTGCATCTACCACAACAATAATAACAACAACCCCCTCTCCCAGTTCAACAACGGCGATCGCACCTACCACAAATGTATCTCCAACGGTTTCTCCCTCACCCATTGCTACGGCGTCCCCAACTCCAGGGAGTTTAGCCGAGGCTACGGCATCTCCTTCTCCTGTTGCTACCGGATCTCCGGCTACAACACCAACAACAACGTCTTCGCCTTCTCCTATGGCAACATCCCCCAGTAGCAGCACTACAGCCACTCCTAGTGCGGCGGATTTAGAAAAGTTGAATCAAGAGGTTTTTGCTAACATCAATGAGGCTTGGACAAGCACTCCCGTGACCGCAGTTTCTGTTTATTTAGTTAAGGTGAGTCAAACGGGGGAAATTTTGAGTTATGAGGCTAAATCTGCCGATGCAACTCAAAATCTGAACAATACCCCTCTGCCTAAGTTAGTGAAATCGGATGTGACCCAAACTCCCTATACGCAATTTGAGGTGACATTCACTCCCGTAGGAACCTTGGATCTAAAACCTGTCCCCTAGGGAATATTTTAAGAGGAATTGGGAGTTAATTATTATCCCAATTTCTCACTCTGAGTTAACAATTTTTATCAGAAAAATGGGTTTAAAACCCCGTCGTTCCACGACGGCTTTTTATTCAATTGTAGTGTATAGTGAAGAAGAAGATTTTAAGCGCAAAGAATGAAGTTAAGGTATCGGTATAGAATCTACCCAACTGACCAACAAAAGAGGCTAATGTCCCAATTGTTCGGTTGTTGTCGTGTAGTTTTTAACGATGCCTTAGCCTATTGCCAAGAGCAATACCGTGCAGGTAATAAAAAACCTTCTAGCAGTGAACTCTCTAAAAGACTTACAGAACTCAAGAAAACCGAGGAAAAAGAATGGTTAACAGAAGTTTCCTCTGTTCCCTTGCAGCAGTCTTTGAGAGATTTAGAGCAGGCTTATTCAAACTTTTTTAAATCCTGTAAAGGGCAAAGAAAGGGCAAGAAAGTTAAACCTCCCAAGTTCAAGAAACGTAAGTCTAAACAGTCTGCTAAGTTCACCGACAATGGTTTTAAACTCTATCCCAATTCTGATTACATTTACTTAGCCAAAATTGGTGAGATTAAAGTAATTTGGAGTAGAGAATTACCCGCAGCCCCTTCTAGTGTTACCTTAATTAAAGATAGTGCTGACAGGTACTTTGTTAGTTTTGTATTTGAGTTTAATCCTCAACAATTACCTAAAAACGGACGAAGTGTTGGAATTGATTTAGGAATCACTGATTTTGCTACATTAAGTAATGGTGAAAAAATTAAATCTCCTAAACCTTTAAAGAAACAATTAAAGCGTTTAAGGAGATTACAGCAAAATTTGTCAAGAAAACAGAAAGGGAGTAAAAGAAGGGAAGTTGCTAGAAAGAAACTAGCCAAACTTCACGCTAAGATTTCTGATACTAGAAACGATTTTTTACATAAATTGTCAACTAAGATTGTTCGTGAAAACCAAACAATAGTCTTGGAAGACTTGAATGTTTCAGGGATGGTTAAGAACCGAAAGTTGTCTCGCGCTATTAGTGATTTAGGTTGGCAGTATTTTAGAACTATGTTAGAAGCTAAGTCATTGATGTACGGGCGTGATTTTCGAGTGATTAATAGGTGGACTCCAACTTCTCAAATTTGCTCTTGTTGTGGTTTTAAAGGTGGCAAAAAAGAGCTAAATGTTAGAGAGTGGATTTGTTTAAACTGTGGCATTTCTCATGATCGAGATATTAACGCCGCAGTAAATATTTTAGTCGCCGGAGGGCTTTCGGAGACTTTAAACGGACGTGGAGAGAAGGTCAGTCTTTCTAAGGAAAGCGCATCTCGGCGAAGCGTCAACCCACCAGCATTTCAGCAGTTGTCTCCTGAGCCGTGAGCCAGTCGAACGGCCGAAGGGTTGACCTGCTAAAATAGATGGAATCCCCGCCCGTTTTACGGCGGGGCGGATGTCAAATTAAATAAATTTTGGAATTCGTTGTTGGGCTTTAGCCCTCCATATTCCTGGGCTGAAGCCCCAAAAGATGAAGGGCTGAAGCCCAACAACTAGCCCAACAACTATTTTATAAAACAATGAAATCAATTAAAACCCTTTGCCCTTTTTGTGGTGTCGGTTGTGGTTTAGAAATTCTATCCACAGCAACAGCCGATCAAGATATTAAACGAAATGAACAGGAAAACCCAGTTTGGAAGGTGAGAGGCGATCGCCAACATCCTTCTAGTTTGGGAATGGTCTGTGTTAAAGGAGCCACCGTCACCGAATCAATTCATCGTGATCGCCTTTTATACCCAATGATTCGAGAAACCCTAGATCAACCCTTCCGCCAGGGGAGTTGGGAGGAAGCTCTAACTTTGATCGTGGATCGGATCAAAACCGTTCGTCATGATTATGGTTCCGATGCCCTCTGTATGTACGGTTCTGGTCAGTTTGTTACCGAAGATTATTATGTGGCACAAAAACTATTTAAAGGTTGTTTAGGAACCAATAATTTTGATGCTAATTCTCGTTTATGTATGTCATCTGCCGTTTCAGGTTATGTTCAGAGCTTGGGGGCTGATGGGCCGCCCTGTTGTTATGATGATTTAGAATTAACTGATTGTGCTTTTATTGTAGGTAGTAATGCCGCCGAATGTCATCCAATTATATTTAATCGTTTAGCCAAATATCATAAAAAAAATCCCCACGTTAAACTGATTGTTGCTGATCCTCGATGCACCCAAACCGCAGCAGTTGCCGACCTGCATTTACCGATTCGCCCCGGAACTGATATTGACCTATTTAATGGTATTGGTTATTTATTATTAAAATCGGGAAATATTGATACCCTATTTGTGGAAGAATGTACCCGCAATTTTAAAGAATATGCTCAACTTTTACAATCTTATCCTCCCGAAAAAGTTGCCGAAACCTGTGGAATTACTATCGAAGCCTTAGAAACCGCGGCCCGTTATTGGCAAGAATCTAAACGGATTTTATCTATGTGGTCAATGGGATTAAATCAATCCTCCGAGGGTACGGCAAAAGTGCGATCGCTAATTAATTTACACCTAATGACCGGTCAAATTGGTAAACCCGGTTCTGGCCCTTTTTCCCTCACCGGACAACCTAACGCCATGGGCGGACGGGAAGCCGGAGGACTGGCCCATCTATTACCCGGCTATCGATCGGTGACTAACCCCCAACATCGGGCCGAAGTTGAACAGTTTTGGGGTATTCCAGAAGGTCGTATTTCCCCCCATACCGGACGCACCGTTTGGGATATGATTATCGGTTTAGAACAGAATCAGGTGCAGTTTCTCTGGATCGTCGCCACCAATCCGGCCGTGAGTATGCCTGACCTGAAACGCACCAAAGCCGCCCTATTAAAATCCCCCTTCACTGTCTATCAAGAAGCCTACTATCCCACGGAAACCGCCCCCTACGCCCATATTTTACTCCCCGCTACCCAATGGAGTGAAAAAACCGGGGTGATGACCAACTCCGAAAGGCGTGTAACCTACTGTCCGGGGTTTGATGTCCCTTTGGGAGAAGCTCGACATGACTGGGAGATTTTTGCTGATGTCGGGAGGCGTTTAGGGTTTAAGGAAGAATTTGCTTTCCAAACCTCGGCGGATGTCTATGCTGAATTTGTGCAACTAACCAAAGGGCGTCCCTGTGATATGTCGGGGTTAAGCCATGACCGTTTGCAACAACAGGGGCCGACCCAATGGCCTTGTCCAGAAGGAGAAGTTGACTCTAGTATTTCCTCCAAACGCCTCTACACCAATAATTATTTTGCCACCCCCGACGGTCGGGCGATTTTTGGCCCTTACCATTCCAAGGGGTTAGCTGAACCCAGTGATCCCGATTATCCCTATGTGTTGACAACGGGGCGTTTATATGGGCATTGGCACACCCTCACCCGCACCGGGAGAACGGCAAAAACCCAACAAATGCACCCCGACCCATTTATAGAAATTCATCCCAAAGATGCAGCTAATTTGGGGATTGAAAATGGCGATATTGTGCAAGTCTGTTCTCGACGGGGAAGTTGTCAATTTCCCGCTAAAGTCACTGCCTTTATTGCCCCTGGAACCGTCTTTGTCCCGATGCACTGGGGGGCGTTGTGGGCCGCAGATGCAGAAGCCAATAATTTAACCCATCCCCACGCCTGTCCTGACTCCCGCCAACCGGAATTAAAAGCCTGTGCAGTACAGTTATCAGTTATCAGTCATCAGTCATCAGTTATCAGTTCAAGAGTTGACAGTCATCTAGGGAACCTTTGATAATTTTTATCGACTATTAGAGTAAGTCAGGAATTAGAGAAACGACTAACTCCCATCTACCCTAAAGAACTTAAAAAGTCTGATCAAGACCTTTAAAATCATCTTTTGGGATGATGCAGAATCCCTAAAAAAATGTTAGCCTAAAATAAATAAAGGGATTCAAAATTTTATTAAGTTGAGTTAACCCATGAAAACCACATTAACCTTAGCAACATTAATATTATTAGCCAGTTCAATGCTCCCAGCCCATGCTGTGATGCTCAATAACCGGACTAATACAGACTTATCAAGACAACCCTCTCAAGATTTAATTCTGGCTCAAAATAATTTTGACCAATATCGTCAACAGCGTCACGCACAGTTAGAACAACAAATGCGGGAGGAGGTGAAAAAACCTCAATATAATAATTTGTCCCCAGCCCAAAAAGTCCAAATGATTCGGGATGCTCATAAAACTTTAGATCAAAGTTTAGACCGGGAATATGAAACCTGGAAAAAACAGCAATCTAATAATAATGGCCGTTACAACAATAATGGTCGTTATAATAACAATAATCCCAATAATCAACAATCCTTTGATCAATATCGTCAGCAACGCCATGCACAGTTAGAACAACAAATGCGGCAAGATATGAATCAACCCCAATATCGCAATTTATCCGCAGCCCAAAAAGCCCAAATGATTCGAGATGCTCATATTAATTTAGATCAAAATTTAGATCGGGAGTATGCGAATTGGCAACGGGGTAACAATAACGGGAATTATAATAACAACAATCCTAACAATCCCAATAGTCAACAATCCTTTGATCAATATCGTCAACAACGTCATGCACAGTTAGAACAACAAATGCGGCAAGATATGAATCAACCCCAATATCGCAATTTATCCGCAGCCCAAAAAGCCCAAATGATTCGAGATGCTCATATTAATTTGGATCAAAATTTAGATCAGGAGTATGCGACTTGGCAACGGGGTAACAATAACGGGAATTATACTGGCAGCGATCGTTATGATCGTAACAATCAACCCTATCCTAATGGGGGTTATAATCGTTAATTGTAGGGTGTTTAAGTACGGCGCACGAACCATCTAGGATATCTCAAATCAATTGATTAATAATCAACAGCCTTGAATTAAAATGAAGGCTCAAAACTCAAACTTTAGTCGGTTAAAATTGACTAAAGTTTGAGTATTTTTTGGGCGGTAATAAGTACCTAAACAAAATTAATTACACATCCTCCACCCTGTTCCCCCCCTAGCCCCCCGTGCACGGGCGGGGGCTGTTCCGGTGTTCCCTCTCTCAACTAGGTAATTTATTTTGTGTAACTACTTATTAGATTCTAAATTTTAAACTAACCACAATATTTTAGGAAATCAACAAAAAATCCGTCCCAAGGTTGTAATATTTTATTGTAGGGGTTTGGTCTTCAAACCCAACCCAGTATCGGAAGTCCCCTATTAAATTGTATTTATGTTATCAGCCAATGGCTTATTTAATGAATCCTTTTATTTAGCACAAAACCCTGATGTGGCGGTGGCGGTTGCTAGTGGAATTATTGCTAATGGATTTCAACACTTTATTGAGTCCGGTCAATTTCAGGTTCGCCAACCCAGTCCCCTCTATGATGAATCCTATTATTTAGCTACAAATCCTGACGTTGCCCAATTGATTAAAAGTGGAGCTTTTGCCAGTGGTTTTCAACATTATATTAACCTGGGACAGTTGGAAAATCGCAGCCCCAGTGTTTTATTTGATAGTACCTATTATTTAACCGAAAATCCGGCTCTTGCTGCCATCGTTGCCCAGGGAAATATTACGGGAATTGAGCATTTTGTTAACTTTGGACAATTTGAAGATCGCAGTCCCACACCCTTTTATAATTCTAACTATTATTTAGCTAAAAATCCTGATGTTGCCATTGCCGTTGCCCGGGATGAACTCACCGGAATTGAACATTATATTAACATTGGAGCCGCCGAAAATCGTCAATTTACCCCCTTTATTCAACCCCAAGGTTCTAGTTTACCTAATCGAGTCGCCACCGGAGATACAACCCCAAATTCCACGGTATTTTTAACCCGCAGTTCGGCGGCGGGAACTGTTAGTCTGGAATATGCGAATAATCTTAGTTTTATTAATCCTTTGGGAATCCTTTATACTACCGTTACAGATATTACCGAACCTGTTAAGTTAACAGCTAATAATTTAACTCCAAATACTCAATATTTTTATCGGTTTACCAATGCAGAAGGAACATCATCAGTAGGAAGTTTTCGCACTCCAGCAGCTATTGGAACCCAACAGGGATTAAGATTTGGAGCCACCGCCGACGGACAAGGGGAATTAATGCCCTATATGTCGGTTAATAATGTTCCTGAACGCAATTTAGACTTTTTTGTGGGATTGGGAAATACCATTTCTGCTGATACGATTTCCCCCGATTTACCCGGCGTTGAACAAGCGGTTACTCCCCTAGATTTTAGAACTAAATATAATGAGATTGTTTCCCCCCGTTTAGAACTTAATCCTTGGGCAAATTTACAAGCTGCAACAACAATATATAGCACTTGGAATGATCAAAATTTAATTACGGGTTTTGCGGGGGGAGAAATTCCCGCTTTATCTCCTCAACAGTTATTTTTTGGAACTGACGGACAATTTATTAATAATACTGATCAATTTAACATCGGTTTACAAGCCTGGAAAGAGCATAATCCCGTGGGAAATCAAGTCTATGGAAAAACCGGAGATCCTCGTACTACTAATCAAGAAAAACTTTATAGATATCAACCTTTTGGCAGTGATGGGGCGTTATTTGTATTAGATGCACGTTCTTTTAGAGATGCACCTTTACCTCAAGTTCCTGACCCGGCTTTAGATAGTCAAATTAATCAATTTTTAGCATCTTCTTTTGACCCTAACCGGACGTTATTAGGAAAAGCACAGTTAGATGATTTAAAGATTAATTTATTAGCAGCACAAAACTCTGGGGTGAGTTGGAAATTTATTTTTTCTCCGGTTCCAATTCAGAATTTAGGATTATATGATTCTGCTAACCGTTGGGAAGGATATGCCTCTGAACGTCGAGATTTATTACAATTTATTGATCAAAATAATATTAAAAATGTTGTATTTGTATCGGGAGGTGCGGGGGGAAGCATTGTCAATGAGTTAACCTATCAATTGAATTTTGATCAACCTCAAATTAAAACCGATGCGATTGAAATTACTGTAGGGCCCATCGGTTATCAGTTAAATTTAGGTGAAAGCTTTATCCCTGGAACTTGGGGGTCAGAAATTATGAATTTTAGTTCTATTGATACTATTACCCAGGATACTAAGGATTTTTACGCAGGGTTAGATACGGCTTCAAGTAAAGATCAATTAGTCCAAAATATTCTGAATAATCAACTAAATCAATTCGGATATGACCCGATTGGTTTAGATGAAACTAAACTGAATGCTGAGTTAATTAAAGGGTCTTATTTTGCGGTACATAATTTTGGTTGGACTGAATTTATTGTTGATCCACAAACTCAAAAATTGCAGGTGAATGTCTATGGAATTGAACCTTACACCCAAACAGATATCCAGTCAATTCCAGCTAATATTATTAATCGTCAGCCAGAAGTAATTAGTCAATTTGTGATTAATTCAATATAGCGCTAGGGAACAGCCCCCCGTGCACGGGCAGGGCTGTTTCATTTTCCATTGCCAACCCCTAAGACCTAACCCCCCAACCCTCTTCCCTACTAGGGAAGGGGGAGTAATAAATAATTTTTTATGTTTAATAGTAATAATTAGTCCCCCCTCTCCTCGCAGGAGATGGGTTGGGGGAGAGGTCACACAGTTTTTCCTAGAGAATGAAACAGCCCCCGTGCACGGGGGTTTGGGGGGCTATTCCCTATTCCTATAAATTCAAGCGATCACAGAATGTTCAGGACGGGCAAAAATCATCCGACCTGCGGAAGTTTGCAAGGAACTTGTCACAATTACTCGTACCAAATCTCCGACATACTCACTTCCATCTTCTACAACAACCATTGTACCATCATCTAAATAACCAATACCCTGAGATGGTTCTTTCCCTTCCTTTCTAATTTTCAACTCAATAATATCCCCCGGTAAATACGAGGCACGGATCGCTTGCACCAAATCATTAATATTCAAAACTGGAACTTGTTGTACCGTTGCCACCTTTGATAAATTGTAATCATTGGTTAATAGCGTGCCATTGATTTCTTGAGCAAATCGGACTAATTTGGCATCAACTGTTTGCGGTTCTTCATAATCAATGGAATGAATCGAAATCTGATCGGGATAGTCTTCTCGTAGACGATTCAAAATATCTAATCCTCGCCGTCCTCGCACCCGTTTTTGATCATTAGCGGCATCAGCAACTAATTGTAACTCCTGTAAAATAAACTGAGGTACTAAAATTTGACCTTCAATAAACCCTGTTTCTAACAAACTTTCAATCCGACCATCAATAATACAACTGGTATCAATTACTTTGGTATAAGCAGGTTTTAGAGTTCCTTCCGCCAATAACATTGAGTCTAAACTACCCGGATTAATAATTCTGAAAAATGCCCGTCCGTGGGTATCCGCTAAATTAACGCCCGTAAACCCAAACATGGCACTACATAACAGTGCAAACAAAGGTTTCATAAACCCAAATTCCCTGGGAATAGGCAGTAAAAATAACGGTGCTAACATTAAATTAGCGACTAATAATCCAATCACCAAACCGATAGCACGGGTGATTAATACGTCAAGAGGCATCTGGCGAACTTGTTCTTCTAGGCGACGATAGGTGGTTTGCACCACTAAACCCATGACGCCTCCGATTAAAGCGGTAAATGCACCCGTAACCGATCGCAGTCCTTCGATATTTGTGACTTGATCGAGTACAGGTTTCGGAAGCAATTCAATGCCGTAGAAGCCCGTCCCAGCACCAGCTATTATGAATAAAATAATAATGATTGCATCTAGCATGATTTTAAGCCGATGGAAGTGGTTTGGAAATCCCGTTCAGGATATCCGTGGGTTTGTGTACCATTATATCTTCTGTGGGAAACCTAATCGGTATTTGACTGTGAGGGAAAACCGACCCCACTTATTCTCCCGACTCCATTATTGTCTATAATCCCCCCAAACCCTTAATATGACTGATTCTTCTATTCTCACTAACACTCAATCTCAACCCGGTTTTCCATCTTTAGAATCCCCCAGATCCGCTTATTTACATATTCCTTTCTGTCGTCGCCGTTGTTTTTACTGTGATTTTGCCGTGTCTGTAGTAGGCGATCGCCAACATGGGGATAATTCCACCATGATTCAAGACTATGTAAAAGTTTTATGTCAAGAAATTGCCCAACAATCCGTTTCTTCTAATATTTATCTTTTAAAAACCGTTTTCTTTGGCGGTGGAACTCCTTCGTTATTATCGGTTAATCAGTTAGAACAAATTTTACATCTAGTAGATAAAAAATTAGGTATTTCTACAGATGCAGAAATTTCTATGGAAGTAGACCCCGGAACTTTCGATCAAGAAAAATTACAAGGTTTTCTGGATTTAGGGGTAAATCGAATTAGTTTAGGGGTACAAGGATTTCAGGATAAACTCTTACAATTAGCTGGGCGATCGCATACCGTTGATGATATTTTTTCAGCGATTAATATTATTGAAAAAACTGGAATCAAAAACTGGAGTTTAGATTTAATTTCCGGTCTACCCGAACAAACCTTAGAAGATTGGGAACATTCTTTAAAAACCCTATTAAAAATCAACCCCAATCATATCTCAATTTACGACCTAATAGTCGAAGATAAAACACCCTTTTCTCGATATTATACTCCGGGTGAATTTCCCCTACCCACGGAAGAATCCACCGCCCAAATGTATCGTTTAGCTCAACAACTCTTAACACAAGCTGGCTATGAACATTACGAAATTTCTAACTATGCCAAACCCGAATTTCAATGTCAACATAATTTGGTCTACTGGAAAAAACAACCCTATTATGGTTTTGGCATGGGGGCGGCAAGTTATCTTCAGGGTTATCGCTTAACTCGACCTCGAAAACGACAAGAATATTATGCCTGGGTTAATGGTAATTATTCATACAATATTGCCGAATTTGTCGATACAACCCAAGAAAAACTATTAGAAACATTAATGTTAGGATTACGGTTAGCAGAAGGAATTAATTTAGAATATCTATCACAACAATTTGGAGCCGAAACCCTAGCCCAAATATTAACAATATTAATTACTTTTAAAAATCAAGGATTAGTTCAATTTTTAGATACCCAAAAACAACCTATTTCTAACACCATTCAACCGGACTTAAATCAAGGTTTTATTCAATTAACAGATCCCGATGGTTTCTTACTTTCTAATCAAATTTTATCTACATTATTTGCAGAATTAAGTGATCTGTAACTTAGGTTATAGCAGTTGCCGCATCTATTAGGACATTCTTGAAAGCTAAAAGCTGCTCACAGTAAGTATTTACCTATAGCGAGATTGCCTATTCCCTATTGCCTCTTGCTATACATCCTATTCTTTGTGTCTTTGTGGTTAAATAAAGATAAAAACCGGGTTTCTTAGGTCAAAAATCCGGTTTTTGGGGGCAAGTTTATAAATTATATTTCAGAATTTAAACCGTTACCGATTTTTCCAAAATCAATTTAGATCGTTTTACCTTTTCAGGAATATCAATCGGATAATTCCCAGTAAAACACGCCGAACAGAAAGTATTAGTATCTTCCCGAGTGGCGATTAACATTCCTTCCCAACTTAAATAAGCTAAAGTATCAACCTCAATCTGTTGACGAATTTCTTCCACTGATTTTGTTGCCGCAATCAATTGATCCTGACTATCAGTATCAATCCCATAAAAACAAGGATGAGTCACCGGAGGAGAAGAAATTCTCATGTGAACTTCCTTAGCACCCGCATCCCGCAGCGCCTTCACAATTTTGCGGCTGGTAGTACCTCGGACAATCGAATCATCCACAATAATCACCCGTTTACCTTCCAAGACATCCTTTAACGGGTTTAACTTCATCCGAATCCCCGACTCCCGCATACTTTGAGTCGGTTGAATAAACGTCCGACCCACATAACGGTTTTTAATTAATCCCTCAGCAAAAGGAATCCCAGACTCCTGAGAAAATCCAATCGCCGCCGGAATCCCAGAGTCAGGAACCCCGATCACAATATCCGCATCAATAAAGGATTCTCTAGCTAAAATTCGTCCGATTTCCAAACGATAACTATAGAGACTTTCGCCACACATCACACTATCAGGACGGGCAAAATAAATCATCTCAAACACACATAATTTCCGGGCGGGTTTCTGACTCCAGTGGAAAGAAGACATTCCTTCTTCTGTAATCCAAACCAATTCCCCCGGTTCCACATCCCGCAGATATTCCGCCCCAATAATATCTAATCCACAGGTTTCCGACGCCAAAACATACCGTTGCGGACTTGTCGGTAAAATTCCAATCACTAATGGTCGAATCCCATTCGGGTCACGGACTCCCATCATTCCTTTGGGTGTCCCAATCACTAAACTATAGGCCCCCTGACACTGGGTAAAAGCACTTAACGCCCCTTCTAACCAGTCTTTGCCACTATTGACTTCTGAAGCGATCGCTAAAGCAATCATTTCGCTATCGGTGGTGGTCAGAAAATCACATTCCCGCCGGGTTAATTCTGCACGCAATTCGCCCGTATTGACTAAATTACCATTATGTGCTAGAGCCAGGGAACCCAGGCGAGTTGAAACCACCGCCGGTTGAGCATTCACCCGACGGCTTGATCCCGTCGTGGAATAGCGGGTATGACCGACAGCCAGATTCCCAGTTAACTCATTTAAAATATTTTCATTAAACACCTGGGAGACTAATCCCATCTCCTTATGTAAATGCACCTTGTCGCCATCAAAGGTGGCAATTCCGGCGGATTCTTGGCCTCGGTGTTGTAGCGCATATAGACCAAAATAAGTCAGTTTAGCGACATCCTCCCCTGGAGCATACACCCCAAAAACGCCACAGGCTTCTTCCGGCTTATCAGGTCGTTCGTGATCAACCTGAGCAGAGTGGGTATCTAGGGAATCATTTGGAATCATTTTACGGTTTTGCTCCTGATTGGCAAAGTCAGATAGTGGGATTTATGAATTAAGGCTACTGGATAGCGCGAGTATAACTACTCAAAAGTTAACATTTTCTTAATCTTATCCCTTTTTAGCTGAAATCGCAAGAAAGTCTCGCGTCTGGAATCTTCTCTGTGTCTTTGTGGTTAAATTAATCCTGACCATCCACCCTGCGTTCAATCGCATTAAAATAGCGATCGCCCATTTCTCCAAGATCAACCTCAATTAAACCCTGATCATCGGCTAAAATCCTTAAAGGTTCAGATCCCGAACCCACAAAACCCAAGTTTTGCCAGATATCGTTTTCTGCTCCTAACTGTTGTTGTAAAAATCCTTCCCAAACCAACTGAGATTCAGGATGCACAGAAACCAGAATTCGTCCCCCTCCTTCTCCAAATAGAATATTATCCCAACGGACAGAAGGATTAGAACCTAAACCCAGCTTAACCGTCGCCCCTTTTTTCCCACTCAAACAAGATTCAGCTAAGGCCACCGCTAACCCCCCTTCAGCACAATCATGGGCCGATTTAATCCAACCTTGACGAATACCTTCCCGACAGGCAGTTTGTACCTTTTGTTCTAACTCAAAATCTACCCTCGGAGGCTTACCCGCAATCGTACTATGCAACACCGCCAAATATTCCGACGCGCCTAACGTGGGTAAAGTTTTGTCATCCCCCAAAAGATAGATTAAATCCCCCGAACTTTGCCAACCTTGGCCACAAACCTTAGTTAAATCCGTAATTAGTCCCACCATTCCCACCACCGGGGTCGGATAAATTGATTCCGGGTTCCCCTCTGCATCTAGGGTTTCATTATAAAGTGACACATTCCCCCCCGTCACCGGAGTATTCAACGCCTTACAGCCATCGGAAATCCCCCGACAAGATTCCGCCAACTGCCAATATCCAATCGGTTTTTCAGGACTACCAAAATTCAAGTTATCCGTCACCGCAATCGGTTCGGCCCCCACACAACTTAAATTCCGGGCGGCTTCGGCTACCGTTGCCTTCGCTCCTTCGTAGGGGTCAAGATACACATACCGGGAATTACAGTCTACTGTTGCTGCTAATCCACGATAGACCCCCCTCAGTCCCCCCTTGGTAAGGGGGGAAGCCGGATCTTCATTTTCAAGCCCCCTCTTGGTAAGG
>NZ_CAWLTW010000001.1:4132853-4481542 GCF_963864145.1 Planktothrix prolifica NIVA-CYA 540 | reverse complement strand
TTCCAACGGCCGTAACCGAATCACCGCCGCATCCCCACCCCCAGGAACTAAAACCGTATTATTCTGAACTTGATGATCATATTGTCGATAAACCCAGCGTTTAGAAGCAATAGAAGGGGTGTCTAATAAAGTCAATAACACTTGATTCCACGATTGAAATTCCCCCTTAATTTTAATTCCTGATATTGTAGATTCCGGTAAATTTTCCGGTTGCCATTGCCAAGCTATTTGAACATATTCTGGCGGTTCTGATAATATTTCTCGCGGATATAATGGCGTATTTTCTGCTAAAGCATCCGCCGGAATTTCCGCCGCAATTTCCCCTTGAAATAAAATTCTAACTATTGGTTCGGCAATTACAGTTCCCGCCACAACCGCTTGTAATCCCCAACGATGGAAAATATCAATTAACTCCTGTTCTCGCCCTTTTTGAGCGACAAATAACATCCGTTCTTGGGATTCTGATAACAGATATTCATAGGCAACCATTCCCGTTTCCCGTACCGGAATTAAGTCTAAATCTAGCTCAATTCCTACCCCACCTTTTGCCGCCATTTCTGATGTTGAGCAGGTAATTCCAGCCGCTCCCATATCCTGGGCTGCTACCACCGCACCCGTTTTAAATGCTTCTAAACAAGCTTCCACTAAAGACTTTTCTAAAAACGGATCTCCCACCTGTACCGCCGGACGATCTTGAATCGATTCTTCACTTAATTCGGCACTGGCGAAACTCGCTCCCCCCATGCCATCCCGCCCCGTTGTTGAACCTACATATAACACCGGATTGCCAATTCCAGAAGCACCAGATTTGACAATTTCTGGGGTTTCCATTAACCCAATTGCCATCGCATTAACTAGGGGGTTTCCGTTATAAGCTGGATCAAAATAAACCTCTCCCCCAACAGTTGGAACCCCGAAACAATTACCATAATGACTAATACCAGAAACCACCCCTTTAAATATTTGTCTAGTTCGGTTATCTTCTAAGGAACCAAACCGCAAGGAATTTAACGCCGCAATTGGACGCGCTCCCATCGTAAAAATATCTCTTAAAATTCCCCCTACTCCCGTCGCAGCACCTTGGAATGGTTCAATAGCTGAAGGGTGATTATGGGATTCTATTTTAAAGGCAATATGCAGCCCATCACCAAAGTCCACAACTCCGGCATTTTCTCCTGGGCCAACTAAAATTCGTTCTCCCGTCGTCGGAAATTGTTTGAGCAGAGGGCGGGAATTTTTATAACAACAGTGTTCGCTCCACATCACCCCAAACATCCCTAATTCCGCTTTGTTGGGATGTCTTCCTAAGCGTCGGACAATTTCTTCATATTCTTCGGGTTTGATGCCTTCAGAGGCAATTTCTTCAGCAGAAAAGGGACAATTATTTTTGGTAGACATCTATACAAGCGATCGCACTTTTCACCACAGCATTTCCCATTCTATCTTCTCCTAACTCAAAACTGATTTGATTAAAAAAATTGCCGACTAGATAGGAGCTACCCTTGACAAATTCCCGCAGCCGTCGTACAATAATCATACGGCTAACATGGACATACACTTGATTAAAAAATCAATATACAAACACAACCCCCCGATGTCTAGTTCCCCAAACCCAATTTTTAACAACTATTCCACCCATCAATATTGGATGAGTCGGGCTTTAGAATTAGCGCAACAAGCGGGAGAAGCCGGAGAAGTTCCCGTTGGAGCTATTATTATTAATCAGAATAATCAACTAATTTCCCAAGCCCAAAACCGCAAAGAAAGAGACTGTGACCCCACCGCCCACGCCGAAATATTAGCCCTACGAGAAGCAGGAAAAATCTTAAACAATTGGCATCTTAATACCTGTACTTTGTACGTCACCCTCGAACCCTGTCCCTTATGTACCGGAGCAATTTTGCAAGCTCGTTTAGGCTTACTGGTTTATGGCGCAGATGACCCCAAAACCGGAACTATCCGCACCGTTATCAATCTTCCCGATAGTCCCTGTTCTTACCATAAATTATCGGTTTTAGGGGGAATATTAGAATCTCCTTGTCGTCAACAATTACAATCTTGGTTTGCTCAAAAACGCAATTAAATAGACAATAAAAAAACTGTCCTGATCACGATCAATAAAACCCTTTAAACTGTTTAATATCAAGTTAAGATGTTCATACAGCCAAGAAAACCGTTATGCTCATCTTTGATCTAATCAATCTTTTGCAAAAATGTCCATATCTACAAAAGAAACACAGGTTAATTCTGACGTTTCTCCCTTGCTGGCTTCAATTGTTTATCCCTTGGGACGACATCTGGTTTTACCATTTTATTTTAAATCCTTGGAAGTCATCGGCCAAGAAAATCTTCCCCAACAAGGCCCTATTATTTTAGCACCAACCCATCGTTCCCGTTGGGATGCAATTATGATTCCCTTTTCCACAGGTCGCTATGTCACCGGACGGGACTTGCGGTTTATGGTTACGGTTGATGAAATGAAAGGACTACAGGGGTGGTTTATTCGTCACCTCGGTGGGTTTGCAATTAATCAAAAACATCCGACTATTTCTACTATTCGTTATGGAGTAGAATTGCTGCACCAAGGAGAAATATTAGTGATTTTTCCAGAAGGAAATATTTTTCAGGATGACCAAATTCACCCCCTGAAATTGGGACTGGGACGTTTAGCCATCCAAGCGGAAACTAGCCAGGAACATTTAGGAATTAAGATTGTCCCGATTTCTATACGCTATAATCCGATTATTCCCTGTCGGGGTTCTAGTGTTAAAATAAAAATCGGTACTCCCTTATCTGTGAATGATTATTGTCAAGGTTCAGCCAAGAAAGATGCTCAACATCTGATTCAAGATTTACAATTAGCACTGAACCAAATTGATCAACACTAAGTGTTATCATTATAACTACTTTTAATTAATAAGCTGTTAAGCATGATGGACTCTAGCTTGAATTTTAAGCCCGGTCAAATTGTGGGATTAAATCATCAAAACAGTTGTTTGTATGCAGAAGTAATTCAAGTTGTAGAAGTTCGAGAAGTTTGTTGGGTAAGACCTTTAATGTTAATTCAAGGATTATCTGAACATCCAGAAGACAATTTTTCGAGTTTTGGGTTTACCCCAGAAACCTTTATTTTATCTGATTTACGCCAAAGTCCTGATTTAATTTGGCCAACGCGATTATTTAGGGCGGCTTTGGATACGGAAGTTATTACTTTCTTAGCCCAGTTAGAGTCTCCAGACACTAATTCCCCTGGAGTTAAACGGGTAAATGCTTGTTCTGCTCACCAACAACTTCAAGACTTTATCGGTCAAGTTTGGCGAGCTTCTGCTAATGTTTTTGAACCAACTGAGTAAATATCCAAGAATATTTTATTTTTGGATATCGAAATTTTCAAAGTTGAACCTATTTACTAATAGCTAGAAACTAAGCGAATGCGCCCAGCATCCATTTCTTCCATTAATAATTCTAAGGCCTCATAATCGACATCTGAAACATAACCCATTCGGGTTAATTCTGTATTAATCGCATTTTCAATTTCAGGAGTCAGACATCTAAAATAGAGAGCCTTTTCAACCAGTTTACGAATCATATTCGTCGTTGCTGACATAGTAGGTAAGGATAACTCGCATATTTTTATTATCTTATAAATGGTGATTTTTATTTGTGATCATATCCTTTTATTCAAAGTGATCTTTATCACCTAATATATGGGAACTTTGATAACATTTATTTAGTCCCAATTTCATCTACCTTGAGGTAGATTTTAAGTATATTTTAATACAGTTGACCCAAAAGTTATTTTAAAAAATTAATTGTTTTTTAGGTTTTGTCCTCAAATATTTGATTACACGGTATTGCTACAATCAACACGATGGCAACATCAATGGTAATCTTAAAATATTGTCGTTATTAATAGGGTGAGGTTTGCCTTGAATGTCGCAGTCGAGAAACTAATTACACCAGAAATTCATCAACCTGCCCGTTATCTGGGTCAGGAGTTAGGCGCGAAACGCAAACCTTGGGAGTCCGCCGTCGTCCGTTGGTCGTTAACCTATCCTGAAGTTTACGAGGTCGGAGTCTCAAACCTTGGCCATGTTATTCTCTATAATATCTTAAATACTCAACCTCGGCAATTATGCGATCGCGCCTATCTCCCAGCGTCGGACTTAGCAAAAAAATTACGCGAGACTAAAACCCCTTTATTTGGTGTTGAGTCCCGTCATTTTTTAATAGATTTTGATATTTTAGGATTTAGCCTCAGCTACGAATTAGGGGCAACAAATATCTTAGAAATGTTAGATTTAGCTGGAATTCCCCTAACTTGGGAAGACCGACAAAATTATTCGGTTTGGGGTGATAATCAAAATTCTGATCAACCCCATTATCCCTTAATTTTTGCCGGGGGACAAACGGCCACATCTAACCCCGAACCCTACTCGGATTTTTTTGATTTTATCGCTTTAGGAGATGGGGAAGAATTATTACCAGAAATTGGATTAGTTTTAGAAGAATGCAAGAAAAAAAACTTAGATAGAAAAGCTGTATTACTAGATTTAGCCCAAATTCCGGGGGTGTATGTTCCCCAATTTTATCAGATGGCAGAAGATGGTTCTGTTCATCCCAAACATTCTAATGTTCCCGCCCAAATTTTAAGACGGGTAGCCGCACCAATGCCCGCCTATTCGATTAAATTTGTTCCCTATGTACAAACAGTTCATGATCGGTTAGTAATTGAAGTGAGACGGGGTTGTACAAGGGGATGTCGTTTTTGTCAACCCGGAATGTTAACCCGTCCGGCGCGAGATGTGGAACCGGAAGATGTGATTCAAGCTGTTGAAAAAGGGATGAAAGAAACGGGTTATAATGAATTTTCCTTATTATCTTTGAGTTGTTCCGATTATTTATCCTTACCCTCGGTGGGAATGGAAATTAAGAACCGTCTTAAAGATTATAATGTTAGTTTATCTTTACCTAGTCAACGGGTAGATCGCTTTGATGAAAATATTGCTAATATTCTAGGGGGAGCGCGACAAAGTGGGTTAACTTTTGCCCCAGAAGCGGGAACCCAAAGAATGCGAGATATCATTAATAAAGGGTTAACCAATGAAGAATTATTAAAGGGAGTTAAAACCGCCTTTGACCAAGGTTGGGATAAAATTAAACTCTATTTTATGATTGGTTTACCCGGAGAAACCGATGCCGATATATTAGGAATTGCCGAAACCGTTGCTTGGTTAAAACGAGAATGTTCTGCTAAAGATCGCAGAAAGTTAAACTTTAATTTAACTATTTCTAACTTTACACCTAAACCCCATACTCCCTTTCAATGGCATTCAGTTTCCACAACAGAATTCCAACGCAAACAGAAATTATTAAAACAAGAATTTCGACAAATGCGAGGGGTAAAAGTTAACTTTACTGATGTTAGAATCTCGGCTATGGAGGATTTTGTTGGTCGAGGCGATCGCCGTTTAGGGCCAGTGGTGCGTCGGGCTTGGGAACTTGGGGCGGGAATGGACTCCTGGTGGGAAAGTTTAGATCGGGCTTTTGGCGCTTGGACACAGGCTATAGAAGAAGCAGGTTTGAGTTGGAAATATCGTCGGGTGGAAAGCGGGGAATGGAATTTAATTGAGGGAACAGGGAACAGGCTGCTTCGTGAGCTTGTCGAACGAGAACAGGGAATAGGGAACAGCCCCCCAAACCCCCGCGCACGGGGGGCTAGAGGGGGAGGGAATAGGGAATAGTCAAGAACAGGATTATGCAGTATTATTAGATCAGCCCTTACCTTGGGATCATATTGACAGTGGAATTGATAAAAATTGGCTCAAAGAAGATTTAAAACTGGCTTTAGAAGCTGCTACCGTTCCCGATTGTTCCTTTGAAAGTTGTTCCCATTGTGGAGTTTGTGGAACCGATTTTGGTCATAATATTGTGATTAAATCTCCCCCAATTCCCCAATTTGCCGGAGAATTTATTCCTAATTCTCAACGAGTCCAACGTTTAAGAGTTAGATTTGGAAAATTAGGAGATATGGCTTTAGTCGGACATTTGGATTTATTCAGATTATTTGATCGGGCGATTCGTCGGGCTTCAATTCCCTTAGCGTTTACCGGAGGATACCGTCCAAATCCGAGGATTTCCATTGCTTTTGCCTTACCATTAGGAGCAACAAGTAGCGGAGAAATTGTGGATTTTGAATTAACAGAATCCATGAATATCGAGGAATTTCGCCAAAAATTAGCCCAGGGTTTACCCGATACCATTCCTCTATATCAAATTCAAGAAGTACCCATAGACTTACCATCCCTAACGGATGCGGTGGAAAAAGCAGAATATTATTTAACCGTAAATTCCATAGCAGAAATAGACGCTATCCCCGAATGGTTAAATTGGATTAATGCAGTTAAAGCCACATCAGAAATTTTATGGGAGAAAACCACAAAATCAGGGAAAAAGAACATCATCAATTTACGAGAACAATTATTTGAACTAGAAATGATTTCCGAGGAAGATCAATTGTTGCGTTATGTGGGGAGTTGTCGGAATGATGGGACACAACTACGACCCGAACTGATGATTAAGATGTTAGAACAGGTAACTGGCAAAGAATTCCAACTGTTACACATTCACCGCCATTCACTTTTAACGCGACCCGAAAAGATTTCTATATCTGGTTGGTGATAATTTGTGTTTACGACCGTGCTATAATGAAACCCGGTAAGCCAAGTTTTGTAGCATAGTGGGCGGGTTCGCCTGAATCTAGGCTACAAACCGACAATATTACAGATTGCAGGTTAGAAGCGGCTATAATAAACTGATCAAACCGGAAGCTCACCTGTACTTAAAGTTAGTGTAGGTTCTTGACTGGTAGCGCACCTGTTGATCAGGCGGTTGGGAAATCAACCAAACCCTAATGTTACTAAAAATCAACGGAAGAAAGTAGCAAAAAACTTTTTCTGGCATCTGTCTTGATACCATAAAGAAACAAACACTTTCAATGGCTAGATTTAAGTTCATTGAGGGCAGTTGGGGGAGAGATCATCTAGCTTGGAATGTGCGATCTAGGCTGTAGTCCCTAAAGTTTTCGTAGATACGGATACTATATTGGTGAGTTAGTCAAGAGGTCAACCCCTGTCAAACCCAAGTATTCCTTTGGACAGAATCATGATGAAGGCAGATGGATAACAAATAACCGCCTATAATTTCATTTTCCCATAACCTTTAAAGGCTTAAATTTGATGGATTTTGGATATTAAATTTGGGTGTTTGTTAACCGTTGATTTTCAATGATCAAAACCTGATTCCCTCTTGCGGTTTGCCCGTTGGCTCGGTGTGTCCTTGGTGTCTTCCTAATGGCGATAAAATTCGCATTAATGAATTTATCGAAAAAATGGGTTTAAAACCCCTAAGTTCTACTTAGGCTTTTTATTCAATTGTATTGTATACTGAAGAAGAAGATTTTAAGAGCAAAGAATGAAGTTAAGGTATCGGTATAGAATCTACCCAACAGACCAACAAAAGGGGCTAATATCCCGATTGTTTGGTTGTTGTCGTGTGGTTTTTAACGATGCCTTAGCTTACTGTCAAGATCAATACCGTGCGGGTAGTAAAAAGCCTTCTAGTGGCGAACTTTCTAAAAGACTTACAGAACTCAAAAAAACCGAGGAGAAAATCTGGTTGGGAGAGGTTTCCTCTATTCCCTTACAACAAAGTTTAAGGGATTTGGAGCAGGCTTATTCTAACTTTTTCAAATCCTGTAAAGTCCAAAGAAAAGGCAAGAAAGTTAAGCCACCTAAATTTAAGAAGCGTAAGTCTAAACAGTCTGCTAAGTTCACCGACAATGGGTTCAAACTCTATCCTAATTCTGATTACATTTACCTAGCCAAAATTGGTGATATCAAAGTGATTTGGAGTAGGGAGTTACCCGCAATTCCTTCTGGTGTTACCTTAGTCAAAGATAGTGCTGATAGGTATTTTGTGAGCTTTGTAGTTGAGTTTAATCCTCGGCAATTAGCAAAGAACGGACAAAGTGTTGGAATTGATTTAGGAATCACCGATTTTGCTACATTAAGCGACGGTGAAAAAATTAAATCTCCTCAACCTTTAAAGAAACAATTAAAGCGTTTGAGGAGATTACAGCAAAATTTGTCAAGAAAACAGAAGGGTAGCAGAAGAAGGGAAGTTGCTAGAAAAAAACTAGCCAAACTTCACGCTAAAATTTCTGATACCCGAAACGATTTTTTGCATAAGTTGTCAACTAAGATTATTCGTGAAAATCAAACAATAGTCTTGGAAGACTTAAATGTTTCAGGAATGGTTAAAAATAGGAAATTAGCCCGTGCTATTTCTGATTTGGGCTGGCGTAGTTTCAGAACTATGTTAGAAGCCAAGTCAGTCATGTACGGGCGTGATTTTCGAGTAATTGATAGATGGACTCCCACTTCTCAAACTTGCTCTTGCTGCGGTTTTCGCGGTGGCAAAAAAGAGTTGAGTGTTAGAGAGTGGACTTGTTTAAATTGTGGCGAATCTCATGATCGAGATATCAACGCAGCAATTAATATTTTAGTCGCCGGAGGGCTTTCGGAGACTTTAAACGGACGTGGAGAGAAGGTCAGTCTTTCTGCAAAGAAAGCATCGTCTCTGTGAAGCGTCAACCCATCCAGCATTTCAGCAGCTATCTCCTGAGTTTGTCGAAGGGTTGATTTGTTGAAATAGATGGAATCCCCGTCCGTTTTACGGCGGGGCGGATGTCAATAATCACGTCAATATTGTTAGGTACACGCAACGTAGGTGCTTTCAATATTGCTAAGTTTTGAGGGGATTGAATGTCAAAGCAAATTATTATCGCAGAACAGCAACGAATCGCTGCTGTTTTTTCAGAAGATCAAATTCAAGAACTGGTTGTAGCGACCGGAAATCACCAAGTTAGTGATATTTATCTGGGTATCGTGGAAAATGTCCTACCAGGGATTGATGCGGCTTTTGTCAATATTGGAGACCCGGAAAGGAATGGATTTATCCATGTTTCTGACCTTGGGCCATTACGATTAAAACGCAGTTCCGGCTCGATTACCGAACTTTTAAGTCCCCAGCAAAAAGTGTTAGTGCAGGTGATGAAAGAACCCACCGGAACTAAAGGCCCTCGGTTAACGGGAAATATTTCCTTACCCGGGCGGTATTTAGTATTAATGCCCTATGGCAGAGGGGTGAATTTATCCCGTCGCATTCGCTCAGAAAATGAACGAAACCGTTTAAGGGCCCTAGCCATTTTAATTAAACCCGCCGGAATGGGTTTATTAGTCCGCACAGAAGCGGAAGATATGCCCGAGGACGCGATTTTAGAAGATTTGGAAAGCCTACAAAAGCAATGGGAATTGGTGCAACAGGAAGCCCAATCTTCCCGGCCTCCGGCTCTGTTAAATCGAGATAATGATTTTATTCAACGGGTGCTCCGCGATATGTACAGCACCGAAGTTAACCGAATTGTGGTCGATACCAGCACCGGGGTGAAGCGGGTTAAACAACATTTGATGAGTTGGAGTGTGGGCAAAGCTCCCCAGGGGGTGTTAATTGACCACCACCGAGAACGGATTCCGATTTTAGAGTATTTCCGAGCTAATGCAGCCATTCGAGAGGCTTTAAGACCTCGGGTAGATTTACCATCGGGCGGTTATGTTGTGATTGAACCAACGGAAGCCCTAACGGTAATTGATGTTAACTCTGGCTCCTTTACCCGTTCGGCCACCTCCCGGGAAACGGTGTTATGGACAAATTGCGAAGCCGCCACCGAAATCGCCCGTCAGTTGAGGTTACGCAATATTGCCGGGGTGATTATTGTGGACTTCATTGATATGGATTCCCGCCGAGACCAATTACAAGTGCTGGAACATTTTAATAAAGTCCTGAAGGCCGATAAAGCCCGACCCCAAATTGCTCAATTATCAGAATTAGGGTTAGTGGAATTAACCCGCAAACGCCAGGGCCAAAATATCTATGAATTGTTTGGCAAAACCTGTACCACCTGTGGAGGCCTAGGCCATATCGTTCAGTTACCCGGAGAACCCGAACCCGAACCCGCAGAAACCCCGGAACGAGTCGTGATTCCTAGTAATCGGATTATTCCGTCGCCGAGCAGTGGGGACAACTCAGAACGGCCCAGTTTACGTCCGGTTCCGGTTTATGAACAGCCGTCTTCCCGGGAAGAACCCGAAGTTTTAGATTTTGAGGCGTCTGAGGGTTTCCAAGAGTTAGAACTGCTCAACCATCCCAGTTATCAGGATATTGGCGCCAGTAATGCCCGTCGCCGTCGCCGTCGCATTCGGGATATGGATTCTTTAGGACAAGATGAGGAACTCCCCGCCCCTGGTGTTCGGGTGGCTCCAACGGTGAACTATGGGGAACCTCGCACGGATGTTGGGTTTAGTGAAGGGTTCTCAGGACGCAGTGGATTAAGTGAACGCAGTCGCCCCACAAAATCCGAAATTATTAAACCTTCGGTGGAACCAGCCGAGGTGATTTCGGTGGAAATGACTCCAGAGGAACAGGAGGTTTATGCGTTGATGGGGATTTCTCCCTTGATGCTCTCCCATGAACAGGTGAAAAATTCTCGCTCTGTGATTGTCACGGTTCGCTCTCCAGGGGAATCCCCTGTTTCTCCCACGACTCTGATGGATGAAGACTCCGATGAAGGACAAAACCTGCCTCTGTCGATTGGGTCGGGTGAAAGAACTATGCCTGAACGGTCAATTTCTGAACGGATTATTCTCGACCGAACCATAACCGATCGGACAAGTTCACCAGTAGTTATTTCTGAGCGGATTGTTCCCGAACGGTCAATTTCTGACCGGATTATTCTCGAACCGAAAAAACCGGCAATACTAGAAATACCAGAAATAATAGAAATACCGGAAATAACAGAAACACCGAAAATACCAGAAACCCTAGAAAAAATTGAAGAACCTGAAACAACAGTAGAATTTTTTGTACCGGAAACTGAGGATGAGTCACCATCGGAGGATACCTCTGAATCAGATAAGGATCATCAACCGGGTGAACCGATTATTCGCCGCCGTCGCCGTCGGTCTTCGGCTCTGACGGATTAAGAACAGTTATGGGATATTGAGGGTTAACAGTTAATTGCTAACCCTCAACCCAAACCTAATTACTTAGGTAACTACTTGACTTCAATAATTTCTGTATCCCCGATTTCTTGATTCTCAACCATGAAGGTTTCATGACCATTTCCGTTTAAACTAACCCGAACTTCATTACGTCCTGCTGGTAGTTCCGAAAGATAATACCAGTTTCCATAAATTCGGGTGACTTTCTTCCCATTGATATAAAGGTGAGCGTGTCCTTCTTGATAGGAGTCGCTGGGTTGATTGGCTCTTTCTGGTGTGAATTTAAAATTAGTCAATTTCAACTCTAAATTCCATCCCTGACGGGCATCAGGATGGACAATCAGATCCACCGATGGTATGGGTTGACCAGGGGGAATCGAGATCATTTTATGGTGAGGGGAAGATGTATCATGTTGTTGTTCATGGGCTTCAACAGATGATAAACCTAATCCAGTAAAACTACTCAAAATTGTTCCCAAAAGGAGAGAAAACCCAATCACAATAGTTTGGTTTTGTTTGAAATTAAATTGGCAATTCATCAAATTAACTCAAGTAAATAAAATGGATTTTTTTATGGTCTGATATTAATTTTTTTACCTAAATATTAGTTTTGTCAAAAGACAGCTTGTCAAACTTAAGCACACTGATCACAGTTATGGGCGGGTTTATTAAGATTGGGGTGATTCACAAAGATTGAATAAACCCGCCCCTACAAATGATTACTGATTTTTGATCTATATCTATCCTAAAATAGTAATATTCGGATCATCAGCAATAAAGTTAGCTGCGGTGAGTTGAACTGGGGTTATCCCTTGTACTAAACCATAAAAGGTTGTTCCCGATTGAATTGATGTGGATACTAATGCTGTACTACCATCGACTTGTACGGTGACAGGCGTTAATGTTAGTTGGGCAAAAGTTATCCCCGAAGGTAACATAATTTTATCGGTTCCGCCAAGAAAATCGGTGATTAGGTCGGCTTGATTTAAGCTAGTTGCGGCGATGGACGCTCCAGGTAACACAAAAATATCAGCATCGGCTCCCCCCGTGAGTTTATCTTGATCCGCATCACCAATCAAGTAATCCGCACCTGCACCGCCATCTAAGACGTCTGCACCTTTACCACCCCGGATAATATCATTTCCCACACCCCCCAATACGGTGTCATTGTCCAGGTTGCCATTGATTAAGTCATCTCCCTCTTGACCATCAAGGTTATCTGACCCTTTGCCGCCACGAATAGCAATCCGAATGGTATTGGCTGGAATTGTTAAAGTGCGATCGCCATCATTACCACCTCCGGCTAATATTTTATCATCCCCTAAATTGCCATTAATATTATCAGCCGATACGCTTCCCACAATGAAATCATTTCCATTTAAGGCTTGAATATAAAGGTTGGTTGCTGTTGCCGGGACAAAGGTATTATCGGCGGCGTTGGTAAACAGAAATGATGTAATTCCTTGGTCAACAAATGTTGTATTCCCACCCCCTGGCGCTGGAACATCTGGCCCTGGAATACCGGGAGATGCTGTTGGTGTTGTCCAAGTAATATTAGAGGTGGGAGGGGGTGCGGTGTTAGGAATATTAGAGTTGATAATATCTTGGCCTTTCAGATTCACAACGTCTTCAATTAACCCAATTCCTGCGGTTTTTGTGGTGGTATCGGCATAAAAATCAACAATCAATAAATCTTGAGTTGGGTCAATTTTGCCATCAATATTTAAGTCAATAGCCAGATTTTTTCCTTGTCTTTCTAAACCATAACCCGTTGTACTAGGGCCAGATAGTAATAGCGTTATACCTGGAATAAAAAGACTGTCTGCTGCTCCTCCGGCATCTTGAATTTCAGTGCCATTACCAGTAGTAATAACGGTGTAGAAATCATCGCCTAAACCCCCTTTCAGGGTATCTTTTCCTCCGGCTCCAGCCAAATTATCACTGGCCGCACCCCCAATTAAAATATTATCGCCCCCGGCTCCAGTCATATCATTGGGAATACCAGGAGCGCCAGTTATATTTTCAATCGGCCCAGTAATATTATCGGTGGCAATAACAACACCACCCCCGTCTAAAACTTCTCCCTTTGTGGTTAAATTAACTGTAATTCGATTAGCTCCAACCGGAAAAGTTGGGGTGACTTTTTCATAGGAAAGGTAGTCAATTCCATCTCCCCCATCGACATTATTTGTTCCTAAACCGCCAAAGAAAGTATCGTTTCCATCTCCACCAATGGCGTTATCATCTCCTTCTCCCAAATCGAAAGTATCGTTTCCTTTGCCACCATCACCGATGTCATTCCCCTTTCCACCGAGGATAATATCATCTCCTAGACCGCCAATCCCATAATCATTGCCATCGCCTAGGGTAATACTATCATTACCATCTCCGCCATTAATAGGATTATCGTCTCCGCCTCCGGCATCAATAGTATCATTTCCGGCTCCACCATCGGCTTTATCAGACCCATTCAATAAAAGGATAGTATCATTTCCGGCTAAATCAGATTCTTGAATCGTAATTAGAGGAATCAGAGGTAGACCATCTTTGGTAATGGCAACCAGTGGAAAAGCACCGATTTGAAGAACATCACCTAAATCTGTTCCTTGGAAAGTAGCCATTTGTTGTTCCTTTTGTTGTAAAAAAATGTTAAATCCTACTTCAAGCTAGTTTAAATATTCAATACTGTCAATATTCCTGATGATCAATATTATAAATCTTAGATTTTTATAGCAATCTTATCGGCAATCAATTGTTTAAATTAATAGCAATAAATTGATTAATCAAACCTCCGGGGCTGAGATTGGCAACAAATCCCAAAAATTGATTAGAATTGATCACAGAAATTAAAGTTCCTGGAGTGCCATTAATAACGGTAGACGTGAGCAGAATATTATTTTGATTCAAACCCTCGGTTAAACCAATTTGATCCTCACCGATGATAAAATCCGTAATAATATCCACATTATTCATATTACTGATAGCCGCACTAACAGGAAGAATAAAAATATCATTTCCTGAATTTCCTGTGAGTAAATCCTGTCCCTGGTCACCACTTAATAGATCATTTCCCTCCCCTCCGAATAGGGTATCATTACCTTGTCCACCAAAGAAGATATCATCTCCCCCTTGACCCTGGAGAATATCATTGCCTTGTAATCCTTGCAAAGTATCATTCCCATCCCTTCCGGTTAGAATATCATTGCCCGATGTCCCTAATAATACTTGTGGCACTGCAAGGGAATTGATCAGTTTTGTCGAGTCAAAATAGGCATCCCCCAACACCGGGTTAGTAATAATCGGAGGGACAATAATTCCTTGGGTTACTAATTCTTGACTAGGCGGGTTAAATCCCCCAAAATTTATCACTGCACTACCGCCATCATTAACAAAAAATATAGACATTTTGTTTTTTGGTATGGATAGGAGATAGACAATCTGGCGACGGGGAAAATATAGAACCTTTAATAAACAAGCAACAATCGGAAACGATAATGACTATTTTGTTCTTATGAGAACACTTAGACAATAAATCACTATTATCTCCGGCTAATTGTCCATTACCTATTGCCTATTTCCCGTGATTATTGATATTATTATAACACTTGAAAAATCAATTACCCATTCGTAATTCGTAATTCGTAATTCGTAATTCCTAATTACCCCATTCCCAAAAAGTTGTTAAAAATAATGAAGATTCGGGATGCAGTTGAGACGGACTTACCAGCAATAGTTGATATTTATAATGCCGCGATTCCAGGGAGAATGGCGACAGCAGACCTGGAAATGATCTCGGTGGAAAGTCGAATTCCTTGGTATCAAGAACATCAAGCTCAGACTCATCCGGTTTGGGTGATTGAGTTAGATGAGCAAATTTTAGGATGGTTGAGTTTCCAAATCTTTTATAACCGTCCAGCCTATAACGGTACAGCAGAAGTGAGTATTTATGTTCATCCTAAATATCAAGGTCAGGGAATCGGAAAAAAACTATTAACCCAAGCGGTGCACCACAGTCCTAGTTTGGGATTAAAAGCGTTACTGGCGTTAATTTTTGCCCACAATCAACCCAGTTTAGAATTATTTAAACGCTTGGATTTTGAACAATGGGGTTATTTACCCAGAGTGGCTGATTTAGATGGAATTGAACGGGATTTAGTGATTATGGGACTTCATCTAACCCCGGCCAAAATTGATTAACTCCAAAATTTAATCCCCGACATGGGAGCAAAAAAAGTATTTTTGAGTCTATAGACTTGGGATTCTACAAAATTAAGGAGCTTATCCAATTAACTGCTGATCTCGGAGATCGGCAGTTTTTTTTATTGGCTTTAGCGACGTTGTACAGGTAATCCTGGTGCGGTCTGAAGGTCAAGATCCCGATAGGAAGGTTGGGTCAGAATTGACGTGCTGTAGGGATTAATTAAATCGGCTGTACGAATAATCGGGTCGCTACTGGTTTGGCGCAGCATTCCATCCCGATACAATTGATTCACGAGACGGGCATCATTGGTCATTAGGGTTTCGGGAAAACCATTGATACCGTTGGGCCAAGGGAAACTAACCCCTAAATAAGTAGACATTTGACCCAGTAAGGATTTGTTTTTAAAGACATCCCCAGAAGTTCTTGAGGCTGCTCGCATAAATTCTTCCGCAAAGGGTTGATAGGTGGTGGGATAGTCCTTAAACATCGGTTCAGCTTTGACAGCAGTGGCTAACACCGTCGATGCGATCGCCCCAACCACAGCATAGCTCAGGGATTTTAAGCGGTTATTCATAATCCTAGTTCCTCGATAACTCGTTAAATCTTAACCTGTTTTGTTAATCCCAGCCTTGACACTGGACACACCAACCAACGTGGAGATGTGAACTTTTTTGAAGCTTATGCTCATTTTTGTAACGAGATTGCCTATCCCTGCGTAAAATATGAGCTTAATAACTGCTACAAGTTCTTCAATAATTAGAGGAGAAAGAAACCCCATGGCAGAATTGATTAAACCCTATAATGGCGATCCCTTTGTCGGCCATCTGTCCACGCCGATCAGCGATTCCGATTTTACCCGTGCATTTATCGGGAATTTGCCCGCCTACCGTAAAGGTTTATCTCCTTTACTGCGGGGCTTAGAAGTCGGTATGGCCCATGGTTACTTTTTGATCGGGCCTTGGATTAAACTTGGGCCATTACGCGATCATCCCAGCGCCGCTAATTTAGGTGCATTAATCTCAGGAATTGCCTTAATCCTGATTGCCACGATTTGTTTATCTGCTTACGGATTAGTTTCTTTCCAAAAAGGCGATTCAAATACTGGCGACTCTCTGCAAACCTCTGAAGGTTGGAGTCAGTTTGCTGGTGGTTTCTTCATCGGTGGAATGGGTGGCGCTTTTGTTGCCTTTTTCTTGCTGGAAAACTTCGGTTTAGTTGATTCTATTTTCCGAGGCTTGGTTAATAGCTAATTTAGCTTTTTACCAAACATCAAAACTTTCTAACATTCAATAGGAGAATTTGATATGACCGGAGCTTATGCAGCCTCTTTTTTACCTTGGATTTTAATTCCCGTGGTTTGCTGGTTAATGCCAGTTGTGGCAATGGGTTTATTATTCATCCACATTGAAAGCGAAGCTTAGATCTTTGTTTTGATTCGCTAAAAATCTCCGCCATTATGGTGGGGATTTTTTTGTTTGTTTAAGGTTATTAAGTATTTAAACTATGCACCCTAGCGAGCGAGGACGCTCACACTACTTATACTTTCGATCTTAATAGATAAAATAGAGAATATTGAGATCAGGAGGATTTTATTTAAGTCAGATTCACTTTTAACCAACTCAATATATCCCTCAAGGTTATAGTTAAATTAGAGATGAATTGAGGAACCGGAATTACAGCATCCAGTTCATCAAAAAACAGGGGTTGTTGTCCTGAAGGATAAACAAAAATAGACTTTTCCTCTGGAACAATTAACCATCCCATTTGACAACCGCAATTCAAACAATGTAAAATATTACTGGTAACTTTAATTGTGCTTTGTTCCGGGGATAAAATCTCAATTGTCCAGTCAGGATGAGCTTTAAAACTATTAGCAATATCTCCATCATGATCAAGCGGAATTCGTTCCCAGACAAAAACTGCTACATCAGGAATAATAGAACGACCGCCAAAGGTACATCTTAACTCAGGTAAAGCTAAAGCGATCGCTTGTTCTTCAGCCATATTATTAATAACTGTAACTAATTTACCTTGTAGTTTACTATGTTTTCCTTGTGGCATGGGTTTCTGGATAATTTGACCATTAATATATTCATTTGCGGGTTTGGTTTCGGGTAAGTTAAGAAATTCTTCTAAACTCAATGTTTTGTTAAGAATTTGTACCATTATTGCTTCCTTATCAAGAATTATTTAATAGATTATTCAACCTTGACAACCGCTTTTTGCGAATAACTGCTTCTAATTTAGCATTAATTTCTTCTAATTCTAAATTAAACTGTTCCATTTCTAAATGAGTCCGGCGTAAATTGGCTAATAGTCTTTCTCTTGTTGTCCGATCAGGAATAGGGTGTTGTTGGTTCATGGTAAATTCCACTCTAATTTTACTTCTTCTAAACTGCGTTCCCATGCGAGAATTCTAGCTTGAGTTGGGATATTATTGACAATATTATCGAGACAATCTTTGTGACTGACCAACAATCTCTCTAAACCTTCCCCATTTCTACTCTTTTTGATTATCTTCTAAAGCTCTAACTGCCGCCTGAATTAAATTATAAAAAACAGGTTGAGACACATCAACGGTTTGAGCATCCTGACGACTTTTTCCTAACAGTCCAAAGCGTTGACCTTTTTTTATAGCTAATACTTCTCCTTTCTGATTTCGGATTTTTAATTCTTGGGTATTACCAACATAAGATAAACTACAACTATATTGTTTATCATTATAGTCAAATTCTGCACTTTTATTGACTTGATGGTGTGGAATTTCTGGAGATTCGGGTAATCTCGCCCCGGCTAATTCTAATTCTATATTGGTTTGACCATTCCAGTTATTTTCTTTTAACTGATAGGCGATATCTAAACAGTGGGGAAGGGGAAAATATTCCCCCCAACGCCAAGCCATTGCACTAATAGTTGGTAAGGCAGTTAGTTGAGTATGGGAAAATTTATCTTGAGTTAAGGTGAGTTTAATATGTCCTTTTCCGACAACTTTTTGTTGAACAATTCTAACATTAGGAGTCCAAAATGTAGGTGCGTTATTTTCTATACCACAGGGATGTAATTGATTAATTTGATCATAGAGATTAAAGTTGATTTCACTTAAACTTGCTTGAGCATCAATTTTAATTAAGGGTTTAAGATGTTCTAATTCTAAACATTGATGGGCAAATTCACTTAATCTGGTTCTAATTTTATCCAAGTTTTCTGCGGGGAAAGAAAACCCTCCGGCGGCTTTATGTCCTCCAAATTTACCCAGTAAATCTTGACAATATTCTAAGGCTTTAAAAATATCAAATTCCGCAATTCCCCGGGCTGAACCTCGAACTATTTTAGGGGATTCGGTTTCGTCTTCTGACTGTTCATAGGTTCCAATAAACACCGGAACCCCATATCTTTCTACTAACCGAGAAGCGACAATTCCAATCACGCCATGATGCCATTCCGGTTGCACAACTACTAACACCCTTTCTTGTTGAAAATCAATCTGTTGTTCTTCTACCCAAGCGATGGCTTCCTGTTGAATTTCTTCACATAATAATTGTCGTTGTTGATTGATTTGTTCACATTGCATTGCCCGTTCTAAGGCAATTCCCATATTTTCTGTTGTTAATAATTCTATCACAATTTGGGGGTCGGCTAACCGTCCAATGGCGTTAATTCTTGGCCCTAAACGAAAGCCAATATCATCGGGTTTTAGGGTTTTATTATTGGTAGATGGGAGGGAATTTTCGGGCTGTTCTTCCGATTTTACTTGATATCCGGTAGAGACTCCGGCCACTTGAATTAAGGCTTGAATCCCGGTGATTTGGGAATAGGGAATTAACTTTAACCCTCGTTTTAACCAACGTCGGTTAACTCCAACCAAAGGAGCTAAATCCGCAATAGTTCCTAATGTAAATAATTCTAACAATGGATTGACTAATCCTTGAATTTTACCTAATTTTTGAGACAAACAAATGGCTAAAACATAGGCAACTCCCACCCCAGCTAATCCTCGATAGGGGGATAATAACGGTAATAATTTAGGGTTGAGAATCGCGTCGGCTGGGGGTAGTTTTTCAGGTAAATCATGATGATCGGTAATAATTACAATTAACCCTAATTCTTTGGCTCTAGCAATGGGTTGATAGGCAGAAATCCCGTTATCAACCGTGAGGATAATTTTAACGTCTTCCTGATGAAATTCTTCTACTATTCGGGTATTAATTCCATAGCCTTCTTTCATGCGGCTAGGAATAGCATAATTAACATTAGCTCCCAAGGTAGAAAGCGATCGCATTAATAAAGCCGTACTGGTCATACCATCGGCATCATAATCCCCACAAATTGCGATTTTATCACCCTGATTAATCGCATTTTCTAATAGTTCTACACTTTTTTCTAAATCCTTAAATTCCTCCAGGGGAGAGGGTAAAACTTGAGATTCAGGAGTTAAAAAAGCCTCCGCTTGTTCCGGGGTTTCAATCCCACGATTAATTAAAACTTGGGTAACTAATGGGATAATTCCCAGGGTATCTGCTAACTGTTGAGCAAGTTCAGATTGTTGCGGGAAAATATACCAGCGTTGATTCGGGAGGTGATCACAATTCAAGGATTCCGGGGAAGAAGGTTGCACAGTTTATTAAGATTAATCTAAATAAAAGAATACTCTATTATATCAAAATTATTGTTATTTTTAACAAAAATTAAGGGGGTTTTATTGATAAAATCAGGAGCAAAATATTACCTAAAAAATCAGGTATTTTTTGCCCTGATCGCAATTTGGGTTTTATTAAGACAGATTAATACCGCTTAAACTGCAACTTTAACCCCTCGCCAAAATGCAATATGACCCTCAATATTTTTAGCCGCAGATTTTGGTTCAGGATAATACCAAGCGGCGTCCTTATTAACTTCACCTTCAACAACTACATTATAATAACTAGCAACTCCTTTCCAACTACAAGTTGTATGGGTGTTACTTTCTTGAAAATATTCACGGTTGATGGAGTCCGAGGGAAAATATTGATTACCATCAACGACAACGCATTTGTCACTTTCTGCTAAAACTGCACCATTCCAAACCGCTTTCGGCATAAATCTCCTCTAAACTTTGTAACTTTATCTTAAAATTTAACACCTTTAAGGCATTAAATAACTGTTCTGGGTTCTGAATTACAAAAAATTATCGGGATATCCCAACCATTTACCCAGTTTTAATTATAAAATAAAAAAGACGTTTTATCTAAATTACGAGCAATGTCAGGGCTAATTTCTACTCCCTTCGCCCAACCCCAATCCCTAGAACAGTCTCTTAAACATTTTTTTGGTTATGATTCCTTTCGACCCGGACAGCGCGAAATAATTGACCAAGCGCTACAAAAGCGAGATTTATTAATTATTATGCCCACCGGAGGCGGAAAGTCTCTGTGTTTTCAACTTCCAGCTTTATTAAAACCTGGATTAATGATTGTTGTGTCTCCTTTAATTGCCTTAATGCAAGATCAAGTGGAGGCATTACAAGATAATGGAGTTGGTGCTACCTTTCTCAATAGTACCCTAACGGCTGCGGAAGCAAAATCGCGGGAAACGGCAATTTTAAAAGGAGATATTAAACTGCTTTATGTTGCCCCAGAACGATTATTATCCGACCGATTTTTATTTTTTTTAGACACCCTAGAAGAACAGTTGGGAATCTCTGCTTTCGCCATTGATGAAGCCCATTGTGTTTCTGAATGGGGACATGATTTTCGCCCAGAATATCGAAAATTAAAACAACTGCGAATTCGTTATCCTAAAATCCCAGTTTTAGCCTTAACAGCAACGGCAACCAACAGGGTGAGACAGGATATTATTCAACAGTTAGAGTTAAAAAATCCCTATATTCATGTTGCCAGTTTTAATCGCCCTAATTTATATTATGAAGTGATTCCCAAGAAAAAACAAACCTTCACCCAGCTATTAAAAATTATTCAGGATGTGGGAGGTTCGGGAATTATCTATTGTTTAAGTCGAAAAAACGTAGAAGACTTGGCATTCCGATTACAAAATCATGGGATTTCAGCCCTACCCTATCACGCCGGACTTGAAGATAAATTGCGGTCAGAAAATCAGACTCGGTTTATTCGAGATGATGTTCAAATTATGGTGGCGACGGTTGCCTTTGGCATGGGAATTAATAAGCCCGATGTACGCTTTGTAATTCATTATAGTTTACCCCGAACCTTAGAAAGTTATTATCAAGAATCCGGTCGGGCGGGACGGGATGGAGAATCGGCTAGATGTACATTATTTTTTAGTTATGGTGATATTAAAACCATTGAATATTTAATTGAACAAAAACCCGATCCCGATGAACAACGCATCGCCCGTCAACAGTTAAGACAAATGTTAGATTATGCCGAAGCATCGGAATGTCGGCGCACCGTTCAATTGAGTTATTTTGGTGAATTTTTCTCGGAAAATTGTGCAAAATGTGATAATTGTCAGACACAAAATCCGGTGGAAGATTGGACAATTGAAGCGATGAAATTTTTATCTTGTATTGCCCGATGTCATGAAAGATTTGGGATGAATTATATTATTGATGTATTAAGAGGATCGAAAAGTCAAAAAATTCTGGATCGACGTCATGATCAACTTTCTACTTATGGTATTGGTAAGGACAAAACGGCGGAAGAATGGAAGAATTTAGGCCGATCTCTTTTACGTCAAGGACTCTTGGATCAAACCACTGATGGTTATGCTATTTTAAAGTTAAATTCCCGCAGTTGGGAAGTGATGAAACGGGAAAGAACCGTTGAAATTACTGTTATTAAAGAACAAAATGTCGAAAAATCGACTCGTTCTTTAGCAATAGAAGCGGAAATGTTATTTGAACAGTTGCGCCAACTTCGGAAAAAATTAGCCGATGAACAATCTATTCCTCCCTATATGGTTTTTTCCGATTCTACGTTAAAATTAATGGCACAACAACGACCCCAAAATTTAGAAGAATTAAGTCAAATTTCTGGAGTCGGGAGTTATAAATTAGAACGTTATGGTAAAGAATTTACTGAAGCTATTTTTACCTATTGTCATGGACAAAAATTGTCCAATTCTTCCTCTAAAAAATCAGAATCTAAACGTCTAACCCTAGAAGATTTATCCGATAGTTTAATCATGACTTTATCTTTATATCAAGACGGTTTAAGTTTGAATGCGATCGCCAATGAACGAGGATTAAAAACCAGTACCATTGCCGATCATTTAACTCAGTTAATTGCAGTTAATCAGAATATCAATATTGATAATTTTGTTGAACCTGAACGACAAAAAAAAATTATTCAAGCCATTGAAAAAGTTGGAGATATCAGCTTAAAAACAATTTATGAATGCTTGGGAGAAAACTATAATTATGAAGAAATAAAAATGGTTAGAGAATACTGGCGACAGCACCCTAATTAACTCGTTGTTGCGCCCGTTGTTGCGCCCGTTGTTGCGCTTCAGCGCTCTTAATAGACTCCGCATCCCAACAACAAACTAATAAATGTTTTCCATTATAACTAATAACCTACCCAAACCAATTATGAACCCGATTATTTTTTGTGACTTCGATGGAACTATTACCGCAGAAGAAACTTTTGTAGCCATGTTAAAAGAATTTGCCCCAGAAAAGGCTGGGGAAATTATACCCTTATTGTATAGCCAGGAAATGACATTACGAGAAGGAGTTAGAACCATGTTAGAATCAATTCCATCCCGTTGTTATCCTGAAATTATAGAATTTTCTCGAACCAAAACAATACGACCCGGATTTGTGGAATTTCTGGATTTTCTTAATACCCAAAAAGTTCCTTTTATCCTAGTTTCAGGAGGGGTTAGGGTGATGGTAGAAACGGTTTTAGGAGATTTAAGTCAAAAAATTAATGGGATGTATGCCGTTGATTTAGACCCCTCAGAGGAGTATTTTCAGGTTAATTCCGAGTTTGAAGCCGATACAGAATTAGTCGCAAAAGTCAAGGTTATGGAACGCTATTCCCAGGCTGAAAAAATTGCCATTGGAGATTCGATTACCGACTTAAATATGGCCTTAGCAGCCCCAATTGTTTTTGCTCGCGATCGCTTGGCAAAATATTTAGACGAATATCAAAAACCCTATATTAACTGGACAGATTTTTTTGATATTAGAGATCACTTATCTCAAAAATGGAAGATATAGTAGGGAACAGCCCCCCCAAACCCCCCGTGCACGGGGGGCTAGGGGGGGAGGGAACAGGGGGAAAAGACTATTTACTGCATTCATTCGTCTGTGTCCTAACCGTGAGTCGCATGACTGCTATATTATAAATTCATTCATTATTTTTAAACAGGAGAAAATCTTAAAATATGGCACAATTTACTCGGATTCTTTCTTTAGATGGCGGTGGACTGCGGGGAATAATTTCTGCCGAAGTTTTAAAGTATGTCGAACAGAAATTACAGGATTTTACAGGAAACTTAGATGCCAGAATAGCAGATTATTTTGACTTAATTGCTGGAACTAGCGTCGGAGGAATTTTAACGGCTCTTTACCTTTGCCCCTATCTTGAAAATCCGCTCAGACCGCGATGTTCTGCTCAGGAAGTTTATGATTTTTTTCGGTATAAATCAAGTCAAATCTTTGATCCTATTTCTAAAAATTCCTTGCCCGTCTTGGGAGAATTATTTGATGAAAAATACTCCTATCACAAGTTTGATCAGATCATGGGTGATTTTTTTCAAGATCTTAAATTAAGCGAACTCCTGAAACCTTGCTTAATTACTTCCTATGAAATAGAAAAGCGAAAAAGTCAATTTTTCACCCAACATGATGCTATTTTAGATCCCAAAAATGATTATTTTATTAGAGATGTTTTACGAGCCACTTCCGCCGCCCCTACGTTATTTGAAGTAGCTCAAATTAAGGCAATGAATCAGGATGTTTATACCTGTATTGATGGAGGAGTTTTTGCGAATAATCCTGCTCTTTGTGCCTATGCAGAAGCTCGACATAAATTTAATCGTGACTTTAATCTCGATAATCGCTATGAGAAAGGCCCAACCGCTAAACAAATGGTGGTTTTATCTTTAGGTACAGGAGTGGTTAAAAAGAAATATCCCTATGAAGAAGCAAAAAATTGGGGAAAATTACAATGGCTTGAGCCTTTATTTGATATTATTATGACCGGGGGGGCGGAAACCGTTGACTATCAAATGCAACAAATCTTTGATACCACAGAACATCCTGAAAACTATTTGCGAATTAATACGGTTTTAGAAAGTCGTAAAACCTTAAAAATGGATGATTGCTCGGAAGCCAATTTGAACGAAATTGCTAAATTAGGGCAACAATTAACAGAAGAAAATCGTCAACGATTAGATCAGTGGATTCAACTGCTTTTACTTTAATCTTAATTTCAGGTGAATATCATGTTTAAAGATGCTCGTAACGCTCAAATCCTATTTCTATCGCTATTTTTGCTCCTAGGAATTGGAACGAGAGACTGGACATTACGACCGGATTTTATACTAATTATTGGGTTAAGTTGTTTATTCACTCAATGGTTATGTTCCTCGATTTACTCCTTCTATATTAACAAAAAATTTACCCTTTTATCCCTTGAATTTTTAAGCTCTTGGCGTAGTGCTTTAATTACTACATTGGGGTTATGTTTATTGCTCAGAGCCAATCATTGGACAACCTTAGCTCTAGCCGGATGTTGTGCGATCGCCAGTAAATTTATCTTTCAATCCCAGGGAAAACATTTTTTTAATCCCGCTAACTTTGGAATTATTATTGCCCTAACTTTAAGCGCAGATGCTTGGGTTTCCCCTGGACAATGGGGAACCGATTCCTGGTATTTATTACTATTTTTAGGAACCGCAGGAATTATTCTTAAAAAAGTTGGTCGTTGGGATACTTCCGCCGCCTTTTTAATCACCTATTTAGGATTAGAAGCGGTGAGAAATTTTAGCTTAGGTTGGGGTTGGGATGTATATACCCATCAACTGATGAATGGCAGTTTATTATTGTTTGCATTCTTTATGATCACCGATCCGCGTTCTATTCCCAATGCCACCTTTAGCCGAATCGTTTGGACGGTCTTAATAGCCGGATTAACCTTTATTTTACAACATCAATTTTTTATCTCAACGGCTCTATTTTGGGCTTTATTTGCTCTCTCTCCCCTGACCTTAATTTTAGACCAAATCTTTCAAAATCATCGCTTTTCTTGGTCTACAAAACCCCCCAAATATTTGCCTTTATCTGCTTCTTTATAGATCATATTTTAATAGGAGTTAATAATGAAAGGTTTAAATCGGTTAATTCTCTTTTTAATTGTTGTTTTTGCTGGTATTAGTTTTGCGGCCCCCGCCTTAGCCTTTTGTGGTTTTTATGTAGCAAAAGCCGATGCTACTTTATATAATCAAGCCTCACAAGTTGTGATTGCCAGAGACAAAAATCGGACAATTTTAACTATGGCAAATGATTATCAAGGAGCAGCAAAAGATTTTGCTTTAGTAGTTCCGGTTCCTGTGGTTTTAAAACCCGAACAAGTTAAGATTGGAGACGCGAAAGTTATCCAACAATTAGATGCCTTTAGTGCGCCCCGACTGGTAGAATATTTCGATCCCGATCCCTGTAATCCCTACCCGATAGATCCTTCAACAATGTCAGGAGGAACTAGAGGAGCTCCGACATTACAGGAACAAAAACGAGAATCAGAATCCAGTTTAGGAGTTACTATTGAAGCCCGTTTTAGCGTGGGAGAATATGATATTTTGATTCTGAGTGCAAAAGAATCCGATGGTTTAGAAACCTGGTTAATTCAAAATGGTTATCAAATTCCCCAAGGAGCAAGTGCCTTATTAAAACCCTATATTCAACAGGGATTAAAATTTTTTGTTGCTAAAGTTAATTTAACCAAATTTGATCAAAGTGGGTTTCAAAATCTGCGTCCTTTAATGATTGCTTATGAATCACCTCGGTTTATGTTACCGATTCGTTTAGGCATGATTAATGGCAAGGGAGAACAGGATTTAATTGTTTATTTATTGTCTCCGAAAGGTCAAGTCGAATTAACTAATTATCGCACGGTTAAGATTCCTTCCGATCAGGATATCCCTGAATTTGTCAAAGAAGTTTTTCCAGGTTTTTATAAATCCCTATTTAATACAATTCATCAACGGGAACAGAAAAAAGTTGCCTTTTTAGAATATGCTTGGAATATGGCAGGATGTGATCCTTGTTCTGCCGATCCTTTAACTACAGAAGAATTAAAGCAAGCGGGGGTATTTTGGTTGGATTCCCCGGCGGGAAATTCTACTTTTATTACTCGCTTACATATTCGCTACGCCCGCAATACTTTTCCCGAAGATTTAAACTTTCAAGAAACAGCAAACCAAACCAACTTTCAAGGTCGATATATTATTAATCATCCCTATCGTGAATCCATGCAGTGTTCACAAGCCCAACAATATCGGCAATCTGTTCGTCAAAGACAGCAACAGGAAGCACAAAACTTAGCCACATTAACGGGCTGGAAAATTGAGGATATTCGGCGTCGGATTAATTGGATAGAATCCACTTCAGATTCCTGGTGGAATCGAATTTGGCATAAAAATTAATTGTGTCAGCAAGGAATATAAAATAGGAAAGTTGCTCCTGATTCCGAATATTGCTAAACTAAAATACAAGGATTTCGGAGCAACAAAGCCATGACCGTTGCCAAGGCAAAATTTTTAAGATTAGAGGAATTTCTGAAGTTAGCAGAAACTAAACCTGCTGGCGAATATATTGACGGTGAAATCATTCAGAAACCCATGCCCAAGCCTCGCCATTCCCGACTTCAAGGAAAGTTAATTAATGCCATCAATGAAGTCACAGAAACAGAGGAAATCGCCTATGCTTTTCCAGAGTTGCGTTGTACCTTTGGGGGTCGTTCAATTATTCCTGATATCGCCGTCCTGCGTTGGCAAAAAATTCAATTAAATCAGCAGGGTGAACTAAGCGATAATACACTAATTATTCCTGATTGGTCAATTAAAATTCTTTCCCCCGATCAAAAAGCAAATCGTGTGATCGATAACCTTCTACACTGCATCAGACATGGCTGCCAATTGGGATGGATGATTGATCCTGATGATTATTCTATTCTGATTTTTTCTCCGCAACAAGAGCCTAATGTGTTTAGAGGTTCTTGTCAATTAAAAATCTTAGAAGATATTAACTTAGAACTAACCGCCGAACAGGTTTTTGCCTGGTTAAAAATAGGCAAATGATTAATTAAAATAAAACCGGAGGAGTCGGTTAGTGTAACCTTTGATAAATATAGCAATAAGCAGGTTAGTCTTTGCAACTTCTTGATCTTCTTTGCGTCTTTGTGTCTTTGTGGTTAAATTAGTCAAGATACCTGTAAGTTGGGCAGGTTTAGAAAGGTTATTGGTGGGAAGATCATAGATTTTTACCGAACCTGCCCCTACAGACCATTATAGATTAGTGTAGATAAGTTTTTAAAGCAAAAACCCACCAATCATTCCCCCTAATAAAATAAAACCAATTCCCACATTATTCCGAAAAATTTTAGCATAAATAGGTTTAGGAAGATCGAGATTTAGCAGTTGATAATATTGCCAAGACCATAGTATAATAGAAAGGATTAGAGTTAACCAATATTCCCAATTTAACTGAAGATTCCAGCCTAAAATTCCCAATAATATTCCCGTCCCCAAAAACAAAATTCCGACGGCATTCGCCGATTGATCTCCGAAGAAAATAGCACTGGAATTAATACCCAAACGTTGATCGTCTTCCCGATCGCTCATGGCATAAACAGTATCAAATCCCAACGTCCATAATACCGTTGCTCCCCATAAAAACCAAGTAGATGTTTGTAAACTTCCCACCGCCGCCGTCCAACTAATTAATACAGCAAATCCCCAAGCAATTGATAATATTAATTGTGGCACAGGAAAGACTCGTTTTGCTAAGGGATAACCAATAATTACCGGAACTGCTGCTACCGATAAGCCAAAACTCAAGGGGTTTAAATAAACCGCCAGTCCCGCCGCACAAGCAAAGGAAATCACCGCGATCGCAATAGCGGTTTTTACCGTTAACGCCCGGGAAGCCAGGGGACGGGTGCGGGTGCGTTCCACTTCTGGGTCAATATCCCTATCCCATAAATCATTCACCACACAGCCCGCCGCACTGGTGGCCAAAGTCCCAAAAACAATAATTAAAATTAAACTTAGGGGCGGTGTGCCATGGGTAGCTAGGAAAATTGCCCACAATGCCGGAATCATCAAAATCAGACGTCCGGCGGGTTTATCCCATCGCAATAGCCGAATAATCGTTTGCCAAGTGGGTTCGGGGGGATTAGATGGGGTCAGCATTGCAGGTTGAATCAAAAAAATTGAATTGAATCTTTACAATATTTTGTAACATAGATCCGCCCACAGTCTAAAATTAAAAGCAGTAGCTTTTTAGAGACTGATTATGGTCACATCAATGCCTTTGGTGAGAGAATCTGAACCCACAGACGACCGAGATCGAATCCTAGCTGCCATTGATTTAGGCACGAATTCTTTACACATGGTTGTGGTGAAAGTTCAACCCCAACTGCCGACATTTACGATTATTGCCCGGGAAAAAGAAACTATTCGTTTGGGAGATTGTGAGGAAAAAGGCAATCTCAAACCGGATGTAATGGAACGAGCTATTGCTTGTTTAAAACGGTTTCAAGGTGTGGCTAAAACCTTTAACGCTGAACAAATTGTGGCGGTAGCTACCAGTGCAGTTAGAGAAGCGCCCAATGGTCGAGAATTTATTAGCCGAGTCGCCGATGAACTGAACTTAGAAATTAGTTTAATTTCTGGTCAAGAAGAAGCCCGACGCATCTATTTAGGGGTGCTGTCGGCGATGGAATTAAATAATCAACCCCATATTATTATTGATATTGGTGGCGGTTCTACGGAACTAATTTTAGGTGATGGTTGGGAACCTCGATTTTTAAGTAGTACAAAAGTCGGTGCTGTTCGATTAAGCAAGGATTTTGTCCATAGTGATCCGATTAGTCGCACAGAATTTTTATATTTACAAGCCTATATTCGAGGCACATTAGAACGGGTTGTGGATGAATTATTTTCCCATTTACAACCGGGTGAAATTCCTCGTTTAGTCGGAACTTCTGGAACCATTGAAACCTTAGTAGGAATTAAAGCCAGAGAAAAATCAGGCATAGACCCGACTCGTTTAGGTGGCTATGAATTAACTTTAGAAGAATTACAGGAATTTGTCAATAGAATTCGCAAATTATCCTATCCAGAAAGATTACAAATACCGGGTATGGCTGACCGTCGGGCGGAGATTATTGTCGCCGGAGCTTTGATTTTACAAGAAGCCATGACCTTGTTAAATATTCAGTCTTTAAAAGTCTGTGAACGGAGTCTGAGGGAGGGGTTAGTGGTAGACTGGATGTTAACCCATGGGTTAATTGATGATCGTCTCCATTATGGCAGTTCTGTTAGAGAAAGAAGTGTACTGAAAATTGCTCAAAAATATCAAGTTGATTTAGAACATAGTCAACGGGTTGCTACTTTTGCTTTAAGTTTATTTGATCAGACTAAAGGATTATTACATAATTGGGGATTAGCAGAACGGGAGTTATTATGGGCGGCGAGTATTCTGCATAATTGTGGATTATATATTAGTCATTCCGCCCACCATAAACATTCCTATTATTTAATTCGCTATGGGGAGTTATTAGGATTTACGGAAACCGAAATTGATGCGATCGCAAATTTAGCCCGATACCATCGTAAGAGTAGTGCTAAAAAGAAACATGAAGCCTATCAAAATCTACCTCGAAGGTTTCGACAAGTAATTGACCAATTGCATCCTTTATTAAGGTTGTCAGTCGCCTTAGACCGACGCATGATTGGGGCTATTTCTCAGGTGGTTTGTGAATATAAACCCATGACGCGGGAATTTCATTTGAAGTTAAAACCAACCTATGCTAACGATGATTGTGCATTAGAATTGTGGAGCTTGAACTTAAAAAAAGAAGCCTTTGAAATCAACTATGGATTAAAATTAGTAGCTAAATTAGAATCTAGCAATCATTCAAACCCCACATTCCCCCAGTAAAGACGTTGTATACAACGTCTCTACTATTCTTATTCCCAGGTTTGTAATTCTGCTACCCAGTTATTCCAAAGGGTGATTAACTGTTCTCGACGGGTTTCAAAATTAGCGGCAATCCAGATTAAAATCACCCCTAAAATAAACACAATTATCCACTTGATAAAGGAATAAACGGAATTAAGAATAATCAGTTGATTCACAATATTAATTAAAAATATTGCGGTTCCAATATAGAGAAAAGCTCTAATTCTTAATCCTAATCCGACAAAAATTATGATTAAATTTAAAATTCCGGGTACAACTCCGGTTCCTTCAGAGGTCGCCAGGGAAGTTCCAGATAAAATAGCCGTTCCTAAGACCCTTAATCCATGGCGTAAATCTCGATTTTGTTCTAATTTTAAACTCGGTTCAACTTGGGAAAAATAGAGCAATGAGCAGGATATCGGGAGAGTAAAAATAAATATATCATCTATTGAGCCTAGCCAATCATAAAAGGTAAAACTAATTAAGATTAAACTTAGGTAAGTTAACCGAATATTTTGGGTAAATTTTGCTAAAATAATATAAAATAGAGTTCCAAAGACTACTGAAAAATACCAAGTCAACTGTTGTTCTGGTTGCAGAATAGAATGGGAAACGATAAGGGTAATTACGGGGAGAATAATTGCTACTCTTTTCCAAGGTCTAACTGGCCATCCCCAGACATTCCAAGGAAGAATATAAAAGAAATAGGAGAGAATTGAGACTAATGACCCTGACCAGGGAATCAAAAAGTCGCTTATATCTAGTAAATTTTGTAAATAGATGACTAAACCTGTTATTTGTATCAAACCAACATAAATCCAAGTTTCTGCTGTGTCTAAATCTGAATTATGGCGACCTTGAAATAGAGCATAACGAATTAACAATAAACTGGTTCCAATCGTTAAGAGAAGTTGGGAGTTAATAGGATTTGAAATCACTAAACCTAATAATATACTACTGATAAACCAATGTAGATGGGCAATAATTGTAATCTCAGGTTCAGGAATCCGTAAATAAGCTATTAACCAAGGACTAAGAATTCGGTAGCCATACATTAAGCTAGTTCCTAATGTGGCAAAAGCAATCCATTGTTCTGTTAAAGGTTGGGTATGAATTTGATAGAATAATATTTCATAGGTAGAAACAGAAATCCCCATCAGTCCTAAATAAACTAGAGGTTTAGCTTCAATATTTCTTCTGCCAATCCCAATTAAAATTAATGCGAATGCTAAAGAGATTAATCCCGTCCAGTTAGCGGAGGTTTGAACTCTAAAAATAATAGCTAAAATCCCATAAATAATTGGAATAATTTGCCAAGGATTAGGCAATTTTTCAATTTGATAATGACGTTGCCACCAATCCCCGAATAGTTGGGTCGTTAGTCCTAAAATAATATTAGCAACGGCGAAACTAACTAAAGATTGATTGCTAGAAATCAATATTTCAATAACAAGTAATTCTATGGCCCAAGCTAAACTATATAATATCCAAGCAGAGAATCCAGACCTAGCTATTTTCCGAGGGTTTTTCCAATCTAATCCTCGAAAACTTAGGGCTGCAATTAAAATAATTAGGGTAGAAATTAGGGTAAAATCTCTGGGGATTTTATACAATAAAACCCCAAATGAATTAAGGGTTATAATTGATAGTTCAAATCCTAACAAAGTAATAGCCCAACCATCAAATGCTCGTTGATAAAGTCTAACAATATTGGATTCAGTCACACCGTAACGGAATAACATAAAACGTAATACCCATAATCCTGCGATAGTTAAACTTAAAAATATTAACCATCCTTCCACTGTAACTAAATCCTTGACCGATAGGAATAAAAAAGCTAATCCTAAACCTACGGTAAAAACCGATGAAAATAGGGTTTTAATGATTTGAGTATTAACAACCATAAATACTGTTGTTAAGCCTAAACTCCATAAATTAATTTGAGGATTGAATAGGTTTAAAACCTGAACTAAACCACAGGCTATTATACTAATAATAACCGCTTTTTTTTGTTGAGATTCTCTGGTTTGTGTAGCCACATAAGTTAATCCTAGGGGTGTGATTAACCAAGCCATTATCGAGGAATGGGGCGTGGAAAATTCAAAGTTAGTCAAAAATAAAATATAACTGATTCCTGATAATAATATTCCCAGGTCTAAGGCATCTTTACGGATAATATTTGCCCCCGGACTATTGACCGTAAATAATAGAAATTCACCTACCATTAAGATTAATAAAATAATTGCCCAATCGTCTAGGGCTAAGTTAGGAAATTGCCAGTAAACCAGATTAGCAAAGGTGACTAACCCTAAAATATGGGTTGCCAAAACGACGATAGGTTTTAGGGGTTGACGACGACTGATAACAACTGCTAAAGTAATAGTTGAAGCTAATAGATTTAGCGATCGCAATGCCGGATTTGATAGAGACAAACAGGTTAAAAACGTAGCAAATAGTAAACTCAGAAAATCTCCAAAATGGGCTACCTTTCGTTGTGGACGGTGATAAATCCAATCCGTTACAATCACCATAAAAATCAAATAGGGAAACCATGTTAAACTCAGTAATGCCCAAGGAGAATCCTGAGAACTGGATATTTCTACCCCTACATTAATGGCAGTTTTCCTTAATTCTGGCGGAATTAAACGACCGACTAAAGCCACCATTGATAACCCAAAACCAAATATTGCCGCCAAATCTCGCTCTCGCCAATATTTTAATAAATGGTGACTGAAAATCCCGATACCAATTCCACTAACTAAAAATGCCTGCCAAGGTTGGATATAAACAGTTACTAACCAACCGAATAATAAAATAAAATAGCTAGAACGATGTAAAATTAATGAGGAAGAAATATAGAGAAATCCGGCAAAAATTCCCAAAGCTAATCCCAGTTGACTAATATCAACATTGACGACAAAAATCGCCCGACCGAAAAGCAGAGTTAAAAGATAAATAACAACAATTTTAAAATCAATTCTTGGGCTAGAAGTAGAAGAAGTCGGGGGAGGGTTGACAATGGTTAAAAATACCGTAATCATGATGCCCAAATAAATCGCAATTACGGGAAAACCGGGAATTTGCCATCCCCAGTTTAAATAACTTAATCCTAAATGATTGAATAGAGAACGGCGTTGGAATTGTCCTTGATTTCGATATAAAGTTACGGTTAAAATAGTTAGGGCTAGGGCAGCAATAGCAATGGTTAATAAACCCAAGGAATCTGACCACAACTTTAACCCATCCATTGCCCAAAAATTCAGAGGAATTAATAATAAAGTGACTAATTTTAAGGCTTCGGAAGTTACAGGTAAACGGGACTGTTGACTTCCCCATAAACTCGCCCCCCAAAAAGCAAAAGTATAGGCAAATAAAATTAAATATTGTCCAGTGGCGGGAAATTTTTCCCACTGACTTGCAGCCAAAACTCCAGAGGAAATAATAACTAAAAATAAGCCTAAAAACAATAGCCAGCGAACACTCAACTCAGCTTTTAATGATTCGACTAAATCAGTGGCAAAATTAGGCAATTGAAAAGCAGGTTGAGGGGATTTAGAAACAACAAGATTTGGAGTTGTTTTTTCTGCCAAAACCCGTTGATTATTTCCCGAAGTAACCGTCTTTTTGGGTAGAGGGTCACTCAAATAAAGTTCACCAATTTGACGAATTTGTGCATCGGATAATAAACCCAAATTCAACCAAACTTCTAACCCCTCTAATAACCTGGGATTGGTGCTATCCGCCTGAATTAAAATGCGAATTAAAGGTTTAGACATGGGCAAAACCGGGTGTAGGGTATGGGAAAGAAAACCGGGTAGACTTTAATTTAAGCTATTTTTGTATTTTAAACTATCTATTATGATATACTAAACTATAGGTATTGATTCGGTCTGCTATGTACCAAACTAATCCCCCACGTTCCCCGAAAGAAGTCCTACCGACGATGTACGACCTGAAAAGTGAAGACCCGGAGGAACCCGGTTTGCCAGACGAATTTCATGATTTACAACCCGAATTATTGAGAATAACTTTCCGTCCCCCGAGTTATTCCCCCGACTCGGTTTTTGTTGCTAGTGACCTGAATTTGTATTACGACCCTCGCCATTTTAACTGGTATAAACGTCCCGATTGGTTTGCCGTAATTGGGGTTTCTCGGTTGTATGAACAACGGGATTTACGATTAAGTTATGTAACTTGGCAAGAAGGAGTAAACCCGTTTGTGATTGTTGAATTATTATCCCCAGGAACAGAAGCGGAAGATTTAGGTCAAACCCTACGGGAAATTAATCAACCTCCGACGAAATGGGAAGTCTATGAACAGGTTTTACGCATTCCTTATTATGTGGTTTTTAGCCGCTATACGAATCAACTGCGGGTGTTTCAAAATAGTGCTAGTCGTTATCATGAATTAACAGTTTCAGACTCCCGAATTTGGATGCCGGAATTAGAATTAGGTTTAGGATTATGGCAAGGATGTTATCAAGAAATTACCGGATGTTGGTTACGTTGGTATGATCAAAATCAGAACTGGATACCCACACCCACAGAACAAATAGAACAAGAACGTTTAAGGACAGAACAGGAACGTTTAAGGACAGAACAAGAACGTTTAAGGACAGAACAAGAACGACAAAAAGTTGAACAATTAGAAGCTATATTGCAGCGTTATCGAGAACAATATGGCGATTTGCCCTAATAATTAAAATAGAGACGCGCCGTGGCACGTCTCTACGGGTTTTTGTGGGTTTGAGACCGCAATCTTTGTTAGAATCCGTTACGCGCCCAAACAACCATTGAAATTGAAAACGTAAATAGCACTAACAGCGAAACCCAGCCCAATGACACAATATCCATAGTGATGTATAAAAAAACGTTGCAAAATAACTCTACCCTAGATCATAACTTGAAATGACGCGATCGCATGAACCCTAACTCCTCCTCAAATTTTACGGCTACCGAACGGTTAGAATCCCTAAAGGGCGGTCTTCTGGCAGGTTTCTCTGTAGGACTCAGCCATCTTGTCCTGAGTGGTGTCAACCTGTGGCTTTGGGACGCCCCCGTTAATTTTCTATTTTCGACCCCCCTAGCTGGGTTTAGCGGGTTTTTATTTGGAGTCACCTATCGCTATATTATTCGCCGGGACGATAATCCCCAGTTAAAATTGGGGGGGATTTTTGCCTTTGGACTGGTACGCGCCCTCGCGGGAATGGAAATTCAACTTAATACCCCAACCTCCCTCGAACAAATAGCCCGGTTTGGGGGAGAAAGTTTATTATTATTTGGAATAGCCGGATTGATTTTAGATATAGCCTTACAAAAAGCTTGGGTTAAACCTTTTAATTAATCTTAAACCAAAATTCCCTCTGCAACTTTAATCACATTTCCCCCGACTTCCACTTGAATTAAATCTCCTATTTTTTCAGCTTTTAACAATAGTAAAGAAGGACGATCAATTTCATATCCTTGTTCTACTTTAATATTAACTTGATCGGAACCAAAGTAACGATAATGTGACAAATACCCGGCCAAACAACCATTAGCACTTCCGGTGGCTGGATCTTCCGTAATTCCTAAAGCGGGTGCGAACATTCTAGCACATAACTGATTTTCGGGATGATGGGTTTCAGGACAAAATATAAAAATTTCCTTAGCCATTGTTCTTTTAATTAACTCAGTATAATATTCCAAATTAACCTTAGCTTTTCTTAATGCAGATTGAGTTTTTAAGGGTACAATAATAAACGGAATCCCCGTAGAAACCTCTTGAATCGGATAATCAGGATCAAAATCAGAGAGTTCTAAATTAAGAACAGGTGCTAATAGTTTATGATCATAAATATGAGTAAATTCGGGAGAATTTTGTCGCATCCAGAGTATTTTTTTTCCTGATTCTTCAGGTTTCCAATTCACCGGAATTTGACCCACAGCTAAATTTAAAATCACCTGAATAACATCAGTTTTAATTATTTCCTCAGAAATTATATAAGCAGTTCCCAAGGTAGGATGACCCGCAAAAGGTAATTCCCGTTTAGGGGTAAAAATTCGCACGGGATAACCGCCATTATCCGGTTCAGAATCACAAATAAATGTGGTTTCTGAATAGTTCATTTCTTGGGCAATTTTGAGCATTTCTTCATCGGATAACGACTCAACTCCGTCACCCCAAATTACCGCTAATTGATTTCCAGTATATTTGGTTTCGGCAAAAACATCAACAATGGAGAATTTTATAGAATCTATCATTTTTGTTACAAAGTTTAATCTTAATTTTTTTTACTGTTAACGGGGATGGGCGAGAAAACCTCGCCCCTACAGTTGATCACTGATTATCTTTCATTCCAACTTTTTTCCGCATCTGCGATCGCTTGATCAACAGTTTTTTGATTCAACATTGCAGCTTGTAGATTATCATAAATAATTTTTTGCAACTGTTTAATATCTTTTTTAGGGGGAATCAAAACCTGAGCATTTTTGAGTTCTTGTGCACTAATTAAACGGGCTTGATCTGCTACCGTTGAATTAGCAGGAAGTGTGGTAAAATGACTATCTTTAAGAGCATCCTGAATAGAAGGTAAAACATTAGCCTCTTTCGCAAATGCCAGTTGATTGGTACTATTAGTTACAAACAAAGCAAACTTTAAAGATTGTTCAGGAACATTCGTTGATTTGGGCATAACTAAATTCATTACCGCCACCGTAGTTTTCCTAGTATCTCCAGTAATTTGAGGGGCGGGAACAGAAACTTTAGCTACCGTGGGGGCGTTTTGACTAATAGCTTTTAAAAATTGTGGCCCTGATGCTAATAATGCTATTTCTCCCGCTTGATATAATTCAATAGCGCGGCGATGTCCTTGGGTTAAAACCTCTTTCGGAAGCAGGTCTTTTTGATATAAATTAACCCAATATTCAAAGGCGGCTTTCCCTTCCGGAGTATTGAAAGCAGCTTGACCATTTTTATCAAGTAATACCGCTCCCATTTGGACTAAAGATTGTAAAACCTGGGCTGAATCTTCAGGAACAAAAGAGACAAAAAACGCATATTTTCCAGTTTTTTCCTTGACTTTTTCTGCGACTTGTGCTAATTCCGTATAGGTTTTAGGAGGTTGACTTATTCCCGCTTGTTGGAGCAATTGTTGATTAGAAATTGTAATTTGAGTGGTTAAATACCAAGGAATACCAAAGGTGATAGTTTCACATTTATTATTCGGACAAATATCAATTTTATTAGCTTGCCAAATATTCGGTAAATATTGAGCTTGGACAGTTTCAGGAACCATTTCATTCAGATTTAACCAAGCATTGCGTCCCGCTAATAATGCCGCAAAATCAGGATTTAAGTTAATTACATCCGCCGCAGTTTTAGCCGCCACCGCCGCCAGAACCTTACTTTCCATTGCTGACCAAGGAATATCAACCCACTTCACCTTAATTTCTGGATTTTCGGCTTCAAAATTAGCGATTAATTGATTAAAATAATCAGTAAATTGCGGTTGCAGTTGCATAGTCCAAAACTCAACTTCCTGCTTGCCATTTTGAGAAGTTGGGGAAGAATTGGAACAACTGACACCCCAACTCAAAAATAAACCTAAAACCAATAACAAACCAAACCGTTTCCAAGATTTTAATTGTTTCATTTTATTGAGAAATTAACTAAACAGGATAAATTTTGTTAGACTATATCCTATATCTTCCTTCGTGTCTTCGTGTCTTTGTGGTTGCTTCCACAATAAAAAAATCCCAGGTATTACCAAACAAACGGAGTAACATAGGAAAAATAATTGTACCTGTTTACCCCTATCGATCGCTAAAACTAAAAATATGGTTAGTTTATTAAAGGGACTGTTTTCCAAGCGCAAGCCCGGAATTGGCATTGAGTTAGCCACCGAACGAATTAATCTAGTCGAAATCAAGAAAAAAGGTCAGCAATTAAAATTAGTCACCTTGGCAACGGTTTCTGTTCCAGAGGGCATTGTTCAAGATGGCCAAATTGTGGATATTTCAGCCATGGCCGAGTTAATTCAGTCAATGATTGCTGATAACAATATCAAAGCCAAAACCGTTGGCACATCTATCCCCGGACGAGAAGCAGTAACTAGGATTATCCCAGTTCCAGCCGAACTTAATGACGACGAACTCAAAGACTATATGAACGCCGAAGCGGGATTATATCTTCCTTTTCCCAGAGAAGAAGGAGATGTAGATTATCAAAAATTAGGCCGATTTGTGGATGAGGATGGGATCGAAAAAAAACAAGTTTTATTAGTAGCAGCTCGTAAAGAAGTTACTGATACCTATGTCGAAACCTTTGCTCAAGCGGGTTTAAAAGTTACGGTATTAGAGGTAAGTAGTTTTTCTCTAATTCGTACCCTTAGACACCAATTAGAGCAGTTTTCCCCCACGGAAGCCGCGATTATTGCTGATATTCAATTTGATAGTACAGAATTAGCGATTGTTGTCGATGGGATACCCCAATTTAACCGGACAATTCCCATTGGCCTGTTGCAAGTTCAAACCGCCTTAAATAGTGCGATGAATTTACCTCCGACCAGGGATGTCAGCGAACTACAGGCCATGACCCTTCCGGTGACTGATACAATGGGAGCATTAAACGATCCTAATCCGGGAACAAATGCCATTATTAAGGTTTTTGCTGAATTAGCCGATGAACTGCGTCGCTCCGTTGATTTTTATATTAATCAAAGTGAGGGGTTAGAAATGGCACAATTGTTTTTAACTGGCCCAGGAGCCGCGATTGGACAACTCGATGAGTTTTTCATGCAACGGTTAGCCATGCCTGCCACCCAAATTGACCCGATTGAATCCCTCTCGCTTGCTTTTGAGCGGGAAATTCCCCTAGAACAACGTGCTGGTTTAGGAGTGGCATTAGGTTTAGGAATGCGGATGAGCTAAATTTTTTATCAATAAGCAGTAAACCATCAACACCTCAACTGATTATGCAAAACTTAGAAATCAACTTTTTAAATGATCGACCCGATCTATTAGAAAGGGAAGTCCGACGACAGGTTAGTCCCACCCAGACTATTGACCAGACTCCAATTTTAATCGGTTTAGGGGCAGCTTTAGCCCTAAATGCCATAATTGGGGGAGCTTGGTTTATTTTTGATCGACAAAATGCCGATTTACAAAAAGAACTCGATGCCCTCGTTGCTACATTAGGCAAAAAAACAGCAGACGTGCAAGCCTTAGATAAAATTAATGCCGAAACCAAGCAAGCCAATCAAGAAGCGGATGCTTTAGCCACGGTGTTTAATCAGATTAAACCCTGGTCAGCCCTCACCCTAGAATTAGGCCAACTGATGCAAGTCGCCGGGGTGAGAATTATTGATATTAAACAAACGGAGCCAGTAATTACCCCTGTCGCCGCTGCCGCCCCCGCCGCTGCCGCCCCCGCCGCTGGCGAAGCCCCTCCCCCGCCTCCTCCACCGGAACCAGAAACGGCTAAATTAGAAATTTCAGGAGTGGCTAACACATACACCCAAATTAATGATTTTGTATTATTACTGAATCAGTCTCCCTTCTTTAATGGGGAAAAAACCAAATTGATTTCGGCTAAAGTAGAAGAAAATCAGACTCAACTCGTAACTAAACCAGCTAGTACGGATGCAGGTAATCTTAAACCCCAGTTACAATCTGTGGTCAAATATACAATTGAAACCAACCTCAGTCGAGCCACGGCTTCGGAGTTGTTACCTGAACTTCAAAATAAAGGAGCTTTGGGATTAGTTAATCGGATTAAAACCCTTCAAGAAAAAGGAGTAATTAAACAATGACCGTAGCTAATGAATTTATTCAAGACGTTGAGGGCGAAGGCGGTGGGCCCGTTATATTTGGTATTGCCTTAACGCCAAAAATTATGGGGATTTCTGCTGGTGTCGTTGGTGCGCTATTAGCAGGTTTCTTAATTTATAAATTAGTGCTTCCTACCTTAACCCTAGGACAAACACTGCGGGAGGATATTAAAACTAAACAAGACGAAATTGAGAAACAAGATCAGCGTTTGCGCGAACGAGATCAGGCTCAGAAAGAATTAGCAGCAGCTAAAATTCGTCGCTCTACCGTCACGGGTTTATTTGCCGATGATGCTAGTTTAGAAACCCTGTTATTTGATATTAATGAACAGATTAATAAAATTAATGCCGGGGTTATTGATAATGGCAAACTAGCCAAACTTACCCAGTTTAAACCCATTCCGCCTGCTCCGCCAGCAAAACCAGAAGACAAGGACGAGATTGTTAATGATAGTACCTTGGGGTCAGAAGTTAATGGTAAACTGAGAAGACGGAGATATGAAATCGAGTTTACAGGCAGTTTTGATCAAACTCGCCAGTTTTTAGTGGCTTTAGAAAGATTACAACCTTTATTAGTAGTCAGAAGCTTAAAATCCCAATTGGGAGATCAAACTTCAGTGATTGAGGGAGAATATCGACAAGGCAAATTTGTTCCTTCTCCTAATCAACCTCAACGACAGCTAAAAAGCACTTTTGAGTTACAGGTGTTACTCCCTTTGAGTCAAAAAGAAGTTAAGGCTCCTGCGGCTGAAGCTGCTGCTGCCGAACCTCCTAAATAATTGTAACTTCTGATCTAAGTTGTTGTAAGGTAGCAGGATATTGACCCCGAAATTTAGATATTGTGTTGAGGAGCAAACGTGAAACATTTTCAAAGAATTGGTACAGGAATTTTAACTGGTGCTGCGATCGCAATTGTGGCACAAACCCCGGCATTTGCACAAACTCAAGTCCAGGATGTACGACTGGTGGAAATGAATGGGGAAGTGGCTTTAGTATTAGTCACTAAAAGTGGAGAAAGACCAGAAGTTTTTGTGGTTAGACGGGGTAATGATTTTGTTGCCGACATTATTAATACCCAACTTCCAGCCCAAAAACAAAACTTTCAACAAAATAATCCTATCCCTGGTATTGCCTCGGTGGTAGTTACCCAACTGGATTCTACCAGTGTGCGGGTAATTGTGAGTGGGGTGAATGGTTCCCCCGAAGCCCGGATTATGCAAGGGTCTAACGAAGGGATTGTGATTAGTATGGGTGCATCTGCGGGTGCTGTTGCCCAAGTCCCTAATCAAGTACCTAACCCCCCAGCACCACCCCCAGCACCCCCAGCACCCCCAGCCAGAAGCCCTCAACCCGTATTAGTTCCCGATCCTCAAATTACTATTGATGGCCGCAATGTTCCCCAGAGTGGGATTCGCCCTTCCGATGCGGCGCCTCCTTTCCTCCCCCGGGCCGTCGCTCCACCCTTGGGAGATATAGCCGTTTCTAATGTTAATGCCGGAGTCCCCGCCATTCGCCTCAATACCACTCAACGGATTCCCCGTTTAGTGTTGCGAGATGCCCCGGTTAGTGATGTTTTAGCATTATTAGCCAGAACTGCTGGACTGAATTTAGCAATCAGTAATTTAATCAAAGATGACTCCAATGGTGAGTTTAGAGCGCCCAATGACGAGAAGGAACAAAACCAAATCCTAGGGCGAAAAATATCCTTAGACATTGAAAATGAGTCTGTTGAGGATGTTTTTAACTATGTTTTGCGTTTAAGTGGATTACAAGCAAATCGTGTCGGGAATACTATTTTTGTCGGGGTTAAACTGCCCACTACTGCCAATGATATTGTCGTTCGTAGCCTGAGACTAAATCAGGTTCCAGCCAAAAGTGCGGCAGGTTTTTTGAGTAGTCAGGGAGCAGCAACTCAAATTCAGGTCGATCAAGTTCGGATTGAGCAGGTGGGAACCGGGATTAATTCCAGATATGTTGAGACTAGAACACCAACAATTACAGAATTATCGGCCAAAGAATCTGGCAGTCCCCTAGTGCTGAAAGGATTATCCATCTCTACCGATGACCGACTAAATTCTATCACCCTAGTTGGCCCGCCACACCTAGTAGAAACCGCCGTGGCGATGTTGACCCAGATGGATTTACGTCAGCGTCAGGTGGCTGTTAACGTTAAAGTTGTTGACGTCAATTTAAGTGGAGAAGAAGCCGCCAGTAGTAGTTTCTCCTTTGGAGTTAACGATACCTTCTTTGTCAATGATGGCGGTGCGGCTTCGGTTAATTTTGGTGGGTATAATCCCCCGAATCAGGCAACCGCAACCAGTGGGATTAATGCGCGACCGATTATTCCGAATCCCCTTTCTGGTGAGGCGCCTTTTTATAATCCTAACGCATTGTCTACAACTCCTTTAACAGCACCCGGAGGAGGCGTTGGTTTAGACCCGATTGCCCCTGTAACCTCTCGTCCAGGTCAAGTCGGGATTTCTGCATACCAACCCTACACCAGAGATTTAGCAACTGGAGCGGTGACGGCTTTAGGTTCAGTTACGAATAGTATTTTTCCCTTCTTCCAATATCCCCGCAAGTTCTTATCAACTTTAACGGCTCAAATTATTAGTGGCAATGCTAAGATTCTCACCGATCCGACCTTAGTAGTTCAGGAGGGTGAAACCGCCAAAGTAGCCTTAGTTGAAGAAATTGTTAAATCAGTTACAACAACCTTTACAGACACGGTTTCCGGCACCAGGGACAACAAAAACTTTACCTTTCAAAATGTTGGTTTAACCCTGGATGTTAACGTCGAACGGATTGATGATAACGGCTTTGTTTCTCTGCGAATTAACCCCACTGTCAGTGCCCCCGGAGATCAAGTTAATGCTGGCGGTGGTGATTTTGCCCGTCAGATTCTCAGCCGGACTGTCGAATCAGGTTTAATCCGTTTGCGCGATGGCCAAACCCTGATTTTATCGGGAATTATTCAGGAAAATGAACGAGCTACCGTTAGCAAAATCCCATTATTAGGGGATTTACCCATTGTGGGTTCCTTGTTCCGCAGAACCAATAAGCAAAATACAAGGGCGGAAGTGATTGTGTTAGTCACGCCTCAAATTTTGGATGACAGCGATCGCGCTCCCTACGGTTATGAATATAACGCTAGTCCCGATGCCTTACGGATGATGCAAAGACGGTAAATTAGTAACATAGCCCTTTTTACCCCCCCTGCCCCCCTTACCAATGGGGGTAGAACCCAGTTCCCCCATTACCAAGGGGGTAGAATCCAGTTCCCCCCCATTACCAAGGGGGTAGAATCCAGTTCCCCCATTATCAAGGGAGACTCTGAATCCAGTTCCCCCCATTACCAAGGGGGGGCTAGGGGGGGTAAAACCCAGTTTCGACTCAAATTTATAGCTTACTGCTTGCTTTAAGTTGACATAGATCAGTCACTTCGCTCTTACGAGTCAACAGTCAACAGCTATACTATTGATTGCTTCATGCCAATTTTAAGGAGTAAAAACTCAAATGAACAAAGGTGAATTAGTGGACGCCGTAGCAGAACGGGCCAGTGTGACCAAAAAACAAGCTGATGCGGTGTTAACGGCAGCTTTAGAAACCATCATGGAAGCAGTTTCCAATGATGACAAAGTGACACTGGTTGGCTTTGGTTCCTTTGAGTCCCGCGAACGGAAAGCCCGTGAGGGTCGTAACCCGAAAACTGGGGAAAAAATGGAAATTCCAGCCACCAAAGTCCCGGCTTTTTCATCGGGTAAACTATTCAAGGAAAAAGTGGCTAATACCAAAGCAGAGCCAGATAGTGATGAGGACTAATTTCTAGGCGTGGAAGCAACCCATTCACCCCGTCATGGTGGAAATTTGATTTGGGCTGCGACCGTGGCCGACTGCTCTCCCTTGGATATTCTGGATTTTTCCGCCAGTATTAATCCTTGGGGGCCGCCTTTGTCGGCTCTGGTGGCAATTCAAGACCATCTGAGGGATTTAAAAGCCTATCCCAATCCTGATTATGGAGAATTGAAAGAAGCGATCGCCTCTCAAATCAACCGCGAAACCGGATCGAACTTCCTAGGGGCGGATTGGGTTTTACCCGGAAATGGGGCCGCAGAGTTACTGACCTGGGCAGGACGGGAATTAGCGGCATTAGATGCGACCTATTTACTGACTCCTGCCTTTGGAGACTATGGGCGCTCACTCAAGGCTTTTGAGGGGAATGTGATCGAGTGTCCGCTTGCGATGGCCTCTATTGAGTTAGATTTCTCTATGCCTCAACCCTTGAGTTCTAAATCGGGGTTATTATTAAATAATCCCCATAATCCCACCGGAAAACTGTTTACGGCTGAAATATTATTAGAATCCTTAAAACAGTTTGCTTTGGTGGTGGTGGATGAGGCATTTATGGATTTTTTACTTCCTAGCCAACAGCAAAGTTTAGTTTCTTGGGTGAAGGAATATGAAAATTTAGTGATTTTGCGATCGCTAACCAAATTCTATAGTTTACCCGGATTGCGTTTAGGATATGCGATCGCCCATCCCCAACGCTTAGAAAAATGGCAACGGTGGCGCGATCCTTGGCCTGTAAATAGTTTGGCGGTGGCGGCCGGAATTGCTGTTTTAAAAGATCATGAATTTCAACAACAAACCTGGAATTGGTTAGAAGAATCCCGTCCTCAATTATATCATAATTTAGCCAATATATCAGGATTAAAACCCTACCCAGGTGCGGCTAATTTTATTTTAGTAGAATCTGATTTTTCGGTTTCTAAATTGCAATTAAATCTATTAAAAAAACACCGAATTCTAATTCGGGATTGTTTGAGTTTTCCCGGTTTGGGCGATCGCTATTTCCGAGTTGCAATTAGAACCGAAGCCGAGAATCAAAGGTTAATTGAGGCGTTAAGGGATTATAGCAGGGAACAGGAAACAGCCCCCCCAAACCCCCCGTGCACGCAGGGCTAGGGGGGGGAGGGAACACCGGGGGAAAACACTTTACCGTCTGGGTTCCAATATCCGTCTGGTGTCTTAACTGCCTTGGCGGGCGCTATATCAGTTCAACTCAGCTTCTATTTTAGGAAAATCCCCCTTCTGATAAACAGCAATTTGTTCAGGAGTTTGTAAATCCATAAAATCCGCCAACTCGCTATAAGTAATACATCGGACTTCTGGTTTCCCACAAACCTCCTCAGCAAAACGAAATAGCGCATTCCAGTAAGCTCCCTGATTCCAAGCTGAAAAGTGATGACCGATATTTACAGGCGCACGGTTGCCAGAATAGTTACTATTGAAGTATTTTAAATAAGTTTGAAAAGTATCTTCTTCATAGCGCTTGGCATTACTAGAATTTGGTTTCGCCTGAGAATGGAGATAGTAAAAGTTATAATCCATTGATAGAACATTTTTGCGGGTAATTGCCGTTGTTAAAGAAGCCAGGGGAAAATTCCAAATCCCATTTTCTTGTTTCGGCCAGTAATTCGCTGATGCCACTTTGCTAGTATCATAGCGAAATCCGGTTTTCTTCAAAGTTTTGTATAAACCCGGACTCTGACCCAACTCAGGAGCGCGAAAACCTTGAATAGCACTGCGGTCAAAGGCAAAAGCACCCTTCAAACTATTGATTTTGTAGGCATCAAAAATAAACTGATCAAAATAGTCAAACTCTTTTTTCCAGTCCGCCTCACTCCAGCGACTCCCATCAAAGTGACCCACCGCATGGGAGCCAATTTCATGACCCTCTTGGTATGCTTGATTTAACTGTTCCAGACGGAGATTAATCTCTTGCTTAGTGCCACCCCAACCAATGGCAGACCGTCCCTGACCCTTGCCCCCAGGGGGTTTATAGAGGTTGCGTTTCTCATTATTTACAAAATAAACCCCACTAATAAAATAGGTAAAGTGAACCGGGATATTTTTTTTCGCCATACTTTGAGTAAAGTTGCGAGATTTTTTCCAGGCATCTAGGGAATAAGACCCATCAAAAGCCAGTAGTACAAACTGAGGGGGACGACTTACCACCGGATTTTGATCCTGAATTAGTTTATACAGTAAGGCGGAACTCCAACGAGTTGACCCGCAAGCATCACCCCCATCAGCATCCTTACAGGCGGCGACAAGTTTCTGGGAAAAAGGGCCCAACGCCTGATTTCCTTCTACGCAATAGCCCAAAATTTGATTCAGGCGACTCCCATCGGGACAACGCCCGTTTCCATTAGAATAGAAATAACCTCCTAAACTATTAACAGGTTTTTTGGGGATTGGTTTCGGGGTTTCGGAGACTACTGAGTTAGACTGTTCGGTGGGTGAAACCAGCGAGGAGGGCTTGGCGCAACCCCAGAATATTAAGGATGAACTGAGATAAATGCAGTTTTGATAAAACCATTTTGAATTTTTTAACACGATGCCCCACTTCTTCAACAAATTACCACATTCTACCATTTGTAGTAAGCCCTTCAGGGCTTAGAGGCGTTCATGCTTCACTACAAAATGTTAGAATTAATTTAAAAATAACTTTATTTTCAAAACTATGATTGCTAATCAACACGAAACTTACATTTCTCCCGAAGATTATCTAGCAGGGGAAGAAACCAGCCCGATCAAACATGAATATATTGACGGACAAGTTTATGCAATGGCAGGGGCGAGTGATGCTCATGTTACAATTGCTGGAAACTTATTTACCCTGTTAAGAAATCATGTTCGAGGGAAAGGTTGTCGGGTTTATATGTCCGATATGAAAGCTCAGATAGATACGGCTAATATTTATTATTATCCTGATGTTATGGTAACTTGTGATCCCAGGGATCAAAAATTTACAAATCATAAAAAATATCCTTGTTTAATTGTTGAAGTTTTATCCCCAAAAACAGAAGCATTTGATCGTGGTGACAAGTTTGCCGACTATCAACAATTAGAAACCTTACAAGAGTATGTTTTAATTAACCAAAAACGTCAGCGTGTAGACTGTTTTCGTCGCAATAACGAAGGTTTGTGGGTATTACAATTCTATCATTCAGGCAGTGAAATTCATCTCACCAGTATTGATTTTCGCACTCATATCGAGGCTTTATATGAAGATGTTACCTTTGAAGATAATTAACTTCGTAGTAAGCCCTTTAGGGCTTAGAGTCCTGAAGGACTCACTACGAAATGAGCAACTTATTCAAAGTATTGAGTAGGTGATAAACAGGGTTTATTGACCCTATATAGCGATAAATTATGGAATCTGTTAGACTTATGTAGATAAGAGAAAGGGAGTCAAAAAAATGACCACTATCCAATCAACGACAACTGCAATAACATCCCTTTATGATCGGGATTTTTATCTGTGGTTACAGACAACTATCAACATATTAAAAGAGGGAAAATTTGCCGAAGTAGATTTAGAGAACTTACTAGAGGAACTGGAAAGTATGGGGAGAAGCGATAAAAATGCTTTAAAAAGTAATTTGAAGGTACTTTTAATGCACTTACTCAAATATAAATATCAGCCAGAAAAACGAACAAATAGTTGGCGGTACATCATTCTTGAACATCGTCAACGCCTCCGAGATACCTTCAAAACCAGCCCGAGTCTATATCGTTTTTTTGAAGATATTTTTAATGAATCTTATCAAGATGCCAGGGAACTAGCCGCCGGTGAAACAGGTTTATCTATTAATCTATTTCCCACGGAGTCTCCCTTTACTGTAGAAGAAGTTCTTAATCCTGATTTTTTACCTTCTGAGAAGAATTGCCCAAAAAATGATCAGTAGGGATACGATATATCGTGTTCCTCTGCTTTGAAACCTTTTGAAGAACGACAAAAGAGAGATAAACACTTATTGACAATTACACTAAAATATTTTAGTCTAAAAATTGTGTAATTATATACTCAACTTAAAATAGCAAAATTAATTGAGTCTGTTGACAGAATTTCCGCTTGGGGTGTTAACCCAAGATTTATTTGAATATGAAAGTTATCCTAAAATTCAACAAAAACATGATATAATCCGGTTGGCTTGAATTTAAGATAACGAGGAAACCCGTCTGAACTTAAGAAAAAATTTGCGATCGCAACCCGGAATCGAAGTCGCCAGCGAAGCTACGAATGCTGAAACAGGCTTGTTGAATCAATTGATAATGATACATACTCAAGGGAGTGATCAAAATCTCGCCATCGCTGATCGAACTTTAAACCCAACAACAACTGGATAAACATTTTGTTTAAACTCAAATCAAAGGTTGATGAAAATACCAGAGATTTATTCAAGAGATCGCCAGGTAAGTCGGTGAGTTTTTGATTCACAATTTTTTCAGGAAGGATGGATAGAAATTTCTGTTATCCTACAATCAACCCAGATTGGCTTCCATTGATTAATTAAACATTTATTAGTTGAGGAGATTTTCATGACGTTTCAGACCGCAACTTCGCCGGAAAATGAACCGAAATTAAGCGGTTTAACAGTTGCGTTTTTCGGTATTATCCATTTGCTGGCTTTATTAGCACCTTGGTTTTTTTCCTGGTCAGCGTTAGGAATTACGCTGTTTCTACACTGGTTTTTTGGCAGTATTGGAATTTGTTTAGGCTACCATCGTCTATTAAGTCATCGCAGTTTTAAAGTTCCCAAATGGTTAGAATATGGGATTACTTTAGTTGGGGTTTGTGCCTTGCAAGGGGGGCCGATTTTTTGGGTAGCCGGACACCGTTTGCACCATGCCCATACCGAACATGAAGATAAAGATCCCTACTCCGCAAAACGAGGATTTTGGTGGAGTCACATGATGTGGATTTTCTATCCTCGTCCATCCTTTTTTGACGCTGAACACTACAAACGATTTGCACCGGATTTAGCACGAGATCCCTTTTATTGTTGGTTAGATCGGTATCATCTGTTAATGCAAATTCCCGTGGCCTTACTGCTTTATGCCATTGGGGGTTGGTCATGGGTCATTTATGGGGTATTTGTCCGGGCTGTGGTGTTGTGGCATAGTACCTGGTTGATTAATTCGGTAACTCATATGTGGGGATACCGCAGCTTTGACACCAATGATAATTCTCGGAATCTTTGGTGGGCGGCAATTTTTACCTACGGGGAAGGTTGGCATAATAACCATCACGCCTATCCGAATGTTGCTAAAGCGGGACTGAAATGGTGGGAACTCGATATGACTTGGTGGTCAATTTGGGTTTTAAAAACCGTTGGTTTGGCCCAGAAAGTGGTCATGCCCCCGACTCAACGGGTAAAACAAGCCTAAGAATAGGGAACAGGGAACCCGCCCCCTAAGACAGTTGATCCGATGGGCGGGTTTTTCATTGTGATTTGGGGGAAACGGGTTAGGCTGCGATCGCTTCTTCGTAAACCATAAAGCTCTTTTTGGTTACGCCACAAATCGGACAATGCCAATCTTCGGGAATGGCTTCAAAGGCTGTTCCTGGGGCAATACCGGAATCAGGATCACCGACAACAGGATCGTAAATCATTGAACATTGGCGACAAATCCATTTTTGGGTTTGAGGATCGCCAGGAGCGGATTTGGCGGTCGCAGCCCCACCGTGTAGTGTGTTCATGGCTTCCGTATATTGGTCGGCGTGATGATGTTCAATCGGAACCAATAGGCCAAAGTTAGAGGCAGCTTTGCGGAAAATTCCGGCGTGTTCCCGGGACTCAGCCTCTTGTTCTTCAAATTCACTCACTGCCTGCTCATCTCGATCAATTCGGGCTTGGGTGGCAAATTCGGGGTACATGGTGGTGTATTCGTAGGTTTCCCCTTCAATAGCCAACTCCAAACACCGGGTAGCAATTTTTTTCTTTTCTTCATCGGATAGGGCGTCGGGGTCAGTGACGACTAATTCTGGATGCAGGAGGCGGAAATGGGCAAAGGCGTGTTCTGTTTCTTGATTGGCGGTTTCCCGAAACAGTTTGGACAAATCCCCCAGCCCAAGTTTTTTTGTAACTTCTGCGAAAAATAGATATTTGCGATTGGCCATTGATTCTCCACCAAAGGCAGATTCAAGGTTTTTGGCGGTTTCTGCGTTGGATAAGTCCATTGTGTCTCCTTATTATTGATCTCGCTATAACTAAGAATAATTCTTAGCTTTAAATTTGTCAAGGATAAGAATAAGATTGATCTAAAGTTCAGTTACTTAAAATAAATGTTATGATCTGTAAAGGAAGATTTAATATAGCAAGCCATGGAAGGTCAGAATAAAACCACCGAGATCAGCCAAAAGATGAAGCAAAAGGGGTTACGCATCACCCCCCAACGTTTTGCGGTTTATGCTAATCTCTTGTCTCGTTACGATCACCCGACGGTGGATGATATTCTCACCGAGATTAATCGGGAACTTCCTATCGCTTCTAAAGCTAGTGTTTATAGTGCTTTGACGGTTTTGCGATCGGTGGGATTAGTCCGAGAGGTACTGCTAGATGAAGGAGTCACTCGTTATGATGCCAAGGTGGAACCCCATCACCATTTTGTCTGTGAGTGTTGTGGTCAAATTCAGGATTTAGAGTGGGATGTCCTGGGTGATTTGCCTCTTACCCCTTTACCCCCAGGGTTTCGGGTGAATGCCTATGAAATTACGGTTAAGGGCTGTTGCGATCGCTGTGATTGATAGGTAATGGGTAATAGGTTTTGGGTAATAGGTTTTGGGTAATGGGTAATGGGTTTTGGGTAATGGGTTTTGGGTTTTGGGTAATGGGTTTTGGGGGGATGAATCCTCTCTGTTGATCTTCTACGGAGTGATGGAATTGCTGAAGCTGGCATTCTGATCGGAACACTTGTTAGAATAGGGGAAATGTTACGAAACGTAACTTATGTTGATTCCTATTCTAATAATTGATGTGGCTCTGGTTGCTTGGTCATTACACTTAATGAAGCAAGCTGTGGAGTTCAAAGAATACTCCTTCATGCTGGCCGGGATCTTAGTTGCCTTGTCCGCCGCCGCTATGGGGTTAGTTTACTTCCTGATGGGATCTTGTATTGATCACTTCGCCCAAATGTCTCAGCACGCTTATTATTACTTTTAGTAGCCTTCGGAGCGTTGGGAATTCCGTTATCCTACACTCCGAAAAAAAGTTTTCACTGACTACTTGACAAAGCATTGGTTAAAAGACTATATTGAAATAATGCAAGGGGTTATAGCTCAGTTGGTAGAGCACCGCAATGGCATTGCGGGGGTCAGCGGTTCGAGCCCGCTTAGCTCCATTTATAAACAGTGTCCAATGGATAGTAAATAGTAAAATAAAATATCAAACCTCCAGGTAGGAATCCTGAATAGGTTGTGATATTTTGTTGTATGGGTTTGGTTTCTACAGGTTTTTATCGACGAATATCCATTAAATTTGCATTAATCATTGTGGTATTTTCTAAAGTCGCTCCGGCTAAATCTGAAGCGGTTAAATTTGCACCCGTGAGATTAGCGCCTGTTAAATCGGCATCGCGGAAATTAACACCACTGACATCAAATCCGTATAAACTGCCTTCTTGTAGCTTCACTTCACCTAAAGTAGCAACAGATTGTTGAGTATTTCTGAGGTTAGCACCCGTTAAATCTGCACTCTCTAAATTTGCTCCAATCAGATTAGCATGACTCAAGTTAGCATGGTTTAAATTAGCAATTACTAAACCCGCTAAACTCAGGTTAGAATAGCTCAAATTAGATTGTTCTAAATTAGCCCCATGTAACTTAGCTGCAACTAGATGGGCACTTTCTAAATTCGCTTCGGTCAATACAGCCCGATTAAAATTAACTTCATTCAGATTAGCACCCTGTAAATTAGCTCCTTTCAAGTTGGCATCTCGAAGATTAGCACCTTGAAGGTTCACACCTGCTAACTGAGCGCCACTAAGGTCACACCCAGGGCAGTTTTTGGTTTCCAATAGCTGCTTGAGATGGGCGGGGTTCTCAGCCTGAGCGGGAACAGTTAAACCCAAGATCATCATCACTACTGTGGTGGCTACTGTTGCGAATTTCATACCCACACCCTCAAAAAACTTTATCTTTTATATCATCTATTATTATCGGGCATTGGGGTATGCGTGAAATCCCTGTTGTCTGTGATATTGTTTTGATCCCAGTGTGACGGAAATCACTGAGAAAAACCGTTACTGTTGATACAGTCCCATCTAAACTACAAGCTTTCTGATTAAATCCCCTAATTGTTCTGCACTGTTGGTGATGGCAACGGAGGCGGTGGCTTCTGCCATTTTTTGTAACTGTTCCGGCGATTGTAGCAGATACAAAACTTTACTCGCTAACAGGTCTGCGGTCAAGTCTTTTTGTTGAAACATCCACGCCGCACCCGCCCCGGCAAAAACCTTAGCGTTATAGGTTTGATGGTCTTCGGCGGCAAAGGGATAGGGAATTAAAATTGAGGGGGTGTGGGTAATGGCTAATTCCGTTAAGGTTCCCGCCCCGGAACGACTTACGGCTAAAGTCGCCCGTTTCAACAAGGCTGCCATATTCTCATAAAAGGGCATTTTAATATACTGAGGATGGTTTAATACATTCACATCGGGGTCATTATTTCCCGTTAAATGGACTACCCACGCCCCGGCTTCAAACCAAGTAGGAGCAGCCTCTCGGACTAATTTATTCACACTCACCGCCCCCTGACTTCCCCCAACCACCACAATAACCGGAACCTCATCGGGGAGAGAAAAAGATAACGGGGCAGAGGTTTGGAGAAAGTTGGGACGCACGGGGGTTCCGACTACAACCGTATTAGTACGGGGAAGATAAGGAATAGCCGCTTCAAACCCTAAACCCACGGCATTACACCATGGGCCAAAATTCCGGGTCACTTTTCCAGGTAAAGCATTAGACTCATGGAGAATTACGGGTAGACCGAGGGAACGAGCCGCAATAATAGCGGGTGCTGCAATATAGCCTCCGGTGGTGAATACCCCGCGAAACTTACCTTTTTTCAGGAGATGGCGAACTTGCACCAGGGAACGGGCGAATTTGACTAAGATTTTTAGGGTTCCTAAACCCAGGCGTTGCTGGAAGCCTTCAACGGAGATGGTATGGAGGGGATATTGGGACGGGACTAATTCTCGTTCGAGGCGATCGGGTACACCTAACCATTCTATCTCAAAATCAGACAGGTTTTCGGCGGTGGCGATCGCCGGAAATAAATGTCCACCTGTCCCACTGGCGGCAATGAGTAAGCGAATGGGTGTTTGACTCAAGTGTTCTCCCCTAGACTACGTTCAACTTTGTGTTATGGCTTTTTAAGTTACCATAAAACTTACAGGAAATCGCTATTCTTAATTTTGAAAATCCAATGACAATTTTTCCCATAGTTCAACGACAATCTTTTCAGAACAGGTATGGTGTACAGATGCGCCATTTATGGGCAAAGCCATTATTTTCTGTAGTTCTAGGAACCATACTTTGGGGAATGGGTACGGGGATTTCCCTACGGGCGAATGCCGAAACCCCAGAAACAGCCCCCGCCAATGTCACTAATCTTTTAAATCAAATTGATGCCGCCGCTAATCGTCGAGACGTGGAAAAGGTAATGGGCTTTTATGGCTCTAATTTTACCAATTCTGATGGATTAGACTATCAAAGTTTGAGACAGGTTCTGAAAGAATTTTGGAATAGATATTCTCAACTTAATTATCGCACAGAATTACAATCTTGGCAACAAAATGGTGATATTTTAACCACGACAACCATTACGGAAATTACCGGAACTAAAAAAATTGATAATCGCGAGTTTGCCTTAACTTCCACCATCACATCACAGCAACAAATTCAAGGGGAAAAAATTATTAAACAGGAGATTATAGCAGAAAAAAATCAACTAACTTTAGGCAAGAAACCGCCAACGGTAGTTTTTAATCTCCCTGAACAAGTCAAAGCGGGTCAGGAATTTAATATTGATGCAATTGTTCAAGAACCTTTAGAGAATGATATTTTAATTGGAACCGCCATTACAGAACCTATTACCGCAGAAACCTATAACAATTCCGGTCTTTTACAATTAGAATTTTTACCCTCTGGCGGTATTTTCAAAGTAGGTCAAGCTCCTGATAAAGCGGGAAATAATTGGATTTCTGCTATTTTAATGCGTCAAGGAGGAGTAACCTTAATCACCCAACGCTTACGAGTAGTCAAATAATCAGTCATCAGTGTAGAGACGTGCCATGGCGCGTCTGTACCAGTCATCAGTTTATTAACCATTACCCATTACCCTGTTACTGAGCGAAGTCGAAGTATTACCCATTACCGATTACCCATTACCCATTACCCATTAGTAATGATTCCTTTATTAGAGGTTAAAAATTTAGCCGTTAAGTTTTTTACCCTTGATGGGGTGGTTCATGCTGTGAATGGAATTTCCTATCAAGTTTATCCAGGGGAAACCCTAGGAATTGTTGGGGAGTCGGGGTCAGGAAAAAGTATTAGTGTCCTATCTATTTTAGGGTTAATTCCATCACCACCAGGGAAAATTACCCAAGGTGAAATTTTATTTGAAGGTAAAAATTTAATTAAATTCAATCCTCAACAATTACAAGAACTTAGGGGTCATGAAATTGCGATGGTTTTTCAAGACCCGATGACTTCTCTTAACCCGGTTTTAACTATTGGGAAACAACTTACTGAAGCATTACAAATTCATCTTAAACTTACTTCTGAACAAGCTAAAAACCAAGCTATTAAACTATTGAAACAGGTGGGAATTTCTAATCCAGAAAAACGATTAAAAAACTATCCCCACGAATTTTCTGGAGGAATGCGTCAACGGGTAATGATTGCCATAGGTTTAGGATGTCAACCCAAATTATTAATCGCAGATGAACCCACAACCGCCTTAGATGTAACTGTTCAAGCGCAGGTTGTAGAATTAGTTAAACAACTGAAAAATGAACAGGGAATGTCTGTCATTTGGATTACCCATGATTTAGCATTATTAGCAGGATTAGCAGATAGAATTATAGTCATGTATGCGGGGCAAATTGTGGAACAAGCAACGGTACATCAACTATATAAAAACCCTCGTCATCCCTATACAATTGGACTATTAGAAAGTTTACCCCGACTGGATCAAATTCGTCAAGAACCGTTAAAAGCAATTGCTGGAATGCCACCCAGTTTAATAGATTATCCCCTAGGATGTCCCTTTGCTCCGCGATGTCGATTTGCGATTGAACATTGTTTTCAAGAAAACCCTAAATTAGAATTGATTGAAACCGAGCATCAAGTTGCTTGCTGGGTAAAACCAACTTAGGAATGGAAAACCAAGAACATTCGGTCTACTGTAGACGGGGATAGTGATTTTACCTTTGATGCCGTTAGGCGTTGATCACAATAGAGCATCTGCTTTTCCCCCTACCTCCCCTGCGCCAAAAAAAATATTTTCCAAAAGGGGTTGCCAAATCCAGAAAGTTATGGTTATAATACAAAAGGAAGAAAAGCAACGCGGGGTAGAGCAGTCTGGTAGCTCGTCGGGCTCATAACCCGAAGGTCAGGAGTTCAAATCCCCTCCCCGCCATTTTATAAGATAATATCATCTTTGTTTTTTGAACGGGGACTTGTTGAAGGTATGGCAAGTTCCTGGTACTGAGTCCTAAAGGACTCACTACAATTTATAATTGAAAATGAACTTAGATAAAATTATTGTTCCCTTGGATGTTTCTAGTAAAGAAGATGCGATCGCCCTAGTTGAAAAACTGCATCAAGTTACATTCTGGAAAGTGGGTTTAGAATTATTTGTTAGTTGTGGCCCAGAAATTTTAACCTTCCTCAAATCTCAAGAAAAACGCATTTTTCTGGATTTAAAATTTCATGATATTCCTAATACCGTTGCTGGAGCTTGTCGGTCTGCTTCCCGATATGGTGTGGATTTAATTACCCTTCATGCAACAGCCGGAAAAACAGCCATGAAAGCCGCACAAATGGCCGCAGAAGATGGCGCAAAGGAGGCGGGTTATCCCGTCCCCAAATTAATCGCTATTACCCTATTAACCAGTTTAAATTCTAGGGATTTAGCCTTTGATTTAAAAGTGCCTTTAGAGTTACCTGAATATGCTTTAAGTATGGCTTTATTAGCTCAAGAAAGTGGGTTGGCGGGGGCAGTTTGTTCTCCCCAGGAAGTCGCCCAACTCCGTCAAACCTGTGGGGATGAGTTTCTATTAGTTTGTCCGGGGGTACGTCCGGTTTGGGCAGATAAAGGCGATCAACAACGGACTTTTACCCCATCCGAAGCCCTGAAAGCCGGGGCGAATTACCTGGTTATTGGACGTCCGATCACCGCCTCTAATGATCCCGTTAAGGCCCTAGAACGTATTATTGAGGAAATTAGGTAAGCTGTTGTTTATTGTCTAATTGTCCTTGATGATCAGACTATTCTAGTGCTAACAATCCCGCACCATAAGCTGGTTCATGACGAGGAGATATAATATTAGCCCAAGGAGCGATCGCATTAATTTCAACTTCAAATTGATGGCGAAAATTAGCTAATCCTTGCCATACTCCTCCGGTCACTACAATTTCAAAGGATTCTGTTGGTTCAAATAAAGCATTAATGGCTACTTCCGTAGCTAAAGCTAATTCATTAACGGCATTTTTAATAATATTTTGAGCGACCGAATCACCCTCCGCCGCAACTTGATCTACAATGGGCGCTAAACTAGCGATTTTTTTAACTCCCCATCCTTGACGGTAAATAATAGGAATTAATTCTTCAATGGAATTTAACTTTAAAGTTTCTTTAAATTGGGGAATTAGATTTGTATATTCTAGGCGACCATCATGGGAACGTAAGGCAGCTTTTAGCCCCTGAATCGCAATATCATAACCACTGCCTTCATCTCCTAAAATATAACCCCAACCGCCGACTCGTTTTGTGATTCCTTGACGATTTTTTCCGAATATATGGGAACCTGTTCCGGCAATTACAACTATACCAACGGAGTGACCTAAACCTCCGACTAAAGCAATTACACTATCACCATTAATAATAATATTTTCTGGGGTTAATTTCCAGTCAATAGATAATTCTTGGTGAGTTTGAATTTCTTGGATCAAATTACGAATTAAATCAATATCTTCAGGACGCCCTACTCCTGCTAATCCTAAACTAATTCCTTGAATTGGAACTAACCCTTCTAAGGCTAAAAAACTCTGATCAACTGCTTGTTTAATCGCTGAAATAATGTTGATTTTAGCTGCATCAATTCCGACTGTTTGATAATTAGAGGGCCCGGCTTGTCCCCGTCCTAATATTTGACCTTCGGCATTCATTAACACACAAACTGTTTTAGAACCGCCGCCATCAATTCCTAAAACATGAATCATGAGAAGTTTGACAATTAAAATTATAGAGGGAACAGCCCCCCAAACCCCCCGTGCACGGGGGGCTAGGGGGGGAGGGAACACCGGAACACCGGAACAGGGGGGGAAAGACTTTAACAGATAGATTTGCTGGATCGGTCTTTGTCAAAAATAATCCCCCTAAAATAATAATAATATTAGGGGGAAATTTTAAATTACAGAATAATTAACTTTTTAGCTCTTTCTGAACGAGCTTCGGCTGATTCCATCACTTCTGATAATTTCTCGACTACTTCACCTGGATAATTTTCTAATATTCGGGTAGAGAGGGAAATCCGATGGCGACCTTCATCTAAACTAATCACCATTGCTTTGATAAAGTTACCTACGGGGAAAAGGGTGGGTAAAGATTCAACATATTTTTGACTGACTTCTTTAATGTGAATTAATCCGGTCACTCCTTCAATATCCACAAACACGCCAAAGGGTTTAACTCCCATGACTTTTCCTTCCACCAGTTGACCGACTTCTAGTTGACTAAAACCGATGGATTGAGAGGCTAATCTTTGGGATAAAACAATTTTATTCCGTTCGGGATCTAATTCTAAAATACTAACACTTAAAGATTGATCAACTAAGGAGTCTAGGTCGTCTTTTTCTAAGAGATGCGATCGAGGAATAAATCCTCGTAAAGAATGAACTTCAACGGTCACACCTCCTCGATTTACTCCGGTCACTCTAGCTTGTAAAGATTGACCTCCATTTTGAGCGTCTAGGAGTTGATCCCAAATTTGTTTCATTTCTAATTGTCGGATGGAAAGTAAGATTTGACCATCGGCATTTTGTTCTCTAATAATTAGAAAATCTCGCTCCTCTTTTAAGGGGAGAATTTCGGAAACATCCTCAACTTCTACAATTGAAATCTCTTTTTTAGGAATAAAACCAGGAGATTTAGCTCCTTTAATATCAATGTAAGCACCATCACTGGTATAGGATTCTACCTGACCCTTGACGATTTGCCCTTTATGTAAATCATAATTCTGTTGATCTAGGGCTTTGGCAAAATCATCAAGAGAAAAGGACGGGTTTTTAGTAGCCATAACAAAAAGTAAAGAAAAACAAAAATAAAGGTGTTAGGAACCTGCTTATAACGCTGCTCTCGTCTTCAACAACACTCCAATCTTCTGAGCATAACACAGTTAGAGGAGGTCGGGTGAATAAGGCGGACAGGGGAGGCGGAAGTAAAATATTCCCCATTCCCCATTCGTAATTCGTAATTCGTAATTCTCTATAACTCCTGCTGAAAGATTTGTTTAACCTGTGTCCAGGCGTCTTGAGCAGCTTGGGGGTTGTAGGTGCTGCGTTGGTCGCAGAAGAAGCCGTGATCGGTTTTGTAGCGGAAAATTTGATGGGGAATTTGATGGTTTTGGAGTTCGGTTTCGATTTGATCTACTTGTTCGTTAGGAATTAGGGGATCTTCTGTGCCAAAAAAGCCATAGAGAACCCCTTGAATGTCTGCTGTACGGGTGATTGTTGGGGCTCCGCCACCGGGGGTCATAGTGGCAATCCCAGCCCCATAGAAACAGGCTGTGGCTTGGATATCGGGGAGGGTGGCGGCTAAATAGACGACGTGACCGCCAAAACAAAACCCAATGGTACCGAATTTGGGTTTTAGGTTGGGGAGGGTTTTTAAGTATTTGAGGGTGGCTTGAATATCGCTTAATAGTTCTGGGGCGGTAGTTTGATCTTTATATTTTCGTCCTAATTCTATATCCTCTGGAGTATAACCGACATCAAAACCCGGGGCAAAGCGTTGATAAATGGCGGGTGCGATCGCAATATATCCTTCTTTGGCGATGCGTTCGGTCACATCTCTAATATGGGAATTAACCCCAAAAATTTCTTGAATCACAATCACGGCGGGAAATGGCCCTACTCCCTGGGGTTGAGCGAGATAGGCGTCAATTTGTAAGTCCCCATTGGGAATCTGAACATTGGTGGTGTGTAGGGGTTGATTGATCATTATCTTTTAATCTGTTACGAATAACTCTCAACACTATACCGATATATCCCCAAATCGGGTAATATGCAAGATATCAAATGATTGCAATTGATAATGAATAAAATTAATCAAAACTTTCTGATACAAAACGGGTAAAACTTTAGAACTCGTTAAAAAAAACAAAAAGCCGATCAATAAATGGCACAATTAAAATTAAAGGGTGTAAAAATTTTCAGGAGATAAATCCATATTTTTCTCAAACAGTAATGTCTGGGAAATAGACACTTAACCCATTTTTCTTTATTCCCTTGGAGATTTAATCATGGTTCGGTTTTATATTCAACCTGATAGCGATATTCCCGCCTCTAACCAACTATTTAATCAGATTAGATTTGCGATCGCCTCTCGAGAATTTCCCCCTGGACAACGTTTACCCAGCACTCGTCAACTGGCGATGGAAACGGGATTACACCGGAATACGATTAGCAAAGTTTATCGACAATTGGAAGATAATGGTTTAGTAGAAGCTCAGGCGGGATCGGGGATTTATGTGCGGGCTTTAGGTAATGAAAGTGGCTCTAGGTTAAACTCGCCGATTTTAGAAGATTATCCCCAAGCTAATAAAACTATTCAACGAAGTTTGGATGAATTATTATCTCAAGGATGTACCCTGAATCAAGCCAGAGAAATGTTTCTTGGGGAAATTGATTGGCGATTACGGTGTAGTGCCCGGGTTTTAGTAACGGCTCCGGCTCAAGATATTGGGATTGGAGAATTAATGGCTCAGGAATTAGAAGAAGCCCTAAAAATTCCAGTACAATTAGTCCCGATTGAACAGCTACCCGAATTATTAGAAAAAGTCCCATCAGGAACGGTGGTGACCAGTCGCTATTTTATTGGACAAGCTGAAGCCATTGCCGCCCCTAAGTCCGTGCGGGTGATTCCGATTGATATTCATAACTATGCGAAGGAAATTGAGTTGGTGCGGGATGCTCCCAAGGGGACTTATTTAGGAATTGTGAGTCTGAGTTCGGGGTTATTAAGGGCGACGGAAGTGATTATTCACAGCTTGCGGGGGGATGATATTTTGGTACTGACGGCTCAATTAAGCGATCCCTATAAGATTAATTCGATTATTCGCACAGCCCGGATTATTATTTGCGATCAAGCCAGTTATCCGGTGATCAAGAATTTGGTTCATACCAATCGAGAAGAATTGATTCGTCAACCTCAATTGGTCTGCTGTCCGAATTATATTGGTGCAGAATCAATTAATTTGCTCAAACGGGAGTTAGGTTTGAGTTAAAATTGAACATCTAAAATTTTAATGGTAGAATATCTCACTTACTAGGGAGAAAATTATGAAAACAGCAGTTTTAGAACAAAAGCAAAAACAAGATATTAGCAAATCCTCCGAGGTAGAAGCTAAAAATCCTTTTTTAGAAGAAGAAACGGGAGAATATAATCCTTTTGATACCCAAGATATAGAGGCTTTAGAGGATATTAGTACATCGGTTGAGGAAGAAACTGATATTGATGAACCATCTCCCCAAGAACCACCAATTCGTAAGGGATTAAATCTAGTTTTACTGGCTAAAATTGCTGCGGTTTTACTTGTGGTATTTGGATGTGTTTATACTGTAACTCGTCCCTGTGTGACGGGAGAATGTCAGGAAATAGATACCGCCAGAGATTTTAGTCAAAAATCTAAACAAATCATTGAAACCGTCAGTTCTTCTAAAGCTCCTATTTTGGCGTCAGAAGATTTACAATCGGGGATTAAACTCTTAGAAACCATTCCTTTTTGGTCGCCCCGTTATCCTGAATCCCAAGCTCTTTTATCGGTTTATCGTCAAGAATATAACGAATTAAATTCGGTAGTTAAATCCTTAAATGTGGCAGCAAAGGCTTCAGAAATGGGTCAAAATCCACCCCATTCCGTAGCAGATTGGACGAAAATGCAATCTTTATGGGAAGAAGCGATCGCCCTTTTAGATCAAGTTCCTAATAGTAGTATTGTTTATCCCTTTGCTCAAGCCCGATGGCAACAATATCGTGCTAATTTAGGGGATGTGAGAAATCGCTTAAAATTAGAACGGGATGGGGAACAAATTTTAGCCACGGCGAAGAAAACCGCCCAAGTTGCAGAAGCCCGTCAAGGAGTAGCCAAATATGCCGAAAGTTGGCAACAGGTATTTGAAACTTGGCAAACCGCAGCTAATACTTTATCGACTATTCCCTATGGGACAACGGCTTATCAATCAGCCCAGGTTTTATTAGCCCGGTATCAACCTAAAGTAGAAGCGGCTCGCGATCGCAAAACCATTGAACAAGTGGGTTTAGATGCTTATAATCAAGCGATTAGTAATTCTGAACAAGCCAAACTTTTAGAACAACGGGGTGCTTGGTCTGAGGCTGTTACCTATTGGAGTCGGGCGGTCAGTTACGGAAAACAAGTTCCGGTTAGTAGTTCCTATTCTGCGAAAATTAAGCCCCTTTTAACAACATTTAATGAGTCTTGGAAACGGGCAGATATTCAAAATCAGATTACATCTCGCTTGGAAAAAGCCCGTCAAGATTTAGGTAAATTATGCAGTGGAAATCCCAAGGTTTGTAACTATAGTGTAACTGAAAGTTTGATTACGGTTCGCTTAACCTCTGAATATGTCAATCAAATTCAATCTACGGCTAAAAATGCCGATCAAGCAGGGGATTCTAAAAAACGTTCCGAAGCTGAAAAGCACGTTCAAGTCCTCAAAGTTGCTTTAGAAACTATTAGTCAAAATGCCAAAATTTCCCTAGAAGTTTATGGGGCTAATAACGAAAAAATTGCCACCCATGTTCCTTTATAAAAACTGCTAAGTAGTTAGGCCCATTGTTGTGCGTTGTTGCACGTTGTTGCGCGTTGTTGCGCACGTTGTTGCGCACGTTGTTGCGCGTTGTTGCGCTTCAGCGCACGTTGTTGCGCTTCAGCGCACGTTGTTGTGCTTCAGCGCCCATTCTTCTTCAGTGCCCCTAGAAAGAGCGCTAAAGCGCAACAACGGCAACAACGTTTTTAGGAATTAATCTGGAGAACTCGCTTTAAAAAAGCAAATTGATCGGCAATTTCCTCAATCACTTTATCCGTGGGTTTTCCGGCGCCATGTCCGGCTTTTGTTTCAATTCTGATTAATACTGGATTTTCCCCAATATGGTGTTCCTGTAAAGCAGAAGCAAACTTAAAACTATGGGCGGGAACCACTCGATCATCATGATCTCCTGTAGTAATTAAAGTAGCTGGATAAGCGGTTCCTGGCTTCAAATTATGCAGAGGAGAATAGGCGTATAAGGCTTGAAATTCTTCGGGATTTTCCGGCGAACCATAATCGGAACACCAGGCCCAACCAATAGTAAATTTATGGAAGCGGAGCATATCTAAAACCCCCACCGCAGGTAACACCGCCGCGAATAAATCCGGGCGTTGAATCATACAAGCTCCTACTAACAACCCACCATTACTTCCCCCCATAATTGCTAATTTTTCAGTAGAAGTATAGCGGTTTTCTATTAACCATTCGGCGGCACAAATAAAGTCATCAAAGACATTTTGTTTCTTGAGTTTTGTTCCGGCTTGATGCCAATTTTCTCCATATTCTCCCCCGCCTCGTAAATTGGCGATCGCATAAACACCACCCATTTCCAACCAGACTAAACGACTAATAGAAAACGAAGGCGTTAGGGAAATATTAAATCCCCCATATCCATATAATATTGTCGGGTTATTTCCATTCAATTCTACCCCTTTTTTAGCAGTAATAAACATGGGGATTAAAGTACCATCTTTACTAGGATAAAAAACCTGTTGGGTTTCGTAATCATCGGGATTAAAGTCAACCTGAGCTTGACGATAAATTGTACTTTCTCCCGTAATCAGATTGTAGCGATAAATAGTATTAGGAGCGGTGAAACTGGTATAACTATAGAAGGTTTCCGTATCATATCGCTTCCCCCCAAAACCTCCCACAGAACCAATTCCTGGTAATTCAATTTCTCGAACAAATGACCCATCTAAATTAAAGATTTTCATTTGAGTATGGGCATCTTTCAAATAATCGGCAATGAATTGATTATTTAAAATGTTAACTCCTTCTAGGGTTTCTGGAGCTTCGGGAATAATTTCGGTAGGAATTTTGGTATTAATATCAATGGCAATTACTCGACTTCGAGAAGCATCTAAATCCGTCGTAAACCAAAAGATATCTCCTTGATAATCAATAAAACTATAACTGGCTTCAAACTCAGAAATTAGTTCTATAACCTCAGTATTGGGTTGAGTTAAATTTTGATAAAAAACCAAGTTTTTAGATTCAGTTCCCTTCCAAACAGAAATAATTAAATACTTACCATCTTCGGTAACAAATCCATTAAATCCCCATTCTTTATGATCAAGACGTTCATAAATTAAGGTATCTTCAGATTGGTCAGTTCCTAAACGATGGTAATAGAGTTTTTGAAAATAATTGATTTCTTCTAAGGGTTTTCCATCCTGGGGTTGATCATAACGACTATAATAGAATCCTTGATGATCGTGTGTCCAAGATGCTCCCGAAAATTTAACCCATTTTAAATGATCCGATAAATCTTCTTTAGTATTAATATCTCTGACTTTCCATTCTTGCCAATCAGAACCGGAAGTTGATAACCCGTAAGCCATTAAATTTCCATCTTCACTAATAGACATTCCTGATAGGGCAATTGTACCATCATCAGATAGGATATTTGGGTCTAATAAAACTTGAGGTTCGGCATCTAATGAGTCTAAAACATACAAAATACTTTGATTCTGGAGTCCATCATTTTTAAAATAAAAATAGCGATTTCCCTGCTTAAAAGGAATCCCATATTTTTCATAATCCCAAAGTTGAGTTAAGCGTTGTTTAATCGTTTCTTTGGCTGGAATTTGATTCAAATAACCGAATGTTACCGCGTTTTGGGCTTCAACCCATGAAGCGGTTTCTTCTGAATCTAAATCTTCTAACCACCGATAGGGGTCAGTAACGGTGACACCATGATAATTGTCAACTTGATCGGATTTCCGAGTTTGAGGATAGCTAAAGATTGAATTCTGTTCAGACATGGGGTTAAATAATAAGGGTTGAACTGCTGTGGGATGAGGCTATTACAGTGCCAAGTACCACTTGATAGATAATTGAATTGAGGTCATCGGCGAGTTTTGAGAAATTGTTTTGAGGTATTCTCGAACTCACCCCTACTGATTCTATTATAATTGAAAAAGATCATTATGATGAAATTAAATTTATGATCAATCAACAAATTACTTATAGTCGAGCCTATACCTTGGTTCCAACCTATGATTGTTTTAATCGCTGTAGTTATTGTAACTTTAGAACGGATATTGGTGAAAGTCACTGGTTAACCTTAACAGAAGCCGAAAAAATTTTAAAATCACTTCAAAATCAAGGAATTATTGAGATTTTAGTATTAAGTGGAGAAGTCCATCCCAATAGTTCTCAACGTTTAGCTTGGTTTAAAGGGATTTATGAATTATGTGAATTAGCAATATCTTTAGGATTTTTACCCCATACCAATGTTGGGCCATTAAATTTCACGGAAATGACCCAACTAAAACAAGTGAATGTTTCTATGGGTTTAATGTTAGAACAAATTAACCCCAAATTATTAGAAACCGTTCATCGTTATTCCCCTAGTAAAATCCCAGGACTGCGATTAAAACAGTTAGAATGGGCAGGAGAATTAAAAATACCATTTACCACTGGGTTATTATTGGGAATTGGAGAAACCTCTGAAGATATGAAAGAGACTTTAAAGGCAATCACAATGATTCATAAACGATGGGGACATATTCAAGAAGTGATTTTACAACCTCATAGTTTAGGGACTCAACAAATCGATCCCAGAAACAGTTTTAATTTACAACAATTACCCGAAGTTGTGGCGATCGCCCATTCTATTTTACCTCCTGATATTACCTTACAAATACCCCCCAATTTAGTTACCCATCCTGATATTTTATTAGCCTGTTTGGAAGCCGGGGCGCGGGATCTCGGCGGAATTGGCCCCCGTGACGAAGTGAACCCCGACTATCCCCATCCCCATCAGCAGTCCTTACAGGAGATTTTAGCCCCCAATGGGTGGGAATTGGTGCGACGGTTGCCCGTTTATCCTCAGTACGATCCTTGGGTATTCCCTGACCTGCAAGGGGCTGTGACTGAATGGCGAAAAAAACTTGCTATTTCAGAAACACCTGTGTTATATTAAATAACTGCATGGTCGTGGCGGCATAGCCAAGTGGTAAGGCAGAGGTCTGCAAAATCTCCATCCCCAGTTCAAATCTGGGTGCCGCCTTTAAAATAATCAATTTATGGGGTCTAGTCTTTCAGGATTTGATCCTTTATTTAGTTTGTTTGTTATGATCAAATATTATTACGGAACCTGCCCCTACATTTTCTTGTTTCCCCCAAAATAACTTATGTTAGATCTAACAAAATTGGCTCAACAAATGCAAGGCATGAGTCAACATATTAATCGAGAAGCAGAAGCATCCCGTAAACGCATTGAAATCGCTTTAAATTTAATTGAACAAGCGAAATTAAATGATGATCAGTTAATGCGGAACTATGAAGACTTTCATGCGAAAATGATCTTTAAACCCGCTACTCCCTTAGAACCTTTAAGTTATTGTCCTGATATTAATGCACCTCCTTTAGCCCATACCGTTTTTGCCACGGATGGTTCCCAAATTGCGCCCAGTGCCCATGAAATTGCCTATTGTTATTTAATTAATATCGGGCGAGTAATTTTACATTATGGTCAAAGTCGTCATCCGATTTTAGATAGTATTCCTGAAATTTATTATCGCCCGGAAGACTTATATTTATCCCGCCAATGGGGAATCAAAACCGAAGAATGGATGGGATATCGTCGGGCTGTATCCGAAGCAATTATTTTAGCAGAATCGGGGAATCAATTATTAGAAATTTCACCAAATCAACAGTTAACAGTTCCCACTTTAGCCTTAGTTGATGGCTCGTTAATCTATTGGTTTTTAGAACAATTACCCTCAGAAGCCAGAGATTTAATTTTATTACCAATTTTAGAATCTTGGGAACAGTTACGGTTAGCAGGTATTCCTTTATTTGGATATGTCAGTGCTTCTCGAAGTAGTGAAAGTTTATCCTTTTTAAGATTACAGGCTTGTCCCTTTGAGCAACCCAATTGTTTACAACATTGTCCGGGAATAGGAGGTATAATTTCAACCGGAAGCGAGAAAAAAGCCCCTTGTCAAGTGTTTGAACCCCTGCGGGATACGGTATTATGGGAATCCCAATTAAAACCCGGTCAACGCAGTCCTTTTTGGCGTTCTAATTCATCAATTTTAGATTTATATGAACATCATCAAATCTATTTTTGTTATGTGAATATGGGTAGTGAAATCGCCCGTTTAGAAGTTCCGGCTTGGGTGGTAGAAAATTATGACCAATTAGAGTTAGCATTAGGAATGGTAATGGCGCAAGTTCAAAAGGGATATGGTTATCCAGTGGTATTAGCAGAAGCCCATAATCAAGCAGTGGTAAAAGGGGGCGATCGCACTCGATTTTTTACCATGTTAGAGCAAGAAATGATTAAAGCGGGATTAAGAAATGTGGGAATTTCTTATAAGGAAGCAAGAAAAAGAGGTAGTATTGCGTGAAATCAGTCATCACTGTAGAGAGGTGCCATGGCGCGTCTATAGCACGTCTCTAGCAGTTATCAGAAAATACAATCAAAGAGTCCTGTGCGTCGTAGGTTGGCGTGCAGGACTTTTAGCCCTGTTTTCTTTAAACCCCGAACCCCACAATTCATGTAGACAAAATTTACCGAACCAGAGAAAACCGAGCTTGGTGTAAAGAAAAAGGAATTAGAATGAGTGGCCCCCGTTAGGTAGACCACCAGGAATTAGTAGTAAAGCCACTAAGAAATAAGTATTAGAAGATGAAAAAATTAGGAATGCTATTGAGGGTAAATTTGGTCAAGGAAAAAGAAGATTTAGCCTCAATCGCATTATGAATAAACTAGCTCATACTTCCGAAACGGCAATTACTATTACTTTTTTAGTCATGAATCTCTCTGTGATTCTTAGATAGATTTTTTGGTCAATTTTTTTATTCAATTACTTTTTTTGGGTAATTGATATTGCATGATTACCCTTCCCTTCAATATCAATGTTTTGAATTTAGCTTTAATCATCTATTGCTACCTGATAACAAAATTACGCAAATTCTCAAAATTTTTTTTATTCATTCTAATTTAGAGGTAATCACCTCAATCGGACGCAATACTTTATCATTGACTCGAAATCCTTGACGCACAACTTTTGTAATGGTTTGAGGTGAAAGATCCGGTTTAATTTCTCGATCAACAACTTTACAAACTTCAAAATCGGGCTGATTTCCCTCTAATTCAATCGGTGTTACTTGTCGTTTTCCGAGAATATTTAATAATTTTTTCTGAACATTTCCTACCGATTTCGGTAAACGTTGAATAAACTGGGGACTAGGATCGGGATTATTAGCCATATATTCCATTAAAAAGTCTAAAGCATCGACTACTTCTAATAATTCTAAAAATAATTCTTCATTAGCAGCTTGATTCTCAGAGTCTTGTTCGCGTAAAGTTTGTTTTAGTGAAACTTCTTGTCTGAGGAGAGTCCCGATTTTATTAAGGATGCGATCGAGGATTTCACTACTTATTAGATGATTCTCGGTTGGGTGATTCATAGTTATTCTATCCTAATTATTCATTGAAAAATTTTTAGTCTTCCAGAAACCGGATTTCTTCAAGAAATCCGGTTTCTATTAAAATAACGTCGCTCCTAGCTTTTGATCGACTTCTGAAATTTGATTAATTTGCTGAATCATTGTGTCTAAATTATCAAATTCTGATATAAACTTGACTTGAGTTTCTGGAGTTTCTAACTCAGAAAAGTCAGTGCGTTTAAATCGTTGAATCGGGGGTAAAATCGGGCGAAGATAATCGGCTAAAATTCGTTCTTCCTGATTCATTAAAGTTTTTCTAGCCTTAGCAATAATATCAGGAGAATAGCTGCGTTTTTTCATGGCTAGAGTAAACGCTTTGGTTATTTCAGCATTGGAAGCACCCGGAGATACTTCTAATACATCATAAGGATTTGGATTAGATAATTGATGATCCATGATTAAATCTTCCTAATAATAGATTCCTAACTGAGAGAAAATCGGTTGAAATGCAGGTTCATGGGGACAAAGTTGATAAGCAAATCGTGCCAGTTGCATAATTAGCTCGTGAGGTAATTGGCGACTTTCTGCACCCTTCATTAAAGCGATAATGAACTGTTCAGCCAGGTAGCGACGAACGGGGTCATATTGACAAGATTTTGCTCGTCTAACAGCATCTTCATATCGATTTTGTTTCATCAACTTATGAATTTCATTGAATTCTTGACCGATCTGATAAATTTCTTTAATGTCTGATTCTTGGGGAAGTAGTTCATAGGCCCATCGGCTAAAATTATATAAATCTTCAAAACTTAAATTATGTTGATTAAATCCCTCAGCAAAAACTTCTAAGCAGATTTTACCAATTTGGAATTTAAGCTCGTTATTGTTGGAGTTTTTAGCCCGACTAACAGCCTGCTCAAATTTACCATTTTTCCAGAGTTTGTCGATTTCTTCTGCTTCTATTGTATATTCTATTCTGTTGATTAAATCAATAATAATGGGATGATGAGCATCAATTTTTTGGAGATCTTTGAGTTGTTGTAATGCTTGAGTAGAATTAATGGTTTTATTGACTAAGTTTTGACGAATCTTTTCCGTTTTATGTTCAATCAAATAACTCCGAGATTCTTGACTGTTTAAAAGTTCATACCAAAATTCAGCAAAACTAAACTGTTCATCTATATTTGATATAACGTTCCTTTGGTTTTTACATAATCTGTCAATTTGATTAAACCATTCAGAATTAGTTGGAAATTCATGTTTAACTAATTTCAACACAGAAACAGCTTGTTTCCAACGGTTTTGTTGGAGATAATAATAGCCTTCTGAATAGGATAAAAACCCCTGAGCAAAACGTTCTGCTTCTGTTTTAGGAGATATCCCAGAGGGTTTAATTTTGATAGCTCGTTCTAAATCTCCTTCAAAAGCCGCAGCCACCGCTATGCCAAAAGAACTATAAAGAGCTACCAAAATTTTAACTTCTAAAACCGATGAATTTGTAACGGTTGGAAGTTGCAATGTTTTTAAAGAACGTTGATGACGTTCATAACATTCTGGTAAGATAAAAAGAACATCAATGTTAGCGCTAAAGTTAGGAAACTTTTGAATTAATTGTAAAGCCAAGGTATCTCGACGGAAGCGATCTCGTAACTGTAAATACTCTTGAGGATGATCATCTTTTAGGGTATCAATAGATGTTGATAGTAAAGATTGTAAACGAGTAGAAACCTCTGGATAATTGACGGATTTGCCTTGTAACCAAGAAATATTTTTTAGGTTTAGGGATGGATCAAGATTAAAATTTGCTAAAGCTGTTGCACCTGCTATTAACCAATCTCCGCGTTTATTCGGATAGATTTGAGCTTGATAGTAACAAGCAATAACCCAATTATGCAAGGATTTAATATCACAATTTTGAATCCATTGATTTTCTGTATTTTCAGCAATTGTTAACCAATCTTTTTCTTGCCAAATTTCTGACTCTAAACGAGGTTGAATGTGATCTTCTAGGTTAGATTTCACAACAGGATCAACACCAAACTTTTTGATAAAATTACTGCTACTAGACAAAGCTAATTTCAGTTTATTATTATTAACATATTCTTCAATTTCTCTAATTGCTAACAAACGCTGACGTCGAGTAATATTTTGGAGAATTAGACGTTGATTTTTAACTTGAGGATCAGCTAAAGATTGCCATTCTCGATCGGCTTGTTGCAAATTGTTCTGCTTAAAATAGGCAAAACCTCGCAAGTAATTCGCCTGTTGTCCAGGGACTTTTTCTAAATAATGGATGACCTGATTCCAGTTTTCTATTTTGACTGATAAAAGGCTTAACCGCATCCGAGCTTCTGTTAACTCTGGTAATAGCATTAAAGCTTCTTGGTAGTGCGTATCTGCTTTTTTAAAATCTCCCGATTTCTCAGCTAATAGTCCATTATTAAATAATTTTTTACTGTGAATAACCCGACTTAATTGTATGACTAACTCTTGTCCATCTGAACGATTAAATTGAGCTTGAGCCGGGTTTAATACAGCCAAAGCGTCTTGAAATTGACCTGCTTTTGCAATCGATCTGACTTTTTTTAAGGTTACTTCATATTGTTCTTCTTGCTTGACTTGAACAGAACAATTTTGAATTGCTGTTTGTAACTCATCAGTCACAAATAATTCCTGGGCTTGTGCAAAATAAGCTAAGGCTTGCTTAAACTGTTTTTGTTTAGCTTGCTCTTGACCTGTGGCGAAAAAACTTTGAAATTGATGGCGACATTTAATTTCTTTTTGACAACGCTCAGTGGATTGAATTAACTTCGGATCATCAATCAGATTTGTACATTTTTGATACAGTTGTACAACCTGTGATAAGACCGTAATATCCATGGGATTCTTTTGATCAGAATCTTCAAGTTTTCTTGCAGAAGCTAAGGTTTTCTGAACCATTTTAACTTGACTATGCCATGTTTTAACCTGGGGTTTAAATTTTTCTAGTAAATCTCCCATCGCCATATATCTAAATTTTTGTTCAAAAAAAGCTGGCGATGATGGCCATTGAGCGATGACTTTTTTCCCAATTTGAACGGCTTTTAGGAGTTGCTTCCGTTGCGCTAATGTTCTAGCTTGTTGAATATCTTTTTTAGATTGGGCTGCTTTTTGAAAAACCTCAACAACACCCACTCCAAAAATGATTAGGCTTAAATAATTAATCCAGTTTGAAATTGATTTCATGGACAATTTTCCTCTAAATTAGGAACAAAAAAGACTTCTCCGATCTCAATCGAGCTTTCTCTGCCTTTAAGGGTTGGGTTAACTGCAACAATTTTTGAAAATAACTGACTGCTACCGTAAAATTGAGCAGCAATTTTATTCAGAGAATCTCCCCGTTTAACGGTGTAATAAAAACCCCCACAGGATGATTGAGATCGAGTAGATTTTGCAGTAGATTTGATAGCAAGAGGCTTTAATTCGGGTAAAGGGGTGGTAGTAGTTGCTGTTGAGACTGGCGGAGATGGTTTAGTAGCAAATAGAGAGGTTCCCATTGCTCCTAAACCGAACCCTAAAACCAGAATTAAAATGGCTAAAATCACCAATTTTCCCGAAATATTGGGTTGAGTATTTAACGAATTTCCTGCGGGAATTACTATTGATTTTTCGTCAACTACAGGGAGTTCTTGTAATTGGCGAATCAGAGATAAATCTGTTTCGCAATTCGGGCAAATATTGTCTTCTATTTCCGGGCGATCGCAAACTGGACAAGTTAATTTAATCATTAGCGTGTTAATCCTGTAGCAATAGTTCCGGTGGGTAAATCCTGATCTAAATATTTCATAATATCAGGACGAAGTTCATCAAAAATACGATTGATTTCATATTCATTCCCCTGTTTTAAAGCACTAATTAGTTGGGAAAATTTACCTTCCATGACTCTAGCATGACTAGGATTAATCCGATAAGCTTGTGCAATTCCTTCACGAGTTAGACAGATTAACTTAACTGGATCTGGCAGGTTTTCATACTCTCGTCGTGCGTCTTCTGCTAGTTTTTGCAGGGCTGATTTATTATTGTGTTCTAGGGCTTGATTTAAGTCTTGAACTAAGGTCTGTAATCGCTGTTTTTGGGCGGGATGAATTAAGGAATCACAAACCTCTAAGACAAACTCAAACATAATTTGATAGAATTGAGCAGTATCTCGTTCTTCCGAGGCAAAATTATCTAATTCTTTGAGTTTCTTCTGAGCAACTTCTAAACGATCTGATTGAATCTTATCATTGTGATAAATTTGATTTGCTGATTTGATTACCTCTCCGGCAATTTCATTGGCATTTTGCACACCAGTTTCTGTTAAATTAGCAGCCGTATTTAGTTCTTTAATTCGTTGTTCGACCTGTCGAGAGATTTCTTCATTGATCCCTCCCCGTGAGAAAGAACAACTAACTTTAACCTCTGGTTTACTTTTGAGTGCAGCCATCATTTGTAAGGAGTTATTTTGTTCATCTAATTCGACCGTTACTAACACTTCTGTTCCTCGTGGATAGGGTTGATCTAAGGCTAACCACATATCGCCAATGCGTTCATCTCGGTCAGTGTTATCTAAATCTTTTCTCACCAGATCAGGACTAAAAAATTTAAAATGAATTAAGCGTTGTCCATCAGCTTCTGTTTTGAAATTATGGAATTTTTTAACGGGAAGAATCTCTCCTTGCGGAATAATTATAAATCGAGGATCATTGACTAATTCAATACAATAATCACGGGAAACTGTTGTAACTTTTTCGGTTAATCCGGCTGCTACAATTGCCGCCCCTTCTGCAACTGCATACATGGGATTAGGATGTACTAAAACTTGATTGATTGGGAAAGCTTCTCGAATTTTTTGTTGTACTATAGGAACCTGTGAGGAACCTCCGACCAACAAAATTATATCAATTTGATCTAAAGGATAATCAGAATATTTGATCACATCATAGCAAATTTTAACTGAACGCTCAATTAAAGGTGTAATTAATTGTTCAAATTTTTGACGAGTAATGGTAACTTGAATGGGAACCGCCATTCCTAATTCATCTAATAAAGGTGTGGAAGTAATAATCTCGGCTGAAGGCTGACTACTGAGTTGTATTTTGGCTTTTTCTGCTTCAATTTTAAGTTCTCCTAATAAACGAACTCGTTGATAATGGGGCATTTTGGCAATTAATTGATCAAAATTATTTAAACCTTCTTGACGGGCAACTTCTTGCTTAACAAATTCAATAATTGAGTGATCAAAATCATCTCCTCCTAACCATAAATCCCCTGCTTTCGCAGATTCAATAAATTGATTGCCCACCGCCGTCACAATTGAACAATCTAAAGTTCCACCCCCGAAGTCATAAACTAAAAGGGTTTTAACTTCATCAGAATTAGGACTATAACTATAGGAAATAGCAGCAGCAGTGGGTTCGGGAAGCAGTTCTCGTAAACTTAATCCGGCTTTCCCAGAGGCGATTTGAGTGGCATATCTTTGTTTATCATTAAAATAGGCAGGAATAGTAACAACGGCTTGATTAATGATACTTTTCTGTCCGGTTTTAGCTTGGTGAGTTTGAGCATTTTGGACTAATTTTTTGAGAATTTCTGCCGCAATATCTTCAGGTTGATATTCTTTTCCCCCTAACCAAACGGAAAGACTATTATCTGTTCCTTGAGTGGATTTAGTAATTTTATAACCAAAGCGAGATAATTGTTCTTGAATAACCGGATCATTAAACCCTCGTCCGATGAGACGTTTAATCGAAATGATCACGTTTTCGGGATCGTTTTGCAATTGATTATAGGCACTATTTCCAACTTTAATTTTACCTTGATCTAAGGCGACGACAGAACGGGTTAATTTTCGATCTGGTGGGGTGTTATCCTCTGCCGTTACGACATCAGTATGGGCTAATTTAAAAGCTGCTACTGAGTTGGTTGTACCGAGATCAATTCCAACGATGTTACCCATGATGTTTGTCCTAATTTAATCTAATATTGATGATTTGTTTGAGTGTAGAAACCAAGTTTCTTAGGGTTATGTTTAATTCATGTTTTACCCCCTACTTAACTCTGGAATTTTTTGGATTAGATACGCATTACTTCGCAATAGTTTTCGAGCGAGTTCTTGTTTTTGGATAAAGTTGGGTGATAAATTTTGAGATGAACCTCCTAAACCTAAACGGTAGATCACTTCTTTCGCCGCAATGGAGCGATAATCAAACCCCATTGAGTCGGCAAAAAGGGCGCGGGAAGTATCGCATCCATCATTTCTTGAGTTATATCTTAGGAGTTTATACCTCACATATTGTTTTGTCAATCAGTGAAATTACGGAACTTTCGTTTCAGATTTTTTTGAAGTTTAGGCTCCGTCTACCCCCTCGTTAGTCGAGCTATTTCACTAAAATATGATCTCTAAAACCCAGGGATAATGGTGCTACCAGTCAGAATCTGATTCGTTTCCCTCCCACATCTCCCGTTCTGAATCTCTTTCTAATTCCCGATCTAAAGCGTTTTGTTCTCGGTAATCATCGTAACTATCCTGAGCATCTCGGTCGGAGTCATATTCGTGGTCGTTGTTGTCGTAACCGTCTTCACCTGGGCCAAAATTATCGTAATCCATAGTCAGAATCCCTCATGATCACTTCTACTGACCTATTGCAACCTGCGAACAAAATTACGCAAATTTTCAAAAAATTTTTTTTAGAGTTCTGGACTCAATGCTATGGTTCGTGTGATTTCTCGTTGCTAGGTTCTACCTAGCAATGCCCAATTGCAGGCTCCGCCTGCTATGATTCGGAGGCAGAGCCTCCTGTTAGCATTCCCTGGTAGAACCAGGGAACAAGGGAACAATATCTGGTTTATAATTACACTGCAAGAAGGAGTAAAATTATGCCTGCAAAGGATATCTACCATGATGCTGTTAAAATAGCCTTAGAAAAGGATGGCTGGACAATTACCAAAGATCCCCTAGTCCTGCAATGGGGGGCTAAGGATTTGTTTGTGGACTTAGGGGCTGAAAAATTACTTGCAGCCCAAAAAAATCATGAAAAAATTGCTGTTGAAATTAAAAGTTTTGTGGGTAGTTCCCAAGTTAATGATTTAGAAAAAGCCGTAGGTCAGTATATTGTTTATCGAAATATTTTAGAAGAAATTGAAACTGACAGGGTTTTATATTTAGCAATTTCCCAAAAGGCGTTCCGAGATATTTTTATTGAACCGTTAGGTAGTCTAGTTTTAAGAAAAAATCAACTACATTTACTTGTTTTTAACCCTCAAAATCAGGAGGTTATACAATGGATACTTTAACAAAATACCAAACCATTATTTATCAAATTTTAAACGAATATGCTAAAATTCCCTATTCCTATGGAGAGCTAGAAAGGAGATTTATTATTAGTGAGGACAAAAATAGTTATTTATTAATGACCCTAGGATGGCAAGGAGATCAACGAGTACATGGCTGCTTAATTCATTTAGAGATAAAAGATGATAAAATTTGGATTCAACGGGATGGAACAGAAGACGGTATTGCTGAAGAATTAGTTAAGGCTGGTATCTCTAAAGAAGATATTGTTTTAGCCTTTCAACCGCCAGAAATTCGCTCCTATACAGAATACGCTGTTAACTAATCAAGAAACCGTTATCAAGAAATCGGGTTTTTGAGTTAACCTAATACTAATTCTCAAATAAAAAGTCTACTCCCCCAGAAACCCGGTTTCTAAGGCTCTGGGAGGGTTTGAAGCCTCAAAACAATCCCCGATAGCGAATAAATAACAAAATCACGGCCCAGGAGCCTAGGGCGACCTTAATTCCGACTAAAATATTCAATACAGGAATTACCCCGCCACTGAACAGATCTCCGAATTTTCCTGGGGGTAACTCCAAACCTGCTAGGGTGATCAAAGATAAAATCATAAAGATCAAAACCGAAATTTTCTCCCAAAACGAAGCTCTATATCGCCGATAAATGCCCATCATCCATTCGGGAGAGGAAGTAATCGCAATCAAACCGATGGCGGTTCCCCCGGCGACTCCGGCGGCAAAACCTCCCCCCGGAGTCAAATGCCCCCTAATCGCTAATTCAATCCCGACTAAGGCACTGATCATCGCTCCCAAACGGGCTAAAATAATTGAGGGTTGATCACTAAACTGATGGATACTGGCTAAGGGTTTCTCATTGCCGAGGAGAAAATAGACTCCCATGGTCGCGATCGTAAATACCACCACCTCAAAAATCGTATCGTAGAGTCGATTTCTGAGAATAATGGCTGTGACTGCATTAGGAATTCCGCTATCATTCACAATTGATTCCACCCCCGACAAAACTGATGAACTAGATTCGGGATTGGGCAGAATTAAAAACTTAGCATAAATCAAAATTCCAGCTAAAATATAGATCCATTTCATCACTATTTTTCCCCTGATGGCTGTGTATCAATATAGTTTAAGCAAGTTGTAGATGCGGAAAGTTGAGGTTTCATGATCTCATATAAACGCTGGATGCGAGTAAGAGTCTGATAGGGTTGAGAGGGCTCCTCTTGAATGCAGGTGAGATGAATGTCTTTATCGATTAAAGCCTGTTGTAATGTTTCGAGATCTTCATAGGAAATTAACTCTAACCGCAGATGATATTTGCCGAAAATTTTCCGAAACTCATCGAGAATCGGAGCATTTCCTAGGTCTTGAATCACCCCCAAACGCACCACCAGAGAAGAACGCACCGCCACCGCATAGAGGGTAATTGCTAACAGGGTTCCGACTAACCCCTCAGTTAAAGCCACATCTGGCGCACCCAAAACCGTATAGAGTAAGACGGCGATCGCTCCTAATATCCCCCGCACAATCAAAGCCTGATAGGGGTTTGCCTCCAATACCACCATCGCCGCCGCCAAGGGAAGTAAGGCCGTGATAATTTTAATATAGCTATCGTCCATGATCGACCTCGCTACTGGAACAGTAAGCCAAAACATACCCCAAAATAGTATTCCAGATCGCCAGGGAAATTAGGGCGAGAATCAGTAAGGGCCATTCGCGGGGAATTTTCAAGAGTAACCCAGCAATAATAGCCATCGATCCTAGGGTATCGGAGACGGAAAGACTATGGAGTTTGAATAAAATGGATCGCTTTCCCATCAAGGGAATCGTTCCCCAAAACCAAAATAGGAGTCCTATACCGATGAGAAAATAGCCAAATAAATCGATCATTGTTGTTCATTCATCCTTTTTAAAAGGTTAGCTAGTAACATAAATCCGGCATTGCCAACACTGAGAATAATCACTCCCGCAATCCCGATCATCCAGTCATCTCGTAAAACCGAGATCACTAAAATCATCACCGATGTCTTTGTCGCAATACTAGCAAAGGCTAACATTTTCTCCCAAATATCATCCTCTTGCCAACAGGCTTCTGATATCGGAATTAATAAGGCAATAATCATGGCAATCAAAACCCAGTTCATTTGGCTCTCCTTCGTCGTACCCAATGGACAGCATACCAACCATCTTCGTGGTATTTAACAACAATGGTTTTTGGGGTAAAGGTAATCAAAAAGATATCTAAAAAAATCAGTCCCGGTGTCCGGCGGGGTTTGACTTCTTCCCGGGTGATTTCCTCGTAATTATGGGGACGGAAAATCATTTCAAAGGCTTCAGTGTATGCTTGAGGAATGGCGATCGCAATTTCATAAAAAACCCATAACCAATCGGTTAAAACCGTTGGCGTTTTACGCAAACCGGGTAAAAGTAAGGCAATTGCGACCCCGATAATAATATTGGTCAGGCTAAAATTGGCTGTTAGTAGAAACCAAATTACTAACCGTAAAATTAGATTCAGATAGCCGATCATGACCACACCATCCAGAATAAAAGAATTAACATCAGACTCATGACTCCCATCAAATGATCAAATTGTTCGATGACCCGGGGGAGTTTAATTGATAACCGTTGAATCCCGAAAACATAGATTAACCAGCCCAGAATAATTGTGAGCAGAGGTTTGATAATATTAGCCAGGGTATAAGCCTGATAGTAGACAATATTGGCGCCTACCAAACCCGCTAGGAGTAGAATTATCCCTGGCCAAAAGCCTTTTCTGACTTTATCCTCTCCCCCAAAAGGTAAAAAGATAAATTTGGCAAAGGAGATGGCCGTTCCCAAAGCGGCTATATTCATGGCGATCACTTGCCAAGGTAAAAGATTTTTCATGGTTAACACCTTTGCCCCAAAACCTGACAATAGGGGGAAACCCGATATGGAAAAACTCGCGATCGCCAACGCGATCCAGAGGTGGGTATTCATCGGTTGATGTTTAAGTTCTGAGAAATTTCGACTCGGTAAAGTCCCTGCTATCAAAAATAAAGCGGATTTAACTAAGCCGTGGGTGAGGGCATAAAATCCTCCCACTTCCGGTGCTGCTAAAACAAACCCTAATTGGGAAATGGTATGAAAAGCCAGCATCCGCTTAGTATCCTTTTCAAACATGGCATAGGACACCCCCAGCAGGGCGGTGCCGACTCCAAAGAAACGGACAATGGGATCGATCTCACTAATCATCAGGGCTAAACGCACCAAGGGAAATACCCCGGCTTTGACCACCACCCCAGACATTAAAGCCGATACGGGGGTTTCTGCTTCCGAGTGGGTTAAGGGTAGCCACAACCCAGAGATAAAGATCCCTCCTTTGATTAGTAGTCCTAAAAAAATCAGGGCGACGGCTTCGGGTGGCACACCCTGTAAACCAGTAAAGGCAAAGGAATGATGGGTTTGATAGACTAACACCGCCCCGACTAAATAAAACAGCAGGGCGACGTTACTCACAAACAAATAGCGCAACCCCACCCAAATTGACCGATCGGATCGGGGATAGACAATTAACAAAAAGGTGGCTATTCCAATTACCTCTAATGCCACATATAAACTCATGAAATCCGCGCAGATAAACGCGGCATTCAGGCTACCGTGTAACAGAGTAACTTGGGTATAAAAAAAACTGGTTTTATTGGTATGCCAGCAGTAGAGGATCACTGCTGCGGTGACTAGCCCATTGGTTAAAATAAAATAGCCACTGAGTTGATCAATAATTAAGCTAACCCCGAAATGATCGAGTAACTGTAGATTCAACGGAGACGGATTCAGTAAGGTTTGTAACCCATATCCTATTGAAATAATTGCCATCCCTAGTGCTAAAACTTTATCCAGTTGGGGGAGAAGATAAATTGTAAAACCCACAAAAAAGGGCAGTCCAATCCAAACTAGGGTTAGAGTTGTCATGGTGTATTGTTTTTCTCGATCTCGTTAGTTTCTAAGGTGGGATTATCCTGGGCGAGTTTCATTACTCCCACTAGCATTAAGGCCTGAATTGAAAGACCGATTACAATTGCTGTTAAAATCACCGCTTGGGGGACGGGATCGGCGTAAGTTGGATTGGGGGTATCTGAAAGAATCGGGGTTAACAAACCATCCCGGGATGCAATTAGCACATAGTAGGCGATCACACCCGTACTCATGACATCCATCGAGATGGTCTTCATCAGCAGGTTTTTTTTCAGGATAATTCCGAAAAATCCACAGAGTATGGTGGCAAAGACAAAGGCTTCTAACACGATAATTAACCGGGGGCTAAGGGTTGTTTTTTAAACTTGGCTCTATTAAAGCGAGTCGTTTTTATTTCAACTCTATTAAAATAACACAAATGATTCAGTTTTTAGTCAGGTGAGGACAAATTCAATCATCAATAACTTTTCCCCGCATGGTCTTCAAATGTGAGTGCTTTGTTTTGCTATCCAGACGCCTTCTCTGAGAACTGCGAGTCGGTTTACTCGGTTTACGAGGTTTAGGAAGCGAAATCGCACTTTTAATTAAGTCTTGAAGTCGTTGTAAAGCTTCTTCCCGATTTTGTTCTTGACTACGGTATTCCTGTGCTTTGATAATAATTACCCCTTCTTTACTAATACGTTGATCATTTAATGTTAATAGTCGCTGTTTGTAATATTCAGGTAATGAAGAAGCGGAGATATCAAAACGTAAGTGAATAGCTGTTGCTACTTTGTTCACATTTTGCCCACCTGCTCCCTGAGAGCGAATTGCACTCATTTCAATTTCATGCTCTGGAAGGCTGAAAATGTTAGAAATTTTTAACATAATTGATTAATAATTTGAGGAAAAAATAGAAAAATTAAACCCGGTAAGGAAGGATCGCTAAATCTGTTTTTGGATCGAATAAATGAATTTTTTCCGGCGTTAGCGCTAACCAAATTTTTTCACCCTGTACAAATTCAGTTTCGGCGGGAATTCTGACTTGTAAGGAAAAAGGAAGATTATTTTCTCCGAATAGATGTACCCATAATAATGTTTCATGTCCTAATGCTTCCATTCGATCAACAATTACGGGTAAATTTTTAGTAGCTGGACAACTAACAATTAAGTGTTCTGGTCTAATTCCTAAGATTAATTTTTCTTCTTTTTGGCGAGGTAAAACCGTTTGCCAAATATCGGGTAAAGTTAAACGGAATTGGGGATGGGTAATTAATAAAGGGGCGATAAATTTAACCGGGATAAAATTCATTGGAGGAGAGCCAATAAATTCCGCTACAAAGCGATTATTAGGACGATTATACAGTTCTAAAGGAGGAGCTACTTGTTGAATTCTGCCTTGATTCATAACAGCAATTCGGGAACCCATAGTCATTGCTTCGACTTGATCATGGGTGACATAAATGGTGGTTGTGCCTAATTTTTTTTGTAATTCTACAATTTGGGCGCGGGTTTCGGTTCTTAATTTTGCATCTAAATTTGATAGGGGTTCATCCATTAAGAAAACCTGGGGGTTTCTGGCCATGGCTCGACCTAATGCTACCCGTTGTTTTTGGCCGCCAGATAATTGTTTGGGATATCGATCTAATAATGATTCAATTTGTAATAATTGGGCAACATTTAGGACTCTTTCATCTACGGCTTTTTCTCGTTCTGAAAGATAGCGAAATTGGGAAGGGAGCGATCGCGTTATTCCTACAATAGCATCTTCTAACCATAAGGGAGCAAAGATTTGATAGTCTCCAATGGTCAAGGATAATTGTTGCTTAGAATGTAAATTAGAGTCTTTTCTGGGAATAATTAAAGGCTGTTTGGGTTCTGTTTCTCGATAGGAACGACGCAACCCAAAAGCTAAGTTATCATAGACTTTTAAGTGAGGATACAGAGCATAGTTTTGAAACACCATGGCAATATCTCGCGCCTTGGGGGGTAATTCATTAACTAATTTATCCCCGATATAAATATTACCGCCAGTAATCGTTTCTAAGCCCGCAATTAACCTTAATAGGGTACTTTTTCCACAACCTGACGGCCCGACTAATACCATGAATTCGCCATCAAATATATTCAGATGCACCCGTTTTAAAATAGCTTGTCGGGTCAGGGTTGATTCTTGAAGTTCTGATGATTCTGTTTCCTCGGAGGCGGTTTGACGACGAATGGGAAAACTTTTATAAATATTATCTAAAATAACTTCTGCCATTTTAATTTTACCTAATTTTGAATCCAATAAATGATTGTAAATTACAACAATAAACTTTAATTTTACCTGATTTTCCGTAGGGGCGGGTTCTCTCAGATATTGATAACAAACCATTAACTGAATTAAACCCGCCCTTTCTTTTTCTCTCAGATATTGATCACAAACAATTAACTGATCTAAACCCGCCCTTTTCTTATCTTGGTGTTATAGCAACCGCCAAGGCAGTTAGGACACCAGATGGATCTTAGAACCCAGACGGTGAAGTATTTTCTCCCCTGTTCCCTCCCCCCCTAGCCCCCCGTGCACGGGGGTTTGGGGGGCTGTTCCCCTAGCCCTGCGTGTACGGGGGGTTTGGGGGGCTGTTCCCTGCTATAGTGAGTGTGATCCACGCTTACAGACCCTACGACTTGATCGAGATAATTCTCTCATCGGGTTTAAGTTTGAAAATGCGATCGCCTGTACTATCTTTTGTGGATAGATTAATTTGATCCGTGGGAACATGAATAATCCGATTATCACTGGTTAACAGATGGATTTGTTGTCGAGGTTTAGCCGGAGCAATTCCTACTAATATATCATTAGGAGATTTAAACTGGATCATGGAAATTCCGATCCCCCCTCGGTTACTTCCCCGCACTAATTCCATCGCAATTCGTTTAATATAACCCTGTTCTGTGACTAATAATAAACTGCCTTTAAGTGATAGGGTAACACATCCGATTAAATGTTCTTTTTGTCTTAACCGAGTGGCTTGGGAACCCTGGGCGACTTTACCCATAGGAGGTAGTTGTTCATCATTCAGATCAAATCGCAATAGTCGCCCCCCGGATGTGGCTAAGACTACTTTTTCATCGGCGTTAGAAAGGGTAGCAAAAGATAATTCATCGTCATCTTTTAGTTTAACAATTGTACTGCCTCGGTTGGTTAATTCCGCTAATTCTATTAGGGGTAAACGTTTAATTTTCCCCTGTTGAGTTAGGGTAATTAAATCGGTTTTATCGGGAAAAGCTGATAAGAGAAATTGAGCAATCATTAAGTCTTGGGGATTAATTGATGTATCTTTATAGGCGGAAGGAGATAATAAAGTAATAATTGGTTTTCCCTTAGAACGATTATTACCGACAGGAATATCCGCTACACTCAAGGGATAAGCTTTTCCAGTTCTCAACACCATGACTAGATTTTGACTGGTTTTAGTATTGTGGGTTTGGGTGATAAAATCATCGGTTTCCTCAATATTAATAGTGGTTTTATTGTCATTCTGATTCCGTTTAGAATCTGCGGTTTTGGGAGATACTCGCCGAATATAACCACGATGGGTAATTTCAATTACGGTTTCTTCATCCACCGGGGGTAAGGGTTGTAATACATCGGGAGGAGATGTCAGTTCTAATATCTTTTCTTTGGATATTTTAGCGGTTTTATCGTCAGATGTAATAGCATTCTGAGGATAAATAATTCGGGTGCGTCGTGCATCGCCATATTTTCGTTTAAGCGATCGCAATTCTTTTTTTAAGGATTTTAATAGTTCTGGACGTTCACCCAGTAACCGTCTTAACTGTTCAATATTAGTAGTTAATTGGCTAAATTCTTCCTGTAATTTTTGTCTTTCTAACCCAGTTAACCTACGCATAGGCATTGCTAAAATAGCATCGGATTGAATATCACTAAACCCTAATTGATTTTCTAAGGTTATTTTTGCTGTTGAACCATCGGGGGCATTTCTGAGAATTTCAATCAAACTATCTAAATTTTCTAAAGCTAGTAATAACCCTTCCACTAAATGACAACGCCGTTCGGCGGCTTCTAATTCATGGCGGTATTGACGGGTTAAAGTTTGTTCCCTAAATGATAGAAATTCTTGGAGAATTTGTTTTAAACTTAATTGTCGGGGTTGTCCATTCACGATCGCCAAAAAAATCGCCCCAAACTTGGTCATTAATTCCGTTTGCTGATAGAGATGATGTAAGACAACTTCGGGAGAAAATTCCCGTTTTAATTCAATTACAACTCGAATGCCTTCGCGATCGCTTTCATCCCTAATATCAGAAATTCCATCTAATTTTCCCGCATTAACTAACCCGGCAATTTTTTCAATCCAAGCTGCTTTATTCACCTGAAACGGGAGTTCAGTAACAATAATTGCATTTTTAGTCCGACGTTTTTGGGCGGTGGGAACTTCTTCCATTTTTGCCACTCCCCGCACCACAATACTGCCTTTTCCGTGATGATACGCTTCAGCAATTCCTTCGGTGCTAATAATTTCTCCCCCGGTGGGAAAATCCGGCCCAGGAATCAATTCGATTAATTTTTGTTCGGATAATTCAGGTTGATCAATTAAGGCAATTAGTCCATCGACTACTTCCCCTAAATTATGGGGGGGAATATTCGTCGCCATCCCAACAGCAATTCCCGAAGATCCATTTAACAATAAAAACGGCAGTTGGGCGGGTAAAACCGTGGGTTCCTGTTGAGAATTATCGAAATTACTAATAAAATTAACTGTAGCTTCCCCGACTTGGGAAAGTAACCCTTCATGGCCCACCGCAGCTAAACGGGTTTCGGTGTAACGCATCGCCGCTGGGGGGTCATTATCCACAGACCCGAAGTTACCATGACCCGCTAACAACGGATACCGACTAGAAAACTCCTGAACCAGTCTCACCAAGGCATCATAAACCGATTGATCCCCGTGGGGGTGATATTTCCCTAACACATCCCCAACTACCCGCGCACATTTGCGGTAGGGACGGTCGGGAGTTAACCCCAATTCGTGCATCGCGTACAAAATCCGACGATGTACGGGTTTCAACCCATCGCGAACATCGGGTAAAGCTCGGCCAACAATCACACTCATGGCATATTCGAGGTACGATTGTTGCATCTCGGTATGAAGCGATGTGGTGATCACTTGCCCAGAAAAGAGGTTTAACTGTTTAGCCATGAGTTTAGTTGAGTCTACAGCGATAGGGTTCTGACAGTTATCAGTAAACAGTAATCAGTAATCAGTGTCAGAGTTAATAGACTGTTTACTGACTACATCTGTACTAATAACTTATAACTCATTACTGATTACTGATTACTGTATGGCGTGGTATGATTACTTTTCGGTACTGGAGAGTGAAAAATAGAGATATTTGGTAAATCTATTTGAATAGTATATCGGGTGGGAGACTCAGATGAAGACCGTTCTGATTGTAGAAGACGATCAGGTTAATGCTCGTGTTTTTTCAAAAATCTTGACAAAACGGGGTGGATTAGCCGTTAAACACACGGAAAACGTGGAAGAAGTGCTGGAGATTGCTCGCACAGGGGAGGCGGACTTGATTTTGATGGATGTTTCCCTGGCGCGCAGTGTCTATCAGGGAAAGGCCGTTGATGGAATTAAAATTACCCAACTGCTCAAAGCTGACCCCAAAACCGCGAAACTGCCGATTATTTTGGTAACCGCCCATGCTATGGCCGGAGATCGGGAGGATTTTCTGGCTCAAAGTGGAGCCGATGACTATATCTCTAAACCCGTGATTGATCATCAAAAGTTCGTGGATAAGATTAAATCCTTGATCCCTCCAGAGGAGTGAGCCGCCTTTTTTAACCATACCTGCGGCTGTGTACTCCTAAGATTTTGGGATGATCGAGATCCTTGAGATTATGGACTAGGGGGCGTTGGTTGAGTATCTTTAACTTCAACTAGCACCTTTTGGATTTGGGGATTGGCTAGAAGTTTTTGGGTATCCTTGATTAAGCGATCGCCCCAAAGATTTTCTTTAAGATAATCAGAGTCGGCATAACGGCTATCCAGACGTAAAGCCGTTTCTCCTAAAGATAGGGCTTCTTGGGCTTGCCCTTTAGTGTACAGAGCAACGGCTAAAGCCAATAGGGGTTCGGCGGCTTTTGGATCGACCTTAATCGCCTGTCTCCATTTGCTGATGGCAATATCAATTTCTCCCTGTTCATACTTGACTAAGCCCACATTGTTAATGGCTGGCCAAAGACTACTTTCTTGGGCAAAGGCTTTCTCGTATTGTAAAATTGCTTCCTCTAATCGCCCCAACTTATAATAGGCATTGCCTAAATCAAATAACGCCCCCGGAACATTTGGGTCAAGTTTCAAGGCAGCTTCTAGGGATTGAACGGATTTTTGATAGTCGCCTTTTTTGAAGTAGGCTTCCCCTAAAATAAACTGCACCCCCGCTTCTTTGGGTGCTAAGTTCCTAGCTTTTTGCAGAAACTCAATCCCTTTATCGAGTTCTTCTAATTGTAGATATAAACTGCCCAACAAGGCCCAGGCTTGGTAATTATCAGGAGCTAGTTGAGTGGCGAGTTCTGCCCTGGGTAAAGCTAATTGATATTGTTGAAATCGCGTTAACTGAGCCGCTTCTTCGAGCAACCCTAATCCCGTTTGTTGGAGTTGTTCTGAGTCTAGGGTGGGGGTATAGGGAATCAGGGCTTGTCCCATGGCTGATTTAGCGACATTCCACAAACTGAGAGTAAGAATCACGGACAGAATCAGGGTTCGATTTCGCACAGTAAGAGTTAACCTAAATTTTTTAATATTTTGCGAGTTCTATTGATCTTACACGAACTTGAGTCAATTGCTTAAATAAAGGGTAATAAAATCTCAAATTCCGTACCCATTCCTGGCTGCGATCGCAATTTTAATTGTCCGCCATGTTTGGCGGTGACAATATGATAACTCAGGGATAAACTGGTTTCTTTTTCAGTCCGTTTGAGATTAGAAAATGAATCTAGGATTTTTTGTTGTTCTTCGGGAGATAATCCAGGGCCATTATCGGCAATGGAAATTGAAACCCAACGTTTGGGAGTATCGAGGTTCTCAACTGGAGATGAGTCTAAACTGATCATCGCCGTTGTAATCACAATTTGTGGAGCTTTCCCTAACTCTAAACTTTGGGAAATACTATATTCATCCACCCAATCTTTTCTAACTAATTGATTGAGCAAGGCATCAAAACCATGAATTAAAATATTGATAAATACTTGACTCAACTGTCCGACATAACAATTTACTGGAGGTAAACGACCGTAATTTTTAATTACTTTAATTTCTCGGTTAATTCGACTTTTCATTAATAGTAAAATACTATCCAAATGACTATGTAAATCCGCAGGTTTGGGATGAATTTCATCAATATGACAAAAATTTTGTAAACTGGTTGCTAATTTACTTAATCGTTCCGTACCACTTTTTATACTTGATAAAATCCGAGGAAAATCTTGGCGGAGAAAGTCAAATTCTATTTCTTCTTTCAGTTGTTCAATGGCCGGGAATTTCTGGGCATAATGGGATTCATAAGCGTCCAAAAGTTCAATTAAACCATCACTATAGGTGATTAAATAGGTTAAATTTCCCCAAATAAATCCCACGGGATCTAAAATTTCATGGGCAACTCCATCAACTAATCTTCCTAAACTCGCCATTTTTTCACTTTGTAACAGTTGAACTTGAGTTCTTTCATAGCGAACTTGAGTTTCAATTCCTCGAATTTGCCAATAGGCAAGATTCAATTCATGACTGTTTAAAAGACGATAGGAAACCATCCAGGGATAATCCTGAGAAGATAACCAATTTCCCTGTACCACAATCGGATCTATATATCCAGGGGCGGTTCGCTTCAATGACTGTTGATTTGCTGCTAGAATTGTAGTTTGTGCAGGTAATACTAATACCGGAGTTCTGACATAACTATAAAGCACATCTAGGGATTGATCTAAAAATAATTCTAACCCCTGGGGACGGAGAAAAAATTCTAGGAGATCCCGTCGAGAAATCATCCCCAAAAACTCAGAAGTGGAGTTTTCTTTTTGGTCTACAATAATTACTCCGGGGAGTAAGGGATGTCTTTCAAACTGTTGTACAAGGGTTCGTACACTCGAACCCAAAATTACTTGAAAATCATACAGGGGTAAATCTTCTAGGGTGGAGTCTAAACTTAAATCTCCTCCGGTTTGACTTTCCCATAAATAGGGTACAGATATGCTCGTCAAGGTACTTTTAGGTAGAATTAGCAACACAGTTTCCTGTCCCTCAGACTAGCATTAAGATGTCAAAAATTAATCAAAAATTTATTAATTTTAATTACCAGTGAGGGTTATCTTGTAATAACGCTTGAGCCGCATCCGCATCTAAAGGACGGGCGAAGAAATAACCCTAAATAACTTAGGGATGAATAACCTGTACCAAAATCATCAATACTTAGAGGAAGCCTACACTTCAAAAGCTAGTTTCTTAGAGGTTGACTCCCTACCCAAATACGGTGAAAAACCAACGGGGTGGAAAGCATCTGGAAACAGAATTAGATTAAACCAATTCTGTCCGCAGAATCTCAGCGTCTTCAGACCTGAGAGTGTCAACTATATAAATCCTTGATGTGATTCTACGCCATCACCATTCCCCCATCCACATTAAACACTTGACCCGTAATATAAGCCGCCGCCGGGTCTGCTGCTAAAAACCGAATCATGCCCGCCACTTCTTCCGGTTGACCGTAACGACCCAAGGGAATAAATTTGAGAATTTCTTCCGTATTTTTTAACTCTTTGGTCATATCCGTTGCAATAAATCCAGGCGCCACCGCATTCACCGTTATCCCGCGACTTGCTAATTCTTTTGCCACGGTTTTTGTAAATCCAATTACCCCCGCTTTTGCCGCACTATAATTAGCTTGACCAGGGTTGCCCATTTGTCCTGCAACGGAGGTAATATTAATAATTCGTCCTGACTTTTGTTTGAGCATTATTTTACTAGCCAGACGAGTACAAAGAAACACCCCGGTTAAATTCAAATCAATTACCGCTTGCCAGTCTTCTGGCTTCATTCTTATTAGTAAAGTATCACGAGTAATCCCGGCATTATTCACTAAAATATCAACTTTATTCCAGGTTTCTGTGACTTTGTTAAACAAGATATCAACTTGATCTGCCTTCGATACATCCGCCTGGAGTGCGATCGCTTCACCGCCCGCTTGGGTAATTTCAGCCACCACTGCATCCGCCACCGTTGAAGAACTGGCATAATTAACCACAATCTTTGCGCCTTCGGCAGCTAAGGCTAAGGCCGCAGCGCGACCAATACCCCGCGACCCGCCCGTAATAATTGCTACTCGTCCATTTAAGTGTTGTAAATTTTCAGGTAAACGTTCCATTTTGTAGTTTCTCCAACTATTATTCCCAAAACTCATCATCTCAGATTTGAGCAAATTCAGAGAAACCGAGTTGCTAAAGAATAGTTATAATTGAAGTACAAAACTTTCAGCTTATGAACTATGGCCGTTAAACAAACCTTTAATAACTTTCAAGAACTACTAACCAATTCCGATGTTCCGGTGTTAGTAGATTTTTACGCAACTTGGTGTGGCCCTTGCCAAATGATGACCCCGATTTTAGAAGAAGTCAATCAAGAAATGAATCAACAAATCCAAATTGTTAAAATTGATAGTGATAAATACCCTGAACTGGCATCTCAATATAATATTATGGCCTTACCGACATTAATTTTATTTAAAAAAGGTCAACCCGTTGGGCGTCATGAAGGAGTATTGCGATCGCCTGAACTAATTAAATGGGTGTATGGTTTACTCTAATTTGATTAACCACAAAGACACAAAGACACAAAGGTTTAGAGGACAATGCGTTTGATTCCATCTTTGATTAAAGGAACATTAAAATTAATCAGAAGTGCGAGTCGGTGTTGAGAAAGTTTGAGATAGGTAATTACTTGTGCCGTATGAACGGGTAAAAGAGTTTCGACAGCCTTGACTTCGATAATAACAGATTCATTGACCAATAAATCAAGTCGAAAGCCCGCTTCTAACTTAATTTTATCGTAAATTATAGGTAGAACTAGCTGCCGATCAACCCTGAAACCTCGTTTAGTTAATTCATACTCCAAACAAACCTCATAAGATCATGATGGGAGTGTGGAAACTCAGTGTCTTCAGACCACCAGAGGAAACACGACACAGGGGAATTTATTCCCCTTGAAATATTAAAAGATGTGCTAAAATCAAAAAACACAAGTAAGAACAATAAACATCTGCGTGTTGAAACATTCTAGTATCGGAGAAATCCCGGCTCCCCTGAAACAACGGTTAGGTTAAAGTCCTAACGGCAGTATGACAAGCAAGGAGCAAATAATGGCAGATTGTAGAGCGTACCGCAACTTGGCTTAGTGATGGCTTGGTGAAAGTGTATTGATTCAAGAGTAAAAGTATCGGGAAGATTGGGCTTGTCGCTTAATCAACTCAGTAGACGATATGCGGCGGTCGTAGCGAGAATTAGGTTAAACTAATCCTGTCCGCAGAATCTCAGTGTCTTCAGACCTGAGAGTGTCAAAAACACTTTCTAATAAACCTGCACCTAAAGCAGAATGCACAGTAAAAGCAGCATCAACTATCTGCTTTGATACTTGATTCATCTGATCAGAAATTGCCTCTCTCTGCATCTTTTCTTCTTTGTGTTTTTGTGTCTTTGTGTTTTTATTGAACCACAAAGACACAAAGTTTTTCTTAGTGTCTTCGTGTCTTTGTGTTTCTAAATAATTCTGTCTTTGTCCTAACCACCAAGTACGACTGCTATATTAGTCAATCTGAATTGATTGGGGGCCACCAGAATTTCCATTATTATTGTTAGAGTCCGAAGAACTCGATGCCGTAGTTCCGCCCTGTTTCTCGATCCAAGTTTTAATCGGATCATCGTTGAGGCTTAATTTTAATAAACCTGAGACAAACCCTCCCAAAAAGGCAATGGGTTCACGGGTTAATTCTTCTAAAATAGGTTTGAGTTCATCCATAATGAATCAAGATTCTCCTTAACTTGGCGATCGCAATAAATCCTCTTGAATTTTAGCGCGTTTAACAGAATTTGGCTGTTTAATAATTATTGGAACCTTCCGAATATCCACTTTCAGGAGAAGCACCCTCGGAATATCCCTCAGAAGATGTACTCTCGGAATATCCGCCAGAATATCCATCGCCATTACTGTAGGAATTACTATAGGAGTTATTATTTTCTGAATAACCACTATCATAATTTTCGGAATTGCTGGCGTAACTACCATCGTTATTAGCAGCTTGGGCTGGATCACCAGGATCACCATCTTCAATGGCTACTTTTGACCCGGTTTCTATACTATTGGGTTGATGGGCTTTGGCTTTAATACTGCCTTTTCGTCCTTCTAATTCAGGTAGTTTAGGGAACTTTTCAACTGGCATTCCCTCCACAACTTTCCGCATAAATTCCCCCCAACTATAGGCGGCACTACTACTAGCGCCCCAAGTCGGATCATTATTATCATTCCCTAACCAAATTCCGGTTACGGCTTGGGGAATATAACCAATAAACCATAAATCCCTGGCTTCTTCAGAGGTTCCGGTTTTACCCGCCACCTGTCGATCCGATAAAGCAGCCGGGCCTCCGGTTCCCGCATTCACTACCCCTTCTAACATCCAAGTAGTGATGGCGGCACTGTTTTTATCTAAAACGGGTTTGGGTTTAAATTTAGCTTGATAAATAATATTTCCCTGTTTATCTAAAACCCGACGAATGCCATGGGCCGGAATATAACTGCCTTGATCTGCTAGGGTTCCGTAAGCATTGGTTAACTCTAATAAATTAACTTCATAGGCTCCTAATGCCATAGCATAGGTTGGCTTTAATGGTGATTTAATTCCCATATCTTTTGCCATTTTCATAGCGGGTTCAAACCCAACATCTACTAATACTTTAACCGCAATTACATTTACAGAACGGCTTAAAGCATCGGACATAGACATCCATCCAGAATGCTTATTCCCATAATTTCTAGGACGGTAGCCATCAACCTTATAGGGTTCATCTAAATAACTATCATAGGGGGAAAAACCCGCCCCAATTGCTGTTGCATAAACTAATCCTTTAAAGGTTGATCCCGGTTGTCTTTGAGCTTGAGTAACACGATTAAATTCACTATCTTTATATTGATATCCTCCCACCATGGCTTTAACTTCTCCGGTTTTTGGTTCTATGGAAACTAAGGCCGCTTGACCAAAATTTGAACCCGCACCATCAATTTCTACCGCATCTTTAATAGTTTTTTCTGCTGCTTCTTGCCATTTCACATCTAAACTGGTTTCAACTGTTAACCCACCAGCTTCTATCACTTCTTTAGAAACATATTGGGGGAGTTCTTTTAATACATAACTCGAAAAATAAGGAGCTTTAACTAATAAACGTTTAGGTTGACTGGGTTTAAGGGTCAGGGGTTCTTGTATCGCCGCTTCCGCTTCGGCTGCGGTAATTACCCCAGCATCCTGCATTCTTTGTAAAACAATATTGCGCCTTTTTTTGGCCGCTTCTGGATTTTCCAAAGGAGAATATTGACTCGGTGCGGGGGGTAAACCCGCTAACATTGCCATTTCCGACAAAGTTAATTCGTTCACGGGTTTACTAAAATAAACAGAAGCCGCATCCGCTACCCCGTAAGCACCCGAACCCAGATATACTAAATTCAAATAGCGTTCTAGGATATCATCTTTACTAATTTGATCTTCTATTTTCCAAGAAACCATAGCCTCTTTAAGTTTCCGAATCAGACTATGTTCTTGATTCAAATAAACAATTCTAGCTAACTGTTGGGTAATGGTACTTCCTCCTTCCACCACTCCCCCGGCTAATATATTAGAGCCAACGGCGCGAATAATTCCTTGATAGTCCACCCCATCATGGTCATAGAAACGAATATCTTCAGTGGAAATAAAAGCTTGCGCCAGTTTTTCAGGAATTTGTTTGAGGCGGAGTTTCTCCCTAGTTGCTGGCCCGGTTTGCATTAAAATATCACTGTTATTGGCCTTAATCGTAATTGTACCATCACGATTAAAGGAGGCTATTCCACTAACGGAGACGGGGGGAAGACTTTGATCCACAAGATACCATTGCCAAGCACCATAACCCAAGGCTCCACCGCCCACACTGAGCACTCCAATTCCGATCCATACCTTCGGACGGCGATACCAACGTTTCCCCGCAGGATTTTCATGGGTGAAACCCTGACGCAGTTTAACCCATTTTGAATTGATCCGATTCAGAGCCTGATGATACCAAGTTACAGCTTGGGGGTTTGACTCAGAAGCGGTTTCCGCAGAAACCTGATCGGGTTCTACTTCCGTCGTCATCACGGGTGATGTCAAAACGGGTTGGGTTGAAACCACCCCAGAAGTATTTTCCGGGTAGGTTTCTGACTCTAAGGAGTCCGTTTTGGTTATGGATGGTAATTGAGATTCTTCCATTGGTTCGGACAAATGGTGGGTTGAGTTGAGCATTCGATAGTATATTCTAGGATAGCCCAGGGTAGGGCCAACTTTCCTGAATAGTTAGCAGTCGAATCGGTGATCTCGCCAAAAATCAAGGTTTTTTCCTTGATCCCCGGCTTCACACCAGGGTAAGGAACAGGCGGTTTGATCGGAAATTAACCTACAATCGCCGCATGACCTATAGCTAAACCCACAACTAGCATTCCTAAAACTAGAAACGGTTGGGCGCTTGCTTGATATTTAACATCATTTTCTACAGGATTGCGTAGAAAATACATATCTTGGAAGGTGATTTGGGGAATAATCATCAGTAAAAGCACCGTAGCATATAGGTTTTGCTTGATACTAACTAAATAAACCGCCATCCCCGCTTGGAAAATATCAATCATTAAAACACAAATCCAGGCCGCCGTCGTGATCCCAAACATCACTGGCAGGGATTGTAACCCCAATTGGCGATCGCCTTCCACACTTTTAAAGTCATTAACAATGGCAATTCCTAACCCAGCTAAACTATAAAATAGGGTTAATACCATCAAGGTCGGGGTGAGTTCTCCAAATAACGCATGACCCGCCCACCAAGGTAAAGCAATATAACTCGCCCCTAGTGCGTAATTTCCTAACCAGCCATTTTGCTTGAGTTTGAGGGGAGGCGCAGAATAAATATAGGAGACAAACGCCCCACCGAGACATAAAACCGTAATTATGGGAAATTCATGGCCAGCCCAGGTATCTAACAGGTAGGAAATCCCAATTCCTAAGCCTAACAATAGTAAAATTTGGGTGACAACTTGGGGAATGGAAATCACCCCGGAAGGGATCGGACGATAGGGCTCATTAATGGCGTCCAATTCCCGATCGTAAAAATCATTCATGGTCTGGGTGTAACCCGTCATTAATGGCCCAGACATTAACATACAAGTCACCACCTTTAACACATCTTCCACTGACCAACTAAAATGTCCCGATGAAGCCGCACCACAAACCACCCCCCAAATTAAAGGTATCCAGGTGATCGGTTTCATCAATTGGAGGCGAATTTTCCAGATAGATGTTTCTCCCGACGACGCTCCTTTCATCCCTAAAAGTTGTCGGGTTTTAGCACTGCGCTCTGAATTCGCTTCTTTTGTTAATTCTTCTGAAGGTTGAGACGATGGAGTATCCGACATGATCCTTTGTACGTTTGTGTTTTGAGTATCTGCAATACAAAAGTTAACATGAATCAGTAGCAAACTAGATTTTTAATCAATAGCAAAGTTGGGTTTTTATTAATTTCACCAAAAAACGAGCGAGAAGCCCCTGGCTTTAGACATGGGGAGGAAAGTGGCTGCGGTTTCAACCGCCTTCAATATTTCCTGATCTAACTGATTGAAAAGTTGAGTTAGAATAGATCGTAAGTAAAACAACCATCTGCGTGTTGAAACACTCTAGTATCGGAGAAATCCCGGCACAGTGAGCCACCACACTCCTTGAGGAGTAGTAAGCCTGTATAACTGACAAGTAATGGCAGAGTGTGAAGCGTACCTATCTGGCGTTGTGATGGTCTATGAAAACAAACACAATTTAAAAGTAAGCGCAATTGCAATATCTTTTATAAGGGTAGTTGTTTTGAGCGTGTAGAGGTGATTTGATAGCGCCTTTGAGAGTTTTCGGATTCATTCAAGAATCCCCGTGGCTTCAGCCCTGGGGAGTATCAAACGGAATTGGTATTACGGCTATTTTAGCTCCCTTGTCGGTTTTTGGCCTTTTGAGACGGGGCTATCAACTCCCTGATTTGATGGTTTCGTTGATGCTCCTATTATGAGAGAATGAGACGTTAACTCCTAACGGAAAAAGGTTTAACAAAACAATATGGTAGCTAAAATTCAGTTTTCAAGAGGGATTGATGAAGATGTAATTCCTGATGTTCGCTTAACTCGTTCACGGGATGAGAGTCAAGGAACAGCAAAATTTTATTTTCTCAATCCTAAAGCCTTAGCGGATGATTCCACCCAGGAAATTACAGGAATGTACATGATTGATGATGATGGGGAAATTGTCACTCGAGAGGTTAACGCTAAATTTATTAATGGAAAACCTACGGAAATTGAGGCAATTCATTTAATGAAATCTCCTGAAGAATGGGAGCGTTTTATGTTGTTTATGGAACGTTATGCGAAAGCCAAAGGATTAGAATTTAGTAAATCCTAATTCAGTCATCAGTTATCAGTTATCAGTTATCAGTCATCAGTATAAGAGTTAATTGATTAAATCAATTAACCAAAACCCAAAACCCAAAACCCAAAACCCATTACCCATCACCTTATGAATTCAACCGTCCCCCATCCCGATCATTCCGAATTTCGGGTTAGTTGTGCGGTGATTACGGTCAGTGATACTCGCACCCCAGAAACCGATAAAAGTGGTCAACTCATTCACCAATTCCTACAAAATGCTGGGTATCCAATTATCGATTATCAAATTATTAAAGATGAACCGCAAGAGATTACAGAACTCTTAAAAAAACTCTGTCAAATTTCTGAACTGGATGCTTGTATTTTTAATGGAGGAACTGGAATTGCGCCCAGAGATACGACCTATGATGCTCTGGAACAATTATTAGAAAAAACTTTACCTGGATTTGGAGAAATTTTTAGAGCTTTGAGTTATCATGAAATAGGGTCAAGAGCGATCGCTTCCAGGGCTGTAGCTGGAGTTTATCAAGGAAAATTAGTCTTTTCAATTCCTGGGTCTTCTAATGCAGTAAAATTGGCAATGGAAAAATTAATCATACCTGAATTAGCCCATTTAGTTAAATTATCATAGAATGGATAAACTCACATTGAATGGTGAGACTTAGATAAGTTTAATCAAGTTTTGTATAGCAGTTTAACTATGAGTCAAACATCTGAGATCAAGTCCCCTCAACCCTCACAGCCAGAATTAAAACCCCAACTCAAAGCGGTTTTAGGTTATTTGGATGTGCAACTCGAATCAGAATTAACCCGTTATCGGCGTCATCGACGACGCACAAAACAAACCACAACCGACCCCAGTGGACAAACCAACCCGCAGTTTCAACAAGCGACTGATGTTGTAACTGTAGCCATGAATGACACCGCAGCATCGGAGGGAAAGCTGTTTGAGCCCCAAACTCAACCTTCGGGTTGGGAAACCGTAGTTCCAGCAAAATCTGCACCTTTGGCCATTGCGGCTCAACCGTCATCGACAACACCTCCTCAAACCAATGGGGCTGAACCTGCGGTCAGTTTTAGCTTAAAGTCACCCGTCCCAACTGCGACTTCATCGGATGGATATTTAGAATCGACAGAAGCCCTAATTAAAAGTATAGAAGAACGGCGCCCTAACCCCCAGGAAAACCGGGGTTTGATGGCCAGTCTCTTAACGCCCCTGGGCATTGCTTCAATGTTTATGTTTTTGTTATCCTGTACCGCCTTAAGCTATGTAATCTCGTCTCCCTCTGGTCGTACTAGCTTGGGTTTGGATCGGTTTTTTCCTACTCCAACGGCTAACCATGCTCCTGCTACCCCCCCAACCCTAGCCACAACAGAAACATCTCTCCCTCCGACGGACTCCCTCTCCCCTAATTTAGCGGCCAAGGAATTTGTTAACTTGGATTTGGATACCTTGAGCCATATTAATCCGAATCAGAATCCGGTTCCGCTCCCTTCTGTCCCTGCCCAATTACCCCCAAGTCCAGCCACAACCTTACCTGCACCCTCAAATAACCTAACATCCCCGAATGATCCGGGTTTGAATAATCTGACTCAGGAATTATTACCCAAAAAACCTGTAACTCCTGCTGTTACACCTCCTCCAGTGTCGGGACAGGGAACCAATGCCTCAACGGTTCAACCCGGGGGCGGTGCAGTTCCTAGAGTTGCGACGGCGGCGAGTCCGGCTAGACCGACTGAACCGATAAAATCCGGGGACGGATATTATTATGTTGTGCTGGATTATAGTGGCGATCGCTCCTTTGAACAGGCGAAAGAAGTGGTTCCTGATGCTTATATTGCGGAGTTCAAAACGGGTAAAAAAATTCAATTGGGTGCTTTAACCGACGCCGCCGGGGCTAAACGCCTACGGGAACAGTTGCAAGTTCAAGGGATTGCGGCCTATTACGATGTTCCTAAGCCTTAACTTACCCCTAATTGTTTCAGATTATGGGCTGCATTTTTTAGCTCTTGGGTTTCCAATTTAGTTTGGCTAATTCCAATAACTGTTTGTTGAGCGCCGTTGTTAATAGAATTCATCGCCGATATCACTTCTTCAATGGCAAGAACTTGTTGTTTTGAAGTTAAATAAATTTGTTGGGAACTTAAAGAAACTTGATCCATTGCTACGGTAACTTTACTAAAAATTGCGGTGGTTTCTTCGGTAATTTTTAAATTTTGCTGGACGGTATGTTTGCCATCGACCGCCGCGATCACTGTACTTTTCACTGCTTTTTCAATTTGATCAATTAATTGATTAATTTTTTGGGCAGATTTATGGGTTTGGTCGGCGAGTTTACGAATTTCTAAAGCCACAACATTAAACCCTAAACCATGCTCTCCGGCTCTAACAGCTTCAATCGAGGCATTCAGGGCTAACATATTAGTTTGATTGGCAATATCACCGACTAGGTTGCTAATACTATTAATTTGTTGGGCTTGTTCATTCAGCGTCATAATTTGGCTAGAAATTTCACTCACTTTTTGGTCTAAAGTTACCATCCCTGACATGGTTTTAGAAACAGCATTAGCCCCATCCTGAGATAAACTTAAGACCTGTTTAGTAATTTTGGCTGCGGTTTCAGCTTGTTGGGTTGCTTGACGAGAAGTTTGCCCTAATTCATCCATTGTGGTTGTGGTTTGATTCACAGATGCCGCTTGTAAAGCTACAATTCTTTCCTGTTCTTCAATGGTAGCCGCAATTTCGGAGGAAGAATTGACAACGGTATTGACTAATCCTTTTAGACTTTGACTAATGGGACGGGCGATCGCTATACTTAAAATAATCCCTAAACTTAGGGCTATTAAAGGCCCAAATATCATAGCTAAAACGCTAAAGTTTTGACTGTTTTCAATGGTTTTATCTGCTTGAATTTTAGATGATTCTGCTATATGTTGATTTTCTTGAATCACTTTTGCTAAACTTTGAGATGTGGCGTATAAAATAGGTTGATTAATAGAGCGATCTTGAATATTTAATTTTGATAAAAATAGAGATGCTTGGCGGGCTATTTGCATTTCTGGGGAATTTTGTTGACCTGTTTTCCATAATTTAATTTGAGTTTGATAGGGGTATATAACTCCAATTTTTTGAAATTCATTATAAAGATTCATAAAAACTTTTTGTTGTTTTTCCCATTGCTGCCATCTTAACTTAAATTGCTTCCACAGTTGATCTTCTTTCTCTGTCCGAGGCAGTTTTTCATATTCTAAAAAACCCGTATTGATTAAATTAAAATTTTCTTGAATTTGTGCCAGAGTAATTTCCCTATTGTCACCTCCTATACAGTTATTTAAAAGACAAGATTGTTTAGAATCAATATTTCTTAATCCTTGATCAATCTTTGCTAAACCCAAAATTGAAGGTAATCTGACTACGCTAATTTCATTGAGTTCCTGGCTTAAATTTAATGTTACTTGCCATCCCAGAAAGGCAACAAAAAATACAATTAATCCCATTAAAATAAAGGCATTAATCATTTTTAATTGTAACTCACCTTGTTTAAAAAATTTAATTATTTTTTTCATGATTCATTGTCCTTAAATTCGATTGGTTTTTATTGAAGTTATAAACAAAACTAGCATCAAAAATTTGTTCTATATTAACAGATTTTGTCAGCAATTTATTTTTTTGTAAAAACTGATATATTTTGTCGGCTGCATAGGGTAAAGAGGTAAAATTTTCTCCCCTTTCAAAAGCAGTTAAATTTTCTGATAAGCCTTTTATGGGAATTTTGGACTGATAATCTTTTAGATCTTGAACAGTTAACCCAGCAGTATAACCAATAATTTGCCGAGATAAATCTGGATTTTTTTGAATAAATTCAACGGTATCAAACCAAGTATTGACGAGAGCTTGCACGACTTGAGGATGGGTTTCCATAAATTTACGAGTTACCACTAAATGATCAGAAACAGCCCCAGGGAAATCTTGAGATGTTAATATGATTTGACTTCCAGAACGATTCATAGCTTGCTTAGAAAAAGGAATATAGGTGCTGATAGCATCCACTTCTTCCTCAACAAAAAGGGCAACATTAGTGATTAAATCCTGATTAACCGCTTGAATATCCGATAGCTTTAATCCATACTTTTCTAAGGCTAGTAGGAGTAAAAAACTCCCCACAGATCCCGATTCAAAAGCAACTTTTTTCCCTTTAAATTCCCGAATAGTCTGAATTCCTGGTGCGGCAATAATTTGATCTCCTCCTGTAGACCAATCTGTTAGAGCTACAATCACTTGATCAACTTGTGAATCTGTCCCCATAATATAAATTGTATCATATAAAGTCTGGCAATTTGCATCTAATTGCCCCGAGGCTAAGTTAGTTAATCCGGTGGTATAAGCAGAAAATTGTAAGTCAACATCCAGATTGTTTTTCTTGAAAATTTCTTGCTCGGCAGCAATTTGCCAAACGGCACATCCCGGCCAATTACTAAAACCCAGGCGCAGAGTAGAAACAGGCACTTCTGTTGTTAACTCTGGCTGCAATACCTGACAGCTTACAATTACAAATAAACTGATTAAAACTAGGCTAAAATAAATTAAATATTGATGCTTCTTCATACTTTTTTGCTGATACTTGCTGAGTAAAATAGATTAAAATTTTACTTGTAACTATTATATCTTAATTAAAAATAATTTCCAGAAACTTAATATTTCTGTAGTTAATAAGATCGTTAATCTTTATGGCTGACTCCTAATGTTGAGTTCCCCTGATAAGGAGTTCGGGCTAAATTTTGTAGCTTTTTGCTCAAAAATACTACCAATGCGATCGCAGATGCGTTACAATTATTAATAGATTGGAACAATATTGACAATTTTCCAAAAATTCTGTTACCTAGACCTAACTTATGTCTCTCCCCATTCGCAACGTAGCAATTATTGCCCACGTCGATCACGGCAAAACGACCCTTGTGGACGCACTTCTCAGACAATCTGGCATTTTCCGTGAAGGGGAAGAGGTTCCAGATTGCGTTATGGACTCTAATGATATTGAACGGGAACGTGGGATCACGATTTTATCTAAAAATACCGCAGTTCGCTATAAAGAGACCGTTATTAATATTATCGACACCCCTGGTCACGCCGACTTTGGGGGCGAAGTCGAACGGGTATTAGGAATGGTGGACGGTTGTATTTTAATCGTCGATGCCAACGAAGGGCCCATGCCCCAAACCCGGTTTGTGTTGAAAAAAGCCCTGGAAAAAGGACTGCGCCCGATTGTCGTGATTAATAAAATTGACCGTCATCGCGCCAGCCCCCACACCGCCGTTGATAAAGTCTTAGATTTATTCTTAGAACTCGGTGCTGATGACGACCAATGTGAATTCCCCTATCTATTTGCTTCGGGTTTAGGTGGTTTTGCCAAGCGCACCCTAGAGGATGAAAGCTCGGATATGCAGCCGATGTTTGAGTATATCCTCGAATATGTTCCGCCCCCAGTGGGAAACCCGGAAAAATCCTTGCAAATGCAGGTCACAACCCTGGATTATTCTGAATATGTCGGGCGCATTGTGATTGGAAAAATCCATAATGGCGTGATTAAAACCGGACAACTAGCCTCATTAATTAAGGAAGATGGCAGTATTGTTAAAAGCAAAATCTCTAAATTAATGGGATTTGAAGGCTTAAAACGGATTGAACTGCAAGAAGCATCGGCGGGAAATATTGTGGCGGTGGCTGGGTTTAGTGATGCCAATATTGGCGAAACTATTACCTGTCCCAACGACCCCCAAGCCTTACCATTAATTAAAGTCGATGAACCGACCTTACAAATGACTTTCTCGGTGAATGACTCGCCCTTTGCTGGACAGGAAGGCAAGTTAGTGACTTCGCGGCAAGTGCGCGATCGCTTAATGCGAGAATTAGAAACTAACGTCGCCCTGCGGGTGGAAGAAACCGACTCCCCCGATAAGTTCTTGGTATCGGGACGGGGGGAACTGCACCTAGGGATTTTGATTGAAAATATGCGTCGGGAAGGTTACGAATTCCAGGTATCCCAACCCCAGGTAATTTACCGCGAAGTCAATAGCCAACCCTATGAACCCTTTGAATATCTGGTGTTAGATGTGCCTGAAGATGGCGTGGGTAGCTGTATTGAACGATTGGGTCAACGGCGGGCAGAAATGCAGGATATGTTAGTTGGTGGTAATGGCCGAACTCAGTTAGATTTTGTTGTGCCTGCCCGGGGTTTAATTGGGTTCCGAGGGGAATTCATGCGGATGACTCGCGGGGAAGGGATTATGAACCATAGTTTCCTAGAATATCGCGCCCTATCTGGGGATATTGAAGCCCGTCGGAATGGGGTGTTGATTTCCTTTGAGGAAGGGTTGAGTACCTTCTATGCGATGAAAAACGCTGAAGACCGAGGGGTATTTTTTATTACGCCTGGGACTAAGGTGTACAGAGGTATGATTGTGGGTGAAAACAACCGTCCCCAAGATTTGGAACTGAATATCTGTAAAACCAAACAATTGACTAACCATCGGGCGGCCGGGGCGGATGAACTGGTGCAGTTACAAGCCCCTATGGAGATGAGTTTGGAACGGGCGTTGGAATATATTGGCCATGATGAATTGGTGGAAGTTACTCCCCAGTCTATTCGTCTACGCAAACTCAGTAAGAAGTTAGTTAAACGTTAATCTTGTCTTAACCTCGTTAAAATGTAGAGACGTGCCACGGCGCGTCTCTTATTGCTTGGAAGGGAAGACAGATTGCGCTTAAGCGCAACAACTATATACTTTTTTCTTAAATATGTTATAGTACCGATAACAAAAATCAATCTTAACCGTTCATCTCCCCCAAATGCTCAATTAAGAGGGACGCATTCCGGTGTTTGAGGAAGACGGAAGTAGGGAATTTTCCCGAAGGAACGCACAACACCGTTTCACCTGAAATTAAGGGTTTGTTGTGATGTTAGTACCTTCTTTATTTTCTTTAGCAATTTCCGTTTTTGCAGTCTTGTTCAGTCTGAGTACCAACGAAGAAATCGTTCAAGTCATGGCGAGAGGAGTTGCTGCTATCAGTTTGGTGGTCAGTTTAGCTTTAGCACATTGGTTAGTGCTGCTGATTTTATCAGTCCCCGTTATCGGTGCTAAATTGGTCAAAAATGCTGGATAAATACCAAAAATCCCTGTTTGGTTTTCAGGGTGCAAAAATCCACAGCCAACTCAATATTAATCTATTATACCCCGCATCATTACCCAGTAACCAACGCGGGGTTTTTATTTTTCTGTTCCCCATTCCCGATCACGGATTTAAGCGGATTAACACAGATGAAAATCCGTGAAATCCGTGAAATCCTCTTAAATCCGTGATCCCTGTTCCCTCAAGAATTAGGAAGATTATATTGTTCAACAATTTGTTTAGCAAAATCAGGAACATGAGTATCTAATTTCTCAGGATAATTTCGTTTAACATACAAATAATTCCGAGTAAAGTGAGAATCTATCGAAAAACGGGCATATTCTAACCCTCTAGGGCCGATTTTATCAATCACTACTCCCATTAATTTTGCTGCCCACATCGGTAAGGTGACTGCTTTATCGTATGCGGGAATACTTTGCTGCACGGCGGGTTTCCGATTTCCTTGGGCTATTACAGGTTGGGTGTCAATTAAATCTTCCACTAAGTCTAACATTTCCTGTCCGGTTTGATTTCTAACTACAATCCATTGCCAGCCAAAAGTTGCCCCCATATATCCGACAACTAAATCCGCCAAAGAGTTAACATAATCAAAACAACTCAAACAAGATGGGGCAAAAATATCCTTTAATTCCTTAGTATTTAACCCAAAAAATGGCACGGTTTCAGTAGAGCCATCCTCATGTTTAAAGTGAACTCGAAAATCCTGCATAAATTCATAATAAACAACAGTATCAGGGGATTTACTGGTGGTTTCCAGAAATTTTTGTAAACCTGCTCGGGTAACATTATCCACGCAGGGAGTTCCCAAAACATAAAGTTTTTCTAATCCTAATTCCTTCTCAACTGCCCTTAATGCTTGGATTTGACAGCCCACCCCAATTACTAACAGACGCTTCATTTTCGACTGTTCAATTTGTTCTAATACCGATAAATTTGGGGATAATGTAGGTTTATTAACCTTAGCTGCTAAAATTTCTTCTGGAGTTCTAGCAATCACGGGTTGAGGTTGAAAACGATCTTCTTTGCTATTCTGAACACAAACCACACCTTCCACTAACCCACGGTTAAGCATTTCAATAGCAATGGTACTTACAATTCCCGTCCATTGGGCGCCCTCGATAGGTTCTTTTTTTCGAGCTTGCATCATATCTTGATGCACCCCAAAATAGACATCATCCCAATTATCTAAATTGCGGCGACGTCCATGAGCTTCTGTTTCTAATTCGGCAATTTGTTGATTCAGAAACGCACAGGCTTCTTTAACATAATGAATATAATAGGTATCGCACAGACCGCACTCGCTACAGAGTTCTTTCGCCGGGCGACGACTCCCGGGTTTCATACCTTTAGCTTTGAGATGTTTGGCGGGCTCTTGTAGTGAAGTCATAAGAAAAGGGTGGGAGTGTGGAAACTCAGTGTCTTCAGACCTGAGAGGAAACACGACACAGGGGAATTTATTCCCCTTGAAATATTAGTTTACCAAATGGTGCGGATCTTCAATATATTTTTTAACAGTTTCACTGTAGTTGATTACCATAAAGATGTCAACAAAGTCTTGATGGTCGAGTCAATGACTAAAACAATTAAAAAAATGGGAGTGTAGCAAATTTTACATTGTTTTCGCCATCGGGCAATCCGAACTATTTTAGTCCTATTTTGTTTAGGGGGAATGGTACGATTATTTCCCTATTTTATTCCTATTCATGCAGCAGATATTCAACAAAAAGATGTAGCTTTTGAATTTAGCGATCGCAATAATTTACCATTAGGAACAATTTTAAGTTCCGATCAAAATCATACTGCAATTGTGCCTTTAAGTCAAGTTTCACCCCATTTTATTCAAGGAATTATTGCCGCCGAAGATAAACGCTATTATCAACATGGGGCGGTTGATTCCGTTGCCCTGATTCGTTCTATTTTAGAAGCCTTTCAAGCCAAGAAAATTGTTAGCGGTGCGTCTACTATTACCATGCAATTAGCGAGATTATTAGAACCCGCACCTCGAACATTGTCAAATAAATTTGGCGAAATTTGGTTATCTTGGCGACTCACCGCCGGAATGAATCAACAGGAAATATTAGAAAATTATATTAATCGTTTACCAATGGGAGGTAATTTATATGGCGTTGAAGCAGCAGCAAAAACCTATTTTAATACTTCTGCATCGGAGTTGAATTTAGCCCAAGCAAGTCTATTAGCCGCCCTTCCCAATGACCCCACAGACCTAAATCCTTATTATAATTTATCCTCCTTAAAAAAACGTCAAAATTATGTATTAAAAAGAATGGTTGAAGATGGATATATTACCACTATTCAAGCGGAACGCGCCTATGAAGAAAAGTTACAATTCCAACCCCAACAACAAGGAATTATCGCCGCCCCCCATTTTCTATTTTGGCTAACCGAAAAGTTAACAAATTCCATCCCTCCTTCCCCGATTAATCAGGGGAGTATTTATCCAGAAATAACCCCTAATTCTCCCCCCATTAATAAGGGAGGGCTGGGGGGGGTCAGAGAGTCAACCTATAAAATTAAAACCACAATAGATCGCCCGTTACAACAATTTATTGAAGCCCAAATTCAACAAATTATTATCAGTTTAAAAGATCATAATGTTCATCATGCTGCGGCTTTAGTTATTGATAATCATACCGGGGAAGTATTGGCTTATGTGGGTTCTCCCGATTATTTTAATACCGATAAATTCGGGCGAAATGATGGTGTTCAAGCCTTACGACAACCCGGATCAACCTTAAAACCATTTTTATATGAATTAGCCTTATCAAAAGCCATTATTAAACCCCATACAATATTAGCAGATGTTCCTAGTTATTACGCAATTCCAGGGGCAAAACTCTACAGTCCAACGGACTACAGCGAAACATTTTTAGGCCCGGTGCGGGTACGGGTAGCGTTGGCAAACTCTTTAAATGTTCCCGCAGTCAAAGTATTAGAAAAAGTCACTGTTACCGTATTTTTAGAACGATTAAAACAATTAGGATTTCAACATTTAACTCATACTCCTGATTATTATGGTTTAGGATTAACTTTAGGGAGTGGAGAAGTCAGTTTATGGGAATTAGCCCAGGCTTATTTAATTATGGCAAATCAAGGTAAAATAATCACACCTAATGTGATCATAAATCAAGCTAGAAATATCAAAAATTCTGCACTTTCTATTGATGCTCCTGTCACTTGGCAATTAATCACAAATATGTTAAGTGATGCCCATGCAAGATCCCATTCTTTTGGGATTGATTCTGTCTTGAATTTACCCTTTCCAGTTGCAGTTAAAACCGGAACTTCTTCCAATTATCGAGATACTTGGACAGTGGGTTTTACCACAGATTATACCGTAGCAACTTGGGTAGGAAATTTTGACGGTCAAGGTATGGAAAATGTATCTGGAGTGACGGGTGCTGCACCATTATGGAATCGAATTTTATTGCATTTACACGAAACAAAAGAACCTGCTAATTTTCCCGCCCCAGAAGGGTTAATTCAGTTACCGATTTGTGCAACTACCGGGTTACGTCCGACCAAAGATTGTTCCGGTGGAATAGTATTAGAATATTTTGATCCCAAAGCTATCGCCGAATATGAGAAAAAATCTCCTAAATCAGTTTTAAATTCCGAATATAATGAATGGTTATCTCGACAATCTCATCCTCAATTAACCCAAAATCAGTTAAAAATTATTTCTCCTCAAGTTAATGATTATTTTGTGATTAATTCAGAAAAAACTGCTAAATTAGAATTTAAAATTACTGGTAATTCTCAACAGTCGGTGGAATGGTGGTTAAATGGAGAAAAATTAAATTCTCAGTCTGATAATTCTCTGTTTTGGCAATTACAACCTGGACAATGGACATTAACAGTTAAACAAGGTACTCAACAGGATAGTGTTCAATTTCAAGTGCAAAAAGCCGATAAAAAACCCTATCGTCGGGGTTTCTCGGTTGTAAATTAGAAACCGGGTTTCTGTTTCCAAATCCTTTATTTTTCAATAGCAGGTCGAACTAAAATAACTGTACATTGACAGTTTTTAGCGATCGCTTCTGGAATATTACCTTGAATTGCTTGTCGTAACATTCCCTCTCGACTTGCCCCTAATACAATCACATCACATTGATCTTTATCCGCTAAATCAATCACCGCTTCTGATACGGAATTAGAACAAACATTACTAAAAATTACCTCCGTATTTAAACGATGACTTAAATTTTCCGAATCTTGGTTAAAATCTCTAATTTCCTCTGTAGAAATCATACTTTTAACTACTCTAAAAAGACAAATTTTTGGAGACAAACTTAACTTAATTAATGCAGGTAAAAGCTGCACCGAAACTGAATTTTCCAGGGTGTCCCTAACGGGAACTAACCAACGATGCCAAGCCGAAACCGGGCAAGTATTAGGATCGGAATTAGTATTAGTTTGAGGGTCGTGAGGCGTTTGATTTTGACCCCATTTTATCAACATAACTTGGCAGGGAACTAGACGAATAACCGCATCCATCACATTGCCAAAAATCCGATCTGGTGCTGATATATCCCCATGCCAACCCATTAATAATAAATCAATATGTTCCTCTTGAGTTGTTTCTAAAATCGCTTGGGCAACATCATGGGCAACTCGAATTTGAGTATGAACAGAAATCTTTAAATTCTGTCCTAAACGTTCCGCTTGTTGTAATAAACGCCGACTTTTTGTTAATCGAACAGAGGTTTCTGAAGGAGAGTTACTATAGGGAATAGTAATCACTGTGATACATTCTAATTCATAATTGCGTTCCTGGGCGATCGCCACGGCAACTTTTAATAATGCCGGGGCAGTTTGGGGGTTATATAATGATACTAATAAACGCCCATTTCCGGTTTGTGGCCCCCTAGTTTGATAGGCAATATAAGAAGATTCATGATGTCGCCCGACTTGGGTTGTTTCCCCATTAATTTGCCCTAATTCCGCTCGAATAATATCACTGCGAGTAATAATTCCCACTAAATGATGATGTTCTATAACGGGTAAACGACTTAATTTATAATGACCTAATAAATATAAAACATGAGTTAAATTATCATCGGGATTAACAGTAATTGGTTGAGTAGTCATTAACTGATTAATCGGAGTATGATCAGGTAATTGACGATTACTAATTTGGGCTAAATCAGTTTGGGTAATAATTCCGACTAATTTGCCATTTTCAACTACAGGAAATCCGCGATGATGGGATTTTGCAAAGGCTTCAATCACCTGTTCTAAAGTCAAATTACCTGCTAAGGTTTCGACATTTCTTTGCATAACATTAGCTGCGCGTAAATTCTCCAATGCCCCATCAATTGGGTGATCGGATTTGAGTTCAATTCCACTCAATTTTAATAACTGATCATAGAGAGATTCAGGATCGATTTTTTCCGCAATTAAATATGCTACAATAGAAGAAATCATTAATGGTAAAACTAACCCGAAATCCGTTGTAATTTCAAACACAATTACAACAGCCGTCATCGGTGTTCGCGCCACAGCACAGAAAAAAGCCCCCATTCCCGCAAAGGCAAAAATAGTGGGTTGGTCAATTCCTAACATTAATTCGGATTCCCAGGTTCCGACTAAATGACCTAACGCCGAACCCAATACTAAAGAAGGGGCAAATAGTCCCCCAGGTGCGCCGGAACTGGCTGCAATTATAGTTAGAATAAAATGAGCCGTAAATACTAAAGCACTGGTTTCCCAAGACAATTCCCCACTTAAAATTAATTGCCTAATTCCGGTATTATTCCTAAAGGAAAGGGGTAATAATGATACGATTAAACCTGATAATAACCCGGCAACTGCCATGCGCTGAGGTAATCCCCAACGTAATACTCGGCGGTTAAATTTTGACCCGGAAATAATACTCCGACTAAAAATTGCTCCTAAAACTCCCGCTAAAATTCCTAATAGAATAAATAACGGAATTTCTCTGGCATAAAGTAATCGATCATGTACGGTTTCTAATATAATAGTTTTTGTGGCGCTATCACTAAATTCTTGACCCCCTAATAAACGGGAAACCACCGCACCAATAAAAGAGGCAATAATCGCCGGGCCGAGGGTAATTCCTGACACATCATGCAGCAGTTCTTCTACTACAAATAAAACCCCGGCGATGGGTGCATTAAATCCAGCAGCTAATCCGGCGGCGGCACCACAAGCGATTAATTGACGTCGATAATTCGGAGAAGTGGGAACCCAACGACTAATCCAAGCAGCTAAAGCGGCACCAATTTGGACAGTCGGCCCCTGACGTCCTAAAGTTAACCCAGAACCCATCGTAAACATCGTGCCAATAAGTTTAGCAAATGCCACTCGAAAGTCAAGGGAAATCGGTTCTCCCGCCAATGCTGCTTTTACTTGTGGAATCCCACTTCCGGCGGTTTCTGGTGCTAATCTTTCTACTAAAAAACCCGTTAATAAACCCCCGATTAATCCAATGATGGGAAGCAATATCCAAGCGGGAATCGCAGAATTTAAGGATGTGGAAATTCGTAAAGAACCTAACCAACCCGCACCTTCTTTTAATATAAATGCGGCTAAACCGGAGACTAAACCAATTAAACCCGCTTCAATAATGGCAAAACGTTTCGGGGTCGTGGGTGATAAAATTTTGGAGAACAGAACAGAAACTTCTCTGGAGATAGAGATGCGCCACATAATCAGTCATCAGTTAACAGTCATCAGTTAACAGTGTAAGAGGTATAGCAACCGCCAAGGCAGTTAGGACACCAGACGGATATTGGAACCCAGACGGTGAAGTATTTTCCCCCGGTGTTCCCTCCCTCCCTAGCCCCCCGTGCACGGGGGGTTGGGGGGCTGTTCCCTGCTATATCAGTCAACAGTCAACAGTCAACAGTTATCAGTGTAAGAGGTATCAGTCATCAGTTAACAGTAAAGAGTTCATTGTTAATACTTGTAGGCTGAAAACAGTTAACTGTAAACTTCTTAACTGATAACTGTTAACTGTTAACTGATGACTGATTTAACGACCCGTTGAATCACATCATCAATTGTTAAATTGTCCGTTTGAATTTCCATCGCATCAGCGGCTTTTCTCAAGGGTGAAATAACTCGATTACTGTCAAGCCGATCGCGCTCGGCAATATCCTGTTCTAATTGTTCCTGAGTAATTTCCGTTTTCCCTTGACTATGCAGTTCTAATAATCTCCGTTTTGCCCGCTCTTGTACAGATGCAGTTAGGAAAATTTTTAATTCGGCATCGGGGAATACCGTTGTGCCAATATCCCGACCTTCAGCAACAATTCCACCTTGATTCCCAAACGCCTGTTGCTGTTTAACCAAAGCCTGACGCACAGCCCATTGAGCCGCGATCGCCGATACCTGGGCCGTCACTTCCAAGGATCGAATCGCTTCAGTCACATCCTGACCATTAATCAGGGTTCTGGGTTGTTCTCTGTCGGGGATCAATTCAATCCGACATTGACTGACAATTTCAGCTATAGCAACTTCATCCTCCACCGCAATTCCAGACTGTAACACCAACCAAGTCACGGCCCGATACATGGCCCCGGTATCTAAATATAACAATCCCAAAGCCTGGGCAATTTTGCGGGTAACGGTAGATTTCCCGGCTCCGGCTGGGCCATCAATGGCAATAATCGGTTGACGACGGTGCAGAATCAGATTATCAATTAAACGAGTTTGTCCCACACGAGCCGCGATCGCTAATAACCCCTTGGTTTCCACTGTAGCTAAGGGAATTAAAGTTTGGGGTTCCACTAAATCAATATATTCTACCTGTACCTCCGGTTCCGTCTCCAATTCAGTTTGGACAAAGGTTTTAATCTCCGTAGCAGAATTACAACCTTTGTGGAAATATTCTTGGCCACGACGTAGCGCCCGATATAAAACCGTTGCTTGTTGTTGTTCCGATGAAGTTAAATATTGATTCCGAGAACTATAGGCCAATCCCGACGACTCCCGCACAATTGGACAGGGAATAATCTCAATTGGCAAATTCAAATCCTGAACCAGACCTTGAATAATCGCCACCTGTTGAGCATCTTTTTGTCCAAAATAGGCCCGATCCGGTTGAACTAAATTCAATAATTTGGTCACAACCGTCGCCACCCCTGGAAAATGTCCGGGGCGAGATTTTCCGCATAATCCTGACATGATTGATGTAGGAGGAATCACCATCGTCTGCACCGAGGATTGATACATCTCCTCTACCGACGGAGCAAATATAACATCAACTCCGGCCTGTTCACACTGCTGCAAATCCGTTTCTAACCGCCTAGGATAGTTTTGGAAATCCTCATTCGGCCCAAATTGCAGAGGATTCACAAAAATACTCACCACTACCAAACCATTCTCGGCTCTAGCCCGTTGAATTAAGCTCAGATGTCCCAAATGTAAGCCCCCCATTGTAGGAACTAGACCTACAAAATGCAGGGGATTTTGAGTTCGGTAGGAACGCAGATAACACCGCAGAGCAGCAACGCTAGTCAACAGACGAACCATAAATCAGTTATCAGTTATCAGTTATCAGTTATCAGTTTAAGAGTTATCAGTGCAAGAGTTGATTGTTAATATTTGTTAACTAAAAACTGTTAACTGATGACTGTTAACTGTTAACTGATGACTGATTACTAATTAGCAGTCAATACATCAATTTGCACGGGAGCAACTCCACTACCAATCATCCCAATTGCTTGAGCCGCTCCTTTAGATAAATCAAGTACACGACCTCCGGCATAGGGGCCACGATCATTAATCCGCACCACAACGGATTGGCCGTTATCTTTATTTGTGACTCGCACCGTCGTCCCAAAGGGTAAAGAGGGATGGGCCGCGGTTAAATCGTATTGGTTAAAGGTTTCTCCATTGGCTGTTAAGTTGCCATCAAAGCCAGGGCCATACCAAGAAGCCCAACCCTCAATCCGTCGAAACAAAAATCCCGTCGCTACGTCTGGAATCGAAAGTTTGGGTTGACCTTCAATAGTATTCAAAGGAGGAGCATTCCCAATTTGGCGTCTGAGTCTATTCGTGGCTTGTAGGGCATCCGTTGCCGTGTCATTGGTGGTATCCGGTAGAATCGTTTGCGCGTCGATGCTGACCAGTTCCTGACCGGCTGCTTCAATCAGGTAACGCTGACGTTGTGCATCCCATCGCACTTGAATCGTGCTGGCATCAAAATTATTGCGAATCAGTTGGTTAATTTCGGCTGCAACCGCAGTGGCCCTAGAAACGGGATCGGTGGCGACGGTGGGTTGGGTTGCAGGAGTTGTCGGGTTGGGTAAATAGGCCTGGTCTGAATACGACCCTACTTTGATGCGTTGAAGGGTTGGGGGTGTAATGGCTTTGGGATCGAAATTCGTGTTTTTGATAAAAGTCAGGACGGGAATATTTCTGATATAGAGGGTTGCAGCCTGTTGTTGATTCAGTTCATGGGCCTTGATTTTGGCTACGCTATCGGGTAATAAAGCTGCATTAGCTTGTTGGGATTGATATTCTCCCACTTTAATCACATCAGTAGCTTCAGAACCCGTTAGACTTTTTCCTTGAATGAGTTCAGGATTCGGGTTAGGTGCTGATATTGATTCAGCATGGCCCGAGGAGGTTAAGCTCAAAACAGGCAGAAGAATAACTGCTGTAAGACTGCCCCAAAGTTTATGTTTCATAAAATACACTCTCAAAACTGCTGGTTATCGAGTTGAAGCTTTACCCTGGTTGATATCTCCTGAATTTGGAGCCTTGAAATCAGCTAATAAAATGCTGAAAGTTTCAATCGGTGGGTTTTAAACCCAAATATCAGGTAATTCAATTCGTCAACTCACACTCGTTCCGCATTCACCTTTGTTTGGGGAACTGCAACAGACTAACATGAACTTGGAATTTTGGGGATCACGACAGATCAAGGCTTTGCGGTTTTTTTAAAAAACTAAACTGTTCAGTTTCAAGATATAACCCTGATTGATTAAAGGATGTAGAGATTCTGAAGCTATGAAAATTTTCCCAATTGAGTTTTGATTAAATTTTCTTATCAGTTGAATCAATAGCCTGGCCATCAGCACCACGAGAACCCAAAATAATCGTGCCGAAAATTGCTTAAATATCCTTTAGATAGCTAAAGGAAAGCAGAAGATGGATTATCGGGAAGCTGGTGTTGATATTCAAGCGGGTCGGGATTTTGTCGATCAGATTCGCAACCTCGTACAGAAAACCTATCGACCGGAAGTTTTAGGGGGACTCGGCGGGTTTGGGGGCTGTTTTGCCCTACCTTCGGGCTATACCGAACCCGTTTTAGTATCGGGAACCGATGGCGTGGGAACTAAGTTAAAATTAGCCACAATCCTCAACCGCCACGATACCGTAGGGATTGATTTAGTTGCCATGTGCGTGAATGATGTTCTTACCTGTGGGGCCGAACCCTTATTTTTTCTGGACTATTTAGCCACGGGAAAACTTGATCCCGACCAATTAACTCAAGTGGTGGCCGGGGTAGCCCAAGGCTGTCAACAGGCCGGATGTAGTCTCCTGGGAGGAGAAACGGCCGAAATGCCCGGATTTTATCAACCGGGGGAATATGACATGGCGGGTTTTTGTGTGGGAATTGTAGAAAAAAGCCGAATGTTGAATGGCTCTCAAGTCCAAATTGGGGATATTGCGATCGGACTGGCCAGTAGTGGGGTGCATAGTAATGGATTTAGTCTAGTTCGTAAAGTAATTAGCGATATGGGATGGGACTGGAATCAATCCCCGGACACCTTGGGGGGTAAATCTATTGCCGAGGTCTGTTTAACCCCAACTCAAATTTACGTTAAACCCGTGTTACAAGCCCTGCGTAACGGCCTAGAGATTCATGGCATGGCCCATATTACCGGAGGGGGTTTACCGGAAAACTTACCGCGCTGTCTGAGTTCGGGACAATCAATTAAGATTCATCCCGACAGTTGGCCGATTCTCCCGATTTTTCACTGGTTAGCTCAAGAGGGTGAAATTAGCTCTGTGGCGATGTTTGATACTTTTAATATGGGGATCGGTTTTGTGGTTTTGGTTCCGCCCCAACAGGCTGAAAGTACAAAAGAATGGTTTAAAACCCAAGGAATTGCCGCCTATTCTATTGGGGAAGTGGTGTCAGGAACGGGGGATTTAATCGGATTACCAACCAATTAATTGATAGAATGAAAGCCTGTTTTCTGATTTTCAACCCCTAATTAATTACCCATAATGTCAGTTGCATGGCAAATTGCCAAAACCTACGAAGATATTTTGTATCACAAAGCCGACGGTATCGCTAAAATTACGATTAACCGTCCAGAAAAACGTAATGCTTTTCGACCTAAAACTGTTTTTGAACTCTACGATGCTTTTTGTGATGCCCGGGAAGACCTGAATATTGGTGTGGTATTGTTTACAGGAGCCGGGCCTCATACCGACGGAAAATATGCCTTTTGTTCCGGCGGGGATCAAAGCGTGCGGGGGGATGGGGGATATATTGACGATACGGGTATCCCTCGATTAAACGTTTTAGATTTACAACGGTTAATCCGAAGTATGCCCAAAGTTGTGATTGCTTTGGTAGCAGGATATGCGATCGGGGGCGGTCATGTACTGCATTTAATTTGCGATTTAACTCTAGCTGCGGATAATGCAATTTTTGGGCAAACCGGGCCGAAAGTTGGCAGTTTTGATGGGGGATTTGGAGCTAGTTATTTAGCTCGAATTGTCGGTCAAAAAAAAGCCAGAGAAATTTGGTATTTGTGTCGTCAATATAATGCTCAACAAGCCCTAGATATGGGGTTAATTAATCATGTTGTTCCCGTAGAACAATTGGAATTAGAAGGAATAGAATGGGCTCAGGAAATTCTGGAGAAAAGCCCAATTGCGATTCGCTGTTTAAAGGCGGCGTTTAATGCCGATTGTGATGGTCAAGCGGGTCTACAGGAACTCGCCGGAAATGCCACCCTACTATATTATATGACCGAGGAAGGAACGGAAGGGAAACAGGCTTTCTTGGAGAAGCGATCGCCTAATTTCCGTCAATATCCCTGGCTTCCTTAGTCTAGGATATGATTTTTGCGGGGACTAGGAATTCCTAGACCCCAAATTTTTCAATTAAGCCAATAAGGATTCTACTTCGTCTAGCTCTTGAACCTGATGGGATGGCAACGGGATCACATCCCCCTTGCGAGGCGTTTCTTGGGGGAAGTGGATCAGGTTTTCTAGGGTTTCCCAAGATGGAGCAAAGGCGGGAAGTGCTAATTGACAAGACTTCCAACTGCCTTTGACTGAAACTTGAAGCAACTGACAATGCCCCCCACGATGGCCTTCGGGGGTGTATTTTTGGCAGTTACGGCAGACCGATATCAAGTTCCCAGACTCCATACTTTTAAATTCCCCAAGAAAATTACCTATCTATAATTATCGGGGATGATCAAATTCAGGTTTTTTATCGTCAAACTTCGATTCTGTATGGTTTTGAGTTAAATTTTTATGGACTAAGAACTTAACACTTATTTTATATTTTGTTTAAAATCAGATTCAAAATATTAAGAAATGTAAATTTGATAGACTGTACCTGAAACAAAGTAAAATATATAGGGATCAAGGATTAATTTAGATTAAGGGATTAATAAACTCAGTATAAATCCCGTTTAAAACGAGTTAATAGATCAATTTGTAATTACTCTCCGTTTTGGATTGAACAAAAGCCACAAACTGACCAACGAGACAATTCCCCTGGAGGTGTTGGACAGTGACATTGGGGACATAAGGGGAGAGGTTGTGATCGCTGCTTTAAACGATTAGCCCAACCTTCAAAGGCCGTTAACGGAGTCAGGGAGGAACGCCCGGGTACCTCGTCCACTGCTTTTGGAGTTGGAATCTCAACCCGACTGGGATGTTCTTGCCACATTTGAGAGAACTCATCGGTCGAAAAATCGAGAGAAACCGATTGATCTCCCTGGAGTTGATAGCGCCACCCCGCCGAGGAAAATCTGATATCCTGAACTGGAAATAACAGTTTTTGATGCAATTTATGGATAATTTGCACCCGTCTTAAGGTTAAATCCTGAGACCAAGTGGCACTAGAGGTGGCAACATTCAACACCCCTCGATGCCAAGTGACTGGACGGGTATGACGACTCGCTACAGTCCCCACAATTTCAGACCAACATTGACAGAGATCTTGAAATTGTTGCTGTTCTGGGGTAAGAATCTGAGATTGAAGGCGACCTAAAATACGATGGAGGGATTGCATTAATCACAAACACGGGTTCTAACCGATAGAGATTTTTGGACTAACTTGCCACAATTAAAACATAACAAACACAGTATTCCTGACAGAATCGTAAGCCTGAATTCATCAGTTAGTTAATCATTCTTTTCCTTTTCTGTTACTTTTTCAGCAAGCCCTAATTAAATTTAACAAGCGATCGCATCTTCAAAACCCATTGAGAATTTCCTAGTTTTTCAAGGGAATAGTTAAAGGAGAATACGGAATACTAGGCTCTATTCCATCGTTAGGTGCTGAGTTTATCGGGACGGTTTCTTCTGAAAGAATGCGAGATTGTGGTTCTACGGGAATGGTCGGTTCTGTGTAGTAATTAGGAGCAGATTCTTCAGAAACATAACCCCCTCCTTCGGCGGGTGGAACCTGTGGCGGTAGAGTTTCAGCCCCAGATTGAGAGTAATTGGGGTCAGTTGGAATATCGGGTTGAACCGTTGGATCACCAGAATAGCTATTGACAGGGGTAGAAACCGAGTAATCTGTAGTAGGAGTAGGAGGTTCCGATTCTACCTCGGAAGGTGGGAGTAAATATTGATCGATTTTAGATTCATCCGTTGACGGACTTTTTTCCAGGGTTTCAGCAACAACACCAGAATTACTATATTGATCAACGGGGGATTGTTCTTCGGTTTTTGCTTCTAAGTCCGCAGGTTTTGGTATGGAGTAATCTCCATCTTCTAATGGTTCTTCAACCGAACGTTGAGGGGCTACTTCACTCGGAGCTTGAGTTTGAATAGAGGGATTTTCAAACATTGGTTCCGTCGAATCTAAATTAGCAAAGGGATGATTGATCTGAATCTTGGTTTTCTGACTAACAATATATCCATAACGACGGGTCAAATCAAACCCAACCCAACCAAAAAATAAAGAGGTGACTAAGAATAAAATCGGAACTAAAAAACCCAAGGAAGGGTTATATTCTATGGTTTCCCAGTCAGGAATCTGGACAGGAACAGGTTGAATTTTAGGTTGGGGATGGGGCTGGGGAACGGTTACAAATACTGGAGTTTCAACAACAGGTTTCACCGCCACAGGTTTAGGGGGAATAACAACTGGATTAGGTTGAATCAAAGTATTAGGAGATTGAATTACCGTAGTAGTTGTTTCAATCGGTAAAAAAGCGATCCACTGATCAACATTTTGAGGCCGTCGTCCGGGTTCAATTTCTAATCCCCAATAGATCAACCGTTCCACTACGACACTGAGGGTAGGTTGAATTCGTCTTAAATTTGGTTTAGTGGCGTTTAGTAACTCCTGTGTGGCTTCATTGACTCTTAGGGGGGCTTCTAAGGGCGGTTCACCTGTTAATAAATAATAGAGTATGGCTGACAAACCATAAATATCCGTTGCTGGGGTCAATTGTTGATGGGGAAGATAATGTTCTAGGGACGCATAACCCACGGATAAAACGCGGTTACGAATAGGAAACTCCGGGTGATGTTGGATGAAGCCATTGGTTAAGCCAAAATCAACTAAGGTGAGGGTATTTCCGTGGAGTCGGATATTTCTGGGTTGGAGATGACAGTGGAGTAAACCTTGTTGATGGAGTTTCCGCAACGCTGAAGAAATCTGACTAATATAGTTTAGGGCTTGACCCACCGATAGCCTGGGACTCGATTTTAGTGTTTCTTCTAAGGTTTCCCCTGGAATATAATTCATCACCATATAGGGTAAACCCTGTTCTTCAAATAAGTCGAGGACACGCACAATATTTGGATGGTGACACTGACTTAAACCCTGAGCAAAGGTGATAAATTGTCGCTTAATTTTGGGAAAATCAACGGAGGTCATGAATTTCGGATGGAGGGTTTTAATCACCACCGTTTGATTCGTCAGAGGGTGAGTCCCTTGGTAAGTTACACCAAACTCCCCACGACCAAGAACCGCATCAATCCGATATTTGCCGTTCTGGAGAACCATTTCCTGCGTTAGATTCATTGCTTGATCACCAACTCCCCACCGTTTACTTATCTGCCCATACCATAACGAAACTATCGTTTTAGCATAGTCTACCTTTAGTTCTGGGATTGTAGCGCCTCTGTGGGACGAGCGCCAACTCTCCCAACGGTTAGACCTAGAAGTCCTCCACCATCCATTCCGAAGATCTCCCCCCTAAATCCAGGGGAATACTCACAGCTTTTCCTAAACGGGGTTTTTCTCGAGTATTTAGAATATAATGTCTTACCTGTTCCGTACTTCCCCAACTATTTAGATAGTTAGTGATCGCATTCAAATGGGCAATATAATCGGCTTCATTCAGGGGAAAGGATAATTGTTCTAAATATTTCCACATAATTTGCAGAAATATTTTACCCCTTGTCCGTCGCAGTTGAATATCGTAGGACACTCCCCATTTATTTAATAACAATTGACGCAGATCTTCACCAGTCATAGTTACGATTCACTCCCTAGATACGGCTCGATCCATTAACTACCAATTCCTAACCCGGTGGCCAAGGCAGGGGTGAGGGGAAATAGGGTTAAAATCATGAACAAGAAAACCAATAATCCCCAGGCGGCACGGGTATCATTGGGTTCAGTTAATTCATTTAAACTCGGTCGTTCTAAATTCCGTTGTAAAATCAAAATTACTAAGGCCCAATACAGGGCTAACGGATTAGAGAAAGAAGCGATCGCTAAAACAATAAATGTAGCAATGGTGGAACGTCCGGCAATTTTCCGGCCATAAATCGCCTGCATCATCCGTCCCCCATCTAACTGTCCGGCTGGCATTAAATTCAAAGCCGTAATCACTAATCCAAACCAACCGATTAAAGTTAGAAGATGCACGTCAACGCTGGTTTGATGGAGTTGGGAACCTAAAATTAATCGAGATAACATCCCGACTAAAACCGAGCCTTGAAAAAATTCCGTTGGTACTTGAAAAGCACTCCCCTGATGGGATAAAAATAACCCCATAATTAACAGGAATAACGATAATCCGCCAGCAGCTACCGGGCCAGCAAAAGCCACATCAAATAATACCGTCCGGTTAGGTAATACGGATTCAAACCGATTAAATGCTCCAAAACTTCCAATTTGAACCGTTGGGATAAAAAACGGCCAACTAAACTTAATATTATAGTGTTTGGCTATAACTTGATGGGCAATTTCATGGATGAATAAAACCGCTAAAATTCCGAGGGCGATCGGGATAATTTCCGGGTAGCGGGTTAAATTTTCAGAAAAATCGAATCCTAATAATAAACCTCCCGCTTCAAAAATTGTTCCTAGCGTCATTAAAAATAAAATAATCGCTAAAATTTTTTGAGGAATTGAAGTGCTTAAGGGTTCATTATTCTGGGGTAGAACAATAACAACGGGTTTGCCTTCGGGATTATCAACTAAAAATAATCGTAAGCGATCGCCAATGCTTTTTTTTAAATTTGTCGATAATTGTTGATAGGCAATTTCCGGGTCACTGCGAAGATTTCCTTTAAAAATCACCCCATCTTGATAGGGAATGGTTTCCGTGGCAAAAAAGGTATCAATACCAAAAATACCCTGAATAATTTTCAGGTCTTCTGGAGATAACGGAACCGATCCCAAGTTCAAAACCGGATCGGGGGTTGGGGGAATAATGTTGAGTTCCGGTGGCAGGGGGGGCGGACTTCCTAACAGATCGGGTTTAAGCTCAGAGACCGAATCTTGATTCGCCACTTCCCTGAGTCGTCGGCCAATCATAATATATAATCCCGTCGAAGCCACGAATAAAAATAAAAGACTCACCAAATTTAGGTAAATTCCCGTCGCCGCCAAGCAGAAAAACAGAAATCCCGGAGACATTAAAGCCACGGATTGTAACCAGGACAACAAACCCAGTTTCCCATAGGGTAAGGCACGATAATACCCCCAACCCAGGATACCCAGGGTAATCAGGAGGACGAGAATAGTGGTGTTATCAGATGCAGTAAACATTATAGACCTTAATTTTGAACTAGAAAGGCGATCACCTTGAGAATTCATTGTAGCCCAGTCCATTCCCCCCTAATTCAATCAAGGCATTGTCGGAATGCTATCCAGGTCTTTAGGATGGGTCTTGATATCTGCCTGGGAAATGAAATCGGGATTGGTCGCCAAAATCGCTTTCGCTTCTGCCATATCTCGGCGGGTCGCTTCCCGTAGTTGTTCTCGCAGGGCGGGCATAGCAGCCAAAGCCCTTGTCCAGTCGGGGATTTGAGCCGTGACCGGATTTTGAAAGAATTCTTCACCCGCTTCCGCGATCACTTTTTCAAAGACATCAATGATCGCTTCTTCGTGGTGACGGTCATACTGCATATTATTAAACCGAGCATCGACAAAATATTGGCGGGTAAAATCCTGGGCCTCCCGTTTGAATTTAATTCGTAAGGTATGAATTTGTTCCCGGTTCACCACCACCCGTTCGGTTTCGATTAAGGTACGCAAAATCGACCTAAGAATATCAGCGCACATTTTCCGTAATCCTTCGGTGGGAGATTGACCAATATTTTGATGTTTATGGTCGAAGTTTCCTAAATCAATTTGAGCAATTCTTTGGGGAACAACATTGCGATAAACCTCCGCTAATAAACCAATTTCTAAGCCCCAATTGCTGGGAATTCGAGTATTGAGAGCGATATCATTGGTTAGGGCAAATTCCCCAGATAGGGGATAACGATAGGCACTTAAATAGCGCAGATAATTGTTATAGCCATATAAATCCATCAGTGCCACCAGTAACGGCGTGACAAATAGACGCATCACCCGACCATGGAAACTTCTAGGTTCGCCGCCCAATCGGGCATAATAGGCTTTATTAAAGGAAATTCCGAGTTCTTTTTCTAGGAGGGGGAATAATAGTTTCAGGGGATAGGATTTATCGTAGGTGATAATATCGGCATCGTGCAGTGCGATCGCTTCGGCTTGCAGGGATGCTACCCCCAAACCAATCCAAACCGCCCGACCTTTGCCCTTGAAGCTCATCAGATCTAGGCCTTTTTCCCGCAATTTTTCTAAAAGTTGGTTGACTCTTGGGCTATTTTCCCAAATCACCAGGGTCGGTTGGGGTAAAACACTAAAAAAATGAACCGCTTTTGTATATTCCTCAAGGGTCTTTGCATACAGACAGACCACGATGGTATTGACGAAATGACAGTCCTTGAGGCAATCTCGAATCCGGGTTAAAGCGGGTCGTTCCAGTTCCTCGTATAAGGCGGGAATCAAGACAGCCGTGGGGCAAGTTTCACACAGTTGGGTGATTCTGGCTTCTAATAAGTCAAGATCGCAACCAAAGTCATGAATCGTGGTAATTAATTCTTGTTTATAGTCCATTATGGTGACCCAATTCCCAAGATAGCCAGTGCCTTATAGAGTCCATCCATCCTAACACTCAAGGAACAAATTAGACTAGCTCAACTGCTGCACATATATGGCGCTACGCATTACACTTAGGGTACTTCTAAATCCAGCAAACTCATTCACTGCTTACTGTTCCGGTGTTCCCTTGTTCCCTAGTGCGTAGCCCTATAGATCTCGCTGGTACATATAGCAGTTTTTTCTACCAATCAGTGCAGAGATGCCCCTAACAGTTTAGAGATCAATACCTCAAAATTACGCACAGAATTAGCCGATGGCATGATTTCTGGATCAACCATGGGTTCCACCAAAATTGTAAACATTCCCAAACGGTTCCCCGCCAATACATCGGTAAATAAGCGATCGCCCACCATCGCTACTTGTTCTATGGGCAAATTCATCGCTTCAACAGCCCGCTTGAGTTTCCGACGGGAGGGTTTACCCGCGCCGCTAATATAGGGCAAGTTCAAGGTTTCAGCAATATTGCCAATCCGAGTTTGACTAATATTGTTACTCACTAACCATAGACTCAAATGAGGTTTGAGGGTATCAATCCAACCTTTGAGATCTTCGGAAACCGACTTTTCTGTAATCGGAACTAAGGTTTCATCCACATCCAGTACCATTCCTTTAATCTGATGCCGTTGTAATAACTCCGGTGTCAAATGTAAAACGCAATCCCCAAGAACTAAATCAGGCTGTAAGAGTTTCCCCCAAGACATAATAACCGTAAGATTTTAGCCTTTTTATCTTAGCGGAAAACTGGGCAATATAGAGAAATTTTTTCCTGAAATCGTTGGATCACCAAGCAATAGGGGGCAAGGAAATCAGAATACTGCGATCAGAAATTTCCACTTCCGAGCGATTTCTTCCCCACTGTTCCAATCCCACCACAATTGTACTTGAAAGAATAGCATCTTCAGTCAAACGACGCTCAATTTTACCTTCAGCAATTAACCGTTCAAAAATAGCTTTAAAGGGAATATAAACATCCTGAAAAGGTAAATCTTTTAAAGGTAAATTACAATCCGATGATTTATCAACAGTAAACTTTAAATCCTTGGGGGTAACATTCCATGACTTGCCATTAACATGAATTTGAGACAAAGAATATTCAGCCACTTCAGGTTCACGAAATAACTCAGGTAAGGTGGATATTTTGCCCTGATTAATTACATAATCCATTAAATTAACAGAAACTCCAAACCCTTGACGGCTTTTTAAACTATAAAAAGTCATATCCGTATGCACCCTAATTTTCCGGTATAAATCCTCAGTTTTATCCGCAAAACACACCTTAGCCCGAAGTTTTAAACGGACACCCTGCACCCATTCATACAAGGGTGTCATGACTCGATTTCGGTGATCTAACCCGCCATAAGTCCCTGGATAGGTTTTCAGGTTTTCTTGTAGTCCAATATAGAAACTACCATAACCAAAGGGAATTTGTGGCAAGCTGGAACTGTCATTAATCAAATAAGCTGAGGGACTTTCTCCCACACCGTTGTTTTTCCAGTAAAAAAAGTAAGGACAGCGACCCTTGACCGGGGGAGTTCCAACAGGTTCAGAAGGGTGAGATTCCATTAAAACTCGATTATTCGGGGCGTTGGGGTTTTCAGCTTCATTGGGAATACAACTTAATTTTCCGGTTGGCCCTACTTTATCCTTGTAACTAAAAGATCCATAGGCTAGGGTATAAAACCCAGAACGATTCGGAATTGACCCATAACATTTTCCCCCAATTCCATCAGGACAACTCTCAAAATAAACAGGACTTTGGGGATAATAGCCAGCCACTCGGCGAATTTTCAACCCAGAATCCCAACCCCAAGGGATTAGAGAAGATGGGGAAATTGCCGCATGAGAATCAATAGCTGAATGCTCCGAAGATGGTAACGAAATTGAAGAATTTGGGGCCGTCAAGGAAAGATTAGATAGTCCGAACAAAATGGCTAAATACACAGCTTTTGTTTTCGATAAAAAACTGGGTTTTAGACTATAAAAATAATCACTAAAGCGCACGTTCTCTGGTTGTAGATGTAGATACAGGTTCAAAAAGCAATGATTTTCTATTTAGAAGAAAGATTGCGTTCAACTTCAGCAATCGCCGCTTGATGTTCCGCTTCCGTCCGACTAAAAATATGGGTTCCGTCGTACCGCGCCATAAAATACAAATAATCCGTTTTTTCAGGAGTTAAAGTTGCTTTTAAACTGGCTAAACCAGGACTGGCGATCGCCGTTGGAGGTAATCCCACATTAATATAAGTATTGTAGGGAGATGGCGTTTCCACTTGTTTAAAGGTTAGGGGTTGTTCAACAGTTTGACGAATCCCCAAAGCATATTCTACTGTTGGATCAGATCCTAGTTGAATTCCTTTTTGTAAACGGTTATGAAATACCCCAGAAATTCGATTTCTTTCTTCATGAACAACCGCTTCTTTTTCCACAATACTCGCTAATGTTACCCATTCATTTAAACTCAAATTCTTTTGAGATTGAGCTTGTTGATAAATGGGTAAAGCCTGTTCTTGGAATCGATTCAACATCTGACGGACAACCGCCTGGGGAGTAACTTCCGTTGCTTCGACTTGATAGGTATCGGGAAATAAAAAGCCTTCTAATAAGGGTAAATTCTGCGGAAGCCAAGGATAATCCTGATAGGGAATTTGACGACTAGCCGCGATAAATTCCTCCGCCGAGAAAAATCCCTGTTGCTCAAAATATTCGGCCATCTGTTGAATTGACCAACCTTCAGGAATGGTGAAACTCAGAGTCATTACCTCCCCATTCCAAATAGTAGACGCCACTTGACTCAGGGACTGGGTAGGAGCTAGGGAATAGCTTCCCGCCTTAAAATCTCCTTGGGGGTTTTGGAAGATTAACCACCGCGCCCACAGTCTCCAAGCCAAATCAGAACGAATTAATCCCGCCGCCTTCAAATCTTCACCAATTTGCTGACTGGAAGTTCCTGCTGGAATCAGGATTTTGACGTTGTTTCCCTGACCCTGGGGCGCGGCACTGGCCCAACTCCACCAAGCCCAACCTTGCCATCCTAAGAATCCCCAAATAATCGGCAGAATCAGAAGGTAAAAAAATCCCTTAGAAAACCGTTTCATGGTTTGTTTATTTTGAGGTTTTTTCTGTTTTGTGTTTGCAATTCCCAAGCTAATTCTCCATAATTAAAATTTTAATAAAAACTGAAGTTATGTGAATTAAATTATTAGAAAAGATCTGCTCACAAAAAAGTAGAAACAGATCTAAATCCTTTAATCTAAAGCATCAAAAAGTTGATCTTCAATTAGGGGTAAAAGAGGTTCTAACCTTTTAAATTCTTCGGGGGATAGTTGTTTATATTCTCCTTCTTCATTGGCTTTAGCCAGAATAAAAAATGGATCGGCTGGGGTATAAATACCATATTCCTGTTCCTCATGGTAGAAACTGGCTAACCAGAGCAGTTCCTCATATTCTTGTTCATCGGGTTCAGCAGAATCGAGATCCAGATTCGAGTCTCCATCATCGGGAAAATCCGGTAATTCTCCGGCTGCGGTTAGGGTAATTCCTGTTCGCTTTAGATCCAAATTGTGTTCTGCTAAAACCGCTTTAGCCGTTTTAAAAATACTATCAATTTCTTCTTCTGATTCCACCGGAACTGCGGATTCATCATCATCCTCATCGTCATTCCAAGTTAGAATTTCGATTGGTGAGTCCACAGGTAGGAGTAATCCATAATCTTGACCTTCTAACTCAATTGAGGATTGTAAGACGCAAACCAGCGATCGCCCCTGTTCATCCGTCAGGGTCACGGTCACTTGTTCTTCCTCAGAACGTCCATTTCCTTCAGAAAATTTAGGTGGGAACATCATTTATATCGTACTATTTTTAACCATATTAAACGTTACTGGTAACAAGTGTCAGTCATCAGTCATCAGTCATCAGTCATCAGTCATCAGTCATCAGTCATCAGTCATCAGTTCATTACCCATTACCCATTCCCTTGTCTCCTCTGGTCTAACCATTGTTGCAAAATCAAGGCGGCGGCTTTGCGGTCAATCATGCTTTTATTGCGAGAGGGAGAAATATTGTCCGCAATCATTAATTGTTCGGCTTGATAGGATGTCAGACGTTCATCCACATATTCCAGGGGTAAATTCAAGCCATGGGCTAACCTTTGAGCATAGTTTTGGGTATATTTAGCCTGAGAACCCAAGGAACCGTCGAGATGATAGGGTAAACCTGCCACTAATAACTGTACTTGTCTCTGCTCTACCAGGTCTTGAAATTGAGCGATATCATGGGTAAAAGAACGCCGCAGAATTGTAGTGAGTCCGGTGGCAATTAAGCCCGTACCATCACAACCGGCGACGCCAATGCGTTTGCGACCAATATCTAATCCCAAGGCGGAAATAAACAGGGATTTTCCCATAATTACAACAACCTCGCACAAAGCCCACGCACTTCAGTCGTGGGATGTAGTGCGACCCCCTTTAGGGGGTGTGAGGGTTTTAATGTAATCCCTAAGAACTTCAGCCATTGATAATCCTTCTGATTCAGCATGACTTTTGAGACGTTCATATTCTTTCTCGTTAACATTAAACTGAATTTTCTTTTCCCTTGACATACTCTATTTAAGACTCTATTATCAGAGTATAGCAAGGATGTTCCTCGCTTATCTGGTCAGATGTTCTGACCTCCTTAAAAACAAGTTGTCAATGGCGAGAAAAAGGCAACCACTGTGATTATCCCTGTTGACTACAGAAAGCTCCGAAAAATCTTGGCAGAGCCAAAGACTGTAATAGTCGTGTGCCGTCAATTGGGACGAGGTACTTGGCATTCCTCAGAGTCTCGTACTCTCCTCTAATATTGCTGTGAAGCAATTCTGGAAACAGTAGGGGGCAACTCCATGAATACCGAGCAATCGGGGCTAGACAGGAGAATCCCACGCGGTTCACCCCTGGGAGTGTCAAACAGGATCAGACGGTAAATCTAAGGACTTTTGGGTTGAGTTTTTCGGGTCTAATTCCGGTGTTTCCGAGATCCCCTCCACCGTAGATTTTTGCACGGGAGAAGGCTGTTTTACCGTTGGCCCCAACCAAGAGATATGCGTGGGTACGGGTTTATGGGCGGGTTGCCAACTAGGTAGGACATCGGATAATTGCAACCCTTCCAGGGAAGATTTAGATTCCCGTAATTTATGCCAAACGGAACGGGACATTAATAAGGTATGTTCCACCCGTGCGGCCCCAATTTTTTCTAAATAGGCTTCTCTTTCGGGTTGATAGTCAGCCGATGCTAATTTTAGGGACTGGGGGCCAAATTCCTGGGCTAAATGGGCCATCTGGGATAGCAATTCGGGGTAAAGCCAGGTATAGGCCGGATGGACGGTTAACTCAGCAACATGGGGTTGGCGACCATCACGGGATAACTGCACTTGAAAATAACCAATTGCCGCTTTGCGTTGGGGTTCAAAAACATAACCACTGACCTGTTCACTGTGACTAAACCATTGTTTGATTGCATCTACAACAGCCTGAACAAAACTGGTTTTAAAATCTAAAATATGACGGTCAAATACTTGTCGCAACAACGGAGGCATGGAAACCGTATCTAGTTGATACAGTAGTTGAGCATCCGCATTACTGACGGGTAAAAGGTTGGGTAAATCGGGTTGAGAATTCGCCAAGGTTTGTAGCAATTCCGGTTCCACTACCCAATAGGTCATTTGAGCTAAGGGTTGAAATCCATTTTGCCGATAAAGAGCCATCAAACTGCTATCATTTACATTAACTTCTAATAGCCAGGTTCGTGCTTCCCAAAGGGTTTCAAAACAATAACGTAATAGTTGTGAACCGATACTACTGTGATTATTTAATCGATCTACAAATATTCGATCAATTCGCCAAGTGCTGCGGGTGGTGTTAAAAGGAGAGACTTTAATCATCCCTAAAACTTGACCGAATTGTTCAGCAATATAGGCATTAAATAAATTTTGACAGGGGTTAGGAAACCAACTTAAAAATTTTAGCAACCCATACCACCGACGCAGGTATTCTAACTCCTGGGCTAACACCGTGTCATCAGCTTGGTCATATAGCTTTTCAATCGCCTCTAAGTCCCGGTATTGAAACGGGCGAAGATTAAATTGGTTTTGATTTTGGGAAAGAAATAAATTCATGGGATAAAGTCGGGTAAAGAGTCACCGTTCGCTTATCTTGGTTATCTATAAAGGGCGAATTAGTACCAGTGGGGTTTGCTCATCGGCATTTCCGGCGGGATTACTCCTTAAAGCTTGCTCGATCAAAGCCGTGGAAAGACCGGAGGTTGCTGCTAATATTTTAACCGCTTTTAAATCGTTTACGTCTACAATTGCCGCTCCTAACCCCGTTTCTTTTTGTAGGGTGTTAACCACGTTTTGAGGATCATCTGGCCCTAAGACAATAAATTGATCATAAGGTGGTAAAGTTCCGGTGACATCATCAATCAATCGGGCCTGCTCACCCGCTAATTGATAGAATACCCCTGGTTTCCCTAGAAGTTTGGCTATAGTTCCCACCACAATAGCAAATAATACCCGGACTGATCCGACCTGATTGACTAAGGTTTGCATTCCGCAGGCTGTGGCTAAACTGGAAGTAGGCATGAAGAAATAACAAACCCGTTGGGCTACCCATCCCGGCTTGATTTGGCTAGGATGGTAAAATCGCCCCTGCATTAAAGCGACCGGGGTTTCTCCCAAGGTGACAATATCCCCGGCTTGAGCATGGGGAAGCACATACCTTTTAATCACCTCGACGGGATCATCAATATGGGTTAATAAATGGGTACGAATCGGATAAACTTCGGCAACCCCTTCTACGACTCGTTTATTGGGGATAACTTCCGGATCGGGATATTGTAGAGGTAGGACAAGGTGGCGAACTTTGGGGATACGTCCCTGTGGCCCGTAGGTCATGTACTTAACTTTCACCCAGGCCGATTGTAAGGCTTTTAGATCAGTCCCTTCGATTTCAATTAAAACTTTAATTCTGGTGGTTTTTTGGGCTTTAACAATATAGCCAAACCAATAGTTATCTTCCCTAGCACCTGCATCAATATGGGCGGGAATGACTTTAATTGTATGGTTAATCCCGTCTAAACTCGCTTTAGACAAAAGGGTTAATTGGGCACTGACTTCCGGTATCATGATCTCCAGATTTGAGGTCAGATTCTGGAATTCCATTTCTCCCCGCAAGACATAATGGCGGTTGTCGGATAAATCCAGATTCCATTCTCCCCGCGTCAGTTCGAGTTGATTCCCCGGACGCAGACGATATTGAATTTCTAGCCCCAATGTTCCTAAACCCAGTAAAACCAATGCAGCTGTTGTTACCAGGCTCAAACCTCCTGCCATTACACCACTTCCCCTTTTAAATGTGCGTAGTTGATGCAAACCGATATCGGATTTGCACTCCCATCCTACCGCAAGCCCGTCTATTCTAAAATTTTTAAGTTAAATTACAAAAACAACCTATAGGTGAACCAAAGTATTAATAAGACTTATCCCACAGGGATATCAGGGGGAGAGTACACCTAATCTAGCACAAAAGGGTATATCCTTATTTAAAGATTTGTAAAATTCACCCAAAACGCTTGACGTATCTTAATACTTTTTCAAGGAGTCCCATGAAGCACAAGTCAATTGCGGAAAGATTTTGCCTCACGGCTCACGTTGTGTCAACCCTATTTGGATTAGCGGGGTTATTGTTTATTCTCCCTAACCCTGAACTGGTCGCTAATTTACCTCCGATGGGGATGAATATTTTCGTCTGGAGTATGGCGACCGGAGGCGTAGCCTATATTGTGTTTGGGGCGGCGACCCTGGCATTATATGGCTATAGGACTTTAGGGTTAGGAACAACCTTAGCCTTTATGATTCCATCCCTATTCTTATCCCTATCCAGTGAACTTTTAGGAACTAGCACCGGATTTCCCTTTGGTCATTATCAATATTTGAGTGGTTTAGGTTATAAAATCGCCGGACTGGTTCCCTTCACCATTCCCTTATCTTGGTTCTATATGGGCTTAACTTGCTATTTGTTAGCCCGGGCAGGTTTAAAATTAAAAATGGGAGATAGTTGGGTACGTCAACTTTCAGCCTTGGCATTAGGGGCTATATTACTAACAGCTTGGGACTTAGTATTAGACCCAGCCATGAGTCAAGCTACTTTTCCTTTTTGGCAATTTCAAGAAGTTGGTGAATTTTTTGGAATGCCCTATCGTAATTTAGCTGGATGGATGGGAACGGGCTTTATTTTTATGAGCGTTGGGGCGTTTTTATGGCGCAAAACTCCGATTGCTTTATCTCGCTCCCAATTAACTTTACCCCTAATTGTTTATATCACTAATTTCTTCTTTGGAGCGGCGATTACCGTTGTCGAATTAGATACCCGCTTCCTATTTCCCGTGGCTTTAAGTATTCTATTTGGAGTAGTTCCAGCGATCATTTTCTGGTGGAATGCTAAACCCTCTTTAGATACTATGGAAAGTTTATTATCTAGTGATAATATTACTACTCCCTCAGCCGTTGAAGTGGTTGCAAAGTAAGCATTAAGATTTAAAGAGGATGGGCTTTGCCCATTCTTTTTTATGGGAATATATTTAATTATCCTGCTTTGTGTCTTTGTACCTTTGTGTTTCCTATTCCCTTTTATACTAATTTTAATGTTGAATCTAATTTTATTAACAATTCCTGATTTTTTACAGACTAATTCCTGGGTTATATTATTTTTTGGGGTGATATTATTCTTGCAAATTCCCGCTACAATTATTTTATTGTCTCGGTTATTAAAAGGAGCGATTAGGGTTCCCCCTCTACAGCCCCAAAACCCGACTTTAGAACTCTTTGGAACGGTGAGTATTGTGGTTCCTACATTGAACGAAGCCGCCAGGGTAACGCCCTGTTTAGAAGGGCTAACACGGCAAAGTTATGAAGTCCGAGAAATCTTAATTGTTGATAGTCATTCCCAGGATGGAACCCAGGATATTGTTAAACAATTTGCTAAATCTGATCCGAGATTTAGACTAATTTTAGATGATCCTTTACCTCCAGAATGGGTAGGTCGTCCTTGGGCTTTAAATACGGGTTTTTTAAATAGTTCTGAAAAAAGTGAATGGATTTTAGGCGTTGATGCGGATACTATACCACAACCGGGTTTAGTGGCGAGTGTGGTGAAAACTGCGATCGCAAATCAATATGATTTATTATCATTATCCTGTAAATTTATTCTCAAATATCCGGGGGAATTGTGGTTACAACCTGCCCTATTAATGACTTTAGTTTATCGGTTTGGATCGCCGGATTTATCGCCACAAAAACCCGAACGGGTTATGGCGAATGGTCAATGTTTTTTATGTCGGCGTTCGGTATTAGAAAAAGTTGGGGGATATTCTAGTGCTAAAAATTCCTTTTGTGATGATGTCACCTTAGCTAGAAATATCGCTCAACAGGGTTTTAAAGTGGGGTTTTTAGATGGCGCAAATGTGTTAACTGTTAGAATGTATGATGGATTAAAAGATACTTGGGAGGGTTGGGGGCGATCGCTCGATCTCAAGGATGCTTGTTCTAAAACTCAATTGTGGGGAGATTTATTTCTATTATTAGCGGTTCAGGCGTTACCCTTACCATTATTACTAATTAATCTAATCTTTTCCTCTAGTCTATCCTTACCCGGTTTTTTGAGTTCAACGCTATTAGGATTAAACGGTTTTTTAGTGTTTCTAAGAATAATATTAACCGCCGCAATTTCGTTATCTTATGATTTGAGTCAAGCTAAAATGCCTTGGGTATTTTGGTTATCTCCCCTGGCTGATCCGATCGCCGTATTAAGATTATGGATATCAGCAACTCAGACCCAAATTCAATGGCGAGGGAGAACCTACGAAAAGAATTAAAACCCAACAATTGATGTTGACATCCGCCCCGGCGTGAACGCACGGGGATTCCATCTATTTAAGCAGATCAAAAATTGATAGCTGCTCAAATGCTGGATAGGATAAAATTCTCCCCCGTTATGAGGGAGAACTTTACTAAATCAGTGCTCGATAATAAACAATCAACGGTCAGCAAACTGCTAGTTAACTCGTTCCAACTGCCAGAGAATTTGATTACCTTCTCGCCGCACTCTGGATACTTCCCAATTGCGCCAGGCCCAGTTATCCCCTCGACTGGTGACAGCGCTGGCATTAATATCCATGAGATCGGCCAGTTCAGAACTACTGATTAAGTAGCCCTTGGTAGCAATTTCATCAGCAATATGCAGGGTTTCGATCAAATTGCGAAGTTGGTTCACCCTAACCTCGCGCGGTAGGTTTTCTAGTGAATCGTTAATTAAGTCAGTCATGGCAAGATCTCAGACAGCAAGATTAGAGTCTATCACACAGCCCGTTAAGAAAAGGTTTAGTTCACACGGTTTCCTCAATTAACCCAGGGGGCGGGGTAATTTCAATCCGTTTTTGTTCTAAATCCACAATGGGAACAATCTCTTTAACAAAGGGAATTAAAACCGTAGGTAGGGGTTTAGGTTTACGTTTCTTTTTAGATTTACGATGAATTCCCTCTGGAATGGGTTCAGAAACGAGAGTATCTTGGGTGGAAGTTGGGGAATTCAACTCGACTTCGAGTAAATCATTCCCGGCTGAAATCACATCTATGACTTTTCCAATCACTTCCGCTTTTCTTTGGTCGAAGACTTCCAACCCAATTAAATCTAAAACATAAAATTCGCCTTCCTCTAAATAGGGACGATCTTGATCGGTAATCAATAAGGGACAGCCCTGTAACGCCTCCGCCTGATTTCGATCTTCAATTCCTTCAATTTCCACCACATAAATGCCTTTACTGGGCATTAAATAGCCGCCCAAAAATTCCACGGGTTCAGGTTCAGTTTGTCCGGGATGTAATAACCAGCGCTTTCCAGGTTCAATAAATCGTTCAGGAAAATCCGAATTGGGATAAACCCGTACTTCTCCTGTTAACCCGTGAGCCGCAACAATAGTCCCGATCTCGATCCACTCAGACATGATAATATTTTTTAATTCTTGCTGTTCTTCAATAATTTGATCCTGGGGATCTCCAATTTGGATTTCCTCAATTCACGCTTGGATGATATGAAAAACAAAAACAAATTTGCGCTCACCTTCGCCTTTTGTCGATTTGGGACATTTGGGAAGCTCACACCTAAGCTATTTGATCAACGGAGCTCGATTGCTGCCGCTACTATTTTACTATTTTTTACCACCTTATCCACATCTTCCCTGGCTCAGAATCCCACTTTATCAGAATCTTCTGTCCAAGAACAGGAGATTAAAAATCAAGTAGAAAATCAGGTTGATAATACCTTCCGTCGCTATCTGGCATTATTAAGTTTAATTTTACTATTGTTATTGCTGTTGAATACGATCGCAGCCTGTGGAGTTTGGTTTTTACTGAAAAAATTAGCCCAACAAACTGCATCCGCAGATCAGGAAATTGAAAGTCTTAAAACCGATACCCTGACGGAGATGGAACGGGTACTCACCGAAGCTAGACAAATTTTATATCAATTGCAAAATAAAAATGATTTAGCCCATGAAACCTTACAAACTCTAACGACTCAAACTCCTTTACCTGTGATTGAAGCGGTTTGGGTGGAACAGCCAGAAAACAATAAATCGGGTGCAGAGATTGAGGAATTATTACCCGAAACCCATGATCAATCTGTAACCGATGAAACAACAATCCCGGTAAATCTGGATCAGGCAGTCTTAGTCCCGATTATATTACCTATTACCACTGAAAACGACAAAAATCAAACTCTGTCTGCGGTTGAAGTTGAAGAAAAATCTTCGGAGACAACGGAAACAGAAACTCCAGCCGCAGAAGTTGAACCGGAAGAACAACTTAGACAAGCGATTAGTTTAGCCAAACAGGGAGATAAATTATTTTTAGAGGGGGATTTAGAATCGGCAGTTCAAAGTTATGATGAGGGGTTAAAATTTAAACCGGATTTGGCAGAAGTTTGGAATAATCGCGGGGTAGCACTGACACGGTTACAACGGTATCATGAGGCGATTGTCTCCTATGAAAGTGCGATTCAATTGCGATATAATTATGCCGATGCTTGGAATAATCGAGGAGTGGCTTTAGGAAAACTCAATCATTATGAAGCTGCGATTTTATCCTACCAACGGGCTATTGATTTAAAGTCTAATTATATGGATGCCTGGAATAATCAGGGCTTTGCTTTAGCTAAACTGCAAAAGTATGATGATGCGATTTCATCATATAATCAAGCTGCAAAAATTCGTCCTGATTTTTACCGAATTTGGTATAATAAAGCCCGATGTTATGCGGTTCAAGGGCAAGTAGAGTTAGCCTTGGAAAATTTAAAACGGGCAATACGGTTGAATCCCGAAGCCTGTAAAAAGTTGGTTAAACGGGAAACGGATTTTGACCCGATTCGAGAGGATAAAAACTTTAAAAAGTTAAATTTTGATTCCTAATTATTGAAATTAAATGAATATAATTGAATTAATTTTGGTTGGTTTTTCTGCTTGTTTTAGTATTTTTTATCCAGATTTATTTGATGATAAATCTTCTAAATATCAAGATTTAATTAGTCAGGATTCTGACAATTTCTTGGCAATATCCTATACTAGCAGCAATGGCGTAGATGCTACCAGGCTGGATCGCATGGTAATTAGAGATTTAGTTCAAACTGAAATTTCTCAGAGTTTCAGGAGGGTTCACCCTTTATTATCAACTTGGATTTTAGTCGCTGTTTTGGTTCCCAGTGCTAGTGTGTTAAGTATTTTAATTTTGTTTTTTAAAATTACGCGAGATAGCCGGAAATTCTCTCAACATTTAGAGACTTTAAAAGATGATTTTATTCCTGAATTTTATGCTAGAATTGGCGAAGCCCAAGATATTGTTTATGATCTCCAAGATTCTTTTCAAGTCACCGAAGAAGCGATTCAAGGAATACAAGCAAGGCTAGACTCTCTTTCAACTCAAGATGATGATTTGGAAGAATATACGGTAGAAGATAATAAAAAAAGACTCAGAAATCGACGAGTTAACTCATCAAAAACTTAAATTTTTATAAATTAGGCATAAAAAACCAAGCCTAGATCTGATATAATTTGTATTATAATATTATAAAATTAGCCCAATTAAAAATATCTACCTATGCGTTTTATTAGTGTTAAAACCGATTTTGGGTTCAAAAAAGTCTTTGCTTCTCCCCAGAGCAAAAATGTCTTGATCAGCTTCCTTAATGCTATGATCTATGACGGACAACCGACTATTGAAGACTTAGAAATTATTGATCCTTATGCGGCTGGAACTGTTACGGGATTAAAAGATAGTTATTTGGATGTTAAAGCTAAAATCACTGGAAATAAAACGGTAATTGTTGAAATGCAGGTGATTAATGTTCCTGCTTTTACCAAGCGAGTTATTTATAATGCGGCTAAAAGCTACGCCACTCAACTCAAACCCAGAGAGGGATATTCTAAGTTAAATCCCATAATTGCATTAACAATTACGGATTTTGTGTTATTTAAAAATAACGATAAATTTCTCTCCCATTTTGTCTTCCAAGAACTAGAAAACAAGTTCGAGTATCCTGAACGAGAAATCGAGTTAGTTTTTATAGAATTGCCTAAATTCAATCAAGAATTAGAACAACTGGAAAATCTGTCTCAAAGCTGGGCTTATTTTATTAAAAACGTTTCTCAAATGGAACAAATTCCAGAGGAATTATCATCGGTTGTCGAAATTCAAACGGCTTTTGAACTGGCAAATCGAGCCAATTTAACCCTAGATGAATTGGAAAAACTAGAAAAACGAGAAATGTTTTTTGAAGACCAAAAAGGGTCTATTCTTAAAGGCATAGAAGATGGCAGAATCCTAGGAATTAAGCAAGGGATTATTGAAGGTAAATCATCATTAATTCTACGTCAAATTTCTCGATTATTGGGTGAAATATCATCAGAAACTCAGGCAAGTATCCGACAGTTAAACTCTGACCAATTAGAGAATTTAGCAGAAGCGGTTTTAGACTTTAAAACGGTAGAAGATTTGTTAGTTTGGCTGTCAAAAGTTAGATAAAGAAACTGTTATAGCCCCCCTAGCCCTGCGTGCACGGGGGGCTAGGGGGCTAGGGGAATAGGGAATAGGTAATAGGTAATAGGTAATAGGTAATAGGTAATGAAGTATTATTTTTGTTCCCTGTTCCCTGTTCCCTGTTCCCTGTTCCCTTTTGATTCTGAGTTAATTAAATAAACACATATTGGTTACTGTCTAATGTTGATGAAATATTGCCTTGAACAACTGCTAATAACTGTTGTGACCCATCACCATTCAGTTTGAAAATTGCCACTCCTGCGGGTACATTGGAGGGCAAATTACCAATAGTATATAAATCGGGAGTACCACCTAACAGTAACTTATCTTCATCCCCATTAAAATCCGTAACCAGGGTATAACCTAAATTATCATTGGAAATACCTAACAGGGTATCATTACCTCGGTCGCCTAAGAGCAAATCGTTTCCCGTCCCACCAATTAAACTATCATTACCCTGACCGCCATAAATGCTATCATCCCCACCATCACCAAACAGTGTATCCTCGTCGTTATTCCCAAATACGATATCGGGGTCTGGCCCCCCATAAACCGTATCAATTCCGATATCACCAAATAGAGTATCAATTCCTTCACTGCCTATGAGTAAATCATTCCCTTGACCGGAAAATAGAATATCATTTCCATTTTGTCCTTCAAGAAAATCATCCCCCTGGAAACCAATAATAGTGTCGTTTCCATCTCGAGCCGGGATGACATCACGAACATTAGTTCCTTCTAAAATATCATCATTTTTTGTCCCAATCAGCGATGCAGCCGGGGTTAAGGGTGCGATTTGATCTCCATTACGTCGTAAAAAGAAAGAGTCTGCACCCTCACCGCCGATGAGGGTATCCACTTCATCATTAAAGACAATTACGGCTGGGGTCGCAGGGATCGTTTCTCTGGAAACTGGGACAGATACAAATGGAAAGTTTGACATTGTACTTCGGGGTAAACAACAAGCGATGGTGTGAATAAAAAAAACATTTTACACTCAATTCACTATTTTTTATACCTTATAAACTTCTCTATAAATGGTTGTGTTGTTTTTTTGCTCTGCTCCTCTGAATCAATAGACTCCGATTAGTATACAAAATCAGGATTGTTTTTGACAATATTTGGGATAGGGAGTTTAAAGGGGTAAGGGCTGATAGGATCGAGGGATTTAATTATGGTATAGTATAGGACTGAATTAAATTTTCTAGGGTTGTTGTTTCAAAAACCCATTCTAATTCTTGATTGTTGATCGCTTTAATTAAGATAATATCTTGCGGTGAAATTTCCCCTAGGGGAAGTTGATAAGACCAAGAAGATTGAGTATCGGAATCAGTAGGTTTAAAAGCAAATAAACCGTTTTGAATTAACTTACCATTAATTGAAACCAGAATAGAGTCTAATTGACCGTTGGGATTAATTTCTGATAGTCTTCCGGTTAATAAAAGATTTCCCTCAATGGTTAATTTACACCGTTCTATTTTTCCCTGGGGATGGTGACTAAATTTTAGGGAAGATAGGGGATTTTGGGGTGTGCGAGTGACTAAATATAAATCTTGATAACCACAAATTCCTTGGGGAATTCGGGAATAAACTGCTTCCCCTTGACTAATGGTTTTTAAACTCTGCGCCACGAAACTTTCACCGACATAACTGGTGCCATATTCATTCACATCTAAACTGCGACTTTCACTATTGGGAATAAATAAAATATCTGAGGTAGAAATATTAAAATGTGGGGGTAATAATTCCCGGTCATGGACACTAAACATTAATATTCCTTGGGGAGATAATAAAGAATAGAGTTTTTGTAACCAAGTTAAAAAGGTGGATTCAGGAAGATGACTAAAAAACGAACAGGCTAAAATACCATCAAAGGATTGTTGGATCGGATAGTCCTGGGGATAGGTGGTAGAAATAATTCCCTGTACGCCGAATTGTTCGATTTGAAACTGTACCGCCTGGGCATAAATATCGGAAATCCAAACATTTTTTGGAGGAATATCCTGAACTAAAAATCGGGTAAAACGACCATAACCACTGGCAAAATCCAAGAAGGACGAAATCCGATCTAATTCTCCAAAATGCCACTGTAAAACCTGTCTGACGGTATCTAAAATTCGATGTCCATTAAAATAATAACGAATACAAGCGCGATCGGGTGTGCCGTGATTTGCCAAGGCAAATAAATACATTTCATCCTGATCACAAATTGCAGCATTAAAGGTATCAGGAAATCGAGTTTGATCTTGAATAAACTGTTTTAGAGCTAAGGATTGAGAAGATAAATTAACAAGCTGCATTGATTGTTTTAAAAAATATAAGTTTTCCGATCTAGTTCATCTTACCTAAGACTGGGAATCGAAACAATCTGATCCCCTTGTCAAAAATTTCCCCCTTTGGCAGTAAAATGGTAAAGCAATAGTGATCACAACTTCATCCAAAGCTATGCGAGTTTATGTACTACTGTTCAACGCCGGAACAGAAAATGAAGGAATTCATACGATTCAAATGGGCGATCGCAATAAGGTGTTAATATTTGAAGACGAGGATGATGCCACCCGTTTTGGCATACTTCTGGAAGCCCAGGATTTCCCCACGGCTACGGTTGAGGCGATTGATAAAGAGGAAATCGAAGAATTTTGCGTTTCGGTTGACTATGACTGGGAACTGGTGGGGTCTGGAGAGTTAGCTATTCCTCCCGAAAATAACGTTGATCAAACGGATTGGCAAATCGAGGAAGACCAACCCCCAGAGAAAGAGTCTGATTTTGTCTCACCGGAACTTGATGATATTCGTAAACGGCTAGAAGGTTTATTATAGTTGGGTCTAAATAGTACAGATCGCAGGTTGAGTGAAATATGGAACAGTGGGAGTCCCGGGGACATTTATTAACCGAACAAATCAACGCCAGTAGTCAGAACTTAGACCAGATGAGTTCCTTGGAGTTGGTGGATTTGTTCAATCGGGAAGATGTCCAAACTTTGTTGGCCATTGCCCGTTCCCGTGAATCCTTGGCCGCAGCCATTGACCTAACCACGGCGGCACTGCGTCAGGGGGGGCGTCTATTTTACGTTGGGGCGGGCACCAGTGGCCGTTTAGGGGTTCTGGATGCGGCCGAATGTCCGCCCACCTTCTGTACCCCTCCAGAATTGGTTCAGGGCATTATTGCCGGGGGTGCGGGGGCTTTGGTTCGCAGTTCGGAGGACTTGGAAGATCGAGCCGAAGATGGGGCGACATCGATCGCCTTACGCCAAGTTACCCATTTAGATGTGGTGGTGGGAATTACGGCCGGAGGGACGACTCCCTTTGTTCAGGGGGCGTTACAAGCGGCTCGTCAACGGGGGGCCAAAACCGTATTTATTGCTTGTGTTCCGGTGGAGCAGGTGGAATTTGAGGCGGATGTGGATATTCGTCTGTTAGTCGGGCCAGAAATCTTAGCGGGTTCGACAAGATTGAAGGCCGGAACTGTGACTAAAATGGCGTTAAATATTCTCTCAACTAGCGTGATGGTGAAGTTGGGGAAGGTCTATGGGAATCGGATGATTGATGTGGCGGTGACTAATAAAAAATTACAGGATCGTTCTTTAAGAATATTAATGGATTTGACCGAAATTGATCGAGCAGCGGCGGAAATTTTATTAGAAAAAAGTGGAAAATCTGTTAAGTTAGCTCTATTGATGCAGTGGACGGGACTAGATGCGGTATCCGGTCAAGACTTATTAAATCAGCATCAAGGACAATTAAGACAGGCGGTATTGAGTTGGAATTTGCCATAGGATTAAGATGGGTTTCTCCTGCTTCAAAACAGTAGTTAAAGATGTCCAGATTGATTTTTCCTGATCTGATCAGCATCTTTTTAAACCTGCTTAAAATGGAGTTTTAACCATGAATAATCAAGAGTTAAAAGAACAAATAAAAAGCCAGATTAAAACCCTGATTCAAGCGAAGAGTTGTAATTTATTGGAATTAGCTAAACTTGTTGGTATTGATGCCAACCAGGATTTAATTGGGATTGATTTACAAGGGATTGATTTAACTAAAGCCGATTTAAGAGAAGTTAACCTAAGTCAAGCGAATCTTAGTCGGGCTAACCTAACGGAAGCTAATTTAAGTCAAGCTAATTTAAGTCAAGCTAATTTGACGGGTGTTAATTTAATGGGGGCAAACCTCGATAATGCTGATTTGACGGGAGCCAACCTGAGTAATTCTAACTTAATTGGGACTAATTTCAACGCAGCCAACCTCAAAGAAGCTGACTTGACTGAAGCCTATCTGAGTCAAACCAATTTAAGTGGAGCCAACTTGATTAAAGCCTATCTCAGTGGGGCTTATTTAGGGAATACAAATCTGGCATTCGCCAACCTGAATCAAGTCTATTTGAGTAAAGCCAATTTACAAGGAGTTGATTTAAGTGGAATTAACTTGAGTCAAGCTTATCTGATGGGAGCAAATCTAAGTCAGGCTAATTTAAGCCATGCCAACTTGAGTGAAGCTAACCTAAGTCAAGCAAATTTGGCTCAAACTAATTTGAGTGAAGCTAACTTAAATCAAGCTAATTTAATGGGAGCAAATTTAAGTCGAGCCAACCTGACCAAAACCGACCTAATTGGAAGTAATTTAAGTCGAGCTAACTTAACAAAAGCCAACTTATTTCAAGCTAATTTGACTCTAGCTAATTTGACTCTAGCTAATTTAAGTATTGCTAATTTAAGTCTGACAAAAATGATGGGAGTTAGGGCTAAACAAGCTTATTTTAAACATAACTTAGGTATTTCGGAACAAATCAAAGATGAGCTCATTATTCAGGGTGCTATATTTGATGATAATTTAGGTAATAGTTTGGGTATTTTTACTTCTGATTAAGTTGATTAATTCAGTTAAATTAAGGAAATTTTTTGATGGAAACCTTATTTCAATACTTTTGGCTATTGCAGATTGGGATCAATATAGTTAATTCCGTTATCTTCTGGCTTAGGGCGCAACCTTATATTAAAAAACAACCCGATCTGCGATCCGGTTATATTAGAATGATTCGGGGTTTCTTTGTGGGAATGAGTATACCTTGGGTTGTGATGGGAATTGGCTTGACCACTGGTGCTGTTTCTAATATTATGGCATACTTTTATCCTCGTGCTGGGAATCCATTTGTTATGGCTTGGTGGGTATCAATTTGGGGATTAATTCTGTCTCTTAGCTATTGGATTTTGTTCCGAGGTGGGGCGGAGAGTTTGATCAAATATCCTGTTTTTTTGAGAGGAAATCCCAAGAATCCTAAAACCATTAAGTTGGTCTGCCTTTTATCATTAATTGTTAGTCTGGTTGCTGTTGTCGTAATATTTTATCTAAATCCTATTTAAAAGGACGTTTTGCTATATTTTGGTTCCCACAATTAATTCCTCTTTATCCTTGATCAGAAATTGAGACCGATTAATTCTAAATACTTCATAACTTTCTGGCATAAATATAGAAAATGAAGTAGCAACTATATCGGCCAAAGAAATCTTTAACCCTAGTGGTATCTCTAAATTAAAAAATGATTTTGGCATCGTTCTAACATCTAAATGTAATTTTTTTCTACTGACATACCATATTCCAGTAAATGTATTGCCCGTTATCAGTTCTTTTGGTTTAGAAAAAAACAGCATTTGAACCCTGGTTTGTCGATAAGTCATATCATCTTTAAATTCAATCATGATCTTTTCCGAAGATGTACCAAAACGCCATTTTCCTAAAAGCAAAATTTCTATCTCTATGTCAGAATGTTTACTCTTATTCATGTTAATCCTCAAAGTGGGCTTTAGCTCTAATTTGTACTATAGTAATTCTAAATAGGTTGTATTCCCTATTCCCTACAAATTTTTACGCGAGAAAAGAATAAGTGCATCTGCCAAACTAACCAAGACCCCACCCGCCAAGCTCCCATAGAAAGGTTTTCTGTCGATGCTTGGGCAGATAATTCAAACTTCGGGTCATAGTGTAACCATTGGGCTGGTAAGTGTCCCATGGGTGTCATCGGGGACAATTTAAATGTTAGGGCTTCATAGTCTAACCACTTACCCTCTTTTCGCCACCCCAGTCGCTCGCCGAGTCTCTTTTCCGTTTCATAATCAACTTGACCTCCCATTTCACTCCAAATTGTTTGCTGAATACTAAAGCCAAAATAACCATAACTATATTGTTCCCAAAGTTGATCAATTGTCTGGAGATCTTGACTAGAAAAGTTATCAATATCTTCCTTATAAACTTCATTCCAATACTTCTTACCCATGACTTTTAGCATTAATTGAGTGGTTTCCATATCAGCTTCTTTCCAGTTATGTTGGGCAAGGAGATCCCGCAATTGGGTATAATCAATATTTCGATCACTGCGAAATTCTTGGGTTAATATAACAGGATGATTACTCAGTCCCATTGATCTTGTTTCTTCAAGAGTCGATAGAGGGACTGTAGAAACAAACGTTACTTCTGTAATGCCTAGCATTTTTCTTTGATCAGTTAGTTGGTTAGAGATATAGTTAGAGATTAAATCAATACCCTGGTCTAAAAATATGCCATTTTCACTGCCATCAAAATGATGAATTTGCCAATCTAATAATTGAGATTGCATAAAAGCATCTTTTAATCGAGCTTTTTTCTCATAACTGGTCACCATGAAATCAAGAAAAGTTTCAGAAATTACCCCATTATCTTCAAGATTTACTGAATTTTCATTATACTTTAAAATATTATCCCCTAAATTTTTAATATCTCCGACCGTTGCATAAAAATATTCATCTACCTTGACAATTTCATCAATTAAAGATTGAAAAGGACTAAAATAATCTTGTAAAGAATTATCAAAATTAATTGCATTATGGGCAATTTTTGCTATTTTTTGACGAATTTTATAGGCTTTGCTTTGATATTCATAAATCTCTTGATAGACTTCTAAATCTTTCACAATTTGCTTAACAATTTCTTTCTGATTTTTGGTATCTTCTGCAAGTTTTTGAATCCCTTCACTAATCAATCTGATTTTTTCTAACATCAAAAAATAAGCATTGCTCAACAATAAAACTGCTTTGAAATTTTCTTGTTTTTCCCACTTTAGTTCTCCCAATATTTTCGGGTTATTAGTATTTTTTAACTCTAATTTTCTTCTTTCATTTTCCAAGATTTTTATTTCAGAATATTTTTTTTTAAATAACTTTTTTAAATCATCAGCCAAGGTTACTAAAAATTTATAATAACTATCCCTATAATTTTCTAATAAATCAATAATATGACTATAATTCTGAATAAATAATTGAATTTCATCAAAAATTTCTCCTTGGCTAATTTCTTCTTTTCGCTTAATGATTCCTCCCAAATAATAATGATATCGAACTCCCTCTTTAATTAATTTCTGATGTTCTCTGATTTTTTTCTGAACTGCTTTTACGCCCTTATTTTTGAGAACAGGTAATCGATAGGTTTGTTCATAAATTAAAATAGTTTCGTAAGTAATGAGTTGTCTTTGCTGTTTAGTTAACATAATCTTAATGTTTAAACCAAGTTAAATTTTTATCTTCAATAATTATATCGAACAAATGCAGACTGTGAAGACCAATCTCAAAATATGTAAGCGACATTGAAGCCCAAATACAAGCATATCAATTCACTACGCATTTTATGTCAGCAACCTAGAAAATGTAATTTTATTTGGTGCGATGACAACAGGCGGACTACTAGAACTGCGAAAGCACTTCGACGTTTTTACACTGTTCACAGTTGACCAATAACTAATCAACTCTTACACTGATAATTAATAACTGATTATTAAAATCAATGGACGAAATCGTAAAGAAAATTGCTGGTCTGGGTCTTCCCGGTATAGTTCTCCTGATTATAACTGTCTCATCAGCCGGAAGTAATGCCGCCATTGCTGCTACTCTCACCGCCATGGGAGGGCCTTTTGGCATCGTTGGTGGCATAGGAATACTGGGTCTAATGACGGTGTTAGGTGATACTGTCGCAGGATATGGAATTGAAGCCGTTCTTCATGCTGTCTATGCAGAACGGAGTAAAACCGAATCTGTCAGATATCTCCTGAAAGAAATCCAAGATTTACCCATTTCAGACGAGCTCAAACTCAAACTTAAAAATCAACTTAGCCCAGACTTACAAACTCAGGTGGAAGACTTTGAGCTTATAAGAACAGTTGAAATTGTGGAAGATTAAATCGAAATTTTTGGGAATTTAAACAATTTTTTCGGCTGGAAAATATTATCTTAACCACAAAGGCACAGAGACACAAAGAGGTTATAAGGTTTTAGGCGTTGACTAAAAAATCAAGAGTATGGGCGTGTTCCCCCTTACAATATTGTCTCCCCGACGGCGGGTTTTGTCAACCCCTTTTCCCAGAAAAATCGAAATTTTTTGGAGTGGAAATATTTTTTTCGGCTGGAAAATATTATCTTAACCACAAAGACACAGAGACACAAAGAGGTTATAAGGTTTGGGGTAAACCGACTTCTTTGGGTTTAACGAATTTACCGTCAAAACTGACAGCTTTATTTTCAAATGTCCTAGCATCGGCTAAGGCTTTGCGTAACTCGGCGCATTCCATGGGTTGCTGCATTCCCCCTAATAAATAGATGAGTAATTTGGCGGCTAGGTCTTTTCCGGCGACTCTGACCCGGCGTTTATTGGGGTCATATAATATTCCATACCAGAGGGAGTCGGGATATTCCATACCGCTAAACCCCCCAGACCCATCAAAAGTTTGTAATTTCTCGAAAATCTCTGCTAGGGGCTGTTGTTGATAAAAAACTAACACTCCCAAGGCTGCGGCTACGGCTACTTGTCCGACGGGGCGAAATAATATATTTCCTTCTCCTGGGGGTTTTTCAAAACTAAACCTGCGCAGGTCGGGGGTTTCCCAACTATCTTCTAAGCGTTGATAACTGGGTAAACTTGCCAAGGCATCAAAAAGTTGTTGTAATTCCTGAATACCCGTTTCTAACTCCTGGGTTGTCGGGCGTCGGGGGACTAACCCGGGTTTGGCGGCTTTCCAGTGGGGAAATTTGGGGGTTAAATAGCGTTGACCCATATCTGTTAAGGCTTGCAGGGTAGTTAATACCGTTGACTTGGAGGCGACGGTGGCGCTATCCCAATTAATTCTAGGGTTGCGTCCGGGTTTATCGCAAAATAGAGGATGGGAAACGACGACCTGACGAGTAACAATAGAAAACCCATCATCTTCATCTAATAGGGCTAACTGTCCTTTACTGAGTTTAACGGCCATTAAGTTAACGTGAACAAAAATAGACCTTACCCGTTGTCTAGCTTGGGCGCGGGTTTCGCCTTTGACAACGGCGGGAATAAATTCTACTCCGATGGTTTCTTGGGATAGTTGTTGTAACTGTTGGGGTGTGATACCGAATTTTTGGGTCATCTCTTTAACGGTAATAGCATCCCCGATGGGTTTTTTCTGTTTGCTATAGGGTTGTAAACGCCCTGTCCGTAGGAGTTGCATTAACCCTTGTATCCCCATGAGGCGATGTTGTCCATCTAGGGCAAATACGGATATATCGGTTGACATTTGCAATAGTCCCAGTTTTCCCTGACTATCCAGGGGTAAAAATTCAATGGCGGACTGGGTGGCCCGGCCCTGTTTATCCCATTCAGATGCTTGGGGGTTATCGACCCAGGGGGGACTGAGGACGACTAACACCGCCGGAAATTTATGGTCTTTGTGGTTGGTGAGATATTGGGTTAGGGTGGCTTGACGTGACCAGTCGAGGGGGCGTTGTAAGATATCGTCCACGGTTTCGGTGTCTCTTTGGACGTTTCCTGTGGGGTCTAAATGGGGTTGAAATAGGGGCAGTTGGGAGGCGAAACCGACTTTTGCTGCTATCCATTCTAGGGTGACGGAGGTGATAAAGGTTTCGGTTTCGGCCATATAGGTTTTTTGAACCAGTAAGCTATCTGCTTTTTGTAGATAGGGTTTCAGCAGTTGTGCAATTGCTTTTTGGGATTCGGAATTGAGTTGGGTTTCAGTATCCATTAGAGTTATGTTGCCAAATGAGTCAATAAATGCTATGATATCTAAAAATGGTTTTTAAAAATTTAACTAATGTTTTTAAAAACTCATTCCTAGTCCTACTTTACCGGAATAGAGGGGTTTAGGGAATATCTGTAATTTCTGAAAAGAGGAAATAGTCATGACGGAAGAACAGCCACAGAAGCGTTCAAGTGCTGAAATTATCGTGATGCAACGTCAAGAAGATGCTGTAAATCAAGCATTTGCTGATGCTGCTACTTGTGGTGCAAGAGTATTTCAATGTCATGTCTATGAACAAGGACAGAGAGTTCACTTAGCTTTTTGTATCTCTTTTGAGCAACTACTTGAAATGGCTAAATTTCAAACAGCAGATAAGAAAAAACATAGATCTAATGCTGAAGATGTGATGAACCGTCCTATAGATAAATCCCATGTTAATGAAATTGCCAAATACTTACTAGAAACTGATAACTATATTCTACCTTCATTTATTTTTAATTGCAAAACACCGATTAAGGTTTTTACGTTTGGTTCCAAAATAACGCAATTTGGTTATGCTGTTTTACCGAGTAATGTCGAACTGTATGTTACAGATGGTCAACATCGGATTAAAGCAATTGAAAAAGCAGTTCAAGAAAGACCTGAATTATTGAACGATAGTGCAACGGTATTAGTGGTTCAAGAAGATGATATTGATCAGATTCATCAAGATTTTGCTGATTGTGCTAAAAATAAGCCAATCGCGGCAGCGTTACTCGCTACATTTGATGTTAGTGATGCTTTATCAAAACTTACCCGTGATATTTCAAAAGATTTAGTTATTTTTGCAGGACGTATTGATAAAATTTCTAAAACACTGAACAAAGATCCAGATTACTTATTTACAATGAATCAGTTACGACTGGGGATGGCAGAATTTTTGTTTGGTTCATCTCAAAAACAGGTGATTGAATCTCGTAAAAATCAAAATAGAGAGCAGCTAAAAGTATGTTTAGAAAAGGCTAAATATTTCTATCTTGAATTTGCTCAACATAATGAAGGCTGGAGTTTACTTCTTACCCCAAAATCTGGAACATCAAATCTTGATTTTTATAAATTACGTCAAGAAAGAATAGATTGTCATAGTGTGGGATTGCAATTGATTAGTCGAGTAGGGCATTTAATTTTCTTTCAAAATGATTTTACAGAGGAGCAACAGAACTTGTTAATTAAAACATTAGCTAATTTAGGTTATCAAAGGTCTACATCTCTATGGGAAAACAGTCTACTGATGAATGATGGTAATGGAAATATGAAAATCATAACTCAAACAACAGCAGTGAATAAAGCATTTAGAATTGCTGTGTCTGAGGTTGAAAATCAAACAGGTCTATTGTTAAAGTAAGCCTAAAATTTTATTTATGGGATGTAAAAAATGACTACAATTCAGGAAATTCTTTTATTAAAACGTACTGTCAATGAGTTTATAGAAGATTTAGAAAAATCTACTCAAGAAATCCAAGATTTATACTGCTTGGATCAAATACCTTGGATTATTGGTGTATCTTGGGGAAAAGATAGTACAGCAACATTACAACTAATTTGGAATGCTATCTCAAAACTGCCTATAGAAAAGCGTCAAAAAACAATTTATGTAATTACAACAGATACTTTAGTTGAGAATCCTATTGTTTCTACTTGGGTGCGTAAATGTATTACTCAACTAAAAAAAGCTATTCAAGAGCAAAATATGCCAATGGAAGCTCATTTATTACATCCAGAAGTTTCACATACTTATTGGGTTGGTTTAATTGGTAAAGGTTATCCCGCACCTCGTCTTAAATTTCGATGGTGTACTTCTCGATTAAAAATTGATCCATCTAATCGCTTTATTCGTGATGTTGTAAGAACTAATGGGGAAAGTATTATAGTTCTAGGAACTCGCAAAAGTGAAAGCGTTAGTCGTGGCAAGAGGATGAGAGAACTTGAAGGTCAGCGAGTCCGTGAACGTCTCAGTCCTAATGTTAGTTTGCTCAATTCTTTAGTTTATACGCCGATTGAAGATTGGCGTACTGATGAAGTTTGGATGTATTTAATGCAGTGGGAAAACCCTTGGGGGGGTAATAATCAAGAATTATTCGTTTTATATCGAGGTGCAACCGCAGATAATGAATGTCCCCTAGTTGTGGATACTTCAACCCCTAGCTGTGGTGATTCTAGGTTTGGATGTTGGGTTTGTACTTTGGTTGATAGTGATAAATCATTAACCGCAATGATACAAAATGATCAAGAAAAAGAATGGTTACAACCTCTGATTGATATTCGTTTAGAATTAGATATCCAAAATGATCGAGAGAAACGAGATTTTAGACGACTTATTGGAAAAGTTCAACTGTTTGAACGAAATGTTGATGGAGAAATATCCGTCGAACCTATTCCTGGGCCCTATACCAAAAAATGGCGAGAACATTGGTTAAGACGGGTATTAGAAGCACAACAACAAATTAGACAAACAGCGCCCGAAGAATATCGAGATACAACCTTAATTACCATAGGAGAACTTAGCGAAATTCGGCGAATATGGTTAGAAGAAAAACACGAATTTGATGATAGTGTACCTAAAATCTATCAGGAAGTTATGGGAGAAACCTTTGAAGACCCCCGTTTGGGTGCAGGAAATACCGTTCTGGGTGCAGATGAATGGGAATTATTAGAAGAACTCAGTCAAGGAGATACAATGTATATGGAATTAATGGCAAAACTGATTGATACAGAACGTCAATATAAAACTATGGCGAGACGAAATGGTATCTATGATGACTTAGAAAAGTGTTTAGAAACCAGTTCTCGACCTCAAGAGCAAGCTATTAATAACGCTCATTATGAACGCAACTTAAAAGAAGCCGCCAAAACCGGAAGTGTGGAACAAGTCAAGCACGCCATAGAAGACAAAAACCCCGAACCTCCACAACAGTTAAGTTGGGGAAGTTTGAAATTTCAAAACCCTACCTAACCCTCGTTCCCAGGCTCCCGCCTGGGAATGACTGATGCAGGCTCCGCCTGCTACTATTATTGGAGGCGGAGCCTCCTTAAGAGCATTTCTAGGTAGAACCTAGAAACGAGATAAACGGGATAAAAATTAACCTTTAAACTTTTAATTTTATGATTTTCCTAGAATTAACCTTAGAAAACTTTGGCCCCTATCGAGGGAAACAAGTAATTGATTTACGCCCTAAAATTAAGGATAATGTGATTAGTCCCATTGTCTTATTTGGAGGTATGAATGGAGGCGGAAAAACTACCTTAATGGATGCAATGCGCCTCGCACTTTATGGACAGCGTGCCCAATGTTCTACCCGGGGAAATTTAAGTTATCCCGACTTTCTCAAACAAGCAGTTAATAAACAGACCTTAGCCCATGAAGAAACCAGTGTAGAATTATTATTTGAACATATTGTTAAAAATATGCAAGTAGAGTTTCGGGTTAAACGTCGCTGGACAAAAAACCCGAAAAATGGTAAAGATATTTTAGGCATATTAATTGATGATTGGCCGGACTCCGCTTGGGTAGAAACCTGGGATGAACGCATCGAAGATTTTTTCCCGATAGGAATTTCCAACTTATTTTTATTTGATGGTGAACAGGTCAAAGAATTAGCCGATTTAGACAGTCCTCCTAATGTTGTGGTACAAGCAATTCAATCTTTATTGGGATTAGAATTATCAGAACGTTTAGCAGTAGATTTAGATATTTTAGCTAACCGCAAACGCCGACAGTTAGCCGACTCAAAAGATTTAGCATATTTAGAAGAAATTGAGACTAAATTAAATCAGTATAAATCCGAAAAAGATGCGGCGGAAATGGCGGTAGAAGAATTAAAAATCAAGGCTGGAATTGCTAAAAAAAAGTTAAATCAAGCTAAGGAAAAATTTAAACTAGAAGGCGGCAAAATAGCCGGAGAACGGAGTCAGTTAGAAAAAAAGTTAGAGGATGAAAAAGAAAAAGCCAAACAACAACGGGAACGTCTTTGTGAATTAGCAGCAGAAGGTTTACCTTTAAGTTTAATTCAACCTTTATTAATTCAAGCGCAAAACCAGGGAAAGCAGGAGTTAAATTGGGAAAAAGCTAAGATAGCCCAGGATTTTATTAAAGATAGAGATCAACGATTATTTCAATATTTAGAAAAACTTAATATTGCCAAAAAACAGTTAGAAAGTGTTAAAATATATCTGGAAACCGATTATCAAAATTTAACTGAAAATCATCCTAATCAAGAAAAGATATTTTTAGAAATTGATGATAAAATATTCAGTCAATTAGGAACATTTTTAGACCATCAACTTCCCAGTCAAATTCAACAATCTCAGGACGTTTTAGAAGCCCTAATAATAATTGAAGATACCCTATCTAGTCTGGATAGACAATTGGCTATTGCTGCACCTCCAGAGGTCTATGAACAACTGTTAGAAACGGTATCCCAAGCCCAAACAGAATACACCAAAATTGAAACTGCTATTGAAGACGCAGAACAGCGATCTAAAAAGTGTTATACTGAATATGAAAAAGCTAAAAAAGACTTAGAAAAATATAGTCAAAATACCATTGATCGAAAAAATGCTAATCATATTATTGAGACTATTAGTAAAGTTCAAGACTCCTTAAAAATATTTAAAGAAAAATTAACTCTGAAAAAATTGAATAAATTAGAAGTAGAAGTGACCGAATGTTTCCGCTATTTATTACACAAATCAGACTTAGTGCATCGAGTGGTAATTGCTACCGAAGACTTTAGTTTATCCCTGTACGATCCCCAAGGACAACCCGTGGAGAAACATCGCCTATCTGCGGGAGAAAAACAACTATTAGCGATCGCTTTTTTATGGGGGTTAGCAAGGGTTTCAGGACTAAACTTACCCATCGCTATTGATACTCCCCTAGGTCGTTTAGACTCCTCCCACCGTCAAAACCTAATTGAACGGTATTTTCCCGCAGCTAGTCATCAAGTTATTTTACTCTCAACCGATACGGAAATTGCAGAAAAGGAAATTAATAGTTTACGAGAACAAGATGCGATCGCCCGTGAATACCTACTCAAATATGATCCCAAACAACGCCAAACCAGGATAGAACTAGGTTATTTCTTTTAACAACAACTTCCATATTTCTTTGTGTCTTCGTGTCTTCGTGGTTAAATTAAACCTCAAAAAAAAATTAATCTGGAAAAAAATTTCGTTTTTTGGCTAGGGGGGGTTGACAAAACCCGCCGTCTGGGAGACAATATCGTAGGGGGGAACACGCCCATACTCTTGACTAATTAGTCAACAAATCCTCACAGGACTTGATTTACCGCAGCAGCCCCTTCGTGTCTTTGTGCCTTTGTGGTTAAACCAGGAACATTTCTTTACCAAAATTTAATAAAAGTAGGTTATTTATGAAGATTTTGTAAAAAAGTCTTAACACTGGGAGCAATTCCTAAGTATTTAGGTATAAAATGTTTAATGTATCAATCTGAAATCCACTGATAACGGATCACTGATCACTGGTCACTGAACAAATGGAACCCCCCGTAGAGCGAATTCGCCTATCCCAAGCAGCGAAGGAGCAACTAACCAAACTCAAACGAATTACCAAAATAGACAACTGGAATGTTCTGTGCCGTTGGGCGTTGTGCCGTTCCCTAGCCGAGTCAACCATTCCCTCCCCGGTTCCCATCCCCGCCGATAGCAACGTGGAAATGACTTGGCAAGTCTTTGGGGGAGAAATGGGTGATTTATTCACCATTGCCCTGAAGCAACGTTGCCATAATGACCATTTAGGAACCGATCCAGAAACCCTCGCCACCCAGTTTCGCCTACACCTGCACCGAGGAATTAGTTACCTAGCAGGTGATCCCAATCTCAAACAGATTGAAGATTTCATCGCCCTCACCCCCGCCCAAAACCCAGTTACCGCGTAAATGGTAGAGGAAAGCACTGTCATGCTCTCCCCCTAGAAAATCTAGGGGAACTCACCGCGCCGAACAAAATTGTTAAACCAGAAACTAGAGGATAATCTCCGTGATCACACTGAATGAAGAATCTGGAACGGTGAATACCATGACTATAGATTCTAAGCGCAGATATCATAATGTGATGGAAGATTTAGTTGCCCAGGAAGTCAAGATTCAATTAGCTACCCTGGCTCCTCGACTCTGCCAATACATCAAACGAGTTGAAGTTGAAACCTATGCCCTCAACCGTTTACCGCCCCTTTATGCTTCTTCCAAAGAAGGTTGGATGCAGCAACTCAAAAGGGGAAGGGATGAATTTTATGCCCCGATTAAAACCGCCGTCCGACAGGCGATCGCAGCCGTTCAAAGGGACTTACTGCGGCACTCAACCCCATTATCCCCAGAAGAATCAACCCCTGTGAAGGAGGAGAGTCCAAAACCAGAGGCTGCACAGCAAATGTTACCCCGTCATGCTGCTGAGTCCTCTGTGCCTCCTCCCCCTGGGCTGGATCAGAAAGTTGTCAACCGTCACCGGGCTTTTGCCGATAATTACTCCCGCAAGGAAGCCTCAATTCGGGATGGATGGAACGGTTAACGGTTGGGAGGACGTCGCCGCCGTAAGAAGTCAGGAATATCGGGTTGTTGACCAGGATTAGCCGGGGTTGGGGGTTGGTTGGGGTTAGCTGGAGCCGGAATAACTGGAATATTACCCTGGGGTACGCCAGTATTCCGGGCCACGGGGATACCACTTTTGTTTTCTCCTGAGAACCCGGTGGCAATCACAGTAATTTTCACCTCTCCCTGCATCCGTTCATCAATTACCGCCCCAAAAATAATATTGGCATTGGGATCAACCACTTCATAGATAGTTTCGGCCGCCGCGTTCACTTCATGTAAGGTTAAATCCGTGCCTCCGGTAATATTAAATACAACACCCTTGGCTCCATCAATAGAAGATTCTAATAAAGGAGAAGCGATCGCAGCCACGGCGGCTTCTCTAGCCCGGGATTTTCCCGAAGCAATCCCAATCCCTAATAAGGCAGACCCGGCATCAGCCATCACCGCCCGCACATCGGCAAAATCGACGTTTACTAACCCCGGAATCGTAATAATATCCGAAATCCCCTGTACCCCTTGACGGAGAACATCATCGGCATAACGAAAGGCTTCCTGTACGGGGGTTTGTTCAGCAATCACCTCTAATAACTTATTATTCGGAATCACAATTAAGGTATCAACCCGGGATTGTAATGCCAGGATTCCATCATCGGCTTGGGAAATTCGCCGTCTACCTTCAAAGTGGAAGGGACGAGTCACCACCCCAATAGTTAAAGCTCCGAGTTCCTTCGCCACCTCCGCCACAACAGGCGCTCCACCTGTCCCGGTTCCGCCTCCTAGTCCGGCGGTAATAAAAACCAAATCAGCCCCTTCCAAGGCTTTCTGAATTTCTTCCCGGGATTCTTCGGCGGCTTTTTGACCGATGGCAGGGTTTCCACCGGCTCCTAACCCCTTAGTTAATTTCTGACCCACTTGTAGACGTTTCTGGGCTTTGGATAGGGTTAAAGCCTGGGCATCGGTATTCATTGACCAAAACTCAATTCCGGCAACCTGGCTATCAATCATGCGGTTAACGGCATTACCGCCACTGCCACCCACACCAATCACCTTGATCTTTGCAGCATTGCTCGGAATAATATCGCCACTCCAAGAATCTTCACGGGGCATATCTTTAGAATCGTTATTAGGGTTAACTATTAGTTCTTTTCTACGGAATGGATTGGCTGAATCGTCTGTCAACCAGGGATTCGCTTTTCCTTCAGCATCAGAATTGCCAAGGGCAGACCCCAGATTATTCTTAACTGTCATTTTAATAGGGGGAGTAGATGAATAACGGTTCTATCACTTTAAACCAAATAAACACAAATACTATAGGGTAAGTTGGATTAGAAACCAAGTCATTGAGGAGAGTGATTCTTCCTACAGCGATCCGTCTGTTAGTTCGAGGTAGACTCGTCCTCGGATAATCTGCTTTTATCCGTACTTTCAGATTGCATTTGGAGTAAGGGTTGGTTGGGATTTTTCAGATCAAAATACATCATCTGAGTCCGATCTACCTGTTCGGGGATATTCCTCATTCGATCAATCACCCGCAACTGTTCCGGGAATTTGGAGGTATAGGCGCCCAAATGAACTGTACCAATTTCCGTCTCCAGAATCAGATTATTTGGATCTTCCCAATTAATTTGGGAGATTTTCACCGGACTGTGACTGATGGCTTGATAAACTGAAGGCCAGTAAGAATGATACTGGTTGAAGTTGCCAATCACCTTGAGGGTGGGGAGTTTCTGGGATTTTTCTAATTCCGTATAGTTTTCTAACGGCATCCAGTCCCCGGTAGCATCTAACCATCCGATGGCGTTATTGGCTTCAACAGGGGAAGGTGTGGCGGCGGGATGAGCGATCGCTACGGGCTGTCGTTCTCGAATATTCACCGTTAAACTGGGGGGAAATAACTCACGGGTGACATGGGCAGAGGCAATTTGACCCCGTGATTCCAGACCCGATGCTAACACCTGGGGTTGAATTTTCCACAGAGATTCAGGATAGGATAACGGCAGTAAAGAGCGAACCATTTGATCGGACAATAGCTGATTACCTTCGACTTTGATTTGTTCGGGTTGGCGAATCAACCAGAGGGGTTGGTTAATCAGCCAAAACATACCCCCAGTCAAGCTACCCAGTGCTAGGGTTTGCCATAACAGTTGAACTAACTTTAGCCGACGTTGACGTCGTAACTGCTGGCGTTGACGTCGTAATTGATGGGTTGAAAGAGATTTAATCTGGGTCAGATTGCCCATGGGTAGCGTTGTTTCACCTCACCAATGGTAGCCCCCAATAATTTAGCATATTCTGTATCCCCCTATTTCTAATTGTTTTAGCGATTTTGCCCTACTCCCCGGGTTCCCATACCCCCCTGACCCCCGGCCCCCCATCCTGAAACATGACTCCGGCAGCTACACTAATATTTTCAGAGTCACCCGTTAAATTGATACATGAGGTTAAGAGTCTAATTGTGATCGAGCTTAACTTAAGCAGATTTTATAAAGCCTGTAACCCCAGTAAAACTATCGACATGGCAAACCCGGAAGATCGAAAGTATTATATCGATTTTTCTTCCGTCCGGGGTAGCGATATTATTCGAGAATTGAGTCGCACCATTACTTTACTGTCCCATGATGAACCCACCTGTCAATTATTTAGTGGTCATATAGGCTGTGGGAAATCGACTGAATTATTTCGTCTCAAAGATTTATTAGAACATCAAGGATATCATGTCGTTTACTTTGAATCCTCTCAAAATCTCGATATGGCGGATGTCGATATCAGTGATGTTTTATTAATGATTGCTCGTCAGGTAAGTGAAAGTTTAGAAGCGGATCAAATTCGTCTCAAACCCGGATATTTTTCTAACTTATTTACCGAAATTTCCGAGTTGATGCAAACCCCCATCCAACTCGCAGCCGAAGCCGAATTATCCGTAGGAATTGCTAGAATTACCGCCAAAACCAAGGATTCTCCCAAATTACGTTCCCAGTTACGACAATATTTAGAACCGCGTACCAGTAATATTTTAGATGCTATTAATGATGAAATATTAGGACGGGCTAATACTGCGTTACAAGCCAAAGGTAAAAAAGGCATTGTCGTGATTGTCGATAACTTAGATCGAATTGATAACTCTCCTAAACCCTGGGGAAGAACTCAACCGGAATATCTATTTGTCGATCGCGGTGAACAACTCAAACGCCTCAATTGTCATGTAGTTTTTACTATTCCCTTGACCCTGATGTTTTCTAATGATTATGATCGGCTATCAAGTCGATTTGGAGTCAAACCCAAAGTTTTACCGATGGTTCCAGTCTGCCTGCGTGATGGCACAAAAAACCCATCAGGAATGCTAAAATTACAACAAATGGTATTAGCCCGAGCCTTTCCTGATCTCCCTCCCGAAGATCGTTTTCAGTTGATATCCACTTTATTTGATAGTCCCGAAACCCTAGATCGTTTGTGTTTAATTAGTGGGGGTCATATTCGACGTTTATTAATGTTGATGTACAGTTGTTTACAACAAGAAGATCCACCATTTACCCGGGCTTGTTTGGATCAAGTGATTCAAGAATATCGAGATGATCTTTTAGGAGCAATTAGTCAGGAAGAATGGGAGTTATTGTTACGAGTAGTTAAAACACAAAAAGTCACCGGAGAAGATGAATGTCAAACCCTACTCCGCAGTATGTTTGTATTTGAATATCGGGATCAAGATGGTCGTTGGTTTGGAATTAATCCCGCTTTGACGGAGAGTAATCAATACAAACTATTGGTTAATTCCCTTAATGTTTGAAGTCTTCAAATTTGCTCTGAGATAAATGGATAAACTTGTTGACCCCAAAATAGTAGCCTCTGTGAATGAACGAAGTTTGAATCGCTTGTTACGCGCTGTATCCTTGTCCCAAGGTCAGTTTTCCTTAGTGTTAGTTCGCTGTAATTCCAGTCAACTCAGACAAAAAGTTCTACAAACTGTACAGGTTGATTCAGAAATCAAGATTGAGTCTTTAATTTTATCTCCTCATACCAAAACTCTCTATACAACCCTATTAGAAAAGGTTGAGAAAAATTCCCCCTCGGCACTAATGATTTTAGGGTTAGAAACCGTGGAAAATCTGGATATTATTCTGAGTTCAACTAATCAGGTTCGGGATGAATTTAGAAAACAATTTAATTTTCCGATTATTATATGGATTACCGATGATATCGTTACGGGTCTAATTCGTTTAGCCCCTGACTTTAAAAGTTGGGCCGCCGCCACAATTAAATTTGAATTAACCACAACTGAATTATTAGATTACTTAAAATTACAAGCCAATACCCTATTTACCCTAGCAGAATTAAAAATCAAAGCCTGGGAACCCAAAACACAACGACCGTTTAAATCGACCGTATCCCGTAGTTTTCCATCTGATTTTGGTATGGGTTGCAACCGACGGCGGGAATTAGAACTGCATTGGCAGGATTTACAAAATCGAGGTTATGAGTTAGACCCCGCTTTAGAAGCCAGTCGTCAGTTTATTTTCGGTCAAGATGGCGATGCCCATGACCACATCGAAATTGCCCGCCAACATTATCAACAGAGTTTAGCCCTCCTCCAACACGAGGCGGGTTTACGAGGCTATACCGCCCAAGGTGAACTCCCAGGTCAAGTCTCCAGTGTCGATGTGATGACTCCCCCCACTTCGGGCCCCCTTGTGTTTTGTTTAAGAGAACGTCAGGGAATTGTATTGTTTCATATTGCTTTAACCTATTGTATTCAAGCAACTCGAAATCCCAACTTAGTTCAGATTTTATTAACAGAAGCCAAACGCTATTTTGAGCAAAGTCAGCAAATTTTTCAACAAGCTGGACGCCCTGATTTAGTGGCAGGAGTGATTTCCCCTTTAGGTGAAGTATTGCAACGCTTACAATTATGGGAAATGTTGCAAGAATTAGCCCTGGGGGGCGTAAAAATGCACTTTGTTTATGGCACATCAAGTCAATTAGCTCAAGATTATGTGTTTATGGCGGAAGTGGCTCTAAAACGTTCGGAATGGCGTCAGGCTCTGATGTTAGCAAAATTAGCTTTAACTATTTTACCAGAGTCAAAACCAACGGTTAGTCAAGCACAGTGTTTATTATTATTAGCCCGATGTTATCAATATCAGGGAGAATGGCAACAAGCAAAGCAGAAATTAGAATTAGCTCTGACCCAAATACAACCCCAATATAATCCTCAGTTATATCTGGATATTTTGGAAGAATTACGCGATATTGACTATCAGCAAGGTCAGTATCGTCAAGCCTTTAGAATTAAGAAAAAACAACGGGAAATTGAGCATCAATATGGGTTGCGAGCCTTTATTGGAGCAGCCCAACTGCAACCTCCAAAACAAGCAATTAATCCCTCTAGTAACCAAGGCGAAAATATGGTTACAATTGCGGAATAAATGATGGCATCCTGTCGCCAACATGATATTCAGAATTTGCTGCATCGCTTGAGTCGTGATGATCATAAATTAATTATTATTCATGGCCGTTCTGGGGTCGGTAAAAGTTCTTTAGTGAATGCGGGTTTAGTTCCAGCTTTAAAGAATACGGCAATTAGTGCGCGGGATTGTTTGCCCGTAGTGATTCAATCTTATATGGATTGGACTCGGGAATTAGAACAGAGTTTAGCGAGTGCATTATTAAATTGTGCTTCCTTTAAATATCCCGATGAGTCAATCAAAAAACTTTGGTATAAAGTGATTGCTCAATCCTCTATTCAAGATTGGAATAATCGCAATCCCAATCAAAGTTATGAAGAAATTCCGGTAGATTGTATTCTAAATTCGTCCTCTTTTGTGTTGAAACAACTCACCCAAAATGCCGAACAAAATTTACTCACAGTTTTAATTTTTGATCAGTTTGAGGAATTCTTTTTTATCTCCCATTGTCATCAAGAAAAGCGCAAAATATTTTATGATTTTCTAAAAATTTGCCTGGATTTACCCTTTGTAAAAATAGTTTTCTCTCTGAGGGAAGATTATTTGCATCATCTCTTAGAATGGGATCATTTATTGAACCTAGATGCCATTAATAATAATATTCTCGATAAAAAAATTCGCTATCATTTGCGAGATTTTACTTTAGCAGAAGCAAAAACGGTGATTGAGCGTTTAACCCAACGGTCTAAACTCCAATTAGAGCCAGGTTTAATTGATGCTTTAGTAACAGATTTAGCCGATGAACGGCAGGAAGTTCGTCCAATTGAATTGCAAGTTGTCGGGGCGCAACTTCAGGAAGAAGGAGAACATGGAATTACCACCTTAACGGCCTATAAACAATTAGGAATTAATCCCAAAACTGAATTAATTAAACATTCCATTGAACAGGTTATTAAAGATTGTGGGAATATCAATGAAGATGCAGCTTGGGAAGTTTTATTTACCCTAACCGATGAAAAATTTACTCGTCCGATTAAAACTAAAGCGGAATTAATTACGGCGGCGAGGAGAGCAGGGGGAGTAGGAGAGGCAGGGGAGGTAAACTCTTTCTGTTACCCATTACCCAAAACCCATTACCCAAAACCCATTACCCAAAACCCATTACCCAAAGGAGGAGAGGAAGCGGAGGCTTTTATTGATATCATTTTAGAATCAGGGTTACTATTAAGAAGACGGGAAGAACCCGAAGATCGATATCAACTGTTACATGATTATTTAGTCTTGCCAATTCGACAGCGCTACGGACTACAGGAAAAACAGCGCCAGCATGATATTAAGCAACGTTTACAGAAAGCCCAATCTGAAAAATCCAAGGCGGAAGCAGCCTTAAAAAAAATGAGTCGAGAGCAACTTTTGCAGCGTAATCAACGGTTAAAACAGTTGTTAGGGTTGTCGATAATTGTTGCCCTGTTATTGGGTTTTACCACAAAACTAGCCACCTATCAACAACAACGGGCCGACGGACAAAAGCAAATCGCCGATTTAGCCACATTAACTGCTGCTTCCGATGCTTTATTCTTCTCCCAATATAAATTTGATGCTCTCCTCGAAAGTTTAAGGGCGGCTCGACAATTTCAACGGTTAAAAGCGACGACCCCAGATGGGTCGGAACTCAAAACCATGGAAACTAGAATTGCAGCCACCTTACAACAGGCAGTATATGGGACAACTGAACATAACCGTTTAGAAGGACATCAGGATGTAGTTTGGGATGTTTCCTTTAGTCCCGACGGCAATTATATTGTTTCTGGGAGTGTGGATAAAACGGTGAAATTGTGGACACCCGATGGTCAACTCCTGCGAACCTTAGTCGGTCATCAGGGAAGTGTCACCAGTGTAAGTTTCAGTCCCGATAGTCAGATGATCGCGTCATCTTCTCAAGATGGGACGATTAAACTTTGGCCCGTCGCAGCCTTGTCTACAATAAAACGGCTGGTCACTCCCGTTACTATCCAAGCCCATCGCCAGGGTGTTTCCGCAGTCACTTTTTCACCCAATGGCCGTTTGATCGCTTCGGTGTCCGATGATCGTCGATTAAAATTATGGAGTCGAGAGGGGACTTTATTGCGAACTGTCTATCGGGCTGTGGCTCCTTTAACCTGGGTGGCTTTTAGCCCCGATGGTCAGATTTTAGCGATCGCGGTGGCCGATGGGACGGTAAAACTGCTAAAACTAGATGGAACAATACTCCACACCTTGGATCACACTGCTAATCCGAATAAAACGGTTTATAAGGTGAGTTTTTCTCCCAATGGTCAACTAATTGCCACGGTCGGACAAGATCAAACGGTGAAATTGTGGACTCCTCAATGTCAACTTTTAAAAACTTTAAAAGCGGATCGTTCTAATATATATGGGGTGAATTTTTCTCCTGATAGTAAACTGTTGGCAACTTCTACGGACAATAAAAATATCTATTTATGGACGGTGGATGGAACTCTATTAAAGCAGTGGCAAGGACATGGGGATAAGGTGACAAATATTCAATTTTCCCCCGACGGCAAGACTTTAGTATCCTCAAGTTATGACAAAACAGTAAAACTTTGGAGTTCAGATTTAATTCCTCTAAAAACCCTAACGGGGCATCAACATCGGGTCTTAGGGGTGAATTTTAGCCCCAATGGTGAGATGTTTGCCTCGGCGAGTCAGGACAAAACGGTGAAACTTTGGAGCCGTACAGGGGCATTATTGACGACCTTAGCGGGGTATAAAGACCGGGTGACGACGGTGAGTTTTAGTCCCGATGGAGAACTTTTAGCGACGGCGGGCTATGACCGGACGGTGAAATTGTGGAAACTGAGTCCTGATTTAGAAAGCTCAGAAAAATCCCAGGGGAGTTTGTTTAAATTGCCTGATAATTTTAGTCTTTGGGGTGTAGCAAAATTAAAATCAGCTTTGCCCTTAACAAAAAACCGGGTTTCGGTGGAATCTATTCAACTGCTTCAAAGTTGGATTGGTCATGACGATAGTATTCTGAATATTACTTTTAGTCCTAATGCTGAACAAATTGCTACGGCGAGTAAGGATAAAACGGTGAAATTATGGAGTCGCCAGGGTCAATTATTACATACTTTAATCGGACATGATTCTTGGGTTAATAGTGTTACCTTTAGTCCGAATGGGGAGATGATTGTAACTTCTAGTGATGATGGGACGATTAAACTTTGGGATGATCAAGGAAAGTTATTAAAGACGATTATGGCTGATCAGGGTTATGTTCTGAGTATCAGTTTTAGTCCCGATGGTAAATTTATTGCTTCTGCTGGCTATGATAATACGGTTAAACTTTGGGATAGTCGGGGAAACTATCTGAAGACGCTGTTAAAGGGATCTAGTGATAGTGTTACCAGTGTGGTGTTTAGTCCTGACAGTCAGTTAATTGCTTCGGCCAGTTACGATGGTACGGTGAAGTTATGGAGTCGTGATGACGGCACTTTGCTCAAAACCTTGGTGGGACATCGGGATAGTGTAATGGGGATTAGTTTTAGTCCCGATGGTCGGGTTTTGGTTTCTGCTAGTCGGGATCATACTTTAATTATGTGGAATCTGGATTTAGATAATTTGATTGATCGCGCTTGTGATTGGGTTTACGATTATTTACGAACTAATCCTAAAGTCCAAACGAGCGATCGCGATCTTTGTAATCAGTAAACAGTAATCAGTTATCAGCTATTTGACTTGACACAGAGCCAAAAATTAGTGTATTATCTTTAGATAATGTCAAAAAAATATAAAGAAAATGGCACGGTATTTGAAAAGTTGGGAATCTCCCCGCTCTCAAGGGAGAAATACGAAAGGAAAAGGCGGTTCTGCAAGGGCGCGACAACTGAAAAAACAACGGCAAACCCTGAGAAATAAACTGAATCAACAAAGCAACGGGAAGGATAAATCAGATTCCTTCCCGATTTCTTTAAGGGGGTTCTCCTTGAATATTGGGGCAGATTTTTGTATTTACTTGAACGGATAAAGGATGATCTTGCCAATGGTTGAGTAACTGTTGCAACTCCGTTTTTAAGATTTCCAAGGCTGTGATTTGGTGATTAATCTCCTCAACTTTAAGTGCCAAATGTTGTTTGACTTCCTCACAGGGAAGTTCGCCGCGATCGCTAACCTTTAAAATATCTCTAATTTCATTTAAACTCAAACCCAAAGATTGAGCACGTCTAACAAAACCCAAACGATTAATCACCGACGGCTCAAACAGTCGATATCCAGAGTCTGACCGTTCAACAGTAGGTGCTAACAAGCCAATTTCTTCATAATAACGAACGGTTTTCACCGACAAGCCACTTTGTTGAGCGACATCACCGATTTTTAATCTTTCATCTGCAATCACCGCATCCATTTTTTCGTAATCCTAACTATTAATCGACTTAGTAGGAAGATCGTTTTTTATCCGTCAGCTTGGGAAGGGGAGAACGGGCAGAACTTGGGGGAAGGGCATATTCTGGGGCAGTTTCAGCTTGTTGTAGTTTAGACTTTTGCCACATCCACCACCGCAAAACCAAGATTACCCCAACGCTGGAAAGGCCAAAACTTAATAAGGATACACTGGAACTAACTCCACCAATCACAGCATCTACGATTCCAACTGTGACCACAAAACTAACAATAGGTTCTCGACGATAGGCAGACCTGAGAACACGGGGCCATAAAGCATTCATCACAATTTTACTCTAAATTTTTAAGGGTTAACTTAAGTACAATCTCTCGGATTGGGAGCCGATAGCATTATCTTATAATCTTCTTCACTTGAAAGTTTATCTAATCCTAATTTAACCTAATTTATAGGGATTGACTGGATTTGGGTCATTGGTCATCCGTTGGATGGAGGGCAAACTTAGGATTGTGTTTAGCCCGGATTTGAGTTAATCATAAAAACTACTGCTAAACCCTGGAAATCCTAAATTACCCCTCACTCCTAAACGGAAGACTGATCACCAATAATCAATCAATTTGGTAAGATTAACTCAGCCCTAGCCAGGATAATAAACCTTGTCCGCTAAAATATTCAATTGCCAAGGTGATCAAAAAACCAATCATGGCGGCTCGACCATTTAATCGTTCAGTATATTGATTGAATCCAAATTTGGGTTCGTTGAGGTTGGGGGTTGTCGTAGGTTGTGGTTGGCTCATATTTGAATTCCTAGGATTTTTTCGGCTTTGATTTTGATTTTAACCCCTGATTGTTTAAAAAATGTCCTATCTACCTGACCAATCACCAATTCCGAATTCGGTTCAACAAGTTGCCTCTGCCCTTCGTACCACAGGCTGGATTTGCTTTTGGATACAACTGGTTTTAGGGGTGATTTCGGCTGTGATTCAGCTTTTTGCCATTTTAGTCTTTAGTCGTGGGACGACAGGAACAACGGCCCCATCATCGGGAATTGGTGGGGGTTTGGTCTTTGCCCTCATCGGACTGGGGATTTTGGGATTTAGTATTTTTCAGGCCTTTGGTTATACTCGTTTGGCCCGTAGACTCAAAGCACCGGGCATTACCCGTCCCAGTCGAGGAGAAACCTTCAAGCGCATCCGTACAGGCTTAACCAGTAATTTAACTGGAATGGCGGTAACTTTAATGGCTTCGGAAGCAATTAATGGGATTCTCTTGGCAAAAGCCATCTCTCAACCCCGTGGTTTGTTTAATGCTCCTGGCAACTTGCAAGATTTTGTCCAACCCCTTGATTTTTTTGTAGTTTTGGCTAATACCCATACAATTGTGGCTCATTTTGTTGGGATCGCAGGTGGCTTGTGGCTGATCAATCGAATTTATAAGAATTAGGGGAATTACGAATTACGAATTACGAATGGGGAACAGGAAGAATGTACTTATAGATAAGGGTTTTGGGTTTTTGTCAATCTTTCTTAACAAAAAGTTGCAAACTTCTGGAAACTGTGTTAACTTTTATGTAGTTGGCTCAAGCAAACAGGAGATTTTTTGATTATGGAAAGCAAAGATACCAAGTTTGGGTTTACAGAATTCGCGGAGACTTGGAATGGCCGTTTAGCCATGTTAGGTTTCACCATCGGTTTAGCCACGGAACTTCTAACCGGTCAAGGGATTCTGTCTCAATTAGGTTTAATGTAATTTTTCCGGTTGTTTTCAACGCATTCAAGGGTTCTAGGACTTAACCTGAGAACCCCATTTACCCCCTAAATAGCAATAATCCCTCAAATTCGTAGTGTTTGGGGGATTTTTGTGATTAGAAATAGGGCTTGCTGAAAAAGTAACAGAATTAGAGGAGTAATGTATTATTGCGATCGCTATTCCTGTGAGTCGTGATTTTTAGGAAATCGCTTGTTGTGGTGATTATATTGAGGTGATGAAACCCATATTAACTTTTGTATTGCATTATCTCTTGCTTGTCATTTATTATCTTAATTTGTTGGTCTATCATTGTCATTTTCCATAGTTGGGTTGCGTTCCTTAACCCAACCTACAAGATCAGCGATCGCACTTGTGTGTACACGGTAGGATAAAGGCCAAGGCGGAAAGTACCTCTTTTTACCCCCAGGCTACAAAGGGGAAATTCCATCGGGTTACAACGTGGTGAAGTCGCCGACTTTTAATATTTGGATTCCCTGGCGTAGTTTTTTGGTTAAGGGCGACCCGAAACCTGGGGTTGAGTTGGTGACCAAGAACACGAAAATTTATTCTCTAAACAGTGCGAACAATCCCCCCGCTTTAAATTTTGTGAATATGTCGGGCAAGCCGTTTAATACGATTGCACCTGCCGATTATCGGTTCTGGGAACTGCTCAATCAGGTGGTACAGGAAGAACCGAGTGAGTCCCTCGATCAAATTCGACTGGGTTACTATGCCTCTATCGGTATTCAAAAAGGCAAACCTTTCAAGCCCGATGAACGCATGAAAAAAATCCTGACGGAAGCGGCGGCTGTGGGGGATGCAACGGCACGGGCGATCGCTTTTCATAATCGACAGAAGGATGCTTATTACTATGCAAACAGTTCATGGCAGTTACCTTTTATTGGTGGCTATAAGTTCCAGACCCAGCCTGATGTTCTGAATATGGATGCTTATATCTATTACTATTTCATGGCGACGGGGGTTACTCCTGCGATGGAAGAAAAAATGGTGGGATTGGGTTCTCAATATGCTTGGACAGCCCGTGATGCTAAGGGTAATCTCCTCGATGGTGGCAAGAGTTATCGCCTACGTTTACCGCCCAATATTCCTGTTAAAGATTTCTGGTCAGTCATTCTTTACAGCAACCAAACGCGATCGCAGATTCAGACGGATCAACAGTTTCCTAGTGTCGGTAGTCAAACTAAGGGGCTTTTGGTTAATGCTGATGGTTCTGTGGATATCTATTTCGGGCCGAAACCGCCTGCTGGCAAGGAGAATAATTGGGTACAGACGATGCCTGAAACGGGTTGGAATACGATTCTTCGGCTTTATGGCCCGCTTGAGCCTTGGTTTGACAAGACGTGGCGACCAGGGGAAATGGAGTTGTTGAAATAGTCCTATCCAGAATATTTCTTGCTCGTCTGCGTTAATAGTTCCAGTCATGGTATATTGTATTTCGGTTACCTTAAACCTCTTGCAAAAGTTTTTTAACCACTTCTTTTCTAAGTAAGTAGGCGCAATTGATTTTTTAGAAAATCGATTCACAGCAAGGCTTTCAAGGAAATCTATCTACTTAAGTACCCCTAACTACTTAAAAACTTAAAAACAAGCAACCCAGATGACTACTTCCTCTACTTTACGAAATGCCAAACTCTACGGCAATGAAATTATCCAAACCCCCATTGGCGACATTGAATTAGTCCACACCTATTTCAATGATGAAGCCTCCCAACATCTGTTTGATGAAATGGACTATCAACGGGCTTGCCAAACCTATATCTGGAGTCAACCCCTTGTTAGTATGACCAACTGGCGTGATCGCCAAAAAGCAGACTATAATGCAACAAACCCTTTTGATTTTGTCGTATTCAAATCGCTCAAAGAAAAACGTGGCATCCTGACCGCGAATCTCACCACGCCCTATATCTTCAACTTCACCAGTTTGAAGGCAGGTCCTTTAGTCGTAGATTACCCCGCAGGTGAGACCGCAGGTGGTTTCATGGATTTTTGGCAACGTCCCCTTGCAGATGTAGGATTGACTGGCCCAGATCAGGGTCAAGGTGCTACATACATCATTGTTGGCCCTGAAGATGATCTCCAAAAGTATGATAAGAACGAGCAGAATGTCTATGTCATCCAAAGTGCAACCAATAACCTGTTCTTGGGCTTGCGTATCCTCAATTCTGGTACTGAGTTTTATGAACGGTTCAAATCCTCCCTGAAAATGGGTCAGGACCGCGAATCTCTACAAAATGTCAACTTCATCGAAGATCTGGATGTTGAATGGAATGCAACAGCCCCTCGTGGAATAAAGTATTGGCAGGTTTTGTCTTCGATTATCAATGAGGAGCCAGTACGGGTCATTGATAAAGCTTGGATGGCGATGCTGTTACCCTTGGGCATTGAAAAGGACAAAGACTTTCACCCTAATGAACGCCAGACATCGATTCTCGAAAAAGGTGGAGCGATGGGTGAACTGATGGCCCGAAACCTACAAGTGAATCCCCGCTTTGCCGAACCGTATTGGCAGGGAACCCAATGGTACAAGAGCGTTGACTTTACCATTCCCCAGGAAACCGAAAACCGTGTGGAATTGGATGAACGGACCACTTGGTTCTATGAAGCTGTCGCCACTTCCAAAGGCATGGTTAATCCTACACCCGGCAAAGGTCAAATCTATATGACGACTAAACGGGATAGTCAAGGCAATCCATTCCGAGCCGATAAAACCTATAAGCTGACTGTCCCCAATGATGTCCCCGTCCCCCCTGAGCAATTCTGGTCTTTGTCGCTATACAGCGAAAATACTCGACGATCCTACGATAATGGCGGTACGGAAATTTCCAGTGTCAGCCTTGATAGTCGAATGGAAAACCTGCAATATAACGATGACAAAAGCATCGATCTTTTTATCGGTGCGGAGGCTCCTGCGGGTTATGAAAGTAATTTTATGAAGACAGTAGGAGAGGATGGTTGGTTTGTTTATTTTCGTCTTTATGCTCCCCTAGACCCCTTCTTTGATAAGACGTTCAGCTTGCCTGATTTTGTTGAGATCGATTAAGTGCGATCGCTGATCTTGTAGCTGTAGTGCGATCGCCGATCTTGTAGGTTGGGTTGACGAAAGGAAACCCAACGTTTCTACACAAACAATATCCCCTCTCCAAAACGAATTAACACCATTGTCATTTAATTTGTTGGGTTGCGTTCCTTAACCCAACCTACAAGATCAGCGATCGCACTATAACCTTTGATAGCTCGGAAGGCAATCTTGCGATCGCTAATCTCAATATCTCTTAATCTTAAACTTCAGTAAAAAATGACAACTTTTTGGCAAAATTTAAGAGCTAATCTTTGGAAATTATCCCTCCTAGGCTTAGAACGTGGCCCTCACATTACCCGTTATTCCATGTATGCGAATTTGCAAGCCCAGGGTCAAAAACTTCCCAAAAAAGCAGGGGATATTCTATCCATTAGTCACTCGCAAAATTTAATCGAACTATTAGGTATTCAAGCTAAAACTTTAACCGAAGCTAATTATCCCGATCATAACTTTTTATCCCTGAACTTTGCCGATGAATCCTTTGATTTTGTCCTGTCCGATCAAGTCTTAGAACACGTTGAAGGCAATCCCCAACAGGCCATTGATGAAAGTTGGCGAGTGTTGCGACCTGGCGGGATTGCGGTTCATACCACTTGTTTTATTAATCCGATTCACCTGGTTCCCAAAGATTATTGGCGATTTACTCCCGACGCATTAGCCCTGTTGAGTCAACGATTTTCTAGAATTTTGGCTTGTCAAGGTTGGGGCAATTTTGAAGCCTGGCTATTAATTCGTGATGGTCTGCGGTTTGAAGGTATTCCCCAGGCTGCTTGGCATCCTCTTCATCAGTTAGCCCTTCGCAATGATCCTGACTGGCCAATTGTGACCTGGATTATTGCAGAAAAATAGCGGGTTTACTGCCTGGGATAGCGTCTAACCCACATTCCGTACATAAAAGTGCGATCGCCGATCTTGTCGTGGGATCGCCGATCTTGTAGGTTGGGTTGAGGTTACGAAACCCAACATTGCTTTTTCCCAAATTACCACCCAATATCTGAGTTATAATCAATACTATCAATTTTACCCCTTAATCAAATAATTTAACTTATGTCTGCTACAATTCGTGAAGAACTTCACCAACAGATTGACCGATTACCTGATGACATTGTTGAAAAAATTGCCAACTTTACCCGATTAATTTCCCCTGATCCAAATAACATTTCAGAATATACTAATTGGCAAGATGAAGACTGGCAAAAATTTTCATTAGAGCAATTTTTCAAAGAAGAAGATGAAATTGAATATTCCCTAGCAGATGCTCAAGAAATTTATCAACCATGAAACCTGGTGATATTGTTCTAATTCGTTTTCCTCAAGCAGACTTGAAATCAGGAAAACTACGCCCAGCCTTAATTATTGCTATTTCACCAAGTCGCCATCGTGATTTATTACTTGCTTTAATTTCTTCTCGTCTCCATCAAGCTACTCTAGGATTTGACGAAATCATTAATACCTCAGATTCCGACTATATTAATACTGGACTTAAAGTGGCTTCTTTAATTCGGCTAGGACGATTAACAAGTGTCGAATCATCTGTAATCAATGCACGTTTAGGAAATATCTCACCAGAAAGACTAATACGCATTAAAAATCTTTTAATCAATTGGCTAAGAAAATAAAATTAGTGAGATCGCCGTCATCTTGTTGATTAAACTTTAAAATTTCGATCATTTTGGCTTTTGAAAGTGCGATTACTTTGGCTGTTTAAGGTGCGATCACGGTATAATAAGGGAAATACTCTTTAAACACCTTAACCGATGAAAATCAAAGTCATTGTTCACACAGAAGAAACGGGTTATTGGGCTGAAGTTCCTGCTCTTCCTGGCTGTGCTACCCAAGGTAATACCTTTGAAGAACTCTTACAAAACTTATATGAAGCGGTTGAAGGTTGTTTGTTAGTAGATACGGAGCAACTACAACTTGATGAATCTTCCCAAATTTTAGAAATTGCCGTATGAAGTCTATTTCAGGCAAAGAGTTTGCAAAAATATTAGAACAAAATGGTTGGCAACTACTACGCATAAATGGTAGCCATCATATCTATGGGAAACCAAATAATCCAGCCCGAATTTCCGTACCGATTCATGGCAATCAAGCCCTAAAACCTGGATTATTAAGATATTTTCTAAAAGTTGCTAATCTCACTGATAATGATTTGTAACTTTTGGCGGCGATCGCCGATCTTGTTGATTAAGGCTTAAAAACGTGATCGCTTTAGCTTCTGAAAGTGCGATCGCTTTTATTGTCATCAGTGCGATCGCTGATCTTGTAGGGTGCGTTAATGAAATATAACGCACATTATTTGTTCGAGATTTGTTGTACAATAGGTAAATGAAGACTTTAGGGGTAATCAAAATGTTAAGTATTGATACTATTAATGAAAATATTGCTCAATCTTCTTTGCCTTCATTACAAGAAATTGCTCAACTTTCTCTATCAGAAAGATATAAACTTTTACGTCCTCTTATTCAAGAAATAGCTGAAGATGTCAATAATGATCCTGAACTAGATTTCTTTTCAGAAATTGAGGGAGAAGGATTAGAAAACGATGACGATTAACCAAAAACGCGGCGAAATCTGGCAAGTTAACCTTGAGCCAACCATCGGACAAGAAATTAGGAAAAAACGTCCTGTTGTTGTTATTAGTTCAGATTTATATAGTCCGATTGCTTTAAGAATTGTGATTCCATTAACAACTTAGTATTGATTATTCGATAGACAATTAAATAGTGCGATCGCCATCATCTTGTTGATTAAACCTTAAAACCGCGACATTTTGGCTTTTAAAAATGCGATCGCCGTTACCTTGTCGATGATGGAGCGAAGCGAACGCTTACAATAGAGGGCAACCTTTATTGCTATTCTTAGCTTATGCCCACTCTATCAAGCTTCTTTAGTATGGGAATGGCTTGATCTGCACCAATCTGAACTATTGGAGAACTGGGAAAATGCGCGTCAAAGAAAACCTCTTAACAGAATCGATCCCCTTCCCTAAAAAGGATATCTTGCTTAATGTTGTCTCTGTGGAATATCTGGATAACTATCAATTAAAGCTAACGTTTAATAATGGAATAGAAGGGATTGTAGATTTAGAACAAGAATTGTATGGAGAAATCTTTGAACCCTTGAAAGCTAAAAGTTTATTTCAAAAGGTATTTGTAACCAGTCGGACTATAGAATGGCCAAACGGAGCAGACTTTGCCCCTGAGTTTTTATTTGAAATTGCTTTTGACAAGCAATCTATTGGTAATATTAAAATTAACCCAGGTTAACTTCTTCGGGTAGATAAACTTTATATAAACTCCACAACCCCAGTACAATCAGAAACGGACTAAACGGGTTGTATTAGCACCAGCAATTTCAAACATTCGTTTAGCGCGTTCGGGTTGAGTATCTAATAATCCACTGGCTAATAATCCTAAAGCACCATGAATTGAGGTTAAAGGAGTCCTAAGTTCATGACTGACAACGGAGATAAATTCATCTTTCATTTTTTCCATGGCTTGCCTTTCGGTAATATCTTTAAAGATGACCACAGCCCCAATAATTTCCCCTTGATTTTGAATGGGAGTGCTAACATATTCGACGGGGAAATCAGACCCATTGCGATGCCTAAAAACTTCGTTATCGACATGACGAACTAAACCATCTTCTAAGGTGGCAAAGATTTGAGAACTTTGTTGATTAGTTAATGATTGATAACCAGAATGGACGTTTTTTTGGGGGAGAGTCTCGGAGGCGGAAACAGCGATAACTTCTGCGGTGATTTTTTGCCAATCACTCATCAGTAATTCTCGGACAGTGTATCCGGTGATTCTGGCGGCGGCCGGATTAGCAAAGGTAATTTTTCCCTCTTGGTTTAAACCACAAATTCCTTCTCCGGCTGAATCTAAAATTAATTCATTTTGATGACGGAGTTGTTCTAGGGTTTTTTCGATTCTTTTTTGATAACTAATATCCCTAGAAATTGTAGAAATTCCCGTAATATTTCCCAGTTCATCTTTCATCGGAGAAATGGTTAAAGAAACATCAATATGTTGTCCATCTTTGCGAATATGAACGGTTTCATAATGATCAATACTGCCCCCGGATTGAATACTGGCTAAAATTTGAGGAACTTCGCTGGCTCTTTCAGGTAAGGTTAATAAACCAAAGGGAAAGTCTTTAACTTCAGTTTCGGAGTAACCATAAATTTGTTCCGCCCCTTTATTCCAGCTAATAATTTTTCCTTCTAAGGTTTTGCCAATAATTCCATCTTCGGAAGATTCTACAATGGCAGCTAATTGTTTATAAGCATTTTCAGCTTTTTGGTGTTCGGTAATATCTCTCCCCAATATAACTAATCCTTTACGTTCGCCATTGGGATGAAATAAAGGAACTTTAATCAGATCAAAAATTCTGGGGTTGCCATTAACATCGGGAATAATTTCTTGTTGTTGGGAAGGTTGTTGATTTTCCCAAACTTCTTGATCGGATTTTTGAAAATTAATTAAGGCATTTCTATAGAAATTTTTACCATGAATCTGTCCTACTAATTCTACTAATTCAGGATCGGATTTTCCTTGATAATCTAAAGTCTGGATTTGAAATAGTTCTAAGGTTGCTTGATTGGCTTCTAACCAACGTCCTGAAGCGTCTTTAAAGCAGACTAAATCCGGCATGGCATTAATTAAGGTTTTCAACCTTTCTGAACTCTCTCGCAATGCTTCTTCTACCCGTTGTCGTTCTTGCATTTCTTGAATTAATCGTTGATTAATTGCTTGTAGGGAAGCAATCAATTGAGTTTCAGTTTCGGAATTTTGATTAATCATTTAAGCTACGGTTTTGACTAAAGGTATCGATCATGAGTTTAATCATTTGTTCTGAAGTGATGGGTTTTTCCAAGAATCCTTGGCGTCCCAATTGAGCGACTTTTACCCGTTGATTTGGGTTCTTTTGTTGAGTTATAACAATCACAGGAATTGGCGGGGTCTGTTGAGTAAGTTTGGTTAATAAATCGTAGGAGGAATATAAGTCAAAATCTAAAAATACTAGGGGAGAATATTGTTGTTTTTTGGATGATAATTTGAGTTCTGTAATTAATGATAAATCCGTGAGAATTTTGGTTTCAACTCCCAAACTTAAACTCGCTTTTTGTCCGGCTTCAATTAATAATTTATCTTGACTGATTATCCAAACTTGATGGTCGGATTTAATCGAGGTCGGTTGAGGGTTTTGTATTGTGGAAGGGGGAGAATATTGTTCAACTTCTTTTCTAAGTTTAAAGACTAATTCTTGCAATAGGGTAATTTCTGCTAAATTTAAGGTTTGATTTTGACAGAGTTGTTCGATTTCTTTAGCGATAATCGAGCCTCCTCCTAGGCCAAATGTTCCTAAAGATCCGGCAAGTTTATGAGCTTCTTGTTGAGCTTTTTGTTTGATATTTTGATCGGGTTTTCCCTGTTGGTTGGAGAGAGAAAATTCTTCTAAAATGGTAATGCGATCGCAAATTTTGCCTTGATATCTATGCCAAATTTCAACAATAGCTTGATCCAGTTTGTTTTGATCGAGTTCGGGTTTTTTACTGGTTTTTTTAGGTTCAATTTTAGGGTAAGATTGCTGTTTAAGACGATAACCTAAGCCATATACTGTTTCAATCAAATCTGCGTGGGCACCGGCATTTTTAAGTTTATTTCTTAATCCTTTAATATGCGCCCGGACAGTATTTTCCGTTGGTGGGTCTTCAAATGTCCAGAGTTGCTCTAGGATTAGGTCTAAACTAAAAATTTGTTGATGATGTTTGAGAAATAGTTCTAATAATCCATACTCTTTAGGGGTTAAATTGAGGAGCATTTCCCGATACATAACTTCACTGGTTTTCGTATTCAAATGCAGATCTTCCCATTCCAAAAGAATTGAAACCGTGGGTTGACGTCGGCGAAATATAGCCCTAATTCTAGCTAATAATTCCTGCACATCAAAGGGTTTAACCACATAATCATCCGCGCCCGCATCCAAGCCTTTAACTTTATCTTCTTGATGATTGTAAGCGGTTAATAAAATAATCGGATTTGTAATATTTTGCGATCGCAGTTTTTTACATAAATTTATCCCATCTAATTGAGGTAATTCCACCTCTAAAATCATCAAATCATAGGTAAATTTTTGTGCTTTTTCCCACCCGGCTATTCCATCTGTCACCCTGTCAACAGTGTACCCTTGGTGAACTAAAGCCACCACCAAAGTCTCAGCCAGATCCTGATCATCTTCTACCAATAAAACACGCATAGAGGGGACAGAATTTAGGGAAGGGGAAAAGAAAGTTAAATCCAGTCCAAAGTTGATAATTTTTAATTATTAAACTTTGGACAATCTGTTAGGAAAAAAATCCCCTAAGCAACGGATTGAACTTCGGAAATTTCAGGAATTCTTTCGCGCAAACGGCGTTCAATTCCCATTTTTAAGGTCATCGTAGAACTAGGACAAGAACCACAGGCTCCTTGTAGTCGGACTCGAACAATCGGGCCATCGAGTTCAACGATTTCTACATTTCCCCCATCCGACATTAGATAAGGACGGAGTTCATCTAAAACAGTCTCTACGTTTTTTTCAGTTAGTGCTAGTGTATCCATAATTTACCTTAAATTGAGAGTACAGAAATCGAGTTGGGATAGTTTCATCCTAACGTTATTTTTGGATCAATTCATCCCCCTTTAGGAATCACTGATTGCGATTAAACCGCAACGGCCTCAAGCAGTTTGACTTGGGAATAGTTAAACTCCGTGATCATCAGTTTATCGGCTTCTTTAGAATGAACTACTTGGTGAGTCATAATGTAATAGTTGCCAAATTTTTCAAAGGTATCTTCAAACTCAAGTTCTTTAATAATTTCTTGAGTTTGAGGGTTACGGAATACCGCATCATAACGGGCTGCTGCGTAACCTTTTCCGGTGTCCAAACTTTCATGGGTATTAATCACAAATGCCATCCGACCCATGACGCGGCTAACCCGAGAAATTTGATCGCCACGCACGGAATAATTTGATCCCATGGCATCACCTTCGACTAGGATTTGTAAAGCCCCGGTATCGTCAATTTCTCCTAAACTAAATTTATTTTTTCCATGGGCTTGTTCAAAAGAACTGCGTTTGCGATGGGTGACTACATCCCGCAGTTGGGTATAGACGCTTTGCTTGACTTCTTCGTCAGCAATTTGGCTAACTTCCACCGTCAAGTCTGGGTTAATTTGAATCTGTCCGGTGTAGACTTCATCCCCCTGTTTAAGTTCAATCTCAGCCTGATAACCGGGGAAGTTAGAGTCCCAGGTATAACGATTTTCATAGGCATTCCGAAATAAATCTAAAGCGTTTTTTGATTCGGTCATAAAATAGCTAGGGATGAACAGCACTATAATCTCTATTATAGAATATTAAGGGGTTCCTGAGTTCAGTCTCGAAAAAAATAGACTAAACTTAAGGATTAGAGATTAAAACTCACCTATTTTTATTGGCAATAATTATGTCTAAACGTCCAATTTATCTGGATTGTAACGCTACAACCCCCGTTGATCCCTTGGTTTTAGAAGCAATGTCACCCTATTTTACGGAATATTTTGGTAATGCCGCCAGTATTAATCATATTTATGGGTGGGAAGCTGAAGCCGCTGTTAAACAGGCTAGAGAAATTATTGCTAATGGAATTAACTGCTCTCCCGAAGAAATTATTTTCACCAGTGGAGCTACGGAATCTAATAATTTAGCCTTAAAAGGAGTAGCTGAAGCCTATTTTAATAAAGGTAGACATATTATTACTGTCATAACCGAACATAATGCTGTTCTTGATCCTTGTCATTATTTAGAAACTTTGGGATTTGAAGTTACTTATCTTGGGGTAAAATCCGATGGAATAATTGATTTATCTGATCTTAAAATAGCCCTGCGTCCCGATACTATTCTAGTCTCAATTATGGCAGCTAATAATGAAATTGGAGTGCTGCAACCCTTAGCTGAAATTGGAGAACTTTGTCATAGTCATGAGGTTTTATTTCATACTGATGCCGCTCAAGCTATCGGTAAAATTCCTCTGGATGTTCAGCAATTAAATATTGATTTAATGTCTTTAACCGCCCATAAAATTTATGGCCCTAAAGGTATCGGGGCGTTATATGTACGGCGGAGAAATCCTAGGGTGAAATTAGCACCTCAACTTCATGGTGGGGGCCATGAACGGGGAATGCGTTCAGGAACTTTATGTACCCCTCAAATTGTCGGATTTGCTAAAGCAATTGAAATTGCCTTATCCCAAAGGTTAATTGAAACTCAAAGGTTAATTCAACTCAGAGAAAACCTCTGGAATAAATTATCAACCCTAGAAGGAATTTATTTGAATGGTCATCCAACCCAACGGTTAGCTGGAAATTTAAACATTAGTATTGACGGCGTTGATGGTCAAGCATTACTATTAGGATTACAAACTATGATGGCGGTATCTTCTGGTTCTGCTTGTACCTCGACAAAAATTGAACCCTCCCACGTTTTAAAAGCATTGGGTCATTCGGATAATTTAGCCTATGCTTCGATTCGTTTTGGTTTGGGTCGGTTCACCACAGAATCAGAAATTAACCAAGTAGCAGAGCATACGATAAACACTATTCAAGCCTTGAGAAAAGTCGCATCTCGCTCAACAACTATTTCAATTTTGCCTAATTAGAATTCTGTTTTTCCAGCCAACTTAAAACATCTTCCTCTGAGTCTAAATCATAGGTTAGACCACTTTTGGGATCATAAATATGCCATTGGGCGGAACCTAACAAATTAGAACTTTTCCAAACATAAGGTTCTGATTTTGTTGAGAGATTAGAGAATTGAATGGGTTGATTTAAAATCAGCCAAAGGGTTCGGAATAAATGAAATCTTTTTGTTGAATTAGGATCAGAAAAATCGAGTTTAAAACAGTCCTCGATATGGTTAAGTATTTGTTGCTCTGATAAATTTTTGGCACAAAAAATTACCCAAGAATGCCATATTTTACCTTGATAAAATCCCGATATTCCCTGTTCATTTGAAGGGAATAAAACCGTATCAGGAATTAATTCTAATTTGCGATAAATTTCCCATTGAGTTTTCATAATAAACACTCCTTTTTAAAAAAGTTTAGGTGCTACAAAAGACCCTGAATTTTTGAGTCGGAGTATCAAGTCTGTTATAGCAGGGAACAGCCCCCGCCCGTGCACGGGGGGCTAGGGCAGGGCTGTTTCATGTTTGAAAATTATAGCCTACTTTTGGGTCATAATTCTCAAACATGATAGCTATTTTCCGAATAATTAATATTTCATATAATTGCTATATTAATATTAATTATAGGAGGTATTATCTAAGCAGCATAAATATTCTTATTCCCTATGGAGTAAGACTTACATTCCCGATTTTTATCTATTTTTCCTAAATTAATTGCTCTATTTTTTCATTTTTAACTTTCGGATTAAGAGATAGCCACTAATTTCTCCCAATGATTTCCTAACCACCTTCTTCCCTCTGTTATTGACAAAAATCCTAAACCTCTGAAAATATTCAATCCTAGGGTGTTGAGCAGTGCCCAATTAGTCGCGGCTTGTACTTGATGAATTTTCATACTATCCTCTTTAAATAACACATCTTTTACCCAATGAACTTGATTCTCAATCCCCCAATGCCCTTTAATTTTTTTGGAAAAAAAATCCGCCTTTTCCCAGATACTACTTATATAATAAACCGTTTCTCTATAAGGCTTTTTTCCTCTGTATCCCCACCTTTCTACCTGAATTATACTTTGAATATGTTCCCAAGGGCTTTCAATTTTTATCGAATTTTTAAACACTGATACCCGACGAGTTATTTCTCGTCCATGACCCCTCTCTTTTTGAGTATCTATACTTTCAGCTTTCGTCGTTTTTGTAATTTTTTCAATTTGATTATACAGTTTGATTTGATTCTTTTTAACCGCGATTAAATAATCGTTTTCACTCTCGATAATCTTTCGGACTGTGGTGACATTACAATGTAACGCATCCGCAGTTATTAACTTTCCTTTTAGACCACATTCTTCTATTATCCCTTGGGCTACAGCTTGTTCTGAACCGGTTTTACTCTCGAACTTTTCCGTCGCTAATACTAATCCGGTTTCTTGACTAAATAGAGATACCATTATTACCATGTTTTGCTGCTGATTGCCTGGGTCTTTTACCGTACTTCTTAAACTTTTTCCATCTATTGCTAATCCCTCTATTCCCTTTAATTTAGGAGAATTCTCTCTTGACCATTCTTTTACTATTTTGCTTAAATCCTTCTCGTCTACTCCTCTCATCACCCTCCTTATTGTTGAATAAGATGGCATTCCTTGGCTATAGATATTGAATGTTCTTTTCAGGATAACTTCGTTGGCTTTGACAAAATATTCCATCTCTCGATATCCTTGATGCCCTGACATCACCCCTAAAACTACTACTAATAGCACTTCCCATAAACTATACCTTTTTCCCTGATTTTTTCGGAAATCCTTGACTTCTTTTAAATTTTCTATTAAACTTGTTAGCATCTTTATTTTAGAAAAAAATGGTGATCGCTCTCCATTTTATCAGGTGGCGATCGCTCTTTCTTTACTCTTTTTCACCTGACTTTGAAACAGCCCTGCCTGTTCCCTCCCCCCCTAGCCCCGGAAATACTTCACCGTCTGGGTTTTAAGATCCGTCTGGTGTCTTAATGTATTTATTGTTACAGAAATTTCTGAACTTATCAAGGAAATGTCAAGGTTTCTTGAATAATTCTGGGCTACCGACTGCTACCGGGAAGGTAACCTCCCTCCTCAAACACTGGTATCGTCACTGGATTACTGGATTGTCACTGGATTGTCACTTTTTAGATTTATCCTCAAGTTTAGATAACATTCAACTTAATTGAGATAGGACTCAAGCGGAATTGAATTCAGAAATTAATGACTAATACTTCGCATCATAAAGTATGTTATGATACAAAGTGTGATTTTCTAATATAACTACTTAGGGTTTGGGTGCTGAGAATTTAAAAAATCCCTATTCACAGTCTATAAAAAATAAATTATTGATGTGAATAAAGCTGACGTAAAAACAATTAGTATACGGCAGTCTGTGTAAAACAATAAATCTCAAAAATAATATTAGCATTAAACGATGAATTCATGTATACATTATCTAATTCTTTCAGACCCATTTTAGAATCTCGATTTACAGGAAATCGCTGGAGTGCTTTCTGGGGTGAGCTTTTGAGTAACAGTGGTTATTTTTTGATTTTAAAAAGTCTCTCTACTATTATTTCTAAAAGTTGGATTGAATATTTTACTAACCCCACAGAATATTTATTAATTGTAGCCATGTTAGTCCAAGCATGGGTGCTTTCTCGCCCCAATTCCAATAGATTTTGGGGAAATTTGGTCGGCGTTGGTTTGTACGCAGCAATGGATTTACCCATTGATGGAGTAATGTTTTTTAAAGAACCTATTCATTTAGTATTCTTAATATTTTCTTTGATTATTGCTACTCTCCAGGGATTAAGATTTCATGGGAAATTAAATGCTGATTGGTTATTTTTTCCTCTGGAAAGTATCACCCGAACTTTAATGATTATTGCTTTTTATATTGTGGTTGAAATTTCCAAAGAGTCTAATACATTATATGGAAGAAGTTTTCTGCATTTTCTTCAAAGTAAAACCCACTCATTTTTAACGTTAAGTCTGATTTTAATTGGGTTACTTTTAGGTTTACAAGCGTTTCAACTCTCACAACAGCGAAATCAACTCCAACAGACCGCAAGACTATTAGGAAATATGGCAGAATGGGGGATGGGAAGTTATATGGTGGAAATGGCTTTAAATAATCCTGAAGCTTTGGCATTTCAAAAATGCGATCGCACTATTTTATTTATGGATATTCGAGGTTTTACTCAATGGTGTGAACAAACACAACCCGATATTGCCGCCCAAGTTTTAAACCATTATTATCAAACTGTAGAACCGGAATCTTCACAATATCATCCCTTAAAAATTACCCTAGCTGGGGATGAAATTATGGCGATATATGCCACCCCACAACAGGGGATTCAAGCGGCTCAAGCGATGCAAGAAGCAGCTAAAAATGTTCTCAATCCCTATGGCTTAGGAGCAGGTTGCAGTATTCACTGTGGGGAAGTAATTGAAGGATTATTTGGCGGAAAAAAAGTTAGAACTTACACTGTTATTGGAGATGTGGTGAATACGGGTAAACGTTTGGAAGGAATTACTCCGGCTGGACAAATTACTATTTCTGATCCCATTTATCAAGCCTTAAATTGTAAACTAAATGTTCAACCTTGTGACCCAATTTTTGTGAAAGGAAAAGTCGAACCTTTAATTGCTTGGCGTTTAAACGGTTAAATGACAGAGAAATTCATACAATAAGTAGTTGTACAAAATAAATTACCTAGTTGAGAGAGGGAACACCGAAACAGCCCCCCCGAAACCCCCCGTGCACGGGGGGCTAGGGGGGAGGGAACAGGGTAGAGGATGTGTAATTAATTTTGTTTAGGTACTTATAAGCTATTGTCCCTAAATCAATAGGACAACCCAAAATATCCTCTTACCACCGAACCTGGTTTCTTCGTGTAAAATTGTAAAATCACCCTTTCTCCCTATGATTAACCTTCTATGAAAAGCGCATTTTTAGACCGTCTGCATAGTCCTGAACGTCCCGTTATCGTGTTTGATGGGGGAATGGGAACTAACCTACAAACCCAAAATCTCACCGCCGAAGACTTTGGCGGGAAAGACTACGAAGGTTGTAATGAATATTTAATATATACCAAACCCGAAGCCGTTGCTAATGTTCATCGAGGCTTTTTAGAAGCGGGTGCAGATGTTATTGAAACCGATACTTTTGGCGCCACTTCTATTGTTTTAGCTGAATATGATTTAGCTGATAAAGCTTATGATTTAAACAAAACCGCCGCCGAATTAGCTAAAGGTTTAACAGCAGAATATTCTACACCAGAAAAACCCCGATTTGTTGCGGGTTCAATTGGGCCAGGAACCAAACTTCCTACCCTCGGACATATTGATTTTGACACCTTACATCAAGCCTTTGCAGAACAAGCGGAAGGATTATTTGATGGAGGTGTGGATTTATTCATCGTTGAAACTTGCCAAGATGTGCTGCAAATTAAAGCCGCATTAAACGGAATTGAAGACGTTTTTACTAAAAAAGGAGAACGTCGTCCGATTATGGTTTCCGTCACAATGGAAGCCTTTGGAACCATGTTAGTCGGGTCAGAAATGAGCGCGGCGTTAACAATTTTAGCCCCCTATAAAATTGATATTTTAGGTTTGAATTGTGCCACTGGCCCCGATTTAATGAAAGAACATATTCGTTATTTATCGGAAAATTCCCCGTTTATTGTTTCCTGTATTCCTAATGCTGGTTTACCGGAAAATGTTGGTGGAAAAGCCCATTATAAACTTACGCCACTTGAACTAAAAATGGCGTTAATGCACTTCGTTGAAGATTTGGGAGTTCAGGTAATTGGCGGTTGTTGTGGAACCCGTTATGACCATATTCAAGCCTTAGCTGAAATTTCTCAAACCCTGAAACCCAAACAACGGGAACCGCAATTTATTCCCTCGGCGGCTTCAATTTATAGTCCCCAAAGTTATGAACAAGAAAACTCATTTTTAATTATTGGTGAACGTCTCAATGCTAGTGGGTCTAAAAAATGCCGAGATTTACTTAATTTAGAAGACTGGGATGGGTTAGTTTCCTTAGCAAAATCCCAGATAAAAGAAGGGGCGCAAATTTTAGATGTTAACGTCGATTATGTCGGGCGAGATGGCGTGCGAGACATGAAAGAATTAGTCTCTCGCGTTGTTACTAATGTCAATTTACCCTTGATGTTAGACTCGACGGAATGGCAAAAAATGGAAGCGGGGTTAAAGGTATCTGGGGGGAAATGTTTACTCAATTCTACTAACTATGAAGACGGGGAAGAACGCTTTTATAAAGTGTTAGAAATTGCTAAAAAATATGGTGCTGCTATTGTGGTAGGAACCATTGATGAGGAAGGAATGGGAAGAACCGCCGAGAAGAAATTTGAAATTGCTAAACGGGCTTATAATGCGGCCGTTAATTATGGTATTCCGGCTTATGAAATCTTTTTTGACCCCTTAGCATTACCGATTTCTACGGGTATTGAAGAAGACCGAAATAATGGCAAAGCCACGATAGATTCTATTCGTCAAATTCGTCAAGAATTGCCCGGATGTCATATTGTTTTAGGGGTTTCTAATATTTCCTTTGGTTTAAATCCGGTGGCGCGACAAGTGTTAAATTCGGTGTTCCTCCATGAAGCTATGCAAGTGGGGTTAGATGCGGCTATTGTTAGCGCCAATAAGATTTTACCCTTAGCTAAAATTGACCCCGAACATCAAGAAGTTTGTCGGAAATTAATTTATGACCAGCGAGGATTTGATGGGGATGTTTGTGTTTATGACCCATTAGGAGAACTAACTAATTTATTTCAGGGTAAAACCACAAAACGAGATCGTTCTGGAGATATTAACCTTCCGATAGAAGAACGTTTAAAACGTCATATTATTGATGGAGAAAGAATTGGATTAGATGATGCTTTAGCCGAAGGGTTAAAACAATATCCTCCCCTAGAGATTATTAATAATATTCTTTTGGATGGGATGAAAGTTGTTGGAGAATTATTTGGTTCTGGGCAAATGCAGCTACCTTTTGTGTTACAATCTGCCCAAACTATGAAAGCCGCCGTTGCCTATTTGGAACCGTATATGGAGAAGTCAGAAACGGGGAATAATGGTAAAGGAATGTTTTTAATTGCTACGGTTAAAGGGGATGTGCATGATATTGGTAAAAATTTAGTCGATATTATTTTATCTAATAACGGCTATCGGGTGCTTAATTTAGGGATTAAACAACCCGTGGAAAATATTATCAATGCTTACAAAGAACATGGCGCGGACTGTATTGCCATGAGTGGATTATTAGTTAAATCCACTGCTTTTATGAAGGAAAATTTGGAAGCATTCAATAAAGAAGGTATTACAGTTCCGGTAATTTTAGGTGGGGCGGCTTTAACTCCAAAATTTGTCTATGAAGATTGTCAAAATGTCTATCAAGGTCAAGTTATTTATGGCAAAGATGCTTTTTCTGACTTGAATTTCATGGATAAATTAATGCCTGCGAAAACAGCCCAAAAATGGGATGATTCCCAGGGATTTTTAGGGGAATATGCAGAAGTCAAGAAAATTAAAGTTAAGTCGGAAACAGTTAAAAATGCTTCAGAAAATCCTGAAGAAATTGTGATTGATACCCGACATTCTGAAGCTGTTGATGTTAATATTGAACGTCCCACCCCTCCTTTTTGGGGAACGAAAATTTTACAACCGCAAGATATTCCTATAGAGGATATTTGGTGGTATTTAGATGTACAAGCGTTAGTTGTAGGTCAATGGCAATTTCGCAAACCCAGGGAACAATCAAAGGAAGAATATAATCAATTTTTAGCTGAAAAAGTCTATCCAGTTTTAACGGAATGGAAGGCTAAGATTTTAGCGGAAAATTTATTACATCCTACGGTGATTTATGGATATTTCCCCTGTCAATCGGAGGGGAATTCGCTATTAATTTTTGACCCAGAAAATCATCAAAAACAGGTTGCCCGGTTTGACTTTCCTCGACAAAAATCAGGAAAACGCTTGTGTATTGCGGACTTTTTTGCCTCTAAAGAAAGTGGCAAAATTGATGTTTTCCCGATGCAGGCGGTAACTGTTGGGGAAATTGCTACGGAATACGCGCAAAAACTGTTTGCTGAAAATGACTATAAGAATTATTTGTATTTCCATGGAATGGCGGTACAAACCGCCGAAGCGTTGGCAGAATGGACTCATACAAAAATTCGTCGGGAGTTGGGATTTGGAAATGAAGAACCGGATAATGTGCGGGATGTTTTAGCCCAACGTCATCGGGGTTCTCGCTATAGTTTTGGATATCCGGCTTGTCCGAATATTCAAGACCAATATAAGCAGGTTGAGTTATTACAAACTGACCGAATTAAGATGTATATGGATGAAAGTGAACAAATTTATCCAGAACAGTCTACAACGGCGTTTATTACCTATCATCCTGTTTCTAAATACTTCAATCTTTAACCTCATGTTTCATTTTTACTAACCCATCATGGGTTAGATATGTTAATATGAGTATAGAGTGTTTCTGAGAAGGTAGATTTATTTTTAATTTCTGCCTTTTCAGAGTATTCATTTCACCATCAATTTACAATATCTTTCGTCCCTTTTGGGGGCAAAAAAAAGATTCCTTATGAAAACCACAGTAATTGATGTAACTGGACTCAGCGACAAGCAAATTGCTCTTGTCGAAGAAATTGTAACAGCACTTCGGTCTGTTCCTGACAATCAACAAATTAATCAAGGAGGTAATGATAACTTAAGCGTAACTCCAGAAGATGATGAACTCAGGCAACTTCATGCAGAATTTAGTTGGCTGATTGCTGATATTGGCGTTAAAGAACCCATCAGCAGAGCAAAAATATATGACACAGGATAAAATGCAAAAAAGCTTCCTAGATACAAATATATTGGTCTATTCTGTAAATACAGAAAGTGGTGATAAACACAAAGCATCATTAAAAATTTTAAGACCCAGTGAACAGGAAGTATTGTGCGTTTCCGATCAAATTCTTGCAGAATTTTATTCTGTTATGACCAGTAGTAGCCAAGTCAAGAAACCTATTACACCAGTAGAAACAATATGGAGAATAAAAAGACTGATTCAAATGCCTAATATCCAACTATTACCAAAACCATCAAACTTGACTAATAGTTTGCTGGTTTTGTTGGAAAATCATCCGGTAACTGGTGCAACCGTTTTTGATGTTATGCACGTTGCTACAATGATGTCACACGGAATCAGGCGAATATATACTTTTAATGTTGATGATTTTGCTTGGTGTAGAGACATGGATATTGAAGTGATTATCCCAGAGTAACTAATATTTTTCTGATGACTAAGTTCCACCTGGTCATCGGACAACGATGCTCTGCTTCATCGTTATAGGGAAAAACTAGAGATGCCATTTCACTGGTCTAAAGGGGGTGTTCTATCTTTAATTTTTTGACCTTGTTTTTGTTCAATAATTTGTTTAAATCTTTCAAAAAGATTAAGCCCTGAAGGGCTTACTACGGGTTTAGTTTTTCAGGCGTTTTCCTTCTCCTTGAATGCGTAAATATTCCCCAAATAATGCTAAGAATCCAGAGGCTAAAATTAGGATTACACTGAGGGCATTAATATCGGGTTTGACTCCGGTTCTAATTCGACTAAATATTTCCATTGGTAAGGTATTTGCCCCACTTCCGGCGGTGAAACTGGCGATTAAAAAATCATCCATACTTAATACAAAAGCTAGTAAACAACCTGATATAATTCCGGGCATTAATTGGGGTAATAAGACTTGAATAAAAGCCTCTATGGGTGTTGCTCCGAGATCTAAGGCGGCTTCTTCTAAATGGGGGTCTAAATCGGCTAAACGGGTGGAAACAACTAAGGCAACGTAGGCTAAACAAAAGACAACATGGGCGGATACAATTGTCCATAAACTGAGGGGAATGGCAACGGCGGCTAAAAATACTAGGGTTGCCACCGCCATGGCAATATCAGGAATAATTAATGGTAAATAGGACGCTCCTTGATATAATCCTTTTCCTGGGAAATGATAACGGGCTAATCCTACGGCCATTAATGTACCAATAATCGCGGCAATTCCTACGGCACAAATTCCCACGATTAAACTATTATTTAAAGCGGTTAAAATTCTGGTATCTTGGAATAATTTGACATACCATTCTAATGTAAATCCCTCCCATCCGGCACTATATCGAGATTTATTAAAACTAAAAAATGTTAATACAAAAATCGGCAGGTACATATAAAAAAACATCAAACAGACAAAAACTACCTGCCAAGAAATTCTAAACTTTGGTTTAGCAGCCATATCAAGGATCTCCTCTGGTTGTTGTTGGATTTCTTCCATAAATTTTTCCTAATTTATTTTAATTAACGAGACGGTTTAGGATCTCCATATTTAATTAAAAGTGCGATCGCAATACTCACCCCAAAAATTAATACCATACTCAAGGCTGAACCAAAGCCCCAATTTTGAGTTGATCCTAAAAATTGGTTATAAATTAATCGAGAAACCGTCATACTTGAGGCTCCTCCTAATAGTTCGGGATCGACAAAATCCCCCATTGAACTAATAAAAACTAGCAGAGATCCGGCGGCAATTCCGGGCAAGGTTTGGGGGACGGTGACTTTCCAAAATGTTTCTACAGGTCGCGCCCCTAGGTCGGCGGAGGCTTCTAATAATCGTCGATCTAATTTTTCTAAAGAGGCATACAAAACCGTGACCATATAGGGTAAATAACTATAGGCCATGCCAATTAAAACCGCCGGAGTTCGATTTAATAGTTCTAAGGCGGGTAATCCAATTAATCCTAAAACGGAGTTTAATACTCCGGTTGGTCTTAATATGGTAATCCAAGCGTAGGTTCTTAATAAAGAAGATGTCCACAGGGGTAAAATAAAGGCTAATAGTATTATATTTCGCCACTGTTTCGGGGCTAATTGAGCAATCCAATAGGCGACGGGAAATCCTAGGACTAAACAAATTGTGGTTGTGCCAAAAGCATAAAAGAGCGATCGCCAAATCACTAATAAATTAATCGGTTCAAATACTCTTAAATAATTATAAATGCCATTGGGAATTACCAAATCCCCAGGGCGAATATCCTTAACTAAACTGAGTTGAAAAATCAATAAAGTTGGCAGGATTAATAAGAGTAATAACCATAAACCCGACGGCCCCAATAATGCCAAGGGGCCAATTAATTGAGAACCGAGTTGTCGCCAGCCTTTTTTGATTGGGGGTGGAGAAGAAGTCGTTGGAGTTTTTGTTGAAATAGTCATAGATCAGGGAATGGGTAATGGGTAATGGGGGAAAAAATTGCTTTTTTCTGAGAGTTTGACCCGGGTTGAATATTCTAATTACCTTAACAATTACTATAGATTGGTTAAGGTTTAGCAGTTAACAATTAACTGGTTAGCTGTGTCCAATACCGTTCATAAATTTCATTAGCTTTACCCAAATCATGAATCATTTCACTGCGAGCCAGAATTGATTCTGGAGGAAATAAAGTCGGATCATTTCTCAAAACATCGGGTAATTTTTCATAAGCTAATCTCGAAGGCGTGGCAAATTTCAAGCGTTTAACTAAGGTTGCGGCTATATCCGGTCGCAACATAAAATTAATCCATTTATAGGCTCCTTCGGGGTTAGGAGCACTTTTAGGAATTACCATAGTATCAATCCATAAAGATGATCCACTATAGGGAGTAATATATCTTAAATCCTCATTTTCCTCCTTAATTTCTGCTGCATCGGAGGAATAACACATAGCAATTGATAAGTCCCCGACAATCATTTGTGGTCGCCAAGAATCTGTGGTAAAAGAAGCGATCGTCGGCCGTAATTCCACTAATTTTTCATAGGCTTGTCGAATTTGATTGGGGTCAGTAGAATTATAGGAGTAGCCTAACATAATTAACGCTGCTCCCATGACTTCGCGCACATCATTAAGTAACGTGAATCGCTTGGATAACTTATCTTTATTTTCCCAGAGATAACTCCAATCTTTCGGGGGAGTTTCTAATTTATTCGGGTTATAAATTAACCCCGTTGTTCCCCAACTAATTGGAACACTATGAAGACCGCCGGGATCATAAATCGGGTTTTTAAATTGCGGAAATAAATCCTCTAATCCGACTAATAAAGAGTGATCAACTTCAGCCAATAGACCTATTTGAATCATTTTCTCTACCATATATCCCGAAGGATAGATGACACTATAGGCGCCCGCTCCTCCAGCTTGGAGTCGGGCTAACATGGCTTCATTAGAATCGAAGACATCCGCCACAACTTTTAACCCAGTTTCCTCTCTAAAATGATCTAACAAATCTTGATCCGTGTAGCCAGACCAAGTGTAAATGTACAGAGTATCGGAGGAAATCTGAGTGTTCGGGGTGGTTTTGACCTCAGCTAATGTCCAACCACAGCTTGACAGGGACGATGCTACCATCGCAGTAACGGAAGTTTGCAAAAACTGACGTCGTGTTTGAGCAACCCTAGAATTCCGATGTTTTTGTGGATAAGTCGGAGACACTGTTTTTTCTCAGTGGAAGTTTAACAAATTCAACAATTGATTTAATTTTCCCATAGGATAGGGAAAAAATGTACATCAATTGAGAATAATATCCCGCAACCGGGCTAACTCATACAACCAAATTAACTGAGCTTCTGAATTTGATCTAGGAAATAAAACCTAGACTTGAGCTTCAGAAACCCGTTTTCTCAAAAGATTGAGTTTCTCAGTTATGGCGTCACACTTGATAGTTGACGTAGACTTTCTACTTGTTGTTCTTTGAGTTGCTGTTCAATTTGATCCTTAACAATTTGGCGATATTCATAGAAATGTTCTACCTGTCCACAAACCACTAAATAATGATCTAAAACCCGGGGTTTATGTCGTAAAATATTCCATAAATATCGCCAAAACGTCGAACGAGTTTCCCGCACAATCCCTTGATACCAACATAAAATCAATAGCGCCCGCATCGTTTTCATATCCACTAATTTCCGTCCAATGGAATTGGTTTTCGGCTCTCCAATCATCATAAAATGACGGTAAGTGCGATCTAAATATCGTTGTGGATCGTATAATTCATAAAATCCATTGACATATTCTAGGGCAATTTCTTCAATCGGTCGAGTGGGCAGAAAATTCATTAAGGTAGTTTGATTAGCATTCCCAGTTTCCTTAATTAATCGTCCTTCTTTTTCTAAACGATGCCAAAGGGCGGTATTAGGTAAAACCTGCAACATACTAAACATAGCAATGGGAATGGTGGTTTTTTCCACAAACCGAACAATTCGATCGCCTGCTCCTTTTTCTTCTCCATCAAAACCAATAATAAATCCCGCCATCACCCGTAACCCAGATCGGATAATTTTTTCCACGGAATCACTCAAAGATCCGCGAGTATTTTGGAATTTTTTAGTTAAATTTAAGCTATCTTCATCAGGGGTTTCAATTCCCAAAAAGACAGCCCTAAAATTACACTCAACCATCAAATCCATTAATTCTTGATCCTGGGCTAAATCAATGGAAGCCTCCGTGGTTAAACGGAAAGGATAATTATTATCCTTCATCCAAACTTTTAATTCATGCAGCAATAACTTAACGTTGCGTTTATTGCCGATAAAATTATCATCCACTAAGAAAACACCCTGACTAAAATTTAACTCTTTTAACCGATCCAATTCTGCTAAAAGTTGAGCCGGAGTTTTAGTTCGAGATTTCCGTCCATATAATACAATAATATCGCAAAACTCACACTGAAACGGACAGCCGCGGGAGTATTGCAAAGAAATCATATCGTATGCTTCTTTCTCCAATAAATCAAAGCGAGGGATAGGAGATGTCGTAACATCGGGTTTGTCTCCTTCGATGCGAAAAACCCCTTTTTCATCCCCTCTTTCAATCGCTTCTACTAATAACGGTAAAGTAATTTCTCCTTCATCTAAAACTAAATAATCCGCCCCGGCAATTTCTGCCGATTCGGGTGTGGAGGTGGGATAGGGGCCGCCTACAGCCACTTTTTTGCCCCGTCGTTTCGCCTCGCGAATTTGCTCCAAAAAATCATCTTTTTGGACAATCATGGCCGAAACCATCACCAATTCTGCCCAATCCCATTCCGCTTCAGTGATCTCTCGAACATTACGGTCTACTAATTTAAACTCCCATTTTTGGGGTAAAATAGCCGCTACCGTAATTAAACCTAGGGGTGGAAGTAAGGCTTTTCGGTTGACTAAGGCAAGGGCTTTTTCAAATGACCAGAAACTTTGGGGAAAAATGGGATAAATTAAAAGAACACGCATTATCATTAACCCTGTAAAAGATAAACATCTAAGTTCACAAAATTCCCGAAAATCATGGATTTTCCGACAATTTTGCCACTTCTTCAGCAAGAGTATCTACAGTATAACGAATTTGTTCTTCCATGTGGTTACAAGTAATAAAAAATCGCAAACGCGCCGCGTTTTTAGGTACGGAGGGATAAAACATAAAAGGTACATTAATTCCCCGCTTGAACAAATTTTGAGAGAGTTGTACTGATTTCCAAGAATCTCCAACAATAATTGGAATCACGGGAGAATCTTGACTTAACCCGGTATTTAAGCCTTGATCTTTAGCTAAAGTTAAAAATAATTTAGCTCTTTGATGTAACTTTTCTACCCGTTGAGGTTCATTTTTTAATACCTGAATTGCCGCGATCACAGAAGCCGCATTGGGTGGAGAAATTCCCACACTAAAAACAAATCCGGGGGCGGTATATTTCAGATATTCAACTAATGATTTAGATCCGGCAATATATCCTCCACAACTGGCAAAGGATTTGCTTAAAGTTCCCATCCATAAATCTACATCATGGGGATTAATTCCAAAATGTTCTCCAATTCCCCGACCGTGTTTTCCTAATACCCCTATAGAGTGGGCTTCATCCACCATTAAAAAGGCTTTATGATGTTTTTTAATCTGAATAAATTCGGGTAAATTGGGAATATCTCCATCGGTACTATAGACCCCTTCGACAATAATTAAAACCCGTTGATAACGAGGGCGCCGTTCTCGTAATATTTGATCTAAAGCTTGCCAATTATTATGGGGAAAGGCGATCGCCGTAGCCCCAGATAATAAAGCTCCTTGCAATAAACTATTATGACTTAGGGCATCATGTAAAATCAGATCATGCTGTCCGAATAAATGCCCCACGGTAGTAACATTAGTGGCATGACCCCCGACAAAAACAATACTATCTTCAACTCCAACAAAATCAGCGATCGCCCGTTCTAATTCTTGGTGAATTACCTTTTCACCCGATAATAAACGACTGGCACAGGCTGAGGTTCCATAGCGATCAATTGCCTCTTTTACAAACTGAGAAATAATCGGATCACCACACATTCCTAAATAATTATAGGTGGCATAATTAATATAGTCTTGACCGCGAATTCTAGCCCGATCATTGGCAATTCCCTCCTGGGGTGTAAAAAAGGGATTTCCTAATCCTAAATCTGCCAATTCTTGCTGTTGTTGTTTCAGATGTAGATATTCAGGAAAGTATTCAATTTGATAATATTCGGCTGGAATTTCAGGCAGAGGGGCAGATTTGGCCTTTTTTTCCAGTAATTCTGCGAGAAGCGATCGCTTTTCTTGACAAGATAACTGACTAACAGAAGGTAATAAACTAATCATTGATTTCTTCCTGTTCTGATAATAAAATATTTAATAACGTATCGACATCCGTATCCGACAATTGATCTAAATGTTGTAAAAGATGTTCCGCATCTTTCGGGGAAATCCCGTTTTGATATTGGGTAATATCCAAGGTGTTGTGATCGGCTAAATATTTAGCCAAAGTACAAATATTGGGATAATCCCATAACAGGGTGGGGGGAAGTCGGCGTCCCAAAATCGTTTCCAAGTCTCCAGAGAGGTTAATTGCTTCAATAGAGTTGAGGCCATAATTAGTAAAATCCTCCTCTAAATCAATCTCTAAAGCTTCTAACTCTAACCGTTCCGCGAGTTGACTGACTAACCACCCCTCAATTGTGGCGACAGACTCGAAAGACTCAATGCCGTTCACCAATGATTCTGGATGATGCACCGTTACCGATGGTTGTTGGGGTTTTGTCCCATTCATAGACGCATTTAACACTTGCATGAATCACTCCTCCATCACCATAAAACTTTAGCATCCCAAGATAGCAGAATCCTGTTTTACTTACCAATTCCCCATTCGTAATTCGTAATTCGTAATTTGTAATTCCCTATTCCCCCAATTTGCCCGCTATAAAACTAGCACGACAGGCATGGCGTTGAATTTTACCACTGGAGGTTTTAGGTAAAGTTCCGGGTTTTAGTAACACCGTTTTATAGACCTGTAAATCATGGTTTTGAGACACGGAGCGACGGATGGACTGAAGAATCACCTGTTCAGGGGAAGTTTTTGCAGCACCGTTATGATTATCCCAGGTGCGGATTTGTTGCCAATATTGACGTTCTACTTCCACTGCAACGACTAACCGTTCTTCCCCCTTGATATCAATAGAAAATCCCGCAACTCCACTGGGTCTAATTAGGGGGTGACTTTGTTCAACTGTCCATTCAATATCTTGGGGATAATGATTCCGACCATTAATAATAATAATATCTTTAATTCTTCCGGTAATAAATAGTTCTTGATCGTCTAAAAATCCCAAATCCTCTGTCCTTAAAAACGGCCCTTCTCCCGTTGTTAAGTAGGCATTAAACAGAGTTTCTGTTTCCTGATGTTTATTCCAATATCCCCGTCCCACACTCGGCCCAGAAACCCAAATTTCGCCGACTTTTCCCGGTTCACAAATATTCAAGGTTTCAGGATTAATAACTAATACCTTTTGATCTGATAAACACTGACCGCAACCGACTAATATTTTGGTATTGGCTGTTAAATTAGTAGTCACTTCATCAACTTCTACAATCTGATGATTTTCTAAAGCAATACCATCAACGGTTTTAAAAATTGGTGATGCTGTTTTTAAACCTCCCGTAATAATTAAAGTCGCTTCAGCCATACCATAACAGGGATAAAAAGCCTCTCGCCTAAATCCGTAGGGGGCAAAAGTTTGAATAAATTTTTCTATAACTTCGTGATAAATGGGTTCAGCCCCATTAAATGCCACTTCCCAACTACTTAAATCTAAATTTTCTAATTTTTGGGATGAATTTATCCCCCCATTTCTTAATACTTTTCTTACACATAAATCATAAGCAAAATTCGGCCCTCCACTGGTTGTTCCCCGATATTTGGAAATAGTTTGTAACCAGCGTAAGGGATTTTGAACAAACATTAAAGGCGACATTAAAATCACCGGAAATCCCCCGAATAAAGGTTCTAAAACCCCACCAATTAATCCCATATCATGATAGGGAGGCAACCAAATTACCCCCGTACTTTCCGGGGAATGACCAAAACAATCATAAATTGCTGTTAAATTATGTAATAGATTTTGATGGGAAATCATTACCCCTTTAGGGGTAGCAGTAGAACCGGAAGTATATTGTAAAAAGGCAAGAGTTTGACTATTAATAATAGGAGGTTGCCAAGTCTTTCCAATTTCATGATCTAAGATATCTGTTGCAAACCAATTTAACGGCGCAATATCAGACATAGTTGGAAAAAATCGCTGTAAACCCGATAATGTGGCTTCAGTGGTTAAGGCAACCGTGGCATTTGTATCAGTAATAATCGCTTGTAAACGAGGCAAAGATCGATCGGGTCTGGGGGGATAGGCGGGAACGGCAATCACTCCGGCATATAAACATCCAAAAAATGCGCTAATATAATCTAACCCCGGTTGATATAGTAATAAAACTCGATCTTGAGGTTGACAAATAGCTTGTAATTTAGCAGCAATTGTTCTGGCTTGTTGGTTTAATTGTTGATAGGTTAAAGTTAAAATTTCGTTTTCCCCATCCACTAAAAAAGTATAGGCAATTTTATTAGGTTGCCCGGATGCACGATATTCTAAAAGTTCAATTAAGGTTGTCCATTGCCACGAGTTGAATTGCTGAGTCATGTAAAAAAATTAGGGTGATGTTTTGTTATCTATATTTAACCACAAAGACACAAAGACACAAAGAGGTTTTAAACACACAGGGAGTCTTCATTACTCTCGTTAATTTTATTAACCATTTTTAAAGGGTTTCAGCTTTTGCTTAGGTTTATTTCCACAGATTCACTGTTTTTTGATTCAGCAAATATCTAACTTTTACTGATAATTGTTGTTGTTTTATAATCAATTTAAGTGGTAATGGTGCGGGTGCTGATCGCTTACACACCCTACGATGGTTAACTTTTAAGAACGATTTGCCAATTCTGACAATTGACTGGTTTCTGTATCTAATCTCCATTGTCCAACACTATCTAAACTCCCTTCTAAAAATTTAGTCCGACAAGCACGACGTTGAATTTTACCACTGGTGGTTTTAGGAATAGTTGTGGTTTTTAATAATACAATTGCAAAGACATCCACGGTATTCTGTTCGGCGATCGCCTGACGAATAGCATTGACGACTTCCTCAACGTTCAAGTTTCGTAAATACCGCCGTTCGATTTCTGCGGCAATAATTAACTGTTCTCCGAGTTCCGTTTCCACCGAAAACGCCGCACTATGTCCAGCACGAATAGCCGGGTGACAGGTATCTAGGGTAGCTTCAATTTCCTGGGGATAACGATTTCTTCCCCACAAAATCATCATGTCCTTGATCCGTCCCGTAATATACAATTCCCCGTCCTGTAAAAATCCTAAATCTCCCGTGCGTAAATAGGGCCCCCGTCCCTCGACATAAACCCGAAAGGTGGTTTCCGTGTCTTCGGGTTTATCCCAATATCCCAAACCCACACCTTTCCCCGATACCAAGATTTCACCCACTTGATCCGCGTCCCGGGGCGTTAACTCTTGCGGATCAACAATCATCACCTCATCTGCCAACCAGGGGAAGCCACAACTGACTAGCGATCGAGTTTTTCTGGACTGTGGGTTATTAGCCAGTGATGTTTCCTGTGTTTGGATGACTTGATTGTGTTCTAGGGCGACGGGATCAACCCAGAGAATATTAGGGGTTTGGTGTTTGTGTCCACCGGAAATAAATAGGGTAGTTTCGGCCATTCCGTAGCAGGGATAAAACGCCTCCGGTTTGAACCCACAGGGGCCAAAAATTTCTGCAAACCGTTTAAGGGTGTCCCAGCGTACAGGTTCAGCCCCGGAAAAGGCCACATCCCAGGAACTTAAATCTAACTGTTCTAACTTTTCAGGCGTCGCTGTCCTACAGACTAAATCATAGGCAAAATTTGGCCCGCCACTGGTGGTAGCCTGATATTCAGAAATCGCTTCTAACCAACGAAAGGGTTTTTGGACTAAAGCAACTGGGGACATCAAAGTAACGGGAAATGATCCATATAAAGGTTGAACAACTCCCCCAATTAATCCCATATCGTGAAATAGGGGAAGCCAAATTAACCCCTTACTATGATTGTGATGGCCAAAAGCTCTATAAATAATTGCCGAATTATGCAAAACATTTCCATGGGTAACAATTACCCCTTTTGGGGTTCCGGTGGAACCAGAGGTATATTGTAAAAAAGCGACGGTATCCCCGTTAATTGGCGGTTTTTGCCAGTCTATAGCGAGGTTTTGAGCCAAAAGGTCATCGGTCGCCACCCACCGTAGAGACGTGCCACGGCGCGTCTCCTCCTCTTTCTCCACAGAAAATTGTATTTTTAACTGTTCAATTAATGCTTTTGTGCTTAAAATTGCCCGACATTGAGAAGATTCTAAACGGGTTTGTAGCTTAACAATTGCTTGGGGGGAGACTGGAGGGTTATCGGTAACGGCGATCGCACCCGCATATAAACAGCCAAAAAACGCCGCAATAAATTCTAATCCCGCACTATAGGGATAAACGACTAAAACCCGATCACCTGGGGATAAAAATGATTGTAAATAAGATGCAATTTGGACAGCTTGTTGATGTAACTGTAGATAGGTCAGGGTTTGCTGACTCGTTTCTCCGTCGGCTAAAAACCGATAGGCGAGTTGATCCGGTTTAGATTCGGCGCGATCGCGCAATAAATCGACTAAATTAGAAAAACTGCTCATACCTTAATATAGAGTCCTAAAGGACTCACTACATAGAGTCCTAAAGGACTCACTACGATCAAGGTACAGTTTAGTATGAAAATTGCCATTATTTCCTCTGGTTTTTTCCCCGTGATTGATGGGGTTACGGTTAGTGCGATGATGCGACTCCAGAGGTTAAGTCAATGGGGACATGAGGTTTTATTTTTTTGTCCCGACTATAGCACCATTGAAAGTGTTTATCCCAATTGGCGAGAATATAGCGGCAATATTTTACCAGGTGTGCGAGTTTATAATTTACCTAGTACGCCATTTTTAGGATTAGATTTTGAACGTAACCCTTCTATTAAATCCTATTCTATTTTATTAAAAGAATTAGAAAAATTTCAGCCCGATTTAGTTCATGTTGATGAACCAGAAAGGCTATTTTTTGGATTTTTTAGACGGGCTGGAATAGACTATGCTAAAAAAGCAAATATTCCCTGTATTGCGTTTTTTAGAACTTGGTTTTTATCCTACGCTGAAGATTATATTCCCTTACCTAAATTTGCGGTAGAAATCATTAGAGAAATTTTTAGAAGGATTTTTGCTTGGATTTATAATGGCTATGATGTCACCTTATTTACCAGTAAAATCACCTATCAACTCGCCCCCCAAATGTCAATTCATAATGCGGTTTATGAGAATTTAGCCGGATTTGATGCCCAACGCTTTAACCCTAATTTAAAAGAAGAAGATTTTTTTAAAAAATATTATAATTTACCCGAATTAGATGGTTTAACTAAATTGATTTTTGTCGGTCGTCTAACCCCCGATAAAGGTTGGAATTTTACTTTAAAAACCATGGCAAAAATTGCAGAAAAAATTGATTTAGAAAAAGTCGGTTTTATTATTATTGGTGATGGACAAATGCAGGACGAAATTATCGAGGGTTTAACAAAATTTACCCGTCATGTCTATTTCCTGGGTCGGGTAGCCTATGACCAAGTTCCGGCGGTTTATGCTAATAGTGATATTCATATTACCACCTCGGAACGGGAATCGAGAGGATTAACCGTATTAGAGGCTTTTGCGTCCGGTATTCCCGTATTAGCTCCCCGGGCGGGAGGGTTAGTTGAAAATGTTATAGATGGGGAAAATGGATTTTTATATACTCCTCAAGATCCAGAAGATTTTACACACAAATTAAAGCAATTAATCGAAGATCCTCTATTAAGAAAAACCCTCGGAAATCAAGGAATGAAATCCGTCGGTAATTATAGTTGGGATGTAGTAATTAAAAATTTAGTTGATATTTGGGAACAAAAAATTTCAGAATAGTTAACTGTTTGAATCCGAATCATTGGGGGAATTAAGAATTAAGAATTAAGAATTACTAGAGTCAATCAACAAACTGATATAGCAGGGAACAGGCTGCGTCGTGAGCTTGTCGAACGAGAACAGGGAACACCGGAACAGGGGGAAACACTTTACCGTCTGGGTTCCAAGATCCGTCTGGTGTCTTAACTGCCTTGGCGGTTGCTATAACTGATGACTGATGACTGATGACTGATGACTGTTAACTGATACTAGAGCGATCTGTTAAAATTTCATAGCCGGTTTCGGTGACTAAAACCGTATGTTCAAATTGAGCAGATAGGGCATTATCAATGGTTACGGCTGTCCATTTATCAGATAAAATTTTAGTAAATCGAGAACCCGCATTCAGAATCGGTTCAATGGCTAAAGTCATTCCCGCTTTCAATTTAACATTAGGTAAAGAATGGGTACGAGCATTAAAAACCGAGGGTTCTTCGTGTAGATTTCTTCCCACTCCATGACCTGTAAATTCTTCTACGATTTTATAACCATTGGCTTCTGTATAGTCTTGAACTGCTCCTGCAATATCGAGTAAATAAGCTCCCGCTTTGACTTGTTCAATGCCTTTATATAAGGCTTCTTCAGCCACTTTAATTAATTTTTTTGCCTCTGAGGAAACTTCACCCACCCCAATTGTAATACAAGAATCCCCATGAAATTCTTGATAATAAGCCCCGGTATCAACTTTTAAAACATCTCCAGTACGAATCACCTTTCGACGGTTAGGAATACCATGAACAACTTCATTATTAATCGAAGCACAAATAGAAGCCGGAAATCCATGATATCCCTTAAAACTTGGGGTTGCTCCCATTTCCCGAATCCGTTTTTCTGCATAAGCATCTAAATCCGCCGTCGTCATCCCAGGTTGAACCAGTTCGGAAATTTCTTTTAATACCGTAGCCACAATTTTTGCAGCTTGTCGCATAGTTTCTACTTCTTGAGGTGATTTAATATAGATTCCTCTGCCACTTTTTTTTACTTGAGGGGAATTAGTTTGAGTCGGTTTATATAGAAAATCAGCGAGAATATTCATCGTGTTCGGAGTTAAGTGTGTTCAGATAAGATACTTTTAATAAATTACCCTAAAATTTCAAGTTTTGGGTTACAGTTCCAGACTAAAACTCCAACCCTGCTGTTTAAACCCTAAAGACTTATAGAATTGATGGGCGTTAGTCCGTTTTAAATTAGACGAAAGCATGGCTTTATAGCATCCCGCCTCGCGGCTGAGTTTGAGGGCTTCGTGCATCATGGCTTTACCTATTCCTTGATTTCTATAACCACAAGTGACAATCACGGCATCAATAACCGCAGATTTGCTGTGATGCAAAATCATGGGAATAAATAATAAGCTGAATGTACCGACTGGTTCATTGTTTAGCCATGCAATATAAATATTGTAGTTGGGAACTTGCTGAATTTGCTCAAAAATTTGTTCAACCTCCAATAGAGACATAGGCAATTCTCCATCCATTTCTGTATATAATTGGTTTAATAAACCTAAATCGGTGGATTTTACCCGTTTAATTTCTAATAGTATTGACATGATTCCCCTCGATTTTGAAAGATATAAAAATAGAAAAAGAGACGCGCCTTTGCACGTCTCTAGGGGTGGGAATGATATTTAGTTGGTAAACCCGTCTAAATTGAAGACCTTTTCTTCAGAACTATTGCCTAAATCTGTACTTCCATCCTCATTCAAATTAGGATTTTCTTCTGTTAAATGAGTGGGAGTTTCGGGAAGCGACGATTCACTATTTAAAGCTGTCCAAGTTGTTTGATTAACTTGATTACTGCTTTCTAAGCCTTGAGCAATTTGAAATTCATGCAGTGCGGCCAGGGTGCGAGAACCCAAAATCCCATCAATTCGGCCAGGATTATATCCTTTCGCCTCCAAACGTTCCTGTAATATACGAACGTCCGTTCCCCGGGAACCTCTGGATAAAACAGTATCCTCTTTAACTGTAACCGAACTAGCAACTTGAGGCTCCGCCGATAAAGCTTGCCAGGTGTCACGGTCTACAACCCCGGTCACTTCTAATCCTTTAGCCTGCTGAAACGCCTGCACCGATGCCGTTGTCCGAGGGCCAAAAACACTATCAATTTTACCTGGGGTGAACCCATGGGCTTTTAAGCGTTGTTGTAACCCCGTGACTTGGGAGCCTTCAGTGCCTTGGGATAATACCCGTTCCCGATGGCGAGGGGGTTGAGTTTCAGGTTGATAAAAGGGTTGAGAAAACAGTTCCCGTCTGGCTGTTTCTGCGTCTGTAACGCTTGAGTTTACCCCGGAATTACCGTTTTCCTGCCAGGATTCTGTGATTCCTGAACCAGAATTCGATGTTGCGAAAGCAACGGGAACAAATACAGGAAGAACTAAAGAAAACAAGCCGGCAATAATAGCAGTTTTAATCCCCATGGCTTTTACCCTATTTTTATAAAGTTTAACTTTACTAAATTCAAGTTTCTGAATTGAATCTTAGCATCAGGAGGCGATGAAGAAAAGAGTAAGTTGTTAAATTTTTACATAAAATTAGCCCTCTCGATCATCAAGGGGGGTAATAATATAGAAAAATCCGATCAAACTCAGATTAATGAAATCCAATTATAGATGCTACAGATTATCCCTCTACCCACGGTGTAGAGACGTTGCATTCAACGTCTCTACGGGAGGAATCTGTAGCCAACATTTCATGATGGAATATTAGACTGTTGCTAACTCAGGAGTAGGGCGTTTACTATGGCGAATTCCTTCAATAGCTTTAGCATAATCAGGAGCATTGAACACCGCAGAACCCGCAACAATGGCGTTAGCCCCGGCTTCCAACACTTGCCAAGTATTATCCCCTTTCAGACCGCCATCAACTTCAATCCAAGGATTTAAACCCCGTTCGTCGCACATTTGACGTAAGGCGCGAATTTTCGGCACAATTCCGGGGATAAACTTCTGTCCGCCAAAACCAGGGTTAACACTCATAATTAACACCAAGTCACAAAGCTCTAAGACATATTCAATTAATTCTAAGGGAGTAGAAGGATTCAAAACCACACCCGCTTGTTTACCCAGTTCTCGAATTTGGCCAAGGGTTCGATGTAAGTGGGGAGAAGCATTGTGTTCGGCGTGAACCGAAATAATATCAGCCCCAGCTTTAGCAAAACCTTCAACATATTTTTCCGGTTCCACAATCATTAGGTGGACATCCAGAGGTTTTTTAGTTACCGGACGAATAGCTTCCACAATTAATGGCCCAATGGTAATATTGGGAACGAAGCGACCATCCATCACATCAACATGAATCCAATCGGCGCCAGCTTCATCCACTGCCCGAATTTCTTCACCAAGACGACTAAAATCGGCTGATAATATAGAGGGGGAAATAACAATCGGTTTCTGGGTTGCGGTCATGGGGTAATCTGTTCTCCTGCATCTCAAGTTGTCACCATTGTATCAGAATCCTGGTATTGGGTTTACTGGTTTTAGAGGTTGAGAAAATATTTTCTGTTTTCGGTGCTTACTTTATTTTTTTCCTATGAAAACCAATCACATCTATGAGAATCCTGAACATGAACGGTTGCAGTTGTTTGTTTATTTAATTCCGATATTGGGTTTCTTCCCGGCATTGTGGACGTTATATCGACGGTCAGGCACAAAACAACAACAAGCCGCCAGTCGATTAGTGATTGTGTTAGCGTTCAGTTGGTTAACAGCACTGATATTGTTAGAAACTGGAGCCAATAGTGCGGAATCGATCGCCTTGCCGATGTTATTAACCAGTAGTCTATTGACAACCAGTTATTTTATTGTCAGTTTAGGCTTAATGATTAAAGTCTGGAAACGTCAACCGATATGGCTTCCTGGGATTAGCCAAATTGCTGAACAAGGATTAGGCAAACATCTGCCATAATAGGTTGGTTCTAAAACAATCCCCGGTTTTACCATCAGTGTATTATCTCTAAAAATTATTTATTAAGTGTGTGAGGAAGTCCGTGTCAGCACCAAGATATCAGAGTCAAAAACCATTGCCAAACCCGTCAAAACCCAATCTCAGGAAATTAGCTCAATCTAGTCCCGGACGATGGTTAGGAATGGGTTTAGGTTTAGCTGGAGTCGCCATGATTTCAGCCACCGCCGGAGCTTTATTAGCCGTGTCTCTATCGACAACACCCCTATTACAGCAAAAATTAACCCCCGAAGAAGCGGCGGTTTTTTCTAAAGGTCAAATGGCTACTACCAACATGAGACTGCCAGAATTAACCCGTCCGGTGAATATTTTGGTGATGGGGGTAAAGGTTTTAACCTCAGATTTGGAAGATGATTCCCAACCAAAAGCGGGATACCATGCTTTGGTGGATTCCTTTAAAGGGTTATCGGATACAATGCTATTAATCCGCTTTGATCCGGCTAATAAACAGTTAAAAGTATTATCCATTCCCCGTGACACTCGAACCTATGTAGAGGGTCGGGGAATGACTAAAATTAATGATGCCAACTATTATGGCGGCCCGGCGTTAAGTGCAAAAGCCACCAGTGAATTATTAGGCGGTGTGGGAATAGACCGTTATGTGCGGGTGAATGTCCAAGGGGTAGAAAAATTAATTGATGCCATGGGAGGCGTGAGTATTTACGTCCCCAAAGATATGAAATATCAAGATGATAGCCAACATCTCTATATTAATTTAAAACAAGGGGAACAACACCTAAATGGAGCGCAAGCCTTACAGTTTTTACGTTTCCGTTATGATGCTTTAGGTGATATCGGACGGGTACAACGTCAACAAATGCTAATTCGGGCGTTCATGGAACAAGCATTAAATGTGAGTACCATTTCTAAACTGCCTCAAGTTATGTCAATTGTTCAATCTCATATTGATACTAATTTAAGTTTAGAAGAATTAGTTGCCTTGGTTGATTTTGCCACTAATATTAAACGCGAAAATGTACAAATGTTGATGGTTCCTGGTCAATTTAGTGACCCGAAAGAATATCGAGCCAGCTATTGGTTACCCGATGCAGCCCGCTTAGAAAATGTAGTAGCTCAACATTTTGATTTTGGTCAGGATGTTTGGAAATTTGAGAATATTGATCCCAAAGATTTAAGAATTGCTATTCAAGATAGTAATGATAGTTCTGAGGCGATTGATAAATTAGTGGGCACTTTAAATGATGGAGGTTTTTGGAACGTAAAAATTTCTAAACCTTGGACAGAACCCTTAGAAGAAACTAAAATTGTCGCTCAGGATGGTGATATTAAGAGCGCTGAATTGCTACAAAAATCCCTGGGTTTTGGTAAGGTTGTCGTCGAAAGTACGGGATTTTTAGAATCTGACTTAACAATTCAAGTGGGGAAAGATTGGTTAAAAAAATACAATCAACCTAGTCCTGCTGCCTCTCCAGGGCTTGAATTAACTCCTAATTCAACAAAAAAATGATTGTCGGGGTTTGGTCTGCAAACCCTCTTAAGGGTTTCAAAATTACGCTCAAGAAACCGGGTTTCTAATTAAGATTAATTGGATTAAATCAATATTTGTTGAGAAACCGGGTTTCTGAAGGCGATCGCAGTTAACCAAATCTGAGTATTATACTCGAAATAACCAGTATTTCACAATCAAAATTAATAACAATTTCATACATAAAATTAATATTTCCGTTTGAGTTTATCAACAGAAATCAATCGATCTTCTAAAACATCTTCCTTGCCTTTTTCAAAAGATTCTTTAAACCCAGGAATTTTAAGTAATTCTTCTGTTGCTTCTTGACTTTCTCGTTCTGCTAAATACGATAAAAAATCCACAGCTACCATGAGTTTTTCAGGAGATAGCTGATCAACATATTGTTTAACTTGATTGCGAATATCAGTAACGTTCATAAAGTTATTTTGAATTGGGTTATTGTCTATTATATAATTTTTTTGAAGAATGCGATCGCACAATTTCAAGAAACCGGGTTTCTAATTAAGATTGGTCGCCTCAAATCAAGCTCTGTTGAGAAACCCGGTTTCTGATTCATTATTTTTGTTGATCACAGCGAACTTTAATATATTCTCGAATAATAAAAGATAAACCAAATAAAACCTGATCAGATTCAATTATTTTTATTAAATAGCGTCTCGTCAAAGAGTCTAACCCATTAATTAAATTAATTGACGATAACGATAAACTTTCTCTTAAATGTTCTCTGGATACCGGGTGATTATCCTGACTTAATTCTATAATAATCTGTTGTTCAATGGGTGATAATCGCTCAAATAATTGACTTAAACGAGATTGAATAGATTCTGTTAAAATCAAGCTATTTTCCTTTAAAAATTCAGAGACTTTACCGCTAAAGAGTTTTTTAATTAAATTTGCAATATCTTTTAAATAAACCGGATTTCCGTCATACAATTGAATCAGCATTGACCAACTTTCCTGATCTTGTAAACCATAGTTTTTTAGAATATCAATACTATTTAACGCTTCCAACTCCAAACACTGAACCGGATATAATTCTTCATCTAAGGATATCATTTCTTGGCATTTTTCCTGACTGATTAAAATTAAACTGCTTTGGTGTTCAGTTTCAGTGATCATTGTTAAAAAGGGTTGATAATCTCGATACTCACTTTTATATTGTCCGGCTAATTTTTCTTTAATAAATAATTCCTGTACTTCATCGAGGATGATTAAACATTTTTTATCACGGAAAAGATTTAAAATTTGAGTTAATTTATTATCAGCTAAAACTGAATCAGTATTAATATTTGTTAGAATTTCAGTTAGAATATGATCTAAAGATGGGGAGAGTTTGATATTTTTCCAGATAATAATATCAAAGTGTTGTAAGTTCAGGTCAACAAATTGTTTAACTAGGGTGGTTTTACCGATACCACTTAATCCTAAAACTGAGGTTAGACGAGTATTTTGATCAATTAACCAGTGGGATAGGGTGTTAAGTTCGGTGGTGCGATCGTAAAAATAGGTTATTTTAGGAGCTATTGTTAAATCGTGATAACCTGTGCTTTCAGCTATTTTATCTTCATCATTGATAGATGGATTCTGATCATTTTGAGGAGAAAAAGGACACCAAGTAATCTTACTGTTTACTAAACCAACAAACTGAGGTGAATTTGTAACTCTTTCTAAAGTCCAACTAAAATTGGATTTATTAACATTTTCTCCTATTTGTTCAGATAGAACTTTAAATAACTTGCGGCTAATATCTCCAATATAGTTTTTACTATCATACCCACATTCATCCGCAATTTGATTGTAAGTTTTTCCTTGCCAAAGTCCTTGAACAACAGCTTTTTCTAAATCGTCTAGGTGTTCTCCTGTTTTTTTCTGCACCAACTGATCCATTAACTGTAAAACTTCTGTAATAGTCATAAAGTCCAGGTAGAGTAATAATTCTAGCCATTATAACTTACTCGAAATCGATCAAATCAGTTCTTTTCAGGTTTCGCCTTAAAATTTTGTTACAAAAAATTCAATAAAATCAGTTCTTTTTAGTGTGCAGCGTTCTGAACAAAAGAATTACTATAAAAAAAGTTGAGAATAAGCGAGAAATAACAGAGGTCAAAGTTTATGGCTGATACTCAAGGTGTTAAGTATGCAGTGGACTTGGTGATGTGTATTGATGGCACAGGTTCAATGGGTCATTTAATTGAACAAGTCAAGTCATCCGCTCTGAAGTTTTATCAGCAGCTAGAAGCTGAGATGACAAAACAGACTAAAAAAATTGATCAACTCAGAACTAGAGTGATTGTATTTCGGGATTATTGGCACGATCCCGCCGATCAGGTGATGCAATGTTCCGAGTTTTTTGACTTGCGATCGCAATCCTCGGATTATGCTAATTTTGTCTCCAAAATTGAAGCTGATGGTGGGGGGGATGAACCTGAAAATGGCTTAGAAGCCCTAGGGTTAGCACTCAAGTCTAACTGGGAGAAAGGCGACTTTAGCAAACAAAGATGTGTTGTCGTTGTTTACACCGATGCCAGCACTCATAGTTTAGAGAAACTTTCAAAACCTAGTCATTATCCTAATAATATTCCAAAAACCTTTGATGAGTTGACCGATTACTGGCACGAAATGCCAACATCAGCCAAGCGTTTATTATTGTTTGCGCCTGATGCTGAACCCTGGACAGTTATGGGAAGTTGGGAAAATACGATTCATTATGTTTCGGAAGCAGGTCAGGGATTAGAAGAAACAGACATGGAGCAAATTTTAAACGCGATCGCCAAGAGCATATAAGCGGGTTTTTACTTCCTGAATTAAGTTGACTTAATCTAATAAAAACATTGGGTTAAGTTAACTTATTAAGTCAAAAATGATTTCAGAGCAAAATAATCGGCTTTGTTACTTTTTGAATCGAGTTAACTCTAAAAAATTAAATCGAGAATTAAGTTATGACTATGACTAAATTCAATTTAGTAGTAAATATAGAAGTAGCCGAAGACAAAGGCGAAGATGCTAACCTAGCTGAAGATTTTGGGCCAACTTTTTTGATGGGTGTATTTGATGGTTTGGGAGGTCGATCTGCTGGCTATGGTAAGGAAACTGGGGGGCGAATTGCGTCAGAAGAAGCTTGTAAAATCAGTAAAACATTCTTTAAACAGTGGAATAGTCAAATAACATCAGAAAATGTTCTTCAACTGCAACAGCAGATTTGCCAATCACTGAAAGTTAAAGCCGATATTCATATCCCAAAAACTTCATCTCGGTTAAAGGGTTCTTTAATGGAACATAGACTCTGTACGACGCTGGCGCTGGCTAGGATTCTCAAGCAACAAACACAGGAAAAAATTTTTGAAGTTGATATCGCTTGGATGGGAGACTCACGAATTTATTTTCTCAGTCCAACTAAAGGTTTACAACAATTAACGAAAGATGATATAGTCACTCCCAAAGATGCCTTAGAAATGCTGAGACAAGATCCACCAATGTCTCAATATTTAACGGCTGATATCAATCCTAGATGGCAGATTCATTTTCAGCATTATAGATTTGAAGAAATGGGTTGTTTTTTAGCTTGTACTGACGGGTGTTTTCAGTATGTTTCTGCCCCTTGGGAGTTTGAAAAATTGTTGCTAGAGACACTCTCTCAGTCAGAAGGAGAGAAAATGGATAATAATAATTGGAAAAAATTAATCGAGCAAAAGTACATTGAGATTAAGCAAGATGATGTTTCTTTGATTCTCTATCCAGTTGGTTTTAATGGCATTAAGCATTTAAAAAATGCTTATCAGGCTCGTTTGCAGTATCTCCAAGATAATTTTATTTATCCTACTGCTAATACTCGCTACGATGATTTACAAAAGTTGTGGCAAAAGTATCGAATTGATTATGAACATTATTTACCATTGATTCAGAACATTCAGCCTAGTTTACCCTCTATTCAATCTACTCAGCAAACAGCTACTGATCTATCACAAAAATCTGATTTTTCTGCCATTTCTGTTACTTCAGCAAGTTCTAGTTTGAGTACAAATACATTTCAAGAACTTAGTCAATCATTCAAACAGAAATCAGCCGCTAAGGCTGAAGAAATTCAAATTTTGTTAGATCGGGCTTATTCTAATTATGAAAATAATCAGTTAAAACCAGCTCAAGTTTTGTGTAATCAAGTTTTGGAGATTGATCCTCATCACAGTCAATGTAAATATCTTTTAGGATTGGTTTACAATAAATTAGCTTTCTCTGAAACAAATCACTCTGAAAAGACAAAGTTATTCCAAAAAGCTGTTATCTACTTGAAAGAATTTATAAACAATCCTGGGGAAAACCTCAAAGAGTATTATCGAACTCTAGGGTCTATTTACTATCAGCTAAATCAATGGGAAGAAACAGTTAAAAATTATCAAGAATGTTTTAAATGTAAGGAGGCTGAAAAACTCGAAGGTTGGGAAGAACACTTAGAAGCATTCGTTAAATCACTTAATTTAATCAATAATAAACATGAAGCATTAAATGTAGCTATTCAGTTTTGTCATCGTCTAACCACTGTTTTACCATACGGAAAAAATGCTTACCCTTATTACTTTATGGCAGTTTTACAAGAAATAAAAGGAGACTTAAATGCAGCATGGAGTAGTATTCAAATAGCTATGAACATATATAATTTGTCTTACTCTTCTGGAGTTAAGTATGAAAGCGTGCAAAAAGCAAGACAAAAGTATCAAGAAATTCAAAATAAGTTAAACTACAGGGGGTATTATTAAGCCATGTCTTATAAAAAGGGTGATGTGATTACTGACAAATATCTAGTAACCCGTGACTTTGATAGTGCTAACGGCGGTCAATGTCAATGGGGTTTTGCTCTAAATATTAAGGATGGAAATGAATATTTTGTCAAAAAATTTCTTAGTCCAGTTTATCCAGGTGAAAAAGCACCAGGGAGCGAAAAAGGCAAGCAAAAACGACGCGATCAGTGTGAGGAATTTGCTAAAAAACAAATAGCAATTCAAAATGCACTATCCGTTTGTGGTTCAGGTGGTTCAGTAGTCGTGATGGTAGACTTTTTTAAATATGGGGATGAGTATGGTGAACATTTCTTCAAAGTCTGCCAAAAAGTCGATACTAGCTCTTTATCCAATAAAATACATACACTGGACTCACAAAAGCGTTTATTTGTGATGCTAACAGCAGCAGGTGCTCTAAAAATTTTACACGGAAAGGGCATTGTCCATCTCGATTTGAAACCGGATAATGTGCTAATTCAAACATGGGAAGGAAGACAAGTTGCTAAAATTATTGATTTTGATAGTAGTATTATTGAAGGAGAATTAATCGCGGCAGAATTTTTAGTCGGCGATCCGGTATATTATTCCCCTGAATTTGCTAAACATATTGCCACAGGTGGAGAAACGCCCGCACCCACTAAAAAATCTGATATTTTTTCCTTGGGGTTAATTTTCTGTCAATATTGGGTGGGTAGTCGTCCGGTTTTATCAGAAAGCTATACTTATGCTCACGAAGCTGTTCTTAATGGGGAAAAACTTGAACTACCACCCAGTAAAAATACAGGTAAATTGCGTGGAACTCTCGTTCAAAAAAGTGTTCTTGATGAACAAGTTCATGAACTAATAAAAAAAATGTTAGCTTTAAACTATGAAAAAAGACCCGATATCACTCAAGTACAACAATGGCTAGGAGAGCTTCATAATAATGGGACTTTATCCTCTGGTAAAAAGGGTAAGAGTAAAGATGGTAAAAATACCCTAATCATTAATATGAAACCGAAATTATAAAGGTTTTAATTCTATGAAAAAAACTTACAAGTGTAAAGAGTGTGGCAATGAAGTTGTTGTACTGATGAAGCCCTCTGAGTGTGAGGTTTGTACAGGTCGAGAATGGACGATATTAGCTACGAGTAAACCTATTAATTCAGGAAATGGATCTATGGCTATTGATAAAGACATATTTTCTTCGTTTAAGTTTCGCTCAACGGTAGAAAGTTACTGCCAAAATCTTGACTGGAATATTTATAAGATTGACAATAAAACGGCAGTAATTAAGTTCAATATGGAATCAGGAAGCACGCAAACTGTATTTATTATCAAGTACGATTTGACCATTGAATTTTCTTGTCCAAGTGGCCTAAAATTTGACGATGTAGATGATATCCCCCATCGTTTATCTACGTTACTTCTCCAAAAAAATGCTCAGTATAAATTAGGATTTTGGGGCATAGAAAATATCGGTGATCAACAAGTTTTTTCGATTATTCATAACGCCGAAATGAGCTTAATTGATGTTGATTATTTCCGTAGGGTAGTTATTCATTTAGTACACGAATGTGATGAATTTGAACGAACTATAGAAGACTTAATAAACAGTTAATGGATAACCATGATCAAGATTTGCGATCGCCTTCTTTAAAAAAAAGCGATCGCATAATTCCTGACCCACCCCCGAACTTGCTTAACTATCCGTTAGGACATATCCGCCTGAGAGGATCAAAATCAAGGACATACCCAGGTGAAAGTTCGCAATCCTGTATCGATCCGAGGGAGCAATGGCAACCCCATATCAAAATTACGGGTGTCCTCACTACACATTGACCCCAATAACGTTACATTAGGTTGTAGTATCTCAATAAAAATTTACATCGGGACATTAAAACCTATCATCGTCTCCCCACCAGGGATGACAACTCTATAAAAATAAACGTCATAAGGGAGTGAGCATAAAAAATGTTTGAATACTTCTCGGATAAGGCAATTAAGGCGGTGATGTTAGCTCAGGAAGAAGCCCGACGCCTGGGACATAACTTTGTAGGAACAGAACAAATTCTTGTGGGCTTGATGAGCGAGGGAACCAGTGTCGCCGCCAAAACCTTGAAGGCGCAAGGGTTAAGCCTGCGGGAAGTCCAAAAAGAAGTTGAGGCAATTATTGGCCGTGGGTCGGGTTTCCTCCCGGTAGAAATTCCCTTTACCCCTAGGGCCAAACGCATCTTTGAAACCGCGATGAAAGAAGCGCGACAAATGGGGAATAACTATATCGGCCCCGAACATATCTTACTCGGATTACTCCAAGATAACGAAGGAGTAGCATCAAAAGTCCTAGAAAATCTGGGGGTTGATCGTTCTCAAATACGGACTGAGGTGATTAGAGCCCTCGGGGAAGAAGTCAGCGTCGCCCCGGGAGGAGGCGGTCGTGGAAAGTCTGCCAAAACCGCCACCTTGGATGAATATGGCACTAACTTAACCCAACTAGCCGCCGAAGGCAAACTTGACCCGATGATTGGTCGCCAACGGGAAATTGAACGGGTAATTCAAATTCTGGGACGACGCACGAAAAATAACCCCGTGTTAGTGGGTGAGCCCGGCGTCGGAAAAACTGCCATTGCGGAAGGCTTGGCCCAACGCATTGTTAATAACGATGTTCCCGATGTCCTCGAAAACAAACAAGTGATCAGCTTGAGCATGGGAACTTTAATTGCTGGAACTCGTTTTCGGGGGGAATTTGAAGAACGCCTAAAAACCATTGTCGAAGAAATTCGTACCGCCGGAAATATCATTTTAGTGATTGATGAAATTCATACCATTGTGGGTGCGGGTTCCATTGAAGGGACTATGGACGCCTCCAATATGCTTAAACCTGCCCTCGCCCGGGGTGAGTTGCAATGTTTAGGGGCGACTACCCTGGATGAATACCGCAAATATATTGAACGGGATGCGGCCCTGGAACGGCGGTTCCAACCCGTGATGGTCGGTGAACCCACCGTGGAAGAAACCGTGGAAATTCTGTTTGGGTTGCGTCGAGCATACGAGCAACACCATCAATTAACGATTTCCGATCAGGCATTATACGCGGCTGCGACCCTATCCGATCGCTATATTAGCGATCGCTTTTTACCCGATAAAGCCATTGATTTAATTGATGAAGCAGGTTCCCGAGTTCGGGTAATGAATTCTAAAGTTCCCCCCGAATTACGCGAATTAAAACGGGAATTAACTAAAGTTATTGCCGAAAAAGAAACGGCGGTCAAACTTCAAGATTTCGATCAAGCCAGTGAACTGCGCGATCGGGAATTGGAAATCAAAGATAGACTGGAAACCCCGACTCAAAAAACCAATATAGCGGGTACAGGTTTAATTGTTACTGAAGACGATATTGCCGAAATTTTAGCGGCTTGGACAGGCATTAATGTCAATAAATTAACCGAATCGGAATCGGTAAAATTATTGAAATTGGAAGATATCTTACATGAACGTTTAATTGGTCAAAATGAAGCGGTTGGGGCCGTTTCTCGTGCTATTCGTCGCGCCCGGGTGGGATTGAAAAATCCCGATCGCCCCATTGCCAGTTTCATTTTTTCTGGCCCCACGGGAGTCGGAAAAACCGAATTAACTAAAGCCCTAGCCACCTATTTCTTTGGGGCAGAAGAAGCGATGATTCGTTTAGATATGTCGGAATATATGGAACGACATACGGTGTCTAAATTAATCGGTTCTCCCCCAGGATTTGTTGGCTATGAAGAAGGCGGGCAATTAACTGAAGCTGTCCGTCGTCGTCCCTATACGGTGGTGCTATTTGACGAAATTGAAAAAGCCCATCCCGATGTCTTCAATTTGTTATTACAAATCTTAGAAGATGGTCGTTTAACCGATGCTAAAGGTCGCACGGTCAGTTTCAAAAATACCTTAATTATTATGACCTCAAACGTGGGTTCTAAGGTAATTGAAAAAGGCGGTGGTGGTTTAGGATTTGAATGGGGTGCTGCTTCTGAAGCAGATCAGCAATATAACCGGATTAAAAATTTAGTCCATGAGGAACTCAAGCAATATTTCCGACCGGAATTTCTTAACCGTTTGGATGAAATTATTGTCTTCCGTCAATTGGAAAAATCCGAAGTTAAACAAATTGCCGAAATCTTACTCCGAGATCTGTTGGCCAGGTTAATGGAAAGGGATATTACTTTAACGGTGAGTGAAGGGTTTAAAGATCATTTAGTCAATGTGGGTTTTGATCCTAAATATGGGGCGAGACCGTTACGTCGGGCTTTAATGAATCTGTTAGAAGATGCCTTAGCTGAAGCCTTATTAGCTGGAACAATTAAGGATGGCGATCGGGCATTTATTGATGTGGATCAAGAGGGGAAAGTCACGATTTCACCCGGAGATCATGCCCTTAATTCTATTAATGAATACGCTGTTACCAATTCCTAATTCACTTTAATTCTCATCTAACCCGTCTTACTCCGGTAGGGCGGGTTTTGTATATTAAGTTCACTGTCTTAGTTGAAGATCGATAATTGAGCCCTGAAGGGCTCACTACGGTGTTAAGATACAATACAAATCAATTAACAAGAATTATTCAGGATACTGTTGTGACAGAAGCCAAATCCTATAAAGATAGCGTCAACTTGCCCCAAACCAAATTTGATATGCGGGCAAATGCCGTGAAGCGAGAACCGGAAATCCAAGCATTTTGGGCTGAACAGGAAATTTATCAACGCCTGTCACAAAATAACCCCGGTGAACTGTTTATTTTACATGATGGCCCCCCCTATGCGAACGGGGCGCTGCATATTGGTCATGCTCTGAATAAAATTCTTAAAGATATTATTAATCGCTATCAAATTTTGCAGGGTCGTAAAGTTCGTTATGTTCCGGGGTGGGACTGTCATGGTTTACCCATTGAATTGAAAGTATTACAAAACATGAAAGCCGGGGAAAGGGAACAATTAACCCCCTTAACTTTGCGTCACAAAGCCAGAGATTTCGCCTTACAAACTGTTGAACAACAAAAAATCAGTTTTCAACGCTATGGAGTTTGGGGCGACTGGGAACACCCCTATTTAACCCTAAAACCCGAATATGAAGCCGCCCAAATTGGCGTATTTGGAAAGATGTTTTTAGAGGGATATATTTACCGAGGACATAAACCTGTTCACTGGAGTCCGAGTTCTAAAACCGCCTTAGCTGAAGCGGAATTAGAATATCCTGAAGGTCATGTTTCTCGAAGTTTATTTGCCGCTTTTAAACTGTTAACGGTATCTGAACCTTTGCGGGAATTATTAACCCCATTTTTATCGGAATTAGGGGTAGCAATTTGGACTACAACCCCCTGGACAATTCCCGGTAATTTAGCGGTTGCAGTTAACCCCATGTTAAATTATTCCGTTGTGGAAGTCGGGGAAAGTGACAAACCTGTGGGTTTTAAATATTTAATTGTGGCAGAAGATTTAGCTGAACAATTATCAGTAACCTTGGGTTATTCATTAACAGTTAGAGTCACCTTTAAAGGCAAGGATTTAGAAAATTGTACCTACAAACATCCCCTATTTAATCGCAAAAGTCCGATAGTTATTGGGGGAGATTATATTACCACGGAATCCGGTACGGGATTAGTTCATACTGCCCCCGGTCATGGTCAAGAAGACTATATTGTGGGTCAGAAATATGGCTTACCAATTTTATCCCCCGTGGATGATCAAGGAAACTTTACCGATGAAGCCGGAAAATTTGAGGGATTGAATGTTTTAGGTGAGGGAAATGGGGCAATTATTGATGCTTTAACAGAAGTTAATTCCCTATTAAAAGAAGAACCCTATCAACATAAATATCCCTACGATTGGCGCACGAAAAAACCGACGATTTTTAGGGCTACAGAACAATGGTTTGCCTCCGTTGAAGGGTTCCGAGATGCGGCTTTAAAAGCAATTTCTGAGGTGAAATGGATTCCCGCCCAAGGAGAAAATCGGATTACTTCCATGGTTGCTGATAGAAGTGATTGGTGTATTTCTCGACAACGAAGTTGGGGAGTTCCGATTCCGGTTTTTTATGACGAAGAAACTAACGAACCGTTATTAAACGAAAGCACAATTAATCACGTTCAAACTATTATTGCTGAACAGGGTTCCGATGCGTGGTGGGAGTTATCAATTGAGGAATTATTACCCACAGAATATCATAATAATGGTAAGACCTATCGCAAGGGAACCGATACCATGGATGTTTGGTTTGATTCCGGGTCTTCTTGGGCGGCTGTTGCTAATCAACGACCGGAATTACGCTATCCTGCGGATATGTATTTAGAAGGTTCTGATCAACATCGGGGCTGGTTTCAATCAAGTTTATTAACCAGTGTCGCTAACTATGGTCACGCGCCCTATAAAACCGTATTAACCCATGGATTTGTCCTCGATGAAAAGGGGATGAAAATGAGTAAATCCATAGGAAATGTGGTTGATCCTGCAATTGTAATTGAAGGGGGGAAAAATCAACAGCAAGAACCGCCCTATGGCGCTGATATTCTGCGGTTGTGGGTGTCCTCGGTAGATTATTCTTCCGATGTTCCTTTGGGTAAAAATATCCTCAAACAGATGGGAGATGTTTACCGCAAAATTAGAAATACTGCCCGATTTTTATTGGGGAATTTGCATGATTTTGATCCGATAAAAGATACGGTTAAATACGAAGAATTACCGGAATTAGACCAATATATGTTACACCGGATTACGGAGGTTTTTACTGAAGTAACAGAATCCTTTGAAAGTTATCAATTCTTCCGATTTTTCCAGGTTATCCAGAATTTCTGTGTGGTGGATTTGTCTAATTTCTATTTAGATGTTGCCAAAGATCGGTTATATATTAGTGGGGCTGATGGGTTTCGGCGTCGCAGTTGTCAAACGGTTTTAGCGGTGGCGTTAGAGAATTTGGTAAAAGCGATCGCTCCCGTATTATGTCATACAGCCGAAGATATTTGGCAAAATATTCCCTATTCTCCGCCCCAGACTTCTGTATTTGAAGCGGGTTGGGTGACATTAGAAAAACAGTGGGAAAAGCCAGAATTAGGGACGTTATGGCAACAGTTACGACAAATTAGAAGTGATGTTAATGTTGTCATGGAAAAAGCCCGTCAGGACAAAATGATTGGTGCATCCTTAGAGGCTAAAGTGTTGTTATATATTGCGGATGAGGATTTGCGTCAACAGATGCAACAAATGAACCCCAAAACCACCGAATTAAAAGCAAATAATGGGGTTGATGAATTGCGTTATCTGTTAATTTGTTCCCAGGTTGAACTATTAGATACTCCTGAACCTTTAAACGGTTTACAATATAACCAACAGTTTGAAGATTTGGGAATTGGTGTGGTGAAAGCTGATGGGGAAAAATGCGATCGCTGTTGGAATTATTCCGTCCATATTGGGGAATCAAAAGAAGATCCTACCATTTGTGAACGGTGTATTGAGGCGTTAGCAGGAACCTTTTAAAACTATTTCTAAAAGTAGTAAGCCCTTTAGGGCTTTCTTCCCCAGAAGACTAAGCCCTAAAGGGCTTACTACAAAGCGGTTTATAAATCTTGTTTTCTGATAAAAGATGCGATTCTCAAAAATATTAATTGCCAATCGAGGGGAAATAGCTTTACGAATTCTTCGCACCTGCGAGGAAATGGGTATTGCGACGGTTGCTGTTCATTCAACGGTGGATCGCCACGCCCTTCATGTCCAACTGGCCGATGAAGCCGTTTGTATCGGGGAACCCAGCAGCAGTAAAAGCTATTTGAATATTCCCAATATTATCGCCGCCGCCCTGACTCGTAACGCCACGGCCATTCATCCCGGCTATGGATTTTTAGCCGAAAACGCCCGATTTGCCGAAATTTGTGCCGATCATGATATTGCCTTTATTGGCCCCACACCCCACGCCATGCGGTCAATGGGAGACAAATCAACGGCCAAGGAAACCATGCAACGGGTCGGAGTTCCCACCGTCCCGGGCAGTGATGGACTCCTGAGTGATGATAAAGAAGCCCTACAACTGGCCCGCAAAATCGGTTATCCGGTGATTATTAAGGCCACCGCCGGAGGTGGAGGTCGGGGAATGCGGTTAGTTAGGGAAGATTCGGAACTCCCCAAACTCTTTGCTGCGGCCCAAGGAGAAGCGGAAGCGGCTTTTGGTAATCCGGGGGTTTATTTAGAGAAGTTTATTGAACGTCCTCGCCATATTGAAATTCAGATTTTAGCTGATAATTATGGCAATGTAATTTACTTAGGAGAAAGGGATTGTTCAATTCAAAGACGTCACCAAAAACTATTAGAAGAAGCACCCAGTTCTTTTATTACTCCTAAACTGCGTCAAAAGATGGGATCGGCTGCGGTAAAAGCGGCTAAATCTATTAATTATACCGGGGCGGGAACCGTTGAATTTCTAGTTGATCAATCGGGAAATTTCTATTTTATGGAAATGAATACCCGGATTCAAGTGGAACATCCGGTTACGGAAATGATCACCGGATTAGATTTAATTGCTGAACAAATTCGCATCGCCCAAGGGGAAAAGTTATTATTACATCAAAATCAAGTAATTTTGCGGGGTCATTCTATTGAATGTCGGATTAATGCTGAAGATCCTGAACATAATTTCCGCCCCCACCCCGGACGGATTAGTGGTTATTTACCTCCTGGGGGAAATGGGGTGAGAATTGATTCCCATGTCTATACGGATTATGAAATTCCTCCCTATTATGATTCTTTAATTGGGAAATTAATTGTTTGGGGGCCAGACCGTCCGACGGCGATTTTAAGAATGAAACGGGCGTTACGGGAATTTGCGATTACGGGAGTTCCGACAACGATCGGATTTCATCAAAAAATATTAGAAAATCCTGAGTTTTTACGGGGAGAAATTTATACTAATTTTGTGGAAAAAATGATGAAAAAAGGAGAATAGAAAACCCGGCAATTATGGGATAATGGAAGCAAGGGCAACTCGCCCCCATAACCTAAAATCTAACTCAGACCCTAAGTATCGGGAGTAAGTGAGGTGAAAACAATCAATATCTAACCCTTATAATTATTCAACTTTTTGTAAAGATTTATGAATAAAGTTTAGATTTTGCAAAGATTTCGGGTTCAAATTTAAAGATTGAGTGAAATTAAGACTGATCAGATGCTGAATTGATACTTCATGAGGGTGATTAGAGTATATTAGAGAATATTAAGGGTATTATAAGCACGTTCTCTGATGCGGAAGCGGGTTTTTAGCCAAGATTAGTCAGAAATCGGACTAACAATTAGCTCTGCATTCGAGGAGTAAACGAATACCCCACAAACCATAGGGGGTAGACTATGACAGGATTAGAATTAGCAATTTTTATTGTAGGGCCGTTAGTGTCATTTTTATTTGCGATCGCGCTAACACCCAACAAAGCTGAAATTATTTCCGATCAAGAACATTCTCATATTTAGTCAAGATTTACGGGACTTAGGGGGAAAGTCTCGTAGTCTATAGTCAGATTATCTTGACGCTTAAAATTAATGATAGGTTCCCGAAATATTAAACGGTTTTCACAGATTCTACTTGGTGGTATCAGTGGAATATTTATGGTGAGTTTTAATCACGGAGAAGTGGCTGTTTCCTTGTCTATTGTTGGACTGCAAGCTGAAAATTTGGTGATCACACAACCGATTTATTCTGCTGAAAATGGGATGGAAGATCCGACAATTCCCCCATTAGGAAAACCAGACTCTTTTATTCCTAGAAAACCTTTTCCACCACCAAATTTAAAGAAACCAGAAAAACCCTATTATTCTTTAATTCCAGAACGCTATAAAGGCAAAACTGTTCATAATGTTTCCCCTCGAAATCAAGAAAAAGTTATTGCCTTAACATTTGATGATGGCCCCTGGCCGGAAACACCCAAGGTCTTAACTATTTTAAGACAGTTTAATGTTAAAGCTACCTTCTTTATTTTAGGTCAAAACTTACTGTTATATCCTGACATTATCAAACAAGTAGTTCAAGAAGGTCATGGGGTTGGGAATCATACTTGGACGCATTCTTATCCAAAAATGGAACCGCAAAAAGCTAAAGCTGAAATTGAAAATACATCGGCAAAATTAGAGTTAATGACGGGGTTAAAAACCCGGTTATTTCGGCCTCCTGGGGGAATTTTAGATAATGGTGTTGCCGACTATGCCCGCAGTAAAAATTATGCGGTTATTATGTGGTCTATTGATACGAAAGACTTCCAAAAACCAACGGCGACCGTATTAGCAAATCGGGTTTTAAATCAAGCTAATCCAGGGGATATTGTGTTAATGCACGATGGTGGCGGAAATCGTTCTGAAACCATAGCAGCGTTAAAAATTATAATTCCTGAATTACAAAAACGTGGCTATCGGTTTGTAACAGTTTCCGAATTATTATCATTATCAGAATAATCGTAGGGTGCTTGTACTACAACACATAATATTTATATTCTACAAACATCCAAGGGAACAATAATTTTATCTAAACTCATTTTCAATCATAAATTGTAGTGAAACCGTAGTAAGCCCTTTAGGGCTGAGTCCTAAAGGACTTACTACGAGGAGGGGAAAAAGCGATCGCTAAAATCCCAATAAAACATATAGTTTATAATATCAGGGTTTAATATATTAGAACAAGTTATAAAAATTTTGCTAGAATAAATGAGGGACTAAATTAGAGGCTAAGAACTCATGATGGTGCAAACCGTTACTAAAACCTATAGCTTTGAAGACTATCTCAATTATAAAGATGATACCGATCTCAAGTCTGAACTATTTAATGGAGAATTAATTCAGATGACTCCTGCAAGTGGATGGCATTCGGATATTGTTGATTTTATACAAGAACAATTCAAAATAGAGATCCGTCGGTTAACATTAGATTGGGTGGTGCGACCTGGAACTGTGGGAGTCAGAACAGGAATCAGAAAATCACGCATTCCTGATGTATTAGTAATGACAGAAACTCAACGTCAATTTCTCAGCACATTATCCTCAGCTATTCTGGAAGAACCTCCTTTATTAGTCGTTGAAATTGTTAGTCCGAATAACCCCGATGATGACTACCGTTATAAACGTTCAGAATATGCCGCATTAGGTATTCCTGAATATTGGATTATTGACCCACAAGCATTAAAAATATCAATTTTAACCTTAGTTTCGGGTTTATATGAAGGGGTAGAATTTAGAGAAAAAGATATTCTAAATTCTATAACTTTTCCTGAATTAAAATTAACCGCCGAACAAATTTTAAATCCTTTTTAGTCTCCCCTCGTCCCCCTCGTCCCCCTCGTTTCTAGGTTCTACCTAGAAATGCCAAAAGGAGGCTCTGCCTCCTGTTATAATATTTGAGGCAGAGCCTCAGAATTGGCATTCCCATGCAGAGCATGGGAACGAGGAATTCAAAATTAGCATTCCCATGCAGAGCATTGGAACGAGGAATTAATCAATTAAACGGATAAATTTCTTCTTCCCAACTTGCAGAACTTTACCCTTTAATTCATCAATAGAATTAAATATTATATCAACTTCAGAAATGCGATCGCCATCTAACTTAACCGCACCCCCTTGAATTTCTCGCCGCGCTTCACTGCTGGTTTTGCATAACTTACTCGCACTGAGAATATAAAATAACTTAGCCGGAAATTGAATCTCAGCTAGGGAAAACTCCGGGACAGCTTCTGCTGTTTTAGCATCCCCTTGAACTAAGGTTAAAGACGCTTTTTGTGCCTCTAACGCGGCTTCTTTTCCATGAAATTGAGAAGCGATTTCTAACCCTAATAACTTTTGTTTTTCCCTGGGATTTTCTGGTAATTCATCCAAGGGAAGATTAGTTAATAGTTCAAAATATTGGTTTAAAAGATTATCTTGAACCTTCTCCAATTTAGAATACATGGCTAACGGATCTTCCGATAACGCCACATAATTTCCCAGGGATTTCGACATTTTTTGTACCCCATCCGTCCCAATTAAAATCGGCATTAATAACCCAAATTGAGGTTTTTGTCCAAAATGTCTTTGTAAATCCCGTCCCACGGCTAAATTAAACTTTTGATCTGTGCCACCGATTTCAATATCCGCTTCCACCGCGACGGAATCATAACCCTGCATTAATGGATAGAGAAATTCATGCAAATAGATCGGATTTTCCTGTTCAAACCGCAGGGAAAAACCCTCTTTGGCTAACATTTGTCCGACGGTCATGGTTGCCAATAATTCTAATATTTTAGGTAAATCTAATTTTGATAACCATTCCGAATTGTAGCGAATTTCCAACCGTCCGGGGGTATCAAAATCCAAAATCGGACGCAGTTGTTCTAAATAGGTTTGAGCATTTTTCTGTACATCTTCCGAGGTTAATTGACGCCGGACTTCCGATTTTCCCGTGGGGTCGCCAATTCTAGCAGTAAAATCCCCAATAATTAAAACAGCGATATGGCCCGCATCTTGAAAAGCGCGTAACTTGCGAATCGGGATACTATGACCCAAATGAATATCCGACGCCGTGGGGTCAATGCCAAATTTAACTCTTAGGGGTCGATTGGTTGTCAATAATCGTTGACCTAAATTCTCATCAGGGTTCTCAGAGTTGATAATTTCAGGGAAAATCTCAGTAATCCCTCGGCGAAGGGTAGGAAAATTTTGTAGAGACGCCGCCAATTCTATTGGTACAGACGAGGGACTAATAGCCATGATCTTAAAATTCTTTTGCCAATTTAGGGTAAAATCCGTTAACCTTGATCCCGGATAGGAAATTTTTTTGATTTATTATGTAGGTACTTCACCTGCACAATGTCAATCTTATATGCTATCACTCGAAGCTAAAAAAAGTTATCGAGAATTTGGGTCTAAAACCCCGTGCTTCTAGCACGGCTTTGGATTAAGATAGAGATGGTTGAAATCCCCAAGGTGGGCGGTTGTGAAGCGGCTTTTAGTCGGCACCCTCGAACCTGAAAACTCCTTGAGAGTAACAAGAAGGGTAGCGAAAACCTTGTAAAACAGAGCTAGAGAATCAACCCATTCTCATTACCAGAAAACACATAATTTGGTTTGATCAATTAAGGTAGGGCGGGGCACGCCCGAACTCTAGGTCGTATCCTAGTAAGATGAGCGGAGATAGACCCTCTGGGGTTGCCGTAAGTCAGGCTCGTCAATTGGTGACTTTTCACGATTGAAAGGTTTGAATATTGCTCGAAAGAGATACTGTGCTTAAAGGTCAGTCGCTGAATTAAGAATCTCTAGCGTTTATGCTAGAGAGTGTCAAGTAGCCCTGTTTTCATTGAGGGAGTAAATTAAACGTGTCATCAACTAATGCAATCCCACGCGATATTAGGGTCAACAACCCCTCAACGTTGTTTGACTTTGTGCAGTCGGTCAGCAAAGTAACGGCCGGAACCTTACTCGGCGTTACGATGTTAACCAGTTCGGTCGTGGCTGGAGGGTTAGTCGGTTTGGCGGTCAGTTTCCGCAATCTTCCTGATGTGCGGGTCTTACAGAACTATGTGCCCACGGAAACCACCCATATCTATGATATTAAGGGGGTTCCTCTGGCCAGCCTCCATGATGAAGCCAACCGTGAAGTAGTCTCCCTCAACGAGATATCTCCCCATCTAAAACGGGCTGTAATCGCGATTGAAGATAGCAATTTTTTCGATCACAAAGGCATTAACCCGACGGGGATTGTGCGGGCGTTAGTCGCTAACTTAGAGCGGGGTTCCACGGTGGAAGGGGGTTCTACCCTGACTATGCAGTTGGTGAAAAACCTATTTTTATCCCCGAATCGTACCATGAGCCGTAAAGCCGCAGAAGCGGTGATGGCGATTCGTTTAGAACAGATTTTATCAAAAGACGAAATTTTAGAACTGTATCTGAATCAGGTCTATTGGGGTCATAACCTCTATGGGGTAGAAACCGCATCGCGCAGTTATTTTAATAAATCGGCGAAGGATTTGACTTTGGCGGAATCGGCAATGATGGCGGGTCTGATTCCTGCACCGGAGGATTATAGTCCCTTTGCGAATTACAAAAAAGCCAAACAAAGACAGTTAACGGTTTTGAAGCGGATGCGGGAACTTCAGTGGATTACCCCCCAAGAAGAAGCCGCGGCCAAAAAACAAACCTTACTGGTGGGCAAAATCACCTCCTTTAGCAGTAGCCGTCTTCCCTATGTGACGGAAGCAGTTGTCCAAGAGCTTTCTGAACGTTTTGGTCGGGAAGCGGTGATCAAGGGCGGAATGCGGATTCAAACCACCATTGATATGAATTTTCAACGGATGGCGGAGAAAACCGTCAGTGAGTGGCATCAGAACTTATACTATCAAGGGGTTTATAACAATTTACAAAATGGTCAAATTGCCCTGGTAGCCATTGACCCCCGCACCCATTTTGTTAAGGCTATGGTGGGGGGGGCTGATTATAAAACCAGTCAGTATAATCGGGCGATTCAAGCCCTGCGTCAACCCGGCTCTGCCTTCAAACCCTTTGTTTATTATGCTGCCTTTGCCACGGGCAAATATGGGCCAGATTCCACGGTTTATGATAGCCCGGTGAGTTATCCCGATGGCTATGGCTATTATTCTCCCCAGAACTACGGTGGCGGTTTCTCCGGGGCGGTGAGTGTGCGCTCGGCTTTAGAAAATTCCTTGAATATTCCGGCGGTCAAACTGGGTCAGGAGGTGGGACTAAATCAGGTAATTGAGGTTTGTCGAGTCCTGGGAATTAAGAGTCCCATTGAGCCTGTCGTTTCCCTACCTTTGGGGTCGGTGGATTTAACCCCGATGGAAATGGCCGGAGCTTATGCAACTTTTGCCAATGATGGCTGGCACTCTGAACCCACGTTTATTGTCCAAGTTACCGATAGTCAGGGCAATATTTTACTGGATAATACCCCGAAACCTCGATTAGTCTTGGATCAATGGGCCGTGGCATCCCTGAATAGTGTGTTACAAGGAGTGATTAATCGGGGGACAGCGACTCGCGCCCAAATTGGACGTCCGGCGGCGGGAAAAACTGGAACGACGTCTTCTGAACGGGATATCTGGTTTGCCGGATATACTCCTGATTTAGCAACGGCTGTTTGGGTGGGAAATGATGATTATACTCCCCTAACCTATGGATCAACCGGAGGAACCACTGTGGCCCCGATCTGGCGTGACTTTATGTTACAAGCCTTAGATGGAAAACCTGAAACTTCTTTTAAACCATCTTCTGCCTATACCAAACCTTAATTATGAATGGGGTTCTGACCCGGGTGAACAATTTTTCCCTAGAGGAGAGTAGAATGAGAGTAGAACCACTTGCGAAGTATGCCTGTGTCTGGCTCCATGAGAATCGGCTGAAAAGTTATTCTTTGAGTTTTTGATATATGGGAATTTGCTGTAGTCGCTATTCCTTATTTGTTGGAAATTTTTTTTATACGTTAGGATCTAACTTGTTATGGAAAAAAATACATTTTCTTCGCCAAATGTGACTCAGAAAGTAGAAGTTTCAATTCACATTGATTCTGAGTTACTCGATCAAATTAAACATCTCACTAATGACCCCAGCAAGGTGATTGAGACAGCCCTACGCCAATGGCTTAGAGGAGAGCGTCCAGAGGATGAACTGGCTTTGACACTGCAACGAAACCCTCCGGTTCCGCCTCGAGGGGAATGGAACGATTAAATCAGTGATGACTGGTAGAGACGTGCCATGGCGCATCTCTACCAGTTATAAGTAAAGAAGTGAATAGTTAGTTGATTAACTGTTCGCTGTTCACTATTTAGTCGCTAATCCGAATGAACTTAGACGAGAACTCTCAGTTTGCAAGTTCGACTTCGGCTGACCCGATCTGGCAGAACTTGGGTGCTGATCTGATTTTTATTCAAAATGCCGCAGGTGAGTATTTATCATTTCATTGGCAACGAGATGATCGCTATTCTTTACCTGTGGATACCATTGTCGGATCATCAATGGGAGAATACTTTAAACCGGTTATCCTTTCTCCCTATCAAGATCGAATTACCCGGGTTTTAACCAGTTTAATTCCTGAGAGATTTGTTTATTCATTTGCTTATGAAGATCAATATATTCCATTAGAACTGACGATGACTCCTGTTTTAGTCTCTAATGGAAAACCGGATCGGGTATTGGTTATGGGCTGTGTTCTGGAACAACCAGAAGAAAATTTAGACATGAGTATGTCGGAGATTGTTGCCTATCGTTCCCTGCCTTCCAATTTGGAAATTCCGCAAAAAATGCTGATCCAAATTGCTGGAACCATTTGTCGTGCGGTTTCTCCCAGTTCCCATATTTATCAAAGGTTATTAAGTCAAATTGCCCAAAAAATTCGCCGAACTTTAGATTTAAAGCAAATTTGGCAACAAACGGTTAATAGTTTAGGGCAGGTTTTAGGAGTAAGTCGTTGTATTTTATGTCCCTATCAAGTTGAAAAAGGGGATAGTTGGAGTTTACAACAAACCCAGGTAGTGGCGGAGTATCGCCGATCAGAATTTCCGATGATGTTGGGTTTGGATTTAGCCATTGCGAATGAGTTGGGCTGGACGCAGGCTTTAGCGACCCTAGAACCGGTGGTGGTCGAGCGCACCTCGCCAGATCAAGATCCCTATAATCGCTATTCTATTTTAGTTGTCGCCACATCCTATCAAGATCAGCCCAATGGGATTATTAGTTTGCAGCAGTGCGATCGCTTTCGACAATGGACATCGGCTGAAGTGGAATTTATCCGAGAATTAGCCACCCATGTCGGAACGGCTATTGCCCATGCTACCCTCTATCAAGAATTAGAAGAAGCCCGGATGGAAGCGGTGGCTCTTTCTCGATTAAAAAGTGAATTTCTGGCGAATACGTCCCATGAATTACGCACGCCTTTAAATGGAATTATTGGGTTTTTAAAGTTAGTTTTAGATGGGATGGTGGATGATCCCGAAGAAGAAGCAGAATTTATTCAAGAAGCCCATCGAGCCGCTTTACACTTATTAAACTTAATTAATGATGTTTTAGATATTGCTAAAATTGAAGCCGGGAGAATGGATATTGACTTGGCTTTAATTAAGGTAAATGAACTTTTAGATGAAGTTGAACATTTTACCCGGGCGCAAATTCAAGAAAAAGGATTAACCTTTACGATTCAAAAGGCAGCTTATGAAGATGACGTGATTGTTTATGGGAATTATCAACGGTTACTCCAGGTGATGTTGAATTTAGTCGGAAATGCAATTAAATTTACCCATGAAGGGGGAATTAATATTAGTTTGGGAATCTTCAAACAAACTTTTGTATTTCAAAATCAAGAGTTTCCAGGAGTATTGGAATTTCGGGTGGCGGATACCGGAATTGGGGTTCCGATTGAAAAACAAGATCGACTATTTAAGGCCTTTTCTCAGGTTTCTGGGGGCTATACCAAAAAATATGGGGGAACGGGTTTAGGATTAGTCATTTCACAAAAATTAGTCCAAACTATGGGAGGAACGGTGAAGTTTTATAGTCTCGGGGAAGGATTAGGATCAACGGTGACATTTACGCTTCCTTTGTATCAGGAACCCCATAGTATGAGAAATTGATTTTGGAAAAAGGTTGATACCAATAGGGTATTACTCACCCTACATAATCTATTAAAATCATATTAATTTGTTTTGCGAACTTGATCTAATTTTCGACGTTGTTGCTCAATCCAATCTTTTTCGGCTTCCTGTTGCTCGCTGGTTTCTTGTTCAAAATAGAACATAAATTAAGCCAGGAAACAACGGGATTTAAGAGTTATAGCGCCCGCCAAGGCGGTTAGGACACCAGACGAATCTTGGAACCCAGACAGTGAAGTATTTTCCCCCAGATCCCTCCCCCCTAGCCCCCCGTGCACGGGGGGTTTGGGGGGGCTATTCCCTGCTATAAAATCGCTAAACGGGTTTCTGGCTATTATCCAGGGATTCCCTGGATAATAGGTTCTACCTTATTCGGGTAAAATTCCGAGTTGTAAATTCTCGCCAATTTGATAAATATAAGCATCTTCAATCAAGATTCGATTAACCCTACTATTGGTCATGCGTCTTCCTGATAAGTCTATATTCCAATGTTGTTGATCTTGACTTAAACCCTGAATTAATTCACCGTTAGGACTAACAGCGACAATTGCTGTCCAATCAATTTTTAATTCTGGTTTAACTTCGCGAAAAACGGATAATATCTGCTCATAAGTTTTAAGTGAACCTACATCATCATACACAGGTAAAGCAAGTGTCAAGTGCCATATTTCCGGTTCTGACGCATACAGCCACAAAGCAGAATGAACTGATAAACCTGCGGTATTGAGAGCATCTATTAATCTTTGACCTTCTTCTATCTCTTGATTTACCAATGTTGCTGTAGCCATTGTAAAACTCCGTGATTAGGATCGGTAATTGCTGAGTAAATATTGTGGGCTTCTTCTTGGTTATATTTTTTATAACGGCTTTCTTCTGACCAGTCTCTAACTTCTGACCATTTAGGTGAAAAATCTGGATCATTTTTGAGAGACTTTAATTGTTTATTAAGGTCAGCACCTGTCACCAGCTTTTCTAAATTATGGGTATAACTGTCCATAACAGTGTTCTTGTCAGGAAAATCATATTGCTGAGTTTTTTTAGCGATGCAAGCCTTTAAAGCACATTCAATCACATAACCACTGAGATAGTAAGCACCGGAATATTGGTGATTGTCTAAAAGCACTTTTGCGTCTTGAAGTCGAGTAAGTGCTAATTCCTGGAAATTCTGTCTATTCAAAAAATTAGTATACCTCCAAAAAACTCGCCATATTGATTATAAAATCCATTTTAATATCTTTTAAACTTGTTTTTTTCAATCAGCAAGCGAACAGAGACAGATTCAGATTAACCCGACCTACCCATAATGACGGATTTCCGAACTAGCACTCGAAACCCTTGAGTGCTAAAGTGGCTTATTGGTGATTAATGATATTGTAAGATGGCTAAAATTGTTTCGTTTGGTGAAGAATCCCGTAGAGCCTTAGAAAAAGGTGTGAATGCCCTAGCCGATGCGGTGCGAGTCACCCTTGGCCCCAAAGGTCGGAATGTCTTATTAGAGAAGAAATTTGGCGCCCCCGAAATCGTCAATGATGGTATTACCGTCGCTAAAGAAATTCAACTGTCCGACCCCCTGGAAAATACTGGCGCCCGACTGATGCAGGAAGTCGCCTCCAAAACCAATGAAGTCGCCGGAGATGGGACAACCACCGCCGCTATTTTAGCCCAAGCCATGATTCGTGAAGGGTTAAAAAATGTCGCAGCAGGCGCCAACCCTGTGGCCCTCAGACGGGGAATGGACAAAATTACTCAGATTTTGGTCGAAGAAATTCAGGCTATTGCTAAACCCGTGGAAGGGGATGCAATTGCCCAAGTCGCAACGATTTCGGCGGGAAATGACCCAGAAATTGGTCAGATGATCTCCCTGGCGATGGACAAGGTAACGAAAGACGGGGTAATTACCGTTGAAGAATCCAAATCCATCACTACAGAATTAGATGTAGTCGAAGGAATGCAACTCGACCGGGGATATATTTCCCCCTATTTTATCACCGATAATGAACGGATGGTGGTGGAATTTTCTAACGCTAGAATTCTAATTACCGATAAAAAAATTAGTTCTATTCAAGACTTAGTTGCGGTCTTAGAAAAAATTGCCCGTTCGGGTCAACCTCTGTTAATTATTGCTGAAGATATTGATGGGGAAGCCTTAGCAACTTTGGTGGTGAATAAAGCCAGAGGCGTGTTAAATGTGGCGGCAATTAAAGCCCCAAGTTTTGGTGAACGTCGCAAAGCTTTATTACAGGATATTGCGGTTTTGACAGGCGGACAATTAATTTCTGAAGAAGTGGGATTAAGTTTAGATACCGTTTCTTTGGATATGTTAGGAACTGCCAACACAATCACCATTGAAAAAGACAATACAATTATTGTTACGGATAGCAAAACTCAAGCCGATGTGAAAAAACGGGTTGAACAAATTCGTCGTCAACTGGAAGAAACCGACTCTGAATATGATGCGGAAAAACTCCAAGAGCGAATTGCAAAATTAGCCGGAGGAGTGGCTGTAATCAAAGTGGGGGCTGCCACCGAAACGGAAATGAAATCTCGGAAACTGCGGATTGAAGATGCCTTAAATGCCACTAAAGCCGCCGTAGAAGAAGGGATTGTTCCTGGGGGCGGGACTACTTTAATTCATCTGGCGAAAAAAGTTGATGAACTGAAAGCTCAACTGAGTGATGAGGAAAAAATTGGGGCGGGAATTATTGCCAAAGCCCTAGAAGCTCCTTTATTTTATATTGCCAGTAATGCTGGGGCTGAAGGCGCTGTGGTGGTGGAAAATGTCCGCAATACCGACTTTAATATTGGTTATAATGCCTTAACTGGAACCTATGAAGATTTAATTGCTTCTGGGATTATTGACCCGGCAAAAGTGGTACGTTCTGCCCTACAAAACGCTTCCTCAATTTCAGGATTAGTATTAACAACTGAAGCCTTAGTTGTGGAAAAACCTGAGAAGAAATCCGCCGATATGGATGCCATGGGCGGCATGGGCGGCATGGGTGGTATGGGCGGTATGGGCGGCATGGGCGGCATGGGCGGCATGGGTGGCATGGGCATGATGTAACCTATCCCTGGCGATTGCAAATCGCGGCTAAACAGATAAAACCCACCTTTGTGGGTTTAAAAACCTGAATTTTCTCTTAGTCCACGCAGGTGGACTTCGTTTGTGTAGTAGCGAATTATATTCGCCGAATACTATCTTGCGATTGCAAATCGCGGCTACACAGACAAAACCCACCTGCGTGGGTTAAATTTTGGATTAGTAATACATGATTAATTCTGCCTATCAAATTGGGGGAAGTTTAGCTCAAGATGCTCCGACTTATGTAGTCAGAAAAGCGGATTTCGATCTGTATTCTCAATTACAACAGGGGCATTTTTGTTATGTTTTAAATTCTCGGCAAATGGGGAAATCTTCCCTATTGGTTAAAACTCGTTATCGTTTACAACAAGAAGGTTTTCAGTGTGCGACCTTGGATATGACTCGCATTGGTAGCGAAATGGTGACGGAACAACAATGGTATAAAGGAATAGTTACTGAATTATGGCGCGGATTTAATCTTTTAGGTAAATTTAATTTAAAAAATTGGTGGAAAGAAGAATCAGAAGTTTCTGTGATTCAACGTATTAGTAATTTTATAGAAGATATTTTATTGGTTGAATTTCCTGGTCAAAAATTAATTATTTTTGTTGATGAAATTGATAGTATTTTAAGTTTAAATTTTAAAGTAGATGATTTTTTTGCTTTAATTCGTTTTTGTTATAATCAACGGGCAATTAATCCTGAATATAACCGGATTAGCTTTGCCTTATTTGGAGTTGCTACCCCTTCAGCTTTAATTTCCGATCGCACTCGTACCCCCTTTAATATCGGAAAAGCCATTCAATTATCGGGTTTTACCCTGAATGAAGTTCAACCTTTAATTGAAGGTTTGGAGCCAAAAATTACTAATGCTAAAGCCATTATGCAAGAAATCATCAATTGGACAGGAGGACAACCTTTTTTAACACAAAAAATATGTCAATTGGTGATAAATTCTACCGAAAAAACAATTAATCAAATATTAATTATTCCCCCCGGAACCGAAGGATTTTGGGTAGAATCATTAGTGCGATCGCAGATTATTTATAAATGGGAATCTCAAGATGAACCCGAACATTTAAAAACCATTCGTAACCGAATTCAAAATAACCCCGATCATATCGGCAGAATTTTAGGAATCTATCAAGATATTCTGCGAAATTTAGAAGTTTTAACCGATGATAGTAACGAACAATCAGAACTAATATTATCCGGTTTAGTGATCAAATATACCGGGTTTCTGCGGGTAAAAAATCGGATTTATCAAGAAGTCTTTGATTTAGATTGGGTTAACCAACAATTGAGGAACCTGCGGCCCTATTCTCAAGGCTTTGATGCTTGGATAGAATCTCAACAACAAGATAGTTCTCGACTATTACGGGGACAGGCCTTAAAAGAATCCCAAAATTGGTCAAGTGGTCGCAGTATTAGTGATTTAGATTATCAATTTTTAGCTAAAAGTGAAGAATTAGATCGGCAAGAAGTTCAAAAATCCTTAGAAGCTGCCAGAATGCTGGAAGTAGAAGCCCGACTAACCGAAGAAAAAAAGACCGCAAAACTGCAAAGATTTTTACTGATATCTGTTAGTAGTGCCCTAGTTATTACCATTATATTAGGTCTAATCTCAGGGTTTCAATATCATCAAGCTAGGGTGAATGAACACCAGGCAAAAATCAACGAAGTTAAAGCTATAAATCAATCATCTGAGTCCTTATTTGCTTTAAATCAAAGGTTTGAAGCCTTAATTCAATCCATGATAGCCTATCGAAAATTGCAAACCCTATCGGATGTGGATACAAAAATTCACCAGAATGTAAAATTGACATTGCAAAAAGCGGTTTATGGGATTCAAGAATATAATCAACTGTTGGGGCATACCAGTATGGTTTCCACCGTACAATTTAGCCCCAAAGGAGATTTAATTGCCTCTGGAAGTCAGGATAAAACCGTTAAACTATGGAAACCCGATGGTTCACTCTGGAAAACCCTGATAGGACATGAAGGTGGTATTATAGGGTTAGCATTTAGTCCCCGTCATCCCCTCCTAGCTTCAGCGAGTGGAGACAAAACAATTAAATTGTGGAAAACCGATGGTAGCTATTTAAGAACCTTAAATGGACATAAAGAACCCGTCCTGGCTGTTAGTTTTAGTCCGAATCAAGATATCCTAATATCAGCTAGTTTTGATCATACCATAAAATTGTGGACAATAGATGGGAAACTATTAAAAACTATCCCAGCCCATGGTGCTGAAATTAGAACCGTTGTCTTTAGTCCCGATGGTCAGAGATTTGCCTCTGGAAGTGCCGATAATACGGTTAAAATTTGGAAATCCGATGGCACACTGTTAAAAACCCTGACCGGACATCAGGGGGAAGTGATGGCTGTGGCTTGGAGTCCCGATGGTCAAACCCTGGCTTCCGCTAGTCGAGATAAAACCATTAAATTGTGGAGTCGGGAAGGGCTATTAGTCAATACATTAGGCCCCTTTGATAATGCAGTTTGGGATGTAGTATTTAGTCCCAATCAGAAATTTTTAGCGGCGGGAATGCGAAATAAAGAAGTGCAACTCTGGCGAAAAGATGCCAAGACTTCTGTTTATACTCCTTATAAAACTTTATTCGGACATAATGGAGAAGTAAGTGATATTGTCTTTAGTCCCGATAGTCAAATAATCGCTTCAGCAAGTTGGGATAAAAGTGTTAAACTTTGGAAAACCAAAGATTATTTAGTAACTCGGTTAATCGATCATCAAGACAGCGTTTGGGGAATCGCTTTTAGTCCCGATGGTCAAACCATTGCTTCGTCATCCTTAGACCAGACGATTAAACTCTGGACAAAAAAGGGGCAGTTATTACAAACACTTACAGGACAGAACTCGTGGGTTAATCAGGTTGAGTTTAGTTCCAATGGTCAATGGTTAGCCTCAGCCTCCTCAAATGAGACGATTAAACTTTGGAAAAAAGCTAAAAATGGAACATTTATCACCAATCCCAATCAAACCTTATTAGGACATAAAGCCGGGGTTTGGGGGATAAAATTTACCCCCGATAATCAATCCTTGATTTCTGCAAGTTGGGATGAATCGGTGAAAATTTGGGGAATCGATGGAACACTCCGCCAAACTTTGAAGAATCATAATGGTCAAGTTTGGGGAATAGCAATTGCGCCCACGGGTGATTGGATTGCTTCGAGTTCTGACGATAAAACCATAAAACTCTGGAAATTCAACGGTCAACTCCTACAAACATTAACCGGTCATCAAGATGGGATTTGGGGACTGGCTTTGAGTCCCGATGGACAGATTTTAGCCTCCGCCAGTCGGGATGAAACCGTAAAATTATGGCGTTGGAACCCTAGGACTAAATCCTTTATTTATGAAAATACCCTCAAGGGACACACCGCAACCGTGATGGCCGTCGCCTTCAGTCCTGACCAAAAGTTATTGGCATCAGCAAGTCAGGACAACACGATTAAACTTTGGAAACTCGATGGTACTTTAATTAAAACTTTGAATGGTCATAATGATCAAGTTTATAATGTTAAATTTAGTCCCGATGGTCAAACTCTGGCTTCCGTTAGTGAAGATAAAACAGTGATATTATGGAACTTAGATCAAGTTTTAAACTTGAATGAATTCGCCTATGCTTGTGACTGGATCAAGGATTATTTAAAAACCAATTCCCAACTAAGTCCCGAAGATCGAATATTATGTCAGTAGTCAGGGAATAGGTAATGGGTAATAGGTAATAGGTAATGGGTAATGGGAATAAGCACTTAACCGTCAACAAACAATAACAAGGTAAAAATAATGATCAAATTATTAGGATTTTTGGCTATTGCAGGAACGTTTCTGAATGTTGCACCTCAGATAAATTCTTTAGCCTCCTTTGTACCCAATTCTTCCATACAATTAGCTCAAAATTCTAGCCCCGCTTCCTCCATTCAAGGCTATTGTTTTTCTATTGCTGATGATAATATGGACTCCATCGCCCGAATTTATCTTGATGGAAATAAAGTCACGGGTCGGGTTGAAGCTACGATTCATAATCAAAAAGCATCCTACTATACGTCCTATACCCAAATATTACAAGGAACGAAAAATGGCAATAAATTAAACTTGAATATTACCACAAAAATTGAGTTAGATACTCAAAAAACTAAGGAAACTTGGACGTTAAATGCAGACTCTTTAAATACGGGACGAATAGTTTATAAAAAACAACCCTGTTTAGTCTCTCAAATTCGTTTTGCACCGGGGAAAAATTCAGCAACTGTGAGTCAGTCGGTAGTGCGAGGAACTCGCAATATTTATTTATTAAAAGCCAACCAAGGTCAAAGAATGGATCTTAAAATTACCGCTTTAGAAAATAACGCTGTTTTTGATGTAATTGCCCCCAATGGGCAGGTTTTGAAAACCGAAGCTACCCAGTCTAGTTTGAAATTACCCGCCACCGGAAATTATGAGATTATTGTGGGTGGAACCCGAGGGAATGCTAGTTATCAATTAACTGTTAAAATTCAATAATTCCAGGAAAAAAAACGGGTTTTTGCCGTAGGGGTAATTCATGAATTACCCCTACTACCATAAATCATTTAGGATACAAACCCGGTTTCTGGTTTATAGTTAATCAACGGTTTTGTCAGCTTTCCAACCTGATTGATAATAGACTTTTGACCCGTTATCAGGAACAAAATGACAAGACCAATAGGATTGAATAAAACTTTTCCAAATCGGTTCATCAGAACAACGATAATAGTCACCCAGTAGGGGTTTAATTGCTTCCGTTGCTGTTTTTAAATGATAGTGGGGCATATTCAAGAAAATGTGATGGGCAACGTGAGTTCCGATATTATGATGAATGGGATTAATAAAGCCATAATCTCGGTCAATGGTTGATAAAGCCCCTTTTAGGAAATACCAATCTTCCCCCCGATACCAGGGAATATCAGCCTCCGTATGATGTAAGTAAGTAACTAAATCTAGCCACATCACAAACACGAAATAGGGCATGAAATAGTATTGCAGGAAAAACACCCAGCCAAACTGATAGGTGATAAACCCTAAAAAGCTTACCATCACGATCATCAAAGATGTACTGGTAATAATATCCCATTTTTCGGACTCTTTAAACATAGGGCTACTCGGTAAAAAGTGAGAGCCTTTACGAAGGGGAGAAGAACTACGGAACAGATAAACCGGATAGGCGACTAAGGGGATATAAAAGGGCAACAGCTTTTCATACCAAACCATCTTATTGAACGTACTTTCCGTTACCGGATGCCAACTTTCATCGGTATCAATATTTCCGGTATTGGCGTGATGGGTTCTGTGGCTGATGCGCCAACCGTGATAGGGAACTAGAATCGGAATATGGGATAAATGGCCAATTAAGTTATTCAGCCATTTAATTTTGGAGAAAGACCCGTGACCGCAATCATGGCCCACAACAAATAACGCCCAAAACATCGTTCCTTGCATCACCCAAAAAATGGGGAAAAACAGCCAAGAATCGAGTTTATAGGCGATAAAATACAGACCTGCGATGATCGAAATATCAATAAAGAAATAACTCAGAGATTTCCAAACCGAGGGTTCAAAACACTGGGCAGGAATTGCCGCCCTGATATCTTGGAGAGTAAAGGGTAACTCTGATTTCCTGGTTTCTGAGGCACTAAGGGTGGCCTGGTTAGACTTATTATTGGATGATTGCACAGATATTTTGATTGAATCTGAGTGAGTAGTCCCCAGTTGTGTTTTTACCCCAAACTGAATCGTAAACATCAGGGTTTGGGATGCTAACCTAAACTGCGGTTCTGAACGGCTTTTATTTTACCTTGATTAGATGTTAATTTTCGCAACAAATCTTAAATGATCGAAATTATTTGGCCAATCTCGGCCAGGGGTGGGTCTTCCATACCTCCAGATTTGTTGTTGGGCTTTAGCCCTCTCCGGAGGGCTAAAGCCCAACAACGTTTTATATTTGGGAATTATTATGACCAATTAGGGTAACTCCCCAAATTGTTCTCGATATTTTGCTAATAATATTTCTGCTGCTATTGCTGCTTCTTCGGGAGTGGGGAGAAGTTGACCATCTGAGGTAAAAAAACGCAATTGGGAGTTATAAACACCCAAAAATAATTCTAATTGTTGACTCCATAACCATCCTTGAGAATTAGATTCAAGGGGTTGATATTTACCCTCAACTAAATGAAATCCGGCTAATTCTAAGGTATCAGGATCAAACCAAAAATAATCAAAGGTGCGAAAGTTATCTTGATAGAGTTGTTTTTTTAATCCTTTATCAATTTCTGCCGTGGATGGAGATAAAAGTTCAATAATAATATTAGGATATTTTCCTTCTTCCCAAATCATCCAACTGCGTCTGGGTTTGCGTTCTGTGTCTAAAACCACAAAGAAATCTGGCCCTCTAAAATCCTGTGATTTTTTTTGATTCGGGTTAAAATAGATAGTTAAATTTCCAGAAACATAAAAATCTTGACGGTTTCGCCACCACCACTCTAAAAGATGAATCAGGAGATCAATTTGTCTGCGGTGTAAATCACTTTCCACGGGAGGTTCCTCACTCCATAAATCACTAGGTGGAAATATAATATCATCAAATTCTTCCGGTTGTTCTAATCTTTGAAGGTTAGCGGGTTCGTGATCAACAATAAACATAAACAGGTTAACCCAATTAGGATAAATATAGTTTAGCGTAACTTTGAATCATTTGTCGAATAGATTGATATTAAATCGACAAAGATTGTTTTTATTGAGGAGGAGTTATTTTTGATAAGGGTTGAATTGCATTTTTTAAAGTTTCTTTGTTTAACTCAAGTTTGGGTTTGGGAACAGAACTAATATTAGTTAGGGGTAAACGAGCTAATGCTAATTCTGAAGTTGATGTTTTTTCAGAATCGTTATTAATTAAAATATAACTATTCAGAATTTCTAACTGAGCATCAACAATATCATCATAGTTTTCATACCAACTAGCGATCGCAATTGACAAAGTTTCAATATCATCGGGTAAGGGTTCAATTAACTCGATTAATTCTTGACGGTGTGAGTCAATAAATAATTGAGGCTGTTCTTCTAGTAATTTCAAAAAAGCCTCTAGGTTTTGATGGTAAAAAGACATAGACTAATCCTCCAACTTAATATAAAATTGATTATATCAAATTCAAGGTTAATTTTGTAACCCGACCTCAAAAAAACCGTTTTTTTCAGAAACTGGGTTTATGTACTGTTATACTAAGAGAACATCCTAAACCGCAGGATATAATAATTGAGGTAAAATCACCGATGACATACCTAGAAGAAATTACAATTAAAGTTCCTGTTGATATTGCTGAAAGTTACCGCCAGGCTAACGAACAAGAAAAACAACAGATAGAAACTAGAATTGCCTTTTTATTGAAAAGTCAAACGATATCTCGAAAAATGGCTATTAATAAATTGCGACAAACGATGAGTGAAATCGGTCAAAAAGCCGTTGCGAAAGGATTAAGTCCTGAGATTTTAGAAGATATATTAAAAGATCATGAAGGATAAACTGTTTCTTTTAAATTTAAAATCAGTTTAATTAAAAGTTTTAATTAACTTCAGAAATATAGCCCTAACTGGTGTGACCTCTCCCCCTCACCTTACATCTTATGGGTTTGGGGGTTGGGTCATACATTTACAAGGGGTAATTAAACAGCCCTGGAGAGCTTAAAAAGGGAGGTTTAGGAATATTAAATCTAATGACCCCCAACACTAAAAACAGCCCGTTTGTAGGCTTCATCAAGCACTTCTGAAAGGGTGGGATGAGTATGAACCGAGAACACTAAATCATGGACAGATTGACGGTGATACATAGCATTTGCCGCTTCTTGAATTAAATCAGAAGCATGAAGACCAAAGATATGAACTCCTAAAATTTCCCCCGTATCTTTCCGATAAATCACTTTAGCCATACCTTCGGTTTCTCCCTCCGCAATTGCTTTAGAATTACCCTTAAAATAGGTTTTTACCGTTGCAATTTCAAACCCTTCTGTTTGTCCTAATTCCTTCGCCGCAGGTTCATTTAAACCCACATAACTAATTTCAGGATGGGTAAAAGCAGCCGCCGGAATACTGCGATAATCCACCGCGCGAGGACGTCCGCAAATAGTCTCTACAACGGCGACTCCCTGGGCGGATGCGGTATGGGCTAACATCATTTTACCCGTAACATCTCCAATCGCCCATAAATGGGGAACAGGTTCACCTCCAGATAATACCTCTAAATGATCATTCGTAGGAATAAAACCGCCCCGAATAGGTTCAACATTCACCGATTCTAAACCTAAATTTTTACTCACCGGAATCCGTCCAGTGGCGACCAAACAAGCATCCACTTCTAGGACTTCTTCTACTTCTTTAGTTTTAGTATCGGCTAACTCAATAATAACCGGAGAACCCGGAGTTACTTTTAAGGCTAATTTCCCGACTTTAGTTTCAATATCCCTGGGATTAATTAAAACCCGTTGAGCTAATTTAGCAATATCAGGATCAAAAGTTGGCATTAATTGATCTAAGGCTTCAATCATGGTAACTTCACAACCTAAAGCCGTATAAATATCAGAAAATTCTAATCCGATATAACCACTTCCAATAATCGCAATCCATTGGGGTAGGGATGCTAATTTAACCGCATCATCACTGGTAAAAACTGTTTGATGATCAATCGTAATTCCTGGGGGAACAAAAGGCACAGAACCCGGTGCTAAAATAATATCTTTAGCGGTAATTGTTTTTTCTCCGTTAGTAGTTTCAACGGTAACTTTATTCGCCCCGGCAATTTTACCCCAACCTTGAATTACATCAACCCCTAACCGCTTCAAACTATTAGTCAAGTCACCCCGAAGTTTAGTGACAATATTATCAGCATGGTTAGCAATTTGTTCACGATCAAAACTGACTTGTCCTAACTGAATCCCTAAATTTTTTAAGTGATGGGTATTATGTAATTCTCTGACCCGTCCCGACGCCGCTAATAACGCTTTAGAGGGAATACAGCCTCGGTTAACACAAGTTCCCCCCATGTCCGCGGCTTCAATAATTGCGGTTTTCAAGCCACAACCGACGGCGTGGATAGCAGCACCATGTCCGCCCACTCCCGCACCAATAATCACTAAATCGTAATCCATATTCTGTTACTACTCTATTGGGATTAAAAAATATTACCGTTTTCCCTGTCCCTTGCCAACTCAATAACCTTTACAAACCTAAAATTAGTTTGGTCTGCCCCCGGCTTTTTGCGGTAAGCTAGACTCGATTACTGTGTTTGTCATCCTGATCATAACATGAAAACCAAACTCGCAACTGTTACATTAAGCCTGATTTTATCGGTACTTTTTCCTTTACAAAGTTTTGCTGGAACAGTTTTAGAAGATATCAAAAAAACCGGAGTTTTAAAAGCAGGAGTTCGACAAGATGCACCCCCATTAGGATTTGTTACATCCGATGGAAAGTGGGAGGGATATTGTATTGAATTAATGGATTTATTAGGAGAAAGATTGCAAAAACAGTTAAAACTAAGTAAACCCATAGAGGTACAATTAATTCCCTCAAATTTACAAAATCGGGAACAATTAGTCAGGGAAGGAAAAGTTCATTTAGAATGTGGCCCTAATACAATTTTGAGGAATCCAGAACCAGGTATTACTTATTCTGATCGGTTTTTAGCCACGGGAGTTCACTTATTAGTTAGACCGGATAATCAATCTTATATTCAACCATCGGGAGCTTTAGAAGCTATTTCCATTGGGGTTTTACCTGCATCCTTAACCCAACAGTTTATTAGCAGTCGCTATTCCTTAGCAAAAGTTGTAGAATACCCAGGAGTTGACGGTCGAAAAAATGCCGTTGAAGATGTAGTTCAAGGTCGTTTAAATGCCTTCGCCAGCGACGGATTATTATTAATTGGAGAAGTGCTCAGAAATCCAGAAATAAAACCTCAAGATTATGCTTTAATTCCCAAAGAACCCTTAACCTGTGAATTTTATGGAATGATTCTCCCCGCCGGAGATATGTCTTGGATTAATACGGTAAATTCCTTGATTTTAGTCGAAGAAACAGTTAATATTTTAACGGGATTATACGGAAAAGATTCAGACTATGTAAAAACCCTCGAAGCGGCTCATAATAAATGTTTACAATAAACCGGGAAAATTGCTAAGTCAGCCAACCACAAGGTTTAATCTTTAAACGGGTATCCTTGAAAATATCCAGGGATACCTCGATTCTTTTCCCAACCATTGTTTTTTAATTCAAAAAATGCCACACTATTAATACTTCTAAGACTACACCCAGTCTGAGGCAATTGTAATGAGCGATATCACTCCCCCAAAAGCTGTTCCCAGTAATCCTTCCTCTCCATCCATTCTATTTCTGAATCGCTGTGTTGAGCAGGTGTTTACCGGAATTTTAGATCCCAATACGGAGATATTCCAAAGCAATGCTACGCTTTTGGGAGACTCCTATGCTGAATTTAAAGTCATTCTTCAGCAAGTTCGACAAAATAACTATCAGCAATTATTACCCACCTTAATCGCTGGATTACAATTTATTTTAGGTCGAGAAGCCTACGAGAATCATGACTTAGAAGCGACTCTTTACCATTATCGTCGCAGTTTAGAATATTGGCCACCAGCTTTAGCCAAAGGCAATTTAGAGATGCTTTCTATGGCTAACCGAGAAACTATTCTACCCAATCAATTTATCGAACAAATGGGGGGAGTTTTATTCCATTTGGGGTTATGTTTTCTTACCCTGGGTCAGTCCGATAATCAAGCAAAAAATACTCAAAATTTGCAAGAGGCTAGGAACTATTTTGAGAAAAGCTTAGAAATTTTTGAGAAAGTCAATCGCCCTGATTTAATGTCTAAATTTATTGGGGAATTAACCACAGTTTTAAGACAATTAGAGGAATGGGACGGACTGCAAAAAGCAGCCAAAAAAGCTATTGAATTACACATTTCCTATGGTTCAGAAATCCAGTTAGCCAAGGATTATGGTTTTTTGGCTGAAGCCGCTTTACATGAATCTAAATGGGCGCACGCCAATCAATTAGCGGAGTTAGCTTTAGCTATTCAAGGTCAATCCGCCTACAGTGACCCGATGAGTACCACCGCCAGTTCTAATAATTCCTATCTTTATTTACTCACGGAATCCAAACAGGAATTACAACAGTGGGAAACAACGGTTAATAAACTCGAAGAAGCCTTAAAAAGAACCAGTCTTGAAGATGACCCCAAAGGTTATCTCAGAATTTTGACAGCGTTACACAAACTTTATTTTGATCAAGATTTATATATTCAAGCCTCCCGTTTAAAAGAAGAAAAAATTAAAATAGAATATCAGTATGGGTTACGCGCCTTTATCGGAGTTCGTACCTTACAAGCCCAATCTAAACCCAATGAAGAACAACAATCTATTGCTGTAGAAATTGAAAATTCCGACCGTTTAAAGGACGTTCAAGCCCTATTTGAACGGATTCAAGACCCGGAATATAAACTGATTATTCTGCATGGGGATTCTGGGGTGGGTAAAAGTTCATTACTGAATGCAGGAATTATACCCAAGCTGTTAGAAGAACGTTCAGGTAATTCTAAAGTTGCTACACCAATTTTACTCAGAATTTATACCGACTGGTTACGAGAACCTAACCCGAAAACCTGGAACTTGAATTCCGTTGTCAATTTACTCAAACGCAATGATCAAAATCAAATTCCAACGGTCTTGATTTTTGACCAATTTGAAGAATTTTTTGTGGTGTGTAAACAGTTAGAACAACGATTACCCTTTTATGAATTTTTAAAAGAAAGTTTGAGTTTGAATTCAATTAAAATTTTACTCTCATTAAGAGATGATGCTTTACATTATTTGTTAGAATGCGATCGCCAAACTAATTTAGAGGATGTTATTCAGGCTGAAATCCTCTCAAAAAAAGTGCTTTATGGTTTGGAAAACTTTACTTTAAATCAAGCAAAAACTTTAATTCAAAATCAAATTGAACGAGCTCAGTTCACGATGGAACCTGATTTAATGAATCAATTAATTCAGGATTTAACTGTTAATATTGATCAAATTAGACCAATTGAATTGCAACTGATTGGAACCCAATTGCAATCTAATGATATTCAAACCCTAGAACAATACAGAAAACTTGGAGAACATCCCAGACAAAAAATATTAGAGCAGTTTTTGGATGAAATCATTCGAGATTGTAGTGCCAAAAATGAACGAATAGTAATTAAAATTCTCAATGTTCTAACCAGTGAACAAGAACGTCGTCCCCTGAAAACCAGCAAAGAACTCGCCGAAGAATTAAACACAGAATTTAGTAAAATTGAACCCCTATTAGCAGTCTTAGTAGAGGAAGGATTAATTCTACACCTCCCGGATATCCCCGATGATCGATATCAACTTACCCATGATTATTTAGTCGCTTTGATTCGTGAACAAAAAGGAGAACGATTAATTGCTAAATTAGAACTAGAACGAGATCAAGCTCAACGCAAAATTATTGAGGAGAAACCCAATAGTTTTGTCAACCGGGCGATCGCTTCTGTGTTTCGTTGGATTAATGCTGATTAGTATGGACAATAAACCTCAAACAGAACAGGAAAAAATGCTGGCGGGAGAATTATATCTCGGCAACGATCCAGAGTTAGTTTTAGGACGGAAACGTGCTTCCAAACTGACTCGTTTATATAATAGTACCACAGAAGATGAGTTAGAAACTCGTCAATTAATTCTCTTGGAATTATTCGATAAAATCGGAAATAATCTGTTCATCACTCCCCCATTTTATTGTGATTATGGCTGTTATATTAAACTGGGGAATAATGTTTACATGAACTTTAATTGTATTATCTTAGACTGCAATTATGTTGAAATTGGGGATAATGTTTTATTAGCGCCTAACGTTCAAATTTATGCCGCCTATCATCCAATTGATCCCGAATTACGCCTAACCGGAAAAGAATTAGCAGCACCAATTAAAATAGGTGATAATGTTTGGATTGGTGGCGGTGCAATTATCTGTCCAGGGGTAGAAATTGGTGATAATACCACCATTGGCGCAGGTAGCGTAGTGGTTGATAATATTCCTTCAGGAGTTCTAGCAGCCGGGAATCCTTGTCGGGTAATTCGGAATTTATAGGGAACAGGGAAGATCCCCCCCAAACCCCCCGTGCACGGGGGGCTAGGGGGGGAGGGAACAGGGAATAGGGGGAAAGAGTTTATCCCTCGAGTCCTTGGATTAATCGGCTAATTTCTGGATAGGTTCCCAGTGTTGAATGTCCTGTAACAACGCCTCATATCCAGCAACATTGGGGTGTAAACCATCAGAACATAACCGAGATTTCCACCAATGTTCCCCTCGATCTGTCCAAATTTCTAATAAATCTAAATAGGGAATATTGCGATCTAAACAGGCGAGACGAGTGGCATCTTTGTAGCGAAATTGATCGGCTAAAGTATAATATAAACAGCCCTGAAAGGGCATTTTACTTTCATCAACTGGAACCATTCCCACAAACACAACCTGACACATTTTTTCAGCTTGATCTAATAAATGATTTAGGGTAGTTTCAAAATGATCAAATTCCGTGTAATTGCGACCTTGAAACGATTGTACCCGCGCCGAATCATTTAATCCCACAGAAAAAATACTCACATCCGGTAAACGGTTGCGTAATTCTCCCCGATGGCGCAATTCTTGGTCAAGGCGATCGCAAACTTGAATCACCCGATTTCCCCGTACCCCCAAATTGTAGAGAATCGGGCCAACGCTCTCCGGTGACATCCATTGACGCCGCAGTCGTTCCACCCAGCCGCCCCCTTCAGGATCACCAAATCCATAGACGAGACTATCTCCTAACACCACGACTTTCAGAGGCTGACGTTGGGGCACAATGGACAAATTAGCTAGGGTGGGATTGATCGCTGCTTGCATTTTGCTGGAAAATCCTGATGGATGGACAGTTTACCCGGTCAGAATCGCAATTGGTTTCTACAGGGGGTTTATAAAAGTTAACATCTCAAGGGGCTTTTCACTAGATTCCCTACCTAATATTTCGCAAATTTTTGCACTGATTGACCATAAGTTACTTGCAACTGGTATGCTCAATGTGAGTTCTGTCTTCTGACAGCCCATCGGCTTTACGACAGCACCGGGAGCATCTTCGCTCTATGACTTCAACCGAAAGATAACTAGCCGTGGAATCTTGGCTAAAAGCTGTTTGGATGTCCCAGGGGAATATTCCCTGCTATATATAAACTGAAACTGATTTGCAGGAGGCAACTTGCTAAATGCAAGGCTCTTTAAACGAAATTGATATTCGTAGTATTTTACAACTGATTGAGCTTGGCCAGAGGACAGGGGAACTCATGGTAGAAGCTTACAGTTCATCCCAGACGACGATGGAAATGGAACGCCATCCCATTCGTCTCACGGGACAGTGTTGGCTGGTTTTTTCTTGGAATGGTCGAATTATCTATGCCGGCCAAAGCGAAGGCAGTCTCCAGAGATTACGGGATTATTTACGGCGCTATCAAGCTGAAACCGTCCTTTCGGAGTTGGAAATTCCTTCGATCACATCGGTCAATGCACCGGAATACGGATATTTATGGGCGTTGTTAGAAAATCAAGTGATTACCCCAGAAATTGCCCGTAATATTATTCATTGTATGGTTCAAGAAACCCTATTTGATTTGCTAAGTTTACATCAAGGTGCTTTTATTTTTGAAATGGGATCGGGATTAGCCCCCCAGTTAACCACCCTAGAAATTAGTCCCTTATTAGCCAATATTTTCAAACAAGTTCAAGAATGGAAAAAATTCCATCCCCATATTACTTCCCCAAACCAATGTCCCTTGATTACCGATCAGTCAAAATTACAAAAAACAGTCCGACCTAAAGTGTTTGAAAGCCTGAATCATTGGGCGGATGGTCAAACCTCAATTCGTCAAATATCCCGTTACTTACACCGAGATATTGTCACGGTGGCAAAGGCTATTTATCCCTTTGTACAACAGGGACTTGTACAATTGTTGGCTCTCCATCCTGAAAACGTTTTTAACGAGCCAGAACCTTTTACTGATAGGACTAGAACTCCGAGAATTGTTTGTATTGATGATGATCTAGTAATTCGAGAAAGCGTTGAAATTATTTTAAGAGAACAAGGCTATGAAGCCACAGCAATTGGCAACCCTTTAAAAGCATTGAGTTTAGTTTTTCAGCTTAAACCCGATTTAATTCTTTGTGATATTGCCATGCCCGAATTAAATGGGTATGAAATCTGTGCCATGTTAAGAAATTCTACCGCTTTCCGTCAAACTCCGATTGTTATGTTAACAGGAATTGATGGATTTATTGATCGACTCAAAGCTCGTATGGTCAGGGCGACAAATTACTTAACTAAACCCTTTGGAGATGCCGAATTATTAACATTAGTCGAAACCTATATTGGGCCAGGAAAAACAATAGATGCTTCTATTAATACAGATTTAGAAGATGAATTTATGACAGAGTTAGAAACCCTTTGACCTAATATCACCCGGCTGATGGACTCCCCGCTCTCAAGAGACGGGGCTATCAAGCTCCCGTACTATTCACGTATAATCGAAATAGAATCACATCTTTTGAGATACTTAGGTTTTCTTACACTCTACGATTAATTTGTAATGCAGCATAAACCTCGTTCCACTTGGACTCAAACCGCCAACCTGACTACAGGTAATTTGGGAGTTTCTAATGGAGAAGAAAAATGAATACAGTTATGGTTGTCGAAGATAGTGTCACTCAACGGGAGATGATTTGTGGTCTTCTCAAGGAAAATGGGTTACAAGTCAGTATCGCCACCGACGGTGTGGAAGCACTTGAAGAAGTGCAAAAAAAACCCCCCCGATTTAATGGTGCTAGATATTGTTATGCCCAGGATGAACGGCTATGAACTCTGTCGTCGCCTAAAATCCGATCCCAAAACCCGAGATATTGCCATTGTCATGTGTTCTTCTAAGGGGGAAGAATTTGACCGCTATTGGGGGATGAAACAGGGGGCAGATGCTTATATTGCTAAACCCTTTCAACCCAGTGAACTCATCGGAACCGTTAAACAGTTACTTAGATAATAGGTGAAAAATAACCATGGTTGGGAATTCTGATTTTTTAACCGGGCAAGGAACAGACAGTCCAGAATTTCAAGAACTGGCAACCCCCGAAGGCGAACCCCATCTTCGCTTTTTCGTCCCTTCACGGAATGAATTTGCCATTCCCGCCATCGGGATTCGGGAGGTACTCTTTCAATCGCCAGATCGGATGACCCCGATTCCTAATGTTTCCCCCCTGTTGCTGGGAACCTTCAATCTCAGGGGTCGAGTGATTTGGGTCGCTGATTTAGGGCAATTTTTAGGGGATGCAACCCCCTTAAATACGGATCGAACAGAGATCCATGTTATTGCCGTTGAAGATCAAGACATTATATTAGGATTAGCTGTTGATGAAGTCAATGACATGGCATGGCTTGACCCTGATAAAATGCAAATGCCCACCCAAGTCAGTGATAGTATGACTCCTTTTATCAAAGGAGAGTGGCAAGTTGGAACTGAAGGCAGCGTCCTGCGACTTTTAGACCAAATTGCAATTCTGCGATCGGCTCGTTGGGCAACGTGACCAGCTATCAATCGGGTTTATCCCATAACCATTGAGGAAACCGACTATCAATTGATTATAAAACTGTTTAAGCTAAAGCTTTTAACCTGGGAAACCCAAAAACTCCACCAGAGGTTTTGTCATCCTAATGTTAAATCTCCAATCCTCACTCACCCAGCCCAGGGTAGGGATTATTAGAAAATCTACTACAGACCGGATTACATCCTTATAATCCGTGTTTCTACATCGAAATCTTAACTATTAAGCACGAGCAAAACTAAACTTGAAAGTCAAAAGGGGAATCGCTCATGGCAACAAGCACAGACTTCCTACAAGAGTATCAGCAAACCGAGGAAGCATACTGTCAAGGGAATTATGAACAAGCGGCGGCGCTGGTTTATCAACTGGTAGAAGATTATCCAGAAGATCCATCTGCCCGTCTTCTCTGTGGTCATATCTATGGCTACGGGTTGCAACAGTATGATGTCGCCCGTGAGCAGTATGTCGCCGTCATCAACTTAACCCATGACTCCGAATTACTCGAACAAGCCCATCAAGCCTTAGCCGATACTGACCAATACTTAATAGAATCTCCTCCGGGTAGTTTCGAGGATAGCCTTGATTCCCCAGAAATTTTTAATGCCTTGGTAAACGAAGAAATCGAGGGCGAGGAAATGGATTTAACCCAGGATTTAGATTGGCTCTCAGAAGAAACCAATGGTTCATCCAATGGCACATCCTCCATACCTAATTTAGATTTGGAATCCGCCGATACTCATGGACTGAATGGGTCATCCACCGAAGAAACCCTGATGGATTTTAATGATTTGCAGGATGATAACTTTGATTTCCAAGACTTAGACGATGCTGACTTGGATTTATCCACTTCTGATCTGGATGCTTCCATCGGTTTGGGGTTCAATAATTTAGAGGATGAACCCGATTATGTAAAATCCAATGGTAGTCAATCTCCCCTAAGTTTCACCGAAGATAATCCTTTTGCTTCGGGGGGCGACTTAGAGGAAGGCACAGAAATTTTAAACCCCCTAGACCCGGAAAATTCTTTCACTGAATTAGAAGCCGATCCGTTTACACTGGAAGAAGATGAATCCCTGTCGGTGCCAAACTTTGCCACCGATGAATCTAGCACCAGTGATATTGAACAGTTAAGTGGGGATTTATTCTCTCCCGAGGATGAGTTAGATTGGCTCGATTCCCCAACCGAAAACCCCGAAGACGAATCGGATTCAGTCCACTCACCGGAAACTCTGAATGGGTCATCCCCGGATTATTTATCTCAACCGACTCAATTCCTCGAATTCGATAGCTTCGATGACGATGAATTGGGGGGCTTAAACAATCCAGAGGCCTATGAATCTCATCCGGCAGATCAAAGAGAACTCAACGGTGCTAATCATGAGTCCTCTAGCCCATCCCGTGCCGTGGGTACAGCTTCCTCAAGTTTTGAGGCAGAACTTGATGATATTTTTGCCCCTTTAGAAGATGCAGCCGATTCAGATGGATCGTTGTCACCAGATGAACACCCACCCCAAAATGGTTTCGTCTCGGTCAAGGAAACTCCACCCTTTCAGGAAGATGAATTTGACCCTGATTTAGATTCAGCTTTTAGTTTTTCAGATGAACTCTTCGTTAATGATGCCGATGATTCTGTTTCTCTACCCCCGAACACTCCTAATATGAAGGCTAACTATAAGGTTTTGGATGCTGAAGAAAGCAACGAAGAAGAAACACTATTAACCAATAATAATGCGGTCAATGATTCCTACTTGTCCGATCCCGACGACTCTGGCCCCTCAAGGAGTGTGAATGGTGCTTTCAGTTCTAATTATGCTGATGCGGAAGAAGATGAAGAACCAGATGATCTGGTTTTTGATTCGGCAGATATTCCCAATAGTTTTGATCTCGATCCCGATGAAGATACCTTTGGAAATTCCTTTGATGTCACGGTTGAGGCCAATGATACCAATGGCCGTTCCCAAAATGGCAAGGTGGTGGCTCAGACCCCCAATGATTTCTTAGAGGATTTTGAAGAATTTGATGATATTGGGGATTTTGGCATCACCGACAGTGGAGATAATGACCTGTACGTTGATTCAGATTTCAGCAGCGTAGATAGTAAATTTGGTAATACCACCAACAATAGCACCCTCGATAGTGATAGTTCAGCGATTCAGGATGATGAGATTTTTAATACTGCCTACGCTGCATCGGCTGTAACCACCCTAAGCCCGGATTTGGGGGAAGGGATAGATACGATGGTCACCACAGAGCAGGGGGTATTCTCTTTCTTGGAAAATGCTTCCTTGAAACGTAAACCCTTATATATGGCACTGGGGACGGGACTGGCTACCCTGGTTTTAGTGGCAACGGCTACCAATATTTCGACTCGTACCGCCTCCTTAAATAATAAGTCCGAAGTCGTAGACTATCTACGAGGTACAGGATGGCTGTTGACCGCCGTAGCTGGGGGAACCAGTTTTCTGGCGACCTGGGGATTGGGTCGGATCAGCGCCCAACAAATTGCTAAGGCTACAGATGATTTACAAGCTCAATTTGATGCGATTAGTAAGGGGAACTTAGATGCCCGCGCCACGGTTTTTGCTGAGGATGACTTTGGCAAAATGTCCTCTAAATTTAACCATGCAGCCCAATTTATTCAAAGTATTACCCGAGAAGCCCAACGCAAAGCTAAGGAACAAGAAGACGCTAGAGATGATTTACACCGTCAGGTGATTCGGCTTTTGGATGACGTGGAAGGGGCAGCCCGGGGAGATTTAACTGTAACCGCAGAAGTGACGGCAAACGTTTTGGGAGCGGTGGCGGACTCCTTTAACTTAACCATTCAAAACCTGCGGGAAATTGTGGTACAGGTGAAACAAGCCGCCCGTCAGGTCAGTAAGGGAGCTACCGATAGTGCTACCTTTGCCAAGGATGTCGCCGGGGATGCTTTCCGTCAGGCGGAGGAACTCGCTGCTACCCTCAACTCAGTACAGGTACTGACCGATGCCATTCAACGGGTGGCTGAAAGTGCTCGGGAAGCCGAAGAAGTGGCTCGGTCGGCGGCAGCCTTGGCCACTAAAGGCGGGGAAGCGGTACAAATGACCGTGGCGGGGATTCTGAAAATTCGGGAAACCGTAGCAGAAACTAGCCGAGAAGTCAAGCGTTTGGGGGAATCTTCTCAGGAAATTTCTAAAATTGTCGGGCTTATTTCTCAAATTGCCTCCCGAACTAACTTACTGGCTTTAAACGCTAGTATTGAGGCAGCTAGGGCAGGAGAAGCGGGTAAGGGATTTGCGATTGTTGCGGATGAAGTCCGACAGTTGGCAGATAAGTCGGCTAAATCCTTAAAGGATATCGAACAAATCGTGATGCAAATTCAAAGCCAAACCAATACGGTGATGATGGCGATGTCCCAAGGTCATCAACAGGTGATTGAGGGGACTCGCCTCGCGGAACAAGCTAAACGAGCACTCGATGACATTATTCAAGTGACCAACCGGATTGATGTTCTCGTCCGTTCGATTACGGCGGATACCGTTGAACAGAATGAAACTGCCCGCGCCGTCGCCCAGGTGATGCGAGCGGTGGAACATAGTGCCCAAGAAACTTCCACTGAAGCCCAAAAGGTATCCAGTGCCTTAACTAAACTCGTGGGTGTGGCACGAGACTTGCTGACATCGGTAGAACGCTTCCGTGTCGATTCCTCGGAGAAAGCTTAGGGAGCAGGGGAAGCGGTTTTGATAACTAATGACTAATAACTAACTGATGACTGATGACTGATAACTGATTACTGATTACTGATATGCAACTCGAACAGCAACAACGGATTATGGGCTATTTTATTGAGGAGGCGAAAGACCACCTCAATACGATTGAACAGGGATTGCTCAATCTGCAAGCGACGATTGAAGATCCAGAATTGCTCAATGAAGTTTTCCGAGCGGCTCACTCGGTCAAGGGTGGGGCGGCGATGTTGGGACTTAATAGCATTCAACAAACGGCTCACCGTTTAGAAGATAGTTTTAAAATTCTTAAAGAAAACCGTCTTCCGACTCAATTTATTGATCAACAATTAGAATCATTATTTTTACAGGTTTTTGATACATTACAAGCCTTAATTGATCAGTTATCAGGGCCTTATGGCTTAACGGAAGAAGCAGCCAGTGCTATTTTGAAGGATGTCGAGCCTGTTTTTGAAGCCTTAAATTACCATATTAAAGTAGTTCAACAACAGGGGACAAAGCGATCATCTGAAGTGGAAATTGTAACCACGTCCTCTGTATCTAATCGCCCCATTTCTACTCCTGTTATATCTAAAGAATCTCCTAGTAGTGCGAAGGATTTGGTATTTCGTAGTGATATTCCCGAACGTCTGCGGGAAATGTTGCAACAGTTCAAACAGTCAGAAACCCAAAAAACTCGTCAAGGGTTAATCGAAACCTGTCGGAGTTTAGCTCGGGCTGGGGAACTCTTTGAGTTGCCCAATTGGGTTAAGTTTATCGAGATCCTAGAAAAAGTGATTGCCAATCCTGATAATCACTATCGGAGTCTAGCACCGATAGTGATTAAATCAATTAAAGAAGCCCAAGAACTGGTTTTAGTGAATCGAGAGGGAGAAATTGTTGTAACAGAAGGAATTACAAAACTTTTGCCTAAGACGGTTATCTCTGCAAAAACAGATAAAAAAACTAAATCGTCGCCTCCATCCACGTCCGCCTCTAAAACATTTCCAAGTCAATCTAAACCCCCTAAAACTACGACGGAGACAGCCACAAAACCGGGTCAATCGAAACCGGAGAATGGTAAGAAGAAACCCCCTAAATCCGCAACACCGAATAACTCTTTCTCCGATGTGAACTGGTCAGATTCAGCAACAAACCCTAGTAATACCCCACCCCGTTTACAGAATGGCCCAGAAATTACTACCGAAGAATATAACAGTCTCAGAGACTTATTTGAAGGTTTAGATCAATGGGAAAATGAGGTGAATGAAGAAGTCCCCACGTCAACGTCCCCATCCTTGGCAACCGAAACAGAATCAATGTCAGGGGACTTTTTTGATTTGTTGGGAGACGAAAAACCTGAGTTCAATCAGCCAGAAACGTCGAGCCATATACCCCAAATTCAACCCGGGAAAACCCAACAAAATCCAGGTTTAGTGACTTCTGGAGCCGATGATGATCTGGCAAGTTTCTTTGATCACCTTAGTGATGGGGACTCCGCCATCTCAGAAACGGGAACCACAACCAAGCCGACATCGGTAGAAACCAAACAGCATGACCTTGTAGATGGTTTTGGGGATTTATTCGATGAGTTGTTAATTAATCCCCAAGAGGGGATGCCATCTGCCCGTTCTGCCGACCTTTCCCCGACTCAAATTACGGAGTTATTGGAAGATGCAGAAAATTTAGATGATCTATTCGATCAGTTTGACCCCCAAATTCAAACCAGTCAGGAAAGCGACAGCAGCACATCGGGTCAGATCAATGCCCAGGAAGATTGGTTTGAAGAACTTTTACAAGGGGAACTCGAAGAAGCCCCAGATATGGTCTGGGATCAGCCAAGTACCCCTGAACTCCCCAAAACGTCCCCAAAATTAGAACCAGTAGCCACGGTGCAGACCACCCTAGAACTGCCGGAGGATGATTTTGCCAGTTTGGATGCCTTACTCAATTTAGGAGGGGTAGAGAGTCAACCAACGGCTGCTGAAACGACGGTTGCAGATGAGGATTTCTTGGATTTAGATCAACTGCTCCATACCCCTGTGGCTGAACCCCTAACACCTAATCCTCCTAAAAATATTAAGTCTCAGACCGCCCGCAAAGCCGTAAATACAGAATCACAACTTTCGGAGGAGGATTCCGAATTTAATGATTTAATCCGATTAATTGAAGATGCTCCTCCTCGATCTCGTTCCACAACTCCTCCTAGGGGGACGTTTGCCAAACCCATTACTGAACAAATTGTTAAGGTTCCGGTCAAACAACTTGATGGTCTTAGTAACTTGATGGGGGAACTGGTAGTTAACCGGAATAGTTTGGAACAAGACCAAGAACGGATGCGACAGTTTTTAGATAACTTGCTGCATCAGGTTTCTTTGTTAGGAGATGTGGGTCAACGGATGCAGGATTTCTATGAGCGATCGCTCTTGGAAATTTCCTTACTGTCCCATCGTCGCAAACCCTTCTGGTTTTCTGACAGTGCCTCGATTCATGATGATGATCCCAATAATGATTTGGACTCAACAGAACTGGATCGGTTTACGCCCTTCCATACCCTGTCCCAAGAGATTATTGAGTTAATTGTGCGGGTACGGGAGTCGAGTGCAGATATTGGATTTTTAGTCGAAGAAGCCGACCAAGTAACTCGGGAGTTGCGACGGATTACAACAGCCTTGCAAGAAGGCCTAAATCGCGCCCGGATGGAACCCTTTGGCAGTGAGGCGGATGCCCTGAAACGTCCCGTGCGGGATATTTCAATTAAGTGTGGGAAACAGGCGGAGTTATTTGTTGAGGGTCGAGATACCTTAATTGACAAAATGTTACTGGGTAAACTCCATGACCCCTTAATTCATTTGGTTAATAATGCCATTACCCACGGGATTGAACCGGCGGATGTGCGGACGGCGGCGGGGAAATCTGCCGTGGGTCGGATCTCGATTCGGGTATTTCACCAAGGAAACCAAACGATTATTGCGATTTCCGATGATGGGGGCGGCATTGACGTGAATCGGGTTAAAGATAAAGCTATTCAGAAAGGCATCATTACCGCCGAGGATGCTGAAAGTATGAGTAACCCAGAAATTTATGATCTGTTATTCCTACCCAACTTTAGTACCAAGGATGTGGCGGATGAATTCGCGGGTCGAGGGGTGGGGATGGATGTGGTGCGAACCAGTTTAACCGATATTCGGGGCGTGATTACAACGGATTCTAACTTGGGACGCGGGACGACGTTCACGATTCGTTTACCCTTGAATATGAGTATTTCTCGGGCGTTGTGCTGTGTGAGCGATCGGGTTCGGATTGCTTTCCCGATGGACGGGGTAGAAGATATGATTGACGTTCCTCGGGAACAAATTCGCGTCGAGTCCGATGGAAGTAAGATGTTGGAATGGCGGGGTACAATTTTGCCCCTACGTCATTTGCGGGAACTGTTGACCTATCATCGTCATTTGGGTCGGGGGAATGTCTATGGTGCCAGCACTGAAGAAGACATGATTTCGGTGATTATCCTGCGGTCTTCTAATAGTTATTTGGCGGTACAGGTGGATCAAGTGTTGATTGAACAGGAAATCGTGATCAAACCCTTGGAAGGGCCAGTGCCAAAACCGATTGGGATTGCTGGGGCGACGGTGTTAGGGGATGGTCAAATTGTAGCGATCGCCGATGTCCTAGAACTGATTGATTTGGCCATGGGTCGGATTCGTCGGGATGCTTCGGGCAAAATTTGGCAAATGGGCAGTGCCACGGCTGAACCTGTGGTTCAGAAGTCGGAACCGACGGTATTAATTGTGGATGATTCGATTACGGTGCGATCGCTGCTCTCGCTTACTTTTGAAAAATCCGGTTATCGAGTCGAAGAAGCCCGGGATGGTAAGGAAGCTTGGGAAAAACTAAAATCGGGTTTACCCTGCGATATTGTCTTCTGCGATATTGAAATGCCCCGGATGGATGGGCTGGAGTTGTTATCTCGGATGCAAAAAGATCCGGCGCTAACGAATTTACCCATTGCGATGTTAACGTCTCGCGGTGCGGATCGTCACCGTCAAATGGCTTTTAATTTGGGAGCGAGAGGTTACTTTACGAAGCCTTATTTGGAGGAACAATTATTGGAAGCAGCCGGACGAATGTTACAGGGTGAAGTGGTGGGAAATACCGTCGTTGCTGCGGGGTAAAACCTTGTCACATGGGTAATAATTTATTACAAAATATTAAGCTGTATTGCAAAGCGTCACAACTACCGGGGGAAAAATGGTTTCCAGGTGGGCGTTTGTGATACCATCACTCATGAATAAAAAGACAAGATAGATTGGGAGAAGACCGTTGACACTACGGGTTGCTGTTGTTGGTTCTGGCCCTGCGGGTGCTTCCGCGGCCGAGACGCTAGTTAAAGCAGGTATTGAAACCTACCTGTTTGAACGCAAGCTGGATAACGCCAAACCCTGTGGTGGGGCGATCCCGCTTTGTATGGTCAGTGAGTTTGACTTACCGGCTTACGTCATTGATCGGCGGGTGAGAAAGATGAAAATGATCTCTCCCTCAAACCGTGAGGTTGATATCTTCATTCAAAAAGAAGACGAATATATTGGAATGTGCCGTCGGGAAATTCTCGATGGTTTTATGCGCGATCGCGCTGTCTCTCTGGGGGCGATTTTAATAAATGGTACTGTTCATCAATTAAAAATTCCTCAAACCAATTCCGCACCTTATGTGCTCCATTACCATGATCACAGCACGGCTGAGGGTGGCGTGGGTACACCGAAAACCCTAGAGGTGGATGTAGTCATTGGGGCGGATGGGGCTAACTCCCGCATTGCTAAAGCCATTGATGCTGGGGATTATAATTATGCGATCGCTTTCCAAGAGCGCATTCGGATTCCCGAAGATAAAATGGCCTATTACGAAGATCTGGCGGAAATGTACGTCGGTAACGATGTTTCCCCCGACTTCTACGCTTGGGTATTCCCCAAACATGATCACGTTGCTGTGGGCACTGGGACAATGAAACCCAACCAAGCCATGATCAAACAATTGCAAGCGGGAATTCGCGCCCGGGCTGCTCACCGGATTGAAGGCGGTAAGATTATTAAAGTCGAAGCTCACCCCATTCCCGAACATCCCCGTCCCCGTCGGGTTGTGGGACGAGTGGCTTTGGTGGGAGATGCCGCCGGGACAGTTACCAAGTCCTCTGGAGAAGGTATCTATTTCGCCGCTAAGTCAGGCCGGATGTGTGCGGAAACTATTGTGGAACGCAGTAATAGCGGTCAACGCATTCCAACGGAAGCGGATCTGAAGGACTATATTAGACTCTGGGATAAGAAATATGGGATTACTTATCTGGTGTTAGATATTCTGCAACGGGTCTTTTATCGGACGGATGCGACCCGTGAAGCCTTTGTGGAGATGTGTTCGGATAAGGATGTGCAGAAGTTAACTTTTGATAGCTATTTGTACAAAACCGTTGTTCCGGCTAACCCTTTAACACAGATGAAAATTACCGCCAAAACCCTAGCGAGTTTGTTACGCGGCAATGCGTTAGCACCCTAATTAGTTATCATTGATCATTGTAGAGACGTGCCATGGCACGTCTCTACTGATTATAAGGAGAAATTAAGTATGAGTCCAACAAATCCGTCTGAAAACCAACTAAATGCCACGGAGATTTTACAATTAGTACAACAGGAAAAAACAGCAACCTTGAGTCATTTAGTCTCAAGTGTTGTTCATGAAATTAATAATCCCTTGGGGTGTATTGCTGGAAATATTACTTATATTAAAGATTATGTTAAGGATTTATTGAATTTAATTGAATTATATCAAGAACATTATCCTAATCCGGTGGATGAAATTACCGATGAAATTGATTCTATTGATTTAGAATATTTAATCGAAGATGTGCCGAAATTGTTATCTGCCATGGAAAATGGCGCAGAACGGTTACATCAAATTAGTAATTCTTTACGGACATTTGGGCGGTTTGAGGGCGATCGCCAAGTCTTATTTAATATTCATGATGGCATTAATAGTGTGTTATTAATGTTAAAAAGTCGCTTCAAAGGCACTAAAATCAGGTCTCCGATTGAAGTTGTTAAAAATTATGGGAATATTCCTGAAATTAATTGTTATCCAGGGCATTTTAATCAAGCTATATCTTATTTAATTAATCATGGGATTAATTCCCTAGATAAAAAAGCAGAAGCTCACCCTTCCGATCCTGAATTTAAACCTACAATTACTATTAAAACCGACTTAAACCAAGATTCTGTACTTTTATCAATTCAAGATAATAGTTTAGGAATATCTGATGACGTTCAAAATGCAATTTTTGAGGATTTATTAATTACAAAACCTGTATTACAAGGCAGTGGAATTGGTTTATCGGTGAGTCGTCAAATTATTGAAGATCGGCATCAAGGCAAAATTCTCTGTCGGTCATTGGTGGGAACTGGAACAGAATTTATTATTGAACTTCCTCTGTCGTTATGAGTTAATAATAACAAAATTTTACGAGGACTTGAATTAGAAGGCTACCCTGGATGTAGTAAGACATTTATTGCTAGAGCGATCGCCAAAGAATGGCATATTCCTCAAATTAATTTTGAAATTTCTCGTTAAAACCAAAGAGAATAAATTATGCTCAAAATTACCTTAACCCCCGAACAAGAACAATTTTTACAAGCCCAACTCAAAACTGGAAAATACAATAACCCCCAAGAGGTAATTTCTAAAGCCTTTAAGCTGTTAGAAAAAGAAAATAAAACCGAATTACTTGCTAATATTCCAGCCAGCGCATCAGCTAAAAAGATCCTGACAGAAAAGATTAAAGAGTTTAGGGATAACCTAGAAAACACTCAAAACCAACCCCTAAACCCCGAACGAGAAAAATTGAGTCGAGAAGTAAAAGAGCTATTCGATAAAACTCAATCTATCCCTGGGATTGGAGATATAACCGAGGAGGAAATAGCCACAGAAATAGAAGCTTATAGGGGAGGAGAATGAAAATCATTGTTGATACCAACGTTTTAATCTCTGCTGTTTTAAAAGGGAAAAATGCCAGGGATGTCATTCAATTTATTATTGACCAATCCAACTTTGATTGGATAGTTTCTCAAGAAATTTTAGAAGAATATCGGGAGGTTCTAAAGCGACCTAAGTTTAAAATCCCAAATGAAACTAGAAATCAATGGCTTAATAAAATTGAAACGATTCCTCAATTAGTTGAAGTTAATGTGAAAATTAATTTTCCTAGAGATCCTAAAGATGCTAAGTTTTTGGCTTTAGCAAGAGCGAGTCAAGCCGATTTCTTAATAACTGGAGATAAGGACTTTGATGAGGTAAAAGAAATTGGGAAAACGGTGATTATTTCTGTGTATTACTTTAAGAATATATTTATTAATAAGGAAGTGAAAAATTAAGACAGTTTTGTGGGAAAAACTTTGGGTCAAACCCCGATCTTGAAATTATGTGAAATCTAATTAATCCGTTAAATCCGTGTTCGGAATTTGTGTAAGTTAATCTTAATTATATCATTTTTTTGATATTATCTAATCATAGATTGACAAAATTTTACGAGGACTTGAAAATGACTCAAATATTGCGCGTTGTTGCCCGTGTTGTGGCGTTACCGAATCAGGTAGAAGCGTTAAAAGCGGTATTACTAAGATTAGTTGAACCGACTCGCCAGGAAGCAGGTTGTTTACAATATGATTTATTACAAAATCAAGAAGATCCAACGGATTTTACCTTTGTAGAAACATGGGAAAGTTTAGAGCATTTACAAACCCATTTGGCGAGTGTTCATCTTCAAACTGCTTCAATTGCAATTAAGGATTTAGTTGCTAGTCCACCGGATATTCGGTGTTATGACCGGATTTTATAGGGTTTAATTGTTAAGATTAAAAATAGGATTTAAGTCTAAAATAAAACCCTTTAAAATATTTTCTCCCGATAATTGAGTAGGGTTTTGTAAGATTTCAATAGGTTGATTGATTCGATATATTTCTACTTTTTTTTGAATGGGATCAATTAGCCATCCTAATCCTACCCCATTTTGTTGATATTCTTTCATTTTATTTTGCAGCGTGGTTAAACTATCGGTTTTTGACCGTAATTCGATCACAAAATCTGGACAAATAGGGGGAAATTTTTCTCTTGCTTCTGGCGTTAATTGTTGCCATCTTTCTAGTTGTATCCATGACCCATCGGGAGAACGATTTGCGCCATTAGGGAGTTTAAAACAGGTAGAAGAATCAAAGGTAACTCCGGTTTTATCTTGTTGACTCCAGGTTTCTAACTGAAACAAAATAGAAACATTTCTTCGTCCTGTTTCTCCTCCCGTTGGTGGCATAATTATTAAAACTCCATCAGCAGTTTTTTCAAATTGTAAATCTCTATTTTCGCTACAAAGTTCAAAAAATTGTTCATCGGTTAAAGTATGAATAGAGGGTAAATTGAGAGTTAATATTTCCACCATAAAAGTTACCCTTTTGGGGACTATTAAAAGATGATTTAATTATAACTGTTTTTAGTGGAATTACCAATAGTATTATCAACAACTCCCCAAATTCCTGATAAAATTATCCAACTCAAGGTATTTACTCTAAAATCAAATAAACTGACATCAAAACAGTTAAACAAAATTAATCCTAAAAACGTGATTAAATAGCTATAATAAATTAATCGCTCTGAAGGATTAGTTAAGCTATTTTTTAAGAATAAAAATCCTTGACTTAAAATCCAACCTATTATTCCCATAAAAAATAGTGCTGTGGGGATTCCAATTTCAGCAAACATCATTAAAAATAAATTATGGGGATGACCTAACCAAACGTTCATTTTAGCTTCATATAAGGGCGTAAAATTTCTTAATCCCCATCCGGTTAACGGTCGAGTTTGGGCTAAATTCAAGGCAAATTTCCATTGGGTAATTCTTAGAGTTTCTACCGGACGCACAAAATTTTCATCGGTAATTCTTTGCCAAAAATAAGCGGGGATAATCATTCTTAACCCGTCTTTAATCGGAGAAGGTGCAAAAGCTGACCCGAAAACGGCCGTTACTCCCGTAGTCACTAATAAGATTAACCACCACCATCCTAAATATAAAGCATAAGCTAAACTTGATAATACTGCTAATCCCCAAGCATTACGAGAATTAGTTAAAATTAAGTCAATTGCTGTTAATAATAGTGTGATAATTAATAGTATAATTTTCTGATTTTTATTCAGAATAAAAATATCATATTTCTCGGCTTTGTTTTGCCATTCTTCAATTAATAATCCTAGGGTTAATGTGAAAATAATTATTAAATATGCTGCGAAAATATTAGCATACATAAATACCGATGACATTCGACCCACCGGGTTACCATTTAGTTGTAAACTCCAACCTAAAATTCCCTGTAAAATATCAATTCCCGACCAGCTTAAATATTGTTGTCCGAGTCCCAAAATTATCACGGGAATAGCACCAAATATCATTAACCATGATAACTGTCGCAATTGACTAGGGGTTTGGATAATTTCACTTAACCCCGCAAACATAATAAAATAGGGAATAAAATTAAATAAACCCAGAAAAGACTCCAGGGAATTATTCGCTAAAATAGAAATAATAACTAATAAAATACTTAAAATAGCTAACCCTTTATTAACGGGATTTTTCCGAATTGATTGAAATTGACGTTGATAACTGAGAATCATTCCCAAAAAAATAGAAATGCTGCCAAATATTGGTAAAATAGGTAATAAAAATACCCCCCATTGTAAACAATTCCAAGGTAATTGTAACCGTCGTTCTGGGTGGGGTAAAAGTATTGATTGCATGGGTTAAAATCAGTCAAAAAACCTTAAATCAGTATTAAGAATAAGCCCAATCGGAACGGGTTAAACGAATTTGTGCTAAAGTAAATATGGTGGGAATAATCCTGGCATAATTGGTAGAAATTGCTCGCCATCCTAAGTCAGCAACTAACCACGTCCATAATAACGGCCCCAGGAAAGAAAATACACTGCGAGTTACGCCATATTTTGTCGCAGTAACGGCCATTCCTCGGTTTGCTGTTTGAATAGCAACATAATTTTGAAATTGAGTTGCTGCGGTTGCGCCTCCTGTGATTAAGGCTTCTTTTGCTACTTGATATTTAGCAAAATGTAAAGCAAATTGACTGGCTATTTGTCCTAAAATTATCGGTCGGATAACAGAATTAACTGCTACCAAACTTCCAGCTTTAAATAACCATCCTAACGGATCTTTTTGGGCAGAAATTGGTAAGGGTTGTAAAGGTTTTGTTTCGGTTAATGCTTTTTGAACTTTTTGGGTGAGGTTGGTTTGTTCTGACTGGGGTAAACGTTTCCAAGCTTGACCTAAAAGATGTAAAAAAACTTCCGCTTCTAAATCAGCCGTTGACAGGTTTTTTGCATAGGGAATTTTCAAATAACGACAAACTTGAATTAACGCTTGGCGGTAAGTCACCTGTTGAGTTTTTCCCCGTAAAACCGTTACCCCATCGGCGGCGAGATAGCGAAAACGCTGTTCTAAGGCGTCTAACCAGGCTTCCCGGTCTTGACTTTGAACGTCGATGGGGGTGGGAGTTTGTACATAGTCTAAAGGGTTCAAACCCCGACTAAACAAGAGTTTTGTTAACTGTTCTAACTCATCTTCTGTTGCCAGTTCTAATCCAGATCTAAGTTCGTCCAATGTTGATATCCTCCTCAATTGGGAGTTTTTCCGTTTCCTATTTTACTACTATTTGGGAAAATCTCTTATCCCTGATCAGTAAATCCTGTTTTATGAACAATTGATCATTAAATCCCCTGAAATTCATTATTATTCTTTTTGCTCAACGGGTTTAACTGTTACATTTAATTGTAAACCCATTGCATTAAGCCAGGAAATAAATGTATAAATTTCTTCAGCTTGACTTTGAGATAACATCTGATCTAGCTTTTTATAAAGTTGATGAGCTTCTTCGGTTAACTGATGATTTTGTAAATACGCATCAACAATATCTTTAAATGCAGCTTGAAGTAATTCGGGTTCAGGTTGATTATCTTCAATCTCTAAGATTACTTCTAAATAGCCCGCAGCACTAATGGGATCTTTGAGAGAAGAAATCAAATATTCATGATAGTTTTTACTTGTGGCAACTTTCAGTTTGTTCATAATTTCTCCAGTATTTCTTGGCTTTTTTAATATCTTCTTTTTGAGAATTTTTATCACCCCCACAGAGAAGTAATACAACAGTTAAACCAATTTGTCCAAAATAAATGCGATAACCCGATCCATAATCAATCCTAAATTCATATACTCCTTCTCCTACTGAGCGATAATCTCCTAAATTTCCAAGTTCAACTCGCCTTAGTCGTTTCTTAATTAGAGATACTCCTCTAATATCCTGAAAAGCATCTAGCCATTCTTCAAAGGGACTTGTTCCATCCGGTTTTAAATAGGTTTTTACTTGCTTAGGTTGAACTTCCATAATTTTAACACAACCCATCAGATTACAACTTTCATTCATTTAGAATATCAGGAATTAGCAATATACACTTATAATCTAAGAAACTAAAGTTCAACAATACCAATGAATTCAATCATATTTGATGTCGCCGTTATTGGTGCTGGAGTTTCGGGTTTAACCTGCGCTCAACAATTACAAAAAGCCGGATATAAGGTTATAGTTTTAGATAAATCAAGGGGTGTGGGAGGACGGATGGCGACTCGACGAGTATCAGGAACTCGCGCAGATCATGGGGTGCGTTATTTGGAACCGAAGGGGGAACTATTACAACAGTTAATTCAAGATTTACAAACTCAGGAAGTCTTAGAAAATAAATTACAAGTTTGGACAAATACCCTCTATGAGTTTAAACAAAATCAACTCCAACCTCAAACTATTTCTCAACCCTATTATATTATGCCTTCTGGCATGAATACCGTCGGAAAAATTATGGCTGAGGGCTTAAATATTCAGTTGAATAGTCGAGTTGAATCTGTGACAATTACAGGGGAAAATCATTGGCAATGTCATATAGAATTAACTGATAAAAACAATCCAGAATTGCCTGAAATAGTAACGGCAAAATCTCTTGTTATCGCTATTCCTGCCCCCCAAGCCTTGATGTTATTAGAATCGTCTGATATTGAGTTTGAATCTATTTTTTTAAATCAGATAAAATCAGTTGAGTATGATCCTTGTATTACGGTAATGGCAGGTTATTCTAAAGAACATAATCCAGATATTCTAAATTGGAAAGCGGTGAATTTCTCCGATGATTCCATATTAGCTTGGGTGGGAATAGATAGCAGTAAACGCTTGCATCCTACCCAGCCTGTTTTTGTAATTCAAAGTAATAGTATTTTTGCTCAACAATATTTAGAAACAACTGATTTAAACGCCGTCGGGAAAAAATTAATTGATCAAGCTGCAAATACTTTATTACTCTGGTTAGATACCCCTGAATGGATACAAATTCATCGCTGGCGTTATGCCTTTTGTCGAACACCTTTAAGCGTTTCTTATTTAACCAATACAACTCAATTACCCCTAGTTTTTGCGGGGGACTGGTGTGGCGGAAATCAAATTGAAGGAGCGTTAAAATCGGGAATAGATGCCGCCAATTGGTTACAAAATCAACCTATTTAAAGGGAACAGGGAACAGGCTGCGTCGTGAGCTTGTCGAACGAGAACAGGGAACAGGGAATAGGCTGCGCCGTGATCGTTGGTCTTAAACAATATGATCAGGCTCCAGGGGACAAGGATACTGCTGATCCCCAGTTTCCACTTGTAGGGTAGGATGGTCGATGTCAAAGTGATGATGCAATTCCTCACTGATATGGGTTAAAAAGCTATCTCCTGGACAGCCTTCGGGCATCACCAAATGGGCTGTCAGGGCTGTTTCTGTGGTACTCATGCCCCAAATATGAAGATCATGGACTTGTGCCACCCCAGGTAACTCTTGCAGAAAAGTCCGTACTGCTAGGGGTTCGATGTGCTTGGGTACCCGATCCAAAATTAATCCTAGGGCATCCCGCAGTAGGTTCCAAGTCCCTACCACAATCACGACCACAATCACTAAACTGATGGCGGGATCAAACCACAGCCACCCTGTGAGTAAAATGGCTATGCCCGCGAACACCACCCCCAGAGAAACCAAGGCATCGGCGGCCATGTGCAGAAACGCACCCCGAATATTAATGTCTTTCTTACCCCCAGAGAAAAACAAGAGGGCGGTCAGGGTATTGATCACGACCCCCACCCCAGCCACCCAAATTAGGGTCATACCAGGCACGGGAGTGGGTTCTTGGAGTCGGCGCAGGGCTTCCCAGGTAATGCCTCCCATCGCGAGTAGGAGCAGAATTCCATTCAGTAGGGCGGCTAAAATTGATGATCGTCGCCAACCATAGGTATAGGTTTGATTGGGCGGAAGCTGGGCCAGGTAACTAGCACCCCAGGCCAGTAACAGCCCCAAAACATCACTTAGGTTGTGTCCGGCATCGGCTAGTAGTGCCAGGGATTGGCTAGTTAATCCAAAGGCGACCTCAATCAACACAAAGCCAATATTTAAGCCAATACCGATTTGAAAAGCCCGGGTATAGGTTTTTGGAGTATGACTATGGGAATGACTATGGGAGTGATGATGAACCACAACGGAGATCCTAAATAACTATTTATTCATAATATTAACACGGGGAAGTCGATGTTTAAATCCACAAAGAATTTCATAAGAAATTGTACCAATAGTATTCGCCCAATCATCGGCAGAAATCGAATATTCTCCATCTTCACCTAATAATGTAACAACTTCTCCGACCTGTAAATCTGGAATTTCACTCACATCTAACATGATTTGATCCATGGTAATTGTGCCAATTTGAGAAACTAATTGACCTCGAATTAAAACCTTAATTTTATTAGAAAGATTCCGAGGAATACCATCGGCATAGCCAATGCCAATCACGGCAATTTTAGTTTGCTTTTTAGCAATAAATTGATAGCCATAACTGACTCCTGTTCCGGCTTCAATGGTTTTAACTTGCGTTACCCTGGCTTTAATTTGCATAGCGGGTTTTAAAGTAACTACAGAGGTTAAATGAGTGGCAGGATAAAGACCATAAACACTTAATCCAATTCGCACCATATCATAATGTAAATTCCGATCTGCTAATGTTGCCGCGGAGTTGGCAATATGTAATAATGGAAATTGGGGATCAGCATCCGATTGCCAATGATCTCGGATTTCATTAATTACATTTTCATAGCGATAATGTTGTTGTCGCATCACCGTGAGATCGGGACTATCGGCCGTGGCAAAGTGGGAATAAATTCCGGCTAATTCTAAATTAGGTAATCGTTGAACTAATTTAAAAAATTCTAACCCTTGTTGCCAGGGAGTTCCTAACCGTGACATTCCGGTATCAATCTTAATTTGAACTGCTAAAGATTGATCTAATTTATTTAAAGTTTCTGAAAATAATAATGCTTGTTGAGGTGTGCATAAAGTCGGTTGCAGTTGCCAATGGGCGATCGCTTGGACTTCTTCGGCCGTATGGATCGCCCCCAATAGTAATATCGGTTGCTTAATTCCGGCTTCTCGCAATTCTATCCCTTCTGGGAGGGTGGCAACGGCTAACCACTCAGCCCCCGCCTGACAAACGGTTTTAGCCACGGAAACCGCCCCATGTCCGTAGGCGTCGGCTTTGACTACCGCCATTAATTTTGTTTGGGGAGATAATAAACCTTTAAGCTGGCGGATATTTTCAGCGATCGCCCCTAAATCCACTTCCACCCACGCCCGTTGACGAATCCCAACTTCTATCTCCGAATTGAACAAAGTCCTGTTTCCAATAGAAATAGATTTTCCAGTAACCATATTTTTGCCGTTTAACCCCTGAAGGGGTTAAGCTGTGTTAATATCGGTCAAATCTTATCGCAAAATCTAGCCAATGGGTAGTGTTTTGGTATTGAACGCCTCCTATGAGCCTCTCAATATTACGACTTGGCGACGGGCGGTTGTCTTATTACTCAAAGAAAAAGCCGAACAGGTTGAGCATAATGGAAAATTCCTTCTTCCCGATTTTCCCTTGCCCACCGTGATTAGGCTGCGACACTATGTTCGAGTTCCCTATAAAGATATTCCCCTCACCCGAAGGAATATACTGCACCGGGATAGCCACTCTTGTCAATACTGTGGTCATACCGGAGAGGATTTAACCCTAGATCATGTTATTCCAAGGTCTCGCGGGGGCGGGGATACCTGGGAAAATTTAGTTTCAGCCTGTGTTTGCTGTAATGTCAGAAAGGGCAGCCGCACCCCCAAAGAAGCCGGAATGATTTTGCGGATAACACCGCGTAAACCCCATAGCAGCCTCTATTTTGAGGTGACTCGGCACGTTAAAAGCGGTATGAATAAAGAATGGCAAAAATATGTAATTGGTCTTTAATTTTGCATTCAGTTGAATGGGGAGACAGGGGAAGCAGGGGAGGTAAACTCTTTCTATTCCCCATTACCCATTACCCATTACCTATTCCCTATTACCCATTCCCTGTTCCCTTTTTAAACAATTTAAAATCGTTCTGTTTCTGACCTACCGGGGGTTTGAATGCTTCCGGGTTGATTAATAAACAGGTTAGCTGCACCGTCGTTTTGATAAATACAGTTAATGGTGGGATTACTTTCTAATTCCCCCGTAAATCCAAAGGTATTCATTCGTTGTCTACAATCTCGCTCTTGTTCATTATTCAGCAGATTCCGTTGTTTTAAAATTGCCCAGTTACTGGTACGCAGAACACATCCTGGTTGGAGTTTGGGCTGTGTGACATAGACATTGAAGGGGTTTAGGGTGACAAAGACACGCAAATCCGTGACCATCGCGCTGGCACCAAATTTAATACAGGTTTCGGTATTCGGTGCATTTTGGTCAATAAATTGGCTAGAGGCTACGTTGGATGGGTTTAAGGTGGTGGTGGAACTGATCGCAATTCCAATCCCAATTCCTAAAATCAGTACCCCGCCAATTACTGCTAAAGCCGTGTAATTAAATAGCGAAGGTTTAGCAGGTGCCATTTTGGTTCTACGTCTCATATTAACTCAACAGGGTTGAAACACTCAAACTAGAGTAGAGTATATTCCTTCTGATATGTTATCGCGTTTGGCCGTTGGTTGTGAGTTTTTAGCGTTGTTGGTTAGTGTTGTTGGTTGTTAGCGAGCGAGGACGCTCGCACTACTCGCTCCGTAACTTTCAACCGCCAATATTCAGTAACCTTGTCGCCATCGCAATGATTCATTAAACTATTATGTACAGTCTAATAATTTATAAATTCTGTTCACCCTCAACCCTTTAATTTTTTCAAAAAGGAGAAAAAGCCGTGTCTGTTGAGACAGTACAAAAGAGTGCCACCGTTAGAAAAATTGCTCCCCGTTATCGGGTTTTACTACATAACGATGATTATAATTCCATGGAGTATGTTGTCCAAGTGTTGATGACAACGGTTCCCAGTTTGACTCAACCCCAGGCGGTGAGTATTATGATGGAGGCCCATACTAATAATCTGGCTTTGGTGATTACTTGCGCTCAAGAACACGCGGAATTTTACTGCGAAACCTTGAAAACCCATGGACTGATTAGCACTATTGAACCGGATGAATAAACCTCCTAAAATATAGGGAAATTGGTTTGAAATACGATCTTGAATTTTTAAGGGAATATCCTGCTTTTCTGAGAATTGTTATTTTTCTCCTGGTTTTGGTGTTGCTTTGGCTACCCTTGGCGGCACCTTTTTATTTTTTTATTAGCGATCGCAATTTTGTTAGTATTATTACGTTAATTTTACTCTATATCGAGTTTATTATTTTAATTCACTTCTGGGCAAAATTAATTTATCGTGAATCTCGTCCTCTAATTCGCTATGGTTTAGTTTTTAATCCTAAAAATTATCAAAATTATCTCAAAGGATTATTATTAGGATTATTCAGTTTAATGGGATTATTTATAATCGAATCTATATTCGGTTGGGTAATATGGCAACCTGCAAACCCTAATTTTTTAAGCATTATTTTAGAAGGGTTTTTAGTTGCCCTTGGAATTGGTTTTGCTGAAGAATTATTTTTTAGGGGATGGTTGTTAGATGAACTAAACCGGGATTATAACCCTAAAATTGCTTTGGGAATTAATAGTATAATTTTTGCGGGGTTACATTTTATTAAACCCTTGGCAGAAATTCAAAGAACTGCTTTACAATTTCCTGGTTTAGTGTTATTAGGATTAATATTAGTTATCTCAAAACTAGCTTGGTTTCCGGCTTCTTCTAATAGTTTGCGGTTAAGTCCCTCCGGTTGGTTGGGTTTACCCATGGGGTTGCATGGGGGTTTAGTTTGGGGTTATTATATAATTAATGTTGGGCAATTAATTAATTATTCTGATACGGTTTCTGAGGCTATTACCGGAATTGATAAAAACCCCTTAGCGGGGGTGATGGGGTTATTTTGTTTGAGTGCAATTGGAATTTTTATCTGGTATAAATCGTTATTTAGAAAATTAAAATAGGGAACACCGGAACAGCCCCCCCAAACCCCCCGTGCACGCAGGGCTTGGGGGGAGGGAACGCCGGAACAGTAAGCAGTGAATAATTTATCAGGAAAATTACCATTTTAAAAAATCTTTGTTGGGCTTTAGTTCCAAGATGGGAGGGCTAAAGCCCAACAACACCCAACAACAAGGGTTAATAAACCTGACCATCTGGCATCGTTGCACCATGCAAAATGGCATTTTGTAAATCCACTCCATTGAGTTTGGCATTTCGCAAACTGGCGCCTGTTAAATTCGTTCCTTCTAAACAAGCTCCATCCAAATTTGTTCCCCACAAATAGGCGCCTTGAAGATTAGCACCCGTTAAATCTGCACCGGATAAATCGGCTAAATTGAGATTAGCTTTACTCAAATCTGCGTTTCTCAAATCTGCATCGCGGAGGTCAGCTTTCATTAAGTTAACTAGAACAAATTGCGCTCCTCTTAATACACTTTCATGCAAATCTGCTTGTTGTAAATTTGCTCCTTCCAGATTGGAAAATCGCATTTGAGCAGCCTGTAATGATGTTCCCGTGAAGTTTACACCAGACAATTTTGCCCCACTCAATTTCACATTATTCAGGTCTAGTCCACTAAAATCAATTTCTTCTAAATCTAATCCATTCAGAAATGCACCATTCAAGGTGACTCCGTTTAACTGTGCCCCTCTTAAATTCGCCCCACTTAATCTAGCTCCGGTTAAATTTGTCCAGTTTAAATTGGCGTTTTCTAAATTAGCAGACCGGAGATTAATTCCCTTTAAGTTCGCGCCACATAAATTCACTCCGGTTAAATTGGCACGAAATAAATTTACACAAAATAGAATCGCACCACTCAGTTTTGCATTAGTCAAATCGACGCCATTTAATTGGGCACCTTGGAGGTTAGCTTTAGTTAAATCGGCTTCAATTAATTGGCTGCCTTTCATTTTGGCATAGGTTAAATTAGTTCCATATAAAAATGCTCCGTTCAAGTTAGTATTGAGGAAGAAAGAACGTTCTAAATAGGCTCTTGCTAGGGAAGCATCTTTTAAATTTGAACTCGATAGGTTGGCTTGATTGAGGGTGACTCCAATTAAATTCTCCGCTACAAGATCTAACCCTCGAAAATCCCTTTCTCCCCGAAGATATCGATCAACAATTTCACTGCTTTTCATGGTATTATCCTCTAACTCTAATTGAATAATAATTCAGAGAAAATAACTTTTTTTCAGAAAACTTGCTGATGATAATTTTTTGACTTAATCAGGGTTTAATTTTAATGCACTTAGTTCTGATTAAGATTTATTAAATATCCAATATTTTCTTGAAAAAAGTTAGTGACTTTAGGAATAATACTGAAATTACTTGAACTCCGATTTTGATCGCTTTGACAGAGATCACCCTTAAAATTTTTACACAAATCGATCTAGCTTTCGTTCAATATCAGTTTTATTTTGTCTCTATTAATCAGTATACAATAACAATTGTAATTTAATGGTTTATAAATTTTTGTAAACTTTTTGAAAGATTTAAACATCTCAATTCTTAGATTTTCCCTGGTTTGGGAAAGGGGGAAGTGGACATTAGCCCGTCCATCCTCGAAAATAGCATGGCTAGTTTCCACCCTAGAAATTATAGGTAATTTTACTATCTGTAGATTCAGAATTTATTGTCTGGAAGACTGAGGAAATCAGAAAAATAAGATAGCGATCGCGCCTTTTTTGGTACAATAGCGGTGATTTGTTTGGTGCAACTAACAGCAACTATTAACCGTGAGTAAAGATTTATTTGCCCGTGAAGCCTTAACTCAAATTCCTAAAATTTTAACCTTATTGGATAGAAATCCCCATAGTCCAACCTATGGCTGTTTTGATCGAAATTTTTGGCATTATAAAACTAAAGATTTTGCCAATGGGAGAATGCAAGAATTAGTATTACCCCTAGCTTTAGTTTATGATCTACCTATTTCTGATAATCCCTATTATCAACAACCTGCGATTAAAACCTGGGTAGAATCGGGTATTATTTACCAGACTAATAGCGTTTATAATGATGGTTTTTGTGATCAAAATTTCCCATTAGAACATTCTACGAGTGCCACGGCTTTTTCCCTATTTGCAGGTTTAGAAAGTTATCATTTATTGGGGTTAATGAATTATGAAGCCCTACAATGTTTTGAACATCAAGCCCAGGGGTTAGCCTATTGTAAATTTAGTCAGAGTGCCAGTCAGGAAGCGTTAATTCTTCTGTGTTTAGAAAGGTTGGGTCAAATGTTACAAACCTCTAAATGGCATCGAATTAAAGCCTCTCGTTTAGAACGGTTATTATCTTTACAAAGTCAGGAAGGATGGTTTAAAGAAAGTGATACGTTTGATCCAGGTTATCATAGCTTAACCATTTCTTTTTTAGCTCAATTAGATGATTTGAGATCGGATTTACGGTTAAAAGAGTCCTTAATTAAAGCCGTAGAATTAGCCGCCTATTTTATTCATCCCGATGGGTCGCATGGTGGGGAATATGGTAGTTTTAATACCTATCAATTTTTTCCCTATGGGTTTGAATTAGTGGGGGAATGGCTACCGGATGCGTTAAGAATTAATGACCGATTTTTACAAGGAATTAAAAATGGGTTATCCGCTTGTTATGGGGATGATTATTCGTTAGGAAATCAGGTTTGGAATTATTTACTTACTTGGCGCGATTTTGTCCCTGGAAGACCCCAACCTTTAGCGCGAGATGTAGCAAGTATTTGGTTAAAGGAAGCAGAAATTTTAATTAAACGTCGTCCCCATGTTGAATTATATGTAGCTTTAAATAAAGGCGGAGTTTTTAAGCTATTTCGGGAAAATAAACTGCTATTATCAGATACTCATTTTTCCCTTAAGGTTCGTCAGGGTCGTCAAATTAAAAATGCTGTAGCCCATTTAATGAGTGCTTATACAATTCATGTCGAACAGGATGAGATTTTAATTGAAGGAGGATTAAGTTGGGTTAAATCTAATCAATTATCTTCGTTTAAATTAGTTTTAATGCGAGTTTTAATGTTAATATTAGGTGGGTTTTTCTCAAAGCAAATTCAGAGGTTAAATAGTTCTAAAATTGTTCTAGGAAAACAAGATACACCCTTTAGATTTACCCGGCGATTTCGTTGGGAAAAAAATCAATGGCATATTATTGATGAATTATATGCTGATTCTTGGCGAGGGGTGATTTCCGCCGGAATAGGTTGTGATCAAACTTCCATGGATATTCCCCTAAGTCGCACATTTCAACGGGGACAATTACAACCCTGGTTAGATGTAACAGATGAGATTAGAAAGTTAACTCCAGGTCAATGTTTGAAATTAGAAAGACGGTTTTAAGAGATAATTTTTATTATGTGAGTTTACTTTGTGTGAGGATTATTTTCAGTGATTAAAATAACGAATAACCGATGGTTTCATCCTGGTTTACTATTATTTTGGGTAGGACTAGGAATTTTATTGCGCTTTCTGGGTTTAGGAAATAAATCAGCATCCAGTATTGAAATTTCTACTTTAGTATTTAGTTTGGGTCACGGACTAAAAACTATTCCTTTAGATCAAATTATTTCAGCAGATATTTTATTATCGCCTTTGCGGTTTGAAACTTCTAGTCAACCTGCGGATATTCTTAATCATTTATTGACTGAAAGTAATCATCCCCCCTTATATTTTTTAATCAATCATTTCTGGATGAATTTATTTTCTAATCAGGGAGAATTAGTTTCCTTAACGGTGGCGCGTGCTCTCAGTTCTATTTTAGGGGTTTTATCAATTCCGGCTATTTTTATTTTAAGTTATTTTGCCTTTAGGTCGCTGATTTTTGCTCAAATTACCGCCGGATTAATGGCGGTTTCTCCCTACGGAATTTATTTATCACAGGAAGCGAGACATTATACATTAACCATACTTTTTATGATCGCATCTTTAGGCTATTTAGTCAAGGCAATTAGAAGTTTAGAGGGAGAAAAATCTTTATCTATGATTCAAGTTATAGGTTGGATTATTGTGAATGGATTAGGAATAGCCAGTCACTATTTTTTTATTGTGTTATTAGGGTCATCAGGGTTAGTTATAGGGGGATTTTGGTTAAAGGATTGGCGAAATAAATTAGGCATATTTAGACCATCTTGGCTGAGGATTTATGGAGTAATTTTAGGAACATTAATCAGTGGATTAGTTTGGATTCCAATTTTACAAAGTATTCCCAATGATCAACTCACAGACTGGATAGAAACTCAATTTAAGGGATTAGGATTTATAGAGCCTTTATTTCGGTTATTTGCTTGGTTAATTACCCAAATATTTTTATTACCCGTCGAAGCAACACCGATAATTATAACTATAATTTCAGCCGTGATTCTATTAACAGTTTTTATTTGGATTAGTCCGGGTATAATTCAAGGAATTAGGTTAAATCTTCAATCCTCCGAGACTCAACTAGAAACTAAAATTTTTTCTGGTGTGTTTATTAGTATTATTTTACTGTTTTTAATTTTAATCTATGGACTCCAAAAGGATGTATCCCTGGCGGCTAGATATCAATTTGTTAGCTTTCCTGTGTTTATTTTAATTTTGGGTTCCGCATTAGGTATAATTTGGAAAAATCCCACACTTACTAATTATTCTTGGGTTTCACTTCCGCCTATTTTGCAAGCGAATGGCAAAAAAATTGTGATTGTCACCTTAATAATGGGATGTTTGGGTGCTTTAACGGTTGCGGGAAATTATGGGTTTCAAAAATCCCAAAGATCGGATCGTTTAGCAAGTTATATTATTAATCAAGCTAAAACATCTGTGATTATTGCTACAACTCAACAAACCCACGCAGAAACTCGATCTTTGATGGGATTAGGATTAGAATTTAAGCGTCAGCAGGCTAAAAAGTTACCCGAATTTATGTTAGTAAAAAAAACAGATACTCCTTCCCCTACTTTTACAACTGCTTTAACTCAAGTTCAACGTCCCTTTGAATTATGGGCGGTGAATTTAAAAGATAATACGGATTTTAGTCAATTCCGGTGTCAACAAGATCCCCGTCCTCAACCTAAATTTAATGGATACCGATATCGACGATATTATTGTCGATAGTTGGGTTATGATTTGAGGTTGATCAAATAGGATAAGTTCAAATGCAATTATCTCTAACCCTGTCTCCGATAAAATTAGCTAAACGCCTAACAATGGGAGTAGGATTTTTTACTTTCACCAGTATTCTGATACAAATTGGTAGGTTTGGATTTAATTATCGAAAAGATTGGACAGCGATGTTTAATGTTGATCGAGAGATGAATTTACCTACTTGGTTTAGTGCATTTATGTTAGCGTTTTGTGCTTGGTTATTAGGTGCGATCGCCTCTGCAAAACAAGCTGAACTTGAACAACAAAATAGCTTAACTGATCCTAATGATAATTCTTCGGTAAAATATCGTTATTTCCAACAATGGAAATGGTTATCAATTATTTTTTGGTTATTCGCTATTGATGAAGTAGCTACCATTCATGAAATTTTAATTATTCCTGATATTGCTAAAGGGTTAAATTTACCGCCTTTTTTACGTTCAATGTGGGTAATTCCAGGCATAATTTTAGTCATAGTTTTTCTGCGTAAATATTGGAAATTTTGGTTACATCTTCCCCGAAAAACCCGTGATTATTTTATTTTAGCAGCATCTTTATATATTGGCGGAGCTTTATTTATGGAAATGGTTGGGAGTGTGGTGGCGTTTTATTACCATCAACAAAGTCTAATTTATTCATTAGTAGCCATTGTCGAAGAAATTATGGAAATGATGGGAGTAATTGTGTTTATGTATGGACTGTTAGTTTATATTCAAGAATGGCAAGAAAAAATTAATCTTGAGATTAAAATTTTGCCACAATAGGCTATATAATAAAAGGATATGATTTAGGTAGGAGCATAATATGGTTATGCAAGTGAAACCCCTCCTCTATTCTCAAGAGGAGTATTTCAAACTCGAAGAAACCGCAGAATTTAAACATGAATATCGAGATGGAGATATTATTCCCATGAGTGGAGGTACAACAAATCATAATCAAATTGCTGGAAATGCTTATTTTCAACTCAAACTAGCGTTAAGAGGTCAAAAATATAGATTATTTATTGGGGATGTCCGTCTATGGATGGCCGAACATCGGTTATACACCTATCCTGATTTAATGGTGATTAAAGGGGATGTTATTTATCATGAAAATCGCAAAGATACGGTTTTAAACCCCTTAGTAATTATAGAAATTTTATCTGAATCAACGGGAAGTTATGATCACGGAGATAAATTCAAGTATTATCGTTCTATTCCCGAATTTCAAGAATATATTTTAATCGATCAATATCAATATTCTGTTGAACAATTTGTAAAAACAGAAACGGGAAAATGGCAAGTTAATTTTTATGAGTCGGTGGATTCTATTTTAACATTAAGCACCCTTGACTTTTCCATCAATTTAACCGATCTCTATGAACAAGTTAACTTTGAAACCTCAGAAACATAAAATTCTAACGTCCCATATTCCGTTTCAACTGTTCTAATTCTTCATCCATTTCCCATTGTTTGAATTTCCCTTCTAAGGAATCATTAAAAGAATTAGAACTACCATAGGATTTACTCTGATTCCAACCCTGGGTTTCCCTGGAATTTTGAGGGTTTTCTTGAGCTTTTGATTTGCTACGGTTAGCTTCAACTTCTGCGGCTTTAACCTTAACTTCTTTGTGACGTTGTTGAACTTGATAATAGAGTTCTTTAGATTTTTGAATCCGTTCTTTAACCCCTTGCATTTGTCCCCAAAGTTGATTCCCTTGGCGCAAAAATCCCGCCTCTCGCTCTTGAGCCGCCGCCACTAAATCTAAACGATTAGCCGCCTGTGCTTTTTTCACCCATTTATGCCATTTCTGGACATCTTGAGCCACTTCTAAAATTTCCGCTTGTAGCTTTTTTTCCTCTCGGTTCAACTCAGCAATTAATTTTAAGGTATCCTCCTCCTGTTCCCGCAACTGTTCTTCTAAAGCTTGCAATTCTAAATGAGGATTATCCTTGAGAAACTCCTCTAACCGAGTCTCAAAAAAATTACTAAAATCTTCAAATAAACCCATAATTAAATATTAAATAGAAAAGAACAGTAGAGACGTGCCACGGCGCGTCTCTCTCCCAGGATTAACTGAATTAACTGATTTAGAACTGTTGTCCCACAAAAATTGTTTTAACCTCCCCATTCCGACGAATAACGGCTTGCTGGTTCACCACTTCCACCAGTGACCAACCACTCGCACCAATGGTTTCACCCACATAAATCCGACGGGCTACTCCATTAATTTCAAACAGAGCCGCCGAACGATCGCCCAATTCCAAAATCCCCACTAAAGTATGGGCCGTTGCTGGGGTAGGGTTTGTCGCCGTTGACTGTTCTGCGGGGGTTTCCGTCACCGCAGATGGAGGTGGTAATGGAATAGTTGCCGCCGGGACTCCCTCCCGAACTTGAGGAGTTGCGGGAGTAACTTGGGTGGGTGTAGCGGGTTTAGCCTGGGTTGTGGGGGTTGAAGCTCCTGTTTTTGCAGGAGCTACGGGAGCAGCACCCGAACCTCGTCCACCTGGAACCGCAACGGAAGCAGGTGCGGGGGGCTGGGTTTGTTGTCCCTTAGCCAAGTTTTTCATCACCTGTTGAGACAGAGATGCGGTTTGATTAGAGGCATCTTGAATCGCTCCAGCCACTCGGTTAATGGCTGCGACGAGGTTATTGGTATCCACCACGGGAGCCACGGGAGCCACGGGAGCCACGGGCGGAGTCCCAGGAACGGGCAGGGTCGGTAGGGTGGCATTGGCCACGGGAGGAGGTAATAGGGGCAAGCCTAACCCTGTTTGTTGATTCTGTTGTTCAATATTGGTTAGCGATCGCTCAATATAATTGGAAAATTGAATATCCGCTTTGGTCTTGGCATCTAATACGGGTTCGGGGGCAACCGCCACAGGTTCCGGGGCAAATAAACGCCCTAGCCCTCCCCGGGTCGCCAACCATAATAATAGTGTGATAAATAGCGATGAAAACGCCGCAATTAATAGAATCCGATCCAACGAGGGAGAGGGCTTTTTAACACTCGCATCGCGTAATTTGTCTTTGTCTTCTTCTTCCTCCCGTGGCATCGGGGGTAGAATAATTTGAGGGACTTTAATCGATTTTAGGGAGACAAATTCTGATTTGACCGCTTCCTTGGGTAGCCGAGATTTTCCCTCGATCGCCCGATCAACATCAGAAAAAAGGTCATCCATCAGTTCATCGGCCCATGCTTCTACCGATATTGGTGCTTTGGCAATTGGCACTTGGGAGAATTCCAACCGGGTTTTACTCATTGTTTCTTGAGGCATTGATCGCTCCTGTTATCTGTAAATCCTTAACCTCGATTTATTGATGATACAGCTATTGTATTGATATTTTTATATCATTTCCGACATTTAGCCCATTGTTGAACTAAAAATTAGACTTTATTTCTGGGCTAGGATAGCTTTTGCTTGTTACCAGAGGGCGTCTAAATTCCTCTAAACTGTATTCCGATAAAGGGCGACCGCAATATTCCTCAACCTTGGATAACCTTTTAATAAAACGATGATTAGTTTCCTGTAACCCAATATGGGGATCTAAATCATACCAACGGGCTAAATTAATTAAGACAAATAAAATATCCCCTAATTCTGCTGTTTATCCTCAAAAGATAATTGGTCAATTTTTTCGGCAAATTCACGAACTTCTAAAGATGGCATAATAACTTACCACAAATAAATATTGATAAATTTCTCCTATTATAGCATTATTTTGAATGTTATGCTAAAATAGGTTAAAAAAGTACAGAGTCAGATAGCTATTATTATATACTTGAATCCAGTTTTAATCATGCAAAATTTAACTTTACCCAAACTTGAAACTTTACCTGAAAATTTTTCCTTAGAAGGGATAATTAGCATTACCTTAATAGAAGGAATTACTATCTTTCGTGCTTCTGAAAAGATTCAAAGTAGAATTGAAACTTTACTTGAGAGACAAAAGAAAGCAGTATTAACTCTTGAAGAAGAAAAAGAATTAGATGCTTATGAAGAATTAGATGATTATTTAAGTTTGGTAAATCGGACGATTCGCAATCTTTATTCAACTCAGATTTAACGAAAAATATTATTTTTAATTTATGGATAAAAATACTCCTAAAGAAGTTCGTAAACGAGCAAAATATTTGTGTGAATATTGTCATGCTTCAGAAAAATGGCAATATGTTCAATTTACGATTGATCATATTATTCCCCTTGATCAAAGTGGGGCAAATTCTCCTGATAATTTAGCTTTAGCTTGTTTTCATTGTAATCGTAAAAAATCTAATAAAATTACGGCTACCGATCCAGAATCAAATTTAGAAGTTTCTTTATTTAACCCCCGTTTACATGATTGGAAAAATCACTTTATTTGGTCAAAAGATAAACTCTACATTATTGGCTTAACCTCTATAGGACGCGCTACTGTACAATTGTTAGAATTAAATAGAAATAGAATTATTGATATTCGTGCTGCTGATTTAATTGCAGAAAGACATCCACCCAGTGACGATCCAATTTTAGCTAATGAAATGTCATCAGAATAATTATTACACAGATCAGTAATTATTAGATTTTTCTCCTATTGTTCTCACATACTCCCGAAAAAGACAAGATAAATTAAACAAAATGGTATCGCCTTTGATTTTAGCAACTAAATACCGTTGTTGTAAAGATTTTAAACCATTAATTAAGTCCATTGAGGACAAGTCTAAATGTTGTCTTAAATCTTCTCTGGAAACAGGTTGCTCAAATTTGCTCAATTCTAAAACAATTTTTTCTTCGACGGGTGAAAGTCTGTTGAATAATTGCTGAAAGTGCGATCGCATTTCTTTAGTAATTACCAAACTATCCTCAGCTAAAAACTCAGCTACATCCCCATCAAAAACATCTTTAATTAAAAGAGCAACATCTTTCAAATACATCGGATTTCCTTGATATTTTTCAATCAACTTCAACCCGCTATCCGCATCTTGTTTTAATCCTATCCCTGACAAAATTTCCCCATCCTCTAAACCGGATAATTTTAAAGATTTAATCGGATATAATTCCTCATCCAAACATTCCATTTCTGCACATTGTTCTTGACTAATTAAAATAAGATGACTTTGATGTTCTGTTTCTGTGATTAGTTTAAAAAAGTTTTGATAATCTTGATAAACACTTTGATATTGTCCAGAAAATTCACCCTGGGTAAAAATATTATGAACGTCATCAAGGATAATCAAACATTTTTTATCCGTGAAAACATCAAATAATTGTTTTAAGTTGTCATCTCTAGTTGCTTTTAATTCTTGCTTACAAGTATTCAATAAATCATCAATAAGTAATTCTAAAGATTTGGGATATTTTAAACTTTTCCAGATAATCACCTCAAATTTATCTAAATTCAAATCAACCCATCTTTTAACTAAAGTTGTTTTCCCTATCCCAGATAATCCTAAAACTGAAATCAAACGAATATTATTATCTAATATCCAACTAGAAAGGGCTTTAAGTTCAGACTGTCTATTATAAAAACTGATTATTTTGGGAGCTAAGGTTAAATCGTGATAAACTGATTTAGATAAAGCATTATTTAACTTTTCTTGACTATTCTGCTTTGAATTATATAAAATTTCTGGACTATAATTAAAATTATGATTACCATTTTGACAAATATTTTGATTTTGAGAGGATGTTATATTTAATCTTTTAAAAGTAGACCTAAAATTAGACTTATTAATATCTTCTCCTAATTGTTGAGATAGAATTTCCCATAACTTATAACCCACATCTCTAACCCGACCTTCACTGTGGTTACATTCTTCTGCTATTTCTCTATAAGTTTGATTCTGCCATACACCTTTAATTACTGCTTCTTGAAGATTATCTAGGTGTTTTCCTGTTTGTGAAAAAACTAAGTGATCAGCTATTTGTAAAATATCTGTAATTATCATAAAAGCCAGATAGAGTAATAATTATAGACATTATACCTTGATTTAATCAGGTATTTTACGACAATTCAAGATTTTATCAGAAATATTTATTAATAAAAGACACGATTTAATCAGACATTTTGGGATTGTAGGTAAAATTGCTCAGTTGATAGAATCAAAGGTAGGGAAACTTAAAAGATTAACAATCTCATTTATCTTGAGAGGGATGGTAAGGATGAATTCACTACAAAGAGCTATTTTACTCGTTGTTTTAACTTGTACAACAGCCACAGGAATTGTTATCAGTAAACAGGAAAGTATTCTAGCCCGTCCATGTGGCAGTGACATTTTCAGCAGAATTGGATGTGGTCTTGACCCAACGAACCCTGCTAGGAATGGCGGTGTTGTGGGCCCGGCTATAAATTCTGGCAATGAGGAACAAAGAAACTGGTTTGCAATTTATTTCAAAAACAAGTGCAATGTTCCCATACAAGTCGCAATTCTTCAATATTTTCCTGCTGATACTGGTGGTGGTAGCGGTTCAGAGTCAGGCGTTGCGTTGTACATTTCTGAAAAGTGGGAACCCAGAGGATGGTGGAGGCTCGAACCGGGCGAAACAGCGCTGCTCGCCAACCAAAACATTAACCGAAACTTTTACTACTACGCTGAGTCTATCGGAGGAGAAGGAATAGTTTGGAGTGGTAATGATGCTCAAGATAATCTTAAGGGTCGAGATCTATCTTTTAAGAAAGTAAATATGGGAGAAAGTTTTGTTGATTTCACTCAATCGCTTTCTTGTAGTTCCGCCCGCTAGGTTTTAATGAAACAAAAAATTCAGCAAATAAAACTTAATTGAGTGGCTTAGTAAACAAATAGTTGAACAGTCGCTCAATAAATGTCTTGCAAAACTCTGTAAAAACCTTCATTATTATATTTCTAAACAAAGTTTACTCTTGATCTCTTTCTTGGTGTCTTCGTGTCTTTGTGTTTCTTTATTTCCTGTTAATTCTTTGGCATAAAAGCTCAGTTGTTCATCACCACTAATAAACCAGATTAAAGTATGAGTATCAAGTAAATATTTCATTACATATAATCCTTGAAATCTTCTAAGGGCTCATCAAAATCAGGTGACATTGAAATTAAACCTTTTGCACTCCCGAATTTTCTTTGTACAGCAGGAGTAATATTAAACGTCTTTTTAACCTCATTCGTCAAAGAATTAGATGGGCTCAGTTCAAAATTGTTAGAAATAGTAATTTCTTGCATTAATTGTTGTAATAACCATTGTTTATCCTCAAGGGATAACTGGTTAATTTTTTCGGCAAATTCACGAACTTCTAAAGAGGGCATAGTAACTTACCACAAATAAATATTGATAAATTTAACCTATTATAGCATTATTTTGAATGCCATGCTATAATAGGTTAAAGGAGTACAGAGTCAGATAGCTATTGTTATACAATTGAATCCAGTTTTAATCATGCAAAATTTAACTTTACCCAAACTTGAAACTTTACCTGAAAATTTTTCCTTAGAAGGGATAATTAGCATTACCTCAATAGAAGGAATTACTATCTTTCGTGCTTCTGAAAAGATTCAAAGTAGAATTGAAACTTTACTTGAGAAACAAAAGCAGGTATTATTAACTATTGAAGAAGAAAAAGAATTAGATGCTTATGAAGAATTAGATGATTATTTAAGTTTGGTAAATCGGACGATTCGCAATCTTTATTTAACTCAGATTTAACGAAAAATATTATTTTTAATTTATGGATAAAAATACTCCTCAAGAAGTTCGTAAACGAGCAAAATATTTGTGTGAATATTGTCATGCTTCAGAAAAATGGCAATATGTTCAATTTACGATTGATCATATTATTCCCCTTGATCAAAGTGGCGCAAACTCTCTTGATAATTTAGCTTTAGCTTGTTTTCATTGTAATCGTAAAAAATCCAATAAAATTACAGCTAATGATCCAGAATCGAATTTAGAAGTTTCTTTATTTAATCCACGTTTACATAATTGGAAAGACCACTTTATTTGGTCAGAAGATAAACTCTACATTGTTGGCTTAACATCTATAGGACGTGCTACTGTACAATTGTTAGAATTAAATAGAAATAGAATTATTGATATTCGTGCTGCTGATTTAATTGCAGAAAGACATCCACCCAGTGACGATCCAATTTTAGCTAATGAAATGTCATCAGAATAATTATTACACAGATCAGTAATCATTAGATTTTTCTCCTCTTGTTCTTACATATTCCTCAAAATTTCTGGGCTAGGATGGCTTTTGCTTGTTGCCAGAGGGCATCTAATTCCTCTAAACTGTATTCTGATAAAGGGCGATCGCAATATTCCTCAACCTTGGATAACCGTTTAATAAAACGATGATTAGTTTCCTGTAACCCAATATGGGGATCTAAATCATACCAACGGGCTAAATTAATTAAGACAAATAAAATATCCCCTAATTCTGCTTGTTGATGCTCCTTATCAGTGCCTTGAATTGCTTCTTTAAATTCGGCAACTTCTTCCTCAAATTTATCCCAAACCCCCTCAATATTATCCCATTCAAAACCGATAGATGCGGCTTTTTGAGAAATTTTCATTCCGGCAATTAATGGAGGTAATTGTCGCGCATAACGGCTTAATTTAGCACTAAAAGTTTTAGTTTCGGGTGTTTCTCCTCGCTCATTTGATTTGATTTCTTCCCAATTTTGCCTAACTTCTTCGACACTATTAACTTCCACTTCCCCGAATACATGAGGATGGCGACGAATTAATTTTTCTGTAATATTATTGGCAATTTCTTCTAAGGAAAATTGATTTGATTCCCCGGCAATTTGGGCTTGTAAAATTACTTGTAATAGTAAATCCCCTAATTCATCGGCGATCGCATTTTGATCCCCGCTACGAATTGCGTCTACTACCTCATAGGCTTCTTCGATAATATAGGGTACTAAAGTTTCTGGTGTTTGTTCCAAATCCCAAGGACATCCCCCCTCTGGCGATCGCAATTTGGCAACAACATCAATTAAGTTTTGTAGAGCGATTAATGTAGGATTCAGGGTGATATTTTCGGTATTACTCATTTTAAATCCTTGAATTTTATGATCAAAAAAGGTTTATTTTTTAGGACGACGGGGAGATTTTTTAGCAGTTGTGGGATTAGATTTTTGACGTTTAGGTTTAATTGGGGGAAGCTCCAATTCGTGAGACTCAGACACTTGACGCTTGGTTTTTTGGGGTTTGGGTGTTTCCCTGATCTCTGTTTGAGTTTTTCCGGTTTTTAGCCATTTTCTAAATTCTTTATATAAAGAGTTAGACCAGTCACTAAAAGAATGACTCATGGCTCCCATTTCTAATCCTAAATAAATGGCGATACATTCCCTCGGATAATTGGAGAGCGATCGCAAACTATTCTGCAATATTTCTAAAGGTTCCCTATTTAGTAACTCTAAATATTGTGCCACCATTAACCCCAAAAATCCCAAAATTCCCAGACCTCCTCCTAAATAAAGAATCCTCAAAGCCGTCCCAATAAAAGGCCCATGGGATAAAAAGGAGCGATGGCGCAAACTGTTTTGGTAGGGCGCCCAGAAACACCGCAACATCCCCCAGCGTTGAAACTGTCGGGAGTTGATATCTAAATCGGGGCCAAACATGAGGCCACTAAACAGGAAACTCCCCGTCACCAGAAAGGTGAGGTGACTGCTGCGGGTTTGGCTAAAGGTTAAGCCCGCAATAAAGGGTAAGCTCCAAAGAGTTATCTGGTCGTGGGTTTGACCTGATGGCATGGGGTAAAATGATCAATCAGGGAAAATAGGGTTGTGATTCTAAAAGTTTATGCTATAATAGCCGAATGTGTTAATCGGGCGGTTAACTCAGCGGTAGAGTGCTTCCCTTACAAGGAAGAGGCCACAAGTTCGAATCTTGTACCGCCCATGATTTTAAATCTTAATAGAATTCATCAACTCGAATAATAGCAGGGTAATTATGTCCAAATTAGGTTATTTTCCCTTATTATTTTTAGGATTATTAATCGGTTGTCAACAAAATAGCGATCGCATTCCCACAAATTCCTCCATTTCCGTTGCGATCGAAACCCAAAATAATATTATCATAAAACCATTATCCCCCCAACCGATTCGGATTAATTTAGAAGACTTACCGCCACCTTTCCATAGTGAGAGTGCATCTAAACCTCCCCAAGTTATTCCCATTCCTAATAACCCCGTTTTAAATGTTCCCCCCGGATTTAAAGTTAATATCTTTGCCGAAAATTTAGATAATCCTCGGTGGTTAGCCTTAACTCCCGATGGTGATGTATTAGTAACAGAAACCAAACAAAACCGGATTCGGTTATTAAAAGATACCAACAAAGATGGGGTAGCTGATCAAATTACAACCTTTGCAGATAGCAAAAATGGCTTAAATATTCCCTTTGGAATGGCATTTTCACCCGGTTATTTTTTCTTGGGAAATACAGACGAAGTTAGACGTTATTCCTATAATAATCAACAGCAACTCACGGGAACAGGCGAAAAAATAGCGGAGTTACCTGGAGGCGGATATAACCAACATTGGACACGCAATGTTGTTGTTTCTCCTGACAATCAAAAACTCTATGTTTCCATTGGTTCAAAAACAAATGTGAGTGAAGAAAATCCTCCCCGTGCATCAATTCAAGTGATGAATTTAGACGGGTCTAATCAACAAACATTTGCTTATGGATTAAGAAATCCTGTGGGGTTAGACTTTCATCCAGAAACCAAAGAACTTTATACAACTGTTAATGAAAGGGATGGGTTAGGGGATGATTTAGTTCCTGATTATTTTACCCGTATTCGTTCAGGAGAATTCTATGGCTGGCCCTATAGTTATTTTACACCTAATAATTTAGATCCGCGTCATGTTCAAAATGGTCAAAGTGTCCGCCCGGATTTAGTTAAAAAAACCTTAAAACCCGATGTTTTATTTCAAGCCCATTCAGCCGCTTTAGGATTACAATTTTATGATGGTAATACCTTCCCAGAACCCTATAAAAAAGGCGCATTTGTAGCGTTTAGAGGTAGTTGGAATCGCAATTCTGGTACGGGATATAAATTAGTTTTTATTCCTTTTAATCAAGGTCGTCCCCAGGGATATTACGAGGAATTTTTAACTGGATTTTTAGTTAATCCTGCTATTCCTGAAACTTGGGGTCGTCCGGTGGGTTTATTAGTATTACCCGATGGAAGTTTGATTTTTACTGAAGAAAGTAATGGCCGGATTTATCGGGTTCAATATTCTCCCTAGGTTGGGTTGAGAATAATATGAAATCTGATTATAAATGCTACAGATGATCCCCCCTGTTCCCTCCCCCCCTAGCCCCCCGTGCACGGGGGGTTTGGGGGGGCTGTTCCGGTGTTCCCTGCTATATACGTCTTTTTAATCCAGCTTCTAAATTTTTTCATTGTGGCGTTTCGTCCCAATATTTTAATTTTTTGTAAATATTGAGGGATAATATCAGTTAAGGGTAAATTAGGGAAGGTGGGACTATATTGTGTTTCTTGATAGTTGCCATTTTGCAAAATATAGATTTTTAATATGCCGTTTTCAAATCTCCAAAGTTCAGGAACCCCTAATGTGGCATAAATATCAAGATGGGTGCGGGAAGTAATATCAATTTCTAAAGCCAAATCTGGAGGGGGATCAATTGTTAAATCTAATCGGTTTTTATTTCTAACTAAAGCTTCATTTTGAATAAAAAAACAGTTATCTGGTTCTATTCCTTGTCGCATAAGTTGATTTTTGAATGTAGTTGAACCCAAAGGGAAAAATTCTATATCGAGTTCTTCTAGTAAAGCTTTGATCAAATCGCTAACAAGTTCTTTGCTAAATTCATGTTCAGGTAAGGGAGTCATAATTTCTAAGGTTTCATTTGCATAAGCAATTCGGGATGAACGATGTTCACCTAATTCATCTAATAGGGTTTCAAATTCTTGCCAAGTAATCTGATTAAATATCACGGTTTGTCCAGGGGGAACGGTGATTTGTTTCAGTTCTAACAACATCGTTAAACCTTTGGTAACAATCAGGAGCCTAGTTAAATTGTAGAAGCAATTACCCCTTTCCTCCCGAACCCCCTTAACTATCCGCGATGGGTAATTCCCTAAATGCCCCTTTTGTGGCAATCTATTAATCAATAGGAAAAAAAATTCCGATCGCTATATTGACAAACATCAATTATTAACTATGCAAACTTTACCTATTCCTACTCAAACCCCGGCTAGTCAAACATCGGTGGATACGATGATTCACCGCCGTCAAACCCGTCCTGTCCAGGTAGGGACGGTTACTATTGGGGGCGGTCATCCCGTGGTTGTCCAATCAATGATTAATGAGGATACGATGGACATTGAGGGGGCGACGGCTGCGGTGCGTCGTCTGCATGAAATTGGCTGTGAAATTGTGCGGGTGACGGTTCCCAGTGTGGGTCATGCCACCGCCGTAGGGAAAATTAAACAGAAATTAGCCGAAACCTATCAACCTGTGCCCCTGGTGGCGGACGTTCATCATAATGGCATGAAAATTGCTTTGGAAGTGGCAAAATATGTGGACAAAGTAAGAATTAATCCGGGGTTATATGTATTTGAAAAACCGAAAAGCGATCGCACGGAATACACCCCAACTGAATTTAATGAAATTGGTGATAAAATTAGACAAACCTTAGAACCTTTAGTCGTATCTTTGCGCGATCAAGGTAAGGCGATGCGAATTGGGGTAAATCATGGTTCCTTAGCCGAAAGAATGTTATTTACTTATGGTGATACCCCGGAAGGCATGGTGGAATCTGCATTAGAATTTATTAAAATTTGTGAATCTTTGGATTTTCAAAATATTGTTATTTCCCTGAAAGCTTCCCGGGTTCCGGTGATGGTGGCGGCGAACCGTTTAATGGTGAAACGGATGGATGAATTAGGCATGGATTATCCCTTACATTTAGGGGTGACGGAAGCCGGAGATGGAGAATATGGCCGAATTAAATCAACGGCGGGAATTGGCACTTTATTAGCAGCAGGAATTGGTGATACAATTCGGGTTTCTTTAACTGAAGCTCCTGAAAAAGAAATCCCGGTTTGTTATAGTATTCTGCAAGCTTTAGGACTGCGGAAAACCATGGTTGAATATGTGGCTTGTCCTTCCTGCGGTCGAACTTTATTTAATTTGGAAGAAGTCTTACATCAAGTTCGTGAAGCCACAAAACATTTAACGGGTTTAGATATTGCGGTGATGGGATGTATTGTTAATGGGCCCGGAGAAATGGCCGATGCTGACTATGGTTATGTCGGTAAACAACCGGGTTTTATTTCCCTATATCGGGGTCGAGAGGAGATTAAAAAAGTCCCTGAAACCCAAGGGGTTGAAGAATTAATTAGTTTGATTAAAACTGATGGTCGTTGGGTTGATCCTTAATTAATTCAAAGCAGTGCGAGCGTCCTCGCTCGCTAATTAATATTGATAACTACTTTTATATCCTGAACCAAGAATCAATACCGGAAAGCTGAAACCTGTGCTAAATTGGGCGTATTGATATTGAAATTTCTATTTTCTAGTTCAGCAAACCGATGATTATTTCGAGAAGTGGGCTGGTTCTTGGGGCGACGGCAATGATGTTAACGGCTGTAACCGTTGCCGGAGCAGGAATTCATCTTTCTAGTCAGGCATCCTTTCGGGAAAGCCCAAAGGAGTTGATTGATGAAGTTTGGCAGGTGATCCAAAAAAGTTATGTTGATGGCACCTTTAATCAAGTGGACTGGGTGGCGACCCGCACCGAGTATTTAAACCGGAACTATGCCGACGATGAACAGGCTTATAAAGCCATTCGGGAAATGTTGAAGAAGCTAGATGACCCCTATACTCGCTTCATGAACCCCGAAGAATTCAAAAATATGCAAATTGACACCTCCGGGGAGTTAACGGGGGTAGGGATTCAATTAACCCAGGATGAGAAAACGAAAAAATTAGTGGTGATTTCACCCATTGAGGATTCCCCCGCATTTAGTGCTGGGGTTCAATCCCAGGATATTATTACTGAAATTGATGGTCGCAGTACCGAGGGCATTGATATTAATGAAGCGGTGAGTTTAATTCGTGGCCCGGTGGGAACGAAAGTTAATATTAAAATCCTGCGGGGGGATAAACCTTTGGATTTTAATATTACTCGCGATCGCATTGAAATTCATCCGGTTCGTGCTTCTAAAAATCCTAGTTCTAAGGGAGATATTGGTTATATTCGCCTAAATACTTTTAGCGCTAACGCCGCCGAAGAAATGCGGGATGCTATTAGTGATTTAGAAAAACAAAATGTTTCGGGTTATGTCCTAGATTTACGCTCAAATCCTGGGGGTTTACTTTATTCTAGCGTTGAAATTGCGCGGATGTGGCTGAATCAAGGAGATATTGTTTCTACGGTGGATCGCCAGGGTGAAACTGACCGTGAAAAGGCAAATAATCGAGCTTTAACGAGTAAACCATTAGTGGTTTTAGTTGATGGCGGATCGGCCAGTGCTAGTGAAATTTTATCCGGTGCATTACAGGATAATAAACGGGCGCTTTTAGTCGGAACAAAAACCTTTGGTAAAGGGTTAGTTCAGTCGGTCAGGGGCGTTGGCAAATCTTCGGGTTTAGCAGTAACTATTGCTAAATATTTTACCCCCAGTGGTCGAGATATTAACCATGAAGGCATTCAACCGGATATTAAAATTGAACTCACCGAAAAACAACGGGATGAGTTAAGAAAAGATCGGACTAAAGTTGGAACAATTGATGATCCTCAATATGTGAAGGGGTTAGAAATTCTCGGTGCTGAAATTTCTAAAACTAAACAGGGAACTCAAACTAAGTCTAAGTAATTAAAAGTTGTTGGGCTCGTTGTTGGGCTCGTTGTTGGGCTCGTTGTTGGGCTCGTTGTTGGGCTTTAGCCCCATCTTTCCGTGCTTTATCCCAGAAAGATTGGGCTAAAGCCCAACAACTAAAAAGCGTTTTTGCGATTATTTTCAAACAGAATCTTGTTCAAATAACCAAACATCATCCTGATGATATTTTAATTGAAAATCAGGATGATTTTTTAATCGGTTTACTAATTCGATTACTAATTCGGGAGAACTCGGCCATCCGGGGTGACGTTGGTTTAATAAAACATATTGAAAGGGTTTTAAATCGGTCTGTTCTCGTCCTTGGATAGCTAATTGTAGGATAGGACGGTGGGTAAGGTGGGGGGTAATTTTATCCGTGGTTAAAACAGGATTTTGGGTTTTAATATAGGTTAGGGCTTCCCGTGTAGCTTGCCAATTATCGAGGGTTTGGAGATATTTGGAGGCAAAATAACCATATTTTGCTAAGGCGAAAAAGCAAATTAAAGACCATAAAATTATCCATTTTTTTTGTTTTATCCATCCTCCTCCTGTTGCTAAATTGGCAATAATAGCTAATAAAAGAAAAGGCAAAATTGCTAAGGAATATTGTTGCGTTAAGTTCTTCATTTGGGGATTTTCGGCTAACAGATTTAAAAATAAAATTGGTGTCGCACAAATTAAAGGAGTTAAATGTCGCCAAGAGAGTCCCCAAATTAAGGGAATTAAGAGTAAAATTAAATATTCTAAATTAGCTAAAGTGAAAATTTTACTTAATACTAATCCAGGTTTTAATATGATATTTAAGCTGATTTCAAATAGAGAATTTCCCAGGAAACTATAGACTCCAACGGCGATGGGTGGGGCTTGGGAAAAGTGGGGGATAATCCATTCTGTAGAGAGGAAAAACCAGCATATTCCTGAAAGAATTGCGATCGCAGCACAACGGCGTTTTTTCTCAAATAGCCATAACCATATCCCCATTGTTATTAATAATAAAGATAAAACTTCTTTACAGCCTAAAATAATAAAAATCGAGATAATAAATCCTAAAATATGATTATTTCTAGCCGCTAAAATAGCATATAAAATCGCAGGTAAGGCGATTACTTCCGGGTGAAAATCAAATAAATTAACATTAAAAATTAAAGGATATAATAGATAGACAAATCCTAGGGTTTGGGCTTGGGTTTCTTTTAATCCTGCTTGTAAAGATAGCTGATAAGTGGGTAATGCACCGAGGGAAAGGGAAATTGCTTGAATAGCAAATAACCAATGAATATCGGGGTAAAGTTTATAAAATAGGGCAATAATATACAGAATATAGGCGGCATGATCCCCTAGAATATGTAATCCTCGAAAATAAACAAAGGGTTCTTTTCCCTGACTAATTAAGTAAATTCCATTATCAAAAATTCCTAAATCATAGGCATTAGATTGAAAGAAAAAATGACGTAAACTACTACAAGCAAATAAAATTAAGCTGCTGATAATAACTCCCGTTAATACGGGATAAACTTTAATTTTTTTTCTGAAAATAATATCATTTTTTATCTTATTTATTAAAGATTCTATATTTTCCTTTATTGCCCTTTTTCTATTAACTTACCCAAAGATGTTGGGCAAAGCGAATTGAAAAACTAATCAGTAAGAGGGCAAAAAATCCCAAGGTTAGATAACCCCAACGACGATGATGGGATAACATCACCCCTAAAGCTAAACTAATAGAAATAATACCATAGGTTAAACGACTTAGAGAAATTGTACCCCCAGAGGCTAATAATAAACCCAGGGCAAAAAAGCCATAATTAACCGCTACCAAACTAAGTTCATGGCGTAAATACCAGAGTAAATAACCTCCTCCCAAAATAATAGCTGTATTCAGGAAAGGATCTCCAGCAATTAGCCATAAAATGATGATTAATAAAAATAAACTATAATCAAATTTTGCCTTTCCTAATTGATACCGATAACGCCAAATACAATATCCTATTATAGCAATTATTATCACTAAAAGTGGATGCCAAGGGTCAACAATTGTGCCTTGTTTCCAATTTTGAGAACCGATCAAAATTTGCATAATCATTTTTAACCATCCCTGACTATCAAATCCAGTTTGGCGTTGCCATTGGGTATGTTGGACGGTAATAAAAGCAATGGGATTATTAAATTTTATCCAACAATATAGGCTATAAAATAACAACCCACCGCCACTTAATAAGCCGGATAAATAGGCGATCGCAGGCTTTCGTTTTTGCCAGGATGTAATTAAAAAAGCCGGAATTAAAGCCAGTCCAGTAATGCGGGTTGCCGTGGCTAAACTGCCCCATAAAATCACTTGAGGATATTTTTTTAAATCAAATGCTCGGAGGGCGGCGGTACTCAGAAATAAAAACAAACCTTCAGTATAAATAACACTCCCAAAAATAGATAACGGACACCAAGCTAAAACAGCCGTTGTCCAACGAGCAGCTTGAGGATTATTAGTAGTTTCAACCCATTTATACAGTAAAATTAAAGCTCCAAAAAAAGCTAAATTATTAATTAAAGTTCCCGCTACTTCAAAGGGTAAACCTAAATTCATTAACCCGCGAATTAACAAAGGAAATAGGGGGAAAAATGCCACATTTCCACCGGGTTCATTTTGATTAATTACCTCATATCCAGAGGTGGCAATACCCTGATATAATGGACTATCCCAAGCCGAAAATATTTGCCAACCCCAGGCAATTTTTACTATTTCTGTTTCTGAGGAAACTTGATGTAATTGGGCAGTTATAAAAAAAGCCAATAAAATCAAACTGCGACTAAGTACCCCCATTTTGATGGCAAAAATCACGCCTTGGGATTGAAAAAATTGGCTAATTTGGATTAAAAAATATTTTAATCTTACTAAAATTTGAGTTAAACTATTAATTAAATTCATCGGTTAAGTTTTCTGCCCATGCACGGGCGAATAATTATTGTTTTTAGTTTATAATTAAAGTAATTGTATCAAGAATGAAGCAATTATAAATCGGTTGTAATCATTAAAATCTGTTGTCCCCATTACCTATCACGGATTTAAGCAGATTACGCAGATTAACACAAATTAAAATCCGTGAAATCCGTGAAATCCTCTTAAATCCGTGATCCCTATTTCCTATTATGCCAAAATAGGGTAAACTACTGTAGATTTTCAGGTTTCGATTTTTCCTATGAGCAATTCTGTTTTTTCACCCTTACAAAATCGTTTACTCACTTGTTTGCTTATTTTAGTAGTGGGTTGGTTAAGTTTTCAATTATTAGGTTATGTTGGAGAGTTAATTAGTTTATTAGTAACCTCTGGATTAATTGCTTTTTTACTTAACTATGCAGTGGCAAAATTAGAGCGCTTTATTCCTAGGGGAATAGCGGCAGCTTTAGTCTATTTAGTTGCTATTTTAACCTTTGTAATTATTGGGTTAACCATTGTCCCTCCGGTCTTTAATCAAGGACGACAATTGATCACACGCTTACCAGAATTAATTGAATCAGGACGACAACAGTTAGCTGAATTTCAAGTCTGGAGTGTTGACCGTAATTTACCCTTTGATGTGGGGATTTTACAACAACAACTTTTATCTAAAATTCAGGGAACCATTGAACCCATTTTTGCCGGAAGTTTGGGGATAGTTTTAGGAACCTTTAATTGGTTTTTTGACTTAATTTTTATCTTGGTAATTGCCTTTTATATGTTATTAGATGGGGAGCGGTTATGGAAAATTTTAATCACTATTCTATCCCCACAAATTCGAGAAGTGATCACGATTTCCTTAAAACGAAATTTGAAAAAATTTGTCCTGGGACAAACCTTGCAAGGAATATTTATGACATCCATTTTAACCGTTGCCTTTTTTATGCTTAAAGTTCCCTATTTCCTATTATTTGCAGTTGTGATTGGATTACTGGAAATTATTCCCTTTGTGGGGGCAACATTAGGCATTGGAAGTGTCACTTTTATTGTAGCTTTTATTGATTGGTGGATGGCTTTACAGGTGTTAGCAGTTGCCGTTTCCGTTCAACAAGTGAAGGATAATATTGTTGCTCCTCGAATTATGGGGGATTTAACTGGATTAAGCCCCGTTGTTATTTTCAGCGCTTTATTATTAGGAGGAAAAATTGGGGGATTATTAGGATTTATTCTAGCAATTCCCATGGCAGGAGTGATTAAAAGTATTATCGAGGTGGTTTTTGATCCGACTTTACCCCCTCAAACGGGTTCATTTTTTTATAATCCCTTAAATCCACAGGAATAGGTAATTGGTAATGGGTAATGGGGGAAAATGTTTTCAAAAATAGAGATGAATTTTATTGTTTTGAGAGTGAAAAAAGCTGAACTATGAAATGGTGGCAACGACTAAAAACGAATCCTTTAGCTCAATTTGGGGCTGGAATTTTACTGTTATTTTATTTAGTGGTAATTGCGGCAAATTTTGTTGCACCCTATAGTCCTTATGAATCCCAACTTAACGCTTCTTTATTACCCCCGACCCAAATTTATTGGTATGATCAAAAAGGGCAATGGATAGGCCCCCATGTTTATCCCACTACTCAAGGCCCGGTTGATATTGAAACCGGAAAACGTGAAATTAATCTTGATAAAAGTCAGCCTAGTCCAGTGCGATTTTTTGTGCCGGGAGAACCCTATAAAATTCTAGGAATAATTCCTTTTGATCGTCATTTATTCGGGACTGTAGGGGCTGGAAAAATTAACTTACTCGGCACAGATGAACAGGCTAGGGATCAGTTTAGTCGCCTAGTTCATGGGGGGCGAATTAGTCTAAGTATTGGATTAGTAGGAATTATGATTTCTTTCCCGTTGGGAATGATTTTTGGGGGAATTTCTGGCTATTTTGGCGGATGGTTAGATAGCTTAATTATGCGAATTGTTGAAGTTTTAATGACGATTCCAGGGTTATATTTATTGGTGGCATTAGCAGCCGTTTTACCTCCACAAATTAGCAGTACCCAGCGTTTTTTGTTAATTGTGGTGATTATTTCTTTTATTAGTTGGGCTGGTTTAGCGCGGGTGATTCGAGGGCAGGTTTTATCAATTAAGGAACAACAATTTGTGCAAGCATCAAGGGCAATTGGTGCAAGTCCGTTGTATATTATTACCCGTCATGTTCTGCCCCAAACGGCTACTTATTTGATTATTTCTGCTACCTTAGCCATTCCTAGTTTTATTATTTCAGAATCGGTTTTAAGTTTAATTGGACTAGGGATTCAACCCCCCGATCCCTCCTGGGGAAATTTACTTTCTTCTGCTACCAATGCCTCAATTTTAGTCCTACAACCTTGGTTGATTTGGCCGCCCGCTATTTTAATTATTTTGACAGTTTTAGCCTTTAATTTATTAGGAGATGGGTTAAGAGATGCCCTTGATCCGCGCAGTATTCAACGATAAAATTCTAGGCTAATTCCATCACCACATCAATACTATGTCCTAATACTTCATAAACTTTCCGTTGTTTAAATAGCTCTAAACAATCGGCATTAATGGTATTTTTAGAGGCTTCTTGTTGTAGAATTTTCAATGCGGTAACGGTGGGTAATCCGCTTTTGTAAGGGCGATCGCCAGCCGTTAAAGCATCATAAATATCGGCGATCGTAATGATTTGAGCTTGAATCGGAATATCGGCGCTTGTTAACCCCAAGGGATACCCAGTTCCATTCAGTTTTTCATGATGGCGATAGGCAATCATGGGCACATTTTTTAAATCATTTGTCCAGGGAATTTGTTTTAAAAATGCGTAGGTATAACTAACATGGGATTCAATCCTTTCCCGTTCTTCTGGGGTTAAAGTCCCTTGATGGATCAACAGTTGATCAATTTCTTCTGGAGTTAATAAAGGTTTCATTTCTCCATCTAAATCGCGGTAGGTTATTTGGGCAACTTCTCGCAGTTGATTTAAGGGAATTTCTGCTAAAACTTTAGGTTCATTAGCTTCTAATAAAATCGTCCAATATTTACTTAATTTAGTGACAGATTGCGATAATTTTTGATCCGATTCTTGCAAAGATTGACAGAATATACATTCTTCTTCCTGGGGTAGCTTTTGGGCAGAATGTTGCAACAAATGTTCATATTTTCTCTGAATTGATTCTGCTTCTAAGGTGCGTTGAGCTAAGGCAAATCGATGACGGATGACTTCTAATTGAGTAGGATAGAGTTTTTTGGGTTTGGTTAAAATGGCTTCGGGAACCCCGACTTTTCCAAAATCATGTAATAGGGCTGCATAGCGTAATTCTTGCAATTGACGCTCACTAAATGTAATTTCAGAGAGGGAACCAAAGTTAGTTTGACTCACTTCTTGACTTAAACGCACAGCTAATTCTGCGACTCTTTCTGAGTGACCACAAGTGCAGGGATCTCTGGCTTCAATCACTTCTACCGATGCTTTAACAAATCCCTCAAACAAATTTTCAATACTTTCTTGTAAATGATTTCTTTCAATCGAAATAGCAGCCTGGGAAGCCAGCGATCGCAAAATTCGCTCCTCCCATTTAGAATAGGATTTTGTTGCTTCTATGGCATTTTCTGGCGTAATCTTGATATCAGGGTTAACCTTACGATTAATTAATTGTAATACCCCGATCACTTCCCCCTTGCGGTTTTGCATTGGAACCACTAAAACTGAACGGGTACGATAACTAATATTTTCATCAAAACTCCGATCTAGTTGATAGGGTTCATGTATGGGTAAATCATAGGCATCGGGAATATTTAAAGAAACCGAATTTAAAGCCACATATCCGGCTAAACTGCGAGGGGTTAAGGGGATAGCAAATTCTTTAAAAGATAAGTTAGGTAAAGACGCATTTTGAGCAATTTTAAACAGTAATTTTGAGTTATTATCACTGTGATCCAAAAGATAAACACTTCCCGCATCACTGGACGTAATTTCACGACTTTTAGCTAAAATTAAATTCAGCAGGGAGCTTAAATCTTCAGTTCCAGATAAGGCAGTACCAATATCGAGAAGTTTCTCAATTAGTTCCGCTTGTTCATCAAATTCAGGCAAGAACTTGGGGTTATTAAAAATCATCTTTCTTCAACACAGCTAAAGCTGCGAATTCAAATGGGGAAATAGCAAAGGCTTATGGGGTATTCTATCATAAAAAAAACGGCAGTATTCTTAAGATTAAAACAGTGCTGAGATTTGTTGCGCTAGGGCAAAATCTTTTTCGGTTAAGCCCCCGGCATCATGACTGGTTAAACTGATGGTCAATTTATTATAGGAAATTTCTAAATCGGGGTGATGTCCAGCCGTTTCCGCAGGTTCAACAAGTTTGTTAACAAATGCAATCGCTTCAATAAAATCTTTAAAGATTTTGACTATTTTTAAATGCTTTCCTTCCACTTTCCAGTCGGGAACTTGACTAGAAAGTTCTTGAATTTGGCTAGAATTGAGTAGTGCAACCATGGGATTATTAGGGATAAAAATAAATTGATTATAAACAATACTATCCGCCCTCACCCAGCCCTGGTTTTAGCCGTTGCCATTCCAGATCGGGCGAGAGCGGTGTAGCGGGTCTCTTGAATCGGAACCTGACTGCCGGAAGATCACTCTAACAAGTCCGGTTATCTAGGTCAACAAGTGTCCTAACAGAACATAGACTTGGCACTAGAGGACAGCCCCGGCGCACAGCCGGCATTTTCCAATCAAGTGACCCATGGGTTTACTACCTTCAATCATGGGCATCACCTCCTTGATTCCCTAAACGGTTTAATTCGTTCAGTGTTTACGCTTTTTAGGATAACACAATATTTCAGAATTGCACACCCCAATTGGTAAAAAAATCAAATACTTTCCAGAGGTAAAATTAAGATTTTGCAATCTATCGGGAAATAGGGATCACGGATTTAAGAGGATTTCACGGATTTCACGGATTTTAATCTATGTTAATCTGCATAATCCTGCTTGGCTAAATTTAAGTTTTCATAACATTCAAAGGGTTGATGAATCCAGGGATGATCAGCCAGATAATCAATATAATAATCGGGAGCGATCGCCGAACAACTTTTGTACCACAAAACAGCGGTTTTCATTTCTTGAATTTGGGGATAACGGGATTTTAACCAACCGATAGACTCTTGTAAACTAACCCCAGAATCGACTAAATCATCTACTAATAAAACTTGACTTCCTAATGTGTCTGTTGTCATTGTTAGGTGTTCAGCGAGTTTAATTCCTCCTCGAACTTTCCCCCCGACTCCAGAATAGGATGATGTGGATAAAATTGCCAGGGGTTGATCAAAAATTCGAGATAAAATATCCCCCACGCGCAATCCTCCCCTTGCTAAACAGACAATTTGATTAAATTGCCATTGGGAGTCATAAATTTTTTTGGCTAAGGTTTCAATCTTTTGATGATATTCTGTCCAAGAAATATACAGATCGCTCATAATTAGGTAATGGGTAATTCGTAATGGGTAATTCGTAATTCGTAATTCGTAATTCGTAATTCGTAATTCGTAATTACCCATTACTCATTTTCGATAAACAGCGTTCTAAATAAATTTGAGCCACTTGATCTTGGGGATTGCGATCCAGACATTCTTGGAATAACTGTGCCGCCTCTGAGTAACGTTCTAAATAATACTGCATTAATCCATACTCAAAGGTAGTTTTTGTAATTAATTTCCCCGCTTTAATTTCGGGTAAATCTGCATCAAACACCTCATAGACAGTAACAGCATCGGATTTTCCTTTGACTTTTACCCGATCAATAATTCTAAACGCATATTGATTAGCGTCTTCTAAAGCCATAAAAGTCCAATGGGTAATTAATAAAGAAACCCCATAATTTTTAGTTAAATTTTCAATCCGAGAAGCCACATTCACCGAATCACTAATCACCGTACTATCCAGGCGATTTTTACCCCCGACAATTCCCAACATTAATCCCCCGGTATTAATGCCAATGCCAATTTTAATTGGGGGACGATCGGGGCGTTGGCGGGTTTCATTATAGTCATTAAGTCGATTAATCATCTCCACTCCAGCTCGTACAGAATCATCGGCAGATCCGCCAAATAATGCCATAATTTCATCCCCAATATATTTATCAATAAACCCATAATTATCAACAATTGCAGGCTCCATACGACTTAAAAAAGCATTAATAAATTTAAAATTATCTTCGGGTGTCATATCTTCAGACAGGCTAGTAAAATCCCGAATATCAGCAAATAAAATCGACATTTCTTTTTGAACTGCCGCCCCTAACTGCACTTCTACAATACTTTCATAACCCAAAAAAGAAAGAAATTCATGGGGAACAAATCGCGCCGCTGCGTCGGTTAATTCAAATTCAGAATCTAGGGCTTCATCTAAATGAAGATTCAATTCTGAGAGTTTTTGCATAAATTGAATTCGATCTTCTTCGGCTTTTTTTCGCTCGGTAATATCAACCACAAAACCTTCATAATAAAGTAATTGATTCTGCTCATTAAATACAGCCCGGGCATTTTCAGAAATCCAAATAATACTGCCATCTTTACGATAGGCTTTAAATTCAAATCCTGAAACTTCTCCCTGCTGATCAATTAATTGTTTAAAATCCTTTCGCCTTTGGGAATCAACATAAAGTTCTTCTTGAACATTAGTAATCATCGACATTAAATCCCAGGGAGAATCATAACCTAAAATTCTGGCTAGGGCGGGATTTGCACTAATATAACGTCCGGTGGGTGTAGTTTGAAATAAGCCTTCACTAGCATTTTCAAAAATACTGCGATATTTTTCTTCCGCCTGTCTTAATGCTTGTTCAGTTTGCTGACGTTTAGTAATATCTTGAAAGGCGAGAATTGCATAGGCTAAATCCCCCTGTTCGTCATAGGTTGGTGTCACCCAATTTTCAATCAAAATGGTTTTATCCCCTTGATTGACTTCTAAAATAAAGGTGGTGTCTTGGGTCGAATTAGAGAAATTATCATCGGAAATTGGGGCATAGGATAGATGGTTTTGAAACCCGTTAAGATAGGCTTGATAAATATTAGATAAGGCATCACAGACCACTCCAGGAATCACTTTAGTTTTGAGTAATTCCTGAGCTTTTTGATTGGTATAATAGGGCTTTCCTGTGGGATCTAAAACAGCAACACCCACGGGAATTCCTTCTAAAAATTGTGTCATCTGTCGTTCATTATTTCTAACCTGGGAATACAGTTTAGCATTATCAATGGAAATTGCAGCTTGAGAAAATAGGATTTTCAGAACTTCTAATCTTTCTGGGGTAAACACTGCGGTTGTTAAGTTATTTTCAAGATACAGAATTCCAATCAATTTTCCTCTATTTTTAATCGGAGTCATTAAAATAGATCGGGATTGATGATGTTCCAAATAGGGATCATGACGATATCGGGGTTCTTGACGAGCATCGGATAAAATCACAAATTCTTGGGTTTGAATCACCGTATTCAGAATTAAAAGCGGTAGGTTTTCACTCTCCTCTATGGGTAGGGATTTTAATAAGGAATGAATTTCAATGGAGTCCCCATTTAAAGGATTTAAACTAGCGATCGCTTCAATCACTAAGTTGCCCGATTTAAACAAAAGAATACAACATTTTTCTGCTCCAGCATTTTGAATCACCACTTGAATTAATCGCCTCAAAAGCTGCTCTAAATCAATTTCTTGAGATAGGGCTTGAGAGGCTTTGGTCACCGTTGCTAAATCAAGAGCCGCCGAACCCCCATTACTACTTGATATAATTGTTTCTTCGGTATTTGTATTGATTGTGACTCCAGTTTTAGGGACAATAATTTGTTCCAAAATAGAATCTAACAGTTGAGGATAACGAGATTCTAAAATCTTAACTTTAGCAAAAGCGCCCCAATGAGCATAACCATAATAGGCATCAATTAGGTATACCCGAGCAATTTTTTCTTTTCCCCAATCTAAATAAAATTGAGCCGCTAATTCATAACCGAGGGCTTCTTCCTGAATAAATTGATGGGTTTGAGCCCAATCAATCGCTTGTTCAAAGGCTTCCATCACTTTAACATAATTCCCTTGAATTCGGTTATATTCGGCTTCTACCAAATAAAAATAATGGGAAAAATTTACCGGGGTCAAGGTAGCATAGATTTTTAGTTTTTCAAGATTTAAGGAAATTGTTTCTAAAATACGAGCCTGTTGCTCCCCAGAATATTCAGAATAGAGGGCTAGATTAATTAAAGATTGATAACAGTAAAAAATCGGTAAGAAAATGAAATAGGTTTGTCTATCTAAATATAATTCGGCTTGTTGACACCACTCCCGCGCCTGTTGAAATTTCCCTAATCTATAGGTTAAAATCATAAAATTTAAAGCCAATTGAAACGGTATTTCTTGGGAAGAATGTCCAATTTCACTCATTTTTTGGATTTGGGTTTCAGCCTCAATTGAAAAATTAAGTAGGGTTTGGGGATCTAATTTCCCATTTAAAATTTGTAACTTTTGCTCATAGTGGGTCATAACCATAAGTTCCGATGGAGATTTAAAATCTCGAAACTGATTTAAGAAATACTCAATTTCTGATTCTAATTCCGATATATCTTTACCAACAATATCCGCTATTTTAATATAGGATTGAGCTAGACAATACCCTTGTTCAATATTCCCAAGTTCTTGAATTTGGTATGAGTATAGTTGTAGAGGTGATAACAGATTTTTTAAGGAATATTTATAGGGTTTAATTAGGGTATAAACTAATTTTTTGACATTAATTTTTAACTCATAATTCCCTAATTTAGCAGATAATTCTAAAGCCAATTCTCCCATTTCATTCCCTAATTCTATATCTCCTTGGGTACAAAGTATAAATCCGAAAGCTGCATAAACTAAACTAGATAAAGCGGTATTTCCCCGTTGACAGGATAAATTTACTAATGTGATTACCCTTATGGGAAATTGTTCAGGTATGGTAACGTAAGCTGAAGGAAAACTGGCGGTTAAAATAGTGAATAAACTCACTAAATTAGGATCGGATAATTCGGGCAAATCTAATAATTCTAAAGGGGATCTTCCCGCTAAATAATTGATAAAATTTTGCTTTAATTCTTGCCAAGATTCTAAAGGGGAATCATCTCCCAAACTCACATCAAGCTGTTGACAAACAGTTAAAGCAAGATTCACCGCATTTTGATCTTGATGTTGACTTCTATACCCTTGAATCAATAACTCATAAATTCTAACTTGATCCGATAGGGTTTTAGCCTGTTCTAATATAATCCTACCCCAATCATTTAGGGATTCAAAATCTTGACTTAAAGCCGCAACTTCTGTGGCTTCTGTATATAATTCTAAGGTTAATTGATAGTCGGTTTCCCAACTGTTGGCGGTTAATAATCCCATCCCGATCGCTAAATGTCCAACGGCCGTTGGATAGGCGGTGGTTATCTTTGCTTTGCGTCCTGCTATTAAGTTAAATAAGGCTAACTGATGACGTTCTTTTAGATTTTTAATTAAACCTACGCCTAAATTGAACTGATTAATAATATTCAATAAAGTTTCTGGCAAAAGTTCAGTTAAAATTGTTTCTATGGGTTGATCAAACCGTTTTTGAATTTGATTTAATAATAACTTTCCTATTTTTAAATGGGTCGCTTGTCGTTGAGAACTGGGAATTAAAAGATAGGCAGCTTGTTGAATTCGATCATGAATAAATTTATATTGATCAACTCCCGATTGTAATAGGGGTAAAGTTTCATCGGGATCAAATTGTGAACCCAAATCTACACCTATTTCTAGGGAATAAAATGGATAAATTTCTTTAACAATAACAATCAATTGAGCCTGAGCAGCAACTTCTAAGGCTTGTAAGATTTCTAAATAGGATATTTCTGTCACCGTTGCTAAATCAAAGGCATTAAATTGATGGCCTAAACAGGCAGCAAATTTTAAAATTTCCTGGGTTGCTTCTGGTAATTGTTGTAATTTATGAATAATTAAATCTAAAATATTAGGGTTAACAAAACGAGTTTTGATTTCCGTTAAATCACATTGCCAACCCCTCAGTAAATCTTGATTACCAAGGGAAGATTGAGGCGGATGAAACCAGATTAGTTCTTCTGTATATAATGACTGGAGAAATTGACTCACAAAAAAAGGATTTCCTTGGGTTTGTTGGTTGACTAATTTCGTTAGGGGTTGAGCTAATTCTAAGGAACAAACTAATGTTTCTGCTATGATTTGATTAATGGCAGATGCTTCTAAAGGATTTAAAACAATCTGCTCAATCGGAGTTCCTAAATTTTCTAAGGTTTGTAAGGTTTCTCTTAAAGGATGGGTTTCTCCGATTTCTTGATCCCGATAGGCTAGAATTAAAACTAGGGATTGGGATGAATTTTCAGGACTCATTAATACCTGAATTAATCTTAAAGATTCTATATCCGCCCATTGTAAATCATCCAAAAAAATAATTAAGGGATGGGGCGGTTGAGCAAAGACCTGAATTAACCTGAGAATTAAACGATTAAACTGATTTTGATCAAGATTTGCTTCTAATTCAGGAGTTAAAACTTGCTGATTTAATAAAGATTTTAGTTCGGGAATAACATCAACGAGAATCTGGGTTTTTTCTCCTAATGCTTCCATTAGTTTGGTTTTCCAATCTTCAACTTTTGCGGGAGTTTCTGTTAAGATTTGTTGAATTAACTGTTTAATCCCTTGTACCCATCCCCAAAAGGGGGTATTATTTCTAAATTGATCAAATTTACCGGATATAAAATAAGCTTGATTTTGGATTGTTTTTTGATAAAACTCTTGAACCAGGGACGATTTTCCAATACCCGATTGACCCGTAATAACGATAATTCTGGATTGAATCTCTGGAAAAATTGAACTTAAATGAGCTAGTTCTGATTCCCGTCCATAAAACTTATCAGGAATAATAAAACGATCATTTAAGTCCATGCTGGCTAGAGGAAATAGAGGAATATCCCCGATTGTTTCCCACTGTTCTAAACATAATTCTAAATCATGTAATAATCCTGATGGGGTTTGATACCGTGCTTCTGGATTTTTAGCCATCAATTTTAAAATAATATTATTTAACATCAAAGGTAAAGAAGGTCTGATTTCAATTAAAGGCAAAGGTAAGAGGGCTAAATGGGCATGAATTAACTCTAAAGGTTCGGAAGACTGGAAGGGAAGTTTGCGCGTGAATAATTGATAAAGGGTAACACCCAAAGAATATAAATCTGTTCGATAATCAATACCTCGATGGGTTCTTCCTGTCTGTTCAGGGGACATATATGCTAAGGTTCCTTCTAACCCTTGGGAATTGAAAAATTCCTGATTTTGGCGGTCAAATTGGGTGGAAATACTAAAATCGATCAGTTGAATTTTTAGGGTTTCGGGATGCACTAAAATATTTTGCAACTTCACATCTTTGTGAATAATTCGATGTTGATATAACTGTTCTAAAATTCGGGTAATTTCAATCGCAATTCTCAATAATTCCCCAAAAGTTAATTCTCGAATCACCCAATAATCTGCCAAGGAAACATAACCCTGATCCTCCATAATCAAGGCAAACCCATTACTATAAGGTTCCAAATCCAAAATCGGAACAATTCCCGATATATTTAGGTTTTTAGTAATCCGATATTGATTCCTAAATTCGATCAACGATACGACGGAGGGGTATTCACTGCGTAATAATTTAATCACCACAGGGCACTGGTCGGACAAACGAATTCCACGATAAACGAGTGTTCTCGATCCGTTATAAATAGGGTTAAGAATCTGATAGCCAGGTAAAGTAATCATAACGGGATTCTCGCTTATCGAAACCGGAAAGGGGTGTGGATTAATAAACAGTTACCAGTTCAGTTGTTATTGATTAATAAAGGCAAGTTACGAAGCGGTTGGGGATTAAAGGTTGATGCTTGACTAGCAACGGACATCCCAAACTCTTTTAATCATAGTTGATCAGTGAGGATTGTTCAGGAATTGGCTCAAATATCCCACCATCGGGTAATATTGCCCCAGTTAAAATCGCCTCTGTGCAGTTTACCCCAGTGTCAAACTGTTCCCTGGAGATTAGCGCGGGAAAGGTCAGCCAGAGCTAGATTAGCCCCACTTAAATTAGCGTCTTTTAAGTTAGCACCGATTAATTGTGCTTGACTGAGATCGGCATTGCTCAGGTCTGCTCGTCTCAAATCACAAAAATTTAATCGGGTTTGTTGTAAATTGGCACTAACTAACTTGACTCGCTGTAAGTTAGCACCTGTCATTTCCGCTTGGCTTAAATTCGCTACTACTAATTTAGCCTGTTTTAAGTTGGCTTGGGTAAGATTGGCATTTTGGAGATTAGCTCCAATTAAATTAGCATAACTTAAATTGACTCCGGTTAAATCCAGACCAGATAGGTCGATACCTTGAAAATTGCGATCGCCGTTTTCATATCTTCGCATCAGTTCCCCCCTGGTACTAATACTAATATCCCGTTGAGGTGAAAATAACCGGGGAAATGTGAAGGTATTACCACTTTTGATCACCTGTGAAACTTCTTCATAAAACGGATAGGAACCTAAACCACTTAATCGTAACCAACCTCGAGAACGAGTCATGGCGACAAATAATTGATTGCGGAAATTAAGATTATTTTCTGCGATCGCAACTTGCTCTAAACCAACAATATAAACCATATCTGCTCCCTGTCCCTTAGCTCGATGAATCCGAGAAATTGTCACCCCACCTTCACACCAAAATTGATTCCCATGGGCATTATTATAACTAGGTTTTAGTATATTACAATCAGAGGTTCCAGGGATAAAAATATCAATGCCTTGCTGAATTAAAAAGTTGGCAATATAGGTTTGTAGTTGTATAGCTTCCCAACCGATTCCTAAAACAATAATTAAAATTTCTCGACTGGGGCGCAACCCGTCAATTTTTAGATTATAAACCAGGCGATCGCTTAAATCAATTAATTCATCTGAACGAGAATGATAGGCCTCAAATTCAATTAAAGGTTTTTTCCATAACTGAGCCATGGGATTCAGGGAATTTTCTTCAGAACGTTTTAAAGTAATGGTTTCTTCTGTTGTCAAATAAGCATTAACAAGAGATTTTTCCTTTAGTTTTGGATTAGATAAAATTACTTCATAACCCAGCATTTCCCAATCTTCTGTCCAAACAGTTCCGGTTAATAATCCTTGGGAACGTAATAATCCCAAACCCAGGCCATGAGCCGCCGTTAAAATTTCCCCTGGAACTCGATAACATCGAGACATAATTTCTGTTTTTTGAATCCCATTGCTATATTCCCCGGTTACTAACTGTCCCAACTTATCCCCAAATAATTCACTCGCCGTCGGAATCTTTAAACTATCTAAACTTTGGATTTCATCATAGGCCCAAATTAATCTTTTTTGTGGAATTTCCCCACTATTCCCATCGGCAACTGTCACCGGACGTAAAGATTGATAAGCCATCCAATAAAAAGGCTGTTTTCCCTCAAATTTCAGGTCATCCTCCACCATAAAATCTTGACCTTCATCAATTAAAACCGCATCAAAAATAGCTGGAATTGTAGCTGATTTCAATAAATGTAAACAAGCTTCTGCTAAAGATTCATTGGCTTTTAAACGAGTAGTTTGTTGTAAACTTTGGCTCCAAATCCCCGCCGATTGACAAATAGTTCTATAAAAACCCTGTTGATCTTTAGCTCCCCAAGCATGGAGAACTTTTAACTTAGAATTTTGAGAATCATAGCTAATTTGATTACAACTAAATCTTCTTAAATATTGATCCACCTGTTGTAAAATAGGTTCATATAAACTGCGACTAAAAAATACTAATGCAATATCCCACTCTGGATATTTAAGGTGCATTTGCACCGCTTTTTGACATAATAAAACAGTTTTTCCTGAACCCGCAACTCCTCGGATGCGTTGTGGCCCTGGGGGAATCACCTTAGCAATTTGTTCCTGTTGTAAATCCAATTCAGAAATACGTTTTCTAACCGTTTCTAATACCGCACTACGGGTTAAAGAAGGTTCCAAATAATCCTTTGGACTCAAAAAAAATCGACGAGTCGGCGTCCTAAATAACGGCGTCCCACTAATTACCGCCTTTAACACCCGCCATTGTTCCGGGGAAAGTTCCGCACCTTTTGCCAGCAAGGGTGCGGTTTTGATCCGTTCGATTAAACCCAACTTTTCCCCAGTTTTCCCCGATTCTGTGATTAAATCTTCTCTAAATAAAATTGGCGGACAACTCGGTAGCTGGTGAAATCCCCGATACTGCCATTCAGATTCAAGAATCCGGGGTAGGGCGACCAATACACGACCAGGAACGGCTCGACGGAGAATTTCCTCTAAATTGCAATATTCTAATAAAGCATATAATTGATTTTCAGCCTGTTGATAAGGGTTGGCTTGGGTAGTATAAGATTCTTGTAGTTCCCAGCAATGACCTCTAATCCCTAGAATTTGCTCAATTGTTATTGATTTCACCTCAATAATAATTAATCCCCATTCTGCATCTACGATTAAAATATCAGGTTCCTTGCGAAACCGTCCCAGTTTCGAGAAAATCGGATAGCGCCAATAGGCAATACAATCTCGTTGGACAAAGCTTTGAGAAATGCCAGTCCAAACTTGAGATTCTGCCCGTTCTCCTGCTAAAAATAGAGGTTCAGTGGCAATGAATTTGCGTTCTTGGGATTTGCTATCTCCGATCATTTTTATCCGGTTTCTTACGGCTACAGGTTAAACTAACAAAACGATTGATTCCCATAATATCCACCCTAGCCGATCACAAATTTATTGAGTCTTATGGCTCCTTTTTATCGCCTGACCCTATTTCTATTGGTCTATATTGCCTCCTGGGGTGGAACTTCCTACTTCAGTAGTAGGACTATGGCCGCGGTTGCCAACAAAACCGAACCCCTGACACACACAAGTGATCGCTCCTCCACCAACCCGTTAGGGAGTTCCGATTTATCCTGGCAACTCGCCCAAACTAACCCAGAAAAACCCCCTACCCCAGACGCTAAAACACCCCCACCTCCAAAAAAATCAGGTTTCCGTCTCCCCTCAAAAACATTAATTCTTGGAGTAGGGGCTTTAATTATCACGGTCGGAGCCATTTTAATCTTAATTCGGCTAATCAGTCCCTCCGATCCCGAAGAAGGTAAAGTTATTGATATTCAGGCGCAAACCCTGCCTAAATCTCACCCTGAACCCTCTCCATCGGTCAAGGAACAGCCCCAAACCGCCCCCACCGTGATCCAGCCGGGACAACCTTCTGTGTTCTCAGAAGTGAATAGTCATCCAGAGGCGACATTACAAATTTCTAAAACCGATACACCACGGTCAGAATACCCGGCGAGTTCCTCATTAATAGAGGCACCGTATCCGGCTAAACTCGATCCCCAGGAACAATGGATTAATGATTTAAAACAGACTAACCCCAATATTAGGAATAATGCTATTTGGGAACTGGCTCAAGCCGGAGATTCACGGGCAATTCAAGCCTTATTAGAGTTATTAATTAATTCCGACTCAAATCAGCGCAGTTTAGTTTTAGCTGCTCTTTCAGAAATTGGAACTCGCACCTTAAAACCCTTAAACCGAGCGTTAAGTTTGTCCCTTCAAGATGAAAATGCGGAAGTCAGAAAAAATGCAATTCGAGATTTAACCCGAATTTATGATTTAGTCACCCAAATGAGTCAAATTTTACAACGAGCTATTGATGATCCTGATCCTGAAGTTCAAGAAATGGCAAAATGGGCAACGGATCGATTAAGTCGTTTGCGTTCTACTAATAGTCGTGATGAACCTTTAGGGTAATTACGAATTACGAATTACGAATTACGAATTACGAATTACGAATTACGAATTACGAATTACGAATTACGAAATTGCCTGTTGCCTGTTCCCTGTTCCCTAACGCTATAGCTTTAATTCTTCTGTAAAATCAATACCCGCACCGCGAGTATATTGACCATCGAAAACACCATCCCTATTAGAGTCAAATAAGATAACCCCAGTTTGAAAATAACATTGCAATGTGACCGTTTCTTTCCCGTCCTCAGAAACTAGAATATTAATATCACCTCCATGGGTTGCACATTTAAAACTCATGCGTTCAACTTGTTGACTATTTTGTTTTAAAATAGCCTGAATTTTTGAGTCATCACTGGCTATTTTTACGCCAAATTCTTGTTCATAACCAGGAAAAGGAAGAACTCCGAGTGCTATTCCCAGCCGTTCTCCTCTCTCTATTTTAGCTTCCCAACAAGTGAAATAAACAACTTTACTTTGATCTTCATTGGAATGAACTAATAATCCTAATCTTTGAGGTGGTGAACATTGCTTTTGATAATCTTGGGTGGTTTCAGGAAAATTAGACTGTAGTTTTTTCCAGAGGGTTTTACAGGATTCTGTTCCACAGTTTCCGACAATTTTGTTAGTAGGTTCAGCCGAGGAAAGCGGACTTAAAACCAAACTAATTCCAGTAAAACAAATAGATAAACCCAATAATTTTAATAGTTTCATATTAATTTTAGTTCTTTCATTTGGGATAATAACCAACTTGCCATGGTGGCGCGTCGAGTATCTCTGGGGTTAAATTCTCCGATTTTATAACCCTTAAAACCCAATTCTTCCTTGAGCAATTGTTTATTCTCTGCGGGAATAGAACGAGTTAATTTTACCGTTGCGGGACGACTTTCGATAAAATCAGGAGGTGCGGGATATTCGGTTTTCCAATGGGGATCGGCATTTGTCCCATCCCATTGATCGGTTTCAGGATCATACCGATATCCCAAATAATACCAAACCAATTGATTAACAGTAGCATCATCAATATCTTGATTCATAATCGCCCAAATTGTATCGGTATTTAATGGGGGAAGTTCCAGGGAAGGGGTCATAGTCAAAAATTGAATCTTTTAGCTATTCTCTATTTAACCATAATTTTGCTTTTGGGGCGATCGCTTTTCCTAATTTAACTCAATTTTAACCAACTAAAAATCATCTCTGCCGTTAATTCTAATTCAATTCCTGCTAAAATAGGCAATTTTTTTTCACCTTGATATAATTCAATTCTTTGCCCTGGAAATAGGGCTAAAATACTTTCTGCTTCTGGATCAATTAACCAACCTAATTCCGTACCCTGGCTTAAACAATGGAGTAATTTACCTAAAATTTTAGTTTGGCTTTGTTCAGGAGAAAGGATTTCAATTGACCAGTCAGGATAAATTTCAAATCGATTAACAATTCTTCCCGATGGCAATAAAGGAATTCTTTCCCATCTAAATACGGTAACATCTGGAACAATAGATACTCCCCCAAAAGTACAGCGTAACTCTGGAAAAGCATAGGCTATTTTTGAGGTTTCAGCTATCTGGTTAATAACGGCACAAAGTTTACCCTGTAATCTACTATGTTCACCTTGAGGCATGGGTTTTTGAATGATTTTTCCTTGGAAAAATTCCGATGCTGGTTTAGTTTCGGGAAATTTCAGGAACTCCTCTAAAGTCAGTTGAGGCTGAATAACTGGAGTCATTGTATCCATTTTATATCTGATCATTATTAGAAACTAGACTTCTCGAGGCTATCTTGAGAAACCTAGTTTCTGGGAATTGTTGATGGATTAAAAAACTCACACCGACGTTTTAATAAGCTAAGGTTTCCAGGGTTTCGCGTAGGTACAAACTCACTAATTGATCTAAATTATTGGTGGGTTCAATTAGGTTTAAATCCCGTTCTAATTCCCAGCGTTGAAAACCGGAACTAGATGCGATCGCCACTTTCAAACTTTTCCAGATTTGAGAATCTTCACCCCACTGATTTGAAGCTGAAGCGGCGTTATTCTCAAGGGTTGAATTTGCCATAGTTCTGTACCTCTTTAACAATAGTATCGACTTGATTGATAGAAAAATTCTGTCATCCGTGATACAGATTATCATTTAAACTGAGACAACTCAGTTGGATGAGGAATCAGAATGCACCGAAGACAGGAATTAATGTAACACTATTTAATATTACACAATTTTTGTCAGTTTTGGTCAAGAAATGCTGATATTGAAATTATATAGTAGTTTTTGTGGCTATCTTTACAAAAGTCAAGCCTAATTTAACCACAAAGACACGAAGACACAAAGAAGTTGTCAACACTAAAATTAATTGCTATAGCATTTTTTCTAAAAACTGTTTTGCCCGTTCAGATTCGGGATTTTTAAAAAACTGTTCTGGGGGAGAATCTTCGGCTAGTAAGCCACTATCTAGGAATAAAATCCGGTTAGAAACTTCCCTGGCAAATCCCATTTCATGGGTGACAATTGCCATCGTAATTCCGGTTTTTGCTAAGGCTTTCATCACCTCTAAAACTTCTTTAACCATTTCAGGATCAAGGGCGGAGGTGGGTTCATCCATTAATAAAATATCGGGCTGCATGGCCATGGTTCGAGCGATCGCTACCCGTTGTTTTTGTCCTCCTGAAAGTCGGGAAGGATAGACGTCTGCTTTGTCTGCCAAGCCGACTTTTTGTAATAACTCCATCCCTAAATCTTTGGCGGCAGATTCGGAGATTTTCTTGACTTTTATCGGAGCGTAAATCACATTTTTTAAGACACTTAAATGGGGAAATAAATTAAAGTGTTGAAAGACCATGCCTACGGACTGACGAATTTTATAAATTTCGGCTTTCGGGTCAGTAATTTCCATCCCATCAATGAAAATATGCCCAGATGTCGGGGTTTCCAGAAGATTAAGACAGCGTAAAAAGGTGGATTTCCCACATCCTGAAGGGCCAATAATAGATACAACTTGCCCTTTTTGAATCTCGGTTGAAATCCCTTTTAAGACTTTTAAATCGCCAAAGGATTTATATAAACGGTCAACTTTGACCGCCGGATCAACTGTTACTTTTGAGTTTGCGTTCAAGTCCATTTGCCCCCCAAGTTAAGGTAATAATCATGATATAATAAATAATCGCCACAAAAATCAAGGGTTCAAAGTAAATATACTTTTCCGCCCCGACAATTTGCGCCCGCCGTAACATATCTTCTACCCCAATAACGGATACTAAGGTTGAATCTTTTAACAGGTTAATACTTTCATTCACTAAGGCGGGAAGGATGTTTCTTAGGGCTTGGGGTAAAATAATATCTACCATCATTAGTTGATATTGAATGCCCAAGGCTTCACAGGCTTCTTTTTGCCCCTTGTCAACGGCTTGAATTCCCGCCCGAATGGTTTCGGAAATATAGGCTCCAGAATTCAAGGAAAAGGCTAATATCCCCGCTTGAAAGGCGGTAATATCATATCCGGTGAGTTGGGGCGTGGCAAAATAAATTAAGGTTAATTGTACCAGTAAGGGTGTGCCTCGAAAAATGGATGTATACCATTGGGAAAAAATATTCAGGGGTTTGATTGTTGAAATCTTAAATAGGGCGAGAATTGTTCCCCAAAGAAATCCAAAGAAAGCCGAAACCAAACTAAATTGTAAGGTAATAAAAATCCCGGCTAAGATATAGGGAATATTGGGAGCAATTTTATTAAAATCGAGTTTTAATCCGCTTCCATGGGGAACTTCTGGGGTTTCTAGGGTAGCTTGACGATCAAACCATTTCTTGGCAAGTTCCTCAATTTTACCACTGGCTTGCATCTGTTGAATCACCTGATTAAAGGGTTCAACTAAGGGTGATCCTTTGGGAAAAGCGATCGCCGATCCTGATGCTTCGGTATTGGGAACTTCGTGATAGACTAACCCTGGATTTGCTGCAATATATCCCCTAACAATAGTATTTTCTAAAACCCCCGCATCCAGTCGTTTTGATTTTAACTCCTGAATAATATCACTGGTTTTATTTAAAGGAATAGCCGTTACCCCCGACCAATTTTTAACGGCTTCCTGCTGAATTGATCCCAGTTGGACACCAACTTTTTTGCCTTTTAATTGTTCGGGTTTAGTATAGGCTTTAGGATCAAGACTAACAATGGTATTTTTAGCTTCAAAATAAATATCAGAAAAAGCTACATTTTTTTTTCGCTCAGGAGTAGGGGTCATTCCCGCCATGACAAAATCTGCTCGTTTAGCGGTTAAAGCTGGAATTAAGCCATTAAAATCTATGCCATTAATTTTTAGATCGTAGCCTAATTGCTGGGTAATATATTCGGCAATATCTACATCAAAACCTACAATTTTATCACCACTGGTTGCCGTATCTTTAAACTGATAGGGCGGATAATCTGGGGAAGTTGCCATGATTAGGGTTTTGGTTGTCCCCGATGGTTTTTCCTGGGCAGAAATGGGAAGATTATGGCTAGTAATAATTCCCCAAATTACGAAGGTAATTAGAAATAAAAATAGTAGATATTTGAAGGGTTTTTTCAAAATCATTGTGGGTTGATGTTTTCGCTTTGATATGGATGCGCTGAAGCGCAACAACGAGTTATACGTTTTTATACTGATTACTGTTTAAACTACATTATTCAAAGAAATTCTGTCAAATTTGATAGTTTTCACAAGGGAATACAAATTATTGTTTAAATGTCAAGTCCACTAAACCGAGAATTAAGATTTTGGTTGACTCGCGCTGCAATCTCGACTTACCATAATCTATTGGATATCTGAACGAATAATCACGGGAGAAAAAACCTGAATGCAGCATCGAGGTGTAACAGTATGGTTTACGGGTTTGAGTGGTGCGGGAAAAACCACCATTAGCCAAGCGGTTGCTCAAATATTCCAAGAGAAGGGATGTAAACTAGAGATTTTAGACGGGGATATTGTTCGGGAAAATCTCACCAAAGGTTTAGGATTTAGTAAACCGGATCGGGATGAAAATATCCGTCGGATTGGATTTGTTGCTAATCTCTTAACCCGAAATGGGGTAATTGTCCTGGTTTCTGCTATCTCTCCCTATCGAGAAATTCGCGAAGAAGTGCGGGGCAAAATTGGGGATTTTGTGGAAGTTTATGTGAATGCGCCCTTAACAGTTTGTGAAGGTCGAGATGTCAAAGGATTGTATAAAAGAGCCAGAGCGGGTGAACTTAAAGGCTTTACAGGTATTGATGATCCCTACGAAGCCCCAACAAATCCAGATGTTGAATGTAATACGGATCACGAAGATTTATCCGAAAGTGTTGCTAAAGTCTTAAAAAAATTAGCGGATTTAGGTTATATCTCCAACGATTAGGAAAGGAGTTGACGGTTAACTGTTAGGATAAAAAAAACGATGGGAACAAAGGATTATGAACATCTCTAGGACAAGACAACAACTTTATCGTCAATCAAGGTTATGGATCACAATAGTTTTGATCGTTGGTGTGACTTTGATGAGTTGTTCAAAATCCGCCCAGTCCGATCAAACCGTTAAAGTTAGTCCTCAACTGGAACAGCAAATCCTGCAAGTAATTCGACAGCATCCAGAAGTGATTTTAGAGTCCGTCCAAGCCTATCAACAGCAACAGGACGGCCAACTAAAACAGGCGCGACAAACTTTCCTAGAACAGATCAAAACTAATCCGAAAGCGGTGATCGGGAATTCTCCCTTTACGGGTTCAGATGCTAAAAATATTGTCCTGGTGGAGTTTTCCGACTTTCAGTGTCCCTTCTGCGCCCGTGCCCACGAAACCATTCAGAAGTTTATGAAGGCTAACCAAGATCAGGTGACTCTGGTTTATAAGCATTTTCCCCTGACTCAGATTCACTCAGAGGCTCTACCCGCGGCCCAAGCATCCTGGGCGGCTCAACAGCAGGGCAAATTCTGGGAATACCAAAACGCTTTATTTACACAACAGAATCAATTGGGAGAGGCTTTATATCCGGCGATCGCAAAACAGTTAAATCTGGACGTGGAGAAATTCAATCGCGATCGCCAAAGCCCAGAAGCCCAAGCCGCGATTCAGAAGGATATCCAATTAGGGGAAAGTTTGGGGATTTCGGGAACACCATTTTTTGTGATGAATGGCGAAACCTTCTCCGGTGCGGTGGAACTCTCTAAAATCGAAGAAGTTTTAGCTACGGTTAAGGCATCCCAAGGCCAGAAAAAGTAACCCCTAACCTCGACTTTTCAACCTAAACTATTTAACCAAGCGCGTGAATCAAGAACTTGCACCCTTTGTCAGAAGCCGGGAACCCCTTTCTAGTTTGATTTTGTATCACTTGTTCAAGTGGTCGGTGATCAGCCCGATGTTGCATCTGTACTTTCGAGGTCGGATTTATGGTGCGGATCGGGTTCCCCTGGCGGGGCCATTAGTCGTTGTGAGTAACCATGGGAGCGATTTTGATCCTGTCCTACTGTCGAATTGCATGGGACGCCCGGTTTCCTATATGGCAAAAGAGGAATTATTTGAAGTTCCCATCTTAAAACAGGCGATTTCCCTGTATGGAGCCTATCCAGTTAAGCGGGGTTCCGCCGATCGCAGTGCGATTCGAGCAGCCTTACAACAATTAGAAAATGGTTGGGCTGCGGGGGTATTTCTCCAGGGAACCCGCACCATTGATGGTCGAATTACGGAGCCCAAATTGGGGGCGGCCTTAATTGCAGCCAAGGCGAAAGTTCCCTTATTACCTGTGTGTTTGTGGGGAACCCATGCAATTACTAATCGGGGTTCCCATTTTCCCCGACCGGTTCCCATTACGGTACGAGTCGGCGATTTAATTCCGCCTCCGGATTCTACTGACCGGGACGAATTATTGAAATTAACCCAACATTGTACCGATGAAATTAATGCCTTGCATGATCTCGGACGTTAACTTTTAATCAGTAATTAATTCTACACCCAAATTTTTTATGGAAACTGAATTTTTAAGATCCCAACTGACAGAAAACCTGGACGAAGCGGAATGGGATTGGTTAACGCCCCACCTGGAACGGGAGATTGTAATTATTGTGGAATCTCAATTGGATTTATTAACTGTAGGGGAAGCGATCGCCCAGGATAACGCCCTTTCCGTCCAACATTGGATTAGTGAAGCTTTAATTCATAAACCCTCCCCCGACCAAGTTTTACAATGGAATGATCAGCCCAAAAAACGATTTAAAGCCCTAATTGTGCAACCTTTTGTTTTAATTCAAGAGTTGTAATTTTTGGGTCAGTTGTTGCAAAATCGCCAGACTTTTTAAACCACTTTTAATCAGTTTTAATCCCTTAACTGGATGTTGTAATAACACTTTAATTAAGGGAAATATTTTTAATCTTCCATGATAATCAATCGCCGGGGTTAAATCTGGTAAATCTTGAGAGAAGTCATCACTGACAACCCTGACCATGGCGGCTTTAATTCCGGCTTTTGTTAAAAATTCTAATAGAATTAATCCTTCCATATCTACTACTTCCACGGGATAAAGTTGGCTTAATTTTTGTTTTTCGGTGGCGGTGGTAATCACTCGGTCAGTAGTTAAACCCCTGACTAAATGGGAAGAAATTAATTTTTGGTGTAAGAATAAAGCCAAATCATAATCCCAAGAAATTGCCATAATATTCTCAGGATCTTGACTAGAAATTTTTGAAGTTACAGATAAACAATTCTGATAAACAACAACATCTCCAACCTTAAGATTAGGGGATAAACTTCCACATAATCCCAGAACTAAAACCTGTAAAGACTGATTTTTAATAGCTTCCAAATTAAGCCATTTTTTTAAATAAACGGTTAAATATTCAGAACCCATTGGAATTGGTAAAACCTGAATATTTAATGATTCTACGAGTTGCAATCCCTTTAAAACTGCTCGATATTCTTGACCTTGAGGAACAAGAATAAAATTAAATGGTGCCATCCCTTACCCTAACCATCTGACTAGCCACCGAACAGAAAACCCCCCTTAGCCTTGGGTATTAATTCTGTTAAATCTAGCCAAGAATTTGCCTATTATTCTATCACTCCTTTTAGGTTAGGGCTAATTCTTTAATTTTTCTTTCTAAGGATACGGTATAGCTAAGAGTCAAAGATTGGGTTGCATTAAAGTCGGGCATTTCTTGCCAACAGTGGCGACATCTCCAAACCAGATGACCTTTACGAATATGTTGGAGCATTGGCGATGCACAGCAGGGACAGATAGGCATATAAATCTATTAAACCTCGTATGAATTAGCAACATTAGATGGGTTTCCGAGATAGGGAGCAGACTCTATCGGTACCACTTAGATCATGATTTCAGAATAAAAAACAAATTTGAAGAAGTTTTGAAGATCGGAAAAATCCTGAAAATTTGTAACAAATCTATACATTTAAAATAGAAAACGGACTTAAGTATAGTGATCAAAATTAGAGCCAAAAACACAAACTCGGTTTCTTCCTTCTTCTTTGGCTTGGTATAAAGCCGTGTCCGCCGCCCGCATAATTGACTCTCCGGTTAAACCTTGGTTGGGGAACATAGAAATACCTAAAGAAAGGGTAATTTGACCTAAATCTTGATCCCGGTGTTTGGGCTTTAATTCTTGCACTTCAACTCGGATTTGTTCTGCTCTTTCTTTCACAAATTCCAGAGAAATTTCTGGTAAAATCAGGGTAAATTCTTCACCCCCATAACGACAAGCAATATCTGACCCCCGGACATTTTTTTGTAAGATATTTCCCAGTTGTTGCAAGACAATATCTCCGCCATTATGACCAAAGGTATCGTTATAATTTTTAAAATGATCAATATCAATCATAATAATTCCTAAGCCAAACTTTTGACGTTGAGCGCGGTTAATTTCTCGTTCTAAGGATTCTTCTAAATAGCGACGATTATATAACCCGGTCAAACCATCTCGGATACTTTGATATTCTAAGGCTTCTCGTAATTTCAAGTTAGCCAAGGCTAAAGCAATATGTTCCGCCACGGCCGTTGCTAACCGTTGTTGGTCTGCCGAAATTTGTCCCGATTCTTCGGAGGCTAAACACAATAATCCTAACGCATCTCCCTGGGCAATCATGGGTACACAAAGATGTTCAACCATCACCGGATAAGTAGCCGGAAGTTTATTTTTTTCAGGGGGTTTAGGAATGATTTCACTGGAATTATTAGAATTTAATTGATATTGACGATGATTTTTTTGATGGATATGTTTACACAATAAATTACTGGTTGTAGCTGGAACAAAATGGGATCTCCCCCGGCGCAATGCCCAACAATCTTGAGGGGAAAAAACCGCCTCACTGATTCCCTGTAAATCTCCCCAAATCGCCACCATTTCTACTAGATTTTTAGAATTTCTAGCCACAAATAAACCCCCCGATATTTTTGGGAAAAAAGGCTTGAGTAAATCATTCATCACTTGATAGGCTTCTTCGGTAGAATTACAGGCTTGTAAAAATTCACTCATTTGACCTAAAAGCATGGTTTCACGGTTGCGTTGTTCCAAATCATTCACCCAGCGTGTGAGGTTTTGATTGGCTTGTTGGGCGGCTTCTTCGCTTTGCTTTCTTTCTGTAATATCACAACAGGTCAGGGCAATTCCATCGGACAAAGGAACCACTTGTATTTGTAGCCATTTTCCTTTAATATTGGGGTTGGAAACTTCTAATTCTTCCTCAAAGCCTTTTCGAGTTCTAAAGGCACGCAAATAACGATCAAAATATCCTAAGTTGCTCTCTTGATAAAACACATCATTTAGTTTTTTTCCTAACAAATTATCTTTGTTTTGTGAAAGTAGTTCTTCGGCTTTAGAATTCATATCTACTAAAACAAAATTTGTTAATTTTCCCTCGGTATCTCGATAGCTTTGTAAGAGAAAAAACGCATCTAAACTGCCATCAATAGCCGCCCGAAATCGGGCTTCTGATTCCTGTAGAGCTAGGGTGGTTTTTTGACGTTCAATCGCTTCTTCTTTGAGGTCATTAATGGCTTTAGCTAATTCATTGGTTCGTTGTTCTACCCGTTGTTCGAGTTCTTCATTAACTTCATGAAGTTCATTTTCTAAGAGTTTCCGTTCGGCAATTTCTCGGACTAATTCATCATTGGAAGTTGCCAGTTGCATTGTCCGTTCTTGAACTTTGATTTCTAGGTCTTCTTGGGCTTTTTGAATCGAAATTTCAACCCGTTTGCGATCGCTAATATCTCGCATAAAAACCGTTAAAATTTTTCCAGCTTCTAAGGATAACCGAGAGATAGAAACTTCCGCCGGAAATTCCGTACCATCTTTACGATAACCCGTCACTTCCTGATATTCTCCAATGTCTTGAATTAGACGATTTTCGGGTAATAATTCGGGATGATATTGACAATCTTTTTGAAATGAAAATTCAGAAATCAATAAGCTAAACGGCCGTTTTAAAATTTCATTAGCCGTATAACCAAATATTTTCTCCGCTCCTTGATTAAATAGGGTAATTTGTTGTTGCTCATTAATCGAAATAATCGCATCCTGAGCCATATCTAAAATCCCAGCCAAGCGTAAACCAGAATCTATAATTGCTTGTTCCGCTTGTTTGGCTTTGGTAATATCTCGATTAATTTTTAGAATCGCAATTGGATTTCCTTCGCTATCTTTCTTGAGTGACCAACTACTATGAATAATCACAGTATTTCCCTGTTGATTGGTTTGAATTAATTCTCCTTCCCAGTTGCCTTTTTCTAGCACTTCCTGTTTAATTTTTTCTAAGGCTTGAGGAGATGGAATTTTGAGCAATTCAACTAAATTGTTTCCTAATGCTTCTGATTTAGAATAGCCATAAAGTTTTTCCGCGCCCTGATTCCAATAGTTGATATGATCATTCAAATCAATCGCAATAATGCCATCATTTGCTAAGTCTAAAAGTTGAGCTTGATCCTGTAAAATCTGTTGAGTTCGGGCTTGTTCTACTAATTCCTGTTTTAACCGACTATTTAAAGATTCTAACTCGGCTGTTCGTTCAGAAACTTTGATTTCTAGTTCTTCATTAATTTTTTTTAAAGATTCCTCTGACCATTTTCGCTCCGTAATATTGGTCAGAATCACCACACAGCCTTTAAAAACACTATGGGGTTTTGATAGAGGACTAGCACTTAATAAAAAATTAATTTTTTCTCCATCTTTTCTAATAAACAGAACTTCCCTTCCTTTATAGGGATGACCATTAATCACGGAGGCAATGGAAAAAATAGAATTAGAACTTTTCTCCTTTTTTCGCAAGGAATGACCGCCATTTTGTTGCGGTAAAAGTTCAAGTTTAATCAGGTCATCGAAATCAGAAAGCAGTAAATTTGCCCCTAAAATTCTCTGAGCTTCTTGACTAGCACGAATAATTTTTCCCTGATGATCACAAACAATAATAGACTCGGCTGCTTGTTCTAAAAGTAATCGAGTTAACCGCTCTTGAGCAACAATATCTTCATCTCGTTTTTGTTCTGATAAATCGGTAATAATTAAACATCCGACCTCCACACCTTTTTGATTCAGGATATTAATAGAAAGATAAACCGGAACTTCCGTACCATCCCGGGCAATTAAGGTTAATTCCGCCTTTCCCGAACCTAAATTTGCCTTCTGAGATAGGGCTTGAAATAAGGTTAAATCCGAGGGAGAAATAAATTCTTTAAAATCCGTCCCAATTAAATTTTTTAACGGGGTTTTAACTAAAGACGCTAATCGTTTATTACAATAGAGTAATAATGTACTATCGGTGGTAATGGTAGCGGCACCCTCTTTCATTTCTTCCACCAGCATTCGATAGGAAGAATCAGCCCCTTGCAGGGTATAAACCTGTTCTCCCTCTAACCCAGCAATTACTAAAGCATCAACTTCTCCATTACCAATCGCTCGTAATGTTTCCTTGGCAATTTCTAATTGGTAACGAAGATCTTGAACTTCCTGTTCTAATTGTTCTTCTGATTGCTCTAAGTCAACCATAGTTAACCGTTCATCTAAAAAATAACATTTTCTTAAAAGGATAAATTCAAAGCCATCAGAATTTTATCGGTTTGAGATAAATCTCCAATGATTCTTTGTAAAGGTAAGGGAAGAATCCGAATTAAAGTCGGGACAGCAACAATTTTTTGTCCTTCCGTGAGTTCAGGTTGTTGATATACGTCAATCACTTCTAAATCGTAATTGCCTTTTAAGTAGGTTTCACAAATATATTTGATTGTTTTCAGCGCCAGAATTGATTTAAGATTGGTTCCAGCGATATACAGACGAAAACAATAATATCCCTGCTTTGCCGGGGGCTGCAAGTCCTGTTTGGGGGCAGATAAATAGGATTTCATTAAATAACTTCTCCTCTTATTTTAAATCAAGGATTTTCCCAACCACCTCCTTTCCACAATTCTAACCCAATCAAAATTTTTTCAGGACTGGATAAATCTCCAATAATTTGTTTTAAGGGGGGAGGAATTTTACGAACTAAGGCGGGAAGGGCGAAAATGTGATCTTGCTCGGCAAGTTGGGGGTCATTTAAAACATCAATAATTTCAATTTGATATTTTCCCTGAAGATACTGTTCACAAACTTTTTTCAAGTTGATAAATACTCTGATGGCTTTAGGGGTTTGTCCAGCAATATACAAACGCAATTCCCAGAGTTTAGGATCACTGGGTTTCAAGTATTTTTGATTATCCATGGTCGTGGCAGCTTTTCTGGGTTCAAGACATTAACTTTCAGAGAAAGATAACTTTTGATTAGCGGTAGTAGTAACAGACAGTAGCAGAGGTTTATGTGGATATCTTACCCCATTGATCATTAACTGGTAACCGTTTAATTACAAAAATTCACGAATTTTTATAGTTAACTTCCCAAGTTTCAGATAGACGCTGTAAATCCGGTGAACACCTGACAATAATTCCCTGAGTTCGGGGGGAAACGGTTTTTTCTTTAGGCAATTTCAGCAGTAATAGATTTTGATCTAATTCTGCTGTTACGTTTTCAGGATGGACGGAATAAGGTAAGGGAATCAGACATTGAAATTGTTGGGAGGGATAGGTAAAATCGCAGTACCCTGGCACTTCTACCTGTTCAATTTTTTCCCCGGATAAAAACACAGTTTCCGAGGTAACACGAATTGACAAATCCTCGGGTTTGAGGCTGGGAATAGAGACTTTTAAAATAATATGACTTGAGGTTTCTTGCATCTGCACATCCCGAATCGGTGTGATGCCTTCCTGAGCAACCCAGATGGTTAAGGGGGGATCATTAGAGATGGATTGATCCTTAATAACTTGCATCCGTTGATACAAATTGTTCAGAAATTGCCAAGGGTTCAAATTCTCGAAAATCATAGCTTAATCTTGCTTGAGTTGGTTTAAAAACTGGGCATAAAGCCCTGGGTTTTTATTTGATATTCTTGCAACTTAGCAAACAAATTTGAAGAATTTTTGAAGTTAGCTTTATTAAGATTAGAGGGAACAGGGAACAGGTAATGGGTAATGGGTAATGGGTAATGGGTAATGGGTAATGGGTAATGGGTAATGGGTAATGGGTAATGGGTAATGGGTAATGGGTAATGGGTAATGGGTAATTAGGAATTGCCGTTGATCTCAAATTATTTTATAATGGTGGGTCTGGGTTAGGATTTTGGGGTTTTGAACCGTCCTATCGTTACGTTTCCTCCCCGGTTCTGATTCCACTATTCTTTGATGAGGTGTTTATGATCTTCTCCCAGTCTTCCGGGTACCGAATTGATAACTATTCCAATTTTGAAGTCACAAGCGATAGCCGGATTGAAACCTTCTCTCCGAGTAATATTGTGCCGATTGTGATTGAGCAGTCGGGGATGGGGGAACGGGCTTTCGACCTTTATTCCCGTCTGTTGAGAGAACGGATTATTTTTCTAGGAACTCCGATTGATGATGATGTGGCCAATGCCCTGAGTGCCCAACTATTATTCCTAGAAGCCGAAGACCCGGAAAAAGATATCCAAATCTATATTAATTCTCCGGGGGGTTCTGTGACCGCAGGTATGGCGATTCTGGACACCATGCAGCAAATTCGCCCCGATGTGGTCACCATCTGTTATGGCATGGCCGCTAGTATGGGGGCCTTTTTATTAGCCGCCGGAACCCCAGGAAAACGGATGTCTTTGCCCAGTTCCCGAATTATGATTCACCAACCCCTCGGCGGAACCCAGGGACAGGCCGTTGATATTGAAATCCAAGCCAAAGAAATCCTATATCATAAACGGGTACTAAATGAGTTATTGGCTGAACACACGGGTCAACCAATAGAACGAATTGAGGAAGATACCGAACGGGACTTCTATATGTCTGCGGAAGATGCTAAAGAATATGGTCTAATAGATAAGGTGATCGACCGCACCCAAAATCTTCCGATTCCCGGAGAATCCGTTTCTGTAACCTAAGATGAGGTAACTATGTCCAAGTACGACTCCCATCTAAAATGTTCTTTCTGTGGTAAGTCCCAGGAGCAAGTTCGCAAGCTCATTGCAGGGCCAGGTGTTTATATCTGTGATGAATGTGTGGAACTCTGTAATGAAATTTTAGATGAGGAGTTATTCGACAGCAGTTCGGCCACACCCCCCCCAACGTCCCCACGTCCCCAAGTCCCCCAAGCTCCCCAACGGCGACAACGGACGGGACGAGTGGGTTTAAATCAAATTCCTAAACCGAGAGAAATTAAATCCTATCTCGACTCCCACGTTATTGGCCAAGATGAGGCGAAAAAAGTTCTCTCGGTTGCGGTTTATAACCATTACAAACGGTTAGGGTTTCTACAAACGAAAACTACCGGACGTCCGGCTGAAGATAGTAATGTTGAGTTACAAAAATCTAATATTCTATTAATTGGCCCCACCGGATGCGGGAAAACCCTATTGGCGGAAACCTTAGCTAAAATGTTAGAGGTTCCCTTTGCTGTTGCTGACGCCACAACCCTCACCGAAGCTGGTTATGTGGGGGAAGATGTGGAAAATATTCTATTGCGGTTGTTACAGGTTGCCGATTTTGATGTGGAAGAAGCGCAACGGGGAATTGTTTATATTGATGAAATTGATAAAATTGCCCGCAAAAGTGAAAATCCATCTATTACCAGGGATGTATCGGGGGAAGGAGTACAACAGGCTTTATTAAAAATGTTAGAGGGAACCATTGCTAATGTCCCACCCCAGGGCGGACGCAAACATCCCTATCAGGATTGTATTCAAATTGATACCAGTAATATTCTATTTGTCTGTGGGGGGGCCTTTGTCGGCTTAGATAAATTGGTGGAGCAGAGGACGGGCAAAAAGTCCATGGGATTTGTCCAACAGGGAGATGTTCAACCGAAAGATAAACGCACCGTTGATGCCCTCAAACACATGGAACCCGATGATTTGGTCAAATTTGGTCTAATTCCTGAATTGATTGGTCGGATTCCGATGATAGCGGTCTTAGAACCCTTAGATGAAGCTACCTTGGTCGCCATTTTAACTGAGCCACGCAATGCTTTAGTGAAACAATATCAAAAACTATTGCGGATGGATAATGTGCAGTTAGAATTTGATGAAGATGCAATTAAAGCGATCGCTCAAGAAGCCTATCGTCGCAAAACTGGAGCCCGAGCGTTACGGGGAATTGTGGAGGAATTAATGTTAGATGTCATGTATGAAATTCCCTCTCGCAAAGATGTCAAACGCTGTCGGGTGACGCGAGAAATGGTAGAAAAACGTTCTACGGCGGAATTACTATTACATCCATCTTCCTTACCCAAACCCGAATCAGCATAATCAGTTATCAGTAGAGACGTGCCATGGCGCGTCTGTACCAGTTATCAGTTTAGGAGTTACTAATTATCAATTTATGACATTAAATCTATTAAATTCGGTGCATCTAAGATTCAAAGAATCTCAATTCAAACTGAAAAAACTTATCCCTGTTTTCGTGGGTTTGCTCACCTTATTGAGTATTTTAGGGGTCGGACAATTTCAAGTTTTAGGACAACAACAAAACGATATTACGATTGATTTTGGCGCTCAAAGAACTGGCTTGAATTCCGTTAGTGGCTTTTTGTACGGTAAAAATGCCACCCAACCTCCCGATACTATTATTAAGCCCTTAGAACCTAAATTATGGCGGACATCCCAACTGGACTTGTATCCGCGAGTGATTGGACTGGGGGCTAGATTTCAACTGATTTTAAGTGATACTTGGGGCTATGGCTCCCCCAGGGGCTGGCCCTATGATAATTATGCTAAATGGGAAGAACACGTTCGACAACTTGCCCGCCAACATAAAGATAAAGTCATATTATGGGATGTTTGGAACGAACCTGACTTAAAAGAGCCCTTTTGGAAAGGAACAAGAGAACAGTTTTTTGAAACCTATAAACGAGCCTATCAAGTATTACGTCAGGAATTAGGCCCGAATGTAATGATTGGTGGCCCGAGTATTACTAAATATGATCAAAATTTTCTGAATGCCTTTTTAAATTATTGCAAGAATAATAATTTAGAAGTGAACTTTTTATCTTGGCATGAACTTAATGATCAAGATATTACCTCAATTACGGCTCGGATTAATAATGCCCGTCGGAGTTTACAACAAAATCCCGATTACCAAAGTCTAAAAATTAAGGAAATTCATGTTAATGAAATTATTGGCCCTACGGCTCAATATCGTCCGGCGGAAAATTTAGGCTTTTTGTATTACACCGAATTAGGACGGCCCGATGGTGCGGCTAGAGCCTGTTGGGAACCAATTAATCAAGGCAGTGGAACTAATAATTGTTTTAATAATAGTTTAGATGGTTTAGTTACCCCGGATTTATCTTTACCCAGAGCGGTCTGGTGGGTTTATAAGGCCTACACAGATGGGTTTAATTCCCGGGTTGCTAGTCAGTCTAGTAACCCTAAAATTGTTGCCTTAGCTAGTCGTGCTAATCGAGAAGGAAAGGCTCAAATTCTATTCGGTTATTTTGAACAAGCCTTTTCTGCGCCGACGGCGGGAGTCACATTAATTCTGAAAAATTTACCAAATTCTGCTAGAAATTCAACCTTTAAAGTCCAAAAAATCCCTGATTCTGGAGAACAAGTAATCAAGGAATTGGTCACAGTCCGACAGGAGAATATTACCGTAAATAATCAACAGTTAGTCCGGTTAACAATTCCTAATATTCAACTGCATGAAGCCTATATTTTAACTATTGGCTAAGGTTTATTAAGCAATCTAAGGCTTAAAATCGAACTTTTTGGCGATAAGTTAGTCAATAATTAAAGAAGGGCTTAAAATCAAAGATAACTGTTTACTAGGTAATATTATGTGGCTCCGTAATCAAACTTCCCGTGCTGTTGTGGCAATTTTTGGGCTTTCAATGGTTGCTATGTTCGCTAGTTCAACTCCGGTTATGGCTGAATCTATTGCCCAAGGTGAACCGAATCAACCGCAAATGAATGGCCGTTCAGACAGAATGTTCAGTTCACTGAATTTGACCCCGGAACAACAACAGAAAATTCAAGCAATTCGCCAGGAATATCAGGGACAAATCCGCCAACAACAACAACAAATGCGTCAACTTCAGCAAGAATTAAATGAGTTAATGGCTAAAAATGCTCCCGAAAGCGAACTTCGCCTAAAACATAATCAGTTTATGGCATTAAAACAACAGATGGGAGACATTCAGTTTAATATAATGTTAAAAACGCGAGAAATTTTAACCGCAGAACAACGCACTCAACTGGCTAATTTGATGCAAGAACGTCGTCAAAGTCCTCGTCGCGATCGCTAATTTTTTTTAACTTTCCTATCGGTTCAAATCACCGAATTAATCATAGCAGGATATGGGAACAAAAACTTATCTTTACTTACATGGTTTTGCTTCTAGTCCTGCTTCTAAAAAGGCAGAGTATTTGCGCGATCGCTTTGCATCTTTATCAATTAATTTAAACATTCCTGATTTGAACCAAGGAGATTTTTCCCATTTAACTTTAACTCGACAACTCCAACAAATTCCCACAGAATTATCCCCGGATACTTCTGATATTGTGGTGATTGGTTCAAGTTTTGGTGGTTTAACGGCGGCTAGATTTGCCGAACAAAATTTATCGGTTAAACGGTTAATTTTACTGGCTCCTGCGTTTAATTTTTTATCAGAGTGGTTTCCCAAGTTAGGAGCAGAAAAATTAAATCTATGGAAAACTCAAGGGTATTTATCTATTTATCATTATGCTGAAAAACAGAATTTACCCTTGCATTATGATTTTTTAGAAGATTTAGCTCAATACCCCGATGAACAGTTACAGCGTCAGATTCCTACATTAATTTTACATGGAATTAATGACGAAGTTATCCCGATTCAAGCCAGCCAAAACTATTTAAAAACCAGACCTTGGGTAAGATTAATTGAACTGAATAGTGATCATGGCTTAGAGAATGTTTTAGATGTAATTTGGCAAGAAATTAGGGATTTTTTAGGTTGATAAGCTGTTAAGCATTTAAACTGTATTATGAAGCAATGTGTCAGGTGTGGGGTATCTATCAGGGATTTGTCGTTATGTAATTGAGATGAAGATCAGCTTAGTTAATGTTTGATTTTTTGAATTTTGACTTTCATATTTGTGAATTTTTGTTGGATGAATTGCTTGACTTTTGTTAAAGTTTCACTCATCCCACTAGGACGAATAAACTTCTGAGGACGTTGCTCAGGAAAGTTTAAATAACGATAGTATAAAAACAAATTTTTATAGGCAATATCCACATCATAACCTTGACAAAGCTCGGTAAATTTGCTAGAGGGAATACTCATATAATGTAGATAGGTCAGCCTTTTGCCGTGATCATAAAGAACGTGATCAATGTCCTCAAATTGAGAAGACCAATGATTTCCCGTTGCGTGTTCAACATGATGATAAGCAAAATTATAATAGGGAATTTTACTACGAAGAACCATATAATTAAAAAGGGATTGATCCGGCCCAAATAAAGCCATAACATCTGCCTCACCTGATTTTAAACCCTCTAATAGTTGCTCCAATTGTACATCCAAAAAAACCCCTTTTTTGGATGCAAACCAACCCGCGCAAAAAATATTAGATTTTAGTTCTTCCCCTGGAAAAACTTTGACTAATTGTTCTAAAGGCTGATCAAAAATATATTTGAGATCTGACTTGTATTGAAAATCATAGGTAACCCAATCATAATCATTCAATTTATCATAAATCAGAGTCAAAGAACCCATTAACAAAGTATCTGCATCAAAATAGATAAATTTATCAAAAGGGCCATCAATTCCGCAAAGTTTGCGGTGCATTGCCAGACGATACACTGGGGGGAAACCTCTTTCTTTCCAAACCTTTTGTGCTCTTTTATGATATTTCCATGCTTGAGTTGAGAAATTTTCCCAGCGTTCTATTACAGACTTATCTTCAAATAACATTACGTTTTTTCTTGTTGAAATTTCAGCTTTAACTTTCTCTAAACGATCATCATAAGGAATCACACAAACGGGAATTTCTTGACCTGCATTCGCTTCAATGCTATTCAATAAAGCCACTAATTGATCATAAACAACATCATTTGCTAATGTATAAATACCGTTAGTCATCGTTTGTGATCCTTAATTTAGAAGTTACTGGAACTGGACAGGAAGGGAAATAAACGAGTTAGTTTTCTTTTCCAAGTGGGTTTTCCTTCATGTAAATAACGATAGTATTCCCAAATATTCCAATAGGAACCTCCGGGTTTTAAGGGTGTTCCTGCCCAGTGTAAATACTTGAGCCGTTTGCCATTATCATAAAGGATATGATCTTTTTCTTTAAAATGTTTAGAACCTCCCCAACTCCCCGGTGCATTTTCTGGGGGTTTGACTAAATTTCCCCGTTTAGAAATTTGTTTAAGAACCAGATAGTTTAAAATGGGCTGATCGGTTACTCCTTGGCTAAAATCAAAATATTCTCGATGTTGGGAACAGTCTCTTAGGATATCATAAAGTTGTTCTAGGGTAAAAATTCCAGTTCGAGATGCCCAAAATCCACTGTTAAAAACATCCTCGATTTGTTCATCGCTGAAAATACCTTGTTCTTTAACCAGGGGGGAAAAGATATTGCTGATTTTTTCTCCAACAAAGTGATAATCACAACAGAAGAAATCCCATTGTTTCAGGTAATCTAAGTTAGCAACAATATCCTCAAAAACGATAATATCGGTATCAATATACAGAAATTCGTCTAAGGGCCCAAACCAAACGGCTAATTTCCGCATTTTATTGGGAAGTTTCAGAAAATCTCGATCAAAAATTTCCCCAATTTTCTGAGTTAATTGTTCGAGAAAGTTTAAATCTGGAAAGACTTGCACCCCATGTAATTTTCCCAATGTTTCTGCCACTTCTTGGTAATCTTCATTAAATGGGATGAGAAAAATGGGAACCTCTGAGTTATAATGGCGAATGCTATTAAGAAGGGCGATCGCATTTTCCATCACCCGGTTATTAGCAACAATATAAATGCCTCGGTTCATAACTTCTCCTTAACTTAATAATTTTAATTTTCTTAAAACTCGTTTTAAGAGATTGGGTTGAGAATTCGGGTAGGGCGATACGGGTGGGGTTGTAAATACAGGACGTTTTTCGGGTTCATGTAAATAGCGATAATACAAAAACAAATCTCGATAAGGGAAATCCAAATTTTCTCCTGAACAAACCCTGGTCATCATATTGGGCTGAACACCAATATAATGTAAATAGGTGAGTTGATTCCCTTTATCATAGAGAATATGTTCCTTTTCCTGAAAGTGTTTAGAGGTTGCACTGCACCCTGTCTTTTCAGTATCCGGTAGGCTATAAGCAAAATTATAACTGGGAATGCCTGAGCGCATCACCATGTAGTTAATTAAAGGTTGTTCTCCGGCTCCTTCATAGAGGATTTCTGATTCTCCTGCTTGTAAATAGCCAATTAACTGATTTCTCACTTCAGCCGAGAATACTCCTTTTTTAGAACCATAAAACCCCGAACAAAAAATTTCAGAATCAATACGTTTTTTGTCAAAGACTTGGAGCAGTTTAGGCGATTTAAGGTTATAAACTTTGGTTGGATCAAAGAATTGGAAATCATAAACGATCCAATCATAATGTTGTAATTTCTCAAAAACATGATCTAATGAGTTCATTACTAAGGTATCTGCATCCATGTAAATAAACTCATCAAAAGGGCCATCAAACGCACAAAACCGTCTATGGGCGCCATACAGTCGGTATTTACGGTTTAACCGTTGGGGTTGAGATTCTAGCATAAACTCATCCCACCGTTGAATTGATTCTAAATCATCATAAATAAAAACATTGGGACGGTGTTCAACTTCTGCTTTAACCCGTTCTAATCGATCATCAAAGGGAAACACACAAACGGGTGTTTCTGGGCCTAAAATGGCATCAATACTGTTGAGTAGCGCCAGCAGTTGGTCATAAACTACATCATTGCCAAGAGTACAAATTCCCTGCATACTGACTCCTCTGTTTCTATAGCGTGTTTAGATGGTGCAGCCGAGCATTCAAGATTGAGCAAATTAGAGACTAGAATTCTCAGCAAACTCAGATAACCAATTCAATAAATTCAGTTTGTGTAAAATAATCTGTCGAGCTTCTGCGATCGCCGCTTTTGCTTCAAACCAAGCATCAGGACTGCTAATAACCTCCTGAATATAGGATATTCCTTTTTCATCTAAACTCGGTAATCTTAAGAAACTGCCTGGAGGCAATAATCGATCTGCTGCTGGCCCTCCATAATAAATCGGGAGACACCAAGCGAGTAAAGAATCCCAAAGTTTTTCAGTAACATACCAATCATTATCGGCATAATTTTCAATCGCTAAATTGTAAGAATAAGGAGCCATTCCATACCATTTATTTTTTAATTCTCCCGATGCTTTCACCCAAGTCGGTAATCCTCGACCATAAAAATCGATTTGCCCATTTTGAGCTTGTAACGCTTGCAAAAAATCTAATCGTTTCCGATGATTAGCCGTGCGATTAATTCCTGATGTAATCCAACTACAAGATTTCACTTTTTCCGGGGGATTCATTTCATTTAACTCTCGAAAGGAGTTGGAATGATACCAAATCGCAGGCATATAATCGGGTGTTGGAGCTAAATCATCGGGGCCGGAAATATAACCACAATACTGTTTCGCTTTTTCATAATTAGTTTTATTAATTTCTACAATTTCTGCTAAGGGGGGTTCTCGCAATAAATAAATCATCCGATCTTTAGTAACCCCCCTAAACTTTTCCTGCATATTCGGTTCAGGCGGTTGGGGTTTGAGGGTTTGTTTTAAGCGTTCTTTCCATGATAATTTTTTAGGAGGTTTCCGAAAATCAAATTGATAAAGTAACAGAAAATCCGGTTGAGGATGATTCGCTTGAATCCTAATATTGCCCCACTTGCCAAAATCATGAGGCGTTTGTTGCCAAAGCCAATCACTTTGGTTTACCCCTGGATAGCTGGTGATCATGCCTACAATTTTTTCAGTCATTAGTTTATCCTCAATCTAATTACAAGGCAACGGTGGGACGCATCGGTTCTGGAACGTGAGCTAAAATTTTAGAAATCCGATTTTCCCAAGAAAACTGACGAGCAAATTCTATATTTTCTGTATATCCCTCTAGTTTGCGTGGATATTTTTCCAAAACTTGCTCAAGACATTGAGCAAATAAATGGGGCTGATCCGGCTCACACCAACCCGATATGATATTAGCATACTTAAATTCCATCAGAGGCGGAATTTCTGTTGATGCCATGGGGGTTCCTGATGCTAAATAATCAAAAAATTTCAGGGGAGAGGTAAAGGTAGCTGCTTGAGTCAACAGATGGGGATGAGCTAGAATATCGGCGGCTTGTAATAAACTAGCAAGTTGATTTTGAGGCAGAAATCCTAAAAATTCAACGTTATCGACCTGTTTTTCTTGCGATTGGGTTTGATAATCTTTGACATGGGATGGATCACCGCCTGCAAAAACAAACTGAATTTTAGGTAAGGTTTTAGCCACATCTATCAATAGATCAATACCTTTAAAAGAATATAATCCCCCCGAATAAACGACTAAATACTGTCGCTGATTGTGTAGAAGTTTTTCTCGCCATTTTTGGGCATCTTCAAGTTGCCGAAATAGAAAAAAATCATTACAACCGTTGTGGAGGGTAATCACTTTTTCGGGAGGCATTCCATTATTAATCATGCTGTCTCTCACGGTATCAGCAACGGTGACGGTAATAGTTAATAAAGGACTATTGACTATTTCAGGTTCAAATTTCCATTGTTCATGATGATGCTGTTCATAAATGGCGGGAATGCCGGAACGAATGGCTAATTTGGCAAAGCTCCAATCACGAGTATGTACAATTTTTGCAGCAGGCTTAATAAAGGTGGGGAAATAATATTTAGAAATAATTGTATTCGAGTGAGTCCATTTTCCTCCCCAATGGCGATCAACAGGCCAGGGCCGAGGTAGGGGAGCCACTTTTAATTTATTTTGGACATTATAAGCTTGGACGAGTTCTGGTTCTGGTGTTTGGGGTGAAAATGGATGCAACAATTTCTGGGGATTAAAAGAAGTTATTGCTTTCTGAAGATAAACTAAGACCGTTGAGTAGCCTAAGTTAGCGGCTGCATTGGCAGAATTAACAACCTGTACCAAACTAGCTACATTTGTTTGTGGCAAAACATTCCGAGTGTAAAAAATATAATATTTAGGGAGTGACATAAAATTTATACCTCTGAGTGTATATTGTAGCGTTAGGTTTTGTTATTCAAGCGAATTTTTACACTTTGTTCAATAAATTCTAGGCTATCGAGGATATAAGTTGCCGAATGATAGGACTCATTGAGAAGTTCTTGCCGTTCTTCAAGATCATCGATTAAATCATCTGCCAGTAACTGCAAAAAACCCATCATAGGGTTGAGACGACTACGGACATCATAGGAACTGCGAATAATGGCTCGATCTCGTGCTGCTTCATCGGCAAATTGTAGGGTGTATAGTTGAGCATATTTTTCGCCTTTGGCCAGCAGTTGATCATGGGTTCCCACCTCCGCTACACACCCTTGGTCTAAAACGGCAATTTGATCTGCTTTTTGAATCGTAGATAAACGGTGGGCAATAACAACTGTTGTGCGATCACGACTGAGTTTTTCAATAGCTTCTTGAACTAAACGTTCTGAAACTGTATCTAAGGCACTGGTAGCCTCATCTAAAATCAGAATATCAGGGTTTTGTAAGATCGCCCTGGCAATTGAAATGCGTTGACGTTGGCCACCTGATAGTAACACGCCGCGATCGCCGATGGCGGTTAAAAACCCTTGAGGTAACTTAGCAATAAATTCCTCAGCATTAGCTTGTTTAGCGGCAAAAAGAATCTCTTCATCCGTGGCATTGGGTCTGGCATAAGCTATATTATCTCGAACAGAGGCATTAAATAGGAAGGTATCTTGACTAACAATTCCCATTAATTGTCTGAGACTGTTGAGATCAAAGTCGCGTAAATCACGACCATCGAGTTGAATACAACCTTGAATTGGATCATAAAACCGAGGCAGAAGATCTGCTAAAGTAGACTTTCCCGCCCCGGAACCTCCTACTAATGCTAACGTTGTCCCACACGGAACATATAAATCGATATCCTGAAGGGCAAGTTTGTCATGACCGGGATAGGAAAAAGAAATGTGATCAAAATGAATCCCTTCTTGAAGTCCTGTAAACGGCATGGAACCGGACTTCATAATTGGTTTATTATCCCGTCTTAAAAACTCGCCAATAATATTGATTGCTGCTATCCTTTGAGCTAAGTTACTACGAGCATTATTCAACTGAGAAATCAGGGGTAAGGTGCGGAATAAGATAAATAGATAGGTGAGTAAAATAGTGGATAATGCTGTGATTTGATCTTGGGATAAAAAGAATTTTCCGATCATAATCAGCACTAATAGCACCAGCATATTCACCACTTCATTGATTGGTGCAATCGCGGCGGTTGCCATTTGAGCTTTATAATCTGCCTTTTCTCGTTCTCGAATTAAATGTTTAAGCTGCTCATATTCGGATTTTTCATTAGCAGTGGCTTTGACTAAGCGAATTCCATTCAGGACTTCCATCTGCTTAATGGAATAATTTCGAGATATTTTTGACAGTAAATTTCCTGATAGTCTAGATTTAGAAATAATATATTGATTTAATAAAGTGACGATAAACAGCAAGACGCCTGTTGCCAATGTCAGTTGCCAAGAAATAGATAGGAGAATGATCACAAAGACAAAAATGGTAATGGATGTGGTAAACATTCCCGTATAAATACCAATAGCACTAGAAGCCCGGCTAATTTCTCCTCCTAATTGGTTAATTAAATCCCCAACTTTTGTTTTTGCATAGAAATCTAAATCCACATCTAACATTAACTTTAATCCGGCTTCTCTCATGTCACAGGTTAAGGCGCGACCGAGAGAACTGGAAACTAAGCTGCTCCAATAGGTTGTTAAATTTTTTAAAACTAACGCCAATAAAATTGCTCCTGCCATTAATCCCAAGCGATAGACTTCTGGAACATCACCAAAGGGTACTAATATCTTTTGGATTAAGGGCGGAGCACCCTTCATTTCCATTTCTTGGCCTAGTAAATTTAAGACAACAGGAACAATTAGAGTAGTACTGACCCCACTAAAAATTGCTCCAGAGAAACCCAACACAATTGTAAAGATAATCCTAATTGGATATTGCCGTGCATATTTGACTAAATAGTTTTGATTAATCATACTAACGTTTAATAATTTATTGCATGATAGCCAGGGAATTTATTCTACTCTATCCCATCGAGTCCTGACTGAAATTCTAACGCAGTTTATTAATAACCTCCTCTAAAATGATCGCCATTGCATCTATACTATAGTTCTCAATACATCGTTGGCGAGCTTCCCAACCTTTAGCTTGTGCGTCTTCAAAGTGATCAAAAATTTTAGTAAGTGTTTCGGCAATTTGTTCAGGTGAACCAGGGTCAACTAAATAACCTGTGTCACCAATAATTTCTGGAATATCTCCCACGCGAGTTGATAACAGGGGTTTACCCATTGCCATTCCATCGGTTAACTTTAGAGGAAACTGAGCCTTTGCCGTTAAGGTATCTCGCTGGGGAACGACCACAACATGAGCAGCTGCGACAATTTCTGGCATGGTTTCAACGGGGGAGCGAGGGATTTGAATAATCCAACGTCCCCATTGTTGTATTAGTTGATCATCATAGTCATCATAGGGACTGCCCCCGACAATCACTAACCGATAATCGTCCTGATTTAAGTAATCTAAAGCCATTAAAACATCCTCCACACCTTTATGGGGTCGAGGCGCACCTGGAAACATCAAAACTTTATAGCCTTGTAAACCATAGCGCTGACGACTGCTATCGGGGTCAAATCGACCAGGATCAAATAGATCGGTATCTTTACCATTGGGAAGATAAACTCCTCCAAACCGTTGTTTAAGAAATTCTGTATCAATCGTAATTTGATCGGCAAGGGAAACCCAACGTTCTGTCCACTTAACATAAAGCGGGTCATCAGGAAAGCGTAACTTTCCTTGTGGTTTGAACAAATCTCGATAAACTTGCCTTAATGAACCTGGTTGATAGCTCCATTGATCTCCCCCATGCCAGCTTAATTCCCAATCGTCCATATCTAACAAAAGGGGACGACCTGTGAACCATTTTTTCAATAAAGACACCCCAAAACTGGAAGGTTTCGGTTTAACGGCATAAATAACATCCCCATCAATTTTAGGCAATAAGGTTTGGATAGATTTCACAAACTGAGGATACTGCTGACCTGGAATTGAAACCACAGGAATGTCTTGGGGAGGAATCCCATATAGCTCTTGTCCAAATTGAAAACCAACGACCTCTACCTCGTAGTTGAGTTTTCTGATTACTTGACCGAGTAGAAAAGCACGGATGGCTCCTCCACCGGATAAGTCACTAACAACTAATGAGACTTTCATAGTATGATTTATTCATCCCTTTTTGGGATCAGTTAACGGTTCAGGTAAACTTGGACAAGACCCCTTGAGATAATCGGGATTAATTTAGTTTAGCATAACCCTTAAATTGTCAATCTTTATTGTCTACGACTTTCAACCCTAATCTAGTTTATCCGAATCAATATTACTTTGATTTTAATTCCAGATCATTTTGGCAAAAATTTAGCCATGAACAGCAACAATATCAACGGCAATGGCAACAAACGAAATTACTCCAATTATGAATGATCACCTTCCCTATGATGCTTAATAATGCTAAAATCAATAGCATCCTTTTAAATTTTACATTATTTTAATTTTTTATTTTCAACCCCTTTTATGACTAAGGATACTAAACTCGGCTTTTCATCGCCCTATTTATCGTTAGAAAATTTGCTGATTGCAACAATTATTCTAGGGATTCTCTTAAGACTGATCAACCTCGCAACCCGTGAATTTTGGTATGACGAGGTATTATCCCTTCTGTTATCGACAGGACAAAAAAGTGCCTACATTACTCCTCAAGAGATTCCGATGGTTTTAGCCGATTATACTCAACTCCTCAAGTTACCACGAGAGTCTAACTTCAATGATATTGTAAAAACTGTGGTTAGTCTGCTCAAAGGAATTGTGGCTGAACCTCATCCCCCTTTATTTTACCTCAGTCAGCATTTTTGGTTACGGTTATTGGGCAATAGTGAAATCGCTCAACGGAGTCTCAATACTTTACTTAGTCTTTTGAGTATTGGTTGTGGTTATGGTTTAGGACGAACATTGTTAGGATATCGAGGCGGTTTATTATTCGCCGCCTTATTAGCAACCAATCCCTTCTTTTTATTTCACTCCTTAAATGTACGAATGTATGCCCCTCTAGTTCTCTGGACAATTCTAAGTGCTTGGGCTTTAATTCAGTTAATCGGTGTCGATAAAATTCAACCTCAACACCTACAAACTGAAATCAAATCTTCTCTAAGTTTTAAACAAAAACTGTTTTGGACAGGCATATTAATTCTGTCGGTAGCGGCGGGATGTTTGACGTTTTATTTATTTGCTTATTGGGTGATTGCTTTAGCTGCTTTGGTTTTATACTTAGATCGGCATCACTGGTGGCAACACGCCTTACGTTTGGGAACTGGGGTATTAATTACCGTTCCTTGGGTCTTATGGGGAACTCGTCAACAATTGCGGAATGCTGACTTAGGAAGGTTTAGCACTCCGCCCGGTTTTTTTGCGACAATGCTTCAGCATTTACAAGATTTTGCCTATCTTTTAGGTGTACAATTATTAGTAGGAGATTGGATTACCAGTATTCCAGTTTTTATTGCAGTTCTGGCTGGTATTTTCTGGATTATTGTTTTTACAGTTGGCAGTATTCGGCTTTGGAAAGCAGGAGAACATCAACGGTTAGGAGTCGGATTAATTTTAGGAATATTCCCTCTCCTTTTGGCTTTATTAGCAGATATTATCGGTAAAAAATTTACGATTGGGTTTGGTTGGGGAAGAAGTTTAATGATTATTCTTCCGGGTTGTTTATTGCTGATTACCCTATTTATTCAACGCCTAACAAAAGGACAGTTATATCGTCTTACTGCAACGGGTTTAATTTTCATCTATTTAAGTATTAGTATCGCCGACTATAGTTTAAGACCTCGGCAAATGTTCCATCAACTTTCTGATATTATTTCTACTCAACCGACCACTCCTACATTAATTGTAATGAATTCTAAAGCGTGGGGTTATGTTAACCGTTTAGCCTATTATATATCTCCTGAATATCCTGTATTTTTACTGGCTCAAGAATCAAATAAACTGGCTCCGGCTTTACAAAAATCTTTAACCCCTAAACCTTCAGTATATGGTAGAATTATATTATTAGAATCGGCTGAACCTATTTGGTCTGAACCCACGACAGAAGCAGAACGAGAGACAATTCAAGAAATTTTAAAACCCGAATATCAACTTAAAAAAAATCAGATACTTCAAGGTACAATGGATTTAGATAAATTTACCGTTAATGTTTATCAACGGTCTTAATTTTGGGGATTAATTATTAATCGTGTAAAATCAGTCAATTAACTTCTGTCAGATATTTTTATGACAACAACTGCTATCCCAAAATCCTATACTCGCCTGAGTGAACTGTTACCCAGCCTAAAAGCGATCGCAATTCTCTGGATTGTACTGTATCATATTTGGGCTTATACAAAAGGATATCTCAAATTTTCAGAAATCGCTGAGATTTTGACTGGAAATGGTGTTAAAGGGTTGGTGGAAGGATTGCTTAATTTATTCTGTTCCATGGGAGAACAGGGAGTCCATATTTTCCTAATTGCTAGTGGGTTTGGACTCGCAACATCTTGGTGGAAAAGTTATCAAAAAACACCTAATAATCCTAATATTATAGCATTAATTCCCTTTTGGAAACGAAGATTATTACGGATTTTTCCCCTATATTGGATTGCTCATATTTTTGCCTTATTAATATATTTAATCAACCCCGAATGGGTTCCTTTTGGTCAAGAAGTTTGGAGTCAAGGCGGGTTAACAATTGCGGCGGCATTTTTCGCCAGTTTAACCACTCTGAGAAATTTTATTATGCCCTTTTATACCTTCTTAAATGGGGCTTGGTGGTATGTGGGATTAATCGTTCAACTTTATTTCGTTTTTCCCTTTTTAATTCGTTGGGGGAAACGCTGGGGATGGCAAAATTTATTAATTAATTCTGTAGTTATTTCTTTACTATATCGGGGATTAATTGTGCTGCTTCCGGTTAGTGATACGATTACAGATAGATTATTGCGGGGGGCATTTTTTCCCTCTCGGTTATTTAAATTTGTCTTAGGTATTGTTTTAGCGATCGCATTATTAGAACAAAATTCAGGATCAGACAAATTATTAAACTGGAGTCACAATTTACTATTTAAACGGCGATGGCTGGGTTTTTTAATAATATTTTGGGCTTTAGGATTAGCCTGTGATTGGGGATCGGAATCAGGATTAATGGCTTGGAGAATCCCGGCTGATTTTTTCCTAGGAATTGGAGAATTTTTTGCCCTATTTCAAATTATCAATTATTTACCTAGTCTGAAACCTTGGTTAAATCCTATTGGCGACACATCCTATGGAATTTACCTAATTCACATGAACTTAGAAACAGGTTTATGGGTGGGAATGAGTTTTATCTCCTTTTATTGGTTGCGCTTATTCGTGGTAGTGGCGATCGCCTGTTTTTTGGGAGGATTATTTGATATTGCTGGGAATTGGATAATTAAACAGGGGTTAAAAAATAGTCTTTTTTCTTCTGCTAAATAACCCCTAAACCTCTAATTACTTAACTTCCGTTACTCGCCAACTCAATTTTAAATTTAGCCAGAAATTCCAAAAAGTCACAATAGCGATCGCAATTACTTTTGCTAAATAGGCATTCATTCCAAACACATTAAACAGAATATTCACCAATAACACATTTAAAATCAACCCCGATAAACAAATTAAGTTAAACTTCAAAAATCGTTTAAACCGTTTTCCCGTACCTTTTTGATGGTTAGAAATATCTCCAAATGTCCAAAGATCATTCCAGATAAAATTATTAATAATTGCTACTTCTGCCGAGAATATAGCACTACGAGTTAAAGCTAAACCAATCACAGTATAGAGGAGATAAAACACTCCCATATCGACAAAAACGCCACTAAAACCCACAACTCCAAACCGCAAAAACCGCGTTACCGGCCATCGAGCTAAACGTAATTTAACTAAATGTTGTAAATATTCAATATATTGTTTCCAAGTGACTTTGCTTTCCCCTTCCAAGCGTTCTTGGAACACATAACCCACTTCTCCCACCCAACGAATTTGCCCCCGACCTAACACTTCAATCAGGATTTTATAACCAATAGGATCAAGAGTTCTTCCAGCAATTGCTTCCCTTCTCACCATAAAATACCCACTCATCGGATCAGACACTCTACCAATCACACCAGGTAAAATAATTAATCCTAAAACCTGCGCTCCCCTCGATAAAAAGCGCCTAATCACACTCCAATCACTAACGCCTCCGCCTTCAACATGGCGACTACCAACCGCTAAATCCGCACCCCGTTCTATTTCAGATAAAAGTTGTAATAAACTCTCTGGAGGATGTTGTAAATCCGCATCAATTACCCCTAAAATTTCCCCTCTAGCCACTTGCCAACCCCTGATTACAGCAGTTGATAATCCCCGTTCTTCCTGACGTCGCATCACCCGCAATTGGGGAAATTCTGGGATTAACTCCGCCGCAACTTTCCAAGTTAAATCCGGGCTATCATCATCAACAATAATTAACTCATATTCATTCGGAATTACTCCGTCTAATAACTGAGTTAATTGTTGAACAATGGGTCTAACATTTTCGCTTTCTTTGTAAGTGGGAATGATCAAGGATAATCTAATCGCAAACTCACTAATTTCCGTTGAAATATTGGCTTGGGCAGGAATCTGTAATGGCCCAGTTGGAACCGGAATTAAATTATTGACTTCAGGAAAATTCATATTGGGTTTGACCTCATTAATTGTTACTGTTTACATATCATTAAATCTAACACGACCCGTCTGAACATAATCAAATACTCGATTAATTTGGTTACGTTCAGATTCGGTAATATCTTTATCAGATAAAATAGCCGACATTAATCTCAAATAATCAGCATGACCCAGTTGACCAGAATTGACAATCCGATCCGTCACTTGACTAATTGAGATTTTAGAGCGAGTGGGAAGTGTCCACAACATTTTAATCTTAACCTCTCTAATTTAACTATTGACTAATTTTGCGATAAAATTTGCTAAACTAACGAATTAGGCTCCGCAAAGTCTTAACTATTCTAAACCCTAATCAAATCATTTGGTGGAGATTGCTTTTTATGCAAATTGAACGAATTCCAGTCCTCTCTGATAACTATATTTTTTTACTGCATGATCCTGATCGGAAAATTGCCGCCGTTGTTGACCCCGCAGAAGCCGATCCCGTTTTACAACATTTACAGAGATTAGACGCTGAATTAGTTGCAATTTTTAACACTCACCATCATAGCGATCATGTTGGGGGAAATACTCAACTAATTAAACAATATCCCCATCTTACCGTTTATGGAGGTGAAGAAGATCGAGGCAGAATCCCCGGTCAAATGGTATTTTTAAAACCGGGTGATCAAGTTCAATTTGGGGATCAAATCGGGCAAGTTTTATTTGTTCCCGGTCATACAAAAGCCCATATTGCCTATTATTTTCCGCCCCAAAATCCCGATCAACCGGGGGATTTATTCTGCGGGGATACCCTATTTGCCGGGGGCTGTGGCCGTTTATTTGAAGGTACTCCCCAACAAATGTTGACATCTTTAAATCAATTCCGAAATCTCCCAGAAACCACTAGGGTTTGGTGTGCCCACGAATATACTCTTAATAACTTAAAATTTGCCTTAACGGTTGATGCTGATAATCGAGATTTACAGGATCGTTTTCAAGAAGTTACCGTAGCCCGCAGTCAAAATCAAGCCACAATTCCTTCAAATATTGGTTTAGAAAAACGCACTAATCCTTTTTTGCGTTGGGATATTCCCAGTCTACAAATGGCGGTGAATAGCCATGATCCCGTTCAAACCTTTGCTCGTTTACGGGGAATGAAGGATCAATTTTAAGGTTAAATCAAAGTTCCCAATCTTCAATTTGTAAGTTGGGAACTCGACTAAATTCTGTGGTATTGTGAGTGACTAAAACTCAAAACAAATTCTCCCTAATTTCATATTGTCCTTGATTTTCTCGGACTAATGGTTCACCCACCCAGCCACCAATTACCTCCTCAAAAAACCCAGGTTGCCAATTTTCATGTTTCAGGTTTTCACTAGCGGCTTGAAAGATCACAATAGCTTCTAAGTCTCTATCTTTAAATTCTGCTGGCATTTGTACTCGTAATATTCCATCCTTACCAATGCGTCCTTTGAACTGAATACTCTGCATAGCAGCCTCCGGGGTGAATCCTGATCCAACTCAGTCTGTATTGTATAGCAGGGAACACCGGAACAGCCCCCCAAACCCCCCGTGCACGGGGGGCTAGGGGGGAGGGAACAGGGAGAGTATCCTCAACCGGGGTAAGTTGATCATGGACTTGCGATCGCACCCTAATTTTGTTAATATAGAGTGTTTGGGTTAAAAAAAATATAGGAACTGATCATGGCAAAACGGACTCAAGTGGTTCTGACCAAAGATGTGATTAAATTGGGAAAAAATGGGGATCTCGTAGAAGTCGCCCCGGGTTATGCTCGTAACTATTTGATCCCTCAGAGTATAGCAGTTCGGGCTACCCCTGGCATTCTCAGACAGGTAGAACGGCGTCGGGAAGAAGAACGTCAACGCCAACTAGAATTGAAGCAACAGGCTCAAACTCAGAAACAAGCCCTGGAAGCGGTGGGTGTGTTCAAAATTGCCAAACAAGTTGGGGAAGAAAACGCAATTTTTGGTACTGTTACCGAAAAAGAATTAGCAGAATTGATTCAACAAGCAACGGGTCAAGAAGTCGATCGTCGGGAAATTACTCTCCCCAGTATCAGTAAATTAGGAACCTATAAAGCCAATATTAAGTTACATTCTGACGTGACGGCTGATGTGGAAGTTGAAGTGGTTTCTCTGTAAATTTCATCAATTTCAAAGGTTTTTCCCTAAGCCCGAACTTGAGTTCCGGGCTTATTTTTATTCTTGTTCTTTGAAATAAGGTTCTTCAGTATCTAGTATGCTAAAATTATAGTTAATAAAATTAATCAGGACTTATACAAAAAGATTGGCTGATAGAATCCTACAAGAAGTTTTAGAAATAGATTTAGAGAAGTCGGAATTAATTGCCATCCTCGAAAAAAGAACACAAGAAGAAATCAAAAAAGTGTTAATGAGATGGGGAACATAAGTGTTAGAAAAGATAGAAGAAGTCAGCATAGATCTGTGAAAAGGATACAAAAGCTTAGTCTTAAAAAATTTACATCTAAATTAAAAGTATTCCTGATCTACAAATTTGAACTAGAAAAGTAGAGTGTTAAGACTGGAAAACTCAATTATTCATGAACTGGGTAGTTTAGGTTGAAGTCAATGGTTGAATTTTGCTTTTTCCAAATTGAAATAGATTCTCCATCTTTACTAGCTGCAATCAATTGTCCATCGGGACTAAAACTAACAGAACTAAATCGAATTTTAGCCGCAATTAAGGAAGTGATAAAACGCCCTTTACTGACATCCCATAGGTTAACAGTTTTATCATTACTCGCAGAAGCTAAAATTTTACTATCGGGACTAAAACTTAAATCATTGAAACGATACCATCTTGACTTGCAGAAACCAACATCTCTTTTTGCTTAGAAAAACTGACTTGATTAATCCCACCCTTGTGTCCTTGCAGAGTCGAAATTAACAAACCTTCCTTTGTCCAAATTTTAATCATTTCATCCGTACTTCCCGTAGCAATTAAATTACCATCTCGACTAAAATCAACACTATTAACCGCTTGTTGATATCCTGCTAAACTTCTAATTAATTGACCTTCTCGACTCCATAATTTCACGGTTTTATCATCACTCGCCGAGGCAATTATTTGACTATCAGGACTAAAAATAATACTCCAAATTGGTTTAGAATGGGCTGGAATTGTTTTAATGAGTTCCCCCTGGCGAGTCCAAATATTAATTATGCCATCTTCACTTGATGAAGCAATAAGTTGATTATCAGGACTAAAAACAACGCTGAGAACAGGTGTTTTATGTCCATTTAAGGTTTTAATTAAGTTACCATTTAAACTCCAAATTTTAACTGTTTTATCTTTACTTGCGGAAGCAATTTGTTGACCATCAGGACTAAAACTAACCCATTTGACTTCATCTTTATGTCCTTCCAATGTTCTAATAATTGTTCCATCTTTTGTCCAAAGTTTTATTGTCTTATCCTTACTCGCCGAGGCAATAAGTTGACTATTCGGACTAAAGGTAACAAACCAAACAGACTTTTTATGTCCTTTTAAAGTCTGAATAACTTTACCTTCACGATTCCATAATTTAATCGTTTTATCTTCACTGGCAGAAGCAATCAGTTGATTATCAGGACTAATACTCACACTTAAAACATTATTTTTGTCATGTCCATCTAAAATATTTTCCTCTTGAATCACTTGAACAGCAATACTTAATTTGCTCTGAGTTTCTTGCTCAATGGCAGATTTAGGGGTTTGATGAGATAACAACTTTCCGGCGGTGACTAAGGTTAATAAGGCTTCAAGCTGATTATTTTCTGTGGTTAAAGCTGTGTATTTAGTATTTTCTAAAGCTAAGTTAACTTGTTTATTTTTAACTTCTGAAATTCTTAAAAATCCTAATGCTAAGGTTAATAAAAGTGCCATTCCACCACCAATTATCGTCGAACGGGCAAAAAGTTGCCAAAGTTCTTTATTTTTGGCTTCTGCTTGTTGGCGTTTTTTGGTTTCTATCTCCAACTGTTCTAAAATTACAGAACCACGATTTTGACGAATTAAACCGACTAAATAATCATGTACCAGTTGATACCGTTCCACCGGAATTTCAGGTAAAAGAAAAACTAAACCAGAGAGGACAAAAATCTTCAGAACCGTATCCAAATTTTGATTAATATTGTCAAAATGGTTGGTTATTTCTTTGATTCCTCGGACTAAATCAGCGCGAGTTTTTAAAGGACGAGTATTATTTTCATCCGTTAGTAAATAAAGCACTAACTCCGCTAAACTTTTATTCCTTAAACCACAATCTTGAATCACTTCATCTAAATAGTCTTCAACTAACTGTTTCTTTTGTCCCGCTTGTTGATATTGTTGTAATGTGTTAATATTTTGAGCCTGCAACTGAGAACCCACAACTTGTAATTCTATTGGTCGAATTTCTCCTAAATCTTCAGCTAAATCTTCAACTAATTTTTCAATTAGAGCAGGTTCAAGGACACATTGAGTTCTTTCTGTTAAACTTTGAATCACAGATTTAGCTTCTTCTCGTGTAAAGTTCCCAATATATGATAGAATGTTTTTATCTAAAATATTATTCCCAATACTTTCTAAATAGCCTTGACGACTACATTCTAATAAATAGTGTAAGTAATCTTCTCGTAAGGATAAAACAATTTTTACATAGGGAATATCTAAGCAATCTTTGATGAATTTATAACAGGTTTGTCGCTGTTGATTATCTTTGCAAGCAAAGAAAAATTCTTCAAATTGGTCAAAGATAATCACAACCCAGAAATTTTGATTGACTAAAGCTCTAATTTGCTCTAAAATTATCTCTTGATTATTGAAAATAGAAGAATCTAACTCAATATTTTTAAACTCCCTAATTCCCTTGGCTAAAGCCCGAGAAAATTCCCGACTAAAATTGGTATAAACTTGCAGTAATACTGGGATACAGTAACGAGTTTCAATCGTATTTTTTTGTAATTCTGGAATAAATCCCGCTTGCAAAATCGAACTTTTACCCACTCCAGACTGTCCATAAATCACTGTTAATCGACAATCATTTCTTCTAATGCGTTCACACAGCCAATTTACCACGGATAAACGACCGGAAGCACTAATTTCGGGATTAATAATTTTGGGGTAGTTAACTGGGGGTAAACCGGGGTTAGTAATGCTTTGAATATGTCCGAGTCTTCCGGCTCCGATAAACGCTCTTAATCTAAATTGTTGTTCAATTTCCCGACGTTTTTGTTTGATTTCATAAGCCATTAAATATTCGCCTTTTTGGAAATATAAATCCTGTAAAAGTTGTAAAATTTTAATATAGAGGTCTGGGTCATAGTGAGGTTTAGTTCGAGCTTTGGCTTTTTCCAGAATATTAATCGCTTCTTGCTGTTGATTCAATTGTTGATAGGCGTGAGCTAGGGTAAATAAATACCATCCTTGATGATAGGAGGTTTCCCAGTCTAAAATCGACTGTTGCTCTGATGTTTTAGCCTGATAAGTGGAGCAGGTTTTAATTAACAAATTTTGAGCTTTTTCTGCTAAATTTCTGGCTTCTGAGGGAGAATTTTGAGCCAAAGAAACTTCTGCCAAAAAATGATAAGCCCGAGCTTCTCGGAAGGGATAACCGTAAGTCCGATTATAATGAATCGATTCTTTAGCAACGGTTTCTAATTCTTGCCATTGTTTTAATCCAAATAAAATATCAGCTAAAGCATTAATAAATTTAGCCACTAAATCCCAACGGTCAGCTTGTTTAAACCCTTCGATAGATTGAGTATAATAGGTTTTAGCTTGATGATAAGCAGATTCTTTTTGAAATCGATGTAAAATTCCGTAACTGTGCCACCAAAATCCAACATAAAATAATAACTGACTATGGCGAATTAAATGATTAGTTTGTTTCCAAAGCTGCAAACTTCGTTCATAATGTTGTAAAGCAACTGGATTAAAATGATCAGAAATTCGACCCAATATAAACTCTAAACCAGCCTCTAGTTCAATATCTAAGGGTTCTCCCCGCTTCTGTAACTCTTGGCGAGCCGATTCTAATTCTAATCTTAAAGGTGAACCAAACTCTAAATTAAAAGAAGAATTCGCCAAAAAAATACCAGCACCACTATCTAATACTTTAACAGAAACTTGCTCTGTCATTTGTTTGATAAACTGTAATAAATCCTCCGTACTAATTTCAAAAGAAACTGAGGTTGACCAACTATGAAAATCAGGAGCCAAGCGAATTAAAGATTGTAAGAGAAAATCTGTAACCCACAATACCAAAGGAAATTCAAATTTCCGGCGAAATTCCTCTCGCATTTGATTCATAATTTTAATCAAAATTTCCAGTTGTTCGTTAGACTCCAAACCGGATATGATTAAAGCTATCGGGGGATTTTCTTCTCTTTCAATGGCTTTAACCAATGTATTATAAAGATTAGTAACATCGGCATCTATGACAATATTTTTAATTAAGTTAGAATGTTGTTCTTCTAATTGTTTAATAAATTTTTCTCTAACCATTCTATAATTACAATGGGCTAAAATCAGAGAAAAATCGTGATTAAATCTGGTGAAAATTCGATTTAAAGTTTTTAAAGAATTTTGGTTATTTGCTTGTATTGCTTTCATAAAATTTGGTTGGCTTCCTTTTCCATAAGGCGATAACTGTACTCAAATGTTTAAGTTGATAGGTCGAATCAATCAGTAAACGTTTACTAGACCACCCTCACATCTCCCACAAGGATGATTCTTGTCGGTTGATTAATTAATCCCCATCTACTGAGTACGGCAATTGATCATTCAATTCAGGAATCGGAATGCACCCAATACTGCGGTTTTACTTTTACCTTCGCAGTTCTATTGATTTTTCCATGTTATAACTTATCCAAACTTTCTACAACAACACGACGAAGAATTTCTGTGACTTCTGCGGCCATTCGAGCATCTAATTCCAATGCTTGCTGAGTAAAATCCCCCTTATTATTAATAGGAATTACACCCCTTAAAGCAAGTGCTAAGGTTCGGAATTCCGCAGGTTTTTGATTAGCATTGGGTAGGGGGTCAATAAACTGTACAAATGCCACATAGCAGAGTTCTACCGTTTGCCGAACTGTACTATCTCCATAACCCATTTTAGAAAGAATAACTGGAGACGTAATCACCTGTTCAATTCCCAAAGTTTTTAACGCCACATCCACATAACGGGCCGGGTCTTCACCTAGGGCTTTAATCAAACAATTGAAGTTTTTTTCTGGAAGGTTAGGAAGTTGAGATTGGGCGGGTAAATAATTATGCCATCCAATTAAAGAAATCAGACGAGTTAAATCATAAGTCGAAATGAAATTATCTCCTTATCAATATCAGGAATTTTTCCCAAGGCAGGATAGGGACTATATTGTAAAGGTTTACGGTTTAAATATTGGGGATAATTTTGAATAGTATTTTGATAGGGAGATTGCTCAAATCCTTGATCTAAAAAAGCAAATTTATCTAAATTCGCCCCAACTTCATGCTCAATTTTCTGAAAATTATCGAATACTTGCTGTCTATTTTTGGCTTGTTCTAAACTGTCGCTATTCATCGAGCATATTTCCTAAGTTAAAAGAAAATTGGGTGCTTCAGTAGAGACGTGCCTGAGCGCAGCGATACCGTAGGCTATTGGCACGTCTCTACTGTTACTTACAACAAATACAGCAAAATGAACAGAATAATCCAAACTACATCAACGAAGTGCCAATATAATTCAGCCGCTTCTGGGCCAAAATGGGACTCTTTGCTATAATGGTCAGTATTGCGCCCGCGCCAGAGAACCGCTAAAATTAATACCACTCCAAAGGTCACGTGCAAACCGTGAAACCCGGTTAAAACATAGAAGCAACTGGCGTATAAATTGGTGGTTAATCCAAACTCTAACTGGCTGTATTCGTAGGCTTGACCTGCTAAAAAGGCTAACCCCATAATTGCTGTAGCAATAAACCAATTTCGCAACCCCGCAGAGTCATTTTTCTTAATAGCAATTGCCCCTTGGTTCATGACAAAACTACTAGAAATCAGAACCACAGTGTTAATCGCTGGTAGTAGTAATTCTCGTTCTGTTCCTTCAGGGGGCCAAACCGGGGACATGGCTCGATAAATTAAATAGGCGGAAAATAACCCCAAAAAGATCATACTTTCCGCCACCAGGAAGACCACCACCCCCAACATTCGCAAATCGGGATGTTCTTCGTGTTCATGTCCAGAGGCAGTTGCCTCCTGTGCATATCCCAGAACGGTTTGAGAATCGTTAATGGCTGAACCTTGCATGAATTGAATTAATAAAAGGGAACACCGGAACAGGGAACAGGGAACAGGGAACAGGGAACAGGAATCAAGATTGATTTCCTAATTCCCAATCCCTTTTAATGACTGGGATCGTTAATGTCTTTTTCCGCTTCTAACACCTTGGTTGAACCGGAGTCTGTAAATAAAGTCGAAGATTTGGCTTGAGACATAGGAATCCCAACCTCTTTGGGACGGTCTCCGGTCATTTGTTTTAACCGTTGACGAATCGCCAAGGTTTTGCGACTACCGTAGTCATAGGGCCCAGTTTTTAATACTGGGGTAACTAAGAAATTTTCAATCGGAGGGGGAGAAGACGTCATCCATTCTAGGGTTAAAGCTTCCCAGGGATTATCGGGGGCTTTCGGCCCTTTGAACCAACTCCAAGCCGCATTAATTAAGAAAGGGAAGGTAGAAACGGCCAGAATATAACTACCCAGGGTGCAGACCTGATTCAGCGTAGTGAATTGGGGGTCATACATCGCCACCCGACGGGGCATTCCCATTAATCCCAAGGCGTGCATGGGCATAAAGGTTAAGTTCGTACCCACAAAGGTGAGAGCAAAGTGAACGATTCCCCAGGGTTCATTCATCATCCGTCCGGTCATTTTCGGGAACCAATGATAAATAGCGGCAAACACCCCAAACACCGCCCCACCAAAGAGAACATAGTGGAAGTGGGCCACGATAAAATAGGTATCGTGAACGTGAATATCAAAGGGAACCGACGCCATCATAATTCCGGTGACACCGCCTATAACGAAGGTAGCCAGAAACCCCATGGCAAAGAGCATGGCACTATTCAGACGCAGTTTTCCGCCCCAAATGGTCGCTAACCAGCCAAACACCTTAATTCCCGTGGGTACGGCAATGATCATCGTGGTGATCATAAAGAACATCCGTAACCAACCCGGGGTGCCACTGGTGAACATATGGTGCGCCCAGACAATTAAGCCTAAAAAGCTAATGGCTAAACTGGAATAGGCGATCGCTTGATAACCAAAAATCGGTTTGCGAGCATGAACCGGAAGCACATCGGAAATCACCCCAAAAAAGGGCAAGACCATGATATACACCGCCGGATGGGAATAAAACCAGAATAAGTGCTGATAAACAACCGGATCACCGCCCCCGTTGGGATTAAAGAAACTGGTTCCGGCAATTAAATCAAAGGATAGGAGAATTAAAGCCGCTGCTAAAACCGGAGTCGATAACAGCACTAAGGCGGAAGTGGCGATCATGGCCCAACAAAATAGGGGCATATCGTTCAATCCCATGGTGGGAATCCGCATCTTGAAAATTGTGACGGAGAAATTCACCGCCCCCAAAATCGAAGAAGTTCCCAACAATAAAACGCTGAGAATCCAAACTTCCTCTCCGAATTGGCCCGATAACAGACTTAAAGGCGGGTAAGATGTCCAACCAGATTGGGGAGCTTCCACCAAGAAACTAGCTAACAGCAAAATTCCCCCCGGAGGAATTAACCAAAAACCCACGGTATTCAAACGGGGAAAGGCCATATCCTTCGCCCCCACCATTAAGGGGATCAAATAGTTGGCCAAACCGCCACCAGCCGGAACGATCCAAAGGAAGATCATCACCGTGCCATGAACCGTGAATAGGCTGTTATAGACTTCAGGAGTCACAAAATCGGGATCGGGGGTTGCCAGTTCTGTCCGAACGGCCGTGGCCAAGGCTCCACCGACTAAATAAAAGAAAAATGCCGTGACGAGATATTGAATCCCGATGACTTTGTGATCCGTACTAAAACCAAAAAAATCTTGCCAACGTCTTTCTTCCTCATGATGAGGTTTAGGAACATTAGCCGTGAGATCAAGTTGTGCTTGTGCCATAGGAATTCAGTAATCAGTAATCAGTAATCAGTAATCAGTGTTAGAAACAAAATCAAGATTTTGTTGACTCGAAGCAACAGTCAACTGTCTCATCACTGATAACTGTTCACTGTTGACTGATAACTGATTTTCGTTGGCATAGGGGGCTAAAAATTCGCCCTCGCTGAGTTCTGCGGGATTAATCGCAACGGCTGTTTGCAGGTCAGGGTTACTTGCTACTAAATTTTCTGCAACCCAGGCTTGATAATCCTCTGGGGTATCGACAATCATTTGCGATCGCATCGCCCCATGATAACTACCACACAATTCGGCGCAGACAATCGGATAGGTTCCTAGTTTGTTAGGGGTAAACCGGAGTTCTGTAATCCGACCGGGGATAGTATCTTGCTTTAACCGTAATTGCGGAATCCAGAAGGCATGGATCACATCTTGGGCGCTCATATTTAACTGCACTTCTTGACCGATGGGGACATGAAGTTCCCCCGCGTTAATGCCTGTTTCTTTGTAGTTGAAAAGCCAGGCAAACTGTAACCCGGTAACATCCACATTCACGGCCGCGGCTTTCCCTTCTTGGCTAGGAGATGCCCCAATTCCCAAGGCAATTTGGGTGAGTTCTGGCTTCCCCCCACCCCTCGTTCACGGGGGGCTTGGGGGGGCTGACCGTCGATTAAGGGGGCTGCGATCGCCGCTCCATTCATTTTGCCGTGGGCGTGCATAGAGTGTTGACCCGATGCCATCGGATCAAGTCCCCCCATATTGTTATAGATTTCAAAACTATAAATACCAATTCCCAAAACTACCACCGCCGGAATTGCTGTCCAGACGATTTCTAGGGGAATATTCCCGTGAATCGGAGCCGCGTCGGTGTTGTCATCCGGGCGACGACGAAACTTAATTGCCGCGACTACTAGGACTCCTTCTACCAGAAGCACTAGGCCAAAGCTAATGGTCATCATAATATCAAATAGACCATCGACTTGCGCCGCTTGTTCGGTGGCAGCCACGGGTAATAAATTGTGGTTTTGACCATACCAGAGAGATACGAGAGTAATCCCGATCCCTACCAGTAGGGTCAAAATTGAACTCGGAATTTTCACGTTGATTCCTCCTTATTGACCATCTCCAACACCGATATCGGATGGGAAGATACTGCTATATACATACACGCTTTTTTAATCTTAATGGCTGTTTGAGAAACCTGAACATCAGGGTTAATTGTCCATCTAAAATAACGCTTCTACGGTAAAACAGATCACAAAACTATGGAACGGTATGGGGTGATATCCACAGATTTTCTTTATAATTGGGCTTCACTCCTCAACCCCCAAATCGAAAAACTGATCTTAAGTCTGTTCATCTGCATACCGTATTTTTGACTTAGATAGGTAGAATTAACCATCATGTTTCAATTAGCATTAGTCAAGTTAAATCCCTAGAACCCATGGCCCATAATGTCCTTGATGATGCCAGTTTATCAACCCCCCAGACGCAGGAGAACGGCTTTCTAGCGCAGGATAGAATCCGCCGTCTGGTCTGGAAACTGAGTATTGCTACCTTACTATTAATGGCCGTTGGCAGTGCAACCAGAGTTATGAATGCTGGATTAGCCTGTCCAGACTGGCCCTTGTGTTACGGGCAGTTAGTACCCACCTCCCAAATGAATCTGCAAGTCTTCTTGGAATGGTTTCACCGTTTAGATGCAGCCGGGATCGGACTGGGTGCGATCGCCCTGGTGGGATTATCCTGGTGGGATCGACGGGAGTTACCTAAATGGTTACCCTGGGCTGCTCTATTCGCCTTGGCTTTAATTCTATTTCAAGGGGTTTTAGGGGGACTGACGGTAACCCAACTCCTGCGGTTTGATATTGTGACCGCCCATTTGGGAACCGCCTTACTATTCTTCTCCACTCTGCTGATTATCGGTTGTTTACTGTTACCCTATCAAGGCATGGGAACGGTGGGAAAGCTACCAGGGATCGGTATTACCGCGGCAATTTTAGTCTATTTACAAAGCATTTTAGGAGCCTTAGTGGGTTCTCAATGGGCTTTACATCAATGTTTGGGAACCTCCCAACTCTGTACCGTGATGAATAGTCATCTTTTCGGGGTAGTTCCCCCCACCCTGGCCACCCTAATTCTGATTGTCTTGGTTTGGCGAACTTCTGCCTTACATCCTAAACTCAGAACTTTAGGAAATATCGCCGGAGTTTGTTTAATCGCTCAAATTATTTTGGGGGTAGCTACCTATAAAATGCGGTTACAGGTGGAACCCTTGACTGTTGCTCATCAAGCCATGGGTGCTACACTTCTGGGAACTTTAGTTTGTTTTAGTATTCTCGCCCTACGGGATCGTCAGTCATCAGTTATCAGTTATCAGTCATCAGTCATCAGTCATCAGTGATGAGTTATCAGTGATGAGTTAATAGTTAATAATTGATGACTATTATGTTTACTTATAACTAATTACTGATCGCTGATTACCGTCAGAAAATCAACAAATTCTATAGGTCATAAATTCATGCAAGAAGTGATTCAAACCCAGGTATCCCGACACCACGAGAATATTTTACAAGTGCTGCAAAGTTATTATCAACTGACCAAGCCTAGAATTATTCTGTTGTTATTAATTACAACCTCCGCCGGAATGTGGTTAGCCTCAAAAGGAGAAGTTGATCCCCTATTGTTATTGGTAACATTAACTGGGGGTGCTTTAGCGTCGGGTTCTGCTAACACCATCAACTGTTTGTATGACCGAGATATTGACTATATTATGGAACGGACTCGCTGGCGGCCGATTCCTTCAGGTCGAGTTAAACCCATTGATGCTCTAATTTTTGCGATCGCTCTTGCTATTACTTCTTTTACCTTACTGACGGTTTTTGCTAACTTATTAACAGCTTGTCTCGCCCTATCGGGAATTGTTTTTTATGTCCTGATCTATACCCATTGGTTAAAGCGTCATAGTGTCCAAAATATCGTAATTGGGGGAGCCGCTGGAGCGATTCCTCCTTTAGTCGGATGGGCGGCAGTTACCGGGGATTTAAGTTGGGCAGCGTGGCTATTATTTGCGATCATTTTCCTCTGGACACCGCCTCATTTTTGGGCTTTAGCCATGATGATCCGAGATGAATATAAGGAAGTTGGGGTTCCGATGTTACCTGTGATTGAAGGGGATGAAGTTACAGCTAAACAAATTTGGATTTATAGCTTAATTATGGTTCCCTCAACGTTATTGTTAGTTTATCCCTTACATACCAGTGGTTTTGTTTACGGGGCGATCGCTCTGATATTAGGGGTGATTTTCCTACAAAAAGCTTGGCAATTATTACAATCTCCCTCAGAAAGAGATGTAGCGCGATCGCTGTTTAAATATTCCATTTTCTATTTAATGCTATTGTGTTTGGCAATGGTTGTAGATAGTTTACCCGTTACTAACTCTATGGTGATGGCATTGAGTGAATCTTTGCCCATGGGATTGCTATAAACCCAATATTTTTAGGGTGGGTGACATCATCAAAGATAACTTAAATTCTGATCTCACCCACCCACTCTGACACTGCTTCGCAAAAGTATAGCAGTCGCCAGACCTATTAGGACAAAGAGTGATGCAGCAAAGCTAGACGGTGAAGTCTTTTCCTCCGAGA
>NZ_CAWLTW010000001.1:4112321-4132422 GCF_963864145.1 Planktothrix prolifica NIVA-CYA 540 | reverse complement strand
CAAAGCTAGACGGTGAAGTCTTTCCTCCGAGACTCCGGCGTTCCCTCCCCCCCTAGCCCCCCGTGCACGGGGGGTTTGGGGGGGTTTGGGGGGCTGTTCCGGTGTTCCCTGCTATATCAATAAAACCCACACCCATTCTAAACTATAAATTAAAAAGTAGTATCTGTCTTTTGATATAAATTAATCAAAAAAATATGAGTTTTTTATCTAAAATTTAAAATAATTTTACTAAAATCAGGTTTAAAAAAAAATTGTTATTATCAAGGGCAAGTCTTGAGATATTTTTATGAAAAAATTTTTACTGCGTATGTTTATTGGGCTTCTATTTGCCCTATTTGGATTAATCAGTTACTACACCAATGTTGAAAAAAATCCGATCACAGGAGAAGTACAGCACGTTAGTCTTTCTCCCCGTCAAGAAATTGTTTTAGGACTCAAATCCAGAGGACAACTAGCGGAACAGTATGGGGGTTTATATCCCGATTCCACATTACAAAATTATGTCGATGAAGTGGGATTGCGGGTTGTGCAGAAATCGGCGGCGGCTCAATCTTCCTATCCTTTTGATTTTCACCTATTGCATGATCCCAAAATCGTTAACGCCTTTGCATTACCCGGAGGACAAGTATTTGTGACTATGGCTCTATTTAATCGTCTCAACTCCGAAGCTCAACTGGCGGGGGTTTTAGGACATGAAGTCGGTCATGTGATTGGCCGCCATGGTTCAGAACATCTGGCTAGACAACAGTTAGGGGCGGCTTTAGTCAATGCGGTGGGAATTACGGCCAGTGATGACCCTCGGAATGCCCAACAAGCGGCGATTGTGGCTCAAGCGGTGAATCAATTAGTTAACCTTAAGTATAGTCGTGCAGATGAATTAGAAAGCGATCGCTTGGGGTTTGAATTCATGACGAAAGCTGGTTACAGCCCCAAAGGTTTAGTAGAACTAATGCAGATTTTAGGGTCTGCTAATTCGGGGGGGTCTCCACCAGAATTTTTGAGTACCCATCCTAACCCCGGTAATGGGGTAGAACTCCTACAGGCTATAATTACTAAAACTTATCCGCAGGGGATTCCCCCGAATTTAGAAGAAGGACAAGAGCGCTTTGCTCAAGCGGTTCTCACTAACCACTCACAAAATTAACCCCATGAACTATTGGATTTTATATTGGATTTTGATTGTTTTTATGATGGTCGGGATTATTGGAATTGTTGTTCCTTTATTACCTGGAACCAGTTTAATTTTAGGCGCTATTTTAGTTTGGGGAATTGCTACAAAATTCACGGGAATTGTGGGGCCGATGATTGTGGTAATTTCGATTTTAATTTTAAGTATGGTGATTGTCTATTTAGCGACAATTTTGGGATTACAACAGTTTGGGGCGAGTAAATGGGCGCAGTTCGGAGCAATTATTGGATTGGTTGTGGGATTATTCGGACTTTTACCCGCTTTACCCTTTGGAGGGCCGTTATTAGGGGTTTTAATTGGGCCGATTTTGGGTGCTTTTATTGGGGAATTTCTATATCAACGGGATGTTAAATTAATTGAACGAATCAAGCCAGCTTTTAAGGCTAGTATTGGTGTTTTTATCGGTTCAATTTTAGGCAATGTGATTGAATTGGTCTTAGGAATTGTTGCCGTTGGTATTTTTGTTATTAAGACTTGGCCGTTGGTTTCCACATTGCAACCTTAAAGAATTACGAATCGGTAATAGGTAATACTGATAACTCTTAAACTGATGACTGATGACTGATAACTGATAACTGATTAGGGATTGATTTTGAGTGTGGCTTGAATTTCAAGTAATCCAGGGGATAAAATTAAGTCTTGAATTTTGATATCTGAACCTAGATCAATGATATAATTATCTAGGTGCAGTTCAGTATCAATGTCATAAATTTGGACTTTGGGCTGAACCAACATCAGTTCACGGAAATTAGCAATTTCTAATCCGGTTTTTAATTGAAAAAATAATAGTTCACCTGAGTCGAAAAGCAGTTGGGCGTTTAGAATTAGATGATCGGTTTCTATAAGAATTTGGGTATCTTGAATCCGTTGAACCGATTGCACCCAAGAATCATTTTGCTGATTTTGGAGATCATAAGTAGACTGGGATGAAGATTGGGTCAAAGCGATCAACAGTGACAAAACAAACTCGTTTAATGCCTGGACTAACATTGGAGCTTGTAGGGATTGATTCAGATCCAATTGATGTAAGTGTAGATTTCCGGTGACAAAAAAAGGTTCTAACAGGTGTAAAGGTTGACCTTTTAAAATTTGACCCAGATTAAACCGAATATTTGACCCTTGTAATTGGACTTGAGTTAAATGTAACCCCTGATAGATGGCATTCTCCGCAGCGACAGACACCCCTGGAATATCCCCGGACAGCAGAGAACGATTACTACCTTCGATATTGAGTTGTAGGTGATCAATTTTGTCAACTTGCGATCGCAACCAAAGCCCAATTGCCTTTGATAATATACTTCCAATTAAGGGTTTGGCCCCAGTCTGAATCAATGCCATAGCTACTCCAGAATCACCCATCCCCACATTATTCCACACCAAACTCAGATTGATAGTAGGATTAATTGCGGATTGCTGTAATATTTGTACATAGTCTCCCTTGGTTTGAATAGATCTACCATTAGTCAAGGACAGTTACCGATCAGCATGGATGAAAGGCTACAAAAAATTATGGCTCAATGGGGCATTGCCTCCCGCCGTCACGCCGAAGAAATGATTCAAGCGGGACGGGTACGGGTGAATGGCAATTTAGCCGAGTTGGGACAAAAAGCCGATCCGAATTGCGATCAAATTGAGGTCGATGGGAAGTCAATTAAACCCAACTACCGACCTGAGCCAGTCTACTTATTACTCCATAAACCGATAGGAGTTGTATCGACTTGTTTAGACCCCAACGGACGACCTGCCGTTTTGGATCTACTTCCGCGTAAAATGCGAGTAGGTCAAGGCATTCATCCGGTTGGACGCTTGGATGTCGATTCTACAGGGGCATTATTACTGACCAACGATGGAGAATTAACCTTTCGTTTAACTCATCCTCGTCATTTGATTCCTAAAACTTATCAAGTCTGGGTTGCCGGAAATCCATCGGATTCAATATTACAGGCTTGGCGTCAGGGTGTGCTATTGGCAGGAAGAAAAACATTACCTGCTCAAGTTCGGTGTATTCAACAAAATTCAGATCACCAGACTTTATTGGAAGTGATTTTATATGAGGGTAGAAAGCGGCAAATTCGCCGAGTTGCCGAACAGTTAGGTTATCCAGTAATTAAATTACACCGAACTGCCATTGGCTCAATTCAACTCCAACCTCCTGAAAAATCCCCATTGCCAGAGGGTCAATATCGTTCTCTGAGTGCCTGGGAAATTGAGTTCTTACGAAATCCCATTTCATCCCCATTGGTTAGTGTGCCCGTTCACCCTGTAGACATCAAGGAGTAAATGATTATGAAAACTGATTTATTTGTCTTACCGTTTAAAATGGCTAAAAATCCTAGCCCAACCCTTAATTCCTATGATCCTGAACTGATTCAGCGATTAGTAGAAATTGGAGGACAACTCAGAGAAACTCGTCTCGGTCATTCCCTCTCTTTAGATATGGTAGCGGCTTACACTCGAATCCGTTCCCATTTATTACAATCTTTAGAAGAAGCTAGGACAGAACAACTCCCAGAACCAGTTTATACTCAAGGGTTAATCCGTACCTATGCTGATGCTTTGGGTTTAAATGGAGTAGAACTGGCTAACTTTTTCCTCCCCGAACCTCAAAAAGTGGGGATGAAATCAAAACTTAATTTCTTGACCCTTCCACAATTAAGACCCACCCATCTTTACTTAACTTATATCCTATTAATTATTTGTGCGATTAATGGGGTTTCTTATCTGAATAAAACCGCTAATTTTGCGAGTGTATCGGGTGAACCCGTTGCCACAACCAACCCACCAGAGGTTAATCCTCAACTTCGTCAGGCGGTCGTTCAGCCAAAAAAACCATCCACTTCCGCTAGTCAATTCGTTTCTTCTCCCCCATCTTCAACGACCCAAAAGGTAACAACAACCGTTGAGAAAGTATCTGAAACGGAGTCCTCCGCCCAATCAAAAACCGAAAAGACAGTAGAAGTGGGGATAGTGGCGAAAGATCCCTCCTGGGTAGTTATTGAAGTGGATGGTAAAACCGCATTTGAAGGTACCTTAGAAGGGGGAACACAACGCAGTTGGAAAGCGAAAGATAAGGTTGTTGTGTTTACTGGAAATGCTGGAGGAGTTCTCGTAACCGTTAATAACGGAGAAGCCAAAAGTCTTGGGGAACCCGGTCAGGTTCAAGAAGTGGTTTTCAAAGCTGAAGATTTATCGAAATTATAATTCCCACCTTCCCCCAGTCATCAGTTAACAGTCATCAGTTAACAGTCATCAGTTAACAGTCATCAGTTAACAGTCAACAGTTAACAGTCATCAGTTAAGAAGTTTACAGTTAAGAAGTTTACAGTTAATTTATTAACTCCTGAACTGATAACTGATACCTCTTACACTGTTAACTGATGACTGATCACTGATAACTGATTTAACGACCGTAGGTTTCGGTTAGAAACTTGAGGCGTTCTCCGATTTCTTCGGTTAATACTCCGGGTTGAAAACGCCAAGCCCAGTTACCTTCGGCTTCTCCCGGCATATTCATTTTTGCTTCACTCCCTAAACCCAAAATATCCTGGAGGGGGAAAATCGCTTGATTTGCCACACAGGACATGGCTAACCGAATTAAATCCCAGTGAATGCCATAACCGGAGGTGCAACCTAAATAGCGGGTGACTCGGGCTTGTTCCTGTAAACTACGACGGTTAAACCAACCCACCGTTGTATCGTTGTCATGGGTTCCGGTATAAACCACCCAATTTGCTGAACCGTAATTATAGGGTAAATAGGGATTACCGGAACCGGAATCAAAGGCAAAATGTAGAATTTTCATCCCGGGTAAACCATATTTATCCCGCAATTCTTCCACTTCTTGGGTGATAACTCCCAAGTCTTCGGCGATAATTGGTAATTCGCCTAATTTCTCATTTAATAAACTAAAAAAGGCATTTCCCGGTGCGTCTACCCATTGACCATTCATAGCGGTTGTTTCCCCTTGAGGAACGGCCCAAAATGATTCTAAACCCCGAAAATGATCAATTCTAACTAAATCTAAATAGCCTAATAAAGATTCAATTCGTTGCAGCCACCAATAGAATCCGTCCTGTTGCAAACGTTCCCAATTATAAACTGGATTTCCCCACAATTGCCCGGTGGCACTAAAATAATCCGGTGGAACTCCAGCCATTAATGCGGCTTCTCCGGTTTCTTCATCTAAACAAAAGATTTCAGGATGTGACCAAACATCGGCACTATCATGGGCAACATAAATCGCTAAATCTCCAAAAATTTGGATGCCTTGTTCATTGGCATAATGTTTGAGTTTTGACCATTGTTTGAAGAATTGAAATTGGAGAAATTTATGATAATAGATAGGTTTGGCTAACTTTTCTCCCCATTTATGTAAGGATTCCTGTTTTCGCAGGGCAATTCCTGTTTCCCATTCATTCCAGCTTTCTCCATTAAATGCCTCTTTAAGTGACATAAAAATGGCGTAATCATCTAACCAATAGTTACTGCGGGAACAAAAACGATTAAATTCTTCTTCCTGTTCTTCTGTGGCATTGGTTTTAAAGGTAATACAAGCTTGATGAAATAGTTTTTCTTTAAAGGCTTTAACCGCGTCAAAATTAACAATATGATCGGGAAAATGCGGCGGATTTGCTAAGTCTTCATCGGTTAATAATTCATCCTCTTTTAAGAGTTCTAAACTAATTAATAAGGGATTTCCCGCAAAAGCAGAATAGGATAAATAAGGAGAATTGCCAAATCCAGTCGGGCCAAGGGGTAAGACTTGCCAAAGTTTTTGGGCACTTTGTTTTAAAAAGTTAACGAACTGATAGGCAACCGGGCCAATATCTCCAACGCCAAAGGGACTGGGTAAGGATGTGGGATGCAGTAGGATACCGCTAGAACGGGGAAATGACATAAGGATTAACGATAGAGGTTATACAAATTTGCCAGGGATCAAGTCAAGTTGCAATTGAACATCACATCAACAGATTAGATCCATCTTCTTGATCTTACGACTAAGGGGAAGTCCTTTTTTATAAATTTTTTCAGGGAGCAGTGCAATAAGGATCATGTTCAGAGGGTCTTTATTCTCTTTCAGTAGAGGAGGCTTGAAGATTAAATCATGAATTTATTATGAAATTATTATGATTCATTTATGAATAAAACTAGCAATTTTAGCGGATAAAAATACTTGAATATAGAAAGATTTTATGGTAAATTCAAAATAATAAAGTCCGGTTCCATCATTTCTTTGATCCGATTAAGTTCTATTAAAATTATGCTCACTGCTTTTACGGCTGCACTCTTACTGATTACTATTTCGGAACTTGGGGATAAAACATTTTTTATTGCGGTTATTTTATCATCAAAATATAACAGAAAAGTTGTATTTGCTGGAGTAGTCGCTGCCTTGGCAACGATGACAGTTATTTCCGTGGCGGTGGGACAGATATTTTCCTTTTTACCTCAGATTTATATTCATTATGCCGAGATTATTTTGTTTGCTCTGTTTGGGGTAAAACTCTTGTATGATGCTAGTAAAATGCCCAAGGAATTGGGTACAAATGACGAACAGGTAGAAGCGGTAGAAGCGGTAGAAAAAGCAGATAGTAAGTTTGCTAAAGGCAAAACTAAATGGAAAATTTTATTAGAATCTTTTATATTAACTTTTGTGGCAGAATGGGGCGATCGCACTCAAATTGCGACGATTGCCTTAGCGACCTTTCATAACCCGATAGGGGTGATTATGGGGGGAATTGTCGGCCATACTATTTGTGCGGCTATTGCGGTCTTAGGAGGGAAATTAATAGCCGGAAGATTATCGGAACGGACGATTACTATTATTGGGGGTTGTTTGTTTTTGGTGTTTAGTGCGATCGCATTATTCAGAGGGGTTGAAAGTTCCGTTGCTTAAGATTAACTTTCTAAAGCATTAAGAGCTTTAATTGTGGGTTCAAATAAATCGCTTACAATTAGATAAATTAACGGTTAATCATCAAACCCTTGATTAACTCTAGTTTTTTGATTAACCCTTCCTGATCTATCCAACCCACATAGCCACCGAATTGAAGTTGATCATCACTATCTAATACATAAACATGATGCACGTTAATAGCATTAACAAATAAATAAATTTTCCCACTTTTATCAGGAAATTTTAAATAAAGATCTGCCTTTGAAATATTATAGTTATTATAATTGCGTTGAATTCCCATCACTTGAGATATAGGTGTCATCCCCTTAACTTGAGATAAATGGTGAATTACGGTTTTTAAGAAATTTTGAAAAATCACTTTTTGTTGATTCAAAATATTATTAGTAATTAATCGAGCAGTTTGAGAACAATTCCAATAATTACTATGGGCATCACTAGAACCTAAAACCATTGCTAAGTCAGGTTGACCTAAACTTCTAGCTGTTTTTTCAGCCAAGTTAACATCCTCTAATAAATACTCATCTGTAAATTTCAGACAACTATTTTCAGCTAGATGTAAACTCGCTTTTAAAGGATAGGCAATTAAGTCCGAAGCATGAATTAAATTGAGCCATCTTAAAGGCTGTTCAGAAGAATAGGAATCAGCCAATTGATTGACTTTTTCGGGACGCACATCTAACATCATGTTAATTAATAAAATGGGCGAACCCATAAGGGTGATACTCTTCAAATTAACCTGATTTTTAAGTTTCACATCTGTCTGATTTTCCAATTCTCGAATCATAGCTCGAATAGATAAAGCGGGATCTTTCGCTGAAAATCGATCTGAAAATAAAATATCCCATAAAATCACAGTTCCTAACGAATGGGCAACAATATGAAGTTCAGAATCATTGGGGTTTTCCTTAATAAAATTATAGAGTTGTTGAGCGATTGTTTTGCGAATTTCTCGACCCTTATCAGGATTCATATAGGTAAAGAAATCTCCAAGAAATTGAGAAAATAAGCCTTCTCTAAAGGTTCGATATCGAAAAATCTCTTCACTAGCAATTTTAGGATATTTCTTTTTAACGGCTGCTAAATCATCATCAATACCATTCCATATTTTCCCTATATCTGTTAAAGCAGAACCCCAAAAACTAGCATAAAAATGAGGATTCTTTTCTTCCCGGTGACTAAATTCTGTTTTGATAAGTTGTTGTAAATTTGATGAGTAGCAAGCATCTCTGGTGGCGACACCATGAATAAAAAATACAAGCATAATCGAGAATAGGTAAAGTGTTTTAGGGTTGAGTTAGTATTTAATTATAGTATAGCAATTATAAATGATTAAACCAATCATGATCAATTTCAACCACTTCAATCATTTTTGTTTTGAGATTTAATATTTTTTTTTAGACTAAACCATTATTGTCAAGTTGATTCAAAATATTATTAGTAATTAATCTAGCAGTGTGAGGACAATTCCAATAACTATTATGGGCATCACTAGAACTCACAGCCATTGCTAAGTCATTTTGACCTAAACTTCTAGCTATTTTTTCAACCCAGTTAGTATCCTCTAATAAATACTCATCTTCAAATTTTAGATAACTATTTTCAGCCAGATGTAAATTCGCTTTTAAAGGATAAGCCATTAAGTCGGAACCATGAATTAAATTAAGCCATCTTAAAGGCTGTTCAGAAGAATAGGAATGAGCAAATTGCTCGACTTTTTCGGGACGTACATCTAACATCGTATTAATAAATAAAATGGGCGAACCTATGAGCGTGATACTGCTCAAATTAACCTGATGTTTAAGTTTTACATCTGTCTGATTTTCCAATTCTCGAATCATAGCTCGAATAGATAAAGCGGGATCTTTCGCTGAAAATCGATCTGAAAATAAAATATCCCATAAAATCACAGTTCCTAACGAATGGGCAACAATATGAAGTTCAGAATTATTAGGGTTTTCCTCGATAAAATCATAGAGTTGTTCAGCGATGGTTTTGCGAATTTTTCGACCCTTATCAGGATTCATATAGGTAAAGAAATCCCCCATAAATTGAGAAAAGAAACCTTCTCTAAACGATCGATATTTCAAAAACTCTTCACTATCACTTTTAGAATATTTCTTTTTAGCGTGTGCTAAATCTTCATCAATCCCATTCCATATTTTCCCCATATCTGTTAAGGCAGAACCCCAAAAACTAGCATAAAAATGAGGATTTTTTTCTCCCCGTTGACTAAATTCTGTTTTGATAATTTGTTGTAAATTTGATGAGTAGCAAGCATCTCTTGTGGCGACACCATGAATAAAAAATACAAGCATAATCGAGAATAGGTAAAGTGTTTTAGGGTTGAGTTAGTATTTAATTATAGTATAGCAATTATAAATGATTAAACCAATTTTGATCAATTTCAACCACCTCAATCATTTTTGTTTCGACTCCTAAATTCAAATCTTTGAGAATTTGACAAAGTTGTTCCCCATCAATTAAATCTAATACAGGCGCACCGTCACGGGTGGCTTCTTGTTTGGCTGAACTGGTAAAAGTTCCTGTGGTTAAAAATAAACCTTTATCGGTTCTTCCTACCATAGCACCTCGGAAATCTCGAATTTCAGAAGGGCCAACAGAACCCGTATAACGTTTACATTGAAAGAATACTTGAAAACTCAATAAGGCAATTTTTAAGACTCCAATTCCATCAATTCCCCCATCTCCTTTTCTTCCGGTTACTTCAACTTTAATAAATCCAGATTCTCTTAAAATTCGTTGACATAATCTTTCAAAACTATCGGGAGGAATTTGTTGTAAAATTTTCAAGAGTTTTTCTGTCCAAATATCTGAGTCAATAGGAATTTGATCGTTAATTTTTATAAACTCATGCTCTGACGTATTATTCGTAAAATCAATATTAGAGGGAGTAATTTTTATTCCTTGATCATTTTTATTTCCTGAAATTAATTGAGATTTCTGTTGTGTTGATTTCTGAACAACTTTATTAATTTCTGTAATATCAATTGCTTCGAGGTTACGTCCTTTTTCGGTTAAAGACCAGACCCCTCGACGTACATTTTCTAATGCGCCATAAATTCTTAAGTTAGTTCTAGCCCAAGCTAAACGATAAGCAATTTCTGTATTCGGCCCTTGTTTATGTAGTATATTTTGTTGAGCATCTGAAAAATTTCCAAGTTCGCAGACTTTATCATAAATTTCCTGAACAGTTCCAGAACCACCTAAAGTTTTTAGAGCTTTTATGAGTGGTTCTATCAAATCACTAAGGCTTGGAATAATAGGGGATTGATTCATGGTTTGAGAAGTTGCGATCGCATCAACCTACTATGATACACTATAAGTTAGAGACATCTATCCTGAATTAGAAAAATAATTAAACTATAAAAACATTCCTAATGCTGAAGCAAATTAACTTAAAAAACTGGAAAAGTTTTAAAGAAGCAACCTTATATATAGATCCAATTACTATTTTAATTGGAACTAATTCTAGTGGCAAATCTAATATTATTGATGCTTTGGATTTTTTAAGTCGTATTCCCGAAGCAAAATCCTTAGAATCTGCTTTAATTGGTGATAGTCATACCCCAGGAATTCGAGGAGGGTTAGAATGGGTAGTTAGAAAACCTGAAACTCAGTTTACCTTAGAAGCAGTTATTAGTGGAGAATATAAACAGGAAGATGAGAAAGTTGAATTTGATTGTCTTTATAGTATTACAAGTGAAATAGAACCTAAAATACAATTAATTCATGAATTTATAAAATTACTTAAATCTAATGAGAATAATGGAATTAATAACTCATCAGAAAATACGGTTTTAGAAGTTCTCAAAAAAATATTTATTATTAACCCAATTCCTCAGAATATGAGAGACTATTCTCCACTATCAAAAATTTTAGAACAAGATGGTTCAAATATTGCTGGAGTTTTAGCCGCCTTTCCTGAACCGGAAAAAGAAAAAATTGAACAAACTTTACTCAATTATTTATCCCAACTTCCTGAAGGAGATTTACAACGAGTTTGGGCGGAACCTGTGGGAAGATTAGGCAGTGATGCCATGTTATATTGTGAAGAAAAATGGGGTGAAAATCAAGAACCTTTATTAGTGGATGCGAGAGGAATGTCCGATGGAACATTAAGATTTTTAGCGATTTTAACGGCTTTATTAACTCGTCCCGAAGGTAGTTTAATTGTGATTGAAGAAGTTGATAATGGTTTACATCCTTCTCGGGCTGGTTTGCTTTTGAAAATGTTAAAGGAAATAGGAAAAAAACGGAATATCGATATTTTAGTCACAACTCATAACCCGGCTTTAATGGATGAATTAACCCCTGATTTTATTCCTTTTGTTATGGTTGCTTATCGAGATCAAGATACAGGAGAAAGCCAGTTAATTCCCTTAGATGAAATTGAAAATTTACCGAAATTGATGGCTTCAGGTTCTTTGGGAAAAATCACCCAAGAGGGATTATTAGAAAAAAGTTTAGCTAAACATCGGGAATAGAAATAATGATAAAAGTATTAATTTTTGATACTTCTATCCTGTGTGTTTGGTTAGGAGTTCCGGGTAAAGAAACCTGTGGTTCAAAAGAAAATTATTGGGATAAAGCCAAAGTAGAGGAAATTTTACAACGAGAAGAAAAATTAAAAACAACGTTTGTTTTACCGTTAGCTTCTATTATTGAAACAGGAAATCATATTGCCCAATCTTCTAATCTACGATATGAAACTGCTCTAAAATTAGCAGAATTAATGAAATTAACGGCTGATAATCAAACCCCTTGGGCTGCATTTACCCAACAGTCAGAGTTATGGAATTCTGAACAAATTAAACAACTGGCGGATGAATTTCCTCAGTTAGCCACGCAAAAATTATCCCTCGGAGATGCAAGTATTAAGCGAGTTGCAGATTATTATGCAAAGTCAGGTTATGAAGTAGAAATTCTGACAGGAGATGGAGGATTAAAGTCCTATGAACCTGCAAAACCTCCCTTAATTCCTCGGCGCAAACAAAAGTAAATTTAAGCATCCCCCGTCATAAGTACCTGAACAAAATTAATTACACATCCTCTACCCTGTTCCCTCCCCCCCTAGCCCCCCGTGCACGGGGGGTTTGGGGGGGCTGTTCCCTCTCTCAACTAGGTAATTTATTTTGTGCAACTACTTATCAAAGATTAACGGGGGATGATTTCAATTACTCATAAGCATCCATTGGTAAGCAGGAACAGATAAAATTGCGATCGCCAAAAGCATTATCAATTCGTCCCACAGACGGCCAGAATTTATGTTCTTTTGTCCAGGGGGCGGGATAGGCGGCTTGTTCCCGGGAATAGGGACGATTCCATTCGCCACAAAGCAGGGAAATTGCCGTATGGGGCGCGTTTTTCAACATATTATTAGTGGCATCCATCGCCCCCGATTCTATCTGGGAAATCTCCTGATAAATGGCAATCATCGCATCACAAAACCGATCTAATTCCGGTTTAGATTCGCTTTCAGTTGGTTCTACCATCATGGTTCCAGCTACTGGCCAAGAAACCGTGGGGGCATGGAATCCATAGTCCATTAATCGTTTAGCAATATCATCAACTTCAATACCCGCAGATTTCTTCACGCCCCGCAAATCTAAAATACATTCATGGGCAACAAATCCCTGATTTCCCTTGTACAAAATCGGGTAATATTTATCTAAACGACTGGCAATATAATTCGCATTTAAAATTGCCAATTTTGTCGCTTCTGTTAATCCCTTTGGCCCCATCATGGCAATATACATCCAAGAAATCACCAGGATACTCGCACTCCCCCAAGGGGCGGCGGAAACAGCCCCAGTTTGACTTCCTGGGATGTCTACAACCCCATGACCGGGGAGGAAGGGAACTAAATGGGAGGCGACCCCAATCGGCCCCATTCCTGGCCCACCGCCCCCGTGGGGAATACAGAAGGTTTTATGCAGGTTGAGGTGGCAGACATCGGCGCCAAAATCCCCAGGGCGACATAACCCGACTTGGGCGTTCATATTTGCCCCATCCATATAAACCTGTCCGCCATTGCTGTGAATGATATTACAAATGTCTTCAATTCCGGTTTCAAATACGCCGTGAGTTGAGGGATAGGTAATCATTAATGCAGCTAAATTTTCGTGATATTTTTCGGCCTTAGCTTGCAAGTCATTAATATTAATATTTCCTTGATCATCACAGGCAACAGAAACTACTTTAAACCCGCACATCACCGCACTAGCAGGGTTTGTACCGTGGGCAGATTCGGGAATTAAACAGATATTTCGGTTTATCTCTCCCCGACTTTCATGGTAGTGACGAATTACTAATAATCCGGCATATTCCCCCTGGGAACCTGCATTTGGTTGTAAAGAAATCCCGGAAAATCCTGTTATTTCTGCTAACCAATTTTCTAATTGTTCAAACAGAATTTGATAGCCTTGGGTTTGCTCTTTTGGGGCGAAGGGATGGAGTTTTCCCAATTCTGGCCAAGTTACCGGAATCATCTCCGCCGTGGCATTCAATTTCATTGTACAGGAACCCAAAGGAATCATGGAAGTAGTTAAGGATAAATCCTTAGTTTCTAAACGATGAATATAGCGTAGAAGTTCGGTTTCTGAATGGTAACTGTTGAAAACCGGATGGGTTAAATAGGCAGATTTTCGGATAAATGGGGTAAGATTTTCTGATGGGTTTAAGACATCTTCAACCGTAAACTTTAATTCAGATTCGGCAAAGATTTCCCATAAATCAATGATATCATTAATTGTGGTAGTTTCATCTAAACTAATACCAACGGTTTCGGAATCAATCACTCGGAGATTAATTTCTTTGGTTTGGGATGCTAACAGAATTTCCGTTAAGGATTTTTGCCCTAATTCTACTTTAATTGTATCAAAAAATGGTTCTGTTCCCATTGCGTAGCCTAACCGTTTTAAGCCTTCTGCTAAGGTTAGGGTTAACTGATGGATATTTTGGGCGATTTCTTGAAGTCCAGACGGCCCATGATATACCGCATACAAACTAGCAATTACCGCTAATAATACCTGGGCTGTACAAATATTACTGGTAGCTTTATCGCGGCGAATATGTTGCTCACGGGTTTGTAATGCTAACCGTAACGCCGGGTTTTCTTGAGCATCTTTAGAAACACCAACCATCCGACCGGGGACGTTGCGTTTATAGGTTTCTTTGGTAGCAAAATAGGCCGCATGGGGGCCGCCATAACCCAATGGAACCCCCAACCGTTGGGTACTTCCGACGGCAATATCTGCTCCTAATTCCCCAGGAGGTGTTAATAGGGTTAAACTTAAAATATCCGCCGCCACTGTAACTAAAGCGTTATGTTTATGGGCGGTTTCTATGAAGTTACGATAGTCATAAATTGTGCCATCAGTAGTAGGATATTGTAGTAGACATCCAAAGATAGATGTGCTAAAATCAAAGGTATGATGATCTCCAATAATAATCTCAATGCCTAGGGGAATCGCACGGGTTTTAACTACGTCAATGGTTTGAGGGTGACAATCTTGGGAGACAAAAAATCCCGTAGCTTTGGTTTTAGAAACCGCATAACTTAGACTCATGGCTTCGGCGGCGGCCGTAGCTTCATCGAGTAAAGAAGCGTTAGCTATTTCTAATCCAGTTAAGTCGATAATTAGGGTTTGAAAGTTTAGTAAGGCTTCTAAACGACCTTGGGCAATTTCAGCCTGATAGGGGGTATAAGCCGTATACCAACCGGGATTTTCTAGGATATTTCTTTGAATCACTCCGGGTGTGATACAATCGGAGTATCCCATGCCAATAAAAGAACGATAGACTTGATTTTGAGAGGCGATCGCTTTTAATTGATTTAAAGCCGCATATTCGGTTTGAGCTTCTGGTAATTTTAAGCTATAATTGAGGCGAATAGTTGAGGGAATTGTTTGATCAATTAAAGTTTCTAAACTAGAAACCCCCAACAATTCTAACATTTGTTGAATCTCAACAGGATTGGGGCCTAGATGCCGTTTGGCAAACCCCTGGAATTGAGGAGCTTTTTCGTTACCCTTGGGGGCGGAATATGGCATGGTTTCCATCTGGGTGCTCGCTGAGGAAGTAATCTCTAACATGAAACTCCGAATGATTCAACTATTTACTTTTCCTAAAATTAGTTTAGCAAAGTTTGAAGAAAAGAGATAGGAATAGTCGATAAATTCTCTGTGTCTTTGTGTCTTCGTGGTTAAATTAATCTTGATCCTCGCTCCTACTTTTGAATCATTAATTTATAGCCTTGAGGATCAATTTAACCACCAAGACACCAAGACACAAAGGAATTGTTAATAATAACCTGCTTATTATCTATATTCTGGTTGGTGAAAGTGTTCAGAAGGTTCTCCTGGGAAAAAGTTAGTGTCTAAAACTTGGTCTAGGGTATAGGGACATTCCGTGGGAAAATCCTGATCATTCAGGGAGGTTTCGCGTACAGCTAAGTCAATGCCACTTTGATAACCTTTGTGTAATGCTTCAGGAAGATAGGGTTTTAAACTGGGATTTTCTGTTAATAAATAGCCAATCTCTCGGCGTTGTTCGCGCAGGGTCACAAACCAACTTTTAGAGCGTTTATTGGGTTGAAACTGCCACTTGAGTAAATGACCGAGTAAAATTCCTAAACGGTTTTTTAACTCCTGGCGTTGTTGCTTTCCCAAAGATTGAATCTCCTCAGCCAAATTGATAATATCAAGGTGATCTAATGCGCCTTCCCGTAACAGTTTGGCTTGTTGCTGTGTCCATCCATAAAAGTCTTGTTCATAAAGAGAGAAACCTGTTTGAAAGGATGCGCTCTGTTTTGTATCCATAATATTAATTCAGAGGATAGTAGGAATTATATTGTTTTTTAAAATAGGTGTCAAATTGTGCGATCGCAACTTCAACAAAAAAGCAAGCACATCTTTCTTCCGGCTTCGGGATATTACCAGAGAATAAAAAGTACGAGGAGAAAATATAAATTTTCTGCTATAATGGGTAAATAATGGCGTTCCACTAGATGGCTATGTCTTCCATAGAAATTACACAGGCAATTTCACAAATTTCGGAATTATTTGATTTAGCTTTAAATGGAGAAGAAATTATTATTACAGAAAATAAAAAACCTTTGTTGAAATTGGTTTTATTTCGGCAAAAACAATCTCAACGTCCGGCTTTATTTGGAACAGATAAAGGAATTATTTCTATTACTGATGATTTTGATGATCCTTTAGAAGAATTTCAAGATTAGAAATGCAAGTTTTATTAGATACTCATGCACTGATTTGGTTTTTCTCAGGGAATGAAAAACTCAATGGGACGGCGCGAAATTTAATTGAAGATATAAACAACATCAAATATATTAGTGTGGCAAGCGTTTGGGAGATGGCAATTAAGCAAAGTCAAGGAAAACTAACTTTATCGGTATCATTAGAGCACTATATAGCAGAAAAACTCCAGCTAGAAGATTTTAATTTACTACAAATTAAACTGAGTCATTTAAACTTGGTTTGTCAATTACCTTTTTATCATAAAGATCCCTTTGATCGATTGTTAATTGCACAAAGTATCGTTGAAAATATTTATATTATTAGTCAAGATTCTATATTTAATTTATACCCAATTCACAGAATAGAGTAAGTGTTTGTGCATAGTGATCGCTCCGTTTCATTCTACTCTTATTTCTAAGTAGAAGTACGGGAGATCGGATTAATTTAACCACCAGAAACCCTCAGAAACCGGGTTTCTTCAACTATCTTTTGATGATTCAACAAAGCTGATGACAGAAACCCGGTTTCTGCCTTAAAAACCTTTATAAGTGGGTTTCCTGGCGTTAGTGGGACTAGGACTATTTAGTTGACTTGTACCACACACCGACTAAAATACTACTTTAACGATTATAATTAACCTGGGATTGCTATATTTTTGACATCAACTCAAAAAATCCTCAATATGAATATCTATTGCACTCGTCCCGGTTGCCTTGGGCCTGATAACCATTTCCCAGACTTCCAATATAATATTACCCCAGAAAGGCAACTGTTTTGTCGTACCTGTGGGATGCCATTAATCTTAACTGCAAAGGGACGACATTATCAACCCTTCCAAGCGTTGGGAAAGGGAGGATTTGGAGCCACTTTTTTAGCCGTTGATTTAGATTCAATTAATCAACGGTACTGTGTAGTAAAGCGATTAGAAATTGAACCTGGTTACACACCGGAAGATGTTAAAGGGATTAAAAAAGCTTTTGAACGGGAAGCCAAAGTTTTAGCCGAATTACATGGTAATCAACAGCAAATTCCTGACTTCTACGAATATTTTATCTTAACAGCACCCCAATTTAATTCCTATATTTCACAAGATTGCAATTATTTAGTTCAGCAATATATTAAAGGTAAAAATTTAAGTGAGGAATTAAAGAAACAAGGTTGTTTTTTAGAAAACCAGATTTTAGAAATCTTGCAGCAAATTTTACCGACATTAGAGTTTATTCACAATCAAGAACTGATTCATCGGGATATTAAACCGGATAATATTATTCGCCGTGAGGATAATCAAAAGCTTTATTTAATTGATTTTGGTGCAGTTAAACAAGTCACCCGAGGAGTAATATCTCCAGAAAAATCTATAGGGTTTAGGACTAAGGGATATGCGCCACCCGAACAAGAAGCTGGACAACAAGTTTATCCATCCAGTGATTTATACGCACTGGCGGCTTCTTGTGTTCAATTACTTACTAATCAACATCCACAAAATTTACGCCATACTTATACTCTCAAATGGAATTGGAGATCTAAATTTTCTGGTGTTAATCAGGATTTAGCTAATATTTTAGATAAAATGCTCAAACCTGATCCTAGTCATCGGTTTCAGTCGGCAAGGGATGTGATAACGGCTCTAAATAATAAAAATCAGGCTCCAAAACCTAATGGTTATTCCAGAAAGAAGAATGCTAAGACAACAAGAATTATCAGTCAATCCCAACCTCGAACTTTATTAATTTTAGCAATTGTTTTAACAATAATTGTAATTGTAATTACTCAAATTATTCCTCGTCTTAAATTGGGATATAGTGCGCCCATAACTCTATTAACATCGCTACCCACAAGAATTATGAGTCAATCCCAACCTCAAACTTTGTGGATTTTAGCAATTGTTTTAACAATTATTGTAATTGTAATTACTCAAATTATTCCTCGTCTTAAATTGGGATATAGTGCGCTCATAACTCAATTAACATCGCCACCCAAAACAACACCCCCCAACCCCTCAGCCCAACTCCCCTGGCAAAACCCCACCCTGGTTGCTACTTTCACCGGACATTCAAATTTGGTCAGGTCTGTAGCCTTCAGTCCCGATGGTCGGACGTTAGCCAGTGGGAGTGCGGACAACACGATTAAATTGTGGGATGTGCAGAGCCAAGGGCAAATTGCTACTCTCACCGGACATTCAGCTATTGTCACGTCTGTAGCCTTCAGTCCCAATGGTCGGATGTTAGCCAGTGGGAGTGATGACAACACGATAAAATTGTGGGGTGTGCAGAAGCAACAGCAAATTGCTACTCTCACCGGACATTCAAGTGCTGTCTACTCTGTAGCCTTCAGTCCCGATGGTCGGACGTTAGCTAGTGGGAGTGATGACAAGACGATAAAATTGTGGGATGTGCAGAGCCAACGGCAAATTGCTACTCTCACCGGACATTCAAGTCTTGTCTTGTCTGTAGCCTTCAGTCCCGATGGTCGGACGTTAGCCAGTGGGAGTTTTGACAAGACGATAAAATTGTGGGATGTGCAGAGCCAACGGCAAATTGCTACTCTCACCGGACATTCAAATTTGGTCAGTCATGTTTTCGTCAGGTCTGTAGCCTTCAGTCCCGATGGTCGGACGTTAGCCAGTGGGAGTGATGGGCTTGGGCTGTTTCGCAGCACGATTCAATTGTGGGATGTGCAGAGTCAACAGGAAATTGCTACTCTCACCGGACATTCAGGATTGGTCAGGTCTGTAGCCTTCAGTCCCGATGGTCGGACGTTAGCGAGTGGGGGTGGAGGGCTGTTTCGCAGCACGATTCAATTGTGGGATGTGCAGAGCCAAGGGAAAATTGCAACTCTCGACAGACATTCATCTTTTTTCAACCCTGCACCCCTCGCCTTCAGTCCCGATGGTCGGACGTTAGCCAGTGGGAGTTGGGACAGCACGATTAAATTGTGGAAAGGACGGTAGGGGTAGATTTATTTACTTTGAATTTCCTTTGCCAAACCGGGCCAATTTTTATCAGCTTTAGTAATATTTCCAGGGATATCCTTTGCCCAGCGCTGTTGAATTTTGGGATTAGCATTTAAGTAGAGCTTCCCATCCACAATTTTCCAGGCATTCGGGTCAATGGGTGCGGTATAACCTTGACTCACCGCCCAAGCACAAAATCCCCCATATTCAGGAGCATATTTTTCAGGATTTTGAACAAATAAATCTCGATTTTCTGCCGTAGAAAATTGCCAATTAACATTCCTCCATTGATAATTAAAATTAGGATTCCCAGGAATAGCTTGCCCTTGTTGAAAATAGGCAACAACATCAAACCCTTTCAAAGCTATCGAATTTTCGGCATAAAATACTCCCGAAATCCACTCAGATGGCGTAGAATTTGGAGTATTTTGGGGTGGGGGTGGGGTTAAATTAGAATTTGAATTAACCGCAGGTTGAGGACTGGAAATAACAGTTTCCACGTTAGGATTAGAACTACAACTAACTGTCAATCCCAGTATCAATATTGAAGACGTGATTAAAATTGTAAGAGTTTGGTAATTCATCGTTTTGACGCTAAAAGTAGGGGAGGTTACAGAAAATTTTTTGCTCTTATTTATAGTTTTTGNCTCTCTCGACGTACGTACGTACGTACGTACGTACGTACGTACGTACGTACGTACGTACGTACGTACGTACGTACGTACGTACGTACGTACGTACGTACGTACGTAGTACGTACGTAG
>NZ_CAWLTW010000001.1:3905784-4112301 GCF_963864145.1 Planktothrix prolifica NIVA-CYA 540 | reverse complement strand
TCTAATCTTGGCTATAATTCAGAATGGTTGGGTTGAGTGCCATAAAACCCAACCTACGTTGGTTAAATCGGCCATTTTCCCATCCATTCTCCCCCCCGAAACCGCCAACGGGGAAATAATAACCGCATTATCACCCAAGCGGATAAATAAACCGCCAACCACACTAAACCATAATGTTTAATGAAGGTAATTAAATCAAATTCAGTTTTAGGAATATTGGGTAAACCGATATTGGCAATCAATAAAGCTAAAACTAATCCCTCCACAACTCCGGCATAAAATTGGAATATTCCGGGCCAATCATGATCCCACAAATATTTTTGTAGAAAATCATATAACACATCCCAAGCTATTCCCAATAAACCCACATAAAACACAATCCAAAAATAAACAAAATCAGACTTAACGCCTAAATATCCCCAAGAAAAAGGCAAAGAAACTAAAATTCCCACCGTTGCTAATAGAAAAATTCGTGTTTGCCAGCGTCCGAATAAAGTTGGAGTCATGATAATTAATATAGTAGGGAACAGGGAACAGGGAACAGGGAACAGGAAACACCGCAGGAAAAGAGTTCAAGGAGCGATATTCAGGGCCCATTTTAGCCATTGCCAGAGAGAATAAATCCCATCAATATAGCGAATTCGAGGCGCTCTGGCTTTAACCAAAGATTCCACAGACCGATGGGCAGCATATTGTAACCCTAAAAACGTATCCACTGGCGCATAAGGCCCCCCTAAAGTGATAATTCCGGCTGCATAAACGCGAGAATTTTGATTCCGCAATTTTTGAATTTCAAAATTATTTTCAACATGGAAGCGTCCCTGGGGGTTAAGGTTTAAGTCATAATGATCAATTAAATCTTTCAAAAGAGGACTTTCTAAGGGGTCTGAAACCAACCCCGTACAGTCTATTACAAAATCGGCTACAACGGTTTTTTCTCCTTGGTTAGTGACTAAATAGGTAACAACTTTACCCTGATTATTGCGTTCTAATTTTTTCACTAAACCATAAGGAGTGTCATACCATTTTTGGGATTTTCCTTGCTTAACAATGCGTCGCCATTTCTTCCGACTAGCTGTTGTTGTTCCACCCCAAGCCTGCAATAATTCCCGTCGTAGTAAGGGATCTGCCGCCTCTAACATAGCCCGCATATCACCGCCCCAAGTCCCTTTCGGCCAGTTAAAAGGTTGAAATTCCCAATCATTATCAACCTGGCGTTGGGCTGACTCAAATCGGTTGCCCTTGCGAGGTTCTCGGTTTAAATGAATTACTTTAATATTAGACTGGATTTTATGGGCTTCATACAACCGTTCAAATATTTGTGATGCCACAATTCCCGATCCTCGAATCACAACCGTACCGCCATATTTTTCTAACTTCTGATAAATATAATCATGGGATTCATAACCTTGAACCACTGTTTTTTGCTTTCCAGATTCTTCAGGATATTCTCGACGATATTGTTCCAGATCAGTCAACAGTTTAATAGCCGGATAACCCGTACTGAGATGAACATATTTAGCCAACAAAAATTGGTAATTATCCTGACCCGATGACGAGCCACAATAGGCAATACAATAGCGACCATCTTCTGTTTTCCGAATGCTGCGAATACTACCATATTCAAGCATTTTATCCCAACTAATGCGATCGCCTTCTCGATCCATTGAATCAAATACATCTTCAGCACGAGGAGTATAGGTATCTGCATAAATAGGTTCGGCAAAAATCTGCCACAAAAATCCTAACGCTGCACCAGCTTGTCCAGAAAAAAAGGCTTTCCAGGCATCTCTTAGGGCGTATCCCGGCCATCCCCAAATATTATCAGGACAGGAATCCGACCCAGAACGAATCCGTTTATATCGAGGAATTTGGCAATTGCGAAGTAAGGTTTCATAGCGTTTATAAGGCTTATCTTGAATGCTCAAAACCTTAATATTTTCTGGTTTAACTCCAGCAATTCTCAGCATATCAACCCAGACAAAACTGCCCATTCCTCCCCCACAAGCAACATATTCTGTTTCCCGGCATGGAATTCGACTATTACTAATTTTATCAACGGAAACCCGTTCTTCATTCCAAAAATCGAGAGTATAAGGAAAACTGGGGGGTTGACCCGATGCAGCAGGGCTGGTTTGCGGTTCTAAAATACCCGTATAGGGGTTAAAGGCGATAGAAGATTGGGGACTCGCTGACTGCTGGACATTCGATGCTGAAACCACCTGAGATTGGGGATTAAAAATCGTTGAAGTGCTTTGAATTACAACGGTCGCATTGGGATCTCCAGGTGGGATGAGAATAACCGTAATCGTGTAGTTTCCGATTCTGAGTATATCTCCATTTTTTAACGGGCGTCGTTCTTTCCGCAGCTTTTCATCGTTGAGTTCAGTGCCATTGGCACTTTTGTCCTCAAGATAAAATACACCATTTTCTAAGGTAATCTGAGCATGAAACCGAGAAACCTGCTGAGTAGAATCTAATAAAATCACAGGAGAAACCGTTTCGCCATTCAGGTTGGCTGGAAGTTGACTGAGATCTCGTCCTATCCCCACAGGTAGGTTGAAAACCTGCTCTTCCTGCTCCCCTGTAACCGTGTTTTCCGAAATGAGTTTGATTTGCATAAAGTTTGATCCTCCTATCTACACCGCTCACGTCTGATTATTTTACTGTGAAATTTCTGATTTCTGAACCAATTTGAGATCAGTTCATTTCTGAATCATTAATTGATAGCCTTGATGGATGATTTTTACAGACTCAGAGATAGTTTCAAGAAACTGATCAATTCCTTTACGAGTATCTTCTTCTGGATGTTCAGGATCTCGATATTCATAATCATCAAAAATTATAATTCCCCCCGGTTTTAGCAAATTCCAAGATAGTAAAGCATCCTGTAATACCACTGAGGCTAAATGACAGCCATCAATATAAACAAAATTGTAGGTATTAGGAGTAAGAGTTGATAATATTTCTTGGGAATACCCTTCTAATTTGGTTACTTTTTCAGCTACTCCGGTTTTAGCAATATTCCCATCAAATTCTGGCTTAAAACTTAAATCAATACAGGTTATTTTTGCCGTAGGATGGGTTAAAATATGATCCAGTAACCAACAAGCCGACATCCCTTGAAAACTACCAATTTCTAAGCCTTGAATTTCAGGAATATCCGCGAAAGAATATAATGCTTTTTCCCAGTTGGGAATATTAACACTAAACCAATCTTTGGTAAAATGATAATCTTTCTCCAGACTAGAATTCCATCCCCTTAAATGATGGGATTTTTGATGGGCTTGGATGGCGGTTTCTAATTCCCCAATTTCCGATAAAAAGTTACCTAAATGGGTATGAGCATGGGGTAAATTAGGACTTAATAGGAGGGCTTTTTGAGAAGCTGCGATCGCTTCTTCCCATTGTTTTTTATAACTATAAGCTCGACTTAAAGATAAATAGATAAATGGATTTTTATCTTCTACTTTCAGCGCATCTTGATAATAAGCGATCGCCTGATCCCATTGCTGTAATTTAAACTTAATTTCCGCAATTTGAAAATAGGGCAAATAGGCTGTGGGATTTAATTCTATAACTCTTTGATAAGAATGAATTGCAGTTTCCCACTGATTTAATTGTTTATTCGCATTTGCTAAACCCATATAGGAAGGAAACTGTTGATTATTCCTTTCAACAGCTTGACTATAAAATTGAGCCGCATTCTCCCACTGTTGGAGTTGAAAATAAACTTCCCCTAAATTGTGATAGGCTTCATAAGCATTAGGGTTGGCTTGAATCGCATTTTGATAACAAAAAATTGCTGGGTTAATTTTGCGTTTTTGAAATAGTCGATTTCCCAGGTTTAAATAGTCAGTAAATGTCCCTAAACTGGGCTCTAAATGTAAGGCTTTATACCAGAGTTCCTCCCCTTCATCCTGTTGATCAATTTGGATTAAAACCTTGGCTAAATTTAGATAAATTACCGCTAAATTAGGATTACATTCAATCGCTTTTTTGTAATTAAAAATAGCCGTTTCCCAGTCCTGTTTTTGACTATAAATATCTCCTAAATTCCCATAAACTTCTGCATAATTAGGCTGTAGTTTCAGGGCTTTTTGATACCAAAATTCCGCCTGTTCAAAATCCTCTTGAACTTGCCAAATTACCCCTAAAGTTTTAGAAATGGGTGCATATTCTGGATCTAAATTAAGAGCCACTAAACAAACAGAAAGGGCTTGATCAACCTGTTGATGGGCTAAATGATAATTAGCCTGTTGATACAAATACTTAACAAAATTCTGAGGATTTAAAGATGAGTCCATGGGGTCAGTTTGAGTCAAGGGTTGAGGGTTTAGGTTAACAGTTAGAGGTTAACTATAGCAAGTCTAAATCAGTTGTACAAATAGCTAGAAATCCAAATCATCGTAGGGGCGAGGCGCGCCTCGCCCCTACGCAACGAATTTGTGTCCATTTTTTGGGGTTAATAATCTTGATTATTATGAGTGTACAATTCATTTAGACTTGCTATATCTACCTAAACCACTATCTGTTTTTTTAATTAACCTAAGCGGTGATTACTTTCCATTTGAACAGTGCTTTCTTCAGGGGAAGGAGAAGTTAATAAAGGACTATTTTGGGGTTTCAATACTGCTTGAATGGTTCTTAAAAAACGATTAGGTTTAGGCGCTTGACCATTTAATAATTGACGTTCTTTAACTTTTTTAGCCAAATTACGCATCACGGATAAATCCAATTCATCAATGAAATGATCCGCTATTCTTTCCCCCATGAATTCAATCGCTTCAGAATACTGTTCCATCAAAGATTCTACAGCTTGGGAAGCGTCCGTTGTAATCTGATCAGAAACGGGATTTTGATCAATAATAGGTGGCTGAACTTCTACCGTAGCTTGGACTCGATTTAGGCGATGATTTAAGAAACTTTGATATTCGTCAACGGTCATCCCCAAATTATAAATATGATGATGAACATGATCAATTAAGTCAACTTCCGCCGGGACAAATATATCATTTTGTTGACAAATTCCATGCAAACTCGCCCAAGTTTTGAGGGTATTAGCATCATGGAGTTGATAGCGGTCTAACAGTTGAGTGGTTGTCATATTGGTTTCAGGAGTTGGCTTAAAATCACTCATAGATTTGTCCTCATTTACAGCTATATCTGACAGTTTGTTTAACACTTTTAATTACATTTAATTTAGCATAACAAGTACCAAAAAACCAAATATTTTGATCTGATTTTCCCTGAGATGTTCAAGGATATAGCAATGAGCAGGTTATTGTTCACAACAACTTCCGTGTCTTTGTGTCTTTGTGGTTAAATTAAGTCTTACCGTTGTCAACATAGCCACAATAACTGCTATAGCATCCCGTTGAGTCAATTACCTAAAATTATCACCTCAACTTTTGTATTATCACCGATTTTGGCAAAATTGTATCCGGTTTTCTTTCCCCTTCCCATTTCCTAAAAGTTTGGATAAAATTATCCATAATCGGGATAACACCAATTTGTCGTTATTGAAATCCAACCCTTTGCTATGCCAATCTACGATTATTTCTGTCCCAGCAACAACCAAACCATAGAAGTGATGCACTCCTATACCCACGAGATTACCACCTGGGGCGAGGTTTGTCAGTTAGCTAACTGTGACCTCGGAGATACTCCTAAAGATGCTCTAGTGCGTCGGGTGGTGAGTGCGCCGATGCTATCTATTCCCACTTCTAATGCTGATTACAAAAACGCCGGATTTACGAAGTTAGTCAAACGAGACAAAGGAGTTTATGAAAATGTCACGGATTCAGATTAACTGAACTAGATTGGTGTTTAGCTTTTTCTATTTTTGGATCACCCATAAATCCCTTTAACTTCCCGTGAAAATCAGGATGTTTTAGGGATAATTTATCGGTTTGATTTGGTTCTAATCCCTGGCTTTCTGGGGTTTCATCTATTATTAATGTATCTTCGTTTTGACTTTCTGATAACAAATTTTGGGGGAACCGATGACAAATTAAACGTTCAAATTCTGAAGTAAAATGATGAATTTTTTGTCCTCGTCTTTGCCAATAAATTAAGATATGTTCCACAGAAATTGCTTTATAACGTCCCTGATATAAAGATTCTAAAATAGCAGGTAAAAACCAATCTGGATCATACTTTTTTTCCCAGTTATCTATAATTTGTTCCGGTGTCTGCTCTGCTAATTCAAAACCATAATATTTAAGCAAATCAGAGGGTTTGACCGAACTAGAAATGTTCCAAGGATCTTCGATCGGCGCTGCTGCGAGATATTTACGAGGTTCTTCATCCCTAAAAGGAAATTCTAAAGCAAACAGAAAAATCACCTCCTTGATATTATCACAATAAACTTTATACCCTAATTTTCGGTTTTAGGAGTAGAACCCAAATAGGGGTCTGGAGTTCCGATCCAGTTAAAATCACTAATTCTGAGATTAATACTCCCAATCCGACGCACTGGATTAATCCTCAAAACCACCCCATAGGTACGGCGACTATATTCTAAGGTTAATTCATTATTTAATGATAAACCATTATCCAAATTAACCGCCGATTCAATCCCCGCCCTTAACCCCCCATAAATTTGTTGAACTAACCCCATACTTAATACTCGTTGATCCACTAAACGATCAAACAAAAAGGGTGATTGTCCATCTAATACAACTTGAGTATAAAAGAGGCTAAACCCCGTATAGTCTAAAAAGTCTTTAGAAAAATGACCTAATTGTCCTTGCACCCCGACGGAGGTACTCAGATAGGATTGGGAATAATCTTGACTATATTGGGTGGTGACTCCTCTGGTAATTAATGCTAATTGTACGAAGGGAATCACAGGTCGAGGGGTATAGCGTAAACCTTCCGTAGCCGTTGCTGGTAAGCCTTCCCCCCGCCACAATAATACCGGATAAATTAAAGTTCCCAACGCCTCATAACGATCTAAAGTAACTCGATTATTCAGACGAGTGGGTTTGAGTAATTCCGGGCGATCGCTATCAGCAGTTACTGATTGATAGGAGGTTTGAAAGCTAAATGTAGCGCCTTGTTCGTTTAAACGAATCTTAGGAGAAGTCAGCACCGTCCCTAAACTACTCCAAACGGTACGATACCCCAAAGTTCCATTAAACAAACGGTTACGATAACTATATTCTCCATTCAGAGCAAACCCAGCCCCCAATTCTTGGCGGACTCGGATACTACCGCGAAGGGCTTTTTCATTCAGATCGGGGAAATTTTCTAAGGTATTTATGGATAAAAACCCACTTAATGCCGTAGTTGGGGTAATTGATCCCGAAATCTTGGCTTCTAACCCCAAGGTTTTCGGATCGAAGGGGGTGACATGATCTTGAAAAGCCCGTTGGAGTAACAATCTAGGCGCCACTTGCAGGGTCAACGGGCCCAGGGGAACAGAGGGAAGATTGCCTTGAATATAATATCCCCCAAAGTCCTTGAGATCATAACCAAAGGAAAAGGGTAGGGGTTCTTTTTGGCTTCGATCAATGACGGTACGTTCTCGAAATAGAGGGACATTAAGGGATTGATCTAGTACCAGCCTTGATTTAGTGGTGATCAGTTCATCGCGTAGGGGTGAAACTCGGTTAAATCGGGCGGTATCGGCCCTTAATTCTAGTTCCGGGGGGGAAAAGGGATCGTTGGTAAGTCGCACCTGTTGGGCTTCCCATCCCCCATCCCCAAACAGATCAATTCGTTCGGCGGCAAATCTCAAGCGATTCACACTGCCTTTTACCCCAAAGGTTTCCCCCCCTCCGACCGAGACTCCGGCGTTAAGCCCCCCATCAGCTTTGACTTTGGCTAAGGGTTGGGCGGCGGTAATTCGGTCGCTGATCGGGGCATTTAGTAGGGGAGTAACCCCTGGAGTTAGGGGGTCAACTACGGTTAAATCGGTGTCGGCGGAGGGGGTATAAACAACGCCGTTGGCTTGGTAAACTGACCCGGTACCGACAACGAAGTTATAGTCCATGCGATCGCCCCGAATCACCTGATTTCCCCGGGTTAGGGCCACATTCCCTTGGGCAATCACTTGACGGGTATTTAGGTTAACTTGGGCCTGCTCTGCATTAATTAAGGACTGGCGAAACCTCACCATCACGTTCCCTTGGGCGGTGACGATTTGCCTTTGTTGATCATATTCTTGCCGATCGGCGGTGATTTCGACTATATCTGCGGGGGTGGGAACTGGAATAACGGTCGATTCTTGGGTGGGAGTTTTAGGGGGGGTGACAACTATTCTGTTACAAGGACTCTGACAGGAATTATCGCTATTGGTAAAGGAAAAGGAGGCATCAAACCGATATTGATTCTCGGTTAAAGGTGGGGCGGTTTCTATGGTGACGGCCGACCCCAGTAGTTCTGCGGATACAGGGTCGGATGCCTGAATCTGATCTTCAGGTAAAGGATAGCTGATGGTTCTTGGGGTTTTTACCCGGGAAGATATTTGTGGTTCTAATCCGATTATCCCCGTTTCAGTGGTCTGTGGTTGGGGAAGATGACGAATCATTGGGGGCAGGTCAGGGGGTGGTAGCGGGTAGGGCATATTTGCTGTAACGGAATTTCACAGAATAGCCAGAACTCAACCCCTTTAGGGAACAGGCTAAAACAATGTCATTAGCTATCAGCCCATCGGGATGATCACTAATGACACTCCAGGTTTTTATCATATCAGGGATTTTGTTCACAGAGGTTGTCGGCATCTGGTTTTGATTTTCAAGCCCTAACTTCTGTTTGGACAACTTCCATGTTTCTCTACTCTAAGTCTCTGCGTTTCGGGTTCCGGGCTGGGTCATTCGACAGGAATCCAAACACGAATAAACTAAAGAAGAACAGAACTACGATATTAACAACGATTTTTAGGGTCAGCATTTGTGAATTTCTCCGAGGCTGCAAGAGTTTATTTATAGCTGTTATGCCGTAAGCACAACTTTACCATCATATCCCAAAATACCAACTGGTTTAAGGATTCTTTTTCTACCCCCTTGACACAAGTTCATTTTGTGTTATTATTATAATGGGGAATCTATGCTCGCCTATAAAGCCTTTTTTCGGTTTCGGCATCTGCCAGAAGGGTTAGAACAATTACGTTACAGTATTCTTCCCATTACCCATTCCCGATCACGGATTTAAGAGGATGACGCAGATTAACACAGATTAAAATCCGTGAAATCTGTGAAATCCTCCTAAATCCGTGATCCCTATTACCCCATTACTCATAATGAGTTAACCAATACCAAGTTTTAGCGATCGCCTCCTCAACTTTAACCATAACCTGATCTAACCATCCTAAAATCTTCTCTAGGGGATGTTGAATATATCCGGTTGATGTCACCTGAGCTTCTAGCCAGTCGGGGGAATCGGTCGCAGTTGCGGTTTTCTTGGATTCTATAACACAGTTTTGCGTTTTTGTCAAGGGGTTTTGAGAATTTTCAGAAATTAAACCGATATTTTCCGGGGTCGTTTTTGTGGGGAAACGGTTTAAGGAAGATTGAAGTTTCTGAAAAATCCGATTATTTTCGATAGGGTTATTTTGGGTCTTAGGTTTTTTGAGTTTGGATAAAATATTATTTGTCCGAGTATCAATAGTTGACCAGGGGTCTTCTAGGGAAGAAGATTTTGAATTGGAAATTACCCCGGAATATTCTTCGGGGATATGCTCAGAATTAATAGTATGCTGATGGTCTTTGAAGAAATAATCTATCGCCGCCAGAATTAGGGACTGAACTTTATAAAAATATTGATCAAAACCCGTTTCTAGGGAAGATGAAGATTCTGATTTTACCGATAAATGGGGATGTTTCCAGGTTTGAATTACGGTTTTTCCCAGGGTTTGACTTTGTTGGACTAAGCTATGGGTAGCTTGGGAGATGGGAATAATAGAATAATCTTCGACTTGCGCGATCGCAAAATCTAAGTTATGAATAAATTCAGGAGAAGGCTGGGGGAGAGAAACCGACTCAACAAAATTAGATTCTCCAAAACAATTAATTTTGACTGCTACAGGACTGGTTTGTACCCAACATAGGACTTGCCAAAATCCTCGAATCGCAGATACAACATTAATAGGATGGCTAAAAGGTTGTAACTGGGGTTGAAAGGGTTTGGGATGTTGTGCTGAATTTCGATAATAATAGTGATAGTCTGCGACTTCTAAACTAATCCGTTGTTGAAGTTGATATTGTTGTTCAACGGTGAGACTATCTAAAATTTGATTATCTTTTTGAACTAATACTAAGGTTTGGGAATCAATTTTACTAGCTACCCCTTGAATTTCTCCTGCTGCGGGTTGGGAAATTATCGAATTTTCAAAGCCTCCCGTGTACGGGGGGTTTGGGGGAGCGGTTTCGGTGGTAACGGTATTTAGAATATGAATAATAGGAGTATCAACATTAGGAGGTTGGGACTTGACCTCAGAATTGAGTTGGGGTAAATGCTGTTTAATTGCCGTCCCTAATTTTTGGGTAGTGACTCGAACGGTTTGCAGGATAAAATAAACTGGGTATAGTGCTGTTTGCAGGGTAATCTCGGTGGCGAACTTAAAATAGCGCCAACTGCGACTGCCCTCATCGGTAAATTTCTGTGCCGTCTGAGAGATAAAATTAAAGAATCGACTTTTGTATGGCCCGGATTCAGCAACAGACATGGTTACACCAAGTTTGATCTATATTCTCCCCTATTAACTATAACATTGACATACTCCCCACGCATAAATGCGGGGGATTCTTGTTCATGGTTCACAGAAATCCACTTGCTATCTCTGGTTTCCCATCAATAGTAGAGGCGGTCTTCTCCCCATGCTTTCCCGATTGCTCGGCAGATCCCTTTTGCCCAAAGGTACTGTTTTGGCACCTTATTCCCAGAATTCCCATGCCTTTTTTAAGAATATTAATTGCCGCATTTGTATCACGACAAATCTCTATTCCACAATTAGCACAGGAATGGGTTCTGGTACTCAATGACTTTTTCGCCCGATAACCGCAACTAGAACAATCTTGAGAAGTATAGTTAGGCGAAACAGCCACAACTGCCTTATCCCATATTTTTCCGTAGTAGTCTAACCATTGGGTGAATTGATACCAACTAGCATCGGAAATCGACTTAGCCAAGTGATGATTCTTGACCATGTTCGACACCTTTAAATCTTCATAGACAATCACATCGTTAGAGTGAACTACGCACCGAGCTTGCTTAATCGCCCAGTCTTTACGCTGTCTTTGAATCTTTAGGTGGATTTTACCCAGTCTTTTCCGAGCTTTATGATAATTATTAGATTGGGGTTTTGCCCCTTTCACAAACTTTTTACTTAATTGTTTTTGAGCTTTTTTTAACTTCCGCTCAGATTTTCTTAGGAATTGGGGATATACTACAGCATTGTCATTTTGATCTTTAAAGAAATACTTTAATCCCAGATCTAAACCGACAACATTGCCAGTGTATTCAAATTGCTCTTGGCGGTCAGTATCAAAGCAGAATTGAGCGTAATACCCATCTGCTCTTTTGACCACGCGAACACGATTAATTTTTAATCGAAATAGGTCTTCCCTTGTTTCTTTGTTGCAATAAATAGACAAAGTTCCGATCTCAAAACCATCGGTGAAAGCAATATTCATGCAGTCATTAGATAGTTTCCATCCCGAAACTTTATATTCTACAGAGCGACAATGTTTTTTGAATTTAGGATAGCCTTTTTTCTTTTCTTTCTTTCTACAACGACTGTAGAAACTAGAAATAGAAGCATAAGCTCTTTCTGCACTAGCTTGACGTGCCGCCGAATTTAACTTTTTGGCAAAAGGAAATAATGCGGCTAAATCTTTGCATAGCGCATACAAACCAGCCTTACCTATTCCTTGATTATCCATCCAGTACCGAACACATTTGTTTCTGATAAATTGTGCGGTACGAATGGCTTCATCAAGAGCTAGGTATTGCTCCTTGGTTCCGTGCAGTAGTTTGGCTTCTCTAACTATCATGATTCTATTTTATCATAAGGTATTGCAGATAAAGCTATTTTTGTGACAAACTTCTTCAAGGTGGCTAAAGGCTCTCCTGAGCGTAGTCGAAGGGCCACCACCGTGTTCATCCCCACGCCTAAAGTCGGGGGCTTTCCACTCGCTTTTTGGTAAATGTCTTTTTCTACCCCTACCCTGCAATTAAAGATTTCGGAAGTTGCTCAACGGTTACGTCTGTTGACTCAAATTAATCTGCAACTCCATTGGCAAATTATCAACCCTGGGGAGTCTGATCACCCAGTTGAAATCAATGAAAAAGGACATATTCCTTGGGCGGCGGGAAAACAGGTTTTGAAATTAAGACAAAAAATTATAGTTCCCAGGGAGTTACAGGGTTATCCGTTAACAGGTTTAACTTTAAGATTAGTCTTAAGTTGGTGGGCACAGGATGCTCAAATCTATATTAATAACCAGTTTGTACAAGCCGGAGACTTGTTTGATAGTTATACCCGCATTCTATTAAGTTCGTCGGTACAGCCTGGGGATGAATTTGAAATAGAGTTATCTTTAATTAGTCCGGGACACGACCCCGGGGCAGTGGTTAGTTCTTTCTGTTGGTATGAGGTTTCGGACGCCTCCAAAATTGATCCTAGTTTCTTAGCTGACGAGTTAGAAATTTTAGGACTATTTTTAGCATCGGAAAATCACCAACCCGACCTAGAAACCGACTTAACTTCCCTAGGGAAGATTTTAGATATCATTTCTGGCTATATCCTCCCAAAAGTCCCCCGTACACGGGGGGTTTGGGGGGACAAAATCTAACTGAATTTGAAAATAGCCTGACCCAAGTTCGTCAGATATTAAAATCAGTTATCCCTAAATTAGACTCCTACAAAATTTCCCTACTCGGTCACGCCCATTTAGACTTAGCTTGGCTATGGCCGATAACAGAAACCTGGATAGTCGCGCAAAAAACCTTTGAGTCAGTTTTGCAATTACAAACAGACTTTCCAGAATTAATCTTCTGTCATTCCTCCCCTATTCTTTATGAATGGATAGAAAAACATCGTCCCGATTTATTTAGTCAAATTCAAGATAATATTGCAAAAGGAATCTGGGAAATCGCCGCCGGACTCTGGGTAGAACCGGAATTGAATATTATTAATGGAGAATCTATCGTCCGTCAGGTATTATACGGACAGCGATATGTTTTAGAAAAAATGGGTCAACTTTCCACCGTGGCGTGGCTACCCGATACCTTTGGTTTTTGTTGGCAATTACCCCAAATTTTCCAACAGGGCGGTATTGATTATTTTATTACCCAAAAACTGCGTTGGAATGATACAACTAAATTTCCCTACGGGTTGTTTGAATGGCAAGGGTTAGATGGGACTAAAATTATTAGTTTCATGACCGCTTTAATTGGAGAACGGGTTGACCCGGTGAAAATGTTTAAATATGCTCTGGAATGGAAAAACCAAACGGGATTAAATCAGAGTTTATGGTTGCCCGGAGTCGGAGATCATGGGGGAGGGCCGACCCGTGATATGTTAGAAATAACTAGACGCTGGAATCAATCTGCTATTTTTCCAGAGTTTAAGTTTCAAAAGGTCACAGACTATTTAACAGAAGTCCTAAATAATACCCCCGCACCCCTTCCGATCTGGCAGGATGAATTATATTTAGAATTTCATCGCGGTTGCTATACTACCCACGCAGATCAAAAACGGTTTAATCGTCGGGGGGAAACCCTATTATATGAAGCAGAACTATTTGCAACTATAGCTACCCTTTACTCCGGTTCTATTTATCCCCAAAAGTCAATAGAAATAGCTTGGAAGCAAATTTTGTTAAACCAATTTCACGATATCCTACCCGGAACTTCCATTACTGAAGTCTACCAGCAGGCAAATCAAGACTGGGAAAGTGCTATCAAAACCGCCGAGGAAATTCTCCAACAGTCCTTCGATGCCATTGTTGCGTCTATTTCTGTTAACTTCCCCTCCCAACCTGACGCGCAACGAATTTTTATCTTTAACTCCCTGAACTGGTCACGGTCGGAAGTTGTGGCTGTGCCTATTCCTAATTCCGATAGCTGTTGGCAAATTTATGACCATCAGGGAATACCCCAAACCGCCCAAACACGGGGGGAAAGGTCGGAAAAACCGCAACTGCTATTCCTGGCAAAAAATGTTCCGAGTCTAGGATATCAGGTGTATTGGTTGGGGCGCAAACAGGCTGAAACCCTTGAAATCTCGCAGAAATACCCCTATATGGGCAAACCTATTCCTAATTATACTGAAAGTATAGCAGAAAAAAACGAGGTTGTCAAATATTATCAGTTAGAACCTAAAAATATTAGCTTTGAAAATGATATTTTGCGGGTAATTGTAGATACGGAAACCGGAAATTTAGAACAGGTTTTCGACTTAATTAATCAAAGAAATATCCTCCAACTAGGACAGGGAAATCAATTACAAGTCTTTGCAGATTCAGGACAATATTGGGATGGGTGGAATATCAACCCCAATTATCAAGAATATCCCTTAGATTTACCGCAATTAGAATCAATTGAATGGATAGAATCAGGGCCGATAGTTTGGCGACTGAGAATTATTAAACGGTTAAATCAATCAGAGTTTTGCCAAGATTATATTTTAGAACAAGGTTCACCCCAATTAAAAATAGAAACCACCGTCAATTGGCAAGAACGTCATACTTTAATTAAAGTTGCTTTTCCCCTAACTATTACGGCGGATTTTGCTAGTTATGAAATACCCTGTGGTGTAATTCAACGACCTACTAACCCCAAAAACCCCCCAAGCCCCCCGCCCCCCCTGCCCCCCGTGTACGGGGGGTTTCCGGAGGGGAAAGCGAAATGGGAAGTTCCGGCAATTCATTGGGCAGATATTAGTACACCTGATTATGGAATTAGTATATTAAATGATAGTAAATATGGTTATGATGCTCAACCCGATCAACTGCGGTTAACATTATTAAGAGGTTCAACCTGGCCCGACCCAGACGCCGATTTAGGATGGCATCAATTTAGTTATGCAGTTTATCCCCATGGGGGAGATTGGAAACAAGCAAAAACTGTTCAACAAGGCTATGAATTCAATCGTCCGTTACAGGTTAAAGTCTATCCTCCCCGACCCTCAACCGCTAATTTAGAATCATCGAGTTGCCAGAGTTTCCTAGAGTTGGGTTCTGAACATTTAATTTTAATGGCATTCAAACAGTCAGAAACCCAGTCCGAACAATGGATATTAAGATGTTATGAATGTCAGGGAGAAGAAACTATGTTAGAATTAAAGAATAATCTGGGATTAACTATAGACTATTCTGTAAATATATTAGAACAACCCCAGGAAACAACTGTTTCTATATCCGCTTGGAAAATAGTTAGTTTTGCTCTAACTTCTAGGGAGAGCTAGATATAATATAGCAATCCTAAATAGGTTGTAATATTTTAATAGGGAACAGGGAATAGGGAATAGGGAATAGGGAATAGGGAATAGGGAATAGGGAACAGGGAATGATTGTTTCTTAGATGTCTTGAGTTTGGATTCTGATCAAATTGCGGAGCCAGATTTGAAAGGGAACATGATCAGAATGCTTAGACCAAATTTGCATATAGTTATACTTACCCAAATCAATTGGGGGGTCAAATATGGTGATATTAGCAATATTCGCAAATATCAAAGCAATCCGACGGGGTAAAGTCAAAATCATATCGGTTTGACCAACAATTAGAGCCGCAGATAAGAAATGGGGTAACTTTAACCTGACTCGACGTTCGACTCCCAATTCTTCTAAAATGTGATCAACATGACTTTTAGATGATTTCTTAATTGAGTTAATTGGTAAGCCTGTAACCGTAATTAAAGCGTGGGGCCAAGCAATATAGGATTCCAGAGTAATACCTTGTTTAATAATAGGATGCTCTAGCCTGACGATCGAAACAAAATCCTCCGTAAATAAATTTTCATATCCAAATTCATTAGTTTCATCTAAATTTGCTATCCCCAAACCGAGATCAAGCTCTCCACTTTTGATCCGATCCAAAGTTTCAGGATGCCAGTCATAACATTCGATATCAATATAAGGATTCTTCAAAGAAAGTTCTCTTAAAACCGATACAGGTAAAGGTTTTGTTAGCATTGACGGGCAGGAAGTAGGTTATAGCGTGACAGGGACTTACAAAGTTAACAATGATGGCACATTTTCTCTGGATGCTACCCAGTCTTATGAAGATGGAAGAACATCTCAACCATACAAACAGTTTGGTGTCGTGATTCGCGGTGGTAATGAAATCCTTGTCATCCAAACAACTGATGGTAAAAACCAAAGCGGAAAATATCAGAGCCAGACTGATTACTAAGAGAAATAAAGAGAATTTTTAAGTCAAAAGCTTAAATTGATCCTCACCTCCGTCAAGCTTAAACTTGCTTTGACGGAGGTTTCTCAATTCACAGGAACCTGATTTTGTATCCAAACACTAAGAATTTAGATTAACAAATTTAAGTCTATTTGTTGCATATCTATTTGCTGCATACCTATAATTAAAAATATTCATGTAGCCAAGATACAAATTTCCAAATTTCATAGTAAAATTCCGAAGCACAGGTAAAAGTTGTTTGAATTAAAAAAACACAACTTTTTTGGGAATAATGAATATAGATGAAACTGATGTTGATAAAAATAGAGGATTTTTGGTTCTCTAAAAACAACATTTTGTGCTTTCAGCTACATTTCCATCGTCAACCCAAAATATCCCAAAAAACCGAAACTTACTTAGCATAGGGTGAATTTTAACCAATGTCAGACATTACTAATGTTTTAGCGATCGCCGCCGGGGCAGTTCCTGGGGCGCTATCTCGGTATCAAATTACCGAATGGACGAAAGCTAAATTAGGGCCAAAATTTCCCTACGGAACATTTATTATTAATTTAACTGGATGTTTGGCTATGGGTTTCTTCTTCACTATTTCCAAAGGAATTACAGGCTATCCCAAAGAGTTAGATTTACTGATTAGAACTGGATTTTTAGGTTCTTATACCACATTTTCAACCTATGGTTTTGACACCCTAAGTTTATGGCGGAATAAAGAAACCTTTCTCACAGCTTTTTATTGGGCTGGGAGTGCAATTTTAGGACTAGGAGCAGTGATGATAGGTGTTGCGATCGCCAATGCTGTTGTCCCCCCTTCATCATAAAAAACAGTTGAGATGTAGCTGACAAAAACTAAACACAATCAATATCTTAGGAAAAAAATAATGGAATTTTTGAAAGGACGTTATTCACTAGCTATAGCAATCGGGGCGATTTTTGGTGCATTGAGTCGTTTCTATTTCACCGAAGCCGCCAAAGCAATTTTTGGTAAAGATTTTGGCTTTTATGGCACATTTTTTATTAACGTGACGGGCTGTTTGTTGATTGCTTATATTTTAACTTTAGCGATCGAAAATATTCGACAGATCTCACCTGAATTGCGACTAATGACAACAACCGGTTTCTGCGGAGCCTATACAACCTTTTCTACCTATGGTTTAGAAACCAATGGTTTTTTAGCCAAGGGAGATAACCAAACGATGTTCCTTTATTTTTTCGGAAGTGCCGTAGTCGGTATGATTTGTGTCCAAATCGGTGTTTTATTGGCAAGAGCAAGTCTGCAAAGGACTTAAATTGTAGGAGGTTTGTCGTCAAAGGAGGTAGACTTGCCGTGGCTCTAATTCTGATGAATAAAGGAGTTGAGGGTTGAGGGAAAATATTTCTAAACTTCAGCATCCTGCTGTCAGAGCAGTGGTCAATAAATTATATCTCATCGGTTGCTTACTGACCGTTAGTTTTAGTTGCTGGATATATCAAATTTTGCCCGTTCGTGCGGAGCCTTTGACCCCGCCCAAAACCTGTCAAATTGGAGTTTATTTGACATCATTGCGAGATTTTAATCCAGCAGAGAACTCATTTGCTGCAAATTTCTGGATCTGGAGTGTGTGTCCTTTTGATAATATGAAACCTTTAGAAACCCTGAAGGTTTTAGATAGCAAGGAAGTTAGCAAAAATTACGATAGGTTTTCCCGCAATGAAAATCTATCAGATCTATTTGGAGCGAGTAAAAATGTCTTCTGGTCTGGACAAGAGATCGGCACAACTCTCTATTACAACTGGGACACAAATAACTATCCATTTGATCGCCATATATTGCAAATTATACTAGAGGAAACCCAGTTAGACGCATCTAATTTTGTTCATACCCCAGATTATTCTGGCTCCAGCTATCAGAAAGATATGAATTTGGCGGGTTGGAAAATTACAGATTTTAAGATTTCTCAAGTTAATTTTCCTTATCAAACCAGCTTTGGTAATCCGTCAATCCCAAAAGATAACAATTACCGTTCCCGCATCGTGATTTCAGTTACGATTAATCGCGAGAGCAAAGTTAGCTTTTTTAAACTTTCTTTGGGGGTTTATGCGGCGGTAGCATTGTCAATCATTACATTGCTGCTGGATGAAGATTTTGGGGATCGAATGGGTATTTTTGTCGGGACTTTGTTTGCCGTTTTAGTTAATATGCAAACAGCAACATCCGAGTTAGGAAGTAGCAATTCCGTCACCCTAATTGATTTCATTCACATCATGGCAATTATTTACATTTTCATTACAGCCAGTCTGCTAGTTTATACTCGATTTTTAAGCGAATCAGAACAGGAACAGTTATCACGGGATTTAATGCGGCGCTTTGCTGTTCCGATCCTGTCCGGTTCATTTGTTGTGCTTAATATTGTTGTTATTGCTCACGCAGCAATCGTGGGTTAAATAAAAATGCTAATTCTACTTTTCTACGCTGGAAAAGACCTCTTTGCAATTAGTAGTTCCTATATTGTTGAGGTAATTCCGCGAGTTAGTTTCAGGAAAGTACATCATGTACCCGAATATGTCGCGGGTTTATTTAATTACCGAGGAGTAATTCTCCCCGTCATTGACCTGTGCCAATTAATCCAAGGAACTCCAGGGCGATCGCACCTTAGTACCCGGATTATTATTGTTAAATATCCTAATCAGAAAGGAGATCCACAATATTTAGGTCTGATGGCCGAGCGGGTGACGGAGACTCTAAATATATCAACTACAGACATTAAAGATTCCAGTATTCGGGTTGATGAAGCCCCCTACTTAAGCGGCACAATCATTGATGAAAAACGGATTATTCAATGTCTTCAACTTGAGAAACTTTTCAGTGATGAACAACACGCTTATTTGCTCATGGGTGAAAACACTTAATTAAATGGGCAATAGGCAATAGGCAATAGGCAATAGAAAAAATAACGATTGTCCAGTAAAGCTCAATTTCCAATTCATTTCCAATTCGTAATTCCTAATACCATGTTTAACAATATTACTAGCCGCCTGATCCTGGGTTTTTCCGTTCCGATTCTGTTTCTAATTATCCTAGGCTCGATGCTATTTTCCGGCATCGGAAACTTAGTCCAATTGCAGTTAGACTCAAAGCAAGCAGGTGATCACATCAGCAATACAGATGCCTATGCTTACGATGTCGCCAGGATTATCGCTAGTATCCGAGGATATGCTCTTTATCCTAAAGATCCTTACTATCGTGGGACTTATGAGAAAGCCCGAGAAAGTATGCTTGCGAACAAAGAGGAATTGGCAAACATTGCCGATCCACAGTTGCGAGAAGCCGTAAACGCCATGCTCCAGATTGGTGATGAGTACGATAGCGTTGCAGCAGGTGTTTATACCCTAGTCGATGCCGATAAGATGAATGAAGCCAAACAACAAATTTTAATTCCTCGGATTGCCAGACTAGCTGAAGCCAGCGAGCGGGCGCATACTATTCTTGAAGCTAAACTCAATGAGAATTTACTCCAAGCCCAGAAAGCCAAGCAGTTTCAGACTTTGCTAATCATTTTAGGAACCCTAGTAACGATTGTGGCAAGTCTGGCGGCGGCCTTTATGATCACATTGCCCATCCGACGAGATCTACCCAAGGTGGTGAAAGCAGCAGAGCAGATTGCTGAAGGAGATTTACAACAAACCCTTGAAGTCAGCAACGATACTACCGAAATTGGTAAGTTGATGGCCGCGTTTCACTATATGTCCAAAAAACTTAATTCCCTGATTCTCCAGATGCAAAAGTCAGGAGTTCAGATCAGTACATCTTCCACTCAAATTGCCGCCGCCGGGAAAGAATTAGAAGCCACCGTTGTTGAACAACTGGCTTCGACGAATGAAGTTAGTGCTACCTCCCAGCAGATTGCCGCCACCTCAAAAGAACTGGTCAGAGTCATGGAGCAGGTGACACAGATGGCACAGTCCACAGCCACATCCGCCGGAGCCAGTCATAATGACCTCAACCGCATGGAAACCGTCATGCGCGAACTTTCGGGAGCCACCACCAGCATTACCAGCAAACTGGGGGTGATGAATGAAAAGGCAAATAACATTAATAGTGTGGTGACTACTATTAATAAAGTTGCTGATCAGACGAACCTGCTTTCGTTGAATGCGGCGATCGAAGCCGAAAAAGCCGGGGAATATGGGGCCGGGTTTGCGGTAGTTGCACGGGAAATTCGCCGACTAGCCGATCAAACCGCCGTCGCCACCTTAGAAATTGCCCAGATGATTAAAGAGATGCAGTCCGCCGTTTCTACGGGTGTGATGGAAATGGATAAATTCAGTAAATCAGTGGTTGATAGCGTTGTCGATGTCAGCAAAATTAGCGAGCGGGTGACTCTGGTAATTGAGCAAGTACAAGGATTGACCCCCCGCTTTGAGCGGGTGAGTCAGAGCATTGAGGAACAATCCCAAGGAGCCCAACAGATTAGTGAAGCCATGGGACAACTCAGTCAAGCATCCCAGCAGACAGTAGACTCTTTACGAGAGACAAACAATGCTGTATATCAGCTTGACGAGGCGGCAAATGGATTACGAAAAGAAATTGCTAAGTTCAAAACCGCATAGGGTTAGATATGGTATTAGATAAAATCGCCAGATTGTTAAGCCAAACTATCGGCTTAGATCCCGATATCGCCAGCCCCAATCAGATTGCCAGATCGGTCGAGACTCGTCGAGTCAAATGTAAATTACCGGATCAGTCGAGCTATTGGGCAAGATTACAAACCTCTGCGACCGAATTAGAGGAATTGATCGAAATTCTGATCGTTCCCGAAACTTGGTTTTTCCGAGATGGTAAACCCTTTGATTACCTCAAAACTTATGTCACCTCAGAATGGCGACCATCGCCAAACCGCAATATTCTGCAAGTGCTAAGTGTGCCATCCTCTACGGGGGAAGAACCTTACTCCATCGCGATCGCCCTATTAGAAGCGGGTCTACATCCCAAACAATTCGAGATTGATGCCATAGATATTAGCCATCGATCGCTTGCCAAAGCAAGGCGGGGAGTCTACACTAAAAATTCCTTTCGGGGCGAGGACTGGAAACCGCGATCGCGCTACTTTCAGCAAACGGATCAGGGTTATGAACTCTCCGAATCTATTCGTAAGTTGGTTAATTTTCAGCAGGGAAATGTCTTAACCGCCCTTGCTCTGACTCAAAAGCAATACAACATTATCTTCTGTCGTAACTTATTAATCTATTTGAAATCCGAAGTTTGCGAACAAGTATTAGCAGCCCTTGATCGCTTGCTGATCCCCGGAGGATTACTGTTTGTTGGAGCATCTGAAACCGGAAAAATTGTCGCAGACCCCTATAAATCCATCCGTCAGCCCTTCACCTTTGCCTATCGCAAGCAAGAGGGAGTTGGGGAGCAGGGGGAGCAGGGGAGGCAGGGGGAGCAGGGGAGAGGGGGAGAGGGGAGATCAGGGGGAGCGTCCTCGCTCGCTGACAGTCAACAGTCAACCGTCAGTAGAGACGCGCCATGGCACGTCTCTACACAGTCAACCGTCAACCGTCAACCCTCTATTAATTTACAAGCCGTGAGACAACTGGCGGATGAAGGGCGACTAGCAGAGGCAACCACCCTTTGTCAGAGCTATTTGAGTGATCATCCCACCAGTGCGGATGCTTATATTCTTTTAGGGGAGTTATATCAAGCTAACCAACAAAATAGGCAAGCAGAACAGTGCTTTCAACGGGCTATCTATCTCGATCCCAATTCCTATCCCGCTTTAGTTCACCTAGCATTGTTGAAAGAAAATCAAGGCGATCCAGTTGGAGCCAACCTCATTCAGCAGCGAATTTCAGCCCTGGGATCACGGTTTCAGAACAGAATCTTAGAAGGGGAAACCTAATATGTTCAAAAATCAATCCATGCAGGCTCGCCTGATCGTCGCTTTCATCTTTATGGGGCTTTTGGTGCTGATTGTCGCCTTGGTCGGTCTGAGCGGTAGTTCTCGGTTGAGTAAGCATATCAATACCTTAGCCAAGAATAATGTTCCTAGTATTTCTGGGCTGTGGAAAATTAACGAAGGAAAAACCCAGATTCAATCATCAGAAAGGGGTTTGCTGGATATCAATCTCAACAAAGAAGGGCGACAGAATGAAATCGGTCGCATGGATAACGCTTGGAAGCAAATTCAAGAGGGATTTCATCAATACGAAGCGGCTCCTAAGTCGAACGCGGAAGAAGAGAAAGTTTATAAAGACTTTTTGACTCAGTGGGATGTGTGGAAGAAAGCCCATGATCAGTTTTTGAGACTTAATCTGCGGTTCGAGAGTCAGGGAACTGTCAATGTAGTGGACAATTTTACTGGAGGATTTCAGCCCGTAGACTCTGGATTAAAAGCCCTGGAGAACCAAGTTGAGGCAAACCGTCAACCCTCTCAAGCTGTAACGAATCTGCTATTGACACTGTTAAAAATTAATGAAGACTTGGCATCCCAAACCGAAAAAATCTCAGAACAAGATGTTTCTCAAGTCGGATTTTGGGCTTTTGTAGCGATTATTATTGGGCCGGGAACGGCTATTTTATTTGGAATTTTCTTTAGTAATACCATCGCTAAACCCCTTGGGGCAAAGATTGCCGGGGTTGTTGATATTGCTCACCGGATTTCATCGGGAGACTTAACCAGTGAAATTTCCCTAGCGGAACAGGAAGATGAAGTCGGGCAATTACAGAATGTCTTTTACACCATGAATAAAGATCTGAATGCCCTAGTTAATCGGATTCAACGCTCAGGAAATCAAATCACCAGTTCTACCGACTTAATTACCGCTTCTGGTAAAAACCTAGAAGCAACTGTGGCTGAACAGGTGGCTTCAACTAATGAAGTCTCAGCAACGGCCCATCAAATTGCCGCGACATCCAAGCAGTTGGTGAAAACAATGGAGCAGGTGGCGGTGATGGCTGAACAGACAACCATAGCCGCAGGTAACAGTAAAGACAATCTGCATCACATTGATTCTGTAATGCGCCAGTTGTTAGAAGGGACTCAGGTAATTTCTTCCAAGCTGGAAGTTATGCACCAACGGGCTAACAATATCAGCCAGGTGGTGACAACTATCACGGTTGTAGCCGATCAAACTAACTTACTGTCCCTGAATGCTGCTCTCGAAGCAGAGAGAGCCGGAGAATATGGGGCGGGGTTTGCGGTGGTAGCCAGGGAGATCCGGCGATTAGCAGATCGCACCGCCGTTGCTACTTTAGAAATCGAGCAGATGATTAAGGAGATGCAATTAGCCGTGTCTATTGGTGTAACAGAGATGGATAAGTTTACGAAATCCGTCGTTAACAGCGTCGAAGACGTAGACCGCATTAGCGACCAAGTGGCGGAAGTGATTCAACAGGTACAGGGATTAACTCCCCGCTTTGAACAGGTGAGTCAGAGCGTTGATGAACAATCTCAGGGAGCGCAGCAAATTAGCGAGGCGATGGAACATCTGAGTCAGGCATCTCAGCAGACAGCCGACTCATTACGAGAAACCAGTCATGCCTTAGAACAGCTTGACGAAGCAACTCATAGCTTAAAAACAGAGATTTCACGATTTAAAGTAATAGCATAAAAATGAGGAATTAAATCATGGAAAGTTATATTAATACGGTATCTATCATACCCGAAAATTCCGAGCCTCCAACTCTCAATGATTGTTGGAATAAAATTGGGGTGATGGGCGATCGCTCCTGTGGCGAACTCAAGACCGTGATCCACTGCCGAAATTGCAAGGTTTATTCGGCGGCGGGACGCAGTTTATTAGAGCGCGAGGCTCCACCCGAATATCTCCAAGAATGGACGGATATTTTATCAGAATCTTCCACCCAGCAAACCGAAGTGGGAGAAGGTACGTTAGTGCGGGCAACAGACACCCTTTCGGTGATTATTTTTCGTCTGGGTAACGAGAGACTGGCATTGCCCGTTAACATCCTCCAAGAAGTGACTCCCCTCTACACAATTCATACCGTCCCTCACCGTAGAAACTCGGTGTTTTTGGGATTAATAAATATTCGCGGTGAAACCCTGCTCTGTATTTCGATCAGAGACTTGCTGGGCTTAGAACCCGTCACCGAATCCGTAGATTTATCGAATTCGATTAATCCACAACGGATGATTGTAGCGGGGAAAAATGAGAACAAGTGGGTTTTTCCTGTGGATGAAGTTCATGGAACCTATCGCTTCCATCTCAATGAATTTAAAGACGCTCCCGTTGTCATTTCCAAGGCATCAGAAGCTTACACCAAAGGAGTTGTGACCTGGCAAGGCAAGAAGATCAACTTTTTGGACTCCGAACTCTTGTTCTACACCCTAAGTCATAAGGTTTTTTAATCATGAGTGATGATTCGATGATCGAGCTATTTCGCCAAGAAGCTCAGACGCAGGTTGCGATCTTGACTCAGGGACTCCTGATCTTGGAAACCAATTCTCAATCCGAGGAAATCTTACAAGCCTTAATGCGAGTCGCCCATTCCATTAAAGGTGCCGCTCGGATTATTTCTCTGGATGCGGTGATTAACTTGGCTCACTGTATGGAAGATTGTTTTGTAGCCGCACAGAACAAGATTATTACCTTGGGCCCAGAACAAATTGATGTTTTACTCCAAGCCGTTGACTTATTTCAGGCTATCAGTCAGGTTCCTGAAGCCGAGATGCTCTCTTGGCTAACTGAAAACATCGGAGAGTTTGAGGCTTGTTGTGCTGCAATTAGAGCACTGCTACCTCCAGATTTTAACGCTCGTCGATCATCCTTAGTCAACGTTGATCAGAGTTTGGAGATCACTCCAACTCCTCCTCAAGAAAAGGTCGCTTTAGAAGCAATTACCATCCCCAATGATCGGGTTGTGCGGGTGAGCGCCGAGAATTTGAATCGAATTATGGGGCTCGCGGGTGAATCTTTGGTTGAGGCCAATTGGCTGCAACCCTTTGCCGATTCCTTTACGGCCCTCAGATACCGCCAATTAGAGCTTTCCCGACTTCTGGAAACCCTCCATACTGCCTTAGCGAACACGGCGATTAGTCCCGAAAGCCAACAAGTTGTGGATACGGCTCGAGGGAAAGCCCAAGAATGCCGGGAAATTCTCACCGATCGTTTGAGTGAACTGGAACTCTATGCCCGTCGCACTACTAACTTGAGCGATCGCCTTTACCGAGAAGTGATTGCTTCCCATATGCGTCCCTTTGTGGATGGCGTACAGGGACTTCCGCGCATGGTTCGTGACCTCTCCCGACGATTAGATAAACAGGTGAAGTTCCAGATTGTCGGTCAGTCTACTCTGGTTGATCGGGATATTCTCAAAAAGCTAGAAGCTCCCCTGACTCATATAATCCGCAATGCTGTTGATCATGGGATTGAATCTCCAGAAGCTCGTGAGGCATCAGGGAAGCCAGTGGAGGGTAATATTCGCCTGGAGGCTTTTCATCGCGGTGGAATGCTGGCGATTAGTGTTTCTGATGATGGTAAAGGCATCGATCCCAATTACATTCGTCAACATATTGTTGATCGAAATTTAGCTTCATCGGAGACGGCGGCGCAACTGACGGAAGCTGAAATCATTGAATTTCTGTTTCTCTCTGGATTTTCTACCACTAACCAGGTGACGGAAATTTCCGGGCGAGGGGTGGGATTAGATATTGCTAAGAGCATGGTGCAAGAGGTGGGTGGCACTATCCGTGCTGTCTCTCAATTGGGGAATGGAACCAGTTTTCACTTTCAGCTTCCCCTGACGCTATCGGTGGTGAGGACGCTAATTGTCACGATTTCTGATGAACCCTACGCCTTTCCCTTGGCACGGGTGGATCGAATTGTTAAACTCGACAAGTCGGAGATTTATGTTGTCGAAGGTCGCCAATATTTTACCAAGGATGGTCAAAATATTGGGTTAATCGCCGCCCACGATATTTTAGATTTGCCAGAAACACTCCCCGATTCCGATGCGCTTTGTGTGGTTGTGATTAGTGACCAATCTAACGCTTATGGTCTTTTTGTAGATGAGTTTCTCGGTGAGCGAGATTTGGTGGTGCGTCCCCTTGACCCCCGTTTGGGTAAGGTTCGGGATATTAGTGCCTCTGCCTTGATGGATGATGGCTCCCCGGTTTTAATTTTGGATGTTTCTGATTTAGTCCGAACCATTGACAATATGCTCAACAGTGGTCAATTAAGACCTGTTGATATTAATAAAGCCAAAGCTAAAGCCAAAAAAGCCGACGACCATAAACGTATTTTAGTTGTGGATGATTCGATTACGGTGCGAGAAATGACCCGGAAATTGTTACAAAATCGGGGCTATAATGTTGATGTTGCCGTGAATGGGATGGATGCTTGGACGGCTATTCGCAGCAATCCTTATGATTTGATTGTTAGCGATATTGATATGCCTCGGATGAATGGGATTGAATTGGTGAAGCAAATCAAAGAACATCCTAAATTTCAGGTTATTCCTGTGATTATTGTTTCCTATCGCGATCGCGAGGATGACCGCATTCAAGGCATGGAAGCCGGGGCAAATTATTACCTGACCAAAAGCAGCTTTCACGATGATACATTAATCAATGCAATCATCGATCTGATTGGAAAATAAAAGGCTGAATCCCCCATTTATAATTCGTAATTCGTAATTCGTAATTCCCCATTCCCCATTCCCCATTCCCCATTCCCTATTAAAAGTATGAGAATCGCGATCGTCAACGATACAGCTATGGCTGTAGAAGCTCTTAAACGAGTGCTTTTAACTGTTCCTAATTATCAAGTTATCTGGATTGCCCGCGATGGTAAAGAAGCCGTTGACCGTTGTGCAAAAGATACTCCCGACTTGATTTTAATGGATTTGTTTATGCCTATTATGGACGGTGTGGAAGCGACCCGCCAGATTATGCAGCAGAGTCCCTGCATCATCTTGATCGTGACAGCAAGCGTGGGAAATCATGCCGGAAAAGTGTTTGAGGCGATGGGATATGGGGCGCGCGATGCGGTGGATACTCCGATTTTAGGAACTCAGGAAAGCTCAAATTCTCACCAACCCTTACTTGCCAAAATTGTTACCCTCAGCAAGCTGATTGGCAAATCATCGACCCCCTCCACACCCCCACTCCCAACCTCAAAACTGACTTCATTCTCCAAACCCTCTACCCCACTTCCTCGCCTCGTGACTATTGGCTCCTCAACGGGTGGGCCAAAAGCCCTGGCGACGATTCTCTCCCGACTTCCTGCCAATTTTGGGGCGGCAATTGCCATTGTCCAGCACGTCGATATGCAGTTTTCTGCGGGTCTGGTGGATTGGCTGAATCAACAAACCCCTCTGACGGTACGATTGGCTAATATTGGCGATCGCTTAGAAAAGGGTATTGTTCACATTGCCGGGACTAACGATCACCTTAGTATCCGGGCTGATCTCACATTGTATTACACAAAAGAACCTATTAACTATCCCTGTCGACCCTCAGTAGATGTTTTTTTTAAGAGCCTAGCCCAACACTGGCATCATAAAGAAATTGCTGTATTACTTACGGGGATGGGACAAGACGGTGCTGATGGACTCAAGGTTTTGCGTGAGACTGGATGGCACACGATCGCTCAGGATGAAAAAAGTTCTATTGTCTATGGTATGCCTAAAGCGGCAGTTCAGTTAAATGCTGCCATTGAAGTTCTGCCTCCTGAAGCGATCGCTAATACCTTAATTCAGCGAATTAATAATGGTAGTTAGTTAGATTGAGGTTAACTAAAATTAACAATTAGTAAAGATTTAAAGGGCAATATAATGGTAATCTATAATTAAATTCAGTCCTAAACGGGCAAAATATCCATCTGATATCACCTAACAATACTACGGAAGACGGATGAACAAGAAAAAATTAATTGATGCTGTAGAGAAGCTGTCAAAGGAAGCCCATCGCAGTCCAGAAGAACAGTTTTTTATTAGAATGCTAAAACAGGTTTGGGAAATTGACTGGTCTGTTCCTCCATCTGATGTCTGGCGTAATTTGATCGCACGGAATCAAGACTATTTCTTTGGTTTTATGGAACTTGATGATGGAGATGAAAAAGAAGAAAACTGGTTACTCGGTTCTTTAGATGCGATCGTTGAGTCGTTAATTCAGAAAAATAGCGATAGTCAATGGAAAACTAAAATTGTAAACACCATTGATGAGTTAAATCAATTGCGTTTAAAGATTCAAAAGTAAATAGCGATAGTAATTTTGATCATGCCGTATGAATAGATTTTTTAAAAGTTTAGAGAATTTTGTAGAACAATGTCTTTGGTTACTTCGATTTATCACACTGGTTCCAGTTGTCTTTAGTATCCTGAGTGTATTCATATTGTTTATCTTGGGAAGCATCGAGATTTTAGGAAGTTTACGAATACTTCTACATATTACATAAAGCCAATCAAACACTATCGGAAGCAGAATTGACTTATCTCTTTTCTAGTATGGATATTGACGGTAGTGGCGAAATTGATTTTGAAGAATTTGGTGAACTCATGTTACGGCATCGCCGCTTGATGTCAAAATATGAAGAGTTTATCACCTATTTTATACCTATTGATACTGATGAAGACGAGTCCATAAGTGTGGAAGAAATGAATATTGCCTTATCCAGTGTTGGAGAACTACCGTTAACACATGATGAGGTTAATTTTTTACAAGCAAAAACTGGGGGAAAACCTTTGACTTGGCATCGGTTTATTGAATTACTGCTTGTAACTTAGAAAATCTGTGATAATATAGACGCTATGTATTCTGTATGAAATTTTTACAATAGTTTCTGAAGTAAAAAAAGAGAAAAAAATGAAACAAGAGCATCTATCTTCAAATATAATTCCTAACTTGGAAACATCTGGCCCAGTAGCAGAAAATAATCACCAGGAAGGAAAGGTTTATTTTATTCGCCATGGTGAAAGTACCAGCAATGAACGCAATATTTTTGCAGGTGTATTAGATGTAGATTTGACTGCATTTGGTAGATTGCAAGCGCGTCAAGCAGGTTCTGACCTCAAGAAAAAAGGGATGAAGTTCGATGCAGTATATGTCTCTCACATGAGACGCGCAAGACAAACCTGCGAAATTGCCCTGGCTGAAAGTCAATCTTTGAAATCCGCCGATACTCCTATACAAATAGACCATCGAATTAGCGAAAAATCCTTTGGCATTTTTGCAGGTCGTAACCTAAATTTGCTGCGTTTAGCTTTGGGCTACGAAGGCTTTGAGGAAATGTTACATTCCCATAACGAAGCACCTCCGGCTGGCGAAAAAATTGCACAAGTTTATCGACGCGCTGCAAATTTTTATCAAGAGCGAATTGTACCACATTTAGAAAGAGGTGAAACTGTTCTGGTGGTGTGTCATCAATATGTATTAGAGCCTTTAGCACTTTATTTAAGTGATTTACCACCAACGGCTTATAAACATCTGAAACTTCCTAATGGTAAAGCCCTCAGTCAAGAGGAGTTAGTTAAGTTTCGTGATAAGGAATCCGGTGGTGCTTCTTCCCTACGTAAACAGATCAATGATCTGTCAATTATGTGGGCAATTTTTCTGTATGCTGCTGCTTTCCTATTAGGATGCTTGGTAAGGTCGTTAACTGCCTCGGAATGGGGAATGCCATCAGAACTATTTCGAGGAATAATTGTTGTTTGTTTGGCTGCTTCCACCTTTTATACTTACCTGGATATTGACTTTGCAGCGAGTAAACGCAAAGTAACTTCAACTGTAAAATATATAGTCTATGGGTGGATGTTAGTAAGATGGATAATTGGGCTATTGTTAATATTTTCGGGAATTTTGTATCAAAGCCCAGGGGATTTGTACAAAGTGATGTGGGTGCTGTTTTTGATGGTTCCACCCGCCCTTACTTCTCCAGTTTTATCGGTACTTTGGGGCGGTAATCTTTATCCTTCGGCTATTTTATCCAGGACTTTATCAATCATCACTCCCGTGGCACTGGTTGTGACATTTGACTTGGCAAAACAACTACCAATTAACAATTCAAGCCTGATATTTTTCGGGATTATTCTCATTTTTGGTCTGGCAATACCGGGAGCTTTAGCCCAATTTTGGCGTGATAAATCTCCTGTTGAATCAAACCACCACAGTAAAAACTGGAAATTTATTGGAGTGCTTGCTGTGGCATTCATGGCTTTGGCAACTGGGTTTCAGTTTACTCCATCAACATTCATTTCTGATTTATTTTCATCAACAGATCCGAATCGTTCACTAGCCTGTTTGCTACAATTAGCAGTAGCAACATTAGTTTTTATCTTAATCCGTGTCTCTGCCGTATTAACTTCAGTATTTACAACAGGCAAGCTGAATAAGGCAGAAGCTAAGGATGCTTATATTCTGCTTGTGAATCCCAACTTTTTCCTGTGGGCATCTCTTTTCCTGGGAGTTACTACAACTGCAAATCCAGAAGCTGTAAAATATGCAATTTTTTGGGCAGCATTAGGGTTTTTCTCTATACCACTCATCGAGCAGATATTGTTTATGAATTCATTTAGTAATGAATTATTGAGAGAAACCCTACGATCTTCGAGAATGGCAACAGAAGATATCAGAAAGCTTTTCCTTGAGTTGGATACAGATGGAAGTAAGTCCCTCGATAAAGAGGAAATTATGGAACTTTTAGGTCGAATAGAGGATATGACAACAGGTGAACGTAGCTCCCAAGAAGTCAGGAGATACATAACTGATTATCTGTTCAATACTCTTGACACAGATAAAAATGGCACAGTTGATTTGCAAGAGTTAGAAGATTATGTATCAACCTATGGGTTAGTTGCTAACCTTAATGTTGTTTCTGTATGAAACTAAGGAAAAAAATATGTCTTTAAATGTTGAAATTTTAGAACAAAGCTTTGATAAAGTCAAACCTCGCGCTAATGAATTTGCAGCCAGTTTCTATGAAAATCTTTTTCAAGATTACCCAGAAGTGAAACCACTGTTTACTAAAACAGATATGAAAAACCAAGAGAAAAAACTGTTAAATTCTCTGGTTTTGGTAGTAGAAAATCTCCGCAACCCAGAGGCTTTAAGTCCAGTTCTTAAGGCTCTAGGAGCTAGACACGTCGGCTATGGAGCCATTCCTAAATATTATGGGCCTGTGGGAGAAGCACTGCTAATGACGTTTGAGCAGTATCTCCAAGAAGATTGGACTCCTGAAGTCAAAAAAGCTTGGGTTGAGATTTATACAAAAACCTCTCAATTAATGTTAGAAGGGGCCGGGGTAGACATTTCTAAGTTAAGCACACAGTCAGAGACAGAAAAACCTCCCTCACCGCCTAAAGTGTCCGTTTCCTTAGCCCAAGAAACAACCCCGCAATTATCTACAACTGCACAAATAGAACTCGTTGAAACCAGCTTTGAGAAAATCAAGCCCCGGGCGGTCGAATTTGTCTCTAGTTTTTACCAAAATCTGTTTGAAACTTATCCAGAAACTCAACGTTTGTTTGGCAAAACCGATATGGATAAGCAAGGAAAAAAACTGCTTAATTCTCTAATTTTATTAGTAGAAGGTTTACGCACACCTGAAGCGCTGATTCCCGTGTTAAAAGATTTGGGTGCTAGACATAAAGGCTATGGTACAATTACAGAATATTATCCCCTGGTTGGCGAGATTTTACTCAAAACTTTTGCCGATTATTTGCAAGAAGATTGGACTCCAGATGTCGCACAAGCTTGGCTTGAGATTTATACAAATACCTCTAATTTAATGTTAGAAGGTGCAGGGGTAGATGTTGCTGTAAAATCAGAAAAACCGGAAATCAAAGCTATACCCTTTCCCTCATCAACTGGGGAAACGGTTTTCCCCCAATCTGGAAGAATGGGTAGGGAGAAAACTGCACCACAGCAACGGAATTTAAGTCAAGTCATTAGACTAATATTAAAACCCCTAAAACTAATTCAAAATAGTTTTAAATATATTTTCAAAAAAATTCTGGATTGGTTTTGGGAATCACCTACATGGGTCGTAGCCATTACCATTGCTTTTATGTTGGTGGTTTTAGTTATTTTTACCCCTGATGATTCGGTACTATCGAGAATTTTATCAGACATTGAACCGATTAGTATTATCGTGGCTATCATTATTTTGTGTAGATATGCAAAATAAAAATAATATAGCAGGGAACACCGGAACACCGGAACACCGGAACAGCCCCCCCAAACCCCCCGTGCACGGGGGGCTAGGGGGGGAGGGAACAGGGTGGAGGATGTGTAATTAATTTTGTTTAGGTACTTAGAGCGCTACGCACTAGGAAACAGGGAACAGGATTTAGAAGTATCCTAACTGTAATGCGTAGCGCTATAGATTAAACTTAACCCACCCTTAATATTATTGGACTCCCATGCGAATTTCCGAACAAAAAGAAGCCTGAGTTAGTCCAGTATTGTTTTTAACAATGCTAGTTCTAAGTCGGAGATTTGGCATCAAATACCATAACCTTTCTTCTACATAAAAGTTAGGAGATTCTGTAATTATGGTTAATACTTCATCCTCTCCGAAACTATAGCTTCCCGATAGAGATTGATTCGGGTTAGTACCTTGAGATTGGAGTAATTGACCTGTTTGGGGATGTTCAGGATTAATAATTGGAACTAAAATAGCCGAGCCTTTTTGTTGATTAGAGTTTCCTTCTGTTGTTCCATCCCAGGTCAAGCGAAACCCCTCGGAAATTGTGGTCGGGTCAATATGATGCTGTTGACAAAGTTGAATAACTTTAGCATCAGTTTGGGGTAAACTCTCAATAATCAGATTAGACTTACCCGCCTGTAATTGTCCTGATTTTAAATTGTGTAAAGTGCGTTGGGAAAACCATTTTCCAGCACTTAATTCAAAAAATTCAATAATATTCATCTTTGATAAACTAAAAAAGGAAAAGCTGATTTCACTTAGTTTTATTGCATAAAGAAGTTTGATGCAATTGCTTCTTATTGTAGCACAGTCTATTCCAAATTAGAAATAGGGGCGGGTTTAGATAGTTTTGGGGTGAAAATCAAAGATAGTCTCGAACCCGCCCCTACGATGATAATTTATATAATGTTTATAACAATTTCTTTGTGTCTTTGTGTCTTTGTGGTTAAATTAAATAAACTCTCCCTAACCCCAACTTAATGTTCCCTTTTCTCCATCAAGATTAACCATCATCCCAACGGGTAAAATAGGATTAGATCCTTGATGACCAAAGGGTAAATTAGAGACAATGGGAATGCCTAAATCCCCTAAGCGATCGCGTAATACTTCTTCTAGGGTAAAACTATTATTATTCCCTTTAGCATGACAATCACTAAATCTTCCTAATCCAATTCCTCTAACTCCTTTAAACCCTCCGACCATGCGCCAATAGGTTAACATTCGATCCAAACGATAGGGTTCTTCGTTAACATCTTCAAAAGCAATAATAGTATCAGTTAAATCCGGTTGATAGGCTGTTCCTAATAAGTTGGTTGCCACAGTTAAGTTAGCTGGAAATAATCGACCTGAAACCGATTTTCCACCCCAACCTTCTCCTTGTAAAGTATCAAAAAATCCGGTTTCTATTCCTTTAAATAAACGTTGAATTGACCAATCTGGCTCAGTAGCTAAGGTGGTAATAACTGGGCCATGAATGCCGATAATTTGGGGGTGATTTGCAAAAGCCCATAATAGTCCGGTAATATCAGAAAATCCGATTAAAAATTTAGGATCGGGGGAAATTTGGGTGATATTTTCCCATTTCCAACCTTCTAATAATCGAGTTGAACCAAACCCGCCCCTAGCGCATAAAATCCCGCGACAATTGGGGTCGGTTAAGGCTTCTATTAACTGTTGTCGGCGGTTTTCATCGGTTCCGGCTAAATAGCCTGTAACTTGATCAAAACCCGATGTTAATTCAATATTATAACCATGCGATCGCCAAATTTCAAGCCCAGCCTCAAACCTTTCCCATTCTCTTAATGCTCCACTGGGGGTAATTACTTTTAATTTATCTCTGGGTTTTAATCTTGGAAAATTGTTCATGATTGTTTGTTTGTGATATAAAATAATAATAATAAGAAAGCCCTGAAGGGCTTACTACGGGATGAGTTGAAATAACCATTGTTCCATGCGATCGCCTAATCTATCTAAAGAATATTCGGTTTCTGCCTGTTTACGACACACAGAACGGTCAATTTTATCTATATTATTGATAGCATGAACTAACTGATTAATATTATCAGGTTCTACTAACCAACCTGTAATTCCATCTCGAATAATTTCTGTTGGCCCGCCTCGACGATAGGAGATGACTGGAACACCACAGGCTAAGGCTTCAATTGCAACATTTCCAAAGGCTTCTATCCAGCGATGGGTCATTAGTAAAGCCCGACATTGACCTAGTTTTGCTTGCAGTTTTTCTGTTGATAAAAAGCCTAAATATTCCATAGGAGCATCGACATAATTATTCAGAATATTTTCCCAATAAACCGGGTCTTGAATTTTGCCCATAATTATTAAGGGTATACCCGTTTTAGCTGAAGCAGCCACCGCATCTTCTAAACCTTTTTCTGGCGAAATTCTACCTACCCAAGCCAATTGATTTTGGGGTTGACTGCAAAAACAATATTGAGATAATTCAATAGCACTACTTAAACAAAAATAACCCTCTTTTAAGCCAAAGGTTTCCCCTTGACTATGGGTATGAAAAGCAATAGAACCCGGACAGTGTTTGATTGCTTCTTGAACCGCCCGATCCATCACATCCGTTAAAGAAGCCATGCTGACTAAATGGATTAATTTACCTTTAAAAAAAGGTGTTAAAAATAAAGGCAACCAATCATAAGCAAAATTGACAATAATATCATACTGATCCGCTATTTTTATGGTATAATTCCACATATTGGCTAATACGGAATTATTGGGTAAAATTACTGGATCTTGACGACTTTGGGTTTGGGCTAAAGTTTGTAATTCTCCTGGAATTTCTACTATTGAAAATGATTCTAATTTAGAAGTTTTAGGAGCAACAATTGTAATTTTATGACCCCGTTTTCGCAAAATCTTTGCCAGATTTAATACCGTTAATTCCACACCTCCTCCCAACCCAGACCCCAAGGGCCCAACCGGAGTAGATACTAATAATAATTTTAAAGATTTGTTCATATATAGTTATTGTTTTTTGAGTAAATCCACGGCTTCTTGTAATAACTGAATAGCCTGTTCTACTTTACTCAATATTTCGGTTTGATTGACGGGTTTTGGTGTTGGTTTCGGTGTTGTTAATCCGCCTAATTCATTCACATAGAGCAATAAATCCTGATCTCGTCGTAACCATCCCGCTAAGAAAACTTCTTGACTGGGGTTAGCTTTTACCCGTTGATAGCGATAGTCAATTCGATTTTGACAATAGCGTTGGGCGGTTTGTAAATTATTGACTTTTTCTAAGGCGACTTTTGATTTGGCGCCGAAATTCCCATCAACTGTTAACCCGCCAATGGCTTCTTGGAGAAATTCTAAACTACCTTTGACACTAAAATTAACGGCGGTATCAAAATGGGCTACGGCTAAAGGTAACACCATTAAATCTGCTAAACAAGGTTTCCAAAATTGTTCATAATAGACTGCTTCTACTTCGGTTGAGGTAATTTGTAAAACTGACTTAGAAGCTAATTTTTTACCTTGTAAATAGTTATCATAGGTGGGTTGAGAAATGCCATAATTTACTGTACCTGCTAAATCTCTAGTATCACCTACGCCAGCTTCCCATTTTAAGGTAAATTTTAACGCGGTTTTAAAGGCTTCAGGATATTCAGGCATGATTTTAATTTAGGTAATAGGTAATAGGTAATAGGGAATATTGCAATAGCGAGGGGGGATGCTCGCACTACAACAAATGGAAAGACGATCAACCCCCAAATTTGATTAAAACTAGCTACGCTGAATTTCAGCAAAGATTTCGTTTAAGATTTCTTGGGCTCCTTGATCTTTGAGTTTATGGGCGAGTTGAATACCCAAATCTTCAGCATCAGTGGTATTTCCAATTACAGTATCTTTAATTAACCGTTTGCCATCAAGACTTGCCACCATTCCTACTAAAGTGAGTTGGTCGCCCTCAATAAAAGTATTAACTCCAATGGGAACTTGACAACCGCCTTCCAACTCGCGTAAAAATGCCCTTTCAGCATAACATCTTTGGGCGGTGGGAGTGTGTTCGAGGACTTTAATAATATCAAGAATATCGCTATCTCCTTCTCGACATTCTATCCCTAAAGCACCTTGTCCGACGGCGTGGAGAGAAATTTCTGGGGTGATGACTTGATGAATGCGATCGCCCATATCCAAACGAACTAACCCAGCAACGGCCAGAATAATTGCATCATATTCTCCATTATCCAATTTTTGCAAACGAGTATTCAGGTTGCCGCGAATATCTTTGAATTCTAAATGGGGATAATGATATCTAAGTTGGGCTAGGCGTCGCAGGGAAGAAGTCCCAATAATAGCACCCGATGGCAGGGTTTCCAGTTGTTTATCTTTGTGGTTTTCATGAACAACTAAAGCATCTGCTGGATCTTCGCGTTCCGAGACACAGCCTAACATTAATCCTTCGGGAAGTCGAGTTGGTAAATCCTTGAGGGAGTGCACCGCAATATCACTGCTACGGTCAAGCATCCCTAATTCTAATTCTTTGGTAAATAGTCCCTTATCGCCAATTTTAGCCAGGGCGACATCGAGGATGTTATCGCCTTGGGTGGACATGGTTTGCACTTCAAAAGTGATATCGGGGAAGTGTTTCTGAAGTTCTCCCTGTACCCAATGGGTTTGGACTAGGGCGAGTTGGCTTTTGCGCGATGCAATGCGGACGGTACGAGTCGGGGCAGATACAGACATACTAAAGCAATAATACAAGCTAATAAAGTCACTTGATCTAGCCTACCGCAAGGAGGGACGTCAATGTTGTTAAGGTGTGTGACGGGGGAGGGTGTTGAGTTAAAAGCAATAGTTGTTACAAAACTTAATATCTTTGACACAAAAGATCTATAGGTAGGAAAAGCCATCTAGCATTGTGAACAATAAAATTTTATGGAGACAATGATCATGGCTAGAACTCAAGATGTGATTACTAAAAAGTTACCTGAGCTTTTACAAAATTGGCCCAGTCAAGGTTATCTGCAATTATGTTTGACAGAAGACCAAAAGGAAGATTTGAAAAAAAATAGAGAATGGAATGTCTTACTTTCTCAAGCATTAGAAGCAAAATTTACAGGTCAAGATGGCATATTTGAGCAAGATTTGGAAGATAAAGGAATTGATCCTTTAAAAACACAAGCTATTTGGAAAACAATCGATCAATACATAATTTTATGGGAAATTATTCAACTAACAGAACCCTATTTAAAAAAATTCTATTCTGAAAGGGCTGCTTTACACTATCAAGAGCTACAGGATCAATCATCATTTCTAAATCGGTTTCGGTATAGAATATCGTCTAAAATGTTAAAAGAAGAATATAAGTTTTTATCTCCTGAAGATTTGTTTATAGCTACAGTTAAAGAAGAACAAGAAATGATATTCATGGATTCTTTAGGGTTGAACAATACTCAATTTTCGGTCAATAAACTTCGTGAAACTTTAACTAGCTTTAAAACTTGTATTTTTCCCAGTAAAAATGAAATCCTTTCTCCTTCTAAATATAAAGCCAAAGTTGATAAAGTGATTGATTATGTACAATTAAATCAACTCAGTTATGGTTGGAAGGAAATGATATTCTTTGTTTGTTTTTTTTATATCAGAACTGATTTTCGTTCATTTGATCGAGAATTACTAAAAAAATTAGGAGATTATTATCAATTAATTTTCTTTGGTATGATTCCTTTGGTTTTAACTGCTTTACGAAAGCGGGATTCAAAAACCTGGAAAAAACCTCGATCATATAGATGGAATAATGGTCATAAAATATATGGTAATCATCAGGTTAAAACTTTGCCTTCAACCTTTAATGAATACCAAGAAAAAAGCTATCATGAGCTTGAGAAAGAAAATCAAGAACAGAAAAGTGAAATAGGATACCTAAAAAGGGTGATTCAAGATAAAGATCAAAGAATTCAAGAGTTAGAATGTTTACAAAATCCTTATTCTTCTGATGGAGATGCAATTTGTAACTCATATTTTGAAGAATTAAGCGATTAATCTTGAAAAATGCGATCGCATTTCTTAAAATTAGCCTAATAAATTCCCCCTTGTCATGCTGAACGAAGCGCAGCGTAGTGAAGCATCTCATAGAGATTTCTGCTATCAGCAAATAACCCTTGAGATCCTTCGCTTCACTTCGTTACGCTCAGGATGACATTGAAGATTTAACGGTTTAAATTTGGGAGATGCGATCGCATTTATCCCTATAAAATTTCACAGCCAACGTAGGGGCGAGGTGCGCCGCACCCTTACAGGGTTTAGATTGTTAGCAAAGATTTAAAATGTTAAAATTAACAGATTATCCGTGTATTAGATTTGGAGATTTGGTATGCAGAACATAAAAACACAAAGTAAACCCTTAGAATATTACTTAAATTTACCTTATCCAATTACACTATATCCTGAACCCCAAGGAGGTTATGTTGCTGAAATCAAAGATTTGCCAGGGTGTATAACCCAAGGTGAAACCCTAGAAGAAGTTATGGCAAATTTGCAAGATGCGAAACACCTCTGGTTAGAAACTGCTTATGAATTTGGTGATAAAATTCCAAACCTATAAATAAGAATAAGGATTAATTGTTGTTGGGCTTTAGCCCAAGGATTTATGGGCTAAAGCCCAACAACGGAGTTTTTAAGTTAATCAAAAAAAAGGTTATAAAAGAGTTATAATAAAACTAATAATTAATAACCCTAAAACAACGATCCAAATAATATTCTGTTGTAGCCAAATTCTGAAGGCAACAGATAAATTTTGCTGAGATTTAATCGGATCAGAAACTAATAGTTCAGAACGATTTTGATAGAGGGTACATTCCTTGGCCAAAGGACGTTGGGGAAAGTTGCAGGTATCATCCTCATGATAGAGACAGGTTTCACAGAGATATTCCTTCCCCGTCGAACGATAGAGGGGAATACCGGGATGTCCAAAGGCTTTGAGTTGAGCTTGACAATGGGGACAACTTAACGCCTGAGAATCAATCAGTTGGTGACACCGGGGACAATGGGACATTTTGAAGATTTAAACCTGGAAAAATCGAATCGGCGAATTTGGGAAAAATACCACAAAATAGAAAATGTGAGTCAGTCTAAACATAAAGCCTAGCTTTATCTTTGCACTTTAGCAGCCTAATCAGGTGAGAAACAATGGATAATCAAAATAATTTACTCCGACAACTACTGATGATTGGAATTGGGACAACTTCCTTAGTAGCGGAAAAATTGCAGGAAGCCACCGATCAGTGGGTCAAAGACGGGACGATGAATACAGACCAAGCCAAAAAGTTTGTCGATGACATGATGCAGGGTCTCAAACTCGATCAAACCAGTTTAGAAGACCTGATGCAGCGCCAATTCCGCAATTTAATGCAGGATGTGGGGGTTCCCCGTCAGTCGGAACTTGATGAGTTACGCGGACGCCTAGACCGCTTAGAACGTCAGATGAGAGACTTGGAAAATCGTCTTTGGCGTTAAACAGTTACCAAATAATGTCAAACTTGAATCTTGGGTTTTCCCTGAAACAACAATCCTAAAGGTACATCAGTAGATGCAGGAGGATGAATTTTGCGAGAAATTCTAATTAGCTTAGGAGTGATTATTGTTTGTACGGTTGTGTTAGTTGTAGCTCAAATTACAACATCAATACAACAGGCACAAGCGGTTAATCAAAATACTCCAATTGCAGTGCAACAGACGGTAGCAACCTCTAGTATTCCTTTGTTTGCACCCGATATGGTTGCCAATGATCAAACTCTTATTGCTCAAAACATGACAAATTCAGAAGAAAAAGTAATTACAACTGACTCCGGTTTACAGTATGTGGATTTAATCGTAGGTGAAGGTGCATCTCCTAAGCAGGGTCAAGCAGTTACGGTTCACTATACGGGAACTTTAACAGATGGTAAAAAGTTTGATAGTTCTCGCGATCGCGGAAAACCTTTTGAATTCAAAATTGGTATTAGTCAAGTAATTAAAGGTTGGGATGAAGGCGTTATGAGCATGAAAGTGGGCGGACGTCGCAAGTTAATTATTCCACCGGAATTAGGGTATGGTTCTCGCGGTGCGGGCGGTGTGATTCCTCCGAATGCAACGTTAATTTTTGATGTGGAACTATTAAAAGCTTGATTATTTCATCCTTAAAGGTTAAATAAAAGCTCCAAAAAACCGGGTTTCTAGTCGTTATATATATGAAGAAACCCGGTTTCTGTGTATGAATTTAGCTAGAACGAGGATTGGCTAAATTTCTGAATTTAGTGAATTGAGGGTCAAATAATAGTTTAATGGTTCCTGTGGGGCCGTTCCGATGTTTAGCCATAATAATTTCGGTAATACCTCGGTCTGGGGTATCGGGATTATAATAGTCATCTCGATAGATCATCATCACTAAATCCGCATCTTGTTCGATGGAATTGTGAACAATGATGTTATTTGCTACAAAATTATGTAACCTAGGAACAGTTAAGTCAAATACTTCTTCTTCTCCATCAGGTATAATTGAAACTATTTCATCCCAATACACATCACTGTTGCTAAGGGCAAGTAGGTCATTTGATTGAACAATATTGGCAACTTTTAATGCTCTTTCTCGACTTAAATTTGCTTTGTAAAGCGTAGAGCCACAGTAGGACTGTCCTAGACGAGATTGTATTTCTCGTGTTGTCATACCAATAATTTGCATTGCAGGTACAACTTGGTTTTTCCAAACTTCTTTGGGAATTACATCTCTATTAGGGTTGTGAATGCAATTTTCAAAGTGTTCAGATATTTCTTGTAATGAACCTAGTTTGTATTCTCCTACTGCTCCAACTTTTTGAATAAATAATTCCAGATCAATTTTGCCTGTAATCGTGACATGATATTGATCTCTGCCCTTACCAGGTTGAGGAATCATTCTGAGTGTTGCATTAATACCCAGTCTCAATAAAAGTGTCTGAACATCAAACGCTAGTCTTTGACTACTACTTGCATAATAAGCAGTGGGTCTTGGTTTTTTTCCCGCAACCAACTTAATAGAACCATCTGTACTCCAAAGGTGTCTTAAAAAGCAAGCTATTAACTCTTGCGGTTGTGAAAACAAGTCTTGAGGCACAAATTTTTCATGAGATCTTAAACCAAAAATTCCAAGAGAGTCTAGCCATTTGGCTATTGGATTTCTAACACCATGAGTTAAGTGTTGTGTTGCTGGTAAGTAAACCTGATACCAGTCACGTTCAGGGGAAATTCTAGGAACAATGGCATCTCCAAACAATTCTTTTGACAGAAATGCAACATTTTCAGCTAAATCAATCTCCCTAGTCGTGTACTGTATGACATGACGTGGCAGTGTACAACCATCACCTATTAAATGTCCTAGTAATGCCACCTCAGAACAAGTCATGGTTTGCTTACCCGAAATAGACAGATATCTTGGTAAACAGATATGTTGTTTAAAACTTAACTCATCCAGTCTTTTCCAACCCTGAATTGTTAGAAATTTGTGATTAGCTGTGGCTCTAATTTTTCTTCCGAGTCGAGTTGTTAACGTAAATACAGGTTTTATACCTGTAGAAAAGGCATTACTCACAATAGCTGTTTCTAGCTTCATTGTTTCTTCATTTAATGCCCAAACTGGAAAACCAGATTTACCTATTAATTCTTTAATTGGTACTTGTAATCCGGTATCTGCTAATGTGATTAAGCTATCACCTGTTAAACATCCAGATTCTCTTAAATCCGATAACATCGGCCGTTTATTGGTACGAGATTCAACGCTACGACTTAACTGGGATAGGGCAATAACAGGTACACTTAATTCTCTGGCTAATCCTTTTAATGACCGGGTAATTCTCGATAATTCCTGTACCCGATTATCACTAGCACCTTCCATTAATTGTAAATAATCTATTAAAATTAACCCTAATACCCCCCCATTTTCAGCTTGCAATCTTCGAGCTTTGGAACGCATTTCGGTAACGGTAATATTGGGGGTATCATCAATAAAAATGGGTAATTCTGCTAAGGAACTAATTGCCATGGTTAAAGGTTCCCATTCCGATTGACTAATTCTACCTGAACGAATGCGGTTACTTTCAATTTTTGCTTCACTTGATAATAGTCTTTGGACTAATTGCCCTTTCGACATTTCTAAACTAAAAACGGCAATGGGGAGTTTTTGACCCTTAGCAATATTATGTCCTAAACCGACAGCAAAACTGGTATTATGAACACAAATATCATTTGCAACAAAATTATGGGTTTCAGGAATAGTTAAGTCATAAACCTGTTTTTCCCCCATAAATTCAATTGAGACAATTTCATCCCAATAAATTTCGCTGGTTGCTAACTGTTGTAAGGGTAAATTATCTAAAGTAGTGGCTAAACTCCAGAGTCTTTCCCGTGATAATTGCCGTTTACCAACATGAATATTACTATAGCCTGGAATCCCTGCCCTTTTTGCTAAACTTTGCCAAGATTCATCGCCTTTAACCGTTGCGATTTCTTGCCAAATTTCTATGGGAATCAAATCTCGATTGGTTTGATAGCGTTTATTCATTAACGCATTTTCTATTTTTAAAAGTGCTTCTTCTTTACTAAAAATCCCAATTTCTGAGATGAAGATTTTGATAGATAAAGCATCAGTAATATCCAGTTGCCAAGCCGTTTGAATCGTTTCTTTATATTTAACAGAACGCTTTTTCAGTGTTGCAATAATCCCAAATCGTAATAATAAGTGTTGAACTTGTCGGGCTAATTCTTCGCTAACACTGCCATAACCCAATTGACATTGACCACTGGCTAATATTGTTGCCCAGCCATCGGTTGCAAACAGACGATTTAGAAATAATGCTATTTGCGATCGCTCTAATTTAAAGATAATTTCAGGAATCGTTTTTTGATGAGAATTTTTACCCCAAAATCCAATTGTTTCCATCCAAATAACTAACCCATCCCTAACCCTCCCCTTAGTAAGGAGAGGATAAATTTCGGGTTTATTTTCAATCAATTGTTGAATAGACTCAACAAAATCCTGTTTAATTCTATAATTATCTCTCTTAGCCCCCACTTGACAAGGGGGGGATGGGGGGGTCGATTTAGGGGAATCCTTGAATGATATTCTATTAATATTCGTCAACCCTCCATCTCCTAGTAAATAACCTAAAATTTTAACTTGATATTCAGGTAATTTTTCCGATCCAAAGCTATTAAATTGACGAGGAACAGCAATTTTATCTCCGGGTTTAATTTCTCCTAAAGGTCGCCATCCTTGAATCGTTAAAAACGGATGGGTGATGGTAGATTCTACAAAACGCCCTAGTTTTGTGGTAACTCTAAATACGGGTTTAATTCCATCATCAATAAAGTCAGAAGGTTCAGTAATTTTGAATTTCCAATTATTTTCTAACGTTAAAATTTGAGCTTTTTGACGATTATAAATATCTTCAATCGTGACAACACTCCCATCCGATAAAACAATTTTACTATCAAAACTTAAACATTTACCCATCGACGGCCGACCCGCAATAATAATTAAATCAGACCGTTGAAAACCTCCTGTCAGGGCATCTAAATCATAAAATCCGCAGGGAATACCGGGTAAGGAAATTCCCTCATTACGGTCTTCAATTTCTTGGAAAGTATCAATTAAAGTTTCACCAATAGAAACTAAATCCTGTTGCGGTCTAACTTGAGAAATATTAAAGATTTGTTGTTCGGCTTTATCGAGAACTGTTTCTAAATCTTGACTGGTATCATAAGCTAATTCAATAATAGTGTGTCCGCCAGTAATCAGACTGCGACGGATTTTTTTAGCTACAACTAATAAACCATATTGATCAATATTAACCGCCGAAACCGTGCGATCTACCAGTTGAGTTAATTTTAATTGTCCCCCCACTTGTTCGAGTAATTTTTGATCCGCTAACCAAGTGGTAACGGTCATTAAATCGGTGGGTTTTCCTTGGGAATGTAGGGTTAAAGTTGCCCGATAAATAATTTGATGGGATTTGAGGGCAAAGGATTCTGGTTGTAATAATTCTGCTACCCGACTAATGGCTTCTGGATCGAGGAGAATGCCCCCTAAAATGTCTTCCTCCGCTTCTATATTTTGCGGGGGAAGGCGATCGCTACTACTGGAAAATTGAGGTTCATTCATCGGATGAGTTAATTGATCAGCAGATTAGACCATTTTATGTTAAACTCTATTATAGAATGGTTATTAGAACTCTTGCAAAATAATTTTATGGTATTATGATAAGTTTTGCTCAATAGTCCTGAGTATGTTTCAACAAGTTAATTTTTAACCTTAATCTTTCAAAAAACGGGTTGATAAATTGCAGCCTGAGTTATCCTCCGTTGAGGATAATTAAAAAATTTATTTCTCAGGATCAAATTGTTTCAACCCGAACAGAAATAACGGCAATTAACGGATATACTCTTTCAAAATACTATTGCGGTTAGGATGACGTAACTTTCTTAACGCTTTCGCCTCTATTTGACGAATCCGTTCCCGGGTGACATTAAAAATCTGACCAATTTCTTCTAATGTCTTCATCCGACCATCATCTAACCCATAACGCAGACGCAATACATCTCGTTCTCTGGGACTGAGGGTATCTAATACATTTTCTAAATCTTCTCGTAATAGATTCTTAGATACTTGATCTTCAGGAGTTTCGCCATCGGATTCAATAAAATCTCCTAAACGAGAATCTTCCTCTTTCCCAATCGGTGTTTCTAAAGAAATCGGAAGTTGAGCCGATTTAGCAATAAACCTTAACTTCTCGATGGTCATTTCCATGCGAGTTGCGATTTCTTCTTCCGTGGGTTTGCGACCCATTTCTTGAGACAATAACTTGGTAGTTTTTTTAATTCGAGAAATGGTTTCATACAGGTGAACTGGTAGTCGAATAGTCCGAGATTGATCGGCGATCGCTCTAGTAATTGCCTGACGAATCCACCAGGTCGCATAAGTGGAAAATTTGTAACCTTTTTCGTGATCAAATTTCTCGGCGGCGCGAATTAATCCTAAACTGCCTTCTTGAATCAAGTCTTGAAAAGAAAGACCCCGATTCATATATTTTTTGGCAATAGAAACCACCAGTCGTAAATTAGACTGTACCATCTTATCTTTTGCCCGACGGCCAATATAAAGACGGCGGCGGAATTCTGGCAACTTCATTTCAACGGCGGTTGCCCATTCTTGCTCATTGGGTTCGCGGTCGTAATGTTCCATCAATTTTTCCCGAATTCGCTCTAGTTCGAGTAAGTCGGCAATTTTACGAGCGAGTTCAATTTCTTCATCTGCGCGTAATAAACGAATCCGACCAATTTCTTGCAGATAGAGACGAATCGAATCTTCTGTAAAGTGTTTTTTCTTCGTCTGAGTTCGACGGCGAGATTTAGCTCCTTTTGCAGCTTTATTCTCGTCATCTTCCTCCCCGACCACATCCTCTGAAGTTTCTTCTTCTTCAATTAGATCTTCTGCATCTGGTTCTCCAATATCCTTTAATAAATCCTTGTCCCTGTCCCTGGCTTTATTGTCATTTTTAGGGATATCAACTTGTTTCTCCAGTGGAAGTGTGGTTGCGAGTCCGTTGTTACTTTGGGTCATGCCGCGTTCCTCATGCTCCTCAATTAGTAAAAATTAATTACAGAATAAAGATGTCTATTCATAGACTCCTGAACCAGTGAAACACCGAATCCAGGTTTAAATATTTACCCAGCGAGTTACTGAGTGAGTTATCGTAACCCACCTCAGTCCTAGCATAGTGAAGGTAAATATTCAAAGGTGATCATTGGATGACGCCAAGACCTTTTCGATTGTAGCCTTTTTAACAAAAATTGCACGGTTTGTCAAAAAAGAAATCTGATCATCGTTCATTCACCGACGGAGAATTGATCAAGTAGGGGGTTGAGTACAACTATCTAACCTTTCGGATTGTTCTTTACTGTAAGTTAACTCAAATCTCTCCTTTTGTGACTCAATCAAACGTTAAATCACGTTAAGTTTTTGACGCCGTTAGGTTGAATCATTATTCAATAGGGGGGAAATAAGTTCTATACAACGTTTATACCCTTCAAGATCAAGAAATTGATCGCGCCTAGCATCCGGTTTTACGATTTGCTGGATTTACTTTTTGCTTCTAAAGTTTCCAGACGACTGCGAAGGTCTTGATTTTCCTTTTTGATTTTGTCGAGTTCCTCCCGCAGTTTTTTCAATGCGGGTTCTGAACCGATTTTTCCCTGAACAGTCTGAATCGCTTCCTCTGCTCGACGGCGAACTCGTCCGTCTAGGGTTTGGTCTGTTAAGGACTGAAGTACATCCATGGCTTTCGGGGTTTCCATCTGTTCCAGGGAGGCAACAACAGCCACTTGCGTCAGGAAAAAGGCTTCATTAGATAGTTCTTCTAACCGTTGTACAATCCGTTCGGTATTTGTCGAGGTTTGACCAGTGGAAATACTGCCCAAAGCCCGAATCGAAGTTAACCGTAATGCCTGGGGAATACCGGGGGCGGTATACTTTAAAATCAGGTTTAAGGCGTCTTCTGAGGTTTTGATTTTACTCAGTCCTGAAATTGCCCCGGAACGCACCACTTCATTCCAGCCTTCCCGTTCTTTCAGGACAGATTTTAACAGTTTTACAGTTTGTTCAAGTAAATGTTTATCCTCCAGATGAGTTGCGGCGATTTCTCCCAGGGCTGCGGCGGTGGTCGCTTCAACTAAATAACTGGGATCTCCTTTTTCTAAAAGGGGTTTTAAGACTTGATAACTTTCTGTAGTTTTCAGTTTAGCTAAACTATTAATTACCGCCCGTCTGACCCGGGCATCCTGATCATTTAATCCTTCAACTAATCCTGGGAAAACTTGATCTAATTTTACTCGCACTAATTGTTTGGCAACTTCTACCCGTACCCCCCAAAAACCATCATTTTTTAGAGCATTTGATAGGGCTTTGACGGCTTCTAATCCACCTTTTTTAGCCAAAGATTTAGCGGCATAAATTCGAGAAATCGGATCGGGATCATAATGTAATTGAGCTTTTAACTCAGCCACAGCATAATCTAAAGTTACGGTTTTGAGGATATTATTATTCACATCAAAACTAATAAAATCGGGTTTTTTTTCTAAGGGGAAATAGAAGGTTTGTTCTTTTTCATGAACCTGCACCGTAAAGGTTTTGAGTTTTACTTCCGTTTCTGGGGATTTTTTATCGGGTTTATAGCCAAAACCAATCGGAATTTTTAAATCAAAGAGGTTTGTCTCGCTGAGTTTATCGCTATCTTTGGCTTGATTTTGTTTAATCGTGATTTTGGCTAATTTATCATGATTATCCCAACTGTAGGATACTTTATAATCAGGATGTCCGCCTCGGAATACATATTGATCAAACAGGGGAAGTAAATTAGCTCCGGTTGATTTTTCTAGCGCCCGTAATAAATCAATGGTTTCTACGGTTTTATGGGCATTATCCTGAACAAAAGTTTGAATTGCTTTTTGGAATAGTTCATCTCCTAATTCTGTTCTAATTAGATGATAAACACAGGCGCCTTTTTCATATAAATGGCGATCATAAAGTTCAATTGCTTCCCGATAAATATGGGTGACAATTGGGCGACGATAGCGAGAACTATCCTCAGAAAAATAGTTTCTGGCTTGATTTAAACGATAATAAGCCGCGTCGTCTTTGCCATATTCCTGTTCCGTCCATAATACCTCGGTATAGGTCGCCATGCCTTCTTTAATCCAGGCGTGTGACCAATGTTTAATAACGACTAAATCCCCGAACCATTGATGGGCTAATTCATGGGCAACTAAACTTTCTGTGTTACGATTATCTAGGGTAGCTCGTTCATCCAATAAACAGCGATCGGTTAATAAGGTAGTTGAGGTATTTTCCATCCCGCCAAAAATGAAATCATCTACACAAACTTGAGCATATTTAGGATAGGGATAGACATAGCCAAAATATTTAGAGAAAAACTCAATCATTTGCGGAGTTTTTCCCATGCTTCTTAGAGCATCTTCTTGGCGGTTTTTCTCAACATAATATAAAACAGGAATTCCATTCCATTCGTCTTTAATTTCGGCAAAATCTCCCACCGCTAAGGTCATTAAATAAGTGGGATGAACTTGTTTCTGTGACCAATGATAAATTTTAGTTTTGCCTTTGGTTTCAGTATTAATTAATTCGCCATTGGAAATAGCTAAATATTGTTTAGGAACTTGTACTCGAATTTCTGAAGTCGCTAATTGTCCGGGGTAGTCAAAGCAAGGAAACCAAAAGCGAGAATCTTCATCTTCTCCCTGTGTCCAAACTTGAATCGGTTTATCGGGATAATCTTTATTTGGACTAATAAAATAAAGTCCGCGTTGGGGATTGGTAACGGAATAATTAATGACAATTTTAATTAATTGATTGACTATTGTAGGTTGCTGTAGATAAATCTGTAATTGTTCGCCATCATAATCAAATTCTTGATTGATGTCCTCAATTTTTACCTCTTTTATTTCTAAGTTTATCGCATCTAAAGTTAAGGTTTCTATGCCACTTTTAACCGGATTCAAATGTAGGGTACAAGTTCCTTTAAAACTTTGATTAGGAATATCGATAACTAAGTCCAGAAAAATATGTTCTACCTGACCCGGACGGTCAGGGTTATAATGGGGACGAGCGCCTGGTAACTCAAAGGATTTGTGAGTATTGGTTTCTGGATCAAAGTAAAAATTCAGCATCGAATACAATCAAGCTCAAGAATAAGGGATAACAAAACGCGCTATGCGTATGGGTCTATTATATAGCTATAGCAATCCTAAATAGGATTACTATATATAAAAAAAGTGGGCTATTATTGCCCACCGATAGAATTCTCAAAAATTAAATTAAGATTCTGCTAACACCCTGGCCGCCGCAGCAACTCCCGCACCGGAAGTAAATCCTTGATAACCAAGTTCCTGTAATGCGGCTTCTAAAGATGCGATCGCTGTTAAAATATCGCGATCGCTAACAAATCCTAAATGACCAATGCGGAAAATTTTACCCTTAAGATGATCCTGTCCTCCGGCTAAAACAATATCGAATTTCTTCTTAACAATAGCCCGAATATCTTCAGCATCTAAGCCATCAGGAGGAACAACAGCCGTAATCGCCGGACTTGCACATTCATCGGCGGCAAATAACGATAATCCCAGGGCTTTAACCGCTTCCCGCGTAACTTTAGTTAAGCGTTGATGACGGGCAAAAATATTTTCTAGCCCTTCTTTTTTCATCATTTGTAAAGTGACTTGTAAAGCAAAAAACAAGTTCACCGGAGGAGTAAAGGGATTCGTATTTTTCTTAGCCGATTTGCTATACAATCCCAAATCTAAATAATAGCGCGGGAGGTTAGCAGTTTTATAGGCTTCCCAAGCCTTATCACTCACCGCCACAAATCCCAAACCAGGGGGAATCATATAGCCTTTTTGGGAACCGGAAGCCACCACATCAATCCCCCATTCATCAATAGGAAGATTAAACGCGCCTAAACTGGTGACAGCATCCGCAATCATTAACGCCCCATGAGCTTTTACATGGTGATTAATCGCTTTTAAATCGTTAATTACCCCCGTAGAAGTTTCGCTGTGGGTAATAATAACTGCCTTGATTTCTTTATTAGTATCCGCTTCTAATTTAGCCCGGAATTGTTCGGGGTCGAGGGGTTGTCCCCATTCGGCGGTGACGGTATCTACTTCTAAACCGTAGGCGGTGGCGACTTCAACCCAACGTTCTCCGAATTTACCATTAGAACCACATAATACCTTTTCCCCCCGACTGAGGAAATTAATAATTCCGGCTTCCATCGCCCCGGTGCCACTGACGGTTAAAATTAGCACATCATTTTTGGTTTGGTGTAACCATTTCAGGTTCTCCGTCACCTCGGCCATAATTTTGAAAAAATCGCCACTGCGATGTCCGATGGGGTGTTTGGACAGCGCTAATAAAGCCCCTTCAGGAACCGGAGTTGGCCCTGGAATCATCAACATTAATTTATCGTCCATGGTCTGTTTCTATTAATAAGGGTTCGGTGTTCTGCATAAGTCACGGAAGGAATATTTTCCCTCAAAATTGTGACTTAATTCTCAATTGGTGACTTCTTATTTCAACCCTTTATGCCTTGTAATTAATTAATCTTGTCTGGATTAACTTAATAAGCGGGAATAGGAATCGGTTCTACCTGAGAATAGCAGGGCTTTTCTGCCGTTTTTGTGATCATATCACTCAACGGCAATCAGTTGATTTAAGGCAACACCAGGATCGGGTTGCTTGATTAAAGATTCCCCAATTAAAACAGCTTTTGCCCCGGCTTGGGTGACTAAACTGATATCCTCACGGGTATATAGTCCCGATTCACTCACGACTAAAATATCCTGGGATTGCAGTTGGGATTGTCGGCTTTGTAACAGTTGGCAAGTGGTTTGTAAATCAACGGAAAAATCCTGTAAATCCCGATTATTAATTCCAATTAAGTTAACCCCATCAAGGGTTAATACTCGATCTAATTCTTCAAGGGTATGGACTTCTATTAAGGCGGTCATTCCTAAAACCTTAGCAATTTTTAGGAAATATTGTAGGTCTTGGTCGGAGAGAACTGCCGCAATTAATAAAACCGCATCGGCTCCATAATATCTAGCCAGATAAATTTGATAGGGATAAATCACAAAATCTTTACAAAGTAAGGGTAAATCAACAACATCCCGAATTTGAGATAGATTATCAAAACTTCCTTGAAAGAATTTTTTATCCGTTAAAACCGATAGACAAGTAGCGCCTCCTTGTTGATAGGATTTTGCGATCGCAACCGGATCAAAATCTTCTCTAATTACTCCTTTACTGGGGGAGGCTTTTTTAATTTCGGCAATCACCGCAGGCTGAGTTTTACTTTGTTTTAAGGCTTGAAAAAAGTTACGGGTGGCAGGAATTGTATTGACTTTTTGCTTTAATTTTTCTAAGGGTAAACGTTCCCGTAGGTCGGTAATTTCTTTTTCTTTATACCAAACAATTTCTTCTAAAATATTTTGGGGCTCCGCACCCGGTATAGCTACTTGATAGCGTAAACCTAAGACTTCAACGGCGGGATTAGGCTGACGACGACGAATTTGTACCATAGAAGTTGAGGAGGTTTACTTTTGTTTAACTCGACTTGATTAAATTAAAGCATAAAATGTGTTATTGTAGGGAACAGCCCCCCCAAACCCCCCGTGCACGGGGGCTAGAGGATTTGTAATTAATTTTGTTTAGGTAGTTATCTAATAAACAAAAATAGGGACTCTTTTATAGGCTGGGGTTTCCGATAAAGGATCAATTTGTGCCTTAAATAAAATATTGGCTTCAGGATAAAACATAAATGCTGCACCAGGTAAAATATTACCCGCAATGATTTCAATATGTTCTAATTCCCCCGCATCTCCTCGAACTTTTACCCGTTGATGGGGTTGAAAACCCGCGTTTTTTATATCTTCGAGATTCATTAAAATACAGTGACGGTGAGGCATTCCTCGATATTTATCCGCCGAATTATAAACAACGGTATTATGTTGTCCGTAACCTCGACCCGTGCCTAAAATTAATACTAAACCTGGAGTATCTTCTGTGACTCCAAAAAATTCTTTATCGGGAATTGTTAACTGTGGTAACGGGGTAATAGTCATTTGGGCTTTACCATTAGCTGTAGCAAAATGAGGTTTAGTAAAAATACGTCCATCAATGGTAAATTCCGTTTGAGATTGATCAATTTCAGCAATTTTACTGTAACCGGGAATGGTTTTAGCAATTAACTCTCGAATATATTGAGTATCTTGTAACCGTTTCCAATGAATCGGATTTTCTCCTAATAAGCGACTCGCAATTTCTGTGATTAATTCAACTTCTGAAATTAAATCAGCTTCGGGGGAGTTAAGATGGGTTGTACCGGGTTCATTTAAGCGGACAAAATTATTACCTGATTCGGTAGTTGTGCGGTGAGGATTTTCAAACCGATTAAATACAGGAAGAATAATAGTATTTTCCTGTGCTAAACCATGAAAATGACCTAAATTGGGTTTTGTGGCGACATAAAATATTGTTTCAATATTAGATAAAGCCTGTTTTGTCTCGGTTAAATCGGGATTAGCAGCATATAAATTTCCCCCTAAACAAAATAATGTATCAATTTTTTGCTCCAATGCAGCAGTAATTAAACCCCGGGCAGAATAACCTTTTGTTTCAGTAACAGTTTGTCCTAAAAGTTCCTTTAAGCCTTGTTTTATGGATTCACTTAATCTAATTGTAACTCCCATGGAGCCAAAACCCTGAACATTAGAATGTCCGCGAATGGGCATTGTCCCCGCCCCTAATTTACCCGCATTCCCCGTAATTAAAGCGGTATTGGCAATACTTTTAACGTTATCAACTCCGTTGGTATGGTGAGTAATTCCCATCGCCCAAGCAAAGACAACTTTACTTGATTTTCCAATAGTATAGGCAACTTCTTCGATTTCTTCTTGGGATAAACCGCAGGTTTGAGTAATGGTTTTCCAAGTTGTATTTTCCGCGTTTTGAATTACTTCTTGCCAACCATCGGTATGATGGTTTAAATATTCAAAATCAATTAAATTTTGTTCGATTAAGGATTTTTGAATCCCCACAAATACCGCCACATCACTACCAGGAATGGGTTGTAAATAAAGGGTAGAAATATCTGAGCCGCCTTTGAGTAAGGATTTAATTGGAAAGGCAGGAGAAGCAAATTTAACTAACCCGACTTCGATTTGAGGATTAATAATAATAATTTTACCATTTTTATCCCGAATTTTAATTAATTCATTCATTAATCGGGGATGATTAGCGGGGGCATTTGAACCGACTAAAACCACACAATCGGACTCTTTAAGACTTTCTAGGCTAACCATGGATGTGCCACTGCCAAAAACCTCTTTTAAACCTACGGTAGAAGGGGCATGACATAAATCGGAACAATCGGCTAAGTTATTACTCCCTAATGCCCTCATCATTAATTGCAGGAGAAAAGCAGCTTCATTTGAGGAGCGTCCTGAGCTATAACTGGCAATTCTTTCAGGGCTTTTTTGAAATTCTATTTCTGCAATTTGATAAACTTCTTTCCAACTAATTCGTTCGTAATAATTACTGTTTTTTCTTAAAATAATCGGATAGCTTAACCGACCTAAATGATCACATTGTTGAGAGTCTAATTGTTGTAATTCTTGAATAGTAAAGTATTGAAAAAAATCCGCTTTAATGCCTTCTTGTAACTCGGCTGCGATCGCTTCTACACTTTTCATACAACGTTGTAAATATTCCCCAGCTTCATTAACAAAACCGCCCTTTTGTCCTCCTGTCCCCCAAGCACAGGATAAACAACTACTTTGATGATTCAATTTTTCCCAGATTTTTAACCCTTGAGGCGAGATACTTTTTTCCACCCAATATTGCAACACGGGCAAACCGCCACCCGTAGACGGAGAATTGTGGGAGTCAGTTGGTTGAGTCATATAGCAGGGAACAGGGAATAGGGAATAGCCCCCCCCAAACCCCCCGTGCACGGCAGGCTAGGGGGGAGGTAACGCCGGATCTGGGGGGAAAATACTTCACCGTCTGGGTTCTAAGATCCGTCTGGTGTCCTAACTGCCTTGGCGGTTGCTATAGCAGCTACAAAAAAGAGATAGAGCAACTGCCAGGGAAGTTAGGACAAAGAATAATTGACCCCACGCCAACCCATTTTAGGTCAGCGTGGGGCTTTTCGTCAATTCCGCTCCCACGGATTTAATGAAAATTAACAGTCGTAGTAAAGAGCAAACTCGTAGGGAGTGGGACGTAACCGGGTGGGGTTAACTTCGTTATCGAGTTTGTAGGAAATCCAGTTAGCGATAAAGTCTTCCGTGAACACACCGGGTTCAGTTAAGAAGGCGTGATCCTGTTCCAAGGCTTCCAAGGCCAATTCCAGAGAACCAGGGGTCGAAGGAATCTTCCGCAATTCTTCAGGACTGAGATCGTAGATATCCACATCCAAAGGTTCACCCGGATCGATTTGGTTTTTAATCCCATCAATCCCGGCACAGAGCATGGCTGCAAAGGCCATATAGGGGTTAGCGGTGGCATCAGGACACCGGAACTCTAAACGTTTGGCTTTGGGGTTATTTCCCGACAGAGGAATCCGCACAGAAGCCGAACGGTTGCCTTGAGAGTAGGCCAAGTTCACCGGAGCTTCATACCCAGGAACTAAACGTTTGTAGGAGTTGGTACTGGGGTTGGTTAGGGCCAACAACGCTGGAGCGTGTTTGAGAATGCCACCGATGTACCACAGCCCCATGTCGCTGAAGCCCGCGTATTTATCGCCAGCAAACAGAGGTTTGCCATCTTTCCAAATGGATTGGTGGACGTGCATCCCAGAGCCGTTATCTGCGAAAACGGGTTTGGGCATGAAGGTGACTGTTCTGCCGTATTTTTTAGCGACGTTTTTGATCACATATTTGTAGATCATCAAGTTATCGGCGGATTCAACCAGCGTCCCGAATTTTAAACCGAGTTCGCACTGTCCACCCGTGGCCACTTCATGGTGATGTTTTTCAATGGGAACCCCACATTTAGCCATGGTTAATAGCATTTCGGTACGGATATCTTGGAACGTATCCGTGGGAGCTACGGGGAAATAGCCCTCTTTGTAGCCGGGTTTGTAGCCTAAGTTACCACCGGGTTCTTCCCGTCCCGAATTCCAACGACCTTCAACGGAATCGACATAGTAATAGCCGCAATGTTGGGTTTGGTCGAAGCGAACATCATCAAAAATGAAGAATTCCGCTTCCGGGCCAAAAAATGCCGTATCCCCCATTCCGGTCGAAACCAAATAATCAATGGCTTTTTGGGCAATCACCCGGGGACATCGACTGTAGGGTTCTCCGGTACGGGGTTCTTGAATACTACAAATAATGCTCAGAGTCGGTTCTGCCATGAAGGGATCAATCCAAGCTGTTTTTGGATCTAACACCATGGACATATCAGATTCGTTGATGGCCTTCCAACCGCGAATACTGGAACCATCAAACGGTACGCCGTCTGTAAAGGAGGATTCATCGATTTGGCTGTTGTGTACCGTTAGATGCTGCCAGGTTCCTAGCATATCCACGAATTTCAGGTCAATCATTTGAATCTTTTGGTCTTCGATTAACGATAAGACCTCTTGGGCTGTCTCTGGCATGGATGAATATCTCCTCAAAAATCTTCTTGATTATCTCTGACAGGTTTGGCAGTTGGACTGACAAAGCATCTGGCTGATCATAGTGAGTCAGATTGATTAAGTTTTGTATTGAGTGTTACAATACAACACGTCGCGACTTCAGAATAATTGAAAGATATTATATAGGGAGATAGACTTCATGCAAGATGCCGTTACCAGCTTAATAAAAAATTACGACAGAACGGGTCGCTATTTAGATCGGGACGCCCTCGATCAACTCAAGTCCTATTTTGCAACGGGGACAACCAGAGTTCAAGCTGCTGGGGTGATCAACGGCAATGCTGCGGATTTGGTTAAACAAGCTGCTATGGCTTTGTTCGACGAGGTTCCTGAGTTGATTCGTCCTGGGGGAAATGCCTACACTACCCGTCGCTATGCAGCCTGCTTACGCGATATGGGCTACTACCTGCGTTATGCTACCTATGCTCTGGTGGCCGGGAATACGGATGTTTTGGATGAACGGGTGCTTCAAGGTTTACGGGAAACTTACAATTCCTTGAGCGTTCCCGTTGGCCCTACTGTTTTCGGGATCGGGATTCTGAAAGGTTTAGTTACTGCTCAGGTTGCTGCTGCCGGGTTGCCCACTGGAGATTATTTAGAACAACCTTTTGATCATTTAATTCGCGAATTGAGTGAACAGGATATTTAACTCCTTGACTCGATTTTTTTTCAAGTAAATAAAACAGCCAACTCTTATTAAGCCCATGGGTATAATAGGGGTTAGGCTTGATTTGGCTGATAAAAAAATAGGGCGATCAATAATAACTTGGGAGCATCGCCTTAATTGGTTTCAAGGGTTTTGGGTTAAGAATTAAATTATAATTCCGCAGGAGTCTGGCTTTTAAACATTGCTTAAAATTCTTCAAATCGACCCCAAACTACACAGGTTTCCAGATCATATTCTTTCGGGTTGTTCTCAATATTTTGGGCGGTAGTCATTTCTACTTTGCCGTTGGGATAAATAATATGAATCAATTCTCCACTTAAAACGCATCAGTTATCAGTTTATGACCCATTCCCTACTCCCCCTGACCTGTGAAACAACGACTCGATACCTTATTAGTAGACCTGAATTTATGTGAGTCCCGCCAACAGGCTCAAGGTTTAATCCGGGCGGGATCGGTTTTAGTGAATCAACAAATGATTGATAAACCTGGGACGGAAGTTAATGTAGAAGCTAAGATTCAGGTGAAACAGCGATCGCGTTTTGTTTCCAGAGGGGGGGAAAAACTGGCTAAAGCGCTGGAGGAATTTAAAATTGAGGTGAGCGATCGCGTCTGTCTGGATGGGGGAATTTCCACTGGAGGTTTTACTGATTGTTTATTAAAAGCCGGGGCGACAAAAGTTTATGGTGTGGATGTGGGTTATGGACAAGTAGACTGGGGAATTAGAAATGATCCCAGGGTGGTTTTGAAAGAACGGACAAACCTGCGTTATTTAACTCCCGATCAGTTGTATGGAGAATTAGATCAAACCGAAAATTATCCTGATTTTGCCGTTGTGGATGTATCATTTATTTCTTTAACCAAAATCTTGCCCCCATTGTGGCAATTATTAAAGCCGAATCGGGAAGTGGTACTGTTAGTCAAACCTCAATTTGAAGTAGGTAGAGAACGGGTGGGTAAAAAGGGAGTTGTCCGAGATTCTAAGGATCACGCCCGTGCTATCTTTCAGGTGGGTTCTGTGGCGATATCCTTGGGATGGCAATATCGAGATTTAACTTGGTCGCCTCTCCAGGGCCCGGCCGGAAATATTGAGTATTTGTTATGGTTGCATACGGTCGGTCAACCCTTTCCTTCTGAGTTGGCGATCGCCCAAATTACTCAACTCGCCCAACAGTCCCTAACCCAATCCCAGAGTCACCCTTAATCTTTTAAATCTCTTTAATGAATTTACCCAAACTACTAAAGCGGATTACGATTTATGTCATCAGCGCTTTCATGTTTGTTTTCTCTGCATTGGTCTTGACGGTTGTGGCGATCGCAATTAAGGTTTTAGTCCTGAAACTCGCCCATAGATTTGTTTACCCCATTTTTATATTTGGCGATTTACTTAGGGGTTTGGAAATTATTGATTTACTCAATATTTTAGTGTTTGCGATTTTGGGGATGGGATTAGGAGTCGCAACGGGTTTGTTACCTACGACCGATGCTCGAAAAATTAGTCAAGTTTTTCTGATTATTTTAATTCCAATTATTTTAGCGGTTCCTCAAGTGGTTAAATACAATCTTTGGGTCGAGGATATTGCTCAGGATGATGATCTTTCCTTCCATCAAGCGCAAACGGTAGCTGATTCTTTTCTTAAACGTAGAATTAATCAGGATGGGGTTTTTGGGTTTTATTTATATACTGGACAATTTCCGATGGTTCCAACCCGACAACTGCAAATGCAGGAATTAGAACGTTTGGAACAGCAAATTAACTCTAAATTTGTGCGGGTAAGCGGGATTCCTCCGACTTTAATTACGATAATTATGGGGGTTTGTTTTTGGGGAATTCGGATGTTTTATTTTTCGGTTGCTGTGATTACGGCGATCGCCCATTATCGAGAAGGATTAAAGATTGTGGTGAAATAGTTGGATTTTAGAGGGTTAAGGGATTGAGTGGGTTATTGTGTTGACTAAAAAGTCAAGAGTATAGTCATGTTAGCCGTAAAGATATTATCTCCTAAATCGAGATTTTTGTCAAGTCGTCTGGGGAACTAATCTGGGGAAAAGTTGGTTTGGAGAAAAAAGACGAAACCGGGTGAGAATGTCAACGCCAATAGGGTCTACCTTTCCAAAATAGACCGATTAAAATTCCCATGGTGGTAATTTGAGAGGTACTGAGTAAAATCACAGGGGGAAAGATGGATTTATAGAGGAATAAAACAATTAATAAACTAATAAATAATGCCCATAAACAAGCAACATTAAGAATAACTTTAGAGGGCTGAACTTCTATTAAATAAATTGATAGGGCTCCCACCCCCACCCCCATTCCAAATATAATCAACATCCCCAGGGGAGGAGTCAATAAAAGAAGCATAATTTGTTTGAATGCTGGAGAGTGGGTGATTCCCCAGAGGGTAAAAATTTCTGCGATCGCAATTATTAAATAAGTCAAGGCGACACTTTGTAATAAAGATAGCCAAGGTAATTTTTTGAAACGGCGGATAAAATGACTCATAGGGACTCCGAGAAAAGATCTGAGTCTTAATTAAATTGCCCAATTCAACCTATTCTATCATATAATTAGTAATCAACTATTTTTTTAGCTGAAACTCACGTTAGAATTTTTAAAACGAACTTCAGAAGGTATGGGGTTTTGAATCCTAACCTGGAAGCAAACCTAAATCTAACACCGATAACGTGGAGACGAGAAACCGATGATAGAAACATCAATTAATTGTGCGGAAGCCTGTGTGAATGGCTGTGTTTTGGGGGATAAATGCCCTAATCGGGAATATATCCCAGACACGGAGAACTTTATCAATAATACATCCTTAGATCAAATGTTACAAATGGCGGAGGAAGCGATGCGGAAGAAAAGAACGCAGCCCCCCAAATGGATTTTACCGGATTTTCCTGAGTGAATCAATTGGTTGACATACTCCCCACGCATAAATGCGGGGGATTCTTGTTCATGGTTCACAGAAATCCACTTGCTATCTCTGGTTTCCCATCAATAGTAGAGGCGGTCTTCTCCCCATGCTTTCCCGATTGCTCGGCAGATCCCTTTTGCCCAAAGGTACTGTTTTGGCACCTTATTCCCAGAATTCCCATGCCTTTTTTAAGAATATTAATTGCCGCATTTGTATCACGACAAATCTCTATTCCACAATTAGCACAGGAATGGGTTCTGGTACTCAATGACTTTTTCACCCGATAACCGCAACTAGAACAATCTTGAGAAGTATAGTTAGGCGAAACAGCCACAACTGCCTTATCCCATATTTTTCCGTAGTAGTCTAACCATTGGGTGAATTGATACCAACTAGCATCGGAAATTGACTTAGCCAAGTGATGATTCTTGACCATGTTCGACACCTTTAAATCTTCATAGACAATCACATCGTTAGAGTGAACTACGCACCGAGCTTGCTTAATCGCCCAGTCTTTGCGCTGTCTTTGAATCTTCAGGTGGGTTTTACCCAGTCTTTTCCGAGCTTTATGATAATTATTAGATTGGGGTTTTGCCCCTTTCACAAACTTTTTACTTAATTGTTTTTGAGCCTTTTTTAATTTGCGCTCAGATTTTCTTAGGAACTGAGGATACACCACAGCATTGTCATTTTGATCCTTGAAGAAATACTTTAATCCCAGGTCTAACCCGACAACGTTACCAGTGTATTCAACCTGTTCCTTGCGGTCAGTATCAAAGCAGAATTGAGCATAATACCCATCTGCTCTTTTGACCACACGAACACGGTTGATTTTTAATCGAAATAGGTCTTCCCTTGTTTCATTGTTGCAATAGACAGACAAAGTTCCAATCTCAAAACCATCGGTGAAAGCAATATTCATGCAGTCATTAGATAGTTTCCATCCCGAAACCTTATATTCTACAGAGCGACAATATTTTTTAAATTTGGGATAGCCTTTTTTCTTTTCTTTTTTTCTACAATGACTGTAGAAACTAGAAATAGAAGCATAAGCTCTTTCTGCACTAGCTTGACGAGCCGCCGAATTTAACTTTTTGGCAAAAGGAAATAATGCGGCTAAGTCTTTGCATAGCGCATACAAACCAGCTTTACCTACTCCTTGATTATCCATCCAGTACCGAACACATTTATTTCTAATAAACTGTGCGGTACGAATGGCTTCATCAAGAGCCTTGTATTGCTCCTTGGTTCCGTGCAGTAGTTTGGCTTCTCTAACTATCATGATTCTATTTTATCATAAGGTATTGCAGATAAAGCTATTTTTGTGACAAACTTCTTCAAGGTGGCTAAAGGCTCTCCTGAGCGTAGTCGAAGGGCCACCACCGTGTTCATCCCCACGCCTAAAGTCGGGGGCTTTCCACTCGCTTTTTGGTAAAGCGAATATTAAACCCGACATACCAATGATCGGGGACTTACGACAATTGAGTTATTGAGAGGGAAAGGGATAAAATTGATTAGAATATTCCCTTTCCCCCGTGTAATTTACTACTTAATTTTATTAGCTACAATCCGAATCCGCTTGTAGTCAGCAATCCAAGTCCCATTCTTAAATAATTTGGGACGTAAGCGACTTTCGATATCGTTCATAATATGTATTTGTTCTGAGGCTGGAATCCCTTGAAAAAATTCTCCAGCAAACATTCTCAACCAATTATTTAAGCCTTTGTCTCCATCCGTTAATGGAGTGGGACGTTCCACCAACGTTGCCAGCTTTAACTCAAATCCTTGAGTTTCTAAAAGCATTCCATATTCGCTAATACTTGGAAAATACCAGGGATTCAGGGTTTTATTTTTAGGGTATCCCGCAGCATCTAAAGCCTGATCAATTGCTGTAATAATCGTATCAATATTGCCTTTCCCGCCAAATTCTGCCACAAAACGTCCGCCGGGTTTTAAGGCTCGACAAACTCCAGAAATGACTTTTTCTGGTTGCTTTATCCAATGTAAAACCGCATTGGAAAATACCGCATCAAACTGTTCTTTCCAGACTAAGTTAGCTCCATCAATAACCAAAAAATTCAGACCGGGATAGGTTTTATTGGCCTTTTTAATCATGGTTGAGGCCTTATCAATACCGATCACTTCAGCCCCGGTGTTTGTAATTTTGTAACTCAAGTTACCTGTACCACAACCGAGATCGAGAATGTGTTCCCCTATACGGGGATCAAGCAATTCCAAGAGATCCACAGCTAAATTGGAGACAAAGCTATGGTGACTATCGTATAATTGTGCATCCCAATAAGACACAGGAGCCATGGGCGCATAGTTTACGGTCTTAGTATTCATGGTAGAAGTAAGGCAGAATTTACTTGTCATTCTTTATTATCCAACATTCTGTTCGTGATTAACTACTATTATCCAGATAAATTAGATCAGCAGCTACTTTTTCTCCTTAGTATCCAGGACAGTTAATTTATGTTTCCCTTAAAATCCTATCTGATTTCTAAAAGAATTTCTAGCCAGGCTTTTCTGATCAGTGTTCTTGCAGTTTTCACAGTGATTCTAACCGTGACACTGGACTCGGTATCCTTGGCTATGACCCATCCTGATGCGGCAATCGTAGCGAGAATTAGATTAAACTAATCCTGTCCGCAGAATCGAGCGTGTCTTCAGACCTGAGAGTGTCAATAATTATGCCAAACTGACCATCTTTGCTCTGATGTTTTCGATGGCAATTCGCTGGAAGTTTGAGGATGTGATCTGGTTATGTCAACAACCATCTCTAATGCTGCGATCGCTAGTCTCGGTATTTATTGCCGTGCCCTTATTAGGGGCATTAACCATGTTGATTCCAGGTTTGACGGTGGCACAACAGATTGGGATGTGGGCGATGATTGCTTGTCCGGGTGCGCCGATGATTCCGTTTAAAAGCCTACAAGCGGGGGGAAATGCCAAATTTGTCGCCAGCTTACAGTTTACGGTGTGCATTCTGTCAATTATTAGTATTCCCTTAACGGCTCTGATTTTGGCTCAGTTCTCCCCCAATGAAGCCTGGTTGTCACCCCAAGAAATTGGCAAACAAATCTTTTTTGCTCAGGTGTTACCTATGGGAATTGGTGTTTTGCTGGCTGAATATGCACCCAAGTTGGCAGAGGATTTGTTAGAACCCGTGACCAAAATTGCCAAATTTATGCTGTTGTTGGTTGTGATTATCGAAAAAATGGGTTTAAAACCCCGTCGTTCTACGACGGCTTTTTATTAAGATAAATAACAAAACTACCGAATTGCTGTGGTTTTTTGTTAACATACCAGTGGTGTGAAAAAACCCACCCTATCAAAGATACTCCGAAACAAATATCAAGGTTGACAGTCCTGTGGGGTTGACGATGAGAAAGGGGAAGCGGATGTAAGGCAATGGTAAAGTCCAACCTTGAACGCATTGGTTAACAACAAATTTAACAAAAAGTTTAACTTGTAAACGAGGTTAAACTCAAAGTCGCGGGAGGGCATTCCGAGACTTAAAACGGGCGTGGAGACAGTATAAGACTACTTTTTGTGTAGCAACAGTCTATGAAGCGTCAACCCCATTCAGCGACCATCCTAAAAAGATGGCGTGGTGAGGAACCCCCGCCCGTTTTACGGCGGGGAGGATGTCAAACAATTTGGCGTAAACGAACAATGGTTAAAAATTAGAGACGTTTTAGTAAGTATAAGATTAAGGTTAAGTTAAGCCAATTTAACATTTTGTAGCAGATCCAGAATGTTCTACCCTAGAACATTGGATCTGTATTTTTTTAGGAGAAGTGATTATGTCGGGTAGCGAACTAAAAGCTGATTTTTGGGTAAGTGAGTATATCACACCTTGGGATATTTATGTTCATGGAATTACCAAGGTATTAGTCTATAAAAAAACCCCCTATCAAGATATGTATGTGGTCGAAACCGGGGCCTATGGAAAAGCCTTAGTTCTTGATGGTAAATGGCAATCTTGTACCGGAGATGAATTTCTCTATCATGAGCCATTAGTCCATGTCGCCTCCGTTTATCATGGCGCTCCTAAAAAAGTTGCGGTTTTGGGCGGGGGAGAAGGGGCGACCATTCGGGAGGTTTTACGCTGGAAAACTGTTGAATGTGTCGCGATGATTGATTTAGATGGGGATGTGGTCGAAGCCTGTAAAGAGTATCTGCCAGAAATGCACGAAAATGCCTTTGATGACCCCCGTACTCAATTGATTATCGGGGATGCGATCGACTTTTTAGATCAGACTGAGGAAAAATGGGATATTGTGATTTCTGATTTATCCGATCCGATTGAAGATGGGCCATCTTTTAAATTGTTCACCAAGGAATATTTTGAAAAAATTCGTCAAATTTTAACCCCCGATGGCTATGGGGTAATTCAAGCTGGCCCGGTTTCCCCGAATGAGATGAAACTGCACGTCCGCCTGGTGAATACCCTGAAAACGGTTTTTCCCCATGTTCACTCCTATACCAGTTATATTTCCACCTACGGAAGTCCCTGGAGTTTTATTATCGTTTCTGCCCAACCGATTAATACCCGTCCTGAACCGGAAAATGTTGATAAGATTCTACAAGAGCAAACCACCTCTGGGCTAAAGATGTTTGATGGGATAACGATGTTAGGAATGTTGCAAGTTCCCAAACATCTGCGGGATGCGATCGACGCCGAAACCGAAATTTATACCTTAGCTGAACCGCCGAAATTCTTTGGCAAAGGGACTAACGCTTAATCAATAGTCATCTATTTGAACACTTTCCCATTATTTTAAGGTGGGAGAGTGTTAACAATTCACCAAAATCTAGTACAATACATCCCGATACCCGAGTCCTGTGTACTGAAAATTTATAAAAAATCCCACTAATAACCCTTTTTTAGTGATTGAGGAGTCAAACATTGATGGCAAAATCTAAATTATTTCGTCCAGGTAATCTTATTTTACTAGCAGGATTAATCGGTCTGGGTTTTGGGGGACTGGGATGGAAACAACAGTTCGCCAAAGCTCAAAATGCTGAAGTGGCAACGGGTGTAAACTGGTCGGGAGCTTCTTTCCCCGTTGAAGGCTTTCAAGAATATACTTCCCCGTTTGGGTATCGGGGGTCGGGTTTTCACTATGGTTTAGATTTAGCAGCCCCCCAAGGCAGTTATATTCGTAGTTGGTGGCAGGGGACGGTGACAGAAGTTTGGCAAGATGACCGTTGCGGGACTGGAATTGCGATTCAGTCGGGTCAGTGGGAACATATTTATTGTCATGTTCAAGGTAGCGTGGAAAAAAACGCTCAAGGGACTTATTTTATTGACCGACAAGGAGGGATTCAACTCTGGGAGGGTCAACAAGTTCCTTCTGGGACGAGAATTGCTAGGGTGGGGATGAGTGGACGGACAACGGGCCCTCACCTACACTGGGGATTAAAGCATAATGGCAACTGGGTTGATCCCGGTCGGGTGTTACGCTCGATGTATAATCAACAAGTTCAACAAGCTAATCGGGGTTAATTGTTGACTCGTACCGCCTGAAGTTAAATTTTTGTCAAAAAAATGAGTAACCCTTGATACAATAGTTAATGTGAGATTTGAAAATCTATGCCCGCAGGCTGATTAAGAAACGCGGCGTTTAGGTATCTTCAAATCGAAACAACAACGGTATCCATAAACCCAGACCAGCAATTGAGATTTTGCGCTGGTCTTTTTTGTTAGGTAATCGGGATCACGGATTTAAGCGGATTTCACGGATTTCAAAGATTTTAATCTGTGTTAATCTGCGTAATCCGTTTAATCCGTGTTCAGATTTCAAAGATTTTAATCTGTGTGAATATGGATAGTTTCAGAAGATTCCATCGCTTTAGTTAAAAGCTGGATTCTGTAATTTGCCTAGTATTTTTTGAGCAAATGAAACTATTTTTTCGATAAAATACTTTAAATTATCAGGGGATTTAATCGCCCAAATATTAATCACTAAACAGGTTGTTCCTAGTGATAATAGGATATAGGTGGGAATCATTACCACACCAATCATAAACCAACTGAAAACGTGCAGTACCATCAATCCTGAATATAAACTAGCAAACCCAGAAATTAATAGGATTTGAGAGGTGGGACGATTTAGACCAATAAAAATTAAGGTTTGTAAGGTAGCTAATATATTAAATGGGATTAAAAAGGCACAAATTCCCAAACAGTTATTTCGAGAAAACTCAGCAATTGTTGTTAAATCTATCATGATTAAAACTCTGGTTTTTGAGAATAGCTGGAGATGAAATATTTTTTATACTTTTAACTTCTCTATTATAGCCTTTTTAATGGCTATCGTTTCTTGGTTGTCCAAAAATTGGTAAACATCATCAAAAAACTACCTACAACAATCACTAAAGCGAGTCCGACGGGGAGCGCTGTTTCTAAATCAATATTTTCCATTGTTTCCGTTTCTATACAATCAAGAGATACCTTAACACAGATATTTCTATTTGGGGAAGGGAAAGGCCATAATTTTGAGGATTGACGATTTCACAGACCTTGAGAAACTTTGGCTTTCTTCTGTTACCATTAAATTTGTTACATATCTTAATCTTTAAGCACAGTCCTTTAACAAAATTATCGGGAGAAGGCAATGGTAGAGCAACAAAAAGGACAATGGGATGGGGGAAGGTTTCTAAAAACCCTGGCTTATTTTGGGGTTGTTCCTTTTATTGGTAATATTAGTTGGATACAAAATTTATTGAGAATGGGTACAAAACAACCGCAACAGAAACCGAATATTATATTAGTAGTCGGGGCGACCGGAGGGGTAGGAAAACGAGTTGTTAAACGGTTACAACAACGGGGAATAACGGTGCGTTGTTTGGTTAGGGATATTAAAAGAGCTAGAACAATATTAGGAAATACGGTAGAATTAATTGAAGCTGATTTAACAATTCCCGAAACCTTAACCTCGGCTATTTTCAAAGATGTTACTGCAATTATTTGTTGTAATGGAACCAAAGTTCAACCTGTGGAGGGAGATACTCCTAATCGAGAAAAATATTATCAAGGAATTAAGTTTTATATGCCGGAAGTGGTTGATGTGCCGGAATTAGTCGAATATAAAGGCATCCAAAATTTAATTTATGCTGTACCTGTAACTCTCAAGAAAGCTGGGGATAAAATTCTGTTTGATTTTACCAAACCCACGGAGGAGATTAAGGAAATTTGGGGAGCATTAGATGATATTGTTATGGGGGGTATTAGTGAAAGTTCGTTAAAATTAATCCCAGATGGCGGATTATTTACGGGATATGTTTCAACGGCTAATTCTGGAGGTTTTGTTTCTATTAGAACTCGCAATTTTGAACCTGCTTTAGATTTATCAGACTATCAGGGAATCGAGTTACGAGTTAAAGGAGATGGAAAACGATATAAATTTATTATTCGCTGTAATGATGGTTGGGATAGTGTGGGATATTGTTATTCTTTTGATACGGTTTATAATATTCCGATTACGATTAGAATTCCGTTTACAGAATTAATTCCGGTATTTCGAGCTAAAACCGTAAAAGATGGAAAACCTTTTGATTCTAGTCAGGTATTTTCCCTCCAGTTAATGTTGAGTAAGTTTGAATATGATGGAGGTTTAAACCCTAAATTTCAACCGGGATTATTTCAATTAGAAATTGAGTCTATTAAATCTTATGGTGGGACAGTATTACCTCGATTTGTGCAGGTGAGTTCGGCGGGGGTAACTCGTCCAGGGAAACCTGGATTAAATTTAGCAGAAGAACCTCCTGCGGTGCGTTTAAACGACCAATTAGGAGGAATTTTAACTTGGAAATTAAAAGGAGAAGATGTGATTCGTTCTAGCGGTATTCCCTATACTATTATTCGTCCCTGTGCGTTAACAGAAGTGCCCGGAGGTTCGGCTTTAAAATTTGCCCAAGGTGATACGATTAAAGGGCAAGTTAGTCGAGATGATATTGCCGAATTGTGTATTCAAGTATTAACTCAAGCGCCAGCTTGTAATACAACATTTGAAGTTAAAACAGAACCGGATAGTCAGTTTTCAGGAAATTGGGATGAGTTATTTTCTGAGTTAAAATCCGACTAACATAATTCGTTGTTGCGCTTAAGCGCAATCTTGAGGGCTAAAGCCCAACAACGAACTTTATTAATTATTTAATAAAAAGTGATGTTAAAGTTTAAACCTGTTTTCACGCCTTATTTATTTTTATTTCCGGCTTTATTAATGCTTACCTTAACGGTATTCTGGCCAGCGTTACAAGCATTTTATCTGAGTTTATTTAGTTACGATTTACTCACACCTCCAGAATGGGTGGGGTTAAAAAATTTTCAACGGTTATGGACAGATGAGGTATTCTGGGAAACCTTAAAAAATACGTTTCTTTATTTAATCATAGTAGTTCCTGTGTTAGTCTTTGTACCATTAACCTTAGCAATTTTAGTTAACCAAAAATTACGAGGAATGAATGGATTTAGAACTGCTTATTATGTCCCGGTTGTGATTTCTATGGTGGTAGCGGGTATTGCTTGGAAATGGTTATATGCAGAAAATGGTTTTTTCAATCAACTTTTAAACGCTATTGCTATTCCGCCTATTCCTTGGTTAACCAGTCCGAATATTGCCTTATTTAGTGTGATGGCGGTGACGATTTGGAAAGGTTTAGGCTATTATATGGTAATATATTTAGCAGGATTACAAACTATTCCCTTAGAACTGTATGAAGCTGCTAGTATTGATGGTTCGGATGGGTTTAAAAAACACTGGGATATTACGTTACCTCTGATGAAACCCTATATGGTTTTAGTTGGGGTAATTTCGGCGATTTCCTCCACGAAAGTATTTGAAGAAGTTTTTATTATGACCCAAGGCGGGCCGAGAAATAGTTCTAAAACCATTGTTTATTATTTATATGAACGAGGATTTCAACAGTTAGAATTTGGCTATGCTTGTACTATCGGGTTAATTCTATTTTTAATTGTTTTAGGATTATCAATTTTACGATTAGCAATTGAACGATTTACGGAAAATATTAATAGCAGTAATCATTTAACGTAGGATGTTTGATGTCTCGAGGACTGTGGGGTGGGAAGGATTTTTCAGCGAGTGAGGACACTCTGACTGCGAAAAGGATAAAACCTGACAACAGTAATTTGATAGCATAAGTAGTTGCACAAAATAAATTACCTAGTTGAGAGAGGGAACACCGGAACAGCCTCCGTGCACGGAGGAGCCCCCCAAACCCTCCGTGCACGGAGGAGCCCCCAAACCCCCGTGCACGGAGGAGCCCCCAAACCCCCCGTGCACGGGGGGCTAGGGGGGGAGGGAACAGGGTAGAGGATGTGTAATTAATTTTGTTTAGGTACTTATTAAATTAGACAAGTATTTAGACTCAGAAGGCTTGTAGAAACCATATTGGATTTTTTGATACAATTGTTAATATTCATTTGCAACATTTGTTAATGTTAATTCTCAAGGTTTTGAGAACTTAATCTTTTTTAAGAATAGCCCAGAACTCCCTGGCAGCAATAATCTTTTACATTAGGTTACTATGGAAGTAAAAAGAACCTATATTGTAATAGGGATAGAAGGTGGTAGTCTTGAATATAGAGGGAAAAAAACCTCAGTTGAGAACAAAAGTTCAGACCTAGAGAGAAAAACCGGACGCAATCTTAAGAACTGCAAAGTTCAAGAATGATTTAGAGAAACTTAACTTAGAATGTACGAGTAAGTATTAATACGTTCTGACCTAAGTTTGAACTTAAATAAACAATAAAGATTGACTGAATTTTAATCAAACAGTCATTCCAATTGGAGGATTTTAAAAATGGTTAACACTTATGCAACGACTGAAACAGTAAATTCAGAAGCGAAAGAAACAGCTTTTGTACTGTGGTTTGATGAAGTGGGAATTTCTGATATTCCCTCAGTAGGTGGGAAAAACGCATCCTTGGGCGAAATGATTCGAGAACTCACTTCCCAAGGTGTTAATGTTCCGAATGGATTTGCCACCACTGCCTATGCTTATCGTTATTTTATTGAGTCTGCGGGTTTAGAGAAAAAACTACGGGAACTCTTTGCAGACCTCGACGTTGAAGATATGCCAAACCTGCGACAACGCGGGAAACAAGCTCGTTCATTGATTTTAGACACTCCGTTTCCACCAGAATTAGAAGCAGCGATTACCAGCGCTTATAAAACACTCTGCGAACGCTACAGTACCGATGGGGATTTTTGTAAACAATTTGGCGAAGAATATAAAGAAGAATGCAAACGCTATTCCAATGATGTAGACGTTGCTGTGCGTTCCTCCGCCACCGCCGAAGACTTACCCGATGCCAGTTTTGCCGGACAACAAGAAACCTACTTAAACGTTTATGGCGAAGAAGGAGTTTTAGAATCCTGCCATAAATGCTTTGCCTCGATTTTCACCGACCGGGCAATTTCCTATCGCACCATTAAAAATTTCGACCATTTTAACGTCGCCCTGTCCGTGGGTGTGCAGAAAATGGTACGGTCTGACCTCGCCTGTTCCGGGGTGATGTTCTCCATTGATACAGAAACCGGATTCAAGAATGCAGCCTTAGTAACTGGAGCCTATGGTTTAGGAGAAAACGTAGTTCAAGGCACGGTTAACCCCGATGAATATTTTGTATTCAAACCGACCTTACTGCAAGGGTTCCGTCCTATTTTGGAAAAACGCTTAGGCAGCAAAGAACTGAAGATGGTCTATGATATCGGAGGTTCTAAACTAACTAAAAATATCTCAGTTCCGCAGTCAGAACGGGATAAATACTGTATTACCGACGACGAAATTCTGCAACTGGCGAAGTGGGCTTGTATTATTGAAAACCACTATTCCCAAGTCCGGGGTACTTATACTCCGATGGATATTGAATGGGCTAAAGATGGAATTACCGGACAATTATTCATCGTCCAAGCCCGTCCTGAAACCGTGCAATCCCAGAAATCCGGTTCGGTTTTGAGAAACTTCAAACTGCTAGGCACCAGTAAAGTTCTGTCTCGCGGTCGGGCCGTGGGCGAAATGATTGGTCAAGGCAAAGCCCGGGTGATTCTGGATGTGCATAAAATTGATGAATTCCAAGCGGGTGAAGTGTTAGTCACCAACAAGACTGACCCCGACTGGGAACCGATTATGAAGAAATCCAGCGCTATCGTTACCAACGCTGGCGGACGGACGTGCCACGCAGCAATTATCGCCCGTGAAATGGGAATTCCCGCCATTGTCGGTTGCGGTGATGCCACCTCGGTAATTAAAAACGGTCAAGAAATTACCGTTTCCTCCTCTGAAGGAGAAGAAGGTCGGGTTTATGAGGGGTTAGTTCCCTTTGAAATCCAAGAAACTATTCTCGATAATCTGCCCAAAACCCGGACAAAAATTTTAATGAACGTGGGCAACCCGGAAGAAGCCTTCGGTTTGTCTTCGATTCCCTGCGATGGTGTCGGGTTAGCGCGGCTTGAGTTTATTATCGCTAACCATATTAAAGCCCACCCGTTAGCGTTGTTGAAATTTGACCAACTCGAAGATGAGTTAGCCAAACGGGAAATCGCTGAGATGACGAAAATCTACGACCATAAACCAGACTTCTTCGTTGATAAACTGGCCCATGGTATCGGGATGATTGCCGCGGCCTTCTATCCGAATCCCGTAATTGTGCGGATGTCCGATTTCAAGAGTAACGAATACGCCAACCTGTTAGGTGGCCGTCAGTTTGAACCCAAGGAAGAAAACCCGATGATTGGTTGGCGGGGTGCCTCCCGTTACTATGACCCCAACTACCGCGAAGCCTACGGGTTAGAATGTGTGGCCCTGAAACGGGTTCGGGACGAAATGGGTTTAACCAACGTCACCCCGATGATTCCCTTCTGTCGCACTCCCGATGAAGGTCGGAAAGTGTTAGCAGAAATGGAAAAACACGGTCTGAAACGGGGCGTCAATGGTTTGGAAGTTTATGTGATGTGTGAACTTCCCAGTAACGTGATTTTCGCCGATGAATTTGCCGCCGTGTTCGATGGATTCTCGATTGGGTCTAATGATTTAACCCAATTAACGTTAGGCTTAGACCGAGATTCTGCCTTAGTTGCTCATATTTTTGATGAACGCAATGAAGCTGTTCGTCGGATGGTGACTATTGCCATTAAAGCAGCTAAAAAATATGGTCGCAAGATTGGAATTTGTGGTCAAGCACCTAGTGATTATCCTGAATTTGCCCGGTTCTTGGTGGAGTTAGGAATTGATTCGATTAGTTTGAATCCTGACTCGGTGATTAAAACGATTCTGGATATTGGCAAAATGGAGGAATCTGGCACGTTGTTAGATGAAGTTATGGACGTTGCCAAAGCCAAATAAATTGTTGTAGAGACGTGCCACGGCGCGTCTGTCTACAAAGATAGTTTGCTTTAGGATTTAATATTATTAGGGTATGGCGATGCTGTACCCTTTATTTATTGGGGTTAATCTTGCCAGTGAATCTATTGGATTTTTATGGAAAGAAGAAAAATTTTGATTGCGACTAAAACCTATCCTTCAATTAGTACCAAGTACCGAGAAACCGTCTGTACTGCTGGTATTCTTCTGGATGATAACGAACAACCTTTAGAATGGATTCGTATTTATCCTATACGATTTAGAAAGCTAGATTTTGATAAACGTTATCCCCGTTGGTCAATTATTAGTGTTAAGATAGAAAAAAGTGATAAGGATTCCAGATTAGAGAGTTATCGGATTGATGATTCTTCTATCGAAATTTTAAGGCGCATAGGAACGCAAAATAATTGGTCAGAAAGGAAATCTTTTGTATTACCCTTACAATTTCAATCAATCCAAGATATTAGAGATCAAGGGAAATCTCTGGGAATTATCAAACCAGAGTCTATCCTAAAATATTATTATGAAAAAGACAAGCGTGAATGGGGAGATAAACAACAAGGCATATTAGATCAACTGGACTTCTTTGAAATTCCTTCAGACCTTGAAAAAATACCCTACAAATTTGGTTATGAATTTATTGAAAATAATCAAGTTAAACATAAATATTCAATTAGTGATTGGGAAATTTCTGAACTCTATCGAAAATGTAGAGATCGATCAAAAAAAGATACTTTAGAAGAACGAGAAGCAGAAGCACTAGAAAAAGTTCGAGAAAAATTAGAGGTTGACTTTTTAAACAAAAAAGATTTATACTTTATTGTTGGTAATTTAAAAGATCATCGACAAACTTTTATGATTATAGGTTTATTTTATCCACCTATTCCCAAAAAATCTGACCAACCCAATCAAAATTATAGCCAGTTAAAATTATTTGATTGTTAATCAAAAATATGAAAAACAATATTTCAAAACTCAAAAATAAGCTAATTTTAACCTTCGGATATGGGAATCGAAAAAACTATGATGTATTTTTAGAATATCTGAATAAATATCAGGTTAATTTTGTGATTGATGTGAGAATGACTCCCCGGGCTTGGAGTCGTAAATGGTATGGGAATAAACTTCAAGAAGTTTGTGAAGCTAATAATGTTAAATATATCTCTAAAACTGCTTTAGGTAATATATCTGGTCAACAAAATTGGATTCCTCCCGACTCAGAAGCAGCAGATATCGCTTTAGGTGAAGTTGCTGAACTCGCTGAACAAGGAACGGTTTTATTATTGTGTGCTGAAATGAACTTTCATAGATGTCATAGAACAGATGTTGCTACTCATCTAATTAAACTAATTTCCAATAGTCAAATCGAACATTTAGAGTAGATGAACATAACTTTTTAAATGAAAAATTATTATTTTAATTAAAAGTGCGATCGCAACTTCTTAAACAATGAATCAATCCTTAAAAATTTCTTTCCATAGGGATTTATTTAAGCCCACAATTCCCTATTTTCATACTCTGACTAGGAAAAGAGAAAAAAATGCGATAATGTTGTTTTGATTAGACCTCTTGCAAAAAAAATCTATGCTATAATACCAAATTTTCACTTTCAGACTAAGAGTATAACAGCAAAGTTGAGCGGCGGCAGTTAGCCTTGAACTCACCACCAAGTTCTCTCGCTCCGTCCGCTCCAACAACGTGTTAGGCAACTTAGATTTCTGGAGTAGAAAATGATAGAGATCGCATCAAGAGAAAGGAATGAAAAGAACCCGACCTTCACATTCTTCAGGTTCAATACAACAAATAAATAGTTCTAAATCATCAAGGATCTTACCAATGGGCGCTTTTGAGATCACCTCAACAACTCCAGTCATAGGTAGTCCTTGATTGACACGATTGTAGGCATACATCGTAATAGTGGCTACATCATGGGTGAGCAAGATGCGTCCCTCATTAGCCGCCCATTCTAAAATATCTGGATCGCCAGTGTTCATCAGTCCTACATCTTGGACGCGAATTATATCTAATTCAGGTAAACGCCTCACCAGCCCACGCAAGATGGCTCCATTAAAATTTTCGTCAGTTAGAAGGCGCACTTTGCCTCGACTCTCCTTTTGACTGATGACGAGCAAGCAAGCGCTGTCTTAAATCGACTAAGTTGTGTTTTTGAGTTAGTTGTTGTCTCAGTTGTTGAGCTTGTTGGTCACGTTGCTCCAAATAACTGTCAATTTCCTGACGGTGATTTAAATAATAAGCAATGGTACTGTATATATCTTCCAAACGAAGAACTGAAAACTGAATAGCGATTTCTTCAGGAGTGGAGCCGTTGTGGTATGAGGCAAGTATGCTATCCAGAGTCACTCGGCTTGAACCTATACGGATACCTCCCGCTTCATCCCAACGAAAAGGGGGAGAAGTTACTTGGAATTTGGCTGGGGTGTTCATTAGGGACATATTGCACCTGAGTTGAACTGCATAAAAATATTTTAGCAAAAATCAGAATACTTTGTCTGACACCGTATGATTGATTACCAAAGTTTTCCTGACCGCCTAACTATGTTATTACACTGAAACTTTCTGTTTTGTCAACCACTAGGGGACAAAAAGCCGAAAGTTTCGATATATTCACCTTATAGAGAATGATACCCAGAAACTTTCGGTATATTTTCCGATAGTGACCAAGAACTGCATCAAGATTTGCAAAAGGTAAATCCACCCCATTTAGTAGAAAAAATCGGTGGTTTTGATGTTGAAAAAGATTGGGATGATGTGCTTTTTATTTGGAGAAAAACATTTCGTTAATAATTTTTAGTCAAGACTTCAAAAAAAAGAAGATTTTTATCCCCGTTTCTAAATCTTCTTAACTTAACTTATCCCTATAATGTTCTCATTCTCCTTCTGTCCGATCAATGTCACTGCTAAAATGCTAAAGTCTGAATTGCTTCTATAATGTTGTTTTGATTTACTTACAGCCAGATTTGAGATGACTAATACACCGAATCCCAATTCTGAATCAATTTTACCCCGCCGACGACGGTTAAAGCGGATTTTGCTTTGGGGAGGTTTGGGCTGCGGAGTCACCCTGTTAGCCGTGGGGACAACCGCTAGTTGGTTGATTCGATATCGGTTAGCCCCCATAATTAGTAATGTTTTAGAAGGGATACTACAACGGCCCGTTGATGTTGGCCCCCTGGAACGATTTACCCTAAATAGTATTCGTTTTGGTCATTCGTCCATCCCCGCCACAGCCACGGATACGGATAGGGGGGAAGCGACGGCGGTAGAGGTTAATTTCTCTCTTTTATCCTTGTTTAAACCCAAGGTTCAACTTGATATTACCATAGTTAATCCTAATATTTATATTGAACAAAATTCATCGGGAAACTGGATTGATACTAAACTTAAATTAGATCCAAATCCTCCGGTTACATTGGTTTTTAGAACGATTGGGATTGAAAATGCTCAAATTAATTTAATGCCATATCAGCTTTTGAAAGCCAAAGAAAAGCCGATTGTGATTGCGGTGGATCAAATCAAAGCTAATTTAACCGAAGATCAGCAGAGCATTCAAGCGGATTTAAGGGGTAAATTTGCAGAAACAGGTACTTTTGTCATCAAAGGAGATGCTTTATTAGAAACAGGAAAAGTTAATGCTCAAATTCAAGCTAATCGTTTAGATTTAAGCCATTTAGCTTGGTTTGTAGATACTCCTGGGATTTCGATTAAACAGGGAAAACTCAATACAAATTTAAACGTTAAATTAAATAATTATAAACCATTAGATGTTCGGGGAACGCTGAATTTAGATCAAGTTAAAGTTGCTGTTGATAGTCTTCCCCAACCCGTTAATCTGAGTCAAGCTAAATTGCGCTTTTCAGGAACTAAATTGATCATTGATCAGTTGAATACTACTATGGCAGATTTGGCTCTAGGATTAACGGGATCGGTTTCAACTAATTCCGATTTAGACTTAGCTAAAACTCAAGTTGATTTATTAGCAAACTTACAACCTGTTCAAGTTTCCACCCTGTTAAAAACCGTAGAAACTATTCAGAAAAAACCTGTTACCCTTCCCTTTCCGGTGACGGGAGAATTGAAAGCTAATCTTAACTTAAAAGGAAATTTAAACAGTCCTAAAATTTCAGGAAATATCGCCACAACTCAAAAAACCTTATTAGATCGCGTTTATTTTGATCAGATTCAAACGGATTTTAATATCTTAACTAAACTTGATCCAAATTTTAAGATTTTATCTGATCCAATTATTGAGATTCAAAACCTATTAATTCAACCTTCCCTTGGGGGGTCAGTAACCGGAAAAGGGGAAGTTAAATTAGCAGGAATGACCGCGTTATTAGCACCCCCAATAAAACCCCAGGGGACGGTTGATCAAAAAACTTTGCCTAAATTACCCCCAAATCCTCAGATTTCACAACAAAAAACTGAACTTAATCCGATTGTTAAGTTAGATTTTAATGTTAATGATATTCCTGTGGATGCGATCGCTAAATCCTACGGATTTATCCCCAGTTTTCCGATTGGAAACCTATCAGCAAATGGTCAAATTTCTGGGAATTTAGACAACTTAAAAGCTAATACTCAATTCTCCTTACCTTCAACAATTTATCCGATTTTTGGGGAAGCTCAAATTTCAGGAAATACGGCGAAAGCACAGATTAAAATTGCTGAGGGTAATCTTAATATTATTGCTCAACCAACTAATAATCAGATTTGGAATGCTGAGATAATAGCTAATCAACTTTCCCTGACTCCATTAGTTGATTTGGGTCTATTATTTGCAGCCATTCCTGATCAAACTAAACAACAAATTCAATCTATTGATTTAACCGATGGTCAGTTAAATTTAGCCGCCAAGTTATCAGCAAATTTGCAAAATTTTTCTTTAAATAGTTTAAAAGCGGATAGTCAAATTCAACTTAATTTTCAGAATAGCACAATTAAGGCGATCGCCCAACTTCAAAACGGACTCCTACAAACGGATTTTTCTAGCAATAATTTATCCTTACCTCGATTAATTAATATTGGATTACCCTTTGCTAACTTAACTGATTCTATTACCTCCCAAATTCAGAGTTTAGATATCAGTCAAGGAACTTTACAAATTGATGGATCTCTATCCGGTAAAATTGATAATTTCAACCCTAATAACTTTACTGGAAATGCGAAAACAGTGATTAATTTAGGTCAATTGGGGGGAATTGTTACCGCCAATAGTCAACTAAATCAAGGACAATTTCAAGGACAATTCAACGCCAAGGAAATTCAGTTAAATCCTTGGATTAATTTAGGTTTACCCCTAGCTAATTTACCCCCTAACCTTCAGAATCAAATTCAAACCTTAGACTTTCGTAATAGTCGTTTAAACGGAGAAGGAAATGTTACCGGAAATTTAACTAATTTTAATCTTAATACTCTGATTGCTACGGGATTAGCACAGGTTAATTTAGGTAATTTTGGTGGAATTATTAACGCGGAAGGACAATTAGCGAATAATCAATTAACAGGTCAAGTAATCACCGATCAAATTCCTCTACAACCCTTAATTAATTTCGGATTACCCTTAGCAAATTTACAACCTAGTTTAGTAGCTGAAATTAACGCCTTAAATTTTCAAGGAGGATTCCTACAAGGGTTAGCAAAACTTAATGGAAATCTGACTAATTTTTCCCCTAATAACTTAATAGCTTTCCTCGATAGTAAGGTAAATTTAGGTCGAGACGGAGGTATAGTTTTAGCAACCGGAGAAACTCGACAAGGACAATGGAAAACAACCATTAAAGGAGATCAAATTGCTTTAGGTCGATTCTCTCAATTAGTTGAATCTCAAATACCAAATAGTTTACGTCAAAATGGACTATTACAGCAAGCTGAAAATATGCCTTTATTGCGAGGATTATTAACTACTGAAATCACCGGAGAAGGAAATATTGCCTCCTTTAATCCCAACACTATACAGGCATTAGGTCAATTAAGACTAACAGAATTACCGATTATTAAACAACCTTTTGAAGCCATTGCAAGCTGGAATGGTCGAGAAATTAATATTAAAAAAGCTGAAACCCAGGGATTTTCAACTGATGGCTTAATTGGAGTTGAATTTCAAGGAAATGGTATTCCCCAATTATCTAATTTAAACCTAAATGTTCGGGCTGATAATTTTGATTTACAATCTCCATTAGTGCAAAGTTTCTTAACTGCTTTACCCTTAGAAATTAGAACCGGAGATAGTCCTTTAGTGGCTGGAATTGTTGATTTTAATGGTAAATTAACGGGGACTCCTTCGGCTTTAAACCTAAACGGAAATTTAAGATTAAATAACTTTGCAGTTAGGGATGTCACCTTTGAATCCATTCTAGCAGGAACGGTTGATATTATTCCGAATCAAAAGGTTAATATTGCCTTGGCGGGAGAAAGGGATAAAATAGAATTAGCTTTAGATAATCAATATTTACCGACTTCCTTTTTAGTAAAACGGAATGATAGTCTATTGGTCGGAAATTCCCAAGGGAATAATTTAGAGATTAATTTAGATGATTTTCCTCTACAAACTTTAAGTTTATCTCCCCTTGCTGAATTAGAAATTGGGCAATTAAAAGGCATTGCATCGGGAAAATTAACCGTCTCCAATTTAGCTAGTTTTGATATTAATAAAATAGGAGTAATCGGAAATATTGCGATCCAGAACCTAATTTTAGGTCATATTGAAACCGATTTATTTTTGGGAAATTTTAGTTATCAAAATGGTATTGCTAAGTTAACCGATGCTGAATTGAGCAAAGGCATAACTCAGATTATAATTAATGGTCAAGCCAATATTTCTGATATTTTAGCCAGTCTTTCTACACCTCAAACCCAGAATTTATCCACTGTATCGAATCAATTTGAAGGTACAATTAAAATTCCCCAAGGAAGTTTACAGGATATTTTAACCGCCCTAAAAATCTTTAATTTAGCAGATTTAGGCAGAGGATTAACCCCTCCAAACTATGGAATAGCCGCCGATGTAAAGCCTGTTCCCGTAGGTTTACCCCCCACAGCTACGTTATTTGAACAGTTACAACGCCTAGAAGAAATTAGACGAATATTACAAGAATCCCTAGCAGAAATCGCGGCGGAGCCCTTACCTCCTTTACGAGATTTAGACGGAAAATTTACCGGAGAAATGGCATTTAAAGGTTCAATTCAAGGGGGAATTAATGCAGCAGCAACCATCAAAGGTCAAGATTGGAATTATGGCAGATATACCGCCGATCAGTTTTTATTAGAAGCGAATTTTGTAGATAATGTGGTGCGAGTTGAACCCATTCAATTGCGTGCTGGATCAGCATTATATGATTTTCGCGGACAGTTAAATTTAGCAAATCAACAAACATCAGGTCAGTTTCGAGGCAAAAATATCCGCTTAGAAGAAATTGAAAAAATTGTCGATTTGCCAAATGTGGATTTAACCGGACAATTGAATGTTCGGGCGAGTATTGGGGGAACTTTAGATAATCCCCAATCATCGGGGGAATTAACCTTATTAGAAGCAACGGTTAATAATGAACTAATTCAAGAAGCTCAAAGTAGTTTTAGTTATAATAATGCTCGACTAAGATTTGGCGGAAGTTTGTTAGTGACTGAAACCGATCCGATTAATTTTAGAGGGACTTTACCCTTTCAATTACCCTTTGCAAAAGTGACTTCTGAAAGTGATGTAGTTGATGTTAGAGTTGATATTAAAGATCAAGGATTAGCGGTAATCAATTTACTGAATCCCGAATTAAATTGGCAGGAAGGAAAAGGATTAGTTCAATTAAGAATTAGTGGTAGTTTACAACAACCGGAAACCGGAGGAATTAAACTCGATCTGACACCAGAAGGATTATTTAAAATCCAAGATGCCGTTTTAACCGCCCGCAGTTTAGAACAATCAATTGTCGGATTAAGTGGAACAGCTATATTTATCGGCGATCGCATTCAAGTAAAAGATATTCAAGGAGATTTACAAGGAGATAAAGGAACCGGACATATCCGATTAAGTGGGGTTTTACCCGTGTCTCATCCCTTAGATGAAAATGACCCAGATCTGCAAACTCCTCTACAATTAGACCTAGAACAATTAACCCTAAATTTACCCGAACTCTATAAAGGAAATGCCTCCGGTGCTATTCTTCTTACAGGAACATTATTAAAACCAAAATTAGGAGGAGAAGTCATATTAAGTCAGGGAAAAGTTACCTTACCTTCGGAACAAACCGCTACCTTACCCACAGATACTACCAATACAACTCAACCTCCTGTTGATGTCAGTCTGAACGGATTAAAACTAACTTTAGGCGACAATATTCAAGTCATGACTCCCCCGATTTTAAATGCACCTTTAATTAATTTTAATGCGAAAGGAACGATTGAATTAAATGGAAGTTTAGCCAGTCTTGATGATATTCGTCCTCAAGGAACGATTGAATTAACCGGAGGACAAGTGAATCTTTATACCAGTCAATTAAGGTTAGATCGAGGCTATCCCCAACGGGCAATATTTGTTCCTTCGGAGGGATTAAATCCAATTTTAGATGTCCGTTTAGTCACCCGTGTTCCTGAAACTTTAAGGTTTGTTTCTCCCCCTTCAGCTTTTCCGGCGGAACAAACCGAAGCCCTAAGTCCTTCTCGATTTGGAAGTGTTAGAACGATCCGAATTACCGCAATTGTTCGCGGCCCAGCTTCGGAAATTAATGATATTATTAAGCTACAAAGTTCTCCGTCCCGTTCTCAAAATGAATTGGTTGCTTTATTGGGGGGAAGTGTGATTCAAGGCATTCAAGATGATAGTACATTAGTATTAGCAAATATTGCCAGTACCGGATTATTTGGTAAACTCCAACAGAATGTGATTAACGCCACGGGATTAACGGAATTTAGGATTTATCCCTCGCGGGTAGCCGAACGAGGTTCTAAGGGTACAGCTTCCGCTTTAGGAGTGGGAATTGAAGTGGGTTTAGATGTGACTGATAATGCTTATGTTTCCTTGAGTCGGGTTTTAGCCGCTGATCAACCGTTTCAATTTAATATTAATTATCGTCTTAATGATAATATATTATTACGGGGAGTTACGAATTTTAGGAATGAAAGTGAAGTTCGGTTTGAGTATGAAACGAGATTTTAGGGAGTTTTAACTATTAAAACTCAAGCCGATTTTTTAATTCAGAATAATCGGGTTTTAAACTATAAACTTTGATAAATCCTTCTGAGGGAGTGGGAGGAAAATCTGCGATCGCTTTTCCCATTTGTTCAATCACAGATTCAGGAACTTGACGTTGGCGATTTTGATTTCGCAGTTTGCAAGTTTCTATGGGAGTTTCTAATACCCAAGCAACCCAAGATCGAGGGATTTCTGGATAAATTAGAGCGATTTTTTCTAATATATCGAGTCGCCAAGGTCGATAAGCATTAGTCGCATCATAAATAATTGGTTGAGAAGATGCGATCGCCTGTTCCATTTCTTGTAACACTTTTCGTTCAATTTCTAACCAATTCCCCTGAATAATTTCATCCCCATAAAGTTGTTCCCGAATCCGATCCGTTGAAATAATTAAACCCTGGGTGAGATCCGCAAGCTGTTGAGCAACCGTTGACTTTCCCGAACCCGGAATACCAACCATAAAATGACAAATCATATTGAATAAAATTAAAATATTTTGCTTGACAAATAGATTTATAAGTGTTATAATTTTGTCATATATTATTCTTTTAGAATTAGAATATTTTTCCCAGAAACCGCGTTTATCATTCAAAAACTCGGTTTCCGTATCGTCCCTATTTCAAAAGTTAACTGAATTAGAGCCGACAAGTTCCCCTCGCCCACTGTCCATCCAGTGAGACAGAAACCTGTGTCCCCGGTTGGACTGCTCCTTTTGATAAGTCGATAACGATGATATCAGCGCCTCCCATATCACCCCCCCGATAAACTAATTCTCCCCGCTCGTTGGGTCGATCATATTTTAATTGATTGGTGCGAGGTGGGCCACTTTGAGGAGTTAAAGTAATCGCTGTAAATCGGCCATCAAGATAACTCACAGAAAACTGCATTCTGTTTTGAGGAAATTGACCCGGACAGTTAAAATTTGTTGCGGCTTCTGCTTTGGGAATGGGTAAGAAGGTTAATGCTGCTATCCCATAGAGTAGGGTAGATAGGGAAAAAGCCTTAAATTTATTGAGTTTAGCCATCTTATTAAGAGTAATACATTGAACAGGGAAACTATATCATAATAAAATCAATATGAAAGTTAACTATCAAGAAATAATTGATTTAACATCAGAAGAATTAAAAACTTTACTGAGTCAGCAAAAAGGTTTGATAAATCGACATTGACAAGGGTGGCGACTTCTGCACGTTCTTTGGTGGTGGCGGCGGGTATTTTGTTGACGACTTTGGGTATAGGTGCTTTGATGGGATGGATGGGTTTAGTTTGGTTGCAAGGAGGGTTTGCACCAGAGCAGTGTAAATTTAGGTAGGATATACGTTAGGATAATTATGTTTTCTAAAATAATTGTTACACCAGACCAAATTGCTTTATATCGGGAACAACTAGCAGATAATCAAGAAGCATTAGCCGCTCTTGATGTGCTTGAAGAGTGTGAAGGCGATTTAGAATATGCCGCCGAAACTATCGCAATTGAGACAGGAGAATTACAGGATAATTTGGGTGAAGAAGACCCGAATAAGCCTAGCTGGTTAGAAAAGTTAGTCGAGAAATTGCGTCCTCATATTTGTACGCCAGCCTTTGAAAACGTATTGAGTCAAGGTTTTGCGGCTGCAATTGGTTTACTAATACCTGTTGTTGGCTCTCCTACATTAATAGTATTGGTGGTTGTCTATATAAGTCAGAAAGGTCTCGATACTTTTTGTAAAGATTGCTAAACACCAATCGCGGTAAAAGCAGCCCAGTAATGAGGTGCAGCAAAGGGCAACGGCTTGCGGTTTCGTGCGCCATTCTGAGGAGCATTAACAAAGCGTGTGCGTTCCTTTAGAGACAGTTCCTTAAATGTTTGATCGATTTGGGGTTTGAGGCGTTCCAATACAGCTTCAAGCCCCTCTGAGGTCAAATTCCGCAGCCATTGTTGTGCCTCATTGAGAGCAGCAACGGTTGACAAAGTTTTTATGTTCTCATAGAACCGAATTAGTAACAAAGTGCTGGCGAGTTGATCGACTTTCCAAAGGGTACTAACCATACTAGGGCTACCTGCTAAGAGAAAGCCAAAAGGTAAGCCGATATATTCATCGGTAGTGCTGGTTTTTGTTAATCCAGTTTCTTCGGCGCAGAGGGTGACAAGGCGACATTGATTTAGGTCAAGATTCAAGATGTCTAATAGTGTCAAACGTTCGTTATTTGCCAATATCAGGGCTGATTCCAAAGGCGAGTCAGGGTTAAACTTGCCGTGACAGCCGAAATGGACGCAGTTGGCAAGGCTGATGTTCGAGTTTAGAATTGCGTTCTTGTTGGCATTATCTCTTACGAACAAATCATTAGATTTGAATTGATGACCGATGTTAGCGGCTTGCAGTTCAAGTAAATAGCGATCGCTGGTAGGATTAGCAATAGCAAATAGGTGCGAGAAGTTGGGGCGGTGACGCTTTTTGGCAAGTTGCAACAGTTGACAACTGGGGGCATAGCTGACCCCATCCGAGAATAAGTCGAGGAGGCATCCCGTCGCGGTGTAGAGTTGGCTACTTTCTTTGTTAATCTTCTGCCTTTTACTTGGCAAAGCATGAAGGGGGAACAAATGCAGATAGCTATGGGGAATTAAAACCAGTCGATCGCAGATTGGGGGAATGAGGTTGAGGAGTTCGTCGAGATGCAAGATTTCAGCTAGGCGTTGGAGGTTGTCGGCAAGGGTTTGCTGCCACTGGGCGTTATTGTTTCGGTAATCTCCTACATATTCGTTATTCCAGTTTTCCAAGTTATTAAAATCTGCGGTTGCAGATTGCCAGACTATCGGGGCGAGGGAGTTGGGCGCAATCACGAAGGCAAGGAATTTATCTCTGGTGATGTACCACTCGATAATCGCGGTATTGTTGGCGGCTAAAGATTGAATTTCGCTGTAGGGGATGACTTCGACGCGCTGGGTTAAGTTGAAGTTAGGGTCAATTATGTTTATTTGCGCTAGGACGCGATCTAGCTGTTCTTGGAGCGTGGTTAATTCACTGCGTAATTGTTTCTCGGTGTGGTCATTCGATTCAGATGATTGGTTGGTGGTTTTTTGTCCTAACTGACGCTGTATCGCGGGTATTTTTCGCCGCAGGTTATCGAGTTGGTCTAAAATTTCCTGGGGAATGTTGCCTTTGGGGTATAAGTCGCGGGTTGCTAGGAGTTCGACCAAGTTGCGGGCTTTGGTGCGTTCGACGGTTTCAACGGCCTTTGCCAAATTTTCGGCATTGATGCAGGTTTGCAACATTTGGAAGTAGACATCAATAGCGTTTTCTTGAATTTCTTGCTTGGCGGCTTCTGTCCCTGCCCATTCGCGGCTTTGTTCGACGGCGGTGATGGCGTTTTCATAGCCGTAAATGGCGTTTTCCCAGTCTTGGAGTTCAAAGGCAAGGTTGCCGAGGTAGTATCCTGATTGGAGACAGTCAAGAGGAAAGGCAGAAGGAGTCCGAATTTCTAAGGCTTGTCGGTAACATTTGATCGCAGTATCTATATTCTCTGCCCGGTTGCCGGTGATTTTGTCCGAGTAGGCAACTGCCAGATTATTTTGCGTCTGTGCCCAATCTTGGGGAAAAGCTTCGCGGGTGAGAACTTCTAATGCAGCAGTGTAAAATGCGATCGCAGATTCGATATTCTGTCCTTTCTCTCCCCTGATTCTGTTACCGTAGGCAAGTCCCAGGTTATTTTGCGTTATTGCCCATTGTTGGGGAAAGGCATCGCGGGTGTACACTTCTAATGCCGCAGTGCAAGATGCGATCGCAGATTCGATATTCTCAGCTTTCTCTCCCCTGATTCTGTTACGGTAGGCATTTGCCAGATTATTTTGCGTCCCTGCCCAATCTTGGGGAAAGGCATCGCGGGTTCTCACTTCCAAGGCAGCAGTGTAAGATGCGATCGCAGATTCGATATTCTGTGCTTTCTCTCCCCTGATTCTGGAATAGTAGGCAAGTCCCAGATTATTTTGCGTTATTGCCCAATTTTTGGGAAAGGCATCGCGGGTGTACACTTCTAATGCCGCAGTGCAAGATGCGATCGCAGATTCGATATTCTCAGCTTTGTCTCCCCTAATTCTCTGACAGTAGGCTTCTCCCAGATTATTTTGCGTCATTGCCCATTGTTCGGGAAAAGCTTCGCGGGTGTAAACTTCTAAGGCAGCGGTGTAAAATGCGATCGCATATTCGATATTCTCTGCTTTCTCTCCCCTGATTCTGTTTCTGTAGGCTTCTCCCAGATTATTTTGCGTCATTGCCCATTCTTGTGGAAAGGAGGTGCGGGTGAGGATTTCCAAGACAGCAGTGTAAAAGGCGATCGCAGATTCGATATTCTCTGCTTTCTCTCCCCTAATTCTGTTAGAGTAGGCAACTCCCAGATTATTTTGCGTCTGAGCCCAATTTTCGGGAAAGGTATCGCGGGTGTAGACGGATAATGCAGTAGTGTAAAATGCGATCGCCTGCTCTAAGTTACTAGCACGAGCGCCTTGAGGATATTCTTGGTAAAGATTACCCAGTCGCCCCAAAGCAGCCGCCTCTCGTAGGCGATCTTTCAAATTCCTAGCAATTGCTAAAGACTGCTCATATAGAGCGAATACCCGTTCCCACAATCCTAAGTCACGGTAAATATCACCTAACTGTAACAAAGTGTCAGATTGCGTCTGGGGTAAGTTCAATTTTTCTTGTAAGGCAAGTGACTTATCAAAGAAATGAATTGCGCGATCAATTTCCTGTGAATAATCCTGTGGTTGGCGCGTCTTTACCCGACTTGCATAAGCATTAGCAACTCGATTATATAAGGTTGCTAATGCAGGAGTTTCCATAGCTTGTTTCTCCAGATTTTCAACCTGTTCTAACAGTTCATCTAGGGGTAAACTCAATCTTTTCTCTGGCTCAATTAGAGGAGAAATTTCCTTGGTTCCATGAACCACATCTCCTTTTTCCAACACAGGCGCTACAAATCGAAATACGCCACTCCGCCAACTCCAAAAATCGGGCGCTTTGATACTCAATCGGCTCAAAATCTTCGGCGTAACCCAAAGTACGATCGGATAAGCAAACTCCCGCAATCCCTCCCGCGTCCATTGCAAATAGCCGAAAAAACGGCTTAACTCAGACTGATGATTAGAGTCAGCATTTAACGGTGAGCTTGCCGAATCCGTTGACGCAATTTCCATCAAAGCCTCCGTTCCCGTTACAGTAATCGCGGCTAATGCCTGGGGCGTTTTTAGCTTTGGATAATCCTTAATCAGTTGCTCCAACGCCGCTCTCAAGCTAGGTTCCTTTTGATTCAATACCACACGATAACAAGGGATATTGGGGGCAAGTTCTGCCTCGTAACGATTAATAATCTGGGTTTGAAAATTTCCAGGTTGACAGGAGGCAATTAACAATGACAATACACCTTGACTTGCTTCAATTAAAGAAACAAGACCATCGTAACTATCCTCATTAATCAATCGATCGTCTGCGATCTCACTGTTAAGCATTTACCCTGTCACTCCGATTAACCCACGTTTCTGTAATATTTCCTGAACTACGGGATGCACTCCAAACCACAAATCAGCATTACGATATTCTAGGATGTAGAGGTTGTGCAATAAATCTAGAAAATCCTGATCCATTCCATCGTTGGGTAAATAATTTTGGTATATATCCACGAGAATTTGATAGCGGTTTTGTCCAAGGGGTTCTGTTAAATTAATCCGATAGTCTGTAATAGCATTTTTCAAAATTTCAGACGTAATTATCAAATCTTGCTTATCTGGTGTGCGACGTAACTGCTTCAAACATAACCCACAGCACTGACTAGCCAAACGAATAAATTCTCGCAAGGCCCCACCACTTTTGACAATCATCATCTGAGTTGCTTCCGGTTCAATCAAATCTTGAGGAAGTCGCTTGTAAAGAATTTGCTCAAATACTTTTACAGCTTCTTCGACAGGAGAAGCATTTGGAACTCTATCTTCTCCACGCGGAAACAACTTTGTCGCCCACATGGATTGAATCTTATTATTGGTAGCATTATGAATAATTCCTCGCAACGACATATCTCGTGTCGCAGCCATTGGAATTGTATAAATAATCCGAAACTGGGGCTGAAATAACGCACTGATATTATTTCGATAAACGCGATCGACAATCTCTAAATCAAGTTTATCAAGATCGTCAATCACGACCATGATTTCTTGTCCGCAGGCCGATTGAATCGCACTAGCGATATCGTTAATACGATCGACCAAATCTGAAATCCGTCTCGCAAACTCAGTCGTAATTTCCTCACGAATCACAGAGTTTGCCTTCAAAGTTGCTTTCAACTTAGCAAAGAATTTCACAAACCAAGCATTTACACCAGCTTCTGCACTTGTTTCTAGCTCAATGCTAGAATCAACTGAACTTCCCTCAGTTCGAGTATGCTTACTAAACCACTGATAAAAAGCTTTTTTGGTTTTAGAACCGATTTTGATATGGCGTTCTTCTGCTGCTTCCATAAGCTGTACTGCCATAGCAAACAAAATATTGACATGATTCACATCTGACATTTCAATCAGGTCAGAGATGGAAAAGAACACTACAAAGTAGCGATTTTTCGTGTGCTGGCAAAATTGACCCAGCAATGTTGATTTGCCTGACCCACGATGCCCCGTAAAAATAATTTTGTTATTGTCCGGTGAGCAATCTTCAACCAAATGCTCCAATTCTTCTAAAATCTCAGTACCATATTCCACATGAAATTTATTCAGTTGCTCTGGGGTTATCAAAGGAAGTAACTGAAGATTCTGGAAGGCGGTTCGGAAGGATTCGAGGCGGTGGTTGATCATAGGAAATATTATATATGGACTATAATTCTTCGTTAGACTGTAAATCTCAAGTTCCTCACTATTACGGCAACTCAGGAGTTTTTGAATCTGATTGGCATAAGCTTGGGCGTGGTTTTCATCCACGATCGCAATGGGGTAGGCAATAACACCGAGTCTATCTTATCATAATTTATGCCACAATTGGAGGATACCGCTATTCAGCCAACCGACAAACAAGCCCAAACTTGCCTACGAGTCTGTCAGAAGTTGTCCAACTACTACCGGGACATCCAGCTATTTAGTATTAACGAACAAAAGGGATATGTCTACATTTTGACCTCTGACAATTTAGAAATCATAGTATATCGCGATGGAAATTGGGAGTTTATCAATGAAACCACAATTTGAACAAATGACTCGAAAAGAATTGAGAGATTACGTGCGGGTACATCGGGATGATTTAGAAGCTTTAGATGCTTTGGTAAATCGCCGTAGTCCCGACGCAGAAGTGATTATGTTCCACCCGCCAAAGAACAAGGAAGAAGAACAAGAACAATTTGAATTATTCAAGCGGATAGTCGATGAGAAAACCCGAAATAAAACTGCTGAGAATTAAATATAGAGAGGGCGATCGAAAGTGGCCAGAAACCGGGTTTTTGCGAGATACTTCGTTACATTGCAAAGATTTGGGAAAAAACCCGGTTTCTTTGATTCCGGCTGTCATTCATTATTTATTCTTCAGGTAAAAACACCCGTTCAAAAGCTTGCTTTCGATAACGTCGATAAACATCAAAATCACTATCTAAAGTAGCAATAGCCGGAATATTCAGCCGTTCAGAAATAGCAATTAGAGACAAATCTGCAAAATCACCCGGCAAATCTGCATACCGTTCATTCAGTTCAGCAATGCGCGAAAAATCTTCAGGAAGCAGTGGGATAGGTTCAAAAACTCCCCTAGCAACTCCCTGTAAAAACCGATTCTGTATTCGCCAATTAGGACTTAAAAGCCATACCACTTCAGTAACGCAAGCAGTGGTAGTTACTAGGTTACTGGTACATCTCTCAAAGAAGACTCGCACCTGTTGATGATAGCGATCTTTTACACTGTAGTAAGCTACTAGAATTCCACTATCTACAATAATTACGGGATGATAAGTCATTGCGGATCGTATTGAGGATATTTTTTCTGCAAATAATTAGCGATCGCCTTTTTTCGATTTGCTCGTTCTGATAAATCAGGTGGCGCATCTTCTAACAGATGTTCGGGATGTCCTCCCAATCTTTCGACAATAGTTTGGCGCGGTTGTAAACTTAACCAACGTTCTTTAACCAAGCGTTTAATCAATTCATCGCTGGTAGTTTTTTCCGTTCCCAAAATTTCCACTAAATACGCTTCCGTTTCTTGATCTAATTCTATACTCAGCATGACAACCTCCGAGCAATGTGTATTTACAGATTTTTTTAATCTATTTCCGTTGTTTTCATTATAAAATAGCTTAAAGAAACCGGGTTTTTGGGTTTCATTCCAGTTTATACAACCCACCCCCATACACGCGATTCTAACCTATTAGTGTCTCATTAGAAATGCGATCGCGTCCAGCTATTAAAAAATGATTCTAAATATACTTCACACCGCCTGAAACACCACTGGACTACCACCACTTTCATAATCAAGGCTAGTCACAATATGCTCTGCTTGGATACCTGCGGCAATAAGTGCAGAGGTTAACCCTTCCTCAAAGTTATCTTCTTCAATGATTACATGGCGATCAACTAAACGAGCGTGAAATAGAATAGTATCGAGCCAGCGTTGCTTATCCCAGCCTGTAGCTAGAATCAAAAAGTGACCGGAATCGGTATCGCAGACGGGATAAAGCTGAATCGCTTGTAGGCGAGGTTGGGCTTGCGTTGCCTCTTGTAGCGTTTTTTTCAGAATATCTGCATAACTTAATGAGCACTCCATTGAATAATAGCCTCCCGCTCTGGTTCGTAAACTAATAAGTTAATTCTATTCCTCTGGACGGCTAACTGAAAAATTGGTTTTTGGAAGTGTCGAATATAGACGGCTTGACTAATAGCTAAAAATAACTGCCGTTCGGGTTCTTGCGCCTCCAAAGCCCATTGGTAAAGCTGCAACTGCCCCATCGTTTTTTCCAGTTCACTAATGACTGAAGGAGAGTCGAAGTCTTTGATTTCTACAGCAATTTTTCGTCCTTCTTTTTCGGCTGCGAAAAATTTTTCGGCTCCTAAATCAGCTTTCAAAAGCGTTTGTTCTAACACTAAAATTAACGGGTCATCCGTAATCGTCCACCCATCTTTTTCGAGAGTGCGGCGCAGGGATAAATGTAAATTATCACGTCTGGACATTAGTTATAAAAGCGTGATATGTCGTTGCTGCCAACAGCAATGTTTACAGAAATAGCGATCGCTCATATCCTCTTTTGCCCCTTAATAGTCTCTGCTGCTTGACCTTTACCTTTACTTTTAAGTCCAGCCAGACGTTGCGATCGCAGACCAGTTTCTACCATCGCAATTAACTCATCAAGCTGGAGTGTGAGCAAGTCGATTGCTTTTAAGTCATACTCCATTTTACACTATAATTAATAACCAGCACCACTGCAAAAATAACGAATATGGAAGAACTACTTACCATCAAAGAACTCCTGCACCAAGGCAATATAACCGAAGCTTTGTTAATTGTAGAAGAATTAGAAGAAATGAGCAAATCTGATAAACTGAATAAAATATTTAGCTATGGGATTATTTTGCTTCTGCACCTGATTAAGCAATCTGCTGAAAACCGCACAACTAGGTCTTGGAATCTTTCTATTCGCAATTCTGTCAAGCAAATTCAACGCACTAATTCTCGTGAAAAAGCAAAAGGAACCTATATGAGTGAGGCAGAATTAGTAACAACCCTGGAAGATGCTTATGATTTGGCATTGGAAAAAGCAGCCATCGAAGCTTTTGAAGGTAAATATGAAGCAGAAGGATTAAGTCAATTAGTCCAACGAGAGGAGATTATAAAAAAGGCAATTAATTTAATCTTGGAACGAGAATAGATACATAACTTATATCGAATACAGTTTCTTATTATACAGAAATAACTTGAAACTGATTAGACGAAATTAAATTAATATCAATCCCGTTTAATTTGGAAGACGCTATGCGATTCTCTTGCTTGAGAGGCTACGCCAACGCATATCCAGTATGCTCTCGAACTTGGGGAGGATGAAAGGCAAGGACGATACGATCTTTAGGTACTCCAGCAGCGACAAGTTCATCTTTAGTATCCACCCCTAATCCCATTAAACTAATCGGTTTAGATCCTTGGGGTTGTAGATTTTCTTCTAATTCAACCCTTTCCGTGCCCTTTTGGGAATTTAACTGACCCAATTCAGATAGGGTAATTTTGTAGCTGTTTCTCGAATTTCCGCAACATTCGCAATTAACTGTCCACAACTATCCCACATTCCGGTGATAAAAGATTGACGAGAACCTGCATTCATATTCACATCAATAGTTAAATCTCCACAATGGACTTTCATTGATTCTAAATCTAGGTTAATAGCCACTTTAGGATTAACTTTTAACGCCTCTTGAATCGCCTTGATATCCTCTGGTTCTGCGGTGACACAGGGAATCCCAATTGAGACACAATTGCCCAAAAATATCTCGGCAAAACTTTCACCAATAATCCCTTGAATCCCCCATTTATTGATAGCTTGTGGCGCGTGTTCTCGGGATGAACCACAACCGAAATTCGCATTAACAACTAATAGATTGGCTCCTTGATATTCGGGTAAATCAAAGGTATGTTTTCCCTGCATTTGTTGGCGATCATCGGCAAAAACCTGTTCCCCTAATCCATCAAAGGTAACACACCGTAAAAACCGGGCTGGAATAATCCGATCGGTATCAATATCATTCCCAACTAAAGGAATCCCTTTTCCTGAAATACTTTTAATTTTGCTCATGGTTGAAATCTTTTAGTTTGTGTGAAGAATTGATCACCATTTTATAGTCAATGTTGATCAATTGAAATTTTGATGAATTCACTCCATCTCCCTATCTTCTCCCCGTCTTAACCGACAACGAAATAGCCCTGGCTTACTCAGGGGATGAAGTGTGTTCATAACCACTCCCGTACATCCGTAATTACCCCGTTGACCGCAGCAGCCACCACCATTACCGGACTCATTAACAATGTGCGTCCTTGGGCCGAACCCTGACGACCTTTAAAGTTGCGGTTAGAGGAAGATGCACTCAGTTGATTTCCCTGTAATTTATCGGGGTTCATCGCCAAACACATCGAACACCCGGCTTCGCGCCATTCAAACCCTGCCGCTTCAAAGATTTTATCGAGCCCTTCGGCTTCGGCTGCAACTTTCACCCGTTCTGAACCAGCAACTACAAAGGCTTTCACCCCATTGGCGACCTTCCGACCCTGGGCAAATTTAGCAGCTTCGCGCAGGTCACTGAGGCGGCCATTGGTACAACTACCAATAAAGCAGACATCTACTTTTGTCCCTTGAATTGGGGTTCCGGGGGTAAACTCCATATATTGATAGGCTTCTTTTGCAACTTCCCGATCAGTTTCGGTAATCTGCTCTAAAGTCGGAATCAACTCATTAACGGCGATACCCTGTCCCGGGGTAATCCCCCAAGTTACGGTGGGAGCAATCTCGGCGGCATTAAATTTGACTACATCATCATAAACTGCATCCGTACTACTACGGATACTATTCCACCCAGCCACCGCTTTTTCCCAGTCCTCCCCTTTGGGGGCAAAATCCCGACCTTGTAAATAGTCGTAAGTCACCTGATCAGGATTCACATAGCCACATCGAGCACCCCCTTCAATGGACATATTACAGATCGTCATCCGTTCTTCCATGGACATCCCCTCAAGGGTACTTCCAGCGAATTCATAGGCGTAACCTACGCCCCCTTTTACCCCCAATGTTCGGATAATATGGAGCACCACGTCCTTTGCGTATACTCCAGGGGCTAGTTCCCCATTTACCTCAATCCGGCGCACTTTCAGTTTCCCTAACGCTAGGGTTTGAGACGCCAACACATCCCGCACTTGAGATGTCCCGATGCCAAAGGCGATCGCTCCAAATGCCCCATGGGTGGAGGTGTGGGAGTCCCCGCAAGCAATGGTCATCCCGGGTTGAGTTAATCCCTGTTCCGGTGCGATCACATGAACAATCCCTTGATTCCCAGAACCAATATTATAAAAACGGATATTGTGTGTTTTGCAGCTTTGTTCTAGGGACTGCATCATTTCTTCCGCCAAGGTATCCACAAATGGACGAGCCTGGTTATCCGTGGGAACGATATGATCTACTGTGGCGACTGTGCGTTCAGGATACAGGACTTTGAGATGGCGATCGCGCAACATGGCAAACGCCTGGGGACTGGTGACTTCATGAATCAGGTGCAAACCAATAAAAAGTTGAGTTTGTCCTGATGATAGGGTTCCAACGGTATGCAACTCCCATACTTTATCAAATAGTGTTCTTTCGCTCATAGAATTCAGATTTAGATGCTCAACAGTTTAGCTCACAAATATTATAGCCGTCGCCATCACAATTAGGACAGGGATTCGGTGCGTGGGCACCGAATGACAGCCTATATATTATCTTAATAACTAATCGCGGTTGCTATATTTAATTCGGAGGAACAATCGGATCATCCTCGCCATGTTTGCGAACTTGAGCTAGAACTATTAATGATTGGGGAGAAACAGGTATTTTAACCATAGAATTACTCCCAATATTGGTGATCATTCGAGAATATTCAGGTAAAAAAACAGTCCCATTGACAACACAAGACAACACAAAAGTCAACATAATTTTATCGTCTCCATTCAAGTGAAAAAAAACACAAAAAACGGGCATCACAAATGCTTCCGTTGCTTTTGTCAGTTATGCCTAAACAGTACGCAGCAGAAATTAATTAAAAAAATCCAGTAGTGTGATTCCTAAAAATTGTCCATTGGTAACAAGGAAGACAAGATTAGAAATCTAGTTGAAAGATGTGTGGTTGTTGAGTAGCAGGTCGAAAACAGCAGAACTAACCCATGGAGCTCCCTGAGTCCAGTGATTCCATTACCAGTATATATTGAATTCAACACTTATACAAATACCTATACAAATATTGATATTCTGGGACTATCCCCCAATGTCAGGATTTCCCCAGGGGGATGATCTAGCCAAGAGAAACAGGCTAAAATATGTCCCAACTTGATCAACCCTAAGTTCTCAATAAGTTTTCCGCTATTAGAAACATCCAGAGGGGAAATATCAGCAAACCATCATGAATACAACATCACGAACTCAGCGCGAGTCTGTATTCTATTAACTGGATGATCCTTTACCATTGATTGATGCCCACGAAAGGAGAATAAATGACTGAACCGTTAATTCCTGTTAATGAATGTCCCATCCAAATTGAGGATGATCGGACTGGAACCAGTGTGGAAACCCTGAAGCGGGCGTTTGCCGATAATCTATTCTATGAGCTTGGCAAATATGAAGCGATCGCCACCAAGGAAGATTTTTATATGGCCTTGGCCTATACCCTGCGCGATCGCCTCTTAAGCCGCTGGTTGAAAACCCTGAAAACCTACTATGACAATAACGTCAAAGTCGTTTACTACCTATCGGCCGAATTCCTGATGGGGCGACATCTGGGGAATAGTTTAATTAACCTACACCTGTACGATCGCGTCCGTCAGGCTGTGGAAGAATCGGGACTCGATTTAGATGAACTCCTCGAACAAGAACCCGATCCCGGCTTAGGAAATGGTGGCTTAGGACGGTTAGCCGCCTGTTTCCTCGACTCCCTCGCCACCTTAGAAATTCCCGCCGTGGGCTACGGAATTCGTTATGAATTTGGGATTTTTCACCAAATCATGCAGGATGGTTGGCAAGCCGAAATTCCTGATAAATGGTTAAGATTTGGTAATCCTTGGGAAATTCCCCGCCCTGACCAGGCAATTGATGTTAACTTTGGGGGCCATACCGAAACTTATCACGACGAAAAAGGCCGGGAACGAATTCGTTGGATTCCGGCTAAAACCGTGATTGGGATTCCCTACGATACGCCCGTTCCCGGCTATGATACCAATACCGTCAACCCCCTGCGACTGTGGAAAGCCGAAGCTAGTGACGCTTTTAACTTTGACGCCTTCAACGCCGGAAATTATGATGGGGCGGTCGCCGATAAAATGCGATCGGAAACCATCTCTAAAGTTCTATATCCCAATGACAACACCCCCCAGGGTAAACAATTGCGCCTGGAACAACAATATTTCTTTGTGGCTTGTTCTCTGCGGGATATTATCAAACGCCATCTCAAACACAACAGCAGTCTTTATAACCTGAATGAAACTGCTGCTATTCAGTTGAATGACACCCACCCGGCGATTGCGATCGCGGAATTAATGCGATTATTGTTGGATGAATATGGGATTGATTGGGATTCCGCCTGGCGAGTCACCCAAAAAACCTTTGCCTATACCAACCATACTCTGTTACCCGAAGCCCTAGAAAAATGGTCTGTGGGTTTGTTTGAGTATTTGTTACCCCGTCATTTGCAAGTCATCTATGAAATTAACCGCCGTTTCATTGAAGATGTGCGCCGTTGGTATCCTGGGGATAATGACTTAATTGGACGGTTATCTCTGATTGAAGAAAGCGGAGAAAAATACGTCCGCATGGCCCATTTAGCCTGCGTCGGTAGTCATGCGGTCAATGGCGTCGCCGCCCTACATACGGAATTGTTGAAACAAGATACCCTGCGGGATTTCTATAAACTCTGGCCAGAGAAGTTTTTCAATAAAACTAATGGTGTCACCCCTCGACGGTGGATTTTATTAAGTAATCCCACCTTGTCCGAATTTTATAGTTCTAAAATTGGGGACGGTTGGCTGAAAGATTTAGACAAACTGCGTCAATTAGAGGCCTACGTTGATGATCCCGAATTCTGCGAACAATGGCATCAAATTAAACTGTACAACAAGAAACTGTTAGCCGATTATATCTGGAAATTTAATGGGATTGAAGCTGACCCCCATTCTATTTTTGATATTCAGGTGAAACGGATTCACGAATACAAACGTCAACATCTGGATGTGCTGCATATTATCACCCTGTATAACCGGATCAAACAGAACCCCAATACCCATATTTGTCCTCGGACTTTTATCTTTGGAGGAAAGGCAGCCCCCGGTTATTTCATGGCAAAATTAATCATTAAATTGATTAATGCCGTTGCGGAAGTTGTTAATAAAGATCCCGATGTCCGGGGACGCTTAAAAGTGGTATTTTTGGCGAACTTTAACGCTTCTTTGGGTCAACGCATCTATCCGGCGGCGGATTTATCCGAACAAATTTCTACGGCTGGAAAAGAAGCCTCTGGAACTGGAAACATGAAATTTGCCATGAATGGTTCCTTAACTATTGGAACTCTGGATGGGGCAAATATTGAAATCCGTGAAGAAGCCGGGTTTGAGAATTTCTTCCTGTTTGGATTAACCGCAGAAGAAGTTTATAATTTGAAATTAAAGGGCTATAAACCCAGCGATTACTATAATAATAACCCGGAATTAAAAGCCGTGATTGATCGAATCTCCTCCGGTTATTTCTCCCATGGTAATCAGGAAATGTTTAAACCCTTGGTAGATTCCTTGATGTACCACGATGAATATATGCTTTTTGCTGATTATCAATCCTATATTGATTGTCAACGGGAAGTTAGTGTGGCATTTCAAGATTCCAAAAAATGGACGAGAATGTCGATTCTCAATGCCCTGCGGATGGGTAAATTCTCAAGCGATCGCACCATCGGCGAATATTGTAACGAAATCTGGAACGTTAAATCCGTACCCGTAGAAATGGAAGGATATAACCCAGAATCCGCCGGATTGCGAGTTATCAATTAGTCTTTGGACTTGTTAAAACGAGGTGGATTTTATCCCCTAAATTCCCCTCGTTTTTTGTCTATTTGAAAGGCACTCCTTCATCCCAATTAAGGGGTGCTTTATTATTCCGAAATTAATTTAGCCACCGAATCCATGTCACAATCCTATCCCCCCAATCCTCGGTCTAATCTCCCCCTAGATGAGATCATCGCCATTGTTGTCGCCCTGGCCACAATTGGGACAATTTTATATTGGGTTTTAAGTCAATCCAACCGAAAATTAGTTTTCAACCCCAATTTAACCTCCCCCACAACCCTAATCCCTTCAACCAATCCAGGTGTCGCCAAAATCCCAAAAGATTCCCCTCCCGATGGGGTTTCCCCTCTCTCGGAAACTCCCACCCCAGCAATAACAACCCCCATTTCACCGACACCACAGGTGAAACAACCTGAATCAGCTATTTTGGGATTAGTCTTTGTAACTCCGGCACAGAAACCGATTCAGCCCGCCCTCAAACCCCAAATTATCCCAGGCACTCAGTCCCAAAACAAAACTTCAACAAAAACCGCTTGTTCGGTTCAACCCACGACAGGAAATATTTGTACAACCCCTTTACCTTCTGCCGTTGTCCCATCTTCCACAACGACCGAATCCTATTGGGCGACTCCATTTATCCTGTATTTTGCTAATCAAAATCGGGCTGTTCAATCGGATCAAAAACAGTTTAAACCCGATGAAAAAATTACCCGGGAACAATTTGCAACTGAACTACAAAAAGCGTTTAATCCTCAACCTAAACAACCTGCTATTCAATTTAAAGATATTCCTCAAAACTCTGCGAATAAATCCGATCTGAAATCGGCTAATCAATCGGGTTTTTTGGCGGGATATCCCAATGATATATTTAAACCCCAACAGTCGATTCCTCGGGTTCAAGTTTTAGTGGCTTTAGCGAGTGGTTTAGGCTTAAAACCTGCGACTAATTCCCAAGAAACCCTAAAAATATTTAAGGATGCGGATCAAATTCCGCCTTGGGCAATTGAAGGTGTTGCAGCAGCAACAGAAGCCGGATTAGTGGTTAATTATCCTGATCAAAATACCTTAAATCCAAACCAATCGGCGACTTATGGGGAAGTTACCTCGATGATTTACCAAGGGTTAGTCTATCAAAAAAAAGCAGAACCGATTTCCTCTGACTATTTAGTCAAACCGGTTCAACAAAAATAGTAATTCTAATGGGGAATTACGAATTACGAATTACGAATTACGAATGGGTTTTAGGTTTCACATTCCTTTTTTGTGACTTGATGACGATAATGAAACATATCTTGTAAACGACTATTAACCCAACTTTGTAATATTTGTTCTGCTAAGACTCCACCGGGTAGGGAAAATGCGATCGCATCCGTTAGACGGGTGTGACCATTTTCCGCCACAAATTGATGTCGATGCACCCAACTTTCCAGTATTCCTTCCTGTTGTTCATCGGTAAATAACTGATATAGTTTATATTCAGTATGAACCGCAAGCCATGGCACGGAAAATAACCCTAATCCTATCCGAAATTCAGACATTGCCCCTATTTCTAATCCTCCTTCCCGTCGCAGAATTTCTACAGGTTGCCAAGGGGGAGTTAACACTTGCAAAATATCGGGGCGGGTATGAAACTCCCAAACTACTTCTACAGGGGCATGAATAATCGACGAATATTTAAAGTGTTGCATAACGTTCTAAAATTCAGATAACTTATAACTATAAGCTATTTTGCTAGTTTCTATCGAGTTTGGTAAAATACAAAATTTAGGGCTATTCTTTTGAATTAAATATGATAGAATTAAGGTTAGATACAGTCACTATTAATTTTGAATCCTATGCTCAATATTTCTCAAATTCTCGCTCAAGAACTGTCTCTTAAACCCTTTCAGGTAGAAAACGCCCTACAACTGTTTTCCGAGGGAGCAACCATTCCTTTTGTAGCGCGATATCGGAAAGAAATTACGGGTTCCTTAGATGAAATTCAACTGCGGGATCTCTCAGAACGTTATACCTATTTAACGGAATTGGAAGACCGGAAAAAAAGTATTTTAGAAGCGATCGCATCCCAAGAAAAACTTACCGATGAACTCCGAGAACAAATCGAAACCTGTTTACAAAAAACCGAACTAGAAGATTTATATTTACCATACAAACCTAAACGCAGAACTCGCGCCACCGTTGCCAAAGAAAAAGGATTAGAACCCCTAGCTCAATTTATTGCTAATTTTAATCAACCCAATTCCCCAAGTTTTGATTTAAACGCAGAAGCAAAAAAATATATTTCCGAAGAAAAAAGCGTTAAAACTATTGAAGATGCCTTAAATGGAGCCTCTGATATTTTAGCAGAAATCGTATCGGAAAAAGCGAATTTACGAGCCTATTTAAGAGAATATTTAATGAATCGAGGGGTATTTGTTTCCCTAGTTAAAGACGACTATCCCGAAGGAAGCACTAAATTTGAAATGTACCGCCAATATCGAGAAAATGTACAGGATATTAAACCCCATAATCTGTTAGCATTATTGCGGGGAGAAACCGAAGGAATCTTAAAAGTTGAGATTGAATTTGATCAAGATTTTGTTCTATCTCATTTAGAATCTCAGGAAATTAAAACTAAAAATCCTATTATTAAAAGCATCTATCAATCGATGTTAAAAGATGCTTTTAATCGGTTAATGAAAACATCTTTAATCAGTGAAGTTAGAAGCGATCGCAAAACCTACGCCGATTTAGAATCAATTAAAACCTTTGAATCAAATTTAAGAGAATTATTACTCGCCTCCCCTGCGGGAATGAAACCCACCTTAGCTATTGACCCCGGGTTTAGAACTGGGTGCAAAGTTTCAGTATTATCAGAAACCGGAAAATTCTGTGAATATCATAATATTTTTCCCCATCAAGCAGCAGGTCAACGTCAAGAAGCAGCAAAAAAAGTTAAACAATTAATTGATAAATATAAAATAGAATTAATCGCCATTGGAAATGGCACCGCCGGACGAGAAACCGATGAATTTGTAACGGAAATTATCGCTAAATTAGAGCGAAAACCGATAAAAGTTATGGTAAATGAATCCGGTGCATCCATTTATTCCGCCAGTGATGTAGCGCGGCAAGAATTTCCCGATTTAGACTTAACGGTGCGGGGTGCAATTAGTATCGGACGACGGTTACAAGATCCCCTAGCAGAATTAGTAAAAATTGATCCAAAATCCATTGGTGTCGGACAATATCAACACGATGTAGATCAGAAGTTATTAAAGAAAAAACTGGATGATACTGTGGAAAGTTGTGTTAACTATGTGGGAGTGGAATTAAACACCGCCTCTAAAGAATTATTAACCTTTGTATCAGGAATTACCCCAACAGTTGCTCAGAATATTGTCAATTATCGCAATGAAAATGGAGCCTTTAAAACCCGAAAAGAACTGTTAAAAGTCGCTAAATTGGGCCCAAAAGCCTTTCAACAGGCGGCGGGATTTTTAAGAATTAGAGGAGGTGTTAATCCTTTAGATAATACCGCAGTTCACCCCGAAAGTTATGCGGTTGTGGAAATTATGGCGAAGGATGTAGGCGTTACCTTAAATAATATTAGTCAATTTAAGGATAAAATTAAATCCGTTAAACTGGATAAATATGTTACTGATACTATCGGTATTCCTACTTTAAAAGACATTATTAGCGAATTAGAAAAACCCGGACGAGATCCCCGGGCTGAGTTTAAATATGCGACTTTCAGAGAAGGAATTAAAGAAATAACCGATTTAAAAATCGGAATGGAATTAGAAGGAAGTGTGACGAATGTGGTGGCTTTTGGTGCATTTGTTGATATTGGAGTCCATCAAGATGGGTTAGTTCATATTTCCCAACTCGCCGATCAATTTGTCGATGATCCGAATAAATTTGTTAAAGTGGGACAAGTTGTTAAAGTACGGGTGATGGAAATTAATGAGAAGTTAAAACGGATTAGTTTAACCATGAAATTGTAATCAAGGAGTTAAAAATTCCTCTGAATTGGGGTTTAAAAGTGTATAGTTTTAACAATGCAGTTACAAGATTATTTAGAATTTATTAATCCTGATGAAATTCACCTGAAAAGTCATCGCATTGGTATTGAGGATGTGATCAAAATTGTTCTGCGATGGATGCTTGTTTATTGCGATTATGGAAACAGCGATAACAGCATTATCAAGAGTTTATAACTCATCCTTCACCTAGCGATCGCTCTAATTTCTTGCTATAATACCCTGTAAAGGTTAACAACACTCAAAAAATATTTATGTCAATTGTTGTAACACTGACTCCCGAACTCGAAGCAAAACTACGAGAAAAAGCCACCAAGCAAGGACAGGATATTAATTATGTTGTCACTGAACTTCTCAATCAAATCTTAACATGGGAAACGGATGATATAGAAGCAGCGATTGAGGGCATTAAACGAGGGTTAGAAGATTTTGAACAGGGACGGTTTAGAGATTTTGAGCAATTTGCTGAAGAACAATATAAGGTATCGTTTTAACCATGCAGTTACAAGATTATTTAGAATTTATTAATCCTGATGAAATTCACCTCAAAGGTCATCGCATTGGTATTGAGGATGTGATCAAATATTATCTGGATGGATACACCCCAGAACAAATTTTACAGGAATTACCCACCCTGAACCTTGAAAAAATCTATGCTGTGATAACCTATTATTTACAAAATCGTTCTGCGATGGATGCTTATTTATTGCGATTATGGAAACAGCGAGAACAGCATTATCAAGAGTTTATAACTCATCCTTCACCGTTAAGACAACGTTTACAAGCGATTAAGCAACAGAGAGAACAGGAGAAATTAAAATATGAAAGTTCGGTTTCTCCTTGATGAAAATTTACCGCCAAAATTGAAGTTAGCGGTACAACGTTTCAATACAGATATTGATATCATCCGAGTGGGAGAACCAGAAGCACCCCCATTAGGAACTCTTGATCCAGAATTGCTGAATTATTTGGAAGTATCGCAACGATTATTAGTAACCGATAACCGCAATAGTATGGGAGGACATTTGCAGGATCATTGGGGAGAAGGAGGTCATATTTGGGGATTAGTTTGGCTACGTCCAGGTGGTACAATTAGAACTTGGTCAGAATCTTTAGTGTTAATTTGGGAAATCACTGAGGCTCAGGAGTGGTTAGACAAATTAGACTGGATTCCTTATTAACTATTATCATAATATATTATCATAATAACTTAGAGCGATCGCCTCCTAAAACTTCTCTCCTCCCCTAGTTTCTAGGTTCTACCTAGAAATGATATTGGGGTGGCTCTGCCACCTTTAACAAGAGGCGGAGCCTCTATTATATATTCCCAGGCATGAGCCTGGGAACTAGAAAAAAGTTCAGCAACGTCTCGTTCTTTCATTTCTAGCATTTCTAGGTTCTACCTAAAATGCTTATAAGGTAGCAGAGCCTGTAGCAGATGTTCCCTAGAACCAGGGGAACTAGGAAAAAAAATAGCCTCGGTCGTTTCCGAAATTCTGGGAGCAGGCTGTGTAGTAAGCTGATATAAAATTGATTCAAATTCTATGATAAACCACCATTCGCAATTTTCCCTCGAATATTTTGTAGCCCTCAAATCTAAGTATCAAGCAACTGATTATGAAAATTCATCCCTCTCTAGTCTTTTGTATTTGATCTTGCGAAAAGCAGATTTAGGAATGGATATCAATGACATAGAATGGAATTGGTTACTCGACAACCAACTATTAGAAACGATTACAACCATTAAAAAAGAACAAGAGGATAAAGCACAAGCTATCCGTCAATTAGATCGAGAATTTGATCAGTTAAGGGTAAAGTATAATGTCACCCATAGAATGAACAAGAATTATAGTCCTGTTTATTCTATTCTTTGGAAGCTAGATTCAGAACATGAAATTACCGATTCAGAAATTGATTTTCTAATAAAAAATTCTCTTAAATATGTTGCTGATCAATCTTTACAAATTACAGAATTTAAACAGCTAAGAATTAAGTATAAAGTAGATCAATTTGATGGTTATTTACCTAAAGACTCCCCGTTGTATTCAATTTTAAAAAAATTAGAATCTGAAGCAGACTTAAATGAGAAAGATGTTGAATTTATCCAACAACAAAAATTGTTAGAAATTTCAGCAATTGTTGGTCAAAAACAAGCAATAAAACAAGCTGAATTTTCACAACTTAAAGAAAAGTATAAAGCGACAATATACTTGGATTTATCTGTTTTTAGTCCCCTATATCAAATTCTAAAAACTCTTGATTCTAACCAAAAGTTAAGCTCGTCTGATATTAAATGGTTAGAAGATAATAAACTCAATGAAACTCTTAGTATTGTTTTAGAAATTGAACAAAAAGAACAGTTTAACGAACTAAAAATTAAGTATAAAGCAACCAGTTTTCAGGATAGTTTACCCTCTAGTCATTTGTATAGAGTTCTGAAAAAAGTTGATGCCGATATGAAGCTAATTGATCAGGATATTAACTTTCTTAAAAAGCGTAAACTCATGGATACAATAGTGATCGCTATTGAAAAATATGCTGATCATTTAAAGTCTACTATCAAAATAGGTGAGGAGTTAAGTCAGGCTGATATTGATTGGCTTCAACAGAATGGGCGTGAAGATATTATTGTTTTTGCTATTGAAAAATATGCTGATCATTTAAAATCTACTATCAAAAAAGGCGAGGAATTAAGTCAAGCTGATATTGATTGGCTTCAACAGAATGGGCGTGAAGATATTATTGTTTTTGCTAAAGAAAAACACTTTGCAACTCTCAAGTCTAAGTATGATCTTTCAGACTATCCAGATAAAGTAGTTTCTAGTCGCTTGTACCCAATTTTAAAGAAACTAGAAAAAGGAAATCGACTTGAGGAAATCGAGGTGGCTTGGCTGATAGAAAAGAATCTTTTCTATCATTCATATTATAGTAATAATAGTTTCTATAATATCTCTAATAGAACTGATAGTAATAAAAGGAGTAAAATTTTCATTGCTTATCATAAAATCGAAGCAACTTTCTATGAACAAGAGTACCAACAAACAGGAAATCAATGGAAACTGCCTAATGCGAGTAGTCATTGGCGTAAAGCAAATGAACCACAACGAGCCTTAAAATTAACAGAAAATATAAATTTTAATGCGATTAAAGAAAATAAGCTAAAATCAGCTTTATTAACAACAAGAGGCGGTGCTTTTCGTGATGTTGATAAACTAGATCAGGCTGAAACTTGTGCGCGAAAAGCAATTGAGTATCAACCCAATAGTCATCATCCTTACACTTTAATGGGTGCAATTTGTTTTGAGCGAGGGGAATTTTTGGTGGGTGAACATTGGTTTGAAGAAGCGATTAAACGGGGTGCTTCACCGAAAGATCAGGATGCGGAAATGAAGCAAATTGTTAAAAATGCTAAGGATGAAAATAAGCGCCGAACAGTCGTGGAATATCTACTGAAAAAAGATCCTCATCGATATTCTTGGGCTAAATCTTATTTGAAATCAAATAAAAATCTAGGTAAGTAATTATATCTCTATCGTTTCTAGGTTTCTCTTGTTCTTCTCGTCAATGGTTCATAGCGATAAATATGGTAATTGTTAGAGGTAAAAATATTTTCAGCACTGGGATAAAGCTGTTGCCCAAAATATCAAGTTTGTTCTGATTTCAGCAACAGCAAATCAGTTTTGTTTACGGTTTGGTGATGGGATGTGTGAGATGATCAAGTTGTGTCATAGCGATCGCTATTTACTGTAAATCCCATTTTTAAAAGCTATATTAAGCAGAAATGAGGTTAGTTATTGATTACCTTTTGACTTAACCTCTTTTTACAATTTTCTTTCTATAATAGCCTCTAAAGGTTATCTTATTCTCTAAGCAACGCATTAAACCCTTCTTGCAGGAAATGTTTATCATAAGTCAAAATATCTTGAATTCCTTTTTGACGCATAATTAACATTGAAGCACAGTCTGTTAAGCTGTAACCTTTATCCAATCTTTGGCTATAAAATTCAACAGCACTTTTAAACAATTCGCTGGTTTGAAGAACTATTTCAACCTGTGAATCATTTTGTAATTTAGTAGTAATCTCAAGTGCAATTTGTCGCAAATACCGACCTTTGCTCGATAGGGCATTCAAAAGTTCAGTAAGTACCATTTCACTGGTGACAGGAACAAATGCACCCAGCTTTTCTGTTACTTCTATTGCACGTTGATGTAAATCATCACCTGGATTAGCTAAAGCTTGTAAATAAGAAGTATCCAAGAAAATAAACTTCATGAATCTTTAGCAACCCCATACAAATAATGTTCAAAGTTTTTAGAAAAATCTTTGGGTAATTTTTCCCATTCTGCTTGAGAAACAGTTGTCCCAATTTCTATGATTTTTTGCCAGAAAGGAAGCTGATAATTGTCGTCTTCTAAATTCTTGCTTTTGTCCTTTTCAATAATTTTTTGTATGGCATAGTTTATATACTCTAAAATCTCTTGCTTTGCATTTTCTTTAAGAAAAATATTATTTTTAATTAAATTGAGAGATTCAATTAAGCAGCTAGGAGATAAAGATAAAGTATCAAGGATATTGGGTTTTAACGCTTCACCTAATGCTGTTTTATTACTTACGACTAAAGAGTATCCAATTAAATGTAGATAAAAACTAATATCACCAGTTATTTTTTCCTCCTTCTGTGAAGTTAAAAATAGATCGGGATGACTGTGCTTCAAAGATCGAATTGTATTTTCAATGATTAGTTTTTCATACTCCCCTAAATACTTGGCTGCTTCCCAGGGAGTTTCATTTGATTTTAACCATTCCATAAACTGCTGGAGTTCATGACTTGTTGGAAAAGGTTTTTCAGATTTCACTGATGGGATTGTACTATTAATGTTGATTTCCATTTTTTTAAGCTGTATTTTATTACTAGGATTTTTACTATCTCATAATATAGTAACAGTCCCTTTTCAGATTCACAACTCCCAGATGCCAATGGTAACGCTAAGATAATTAAGGACTGTACCACTCGAAATGTAGTGAACTCAAAATTACTCTCTGACCCCCTACCCTATCCCAACAACTCCCCCAACACCATCCGCATTCGGGGGGCGAAACAACATAACTTGAAAAATGTTGATTTGGAGTTACCGCGCGATCGCCTGATCGTTTTTACCGGGGTTTCCGGCTCTGGGAAATCGTCCCTCGCCTTTGATACCATCTTCGCCGAAGGTCAGCGCCGCTATGTGGAGTCCCTGAGCGCCTACGCCCGCCAATTCCTCGGACAACTGGATAAACCCGATGTTGATGCGATCGATGGCTTGAGTCCCGCCATTTCCATTGACCAAAAATCAACCTCCCATAACCCTCGCTCTACCGTTGGGACGGTGACGGAGATTTATGATTATTTGCGGTTGCTGTTTGGTCGCGCTGGACAGCCGCATTGTCCGATGTGCGATCGCAATATTGCGCCCCAAACTATTGATGAAATGTGCGATCGGATCATGGAACTTCCAGACCGGACAAAATTTATTATCCTGGCTCCGGTTGTTAGGGGGAAAAAAGGAACTCACCGCAAGCTATTATCGAGTTTAGCCTCCCAAGGATTTGTGCGGGTTAGGGTGAATAATGAGGTTTTTGAACTATCAGAAAATATTGAATTAGACAAAAACCATACCCATAATATTGAAATTGTTATTGACCGCTTAATTAAAAAACCAGGACTACAAGAACGTCTTACCGATTCCTTAACAACCTGTTTAAAACAGTCTAATGGAATTGCGATTATAAAAATATTAGATGATACACCTAATACTAATGATACACCAATAACATCAAAACAGGCAAGATTTGAAAACCAAAAAGATCCAGAAAATAGCGACGAACTGACCCCCTCAACCCCTCTTGGTAATGGGGGAGTTAGTATTGAACATACCCCCTCAACCTCTCTTGGTAAGGGGGGAGTTAGTATTCCGACCCCCCCAGCCCCCCTTGGTAAGGGGGGAGTTAGTATTGATAATTTCAATGAAGGGATAGGATCTTTACAATTGGTATTTTCAGAAAATTTTGCCTGTCCCGAACATGGGGCGGTGATGGAAGAACTTTCTCCTCGGTTATTTTCGTTTAATTCTCCCTTTGGTGCTTGTCCGAGTTGTCATGGTTTAGGACATCTAAAAACCTTTTCCCCAGAGTTAGTAATTCCCGACTTAACTCAACCAGTTTATACTGCAATTGCTCCTTGGTCAGATAAGGATAATTCCTATTATTTATCAATATTGCATAGTATCGGTCAAGCCTTTGGTTTCGAGATTACTACTCCTTGGAATCAACTCACAAAAGAACAACAACATATTATCCTTTATGGTTCAGAGGAACCTATTTTAATTGAAACCGATTCTCGCTATCGAGAAAATAAAGGATATTATCGACCCTACGCCGGGGTAATTCCATTATTACAACGTCAATATCAAGATAGCGCTTCCGAATTACAAAAGCAGAAATTAGAACAATATTTAATTGATCAACCTTGCGAAGTTTGTTTAGGAAAAAAACTAAAACCCGAAGCCCTATCGGTGCGAGTCGGACAATATCAAATAGATGAATTAACGGGGGTTTCTATTCAGGATTGTTTAAACCGAATTAATCAGTTAAACCTAACCGAAAGACAGGCAAAAATAGCGGAATTAGTCCTACGGGAAATTAGAGCCAGATTGCAATTTTTACTCGATGTAGGATTAGACTATTTAACCTTAGCTAGAACCGCATCTACCCTATCAGGAGGAGAAGCCCAACGCATTCGGTTAGCGACTCAAATTGGGGCGGGTTTAACGGGGGTTTTATATGTATTAGATGAACCGAGTATTGGGTTACATCAACGGGATAATACCAAACTATTAAATACCTTGATCAAATTACGGGATTTAGGTAATACTTTAATTGTGGTTGAACACGATGAAGAAACCATTCGGGCGGCGGATCATTTAGTTGATATTGGGCCGGGGGCGGGAGTACATGGAGGCGAAATTGTTGCTCAGGGAAATATAGAGGTTTTGTTAAAAACTGAGCGCTCTTTAACAGGTGCTTATTTATCAGGAAGAAAACAAATCGAAACCCCTACGGAAAGAAGAAAAGGAAATGGAAAACGGATTAAATTAATTAACGCTACCCGCAATAACTTAAATAATATTACCGTGGAAATTCCGTTAGGAAAACTGGTTAGTATTACCGGAGTTTCTGGTTCGGGAAAATCTACCTTAATGAGTGAATTACTGTATCCGGCTTTACAACATCATTTTACCAAAAAAGTGCCTTTTCCCAAGGATTTAAAAGCCATAGAAGGATTAGAAGTATTAGATAAAGTAATTGTAATTGATCAATCTCCCATTGGTCGAACCCCCAGATCTAACCCCGCAACTTATACCGGAGTTTTTGATATTATTCGAGAGGTTTTTACAGAAACAATTGAAGCAAAAGCCAGAGGTTATAAAGCCGGACAATTTTCTTTTAATGTTAAAGGAGGGCGGTGTGAAGCCTGCGGAGGACAGGGTGTTAATGTGATTGAAATGAACTTTTTACCCGATGTTTATGTGCAGTGTGAAGTGTGCAAAGGAGCCAGATATAACAGGGAAACCTTACAGGTAAAATATAAAGGATATTCGATAGCAGATGTGTTAAATATGCCCGTAGAAACAGCTTTAGAAGTGTTTCAAAATATCCCCAGGGCGGCAGGTCGGTTACAAACTTTAGTGGATGTCGGTTTGGGTTATATTCAGTTAGGACAACCCGCCCCAACGCTATCAGGAGGAGAAGCCCAACGGGTTAAATTAGCATCGGAATTATCTAAAAGAGCCACGGGAAAAACGTTATATTTAATTGACGAACCTACAACGGGTTTATCCTTTTATGACGTGCATCAATTATTAAATGTATTGCAAAGATTAGTGGATAAAGGTAATTCTATTTTAGTAATTGAACATAATTTAGATGTAATTCGTTGTGCAGATTGGGTAATTGATTTAGGGCCAGAGGGGGGAGATAAAGGGGGGGAATTAATTGCAGAAGGAACCCCGGAAGATATTGTTAAAAATGATAAATCTTATACCGGGATTTATTTAAAACAGGTGTTAAAACAACATGATTCTACAAATATAGCAGTCGCGCCTGGGGTGTGAGGCCATAAAATGTCAGTATAGCAGGGAACAGGGAACAGTTCCCCTAGCCCTGCCCGTACACGGGGGGTTTGGGGGGGCTATTTCCTATTGCTAAAATAGGTTTTAAAAATATCCTGAGCAATTGGAGCCGCAGAAACCGCCCCATATCCCCCGGCTTCGACGACAACGGCGATCGCAATTTCTGGTTTATTCGCAGGCCCAAACCCCACATACATCGCATTATCAGGCTGTCCATGGATTTCCACCGTTCCTGTTTTTCCTCCCGTTAAAGGAATTGAACCATCATTTAAACCCCGTCCGGTTCCTTTTTTTACTACATCAATTAACCCAGCCTGAATCAGATTTAAAGTAGATACAGAAATCTTAGTTTTAATCGGTTTTGTTTGAATTGTATTAGTTTGAGATGTTAATAAATGGGGTTGAACTCGCCAACCACTATTAGCCACGGTAGAAACCATCACAGCTAATTCTAACGGGGTGACTAAGACTAAACCTTGACCAATTGCCATGGTCACCGTATCCCCAATATACCAAGGTTCGCCATATAATTTTTCTTTCTCTTTAGGAGTAGGAATTTGCCCGGGATTTGCGCCATCTAACCCCAATAAATCCAAATTAATTGTCCCAGCAATTCCTAATTCTTTACCCCATTTAGCAATATTTTCTGGCCCCGTTTTCACCCCAACCTGATAGAAAAAGGTATTACTACTAAAAGCTAAAGCTTCTTTAAATCCAATTATACCATAACCTTTTCCATGTTCATTAAAAGAAATTCCCCCAAATTTAATTGATGTAGCAGTAGGGATTTTAGAAGTAATGGAAAAATTCCCCGATTCAATTCCCGCCGTGGTGGTGACAATCTTAAAGGTACTACCCGGAGGATATCCCTGTAAAGCTCGATTTAATAACGGTTGTTCCGCACTTTGTAGCTTTTTCCAGTCCTGATTTGTTACCTGATTTATAAATAAATTAGGATCAAAAGTTGGGCCACTAGCTAATGCTAAAATAGCTCCGGTTTTAACATCTAAAACCACCACCGCTCCCCGACGATTTGCTAAGGATTTTTCGGCGGTTTTTTGTAATTCTAAATCTATGGTTAACTGCACCGATTGACCCGGTTTAGGAGATTGCAACCCTAACTCTTGAATTTCCTGACCTTTGGCATCGACTTCAATTAATCTATTCCCCCAAATACCTTTGATTTGGGAATTTACTAATTTTTCAACTCCCATTTTTCCGACCATCATTCCCATCGGATAATTAGGATTTGCTTTTAATTCTTCCGGTGTTGCCTCTCCAATATAACCTAAAATATGAGCCGCTAATTTTCCATTAGGATAATGACGCCGAGATTCTCCCCGCACTTCAACACCATGTAAATTTTCCACTTTTTCTGCTAAACCAATAAACATTTCAGCAGAAAGATTCGGACTCACTCTGACTGGAATTCGAGATCTATATCCAGTTTTTTCTAATTTTTGCAGAATCTCAGAAGCGGGAAGATTTAAAATAGTATGGAGTTGTTCCGCCGTGATTTTCCATTGTTCAGGAGACTGTTCTTGGGGCCATAAATATACGGAACGCGAGAGTTGACTTCCCGCTAATAAATCCCCTTTTCGGTCTAAAATTTGACCCCGTTTAGCCGGGACAGGAATCAGACGTAAACGGTTATTTTCCGCCCGAATACGATTATATTCTCCCTCGATTAATTGTAACTGTATCAGTTTAATTCCTAAACCTCCAAAAAAACACCCAATTAACAATAATAAAATCACCCCTTTATGAGTCCGACGACGTTGGATGATTGAATTTTGTTGGGTTGGGATTGTCAGATATGGAGATTTAGACGGAAATAGAGATTCGTTAGCCATAGTTAAGAAATTCTTAGGTTAAACTTCATTATTCTTAATTGTTAATTCCGGTTTCTTGCCTTAAAATCAGAACAAACTGCCGCGTTTTCATGGGGGTCAGATGAATGAGTAGTAGTCATCATCTTGTTTTTCCTCCCCAGAGTTACTCTGGGGAATCCCTTACCACCTCTGAGGTTTTAACTCAACTGAATTCTCCTAACCGTGATGTTGCTGTTGGGAATGATTTGCTGATGTTTTTGGCTATACAAGCTCTACAAAGACAAGTTCCCCCCCGTCTGAAAGCTTTTGATGATTTTACGACCGAATTTCAACGGGAAATTTGCAACTATTTTGGCAGTTATCAACAGACCTGTATTTTGATCAATCAATTATTAATAACTGTTGAAAATCTGAATATTATTACTCAATATTGTCAACAAAGTTCTCTAGGAAAAAAACTACCCAACGCTTTATATATTCATCGTTCAGCTTTACCTGAGTTAAATATTGTATTAAGAATATACGAACAATTAAGTCGCTTTTATTTACCTTCATTCAAACCATTTACTCTGATTAAATTTCATACCAATCAATCATTAATTTCTTATTTGTTTTATCCTGATTTTGATCAAGATCCCCATCCTGCCTTAACAGCTAGTTTTCAAGTAAATGTTAAAACCGGACAGGTAAATATTATGGATTATTCTAATAGTGATAATCCTCCAATTTTACATCGAAAAGAAACCTTTGTAACTGCCAATTATCCCAATTACCAAACGTTTAAACAACTAACCAAAACCGAAGAACGATTAGGATTATTAGAAATACCTAAACTTTCATCACTTCAAGAATTTGTTCACCTAGAAACCCGTTTATATCGAACCATTGGAACTCGTAAAGGTTGGCAACAACACTTACATAAACATGGGGTAGAAATCCATGATCATCGGGTGATGAAACTTTCAGAAATAACTAATAATTTAACCGAATTTAATTCCGAAAATGCCTTACATTTTTCACCCAAAATTGAACGCCATCGTGCCGCTATTCCCCGTAAAAATTTATCCCGTCCGGTGCGTTTAGCCCTGGAAGCGGAAGTATTTCAAGAACATAGCACTTTTTTTGATTATGGTTGTGGATATGGGGGAGATATTCAACGATTAACAGAACAGGGGTATAAAGGGAGCGGATGGGACCCTTATTATTCTCCCCAGACTCCCCAAATAGAATCGGATATTGTGAATTTGGGATATGTAATTAATGTAATTGAATGTCAAAATGAACGACGGGAAGCCTTAATTCAAGCATGGAATTTAGCTCAAAAAGTTTTAATTGTTGCAGCCCAAGTATTAGTGGATGCTCAAGAAAAAGGGATCATGGTGTATGGGGATGGGGTGATTACCAGTCGCAATACCTTTCAAAAATATTATCAACAAGAAGAACTTAAAGTTTATATTGATCAAGCCTTAACTGTTGATGCAATTCCCTTGGATTTAGGGGTTTATATTGTATTTAGAGATGAGAGCGAAGCCGAAAAATTTCGAGCTTCTCGCTTCCGATCTCGGTTAACTTCTCCCCGAATTCGTTTAAACTTAAAACGGTTTGAAGATTATCAAGAATTACTCCAACCTTTAATTAAATTTATCAGCGATCGCGGTCGTTTACCCATAGAAACCGAACTTCCAGAAGCCGAACAACTTCAACAGGAATTTGGCAGTTTGAAACGAGCCTTTCAAATTATTTTACAAGTCACAAATCCCGAAGAATGGGACGTAATCGCCCATAAACGCCGTCAAGATTTACTGGTTTATATTGCCTTAAGTCGATTTAGTCGTCGTCCGAAACTGTTTCAACTTTCAGAAGCAATGAAAAATGATATAAAAGGTTTATTCGGTAGTTATAGAAAATCTTGTGATTTAGCAGATTTAATGTTATATACTCTGGGTGATCCTAAAATTATTGCCAATCATTGCCAAAACAGTGAAGTAGGTCAAAAACGAGCCAATTCCCTCTGGATTCATATTTGCGCACTGGAAAAACTATCTCCATTACTGCGACTATATGAAGGATGTGCTAGTCAAACCCTGGGTCGTCCTGAAGGGGCAAACTTAATTAAGTTTCATATCAAAACTCCCAAAATTTCCTATTTATTTTCCGCCGATTTTGATCTCGAAACCCATCCGACCTTGAGTAACTGTATGCAAATTGACCTGCGGGATCTTCATGTTAGCTATCAAACTTATGATGGCCCCAACCCGCCAATTTTGCATCGTAAACACACCTTAGTCACCCCAGAGTATCCCCACCATCAACAGTTGGTAAAACTCTCTGACCAAGAGGAAAAATGGGGACTGTTCGATAACTTTGGATTGATTCAAACGCGCCTGGGTTGGTTAAAATGTTTAGAAGATCATTGTGCTCAAATCAGGGGTTATCGTGTCTACTGGCGTACTGATGCCGATCCTTATCGGGTAAAATTATTACGTTCCGCTCGTCGGAATCGCAATAAATTATAGATTTTAACCCCGATATCTTTGTTCATCAGTAGCAAATTTATTGTCGAGTCAGGGTAACACGAATTAGATTGAACATTAAACAATGGATATTAAACAATTACTAGAAAAATACGCCCACGGGGAAAGGGATTTTCGAGGTGCCATCTTAATTGGGATTCAACTCAATGGCGTTGATTTAAGTAGTGTCGATTTAAGTGGAGCAAATTTGATTAATGCCGACTTGCAAGAAGCGGATTTAAGCGAAGCCGATTTGACCGGAGTTAACCTAATTAATGCTAATTTAAGTGGCGCTGATTTAAGTGGTTCTGATCTAAGTCGCGCCTATCTGAATGGAGCTAAATTAGTTGGTGCTTATCTTAACCGCACCCATTTAATTAATACCTATTTAAGTGGAGCTAATTTAATTTATACTAAACTAATTGGAGCTAATTTAACCGGGGCTAATCTAACTAATGTTAAATTAATTAATGCGAATTTGACTAGGGCAATTTTGACCAATTCTAATCTCACTGGAGTTAATTTAATTGGGGCTGATCTCACAAGTGCTAACCTTTTAGGGGCCGATCTTAGGGGGGCAAATTTAAGTGGAACCTTAATTGATGAAACCACCCAACTGAGTGATAAATGGCGACTGGTTCAAGAAATTGTCACCCAGGGGGGAATAGAACGGGATTTACGTTATGCAGATTTGAAAGAAACTAATTTAATTGGAGCAAATTTAACCCGCGCTAATTTAAGTGATGCGGATTTAAGCGGTTCTAATTTAAGTGGAATTTATCTCACCGATACAATTGTTGAAAATGCCAAATTTGTCGGTGTTGTCGGACTCTCTCCCGAAGCTAAATTAAACCTCAAACAACGGGGGGCTATATTAGATTAGGAATGAATTTTCTCTTGATCAATCTCTACCTAATTGTTGATTTTATTCAGGACTTGTAAATTCTGCCAAGCTTGAATAAAATTACCCTGCATCAGTTGAGAAACCCCGGTTAAAATCTTAAATTCAGGTTGATTGGGGTTTAACTCTAAAGCTGGTTTTAAGGCCTGTTCTGCTAATTTTGCTTGTAAATTATACAGATAAACAAATCCTAAATAGGCGTGAGCATTGGGGTTTTTACTATCAAGTTGAGTCACTGTTTTTAAGGCTGCGATCGCACCTTCAGCATCCTGTTGTAAAACATTAGCCAAAGCCAAATTATAAGCAAAATCCAATCTATTAGGTTCCTGTTTTAAGCGATATTCTAACGCCTTTTCCGCTTGAATGGTATAATCTTGAGTCGGATCATATTGATTAATTCTTCCCACCTGAGCAAAAATCGGATCTAACCCCTTAATTCCTGCGGGTAAATTCACAATTAATAATCTTAACTGCGTCACTAAATCCAATTCTGGGGCGACAATAGGAGGAGCTTTAGGATCAATTTTTAAAGTAATATTAGGAGTATTAATTTTATAGCTTTCCCCCGTTTCTCGGTTCAAATAAGTGGCTTCTAATTGATAATTTCCCGGAATCAAATCAACCGGAGGAAACATCGCCATTCGTTCTGTGACTTGATAACTTTGATCCGGTGCATCCCCATATAATTGTCCTGTTCCTATACCATGATCATGAATCCAAGATGATAAACCTTTGGGGTTAGGAGGAGTTAACTTCCAATTTAAAATCACAATTCCCTGCTGCAAATCCTGTAACGATCCTCGCCATTGATAACTAACCGGAACCGGAAGTCCGGGGGGTGCTTCAGTCGGAATTAAAACCCGTTCTAACTCTATTTTGGGAATCGACTCTTTTAGAGGTAAAACTTCTACAAAGGGAATAATTCTTTCATATAAATTTAAAAAACTATTATCGGGTAATAGCCATTGTTTATTTAGCTTAAATTCGGGACTGGTTTCTAAGGTTTGCATCGTCATTTGTTGAGCATCCTGAACCCGATTTACTGACCCCTGTTGTCCGGTTTTAGTCACAAACCAAGACATTGATCGCACATCCTGTAAAACATTCTTTTTATTCGTTCCCACCTGTCTCCCGTGAACCTGAGAACCTTGTAAGGAACCATAATAGTTTAAATTATGTTGATTAATTTCTGGCGTTGAAGGTAATACCCCTAAATTGCTTTTTAAATAGGGTTGTGCTTCAATGATTGCAGTAATCACTTGTTCATGGGGCCAAGGATTTCCTAAATAAACATGATGTTCATTTCCTGGGTTTAAAGTTCTAATTACCTGTCTAACGGGATAATTACCAATCGGCCATAAATTAAACATCATTAATATTATTCCTAAACCCAAGGTTCCCCACCGAATTTGTCGCCCCCAACCTTGAGGAAATAAGGTTAAAAAATAGGCTAAAACAATTGCTAAAACCGGAAGTAAGGGTAAACTATAGCGGAAATCTTTGTTAGGATTTAGGGAACAGAGGAGATATCCCCCAAACCAAAATATTGCTAACCATTTTAAGGATATCCAGTTTAATTTTAACTTTGAGAAATGTTGAAAGGGATGGTGCTGTTGATTCCAAGATAAAGAATAGTGTTTAATAATATAGAATAAAAAACCAATAATCGGAATAATTAATAGAGGGAAAGAAACATGGGCGGGAAGTAATTTAAAATAATATGTCCAAGCATCTAAACTGGTTAAACTCGGATCACCTTCGGCGATCGCAGAATCAAGGGTCGCTCGTTTTCCTGAAGTTAACATTAATAACCAATTAGTTTTCGCCCAAGGGAAAATAATCGCTATTGATAATAATAAGGCTACGAATAATTGTAAAAAACGGTTCCACTGACGATGTTTTAACACTCCCACCGTTACCCATAATAGGGGAGTAAATAGGAAAAAAAGAGCCGTTTGTTTAGTCAAAAGAGCTAACCCAAAAGTTAACCCAAATAGAATAGCCCACCGCCAAGAATGAGTTGGTTTTTTATCGGAATTATTAAGATCAGAAAACCACCATAAAGTCAAGCTATAGAAACTTAATGTCACCATAGCCGTTAAGGGATAATCAAGCAAAAATTGTAACCGATGTTGATAAAGTCCGGGTAAAATTGCACATAACGCCGTTGCCCAAAATCCCACAGAACGATTAAATAATAATGTACCTAAACCATAAACTGAAGCAAATAAAATAGCACTAAATAATAGATGAACCCCGTTAGTTTGATCCGGCCCTATTCCTAATAGATTCTGAAAGGGAATTGTTAATAAATAGGTCAAGGGGGGAATTTTAGGGGACATCATCCACATCTGAGTCCACCAGTCCCCGGAAAACCATTGGGGATGTTGCCAAACTTGCCAATAATTTAACGCCTCATTCAGATAATCCGCCTGATCCCAAGCGGGAACAGACCGATCCATCCTAAACCATAGGCGATCGCTCACGGCCACCAGCAGCCAAATTAAGCCAACCCCAATGAGCTCTGCGGGGGGTTTGTTGTGCTTCATCGTTGTACTTTCTAATAAGATTTGTGAACCCAACCCCGAGGGCCGAATCTCCAAAGTCAATTAATCACAGGGTTTGGAGACTCAACCCCTCCAATAAAATACTACGATCGATTCCGATTAGAAAAAATTTCTCCACAGGGGGGTTGCCAAACTCGATCAGATTTGCTAGATTAGTGAAAGTGAAAACAAGCCGGGATAGCTCAGTCGGTAGAGCAGAGGACTGAAAATCCTCGTGTCGGGAGTTCAAGTCTCCCTCCTGGCATCCTTCAACACTAGACCGTTGCTGATTAACTCAGTTGCGGTCTAATTTTGTAATGGCGATAACGCCAATAGTCTTTGAGAATCCGATCATGATCAAAACAGAGGTTTTGCGGGATTCTCCAGGGTTCAAAAAGTTCTAAATCTTTCGCGTCATCGGCGGCTTGGGGTTCACCAATTGCTGTGGCTAAAAAAACCACACTGAGGGTATGTTGACGGGGATCTCGATTCGGATCGGAATATACATAAAATTGTTCAATTAATTCGATATCTAATCCCGTTTCTTCTTTTGCTTCCCGAATGGCGGCGGTTTCAACGGATTCTCCATAATCCACAAACCCCCCAGGAATTGCCCATCCAAAGGGCGGATTTTTGCGTTCAATTAATACAATCGGTCTAGCTGGGCGATCGCTTAATTCAATAATAATATCAACAGTTGGAGCAGGATTGCGATAATTCATAAATCAGGGAATAGGGAATAGGGAACAGGGAACAGGGAACAGGGAACAGGGAATGAGCTATATCCGTAGAGACGTGCCATGGCGCGTCTCTGTCCTGGCTGTATCAGTTTATCGGGATCGAATTAATTTAAACCATAAGATTGAGGTTTTAAAATGGTGGGAATTTTTTCTAAGATTTGGGTAACAACCTGTTGCGGGACACCACCAGGATTAATTTTAATTTCGAGATCGGCTTGAGCATACAAAGATTGACGTTTTTCTAATAGAGTTTGTAATTGTTGTAACGGGTCGGGATGTTGTAATAAGGGTCGAGTTTGATCTTCTTTTAAACGGTCATAGAGTTCTTCAACAGGAACATTAAGCCAAATAATCATTCCATGTCTGAGATAACTCCAATTCATTTGTTTAAGAATAATTCCTCCTCCTGTCGCCACCACAAATTTTTTATAGGCACAAATTTCCGATAAAACTTGAGATTCTAAATCTCTAAAAACATCTTCGCCTTCCGTGGCAAATATATCAGTAATAGACTGATTAGTTGTTTTACTAATTATGTCATCGGTATCTATGAATCTATACCCTAACTGTTTGGCTAATAATCCGCCAATGGTACTTTTCCCTGAACCCATCATCCCAATTAAATAAATATTGATGCCTTTTAATCGTTCTTGCAAAATTATTAGATCTCCTGAGAAATTAGCTATCAATTATATCATTTTATAGTTTAAATTTTTTAACAACAAATCTGAATTTTAGGGAAGATTGGGTTGATCCTCCTCATCTTCTAATCCCCAATCTTCTTGATCATAATTATTATGACTTTGAGGTTTAATATCATCTTGAATTTTCGTTTTAGGAGGCGGGGTAATAATTCGATAATCAGCATCATACACCGTTTCAACTTTCCCGACTCCGGTACTACTAGAATCTCGATCTTCGTAGGAATAGGCATAGGATGAATCCGAATCCGTTGCGGTTTGGGGTGATTTTTCTGGGGTTTCTCTCCCTTCTCGCTCCCAAGCAGGGTCAAAAGGTTTTACTTCTGTTTCCCAATCATCATCATCCGCAAAACGACTCCGACGGGGTTCAGGTTCAGAAGGACTCACGGAACTATGGGCCGTATAAACCGCTTCTGGAGTGGGTTCGACGGGTTCGGGAGTATAACCCCAAGAAGACTGATTAACAGGGTCTAGGGGCGGTTTAGCAACGGTTTCAGGGGATGTTTTAGAGGGAGAAAACGGTTTAACCTTCTGATGATTAATTTGAAATAAATTATGAATGATTAAATAGGTTAATATTCCCGCAGCGATCGCAATTAAAATCCAAACAGAAATAGGTAAAGTTGGCAATTGATTTCCTAAAAAAATCAAAGGTAAAGAGGGGGATAGATTTTGGATCGTAAAGATCGCCAAACCCCCCACCAGAATCAGTAAACTAATTAATTGTGTAATAGACATTTTACTAATTACGAATTATGAATTACGAATTTAAGAGGATGACGCAGATTAACACAGATTAAAATCCGTGAAATCCTCTTAAATCCGCGTTAAGATTTAGGAAAAATAGGGTTCGTCGTTATCCTCTGAGGCCTCACTACCACCACCGACTGCGACTAAATCAATTTGTTGACGATAGTAGTCTACACTTTTTACCTGGACTTCGACATTATCCCCAAGACGGTATTGGTTGCGATTTTTGCGACCGACTAAGGTTTGTTGACGAGAACGGTATTCATACCAGTCATCCTTGAGGGAGGAAACATGAACCAGTCCTTCCACCCGTAAAACCTTACCGCCGGGGGACTTCACCTCAATTTCCACAAAGAATCCATAGGACTGAACCCCGGTAATTAAGCCAATGAAGTTTTGACCCGTGCGTTCCTTCATGAACCCGGTTTTCTTGAGTCCTTCTAAGTCCTCCTCCGCATCCACAGCCACGCTTTCCCGTTCACTCAAATGAATCACTAACTGGTTAAACTGACTTTCTAATTCATGGTGAATTTCCGGGGGGAGAACATTCCAGGTAATTTTCCCATGACAGGAAGAATGGCCCAAATCCACACCCTCCTTAGCCCGGGTGGAACGGCGATCGCGTCCTTCCTCAAACACGCTTTTGAGTACCCGCAAAATCTGTAAATCGCAATAGCGAGACAGAGGGGAAGTGCAATGGGTATAACAGGGAAGGGCCAAACCAAAATGAAGTTTAGCAGTGGTGCTATAAACCGCAGGTTTGAGAGTTTCCTCTAATAAATAACTCAAAACCCTTTCCGCCCGACTATTTGCCAATTCCTCCGTAAATTGTTGGAAGGTACTGGGTTCTACTTCTTCATCCTCATCCAAAAATAATTCCGTCCCCAAATGGGTTGCTAATTTCGCTAACTCCGAGACATCAGACGCTTCTGGAGGTGGTTGGACGCGGTAAATCGCCGGAACACCCAAAGTATGTAAATGACTCCCGACAATTTGATTCGCCAAAACCACCAATTCAGAAACCATCGCCCGGGCGGGAGATAAAGATGAGAGAACAATTGGCCCAAGTTCCCCTTCATCATTAAAATGACAATGACTATCGGGTAAATTTAGTTCAAAACTTCCCCGTTCTAAGCGAATTTGGCGTACCGCCCGACTTAGTTCCAAGAAATTTTCTAGGACATTCGCAAAAGGCGAGGGTTCACCATCGAGAATGGTCTGGGTTTGTTCAAAGCCGAGTTGATGATCAACCCGGATCACACTGGGTTGGATCTCGTATTCCGTTACCCGTCCCGCCATATCGAGGGTGATCATAATTGAGATGGCCAATCGTTCCTCGTCGGGAACTAGAGCCAAGCGATCACCAGAAATGGTTTCGGGATAAATCGGAATTAATTTATCCGCTAAATGAATCGCCGTTCCCCGTTTGCGGGCTTCTCGGTCAAGATCACTATCGGGAAGAATATAATGGGCAGCATCAGCTAAATGAATCCCTAATTGCCAATGATCGGATTTTGTTTGTTCAATACTAAAGGCATGATCGATACAGGGTGGATGGTTCGGTCGTTCTGAATCCTTGAAAACCGAAAATTCAGGATTGCCTAAATCCGGTTGAAAACTAATCGTTAAAACATTGCGAATATCAACCCGATTTTTTAAGTCACTTTTTTTCGGGTTACGGTCAATCGCCTCCGCTTCCCGTAGGACTCCGGCGGGCCATTTGCGGGGTAAATCGTGTTTACAACAAACAATATCCAAATCATCGGCATCTTCGGCATCGGAACCGAGAATTTGGACAACGTGACCTAGGGGACGATGAACACCAATGGGATAACGCAGGACTTCTACATGAACCAAATGATCCACAGCCCCGGACAGTTCCGACGGATCATTAATTAGGTCTAATTCAAATAACAACCGATCATCTAAAGGAACCGCCCGATATCCGGTTTTGGATTGTTTAATTCTGGCTAAAACCGAAGGATTCGCCCGTTCTAAAATCACATAAACTTCCCCTTCGGGAGAACGGCGACGACTGCCTTCTTTAATGATTCTAACCAGAACCCGATCGCCATTCCAAGCGGTACTTAGATGACTTTCCCGAATATAAACATCTTCGGCTCCTTCAGCATCTTGAATGGCAAAACAGAAGCCTTTACTGGAACATCGGAGTTTGGCTTCGACAATTCCTTCTTCGGGAACCCGACGATAGCGACCTTTATCTTTTTCCAGAATTCCAATTCTTTCCAAAGCATCCAAAGCAATCTGAAACCTTCGGAGACTTTCCTCGTCGGGGGCGAGTTTTTTCTCTAAAGCCTTGGGGGTGACTAATTTATCATCGGAAAAATAGGCTAATAGTGTAGCGATTGAAAATTCCATGTAGCGATTAATCCTCTTTTTGTCAGAATCAGGTTTTGGGTGTTAGGGATAGGATATTGGGTGTTAAACGGGTGAAGATTGAGCAAAGAAGTGATTTGGTGCTTTCCACACATCGGACACCCAACACCCAATCCCCAAAACCCCATCTTTAAAACACCTGGGGGGGAACTTCTCACGGGCTGATTGTACCAACCCCATAGGGACAGTGTTACAATCAAGGATGCACAAAAGCCGTCCGTTAGATATAGAGGCTACAGGCTAAACAGAGGAGACCCTAGTATCTATTCCCTTGGGCAATGCTAACTTCGAGCTTATGAAATAGCACCTAATGTTGATTCCCTTGGTGCTTGTGAGATAGGGTATAGAATTTGTGACGTTTAGCTTTGTGAATGACTAATCTTTAAGTATATCGTAGTTTGTTTAGGAATTATTTATTATGTTGGCTCAATTGCGATCGCGTTATCCGACGGCAAGTTTAATTTCTGAGTTACTCACCATTTACCTAGGAAAATATGTGGTACGGGCGGTGGTCGAAATCAACGGGGTGATCCTAACCACGGGATTAGCCGCCGCCGATACCGTTGAGTTAGCAGAGGATCAAGCCAAAAAACGGGCGATTCAATCCCTAGATATTGATACCACCCGACCCCAAGCTTCTACCCCCAGGGAACCTTTAAAACCGACACCCATGGAACTCAAACCGGAGGTTGTGACGCCTGTTTCAGTTCCCACAGCCTCTCCTAACCTTGAGAGTCCACCCCCCCTCGCCCCATCTTCTATCCCCAATCAAGATTCTGAGGGAATTCCCTCCGCGTCTCTCACCTCCGATGATTGGTTATCAGCTACCTATATTCAGCCCAAAACCGACAAGACCCCGGACAAGGATACGGAGAGCAAATCGTCCTCTGCTAAGGGTTCTAAAGGACGTAGTGCTTCCTTACCTCCGGTTCCTGCAAATCCCGAAGTTGTCCCCACCTATCCCGATGAACCCGAATTTAGCCAAGCCTCGGCGGGTTCTGGTCGTTCTTTAGAAACAACGGATTTTTCCTCGGATATTGCTAAAACGGATATTGAATTAAAGCGGCTACAATGGACTCAGGAACAAGGTCGCGCCCATTTACTCAAAACCTATGGGAAACGGTCTCGCCAGCATTTAACTGATAATGAATTATTGGATTTTCTGCACTATTTAGAGTCCATTTCCATACCGACCGAATCCCCCTAAAATCGGTTTTAGTCTCCCGTAATATGTACGACTAATTCCCGTGTTTGACGATGACGTCGATGTTCCCAGAGATAGATTCCTTGCCAGGTTCCTAATAGTAACCTTCCCTGGGAAATCGGAATTTGTTCAGAAGTATGGGTCAGAACTGTGCGAATATGGGCGGGCATATCATCTGGCCCTTCGGCATCATGAATATAATAATTGCCTTCGGGAACCAACTTAGATAAAAAGTTCTCTAAATCCCTCAAAACATCAGGATCAGCGTTTTCTTGGATAATTAAACTGGCGGAAGTATGACGTAAAAATAGATGGCAAATTCCGATTTTTATCCCAGAATTATTAACCACTTCCTGTACATAAGCCGTAATTGTAGAAAAGGATTTTCCACTGGTTTGTATTTCCAAAATTTCTTGATAATGCGCCATAATTTCACCCGTAGTATGCCCTTCAGGGCTTAATTATCCTTAAATAGTAAAGTTAACCCATAAGATAGTCAATCACCCCTTGAGCGATCGCTTCATTCCCATTTTTATCTAAGGTTTCAGATAAACGGGGTTTAATTAAAGGTTGGTGTAGAAAATTCCAATCCTGTTCAAAAAATTCCGTCGCCGGAATAATCTGATGTGTCCCATAATTTTCTAACCATTCTAATAAAACTGGAGCTTCTGCAAATCCCTCTCGGGTTAAAGAAACAACCGGAATATCTAACCGTAATGCCTCCGCAAAGGTACTATAACCGGGTTTAGAAATTACCTGCCTACATAGGGGCATTAAATCCACCGGACGCAGATGGAATAGATGGGAATTGTGATCGGGTAATTTCAGAGAATTACTGACTTGAATTAAATTCGGAAAGGGGGGTAAATGTTGATCAAAGGTAATAAAGGTATAATCCGATAACCGTTCAATATTATGATAGGGAATTGCCGATAATCCCAAACCACCAAAAGTTAATAATATGGTTTTTTCCGGTGGGGTTTTAATCCCTAATGTTTTTCTCAGATAGTCTAAATCAAACCGAGGATTTCCCCCGGTTAAACCTACATCAATTTGATGGGGAAAAGCCGTCATCGGTTCATGGAGAGGAAACCGAAATAGGCGATCGCATTGACTAAAACAACCGGAAATCCAATCTGCTAACTCGATAAAATCTTCCCCCCAATCTCGATAGATAAAATCCCAACCAAAATTACCCATCATCCAACAGGGAACCCCCGCAGCCTTAGCAATTTCCGTAGCCAGGGGAGAAATATCAGCTAAAATTAAATCAACTTTATTTTGTTTAATAAAATTCACTTCCCCGGCAATAATCGCCCGTTGCTGTTGACGGATTTGTTGCCATTGTTCCCGGGTTGCTGCTGTATCCATCGTCAAACTATCGGACTGTACCACCCCCACATCAAAACCGCGAGGACGGATAATAAAATCTCCCTCCAAATAAGATTCTAATAACCATCGGGGGGCTGTTGTGACGAGAATTAATAAAACATCAGGACAACGCCTTTGGATTTCATTGGCAACCGCAGAGGTTCTAACCGCATGACCAAATCCATGATTGGTAATTGCTAAATATACAGTAGGTCTTGACATTGTAAAAAAAATTTAGTTTAGATTAGATTAACAGAAATTCAATTTTGGTGATTTGATCAAATAATCATACTTAAGATAGATAAAAATTAAGCCAATTTTACCTACACTCAATAAAATTAGAAACTAAAAATCCATGAAAATATTGCTGATTTATCCTCAATTTCCCCAATCTTTCTGGTCTTACGATCGCTTCATGGAAATTGCTGGTCTCAAAGCAGTAATTCCACCATTAGGTATTATTACAGTTGCAGCCCTGTTACCGCAAGACTGGGAGATGAGATTTCGCGATCGCAATGTCGCCTGTGAAACCCAAGCCGACTGGGACTGGTGCGATCTGGTGATTCTTTCCGCCATGCTAGTGCAGAAACCCGACTTTCAAGCCCTAATTCAAAAAGCCGTGCGCCTGGGTAAAACCGTAGCCGTGGGTGGCCCCTATCCCACCTCCGTCCCCCAAGACGCCCTCGACGCCGGGGCTGATTTCCTGATTCTTGATGAAGGGGAAATGACCATTCCCCTATTCCTAGAAGCTCTGAGTCAAGGTCAAACCCAGGGGATCTTTCGCTCCACTGAAAAGCCCGATGTTAGCCAAAGTCCGATCCCGCGTTTTGACCTGCTTCAGAGGGATAGCTATTTTATGATGGCGATGCAGTTTTCCCGGGGCTGTCCCTTCAACTGCGAATTTTGTGACATTATTTCCCTGTATGGCCGCAAACCCCGCACCAAAGAGCCGTCTCAGGCCCTAGGGGAGTTACAAACCCTCTATGATCTGGGGTGGCGCGGTTCTCTGTTTATTGTCGATGACAACTTTATTGGTAATCAGAAGAATGTTAAGTCCTTTCTGCGGGAATTGATTCCCTGGATGGAGCAACATAACCATCCCTTCACTTTTATTACCGAAGCCTCGGTCAATTTAGCCGAAGATGATGAACTCTTACAATTGATGGGGAAAGCGGGTTTTTATGCGGTTTTCCTAGGAATTGAAACCCCTGACCAAGATAGCCTGAAATTCACCCGCAAACAGCAGAATACCCGTAGTCCCTTATCCGAAGCCTGTCGTAAAATTAACCAGGCGGGGCTACTGATTTATGCCGGGTTTATCCTGGGTTTTGATGGAGAGAAGGCGGGCGCGGGCGATCGGATACAAGCCTTTATTGAAGAAACCAGTATTCCGCAACCGATGCTTGGTATCCTTCAGGCCCTCCCCAATACGGCCCTTTGGGATCGGCTGAAACAAGAAAAACGCTTAATGGCGGGAAACGGCCATCCCACTGGCGACCAAAATACCCTAATGAATTTCATCCCGACTCGCCCCATGGCCGATATCGCCCAGGAGTATATCGAAGGGTTTTGGACGTTATACGAGCCAGAGAATTATCTGCGTCGCTGTTTGCAACAATGTCTGAAAATTAACTGCTCCACAACTAAAAAACAAACCATGCAGTTTCCCCTGGGTAAAGGGTTAAGATTAGTAGCCCAGGTGATCTGGCATCAGGGGATACGGCGGCCTGAGATTAGAGGACAGTTTTGGAGTCAGCTTTGGATCATCCTCCAGAAAAAACCCCAAATGCTGAATCTGTATCTGGGGCTATGTGCGGCTGGGGAACATTTCTGGGAATATCGGGCCTTGGCCAAAGAAAGGATTAATCAACAGATGAATCTTCACCCCTTAGCAACCCCTGAAGTTGAGATTCTCACCCCCTTACCCCTATCGGTCTAAAAGTATTCAGGACTTACGGAAATTTGGGGATTTAAGCCCATAAGTAGGGGTAATTCATGAATTACTCCTATTTTCTATAGAGGTGATGCGTAAGTCCTGAATAATTCAGAAATTGAATATAGTATTAATTTAGGAAATGTACCGAATCATTAAAAAAGTAGGGTGCAGACGTTTTATGCTAAGTATTGAGGGAGTCAGCACCCCGCACTGAAGTGACGGGGCTTCGTGCCTCTAACTTCAGTTAGTTGACCAGCCTAAGTCTTAACTGACTACGTTTTTTGAGTCATGACACCCTGTTGGATGCGATAGCGAAGCGTGGCGTCAGCCATAGCTAGTCCCTGGCTCTGTCGTTAGTAGTTAAACAGTTTTACGAGGGGTAAGACATTGCTACTAGCCTAACAAGCTCTTAAAACATTGGCGAAGCTAACTTTACCCTAGAAATAGGAGTTAGGAGGGTAACCATACCCTCCTCCCTGAAAAGGGAAAAATATAAAGCCGTCCTAGAAGGCCTGCCCTGAGCTTGTCGAATGGGACGGGGTTTCTACCCATTTTTCTGATTGTTTTTTCTACTAATCCCAAATCCGAAGGTCAATATCGGGATCAAGAAAAATATTTTCAATCTGGTATTTACAAGACTTTTGTTCAAAATCTTTATATTTCATCTATTACAAATAAACTAAATTTAACGATCTCGACACCAATTAAGGGATCTAATCAGGATGTATTTGGGGTGTTGGTAGTACACCTGAATATGAAAAAAATGGAAGAAATTGTTTTTGATAAAACAGGTTTAAAAACCACGGGAGAAACCTATTTATTTGATCGATCTCAGATATTTTTTACCGCCGAACAATTTGGTCGGTATGAATTTGCAAAAAAAGTTAATAGTCCAGGTATTCAAGATGCTTTATCGGGAAAAAATGGCTATAAAACTTATATTAATCATGCCGGGATTCCGGTGATTGCAGCCTATCGTTGGCTGGATAGACAGGAATTAGCGTTATTAGTAGAAATGCACCAATCTGAAGCAAATGAACCCGCCGAAAGATTAGCTTGGATTATTTTATGGGTGGGATTAACTTCGGCGGTTATTTTAGCAATTGGAGTTTATATTTTAGCACTACAAATTACTCGCCCAATTATCAATATTACTGAAATAGCAACTCAAGTCTCCGATGGAGATTTGACGTTAGTGGCTCCAGTGGTTACTGATGATGAAGTCGGACAATTGGCTATTTCTTTTAACCAAATGACCCGCCAACTACGCCGTCTCTATCAGGGTTTAGAAGAAAAACTTTTTCTCCTTGAGAAAAAAGAAATTGAATTAAAACAGAGTTTAAATCAACTCAAAGCCGAGAAAAAAATTAGTGAGGTTCAGAAAAATCAATTAACTCAAGCCTATCAAGAAATTAGTCTGCTTAACGAAAGGCTGAAAACTGAAAATTTGGATTTGATGTCAGAATTAAAGGTTCAAAATCAACACCTCTATCAATTTTTAGAGGCGATTCCTTTAGGTGTTGTGGTTATGGATGCCCTGGGAAAGTTATATTATAGTAATAAAGTGGCTCAAGAGTTATTGGGAGTTGAGGTTTTATTTTCTAATCCCCCGTTACAATTGAACGTTTATTCAAATTCATCATCAGCCACAAAAACACCTTATATTTTAGATAATTTACCCATTTTTAAAGCCCTGCGTGATGGCGTTTGCTGCATTGATACCTTAGAAATCATATCCTTAGATCAGACTATACCTTTGCAAATGTGGGGAACTCCAATTTTTGATGAATTTGGTCAAGTGACCTATGCCATTGGTGTGTTTCAAGATGTTAGTGAACGCCGAAAAGCCGAGGAAGAACGCCAACAGTTTATTGAGGAGATGTTTGAGGTTAATTGTAATTTAGAATTGGCTTTAGATCAAGAAGAACAATTAACCGATGCGGCGGGAAGATTTGTTCCGAATCAGTTTTTATCGTTTTTAGGATATGAAAGTTTAGTGGATGTTAAATCCGGGGATGCGGTACAGAAACGAATGTCGATTTTATTCTCAGATATTCGGAGTTTTACCCAAATGTCGGAACGGATGACCCCCGAAGATAATTTTAAATTTATTAATGCTTATTTATCCCGCATGGAACCTGCTATTACTGAAAATCGAGGCTTTATTGATAAGTATATTGGCGATGCAATTATGGCACTCTTTGGCGGGAGTGCTGATGATGCGGTGAAAGCGGGAATTTCTATGTTACAAAGATTATCAGAATATAACCTGACTCGTCAACGTCCTGATCGCCCTCCGATTAGCATTGGGATCGGAATTAATACCGGGGATTTAATGTTAGGGATCGTGGGTGGACAACATAGAATGGATAGTACCGTGATTAGTGATGCGGTTAATTTAGGATCTCGCTTAGAGGAATTAAGTAAACAGTATGGAATTCCTTTATTAATTAGTGAACATACATTTTTATCCCTTGAAGATCCTAATAGTTATTCCTTCCGAGTGATTGATAAAGTTAGGGTAAAAGGGAAATCAAAAATGGTCTCGGTTTTTGAAGTTTTTGATGCCGATCCGCCCTTACTTTATCAAAAAAAAGTAGAAACAAAAACCTTGTTTGAGCAAGCCTTAACCCTATATCATCTGGAAGCATTTTTTGAATCGGCTCAGTGCTTTGAAGCCTGTCTACAAGAAAATCCCTCGGATCAAGTCGCTCAAATTTACTTACAGCGTGTGATTCAATCCTTATCAATGTAATTAAAAAGAGTCCTAATTAATTTTTATTGAATGAGTAAATTTTTTTACCCTGACATGATAAAATGAGCTAACGGAGTTTTTTGGATCAGCCGATAATGGGTCAGTTAACAAAAGGATTTATGACACAAATTTTTGGCGACTTTGTTGAAGTTCCTCCAACCAGCAACGAATTTCTTGTCATTGGTTTCTCTCCGAGTTCCATTCCCATGAAACACCGTTGGCGCAATAATGGATTATCCGCTAATTTTATGGCTGATTATGTCACCACCTTTTTTCCTGAAAATCAAGATGATCCCACGACGGTAAATCTACAAAAAGAAAACCTATCCCTGATTACTATTAATCTCCAAGAATTAGAGTTTTTAAATAGTTCTGGTATTAATATGCTGTCTAAATTTGTAATTGAAGTTCGCAATAAAAAAGAGACTAAGATTAAAAGTTTTAGCCTCAAAAAAAATTTCCTGGCAAGGAAAATCTCTCAAAAATCTAACAAAACTCATGCCCTCTTTAGAACTAAACATTGAATAGAATTTTATCCCCATTTAGACTTTGATTTTAAATCTAAACTGGATATTTATAGATTATATAAACATTATAAAGATGTAGTATCCTATCCCCAGGAGATTTATTTTTTTTAATAAAATGAATTTTTGAATTAATATTAAATCAATAATGTTATAAATCTAATTTCATCCTTTATGGTAAGTATAAGTTAATGAAAAATGAGCATCTTTCTGAAAAACAACTGTTAGACTATATCAGCCGACTTCGCCAAGATATAGAAACTCTTAAACAAGAAAAAGCTGATCTGGAAATTCTATTAGAAGTTATCATTGATCACGGAGATTTAGTCGAAACTCAGTTACGCGAATCCCAGAAAAAACTCAAAGCCGAAATCGAACAACACTATTTAGCCCAACTCAAACTCGAAGCATCTCAAGAACATTTACAATCCTTAGTCACTTTATTAAGTCAGGAAAAAAATGACTTAGAGTTAATCCTAGAAACAACCATCGAACATAGTAATATTGTCGAAGAATCCTTACATTATGATAGTATTCATGATCCCCTAACCGGGTTATTTAATCGGAGATATTTAGATCTCGTATTACCCCAGGTATTCAAATCAGCCCAAAAAATACAAGAGTGTTTAAGTATTTTAATTGCGGATATTGATCATTTTAAGCAATTTAACGATAATTTCGGTCATAAAGCTGGAGATATTGTTTTAAAATTAGTCTCTCAAGCGGTACAAGGAGTGATGCGAACTTCTGATCTGGCTTATCGTTATGGGGGAGAAGAATTAGTCTTTATTTTACCCAATACAAATGTTGAAGTTGCTGAAATTATTGCGGAAGAAATTCGTCAAAAGATTAAAAACTTACAGTATGAGTATTCCTATGATTTTTTAATAGGAGTAACTATATCAATTGGGGTCGCGGGGTTTCCTGAACATACCCAATCCTGTGATAATTTATTACAATTTGCAGACCAGGCATTATATCAAGCTAAAGCCCAGGGACGCGATCAGGTTGTTGTTATTAATCCTAATATGAATCAGCAATTTTAAATTGATATTTTCAGTAAATTTTTAACCACTTGCTAAGAATTAGAGTGGTAATTATTTTTGCTCATTTCATTTTTTTTGTGTTATAATAAAGTCAAAGATTTAAGCGTTAAATCAAATTTTGATTTAATCTTAACTTACTGATCCTTTTCTTGCTAATTTTGACATCAAAACTATGAAAATTAATGCTCGGTTTTTATTACCCATCCTAGGTCTTCCTATTACCTTGATTTTGGGAGCTTGTACAATGCTTCAATCCCATTCTAAACCCATGACTTCAGAAACAGCAACTCCCGTTAGTTCGGAAACAGTTCTAGCCCAAAATAACGGCATGATGCCAGGAAATCATAGCATGATGATGGATTTGGGGCCGGCTGATGCTGAGTATGATTTACGCTTTATTGATGGGATGATTCCCCACCATCAAGGGGCGATTAAAATGGCTGAACAGGTGCTTCAAAAATCTAATAATCCTGAACTTAAAAAATTAGCAGAAGAAATTATTAAAGCCCAGAAAAAAGAAATTGCTCAGATGCAGGAATGGCGGAAAACATGGTATCCCCAAGCGAAAGATGCCATCATGTATCATGCCGCTATGGGTCATAGTATGTCCATGTCTAAGGAACAGATGGAATCAATGATGATGATGGTTGATTTAGGCGCTGCTGATGGCGGTTTTGATCAACGATTTGTTCAGGCGATGATTCCTCACCATGAAGGGGCATTAATTATGGCAAAAGATGCTCAATCGAAGTCAAAACGACCTGAAATTCAGCAACTTTCCCAAGCTATTTTAGTTTCCCAAGCAGCAGAAATTAAGCTGATGAAACAATGGTTAAAACCTGGATCTAATTAATGTATTATCCCTGTTCCCTTTTGCCCAGGAATAATGAATGTAAAGAGTTAATAAAAATTAATTAAAAAAAGGGGTAAATCCGTTAAAATAGCTGTAGAAAAATCTGGGGGAAGTTAGACAAAATGAAAACCAATCAATTAACAGCTAGATTGATTACACTTTTCGTTTTCAGCCACCTAACCTTTCCAGCAGGGGCTCAAATTCCTGTTTTTCCCTCCAGTGTTATTGCTCAACTCGTTCCACCTCCGGTGCTGACTAACCCTAATTTTAGACCATCAAATCCAGCACCCGCGCTATTTGTTCCTCCGATTCCGATGAATAAATACCCGGATTTAGTTCCCAACCTTTCTATTCCAATTCCGGGGAATATGAATCCAATGACCCATCCAAATATTGAAACCTTATTATTAAGTTTAGATGCCGGATTACGCAGTCTACTGCGTTAAGAAAAGCACAAATTAAACTTTTAAAAGGAGAGATAAAATTGGAAAATGGTTATTTACAATTAGACGATAAACAAGCCATTCCTCTACCTCCAGAATTGCAAAATTTACCCTCTAAAAGTCTGACTCACCCCTATTATTGGTCGGGTTTTACCTTAATTGGTAGTCCTTGGTAAATCGAGATATAATATTTAATATCCATATTGACCTTAGACGCTTTAAAATTAATAACCAATCAATTACCCACAAATAATTATGAGCCAAGATAAAACCCCATCACCGACCCTTAGTGAAGAATCAACGACTCGGACACCGCCTTGGGGTCAGGTTAGCCTACTAGAAGAAGGCGAGCGCTATCGGATTAATCGAATTGTGGTAAATCCGGGTTATCATATCAGTACCCAAATGCACTATCATCGCAGTGAACACTGGATTGTTGTGGCTGGAACCGCTAGGGTAATCTGTGGCGGACAAGAAACCTTATTACTTCCAAAACAGTCCACCTATGTTCCCATGAATACCCCCCACCGCCTAGAAAATCCTGGGGTAATTCCTTTGGTGATGATTGAAGTCCAAAATGGCGAATATTTAGGAGATGATGATATTACTCGTTTTCCCGAAGAAGATACCAAAAGCCAGACTAAAAAATAACTCGACAGAACGGACAAAATGAGAGACAATTGCCCTGAGTCAATCAATTTTCTTATTTACTAAAATACTCATGGATTTAAAGTCTCTCATTCGCAATATTCCCGATTTTCCTAAGCCTGGAATTTTATTTCGAGATATTACTACCCTGTTACAAAACCCCCAGGGACTTCGATATACAATTGATTCTTTAACAGAAAAATGTCGTCCTTTGTCTCCTGACTATATTCTGGGAATGGAGTCGAGGGGTTTTTTATTTGGAATGCCTTTAGCCTATCAATTAGAAGTAGGTTTTATTCCAATTCGTAAGCCCAAAAAATTACCCGCAGCCGTCTATCGGGCAGAATATGAATTGGAATATGGGACAGATTGTTTGGAGATGCACCAAGATGCCCTTTCATCGGGGGATAAAGTCTTAATTGTTGATGATTTAATTGCCACTGGAGGCACAGCCAAAGCCACCGCAGAATTAGTTAAACAAGCCGGGGCTACAATAGTAGGATTTTGTTTTGTGGTTGAACTTACAGGGTTAAAAGGACGGGAACAATTGCCCGATGTTCCGGTAATTAGTCTATTACAATATGATTAATATTTTTAGAGTTTTTCTAGGGTAAATTTGTTAGTTATCAAGGGGTAAAATTAGGATTATGAGTGAAACATTAGTCTATATTGGTAAGCGATTATTACAGGCGCTTTTAACTCTACTTTTAGCATCGGCTTTATGTTTTACTATTACTCAACTTGCCCCCGGAGATTACTTAGATAACCTCTCAAATAATCCTCAAATTTCCCCCGAAACTTTAAAACAACTGCGACAACAATTTCACCTAGATAAATCTCCCCTAGAACAATATTGGTATTGGTTAACCCAAATTGTCACTAGGGGAAATTTTGGCTTTAGTTTTGCCAATCAACGTTCCGTTACTTCCTTGCTAATAGAACGAGTTCCTGCTACATTATTATTAGCATTTTCATCGTTAATTTTAACCTGGATAATCGGCATTCCATTAGGGATAATTGGGGCGGTGAATCAGAATCGTTTTACTGACCGATTTTTGCAAGTTATTAGTTACACCGGACAGGGTTTTCCCAGTTTCATCACCGCTTTATTATTATTATTTTTAGCTCAAAAAACCTCCCCCCTATTTCCCGTTGGCGGCATGACCAGTATTAATTTTCCCGATTTATCACCCCTGGGAAAAATAGCCGATATTGCTTGGCATAGTATTTTACCGACATTAGCATTAAGTATTACCAGTTTTGCCGGGTTACAAAGATTAATGCGAGGACAACTTTTAGATGTTTTACGCCAAGATTATATTCAAACGGCGAGGGCGAAAGGACTCCCAGAAAATCGGGTGATTTATGTTCACGCCCTACGGAATGCCATTAACCCTTTAATCACATTATTAGGCTTTGAATTTGCCAGTTTATTAGGGGGAGCTTTTATCGCCGAAACCTTTTTTAACTGGCCAGGATTGGGTAAATTAATTTTACAAGCGGTACAACAACAGGATTTATATTTAGTTATGGCGAGTTTAATGATGGGGGCGGTTATGTTAATTATTGGGAATTTATTAGCGGATTTACTCTTAAAAGCCGTTGACCCTAGAATTAAATTAGAAGATTTACGTTGAAATTTTAGCGGTAAAATAGAGATAATAGGATCAAAATAAATTGGGTTAAACCTAGTTTGCAATTTTAAGGAGACGGTTTAAATGCTCTCTGAAGTTTATTATATTCTGCGCTCAAAAGCCGATGGACGTTATGTTACCTCCCATCCTGAACCCGATAGTCCATTGGCTTATTTATTATTATTTTCAGAAAATTTTGATGCTTTGAGTTATTTAAACAAACACGCTACGGATGTCAAAGATCGGTTTGCGGTAGAATCAGTTACGGGTTATCAAATTAAACCGATTTTACAGCGTTGGGGATTTACTGGTATTGCAATGGTTAAAGAACCCCTTTTACCGCAGATTGAATTTATCCAAATTAAATAAAATTAAGCGGGTAACAAAACAAAGTAAACTGATAGAGTTTGATAGCGATCGCAATTTTGTCTTGGGTAAATTAGAACAGGATCAAAATATTTGTTAGGGTTTTTATCCCTAGAAAACCTCTATGTGTACCAGCGAGCGAGGACGCTCGCACTACTTTTTGATCAATTTTCTATATTTATTTCTAAACTAATTTAGTCTAAATGACGGGCTCCTTTACCTCGATTGCAGTCAATACAAAGCGTCTGCAAGTTATTGATCTCATGGCTTCCTCCTTGTGAAAAAGGCTTAATATGATCAACTTCTAGCTGTATTTTTGTAGAGCTTCGACCACAAAAACGACATTTATAATTGTCTCTAGTTAAAACAGAAACTCTGATTGAAGCCGGAATATAACGAGAGCGTTTGTTCTGTTTAGATTTAGGATCTAATTCGAGATTTTCAACAACCAGTTTTTTTCGTTTTGGTTTTGAAGATTTATCGGGTTTTTGATCATTCGTCTGATTAATCATATCCCTAAGAAATCCTCGCACCATTTTTTGTAAAGGATTCGGCTGTTTTTTTGCCATAAATTATTTAAGATATTAAACTTTAGTAGGGTGGGTGATCAACTGTGACTTGATGCTTCAGATTAAAACAGTTGTCAAGTTACCCACCCTATAGTTAACAAAAATTGCTATTGGCTTTAGTCTTTAGATGTTGCTTTCATCAGTCCATAGGCAGCAAGTCCAACAATTGCACCTAAGCCCATAACAGGCGCCATCCCAATCCCAACAGCAGTTCCACCGATAGCTAAACCCATTCCTCCCAATAAGGCACTTGCTCCTGCTCCTGCTGCTGCTCCTCCGGCGGCAAAACCTGCGGCTTCTTTTAGATTGTCTTCCGGCGGTTGTTTACTCATAACCTTAATCCTCTTTCAAAGGGAACTTGTCAATTCAACATTAACAAAAATAACCATAACTGGGAATTCGTATTTATACGGAACTTTAATATCTTTAATATAATTAGTGATACATCAAGAAAAAGCTGAGTCACCTTTTAAGTATTTAGAATGGACTCAGTTATTTTTGCAACAGTTTCAACAACGGTTGCGTTATCTAGTTTGGTTAAATCCTGTTCCTAAAGAGCGTTGGAATCATACGACGGCGGGGGTTGTTAATAATTAGCTTAAGCACTCTATAAATATACAATAGAGATTATGATCTAACCACCTAATAAAATTTCTTGAGAAATCTCTTAATGAAAGTTCAAGAACTCCTCAAGGCGGCTCAACAATTGAGCTTACCCGATCAAATTCATCTAGCCAGTCAAATTATGCAGTTAGTCCAACAAAAAATGCCACCCCCTACAGGAGAAATTGTCCCAGTCCTCCAGTCAGAAGACCCCTTAATTGGTCTTTTTGCAGGTTCCCCCGATTTGGCAACCCAGTCTGAAGAAATCTTGAATCGAGAACTGAACTCAACTTCTGACCACTGTTCTTAAGTGCCTGAGTTTTCTGGGATTTTTCTTATTGGTGATGGGATTGACTGATTTTTAAACTTAAGAAAATAACCGGAATCATCCCCACTAAAACAATCGCTAATGCGGGTGCAGCGGCTTCAGCTAATCGTTCATCGGAAGCTAAATTATAAACCCGAACTGCCAAGGTATCAAAATTAAATGGACGAATCACTAAGGTCGCTGATAATTCCTTCATGACATCAACAAAAGTTAACATTCCGGCTGTTAATAACCCACTCCACATAATCGGGGTATGCACCTTAATTAAAGTGCCAGTCGCCCCGTATCCTAAGCTACGGGCAGCTTCATCTAAATTAGGTTTGATTTTACTTAAACTCGATTCCACTGTCCCAAAAGAAACTGCTAAAAATCGGACTAAATAGGCATAAATTAAAGCGATAATTGTGCCACTCAATAACAATCCTGTAGAAATACCAAAGGTAGACCGCATTACCCCATCAATTGCATTATCTAATCTACCAATAGGAATTAAAATACCCACCGCAATTACCGAACCTGGAATCGCATATCCCATAGCAGCAATACGGGTGGATAATCGCATCAGGGAATTAGCATTTAACCGGACACCATAGGCCATAATTAAGGCGATCAGAACCGCTAAAATTCCGCTAATAGTCGCTAAAGTTAAACTGTGTAAGGCATAACTCCAAAACTCAGAATTAAAAAAGGTTCCTAAATTTTCTAAGGTCATTTTCAATAAAATAATACTAGGAATCAGAAACCCAAAAACAATAGGGAATAAACAGATAAAAAAAGCTAATCCTGCCCGAAATCCCGTGAGTTTAAATTGATTTAAAGATTGAAAGCGATTTCCCGTTTGATAATATTGGGCTTGACGACGTGACCAAAGTTCGAGTAAAATTAATCCTAAAATAAATAACATTAAAACCGCCGCTAATTGGGAAGCCGCCACCCGTTCTCCCATTCCGAACCAAGTTCGATAGATTCCGGTTGTAAAAGTATCAACTCCGAAATATTGAACGGTTCCAAAATCGTTTAATGTTTCCATTAATGCTAAAGCTAATCCGGCAATAATAGAGGGACGGGCTAGGGGTAAAGCTACGGTAAAAAAACTTTGCCAAGGGTTACAACCGAGGGAACGACTTGCTTCTAAGGTGCAGGTTGATTGTTCTAAAAACGCAACTCTAGTTAATAAATAAACGTAGGGATATAAAGTTAAAGATAATAAAAAAATTGCCCCCCAAATCGAACGAATATCAGGAAACCAATAGTCATCAATTCCGCTCCATCCAAAAGTGTTTCTTAGGAGGGTTTGCACCGGGCCATAAAATTCCAACCATTCAGTGTACACATAGGCGAGAATATAACTAGGGGCGGCTAGGGGGATTAACAACCCCCATTCAAATAAACGGCTACCCGGAAACCTACACAGGGTCACTAACCAAGCACTACTCACCCCCAGCAGCAACACAAGACTACCAACGCCAAAGATTAGCAATAAGGAATTAAGGATATAACCGGGGAGAACCGTTGAGCCTAAATGGTTCCAGACCTCGCTAGAATTAACAAAAATACTACTTAATACAAATAATACCGGAGTCGCAATCAAAACAGCGATCGCTACCACAAAAACAGTCCAAACGTCCAGCTTAAAGCTACGCAGGGCTTTGCTCAAGGACTCCCAGGACAATAATGACACAACCAAACACTCCTAAAAATTTAATTAAGTCTTAGTGAGAATATATCCTAAAAAGGGAGTATAATTGGAATGAAGTTTCAGCAATATTAGTTTCAACAGTACCGTTGAACCCTAAGATCAAATTAATGCCTGTAAAGATGACTCAATCTGTAATTCTGCATTTAGAGGACGTCGGTAAACAGTTTCCTCAAAACCAGACCCCAGCCGTTCAAGCCGTTAACCTAGACTTACATGAAGGGGATATCCTCGGACTATTAGGCCCTTCTGGGTGTGGGAAAACCACGTTATTGCGAATGATTGCCGGATTTGAACAACCGGACACCGGAACAATTACCCTAGCGGGGCGGGAAGTCGCCGGCTTGGACTATTGGATACCGCCAGAACAACGAGATGTGGGAATGGTGTTTCAGGATTATGCCCTATTTCCCCATTTAACCGTTGCTAAAAATATTGCCTTTGGCTTGAAAAATAGTAAGAAAAAATCTAGTTTAGGGATTAACAGACGGGTAGCAGAAGTTTTAGAATTAGTGGGATTATCGGGTTATGAAAAACGCTATCCCCATGAAATATCGGGAGGACAACAACAACGGGTCGCCCTAGCCCGCGCCTTAGCTCCCCATCCAGCTTTAGTATTATTAGATGAACCTTTAAGTAATTTAGATGTACAGGTTCGGTTAAGATTGCGGCAGGAATTACGCGATATTTTAAAAGTAGCAGGAACCACCGCAATTTTTGTTACCCATGACCAAGAAGAAGCCCTAGCCATTTCTGATTGGTTGGCGGTGATGCGAGACGGACACCTAGAACAGTTTGGCACACCGGAAACGATTTATCGACAACCCGCCTCTCGGTTTGTGGCAGAATTTGTTACCCAAGCTAATTTTATTCCCGCCAAACGTCGAGGAGATTTTTGGGAAACGGAATTGGGTTGTTTTGCTATTAACCCCTATCTTGTAGATGCTGTTAACCCAGATTGGGATAAATTAGACCGGGTAGAATTAATGGTACGACAAGAGGATTTTATTCTTAAACCTGATGATAACGCCCCGGTTGTGATTCGCGATCGCCAATTTCTCGGACGAGAAAATCACTATAGTTTGCAGGTTCCATCCGGTCGGGAACTCATCGCCAGAACCAGTGCGACAACGGCTTTACCTGTGGGAATGCGGGTTAATGTTTCTGTCCTTGAAAATGCTTTGCGGGTGTTTCCTAGTCGGAAAAATTAGGGGTTAGTTGACGGATAAATTTGGCAACAATTTTAACAAATTCTGAGGTCGATTCGTAGGGTAAAACATTACGCCCTGGAATTATAGCAGATTGGCAATTTTTCCAGCCTTTTTCATAAAGTTGACAACGTTGTTCTGGGGTTTCTGAAAATCCACTGCGACTAATACTAGATGCAGTTGTCCCAAAAACCGCTAAGGTGGGAATCGAAATTTCTGCCATAATATCCATATAGTTTTGTCGCCAAAATCCAGCTAAAAAGGAATAAACGGCATAACGGCTTTGATCATTTTTGGCTCCTGTTTCTAATAAGTCTAACCAATTTTGATCGACATCTTCGGCTTTGGCAAAAAGTTGACGAATGGAGAAGGATTCGATAAATTGACGACGACGGGCATACAGCCAGAATAAATTGCCAATGGGAGAATCAAAGAATAGATTCCAGACGAGTTTTTGCTGTTTTTCTGAACTGGGTTCGTTCATGACTCGCCAAGCTGGGGGGCCGGATAATATTAATCCTTTAATTAAGTTAGAATTAGATTTGTTTTGGAGTTGAGTTAGGGCGATCGCAACGGGTAATAAAGCTCCTTGTACTATTATAATAACAGGTTTTTGAATAATATTCTGTAAAAAATAATGCAATTGTTCCGCCCAATCTTGGGGATAATAGGCAAATTTTGGAATATCAGAATTTCCACAACCGATTAAATCGGGATTATAAATGGCATGATTTAATCCATTTTCCCGCGATTCTTGACAAAATCTATACCAAAAATTTCCAGATAATCCCACTCCAATCGGATGAATTAATAATAATGAAATATCATTATCAATATTAGGATTAACGGTCGGATAATATTCATAATAACATTCATATCCCTGCCAATTATAGGATTTTGATTCAGGAGTAAATAGGGAAGATTGGGAATTAGCTTTCATAATATCGGTAAATAATTAATTGAATGAATTTTACAGATTACATTAACCTTTAAACAAACTATTAACGTAATCTGTAAAATTAGATAGTTTACTCGATGTCAACGGTTTGGGTTTCTTCGGTGATGATTTCGGGTTCAATTATTGATTCTGGTGTGGAATCTTCTATTGAGGGAAGTTCGGGAACTAGATTAATATTTTCTGACCGTTGGGGTTCGGTGACAGGTTCTGAAATGGAAACTTGATCAACAATTTCAGGTGAGGGTATCGGAGAATTAGATGTTATAGCAAGAGGCAATAGGGAATAGGCAATCTCGCTATAGGTAAATACTTACTGTGAGCAGTTTTTAGCTTTCAAGAATGTCCTAATAGATGCGGCAACTGCTATACCTGAACTGGATTTAAAAAAGGAAGATGAAAACGACTCAAAAACTCACCTAATTGTTTAATTAGGGACTCAGGGGAAATATCCGGCGTGGTTTTTTCTGCTGGAATTTCAGTTGCTATAGTTTCCAATGGAGTAGTTTCAGATTCTACTATTGATTCTATAGTTTCCGATGGAGTAGTTTCAGATTCTACTGTTGATTCTATAGTTTCTGATGGAGTAGTTTCAGATTCTACTGTTGATTCTATAGTTTCCGATGGAGTAGTTTCAGATTCTACTGTTGATTCTATAGTTTCCGATGGAGTAGTTTCAGATTCTACTATTGATTCTATAGTTTCTGATGGAGTAGTTTCAGGTTCTACGATTAATTCTATAGTTTCTGATGGAGTAGTTTCAGGTTCTACGATTAATTCTGCTTCTGGTGTCGTTTCCTCAAGGGGTTCGTCTACGGGAGTCGAAATAACTTCGGGTTCGGTGTTAGGAAATTCTTCCGGTTCAGAGGTTTCAATCAAGTCTTGAGTGGCAAAATTAGGATTCAGGATTCCTTTAACTTCTGCAAAGGACAATTTTTCTTGAGTCAGTTGAGATATGGTATTTTTGAAATTGGGATTATAGGTAATCACCCGGGCGGTTTTATTAAAAACATTATCAACGGGATTTCCCTGTTCATTCAGATATTCAATTTGTACCCAATTTTTACCCGGTTTTAAGCCTTTTAAATATAGAGGTTGCCATTTATCGGTGGTGAAACTTTCGCCATTAAGGGTAATCCGAATTTGCCAATCTACTATTTCGTCCGTTGGATTGTCTTGAGCCACAATATGTAGAGGAGCGTTATTCAGGTGGAAGTCTAGTAAAATTGGTTCCGCCCCATATACCCCTTGGGGACGGTTATAGGTTAGTAAAGGTAAATTTTGATCGGGGTCATGATCAGGGGTTTTTGTGAAAACATGAAAGGTAGTTTGGGCAAAAGACCCTTCATTTTTGTAGCTTTCATCCCAGGGATAGGCTGCAAACACCCTGAGAGTATGGGTTCCGGGGTCTAAGTTGGGGAAGGTTATGGGGGTAGTGATATCGTAAATATCAATATTGGGCTGGTTATCGAGGATTACTTGTAAATGTGGCCCTAAACCGAATTTAGGATCTTGGAATAGTGGTAAACCCTGAACTTGGAGTTGCAGGTTAATTGTATCGTCTTCGATTAGTTGATCGGGTTTAGGATTGAGGATGGTAACTTGAGGCTGGTAAGCATCCAAGGATTGATGCAGTTTCTGGATTAGTTTTGGGGGAGAAACTTGGGAAATCGGTGGCGCGGATTTGGATATCGTCAGGGTTGGAGGAGTTTGGGGCGGAACTTCCGAGGAGGAATTTCCACATCCAGCCAGACTGACGATTATTAAGAGTGCTAACAGGGTTTTGAGTTGGGTTTTTACTCTTGTCCATATCTGAAGTATGGGATTTAGCACCTGATTTTTTTGAAAGAAGCCCAATCTAATTTTATCCATAAGTTTTTTATTGAAAATCATAAGCCCAGCCTTAATCTATCGGTTTTAGGGGGGTATTTAACCTCCCTGGGTTCGGTAGGGTGCCACTTGAGGAGTTCAGACCAATCCTAGCGCGGAATCGGGACATCAAGCACATAGAGATGAAAGTCCGGTGGAATTGATTTTGATTCCATCTGGAAATGGACAAGGTTTTCAACCTTCTAAGTTATTTTGATAAATTTTAAGTTTTGTAACATTTATTGAGAAAGATTTGACTTTTTGAAACCCTTATGGAAACTAAAATGATGATTTTGTAAAGAATGAGACGAAATTTTAATTATTGTTAACAAGTAGTTCCCCCCGGATTCAAAAAGATGATATATCATTTAAAGACAACAGCTACCCCAAACGGAAAGCCATTGCTATGCAAGGGTTTAAGTCTGGGTTAGTTGTGGAAATAAAATTTTAAAAGCCTTAAGGCAAACACAGGGGCGTCCTGTTGCCCCCGAACAAAGGTTGGTTTTAGTGCAGGTATAAACCTGAATAATTAGTCTCATAGAAATTTATCTATGGAACAAGTTAACGAAACACTAACTTTTGTTAAGGATTTTGAAAAAGGGGTATAACTTCTGTCAAAATCTGCAACGTTACTTATTTTTTGTCACAGGTCGAGGAGAGTCTAAATGACAATCAGTCCTCCAGAGCGTGAGGCAAAAGTAAAGGTTACGGTTGATAAAGATCCGGTTCCTACATCTTTTGAAAGATGGTCTAAACCTGGACACTTTCGCCGTGACCTCGCCAAAGGGCCAAATACCACCACTTGGATTTGGAACCTACACGCCGACGCTCACGACTTCGATAGTCATACCAGCGATTTAGAAGATATTTCGCGTAAAATCTTTAGCGCCCATTTTGGTCATTTAGCCGTGATTTTTATCTGGTTAAGTGGTGCCTACTTCCACGGCGCTAAATTTTCGAACTACGAAGCTTGGTTGGCTAACCCTACGGGGATTAAGCCTAGCGCTCAAGTTGTATGGCCAATTTTCGGCCAAGAAATTTTAAACGGTGATGTTGGTGGTGGCTTCCACGGGATTCAGATTACCTCTGGGTTATTCCAACTGTGGCGAGCTTCTGGTTTCACCAACACATACCAGCTTTATTGCACCGCCATTGGTGGGCTGGTAATGGCAGGTTTGATGCTGTTTGCTGGTTGGTTCCACTATCACAAACGCGCTCCCAAACTGGAATGGTTCCAGAATGTGGAGTCGATGATGAACCACCACTTAGCTGGCTTGTTGGGTCTAGGCTGTTTGTCTTGGGCAGGACACCAAATTCATGTGTCCTTACCCGTGAACAAATTGCTGGATGCAGGAGTGGCGGCGAAGGATATTCCTTTACCCCATGAATTCATCCTCAATCCCAACCTGATGGCAGAACTGTATCCCAGTTTTAAACAAGGTTTAACACCATTCTTTACCTTGAATTGGGGAGTCTATTCCGACTTCTTAACCTTCAAAGGTGGATTAAACCCCCAAACAGGCGGTCTGTGGTTATCCGATACTGCACACCATCACCTGGCACTGGCAGTCCTGTTCATCATTGCTGGCCATATGTACCGGACAAACTGGGGCATTGGTCACAGCATGAAGGAAATCTTAGTAGCCCATAAAGGCCCCTTCACTGGAGAAGGCCATAAAGGACTCTATGAAATCCTGACCACCTCTTGGCACGCTCAGTTGGCGATTAACCTCGCAATGATGGGTTCTTTGAGTATTATTGTGGCTCAACACATGTACGCAATGCCTCCCTATCCTTACATTGCGACGGATTACCCCACGCAGTTGTCCCTGTTCACGCATCATATGTGGATTGGTGGCTTCCTGATTGTGGGTGCGGGCGCTCACGCTTCCATTTTCATGGTGCGTGATTATGTTCCGGCCAACAATGTCAACAACTTGCTTGATCGGGTGCTTCGTCACCGCGACGCAATTATCTCCCACCTAAACTGGGTCTGTATCTTCCTGGGATTCCATAGCTTTGGGTTATATGTCCATAACGACACCATGCGTGCGTTTGGTCGTCCTCAAGATATGTTCTCGGATACAGGGATTCAACTCCAACCCGTATTTGCCCAATGGATACAAAACATTCACACTCTGGCCCCTGGTAGCACTGCTCCCCATGCCTTAGCCAGTGTTAGCCCCGTGTTTGGTGGCGGTGTCGTAGCCGTCGGTGGCAAAGTAGCAATGATGCCGATTGTGTTAGGTACGGCGGACTTCATGGTTCACCATATCCATGCCTTCACAATTCACGTCACGGTTTTAATTCTGCTGAAAGGCGTTTTATACGCCCGTAGCTCTCGCTTGGTTCCTGACAAGAGTGAATTGGGTTTCCGGTTCCCTTGCGATGGGCCAGGTCGGGGTGGTACTTGCCAAGTCTCTGGCTGGGATCACGTTTTCCTGGGTCTGTTCTGGATGTACAACTCCCTCTCCATCGTAATTTTCCACTTTAGCTGGAAGATGCAATCCGATGTCTGGGGAACAGTTGGTTCAGACGGCACCGTTTCTCACATCACCAGTGGCAACTTTGCCCAGAGTGCCATTACCATCAACGGATGGCTGCGTGATTTCCTGTGGGCGCAAGCTGCTCAGGTAATCAGTTCCTACGGATCAGCCCTCTCCGCCTACGGTCTGTTGTTCTTGGGTGCCCACTTCGTTTGGGCGTTCAGCTTAATGTTCCTGTTCAGTGGCCGCGGTTACTGGCAAGAACTGATTGAGTCCATTGTTTGGGCCCATAACAAGCTGAAATTAGCCCCAGCAATTCAACCTCGCGCTCTGAGTATTACTCAAGGTCGTGCGGTTGGTGTAGCTCACTACCTCTTAGGAGGCATTGCTACAACTTGGGCATTCTTCCTAGCCCGAATTATTTCAGTAGGATGAAAACTCTCTGCTCAGGGACTGGGAAAGGCTGAATCAGCTTTCTCCCTCCCCCTGAAGCGGAATCACAAAGAACACGATTTAGTTAGGACTTATGGCAACTAAATTCCCAAAATTTAGCCAGGACTTGGCCCAAGACCCGACAACACGTCGGATTTGGTACGGGATTGCCACAGCCCATGATTTCGAGACCCATGATGGCATAACAGAGGAAAATCTTTACCAAAAGATTTTTGCTTCCCACTTCGGTCACCTCGCTATCATTTTCCTCTGGACTTCAGGCAACCTGTTCCACGTGGCTTGGCAAGGTAATTTTGAACAATGGGTTAAAGATCCTTTAAATGTTCGCCCCATTGCTCACGCCATTTGGGATCCCCAATTTGGCCAACCTGCGGTAGAAGCTTTCACCCAAGCGGGTGCTTCTAACCCAGTTAACATCGCCTATTCTGGGGTGTACCACTGGTGGTATACCATCGGAATGCGCTCAAATGCTGACCTGTATCAAGGGTCTATCTTCCTGTTGCTTTTGGCTGCTACCTTCCTGTTCGCAGGTTGGTTACACCTACAACCGAAGTATCGTCCCAGTCTGTCTTGGTTCAAGAATGCTGAATCTCGTTTGAACCACCACTTGGCAGGTCTGTTCGGGGTTAGTTCCCTGGCTTGGACTGGTCACTTGGTTCACGTTGCCATTCCTGAATCTCGCGGACAACACGTGGGTTGGGATAATTTCCTCAGCACTCTGCCCCACCCGGCAGGTCTGGCTCCCTTCTTCACGGGTAACTGGGGTGTGTACGCACAAAGCCCAGATACCGCCGGTCACATTTTTGGAACCTCTACAGGTTCTGGAACAGCTATTCTGACCTTCTTAGGTGGCTTCCATCCTCAAACCGAGTCTCTCTGGTTGACGGATATGGCTCACCACCATTTGGCGATCGCAGTGTTATTCATCATTGCGGGCCATATGTACCGGACAAACTTCGGAATTGGTCATAGCATCAAAGAAATGATGAATTCCAAAGATCCTTTGTTCGGATTTAAAAATGAAGGGCCGTTCAACCTGCCTCATCAAGGGTTGTACGACACCATGAATAACTCCCTGCACTTCCAGTTAGCATTTGCTCTGGCTGCGCTGGGTGTGATCACCTCCCTGGTGGCGCAACATATGTATGCGCTGCCTCCCTACGCCTTCATCGCTAAGGATTACACCACGATGGCGGCGCTGTATACCCACCACCAATATATTGCTGGGTTCTTAATGGTCGGGGCTTTCGCTCACGGGGCAATCTTCCTGGTGCGCGACTATGATTCCGAACAGAACAAAGGCAACGTCTTGGATCGGATGTTACAGCACAAAGAGGCTCTCATCTCTCACTTAAGCTGGGTGTCTCTGTTCCTGGGTTTCCACACTCTGGGCTTATATGTCCATAACGATGTGGTGGTTGCCTTTGGAACTCCTGAAAAGCAAATTCTGATTGAACCGGTTTTTGCTCAATTCGTTCAAGCTGCTTCTGGTAAAGTGCTGTACGGCATGGATGTTTTATTGTCCAACGCTGACAGCATCGCCACCACTGCTTGGCCTAACGCTGGTAACGTTTGGTTGCCCGGTTGGTTAGATGCTATCAACTCCGGTAGCAACTCCTTATTCCTGAGCATTGGCCCTGGGGACTTCTTAGTTCACCATGCCATCGCTCTAGGTCTGCACACCACCACCCTGATTTTGGTCAAAGGTGCGTTGGATGCCCGTGGCTCTAAGCTGATGCCCGACAAGAAAGACTTCGGTTATGCCTTCCCTTGTGATGGCCCTGGCCGTGGTGGTACTTGCGACATCTCCGCTTGGGACTCTTTCTACCTGTCGATGTTCTGGATGCTGAATACCATTGGTTGGACTACCTTCTACTGGCACTGGAAGCACCTGGGCGTCTGGCAAGGAAACGTTGCTCAGTTCAACGAATCCTCTACCTACCTGATGGGCTGGTTCCGTGACTATCTGTGGCTGAATTCGGCTCAGTTAATTAACGGCTACAACCCTTATGGAACTAATAACCTGTCGGTTTGGGCTTGGATGTTCCTATTCGGACACCTAGTTTGGGCGACTGGATTTATGTTCCTGATCTCTTGGCGGGGTTACTGGCAAGAGTTAATCGAAACGATTGTCTGGGCCCATGAGCGGACTCCTCTGGCGAACTTAGTTCGTTGGAAAGACAAACCCGTGGCTCTGTCTATCGTTCAAGCTCGTGTGGTTGGTTTGGCTCACTTCACCGTTGGCTATATCCTCACCTACGCGGCGTTCCTAATTGCCTCGACTGCGAGTAAGTTTGGTTGATGTAACTGTTAACTGAATCCTCGTTTAATTGGTAATTAAAAATATCCCCTGCCTTCGGGTGGGGGATTTTTATTTGTTATTTTTTAATAAGTAAAATAATCCTAAATTTCCTCTACTGAATCATACAAATCTGCCAACCGGTTCCGCCTTAGTCGAAACTTTGTGCCATGATTGTGTCCAGTTCTAGCATCAAAATCCACAAGTATAAATCCTTGCTTAATTCCTTCAAGGAACTTAACTAAACTAAATCCTTGAAGCATAGAAATTTTCGTATAGTGATAAAATTCATGCCCGTTTTCTTTCTTTACTTCTGCTTGTACATAAAAACAGTTAAGTAATTTTGTACCCGCCTTGTGGAATATGTCATCAAATCCCCAATAGGGCTGAGGATTTAACTGATTAATTCCTACCCCATTTTCAACTCTTTGTAGCCATTGATCATGTTTTTTAGCTACAAATTGATAATCATTAGTTCATCTTTGGTGTATATTTTCATGAAAATGATAATTCTAATTGAGGTGTATCAGTTCTTAGCCTGTGTTCGGCTTGTTGACAGTATTCTGCCGATAGATCAATGCCAATAAAACTTCTTCCTAGCCTTTTTGCTGCTACTGCTGTAGTGCCACTTCCCATAAAAGGATCAAGAATTATTTGGGCATTTGTTGACTCAATACATCGCTTTGCTAATGCTATCGGAAAAGGTGCGGGATGGGAGTTATTCATTTCTTGCATGAATTCCCAAACATCACCATGAGCATTAGCTTTAGGTGTCAACTTAAATTTGGGTTTCGTTATTAAATAAATGACTTCGTAGGTGGGTAAGAAGTAACCACGGTTGAAGTTAATTCCTCCTTTTCGTCTCCAAATGATAATTTGTCGGACTGGAAAACCCGAAACTATATCTTGTCTGTCTTGAAGCAAACCATCTTGAACCCGCCATTTATGGTTGTAAAATATTGCCCCATCATCTTTTAATAAACGTATCATTTGCGATAGACATTCTCTTTGCCATTCCACATATTTTTCGTGGGGCATATTATCATCATAGTCTGAATAACCATGCACAAGTTGAGCATTTTTCCACTTGCCACCTCTGCCATCATTCATCCCATTTCCGGTAGAATTTTTCAGGTTGTAGGGTGGGGAAGTTACAACTAAATCCAGACAATTATCTGGCATTTGACTCATTATGGATAAGCAATCTCCACAAATAAACTTATCTAATAATTCATTCTGATTCATTATTTATTTCTGATAATAACTTAAAGGTCTTTTATTTGAGTAAAAATAACTAGATATTGACCTGCATTTGCTTTAAAAACACAGCTTTTGCCTCCAGTCAAGAGCTACTCAAAAAAATTGATTATTTTCCAGTATCCATGATTTACGGTAAAATACTTATAGACCCAAAGGGTAATGGAAAATGAGTTCAGCTAATGATCAACTTTCCCTTAACTTTGAGCTAGTTTTAGCCTTGGTCAAACAACTGCAACACTATCATAACCCATAGTGAAGATAACCTCCATTTGCTCGGCTAACACTAACATAAATACGTCTTTAGTTAAAAATCCAGTTAAAGCTATAGATTTAATATAAAATGAGTGTCTCCACCTCGGTATTAACGGAATTGGTGCAGTTTTTGCCCAGTTTAAAGCCCCAAATTTATTTTAAATCCTCTTTAACTGCGTTATCCCATGCGATGGAGGATCAGGTTTTAGCTGGAACTGAACAACCTCTGGTGATTGCCACCTTTCAACAGGAAAGATTTTATCGTCAAGAAGCTCAACGTTACCAAAAAATTGCGGAACTCACACCACAGGTCTATGTAATGGCGGCGCTAGAAACGGAGTTTCAAAACTCCTCTGATATTCACGAAACAGTAGCATTTGATCCCCAGGATAAACTGAGTCAAGAATGGAATTTATTGGTTTTAGGACAATATTATGCAACCTGTTTAGTTTGTGTTGAACGCGAAGATTTAGTACAGAATTCCGATATAACCGAAAAATTATTAATGGATCAGGCTCGTCCCTTTGAAGGGATTTGGACATCCGATCGGCAAGTTTCGATTAAGGTTGCCGAATTACTATTAGAACGGACTTTATATTACCGTCCTGAATTAGCTGAAAAAGTTGAACAAGCCTTTCTATTTTATAATATTCGTTCCGCAACTAAAAAAAGTAAAAAATCTTCAAATCGAACAAAATCTAATTCGAGTTCTAGCGATTATTCTTCCCTGAATGATCCCTTTGCTTATCGTTTAGTCACCTATTTACAAGCGGGTCAACATAAACTTTTACGAGTTTATCGGTCTTTAGCTGCTAAGGAACGAAAAGAACGTTTAGTTAATTCTATTACATCCACCATTCGCCAATCTCTCAATCCTCAAGAGGTGATTAAAGTCGCAACTCATGAGTTAGGGGAAGCTATGGGTGCTTGTCGTTGTCTGATTTATCGCTGCAAAGCCACGGATAATTCTGTTAAAATTTCTAATGAATATTTATGTAATGATGTAGTTTCTATCATCGGAAAAACTTGGCTTTTGCGAGAAAATCCGCTCTTTCAAGAAGTTGTTAAACGTCAAGAACCAATTTATATTAATCAAACGGATGAAATTGACATAGACTGGCTTAATAACAATAATAATAATTCAGTAAAATCCCAAGAATCCTTAAAAAAAATAACCCAAAAATTGGAAATTAAAGGTTGGTTAATGATTCCTATTTTATACCAAGGTCAACTTTTGGGAATGGTAGAATTACACCAATGTAATTGTAATCTTTCCGAGTGGCAAGAAGATGATTTATTAATGGTAGATGCGATCGCAACTCAACTAGGTGCTGCAATTATTCAAGCGGAAACCTATGCCAACTTAGAAGATCTAAACCAACAATTAGAAGCATTAGAACGGACTCGTAGTAATTTAATTGCGATTACCGGCCATGAACTTAGAACTCCCTTATCCACCATTTTAATTTGTTTAGAAAGTTTGAATCAAGAACCAGATATGCCCGTGGAAATGCGAAAAGTAATGTTAGATACGGCCTTAGAAGATGCAGAAAGGTTAAGAAAATTAGTCCAAGATTTTTTAAAATTGTCTCATTTAGAAAGTGGTCGAGTTGATTGGAACCCCGAATCTTTAAGACTCAAAGAATGTATTGATTTAGCAATTAGTGGAATTCGTACCCATCATAATCAAAATCAAGTTCCCGCGATTCAAACAGAAGTTCCCTCGAATTTACCTTTAGTTCAAGCCGACGGCGAATGGTTAGTAGAATTACTCTCTAAACTATTAGATAATGCCTGTAAATTTACCAATTCTGATGGTAAAGTTAAAATTAACGCCAAATGTAATGGAGATCAAATGATAGAAGTGACGATCTCCGATACCGGACGGGGGATTGAACCCAATCGTTTAGACGCGGTATTTGAGCGGTTTTATCAAGAAGAAGGTTCCTTGCGTCGGAGTGTGGGTGGAACGGGCCTAGGATTAGCGATCAGCAGACAAATTGTGAATGGTTGGGGCGGGGAAATTTGGGCAGATTCTCAGGGGAAAAATCAAGGGAGTCAGTTCCATTTTACGATTCCTTATGTTGAAAGTGATTCTTGACTTGTAGTAAGTCTTTTAGGGCTATCTAACTCTGAGTCCTGAAGGACTCTACGAGTTTTGTAGTAAGCCCTTTAGGGCTATCTAACTCTGAGTCCTGAAGGACTCACTACAATAGTGACCAGTGTGGTAAAACATGAGATCCTAGAAAGAGTCAACAATAGTAAATTGAGTTAGAATTTCATGGCAAATCAAGCAACAGTTGTGATTACGGGAGCGTCTTCGGGCGTTGGTTTGCAAGCCGCTAGAGCCTTGGCCGAAAAGGGTTGGTATGTGGTGATGGCCTGTCGGGATTTAGCCAAAACCGAACGGGCGGCCCAATCCGTGGGAATGTCCAAGGACAGCTATACCATTCTTCCCATAGATTTAGGATCTTTAGCCAGTGTAAAACAGTTTGTTGCTAATTTCCGGTCTTTGGGTCGCTCCCTGGATGCCTTGGTCTGTAATGCGGCGATTTATATGCCCTTAATTAAGGAGCCTTTATGGAGTCCAGAGGGCTATGAATTAACGATGGCGACCAACCATTTAAACCATTTTTACCTCTGCAATGTGATGTTAGAGGATATGAAAAGATCAACTTTTGCTGATCGCAGAATGGTGATTTTAGGAACAGTTACTCACAACCCCGACGAGTTAGGAGGTAAAATTCCCCCGCGTCCAGATTTAGGAAATCTCGAAGGTTTTGCGGAAGGTTTCAAAGATCCGATTACGATGATTAATGGCAAACAATTTGAACCTGTTAAAGCCTATAAAGATAGTAAGGTTTGTAATGTGTTAACGATGCGAGAATTACATCGCCGTTACCATGATTCGACGGGGATTACTTTTACTTCTCTTTATCCGGGTTGTGTGGCAACAACGGCTTTATTCCGCAACCATTATCCCCTATTTCAAAAGATTTTTCCCCTATTTCAAAAATATATTACCGGGGGATTTGTCACGGAGGAATTATCGGGCGATCGCGTCGCAATGGTGGTGGCCGATCCTGAATATAAACAGTCGGGAATGTATTGGAGTTGGGGAAATCGTCAGAAGAAAGATCGCCAGTCTTTTGTGCAGAAGGTTTCTCCCCAAGCCAGTGATGATGAAAAAGGCAAAAAAATGTGGGATTTAAGTGCTAGGTTGGTGGGATTAGCTTACTAATAAAACGCTTTTAATTGTTGGTAAATAGAACCCCTCCCCTCCCCCCCCTAGCCCCCCGTGCACGGGGGGTTTGGGTGGCTGTTCCCTGTTCCCTGCTATACAATTCATTTAGGATTGCTATAGATTATAATTATATTAATAAACAAGGAGGTTGAAATGTCAATCCAAGTTTTAAAACGACGTTTTACCGTTGAAGATTATCAGAAAATGGGAGAATTTGGGGTTTTTAAAGCCGATGAAAATAATGAATTAGTAGCAGGAGAAATTATTAAAATGTCACCAATTGGAAAACGTCATGCGGCTTGTGTACGACGGTTGGATTATTTATTGAATCGTCAGTTAGGCGAGCGCGTTATTATTGATACTCAAAACCCCATTCAATTAAATAATTTATCACAACCTCAACCCGATTTAGTTCTACTGCAACCTCGTCCAGATTTTTATGAAGAAAGACATCCACAACCCTCAGATATTATATTATTAATAGAAGTCTCAGATACAACAATTGATTTTGACCAACAGGTAAAAATTCCTCTCTATTGTCAGAGTGATATTCAGGAAGTTTGGTTAATTGACCTGAATCAAAATATTGTCCGCGTGTATCGCACTCCCACCGCCAACGGTTATCAATCTATTCAGTTTTTTACAGTAGAACAAACCTTAACTTTAGCTGCTTTTCCTGAATTTAATATTAACATTAATCAGATTTTTTGACAATTATCTAAATTATTTAAAACCAATAAAATTAAGGAACTGGAACAAAATCATAACCCAATCCCGAAGTATTTCCGGGTTCAATTGTAACTAATTGTAAGGGTTGATTGCGATCGCCCGATGGTAAAAATCTAATCACACCCGTTGCACCTTGGGGAGTAAAATCTGGGGCGGAAAGTGCTTGTTGAACCCCGGTTCGGGTAGGGTTTTTAGTAATAGCAGCAACCAAGGCTTTTGTAGCATCATAGGCGGTGGCGGTACGCCAGTTAACACTCGCTCCCCAGAGTTGATTTGCTGTTTGAGCAAAAGCCGAATTAGGATTAGCTAAAATATGCCAAGCAATTGCTATTACCATCCCCAACGCATCACTTCCAACCTTCAATGTTTCCGGTCGATATAAACTATCCCCGCCCAATAAAGGTAACTGTCTCCGATTAATTCTCACCACTTGTAACGCCTGTTCAATAGTAGAAGAATCGGGAGTTAATACAATTACTTCTGCTCCCTGTTGGCGAGCTTGTTCTAAGGCTTGAAGTGGGTTAAAATCAGGTTTTGCAATATCAAAAATACTGACTATTTCGCCCCCATCTCCACTTAAAGCAGTGGTAAATTCCGTTTGTAAAGAGTTACTATATTGATTAGCACTATTAAAAAATATAACCGCTTTTTTTAAGTTTAACTTATTTAGTAAATATCGAGATAAACTACTTCCAGCAAAGCGATCACTAGGAACAGTTCTAAAAATAAAGTCTCCCGCATTAGAAATATTTGTTGATGTACTGGTAGGAGAAATTAAGACTAATTTCCCGGCTTCATAAATCGGTGCTGCGGCTTCGGTGGTATTACTCCCAAAATGACCAACTACTCCTAAAACTTCTGAATTATTGACTAATTTTTGAGCAACTTCTTTAGCAACTTCAGGACTATTATCATCATTGACAATAATCACATTTAATGATTTTCCTGCAATTCCTCCCCCTTGATTGACTTCTATTTGAGCTTGAGCAACTCCCCTTAAAATCTCCTGGGCGGTATTAACAGAAGTTCCAATTGGAATAGATACTGCTATAGTATAAAATTGCTGATTATTTTGCAGAATTTGGGCATTATTTCGATAGACTAAGGCTTCAGGATCATTTTTATTTTGTTGTAATGCGGCGTTAAATTGTTGAACAGCATTCTGATATTGACGAGACGCTAAAGCCGCTACTCCCGCCTGTTTGAGAGCTAAATTTCCTGAAGCAATTAAAACTTTTTCCCCTTGACTAATTCGAGTTTCGATAGACCCAACCGCAATATTAGGCGAGGACGTTGGGGGTAAAGTTCCAGAGGGGTTATTCGCATTCAATAGGGGTTTAGGAGAAAATACGAAAAATAAAAAATAACCCGCCCCTAATAAACTCCCTGTAATTAGGAGGGCTAAAAATAAAATTAGAGATTCATTTTTTTGAGACATCGGATTCTAAATTGATGCTTAGGTTCTATTTTAACATTTTTTTCTGGGATTAACCTCTAATCTAAGTTAACAGACAGAAACATACCCAGCCCAGAAAACTTAACGGATTCTAATAAATCCCAGTTTTTCAATTAAATCTTGACCTTGAGAAGTTAATAAAAGTTGAGTATATGCTTCCCCAGCTTGTTGTTCAATTTGATTATTTTGTTTGACAATAATAAATAAACTTCTGGTGAGGGGATAGGCTCCATTGGTAAACACAACCAAATCAATTTGATTCCGTTGTTGAGGACAATTTTCCGGGGGAATTAAGGGATTTTTATAGGGTTGAATTAAAGCATCAGATGTTAGACCAATGGCGATGGGTTTAATCGTACATTGTTCGACAACTTCCGGGGCGGAAGCATAATATATTCCTCCAGGGTTATTGGAGATAGCTCTTAGGGCTTCTGTGGTGGTAGGAATAAATTTTACCGCTTCTCCAAAAGACTCTCCTCCTAATACATTCATAATAAAAAATTCCGTTGTTCCTCCGGCTTCTTTAGTCCGAGAATAGGCAATAATTGGTATATTTTCGCCTCCGAGTTGATTCCAATTAGTGATTTTACCCGTATAAATTTGTTTTAATTCGTTGATAGTTAACCCTTGAATATTCAAGTTAGGATTAACCGCCACTACAATCCCATCAATAGCAATAGGAACTTCGATTAAATTTAATCCTTTTTGTCCAGCTTGTTGATATTCAGATTCTTGCAAAGGACGGGAAGATTCAGCAAAGGTAATTTGATTATCAATTAACATTTTAATCCCACTTCCTGAACCTGGGGATTGACTGGGATTTTGAAAATATCGTAATTGAAATTGAGGAAAACTATTTTGAATTTCGGGATTAATTACTTTACGAATAGGTGCAAATGTGGTACTTCCGCCATAGGTAAAAAGTCCATTCGGAACATTAGGAATTTCAGCAAAGGTTTTAAAATCTTTCGTGGAGGTTTGAGGGATAGAGGTAGGTGGAATTGGGGTAGGTTTAGGTGGAATTGAACTAGAGGGAGAGGGATTAGAATTTAAGACTGTTGACAAATTCATATTGCGAGTAAACCACCAAATTCCGCCACTAATTAATCCTCCGGTAATCAGTAAGGCTAGGATTAAAGTTGTAGTGTCATTTTTTTGAGCCATAAATCTCAAGTATTTTGGATATTAGGTAAAATTTTAACACTTTTGTAGGATTGTCGGGGCAGTTATTGATATAATATTACTAAACGGGTCAAAAAAGTTAATTAAGACACAAAAATCATCTAGGATAATCCAAGGAATAATTGCTTATGGTGTCCTCAATAGAGCCTCAATCTAAGTTATCTTTAGACGAGTTTTTGCAATTACCAGAAACGAAGCCAGCGAGTGAATATATTAATAGTCATATCTATCAAAAATCTATGCCACAAGGAGAACATAGTATTTTACAAACTCGCTTAGTGACTGCGATTAATCGAGTGGGTGAACCGCAGAAATTAGCCTATGGACTGACGGAGTTACGTTGCACCTTTAGAGGGAGTTCAATTGTTCCAGATATTGCTATTTTTGAATGGGATAATATTCCTTTACGCCCCAATAAACGAATTGGAAATTGGTTTGAAATTCCTCCAGATTGGATTATTGAAATTCTCTCTCCAGAACAATCTCCTAATCGAGTAATTCAAAAAATTGCTTTTTGTCTCAATCATGGAACAAAGTTAGGTTGGTTTATCGATCCTGAAGATGAATCTGTCAGTATTTTTCAACCAAATTGCATTCCAGAAGTTAAATTAGGTATGGATAGTTTACCTGTGCTGAATGTGTTAAATAATTGGCAATTTTCGGTAACAGATTTATTCAGTTTACTCTATTTAGTTTAGTATTTTAGTATCCTCGTTTATAGAAATCGTTTGAGCATGATATAAATTAAACGGAATAAAGTAGTTACAGCTACGCTAAATACAGCCACAATTAAAGGAACTATTATTAACGGGAACAGGCTATCAGGACTGAATGTTAATAAAATAAAGTATAAAACTCCTATGGAAATTAAGGGGATAATGATAGAATCTAATCCGGCTTCGAGCCAACGGTGATACAGGGCAAATATTAATCCCGTGACCCCGACTAAACCAATAATTAATAAAACAATAGGGTTAAAATTAAAACTTTTAAATACAGCAAATCCTAAGCTGGCAAAAACCCCAACTTCAAACCCAATAAAGGCGGCATTAGATAACAATTCTAAGGTAGAAAAAGAACGAGTTGTTGCTAAAGGTTGAACGGGAGTTACAGGAGGAGAAATAGCAGGAGAAGGAATTGGAGGCGGTTGGGGAATTGGTATAATTTGGGGAGGGTTTAAGGCGGTTAAAACTTGAGTAGCCGAACCAAAGCGATCGCTAGGTGTAGGTAATAACATTTTATCTAAAATATTAGCTAATTCATCGGAAACCCCAACAAATTGTTTCCAGTTCCATTGATTACTATAACTATCAAATAGATCTTGGGGTTCTTTTGCTGTTAATAAGACAAGACAAGTCACCGCTAACGCATATAAATCCGTGGAAGGAAAGACAGTATAACCTCGCATTTGTTCAGGGGGTGCAAACCCTAAAGAATAAATTCCAGTTGATGTTCCCCCTGGACTTTGGGTAACTTGTTTAACCGCACCAAAATCTAATAAATGCAGAAGACCTTGGCGATCGCGCATAATATTAGAAGGTTTAATATCGCGGTGAATCACATCATGATCATGAACAAATTCTAGGATTTTAAGAATTTCCTGTAGCACTTCTCGGACTTCCGCTTCCGAAAATTGTCCCTTTGAATTTATTTCTGCTTCTAAATTTTCGCCATTAATATACTCTTGAACAATATAAAAAAATTGTTCCGTTTTTGATGTTCGCCATCCGGGTGCTTCTAAAGGAAAATAGGCAAATAAATCGGGAATTTGGGGATGCTTATTACCTAATTGTTCCAAAACATGAGCTTCTCTTTCAAATAAAATCTGAGCCGTTGCTAATTGTTGGGGGTTTAAATCCGATGAGGGTTTAAATTGTTTAACTACACAATATTTAAAGGTAGGAGAACGGCGATCTTTAGCTAAATAGGCTGTCCCAAATCCTCCTTGTCCTAATAATATTTCTGGTAGATAACGACCATCTAAAATTAAAGGCATTCCACAGGTGGTACAGAATTTTTGCTGTACGGTTTTGAGGGTCATTTGATCCTCTAAATCTGTAAAATTATTGCGATCAGCACCCAAACAACCCGGACGAGTACAGTAAATTTTCATAGTGTTACTGCCGATAAAAAATTATAAACGGAGGTTGTAACATTTTAATACTAATATGAAACAGTCAGAAGTATTATCCGGTGTTCCGGTGTTCCGGTGTTCCGGTGTTCCGGTGTTCCCTATTCCCTGTTCCCTTTTGATCAAGACAACTCAAATAAGATTGCTATAGGTCTTGAGTTTATTCAAAATCCGTAGGAGAAACAAACGTCTCAATGTTAATCAATTTTTTAGAAGAATTTGAGGAAAAACTATGGGTGTTTAATGTCCAATTTTGAGCCGTAAACAAGGGTAAGATATCTCGAATAAAAGCCTCAGATGCCTTGGACTGATAGCGATGGTGGTTAACAATGACTGAAAGCATTCGTTTAACCACAATATCTTCAATCACCATGCGGTGTAAAACTTTCATTTCTAATTCTTTTTCAATGGCTGAAGTCGAAACAAAAGCAGCCCCTAATCCGGCTTGTACCGTATTTTTAATCGCTTCAATAGAATTTAACTCCATTTCAACTTTTAAACAGCGTGGATCAATCTCGGCACGGGTTAAAACTTGATCAATGACTTTGCGAATAGTAGACTGAGAATCTAAAGCCACAAATTCCAATTGATATAAGTCTTCTTTTTGAATTTTATCTAATTTGGCAAAGGGATGGGAAGGGGGAATAATTAAGGCTAATTCATCTTCAATATAGGGTTGAATTGTCAAAGCATCTTGCAATTCCGGCGGCACTTCCCCGCCAACAATTGCTAAATCAATTTGTCCATTTGCCACACTCCAAGCGGTGCGTCGAGTCGAATGAACGTGCAGTTGCACCGCGACATCGGGATATTTTTCTCGAAATAAACCAATCATTCGAGGGAGTAAATAGGTTCCGGTAGTTTGAGAAGCCCCGACAATTAAAGTTCCCCCTTGCAGATTTTGTAAATCCTCAATAGCGCGGCAGGTTTCCTGACATAAACTCAAGATTTTTTCGCCATAATTTAATAAAAGATGTCCAGCTTCTGTTAATTTAGCTCTGCGTCCTCCTCGATCAAATAAAGGAACATTTAACTGTCGTTCTAAATTTTGGACTTGTAAACTAATAGCGGGCTGGGAAACATATAAACTATCCGCCGCCCGCTTAAAACTTCCCTCAGCCGCGATCGCTTTGAGAATGCGTAATTGATCTAAAGTAAAAGGAACATCTGTCATTGTGAGAGTGGGTAAAGAATTGAACAAAAATAGAATCAAAAATCAGTCAGAAAGGGTAAAAAACAACCCAGTGAAATCAATCTGATAAAGGTAAAGCCGTATATTCAGTTGGGTATTGAACATCTATACTATGTTTGTTAAAATCGGGGCTGGCAAACTTGGGTAAAATTTCATTAGTAAATGCCTCGGCTGCCTTGGATCGATAGCGATTCGGATTATAAATCACTGATAATGTCCGTTTGACAATTACCTGATCAATTTTAACCCGTTTGATTACCCCCATTTGTAACTCTTTTTCAATGGCAGATATAGAAACAAACGCGACTCCCAACCCCGATTGAACTGCATTTTTTATCGCTTCAATCGAACTGAGTTCCATTTCTAATTGCAGATGGGTGGTATCAATACCACAACGGGTTAAAACTTGATCAATGACTTTCCGAATGGTTGATTGAGAATCCAAACTAATAAATTTTAAAGAGTATAAATCCTCTTTTAGAATCGTTTCTTGTTGGCTAAATTCATGGGAAGTAGGAACAATTAACGCCAGTTCATCCTCCGCATAGGGAACAATTTCTAAAGCTGACATCAATTCCGGGGCAATTTCTCCCCCCACAATAGCTAAGTCAATTTGTCCATTCACCACACTCCAAGCGGTGCGCCTGGTCGAATGAACGTGCAACTGTACCGAAACATCGGGGTATTTTTCTCGAAATAACCCGATCATCCGTGGTAACATATACGTCCCGGTGGTTTGAGACGCCCCAATAATTAAAGTTCCCCCCCGCAAATTTTGTAAATCTTCAATGGCGCGGCAAGTTTCTTGGCACAGGGACAAAATTTTATCCCCATAATTCAGGAGCAAATGACCGGCTTCGGTTAGTTGGGCACGGCGTCCCCCTCGGTCAAATAGTGGCACATCCAACTGTCGTTCCAGGTTTTGTACCTGAAGACTAACGGCGGGTTGGGAGACATAAAGACTATCAGCAGCACGTTTGAAGCTACCTTCAGCCGCGATCGCTTTCAGGATGCGTAACTGATCTAAAGTAAATGGAACGTCAGACATATTCCTCAACCTCGGTAAAATAAGGAAGCGTGATGACTTTTAGGATGGGGGATCAAGTTCTTTCAGCATACTGCAACCATGAAGGGTAATTGAAATTAAGTTTATTATTAATGGAGAAAAGGTCAAAATGTCTGAGTATTGGCTAACATCTAGCCATTTTGTGATGTTGGGTTTAATTTTAGGGTTTGCGATCGCCCATAGTGGGTTAGCAGCCCTACGACCCTGGGGAGAATCAAAAATTGGGGCGAGGGCTTATCGAGTTTTATTTGCTTTGGTGAGTATCCCCTTCGCCACGGTTTTGATTATCTACTTTTTTAATCATCGTTACGATGGATTACAACTTTGGATGGTACAGGATCGGGTTATTGTTAAACCCATGGTTTGGATTTTATCAGCAATTTCATTTGTTTTTCTCTATCCAGCCACGTTTAATTTGTTAGAAATTGCGGCTATTCAAAAACCGGAAGTCCATCTCTATGAAACCGGAATTATCCGCATTACCAGACATCCGCAAATGGTGGGTCAAGTAATTTGGTGTGTGGGTCATAGCTTATGGTTGGGGACAAGTTTCACCCTGTTAACCTCCCTGGGGTTGATCTTGCATCACTTATTTGCCGTTTGGCATGGCGATCGCCGTTTGTTGGCCCGTTATGGCAAATCCTTTGAAACCGTGAGATCTCGCACCTCAGTAATTCCATTTTTAGCGATCGCCCAAGGTCGCCAAACCCTTGAATTAAAAGAGTTTTTCCGATGGTCTTATTTAGGAGTCAGTATTTTTATCCTGTTACTCTGGGAAATTCATCCCTTATTAATGCGTGCAACAGGTAACATAGACTGGTAGCATAATCTCAAGGATATAAAAACAGTGATTAATAAAATTTGAGAAATGATGCTATTGTCAGTCAATGAGCAGATGTTTACTCAAGAAGTTCTGAAATCTTCTTCTCCGGTTTTAGTACATTTTTGGGCGCCTTGGTGTGGACTGTGTAAGCTGATTACGCCTCAACTTTGTCAATTCCAGCAGGACTGGCGAGGCACAATTAAAGTGGTTGGTGTGAATGCAGATCAAAGTTTAAAGTTAGCGAATACCTATCGCCTCCAAACTTTACCAACATTAATTATTTTTGATCGAGGTCAAATTTTATATCGGCTCGAACATTTTCAAGGTCGAGAAGATTTACGACGTCGCCTTGATAGTTTTATGGTTAGTGATCTGAATTATCGAAAAATCCGTCAAGCTCAAGAAGTTTTACCCTTAGAAGTTTGACGGACTCCGAGATTAATTTTTTTCGATTCCCAAGCTAGAGCTTGGGAATGCTTTTTTTCAGGGTTAAAAGGTTATTCCTGTTTTTCTTGAAGTTTGCAAGTAGGGGATGGGGGTGTATTTTTGATTCAGTCTTCGACAACAATAGTAATTATTGGTGGAGTATCAATAATATTATTGTCTGGAGCTTTTTCCTGACTGAGTTGGCTTTTTATCTTAAGTTTCAAAGAGTCTGTAACCGGCAAAATATCAATTTCTTTGAGCAAATTGTCTAAAATTTCAGTTTTGCTCCGCTCTACATAAAAGGTGGCAAGAATGATCTCGATTCCATAGCCGGTTAAACCATCTCCAATCACACCAATTGAGCCAGACAAAGCGGTGGCGAGAGTAACTATCAGTCCTGTACCACCAAATGTGGTAAATGTAGCTGCCAGGAGGATGCCAGGCAAGCTGAGAGAGGCAAACTTTTTAGCGATTTCGTCAAGAGAAATTCCCATTGACACCAGTTGTTTAGAAATTTCCTCTGGAGAAAATCCTAGATCGCTTAGTTGTTTATTGATTTCGTCCATTGATTTGCAACCTTCCCGAATTTTAGTAAATTTTGTGGTTCGATCTTAACTGGATCACAGTATACCGGATTGGGTAATTGTAATCAAACGTTATACTTTTGCCGATCGGTTGAAAGATGATAATTTGTTAAGATTCCAAAGGTTAAGTGTTCAAGCGATCAGAAAACCCGTATTCTTCTAGTTGTCCATCCCGTCTGACATCAAAGGTTTCGGGGCTGTTGTCCACTTGGCTCCTTGTTGAAAATACTCCTTAACTAAAGAACGATAGGCACGGTATTCAAAAAAACGCGATCGCCATGCCATCGGAGCTTCAATAATTTCATCTCCCACCACCAGCAATATATCCCGGGGCATAGCTGCATACATCCCAGACGCTTCAAAATCTTGTGTCTTATAGGGTTGGGAAAAATCTATAATCAATATTTGCGGATCTGCTAGATTACTCGATTAAATCTTGAATGACAGACTCCAATCCAGATATCACAAGGGTTAAGCCATAATAGTCAATTTGCTCGGGAGTATCATGCTGAGTATGATAATAGGGATAGCGAAAGGGGGCAGTATCTGTAACCATCAAAGCGGGATAGCCAGCTTCCCAAAATGACCAATGATCTGACCATCCTACCCCGGGAATAAAATTAGGTAAACTCACGCCTTGGGAGGGAAATTGAGCCGAATTGCGAAATTTTCCGATCGCTTGATGGATTAAGGATCGAGAGCTAATATTGCCAATAAAACTGATAAAATTGCCTTGGTTGGGATAAATTAATTTTAAAATATTTACCGGATATTGTTGACTATTCGAGGCTTGAGAGTAAAAGCCCATCGTTTCTAAACTGAGCATTGCTACAATATTTTCCTGGCGTTCTTTGCAGCGTTGGGCATAAACCCAACTTCCCATATTTTCTGACCAGAAAAAAGGAGGTTCTTCATTGACAAATTCCACAAACCTTAAAGTTCGTTTCGGTTTAAGGGTAGCAAATTTTTCGGCTAAAGCCAAGATAGCAACGGCTCCGGTTCCATTATCATTAGCTCCTGGAGAACCAACAACTGAATCATAATGAGCACCAACAATCACAATTTCATCGGGTTTTTCAGTCCCCCTAATTTCTATTTCTAAGTTGCGAAAAACCTTTCCATCAACGGAATACTCTTGAGTTTTTACGGCATAACCAGCCTGACTCAACCGTTCATTTAAAAAATTTTCTACTTGAATCAACTGATTATAAAAAATATAATTATGTTCACCAATATCATCGGCAATTATTTTAATATATCGGTTTAACTGCTGCGATACCTGTTCTTGAGAGGGGGTCAATGGGGGTAACTGTCCTGAATAACTTTTTCCCGGCATGGATATCATTAAAGAGCCGATCGCTATTAGAAAAAACATTAAACCTGCTAACAAAATCCCCAGGCGGATGAGAGCAGCTTTCGTGATCAATTGCACGTTTGTTAACCTCCAAATTCTCTTAATAAGTTATTAGTTATCGGTTATCAGTGTCAGAGTTGATCAGTTTTTATTGGTTAGGCGCAAACCCCACTTGTTTTCAATCTCCCATGTTATTGTTGTAAATTAGAATAACAGTGCGACTCAGTATACAGCATTTAGAGGATATTGCATTGGTGGAGACAGTAAATCAATCGATGGCCGTGAATGATCAAAATCTGATTGAAAAAGCACTTTTACTGAAAGTGAAACGACTCACTTCAGCCCGGGGACAACTGGTTCTCCCTTGTGCGCCAGCTTTGATCGATGAATATATGACTCAGTTTAACGCTCTGCTGGCGGCGTTGGGACAGAACTTTACCCCGGAGGAAATGAATGGGTTACGTCAACTTGTCGAACGCAAACTGCATGAAGGATATCAGGCTTCACCCCATGCCCGTTTAATCTTTAGATATGAACCTCCCGAACCCACTCAAGGCTTAACCAGTGGTTTAAAACTAACCGTAACCACCGAAGTCGCCTCTTTAGAAAACAAATATCAACGCTGGTTAACCACCCGCGAGGGGCCATTATTTGGAGCCCATCCCGATACCAAATTAATGGCCGTGGTGTCGGAATTTTCTGATCCAGCCCGAATTCCGATTTTAGATGTGGGGGCGGGGGTGGGCCGTAATACCTTACCTTTAGCCCGCAGGGGACATCCGGTGGATGCGGTGGAACTCACCCCAGACTTTGCTCAAATTATTGCCAAGGAAGCGAAAGACGCCAGTTTACCGATTCGGGTGATCCAAAGTAATATTCTCAACCCGGCTTTAGTCCTTCCGGCTAATTATTATCGGTTAGGGTTAATTGCAGAAGTGATTTCCCATTTTCGCAACTTGGATGATGTCCAAACCCTGTTAAGCAAAGTCTGTGATGCGGTGGCGGCCGGGGGTTTAATTTTATTCAGTACGTTTATCACCGATGCCGATTTCGAGCCGGATGATAAAATTCGAGAAATGGGTCAAATTCAATGGTCTTATGTGATTACCCCAGGTGAGATGAATTCCTTGCTCCAGGGTTTACCGCTACAATTGATTTCTAACGAGTCGGTGTATGAGTATGAACGCACTCACCTCCCCCCGGAATCCTGGCCGCCAACGGGTTGGTTTGAACATTGGTCACAGGGTCGAGATGTTGTTCCGATTCAAAAACCCCCGATGTCCTTGCGTTGGTTATTATGTCGGGTAAATAAATGAAGTTTGAGTTTGAGGGGGAGATCATGTCTTCTCATAATTACGAATTACGAATTAGAAATTACTAATTATCTTAATTATTCTGTAATTCGTAATTCGTAATTTTCTGTTTCTAAACATCTAAGTACCTAAACAAAATTAATTACACATCCTCCACCCTGTTCCCTCCCCCCCTAGCCCCCCGTGCACGGAGGGTTTGGGGGGCTGTTCCGGTGTTCCCTCTCTCAACTAGGTAATTTATTTTTTGTAACTACTTATTATGATTAAGCGAAAAATCTCTAAAGTTTGGATTTTGCCCGTGATCGCATCTGGGGCTTTGTTGGTGGGTGTGTTCTTTCCGATGGCGGTCTTTCGGGGATGGAAACAGTCCGTTGAACAAAGTTATTCGGTTGATCAACAAATCCCTGAGTCAAAAGTATTACGATTGGCTTTATCCCCAGTTTCTGAACGTCAAACGGAATTAGAAGCGATCGCCCAAGACCGAAATCCCTCTTTAGAAAGAAGTCGAGCACGATATTTATTAGCTAGTGATACTTTAGCTGAAAATCCCGAAACAGCGATTAAATTATTAAAAGGATTAGAGCAGGATTATCCCATATTAGGAGGTCATATTTTAGTCAAACGGGCGCGGGCTTATGAAAAAATTGGAGATGTGGAAAAAGCCGGAAAAACTTGGCAGGAATTGTTAACAAACTATGGTGATCAACCCGTTGTAGTCGAAGCATTATATACATTAGGAAAAACAAATCCTGAATATTGGGATCAGGCGATCGCCAAATTTCCCAGTCATCCCAGAACTATAGAAATTGCTGAAACTCGCCTAAAACAAAATCCGAATCAACCGGAATTATTATTCTTAATTGCAAACCATGGATTATCTTTAAAAGACTATGGAACCTATTTAGAACAATTAAAAGCCAAATTCGGAAATCAACTCACCCCAGAACAATGGGAAATTGTGGCATTTGGCTATTGGGAAAAACAGGATTATGGGAAAGCTGCTATTGCCTATTCTAAAGCCACCAAAACCCCTAAAAATCTCTACCGTCAGGCTAGAGGATTATGGTTAAATGATAAAATTCCTGAGTCTCGAATTGCCTATAAACAATTAATTAATACCTTTCCCCAGGAAATAGATCCTCAAGGAGAAGATGCGGGATTTGGTTTATTGCGTTTATCACGGCTTTCTGATCAAAAAGATGCTTTAGTTTATTTAGATCAAGTTATTGCTAAATTTCCCCGTCATGCAGCCGAGGCTTTATTAGATAAATCTAAACTATTAGATCAAATGCGATCGGAAAAATTAGCCTCCGAAAACCGTCAACAATTACTTAGTAAATATAGTGATTCTGAAGCCGCCGCCCAATTGCGTTGGGAACTCGCTCAACAAGCCTTAAAAGCTGGGAATTTAAAATCAGCATCCGACTGGGCAAAACAAGTCTCAACCAAAAATCCCGATAGTGAATTTGCCCCAGAAGCGACATTTTGGGTAGGGAAATGGGCGGAAAAAATTGGCAATTCTCAAGAGGCAAAAAAAGCCTTTGAATATTTAATTGTTCGTTATCCTTCCTCCTATTATACTTGGCGTTCTGCGGTGCATTTAGGATGGCCTGTGGGGGATTTTACCACCGTTCGACCTCTCTCTCCCCATGTGGAACATCCTGATATTAGAGAAGTGCCTCCGGCTGGTTCTGAAACCTTACAAGAACTGTATGCGTTAGGACAAAATCAACAGGCTTGGAAACTATGGCAAACGGAGTTTAAACATAAGATGCAGCCCTCGGTTGCCGAACAATATACCGATGGTTTAATGCGGATGGGAATTGGGGATAATTTAGAAGGAATTTGGATGTTATCGAGTTTAAGTCAGCGCGATGATTCTCAAGAGCGATCGCAATATTTAGAACTTAAACAAAAACCTACTTATTGGGAAGCATTATATCCATTTCCCTACTTAGAAACTATTGTTAATTGGTCAAAAGAACGGCAACTAAATCCGGTATTAGTAACAGCATTAATTCGTCAAGAATCGCGGTTTATGCCGGGGATTAAATCCGTTGTTGGAGCTACTGGATTAATGCAGGTGATGCCGGAAACGGGGGCGGATGTGGCTAAACAAATTAAATTGACGGATTATGCCTTGGATAATGTCAATGATAACATCAATTTAGGAACCTATTATCTGGATTTTACCCATCGAGAATATAACAATAATTCGATGTTAGCAGTAGCTAGTTATAATGCTGGGCCGGGGGCTGTTTCGGGTTGGTTACAGCGCTTTGGATTTCAAGATCCCGATGAATTTGTGGTTAAAATTCCCTATCCTGAAACTCAAGATTATGTGAAATCCGTATTTGAGAATTATTGGAATTATCTCAGGATTTATAACCCCGATATTGCTCAATTAATGCAAGATCATGCTAAGAATTACAAAAATTAATTAGGGATCACGGATTTAAGAGGATTTCACGGATTTCACGGATTTTAATCTATGTTAATCTGCGTAATCCGTTTAATCCGTGATGTGGATTTAAGAGGATTTCACGGATTTTAATCTGTGTTAATCTGCGTAATCCGTTTAATCCGTGATGCGGATTTCACGGATTTTAATCTGTGTTAATCTCCGTAATCCTCTTATTAAAAACCTAATTTGTTGAACAAACTAAACGAATAAATTGACAGGGATAACCGGAAATATTGCTGTTAAAAGTGCCAATTTCTTGAAATCCGGCTTTTTTATAAAATGCGATCGCCCGTTGATTTCCTGCCATTACAATTGTATAAATAGGAGAACCAATTAGTTTTAAAGCTAAGTCTAACAACCGTTTACCAATGCCTTGATTTTGATAATCTGGATCAACATATAATAAAGCAATACAGTGAGAATCTAGGGCAACAAAAGCGACAACTTTTTTGCCTTTACAGGCCACGAATTTATCGTAAGTATAGCAAATATGATGAACATTGGGATTTTGTTCCAGAGGTCTCATCGCCCTTAAATCACAAGACCCTTTAAATTCATCGGGTTGGGAGCGATCATGCACCTGACAAATAGCCGACCAATCTGTTTCTAAATAAGGACGGATAGTAATTGTTTTCATTCATGTTTAGACAAATTGTGGACGTTCTAAAACCTGGGAAAATAGGGTTTTAAATTCAACTTTTTGGGTTTCTAATTCCATCATTTGTTTCCAGGTTTCATAGAAGAAAAATGTGGTTCCGGCGAATTGGCGATCGCGAGTCAGTTGAATTTGTTCTTTGACATTAACAAAAGACATCGGTTTAATTCTTAACCCGGTTAAAATACCAATACTAACAGGAATATGGCTTTTTGCTTCCAAAAGTTCAGGACGTTTTAAATCCGCTAAAAATCCATTGATATCATCCCGATATACTTGTAAAACTAATTCTTCTAAATAGCCTTCTTGTTCCCAGGTTTTCCAATCTTGTAAAAACTGAGAATAGGCAAAAAGATAGGGATTTGGGGATAAAGAAAGAATACAATTCGGTTTATAATCTTTGATCACCCAGAAAACTCTATTCACAAATTCTGTGATCTTTTTCGCTCTCCAACTTACCCAATTTACATCTTGAAAGTCTGTGGGGGGTTGGGGATTTCCCGTTTCTTTCCGATATAATTGGATTGTAAATTCATCATAGCCTAAATCGACAGGTAAACCAAAATGATCATCAAATTGAATCCCATCAACATCATAGGTTTTGACGACTTCAATGATTAAACCTAAAAGAAACTGTTGTACTTGAGGATGGAAGGGATTTAACCAAAATTGATTAACTTGACTTTCTTTATATACTTTCGTACCATCTTGACGACAGGTAATCCAATGGGGACGCAGTTGGGCAATTTGAGAATCCGGGGGAACCATAAATCCATATTCAAACCAAGGAATCACACTAATCTTTTTTTCTTTGGCTAAGGGAATCATTTCCTTGAGGATATCTCGATCTTTTAATTCAGGAATCGGATATATTTTGGTTCCGGTAAACCGTTCCATTAAAACACTTGGATAAAGGGTATAACCGTTATTCCAAATGGTAGGATAAATGGTATTAAAATTATATTCTGCTAATAAATTAATAGCATTAGTTAAGGTATTTTTAGAGAACAAAACATCACTATCAATATTTGTTAACCAAACTCCCCTTAATTCACCCCTAGGAACGGGAATAATTGGCGGTTTAACAATATACTGTTCAGCAATAGTTAAGGGCTCCTCAACTTGGCGCAAGGCTTGACAGAAAAACACAGCGACTTCGGCGCGAGTTGCGGGTTTATTAGGGTTTAAAAGTTTCACCTCTGGATAATTAACCACTAACCCAAATTCAATCGCTGCCGTGATCGCATTTTTAGCATAATTAGGAACATCTTTAGCATCATTTAAACTTTGATTTAGGGTTTTAATAATAGACTGACTGGGTTCATAATTTAACCCCTTAACTAAAGCGACTAATGCTTGTACTCTAGGGATATTTTGTTGGGGTTTAAAACTTTGGTCTTCATAGCCACTCATAAACCCCGTACTATAGGTTTTTTGAATCACACTATGAGCCCAAAAATCAGCCGAAACATCCTTAAATTGGATGGTTTCTCGAATGTCTAAAAGTTGGGGAAAGGCTTTAATCAGCATCGTGGCAAACTCAGCACGAGTTAAGGTAGCATCGGGCTTAAAAGTTCCATCTCGATAGCCACTAATAATGCCTTTATTTGCCAGAGTTTCAATACTGTTTTTCGCCCAATGATTTGTGATATCTGTAAAGTTTACCATAGCGTTTAAAAGGGGTAAAAATTGATAAAATTAGTTAGACATTCGTTAAAGATTTCCGTTTAATTGTTAATATTTTTGAACAAAACGATACGATCTATTAACTTTGCCTCTAATTTGATTCAGAAAGAATATAATAGCAGTATGAATTGTACACCAAAGTAGGATAAGTTACAATCTTTAAAAAATGTCAACTTGTCCATATTTTTTCAATCCTTGTTTAGAGGTTTAGAGCTAAATTATGAAACTCATTTCTATCCTGTTTTCTGGAATTACCACCTCGATTACCGCCCTGACCTTGGTGACAGGTCTAGCCATGGCTCAAATGGCCGAAGTCCCCAAACCCAATATGAAAGGAGATTTTATCACAGCAAAAGTTCAAGGAAATCGAGGACTTTATAATAATATTAACTGGTTAGTTGTCGATCCTGAATATTTGAACTGTCGCAATACTCCCGAAGGAACGGTTAAGGCTCGCTTAGAGTCGGGCGCAATGATGACAGCCCTGTTTTCTAATGATGGAAAAGGTGATGCTATTGTACTTAAAAATGGTCAATCTTGGTTAAAAGTAGAAAGTATTCATCCTTATGGGCCTCGATTAAATTCTGGAGTCTGTTATGTTCGGGCTAATTTGAAATATATTGCCCCAATTAATGGTGATTATTTCGATATGTTAAAAAGGAAATAAAAGCTATGCGTTTTATCAATCCCAAAACTGATTTTGCCTTTAAAAAAATATTTGGTTCTTCGGAAAGTAAGGATATTTTAATCAGTTTTCTGAATGCAATGGTTTATAATTCTGAGCTAGTTATTCAGGATTTAGAGATTATTGATCCTTACCTTGCGCCCAAAGTTACCGGATTAAAAGATACTTATTTAGACGTTAAAGCTCAACTAAATACGGGTGAAATTGTCATTATTGAGATGCAGGTAATCAATGTAGAAGCCTTTACAAAACGAGTCTTATATAATGCAGCTAAGACCTATTCTCTACAATTAGATGTAGGACAAGGCTATCGTTTTTTAAAACCTGTGATTGCTTTAACAATTACGGATTTTATCCAATTTGAAAATACGGATTCTGGGATTTCTCACTTTATTTTTAAGGAAAAAAATCAAAACTTTAATTATTCTGAGAATGAATTAGAGTTAGTGTTTGTGGAATTACCTAAATTTCAAAAATCCTTAGAACAATTAGAAACTTTAACGGATAAATGGATTTATTTTATGCAAAGTGCTAGAATCTTAGAAACTGTTCCTGAAACCTTAGAAACCGTACCTCAAATTCAACGGGCTTTTCAAATTGCTAATCAAACTAATTTAACCCGTGAGGAACTCGATGAAGTTGAAAAAGTAGAACTGTTTTTACAAGATCAAAGAAATGCAATTAGTTTTGCAGAAAATGAAGCTAGACAAGAAAAAGCGATAGAAATTGCTCGTCAACTTTTGAATATTTTAGATGATCAAACTATTAGTCGCACAACGGGGTTAAGTTTAGCAGAAATTCAAAAATTAAGATCCTAATTTTTCAAGAATTAAGAGGAATATCGACCGTATTTTGCGATCGCATTTTCCTCTGGATTTTGTTGATTTATTAACCACGCCCAAAGTTGATCACCCAGGGAAAAATGCCACCATTCATTCGGATGTTGTTGAAATCCTGTTAATAGCATAATTTGGGATAAAATCAGACGATTTTGATGATATTCTTTCTCTATTTGATCAGAACTATGCTCAAAATAATTAGGATAGGATCGAGGAGAAATCTGATCAATTTCCGAACCCATATTTAATATTTTCCCCTTATGATCAACTAAAGTAATATCCAAAGCCGCACCCGTACTATGGGGGGGAGGAGTGGCGGGATCTAAGCTCGGAGCCGCCCAAAATTGATCAACTTCTGTTAATATAGATTGGTGTTGTTCTGCTGAAAGATTGTCTGGTGTTAATCCCCGTTCTTCTAATAGTTGGTTGTATGAATAATTTACCATAAATTGTTGCACTTCTACGGGACGATAGGCGTCAAAAATCAATATCTTCCAGTTAGGATAATTATTCTCTAATTGTAGTTGTGCTGCGAGTAAACTTTCTAAAATACCTTGTCTTAAATAATAGGGAGAATCTACCGAAGAAAAATGATAAGGCGCTCCTAATTTTTGATAAGCATGGGGAGTTTCTACTACAAATTTTTCCAGGGGTATATTAACCAAAGGTTCGCCACATTCTTGAATCAAAATTTGTTGATAAGGTTTCATAATATTTGTTAATTCTAAGTAGTAAGCCCTTCAGGGCTTAGAGGTTTAGAGAGAGCCCTGAAGGGCTCACTACGGGGCTTAGAGGTTTAGAGAGAGCCCTGAAGGGCTCACTACAACTACGGGGCTTAGAGGTTTAGAGAGAGCCCTGAAGGGCTCACTACGGTTAAGATTGTCGGGATGCAATTAAAGCATAAAATGGGTCGCTTCCTCCCATTCCTAACATTTGCATAAATAGGGGGGTTTTAGATTGACTAGCAATAACTTTGGGGCTATTAAATCCGGGTAAATTATTAATTTTAACGGAATTAATATAGCCTTTGACTAATTCAATTCTATCAGGTTCTGTTGCTTCTCGCCAGGCGGAGATCGCTTTTTGATAAAACATTCGATTAGAAAAGCTAATAATGGTAATTCCACCGGGTTTTAAAATTCGATGAATTTCGGATAAAATTGCTTCAGGATATTGTAAATATTGGATGGAAACACAAATTAAAACCGCATCAAAATCTTGATCAGATAGGGGAAGTTTGAGATTTTGGTTTAAGTCTTGAATAAAATAATGATCAAGTTGAGAATTTTTAGTTAATTCTTCTTCATTCATTCCATGTCCTTCGACATGGGAAAATTGAATTTCAGGGGGAAGGTGAGATACCCAACTACTCATTAAATCTAAAATCCGAGTTTGGGGTTTAAGATGCTTTTGATACAGAGTTGTTAATTGACCAATAAACCCTTGATCAACGTGGGTTACAAAGCGAGGAAACGAGTAAAATAGTGAGTCCTCTGTTTCATCTAATTTAATCCGTTCATGGCGTTGGAGTAACATAATTCTATTGATCCTGATAGATGCTATGGGTCTGTCAATCTGAATATTAAGAATTGTATACTAATTTTGATCCAATGGGTATAATTATTCTAATATTGATTAATAAGTCAAAGATATCTTGATTCAAAATCGCTATTAAAAATACCATAGAAACCCATGCCTCGCACGCCTACATTATCCTTTGATCGGGGTACACTTTTATTACATCCTCCCCCAAAGGGAAAAAGTTGGATTGATTTTGTGACCTGGGATGATCGGGTAGAAAAATTTAGAAGTCCCGCTTTTTATTATCGCAATTTAGTAGAAACTTTACGCAAAAATCAAGTAGATTTTATTGATCAAGCTCATAATTTTAACCGACTAGAATTAACTCCCAGTTTTGAAATGCCCCCCTATCTTCATCAACAGGAAGCATTAGCAGCTTGGCAAGCGGCAGGAAGTCAAGGAGTGGTGGTTTTACCAACAGCTTCAGGGAAAACCTATTTAGCTCAATTAGCGATGCAAGAGACAGGATATAGTAGCTTAATTATTGTGCCAACCTTGGATTTAATGCACCAATGGTATGCCCATTTATTAGCGGCTTTTCCTGATATTGAAATTGGATTATTGGGAGGAGGATCGAAGGATAGAACCCCGATTTTAGTAGCAACTTATGATAGTGCAACGATTAATTCTGAGACATTAGGAAATAAATATGGACTGTTAATTTTTGATGAATGTCATCATTTACCCACGGACTTTTATCGGGTTATTGCGGAATATTCCCTCGCCCCTTATCGTTTAGGACTAACAGCAACTCCTGAACGTTCAGATGGTAAACATAGTGATTTATCCTTGTTAATTGGGTCTACAGTTTATCGCAAAACCCCGGAAGATTTAGCGGGATCGGCATTAGCAAATCATCGAGTTGTACAAATTTTAGTTAAACTTTCTCCCAAGGAAAGAGAGACTTATCAAGAACAAATGAAAGTCAGAAATGAGTTTATTAAAGAGAATAATATTAAATTATCGAGTTTAGAAGGTTGGAAACAATTTGTGATGTTAAGTGCGCGATCGCCTTTAGGAAGAAGGGCAATGTTAGCCCACCGACAAGCTAAGGAAATATCATTATGTACTAACGGAAAATTGAGGATATTAGCAGATTTATTGAGTCAACATCATCTCGAAAAAACCCTAATTTTTACCGCCGATAATTCAACGGTTTATAAAATTTCTCAAAGTTTTTTAATTCCAGCTATTACCCATCAAACTCCCGTAAAAGAACGCCATGAAATCTTAACTAAATTCCGAACAGGAGACTATAAAACCCTAGTTGCATCCCATGTTTTAAATGAAGGAGTGGATGTTCCCGATGCTAAGATAGCAATTATTTTATCAGGGACAGGTTCAGAACGGGAATATATTCAACGGTTGGGGCGAGTTTTACGCAAAGGAAATACCCCCAATAAACAGGCGATTTTGTATGAAGTAGTTACGGAAGATACCAGCGAAGAGCGCACATCCCAACGTCGCAAAGGTGAAACAAAATCTCAACCTCAACCGCCCAAAAAAGTGCCTAAATCTGATTATCAGCAGTTGGATATATTTCAACCTAAACCTTTATATGGTGTTCAGAATTTTCCAGGTAAACGAGTTGCAGAATCTTCAGAAATATGGAATAATCAAGAAGAATCCGAATAAAAATATAGGCAATAATTTTAAGGTGTGATATAATTAGTAATTATTCGTATAGTTTGCTTATCTCAGAGGAAAAAAGTAATGAATTTGACCAACCTGCCTTTATTAAAAGACTTTAGCATTTTTCCTAAACATATAGGAACTTGGCAAGGAAACTGGATAATTTTCGATGAAAATGGGCAAGAAAAAACTCGATTTACGGCGGTTGTAACCCAAAATATTGTTGAGAATCAGTGGGTGCAAACAAATGTTCAAACCTATAGTAATGGTCAATCAGAAACTCGAAATTTCATTGGTACGGTTATCGGAGAAGGGGAAGTCTTAATTGAAGGTTCAGATTCGGCTTTTGTTAATTATAAATCTATAGCAACAGAACGAGATGATGATTTAATTATTTTCAGGGTTTGGGATAAAATAACAGGTAAATTAAGAGCCGTTGAAACTATCAATCTGATTAGTCCCTCCGAACGAATTAGAACTACCCAAAGTTTTCATCCCGAAACTGGGAAATTTAGAGGATTTATGGTAATTATAGAACAAAAAATTGCTGAATAAAAGTTAGTAAAATTTCAGTTTTACCCTAAATTTATGAGTTGGAATTTCTGATGCTACCTTCTGAACTTTTAAGTTATAAACAACAGGGAGAAACAGTAATTCCCCTGCGGCTAAAAATTGATCAAAAACATATTAATTTAGCAACGGATGTGATTCAATGTTTTGAAGAATCTGTGAATAAAACCCAAGGGGAATTAAATAAACGCTTACAGGAATTTGAAGGAGATAGTCCCGACTATAGGTTAAAAAGAGGGTTGGCGCATTTATTAAGAAGTGGTTTTTGTACTTTTGAGATAGTTAGTCCCCTAGAACCTGTGGAATTACGACAAAAAGTATTTACATTATCCGCGAAAACAATACCGAGTTTAGACGCAACAGAACAGACCTTAGAACAGTTAGCAACTCAACTAAGTCAAGACTTAAATCGAGAGGTTTTACCCCATCAAATTTTATCGGGTCTTTATGCAGATTTACAGGAAAATCGGATTTTAACCCAATTAGATTCTCCCACTCCAGAAGCATTATTACATCGGTATAATTTATCTCAAGTTCAGGGAATTTTCTATCAAGCGAGTCAAATTATTATTAACGCCTATCGGAATGATCCAGGGGAATATAAACTCTTATTTCGCTATTTAAAATTATTCCAATTAATGACTTATATTGAAGGAGATGCAGATCACGGTTTTACTTTAACTATTGATGGCCCAACCAGTTTATTTAAAGCCAGTACCCGCTATGGTTTATCTTTAGCTAAAATGATTCCCGCCTTACTTCATGTTACCAAATGGAGTTTAAAAGCTAAATTACAACAACGTGATCCCTATACTCGCGTGATAAAAACTGGTTATTTTAGTTTAAATTCTGATTGCGGTTTAGTCAGTCATTATCCCCCCGGTAAACCCTATGATAGTATGATTGAACAGTCTTTTGCCGAGCGCTGGAATACCTTAAAAACCGAGTGGAAATTAGAACGGGAAGTCGATTTAATTCCAATTCCAGGGAGTGTAATGATTCCTGATTTTCGCTTAGTTCATCCCGATGGTAGAATGTTTTTATTAGAGATTATTGGTTATTGGCGACCGGAATATTTACAGAAAAAGTTTTATCAAGTTCAATCTTCTGGCTGTGACTATTTAATATTAGCAATTTCTGAACGATTGAATTTAGAAAATGCCGGAATTAATATTAATCGTCTCCCGGTTCCTGTGGTTTGGTTTAAGGATAAATTATCTCCGAAGGCGGTATTAGAAATTTTAGAAAATCAGGTTGACAATTTTAACAAAAATTAGCTATAATTAATGAGAGGTTTAGGTTTTTATGTTTATGTTGGCTCAATCTCCCCGTCCGACTGAAACGTTATACGACCAAGACTATTATCTCTGGTTGAAAACAACAATTAACCAACTGCGTGCTAATCAGTTTTCCCAGGTTGATTTAGAGAATTTACTGGAAGAATTAGAGGCGATGGGGAGAAGCGAAAAGCACAAGATCGAAAGTTTATTAGTGAAGCTATTTGAGCATCTCCTAAAATTGCAATTTTGGCAAGGAGAAAGGGAACGAAATCAAGGACATTGGAAAGGAGAAATTATGGCATTTAGGAGACAAATTAACAAGCAACTTAAAAGCAGTCCTAGTCTAAAACCTTATATTTTAGAAATCTTTGATGAATGTTATGAAGATGCGCGAAAAGAAGCGAGCGCTCGTTCTCAACTTCCGTTAGATACTTTTCCGGTAATTTGAATTGGATCTTTAGAACAAATTTTAGATGAAAATTTGTTTCCGATTTAACTTTTCTCTAATTATGCTCACCTCAATTCTCCACTTATTTCGAGATTCATTTCTTTCAGCAATATGATTGATTTTCGAGATTTAGAGTGTTTTTTTAGTATAAATTATTATTTGCTTGTTATGTAATTAATTTTGTTTACCTACTTATAATTAGCTAGAAGCATCAATTTCCGCTAATTCTAACCATCTTTCTGTGGCATTATCAATTTCTATGATAATATTTTCCACCTGTTGATGCAAGTCTTGAACATTAGAAACCGCCCCCGGAGGTGCATAATATAATTTCTGTTCTAATTGGGCTTTTTTCCCTTCTAGTTCAGCAATTTTTGTCTCTAACTTTTCATATTCTCGCTTTTCTTTAGAAGATAATTTCCGTTGTCCGCTTTTATCCCAAGAATACCGTTGAGACTTTTCCGAATCTGTACCCGCAGATAAGTTTTTTTCTTCTGTTTTTACCCCTTGACGACTTAACTCTAATTCCTCGGCTTTTTTATAATCTAAATAAACCGAATAATTCCCCGGATATTGTCGTAAAATTCCCCCTGCTTCAAAGGAAAAAATGGTTTCTACTGTCCGGTCTAAAAAATATCGGTCATGGGAAACCACAATTACACAACCATTAAAATCCTCTAAATAATCTTCTAAAACCGATAATGTTTGGACATCTAAATCATTAGTAGGTTCATCTAAAATCAACACATTGGGCGCACTCATTAATACCCGCAATAAAAATAACCGTCGTTTTTCACCCCCAGAAAGTTTATTTAACGGAGAATATTGTTGATTAGGAGGAAACAAAAACCTTTCCAACATTTGTGATGCTGTAATCTGGGTTCCATCGGCAGTTTTTACAAATTCTGCAACTTCTTTTAAGTAATCAATCACACGCTGATTTTCATTCATCGCCGCCAACAAATCCTCCGAATGTTGGTCAAAATAACCGATATGAATGGTTGACCCAATTTCTACTATTCCCTCATCGGGTTTAATTCTACCCGTAATCATATCTAATAAAGTTGATTTTCCTACCCCATTTCCCCCAATAATTCCTAAACGGTCATCAGGATTAAAACTATAGGTGAAATCTTGAATTAAAGGTCGATTATCATAGGACTTAAAAACATGGTTTAATTCAATAACTTTTTTACCGATGCGACGACCGGGCGTGGAAATTTCAACTTTCCCTTGAACTTGTTTAAACTCCGTATCTTGCAGCCCTTCAACCCTTTGAATCCGGGCTTTTTGCTTGGTACTCCTAGCTTTTGGCCCCCGTCTTAACCACTCTAATTCCCGACGCAAAACCCCCCGATGTTTGCGTTGTTGACTAACAGCAACATCCTCGGCTTCGGCTTTCTTTTCTAAAAAATAAGAATAATTTCCCCCATGGGTAAATAAATCCCCTCGGTCTAATTCTAAAATTCGATTGGTTACTTGGTCTAAAAAGTAGCGGTCGTGGGTAATTAATAATAAAGCCCCGCGATAATTTTTTAAATAATCCTGTAACCATTCCACGGAAGCTGCATCTAAATGGTTTGTAGGTTCATCCATTAATAAAACATCCGGTTCTACTAATAATGCTGTTGCTAAAGCAATGCGTTTGCGATATCCCCCCGATAACTGGCGAATGGGAGTATCAAAATCTTCTATTCCTAATTTTGTTAAAATAATTTTAGCTGTGTTTTCTAATTCCCAAGCATTGGTGGCATCCATGCGTTGCATAACTTGGGAAAATTGCGTTAAGAGTTGGGAATCTTCAGGATGTTTTGCTAATTTATGAGATAGGTCTTCATATTCTTGAATTAGGTGCATTTGTTCGCCACTATCGGCGAAAATTTGTTCTAAAACCGTGAGGTTTTCATCTAAATTAGGTTGTTGGGGTAGATAGATAACTTTTGCCCTGGGATTAACCCAAAGTTGCCCTTCATCAATAGATTCTTGTCCCGCAATCATCTTTAATAAAGTTGATTTTCCTGACCCATTGGTTCCAATTAAACCGACTTTATCCGTCGCATCTAAACTAAAGTTAGCATCTCGGAGAATTTCTTTGGTTCCAAATTCTTTTTTAACGGATTGTAAGGTAAAAATAGACATAAGCGTTAAGGGATTAAAAATAAATTAATTTATGGGAATCTACTATCATTATACTATAATATACCGGAATAGAACGAGAATATATTCTAGCTTGTATTGCTGATGGTGCTGAATAATTAGAGGGTTTAGTAATTCCTTCTGCTATAAACCCTCTAATTATTTAGGAATTGTGGTTATTCATAACTCATTTCTGAAGTATTCCCTAAATTAAATAAGAAGGGAATCATGCTTTTATCATCCCCATTCATAATTAACACTCTTGGCATTTGAGAACCGCCTTGTTTCCAAGCTTCAATTGCTTCTTTTTGTAAGACTAATTCTCCTCCGGTTGCTTTCAAAGTTTCTGCTAATAAACGTTGAGCTTCCGCCGTTCCTTTTGCTCGGTTAATATCAGCTTGAGCTTGTTGTTCTGCTTCCTGGGCAATATAAACAGCCCGTTTTGATCTTTGTTCAGCAATTTGTTTTTCTTCAACTGCTTTAGCAAATTCAGGAGAAAATGACAAATCAACCACACTGGTATCTAAGACAATAATTCCATATTTATCTAATCGTTCATTCAAGGCTTCATCAAAGTCTGATTTTAATAATTCCCGTTGAGTAATGGCTTCTTCAATGGTTCGTTTTGCCGCTGCAATTTTAAAGCATTCTTGGGTTTGGGGAGCCACAACTTTAGAAACAACATTTTGTAAAGTTCCCTGTTCTCGTCTAATTCTGACTACTTGTATCGGGTCAAGCCTAAAGTTAATGGCAAAACTTGCCGATAATTCTTGTAAATCTTTTGTAGAACTTTGAGCCGGAACTTCAAATTTTTGTACCGTCAAATCGTAAATATCAACAGCAGAAATTAAGGGCGGTTTGAAATGAATGCCTTCTAATAATACCCCATCTTGAGCTTTTCCTAAAATACTCAATACCCCCGCTTGACCTGGGTTAATAATCACAAAAGAATTGACAGAAATCAAAGCTAATATTGCCAAAGCAATTCCGAAAATAATACTGGTTAACCCAGCTTGTGGTTCTGCACTTTTCATGAAACTTACTCCAATTGATAAAATAATTATACCGTTATTGATCAAATCTGAACCACAGCTAAGGTTAATCCGATAGAATTGATTATTGTTTACAAAATTTTCTTTGTCTAGTTTCTTCAGTATCTTGCCAGTCATAACCATAATGACTAAAAGCATTAATTTGAGGAATTGTGCTGTAAATATCTATCATTTGTTGTTCCAAAGACGGGCGATTTTTGATCGATTTTCCCCAGTCTCCCGCTAAAGCTGGGATAACTTGAGTTCCTGGGGGCGCCTGAGTCACAACTTGCTGCACTTGAGCCGTAATACAATTCACCTGACCACAGACAGCATAGGACATGGGATGCCATTCAATCGAGGGCGAAAATTGATCCCAAGGCTGCATTCGAGAGTCAAAACCCATCTGTCCAATTCTGCGATTTCCTTCGGGAAAAAATACCGCTCCGGCTGGAATTCCTTGGCTTTGTACGGGTTGAGTTGCTATTGCTAAAAAATCTAAAACTCCCTGTCTAGCATGGGCAACACTTAGCCGCCATAATTGTAGTTGTAAAGTTTCTCCCATCTTAGGAATAGAGGCTAAAGTCTTCCACTGTTTTTCATCAAGCCAATAGGGTTTATCCTTTTCATCAGGATGCTTTTCATTCACCGTTTTAACATCTATTTCGGTAATAAATCCCTGCTGTAAAAATCGCTGCATCAAGTCTCGTCCTTTCTGACTGCTGGCTCGATTTAAAAATGCTTGTTGAGAATATTCTCCATAAATCCATAGGTCTTTGACTTTTGAGGCAACGGAATCTGCTCCTAACCCTTTGGGATAGCGAACATAGTCAAATAAAACCCCATCGGGACGACGTTGTAAGATGGCATTTAATAAGGTTAAATAATCTTGTCTGGCTACGGGATGATAGGGGTCAACAAACCCTTGATTAACAAAACTTTCCCCATATTCGTCTATTTTGGTTTGGTCTACTACTGCTGTTGTGGTGGTTTCTCCTTTCCCATTTATGGCTAAAACTGATGTTCGATCTGGTTTTAAAGTATAAGTATAGCCATAATTTAACATAAACATCCAAGCATAGACTTTTAACCCCCGTTGTCTACCTTTTTGGATAGTTTCTGCTAATAAATCTTGGTTTTCTGTTCCCGGTTTTCGGATGGCTGCTGGCCATGCAGTGGGATTCTTTGCCGAAGGTAATAATACTTGACCATCATAAAAGACTTCTAAATAAACTTTGTTATAACCTTTATTAATAATATTATCTAAAATCCGATCAATTTCTCCAGTTCTGGTATCACAGGGATATAATCTTAACCAAATGGATTGATTTTTAGGGGTAATTTGTTGACGACATTGATTGACTTGTTGGGCGTGTTGTGTTAGAATAGTATTGTAGTTTTTTATAGCTTCTGAATCTCTCGTTAATGCTGCTTGTCGTAAATTTTCTTTTTGGGCGATCGCTTGAGGAGATAATTTGCACTGAGCCAGGGTTTGAGAATTAGCTACAGAAATCAATAAAAAAGGATTCAAGGAAAGGGTTATTAACAAATTTAATAATAACCCTGAAAGACGACGTTGCTGAATCATTAAATTTGACATAAAATTTTATTGGATTTTACTACATTTTCAAGCATTCACAACGTTCCAAATAAAATCAGTAGGGAAACACACTGATAAATAGAACCCGCCCGTATAACTGATAACTGATAACTGACTATGCTCCTCGACTAACTGCGGTTTCTACTTGTTTAAATTCCTGTTGTAAACGTTCTTTTAATTTATCTGGAATGGGACGGTTGGGATAGGAGCTATAATGGCCCGCTAAGGCATTGAGGGCTGTACGCATAGTGGTAAATGAGCTTAGGGTCGTAACAGCACTATCCCGACGGTAACGAGCAATAAATTCGTTAATTACCTCCCGAGCTTGACCTTGGGCTTCAGCCTTCTGGGGAGCATCATCAGGTAAGAGAATAGCGGTTCTCAGGCTATCGACAACGGCTAAAGTATCTTTAGAATAATTGCCCGTTAACATTCCCGAAGGACTCCCACCGCATCCGACTAGAGTAACGGCAGCCACGAGAACTAGGGCTAACAGACGAGAAATGTATTTTTTCATGAGCTTTATTACAATTGGCATTAAAAATTATAATCAAAATCCGGGTCTATCCCAATACTAAAATAGATTTTTCTTGATTTCCCCCTATTTTTGATTAACAATAGGGGGAAAATTATTACAAAAATTGATCTAAAAAAGTTTCAACTTCTGTTAAGGTAGGTTGGGCTGAAATCGCACCGGGTTTTGTTGTGGTTAATGCCCCGACTGCACTGGCAAATTTGACTATTTTTTCGGCTATTTGAGGATTATTAATAGATTCTATCCCTAATTTACAAAATTGATAAATAATTCCGGCGGTAAAACCATCCCCGGCTCCGGTCGTATCTTCTACTGTAACATAAAATGCGGGTATTTTTCCATAATTACCTGCTAAATAATAGCTACAACCTTGTTCTCCGGCGGTGACAAATACTCCTTGAATTTGTAACTGTTTAGCGATCGCTTTTGGATCTATGGTATTAAATAATAATTCTGCTTCTTCGTCGGTTAACTTGAGAAAATCGGCATTTTGAACAAAGTTTAAAATCAGTTCAATTGCTTGATCTGGATCTAGCCAAAACATCGGTCGCCAGTTAATATCAATAAATAGTTTAATTTGATAATATTTTGCTAATTTAATTGCTTTTAAAATAGAGTTTTTACTATTTTGATAGGCTAATTCTAATGTTCCTAAAACCAGAAACTGTGCGGTTTTAAATAAGTCTTCATGAAGTTGTTCTGATTGTAAATAAGTATCAGCAAATTCAGTAGTTTCTCTATCTCCAAATCCAGCAAAACTGCGATCGCCTTTTTCATCTCTAACCACATAAACAATCCGAGTCGGTGCGCTAGAATGCCGTTGAACTCCGGTAATATTAACCCCAGTTTTAGTTAATAATTCTACTAATTGACCTCCCTGTGTATCTTCCCCAATACAGCCAATAAAAGCCGTAGGAATCCCTAATTTTACTAATCCACAAGCAGTATTAGCCGGAGCGCCTCCGGGGTAATCTGTCCAAAATTCAACGGTTTCTAAGGGTTTTCCCAATTGATTAGATAATCGATCAAATAGGATTTCACCCATACAAATTACTTGCGGATGAGTCATAATACAGAAGCTGAACAACAGAAACTTGACGCAATAATTTTGTTAAAAATAGGCAATTTACCAAATTAATGAAAGATTTAAAACAAATCCCGGTAAAATATCTTCTCCTGATAATATGGTTGGATTTTCTAAAATTTCTTTTTCTCTCCCCTGACGATAAATTTCTACTTGACGGTTTTGGCGGTTAATTAACCAACCTAAACAAGTCCCATTATCAATATATTCCTGCATTTTATCTTGTAGGGGTTTTAAAGAATCACTAGGCGATCGCAATTCTATGATAAAATCAGGGCAAATCGGCAAAAATTTCTCTTGCTGTTCGGGGGTGAGAGATTCCCATTTTGCTAAGGGTATCCAAGCCGCATCTGGGGAACGATCTCCACCATTAGGAAGTTTAAAACAAGTAGAAGAATCAAAGACAATTCCTAATTGAGTTTGTCGGTTCCACAAACCCAAATCTAGGTTAATATCTGAGTTACGTTTTCCTGTTCCCCCTCCGGTGGGTGGCATAATAATTAAGTCTCCTTTGGCAGTTCGTTCTAATTTTAATTCGCGGTTGGCGACACAAAGTTGATAAAATTGCTCATCGGTAATCGGGGCAGTTTCTGGATTATTTAAAATTAATGCCGTCATATTTTTATCTCCTTAATTTAACTTTATTTCTTGTTGCTAGGTTCTACCTAGCAATACTTTAATCAGGCTCCGCCTGCTGTTCCTCGGAAGGAATCACTAGGCGATCGCAATTCTATGATAAAATCAGGGTAAATTGGCAGAAATTTCTCTTGCTGTTCGGGGGTGAGAGATTCCCATTTTGCTAAGGGTATCCAAGCGGTATCTGGCGAACGAAAGTTTAGAAGAATTTGAACAAGGTCAAGGAATTCCTCTAAATCAAGCCTTTGCAGAATTTCAAGAAAAATATGACTTACCAGTAGGACTTACGCACTGCAATGAAATCTCGTTGCTCTGGGCATCGGTCATGAGGCTGAAAGGTTTATTCTCTCGTTGAACACTTGACTGAGTACGTAAGTCATGTTAAAATTTAATTAAATTTTAGGAGTCATAATTATGTTTAATCCATTAAATAAGATTATTAAAGACTTTGTTGGGGGCCTTGTTAATATTGAAAAAATTGTTGAAGTAACGGGTGAAGCAACGACAAAAATTATTCAAACCAGTAATCTTCCTGCTAAAAATTCTAATGAAAGTGAGGAATCTTATAAAGCCAGACTTGAACATTTACAAAATAAAGAAAATCAAAAAACTGAAAGATTAAAAATAAAATTAGAGAATAAACAACAAATGGCACTTTTGAAAGACGAACATAAAAGGGTTAAAGCTGAAGAAAAAGCTGAACAAAAAGAAGAAAGAGCTTTAGCTCGTCAACAAAAAAAAGAAGAATAAAAGGAAAAAAAGCTTTAGCTCATCAACAAAAACTAGAAGAAAAAATGCGTAAGTCCTGACCAGATATTTCTTGTTGCCAGGTTCTACCTAGCAATACTTTAAGCAGGCTCCGCCTGCTGTTCATCGGAGGCAGAGCCTCCCTGAGTGGGTTCCCAGGTAGAACCAGGGAACCAGAGTTTTTAAACAATATAAGGAGAATCAACCGCTTGCGCCCGATTAACTGCTACCAAAGTTTGATAGAAAATCGCCGCAATTTCCCCACGAGTCACATCTTTTAATGGGTTAAAAACCTCCTTTTTCGGGTAATTGACCACTATATTTAATTCCGTTGCCGTAATCACTGCATTAGTAGCAAAAGATTGAATTTGAGCCCTGTCAGTATAAACACCCAAACTATTAGATGTTCCCCCGGTTAATTTCAACCCATTGACTAAGGAAACAATCGCTTGAGAACGAGTTAAATTTTGATTTGGTCTGAAAGTTTTATCGGGATAACCTGATAGGAACCCGGCCCGATTTGCTTTATCAATTGCCTCTTTTCCCCAAAAATCCGCCGCCACATCAGTAAACACAATTCCTTCCCGAATTGGTGTTAATTCAAACGCCGACTTTAACATCGCAGCGTGTTGGGCGCGGGTTAAGGTAGCATCGGGTTTAAACGAACCATCGGGGAAACCGCTAATAATCCCCATATCCGCTAACCTTTCAATAAAAGTTCTCGCCCAATGGGAACCAATATCGTTAAATTTCGCCCCTCCGGGTGGCGGAGTTGGAGTCGGTGTGGGAGTAGAGCCGCCGGGGGTTGGGGTCGGGCTAGGACTAGGGCCAGGAGTTGGGGTTTGATTGGCGGTAAACTCAATACTTCCCAAAGTTCGGGTCGGGTTAATTTGATTTCCCACCGAAATTAAGGTAAATTTACTGGCATTTTGAACATCATATTTGCCATTATCAACAAATACATTCCCGCCATTATCTTGAGGGCTACCAATATCCGGGGCAGAATCAGCAATTACCGTTAAACCATCTTGAAGATTTTTCTTAATTTGATTTTTTCGTAATACCGGTTTAGACTGTCCTGATAACACAATCCCAGACCGATTTTCCAGAATTTCGTTTTCAATAATTAAGGGCGAAGCTTGGGCTTGGACAGAAATCGCATATCCGGTATTTTGGAATTTATTCCCCCGAATTTCCCCCTTAGCATTCCCCCCCAAAGCAATACCATTACCCACATTTTCGATAAAATCACTATTCGTTACCGCAGCAATGGCTGTTCCCGTGGCAAAAACCCCTTCCCGTTTGGATTTCGTCAGGGTACAACTACCGATATTACAGTAAACCGATTCTACCCAAATTCCCGTTCCCCGGGTTTGGTCATTGGTAACGCTAACCCCCTTAACCGTTGAGTTATTTTCCATCAAAATCGTCACATTTTGAGCCGCCGAACTGGGACTACTGAAGCGACCACTTCCCAGAATTACCACATCTTTGCCCTTGGTCGTTTCATTCCCAACAATAGTTACTCCCGACCGCACAATTAACGGAAATACTTCCCCAGTAGCGGCGTTATAGCTCCCAGGAGCGACTTGAATCAGGGTTCCCGACTGGGCTTGACTAATAGCCTTAGCAATGGTTTTTAAAGGAGTAGATTGACCGCCTGTGGCCGAATCATTCCCGGTAGCCGAATTAACAAATAGGGTTGCAGATGCGGCTGTTGGTACGCTTTGAGTCACGACTTGTATATTTCCTTTAACGCGAGTAGAACTAAGAATATTTCCAAAGGAGGTTAAGCTGGTGGTTCCGGCATTTTGGACATCAAAACCGCCATTATTCCGAATAGTATTTCCCCCTGGGGTTTGGGCGGTTCCTAAATCCGGTGTAGCTTGATTCATAATTACCACCCCATCCCCGGTATTGCGTTCAATTAAGTTTTGGCGCAAAATCGGTTGGGAGTCCCCGGCAATTAATATCCCAGAACGGTTTTCTACAATAGCATTATCCCGAATTAACGGAGCAGCTTGATTTTTAAGAGAAATCCCGTATCCGGTGTTTTCAAAGGTATTTCCTCCGATTTCTCCTTTGATATCCCCTTCGATGGAGACTCCATAGCCTTCATTTTGGACAAAAATACTATTGAGAATCTGAGGATTTCCCGAACCTACGGCATAAATCCCTTCTCGTTTGCATCGGGTAAAGGTAGAATTAGCAATTACAGGAGATTGAGATTCAATCCAAACTCCCGTTCCTCTAGTTTGAATATTGGTAACGGTGACGCCTCGCAATTGGGCGTTATTTTCCATCAAAATTGTGATATTTTGACTCCCAGCACTGCTACTGCTATGGAGTCCATTCCCTTCGATTAAAATGCCACTGCCTTTTCCTGACTCATTCCCGATGACTATGACACCATCTGCGAGGATAAGGGGAAAGGTTTCACCACTTAAACTACTATAAGTTCCTGGTTCTAGGTAAATTGTGGTTCCCGACTGAGCTTGGGAAAGGGCTTTTTTTAGGGTTTTAAAGGGTTTATTCGACTCCCCGGAACTAAAATCATTTCCAGTGGCGGGGTTGACGTAAAGAGTTACCATAGTTTTGTTTTTGTTGAAACTATCTGCGCTTTATTGTAAACTTTAGTTACACCCTTCGTGTTAGGGATTCGGTCAAAAAACCGGAAAAATTCAATTTATTTTAATATTATTGTTTTGTTAGTTACACCCTTAGAGGGTTTGAGCCATTAAGGGTGTTTGTTGTAATTTTAACCGTTGAATGTGCGATTTCGCCATTTGGATAGTTGAGATTCTCCAAAGGAAGCTAACCCATGCAGTTCTAAAACCCGTTTTTCCAAAACATTAATTAAATCATCTTGTTCTTGCAGATAGTTTTTTAGGGCATCATAACTAGCAGTTCCTTGATGTTGGGTTTTAGTGGAAATTAAACTCGCTAATTTTTGTTCCAGAGTTGCCATTTGTTTTTTTTGAGTCGCACAGAGATATTCTAAATTATGATAATTATCTTCTGAAATACTATGAGATAACTTTGCTTCTAATTCCGCAATTCTCCCTTGTTTAACTTGCAGTTCAGCTAGAGAACTATTGCTTTTTTCCACTTCTTTTTCCAGGGTTTCAAGGCGCTGGTTGAGTTGCAATATAGTATTTTGTTCCTGTTCTAACTGGCTTTGTAAAGCCTGGTAAGTTTCTGCGGGAATAGTTGTTGTTAATTGTTGCTCCAATTCAGGAATTCGATTTAATTGAGTTTGTAATTGAGCAATTGTTGATTCTTGTTCTTTCGAGGTTTCTTGTAAAGCCTGATACGTTTCTTTATCAACGGTTTGTGTTACCTTATTTTCTAGTTGTTGTTGTAAATCAGCAATAGTTTGTTTTTGTTGTTCTGCTTCTTGTTTTAAGGTTTGATATGTTTGGACGGCAATAGTTTGGGTGAGTTGCTGTTTTAACTCTTGAATTGTATTAGCTTGGGCTTCAATCTCCTGTTTTAAAGCAGTATCATCAGTCGCAGGCGCAGAAGATTCTACGTTAAGGGTAGCTGTGGTTTCTTCTCCTGGGGTAGCTTGGTTTAAATGTTCTTTAGTCAGACGTTCAAATAATTCTGATTTTGATACTCCTAATTCTTTGGCGAGCGCCTCTACCTGTTGAGCAGAATCAGCCGTTAAAGAAACCGTAACTTTTACTTTGTCACTAATGGCAGAAGTGTTACGGGTAGCAGGAGTCGTGCGTTTTTTTCTATTGGTGGACATGACAATATATTCCTTAAAAATTTCACTGAGAATGCAAGGATTTAGGATTGGGGATGTTCTATGAACTAAACCCGAAATTTAAAATCATTTATCCCAAATTGTTAATTTGATGGCGGTAGACTTTCAATTGTGAGGTTATAGGGCTCACTTTTGGGCAGGATAAACGTTGACGCTTTGAATTCCGGTTCAACATTATCCCGCAATCGCCTACATTTAGCAGTATAGGTTGGTGCAAACACAAAAAACTGTAAATTTTGTAAAGAATGAAGAAGGCGGTCTGTGGAGCGGGTATCGTCGCTCGCTAAGGGTGTAGGGAAGATTATAGCAATCCGTGTATGAAAAAAACAATGTAGGGTAGGGGTTTAGAGACCAAACCCCGACGAGAAAATATTACTACCTCGGCGGGGATTGCTATATAATTATTAGTCTAGGCTTCTTGTGGGGACTCACCAGAATTATCAACTTATTAATTAGTGAAAAAATCATGCTAAAAACTTTCAATGCTATTTTAAAAAACAATTCTATTCAATGGCTGGATCAAACTCCAGATATCAACTTAGATAATTCAGTTGAAGTTAAAATTACTTTTTTAGAAGAAGAAATATCAACGAATGCAACTAAATCTAATGGTCAAAAAATGTCTGAAGCCTTAAATAAATTAGCAAAAAACAATGTCTATTCTAAAATCAATCCTCAAAAATGGCAACAAGAAATTCGTCAAGATCGTTCCCTTCCTAATCGAGATTAAAGTTTTTTACATATTTCCCAAAAATAGAAGACAATTTAAACATAATTTTATCCTGTTTTATTTTGGTAACTAAATACCGTTGTTGTAAAGATTGTAACCCATTAATTAAATCCGTTGATGATAATTCTACACTTTCTCTCAATGTTTCTCTGGATAAAGATTGCTCAAATTGACTTAATTTTAAAACGATTTGTTGTTCAATGGGTGAGAGTCGGTTAAATAGTTGGTTAAAGTGCGATCGCATCTCTTGAGTAATCACTAACTCATTCTCCTCTAAAAACTCAGCAACATCACCATCAAAAATATTTTTAATTAAAATAGCAATACTTTTTAAATAAACGGGATTACCTTCATATAAATTAATTAAATCTAACCAACACTCGTCATTTTTTAATCGTTTATTATTCAGAATTTCCAGATCATATAAACCTGATAACTCTAAACAATTAATCGGATATAATTCGTTTTCCCAACCTTCCATTTCTGCACATTGCTCTTGACTGATTAAAATTAAACTACTCTGATGTTCAACTTCTGTTACCAGGGTAAAAAAGTTTTGATAACTTTGATATTCCGGTTGATATTGTCCCGCAAATTGACCCGGAGTAAAGATATTCTGCACATCATCAAGGATAATTAAACATTTTTTATTAATGAGTATATCTAATAATTGTTTTACTTGATCATCTATAGTTTGTTTGTCTTCTAGTTTAATAATATTCAATAAATCCTTAACCAGCAATTCTAAAGGTTTAGGATATTTTAAACTTCTCCAAATAATGACTTCAAATTGATCTAAGTTTAAATCAATAAATCTTTTAACAAGAGCAGTTTTACCAATTCCCGATAATCCCAATATTGATATTAAGCGAGTATTTTGCTTTAATATCCAATTAGAAAGGGTTTCAAGTTCTGTTTCTCGGTTATAAAAATTTATGATTTGAGGAGCTAAGGTTAAATCGTGATAAACTGATTTAGTATTTAGGTTTTTTTCTTGATTGTTATTAGATTCGTTTAGACTTGGCAGACAAAAATTAAAAGTATGATTATTATTTTGCCTACTATGGTTACTGTTTGTGTGTATGATAAGCGGTGATGATTTTAGTTGTAATCTTTCTATAGTCCAACAAAAATTAGATTTATTAATATTTTCTCCTAACTGTTCAGATAAAATTTTAAATAACTTCCTACATTCATCACCAATATAACCCTCATCATAATCATAAATGTCTGCAATTTGCTGATAAGTTTTACCTTTAAATATTTCTTCAATAATCTTTTTTTGCAGATCATCTAAATGCTTCTCTGTCTCAGAAAATACTAAGCTATCTACAAATTGTAAAATTTCTGTAACAGTCATAAAAGTTAGATGGGGTAACACTTTTAGTCATTATAACTCAATTTTCTTCCAGATTATCAGGTTTTTTCAGGTATTTTCTTAATACTTCTTAATAAAACATCAGGTAATATCAGATATTTTCTGCTATGACAAAAAATCAATTTAGTATAAAAATGATTAATCAAGTTTGACTCAAGCAAAGTAATTTGCTAAAAATAATGGTTAATCAACTTTATTATGGCGATAATTTAGAAGTTTTAAGACGTTACATTAAAAGTGAATCAGTTGACTTATGTTATATCGATCCTCCTTTTAATTCTAAACGCAATTATAATCAAATCTATAATAATATTGGTTCAGAGGATAAAGCACAAGCACAAGCATTTATTGATACTTGGGAATGGGATGATCACGCTATTCATGGAATAGAAGAAATTACTACTAATTATAATGGTAAATTTACCCATCAATGTATTGCTTTAATTATAGGTTTAAAGAATGTTTTAGGAACAGGAAGTTTACTTGCTTATTTAGTGAGTATGACTTTAAGAATAATAGAAATTCATCGAGTTTTAAAACCTACAGGTAGTTTTTATTTACATTGTGATCCCAATGCAAGTCATTACTTAAAGTTAATATTAGATGCTGTTTTTTGTTCTCAAGGTGGAGAATTTAGAAATGAAATTGTTTGGTGTTATCGTGGTGCTGGTTATCCTAAAAAAGATTTTGGTCGTCGTCATGATTTAATATTTCGTTATTCTAAAGGTAAGGAATTTACATTTAATTTAGATAGTGTAAGAGAAGAATATGCTGAAACTACTAAAGAGAGATTTCGTCACCGTATTGGGAATAAAAGAGGTAAAAAAGATTTCGGTCAACAGTCTTTAAATCCATTAGGTAAGCAACCTGATGATTGGTGGGAAATACAACCAATAGCACCATCAGCTAGAGAAAGATTAGGATATCCAACACAAAAACCAGAATCATTATTGGAAAAAATAATTAAAGCCAGTTCTAACGAAAATGATACAATATTAGATGCTTATTGTGGTTGTGGTACTACTGTTGCAGTTTGCCAAAGATTAGAGCGAAAATGGATAGGAATTGATATTACTTATCAAAGTATTAGTTTAATCTTAAAAAGATTAGAAGATAGCTTTGGAAAAGAGGTTTTACAAATTATTAAACTGCATGGTATTCCTAAAGATATAGAAAGTGCAACAGCATTAGCAAATAAAGCAGATGATCGCACTCGAAAAGAATTTGAAAAATGGGCAATCTTAACTTATACTGATAACAAAGGAATCATTAACACTAAAAAAGGTTCAGATCAAGGTGTAGACGGAATTGCTAACTTTCAAGGTGATCAAAATGACCCAGAAAAGATAATTTTTCAAGTAAAATCAGGAAAAGTAAAATCAGGAGATATCCGAGATTTAATAGGAACAATGACCATAGAAAATGCTAGTATGGCCATATTTATAACTTTAGAAAATCCCACTAAAGATATGATCAAAACGGCAAAAACTGCTGGTTTTTATCAGAGTAAATACATGAGTCAGAGTTGTGATAAGATTCAACTTGTCACTGTCCAAGATATTATTGAAAATCAAAAAAGATTAAATATTCGTTTAAGTTTAGAAGTTGTTAAAAGTGCTGAAAAACAAAAAGAAGTGAAAGTTAATCAGATGGAGTTAGACTTAGATATTTGATCAATCTCATCCTGATCAAATTTAATCTTGTTTGGGGTATGTGGGAGTTAGGAATGCGATCGCTTCTTGAGATGTAAGGGAATTAGGAGTGCGATCGCTTTTGCTATTTTGTGCTAACATTAAATTAAATGCAAATTTAGTGCCAAATCCCCAACCATGATTAATCTAAATCGAGATATTCAATCCCTCTCAACTTTTAAACGGAATACAAATGAAATGATTACCCAGATGAAAGAAACAGGTAATCCTATCGTTTTAACTGTTAATGGGAAAGCCGAATTAGTAGTACAAGATGCTGGATCTTATCAAAAATTACTGGATTTTATAGAGAAATTAGAAACTATTATTGGGATTAAAAAAGGATTAGAAGATATAGCAACAGGTGACACACAACCTCTAAATCAATTCATCGAAGAAATGCAGCAAAAACATGGAATTTCAAGTTAAATTAACCCGGAATGCTAAACTAGAAATAGAATCTGCTTATCTTTGGTTAAAAAATCTTAACCCTAATTATGCTGATCAATGGTTTAGAGATTTAATGAATACTATTGCTACTTTACAAGATAAGCCAAAACGTTTTGCTTTAGCTAGAGAAAACGATGATTTTCCTGAAGAAATCAGACAAATTATTTATGGGAAATCAAGGAATAAATACCGGATTATTTTCACCATTCGAGAGGATATAGTTTATATTCTTTATCTTCGTCATAGCGCACAATCTTTAATTACTTTTAATCCCCTTGATCTGGAGTAAAATTATTAATGCGATCGCTTTTTATTGTAGGGTTGTTAATGGTGCGATCGCTTTTTAGTCTAAGGCAGTTAGGAGTGCGATCGCTTGAAGTACACTAATTTACAAGTCAGGATGTTTTACTGTTGAAATAGATAAACTTTGAGACTTTTTAATAAATTTTTCATCAAAAGTATAAAATTCTAAACAATGATTACTTGAAGCTAAATGAAAAGCATCGGCAAAATCTATACCATTTTCATGCCATTTAATAATTTGTAGAATTAACTTTTCATTTGTTAAATAAACATTCGGTAAACCCAAAACCTTTCTAAAAGATTGGCAAATTTCTAAAGGTTTAAACTTGTAAGCAAACCGCAAAACCCATTCAGTTTCCAAGATGACAGTATCAGGAATAAAAATATTTTTATTTTTGAACAATTCTAAACTTTGTTGATACTGTAATTCATCATCTCTAGTAATAAATCTAACAATAATATTAGTATCAATAGCAATCATTGATTCCATAATTCTTCTATTCCCTGAGCAATTGCTCGATCCATTTCTTCAATTGTTTTGGCTTTTCCTTGATACTTCAAACACCCAGCAACTTCATCTAATGTTGTTTCTGGGAAAGTTTTTTTAGGCTTTAATAAAATTCCATCACCTAGATTAATTATGATTAATTCTTGACCCGCTTCCCAATGATACTGATCTCTTAAGATTTGAGGAATAGTAACTTGACCTTGACTTGACAATTTAGTAGTTTCCATTGAAATAATATTTACATACTTTTTCCTATCTTAAGTTTAACATAAATTACTGTGTGTATCAAACCGATCATTATGCGATCGCTTTAGGGTTGTTGAGGGTGCGATCGCTTCTTGAGATGTAAGGGAATTAGGAGTGCGATCGCTTTTTATTGTAGGGTTGTTGAGGGTGCGATCGCTATATAACACCTCTAACAAAACTTTAACTTATCACTCTACCCAATTCTCTAAACTTAAACCCTCAACTCTCAATAAATCACTATCATTAGAAACCAGAATTAAACCTTTAACCATAGCAGTAGCAGCAATTAAAATATCTTCTGTTTGGATCGGTAATCCTCTTAACCTTAAATTGGCATGAATTTCGGCTGCTTTCTCTAAAATTGCTAAATCATCTAATAAAATAATTTTATAATCTTGGCAAAATTCATTAAATCTCTCTAGTTGTTTAGTTGCTTTTACTGCAAATAATCCTCTTTTAATTTCAAAATAAGTAATGCAACTGATACAGAGTAATTCTTTTTGAGATTCTAATTGTTTGAGCTTTTCCTTAACTTTAAGATTATTTTTCAGGGATAAGGAAACAATATTAGTATCTAATAAATAACTCATACTCATCTATTTCCGTTTAATTACTTCATCAAAAATAGCCATTTGTTCAGGTGTTAATTCATTCAAAGTTCCCGCCACTGCTTCTGTCACCATAATCAGACTACAATGTTTCTTTAATTCCTGATCTGACATCGTGTTAAATTTTTCAAAAGGTAAGTTTTCTTGAAAGAGTTTAAATAACTCTTCAATCATTTTTGACTGATTCAGTTCTTCTTTAAACAAAGGACGTTCTTCCATTAAAATCGAAACAACTTGCTCAATTCTTTTGATCATGGATTCTTGTCTAACATCAGTTGATAACATATTGATTGCCTCCATTCAAATACAATTAGATAACCATTCTAATCTTAGCATATTACAGAAATCTTGTCCAATGATGTTCAAAGATATACTTTTGTTGGTGTAAGGGGTTTAGGAGAATTTGGGATATGGGGTGTAAGGGAGTTAGGAGTGCGATCGCTGCTATAATATACACAGGTAACTTTAGGTTAGGAAAATATTATGAACTTAGTCACCTTAAATCAATCAGGATTTATTGAAATTCCCGAAATTATTAGACAACAATTTAAAAATCAAGAAGCCCAACAAGTGTGGTCAGGAAAGTTACCCGCTTTCCAATGTTGACGTAACTTAACCTCTGCTCTAACTAAAAGATGTTGATAATTTTCACTATTAATAGGTTCAATTTCTTGAATTGTTCCCTGATGTTTATCAAGATGAATCTTTCCTAAATGTTCAGAGTCACTTCCAAAATTATAAGTAACACCTTGCTCATCTTCGTTGACCTTAATTAACATTACATAAAAAGCCATAAAACATTCCTCTAAATAAAGTTTAAATTGATACTCATTAAGGAGTCCATGTTCTCCCTGACTTAATTGTAGCATTATGGGAAGTCCGATAATCAGTTTGAAATATTCCCTCAAAACGAGCTTCAAAATATTCATGCTTCAATAACCTTAGATCCTGATCATTATAATCTCCTTCTTGTAACCTAAACCAAGCATCAGCAATATCAGGATCAGGATCAAACAACCTGATACCATCATCTAATTGATGTTCTTTAAAAAATATATGTTCCTTAATTTTTGCAATTTTAACCTGAGAAAACCCCGTCTTTTCAGCAATTATCTGAATATCATTGGTTGCTCGTATTTTCTGGTAAGATTGTGGTGCATAAACCTCCCATCGGTTAAGATATTCATCAAGTTTACCACCAGTAAAACTAGATAAAATTCCCCGTTTTCTAATTCCAAATAAGACTAAAATTAGGATGATTATGAAAACAATAATAAAGTCAATAAATGTCATTTTTATCAGGAAACAATATTAGTATCTAATAAATAACTCATACTCATCTATTTCCGTTTAATTACTTCATCAAAAACAGTATCAGGAATAAAAATATTTTTATTTTTGAACAATTCTAAACTTTGTTGATACTGTAATTCATTATCTCTAGTAATAAATCTAACAATAATATTAGTATCAATAGCAATTATCAGGAGGAATTTTAACAGAACGCAAGAATGCAGCACTTTCTTCGGGTAAAGCGGTATTAATATACATTCCACTACCTAATTCAAATCCGGCGGATAAAGAAACCCGAGGAATTAAGGCAATATACCAATGGGAATAATCAGTGCGTTGTTCGGCGGTGGGAATCGAACGAATAGTATAATTATAATCGGGATTATTTAACCCATAGTAAAATTTAGCTAGAACATTTTTTAAGGTTTTAGCTAAATCCAAGATTTCCACATCTGTAATTTCATCAAATGAGGAACTATGACGACGGGGAAAAATCCAAGTATGGAAGGGAGAAAGGGCGGCATAGGGAATAAAAGCAACGAAATGTTCACTGGTAAAAACAATTCGTTCTTGGGCTTCTAATTCTTCCTTTAATGTGCGACAAAAAATACATTCTCCGGTATCATCATAATGACGAATTGCTTCCCTAACACGGTCACGCCATTGATAGGGAACAATGGGAATTGCAGCAATTTGGGAATGAGGATGTTCTAAAGAAGTTCCCGCTCCTTGACCATGATTTTTAAAGATAATAATAGTTTCTACCCGAGCATCTTGGCGAATATGAATATAACGTTGGCGATAAACTTGAATCACATTTGCTATATCTTTAATTTCCATTAACGCCATTGTTAAATCATGGCGAGGATGTTCAATGACTACTTCATGAAACCCAAACCCTGATAAAGAGTGAAAAATACCATCGGTTTCTCGGACTCTTTCACCTTCAGGAGATAAAGCAGGATACTTATTAGAAACAACGCGAACTTTCCAGTTTAAATCATCCGATAACCGCAATATTTCTCGACCTCCAGTTAACAATTCATTCCCTGGACAAAAGGGACAATTAGAACGATATTCAGGAGTGGGAATAAGTTGGGTTTCAGTTTTAGTAAATTCATCGGGTCGTTTTGCCCTTTCGGTGGCAATAATTACCCAATCTCTGGTGATTAGATTCTGTCTGAGTTCAGTCATATAGAAGGGAACAGGGAACAGGGAACAGGGAATAGCCCCCCCAAACCCCCCGTGCACGCAGGGCTAGGGTTAATTTAGGAGAATTCTCTCTTGACCATTCTTTTACTATTTTGCTTAAATCCTTCTCGTCTACTCCTCTCATCACCCTCCTTATTGTTGAATAAGATGGCATTCCTTGGCTATAGATATTGAATGTTCTTTTCAGGATAACTTCGTTGGCTTTGACAAAATATTCCATCTCTCGATATCCTTGATGCCCTGACATCACCCCTAAAACTACTACTAATAGCACTTCCCATAAACTATACCTTTTTCCCTGATTTTTTCGGAAATCCTTGACTTCTTTTAAATTTTCTATTAAACTTGTTAGCATCTTTATTTTAGAAAAAAATGGTGATCGCTCTCCATTTTATCAGGTGGCGATCGCTCTTTCTTTACTCTTTTTCACCTGACTTTGAAACAGCCCTGAGGGCTGTTTCATGTTTGAAAATTATAGCCTACTTTTGGGTCATAATTCTCAAACATGATAGCTATTTTCCGAATAATTAATATTTCATATAATTGCTATATTAATATTAATTATAGGAGGTATTATCTAAGCAGCATAAATATTCTTATTCCCTATGGAGTAAGACTTACATTCCCGATTTTTATCTATTTTTCCTAAATTAATTGCTCTATTTTTTCATTTTTAACTTTCGGATTAAGAGATAGCCACTAATTTCTCCCAATGATTTCCTAACCACCTTCTTCCCTCTGTTATTGACAAAAATCCTAAACCTCTGAAAATATTCAATCCTAGGGTGTTGAGCAGTGCCCAATTAGTCGCGGCTTGTACTTGATGAATTTTCATACTATCCTCTTTAAATAACACATCTTTTACCCAATGAACTTGATTCTCAATCCCCCAATGCCCTTTAATTTTTTTGGAAAAAAAATCCGCCTTTTCCCAGATACTACTTATATAATAAACCGTTTCTCTATAAGGCTTTTTTCCTCTGTATCCCCACCTTTCTACCTGAATTATACTTTGAATATGTTCCCAAGGGCTTTCAATTTTTATCGAATTTTTAAACACTGATACCCGACGAGTTATTTCTCGTCCATGACCCCTCTCTTTTTGAGTATCTATACTTTCAGCTTTCGTCGTTTTTGTAATTTTTTCAATTTGATTATACAGTTTGATTTGATTCTTTTTAACCGCGATTAAATAATCGTTTTCACTCTCGATAATCTTTCGGACTGTGGTGACATTACAATGTAACGCATCCGCAGTTATTAACTTTCCTTTTAGACCACATTCTTCTATTATCCCTTGGGCTACAGCTTGTTCTGAACCGGTTTTACTCTCGAACTTTTCCGTCGCTAATACTAATCCGGTTTCTTGACTAAATAGAGATACCATTATTACCATGTTTTGCTGCTGATTGCCTGGGTCTTTTACCGTACTTCTTAAACTTTTTCCATCTATTGCTAATCCCTCTATTCCCGTGCACGGGGGGTTTGGGGCGGGGGGCTAGAGGGGAGGGAACAGGGAATGGGGATAATACTTTTGACTGTTTCATAGTTGCGCTCGTTGTTGCGCTCGTTGTTGCGCTCGTTGTTGCGCTCGTTGTTGCGCTTCAGCGCACTCTTAACAGCTAAATTAGCATTATTTAGGACTAGCGGAAGGTGTAGGAGTGGGTTGAGGTGTAGGAGGTGTTTGCGGAATTTCTGGGGGCAATTTCCACTCCTCCAGAGAACGATTAACAGTAGATAAAATATCATTAGAAATGACTAAAATAGTTACTTCTTTTGTAGAAAGTTGAGGGGAATCAATTTGAGCATATAAAGAATCTCCGCGAAAATCATTTTTTCCTAAACTTAATTTATGGATAGTATTATTTTTAAGTTTAATTTCTATTTTATCCGTAACCGCATCTAACCCATAATCCTTAAGTTTATCCGTAGAAACCGTTAACTTCTGAATCCCCGAGTTAACATCCGAGGGATTACTTTGATTTTTAAATAGTTCCCTAAGCAAATAATCTACCGAAGCCGGATTAGCTAAAAATTGTATTGGGGCTGTAATTTTCCAAGGAGATTTTTTCAACTCATCGGCATTACTCACCCGTTCCAAAGTAACTGTTTGTTGGGGAGTTGTAATAGTAAAAGATTGAATTTCATCCTTGGGAAAAGAAAAAATTTGTTGTTGTTTAGCTTGAATTTCTTGCTGTTGAGTTTTCCCCTGAATTTCAAATACATAAACAGCCCCGGTCAAACCCAAAGCTAAACCCATTAAAATTAATGTTGAACGTTGAAATTTCATCAGTTATTAATTATTAGTTATCAATTATCAATTCCCATTTATTAGTTATCAATTATTAATTATCAATTATCAATTACCAGTTATCAGAAATATTAACCCTTACACTGATAACTGATAATTGTTTACTGATAACTGATTATTCCGTAGGTGTAGGATCAAAACGCTCGAGTTTAGCACCCAATTGTCGGAGTTTAGCTTCCAATTGTTCATAACCCCGATCCAAATGTTTTAATCCTTGAATCGTCGTTTCACCTTCGGCGGCTAAGGCTGCTAGAACTAATGCAGCAGAAGCGCGTAAATCCGTCGCTGTCACCGGAGCACCCGAAAGCAAAGGAACACCTCGGACTAAAACCGTATTCCCTTTAACCCGAATATCAGCACCCATGCGACTAAGTTCAGGAACATGACCAAAACGATTTTCAAATACCGTTTCACTGATCAAACTATTGCCTTGACACAGCGTTAACAGTGCCATAAAGGGGGCTTGCATATCCGTAGGGAAGCCCGGATAGGGTAAGGTTTCAATATCCGTCGCCTTTAGCTGTTCTCCAGCCAGAATACTTAAATGGTTTAGCCCTTCCATGCGGATTTTGACACCCATGGCTTTAAGTTTAGCCAGTACAGGAGTTAAATGCCCTGGAATAATGGGGGAGAGGTTGATTTCAGAACCTGTAATCGCCCCAGCTATTAAAAAAGTTCCGGCCTCTATTCGGTCAGGAATAATCGAATAATCAGCAGAATGTAGACTCGGAACCCCAGAAATGATAATAGTTTTGCTGCCAGCCCCATGAATTCTGGCTCCCATCGCCCGACAGAAGTTCGCTAAATCAATGACCTCCGGTTCTTGAGCCGCATTTTCAATGATGGTTTCCCCATCCGCTAGGGTGGCCGCCATCATCAAAGTTTCCGTCGCCCCGACACTGGGATAATCCAGGTAGATGCGAGCACCCTTGAGCCGACGGTTCGCCCCAACGACATGGGCATGAACAACACCATGCTCGATGTGTACTTCCGCACCCAGGGCTTGAAGTCCGCGAACATGAAGATCTACAGGTCTAGCTCCAATGGCACATCCCCCAGGTAAAGGAACCCGGGCTACCCCTAAACGGGCTAATATTGGCCCAATAGCAAAGAAACTCGCCCGTAGTTGACTCACCAGTTCATAGGGGGCCTGTGATTCAGATAACCCACCCGCCTTAATGTCGATGATGTCGCCCTGGCGGTCAATCTTGACACCCAGAGTCATGAGAATCTCACTCATGCTATTAACATCAGCTAAAGAGGGAACATTCCGTAGCCGACAATCTTCGGAACAGAGTAATGCACCCGCCATTAGGACTAAAGCAGAATTCTTAGCTCCGCTAATCGGAACATGACCTTGCAGGGGTTGACGTCCCCAAATTTTAAGACTGGACTGGTTAGCGTGGGACGCAGTTGAAACATTCGATGAACGTATAGCTAGTGTAATGGGTCTATCCTCCAAAAATGGTTTGTACGTTTACGATACTTAGATTTTTTGTTCTGATTCTACCGAAAAGATTCTAAATGTCTAGGGGTTAGACAAATTTTATGTCCCTTATAAACCCAAAATCAGGCCTTGGGAGGGTTTTATAGGAATATCGTTCTTGGTATCCCAAAAGTCTTATCGATCTTCCATCCAGTGTCAAAATTGAATCAAGACTTAGGAGAAATCACAATTTATGGAAATCGGTATTCCCAAAGAAATCAAGGATCAGGAATTTAGAGTGGGCTTGAATCCTGATAGTGTCAGGGTTTGCACGGAACGAGGTCATCAAGTTTTTGTAGAAACAGGTGCAGGGGAGGGTTCGGGGTTTAGCGATCGCGATTATACACGAGCCGGGGCTACAATCGTTAATTCTGCGACCGAGGCCTGGAGTCGGGAACTTGTGGTTAAAGTCAAAGAACCTTTACCCGCCGAATATGGGTTAATTCAAAAAAATCAACTGTTGTTTACCTATCTGCATCTGGCGGCTAATCGGGAACTCACCGAACAGTTAATCCAAAGTGGTGTCCATGGAATTGCTTATGAAACCGTAGAACTTCCCGATGGCCGATTACCTTTATTAACGCCCATGAGTATCATCGCCGGACGTTTATCAATTCAGTTTGGCTCCCGTTATTTGGAACGACAACAGGGCGGGAGAGGGGTACTTTTAGCCGGAATTCCTGGGGTAAAAGCCGGAAAAGTTGTGATTTTAGGCGGGGGAATAGTCGGGACTGAAGCAGCAAGAATTGCAATCGGAATGGGGGCAAAAGTTCAAATTTTAGATGTCAATTTGGATCGGTTAGCTTATTTAGAAACAGTCTTTGGATCGAGTGTGGAATTACTCTATAGTCATCCATCTCAAATTGAAGAAAGTGTTCCTGAAGCAGATTTATTAATTGGTGCGGTTTTAATCTTAGGAAAACGCGCTCCTAAATTAGTTTCTCGTAATTTAGTCGCCCAAATGCGCCCCGGTTCCGTGATTGTCGATGTGGCGGTAGATCAAGGGGGATGTATTGAAACTCTACGTCCGACCTCCCACACGAATCCTACCTATATTGAGGAAGGTATCGTTCATTATGGTGTTCCGAATATGCCTGGGGCTGTGCCTTGGACAGCAACCCAAGCCCTAAATAATAGTACATTACCTTATGTTATTCAGTTAGCCGATAAGGGACTCAAGGCTTTAGAATTAAATCCTATTTTAGCCAGGGGATTAAATGTGGAAAATCATCATCTAGTTCATCCTGCTGTTAGGGAAGTTTTTCCTGATTTAATTTAATTCCTATTCTGGGCGAGGTTTACTCGCCCCTACAACGCTACTTGTTTTAAAACTGTTAAGGGATGATAGGATTTAAGCTGTTGCAGTTGTTCTGAATTTTTAACTAATAACGTCCCCCCAAATCCCAAAGAATTAATCGAAATTCCCTCAAATTTTTCTTGAGATCGAGGAACAATCATCATCCAATTTCGGGTAGCTAATAAATTATAAGCCCCAGATTGAAAGGGATTATCCCCGACAGATAAACCCACTTTTGCTAATAGCTCAAAATACAATTCTAAGGTAAAAATAGCTGCTTCTGATGGGTGATTAATCCAGTCAGGGTTGAAAGCCGCGATCGCATGAACAAAAGGAAACTCAGGAATGATACCAATAGAATTATTAAACTGTACAGAAGCGATCGCAGGTTCAATCGGAAGATTGATTCCATCTGGAACTAAAGGAAACGGAACTAATTGTAAATGCTTATGACGTTGACTCGCCCCAGCTAATTTTCCCCCATTATAAAAAACCAAACCATCAATTTCCGCTAAACCCAGCCACATAGCTGCAAAATCTGCTTGAGTTAGCCAGGTTTTCTGTTCTTCAAATTGTCGGGTAACTATCAATAAATGATGATCAACAACATTAAATTTATTCAGTAAACATAAATGAGTTTCTGACAAATTACCTACAAATAAATCCTGTTCATAAGGCAGAAATGGATTAAACTCCTTACCGGATTTAGCTAATTTTTTTTGCTGTTTTTTCTTGGCTTTCTGCTTTCGAGCTAAGTTAGACAGAATTCTCACCAAAAAGTGAATATTCCCCTCCTCTATAAAATCATAATCCGTTGGAATTGATGCCAATGCACCACAATTAAGAGCAGATTCGGTTTGAGTGATTATCCGTTGCCATAATGTCCCCGATGGTAACATCAATTTTGCAGTTTTTGTACTGATCATTTCAGTTTAGGCTGTAGCCTAGATTACAATCTTCTTTTTTTATCCTACAGGAGTTAGGGAAACAAGAAACAAGAAGATCCAGCGATTGAAATCGTGGCTACACAAACGAAGTCCGCCTGCGCGGACTATTAACCTCCTTTGCGGCGAGGGTTTGTTCTTCGATTAACCTCCTTTGATCAAGGGTTTAAAACCCGCGCAGGCGGGTTTTGTTTGTGTAGCCACGGTTTCAACCGATGGATCACTGGATCTTTATGGGTGGGAGTGTCAAAACCCGATAGAATTTGATATTTTAGGAATGGGGGTAACTTTGGTTTTCGGTTTCCAGTCATACTCCATATATTGAGCCGTTTTTAAAGCCTTACTATCCCCTAAAAGTTTAGCCACAACATAAAGAGACATATCAATTCCTGCCGAAATTCCCCCAGCCGTAATAATTTTTCCATTATCAACAAATCGTTGATTATCAACAACAGTGGTTTGGGGTGCCATCGCCTGTAATTGATCTAATGCTTGATGATGAGTTGTCGCTACTAAACCATCCAATAAACCGACTTTTGCTAACAGTAAAGCACCCGTACAAACTGATAAAATTAACTCGGCATGATATCCTTTAGATTGAATCCAAGCTAGAATTTGCAGTTGATTCAGAGCCTCTCTAGTCCCTATACCACCAGGAATAATAATAATATCGGGAGGAGGACTATCTAATAGAGTACAATCTGGATTAAAGCTCAAACCATAATGGCATTGAACTGAATTTAAGGTTTCTGCGACTAGAAACACATTAAAAGGTTGATCCTCATTAATTTCTGATGTAATCGAAAATACCTCAAAAGGGCCGATAAAATCTAATAGTTGCACCCCATTAAAAATTAAAATAGCAACATTTGTTTGAGTCATTGGTCAGTAATCCTAAACGCAAAGGGATAAAAGATTAAAATATGTTAAAAAAGTGTCTTAAGCTCCAAAATATTATTCTGGTTATTCTGATTACTCTAGCAATTGTACTAGGTTGGAATAATTTAACTTTAGCACAAGGTTCTACCACTCAACTTGAATATCGCATGAGCCGCATGAGAAACTAAATAATTCATAAAAAAATAGGTGCTGCCATGATCTGAGGAGTTAAAGATGTTCTCCTCATCTTAGAAGATTGATCAAGAGCAGCACAGTCTTTAAAAATTGATGATGTTTAAATTACACAATGATACCGAAATAGTAAGCGGCAACTAAAAAGTTAATTCCTAACAGAAGAATTGCCCAAAATGCACGAAAGGTATAAGAGCCACTGGATGTTTGAGTTTTGGTAGCCATATTTAGTTCCTAAATACAATGATTCAATTAAACCACAGAAGCAACTGCATCGGGATCGGACTCTCCAGCATGATAGGAACTCCGCACTAATGGCCCAGAGCGGACGTGAGCAAACCCGATTTTGGTGGCGATCGCTCCCAAATGCTGAAATTCTTCCGGTGTCCAATATTTTCGCACGGGAAGATGTTTCAGGGACGGACGCATATATTGACCCAGGGTAATTCGGTCACATCCGGCTTCCCGTAAATCTTCCAGGGTTTGAATAATTTCGGCTTCGGTTTCTCCATGTCCTAACATTAAGCCGGATTTTGTGGGAATGCCGGGATCAAGTTGTTTCACAATTCTTAATACATCTAGCGATCGCCCATACTTAGCTCCCCGTCTCACGGGTGCTTGTAGTCTTTGGACTGTTTCGACATTATGGTTATAACAGGCAGGTTCCGCTCCAACTACGGTGGCAATCCGTTGATATTGGAGTTCTTGGAGATTACCGCCCCCTTGACCGCCCCAAAAATCCGCCGTCAGGACTTCAATCTGGGTTTCGGGGTTAAGCTCTCGAATTCTGTCCATTGTCGCCACGAACCAGCCCGCCCCCCCATCGGCCAAATCATCCCGCGCCACGGAAGTTAAGACCACATAGCCTAACCCTAAAATTTGTACAGCTTCGGCCACTTTTTGGGGTTCTTCGGGATCAAGGGGCATCGGTGCATGACCCTTATCCACTTGACAAAAGCCACAGGAGCGGGTACAAGTTGGCCCCATTAATAAAAAAGTTGCGGTTTTCTGGGCATAACATTCCCCCCGGTTGGGACAACGACCTTCCTCACAAATCGTATGAATTTGGCGCTGTTTGATAATCCGTTGTACAGAGGATAATTCACTGGCCTTACCGATGGGACGACGTAACCAGGCCGGGATAGGTTCAATGGCATTTTGATCCCGATCACGATAAGATTGTTCTAGTGCTAAATCAGAAGGGGCGGACATATTCAAGTTCCGTTGTTGTTTTGGCTTCTTCTCAGATTAATCTAGTTATGTATTCTAAAGATGCAGGTCTTTTTAATCATTGGATCACTTTAACCCAATATAATAATAGTTAACGCATCATTATCGTTATGGGAGTTAGTTGTGGCAGGTCGGAAAATACTGGTTATTGATGATAGTAAAGTAATTAGAGTTCGAGTCAGAGAAATGTTACCCCCTGGTAACTTTGAGGTATTAGAAGCCAAAGATGGCAAAGAAGGACTCGAATTCGTGCAAAAAGAACATCCCAATTTAATTATGCTGGATTTCCTCCTGCCTAAGTTAAGTGGCTGGGATGTGTTTCAGCGAATTCAAGCGGATGAAACCTTGCGGCGCATTCCCCTTGTCCTGATGTCGGGACGGAAGGAAGAAGTCACCGAAAAAATTTCTGAACCCTTTCAATATTTTGAATTTATTGAAAAGCCCTTTGAGAAGAATCAACTGATTTCTGCAATTAAATTGGCCTTCCAAAAAGCCAATCTCCCCCGGCCACCCCTATCCACCCCTGGAACTCCTGCACCGACTTCTGCACCTGCTCCTCAAGTTTCTCCTGCTGGAGACGCGACGGATATTGCAGCAATTAAGGCTCAAATGGATACAATGCAGGCGGAACTGGATGCCTTGAAAAAACAAGTGTTGCAACTGAAAAGATTCATTCAGGGGAAATTAAAGTAGAAATATTGACAGTTGACTGTTGATAGTTGACTGTTAATAGTTGACCGACAACTGATCAGAAATATGATACTGGATGCTTCATTTTTGACCCAATTAAACGCCGCAATGGATTCATTATTAAAACGAATGAATCTATTTTCCCAGGCGCGGGTTTTGGTGGTAGGGGATTTAACTTTAGATGAATTTTTGACAGGTCAAGTAGAACGTTTATCCCGTGAAGCTCCGGTATTAATTCTCCGTCATGAACATACCCATCAAATTCCTGGGGGGGGTGCGAATGCGGTTTACAATTTGGCAAAATTAGGCGCCTCGGTCAAGGTTGCTGGACTGGTGGGAAATGATGATCAAGGAATTGCCCTTTGTGGAATTTTTGAACAGGCGGGAATTGATATTGGGGGAATTTTTATTGATCCCAACCGTCCCACGGTAACGAAAACTCGGATTTCGGGTCATGCGCGTCAATCTGTTACCCAACAAATTGTCAGAGTTGATCGCAAATCTGACGAATTACCGGATATTAAATTACAGTTAAAATTAGCTGAATATATTAGTGAAAATATTGATACTGTAGATGCGGTGGTTTGTTCAGATTATGGGGATGGAGTTTTAACCCAATTGGTAATTGAATCGGCATTAAAAGCTCCTTTAACTATTGTTGATACTCAAAAAGATTTACCTAGATTTACGGGTGCAACTTTGTTTACTCCTAACCTTCCTGAAGCGGAAAAAGCTGTGGGATATTCGATTAAAAATCAGCGAACTTTACAACAGGCGGGACAGGATTTATTAAGATTAACTCAAGCTAGTTCAATGTTAATTACACGCGGGGAAGAAGGAATGAGTTTGTTTGAGGGAGAGCAACAATTTCAAATCCCGCCTTTTAATCGCACGGATGTTTTTGATGTTACCGGGGCTGGGGATACGGTCGTGGCGGCTTTAACCTTGGGTTTATGTACGGGTTCATCGTTGTGGGAAGCGGCAGTTTTAGGGAATTTAGCCGCTAGTTTAGTTGTGCGTCAATTTGGAACAGCAACAACAACAATTGAGGAAATGAAAGAGGCTTTGCGATCGCTTTTAAATCCAGAATAATCAATAGGGATCACGGATTTAAGAGGATTTCACGGATTTCACGGATTTTAATCTGTGTTAATCTGCGTAATTCTCTTAAATCCGTGATGGGTAATGGGTAATGGGTAATAAACTGATAACTGGTAAGTAAGGGCGGCTTGGTGTTAGATATTTGTTAATCACCGCGCATCTCGATGAACCCGCCCCTACAAATGATAATGCTTGACAAATATTGATTTTAAGATAAGATTCTGGGGAACCGATATTTATAGGAAAGCGAATGTTAACCCAAGATCAGCCTTTAACTGAAACGGTATTTCTGGCTAAACTCAACGAAATTATTGAAAGTAATCACCTGCTCAAGCACCCCTTTTATCAAATGTGGACGGAAGGGAAGCTGACATTAACCATGTTACAAGAGTATGCCCAGGAATATTATTTGCACGTTCATAACTTCCCCACCTATGTCAGTGCCACCCATGCGGCTTGTGATGACATCAACATTCGCAAAATGTTATTAGAAAACCTGATTGAAGAAGAACGGGGCTCGGCCCATCATCCCGAATTATGGTTACGGTTTGCAGAAGGTTTAGGGGTAGAACGCAGTGCTGTTCTTGACCGCCAACGATTAAATAAAACCCAAGAATCTGTTCAAATTCTGAAAAAATTATCGCGTAGTGAAGAAGCAGAAAAAGGGTTAGCCGCACTATACGCTTATGAATCCCAATTTCCTGAAGTTTCCACTACCAAAATTTCTGGATTAGAAGAATTTTATGGTATCAATGAAGAATCGGCTTTATCCTTCTTTAAAGTTCATGAAAAAGCTGATGAAATCCATAGTCAAATGACTCGTAAAGCCTTGTTACAACTGTGTCAAACCACCGAACAACAACAAGCCGCATTAGACTCCGTACAAACGGCCGTTAATGCGTTTAACTTGCTTTTAGACGGTGTTTATGAAGAATATTGTCAGAATTAAAATTTTAGGCTAAATTTCGCTTAATTTTTCCTAAAATTTTGATCCTTCTTGTTCCCTACTTTTGATAAATGGGAGCTAGAAT
>NZ_CAWLTW010000001.1:3897703-3903491 GCF_963864145.1 Planktothrix prolifica NIVA-CYA 540 | reverse complement strand
TGGAGGATGTGTAATTAATTTTGTTTAGGTACTTAACAAAACTTCCTAAATTCCATGACTTTTCCCAATCACCCAATTCCGACGGAAAAAACGGGATAGGGCCGATTCTTCTAATTGTAAAACAATTGGACGACCATGGGGACAGGTGCGAGGATTGCGGGTTTTCATCCATTGATCTAATATAGTTTGCATTTGGCTTAAACTCAGGGGTGTGCCATTTTTAATCGCACTCCGACAGGCGGTGGCAACTTGGGCGGTTTGTAAATCTCCTCCTAAACTTAATTCTAATAAGGCTTCTGGACAATCACTGCGTTTAATTAATAATTCCGGTGCATTTCTAACTACCCAAACCCCGTCTCCAAAGGGATCAACTTCTAATCCTAAACGCTGCATTTGTTCTAATTGTGCTGTTGATAAGGATTGTAAAATAATGCCGGGTTCGAGGGGAATTAATCGCCATTGATCACAGATTTGTTCATATAAAATCCGTTCATGGGCAATATGTTGTTCAATTAACCATAATCCGCTAGAATGTTCGGCAATAATATAGGTATTTAGAACTTGAGCGATCGCTTTTATTTCTAATATTCCTAATTCAGTTTGAGATCTTTGAGTATCTAATTGAGTTTCGGAATTAATGTTATAATTTCCCTTGTCTTCTGATACTTTCAATAACTTCTCAATGCGATTTTGAGTCGGAGAAATTCTCTCAAAATTTAACCTTAAAGCCCGTTCAATTCCTTGACTAATAAGCTCTTGCCATTGGTTCAAATTCTGGAGATAAACTTCACTTTTATCAGGGTTTTTATTCCAGTCTATTTGTTCTGGTAATAAGTGTAAATGTACAAAACAAATGGGATAGCGATCGCGGGGACAGGTGCGGGCGAGGGCGGTTAATAGGGTTTGTTCTAATTCCGGCGATCGCACCATTCGGCCATTAATAGCAACCTTCACCCAATCGGGTCGGCGACGTGAAGCGCGATCGGGTAATCCTAATATTAATTCAATGTCTTTTAAGTTAATATTATCATAATCTGGCGGAATTTTCAAATAAAATAAATCACTGAATTGAATATTTTTAATAATCTGGGGTAAAATCTGTTGAGCATTCACCCCCGGACTAATTTGAAACCAAGGATTATTGCCTTGACGCAGTTGCCAAGTTACTTGGGGATGACATAAAGCAATTTGCTGAATTATTAACTGAATACCGCGCAATTGTTGAGCCGAAGCAGGTAAAGATTGGCGTCGATTTTGCCAATTTTCAAACAAATTAGAAACTGTAATAACTGTTCCCTGGGCGACAGCAATAGTTTCGGTTTTAACAACTTCTCCTTGATGATTATAACTAATACGCCAACCGGAATTAGCAAGGGAAGGAGAACTAGGACGGCTAATAATTTCTAAATCCGATAATTGGGCTAAACTGTGTAAGGCTTCCCCCCGAAATCCTAAACTATTAATTTGAAATAAATCGGTAATCGTGTTGATTTTGCTGGTACTATGGGCGACGGCGGCTTGCTTTAAATTCGTTAAGTCCATTCCTAAACCATTATCTACCACTTGCACTCGCCAAGACTCCGGCCATACTGAAATTGTAATCCGGTTTGCTTGGGCATCTAAGGCATTTTCAACTAATTCCCGAACCACCGCCACTAAGGAGTCAATGACTTCACTCGCCGCAATTAAATTAACGACATCTTCAGGGAGAGGACGAATAGAATTCAAGGGAATAGGTAATGGGTAATGGGTAATGGGGATCACGGATTTAAGAGGATTTCACGGATTTCACGGATTTTAATCTGTGTTAATCTGCGTCATCCTCTTGAATCCGTGATCGGGAATGGGTAATGGGTTTTGGGTTTTGGGTTTTGGGTAATAGGTTTAATTCTAGTTTAATTTGACTTCTTCGGCAACTTCAGCGTGCATTTCTTTTAGTTGAGTTTGGGGTAGTTTAATATAAAAAGTAGTGCCTTGATGGGGAACGGATTTAAACCGAATTTGACCGCCATGGGCATCAATAATAGATTTAGCAATCGCAGTTCCTAACCCCGTACCACTGCGTTTTCCATGGGTAACAAAGGCATCAAATAAATGTTCACGAATCATATCAGGAATTCCAGGGCCATTATCAGCAATGGCAATTTCCGTCCAATCTCCCGTTAATTTAGCTGTGATTAAAATAGTTCCTCCTGGTTTTTCAAAGGCTTCTACCGCATTTCCAACTAAATTTTGAAATACTCGAATCAGTTTATTTTCATCGACATAAATTTGACAATTTTCATCAGTTTGCACAGAAAATTTAACCTGGGTCGATTGAAAATAAACCCGATTTAATTTTTCAAAACGTTGCAGCATTTTTGCCACAGAAATTGATTTTCTGTATAAAAGTGTACTGCCTTTAGTAAATTCTAATACTTCCTCTGCCATGCCTAACATCCGTTGAATCTGCATAGAAATCAAATCACACCATTCTTGAGTTTCTTCATCGGGGTGCATTTCTTTGAGCATGGAACTGGATAACTGAATTCCGGTAAAGGGACTCCTAAAATCATGCAAAATGGTATTAACCATTTCCCCAACTAATTCCATTTTTTCTTTATGGACTAATTGATGGACATATTGATTCGTAGTAACGCGCAAATGACTAATAATATAAGCAAATAAATTCAGAATCACTTTACCCTTAGCATTGCTTAAAATTTGCAGCAAATCCGGTTGAGAAATTTTAGCTAATTTCACCTGTCCGGCGGTTATTGCCCTGGCACTGCGAGGTTGTCCATCTAAGACTCCAAATTCTCCAAAAAAGTCATTAGCTTGGGCAACAGCAATGGTTTGATATTGGCTCAATGGAACTTCTTTTTTAAACTCCACCCGACCTTCTAAGACTAAATATAAAAAATTAGGAGCTTCTCCCTCTTCAAAAATAATATGTTGGTCTGCAAACTGTTCAACTATGGCTATTTCACAGAGTTGTTGAGCTTCGGGAAGTTCAAAATAGCTAAGAAATCGGTGGGAGGATATATCCATTTTTATAACCCGGGTTGTGATCAAAAATTAGGGTAATCTGGTTTGGTGATATTCAGTATCGGAATTAATCAATTTGAGGGCTGAAAAAGGCAGCTTTCAATAAGGGCAAATTGCTTTTGGAGATTAGAAAAATACAACCGAATAGTATAATAAATTATAGCGTAGATGTTCCCAGTAGTTGAGCCAAAGATGTTTGCAATACCGGGGGTAAACGACGCATAATTTTCCCCGTTTTTCCATCAATAGGAACCAAAGTCACTTGGGCGCTGAGATAGTGGGATTGGCCATCTAGGGATTCAATCCGGTATTCCCAGGGAATTCGTACCCCCTTAATCAGTAGAATTCGACTTTTAACCACAGCCTGCATTCCCATTTTCACGGGTTTATGGTAGCGAATGTTCAACTCGATAACGGGTAATTCGCAACCCATTTCTACTAAGGTATGATACTCTAATCCCGCCAAACGTAACCGTTCTACCCGGGCTTCTTCCATCCAAGATATATAGGTTCCATGCCAAACAATACCACCATAATCGGTATGGTGGGGAGAAACCCGCACAACATAGTCAAACCAAGGGGTTGACCAGGAGGTATCCTTTGAGGACGGGGACTGGGGGAAAGGATTTGTTTCAAACACTTTACAAATAGATTTAGAACGCAACATTTCTACAAATTATCTGTCAACACGGGGGATTATTCTAGGTATGGATACTGTTTAATCCGTGTCGGGTAGATCTGACCCCTGATAAATCACCTATTTTAATCACAAGGAAAATCCATGATAAAAAAAATTCTAGTTGCGGTTGCTGGTCGGGGATTATGCGAAGAAATGCTGAATATGATGTTGGATATCCCCTCTTTCCAGCAAGCATCGGTCACGCTTCTACACGTTGTTTTCCCTGAAGTGAGTTCGGATACGATGTCGGAAAAGTTAACTGAGGCTGGGAAAATTCTGGCAGAAGCTGTTACCTCAATTAAACTCGACCCCAAGCAAATTAATCCTCTACTCAAACAAGGTGATCCTAAAGATATCGTTTGTCAAGTGGCCAACGAGGAAGATGTGGATTTAATTATTATGGGTTCCCGGGGTTTAGGACTTCTACAAGCGATTCTGGAAAACTCCGTCAGTCAGTATGTGTTTCAACTCACCACTCGTCCGATGCTATTAGTCAAGGACGATATCTATGTCAAAAAACTGCGTAAAATTATGGTGGCGGTGGATAATTCCGAAGCATCCAAACAGTGTTTACAATTGGCAATTTCCTTTGCTAAAGATATCGCTGGGACTCAACTAATTTTAGTCCACATTAATAAAGATATATCAGGGAAATCGAGCCAAGATTTCAGTAATAATGCCGAAAAAGATCCTATTTTAGCCCCGGCAATTGAAGAAGTAAAACGCATGGGAATCAGCTATCGTTGTGTTAGTGGGATTGGTAAACCAGGCCCAGAATTGTGTCGAGTTGCTGAAGAAGTGAATGCTGATTTATTGATGTTAGGTTCCCCAGACCGTCGCCCTAACGTTGCCAAGAGTTTCATCGACTTAGACAGATTGTTGGGCAGTTCCCTCTCAGATTATGTCCGAGTTTATGCTAATTGTCCTGTGTTGTTAACACGGACAACGGCAAAATAATCCACTCTGAATTAACAAATAAGTAGTTGCACAAAATAAATTACCTAGTTGAGAGAGGGAACACCGGAACAGCCCCCCCCAAACCCAGGGCTGTTTCATTTTACGGCGGGGTGGATGTCAAAATAAAAAGCGCCACAGTAACAGTCTGATGGCGCTTTTTTTGAATTAAAATTCAATCAAAATTCAGGAAAAACTGGTATTAACCTTGTTTACCATCCTGACTTTGGGTTTGAATATACAGAATCAACAGAAAAACCGCAGGAACTGACACAAACAAAATGCTGGCAACAAATCCTAAATCATTAACTTGCATAATTACCCTACCTTAACTTAAATGGGAAATTCAAATACCTCTAGGATATCATTAATTAGCGTTTTTGAATAGATTGATTTTATAGTGGGGAATAGGGAATTACGAATGGGTTTTGGGTTTTGGGTGATATTCAGCGAGCGAGGACGCTCGCACTGCTTCTGCTCCCTCTGCCGCCCCTGTTCCAGTTTAAATACTTAATAGCTTACCAAATCGAAGTTAAATCCAATACAAAACCGGGCAAAATATCCTCGCCTGAAACTTGATTAGGGTGTGCCAAGATTTCCACATTTTGATGCAGACGATAAACTTCAATTTGTTGCTGTTTACGATTAATTAACCAACCTAATTTTGCCCCATTCTCCTGATATTCTTGCATTTTTTGACGAGTTTTTTCTAAACTATCACTTGGAGACATTAATTCCACCACAAAATCAGGACACAAAGGCACAAATTTATCCTGTTGTTCGGGTGTTAAAGATTCCCAACGTTCTCGACTTACCCAGGACGCATCAGGGGCGCGGTTAGCACCATTAGGCAGGGTAAAACCCGTATTAGAATCAAAAACTTCACCTAAATTATTCTGACGTTTCCAGACTAAAAGTTGAAAAATTAAATCGGCATTCCGTTTACCTGTATTTCCTCCAGTTGGTGGCATAATAATTAACTCTCCTGAAGTCGTGCGTTCAAATTGAAAATCATTATTTTCTTGACACAATTGCCAAAATTGTTCCGATGTTAAATCCAGTTTTAATTTTAAAATCGGCGGTAAAGTCAGAATATTGGTTTCCATAATAATTTGGGTTTTTGAAGGG
>NZ_CAWLTW010000001.1:3766797-3897376 GCF_963864145.1 Planktothrix prolifica NIVA-CYA 540 | reverse complement strand
AATAATTAATAGCTTACCAAATCGAAGTTAAATCTAACACAAAACCTGGTAAAATATCCTCGCCTGAAACTTGATTAGGATGTTCCAAGATTTCCACATCTTGATGTAAACGATAAACTTCAATTTGTTGCTGTTTACGATTAATTAACCAACCTAATCTTGCCCCATTATCCTGATATTCTTGCATTTTTTGACGAGTTTTTTCTAAACTATCACTCGGAGACATTAATTCCACCACAAAATCAGGACACAAAGGCACAAATTTATCCTGTTGTTCGGGTGTTAAAGATTCCCAACGTTCTCGACTTACCCAGGAAGCATCAGGGGCGCGGTCAGCACCATTAGGAAGGGTAAAACCTGTATTAGAATCAAAAACTTCACCTAAACGGGTTTTTGAATTCCATAAATCAATTTGAGTGGTAATTTTAACATTCCGTTTTCCTGTATTTCCTCCAGTTGGTGGCATAATAATTAACTCTCCTGAGTTCGTGCGTTCAAATCTAAAATCATGATTTTCTTGACACAATTGCCAAAATTGTTCTGAGGTTAAATCCAGCTTTAATTTTAAAATCGGCGGTAAAGTCAGAATATTTGTTTCCATAGTAATATGGGTAATGGGTAATGGGTAATGGAGATTTGTTCTATTATATAATAAGGAATATTAGAATTAACTGTCATGATGAACAAACTCATCTCTAGTTAAAGTTAATTTTTGTTACAAAACTGATGAGAGATTCAGGTTTTTTCCCATTTTTGAAGCCCAAACATAAACTAAAATTAAATCTTCTGGAATATTCTGGGATTTTGATTAGAATATCTGTTATTACATAAGAAACTATCATAACCGAATCCGATGATAAATTCTAGCCGATTTCGCTTGATTCGCAAGCAGTTTGTCTTCGTTTTTCTATTTATATTAACCTTGGTGGGATGCCGAATTATCAGTAATTCCCCCGTTAGCGAAGTCATCCCGATGATTGCTGACTTACCCAAACCTCAAATTCCTGAATGGATTGAAACAATTAATCCTATCGGTGAAAGTCCAGAATTAAGTCAAATTCATGTTATTTTTAAAAGTCCTTTAATTCCCCTAGAAAGTTTAGATAGTTCAGGACAAAAAAAACTCCTGAATAATTTTGAAATTACCCCAAAAATACCTGGCGAATTTCGATTTTTAACACCTAGAATGATAGGGTTTCAAGCCGATAAAGCCCTACCCTTAGCTACCCGCTTACAAGTTACTATAAAACAAGGATTAGCCGATTTAAACCAAAATAAATTAGACCAGGATATTAGTTGGACATTTGCCACCGAACCGATTAAATTATCTAATTTACCCGGAAGTGAAGAACAACCCGGTTCTCCAGATAATCCCATAGGATTAAATCCCGAACTCAAATTTAATTCCAACGTAGAATTAGATTTAGCCTCTTTAACAGAACACTTACAACTAATTTCTCAAAAAACCAATAAAGCAATTCCTGTCGAAGTTAAAATTGCCCAATCAGAAGACAATAAAAACCCCGTTGAACCTTTAAAAAGATTCAATTCGGCAACTCAAAATCCAGAATATATTGTTACTACCAAACAACCATTACAATCTGCTACTAAATATCAACTTAAAATCACACCTGGCTTACGTCCAGTTCAAGGAAATTTAGAAACCCAAGTTGAGATTTCTAGCCAGATTCAAACCTATGATAATTTAAAATTTGTCAGTTTAGAACTTCAGGGTAAAGCTTCCGAAGAAGGAACATCAGGACGATTTGTAACTGGAAATCCTCAACTGCAATTTAATAATGGAATTATTGCCGAATCAGCCCTAAAAAATATTACCATTAAACCTGCCCCTAAACCCGATATTAAAGTCATTCAAGCCTATAATGATTATGAGCGAGTTACCATCAATCCTTGGGCTTTAGAACCCCAAACCAATTATACTATTACGATTGGTGCAGAAGTCGAAGATACATTTAACCAGAAATTAGGAAAACCAGTTACTGTTAGTTATAAAACTGGAGATTTAACCCCAGATATTTCCGTACCTTCGGGATTAAATATTTTCCCCTCTCAACAAAATTTAGAACTGAATATTTCTACTTTAAATTTACCAGAATCCAAATATCAAGCCGCTTATAAAGTGGTGCAACCCACGGATTTAGTTTATACCGATACGGCTTATTCGAGAGATGAAGGAAGAAAAAATCTATTACTTCCCCAGGAAAAATGGACAAATTTTGCTGTTCCCACCCCGAAAAATAACATTCAAGAAACCTCAATTAATTTAAAAGATAAATTAGGAGGAAATACGGGAATGTTAGCCTACGGAGTCAAGGCAAAAACCACCCGTTATCAACAAGAAGGTGAAAAAAAATGGGGTGAACCAGAATTTAATGGACTGGTACAATTAACTAATTTAGGCGTTTTTGCCCAATGGTTTCCAGAGTCAGGAATGGTGCGGGTTAATCACTTAGATAATGGCTCCATTGTTGCAGGAGCAACCGTTGAAATTTATCTCTCTAAACTCGATGCTAAATCCCATCCTAAACCTCAAACTTGTGCAAAGGGAATTACCAATAATCAAGGCATATTATGGTTAAATTCTCAACAGTTAAAACAATGTATGCAGGGGGAAAGATTTGCCAAAGCACCGGAATTATTAGTGATTGCTAAAGAAGGCAAAGATTGGGCATTTACTCGCACATTATCCTATAGTGGAGAATATGGATATGGAATTGATGCCAATTGGGAAGATAAACAAACCCTATCCCGGGGCGTGATTTTTTCAGACCGTCAACTGTATCAACCAGGGGAAAAAGTTGCCTTAACTGGTGTCGCCTATTCCCTAGAAAATGGTACGTTAAAACCGAATAAGAATCAAAATTATACGGTGACTTTGGAAAATCCCAAAAAACAAAAGCAAGCATTAGGAGAATATAAAAGCAATGAATTTGCGACGTTTTCTGTAGAATTTTCCTTAGAATCTAACCAACCTTTGGGAAATTATATTATTCATGCAAAAGACAAAAATGGGGTAGAACTTTTAGGTGAATTCCGTGTTGCTGAATTTAAACCACCTAATTTTAAAGTATCCCTAAATTTAGATCAAAAATTCGCCAAAATTGGAGAAACTATTACGGCAAATGCTCAGAGTGAATATCTGTTTGGGGCTCCCGTAGCCGACGGTGCTGCTAAATATTATGTTACTCGGAATGGAACGGATTTTATTCCGAAAGCATGGGAAAATTATTCCTTTGGTCGTCAATGGTTTTGGCCGGAAGAAAAACCCAATGTTTCTGATAGTGTATTGCAAGAAAATCAACAGTTAAATGCACAAGGTCAGGGGAGTAAAACCATCACCGTTGATAAGGATTTACCCTATCCCATGACCTATCGGGTTGATGTGGAAGTTACGGATATTTCTAACTTATCCGTTGCCAATTCTGAATCCTTTACCGCCCTTCCCAGTGACCGTTTTATTGGGTTAAAAACACCATTTATTGCCGAAGCGGGTAAGGCATTTCCCATTGATATGATTGTCACTGATATTCAAGGAAAACCCCTGGAAAATATTGGGGTAAATTTGCAACTGCAAAAAATGGATTATAGCCAAGTGACGCGGGTTGTTGAAGGAGCGCGAACCCCTAAAAATCAAATTCAATATCAAACCGTTGCTCAAGTTGATATTAAGTCGGGTCAAAAGGAACAAAAGGTTGATTTAACCGCCCCAGAGTCCGGTTCCTATCGCATTCGTGCTAATTTTAGCGATGGGAATAATGAAATTACCGCCACGGATTTACAAATTTGGGTGACAGGAAGTGGGTTAGTTTATTGGGGAGGAGATGAAGAACAATTAATAATTAAACTGAATAAAACTACTTATAAACCCGGAGAAACTGCAACGGCTTTAATTCAATCTCCCTATCCAGAAGCAGAATTATATTTTGCCGTAGTACGGGATAAACCCCTTTATGAAAAGCTAATTAAAGTTAAAGGTGGTGCGCCAGAAATTCAGTTTCAAGTCACCCCGGAAATGTTACCAAATGCGGCAGTTGAAGCGGTATTAGTTCGACAAGGAAAACCGATTTCCGAACTCGAACCTGGGAGTTTAGAAAATTTAGCTAAAATTGGATTTACGCCCTTTAAAATTAACCTAGAAGATCAATATTTGCAAGTCCAAGTTAATCCCCAACAAGCCAAACTAGAACCTGGTTCCCAACAGACCTTAGACCTAACTTTAACTGATACCAAAAATCAACCTATTCGCGGACAATTCACCGTGATGGTGGTCAATGATTCAGTTTTACAACTCAATAATTATCGACCTCCGAATTTAATAGAAACCGTCTATGCGGAACAACCAATTTCCACAAGATTTAGTGATAATCGTCCGGCGGTTATTTTAAATCAATTAGCCTCTGCTTTAGAAAAAGGTTGGGGTTATGGAGGCGGTTTGTCTACTGCTACAGCTAATCCTCGAATTCGTAAAAACTTTCAAGCCCTAGCATTTTATAATGGTTCAATTGTTACCGATAATCAAGGAAAAGCCACGGTTAATTTTAAACTTCCTGATGATTTAACTACCTGGCGAGTGATGGTAATAGCAACGGATGGGAGTCAAAAATTTGGGTCGGCTGAAACTACATTTATGACCACTCAAGCATTAATTTCTAACCCCATTTTACCACAATTTGCCCGTCCTGGCGATCGCATTTTAGCCGGATTATCTATTACAAATTTAACCGAAGAAAAGGGCAAATTAAATATTACTGGAACTGTTAACGGTGGGATTCAATTTTCCCCTGGAAACGCCAATCAACAAACCTTAAAAACCAACGCAGAAGCGGGAACAAATGCCTATCGCTTTCCAATTTTAGTTAAACAAGCGGGGGAGGCTCAAGTTCAATTTACCACGGAATTTAACGGTAAATCCGATGGGTTTGAAGTGCCTTTAACTGTTAAAACTTTTGACGTAAATGAACAAGTAATTGAGTCAGGACGGACAACCAATACTGTCACAATTCCCCTGAATATCAGTAAAAAAGTAGTTCCCGATTTCGGAGGATTAGATATTAATTTAGCGAGTACCCTAATTCCCCAACTAACTGCTTCCGCTCAACAGGTATTTAATCGAGAAAAATGGCCGTTTCTCGAACCTGCTGTTAGTGAATTAATTATTGCTGCTAATATGCAGATTTTGGGTAAAAAATACGGTCAAAATTTCAGTAATTTGCAGTTACCTGAACGGGCTAAAACCGCTTTAACAGATATTAAAACACTGCAACTAGAAGACGGTGGAATTACAGCCTATCCTGGTTCAATAGTCTCTAGTCCTTTCCTTTCTGCTTATACTGGGGAAGCCTTAGCTCAAGCTCAAAATGCTGGATTTTCGGTTAATTCTGAGTTAATTAAATCTCTCAAAACCTATCTAACTCAAGGAGTAAATGATCCCCTAAAATATGATTTTTGTACCGATGAAGTTTGCAAAAATCAAATCCGTTTAAATGCCTTAATTGCTTTAGATGCTCTGGGAGAAAAACGCAGTGATTTCTTAGATGATATCTTGCAAAATTTTGATAAATTTGATCAAGTTACCCAGATTAAATTTGTACAATATTTATCTCAATTTCCCCAATGGAAACAGGAGTATAATCGTCTATTTGAGCAAGTGCAAAAACAGATTTATGTAACCGGAAGAACAGCAACTCTGAACTTACCTCAAGGTTATAGTTGGTTGAATTCTGATACAACGATTCAATCCCAAGGGTTACGTTTATTGTTAACTAAAAATCCCCAATCTGCCACCGTTGATAAGCTAGTGGAAAGTTTATTAAATCTGCGTCGAGATGGAACCTGGGGAGGCAGTTATGATAATGCCCAGGCGTTAACAGCTTTAACTGCATACAGTCAAACTGAAGCTACACCACCTAACTTTAATGTGGCGATTAATTTAGGAGATCAAAAATTAAAAGAAACTCAATTCAAAGGGTATAAAGATTATAATTTTAGTTTGAATATACCTATGTCGGAATTACCAAAAGGCGAAAATAATTTGATTTTAGAACCGTCTAATCAAGGTAAATTAAATTATTGGGTCGCCTATCGATATCGTTTAGAAGGAAATCAACCCGGACGTTTAAATGGGTTAAGAATTACCCGCACAATTCGCCCAGCAAATGAGGATAAAGTTCTACAGACAATTGACCTTAATTCCCCTAAAGATCTGCTCAAGGTGACACCCGGACAAGTGTTTGATATCGGTTTAGATATTATTACTGACCGTCCCGTTAATCAAGTAATGATTACCGATCCACTTCCGGCTGGATTTGAAGCTATTAATGCTAGTTTTAAAACCAGTAATTTAGCAGTAGAAGCTCAAAAAAGTAGTTGGCAAATTGACTATCAAACGGTTCATAATGACCGAATTACTGCCTATAGCGATCGCTTAGAACCGGGTATTTATCAACTACATTATTTAGTTCGTGCTGTTACTCCAGGGGAATATTTATGGCCGGGTGCGGAAGCGAAATTACAACATACTCCCGAACAATTTGGCCGCAGTGCATCTACAACTTTATTGGTTTCTAAATCTTAGTTGAGATCCCCCTAAATCCCCCTTATTAATGGGGGTTAGGGGGGATCATCTTACAAAAAAATATTTTAACAAAGCAGAAAAAATGGTAAAATTAAAATAGTTTCAAACCACAGGATAAGGAAATAAATCAATGTCTGTGATCGCGGTAATTGACTATGATATGGGGAATTTGCACTCCGTTTGTAAAGGCTTAGAAAAAGCCGGGGTAACACCTCAAGTAACTGACTCAGCTACAATTATTAAAAATGCTGATGCGGTTGTATTACCTGGGGTGGGTTCCTTTGACCCCGCGATGCAACATTTGCGATCGCGCAATTTAGTCGAACCAATTCAAGATGTAATTGCTTCCGGTATTCCCTTTTTAGGGATTTGTTTAGGGTTACAAATTCTGTTTGAATCTTCAGAAGAAGGTCAAGAAAAAGGCTTAGGAATATTCCCTGGAACAGTCCGACGTTTTCAGTCCGAACCTGGGTTAACTATACCCCATATTGGTTGGAATCAACTATCTTTAATTCAACCTGATTTACCATTATGGAAAACCATTGGTTCCCAACCTTGGGTATATTTTGTGCATTCCTATTATGTTGATCCAACTGATAGGAATTTAACCGCCGCTACCATTCAACATGGAAGTCAAATTATCACGGCTGCGATCGCAAAAGATAACGTGATGGCGGTACAATTTCACCCGGAAAAATCCTCTAACGCCGGGTTAAAAATATTGGATAATTTTGTTGAATTAGTTCAGGGTAAACCTCAAACCATTGAGATGAGAAACCAAGTTTCTGTATAATATAAACCCAGTTTATTATTGATTGGAGGAATAAATTTTTGAGTTTAAGAATCTATGGAAACCGCCTCTTAAAAACCTTACCCGGAGAAGAAACCAGACCCACATTAGCTAGGGTCAGGGAAGCGGTTTTTAATATTTGGCAGGGTAAAATAAAAGGCTGTTGCTGGTTAGATTTATGTACGGGTAGTGGGTCAATGGGGGCCGAGGCATTATGTCGGGGGGCGGCGGTTGTGATCGGGATTGAACAACACGGGAAAGCCTGTAAAGTTATTCAAGAAAATTGGCAAACAATGGCGGATTCTTCCCAACAAATTCAAGTAATTCGGGGAGATATTTTAGGAAAATTAAAGATATTATCGGGGCAAAAATTTGATTGTATTTATTTTGATCCGCCCTATAATAGCAATCTTTATCAACCTGTATTAGAAGCCATATCTCAATATCAACTTCTATCTGATCACGGAGAAATTGCCGTAGAACACCATACCCATCGTTGGCAGATTCAACCAATTACAGACCTAGAAATCTGTCGAGAAAAAACCTACGGCAATTGTGCTTTAACCTTTTATTGTTTAAAATAATAAACACGGATTTAAGAAGATTACGCAGATTAACGCAGATTAAAATCCGTGAAATCCGTGAAATCCTTTTAAATCTGTGATCCCCATTATTGGAGTTTTTATGTCCTACGAAAAAGAAAAAGAAATTGCGATTACAGCCACATTAAGTGCTTGGAAACTGTGTGAAAGAGTGCGGGAAAATATTCCCCAAGCTATGGAGAAAAATGATAAAAGTCCTGTCACCGTGGCTGATTATGGTTCTCAAGCTATTATTTGTAAAGCTTTAGCAGAAGTATTCCCTAATGATCCCGTTGTCGGGGAAGAAGATGCCACGGAATTACAAACTCCAGAAATGGCGGAAAATTTAGCAAAAATTACTGAATATGTACAGGAAATTATTCCTGATGCTACTTCAGAACAAATTATAAACTGGATTAATCAAGGGAATGGCAAGGTTGAAAAAAGGTTTTGGACATTAGACCCAATTGATGGTACAAAGGGCTTTTTAAGACAGGATCAATATGCGATCGCCTTGGCTTTAATTGAGGATGGAGAGGTGAAAGTTGGGGTGATGGGATGCCCAGCTTATCCGGTGGAAAATCATCAACCTGGGGCTCTATTTGTGGCGGTTAGGGGACAGGGTGCAACGATGATAATAGTAGCCACGGGGGAAGAAATTCCGATTCAAGTTGTACCGGAAAATGATATGGAAAATCTGCGATTTGTAGGTAGTATTGAAGCCAGTCATGGTGATATTGAACGCCAGGATGCTGTGGCTAAAGCGGTGGGAATTATTGCCCCAGCAGTTAAGATGGATTCTCAGGCAAAATATGGGGCGGTGGCGTCTGGAAAAGCGGCTTTATATTTGCGACTTCCCTCTCCTAAAACCCCTAATTATCGGGAGAATATTTGGGATCATGCGGCGGGGGCAATTGTAGTAGAAGAAGCGGGGGGACGGGTGAGTGATATGTTTGGTAAACCTTTGGATTTTGCCTCTAATCCTAAGATGTTAGATAACCGGGGTATTATTGTTAGTAATGGGATTATTCATGATACGGTTTTAGGGGTATTAAATCAATAATTATTTGATGGTTTCTGCAAGGCTCAGGCAAAATGGCTATAATGTCTGTTCTCTTGTCGGGAGCCTCGCTATCCCCCTGGGTTTAAATTTGGGTCGCTTAGAGAAACTGAAAAAAGTCAATGATTACCGGAAAGGGGAACAAGGTATATAGCAACCGCTAAGGCAGTTAGGACACCAGACGGATCTTGGAACCCAGACGGTGAAGTATTTTCCCCCGGTGTTCCCTCCCCCCCTAGCCCCCTGTGCACGGGGGATTTGGGGGGGCTGTTCCGGTGTTCCCTGCTATATTACAGAACCCGCCCCTACGGGTTATCCATTTTCTCCTTAAAAATATCACCTAATTTTTGTCCTTTGGGTAACTCAATAAAAACCCGATCTCCAGTTTGTAAACCTTTCAATACTTGAATTTGATTACCGATTTGGGAACCAACGGTAACGGGGTGAAATTGTGGCTTATTATTAGCATCGGGAAGTAACACCCCCGCTTGACCTTTATTTGTTACAATAGCAACGGTGGGAACCACTAACGCTTGTTTGAGTTTCTCCCCAATAAAACGTAAATCAACATTCATTCCCGACTGAAGTTGATCTTTTCCGGTTTCGATAATAATTCGAGCTTGAAATAACGTAACATCCCGTTCTTTTACCGCTTCGGGGGCAATAATATTAACTCGACCTTCAAATACTTGATCGGGATAGGAGTCGGCAATAATTTCAACGGGTTGATTAGGTTTAATTTGAGCAATATCCGCCTCTGGAATTTTAGCTAAAACTTCTATATCTTTGGCTAAAGCAACAATAGAAGTGGAAGTGGCTGAAGTGGCTTCGGAAGCTGAAGTTGCTGGGGTAACAAAGGCACCTTCAACGGCATAACGTTGGGTAATAATTCCCGAAAACGGGGCGCGAACTTTGGTATCTTCGATTTGAACTTGATAGAATTTTACCTGTCCTTCGGCTTCAGCAACTTCCGCTTTTGCGGAGGTAATTTCCTCTGAACGAGTGCCATTTTTTAACTGATTCAATTTACTTTGGGATTCAGCAACTTCAGCTTCTGAACGAGCAATTTCTTCTGAACGAGTGCCATTTTTTAGTTGATTTAAGGCTTGACGTTCCTGTTCGACATTTGCTTGGCGTTGTTGAATTTGCGATCGCTGACTTTGTTGTAATTGTTCTAAGCGTTTTTCCGCTTCATTTTGTAATGCTTCTAACCGTCGTTGATCGCGGAAATATTCATCTAATCGATCCTGAGAAATTGCCCCTTCTCCTTTTAAATTTTGATAGCGTTGTACCCGTTCCGTCGCTAATTGTAATTCGGCTTTGTTGGCATTAATTCTAGCTTTTGCTTGATCAATTTCATCATTTAAACTTCCCGATTTTGCATCTTTTAATCGAGATTCTGATTCTCTTAAACGAGCTTCGCCTTGAGCTACTTCTTCGGGACGAGTCCCCGATCGTAGTTGGGATAAATTAGCTTTAACCTGGTTTAAACGAGCTTGAGCTTGAACAATTTCCTCCGGTCGGGTTCCGGTTTGCAGCTTGTCTAAATTAGCTTTAACCCGATCCAAACGGGCTTGGGCTTGGAACAGTTGGGCTTCAATTTCGCCACTTTCCATCCGCGCCACAATATCCCCAGCTTGGACAATATCCCCCTGTTCCACATATAATTGCGCTAACCGCCCTTGGGTTTTGGGACTGAGGTTTACCCGGCGCACGGGTTGAACTACCCCACTGGCGGTAATTTTCACCGTTAAATCCTTCGCTTCCACCGGAACCGTCAGGGTCGCGATCGCATCGGGCTTAATTTGATTCCGACTCCGGGCTAAATAAACCGTTGCCAGAATAGCCAATAGTCCCGAAGCCAAAATTGCAATCATCCAAGGTTTCCATCGCCGTCGGGGAACTTCCGAGAACTGAACGGGATGTTTCACTTCCCCATTGCGTTGTACCGTTTCCTCTTTTGGGCCAGTTAACATAACAGATGCGGGTGCGGGTTGATCAGGAACAGAATCAGCCCTGAAGTTCAGAACATGATTCTGTTAATATATCAATTCTAACGATTTCCGTTAATATTTCTTGACGATTAACCGTCAACCCTCTTGAAATAAAGGTGTACTCAAATAACGTTCACCGAAACTTGGCTGGATCAAAACAATCAGTTTTCCTTTATTTTCAGGACGTTTACCCACTTGAATAGCCGCATATAAGGCTGCCCCGGTGGAAATTCCCGATAAAATCCCTTCTTCCCTGGAAATCCGACGGCCAAAAATCATGGCATTTTCATCAGTAACTTGAATCACTTCATCAATCATATCCACATTCAAAACCGGAGGAACGAACCCCGCCCCAATCCCTTGAATTTTATGGGGGCCAGGTTTACCCCCGGATAAAATTGGACTATTGGCGGGTTCTACTGCGATCGCCTGAAAATCCGTTTTGCGTTGTTTCAGGACTTCAGCTATCCCGGTTAAAGTCCCTCCAGTTCCCACTCCAGAGATTAAAATATCTACAGAGCCATCGGTATCGGCCCAAATTTCCTCGGCGGTGGTTTTGCGGTGAATTTGGGGGTTGGCCGGATTCTGAAATTGTTGCAACATATAGGCATCGGGCAGGGTATCCACAATTTCCTGCGCCCGGCGGATACAGCCACTCATCCCTTCAATTCCGGGGGTGAGTTCCAATTCGGCACCATAGGCTTTTAACATTGCCCGCCGTTCTGAACTCATGGTTTCGGGCATAGTTAAAATTAAACGATAGCCCCTAGCGGCGGCCACCATTGCTAAGGCAATTCCAGTATTACCCGATGTTGGTTCGACTAATACCGTCTTACCCGGAGTAATCATTCCTTCTTTTTCAGCAACATTAATCATATTCACCCCAATTCGATCCTTGACCGAAGCCGAGGGGTTCATGCCTTCTAATTTGACCACTATTTGAGCCACACACCCTTCCGCCTTGGGAATCCGGTTGAGTTGGACGAGGGGGGTGTTACCGACTAATTCCGTAATGTTATGGGCGATACGCATAATTAACTTGAAGATAAACAACAATGATACAAATAGTTTGAGGAACTCATCCCTAAGCCTTCAGATGTAATACATGATATCCTTCTGTTGTCGGGCATCTCTTTGTTCACAAAGGTCTTTTAAGCTGTATTTTTGTAATACAGAATTCGCCATTTGCTCTGCTTCCTGCCAAAATTCCCAGATCACCGTACCTTCAACGGTATTAGGGCAAGAATTTTGAGGAGACGCTTCGGGATCTGATCCCTCTAAGCACTTCACCACATCAAACAGAGTAATTTTCCCTGGTTCCTTCCCCAGATAATATCCACCTTTTGAGCCTCGTTGACTGCGAACAAGGCCACAGCGCCGCAAGGTAGCCAGCAATTGTTCAAGATAGCGATCAGGAATGTTATGCTGGGCGGAAATTTGGCGGACTTGCCTCGGTTCTGGATCATCATAGTGAGTTGCCAACTCCATCAGGGCGAGAAGGGCATACTGACTTTTGCAAGAGAGTTCCACGCAGAAATCATTCAAAAATGTTTCACGATTCTAGTATACTCCGGTTTTCCCCTGGGAATTTGTTAGTTTCGCGACGTTATACCCGATATATGACACTTAATATTTAAAACCTAGCATTTGATAAACTTATGAATTGCTCTGACATAACCCGTTCTAGGTTGCAATCTTTCTACAAAATCCGATTAAAAACAGCCTTGGTTTTTCCGTTTATTTTGCAAATTACAATCGCCGTAGGATTAGTGGGTTATTTTTCCTTTAAAAATGGTCAAAAAGCGGTTGAAAATTTAGCTCAACAGTTAATTGAAAGCGTGAGTGTTCGGATTGAAAATCATGTTTTAGAGTATTTTAATAAATCCTTTCAAGTTCTGCGAATTACAGAAGATAATGTCAAAGCTGGAACATTAGATCTGAATGATTTTGAAGGGTTAAAACAGTATTTCTGGAATGTGGTTGCTGAGGGAGATTTAGAAAGTTATCTTTCCTACGGAAACGAACAGGGGGAATTTATTGGTGTTGAACATTTAGAAACTAATCAAGTTCAATTGAAAATTCGTACCTTGGAGACTGAACCGATGCGTGAAGTTTACCGTTTAGATGAATGGGGAAACCGGGCTGAATTTTTAAAACAAGCCGAATATGATCCCCGTCAACGTCCTTGGTATCAAGCGGCAAAACAGGCTCAAAAACCCACCTGGAGTTCCATTTATCCCTTCTTTTCTCGTCAAAATACAGATACAGCATTAGGAATGTCGGCGGTTTGGCCAGTATTTGATCAGGATAGAAATCTGCAAGGAGTTCTATGTATTAATATTACTTTATTAAGAATTACATATTTTTTAAAAAATCTTTATATTAGTCCCCATGGACAAAGTTTTATTATCGAACGTTCTGGCGATTTAGTTGTCAGTTCTAAGATTGAAAAAACTTTTCAAATTACAGGGAAAGGAGAGGATGCGAAAATCCAACGTTTTCCCGCTAATAAAAGTGAAGATATCACTATTCGTAATACAGCTAATGCTTTACTGAAAAAGTTTGGTAGTTTTGTGGAAATTCAAAATAGTGAACAAGTTAAATTTCAACAAAATCGCCAATGGTATTACGCTCAAATTTTACCGATTAAAGACGGACGGGGAATTAATTGGTTAGTTGTGGTTGTGGTTCCAGAAGCGGATTTTATGACAGAAATTAAACGCAATACTCAAATTACTATTGGGTTGTGTTTAATTGCCTTGGGATGGGCTACGGGTATAGGAATTTTAACTGCCCGTTGGATTACAAAACCGATTTCCAGACTCAATCAAGCTTCCCATAAAATGGCAAAAGGAGAATTAAATCAACAGGTAAAAGTAGGAGGAATTAAAGAATTAGAAACCTTAGCCAATTCTTTTAATTGGATGGCGGGACAATTGAAAGAGTCTTTTGATACCTTAGAAGAAAAAGTTAAAAAACGTACCGGACAACTGGCGGAAGCGAATCAAGAAATTAGTAGCTTAAATACTCGACTTAAAGCTGAAAATTTACGCATGGGTGCAGAACTCGATATTTTACGAGAAATGCAGCAATTAATTCTTCCTAAACCTCATGAATTAGAGGAAATTCAAGATTTAGATATTGTGGGATATATGGAACCCGCCGATGAAATTGGGGGCGATTATTATGATGTTTTAACTACCCATGGAGTTGTGACAATTGGGATTGGAGATGTCACGGGTCACGGACTAGAAAGCGGAATTTTAATGGTGATGATTCAAGCAGCAGTTAAAAAGCAATTTGATGATATTACTTTATTAGTCATCAAAAAGAAGTAACCATGTTGTTGCGCCGTTGTTGCGCCGTTGTTGCGCCGTTGTTGCGCCGTTGTTGCGCTTCAGCGCACTCTGAAGATGGTGCTGAAGCACAACAACATAGTTTATAATAGAATGACCCAACTATTGTTGTGAAGCACTAATTTTTTTGGGCTAAAACCTAACAATAATTTTACGATAGATAATCAGGAGGAAAAATGTACGAGTATCGTAAACTTAACCCTGAACAACAGCAAAAATTAATAGAAGAACGTTTACAAAAGGGATATCCACGCCATAGTCCCCCCCATTTAATTGAAAATCAACCTTTTTATCTGTTAACAGCCGCTTGCTATGAACATCAACATCGCTTGCATAATGTCACCCGTCGTCAACAACTTTTTCAGGAGTTATCAGAAGTATTAATTCAGGAAGAAATTGAAATTATAGCTTGGGTGATTTTGCCCAATCATTATCACATTTTAACATCAACTGTTGATTTTGAATGGTTAGGTAAACAGTTAAGATTAATTCATGGAAGAACAGCCCGTCAATGGAATTTAGAAGATCAGGTCAAAGGGAAATTATGGTGTTGTTATAGCGATCGCGCCATTAGAAATGACCAGCACTATTATCAAGTGATTAATTATATTCATTATAACCCGGTTAAACATGGCTTTACAGATTCTCCTTATAGTTGGGAAAATAGTAGTGTTCATAGATATTTAGAGGAAAAAGGGAGAGACTGGTTAAGAAATTGTTGGGTTGAATATCCTGTGCGAGATTATGGTCAAAAATGGGATATTTGTTAAAAACCTGTTGTTGCACCGTTGTTACCCCGTTGTTGCGCTTCAGCGCACTCTGAAGATGGTGCTAAAGCACAACAACGTAAAATTTTATTCCCCCGTTGTTGCGCTTCAGCGCACTCTGAAGATGGTGCTAAAGCACAACAACGTAAAATTTTATTCCCCCGTTGTTGCGCTTTAGCGCACTCTGAAGATGGTGCTAAAGCACAACAACAAACAACAAACAACAAACAACAAAGGATGATTTATATTCCCCAATTGGAAATAAATAAAGCCTATGTCAAATCAATTTCCCCTTCTTTCGTTTAAACCATTGTTTAAAAAAATTTCCCTGAGAAATCTTCTGATTTTTCCCTTTGTTTTCCAAATTTTTATCGCCGTTGGATTAGTGGGTTGGTTATCATTTCAAAATGGACAACGGGCGGTTAATGATTTAGCAAATCAACTCCAAAATGAGGTTAGCGATCGCATTAGTCAAAAGTTAGATCATTATTTAGCATTGCCCATTCAGGTGAATGAAGTTAATCTTAATTTGCTCAATTTAGGATTGTTAAATTTCCAAGATTTAGACAGTATTCGACGCCATTTTTGGAAGCAGATGAAAGTCTATCCTTCCCTGAGCTATTTTAACTTGGGTACTGTGGATAATCTGTTTCTTGGAGTTGGTCGAGAAGATGATGGAACACTCTATTTAGAATTAATGAAACCCACGGATAAATTTTATTATAACCGTTATTTATTAAATGATCAAGGTGATCCCACAACCCTAATTACCCGTGAAAAATATCTTTACAAAGAAGATAAATGGTATAGTGATGCAGTGGCGGCAGGAAAACCGATTTGGAGTGAAATTTATCAGTGGGGCGATCGCCCGGAAGTGATTTCTATTGCTTCTAGTTCTCCTATCTATGATCAACAAAAAAAATTAGTAGGAGTGATCGGAATTGATCTGATTTTAACCCAAATTAGTAATTTTTTAAAACAGTTAGAAGTGACTCCTTCGAGTAAAATTTTTATTGTGGAACGCAATGGTTTAATTGTTGCCAGTTCCAGTCATGAAAAACCCTATTTAAAAGTTAACGGAGAAGCTCAACGGTTGAGTGCTTTTCAAAGCAGTGATCCCTTAATTAAAGCATCGAGTCAATATCTCCTAAACCGATTTAGCGATTTGAGTAAAATTCAAAATAAACAGAGTATCAATTTTCAATTAGATGGGGAAAATATTTTTGTCCGGGTGCATCCTTGGCAAGATCAATTTGGCTTAAATTGGTTGATTGTGGTGGCTGTTCCTGAGTCGGATTTTATGAAAGAAATTGATCGGAATACCCGCCGAACTGTTATATTATGTTTAATGGCATTAGCGATCGCAACGGGTATGGGAATTGTCATTGCCCATTGGATTACGGAACCGATTTTGAGCCTAAATCGAGCGTCTCAAAAAATTTCCACAGGGGACTTGAATCAATCGGTTAAAGTCAGACGGATTATTGAACTGAGACAACTGGCTTATTCTTTTAATAAAATGGCGGATCAACTTCAAGATTCCTTTGAAAACTTAGAACAAAAAGTTATAGAAAGAACGGCGGAACTAGCCTCTGCCCATGCTCAAATTTTAGTTTTAAATCAACGGTTAAAAGCCGATAACTATCGGATGAGTGGTGAACTAGACTTACTTAAAAGAATGCAGCAATTAATTCTACCCAAAGCCGAAGAATTAGCTTTAATTGAAGGATTAGAAATTGCGGTTTATATGGAACCTGCTTATGAAGTGGGAGGAGATTATTATGATGTTTTATATATGAATGATGTTGTTACTATTGGGATTGGAGATGTTACTGGTCATGGATTAGAAAGTGGAATTTTAATGGTAATGACCCAGGCTGCTGTTCGGGTTCTCAAGGAAATGCAAGAACGTGATCCAGTGAAGTTTTTAAATATTTTGAATCGAGCGATTTATCGTAATCTTCAAAGAATGAATTCCGATAAAAATTTAACTTTATCAATTTTAAATTATAAAAATGGTCATCTGAGTATTACTGGTCAACATGAGGAAATATTAGTGGTGCGTCATGGGGGAAAAGTTGAACGAATTAATACTATAGATTTAGGCCTGCCCATTGGTTTAGATGAAGATATTTCTGAATTTATTGGTCAAGTTATGATTGAGTTAAAGGTCGGAGATATTATTGTTCTTTATACCGATGGCATCACCGAAGCTAGAAATATCAAAAAAGCTCAATATGGTTTGGAAAGACTTTGTGAAGTTGTCGGTAAAAGTTGGGATAATTCGGCGGAGAAAGTTAAGCAGGATGTGATTGCGGATGTTAAGCTATTTATGGGAGAACAACAACAGCTTGATGATATTACCCTATTGATTTTAAAGCAACGCTAACGGACATTGGACATTATTAAGATAATACAAATTTTAGTTTCTATCAAGCAAAATCATGCTATAATAGAGAAGTTGTTATTTTATAATCTGATTTGTTCCACTAAAGGTTAAGTTATTATGATCCAAATTTTTGGAGAGTTTTTGCACCAATTTCCTCCCGATCATGATTCTTTAGAGTTGACCTTTACTCCCACATCCCGACCGATTAAACAGCGCTGGCGCAATAATCGATTATCAGCCCATTTTGTTGCTGATTACTTCTCATCATTTTTACCTTTGGATGCCGATAACCCTAGCCGGGAAAAAAGGATTCAAGAGGGTAAAGGAGCGGTGAGTTATGTCGCCAATGAGTTATTAGAAAATGCCATGAAATTTAATGATGAAAGTGTAAAATCTAAAATCAAATTTGGCATTCACTTTATTGAAGCTGAACATACGGTCACCGCCGCTATTTTTGCCACAAATTCAATTAATTTAGAAGGAGCAAAAAAGTTTCAGGATTTTATTCAAGAATTATTGCATCAAGATCCCAATGAGTTGTATTTTCATCAAGTTGAACGGAGTGTAGAAGATGACAGTGATAATACTTCCGGTTTGGGTTTACTGACGATGATTAATGATTATCAAGCTCAACTGGGTTGGAAATTTGAATCGATTTCCAATCAAGTGACTCTAGTTTTAGTGACCACAATGGCTCAAGTAACCGTGTAGAATTAATGTATTTACAGAATCAGATAGAGGTAGAAAACATGGTAATACAAGAAATTAAAGGTGAAGACCATATCGTTCAATACGATCCTGAATCCGTAACCATTTGTTTTCAAGGAGAACTCAGTTTAGGTGGGCCAGTTGAATATAAACCGATTAAAGACTTACTTGAAGAAGTAACCGCCACGGAACCTACAATCATGACGCTGAATTTGAGAAGTCTATCTTTTCTTAATAGTTCGGGGATTAGTTTGTTGTCAAAATTTGTCATGGGATTACGCAAAAGACCCAATATTCAATTAATTATTTTAGGATCTAAAGAAGTGGCTTGGCAAGATAAATCTTTACAGAATTTAAAGAAATTTTTACCTAGTTTAGAGTTAAAAGTTGAATAGTTTCTATTATTCCTATATAACTTAATCTCCTATCATCAGGCTTAATAATGCAGCTAAACCAAACCCAATAATTATAATTCCTGAAATCCGGTTAATCCATTGTAAAATATGAGTGTTAATTCTATTCTGAAATAAACTAACCCCACTGACTAAGATGAACCACCATAATCCCGATCCTAAAAAGACTCCTAAAACCAGGATTCCCGCATCCCAATAATTGTTTTTTATGCCTAAACCCAATCCAGCAAAAATAGCAATAAATGATAAAATAGTGATGGGATTGGTAATTGTTAGAAAAAAGGTTGAAGCGTAAGCACTTATCATTTTTTTCGATGTTTTTGCCACTTCTTCTGTTGGTTTTTCTAAGGCTATTTTAAATCCCAAATAACATAAAAATAATCCACCCATCAGTTTTAATCCCATTTGTTGACTCACCAAATAATTAGAAATGATGGTCAATCCAAATCCCGCAATAAAGCCATATAAAGCATCAGCAGTAGCGGCCCCCAATCCGGTAAAAAATCCCGCCCAATACCCTTGAGACAAACAACGACGAATACACAAAATCCCGATGGGCCCAACGGGGGCGGCAATGGAAAAACCAATGATTAAACCCTTAGCTAAAAAACTGATATCCATAATCAATTTAAGGACAAAAGGACTTAGATAGCCCTAAAGGGCTTACTACTATATGATCAGGAGGTAAACTCAGCATAACTCAAAACGGAACCATGATCACTAATAATACTTTAGTTTTAGCAACGGATTTAGATGGGACATTTTTAGGGGGTTCTCTACAGGAACGACAGAAATTTTATAACTATTTGCAGTCAAAACGCGATCGCTTATTATTGATTTTTGTCACAGGTAGAAGTTTAGAATTGACCCTGCGTTTATACGAAGAAAAAAACCTAATCATTCCCCGACCCGATTATATTATTGGGGATGTAGGAACAACTGTTTATGAGGGAAAAACCTTAACACCCGTGGCAGAAGTCCAAAATTGGATTGCCGATATTTGGGGAAATTCTAGCGAATTTGCTACCAAAATATTAGTCGATGAACCGGGATTAATCCTACAACCCCTATCCCCTAAATATCGAGTTTCCTATTATTATAAACCCGATCAAAATCAAGACCGAATTATTAAAAAAATTCAAGATGCCGGATTTGATTGTATTACCTCGGCGGATAAATATTTAGATATTTTACCCAAAGGCGTTGCCAAAGGTTCAACGTTGCTAAAACTAATGAATTACTTAAAAATTGCTTCCCATCAAGTGATTACATCTGGGGATTCCTTAAATGATTTACCCTTATTTGAAACCAGAATTAAAAGTATTGCGGTAGGAAACTCCGAATTAAAATTACTCGATAAAATCAAACCCTTAAAGAATGTTTATTATAGTAATTTCCCTGGAGTTACAGGAATTTTTGATGGAATTCAATATTATAATCAAACCTTTTAAAATCTGATGGGCTTTATGATTCAAGATTCTACTATTATGTCTGACTCCTCAGTATCAAATGAACCCTTAACTTTAGCCATTTTAGGTGCGGGGGCTTGGGGTTCAGCCCTCGCCCAATTAGCTCGTTATAATGGTCATACCGTCCATTTGTGGTCACGGCGTTTAGATAATTCCTTAGCCGAAAGTATTGACTCCATTGATGTCTTAGTTTCTGCAATTTCAATGAGAGGAGTTACCGCCACCATCGAGCAACTGCAAACCCTAAAATTACCCGATAAAATCCCGATTGTCACCGCTACAAAAGGTTTAGATCCTGATAGTACCCTAACTCCTTCCCAACTTTGGGGAATGGGGTTTCCTGACCATCCAATTGTAGTTTTATCTGGGCCGAATTTATCCGCAGAAATTGAACAGGGTTTACCCGCCGCCACGGTGGTAGCGAGTGAAGATTTAGAGGCGGCAAAGATTGTGCAACAGGTATTTGCTTCTAATCGCTTTCGGGTTTATACCAGTTTCGATCCGATGGGAACAGAATTAGGAGGAACCCTAAAAAATGTAATTGCGATCGCGGCGGGGGTTTGCGATGGGTTACAGTTAGGAACTAATGCTAAATCGGCATTATTAACTCGCGCCTTAACCGAAATTATTAGAATTGGAACCCATTTAGGGGGGAAAACAGAAACGTTTTTTGGATTATCCGGTTTGGGGGATATGTTAACCACTTGTAATAGCGCTTTAAGCCGTAATTATCGGGTAGGTTATGGATTAGCAAAAGGCAAAACCTTAGAACAAGTATTAACGGAATTAGGAAGTACGGCTGAAGGTGTAAATACTACTAATGTTTTAATTGAAATTGCCCATCGGGAACAGATTCCCATACCAATTTCCTGGCAAGTTTATCAGCTTTTAAATCATCAAATCACCCCCCAAAAAGCCGTAGAAGCCTTAATGGAAAGGGATTTAAAACCCGAATTTTATCGTTAGAAGGTGAAGGAAGAAACCAATTAGGTATCAGACCCAGCACTCCCAGGACTTACGCAAAACAACCATATCTAGTAGGGGCGAACGGCCGTTAGCCCCTACAGATGGTGTATAATTGGGTATTCTGCGTAAGTCCTGACTCCCCTCAAGATTCCGGTCAAACCAGACACCGTTTGATTGTTAAAGATTTTTCTGCTAATCTCTATCTATAGATAGAGGCACGACTAGAGGAGAGTCCCCTATATTGATAAGCGTACTAGGTGCAATCCTTTATTCCCTCTGGTTAGTCTGGTGGAAACAGAGAGTCAATTCAATCGAGTTATCGATTGTGACTCTCTATTATTTTTTGGGGGTTATTTTGTCGGAGTCTATAGCGCTACGCATTAAAGTTAGGACACTTCTAAATCCTGAAACTCATTCACTGCTTACTGATCCGGTGTTCCGGTGTTCCGGTGTTCCCTAGTGCGTAGCGCTATAGTGGGACAAATGGAAAATATCTGCAAACACTTCCCGCTCAGATAAAATTCGCGTAGGATTTGGCGAATCATACACCACTAATAAACCGGGTTGTCCTAAACTATTAAAAAGTTCTAATCCGTCTGCTTTATGGGTAGTGTTGACTATCATTATTTTGGCACTGCTAACTAGCAATATTACTTATAAGCAAAAACAGAAAAACCTTTAACAGTATATGAAGAAAAAGATGTTAGTCATGGACGAAACATTTGCAGAAAAAATTAAAGCACATTGGTTAATTGAAAATCAAGTACATTGGGTCAAAGATGTGAATTTTAATAAAAATAATGGCTATCTTTTGTTATCAATAAATATCAAAATCGTTCATGTTTAATATTTCCAAATTATTTGATAGAAACTAGAGAGAATTTGACCGAAAAAATCATCAATTTTTTTTGAATATAGCGATCGCATTTTTGAAAATGAAAAAACCCTGCCGTGCACGGGGGGTTGTTCCGGTGTTCCCTCTCTCAACTAGGTAATTTATTTTGTGCAATTACTTATATGAATAACTCAGAAATTGTGTCTCATTCTTTTGATAGATGATTTATGAAATGCTTTTCTATATAATCGGGAGTACAAATAGCTTTATCAATAAAAAATGTCTAATTTAATTGAATTTTATCTTTTCGCTCCTTATAACAAAGAAGTAGCTTTAATCGGAAATTTTTCTAACTGGAAAGATATTCCGATGCAAAAGGATGACAAGGGTTATTTTCGGACTCAAGTTGAGTTAGAAGACGAAATCTATCAATACAAATTTCGAGTCCGTTCAAAAAGTTGGTTTTTAGAACCCGATGAGTGGATAGAAGTTGTTGACCCCTACGCCACGGATATTGATGATGCGACTCAAAACGGCATAATTAGGATTAAAGATGGGGAAAAAATTGTTGATACTTATGTTTGGAAAAATGATGACAAACCCTTACCCCCCGATCATAAATTAGTGATTTATGAAATGCACGTCGGGGATTTTTCGGGAGGAGAAGATGATATCCATTCCCGGGGTAAATATCAACACGTTATGGAAAAGTTAGATTATTTGTATGAATTAGGGATAAATGCGATTGAATTAATGCCTGTTAAAGAACATCCAGGGGATCATAGTTGGGGATATAATCCTCGCTATTTCTTCGCGTCCGAGTCTAGTTACGGCACAACGGAACAATTAAAAAACCTGATTGATGAATGTCACGGGCGAGGAATTCGAGTGTTAATTGATGGGGTTTATAACCATTCCGAAGCATCCTGTCCTTTAACTCAAATTGATCATGATTATTGGTATCACCATAGCCAGCAAGATACGGAATATAACTGGGGGCCAGAATTTAATTATGAACAGTATGATGAAAAATTAGGCACTTATCCGGCTCGGAAATTTATTGGGGATACGGTGAGATTTTGGACTAAAGAATATCATATTGATGGTATTCGTTATGATGGAGCCAAGCAAATTGGCAACTATGATTTTATGGCTTGGGTCGTGCAGGAAGCTAAACAGGAAGCTGGGGTAAAACCCTTTTATAATGTGGCTGAATATGTGCCGGAAACCCCCACTATTACCAACAGTGATGGGCCGATGGATGGCTGTTGGCATGATAGTTTTTATCATACTCTCACGGATCATTTATGTGGCGATACCTTTGATTTAGAACAACTTAAAGACATTTTAGATGGTAAACGTCAAGGGTTTATGGGGCCGAATAATATTGTAAATTATTTGGGTAATCATGATCATAATCGCTTAATCGTGGAATTAGGAAATCGTGGAATTTTTGATGATGAAGTCTTTAAACGAGTGAAATTAGGGGCGGCATTATTAATCACGGCCGTAGGTATTCCGATGATTTGGATGGGAGAAGAATTTGGAGAATATAAACCCAAAAGCTTTGAATCTGCTAAACTGGATTGGAAATTACTGAAAAATGACAGTAATCATAGTTTATTTGAACATTATAAAGGCTTGATTTTTCTACGGGAAACTAATCATGCTTTATATAGTGGCAATATTGATTTTTTCCATGAAGATCCTGATAATAAAGTTTTAGCTTATACCCGATGGAATGATCAAGGTTCTCGGATTGTGGTGGTTGTGAATTTCTCTGACAATTATTTTGCAGGTTATCAAGTTTCTCACTTCCCAGCCAATGGAACTTGGCATGAGTGGACAAGTAATTATGATATTCAATCGGGAGATGATAATATTATGATCGATTTACCTGAATATGAAGCTAAAGTTTTTGTTTGGAAAGGATAAATAGGAGGGTTATGATCTACCCACACCCTGCCTTATCTATTAATAGTTTATATAGCAACCGCCAAGGCAGTTAGGACACCAGATGGATCTTGGAACCCAGACGGTGAAGTATTTTCCCCCCTGTTCCCTCCCCCCCTAGCCCCCCGTGCACGGGGGGTTTGGGGGGGCTGTTCCGGTGTTCCCAGATCCGGCGTTCCCTGCTATAGCACCTAACTTTGCTCAATTTTTTGGGCTTGATAGAGTTGTTTAAACAGGCGTTGTTGTTGATTATGATCGACAATAGGTTCGGGATAACCGCAGGATTTGCGATCGCGAGTTGATATCTTTCCGGTGACTAATTGTTCTATTTCTAAACTTCTTAATTCTGGCAACCATTGGCGAATATATTCGGCTTCGGGATCGAATTTTTGGGTTTGACTGGCGGGGTTAAAAATTCTTAATGGTTTGGTATCCATTCCACTGGACGCACTCCATTGCCATCCCCCATTATTAGCAGCTAAATCTCCATCTATTAGGGTTTGCATAAAGTATTTTTCTCCCCACTGCCAATTAATAATTAAATCCTTGGTTAAAAAATTAGCCACAATCATCCGACATCGGTTGTGCATCCAGCCACTTTCATTTAATTGTCGCATGGCTGCATCAACAATTGGATAACCGGTTTTTCCTTCGCACCAGGCTTGAAAATGTTGTTCATTATTATGCCAAGGAAAGGTTTTAAATGGTTCTCGATAGGGGCCTAATTCTAATTCGGGAAAATGATATAAAGCGTGTTGATAAAATTCCCGCCAAGCCAATTCCTGTTGCCAAGATTGAATTTGCTTTCGGGCTTCATCACTGCGACAAGTTTCCATCGCTTCGAGGGTTTTTTCCCAGATTTTTCTAATACTAATTACCCCAAATTTTAAGGCTGCACTTAGTTGAGATGTGCCATCAAGGGCGGGAAAATTACGCTGTTCGTCATATTCATATAAAGCGCGATCGCAAAATTCCTCTAGGCGTTCTTGGGCGGCTATTTCTCCGGGTTCTAAGATTAAGGAATTTTCCCAAATAAAGCCTAATTTTTGGGCGGAAGGTAAGGGAATAACGCCGATTTTTTGGGCTAATTCCTGTTCGGATTCAGTTAAACTAATTAAGCTGGGAGAGAGGGGAGGTTTGGGTTTAGCTTTCGGTTTAAGATTAAAATTACGCCAAAAAGGAGTATAAACTTTATAGGGTTCTTGAGATTGGGTAAAAATTTGATCCGGGGGGTGAAATAACTGATCCCAAGTCGTTTTTGTAATAATTCCTATCGAATTTAATGCTTCTGAAACGATGCGATCGCGTTCTCTAGCCAAGGGTTCAATATCTAAATTAAAGTAAACAGCTTTCGCCTTTAATTCCCTGGCTAATTTAGGAATTATTTCTTCAGGTGTTCCCTCTAATATTAATAATTGACTTCCTAGTTTTTGATATTGTTTCTGTAGATATTCTAAACAACCAATCATATAGTGAACCCGGACTGGGGCGATATCATCTCGGTTTAAAATATTGGGATCTAAGCAAAATAAACCGACCACTTTAGAACTATATTCACAAGCATTGAACAGTCCTAAATTATCATCAATTCTTAGATCTCGTCGATGCCAAAATAAAATTAAATCTTCAGACATGATTGGATTTCAGTATATAAACTCTCTTTATTTTATCCTATTTTAATTAAAATTAATAATTAGGATTGAAGATTAAATATTTAAAAATCGTTTGGCTAATAGAAAACTAGAAATAGTTTTAGCATCTACAGGTTCACCATCTAAAATTGCTTGTTCTAGTTCTTTTGGAGTCATTAAAACCGTCTCAATATCCTCATCCTCATCCTGTTGCGGGGGCGTTTCTAATTTTTCTAAATCTTGGGCTAAAAACGCATAAATAATTTCATCACAATAACCAGGTGCTAATATAAATTGTCCTAATTTTTGCCAGCGATGGGCGCGATATCCGGTTTCTTCTTCGATTTCTCGCTTAACAGTTTCGGCGGGATCTTCATTAGGTTCAATTGTTCCGGCGGGAAATTCTAAAGTTCGTCCGGCGACCGCAAACCGATATTGTTTGACTAAGACTAATTTACCTTCTGAAGTCACGGGAATAACTAACGCCCCCCCGGGATGACGAATACATTCCCAGTCCCCTTCTACTCCATTGGGAAGACGTAAAGTATTGACATCAAAACTAAACTTTCGTCCTTGATAAAACAGACGATTTTGTAAAATAGTTGGGGGTTCCGATCCGGGTTTTGTCATAATATTTTAAGAGTAATTAGGGTTAAAAAAATTAAAGTTTTTGAATTCCTGAACAATCAACGGTTTCTAGGAGTTGAAAGACAGTTTTTTGTGTCACCGGATCAATCCAATTCGGGGCGATTTCCGCCAGAGGAATTAATACAAACGCCCGTTCTCTCATCCGGGGATGGGGAATTTGTAAGGTCGGTGTTTCCCAGATTAAATTATCAAACAAAAGTACATCTATGTCAAGGGTTCTTGGCCCCCAAGGTTCTCGTCGCACTCGTCCGAGTTGGCTTTCAATAGCTAATAGTATTTCTAATAGACTATCAGGTTTGAGTTGAACTTCCAGAATAGCACAACCATTAATATAATCCGGCTGTGGAGGGCCAACAGGAGCAGTTTGATACCAACTCGAACAGGATTTAACTTGGATCTGAGGATGCTGATTTAGGAGAGTTAATGCGGTTTTAACTGTTGTTTTAGAGTCTCCCAAATTACTACCAAATGCGATCGCAACGGGGCTATACTTCATGGTTTTAAATAGAGGGAATAGTAATGGGTAATGGGTAATGGGTAATTGGTAATAGACTGAAATACTGATAGAGACGCGCCATGGCACGTCTCTACACTGATTAACTTCCTCCAGCAAATTGAATCGGACTACCTGGTTGACCAATATTGGCATCAAATTTAAAATCAGTGATACCATCAAGAATTGCAATCAATTCTGTCTCTTTTCCAGTTAATAAATATATCGCTGTTCCTTGGGGTAAATTTTCCGGCGCGGGGGCTGGTAGATAATTACCAGGGCCTAAAAGAATCACATCTTCGGTGGGATTAAAATTAACAATCAGCGCATAATCCACAAATCCAATGATACTTCCTGCCCCATTAACATAATAGGTTTGAGTTCCGTCTCCCAAAACAAAGGTATCATTCCCCACTCCTCCGCTTAAAGTATCAATTTCCACAAATCCCGCCGGTTGAGAATTCGGGTCAACCCCAGTCAAAACATCATTTCCTTTATCACCACTGACAAAATCATTGCCAGCACCGCCAATCAGGGTATCATCGACTTGACCTCCATAAAGGCTATCATCACCTTTACCACCATTGATTTGATCACTTTGCTTATCCCCCCGGAGAAAATCATTCCCTAGACCCCCTACAAGGGAATCTTCCCCCTGACCACCATAGATAAAATCATCATCCTCTGCTCCGAGTATGGTGTCATTATCCTCACCGCCATAAAGGGTATCGCTACGCAGTCCCCCATTCATACTATCGTCACCTTTATCACCTATAATTAGATCTCGACCATCCTCACCTAATAGGCTGTCATTATTAATCCCCCCATATAAGGTATCGTTATCCGCGCCTCCATTGATTAAATCATCACCTTTATTTCCTTGTAGTAGGTCATTTCCCCCTTCTCCGACCAGGGTATCGTTATTTTGACCGCCATAGAGAATATCATTACCTGCATTCCCATTCAGAGAATCATCTCCGGTAAATCCTGAAATCAGGTCATCCCCCCCTAAACCAGCGACTAAATCCGGTCTATCAGTTCCTAACAAAGTATCATTTCCCTCGCTTCCCTGAACCAAAGAGGATGTTATCGGAGTTGGTGTGGGAGTTGTCGGGGTAGGAGTTGTCGGGGTTGGGGTTGTTGGTGTTATAGGGCCTGTGGGAGTTGGGGTTGTTGGTGTTATAGGGCCTGTGGGAGTAGGAGTTGTCGGTGTGGGAGTTGTCGGTGTGGGAGTAGGAGTTGTTGGTGTCGGTGGTGTCGTGGGTGTGGGGGGAGGTGAAGGGGGAAGGGTGGGAATTGGGGGAGTTACGGGGGGCTGAGGTTGAGGAATAACCGGGGTAGGAGGTTCAAGAATATCACCAGTGCCCTCCCTACCTTGGGGAATGGGAGAGAGAATTTCGACCTTTGGGTTAAAGCTGATGGTAACTTCAGGTTGATTATAAAAGGAAGGACTAGAGTTTAACAGATTAAATACAATATTTGTGCTATTATTTTCTCGAATACGGTGGGCTTGGAATTCATTCATAGAATTAACCTCGGTTCTCGGTTAAGATTAGCTTAATCCTTATATATCTCATAAGTTGAACAACTTGTAAAATTTTTTTTGATTAATTTTCTATTTATTCATGTTTTTTAAATATTTTCAAAGCTCGATTCAACTTTTTTTCAATAGAAATATTTTAAAAGTTTCCGTTCGTTTTTTCCTGGCGATCGCTCTTTTTTTATTCATTAATTTTCAACAATCTTGGAGTCAGGGTCTACCCCATTCCCCTGAAATTCGGGGGGTTTGGTTAACTAATGTTGATAGTGATATTTTATATTCTTCCCAGCATTTAACTTCTGGATTACAACGCTTAAAATCCTTAAATTTTAATACTATATATCCGACTATTTGGCAAGGAGGTTATACCTTATACCCCAGTCCCGTTGCTCAAAGAGTGTTTGGAGTTGCAATTGATCCTAACCCGGGATTGAAAAAAAGAGATGTTTTACAGGAAATCGTGACTCAAGGACATCAACAGAATTTTACTGTTATTCCCTGGTTTGAATTTGGGTTTATGGCCCCTGCTAGTTCAGAATTAGTTAAAAAACATCCAAGTTGGCTCACTCGAAAACAAGACGGTAGTTTGATTAAAAAAGAAGGAGTTGAAGAACGGGTTTGGTTAAATCCTTTCCATCCTGAAGTTCAACAATTTATTTTAGATTTAATTGCTGAAGTTGTTAAAAATTATAATATTGATGGGATTCAATTTGATGATCATTTCGGTTTACCTGCGGAATTTGGCTATGATGATTATACCATTAAATTATATCAAAAGGAACATAATGGACAATCTCCTTCTCCTGATTTTTATGAAACCTATTGGGTCAGATGGAGAGCCGATAAAATTAATCAATTCATGAAAAAAACCTTTGAAACCATCAAATCAATTAAACCCAATTGTATTGTATCTTTATCCCCAAATCCTCTACATTTTTCCTTACCTGCTTACCTACAAGATTGGTTTACTTGGGAAAGAAAAGGATGGATAGAACAATTGGTTTTACAGATTTATCGTCCTGATTTAAACCGATTTATCACGGAGTTAGAACGTTCGGAAGTCACCTTGGCAAAAAATCATATTCCCGTAGCTATTGGAATTTTAAGCGGGTTAAAAAATCGTTCGACTCCGATGAATATTATAGAACAACAAATAGCAGAAATCCGCAAACGTAAATTTGCTGGGGTATCTTTCTTTTTCTATGAAAGTTTATGGAATTGGTCAGAGGAATCTGAACAACAACGTCAACAAAAACTAAAACATTTATTCCCCACTTCTGTCAAACCTGATTAAAATAGATTTTGCGACTACCCTATCAAAAAATCAAATTATTTTTTAGAGCAAATCGGATTAACTCTGTACGATTATTACTATCTGTTTTCCTTAATAAACTACTCACATATTTCTCAACAGTTCTGGGACTTAGGTGTAAGTGATCGCCAATGGCAATATTAGAGAGTCCTTCGGATAACAACTCTAGGACTTGATGCTCTCGTTCGGTTAGACTAATCTTTAAAGCGGGTTGTAACCTCCTTGCTACAGGATCTAAATCCCCATCAGGGAAATCCGCAACCGGATCAGATAGACGGACTCGCCATTCCGACTCAATTAATTGCGATCGCTCTAATAAAGCCCGGATCACGACCCCCAACTCCTCTAACTCAAAGGGTTTGGGCAAATAATTATCACATCCGAGTTGATACCCTCGAATTCGTTCTTTGGTACTGGTATGGGCGGTTAAAAAAATCACCGGAAGCAGACGAAAAACAGGACGAGCACGGACTTTCTTGATCAGTTCATAGCCATCCATCTCAGGCATACCAATATCTGTCACGATCAGGTGAGGCTGATATTGCTCCACTAGGTGCAGCGCCTCCCGACCATTCTCCGCGGCAATTACCGAATAGCCCGAAATGTCCAAGTAATCACTAATCGAGAGGCGAGTCCCTAAATCATCATCAACAACTAGAATTGTTAGAGGCATAGGGGCAGAGGGTCAGGGGGAGCAGGGGCAGGGGAGGTAGGGGGGCAGGGGTTTAATTTAGGAGAATTCTCTCTTGACCATTCTTTTACTATTTTGCTTAAATCCTTCTCGTCTACTCCTCTCATCACCCTCCTTATTGTTGAATAAGATGGCATTCCTTGGCTATAGATATTGAATGTTCTTTTCAGGATAACTTCGTTGGCTTTGACAAAATATTCCATCTCTCGATATCCTTGATGCCCTGACATCACCCCTAAAACTACTACTAATAGCACTTCCCATAAACTATACCTTTTTCCCTGATTTTTTCGGAAATCCTTGACTTCTTTTAAATTTTCTATTAAACTTGTTAGCATCTTTATTTTAGAAAAAAATGGTGATCGCTCTCCATTTTATCAGGTGGCGATCGCTCTTTCTTTACTCTTTTTCACCTGACTTTGAAACAGCCCTGAGGGCTGTTTCATGTTTGAAAATTATAGCCTACTTTTGGGTCATAATTCTCAAACATGATAGCTATTTTCCGAATAATTAATATTTCATATAATTGCTATATTAATATTAATTATAGGAGGTATTATCTAAGCAGCATAAATATTCTTATTCCCTATGGAGTAAGACTTACATTCCCGATTTTTATCTATTTTTCCTAAATTAATTGCTCTATTTTTTCATTTTTAACTTTCGGATTAAGAGATAGCCACTAATTTCTCCCAATGATTTCCTAACCACCTTCTTCCCTCTGTTATTGACAAAAATCCTAAACCTCTGAAAATATTCAATCCTAGGGTGTTGAGCAGTGCCCAATTAGTCGCGGCTTGTACTTGATGAATTTTCATACTATCCTCTTTAAATAACACATCTTTTACCCAATGAACTTGATTCTCAATCCCCCAATGCCCTTTAATTTTTTTGGAAAAAAAATCCGCCTTTTCCCAGATACTACTTATATAATAAACCGTTTCTCTATAAGGCTTTTTTCCTCTGTATCCCCACCTTTCTACCTGAATTATACTTTGAATATGTTCCCAAGGGCTTTCAATTTTTATCGAATTTTTAAACACTGATACCCGACGAGTTATTTCTCGTCCATGACCCCTCTCTTTTTGAGTATCTATACTTTCAGCTTTCGTCGTTTTTGTAATTTTTTCAATTTGATTATACAGTTTGATTTGATTCTTTTTAACCGCGATTAAATAATCGTTTTCACTCTCGATAATCTTTCGGACTGTGGTGACATTACAATGTAACGCATCCGCAGTTATTAACTTTCCTTTTAGACCACATTCTTCTATTATCCCTTGGGCTACAGCTTGTTCTGAACCGGTTTTACTCTCGAACTTTTCCGTCGCTAATACTAATCCGGTTTCTTGACTAAATAGAGATACCATTATTACCATGTTTTGCTGCTGATTGCCTGGGTCTTTTACCGTACTTCTTAAACTTTTTCCATCTATTGCTAATCCCTCTATTCCCCCCCCCCTGCCCCCCCAGGGGGAGTAGGGGAGTAAGCGGTGCGAGCGTCCTCGCTCGCTAATAATCAATACATCAATACCTCAACAATTAATAATTGAAAATCAGCAGTTACCAGTGAATACTTGCCATTAAGGATGCTGGTTTTGCTGGATTTCCTACTAATAATACCCCTCGTTGATTGGTAGCTAAATGTCGCAGAATTTTATAAATGGCTTCAATTTGATCAGGGACTCCCGCCTTTTCAGCCAGGGTTTCCAGAGATAGAGCTTGACCTGCATCTTGGAGGACTTGAATAATTTTATGTTGTAATTCCAGAACCTCTGCGGCTGCTTTTTTCCCGGCTTCAACCCCCGGTTGATGGTAAGCGTTAATATTGACTAAAGACGCATATAAACCCACCGCCCGCTCATACAAAGCAATTAACGCGCCAACAATTTCGGGGTTAACTTCTGGAACCGTAATGGTAATTGAATCCCGATGATTTTCATACAATGCTTGCCGGGTTCCGAGTAAAAATCCCGATAAATAATCCCCTGATGTTACACCAGGTTCTACTTCAATAGAAGGCAAGGATCGATCCTGTAAGACTTCAATAAAGGTGGCAAAAAAGTTAGGAACTCCGTCGCGTAATTGTTGAACATAGGCGTGTTGATCTGTTGATCCTTTATTGCCATAAACCGCAATTCCTTGATAGACAATATTACTATCGAGGTCTTTTTCTTTCCCTAAAGATTCCATAACTAACTGTTGTAAATAACGACTAAACAACAGCAAACTATCTTTATAGGGTAAAACCACCATATCTTTTTCGCCCTTACCATTTCCGGCATAATACCAAGCTAAGGCTAATAAGGCCGCCGGATTGGTTTTTACCTCCGGTTTACGGGTAGCGATATCCATAGCTTTCCCCCCGGCCAACATTTCCCGAATCTCAATCCCCTGTAGGGCCGCAGGTAATAGCCCAACGGCCGATAATTCAGAAGTTCGTCCCCCCACCCAATCGGCCATGGGAAAGGTGGTTAACCAGCCTTCAGCATGGGCCTGTTGATCGAGTTTACTGCCAACACCCGTAACAGCCACGGCTTGTTGGGCAAAGTTTAAGTTTTGGGCAGAAAAGGCATTTCGTACCTCAATCATGCCGTTACGGGGTTCTGGAGTGCCACCGGACTTAGAAATGACCAGCACTATGGTACTTTTGAGGCGATCGCCAATTTTAGCCAAAACCCGATCGATGCCTCTAGGATCAGTATTATCAATGAAATGAATATTCAGGACTGGGTGATCTGGGGCTAGGGCTTCCGCCACAAATTCAGGCCCCAAAGCCGATCCGCCAATGCCAATGGATAAAATATCAGTGAATTGGGCTGCGTTTGGCGGTTTAATCTCCCCTTGATGAATCTTGGCCGTAAAGGTTTCTATTTTTTCTAAGGTTTCAACAATTTCTTGCTTGAGATCCTGGGTTGGGGCTAGATCGGGGTCACGCAACCAATAATGGCCGACCATCCGGTTTTCATCGGGGTTGGCGATCGCTCCTTTTTCCAAGGCGTCCATAGCTTTAAAAGCCTGATCAAACTTGGGCAATAAGGATGCAACAAAATCATCGTCAAATCGCATCCGACTAATATCCAGGTACAGTCCTAAGCTGTCGTGGTAGTATAGCCAATCTTGGTAGCGTTGCCAGAGTGCAGTGGCATCCATAGTCTTAAATTCCGCTATATTAATTTTTAGCTTAAAGTATAATGGGTTTAGATTAACTCTTTTTCGGTTAACAATTAAAGTTGACACTCCCCGCGTCTAAAGCCGGGGGATTCTTGAAGACTCCACAAACGAAGTTTCAATGGTGCTGGCAAAAACACCCTAGACGCTCAAAACAACTACCAGTACAAGAGGTATTGTAATTGCGCTTACTTTTGATTTTTTTAACGCTTTCCGAGTCCATCACAACGCCAATTAGGTACGCTCAACATCCTGCCATTATTCGCCCTTTAACTATTCCAAATCAAGTTGGATATGTCCGTTGCCGGGATTGCTCCGCACTAGGATGGTTCAACACGTAGATGGTTATTCTTACTTGCTTTGTCTTCATCATACCACTGTGGCTGAAGCCACACAGTCGTTTCACAGGATTTAAAAATCCCTACCGACTTATCCATGAGTCTGAAGCCAGGGGCTTGCGTCTCGTTTTTTGGTCAATGCTGTCTCTTGATCCGTTAAACTGAAATGTGCTTGCCACCGGATCTATAAATATGGCCAAAATTCTTGCGATCGCCAATGGAAAAGGGGGAGTGGGTAAAACCACAACCGCCATTAACCTGGCCGCCATTCTCGCCAACAACTTTAGCACCCTTTTAGTCGATACAGACCCCCAGGGTTCGGCTTGTTGGTGGGCTGAACAGGGTAACGGGGGAGAAATGCCCTTTGAGCATTCTTCCGAGACTGATCCCAGTTTGCTGTCTCGATTGAAGCAGGTAAAGGACTATGAATTGGTAGTGGTCGATACCCCTCCAGCTTTAAAGTCCGATGCGTTATTAGCCGTGGTACAGGTGGCCGATTATTTGGTATTACCAACCCAAGCCGCCCCGATGGATTTAGTGGCTTTAATTGAAACCGTCAGATCGGCGATTACCCCTTCTAAAGTTCCCCATCGGGTCTTGATGACTAAAGTTGACCCCCGCAGTTTAGGGGATGCTTTTGATGCCCAAAAATCCTTACAAGAAGCGGGGATTCCGGTATTTAAAAACATTATTCGCGCCTATAAAGCCCATGAACGTTGTCCCTTGGAAGGGGTACCAATTATTCAAGCCAAAAGTCATAATTCCAGGGAAGCCGCTTCGGATTATCGACGGGTAGCGGTGGAATTATTGAGGAGTTTAACAGAAAACAAAATTATTTAAACTTAATTTGATTAATTTGATTCTGTAACTCCTCAATTTGTCGGCGCAAATCATCAACTTCATCTTGAGATTTTTCGGCTTTCACATTAACCGAACCCTCTGCGGTGGCTTGTTGATAATTACCGGAACGAATTTTACTATATTCAACTGAATCATTCCACTCTTTTAAATATTGAATTCGTTCCACGGGAAAGGGATGACTTAACATCATGCCTTGACCCCCATTATAAAATAAAAACTTATAGACTTGATTTAAACCATCTTGATCTAAATCGCGATATTGTTCGGATTGACGAATAAATTCATCTAAACTACATTCATGGGCATATTTTGTACTCACTCCCGCTAATTGCATCATGGATTTCATCACGGATTTGAGATCATCCGTTACTAATAATGCCGCTCGGTCTGCCGATAATTCGGCTTTTCTTCGCCATTCATAAAAGGCATAAATTAAGCCACTATTGACTAAATTTCCTAACCCAAAAGTTAATTCCCCAATCATTGAAGCCACACCCATTGCCCAAATTGACATCTGATTTAAAATCGGATGACCACATTTTATATGTCCTAATTCATGGGCTAAAACGACCCTTAGTTCGGCTTCATCTACTAAGTCTAAAAGACCCGTATTCAAAATAATATAGGGGTGTTCCTGTCCGAGAGCATAACTATTAACTTGGGGATTTTGAGAGACAAATAAACCCGGTTCGGGAAAGATATCTAAATCCCTCACACATTCGCGAAAAACATGATAAATACTAGCATATTGTCTGGGCCCTACTTGGAGAGCATTTCCCATTAAGTAAACATATTGAGGACGTTCATAGATAAATTCAACAAATTTACTGGCGATTAAATCAAAGCCTGGAACACTTCTCAAAGCAACTTCTGCTTCTTTATCCAGGGGATGACGAAAGGCTTCGCTAGAAATTCCGGTGTAAGTTGGCATAATAATAATTTACAGGTCATGTTAATACAATGTTGAAAACCCCCAAGGGCTTACGACCTTTTGGATATTCTAATAATGAAGTCATCTGAAGTGCAGGCTCCGTCTGCTGTTGAATCAAACGGAGCCAGAGCCTCCCTGTTCGCATTCCCAGGTGGAACCTGGAAGATGGAACGAGAGGAAAGTCGCCGGGTTTCTAAACCGTTTTTTACCCTAAGAAGCCACTCTTGCGGTGCTGCGAGGACGACGACGACCTGTTAGTTTTGTAGCAGGTTCTTCGTCGGGAATTTGAACTAATAAAACCAACAAAGGATTACTAGCAATTTCACGGCGCAGGACACGCTGGATCGAGCGTTCGACTTGAACTTTTAACCCTTCCCAATCCACTTCTTTAATTTCTGAGTCAAAAGTGCGGGCAAATTCTGTCCAACGTTCACTTAAAACCGTCTCAATAGTTTGGGTTAATTGTTCTTGTAAAGCAGCCTGATTAACGCTATTTACAACACCTTTCAAATGAATCTCAGGCCGTGCTAATAACTTACCATCGGTTCCCACAGCTACCGCCATTGTAACTATCCCTTCTTCGGCTAACTGACGCCGTTCCTTCATGGTTTCATCTTTAACCACCCCAGAGCGAGAGGCATCCACAGGTTCAATTCCGGCTTGAACTTTACCCGCAATTCGGATTGATTCTTTAGTTAATTCCACCACAAAACCGTTATCAATTAACACCATATTTTCTGCTGGAATACCCATACTTTGGGCAGTCTTTTGGTGTTGAACTAACATCCGGTGTTCTCCATGCACAGGAACAAAGAATTTCGGACGAGTTAAAGCTAACATTAACTTCTGATCTTCTTGACATCCATGACCGGAAACGTGAATCCCTTTTTCCCGTCCATAAATCACATTTGCTCCCTGGATCATCAATTTATCAATGGTGTTCACCACTGCAATTGTATTCCCAGGGATCGGGTTAGCTGAAAAGACCACCGTATCGCCTTGCTTAATATTAATTTGACGATGATCGCCGTTGGCAATTCGCGTCAATGCCGATAAAGGTTCACCTTGAGATCCTGTGGTTAAAATCAGTAATTTATCATTAGGAATCCCACTAATGGCATTCAGAGGCACAAATAACCGATCTTCACATTTGATATATCCTAATGTCCGAGCGTGGGCAATCACATTTAACATGGAGCGACCCACCACCGATACCAACCTTCCCTGTTTTTGGGCAATATCTAAAATAATATTCAGACGGTGAACAGAGGAGGCAAAAGTTGTGACTAAAATCCGACCCTGAGCTTGGGCAAAAACCCGCTCTAAGTTGGGATAAACGGAACTTTCCGAAGGGGTAAACCCTGGAATTTCGGCATTTGTAGAGTCACTTAATAAACAGTGAACCCCTTTTTCTCCGTATTCGGCTAACCGTTGGAAATCAAAAAATTCTCCATCTACAGGAGTATGATCAATTTTAAAATCTCCCGTATGAATTACCACGCCCACAGGGGTAGTAATGGCGACGGTAAAACTATCAGCAATGGAGTGGGTATTGCGAATATATTCTACTAGGAAATATTTCCCAATTCTGACCATTTCCCGGGGACGAACCGAGCGTAATTCCGTGCGATCGGCCACGGCGGCTTCTTCTAATTTTCCTTGTAATAATGCCATCGCTAACCGAGGGCCATAAATTACCGGAATATCGAATTGTTTCAGGTGAAAAGCAATTCCCCCAATATGATCTTCATGACCATGGGTAACAATCATCCCCTTAATTTTTTCTTTGTTTTCTCGCAGATAGGTGACATCGGGTAAAACAATATTAACCCCGTGCATTCCATCAGTTGGAAACGCTAAACCCGCATCTAAAATCACAATTTCATCTTCATATTCAAAGATGCAAGTGTTTTTTCCGATTTCATGTAATCCCCCTAAAGGAATAATTTTCAGGGAACCGGAACTAAATACCGGAGTTGAAGTGGGGGTAGCCATGGTTGAGCTTTTTTTTCTAATCACGGGAGTGTTGCTGTTTTTAATCATGCTGATCCTTTTTTGTTAGGGGTTGACAATTGAAATAATCAAGGCAAAATTTAAGAGTTGATAGAATTTCCAGAATTATCCTAATTATTTTGAAAATTCTGTCAATCAGGAGTGGATATTTAGTTTTCACAAAGCCTAGAAAACTGTGCCGAGATCCTACTTAACTAGATTTAATTGACTCAGCACGTCCTTCAATGCGTTTGTCACTTCAGCCGTTGGGTCACACAAAGGCAAACGGGTCGATCCCACATTCCAGCCTAGCAAGTTAAGTGCCACTTTCAACGGAATCGGGTTGGTGGTGACAAACAAGGCTTTAAACAACCCTAATAACCGGATATGGATGTCAGTTGCTACTTGTATTTGACCCGCTTCAAAGGCTTGAATCATCTGTTGGAGTTGCGTTCCCACTAGATGACTGGCGACGCTGACCACCCCGGAACTGCCAACGGCTAACATGGGCAAGGTCAGAGAATCATCTCCAGAGTAGATCGAAAATTCCGAAGGTGTCAACCGTCGAACTTGGCTGACTTGATCTAAATTGCCACTAGCTTCCTTAATCCCCACAATATTCTCAATCTCCGCCAAACGCGCTACCGTTTCTGGGAGGAGATTTTGTCCTGTGCGTCCAGGTATATTGTAAAGCATAATTGGCAAATCGGGACAGGCCTGGGCGATCGCTTGGAAATGCCGATACAAACCCTCCTGGGGCGGTTTATTGTAATAGGGGACAACCTGTAATGTGCCATCTAAACCCAGTTTAGTAGCCTTTTGGGTGGCATCGATCGCCTCTTGGGTGCAATTCGATCCTGTTCCCGCGATTACCTTAGCCTTGCCTGACACTGCCTTCTGCACGACTTGAAATAACTCGTATTCTTCATCCCAAGTCAAGGTCGGAGATTCCCCCGTAGTTCCGCACACAACTACGGCATCGCTTCCGGTGTTCACCAGATGGGCGGCCAACTTTTCCGCCACTGCATAATTCACACTACCGTCTTCGTGAAACGGCGTTACCATAGCCGTTATGACTCGTCCAAAACTTACCATTTGTCTTTAATATCAGTTATCGGTGTTTCCTGCGTTTGTCATGGTTAAAACCTCAACGCCGTAAACCTAAAAGTTGTTTTTCCACTAACAATTCAGCAATTTGCACCGCGTTTAATGCTGCACCCTTGCGAATTTGATCACCACAGAGCCACAATTCTAACCCACAGGGATGGGACAAATCCTGACGAATCCGACCTACTAACACCGGATCACGTCCACTCGCATCAATCGGCATGGGGAAATAGTTGGCTTTGGGATCATCCACCAGTTCCACTCCGGGGGCGGTGCTGAGGATATGCCGGGCTTTTTCTACACTCAAGGGTTGCTCGAATTCTAAGTTAACCGCTTCTGAATGGGCGCGTAACACGGGAACCCGCACACAAGTTGCAGAAATCATCAGATCACTGACCCCAAAAATTTTGCGGGTTTCATTAATCATTTTCATTTCTTCTTCACAATAACCCAATTCATTAATCGGTGTGTTGTGAGGGAAAAGATTAAAGGCCAAGGGATAGGGAAAAATCTCGGTTTTGGGTGTTTCTCCTTGCAAAATGGCTAAAGTCTGTTGCTTCACTTCTTCCATAGCCCTAGCCCCGGCCCCACTTGCCGATTGATAGGTAGCAACAACCATCCGGCGAATCGGTTGTACCTGATATAATGGCCAAACTGCCACCGTCATTAAAATCGTGGTGCAGTTGGGGTTAGCAATAATCCCCTTATGGTGGTTAAGAGCCTCTGGGTTAACTTCCGGGACGACTAACGGGACATCGGGGTTCATGCGGAAGGCACTGGAGTTATCAATCATCACCGCCCCGGCCGCGACTATTTTTGATGCCCAAAGCTTAGAGGTTGCTCCTCCAGCCGATGCCAACACAATATCAACATGATCGAAGCTGGTTTCCGACACCGCTTCCACGGGTAAAGTTTCCCCCCTAAAGGTTAAGGAGGTTCCCGCCGAACGGGGAGAAGCCAATAACTTTAACTCCCCCACTGGAAAATTTCGACTTTCCAGGAGTTCGATTAACTCCGCCCCGACCGCACCCGTTGCCCCTAGAATGGCAACTCGATAAGAATTTGACAAAATTGTAACCTCCGTGATCAAAAAATAGTATTTTTAATAAATCTAAATTTTTATAGGGCGTAAAACTTTTGGGTTAATAATTATTAATCGTTTGGGTAGGGGCTTAATCTCCCTTATCTATTATAGTTTAGCCGTTCCGATTCCAACCAAAATCTAACAAAATCTAATAAATGGTCACACAAGGGCGCATAATCAGTTACGATCACTATTTGATTACACAAACCGACATTAGCAATTTTAACTTGCTAATCCGGTGATTATGGTTCCCCCGCGAGTCAAATATGTTGGGGGTGTTGAATTCAGAATATCACGATTTTTTATGAAAGTAACCCAGGAAAAACTTCCCGCAAGTCAAATTGGATTAGACATTGAGATTACCCCTGAAATGTCTAAAAATGCTTATGAGCAAGTTGTTCGGAAGATGAGCAATTCGGTGAATATTCCTGGGTTCCGCAAAGGCAAAGTGCCTCGCCACATTTTGGTTCAGCGCTTGGGTCAGGAACGAATTAAGGCGGCTGCGTTGGATGATTTGATGAACCAGTATTTACCCAAAGCTGTCGAACAGGAGAATATTCCGGCGATTGGCAACTTTGAGCCCCAAGGCGATATTGATCAACTGATTCAGCAATTTGAACCCGGACAAACCCTGACGATTAAAGTGGTTGTGGATGTGGAACCCGAAGTTCAACTCGGTGAATATAAGGGCTTAAATGTCCAAGCCGAAGAAGTTAAGTTTGACCCTGAACAGGTAGAACAGGTCTTAAAACAGGAACAGGAAAAAAGAGTCACCTTAATCCCCGTTGAAAGTAGACCCGCTCAAGCCGGGGATGTCGCGTTTGTTGATTTTAAAGGGCATTTTACCCCGGAATCAGAAACGGACGAACTTGAAGAAATTCCGGGTGCTAAGGGTGATAATTTCCAAGTGGATTTGGAGGAAGGTCGGTTTATCCCTGGTTTTGTTGATGGAATTGTGGGCATGAATCCGGGAGAAACTAAAACCTTAAACCTCAAGTTTCCCGATGAATATGGGGATGAGGATGTGGCTGGAAAAAATGCCACCTTTATTATTACCTTAAATGAAATTAAGGAAAAAGAACTCCCAGAGTTAGATGATGATTTTGCCGAAGAAGTCAGCGAGTTTTCCACTTTAGCCGAACTGCGGGCTTCTTTGGAAAAGCGTTTTCAAGGAGAAAAGGACGACCAAACCAAGGCTAATCAACGCAAAGCTTTAGTGGAGGCTTTAGCAGAAACCATTGAAGTCGATTTACCGGAAACCTTGATTCGTCAGGAAGTTGACCGACTGATTACCGAACAGGTAATGCAGTTGAGCAACATGGGATTAGATGTTAAGCGGTTATTGACGGGGGAAATGTTACCTCGGCTACGGGAACAAGCCCGTCCAGAGGCGATTGACGCTTTGAAACGTTCTTTGGCCTTGAAGGAAGTCGCCAAACTAGAATCTTTGACCGTCACCGAGGAAGAAATTAAAGCCGAAGAAATTAAAGTTCTTTCAGAACTCAAGGGTCAAGATGTTGATCCTCAACGGTTACGCGCTTTTGTGACCGAAGATTTAGTTCAACAAAAAACCTTTACCTGGCTGGAAGAAAACTCAACGATTGAGTTAGTTCCCGAAGGGACTTTAACCCCTGAAGAAGACGATGAAGACGATGAAGATCAGGAAGATGATGATGAAATTGATAGTACCGAAGCAGAATAATCTGCGGGACGACTATTCAGTCATCAGTTAACAGTTAACAGTTATCAGTTAAGAAGTTTACAGTTAATTTATTAACTCCTCAACTGATAACTCTTTGACTGCTAGGGGCGGGTTATTTTAGATATGAGTTAATCACCTAAATCTGGATGAACCCGCCCCTACAACTGATAACTGATTACTGATTACTGATTCCTACCTCGGTAGGAGTTGTTTTATTGTACTCAACAGTTCTTCGGGACGGAAAGGTTTGGAAATATAGGCATCAGCCCCTTGTCTGATTCCCCAGATGCGATCAAAGTCCTCACTTTTGCTAGAACACATAACTACGGGAATATTCTGGGTTTTGGGATTTTTTTTAATATGGCGACATAACTCATAGCCGTTCATGTTGGGCATAACAATATCTAATACCACTAAATCCAGTTGTGTGACCTGTTCAATTTTTTCTAAGGCTTGAACTCCATCTTCGGCTGAGATCACCTCCATCCCACTGTCTCGCAACATATTAGCAATTATCTCTCGGAGAGCGTTGCTATCATCGACAATCATCACTGTAGTCATTTTTAATTTTGGCTATTAAAAGCTAGAATATAGGGATTTTTGAGAGTGTTTTTACGTTTCTTGATCCTATTCTAGCGGATTTCACCAAAAAACGAGCGGAAGCCCCTAGCTTTAGCTATGGGGAGGTAAGCGGTGGTGGCTTTAGCCACCGTCAAGATTAAATTCTCTAATAAGTCTTTTGAGTGCAGCAGACATACTGCACCCCCACAAACTAGCAATCTTGGTTAACTTTTCAGACTCTAGCTCATCTAGGTACGCGGGGACAGGATGTTTTTTTGTTGCCATGACATTATGCACAAAGTATTAATACTATGTTATTTTAGTGTCAGGAGGTAACAAAATGTTTGGATGTCAGCAAAATCTCATTAGTCCCGACACAAAACTCAAGGCAATCCTAGAGTTTTTGTGCGCAGAGTCTTCAAAATTAACTAATTGTGGGATCTATTATTCTCGTCAAATCTTGCCTAGAAACGGATGCTTTTATTTAGAGCTTGTCTATAAGTCTCAAAATATCCAATCTAATGTCAATCCATTAAATGCTTTGATGATAGATCATGGCATGGATAATTGGTTGATCAACGCAGATTGCAATGGTGCGGCCAATATTGGGCGAAAAGTAGCGACAATACTAGGACTTGATCTTAGTGGAGTCAGTAGAGGGGAATTGACAGCCCCTTTGAGAGTCCCTTTGTGGGCTTAGTCAAGAATCCCCCGCATTTATGCGTGGGGAGTGTCAATGACCAAAACATCCACAACTTACAAATTGAGTTCTTGAGTTCGGTTTTGTTATTGGTGGCAATAGGTAGGAACAGAAATTGAGCCAGTAGGTGCAACAATGGTAGACTGTTGTTTTTGAATTCGGAGTTTTGCCCAATGGCCCGTTTAGCTTTATTGAGTGTATCTGATAAACGAGGACTAATTGAGTTTGCTAAAAGCTTAGTTGAAGAATTAGGTTTCGACTTAATTAGTAGTGGCGGTACAGCAACAGCTTTAAAAGCGGCCGGACTTGCTGTTACTAAAGTCTCTGATTATACGGGATTTCCTGAGATTTTAGGCGGACGAGTTAAAACCCTCCATCCTCGTATTCATGGCGGAATTTTAGCCCGTCGAGATGTGCCTCAAGATTTAAGTGAGTTAGAAACCCATAATATTCGTGCTATTGATTTAGTCGTAGTTAATCTTTATCCCTTTGAACAAACTATTGCTAAACCCGATGTTTCTTTAGCAGACGCGATCGAAAATATTGATATTGGTGGCCCAACTTTATTACGGGCATCGGCTAAAAATTATGCCCATTTAACTGTATTATGTAATCCCGAACAATATGGATCTTATTTAGAAGAATTTAAGCAAAAAAATGGGGAAATTTCTTTAGAATTTCGTCAACATTGTTCCTTAAAAGCCTTTCAACATACGGGAGCTTATGATAGCGCGATCGCAGCCTATTTAGAACAACAAGAACTCAATTCTGAATCTCCCTTACCCCAAAGTTTTGTCTTAGCAGGAACTCAAATTCAATCCTTAAGATATGGCGAAAATCCCCATCAACCTGCGGCTTGGTATCAAACCGGAACTCAACCCACAGGTTGGGCATCGGGTCAGATTTTACAAGGAAAACCCTTAAGTTATAATAATTTAGTGGATTTAGAAGCCGCTAGACGGATTATTTGTGAGTTTCCCGATCAACCCGCCGCCGCCATTTTAAAACATACAAATCCCTGCGGTGTTGCTGTTGCTAATAGCCTATCTACAGCTTATGAAAAAGCCTTTAATGCTGATTCAACCTCTGCCTTTGGGGGAATTGTAGCATTAAATCGAACTATTGATCAAGAGACAGCAACGGCTTTAAGCAAAACCTTTTTAGAGTGTATTGTTGCCCCAGATTGTACTCCAGAAGCGTCTCAAATTCTCAAGAAAAAATCTAACCTACGGGTGTTAATTTTACCTAATTTAACTCAAGGGCCAAAAGAAACAATTAAACTAATTGCAGGTGGTTTTTTAGTCCAAACCGCCGATGATATTGTGGAACAATCTACGGACTGGAAAGTGGTGACAGAAAAGCAACCTACTCCAGAAGAATTAGAGGAATTAATGTTTGCTTGGAAAATAGTTAAGCACGTTAAATCTAATGCTATTGTTGTTACTAAAAATCAGACGACATTAGGCGTTGGGGCCGGACAAATGAATCGGGTCGGGTCAGTGGAAATTGCCCTCAAACAAGCCGGAGACAACGCTAAAGGCGGGGTTTTAGGAAGTGATGCCTTTTTCCCCTTTGATGATTCAGTTCGCACATCGGCGGCGGCAGGTATTTCTGCTATTGTACAACCTGGGGGAAGTATGCGAGATCAAGATTCAATTAAGGCAGCAAATGAGTTAGGATTAGTTATGGTTTTCACGGGTATTCGTCATTTTCTGCATTAATTAAAATATAATCAATATTCCGATAGATGACAACCTATCGGAATATTGTGAAGAAAAAATTTAACATCAGATTACAATTACAAAGATGAAAAATAAACCGTTAAATTTAACCCGGGTAACAACAATAATTTTAGGAATAATTATTGTATTATCATCCAAAGTACAAGCTCAAAACGATTTACCCAGTCCCAGCGAGTTGCGGGGTAAACCCAGTGAAGCGGAACAGGAAAAGTTAGACAAGAAACAATCTCGACAAGCAATATTTCGTCAAGCAATTCAACTCTATCAAACTGGAAATTATGCCGCTTCCGAAGCAATTTTTCGTCAATTGGTAGAAAATCAACCCAAAGAAGCTAAATATCATTTTTATTTAGGAAATTCTTTATTTTATCAACGAAAAATAGAAGAAGCTACTCAAGTCTATCAAGAAGCTATTAGTTTGAATCCTCAATATGGGCTGGCTTATAATGCTTTGGGATTTTTACACGCCAGTCAAGGACAATGGGATGAAGCGATCGCCCAATATCAAAAAGCCTTAGAAATTAATCCTGACTATGCGGAAGCCTTAAAAAATTTAGGGGAATCTTTATGGAAAAAAGGCAATACCGCCGAAGCCAATAATGCTTGGAAAAAAGCCTTAGAATTATATACACAACAAGGGAATAATAAAGCCGTCCTCCAACTTCAAGAAATGTTAAATAAAACCTCACAATAACATTAATCGTAGGGCGGGTTCCATCACAATTTATAATTCCTACAAATAAGATTTGTAAACCCGCCCTACTAGATTTTTTAGATTATCTGATCAACATTAATTCAAGGGAAATTCTTGACTTTCAACCTGTTCTGAAATCGGTACCACCACACAATTAACCACATTTGTAATTACACAAACAACAGGAGATAAATCCGTGCCTTGTAGCAGGCTTCCTCGGAGGGTTGTTTGAGATAATTTAGCCCGATCAATGTTAGTATCAGCTAAAATTGTAGCGGTTAAATTAGCATTTTCTAAAATAGTCCGATCCAAATTAGCTTTGCGTAAATCCGCACCCAATAAGTTAGCACGGGTAAGGTTTGCTGCTTCTAAATCAGTTTGAAATAAAAATGCCTTACGCAAATCAGCATTTTCTAAATTAGCTTGGTTGAGATAGGATTGGCTAAAGTTTGTACCGACTAAACTAGCATCTTTTAAATTTGCCTTGATTAAATTTGCCTGAGCTAAATCCGCTTGGGAAAGATCGGCTTCTCGGAAATCTACCCGTTCTAATATAGTATTCCTTAAATTAGCACCAAATAGGTTAGCAGATGCTAAATTAGCTTGAGTTAAATCGGCACTATATAAATTAGCTTGATTCAGATTAGCACTGCGAAGATCAACACCTCTTAAATCTGATCCTTGCAGTTGAGCTTTAAATAAATTAGCCCCCCGCAGATCAAACTGTTGCAGATTTGCGCCTCTTAAATCACATTCGGGACAACGATTTGTAGTTCTTAATTGTTGCAAATCCGATTCATTTTCCGCTTGAGCGACAGTTGCAAATCCCAATGTAGATAGAATAACAGACAATGCTAAGATTTTAAAATTCATCATCCTCACTCCATTTTTTAGTATTTCTGCTCAATCGTTTTTAACCCTGGGGGTAGCAATAGGTTGAGCATTTGCCCAAATTCTATCACAAACAGCAGAAGTGACAAGATTTTTTTAACTGAATGATTGCCATTTCAGAAAATAGGAGTAAAATTAAGCTGTAATTAACTTAACTTTTTTTCAGGGGAAATTATGGACAACGGAAGTTATGAATTTAATGAATCTCAGAATCAACTGATTTTGGATTTGTCTAAAAAAATGTTATTTGTGAGTTACTTTCTAATTGCTGGTGGAATATTAGGAGCTCTTGGTGGAGTTATTATGTTCCTCAAAGGAGGATTCGGTGAACTGGTACAGGGAGTGATTCTATTAGTTACTGGAATTTGGACAATTAATTCTGCAAAAGCGTTTAAATTAATTGTTGATACCCAAGGAAATGATATCGAAAATTTGATGGGTGCTTTGGGACAATTGCGTAAACTTTATACGCTGCAATATTGGCTATTTTTGATTGCTGTAATTTTTATGGCAATTGCTTTAATTCTGACTATTATCTTTGGTATCGCAGCAGGTGGAAGTTAATCTATAGCAATTCTAAATAATTTATGAAAACCTGTAGGGGTTGGATCTCCCAACCTCTACGATAAAATATTATAACTAATTTAGGATGGCTATATAAGGTTGACTACAATGCAATTATTATATCAATATCGATCAAATATTAAACGAATAGATGCCTTAGATGCTTTGCGAGGACTAGCGGTTTTAGCAATGGTTTTATCCGGTGTAATTCCTTTTAATGGAACTTTACCCGCTTGGATGTATCACGCCCAATTTCCACCTCCTACCCATCAATTTAATCCTAAATTATCTGGACTAACTTGGGTTGATTTGGTTTTTCCTATTTTTCTATTCTCTTTAGGAATAGCGATTCCTTTAGCATTATCTCGGCGTTTATCTCAAGGATGGAAAACTCTTGATATGATTATAGGAATTTTAAAACGGGGATTTTTATTAGCAACTTTTGCGATAGTTTTACAACATTTTAGACCCACAGTTATTAACCCCGAACCCAATTCCGAAAAATGGCAACTCGCCTTAATCGGATTTGGGGTATTATTTTTTATGTTTGTGCAATTACCTAAGTTTATTCCTAAATGGATTAATTTGGTTATAAATTTCCTCGGTTTGGGGGTGGCGATCGCAATTTTAACTCAAATTCAATATCCCCATGATCCTAAATTTCCTCAATTTTCTCTCTATCGGAGTGATATTATTTTATTGGTTTTAACTAATATTATTGTTTTTACTTCTTTAATTTGGTTATTCACGCGAAATTATCCGCAATTTAGAATCGGGTTACTAGGAGTTTTATTGGGTTTAATTCTATCTAAATCCGCCGGAGGATGGATGACAGAAATTCTATCTATATCCCCGATTCCTTGGTTATATCAATTTGAATATTTAAAATATTTATTTATCGCAATTCCAGCAACTTTTATTGGGGAAGAAATTATCAATTATCAACAGGTTGATGACCAAGATATCCCGAAAAATTGGAACCGATTTCGCTTAATTGGAATTATGATTTTAATGGGAATCATTATTTTAAATTTACTCATTGGTTTACAATCTCGCTTACTCCCCCAAACCACAGGAATAAGTTTAGTTTTATTGATTTTCGGTTATCGTTTACTCAAGGAACCTAACCATCCCCTAGAAATGTTATTATATCAAATGTATCAATGGGGAATATATGGGTTAATTTTAGGATTAGCTTTTGAACCCTATCAAGGAGGAATTAAAAAAGATCCCGCCACGATGAGTTATTTTTTTATTACCACGGCGATCGCTATTTTTCTGTTAATTATCTTAACAATTTTAATTGATGGTTTCCAGCAAAAACTCTGGTTTCAGTTATTCATTGATACGGGTAAAAATCCGATGATTGGTTATATCGCCTTTGCTAATTTATTATGGCCGATTTTAGAATTAAAGGGTTGGACTCCTAAAATTGAAGCCCTAACTAATACTCCCACCCTGGGATTTTTGCGAGGATTATCCTATACTATAATTATAGCACTATTTGTGAGTTTATGTACAAGATTAAAATTATTTTGGAAAACCTAATATGAATTCTTTAATTATTCCTTCTGAATTAATAGTAGTAACTGGCCCAGCCCGTTCAGGGAAAAGTGAATGGGCGGAAACCTTAGCCATACAGTCTGAAAAACAAGTGATTTATATTGCTACATCTCAACTAGATCCAACGGATCAAGAATGGCAAATTAGGATTCAAAAACATCAAGAACGTCGTCCGATGTCCTGGGAAATTTTAGAAGTTCCGATAGACTTAACTGCAACCTTAGAAAAAATATCCAGTCAAGATACTTGTATTTTAGTAGATTCTTTAGGAACTTGGTTAGCTAATTTGCTAGATCAAGATCAAATGACCTGGGAAAATACTCAAGATCAATTATTAAAAATATTAGATAAACTTCCAGGAAATATCATCTTAGTGGCCGAAGAAACGGGATGGGGAGTGGTTCCCGCCTATCCCATGGGTAGAACCTTCCGCGATCGTTTAGGGGCGTTAGTGCGTCATTTGGGGGCGATGGCGAACTCTGTTTATCTGGTAACGGGGGGTTATGTTTTAAATTTGACCCAATTGGGTTCCCCGTTGAAGTAGAAATAACCGCTTTGCTGATACCCTATTCCTAAACCAAACTTTGTCTCTACCACGGTCAACTTTAATTTTATGCCTAAATGGTTTGTCTTGCACTGGCGTTTTCTGATTTTATTAATGGTTTTGGGAACAGTATTAGTCCCTTTTTTGTTAACAATTTATATTAAAACTGTTACGAATAATCGTCGATTTACGCAACCAGAAACCGTCCCCAAAGAACCTGTAGCAATTGTGTTTGGGGCGGGAGTTTGGGCGGATGGAACCCCAACACCGATGTTAGCAGATCGGGTAGAAGGGGCAGTGGAATTATATCGTTTGGGGCGAGTTCATAAAATATTAATGACGGGGGATAATGGCACTCCTGAATATAATGAAGTGGTGGCAATGCAGCAATATGCAGAACGTTTGGGAGTTCCAAATAAGGATATTAAGTTAGATTATGCTGGATTTAGTACCTATGAAAGTTGTTATCGGGCTAGAGCAATTTTTGGCATAGAAAAGGCGGTTTTAATTACTCAAAAATATCATCTTCCCCGGGCGGTTTACACCTGTAATAAATTGGGTATAGACTCGGTAGGTCTAGGAACACCAGACTGGGGAAAATTTCAGGATGATTCCATGAGATTCTATACCCAAAGAGAAGTTTTAGCGGTAATTAAAGCTATCCTAGAACTGCATATTGTTCGCCCCAAACCGACATTTTTAGGGCCATTTGAAGGAATGTCATGAATCAGTTATCAGTTATCAGTGAACAGTTATCAGCGTAAGAGTTACAAGTAATCAGTTAGTAGTTAGCGGTTTGAAGGAATATCTTAATGGGCAGCAGTGCGAGCGTCCCCGCTCGCTGACTAACAGACTAACATAAATCAACACTCAACACTCAACACTCAACACTCAACACTCAAAAAGTATTAAACATAATGGCTTTATATTTGGATTCGGCAATTATTTCAGAAGCACAAATAGTTAAAGATTGGGGATGGGTGAAAGGACTTACAACCAATCCTACTTTATTGGCAAAAAGTGAATTATCTCCTGAAGAAACCTTAAAACAGTTAAAACAATTAATTTCGGGGGAAATCTATTATCAATTAATGGCATCGGATTTTCAGGGAATGGTAAGGGAAGGAAAAAAAGCCTTTGAATTACTAGGAGAACAAACGGTTTTAAAAATTCCAGCGACTTCCGTAGGATTTCAAACAGTTGCCTATTTATCTGCCGAAATTCCCTGTTCTGTGACTGCCATTTATAGTGCCGCCCAAGCTGCTGTAGCGATGGAATCGGGGGCCAAATATGCGATCGCCTATGTGAATCGGGCAACTCGATTATTAGGGGATGGTATTGAATTAGTCAAACAAATGAACGACATATTAACAGGAAGTCCGACTAAAATATTAGCCGCCAGTATTAAATCCCCCCAGGAAGCCGCTGCCACCCTACAAGCCGGAGCCCATCATTTAACCTTACCCTTAGAAATCTTAAGGGCAATCACAACCCATGAATTATCAGAACAAACTGTTATAGAGTTTAATCAAAATGGTCGGGGAATCGGCGCTGGTTAAATGGGGATGCTGAATTGATCTCGGTGGCAAACAGCCCAACCCCCTTGGAGGAAATCCCCATCCCCTTTAGAATATTAGAGGGGAGCTTTCCCCGATGTTGATGATTATCTAAAGTTTGGAGAACGATTCGTGGATTTATCGAAGATTGTACCCCAACCCAAACCGGGTTTAATTAACGTTTTGATTGAGATTCCCGCCGGAAGCAAAAACAAATACGAATACGATAAAGAGTTACAAGCCTTTGCCCTTGATCGGGTTTTGTTTGCTTCCGTCCAATATCCCTTTGATTATGGCTTCATTCCCAATACCCTAGGGGAAGACGGAGATCCCTTAGATGGTTTAGTGATTATGGATCAACCCACCTTTCCCGGTTGTGTGATCGCAGCCCGACCCGTTGGGTTTTTAGAAATGATCGATGGTGGCGATCGGGATGAAAAAATTCTTTGTGTTCCCGCAGCCGATCCACGCTACGCAGATGTAAAATCTCTTAAAGATATTCCCCATCATCGCCTAGAAGAAATTGCTGAATTTTTCCGAACCTATAAAAACCTAGAACGGAAAGTCACTGAAATTCTGGGTTGGCAGGATGTGGATCAGGTTGGGCCCCTAGTAGAAAAAGGGATTAAAGCCGCCAGTAAACAGTGAATTACAAATTATGAATTACGAAATTAATTACGAGTTACGAATTACGAATTACGAATTGTGTCTTATCGTAATTATTAATTCGTAATTCATAATTGTTTAAGATGCACCAAACACTACTCTACGCTAAGATTTATCGAAAAAATGGGTAGAAACCCCGTGGTTCTACGACGGCTTTGTGTTAGAATGTGGATGGTCACTGACCCACCCGTGACGATGGATTCAGACAGCCTAACGAGCGAAGCCCAGTTGTACTGGCGGCGCAGACAAATCGGTAGACAGGGAAAAGAGGATAGGGCAATGGGCAGTCCACCCCTAGAATCAACACAAACTTAAGAATTCTCTTTTTGAGACTTCGACACATAAGAACCGCAGGGCTTGCGGGGATAGTCTGTGGAGCGAACATAAGACCAGAAAACTCCTTGTGGGTAGAGGCAGTTGCTAAGAAGCAGAAACCTAAATCGTGAGGTTTGGGAATCACCGTCCGTTTATGGCGGGGAGGATGTCAATTCCATGCCTTTTAAATTGTAGGCTGAGTCAACCTTCTACGTCCAAGGCTAAAACAAACGATGCCAGTTTCTGATCCTTCAGCCCAGAACCCACATTCTTATGATCAAGCAACCCCCATGGATAAGAACTCTGAAACTGATTTTTCCGTAAGATTCTGGGGGGTGCGGGGCAGTATACCCACGCCTGGATCGCAAACGGTTGAATACGGAGGAAATACCTCCTGTGTGGAAATGCGCTTGGGTGAAAAACGCTTAATTTTTGATGCAGGTACAGGCTTAAGAGTCTTGGGAATGGATCTGCTCAGACAAATGCCCGTGGAAGCCTATATGTTTTTTTCCCATACCCATTGGGATCATATCCAGGGATTTCCCTTTTTCGTTCCCGCTTTTATTCCAATTAATCGTTTTCATATTTATGGGGCGATCGCACCGGATGGTAGTACCATCAAAGACCGTCTCTGTGATCAGATGGTGCACCCAAATTTTCCCGTCCCCATCAATGTCATGCAGTCGGATATGAAGTTCTATGACCTATTTCCGGGGGATACATTAACTTTAGATGATATCAAAATCGAAACAGCCCCTCTGAATCATCCCAATGGGGCGGTGGGATATCGAGTTACTTGGCAAGGAAAGACGGCGGTTTATTGTACCGATACCGAACATTTTCCCGATCACTTCGATAAAAATGTTTTACATCTAGCCAGGGACGCGGATGTGTTTATTTACGATGCCACCTACACCAACGAAGAATATCACAATCACCAATTGCCTAGAATTGGTTGGGGACATTCCACCTGGGAAATAGGCGTAGAAGTTGCCAAAAAAGCTGGAGTCAAGCAGGTGGTTATGTATCAACATGATCCGTCCCATACCGATGAAATTCTTGCTCAAATTGAAGCCCAAGTTCAGGCTGTTTTTCCCAATGGTATTGTTGCTAGGGAAGGCATGATCTTAAATCTTGATTAACTCCAATTCTCCAAAAACAGTGCTAATCTGAGCTAGGATTTCAGTGATGTTGCCAGATCATTTGTCTTGGTTATGGGTTTTTTAAGTCAAAACACAATTCAAAAGCAAAAGGGACGTTCTCCTTCCTGGGTATTAATTTTCATAGTCGGGCTCTGGAGTATCGGTATTGCCTTGGGGATAACACAAACACCCCCCCTCGCCCCCTCAGTCGTCCTGGCTGAAAACGCGCCTAGCCCCAATCAGATCGGCAGTGTGGACAGTATTCAACCCGGATATGAACTGGGACATGAACTTTATCTCAACACCTGTTCAAGCTGTCATATTGCTATCCCACCCCAGGTATTTCCCACCCAAACTTGGCAGCAAGTGATTCAAGATCCAGAACATTATGGTGCAACGCTGCAACCCTTAGAAGGGCCATCATTATTGTTAATGTGGAAATATCTCCAGACCTATTCCCGTCCCATTGCTCTCAAGGATGAGACCATCCCCTATCGTTTTAATCGTTCCCGTTATTTTAAAGCCCTCCATCCCCGGGTTGATCTTTCCCAACCTTTGACGGTGAATAGTTGCATCAGTTGTCATCCGGGTGCATCGCAATTTGACTTTCGCAGCTTAACACCAGAGTTGCAAAATTCTCCTTAAGTTAACTGCTTTTATTACTATGATATTATCATTCTTTCCCATCTTTCGTCGATCGCATAAATCCCAAGGAATTCCCCTAAGTTTGGCACTTGTAGTTCCTTTTTTATTAGAAATTTCTATTGCTGTTGGTTTGACAGGTTGGTTAACTTTCAATCATGGAGAAAAAGCTATTAATAAACTCGCACAAGAAATTGAAAATGAAGTTAGTTCTCGGATCGAACAACACTTAAATAATTATCTTTCTACACCCCATAAAATTAATAAAATTAATGCCGATGCTGTTGAATTAGGGTTATTAGATCTGACCAATTATTCTGAAGTTGGGCATTATTTTTGGAGACAACTTCAAGCCTTTGATGTGGGTTACGTTTATTATGTATTACCTACGGGAGAATATGCCGGAGCCGGATATTTTTTAGATTTGAATAAAGCTACTATTGATGAACTTTCTCCTAAAACCGAATGGAATTCTAATATTTATGCAACAGATCCCCAGGGGAATCGAACTAAATTGATGGGATCTTATGATAATTATAATCCCCGCAGTGAAGCCGCTTATACCGATGCAGTTCGGGCAAAAAAACCGATTTGGAGTAAAATTTATCAATGGGATAATTTTCCCGATATTGTCTCTATTTCCGCCAGTTATCCCCTATATAATGATAGCAATAATTTAATTGCTGTCTTGATTTCTAATTTACGCTTATCACAAATTAGTGAATTTTTAAAAAATTTAAAAACCAGTAACTCTGGACAAATATTTATTTTAGAACGTAACGGACTTTTGGTGGCAAGTTCATCGTCTAAACCTCCTTATCAAATGGTTGATGGTGTGGCAAAACGACTGAATGCTGCTGATAGTCAAGATCCACTAATTCGAGAAACCTTTAATACTATCACTCAAAAATTTGGTCAAACTTACTCAATTACTACAACTCAATCTCTACATATTCAAATCAATAATCAACGTCAATTTGTCAATATTAGTCCTTGGAAAGATCAATGGGGTTTAGATTGGTTAATTGTCGTGGTAATTCCAGAATCCGATTTTATGGGGCAAATTAATGCGAATACTCAAAAAACCATTATTCTTTGTTTAATTGCCCTGGGAATTGCTATGATATTTGGACTATTAACCTCCCGTTGGATTACCCAAAAAATCATGGATTTGAGTATTGCTTCCCGGGAAATTGCCAGTGGAAATCTCAGACAAAAAATTCGGATTAAAGGTATTAAAGAAATCATGCTTCTGGGGGATTCTTTTAACCAAATGGCTCAACAATTACAACAATCCTTTACGATTTTAGCCACTTCCAATGAAACTTTAGAACAACGGGTAGAAGAACGTACAGCACAACTCCAAGCCGCGAAAGAAGATGCCGAATCTGCTAACCAAGCTAAAAGTGAATTTTTGGCTAATATGAGCCATGAACTCCGCACTCCCTTAAATGGGATTTTAGGCTATGCTCAAATTCTACAACGGGAACCAACTCTAACTCCTAAACACCGACAAGGACTCCATATTATTTATGAGTGTGGTTCTCATTTATTAACCCTAATTAATGATATTTTAGATTTCTCTAAAATCGAAGCGCGTAAACTAGAACTCTATCCTGTAGATTTTAATTTAGAACATTGTTTATGGGGAATTATAGAAGTTTGTCGCCTGAAAGCTGAACAAAAAGAATTACAATTTACTTATCAATCTTTAACTCCTTTACCCGAAGGAATTTATGCTGATGAAAAGCGGTTGCGTCAGGTTTTATTAAATCTATTAGGAAATGCGATTAAATTTACTGATACCGGGTCGGTTTGTTTTGAAGTCAAGGTTTTATCGGAATCAATCGAATCTGATTCTATCAAAATGTATATGATAAGGTTTAAAATTGAGGATACGGGAATTGGGATGACCTCTGAACAAATTCAAAAAATATTTTTACCCTTTGAACAGGTAGGAGAACACGCCAGAAAATCCGAAGGAACTGGATTGGGATTAGCCATTAGTAATCAAATTGTAGAAATGATGGCAGGGAAGATTAATGTTGAGAGTATTCCAGGAATTGGAAGTAAATTCTGGTTTGATGTCAATTTACCCGCAGCCAAAGATCAACCTATTAAGAAAACTGAAACTTCACAAAAAATTGTCGGTTATCAGGGAGAAAAACAGACTATTTTGATTGTAGATGATCGCTGGGAAAATAGATCCGTTATGGTTAATTTATTGGAACCCCTCGGCTTTGAACTCATCGAAGCAACCCAGGGACAAGAAGGATTAGAAAAAGTTAAACAATTGTATCCTAATGTCGTAATTACTGATTTAATGATGCCTATTCTGGGGGGCTTAGAAATGACTCGACAATTAAGAACCGATCCCGAATTTTATGATCTAATTATTATTGCTTCTTCTGCTTCTGTATTTAGTGCAGATCAAGAAGAATGTTTAAAGGCGGGTTGTAATGGGTTTCTATCTAAACCCATACAAGAAGAAGTTTTATTAAATCAACTCCAAGAAATGTTAAAATTAACCTGGATTTACGAAAGTTCAGAGCCAGTAGTATACAAATCAAGATCACCTGTGTCTGTTAGTTCTTTAATTATTCCTCCTTCTCAAGAACTGATTAACTTGTATAATTTTGCCAAAGGGGGTTACATTTTAGATATTCAAAATGAAGCCGATCGGATTAAACAGTTAGATGCTGAATATACTGCTTTTGCTGATTATATGATTCAATTGGCTGAAACCTTTGAAGACGAACAAATTATCCACTTTATTCAACCCTATATTAATAATTAATAATCCATGAAAAATTCCTATTCCTATTCTATTTTAATTGTTGATGATAACTTGACTAATGTTAAGTTATTTTTAGATATTTTAAATCAATCTGGCTTTAGAGTTTCTATTGCCAAAAGTGGGGAAAATGCTTTACTAAAACTTCAAGACACCTTACCAGATTTAATTTTATTAGATGTGATGATGCCGGGAATTGATGGGTTTGAAACTTGCCGTCAGTTAAAGGAAAATCCTAAAACTAAGGATATTCCCGTAATTTTTATGACGGCTTTGAGTGATTTGGTGAATAAGGTAAAAGGCTTAGAAGTTGGCGGAGTAGATTATATTACTAAACCCATTCAACCGGAAGAAGTATTAGCCCGAATTAATGTGCATTTACAATTAAGAAAAATGCAGCTTCAGTTAATTCAAACGGAAAAAATGTCTTCTCTTGGTCAGTTAGTCGGGGGTGTCGCCCATGAAATTAATAATCCGATTAATTTCATTTATGGAAATATCTTTTATGCTCAACAATATGTGGGAGATTTACTCAAAACAATTCAACTTTATGAACAGTATCTTCCACCGCATATTCCTGAACTTGAACAATGGTCTGAAGAAATTGATTTAGAATTTTTGAAAAATGACCTTCCTCACCTTTTATCCTCAATGGAAGTCGGTGCAAATCGAATTCGAGATTTAGTACGATCATTGCGAGTATTTTCTCGACTGGATGAAGCACAATTAAAAACCGTAGACCTCAAAGAAGGAATTGAAAGTACATTAATGCTGTTAAGTCATCGCTTCAAATCTACCTCCCATCGTCCTGAAATTCAAGTGATTCGAGATTACGATAAATTATCGACTATTGAATGCTATGCTAGTGAAATTAATCAAGTTTTTATTCACTTATTGAATAATGCTATTGATGCGATTGAAAGTAAAGTCATAACGTCAAAAAATCAGACCACATCAGAGAAAGAATTTATCCCTAAAATTACTATTAAAATTGAACCTCACACCGATAAATCTCAATTAATGATTAATATTGGTGATAATGGAATTGGGATGTCCCCAGAAGTAATTCGTCGCAGTTTTGATCAATTTTTTACCACAAAACCTGTGGGACAAGGCACGGGTTTAGGATTGGCAATTACCTATGCTATTATTGTTGATAAACATGGGGGAACCTTAACCTGTAGTTCTGAGGTAGGAGAGGGAAGCGATTTTACAATGATTTTACCGTTTTACCAGGAAATCAGTTATAGCAGGGAACAGGAAACAGGGAACAGGGAACAGGGAACAGGAAACAGGCCGCTTCGTGAGCCGTGAGCCGTGAGCCGTGAGCCAGTCGAACGGTCGAACGGTCGAACGAGAACATAAATCAGTCTATGTCCTAAACTGTCCATTTTGCCAGCGTTAACATCAGTATTACTCCTATTTTGATTCCGACCGCATTAACCCTTGAAAACACTCCTCTAAGACATTCCAATTAATCGAATTATACTTGGTTTGCCCGTCTTTTCTAATTTGAATTAATCCCGCTTCTGCTAAAATTTTAGAATGGTGACAAAACAAAGCCAAACTAATTCCTGCCCGGGATGCCACCTTAGAGCCACTCATTTCCTCTTGTCGTGCTAACATCTCAATTATTCGCAATCTCGTTGGATCACCTAAAGCTGCAAATATTTTAGCTCGTTTTTCCGTATCACTGATGGTTACGGTTAAAGGTGAATAGGTATGGAGATTTTCGCAGGAGTCGGACATAATGGGTTTAAACTAGAGCTATATTTCCATCGGTATCAACCACTTGACACGGATGCTGTATTATTTCTATTCTAACTCCTTTGCATCCAAACTCAAACAGTTAGATAACTGCTTGACTTTTTTGGGTAAATGTTTTATCCTGATTATTAAACAGTTGTTTAACTACTAAACCAAGTCTAGGGCAAAAAGATATAATGAACAGTCAATCTAACCTATTTTCCGCCTTCCAATTGGGTCGCTATACCTTACCCAACCGCCTTGTTATGGCCCCACTAACCCGCAACCGCGCCGGAGTTGGAAACGTCCCCGTCCCCCTCAACGCCGAATATTATGGACAACGAGCCTCGGCGGGATTAATTATTACCGAAGCTACCCAAATCTCCCCCCAAGGAGTAGGCTACCCAGGCACACCTGGAATTCATTCAGCCGAACAGACCGAAGGCTGGAAACTCGTCACCAAAGCAGTTCACCAACAGGGAGGCCGGATTTTCCTGCAACTGTGGCACGTTGGCCGGATTTCCCATCCCTTACTACAACCCAATGGAGCCCTACCCGTAGCCCCTTCAGCCATCGCCCCCGAAGGCACGGCGAGTACCATGGAAGGGGAAAAACCCTTCGTCACCCCCCGGGCTTTAGAAACCGAGGAAATTTCTGGGATCGTAGAGGACTATCGCAAGGCGGCGGAAAATGCTTTAGCTGCGGGTTTTGATGGGGTAGAAATTCATAGTGCCAATGGCTATTTATTGGATCAGTTTCTTCAAGATGGTACCAACAAACGCACCGATCAGTATGGTGGCACACTCGAAAATAGAAGCCGATTTTTATTAGAAGTAACGAGAGCGGTGGTGGGTGTTTGGGGAAGCGATCGCGTCGGGGTGAGACTGTCTCCGGCGGGTACATTTAATAGTATATCCGACTCTAATTCCGTGGCAACCTTTAGTTATGTAGCTAATGCTTTAAATCAATTTAATCTAGCCTATTTGCATATTGTTGAACCGCGATCAAATGCCGATGCTCTGAATAGTTGGGCTAAAATAGATCAGGCAGAAATTCCTTTAGCCGAATTAAGTGCGGGGTTTTTCCGTAACTATTTTAAGGGGGCAATTATCTCCGCCGGATCTCATAATCGAGACAGTGGAAATCAAGCGATCGCTTCTGGAAATGCCGATTTAATTGCTTACGGACGGTTATTTATTTCTAATCCCGATTTACCCAAACGTTTTGAGATTAATGCTCTATTAAATCCTTATGATCGATCTTCATTTTATGGGGGAAATGAAAAAGGTTATACCGATTATCCCACTTTAGAACAACTGCCATCCGTTGCCATTAATTCGTAATCATAGCAGTCGGCCTTGGCAGTTAAGACTGATACTGATCTCTATTGCCTATTGCCTATTGCCTGTTCCCTGTTCCCTGTTCCCTACTATAAAAATTAGTTCTCAAAAATATAGGGGCTAATTAGCCCCTTGGGAATTATCATAGGATTTTACAGTTAAGAAACAGCAACAATTAAGCGGCAATAGGGATATAGATTCTAGCATTTTCAATCCGATTAATAATTGCTTTAACTTGGGATAAATCCTGGGATTCAAACCAATCATCGGTTAAATAATCGTAGGCTTCCCAAGTTTGAGTGGCTTCAAAATCATAGCAGATAAACCATTCCCGATAGAATTCCCCTTGATCGATATCAGGACACAACGAAAGCCATTCATCTCCAGTAAAAGTTTCAATCTTATTAATAATTTCTTGCAAATCTGAAATACTCAAGGAACTATCACAAGGGTTAGTAAAACTGGCAGTAGATTCAAAAGTTGTTAAAGTCAGATTGGATTTCATGGTTAAAATTTAACTCGATGTTCTTACTTTACTTATATTTACTCTGACAAATACAGGGGAGTGTGACACTATTTAAACTAGACCAGTTCCGAGTCATCCTATTAACACAACCGACTCAAAAAATTAAGCTAAAGTTCCAGGGTGCATTAGACAGGTTCGAGAATGGCACAGCCATGTCGTTCGTGTTGGGAAAAACTGTCTAGGGTTTTAATCGCTTCTGGTGAGTGAATTAGGAATCAGGACAAAATCAAGATCACACTAAGGTTTATTGATGGGTTGGATGGGCGTCGAGTTGCTATCCTTTGAAAATGGCCCATGACCCAGAAAATTTTTTCTCTTAAACCTTGTTATCCTCTATGCGGCTACTACCTCAACGTCCTTAGCTTCAGGTTTCACAACAATCCATTTTCCCGTTTGGGGATCACGGTAGGCGATGAAGGGGTTGGGGCGTAGTTCTTTTGCGGAAAGTTGAGTTGCCATAGGTCAGCACTCCAAAGACTTAGCCTTATCTTTAAAATTGTGCCATTCTCAATTGGGGTTTACCGTGATATCATCCTGATCTAATTGTGAGATTGATCAGGGGTTGTGGGTGATGGAAGACACAGGAATTGCGTGATTTGTCCCATTTTAATGGGAATATTTGTATTAGGGTGGGGAATGCGATCGCTCAATTCTACGGAGATTTATAGATAATGTAAACTGAAACTAAAGTCTCTTTACGATCACAAGAAAAAACTAAAATATTCATGATTAATCCTCGTCCCAAAACTGCCAAAAAAACCAGACAAATTCCCCTAAGATTGCTATTGATTGTCCCCTTTGTATTGCAAATTGTGGGGGCGGTGGGATTAGTGGGTTATCTTTCCTATCGCAGTGGACAAAAAGCGGTAGAAAATATGGCGGATCAATTAATGGATCAGGCAACTAATCGAGTACAGGATCACCTCAATATATCCCTACAAACTTCACAGCAAACCATAGCGGTTAATTATCGTGCCACTCAAGGAGGTCGCCTTAATATCAAGGACTTTGAGTTAATCCGTCAGCACTTATGGGAACAGATTAATTTAGCTCCAAGATTAGCGATCACTTCTTATATTAATGAGCAAGGAAAACAAATCGGTTATGGACGGATAATCAACCAAGAATTTGTTGAATTAGCCCAAAAACTAACGGCAGAAAAAGATATCCAGATTGGCACACTTTTCTTATATGAAGTGAATTCTACACAGAAAAAAATCCAGAATCAATATTTAGTTGATCAACAGGGTAAGCCTCGCAAACATACTTATTCAGTACCTGTTGATCATACGGTAGCACCCTGGTATCTAAAAGCCAAAGTCGTTAAAAAACAAACTTGGTCACAAATCAATGTTTCCAAAATTGCCCCATCATTGACTATCAATGCCGTATTTCCTATTTTCGATGGGGGTGGAAAATTTCAAGGTGTTTTTAACTCTAGTTTAATGTTGTCGGATATTAGCACTTTTTTAAATCAATTACGATTCTCGCCATTTGGACAAAGCTTTATCATAGAGCGTTCTGGTGATCTCGTCGCCACATCAACATTGGAGCGTCCTTTTGTAAATCCGATCAATAAACCGCTTGCTCGTTTACCTGCGACTGAAAGTCAGAATGGCTGGACAAAGGCGATCACAATTCAACTGAAACGGCAATACCGAGATTTAGGCCAAATTAAAACGGATTTACACTTTCAAGTTCCTGTTAAGGGAAACACACTCTTTACCCAAGTTGTACCTTATCAAGATCAATATGGTTTAGATTGGCTGCTGGTGACGGCGATCCCCCAGTCTGACTTGATGGGAAAAATTAATGCCAACACCAAAATCACAATTTTACTTTGTTTATTGACTTTAGGAATTGCTACAGGATTAGGAATTATTGCCTCAAATTTAATTACTACACCAATTCAAAAATTAAGTCAAGCCAGTCGGGCGATCGCTGAGGGTGAATTAAGTCAAGTTATAGAAGTCCAAGGGGTTTCTGAACTAGAAACTTTAGCTGATTCTTTTAATCAGATGGCGAGTCAATTACAAACCTCTTTTGAAACCTTAGAACATCGGGTCGATGAACGCACGGTGGAGCTAGTAATTGCCAAGGAAAAAGCCGAAGTTGCTAATCAAGCCAAAAGTACATTTATTGCTAATATGAGTCACGAATTGCGATCGCCCCTGAATGCCATTTTAGGCTTTTCTCAATTAATGCTAAGAAGCTCTAATCTTTCCTCTGAACAATCCGAAAATGCCGGAATTATTTATCGGAGTGGTGATTATCTATTAACCCTAATTAATAATGTTTTGGATTTATCTAAAATAGAAGCGGGAAAAACCACATTAAATCCGACTAATTTTGACCTATATCGGTTATTAGATGATTTAGAAGATATGCTAGATTTAAGAGCTAGTAATGCCGGGTTAAAATTAATTTTTCAACGAGATGAAAATGTCCCTCACTATATTTGTACTGATGAAATTAAACTGCGTCAGGTATTAATTAATTTACTCAGTAATGCGATTAAATTTACCACCAAAGGTGATATTACCTTAACCGTTTTTCAGGAAGAAGAAGAAGACTCAACGGATATTATTACCTTAAATTTCAAAATCCGCGATACGGGAGTAGGAATTTCCGAGGCGGAATTACCTAAACTATTTGAAGCATTTACTCAAACCCAAGCCGGAAAAGAATCCCAAGAAGGAACAGGTTTAGGATTAGCAATTAGTCGAAAATTTGTCCAATTAATGGGAGGGGATATTTCCGTAGAAAGCGAATTAGGAAAAGGCACAACTTTTAGATTTCAAATTCAGGCAAAACCCGGTCAAGATATTCATAATGAACCCACAGAAACCCGACAAAAAATATTAGGATTAGTAGCGGGTCAACCGACTTACAAACTGCTAACGGTTGATGATAAAGAAATTAACCGAAAATTATTAATTAAATTGTTAGAACCCTGTGGATTTGAGTTAAAAGAAGCTAGTAATGGACTAGAAGCGATCGCAATATGGGAGGAATGGGAACCTCATTTAATCTTTATGGATATGCGAATGCCCGTGATGGATGGATATGAAGCCACTAAATATATTAAATCTACCACAAAAGGCAATGCTACAGCCATAATTGCCGTAACAGCCAGTGTATTAGAAGAAGAAAAAGCGATTGTACTTTCGGCAGGTTGTGATGATTTTATTAGAAAACCTTTTACAGAAGATCATATTTTTGGGGTTCTAGCTACACATTTAGGGGTAAAATATATCTTGCAACAAACACAGCATATTTTGACCCCTTCCCAAGATCAAGAAATAACTTCAGATGCTTTAAAAATAATGTCTAAGGACTGGATTTATCAACTCTATACAGCAGCACTGGAAGCCGATGTCCAAGTTGTGATAGAATTAATTAAAGAAATTCCAGATCCAGAAATTCCTCTAATCCAATTTCTAACAAAAGCAGTGCGGAAATTTCAATTTGAACAGATAATTGATTTAATTGATCCCCTGATCAATGATCAATAGCGATTTTCCCAAGCATTCTAGGACAAGAGATTTGGCTGAGTGCAAAAAGAAATGATCTCCGGGAAACATCTCCACAGAGAAAGCCGAGTTGGTTTGTTCCCGCCAAGCTTCTATCTCCAAGGCGTTAGGTTTCAAATCTTCTAATCCACCAAAAGCAGTAATTGGACAATCCAGAGGCGGTAAGTCCTTGTAGGAGTAAGTTTCAACTACCGAAAAATCGGCTCGGAGAGTAGGAAGCAACAGTTCCATCAACTCAGCATTTTCTAGTACCGCTTCCGGTGTACCAGCATAGCGACGCAATTCCTTGATCAATTCCGATTCTGGTAGGGCGTGAATTTGGGGAGTGCGATCGGGAATTTGCGGAGCGCGGTATCCCGAAACGAACAGGTGTAATGGACTTTGGTTATATTCTTTACGAAGTAGCCGCGCCAGTTCAAAGCTAACTAATCCGCCCATACTGTGACCAAAAAAAGCAAAAGGTTTAGTTAGGTGGGGTAATATGGCCCGGTCAAGAGCCTGTATCAGAGGCTCTATTTGGGTAAAAGGGGTTTCCCGCAGTCGAGAATTACGTCCGGGAAGTTCGATGGGACAAATCTCAACCGTTGATGGTAGACTATCAATCCAAGAACGAAATATCGCGGCCCCACCCCCGGCATAATGAAAGCAGAATAGTCGTAATTTAGCTTCAGGATTAGGTTTTGGATATGTTACCCAGGAGTTAGCAGTTGGGGTTAGATTGGGCTTTAGTTGGTCTATTTGCATAAATTTCTGTTTAGTGGAACTTCAACAAATTTTAATTTAAGTGAGTAAATATTTCTTGACGATTGTAGTTCTAAACAGGTATCCTTAGCATTAAGTCTGATTCAGCATCTTGAAACCCCCTTAAAATCTGGATAGATAAAAATAATGGAGCCTAACGATCTAAAGAACTTATCAGATCACGAGAAATCAATCCAAACTAGAGTTTTTAAAGCACTCAATGAAGCCAAAGAAAGATTAAAAGTTGTTGAAGCTAAACAAAGTGAACCCATAGCAATTGTCGGTTTAGGATGTCGTTTTGGCAATAATATTGCCACGGTTGATGGCTTTTGGTCTTTTCTGAAAGCGGGTGGAAATACCCTCAGAGAACTCCCTAATGATCGCTGGAATCGGGATGATTTTTATGATCCAGATCGGAGTAAACCGGGCAAAATCTATGTCTCCCAAGGCGGTTTTCTCGATGATGTTTCCAAGTTTGACCCACATTTTTTCGGTATTGCCCCGAAAGAAGCCCTACACATTGATCCTCAGCAACGGTTACTGTTAGAAGTTGCTTATGAAGCTTTAGAAAATGCAGGCATGGCAACACCAACGGCCAGAATCGGCAAGACAGGTGTTTTTATTGGTATTACTAACAATGATTATGCTCGCCTAATTGCACCGGAGGATGATTATAGTGCCATTGGAGCCTATCATATTTCTGGCAATCATACCAATGCCGCTGCGGGGCGTATTTCTTACCTTTTGAATCTCAATGGCCCAAGTTTAGCGGTAGATACGGCTTGTTCTTCTTCCTTAGTCGCCGTTCATCTGGCTTGTCGTTCTTTGCGTTCCCAAGAATGTAGACAAGCTTTAGTCGGAGGAGTTAACTTAATTTTAACTCCAGAAGTTCCGATTGCCCTATGTCGAAATCAGATGTTAGCCTCCGATGGAAAATGCAAAACCTTTGACGAAAGTGCCGATGGTTTTGGAATTGGTGAAGGGTGTGGAGTTATTGTCTTAAAAAGATTGAGTCAAGCCCTAGAAGATGGCGATCGGATTTGGGCTTTAATTCGAGGAACAGCAGTTAATAATGATGGCGCCAGTGGAGGCTTTACGGTTCCCAATGGTACGATCCAAACAGAGTTAATTGGTGAAGCTCTGACCGATGCCCGGTTAAATGCAGATGCGATTGATTATGTCGAAGCTCACGGCACAGGCACATCTTTAGGAGACCCGATTGAAATTAAAGCTATAGCTGATGCTTTATGCGTCAATCGCTCAAAATCTCAACCATTATTAGTCGGTTCTGTTAAAACAAATCTGGGTCATCTCGCTGCGGCGGCAGGGATTTCAGGTTTGATTAAAACTGTATTATCTATCTACTATTCAGAAATTCCAGCCCATCTTAATTTTAATAACCCTAATCCTCACATTAATTGGGATATTTTACCTATCAATATAGTTACAAAAAGTTGTCCTTGGATTGTCAACAATGGTAAAGATAAATCGGCGGTTGTGAGTTCTTTTGGAGCATCGGGAACCAATGCTAGTGTAATTTTAAGCGAACCTCCTCAAGACCAACCCCTAATCCCCAAAACATCCCCGATATTAATTACTTTGTCAGCTAAAGATCCAGAACGGTTGCGGATTTTTGCTTCCGAATTAATTGCTGATCTGGATCAAAAACCAGATCGGAATATCAATGATATTGCCTTTTCTTTAAATACCGGACGTTTTCCCCATAAACATCGACTATCTTTATTAGTTTCTAGTCTGGATAATTTACAGAAAGGTCTGGAAATTTTTCTGAGTAGTAATTTGGAAGAAAACCAGAAACAAGTAATTTATGGAGAGGCGCAAAGTAATCCTAAAATCGCTTTTCTCTGCAATGATCAAGAAGAAATAGTTACGAGAATGGGAGAAGATTTATTTACAAATGAGCCTGTATTTCATGATGCTTTTATTAAATGCGATCGCCTATTTCAAAAGCACTTAAAATTTTCCCTAGAAGATTTATTATACAAAAATCAAGCCCTAGATTCTCAACATGATCCTTTATCTGTACAACCCATATTATTTGCTTTCCACTATGCACTTTGTGAACTCTGGAAATCTTGGGGAATTTGCCCTACTGCGGTTTTAGGTTCGGGATTAGGTGAATATCTTGCCGCCCAACAAACGGGTGTTTTTTCCCTAGAAGATGCAGTTAAGTTGGTCGCAAGTCGTGCTCATTTTTTATCGCAAAAACTCGATCAAAGAGAATTAGCAGATTTTCAAAAAATCGCCGAAGAAGTTACTTATCACCAGCCCCAACTGACCTTAATTGCTAATGGTGAACTGGCTAATAAAGCTCTGACAACTTCTGCTTATTGGGGACAACAATTCACCGAACCAAAGCAGGTTGCTAAAGGAATTACTACCCTACATCAAATGGGGTATCAAATCTTCCTAGAAATTGGAACTTACCCAGATTTAATCAATATTGGTCGTCAAAATTTAGCTGAAAACTCGATACTTTGGTTGTCTAGTTTAGTCAAAGATTGTCATAGTAATCAGCAAATGCAAATTGTTTTGGGAGAACTGTATATCCGAGGAGTAAATATTGACTGGAAAGGATTTCATCATTCCCATGCAGGACGAAAAATTAGTTTACCCAATTCTCCTTTTATCCGCAAACGTTACTGGATAACTTCAGTTAATCATCAACCCAAAGCAATTAGTAAAGGTAATAATTATTCCTCCGGTCATCCCTTACTAGGTGATCGTTTTCCTTCACCTTTGTCCGATCTTCAATATCGAGGGAGTATTAGCCAGCGTCAACCCGCTTTTTTACAAGAACATCAAGTTTTCAATCAATCCATATTTCCCGGGTCTGCATTGATTGAAATGGCTTTGGCTGCTACACAAAATCAAACTATTATATTAGAAAATATACAATTCAAAAAAGCGTTAATTTTAACAAATAAAGAAGATATATTACAATTAATTGTCACTGATAAAAGTTGGCAAATTTATCATCAAGTTGAGCAAAATTGGGAAATCCTGGTGACAGGGGAAATTGATCAATCAAAATCAATTAATTCAACGGTTGATAACCTAGAAAAAATAAAAGCAAATTGCCCAGAAGAAGTTGAGATTAATTCCTTTTATCAAACTTATCAAAAAGCGGGAGTTAATTACGGTAGCAACTTTCAGCTAATTGAGCAACTTAGGAGGGGTAATAATACGGCTTTTGCTCAAATTAAATTAACAGATACTCTCCGCTTAGAAGCGAAAAAATATCATTTTCATCCCGCGATGTTGGACGCTTGCTTTCAGGTGATTGCTGCTATTTTATTCAAGCAAGAATCATCGGTAACTTATGTACCTGTTCGGATTGCTAAATTTCAATTTTTTCGCACCCCCGACGATATTGTGATTAGTGCTGCGCGACTCCAGCAAAATCATGATCATCCTCTTATGATTATCTCTGATATTGATATTTATTCCCCCCAAGGTGAACTGATTGCATCAATTATAGGCCTAGAACTAAAACCTGTACAATCTCAAGACATTATTCCTCAAGAAAATCAACCCCAAACCTACCTAGAAGAATGGATTCCTTCCGTACCATTATTAGCTAATGGGAGAGATACTTTAGTCACTCCTGATCTGATTAAAGCTCAAATTCAACCCGCGCAATTAGAACAGCAATTAGGAGACAAATTACCCCAATATGAACGCTTACTAGAAGCAATGGAAAGTTTAAGCGTTACCTATATTTGGGAAGCATTAAAACAACTGAATTGGCAACCCAAATTAGGTCAAACTTACCCCGAAGAACAGATTGCTATTCAAGGCGAAATAGTTGAGTTTTATCGTCCTTTATTATCTCGATGCTTAGAAATTTTAGCTGAGGAAAAAATTGTTACTTGGCAACAAAATGGCTGGTTATTGACAAAAGAATTAGAAACCCTTTCATCTCAATCACAAATTCAAGATCTTCGCCAACAATTTCCTGATTATCCAGCAGAAATTAATCTGATAGAACGTTGTGGTTTAGCTTTAGCTGAAGTCATGCGTCATCAAATTGAGCCATTAGAATTAATATTCCCCCAAGGAGATATAAATGCGATCGCCTCAATTTATTCTGAAGCTGCTGGAGCTAAATTAATGAATCAGTTAGTAGCAGTAACTATTAACTCTGCTATCGCTAATTTACCAAGCAATCATCAGCTAAGGATTCTGGAAATTGGCGGCGGAACAGGAGCCACCACTGCTGCAATTTTACCCCATTTATCTCCCGAACAAATTGAATATGTATTTACCGATATTTCCTCCAGTTTTTTAAATAGAGCCAAGGAAAATAACAACAATTATTCCTTCATTCAATATCAAACTTTAGATATAGAAAAAAATCCCTTTAATCAAGGTTTTATCCCCGGAAGTTTTGATATTATCATTGCTGCTAACGTTCTTCATGCCACAGCAGATATTCAAAAAACCCTGGAAAATGTACGATCTTTAATTGCTCCCAATGGACTACTGATACTATTAGAAAGTACCGGAGCCAGACGTTGGGTAGATTTAACCTTTGGCTTAACAGAAGGCTGGTGGTTATGTAGCCAAGACCCTCTCCGGCATGGTTATCCTTTAGTTAATACAGAAACTTGGCAAAATTTACTCACTCAGCATCAATTTGCAGAGATTAATATTATTGAACCCAGCCAACCCCAAACCCGAAATCTATTAAAACAAAGTGTGATCATTGCTAAAAGTAGCGACAGATTGATCCCTTTCCATGCAAAACCTGACTGGAATCAAGTCATCTTTGCTGATACCCAAGGAATTGCTAACAATTTAATTCCTCCATTACAACAGCGAGGCGTTGGTTATTCAATGCTTTTCCCTGAAGATATTAATCCTGATTCTGCCGAAGATTACCTATCAGTATTACAAACCCTTTTAACACCAGAAACCCATCAAATATTGTACTTTTGGGGATTGGAAAAAATAGCAGGAGAAATTGATCAAGAAGTAGAGATTAATTGTCAACGGTTTCTGTTTTTATTACAAGCATTATTACAACAAAAAAATCCCCCAAATCTGATTCTTGTGACTCAAGGAGCCGTACCTGCAAAAGCAATCAAAACTCTAACTTCTCCCGCCCAATCTTCTCTATTAGGAATTGCTTTAAGTTTAGTATTAGAACATCCAGAACTCAATTTTAGAGCCATTGATTTAGATCCTAACGAACAAAACTTAGCAGAAAAGTTATTTCGAGAAATCTACAGCAATACCCCAGAAAATCGTATTGCTCTGCGGGGTGAACAACGTTTTTGTCCGCGTTTAGTACAGCGAAAACTCGCAGCAGGAAAGATCAATTTTAGTCCCGATGGCTATTATTTAATTTCAGGAGGAACCGGAGGTTTAGGGTTAGCTACAGCCCGATGGATGATAGAAAAAGGCGCCCGTCATTTAGTTTTGTGCAGTCGCAGTGGTGCAAAAGCTATTAACCCTGAAAATTTAGCAAGTTTGCAGTCTAATCTTGTCGATATTAAAATTAAAGACTGTGATGTGACAGATGCAGAAAAACTGCATATTTTACTAGAAGAATGCCGTTCAGAATATCCGGTGCGGGGCATTTTTCATATTGCGGGAACCCTAGATGATACAACATTACTGCGACTAACACCAGAGAGTTTTAATTATGTTTTAGCACCGAAAGTCAAAGGAACTTGGTTGCTACATAAACTCACCTTAAATGACCCTTTAGATTTCTTTGTTTGTTATACCTCTGCTGTGTCTTTAATTGGCTCGGCAGGACAGGCAAATGCCGCCGCTGCTAATGCTTTTGAAGATGCTTTTATCTATTATCGTCAGGCGAATAATTTACCAGGAACTGTGATCAACTGGGGGCCTTGGAGCGAAATTGGTGCGGCAGTAGATCGTAATGTTTTAGAGAGATTAGCCTCTAAAGGTTATGCAGCAATTAAACCTAATTTAGCTCTTAATACCCTAGAAAAAATCTTATTTAATCAGATTATTCGCGCGGGTGTAATTACTATTGACTGGCAACGTTTTCCTTATATTAACCAAAACTTTTATCAAAACTTCCGATCTCAAGCCAAACCCCAAACTTCTAATCCATCTTCCGATATTTTAAAACAATGGCAAACCCTACCCATAAAACAGCGTAGTAGTTGGTTAATTAATCATCTGAGTTTGTGTGTATCCAATATTTTAGGACACTCAAATGATGAAACTATTGCTCCCCAACAAGGATTTTTTGATTTAGGAATGGACTCTCTCACCTCTACAGAACTTCGCAATCTTTTGCAAACAGATTTTGATTGTTCCCTACCATCAACCATTGCATTTCGTTTTCCAAATGTGGAAACTTTAGCCGATTATTTACTGCGGGAAGTCTTAGATATTTCTGAACCAATACTAACTCCTATTCCCGAAAAAATACCATCAAAAATCCATCAAAAACAAATTAAAGAATCTACCCCAGACAAACCACAAATAGAAGAAGATCCGATTGTAATTGTCGGTATGGCTTGCCAATTTCCTGGCGGTGCTAAGGATTTAAAATCATTTTGGGAACTTTTAGAACAGGGAAAAGATGCAGTCGGAGAAATTCCTGAAAATCGCTGGGATATGAAAATCTGGTATGATCCCGATCCCGATAAAGCAGGTAAAATATACTCTCCTTATGGTGCATTTTTAGAGCAAATTGATCAATTTGATGCTGAATTTTTCGGCATTATTCCCAGGGAAGCGATCGCCATCGATCCTCAGCAACGTTTACTATTAGAAACCGCTTGGCAAGCATTAGAAATGTCAGGACAAAATCCGCAAAAATTACGCAATAGTCAAACGGGCGTTTTTATTGGGTGCATGACTCAAGATTATGCCCAATTAAGTTATTCTCCAAAGGCAATTAATGCCTATACGGGTTCGGGAACTTCTGTTAGTGTAGTTTCCGGTCGGCTTTCTTATATCCTGGGTTTGCAAGGCCCATCAATGACAATTGATACCGCTTGTTCTTCCTCATTAGTGGCAGTAAATTTAGCTTACAATGCCTTGCGAAATGGTGAGTGTGATCTGGCTTTAGCCGGGGGGGTTAATGTTATTATTACCCCAGTTATTTCTTTAATTGAAAGTCGTGCCCAAATGCTGGCACCCGATGGACATTGTAAGACCTTTGATGAAAGTGCAAATGGAATGGTGCGAGGCGAAGGTTGTGGAATAATTGTTCTAAAAAGATTGAGTCAAGCTATTAAGAATGGCGACCATATTTTAGCCAAAATTTATGGTACAGCAGTTAACCATGACGGCCCCAGTAGTGGATTAACAGTCCCGAATGGTGCAGCGCAAGAAAAATTATTATATCAAGCTCTGAAGACAGCAAATCTGCAACCAGAACAAATAGATTATATCGAAGCTCATGGTACCGGAACTGCCCTTGGAGATCCGATTGAATTAGAAAGTATGGCGGCAGTTTTTGGTAAACGTCCTCCGAATCAACCTTTAGTTATTGGTTCTGTCAAAACAAATTTAGGACACTTAGAAGGAGCAGCAGGAATTGCCGGATTAATTAAAACAGTTTTAGCTTTACAACACCATAAAATTCCTCCCCATCTTCACTTTAAAAAACCCAACCCTCGGTTTGATTGGAGTTCTAATATTTTTGAAGTTCCTGTAGGCGGAAAAACCTGGAATCCCAGTGAACGCCAAAGAATTGCCGGGGTAAGTTCCTTTGGCTTTAGTGGAACAAATGCTCATATTATTGTGGGAGAAATTGACTCTAGTTTACCTAAAAAATCTGAGCCTAACTTTTACCTATTACCGCTTTCGGCTCGTTCTGAAAAATCTCTCCAAGAGTTAACTAAAAATTATCAAAATGCTTTGAATGGGTCTGTCAATTTTGCTGATGTTTGTTTTACGGCTACTACAGGACGGGCTATTTTTCAGCATCGAATATGTATTTTAGCTGAATCAATGACAACAGCACAAGCAGCACTGGTTAGTTTCCAAAAAGGTGAGGATTCTCAACAATTAATTACACCAATTTTATCAGAAAACAAGCTAAAAATAGCTTTTCTATTTTCAGGACAAGGATCGCAATATTCAGGAATGGGAGAAACCCTTTATCACCGAGAACCTGTCTTTAAAAATACTTTAGATCTTTGTAATGAAATCCTAGAACCTATTTTAGAAAAATCCCTGTTAGATTTAATCTTTAAATTGCCCAATAGCCAGCTATTAGAACAGACTCAAATCACCCAGCCCGTGCTATTTTCTTTTGAATATGCACTGGCTAAATTATGGCAATCTTGGGGAATAGAACCGTCAGCACTTTTAGGACATAGTATTGGCGAATATGTAGCAGCTTGTTTAGCCGGAGTTTTCTCTTTAGAAGATGCTTTAAAATTAGTTACCCAACGGGGTCGGTTAATGGGAGAATTACCCCAGAATGGCAGTATGACAGCTATTTATGCTGATTATGAAACCGTAGTGGCGGCCCTTACTTCCTATCAAAATCAAGTTAATATTGGTTCGGCTAATGGCTCAATTACAGTGATTTCTGGGGTAAATGAAATTGTTGATCAACTAGAGAAAATCTTTATAGATCAAGGCTATAAAACTAAACGTTTAGCCGTATCCCATGCTTTCCATTCTCCTTTAATGGAACCAATTCTTGATGATTTTGCTAAGGTTTTAGAGAATATTTCATTGCATAAACCTAGCTTAACAATTATTAGTAATATCACAGGTAAACCCATTGGTCAAGAAATTGCAACTTCCGATTATTGGGTTAATCATCTTAGGAGTACGGTGCAGTTTAGTCAAGGGTTTCAGTTCTTAATTGATAGTGGTTATCGCTGTTTTTTGGAAGTTGGTTCTAAACCTGTATTATTGGGTATGGCGCGACTAATTTCGCCAAATCAAGAAATATTATGGCTCCCTAGCATTGTACCTGGACAAGATGAACAAGCCCAAATGTATAGAAGTTTAGCGACACTTTTTGTTAATGGTTATTCTGTAGAATGGACGGAGGTATTTAAACAAGGGAAACGGATTTCTTTACCAACTTATCCATTTCAACGAGAACGTTATTGGATATCAAATTCTGAATTTTCTATCACCGACATAAAAACTAATTTACATCCTTTTATTCGGGATTTTAAAAAGTTAGCGACGGGGGAAATTGTATTTGAGGGTGAAATCAGTTCTGATCAGCCAAATTATCTTCAAGAACACAAAGTATTTGAAAAAGTTTTATTTCCAGCGACAGGATTTATAGAAGCAATTTTAGCAGCTAGTCAGAAAATATTTCCTGATAATTTCATCATCCTTCAAAATGTCTCAATTCATCAAGGATTATTATTATCGGAAACTCCAATAATATTACAAATGATTTTTAAACCCCAAAAATTATCTAAACAAAGCTATAGTTTTGAAATATTTAGTCATAATTCTACAGTAGATCAATGGATTCTTCATGTTACTGGTGAGGTTGAATCTAATAATTTAAAAGGAGTTGTTGAATCAGAATTTCAAAAGGATGCAACAGAAGAAGGGGAAGCGGTTTCTATTTCTCGATTCTATGAACTTTATCAGCAAATGGGAATCAGCTATGGAAAAGGATTTCAAGGGATTCAAGAATTATTTTCTTTAAAAAATGGTTCTCAGGCTAAGATTAGTATTGACCACAGTTTAGCAGACCAGCGTTATTGTTTTCATCCTGTCCTTTTAGATGCTTGCTTGCAAAGTATTGGTGCCGCTTTTTCGGAAATTCATGGTCAAGAATTGCATTTACCCTATGGGTTTTCTTCATTAGAATTATTCCGAGATCCTGGTGATCAAGTTTGGACACAGGTTGATGTTAAATCTGATTCTCAGGGTGAAATGTGCGTAGATGTAGATATTTATAATCAGCAAAAACAGCTTTGCGCTCGCTTTACAAACTTAAAAGCACGGCGGACTAAACCAGAAATTTTACAGCGTTTATGGCAAGAAACTGAGAAAAATTGTTTTTATCAAATTCAATGGAAAAAACTGGATTTACTACCAACTGTTACTAACAATTTTAACAATTCTTGGTTAATATTTGTGCATCCTAAAACAGCATTAAATCCCTTAATCAATTTATTAAAAAAAGCGGGAGAAAAAGTTATAATAGTAGAAATTGGTAACAACTATCAATGCTACTCTCAAGATTATTTTGTGATCAATTCTGCTGAAAATACTGATTTTCAGCGTCTATATCAACAAGCATATCCGTCGGGAGAATTGCCCACAGGCATAATTTTTTCTTGGGAAACAGTATCATTTGCAGAAGATACAGAGAGCTTTTATACAAGTTGTCAGGCGGCATTGAACTTAATTCAAACTCTAACTAATAACTGGCAAAAATTACCTGATTTATGGTTAATTACTCGTGGTGCTAATCAAGTATTAGAAGATCCTTCCTTAGAACCTCAACAATCTTATTTATGGGGATTAGGAGCAGTTATTAATCAAGAATATCCCCAAATGCGTTGTGTATGTTTAGATTTATCGACGACTGAGGAAGCAGAGGAAGCTGAGTTATTATTTAATCAATTGCATACTTCAAATAATGAATTACGTCTGGCTTTACGTCAGGGAAACTGTTATGGAGCTAGGTTAGTTTCTGCCCCCCCCAAGCCTGCCGTACACGGGGAGTTTGGGGGGGCTATTCCCGCAGCGCAAAAACAGCAATTTGTCAGCAAAGAAGGAGCTTATTTAATCACTGGAGGTTTGGGAAAACTGGGATTATTAGTCGCTGAATGGTTATCGAAAATGGGGGCGAGTCACTTAGTTTTATGCAGTCGGAATATTAAATCTAAATCCGAATTAATTGCCTCATTTGCCGAAAAAGGAACAGAGATTACAATTATCAGTATTGATATTAGTTCTCCCGTAGAGATGGAACAATTATTCTCTCGTTTTGGCACCGATTTGCCATGTTTACGAGGGGTTATTCATGCTGCTGCTGTCTTAGATGATGGACTTTTAGTTAATCAAAATTGGCAAAAATATCAAAACGTTATGCGTCCTAAAGTAGAAGGAACTTTATTATTAGATCACTATACTCGCCCCCTATCTTTAGACTTTTTTATTAGCTTTTCTTCTGCTGCTGTGATTCTGGGTTCACCTGGTCAAAGTAATTATGCTGCTGCTAATGCTTTTATGGATGCTTTAATGCAGCAACGACAAAGTTTAGGATTACCAGGAATTAGTATTAATTGGGGAGCTTGGAATACAGGGAATGAAATTGAACAACAACGTTTTGCTAATTGGGGGATTCAAAGTCTGTCTACTGATACTGCTTTTAAATATCTCAATTCGTTAATTCTAGGTAACGTTTTCCAAGGAGTAATTATTGATATTGATTGGTCTATTTTTAACCAATCTTTTAATATTAAGCAACCCTTCTTTGCCGAAGTATTAACCCCAAAAGCACAAAAACCAGAGAATTTGGCAAAATTATTACAGAGGTTAAAATCTATCTCCATAGATGAGCGAACTACCAGTTTATCTCAAGGAATTGAACAGATATTACGCGAAGTTACTGGGTTAAAAGCTAATCAAGTCATTCCTCAACAAACATCATTTTTAGACTTAGGCTTAAACTCTCTAATGGTAATAGAATTTAAAAATCGCCTAGAAAATGATTTAGGTTGCACCTTGTCCGCCTCAATTATTTTTGATTATCCTAATATCCTAAGTTTAAGTGCCTACCTGCGAGCAGAAATATTAGCGGGTGATCTCGATTTTGAGATCAAAACGGATGCACCAACCGAGTCTCTAAATCCCTATGATAGTCTTAGTGAGGAGGAACTTGCTATATTACTTAATCAAAAGTTAATCGAGCTTGACTAATCAAGCAAAATCTGATATATTGACAAAATTAGAGATAAACAAACACCAGAAGCCTGCATGGTTCAAAATACAGATTATAAAAAATTAATCGCAACAACTTTAACAAAAATGGAGGTAATGCAGGCTCGTATTACCGAATTAGAAACTGGACAAAGGGAGCCCATTGCTGTTGTTGGGATGGGATGTCGTTTTCCTGGTGGGATTACATCTCCCGAAGAATATTGGAATTATTGTCAAGCTGGACTTGACGCGATCACAGAAGTTCCTAAAAGTCGTTGGGATAGCTCAAAATTTTATGCAAAAGAACCTACACCGGGAAAAATAAACACTGCTTATTGTGGATTTCTTCAACAGGATATTACAGAATTTGATGCCCGTTTCTTTTCTATTTCTTCCCGCGAAGCCACCTCAATGGACCCTCAACAAAGGTTACTATTAGAAGTAACTTGGGAAGCATTAGAAAATGCCAATTTACCACCGAATAATTTAGCAAATAACACCGTCGGAGTATTTGTTGGAATCACCAGTGTTGATAATGCCATTACGGTTTATAATAGTAGTTATGATCAAATTGACTCTTTTTTTGGCACAGGAAATGCCCTGAGTGCAGCCGCAGGCAGACTATCTTATTTCTTCAATTTAAGGGGGCCTTGTCTGTCTATTGATGCGGCATGTGCGTCTTCTTTGGTAGCAGTTCATCAAGCAATTCGTAGCCTCAGAAATCGTGAATGTGAACTGGCTTTAGTTGCAGGGGTCAACCTAATTTTAAATCCCGCAATTACGATTAATCTTTCCCAGTCGGGAATGTTGTCCCCCGATGGTCGCTGCAAAACTTTTGATGCTTCTGCTAATGGCTATGGGCGTGGAGAAGGGTGTGGGGTTTTAGTCTTAAAAACTTTATCAGAGGCACAGAAAAAAGGCGATCGCATTCTTGCCATTCTGCGGGGGTCGGCGGTCAATCATAACGGGGCCGCCGCCGGGTTGACCGTTCCCAGTGGCCCGGCTCAACAAGAACTGCTCCGTCAAGCCATTGCTGATGCTAGAATTACCCCCGAAGACGTTGGATATATAGAAGCTCATGGCACGGGAACTTCTTTAGGAGACCCGATAGAAATGAATGCGATCGCTTCTGTTTATGGAAAACGATCACAACCTCTTTATGTGGGTTCCGTGAAAACCAATATTGGACACCTCGAAGCCGCTGCCGGGATGGCGGGAATTATCAAGACAATTCTGGTACTTCAAAAGGGTGAAATACCTGCCCATCTTCACTTTCAAACCCCTAATCCTCTGATTAATTGGCAGGACAATTCTATCAAGATTCCGACCCAAACTATTCCTTGGCCTAATAGCAACAAAATTCCTATGGCTGGGGTGAGTTCCTTCGGTTTTTCGGGAACAAATGCCCATGTAATTGTTGAAAAAGCACCCGATATAAAAATAACAGAAATTAAGCAACCCCTTCCTAGTCATCTATTAACAATTTCTGCTCATAACAAAACCGCTTTACAAGAATTAGCCCGACGTTTTTCTACCCGCTTAGAATCCGATCCAGAAATAGGAGATATTTGTTATAGTGCTGCGGTGGGGAGAGCAAAGTTATCTGAACGTTTAGCAATTGTTGCTAATACTTTGCCCGAATTACAACAAAGATTAGTCGCTTTTGCTGATCAAACTACCCTTGATAATTTGACTTTTTATCAACGCTTTACCGAAGAAAAACAGCCTAAAGTTGTCTTTATGTTTACGGGTCAAGGTGCTTGTTATCCGGGGATGGGTGATCAACTATACCAAACTGAACCCACATTTCGTCAATATATTGATCAATGTGCAGAAATTTTAGCGAGTTATTTAGAGTATCCGTTACCGGAAATATTATTTGGTAAACACACCGATTTACTGAATCAAACCGCCTACGCTCAACCCGCCATATTTGCCCTAGAATATGCCGTTGCCATGCTTTGGAAATCTTGGGGAATTACACCCAGTTTACTGATTGGACATAGCGTTGGGGAATATGTAGCCGCTTGTATCGCCGGAGTATTTAGCTTAGAAGCAGGACTAGCATTAATTGTGAAACGGGGTCAATTAATGCAAACCACAAAAACAGGAAAAATGGCTTCGATTTTCGCCGATGAAGCTACGGTAATTTCTCTAATTCAAAACTATAGTAATACCGTTGCCATTGCTGCTATTAATCATCCTCAACAAATTGTTATTTCTGGAGAAAGTGCTAGTATTGAGGAAATTATTATTAACTGTAAACAGCAAAAAATTTCGGCTCAATATCTCTCCGTTACTCAAGCTTTTCATTCTCCATTAATGGAGTCAATTTTAAATGAATTTGAACAGGAAGCTGGTCAAATTTCTTACCATCGCCCCCAAATTCTGTTACTTTCAGGAATTGACGGAAAAATTTTAGAAAATGCCCCGGATGCGAGTTATTGGAGACAGCAATGCCGTCAACCTGTACAATTTTTAGCAAGTTTAAACACGGCATTAAATAAAGGGTATAATCTGTTTTTAGAAGTTGGTTCAAGACCAATACTCGCAGAACAGGGGCGTCGTTATCAGGATGAAGCTATCTGGCTGAGTTCACTGAATCGAGGTTTAGATAACTGGCAGACAATGCTCTCGGCACTGGGTCAACTGTACCTCAATGGAGTCTATTTTAACCCGGAAAAATTTAATCAAAATTATGGATATAAACAAGTAAGATTACCTAATTATCCCTTTCAAAGAAAACGGTTTCAATTTCAACCTAATATTGTGGAGGAAACTACCCAAATTACAGAAATATATCCCGAACCAGAAACGAATAAAATCACTGAACTAAAGGTACAAAATATGCAAAAACATCAACTCGAAATCCGCCAGCAATTAAAGTCTATTCTTGCCCTCCTGCTCAAAGAAAATCAAAATGATATTCGGGATGATGAAACCCTATTAAATCTAGGGGCAGACTCTATTATTTTAACAGATTTTTCTCGCAAAGTTGAAGAAAAGTTTAAAGTAAAAGTCAAAATAGATCAGTTATTCACTGACTTACAAACTATTGCCGATATCGCTGAATATATCTATAATTCTATTGAACAAAAAAACTTAGAAACTTCTTCAGAAAAGACCAAATTAAATCAAGCTGAAATTATCAATTTTGATCCAGAAATAAATAATTATATAGAAGTCATTTCTCAATTACAACCTATTGCAACTGCTTATATTATTAAAGCATTAGAAACTTTAGGAAAAAAACTAAATCCTGGAGAAACCTGGACAACAGAAAGCATCAAGCAAACCTTACCCATTGCCCCAAAATATCAGGTTTTAGTTACTCGTTATTTACAGGATTTAGAGCAAGCTAATATTATTCAAAATCAAGGTAATATCTGGACAGTTAAAAACTTACCTGCATCTTTTTCCTTACCAGAAGCTATAGAAAATCTGCAAAAAACTTGTCCATCGGCAAAACCGGAATTAGAAATGCTGCAACGCTGCGGAGAAAATTTAGCAGAAGTTCTCAAAGGAAATATAGACCCTTTAACGTTAATTTTCCCAGAAGGTTCAGTTACTCATGCCGAAAGTATCTACGGAAATTCTCCTGTCTCTCGTTTGATGAATCAACGGGTAGCTGAGGCAATTAACCTAACTTTAAATAATTTTTCTCCCAGTATTAACCCTTATAAAATTATTGAAATCGGAGGGGGAACTGGAGCCACTTCTGAAACAATTCTTAATAACTTAAATCTCAATCGGGTCAGCTATTCTTTTAGCGAATTATCTCCATTTTTACTTAATCAAGCGCGTCAAAAATTTCAGAGCAAATATAACCTCAACTTTCATCAATTAGACATTGAAAAATCACCAGTTTCTCAAGGAATATCCTCCCATTCTTATCACATAGTCGTTGCAGCTAATGTTCTTCATGCTACCCAAAATATTACAGAAACCCTGACTAATATTAGAGAGCTACTGCTCCCCGGTGGTTACTTAATTCTACTCGAAACCGTCGAAAATAATTCCTGGCTTAATTTAACCTTTGGATTGACCCCTGGATGGTGGCGTTTCCAAGACAAAGAATTACGTTCAGATACGCCTTTATTGAGTGGAGAAAGTTGGTGTTCTGTTTTAAAACGCTGCGGTTTTGCCACTGCCAATAGTTTTTCTAAACAAAATAATATTAGTATTTATAATGGCCAAGAATTAATTATTGCTTGTGCTGCTGCTGAAATATTACCGATTCCCCAAACGCCTAAAGCAAGCCAATTCCAAGCCGTAACCTCTGGTAAAGAAGCCTTGATGATGGCTCAATTGCAATCTTTAAAAGACCTAAAAGATCTCCATGAAAAAACCATTATCAAGCAATTAGAAATCCTTCAATCCGTAGAGATTACACCCAATATTATCACCGAAAAACCAATAATTCAAACAGAAATTATTCTATCTCAAAATTATCAAATAGAAACAGTATCTCTTCCTCAACGAGAGCAAACTAAATTACCTCAAAAACCAAGTTCTTCCAGTTTAAATCCCCTAGCATTAAAGCTAAATGAGAGTAAATCTTTAACCGAAAAACAGCAGGATTTTATTAACAATCTCCAGACTATTTATAACCAAAAAACTGCAAAATCAAAAGCCTATTCCCAAAATAGCCGTCAAACAATGGTTGATGTCAAACCCACCATTGACTTTCGGATGACATTAAAAGAATTTCAGTATCCCATTGTCTCAGAATCAGCCCAAGGAGCCTGTTTTCGTGACATTGATGGCAATGATTATATTGACTTAGCTATGGGATTTGGGGTTAACTTTTTTGGGCATAGTCCTGATTTTGTCATAGCAGCAGTTCAGGAACAAATGCAGCAAGGAATCGGATTAGGAATGCAGTCTAATCTGGCCGCAGAAACGGCAGCTTTAATTAGTGAAATGGCCGGGGTAGAAAGGGTGGCTTTTAGTAATACTGGAACCGAAGCAATTATGGCGGCCGTTCGGATTGCTCGTTCTCGCACAAAACGCCCAAAAATTGTTATATTTTCCGGCTCCTATCATGGCACTTTTGACGGCATTCTAGCGCGAGTGGGAGAGGATTCAACCAGCATTCCCGTAAGTCTGGGTACACCATCAGGAATGGTTGAAGATGTAATTGTTTTGAGTTATGGAGTCGAAGAAAGTTTAGAAATTATTGCGGCTCATAGTGATGATTTAGCAGCAGTATTAGTAGAACCTGTTCAAAGTCGTAAACCCGATTTACAACCTCAAGAATTTCTGCAAAAGTTAAGAAAATTAACTCAGGAAAAAGGGATTGCACTGATTTTTGATGAAATTATTACGGGATTTCGGATTGCCCCTGGAGGGGCGCAACAATGGTTTAATATTGAGGCAGATATCGTTATTTACGGTAAAGCAATTGGTGGGGGTTTACCTATCAGTATGATTTGCGGAAAAGCAGATTTCTTAGATACCGTTGATGGTGGTTTCTGGAAATACGGTGATGACTCCCATCCTCAAACAGAATTAACCGCTTTTGGAGGAACTTTCTGTCGTCATCCTTTGGCACTGGCAGCTTGTCGCGCTGTGCTTTTATATCTTAAAGAACAAAGTCCAACCATTCAGGAACAGGTAAATCAATTAACCCAACGATTAGCGACTGAGGTAAATCAGTTCTTTCAAGAAATAGGAATTCCCATTCGCATTGTTAATTTTGGTTCTTTGTTTCGCTTTGAACCTTTTGGAGCCTATAGTCTTTTCCTACAACCTATTGAATTACCTTTGTTTTATTACTTGTTAAATCTTAAAGGTATTTATACATGGGAAAAACGAGTTTGTTTCCTTTCTACCTGCCATACAAATGAAGATATAGATAAAGTTATAGCTGCGGTAAAATCAGCAATTATTGAATTACAGCAAGGGGGTTTTTTTGAAAATGCCAAACTTCCAAAAGTAAAGAAGCAAGATAAAAATGTTGAGCGCGAAGATGAAGATGGGAGGGAAAATTTAAACCCAATAAATCAGCAATTTCCTACCAGTGAAGCCCAGCGTCAGCTTTGGTTATTAGCAGAATTAGATAGAAATGCTTCCGCCTCCTATAATGTCACGGCTTCTTTAGAGTTAAGGGGTTCTTTAGATATTTCAGCTTTACAAGAAGCGATTAATCAAGTTATTAATCGTCACGAAGCTTTGCGAACCCAAATATTAGAACAAGGGGAAGTACAAGAAGTTATTAATAGCGTCAAAATTCAGTTAACCTTAATTAATTTGAACGATGAACAGAATCCTCAAGCAATGGCTTTAGGATTAAGATCTCAGTTTTCTAAAAAGCCTTTTGACTTGTCTATAGCTCCCTTATTTGCTGTTATCTTAATCCGCTTAAACTCTGACCATTACCTGTTATCTTTAAAAACCCATCATATCGTTGTAGATGGTTGGTCACTAGGGTTAATTTTGAATGAAATTGGTCAACTTTATTCCACCCAAATTGGTGCTACTACAGACCCTTTAGAACTCCCAATGCAGTTTCGCCAGTATTTAGCTTTACGAGAGCAAGAAGCGCAAAGTCCACAGATGTTAGAGCATCGTGATTTTTGGTTAAAAACCTATCAGGGAGAAATTCCCGCCTTTGAGCTTCCTACCGACTTTCCCCGTCCAGCAGTTAAAACTTACACTGGAGGTCAAGAAAGTAAAATTGTTACACCTGAACTTTGGCAAAATTTACAAACTGTAGGACGCCAAAATCAAGCAACATTATTTATGACAATGTTCGCCGCCTACACAGCTTTTTTAAGCCGAATTTCTGGCCATAATGATTTAGTAATTGGGATTCCCATTTCGGGACGACAAATAGAAGGTAGTGACCAATTAGTTGGTTTTTGTTCACAATTTTTACCGATTCGGATTAAAGTAGATATCACCCATTCTTTTGTTGAACATTTGCAACGGACTAAACAGACACTCATCGCTGCTTTTAGACATCAAAGTTACACTTTAGAAGATTTGTTAGCCGCCTTACAATTACAACGGGATTTTTCCCGTTCTCCTCTAATTTCAGTATCTTTTAATATAGACCCTAGTTTAACTCTACCTGAGTTTGAGGGATTAAAAGTATCCCTGCCACCAGAACCAATTGGTTACACTCCTTTCGACGTCGGATTTAACTTTATTGAAGTCAATAATAACCTGATTATTTACTGCAATTACAATACAGAACTGTTTAAACAAGAGACAATTAAACAGTTTCTCGAAAGTTTTGAAATTTTGTTAGATGGGGTAATTCATAATGCCAATAGTTGGCTCCATCAGTTACCTTTATTAACCAAATTACAACGGGAAAATTTACTAGCTGAGTTAATCGGAGAAACCAGAGAATTACCTGAAAATGCTACCATCATTGATGATTTTGTTTCTCAAGTTAACTCGACTCCCAATGCCCCCGCCTTAGTTTGTGGAGAAACCACTCTTACCTATCAAGAATTGAATCAAAAAGTTAATCGTTTAACCCATTATCTACAACATCAATATCAGCTAGGTGCAGGCAAAATAATGGGGCTAATGATGGGACGGAATCAAAACCTAATTATTAGTATCCTGGCAATTTTTAAAACCGGGGCAACCTATGTTCCCATAGATGCCGAATATCCGAATAATCGCATAGATTTTATTATCAAAGATAGTGGTTGTCATGTTTGTCTAACTGAGAGTAATTTGATCTCCAAATTACCTCAAGAAATAGAGACAATTTGCTTAGATAAAATTGATAATATTTTAGCAAAATATGGCAATCAAGAGCCTAATATTCCACCGGATTCTAGCCAAATTGCTTATATTTTCTATACTTCTGGTTCCACAGGAAATCCTAAAGGAGTCATGGGTCGTCATCTCTCTATTTTGAATGTAATTCAGAGTTTACGACTCACCTTTAATTTAGATAAATATCCTGAATGGCGCTATATTTTTACGGCTGCTGTGACTCACGACCCATCTATTCGTAATATTTTTCTACCTTTAACAATAGGCGCTCCTTTATATATTTACGAAGTCAAATATATCGGACATTTAGTTTCTTTTTTACAGGAAAATCAAATTAACGCGCTCCACACAACACCATCTATTTATCGAGAAATTTTAGCTTTACTCGAACCAGGAGAAACTATCTCTAGCTTAAAATATATTTCCGTAGGGGGAGAGAAATTAGATCGAGAAACAGCACTAGCTTTACGCCAACTTTTTCCAGGAGAAATTGTTAGTAATGTTTATGGCTCAACAGAAACTTGTGTCGGAGTATCTCAATACAAAATCAACGAAAATTTAGATATAGACGTACCCCTAGGTCAAGTTTTCCATAATAATCGGCTATTTCTCCTTGATGAATTTAATAATCCAGTTCCTCTGCATATAGTTGGGGAAATTTGTGTCGAAGGTGCAGCCTTAGCATCGGGTTATCACAATCTTCCTCAAATCACAAAAGAAAAATTTAAACCTGGCTTTTTTAATCAGAAAACAACGATGTTTAGAACCGGGGATTTAGGGAAACAAACTGCTCCCGGTGTGATTGAATTTATGGGCAGAAAAGACAATCAAGTTAAGGTAAATGGCTATCGTATCGACCCCGAAGAAATTGAATATCAACTTAATCGTTATCCTCAGATTGAGAGAGCTATTATTCTACCGATATCAGTCAATAATCAAACTCAATTATCAGCCTATTGTCAAACCGATAAACAGATAGAAATTTCTGAAATCAGAGAATTTCTAGCTAATTTTCTGCCAGTTTACATGATTCCTAGTTACTTTATTTTCTTAAAGCAATTCCCCCTAACTAAACACGGCAAACTTGACTTAAACTCACTGATTGCACTCAATGAAACCGGGAAATCTACCCAGGTAAATTATGTTGCACCGCGTAATAATTTAGAGTCAAACCTAGTTAGAATCTGGGAAAAGATTCTGACCAAACATCCCATCGGTATTTTTGATAACTTCTTTGAAATTGGCGGACATTCTCTGATGCTTTCGAGAATCGTAACCCACGTTCATAAAGAATTAAATGTATCGGTAAAATTGGCTGACTTCTTTAAAGTTCCTACCATTGCCGGATTAGCCGTTTTAGTCTCTAAAACTGAATATGATTATCAAGAACCCATTCCCACAATTCCTCTGCAAAAATCCTATCCGATGTCCCATGGGCAACGTCGTCTTTGGGCATTAGAATTTCTTGATCAAAATCATAATGCCTATGGAATGCCCAGTGTTTATCAATTTAACGGCAATCTGAATATTGCGGCTTTTGAAAATGCTTTTCAACAGTTAATTCAACGCCACGAAATTTTGCGAACTACCTTTAGCTTAATAGATAATCAACCGCGCCAAGTTGTACACAATCAAATGAATTTTGGTATTAAACAAATAGACTTAACAAATTATTTAGAAACAGAACAAGCTAAACTGATTGCTGAAGCGATTTCCCATAATGCCAAAACTACTTTTGATTTAGAAGTAGGGCCGTTACTCCGAGTTAACTTACTCAAACTAAGTCAAGAGAATTATATCGTTTTATTTAATATGCACCATATCATTTCTGATGGTTGGTCAGCCGGGGTTTTAATTAAAGATTTCCTAGGGCATTATCATACATATCAACAACAAAATTCAGAGTTACTGCCCCTTCTAAAAATTCACTATAAAGATTATACTGACTGGCAAGAAAATCAGCTAAAAACGTCGAAACTTCAAGCTCAACGTGATTACTGGTTAACTAAGTTAACTCCGGCTCCTCAACATCTTAACTTGCCTTTTGATTATCCTCGACCCGCCGTTCAAAGTTTTCAAGGAAAGACGGTGATCTGGAAACCAAATTCAGAACTAATCGAGCATTTTCAGATATTAATTAAAGATAAAGAAGCTAGTTTATTTATGGGGTTGCTGACTTTAGTTAAGAGTTTTTTGTTTCGTTATACCGAACAAAATGAGATTACAGTAGGTTCTCCCATTGCGGGCAGAAATCATCCCGATTTAGAATCACAAATTGGTTTTTATGTCAATACTTTAGTCCTGCGGGATCAAATTAGAGCAGATGACAGTTTTTTGAATGTTTTAACCACAGTAAAAACCACCACATTAGAGGCTTATGAAAATCAAGAATATCCTTTTGATAAAATAGTTTCAGATCTAAATTTACCGCGTGATCCTAGTAGAAATACCCTCTTTGATGTGGCGGTTGCCCTCCAAAATAATCAAAATGTAGACCTCGCACTAGAAGGAATTACAGTTAATTCCATTGACCCAGAGATGACTACAGCTAAATTTGATTTAGAATTCATTTTTGTTGAGGAAGGAGAATTATACTTGAAGCTAATCTACAATATGGATATATTTATTAATGAGCGAATTTTATTGATGATCAACTTATTAGAAAATTTGATGGAGCAAGTGATAAAATACCCTGATAAATCATTGATCAAGCTATCTTTAGAATCAAGCAATTTTAGCCAAGAATATAGCGACTTATTCGCTGAAGATTTTAATTTCTAGGCAAGGGATGGAATATTACCGTCGAATTTATCAAATAAATTTATGAATTAAAATCAAGTCCGTTCCTCTGTACGGCAGGGTGATACTATGGTAAACTCAATTTTATGGAAAAACATAGGAAGGAAAAATGTTTAAGCATTCAATCAGTTCTGGAGGGCAATTAAAAGATAATTGGCGGACACTTTCAGCAGTCTTAGCCAATGCTGCTAAATATGAAAATCAGGGAATTACCTATATTGGAAATGATGTAACCGAATATTTTCAGACTTATCAAGATTTATATAATGATGCTCTCAATATTTTAGATGGGCTTGATCAGCGTGGGATCAAGTTGGGAGATAAAGTTATCTTACAAATTGCTAAAAATAAAGATTTTATTCCCGCACTCTGGGCTTGTTTTTTAGGAGGAATTATTCCGGTACCTCTGACCGTTGCCCCTCATTATGAGCTAGAAAACTCGGCAGTTAAAAAACTGGAAAATGTCTGGAAAATTTTAGAACAACCATTAATTTTATCCGATAATGAATTAATTACTGAAATCCAAAAATTAGAAACTCAATCTCATCTGAAAGGATTGCAAGTAGTCTCAATTGATTATCTAAGATCTATAGAATCTCAATCAAATTCCCAACCCGATAAAACACCTAAAAAATGTTATTTATTACCTGATCTTACCCCAGAAAATCAAGCCTTATTACTATTTACTTCTGGCAGTACAGGGATGCCAAAAGGGGTGATGTTAACTCATAATAATCTGTTATCCATGTCTGCTGGAACAGTGGCAATGAATAACTTTAGCCAACAAGAAGTTACCCTGAATTGGATGCCCTTAGACCATGCAGGAGCCATCGTCTTTTTAGGAATTATGGCGGTGGATTTAGCTTGTGATCAAATCCATGTTCCGATGGAATTAATTTTACGTCAACCCCTGAAATGGTTAGAGCTAATTCAAAACCATCAAGCGACTATTTCTTGGGCTCCTAACTTTGCATTTTCCTTAATTAATCAACAGTCTGAACAACTTAATCAATCTTCTTATAATCTCTCCTCCATGAAATTTTTAGTCAATGCTGGAGAGCAAGTTTCTATTAAAACTATCCGCCTATTTTTAGAAATTCTCGAAAAACATCAATTACCAGATAGAGCCATTAAACCAGCATTTGGGATGACAGAATCCTGTTCTGGAATTACTTGGTCTGTTGGTTTAAGCCAAGATAAACTAACAGAAGAAAACATTATTATTTCTCTGGGAAAGCCAATTCCAGGGGCTACTATTCGCATTGTCGATCAAGAGAATAATGTTTTACCAGAAGCCAAGATTGGACGACTTCAAATTAAAGGAAAATCTGTCACTAAAGAATATTATCACAATCCCGAACTGAATCAAGAAGTTTTTCAGGATGAAGGTTGGTTTACCACAGGAGATTTAGCCTATTTATTGGATGGAGAACTCTTTATCACAGGGAGAGAAAAACAAGAAATTATTATTAATGGAATTAATTACTTTGCCCATGAAATTGAAACATTAATAGAAGAATTAGAGGGAGTAAATGTTTCCTATACGGCAGTATTCGCCCTCTTTGATCAAATCCAAGAGACTGACTTATTAATTATTATTTTTAGTCCAGAATCAGAACATTTTGAGCAATGGGTAAAAGTCGTTAGAAAAATTCGCAGTCATTTAACTCAAAAAGTCGGAATTGCTCCAGCTTATGTGATTCCTTTAGAGACTAATTTAGTTCCCAAAACCTCTATTGGTAAAGTCCAAAAATCAAAATTAAAAAAAGATTTTGAACAGGGATTATTTGCTAGTCGGATTCAAGAAATTAATCAATATTTAGAGAGCGATCGCCAGAAAAACCGCAGCTTACCCCAATCGGAAAATGAACGCCAAATAGCAACAGTTTGGTGTGAAGTTTTACAATTAACTTCCGTGGGTTTAAACGATAACTTTTTTGAACTAGGGGGACATTCTCTACACTTAATTCGAGTACATAACCAACTAGAAAAACTTTTTAATCGTCAGTTACCTATAGCTGAAATGTTTAAAAATTCCACCGTTGCCACCTTAGCCCGTTTCTTAAGTAAAGAATCAAATTCCACCCCAGCAACGCAACAAAAAAGCCGTCAACGGGCCGAAGATCGCTCCCGTAGTCAACAGGAAACCCATGATATTGCAATTATTGGCATGGCTGGACGATTTCCTGGCGCCAACAATCTCACAACTTTCTGGGAAAATCTGCAAAATGGAGTCGAAACCATCTCTTTCTTTACTGAGGAGGAGCTATTAGAATCGGGGGTTTCTCCTGAACTATTTAATCAGCCTAATTATATTAGAGCCAGACCAATTATCGACCAAGTTGAATATTTTGATAGCGAATTTTTTGGCTATACAAACCGAGAAGCAGAATTGCTTGATCCTCAACAACGTTTACTCCTACAATCGAGTTGGGAATGTTTAGAAAACGCGGGTTATAATCCTAACTCCTATCAAGGAGCAATTGGCATATTTGCCGGGGCAAGTATGAACACATATTTAATTAATAATTGCTATCCAAATCGCGGCCAATTAGATAGTAATGATGAATTACAACCCTTCACATTAGATTCAATGGGAGGGTTTCAAACAATGGTAGCTAATGACAAAGATTATTTAACCACAAGAATTTCTTATAAACTAAACTTACGCGGGCCAAGTATTAATATTCAAACAGCTTGTTCTACAGGATTAGTCGTAGTCCATCTGGCTTGTCAGAGTCTAATTAATGGAGAAAGTGACATGGCTTTAGCGGGAGCCGCTTCAATTAACTCGCCACAAAAAATTGGTTATTTATATCAAGAAGGTTTAATTCTTTCCAACGATGGGCATTGTCGTGCCTTTGATTCTCAAGCCCAAGGAACTATTTTTGGAAGTGGAGTCGGGGTGGTTTTACTAAAAAGATTACCAGATGCTTTAGCCGATAATGATCAAATTTATGCCGTTATTAAAGGCTCTGCTATTAATAATGATGGGGGGACAAAATTGGGATTCACTGCCCCCGGAGGAGAAGGTCAAATTTCAGTGGCAGCCGAAGCCTTAGCCTTTGCTGGTGTTGATGCAAATACGATTAGTTTTATCGAAGCTCATGGTACAGGAACAACCCTGGGAGACCCCATCGAAGTTGATGCTTTAGCTAAAGCTTATGGTGCGGCAAATCAGGGAGAATGTGCTTTAGGTTCGGTCAAAACAAATATCGGACATATGCAAATTGCCTCCGGTATTGTGGGTTTAATTAAAGCAACTTTAGCCCTCAAACATCAAATTATTCCCCCGACATTACATTTCCAAAATCCCAATCCTCAAATTGATTTTTCTAAGACTCCTTTTTATATTAATACTGAAGCCATACCTTGGAAAACTAAACAACAAAATGGACAAGAATTGCCTCGACGGGCGGGGGTTAATTCCCTAGGAATTGGAGGGGTTAATGCTCATATTATCCTAGAAGAAGCTCCTACGATTATTCCCCAACAAAATCAAACTAAACAGCCGATTCATTTACTCACAATTTCTGCTAGAACCCCACAGGCTTTAAAAGATTTAGCCAATAGCTATGTAGAATTTTGGGAAAATCACCCCGAAACTGATATTTCTGATGTCGTTTTTACCGCTAATACGGGTCGAGTTCACTTCTCAAATCGTTTAGCAGTAATAGGCTCCGAAAACAGCGATTTTATCACGAAATTACGTCAGTTTGGACAACTAGATCAAGGGTTAATTATTCAGGGTCAAGTTGATGAAAAGCAACCGCCAAAAATTGCCTTTTTGTTCACAGGACAAGGTTCTCAATATGCGGGAATGGCGCATCAACTTTATCAAACTCAACCTACTTTTCGGCAAACCTTAGAGCAAGGGGAAAGCATCTATCAAAAACTAACAGGTAAATCCTTACTAGAAATTATATTTGCTAATTCCGATGAAATCTTAACTCAAACCTCCTATACCCAGCCCGCTTTATTTATAATTGAAGTTGCTTTAGCTCAATTATGGCAGTCTTGGGGAATTGAACCGATCGCTATTTTAGGACACAGTTTAGGAGAATATGCTGCTGCTTGTTTTGCTGGGGTTTTTGATCTTGAAAGTGGCTTAAAACTGGTGATCAATCGAGGTCGTCTTATCGGTCAATTTCCTGATAATCAAGGAGCAATGGCCGCTATTTTCCTAGATCAAAAATCAGTTCTTGAACAGTGCCAAAATCAGGGAATAAAAATTGCGATCGCTGCCATTAATACCGATCAACATACCGTTATTTCAGGGGATAAAAAATCAATTCAACAACTTTGTGAACACTTTAATAATATAGGAATTAAAGTTCGCCAACTCAAAGTTTCCCATGCCTTTCACTCCCCCTTAATAGAGCCAATTTGTGAACAATTCAAAACTATTCTACAGGAAATTACTTTTGCTCAACCCCAAATTCCCCTAATCTCTAACCTAACGGGAGAAATTGCCGATGATAGTATTATTACTTCCGAATATTGGCTGCAACACCTATTAGATACCGTACAATTTCATCAAGGAGTTTTGTCTCTCCAATCCCTAGGATGTGATACTTTTATTGAAATCGGCCCCCAACCCATTCTTTTAGGTATTATTCAATCATCAATATCTTCATCTAACCCCCTAATATTACCAAGTTTGCGCTCAGGATTTTCTGATTGGGAAGTCCTATTAGAAAGTCTGGGTAAACTTTATGTTCGTGGTTCAAATATTGATTGGTTTGGCTTTCACAAAGATTATCATTGTAGCCGATGTTCTTTACCAACTTATCCTTTTCAACAAAGCCGCCATTGGATTCCCTTAAAAACTCAATTACCAACGGTTACTCAAGAATCTAGTTTGGTCAAGATGTTATCTAATAAAAATACTAAGAGCTTGATGCAAACCCTTTTAGAAACAGGGAATTATTCCGAAACAGAAAAACAAACGGTATCGGCTATTGTTCAACAATTAATTCAACTTCATCACCAACAGACAAATAATTTTGATTTTGAAAACCTACTCTATCAGGTAAAATGGTTCCCCGATAATTTAGTAACTCAAAAATTAGAAAATCTCGCAACAATTCAAGCGGATTTAGATGTTTATGTAGAAAAACAAATACAATTCGCATCATTAACAGGAGTTTCTTTAGCTTTTGCTGAAATGGAAAAACTCAGTGTAGATTTTATTATTAAAGCCTTAAAAGATTTAGAACTCTTTCAACCTAATACACTTCTTTCCCCCGACGAAAGTTTTAGTCAAGCTGGGATTAAAGCAGAATATAAATTACTCTGGAGTCATTGTTTCAAAATCTTAGCAGAAACAGGCATTTTAGAGGAACATGATTCTGGCTGGAAAATCATCAATAAACCGCAACAATCCCATCCAGATTTAACAGTAGAAAACTTAATTAATCAATATCCAAATGCTCTAATAGAACTCACCCTATTTCAGCGAGTTGCTTCTAATTTAGCCGCCATCCTGACAGGAAAAATTGCGCCTTTATCTATCTTATTTTCTCAAAATGAAAAAATCGGAGCCGCCGAATTTTATAAAAACACATCCTGGGCAAAAGTTCTCAACCTGAGTATCTCTAAAGCTGTTGAACTTTTATTATCCAACTATTCACCCTCCGAACCCCTCCGTATTCTCGAAATTGGCGCCGGAACCGGAGCAACTACCCATCAAGTTCTTAACGCTTGTAAGTCCGATCAAATTAACTATACATTTACCGATGTTTCACCATTCTTTCTGGAGACTGCTAGAGAGAATTTTACTCAATTTCCTAACATCAACTACCAAGTTCTCGACATAGAAAAAGACCCGAAATCCCAAGGATTTTCCCTCAATTCCTATGATTTAATTATTGCGGCTAATGTCTTGCATTCTACGCGAGATTTACAAGCAGAAACCTTACCTCATATTCAAAGTTTACTGCGTCCCGGCGGTCAATTACTATTACTAGAACTGACTCATCAGTCTAAATGGATTGATTTGATTTTCGGTATTACCCAAGGTTGGTGGCGTTTTAGCGATGATCATTTACGCTCCCATCATCCCATTATTAGCGCATCTACTTGGCAATCTATTCTGCTTAAATCTGGATTTGCTCAAGCGGAATTTGTATCTCCCGATCAAAAAATTGGCAGTGCTTTATTCCAGCAAAGTATTATTATTGCTCAAAATCCTAGACAAGCCAGTAATATTTCAGAAAATTGGTTAATTTTTACCGATAGTCACCCCGAAAAAGATCATCTTCCCCGTTTCATTCAAGCGCAACTAAGCAAAAATTATGGCTCCTGTACGATAATTTATCAAGGACAAAACAAGATTAAATTATCACAATTCGAGTATAGTTTAAATGCCCATCAACCAGAACAAATAAAGGCATGGTTTGCGGAAAATCCATCGCCCCATAGAATTATTTATCTTTTGAATGATAATCATCAAGATCAACCTGAATCTATTTTATTAAATCGCTGTCACTATTTGTTAAATCTTCTCCAAGCTATTCAAAAAATCCCTAATTCTCCCAAATTATTTGTTGTTACCCAAGGAGGTCAACCCTTTGAACTCAAACAGCCCACTTTTATTACCCAGTCTCCACTTTGGGCCTTGGGGCGGGTTATTTCCTTAGAAAACCCAGAATTATGGGGAGGAATGATCGATCTTGACCCCAGCGCCGATATTACTCAAAATATTGCTGATTTACTATTAGGATTGACCCATTCCATCAGCGAAGATCATCTGCTATTCCGCAATGGCCAAGCCTATCTGGGGCGTCTAGTCCCATCGACATCTCCACCGACAAAACCATTGACTATTCAAGCTGAAGCGACCTATTTGATTACCGGAGGTATTGGTCATCTCGGTTTGGCCCTGGCTGGTCATTTGGTTGATTTAGGGGCAAAACATCTGATTTTGACCACCCGCCGCCCCTTTCCCCCGGGTTCGGAAATATCCACAGAATTTGCCGAAATCATGGAAAATCTCAGGATTTTAGAGCAAAAAGGAGTATCTGTCGAAGTTTGTCAAGCTGACGTCGGGGATTTTGAGCAGATGCAAGCAATATGGGCCAAAATCGAAAAAACAGCCTATCCCCTACGCGGGGTTTTTCATCTGGCTGGAGTTTCAGGACGCCAAGCGCAATTAAGCGAATGTACATTTGCTGATCTCGAAATAGTTTTTCAAGCAAAAGTTCGAGGTTCTTGGAATTTACATCGGTTATCTTTAGCAACTAAATTAGACTATTTTGTGCTATTTTCTTCGGCGGGTGCAATTTGGGGAGCCAAAGCACAAGGTTTATATGATGCAGTTAGTAATTCAATGGATTCTTTAGCTCTTATGCGTCATCTTCAAGGATTACCTGCTACTACTTTAAATTGGGCATTATTAGCAGGAAATGGGATTGTTTCCCCAGACTATGAAGATTGGCTTAAACAGATTGGTATGAAGGAAATTGACCTAGATAGGGCGTTTTCTGTAATGGATGCTATTATTGAGTCTAATCAAACACAAATTTTAGTTGCTGATGTAGATTGGGTTCGCTTCAAAAATATCTATGAATTTCAAGGCGATAAACCCCTTCTGAAAAAATTAGGACAATCTCAAAATATAATTAAATCTGTTCAAGATTCAAGTTCTACACGCCGTCTTTTAGAAGATATAGCACCAGGAGAACGTCGAGAACATTTATTTCAATATATTGGCAAACAAGTGGGGATGATTTTAGGAATTAAACAAATGCCTGACCCGGAACAAGGATTCTCAGAAATGGGGATTGATTCTTTGTTGTCTATCGAATTAAAAAATCGTTTAGAAAAAGGATTAGAAGTGACTTTACCTGCTTCTTTAGTTTTTGATTTTCCCAATATTAGACGATTAGTTGATTATCTGATTCAGCAGGTTTTAGGTTGGCAAGTTCAGACAATAGTGCAGACCACTGTTGATTCTACAGAAGTTCAGCAGGATGTCGATGCAGATTTAATTTTGCGAGAACTTTCTGAATTGGAGGACTTTTTAAGTGATTAAATCAGCCAAATTGTAATATGCTGGAAATTGTCAACCACTTTCAAGATATTGAATTAAAACTACTCCGCTCCCACCGAGACAACTACTCTATCTGTAAAATATGCAAACTCAAGTTTCGAGCCAACAACCCTTAGCTAATTTTAATAAATTTTGGGATGCTTTAAAAGTTATTTCTGGATCTTATTGGTATCCAACAGACCCCAAAGGACGAAGTTTTTCAGAAGTAATCCGTTCCTGGGGAATGCTGATTCTTCTGGTATTATTAATTATTGGACTTGTGGCTGCCAATGCAGCTAATAGCTTTGTTAATCGCTATTTAGTCGATGTTATTATTCAGGATAAAGATACTTCTAAATTTTTTACGCTTGTATCACTTTACGGTTTGGGGCTGTTGTTAATTACCTTATTTATAGCATTTTCTAAATTTGTCAAAAAAAGAATTGCTCTTAATTGGTATGAATGGCTTAATCAGCAGATTTTAGAAAAATATCTGAGTAATCGCGCCTATTATAAAATCAATTTTAGATCGGATGTTGATAACCCGGATCAACGTCTGGCTCAAGAAATCGAACCCATTGCCAGAAATGCTCTCAATTTTGCCACTACCTTGTTAGAAAAAGTCCTAGAAATGACGACTTTTTTAATTATTCTTTTGTCGATTTCTAAACTAGCCGCAGCTATTTTGCTGGCCTATACAATCATCGGTAATTTAATTGCCCTAAATTTAAGTAAAGAATTAGATAGGATTACTCAAGAGGAACTTGAATCTAAAGCTAACTATGCTTACGGCTTAACTCATGTTCGGAATCATGCTGAATCTATTGCTTTTTTTCAAGGTGAAAATCAAGAATTAAACATTATTTATCGCCGATTTAATAATTTGTTAAAAAGTTCTCTAAGCAAAACTGATTGGGAGAGAAATCAAGACCTTTTTAGCAGAGGCTATCGGTCTATTATCCAAATATTTCCATTTATCGTCTTCGCTCCCGCCTATATTCGCGGGGAAATTGATTTCGGACAAGTTAACCAAGCTATTATCGCTTGCAGTATGTTTGCTAATGGTTTTAGTGAATTAATCAATGAATTTGGGTCTTCTGGACGGTTTTCTAGTTATGTTGACCGTTTATCTGAATTTTCGCAAGCCTTAGAAGTTGTTACTCAACAACCAACCGATGTTAGTACCATAAAAACTATCGAAAAAAACCATATTACTTTTGAGGATGTTACCCTACAAACACCCGATTATGAAAAGGTAATTGTCAAAAATTTATCATTATCTATTGCACCAGGAGAAGGTTTATTAATTGTTGGCCCCAGTGGTCGGGGTAAAAGTTCTTTATTAAGGGCAATTGCTGGTTTGTGGAATGCTGGAACTGGTCGATTAATTCGGCCTTCCTTAGAACAATTTCTGTTTTTACCACAACGTCCTTATATAATTTTAGGAACCTTACGAGAACAGTTACTTTATCCTAAAAATAATCGTCAAATGAGTGATTCCGAACTGGAAGGGATTTTACAACAAGTTAATCTTCAAAATGTGGTGACAAAAGTTGATAGCTTTGATGCGGAAGTGCCTTGGGAAAATATATTATCATTAGGAGAACAACAACGCCTAGCTTTTGCCCGATTGTTAGTTACCCATCCCAGCTATGTTATTTTAGATGAAGCCACCAGTGCTTTGGACTTGAAAAATGAAGAACTTTTGTATCAACAGTTGCAACAAACCCAAACAACGTTTATCAGTGTAGGACATCGAGAAAGTTTGTTTAACTATCATCAATGGGTTTTAGAACTTTCAGAAGATTCTAGTTGGCGACTTGCTTCTATCTCTGATTATCAAACTCTCAAACATTAAGGTTTGATCTCGCCTTTTTGAATTTCACCCTCTTAAACCAAAAATACTATTTATGGAAAAGTTTAGAGAAGTTACGGAAACCCATCTTGTTGCCACAGATTACCAAATTCGGCAACTTCGAGAAATCCAGCCAGTCACACCTTTATTTAATAGTATAAGTCAAAATAAAACCGAACATAAAGACAAAATAATTGCTCCTATATCTATCAATTTACGCGACCAGATATACAATTTAACTGCCAAAAATTTGGTTAACAAGTTAGCTTTATACCTAGCAGCTATTCAATTTTTAATCTTAAAATACACGGCCCAAGAAGAATTTGTTTTAGCAACGGGAGCCTTAAATATAGAAACATCTGATAGCTTAATTTTTTGCCGATTCAATCAACAAAACTTGAAATCATTTAAGGATTTACTTAAAATCACTCGCAGTCATCTTCAAGAGGGATACCGCCATCAAAATTATGATCTAAATAGTCTAATAGAAACGTTTTTGGCCAGAGGCGGAAATCTCGAAACCATTTTTGATATTGTAGTGATTCAAGGGGGATTTTCTAGCCACAGTTCTTTATTGAACAAATTTCAATTAGTTTTTGAAATTGAGGCAACCGATAGTTCCGTTTCTGTTACTTTTTCCCCAGATACTTTTCAGGAAGATTTTGTTCAAAGGATGCTAGGACATTTTCTACAAATTCTGGAAATTGTAACGATTAATCCCGATGTGGAGTTGAGAGAAATAGATATCCTTACCCCTGGTGAACGGGAGCAATTATTGATAAAATGGAATAATACCCAAACTGAATATCCAGCCGATAAATGTATTCATCAGTTATTTGAAGAACAAGCAAAACGCACTCCCAATGCCATCGCAGTAGTCTATGAAAATGAATCCCTAACTTACCAGGAATTGAATAATCGTGGCAACCAATTAGCCCATAATCTCCAAAAATTAGGAGTTAAACCAGATACTTTAGTGGGTATTTGCTTGGAGCGTTCCCTAGAATTAGTCGTAGGGTTATTAGCCATTTTAAAAGCGGGGGGAGCCTACGTCCCGATTGATCCCCATTATCCCCAGGAACGCCTCACCTATCTATTAGCAGATACCCAAGTCAAAATATTACTCACAAGTCAATCTCTTACATCCTTGTTACCGGCTAATCTAGCTAAAATTATCTGCTTAGATAGTGATTGGGATCTCATTGCAAAGGAAAATCCAGACAATTTTGAGAGTGGGGTTACGGTAGAGAATTTAGCCTATGTTATCTATACATCGGGTTCAACGGGACAACCCAAAGGCGCGATGAATTGCCATCGAGGCGTTGTCAATCGTTTGCTGTGGATGCAGGATACCTATCCATTAACCCAGGGCGATCGCATTCTTCAAAAAACCCCCTTTAGTTTTGATGTTTCGGTCTGGGAATTCTTTTGGCCGTTATTAACAGGGGCGAGACTGGTGGTAGCCAAACCCGAAGGTCATAAGGACAGTGTTTATTTAATTAAACTCATTCAAGATCAACAAATTACAACCCTACATTTTGTCCCCTCAATGCTGCGGGTACTGTTACAAGAAGCGGATCTAGAAAAGTGTCAGAGTTTAAAACGGGTGATTTGTAGTGGCGAGGCTTTACCTAATGATCTAAGCCAACGTTTTTTTGAACGTTTCAACTGTGAACTTCATAATCTTTATGGCCCAACGGAAGCGGCTATTGATGTCACCTATTGGGCTTGCTCACCGAATTGGAAAAGAGAGGTCGTTCCCATTGGTCGCCCTGTCGCCAATACCCAAATTTATCTTCTTAATGCCGATCTCCAGCCCGTTCCCATCGGCGTGGTGGGGGAGTTACACATTGGCGGTGTGCAATTGGCCCGGGGTTATTTCAATCGTCCTGAATTGACGGCGGAAAAGTTTATTGCCAATCCATTTTATCCTTCCCTTCAAAAAGAGCAAGGTTCGACCATCTCGCCCCGACTTTATAAAACGGGAGATTTAGCCCGGTATCTCCCCGATGGCAATATTGAATTTTTGGGACGGTTGGATCATCAGGTTAAAATTCGGGGTTTTCGGATTGAATTGGGCGAAATTGAAACTATTCTTGGTCAACATCCCGATGTCTGCCAATCCGTTGTGTTGGCCCATCAGACGGAAACGGGTAGCCAAACCCTGATTGCCTATGTGGTTAGTCAATCTCAAACTAGGCAACACCTGTCCCCAGAACAGGAACCCCATTTCTTTGATGAACAAATCGGGCAGTGGCAAACCCTTTATAACCAGACCTATCGCCAAAGTGTTGAGGACTCAAATCCCCTATTTAATACCGTCGGTTGGAACAGTAGTTATACAGGAGAACCCATTCCCGCTGCCGAAATGGATGAATGGCTTAAGGATAAAACAGCAACGATTCTGGCCCACCGACCGCAACGGGTTTTGGAAATTGGTTGTGGAACGGGACTGATCCTATTTCAAGTGGCTCCCCACTGCGATCGCTATTGGGGAACCGATATTTCTGTGGTGGGACTCGATTTGATTCGGCATCACTTAGGGGAATCGAAGTTAGATTTAGCCGAGCAGGTTAACTTATTGCAACGCCCTGCGGACGATTTTGAAGGCTTAGAAGCCGAAGCCTTTGACACAATTATTCTTAATTCCGTCGTCCAGTATTTTCCCCATATTGACTATCTTGTTAAAGTTCTCGAAAAGGCGATCGCGGCGATCGCACCTGGGGGTCGTATTTTTCTCGGAGATGTCCGCAACCTAAAACTCTTAGCAGCCTTCCATGCTTCAGTGGAACTGACCAAAGCTGACCCAGATATCTCCGTCGATCAATGGCAAAAACGAGTAGAGCGACAGATTGCTCAGGAACAGGAACTGCTCATTGATCCCGCCTTCTTTACAGCACTGCAACAGCGTTTTCCCCAAATTACCCAGGTGGACATTCAATTACCCCGCAGTCAGTACGAGAATGAGTTAACCCAATTCCGCTATAACGTCGTTCTTCAGATCAACACCAAAGCAGAAGTCGAGCAATCAGAAACATGGTTAGCCCAAGAAGCTTTCACCATCCCTGAATTGTCCCATTTACTAGAGAAAACTCAACCCCCAGTCGTTGGCATTAAAGGGCTGACTAATCTTAAATTGGTGGCTCCTTTAACCATCCTAGAATTTTTCAAACATCCCCAGGACGTTCAAACCGTCGAAACTTTGCAGTCAAGTTTGCAAAAGCTTGTCCTTCCTAACCCAGAAACCGAGCTTGACCAACTGGCCGAAACCTTTGGCTACTCTCTGCTCCTGACCTATGCTGATAGTCAAACGTTAAACCACTACGACGCGATTTTTGTGAAGGAGCAAAGACGAAAGCCTCATCGGGCAAAGCTTACTAACTTATCAAAGACTCACCAAGACTGGCAACAATACGCCAACCATCCGCTCCAACCTCAATTAAACCGTCAACTCATCCCCCAACTTCGTAGTTACCTGGAAACTCGCCTACCAGAGTACATGATACCCAATGCCTTTGTGCTGTTAGCAGAAATTCCCCTAACGCCTAATGGCAAACTGGATCGTCGAGCCTTACCGTCTCCTGAACAAATTCGCCTGGAACTAACCGATACTTTTGTTGCTCCCTGTACTCCAATTGAAGAAATGTTGGCTTTAATTTGGGCTGAAATTTTGGGGTTAGAACAGATCGGCATTCACGATAACTTCTTTGAATTAGGCGGTGATTCCATTCGAGGCATTCAGGTCATTGCTAAGGCTCGAACAATGGGTTTTGAGTTTTCTTTACCTGAATTATTACAACATCAAACGATTCAGGAATTAGCCCATTTAGTCAGTCGTGAATTAAATCCCGTAACGTCCCAAAAAACAGAAGTTTTTAGTCTAATTTCTGCGGCCCAACGTCTCAGTTTACCTCCAGATATTGAAGATGCTTATCCCCTAACGGCCCTACAATTAGGCATGATCTTCCACAGTGAATATCAAGGAAATGTGCCTGTTTACCACGACGTTTTTACCTACCATATTCGCACTGTTTTTAATTATACAGTTTTACACCAGACTATCCAAGAAATTGCTGCTCGTCATGGCATTTTACGAACAAGTTTTGCCCTCACCGACTATGCCGAACCTCTCCAGCTAGTCCACCAACAAGTAGAGATTCCCTTAGCCTTAGCGGATCTGAGTTCCCTCACTAGCCTAGAACAAGAAGCCGCCCTAGATGACTGGATTGAAAGGGAAAAAAGCCATCCCTTTGATTGGCAAGTTCCGCCTTTACTACGTTTTCATATCCATCTTCGCAGTACAGAAACCTTTAATTTAACGTTGAGTTTTCACCACTCTATTTTAGATGGTTGGAGTGTGGCTTCTTTGCTGACAGAATTGTTGCAACAATATTTGTATCGGTTGGGTCAAAATATTTTACCGTTAGCGGCTCCGCCAACGATTAATTTTCGGGATTTTGTGGCTCTAGAGCAAACCATTTTAAAATCCCAACCCTGTCAAGACTATTGGCAAAAGCAATTAGAAGACCTCACTATTACTCCCTTACCTGAATGGCCAGATGCTAGTCAAAAAAACAAAAATTGGGATTGGTTAGTGCCGATTCCAACGGAGGTTTCCCAGGGCTTAAAACGGTTAGGAAAAAAAGCGGGGGTTCCCCTCAAAAGTGTTTTATTGGCGGCTCATTTGCGGGTCTTAAGCTTACTCAATAATCAAACAGATGTACTGACAGGTTTAGTGTCTAATGGCCGATTGGAAGAAACTGATGGGGAAAGGGTTTTAGGGCTTTTTCTCAATACTTTGCCTCTGCGGTTACAGCTAACGGGTGGAACCTGGTTAGACTTAGTACGACAAGTTTTTGCAACGGAACGGGATAGTCTGGCCTGGCGACGTTATCCCTTAGCGGAGTTACAAAAAAGATTGGGTGGTCAACCGTTATTTGATACGGCTTTTAATTTTGTTCATTTTCACATTTACCAAGCCATTATCGGGGTGCAGGACTTGGAAGTGTTAGATGGTAAGTTTTTTAATCAAACCAATTTCACTCTACTGACGAATTTTAGTCTGCATCCGCTATCGGGGGAGGTGGAGTTAACGCTCAAGTATGACGGCGATCGCCTGGGACAAGCACAAATGGAGCGAATGGCGGGGTACTACCAAAAAGTGCTAACCGCGATCGCCCAAAACCCTTCCCAATCCTTTCAAGACCTTTGTTTATTGTCCGACGAAGAACAAGCACAAATTTTGTGGGACTGGAATCGTACTCAAACCGACTTACCGCCCCAACAATGCGTTCATCAATTATTTGAAATCCAAGTTGAACGCAGTCCCGATGCTGTCGCTATTGTTTGGAATCAGGAACGCTTAACCTATCGCCAGTTAAATGAACAGGCCAATCAAGTCGCCCACTATCTGCAAAACCAGGGAGTGGAATCGGAAAGTTTAGTGGGAATTTGTCTGGAGCGGTCTTTATCTCTGGTGGTGGGACTTCTAGGCATTTTAAAAGCAGGAGGAGCCTATGTTCCCCTCGATCCCCACTATCCGACGGAACGACTAGAACTGATTTTGACAGACTCCCAAGTTCCTGTGTTGCTGACCCAACAGACTTTACTGAGCCACCTATCCCACTACTCAGGCGATCGGGTGGTGTTGGACAGAGACGCGGCGATTATTGCCCAACAGCCTAAAACCAATCCTAAGAGTCCAGTCAGTTCCTCTAACTCGGTATATGTAATTTATACTTCTGGTTCAACTGGTAAACCCAAGGGAGTCGTCATTGAACATCGCAGTACCGTCACCCTACTGGATTGGGCGCGAACCGTGTTTAGCTTTGAGGAATTGGCAGGGGTTTTAGCCTCCACTTCGGTTTGTTTTGACCTCTCGGTATTTGAGTTATTTTTACCCTTGACCGTCGGGGGTGCAGTGATTTTGGCCGACAATGCCCTTGCTTTACCCAACCTCGCGGCGGCGACCGAAGTGACCTTAATTAATACTGTACCCACAGCGATCGCCCAACTTTTAGCCCTAGAAGCGATTCCCCAGAGTGTGCGAACAGTCAATTTAGCAGGGGAACCCCTATCCAACTTACTTGTACAAAAACTTTATCAACTCCCCCAGATTGAACGGGTTTATAACCTCTACGGCCCCTCAGAAGACACAACCTATTCCACCTTCAGTTGCATAGAAAAAGGCGCGACGACCCAACCCAGTATCGGTCGTCCCATTGCCCATAGTCAGGTCTATCTGCTGAACGAGGCGCATCAGCCCGTTCCCCTGGGAACTATCGGTGAACTCTATCTGGGGGGTGCGGGTCTAGCGCGGGGCTACCTCCATCGTCCCGAATTAACAGCCGAAAAATTCATTGCCAATCCGTTTCATTCTCCCCTTCAAAAGCATCAAGGTCTAAGTCCTTCGCCCAAGCTTTATAAAACAGGAGATTTGGCCCGTTACCGTCCCGATGGCAATTTAGAATTTCTCGGTCGCAGTGATTATCAAATCAAACTGCGCGGTTTCCGTATCGAGTTGGGAGAAATTGAGGTGGTTTTAGAAAATTGCCCTGGGGTAAAACAGGCGGTGGTATTGCGACGGGAAGATCTAGTGGGGGGGGCAAAATTAGTGGCTTACGTTGTCAGCGAAAACTCCACTCTCACGACCCAAGATTTACGCCGTTTCCTAGAACAGCAATTGCCTGATTATATGATTCCTGGGTTTTTTGTGCCTTTAGAAAGTTTCCCCTTAACCCCCAATGGCAAAGTTAATCGCCCTGCATTACCCCGACCTGAAATGGAGTTAATTCCTAATGGGGATTTTGCGGCTCCCCAAACGGCCCAGGAGCAGATTTTGGCGACCATTTGGCAGAACGTTCTAGGCATTCAACAAGTAGGTCGCGGCGATCGCTTTTTTGAATTGGGAGGGGATTCGATTCTCAGTCTGCAAGTCGTGGCCCAAGCCCGTCAAGCTGGCCTCAAAATCACACCGCGACAGATTTTTCGATATCCCAGCCTGGCGGAACTAGCAGCCTGTTGTGACATAGATTCTATCGGGGATACACCTAACTTCTCTAGGACTTTAACCCACCAGGGTTTAGTCACGGGTGAAGTACCTTTAACACCGATTCAAAAGTGGTTTTTTGAGCAAAATCGATCTGATTCTCACCACTTTAATCAATCGGTTTTGTTAAACGTTCCTGCCCAGACTCAACCCACTTTACTCTCCCAAGCCCTCAGTCACCTACTCCAACACCATGACGCGCTTCGGTTACGGTTTAACTTAAAGCAAGGACAATGGCAACAAGATCACGGAGAAATTACCGAGACCGTTCCTTTGGCTGTGATTGATCTCTCAAGCATTGCTCCTGACCAACAGTTCCAACGCCTAGAGGCGATCGCGACGGAGCAGCAGGCCAGTTTCAATCTGGCAGAGGGAAAGCTAATGAGGGTTGTTCTCTTTCAATTAGGCGGCCAGCAGGGAAATCGCTTACTGATCATTCATCATCATCTCGTCGTAGATGGGGTTTCCTGGAGAGTTTTACTGGAAGACTTATGGACGGCTTACCAACAATTAGAAAATCAAAAAACAGTTCAACTACCACCCAAAACCCTAGCCTTCCGCGATTGGGCTCTCCTATTAACGACCTCTGCCCAGGAGCAGACTTTGCAAAAGGAATTGTCCTATTGGCTAAACCAGCCCTGGTCAACCGTAATGCCGTTACCTCTCATTCATCCGCCAGAAAAACGCTCCCATCCCGTCGCCGAGGTGGCAGAGATCACGGTAACACTCAATGTAGAAAAAACCCGCGCCCTTTTACAACAAGTCCCCTCGGTCTTTAATACCCAAATTAACGATGTATTGTTAACGGCTCTGGCGCAAACTTTGACAGCCTGGACGGGCAATTCTACCATCCTGCTGGATTTAGAAGGTCATGGACGGGAAGAGGGATTGGCAGAAGTGGATGTTTCTCGCACGGTGGGTTGGTTTACCAGTCTTTTTCCCGTGATTCTCCAACTGCCTGACAGCAATCACCCTGGAGAAAGCCTTAAATCCATCAAAGAACAGTTAAGAATGATTCCTAATCACGGTATTGGCTATGGCATTTTGCGTTATCTCAGCCCCGATGCCAATGTTCGCACTCAGATGGCGGCATTGCCAAAACGCGATATTATTTTCAACTATCTCGGACAGTTTGATGGGGGACAATCCCAGGCAACCCCTTGGCAATTAGCCCCCGAATCCAAAGGAGCCAATCATGGTTCAGCCGACGCTCCCAGTCATTGGTTGGAAATTAATGCCAGGGTGATAGGGGGTCAATTAGAGATAATCTGGAGTTATGCTCGTCACATCCATGACAAAGCAACAGTGGTCGGATTAGCTGATAATTATCTGTCGGCCTTGTTAAAGTTGATTGATTATTGTTTATCGCCTGTAGTGGGCGGTTTTACCCCTTCTGATTTTCCCGTTGCCAACTTAAATCAACAGGAATTAGACGAAATTTTAGCAGAACTTGATTAGGGAAATTTTATAGATGGTAGCCGAACAATCTAAAGCGAGTCATAAAAATGTCGCCGCTATTTACCCCCTTTCTCCCATGCAGGAGGGGATGCTCTTTCATAGTCTCTATGCCCCCGACTCAGGCACTTACTGTAGCCAAACCCTAATCACCCTTAACGGAGAACTTAACCTTGGGGCTTTTAAACAGGCCTGGGAAAAGGTAGTAGAACGACACGCCGTACTCAGAACTCTCTTTCTTTGGGAGAAACGTCAAAAAACGCTACAGATTGTTCGTAAACAGGTAGATTTACCCTGGAATTATTCTGATTGGCAACCTCTATCGCCCAGGGAACAACAGCAGCAACTAGACGCATTGCTCAAAGATGAACGTCAAAGGGGGTTTGCTCTCAACCAAGCTCCTTTGATGCGTTGCCATTTAATACAGCTATCGCAACAAAGCTATCATTTTCTCTGGAATCGTCATCATATTTTGTTGGATGGTTGGAGCGGAGCCATTATTTATGGGGAAGTTTTACAAATTTATCAAGCTCTCTGCCAGGAGCAAAACCCCTATCTTTCCCCTGCTCGTCCCTACGAAGACTATATTGTTTGGCTACAACAACAAGACCAGTCCCTTGCAGAAAACTTTTGGCGGCGATCGCTGAAGAATTTTACTACACCGACAAACTTAGGCATTACTCGTTCTATTTTAGTAGAACCTCAAAGCAAGCCCGTCTATCAATCCGTAGATTTATCCCTATCCCCTGGGTTAACCGAGAAACTTCAAACCCTGGCACAGCAACAAAATCTAACCCTCTCCACCCTAATACAAGCCGCCTGGGCCATCCTTCTCAGTCGCTATAGTGGTGAATCTGAAGTCCTCTTTGGCATTACCGTTTCGGGTCGTCCTGCCAGCTTGTCGGGCATTGAAAAAATGGTGGGGTTATTTATTAATACCCTACCCCTGCGGGTGACTGTTCCAGAATCAGAGACTATTTTGCCTTGGTTAGAAGAATTACAGCAAAAACAAGCAGAAATTCAGGACTACGCCTATAGTTCCCTGGCAGAAATCCAAAGGCTGAGTGATGTTCTCCCAGGGCTACCTTTGTTTGAAAGTTTAGTTATCTTTGAAAATTATCCCAGGGAGGAGCGGCTGACCGACTCCCCGCAACAGCTATCGGTGAGCGGGGTCATAGATTTTGAAGAAACGAATTATCCCCTAACCGTCGCGGTTATTCCCAAACAAGCCTTACAATTCCAATTTAGTTACGATGTCAGCCATTTTACCCATGAAAGTATAATCCGCCTAACTGGTCATTTAGAAACCCTATTAACCGCGATCGCCCAGAATCCTCAGCAATCTTTAGGACAACTTCCCCTATTAACAGCAGCCGAACGCCATCAATTATTAGTTGAATGGAATGATACGGCGGTTGATTATCCCCAACATCAGTGTTTACATCACCTCGTTGAAGAACAAGTTCTTAAAACTCCAGAGGCGATCGCTGTCATTTTTGAAGGGCAAGAATTAACCTACCAAGCCTTAAACGAACGAGCCAATCAATTAGCTCATTATTTGCAAGAAAAAGGGGTTAAACCTGAAGTCTTAGTCGGAATTTATTTTGAGCGTTCCCTTGAGGCAATTATTGGGATTCTCGCCATCTTAAAAGCTGGGGGAGCCTATGTTCCTTTAGACCCTACTTATCCCCGCGATCGCCTTGATTATATGCTGACAGATTCAGCAGTTTCGATTTTGCTGACCCAGCAATCTTTAGTTACCAATTTGAGGGAAGATTTAGACACCTTGAAGATAGAATCATTCTGTTTAGATAGCGATTGGTTGATCTTAGAAAATTACAGCAGAGAAAATCCAAGCAGTTCTGTCCAATCAGAAAATTTAGCCTATCTGATCTATACATCAGGTTCCACTGGCAAACCCAAAGGGGTGATGAATCTTCATCAGGGTATTTGCAATAATATCCTACGCGCTAAAGACAGCTATCCTACGACAAACCGCGATCGGCTTTTACAAATTTCTTCTCTAGCTTTTGACGCTTCAGTGTTGGATATATTCTGGTCATTAAGCAGTGGCATGGCTCTGATCATTCCTAAACCAGAAGGGACTAAAGACCTCGCTTACTTAATCCAGTTAATGATAGAAAAAAAAGTCAGTCAAGTCTTTTTTGTTCCTTCTCTGCTGCGACTTTTACTACAACAACCCAATCTAGAAAATTGCCGTTATCTCAAGCGAGTTTTTTGTGGAGGTGAAGCTCTTTCCTCTGAATTAATGCAGCAGTTTTTTCAGCATTTTAACTGTGAACTACATAACCTTTATGGGCCCACAGAAACCTCCGTTGATGCGACCTGCTGGCAATGTCCACCGCGAACCGATGATCCCGCTATTGCGATTGGTCGTCCCATTGCTAATACCCAAATATACATTCTTGATCGTCATTTACAACCTGTTCCTGTTGGCATTGTGGGCGAATTACATATTGGCGGCATACCGTTAGCGAGGGGTTATCTTAATCAGCTTGAGTTAACGGCTGAAAAATTTATTCCTAATCCTTTTGGTCAAGGTAAATTGTATAAAACAGGTGACTTAGTCCGCTATCTTGCCGATGGCAATATTGAGTATCTGGGACGGATTGATAATCAAGTTAAGCTACGAGGATTACGCATTGAATTAGGAGAAATTCAGACAATTCTAGACAGCCATCCCCAAATTAATCAAAGTGTGGTAATTATACAAACAGATAGCGAAGACAATCAGCGTTTAGTGGCTTATGTTGATAGTCAAAATCAAGCATTAACACCTAAAGAATTGCGACAGTTTCTCCAGCCAAAATTACCCGCCTATATGATTCCGTCGGCTTTCGTAATTTTGCCAGAGTTTCCTTTAAATGCCAATGGCAAAGTTGATCTGAAAAAATTACCCCAGCCCAATGAAACAGCTTTGGTAGAATCTGTCTATGTTGCTCCTCGTAATCCAACTGAAACAATTTTAGTCAATATCTGGCAAGAAGTTTTATCCTTAGCCAAAATAGGCATTAATGATAACTTTTTTGAATTGGGGGGTCACAGTCTGAAAGCCATTACCTTAGTGAGTAAAATTCAGGAAAAAATGGGCATTGCCTTTGCTATTAAACAAGTCTTTTCCCACCCCACGATCGCAGAACAAGCCAGTTTATTAACGGAAACAAAAAACGAGGAAAATTTGGCAATATTGCCCATTCCTCACATTCCTGACCAGGTAAAAGTTGCCACATCCCACGCCCAAAAACGGTTCTTTGTTTTACAACAAATGGACTTAAATAATGTAGCCTATCATATTACCTCTATCCTAAAATTAACAGGAGAATTTGCCCCAGATAAGTTTAAACAAGCGATGCAATTATTGATAGATCGCCATGAATCCCTACGAACCGCTTTTGTCTTGACTGATGGGGAACCTCAGCAAAAAGTTTTGCTCCATCGTCCTTTTTCTTTGGTATTTGAAGATTGGACAGAGGAATTTAATGCCGAAAGTCGTATCTTAGAGATTCTTCAAGAGCAAAGAAAACCCTTTGACTTAGAAAAAGACCCTTTATTACGATCTTCTCTTTATCAATTATCACCTCAGAGCTATATTTTATTTCTGGAAATTCATCATATTATTTGTGATGGCTGGTCAATGAATTTATTGGCTAAGGAATGTTTAGGATATTACCAAGCTCTTAGACAGGAATTAGAGCCAACCGTAGAGCCATTACCCATTCAATATAGGGACTATGCGGCTTGGCAAAATAACCAGTTAAAACAAAAAGATCAAAACAAAAATTTAGATTATTGGCGACAAAAATTAGATAACGGACAAATTCCCCGCGTTCATTTACCGACGGATTTTTTGCGATCGCCCCTTAAAAGTTATAACGGTTCCCATCTGAGTTGGATATTGCCAACAGAGATTAATCTGCAACTACGCAAAGTTTGTCAAGACAGTAAAAGCACTTTGTTTATGGCTCTAGTTGCCGCCGTCAAAGTCCTGCTTTATCGCTATAGTGGTCAGCAAGATATTAGTATTGGTACAGAAATTGCTACTCGCAATCATCCTCAGTTACAAGAATTAATTGGTTTATTTTTGAATACTTTAATCCTCCGCGATCGCCTTGATCCAGACCAAGGTTATCAGGATTGTCTGAGTAAGATACGTCAAACTGTCAGCGAGGCTCTAGCCCACAGTGACTATCCCTTTGATCGGTTATTAGAAGACCTGAATATCTCGCGTGAAATCAACCGAACTCCCCTCTTTGATGTTCTAGTTTTATTACAAAACTTTGATCAAACTCCAACCATAGAAACTCTCAATATTCAATCTTTAGATTCCCTCACTCCCACCAGCAAATTTGATTTATCCTTTGTTTTTAGTGAAAATCAAGAAAATATCAGATTAGATTTAATTTATAATACCGACCTTTTCCAAAAAGAACGAATGGAAAAATGTCTGCTTCATTTTGATAAATTGTTGACAGCAATGTTAGCCAATCCAGAGCAACCCATCGGCAAAATTTCTCTTCTTTCGGATTCAGAAACCGCTTTCATAGAAGACTTTATTCGTCCTATCCCTCGCCTTGAAATTCGTACTGTTCTTGATGATTTTGCCGATCAAGTCCGAATCCAGAGTCATCTCCCTGCTCTTGTTTATACAGAAGACGGATTAACTAAACAATTAAGCTATCAAGAATTGGATCAATTAACAGATATTTGGGCAAATAACTTAAACAATTTAGGCATTGAGAAAGAGAGCATTTGTGGCGTTAGTTTAGAAGGAGATTACCGTCAGGTAATAGCAATGCTGGCGGTATTTAAAGCGGGAGGAATTTATTTACCTCTGCGTTTAGATGAACCAGAAGAACGTTGGCAACGCATGATTATTAAAACTTCCCCCGCCATAATCCTGATAGCCGCAGAAAATTTAGAGATAATTAAACCTCGATTATTAGTATTAGCAAAACCGCCTAATTTATTGGTTGTTAATCATCAAGAAATCCAGCAGTATTATGAATGGGATGGAACAAAATATCAAGAGTTTCCTATCGTAGAAAATAACCATAGAAAAGCTTTATTAATGCCCGATGCTGATGATGCTAACTATATTATATTTACTTCCGGTTCAACGGGTGAACCTAAAGCCATCTTAGGAAGTCATGGTAGCTTACGTCACTTCATAAATTGGGAAAAAATTGAATTTGGAATTAATCATAACTGGCGTTGTTTGCAGATAGCTCAAATTAACTTTGATCCTTATCTGAGGGAAACTCTGGTTACTTTATGTTCAGGAGGAACTCTTTATATTCCTGATAGTATAGACAGGGAAGATTTGGAGCGTTTGCTACTACGGTTGGGAGAATGGCAGATTAACTTACTGCATACCGTACCATCGGTAATGCGTCTATTTTTAAATATTGGTCGTAATTTACCTAATGCTAATCAATTACTCAAAAATTTACAGGTATTAGTGTTAGGAGGAGAACCATTATTTGTCAAAGAATTGTGTGCATGGCATGAAGTTTTTGGCAATCAGACAGAATTTGTCAATATTTATGGAGCCAGTGAAACAACTTTTATTAAACATTTTTATCGAATACCAAAACCTAATAATATTTCCTATGCGCGAGTACCTGGGGGAAAAACATTGCCCGATGCTGCATTCGCAGTTATTGACGAAAATCGTCCCTGTGCCATAGGAGAAGTTGGAGAAATTTTTGTTAAATCGCCTTATTTAACCAAAGGTTATTATCAAGATGAAATCTTAACAAATTCAGTTTTTGTTCCCAATCCTTTGAATAATGGGAATGATTTAGTTTATCGTACCGGAGACTTGGGACGATTGCTCCCCGACCTAACTTTAGAGGTAATAGGACGACGTAGTGATAACCAAATAAAATTGAATGGGGTAAGGATTGAGTTAGGAGAAATTGAAGATGCCGTTGCCGCCATTGATGGTGTCCAAAAAGCACTGGTAATCGCGGATAAAAAAGAAGAATTAGTAACAGTAATTGCCTATTATCAAGGCAATAATACTGTAAATCGTGAACAAATCAGCCAAAAACTAAAACAAGTGTTACCGACTTATATGCAGCCAACTTTTTTAATTCAATTAGAATCTTTTCCGTTGTTACCTAATGGCAAAATTCATCGCCTAGCCTTACCAAAACCCGAAGGAAATATTACCCAATCAATTAGTCAACCAACTGGGTTTAATCAACAAGAGGCTTTATTAGCCTTGGTTTGGGGTGAATTATTAGAAATAGAAGTAAGTGACAATAATCAGTCATTTTTTGAACTCGGAGGAAATAGTTTAAAAGCCATGCGATTAGTGTCCCAAATCCGTAATCAATTTGGAGTTTCACTACGATTACGCGAAATTTTCACTCATAATATATTAAAAGAACAAGCGATTTTAATTCAATCACGACAAACAAAATGAGCAATTTATCAGACACTATTAACTAATTTTTTTAATAAAAAGCAAATTTTAACAATTCAATCAGAACAAACAAAATGAGCAACTTACAACAATCTAACTCGATTAACCCCCTAGCAAAGCAACAATATTATGACGTATCCCACGGCCAGCGACGGCTGTGGATTTTGCACCATATCAATGAATATTCCAGTGCCTATAATATTAGACTAGCTATCAGAATACAGGGCAACTTAAATGTTGCGATATTGACAAAATCTTTTCAAGAAATTGTTAATCGCCACGAAATTTTGCGGACTACTTTTGCCAGTATAGCTGGAAATATTCAGCAAATTGTCCATGAAAATATTACTAAGGAACAATTAGTCATTTTTAGGGATTTAAGAGGACAAAAAGATGCTGAAATCCTAGCTGATACTTTGATTCAGGAATCAGCTAATTCACGGTTTGATTTAGATAAATTACCGCTAATGCGAGTTTTATTAGTCCAGATTAAATCGGAGGAATTTCTGTTTGGTTTAACAATACATCATATTATTGGTGATGCGACATCACTTGATATTATATTTAAAGAGTTCGTGACTTTATACTTTGCTGATATTCAACAAAAAAATGCCTTATTACCTCCGCTAGAATTACAGTATAAAGATTACACCGCATGGCAAAATCAGTGGTTAGAAAGTGAAGAAGTTAGAGAACAACATAATTATTGGTGCGATGTTTTTGCGGAACATCCCCCCATCCTGAACTTACCCACCGACTTCCCTAGACCTCAATTAAAATCTTCTCAAGCAGCTTCATATACTTATAATTTTAGTCAGAGTTTGAGTGAACAATTACGCAGTTTTGCAGCCAAAAATCAGACAACTCTATTTATTACCTTGCTAACCTTATTTAAAATATTACTCTACCGTTACACAGGACAGCGTGATTTAGTTATTGGTATCCCTATTTCTGGAAGAAATCATCCAGATTTAGAAAACCAAATAGGATTTTATGTTAATACCTTAGCTTTAAGAACTTTACTCCCAGAATCGGGAACTTTTAAACAAGTATTGACGGAAGTAACTAATACCTGCATTGATGCTTATGAATATAGTGATTATCCTTTTGATAAATTAGTATCCGCTCTCAATTTAGAACGGGATTTATTACGAAATCCGTTGTTTGATGTCATGTTTTCACTGCTGAGTAAAGAAAGCAAAACAGTGATGGAAATTCCTGGAATTGAACATCAAGAATATCCCCTAAAACCACGAACTGCCCAATTTGATTTGACTTGGAGTTTCTTTGAAGATGGCAATAATCTCAGATTAGCCATAGAATACGAACCCGATTTATTTCGACCTGAAACAATCGCTAGAATGGGCGGTCACTTTTTACAAATCATTCAAACAGTAATTGAAAATCCTAATATTCAATTATCACAAATTAATTTACTAACTCCTGAAGAACGTGATCAATTACTAATAGATTGGAATAATACTCAGGCTGAATATCCTCAAGATAAATGTTTGCATCAACTATTTGAAGAACAAGTAAAACTTAACCCCGACGCCATAGCAGTAATCTTTGAAGACCAAAAATTGACCTACCAACAGTTAAATAAGCAGGCGAACCAATTAGCCCATTATCTACAAGAAAAAGGGGTAAATAAAGAAGTATTGGTGGGAATTTTTATTGAACGTTCTCTGGAAATGATCATCGGAATATTGGGAATTTTAAAAGCTGGGGGAGCTTATATACCTTTAGATCCTAATTATCCAGCAGAACGTTTAACTTATATGATATCTGATTCGCGCTGTTCCATCTTATTAACCCAGCAGTCTTTAGTACAATTTTTACCACCAAATCAAGCCGAGTTACTATGTTTAGATAGGGATTGGCAAAGCATAGCAAACTATAGCCAAGAAAATCCAATCAATGCAGTAACCTCGGACAATTTAGCTTATGTTATTTATACTTCTGGTTCGACCGGAAAACCCAAGGGTGTGATGAATCTTCATCGGAGTATTTGTAATAATTTATGGCGAATGATTGATGCTTACCCACTCACACGAGAAGATCGAATCCTACAATTAACTCCTTTTAGTTTTGATCCTTCAATCTGGGAAATATTCTGGTCTTTAATATCTGGTACTACCCTAGTGGTGGCTAAACCTGAAGGTCATAAAGATATAGCTTACTTAATTAATTTGATTGTCAGCGAACAAGTCACCCACATCTGTTTTGTCCCTTCAATGTTGCGAGTTTTTTTACAACAACCAAACTTAGAAAGTTGTCGTTGTTTAAAGCGAATATTTTGTGGTGGAGAAGCCCTATCTTATGAACTAAATCAACTATTTTTTGAAAGATTAAACTGTGAATTACATAATCTTTATGGGCCAACGGAAACAGCAGTTGATGCTACTTACTTTCAGTGTAAACCTCAGTCTAATTATCAAATAATTCCCATTGGTCGCCCCATTGCCAATACCCAAATTTATATCCTCGATAAATATTTACAACCAGTTCCCATTGGCGTTGCTGGAGAACTACATATTGGGGGTGTGCCTTTAGCTAGAGGTTATCTTAACCAACCAGAATTAACTGCCAAAAATTTCATTTCTAACCCTTTTGGTAATGGTAAATTGTATAAAACTGGAGATTTAGCACGTTATCTACCTGATGGGAATATTGAATTTCTGGGTCGGATTGATAATCAAGTCAAACTGCGAGGTTTACGGATTGAATTAGGAGAAATTGAATCACTTTTAGCAACCCATCCCCAAGTCGAACAAACAGTTGTTATTCTGCAAACAGATCCGGCTGAAAACCAACGTTTAGTCGCTTATGTAGTCGGAAAAAACCTATCAGTAAATCCTAGGGAACTGCGGAGTTTTTTACAGGCTAAATTGCCAGTTTATATGATCCCTTCAGCCTTTGTAATTCTATCGGAATTTCCCTTAAATCCCAGTGGTAAAATAGATATTAAAAAATTACCAAAACCCGATCAAAGATCAATAGTTGAATCCCCGTATTTAGCCCCAGGTAATCAAACCGAAGTCATATTAGTAAATATTTGGCAACAACTTCTACGGATATCTAAGATAGGAGTAAATGATAACTTCTTTGATTTGGGTGGTCATTCCTTACAAGCGATGAATCTTATGGCACTCATTTATCAAGAGACAGAGATAGAAATTCCTTTATCAATCATTTATGAAAAACCAACGGTGACGGAATTGAGCGAATATATTATCTATGCCAAAGAAATGAATATTCAACCAAAAGAACGTCCTTATGTTGTGTTTAATAAACAGCAAAAAAAGGCAGTATTTTTATTTCCTCCTGCCCTTGGTTTTGCCACAGCTTATACAAATTTGGCTGATTATTTAACGGATTATACTATCTATACTTTTAGATATATCGCCGATGAATTAATGTTAGAACAATATGCAGAATTAATCGATCATTTATCTCCTGATCAAGACCTAAAATTAATGGGGCATTCCGCCGGAGGTTTTTTAGCAATGTTAATTGCCAAAAAGTTAGAAAGCCGTGACCGAGTAGTTTCTGATATTATTTTACTAGATACTTACCGAGGCGGTAGTGAGGCAAAAAAAGCTGATATGTCAGAAATAAAAGCCGGGGTTGATGGTTTCTTATTAAATCCCAAACGTCAGGAATTAAGACGTTACTTTTTAGAAAATCAAAAATTACGCGATCGCACTTATAACCAAGTTTGGGAATACTTTAATTTTCTCTGGAATTCCGACCTAAAAAATCTGCAAATTAATGGGACTATTCATCTGATTCGGGCTGAGGGTAACTATGATGTTGAAGATGATTGGATACAAGCGACAAAAGGGCAACGAATTAATTATTACGCCTCTGGTGTTCATCGTGAGATGATCGATCCTCCCTATCTCCAAAAAAATGCCACTATTATTAATCGTATTCTTAATATGGGTTTGGAGGGACTAAAAAATTAACTTTCCAGACACCTGTATATCTAATATATCATTGTGTTGATTACGGATTCTATTGCTGTTAAAATAAAAGAACTAAAGTAAAGGAGAATATTGATTTGGAAAATATCGGCAAAATTCCCTTAAAAGATGAATGGCGTAATCGCTGGATCATCATCAAAGAATTTATTCAGCATCCAATTAAGGAAATCTCTTTTTTACAAGACAAATTTTTGGTATCTGAACTTTATACTAATATAGCCAAACGAGATCCTGATCTTCATGATCCCAATATTCCCCAATGGCTAAATTTTGGCTATTGGAAAGAAGAAACTACTTATAATGGTGCTTGCACCGCTTTAGCTCGTAAATTAGGAGAAATAGCAGAACTTCAAGCTGGAGATCAAGTTTTAGACGTCGGGTTTGGTTTTGCTGAACAAGATTTACTTTGGGTGCGGGAAAATCAGGTTGATTCAATTATTGGACTAAATACAACGGAGCTACAAGTAGAAATTGCTCAAGAAAGAGTCGCTAAAATGGGATTAGCTGATCGCATAAATCTTCAGGTAGGCTCGGCTACAAAAATCCCTTTTCCAGAGAATTCTTTTGATAAAGTTACGGCTTTAGAATGTGCTTTTCATTTTGATACTCGTGAGGATTTTTTTGCCGAAGCATTTCGAGTTTTGCGCCCTGGTGGAAAGCTGGCTTTAGCAGATTGTTTGCCTAGAGAGGGACGAGAAATTAACTTTTGGCTGAAGGTTAATAGTAAGAAAATGTGTATTCCTTTCGTTAATCAATATGATCGGCATACTTATGTAGAGAAACTGAAAAGCCATGGATTTATTAATATCCAAGCTATCCCGATTAGCGAATATGTTTGGCCAGCAATGGTTCATTATTTTGCCCAAGTTAGCCAGGGAATCAGCAAACATGATTTAGTTATTGATCTGCAAAAAGATAACCCAGGAATTGAGGTTTGGTCGAGAAATAGGGGGTGGTTTATGGCATTTGACGATTATCTTTTATTTTCTGGAGAAAAACCCCATTAATTAGATTAAATCAGCTATGACTAATCACTATCCCAGCAAACCAAAAAAACAGACAAATTCCCCTGAGATTACTAAGTACCTAAACAAAATTAATTACACATCCTCCACCCTGTTCCCTCCCCCCCAAGCCCCCCGTGCACGGGGGGTTTGGGGGCTGTTCCCTCTCTCAACTAGGTAATTTATTTTGTGTAACTACTTATTGATTACCCCCTTTGTATGACAAATTGTGGGCGCACTAGGATTAGTCGATTATCTTTCCTAAATAGAACTCTATTTATATGAAACTATTTAATCAGCAAGTTTTTCGTTATCAAAAATCAGAGTTATTCAAGCTGATTGTGATTAATATTTGTTTGGGAATTGCTTACCTTCTGGCGGTAAGATTTAGCATCAATATTACATCTGTAAATGGTTCTTCTGCGATTTGGTTGCCAGCAGGTATGGTTTTAGCTGCTGTTATGTTATTCGGTTCAAAAGTATTTCCAGCAATTGCTTTTGGTTCAATAGTAGGATTAATTAATAACCATAGTTCCATAAAATCATTTACGGGTTTGATTTTGATTAATGCTGCTTGTATTTTAGCTAATTATTTACAGCCTTTATTGATTACGTTACTACTTAGAAAATATACTGACATTAAAAATTTATTTAATAGTATTGATGGAGTAATTATTTTTTTTATTTTATCCTGCTTATTGGTTCCCATATTGTCCCCCATTCTGATCGTTAATACTGCTGTTTATATCGGGCTATATTCACCTGAAACTTACTGGAGTTCTTTCTTGACAATGTGGGCAGCTAGTGCCTTGGGTCATGTAATTTTTACTCCCCTATTTTTAATTCATACTATTCGTCCTGTCCCGGGAGTAAAGAAACTGCCCCCGAAAATCAAATTATCAATAATCGGCTTTGTGATCATTGGTACAATTGTAGTTTTATGGATAACTTTTATCAAAAATATTTCTGTTGAATATATTTTCTTGCTATTACTTATTTTAACTGTATTTACTTTAGGTAAAAAGTTTTCGATTGTGATGGTAGCCATCGTTTCCTGCGTGAGTATTATTTACACTGCCCTAGGATTGGGCCCGTTTGTCAAAGCATCACCGAATCAATCTTTATTTTTAGTTCAATTATTTATTGGGGTTTTTGCGGTCACTTCTCTGATTTTATCCGCCATAATTGATGAAAAGCAAAAAGCAACCAACAAATTAGAGTTAACTCTGGGTAATTTAGAAGATACAGTCAAAGAACGAACCTTACAACTAGAAAAAGCCAAGGAAAAAGCTGAAGTTGCCAATCAATCCAAAAGTATCTTTATTGCGAATATGAGTCATGAATTGCGATCTCCTTTGAATGCAATTTTAGGCTTTTCTCAAATCATTCTCAGGACGCCCAATCTTCCCCTAGAACATTTAGAAAATGCCGGAATTATCTATCGAAGTGGGGAGTATCTCTTAACCCTGATTAATAATATTCTGGATTTATCAAAAATAGAAGCCGGAAAAACCACCTTAAATCCCACTAATTTTGATTTATATCAGTTATTAGATGATTTAGAAGATATGTTGCACCTCAGAGCGGTGAATGCGGGATTAAATTTAATTTTTGAGCGAGATCCTTCGGTTGCTCAATATATTTATAGCGATCAAATCAAACTTCGTCAAATTTTAATTAATTTACTCAGTAATGGGATTAAATTTACCCCCAATGGTGGGGTGACTTTAACGGTGCTTCAACGAGAAATCCAAGACAAAAATAGCATGATATTGGAGTTTCAAGTTTGGGACACCGGGATCGGAATTTCTCCCGAAGAATTGCCAAAACTCTTTCAGATATTTACCCAAGCTCAAGCGGGAAAGGAATCCCAAGAAGGGACGGGTTTAGGATTGGCTATTAGTCAAAAATTTGTCCAATTAATGGGGGGAGAAATTCAAGTCGAAAGCCAATTTCATCAAGGCACAACCTTTAGATTCCAAATTCAAGTCCAACCTGGTCAAAATTTCCAGAATAAGCCAATCGAAACCAATCGGATTGTCTTGAGTTTAGCCAAGGGTCAACCGACTTACAAATTATTAACGGTCGATGACAAAGAAGTGAATCGAAAGTTATTACTTAAACTTTTGGAACCCCTAGGATTTGAGGTAAAAGAAGCCAGCAATGGACTAGAAGCGATCGCAATTTGGAACGAATGGGAACCCCATTTAATTTGGATGGATATGCGAATGCCAGTGATGGATGGCTATGAAGCGATAAAATATATTAAATCCACAACAAAAGGCAGTGCCACCGCCATAATTGCCTTAACTGCCAGTGTTTTAGAGGAGGAAAAAGCGATTGTGCTATCGGCTGGATGTGATGATTTTATTAGAAAACCCTTTACAGAATATAATATTTTTGATGCCCTAGCCCAACATTTAGGTGTAAGATATATTTATTCAGAAACAAAACCCTCTGTGTCAGATGCTACCATAGATACTACCTTGATGTCTCAAGAATTAACCTGTATGCCTAAAGAGTGGATAATCGAGCTATATCAAGGTACTCTGGAAGCGAATACAGTTCTGGTTATGCAATTAATTGCACAAATTCCTAATATAGAGACTCATTTGATACAATCCCTCACACAACTTGTGCGTAAGTTTGAATTTGAACAAATTATTAACCTAGTTGAACCCCTAGTTAATCATGAATCCTGATTTAGCCGCAGATAATAAAGCGAATATTCTTCTGGTTGATGATCTGCCAGAGAATTTACAATTGCTCAGTGATTTGTTACTTAAATTGGGCTATACAGTTCGCAGTGTCACCAGTGGCAGAATGGCACTGAAAACTATTAAAATCAAGCAACCTGATGTTATTTTTTTAGATGTTAAAATGCCAGAAATGGATGGTTATGAAGTCTGTAAAGCCCTGAAAAACGATGAACATTTACGCCAGATTCCGGTTATTTTTATTAGTGCTTTAAACGACGTTTTTGATAAAATTAAGGCGTTTCAGTCTGGTGGGATCGATTATATTACTAAACCCTTTCAGGTGGAAGAAGTTGTCGCCCGTCTGGAAAGTCAGTTAACTATTCAAAGACAACAAAGACTTCTGGAACAGGAAATTATTAAACGCCGAGATACCGAGGAAGTTTTATACCAATCCCGGGCGCTGTTATCGAGTATATTGAATAGTTCCCTGAATGGGATTGCAGCTTTACAAGCCCTACGGGAACCGGAAACCGGAGAAATTAAGGATTTTAGGTGTTTAGTGGTTAACCCGATCTTAGCGAGGGTTTTTGACCGCACTCGGGAAGATATAATGGGTAAAATCATCCTGAAAAGACTCCTAAATCGCATTCAACCAGAACTATTTTATCGTTTTGTTAAAGTTGTTGAAAATGGGGAATCCTTAGAACAGGATATTTACTATCCCGTTGGTGAATCCTACTGGTATCATTTTGTGGCGGTCAAGTTAGGGGATGGTTTTGCTATTACTATTCGTGATATTACCTCCCGCAAAAAAGTTGAACTAGCCCTACAAGAAGCCAATCAAAAATTAAAAGAACTCGCTAATCTCGATAGTTTAACTCAAATCGCCAATCGTCGCTGTTTTGATTCTCGTCTGCAAAAGGAATGGGATGTCTTAACCCAACAACAACGACCCTTGACCCTGATTATTTTTGATATCGACGGGTTTAAGCTCTATAACGACAACTACGGTCATCTAGCCGGGGATGATTGCCTCGTCCAGATTGCTCAAGCGGTGTATCAATGTACTCGCCACCAGGATTTGCGGCGTCCTATTGACCTGGTAGCCCGTTATGGCGGAGAGGAATTTGTCGTCCTGCTATCGGGGAAAAATTTAGCCGTAGGAATTCAGGTTGCAGAACGAATTCAGCAGATGATTTACCGTTTAGCAATTACCCATGAATACTCTAATGTTAGGGAAATTGTGACCGTCAGTTTGGGTATTGCTTCAATTATACCGAGTTTAGAAGTTAAGCCCAGTTACTTAATTGAACTAGCTGATCAGGCGTTATATAATGCTAAAGAACAGGGACGCGATCGCTATTGTATTAGTAGTAGTAGTTATCAGGAACAGGTAATAGGTAATAGGTAATTATGAATTACGAATATTGACAATTGAGCATGAATAACAGATAATAAATAGTAAATAATTAAGAATATTACTATGCTTGCTAAGTTGACTACTGAAAATCAGCTTACTCTACCTAAAAGTATAACTCAAGCCATCGGGGAGGCTGAATATTTTGAAGTTAAGGTAGAAGGTGGACAAATTATTTTGACTCCGGTAAAAATTCAGGGGGCTGATGCTGTACGGGCTAAATTAGCAACTTTGAATCTGAATCAACAGGATATTAATGATGCTGTCGAGTGGGCGCGTTGTTTTGCTATTCCATAAGTTTCTAAAAACTATTGTCTATTCCCGATAAAGTTTCTCAAAAATATCATACATTTCCCTTGCCAACTTTTTAGGATTCCATAATGGAGCTAAGGAATTTGGGTTTTGAGATTGAATTAAATGGGATTTAATTTGATCGCGTAAATTAGCATCTAAACCTAATTTAATCCCTAATTGTGTATATTCTTCCCAAGTCCAAGCCGCACCAATATCGAGATTAACGGCCTTTAAAAACGAGTAACCCATGCGAGATAAATATTGTTCCCCAGCCCGAGTAATAATGGGTAAATTAGCCGATAGAGCCTCTAAATTATGGGTTCCTCCATTATAGGGATAGGAGTCTAATAGGGCATCCGCCACATAATAAATCGCTCGATGTTCTTCTTCGGTTTTGGTTAACCCAATAAAAATTACTCGACCTTGATCAACATTCTGTTCAACACAAACTTGGTGATAAAGTTCTCGAATTAAGTTATTATCCCCTTGACCTTTCCTGAGTAATACACTATTGGGAACTCCTTGAAGAATTTTAACCTGAGCTTGAATCATTTCTAGGTTAGTTTTTCGTCCGGGTGCTACACATAAATAAACTATTTGATCAGGCTGAATATTTAAACCCTTTCTCACAGCATTTCTATCCACTGGACGGCTTTTAAAAGGTTCTAAAGCCACGGAAGTATGGGGTAAACGGATTAACTTTTCTAGGTAATGTTTTTCAATTCCTTGGGGATGGCTATATTGATCACAGAAGAAATAGTTATCACCGGAAACATAAGGCGCATCAAACCCTAACCAAGATACACAAACCGGGGCAGGTCTACGATATAATATCTGAACATTTGTAGGCACGGTCATAGAGTCCAAATCAACTAAAATATCTAATCGATCTTTGAGGATTTCTGTAGTTAATTCCTCCGGCGAACCAAACCCATTCGGAAAGGATTTTGGCCAGTAAAATTTCGCCGCTATTTGTTCAAATCTTTGGGTAACTTCATCCGTTGGTAACTGTCCGGTGACATAAATATAAATATGGGGGGAAATTAGGGACAATTCTTTAATTAAGTTCTCACTACACCAGCCCACAGAATGCCGTCGAAAGTGTTTAGAAATCAAGCCAATTCTTAGGGGTTTCAAACTCGTTTTTTCAGGTATCAAGGCATACTGAGGCGAGGGGACACCACTGAAGCGATGTTTAGCATATTGTTGGGCAATTAAGCGATATAATTTGGCGTTGGCTTCCAAATCATCCCGCAGGTGGGAAACCGTAAATAGGAGAATTTCATAGAGAATAATTACTTCTGAAACCTCTAATTTATCGGGATCTTGATAACAGATTTTTTCTAATTCTATAAGTTTTTCTAGCGCCTGTTGACAAGCCCCCGATTGACTATAGGCAAAAATATAGGCAATTGCTGATAAAACCGGAACTTTATCCCCACATTTTTGACAATATAAATCCGACATTTCTCGAGCTTTGGCTAAATTTGTGGAATGGCTGAGTAAATCACACAATTGTTGATAGGCTTCGACAAAATCCGGTTTAAGCTCAATTGCTTTTTCTAAATTAATTAGGGCTTCTGAGGGTTGATCATGTTTGCGAATATGGGCTAATCGACAATGAAGTTCAGCCCAATCCGGTTGTAAAGCTAAGGCTTGTTCAAAGTTTTGAATTGCGGCTTCTACCTTACCAATTTTAGCATAAATATTCGCAATATTGGCATAACTATCAATAGAATCTGGTTTAAGTTTAATTGATTGTTGATAATGATAAATAGCCTGTTCCGATTCCCCTTTATTTGAGAAAATATGACCGAGATAGAGATAGGGTTGAGGTAAATCGGGTTTAAGTTCAATCGCTTTTTGATAATATTGAATAGCCTCTTGTTCTTGTCCTTGTTGCGATCGCACACTCCCTAGATTAGCATAAACTTCTGCCCACTGAGGTTTTAAAGCGATCGCCCGTTGATAATTTTTAGCAGCTTCATCCCAAAGACTGCGACGGGCTAAACTATTACCAAATTCAAAGTTAAATTCCGCTTCAACTAAATTCGGTTGTAATTCTAAGGCTTTTTGCCAAGCTGTAATAGATTCATCAACCCGACCCACGGTTTGAAAAACCTTGCCTAAATTCCAGTAAACTGCCGCTAAATTAGGATTAAGTTCTAATGCTTTTTCATAACTCGAAATTGCCTGTTCCCACTGTTGCATTTTAAACAACATAGTGCCAATATTAGCATGAATTTCTGCGAAATTTGGTCGCAGTTCTAAGGCTTGAAAATAAGCCCGTAATGCCGCTTCTATTTTGCCTTGGAATTGCAGAATATTGCCCAGGGTTAAATAGGCAGGTAAATAATCCGGTTGTAATTTTAAGGCTTGATGACAACTGACAAGGGCTTGTTCATAAAACCCTTGACTCATAAGGATTTCAGCCTGTTGTTTGTATTGTTGAACTTCTAAATTTTCACTCTCTTTTTCTGGGGGAGTGTTCACTAAAAACTGTTGATTTCCAGACGCAACTAAGGCTGTTTCAATATTGGATTCAGATCGAGATTGAAATTGAGTTTCTAGTCCAGCATTTGCTAATTCAACTCCCCCTTCATAAAACCCTGGATTCTCGCGTTCAACCTCGCCAGACTCTTGAAACTTTAATTGCAGTAGTCGGTTTAGTTCCTGATGGGTAAAGGCTTGTTTGGGATTAAGTTGAATCGCTTTTTTATAACAATCAATTGCCTGATTAACTTGATTTACTTTAACTAAATTTTCAGCTAGTTTTAAATAAAATATTTCTTTATTCGGTTGTAAGTCTACGGCTTTTTGATAATAATTAATTGCTAGTTCTATTTTCTCCTGTTTTGTGAGTAAATTTCCCGTCATCCAATAAATTAACCCTTGATTTGGATTAATTTTTAGTGCTATTTGATAACAGGAAAGTGCTTCATCTAAACGTTCTTTGATAAAATAAATACTGCCCAAATTAGCATGAGCTTCTGTAAAATTAGGTTGTATTTCCAGAGCTTGGGTATAGGCTAAAATCGCTAAATCTAACCGAGATTGAACATAAAGAGCATTTCCCACAACCAAATACGCAGAAGCCAAATCCGGTTGTAAATTTAGGGCTTGATGTAAATAGTTAATTCCGTCTTCTTCCTTACCGATTAAAATATAAACTTCCGCCAGTCTTTTATAAACTTCTGCGTCTTGGGAATCCATGGCTAAAGCCTGCTGAAATATATGAATTGCAGCTTCTAAATTCCCCAATTCTTTAAGCTGAATCCCTTGTTTTAATAGGGAAGAAACCGAATCTAAACTCACAATTTACTCTCCAATTACGAATCAAATGCCCACGTTAATCAGTATATCAATCAGTCGGTTAGTGTTTATAACTTCTTTGTGTTGGTTGTGTCTTTGTGGTTAAATTAGACTTGACTCCCATCTAAAACAACCCTTTATTGAGGATAAATTAAAATGAGCCAACCAGATCCCGTAACATTAATGAAACAGTATGTGGGCAAAGCCGCCGCTGATCGAGTACAATCGGGAACGATTGTTGGACTCGGAACTGGTTCCACCACAGCCTACGCGATTCAGTATATTGGAGAACGGCTCCAAAGTGGAGAACTCAAAGATATTAAAGGCATTCCTACCTCCTTTCAAGCCACAGTATTAGCCAAACAATATGGCATTCCATTAACCACATTAGACGAAGTGGATCACATTGATATTGCCATTGATGGTGCCGATGAAGTTGATCCCAACAAAAACTTAATTAAAGGAGGTGGGGCTGCCCATACCCGTGAGAAAATTGTTGATAGTTTGGCAGAAGTTTTTATTGTGGTTGTCGATAATTCTAAACTGGTTGATCGACTCGGATCAACCTTTTTATTACCCGTTGAAGTGATTCCCATGGCGATGACTCCAGTAATGAAAGCCCTGGAAAAATTAGGGGGAAAACCGACCCTAAGAATGGGAGTCAAAAAAGCGGGGCCAGTGGTTACAGATGAAGGAAATTTGGTGATTGATGTTAAGTTTGATCTGCTGGAAAATCCCGCCGAATTAGAAAAAGAAATCAACAATATTCCTGGGGTTTTAGATAATGGTTTATTTGTGGGGGTTGCTGATATCATTCTTGTCGGTGAAGTTATCAACGGAGAAGCGAAAGTTCGAGAAATTTCCTAACCTTAAATAACCTTAAATACCCTCACACTCTCGTTCCCTGGTTCTACCAGGGGACACACTTGCGGAGGCTCCGCCTCCATTTTAAAGCAGGCGGAGCCTGCAAAAAGTATTGCCAGGTATAACCTAGCAACAAGAGAACCTAGCAACAAGAGAACAAGAGAAATAACCATATTTATTAAACATTCAGTTTTTAATAGCTATCTCATCCTTATTATATAGTCCTAATGGCTAAATATTTTTTATTTCTATCTCCATAGTTAGATGTTTAGTTAAATCAATTAATTTAAAATAAGAGGGTAAGAATAGATCAAAAACTGTTTTGATTATATATCCTGTTTCGCCTAGAAAATAGGAGGCACAATGCAAATATCATTCCCTCAAAAACGTCATAAATTTGCACAACCGATGGCGTTATTAATGTCAGGGTTGTTAATGATTCCGGTTTTAAGTAGTTGTGGCGGTTCTAAAAGCTATAGTAATCCCCCGCCTCCGGTGGATGATACCAGGGGGGGAGCCGTTGCGCCTCCACCTCCTCAACAACCCCAAGCAAAACAAGGATTCTCTAATGGTCAGAAAGTTGCGGTTTTAGTAGGAGCAGCGGCTCTTTATTACATCTATAACCAACACAAAGATCGAACGGAACAGGGGTCACAGGGTCAATATTATTTATCTAAAAATGGTCGTGTTTATTATCGAGATGCGGAAGGTCGAGCCCATTGGGTAACTCCTCCAGCCGAAGGTATTCAAGTTCCAGAAGAAGAAGCTAAACCCTATCAAGATTTTGAGGGATATAACGGCAGACCTACGGGTTTGAATATCAATGATGTCGTTCAAAATCCTGTCCAGAACCGTTAAAAATCACAAATTAAAGTCATATAAAAAGGAAAAAAATCATGGTTGACAATTTTTTAAGAAAAATAGCTGATTCTATTTTAAACCCTGATCAACAGCAGCATGATAATAATGAAAATCAACAAGTTTCTCCCGCCAGTGAAGATCGCTACGGTGATCCGGCGGATGAAGAACGGTTTCGGAATGTCCGCCCCGCCAGCGAAGACCCCTACGGTGATCCGGCGGATGAAGAACGGTTTCGGAATGTTCGCCCCGCCAGCGAAGATCCCTACGGTGATCCGGCGGATCAGGAAAATCGTTAAGTTTAACTGATATTCAAACCCGGAGGGTGAACGCTTTTCTTCCGGGGTGTTGTCTATTTTCTAGTATAGCAACCGCCAAGGCAGTTAGGACACCTGACGTATCTTGTAACCCAGACAGTGAAGTATTTTCCCCCTGTTCCCTCCCCCCTAGCCCCTCGTGCACCGAACCCCCCCTAGCCCCTCGTGCACCGAACCCCCCCCTAGCCCCCCGTGCACCGAACCCCCCCTAGCCCCCCGTGCACGGCAGGGCTGTTTCAAAGTCGGGTGGAAAAGAGTAAAGAAAGAGCGATCGCTACCTGATAAAATCAAGAGCGACCGCTAGTTTTTTACAAAAATAAAGATGCTAACAACTCTAATAGAAAAACTGAAAAAAGTCAAGGATTACCGGAAAGCCCAAGGAATAAGGCATCCGATTTGGGTAGTATTATTAATAGTCATTTTGGGGCTAATGTCGAGAAATTTAGGGTACAGAGAAATCGAAAATTTTGCTAAAATCAATCAAAAAGAACTCAGTCAAGTTTTAAAAATTCAGCTAGAAAAACCGCCATCATACTCAACAATAAGAAGAGTAATAGAAGGAGTAGATTGGTCAAATTTAATCGAGATATTTAATGAGATGTGTATTAAACCTGAAAAAGTTGGAGAACAAAAAAGTTTCGGTTTATCAAGTGAATAGCAACTTTCACAAAGGCTGGAAACATCTGAAAATTGTGATTCAGATAGAAAGAAGTGGCAACAGAGGGAAAAAACCCTACAAAGAAAAAGTATATTATATCAGTAGTGCAGTCAACGAGGCGAAAACCTTAGCTCAAATTATTAAAGGACATTGGGGGATTGAGAATCAATGCCATTGGGTAAAAGATGTAATTTTTCAAGAAGATAAAAGCCGAATCCGTAACTTTCAAGCGGCTACCAACTTCTCAACTCTAAAAACTCTGGTGATCAATCTTTTCAGAAGTTGGGGTTTTGTATCAATAACAGAAGGACAACGGTGGTTAACTGATCACTGGCACAAAATTTTTATTATCTCGGAACTGTTTCCCCTGAAATCCTCAAGATAATCGAGTAAATCAGCGGCAAAAATCCAAATAAAATAGATATAAATCCTCTATGGTAAAGATATAGAGAAGTTTTTTTTGCTTAAAAATCAGAAAGATGATACCTTGAGCAATATTCCTGATAATTCAGTTAGAATTACTCGGTTTTTTCGCCGAATGAGGCAAAAATTGGGGAGTTAAATTGAGTCCCCAATTTTGGAAAATGAAACAGCCCTGCCAACAGCCCCCCCAAACCCCCCGTGCACCCCTGTTTCCTGCTATATCACTATTCCGGGATAATTTCCGTCACCACAGGGATTCCCGTATTCCCTCCACTAACCACAATTGTATCATTTTCAAACCTACCAACGGCTTTTTCTCCCATCAAACTAAACGGGGGATCAATTTGACGGTAGACGACGTTTCCTTCGGCGGAAAAAGACTGTTGAATAATATCCCAATTCACTGCATTAGCATTTAATTGGACTTGACGTTTTTGACCAATTCCGACTACATTCCCAGTTAAATAAAAGATATTATTTTTTAAATCTCCCCATCCTTGATTCGCGGTTAAAGTTACTTGCTGCTCTCGTTCAATAATGGTAATAAACTGGGGAGAACTAATCGTTTGTTTCTCATAATTCCATTGTAATTCCTGACTAGAAATTTGTAAAGGTGGTTGAGATAAAGCGATTTGAGCATTCTTTTTTAGAATACCAATTTTAGTTTTTAAATTCATTTCTGCTGTTTCCGCCACACCTCGGTCTGTAATAGTTTGATTTTGATAACGTTCAATCTGGGTTTTCATATTACTGGTTAAAAGTTGCGGTTCCATTTGCCAAATAATATGATCACTTTGTAACTTAACAACCGGATCTTTTGCGCTCACAGTGGCTTTATCCCAAAATTCTACTCGTTTTTGGCGATAAAATACCTGAACTTCCCGAGCCACCGCTTGCAATTGAGCATGATCTCCGGTGACTCCATTTCGCACTACAATAATATACTGTTGGACAATCCATTCTAGTTCTTTTCCCTTCAAAACTAGACCCGTATTTGGATCGGTAGCCACAATATTATTGCGTAAAAAAATACGTCTGCTATTCTGTTCAAATTCTCCTTGATCGGCTCTAATTTTATACAGTAATTTTCCTTCATCATATAACTCACCCACGGGATTTTTCACCGTTGCCATTTTTTTGTCTTTACTATAACTGACCTGCTTGGCTTTAATTTTCCATAATAATTTTCCCTGCTCATCCGCCTGTTCTAAGGTGACATCATCTAAAGTTAATGTCCGTTCAAATTCTTCAGAAGGCTTAGATTTAGAATCCTTTGAGGTCGGTTCAATATTTTTGGGAGCGCAAGCAGAAATTCCGACTAAAATAATTACCCAAACCAGTAACAACCGCATCTAATTTTAATAATTTAGGAATTCAGAACTTCAGAAATAAATGGAGTAAAAACCAGCCTAAGCCAGCTTTTACTCTGTTTGTTTTTCTAGGAATGCTCCTCAATTATTTGTCCATCAATTAAACTAATTCCCGATAGGGGACGATAGCTATAACTGGGACTGCGGGGGGTTTTTTGGATTTCTTCTTTGATCATTTCTAAATCAATATAGCGATCGGCGACATTAATTAAACTATCACTGGTCATCGCTCGCAAACTCACTACTTCTACCCGCACACCGCGATAACTCACGGAGTCCACCGCATAGGCTAAATCTCCATCACCACTGACTAAAACCGCCGTGTCATAGGAACCCACTAAGGCCATCATATCAACGGCTATTTCTACATCCAAATTGGCTTTTTTAGACCCATCAGGAAGTTGAACTAAATCTTTAGAAATGACGCGATAGCCATTCCGTCGCATCCACAATAAAAAGCCCTGTTGCTTCTCATTAGTCCGATCGACTCCCGTATAGAAAAAGGAGCGTAACAACCTAGATCCGGCGGTTAAACGACACAATAATTTGCTGTAATCAATTTCAATTCCCAGTTGCAAAGCTGCATAAAATAGATTAGAACCATCAATAAAGATAGCAACCCGGCCCCTGTTTTCCAGAACTTGTTCAGGAGTAAACAGTTCTCCAGTGGTGAGATGATTGAACATTTTTATACCTCTTTTTTATGAAAAAAAATGATTTGAGTATGGGTAAAGTAAACCAATTGAAATTGATGTTTTATGTTAAACCAGGCTATCATTAAAACGGGGTTGAATTTAGGATGACACCTCCTCTAAATCCTCCAAGCGTCTAAACACGGGTTGTCCTTCCTGTATGGGTTGATTGGCGGGTAAAGCGCCCCAAACCCCATGGATATCAAAGGACAGTGATGTTGTGATCATAGTCTGGTCATTGAAGTCAATAGTATATCCCAGTTGTTGATAAATCCGAGTGCTAATATTCGGAATAATTGGGGACAAAAGATAAGATGATAACCGAACTGATTCTAAAACCGAGTACAGAACTTGAGCAAGCGCTTCTTGTTTTCCTTGTTTATAAAGACTCCAAGGAGCTTTCTCATCAATGTATTTGTTCCCAGCCTGGATTAAGCTGAAAATAGCCTGGCAAACTTCGCTAAAAGCTAGGGAATCATAACCTTGAGTTACTGTATCCGTTAAGGTTAGACCGACGGATTTGAGCCCATCTTCCTGGGGGATATCCTGACTCTTAACATTAGGAACACAACCATTAAAATATTTATGCGCCATTTTCAGCGTCCGGTTGAGTAAGTTTCCTAAGTCATTAGCTAAGTTAGCATTAACGGTATGAATAAACCGAGTCTGACTATAATCACCATCCTGTCCAAATTCTATCTCTTTCAAAAAATAAAAGCGAATAGCATCGGAACCATATTGATTGACTAAAGCCACGGGATCAAGAGTATTCCCTAAGCTTTTGCCCATCTTCTTCCCATCTTTGGTTAAAAAACCGTGTCCAAAGATACGACCGGGTAGAGATAAACCTGCGGACATCAACATTGCTGGCCAATAAATGGCGTGGAACCTTAGAATATCCTTACCAATTAGATGTAAATTAATCGGCCACCATTTCGATAAAGCATTTTCTAAGGTGGGTTCATCTTCGGGGTCAAGCAAAGCAGTTACATATCCCAATAAGGCATCAAACCAAACATAAATCGTATGACTCGGATCGGTAGGAATGGGAAATCCCCAGTCAATATTAACGCGAGAAATCGAAAAATCCTGTAGTCCTTGCTTCACGAAGTTCATGACTTCGTTACGCCGACTTTCTGGCTGAATAAATTCAGGATGCTCTTGATATAAGATTTCTAAATGTTTCTGATAATTAGATAACCGGAAAAAATAGTTCTGCTCATCCCTCCATTCTACCACTTTATTAGTATGAATGGGGCATAATTTTCCTGGTGCTAATTCTCGTTCTTCTTTGTATTCTTCACAGGCGACACAATACCAACCTTGCTGTTGGCTGAGGTAGATATCTCCGTTATCCCAAACCCGTTGAAAAAACTCTTTAACAATGGCTTCGTGACGGGTTGCAGTTGTTCGACTAAAGCGATCATACTGAATATCAAAATGTTCCCACAGGGAGGCAAAACTAGAGGCAATTTGATCACAATGATCCTGGGGAAAACGACCTAATTCCTCTGCTGTGCGTTGAATTTTTTGACCGTGTTCATCGGTTCCCGTAATCAGAAGAACTGATTTTCCTTGGAGTCGTTGAAATCGGGCAATGGCGTCAGCCGCTATGGTTGTATAAGCGCTGCCAATGTGAGGAACATCATTGACATAATAAAGAGGTGTTGTAATAGAAAAGGTATTTAAAGGGGTTTGTGTCAATTTCATTTAGATTTATTGATTTAAAGAAGTTTTAATCAGAGCTAGGGGGATAATACAGGTAATAGTTATAAAAACCATAGCATG
>NZ_CAWLTW010000001.1:3745450-3765758 GCF_963864145.1 Planktothrix prolifica NIVA-CYA 540 | reverse complement strand
TACCCACATACCATATAAGTCCGCGCAGGCGGACATCGTTTGTGTAGCCGCGATTGAAATCGCCGAGGGCTTTATTTCCAAAAATAAATCACCGATCACCGATCAGGGTACGATGAACGATGACGCCATGCCATCACTACTATCCATGACCTACGACCAATCCGCCGAACAGCTATTAGAGTTAGCTGCCGCATCGGGCGCTGAGGCTGCGGAAGTGTTTCAATCTCAATCCCTATCCAAGCCGATTTTTTTTGAAGCCAATCGACTCAAGCAACTAGAAACTAGCCAATCGGAAGGGACAACCCTGCGACTTTGGCGAGATGGACGTCCGGGTTTGGCCGTTGCCTATGGGCCAGTGGAACCGGAAAAATTAGTTACCCGGGCGCTGGCTTTAAGTACCCTAAATCAGCCAGAAACCATTGAATTAACCGAATCCAAGGCCCAATCCACCTATCCCGATATTGGGCAAGTTGTACCCGTTGAACAATTGATCGGTTGGGGGAAACAAGCAATTGAATTAATTCGGGCGTCCTATCCTGATGTCTTATGTGCGGCTGAATGGGATTGCGAAGTGGAATCGATTCGCTTGATTAACTCCCGCGGCCTCGAATGTAGCCACACCGACACCACCCTCAGTGGCTATATGGAAACCGAATGGGTACGGGGAGATGATTTTTTAGCGGTTTCCGATGGCCAAACTCAACGGGATTTTCTTGATCCTACGTTACTCGCCGAACGGATTTTAATGCGGTTAAATTGGGCTAAAAATAACGTGCCGTCTCCGGTAGGTCGGATTCCGGTGTTATTTACCGCTAAAGCCGCCGATATGCTCTGGGGAACCCTGGACGCCGCTTTGAATGGTAAACAGGTCTTAGAGGGGGCGTCTCCTTGGAGCGATCGCTTGAATACCCCCGTCCTGTCTCCAGTCTTAACTATATCTCAAGAACCCGATGCTGGGCCCTTTAGTTGTCCTTTTGATGATGAAGGTATCCCCACCCGTCCGATTACTTTTATTCAAAACGGAGTTTTAAAACTATTTTATACCGACTTAACTACGGGTCGCACCCTGGGAAGTGGTACAACCGGAAACGGATTTAGAACCCATTTAGGTAGTTATCCCACTCCTGGTTTATTTAATCTTTTAGTACAACCTGGAAAAAGTTCCTTAGCTGAGTTAATTAAAAGTTTAGATCGGGGTTTAATTATCGATCAAATGTTAGGAGAAAGTGCGGGAATTAGTGGGGATTTTTCGATTAATGTGGATTTAGGATATCGAGTCGAAAAGGGCGAAATTGTCGGACGGGTGAAAAATACAATGGTCGCCGGAAATGTTTACACCGCCCTCAAACAAGTTATAGAATTAGGAGGTGATGCCTCTTGGAATGGTTCCTGTTATACTCCTTCTATTATTCTTGAAGGGTTATCGGTTACGGGGAATGGGTAATGGGTAATGGGTAATGGGTAATGGGGGTTAGCACAGATTAAAATCTGTGAAATCCGTGAAATCCTCTTAAATCTGTGATCCCTGTTCCCTTAAAATACTATCTACTAAAATGATTAAATTTAATCAATTTGAAGCCTTGAGTTTTGATTGCTATGGCACTTTAATTGATTGGGAAAACGGAATTACTCCGGTTTTACAACAATTAGTTAAAGCCCATGGAATTGAGATGAGTAATCAACAGTTACTTGAATTATTTGCTATCTTAGAACCGGAAGCCCAAAGTGGAGAATATAAAACCTATCGGGAAATTTTGCAGGATGTGGTGCAGAAGTTTGGAGAACGTTTAGGGTTTTCTCCCACTCCCACGGAATTAGAAAGTTTAGCCAATTCAATTCAAGATTGGCAACCCTTTCCTGATACGGTAGAAGCCCTGAAAGCCTTAAAACAAAAATATCAGTTAGTAATTATTTCTAATATTGATGATGATTTGTTTGCCCAAACTAACCAACATCTACAAATAGAATTTGATCATATTATTACGGCGCAACAAGCTCAATCCTATAAACCTTCTGCCCATAATTTTCAATTCGCCTTAAATAAAACGGGGCTTTCTGCTAATAAGTTACTGCACGTTGCCCAAAGTATTTTTCATGATATTGTTACAGCAAATAGTTTAGGATTAACAACAGTTTGGGTTAATCGTCGTCAAGGACAACTCGGAGGAGGAGCAACGAAAATTGCGATCGCTCAACCGGATTTAGAAGTACCTGATTTAAAAAGTTTAGTTGACTTGATTTTTGAAGTTTAGAAAAGCACGATTAAATATTATTTATTTACCCTGAAAATATCGACTAATTAGATCCCTATTTTCTAAAGCTGGTAAATAGTTCGGATCAATTTTTAACGCTTCTTCAAAAGCATTTAAGGCTTCTGAATAGCGCTTTAAATAGAAGAATGCCATCCCCTCAGCCACCCAAATATTAACCGCTTTTGGATCAAGTTTCAGAGCTTGTTGATAAGACTTAACTGCTTCTTCATAATCTTTTACACCCGTGAAAAATAACCCTCGATTAAACCAAGCGGATACTGAATTAGGATCAATCTTAATAGCACTATTCGCTGCTGCAATTGCCTCTGGATATTGCCCTAAATCCCATAAAATTGCACTGGAATTAGTCCAAACTGACCCCAGAGTTTCTGTTGGTACAAAAGTGATATCACTAGCGATCGCACGCTGATAGGCTCTGAGGGCCTCTTGATTTTGCTGCATCGCCCGCAGAATACTCCCCCGATTAAACCACCCTTGAAAGTAGTTGGGATCGGCTGCTAAGGCCTTTTCCGATGCGTTGAGAGCTTCCTGATATTTTTGGGCTTGCCATAAAATCACGCTTTTTGTATTCCAAGCGATCGCTGAGTCTGGTTTCAAACTCAAGGCCTGATCAATCGCCAAAATTCCCTCCTCATAGCGTTTCAGACCTGCTAAAGCCTGTGCTTTCTGGATGAAAGTATCAGCAGGCTCACTTTCTAGCCAATTACTATCTTGTTGTAATCCACTTTCACAAGCCGTTAGTGCTTCTTGATAATTCCCTAATTTATTTAGAATTGCACACAAATTAACCAAAGCTAAGGCATTATTAGGATAAATTTTAATAGCTGTTTCTAAAGCATTTCGCGCTTGATTATATTCGTTTAATTCTCCTAAATTTATCCCTTGATATGTCCAAGCCACAGCAAATTCAGGAGCCAGCATTGTTGCTTGTTTGTATGAAGTTTTGGCTGATTCTAACCGAGAGATTCTAGTAGTTTTAATACAATTATTTTTAACTCCTATATCTTTTTCTAAATCAGTTTTTACCGCTTCACAACTGGTTAAAACTTGCTGATATTTTGCTAAACTACTAAAGGCTAAACCTTGCCAAAACCAGGCTTGAGCCGGAGAACTTTCTCCCCAATTTTGATTAACTTTTAAAGCGTTATCACAACTACCAATAGCTTGTTCATTCTTCTCCATTTCTAACAAAACTCGACAGCTACTAACTAAAACTATAGAATTCTGAGGCTCGAGTTTTAAAGATTGATCAAAGGATGCTAAAGCTTCAGAATATTGGGTTTTCTGTTCTTGAGCTAAACCTCGACTTAACCAAGTAAGACTCGGAGAAAATTCCTCCCAATTTTGATTAATTTCTAAAGCACTATCACAAGCGGAAATAGCCTGATCTTGTTGACCTAATGCTAAAAGGGAGCGACACTTTAAAGTTAAAGCTAGAGAGTTTTTAGGTTGAATTTCCAGAGCTTGTAAACTCGATACTAAAGCTTGATCATATTGTCCTAATTTTAATAATAGATCGCTGCGAAATCCCCATAAATCTGCTCTCTTTTTTTTACTCAAATTAATAGCTTGATTACAGGCTGATAACGCTTCTTCAAGCTGGGGTTGTTTCCGCAGGACATTACATAAAGAAAAATAGTAGTTAAAATCTCCATTAATGGGAGTAGGGGGAGTAGGAATTGCGGTTGGTTGTTGGGGTATATTAATATTAAAAGGTAGGGAAAATTGAGCAATAATTATCGATCCCCAAAAATTAAAACTTAGATTAATAGGAGGAAAACGCACTTTTTGAATTTTATTTATTTTGATCATAGTTTTAACATCAGGCGGTTTGTAATCAGAGTAAAAATTATTCTATTAATTATTTAATCAAATTGAGGAGGAATTTCAATCGGTGAAGCTGAGAAAGAAGGGGTTGGAGTTGGAGTTGGAGAAGAAGTTGGAGAAGGAGTTGGAATTGGGGTCGGTGCTGTTGGTAATAAAGGAAAATTAGGTGGAGTTGTTGACAATTTAGGGACAGTTTGATTAGGTCGATTTGGAGAAAGGTTGGGGTTATTTGGGGTTAATTTAGGGGTTCTGGAATCCTTGAGAGAAGTATCCTGCTGTTTATCGACCGGGGGTATTTTCGGTTCAGAAATAGGAACAACAATTTTTTCAAAGGTGACAGTTCGATTCAATTGTTCCCCTGATTCTCCTTTAACCGCAAGTGTAATTGTTTCTATACCCGGTTGTTGAGTAATTGGATAAATGATCGAACCTTCAAGACCCACTGTTCCGGGTGCAGGGAGTAATTCAACAATTGTATTTTTACCCCCTTCTACCTTCCAACTAATCCGAATAGTTTTAGCAGTTTTTTCAGGATTAATCGGTAAAATATATTTAGGTAAAGCGTCCTGATCATTCACTAAAAAAGAGACAATTTTAGTCGGGTAAATATAAGGAATAATCTTAATTATATCACTTTTCTGGCTAATAGCAGTTTCCTCTGGTGTCTCCTTAGAGACCGCCGACAATTCAAAAATATAGTTTCCGGCTTTTCGGGCATTTGTAGGGACTCTTTGACAAATTAATTCCGATTCTAATAAGCAAAATCCACTTAACTCCGAGGGGATACCGTCACTAAAATCGTAGGTTTTTAAGGGAATTATAACTGTGTCATCTGTGGAACGAGCCATTAACTTTAATGCTTGCAATTGTTCTGGATTTTTAATTTTCCAATTCAAGGCAATTTCATTATTAAATGTTAAGACAGATTGGTTAGGGGCTGGTTCTTGATAGGCTGTTTGTGTTGCCATAAAATCCAAGATTTTAGGCTGGGGTAAAGCACTAATACGAATCGTGTTTGTTTTTTTAGAATCAGCTAACTGATAGCCTTTTTTAGCAAATATATCCATTTGAAAAATATAAGTTCCCGCTTGTTGGGCATCGGTACGAATATTTTGACAATTTAAAACCGATTCTAATGTGCAAAATTCCTTCAATTCCGGCGGAATCCCCTTGCTAAAATCATACAATATATCTTCACTAGAAACAATACCACTATCGGCAGCAATCCCAATAATTTTAATCGTTTTTAACTGTTGAGGGTGAAGAATTTGCCAATTTAGGTGAATCGCATCTTCTGCGGCTTGTTCATAAGTCGGAAAAACCGAAGTAAATTCTAAAATTTTCGGGGGTGTTGGTGGTCGGAAAAATACCCACCAAATCGCAAAAATTAGGGATGCGATCGCCCCCAAAATCATAAAAATTAATAAAATAAATTGCCAAAGGGGTCGTGCTTCCCAAATTAAAGTTCCTGGCAACCGTTCGGGAACAGGTAGTTGATAACTATCCTCAATTTCTATATAAAATTCAATCGGTAATCCCTTGCCAAACCAAGGACGTCGCCACCATTTATTCGGTTTAACTTTTAGGTCAATTTGAGTTTTTAATTGCGCCCCTAATTTCACCTGTTCAGGATCAAAAGTATAAGTACAAATCGGTTTACCTGCGTCTTCTTCTGCGCTAAAACTAACATTGCGGAGGGTGTTTCCGCCATTCCCCAATAACAACCGAAACCATCCCGTTTCTTTACTAACCTTCCCAATTTTAGTTTGCAATTCTGGGATTAATCTATAGATGGGAAGTACCCGCAAATACAAGACATCAATTAGTACCAAATCGAGGTTATTCAAGGAAGTTAAACGTAGGGTTGGGGAGTAATTTCCGGCTTTGACGTTTAGAGGAAATTGTAAGCGGAAAATAATCTCACTTTTCGCCCCCGGATTCAATGCTAAACTTTGCCGTTCTCCGACTAATCCTAATTCAACTAATCCCTCTGGATAAATCACAGTAAACCAATCATTGGGCAGATCAGAACAACTTAAACGAAAGCGATCGACCCGTGAAGAACGGTTATTAACTATAATTTTACAATCTAAAGGTTTGCCCGGTTCAATAATAGTTGGTTTTTGATAAGTTGTAATTGGTAAAATTTGAAATGTCGGGTCATTAACCTGGGTCGCGGATTGTACTGATGGTAAAATTTGCAGTCGCGCTTGATGACGAATCGGCGTGTCTTCTGGATAGTGTTTAGGCGCATCAATAACTAATAAATAACTATGATTTTCGGGGGTAGCATTAATAGGAATTGCAAAGTAAAAAACCACTTCTGCACTACAATTATTAGCTAAGGCCAAACTTTCTGAAGCCGAGCTACACCACTGACGTAACAAGCCAGAAGTTTCATCAATATAAACATTAATAACAGCGCCTTTATTGCCTTGATTGGTTACTGTAACCCGCAGTTCAAAAATTTCTCCAGCACAGGCAGAACTGTCTTCGGAAGGGTTAATAATCAAGGCGATGGGTTTAGCAATTCCCGCATTTTCTGAATATTCAATATCATTCAGAGCTTGACCGTTAGTTTGTGGAGTTTGATGTACCATAATTTTAAATCCTCAAAAATAGTTAAATTAATTATTTAAGTCTCTACTCTATCTCAAGATTATTGCGAAAATCACAACCCAAATTAAATATTCTTTTTGTTTGGGTTATTCTGACTTGATCATCATCACCTCCACTAGCAATTAAGATATTTTTACCGACAATTTTAACATCAACACTATTAATTTTTTTCTGATGATAGGAATGGCTAACTTCTTGTTTAATTCCCAGATTGTTTTCTATAGATGAACCATCAGGCATTGTTAAAGGTCGTTTTCCTTCGGAGGTTAAAGCCCAAAGTATGACTTTACCATCGTCCCCACCACTGGCTAAATAGCAGCCATTATCACTAAATGAAACTGAACGAACCGCTTCCCCCATTTTACTTCCTTGCCAACGATCAATTACTTCACATTCTCCTGAACTATCTAAACAGTTTTTCATATTCCAGATCGTAATATTTCCTTGATTATCCCCTGTTGCTAAAATATTGGGAGCAATTTCTGCAACATCAACACTTAAAATATAATCATCTTGTCCTCCGGTTGGATAAGGAACTTTTAAGGTTTTATTCTGGTCAAGATTCCAAATTAAAAACTGATTATACCGACCGACAACTGCTAAATGACGATTATCTTTTCCGACAAAACTCAGGTCATAAACAGCAAAATCAAATTGTTTTTTCTTTAATAAGCGATCGCTTCCTTTAGTCATTTGATCTCGCTGAAGACTGGCATCCCACTGTACAACTAAACCACTACCATGACCACTAAATAATGTTTGAGAATCTTGAGAAAATTCTAAGGCAAAAACGCGATCATCTTTATTAATTGAAAAAGTATCAATTAACCCGGTTTCTTCCGTTAATCCCCACAATTGAATTTCCCCATTTTCCAATCCGGCGGCGATCATATTATTATCAACGGGTCGGTAACGTAACACTCGCACAGCCTTTTTAGTATTGCCAATTTTACCGATAAATTGATTGTGTAAATCATTAAAAAAGTTAGTAACTTTCCATTCAGCTATTGTCTGATCATTAGAACCACTCATGATCGTACTGGCTAACCCATCAAATTGAACAGAATTAACTGGTTTTTTATGTCCTAAAGAGGGATGATAAGGATTCAGTGCCGAAAACCACCACAGTAACCCCAGTAATACAACACTGCCCGTTAATATTAACCCCAGGGGAATAAAGGGTAAAACCTTTAATTTCAAGATTTGATTGGGGGGAGAAGTGCTAGACAAACGGCTATCAGACACAGAAGAAAGATGTTGTGTTTGTATTGTTGTTACTTCTATTAAAAATTTCCTGATCCGACCTAACCAATGTCGTTTAATTTTTGTGATTAATAAGATTTGATTTGTTTCGCCAATATCGAGATCAATAGTAGGATCAAAATCATTGATCTCTACATCATTATTTAAGGGTTCTATAGATTTTTTTTTGTCTTGTATTAATAGAGATAAATCGGATTTTAATTCATATTTTATTTTGTCTGAGCAATTAACTTTGAGTTGAAATATCTGTGAAACATTACTGCAATTTTTTATTTCTATATGAAAAATAACCGGGTCAGAACGCCAAAAAAATCTCCTTCTACTGGGGATACGACGTTCCTGGGGAAAACACCTAAACTCTACAATTCCTTGGGGTAAAATTAATAAATTCCCGGTAATTTGCCTTGATAAACCATTGGTAATTATTGCTGTAATAGTGAAGGGCTGAACTTGGCTTTTAGTTTGGATAATATCGGGAATTTGGCACCAGAAAACGGCATCAACTCGAAAACGAGATGGAATTTGGATAAGCTGTTGTTCTTCTATTAACCAGGTGGGATTAATTCCTGTTAATTTTAATACCGCATTCGCAGGTTGAGAACTGGGATTATAAACCTGAACCGGGATTTTAATTTGCTGTAGGGGGTAAGCTTGAAATTCCTGGACAGGAAGGGTTAATTTTAAGCCAACTCCCCCGCTTCCTTCGAGTATATTTAACCGCAATAATTGACGGGTTTCTTCCTGAAGTTCAATGGAAAAAACTCTCACGGTTAGATTCATCTGACCGACAAAACCAGGTAAAGGACTATCAATAATTTTAACCAGAAATTGTGTAGAATCTCCTGGGGGTTTTTTAGTACAAATTTCGGGGGAAAGAATATACCAATTTGGGGCTAAATCTTCATCAGTACCCGCCGCTAATACTTCTACCTGAAAGCTGGCAAAACGATCACTATAGTTAATCGCATTGATTTCAAAAGATACGGCTGATTCACCCGGTTTGAATGTCAGTTCAGTTGTAGAAATATCAGTGGTAATTAGATTAGTTTTCATGTTTCATTCCTTGAGTTTTATTGATTAAAAGTATTTAATTTATAATTAATTATCTTTGATTTTTATCATTTTCTCCTATTTTTGTCCTGAGTTGTTGTGATTCTCTCAATAATATTTCTAAGTTTTTGACTTGCTTTTGGGAATTATTTCCACTCTTGGTTTTTTGCTTTTGCAGATCTTGATTTTGAAGTTGATCAATCATTTGTTTCCAATTTTGTTCGCGACTGTAAATGACATTTGCCATAGCTAACATTACTTTTCCTAACTGTCCAAATTCATCGCGACGACGACTCACCTCCTCTAATATACTTTGATCAAAGTTTTGTGACTCAATAGTATGGGCTGCTTGTTGTAACTGTTCAATAGGTTTAATAATCCAACGCACCATTAACAGAGCTAAAATCACGCCAATACCCGCTACCAAAACGCCAATAATTATGGTTAAAGTTGTATAAGTATAGATATATTGAAGAAAATCAGAATAGGGAATCACAACCACCATTAACCAATCACAACCAATTTCTTTTCCTTCTTGATTCTGTTGTAAAGGGGTGACTTGGACAAGTTGTAAATTTCCTTTGAATCGAAAGGTAAATTGTTGTTTCTCTTTAATCTGATCTAAACCATTAAATTTTTCAATTAAGTATTGATTTATTCCTTGAATAATCGGATCTTGATTTTCACTCATATTCAGTCGTTTGGTTTGATTATTCACTACTTTAAAGGGTTGCTCTAAAGTTGAGATTGCAATTACATCTCCCGTCCGTTCTATAACTAAAGCTTTTCCATTCTGACTAATTTCTAAATTTCGTAAAAATTTGCTAATTTGTACCAGACTAATATCAGTGGAAATCACTCCTTCAAAACTCCCAGATTCCCGATCGTAAATCGGAATAGAAAAATCCATCCCTAGCGTATTGATACTGGCTAGTTGATAAACCGGACTCCAGCTTGGTCTTCCTATACTTTTAGAAAATTCATACCAGAGACGAGCACGAGGATCATACTCCACACTTTTGATCAATCTGATGCGATTTCCTTTGGAGTCAACTTCATACAAGTTCCGATTTCCGTTCGTTGATTCATCTCTAAATTTTTCTATAAATTCATTTTCTGTTTTCTCATAATGTACATAATTTCCTTTTTCCGTTCCTATATAAATGGAAGTTAATGCGTTTGTTTTTTGTAGTTGTTGCCAAAAATATCGCTTGACTTCTTGTAAGTTATTAATATCAACATTCCCACTTTGGATGGCTGCGAAGTATGCGGGTAATAATACTTTTGGCTTTCCTAAATAATTACGAAGATTGAGTTCAATCATCTGAGTCGATTTTTCACTAATTTTTAACATCAGTTTTTCAATCTCTTGTTTTCCCGCTTGAAAGTTAAACCAGCTAATCACTGTGACAGAAACCAATAAAGGTGTAACAATAATCAGGGGCAAGGTACGGCGAATGGATAAAGAACCCACGGATTTATCAAAAATTTTCTGGAAAAAAGAGAAGGTTTTGTTAGCCATAGTAAGTTTAATTTTATAGTGGGAATAAAGATTAACAACCTCAATCAATTATAGTTTATAAACCTAAAGTAGAAGTTGAGTTAATTGTCGCCTTTTTACAGCAAAATATAGAAAATTAATCCCCATTTCTTGAGCAGATCTAATCGTTTCTCTTGGAAAACTAAACCCTTCATTTATTCCCCAAGCCATTGACAAATCTCCTAAAACTAAGATAATATTATCCCAGTTAAATAAGCTAATTTCCTGTTCTTTAATGATCGGAAACTGACTAAACAAAAAAGGCTGATTTCGTAGGGGATGTTGACGAGTAATTGCTCCTGAATCGTTGGCTGTAACTTCGCCTGTTTTTTGGGCTAAATTTCTGATGGTGATCATAACATCAGCCAACTGTTTATCCAAAATCTTTGTTGTAGTCTCTAGTTCGCTTTCCAACTGTTGTATCAACGGATCAAATTCTCCATCTTCTTTAAGATCATTTAGGGTTTCTTTCAGTTTTTGTTGAATTTTAATTAACTGCACAATTTCGCTTTCCAGAGTTGTTAATTCTATAAAAATTATCCCTCCAGTTTCCCTATATTCTCTGAGAATTTCCGTTTCTGATTCTGTTAATATAGCAATTTTTTGATAACTGAGGTAGAGTAAATCATAGTTTAAATATTCGTTATTTTCTTCTGTTTGTAATTTAATTTTACCAATTTCTGACCGACCTCCAAGGGCGGGATAAAGTGCAGGTAAAGATTGAATTAGTCCAGATAAAGATGATAAAATCATCTGATCAATGGGTGAATCGTTGGCAATTAAACCGACGCTCACCACCCCTTGATGACGTGCCATTACTTGTTGCCGATAGCGCAAATCAATATGATTTCCGCCAGGAAAAAAAACATTAGTTGGGGAGGTGATTTGAACGTTTCCTGCTAACAAGATAATCCGGCACAGTTCTACCTCTAGTTGATCGGGATTGTTAATTTTTTCATCAATTCTAAACATTTCCTCGATCAAATATTTTGATTCGGGTCGATATAGTGTTTCTGGATTAACGTATCTGATAGTAATATAAATTAATAGCGGGTTTTCCCCAGCTTCAGAAGCAATATGAAATTCCATCGGTTCGGGAACAATTATCGGATTTCCGATTAAATCAATCGCAATTCCACGGTCAATTTTAATCCAGCGATTATCCCGATATTTAGCAACAATATGATCCGGTGCAGCAATAGCAGAAACCCCTAATCCACAGACGATTCCTGGTTGATTCAGGGATTGATAATGGAGATTTTGGCGATTCTGGTGATAGGCGTGGGCAGATTGCCAACGTTCAGCATTTAAGAGCAGTCCATCCTCGACGGATAGACGTTTTAGGGGCGATGGTTCGGGGTAATCAAATAAGGAAAACATAAGGTAAAGCAGGGAATGGGCAATGGGCAATGGGCAATGGGTAAGGTAAAGCAGGGAATGGGCAATGGGTAATACTGAATTTCTTCTATTGCCTATTGCCTATTCCCTATTCCCTGTCTTTTTTTAGCTTGTTTCTATAATTAACTCGTAACTACAAAAGGCTGGTTTTTCCTGTTCAATAATAGTTCGCACTAAGGCTTCTTCAATGGGGCGATCGGGTTCTGGACGCAGGCGAACTGTAAAATGAAAGGGTCGCACTCCTCCCAAAATGGCGTCGTAACCTAAGCGAGTTTTGTCCAAGACAAAGCCGGAATTAAAAAACTCATAAATTCCAATATGTTTTTCATCTTCATTCATAATATGATCATCTAAAGGTAAACGAGTTGCTAAGTAAAGATATAGGCGCAGACCCCGACGAGTTCCTCGCCATCTATAAATTTCAATCGCATTTCGGATTAAGTTTCTTTGCTGTTCTAAGGTTAAATAAGGTTGATTTTTCCAGCCTACCCAGTGAGCTAGAAACTCTAACATTCCGATCGGGGCTGTTAGGGGATCTAAATAAGCCCAAAGATTAGAAAGAACTTGGACATCCGGTTCTAAAGTCGCTTCAAAAATTTGCAGAAAACGTCCAACAAAATCAATTTCTCGATAAAAATTAGGTAGAAATTGTTGATAACGGCTAATAGGGCGAACATAAAGGTTAAAAGTTGCTATTTCTAGCAATTGTGATCCTGTTCCCCGGGTTGCTCCATAAACGGCTAAACGACTTTGATAATCTAATTTCAGAACTTGACCCACACCCAGGGCGAAGGGATTTTCAAAGAAATCCGCCGGAGTTTGGAAGCGGATAATCGCTTTGATTGTTTCGGCAGGTGTTAGTAAAAACGCGGGATTTTCTTCCTCTAGTTCTGTGATGATAGTATACCAATTCTGGGGAAAATCTCCTGTAATTTCTAGGGTTAATTCTAAAGTATAACTTCCTAAATTTTCTAAATTAACCACCAATTCACTGGCTTCTCCTGGGACAAGTAAAAGACTCGGATTTTCCACATTAATATTTTCCGATGCCTGAATCGGAAGCGTGTTTAAATTTGCTTCCGGCGATCGCATAGGAATTAATTTTAAAATCAGGAGTTCACGAGCCATAAATCAGTTATCAGTCATCAGTCATCAGTTATCAGTGTAAGAGGTATCAGTGATCAGTTGAGGAGTTAATAAATTAACTGTAAACTTAATAACTGTAAACTGTTAACTGATAAATGAAATAACGTGCTGCGATCGCAGGGTCGAATCAGCCCAGGAACAGATCAATCCCTTGGAGCCAGGATTAACAGTGGGGGATGGGGGCAGACGCATCCAAGATTGTCCTTGACGCTGAAGTTCGAACAGTTGCAGCGTCCCAATATAACGAATCGCATCAAACTGCTGGATCACAGTGATCGCATCGCTGAGATAGACGGGTTGACCCAGGGGCCAGCCCTTTTGATCCATGCCTCCGGTAATCGGATTAAAAAAGCTGTACAGGGCGACTAGCATTTGTTGGCGGAGGGTTTGTTGGGCAACGGGGTGATTGTATTCGGGTTTGAGGGCAACTTCCGCCTGAATTGCCACCCCCGTATAGTCACCGGAGACACATAACACCTGTACCCCTAAAAGCCGCCGTTCGTCCAGGTAGGCGATCACTTTTTGCTCCAGATCATCGGTGAGGGTGAACTGGTCGGGGTGAATGCCCTCACTGCGGATGATGTCATCCTCCCCCAATCCCCCCGTGAACGGGGAGTTTAGGGGTGTCACCTGGGGGACAATTAAAACCCGTACTGTCCCTCCTTTGCCACTGGTAACAGGTAAACAGTGGGCGCGAGCCACGGCCCCAGCCCCGCCCCTAATCGCCAACTCCTCAAAATCTTCAGGGGTGACGGCCCGATCGCGGGTACGAAGCATTTGGGGCACACGAATCGCTGCCTGTTCTAAGGTTTCCGCCTCGGCTCCATTTCTGGCAGGTTGATGGTTAATCACACTGGCAACATAAGGAACGGCCGTTTTCAAAATTTCTAACGTCCCGACCTGAACGTTTCCCCCCGAACCTCCCCCCGTGCGGTAACGAGACATCTGCAACGCCGATCCTTTTGGGGGAATGCTGCCATATTGGTTTTGTAAGTCGGAATTTGAAAGTAGCATTTGCCTGGAGGTGTTGGTTTGGACGTTTGCCCTTAACTCCATTGCTTCCTTGAGTTGGCTGGCTTCCCTGACTAATGGGCCCAATTGCAGGACACCTGTTAGGGAGTCAATAATATAGTGTTGATCGTTGACTCCCGACTCTGAAAAATCCTTCACCTCTTGCCAGCGTTGGGGAATGGCACCTGGGGGGGTAACAATCAGATATTCGTCCTCCCGCCGTTCTAGTACGGGTGCTCCTTCAAGTTGAAAAAACTGTCCGGGGTCACCGTTGCTTTCTCCTAAGATTTCATCTTCAATAATTTCACATTGGGTTGCTTTCACGGTTCCGCCAATGGCTGTGGCTGTAATCCCAATCATCCGAGGTGAGCGACTGTAGGCGGGTTGTCTGGGATCGGGTTCGGTACAAACACACCGCAACCACCGACCTCGATAGGCGGTGAAGTGCGCGGGAGGAAAGTTAATTGGCAGGTGCAGGGTCACGTCGGCACCTTGTAATGGGTTGCCGCCTTTTTGGGCGAGGTTACTGAAGCTAAATCCTTGGGTTTCGTCATCGGATTCTTGTAGGAGGACGGGTTGCCATTCACTTCCATTCCAGGCTTCCCAAGTACGGGGGGGAGCGTTGGGGTTAATTCCGGTGGGAGTGGCTTCTTGACCTTTAATCCTAATGGTGAGAACGTTACCATCCAGGGGTTCATCGGGGTCAAAGACCAGATAGAAGCAATTACCAGGTTGGGGACTATCGCTAAACAGGGAAAGCTCTGGGCCTGACCAGTTACCCGGCAATGCGGCACTCCAGAAGTTGGTAAAGCGATCGCGCAAAACCTGCGGGTTCGAGGGTGCTGTATCCCCGGTGAGAAAGTGTTGGATGGTGGGTTGACCAATAATTAGGGGTTGGTCGGTTGTAAACACAATGGCGGACTGGGTGGCCGTGCGTCCTGTGGCGACTTCGGTTCCGGTTGTGATGGTATAAGCATCTGGCAGATCACCGACTAAATAAAATGTGATTTCTGTTGTTGCTGGTTTGGGCGGTTGTAAACGAATACCCAGCAATTCTAAGAAGGTAATATAATTGCGTCGGGGAACTTGATTAAACCGAGCCAACATTTGGTCGGTTAACCAAGCAAATAGTTCAACTAAGGTAATACCTGGATCACTGGGATTATAGTTTGTCCACTCTGGACAATAGCGGGGAATCCTCAGAATACATTCTTTTACCAGGTCTTCATAGTCCCGATCATCTAAGTTAGGTTTGGGTAGTTTAGGTAAAAAGTCAAAAACCATAAAAATCAGTAATCAGTAATCAGTTATCAGTAATTCGTAATTCGTAATCAGCTTTCAACTTGCAAATAAAAAGGAAACACAATACTGCGTCTTTCGTAAGTTTTTTGCAGATGGTAAATAATATTAAGATCAACTCTTCCTTGATAGGAGTCAGGGTCAGTTAGGACTTCATCAACAATAATTCGGGGTTCCCAAAGTTCTAATGCTTCTTGGACATAAATTCGCATTAACATCAGGGTTTGTTGGTTAATGGGGGCGAAATTCAACTCGGACAAACGACAGCCAAAATTAGGCCGATAAACCCTTTCTCCCCATTGGGTCAGCAGGATAATATAAATTGATTCTCTGATATTCTGTTCCTCTGCACTCAAGTCGAGGTTACCCTGAAGGTTGATTTGCACGGGAAATCTTAAACCTTGACCCAAGTAAGGACGGCTTAATTGTTGATTCGCTAAATTAACCATTACCTATTACCCATTACCTGTATCCAGATGGATGCCCTTAATTTAGCTTATTGATTCGACCGGGTGTATTCTCCAAAGGTCTAATCACACCTAAGATATTTTTTATGGGAAGTTCCCAGCCGTTGAAACGGCGGGCTATACAAACTAAGTCCACCTGCGTGGACTAAGAGAAAATTCAGGTCTTAAACCCACGAAGGTGGGTTTTGTCTGTGTAGCCACGATTTCTAATTGCTTGGTTCTTTGATTTTTTCTTAAACCCACAAAGGTGGGTTTTGTCTGTGTAGCCACGATTTCTAATTGCTGGGTTCTTTGATTTTTTCTCGCAGGTCGCTTAAGGTTTGAGCTTGCTGAATATCAGTGGTGATATTTTGTTGAACCTGCTCCTTAAGTTGAGCCATTTCTTGAGCACGAGAGAGATCACTATTAGTATTTTGCTGAATTTGCTGTTGCAAATTAGTTAAGGTTTCTCCAACATTAACACTATTAACCGTTGTACCCATTAGGAATTGTGTCGCTAAAACATTGCCCGATACTAATACCTGTCCCGTTCCCGGTTGTAGCTGAATATTTCCCTTCGACTCAATAGTAATACCCCCCTGATCATCTAAACGAATTGACTGTCCCGCCTTAGTCCTCACCTCAATTGACCCATTACTATCATTGAGGCGAATTTGATGGCCCTGACTGGTTTGAATATAAATACCCGCCGCCGTCCCATCTTTATCTTCCTCGACAAATTGTAAAGTGTGCTGGGTACGAGTTTTAAATGTTCTTAAGCGGACTTTCCCCTTGTCAACTGAGTCTGTGATCTTGGCAGGAGGCTGATCTTTGCCATTCCAAACCCCACCAATAATATAGGGGCGATGAATGTCTCCATGTTCAAAGGCAACCAACACCTCATCATTAATTTCCGGTAAACAGTCGAACCCCCGACCTGGGCCAGCCCCCACCCCCACAACCCTCGCCCAGTAACTGGCATGGGCGGTACTATCTTTTTCCGGGGTCAGGGTCGGAAACTTCACCCGCACCCGTCCCCAACCCTTGGGATCTTTGTTATCCGTGACAATACCCACCAGATGGGTCTGTCCGGGTCTGAGGCGTGTACTTGGGGAAAGGGTTTGCAGCAAGTTGTCTCCCCTGAGTCCCCGCACACTAAATTCCGTTGTGTAAATCCCCTGATAAAATAGATGGCGACTCTCAGTAACATAATAACTGCCACTATAACGACCCATTCTATCTAGTTCCACAACTTTCCCCGGTCGGATGCGGGGGTTGCCCTGTCCCCGGGTATCGGCATAGATAAAGTCCCCTTCTAACTCATTAAAAAGTGCCTGTGCCATCACTTCTGCTTCTTTAATGGTAGCAGTGGGTTGATCCACAACTAATAGCTTAGGTTCAGAAGGGTTCAACCCGAACTTTTGGCTATAGTCCCTGCCTTTTCCGTATTCGGTACGAGTCAGAATCTCAGAAGTAGTTAATTGAGTGGTTTCTTTGGGAATACGGGCAACGATGGGCTCCTTTCTTTCATAGTCCCAACTCCGTACTTCCACCGCTTTCACTTGTTCAGCACTGGTTAAACGAACACGAAAACTGGTAAAATCAGCCAGCCAAACTAACTGTAAAATCTCATTAATCTGAGGATTACGAAAATTCAGTTTACCATCTTGGACAAAAAATTCAAACCCAATGCGGGCGGCTCGTTCCCGCAGAAATGCCATATTGGTTTGATTTTCTTGAAACACATATTCATGTTTTTCCCCACTAGAGTCAATTGTATGGGTTTCAATTCCTACTTCTTCGGCGATTTTTTTGACAATATCCGAATCAGTATAATCTTGAAAAGATCGAATATAAAGTCCTCGATGTAAGCGATGGGAAATGTCATAACCCCGAATTACAATAGGAGCTTGAGTTTGTCCTGAGAAATGAGTTTCAATTGCTGTAATTTCCCCATCAATTAAATAGGTTGGCTGATTATTTTTGGGTGCAGAATCACTATTCGTACTGGGGATAAAACCAATTTTAATAACTTTACCAATTTGGATAATGTCCTGATCATATTTCCAGGTTTTTGTCTCTTGATCAGTAGCAGCATAAGGATTATTAATAACCAGGGTAAACATAGCGGGTAAATGCAAACTTTCTTCTACAGAAATTTGCAGAATATCCCGCCTAAAATCATTCATTAAGTCTGGATCAACTCCATCAACTGTAATAATAGGAGTCGAGACATAATCCGTTGCTTGTGAACTCATAAAACAACCTACTAATAATCAGTTATCAGTCATCAGTTATCAGTTATCAGTCTTTCATCCCTATTCCGGTGTTCCGGTGTTCCGGTGTTCCCTAACTAAAAGTGATTATGTAACGACAAATTTTTGGCGCTCGCTGAAGGCTCTACTTGCCACCCCTAAATCAACTTCTTCTAAAGTAATGTTAACCATAGCTCGCACGGGTGTTCCATTGGGTAAAAACATGGTTAATTTATAGTCTAATTGTTTAATCATACAACACATATAATTCTTTTCACCCCAAATAAAATAAAAAACAGGAGGTCGTCTTGTTTCCAATGTCTGACTACCGACCTTTTCTGAACCAAATTCTCTATAACCCAAGACATTTTTTCCCCCGACCGATCCCACAAAGGATTGCATTGCTGTTTCCGATGAACTTAATTTAACCAGCCTTTCTTTGTATCCACCAGAAGTTGTTGGTGTCGCAAAAGGATCTTTAAACTTAGAAAAATCCACTGCATCCAATAGGGATTGAATTTCATTAAAAACACTAACACCCGTTTCGTAGGTATCAAATAAAATCCCAGACAAGGTAAGTTTATAAGCTTCAATAGAGCCAAAGTTAACTTTCGGTAAGCCCCTTTGTGTTCTCGATCCATCCATTGTTTTAATCGTAACAGATCGGCTTAAACTCAAATCAGTTGGATTGAACATAAAGTTAATCGGAGAAGCTGCTTCACCCGTTCTCGGTATGAGAGCAGCTTTAACTAACCGTTGATCCCTTTGTTGCGCTTTGTAACTTTCCTGAGCTAGATTTTTAAACCTGTTTTCTTCTGATATAAACTGCCGATCTCTTGCCAGATCCTCTGCTGCGGCAGCTTCTAAAATTTTTATATCCGCCGCTTCGAGCATAGCATTTTTCAACGCTGTTCCCAGCGTTGACAGTGCCTGATTTCCCGACTCTTCTGTCGATGAACTTGACATATTTTTCTCCTTAATTATAAGTAACTTTGTTGATAGCCTCAAAAAATTTATTAAGAACTTTTTGAGCCAAAATCATACTTAAAATAATCGACGATCATAAGATGAACCCTGTCGTTCCCTTTCTATTTCAAAACGTTGTCGGACAAGACCATAAATTTCTCTAGCTAAAACTTCAACTTGATCTGTTTTAGTTTCTGCCTGTTTTGTTTCCTCCTTTTGTGCTACACTTGCTGATGAAGACTGATGATATTCTAGTCCTAAATTTGAGCGAGTAAGAGTTTCAACAGGTTCAGCTTTACGACTAGCAGTTTTTTGCTCCTGTTGTATTCTAGTTTGGATTGTTTTTTCCATTAGTACCTTCACAGAAGTTGGCTGCTGTTGTAAATCTAAATTGTGAATTCCCGCAACACCACTAGAAATTCCAGGGGGTAACAGCATCCCAGCAGGGAAGTCCAATGTCTGATGCGGGTGTTTACGGTGCTTCGCTTGTCGCCCTTCTTTTTTGAAGAAAGCTTGCACAACAGTTGGTTTACTTGGCGTTGAGTTGCTTTCACCGAGCAATTCTTCAATACTTGACCAAGAATCAGGAACATCTGAGGTTGAAAAATCGCTTTCTTGCTGTTGAATCATTATACCTTGTTTTGATGATTCATTGTTAAAATTCGGCTCAGATTTTGGCTCTATATTAATCGTTGAAGGAGAAGCAAACTGATCCAGATTATCTAAAACATTTTCATGTTCATCTTTTGATAGCATAGGATTAGTTTGAAGAAAGGAAGTTTCTGAGATCAATTTAGATGGTTGAATTAAAGATTTGGAAATACCTAAAGGTTTGCTATGGGTAATATTTTCTAATACTTGAGGAAGTTGAGGAATAGCACCAGGTTGTCTTAACAATTGTGCAACAGTTTGACTTTCCGTTTGTTTTTGGATATCAGAAACCGGGATTTCTGGTGTAACAATACCCGTGGGATTAATTGTTGATGCGGAATCCGATTGTTTCTGGAGAGTTGAAACAGGAATTTCTGGGTTAAGAATATCTGTAGGATTAATTGTTGATACTGATTCAGTTTGAGGAAGGTTATCAATTGCGGAATCCGATTGTTTTTGGAGAGTTGAAACAGGAATTTCTGGTGTAACAATACCCGTGGGATTAATTATTGATGCGGAATCCGATTGTTTTTGGAGAGTTGAAACGGGAATTTCTGGGTTAGG
>NZ_CAWLTW010000001.1:3740192-3740757 GCF_963864145.1 Planktothrix prolifica NIVA-CYA 540 | reverse complement strand
ATTGTTTCTGGAGAGTTGAAAAGGGAATTTCTGGGTTAGGAATATCTGTAGGATTAATTGTTGATACTGATTCAGTTTGAGGAAGGTTATCAATTGTGGAATCCGATTGTTTTTGGAGAGTTGAAACGGGAATTTCTGGGTTAAGAATATCTGTAGGATTAATTGTTGATACTGATTCAGTTTGAGGAAGGTTATCAATTGTGGAATCCGGTTGTTTTTGAAGAGTTGAAACAGGAATTTCTGGTGTAACAATACCCGTGGGATTAATTGTTGATACTGATTCCGTTTGGGGAAGGTTATCAATTGTGGAATCCGGTTGTTTTTGGAGAGTTGAAACGGGAATTTCTGAGTTAATAATATCTGTAGGATTAATTGTTGATACTGATTCAGTTTGGGGAATATTATCAATTGTGGAATCCGGTTGTTTTTGAAGAGTTGAAACAGGAATTTCTGGGTTAATAATATCTGTAGGATTAATTGTTGATACTGATTCCGTTTGAGAAATGTTATCAACGGTGGAATTCGATTGTTTTTGGAGAGTTGAAACGGGAATTTCTGGGTTAGG
>NZ_CAWLTW010000001.1:3715088-3735420 GCF_963864145.1 Planktothrix prolifica NIVA-CYA 540 | reverse complement strand
CGGTGGAATCCGGTTGTTTTTGGAGAGTTGAAACAGGAATTTCTGGGTTAGGAATATCTGTAGGATTAATTGTTTGTAAATCATTAGTTTCTATAGAATTAATAACCGATTCTTCTGTTGTTGATATATCCTGATTTTCTGCTGATTTTTTTGTTAGTTTATTAACATTTTCTTGGGATATTTTTTCTCTGGGAAATTCTGATTTTTTTTGAAAGAAATGAGATATAGAACTTTTACTATTTTGAATAACAGAGTTTCTTCGTGTTTTTTGATCTATCTGAAAAGGAAAAATATTTTCTGTTTGTCCTATGGGTGATTCTGAGTCAGAGGATGGGGTTTCTGGTGGTTGTGGTATGGGTGATTCTGAATCGATAAATGAGGTTTCTGGTGGTTGCTGTATCGGTAATTCTGATGATAGTTGAATTGGGACTGAAGATGGTAAAGTTTTGTCAGATTGTGGTTCAATAATTGGTGAATTTTCAGTTAATGAATTTTTGCTAAAGGGTCGAAATTCACTTATTGAAGAATCCTGCCAATTTTCATTATCCTGAAAGTTTTGTAATAGGGTTTGATTGGGAGAAATTAATGACCAATTTATTAGGTTAATTGACCGTGAGCCCAGAGGTGATATTGATTGTAGGGACAAAAAGTTCTGTCCCAAGGTCGTTGGGGTCAAAAGAGGATTTTTAATTCCTAGAGCGTCTTCTTCTGTGGGTGTTTCTGTACTTTTTTGATTAATATTCTGTTGATTATACATCGACTCAGCCATCAATAAAATACCTGTCTAATTATTAGGAAAAAACCCAACACTACCTCGACTTAAACCAACACTAGCACGACCTCCTCCTTGGTTGGTTCTCACTTTTAAACCTTCATAGGCTAAGGTTAATTCTTCAATCGCAACTGAATTACCATCGGATTGAAATCCAGGGGCTTTCCAACTAATTGGAACTGCACCAATTAATGTCCAACACAGCATGGTTTCTCCAGCTTGATTAAAGAGCAATATATTAACATTTCGACGGCTTTTTGGTATATCACTTAGAACAGAATTAATCCATGTCCAGAATATTAAATCATTAGTCATTCCACGTTTGAGAGTGACATCGGTAAATTCAGCATGGCCTAAAATAATTCTTTGTTGATCGTTAACACCCCCTTCTAAATAGGTTTCTTTTTTAACATTAACTCCTAAACCTGAACAATCAGTAAAGGAGGCTTTAACTTCGCTTTCCATTTCAACATAGAAACGATTAACGGTAATATAATTTTTTTGCATGATTTTGATATTCAACCTCTATAATTAATTCGTAATTCCTAATTCCTAATTCCTACTACGTTCTTTTTGCCAACGTAAATCTTCTAACATCATTTCATAAATTCGGTCAGCTAACAACCGCATTTTTAAAGGGTCGTTTCTGATTTCGACCGCAATATTGCAGAGGTGATCAAAATTATTTTCCGAGTTGCTATCAGACTGATTGCTTTGAATTTTAGCTGAGGCACCGTAACCCGCAGGAGCATTTAATTCGCTGATGGGTTTCCAATTCGGCGGAATGTCTTGATTGAATGCCATAATAAGCGAACCTCTGCTAATTAGATCTAGTATAGAAAATCGGGATGGGGGTGGGTATTAACTAAAGGTCGAATCTTGATCGCGGATTTCGCGGATTTCACGGATTTCATGGATTAAAAATAGGTGTAATACCTGTTTTACTGAGTAATTCCTGACTTTCTTGGGTGTTTAAGATTTCGGCAAATCGATCACCGATGGCCTCTCGACGGTTATCGCGCCTGAAAATAACGGCTAGGGGATAGGCTAGGGGATAATTACCTGTCTGAAAGGCTTGGTAATCTGGGTAATAACTGCCTTTTTGACCGCACAAATCCGTAGTCGGATCAATGGGTTGCTGATTTTCTTGGATCAGGGGTTGAATGAAGTTGTTATTGCGATCGCCTATGGCTAAAGGATACACTGAACACTGGCCAAATACTTGAGAGATCGCCCCAAATCCGATCGCCCCTATTTGTTCGTTTTCAAACTCTTGCAAAACAGTCCGCAACGCCGGAATAGTTGACATTTGTACTATTTTAGGCATATTCCCCTCAGAATTCCCTGATCGAGAGGTGCGATCGCTTTTTTCTACCATTTTCCTAAATTGTGCAATTAATTCGGCTTCTTGAAGGACACGATCCTCAAAAAGACGAATCGCTTCCTGACTCTTAGGAATATACAGTCGCACGGGTAAGTCTGGCCCCCCTAACTGTTGCCAGTTGGTAATGCGTCCGGCGTAGAGTTGTTGCAATTGTTGAATGCTAATTTGGCCGTTAAGATATTTGGGGAGAGACAAATCCCGTTGTTCATAACTAAAGGGAACGTAAACGGTCAAACCGTCATAAGCAAAAGTTCGCGCCTTGAGGTCGTTGCGAAGATTTGCGGTCAGACTACTAATAGCAAAATCAACATTTCCTGATTGAACTTCGGCGATCGCTTTTTCCCCTGTAGGTTGGGGCAGATATTCTAACTGAAGTTGAGGGCGTCGTTGGGCAAATTCGGCTTCTAAGGTCTGATCTTTTTTGATCAAATTCGGTTGTCGCCACACATAATTCCAAATCCCATTCTCCTCCCCACTATAGGTAAATTCCCCGGTTGGAACTCCTGCCACATCACTAATACAGCAAGTCGGAGTATTATTCTTAGCCATTGCCACGGGTCGCCGCCATAGCCACCAGGCTAACCCACTTACCAACAAACCTACAAGGAAAAATAGCAACAGCCACCACCACCATTTTTTCTGGCGTTTACGGGTCTCCTCGGTCGGTAGAGAATCCCTATAAATCTCGTCTAGGAGGTTTTCTTCGGGTAAGTTTAACAGGGCGCGACGGGCTTCTGTAGCACTACTAAAGGGGATATCGAGTTCTAATAAACGCAATAGAAACAACTTCAGGGCGATATCGGTTTTACCCCAATCTTGACTTAATCTAGGGTCAAAAAAGCGATCATTATAATCTCGTTCACCTCCTGCTAACAGGTAAAAACAGACATAACCTAATGCTTTTAAATCCTGGGCGACGGTGGGAATTAAACGCACGGATGGGGGTGGATCAAATAACCTCTCCCAAAGGGCTAAATCCCCTAAATAAACGCGAAATTGGGGATCGTGAAAATAAAGTTGTTCTTGAGGTGAAATAAACACACTATCAAGGCTCAAATTGCCATGAACAAAACTGGCTTGAATTTGGCCGTTTGGTAAGCGGAATTTTTGGCCATGAAGGTATTCTAAACTTTGCAGTGCTTGATTTGTAAAGTAACGCATTTGACGAGGGTACATCGCTCCTTTTCGAGTTAAATAGATTCGGGCGGTAATGCCATCATTAATAGTAGTAATTAGATAGCATCGTTCCCGATCATTGCGATCGCTAATCGCTTCTATAACTTCTGTAATCCGCCCGGTTTGGATTCTACCATCAGCTAAGGATATACCACTAATATTTTCAAAGGCAATTTGGGTTTGAATTGCTTCTTTTTCGTTAAAATAACGTTTGGGCAGTAAATATTCTTGAATGATAACGGGTTGTTCTTCTATTAACTGAATCCCTGTATAAATTCGCTTCTGATCTCGACTATTTATAAAGCGTTCAATTCGATAACGTCCCCGTTTTCCTTGAATTTCTCCCTGTTGGGGTAAGGGGGTGGGAAATCCACATTTAGGACAGGATTTTATTTCGGGATTATCTGCCCCCCCCAAGCCCCCCGTGCACGGGGGGTTTGGGGGGGCTTGTCGAGATTCTTGACAGTTTAAAGGGTTGTTAAACGGACAGCGATATTTTTCATAAATCGGCAAACTACCAGGTAGAAATTCTTCCTCAACTTCGACGGATGGGGGAATTTCTTCTGTGGTAGTTTCTGCTTCGGTTTCCGGTCTAAATAAGTCCCTAACATCTTCTTGAATTAAGGGGAAGAACCAGCGCAGGGAAGGAGGTATTAGATAAAAAAGTCCGTAGCGTAATCCGTAGGTTAAATAGCTCAATCTGCCAGTGATTGTCCACATTCCTTGTCTTTTGAATTCTTCAACGCTACGCCGGGGAACTTTGGGCTTAAATTTAGGTAAGGTCACGATTTATTATGGGTAATGGGGATCACGGATTTAAGCGGATGACGCTGATTAACACAGATTAAAATCTGAACACGGATTTAATAGGATTACGCTGATTAACACAGATTAAAATCCGTGAAATCCGTGAAATCCTCTTAAATCCGTGATCCTATTTTACTCCGGTTCTGAGGCAGATGATTCAGCGATGGCGATCGCATCATCTGGGGATAATTTATTATTGATAATAGCTATAATTCCTGGCAGGTATTTATCCATTGTTAAAACGTTAATATAAACTAAATTATTCACAAGTCCGGTGGTAAAACGCTCATGTTCTACATCAATACTGGTTTTATAGCGAATTTCACCATCGCTATAATTCAGTTCAAAATTACCAATTGTTGTGCCATAATTAACTTTAGTTAAGAATTCTGCCATAGCTGATAATTTTTCGGAGGGTGTATTCAATGGACACAGGGAGTAAAATACAAATTGTCGATTTTCTTCTATGGCTAAAGCGAAACAAGTCCAACGTCCATGATCTCCTTCAAACACCATTTGTAAAATAGACTCTTCCTCTATTTTAACAAATTCCCAATCATCTTCGCTAAAGAATTGTTGCATAACTTCGGAAATTGAGCGAGATTGATTAATTTCGCTATCTTCATCGGGTTCAATAGTTTTGAGAAATTTAATAAAATTATTTGTATCTAGGGAAATCTGACCATTTGAGTGATCATTCTCAATTCCATTGGTTTCAATTTGATTAAAGGTTTCTTTGAGAAAATTAGAAAGGGATTGTAAAATTTCTGAAGCACTATTTAGGGTGTTAAAGGCTGCACTTAATTTGAGATAATCCCAAACAGTTCGATATTGAATAATATCGGTTTCTTGCTGTTGTTCTACGATTAAACAATACCAATTTTCTGTATAATTTAACTGTTGATCAGAATTGGTATTAGCAGGAGCAGCGTTGAGGTGATCAATAATAGCATCGTTAGTCTGATATTCTGAGAATTTGGGTAATAAATCGGGACGTAATTCTATGACTAAATCAAGATTTAAACCCGGTTTGAATTGTCCTTCTTTGATAGGAATTAAGGCATCTTTTTTTAGGTTAAATAATTGATTTTTGAGAATATTTTGATATTGTTCATAACTAATATTAAGTTTTAAACAACAGCGATCGTAGTGATTATTGGGTTTTTTGTTAAGGGCGATCGCTATGCCTTTAAAAACCAATAAATTATCAGAATCCTCCCGAAATATTAACTCTCGATCAATTGGTAAGAATCGTAATACTGTTTCTGTGTTGTCAATGTTCATCATTTAAACTAATTTTCTTACAATAATTTTTATTTAAGCAATTGATTATTTATCCTTCCATTAGTATGACATAATTCCTGTACAGATCCTATTCTACTTTAGTCTAAATTAACCCAGATAAGTCCCGTTTTGAAAGGGGAGAAAAGTCTATTTTTTCTTAGGGTCAGCCCGAACAGAAATTTCAACAGTTGCAGGATCAATTCGCTTAACCTTAGTATTAACGTTAAGCTGGTTTTTTCCTGGCTTATTGCCTTGCTTAGATTGAGATTTGGCAGGTTCTTTTTCGTCTGCCAATTCTTCCTGAGTTTGATTAGATTTACCGTTATCTTCTGCTGCTTTTTTGGTTTTTTCAGGATTAGTTTTTTGCTGTTCTTCTTGAGCTTTTGGAGTTTTTTCTGGTTGATCTTCTTTGGTTTTGCCGTCTTTTTTAGACTTAAATGCTTGGCTCAATAACCCTCCCAATAAACTACCGCTTTTGGGTCTAGTTTCAGGTTCTTTAGGTGTAAGATTATCTAAATTTTTAGCGATCGCTGCCGTATTTTCATCCGTCGGTTCCTGCGGACGGCCTTTGACCTGAATATCGTAGGTTATGCTATTACCAATTGTCGCCGAACCCACAACTTTTAGCAAATCTAAATCAAAATCAACAGAGAGTTTATCCAGTTTCTTCTGAACAATATCAGGGTCAGGATATTGATTGACAATTTGTTGAATTAATGCTACAATATCATCGACAATATTATCGGGTAAAGCCAAATTATTAGCAACGGATGAATCTTTTTTCTTGCGTTGATTTTTTTGCTCATCCTGATCTTGCTGTTTTGTAATCATCACCCGCATCGTCAGTTTGTTACCCTGAATGCTTTGAGTGATATTAGCCTGTTCTTTTTGCTTACCACCGTCGCCAAAGCCTTGACTAAGACCAGATACTAACATACTACCTGCAATCAGAAGTCCTGCATTTGCAAGTGCTGAATTTTGGCTGTTTTCATCGGATTTTGTGGGATTTTCATCGGATTTTGTGGGATTTTCATGAGTATCTGAACTCTCTGAACTGTCTTCTGCTTCTCTCTGAACAAAGTAGGGCACTTCCTCACCGACTCGCTGCACCGTGCGAGACAATAGGGGAGATTCACCGGACTGTTGGACAACGTGGGTAAGTTCGTGGGCGAGGAGCCTTTTACCATTAGGACTTTCAGGTTCATAATTACCCTGGCGGAAGAAAACGTCAGATCCGGTGGTAAAGGCGCGGGCGTCGAGGGAGCGACTGAGGCGATCGCCCTCGGTATCATGATGAATCCGCACCTGAGCAAAGTCAAAACCAAAGGCATTTTCCATGGGTTCCCGCACGGGGGTAGGTAGGGGTTGACCTTGACCGAGGGAACGCTGAATGGCTGTTTCTACCCCGGAATGGGCATCAAGCATTTGATCGGTGTTCGGTGACATGGCTTGGCGCTGGGCCTTGGTTGATTTATCGTCATCGGGAGCAACCCCAGTAATCACATATTTACTGCCATCGGGTTTCAGGATATTTAGACTTAAGGTTTTGAGTTTATATTGAGATTTCAAAGCCGGAAGTTGACTTTTTACTAATTTTGCTTTAGGTTTTTTCTTAATAATTGATTTGAGTTTTTTAGCAACTTTAGGCAAAATCTTTTTCTTATCCATTAATTTTGCCGTTAGTGTCAAACTAGCTTTCTTCTTATTCCCTTTAATTTTCTGTTTGACAACGAGTTGATTTTTCTTATCTTTCCAAGCAGATTCACCCGACCGTTGCACCATCAGCCCCCCCAACCCCCCCAGGGGTAATTCTCCTTGATTTACGACCGAATCAACCTGTCGTTGAACTTTAGTCGCTTCCGCTTGACCGACAATTTGATATTTATTTTTACCTTTTTTAGTCAACTTCAACTGTTTGAGTTTATGTTTAGACTTAATTCCTGATAATTTTTGATTCACGGCATCAGGATCTCGAAGATTTCTTGCTAGATTCTGAGTCTGATTACCCGCACCTTTAATTTGTTTCTGGGCATCATTCTGAGGTTGTTTTTTATCTTTATTTTTCTTGTCTTTAGCCTTTGTGTCTTTAGACTTTGTACCTTGAGAATTTGTGCTTTTACCTTTGCGGGCTGTTTTTCCTTTCTTGCTTTTCCCACCACCAAAGAAAGCGGCTGCTCCTCCAAATATTCCCCCGATAGTTTTATCCACAGGTGCTTTTAATGTAGTCACAATTTTCTTAACTTTACTAGGAATTCCCCCAACACCAATTAGGGACGCTAAGAATCCTAATAAAACCGGAATCATTTTAGCCAAAGCCTGTTCAATCATCATCGCCATCACCGCCGGAGCCCCGTCACAAATGGCTTTTAAAGTATCTAAAATTGCTTGCACAAAGAGTTTAATATCTTCCCGTTTTTCCACAAAAAAGGAAATTACATCAAAAATCATCTTAGCAATTTTAGCAATTCCTGACGCTGGATTCATCATCCCAATCAGCCAACTAATCCCCGCCTTGACGATTTCCACAATTGCCATTTCCATCAAACCTTTGAGAAAGATTTTTTTCATATCATCCAAAGAGGATTTGATGAACTCCCAAACTCCTGATATACCATCTTTAATTAAGGTACTAAAGAAGGTAAAAATAAATTTTACGCCCGGTTGCAGGCCGGAAATGAAGTCAAGGGCATCTTCTCCTAAAGACCCGATTAAATCCTTAGCAAATCCCAGAATACCGCCAAGGCCACCACTAACACTTCCTAAGATGTTCTGTACAGAATCAGGGAAAGTTTCTACGGCTTCTACCCCTTCATTAATTAAAGTCATAATCACATCGGGGCCAGCTTCTACGACCAATTTAACTAAATCCCAAAGATAGTTGAGGCTATCTATACCTTTTTTGAGGACAACATCGAGAATAAACTGAATTAATTTAGCAGCTGGCGCACCTAAAATATCTCCAAGAATGCCAAAAACATATTCTTTTGTTAAGCCTAAAACCTGTAAAATAATATCTAAAAATCCTTTTAAATCAAATTTTTCAGGAAGTTTTAAGTCTCCTAAATTACCAAATAACCAAGTAATTAACCCATTGAGTAAATGTTTTGCAATATTATTAGCAAAATTCTTAATCCCATCTCCAATCCCTTTAAAGAGATTCTTCATAAATTGCACTGGATCATCAATCAGGGAATCAATCACCTTTTCAGCCAAATCCCCAATAAAAACACTTAAAATTTTCTTAATCGGCCAGAGGAGAATTTTAATAATATTCTTAGCTAAATCTCCAATAAATTTTAAGGCTTTACTAATTAAGCTGGCATTTTCGGCTTTTAACTGTTCAATGCGTTTATCAAGTTCTTTTAAACTAGATTGATATTTTGTAGTTAAATCTTCCAGGAGTTGATTTTGTTTATCGCTAATACTCTGTTCAAGTTGATCAAATTTAGTTTGCACATCCGCCGCCGATTGAGCGCCAATTTCTTGCAGGTCTTTTGGTAAGGTTTGTACATAAGCATTAACTTTTTCTCGCCCTTGATTAACTTCCGTTTGGGCTGCGGTTAATCCTTTTTCAACAATCCCACCAATATTAGAAATACTTTTTTTAACTTCTTGAATATATAGCTGTTTTCCCTCTTCATAAAAAACATTGACTTCATCGGGTAAGCCAGCAAACTTATCTCTAATCCAGGTAAGAAAATCAAAAACGCGAATTTCTCCAACTTTGACCATTTTGATCCCAAACCAATAAGGCTTAGGTAATTTAATTGGAAATACCAAAGTATAGCGTTTATCCTTATACTCAGCCATTCTCCTTTTAACATGACCTTCAAAGGCATTTTTAGCCGCACTAATTCCGCGATTAAACTCAGTATTAACATCACTATCCATTTTCCCCAAAATACCCTTAACAGTCCCCTGAGTTTTGTCAAAAATATTTTGGATATTGGTATTAATTTCAGTCCGTTTTATTTCATCAGTCGTCTTGGTTGCCTCTTGGGAATCCCCGGTCTGCTGCATCGACTCTGTACGAGTCGCATACATATCATCGTTGGATTGTTTAGCCGATGCCTGGGCGTCAGTTTTAGCCGTAGTCAGGGTTTCCTGTTCCCCTTGACGGAATTTTTGGGGGCCTTCTGTGGTGCCATGGGTTTTGGCTTCTTTTAAGGCATCTAAGGCTTGCCCCCCGCCCTCATCTTTCCAGGTTTCTAAACGGTCTACATTCAGGGGAACTTCCGAATCCGGTTGGGCAACGGACTGGGGTTTAACTTCTTCTTTGCGTTGAATCAAGACTTCAGGAAGCAGTTGAATCGTTTCCCCCCCCTTTTGACCCCCCCAGCCCCCCTTGGTAATGGGGGAGTTAGATTCGGCATCTGTCCTTCCCCCCATTGCTAAGGGGGAGTTAGGGGGGGTTAGGGGCGTCGCCATCACTTGTTCCGCCACTTGATCCGCTTGGACTTCATCAGGATCACTGCTAGAACCAACGATTGACTTCGCCTGAATCTCACCAAACACACCCTCTAAATTCTGGGTTGTTTCTGCTAAAGGGGCCTCAATTTCCTGTTCAGTTTTTTCCTTGGGAACGGCTTTTTCCGCTTCAATTTCTGGTGGTACAGCCCCCACAACTTCCTGAGTCGGTTTCAGTTCCTCAACCTTTTTAGGTTGTTCGGCATCGGGCTCAGGAGGTGCTTTACTTTCCTCTGGCAAACCCCCTCCTGATTCTTTTTTAGCTCCTTTAACTTCGGTATTTAAGGCATTTTTAATATCATCAGTCTTGCCACTACTGGCAAAATTATCGGCTTGATCTGCATTTTTGGGTTTAACTAAGTTTAATTTTTCTAATAAACTATCTTCAAAAACTTTGCGGTCAAAGGGTTTCGGTTTTTTAGCATTCAGATCATCCATTTTGGTCGCTTGGGCTTCCCGCATTTGTTGGTCGGGATCTTCGGCGGCGGTTTGGGCTTCCTTGGCGGCGGATTTGGGTGACTGGTGAGAGCTTTGTTGATCGGCTTGTTGTTGGGACTGTTTAATCACCGCCTGAAAAGCGGGGTCGGCTTCGGGTGTCGCTGGTGCTTGATCACCACTGACTTCGGGGACTGCGATCGGTGAAGTGTCGGCGGTTTTCGCTTCCCCTTCTGGGATGGGTGGGACGGCTTCAGGCTGATCCGTTTGCTCTGGCTGAGAATTTTCCCCAGCCCCAGGTTTGTCCTGAAGCGGAAGTGTTACAGTCTCTTTAGAGGGACTTTGACCGCTTGCATCTTGTTTGCCTTTTTCGTCGGCTTTATCTTTAACTTTTGCTTCAGCTTCTTGACTTTCTTGTTTAGCCTGAGATTCTATTTTTTCCCCGCTTTCTTTCTCTAATTTTCCTAAATTATCCCCAGTTTCACCGGATTTAACTTTATTTTTAACAGTATCAGTATCTTCCTTAACTTTAGCAGTTTGAGTTTCAACTTTTTTCAAGGATTCAGCCGCTAAATATTTTTTCATTTCAGCGCCTTTATCTTCCTTGTCTTTCCCCTCTTCAGCTAATTCTTTATTAGCTTCTTCTTTTTCCTTTTCAACGTTCTTTTTCCGTTCCTCCGCCTTAGTTTCGGCTGTTTCTTTAGTATCCCCTTTAGTAACTGATGCTTCCTCAGTCTTAGTTTCGGTGGTGGCTTCAGCTTTAGTATCGGTTGTCGTCGCTTTTTTGTCTTCAGTTTTTGAGGTAGCGGGTTCAGACTTATTTTTATCTTCTTTTTGTAGAGATTGTTCAGGTAAAGTTTTTAAGCCAGAGAGATTTAATGGCGGATTTTTTTTAACTCCATTTTTAACCGGAGAAGGTTGGATTTGACGCTGAATTTGGGATTTTTTTTGAATTTTCCGACTCAGAGACTTACGCTTGGCTTTAGGGCCGGTTTGTTGAATTGTGTGGGTGAGTTCATGGGCGAGGAGTTTTTTCCCTTCGTCGGTATGGGGTGAATATTTTCCCGAATTAAAATAGACATCTTGCTCATGGGTAAAGGCTTGAGCACCGAGATCTTTACTGAGTTGAACCGCATCGGAACCCGTGTGAACTTTGACGCCACTAAAGTCATTCCCAAACCTTTCTTCCATGAAATCACGGGTTTCATCTGGTAGGGGGCCACCACCACCTTTACTACTTTTAACGCGAGTTTCAATATTCTCGCTGGCTGCAAATCCGCCGTTTCCTTGGCGGGAGATCAAGGTAGACTGTTTCAGGGTTTGGCTCATCCCTGACGGAATATGGTTGTCTATGGATTTGAGGTGAACGACCCCTTCTATTTCCTTTGGTTGAAGAATTCCGCTTAACCGTTTCAGGTGAAGGGTTGCTTCTTGTTCATATCGCTGAATCGTTTGAGCTAGGGGTTTGAGGTGAACGGTTCCATCTTCTTCCTGACGCTGTTGAATGTTTTCCGTTAAGGGTTTGAGGTGAACAGTTCCCTCTTCTTCCGGTGGAGCTTGAATGGTGTCCGTTGTCGGTTTCAGGTTAACCTTCCCCTGCTCCTCCTGCTCCTCCTGCTTCTGCACCGGAATAACCGTAGACACGACTTTATCGGCCATGGCGTCGGCTTCTTTTTCGTATTTATCCCCCGGAGCGCCGACGACTAACTTGGCTTGCGGTGTTGCGGGAATATATTCACTAATCGAAATTTGACTAAAATTATAGCCAGAATTAATATTCTGATTCCGTTGTATTTCTGGTGGAGGAGGAGCCGCCGCCCCTGCTAATTTTTGTTCACTGGTGCTGTCTTCTTCTTTTAAAGCCAGTTGTTCATCCGCAAAGGGCCGCACACTGGTTAATCCAACTGTTGGTGATAGTTGGGGAATGGGAGTCGGCGTACTTTTTTTAACGGGTGTAACAACAGCTTTGGTATTCATGGTTGTTTCTGGGGGTTGAGTTCAGAATTAGCTATGTTTGATGTCGTTTGATTGAACCAAGTTTTTTTGCCTAGAATTCTTGATCAGTAGATTGTACATCTTTCTGATCTGTACCTACCACTTCCCTTAAAATTGAGGTTTTCTGAAGTTTATATTTTTGCTGTAATTCTAAGTAATAAGCAATCAATTGATAGGGGTTATGATTATTATTCTCGGAAATTTGATGACGAATATCTCGAATTTGCTCAAGTGTGGAATCATTAAGGGTAATCATTATTATTCTCCTATTAATTCTAAGGGTGTCACTAATAAGGGGACATACAAGCCCAGCATAACATTAATTCGTCTGATATGCCCAAATTTATTGGCATTAGCCAAGTGGCGACAATTCCAAGTTAAAAGAAAGTCACATTTATGATAGGATGCCATAGCAAGATGGAGAGCATCACCTAAAGGATCATTAGGCATAACCTGATTTTGAATATAAGCCTCTACAATTTCTGCAATTTCTGCTTCAATATCTATAAGAGGGATATCATTAAGAAGTTGAATTGCTTTTTCTTTGCTAGGGAAATTTCCTTGATTAAGTTCATCTAAAACAGCAATACTGGTGACAAGATCGTAGCGACTACTAATCTGATCCCACCATAAACAAGTCCATTCTTTACGAGCGATCATATCAGGCTCAGTGCGGATTTCATAGTAAAAACTAGGAATACTGGTTTCGATATAAACTTTGGATTTCATGTCATAAAAACGTTGGTGACAGTTGGGGAATGGGAGTGGCTATACTTTTTTTAACGGGTGTGACAACAGCTTTGGTATTCATGGTTGTTTCTGGGGGTTGAGTTCAGAATTAGCTATTGAGATGTGAACAGGACTTACGCAAGTCCTGGGATATTTAAAACAAATCCGGGTAAAACATCTTCTCCTGATAAGGTTGGGGGATTTTCTAAAATTTCCTTTTCTTGTCCCTGACGATAAATTTCGACTTGACGGTTTTTGGGGTTAATTAACCAACCTAAACGAGAACCATTATCCATATATTCCTGCATTTTATCTTGTAGGGGTTTTAAAGAATCGCTAGGGGAACGCAATTCTATGATAAAATCAGGACAGATTGGCGGGAATTTCTCTCGCTGTTCGGGGGTAAGGGATTCCCATTTTCCTAACGGTATCCAAGCCGCATCGGGGGAACGCTCTCCACCATTAGGAAGTTTAAAACAAGTCGAAGAATCAAAGACAATTCCTAATTTTGTTTGTCGATTCCATAAATTTAATTCAAAATTAATATCAGAGTTACGTTTTCCAGTTTCCCCTCCTGTGGGTGGCATAATAATTAAGTCTCCTTTGGCGGTTCGTTCTAATTTTAATTCGCGGTTAGCGACACAAAGTTGATAAAATTGCTCGTCGGTAATAGGGGCGGCTTCTGGGTTATTTAAAATTAAGGATGTCATGTTTTTATCTCCTTGATAATGGTGATTAAAACTAAACCTATCAAAAGCCTAACATATCCCTGGCTTTCAACACTAATCTTTGGGTACGATATTCTCCATATTTCTTGATTTCGCGTCTGCGGTTTGGGGTTTGGTGTGGTGTTGCGAGGGCGTTGTCCATCGGGCGAATATTTGTCAGGGATTTCGCTTGAATTCAAGTTGAATTGACAGATTCTACTTCCTATGGTTATTCGTTTTCTTCTTGTTCTGTATTCACATTGTTTTGTGTTTCCTGATTCATGTTCTCATCTTCATTTTCTGAACTAGCGGAGTTGTTAGCATTTTCTGTGGATACGGGTTGTTCTTCTGGTCTTTTTGATAGGCGATCGCCAAACAGCTTTTGTTCAACTTCTTTACTGGCTTTACCGACTAATTCTTTGGATGTTATTAGACCAGCTTGCACCTTTTCTTCTGCTTGTCGTAACTGTTGTAACCAATTGGGGTCTTTGACTTCGAGTACGTTTTTTGTTGTATCTTTCCCAATCAGATGTTTTTCAGTTTTGGTGCCGGTTTTAGTATAGTCAACAACTCGGCCTCCAAATTCGCCACCGATTCTTCCCCCTTTACTGGTACCTGTAGAGGAAAACTCAGCAGGAGCGCCCCTCTGATCATGATACATACCAAAAACATCTGTATGAGCCATTCTTGATGTTTCTGCCCCTATGAGTACGCTGCCAGGTAGTGTTAAGCTTGGGGGTCTATAGTAGATATAAATATGGCCATGTCTGCCATCGGGTAGGATAGCGTCACCTGCGAGATCTTCGTTACCCAGTCCACCTAGAGGTATATCCATACCATAGTGTTTTATAGTGCTTTTTAACCCAGTCTTACCCTTGACATCAAATGTATTACTCTTTTCCTCTTCTAATGAACTTTCAGTTACTTTGACATTATGACTAGAAGCGATTCTGGTATCTACTTTAGCTTTATAATGGTCGCTCTTGTTGTTTGGATCTTTTATCTTATTGTATGATTGAGGTTTTCTAGTTTGGTCGGATTCAGGTGAAGCACCAAAAAGCCATTGAATAAACTCATTTTCGTTTTCATTTTGTTTAATGGGTGGTAAGTTAATCATGACACGCCCTCCGTGAGAGAGAGCAACTGCAACTGATTCATCCCAATCCTTAAAAATATTTGGTTTTTCATCCTCTCTATATTTCAAACCATCATGAAGAATGATAAAAATTCGTCGCAGAATACTATTAGCTGATTCGGTTTGCTCTTTGTATTTTTCTAAACTTTCATCTTTACTGTTTGTCTGATTGTCAAGTGTTTGCTCCCACATTTTCGTATCTTTTTCATAAATATTCTTTTTGTATTTATCATCACTACCTTTCTTTAACTGGTTGGCTTCATAACGTAAATACCCTGGAGTTTGGCGGAATTTTTCATCCTTAATACCCAGATCTCGTTGATATGTAGCAATTTGAAGACGTTGAATGGGACTCAACACAGCTTCACCACGGACATCGGGTACCAGTCCAGACCGCTTTCCTCCAGTCCAATTGCTAAAATCATGTTCTTCGACTCTCTCCCAATCACCAAAGACTTTTTTGTCTACGGCTATCTCTGCTACTTCTTCCTGCGTGAGCATACCATTTTGAGATAAAAAGGTTTTCCCTTTTGGTATTGCGCTTAATTCTTCTATAGCCTTAACTGCTTCATCTGGCAAAAAATCTTTCCCTAAATCTATTTGTTTAGCCAAGGTCATTTTCTCGCTTTTAATATCACCATGCTTATCTTTAAACTTCCGATTTTCAACTTTTAGTAAGTCTTTGACAATTTCTTTGGAAGGTTTTTTCGTCTCGTCTTTTTCATCATTTTCAGTTTTTACCTCACTTTCTTTTACCCGACTTTTCTCTGGAATATAAGTTCCATATAATTGCAATCGGGTCGCTCGAATATATTGAGGAGGATTACTATCTTTAATTCGATACCACTTATTATTGCCCGTAGCTTCTATTTTATGGTCTTTTGGATCATCACTAATTTCAATTTCTTGACCAGATTTATATTTTGCCCCCTTATTTTTAAGACTTTCATCTCTAGCCTGAGCGGTGTCTTTGACAGTATATTTCTTCATTTGCAACATAACTGAATTAGAACCTGTAGAATGTGTTACAGATTCTCTTTTAGATTGAATTTTACTCGCCCCCTGCTGCACAACATGAGTTAATTCATGGGCAATTAATTCCTGTCCACTTCGACTCCCCGGATTATATTCTCCCCGTTTAAAAAACAAATTCGGCCCTGTTGCAAAGGCACGGGAACTCAGGGAACGATTTAATTTATCTGATTGACTATCAGTATGTACTTTCACTCCACTAAAATCTGCCCCCATTGCTTTTCCCATCTTCTGTTGCAGTCCCGCATCTAGGGGACTTCCACCACTTTTAGCACTTTGAATAGTTGTTTCTATATCTGTTGAAACTGCACCCCCACCCAGGGATTTATTTTGGGGTTTAGCTTGAATTTCTTCTTCTTCTCCTTCTCGTTGAATAGCAGAAATATCAGATTTAGCTTGAATTTCTTCCTCTTCTCCTTCTCGTTGAATATTAGAAATATCAGGTTTAGCTTGAATTTCTTCCTCTTCTCCCTCTCGTTGAATATTAGAAATATCAGATTTAGCTTGAATTTCTTCTTCCTCTTCTCCCTCTCGTTGAATATTAGAAATATCAGATTTAGCTTGAATTTCTTCTTCTTCTTCTCCCTCTCGTTGAATATTAGAAATATCAGATTTAGCTTGAATTTCTTCCTCTTCTTCTCCTTCTCGTTGAATATTAGAAATATCAGATTTAGCTTGAAGTTCTTCTTCCTCTGCTTCCTGACGTTGGACTCCTTGACCCGATGTTGACTGTTCCCCAGAAGGAGTATTAATTTGTTTGACCACTTTTTCAGCTACACTATCCGCTTCCTGTTCATATTTGTCCCCAGCGGCGCCAACGGTTAATTTTTTTTGTAGGGATAAATTAAATTTAGGTTGTATTCTGGCTGCTGACTCATCTGTATTTCCCGAAATCGGGATTTCAGCAAAATTAAAACCTTGTTTTTTCTGTATTTGCTGATGGTTTATTTCTTGGGTTTGGGGTTTCTGTGGCGCTGCGAGGGCGTTGTCCATTGGGCGAATATCTGTCAGGGATTTCGCTTGAATTCCGGTTTGATTGACAGATTCTACTTCATGGCGATTCTGTTTTTTTAGTCGTACTTTCATCGTCAGACCCCATTGCTTACAGATTAATACATTGACCAAAGTGGGATATATTTCTATTAATTATATCAATAAATTGGATAAACGAAAATTCGCTCTCATTTTATTTTTTGTAGGTATCGCTTTTTTAGGGTATTGAGGGATTTTCACCGCTGCTGGGTCATTGCCATGACCATTTCTACTGTCAGGTCTGAGATATTGACAAGGGTTGGGAGTTTGTCGGTTCCAGAATAGATTAGTGGCAGTTCTGATTGTTCCCAAACCCAGATTTGCTTTCGCTGAATATCAATTAGCCAAGCGAGTTGAGTCCCGTTAAGCAAGCAGTGCAGGATTTTGTTTTGTAGCTCTAATGTGTTTTGGTCAGGGGAGCGAATTTCAATCAGCCAGTCTGGCGCTCCTTGCAGTGGACTATCAACATCTGTAAGCCGATCGCTTTTAACTACGGTAATGTCTGGGACGGGGGATAATGGTGGCACGATGCAACGAAGTTCTTGGATGGCTTCGTATGTTTGGGTTTGGCTGTTGATCGTGTTAACTAGGTTGCGCTGAAGGCGGGAATGAAACAGTGTTGGCATCGTCTTTTGTTGGGCTTGCCCGTGGATAAATTCCCAAGCAGGTGAGGTTTCAATGTTAGGCTGCTGGAGAAAAGTGTCTAGGGGGCTAGCGATCGCAATAGTTTTCATAGTTGCCTGAGATACACCTGCGGAAGTGCAATGTATGTTTAGTTTTATTGTAGTTTAAGAACTTAGATATTGAGAAATCTCAGGCAGTTTTGAGGGCGATCGCACCAGCAAAAAATCAACAACTTGAACTGCGATCGCATCTTTGACATTGTGGAAACGTCAGTTCGACGACAGCGAAAAATGGTAAGAATCGCTAAGCGATTCTTACCATTTTTCGCCATTTGCGGCGTGCGAAGCACGCCGCAAATGGCTATATCGAACTCACGTTATAGAAAGTAAGTTGGGTTTCATTCTTCATCTCAATTTTCGAGATCGAATCGCAATAGCGCATTTACGCTCTACCCCACACTTCCTCAAAATCCCGATAATGATCGCATTGAATACAAGCTTTGTTGGTGTAAGATTTCGTTCCTCAGCCCAATCTACGGCGAGGGGCGAACACACTAAAACAATCCTTTGGCTTTTAAAATCTCACTCACCCGATCATTATGCTCTTGCATTGCTTTATTTGCTCTTTCTTCATCCCCTTCTATATTCTGATCATAGGAGTAGCTCTCTTGGTAGCTTTCCAATCCAACGATAGTACCATCATTCAAAATCCTGACGTGGCTGGGACTGGACATACGGTGTTCAGCAAAAAAATCTAGGCAAGTTAACTCATCATTGCCTTGATTGAGAACATAGGTTACATTCCAACCACCTTTCTGAATTTTGCCTTTGACAGGGATCGGATCTGGAATCTCCAAGTCAAAACCTTTAAAGTACTCTTTGAAACTATCTGAAATTGCACTCATTTTTTAACGGTACTCACAATTGTTGCTGGACAAAATTCAAAAGATATAGTGGGCATTTTTATGATGGTCAGCCTTGCAAAGTCAACCCTGTATTATCCACATCTTAAATAATGTGCTAAAAAGAGATCAACCTGAACTTTCCATCCTTGAAATCTTCAAGTAAGAATCATAACATGATTAATTGACCTGATGTAAATTCACTTCATATGTATTTTTGCCTTTATCAATGATTTTATCAACTTTGAAGGTTGCATTTGGAGCCAACAGAACTTCTTTCTCTTTTTGGTATAAAGATAAGTCTCCGATATCTTTCCCCTTGGTTACTTGCATAATTAGAAGAAGACCAACTTTGCCACCCTGTGCTTCTCTTGTGGCGAAACTTCTTGAAACTTTTCTATCCAAGCTTGTACTTGAGAATGAGGGGAAAGTTACGGTTGCAGCAGGTTTGTATTGATCCTTAAATTCTTGCTGGGTTAAGCCAACACCTCTATAAACCTCTCGCTTAATATCTGGTAATTTCTTTAGCCCCTCAACAGCTTTGTCACTATGACGATTCGCCTCTTGTTGGACTTGAATGCGCTCTTTGTCATTGAGTTTTGTTCTTCCATTACCAAGATTTATCTGACCTTGTCCTACCAATTCCTTAATTTTAAAGTCCAGCCACCCTTTATTCTTTGCAAGAATGGGGTTCATATACGCATAATCTTGAGCAGTATAGACCCTAATAGCCGTAAGCTCTGCCTGAGTCAAACCAGAACTTTCGGCATTCTTTTTGACTTTTTCGTGGACACCACTAAGATCTGAAGCTTCTTGTCCTGACGTAGTTAAGAATTTAAACTTATCCTTGTTTTTTAGATCGTCCAAGTAGCTCTGATCACTAGCTAGTTTAATAATCTCTTGATCAATGGCAGGAATCATTTTTTCAAGGCTAGCTCTCTTTTGCGGGTCATCTGTGTGCTTGTCAAGCCAAGATTGAGCTAGAGTTCGTAACTTCTCCAATAATTCTTTTTGGTCTTTCGGAGCATTGGCTGTTTCGTACTTAGTTAATAGGTTTTGGATCTGAGTGAAAGTACTGGTGGATCTGCCCAAAAATCTGTTCACACGCGCACCCAAAGACATTTCACCTTTTAGGTCTTTTGACTCAAACTGCATCTTGCGTTGAATTGGCGATGAACCCGATGTTGATTTGCCATTCTGCTGCACCACATGGGTCAACTCATGGGCGATCAACTCCTGCCCACCTCGACTACTCGGCTCATACGCCCCCTGCCGAAAGAACACATCTTGCCCTGTTGTAAAGGCTTTCGCTTGAATTGATTGATTTAATTGGTCAGACTGCGAATCTGTATGTACCTTTACGCCACTAAAATCTGCCCCCATTGCTTGCCCCATCGACCGTTGCAGTCCCCCATCTAAGGGCTGTCCACCTCCTTTAGCAGTTTGAATTGATGTCTCTAATTCTGTTGATGCGTCTCCACCAGCCATAACTTGCTGATCAGGTTGGGTTGATTTAGCTTGAATTTCTTCTTCCCCTTCCTGACGTTGAATTGAGGAAATATCGGGCTTCATTTGCAGGTCTTCTTCTTCCCCTTCCTGACGTTGAATTGAGGAAATATCGGGCTTCATTTGCAAGTCTTCTTCTTCCCCTTCCTGACGTTGAATTGAGGAAATATCGGGCTTCATTTGCAAGTCTTCTTCTTCCCCTTCCTGACGTTGAATTGAGGAAATATCGGGCTTCATTTGCAGGTCTTCTTCTTCCCCTTCCTGACGTTGAATTGAGGAAATATCGGGCTTCATTTGCAGGTCTTCTTCTTCCCCTTCCTGACGTTGTAATTGAGGAAATATCGGG
>NZ_CAWLTW010000001.1:3448102-3714533 GCF_963864145.1 Planktothrix prolifica NIVA-CYA 540 | reverse complement strand
AATTGAGGAAATATCGGGCTTCATTTGCAGGTCTTCTTCTTCCCCTTCCTGACGTTGAATTGAGGAAATATCGGGCTTCATTTGCAGGTCTTCTTCTTCCCCTTCCTGACGTTGAATTGAGGAAATATCGGGCTTCATTTGCAAGTCTTCTTCTTCCCCTTCCTGACGTTGAATTGAGGAAATATCGGGCTTCATTTGCAAGTCTTCTTCTTCCTGACGTTGGACTCCTTGACCCGATGTTGACTGTTCCCCAGAAGGAGTATTAATTTTTTTGACCACTTTTTCAGCTACACTATCTGCTTCCTGTTCATATTTGTCCCCAGCCTCGCCGACAGTTAATTTTTTTTGTAGGGATAAATTAAATTTAGGTTGTATTCTGGATGTTGACCTATCTGTGTTTCCTGTAATCGGGATTTCCGCAAAATTAAAACCCGGTTTTTTCTGTATTTGCTGATGGTTTATATCTTCGGTTTGGTGTTTCTGCGGTGTTACGAGGCCGTTGTCCATTGGGCGAATATCTGTCAGGGATTTCGCTTGAATTCCGGTTTGATTGACAGATTCTACTTCATGGCGATTCTGTTTTTTTAGTCGTACTTTCATCGTCAGACCCCATTGCTTACAGATTAATACATTGACCAGGGCAGGTTACATTTTTATTAATTGTATCAATAAAATTGACAACCAAATCTATACTTAAGTCTAATTTTAGTTTTATAGCAACCGCCAAGGCAGTTAGGACACCAGACGTATCTTAGAACCCAGACGGTGAAGTGATTTCCCCACTGTTCCCTCCCCCTAGCCCTGCGTGCACGGGGGGTTTGGGGGGGCTGTTCCCTCTCTCAACTAGGTAATTTATTTTGTGCAACTACTTAGCACAAATCATAAAAAAAGGATGGGAGTGTGGAAACTCAGTGTCTTCAGACCACCAGAGGAAACACGATCCAGGGGAATTTATTCCCCTAGAAATATTTAGTAATGCTATCATAAAGAAACCAACATGGTCGTGATAGTCGAGTCAATGACTAAAGCAAGTAAAACAATGGGAGTGCAGCAAATCTTGTTGTCTCCAGATCCAGAAACTCGTGCGTTGATAGAATATCTTTGTCAACAATCGGGTAAATTGTACAATACAGGGATTTATTTTGCCCGTCAAACGTTTTTTAAGACAGGTAAATTATTAACGGGAAAATTTGATTTAGCATTTGAACCATCGGTGTCTATTGATTTAGGTACTGCCGACAATTTAGCAGCTTGTGTTGATACCTTGGGAAATTCCTTTTTGATTGATGCCGATGACAGACCCACACAAAACTGGACAGTATCTGAGGTGATCGATTTTATGCGAATTTTATTGGTTGATGATGAAATCGAATTAACAGATCCTTTAAGCCGGGTATTAACCAGGGAAGGGTATACAGTTGATATTGCAACGGATGGCTGTTTTGGCTGTGATTTAGCCCGTCAAAATCATTATGATTTATTAATTTTAGATTGGATGTTACCGCAAAAATCCGGTTTAGAAATTTGTCAGGAATTGCGATCGCATTCTGACCAAACACCGATTCTATTTTTAACCGCAAAAGACACCCTAGATGACCGAGTTCAAGGGTTAGATGCTGGTGCAGATGACTATTTAATGAAACCCTTTGAATTACGCGAATTATTAGCTAGAGTCCGCGCCTTACTGCGTCGTTATCAAGTTATAGAATCTACCATTAATTCTAACCATTTGCAAGTATTAGACTTAGAATTAGACCTCGATAATCAACTCGCCTATCGAGGTGAACGCATGATTGATTTATCAGAAAAAGAAAGTCAACTTTTAGCTTATTTGATGCGTTCACCAGGACAGTTATTAACCCATGATCAAATTCATCAATATCTCTGGGGAGAGGGTGAACAACCGAGCAGCAATGTATTAGCAGCACAAATTCGCCTGTTAAGAAGAAAAATCGAAACTACAGGGGAAATTCCCCTAATTCATACGGTTTATGGTAAAGGATATCGTTTTGGAGAATAGTTTATTACTTTTCATTGCATACCCTTATAACCCCAACAAAATTTCTGCTAAATATTCATATTGGGATAAATGATTATAAATTTGAGCCGAAATTCTCATCAAGGACTTAGTTTGATCTTCCCAAGGCATAATCGGAACTTCAATTTGATATTCTTCCCAAAGTTTTTGATTCAAATTATCATAATTTTGCCATTTTTCCCCTAAAGGTAAAACTGCCATTGAACCGATCATATCATCAGGACAGGATAAATTTATTCCTATTTTTTTAGATAATAATTTTCGAGCATTTACCACTAAATTATGATTAGTTTTGATTAATTCTGACCAGCCTCCGGGTAACAGAGAACCCATGAATTTAATTGCTTCAGGAATACATAAATAAGCACTGGGGTCTGGGGTTCCTGTCCAGTCAAATTCTAATAAAAATCGAGAGCGATCGCTTCGGGTAGAATTAGCTCCATGACTAATTGTAAGCGGACGAATTAATGATTGTCTATCCCTTTGTACCATTAAAAACGCGGCTCCCTTGGGAGCAGATAACCATTTATGACAATTTCCTGTATAGTAAGTTGCTCCAATTGCTTGTAAGTTTAGCTCTAACATTCCGGGTGCGTGGGCACCATCAACTAAAGTATCTATTCCTAAATGAGTTAACTTTTTAATAATCTCTTGAATTGGAAAAATTAACCCGGTTTGGCTGGTAATATGATCGATTAAAACTAATTTTGTTCGAGGAGAGACTTTTGCCATAATCGCATCAATAATTTCTTCAGATGAAGCGACCGGAAAAGGAATATCTGCTATAATGATTTTAGCCCCCGTGCGACTAGCAACAAAATCTAATACATTCCGACAAGCATTATATTCGTGATTAGTTGTAAGTAATTCATCTTGTTCTGAGAAAATTAGCGATCGCAAAACCGTATTTACCCCGGTTGTCGCATTGGGAATGAATACTAATTCCTCTGGATTTGCACCCACAAAATTAGCTAATTCAACTCTAGCATTATCGAGTAAAATTTCATATTCTCTGACAAAAAAATGACAAGATTGTTGTTCAAGTTGTTGTCGAAATTGATATTGAGAATCTAACACAGGAATTGGACAAGCACCAAAAGCACCATGATTCAGAAAAGTTACCTTGGGATCAAATAACCAATATCGAGAAAAGGGAGAATATTCAGGTTTAGTGTGTAAAAGAGTGTCTTTCATATTTGATGAAATTAACAACTATTTGATCCTAAACCAATTCCGAACTTAAATAAATCTTATTTTTTGACAAAATCTTTCCCAAGTCGAGTAAATTAGGAATACCGTATCCATCCCCAATATTTATGAGCATAGCCAGCTTTTTGATGTTCTGGCGAAATCTGAAATCGTTTAAGTGGCGACCTTGTGCTATTCACACCCATTTAGTTAAACTGATTCAGCGCGGTGCTGATCTCGTCGCGGAGCAATTAATTGTCCTGTTTCCTATCATAATTAAACAGATTAAAAGAAGTAGGCGACGGATGATTCGTTTCTGCCGTTTTTTTCTATATTTGAATCCCAGAACCTTTAAAAAACTGATTCAGGCGACTATAGAACAGCGTCTACCGGGTTTTGCTGCGGAAATGGCTTATCATGCTACCTTAGCATTATTTCCGGCGGTATTAGCCCTATTAATTGCCCTAAGTTCCTTTGAATTATTGCAAACGGAACTCTATCAAATGGCAACTTTACTCAGTCAAATTGTCCCAGAAGATGTCCAGAATTTAATAGGAACTGGAATTTATCATTTATCTTTAACACCGAGTTCGGGTTTACTTTCGGTGAGTTTTATTGCCTCTTTGTGGGTTTTTTCCGGTGTAATTGGTGCAGCGATGACCGCATTAAATCATATTCATGGGGTAGAAAAGACCCATATTAGACCCTTTTGGAAAAATAAATTAATTGCCTTATCTTTAGCATTAGGAACTCTATTATTATTAATTTTAGCCACTGCATTAGTATTAGTGAGTGACATGATTGTTGAAGGAATTGCCCGTCAAAGTTGTATGATTGAAACCATCGGAAACTGTGCCTTAGAAGATTTAGCCATTTGCATGATTCAACCGCCAGTACAGAATTGTTTATTACAATCAACCCTATTAGAAACCTGGCAAAAACTACGGTGGCCGATTACCTTGGGAATTGTTTCTACTAACTATGCTTTTATTTATCGTTACGCGCCTAATTACCGCAAACATGGAACTCCTCTGATGCCAGGAGCAATTTTAGCCGCTGTATTTTGGGCTTTAGTATCTAATTTATTTCGTTTATATGTTTACTATTTTGGCAAATTTAATATTACCTACGGCACAATTGGCGCGTTTGTAGTTTTATTACTCTGGTTACAAATTAGTTCCTTAATTATGCTAGTAGGAGCCCAACTTAATGTGATTGTGGGGGATGAATTAAGATCCTCACCGCCCTAGAATTGCAGTGATTCCTAAACCTGTTCTCAGGCGATCGCATTTAATAGGGGCGAGTTTAGATAGGTTATGGGTTAGTATTGAATATTGTCTTAGTAGCTGATCATCAGTAAGACATTTCCATTATAGACTTTAATTCAGAAATCTTCAACACTCCAGAGGCGGGTTTAGCAAGGTTATTGCTAAGAATTAAATATTGTTGCGGAACCCTCCCCTACAATTTGTTAAAAAATTGCGATCGCATTTGACAATGATTAACAATTCAACCGTAGGGGCGGGTTCCGAGACCATCTTTAATTATCAGCAATTATCTCCCTAAACCCGCCCCGGCAATTTGTTGTTGAAAAAAGCGCGATCGCTCTGAGAAATACAGAGGCGATCGCCGAAATCATCAACCTATCTGATGACCAGATTCAGATAATGGCAAAGTTTGCTGCTGTTAAGGAAACATCGTGGAAGATACTAATTTTATTTCCTGGGCTGAGGGTGATTTCAGAAAACAGGCCTCCACCAGTAACAGGAAGTTGGTTAGTAATTGCGGCTAAAACAGCGACTCCATTGCTAAAACCAAGACCAGCAGCGACCTGAATCTTATCATCAGCAACAACAAATTGATTCACGCTATTTTGACCACTTGACGCACCAAAGATGAAGGTATCTTTGCCTGCACCACCGAATAGATTAGTAGAACTCTTGCAAAATAATTTTATGGTATTATGGTAAGTTTTGCTCAATTTCATAAAATCCTAGAGACTAACCATTCTTCACAAACTTTTGCTAAAAACTCCATAAAATGGTAAAAATTGAAAGTGAATTTAGACAATAACTCTGCGATGAACACTCAATTTTATCTAAATTTGAAACCTCATGAATTTAAACGAAGATTTGGTGTCAAGATTCAAACCTTCCAAAAAATGGTTAATGCCATAGAGCAGTTCAGGTTAGAACATCCTAAAGATAGGAGAGGACATCACACCCACCTGACTCTCCAAGAGCAAGTTTTAGTAGCCTTGGAGTATTGGCGAGAATACAGAACATATTTTCATATTGGGACAAATTGGGGAGTATCAGAATCAACTATTTGCCGAATTGTTGCTGACATTATTCAATTAGTAATTAATCAAGAAACTAAACAGATTATTTGTACAGATTTTGGAGAAGGACATTGCCACGATTTTAGCTTATTCAAAAAAAGCGAAATTCATTTTCACCCCCAAACTGATAGCTTACAAGATAGTGGCTATCAAGGAATTAAAGATTATCACTTTAATAGCTATGTACCCAAAAAGAAACCCAAAAATGGCAACCTTTCGGTCTTAGAAAAAGACTATAATCAAGATTTGGCTCATCAACGAATTGTGATTGAACACGTTAATCGGAGCCTCAAAATTTTCAGGATCTTATCGAGTCGTTATCGAAATCGTCGTCGCCGTTATGGTCTTCGTTGTAATTTGTTGTCAGCCATTTATAATTATGAGTTGACACTCTTAGTCTGAAAGTGAAAGTTTGGCATTATAGCATAGATTTTTTTTGCAAGAGGTTTATCATTCCCATTACCTCCATTTAGGAAGTCATCCCCATCTCCTCCATCAAGGTAGTCGTTGCCAGCACCGCCCAGCAGTGTATCATTGCCGACATCGCCCCATAGGTAATTATTCCCATCACCAGCGTCAAGGGAATCATCGCCACCCCCTCCGCTCAGTGTGTCGTTGCCAGCTAAACCGCTAATAGTGTCACCCAGTTCGTCCCCGAAGAGGTTGTCATTCCCCGCAGTCCCGACAATCGGTGCTTTGGGGCCGACAGTAAACGACCATGTGTAGGTTTGACCGTTGGCTGTAATGGAGGCAGTATAAGTTTCCCCTGGCAGCAATGGATCGCGCGGAACCAATAATACCATGTCATTTGAGTCGAGACTAGAGCGTCCTACCTCTTGATCGTTGTTGAATCCAGACCCTGGCCCGTAAGCTTCGAGAACCCCATTCTTGGGATTGATGTAATTAGTTTCATCAAACACCGCGTGAGCAAGTTGTGTGCCGCCCTGCGAGAATGAGTGAGCAGTAACATTAGGAGTAACGTCTCCATTCCCCAACTGCAAGAGCAATGGCAAACCCGTAGGGGCAGTGTACGGGGGGGTACCTGTGCTTGTTAGCGGATCGGGCCACTCTCCTCCTCCATAATCGCGTATGGAAGCTGGAATGGTTTGACCGTCGCCTGGCCAGATAATGGGAAACTTCACTGATGAGGGGATGCTGCTGTATTCACGTTGAAGCACAAGCGTGGCACCAGTAGTAATCTGGCCGCCTGCTTCCCGATAAGCACCATAGCCGACTTCGGTCACGTACTGATTGAGAATTCCCGATGCGTGGAAAGGCGCCCTCAGCCACACCTCGATATCGTCTACATCAGTAGTGTTGAGACCACCACCCCACGCTACATTGCCGGACATACCAGCTTTCGCGCCTTCAGGGGTGTACCACTGGTTCCCTGGATCTTCGTAATGCCCACCCCCGTTATTTTTAACCAGATATTTGGAGTGTGCGACAGCACCCGCTCCCGCAATCGGGTTTTCTCGGACGGGGGGCAGGTTGGCTGCGGTGCGATGGAAATTAATAGTAGACAGCCATTCCGGTTGCGTATCATTATCGACTATAGCCAAAGTTGCGTTCCTCTGGGTTCCTACAGTTGCCCCACCAGTAGGGTTTTTTAAGGTCATCGTCAGGGTTTCACCGGGATCATAGGCAGTGTCATCGAGGATGGGAACCTGAATCGTTTTGGGCGTGGTGTCTCCCGCAGCAAAATTAACGGCTGTGGGAGTGGTGCCGTAGTCGCCAGATCCAAATTTAGCTGTACCGTCAGAGAGGCTAACAACAGCACTAACCGCTCCATCACTGCTGCCTGTGCGGGTGACAGTCACCAATGTGACTGGTGTGCCATCTTCGTTGACGCTGTAGGTAGCCGCACTAAATTGCAAGCTGCTTGCTGGTATTATCGTTGGCTCAGGAGTTGGCGCTGGTTCCGGTGTTGGTTGAACAGTTGGAGTTGGAGCCGGAGGAAAACTGCTGCGAGGAACATTCAGCAAGACTGCGATCGCACGATTAGTAAGTTTGTCTATGATCAGCGTATCGTCACTACCAGTACCATCAGCACCTGTACCCGCAGTCAAAGTGTAGTTATCAAAATTCAAAATGCCGTTCTTGCTGGTAATCTGATCGCTTCCAATTTGATAATCGGTAATATAATCAATACTCTGATCATCTAGCTTCAGGAAAAATGTGTCGGAGCCATCGCCACCTGTTAGGGTATTGATACCGCGATTGCCGTACAAAATATCATTGCCTCTACCACCGACAATTAAATCATTGCCTCCACCACCGAATAACCAATCATTGCCATTTCCTCCTATAAGAGTGTCTTGATCTTGGTTTCCGAAAAGGGAATCATCACCACCTCCGCCATCAATTGAATCATTTCCTTTCCCAGCGTAAACAACTTCAGCATCAGAAGAACCGCTCACGCTATCATTACCTTGGCGAGTTACCAAACCAGACATACCCTGAAGTTGTCCGGCTTCGAGTGCAACATTGTCGGCTGTATCTTCTCCGACTAAATAAATCCCTTCTTTTTTGATCGTCATCAGAATAAATATGAGTGTTTAGAAATCCAGTCGCTATACCTTACGGCAGGCTAGGCCAATGCACCGGATGTATCTGATTTTTTTTGCCGAGAAACTGATTTAAACACCCTGAAACAATTTTAGTGGCGGAGGATGATGAAGATGATCGCCTACTGATGCAAGAAGTCCTAGTGGGACTTAAACAAAAATCAAGCCCAAATCAAGTTTTATAAAGACAGGCTAATGATACTAGACAATGAAAATAGCAATCTGAAAGTTTATGAGTGGATTGTAAAATATACGGAAGAAGGTACTGTAGACATTATTACAGGTTATTTCACCGTCGGAGCTTTAGCTTATCTTTCGCAGCAAATTAATCAGAAAATTGCTAAATTTCGGCTAGTGCTTGGGGATATTGTTAATTTGGATCTGGTGGAAAACCGACCCTTAGATTTGCTCAATGAAAACATTACAATTGAAGCGGCACTTAATCTTAACCGTTTAGCACGGGAAGCCGTGGCTTTTTTAAAGCAGGATAAAGTGAAAGCAAAAACTTTAGAACCCAATTTTTGTCATGCTAAGTGCTATTTATTTAACCCGTCGAAGAATGATGATCGTAATAAATATTTTATTTCGGGTAGCTCCAACCTAACTGAAGCAGGAATTGGCTTAAAACATACAAATAATTTAGAATTAAATATTGCTGAAACTGGTAATAATAACCAATATAAAGAGCTAGTCGAATGGTTTGCAGAACTTTGGAACAAACCACAAGCACATCAAGAAAAAACTCTTATTTTTAAAGATGGTTCGAGGAAAAAAGTTAATTTCAAGCAATATTTAATTGCAGAAATTGAAAAGATATTTATTGAATATACGCCCAGAGATATTTACTACAAAATTTTATTTGAGTTATTTGGTAATCAAATTCTGGAAATCGAGAATGATCCAGAGTTTAATCGTCAAATAGGTCGGTTAGAAAATACCGCTATTTTTCACTCCCTGTATGACTTTCAAAAAAAAGGTGCTCTTAGTTTAATTCGGATGCTTCAGAAATATGATGGGGCAATTTTAGCGGATGCTGTGGGTTTGGGTAAAACTTGGAGTGCTTTGGCGGTGATCAAGTTTTTCCAGATGCAGGGAAGGGAAGTTATATTGCTTTGTCCTAAAAAATTAGAAAGTAACTGGAGACGCTATAAGGAAGATCAGGAATCTAAATTTGAAAGTGATAAACTCAAGTTTTTTATTCGCTTTCATACGGATATGAATAGCGATCGCCTAAATTCCTATAATGATCGCGCTGATAAATTATTTTGTGACGATAAACCTAAGCTAATTGTGATTGATGAAAGTCATAATCTCAGGAATGATAAATCCCAGCGCTATAAATTTTTAGTTGAGCAGATTTTGCGGAAAAATCAAGATATCAAAGTTTTGTTGATATCAGCGACTCCGATCAATAACTCTTTAAATGATGCTAGAAATCAATTTAAGTTAATGGTGCAGGGTAATGTTCATGGGTATGAAACAAAATTGGGTATCAAAAATATTGATTATTCCTTTAAAGAAGCAAAGACAATATTTAATGAATGGCGTAAAGATGACATTCCCAAAATAGGAGACTTTATTAAAAAACTCTCAGGTAATGATTTTTTTAGATTGACGGATTCGTTATTAGTGGCGAGAACTCGCAAGATGGTAGAAAGTCAGCAAACTAATTTAATATTTCCTGTTAAAAATAAGCCTGTAAATTTATTTGTGACACCACACCAACTTGGTAATTTTGAAACCTTTGAAGAATTATTTGACCATTTCCCCCCGATGCTGTCAGGGTATCAACCAGCGTTTTATTTAGATGATAAATCGGGAACAAAAAAGGATGTATTACGCGATGATAAACTACGCGATCGCTTTCTGGTCAAGATGATTTATATTTTGATGGTCAAGCGTTTAGAGTCTTCTTGGTGTTCCTTTTACTCAACGGTTGAGAAAATTAAATATCATCATCAAAATGCTTTAGATAAAATTAAAGATTATCAAACCAACAAGGCAAAAGCAGTATTACTAGAAAATGATGTTCTTGATTTGGATGATGATCAAAATGATGATGATTTTACAGAAGCAGTTGAAGAATATACACTAGGCAAAAAACGTCCGATTAATATTGCTGATATTGATGCTGCTGGTAGTTTGGATAAGTTTAAGGAGGATCTCAAAAAAGATTTGGATGCTCTTGATAATCTTTATGTCAATTTGCAAAAATTTGACGCAAAAATTAATAAAGAGTTAAATAAACCCAATCAAATTAAATCCTGTGATGATAAGTTAGAAGCATTGATCGCTCAGATTATTAAAAAGCGGAAGTTAGGGGCAAATAACCATAATCAAAAAGTGATAATTTTTACGGTTTATCGTGATACGGCGATATATTTATTTGAGCAACTTCAGGCTAGAGGTTTTAACAAAATTGCGATCGCATCGGGTACAAGTTCACAGTCTGATGATAGCGATCGCCCTCAAAAAATGGAAATGATTTTAGAGAGATTTGCGCCCTATACTAAGTTATTTTGTGAAAAGGAATGGAATTTTAGTTCCGAAAAAGAAGGGTTAGAAGCGTTTACAGAGTGGCAAGAATGGATTAAAGAAAATCATCCTGATACTCACCAAAAGCTGAATAAACCCATTGATATTTTGATTGCGACTGATGCTTTGAGTGAGGGACAAAACTTGCAGGATGCTGATATGGTGATTAATTACGATATCCATTGGAATCCGGTAAGAATTATTCAACGGATGGGACGAATTGATCGCTTGGGTAGTCCAAATCAACAAATATTTGGGATTAACTTCTGGCCCTCAGATAAGATTAATTCCTATCTCAATTTGCAAGGAAGAATTGAGCAACGGATGGCGACGATGAAGTTGGCGGGGTCAGAAGTCGATCATCAGTTTTCTGATAGCTTTGCAAAGATGGCTCATGATGAAGATTTTGATCGGAAAATGAATGATCTGATGATGCGACAAATGCAAACTACTTGGGATGATATCGAGGTAAGCGATCAAGGTTTAGGCTTTGATAGTTTGTCTTTGGAGCGCTATCGACAGGATTTACTCGCTGAATTTGACCGCGATAAAGATAAATATCGCCAGATGCCAAAGGGGGTATATACGGGATTTTTGGGAGATGGTAAAATAGGCGATCGTAATGGGATTGTGGCTTTACTTGGTTATCCGGCAAAACCTTCTAAGAAGTTCGATCATCAATATCAAGTTTTTGATTTAATTTATATTAATAAGTCGGGTAACTTAATTTTGAATAATCAAAAGGAGGTTTTAGATTTTCTGACTTTAAATAAGGAGAAAGGACGTTTTGTGCCTGATGCTGTTGATCGGGGTGATGAAAGTGCGATCGCTGAATTAGTAAATGCGCTTAAAGCTTGGTTAAGTAGTCAAATAGATCAGGAGCCGCGAGATTTATTAGCCAAAATCAAAAAAGGTAATAAATCTGCATTGGAAATTGTTAAGCAAAATATTAAGGTTGATGAAAAATTTCAGGTTGATAAGTTTGATTTGGTGGCTTGGGTGTTGGTGAGCGCGGATTAGGGGGGGACTTGAACACGGATTAAGGGGATTACACGGATTTCGCGGATTTTTTGGATTAAGAGTGATTAAGGGATTTTCTTTGTTGAAAGCTATATGATAAAAATAAGTAAAATCTGTGAAATCCTTTAATCTGCATAATCCGCGATTAAGACGTTTTTTTGATAGGAGGCAAAATTTATAGAAAGCTTTAATCTGACTGAACACGCCCGTTATCAAATTCTGAAGCGAAAAATACTAGAATCATGGATAGAACAGACATTGCTATATCCTGAAAGAGTTGAACTTTTAGCTGACATTCATGGGAATACCCATTATTTAAAGCGCATACAGGAATTTGGCGATCGCTGGTTGCGAGTGGTCGTAAATCCCAATGTTGAGCCTAATCGAGTTGTGACCATCTTTTTTGATAGGAGAGTAAAATGAAATTGATTGTTCATAAAGAAGATGATGCTCTGTATTTGAGTTTAGATGATTCAGAAGTTATAGAGTCAGAAGAAGTGAGTGATGGCATTATTCTTGATTACAACGCTGAGGGAAAAATTATTGGGATTGAGTTGCTGTATATCAGTAAGCGTAGTCCTAATTCTTTGCAGAAAATTTTGTTAGAAACGAGTGCTTAACATAAAAAATTTGAGTAAATAGCTATGACTATTGCAGTTACAGAAAATATCCGATCGCTTAATGATGTAGAGACAAAGTTAGGTCTGCGCCGATCGCACGATCCAGACTTCTTTGTGGAATGGCGTGGAGATTTTGCAGAATTAGTTGATACTGAAAAAAACACTCTAGATCGGATCAAACGCTCATATTTACATCATGTTGCTGAAGGCTTTTTGTCTGAGGGGTCAGTAAATTTGTTGATGGTTTCACCATTACTATTTTTGGCAGGTTTTCTGGAATCTCCTTTTAGTTTGCGAAGTGAACAGTCAGTTGAAATTAGCGATCGCAGTGGTAGTGTTACTTATCACGGCAGAATTGATGCTTTAGTTTTGAATAACAATTTATGGATCGTTTTAATTGAGGCAAAGCGTTCTAGTTTTTCGTTTTTAGTGGCATTACCACAGGCTCTTGCCTATATGATGGCAAGTCCAAATGGTGATAAACCAACCTATGCACTCGTCACCAATGGCGATCATTTTATGTTTATTAAGCTGCAACAATCGCAATACGATCTTTCTGATGATTTTTCACTTTTTAAGCGATCACGCAATGAACTCTATTCCGTGTTTCAAATCCTGAAATCCTTTGAGAATCTGTAAATAATGAACCTAACTATCTTTGAACACGGATTAGATGGATTACACGGATTTCGCGGATTTTTTGGATTAAGAGTGATTAATGGATTTTTTTTGTTGAAAGCTATATGATAAAAATAAGTAAAATCTGTGACATCAGTGTAATCTGCATAATCCGTGATTGTGGCTTTGTTTTGATATGAAACTCACTATTTTTAATGAATTAGACTTTTTGCCTGCTTTACGGGCTTTTTTTGCGGAGTTGCAAGTACCGATAAATGCGGTGACGGATAAGCCGATCAATGCTAGAGATATTCTGGGAAATAATTACAAAGATCGCGAACCTTTTGAATTGATTGATGATGTTTATTTTTTGGGGATGGTTGATGATGCTGCGTTTCGGGGTGGTAAGAGTTTAGCGATTGATAAAATTAAGTCGGATTATGATGGGATTATCATTTTTGGGGTGACATTAAATAGGCGCGAGGGTGGTTTATTGCCAACGCGATCGCATTTAGCCGAAATAGCACGGGCTTTTAATCGGGAGTTTTGCTATACGCCTGTCGTAGTAGTGTTTAAGTATGCTGATGCTGATAACAAATATCTGGCGTTTGCTAATACCGAGAGATCGAAGTATAAGCGGAATCAGGAAGGGGAAAAGGCGGGGAAGGTAACGTTGTTAAGGGATGTGAGTATTAGCAATATTCACTCGGCGCATGAAAAAATTATTTTTGGCGATAAGAGTTTTAAGGGTTTAAAGATTGATGCGAGTAAGGTCAATAGTTTTAAAAAGTTGTATGACTATTGGCAAACAGTATTTTCATTACAAGCTTTAAATGATCAGTTTTATGGAGATTTACAAGATTGGTTTTACTATGCCTCACAGCATATAAAGCTTCCTTTCAGACCTAACTATGTGCCAGAAAAGGAGAATATCAAAAACTTTTTGGTGCGGTTGCTGGCGAGAACCATGTTTTGCTGGTTTATCAAGGAGAAAGGACTAATTGAGCCTGAAATTTTAGAGCTTAGAGATTGGGATGGTCGGGTTTTTCCTTTGGTTAAAGATTTTGAGGATGAGAACTTTTTAGAGTCAAATAGCTACTATCGCGGCGTTTTGCAAAATATATTTTTTAATTCGTTGAACCAAAAGGATAAAAAGTCGCTCAAAGATTTTAAATGGACTAAGTATTTACATTCTAACTTTCAGGTTGAATGGTTTACAGAAATTCCATATTTGAATGGTGGTATTTTTGATGATTTGGATGAAGATAATGCGAAGGAAAGTATTGAGGATACGGTGATGCGTGTGCCTAATTTTCTGTTTTATGGGATTGAGACAGAGGAGATTGTGGCTAAGGGTAAGGCTAAAAAGATTGAAGTTAGCAAGGTTTATCATAATGGTTTGAATGGTATTTTCAAATCCTATAAGTTTACCCTGGAAGAAAATACGCCCTATGATGAAGATATTGCCTTAGATCCTGAGTTATTGGGTTTGGTATTTGAGAACCTATTGGCAGAACTCGATCCAAATTTGGAAGAGAATACGATTAAGAGTATCCGTAAGCAGACAGGGAGCTATTACACACCGCGTAAGGTGATTCAGGAAATGGTGAATGAGAGTTTGTTTATCTATTTGAAAAAACATACTGCTCCTGCAAATGTAGAAACTCTCAAAAAGTTGGTTTATGAGAATATCCTAGACAATACGAGTAATGCTTTTTGTGAAGGTGTGGTGAATGGAATTGATCGCTTTAAGGTGCTTGATCCTGCCTGTGGTTCGGGGGCTTTTCCGATGGGTGTGTTACATCGGTTAGTTGATATTTTGAAGCTGGTTGATCCAGATAATTCCAAATGGTTACGGCTAAAGTTACAACCTGTGGATGCTAATTATCGTGATGAGTTTGAGAAGACACTGAAGCAACATTTAGATGATTACAGTCGCAAGTTAGGGATTATTCGTGACAGTATCTATGGCATTGATATTCAGCCTTTGGCGGTACAGATTACCAAGTTACGCTTTTTTATCTCTTTGCTAATTGATCAAAAGGTTGAGAAAGGGATTACACCAATGCCAAATATTGAGACAAAAATTATTTGTGCAAATAGTCTCAAAAATATTCAGCCAGATTTGCTTTCGTTTGGTGCGATTCCCCAGTTAAAAATCGCTAGACTCAAGTATTACAAGCCTGATTTGTCGATTGATGAGAAGCGATCGGTAACTGATGACATTGTGACGGTTTTAGATGGTGCTTTTCCATCGTTTAGTACGGAGATTATGGGTAAGCATATCGCAGGACAGAATCGGGAATTATTGCGCCATTGGTTTACCCATGCGACGGTGGCGGCTCCATTTTTTAATTTAGATTTCTTCTATCCTGAGCTTGAGGGACAGGGTTTTGATTGTGTGATTGGCAATCCGCCCTATGGTGGTACGAAGATTAGTGATGATGTGCGTAAGGATTTGGGAATAGATAGTAAAGATCCCTATGGTGCTTTTATTGCGAGATTTTTGGCAAGTAATAATAAGCAAACGCCGTTAAAGGATGGTGGGGTTTTGGCTTACATTGTCAGTGATACTTTCATGACGATCAAGAGTCATCATGCTTTGCGCCGTCAGATGATGGATAACTACATTCATAAGATGATTCGGGTGCATCCTGATACGTTTAAGGCGACTGTAAATACGGCAATTATTATTTGTGAACGCAATAATTCAAAGTCTTTTAATCGGGATCATGTTTGTCAGATGGTAGATATGACTAATGTGAGTGTTCATGATAGTTATAGTCGGTTTGTGGAGTTGTTGGGACTGGCGCGGGGTGTTGATTTTGGTGAGGTGAAGGAATGTGTGAGTAATGAGGAGTATGGGATTTATTATTATCCGCAGGGTTTGATTCGGACTAATAGTAATTTGCCTTTTTTTGTGGCTAGTCCTAAGTTGTTTGCTTTAATGAATGATAGTAATGATCCGTCTTGTATGCCGAAAACTATTAATCAGGAGATTGGCGGCAAAAGGGTAAAGGTACGCAAGATTGAGATGAATGGGAAAGAGATTCAGGTGGTGAAGTTGGGGGATATTGCGGATGTAAAGCAAGGACTCGCAACTGGTGATAATCAGGCTTATTTATTCCAAAATCCTGATGCAAGGGGTAATTATCGCAGTATCGAAGATTTTAGAGAGTATTTGCTGACTGATGAAGATTTAGACAAGATTAGAAATAATGAGAATTTGCGTTTAGAGGTGATTAATAAAGGTATTTCTAAAGATGATCCTTCAAGTCAAAGATATTTTGGTGGGCGTTATATTGTTCCTTATGATAAAGGTGGTGAGAGTGATTCTGATGGTGGTTGGATGCCTAATTATTTTGTTCCGACTAATTATTTTATTGATTGGAGTGATTGGAGTGTCAATAGAATGAAAATTTACACAATTGCTCAAAGAATTAGAGAGTATGAAGAGAAAAAATCAATAAAATCTAATTACGAAACTACAACCTGTGCTGTTTTTAGAAGTCCTGACAAGTATTTTACTGATTCAATAAGTTTCTCTCGTACTGGTGTTTATAGCCCTACGTTTAGATTAGGTTCAATAGCACCGTTTGATACCGAAGGATCTATGATTTTTCAAGATTTTATTTCTAAAGAACATTTAGCAGGTATTTTGACAACATCTTTAATTAGATATCAAACAAAAAATTTTATTGGTCATACTGTTCACGCACAAGTTGACGAATTAAAAGAAATTAATATTCCTACAACATCATCTGTCAAAATTGAAGACTTAGTAAATCAAATCATTCAACAGCAAAAAATTAATCCGCGTTACGATTATGCCAGTCACGAACAGATAGAAATAGATAAATTAGTCTATGAAGCCTATGGACTTAATGCCGAAGACATTGCCGAAGTTGAAAATTGGTATGCGCGTAGATATCCCAAATTATCGCAAGCGCAAAAAGCCAACCTGCGTAAACTTAACACCACTATTTGAACACGGATTAAGGGGATTACACAGATTGCACGGATTTTTTTAGATTTTTGGAGATTAAATGAATTAAAATCAGCGAAATCAGCGTAATCCGTTAAATCCGTGTTCAGCATTTATATTATGACCTTCAAACACCAAGACATCACCCAAAAAATCATCGGCGCATCCTTTGAAGTTCATAAATTTCTCGGTAACGGCTTTCAAGAAGTAATCTATCAAAGAGCATTAGCCTACGAATTTCATCAAGCAGGATTAACATTTGCCAGAGAAATCGAACAACAAATCTATTACAAAAACCTACCCGAACCAATCGGTACACGCCGCGCTGATTTTGTTGTCGAAGAAAAAGTATTAGTCGAACTAAAAGCCACCAAACAACTAGAAGATGTCCACTTTGCCCAATCCCTAAACTATCTCAAAGTCTATAAACTCGAAGTCGGACTATTAATTAACTTCGGCAGTAAAAGCCTAGAATTTAAACGACTAATACGAACATAAACATCTGAACACGGATTAGACGGATTACGCGGATCTCACAGATTTAGGTTATCTTAAAAATCAGCGTAATCTGCGTAATCCCCTTAATCCGTGTTCAGCATTTAATTAATATGAACTACTGGCTAGTAAAATTCGCACCCTTCCGCTACAGTTGGCAAAAAATCCTACTACATGGCAAATTTGAAATCTATTCCGTCCGCAACCCCCAAGCACGGAATAACCTCAAAGCCATGCAACTAAACGATCAAGTCTTGTTTTACCACAGCCAAGAAGGAAACAGCATCATGGGTAAAATGAAAGTAATCGTCACCGCCCATCAAGACCCAACCACCGATGATCCCAAATGGTTAAGCGTCACCTTTGAGCCAGTAGAAACCTTTGAGAAAGCGATCGCATTAAGCCAGATTAAAGAAATTCCAGAATTAGCAAATATTGGCTTAGTCAAACAGCCAAGACTCGCCATAATGCCATTAACTAAAGCTGAATTTGAGATAATTGTAAATTTAGGAAATTAATAAAGGCTGAACACGGATTAAGGGGATTACACAGATTGCACGGATTTTTTTAGATTTTTGGAGATTAAATGAATTAAAATCAGCGAAATCAGCGTAATCCGTTAAATCCGTGTTCAGAATTTATATTTAATTGCTTTTCGTCTTTTTTCAGCAAGCCCTATTTACTGGTTTGAAATTGTAGAATTACCCGACCGCGCCTCCAGAGAATAACTGCTAGAAATTGACACTCTCAGGTCTGAAGACACTGAGTTTTCAAGCTCCCAGACTTATGTTATAAAAAGCAAAATCCGCGACGTTACTCCCTGCTGCATCCATGAAGCATTAAGCGGGAGTTGGGGCGCGGTAGATACAAAAGCAGTTTTTCGGTCTTAACAAAACTAAAACTATGATGTCCGTTTTTTGCGGAAAGCACGTCTTTGACGTTGATTAGCGATCGCCTTGCGCTTACGCTTCTCTGTAGGGGTTTCAAAGTGACGGTTTTTTCTAACATCCGCCAAAATACCAGCCTTAGAAACTTCCCTCTTAAAACGCCTTAATGCTGACTCTAGCTGTTCATTTTCACCCAGAATAACTTGGGTCATGTCCTCTCCTTAAATGGTCTACAACAACATTTGAAAATCTTTTGTGGGATTATTCCCCTTCATGCAATATTACAACAATGGGTAATATCTAGTCCATGTTGTAATGGCTACAAAGCGGATAATATATTAGGTTCGGTGAACCTAGCAACTCAAGTTTAGCGGCTCGCCGAACGTAGAATTCCAGTTGCAATAGACAGAAATAGCAAAATCCAAATCACATAACCCGGGATAAACGCTAAAACAGATAGACCCCTGAGCGTCCATAACAAGACCAGTAGACCCGTTATAGACGCAAATAGGTAGGAAAAAATTAACTTTTGGGAATTAGGAGATCGAGTCACAAATAGTACAGACTTGAAGACGCTACGGATCTAGCTTAACCTAAGACCTGGAAGCTATTAGAAATAATTAAATTAGCCTGTACACCCGCCAGACGCACTAGGGGCTGATCTCCAAGATTAATTAAGGTAGAAGTTCCCTCTTGGATAATAGTCAGTTGGTTTAAGGTTAAGCCATTTGCCAAAACCAAGAAATCTTCTCCCACACGGAAATCCGTAATCTGGTCAAAACCAGTACCAGCACCGATGACAAAATAATCTTTACCTGTACCTCCGGTGATCAAATCATCACCGAGATCCCCAAATAACCAATCATCCCCAGCCCCGCCGTTCAAGGTATCGTTTTGTTGTCCACTGTAGAGGGTATCATTGTCATCACCGCCACAGAGTAGATTTTCTCCCTCATTAGCTAAGAGCAGGTCATTGCCCGCACCGCCACTGAGTTGATCTAGGTCGGAACTATTACCCACGACATTATGGCTTCCCACACCCCCATAGATCGTGTCATCCCCATTGCCACCGCAGAGGATATCCGTGCCTTGGTCACCAAACAGGAGATCATTTCCCGCATCTCCATACAGGACATCATCCTGTTCACCACCATAGACATTATCGTTACCCTCACCCCCCATCAGGGTGTCGTTGTTGCGGTTGCCATAGTAATCCATTGTGTAGGTTGTGGTGGCGTTGGCGGGAATAGCATCAATCGGAGCGCCTAGAGCATCGTAGTTCTTAATCGTACCATTAGTAGGAGGGATAGTGGGAATGGTTACACCAAAATTAGTCGCTGCTAGAGGTAATAAAATACCCTGGTAATTTCTGATCGCATTTTGACTAAAAGCTAAAGCAGTTTCAATATTTCCGGTTTGAACTTCTAACGCCCAGTTTCCTCCTAATGCTGCATTTCCGGTTAAGTCATTAGAAGCTGCAATATCAGCCCCAGTTAGTTGGGATAAATTTGTAACGAAGGATTGTCCTAAACTTCCAGACGCAACATTACATCCATATAATAAAATATCCGCATTTTCTGTTAAGCTGGCTTGCCATTGGGAGAGTTGGGTTGAATATTGGTCGAGATTATTAGCATTAATAACAGTTGTCCCTAACTGTAAACTTCCACTTTCACCGTGAGAAATAATATGGAGGGCATCAATATCTTTTTGTGTAGAAAGAATAGAACTAATTTGAGCGATTCCATCTTGATTAGGATCGAGTATAATAACTTCTGCGTTTGGGTCAACGCCTTGCAATAATGTTTCATAGTTTTCGACACTAGAATCAATAACTACGACAGTTTTCACTTGATCTTGAATATAATTATGGTTAGATGACATATCCTGATTTTCCTTGGTTTGGCTTTTGTTTCAACAAATGTATGGGCTAGTTGAAACTTAGATTGAAATTTACACTAAAAAAAACTGATGCAATACCGACGACTCTGAATGAATAGCGTGTATCATAAACTGCACTATCCTCTCAGTGTAAACCCATAGATTAGATTTATTCATTAAGTTTGTACCAGATCTGAAATTGTCATACTTACAATTGACAAAAGGTTAAACAATGCTATAATTGACAGCCTTATTAATCAAAAACCTAAAAACTTCCACCCAAATCAAAGATGAGGTAATCAGCCAATGTATAGTTAAAGAATATCTTTGCAACCTAGCATAGAATTAGTATTGAACTTCCAGGCTAAGAGCGACCTCACGGATGCCTCCAATTTCGTCTCAACATAACTTAACTAAAAGTAAAATTTCTCCTGGCATTGTCCTGTATATGTTTAATCGTTTAAGCATTCGGCAAAAAATTGGCTGGGGTTATGGGGTGGTAATCGGGGTCGTCCTTGTGGGTCTGACCTCTGCCTTCTTGGTGGCGACCTATTCGGTGCGACCTTTGCGTGCCCAATTAGAAATTGACCAACAAAAGGCAAAAGTTCTCGATGGACTCAGCCAAAGTCTACTCCAGTTAAAGCATAATCAGGATAATCTAGCGCAGTTTTTTAGCGATACCAAGGATATAGAAAAAATTGAACGGGGAGTTTCCGCCCTGCGTTCAAATATCTTTGTGATGAATAATGAATTGCAACAACTCCAAGATATTCCTGAAACAATGGATGTTACAATTCAACAGGATTATCAAGCCCTACAGGACTTAACTCAACGCTATAAAGAACAGTTGACTAGCTATTCAGAACAGTTTGAAACTCTGATTCAAACTACGGAAAAACCGAATTTGAATCCTCAAATTTTGCAGTCGGTTCAAAAATCTTTGATTAACCTGAATCGGACAACCGGAATTATTCAAGTTTATCCGGTTTATGCTGAAACAACTCAACTGGAAAATAGATTCAGAAAGCGGGCTGAAACTGCTCTAAAAGATTATGAAAAAATCCAATCTTTAGGCAATAAAGTTATGATAATAACTTTATTTTTATCTACTGGTTTAGCAATAATCTTTGCAATTTTTACGGGTAATATGATTGCAACTCCCCTGGATATTATGATTAAAGTTGCAGAACAGGTGAGTGAGGAATCGGATTTTGCCCTACAAGCACCCGTTACCAGTTCCGATGAAATTGGGGTATTAACTGAATCTTTAAATCATCTAATTCAACGGGTGGCTGAATATACGGAAGAATTACAGAAAGCGAAAATTATAGCCGAAGCTGCTAACCGTTCTAAGAGTGTGTTTTTAGCGAATATGAGTCATGAACTTCGCACGCCGTTAAATGCGATTATTGGCTATAGTGAAATGCTCCATGATGAATCGGAAGATTTAGGCTATACGGACTTTTTACCCGACCTAGAACGGATTCAAACTGCGGGAAAACATCTGCGGGATATGATTAGTGATATTTTAGATATTTCTAAAATTGAGGCGGGTCATGTTACTCTCTATTTAGAAAATTTCCCTGTTGATCAACTCATAGAAGATGTGATTACTACCGCTACACCTTTAGCAGAAAAAAATAATAATGTTTTGAAGGTCAAGACCAAAGCGAATATTGGAACTATGTATGCCGATATGCCAAAAGTTCGACAAATTCTGTTAAATCTACTCAGCAATGCTTCTAAATTTACCGAAAAAGGAACGATTTATTTAATTGCTGAACGTACCCAAGAAAAACCCCCGATTCCAGAAGATGATGAATTTATGTATACAATGGTTGCTAATTCGTCTCAATATTTAGTATTCCGGGTTAAAGATTCGGGAATTGGGATGACTGAAGAGCAATTACAACATATTTTTAAACCCTTTATTCAAGCGGATGTTTCGACAACTAAACGGTTTGGTGGGACTGGGTTGGGACTGGCAATTAGTCAGCGTTTATGTCAAATTCTCGGAGGCGTGATTACGGTGGAAAGTCAAATGGATAAGGGTTCTATTTTTAGTGTTTGGCTTCCAGTTCATGTTAAAGGATAGGGAATGGGTAATAGGTAGGGGAATGATCCAAATTCCGATTCCCCCTTCCCGATGCTGCTAGGAGATCAACTAACTCAACACCCAATTCACTAGCATTCGCACCCCATAACCCGTTGCTCCGGCGTTATTATAACCGTTGTCTTTATCAGCCCAAACCGGGCCAGCAACATCTAAATGGGCCCAGGGAGTTTTTTCCACAAATTGCTTCAGGAATAAGGTGGCTGTGATTGACCCTCCAGCCCTTGGCCCGGTATTTTTCATGTCGGCGTGGATGGCTTTTAAACCTTCAAAATATTTGTCTTCTAAGGGCATCCGCCAGAGTTTTTCCCCTGATGTTTTGGAGGCGGTTTCTAACTCGATTGCTAACTGATCATCGGGACTCCATAACCCGGCAATATCATCTCCTAAAGCAACCACACAGGCGCCAGTTAAGGTGGCTAAATCAATCATCGCATCTAACCCTAATTTATCAGCAAAAACCAGGGCATCAGCTAGGGTTAATCGTCCTTCGGCGTCGGTATTATTAACTTCAATGGTTTTCCCATTAGATGCTGTTAGAAAGTCCCCTGGGTGCATGGCGCGGCCGCTAATCATATTTTCCGTCACCGCACTAATAAAATGCACTTCTACGTCCGGTTTTAATTGACTAATAGCTTTAGCCGCCCCAAAGGTTGCCCCTGCGCCTCCCATATCGACTTTCATCATTTCAATCCCGCCACCTGTGGGTTTAATATTTAACCCACCGGAATCAAAGGTTAAGCCTTTACCAATAATGGCTAATTTGCGGCGAGGAGTGACTGAAGGATGATAGATTAAATGAATAAATTTAGGCGGTAAATCCGAGGCTTGGGCTACTCCTAAAAAAGCCCCCATCCCCAATTTTTCGCAGTCTTCTTTTTCCAAAATATTCAATTCTAAGCCGTATTCTTTAGCTAGGGATTGAGCCATTTCTGCCATTGTAATTGGGGTGACTTCATTGGCGGGGGCGGCGACTAATTCCCTGGCTAAAATTACCCCGGAACAGATTTGTTTAGCCCGGGTAATGGCGGATTCTGTGCCGGGTAAACCTAATAATTCAATCTGTTCAATTCCGTGACCCTTATCATCGGTTTCTGACTTAAATCTGGTATCTTGATAGAGGGCTAATTCTATGCCTTCGGTAATAGCTTGGGCGGTGGTTTCTGGAGTTTCAAAAATTGGTAAGCTCACCCCAAGACTTTTGCCTTTCAGGGATTTTGCGGTTTTAGCAATATTGGCGGCGGCGCGGCGTAAGCTGTCTAATTTGAGAGCATCGGATTTACCTAAACCGACTAAAATCACTTTGCGAATGGGACTATTTCCCCCCACGCGAGTTGAAATATTGCTATCTGCTTTTCCCTTAAATTCGGTTTCTGTGATTAATTCTTTTAGAGTTCCGGCTAGTTTATCATCTAAGGTGGCTAAGTCCCCGGTTAATTCTATCTGGTCTTCAAATAAACCCAGGGCGAGGATGTCTCCCGACCAGTTTAAGGAGGATGTGTTGGTGGCTGTAAATTCCATTGTTGTTTGTGTCTGAGTTACTGTAAAAAGTATAAACTGTTTTCGAGTTCAGGAATTAGGGAAAATTTCATGGTGTGACTTCGTTGATACATGGCTTTGAAAAATTTTAATTCGGTGATGTTGAAATATAATTTATTTTTTCCAGGTTTCTTGCCATAAATCCCCCCCGACTTCGACTCCACCCAGGGAACTGGTGGCTTCTAGGATTATACTATTTCCTGCTTTTAATTGCAAGTGAATTTTCCCCTGCATGGTATCTCGACAACGAAAGATTAATCCGGCTTGGGTGGGTGCTCTTAATAAAGTTCCTGGGTGTTCGGTGGTAGCGGTCAAACAGACTTCATATTCGTTATTTTTAGCTGTCATTTGCCATTTTCCCCAGGGTTCGATTTGCCAACTAACTTCCGAATTCCAAGGCACAAATTCATAGAATTTTCCCTGATAATGAATTGCAATTAAAGCTACGGATTCTGACCAGAATAACACATCTCTGATCCCGCCTCCGGCCGTTAATGCTAAATCTGTTTCTCCATCAAAACTATTACAATTTACCCAAAACCATTGTTTAGGAAAACTCCCGCCCCAATTTTTTTCGCCATAGGCGGGGGCGTTTTCAAATTGATAAATTTGACCATTCCAATCAATCCAACCTGTGGCTAAACCATGGGCCATTAAAATTTGCCATCCTGGTTCAAATATAGGTAGAAAAGACAACCATCCGGCGGTCGATTGTTGCGGTTGATTGGGATTTCCCCAGCCATAAATCGGTTGAATATTATATTGCCAATTACAATATTGAGAACTGCCCGAATCGGCTAATTTTCCTTGATGTAAGGTGGCTGTTCCTTGATAGCCTTGTTGAATCGAATTTTCAAAAATTGTGGGTTCTAAATAGCCAGGAATGGCAGTTAAATCGGTTTTTCCCCAATGTCCTAAACCGAGTTGATCGGAGGTTGCCCAAAAGGTTTTAACGTCGGGAAAGGTGCGACATAAATACCCATCATCGGGCCCTAAAATTTGGGCTCCGCCTCCACTTTGGGGTTGATTTCCGATGGGATCTTCGATAGAATACATGAAGGCAAAGGTCTGTTTTTCTTGAGGTAATGTGACTCGATAGTACCAGCCTTCAAAAAAACGGCGATCGCTTCCATCCCAATGATACCCACTATGGGGGGTTTGTAAAGGGTTTTGTTGACGATTAAAATTAAACATCAAAATCCTCAAAAATAAACAAAAATTAAAATCGTAGTGAGTCCTTTAGGACTCTCTTAATATTAGATTAAGATAGCCCTAAAGGGCTTACTATCGTAGTGAGTCCTTTAGGACTCTCTTAATATTAGATTAAGATAGCCCTAAAGGGCTTACTACGGTTTGTAATGAGTCCTTTAGGACTCTCTTAAATATTGGATTAAGATAGCCCTAAAGGGCTTACTACGGTTTGTTGTCAACTCCCTTTCGAGGCTTTAATATTAGGTACAGCAGAGCCATAATTAACTCGACAACCCAAATTAAATAAACTAGAACTACATTCTAACGGGACAACTTGATCACCTAATAAGGCGCTACAGCTAACATAATTATCATTATTACTATCTTTCAAAACACATTCAATTGGTCTAGCACCGGAACTACTTGTCCACATTTTCATTCCCATTTCTGCTATAATATGTTGATAAAAGAAGGCGAAAATTGCTCCTCCTAAAAGCACAATTCCTAGTAGGGTGATTCTGACTTTCCAATTACTCAGAATTTTACCGATAAATCCTTTAATACTGTCTAGGATGGATGTTGTTATCGGCGTGGGTGTATCCGTGGGTTGATTTTCTGTCATCAGATTTTTCCTTTAAAATAATTGCTGCTGGGGTTAAGCCCAATTTCAGGTTAACGCCCAGAGTATTACTTCTATATTTTAACTGAATTTACTGAAAATTAGATTCGATCTGGCTAAATCTCCCTGAAGATGTAGGGTAAGGGAAGATATAGGGCGCTGAGATAGTATCAATAAATCTCCTGTTTAAGATTTTATAGCCCTTAATTAAGACTTTGCTATTCTGTTTGAATTTGTGTTAATAAATTATAAAAAGGTTGCCAATTATCTTCAAGGCTAATCTGTTCCCAGACTGCTTCAATTTCAGGACGAATAATCACCACTTGAGGATTATAATAGTTTAATCTTTGTTGAATTTCATTGAGTTCGGGATTAGACAAGGTTTGTAAATGATGATAATATTGTTGTCTCCAAGCGTCTAAATATTCCATGGGTTCAGCATCTTTTAAAATATTCTGAGGTTGGTCTTGCCATTGCTGACAAAATTGTTCTCGCAGTTGTATAAAAAAGTCGGGATAGCTAATTCGATTATTTTTGAGTAAATTAATTGTAATTTGCAATAATTCCTCTGCTTCTGGGGTGGGAAGTTGTTCAAATCCTAAACGATTAATCATCCGTTGACGATAGAATTCTCGATAATAGTTTTGAAAAGGGTCTAACCCAGCTTTAAGTTCTTCTAAAGGTATAACTAAGGATAACGGTTTTTGTAATAATTCTAGGTTTCCTTCACAAATAAAGGGCTGATTTCCATAACAATATAACTTTCCATAATCAAAATAGGCGGCGGTGAATTGTGGGTTATAATCGGGCATAAAGGCGTAGGGGCCATAATCGAAACTTTCCCCGGTAATTGACATATTATCGGTGTTTAAAACCCCGTGACAAAACCCGGAAGCCATCCATTGGGCGGCTAATTCTGCAACTCTTTTCACTAATTCTGTGTAAAATAAAATATAGCGATCGCTCTCTAATTTTATGCTAGAATAATAATAGGTAATAACGTGATCTAATAGAATTTCAATCAGATCTTTTCGTTTAAAATAGTGTAGTCGTTCAAAGGTTCCGAAGCGAATATGCGAGCGACTAAATCGGATCATCACGGAAGAACGGGTGGGGGAAGGTTCATCTCCTCGCCACAGTTGTTCCCCGGTTTCAATTAAGCTTAAACACCGAGAGGTTTTGACTCGCATTCGATGCAACATTTCGGCGGCTAAAACTTCCCGCACGCCACCTTTTAAGGTTAATCTACCGTCGGCATTTCGAGAGTAGGGGGTTCTTCCCGATCCTTTTGTCCCGAAATCGTATAATTCCCCGTCTATTCCTCGCACTTGGCCATACAAAAACCCCCGTCCGTCACCCAAATAGGGGTTATATTCCCCAAACTGATAGCCGTGGTAACGCATGGCCAACAACGGACGCACGGATTCAAATTTGCCAAAGGCTTCGATAAAATGTTCGTCGGTAACGGTTTCGGGGTTGAGTCCTAACTGGGTTAATACGGAATTATTGCGGAACCGGAGTTGGTGCATCGGGAACTCCGCAGCCGTGACAATATCGGAGTAGTCACCGCCTAACGCCTCAAATGCGGGTTCATAGTCGAGGTGCAGGAACGGATTAGACATAAAATCCCTAATGATAGTCTATTGACAATATTACCCCTATTTTGCAAAATTGTCAATTTCTGAGGGGAAAAATCTTAGATTAGGGATTAAGAAGCAAGGGATAAATGCTATTATTTTTGAGGTATCCTTAACTGTATATCCATACTTTTAAATAAACGAAAGGAGCAAGACCAATGACTGAGTTAATTAAGGCAATTCAAACGGGAGAAATAGATCAAGTTAAAACAGCTTTAAGTCAAAACCCAGATATTAATGCTCAGAATGAACAGGGAAATACGGGATTAATTACAGCGATTACTTTAGGAAAAAAGGAGATAGTAAAACTCTTACTAGAAGCGGGGGCGGATGTTAATGTGTCTGACAATGATCATTGGACTCCTTTGATGGAAGCGGCGGCAAGTGGTTACTTAGAAATGGTGCAGTTATTATTAGATACCGGGGCGGATATTCAGGCTAAAACTAATTTTGGGTTAACAGCGTTAATGGGTGCGGCTGGAAGCGGACATAAACCCATTGTAGAATTATTATTAAATAGTGGCGCAGATTTAACTACAAAAGATCAGAATAGTTGGACGGCTTTAATTTGGGCATCTTCGGAGAAATATACAGAGATCGTAGAATTAATTAAACAATTTCGAGATCAGCATTAAATTTCTCGTTGATCAATCGGACATAATATTAAGATAAGCGGGTGGATAGCCTGATGATTTTTTAGAGTGACGACATCAAGGGTAAAAATAATGTGATGAAATAATAAACTAAAGGGGCGGTAAAAACATAACTATCGGCGCGGTCTAAAATTCCACCGTGACCGGGGATGAGTTGACCGGAATCTTTAACTCCTGCATCTCGTTTCATTAAAGATTCGGTTAAATCGCCTAATAAACTGGAAATTCCAATTAATAATCCTAGGATTAAACCCGCCCAAGGAAACCCCGGCCATTGTAAATACCAAGACCCCAATATGGCGACGATAATACTACCTAAAAACCCAAATATTGCCCCTTCAACGGTTTTTTTCGGACTAATATCTGAGAGGCGAGTTCGACCAAAGGTTTTTCCGAAAATATAAGCCCCAATATCCGCCGCCCAAATACAACTAAAAGCTAATAAGGTAGCAGTTAATCCTGGGGATAAATTAGAAATTGACCAATTTTCTAACCAATTTTCATTAAAAGCAATGGGACTAGCGAAGGCTTTTTCTAGTAAAGTATTGGGTTCAAGTCCAACTCGTAACCGTACCCAATAACTGGGTAAATATCCCCCATAAAATAAGCCTAAAATTGAAGAACTAATATCGGCAATGCTTGATAATTTAGGTCTAAATAATAGATAAAAACAGACTAATGTTCCAGCTAAGGCAAACATCGCATCGACTAAACTAGGAGAAAATGCGGCGGTCAAAAGTAGGGCTTGACTAACAAATAAAGTTGTTTTAACCGCAGGTTCAGTGCCTTTAGCTTGAACTAATTGAAAATATTCTAATTGACCTAAATAAATAATTACACTCAATCCCAGGGTAAAATACCATCCTCCAAAAATGAGCATTCCCAATGCTAAAATAATTCCAATAATTCCACTGATAATACGAGACAAAGAAGGCATAGTGTTAGGAGTCAGAAGTTAAGACGGTCTAGGGCAGTTATCTATAGCGTATTTTAAATTTAATCTATTTTTTCACCACTTAAAATAAACATAGGATTAACGGCTTCAAAAGTTTGATGATTTCCCCGTTTTTCCAATCGGTTAATGGCAGATTGAACCACTTCTACATTGCGAACTTGTAACTCGGAAAATCCTTCGGAAATGGCATAGAGACTTTCTAAATTAGATGCTGTGGCTACAATTCTTCCTTGCGGTTGTAAGTATTTCCAAACTTCATGCAGAATGGCTTTAATGGGTTTTCCTCCTTCCAAACAAACCCGATGAGGTAGATAGGGAATACTTTGTAAACATTCGGGGACACTCCCTTCAACTATATCAACATTTTGTAGTTCAAACTGTTCACAATTGACTCGAATTAAATTCACCACATCTTCATCCCTTTCAATGGCAATAATTCGACCTTGGGGACATAATAGCCCCGTTTCCACCGCAATTGTTCCGGTTCCAGCCCCAATATCCCATACAATTGAGTCAGGTTGCAATCGCATGAAGGATACTAATAATAAACGGACTTCCCGCTTACTCAAGGGGATACCGGGCAACCGTTCAAATAAATCATCAGGAATACCCGGAGTAACATAAGGCCAAAGTTTAGACATTTTGGGAATTAATTGGGGGTGAGATTTCAACTTTTATTGATTAGGTTGGGGACAAATAAATAGTTGTCTATTCTTAATTTAACCCTTAACAATTTTAAGCTGTTGCAGGTTCGGATCACTACATCCTGTTATTTTCCCACCCAACGCTATCACTTGTTGCAAAAATTTTAGAGCATCAGAGGTGATAATTTCACCTGGCATTAATACGGGGATACCAGGCGGGTAGGGACAAATAATTTCCGCACTCACAGACCCCACGCAGTCTGTAAGGGGACGTTTTTCTGTTTGGGCAAAAAAAGCATCCCGACAGGAAAAAGGGGGTGCAGAAGGCGCAGAGTGGGGTGTAGGAAAGAAATTAAGGGCAGGGTGGTAGGCCGCAGAAAGTTGGTATTCAACGGAGAGGGTTTTTAATCCGTTAATTAGTTGGTAAATATCGGTTTCAGTGTTACCCAAACTAATAATAAAAGTTAGGTGATGAAGACTAGGAAGTTCTGCGATAACATGGAATTGTTGACTGAGAATCTCATCGGCTTCATACCCGCTTATTCCTAAGTTTGATACTTTAATAGTTAAACGGGTGATATCTAGGTTAACACATCCTGATGTCGATTTTAATTCGAGATTTCCAAAAACAGATAAACCTTGGATTTTGCTAATTTCTGTTCTGGCTATTTGTGCTAAGGATATTGTTTGATTCATTAAATTATAGCCTTGGGTTGCCATTTGTTGACGGGCGGCATCTAAGGAGGCTAATAATATATAATTGGGACTGGTAGATTCGACAAATTGTAAGGTTTGAGATAAACGCTCTTTGTTAATCCGATTTCCTTGAACATGAAGCATGGAAGATTGTGTCATGGAACCTAATATTTTATGGGTAGATTGTATTGTTAAATCTGCTCCTGCTTTTAGGGCTGGGGTTGGTAAGTCGGGATGAAAATTAAAATGCGCTCCGTGAGCTTCGTCTACAATCAGAGGAATATTATATTGATGGGTAATTTTAGCAATTTCGGTAATATTTCCACATACTCCCTGATAAGTAGGATATACTATTAATACGGCTTTAGCATCGGGATGTTGTTGTAAAGATTTAGCAACGGTTTCTGGAGTAATACTATAGGATAAATCCCAGCTTGGATTATATTCTGGCTGTAAAAAAATTGCGATCGCACCGGATAAAATTAAACCTGAAATCACAGATTGATGAGCATTTCTAGGGACTAAAATTTTATCTCCAGTTCCACAAATAGCTAAAATAGTAGCAATAATTCCAGAAGTTGACCCATTAACTAAAAACCAAGTTTTTTCTGCCCCAAATGCTTCGGATGCAAGATATTGAGCTTCTGCTATTACACTTTCTGGATTAAATAAATTATCCAGTTCAGGTAATTCGGGTAAATCTGCTTTAAAAAGTTGAGTTCCTAAAAATTCCGTTAATAAAGGTGAAATCCCCTGCCCGCGTTTATGGCCAGGAGTATAAAAGGGTACGTCAGGCTGATTAGCACAATTTTTTAAAGCCGTTAATAATGGTGTTGGAAATTGATCTAACATGAAAAAACTCCGTTGTTGTTGCGCTTAAGCGCAAATATTAACAATCTAAAATTCAACTCCAAATATTACTATATTACAATATATCTACTCAATACACTCATCTAGCATAAATTTTATTTTTATTCATGGAAAAGTCAGTAAATACAAGAGTTAGATAATATTTTTTGCTATTTATTCCTGATAATACCCCTATAGGGGATTGCAAATTATCAAAAAAAGGTATTTAATATTAATGTTGATAAATTCATTAATACAGCAATTCAAGGATCAGGGCTTAATTTATGCACATTCCCGATGGATTTATTTCCCCCGCAGTAGCAACTGTTACCAGTCTTACCAGCACCGGATTTTTAGCAGTTTGCCTGGGGCGTACCCGCGAGAATGTAGGGTTACGATACGCGCCAGTTATGGGATTAACAACCGCGTTTATTTTTGCCGCCCAAATGATTAATTTTCCCGTAGCAGGTGGCACCAGTGGACACCTTTTAGGAGGAACTTTAGCGGCAGTAATTTTAGGAAATCCTTGGGCAGCTTCTGTATCCATTGCGACGGTTTTATTGATTCAAGCTTTTTTATTTGCTGATGGCGGAATTACCGCACTAGGAGCCAATATTTTTAACATGGCAATTGTCGGAGTTTGGGTAGGTTGGATCTTAACACAAATTCTCCAACAATTATTAGGAGGTTCTCGTTTTCGTTTACCTTTAGCTGCGGGTATTGCTGGGGGAATTAGTGTTATTGCTGCTGCGATCACTTGTTCTATAAATTTAATTTTATCAGGCACAGCTACGGCGGCGATAATTTTACCCGCAATGATAGGAGTTCATAGTTTAATTGGTATCGGTGAAGGATTAATTACCGCCGGAATTTTAACTTATTTAATTACAGTCAGACCAGATTTATTACCCGGAGATCAACCCCAATTAAATAAATGGTTAACTCCCGTAATTAGTATATTATTAATTGCCGGAGTGTTATCCTTATTTGCATCAGCTTGGCCAGATGGTTTAGAAAAGGTTGCAGAAACTCACGGTTTTGGTGCATTAGCCGAAAATGTGCGGTTTAGTATTCCCACACCTCTCGCTGATTATACTATCAAAGGATTAGGGGAAATTGGCACTAGCATTGCCGGAATTATAGGTAGTTTAATCTGTTTTGGTGTTGCTTTTGGGATTCTCCAAATTGGTAAACCAAATCAGTTATAATTCAACAATGATTCAACTTTCTATCCCGTTTAAATTACGGGTTTCTCTTATCCTTGTCATCGGAATTGCCTTACTCAAAACATCTGTATGGTGGGCATTAGGTTGTTATAGTGCGATCGCATTTTTTTGGGTAATTATTTTAAAACCGCCCCTAAAAATTATCTCAAAACTATTAGGAGCGGAATTAATCTTCCTTTCATTATTAGCCTTACCCATGGGATACGAAAAAGCCAGTTTTATGGTAAGTCGTTCCCTGGTCTGTTTACTAATAATGAATAGTTTTCTAATCACCTTACCATCCCATAGTTTAGGAATTGCATTAAAAGGTTTACCAATTCCCGCAACTTTTCAAGAAATTATCTTATTAACTGGGCAATATTTAGAAATATTAATCTCAGAAGTTCGTCAAATGCAACAATCGGCAAAATTGCGAGGTTTATCCGGTTATTCCGGTTGGTTACGATATACAAGTGCCGCCATGATTGGTTCTCTTTATTTACGCAGTTTAGATCGATCTGAACGAGTTTATAATGCCATGATTTTGCGAGGTTATCAAGGTAAATTACCCGTAGAATCTCAATCAACACCCAGAGATAATTTTGCCCTAATTATTGTGATCACTATCGCTGGTTTATTAACATTTTTTTCCTATGTCAAAAATTAATAGTTCTGAAAAAACCCTAATTGTCCAAGATTTAATGTTTGGATATACCCGACAAGAGCCGATATTGCAAAATATATCTTTTACCATAAATTCCGGTGAAAGAGTGGCTTTAATGGGGGCTACAGGTGCGGGTAAAAGCACTTTATTAGAAAACTTAATCGGGTTAAAATTACCGCAATCCGGTCAGATTTTCATTAATGGTATTAGTTTAGAATCTAAAAATCTTTCTGAGATTCGTCTTCAGGTAGGATTTGCTTTTCAAAATCCTGATGATCAATTATTTATGCCAACTATTTTAGAAGATGTGATGTTTGGTTTGCGTAACTATGGAATGTCTCTGATAGAAGCAAAAGAAAAAGCCCGATTGGTTTTATCACAATTCGGGTTAATCTATTATGAAAATCGCTCCTCCCATGAATTATCAGGAGGACAAAAACGCCTAGCTGCATTAGCATCAATTTTAGCATTAGAACCCAGTATTTTAATCTTAGATGAACCAACAAACGGTTTAGATCCCGCTTGGCGTAAAAAATTAGCTACCATATTATCTGAGTTACCCTTAGAAGCAATATTAATTGCTTCCCATGATCTGAATTGGATTAAAAAAACTACCAATAGATCCTTAATTTTAGCTCAAGGAAAAATCGTCGTAGAGCGTCCGACTCAGGAATTATTACAAGATGAAGAAACGTTAGAATTATACGGTTTACCTCCTAATTGGTAAGAGATACATCTGGAATCGGATTGCTTGAATATAATCTATAAATAACTCCGTTGTTGCGCTTAAGCGCATATCTAAAGCCATGTTGACAATGGTAAAGCCTATTAATAATTATATTGATCTAATTCCAGATAAATACTGATAATCAGAAAAACGAAAAATTTGCTCTCTAATCTGTATAGCAAGTTCTTGAAATAGGGGAATACAAACAGAATTTCCAATTTGTTTATAACATTCTCCCAAATTGGGATGCAATTTAAACGTATCAGGAAACCCCATAATTCTATAACATTCTTGAATAGTTAACCTACGAACTCGATTTTCTTCGGGAATATAAATAAAGAAACGTCCCGATGTTTCCTGGGATGGAATAGTGGGATGGACTCCATCAATAGAGTAAATTCGATTCGGTTGGTGATGTACCCTAGATAAATGTTCTGTATTGGGTCTAATCCCTTTTTTCCAAATATTTTTATTTCGATATCCTACAAAAATTAAACCCGATGACTGTTGTTTGTAACCCTCAATTAACGTATATTCTTCTGGGTTTAAGTATTCAAATTTTCCCGTATTATCTAAAAAATCTCTTAATTTAGGAACAGGATAAACCCTTGGCAATTTTGAGAAAGAAAATTGTTGATCTTTGCAAGCGATAATAATTACTCGCTCTCGATTTTGAGGAAGTCCAAAGTCTTTAGCATTCAATAATTTATAATCAACAGAATAGCCTAAATCTTCTAAAGAATATAAAATAGTCTTGAGGGTTTTTCCCTGATCATGATGTAACAAATGCTTAACATTTTCCAAGACAATAACCCTGGGATGATAGACTTCTATAATTTCGCAAATATGAAAAAATAGGGTTCCTCTAGTATCCTGAAACCCTTGACGTTTTCCACAAATACTAAAGGGTTGACAGGGAAATCCGGCGGTTAATAGATCAAATTCAGGAAGATTATTATAATCAATTTTAGTAATATCTGCCTCTGGCTTTTCTCCAAAGTTATTAAAATAGACAGATTGACAAGCGGGATCTTTTTCGCAAGAATAAACACATTGATAAGCAGCCCTTTCAAAAGCCAATCTTAACCCACCGATTCCAGAAAATAAATCTGCTATTTTAAGAGAATTATCCATATTTTAACTATTGTATGTAGAAGTAACCACAAAGACACAAAGGAACCGATAAAAGAGTCATTCTAAGTTGATAGTAGTTTTTAGTCAGGCAAGGGACTGATGAGGGTTTTCTATGTTATGATTAAACGATACCATTTCCACAACCCATATCCCATTAATTATTCTTCTTTCTTTCTTCGTGTCTTTGTGTCTTTGTGGTAAACAATGCAGATACAGTACATTCATTTTATCTTAATAATGAAACAAGTTAAAGATGAAACTTCTTTAAATTTAGATACAGCTTTGTTGAATTTGTCCCCAGAAGGTTTATAATCATAAATTGATAGTCTATTGAACGTTTAACTCAACCATCGAACCCATGCTAAGAGCCGGAATTGTTGGACTTCCCAACGTTGGTAAATCGACATTATTTAACGCTTTAGTTGCCAATGCTAAGGCGACGGCGGCGAACTTTCCCTTTTGTACTATTGAACCGAATGTCGGCGTTGTCGGAGTTCCCGATGAACGGTTAAATGTATTAGCAAAAATCTCCAAGTCTGAACAAATTATCCCCACTCGAATTGAATTTGTAGACATTGCTGGATTAGTCAAAGGGGCGAGTCAAGGAGAAGGGTTAGGGAATCAATTTTTATCCCATATTCGAGAAGTAGATGCCATTGTTCATGTCGTTCGCTGTTTTGAAGATGATGATATTATTCACGTTTCGGGTTCAATTGATCCCTTGCGAGATATTGATATTATTAATTTAGAATTAGCCTTATCAGATTTATCTCAAGTTGAACGACGCATCGACCGCGCCCGCAAACAAGCCAAAACCAGCAAAGAAGCGCAATTTGAAGTCACCGCTTTAGAAAAAATTGCAGTTTTATTAAATGAAGGAAAACCCGCCCGTCAAGCAATATTAACTGAAGAAGAACTAGAAGCAGTAAAAGGGTTGGGTTTAGTCACTCAAAAATCTGTAATTTATGCAACAAACGTCTCAGAAGATGATTTAGCAACAGGAAATGCCCAAGTTGAAAAAGTCCGGGAAGTGGCAAAAATTGATAATGCTCAAGTAGTGATTATTTCGGCACAGGTAGAATCGGAATTAGTGGATTTGTCGGAAGAAGAACGGGCTGACTTTTTGGCTTCTTTGGGAGTAGAAGAAGGAGGTTTAAAATCCTTAATTAGAGCCACTTATGAATTATTAGGATTACGCACCTATTTAACCACTGGCCCGAAAGAAACTCGCGCCTGGACAATTAAAGCTGGAATGTCCGCACCCCAAGCCGCCGGAGTGATTCACTCTGATTTTGAACGGGGATTTATTCGAGCGGAAACGGTGGCGTATAAGGATTTAGTGGCGACTGGTTCGATGAATGCTGCGAAGGAAAAAGGATTAGTTCGCAGTGAAGGGAAAGAGTATATTGTCCAAGAAGGAGATGTGCTATTATTCCGATTTAATGTTTAATTTCTGACGGTAAACCCCGTACTGGTAGCAGGTGCGGGGTGAATTTATCTTAAATTTTATTAAGGAAAAATAAAGATTTTATAATTTTATCTTCAGATTGTGATGAATTAGGGTTAAAATTAGGCGTTATAGAAATATTGGAGTTCTCAAAATGTTGGTTAGTTTGTTAATCGCTTGGTTAGTAACAGCCGTCAGCTTATATTTGATTGCTTTACTGAGTCAATTTACTGGAGTTGAAATTGAGGATTTCAAAAAAGCCCTAATTTCGGCGGCGGTTTTTGGAATTGTTAATGCTTTAATTCGTCCAATTTTAGCCTTAATTATAGCTCCAGCGACTTTAATTTTTGCCGGATCTTTTGTTTCGTTTATTCTCAACGTGGCTATGTTTGCTTTAGCGGCTAAACTGGTGGAAGGATTTCGTTTACGTTGGGGAGTTTGGAGTGCTATAATTGGAGCTTTAGCCCTGAGTTTTATTAATTCAGTTCTGTTTCAGGTATTAGCAAAAGTCGGTATTTAATAATTCTAATTCATACTAACCAGAGAACAACGAATATAAACCCAGGAATGCACCTTTATCAGTCTCTATCTAACTAATTGGATTAATTGTTAATTAATGCACAGGGATTTGTGAAAACAATCTTAGGGGTTTACAGACCAAACCCCCCAAAATAGAATTTAAGCCGAAATTAATTTTTCAGCAGAGTTAGATATTTGTTCAACTGCTTGTCCTAAATCTTGGATAGATTTTTGTAAACGTTGTTGAATTTCTTCATCGAATAAAAAACTACCATCCTCTTGACGTTGAATTTGTTTATCAACTACATAAACCCCATTTAATAAATATTCCGCGCCTAATTCTGATAAAACGGGTTTTAGGGTATAATCAATACTTAATAAATGGGCAATTGTTCCCCCAGTTGCGATCGGTAAAATCACTTTACCCGATAGAAATTTGGGCGGTAATAAATCTAAAAAAGATTTTAATACCCCGGTATAAGCTGCTTTATAAACGGGTGTAGCAATAATTAACCCCGATGCGGCTTGAATTAATGCTTTTGCAGGTTCTAAAGCGGGACTATCATAGCGTCCAAAGATTAAATCTTCTGAAGGCAGATCCCGAACCGAAATTATATCGGTTTCAAACCCATTTTCAGCCAATAAATTCAAGGCATATTCGACAATTCCATAAGTCCGAGAGGGATGGGAAGGACTACCGGCGATCGCCACAATTTTTGTCATTTGAAAAACTCCTAGGTGATAATTAAAAATGTGAACCTGATTCTGCTAGTTGTAATGGATTTTTAACAGAAGAATTACTATTTAAAACCCTGGCTAAAATTTGTTCAACTAATCGTCCAAAATTAGGATCACCGCGATATCGAGGACGAGAAAGGGGAATATCTACATCCATCGTGACTTGTCCTGCTTCTAATAACAAAACTCGATCCGCTAAAACCACGGCTTCTTCAACATCATGGGTAATTAATAAAGTCGTAAACTGCTTTTCTAACCACAATTGTTCAATCAAAGATTGCATTTCAATTCGAGTTAAAGCATCTAACGCCCCCAAGGGTTCATCGAGAAGCAGTAAACGAGGTTGACTGACCAACGCCCTGGCTAACGCCACCCGTTGCCGTTGTCCCCCCGACAAAACTGCGATCCAGTCCTGAGATCGATCCGCTAAACCCACCTGTGCCAGCATATCTAAGGCTTTGGGCCTCCAGTCCCCCCGCAGTCCCAAACCGACATTTTCCAATACCCGACACCAGAATAATAGACGGGAATCTTGGAACATGATTCTGGCTGAGGGATTTAGTTGATGTAGGGGTTCTCCATCCACTAATACACCCCCAGAAGTCGGACGATCTAACCCGGAAATTAATCGTAATAAGGTACTTTTTCCGCAGCCACTCCGCCCGACAATGGCGACAAATTCTCCGGGTTTAATATCTAAGTCTAAATGGGATAAAACAGAGGTTTGACCAAAGGATTTACTTAATCCCAAAAGCTTCAGATCTGCCCCTCTAATTTCTGTGTTCATAGTGTATATTCTCCTAGTATTTCTATTGATAACTTGGATGCCATTGTAATAATTTGGCTTCTAATCCACAGGCGATCGCATCGGCTAATTTTCCTAATAAGGCGTACATGAGAATACTTAAAACCACAACATCGGTTCGCATAAACTCCCGGGCATTCATCGCCATATAACCAATTCCCGAATTAGCGGCAATGGTTTCAGCCACAATTAAGGTTAACCACATAATTCCTAATCCATAGCGCACCCCAACTAAAATTGAAGGTAACGCCCCGGGCAGAATTACTTGCCAAAATAAACCCCAAGAATTTAATCCATAGACTTTTCCCATTTCAATTAATCCCGCATCTACGGTTTTAATCCCGTAAAAAGTATTAATATAAAGGGGAAAAAACACCCCAAAAGAAACTAAAAAAAGTTTAGCTTCTTCCCCAATTCCAAACCAAAGAATTACTAAAGGAATTAAGGCTAAGTGGGGAATATTCCTGATCATTTGCAAAGAAGTATCGAGGAATTTTTCAGCCCGGAAGGAAATGCCATTCAGCAAGCCCAAACTGACCCCAATTATTCCCCCAACGATAAATCCAGCGATCGCCCGTTGGGTACTAATCAAAATATGTTTGAACAATTCACCACTTAACGTTAATGTAATCGCGGCTTGTATCACATCCGTCGGGGGGGGTAAAACCCGATTGGATAACCAACCTATTTGAGATAAAAATTGCCAAATCAGCAAGAATCCCACAGGCACAAGCCAAGGAATAATCGGATGATTCAAAGATTTTTTCAACCCTTTTGTAGCCATAATTTAGGAAGCCGTAGGACTGGTAATTTTTTGTGAACTAGGATGGCGATCATTACCAATAATTTCTCCAACAAAAGGACTCATCATATTAGTCTCTAAAGAAGGAGGTTGATAGTCTAAAGGCAGATGGGGAAATAATAATTCTGTAACCCGATAGGCTTCTTCTAAATGGGGATAACCGGAGAAAATAAAGGTTTCAATTCCTAATGCTTGATATTCCAACATCCGTTTAACAACCGTATCAGCATCCCCGACTAATGCAGTGCCCGCCCCGCCCCGGACTAACCCCACACCCGCCCACAAATTGGGGCTAATTTCCAGGGCAGTTTTTGAGCCTCCATGCAGTTCGCTCATCCGCCGTTGTCCCTCGGAGTCGGTACGAGATAAAGCTTTTTGGGCATCTGCGATCGCCTGATCATCGACATATTCAATCAATTCATTTGCCGCATCCCAGGCTTGATTTAAGGTACGACGGACAATAACGTGGAGACGAATCCCAAACTTGAGGGTACGACCTTGGGCTTCAGCCAATTGACGCATCCGGGCAATTTTTGCAGCCACCTGTGCCGGGGGTTCTCCCCAGGTCAAATACACGTCAATTTGTTTGGCCGCGATCTCCATAGCTGCCGGGGATGAACCCCCAAACCACAGGGGCGGATGGGGGTTTTGTACTGGAGGAAACAACAATTTTGCCCCTTGAATATCCAGATATTTCCCCTTAAAATCAACGGTTTCCCCAGCCATTACCCGGCGCCAAATCTGAAGAAATTCATCGGTTAACTCATAACGATCATCATGGGACAGATACAGACCTTCCCCCGCCATTTCTACGGGATCACCTCCGGTGACGACATTCACCAGTAACCGCCCCCCAGAGAGGCGATCAAAGGTGGAGGCCATTCTCGCTACCGTGCTAGGGGTAGTCATTCCGGGACGGAGGGCGACTAAAAATTTCATCCGTTGGGTGACGGAAATTAGGGACGACGCAGCAATCCAAGCATCTTCACAGGAGCGTCCGGTGGGAATCAGTGCCCCGGTGTAGCCCAGGTGATCAACGGCTTGAGCAATTTGTTGTAAATAGTCCAGATTAACGGCCCGTCCGCCATAGGTGGTTCCTAAATAACGTCCGTCTCCATGAGTGGGAAAAAACCAGAGAATTTGCATTTTTTTATTCCTAAAATTGTCAATTCCGAGAAACAGTTATCGGTCAAATGATCCCCCCTAGCCCACGCCACTTGCTCCACTTGGGGAGACCCCAAGACCGCAGTGGCTCCCCTTAACAAGGGGGGAACAGGAGATCAAAGTCCCCCTTTTTAAGGGGGATTTAGGGGGATCTGATCTCGGCTGTAATCACGGGTTTTCGGCGGTCGTTGACACGGATGGGCGCGCCGTCCCCCTACAAAGACTGTTAACTGATTAGACCAGATTTTTAACCACCGATTGAATACTGATTTCTTTAGGAATGAGTTTTAATCGGTAAAAGGTATCGGCAATTTTTTGTTGACCAGAAATTGTTTCTGGAGTTAAGGGATCAACACCATAATTGCGTCTTTTTTCGGCTAATAATAGAGAGTCAATATCAATTCCGGTTTCTTTAGATAGAAATTCTGCCACTTTTTGAGGGTTGGTTTGTGCCCATTGGCTAGTGGTTTTCAGTTCTTCTAATATGGCGGTAACAACTTGGGGATTTTGATCAACAAACTTTTGAGATGCTAAGAAAAAGCCTCGGTTTTCCACTAATCCTGTACCATCGGTTAAAATTCTTGCCCCAATAGCGGTTTCGGCAACGGCTGCATAAGGATCCCAAATCACCCAAGCATCAACGCTTCCTTGTTCAAAGGCTGCCCTGGCATCGGCCGGAGGCAGAAAAACCGGAGTAATATCGGTATATTGCAACCCGGCATTTTCTAATGCTGCTACGAGTAAATAATGCACATTTGAACCTTTATTTAAGGCAACTTTTTTCCCTTTTAAATCCGCCACACTTTGAATTGTTGAATCCTTGGGAATTAAAATTGCTTCGGCTTTGGGCCCTAATGGTTCATAGGCAACATAAACTAAGGGTGCATTCGCCGCTTGTGCAAAAATTGGCGGGGTTTCTCCTGTATAACCAAAGTCAATTTGTCCGACATTTAAGCCTTCTAAAATTGCTGGGCCAGCCGAAAACTCCGACCATTGAACTGTTATCCCTTGGGGTTGTAAACGCTTTTCTAAAGTTCCTTGGGATTTTAAGGTGTTGAGGAGGGTAGCAGATTTTTGATAGCCAATTCTAACTACTGCACTTGATGGTGTGGCTGTGTTAGCTGCTATAGGGGTTGGGGTTGAGGTACTGGCGGAATTTCCGCCTCCGCAAGCGGCTAAGGCAAAACTTAAGCACAAACCGCCAGCGAATAAACCCATAAAACGTAGAATAGAACGGCGTTTCATGGCTTTTGAGAGAAGTTGCAGCCAAGAAGGAATGTTTAACCGTGCAGACCATTTAGTCATCTCTGTACAGAATTTATCATAAATTGATAGGGAAAGTGTATTATACTTTCAATTGAATTTCAATACATTTGTAAATTAATTTATTTTCAGATTATGGAGCCACCACTTCCCGACCCCAGATGGCCACCTGAGCAGGTTAGGACTTAGGTATCAAGCCCAGCAATAGTTATGTTTTCTGGATGAACTGAATTCAAGGTACAATCGACTCAAAAGCACATCTTTAAATGAAGCCTTAAACCGGAACTATTTATTTTATGACATCTACAGTAGAACTTCTCAAGATTAAATTTAATCAAGCGTTAGTAGCTGCCTTTGGTGAAGATTTTGCCACAATTGATCCGATGGTAGTTGCATCAACTAATCCTAAATTTGGTGATTATCAATGTAATTTGGCGATGTCTTTAACTAAACCTTTAAAAAGTAATCCTAGAGCGATCGCAACTCAAATTATAGACAATTTAATTATTGATGAAATTTGCGAAACTCCGGAAATTGCTGGCCCTGGTTTTATTAATTTACGCTTGAAAACAGACTATTTACAAATCCAACTCCAAAAAATGTTAGGGGATGAACGGTTAAATATTCCTAAAGTTAACCCTAACCAAAAAATGATTGTAGATTTTTCTAGTCCGAATATTGCTAAAGAAATGCACGTCGGACATCTCCGATCTACGATTATTGGAGATAGCATTGCTAGGGTTTTAGAATTTCAAGGACATGAGGTTTTACGTCTTAACCACGTTGGGGACTGGGGAACTCAATTTGGAATGTTAATTACCTATTTAAGAGAAGTTTATCCTGAAGCTTTAATCACAGCAGATGCTTTAGTTTTAGGGGATTTAGTAGAGTTTTATCGTCAAGCTAAAGTTAGATTTGATCAGGATGAAACCTTCAAAGAAACCTCCCGTCAAGAGGTTGTACGCCTACAAGCGGGGGCAGAAGATAGCCGTCGGGCGTGGCAATTATTATGTGAACAATCTCGGCGAGAATTTCAGTTAATTTATGATGATTTAGGGATTAAATTAACTGAAAGAGGAGAATCTTTTTATAATCAATTTTTACCCCAAATTGTTGAAGAATTAGAAAAAACAGGATTATTAGTCGAAAATCAGGGGGCAAAATGTGTATTTTTAGAAGGTTTTACTAATAAAGAAGGAGAACCTTTACCATTAATTGTGCAGAAATCCGATGGTGGCTATAATTATGCTACAACGGATTTAGCTGCGTTAAGACATCGGATTGAAACCGAGAAAGCGACTCGAATTATTTATGTTACCGATGCTGGACAAACCAACCATTTTATGCAGTTTTGGCAAGTAGCAAAACGGGCGAGTTGGATACCGGAAAATGTCGAATTAGTTCATGTTGCTTTTGGAGTTGTGAAAGGGGAAGATGGCAAAAAATTAAAAACTCGTTCTGGGGAAACCGTGCGTTTAAGGGAGTTATTAGATGAGGCGGTCAATTATGCTAAAAAGGATTTAGAAACCCGCATCAAAGCTGAAGGACGCACGGAAACCCAGGAGTTTATTGATCATGTGGCGGAAATAGTGGGTTTGAGTGCGGTTAAATATGCAGATTTAAGCCAAAATCGCACCAGTGATTATATTTTTAGTTTTGATAAAATGTTATCATTACAAGGAAATACGGCTCCTTATATGCTCTATGCCTATGTAAGAATTCAAGGAATTAGTCGTAAGGGAAATATTGATTGGCAAAAGTTAGAAACAGATATTCAACTGGTTTTAGAAGCAGATGAAGAAGTGGTTTTGGCTAAACATTTATTACAATTGCAGGATATTTTAGAGGAAGTTGCTAAAGATCTATTACCTAACCGCTTATGTCAATATTTGTTTGAATTAAGCCAAAAATTTAATCAGTTTTACGAGCAATGTGACGTCGTGAAAGCCAGAGAACCTCAACGGACTTCTCGTTTATCATTATGTGATTTAACGGCAAAAACCTTAAAATTAGGGTTATCTTTGTTAGGAATTTCTGTCTTAGAACGGATGTAATATGGGGAATTACGAATTACGAATTACGAATGAGTTTACACCCCCTGCTCCCCCTGCTTCCTGTTATATTATTAATTCTAAATCAGGGGTTAATGTTAAAATAATATCCGTAGATCCTGGAAATTTCTGGAGTAGTTCATAGCGATTTGCTAATTGAAAGTCGGCAAAATCAAACCCGGGTGCAACGGTACAACCAACGAAACTATAGGAACTTTCAGAATTAGGATAACCCCCAAACCACCATCCCGCCGGAACCACAAACTGGACTTGTTCTCCTGCTAAAATATTAGACCCAAGAATAATATTTTGTACCCCATAGTCTTCGTGCATTAAGATCAGAGTCATGGAACCTCCTAAATAAAAATGCCACATTTCATCAGATTGAATCCGATGCAAACAGGATTTTGTCCCTTGGGGTAGTAGAAAATAAATTCCTGTACAATAGTTGCGATCACCTTTAAAATGTTCGGGTAAAGCATTCTGATAAATTACACCCTCAGAACGATAGGTTTCTCGAAAATATCCACCTTCAGGATGGGGAATAAGCTGATATTTTTCAATTAATTCTTCTACACTAATCATAAATTTAATTAATAAGATTGTTTGATTTTTCTGATTTTAACATAGATTTTTAAGTTTTATAGACGAGCATAGGGAATAATAATATCTTAAATATGCTATAATAAATTAGGTAATATTGTTAATCAATTTTAAGGATATTTTAATTTAAAAGTGAATTCTGAACTTTGGTTATCTTGGTTAAAAAAATATCGAGCGATCGCCGTTATCCGCACTCGCCAAAGGCAACTCGGAAAACAAATGGCTCAGGCGACCGCCGCCGGAGGCATGGGGTTAATTGAAATTACTTGGAATAGCGATCAAGCCCCAGAATTAATTGCGGAATTACGGTCTGAATTGCCAGAATGTTTGATCGGAACTGGAACATTATTTACCATTGAAGACGTGCAGAATGCGATCGCATCCGGGGCGCAATTCCTATTTTCTCCCCATACCAACCCTGATATGATTCAGGTGGCAAAACAAGCGGAAATTCCCATAATTCCCGGGGCATTATCCCCCACCGAAATCATCACCGCCTGGCAAGCAGGGGCTAGTTGTGTTAAAGTATTTCCTATTTCTGCGGTCGGTGGTGTAGATTATATTAGAAGTATTAAAGGGCCGATGGGAAATATCCCCTTGATTCCCACGGGAGGGGTAACTTTAAACAATGCTGTTGAGTTTATTCAAGCGGGAGCGATCGCGGTGGGACTGGCTGGAGATTTATTTCCACCTGATTTAATTGGAGAACAAAATTGGCAAGCGATCGCCAAAAAAACTCAAACCCTCCTACAACAGTTCTCGGAAATTTCCCTATAATTGAATTTAACAATCACACCCATTGATCTAAATTAAGTTAAACAAGAGGAGTAGATTATGAAAACGCTCAACCCCCTAATTCAATCCCTCTCTGATTTCAGGTTTAATCCGGTCAAACAACCCCATTTTCCCAGAACAAAATCAAGTTTTTTGGGAATAATAGCAACGGCGACAATATTAACATTAATTACCGGATTTTCCCCAGTAAATTTAGCGATCGCCAATGAACAACACAACCTGATTGCGCGTAATATGATAGAATTACAGCAATCTTCTGAACGTTGGATTTTAATAGATTTATCTCGACAAAGATTAATAGCTTGGGAAGGAAATCAACCCGTTTATGCAGTAATTGTTTCCACCGGAAAAGCGGACACTCCCACCCGCACCGGAGTCTTTAAAGTTTATACCAAATATGAAACAACTCGCATGACCGGCCCGGATTATGATGTTCCCGATGTTCCCTATACAATGTACTACGACGGTGGCATGGCCATTCATGGAGCCTATTGGCATAATTTATTTGGTACACCCGTTTCCCACGGTTGTACGAATGTGGCAGTTAATCATGCCAAATGGTTATTTGAGTGGGCATCGGTGGGAACCCCCGTTATTGTACATAACTAAATATGCGAATTATTGCCATTGGTGATATTCACGGCTGTTCAATGGCTTGGGATACTCTCCTATTTATGATTAAGCCTCAAACCGATGATTTAATCATTACCCTAGGGGACTATGTGGATCGAGGGCCAGATTCTAACGGGGTACTGGAAAGACTGATTACCCTGCACAAAACCGGACAGTTAGTCGCCCTGCGGGGAAACCACGAAATCATGATGTTAGAAGCACGAAATTCTCCCCAACAGTTTGATGCTTGGTTTAAATGGGGGGGAGATCAAACCTTAGCTTCCTATCCTAAAACAGAGAAAAAATTTTATTTACAAACTATTCCCGCTCACCATTGGGAATTTATGGAAAACCTGTGTGTGAACTATTGGGAAACGGAAAACCATTTTTTTGTTCATGGGAATGTTGACCCCCAACTTCCCTTAAATCAACAACCCACAGAACAATTATTTGGGGCAAAATTTCATCATGCGAAACCCCATATTTCAGGAAAAACTATGGTTTGTGGTCATACCCGTCAAACCATTGGTAAACCAGTTAATTTAGGCTATGCCATTTGTATTGATACTTGGGTTTATGGACAAGGTTGGTTAACGGGTTTAGATATTAATAGTGGTAAAATTTGGCAAGCCAATCAAATCGGTCATTTTCGGACGGCTGAGATTGACGAATTCAAACCCCTTTAATCGGGTGAACAGCGTTATCGGTAACATTGCCTTGTACGTTCTGGTTGCTGAGAATGTTATAATGTTACTTGAAGGAAAGCTCTAAATAAAAAATTAGCAGGAAATATAGAAAAAATGATTTTATCTCAGATTTCACTTTCTATAGGTGATGTTACTGATATCATTCAGACGATTGTAATAGTTGTGTCTCTAATTTATGTGGCTATCCAAGTGAGGGAGAGTACAAGAGCAACTAAAGGCGCAACTTATCAATCAATTATCACTGCTTTTGCTGAGATTGAATCCCGCATTAGCCAGGATGCAGAAGTAGCAAAAATATATAGGTTGGGACAGGCAAGTAGCGACAAATTCAACGAAACACAATTGGCTAGATTTAATGAGCTTATGTCTAGCTTTTTCAATTTATACGAGAATTTATATTACCAATATAATAATAAGTTATTAGAAGAAGAATTATGGGCTGGCTGGGGTCAAAATATACGAGATCATTTGGCACAGCCGGGAGTGGCTGCTTGGTGGAAATCGAAAAGTTATCTTTATGCTAAGAGCTTTCGTGAATATATCAACTCAGGAAAATGCCCTAGAAATTAAATTTGACAATATAAGAACCTTTGGCAGTACGCTGTGGGAGAAGGTAATTACAAGGAATGGAAAAGTGGATTCATAAATAAAACTATTCGATAGTGTACAAACCGAATATTTTTGAGGTAGAATATAGTGATTTAAACGGTCGGGCTTATGCTATAGAGACTTTGAACGCTAATCAATTAATGCTTTTGCATGATCAGAGGTTGTCAGAATAAATTTTAGTTGAATTTTGAGGTTTGTTAAAAGGACAGTAAAATAAAATTTTCAGCATTTAATTAAGAGGAACTATTTATGAATGCTTATAAAGCTTACATCACGATAGAAGACCCGAAACAGGTGATTTTATCAGATTTACCTTTTCAACCCGGACAGCGAGTAGAGGTGATTATTTTAGCAGAAGAAAATCCCCGTGCAGAAATGAGTCAAAAGTTGCGAGAATTATTTGATCGCACCCAAGCTTTGCCAGGGGTAGAAGATATTACGGAAGAAGAAATTACCGCAGAAATTGAAGCTTATCGTAGAGGGGAATGAAAGTTATTATTGATACCAATGTCTTAGTATCTGCTGTTCTAAAAGGACGCAATCCGAGGATTGTGATTCAGTTTGTGGCTGATCATCCTAATTATGAATGGATTATATCACCAGAGATTTTAACTGAATACAAAGAAGTTTTAAATCGTCCTAAGTTTCCTTTAACGGAAGAAATACGGACAGAGTGGTTAACTTTTATAGAGCAATTTACTACAGTTTTAGAAGTAAATGTTGAGGTAGATTTTCCTAGAGATAGAAAAGATGCTAAGTTTCTCGCTTGTGCTGTGGCGGCTAAGGCGGATTTTTTGATTACAGGAGATAGAGATTTAACTGAAGTAAAAACCTGGGAAGATACTAAAATTATTTCAGTTTCTTTGTTTAAGCGGTTGGTAGTTGATGCTAGTTCTTGAAAGTTAATGAGGGATCAAACACAGATTGATTCTCTTTATTATAAGCGCGCTCGCGTAGCGTGCCGGAGGCATATCGCCCTTCTGTCTGAACCAGATTAATGCGCTATATATAGCGTCCTTGCGTAAGTCCTGTTAAACAAAAATTTCGATGCTTGGTTTAAATGGGGGGGTGATCAAACCTTGCCATTTGTATTGATACTTGGGTTTATGGACAAGGTTGGTTAACGGGTTTAGATATTAATAGTGGTAGAATTTGGCAAGCCAATCAAATCGGTCATTTTCGGACAGGTTGGATTGATGAATTCAAACCGATTTAATCCGATGAACAGCTTTCGGTAATTCCCCGCAGAGAATCTATCAGACTGCTGTATTCCGAAGGATTGAGCACCCCTGCACTATAAAACTGAGCCAGACAGCTATTAATGGCATTAAACGCTGACTTCCGTTCTAACCAAGATTTTCCTTCCCTAAGTGCTTCTTCTGCGGAGGCGTAGTCCTCGTCGGAGGTCAAATATTCGCCATAGGGGAGAATAATTTGCCATTTCCAGCGATGGCGAAAACTGAGGGTGGAGATTAACAAGCCGTAATAGTCTTTGTGCATTGATAATACTGCTGAAAATCCTTAACAATTATTTAACTATTGTATTACATTTCTTAAAGAATTCCAACTTTATGTTAGAGTTATTTAAGAAATGAGTACATATACAGATTGTTTATCCCTAAAAATCCGTTGCTTCTGTATTGAAATGTACAAACATACCCCTTTTTAGGCTGATTAAATTTTATCTGTAAAAATAAAAATATTCGACCGTTACTGGAGAAAATAATGAAGTAATGTTAATATTATTAATATTGTTTAAAAAATGGGATTAATTTCGCTGTATTCTTTTAGTAAAGAGATCAAAGTTCATCCAATTTAATAAAATCATGAACTTTTAGATATGCCTTAATTTTGTCAATTATTGCGTCGAGTAATACCTTTTTTGTTAGCCCTTTTATCAATTTGTTTATGAACTTAAATTTTAAATTTGCCATTGTCAGTGATTTGCATATTGCTCTGCCTCAAACAATTTGGGATCATCCCCATCGTTTCCATTTAGTGGAAGTGAGTATCCCCGCTTTAGAATTGGCATTAGACCATTTAGGGGAATTAGATTTAGATTTTCTACTCTTACCCGGAGATTTAACTCAACATGGAGAACGGGAAAATCATCAATGGTTAAGTCAACGATTAAGCCAACTTCCCTATCCAGTTTATGTAATTCCTGGCAATCATGATATTCCAGCCTTAGAAAGCCATAAAAATTCCATTGGATTGAAGGAATTTCCCCAATATTATCGAGCTTTTGGCTATGAAAACCATCAAGGTTTAGATTATACCCAGGAAATTTTACCCGGGTTACAATTAATTGGGTTAAATTCCAATCATTTTGATGTTAATGGCAATCAAATAGGCTGTTTAAAGTCAGAACAGTTAGAGTGGTTAGAACAGGTATTATCTCAAGTCAAAAATCAATTGGTTTTTGTGATGATTCATCATAATGTGATTGAACATTTACCAGGACAGGCGACGAATTCCTTGGGACGAAGATATATGTTAGAAAATGCTCCGCGTTTTTTAGAGATTTTAAAACAGGCGGGGGTGCAGTTAGTTTTTACCGGACATTTGCACGTTCAAGATATTGCCCAATGGCAAGGAATTTATGATATTACCACAGGATCATTAGTTAGTTATCCCCATCCCTATCGCGTGATTTGTGTTCATACAAATGCTCAGGGAAAACCCGTTTTAAAGATAGAATCCCATCGAATTACCGCCGTTGAAGATTGGCCAGATTTATCCGTAAAATCACGGGAATGGATGGGGGAGCATTCTTTTCCCTTTATGATGAAACTATTAACCAATCCACCGTTAAGATTAACGATTCAAGAAGCCGAACAATTAGTTCCCCATTTGCGTTATTTTTGGGCAGATATCGCCAACGGAGATACTCAATTTAATTTTGAGGTTTTTCCGCCGTCTGTGCGCCGCTACTTTGAAGAATTTAGTGCTACAGATCAAATTGATAATTTTGCACAGTTAGTTTTATCTTAAAGTTTAGATCCTCTACAATTAAGCAGATGAATAAAAATTTAATGACGGGTCGGGGTTATTTAGCCTTAGCTATTATTATTTTTGCCACTTCTAATGCAATTGTGAGCAAACTAGCGGATCTGGGTGGACAACATTTAATTAATGGGAGAAACCCTATAGCTTTTTGTAATGTTTTATTTGTGGGAAATGTTTGTGCTTTATTGGCTTTATTACTGATTTATGGGAGACAATGGACGGTAAACAACATTAAAAAACTTTCAGTATCTGATTGGTTTGGTCTGTTAACGGTTGCTATTTTATCCAGTGCGATCGCCCCGGCTTTAATTTTTTCAGCCCTGGAACAAACCACCGTTAATAATGTGGTTTTAATTGGTAGAATTGAACCCGCTTTAGCCTTAGCTTTGTCAATTTTTATTCTCAAGGAAAAAGTCAATTTTTGGGTAATTCTGGGTGCAATAATTTCCTTTGTGGGGGTGGCTTTAACGATTATGCTTCAACCTCCTGAATCTGGTATGATAGAAATGGGAGGCAGTTTGATGATCGGGATTCCTGAATTAATGATTCTTGGAGGTGCGATCGCCTTGGCTTTTTCTAGTATTATTAGTAAAGTTAAACTACAAAAAATCCCTTTAGGAATTTTTACGATTTTTCGTACAATCACGGGAACAATTATTTTTTTTATAGTTGCTATGCACATATTTGGATCACAACATTTTATGGATGTTTTTTCTCCTTTTTTATGGCAATGGATGTTAGTTTATGGAATCATAATTGTCGTAGGAGGTCAAATCTGCTGGTTTCAGGGAATTAAAAATACGACGGCTTCAGATGTTTCTTTGGTGAGTTCTTTTAGCCCATTGGCAGGAATTTTGGCTGCCTATTTTATATTGGGAGAAACCCCGACAATTGCTCAATATATTGGGGGAATAGTTATTATTTTGGGAATTATTTTAAGCCAACTTGGGTTAATCAAAAAATCTCCTCAAGCTCAATCTAATCTTTTAGAACAAGAAATAAAAACAGGATTTAAAGGAGTCTAAAACTAAAGTGAACTCTTTTCTTCCCCATTACCCATTCGTAATTCGTAATTCGTAATTCGTAATTACCCTTATCTATAATTAAACATCAAAATAATCCTCAATATTACTGCTTTTTTCCAAGAGTTTTTCCAAAGTATCAAATTGAAACCAGAAGACTAAATTTCGATCTTTGAATATTTCAATAGTTCCGATCAAAGCAATTGAATATTTAGGAGATAAACTCCCGAACAATAGATTTCTCAGATCTCCTTCTTTATATTTAGGAATCATATAGGTAATTCCATATTCACAGAGGGTACTAATCACTCCCATAATCCCATTATAAAAAATATTTCCTACTTCGCTAAAAATGGCTTTTTCAAAAGCTCCTTTATCTAATTTGCGCCGATCTTCACTTTCAATCAAATCAATTAATATTGTCGCAGTTTGTTTCGGAAACATCAGTTGAGTATTCCCTTGAAACTCCCCTGTAAATACCATTTCTACCGATTTTAGATCCTTAGTACCCAACCGTTTTTCCAACTGCATAGTTAACTGTTGCGGGGGGAATAAATCGATAGATAGTAACTTTAACTTGATCGGCGATCGGCAGATAGTTTCTAACATCATATCCGCCCGATCAATACCGACTTTAAACAATTGAGTCAAAACCAAAAGCTGTTGTGAATTTTCCTGCATAAACTTCAAACACTTAGTTTTTACAAAAATTGAATTGATATTAATTAATAATTTTTTTGCCGACAAATTCCAAAAACCGAGGTATAACCGTGTAGAAACGTAGTATCTCGCACCGGGCCAATTTCACCATTGCAGAAAAAGCCACTCAAGGGAATATTAAAATATCGTCGGAATAGTCGGGAGTCGAAATTCGGTTCCCCATAAAGCCCTTCTCCCCGTCCCAAACAAGAAAACATCAATGCTCCGGCATTTGTGACTCCTTGGGGAAAGGAAGAAGCCTGTCGTTGATAACGTTCGATTAATAATTCTAAATCTTCTGCGGAAGTGCGAGAATCTCGGAGGTGAAATTGAATCCGTTGGCCGGGACGAACCCGATCGCCAATAGCAATGGCCCCAGCCTTGGGATCGACCCCAATTAAATTCCGAATTAAAAAATCCCCAGGTTCTAATTTCTGTTTAAATTCATCCCGCACTACCCCAACAAACAAAGAATGTTGAGCCAGTTGTCGATCTTCTTCGCTTAATTCCTGTACCAGATCCTGCAATGCTTCTAGGGGAGATAAGCGCACAGAAACGGAAAACTTGGTTTCTGGTTCAGAATCTGCCGATGGAGTTTCCACTTCTAAAACAATATTGCGTTCAGCTTGGGTCACGCGATAGGGATGGCCAATGGGACGACAACCTTGAGCAACAATGGTTTCAATCACAATATTACCAGACAACGCCAAACCAACAATTTCCTCAGAATAGCGTTTGGAACCGGAAAATACCCCTGTAGCCCCACCCATGGCTCCAGTGCTGGCCACTCCTCCCACTTTTACCGAACCCGGGTAGGCGTAATCTAAACCCAGCAGGAAATCATTAATTTGACCAAAGTAGGGATCAACTAACAGAATAAATTGGGGCTGATCTTCGGGTTTAACTCCAATTAATTCTACCCATTGATCCGGGGAACTATCCAAATCAGGCAAATCATCGGCCGATAGATGAAACGGATGAATTGCAACATCCGGTAAATGGGCTAAAGTGAGACTCAGAGCGGGTTCTCCCTCAATTTCCTCAGCCTGGTAATCGGAATTCATGCCAATCACACCCCCTGCACCACAACCGATCAGCATGGGAAGATTGAGATGTTCTTGGAGTAAGGGCATCAGTCGGGAATATTCACTACTAAAGGCCGAGGAAATAAAGACTAAACCTAGGTCTGGAGAAGCTCGTAAGGCATCTTGAGCGATTTCCACAACTTCTTTTACCGCCGCTTCCAAGGAAGGACGTTCAGATAAAGCACTGACCCAGCGCATAGGTTTGGTTGTTGATTCTGCCATCTTCGCCCTCCCTCAATAGTCGGCTCTCTTGTGCTAAGATAGCAGATTGTGTGGAATACAGCAGATCCAATGAATGTTACTGTCTGGGTTGACTGAACTGTTGAAAAATGTTCTAAAGTATAATTGGAACCTGTACTTAGTAGATTTGGATTGGACGAAAGGTTTATGAACGACATCAACGAAGTCATCGAGAAAGAAGTAGAGGGAGCCCGCACAGTCTGTGATGTCACTGGCTCGAACTCTAAAGAGTGTGCAGCAGCTTGGGATGCTGTAGAAGAATTACAAGCTGAAGCTTCACACCAAAAACAAAAAAAACCCAAAAACTCTTTTGAAGTCTATTGCAACGATAACCCTGGTGCGGATGAATGTCGTATTTATGAAGACTAATCCGTTGTTTTTGGGTTTTTATAGTCTTTGTTAATTGATCAGCAACTGGGAGTTAACTTTAGTTAACCCAGTTGCTTAATTTTTGTTAATTGGATTTGATAATTTAGGATGTTTAATTGTTTACTAGCCGTCGAATCTCCCTGGTTACAACCGTTGGTCTGGACGGACTATAGGCTGGCGGTTATATTTGCACTAATTATTCCCTTTGTGATCTTTATTTGGGCTTTTGTTCAGAAAGCTGAAGCTATTCAACGCTTAATGATCACCTATTTTCGTGTTGCTAGTTTGTTGATCATTAGTTTGTATTTAATGATTGCTGCCCTCCCGATTGGTTTTCTGACTTCTATTATGGCACGGGTTTTAATTCTGATTTCCCTCTGGTTTTGGGTGGATCTGAATGAAGAAGTTTCAGAAATGCCTAATTCGGGTCTGAAGTTAATCTTTACTTCTTGGCGTTGGGCGGCAACGGTTTATAATCTTTTGGGTGCGATCGCTTTAATTCCGGTTGTACATTGTGGATTTTCTCAAGGTCAAAAAAATTTAATCGCCGATGCGACTTGTCGGATTTGGCTAGACCCTCCCTGGTTATATAGACAAACTTTTAGTCCTAATTTGACCCCTCAATTTTTAGGCTTTTTTGCTTTAGTGGGTTTAGCTGTTTATATTCTTTATTTGGGTTATTTTGTATTCTTTAAATTGGGAAAACAGGGACGTTCCGCCATGGGATAGGGATATGGGCAAGTTCTATAAGTACCTAAACAAAATTAATTACACATCCTCTACCCTGTTCCCTCCCCCCCTAGCCCTGCGTGCACGGGGGGTTTGGGGGGGCTGTTCCGGTGTTCCCTCTCTCAACTAGGTAATTTATTTTGTGCAACTACTTATAAACCTGCCTCACGGTCTACCATCAAAGAACAAAAAGAAAGAGAGAGTCGCCTTAGCCACTCTCCCTACCATCAGGGTGCATCTACATACCACAATATAACTTTTTTTGGGTGAGGGGTCAAGCCCCCTATTCAAGAATTGTGTAAAAATTTGTTAGCAATTGTTAAGGCTTTGTAAAGATGGGCGCGGGAAAAGCCAGGGGAGCGAGGATACTCGCCAACCATCAACAGCTTTACAAAAGTAAAGCTGAACTGGGTGATAGGTTTTTTAATAAATCTTTACGATTAATCCGTGTCACAATAGGGAAACAAGTCAAAGTCATAACCAATTATCTAGGGAGGTCATGAATGGTAGCCCTCACTGATCGTGTAAAACAAAATCGTTTAACAATTGAAGTTCAAGAGATTGCTGCTGATACCACTGCTATTCGTTCCCTGGACTGGGATCGGGAAAGATTTGATATAGAATTTGGCCTGCAAAACGGTACAACCTATAATTCATTTATCATTCGCGGGGAAAAAATAGCCCTGGTTGACACATCCCATGCCAAATTCCGGCAACTATATTTAGACACACTCAAAGGATTAATTAATCCTGCGGATATTGACTATTTAATTATTAGTCATACCGAACCCGATCACAGTGGCCTAGTTAAAGATATCCTAGAACTTGCTCCCAATGTTACGGTTGTGGGGTCGAAGGTAGCAATTCAATTTTTAGAAAATTTAACCCATACCCCCTTTGAACGTAAATTAGTTAAAAATGGCGATACCTTAGATTTAGGAAATGATCATGTTTTAGAATTTGTATCTGCTCCGAATTTACATTGGCCGGATACAATTTTTAGCTTTGATCGGAAAAGCCAAACCTTATTTACTTGCGATGCGTTTGGAATGCACTATTGTTCCGATCAAACCTACGATACAAACTTAGCGGCACTTGAACCAGATTTTCACTTTTATTATGAGTGTTTAATGGCTCCTAATGCTCGTTCGGTAATTAATGCGATGAAACGCATGGAACCTTTAGGAGAAATTACCACAATTGCCACGGGACACGGCCCATTATTACGGCATAATTTAGAAGAACTAAAAGGACGTTATTGGCAATGGAGTCACGAACAAACTAAATCTGAAACCACTGTAGCGGTGTTTTATTTCTCCGACTATGGCTATAGCGATCGCCTCTCCCAAGCCATCGCCCACGGCATTACAAAAACAGGTGTTGCCGTAGAAATGATGGATTTACGCACGGCTGAAGCGACAGAAGTGCGAGAATTAGTGATGGGTTCTGCGGGATTTATAATCGGAATGCCCCCGGTTTCTGGTTTAGGTTCTGAACTTGCAGAAGAAACAATTAACACCATTATTGCATCGGCTCATAATAAACAATCCTACGGTTTATATGAGTCGGGAGGGGGAAATGATTTATCATTATATCCGTTGCAAGTTAAACTCAATGATGCTGGATTAAAGCAAGTCTTTCCTTCAATTCGGATTACGGAAACTCCCCATGATACCACCTATCAAACCTGCGATGAAGCGGGTACAGATATCGGACAATGGTTGAGTCGAGATAAAACCGTTAAGCAGATGAAATCCCTGGATAGTAACTTAGATAAAGCCATGGGACGCTTAAGCGGTGGATTGTATATTATTACGGCTCAAAAAGGAGAAGTTAGTAGTGCGATGTTAGCCTCCTGGGTGACTCAAGCAAGTTTTCAACCATTAGGATTAACCATTGCCGTTGCTAAGGATCGAGCCATTGAAGCGTTAATGCAGGTTGATGATAAATTTGTGCTGAATGTTTTGGCAGAAAGTAATTATCAAAAACTGATGAGACACTTCTTAAAACGATTTACTCCTGGTGCGGATCGGTTTGAAGGAATTAATACCCAAACTGCTAATAATGGCAGTCCGATTCTAACAGATTCCTTAGCCTATTTAGAATGTCAAGTCCAAAGTCGGATGGAGTTAAGTGATCATTGGATTGTTTACGCCACCGTTGATAATGGACGAGTCAGTGATCCTGATGTGCTACCTGCGGTTCACCATCGCAAAGTCGGAAATCATTATTAATCCCCCTTAATCCCCCCTAACCCTGCTTAATAAGGGCAGGGGCCAGGGGGGATCGATGCTTAAGGCTCAAGAGAGATCAAAAAAACTTTTTTTAATATAAGATTATGGATAATCAAAAACCGCGTGATGTTCAAGTTTTTTTAATTGGAAATAACACAAAAATAGTGCGATCGCGCACTTGGGAACGGTTAAAATTTGAAGTTGAATATTCCCTACAACGGGGAACAACGGCGAATAGTTATATTATTGAAGCTGATCAAACTGCAATTATTGATCCCCCCGGAGAATCCTTTACCCAAAATTACATTGAAGCGTTACAAACTCGTGTGAATTTGGAACAGTTGAATTATATTATTTTGGGTCACTTTAATGCTAATCGAGGGGCGACATTAAAGGCTTTATTGGAATTATCACCTAATATAACATTCGTTTGTTCAAATCCGGCTGCTTTAGCATTACGAGAATATTTTGAAACTGAAAACTTAAAAATTTTAACCATCAAAGGAGAAGAAACCTTAGATTTAGGTCAAGGTCATCAATTACAGTTTGTTTTAACTCCTACTCCTCGCTGGCCCGATGCCATTTTAACCTATGATCAAGCCACGGAAATTTTATTCTCCGATAAGCTATTTGGGGCGCACGTTTGCGGCGATCAAGTCTTTGATGAAGGCTGGTCAGTTTATAGCGATGATCGACGGTTTTATTATGACTGTCTTCATGCAGCCCAGGCTAAATATGTTCTTTCTAACCTCGATAAAATCAAGGAATTACCTCCGATTAAATTCTATGGAACCGGTCATGGGCCGTTAGTTAAACATGGCAAAACAGAACTAACAAATTTATATCGAGATTGGAGTGAAAAACAGAAATCTCAGGACTTAACTGTAGCATTATTATATGCCTCAGCTTATGGAAATACCGCAACAGTAGCCCAAGCGATCGCCAAAGGATTAACAAAGTCCGATATCGCCGTAGAATTAATTAATTGTGAATATGCCAAATCCTCAGAAATTCAAGAAGCCCTAGAAAAATGTGATGGATTTATTATTGGTTCTCCCACCCTAGGAGGTCATGCTCCAACCCAAATTCAAACCGCTTTAGGAGTGATTTTAAATACAGCTTCGACGAACAAATTAGCCGGAGTATTTGGGTCTTATGGATGGAGTGGAGAAGCAATTGACTTGTTAGAAAGTCGCTTAAAAGATGCGGGTTATAAATTTGGTTTTGAACCCATCCGAGTTAAATTTACCCCCACGGATGTCACCCTACAAACCTGTAAAGAGGCGGCGATTGATTTTGCTCAAACCCTCAAACGCACCCAAAAACGCCGGGCATTTCGTCCCACAGCTACCTCTGCGGGAGCCGATCGCACCGCCCAAGCCTTGGGGCGTGTGGTTGGTTCGTTGTGCGTCGTGTCCGGGCGTCGGGGGGAGATGTACAGCGCTATGTTAGCCTCCTGGGTATCCCAGGCGACCTTCAACCCTCCGGGGTTTACCGTAGCGGTGGCTAAGGATCGGGCCTTGGAACCCTTAACTCATATTGGCGATCGCTTTGTACTCAATATTTTGCAGGAAGGAAAAGAACTGCGAAAACATTTTCTCAAGCGTTTTGAACCCGGAGAAAATCGGTTTGTTGACATAGAAACGGAAGAAACATCGACGGGTTGTTTGATCTTAAAAGATGCCTTAGCCTATCTCGATTGTGAGGTAAAAAATCGGATGGAATGTGGCGATCATTGGGTAATTTATGCCACTGTTCATCAGGGTCAGGTGTTGAATTCAGATGGAGTTACGGCGGTTCATTATCGGAAGACGGGAACCCAATATTAATTACAGCAGGGAACACCGGAACACCGGAACAGCCCCCCAAACCCCCCGTGCACGGGGGGCTGGGGGGGGAGGGAACAGGCTGCGCCGGGATTTAGAAGTGTTTTAACTGTAATGCGTAGTGCTATATAATTCGGCAATAAAAATCCCTCCATAGAAACACAGAGGGATATAAGCTGTTATTAGTTATTAGTTATTAGTTAACTAACTCTTGACTATTAACTCTTACACTGATAACTGATTACTGATTTTAGCTACGGTCAGTCGCAGTCACAGGTTCAAAACTGGGAACTACTAACTCATCGTTTTGCTTAGTTAATTGGTTATACAGCCGTTCCGTATTCGGGAAATTAGCCGCAGGTAAGGTGGGATAACGACGATAAGGAACCGTATCTTCCCCGAACAGTTGAGCATATTCCACACTGTTCACCATCGCATTAATAAACCCCTTCAACCCATCGGTTGCCAGGATTTGGTTATACTGCCGAATTTCCGCTTGGTTGCGAGGTGCGCGACCCAAGAAATGCTTGGTTCCCAACTCAATCACCTTAGTATTGGGATAGGGGGTATAGAACTCCTTAATATACAGAGAAGTGCTTCCCAACGCCTCAACAAACTCCTTCAGGTTAATTTCATTGTTCCCCAGCTTACTTTCCAGAGCCGTAAACTCATTTCTGTTCACATAGGGATCAATATTGCGCTCAAAGATTTGACGATAAAGCGCTTGAATTAAGGTCTTCAGCGCCACTTTATCAGTAGTAGTCGTCAACTTGAACACTTTGCTTTGTTCACGTCGCTTGCTGACACCTTGAGCAACACGATTATCTAACTCCATCTCACCCTTAGTTTGGTCAGGAGTACCCAGTTCAATAAACCGAGGAGTAACTTCATCACGCCCCACAGGTTTTTTCTCAGCAAAGGCACCGACACGACCCGTCCGCAGAGAAACACCCCCCGGAGTCAAATACCGTTCATAAGGAACCGTATCTTCCCCAAAGGCTTCGTTATATTCCTGACTATCGAGAATGGCATCTACCAAAGCATAGAAGCCCTTCTTGGAACTCAGATCGAAGTAGGCATTCATTTCCTGACGGCCGTAGGTTGGACGACCCAACAGACGGCGATGAATAAATTCGATCGCTTTACACACATACAGCGACGTCCAATACATCTTACGGAACACATCGGACTTCGCCAAGGCGCGAATAAACTCACGCACGGTAATATCGCCGTTTTCCAGCTTAATTTCCGCAACAGTTTGGCGTTGACCCTCATAGAGTTCCCGACCAAACACCTGCCGATAAGCTGCACGAATCAACGTTTGGGTAGAGGATTCCGAGTAATTAACACTGGTTCCTTTGCTGCTACCACTGCGCTTGAACCGACTGCTAATATAGCCCCCAGGCAGTTGATCCAGTTTGAACACCTTCGGCCCCAAAGAGCCAGGATGGTTGCCTCTGGCCGCCGGGTTGCTTAACTGGTTATCAATTCCAGCCCCATTGCGGATCAGAATTCTTCTGGTATCTTTACCAAAAGGAGCCGGACGGTTACTAGGATTGCGGGTTTCTTTCGGGAAAATTGCCCCGAACTGAATTTCCAGAGGATCATTCCCAGTCCCGTAAACGTGCTGATCCCGCAGAGGTTGTTTATAGTCTGCGAACAAAGTCACAAACTGTGGCACTTTGCGGAAAGGAGCGCTGTAGTTAAACAGGTCAATTTGTGGCCCCCAGTTGCGACATTCTTGGGCTTCTTGACCCAAACCGCGCAAATAGGGAACGGTTTCTTCCCCGAAATAATCGGAATATTCCTCGGAATCAACCAGCGCATCCACTAAGGCCGATAAACCGCCTTTGGAGACAATCGAGAAATATTTGGTAAATTCTTCAGGAGAACTTAAACCCCGGCCCAAGAAGTGACGGGTTGCCAGTTCCACCACCCGACTATTCACATAAGGCTCATAGAAATTTTTCCGGTATAACGGAGATTTCCCTAAGCGGCGGATAAACTCTTTGGTGGAGATTTCGCCGTTTTTCACCTTGGATTCTAAGTCGGAAACGCTCAAGCTATAGGCGCGGGTAATATCCCGTTCAAACACTTGGCGATAGGCCGCTTTCACCACATCTTCTTTTTCCGTCGAAGACAAGCCCGGTTTCATCACGAACTTCTGACGTCGCTCGGCGGCGTTGAAGTAAATTTGAGGCAGTGCTAACCCCTGTTTGTCACTACTGTTAGGACGTTGGCGAACCTTTGTCCCAGGAGTGGCCGCTTCAAATTCGGTGATTAATACCCCAAAGTATTGCAGGGCAATTTCTTGAGCTTCTTTGTCAGCTTTTAAATAGCCCAAAGCAGCCCGACGCATTTCTTGCAAGGCTACCAAAGTCGCCGCGCTAGAACAAGCATTTTCAATAATTTCCCGCAGTCCCCGCACGTTAACGGCGATTAGATTTGGATCACCGGCGACAATGGCGTAGGTTACATAACGCAAGAACCAGCTTAAATCCCGCAGGGATTTAGTCATGTTCCGAGGGCCATAACGAGAAACGTTAATTGGCCCGAAACCGGGGGGTAAAAACACGGCTGGCCCCGATCCTGCATCTACAAAAATGGATTTTAAACCATCCAACAGACTGTTAGTTCGGCTCTCCGCATAGGAAATCGTTCCCAGTTTCATGCCTTCGGCGACATTACTGCTACCGCCACCAACGGCCACCAGTTCGGTCGCTTCGCTAGGTTTTTCTAAAAACGCTAGAGGTGAACCCCCCGTGAAAATCCGATTAGCAGCACGAGAAACAATCAATTCTGCATTTTGTGTCAGAATTTGAGCAATTTCTAAACGTTTCGCCCCGGAACTGAAATAGGTTGCCAGTTCACTTAATTCGCTTTTGCCCAAAAAGCGATCCTGTTGCTCCGCTTGGGAAATGGTGGCAACGGGTACGGTTTGATATAGTTGCGGACGTGCAACTGAGCTTCCACCACTTGCTTTTATACTCATTCGATCTCTGTCGCTCCCTATCTGAATCTTTACAGTATGGAACCTGGAATATGGTACTGTTCTCAAACATTCAACGGATTCGTTTCGACGCCCTTGGCCGGGACGCTTTCAACCTATCCTCGCTTGAGTCGTTGCCAATTTAATCTTTTAGATTAAAATGATTTTGGCTAATTAACCAGACATTTGACATCCTCCTCGCCGTAAACGGACGGGGATTTCTCGCCACGCCACCTTTTTAGGATGGTCGCTGAATGGGGTTGACGTTTCGCAGACTGTTGCTACCGAAAAAGTAGTCTTACACTGTCTCCACGTCCGTTTTAAGTCTCGGAATGCCCTCCCGCGACCTGAGTTTAACCTCGTTCACTAAGTTAAACTTTTTTTTAATTTGATAAAAAATCGTACCGACAATTATTGTATAGACTTGAGTGAAGTTATCTGAGAAAAAAGAATAAGTTTTGTTACGTCGGGGTTGCTGACGGTTAGCCGTTGTTGGTTGAGCATCGATCAAAAACAAATTTCTGGTATAGCAGTGATTCAGGTGGTTAGGACGCGATCATACCACCAAACCCGATCAGATTCAGAGTTTCCCTGAAAAATACCCATAGCCAGATTGCCTATTACTGTACAATCAATTTTTATTAACTTGGATAAAAAGGCATTCTAGGGGGTGCTGTTTTCCAGATTAATTCAATTTCTTCTGGGGTTAATTGATAGGCTTGATTAACTAAATCGGATAACCGTTTTTCTAGGTTTAGTGCTTCTTGTTTACGAGTTTTAATATCTGGTACATATTCATTATAGGCTTCTCGAATTGATTTTAACCCTTTGACTCCCAAGGGGTCGGATGATTTACTTTTGGGTAATTGTTTGATCACTTCTTCGATTAATTCTTCAAAATTCAGATCGGCAAAGTTTTCTAATTTTCGACTAATTTTTTTAACTTTATATTGAATTTGTAGCCAGGTTAAAAAATCTTGATATACTGTTTTCTGAGATATTGTTATTTCAATTAATCTTTGGACTATAGACTCATACTCGACAGACATTATATTAGTCAGTGGTGCAATGGGAAAATTTTGAACGTAAGGAATATCCATTGCTAATGCTTCATCTTTTTTATGGGGTAGATAACGAAAACTTAAATACCAATTAGCAGGAGAGTTCAGACATCCTAATATCCAGTAATTATCACTAGGAATAATTAAAGCTGAATCATTAATAAATAAACCTTGATTATCAAAAGCTACTCTGGGATAAAATGCTATGCGTTGCACAATTAGTTTTGGGTCTAAAAATTTCTGGTAATAGGTAGGAGAAGCTTCTATTTGCCACCAAACTTGTTTACTGGCTCTCTTTTCTAACTTATCTTTATATTGACTTAAATGTTGTTTTACACTAGGATAAAAATTAATATCAACTTCGGAGTTAGTATAAATCATCCATAACTTTTGCCATTCTGGACTCCACCGTTTAATATCCTGACCTCGTAAATAAGGTTTAATAATTTCGGCGGATTTTGGGTCAGCTTGAACAATTTTATTTTTAGTTTCATCATCAATTAAAAAGGCTTCATTTAACCCGGTTTTAATGCCATATAACGGTTTAACTCCTGCAAAATCTTTAAGAGGAATTCCCACACGCTGAATTTTTTTCATTAACTCCTCAACGTCTGGACGCTCTAAACTCCAAGATTCACTGGTAAACCTTGACCAAGCAACATCATAACCTTCATTTTGGACATATTGAGTTAAATTAATATTAACTAATTTTTCCCTGGGAACTGGACAGAGTTTAACATTAAATTCAGCAGGAATAGAGGTTTTTAGTTCAGTTGTTTCAGCTTGAGAAGGAGAAGATTTATAAACAGATATAATACAGGGAAAAGTATCTGCATCCTCAAAAATTGGGGCGTGTCCAAAATCAATAATTTGTTCAAAGGTGCTATTTTCAATAAAAAACCGTCGCAAGGGTTCACCATAACCCGCTTTTAACCATTTATTAGTAACAATATAAGATAATTTTCCGGCGGGTTTGAGGATATTCAACCCTTTTTCATAGAAATAAGCATATAAATCAGCTACCCCATTATAGGATTGATAATGCTGTTTTAAATAGGGTTTAATTGGTGATAATAATTCCTGTCGGACATAGGGAGGATTTCCAATTACCACATCAAACCCCCCGTTAGCAAATACTTCAGGAAATTCTGTTTCCCAGTTAAAGGGTTTATCGGTAAATTCAGGATCAGCAACAATAGAATTACCTTGTTTAATATTATCATCTAAATCCGTTAAAGATTTTCCGTGTTCCGCCGTTTTTAACCACAGAGATAATTTAGTAATTTCGACCGACTCCGCCGATAAATCAACCCCATATAAGTTTTGAGTTAAAATCATTGTATCTAAACGTTCTAACTCTGTTTCTGGTGTTGTGAGCAGGGCAGATAAGGCTTGATTAACTCGTTGATAATCTTGGAATAAATAATCAAAAGCCGCGATTAAAAATGCACCCGAACCGCAAGCGGGATCACAAACTTTGGTTAGTTTTAAAACTTGATCTCGATAGGTTTGCCAAAATTGAATTTCTGCCTGTTTTTGTTGCTTTTTGTTGGTTTTTGTGGTAATATTTAATTGAAAGCGAGGGGCTCCGCCCAGCCGGAGGCTATCGCGTAATTCATCTTCTTTTTGTTTGAGATAACCACCCAAAGCTACCCGCACAATATATTGAGTAATAAACGCCGGAGTATAAAAAATTCCTTGGGTTTTGCGTTTCCCTGATTTTTGGTTAAATTCCTGAGTTTGAGTTTTAGCTTTTAATGCTTCTAAATCCGTAATTGATTGTTCAAAAATATGCCCTAAAATATCAACAGAAACCTCAGTCTCAAAGTCATATTTAGTTAAATTTTTGAGTTGTGTACACAGAGGGTCAGTAACCGTTAATTGTTCATCTAATAACGGGTCATGTTCAAATAATCCTCCATTATAACCAGGAATTGGTGGATCTTCATTTCCTTTATCAACCCAAGAAAAGACTGATTTATAATTATCCCAAATGAATCGAGGATTATAAGGATCTTTGTGATCATGAGCATTATTAAGGGTGTTTTTCGGTAATAAACCTCGATCTTGACAAAAAGCTAAAAATAGAATTCTATCTAAGGTTTTTTGAGCTTTTTCAATTAAAATATTATCTCGATTTGGGAGATTTTTCGGCCCGGTGAAGCGAAAATGATTAACAAGATTTATTCGGACATTATGATAATCTTGATAGAGTTGTTCTGTAATTTCTTGTTGGGCGGTATCGGAATCAGCTAATAATCGATCAATAACCGATTGTTGTTGTCCGGTTTTGGGTAGAAAATTAGTCCGACAGAGTAAATAATATAGCTTTTTAAAATTTGCGATCGCTTCTAATTCAATTAATAAAAAACGTTCAAAATAAGCCGGAGTTTTGCTAATTTGATAAAGACGTAATTCTCGATAATTAGAAACAATCACCCACCGACAATTTTCTGTATAATTAGCATATTGCCAACCCTGTTCAACCGCAGAAAGTTTACATCCGGGTGCAGGTCGATCTAAATCGTTTTTAGCACTTTTTAATTCAATAGGTGCAATAATTTTTCCCTGTAGTTTGCCTTCAATATTCGTAAATAATCCTAACGCACCATCAGCAAATCCACCCCCATCAGAAATCGTTTGTTCGGCGTGAATTTCCCAGGTTTTTCCCTCTCCTGAAATTACAGACCGATATCCTAAAATATCCTGAAAAATGTCTTTTAAAAAATCCCCCTGTAAAGACGTTTCTTTGACTTTTTCTAATGTTCCTGCTTTCAGGGTTTTAATCCAACCTTGAAGAATATTATGACGGTCTAGCAAATCATCAGGAAAGGTAAAATTGCGGATAGCATTATTTAGTATTTTATTTTGAAATAAGGTTTTAGTTACTTGCATCGGATTTCTTGAATAGAAAAATGTCAATCTTCAAATTTTCGGGTGGGTAAAACCCACCCTAGAAGTATCATAACCCCCATTAAAAACTCGTTGTTGCGCTTGAGCGCATCAGGAGGGGCACTCATCCCAACAACGGAATTTAACGCAGTCTTAAAAATACCGTTGCGTGCTGAATATTCCCGACGCGATCGCTACTACTAATGGTAAACGATCGCAAATTATCAAAAAATGGTTTAGCCGAAAGTTCTACTAATTTAAACAAAGGGAATTGTTGATTAAGGAAATTCCGACTGGTTAGCCAATTGAGATAGAAATAACCATCGTTTATTTTAGGTAAAACTTCAATACTAGCCTTGAAATCGGGATCTTGAGTAATCAAATTTTCCGTTTTTGACAATCCTAATACCTCATCCATTGCTTCTACAGAAGTTGTAAAAATTTCATATTTCCCTACGGTTGAATGTACTCCTTTTGCATTTGCTTGAATTAATCTAGTTTGAGTTTTGGCTTTATCCTTTTTCTCTAAAACCATCGGGGTTAACTTTGTCCAGGCGGAAAGGGTATTATTATTAAGATTAAATGATCCCAAACTATAGCCTTGTTCTGTTGCTATTTTATCTAAATTTTCAATAGCTAAATTAGCATTTTCTGAACGTTCTGCCACAAACACCCAATCCCATTTTTCATTGCTATGGGGAACTACAGCTAAGGCATATTCTCCTGTCACCCAACTGAAAATATCTTGAGGTAAATCTAAACCCCACAAGGTTTTAATTCCGTCTATAGGTTGGGTAATAAATTCTTCTAAAGGTTGATTAGCTGCAACAATAGCAGAAAAATCTTTCCAGAGTTGATTTAAGTCTTTTCCGGCAATTAATAACGGACTATTAGAACTAATATAGTTTAATGCTGCTACGGGTTGAGAAAATGCCGGAGATGGATTAGTTGTATCTTCCTCGACGGTAGCAATTAACACGGTTTCCGCTAATAATCCTTGAGAATTAATCCCTAAAGATACGGCTAAACTTGGTTTTTGACCGATAAATTCGTCTGTTTGGTCAGTGACTAATTGCCAATCTCCTAAATTAAAAAATCCAAATCCCACTCCCCCAGGTTTTAATTCTTTTAAGGCTTTTTGATAGGATTCAGATTGACTTAAATTCAGATTCGCTTGTACCGTATTTAAGGCTTCTTTCATCACCTTGGGATAGTTGGCAAATAACACAAAGCGATCGTTAATTGTAGCCATAACTAAAGTCGGTGCATCATCAATTGTTCCTTGAAAGGGTCGGCGATAAATTAGTTTAACCCCTCGATATTGATCCTGAACAATATCTAAACCCGCATCCACTTGTTTTTGCCAAAATTTATCTAAAATCTCCTGACTTTTTTGAGAATTTTTTGTTGATAAAGCCACAAAATATCCAGGTTGTTGACCATTATTCGCTAACCGATCTAGATCGGGGGTAACTAATGCCCAAGTGATTTCATTCCCTAACCAGGGTTGAATATCTCGCCCATAATTTAACCCTGTATTTGCTAAAAGACTTTCTTTAATAGAGTTAAGTTGAATCCGATTATTATTACTTTTTTGAGAAAAGGTTAAAATCTTTCCCACTGATTCTAACCGATCAGGATTTACTAATAATGAAACCATCGCCGGAGCCGTCCGAGGAACAAACATTGCCGCCTCTGGTGCTGTTTTTGTGCTACCTGTAACTAAAGCAGCCGGGTTTTGACCTGATAATTTATAAACTCCCCCAATTCCCAGGAGTCCTAAAACAACTAGACCAATTACCAAAATTTTAGGAAATGAGCGTCTTTTCATAAGCTTAACTGTTGAGCGAATAAAATTTTCCGATGGGAGTTCCTTCTTTATTATGTGTCAATTGTGTACTTACGATACAAAGAAGACAGATTGAAGGAGAGTTAAGTTCAAAATATATACTTTACCTGTATAATTATACTAGATAACTGATGTATTTATTGACTCAATTTTTGATTGGATTATATTTATCCTATTGTTAACCTATTATGACTGCAAGAACACCCGTTTTATCCGCTTGGCAACAACTGAGAAACCAGAGTATTAACTGTGAACAAGCATTGAAAAATTTAGTCGATGATCAAAAAATTTTGAATCTAAAATTATTGGATCGGGATGTTAGTTTTAGATTTTTTCGTGAATTTCCAGATAAAAATATTTTGCCCCCGGTTATTCCGTTATTATTATGGCAAAATTGTTATTATTTGGGATGTCCGGTAGAAGTCTCCATGGACGCACTCACCATGATGGGCGATCGCACTTTTTCTGATATTAAAATTATCCCCATTGATGATAAAAGTTATCGGGCTTGGTATCATGCCCAACATCTCGATCCCCATCGAATTACATCTAACCCATTAATTAACCCATTAACGGGAGAATTAGAATCGGAAAATGTTAGTGAAACCACCGAATTATATTTATCAAAAGCCGCGGATCAACTGACTCGAATTAAAACTTTAATTTCAGGAGCTTTAAGAAATCGTGCCAGTGATATTCATTTAGAACCTTCCAAAGATGGTTTAAGAGTTCGTTATCGAATTGATGGTTTACTTCGCAATATTACGCTCTTACCTTCGGATATTGGACGTAAAGTTATTGTGGCAATTAAAGTTATGTCTAATATGGATATTGCCGAAAGTCGTCGCCCCCAAGATGGCAGAATTGGGGAGAATTATGTATCAGGAAAAGACTTAGAAGTTGCCCTTGATATGCGGGTTAGTACCCTGCCCTGTGTCGGGGGTGAAAAAGCTGTAATTCGATTATTACCCCAAGAAAATCCCTTTTCTGGATTACAAGATTTAGGCTTCTCTGAAACCACATTAAATATTTATAAAAGTTGGCTCTGTCAACCCCAAGGAATGATTATTTTTACCGGGCCCACAGGGTCAGGAAAAACCAGCACCCTTTATAATAGTTTGTTAGCCGTTGCCACAGAAAATGTTAATGTTGTCACCGTGGAAGATCCCGTTGAATATATCTTATCTGGGATTACTCAAACTCAAGTTCATGAACGAGCCGGGATGACTTTTGCTTCTGGATTACGCGCTATTTTACGACAAGATCCTGATATTATTATGGTGGGAGAAATTCGGGATCAAGATACGGCAGATACCGCCATTCGTGCCGCATTAACTGGTCATTTAGTGTTAACAACCTTGCATACAAATGATGCCATTGGTGCCATTCCCCGTTTAAAAGATATTGGCCCCGATCCGGGGTTAATTAGTGATGCCTTATTAGGAATTGTGGGACAACGCTTAACCCGTCGTGTTTGTCCCCACTGCGCGGAATCCTATAGCCCAACGGCGATGGATTTAGACCTATTAGGGTTAGAATTAAAAGATGTAAAAACTGACGGTTGGCGCAAAGGTCGAGGCTGTTCTAACTGTTTTAATTCCGGCTATTCTGGGCGAGAAGCAATTGTAGAATTATTAGCTGTTGATGATCGAATTCGTGAAATTATCTATGAAGGAACTCTAACAGAATTACATCGTTATTTGCATGAAACAGGCTTTTTATCATTCCGAATTGCCGCCATTGAAAAAGTCACAACTGGAGCCACCACCGTTGAAGAAATTCAGCGTGTTTTACCTCGCAGTTCTTTAGCTCGAAAATTCTCAATTTAAACTTGAAATTAGGATTATAAAAGCCTATTTCTAAGCATTACAATTCTATTTATTTTTATCTTAGATTTCCCATGCTTACACCCATTAATTCTAAACCCCTGCGTTGGCAAAAAACTCGATATTCTCCATTAACCAGACAATTAGATGTATTCACCGCCTGCGGGTCGTTTATGTTCTTTTTATGGTGGGATAAAACCTTAGCAAATCAGACCAATCAACAGAAACGAAAACGAGCGATTTGGTTAGTTAAAACTCTCTTGGAGTTGGGGCCAACTTTTATCAAAATAGGACAAGCTCTATCAACAAGAGCCGATATTTTACCCCTAGAATATGTTGAAGAATTAGAAAAACTACAGGATCAAGTTCCTGCTTTTAGTACCGATGAAGCCGTCGCTATTATTGAAGCAGAATTAGGTCATTCTTTATTTACATTATATCGAGATTTTGATGAACAACCCCTAGCCGCAGCTAGTTTAGGACAAGTTCATAAAGCCAGACTGCACACGGGAGAGGATGTAATTGTTAAAGTTCAGCGTCCGGGTTTAAAACAATTATTTGATTTAGATGTACAAGCGGTGCGGCGCATAATTCAGTTTTGTCAACGGCATTTTAGTTGGTCAAAACTTTATAATTTGGATGAATTATATAATGAGTTTTTTATGATTTTATATCAAGAAATTGATTATATTAAAGAAGGTAATAATGCTGAAAGATTTAAAGAAAATTTTAAAAATTATCCGGGGATTTTAGTACCAAAAGTATATTGGAAATATACCACCCATAAGATACTAACTATGCAATATTTACCAGGAATTAAAGCTGATAATCGAGATCAATTAATTGCCTATGGAATTGATGTCAAACGGATCAATCAGTTGGGGATTTGTTGTTATTTAAAACAGATTCTTCAGGATGGTTTTTTCCAAGCTGACCCCCACCCAGGAAATATTGCCGTTAGCATTGATGGAAATTTGATTTTTTATGATTTTGGCATGATGGCAGAAGTCAAAGCCTTAGCTAAGGATCAGATGATTAAAGCCTTTTTTGCGGTATTAAAAAAAGATACCGATGTTGTATTAACTACTTTAGTTGATATTGGATTGATCGAACCTGTATCTGATATGAAACCTGTCAGAAAAATGGTTAAATTTTTATTAGAAGAATTTACAGAAAAACCCGTTGATTTTCAAATGTTTAATCAAATTAAAGAAGAAATTTATATCATGTTTGAGCAACAACCCTTCCGTTTACCTGCTCAAATGATGTTTATTTTAAAGTCTTTAACTACCTTGGATGGTTTAGCCAGAACTTTAGACCCTAAATATAGTTTAGTGGCTTGCGCCGAACCTTTTGTTAAGAGTTTAACTATTTCTCAAGGACGAGGTAATTTAGTCGGAGAATTAGCAAAACAGGCGCGAGATTTTATTAAGTTTAGATTACAACAACCGAGTAAATCAGAGGTGTTAATTCGTCGTTTAGAAGAACGTTTGGAAGAAGGAGAGTTACAAATTCGGGTCAGGTCTGTGGAAAGCGATCGCGCTTTAAGACGGATTAATTTAGCAATTAAAACTTTAATTTATATCTGCTGGACAGGATTTACTTTAATTGCGGGGGCGATTTTATTAATTGGAAATTATCAAGGATGGGCGGTTTTTGTCCTGGTTTTATCATTATTTGGGTTATGGATGTCGGTGCGATCGCTCTTTAATTTGGCTATTCGAGAACGGTTAGATCGAATTGCGGAAAGTTAAGGTTTATAGTAGTTTTTGCTTGTATCTTGAGAAGTGTTAAGCCTAATTTAACCACAAAGACACAAAGACACAAAGAAGTTGTAAACACGCTCCCGGCTCATTTATTTCCAGATGCTTTTAAACTGGGATATTTCAAGACAAATGTTTGATATTTACCATTTTTGAGTTGCTTAATTCCAATATCATAATTTAATTTATTCCCAAGATGGATTAGGGGAGGAGAGTTAGTTACCATTATGCAATTCAACCTCAATACTATCTTAATTTTAACAATTTTATCGGAGTTAGTCAAGAATGGGCGATCGCTCTTTAATCTTGCTATTCTATAAAAGCCAGTTTGAAATTTTCAATAAAATATGTAAAAATACAATTGCTAACCAAAATCAGGAAATTATCAGAATGCTACCTATCCCTATTCCCCCAGAACCCGGCCAAGAATCCGTTTGGGATTATCCCCGTCCCCCTCGTTTGGAAGATGTCAACCAACCGATTAAAGTAATATTTAATGGGGTGATTCTAGCAGAAACCCAAGGAGCAAAACGAGTCTTAGAAACCAGCCATCCTCCGGTATATTATATTCCGCCCGAAGATATTAAATTAGAGTATTTACAACAAACTTCTCGCAGAAGTTGGTGTGAATGGAAAGGAGGTTGTAGTTATTATAATATTACAGTCGGTGACAAACAAGCTGTTAATGCGGCTTGGAGTTATTTGACTCCGGTTCCTGAATTTATTGATATTCAAAATTATTATAGTTTTTATGCTAGTTTAATGGATGCTTGCTATGTGGGAGATGAGTTAGTTCAAGCCCAAACTGGTGATTTTTATGGAGGTTGGATTACTCAAAATATTGTCGGGCCTTTTAAGGGAGAACCCGGAACCATGGGGTGGTAATCTCTACTATTTAACCTAAAAAAACCCGCCTGAGCGGGTTGGTGTGGGTGTAAACATTGTATAGTGCTACGCATTAAAGTTAGAACACTTCTAAATCCTGAAACTCATTCCCTGTTCCGGTGTTCCGGTGTTCCGGTGTTCCCTAGTGCGTAGCTCTATAATCTGTTGAAACTGATTAGGGTTTTATTTCAGTAATGATTCAGCCAATTGTTCTAAATGAATGGCACTATTGACTTCATAAAAAGATGTAGTTGGAGCCTTGACAAATAGGGATGACATTTCATTCATAATAGCTTGATAGGCTTCGGTGTGGTTATTGGAAGTATCCATATCACCAATATCTTCCCAGAAAATCAGAGCAATTCCCTTATCGGTTCCAGGTTCTTGAAGTAAATAAGCTCCTTGAAAGCCTTCTTTGTAAGTGGCTACCGCTTGTTCAAATAATGTTTGAGCTTCTTTAAATTTACCCGGTTTGAATTCCCCGATGGCAACGTAGGCAACTTTTCGTCTTAAAAAATCTTGAAATTCAGACATAAGTTAATAAATGTAATAAACTGCACGTTATTGTAGCAGAGTCAAAATTTAACTCGGAATAATTCTAGCAGTTTAACCGCCAAAAACCATAGAGAGTAACCGTGACCCTTTGACCCCTACCAGAAAGAACAGCAATTGCGATCGCAATTAGTCCAAAGAAAAGTACCCTAGTCTGTAAAATCTTAAAGAAATCAAAAAAACGTTCCTCTAGTAGCGAACCCAATTTCAATTTTACTTGGTGGTGTCAAACGTGAATACAGTCCCCCCGCTCGATCTTAGCCTACAGTACAAAACCATTCAGGATGAAGTCAACGCTTGTGTCCAAGCGGTCTTGGCTTCCGGTCGTTATATTGGAGGTTCAACGGTCGAAGCCTTTGAACAAGACTTTGGAGAATATATTGGGGTTAGGGAAACCATTCCCTGTAATTCGGGAACCGATGCCCTATTTTTGGCCTTACGCGCCCTAAATATTGGCCCAGGTGATGAAGTGATTACCACCCCCTTTACCTTTATCGCCACGGCAGAAATGATCAGTGCGGTGGGAGCAACGCCTGTATTTGTCGATATTGATGCCAAAACTTTTAATCTCGATATTGAACAAATTCCTAACGCTATTACCGAGAAAACGAAAGCCATTATCCCCGTCCATTTATTTGGTCAACCCTTGGACATGACCCGATTAATGGCCGTGGCAAAATCCTATCATTTAGCAGTAATTGAAGACTGCGCCCAAGCCACCGGAGCAACTTGGCAAGGGCAAAAAGTCGGCAGTATCGGAGATATCGGTTGTTTTAGTTTCTTCCCCACGAAAAATTTAGGCGCCTGTGGGGATGGAGGGGCGGTGACAACTCAAGATCCGGCCCTGGCCAAAGCCATGAGAATCATCAAAGAACATGGTCAATCAACCCGTTATAGTTCGGATACCATTGGGATTAATAGCCGTTTGGATGCCCTACAAGCAGCGATTTTACGGATCAAACTGCGTTATCTCGATACCTGGAATCAACAACGGCATACCCTCGCCAAACGGTATCACCAGTTACTCTATCCCCTATCAGAAATTATTACACCCCAAGAAATCCCTTCCGGTGAAAGTGTTTGGAATCAATACACGATTAGGGTTCAAGGCCCCCTGAATTCTGAAATCAAGCCTAGGGATTATCTGCGAAACTACCTGCAAGAACAGGGAATTGGTTCTATGATTTACTATCCCATTCCCCTACATCAGCAACCCGTCTATCAATATTTGGGCTATCAAGCCAATCAATTCCCAATTGTTGAAAGGGTTTGTCAGGAGGTCTTATCTTTACCCCTGTTTCCCGAACTGTCTCCAGAACAGCAAGATCAGGTAATTACGGCTATAAAAGAAGGATTGACTCAAATCCCACAATTGTAGAAACGTGCGGTGGGTGCGATTGTTTGTATACTATTCAGTAATAAAAAGATAAAAAAATTCACAATTTCTTTTTTCGATCCCAACAATAAAAATCTCACCATTAGGAGGAATACGATAAACGTGAACCCACAGCAAGTCAAATCCAGACGACGCTATGACCCAGAGGAAATTGCCCGCTACCATAGTCGTCGCCCCTGGTTAGCCATCGGACGGACAATTATGGTGATTTGGTATTTCACCGGGTTTATTCTGGGGTTATTGTGGGATAAATGGCAACATGGGGACGTGGAACATACCCCCCAACGGGCTACCCACCTCCGCCACGTTCTCACGGATTTAGGCCCGACCTATATTAAAGTGGGTCAAGCCCTTTCTACCCGTCCCGATTTAATTAGAAAAGATTTTTTAGAGGAATTAACCAAACTTCAGGATCAATTGCCGCCCTTTAATCATGATCAGGCGATGGCAATTATTCAAGCAGAATTAGAGCAGGATTTAGATCTAATTTATAGCGATATTTCTCCCGAACCTATAGCCGCAGCAAGTTTGGGTCAAGTCTATCATGCCCGACTCAGAACTGGGGAAGAAGTTGCAGTTAAGGTACAACGGCCGAATTTATTACCCGTTTTAACCTTAGATTTATATTTAATGCGTTGGGCGGCAGGATGGCTTTCTCCTTGGCTACCTTTGAATTTAGGACATGATTTAAGCCTAATTGTGGATGAATTTGGGGTTAAGTTATTTGAGGAAATTGACTATATTAATGAAGGTCAGAATGCGGAACGCTTTGCCACCTATTTTGCCGATGATCCTTTGGTAAAAGTTCCCTCGATTTATTGGAGTTACACCACCACTTGTGTTTTAACTTTAGAGTGGATTAATGGGTTTAAATTAACCGATACGGAACGAATTAAAGCCGCGGGATTAGATCGGGATACCTTGATTGAAATTGGCGTAACCAGTGGTTTAAAACAATTATTAGAATTTGGTTTTTTCCATGCCGATCCGCACCCCGGAAATTTATTTGTCCTGCCCGATGGTCGCATGGCATTTATTGATTTTGGCATGATGGATCAGTTACAACAGAATACAAAAGAAACCTTGGTTGATTCCGTGGTGCATTTGATTAATAAAGACTATGATCAACTGGCACTTGATTTTGTGAAATTAGGATTTTTGTCTCCTGAAACTAATATTAAACCGATTATTCCTGCCTTGGAAATGGTCTTGGGGGATATAATTGGCACGAGTGTTAAGGATTTTAATTTTAAAACTATTACCGATAGTTTTTCGGAATTAATGTATGAATATCCCTTCCGAGTTCCCGCCCAATTTGCCTTAATTATTCGTTCTTTGGTGACTCAAGAAGGTATTGCTTTAAGTTTAAATCCCGATTTCAAAATTGTGGATGTTGCCTATCCTTATGTGGCCCGTCGATTATTAAATGGTGAAACCCCAGCCCTACGACGTCGTTTAATTGAAGTATTATTTAAAGATGGGAAATTACAATGGCAACGATTAGAAAATATGATTGCGATCGCTCGATCAGATCGGAATTTTGATCTGTTACCTACGGCTCAATTAGGATTAAAATATTTGATGTCTGATGAGGGAGATTTCCTCCGCCGTCAAATTATTTCGGCTTTAACCGAAGATGATCGTCTCCATACCACAGAAGTTCAACGGTTATGGACTTTAATTCAGCCGGATTTAAAACCCAATCGTTTATTCGATGTGGCTTGGAGTGCGATTAGTCAGTTATCATTAATAGGTAATGGGTAATAATGAGTAATGGGTAATGGGTAATGGGTAATAGGTAATAGGTAATAGAAAGAGTTTACCTCCCCTGCTCTCCCTGCTCCCCTGCTTCCCCTGCTCCCCCTGCCTCCACTTCTCCCCTGCTCCCTTCTCTATGTATAATTCTGCTAATCCGCCTTTGGTTTTACTCCTTGGGGGTTTATTCATTGGAATCACCTGCTGTACTGCTTTTGTTGTGAATCTCAAGCAACTTTTAAAAGAATGGTCGAAAAATCGTTCTAGTCGTAATCTCGCCAATTTACGAGGCTTTCCCATACTGTTTCCCTTTCTGGGAATTGGGTTGGGAATTTGTATTTTTCTGGCTTCCTGTTTAGAAGTTTTTGCCTTTTCAGAATCCTTCGCCTATGGGTTTTCTATTCCCTTAACGGCGTTAATGGCCGGATTAGTTTGGTATCAATTAACTCGATTATTTAACCAACTAGAACAAAAAGGTTTAAGAGGGATAGATTTAGACGATTTAAGTTTAGGTAAAATCATCCCTCAACAGAATCCACCGAAGAATTAATTACAGATGACAAATTCAACAAACCTCTAATCTGAGGAATCTGTTTTAACCGACTAAACGGTTAATATCTTGATTGGAACCGACAACAACAATCATGGTTCCTTTGTAAAGTTTACGATTAGAAAGGGGATTAATTTCCATTTTATCCCCTTCGTTTTTAATCGCTAAAAGATTTAATCCATAACGGCGACGGAGTTCTAATTCAGCAATGGTTTTACCATCAAATTCATCGGGAACAATCATTTCTACAATACTATGTTCCGCATCAAGTTCAAACTGATCAAGTAAACGGGGACGAGTCAATTGTCGGGCTAATTGTTGCCCCATTTCCTGTTCAGGAAACACTACCATATCCGCGCCGACTTTATTTAATAATTTAGCATGGGTTTCCGAAGATGCTTTCGCAATTACATTGGCAACACCCCCTTCTTTTAAGTTTAAAGTGGTGGTAATACTTTCGGCTAAAAAACTACCCACAGCGACAATTACCGTATCAAATTCTAAAATTCCTGCTTCTCGAAGTGCAGAGGTTTCAGTCGAATCTAACAACAACGCATGGGAGGCTATTTGATCACTTAATGCCGAAGTCACTCGTTTTTCTTCTTTATCAACGGCGAGAACTTCATAACCGCTTTTGTGCAATGTTGAACAAACGGCACTTCCAAACCGACCTAATCCAATCACAGCAAATTGTTTTTTTTCAGTTCTGAGATTGCGTAAAAAATTCCAAGATGAAAAGTTCATATTATTTATTTTCAAAGAAATGTGTCAACCCACTAAAAGGTTTTGTTCGGGATAATCAATGGACGTCGGTTTGGGATCGCCTAAAATAGCCGACATTAATAAAATTACACCAACTCGTCCCACATACATTGTAGTAATAATAATCAATTGACTCAAGGGGGTTAAACTGGCTGTAATTCCGGTAGATAATCCCACCGTGGCAAAGGCAGAAACCACCTCGAACAAAATGGAGTCAAAATCAATATTAGGTTGGCTTAAAGAGATCAGAATCGCCGAGATACAGATCACCATAAACGAACCAAATAAAACCCCAATTGCCTTTAAAATTAACGGCAGTGGAATTTGACGTTTATAACAAATAACTTCTTCTCGCCCTTGTAAAGCCGAACGAGTAGAATTAGCTAAAATCCTAAGGGTTGTGGTTTTAATCCCTCCTCCTGTTCCCCCTGGACTGGCTCCAATAAACATTAAAATGATCGAGATAAATAACCCGGCAACGGTTAATTCTCCATTATTAATTGTATTAAATCCGGCCGTTCGGGTCGTCACCGATTGAAACCAAGCTGCCATAACTTGATCAGGAAAATTAAGGGGTGCTAAGGTTCCGGGGTTGTGATGTTCAGTGAAGAATAATAAAGCTGTTCCTAAGATTAATAGAAATATGGTTGTGGAAGTGACAACTCGGAAATGAACCGAAAAATCACGACGCAGGGGATATTTAGACAAGCGATTACCAATCCATAAATAAAGTTCTTGAATCACTTGATAGCCCATGCCTCCCCAAATAATTAGAAAAGTAATGATAAAATTTAATACGGGAGAGTTAACATAGCGAACAAAACTATCAGACAATAATCCAAATCCGGCATTATTAAAAGCATTTACACTATGAAAAAGGGCAAACCATAGTCCCTGACTCCATCCCAAATCAGGAACAAACACGAATAACAATAGAAAAATTCCGGTTATTTCAAATAGGGCGGTGGTTGCTACAATAGATTTTAATAAAGGAACGGCCCCTGCTATTCCTGAAGCATCTAAGGATTGTTGTAAGGCTAATTTATCCTTGAGGCGAAACTTTCGACCTAATAATAACAATAAAAAAGTGGTGACGGTCATATATCCTAATCCTCCCACCTGAACTAGCAATACAATGATAAACTGACCCCAAAATGAGTAAAATTTGCCCACATCCACAACGGATAATCCGGTCACACAAACCGCAGATGTTGATGTAAATAAGGCCGTTAGAGGATTACCCCAAGTTCGGGCACTCAAGGAGAACGGTAACATCAGTAAAATTGTTCCCAGGGCAATTACCGCCAGGAAACCTAAACCAATTGTTCGAGATACTGTCATGGGTAATGGGTAATGGGTTTTGGGTAATGGGTAATCGGTAATGGGTAATGGGAATTTAGGGTTAATCTTTTAGTTGAAAACGGGCAATTTGCGATAAGTAGAATCATACTGTAGAGATGCTGCTCTAAGGGCGTCAGTAAAATTTTTTAATGATTCAGATGAATTCAACACTCTATCAACAAATTCAGCAATTCTATGATTCTTCTTCCGGTTTGTGGGAAGAAATTTGGGGAGAACATCTGCATCATGGATATTATGGCTTGGATGGAACCCTGAAAAAAGAACGCCGTCAAGCTCAAATTGACTTAATTGAAGAATTTCTAAACTGGGGACTAACACCCTCCGACCAAGAGGATTTACAAGGATCTCGAATACTTGATGTCGGCTGTGGAATTGGAGGAAGTTCGTTATATTTAGCGGACAAATTCCAGGCGGATGTTACTGGAATTACCCTGAGTCCTGTCCAAGCTAAAAGAGCCACAGAACGTGCCTTGGAAGCTCGGTTAGAGCAGAAAACGAAGTTTTTGGTAGCCGATGCCTTAGAAATGCCTTTCGAGAGCAATAGCTTTGATCTGGTATGGTCTTTAGAAAGTGCCGAACACTTCCCGAATAAAATTCAGTTTTTGCGAGAATCCTATCGAGTCTTGAAACCGGGCGGAACCTTATTAATGGCCACTTGGTGTCATCGTCCCTTGGGGGGAAATGCTGGACAACTCACCGAGGAAGAACGTCGGCATTTAGCAGAAATATATCGGGTTTATGCCTTACCCTATGTGATTGCTTTGCCTGAATATGAAGCGATCGCAACGGATCAAGGGTTTAAAAATATTCAAACGGCTGACTGGTCAAAGGCCGTTGCTCCCTTTTGGAATACGGTGATCGATTCCGCCTTTAACCTGAATGCCATCGTTGGCTTGCTATTGAGTGGCCCAACAACGATTCAAGCCGCCCTAGCCTTACCCCTGATGAGTCGAGGCTATGACACCGGACTGATTCGTTTTGGTCTATTAACAGGAACCAAATAGATAGACCGAGTGTGAATCAATCCCCATTAAAACCGATAAACCTGGCCATCAATTAATAGCCGGGTAATTCCTTTGGCTTGTAAATAGGGAGCCGCTTTTCTCAGAAGTCGGCCATCGGGAACTTTAAATACCCGTTGGTTGCGTCCAGAAAAACGACTAGCGATGCGGTGATTATCAAAAACAGGAAGGGTTTGTTCTAGGACTTCTTCCTCTGGAATCCTTCCCAACTCACTAAATGCCCTCAAGGGTTTAGCAATCAATTCCGAGAATCGGTCAATCACTAAATAGCAGGTTCTCGGGAGTACAGTTTCTGTTAAAGGCAAAATTTTAACGAGTACAGAACCTCCACTGGCCAGAGAATGGGAAAATAGACCCCGAGGCTCTGTATCATCATCTTCATCCCCCTCATCGTCTGCAAACTCGTCTCCATAGTCTTCACCATCATCATTATCGTCTCCTTCATTTCCTCGATCCCGATTGGTGTCTTCCCCATCTTCCTCGTGATCCTCATCTGGGTCATAGTCCCCAAAAACGCGACCCTTGACTTCGAGCCGATCAGGTGAGAACAGCCCCTCTAAGCCAGGAATTGATAACTGATAATTAGACGAAGAAATTTTTAGAGAATCTGGCTCTAGGGAATCAGAAGCATCGGACTTCAACACCTCCGAATCAAAAGTAGATGAGCGCTTACGCTTTCGAGGCAAAATTACGGTAGATTCCCGACTGATAGGTTCGGGTGTTTGCGAGTCAACTTCCCTTTGAGATTCATCCCTATCAACCACATCTTCCGAGGAACGTTTCCCCACACGATGAAGACGCTGTTTCTGGGTCGTCAGAATATCATAGACATCTTTAGGAACAGCACTTTGCAAGACTCGTCTCACCGTTGAGCTACTGACTCCATAGCGTTCTGCTAGAGTAATAGTTGTTTCCTCTGGCACGTCCTGATAGAGCCTAATAATTTCCTGTTTTTCTGATTGGGAAAGTTTCGTGGATGTCATTGAGTTGGGAGTCACTTGATATCGAAGGATTAAGGTTCACATAAAGCCAAGGGATTTCCTACCCGGCTTGGTGTGATTGACACACCGGAGAAGGATTGAACGAGAGTTCTATGAATCCTCATGTTAAGATCGAAATCTCAACCATTCCACCAATTAACCTTTAGCCGTGCGTCGGCTCCGGCGACTTTGACGAGAACGGGTTGAGATGTCATACTCCAAAATCGCTCCAACGGCAAATAAAACCCCCGTGAATACAAAGAAGACTTCTAACAAACCGCCACTTTCATAGTCCCCTGACCCTCTGGAGTCAGCCCATTTGAAATACATATCAGCAATATAGAGGGAGAAAATGGCAAAGGCAATCATCCGCCAGGACTGGGAAAACCGTCCTCCCCAAAAGGCTAAAATCAAAGCCGTTGCTAAAATCAACAGGAAAACATCCCCGATGATGTAGAACAAATTGAACCCAAAAGCCAGGGGTTCTAGTTTACTATCAATTGCCTCTACCCATAGAGGGGCAGAAGAAGTCTCCTGATCTGATTCTGTTTCGGGGGAAGTTTGGGCTGAAGATTTTTCAATTTTAGGCCCGGAAATCGCCGGAGCCTTCGCAGTAGGAGTAGCAACCGATTGTTCAATAGCCACAGGTTCGGGAGAACCGAGTAATCCAAATAAGTTAGGACTGGCAACCCACATTCCAAATGTAGTTCCCACCAGGGCTACCCCGAATAAGATTAACCACTGACTAATATCTAAATTCAATCGTTTAGAGACGACGGCTAGAATCATTCCCGCGGCTAGAAAAAGATAGCTGAGAACGTAAAAACCATCGGCAATGGAAACCGCCGGATCTAAATGCCAAGCCAGTTCCCACACTCCAAACAGGACACCCCCGACAAAGTAGAAAAATACCCCTAACCCAATACAGAGCCAAACATTACGACCGCTTACCATCTGGGGACTTTTCCAGTTTCGATAACAGACAAGGGCGGCGGCTAGAAATGCCCCCAATTCAAAAAAATAGGTTCCGATGGAGTACCACAGGGGTAACTCCTCTCCTTGTACCGTTACACTAAACAGCAGAAAAAATAACAAGGCAAGAACAGCCCACACAATCCCGGCAATTACCATACCCTGTGATGAAAACAAGGTGGCAAATAAGGAGGACTTTTCTTGTGAAGTGCTACCCATAGGATTAAAATACCTAGCAATTTAAAGAATCAAGACCAAGTTTAGAGGCTAATCGTTGTTATAGCAGTCGCCAGACCTATTAGGACAAAGAGTGATGCAGCAAAGCTAGACGGTGAAGTCTTTTCCTCCGGTGTTCCCTCCCCCCCAAGCCCTGCGTGCACGGGGGTTTGGGGGGGGCTGTTCCGGTGTTCCCTGCTATAACTTCAGCATTCAAACAATTGTCTTTAATCTAGCGTCCCATATTTAGGTCAGAACAGCTAGTCTATATTTGGGTTAACTCATCACCCATTGCTTGCTCAAAGATGACTGATGCAGCCAATTGACAAACTGCTCGCGATCATCATCAGCCATATCCTCTAGCACTTCTTCTATTCCCTCTGCAAAACTGGTATTGCCAAAATAGTTTTTTCCCAGTTCATAGAGTTCTTGCAGCAAGGTGCTGAGGTGATTTTCTTGCCAAGAGGGAATTTTGAAGCTCTCCAGGGGGTTGACAGTCAGTAGAATTTCTATAGCCTTGGAATCATCAGTTTGGGGAAACTTGAACTTTTGAAAAATTTTGGTCAAATCTTTTTGAAAGGAAACCGCTTGTTTTGATCCTAGCAAGTCTTCAATATCAAAGTAAACCGCTTGCAATAGCAGCAAGCAGGCTTGAGTCAGAATCGGCAATTTGCTGTCTGTTGGGCTGTGACCCTCCTTCAAAAGCTGGTCTAAACGGACTTTCCCCCAGACACTATATCGGTCTGGTTCTTCTAATAGAACGCAAGCCTTTCCTTTATTATCAGTGAGATCCCGCCATAAAGCCCTGGCATCATCTGCTTGTTTGGCTTCAAACGTTTTCATCAGGCGAAATGTCTGTCCCTGATAATTCAAAACAGGAATCTGCTGCTCCCGGTTAGGGTGTTGAACCATGGTTATTTCAACATCCGTTCGTTTTAATATAAACATGACACTTCTGCACCTATTCCTGTCATGGCACCCGGCTTTGACTCTCTCGGTAAATTCGCTGTGCGCTGATTCACTGAGATTTTTAAGACTCCAAACCTGGATTCTTAAAGGCGTAGTCAAGGCACCCCTGGCAATTTCACCCCGATCCAATCTCAATGTTATTTATGGTACGATCATGAATAACACTTGTTGCACCCTTACAGTCTGCATTAATATTAATCTGGGTTGCAGTTCTGTTTAAAACACCACTGATCATAACATAGGCACTAACAAGACGGAAATAAAAGAGCATCGGGATTAATAATCCTGCACTGGGCTTAACTAGGGGCAGTCTTGATCAGAAATTTTTCCCTTTGGCTTTTTTCAGGGACTTGAGGAAAAGTCTTTTGAAACTATGTTAAAAATTGACAAGGAATAAGATAAAATGATTCTGGATTGGGTGTGTAACTCAGGTGGATAGAGTAGCGACCTTCTAAGTCGTCTGTCGGGGGTTCGAATCCCTCCACACCCGTTAAATTTCAAGGCCTCCAGAAAAAGCCGAAGTGAAGAAAAAGAATCCCAAGTGTTTTTCTTGACCAGGTGGAAATCAACATCTACCCCAAATTCCCAGGGTTCGCTAAATTATAAGGAGGTAGTGTTGATTATGGAAGGACAATATGACCAGTACCAGTAATTTTCGTCAAGCTGTACGAGAGGCTAAAAATGAGGCTATTGTTGGCCCAAATGTGATTGCTAACGCCTTACCCTATGTGGGAGGCGGGTTAATTCTTACAGCCCTGGGCACCTTTGGGGGTCTGAATGTTGCTGCGGCTAACCCTGGATTGTTTATGACGACCTTCTGGGTCGCCTTCATTGCCCAAATCGCTTTATTTTTTGTGGCTTCGGGTATCGCCAACAAGGGTAATAATCAGGCGGCTTTACCCCTATTAGCAACCTATAGCCTACTGACGGGCTATACTCTCACAGGTCTAGTCGCCCTGGCTTTGGGCACAAGTGGTGTTGGGATGGCTGGAATTGGGGTGGCGGCTTTAGGATGTGGAGTCACCTTTATCGGGGCGCGTTCGATTGGGTCTAACCTTTCAGAATCCGATGGTATGGCCCTGAGCAAAACCATCCGTCTAGGAATTATTTCCCTATTCGTGGTGATTTTAGCCCAATTTGTCCTCGGTTTCTTTGGAATCATTACCCCTTCTTGGTTGGAAATTGGGATTTCTGGCTTGGGAGTTCTATTATTTGTGGGGGCGGCTGTTGTTGACTTCTATTTGCTTCCCCGGGCTTACACCGACAAACAGTATTTGTCCGCCGCATTATCGATGTATTTAACCTACATCAACCTATTTATCTTCATTCTACGCTTGCTGATTGCCTTTAATCGGGATTAAGCTTGGCCAGAATCGGAAGAGCCGAGAATACCGCAACACAGAGGAAAATCTGAGTTTGCTCCATCAGTCTATGTCCTAACCGTTAGGGGCGACTGCGATAAATTAAGGGAGTGGGTGACAACTCGCTCCTTTTTATTGGGGTTTTTCTACATAATTTCTCGGAGATACGATTCATTTTGACAGGGTGAATCTGAGTTAATTGTTAATCTTGAAAATAAGGAAACTTTAATTCAGGGGTTTTCGTCAAATATATAGTGTAGCCTGACTAAATCATGATGGGGATGTATCTACTAATATGCACCCTTTGAGAGTCTAAAAAATGCCTACTGTTTCAACCTTGTGCTTTTCTGGAAATTTTAATTTAACCCTCGTTTGGCTGAATTTGTACTTAGGAAATACTTCTAGGATAGTTTTTGCTATTAAAAATGAGGTTAAATCCCTTCTTTATCAACACCAGAATGGGATTTTTTCAGAAATTAAAAGTTTTGCTCAATTTTATAATATAGTTTTAGTCTTTTATAGACTAATAATACTATCGTGTTTTTCTCAACCCTTAGATCAAAATGATCAAAGGTTGAAATTTGCTGTCCAATTTTATTGGAATTTTTGATCGCTAATTTTACTGACTTTAGCCTTCGGTAAAAATGGCTAGAAGATGGAAAAAAAATATCCTAGATAACCGGATATTTATGAACTGTGATTGAAAAGATAATTGTCTGGAAATTATACCTAAAATTAGGAATAACTCGTAATGGCTGCCGTAATTGTTACAAACTTAAATGATAATGGAGCGGGTTCTCTAAGAGATGCGATCGCTCTATCTCAACCCGGAGATATTATCCAATTTGATCCAAGTTTAGCAAGTTTAACTAATCCTACCATAAAACTCACCAGTAGTCAATTAAATATCAATAAAAGTATTACTATTGATGGACTGATTCCAGGTACAGTTCCAACTCCAATTACCATTAGTGGTGAAAATCAATTTCGCGTCTTAGAAATTCAAGCTGATGCTCAATCTCAACCCACAAATACAACTCTTAAAAACCTAATTATTGTCAATGGTAATGCCCAAGGTATTGCTCAAGAGGGTGCAGGGGGAGGAGTTAGAGTTAAAACATTAAACACTTTAACCTTAGAAAATAGTCAGGTTAATAATAATATAGCTCAGTATGGAGGTGGTCTTTTTGCTGGGTATAGAACCAGTACAACCATTATTAATAGTAAATTTAATACTAATGATGGAACACCGGGAGGAAGTGAACGAGGTGGCGGGGCAATTTCCACTGATAGCCAAACGAATCTGACGGTTATTGATAGTGAATTTACCAATAATAAAGGTATTAATGGCGGAGCTATTTATAGTGTAATTTGCGACTTAAATGTTCAGAATACTAAGTTTATTAATAATACTTCTGTCCCCGGGGCAAATATCAATCTTGGCGCTAATATTTCTAATGGTTATGGGGGTGCAATTTTTGCCGATGGAGCTAAGTCGGAAGGAACATTAAGAACAATTCAGATTAATAATTCTGTATTTGATGGGAATACCGCAGCCGGACAAGCGGGGGGGTTATATTTATATGGTTACTCTCCCGATAAAATGATTGTTCAAAATAGCACGATTACTAATAATAGTGTTATTTTTAACAATAAAGGTGATAGTTATGGAGGAGGGATTAGACCGGGAAATAATGGGCAATTCACCCTTGAAAATACAACCATTGCCAATAATAAAGCCTTGATTCAAGGCGGTGGTTTGTGGGTTGGGGAACAGGTTCCGATGACTATTATTAATAGTACCATTTCAGGAAATAGGGCTGAATCTGTAGATGGAAAAGGGGGATCTGGAGGAGGAATTACTCTGGCTAATGGGACAACTCCCACCAGTATTATTAATACAACAATTGCTAATAATTATGCAGGTTTTTTAGGTGGAGGAATATCGTCTGGAGGAACAAATGTTACCTTAACTAATACACTTTTATCTAAAAATAAAGCATTTAATGGCGGAAATACTTGGAATACAAACCATCACGTTACCGCTCAACTTAACAATGGTGGGGGAAACATTCAAACGACGGAATTAAACCCGAATGATATTAAAGCAACTGCTAATATTCAGTTAGTTGCTGATGCTTTATTAGGAGATTTACAAACCATTAATGGGGTATTAATTCATCCGTTATTAACAGGAAGTCCCGCTATTGATACAGGAAGTAGTAATAATTCACCCACAACGGATCAACTCGGTCAGCCTCGTCCTATTGATGGCGATCAAAATGGTACAGCAATTATTGATATTGGTGCTTATGAGTTTTCAGTGGTAACTCCGACTCCAACTCCCACACCGACACCAACTCCGACACCAACTCCGAGTCCAACTCCCACACCAACTCCCACTTCAACTCCAACTCCGACTCCAACTCCGACTCCCACACCAACTCCCACACCAACTCCAACTCCGACTCCCACACCAACTCCGACTCCCACACCAACTCCGACTCCTACACCAACTCCGACTCCAATTTCAACTCCAAGTCCAACTCCAACTTTAACTCCGACTCCAACTCCCACACCAACTCCGACACCAACTCCCACACCAACTCCCACACCAACTCCGAGTCCAACTCCCGTAACGACTCCGAGTCCAACTCCGAGTCCAACTCCAGCACCAACTCCAACACCAACTCCAACTCCCGCACCAGGGGGAACGAGCGGACTTGAACTACAAGATCAATGTATCGATATTCCTAATATTACACCTGCTAAAAATATCGTTGTCAATACTATTTTTGACCCCGAACAAACGAATGGGTTAGGGACACCTGAAGCAGATGGAATTTTAGGTCGAGATACTAATGATATTCTCTATGGTTTAGAAGAAAATGACAATTTAGATGGCGGGTTTGGAAATGATATTTTATTTGGAAATCAAGGAGATGATTATATCACCGGAGATTTGGGAAATGATAGTATTTACGGAGGACAGGGTAATGACTTTGTTTTAGGCGAAGATAGTCAGGATATTATTTGGGGAAATTTAGGAAACGATAACCTTCAAGGAGGAAATGAAAATGACATTATTTATGGCGGTCAAGGAAATGATTTAGTTTGGGGAAATCAAGGGAATGATACTCTTTTTGGAGATTTAGGAAATGATACTTTAGTTGGAAATGAAGACAACGATATTTTATTTGGAAATCAAGGGGATGACTTATTACAAGGAGGATCTGGAAACGATACGATATATGGAGGACAGGATAATGACACGATTTGTGGAGGGGAAGATAATGACCTAATCTTTGGTAATTTAGGGGATGATTTCTTAAAGGGAAGAACGGGTAATGATACTCTCTATGGTGGTCAAGGAAATGACACCCTTTTAGGAGGAGATGGAGATGATTTTATTAGTGGAGATTTGGGAGATGATTTATTATGGGGAGGGAAAGGACAAGATACTTTTGTTTTAGGAGAAAATCAAGGTAGTAATTGGATTGATGACTTTACCGATGGAGAAGATTTTATCGGTTTAACAGGAGGATTAACCTTTGAAAAATTGCAGTTTACTCTCGTTGACAATAACACCTTAATTCAAGTTTCAAGTACGGGAGAAGTTTTAGCTACTTTAAAAGGATTTAATCCTAATTTACTGACTTCTGAAGATTTTATTAGTTTGGCTTTTAATCCTAATTAATACTAAATTCATCCTTCAAAATATAAACCATTTTTTTGAACTATTTTGAAGGATAAAATATTATAAAAATTTTATAAATTGAGGATGAAATAAAATGGCAAACTTGATTGTTACTAACTTAAATGATAATGGGATTGGTTCTTTAAGAGAAGCGATCGCCCTAGCTCAATCTGGAGATATAATCCAATTTGATTCTAGTTTAGCTAATCAACCTAACCCGACTATTTTACTCACCAGTGGTCAATTAAATATCAATCAAAGTATTACCGTTGATGGACTTATTTCAGGTGTAACTCCTAGTAAAATTACTATTAGCGGAGACAATCAATTTCGCGTCTTTGAACTCCAGGTTAGTCCTCAATTTCAACCTACTAATATAAACCTAAAAAACCTGATTATCACTAATGGAAAAGCTCAGGGAATTGATGAAGCGGGTGCGGGGGGTGGAATTCGGATGCAAGGTTCAACCAACCTGACTTTAGAAGATAGTGAAATCAATAATAATATCGCTCAATTTGGAGGTGGAATCTATACTGGATTTAAGAGTAATACGGTTGTTATTAATAGCAAATTTAATAATAATGATGGCACATTAGGCGGGAGTGAAAGGGGGGGAGGTGCGATCGCAACAAAAAGCGCAGGTTCTCTCTCAGTTACTAATAGTCAATTCACCAATAATAAAGGAATAAATGGCGGTGCAATTAATCATTTATTGGGTAATTTAACTGTTGATAATTCCAAATTTATTAACAATACTTCTGTTCCAGGCGGTACAGTTGCAAATGGTTCAAGTAACTATCACGGCGCAGGTGGAGCCATTTATACCGATGGCGCAAACGCCTCTGGAGCCAATGCTACACCAGGAGCAATAGGTGGAATTATTAGAATTAATAACTCCGTATTTGATGGAAATACGGGTTCTGGACAGGGGGGAGGATTATTTCTATTTGCCTATCCTCCCGATAAAATTATTGTAGAAAATAGCACGATTATTAATAATATAATTCAAACCAATAATAAAGGCGATTCTTTAGGAGGAGGAATACGTTCTGGAAATGCTGAATTAACCCTAAATAATACAACATTTGCTAATAATCGAGCCTATAGTCAAGGAGGTGGTTTATGGGTGGGTGAAACCTCTCCTACTACCATTACAAATAGCACTTTTTCAGGAAATCGATCTGAATCTACCGACGGAAATAGTGGTTTAGGAGGTGCAATGACCCTCGCCAATGGTACTAATTTGACTAATATTATTAATACAACAATTGCCAATAATTATGCCGGATTTCAAGGAGGTGGATTTTGGGGAGGCGGTACAAATGTCACCTTAACAAATACAATTTTATCCAAAAATGTTGCTAATAATGGCGGAAATACTTGGAACGTTAAACACCATACCGGAACTGAATATAATGATGGTGGTGGTAATATTCAAACCAATGAATTAAACCCCAATGATACTAAAGCAACTCCTAATATTAAATTAGTTACTGATGCTTTATTGGGAAATTTGCAAACAGTTAATGGGATGTTAATTCATCCGTTGTTAACAGGAAGTCCCGCTATTGATACGGGAAATAACAATAATTCACCCACAACGGATCAACTCGGTCAACCTCGCCCAACAGATGGCGATCAAAATGGTACAGCAATTATTGATAGTGGTGCTTATGAGTTTTCAGTTGTAACCCCCGCACCGACTCCAATTACAACTCCGACTCCAACTCCCACACCAACTCTGAGTCCAACACCAAGTCCAACACCAAGTCCGACTCCGACTCCAACCCCAAGTCCAACACCAAGTCCAACACCAAGTCCGACTGCGACTCCAAGTCCAACCCCCGCACCAACACCAAGTCCAACTCCCGCACCAAGTCCAAGTCCAACTCCCGCACCAAGTCCCGCACCAACACCAAGTCCAACACCAACACCAACTCCAACTCCAATTCCAACACCGAGTCCTGTTGGTGAAGATAAATGTCTGTGTGATCAATTTCCTACGCCCAATATAGACCCATTAAAAACACAAAATCCTGTCGAACAAACCTTTGATGGTCAAGCAGGAAATGATAACTTAATTGGAAGTAATTTTAATGATCAAATCACGGGTTTTGAAGGTGATGATACCCTCACAGGAAAGGCGGGAGTAGATAACTTAAATGGCGAAAATGGCAATGATTTATTATTCGGAAATCAAGGAGCAGATATTCTCCGAGGAGGGTTAGGAAACGATACCCAATATGGGGGAGAAGGCGATGATATTTTAGACGGAAATGAAGATAATGATTTGCTATTTGGCGATCGCAATAATGATTTTATCCAGGGAAATTTGGGGAATGATAGCCTTTATGGTGGCAAAGAGAATGATACATTACAAGGGGATGAAGGCGACGATTTGCTATTTGGAAACTTAGGAAATGATATCTTAATGGGTGGAGAAGGGAACGATATTTTATTCGGAAATTCAGAAGATGATTTTCTCGATGGTGGGTCGGGAGATGATAGTTTATTTGGAGGTCAAGGTCAGGATATTCTCAAAGGTGAACAGGGTGCAGATATTCTATTTGGAGATATTGGAGATGACAGTATTTGTGGAGGAGATGATCAAGATTTGCTATTCGGGAATGAGGGTACGGATATTTTAGATGGATGTGCTGGAAATGATACCCTTTATGGAGGAAGTGGAGATGATTCTTTAATAGGAGGAATTGGGAATGATCTGTTATGGGGAGATACCGGGAATGATACCTTAATTGGAGGAGCAGGTCAAGATATATTTGTACTATCAATTAATAGTGGAAGTGACTTAATTCTTGACTTTAATCCAGAGTTAGATTCCCTAGGACTCAGTAAAGAATTAACCTTCGATCAACTTACCCTAAATCAACAGGGAAATACCGCTATTATTAGTTTAACCAATACCGGAGAAGAATTAGCTCGATTAAATGGGATTGATATTAATTTAATTTCGTCTAATCAGTTTCAAGTTATTTCTATATAAATTGTCTGGAAAGTTAACACTTTGTAATGGCGATCGCACCTAATTTCTAAGTGCGCGATCGCCCCCAGTCTAGCAAACAAAAGGCGATCGCTACGACTCCCCCAAACATTTCTCACTCTACAATTTAGGGTAACAAACTTCTAATTGCCCATCCCGCAAAAACACCAGCAAAAAATGCCCAAATTTGCCCGCTTTTAACGATATGGTTCCACGTTCTGACGAAATCGCCAACAATATCTACATTCACTTGTTGAGCTAAAATTGTTCCGTGAGCGAACAAATTTAAACCGTGATCAAGGATATTAAACCCATCAAGAGGATTCAGCATTAGAATCATCATTATTATCGCCTCCATTGCTCAATTGAACTTGCAACACTACGAGGGTCATATCATCCCCATTCCGGTTTTCTGCACCAATAAATTGTTGAACTTGTTCAAACAAATAATCCAGAATTGCTTGGGGATTTCTACAATTCTGACACGCCCAATGGAATGCTTGGCTAAGATTTTCCTCATCGAAGCGATCGCCTCGTTGATTCATCGCATCCGTAAATCCATCGGTATAATAAATAATTGTATCCCCCGGATAAAGTTGGATTTTATCTTCATAATAGCGACTATTCGCATCTAATCCAATCAACATTCCCAAAGTATCCAACCTGATAATATTATTAGTTGCAATCTGCCATAATAACGGGGGATGATGAGCCGCATTACTATAGGACAACATTCGAGTCGCCGGATCATATTCCGAATAAAATAAGGTAACAAAGCGGCTAGAATTTTCCAAATCCGCATACATAACTTGATTCAAATGCCCCAAAATCAAGGAAGGAGAATGACGGTTTAACACCTCTACCCGGAGCATTCCCCTGGTCATAGTCATAATCAAACCCGCCGGGACTCCCTTACCCATGACATCGCCGATGACAATACTCCAGCGCTCATCAGAATAGACAGAAAGATGATCACCCCGTTTGTCAAAATTAGAGGGAATAAAATCATAATAATCTCCTCCGACTCGGCTCGCCGTTTGACATTTGGCAGCAATTTCTAAACCCGGAATTGTCGGGCATTTTCGAGGCAATAATTGTAACTGAATTTCCGCCCCAATTTCCAATTCTCGATCTAAACGTTCTTTCTCCCGTAGGGAAGTTGCCAACTCATCATTAGCAATGGCAACGGCCGTTTGATCAGCGACCAAACGGATTAATTTCTGACGGGTCGGTGTCCAAACATAATTAACATCATGGCTAAAAACATATAACCGTCCGCGCTCGATATTATTCACCAAAATCGGTGTCCCGAATAGCTGCACCTCGGGGCCAAGATAGCGACTAACTTGATAATCTAAATTTGCCGTATAGGTTTGTAATGCCGATTCCGATAATTCTTCTAACCTTCCTGTAGATGAGAGCGAGGTAATTTGTCGGGTTACGGCTTCGATCGCTTGCCGAATATCCTGACATTGACGTCCTTCCTGACAATGGAGCCGTTGAAACCGAACTTGTCCATTAGGTTTAAATAATACTAAAGCCCCCCCATCAGAATCCGTCACCCGACTAGCAACTAAGGGAGTTAACTCTAAAAATTGATTCAGGTTGTTGAAGCTACGCAGGGCATACCCCAAGGAACTTAACAACTCGTTCACGTTTTGCTGTTCTCGATGCAAACGCGCCACCATTTCCTTGAGGGCAAAAACTGGCGTCGTTTCCGGTGTTGCAGAACCCGTAATCGAGTCAGCAAATTGATCGGAGCGTTTAGGGAGGGGCAAGGCTGTCATCTAAAACCTCACGGGATAAATATACGAATTATCAATTACGAATTGTCAATTACGAATTACGAATTAATAAATTAGGAGTTAGCTAATTGTCTCGTAATTCGTAATTTGTAATTTGTAATTATTAAACTAGCCACTGAGGAGGGCTTCGATAAACTCGTAGCTGGAAAACGGGCGTAAATCTTCAATACTTTCCCCAACTCCGATAAACCGAATCGGTAAGCCAAGTTGCTGGACAATAGCTAGGGCAACACCACCTTTAGCAGTTCCGTCGAGTTTTGTCAATACTACCCCACTTAATTGAGCCACTTCTGAAAAAACTTCGGCTTGGCGTAAACCGTTTTGACCCAAGGTAGAATCCAATACTAACAAAGATTGAATTTTAGCTGATGGAGCGCGTTTATCAATGACTCGACGGATTTTATTGAGTTCCTCCATTAAATTCTTTTTATTTTGCAAGCGACCAGCCGTATCAATAATTAACAATTCCGTATTTCGAGATATTGCCGCTTCTATGGCATCATAAACCACCGCCGCCGGATCGGTATTTTTTCCAGGGTTCGCCACGACTTCCACACCCGTCCGTTCTCCCCAGACCTTCACCTGATCAACGGCCGCAGCCCGAAAGGTATCCCCAGCAGCGATTAAACAACGATAACCGGATTTTTGAGCTAAATGGGCAATTTTGCCGATGGTTGTAGTTTTACCCGCCCCATTGACTCCGGTGACTAACCAAATATTGAGCGTATCTTTTTCCGGTGCGAAGCTAATCGGATAACCTTGGGAAAAAGGTTCTTCTAAAATTCCTCTTAATATTTGTTTAAGATAGGCGATCGCTTGTTCAGGAGGTAGGGCTTCTTGACGAAGTTTATTTTGTAAGGCTTCAATGACGCGATCGGTTGCTGCTACCCCTACATCCGCCTGTAAAAGCATAGATTCAATTTCATCAACGGCCTGTTGATTTAATGGCCCTTGACCCACAATGGCTTTTAATTGGTTTAGTAAGTTGCGCCGCGTCCTTCCTAACGCTTTCCAGAGTTTCTGTAACCAAGTAATTTCTTCTAAGGTGACTTGATCGGGACGGCGACCTTGATCGGCTAAGACCTGGGCCGACCACATAAAGACCTCATCAAACACCATTCCCGCTTCCCCAGAGGCCATTTCGCTGGTTTCGGGTTCCGGTTCAATGGCGGTTTCTTTCAGCCGTTCTAGGCGGGTTTGGCGTTCTGTGGTTGATGCTGCCCAAAAAGGTAGGGGTTCTGTTGATTCTGGGGGAGCAGGGGGGGTTTTTGTCTCTGGGAGGTTGGTTTCAGGTGCGCTAACGAGTTCGGGTGCAACTATTGGTTCAGTAATGCCCCCCATTGACAAGGGGGGGTTGGGGGGTCGGCTTCCGTTTCTACTTCTTGAATTTCCTGGGTTAAAACGGTCTGTTCAACTTCCGGTTCAACTTCCGGTTCAACTTCCGGTTCAACTTCCGGTTCCGGTTCTTGTTGTTTCTGAATATTTTTATAAGCTGCCTTTGCCCACTGTAAATAATCCTCAGAAATTTGAGGTTTTTCTTCCGAACTATCAGCCGTTTCAGTAGGTTGATCTACTTTGACTGGTTCGGATTGAACCTCCGTTTCCGGTTCTTGATTTTGATCTGTTTTTTCATTAAATTGACGACGAAACCAATTAAATACCATACTTTTTTTTTAATATTAAGGATTGAAAAGTGGAGGAGCAGGGAGGCAGGGGGATCAGAAGCAGTGCCAGCGTCCTCGCTCACTGAATATCACCCAAAACCCATTCGTAATTCATAATTCGTAATTCGTAATTCGTAATTCGTAATTACCCATTACCCATTACCCATTACCCATTACCTGTTCCCTATTCCCTGTTCCCTGTTCCCCAGCTTTTAATTTATCGACAAATCGACGCAGAACGCCGTTAATAAAGCGAAAACTTTCTTCATCACTGTAGCGTTTTGCCAGTTCAATAGCTTCATTAATTGCAACTTGTTCTTGTAAATCTAAATACATTAATTCGGCAACGGCAATGCGGAGAATATCTCGATCAATTCGAGGGAGTCGGTTTAATTGCCAATCGACCAAGACATCTGTTAATAACTGATCGATTTCAGCTTTATGGGTATTAACTTGAATCAGAATATCAAGGGCATAATTACAGACTTCTTGTTGATTGGCTAATTGTACCAATTCCGGTAATTCAATAGCGGTACTTAAACGATTAATTGCTCCTTGAACTAACTCAATGGCTTCATAAACCATTGTTCTAGCACTTTGTAAATCATTTGCCCGAATTTGGCTACCTAAAAGGCGATCGCTACTGCGTTGTAGTTCAGAAACCGCCGTTTCTAAGGACTCCTGACCTTCAGCCGTCAACGTCCGAACTGCGGCAATTAAAACATCATGTAATTCTTGAGTTTCCAGGCGCTCGGAAGTCGCAGGAAGTTGACTAATTCCAAGTAAAGCGAGTTCACGGGCAGTACGACGGGCTTGCATAGGTTATAAGAATTTAAGAATAAAGATTGTCCCTTTAATTTTCGCTGACCCCAATGCCCTCATCTTCTAGGACAATAGCCGGAATTCTGTTTTCGGTTTTGAGCAGAGATTCTAATGGAGGTTCAGTTTTGGGGTTAAGGGCTTTCACCGTTGATGAAGACGTCGTATTAACAATTCCACCGGATACGATAATTTTAAACGCATCTTCTACCGAGATGGTCAGGTTAATGACCTCCTGCTGTGGAACAATAGCATACCATCCACTGGTGGGGTTCGGGGTCGTGGGAATAAACACACTAACCATTTCCTCAGATAATTTGGACTGCATATCACCACCGACTGACCCAGTAACAAAAGCCAGTGACCAAAGACCTCGACGGGGATATTCCACTAAGACTACACGACTGAATTTATCGTTTGAATCTCGTAAAAGGGTTTCTAAAAGTTGTTTCAGGGTTTTGTAAACCGAACCCGCTAAGGGAATAGCTTGTAAGATTTTTTCACCAAAGCCCAAAAGCCATTGTCCCGCAATATTACGGGCCATTAAACCAATAAATAATATTCCTGACAGGGGTACAGCTAACCCAACCAAAACATTCAGTAGGTTAACTAAAATGGGGTGCAAACCATCAAAGGGATTAATTTGCTTAGGAATACGGGTCAGAAACTCAATCACAGAACTGGAGATAGTGATGGTCAACCAGATTGTGGTTGCTAGGGGAATCACGACCAACAGACCTGCAATTAAGTCATTTTTTAAGTCCTGCTTCAAGCGTTGGAACACAGAGCGTCCAGTCTCCTCTTTTTTTTGGTGTTTCTCTTTCCTATTATTAACGATGATTTGTCTTTGCAGCGATCTATTTACCCAGATAGGAAGAAAAAATGAGGACGGGCTTGAGCAGATGCTAGGAATGCCACTACTCTCAAGGTAGCCGAGGTAGTGTTTGAGAAACTAACTGTACAGAGAGTAGACAATTACTCCCCTATTGCTAGAATAGATTGGGTTAGTTCACACCAACCTCGCGACATATAGCAATCCTAAATCAATCGTGGTAGGGGTAATTCATGAATTACCCCTACCGTCGGGGTTAAATTTGAAAAAATATGACAACTCAAATAGGATTGCTATAGTACAGAATTTGACAATCGCAAAGACTTTCTACCCATTTTTCAATCCTCAGCAAAACACTGTGAATCCAAGCATTGAAGACTTAATCCAATCAGCGATCACTGATTTAGATGTGGGAAATCTGCGAGAAGCTGATCAGACAATCTCACGAATTTTAGCACGAGATCCCGATCATGCTCAAACCTATAAAGTTTTAGGGGATTGGTATGAAGTTCAAGGACTATTCCCAGAAGCCATTTCTGCCTATAAACAGGCAATTAAGTTACAACCAGATTTTGTAGAAGCCTATGCCTATTTAGCTCAAGTTTTACGAAATACAGGAGAGTTTGAGCCAGCCTTTTTCTGTTATAAAAAAGCCCTAAATTTGCGTCCAACTTGGACAGAATTATATTTTCAATGGGGTCAGGCTTATTACTGGAGTGGGGATATTCCCAAGGCGATTCGATGCTATCAAAAAACCTTAGAACAAAACCCCAATCATGTTAATTCCTATTTTACCTTAGCAATGGCTTATGGGCAGTTGGGAGATACAAAACGAGCTATTGCACTCTATCAAAGAGTGATTCATCTGCAACCAGATTTTGCTAATGCCTATAATAATTTAGGTTGTTTATTATTTGCAATAAATGATTATGACGGGGCTTTAGAAGCCTGGAATAAATCCCTAATTTATAATGAAACTGAAATAGAAAATTCTTTAATTTATAATAATATTGGTCAAGTTTTTAATGCTCAAGGAAAAATCCAAGATGCGATTAAATCCTATCATCAAGCCCTAAACATTAAAGATGATTTTCCTCTGGCTTATACCAATTTAGGCAAAATTTTCCAGCAACAAAATCAACATAAAAATGCAGTTTCCTACTTTGAAAAAGTTATTGAGTTAGAACCGGAAAATATATTTGCCTATACCGACTGTGGAGCTTCTTTACTCAATTTAGGAAGAATTGATGCGGCTTTCAGTTGTTTTAAAAAAGTTATTGAGCTAGAACCTAAATTTGTAGACGGTTACTGTCAAGGAGTCAATAAATCTTCAGCATCGGATGAATTATCTTTAGCCAGAAAGTCCTGTGCTGATTTTCTCACGGCATTACAACAGGATGATACCCCCCCCAACCCCCCCTTGCCAAAGGGGGGCAGATACTTCCAATTCTGATGAACAAGGGGGTACATCTGTCCCCATCCCAGACCAAGGGGGGGCTAGGGGGGGTAAAACAGTCTATGAACATCTCTATCAAACCTATCTGCATCTGGGAAATACTTTAACGATTTACGGCAAGTTTGATCAAGCAGTGAGCTACTACCAAAAAGCAGCACAAATTCAACCCTATTCAGTAGAAATTTATCTAAAATTAGGCAATTGTTTATTCAAAAATAAACAACTCAATGCCGCTTTAACGGTTTATCAAATTGCTTTAAATTTACTCAAAAATGAGTCTAGTTTTTCCCCTATTCAGTTACTTGAAGTGAATTTGCAATTGGGGAGAATATTGGAAAAACAAGGATATTGGGAATTTGCTGCGGACTACTATAGTAAAGTTTTACAGACTCAGCAGGAAAAGGAGTTTAATTCTTGGGTCAATGATCATCCCTCAATCTTAACTTTATGGCAAGAATGGGCAAATGCTCCCTATATTCAACAGACGGATATTCCTGAAGGAGTGTGTGATTCAACCCTAACCTGGCTGAAAAATAATAATTTACAGGATAGCCATTATTGTAATCTATCAGGATTATGCGGTTCCCAAAACTTGGAGAACTGGAAACAGACACCCTCTAAACCCAATCAATGCGGGGGGTTAGATTGTGAAATCTGTCTGAAAGGTGTGTTCAAATTGTTTCAGTGGCAGAATTTGGGACAGGGAATTCAAAAAGGTTTGACATCCAAAAATAATCCAGTTTCAACGCCTTTGTTTGTGGCGATAATTCCTAATGGACGAGCCTGGATTGTTCCCCAGGAGAATTATTGGCTGGTTTGTAGAGCGATCGCTATTATTACACCTGATAATCAACTATTAGCCGATGTCTCAAGGGAATATCCTGCCCCCCTTCCGGGTTGTCCCAGTTATGACCCACAACAGCATCAAGTTTTTCAACAGTCAGAATTACCGCCCCTAGAGACCATTGAAGGTCGGGTCGTAGTATTATCGGGGCTGTCGGGGAATGTCTATTTTCATTGGATGGTTGATATTTTACCGAGACTGGAACTCCTGCGCCAAAGTGGGATAAATTTTGATCAAATAGATTGGTTTTTAGTCAATAGTTACCAAGCACCCTTTCAACGGGAAACCCTAACTCGCTTAGGAATTCCAGAGTTTAAAATCCTTGAAAGTGATCAATTTCCCCATATTCAGGCACAACAGCTAATTGTTCCCTCCTTTGCTGGACATACAGGATGGTTGCAACCCTGGGCAATTGATACTTTGCGCCGTTGGTTTCTCCCTAAAAGCTCAAATTCGGGTAAGAATTATCCCGAACGAATTTATATTAGTCGGGGAGATGCCAGCTATCGTCGGGTTTTAAATGAAGATGAAGTAATTCAATTCTTACGTCCTTGGGGCTTTGTGACCGTGCAATTAGAAACGCTATCCTTTACGGAACAGGTGGCTTTGTTTGCTCAAGCTAAGGTAATTATGGGGGCCCATGGTAGCGGTTTAACTAATATTTTGTTTTGTCAACCGGGAACCAAAATTATTGAGTGGATGTCCCCCCACTATAATCGTCATTATTATTGGGTAATTAGTCAATATCTGGGATTAGAACATTATTGTTTGACTGGAGATGGGTTTGCTTGCTATCCGCTACGGGGGTTAATGTATCAAAATCCCCTGACCGAAGATATTTGGCTGAATCTGGTTTCTTTGAAAAGGCTATTAGAAATACTATTTGTCCGATCGCCGTGGAAATAAATATCTTAATCCCAAAAATCTGATATGTGAAACCCAAAACCCGATAGAATTGATTGGGGAAGATCCCCATTGAGTGTCAGCAACAGCAAACCAACTATGTTACCTAACGAAATTCGCGCCCGTAGTGTACAGTTTCTCCATCAACAAACAGAAATCTATATTAATCAAGGGCAATTTGAGGATGCGATCAAGGCTTGCAACCAGTTGTTGCAAATTCAGTCTGATTATGCCCCCGGTTATAAACTGATGGCGGATATATTCCAAAGACAGGGGAAATTACAAGACGCCCAAGAATGGTATACCCGGACATTGGAACTTCAACCTAATTGGCCAGAAGTTCATGCTAACTTGGGCAGTCTGTATGCTAAATCACAACAATGGCAACAGGCGATCGCTTGTTATCAAAAAGCTGTCACCCTGAAACCGGATTTCACTGGGGCTTATCGGAATTTAGCCAAAGTTTGGACACAACTGGGCGACTCCCAAAAATCGGCACAGACCCTATATCAAGCTGTTAAATTAGAACCAAATCAAGCCACCGCAGAAGAACATTTTAACCTTGGCCAGCAGTTGGCACAACAGGGAGCCACCACCGAAGCGCAGATCTGTTATCGGAATGCGATTGCACTCGATCCCAATTTAACCCCAGCCCATCAATCTTTGGCCAATCTGCTCAAAGACCAAGGAAAAGCCCAGGAAGCAACCCAGGTCTACCGGAAAGCGATCGAATTTAATACTCCGACCCTGGGAGCTCCAGCCCCTTCCGATACCCTAGCCGCCGCCACAGCCAGGGATTTATCACCCCAAGAAACTTTAGCCGGGGCAACTCGTCAGCAAACGGTGAGTCATAACACAAAAACCCCGATGAATCATCCTGGTAATCCCCAAACCTACTTAAAACAAGCCCAAGCCTATTGTGCCTTGAAAGAATGGGATCAAGCGATCGCTACTTGTCAAAAAGCATTAAAATTACAACCGGATTTAGCAGAAGCCTATAAAATTCAAGGCAATGCTTTACAAATTTTAGGGGAAATGTCGGCGGCGATTCGTTGTTATTCAAAAGCTTTAGAAATTCAACCCCAATATCCAGAAGTTTATGCAAATTTGGGCAGTTTATATGCTCAGGAAGAACGATTAGAAAAAGCTGCCTCTTATTATCAACAAGCGGTCAGTTTAAAACCTGATTTTGCTGGGGTTTATCGCAATTATGCTAAGGTTTTAACCCAAATGGGGCAGTTAGAATCAGCCTCCCAATGTTTGGAAAAAGCCTATAGTTTGGAACCGAAAAAAGCCACGGCAGAGGAACATTTTAATTTAGGTAATACCAGATTTAAACAAGGTCGATTTGATGAGGCGATCGCTTCTTATCAAAAAGCTTTACAACTTAATCCTCAGTTAGCAGGAGTCTATTATCAATTAGGGCAATTATATCAAGCCCAAGGAGAAATTGAATCAGCTATTTCTGCCTATCAAAAAGCCTTAGAATTAGAACCTTCTCGGTTAGAATTTTATTATGGCTTTGCCGATTTATTCGGCCATCAGGAACGTTGGGATGATGCAATCCGAGTTTATAACAAAATTTTAGAATTAGACCCAAATCAAGCCGTTGCTTATTATAAACTCGGAGAAATTTTTAACCGTCAGTGGCGCTTAGAAGAAGCAATTAATATTTATAAAAACTCAATTTCCTTGAATCCCAAATTGGTTTCTTCCTATTATGGATTAGGGAAAGTTTTAGTTAAACAGGAAAGTTGGCAAGAAGCAGTGCAGGTCTTGCGTCAAGCAGTACAAATGAACCCCAGTGGAGATGCGGAATCCTATAAAGGTTTCGGGGATGCACTGGCGAAAGTTGGGGAAACGGAAGCAGCGATTAAAGCCTATCAAAAATCAACCGAACTTGATCATAGTCAAGCCGAAGTTTATCAGAAATTAGGGGATTTACTACGAGATCAAGAACAGTTTGAATCTGCTATTAGTGCTTATCAACGTTCAATTGAACTGAATTTTAGTGTATTCTGGACACAGAATAATTTAGCGGATATTTTCTTTAAACAAGAACGTTGGGAAGCAGCGATTTCTGCCTATCAAAATGCCATTAAATTAGATGCAACCTACTCTTGGTCATATAATAGTTTAGCGGATGCCTTGGTTAATTTAGAACGGTTGGAAGAAGCAATTCCTGCTTATCAAAATGCGATTAAACTTAATCCTGAATTTCCTTGGTCTCATTATAATTTAGGGAAAGTTTTAACGGAATTAGAGAATTGGGAAGAAGCGGTTGTCGCCTATCGAGGTGCAATTAAAGTTCAATCAGATTTACCGAATATTCAAGAAAAACTTGCCGATGCGTTGAGAAATCGAGCTAAATTAGATTTACAGGAATCCTTGGATTATTATTATCAAGTAATTCAAGAACAGCCTGATCATGTTGCGGTTTATCATAAAGCCATTGAGATTAAACCTGATGATCCCCAATTGTATATTCAGTTAGCGAATACGTTGGTTAATCATGATCATTTAGATGGTGCGATCGTATTCTATCAAATGGCATTGCAATTAGAACCGGAGCATTTAGAAGCGAGTGGCAAATTACAACAAATTATAGAAAAAAAAAATCCCTTAAGCCAGCCTGAACCAACTCCATCAGTAATTGCGGCCGTAAAAAAGCAGTATCGTGAGGTTGAAGGATATGACAACTGGTTAAGCAAAAATACCCTTCAACCTCACGATTTACAAGGAAGGATTACCCATTTAAAAACGCTGCGCTATCAGCCCAAAATTAGCGTCCTTTTGTCTTTAAAAGGTACACCCGAATTGTTTGTCAGTGAAGCCATCAAATCTGTTATTGATCAAATTTATCCCCATTGGGAATTGTGTATTATAGGTGAGGTTGGGGATGAACGTCATGTTAACTCATTGATTGAGGAATATAACATTCCAGAACACAAAATCAAAGGCGATTATCATCAAGAAAATAAATCAATTTGTGCAAATTTAAACTCTGGTTTGGAACTAGCAACGGGAGACTTCATTACTTTATTGAAAGCAGAAGATGTATTAACTGTAGAAGCTCTCTATGAAGTTGTAGTGTTCTTAAATCAATATCCAGAAGCGGATATGATTTATTCCGATGAAGATCGATTCAATCCTACAGGAAAACGCACTCAACCTTTCTTTAAACCCGATTGGTGTCCAGATACATTCCTATCTCGAATGTATACAGGTCATTTGGGGGTATATCGACGTCAGTTAGTCAATAAAATAGGAGGATTTCGAGACGGGTATGAAGGAAGCTATGACTATGATTTAGTCTTGAGATTAACAGAAAAAACCAATGCAATTTTTCATATTCCTAAAGTTCTTTATAGCAGCCGAACTGCTTTACCCTTTGCCCATGATGTTGTTGGTAAACGGCAAACAGAATTAGAGAAAGCGAATACAAAAGCCTTAGAAAATGCGTTACAACGTCGTGGAGAGGAGGGAAAAGTTGAATGTGCTGAACATCCTGGGATTTATCGAATTCGCTATCAAATACAAGAGTACAAACCTGTTAGTATTATTATTCCTACTCGAAATTTAGGAACAATTCTCAATCGCTGTCTTGAGTCAATTTTTCAGAAAAGTACCTATCCTAACTATGAAGTGATTGTCATTGATAATGGTAGCAATGAGGCAGAAACCTTATCTTTACTGAAATCTTGGCAACAAAAAGAACCGAATCGATTTAAGTGTTATCGCTTAGATATTCCCTTCAATTTTTCTCAACTGAATAATTATGCCGTAGCCCAAGCCAAAGGAGATTATCTACTCTTTTTAAATAATGATACAGAGGTAATTAATTCCGACTGGATTGAGGCTATGGTAGAGCAAGCACAACGTCCTAGTATTGGGGCGGTAGGAGCTTTACTGCTGTATCCTGATCAAACTATTCAACATTCAGGGGTGATTATCGGACTGCGGAGTGTTGCGGATCACGCTCATCGCCATTTTGCACCGAATGATCCGGGCTATTATGGTCAAATTCAGTCTATTAATAATTATTCATCGGTGACAGCTGCTTGTTTAATGTGTCGGCGTGAGGTTTTTGAAAAAATTGGTGGTTTTGATGAACAATTAGCCGTTGCGTTTAATGATGTGGATTTATGTCTGGAAATGCAACGACGAGGCTATCACAATATTTATCTTCCCCATGTCATGTTATATCACCATGAATCAAAAAGTCGGGGGGTAGAAGATACAGCCGAAAAACAAGGTCGTTTCATGCAGGAATTAACCACCATGCGACAACGATGGGCTAAAGTTATTGATTACGATCCCTGTTATAACCCCAACTTAAATCGGGAACGAGATGACTATAGTTTGCGGATATTGACCGATATAGAAATTATATCAATTACCCGTATTGAAGAAGATGCACACGCTTTTTGGGGAGTGGCTATTGATGCACCTGTACCTGGACTTCACAAAGGGATTAATACAGTTCGGTTTGCAGGTTGGATCATTGGTCAGCCCATTCCCATGATGGGGGTGCAAATTTTGGGGTATGAGGGACAGGTGATTGAAAATATTCCTGCCCGTTTACCTCGCGCTGATGTGGCTGAAATTTACCCGGATACTCCCAATGCGGATAGCAGTGGTTTTTGGGCAGAAATTGAAGTTACTCGCATTCTCAACGAACCCGAACTGTTATTGAGAGGAGTTTTTGAAGATGGCAGTTATGCAGGAATTGCGAAAGTTCAACTTCGCCGTCCCTCCTAAACCATAAACCGTTAGTAGAGACGTTGTATGCAGCGTCTCTACATCGCTATACAAGATTGAATTGAAACCACTTTTCTGAAAGGAAATTGATCATAAGGTACATTGCCACGCCACAAGTAATGACCTGTTGGAGATAGATAATAAGTTTCTACATCTTCTTTCAATTGATTGCTCAAAACTGCATAATCGCTATTAATTTTTTCCAGAGGATAGTCAGGATTTTGTAGTTTTAATTGACAAAGAAGAATGCGTTTTAAATTTTCTTCATGGGCTTCAGTCCCCCAACCTTGAGCAACATGATCAATACAATGAATCGACTTACCTCGAGGACGGAGAAACTTACGAATTCCTTCATAAATAAAGCGATGGGCATCTCCATGAATATGTTCTAAAACTGAAATGGAGAAAATACAATCAACAGAAGCCGGGCTAATTTGTGATAAATTAGGATAGATAGGTTGTAACGATGATTGATTCATGGGTGATTTCTCCAATACTTCTAAACTTTAGAATAACCTGGAAGTTGTTATAATAACCAGATAACCAAAAAACATTAACTTTTTGTTACTAAGGGTTTTAAAATGTTGGCTTCACCTTGAGTAATCTCTTGGTAAAATAATTTTAAAAGTTCACTATTTTTTCTCCAGTTGAGTCGAGTTTGAGCAAAGTGAACAGCACCTTGGCTTAATTGATGATAAAGTTCTGGGTCTTTAGTAATTAATTCTACAGCTTGAATGATATTCAAAGCATCCACAAGAGGCAAAATCCAAGCGTGTTTTTGATGTTCCATTTCTAGGGCAATATTGGTATTTGGTAAAATCACAGGTTTCCCCATAGCGAAGAATTCAGGTAGTTTTGAGGGAAAACGATAGTTATTAAATTTGTCCACCCTTCCCGGTTGAATTAACACATCCGCTAAGGCTAAAATATCAGGCAATAAACTACGATCTACATATCCTAATTCTCGACAATATTGTCTTGCCCAATGATCATCTTCTCCTAAAAATTGACAAAAATCTCGACCTGTTCTAATTAAAATTGCAGGTTTTCCTTCTCGATTTAATAATGCGATCGCTAAATATAAACTCCGCACTTCAGCAATATTAACTGCATGAACATTTCCGGTGTAACAAAACACTAAACTGTCAGGTGGAATATCAAACCGTTGGAGTAATTCTAAATTCTTTTCTCTCGGATAAAAATCCTCAGAATTTACTCCTGGCCATAGAGTTAAACTCGGTGTATTGGTAGGAACAAATTGCTTTAAAGGTTCCATAATTACCGTTACCCCATCCGCAGTCCCCATAAATTGCCGATATTTTAAGGGATGGGATAAATTGTTAGGCAATTCCAGAGTATGAGCTAAAGCTAATAATTCTTGAAAGGATTTATTTAAACAACGTTCTAAAATATATTCTTCATTATCTTCTAGGTGAATAACTAATTTAAAATCGTAATTTTGACGCAGTTCTTCACAATATTGTCGAATCACTTCCCGGGGAGTCCAGACATGAACAATATCCGGTGGTTTTCGATTATCAAAAAAGTAGTTTAATCGGCTAATTTCACTATATTCAGTGACTTTATACAAGGGTTCAAAGTTTTTCCCAACCGCCGATACTGTTTGCTTATTATAAGGAACAGAAACAACACAATCTAATCCCAGTTCAATTAAATTATTAGCAAAATAATGAACGTGAACTGCACTATTAGAGTGAAAGTCCTCATAGAGAACAAATAAAACATTTTGCATAACTTATCCTAAGATAGTGTAATCAAAGTTGTCAGGATTAAAATTACAATTGTAATAAGGATCTCCCGATTCTAAATCAATATGCCATTGATCCAGAAACAGCATTTTATCCGTCGGATCATTTCCTTTCATCGGTTGATGATTAATTAAAACAGCACGGGGGGTAAAAATAATTCTTTGGTGATTTTGTCTCAAGCGAAGGCACAAATCACTATCATAGTTTTGATTAAAAAAGTATTCGTTAAACCCTCCTATTTTTTCAAATATACTGGCTTTTACCATCATACAATCACAACTGACTGCTGCTACTTCCCTCGCACAAATTAGAGAACCCGCATATCCATCAGCATTAGGTTGAAAATCCGGCATAAATGTATGAATTTCCCCTGCTTTTCCTAAGATGAAACCCGCTTGTTCTACAGTACGTTCTGGAGACAAAAGTAAACCCCCTACTGCACCCACATCAGATTGTTCCGCATAATAAAGTAAATGCCGTAACCAATCTTCTGTAATCGCTTCTGTATTAGGATTGAGAAAAACTAAATATTCTCCTTTAGCCTGTTTTGCTCCTAAATTATAGGCTTTAGACCGTTTAAAGGGATCGGAAACTGCTATTTTTTTAACTGGGAATTCTTGCAAATTTTGCTGCAATTCAGGATAAGAGCTTTCCGATTCAACCCAGATCATTTCCCAATTAGGATAGCTGGAATGAGCAACAAAATTATGCAAACTTTTTTCCAGTGAATCCTTAGAAGTTGCAACAATCAGACTAATTAAAGGATAGTCGGTTTTCGGGTGGGGATTAATATTAACTCGATGGCGTCCCAAACCCGCTTCTGCTTGAGCTAGTAATCCTAGCCGATGTAGATGAGAATTAACAGCCGCCTGTTGCAAAGTATCAATTCCGGCTTTAGCATCCACATCTCCAGAAATGCTCCCTCTAACTTTTCGCCAGTGATATAAAATTTTAGGGAGATGACCAATATTTTGAGTTACTTCCGATAACCTGAGTAGGAATTCATAATCTTGAACCCCATCAAATTCGCTCTTGAATCCTCCAACGGCTAACGCTAATTCTCGACGTACAGATAACAAATGTCCTCCATACATAACCCCTCGAAAATATTCAGGTGACCAGTCGGGTTTATGGAAGCGTTCTAAATAGTTTAAGCCGGAAAAATCAATTTTATCTTCATCAGAATAAACAACATCAAAACCTTTTGCAAGTTGATTCAAACTATCTTGTAACGCCGTCGGAATTAAAGTGTCATCATGATCGAGAAAACAGACATAATCTCCGGTTGCCATTTTCAAAGCTCGATTGGTTGCAGAACTAATCCCACCAGACTCTTGAAAAGCAACTTTAATATGGGGATGTTTCTCTGCTAGTCCTTGTAAAATTGCCTTAATTTCTGGCTGTTGAGAACCATCATCCACCAGGCACCATTCCCAATCAAACCGCGATTGCATCAGGACACTTAAAACCGTTTCTAAGAACCAATCTAATGAGGAATTCCAAGTAGGAGTTAAGATACTAATTGTTGGGGAGGTATGGGATAAATAGGGTCGTTGAGTCTCGATAATTGGGTCAATAATTTTCCAGAATTGTTCACAGGTGACTCCAGATAAACCCAATAAATATTCATCTCTAACAGGGTTCAAATGATGAGGAAATTGTTGTTTTAGAGTTTTGAATATTGTCTTGAGATTCCGTTGATATTGGCGTTGCTCAAGTTCCCGTTGCGATCGCTCTAAATCCTGTTGAATTTGCTGATTTTGGAGTAGCGATCGCTCTAAATTCGCTTTAATTGTTTTTAATAAAGATTGAGAATGACTAATTTCTGATGGAATGCTTTCAATTGCCAATAATGAGGAGGCTTGTTGCTGAGGAACAGATATAATATTAGTCTCTTGATCTTCTAACTCTTCATTTTCATAAATAAGAGCTTGGGAACTTTTTCCTTCAAGAATTAATTTTTCTAACTGTTGTGGAGTCAAAAGTGGTTTAGCTCCTAAACCCTGGGAGGATGGTGTTTGATTTAAAGATTGCCCTTCACATGGAGTAGGTGTTTTCTGACTCTTGGGCTGGTTGCTCTCCAATGAAGCCTCAACCTTTTTCTGCAAAATTACTATATCTTGATGATTTCGCATACCCCCAGGAATATAGTCAACAATATCAAATTCTGTAGACCAGCTTTGGCGAATATATGCTTCTGTATGATAGGTATTTTTATACCATTCTGGTAAAGGACTAGAAGTTATAGAATCTGAATCGAAAATCATGCCTTGGCTATCTAATTTATTAACTAATCCTGGTGCAAGTAGTTGAGCAACTTGTTTCCCATGTGTTGTGATTAAAACTAAACTTCCTGGCTTAAGAATTCGATCAAACTCTTTCAGCCAACTTAACTGTGCTGCTTCATCCAAATGGGTAAAAACAGATATTAAATAAATGAAATCGAATTGATTCGATTCATAATTTAACGGAGGAAAAACCTGATCAACATTAAATTGAGCCACCGTAATGTTCTGTTGACACCAAGTAATCACTTCTGGATCGACATCACTTCCAAAAAAATGACTTGAATTATCCTCAGCAATATTCCAGATTAAAGCACGACTACAACCGCAGCCAAAATCTAAGATAGATTCAAATGAACTCCAGTTTCTACCTATTTTTTCTAAGGCAAATCTAATATCTCGGTTAATTTCTAAACCTACTTGTAAAAAACTACTGATATCAGCAGCACCATGAACACGCACTCTCAAATCCTCTGGTGGAATTGGTAACATTTGACCTGTATTGAGAATGAGTTGGGGTTCAATATTATCCTGAATGTAGGTTGGTGCTAATAGTTTCTGTAAGGGTTTACCTTGTTTACTTTCAAATACAGGAATTAAGGTAATTAAGGAGTAGTGATAACCTAGTTTTTCTTGTTGTTCCGAGTTAAGAGGAATAGAAATAGAAAAGCGAGCCTGATCAGCTTTATAAAGCTGTGGATAAGTCGACTTAACGTCAGGACTATCGATACCGACTATTGTTTCAAATTGGCTAAAATTATAGTTAGCAACTGATAGTTTGAAAGAGCTTAAAGTAGCTTCTTCAAAAGACGCTACCCAACCATACAGGTTCAGTCTGTCATTCTCAATTACAGCATGATCAAGACTACTTAGAATCCGAGGCATTTTTATGGATGATATCATATTACTTTTTTAATATCTGAAAAACTCCACTATAGATAGTGTCATCCAGCTGATCAATAATTTAGAAAAAGTTGGTTGACTTTTAATTTTGATCAGCTAATCAAAAACAGTAAGATCTAACTAAAGCACTTCCCTAAATACAGTGAAGGATGAATAATGGCTAGAGGGGTATCACTTACCTGATATAATTCGGCTTGTAGCAAAGGGTAATTCGCTAATTCTTCTTGTTTTATAAATAGAAAGGTATTTTGAGCATACCACCAACCGACTTTGTGATTATTCCAAATTTTGGAGCGTAAACAGTCTACAAGTATATATCCTCTCTTCTGAAAGTGTTGCTTCCAATAGTCGGGCCATTGTTCATTGATATGATTAATTCCTATCTGACAGGGAATGGCAGCCGAGAACAGACAAACTGAACCCAGTTGAGTCAAAGCATCAATATAATTTTCTACACAATCATGGGGTATTCGCTCTGCCAAAGTCAAAGAAATAACTAAATCAAATCTTCGATCAAGGGGTGCTATTTTTTCCAGATCTACAGGCTGAAAGTGAGAGGTTGGAATTTCTAGTAAATCACCTGTGATCCAAGTTCCATCTATTCCCAAAAAATCGGTGATTCCCCTCTCTTGAAAGACAGATAGCCAAGTTCCCGTTCCACATCCAACATCAACGATACTTTTAGGGTGATTCAACCATTTATCAATGAACGGAATAATTTCTTTAGCTGCATCTCGACTAACGGGCTGTATACTCTGATAAAAACTATCTGAATAAGGTTGAATTGTTGTTTTATTTCTCACCGATTCATCCATAGGTTGAATTCCTTTTTCAGAACATTTATGGAGATATAAAGTGGGATGAACAATTGAAAATTGTAGACTATTCTTTTGAAACTCATTTTGCACTAAGGGGTATTGGCTTAAATAAGCCTGTTGAACAAATAACAGGATGTTTTGGTTATACCACCAAGCAACATTAAGGTTATCCCAAACCTTTTTCCTGACACAATCAATAACAACATATCCTCGATCCTGAAACTTTCTAATCCAGTATTCTGGCCATTGTTCATTGAAATGATCCAAGCCTCCTTGGATGGGAATAGCCGCAGAAAACAAACAAACTCGGCTCAGTTTGACCATAGAATCCACAAAATGATCGGCATATTCAGGGGTCAGATGTTCAGCTACTTCTACTGACATAGCTAAATCAAATTCCCGTTCTACAGGCCAAGGTTGACTTAAGTTAGCAGCCGTAAATTTATCTTCTGGGATTTTCAGCAGTTGTCGTTCTACCCAATCTCCATCTAAACCAAAGATATCTTCAACTCCATGTTGTTGAAAAACCGAAAGGAAACTTCCCGTTCCACAGCCAATATCGATCACACTTTTAGGTTGTAATAACCCCATAACTAGAGGAACAATTTCCTGGGCTGATTTCCAGGAATAATCTTGAATAGCTTGGTAAAAACTTTCTGTATAAGAAGACATAGGTTATTGAAATTTAATGAGTTTGTTGAGTTTTAGACTTTGAATTTTGAGCCTTTATCGACAAAATACGAGAACAATCACTAGGAATTGAAGTTAAATAATTAAAGGATCATAAATTGCCTCAGCCGGACTATTGCAGAGGGATTGGTATGATTCTTCAATATACTCTTCTCCTCTGTGCTGGTACTCATTATCCCATGTTTTCCAGCTTATTCCTGTTTCTGCCGAAAGACTGCTCGCCGCTTTGTAAGCTTTGCCTCCATTAATGATTTTACTGCGAATATGTTCTTTTGAGCGAAAAGGGTAGTGCTTTAAGGCAAGACCGATATCTTCACCATTTACACTCGCAGGAATGAGTTGATCATTAAGATAGAGATCGTGGTTTCCTTGGGCAATCGTCATACCTGCTTGCCAACGCACCATAACTTTTGTACCTTGATGGAAGTTACCTTTTAACCTATGGGTTATTCGCTTGATAGGATTAGGTTCTAAGTTTTCATAAAAACTTCGTAGAATATATTGTTGGTAAGGGAAACGGATACAAATATGTTCTTTTCCCAGGGTTTGTAAAACGCTATCTAGGGGCGCACGATAGGAACACAAAAATTCATCAGCATCAAACGGAAAAATCCATTCTGCTCCCCACATACTATTGGCAAACTCCGCCACCGCAGTCATTTTTCGGCTTTGATAATATCCAATTTCTCGATCTTCAATTAAATATACCGAGGCATCAGGATAATTATTAGCAAAGCGTCTAATTTCTCCGGCTGTATTATCAGACGAGCGATTATCGAGTAACACAAATCTTTTAATACCCTGAGTATAGTGCCATAATAAGTTCTGATACACTATATCTTCTTCATCTTTAAACATTGATACACCAGCTATAACTGGATCTTTACAAAGAAGATGTTGCTTCGACAGTTGAGATTGTACCATATCCTTTCTTAACTATTAGGTAATGAGATTTTAATCGGAAAAACATGATGTAGTTTCAGTATGTTTTGTGCATGATTATTATTACTTGAATAGGTTTTATAAAGAATTAATTCATTAAAAATTCAAGTAAAAAGTACATGATTATATCATTGCTGGATCATAGATAGGATTTTGAGCTTCGTTAATCTTAGTTTTGTAGAGTTGATCTACAAAATGCTCACCTTGATGTTTATAATATTGATACCATTGTTTCCAATGAGGAGCAAAGGATTGAGTTAAGTCTGTTGCCATTTCGTAGGCTCGACCCCCATTTATAATTTTTTTGCGGATATGGTCTTTAGAACGGAATTGATAGTGTCTGAGTGTTAATCCTATTTCTTCTCCTTCCCATCTACCAGGTACTTGTTGATTATCAACAAGAACTACATGATTTCCCTGCTCAACGACCATCTCTAAATTCCAACGAGCAATAAACCCACCCAAATTATAGTCTGGATCTTCAAATTTCAGGCGATGGGTCATCCGTTTCAAGGGATTAAGCTCGGTTTCTGAGTATAAATGCTGCAAAACGTGATTACGCCAAGGCAGTTTAATCCATTTACACTCTGAACTCACAGACTCTAATACTGTTTGCAAAGGAGCCCGAAACGAAGATAGAAACTCATCCGCATCAAAGGGAAAAATCCATTCTGTTCCCCACATTTTGTAAGCCAAATTAGCTGCGGCGGTCATTTTTCGACTCTGGTAATACCCGACTTCTCGATCTTCAACAAGATAAACTTGAGCATCTGAATAGTCATTAGCAAAGCGTCTAATTTCTCCGGCTGTGTTGTCTGATGATAGATTATCAAGAATGACAAATCGCTTAATTCCTAATTGATAATGCCATGTCAAATTAGCATAAGCAATGTCTTCCTCATCTTTAAACATTGATACACCAGCAATGATGGTTGTTTCTGGTAGTGGGGCTGCTGGTTGATAGAGATTCTGTGCTGATAACTGTGATAATTCAGACCCTTGGGAATCGTTTTGAGTTAAATTAGATGAGTTTATGAGATCAGAGGTACTTTGCTGATTTTCAGAAGGTAAATTGAGTTGAGATTGAATTTCTTCTGATGGCTGTTGAAAACGATGCAGTTGCATCTGTATTTTTTCTAATTCATCCTGAGTTTGATGCAACTGCAAATGACATTGTTCCAATTCTGCTAAGACTTCATCAAATTGAGACTGATAACGTTCTATATCCTCCTGCTGGTTTTGTACCTGTTGCTGAAGTTGTGCAATCTGGGTTTGATATTCTTCAGGCTGGACTGATGACAGGTCAACTGGGTTAGTGGGCAAATTAGATGGCGATTGGGAGTGTTCCATAAGTTCAGTCTCAGCAGTTATATTTTTGTCAGGGAATAGAGTCAACTGTTAACGTCCTCAAGGGATTCTACTACGAACGGTGGCAGTATTTTGATTGAGTAGACAATCAACACTGATCAGGAAGTCCCCTACGTTAATAGTCTTACTGATGGAATAATGACGGAACGACGTACCAGTTGTTTCCATTCCGGTGAATTCGTTAAAGCATAGGTATCTAGTGATAACCCTTGATGATGAGCATTTTGCATAAATGTTTCCAACCAATTTGTCACGACTGCTGCTTTTGATAAGGCTGTATATTCCAGGGATTGCTTTAGCAGTTGTCCCATTTGTTGCAAATCTCCATTCTGATAAGCACACCAGGCTTCCCAGATTTTAATTTTATATCGCATTTCATCGGTTTGTTCTATATCAGGTTGAGTTACTGATTCATATAACCGTAAACGCTCTATTTCTTGTAAAGCATGATGTAATTGAGTTCGTGTTTGTTCTAGCTCCTGTTCTGTTTGATGGATTTGAGTTTGATCATTTTGTAGTAAAGATTCTGTGACATGAAGTTGAGATTGAGATTTCTGCAATAAAATTTCGGTCTGATGGAGTTGGGTTTGGGACTGTTGCAACAATTCTTCTGTTTGATGGAGTTGAGATTGAGACTGTTGTAATAATTCTTCTGTTTGATGGAGTTGAGATTGAGACTTTTCTAGCTTAGGTTGAATCTGATTAAGTTGAGCCAGTGTACGTTCCCATTTTTTCTGGGTTTGATGCAGTTGTATCTGAGACTCCTGAAGTTGTTTTTCAGTTTGATGGAATTGACTAAGCTCGATTTTAGCTTGTTCTAGTTGAGGTTTAACTTCATGCAATTGCGCTAGGGTTCGTTCCCATTTTTTCTGAGTTTGAGTAAGTTTTTTTTGCAGTTGACTCAAATTGAATTCAGTTTGATAAAATTTATTTTCCCATTGTTTTAACTGACTTTCAACTTGTTGTAAATTGTTGTGCAGTTGATGTCGTTCTAACTCGGATTGTTCTAATTCTTCTTGGGTTTGATGTAACTGAAATTGATATTTTTGGCTATCATACTGAGCTTGATTAAGCTGTTGCTGGGATAAAGTTAGATCGTTTTGGAGTTGATGGATTTGGTGTTGAGATTGATCTAATTTAGATTCTTTGGCTTGAAGTTTTTTATTGAGTTCATTGCACTCTGATTTTTGTGCTTGAAGTTTGTCATTAAGTTGGTTACATTCTAATTCTTTGGCTTTTGCTTCTGTCTGGGAATATTCCCATTCTTCTTTGCTTTGAGAAAAATCTTGATCAAACTTATCTTTCAATAACTGGTTTTCAACTTGTTGTTGACGAAAATTAACCCAATCTTGAAAAACTAAATCTTGACTAGGTTTTGTTTTTATTAAATTTTGCCAAGACCAGTCAGGATTATTATTGGGATGCCAAGAACGTCCTTCTAATTCTTGATAATTTTGGGTAACATCAGGACAATAATAATCTATTAAACCCAGTCGATAACTATTTTGAGAAGTTTCTGTATTTAGCAAGGAGTTATCATAAATTTTAGGCGATAGCGAACCTAATTTTAGATCGAACTTATGATTAATTTCCTGAATATACGGGCTTTGATGATCGACAATTGTTTGAATATTGCTCAATAGGCATCTGTGTTGATATTTATTATAAAATTGAAGTATTTTTTGATTATAATTAATCCAAGACTGAAACACTAAACTAGGTTGTTTTTCAAAAGGAATTTCCTCCGAAGATCGATAAAGAGAATCTACGACTTCCCAAGGCGCACGGTAGATTAATAAAAATTTAGCTTCAGGTAAAATTTTAGCCCAAAATTCTAATAATAATGCCGTGTTAGGATCGTTCCATCCCCAAATTTCAGTATCGGAATATTTCAGTGCTAATTCTTGGGTTTTTTGAACCCATGTATCATTAATATCTGGCTCTTTTTTGGATGTCCATACTTGAGAATCAATCCCTTGGTTTCTCAGAATTTCTGCTTGTAGACTAGAAAAATCAAGTTTTTCAATCTCTTGATTCTGAGAGGACTCTGGTTCTTTAAACTGTTGAAAAGTAACTCCACAAGTTTTTAATATAGATGCGGTTAAAGAAAGTCCAGAACGGTGCATTCCAGTAATAATCAAAGGAGTAGATTGAATCGCCATAAAATCTAATAATTAGGTAAATTAGTTGAAAACACAAATTTAGAACAATAATAATGACTAGGCTCGAACAAGAGATCAGCCTCTAATGCAAAACAAGCCTTAACTATATATATCATGATTCAGTACCAACGATGAATATCCAGTTTTGGCCTGTAAACTACATTAGTAAGTAGTTAAGAAGTTTGGGTTTTGTCCACATGATCTGATGTTGACAGAATGTGCAAAGGGGATCAATTCCTCTACAATCAGGGAAAGACATTGGAAAGGAAAACCACAAATCTTTCAATATGAGTAGTCCCTATTTTGAAATCACTGATCAATTGCTGCGGAATGGCAGCTTGGAAGAAGCAATCGCCAATTACCACAAAGCTATTGAGGATAATCCTAACTCATCTTGGCTTTATCAGAATTTAGCTGAAGCCTTAACGGAACAGGGAGAGCGGTCGCAAGCTATTGTTGCTTATCAGAAGGCAATCGCACTGAATCCTACTTCTCCTTGGTGTTACGATGGCTTAGGCTGTATTCTGCTGCAACAAGGACAGGCGGAAGATGCGATCGCCTATTTGCGAAAAGCAGTAGAACTCTATCCAGGATTCTATGAATTTTATAATAATTTAGGATCGGCATTAACCCAACAAGATCAGTTAGAAGAAGCGATCGCTATTTTTCATCAGGGACTTGAGTTAAAACCCCATGATCCAGAACTCCATCATAACTTAGGGCAAGCCTTGGCTCAAAAACAACAATGGCAAGAAGCTCTGAGCCATTACCATCAAGCCTTACAATTCAACCCTTACCAAGTCGATACCTATTTGGGTTTGGCATCTGTCCAAGAGCAACTAGGCGAAACCGAAGAAGCCTTAGCTAATTATCGTCGAGCTTGTGAACTCGATCCCAATTCTATTGCTTATGAACGCTTAACAGCAACTTTACGAAAATTACAGCGTTGGGATGAGTTAGTGGATCTGTATCATCGTCTGTGTCAGATGAATCCTAACTCTGCCGAACTTTATTATTCTTTAGGACAAGTATTAACAAAACAGCAGCATTGGCAGAAAGCTGTCACCGCTTTCCGTCAAGCTTATGAACTCAATCCCAATTCAGCAGCGATCCTTCATCATCTGGCTAATGCCCTGGCTCAACTGCATCAATGGTCAGAAGCGGTTGAGATTTATCGAAAAACCGTTGAATTGGCTCCTGATTCGGCGGAAGTGTACCATCAATTTGGCCATGCTTTAGCCCAAACTCAACAGTGGGAGGAAGCAATTGTCGCCTACAAACGAGCCTGTGAGATTTATCCATCTTCTGGAATTGTATATTTCCATTTAGGACAAGCACAGGTTTCTTTGTATTTGTGGGAGGATGCGATCGCATCTTATAAACAGGCATTGGAACTTTTGCCAGAACAGTCTGTTGAGATAGAAAAGCAATTAGAATTTGCATTGCAAAAACAGCGTCAGTTGCAGGAGGCAATTTTTTCCTATAGTTTGAGTAATGACTTTCAAGCCGAATCTTCTAAAAGTTATGAGGATTTAGGTCAAGCATTAAGGGAGCAGGGAGAGATAGAAAAAGCGATTTCAGCCCTTCAGAAAGCTTGTCAGTTGAATCCTAACTCGGCGGTAGCTTACCATCGCTTAGGTCACACCTGGTCTGCCCAGGGACGTTGGGAACAAGCGATCGCTTGTTATCGTAGAGCTTGTGAAATTTATCCCAGTTCACCTATTATCTATTGTCATTGGGCTGAAGCTTTGGAAAATCAAGGGCTATTGCAGGATGCTTTGACTTATTATCAAAAAGCGATTAGTTTGCAACCTGATTTTGATCTGGCTTATGAGGGAATTAGCCATGTTGCGGCTAAGAAAAAATCCCATTAGACCGAATTTAGAGAGTGCGTTAACATCCTATAACGCACTCTTAATTTTTTGGGGTACAAACTGAATTTTATTAAATCTTCCTAATGGTTGAAGTATTCGGTCGTTGACTCAGCTTATAATGGGAATCAGAAAACTATCAGGTGTAGTTTTTAGGTGGCAGCTATTGGAGGATACAGTTATGAAAATCCTATCCACAGCAATGTTTGGAACCGCCACAGTGCTTCTACTCGGTTTGGGAGTCACAACTCCAGCCTATTCTCAGAACCCTAATGATCTTAAACAATTATTAGAAACCCGATTCTGTCAAGGGTGTGATTTGAGAGGCGCTAATTTAAGCGGTGCTCATTTGATTGGTGTAGATTTACGAGATGCTAATCTTGCCGGGGCAAACTTAGCTAATATCAATTTAGAAGGTGCAGATTTAAAAGGAGCAAACTTAACATCTGCAAACCTAGAGGGCGCGTTTTTAAATCAAACTGAATTTAATGATGCTAACCTTAGTGGTGCTAACTTAACTAATGCTAATTTAGTTCAAGCTCAACTAGAAGGTGCAAATCTTTTAAATGCCGATTTAACCGGATCGGAATTTGCAATTCCTACTTTACAGACGGCTGAACTGCCAAGAGGTTCCGCCCAGGATTTAGGAATACCAGAAGAACTAACCATTGGACGTGATCCTGATAGTTTAACCTTCCCAATGGGGGGGCCAGAATTAGGTCAACCCTTTGAATATACCAAGGAATATTTGGATGACTTGTTTGAGCCAAATATCGACCCCTTTACAAGCAATAAAACTAATACTTTTCCTCGCATTAACAGTATTCTAAGACCTGATGAAACTGATATCTTTCCTGATCAAATCATGAAATTTGATGATGATATGAGGGGAGATCCTCACGAATGGGGAGGTCAACACCGATCAGGAGTTGGTCTGTTAGAGGTTGGTCTTTAATCTGTGAAAAGTATTAGGTGTTGTTGTTTGACAAAAATTACCCGGACAGGGGAAGAAAGTATAGCAGTTCTTGTGGCTATGTTGACAACGGTAAAGCCTAATTTAACCACAAAGACACAAAGACACAAAGACACAAAGAAGTTGTAAACACTAACCTGCTGATTTAATTTTTCTGTATAATGAACAGAACTGTTTCGTGATGTAGAGTTAGGATAGCCGTGACTTCTCCAGGAAATTCATCTCAACAGCAACCCCAAGCCGAAAACCATCCGGCACTGATTTCTAGCTATTACACCTTATTAGGAGTTCATCCGAGTGCGACCCCAATAGAAATTCGACGCGCCTATCGAGAATTGAGTAAACTGTATCATCCTGATACCACAACCTTATCAAAGGCGATCGCTACGGCAAAATTTCAAAAACTCAATGAAGCTTACGCCACCCTTTGTAACCCAGATCGGCGTCAGTCCTATGATCAAAAAATTGGCTATTCTCGATATCATTTAATTCAGGTTCCAACGGACTTAAATCAACCCTATTCTAAAAATAATCGTCTTAATTCTTCTTCCGCCTATTTAGACCCAACAGATCGGCCTCTTTCCCCTGGGGAAGTTTTTTCATTATTTCTAATGGGATTAACTTTTATTGGATGTATCCTATTAGCAATTTTTATTAGTTTAACTCGTTATTAATATTTATGTATTGGTTAGAATTGATCAAAAATGCTATAATCAATACCCAATATAAATTAGCTCTCCTTCTTCTTATTTATGACTTTGCCGAGTTCAGAGACACCCTTATATAATCATCCCCTACCTGATATTGAAGAATGGTTACGCTCCCATGGGGGTGAACAAGATCAAAAAGAACTCCATTATTGGCGGATTGGAAACCCAAATTGGACAGCAGACTTGTGGTTAGAAATTGACCAAATTACAGTCCGTTATATCGGCGCTGCAACCAACGGTCAGGATATTCAACGTTCTTTTAAATATTCTCTTTCTCGTCAAGATCTTGAATCTGCCATTTTTGGGGGGCCTTAATCAGTTATCAGTTATCAGTTATCAGTCAACTGTTGATTTAATCCGTGAAATCCTTTAATCCGTCCAAATCTGTGATCAGTGATTCAAACTTTGCCGAATCTACGTTCCCGTTTTTGATAGGAAGATAAGGCTAGATGTAATTCCTTCTGATTAAAATCAGGCCAAAGGGTATCAGTTACATAAATTTCTGCATAGGCGAGTTGCCATAATAAAAAATTACTAATTCGCATTTCTCCACTGGTACGAATCAATAAATCGGGGTGACATATTCCCGTAGTATATAGATGCTGTTCAAATAGAGTTTCATCAATATCTTCTGGTTGAATTAACCCTTGTTTTACTTGATTAGCAATCTCTCGACAGGCTTGTAAAATTTCTTGTCGTCCGCCATAATTAGTAGCAATAGTAAATAAAATACCCTTATTTTGCTTCGTTTCCTCCATAGAATAATCTATTTTTTCCTGTAGAGATTGGGGAAGGGCTGCCAAATTTCCTACAAACTGAATTCGCACTTCCTCCGCCATCATTTCTCGTAGTTCTCGCATTAAAACCCGCTCAAATAATGCCATGAGAAAATCGACTTCCTCCAAAGGACGACCCCAATTTTCCGTGGAAAAAGCATAGGCCGTTAGTGCTTCCACACCCCAATCTCGACAACAGCGTAAAGCTTCTTTGAGAGCATCCACTCCCCGACGGTGGCCCATAGTTCGAGGTAAACCCCGACGCTTCGCCCAGCGACCATTGCCATCCATAATTACAGCAATGTGTTGAGGTAAACGGTCTTGGTCTAAATCTGCGGGTAATTCATATACAACCCTTGTCTTAGCACTCATTTTTTCTCCCGAGAAGCTTTGGATCGAGGACGGAATAGGCGAGACACTAAAGCCCATCCTTGGGAACCCATGCGGTTTCCCCAATGGGTAATCGAAATTGCAGGAACAGTTCTATCATCATTGGATGTCCAAGAACGAGCTTCTAATAGCTCTTTCAGTTTACTGCTAGTTAAGGGTCGGTTGAGGATTCCTTTTTCCGCCAGAGAAATCGAACCCGTTTCTTCCGATACCACAATACACATACATTTTGCCACCCGTTCGGTAATTCCCATTGCCGCCCGATGACGAGTTCCCAATTGTCGAGATGCCATCCGTTCCGATAGGGGCAAAATCACCCCGGCGGCTGCAATTCGAGATGCCCGAATTAACACCGCCCCATCATGTAACAGGGTTTTCGGTTGAAAAATTGTTTGTAACAGTTCTCTGGAAACTTCGGCATTTAGTTTTACTCCAGGGACAGAAAAATCCCGTTCATCAATTGGACTTCCGGTTTCAATAATAATTAATGCACCAGTACGATTTTGCGAGAGTTCTTTAACCGCTTCTACAAGTTGATCAATTACCCCATCGGGTTCAGGAATGACACGGCGACCCTGACCAAACAGTTGTGAAATTTCTCCGCGACCCAACTGTTCCAAAAATTCGCGGAATTCTGATTGTAATATGACTGCCATCGCTACGGCAGAACCTGTAACTAAACTATTCAGGGCAATATGCAATAATTTTAAATTTGCCCAGTTACTAATGGCCGTTGCCAACATTAGAATAATAAACCCGCGCACCATCCAAAGGGTACGGCGTTCTCCAATGATGACCAAAACCACATAAGCGACGGCAAAAACTAATCCAATATCAAGACTTTGAATGAACCAGGGAGGAATTCCTTGCTTAGTCATGACTAGACGCCGCATTCATTGAATTTTGATCAAATTAATAGAAGCCTGAGCTAACCCCTTCTTACGGGGGATTTAGAGGGATCAAAGTCCCCCTTTTTCATGGGGATTTAGGGGGATCGGATCTCGGCTATCATCATCAGTTTTTGGCAATTGTTGACACCGATCCTGTACTTCACCCCTGCAACCCCTAAGAATTTATGGTTAGGCGTTCTGGAAGTCGATCTTTACTAATTAAATCTTGGTAAGATTCTCGTTCAATAATGACGTTAGCATCACCATTACTAACTAAAACTGCCGCCGGTTTAGACAGTCGATTATAGTTAGACGCCATACTATAATTGTAGGCTCCCGTTGCCATAACCACGAGAATATCCCCAGATTCAACTTTGGGAAGTTGAGCATCCTTAATTAAAATATCCCCAGATTCACAATGTTTTCCTGCAACCGTAACGGTTTCGGTCATTGGTGCAGACATTTGATTAGCCAAAACCACTCGGTACAAAGACTGATAGGTGATCGGACGGGGGTTATCGGACATCCCGCCATCTACAGCAATATAAGTCCGAATTCCAGGAACTTGTTTTTGAGAACCTACTGTATAAGCTGTAACGCAACTAGAGCCAATCATAGACCGTCCCGGTTCAGATAATAATTTAGGTAGGGGATATTGTTTCTGTTCACAGGCTTTGATCACGGATTCAGTAACAATTTTTACCCAATCTTCTATACTTGGGGGATCGTCTGACTCCGTATAGCAAATCCCTAAACCACCACCAATATTAACTTCTGAGATATTTAAACCATGTTGATTGGCTTTGATTAAAGTATCAATAATTACAGAACCTAAATCGTTATGGGGTTGCAATTCAAAAATTTGGGAGCCAATATGGGCATGAATGCCAACACAGGATAAACCCGGTTGCTGACTAATAAATTTAAAGACTTCATCCAGTTGACCGGGATCAAAACCAAATTTACTATCTAAATGTCCAGTACGGATGTATTCATGGGTATGACATTCAATTCCTGGGGTAAACCGAATCATCATCCGAATTGGATGATCAACGATAGACCCTTGACTGAGTTTAGCGAGGGTGTGTAAATCCAACCAATTATCCGCAACAACGGTACACCCATTTTCAATCGCTAATTGAATTTCTTCTAAGGATTTATTGTTACCATGGAGGTAGGTTTTTTCTGGTGAAACTCCGGCTTGGAGGGCGGTATAGAGTTCTCCCCCTGATACGACATCAATACCTAATCCTTCGGCGGCTACAATAGCACAAATCGCTAAACAATTCCAGGCTTTGGAGGCATACAGGACGAGGGACTCACCGGGATAATAGCGTTTGAAGGCGTCCCGGTATTGTTGACAAGCCGTTCGCAGGGTGGTTTCATCGACAATATAGAGGGGCGTGCCAAATTGTTCAACTAAAGCGGTAACATCACAGCCACCAATTTCTAAGTGATCTTGCGAATTGACTTTCGCCGTCAAAGGAAATAATTGTTGATTAGGCGATCGGGTTTCTAAGGCATCCGTTGATGCAGATAGGTATTGCAGTCCAGAATTTTGCACAGGAAATACTATATTAACACTTCTATTGATCAGATTTTACCGTAAAGTTGCACGGGTGTCGGGTGTTAACTATCCGAATTTAGAAACCCAAAGTTAGTTGGCATTTTAAATAAATCTTTAGAATACTAGATACTGAATAACTTTAATTAGCAACAAACCCGAATAAACTCGATCCTATAATCGTGGGATTTGATTATTCAACACTACCATAACCGCACCCCACAATTTAACCTAAAATTAACCAATACTCGCTAACTCTTTTCCCCGACCCAAGGGTACATTTAAGGCTTCTTCTAAAGGTGCTCGTCCTAACTTTTCCTCTAAAATATCCATCACCGTTCGTCCAAAATCATTGGAGTTTCGCTTCCAGGCTTCTAAACAGATTTCTCCAAAAAATGATCCTAAAGGTTCAGGATTCCAGAGTAACTTTCTCGCCGTCCAAGGCATTAAACTCATAGGATCATACCCGGGTTTTAATATCTGTTTCTTAAAGGCATATTCCTCTAAATGGGTATGGGGTTGTAACCCGATAAAGAAAATCGCAGGTTCCACTTTATCCGCCCCGAAAATAGCCTCTAATTCTCGATGGTAAGCAATTGTTTGACGAATGGTTTCAAAGGTTTCATCAATCACATTAAAAGAATAATTCACTGAAACCAAATCATTAAATCCGGCAGCTTTTAAATCTCGACAATTTTCTAAAACCACCCGCAAATTATACCCCATCCGCATTTTTCTAACTAATTCCTGCGAACCACTGGTAATCCCAATTTCAAAATAATTCATCCCAGTTTTAACCATTAAATCACATAATTCTGGGGTTAAATTATCTGCGCGAATATAAGCCGCCCAGTGAATATCAGTCATCCCAGAATCAAGGATTTTCTGTAATAATTCCACCGCATCACTAATAAACTTACGGGCGGGAATAAATTGAGCATCGGTAAACCAAAAATTTCTAATTCCCCGTTGATAAAGTTGTTGAATTTCTGCCACAACTTCATCGGCGGGATTAATTCTAACTTTTTTCCCTTCAATAACGGTATAGATACAATAACAACAACTATGCGGACAACCCCGTTTGGTTTGGACTCCAATATAAAAGTCTTGATCTTGAAAATAATATTGAAATTCTGGCCAGATGGTTTCAATATAATCGTAATTACAAGCAGTTTTTTCAAAATTCATGGGTTGTTCATGAATTAAGCGATCGCGAGGCGTCGTTTCTCCGACAATATAACAACGTTCATCGGCTAAATCTTCCCCTCTCAATAGCCTTTCTAATAAACTTTCTCCTTCTCCCACCGAAACAATACTTCCTTTGGGCAAACTCTTTCCTAACTGTTCATAAAAAACACTGACCGCTCCGCCTCCAACGACAACCCGCGCCTGGGGATTATAACGTTGAGAACGGGATAATCCCCGTTTAATTAGTCCTAAATTCTGCCAAAGTTCTGTATAGTAGGAAGTGGCTAACCGTAATCCTCCTAAAGCTCCTCGTAATTTAATTAAAGGGTTTTTCGCATAATAAAATTCAAAGGCATTTTGCAGTGGATTACCACCCCGTCCCCCCACAGGCGCATAAATTTGAATATCTCGCCAAGAAAAGACTAATAATGTGGGTTGAAACTCATCCACACAGGCATCCAAGGTGGCGGCGTAGTCCAGAGGAGGAACCGCCCCTAAGTCAAAAATGCGCTGTTGGACGGTGGGAAATAGCTTGTGAACGTGGTCGGACAGGTAAACCACCCCAATCGGGAAAATCGGGTTACAAGGAAGGCGGACGTAAAGAATTTTATCTTCCATGATGCTGTTGTGCGTCGGGCGGGATTTGGGTTGAAATCGGTGAAGTTATATCGACTTTGCTTAAGATTCCTTAACAATATAACAAATTTTCCGCCCTTTAGGGTCACGAATCTGAGAAATTCCTTAAGTTTCAATAATTTCAATAAGTCGATGGGACAAGGGACAACCGATCTCTACCATACCTATCCGAAGGTTTTGAAGGTCTATTTTTGGAAATAATTTCTTCAAAATCAGCTAAAACCAGTGAATTGACTAAAAATTTTGGCTCGATGAGTATAATTAGGGATTGGTAGTCGGGGTTACAACCAACTGGGATCAACAAATGTTAACGTAACGATTAGTCAGTAAAACGTTTAGCTTAAAGCCCCCAGATTCAGATATGGCTCAAATTCTTGATCCCCTACCGTCAAATAGTTCTGGTCGAATTTTGTGCTGCTATGTCAATGCTACCAGCCATATTCAGATCGCTCGGATCACCAATGTCCCCAATTGGTACTTTGAGCGGGTGGTATTCCCAGGACAACGCTTAGTTTTTGAAGCGATTCCACAAGCAACTTTAGAAATCCATACTGGAAGTATGGCGAGCGCAATTATTGCTGATAATATTCCTTGTGATCGGCTCCAGATTGATCAACAGTCTATCAGCTATGAGGATAAACCGTTAACTCCAAATCCTCAATCCAGAAATTTTGCCAATAAGCGTACAGTTAAACAGGAACCTTTAACCACTCCGGCTTTAACTTCTGTTGATTAATTTACAAAAAAACGATAATAAAATCATCTCAAAATTCACCGGAGAGATTCCACTGCGACTTACAAAATCGTGGTGGAATTTCTGAAGGTTAATCAATTTAAAATCTGTTTAAAAATGACTGTTGAAACAGTAGAATCCGTAGCGTTATCTAGTCCAATTGTATTTCGCCTGTCTCCAATTATTAGAATCACGCTGTTAAGTTTATATGCGGTGTTGATGATCCCCTTACCTTTTTTGTCAAAAGCGGTTAATGCTCCCGTTTCTCCGATGTTACTTTGGCTAGGAATTGGGATCGGAGCGATCGCCCTATCAGCACTTTTAACAGAAAGAGTAATAGTAGATAATGAGGGGATTAAGGTGAGTTATGTTCCTTGGTTTACTCTGATATTCCGTCGGGGTTGGTCATTACCGTGGAATCAGATCAAAGCATTGAAACCTAGAACCACCGGACAAGGAGGACTGGTTTATTATTTCGTTAGCCACACAGGAGAAGGCTATTTACTCCCGATGCGAATGGCTGGGTTTGCCAAGTTTGTGGGAATAGTACAAGAAAAAACAGGAATTGATACAACCGATGTCCGTCCGTTGGCTCAACCCTGGATGTATTTTATTTTATTTGGCTGTAGTTTATTATTGGGCTTAGTGGATATTTGGACAATTTCCACCGCCCTCACCCTGAAATAATCCCCAGAGAATAGGGAATAATCAAAGTTAAGGATTAGATTTTGATTATTCCCAGAATCCCGATCAGATCAAGCACTACTCTCTGTTTTCACCCCTCGAATGGGTGGATATTTACCATTGAGTCTAACGGTACGAACCGTTTCGGCTTTCAGAATTTCTAAATTGAGACGATAGCCAATATTCCGAACAGTTTGGATTAAATTCGGTTGGCGAGGGTCAGTTTCTAACTTTTTCCGTAACGAAAGAACATGGGTATCAATCGTGCGAGGATTATCAATAGCATCTGGCCAAGCTCGTCGTAATAGTTCTGAACGAGTCAAGGGTTCTCCACAGGCTTGAGCGAGAACATAGAGCAGACTATATTCCTGGGGAGTCAGTTCAATTAATTGACTCTGTAAGCGTACGCGACGCTGTACCAAGTCAATTTTCAGAGATCCATAATCCAAGGTGGTTGGCGGAACAATGGTGCGACTACGGCGCATTAAGGATTCTGTCCTCGCCAAAAACTCCTGCATTCCAAAAGGTTTTGCTAAATAGTCATCAGCACCCGCCCTCAAGCCCCGGACAATATCGGATTCCGTTGTGCGAGACGATAACATCAGAATTAAAGATTGTCGCTGTTGCTGAAGCCATTGGCAAAATTCTAAACTATTTCCCTCTGGTAATTCAGCGTCCAAAATCACTAAGTTGGGTTGATGGGCATAGAAGATATCCCTTGCACTGTGCAAATCAGCCGCCTGATGAACCAAATAACCGACGTGCTGTAAATGCCAACCCAAGAGCGACCGTAAATGCGGGTTTCCCTCAATAATTGAAATACAAGCAGATCCCACGAATGCGAGCTTCCTTCTTCAATGTTGAGTTTAAGAGTAACAGGGTAATCTTTCTGATTTTGTAGCTACTGTTACCTCCCCATAACCTTAATAGTCAAAAGTATCAAAGCCAACCGGGGTAATTTTGATTTGAAGTTAAGATGGAAAGAGCTAACATAAGGATAGACGAGTCTTATTCTCGGAATCGGGCCCCAACCTCCTAATTCAGTCCAGTAATCACCCATTAAACCCCATTCAAACCATGCTTCAGGACACCTTAACGATTCGCCATTATCAGAAACTTACCGACGCCCTCGTCGAGATGTGGAACCGAGGTTATCGTTATGATGATCTCAGGTTATATTTAGACGGTTACTTAGCCGCCCTCAGACACACGAATGGCTTAGAACCCTATTTAATTAGTCGTTTGGAGGAAGAAGCGACTCGATATATTTACGACCCCTCAAATTTTGAAATGCCGATGCCTCAACGTCAAGTCGATTATTATTAACTTAGAAAGTCACCCAAAGGTTTGGGAATAGGGGAAAACGGGATAGAGGGTTAGGGAGGAATCAACTCCAACCCAAACCCTATACCCAAAACCCCACAACCGTTTTATGAAGCAAGTGCCACTTCTACAAGTTCCTGTAACTTACCTTTTTGATATAGTTCAATCAGCACATCAGAACCGCCAACAAACTTGCCGTTAATATAGACCTGGGGAATCGTCGGCCAGTTGGAATAATCTTTAATCCCTTGGCGAATTTCAGAATCTTCTAAAACATCTAGGGTTTCAAAAGGAACCCCCAAACTATTTAAAATCTGTACAACATTATTAGAAAAACCGCACATTGGCATGAGCTTTGTTCCCTTCATAAAAACAAAGACTTTGTTTTTCGTGATCAGATCTTTAATTTTTTCCTGTGGGTCTGTCGTCATGGTTTATTAATAAAATGAGGTAGGTTTGGATAGGTTAATCGATCGGCAAAACGATCATAGAATCCCAGATTTGAGTCTAACTGATTTCCAAGAATTTGGGCGTTAAGCTAGATCGGAGTTTAGGTACAATTAAGCCCCAGAACTGGCTTTTGCCCACTCTTGGGGGGTGTAGGTCTTTAATGCTAAAGCATGAATAGCTTCGGTAGCCATTGCTTCCTTAACAGCTTTGTAAACCATTTGGTGTTGTTCTACTAAAGTCTTGTCTTCAAATTCAGCAGACACCACAATTGCTTGTAAATGGTCACCTCCGCCCAAATCTTGAACTTGAACCACCGCATTCGGTAATTCTGACTTAATCATTGCTTCAACTTGATTCAGTGTAATCATAAGAAAAGGATGGGAGTGTGGAAACTCAGTGTCTTCAGACCTGAGAGGAAACACGACTCAGGGGAATAAATTCCCATGAGGAGCTTAAAAAGATGTGATAGAATCAAAAAACACAAGTAAGAATAAACATCTGCGTGTTGAACTATCCTAGTATCGGAGAAATCCCGGCTCCCGCGAAACAACGGTTAGATTTAATTCTAATGGCAGTATGACAAGAAAGAGCAAGTAAAGGCAGGATAGGGAGCGTACCGCGATTTGGCTTAGTGATGGATTCTGAAAGTGTCTTGATTTGAGAGTAAAAGTATCGGGAAGATTAGGTTTGTCGCTTGATCAACTCAGTAGACGATATTTGGCAATCGTAGCGAGAATTAGATTAAACTAATTCTGTCCGCAGAATCGAGCGTGTCTTCAGACGGTGAGAGTGTCAATGCTATTCCCAAACCATAGTATTTCAAATATTTTAGAGGAAACAGGATTGAGGAATCAGAAGTTAATAATTTCCCCTGCCTCTCCTGCTTCCCCTGCTCTCTTATTGCGCCGTAGAAGTTGGTTGAGTTGTTGTGTTACCCGCCCGGGGGAAAGGGTCAGTCACAAATCCTAATTCTAATAATTGTTGATAAGCTTTTTTGCCTAAGTCCCGGGTGGGGGCTTGGGAGCGGATAATTTGAATTAATAGAGGGACAGCCAATTCCGGTTGATTTTTAGCTCGGTGGAGTAAGGCTAACTGATAAGTAGCGGTATCGCGCATTTGTGCCGTGTCCCGGGCTGAATTCCTAAAACCATCGGCAATTCGGTTATCGACGCCAGAAAAACTACCCGCTAACTGTTGATAAAAATTAGATAACTGGTTAAAAACTTGACGAGCTTCTTGGAATTTTTTTTCTGCCTCAGCATAATTTTCACGGGCAACGGCGGTATCAGCTTCTTGCATCAGCCGTTTTCCGCCCTCAATACTCAAAAAACTACTATCAAGGGACAAAGGACGAATATCATTAGGATTGAGGGGTGCTAAATCACCCGATGGTGGCGCAACCTCTGTGTCCGTTTCTCCCCCCATCTGTACATTCCCCTGGGCAACAGTTGGAGAAGATTCTTGAGCATTAACCTGAAATGGCGACAAGACACCCCAAGCCACCATTAGGGGGATAGACAGATAAGCTGTAAGTCGAAGGAAGCTAACAGTTCCAGAGGATACCATGACTCAATTGCGCGAACGCGATAAAAAAAAACATTAAACCTCATGGATCTTATCATTAATCTTGAGCAATCCCATACTCTGGCAATAACCTGATCCTGACTCAACCGATACGGGTTATATTTTTTTGGGGGGAGGGGATCATGAATAGATCGATCATCTCCCACACCGTTCAGAATAAATCTATCTGAACTTGATTAAGCGAGATTTAAACCTTTAAGGAGATAAGGATAGATTAAATTATGACATCATCAGTTAACTCATCAAACGTTCCACAACAAAACTATCAGGGCATTGGTGTTCCTGACGAGAGTATTGGCTTTGTTTTGCAACGGGGGGGCGAAGAATTAATCCTGAATAAAGTCCCCGACCGTTTTACCGTCAAACTATCCTCTCCTGACACCCAAATCAAAGACTTACCCCAGCCGCCGATTCCGATGCAACACGCCAGCAGTGTTCCCCCTTCCTTAGAGGAATTACAAGTGGCTTCTGAGCAACTAGACGAAGCAATGGAATTAGCTCGGAATTCTGAGAATATTAAATTTGCTAGTCATGTTTACCAACTCGATAGTGACCCTAGCTCCGTCGTCTATTTAACGAATCAGCTTACAATTCAGTTTAAAGAAGAAGTTGATCCCTCAACACGAGCGTCTATTGTTTCAGAATTTGGATTAAAAGAGTTAAAACCCATAGACAGTTTACCCCATGGTTTTGTTTATGAAATGACACCTAATTCCTCTGAGAATCCCCTAAAAATTACTAATCGTTTAACCCGGAATACTCAAGTTTTACTAGCTGAACCTAATATTGTAATTAGAAGTCAGCCCTGTTATGTTCCTCGGGATTCTCTATACAATAAGCAATGGTATCTCAACCATAATGGGGGCAACCAACTCGCACCAGGTTCCCATATTTCCAGCGAAAAAGCTTGGGATATTACCCGGGGAGTTCGTTCTGTGGTGGTGGCTATTAGTGATGATTCTGTAGACATCAATCACCCAGATTTCCAAGGAGTCGGTAAAATTGTTGCCCCCTTAGACTTAAAAGGCAAAGATAATCTTCCGCTTCCAGAAGCCCCTACGGATAATCATGGAACCGCTTGTGCCGGGGTAGCGGTGGCTGAAGAAAACGGAGTAGGAATTGTCGGGGTAGCTCCGGGTTGTGCCTTGATGCCAATTCGGACAACGGGATTTTTAGATGATGAATCGGTGGAACAGATTTTTAATTGGGCCATTGATAAGGGGGCGGCGGTGATTTCCTGTAGTTGGGGGGCGAGTGCGATTTATTTTCCCCTCTCAGCCCGACAAAAAGCAGCGATTAGTAAAGCCGTAACCAAGGGTCGTAAGGGCAAAGGTTGTGTAGTGGTTTTTGCCGCTGGAAATGCCAATCGTCCGGTGAATGGTATGCTCGATGAATCCGGTTGGCCGAATGATATTATTAGCGGTCGGGTGAAATGGTTGGCTGGATTTGCGGTTCATCCCGATGTGATTACGGTTTCTGCTTCTAATAGTTTGGGTAAAAAATCTGCTTATAGTAACTGGGGAGTTGGGGTTTCAGTCTGTGCTCCGAGTAATAATGCGCCTCCGGGGATGTGGTTACAGGAAACGGGCTATATCGGTACGCCTCCAGTCCTGAAGGGGACGTTGCCCGGTTTGGGGGTCTTTACTACTGACCGCACGGGAGCCGGAGGTTATGATCCATCGGATTTTACGCCCTATTTTGGGGGTACATCAAGTGCAACTCCGGTGGTGGCTGGGGTGGCGGCTTTAGTGTTATCGGTGAATCCGACCTTAACGGCCCAGGAAGTTCGCCGAATTCTTGAACAAAGTGCGGATAAAATTGTGGATTCTGATCCTGATCCTCAGTTGGGAATTCGGATGGGAAATTATGATAAAAATGGCTATTCTCAATGGTTTGGCTATGGCAAAGTCAATGCGTTTAAGGCTGTGGAAATGGCAAAAAATAGACGCATGGTGCAGCAACAAATTTCTCGGAATATTTCTCAAGAAAATAGTCAAAGTGTTGAGATTCCTGATAATAACCCAAATGGGGTTAGTAGTTCAATTGCAATTACAGAAACCAGTCCGATTCAGGATATCCAGGTAACGGTGGAGATTGAACATAGTTTCTTGGGGGATATTGAAGTTTGGTTAGTTGCACCTAATGGAGATCAGGTACTACTCCAAAATCGAACTTTAGGGATTAAAACTCAGTTGAAAACGACCTATAACTTACAAAATACACTGTATTTGAGAGAATTTATCAATATTTCCGCCCAGGGAAATTGGCAGTTAAAAGTTGTCGATGCTATTCCTGAGAATACCGGAACTCTCAAATACTGGAAACTGGATTTAGGATTGTAATTCTACAGAAACCAGGTTTTTCTCAATAAGCCTGGTTTCTCATTTTATCGGAACTAATAATAAACTTCCTTGAAAGTCTTGGGATTGAGTAGGAGAATTAAACCGCCAATATTGTTGATATTGATTTAAAAAACTTTGACCAATAATCCCATCAATTTGTAGTAAATCCAAAACTGGAGATGATAAAATAACAGCTTCTAAATTATTTTGATCATAATCCTGAATTGTGACTTTTTCCAAACGAGAAACTTCTGCATCTTCTAACCCACAAAAACCCTGAACTTGAATCGGTTGCCGATCAGAATGATTGATTTTTATTTGATTAGCTAACTGTTTAGAAATAAAAATAGTATCAGCACCCGTATCTAATAGAAACGTAAACGGCCCTTGATCATTAATTTTAACCGAGGCTAACATCACTCCCAAACGACTTTTTAAGGGGATAGCTTCAGGGACAAATTCAGCAGGTAAAGCCGAAGGATTCAGCAATTGTAATTGACGGGTTTTAGGATTTAATTTCAGATCAAAATTCCTTAAAAAATCTATTCCCAATACTCCCGATAATTCTTCGGGAATTACCGTTGTAGAAAATTCTAAACCCCGCAATTCTTCGACTCGAACTTGATTAATTACTAACGGGGGTAAACGGTGTAAAATAGCATTCATATTCGGACAATCATTCCCCGCTACGGCATAGGCTAACCCCTGATTCGGAATCGGTTCTCCTATTAATCCCAACTCCTGAACAACAGTGTTGGCAATCATGGTTGTGGATGCTCCCGTATCCAATAAAAAGCTACCGGATTTTCCCCCAATATCAAGCTGTAGGGTAAATACTTGACTTCCTTCTAATCGTTGAAGTGGAATTGTCGCCTCACCGATGGTTTTGGGATGGGGTAAATTTAAACCCTCCAGTCTGACGATCGCATTTAAAGAAAAAATACTCAATAATATTGTAGTATTTGATTCCAAATTATTAGGAACTAAGGGAAGTTTTAAACTTCGAGAAAAAGTCAGAGTTGGGCTGGCTAAAGCCTGAATAGATAGGGGCAAAACCGCAACTAAAGTTATGATCAAAGGAGTCAAGCATTTCATTCATTATAAAGAGCTTGATAACAAGCATCAGATAGTTCAAAGTTTGCCGTTACATTCTGCACGTCATCTAAATCATCTAAACCATTCATTAACTTCATTAGCAATCGGGCTTTTTCAATATCATTAATTTCAATGATATTATTAGGAATCCAACGCCATTCCGCCTCAACAACATAAAATTTATGTTCCCTTAAAACTTGGCTTAACTGTTCTAAATTCGTAATTTCTGTATAAACTTCTGCCCCATCGGTATCATTAACAGGCGTTAATTCATAGGATTGGGCTTCTGCTTCTACGAGGGTTTCCAGAAGTTTTTCTTCATCAATTGGCCCGGTTAAGGTAACAACACCTTTCTGGTCAAACATCCAACTTACACATCCGGTTTCCCCCAAATTACCGCCATTTTTACTAAAAGCCACTCGTAAATCCGCCGCCGTCCGGTTGCGGTTATCCGTGAGTCCTTCAATTAAAATCGCCACGCCCCCGACCCCATAGCCTTCATAACGAATAAATTCTAACTCGGAAGCTCCAGCCCCCAGTTTCCCCGCCCCTTTTGCGATCGCTCGTTCAATATTATCATTGGGAATTGCCGCGGCTTTTGCCTTTTCAATCGCAGTTCGCAATTGAAAGTTTCCCGCCGGGTCGCCCCCTTGACGCGCCGCCACAATAATTTCCCTGGAAATTTTTGCGAACACTTTACCTTTTACCGCGTCTACTCTTGCTTTTTGGCGTTTAATATTCGCCCACTTACTATGTCCAGCCATACTTACACAAAATTACAACAACATTTATAAGACGAAGGATAATCAATTTTACATTTTGATCAACTCTCAGCAACGAAAAGGTGCAAAAATTCTTTGATCTCATCGAGAACAGAGTGATTAAAATTCCAGATATCTTTTTTATTTTCCATAATATATTCAAAATTTTTCATGCTACATTTTCTTTCTGCTTGCTTTTTATCGTCACCAAAACAAGTATCAAATCGAAGATAATTACTAATCCAAAATTTATCATAGTCTTTATCCTTAATCAATTTATTATTACTTTCCAAACAGTTTCTCCAACTCTCTAAACAATCTGCATAAGTAGATTCTTTGGTTTTAATAAGTTTTAAGACAGTTTCTAACTCTCCTTGACCTTCGACATGGGTAAAATAACAAGCTATTTCAATAGAATCATAGCCAGGAATATTGACAGTTATGAATTGTGATATATCAGAAAATTCATTATTTAAAGTAAAAACCTGTCGCAAACATTTATTAATAAATTGCAAACGCTCTTGCGTAGAATGGAGATCAATATCGATCACAATTCCAATTTTACTAATTTGTCTTTTTTGAATATCAGCTAACAAGGACTTTAAAGCCTCTACTAGCCTTTTTTCACTTAATCCTTCTAAACATTCATAGTCATCAATAAAAATAGGAGCATCAATCTCAATATCATAATTTAGTTCCTCAATCAGAGCTTAAAGAAAAAATTTATCATTTTTACTTTCCACAATTAAAAGATTACTCACCTCTAACTCCTTTTCCATGTTCTAAAGCATATTTTAAGGTTTCTACATCCCTCTTAATTCCTATAATATCGTTAGTTTTAGGATGTCTTGCTAGTTCAAAATAAGCACTCATTTCTTCATCTGTTTCTAAGCCTACATCTCCAAAAGATTGAATCATTTCTAAACTGTGGGTTGTGGCAAAAATTTGGGTATCTAGTTCTGTTGATAGTCGAAATAAAGTTTTCCAAAATTCTCGTTGATTAGTATAGTGTATGCCATTTTCAATTTCATCAATCAACAAAATTTTATGATTGTTATTGATTAATTTCAAAATAATAGTTGTAGCCCTAATAATAGCATCTCCATACAGTGAAATCGGTAAGCGACGTTTATTGATGCTTCTTAAATATAAAGTAGGTTCACCAATAGAAAAACTATCTACTTCTTGAATTGATGAATCAAGAATTTGTAATAATTTTAAAACTTCACCATCTTTTTCATCTAAACGAGCTTTATCATAAGCTTCAGCTAACTCTTTATTCGACATTCTTAAACCAGAGGGGATAATAGGTATATCAGTTGAGTCTGAACCACTTACTGAAATTATTCCGTTTGAGCTTGCAATTACCGAAGATTCAGATATACTCTCTTGATTTTGAGTAACTTTAATATTAAGTGATGTTACTGATTCATTTTGAGAAATAAATTCAATCAATTTTTTAATATCTTTTTGATCTTCAAAAAAATCAGAGTTAATTGTATCAGAAACATAAATCTCTACGGTTTTCAAATCTTCTGAATACTTGCCAATAATTTTTATTTTCTCTTGATATTTTTGATCTAAAAAAAAATTATCCCAAGTGCGTTCAGGTCTGGATTTTGAAATCTCTGAAGACTCTCTCCTAATTTTCTTAAGTTCAATTATACTTTTAGGGCGAGGAAAGTTGTGCAACAGTAAAGCTTCTAAAAAAGCTGTCTTGCCTGCATTATTTTTACCCCCGATCAAATTCACTCGTTTAAACCCTAAAATTTTAGTATCTTCAAAACATCTAAAATTTTGAATTTCTATATTTTCAAGCATATTAATCAAATTTTGCTGTAAAAATAGCCCTAATCTACTTTAACTTTAGCACATTGAGGTCAGAAGTTGTCTAGCTAGTTTTACTATTTAGCACGACTAGCAGCCAAACGAGCATAATCCAGATTTTTTTGATACTGAATAACCCGTTGTTGTGCTTTACTATAATTAATATCAGAAGTCGAAACAGCTTTCATATTTTCAATCGCTTTTTTCCACTGACTCGCTACAAATTCCCATTCATCTTTGGATTTAGATGTTTGTGCTAAATTAGCAGCATTTGTTGCTGTTGCAATAGCGTCTCGAAAATAATTAATTTCAGTGGGGGTTTCACTATTTTGATTAAGAATAGTTGAAACCTCAGTTTTATTAACCGTTTCAATTTTTTCAGTTCGCCCCCATTCAGGAAGATAAGAAACAACCCAAGAACCTAAATTTTGAATATTTTCTATATTTTTAGAATACAGAGGAATTGATACCGCCGTAATTAAACCGATACACCCCATTAAAATCATATTTTTCTTAATTTGAGGATTTTTACAGATTAGATATTCAATTTGATAGAGATACAAAATGCACAAAATCTGTAATAATCCTGCTAATTTTCCCCATTCCTGATGATCTCCAAAACGGCAATATTGAATTTGAAAGTTTTGCGTTATATAAGAATAACAATCCTGAATCGGATAAAAGGGAATTAAAACCCCTAAAACAATTAGTATAGATAAAAAGAAGACAATTAAGGCATAAATTCCTTCCCATAAACTTTTATAATGGGGTGTCCAAGGAGAAAAATATCGTAATGATCGGTTAAAAATCCAGTGGTGCGCGTAGGAATAAATTACTCCAGAGATTAAAAATGCTATTCCTAATGCTTGTAAAAAAGGTCGAGGATCGGTTTCTATATCTGAAATAATAACCCCTATAAACCCTCCCCAAAATGTAGTTATTTTAATAATAAATATAACCCAGATAATTAGTACAATTGTTCTCAACCACGAATTGGGATAGGGAAACCAAGCTGGCCATTTTAACCAGGTAATAAAATTAAAGCTCGATTTGTTTTTGACGAGCTTAGTTTTTTTACCTAAACTAATACATTCAGTCCAAACAGGTTTTTCCAGTGCTAATTCTTTACCTTGAATTAAAACTGATTTAATATAAGGACAGTTTAATTTTTCCATTACTCTTTGAACAAATTTAACAGATTTTTGTTGGTGAGGAACAGAAGTAGACTCTAAGGTAATTTCAAGATAATCTTGTTTGAGTTCAGCGAAAGCAATAATCTCTTGTTCTTTAATTAAATAAGTGATTAATCTAGCAATTTCTTGGGGATCACCCTGCTTCGCTAGGTCGAATGATGGTTTATTCGTCATAATTTATGTTTGAGGTAGATGGAAAGCAGCAGATAGAGGAGGTGATGTGGAGAATTAAAGAAGGTAGGGATCTTGATTAATAGTTAATAACGAGCGATCACCAAAATTGCTAAATTCCAATTACCTAATTATAGCATAAAGGAGAAAATAACAAAACGTAGGAGAGTTTGGCAACTTAATAAACTGGATTTCTAAAAAGTTAACCCTTCTGCGAGTTGTTTTAAATATTTTTGTCGCCATTGGGTATCAGTTTTACGATTTGTTGGTATTTCTAAGATTCTAATACCTGTTTGGGGGAGAGGATTTAATTTTTGTTGCAGTTGTTCCCAAGATTGGATTTGTTCATACTCAATATTATAGGTTACTGCTAATTGAGCAAAATTAATATTTTGAGGGGTAGTAAAATATTCCTCAAAGGGAGGATCAAATTGAGAAATTGGCAACATTTCAAAAATTCCCCCGCCATTATTATTAATTAAAATAATAGTTAAATGTCCGATAAATTTATTTCTGATTAAAAATCCATTGGTATCATGAAGTAAGGCTAAATCCCCCGTTAATAAAATACTGCTTTGCTGATGATGGGCAATTCCTAAAGCAGTTGATAGGGTTCCATCAATCCCATTTGCCCCTCGATTAAAAAAGGGTTGAATGTTTAAATTATTCGGACACCAAAAAAACTCTACATCCCTCACGGGCATACTATTAGAAATAAAAATTGGTGTATTTTTAGGTAGAATTTGAGAGAGTAACCAAGCGGCTTTGGGTTCTATCAATGATTGAGTTAGATTTAGTTTTTTATCAATATTATTTCTGGATTGAGTTTCTAATTCATACCAATAATTAGCATATAAATTAGATTGATCTAAATGAATTTGTTTAGGATATTTAGCTGGATCAATTTGTTTTGATAGTTGTTCTATTGATATCCTGAGATGGGTAGTTTTTCCATGTAATCCATCTAGGTTTTGATAACTAGGATCTAGGATAAAACAATCTGGTTGTTGTTGTTCTAACCAATTTCTCAGGGTTTTACTGGTGGGTAAATCTCCAACTTGAATCACCACTTCCGGGGCGAGTTTTTCCGCTAAGGTTGAATTTCTCAGAATTAAATCATAAGTTGAAATTAAATAGGGATTGAGGTTATAATAATTCCTGACGGGGGATAATCCCTCGGCTAAAACGGGATAATTTAAGTGCTGAGAAAGATGGGCGATCGCTTGACAATAAACCTCTGGATTTTCAGGTTGAGCTACTCCGGCAACAATAATTCCTTGAGAATAATTATACCATAGTTTCAAATAATTAGATATATCAATATTAGAGAAAATTTGAGTTTTTGATAGATTTATTTTAGCAAAAAAATCATCAGGAAATATGGCTTTTAATGCTTCTGTTTCTGGTTGAAATACCGGGTGTAAAGGATCGCGAAAGGGAATATTCAGATGGACAACGCCGGAAATAGGAAATTGCGATCGCTCCCAAGCATAAATTAAGGTTTGTCGCAAATAACCTAACAATCCTAAATCCAAACTAGGGATGCTTAATTCTGTTTGAAAGTTAGGATAATTATTATATAATCTAACTTGATCAATTGTTTGTCCTGCATGACAATCTCGTAATTCAGGGGGGCGATCTGCGGTTAAAATCAATAGAGGAACTCGACTTTCTTTAGCTTCTATAATAGCAGGATAAAAATTAGCTCCTGCGGTTCCAGAAGTGCAAACTAAAACCGTCGGTAAACCCGATTTTTTGGCAATTCCTAGGGCAAAAAAAGCAGCCGAACGTTCATCTAAAATTGGGATAGTTTCAATGCTATAATGTTGAGCAAAAGCAATAGTTAAAGGGGTAGAACGGGAACCGGGACAAAGAATAGCAGTTTTTAATCCTAATTGGGCCAAAGTTTCTACTAATACAGAAGCCCAAACTGTGTTAATATTACGGAAGTCAATCATTTTATCTGAATTAATTTTAAGTTTAATTTAACTAAGGAACTCAACCATGTCTTTTGTAGGTTTACATATTCATAGTGATTATAGTTTACTGGATGGGGCATCACAATTACCCCAATTAATTGACCGAGCATTAGAGTTAGGAATGTCTGCGATCGCTATCACCGATCACGGCGTTATGTATGGGGCGATTGAGTTAATTAAAACCTGCCGAAATAAAGGAATAAAACCCATTATTGGCAATGAGATGTATGTGATTAATGGTGATGTTAAAGTTCAGGATGAGAAGAATAAGAAACGAAGAAAATATCATCAAGTGGTCTTAGCTAAAAATAGCCAAGGCTATAAAAACTTAGTTAAATTAACCACTATTTCACACCTGGAAGGGTTTCAAGGAAAAGGCATTTTTGCACGTCCCTGTATCAATAAAGAACTATTAGAACAATATCACGAAGGGTTAATTGTTACCAGTGCTTGTTTAGGGGGAGAAATTCCCCAAGCAATTTTACAAGGGCGTTATGATGTCGCGCGGGAAGTCGCTCAATGGTATCAAAGGGTATTTGGAGAAGATTTTTATTTAGAAATTCAAGATCATGGTTCTCCAGAAGATCGGATGGTAAACGTTGAAATTGTTAAAATTAGTCAAGAATTAAACATTAAAATTGTCGCTACAAATGACTCCCATTTTATCTCCTGTAATGATGTGGAAGCCCATGATGCGTTACTTTGTATTAATACCCAAAAATTAATTAGTGAAGAAAAAAGGATGCGCTATAGCGGTACAGAATATTTAAAATCTGCCGAAGAAATGGGGCAATTGTTTCAAGATCACCTACCTAATGATATCATTCAAGAAGCGATTAATAATACCGTAGAAGTTGCTAATAAAGTTGAACCCTATAAGGGCATTTTGGGAGAACCTCGTATCCCTGACTATCCAATTCCACCCGATCATACGGCGGATACTTACTTAGAAGAAGTTACCTGGAAAGGGTTACTACAAAGAATGAATGCTAAAACCAGAAGCGAGATTAAACCTGTTTATAAAGAGCGCTTAGAATATGAGCTTAAAATGATGCAACAGATGGGTTTTTCGACTTACTTTTTGGTGGTTTGGGATTATATTAAATTTGCCAGAGATAACAATATTGCCGTCGGGCCAGGACGAGGTTCGGCTGCGGGATCATTAGTAGCTTATGCTTTAAAAATCACTAATATTGATCCGGTTTATCATGGTTTATTATTTGAAAGATTTTTAAATCCTGAACGGAAATCTATGCCTGATATTGATACGGATTTCTGTATTGAAAGACGAGATGAAATGATTAAATATGTTACTGATAAATATGGAGACGATAAGGTAGCCCAAATTATTACTTTTAACCGCATGACTTCTAAAGCTGTGTTAAAAGATGTCGCCCGGGTATTAGGAATTTCCTATAAAAATTCGGATAAAATGGCGAAATTAATTCCGGTTTCACGGGGAAAACCAGCCCGTTTGAAAGTGATGATTTCTGATCAAAGTCCCGCGCCAGAATTCAAAGAGGCTTATGATAATGAAGATGTGGCAATTCATAATGATGCCGGGGATGAAGTGGGAACAATTAAAGTTAAACAATGGTTAGATATGGCAATTCGGATTGAAGGAACTAATAAAACCTTCGGAGTTCATGCGGCAGGGGTGGTGATTTCTAAACAGTCTTTAGATGAAATTGTTCCGTTACAACGCAATAATGATGGGGCGGTAATTACTCAATATTATATGGAGGATTTAGAAGCCGTTGGGCTATTAAAAATGGATTTTTTAGGGTTAAGAAATTTAACCATGATTCAAAAAGCCGTTAATTATATTGAAGAAATATATGGCTATAAAATTGATCCCGAAAAACTGCCTTCTGATATCGAAAGAAAAGCCCAAGATGCCTATAAAACCCATAAAAAGTTACCTGAAGATGTGCTAAAAACCTATAAATTACTAGAAAAAGGAGATTTAGATGGCATCTTTCAGTTAGAATCTTCTGGGATGATAGATATTGTTAAAAAACTCAAACCGTCCTGTTTAGATGATATTTCTTCTATTTTAGCGCTGTATCGTCCTGGGCCGTTAGATGCGGGTTTAATTCCCCAATTTATTGATCGTAAACATGGACGGGATGAAATTAGCTATGATCATCCACTGTTAGAGCCAATTTTAAAAGAAACCTATGGAATTTTATGTTTTCAAGAACAAATTATGAGATTAGCTCAAGATTTAGCGGGCTATTCTTTAGGTCAAGCGGATATTCTTCGCCGATGTTTGAGTGGATCTACGCAAATTTTAGATGCTGCTACCGGAAACTTAGTTTCCTTAAAAGAAATTGCACAATCTCCTGAATATTGGTTAGGTAGAAAAGTCTTTTCTCTTAATCTTAATACTCAAAAAATTACTCAAAAACCAATCACGGAAATTCATCCGAATGGAGTTCGGGATATTTGGCAAATTACCACGAAAACGAATCACCAAATTAAAGCCACTGACGATCATCTTTTCTATACAGTCTTAGGATGGCAACCATTAAAGTCCTTTGAAATTGGCGATCGCGTGGGTTTAGCCAAAACTATCCCGATTACGAATCAAAGTAATATATCAGATGCTCAAAATCAATCAAAACATACAATTCCACCGGAAGTTATTACATTAATTGCTCAGGCAAAAAAAGCAACTAGGATGACATGGGATAAAATTGATCAGACTGTGGGAGTGGCAAGGGGTACTATGTCTTCTGGTTTAAATTTCCAGAAAACACCCTCTCGTAGTCTATCTCGTCATCGTGTAGAAAATTTTGCGATTGCATTTCAAAATGACCAATTAAAAGCGATCGCGGAATCGGATGTTTTTTGGGATGAAATTGTTGGAATTGAGTATATAGGCAAAGAAGAAGTGTTTGATTTAAGCATTCCTGAAACTCATAATTTTATTGCTAATAATTTTATTGCCCACAACTGTATGGGTAAAAAGAAAGCAGAAGAAATGCAGAAGCAAAGGGAACTCTTTATTGACGGTGCAACCAAAAATGGAGTCGTGCAAAAATTGGCAGAAAAGTTATTTGAGCAAATGGTTCAATTCGCGGAGTATTGTTTAAGTTATGATACAGAAATTTTGACTGTTGAATATGGGTTAATGCCCATCGGTAAAATTGTTAAGGAAAAAATAGAATGTACAGTTTATACTGTTAATAATCAGGGTTATGTCTATACTCAACCGATTGCTCAATGGCATCATCGAGGTGAACAAGAAGTTTTTGAATATTACCTAGAAGATGGTTCAGTTATTCGAGCGACAAAAGATCATAAATTTATGACTGTTCAGGGTCAAATGTTACCTATTGATGAAATTTTTGAAAAAGAGTTAGACTTACAGCAGATTAATTTTAATTAAAATCTATAACTAAGTTCCCAAACAAGTCATAATAGAAGCATGGGGTTTTCCATGGCTTTTGTAACGTGATGCAGTCGCCATATATATAAACAAGTTTAGCATATTTTAGAAAAATCATTACTGCTTTTGATACAAAATTTAATTATTTTGCTATAATTAGATTGATTCAATTTTTTCTATATCCTCAAGGCAAGAAATGAATTTAACTGAAGTGATTGAAATTTTGGGTGAACCTTATTATAAATCAAATAATTGCTTGATTTATAATTTAGATTGCTTAGAAGTCTTAAAAAAGATCCCTTCTGATAGCTTACAATTAACTGTTACAAGTCCTCCTTATAATATCGGCAAAGAATATGAAGAATGTCTACCTCTGAATCATTATTTAAGCTGGTGTATAGAATGGATTCAAGAAATTTATCGAGTAACTAATCCTAACGGGGCATTTTGGTTAAACTTAGGTTATACTTCTATTCCTGGTGTTGCTAAGGCAATTCCGATTCCTTATTTACTATGGGATAAAATACCTTTTTATTTGATTCAAGAAATTATTTGGAATTATGGAGCAGGAGTTGCTGGAAAAAAATTCTTTTCACCTCGAAACGAAAAATTTCTCTGGTATGTCAAAGATCCTAATAATTATATTTTTAATTTAGATGATATTCGAGATCCTAATGTCAAATATCCGAATCAAAAGAAAAATGGTAAAATTAAAGTTAATCCATTAGGAAAAAATCCGACGGATGTTTGGTCATTTCCTAAAGTAACATCCGGTAAAAATCGCGCATCTAAAGAACGAACTTCTCATCCGGCACAATTTCCCATTACCGTTATTGATCGGATTATTAAAGCATCTTCTTATGAGGGAGATTTAATTATAGATCCTTTTTTGGGTTCTGGAACAACTGCGATCGCAGCTTTAAGTTTAAATCGTCAGGTAATTGGTTTTGAAATTAAAACCGAATATTGTGAAATTGCAACTCAAAGAATACAAAATTATTTAGAAGAAATAAATTTCATACAAACTTCATTGTTGCCTCTGATTTATAATTAAGGGATAAATCTGGTAATGTACCATTAATTACATAATCAATACTGATCAGTTTAAACCCACTAAAGCCACTTTTTAAGTTATTATTATTCTTTTAGGTATAGATTAAAGCTATTTTACAATGAGTCTTCAACACAAAATTCCTCGTCAACCCGGAATTTATGGAATTATTAATCAATTGACACAAAAATTTTATATCGGTCAAACAACCAATTTATATAATGCTTATAAAAATCATGCTTGTGCCTTTGAAAATAATGGCAATCCTGGCAATCGATCCCTAGTTAAAGATGTTATTAAGTATGGCAAAGAAAATTTTGTTTTCCAAGTTTTTGAAATTATTCCCTCAGAAGAAATAGTTGATAATCAATATTTGAATGATTTAAAAGATATTTATCTTACTTGCGTTGATTTTGGAGTCTATAACCATAGCCATCGCAAGCGGTTAAAAGCTAAAGGAATTCACTTTACATTCGATCAAGAAACAGGATTATATTCGTGGTCAAGAAATCCTGAGACAGAAAACACTAAAAAAGTAAATCCTGATCAAATTCCTTCACAATTAGAAAAACAAGAAAAATTACAACTTCCTATTACTCCAGAAGCCAGAGAAAAATTAGTTAATTCTTTGCAAACTTCTAAAGGAGGATGGACAAGAAAAGACCTAGAAATAATAGGTGTAGATTGGCCTCCTCCGAGTGGATGGAAAGCTGCTTTTATCAAGTATGGTGAAAATTGAAAAAACTTCTTATAAATTTTTTATGGGAAGTTTATGAAAGAAATTAATCCTAATTGATTTACAGATGTTACCGAATACGTTGGGACGATTTTTCCCTCGTTTCTAGGTTCTACCTAGAAATGATATTAAGGAGGCTCTGCCTCCTGTTATAATTTGAGGCAGAGCCTCAAAATTAGCATTCCAATGCAGAGCATTGGAACGAGGAAAAATTAAGGTGTTTGTACTAAAATCTGATTGCGATTTGAATCACCAATACCCGGACGACGACCATCAATATGTGGTTGAATTAATTCCGGTAAGCTATCAGGAGAAGCCCATTTACTCACTAATTGCTGTAACAATAAATCCTGATCTGCTCTTAACCCATCTAAATTTGTGCCTCGATTAATAATAGCAAACCAAACTAAACCTCGGTCACGGGTTGGTAGAACTCCTGCTAAGGCACTGACATCTGATAATGTTCCGGTTTTAACAGGAGTATAAACCGGAATTTTTCGATCTTCTAATGTACCTTGGGTGTCGATTCCGGCAATCGGAAATAAGTCAGCAATGGTAAGATTTGTATCTTGTAAATATCGAGCTAAAGCCATAAACATTCCGACAACTGCCCTCGGAGAAATTTGATTTTCCGGTTCTAAACCCGAACCATTAATTAACCGAATTTCATCTATGGGAACTCCCGCCGCTTGTGATGCTAATTGTCTAACATTCGCAGCCCCGCCCACATTAGCTGCTAAAATTTCAGCCATGAGATTATTACTATAAATATTCATTTGTTTAATAATTTCAACTAAAGCTAAAGACTGATGACGAATAATTGGGGTTGAATTCACAGCCCCAGTTTGAGCAATAATATTTCCTGAAATCACAACTTGAGGTTTAGCGGTTCCCGGTGTCATCCGAGAATGCTGACCAATAATTTCTTCTTTCCAAGATTGGGAATTAAATGCCTCTTTTAATAATTGACCCACTTTCATCGGATCAACTTCATAATTCATATAAAAACGATCCGTAATAATTAAATTACCCGCGACCCCGCGAATTCCCATTTGATTTAAACTATTTCCCAAAGCGATCGCTTCTTCCCAAATAAAAAACGGATCACCATTCCCCGTAACTACTAAATCTCCCTGTACCACCCCGCCAACAATCGGCCCAGTCACCCCTAGAATCGTCTCAAACCGATGTTCAGGGGGCCAAACCTGGAGGGATGCCAAGGAAGTCGCTATCTTCGTTAGAGAAGCGGCTGGCAGGGGTGTAGTCCCCGAATTTTTCGCCAAAGGAACCCAACTTGACTGTACCCAAACCCCCTGGACATCCTGGGAAAGTCCCTTAGCCGATAACCGATTCAAATATTGCTGTACCACCTCTTCCGCAACGGGATCAGGCTGTTGGGGAAACACCACCTGAGATAACTCCGTTTCCAAGTTCTCCAATACAGAATTATTGAGTTCCGCCCGATCCATCCCCGCCATTTGCAACCAAACACTAACTAATCCCGAACTCAGAATATCAATCATATTCAAACGCTAAACACTATCAAACAAACCAGTATTGCATGGAACAGGACTTACGCAGATGCGCCATCCGTAGCGCAGCTCTGTATAGAAAATTGTTAATATCTCCTAAATTGTCTAAATACCTCAGCTAAGAGCTTAAATTAAATAGGAGTGTAATTTTTTCACCCCAGGATCAACCTATGGCTGATACGATTTTTAACAAAATAATCCGTCGGGAGATTCCGGCTGATATTGTTTATGAGGATGATTTGTGTCTGGCTTTTCGGGACATTGCCCCCCAAGCCCCGGTTCACATCCTGGTTATTCCTAAAAAAACTATTCCGCAACTGGCTGATGCTACACCGGAAGACCATGCACTGATGGGACATCTACTGTTGAAGGTGAAACAGGTTGCTCATGACGCGGGACTAGACGGTGGCTATCGAGTTGTGATTAATACTGGCGAAGATGGCGGACAAACTGTAGATCATCTTCATTTTCATATTCTTGGTGGTCGTCAACTGCAATGGCCTCCTGGTTAAACTCTTTGGGCGAGGCAATCTCGCCCCACCCCGATATAGCAGAAATCAAAATATAAGATTTCCTGATTACATAGATTGGGAAAAATTTTATTAAAACCTCTTTACAAAACGCAATCATCTGTGTCATATTAGTAATCAAGGTAGAAAAACAACTACCGACGAACCTCGACAAATACATAGCAATACATACCTAACATGACAACCACGATTCAGCAGCGCGAAAGCGCCTCCATCTGGGAAAGGTTCTGTAACTGGGTGACATCCACCAACAACCGGATTTATATCGGTTGGTTCGGAGTCCTGATGATCCCCACCTTATTAACCGCCACCATCTGCTACATCGTCGCCTTCGTCGCGGCTCCCCCCGTAGACATCGATGGTATCCGTGAACCCGTAGCTGGTTCGCTGTTATACGGAAACAACATCATCTCCGGTGCAGTTGTTCCTTCCTCTAACGCCATCGGTTTACACTTCTACCCCATTTGGGAAGCAGCCAGCTTAGATGAGTGGCTGTACAACGGAGGCCCTTACCAGTTAGTGATTTTCCACTTCCTGATTGGGATTCTGTGCTACATGGGACGGGAATGGGAATTGTCCTACCGTTTAGGTATGCGTCCTTGGATCTGCGTCGCCTACTCTGCACCAGTTGCAGCAGCAGCCGCCGTGTTCCTGATCTACCCCATCGGTCAAGGTTCATTCTCTGATGGTATGCCTTTAGGTATCTCTGGAACCTTCAACTTCATGTTAGTGTTCCAAGCCGAACACAACATCTTAATGCACCCCTTCCATATGTTAGGAGTTGCTGGAGTTTTTGGTGGTAGTTTATTCTCCGCCATGCACGGTTCTTTAGTTACCTCTTCCTTAGTGCGTGAAACCACCGAAACCGAGTCACAAAACTACGGTTACAAATTCGGTCAAGAAGAAGAAACCTACAACATCGTTGCAGCCCACGGTTACTTTGGTCGTTTAATCTTCCAATATGCCAGCTTCAACAACAGCCGTAGCTTACACTTCCTGTTAGGCGCATGGCCTGTCATCGGAATTTGGTTCACCGCTTTAGGTGTGTCCACCATGGCATTCAACCTGAACGGTTTCAACTTCAACCAGTCAATCATCGACTCTACCGGTCGCGTGATCAATACCTGGGCTGATGTGTTAAACCGCGCTAACCTGGGTATGGAAGTAATGCACGAGCGCAACGCTCACAACTTCCCCTTAGACTTAGCTTCTGGTGAATCTGCTCCTGTGGCTTTGATTGCTCCTCAAATCAATGGTTAATTTTTAACCTAAATAATACAAAAGACGCTCTCCGAAAGGGGGGCGTTTTTTGGTGTTTATCACTATAATCCTATATTTCTCACTCGCAGCTAATACTAAGAGTAATCTGCCAAGTATACTCGATTTTTTCTAATTTGAGTTCTGGAATAGTTTGGAGTATATCTATCAATTTAATATCGGGAAAAATATTACACCTGACTTCTCTGAGATACTGACCATAATTGCTGTAGAACATTTTGTTTAGTTCATCAATTTTGATATAATTTCCTGGGTTATTTGACAGTAAATATTTAACTATTTCTACCAAATAAAATTTAAAATCATCCTGAGATTTAATTTTTTTATTAGTAGGATTAAATTTTTTAAATATTGGCTTTGAACTCTGAATTTTTGGGGCAACTTTAGCACATTTTTCAGAATATCCTTCATCCTGCAAATCTTTAATCATACATCGCTCAACTTTCCAGGGACGCTTTACTGTATAAAACATTGATTGATTGCTGCCTGAAGAATGTTCATAGCCAGGAACGGTTTTTCGGAGTAAAGCAATATAAAACTTGTGAGGAATTGGTGTTTCGTAAATAGCAAAAATATGGCTTTTTCTCAGAAATGTTTTCAGGTCAAAATAGCCATAATCTTTTAATATATTTTCCAGGGTAGATCCATATTTTTGATTAAACAACTGCTCTAAAAGTGTTCGAGTCATCCAAGGATGGTCTGAACTTTCTGTTTCTTCTTCTAGCAAGTTTTCTAATTCTTGGATTAGGTGTTGCAGTCGGATTTCCATTGGCTTCAATTCAACCTACATAGAAGTTTTATACCTCTATCTACAAAGGTGATATTGAGTATTTCGGATTCTGAGCGAGTTAATCTTGTATGAGAGTCTCCTATTCACTTCAATTCCGATGATTATTAATATGTCGAATTCTTGCCCCAGCCCATTGTAATTTTTCTCTTAGTGTTTGATAAAACGAATAATTTTCCCGCAGAATAATAAACTTTGCCTCACAATTTGCCATGGAAACATCCACCCGTTGACCCGGCCAAATAGAGGTTGCTAATACCCCATCCATCCAGAGTTTTGTATCATGTTCCGTGTCAGCCAATGGCCAAACACTAACAACAGAACCCGCAGGTAAAACAATCGGGCGACTGGATAAACTTAAAGGACAAATGGGGGTAACACTAATTGCCGCCATTCCGGGGTGTAAAATCGGCCCTCCGGCGGAGGTATTATAACAGGTGGAACCACTGGGAGTTCCCACAATTAAACCGTCTCCTTGATATTGATCAACGACTTCTCCATCCACTTCCATCTCTAAAAATGATGTGGGCATTCGATAGGCGGAAGCGGGTTTGATACACATTTCATTTAAGGCTAAAAAGCGATCGCTCACGGGTTCTAAATTAGTTCGACTTCCTTCATAAACCATCGCTTGTAACATCACCCGACTTTGCAACGCATAGCGATCTTCAAATAGTCGATCAATGACAAGTTCACTATTTTCAACATCTTCAAAAGATTCGGTTAAAAATCCTAAATGTCCCCCCACATTTGCCGCTAAAATGGGAATACCTTCCGGGGCTAAATGTCGGGCTGCGGCTAAAGCTGTGCCATCTCCACCCAAGACAATTGCTAAATCAATTGAAACATTACGAGAAGCGAGAAAAACCGGATAGGGGTTATCTTTGGCACCACTGGGCCCCATTAAAACATGACATCCGCGCTTTTCTAAATGTTGAGCATATTGTTCCGCCCAGCGTTTGCTTAACGGGTCTCTAGCTTTATGGGCGATAATTACCTGTTTAATTTCCATGATACTATCCCATTATTTCTGACAGTCTTGTTATTATTATCCCTGATCTGTCGCCAAAATTAGATAAATTGATTACAATAGATTGATAGAGCTAAAATAAAGTTATGGTTCAACTACAACCTCTGCTATCTTCTGATATTATTTACCCAGAAAGTGACGGTAAACCAATGGCTGATAATACAAAACAATTCCGTTGGATTGTTATTATTAAACAGAATTTAGATCAACTTTATACCAATGATCCGAATGTATTTGTCGCCGGAGATTTGTTTTGGTATCCCGTTGAAGGACGCAATACAATTGTGCAAGCACCGGATGTGATGATTGCTCTGGGTAGACCTAAAGGCGATCGCCCATCCTATAAACAATGGCAAGAAGATGGAGTTTCTCCCCAAGTTGTATTTGAAATTCTTTCTCCTTGTAATTCTCAAACAGATATGGAGAAAAAGCTATTATTTTATGATCGTTATGGAGTAGAAGAATATTACATCTATGACCCGGACAGGAATCAATTTAAAGGGTGGTTACGTCGGGAAATGGGTTTAGATGTGATTGAAGAAATTAACGGTTGGGTGAGTCCCCGTTTAGGTATTCGCTTTGATTTATCGGGGGAAGAATTAGAAATTTATCGTCCCGATGGTATCCCATTTCTATCCTATCAGGAAGTTAGCGAACAATTAGCACAGGAACGCCAACGATCTGAACAAGAATATCAACGGGCTGAAAATGCTCAACAAAGATTAGCAGAAATGGAAACAGTATTGCAACAATACCGCGATCGCTTTGGTGATTTACCCTCTGAATAATTCCTGGGAGAAAACAGGGTTTTTTAATACAATAAACCCTGTTTATTTTATCTAACACTAGGCCAAGGAATAGTCGGGTTAGTAGCAATTTCCCTCGCGACTAAACTGGCTCCATAGCGGTTTAAATGACTAGGATCAACAAAATATTGATATTGCCTTAATACTTTTTCGGATAAGTTGATAAAAATAAAGCTATATTCCTGAGATAACTGTTTCATTTGTCGATTAAATTCGACTTCATAAGACCAACGAACAGAATCTAAATAATCATCTGTGATCGGTAAATTGACAAAGACTAATTGAATGTTATTAGAACTCGCAAATGCAACAACCGAATCAAACGCTCTAGCCTGTTCTCCTCCTAAATTAAACGCTCGATAATCCCCATCATAGGTTCCTGAAACATAGGGTTTTTGTTGATAATAGGTATTTGGATTAAACCGAATAGATAGGGGTAAAAATCCATTGGCTTCAATGGCATCTAAAGAAACAAGAGTAGTAGAAAAATTAAATTCTGAAGCACGATAGAATAAATTCTGATAGTTATATGGGGCATTATCAGAAGCATTGTGAGCTAAATTATAATCATTTTTTTTAACAAAATTAGAAGTTTTAAACTGAAATTTAGAGTTATCTTTATGTTTACAAGAGTTGGGTAATTGATAACATTTTTTTTGAGAATTTGGTTCAGCTTTAGCTAATTGGGGGCGAATGCCCGCAGCTATTTTTTGATGGGCTTGGGAAGCCATAATTGCCTCAAAGGTTCGATCAATTCGACCGCTATTAAACGCCCGAACTCCATCGGCCCAAATTATCAATTTAGGCAATTGTTCTGGGGTTAAAACTTCTCTTAAAATATAATCGACAACTTGCGCGGTTGCACCATTTACCCCAAAGTTAAAAATTCTTAGATTTTGATATCCTTTTTTAGCTAAAACTTGCTGCATTTGTGCGGGGTCAACTCCTTGTAATGCGCGAGAACTTCCCACAATTAAAATATCAGGTTTGCCCACGGTACTCAAATAAGATAAATATAATTTTAATTGTTGATCTAAAGGTTCACTATCAAAACTAGGAAACTGGGAAACCGAACCCGAACGCGCGGCTTGCTGTTGAGAATAGGTTAAATTTCTCATATATTCAACCACTTTCTTTTCAGCAAAAGTGCGTCTAGGACTATTAACAGGAACTGCTTGCATCCATGCCACCGCTTGTAACCATAGGCGGGCAACTTCATCCCAATCGGATTGAGATTGAGCAGTTTGGGCTAAATTAGAGGCTTGTAGGGCAAATTTAACCGATTCATCAAAGGGATTTTCTTCGATACAAGTTTGAGATTTGGCAGAATTTTGAGAGATTAAATTTTCTGGTTTTCCTGATATTTTATTCTGATTCAACTGCTTAGTATTAGGGGTGACAGAAGCGGCGATCGCAGTTTGGGAACCAACAGAAGGTTGAGAGGATTCTTTTGATGAACACCCAATCGTTAATATTATCAGAGGAACTATCGCCATCACCCCGCTATTTATACGGGTTGATCTCATGAATAGGCTTAATATAGATAATAGACTCATAGCAATTGTTAGCTGGAATTAGATGATTTCGGTTAATCGGGATTTCTCTTGTCCGATTATAAATCAAAATGTTCCTGTTAACGAATGAAAAAATAATAACTTGATCAATTATTATTAGTTTTGATACTAAATGGAACTATTGAGCCGTACCTTAACTCACTAATTAATTTATTTCCGGTGAAGGGGATGACATCGGGGGGGAGGAAATCAAGGTTAATGGGGAAGTTACTGGATGTTATGGCGTAGTTCATAGTCAAGCTAATGGGTTTGATGTCAACCTACTTTACGAATTGTAATCAAAACCTTGGCTTTGGTCTACTATGAGTTCTCTTAGATAATAAAAGCTATCATTGCGCCAATCATCTGCTCTGTTTCGTCCTAAATACCCGGCTAGAGGGGAAGATAGTTCGATCAGAATTTCATGGAGTTGCTTTTGTGATAAGGGTTGAGGGGGATTAAAATAATAAGTTCCATGAATTCCTGAAACTGTTGCTTCTGTCATTTGAGCGTTATTTAGATAGTTTTTAACCACTTGAATAATATGCGATCGCAATTGTAAACGATTAAACACGATTTTAATATATTTATCTATGTTATCATCCATTTGACCCCATTCCTCGTTATCATCCATTTGACCCCATTCCTCTTGATCCCCTTTCTTTTTTTTAAAATAGTCTTTGAGTTCAATTAAGTCAACTGAACCCGGATATTGAGCTTGGAGTTTAACGAGTTTTTCTAATGTTTCAGGATTAATAATTGTCATCTTATGTACTTTTGCTGCCTCGTTCATTTGTTGAGTAGGTTCACTAGGGCCTATAATTAATTTAATGGCGTCTTTGAACAGTTTTTCATCCTTTAAACGCAGTGTTCCTAAATTTAAGAGTTGAACTGCGGTATCATTGGGGGTTTTTTTGCCTGCTTTACATTCGCCGACAATCGGATAAGGTTTTGAACAAAATAAGTCTAATCCACCTGCACCTCCTTTATGAGCATAGTCTATAGTAAAACCTAAAAATTCCAAACTTTGTTTGACAATATTCTCAAAGTCTGTTCCGGCTTGATAGTTGCTTTTGCCTTCGTCTAGTTCTTTACTTCGGTTTCCTAATGCCGCTATTTTATTGATCCATTCTAAGTCTAACTGGTTTGATTTTAAACTAGATGCTGTTTTCCAACCCAAAAAATCATGGATATTTGCTTTTAATTGTTGTAAACCGATTTGTCCTTTTTGGGATAGATTATCATTGGGGTATTGGGCGATCGCATTTTCTAATTCTTCTAATTCAGGATGTTCAGGCGGTTGACGATTTAGTATTTTTCGATATTGTCTTTCAAAGTTATTATCGTCTAAAATTGCCTGACTTTCATCAACCATTATGGAATGGGGAAGGGAAATAAACCGACTATTAGAAACTGGATCAATTTCTAGGGGTTGGGGAAGTCGATAAACGCGAAAATAAGCCAGAAAAATATGACCCCGTTGTTCTAGGGTTTTGTGTAAGGCTGCTGCTGTCCAAACGGTTAATTTTGATAAGGTTTCAAACTCCTCTGGTTGATCCAATGTTTGGCAAAGTTCACATTTTGCCCAAACTTTAATTTTAACTTTATCCTGATTGAGTTCTGCAATACTCTGTTTAGCAATTGGAATAAAACCCGGACGATAATATTGTTCTAAGGGTAAGGAATTAAATTCTATATCCGTCGGATAAAGGGCAAATAGTCGCCCTTGTCCCATAAATATTCTAGGCATTACTAAGATATTTCGACCTTGGTTTAAAGCCTCAATATCAGGCGCGGGTAAACAGAAAGCTGTTGCTATAGATAGCTGATTCATGATAGGTATTGATGTTGATTTTCTCCTTTTTCCTTTTTTTTCAACTGAAAAAATTTCCCCCAAAATCAATGGGCGATTTAAGAACATCTTGATCATCACTACTAGGAGGAATACTAATGGGGATATCTTCATCAATTAAACCATCGGGTGCTTGACCGGAAGGGTCACTCAGAATTTCACAAATGATGTAATTTTTGATCACTAATTCTGATTTTTCGATAAAATCAAAAATTTGTTCTGGTTTTAACCCATAACTTTCTTGATTTTTGTAAACTGCGTATATGGCTAATAAAGGTTTAATATCTTTCTCTGGGATACGAACCCATTCTCCACCTTTTTCGTCTTGCAGTTCGTTGAGATATTTGTGTGCTAATCTGGCAGTTTTGCCAATGGTTTTAGATCGAACTAAACACCCTCGCGTTAAATCAAATCTTTGATAATCCCCAAGTTGTTTAAGAATGGCTTGAAGCGCATTTCCGCCTGATTGTTGCATCACAGCTAATCCAATTTTAACAGCTTGATCGTTTTCTATGCCATTAATTTTGAAATGAAGATAACAGTTTGTCTGTTTAAATCTTTGGATACTTTCAATTTTGACATTTTCAATCGTTTTTCCAATAATGCGTTCAAAGCTAAAAGCTAAGGTTTCCGCAAGTTGATCACTGTCTTCTAAAAGGTCAGTAATCTTCTGTTTAATTTCTGCAAGTTCGTTTTCAAAAGCAGGTTTAACGATATCTAGGTTAGCTAGAGAATCAATTTTGTCTTTTTTCCACTGGGAAGCACACCAACCCAAAACATCTCTAGTCTTTGGTCTTAGCTTCCCTAATTCTATCAGTTGAGCTTCCGTAAATGGATATAAAGGATGAGGAGGAACAACTTGATGCTGGGTGTAAAATTCCTTTAACCATTGAGATACTAATGCGATGACATCATTTGGCTTTAAATAGTTTAAAGAAATTGGTTTTCCCAATTGAGGATAACTCGCAATTCTATGGATAACTGCTTCGGCTTGTTGCAAAGATTTAACATTCTGTAACCAAGTGGGTTCATACATTGCCAGAACCAATAAACCTCGCTTAATATTATTGAATAAGTCTTTAGCGAAACTCGCAGTGATTTGGGGTAAGGAAAAACCCGTTAACTCATCAATATAAGGTGCATCAAGTTCATCAAAACAGATAACCGGAATTTTATATTGACTAACTAAATTCAGAATTTGGCAAGTTGTCTTAAAAGATTCTACTTCTTTTTCTCCAGTTTTGAAGTTGGGTAATCCCATATCTTGAGCTTGTCTTTCTGCTAACTCCATCCCCGATAACCAATAAGTTGCATAGATGGCGTGGGAACGAGAAAGTGTCCATAAAATAGCTCTGATTATATAAGGATTTTCAATGATTTGATTTTGTTTGGGAAAAATTAAGTCTGTAAAATGATCTACAGCCTTAGTTGAATGTTTATTTAACCAATCAGGAAATCTTTGAATATATTGTTCTGCGGTATAGTTCCATCCTTTAGCTTCATTAATTAAATGGGCAGCTATTTCTTGCCATTGCATGATTCCTTCATATTGACCATAAGCTCTTAAACTAGAAGTTAGGGTTTCCAGAAATTTGCTTTTGATTTTAGAGAGTTTTTCTCCATATTCTCCCATATAAATAAACAAGACTTGATCGGTTTGTTTATAATGATGGCGAATGCGACTAATTACTTGAGTTTTGCCTAATCCTCGATCACCAACAACTGTAATTCCTACAGTTTGCATAGAATTTTGATTGATTTTATGAATCACATCAAAAACTGTATCAGAAACATGAGCATTAATTGAGGGGACATCAGGTAAACTTTTGCCCCAAACTTGAGAACTTCTAACCACTGTATGTCCAGCAAACGGGTTATATTGCTGAATCAAATCGTCAACCTTACTAAACTCAGAAGCAGTCATAATTTAACCAAAAATAATGGGTGAATAAGGAATCATTAGAAAAGCTTTATAACCGTTTAGCATAACAACATAAGCCGACCAGTTCGGTGCTGATAGAATCTTCAATTTTGTCTGGTGCGCTATCTTCCACACTACCTCCAATCAGTTGAACAAGATCATTAGCTTGCATTTCTAACATCCATTCATTGAACTGTGAACGACTAACTTGATCGCCGATAGTCCGACGAATGCGATAAATCGGGACTAAGTTATCGTAATTATAATCTTTATTTAATTGATCATACACTTGAAGGGCGATCGCTTTAAACTCCTCATAAGAAGCGATGGTAACTTGTTTAACAGATGTTAGAGGAATTCCTCCTTGATGCAGTTCTCGAATTAACGCAATTAACCCATTGGCTAACCGAGACGCCACAACAGTTGCATCAAACACAAAGTCAGGATTTATTAACGAATCGATTAATATTTGTTTTCCGGTATCGGTGAGTGATACCATAGGCGTTTGATTTTGTTTATAAATTTTGATTACATCCGCCGCTTGCAGTTCGTCGTAAAGACTTTGAGAAACACCAATCTTTTTTCCCTTGCGTTTTTGCTTAACTTTACTGGTCAATTCACTTTTTTTAACCGTTCCGTCCTTACAACTCATTGCCCATAATGTCAAGAGGAAACGACTTTTTTCAACTGTTTCAGTCACAGCAGAAATAGAACTAGAAGCATCTATAGAAGGTGTGGATGACATATTATTGATGACAGGATTGAATAAACCGATCAAATTTTACATCAAATGGGGATTAATTAAAAGTAAAAATGTTCATTTTAATGAGTACAAATCCGTATATTCTCGTAGAGTTTATAAAATCTTGATACCAAGGTTGATGGATTTCCAGGCTTTTGACATTGACGGGACATTTTTCTTAAAATAATTCTGTGGATTGATCAATATCTGTCCAACATCGACTAAGCTGTTCTTAAATTAGACCATCCGATTTATCGGTTTCCTCATGTCCGTTTCTTCCTCTCCAAACCCCAAATACACAGAACTACTTAATCGCCTCACGGAGATTAACGATATTAAATCGGCAATTTCCCTGTTGTATTGGGATCAAGCCACCTATATGCCGCCTGGGGGTGCTCCGGCCAGAGGGCGACAAATGGCCACATTACGCCGCCTCGCCCATGAAAAATTCACCGATCCGGTTTTGGGAGAACTCTTAGAAGACTTACGGACGGAGGAAGCTAACCGTCTCTATCCCTCCCTAGAAGCCAGTTTAATTCGTGTCACCTGTCGAGATTATCAGCGAGCGGTACGGGTTCCTTCAAAGCTGATGGCACAGATATCCCAGCATCAATCTGCCTGCTATGATGCCTGGGCTAAAGCACGGGAAGCCCAAAATTTTGCTATTGTTCAACCTTATTTAAAAACCACTTTAGAATTGAGTCAGGAATATGCCTTGTGTTTTCCAGGGTATGAACACATAGCCGATCCCTTAATTGATCAACAGGATCAGGGGATGACGGTGGCAAAGGTGCGATCGCTATTTGAACCTCTGCGTGAACAATTAGTTGCGATCGTAGAAGATATTGGTAGTTGTGTTCCGTTAAACAACTCTTGTTTACATCAAAATTTCTCTCCTAAAGAGCAGATTAAGTTTAGTCTTGGGGTAATTCGATCTTTGGGGTACGACTTAAATCGAGGACGTCAAGACAAAACCTTGCATCCGTTTATGACGAAATTCTCGATTGATGATGTTAGAATTACTACCCGTGTTTATGAACACCATCTGGAACAAGCCTTATTTAGTACCATTCATGAGGCGGGTCATGCCCTCTATGAACAGGGAATTGCACTGGAGTTAGAAGGTACTCCCTTAGCGGGGGGTGCTTCCTCTGGTTTGCACGAAAGTCAAGCTCGTTTATGGGAAAATGTCATCGGTCGCAGTCGCGGGTTTTGGGAATGGTTTTATCCTCGGTTACAGGGGGTGTTTATGCGGCAGTTAGGACAAGTTACAACTAATCAGTTTTATCAAGCAATTAATAAAGTTACTCCTTCTTTAATTCGTACCGATGCCGATGAAGTTACCTATAATTTACATATTATGATTCGGTTTGATTTAGAGTTAGCAATGTTGGAGGGAAAATTAGCCATTTCCGATTTACCTGAAGCTTGGAATGAGCGATATAAAAAAGATTTAGGGGTGATTCCAACAACAGATATTGAGGGCGTATTACAGGATGTACATTGGTATATTGGACTAATTGGGGGAATGTTTCAAAGTTATACGTTAGGGAATTTAATGGCGGCTCAAATTTATCATACTATCATTAGTTTTGATCCTGAAATTCCTTTTGAAATTGAACGGGGAAGTGTGAAGCGGTTATTAGAATGGTTGCAACAAAATATTTATCAACATGGTCGAAAATTTACCACATCAGAATTAATGGAACAGGTGACGGGTTCTCCCCTGAAAATTGATCCATTTATTCATTATCTGCATAATAAATATGAATATCTCTACAATTGTAAATTTTAATTACAAAAGATGTCGATATAAATGTAAGGGGAGTTCTGTCCGTTTTTTAAAATCCAGAAAAGATTTATAACTCCCACGCTTTTTACGTTCTAAAACAACGATTTTAGCCGCGTTGATATGGAGTCCTAAACTCACTAATTCATCTATGGATAAAACATTTAACCGTCGCCAGGAATGATGAATCTCTTTGTTTATATCAAAACCAAATGAAACTAGAGGTTCAATGCGTGTTAAAGTAGCTTCAGGAATCCCAATTAATTCTGAAAGTTCTTCTAAACTCGTGAAATTATAGCCCTCTCGTTTCATTTCTTCAATTTCATTAGCATAAACAATCGGTAAATCTAAGCCATGAACTAATTCATGTTTAGAACAATTATTGATATCAATTTTGTCTCGATGTTTAGCAATTAATTTAATCAGGTTGGATTCATTGGATTTGGTTAAAGAATTAGGATAGGTTTTAGCTAGAAATTCTTTTTTTAGGGCGATCGCCGTGGCAATTTGAGCAATCCAAATGATTCCACTTAACGAACTATTTGATAAGATAAAAGCCGTCGCTACAAACCCTAAACCGATGTAAACCCAGGATTGAGTTTTAGTTTTACTTCCCGCATAGACAATGGCTAATCCTCCTAATACGGGAAATAAAGACCAGTATAACCACTGTGGGGTTTTCTGAAACCATTGGGATAGATTAGACACCTTGAATGTCACTCCTATTAATATTTACAATTCATTTAATAATTTGCGACGTTTTTCTTCATATTCTTCGGCAGTAATCGCATCTTGATCATAGAGTTTTTTCAGTTGAGAAATGGCGATCGTAACATCCTCTCGAGAATGACTCCCCCTTAAAACTGCGGTATTTAGACCCGGATTAAATCTAGCATCAAAGGTTTGATCAGACATTAATAATAAACTCATAAAATCAAAGAAGGCGAGAATAGCAGGAATAAAAGTCCACGAAAATAAAAAATAGAGAATTCCGCCAAAATTTTCCCCTAAATAAAACTTATGAATTCCAAATGCACCTAAAAAGAAAGCGAGTAAAGCGGCTAAAAATTTATTTTTCATGAGGTATTCTCCTGAATTTAAAATATTCAAAAGACTAATCAAAGTCAAATCAGTAGGAATTAGAGATCGATTTTACGAGTTGGGCTTTTGGAAAGCCTAGCTATCATAAAGTATAACAAAACTATAGAAGTTTGTACTTCTATGAGTGTTAAATATCCTTTCACAAAAATATTAGAATCCCAAGTCGAATTGAAATAAAAAATCATAAGACCCAGTACACCGTAGGACAGGAAACGGAATCGACTCCACAAGGGCTTGGGTTGATTAGTCTTAGAAAGAGTCATATTGAATTACACATCCTTATCAGTCAAAGATAAAACCTTATAAGATTTTCAAATCCTCTATATTACTTTAACACATCTATATTAAAGGATTCCGCAATCATTGAGTATTGGCATTTCTAGCCGTTGTTGTGAAAACTCGTATCCTGTGCTACACCATCTCTAAAAATATTTGCTATCTTCATAACAACACATATCTTCCTAGAGGGTAGTGGACAATTTGTCAAATACTTGTTACACTTGTTAATAATACTGGAGAACCCGTAAGGAGTCACCCATGAACCAACCCGCAGAATTATCTCTTGAGCAACAATTCAGCCTCACCTCCTTCAAGATGCAAGTCGGTCAAATGAGTCCAGAACAGGCTCAGGATTTTTTGATTAATCTCTATGAACACATGATGGTCAGAGAAAATATGTATCAACATTTTCTCAAACACCATTGGGGACTCGAACCAAATTTTGCTCAGGAGTAGACCTTGAAACTATTGCAGTCGGCGACCTCTATCTTTCACTTCTTTCCGTTGATCGGAAACAAGTTAAGGTAATGGGGCGTCAAACTGATGAGGTCGAATGACTTGGGGTTAAATTGATATTCAAGATCAACCCTGAACTCCTATTTATGATTTACGTTCTAGGGTCGCTTCCACCACACTGATTAAATTTAGGGAATGGCCCGCCATGATTGCACTGCAATAATAGTAGTGATTAGAGTCAACTTTTCTCAGGGTTTCAAAACCATTCCGACGTTGACGTTCATCTCCTAAAACTCGATAACGTTGGACAATTGATTCGGGGCTAATTAAACCTTCGCCTTCAATTTTTCCAAGTTGACTATGTTGTAAAACAAAGGTATATTCTCTTTCATTACCATCTAATCTTCCCCGATACTGTAAAATAATATCTTCGCGATCGCTATTGGGGAAAACTAATTTTGTCACCATACTGAACCAGTCGCTTTGATGCCAAGCAACCACTGTTTTTCCGCGAAGGGCAATTGGTATTTCGCCTCGGTCGATCCAATTTCCTTCTAATAACCATTGACCAGATTCCATCAAAAATGTGTGAGCCACAGTGCCACCTTTATTTGCACCAAGATTGAAAAAATTTTGTCGATTTAATTTATTGATTGGGATCGTATCATATTAGGAGTCAAGACCGGGTGAATTTCTCCCAATAAAACCTCTGAAACCGCGCCCGTTACCGAAGGTAAATTCCCAGGAATTTCTAATAGTCGCCAATAGGCTAAAACCGCAAAAGCGATCGCCTCTTTAAAATCAGCATTTAAGCCTAGTTCAGAAGTGGAAAAAACTGGAATTGGGGCGAATAAAGTTTGTAAACGCTGTTGTAAATAGTGGTTATGGCTACCTCCCCCACATAATAAAATCTGATCGGGTAATTCCGGTAAAAATTGACAATAACTGTGATGAATTGAAACGACGGTTAATTCCGTTAAGGTAGCTAAAATATCCGCCGGACTTAAATTATAGGGTTCAGCTTCCCTTAAACAACGTTGCCAATAGTCCACCCCAAATAATTCCCGTCCCGTCGATTTTGGGGGCGGTTGTTGAAAAAAATCCTGCTGTAACCACCTTTCGACCAGAGCCATACAAGGGGTTCCCGTCGCCGCCCAAGCCCCGTCCCGGTCATAAGTTTGAGCGCCCGCAGAAAAATACTGTACGGCCAAATCTATTAAGGCATTTCCCGGCCCAGTGTCCCAGCCTAAAATCTGGTTATCGGTTTTCGGGACATAGGTGACATTGCCAATACCCCCCAAATTTTGAATGCAGCGATCATAGTTGGGATGGCGGAGGAAATAGGTATCGAGAATTGGAACTAGGGGGGCGCCGTGACCTCCGGCGGCAATATCCGCTACCCGAAAATTACTGACGGTGGTTAAACCCGTTAACTGGGCGATTAGCTCTCCCCGTCCGAGTTGCAGACTGTAACCCAGTTGATGATTTTGGGGGGGACGATGAAATACAGTTTGACCGTGGGAGCCAATCAGTTCCGCAGGTTCAGAGGACTGTTGTAAACTTAAGGCAGCATCGGCAAAAACCGTGGCGATCGCATCATCTAATTCAGCCAGTTCGGACATGGATAGAGACTTTCCAGCACATACGTCCAAAATTTGCGATCGCAAGTCCACCGGATAGGGGAGGGTTGTCCCCGCCAGCAATTCTAAATGCCAATCCCCTGGGGAACCCGAAATCTCCACCAGGGCCCCGTCAATCCCATCCACTGAAGTTCCACTAATCAAACCAATCACACGCATGGGATTAACTATGATAGTTCACTCAATCGCGACCACAATCACCGTAATATTATCCTTGCCCTCCCGATCTTTAGCCGCTTTAATTAAAGCCGTAGCTGCGGTATCGCAAGCTCGAATTGATTTCAGGTTGGAAGCAATCACCCCGTCCGAGAGTTCTTCGGTCAAGCCATCACTACATAACAATAGGCGATCTCCCGACTGGACATCCATCTGATCAATCTCAATTTCCGAGAGATCTTCGCGTCCCAAACACTGGGATAAAACATGACGCCAAGGATGGGTGCGAGCCTCATCTTGCTTGAGACGGGAGGATTTAACCGCTTGAGCTACCCAAGTCTGATCTTCTGTAATTTGTTCTAATTGATGTCCCCGTAAACGATATAAACGGGAATCCCCGACATTGGCAAACCAAGGACTATCGGGATCTCGGAATAAAGCCACAACCGCCGTTGTTCCCATGTCTGAGCGTTCAGGATGTTGTTGCTGATCCTCTAAAAGTGCTTTATTGGCGGCGACAAAGGCATTTTTGAGGATAGTTTGGGATGCTTCAGAACTATCCCAATGCTCAAGAATATGTTCTTTAATGGTTTTAGTAGCAATCAGACTGGCTTCCTGGCCGCCTGCGTGTCCACCCATGCCATCGGCGACAATAAAAAAACGGCCATCAGGATCAATATAGTAAGCATCTTGGTTGACGTTACGAACATTGCCCGTATCCGTCATTCCAGCAAAATAACGTTTCATAAACAAGTTAAAGATTGACCTCTAGCTCCCAAGCGGATTGGGTTATCAAATTTTCTTATATCCACCCCTGGGGATCACTGCAAAGCTTTACAAGACAGATGACGAGTACAGGAGACATTTACATCATCCGATCCAAGCGATCAATCCGGCGTAACAGCCTTAAGAAAGCAATCCCCAGAGCAACAGCTAAGAATACTACAAACAGAGCTAATCCCACTTTATCACTAATGAATAACAGTGTCGCCGATAGAGTCAAGGCAGCGATCAAGACGGTGTAATTCGTCCCCATTTGCACATTACTCATCCGTCTTAATGCCCGGTCGGTTTCCGCTAGACGAACCCGCATTCGCAGATCTCCTTGTTCAAGTTTTTCCAGGGTATCTTCAATGCGTCCTGGTAAACCGAAGGCCGAGGAACCGACTTGAACCGCTTGGCGACTGAATTCATTAAAAATACTATTGGCAGTATTGGGAAGATTTCCATTAGACATAAGCTGCATGGCAAAAGGCTGTGCCACCTCCATAAAGTTAAATTCGGGGTCGAGTCCTTTTCCGACTCCTTCTAAAGTGGAAAATGCCCGCATCACAAAGGTAAAGGTTGCGGGAAAACGAAACGGTTGGTCATAAGCAATTTCGTACAAATCATCACTAATGGAGGCAATGGATTGATTTTCAAAGGGTTGATCCATAAAGTTGTCCAGCATATACTGAACCGACCGACGCACTGGCCCGATATCTCCGGTGGGGGCGATCGCTCCCATGGCAATTAAGGATTTAACCACCCGATCACCATCTTTTTGAGTAATTCCAAATAGGGTTTCCATGAGTTTTTCCCGCAGATTGGAGGTAATTTGTCCCATCATGCCAAAATCATAGAAAATCAATTCTCCCCCAGGACTCACCGCAATATTACCTGGGTGGGGATCGGCATGGAAAAAGCCATGGTTAAGGAGTTGTTCTAAATAGGCTTTTGCCCCCATTTCTGCGAGTTCTTTGCGATCGAGTCCCGATGCTTCTAAGGCTTCATAATTACTAATTTTAATCCCCGGAAGATACTCTAAAGTCAGAACTCGGGGGGAGGTATATTGCCAAGAAACCCTCGGCACTTTCACCCAATTAAAACTGCGGAAATTACGCCTAAATGTATCGGCATTTCGACCTTCATTCAGGTAGTCTATTTCTAACCATAAAATCCGACAACATTCGTCATAAATTCCGACCCAATCTCGACCTTTTCCCCAACGGGGATGATTTTGGAAATAACGAGCAATGCCTCGCAAAATCGCTAAATCAATTTCAAATAATTTTTTTAGTCCGGGGCGCTGAACCTTAACCACCACGTCTGCACCCGAATGGAGTTGGGCTTTATGAACTTGGCCTAAACTGGCGGCAGCTAGGGGAATTGGATCAAAATTCTGGAATAAATTTTGAACGGTTTTACCCAGATCTTCTTGAATAATTTCTTCACTTTGTTCATAGCTAAAAGCCGGAACTTTATCTTGGAGTTTGGAAAGTTCTTCTACATATTCAACGGGGAATAAATCAGCCCGGGTGGAAAATAATTGTCCGACTTTAATAAAAGTTGGCCCTAAATCTAAAAAGGTTTCCCTTACCCAAATCGCTTGCGCTCGACGACGAGCATTTTTTTTATCTTCGGTAAAACCGCCCCAGTAACTCCATTTTTTACCATCGACCCACAACCAAGTTAACCACGTCAGAACAAACGTCCAAATATCAATAAAACGTCGTTGACGGGAATAATTTTTGCGGTTCCAACGGTAGGCTTTTCCCCCATAATTTTTGCCGGGAGGAGTGACTAAAGGCGGATTTATTCGTGGTTCTGAACCAGAACCACGAACTGAATTATCAACAGGAACTGACACAACCGTTTCCACAATGAAGTTAACCCAATAAGCGCGTATTTTGACTACAAAAGAGTTTAAACGGTACGATTACGGTACTGTTGCAGTTCGGAGCGTAATTCCGCAACTTCGGCCCGCAGTTCGTCAATAGTAGCCTGTAAGTCTACGGGTTCACTGTTAGAGGTGGGAAAGTTACTATCGCCAACAACGGTTGCCACTTCTTGGGTGGCGCGTTCCATCACCTGTTGGGTAAATGAGCGTAGATGCTCTTTCTGTTCGGCCTCAAATTTTCCGAGTTCACTCAAAGCGTTGGTCAGACTATTTCCCAGTTGTTCGTATAGTCCTTCAGCTAAGGCACGGCCTACAAAAAACGAATTCACGGCGGGTTTACTCATAAAACTTAAGTTTTGCTAACTTCGGTAACAAATTATAACCTGCCTTCCTCATCTTAAGGGTTTTATTTGGGTAAAAACACCTCTGTAGAGAGGTTGTATACAATGTCTCTACTAAATTAGACTTTTCATGCAACGTCTCTACTACATTAGTCGGGATTAATTCCTAATGCTCGGAGTCTTTCTGCTAAACGTTCAGCCCGTTGGTGTTCGGTTTCAGCCCGTTGACGTTCGGTTTCAGCCCGTTGGTGTTCGGTTTCAGCCCGTTGACGTTCGGTTTCAGCTAAGATTTGAGATTGAAGTGCGGCTTCTTGTGGGGTGGCAATTAATTCCCCGGCTGCACTAAAATAACGCAATTGATTGTGATAAATTCCCAAATATAATCCTAATACATGACTCCATAATAACCCCGATTCATTCAGTAAAATGGGTTCATACTCCTCACCACTTAAGCGAAATCCAGCTAACTCTAAATCTTCGGGAGAAAACCAGAAATATTCCGGGGTTCTAAACCGATTTTGATACAGATTTTTCTTTTCTCCTCGATCAATTTTTGCTGTAGAATCCGAGAGTAATTCTATAATTATATCGGGATATTTACCATCTTCTTGCCAGACAACCCAAGAGCGACGAGGACGTTTTGCCGTATTTTTAGCAACAAAAAAGTCTGGGCCTCTAAACTCTCGATTTTTGAGTTGTTGTTGACTATAATAAATAGTTAAATTGGCTCCAATAAAATAATCCTCTCGATCTCGCCAGAGCCAATCTAAACAAGAAGATAACAAGGCTAATTGTAAATAATGTAAAGAACTTTCCATTTCCGGTTCATCACTTTCTAATTGACTCGTATCCGGCATTAAATCTGCGATTTGTTGGGCTGTGAGTGCCATTGTATTTACCTCCGTTGTTAATAATTTTAACAGACAATCAGAACATTTATTTCATTTTTTATTCTCCATTTTTTGTGTTTTTCTTTTCATCGCATTTTTCTCCAAACATTCAATAATTTTATCGGAAATATCAATACCCGTAACGGTTTCAATTCCCTCCAGTCCGGGGGATGAATTCACCTCTAAAACCAATGGCCCTTGATGGGAACGAATCAAATCAACTCCTGCTAATTTTAATCCCATCACTTTTGCGGATTTAATCGCCATATTTCGTTCTTCTGCGGTTAATTTAACATTTTCTGCTTTCCCACCTCGATGTAAATTAGCTCGAAATTCTCCAGGGTTACTGATGCGTTTCATTGTCGCCACAACTTTATCACCAATCACTAAACAGCGTAAATCTTCCCCATCCGCTTCAGGAATAAATTCCTGAACTAAAACATCAATATTTAACCCTTGAAACGCTTCAATAATTGATTTAGCCGATTGATAGGTGTCAGCTAAAATTACCCCCATCCCTTGAGTTCCTTCCAATAATTTAATAATTAAAGGCGCACCCCCCACCTGTTGAATTAAACTATCAATATCCTTAATAGAAGTAGTAAATCCGGTTTTAGGTAAATGAATCCCTTCTTTAGCTAAACTTTGTAACGCATTTAATTTATCACGGGAACGAGCAATAGCTTGGGATTCATTCAAAGTCAATATTCCCATTAGTTCAAATTGACGGACAATCACCGTTCCATAAAAGGTTTTTGACGCGCCAATTCTGGGAATAATTGCATCAAATTCTTTTAAATATCTGCCTTCATAAATCACAGTGGGACTCTGGGAACTAAGTGAAATATGACATCTTAAATAATCAATAATTTCTATCTCATGCCCCCGTTGTTCCCCTGCTTGCCTGATTCTTCTAGTAGAATATAGGGAACCATCCTGGGATAAGATTGCAATTTTCATAAATAAACTTTGTTGTTGGGCTTTAGCCCCTCCTAAGAGCGCTAAAGCGCAACAACGAGGGCTTAGGTTTTTGGGTTTTTGGGACGATTAGGAGAACGATAGAAGGGACGTTTAACCACCGTTGCTGGGTAGGTTTTGCCCCGAATTTCAATATCTAAAGATTGACCAATTTTGGATAATGCTGTGGGAACATAGGCCATAGAAATGGCTTTTCCTAACGTTGGTGATAGGGTTCCACTGGTAATTTCTCCCACGGTTTGACCATTAAATAAAACCGGATATCCGTGACGAGCAATATGTCGTCCTTGCATTTCTAAACCCACTAATTTTTGAGTTACTCCGGCAGCTTTTTGCTGTTCTAAAGCTTGACGACCAATAAATTTTCCTTTAGTTTCCCAATGAATAATCCAATTTAAACCCGCTTCTAAGGGAGTAGTAGTTAAACTAATATCTTGTCCATATAAAGCCATTGCCGCTTCTAAACGCAGGGTATCTCTAGCACCTAAACCACAGGGAATTACCCCCGCAGTGGCTAAACTTTTCCATAATTCCACACCAACAGAAGGAGCAACCATGACTTCAAAACCATCTTCTCCGGTGTATCCGGTGCGGGCAATGAAGGCTGGTTTTCCGAGTACGGTGGTGGTAATATGACCAAAAAATTTAACTTCAGAAAGACTATCCCCGACAAAAGGCTGTAATGTGGCTTCAGCCTGGGGCCCTTGAACCGCTAATAGGACTTTATCTCGCGATAAGTCTTCTAATACTATCGCCTGATCCTCAATATGGGCAATAATCCAAGCTTTATCACGGGATTTTGTCGCCGCATTCACAATCATCACCCCTTGCGGCAGATTCGTTACCGGGTCAATCCCCTGATCATAAAAAATAATATCGTCTAAAATTCCCCCCTGGGCATTTAAAAGGGCGCTATATTGGGCTTCACCTGGCTGTAAACGGCTCAAATCCGAAGGGACAAGGGATTGTAAGGCTTCGATGAGTTTTTCCCCGCGCAGAACAAATTTGCCCATGTGGGAGATATCAAACATTCCCACCGCTTGACGGACAGCTTGATGTTCTAGGTTAATTCCGCTAAATTGAACCGCCATTTCCCAACCTGCGAAGGGCACCATGCGGCCATTCAGTTCAACGGAGACGTTATACAGGGGAGTATGAGAAAGGGTCGTTGTCATGTTCAGTATCAGGTTTCGGTTTTCGGGTGACGATGGGTTTTTGGGTCAATCGTTGAATTTCTCCCGTTGTGATTATCATACTACCGTTGTTAAACCAATTCTTAATACCCAACAACTGAGTTCTGATATTAGAATGGTTAGAACCGCTCAATTGTCGTTTTACAGGATTTATTCATGTCAATATTGGCAGCGATCGCCGTTCTTGCGGTGTTGATTTTCGTTCATGAACTGGGACATTTTTTAGCCGCCCGTTTCCAGCATATCCATGTTAATCGCTTTTCTATTGGCTTTGGCCCGATATTATGGAAATATCAAGGGTCAGAAACAGAATATGCAATTAGAGGTTTACCATTAGGGGGATATGTGGGATTTCCCGATGATGATCCTGAGAGTACCATTCCCAAAAATGATCCGAATTTACTCAGTAATCGTCCGGTTTTAGATCGTGCAATTGTGATTAGTGCCGGGGTGATTGCTAATTTGATTTTTGCCTATTTATTATTGGTGACTCAAATTGGAATTATTGGGGTTCCCAGTTTTAATCAGGAACCTGGTGTAAAAGTTGCAGAAGTTACTCAAAATGTTGATTCCGCCGCTCATCGGGCTGGAATTGAATCTAAAGATATTATTTTGGCAGTGGATGGTCAGGAATTAGGGGCTTCTGAAACTTCGATTAAAACCTTAATTGCAGCTATTCAAACCCATCCGAATCAACCTTTATCAGTACAGATTAAAAGACAGGATCAACTGGTATCTGTTAACCTGGTTCCCGATTTAGCAAGTGATGGGAAAGGTCGGATTGGAGTACAGTTAACCGCGAATGGCACTATTGTTCGTCATCGGGCTGCGAACCCAATTGAAGCATTAAGCAAGGGTGCAACGGAATTTCAACGGATTATTAACTTAACTGCATCTGGTTTTGGACAACTGATTAGTCGATTTAGTGAAACCGCAGAACAGCTATCTGGCCCGGTGGGAATTGTCAAATTTGGGGCCGATATTGCCCGTTCCGATCCATGGAATTTGTTGCAATTTGCGGCGTTAATTAGTATTAACTTAGCCTTCATTAATATTCTACCCCTTCCGGCTTTAGATGGCGGTCAGCTAGCCTTTTTGTTATTTGAAGCCCTGAGTGGTAAACCCTTACCTGAGAAAATTCAAGAAAATGTGATGCAAACGGGTTTGATGTTGTTATTAGGATTAGGGGTTTTCTTGATTATTCGAGATACGATTAATTTAACGGATTTAAGTTGGGTGCGATCGCTATTTCAACAGTAAATAATTAATATGGTGACTCAGAAAAAGCGTAACCCAAAACAACGCGCCTTGGAAATTTTATTACGACTAAAACGCTTGTATCCCGATGCAACCTGTAGTTTAAATTATCAAACTCCGGTGCAATTATTAGTCGCCACAATTCTATCGGCTCAATGCACAGATGAACGGGTAAATCAAGTGACTCCGGCTCTATTTGCTCGGTTTCCCGACGCCCAAAGTTTAGCCAAAGCCGATATTACGGAACTGGAAACCCTAGTCAGGTCAACGGGGTTCTATCGGAACAAAGCCCGCCATATACAAGGCTCCTGTCAACTGTTGGCGGAAAAATACGAGGGACAACCGCCAAAAGTGATGGAACAACTCTTAGAACTCCCAGGGGTGGCTCGTAAGACCGCTAACGTGGTGTTAGCCCATGGCTATGGGATTAATATGGGGGTGACGGTGGATACCCATGTTAAACGGCTGAGTCAACGGCTAGGACTGACTACCCATAGCGATCCAATTCGGATTGAGCGGGATCTAATGCCTTTGATTCCCCAGGAAGACTGGGAAAATTGGTCAATTCGCTTAATTTATCATGGTCGGGCCGTCTGTACAGCGCGTAGTCCAATGTGTTATAATTGTGAATTGTCTGATTTATGCCCCTCTGCTCAAGGATCAACCGTCCCCAGCGCAGGAAAAAAACTTGGCTTTAGCATAAATAATTATTTACAAGGAGAACAGCCTTAATATGGCTAAAAAAAGCATGATTGAGCGCAATAATAAGCGCAAAAGAACGGTAGAAAAATATGCGGAAAAACGCGCTGATCTGAAAGACCAGTTTGAGCAAGCTGGGTCTCAATTGGAAAAAATGGAAATTCACCGCAAAATCCAACAACTCCCCCGCGATAGTTCCAGAACCCGTGTCAGAAACCGTTGCTGGTTAACTGGACGTCCCAGAGGGTTCTATCGGGATTTTGGATTGTCTCGTAACGTTATCCGTGAAATGGCCCACGCAGGATTATTACCCGGTGTGGTTAAGTCCAGTTGGTAATAGATAGGGGCGAGATATCCGACGGTGGGTATCAAATGTCAGCTAAAAATAAGCTATAAAACTGAAAGTTAGTTGATTTTTTCTGATATAACAGGGAACAGCCCCCCCAAACCCCCCGTGCACGGGGGGCTAGGGGGGAAAACACTTTACCGTCTGGGTTCCAAGATCCGTCTGGTGTCTTAACTGCCTTGGCGGTTGCTATATCAGATCTCCCTTACCCCCCTGAATCAGTAAGGCTGTTTCATTTTACAGAATTGGGGAGTCAAATTGAGTCCCCAATTTTCGGCGAATCAGGCAAAAAAACTGAGTAATTATAAATAATTGGGATTTTTAGTTGGGAGGTTGATTATTCACCCATTTAAACCATTGTAAGAGCGATCGCCATCCCTTTAATTTGCCTAACCCCGGCGCAGAAATAGAAGCCAAACTTTCCAAAGAAATTAACGCCGCATATTGCAATCCCAAAAAGCTATCGACGGCCGCATAGGGGCCCCCCAAAGTAATTGCACCCGTGGCATACATCCGACCGCCTACAGCATCATTTAATACCGTAGAATTCCGCATTTCCACCAGTTCAAAATCATTCGCTACACTCAATCTTCCTAACGCATTTAATGGCAAATTATAATGAACTACTAAATCCTTTAATAAGGGATTTGTATTGACTTTTGCCTCTAATCCAGTCGCATCAATAATAAAATCCGCCTCTAACTCAAGGTGAGCATTTAACCCATGTTCTCGAATGGTTGTTAAAGTGCGACCCGTAGGACTGGGTTCCACCTGTTCAACGGTTCCAAAAGTAATCCGATACCACCCTTGGCGCAGTCCTTGATTAATAATATTTCGCCAGTCTTTTCGGTTAGCTGTGGTGGTTCCTCCCCACTGTTCTAAGAGTTGTAATCGTTCTTGGGGATTAGCTAATTCTAATTGTTGGCGTAAATCACCGCCCCAAGAGGCTTTGGGCCAGTTAAAGGGTTGAAATTCAAAATGATTTTCAATGGTTCTTTTTGCTTGTTGAAATTGATTTCCTTGGGCTTTGGGCGATCGCATTAAATGTAAAATTTGGATCTGAGAATTTTTAGATCTAGCTTCATAAAGACGCTGTAAAATTCGAGAAGCCACAATTCCCCGACCCCGGATAATTACTATTCCCCCCGATTGTTCTAAATGATCATAAATATGTTGATGATATTCATAGGCATTGACAACGGATTTAAAATCTTGGGTTTGTTCTCGATAAGTCTGTAAATCTGGAAGAAATTGAATCGCGGGATAACCCGTCGCTAAATGAACATATCGGGCAATAATAAAACCATGATCTCGACGATTTTCTGTAGAACAAGAATAGGCAATTGCATAACGTCCATCGGTAGTTTTTCTAATATTTTTTACCCGGCCATAGCGATATATTTTTGACCATTCAATCCGATTATCTTCTCGATCAATCGCATCAAAAACATGACCAGAACGGGGGGTATAGGTCTGGGCAAACGTTGGTTCAGAAAACACTTGCCAGAGTAAATTTAAAGCGGTGGAAAATTTGCCTTTACACCATTCTGTATAGGATTCTCGTAGGGCATAACTCGGCCATCCCCAAAGATTATCGGGACAGGAATCGGAATTAGACCGCAACCTTTCATGGGGAGGAATTTGGGAATTTGAACACAATCTTTGATAACGAGTATAGGGTTTATTTTCCATTCCTAACGCTATAATTTGATTAGATTTAACCCCGGAAATTCTGAGGGTATCAACCCAAATAAAACTCCCTAATCCTGCCCCAATAGTTAGATAATCAATTTGCTCAATCGGTAATCCTGTGGCTTGTAATTGGGTTAAAGAAACTTGAGCGGGATCGAGAAAGGATGGGGGTGGGAAACTCTCTTGATTTGATGAGGATATTGTCGGAGTAGAAAGATTGGGAACGGGTAAATCTGTTTGAGGATTAAAGGAAATTTGTGATAATTTTTGATTAGGAATGTTAAAAGTATTAGTAATAAAAGAAATTGTAATATTATATTCACCAATTTGTAAAGTATCTCCCTCTTGAATACAACAACGAGTTTGAACAATTCCATTTACTAAAATTCCATTTCGGCTTCCGGTATCTGTTAGCATCAAGTTTCCTTGTTCCCGGGTAATTAACCCATGAAAACGCGAGACTCTTTCCCCCGTTAAAACAATCCGAGAAACCTTTTCTCCATTCACCGTAGAAGGCATTCGTTCAAAAACCCTTCCTAATGCAATGGGTAAGGTTAGAACCGGGGTTCGCCATTCTCCTGTTTCTAAATTTTGCCAACTTAGTCGAATTTGCATCCGTTTTTTAGTCTTTATTTTTGAGATTTATCTATTATCTATTGGGTGGATAAAACCACACTAACTGCTGCTGCTAAGGACGTTCCACACCAAGGACAACCTATATTTAACTGTTCATAAGAGGAAACGCGATCGCATTGAGGACACTGTAAACCATATTGTACAAGATTGAGATGAACAGGAGCTTTTGATATTAGTTCATCGGGGGAAAATAATAGTGTTGGTGCAATTGAAAAATGTTCAAAAGAAACCGCAATTATTTCTAATTGCTGCTGTCCCAATTGTATGTTATTCCCTGAATTTAAAATAACCTCACTCGTTATTAACTTTTGATTATTAATTATTGGTGGGTTAGTTTCTCGTAAATTTTTCAGATAAAAGTTATGATTGGATGGATCAAAAAAAATTTCAATATGTAATCCTGATACCGTAGGATGGGATAATACAATATCGCAGCGTGTGGGATCTCGTCCAACCCGATAGGTTTTTTGATCATTTAAGGTTTGGGTGCGGGACTGACCAGCTTCTGTCCAATTTAGTGTCAGTTCGTTCATGGGTATTAATCTTGAGATATGGGGTTTTTATTTCAGTTTACCGAATACTATTTTAGGTGATCCTTAACGGTCAATTCTATCCTAGTTTTTTGATATAATTGCTTTTGTGGATCAAAAATGATTACGGTTAGATCTTAATGGTTTAGGCTGAAAGATGCGATCGCCGTTCACACTCTATAGTCTATCATATTAATCATGAATAAACTCTTAATTACAGGAGCTAGTGGTTTTTTAGGATGGCATCTTTGCCAAATTGCTCAAACTCAATGGCAAGTCTATGGCTTAACTCATTCTCAAACTATTGATATTCCTAATATTTATCTTTTTAAGACAGATTTAACGGATATTCCAGGATTAAAAAATCTGTTTCAAGAAATTAAACCCGATGCGGTTATTCATGCTGCGGCTCAATCTCAACCCAACTTTTGTCAACAGTATCCTGAAATATCCTATCAAATTAATGTTATCGCTTCTTGGGAAATTGCTAATCTTTGTGCTGAGTTAAATATTCCCTGTGTTTTTACTTCAACAGACTTAGTATTTAATGGTTTAAATCCACCCTATACAGAAACCGATCCCGTATCCCCAATTAGTTATTATGGGGAACAAAAAGTATTAGCTGAACAGGGAATGTTAGAACGCTATCCTCGAACAACTATTTGCAGAATGCCCTTAATGTTTGGGGATGTTCCTAACCATACCACCAGTTTTATTCAGCCTTTTATTAAAACTTTAAAAGCAGGAAAAGAGTTAAATTTATTTGTAGATGAATTTAGAACTCCCGTGGGGGGAAATACCGCAGCTAAGGGATTATTATTAGCCCTAGAAAATATATCAGGAATTTTGCATTTAGGAGGAAAAGAACGGATTTCTCGTTATGAATTTGGCTTACTCATGGCTGATATTTTAGAGCTTCCAAAGCATTTAATTAAACCCTGTTCTCAAGTGGATATTAAAATGTTAGCACCTCGTCCTCCTGATGTTTCTTTAGATAGTTATAAAGCCTTTAATTTAGGATATCAGCCCCGATCAATTCGGGAGGAATTAAGTAGATTAATAGTAGATTAATAATTCTCATGGTAAGCTGGAATCTATAATGCAATACATGAGCGAGAGAATAGATATCAAAAAACAACAATACCATTCGCTAAAAATAAACAAATAGGAGCATCAATTTATGTATAACACGAAAGCTTATTCCGCAGCCAGTGCAACATCAGCGCTGTCCTTCACCCAGATCGGACGACGCGATCTAACCGAACACGACGTACAGATTGAGATCCTTTTCTGCGGTATCTGCCACTCCGACATCCATTCGGTGCGTAACGAGTGGAGCAGCGTCATGCCCACTACCTACCCAATTGTCCCCGGTCATGAGATCGTCGGCCGTGTTACCCAGGTTGGCTCGGCAGTTACGAAGTACAAGCCCGATGACCTCGCCGCGGTTGGTTGCCTGGTTGACTCCGATGGTACTTGCCCCCATTGTCAAGCTAATCTTGAGCAGTTCTGCCCGAACCTGACCTTCACCTTCAACTCTCCCGACAAGCACCTCGGAGGCGTTACTTATGGGGGCTACTCCGATAGTATTGTTGTTGATGAACGCTTCGTTCTGCGAGTTCCTACTAACCTCAATCTCCCTGGAGTCGCGCCACTTCTGTGCGCCGGGATTACAACCTACTCACCCCTGCGTCACTGGGGCGTTACCAAAGGTAAGAAAGTTGGTGTGGTCGGTCTTGGTGGGCTGGGTCACATGGGGGTGAAATTTGCTCATGCGTTTGGAGCCCATGTCGTTGTCTTTACGACTTCACCCGATAAGAAAGAAGACGCGCTCCGTCTTGGTGCCGACGAAGTGGTTGTCTCCCGCAACGCCGACGAGATGCAGCAGCACGCTGGCAGTTTCGATTTTATTCTCGATACCGTCTCCGCTAATCACGATATTAACGCCTATCTCAATCTGCTTCGCCTTGACGGTAACATCACCCTTGTCGGTGCCCCGGAGAAACCCCTGGATGTCTCGGCATTCAGCCTGATCATGGCTCGCCGCAGTCTTTCTGGCTCTAGTATCGGTGGGATCGCCGAAACCCAAGAGATGCTCGACTTTTGTGGCAAACACAACATCACTGCCGATGTCGAAGTTATCCCAATCCAGAAGGTTAACGAAGCCTACGAGCGACTGCTCAAGTCCGATGTGAAGTACCGCTTCTGCATAGATATGGCATCCCTTAAATCTGCATAAGCGCCCGTCCCTATATCATTTGCAGAGGTCAAGACTTGGGCGGTTTAGAATTGATGAGGGCAGAGGCACTGATTGATAATTGGTATGAAATTCAAAGAAATTTATCTTTAGAGTGGGAATGGAACCCTAGATGTAGGGGTAATTCATGAATTACCCCTACTATTGATAGCGGTGATGCGTAAGTCCTGTATACTGTAGTTCAGGTTTTGACCTAGCCTAAAGTTCAGGTTGTTTCCCCATCTATCGGTTAGTTTAGAACTCAACTTTAAGGGAGGCTGATTTTCTGCCTTTGCTCTTAAGATTGAACTACTGGGGAAGAACACCTAAAAAACTTTATTATTCCTCGGAATATTAAGTGAAAAGGCTCAGTGTTCTTAACAACAACTACCCAATTTTTGAGTCGCTTTAGAAAAAGACATGAACACCTTAGAATATACATTGCGCTTTACTAAGGATTCTTTCCTGAAAGTTCGACCCTTAGAAACCTCCTATTTATCTCCTGATGAAATTCTGACTTATAAAGCTGGAGATGAAATTCCCATTAGTGCTTATACTCCCAATTTACAAGGGAAATATATTCGGGTTTATTTAGAGGAATTTGATGCACGTTCAATAGAAACTGCACCCAAACAATATTACTGTTTTGGGGATGATGTCGAAATCGTATTAACGGCGGTTTCTCGTGGCGAAGAACCCAGTCAAAAATATCCCCCTGTTCTCCCTCCCAAAGTCGATTTAAAAGTCCCTTATCATTCTCAACTCAATAATTTAGAACATCCTCTCGGTGCTTGTAATGTTACTTCTGTAGCAATGGTTCTCAAATATTATGGCATTGATTCTCGCAGTGCCCAAGATATTAATAATGATGTACAACTCGAAGATGTTCTATTTCGTAAAACAGAAGAATGGGATGAACAATATGGATATACAGGTGGAGAAAGAACTCGCCATATTCCGGCATTCCTTCAACGTCTTTTAAAAGAATGGGGTCAAGAATACGGGCCTGGTAAACTTCAAAATACTACCTTTAAAAATGTTACCACAGAACTAGAAATTAAACAACATTTGGCAAAAGGAAATCCGGTTATTGTTCACGGCTTTTTTACCAATTCTGGTCATATTATTGTGATCAAAGGATATGACGAGCAAGCCGGAGTTTGGATTTGCAATGATCCCTATGGCAAATGGTTAGGATATCAAGGAGGATATGATAACGATGCAAGCGGTGGAGATGTTCCCTACAGTTACAAAGATCTGCACGCCGTTTGGGATGTAAGTGGCGAAAGTTGGTGTCATTTTCCCCTATCCTAAACCTTTCTAAGAAGAGGATTTTTGGAGTTGAATTTCAGTGAATTGAGCAACCGAAACGGTCACAATACTGATAACCTTTATCACTTTCACGAATCATGAATCAGCTTGATGGAATTGCCCAAAAACTCATAGAACTTGATGAAGATACCCTCAAAGCACAACTTGCGATTCAGGAGCAAGAAATAGCAGATGAATCAACCTCTCGTTCTGCTTCTTCGTTAGACAGTTTAGAAGCGGCATTAATAGCAACGCCTAGAGGTGGGTTTGATCCAGAGATAATTAATGCAGGCGATCGCTTCTTCCAAAAATTGAACGTCAAAGCTTATCAATTAATGTGTAGTGATTTGTTTGACGATCAGGAATTGAAACAAAAAATTCAAGACGCTTACAAAGAAAACTCCGATAAAGCTGCGGCTTTATTAGCTCCAGTTTTAGCCAGTCAGTTAGGGTTAGCTTCTTCTGTAGCTGTTCTTTTGGCTGTGTTAATTATCAAAACCCTTTCATCAGCCACAACTGGTATTTCTTCCGCTACTTCTGATACGATTTGCGAACTTTGGAAAACTAAAGTTGATGATTCTATTGATAACCCTCAAGTATCAGGATCAGAAACAATTTCCTCAGAAGCGATCGCTAATTAATCAACCCCTCAGACAACAATAATTAAGGAGAAAAAAATGGAACGGACACTCGAAATTTTTCCCGATGGTAGCATTTATGAATATAAAGATGGTTTAGCCGTTAAAGCTATTCCGACTCATAAACAAGTCAAATTACTGCAAAAAGCCTTACAATTCACCCTCGCAGAAACCTTTACTATTGTTGCTGCTGATCAAGTTCCTCCTGTTGTGACAGATAGTGCAACTCGTGGCGGAATGACCATTAATTCAGAAGGAGTTAACTTAATTAAATCCTTTGAAGGGATGGAATTAGAAGCTTATTTAGATGCTGTTGATGTGTGGACAATTGGATACGGACACACCAAAACTGTAGAACCTGGAATGGTGATCACAGAAGCCCAAGCTGAAGAATTACTCCGTGAAGATTTAGCAGAATTTGAAGAAGCTGTTACAGAAGCGGTGCAAGTTTCGATTAATTTTAATCAATTTTCAGCCTTAGTTTCTTTTTGCTTTAATTTAGGTGCAGATTCTCTATTTCAATCTACCTTATTAAAGCTTTTAAATCAAGGAGACTTTCAAGGGGCGGCGGATCAATTTCCCCGGTGGAATAAAGCCGGAGGTCAAGAATTAGAAGGATTAACCCGACGAAGAAAAGCTGAAAGAGCCTTATTTTTAGGACAAGATTGGACGGTTTTTTAATCAGTAGGACGATGCTTTGCCCATCACTCACTCCTTTAAATTCAATAGGCTTATATCCCCTGATTCTAGCGAGAACCTACGACCTAAAGGGACGTTTGAAACGAGGAATCAGGGGGTCAAGTTCAGTGGAACTAGCTTTTAGGCTAGGGTAAAAACTGAACTTTTGGCTAGGTGCAGAATTGGCGAGGTGTAGTAAATTGGGCAAAGCAAGCACAATCGTAGTTTATTGTTCGTTCAGATAGACGATAGAAAGGACAAAATTCGATGGATACTTTAGGGTGCATTCAGGCGTGGTTAATTTGGCAGGAACAGCAAGAACAGTCAGAAGTTCCTGAGATTCAGATTTCCTCTATTCCTGGTTTACTGATTTTGATTTTGATTCTCACTCCTCTAATCGATTTACATCCTGTACTCGCTGCACAATTATTAGCTAGAGGAAGTCGAGGTCAAGGGGTTGTGGAGTTGCAGGATAATCTCAAACAAGCTGGGTGTATGCCTGGAAGTGTTAGAAGTACGGGCTATTATGGAAAAATTACGAAAGCTGCTGTGAAAAAACTACAACGAACTCATGGCTTGAGAGTGGATGGAGTTGTGGGAGAACAAACTCGCAATGCTTTGGACTCTGGTAAAACTTGCCAGTCATTAGCTAGTTCAGGAGTTCTTAAGATGGGAAGTCGAGGGGAGAATGTTCGTCAGCTTCAGGTTCAACTGAATAATTGGGGATTTCCAGTTAAGAAAGTAGATGGTGTTTTTGGAAAAGAAACTCGTGTGGCAGTTATTCGGTTTCAAAATTATCATGGTTTGAAGCCAGATGGTATTGTTGGGCCGAAGACAGCCAAAGTTTTGTGGACACCTCGAACTCAAGTTTCGCAAACTTCTGTTAGATCAGATAACACTGCTCAAAAAAATAAAATTTCTTACCAAGATCTTGCAAATCTTCCTAATACAAGTGTACAAGCTCTAAAGCCAAAAGAGTTTGAAACTCTTCAGAATGCTTTAGACAGCAGTGACAAGCAAATTCGCTACTTAGCAGCTTTTAAGTTAGCAAGTGAATTTGATGATCAAAGTGTTTTCAGATGTGTTGGGGTTGGTAAAGCAGACTATAATCCCTGCGATCCCAATGTTATTACTTTAATTATTAATTCATCAAATCAAGAGGATGATTCTAAAATACCACAATATAAAGAAGTTAAGCTACCAGTGGATAAAATGTTACGCATTTTCGATGATGCCATAGAGAAAGAAAATGATCCGTTTCTTCAATTTAGTGCGGCGGTGGCTCGAACCTGGATTTACCAACCCCCAACAAAGCAAGTCATTGAAATTTTAAAACTAAATCTAGAAAATAAGGATGAAATTATTGCAGAAGAAGCTCTTAATTCATTGAAACAGATAGCGAGCAATTCTCAGTATGTACAAGAGCTAACAGCAGATACAACAGTACAAGCTTTGATTACTCTTTTTAAAAGACAACCAGATTTTGGGAGTTTCACGACATTGAGTTACCTTGCTGCAACAGGTAATACAAAAGCACTACAGGCTTTAGATAATTTTTTGACAAATCCTAGTGATGGTGATTTTGCTTCAATTTTTGCTTCAATTTTAGGTAAAGAGAAAGGGCAAACAGTATTCAATACCCTCAATTCGGTTATTGAAAATAAGGAACTAGAAACACAAATACGTTCTAGTGCAACTGAAGCAATAGGACAAATTCATTTTACAGAAGAAAATGTGAGTTTGAAAAGTCAAGTTATAGATACTCTTCAGAAAGCTTTGGAAGATTCCGATGAAGACACTGAGGTTCGCTTTGCTGCTGCTGTAGCATTGGCTCAAATTGGACTTCCGAAAGACTCGCCTATTAAGAGTAGAGTTGTAGAGACTCTGAATACTATTCTACAAAATACAGATGAACAAGAAACGGTTCGCATTAATGCTGCTAACGCTCTTGCTAAAGTAGGCGGAAAAGAAGCATTAGGTATCCTCAAGGATGTTCTTAATAATATGAATGAAACTGAAGATGTACGTTCTGCCGCGGCTGGAGCATTAGCAGAAATTGGAGGAGAACAAAAAGAAGAAGCAAAAACTTTCCTCAAGAAAGCACTTAACAACTCAAAAACACCAGATCCAGTTCGGATTAATGTTGCTCTTGCTGTAAGTAAATTTGACTTAAATAGTGCGTTGTCGGCACTTACAAAAATGTATGACAAAGATCCAAAGATTGGAGCCGTAGATAGTCCAGCCGTGGCTTTGGTTTATATAGGACAAGAAAAGCCAGACAGAGTAGTAGAATCATTACAGCAATTGAGCAAAAAATATAAAAATACGGGTCGTCAAAAGAGAAGTATGGAAACAGATAAGATTATAGAATATATCAAAAATCCATCTCTTAATATATATTTTGATCCGAGAGGCGGATGTTGTGACGGTACTAAAGAAAGTCGTGATGCTTTTATAAAAGAAGCTAAAAAAAGACTTTCTAGCTCCCGTACCAAACAAAAAAGGTAAAATGCTCGTCAATTCTGATCTACATCAATTAAATAAAAAATATGAGAAAATTAAAAGGTGATTTTAAGAATCAACAACTAACAAAAAAAGATCTAAGCAATTCTGACATTAGAGGTTTAAGGTTGAATTTTTTAAACCTTAAAAGTTCAAATTTTAGCTATACAATAAATGGAGTAAGCTTATGGATTAAATATGGAATAATATTTGCTTGCCTGGTTTTTCTTACTGTATCTGGAGTGCTTATAGGTTGGTCAAGTTTTGCAATAGGTGATGAGTTATTTTTACCAGGTAACAAACTTGCCGTAGGAATAGTTACCTTATTAATTCCTCTTATATTTTTAGGACTTTGTATATATATTGAGTTTAAGAACAGTCTTGCTTCTTTTACCCTTGCAATTTTTAGTTTTCTCGTTTTTGCTGTTGCTGTCTCTCCACCTTCGGAAAAGATCAGAGAATTTACAATGCCTTTATTGTTTGGAGTGCTAATTGATATAGGATTCATAGCAGGTTTTACTATTTTAACTGAAACTATTGTCACTCTAGGAATAATTATAGTTAAAGTTTCAAAACTAAGACTTTTAAGTATTAGCTTATTTTTTGCTCTAGCTGGTGCTATTCCTAGTACGGTTTTAAACAGAATATATGACCTCATTTTTAAAGATTCTTTTGGCAGCTTTCTTGTATCATTTATACTAACTATTTTCTCGATAGTTATGGCGTTATATTTCAGTTTAAAAGCAATGAACGGAGAACGTAAATATTTAGTATTTAAATCATTTGCTATAGCTTTATGCTCGAAGAAAGGAACAAACTTTTATGGCTCAGATTTAACGGATGCTGACTTTACAGAAGCCCTTTTGGGAAATACTGATTTTAGAGAAGCTAATCTAACTCGTACTTGTTGGTTGAATGCCAAAAACCTAGATAAAGCTAGAGTTGAAGGAACCTATTTAGAAAACGAAAAAATTCGGCAACTGGTTGTTACAGGAGATGGACGAAATCAGAACTTTGATGGTTTAGATTTGCGGGGATGTAACTTACGAAATGCAGACTTAACCGATGCGAGTTTCATTAATGCCAAATTGAGTGAAGCGACCTTAGAAGGAGCAAACTTAACACGCGCTAAACTCGCCAAAGCTCAACTGTACGGGACTAACCTCAAGAATGCAATCTTAACAGGTGCTTGCATTCAAGATTGGGCAATTTCCCTCGATACCCAATTTGAAGGGATTAAATGTGAATATGTTTATATGCGTTTAGAAACCAAAGAAGACCCCGATCCTTGGCGTAAACCGGATAACCGCAATGAAACCTTTAAAGATGGGGACTTCAGTGATTTTATCGCGCCGATTATTAAAACTCAAAAACTCTACCAAACTCAAAATATTGATTTGCGGAGAGTGGCAGAAAATTATACAATTTTGGATATCTTTCACCATCAAGGAGTCGATCCAAGTGCAGCCGCGATCGCATTTCAGAAATTAATCGAAAAATACCCAGAAGCCGGACTAAAAGTGCTTTCAATCGAAGGACGAGGAAACGAAAAAATTCACTTCCAAGCTCAAGTTACTGATGATGCTAACCGTTCAATTCTGAGTCAAGAATATAGTGCCATCTATAACCAAATTAAATCGGGAACTTACAGCGACTTACAAGCATTTTTAGCCGCTGTCGCTGAAAAAGATCAGCAAATTGTCCGATTTCAAGAGTTACTAGAGAATGCGATTCAGCAACCTAAGTTTTATGTGGAAACCTATCAAGAAACTCGCGGTAATATTACCATTAGTAGTGTCCAAGGCAATATCAGTGGTGTCGTTGGCGGTGATTTAACGGGAACTGTCGATGTGTCCCAAGGCGATACAGAAATTTCAGGCGATCGCAATATTGAAATTAACAAAGGCGATTATCGGGAAACCTCCGTTAATGACCAAGGTAGTTATATTGAAGGGAATGTTCAGAACAGTTCCGAACCCGAAGAAAGCTAAATTTCGTGATGATATCTTCCTGATAATGTTATAATCAAAACAGCAATTTTTTATATTACTAATTATGTCTGAAGGATTACAAACCTCAAGGCTTCAACAAGCACTAGATACAGTAGAATCCCTCTCAATCGAGGAACAAAACCTCATCGTTGAAATCTTAGTTAAGCGCCTACAGAGAAGTCGCCGAGAACAACTACTCCAAGAAATTAAAGAAATTCGACAGGAAGCGGCAGAAGGCATGATTATAGTGGGTTCTGTAGATGATTTTCTTCGGGAGTTAGAGAGGTGAGAAAAATTGCTTGGCTTGAAAGTTAAAAGCGATCGCATTATTCTTAAAACCTTCCTAACTTTTGCTATCTTGCCATTCTTCCAAAGCACCAATTACAAAACTCGCGGCTGGATGATTGAGAACTTGCTCAAACGCACTAACACCCCCCGCTTTTAATGCACCAATAACTCGCTTCATCAACGCTGGATTACTTTCTATTTGTTCGATCACTTCCCCTGCTATTTTCATCTTTCCCGTCATCGTATTCGTGGGGTTAGTTTTGCTGAGTTGTTCAAGCAATTGTTGAATTTCATTCGCCACTTCAGCAAGATTTGACTTTTCTGCTGAATTATTATAAGAATTTGCTTCAATATAACGACCTTGACCCTTAATCGATATTTTACGGTAATCACCTGTCCCAATACTGGTATTGGTACTGGTATTCGTATAATTTCCCGTTCCAATATTAATGTTACGTTCCCCTGTCATTTTTTTATCTCCTGAGTTAGAAACAGTTGAATCGGATTGAGTGGGTTTAATCAAACGTGAAGTTTTAACAGTAGACTTTTCAACCTTTTCCCCATACCAGCGAGGAATAAATTCTTGAGAGATTCCAGCCATCATAATGGCATTACATCCTAAATTATAAGCAAAATTATAAGTTTGACCTGCTCCTAACGCATCATAAAAAGCCACAGAAAATTCAATCGCGGCTCTATCATCAATCGCCTGACTCATGCCAATCACATAATTAATATATTTGGCGATTTCTTGAGCTTGCACTTCTGAAGAACAGGCATTGAGTACCACACATTCCACCTGTTCAGAAAATAATTGAAAAAGTCCTGCGATCGCTTCCGTATCCACTAACTTTTGACATCCGCTATCATCTTCAAAAACTAAACCATTTTCCCCCGATCCATGTCCGCTAAAATGAACAATATTCGGTTGATTATCTAAAATTGCCCTGCGAATATCTCGATAGCGAGTCGCTTCTGCGGATTCAATTGAAAATAAATCCCTAGACTGCGATCGCTTCAACCCTTCTTTGATTTCTCGCATTTCTTCATCCAACCGTAAAGGACTTGTTCTTTTAGGGTTAGCCGATAAAATCAAAATCTTTCGATGAATAACATTATCATTCACAACTTTATTTCTCCTCAAAGATATTTTCAAGGGACTGCTTTAGAATTTCTGTCTCTGTTTAGTGATTCACCGCTACAACATTCTTTTCATGAACAACCTAATTTTCGAGGCGATCCAAGCCAGTAAGGGGGTTTCAGCCTCTAAAATATGCGGTTTAAATGCTTAACAGCTTATCATTATATCATGCTCTTGATAATGATTTAGGACTGCTATAATAGCAATAAACTGATAACTGATGACTGAAATTTAAGCTGAAAGTTTAATCAATAAACTTGTAACTTTTGCGCCTAAACTTTCTACATCCTGCTGTTGTTTGGGATCTTTTAAACTTCCATCGGAATTAAAGGCTTCAAAGGCTTGAGAAATAGAGCGTTGTTGAGGAATAACTAATACCCCAATACTTTCTAAAATAGCCCGAACATGAACTAACCCGCGCATTCCTCCAAACCCTCCAGGGGAGGCGCTCATAATCGCTGCAATTTTATTATTAAAACAAGCTAATCCCGGTAAATTGGGTTCGGGACGGGATGCCCAATCAATGGCATTTTTTAATAACGGTGTAATCGAACTATTATACTCAGGACAGGCAATTAATAAGCCTTGATGGGCTAACATTAAATCTTTGAATTGACGAACAGCCACCGGAATACCCTGTTGGACTTCTAAGTCTTCATCAAATAAGGGCATCGGGAAATCCCGTAAATCAATATAGGTGACTTCCGCCCCGGCTGTTTTGGCTCCGGCGGCTGCAATTTGGACTAACTTTTTATTATAGGAAGTTTCCTTAGCACTTCCAGCAAAGGCGAGAATTTTGGGGGAATTTACCATGATGGTATCCTAATTATTTCTGCGTATTATTATAAGTTAAAGTTGGGGAATTTGCCAAATTTTTTGCTTGAACAATCGGGCAAAAATCCGATAATTGTTGCAGATGATTTAGGGTAATTTCGGGTTTATCTCGGTACATGGTCACTTGTCCACTAATATAGACGTAACTCCGTCCTAACCCCGTATATCGTTTATTAATTAAATGAATGATAGGAGAATCTTTATTATTACTAGCTTCAGGAATCCATAATTTTAAACTTCGGTCTTTTGTTCCGGTATGAATAATCCCACTATTCCCAATCCATTTAGTAATTCCCTCCTGTAAATCACAGAAAATAGTAATAGATTGTTGCTTCATTGCTGCTAATAATATATTAGGATAATCTAAACGCACGGATAACACGCCATTCGGTTGTCCATAGTGACGAAAATCATCCACAATCGCAGCGCGTAACGACCACCAAGGCATTAAAATAGTATAGTTTCTAAAAGCATTACTTTCGTTGGTTTGGCGATTCCAAATCATGCGATTATGGGCTTGGGCATCGGCTTCAGCCCGCATCATTTCTTGATGATATAATCGAGAATTTCCATATTTAATAAAATAAGGACTCCAACCTTCCTTAATTAATTTTAAATTATAATTTTCTCCCTGTTTATGCACATAACAAATTAATCGTCCGTGATGATCTCGATATTTTTCTAAACACACTTCTGCTGGTTCATTGCCATCAAATTCAATATCGACTTTTGTTAAAAAACTATGTTCATTCATAAAATATTGTTGTGCCATTTCTGCGGCGGCAATTCCGGCATTTGTTCGGGGTTTAGAATCATGGTTAAGTATTTCTTCGGTATCCACACAATCGAGTCTTAAAAATTCTCGCTTATCATTGAGTAACACCTTGATTGTGTCCCCATCCACGACTTTTGTGACTTGTAAATTTTTAATCCGAGTTCCCACAATATTTGATTTTCCTTTTCGTTATAATTGATACAATTTCTCTTGGTACTGGCATTAATCGTCGTCGCCATAATACCATAGTTGGTTAAAATTGCATCCTAAATATTGATTAAGATGAAACTTATTAGGTATAATTATTAAAGATGAATGATCCTAACCTGATTTTACAGGTTGTTTTTTACAAATCCGAACTTGGCAATCAGCCTGTTAGAGAATGGCTAAAGTCCTTATCCCCTAATGAAAAGAAAATTATTGGGACAGATGTTAAAACCGTGCAGTTTGGTTGGCCTATGGGAATGCCCTTGGTTAAAAAGTTGGTAGCCAACTTATGGGAAGTTAGAATATCTTTAGACAATAAAATTGCCCGTGTTATTTTTACGGTTAAAGATGATAAAATGATCTTGTTACATGGGTTTATTAAAAAATCTCAAAAACTTCCTGAAAAAGAGTTAGACATTGCTAAAAATAGATTAAATAACTTATCAATCAATTAACATGAATAATCAATATATTGGCAGTAATTTTGATACATTTCTTGAAGAAGAAGGAATATTATCAGAGGTAGAAGCAATAGCAATCAAAAGGGTAATTGCTTACCAAATTCAAGAAGCCATGAATCAAGCCGGACTTTCAAAAAGCGAAATGGCTAAACGAATGAACACTAGCCGATCTTCTTTACAACGGCTTCTTGATCCTAAAAATTCATCTTTAAATTTACAAACAATTACTAAAGCTGCATTAGTATTGGGTAAAAAATTAAAAGTTGAATTTGTTTTAGAATCCAATAGCGATCGCGGCTTGTCCTGATAATAATTTAATCACCTCTAGGAAAATTGTTAAAGTGTGATCGCATCCGATCAAGTTTTTACCTAAATTTAGAGCTATAATATTAATCAATTCAGTTAGACAAGGAGATTTTTCTCATGGCACTGATGACAATAAAAGACTTAGAAAACTTACAAGCAACTCTCTCGGAAGCTGGACAGGATTACCAATTAGAACTTGAAAATGGGAAAATTATCGTTATGGGGCCATCAGATATTATCTCTAGCGAAATAGGTGTCCGTTTAATTGCCTTTCTTTTCGCTTGGGTTGAACCTCGTCGCTTAGGGCGAATATTTGACTCCGCAGGAGGTTTTATCATGCCCGATACTAACTTAAAAGCACCAGATGTTTCTTTTGTTCGTGCATCTCAGCTACAACAAAGTGTCCGATACTTTGCCAAATTAGTTCCAGATTTAGTTGTAGAAATTAAATCTCAAAGTGATCGAGTTAAAACACTAGAAAAAAAACTCAAAAAGTTTTTAGAATTAGGTGCAATTGTGGGAATTTTGATTGACCCTGATGAATTGACTGTTACCGTTTATCGACCGACAGGGGAACCCATTATATTAGCAAATGAAGATATTTTAACTCTACCCGAACTATTTCCCGGTTGGGAATTATCAATTTCTGCATTATGGCCGCCTATTTTCACAGAAGCAGAAGTTGATGATTAAACGAGAGGTTCTATTAAATCAATAATTTGCTCAAATTGATATTGACGCACCAGTTTAGTCAAGATTTTAGCTAAAGCAGCTTCGGTTTCAGGAATTTCTGGAATTAATCTTATGATTTCCTGATCATCTGCTTCGAGAACTGCTTGATATAATCTGAGCACCCATTCCTGGGGCATTATTTGGAATTGTTCTGTAGTTAGTTGGGATAATTCATTGATTTTTACTCCTGTTTGGCTATTTCCATCTGTCATATCTTCATAAATATATTTGATTCCTAAATGTTTAGTTAATATTTCAAAAATTGTATATTCTTTAAAGGGTTTTCTCATAAAATCATCACATCCTGCTGACAGAGTAATCGCTTTTTCTTCTTCTAAGACACTCGCAGTTAAAGCAATAATCGCGGTAGCATTACCTTGAGTCGTTGACTTAATATATTTAGTGGATTCATAACCATCCATTACAGGCATTCTCATATCCATCAATATTAAATGGGGTTGCCATTCTTGCCAAATTGCGATCGCTTCCTGTCCATTACTCGCTTCTTTTACTTCAAAGCCTAAAGGTGAAAGTAATTTAATTAATAATTGACAATTAATCGGTTTATCATCTACTGTCAAGATTTTGTAAGTCGGTTGTTCCGGTGCTAGTTTTAATACTCTTTTAGGATTAATGTGTTCAATTTTATCAGTTTCTTTACCTAATTGTACCACAATTGAAAATTGAAAAATTGTGCCTTTTCCTAATTCACTTTCTACCGTAATATCTCCCCCCATTAACTGCACAAATTGACGACTAATTACTAATCCTAATCCGGTTCCTTAATATAACGAGGTAGATTTTCACCGCGCACAAAAATTAATTCTAATCCAGCATTAAACGCCCTTAAATGTAACATATCTTCCAAGTCATCTAACAATTGATATAGGTCAAAATCCTTTTGATTTAAAGTAGTTTTTTGAGCTTCAATTTTAGAAAAATCTAAGACATTATTAATTAAAGTTAATAAATAATCACCACTTCGTTGAATAATACCCGCATTTTCGTATTGTTCAGAAGGTAGATTTTTTGTGCGTAATATTAACTGAGAAAAACCAATAATTGCGTTTAAAGGCGACCTTAATTCATGGCTCATATTAGCAATAAAGCTACTTTTCGCTTTATTTGCTACTTCGGCTTTTTCCTTAGCAATTGCTAATTCTGTTGTTCTTTGATTAACTTTTTGTTCTAAAATAATATTTTGTTCTTTAATTAATTGTTGATTAAGTTCAGCATTTTTTAAGGCTTCTGCTTGTGCTTGCACTCTTTCTTCTTTAATTAAATTAATCCGATCTGCTAAAGCAATAGAAAATAATACTACTGATAAAGTAAAACCTAATGCTAAACTTTTCTCAGTATAAAAATTATAAGGTATTAATGAAAATACACTTAAACCATGAATAGTTGTACACAAAATTGGAGCTAACATTGCTAATAAAAAATATTTAGCTGGTTTATATTTTTGTTTCCATCTAATTATAGCGATGATTAAGATCATGATCGAGATAAATAAACTATTAAAGGTTATGATAAATGAATATTGATAATTTTTGAAAAAACTAATAAATCTGATTAAGATCACACTAAGATCAAAAACAATGAGAAATATACTTGTAAAAAAGAAAAATTTATCTATTTTAGGAATATATTTTTGGGTTTGTAAGAAAGATTGAGTAAATTTAATCCACCCAATTAAAGTAAATAAGGCCATTAAAACTGAAATTTCAGGATAATTAGGGAAATTGCTCCATAAATATTGATGTCCTATTCCTTCACGGCTTAGTTGGAAAAATAAATAACCCGTAATAAATAAAATATAATATAAATAACTTCTGTCTCGTAAGGATATAAATAAAAATAAATTATAAACAATCATCACCAGAATAATTCCGTAGGATATTCCTAAGAATAAAATATTACCTTGATCCTGTTGCCAAAATATTTCTAAGGAGTAAATATTTAAAGGAATTGTGAAACCAAGTTGTGAAGTTAAACGTAAATAAATAATTTGTTCGTTTTGATGATCAAAATGTAAATTAACAATAAAATAACGGTGGTTAAATTCTCTGGTATGAAAGGGAAAATCTCTACCAGTTTTAATAAAATTAAATTTATTTCGATCTGGTTTAGGCAAATAAAAATCTACTGTGCCAATACGAGTATCACTAAAAATTAAAAGCCAATTTTTAATTTTAATTGCTTCATTTTTTACCCGAAAACGTACCCAAATGGCTGAGTTTTTTAGTCCTAAGTTGGGGACTTTTTGCTGACTAGGGATAAATTTTTGATTAACTACATCTTCAATCGTTAATTCTCTAGTTTTATCTTCAAATATTTCTAAATTTAAACCTAAAGGATATTTTGTTATTTTATCAATTAAAACAACAGGATTTACACTTTCTATTTCTTGGTTGGTTTGGGTATAAGCATGAGATATTGTTACCAATAAAAACAAGGTAGATAAGATAATAAAAGAGATAATTTGTTTAAATTTTTTGCTGCTATTTCTATTCGTAATTTATCAAAGGTTCAACTAAATCAACTAATTTCTCAAATTCAAATTGCTTGGCTAATTTTGTTAGAGATTGTATTAAAGAACTTTCTGTTTGCGGAATTTCTTTAATTAATTCTATCACATCATTTGTATTTGCTTCTAAAACAGCTTCATAAAATTGATTAATCCATGCTTGATTCATACATTTAAAACCATCAGATGTTAAAGATTTTTCTTCGATAACTGCCAAATTTTGATCATTATTTTCAGCATATATATATTTAACTCCTAAATGTTTAGTTAATACTTCAAAAATTGTATATTCTTTAAAGGGTTTACGCATAAAATCGTCACATCCTGCTGACAGAGTAATCGCTTTTTCTTCTTCTAAAACACTCGCAGTTAAAGCAATAATCGCGGTAGCATTACCTTGGGTCGTTGACTTAATATATTTAGTCGCTTCATAACCATCCATTACAGGCATTCTCATATCCATAAGAATTAAATGAGGTTGCCATTGATTCCAAATTTCTATAGCTTCCTGTCCATTACTCGCTTCTTTTACTTCAAATCCTAATGGTGTTAATAATTTCATTAATAATTGGGAATTAATCGCTTTATCATCTACTGTTAAGATTTTGTAAGTCGGTTGTTCCGGTGCTAGTGCTAATACTCGTTTAGGATTAATTCGTTCAATTTTAGTTGATTCTTGACCTAATTTTACATTAATCGAAAATTGAAAAGTTGTGCCTTGTCCTAATTGACTCTCTACCGCAATATCTCCTCCCATTAACTGCACAAATTGACGACTAATTACTAATCCTAATCCCGTGCCTTCTTGGGCTTCTCGTCCTGATTCTGTTTGGGAAAAAGCCTGAAATAAATTGCCTAATTCTTCTTGAGAAATTCCCTTTCCTGTGTCGCTAATTGTAAAATTTAAAATATAATTTTGATTGTCTTGATTTTCCTGGCTATTAACACTTAAAATTACTTCACCTTTTGATGTAAATTTAATCGCATTCCCTAATAAATTGAGTAAAATTTGGCGTAGTTTTACTCCATCAGCATAAAGATAACGAGGTAGATTTTCTCCACGGACAAAAATCAATTCTAATCCCGCATTAAATGCCCTTAAATGTAACATATCTTCCAAATCATCTAACAATTGATATAGGTCAAAATCCTTTTGATTTAAAGTAGTTTTTTGAGCTTCAATTTTAGAAAAATCTAAGATATTATTAATTAAAGTTAATAAATATTCCCCACTTCTTTGAATAATTCCCGCATTTTCATATTGTTCAGAAGGCAAATTTTTCGTGCGTAACATTAATTGAGAAAAGCCAATAATTGCATTGAGAGGACTCCGCAATTCGTGACTCATATTGGCAATAAACGTACTTTTAGCTTGATTTGCAACTTCGGCTTTTTTCTTAGCAATTTCTAACTCTGCTGTGCGTTCCTTTACACGATTTTCTAACTCTTGATTTAATTGTTTTAACTTCTTTTCTGCTTGTCTCCGTTCACTAACTGTAGCTAATAATACTAGATTAGTAATAGTTATTACAGCCATAAATGTTTGTAATAATAGTGTTGCCTCGCTGATATTTCCTGTTCTCGCTATAAATGGGCCCCACCATAAAAATTTGATAAAATCGAGATCATTGATACTAAAAATGTAGCAGTAATCGAGATTCTGTGATCAAATTTTAAAGTTGCCCAAATAATAAAAGGTAAAGGTAAATATTCTATCGGATAATTAGCAAGATGCTGATCAATTTTTTCAAAAAAGATTAGATAACTAATAATAATAATTAGGCCCAATAGAAGGAAAGATTTAACCCTTTTTCTCACCAATTTGGACTCAGATAAAATTTGCCGATCCGGTGGCTGATTATCTAAATATAATAATAGAATTAAGGGAGTAAAATTTAATATTCCCATCACATTACCTAGCCACCAATTCCAGAAAAGATTAATAAAATTACCCCAATCTCCTTCAGGAGATACGCAAATAAAATCATTCCACATCCCTTCTTTAAATAAACAAATAGTTGATATTTGCAAAATTGTTTTAATTTGAGTAGAAATTATCGCCCCCCAAAATATCAACTTAAAGACATCACTTAAACGACTTAAACGGCGATCAAACTTAAAATAATCTAAACATTTTACTGCAAATAGGGTTTGTAATATTTCACCGATTGGAGGCATAATTGATGTAGTAAAATCAACTTCATCTGGGAACAAAATGATGTTTAATAATATAAAACTAATTACTATACCTGGCCAAACCCTAACCCCAAATAATAACATTAGTGCTAGGGCGATTCCGGCGGGTGGCCAGACAGCCAGAGCAAAAGGATCTATTAACTGAAGTTTTAGTGATAGAGTCATCCCGGCAATATAAATGATAGTAAATGTGATGAGTTGAAACTTATAATTTCTGGATAGCGATCGCTTCATTTGTTGTAGATATCCCTGAATTGGTTTGAATTTTTTGCTACTTTGGTTATTTATAATTTATCAAAGGTTCTATTAAACCAATAATTTGCTCAAATTTATTTAAAAGTTACTAAGAGGCTGATTTATAAACTGTGATAAATTTTAAATACTATAAAAAATCTAGGGAAGATCACAAAATCAACACTAATAACTAATAACTAATAACTAATAACTAATAACTGATAACTAATAACTAATAACTGACAACTGATAACTGATAACTAATAACTAATAACTGATTTACGCCCCTCCCCGCAATTTCTCTAATACACTGCGATCCTGTAGCGTAGAAGTATCTCCCGTAATTTCTTGACCCGACGCCAGCGATCGCAATAACCGCCGCATAATCTTCCCAGACCGGGTTTTAGGTAGATCATCCGTAAACCGAATTTCCCCAGGACGGGCTAAGGCGCCAATTTCCTTGACAACGTGCTTCTTGAGTTCCTGTGCTAACTCATCGGACGCCTCTTTGCCTTCCTCCAAGGTGACAAAAGCCACAATCTCCTCACCCTTAATTTCATCGGGTTTCCCAACCACCGCAGCCTCAGCCACCGCGTGATGGGAGACTAAGGCTGACTCAATTTCCATCGTCCCTAAACGGTGTCCCGACACACTGATCACGTCATCTACCCGACCCATAACCCAGAAATAGCCATCTCGGTCTTGATGGGCTCCATCCCCGGCAAAATAGAGGGGAATACCATCTTTTGGTTTCAAATATTCCCAATATGTCCGCCGGAAACGGTCGGGATCACCATATATCGTCCGCATCATTCCCGGCCAGGGATAGCGCACCACCAAATAGCCGCCACTTTCATCGGTTACGGGGTTTCCTTCCGTATCTACCACATCCGCTAAAATCCCAGGAAAGGGTAAGGTAGCCGAACCGGGTTTTGTTGGGGTCGCTCCGGGTAAGGGGGTAATCATAAACCCGCCCGTTTCCGTTTGCCACCAAGTATCGACAATCGGGCATTTACCGTTACCAATTACCCGTTGATACCACATCCAAGCTTCGGGGTTAATCGGTTCTCCCACGGTTCCTAATAGGCGCAGAGACGATAAATTACGGGACTTGGGATGGTGTTCGCCCATTTTCATAAATGACCGAATTGCGGTGGGTGCCGTATAGAAAATCGTCACCCCATATTTTTCCACCACATCCCAGAAACAACCGGGGTTAGAAGTACGCGGCGCCCCTTCATACATTAGGGTTGTCGCGCCGTTGGATAGGGGCCCATAGACAATATAACTGTGTCCAGTAATCCAACCGACATCGGCCGTACACCAATAGACATCGGTATCCTGTAGGTCAAAAGCCCATTTATTGGTAATGTGGGTATAGAGGTTATATCCGCCCGTGGTGTGAACAACGCCCTTGGGTTTGCCCGTTGTCCCACTGGTGTAGAGGATAAATAACATATCTTCACTATCCATCGGTTCGGCGGGACAGTCGGCGGAAACTCCCTGTCTGAGATCATGCCACCAATGATCCCGTCCCGGTTCCATGTTAATTTTTTGGTTAGTTCTTTGTACCACTAAAACGTTATCAATACTGGTAGCCCCGGCTTCAATGGCTTTATCGACTTGTTCTTTTAAGGGAACAATGGCATCTTTACGCCAGCCACCATCGGCGGTAATCACTAATTTAGCTTCGGCGTCCACTAACCGATCTTTAAGTGCTTCTCCGCTAAACCCCCCAAAGACAACGGTATGGGGCGCACCAATCCGGGCACAGGCTAACATAGCAATGGCGGCTTCGGGTATCATGGGCATATAGATGCCAATCCGATCACCTTTTTGCACTCCCAACTGTTTGAGAACGTTCGCCATTTGACAGACTTCTCGATGCAGTTGCAAGTAAGTTAAAGTTCGGGTATCCCCCGGTTCTCCCTCCCAAATTAAGGCGGCTTTATTTTTCCGCCAGGTGGTTAAGTGCCGATCTAAACAATTATAGGAAATGTTAATTTTGCCATTGACAAACCATTTGGCAAAAGGGGGTTGCCAGTCTAAAACCTGATCCCATTTTTGAAACCAATGGAGTTCTGTTTCCGCTAGTTCTGCCCAGAACGCTTCCGGGTTGGCTTTAGCTTTGTTAGAGTCGATAGGAGCGTTACCACTCCTACCTCTCCTTCAGAACCGTGCATGAAACTTTCGCTTCACACGGCTCCTTGATAATTCCACCTTTGTTATAGGTACGATTCAAAACGGATTGAGGTCGTAATTCTCGACTTGTTCTAAGGGATTAACCTTATTTTTAGTTAAGGAACCATCGTGAGCCGTTTTTATGTCGTGACAATGTTTATGTAAAAGTTGAAGGTTATCGTAGGTGTCTTTTCCACCTAACGATGTTGGTTTAATATGGTCAACTTCTACAATGTCTGTACTTGTGAAATACAGACCACAGTGAGGACAAATACCCTTTTGTTTTTTGATTAATTTGGAAACTCTGCTAGGAGTTTCAGGATATTCGCCCCTTCGTTTACTCCAGTAAATCCAGTCTCCATTAAACGGACTAGCCTTTCCTTTGACCTTTGTATGCCTTACGATTGGCGTACTGGCGTGGTTGAATAATTCTATTCCGTCTTCTGTACTGAAACACCAATCTTTATCGCCTACTGTTCTCCAGTATTTGTCTTTATTGATGCTCCCTTTTCCCCTCGTTCTTGCCCATGCTCTTAACTTATCGTAGGTTAGTGTATCTACTTTTGAAAAAGTTGCTTTACTAACCACTGTTGTGTAATAGTTTGACCAACCCCTAATAATTGGATTTAGCTTGCTAATTAAAGCAGCTTGTGGGGCTGTCTTATGGGTATCTATTACTTCAGCTATATTGACAAGATGAGTTTTAACTTTGGCTTTTGAGGGTGTGATTAATGTCTTAAAACCTAGCGGTGTTCCGTGCGTGTTGTTCGCACATCGGTAGTTGCCTACTCTGTGTTGTTGTATATGGAATCCTAAGAACTCAAACCCAACATTTCCATCAATTTTATTGAGGGTGTGGGTTAATTTTGTTTTACTTGGTTTTAATTCCAATCCCATGTCACTTAACCATTTTGCAATTATCTCTTGACACTTTTTGACTACGTTTAAATCATCATGGATTATTACGAAATCGTCGGCGTAACGGATTAAACTTAGGGATTCACGTTTATGCTGTTTGTTTTGTTTCCCTTTTAGAGTTTCGGCGTATTGCTTGACTCTTTCTTCCATACCATGTAGGGCAATATTCGCAAGTAAGGGTGAAATTACCCCGCCTTGTGGTGTACCATCATTAGTAGGAAAAAGTTCTTTTCCGTCCATGTACCCTGCTCTTAGCCACGCTTGAATTTGACGGCTTAATGTAGGGTATGTGTTTATCTTGGAGATTAATGCTTTGTGGTTTATGCGGTCGAAGCATTTGGCAATATCAGCATCCAATACATATTTGGACTTGTATCTGATACTCAAAAATATTGCTCCTATTGCATCGTGGCAGGAACGTCCTGGTCTGAAACCATAACTGTTTGGCTCAAATTTAGCCTCCCATTCTGGTTCTAACGCTAGTTTAACTAACGCTTGCAATGCGCGGTCGTTGATTGTGGGTATTCCGCCCCCCAAACCCCCCGTGCATGGGGGGCTTGGGGGGGGTTTCTGTTGTACCAGGTTTGGGAATATTAACTCTGCGAGTTGGTTTTACCTTATTGGTTAACTTTAATCGTCCTACCAAGTTCATACGTTGCTTTGGGGTAAGAGATTTAATTCCATCTACTCCAGCCGTATTTTTGCCTTGGTTATCTTGTGTTACCCTGCGAACCGCAATACATTTAGCACTCCAGGAATTAATCAGGGTCTTTTGAAGTTTACGAACTGCTTTAACATCGCCTCGTTCACTCGCTTGAAATATGCGCTTTTGCAACTTGAAAGTTACCCTTTCCAGCTTGCGCCAGTTAAGGTCTTTCCATTCCACCGTCTGAGTTTTAATCAGCGTTTTAGACATTTGTATTGCTACTTGTTCTATTTCTTTGGAATTACCGAGTATCTGTCAGCATATCCTTGTCATTACAACAAGGCATTCGCTTTTGATACCATCCTTTCCCCATATACCATTCGTTAGCTACTTACTGGACGCACGACCTCTCCAGAGATATACAGGGGTTACTTCGTTCCGATTACACATTTGTTTGAAGTCTTTAGCGTGATGCTATCCACCGGGTTTTTTGGGCGGTGCTTATAAGTCGTTAAGAAATACGCTTATGCCCTATCCTTGCCTTTTGGCTTGGTGTTAATCAAGATTGTTCTTGATTTAGCCATTACACCATCACAACTAACGATGGTTCAGACACATCTTTGCTTTCGCTACGCATGGACTTCTTGCTCAGTAGTTACCAGATTTGGCTTCCAGTAGTTCTACCCTTTTAACCCCGCTTTAGCTTGTTGGTTGCTACCCAGTCAAACTAGGGGTTATGCTTTCACCTCAGCACTTGAGGGATGGGACTTGTAAATTTTTGTTACTTATCTCTTAATTTCGTAACATTTCGTTACTTTTTAGAGATTTTGTGGCATTTCTTTACTCACCCATAAATGTAATCAGTTATCACCAGTTTCATCAACTGGGTTAACCGTCCCATAAGCTTTTCGGCTTATTTTAGGTTAAACGAATCGCACTTCATAGAGTTGTTTATACTCCTCTAAGGTTTTAATGTGGGCATTCTGGGAAAACTCTGGTGTTGGTTTAAACAACCGATTTTCTTGCAAAATCGATTCTATCGTAGGTTGTGACATAATCAGTAATCAGTCATCAAGTATTGGCATTACCAGTGTAAGAGTTAAGAGTTAAGGGTTAAGAATGGGCTTGATAATTCTTAACTTTTCGGATTACTGATTACTTTTGACTGATTACTGTTTACTGATTACTAATTATGGAAATGATTGGTCAATTATTAGATCGGAGATACCGAATTGTTCAAGTCCTAAGTTCGGGAGCCTTTGGACAAACCTATCTGTCTGCGGATACCCGACGTCCGGGTCATCCTCAATGTGTTGTGAAACAATTGCGACCACCTAATAATAATTCTAATACTTTAAAGACCGCATTACGATTATTTCGCCAAGAGGCAGAAATTTTAGAACGGTTGGGAAAACATGATCAAATTCCCCAATTATTAGCTTATTTTGAAGATCATAATCAATTTTATTTGATCGAAGAATTTGTTAGTGGACAGCCTCTTATGAAAGAGTTAGTTCCCGGGGTTCCTTGGTCAGAAGAACAGGTGATTTTATTAATCGAAGATATTTTAGAGATTTTAGTATTTGTCCATGATAATCAAGTGATTCATCGGGATGTCAACCCTTCTAATTTAATCCGTCGTAAATCTGATAAAAAATTAGTATTAATTGATTTTGGTTCCGTCAAAGAAGTCAGTACCCGACTCGCCGATGGTAATGGTCAAGGATTACGAACCATAGCCACGGGAACTCCGTTTTATATGCCCATTGAACAGTTCCAAGGTCATCCCCAATATAATAGTGATATTTATGCTGTGGGGATGATTGCCATTCAAGCAATTACGGGGTTAGAAGCTTCAGATTTACCTAAATTACAAGACCCAAGTTTATCGAGTACCGGAGAACCGAGTTGGCGAAATTATAGCAAAGCTAGTGCAGGGTTAGCCCAGGTTATTGATCAGATGGTACATCCTTATTATAGCAAACGCTATCTGACTGTAATTGATGTCTTAGATGACTTAAGAAAGGCAACCGGACGATCAGGATTTAATATTAATAAGTTAAAAAGTTTCCCAATTTATCAAGAAGAAAAAAAACCGATTCCTTGGCCTAAAATAATTGCAATTACCACAACAGGATTAGTCAGTTTAATCGTGATTTTTGGCTTGCTCCAAGTTTTAAATCGTCCCGATCCCGTCAAAGCTGAAAATGCCTTAAAAAGAGGCGTGGAAAAAGTCAATCAAGGTGATCCAAAAGGTGCAATTCGAGCCTTTAATCAAGCCATTAAATTTAATCCTAATAATCCCGAAGCCTATCATAAACGTGCCAATGCTTACTATGATTTGAAGGAATATGAACAAGCCTTGGCAGATTACACTAAAGCCATTGAACTAAATCCTAAGTATGTCAATGCTTATTTTAACCGGGGTTTAACTCGTTATGATATGTCGGATTTATCTGGGGCTTTGGCTGATTTTAACCAAGTCTTAAAACAAGAACCTCAAGACGGAGATGCTTTCTATAAAAGAGGTTTAATTCATTATGATTTAGAAGATTATACCGCCGCCATTAATGATTATAATACGGTTTTACGACTGCAACCGAAAGAAAGTAAAGTCTATCGTGCTAGGGGGACTGCATTGGTGAAATCAGGGGATTTACAAGCAGGAATGGCCGATTATACCGAAGCTATTCGCCTAGAACCAAAGAACCCGATAGGATATTATGATCGAGGTCGAGCCAGATTTCATTTAGGGGATTATCAAGGGGCGTTAGCTGATTATAATACCGTCCTACAAATTGATCCTAATAATTCTGAAGCCTATGCAAATCGTTGTAGTGTTTATATTAATTTATGGGACTATGATCAAGCGATTAAAGATTGCACCGAAGCGATTAATAGAACTCCGAATGAAGTTGCCTATAATAATCGTTGTATTGCTAATTTGAATTTAAAAGATTACCCCAAAGCGATTGAAGATTGCTCAAAAGCTATTGAAATTAAAGGAGATGATTATAAAGCCTATAGTAATCGAGGATTAGCCCGTTCCGCCGCCCAGGATTATGAAGGAGCAATTGCTGATTATACCCAAGGAATTAATATTAATCCCAATGATGCCGAAGCTTATGGGAATCGTGCCCAAGTTCATGTTAGAATGAAAAATTATGATAAGGCGATCGCCGATTATGCTCAAGCTATTCGTCTGAAACCTAACTATGCTGCGGCTTATTATGGACGAGGATTAGTTAGAGTTGAAATCGGTGATAAAAGTGGCGCTATTAGTGATTTTGAACAGGCGGGAAAACTCTATTTGGAACAAGGCTTAACGGGAGGTTATAAGGATGCCCAGTTCCAAATTAAACGCTTACAATCAGGAAGTTAGTCGAGTTTATCTCCCAATTCGATTTTTAAAACCAGAGGCTTTAAATTGTTTGAGTTGCAGAGGAGTTTCCAGGTTAGAAGGAATCGAAATTCTAAATTCAAAATCACTAATTCCAGGGGGAACTGTATCAATACTCCCTAACCGTCCTCGATTTTGCATCACTGGGTTATTGGTCGCATCATAAATCCGACCAAAAATATCGGCATCTACAACAACTTTTCCCGATGTATTATTCGCTTTTCCGGTAATAATAAAACAGTTGGCATCTTGACTAGAACCACTAGATATATACCCTTCTGCTAATTCAGGAGGACAGTCTTTGTAACTTAAATCTTGAAGTTGAATCGGAATTAATGCCCAAGCTGGGGGAGTCCAAAAACCGATGATTAAAATGCAGAAACAAAGGCAAAAAATAATCGGTGAAATTCTAAATTTCATACAATTTTTGAGTTATTTTATATTTAGATATTGTTGGAGAGACTGACGCATAATCTCGACGGGAACAGGTTGCTGTAACCACAATTCTAAGGCGGCGGCTCCCTGAATTACTAACATTGGTAATCCATTTAAAATCAGCGCACCTCTAGCCCCTGCTAAAGTCAAAAATTGGGTGGTTTCAGGAACATAAATTAAATCATAAGCGATCGCACCCAATTTAATTTTATCCAGCACCGACGCCTCAACGGGAGACTCCTGAACGTGAGGATACATTCCCACCGGGGTCGTATTTACCAATAAGTCCGCTTGGGGAAGCAGACTCGATAATTGTTCCCAGGGACAGGTTTTGACCGCAACCGATAGGGGGGAAGTGATCCAACTCTGTTGAAATGTGGCCAATTTTTGGGGGTCACGACCGACAACATAAATTTCCCCGATCCCTAACTGGGCACATCCAGCCACCACCGCCCGCGCCGCCCCGCCATATCCCAAAATCACGGCCACTTGATCATGCCAATGTTGATGATACACCTCTAGGGGAGTCAGAAAACCCACAACATCGGTATTGGTGCCACTCCAACCCTTATGAGTCCGCCAAACAGTATTCACCGCCCCGACGGACTGGGCCAGGGTTGTCACTTCCGATAAAAAGGGTAAAATCGCCTGTTTGTGGGGAATAGTAATATTAAATCCCTGAATTCCAATAGCTGCAAATCCTTCGAGGGCGGTTTTTAAATGATTAGGAGAAATAGCAAATGGCAGATAAACATAATCCACTCCTAAATGGGCGATCGCGGCATTGTGCATCACCGGAGAAAGGGAATGTGCAATCGGATCACCGATTACTCCTAATAGTTTGGTTGTGCCTTTAATCATAATAACGGGAATTCAATATCTATTTGATTATAGTGGTGATCCCAAGAATATGAAAACATTATATATTTCGATATAATGAATGTATTAATTGGGATAAGTTGATATATGCCAATCGCAACCGACCGACCAATTCAACAGAAAGCACTCAGCTTTGACGAGTTTATCGTTACTTATCGTGACGATAACCGTTATGAACTTATTGATGGAGATATATTTGACTTGGAACCAACAGGCTTGCATGAAGAAGTTGCAGCCTTTATTACCACAAAGGTATGCGTCCAAATCGACCAAATGGGATTGCCTTGGTTTGTGCTTCAGCGAGGACTTATTCGCCCTTCTAACATGGGAATGACTGCATTTCGACCCGATGTGGCAGTTATTGACCGACATGAGCTTACTAAAGAACCAATTTGGAGTGAGCAGTCAATTCTGACCCTAGGCAGTTCAATTAAATTTGTAGCGGAAGTTGTGAGTAGCAACTGGCAAAATGATTATGCCCGTAAAGTTGAAGACTATGCAACTCTGGGCATTCCCGAATATTGGATTGCCGACTACGCTGGATTGGGAGGGGTTCGACATATTGGGAAGTCCAAACAGCCTACTCTCTCTATCTGCACACTAGCAAATGGAGAGTATGAAATTCAGCAATTCCGTGGCAATCAGATAGTTATTTCGACTACTTTCCCTAACCTAAAATTGACAGCCGCAGAAATTTTGAAGACTTTTTAAAAAATTATTAATCTAAAGTGTGATCGCTTTACAATGTGAGGTAAGGGTGAAATAGATAATCTTGACATATCGAATTCTTTATTATGTCAAAAATGTATTGATTATTGAAACTAAATCGTTTAATTTTGTTATTTTACTTGCGATTTTTATGTAAATATTTGCATAATCCAAACATTCTATAGTTCTTTCTACGGTATCTTTTTTCTTATTTTTATATGCTTTACCTACAAGCTGATAGATATCATGTAAATCCTGGGCTGGATGGGAGCGTAAAGTCATATCATCAATACAAGGGTCAAAGCCTACTCTTGATACTATAAAAGAGTTTGTCAGAATCGTATCAACACAGGTGAAGTGATTGCATTCAGATAAGAACCACGACTCAATTTCATTCACAGCCACCACAATTGCAGTGTTAGCAGGTAAAGGCGGAGTTACTTGGCGATTTCGTTTTACAGTACCATTTAGCAACTCATTTTCAAATTGAGTTAAGTTCGTTTCTGGACATAGATTTTGCGGATAAAAATCTAACAGACCAATTATTTGAGTATGCCCTTGTGAAAATAATGTCTGATAGTTGTCTATAATTCTTGATCTTACACTGCTATCACCCCTACAATCGTGAATCAAAGCATAATGCTTAGGAGAAACTGGATTTGAAGCTGTTTTAGGATAAATATTTTTTGTAGGTCTTCTTCCATAACCTTGAAATTGCTCTAGTTCAACTGAAATATTTTTTTGTCCTGCTATTTCTATGAGTAGCTTATTTATAAAAAGCTGTTCTGTTTGTCCTTCAACAAAAAAAGTAATTTTTTTCATGGTTATTCTTCAATTTCAAAATCTTCAATGTAGTATTCGTAGGATAGGAAATCAAAGTTATTAAGCCCTGTACGTTGAAATTCTTCAAAAGTTGATTTAGAATTTCTATAATTATAAAATAAAGACTTTTTGGGTATTCTTTGAATAACAGACCAATATTCCAAAGGAACTTTATTCATTACAAATCTATCATTTGTGGTCATGATAACTTGGACAGATGAATCTTTTATCTTCTCAATAATAAGTTCAATAAGGCTGTTAGATCTATCGTAATCTAATCCTTCTCCGATATCGTCAATCAAAATGCAACTTGGAGTCTTGCTTAACAAAGAATAATTGAGTTGCACAAGGAGTGATAAAGCCCTGAACATTCCTTGAGACATTTCTGTCTGATCTGTAATACCCTTTAAATCTCTCTCTTGTACATTTAAGCCATATACAGGAATAGGAAATTTTTTTAAGGGACTTACTTCTATTTTTTGTAGATCGTATGAAATTGCTTTCATATCCTCAAGTATGGTATTTACAAATGAATCGGGAAATTGCTTCTCCCCCATACAAAAAATTCGAGTTACCTCATCACCATCTTTTAAATCTACTTCGTCACTATCATATTTGACCAGATTTATATCTTTTAGAAAAGCGTTTTTACCTAATGGAGTCCCAAAAGGATAGTAATTTAAGTTTTTCCCCCAAGAATATAACGTTTCAAAGAAAGAATGTTGTTTTTTATCTCTTTTTGATACAGCTAATACATCATCATCTGTCTCAAAAGCTAATTTTTTCTCAGCTCCCTCATACCAGAGAATCCCTTCAGTACGGTTTAACTTTTCTACATTATTAACCGTTAAAGTCTCCTGAATGATTTTCCCATCTTTGAAATCCAAATAGTATTGTATTTCTCCCTCATCACTATCGAACCTTAAATTATATTCAGTAGTTCCAAAGCCTAATGAATTAAGCCGGGATATTTGCACATCCCCACAAAATAGGTCTGCAATATGGCGTATGGCATCGATTGTTTTACTTTTGCCTGTTGCATTTTTCCCTACGATGAGATTCATCCCAACGAAAGAGAGCCATTGTCCAAATTCATTATTTAGAGGTTTCCCTTCAATTGACCACTCATCAGGTTGATTCTTAAAACGGGAAATCTTTATTTCTTTTAATTGCACTTTTTTCTTTCCCTATACTAGGTAGTTGACCTAAAACACTTTAATCTTAATCTAAAAAATAGTTAAGTTTTGGTGGATTGCTTCGTCTTACAACACTTCGGACAGTTTGCGATCGCCAACGGTGGAATAAGGGGTTTAGGCTTTCGTTTAGCCTCGATCGCTAACGGTAGAATAAGGGGTCTAGGCTTTTACTCAAAAACTGTCCGGGGTATTGATCTTACACCAAAATGTAAAACATTAGTTGAGCAAGCGAAATGAAAAAAACTTTTTCACTTGCTCTAATTTGCTTTGCAGATCGCTCAGGTGAACTCCTATCAGATTAGAGTCCAAGCGACCATCGCACTCTAAAACACATCAAATCATCTGAGAATATTTGTAGTTGGATGAAATAGCGATCGCCAATCACAAACTTGAGAAAATGATTGTTGAGGCAATCTCTGGTAACACGACATGAAAACATTATATATTTCGATTTAAAAATAAGGTGGGCTATGCCCACCCTCCTAAAATCCTTACAATCCATCTAAAAACATCAAAAAAATCCGTGTAATCCGTGTAATCCTTCTAAATCCGTGATCAAAATTCCTGAGCTTCTGCCAAAATTGGGTTAATATCATACCAAAAATGTTGGGCTTGGTGATATTCAAACACCCATAAACTTCTTAATAGGGTTTGATATTCCATTTGACCACTTAATTTTTTAGTTGCTGCAACTTGACGTAACATTTGTTTTTCTTCGGCTTCAATAGCTAAGGTTAATTGATGGCGACGTTGTAAAATTACCTCCTCTAAGGATTGTCTAGTTAATGGAGGATCTTCTTTTTGCAAACAGCTATATAACAAAATTAACAAACTGCGAACATGACCGCCACTAATGGTACAAAGTCGATCTAAAGTGTCAGGACTATCAAAAATATTTGTTACTAAGTCTGGATATTCCTTCGGATCAATACCCGGAAAAGCTCGAGCCATTACCATTTGGCGTAATAGTTCAATTCCTGCTTCGCAGGGTGTTCCATCTTCAAATTTTACCGTCACCATTGGTAAAGTTTTTGGGTCGCTCCCAAAGCGATTCATCAGTTGTCCTAAATCATTAGAAAAAATTAAACCCAACGGAATCGTATAAACAACATGACAATTGAGTTTATTCAGTTGTTCGCCCCGATCAATAAATAAATATTCCGGTTGCGGGCGTCCGGTACTATTTTTGCTATCAATAATTCGGTCTAAATTATCAACAATTACGACCAACCCCTGTTTTCCCATTTGTTTCAATTGTTGGATCGAGGGTTCTAATAATTCTTTATTGATCGCCTCTAAAATATTATTAGTTCGAGGTTCTAAATATTGACGCAATAAAGACCTTAAATCTCGACTATCTTTGGTTTTAGCCGTAATATTTCCAATTCCCGTTGATAGGGAAAACTCCCCTTCCGTACTTGCAGCTAACGTCCCAATTCCGGGAACATTAACATCTCCTTTTAAATCAATTTCTGTATTTAAAACCCCGATCACTCCACTGAGTAAACTTTTAAAGCCTTTAGGTTTTAATTTAATTTGTAGGAGTTCAATACTTTCACTGACTTGACGGGCGATCGCTAATAAAATATCAGTAATATCCACATCCGCCATATCTAAATCCTTACTCGACTCAAAATAAACGACATGGAATCCTTCTTTTTTGAGTTGAGCTTGAAGTCGGAGTAATTCCGTTGACTTTCCCGATCCAACATGACCAGTAAAGAGTTGACAAGTGGGGCGATCGGGTGATAAACGAGTAATTGTTCGGGAAATTTGCTCAATTAGTTTCCCACCGCGTGCAGGAGAAAAATCAATATAATATTGTTGATCTTCCGGGTTTTCTACATTCAGGGTTTCAGCCGGATTAGAAGCTTTAAAAAAGCGAGATAAATCAAGTTCCATTGTTATTGAATGAGTTTGAACGTTGAATTGATTCTGTATCTATTATTAAAGGATTAGTAGGCTAACCACAACCCAAAACTAAAACCGAGACCGGAAATTATCCCTAAAATCAAAAAGGTATAAAACCCATTGTAGGACGCAAGTAATTTTTCTCCCGCCACCATTTGCGCCACAACCCCAGCAACCAAAGCGATCGCACCCCAAGCAGCAATAATAAGCTCTGGCTGTATTTGTTCAATCACCCGCATGATGGCTTTCTGACCCGCCCCAATGCCAGCCCCGATCCATCCCCCTAATAGTAATCCAAATAAACTCCCCGTTCCTAGTTTGGCTCTGGATTGAAATATTGCATCTAAAATAATCCCTAACATTAACCCCATAATCACCCCAAAACCCCCACCGAAAACTGAACCTAACCAGTTTCCCCGGCGAGTTCCGGCAATTAACCCGGCAATAGCAGCAATTCCCATCACCGTCAACAGTCCAATTACCGATTTAGAGGCTGTTTCTGAGCCTGCGATCGCCCCTAATCCGATGCCGACCATCCCCCATACCGTTGCTGTAATTACCCCCCCAGCTTCCTTTCCTAGCACCCAACCAGCGATCGCCCCAGCAAACATCAACGATATTAACCAAGGTTGAGACGAATCCGAATCCTTACTGGCGACCAAGGTAATCGTAAACCAAGCAATTAGGCCAAATATCCAAACCCAGAAGGGAATCTTCAAAGTTATTAAAATCCAAGCGATCAGCGTATAACAAACAAACACCCCCGTTAGCCAACCTAGAGGGATAGTTGGGGAAGTTGGGGAAGTTGGGGAAGTTGGGGGAGTTGGGGGAGTTGGGGGAGTTGGGGGAGTTGGGGGAGTTGGGGGAGGTGTGAAGGTTGTGAAGGTTGGGGGAGCCGGGGAGGTAGGATAACTTAAATGGGTTTTTAGGGTTTCGTAGGCGTGGCTAATTTCTTTGAATTTTGCTTCCGCTTCGATTTGTAAGAGAGAATCTTGGGGATAACGATCGGGATGCCATATCAATGCTAGATGGCGATAGGCTTGTCTCACTTCCTCTAAGCTTACCCCTGGTTTTAGGTCTAATATTTTATAATATTTTTCAATCTCCACGTTTGCAATTTGTTGACCTGCTGTTATTCTAATAAGTCCGGTTCTGCTGCGACAATTTTGTCATACAACGATTGAAAACTAAACCAACCCATATAATGGCTACCAACTTGACTAAGGGTTAAATCAGCTATTTCAGGATTAATTAATATCGGTTTTCCGGCAGCTTCCGCCATTAATTGTACCTGACAAGAGCGTTCCATTGCAATAAACCACCAGGCTGCTTCATCTACCGAATGACCGACAGTTAATAATCCATGATTTCGCAAAATAGCTGCTTTTTTATCCCCCAAAATATTAGCTATTCGTTGGCCTTCATTCGGGTCTAAAACGACTCCAGTATAATCATCAAATAAGACATGATCCTGATAAAAAGAACAAGCATCTTGAGTCAAAGGATCAAGTAATCTCCCTAAAGAAGCCCAAGTTTTTCCATATAATGAATGGGCATGGGCCGCCGCCACGACATCAGGACGGGCTTGATGGATTTGGGAATGAATGGCAAATGCGGCTGCATTCACGGGTTTATTCCCTTTGACAACTTCCCCTTGATGATTCACTAACAATAAATCCGATACCCGAATCTGGCCAAAATACATTCCAAAGGGGTTAACCCAAAAATGGTCAGGAAATTCAGGATCACGGGCGGTGATGTGACCCGCAACTCCTTCATCAAAACCATAGTGGGCAAATAACCGAAAGGAGGCAGCTAACCGTTGCTGACGATGTAGACGTTCATCTTCGACTCGTTCAAAGCTGGGGGGCTGGGGTAGATTAAACTGAATCATGATTTCCTGAATAGGTTTCCGTCTTCTGTTGTAGCTCAGGTTGAGGCAAGAAAAACTTTTTTTGAAAAAGGGGTTGACATTCCCAGAGAAACAGAGTAGATTAGTAAATTGTGAGGGAGAAACAAGCGAACCAAAAGAACGCAAAGCCCTCAAAAACAGGAAAAGTTTTATAGAGCTTTCCTGGTGTCTATGGCTCAGTGGAACCACTCCGATCCATCTCGAACTCGGAAGTGAAACGTTGACACGGCGAAGATACTTGGCGGGTAGCCGCCTGGAAAAATAGCTCGGTGCCAGGTTAATATCAAATAAAAGCCTGCTTCCAGTGATAAATCGGAAGCAGGCTTTTATATTTTAATCTCAGAAACCCGGTTTCTTTGATCCGCTTGATACCCCTAACTCCCTCACCAAGCCGGATCAGAGGATCAAAAAAAATATTTTAAAAAAGGGGTTGACATTCCTAGAGAAATCAAGTAGATTAGTAAATTGTGAGGGAGAAACGAGCGAACCACAAGAACGCAAAGCCCTCAAAAACAGGAAAAGTTTATAGAGCTTTCCTGGTGTCTATGGCTCAGTGGAACCACTCCGATCCATCTCGAACTCGGAAGTGAAACGCTGACACGGCGAAGATACTTGGCGGGTAGCCGCCTGGGAAAATAGCTCGGTGCCAGGTTAATATCAAACTAAAGCCTTCTTCCAGTGATAAATCGGAAGGAGGCTTTGGTATTAGAAACCCGGTTTCTTGTTTCTTTGACCCCCGGTATTATAGGATGTTTTGATATTTCTCGTGAATTAAATATGAATGCGATATTACCTCCTAGGGTTATTTTAGATCCCCTATTACAACAATGGTTATTAGAAGATATTGGACGAGGCGATCGCACGACCGCCGGATTATTAGTCGGAAATCAGATCAAATCCGCCGATTGGATTGTTAAAGAAAAGGGTGTGATCGCCGGATTATCTATTGCTGAAAGAGTGTTTCAACTGTTGGATCATCAGATAGAATTTACTCCTTTAGTTAAAGAGGGAGAATGGTGTGAAAAAGGGACAAAAATTGCATTTTTAGAGGGGAGTTTAGAAGCATTATTAACAGGGGAAAGAGTCGCGTTAAATTTAGCGATGCGACTGAGTGGAATTGCTACGGAGACGCGGAAATATGTAGAAGCGATCGCCGATTTACCCTGTCAATTAGTGGATACCCGCAAAACCACACCTGGATTAAGATTATTAGAAAAATATGCTATTCAAGTCGGTGGGGCAAAAAATCATCGGATGGGATTAGATGATGCGATTATGATTAAAGATAATCATATTGCGGCGGCGGGGGGAATTGCAGAAGCGATCGCAAAAATTAGAGAAACCATGCCTTATCCTTTAACTATTGAAGTCGAAGCAGAAACTTTAGAACAGGTTAAAATCGCCTTAGAACATGAAGCGGATATTATTATGTTAGATAATATGTCCTTAGAGTTAATGAAAGAATCTGTTAATATTATTCGTGAATATAACCCCAGAATTAAAATAGAAGCATCGGGAAATATTACTTTAAAAACTATTCGCTCAGTTGCAAAAACCGGAGTTGATTATATTTCAACTAGCGCCCCGATTACCCGTTCAAATTGGTTAGATTTAAGCATGAGAATCTAAATTAAACTTTAGGGGCGAGTAAACAAACCTCGCCCTAAGATTACACTTTTATTCCTAACAACTACTTAGAAATAAAATGTACCCAAAAACTACCATCAGGTATGCAAACACGGCGGATCAATAGATAGGAATAATTCAAATAAGATCCACTCAAATCCGTGCGATAACCGGAGGAAAACCATTCCCCATAAGGGTCATGAACAATAAACCCATATTCGTCATAACCCACCACAGGCATAATATGACCAAAGGAGGTGAAATATCCATGAATTACAGCAGGATTTCCAGCCGCAATCCAATCTTTGATATCATCTATGGTGCCATTTTCAGTAAAATAATCCTGACAGCCATAATCTCGAACAATTCGAGCTAAATCGTTGGGATTGTGGCGACTGTAGCCTTTATCAATAGCATATTGATAGAGTTCATCTTCAAACTGACCAGAACTGGTTTTGCGACGAGCTTTCAAGTATTCCAAACACATTGCTATGGATGTCACATTGCACGATCCCGTCGGATTAAACCAGTTATCCAATTGAGATTTATAGGGAACATTGAGACGGAAACTTTTGGGAAGCGGTTTAGGATACACCCGGCTGCCATTTTCATAAATTTCAGCGTGTTCTCCCCAAATATATAAGACCGAATATCCCCCGTAGGATTCAGTGCGTAAAGCGACTCGTAAATGTCCGCGAATGGGATCGTAGGCTAAAACACTAAATTCTTTATCGGCGGGAATCGCAAATTTTTCCGAGTCATTTAGTTGAGAAGAAGCAATCGGTTTAACTTTAAAAACTGTACTTTTGACCGTTTTCAGAATTGGGGTTGCTACGGGAATCTGTTCCCGTTTTGCTTCTATTAGCTTTTTCGCCGTTACTGCGCCCAGATAACCCGCTTCACCACACTCCATCAACTTCTGAAATTGGTGTAATCCCGCCGTTGATTTCGGGCCAAAAACCCCATCCACAGGCGGATCAAGTAGTCCTAAATCAATTAGTCGAGTCTGAACTTGGCGGGAAAGTTCGTCGTCTTCAGAAATACCTTTAATATCATATCGAGTATTTTTACCGAGAAAATCTTGTAGTTTCATCAGAAAAATGGGTAGAAACCCCGTCCCATTCGACAAGCTCAGGGCAAGCCTTATAGGACGGCTTTATATTTCCCCTTTCAGGGAGGAGGGTATGGTGGCCCTCCTAACTCCTATTTCTAGGGTAAAGTTAGCTGAGTGCTTCGCACACGCTACGCGAACGCCAAGGTTTTAAGAGCTTGTTAGGCTAGTAGCACTGTCTTACCCCTCGTAAAACTGTTTAACTACTAACGACAGAGCCAGGGACTAGCTACGCATCCAACAGGGTGTCTTGACTCACAAAAACGTAGTCAGTTAAGACTTAGGCTGGTCAACTAACTGAAGTTAGAGGCACCGGGCGCGTAGCCTGCGCTCCGCGCATAGCCCCGTCACAGAGAGTGCGGGGTGCTGACAGAGGCTAATTCTCACCAATGACTCAAAAAACATGGAGATCAAAGTTGTCAGGACAATTTTACCATTATTAGTCCCCAGAAATTTCCCAACTCTGGGTTTTCTTTAATTCAGGGAACGTGATTTTACTGATAACTCTTTAACTGTTAACTGTTAACTGTTAACTGATGACTGATGACTGATGACTGTTTGAGGAAGGTTTCAAAATCACAATTCCATAGGCATCAGGAGACAAATACCGTTGTGCCGCCTGTTGAATGGTTTCTGAACTCAAACTTTGAATATGATCGGGGTAATGGAGACCCGCAGTTAAATCCCCCACCAAAGATTGATAGTATCCATACAACCCGGCGCGATCGCTAGGAGTTTCATTTCCAAAGATAAACCGATTTGCCACCTGCATCCTAACTTTAGCAATTTCATCTTCGGTAATTAATTCGCTTTGGATTTGACGAATATGATCGGTGAGAATTCCTTCAACCAGAGCCAAATTCTCCACGGGCAAACGGGCTGAAATATAAAATACCCCCTGCCAACGCTGGGTCATATTACTCGCAGAAATCGACGAAACTAACCCCCGATTTTCCCGTAGATCTTGGAATAGTCGTGCGGTTCTGCCCTGACCTAAAATATAGGCTAAAACGTCTAAAGGATAGGTTTCAGAAAGTTCTACTAAACCAGGTACACGCCACAACATCAATAATCGGGCTTGTTCCAAGGTATCATCAATGATTTCTTGACGAACAATTTCCTGAAAACTCGCTTCAGGAGTCCAGGGTTGTAGTTCAGGGAGGGCAGAACCCGACGAGGATGGGGGATAAACCGAGCTAACGGCATTTTCTACCGTTTGGATCAAATTTTCCACGGGTAAATTTCCGACCACTGCTACGGTCATGGAGCGGGGCTGATACCAAGTGCCATGGAAATCCCGCATTTGTTGAGATTGTAACTGCTCAATCACCGATGCTGGCCCCAAAACCGGACGACGATAGGGGAGTCGCTCAAAGGCGATTTCCATGGACTGACGGAAGGAACGCCGCCCTGGGTTATCTTCAGCCCGACGAATTTCTTCTAAGACGACAAATCGTTCCCGTTCAAAGGCTTCATCCGCGACACTGGCATTCAGAACCACATCAAATTGTAGGGGAGCTAAATCCGCAAAGTCCTGGGGGGCGGTGGTGATGTAGTAATGGGTATAGTCCTGACTGGTTGCTGCATTGGTGACCGCGCCCCGTTGTTCGATTTTTTGCTCAAATTCCCCGATTTGCAGATGGGGTGTGCCTTTAAAAACGATATGTTCTAAAAAGTGCGCCATACCGTTGATATCATCGGATTCAATGGCTGAACCAATATTAATCCAAACATTGAGATTTACCGCATCAACGGCTAACTGTTCTGCCACAATGGTCAGACCATTGGAGAGTTGATGAACAGTGGGAGTATTGATCGGTCGAGGCAAAGATGGTTTAACGAGGATAGAAGTCATTTAATTCAGTTATCAGTAAACAGTTATCAGTGGTTAGACGCGCCTAAACAAAGCGCAATCTCGTCAGGCTGTTATTGCATCCGTACCAGTTATTAGTTATTCGTTCATAGTTGATAGTTTTTATTGTATTGTAGGTTATTAGCTAAAAACCGACAATTCCTACACTGATAACTGATAACTGATTATGGCATTCTTTCGTCAATATATGGCCCCGTTGATTGTGGTCATCATGTTTTTATTTGCTCTGTTCGTTGTCAGTGCGCGAATTTTTCTCCCTGGAGATATGACCGCCCCTGCGCCCATTGGCACGATTACTACATCGGCGACCTATTTCCTTAATCATATCCGTGTCTGAAGTTTTTATTCCCGGTTATCATTTGCGCCAGGGGTCACGTTTAGATCGGGCTTTATTACTCAAGTTTGCATATCGAACCTATAAGGAACAATTCCCCGATCAAGATTTAAGCCATCTCGCCCTAACTGTTGAGCAGTATTTTTCGCCTCAAACTCCTTTGTGGTGGGTGGATAAATTCAACCCAGACTCCTACCCTCCCGAACCGATAGCTTGTTTATGGTTAGGTAATGCGATTGATTTGGCCGACGGAGAACGCACCGCCCATGTTTTTTTGTTGTATGTCGCACCAGAACACCGAAAACGGGGTATTGGTTCGGCTTTAATGGCTCATGTCCAACAGTGGGCCATAGGACGAGGCGATCGCAAAATCAGTCTACAAGTTTTCACGAATAACCAACCCGCTCTCAATCTTTATCAGAAACTAGGTTATCAACCTCAATCTTTGTTGATGCAGAAGATTCTATACAAAGAGGTTTAACTTCCCTAAAATTGATGACATCAACGGTGACAAATTGTTGTAAATTAATGATATGGAGGATGAAAAACTGATCGTAACCAATACTCAAGACCCCTTAGAAAGTCCTTTGGATCAATTGGATGATGGCGAAATGGCCAAACCCGATCCAGAGGAAATGTTGCTGTTGTTAACCTCATCCGAACCGCAACAGCGCATGATTGCGGCCAGGGCATTTTGTGAAATTAAGGACAGGCGGGCTATTCCTGATTTAATTCGGTTGTTGAAGGATAGTTGCCCTTTGGTGCGGGTAAGTGTGGCCTATGCCTTGGGACGCAATTCTAATTCCCAAGTGGTGGAAGCTTTGATTACACAACTACATCAAGACTGGAATGGTTATGTCCGTAAAGGGGTGGTTTGGGCTTTAGGAACCTGTGGCGATCGCCGAGCTTTAGAACCTTTATTAGATGCCCTAAAAACTGATATTCCCGCCGTGCGTCTGTGGGCGGCGAGTTCCCTTGGTCAAATGGCGAAAGTGAGTTATGATACCGTGATTCGGGCAATTCCCCCCATGATTGAAGCCCTCCGTCAAGATCCGGTTCCGGCGGTTAGAAGTAACTGCGCCTGGGCATTGGGTCAACTCTGTCGAGAACTACCCTCTAATGTTGTTTATGCCGTGGCTATTGATGCCTTAATTGAAGCCTTGGAAGAAGATGGGGATGTCGGGGTTAAGGATGATGCTAAATCATCGTTATTAAGAGTCGGTGATCCGAGGGGATTACAAATTATTGAAGATTTAGAAATGGACGGCCTATTATAGTTTCTATTGTTTGAGAACTTGAGCGATAAGGTTAACCGCAACGCCGTGTTACCTCAGCTTTTGACCTGGGCAAAACCAGGTGGGTACCTCGACCAGACTTAAAGTTTCCGAGTCTAAGCTCGGTTTACTGCCGCCTGCAATTCTCTTGGCTCCCGTATTCTTAAAGCTATAGATCAAAAAAACATATCGGCAAATCACCAACGCCGCAGCACAACCTTGAACTTATTATAACAGATTTTTCTGGGATAGCAAGGAGATTGGGCAAGAGGTAATGGGTAATGGGTAATGGGTAATGGGTAATGGCTGTTGTTCATCAAAAAATTAAATTAATTCTTTGTCGAGCTTTAGCTCCACCCGTTGTTGCGCTTAAGCGCATCTTCTCTGTTATAATAGATTGCGCTTAAGCGCAACAACAATATCAAATATGCCTCTTTCCTTAGAACAACAACTCAACTACTGGACTAAATATTTTCATTCCCATCCTGATGATATTCGGGGATATATTCAACGGGGAATGGTTTATTTTAAATTGGGGAAAATTGCTGAATCTATCCAAGACTTTGATCACGCAGAAAAGTTGGATTCTAGCATTAAACCCTATTTGTGGCAACGGGGATTATCCTATTATTATACAGAACAATATCAACTCGGTGCTGAACAATTTGAAATTGATTTAACCGTTAATTCCCAAGACGTTGAAGAAACGGTTTGGCGATATTTATGTATTGCCCAATTTCAAGGAGTTGAAGCTGCTAAAAATACCCTGCTTCCGGTTAAAAATGATCCGCGTCCGGTTTTGAGAAGTGTTTATGAATTATTTGCCGGGAATTGTACCCCCGAAGATTTATTAAAAATCGGAGAAAAACAAGGAAAATCAGGGAATTTTTATAGTCATCTTTACTTGGGATTATATTATGAAGCTGAACAAAATATAGAACTTGCTAAAACCTATATTAATCAAGCTGCAACTGAATATGAAATTGAGGATTATATGTGGAATTTAGCCGTTGTTCATCAAAAAGTTAAATTCTTTGTTGAGCTTTAACTCCACCCGTTGTTGTGCTTTAGCACATCTTCTCCATTATTGTAGTTTAACAATAGATTGCGCTGAAGCGCAACAACAAGCGCAACAACAAACGCAACAACAAACGCAACAACAAGTGCAACAACGGGATTATTTGAAACGTTGTAAGGGAACAGTATTTGGGTCAAGAATTTTAGGACTGAGACTGCCAAATTTAATCGCTAAAGACATTTTATCTTTATTTGAGAAAATGTGGGTTACTTCTCCAATCCCAAAGGTACGATGAAAGACTTTATCCCCAACTTTCCAGTCCTTAACATTCGATTCTAATTTGTCACTTTTGGCAGGTTGTTTAATCTCAGTTGGTGATTTTGACTCTTGTTTAATTCCCTTATTTTTATTTTTAGTTGTTTTGGGTTGAATGGGAGGAGTATAACTATGAATTAATCCTTCGGGTAATTCTTGTAAAAACATTGAGGGGATACAGGATTCTAAAGTTCCCCATAACCGCCGTTGACAAGCATGGGTTAAGAATAACTGTTCCTGGGCACGAGTAATTCCAACATAACATAAACGTCGTTCTTCTTCAATAGATAAGGGGTCATTTAAACTGCGATAATTGGGGAAAAGTCCCTGTTCTAAACCAACTAAAAAGACGATGGGAAATTCTAATCCTTTAGCCGCATGGAGGGTTAATAAGGAAACCGCTTGTTGTCCTTCTTTTAAGTTATCTAAATCGGAAGCTAAGGAGGCACTGGCTAAAAATCCACCCAGGGTATTATCCTCATATTCCTCTTGAAATTGGGAGACGGCATTCGTCAATTCTTTAATATTTTCTAAGCGGTTTTCGGCTTCATCTGTTCCTTCATTTTTCAAGTCTTGAATATAACCCGCATCCTGTAAAATTCCTTCTAAAATTTGCATGGCGGAATGGTCTTCTAGGCGTTCTTGCCAAGTTTTAATAGTTTGGGCAAATTGATTTACGGATTTTGCTGAACGTCCGGCTATGGTATTAACAGAATCTTCATCACTAAGCACTTCCCAAAGGGGTATTCCTAACTGTTTAGACGCATTGAATAACCCATCAATAGTGGTTTTACCAATACCTCGACGGGGAACATTAATAATTCTAAGTAAACTAATACTATCGGCCGGGTTAGCAATTACTCGTAAATACGATATGGAATCCTTGATTTCTTTGCGGTCATAGAACCTTAATCCCCCGACAACGGTATAGAGAATATTATTTCTTAATAACACATCTTCTAGGGCGCGAGATTGGGCGTTGGTTCGATATAAAATGGCAAACGCACCATAATCTAATTCGGGATTTTGTTGACTAATTTCTTGAATTTGTGATAGAATAAATTTGGCTTCATCTACTTCATCATCTGCTCGATAACAATAAATTGGTAGCCCTTCTCCTCGGGTGGGACGGAGGATTTTATCAATGCGTTCGGTATTTTGTTGAATCAGATGATTTGCTACTTGTAAAATATTTTCCCGGGAGCGATAATTTTCCTCCAGTTTAATCATAGTACGAGTATCATCATCGGGGAGGCGATCGCCAAAATCCTGTTGAAATTCTAACAATATTTTATAGTCTGCCATCCGAAATGAATAAATAGATTGATCCACATCTCCCACCACAAAAATAGAACGATTTTGCCAATTTTTAATGGTTCTGGGGTTTTCCCCATTCGTAACTAATAACCGAATTAAATTATATTGAGTGCGGTTAGTATCTTGATATTCGTCTACTAAAATATGGCAGAATTTTTGATGCCAATAGGCTAATACTTGCTCATTTTGACTGAGTAAATCAACGGTTACTCTAATTAAATCATCAAAATCTAAAGCATTATTTGAAGCTAATTGAGATTGATAGGAACTATAAACTTCCGATACGACTCTACCATAATAATCAGGATTTTCCCTGGCATATTGTTGAGGCGAAAACCCCAGGTTTTTAGCATTACTAATCGAATATCTAATTTTTTTAGGCTCAAATTTCTTATCGTCCAAATTCATATCTTTAAGAACGATATACTTAACCAATTTTTGAGCATCATCTTCATCAAAGATGGAGAAATTCTTATCCCACTTTCTGCCACTTTCGTCTTGATATTTATTAATATCATATCTTAGAATCCGAGCGCATAAACTATGGAAGGTTCCCATCCAAAGATGTTTGCTAATACTGCGATAAACCTTTGATTTCAAGCGAGTTTGTTCATCGGCAGCTAAAGCTGATAAGGGTTTTCCAAATTCGAGTTCTGCCTGTTGTTGAGCAAAAATTAACTCAACCCGTTCTTTAATTTCCTTGGCAGCTTTATTAGTAAAAGTCACCGCCAAAATGTTCTCAGGATGAACCCGATGACTGCGAATTAAATTAGCGATGCGATAGGTTAAAGCCCGTGTTTTACCCGAACCTGCCCCCGCCACCACCAGCATCGGGCCACAAAAATGTTCCACCGCCTGACGTTGGCAGGTATTTAGATGGCTAAGGAAATCAATTGTTTGAGTCATGGCTACAGAAAACACGGGAATTGAATCAACTTCTATTTTATCCGTAGCCGGGGGTCGCGGACACACTGAACACCGAAACAAATAGGATATACCCTCAACAGAGTCGGAATAGATTAGGATTTTTGAATTCTGTTATAGGTCTGGTGAACCATATCCAGTAAGGTTAACAATTGCTGCCACTGGGCATCTCCAGTCCCATTAGCAGTTTGCTGTTCCGTGGTTAAACGGTCTTTTAGATGCTTAAATAAATCATTAACTGAGGCCTCCTCAGAGGAATTGTCTGTCTCGTACCGACCCTCCTCTGAATCATCATCTTCTCCAGAATCGGCTGAGTCTTCGTGAATATCCTGGGCTGTTTCTGCCAAGGTTAGGGCCCGTTGAGCAATATTTTCAGGGAGTTTAGGACGTTCTCCTAAAGCAACCCGAGACAATTCTAGTAATAGTTGACGCACCTGTTCAATCCATTGGCTTTTTTCAGATTGCCAACCTGTTTTGGCAACTTTTTGCTGAATATTCTGGGCTTTTTGGGCTAAAGGTAAGGCTTGAGTGGAAACACTATCAGGTAATTTAGGAGTATCTGCCAAAGAAGCGCGGGCGACTTCAATTAAGAAATCATGGACTTGCTTGACCCACTGAAGATCGGATAATTGTGAACTTACTCTAGGCATATTTTAAACTCTTGGATTTTTTACTCATAAATTGTGGAACATCAATACACAGTCCGCCATTATTCTCCGCAGGTTGCACTTCGTCTAAGGTGGGGGTTTTTGGGTAGATCAGTTCAAATAAATGTTTTCAGGGTTCGATTTTTTCAATCCCTGACATTAATCTAAAACCCAGTTTATCAAAAAACAACTGATTGAGCAGATCGTATTGTTAAGAAACAAAGGTTTTAGTCTACAATAATTTAGATATTCAGCGAACTACTGAGCTTTGAACCTTCAGTGATTTCAGGCGATTCCGCAATTTATAGCCCTAAACCCATCGAACCCATTCCCCCACCCCTTGCCACCCCTCAAGATGCGTTAACGGCTCTCTCAGAGGGGATTGCGCTCCTAATTGACTTGGCACAACGGGGAGAAATTGATCCTTGGGATGTGCAGGTCATCGACGTAATTGATCGTTATTTGAGTAAACTAACCCCCCCAGAGGAATCAAGCTCGAGCAACAATTTTGCCGAGTTGTCCCAGTCGGGTCAGGCGTTTTTGTATGCCTCGATGTTAGTCTTGCTCAAGGCTGATAGTTTAATGGCGACGGAAATCCTCGACCCGAATGCTGGCCCCATGGAAGGGGAAGAATTCCTAGACCCTGAAGATGAGGGAAATGGGATTCAACGCCCCCAACAACTGGAAAAACAAATCCGGCGGCGGGCTGTTGCCAAAATTCCCCAAAAACGGCAAGTGACGTTGCAAGAACTGATTGAACAGTTGCAACTGATGGCCGATACCATTGCCGCCCAAAAAGCCCGTCCCCGTCCCCGCGCCAACAACGCTAAAAGCAGAGCCACTACCGCCAAGGCGATCGCTGAATTAGCCCATCAAGAAAATTTAGTTGAAATGGCGGCACAGGTCGAACAGCTTTTGAATTCAGGATCACAACAGATTCCAGAATGGTTTGATTTGGAGCAGTTACTAGGTCTGTGGTTGGAGATGAAGCAACCGGAACAGGCTCCGTCCCCGGAAGAAACCCCGATTCAGCATGGCCCCAATCATGATCGGGTGGGGGTGTTTTGGGCATTATTATTATTATCGGCCCAATCTAAAGTGGAACTCGCTCAAGAGGAATTTTACCAAGACCTGAAGGTTCGTTCTTTAACAGAACCACCTACAAAGTCTTGAAATCGTGTAAGTTGAAGTTTTCTGGAATCCTACGGATTAAGCAACATGAACCTTGATAGGCTATTAATTGATGAATAGACTCAAAACTCAGATTGTAGAATAGAGCAGTTATGCTGTATCAGTGCTTGGTGCATACAAGGCATTTAGCGATTCTGATTAGTCAGTTGAATTTGAGTGGATAATTTTAAACATAGCTTAGGGTTGTGAGGAAGTGAATATGAAAGCCATGATTCTGGCGGCTGGAAAAGGAACTCGTATCCGTCCAATTACTTATACCATTCCTAAACCTTTAATTCCGATCCTGCAAAAACCGGTGATGGAATTTTTGGTGGAATTACTACGAACACACGGTTTTGATCAAATTATGGTCAATGTCAGTCATTTAGCTAATGAAATTGAAAACTATTTTCGTGATGGTCAAAAGTTTGGCGTTCATATTGCCTATTCTTTTGAAGGACGAATTGAAGACGGAAATTTAATTGGAGAAGCATTAGGTTCGGCGGGAGGGATGAAAAGAATTCAAGACTTTAATCCCTTTTTTGATGATACTTTTGTGGTTTTATGTGGCGATGCGTTAATTGATTTAGATTTAGCCGCAGCCGTAAAATGGCATAGAGAAAAGGGAGCCATTGCCACCATTGTGATGAAATCTGTTCCTAAAGAGCAAGTTTCTAGTTATGGAGTTGTGGTAACTGATGAAACAGGCCGGATTAAAGCCTTCCAAGAAAAACCCTCGGTGAATGAAGCCCTCAGTACAGATATTAATACGGGGATTTATATTTTTGAGCCAGAGATTTTTAAATATATTCCTTCCGGGTGTGAATATGATATTGGTAGTGAATTATTTCCCCATTTAGTTGAAATTGGAGCCCCATTTTATGGGATTTCTATGGATTTTGAATGGGTGGATATTGGGAAAGTCCCTGACTATTGGCAAGCAATTCGCAGTGTGCTGTTAGGATATATTAAAAATGTTTCTATCCCTGGTCAACAGGTGCGCCCTGGCATATATACGGGGCTGAATGTAGCGGTGAATTGGGATAAAGTTAATATCCAAGGCCCGGTTTATATTGGGGGGATGACTCGAATTGAAGACGGAGCGACGATTATTGGCCCGACAATGATTGGCCCGAATTGCTGGGTTTGCAGCGATGCCTATGTGGACAATAGTGTGATTTTTGAATATTCCCGTTTGGGGCCGGGAGTGCGTTTAGTTGATAAATTGGTATTTGGGCGCTATTGTGTGGACAAGCTGGGGGCTTCTATTGATGTCCAAGCGGCAGCCCTGGATTGGTTGATTACGGATACCCGTCAAGTTTTTCATAACCAATCTTCTGAACGACAAGCGATCGTTGATTTATTAGGTAATACTTAATCTAAGCGGTGTCGGTGTTCGGTTTTCCGGCTCCGTTACCCGCCACCCTTCTCAATATTAATCCTCAACAAAAACTACTGATGTCTTCTTTGACTTGCGATCAATCTAAGTTTATTGTTGCCGAATCTGGTGCATCTTACTATCAGGATGATTCGGGTGGTTCTTCTGTGGGTTCAGAACAATTTGTTGAAGTATTAGTTTATTTTGGTTCAACTCAAACAATAACAGATCCAAAAGATGTAGAGACACCAAAACTATACACTTATAGAGTGCCATTACAAATGAATGTGCAATTAGGGTGTATTGTGAGTATTCCTGTTAGGAATCAAATCAAAAGAGGAATAGTTATTCAATTTATTAATCAACTTCCTCCTCATTGGAAATCAGAGGAAATTAAAGCAGTATCAGAGGTTGATCAAGCCTATTTACCTCAAAATTTATGCCAGCTACTTACACAAATCTCTAGTTATTATCAGACTGAACTAATTGACGTTATTCGCACCTCATTACCTCCGGGTTTATTAAGTACACCTCAACTGCGTATTCGTTTAATTAAAGAAGCCATTCCTCCAGGTGCTTCTGAACTTTTAAGAACATCTGCTAAAAAGATACTTTCTCTGTTACTAGAACAAGATAATGATTTAAGTTGGAAAGAAATTAATCAAAAAGTAATTAATGCTCAACAAGGACAAAAAGATTTATTAAATCGAGGTTGGATTGAACTTTATTCGGATGATTCTAATCGTCCGAAACCAAAACTAAAAGCATCTATATCTTTAGCTGTTGATCCTTTTTTAGTAGAAAAGCTACATAAACGACATCGTGAAATTCTTATTTTTCTCAAGAATAACAGTGGTGAAATGTGGTTAAGTGATTTTGTTAAGACTTGTAATACAACTTATAATACTATAAAAGTTCTTGCAGAAAAAGGTTATATTGAAATTGAAGAAAGGGAAGTTTTAAGACTAGCTCAAGAAATAGAACAACTCCAAGATCAACCTAAAAAACTTAATCATTCTCAATTAAAAGCTCTGGAAATTATTAACAATCTCACTGGATTTTCTGAAGCTTTATTGCATGGTGTGACTGGATCAGGAAAAACAGAAGTTTATTTACAAGCGATCGCACCTGTTATAAACCAACAAAAATCCGTTATTCTCTTAGTACCCGAAATCGGTTTAACTCCACAACTTACTGATCGAGTTCGTGCGCGTTTTGGTGATCAAGTTTTAGTTTATCATAGTGGTTTTCAAACAGAACGTTATGACACTTGGCGACAAATGTTAACAGGGACACCCTATGTTATTATCGGAACTCGTTCAGCTATTTTCGCACCTTTACCGAAATTAGGATTAATTATTTTAGATGAAGAACATGATAGCAGTTTCAAACAAGATCAACCTTCTCCCTGTTATCATGCCCGAAAAGTTGCCCAATGGCGGGCGGAATTAGAAAATTGTCCCTTAATATTAGGATCAGCAACTCCCTCCTTAGAAAGTTGGTTAGAAATTAAACAAAAAAACCAAGAAAATCGGTTTTATTTATCCCTTCCCGAACGCATTCAAGCGCGACCAATGCCGCCTATAAAAATAGTCGATATGCGTCAAGAATTGCGTCAAGGAAATCGCTCTATTTTTAGTTATGATTTACAAACCGCCCTACATCAATTAAAAGCCACAGGTCAACAGGGGATATTATTTATTCATCGTCGGGGACATAGTACCTTTGTTTCCTGTCGCAGTTGCGGTTATGTGATGGAATGTCCCCATTGTGATGTCTCCTTAGCCTATCATCATGAACATCAAAATGCCGCCCAACTTTTGAGATGTCATTATTGTAATTATAGTCAACTCTATCCCCAACGTTGTCCTGAGTGTGATTCTCCTTATTTTAAACATTTTGGTAGTGGAACTCAACGGGTTACAGAAGAATTAAATCGGTTATTTCCTGAGTTAAAATGTATTCGCTTTGATAGTGATACTACCTCCCGAAAAAATGCCCATCGCACCCTATTAACTCAGTTTGCTAATGGAGAAGCGGATCTATTAGTGGGAACCCAAATGTTAACTAAAGGATTAGATTTAGAGTCCGTTAGTTTAGTCGGAATTGTATCAGCAGATGGGTTATTACATTTATCAGATTATCGCGCCAGTGAACGGGCTTTTCAAACCTTAGTCCAAGTCGCAGGACGGGCGGGGCGAGGGAATGATCCTGGGCGAGTAATTTTACAAACCTATACCCCCGAACATCCGGTGATTCAAGCGGTACAACGTCATGATTATGAGTCTTTTGTTGCTATGGAATTAGAACAGCGACAGGAGTTAAATTATCCCCCCTATGGTCGTTTAATTTTATTACGTTTAAGTAGTTTTAATCAGCAAGATGTTGAACAAACTGCTCAAAGATTAGCAGAATTTTTATTAGAAAATAATCCTAATTCTGATTTTGAATTATTGGGCCCGGCTCCGGCTCCGATTCTTAGGGTTGCTAATCGTTATCGGTGGCAAATTTTAATTAAAACTACTCAAGATTCTTCTATGATTTTACCTAAATTTTCTGATTTTAATTCTGGTTCTGTTTATATTACAATTGATATTGATCCTCTACATTTGTAAAGGATTAAGACTGAGCCATCTAAATGGGTGTATCCTGTAAGGAATTAGCTGGAACAGTTCAAGAAATATATACTCTTTTTCACTCCAATCATGATATAATATAATAGGACAGAATTTAAGTAAATTATGTAAATTTAAAATTTTGTCAACTAATCCATGTCAAATTGTATTGAACAAATCCGTTAGAATGAGAATATAAATTATTAGAATTTATAATTTTAGAGACCTGAAATTAAACCTATTTTTTGAATTAAAATGCACAGAATTGCAGCCACACCCGGCGGATGGAACCCCGATACAGACGGAGTGATTTTTATTGAACAAACCCCCGCACCAATTATTTTTTTAACGGCGGCGGATACGGATATTCAAACCTTGGCCACGGTGGTATCCAAACTTCCGGCTGATTTTCCGGCGTTGCGGGTAACAAATTTATTACAATTACAACAACAATTAACCATTGATACCTACGCAGAAACTGTTTTAGAAAAAGCCCAAGTTATTATTTTAAGACTATTAGGAGGACGTTCCTATTGGCCCTATGGATTAGAAGTTTTACAAGACATTTTTGCTAAAACTAAAACTCAATTAATTATCCTTCCGGGTGAAGATCGTCCCGACCCAGATTTAATCAGTCATTCCACAGTATCATTATCTATTGTTGATCAAGTTTGGCGCTATTTAACTGAAGCCGGAGTTGATAATTTTGCCAATGCTCTGTTATTAATTGGCAATCATATTTTTAATAAAAATTATCCGATTATTCCGCCAGTTACAATTCCAAAAGTGGGTTATTATCAGTGGAATCAATCGGCAAAATCCGATGATTATAGTGCTGGGGTTGGGATTCTATTTTATCGCGCTCATTACTTATCTGGAAATTTAGATCCGATTGATTCTTTATGTCAAGCATTAGTTGAATATCAGTTAAAACCTATTCCTATTTTTGTTTCTTCTCTACGAGATCCCGACATACAAACGGAAGTTTTAAACTATTTTAATTCTAATATTCAATTATTAATTAATACCACCAGTTTTTCGATTTCTTCGACTTCAGAAGATAGTAGTCAACCCCCATTATTTTCCTTGGATATTCCAGTATTACAAGTAATTTTAAGTGGGGGAAGTTTAGAACAATGGGAAAATAATTTTATGGGACTTTCCCCCAGGGATATTGCGATGAATGTCGCGTTACCCGAAGTGGATGGACGAATTATTAGTCGGGTGATTTCTTTTAAAGCTATTGAAAATTGGCATCCTACCTTAGAAACCAATGTTGTTAGATATGTGGCGGTGCAAAATCGGATTAAATTTGTCGCTGAGTTAGCCAAAAATTGGATTAATTTACAACAGAAACCCCCATCAAAACGAAACATTGCGATTATTTTAGCTAACTATCCCTGTCGAGATGGACGCTTAGGAAATGGAGTGGGTTTGGATACGCCAGCCAGTTGTATTGAAATTATAAAAGCCTTAGAAGAAGCGGGATATTTCCTAGAAAATTCTCCTGAAACCGGAGAAGAATTAATTGATCAATTAACATCAGGAATCACAAATGATCCTGAAGGTTGGGAGTTGCGATCTATTGATCAAAGTTTATCCTTTGCAGACTATCAAGACTATTTTTTAACCTTACCCATCGCCATTCAAACTGCTATTAATAACCGATGGAAAGATCATTTTCAAGAGGAACAAAAGACCGCTAAAGGCTTTGCTATTTCAGGGATTCAACGGGGAAATATTTTTATCGGGATACAACCTTCTCGGGGCTATGATCTTGATCCTAACTTAAATTATCATGCCCCGGATTTAGAACCCACACCGGATTATTTGGCGTTTTATTATTGGTTGCGATCGCAATTTCAAGCCGATGCTATTATTCATTTAGGAAAACATGGGAATTTGGAATGGTTGCCGGGTAAAAGTGTAGGATTATCAGAAAACTGTTATCCTGAAATAGCTCTAGGTGCATTGCCAAATTTTTATCCATTTATTGTTAATGATCCAGGGGAGGGAACCCAAGCTAAACGTCGTTCTCAAGCGGTAATTTTAGACCATTTAACCCCTCCTTTAACCCGTGCGGAATTATATGGATCATTACAACAGTTAGAAGGGTTAATGGATGAATATTATCAAGCTCAAAGTTTAGATCCCTCGCGGTTATTGTTAATTTCAGAAAGAATTATTCAGTTAATTCAACAGGAAAATTTAGAGGAAGAATTGGGTTTACCCAAACTTAATAAACAGGCAGTTTTACAGGATCAAGGTTCCATCTTTAGTGAATTAGATCGCTATTTATGTGAGTTAAAAGAGGCACAAATTCGGGATGGATTACATATTTTTGGGCAATGCCCCCAGGGTGAACAATTAAGGGATTTAATTATTTCTATAGCCCGTCATCCTGACAATAAACGATTGGGTTTAACTCGCGCGATCGCCCAAGATTGGCAGTTAGAATTTGATCCTTTAACATCAGATTATGGGGAAATTATTAATCAAACTATTAATCATCAATTTTGTCGAACTGTTGGGGATGGGGTGGCAGTTATTGAAGAATATGCGATTAATTTAATTGAAGAATTACCCCCCCTAGCCCCCCCTTGCCAAGTGGGGGAACAAGAGTTTTTAACTTCTACTTTTGTTGAAGAATTACCCCCCCCTAGCCCCCCCTTGCCAAGTGGGGGAACAAGAGTTTTTTAATAACAATTCCAGTTCCCCCATTACCAAGGGGGGTTAGGGGGGGTCAAATCTACAGAATTAATCCAAAAAGAACTCAACTGGATTCAGAATAAATTATTACCCAATTTATTGAGAACTTCCGAAGAAATTACCAATCTATTAAAAGGTTTAGACGGTCGATTTATCAAGAGTGGTGCATCGGGGGCGCCAACAAGAGGAAAACCCGATGTTTTACCCACCGGACGTAATTTTTATTCCGTTGATATTCGGGCTATTCCTACAGAAACTGCTTGGAGAGTTGGGGAATTAGCCGCATCAGTATTAATTGAACGTTATACCCAAGAAAATGGCGAATATCCCCGCACTTTAGGATTATCGGTTTGGGGAACTTCAACAATGCGAACTGGGGGAGATGATATCGCTGAAGCCTTAGCATTATTAGGCGTAAAACCTGTTTGGGATTATCCTTCGCGACGAGTAGTTGATTTTGAAATATTACCAGTTTCTATTTTAGGTCGTCCCCGGGTGGATGTTACACTAAGGATTTCAGGGTTTTTTAGAGATGCTTTTCCCAATTTAATTGATCTATTTGATCAGGCGGTAATTGCTGTTTCTAATTTAGATGAAACTGAAGATCAAAATCCTTTAGCCGCCAAAGTTCAACAGGAAACCCAATTTTGGATGCAAGAAGGGTTAACAATTGAACAGGCAAATTTGCGATCGCGCTTGAGAATTTTTGGGTCTAAACCCGGTGCTTATGGGGCAGGTTTACAAGGATTAATTGAATCCCAAAACTGGCAAACAGATCAAGATTTAGCAACAGCCTATATTAACTGGAGTAGTTACGCTTATACCAGCACAAATTCTGGCTATCAACAGGGAATTTCTGCGTCAGAAGCCTTTCAAAATCGGTTAGAAAATATGCAAATTGTTCTGCAAAATCAAGATAACCGAGAACATGATTTATTAGATTCCGATGACTATTATCAATTTCAAGGAGGAATGACCGTTGCGGTTAGAACCTTGACGGGAGAAAATCCTGAGATTTATTTCGGAGATAATGCTATTCCTGAAAACCCAAAAGTTAAACTTTTAAAAGAAGAAATTTCTCAGGTATATCGTTCCCGGGTTATTAACCCTAAATGGATAGCTGGAGTCATGCGACATGGCTATAAAGGAGCTTTTGAGCTATCAGCAACCGTTGATTTTTTATTCGCCTATGATGTGACAGCAAATTGTGTTGAAGATTTCATGTATGAAGGGGTGGCAAATGCTTATATTTTCGATCAGAAAGTACAACAATTTATTCAAGAAAAAAATCCTTGGGCGTTACGCGATATGGCAGAAAGATTATTAGAAGCCCATCAACGCCAATTCTGGCAAACAGCAAGTCAAAATATGATTGAACAGTTGAGGGCAATTGTTCATGAAGCCGAGGGAATAATTGAAGGGAAAACTTAGGAATGAAAAATCAATAAACTGATCACTCTTAAACTGATAACTGATGACTGATAACTGATAACTGATTTAACTGATTCTCTAAACAACGTGGCTGAATTCTAAACGCTGTTCTTGTAACAAATCTCGATAGAGATGTTCCAACTGAGTGATATTTTGACTCAGGGTATAGCGTTCTAAAACCCGTTGACGGGCTTTCTGACCCACCAGGGGGATCATTTCAGGATGATCTCGCAATAGCGGTAACAGAGTTCGTAGTTGGGAAGTCACGCCCTCGGTCTTCATAATAATTCCCGCGCCGCCTTCCATCACTTCCCCATCCGCCCCCGCATCCGTCGCCACGCAAGCCGTACCGCAGGACATCGCCTCTAATAACGAGATCGATAACCCCTCCACCATCGACGGTAAAACAAAAACATCCGCCCCTCGCAAAATTTCAATCCGTCGGTCTTCATCCCCGATGAACCCAAACCAGATAATCCCATCCTCTGGCCCATAGGAGGCTTGGAGAGAGGGGGCTAAGGGCCCATCACCAACGATGACCAATAGACAACCTGGCCCCATGTCCGACTTCTTCCAGGCTTTGAGTAGTGACTCTACGTTCTTTTCCGTAGCCAAACGGCCTTGATAAACAAAAACCCGTTCCGCCCCTAATTCCTCCTTAAAGCTCGATGGCCCAGGAGAATATTTCGACCCATCGACTCCATTAGGAATCACCGCTACCCTGTGTTTTTCGACTCCTAGACGGTTTAACATCTCCCGTTGGACTTGGGAAAAGACAATCACACGGTCATAGTTTGCTAAAAAAGGCGCGTAAATTTGATAGGTTAAATGTTGTGTCCCCGATTGGAAATTCCGCAATTTGTGGTAGAAGGGCGTATGAAAGGTCGCCACCAGGGGGATATTCAGTTCTGCACAAATTTCAGGTAAGACAAAATCCAACGGTGAAAGAGTCAGGGACGCATGAACCAAATCGGGTTTCAACCGTTTTAGGGATTTGGTTAAGACTTTACTAGAACTGAGGGTGGGAATTGTATAGACTTGAGACTTATACAGACAGGGTAAAGACACCTCCTGAGTCATGGGAAAGGGTGTCACCTTGCCATTTTTGTCCTCGGTAGAGATTTTCCAGTTACCGTTTTCCAGTTGCCATTCTGGGTTGCGGTCGTTCGTTCCTTCCTGAGCAAAGTGCAGAAAGCTGACTCGATGGCCCCGGTCTAACAGGGCGTTAGTGATTTCCCGGGAATAGGTAACGTTACCGCAAAAGGGTGATTTTTTTCCAAGCCAAGCAATGTGCATTCAAGTGATTTGGAATTTATTAAAATGGGTTTGATCAGCATGACTTTACCACGATTACCGCGTTCTGTCCTTAGATTAGTCCTTATATCTCAGATCAGCCACTCTATCCTCTATCCCAGGGAATAGGAAACCGGATTACTGCTTTTGGGTTCAATATCCCGGTCATTGTATTGCGTTTTGTGAAAAATATTAAAATGAAGGTGCGATCGCCTGGTAAGATCAACTGTTGATTTTTACAAACAGTCAATATTTACACCCGTTAAATTTGGAGGAATAATGGACGCAATTACAAGTTTTTTGGGCAATATCAACTTTGAGCTTATTGCACAGTTGACAATGTTAGGTCTGATTGTGGTTGCTGGCCCGGCAGTCATTATCTTACTAGCTTTTCGTGGCGGCGATCTCTAATCAAGAGGATGGAGACGTTGGTAGCAACGTCTCTAGCTAATTTTAATCTTGAATATAATCAGACCCAGAAATTAGGGCGATTTCCGCCCGCACAAATTCCCGTCCCAGATACAACGCATGATCTAAACAACTAATAGGACAGGGTTGGGTTTCTTCAGTAATTTTAATCCCTAATTCCTTAGCGGTTTTTCCAGTAAAAATAGCCGTGGGTTCGCGCTTTAAACTTCCCGTACAAGGGAAAGGTTCTCCGGTTTCAGGATCAACAGCTAATCCTTTTTCATTGATAGCATTGGTATAGTGTTCGGCACAGATTAATCCTGCTTTTTGATCAATATAAACAATAAAATATCCCGCCGGATCAAGATGAATAAAACGATTAGAAAGCTGATCGTCTAAAGCGGCGAGTGCTTTGAGGTTGAGAGTAGTTGTAGGTTGAGGAGACACGGTATTATTAATGGGATGATAAATTAAGCTGTCTATAGTTTATCTCATTTTCCGCCTAAATTTTCATCAAACCCCGTAGGGGCGGGTTCGAGTCAACCTAGAAAACTCACCCCAAAACCAACTAAACCCGCCCCTAAACTAAACCCGCCCCTACAATATCTTGTGAAAGCGAGAATATTTAATAGACCTCATGAAAAATTTATACATAATGACCTCTTGCAAAAAAAATCTATGCTATAATAACAAATTTTCACTTTCAGACTAAGAGTGTCAACTCATAATTATAAATGGCCGACAACAAATTACAACGAAGACCATAACGGCGACGACGATTTCGATAACGACTCGATAAGATCCTGAAAATTTTGAGGCTCCGATTAACGTGTTCAATCACAATTCGTTGATGAGCCAAAGCTTGATTATAGTCTTTTTCTAAGACCGAAAGATTGCCATTTTTGGGTTTCTTTTTGGGTACATAGCTATTCAAGTGATAATCCTTAATCCCTTGATAGCCACTATCTTGTAAACTATCAGTTTGGGGGTGAAAATGAATTTTGCTTTTTTTGAATAAGCTAAAATCGTGGCAATGTCCTTCTCCAAAATCTGTACAAATAATCTGTTTAGTTTCTTGATTAATTACTAACTGAATTTTGAGTGTGTGATGTTTTTTCTTTCCTGAGTAATATTTTTTCTGTTTTTTTTTCGGTCTTTCAATAGCCGTTTCTGTGACATCCATCACTACGATTTCGGGGTAGCCAGAATCTTGAATTAATGCTTTTTTTCCCGGAATACGAAACTTTTCTGTTTTGATTAAAGTTGATTCAATATTAGCAACAATTCGGCAAATAGTTGATTCTGATACTCCCCAATTTGTCCCAATATGAAAATATGTTCTGTATTCTCGCCAATACTCCAAGGCTACTAAAACTTGCTCTTGGAGAGTCAGGTGGGTGTGACGTCCTCTCCTATCTTTAGGATGTTCTAACCTGAACTGCTCTATGGCATTAACCATTTCTTGAAAGGTTTGAATCTTGACACCAAATCTCCGTTTAAATTCATGAGGTTTCAAATTTAGATAAAATTGAGTGTTCATCGCAGAGTTATTGTCTAAATTCACTTTCAATTTTTACCATTTTATGGAGTTTTTAGCAAAAATTTGTGAAGAATGGTTAGTCTCTAGGATTTTATGAAATTGAGCAAAACTTACCATAATACCATAAAATTATTTTGCAAGAGTTCTTAATTTGTGGATATCTTAAAAATTTAGAATAAATCTGAATGTGAACCTGAACGAGCTAGAAAAAGATGGGTTTCTGAGATTTTATAAATTAAAAGCCAGTCAGATTCTATGTGACAATCTCTATATCCCTTCCAATTACCTGTTAAAGCATGATCTTTATATTTTGGTTCTAGTTCTTGATTTTCTAGTAATTTTTCAATCACTATTTTTAGCTTTGACATATCTTTTCCCCGCTTTTGTAAACGTTTGATGTCTTTCTTAAACCGATTTTCAAAAATAGGTGATAGCATTAAATACCTAATTCATTATAAAGCTCATTTTTATTATTGCAAACTGTTAAGTTTTGTTGTTCTTCGATATTCTTGATTGCTTGTTGTGTTTCCTCGTTGAAATCATTAATCGTATAAGTTTCTTCTTCAATCCGCTTTTCTTTCTCAGCTTTTTGTAAAAATTCATCCAGATGCTTCTGTAGATATATTGCAAGAGTATTTTGTTGCTCTTCAGGAAGCCGTGAAATTTGCTCAAAGGTTTCTTGTATTAATTTAGTCATTTGATTTCTTTCTCTGAAATTTCTTCTTAGTAAGATTATAGAATAAATTTTCTTGAAATAGAGGGGTAAGGTGGGCAGATTTTGATAATTTTATTAATTTTTTTGAGAGTTTTTCGATCCTGATTTTGCCAGTAAATATAATTGTCCCAAGCCTCGTCAGTCCAAGCCAATATGCGGTTACTCATCTATCAACTGATGTTCAAGAGCTTTCCCCTGCCTATATTGGGCAATAGAACGTTCTAAATGAGCAGCGTTGGCTGGCGACTTTAATAAATGAACCGTTTCCAGTAAACCATTAAAATAATCAAGGGACATGACTACTGCATGATCAGCATCGCGTCTGGTAATTATGGTGTAGTCAGCATCTTCAACTACCCGATCTAACACCGTTTTTAATTGGCTTTTCGCTTCGCTAAACGTTACTACTTTCATTGCTGTTACTTGTACGACTATGAGCACAAGTTAATTGTAGTGGATTTTGATTAATAGTGGTTGCGCGATCGCACTGATGGCAGAGTGTTTAAATAATGCCAGAGTTAAAAAAGCCGATTCATTATTAACCTCATGATTAACCTCATGAAAAATTTATACCAAATTTATAGATATCTTAAAAATATTGAATGATTAACGGCTTTTCTGGAATAAATCGAGATTGAAAGACTTCTTTTTTACCAACGGCTTTAAAATTAGAAATATTCAGGGGAACATCTAAGGGTTTGAGGTCGGTGACTTCCCAAAAAATCGCAAAATTTGGAGCATCAGTTGCCGCCGTAGCTGGACGATATTTCATCCCTTGGGGATGGCGACCTCGGCGCGAGTCTAAATGACCAATATATAAGGCTTGCCAGGTTACTTTAGGAATAAAGGAACGATTGTCTTGCAAAGTTGCATAGATAAAAACCTTAACGACCCGATCATTTCGGTCTTGGTCAAGTTTACGAAAAACTTCAAAATCTTGACTCCCAAACGCTACTTTTCCTTCCTGTTCACAAACATCCTGACCGGAAAGCAAATGAATTTCAGGTACGGGCACAAGCAGTGAAAAATTACGGGTGATCGGTTTTACAGTAGAATCGTGCATCAGCATCCTTTTCAACACAAGATAGTTAAATTATCCCATGTTTAGGTCAGAAAGAACAGGGAATGCCACTATCAAATCAATTAAGGGTTAAAGGGAAACCCGTTGAGATAATTCTTTTATTGCTTGATCGGTGCTTAAAAAAATGCGATCGCGTCCCAATTTATCCACAAACCCAACCTTTTCTAATTGATCAAAAATTGGGCCTTTGACCTCAGAAAGATAAAACTCAATTTTCATCTGGTGTAAATCTTCTATCAGACGTTGTAGGGTTTCTAAAGCACTGCCATCAATCGAGTTAATCCCACTACAAACTAACAGTAAATATTCGACTTCTTTCTGTTCTGTTACCAGTTTTAATAAATAATCTTCTAAATATTTAGTATTTACAAAATACAAACTTTCATCAATTCTTATCGCCAAAATATGGGGGCTAGTCGTTACCGGATGTCGTAAAATATTGCGAAAATGTTCCGTATTTTCCACCCGTCCTAAAACAGCAATATGGGGTTTACTGGTTCGTGATAAATATAAAACTAGAGAAATTAATACTCCCAAAATAATTCCCTGTTCTGCACTTGTTAGCAACACCGCAATAAAGGTACTAACCCAAGTAATTCCATCGAGTTTATTATAATTCCATAACCGTTTAAGAGTGGCAAAATCGAGTAAGTTGCCAACGGCGACTAAAATAATTGCAGCTAAACTTGTTTGCGGTAAATAATAAAATAAAGGAGTAAAAAACAAAACTGTTAACATCAAAAATAACGCCGTAATGATTGAGGCTAAGGCTGTATTTGCTCCGGCGGAGAAGTTAACCACAGAACGACTTAACCCTCCTGTGATCGGATAACCTCCGGTGAATGCAGCCGTTATATTTGAGGCTCCCAAAGCAATTAATTCTTGATTTGCTTCAACCTTTTTGCGTTTTTTACTAGCTAAAAATTGACCGACAGAAAAGGCTTCCATAAAGCCAACAAAACTAATAGCTAAGGCAGAAGTTCCTAATAATTGGATATTGTTTAAATCAAAATTAGGTATAGTAAAAGGTGGAAACCCTTTAGGAATTTCTCCGATCACTTTAACTCCAAATAATTGATCTAAATGTAATAATCCCACTAATATTGAACTACCGATCACTACCATTAAAGGGGCACTTTTCGTGATCGGTATAATCAGAGATTCCTGAATTCCTTGGGATTTAAGATGTTTTCCTAAGCCGCGATTAAAATATAATAATAATGCTAGACTAATAATTCCTAAACTAAAAGTTACTAAATTTAGATTAGGACTTTCTTTAATAATATAAATAACTGTACTAAAAAATGATTCAGTCTGAGGAATTTTAATTCCCAATAAATGCTTAACTTGACTAAATCCAATTAAAATTGCCGCCGCACTAATAAACCCAGAAATTACCGCTTGACTAAGGAAATTAGCTATAAATCCTAACCGACAAATTCCGATCAAGAGTTCTATTATTCCTACCATTAAGGCTAAGGTTAAAGCATACCCCCAATATTCCGGTGTGTTTTCGGTTGCGATCGCACTAACGGCCGTTGCTACCATTAAAGAATCCACCGCCACCGGAGCTACAGATAGCATGGAAGCTGTTCCCAAAAACGCATAAACAATCTGAGGAAAAATACTGGCATAGAGTCCCACTTCTGGGGGTAAACCTGCCAGCATTGCATAGGCCATTCCCTGGGGAATTAATAAACTCGCCACAATAATTCCGGCGGTTAAATCTCCGGTTAAATCGTCTCGTTTGTAATTTAATCCCCAATCTAAAATCGGAAAATATTCCCGCATTTTTCCTAAATTACGCACGCTGATTATAGGGTAATTTTGCCAATAACATTGCCATCGCACAGGTATTACTAATTCCAGCAAATAGTAATCCGGCTCCGACAAAGCCACTTAAAAATAGGAAATTCGGAGAAACAAATGCCCCCAATAAAGTCCCGGTTAAAATCAATGACCCGGCAACAATTTGCACCTGCCGCATGATACTAATAGGAGCATTTTTATTAATAACTGTTGGATATCCCGCTTGTTTCCAAGTATTCAATCCCCCCTGTAGGTGGCTCACCTGTTCAAATCCCGAAGCCAATAATTTTTGTGCCGCTTGTCCACTGCGGTTACTGGTTTGACAATACAAAACCACGGGTTTAGAGGAATCCGATGGTACATTTTTAGGATCAAAAGTAGATAAAGGCACTAGAATTGATCCGGCAATATATTCCCCAGCGTGTTCAGAAGGTTCTCGAACATCAATTAAAGTAATTTTATCTTGATCTAGCCATTGTTTTAAGGTTTCAGAATCAATGGACTGTAAGCGATCGCCAAGAGATTTAACCATATTTTTAGATTTGATTAATTAAGTAATTTGGATTAACCCTAACTATTCTATCATACAACATTTTAATAGAATCAGGACTTACGCAATTGCATACCTACTATTGTGGAAAAACCGGATAATTACAATCAAATTCAACGAATTTATGAGTTAAAATCGAATTTAGTGATTACCGCAATGGCTCATGCTAACCCCTTAGAAGCCCGTGGTATTAATACGAAATGGTCGGTAGAATTCACCTTTGCCCAAATGCACGGGATATTCTGGAGTTAGTAACTCAGCCGTTACGTCGGAATAACAGTCTCAAGGATTTAGGTTGGGATAAGTTAGTTAAGGAAGATGCGAAGGTTTAATTGACAAAATTAGCTAAAATAGATATAGGATTATAGGGGCAAGGTAAGACTTGCCACTATTTTGGTTTACTAGAGGTTAGAAAATGATTAAAGAATTTAATGTACTGATTGATAAAGATTCTGATGGTTATTTTGTGGCTTCAGTCCCTACTTTTAAAGGTTGTCATACACAAGTAAAATCCCTTGATGAGCTTAGGTCAAGGATTCAAGATGCGATCGAACTTCGCCTAGAATTTGAAAATTTTTACTAATAATTATTATGTTATTCAACTCAGATGATGAACTAACAATTTCAGAGTTTTTTGATCCTGATTCTATTAGTGTTTCAACTCGACCGATGACGGTTCAGCAACTGCTAACGAGATTGGAAAATAATCAACTGAATTTAGCTCCAGAGTTTCAAAGAAATCAAGGAATTTGGACTCAAGTAGCTAAAAGTAGATTAATCGAATCTGTTTTAATTCGTTTTCCAATTCCAGCTTTTTATATTGATGCAACAAATGAAGAAGAATGGTTTGTTATTGATGGAATACAACGGTTAACCACTTTTAAAGAATTTTTAATAGAAGAAACCTTAGAATTAAAAAATTTGGAATTTTTAGATCAGCTTAATGGAGGCAAATCTTCTGATATTCCTAATTATTTAAGGCGACGAATTAGAGAAACAGAATTAACTATATTTTTAATCTTAAGAGGAACATCTAAAGATGTTATTTTTAGCTTATATAAGCGAATTAATCGAGGTGGTTCTCCTTTGTCTTCACAGGAAATGCGTTATGCAAAAAATCAAGGTCAAGCGACAAATTTATTAAAATATCTAGCAAACCTAAAATCTTTTAAAAACACTACAGGTAACAGTTTAAAAGCCAAAAGAATGTTAGATCAGGAGTGTATTTTGAGATTTTTAGCTTTAACGGATAGTCATAGTTTTGAATATAATTTTAAAGATTATGATGTTTTTTTAAATGACAAAATGGCTCAGATAAACCAAATGAGTGAGCAAGAAATTGAATTACTAAGACAGCGTTTTGAACGAGCGATGGATGCAGCTTTTCAGATATTTGGTAAAGATGCTTTTCGTAAACCCAAGTCACCTGAGCGGAAAAGACGGTATCCTATCAATAAAGCTCTATTTGAGGCTTGGTCTGTTAACTTAGATCGATTAGATGATCATGCTATACAAATTTTAGCTCATTGTAAAAATAATTTATATCATAATCTTTTAAATAGAAAACAAAACGGTGAATTTGATGCTATAATTTATAGAAGTACAGGAAATAAAGAAAGTGTCAAAAAACGTTTAGCCCATATTGAAACAATTATTAAGGAAGTTTTGAAATGATTAAAAATTTACAGCTAATCAATTTTAAGTCTTTTCAAGATCAAAGCATCTCTTTTAAACCTTTGACCTTATTATCAGGTTTAAATAGTACCGGAAAATCTTCTGTTTTACAAGCGTTGATGCTGTTACGTCGTTCATATCAAAGAGATTTTCTTCCTAACAAGGGTTTAATTTTAAACGATGAACAAGTATATATTGGTACAGGACAAGACGCACTTTTTGAGTATGCAGAAGATGAATTAATTAAATTTGAAATAGATTTAGAAAATGGACAAAAAGGAGTTTGGTGCTTTAGTTCTTCTAAAGAATTAAATGTTTTAGAAGTGGCATCAGAGAAAGTTGAACCTGAAATTTATAAATCTAGCATTTTTAAGGATAAAAAATTTCATTACTTAAAAGCAGAACGAATTGGGCCTCAAATCTCATACCCAATGTCAGAGTTTGATGTGATTCAAAAAAAACAACTTGGAATAAATGGAGAGTATGCAACTCATTTTTTAGACACTTTTGGAAATAAAGATATCCCCAATGAAAAATTAAGTCATCCTAAAGCAAAATCACTCAGTTTAAAAGATCAAGTTGATGCTTGGATGGGAGAAATAAGCCCTGGAATTTTAATCAAAACTGAACCAAACTTACAAACCCAGCGTGTAAGACTTATATATTCTTTTAAAGAAAGTAGAGGTTATAGTCCCTTTAATGTGGGTTTTGGAGTCACATATACTTTACCTATTTTAGTAGCAATTCTGGCTGCTGAACCCGAAACTTTAATTATTGTTGAAAATCCAGAATCTCATCTACATCCTAAAGGACAATCTCAAATGGGCGAACTTTTAGGAATTGCAGCAAGTTGTGGGATTCAAATTGTTGTAGAAACCCATAGTGATCATGTTTTGGATGGAATTTGTTTAGCTGTTAAACATGGTGAAATCAATTCTAAAGAAGTACAAATTCACTATTTTAAACGGGAAAAAATACAAGGAAAAATGTTAACAGAAATAATATCTCCTAATATAGATCAAGACGGGCGGATTGATGAATGGCCCGAAGGCTTTTTTGATCAACGTGAAAATGACTTAATGGAGCTAACTTATAATGTACGTCGTGATTAATGAACTTTCATTTCTTGGACAAGCAGAAAATAATTATGATGAAGCAGATAACCTGATGACTGCTGTATTTGAAATAATTGAAGAATTTGATAAAATTTATAAAGGAATTCCAGTTAGAATACATAGTAATTTTTGGGCTTGTCAAATTTCACCAAATTTAACAGTAGCAGAATGGTTGCGGAACAAACAAAACTTAGAGAGGAAAAAAAATAAAAATAATCAATTTAGCCTGTTTTTACAAATAACTCGGAAAGGCCCTTTTATTGATCGCGAACTTGAGGACAAATTAAAAAGAGAAGAAATTCCTTTTTTTAAATGTGAATTCAAGGAAAAAGATGTTTCTAAAAGTTCTTTAGCAGGTGTTGTATATTTCCAAATTTATGATCATATCATGAGCAAAATTATCAGTTTACCAAAAGCTCCTGCTTTCTCAAAAGAATCTCTTAAAATTAAATTTACTACAGATGGGAAATACCATTTAATAGAAATTACTAATTTGAACTATGTTAGTCAAGCTAAAAAGTTACTACCTAAATATATCCCCAGCCCTAAACATCGTAAGCAAGGTGAACGAGGAGTGAAAGGAACATTGATGGATTTAAGTGATGCAGAAGCTCAAGAAGTCTTGAATGAAAGCTACCGTAATAATTGGTTGTATGGGAAAAAGTTTTATGGGTATAAAAATGGTAAGTTTTATGAATTTCAACCGGATAATGTTGATGGTTATCACGGATATCCTATTGAACGGGATGATGTTCCTAATCCCGTTCTTAAAAAGATGAAACTATAAACCATAAATTAGATTAAATATAGTATAATTGAAACTCGGTAATTAATAACTGAAATCATGTTTTCTTCCTACATCGTAAGCAAGTTTAGATCAGATTTATGATTAAAACTCTACTTTATCATAAATATCAGCAACGGCAATTTCAAAAGATATCGAGTTAAGCACTAAGGTTTCATTGCTATTATTATACTCCATAAATATCCAGTGTTTCTGATCGGTTTTATAATAGTGTTCAATCTGAATATTATATTGATCAATCAAAATATATTCTTGAAAAGTGGGAAGGGTACGATAGGCGGCAAATTTTTCGTCTTTGTCGTAGTTTCTAGTTGATGCGGATAATACTTCTACAAGAATTAATGGATTTGTAATTGTATCTTTTCTCCCTTCTTGGAGTTGAATATCACCCTGAATTACCATAATATCAGGATAGGTATAGAGGCGTTTTTCAGGAATCCAAAGACGTTGATCGGTAACAAATACGCGATAGGGTTGACGCTTGAGGGCAAAATTCAGCGTCGCGTAGAGATTACCAGTAATTTGATTATGATTGGGAGTTCCACCGGTCATAGGTCTAATTTCACCTTCAATATATTCGTGGCGTTCTGGAGAATTAACTTCAAAATTGAGGTATTCTTCCAGAGAATAGACGTTTTTTTGTTCAACTTGTAAAATCATTGTATTTTCCCTATCCTAAAATATAATTGTAACCTATTTATAGATTAGCAAATTTTTTTAACTTATGTTTCAAGCAACTCGACGACGGTTAGCAATTTGGTATACCGCAGTTACCGCTATTTTATTATTACTATTTGCGAGTGGGTTTTATTTCTATGTGCGAAATACCTTAATTGAACGGATTGATGATACCTTAAATCACGTTGTGGAGGTGGTAGAACGTTCTTTGGTAATTGAACCCGTAACGACGCCTCCAGCCATGTCTCCGGCGGTTTTAGCGGGGCAATTTCAAGTCAATGTTGAAGCCAGTTTTAGAAATAATTTGAATAACGTTGAAGATGATCATATTGATATTGAATGGTTTAGTCCTACGGGTGAATTATTATGGTCTACCTTTTCTCAAGTATTAGATATTCCAGTTGATCCTAAGCACAGTGGGGAAACGGTACATATTTCTGAAGATAATAATGTTTCAGAAACGATTTTAAGACAAGTTACAGATCGGGTGGAAATCGGACGACAAGTATTAGGCTATTTGCGAGTTAGTCATCCTTGGTTTGAAGTGACAAAACCCATTCAGCAGTTAATTTTTGATTTGACTTTAGGAACTATTTTAATGTTAATTGGTGTAGCTACTATTGGCTGGTTTTTATCGGGTTTAGCCATGGAACCTGTGCGGGATTCTTACCAACGTTTAAAACAATTTACCGCCGATGCTTCCCATGAATTAAGAAGTCCGATTGCGATGATTCAAACTAATGTACAAGTGGCTTTAGCAGAACCTAATTTATCTAGTTCAGAACAACAACACTTGCAAGTTATTGAACGAATTACCCGCCGTTTAGGTAGGTTAGTGGATGATTTATTGTTTTTAGCTAGACAGGATAGCGGGATTATTAAACCTCAATTTATTTCCCTTCCTTTGGATGGGTTATTAATGGAAGTAGTGGAAGAACAAACAGCGATCGCAACTCAACAAGGAATCCAACTTTCCTTAAATTTTATTGAGGATATTGAGGATATTATTCTCAATTCAGATAGCAATTATTCCCAGGAAAATGAACCTTTTAATTTAGAGGGGGATTGGGATCAATTGGTGCGATTATTTACTAATTTAGTTAGTAATTCGGTACAGTATACTCCTTCTGGGGGTGAGATTAAAATTGAATTAAAATCTATAACCAAACCCAAGCGACAAGCTGCATTAGGAAAAATGACAGAATCTTGGGAAAAATCAAATTCCCTCTTGAAATTTGAAGGATTACAAGTTATAATAAAAGACACAGGAATTGGGATTCCAACTGAAGCATTACCTAATATTTTTGACCGTTTTTATCGGGTTGATCCCTCTCGAACTCATCGCAATAGTGGGGGGTCTGGTTTGGGTTTGGCGATCGCCCAAGCTATTGTGGAAAACCATCACGGTCAAATTGATTTAGACAGCCAAATTAACCAAGGAACAACCGCTACAGTCCTCTTACCCCTGCATTCTAGCGGGTTGTAGGCGATTAGAAATTTAATTTTCCATTCCCCCTTGACACTCCAGTTGAGAGGAGACTTTAGAATAAAAATCAACAACATTGTGGGGTGTCCAAACCGAGGACACGCACCACCAAACTGAACTCAAAATGGAGTTTAAACCATGAAAACAAGCTATTTACGATTAAAAGGAATGGGGTGCGCCTCCTGCGCCAATACTATAGAAACAGCGATTCAAAATGTGGATGGGGTTGGGATTTGTCATGTTAATTTTGGGGCGGAACAAGCAACAGTTGAATTTGATCCAGATCAAACTAATATTGAGAAAATTCAACAGGCGGTTACGGATGCGGGATATACGGCTAAACCCATAGAAGATACAACATCTGATCTCCAAGATAGTGAAAAAGAAAACCGAAAAATTGAACAAAAATTAACCCAAAAGGTTTTAATAAGTGCCATTGTCAGTGGGTTTTTAGTCATTGGAGGATTACCGATGATGACGGGTTTGAATTTACCTTTTATTCCCCCATGGATGCACAACCCTTGGTTACAATTAATCCTAACAACACCGATTCTATTTTGGTCGGGTCAATCCTTTTTTATGGGAGCTTGGAAAGGATTAAAACGTCATCAGGCGGATATGAATACCTTAATTGCTGTGGGAACAGGATCGGCTTATTTATATTCTGTTTTTGTTACCTTTTTCCCGCAATTTTTCCTAAATCAAGGGTTATCGGCGGATGTTTATTATGAATCTGCGGTTATGATTATTACCTTGATTTTACTAGGTCAATTATTAGAAAATAAAGCCAGAGGAAAAACCTCCGATGCGATTAAAAAATTAATGGGATTACAAGCTAAAACAGCCCGGGTAATTCGGTCTGGAGAAGAAATTGATATTCCGATTGAAACTGTTAATTTTGGGGATATTATTCGAGTACGTCCTGGGGAAAAAATCCCCGTTGATGGAGAAGTAATTGAAGGTAATTCTACCGTTGATGAAGGGATGGTGACGGGGGAAAGTATTCCCGTTGAAAAACATCCTGGGGATGAGGTAATTGGAGCTACAATTAATAAAACTGGAAGTTTTAAATTTCGAGCTTCACGGGTGGGAAAAGATACGGTATTAGCCCAAATTGTGCAGTTAGTTCAACAGGCGCAGGGGTCAAAAGCACCAATTCAAAAATTAGCAGATCAGGTGACAGGTTGGTTTGTTCCGGTTGTAATTGCGATCGCGATCGCTACTTTTATAATTTGGTTTAATTTAACCGGAAATATCACTTTAGCCATTACCACTACCGTAGGAGTTTTAATTATTGCTTGTCCCTGTGCATTAGGATTAGCTACACCGACTTCTGTGATGGTTGGAACGGGTTTAGGGGCAGAAAATGGGATTTTAATTAAAGGAGCAGATAGTCTGGAATTAGCCCACAAAATCCAAACGATTGTATTAGATAAAACTGGAACTTTAACCGCCGGAAAACCAACCGTAACCCACTATATAACCGTCGGAGGAACGAATAACGATCATGAATTGAAGTTATTAAAATTAGCCGCAGCAATTGAACAGCAATCGGAACATCCCTTAGCAGAAGCGATTGTTGAATATGCTAAAACTCAAGGAGTTAATTTTCCCTTACCTGAAATTAATGATTTTCAAGCCTTAGCTGGAATGGGAGTTCAAGGTTATATTTCAGATCAATTGGTACAAATTGGCACCTCTCGCTGGATGGAAGAATTAGGAATTAAAACCGAACCTTTACAACAGTATCAATCGAGTTGGGAGTCAGAAGGAAAAACAACTGCTTGGATAGCATTAGATGGAGAAATAGAAGGGTTATTTGCGATTTCTGATGCTCTAAAAGCAACTTCTAAAACGGCAATTCAAGCGTTACAAAAAATGGGTTTAGAGGTAGTTATGTTAACAGGAGATAATCAAAAAACCGCCGAAGCGATCGCCTCGGAAGTGGGAATTAAACGGGTATTTGCAGAAGTCCGTCCCGACCAAAAAGCGAATATGATTAAATCCTTACAAAATGAACGGAAAGGGCAAAAAAAACAGGATCAAATTGTAGCGATGGTGGGGGATGGAATTAATGATGCTCCGGCTTTAGCTCAAGCGGATGTGGGAATTGCGATTGGAACTGGGACAGATGTGGCGATCGCTGCTAGTGATATTACCTTAATTTCAGGGGATTTAATCGGGATAGTTACTGCTATTAAACTTAGCAAAGCTACGATGAATAATATTCGCCAAAACCTGTTTTTTGCCTTTATCTATAACTCGGCTGGAATCCCTATTGCATCTGGAATTTTATACCCTTTAACGGGTTGGTTACTGAATCCAATTATTGCCGGAGGAGCCATGGCATTAAGTTCAATTTCTGTTGTTACTAATGCGTTAAGATTACGTCAGTTTAAGCTGGATTAATTTCTAAATAGGGAATAGCCCCCCAAACCCCCCGTGTACGGGGGGCTAGGGGGGGAGGGAATAGGGAATAGCCCCCCCAAACTCCCCGTGTACGGCAGGCTAGGGGGGGAGGGAATAGGGAAGAAAAAATCTCACCCTCTGGGTTTGAGTATTATTATAATCAGGAGATCAAATCATGAACAAAAAACTAAAAATCGGATTACAATTGAGCGGAATTTTTCTATCTATTTTAATTGGGAATTGTGCCCCAGTTCAGTCAATGGAAGCCCATACAGAACCCGCCAATAATCAATTGCGGACAATTGAACAGCCCTTATTAACTAAAATGGTGGTTACTGCGGGGGGATTAGCCTTAATTGGCTTAGAACTTTGGTGGTTTTTATTGAGTAAATCTAAAGCCAAAAAAGCAACAATCAATCAAGATGCTCAAGAATTAGATATTTTAGTGGATGGAGGCTATCAACCTAACCACATTACTGTTCAATTGGGTAAAAAAGTCCGTCTGAACTTCATTCGTAAAGATCCTAGTCATTGCTTAGATAAAGTGTTGTTTCCTGACTTTAATATTGCTCAAGATTTACCGATGAATCAAACTACAACCATTGAGTTTCTTCCTGAAGAATCTGGAGAATATACCTTTAGTTGTGGGATGAATATGATCCGGGGAGTTTTAGAGGTTCAGCATTTAAACGCTATTTAAACGGAACAACATTAGGGCTAATTCATGAATTTACCCAGTCGAAAGTAAGATGATTAGAGTGAAGCGGACGATGGGACTCGAACCCACGACGTTCAGCATGGGAAGCTGACATTCTACCACTGAATTACGTCCGCGACTGGGTTTTATTTTCAGTCACTAACGATTATAACCCAATTTTCCCAATTTTCAATACCCAAAATCCAGAAAAAACGAAAACCCGCGAACAGCAATACTAGGATAACGGGTTAGGAGGACTGAAGATCGATTAGGAAAGATCACTAACCATAGGTTTTTGAGCATCTACTACTATTGATGGGAAGTATTATTGTTTTTTGGCTATTGTTTATTGATTTATTATTGATTTTCATTAATGAACAAGACTACCACTACTCCCCCTGTGATCCCAAAACCTAACAGAAAAATTTTGATCTCTGAATTGCAACGCCGTCAGAAACCTCGCTAGAAAGCTCTAGAGATGAATTGAGGGTTGTCAGGTCTACCCCTTTTGATTTGCTGATTTCGGTGTTCTTGGTTCTAGTATTGATCAATCAAATCATTGCTATAATTCAATCTCATATAATCTCAATCCCTTGATTTATGGGGTTTTACAGAATTATTTGATCTGAGTTGATGATATTGGTAAAATTATATGTAATAATATAAAATTATAGATGTCAATCTATGATAAAAATCCCGAAAATTATCAAATATTGGGTAAAAGGAGGATATAGAATTTTGATGCAGGCAACATTACACCAATTAAAGGTATTTGAGGCGGTGGCCCGTCATCGTAGCTTTACTAAAGCCGCCGAAGAAATGATGATTACCCAGCCAACGGTCTCCACCCAAGTTAAACAACTGACTCAGACCGTGGGTTTACCGTTATTTGAACAAATTGGCAAACAACTCTATCTTACCGAAGCCGGGGAATCTTTATTATCTACCTGTCAGAATATTTTTGAACAGTTGGATAATTTAGAAATGCAGATAGCAGCATTAAAAGGAACAAAACAAGGACGGTTACGGTTAGGAGTAGTTTCAACAGCTAAATATTTTGTCCCTCGATTATTGGGTTATTTTTGTCAACAATATCCGGGGATTGATATTGCCTTGCAAGTCACCAATCATGCCACTTTAATTCAACGAATGCAAGATAATGAGGATGATTTGTATATTCTGAGTCAACCTCCTGAAGATATTGCTTTATCTAGTCAACCTTTTTTAGATAATCCTTTAGTAGTGGTGGCTAGACAGGATCATCCTTTGGTGGGAGAAAAAAATATTCCAATTAAATCTTTAATGGGAGAACCTTTTATTATGCGAGAACAAGGTTCAGGAACCCGACAGGCGATTCAAAATCTTTTTGATCGCTATAAAATTGATGTAAAAGTTCGGTTGGAATTAGGCAGTAATGAGGCAATTAAACAAGGAATTGCTGGTGGATTAGGAATTTCAGTTTTATCTAAACATACTTTAATTGCAGAACAACTCATGGGAGAACTTGCTATTTTAGATGTGCAGCATTTCCCGATTCATTTACGTTGGTATGTCACTCATTTAGAAGGGAAGCAAATCTCTATTATTGCAGAAACGTTTTTAAGATTTTTATTAGAAAATAGTAACCATGTTCCTACCTTAGAAACAATTACTTTACATAATGGAAATTTGCAAAAAAAACCGAATTCAGTCATCAGTAATCAGTTAACAGTTAACAGTAATTAGGGCTTGCTGAAAAAAAATGAAAAGCCGAGAAAGTCTGGAGGAGGAGAGGGCAGAAAGGGATAATGGTGCAAGGAATTAGTGTATAATAGCCCAAAAACCTTGCAGGAGTCGGGGAAATGTACCGAAAAGAGGAGCAACCGAACACATCATCAGAAGAGTTTAAACTGCCGTTTGAGGGAAAACTCACAGAAGATAATCGGTGGGTAATCATGGCCAAAATAATACCATGGAAAGAATTTGAAACCGAATATGCAGAATTATTCTCATCAGAGATGGGCGCACCAGCCAAAACATTTAGGACGGCATTAGGAGCATTAATCATCAAAGAGAAATTAGGAATAAGTGATAGAGAAACCGTAGAACAAATCAAAGAAAACCCTTACTTGCAGTATTTTATCGGGTTGTCAGAATATAATAATTCTGCGCCATTTGATGCGTCAATGCTAGTTCACTTTCGGACAAGAATTAGTGTGAACTTAGTGAACAAAGTCAATCAAGTAATGGTCAAAAAAATGCGAGAGACTGCTACAGAGACATCAGCAGAAAACTCGTTAGAATCTGAAGAAGTAAGTGAGAGGAAAAACCGAGGAAAATTAATAGCTGATGCGACTTGTGCGCCGGCTGACATCACATATCCGACGGACTTAAAAATTTTAAATCAAGCCAGAGAACAAACAGAAAAAATCATTGATATTTTATATAAGAGCCGTCAGGATAAATCAAAGAAGAAACCAAGAACTTATCGAAAAATAGCGAGAAAAGATTACCTAGAAGTAGCCAAGCAACGCCAACCGTGCCGACAAAAAAGACGAAAAGCAATTAAAAAACAACTGCAATATATTAAACGAAACTTAGGGCATATAGACCAAATAATAGCGAATGGAGAAAAGCTAGATTGCTTGAACAACAAACAATACAAGAGTTTATTAGTAATATCAGAAGTTTACCGTCAACAGCAATGGATGTATGATAATAACAAACACAGTATTCCTGACAGAATAGTAAGTTTAAGCCAACCCCATATTCGTCCGATTATCTTTTAACTCTTTGTCTCAAAAAAAACTTATCTCCCATTCTGACTTGATGAGTTAGTTAATCATTCTTTTCCTTTTTTGTTACTTATTCAGCAAGCCCTAATTAGTTTTTAGCCTAAAAATATCCCTCTTTTGTCAATCTCTGAGTATAATAAACAGAGGAATCAAAAGAGGGATATTAAATTAACAATGAACTCTTGAATGATAAATTTTTACTGATAAATCTTACACTGATAACTGATAACTGATTATTCGTCGTCATGGGCAAAACGACGATAGAGGAAATCGAGGGCATAATTTCTGAGGTTATAATATTCGGGATCTTCCATAATTTGAGTGCGATCGCGGGGACGTTCAAAGGGAATTTCTAGGATTTCTCCAATGGTTGCTGAAGGGCCATTTGTCATCATAACTAATCGATCAGCCAGGAATAATGCTTCATCAATATCATGGGTAATCATTAACACCGTACAGCGATGATCATTCCAGATTTTCAATAATTCTTCCTGCAATTCTTCCTTTGTAATTGCATCCAAAGCCCCAAAGGGTTCATCTAAAATTAATACTTCTGGACGAATAGCTAAAGCCCGGGCAATAGCAGCCCGTTGTTTCATTCCTCCCGAAATCTGAGGGGGTTTTTTCTCAGCCGCTTCTAATAATCCCACCAGGGCTAAATGATCTCGAACAATAGCATTTTTTTCGACCTTTGACTTATTGGGATGAACCGCATTAACGGCTAAATAGACATTTTCAAACACCGTGCGCCAAGGAAGTAAAGCATAGTTTTGAAATACCACCATTCGGTCGGGGCCAGGTTTTAAAATCGGTTTTGAACGCAATGTTACTTTTCCCTGAGAAGGAATATTAAACCCCGAAACCATATTTAATAAAGTAGACTTTCCACAGCCGGAATGTCCGATCACACAAATGAATTCACCCTGATTAATTGTTAAATTTACATCTTTTAAAACTATATACGGCTCTTTAGCAGTGGGATAAACCTTAGAAACCTGATCAAAGACTAAATAAGGTTCAGTTGTCCCTGGGGATGTTTTAGTAAACTTTTTACCAAAGGTAGACGCAGAAATTTTGGCAGTAGTCATGGTTGATATTTCCTAAATTTTAAATTTCATTGGTAGAGACGAGCCATGGCGCGTCTCTGTTTTGTTGAATTAAGCTACTTTAATCCCAGGAGAATCTAATACAACTTCAGTAACAGTAAAATCCCGTTTAATCTTCAAACTATTCAGATAACCAATAGGATCTTCTGTATCAAATTTTGTACCATCAAATAATTGAATAGCACCCCGACTATAACTAATTTCAGAAAGTCCTAATTCCCGGGCTGCGGTACTAAAAGCACCCACCGCACATAACCGTTCTAAAATTTCCACCCAGTTACGGGGGAAAGGCGTATGTCCCCAACGGGCCATTTGAACAATATGCCAAAGCTGTTCGGTGCGACTGGGACGGTTGACCCCATCCCCAAAAAATTGATGATGGGCATATTGACGCATGGGTTCATCCATGTTGCAAGCAATATCATTGGGATCAGCTAACTGAATATATTCGGGGCGAGTTCCCAGATATTGACGTTGAGCTAAAATCTGCTGAATTTCAGGGGCATTTTCCGGGTCAGCGCAATAAGCTGAAGCCTCTAATAGTGATTTGACCAAGGCAATATGGGTATTAGGATAGGCCTTCGCCCAGTCTTCCCGCACTCCTAAAACTTTCCCTGGGTGTCCGGGCCAGATTTCTAAATCCGTGGCCACCGTAAACCCGACATCCTCCATCATTGCCCGCAGGTTCCAGGGTTCCCCGACACAGAACCCATCAATAGTGCCAGCCTGTAGGTCTACCACCATTTGGGCCGGAGGAATGGTCAATAGTTCCACATCATGGTCGGGGTCAATACCTCCCGACGCTAACCAATAGCGCAGTAACAGGTTGTGCATGGAACTAGGATGAACTACCCCCATGCGATGCTGTTGTCCAGGGGATTGTAACAACATTCGTTTGAAGTCGGCCAGGGTATAAATCCCTTGGTCATAGAAGCGACGGGCGAGGGTAATGGCGTTACCGTTGCGGGTCATGGTGAGGGCTGTAATCACCGTTACGGGTTGGGTGTCATCCCCTCCCAAAGTCATCCATAAAGGCATCCCAGAGGGCATCTGAGCCGCGTCTAAATAGCCTCCGGCGATGCCATCACTGATGCCACGCCAACTGGTTTCTCGGACAAGATTGATTTCATCGAGGCCGTGTTTTTCAAAAAATCCCAATTCCTTGGCCACGGCGAGGGGGGCGCAGGCGGTGAGGGGAACAAAACCCAATTCTAAGTTAATTTTTTCTAGGCCATGACGGGCAATAACTTTGTTCTTTTTCGCCCGCATTTTTTTGATCAATTTCTGTTGATTTAAGAAATAAATCATTTCACTCCGCAAGCGATAATAACTGGGATGTTCAACGACTTGCATTCGTTGGCGGGGGCGAGGAATATCTACTTCTAAAATTTGCCCAATTTTTGATTCCGGGCCGTTAGTTAACATCACAATTCGGTCAGATAGTAACACCGCTTCATCAACATCGTGAGTCACCATTAAGGCACTAATTTCATTGTCTTGGCAAATCTTCATTAATTGTTCTTGAAGATTACCCCGTGTTAAGGCGTCTAAGGCTCCAAAAGGTTCATCTAATAATAATAATTTGGGGCGTAAGGCTAAGGCGCGGGCGATCGCAACTCGTTGTTTCATTCCTCCTGATAACTGGGCAGGATATTTGTCTATGGCCGGGCGTAATCCTACCATATCAATATGGCTTTCAATGATAGTTGTTCGTTCTGCTAGGGGTAATCCTTTCATTACGGAATCAACTGCTAAAGCAATATTTTCTCGGACTGTTCGCCAGGGTAATAAAGAATAGTTTTGAAATACTACCATTCGATCTGGCCCTGGTTTGGTAATTTTTTGACCTTCAATGGTGACAATTCCTTCTGTGGGTAAATCTAACCCAGCCACCATATTTAATAAAGTCGATTTTCCACAGCCTGAGTGTCCAATTAGGGTGACAAATTCACCTTTTTGAATTTGTAAGTCAATACCTTTTAGGGCAACATATTGACCTCCACCAGATAAGTTAAAGACTTTATCAATTTGTTCGACTTCTATTAAGGGTTTTGACATGATGTTAACTCCTGGTTAATGGTTGATAGCGCCTGGACTGCGATGACCGTATCCTATTTTTTGTCGCCGGGGACAATTAATTGTTGAACGTAGCCAATACCTCGGTCTAAAATTAAACCGACTGCACCGATATAAACCACGGCTAAAATAATGTCACTGATGTAGTTTTGTTGGTAAGCATCCCAGATAAAGAAACCAATTCCCACGATACCGGACATCACGATTTCAGCAGCGATAATTGCTAACCAAGCTAAACCTACGGCAATTCTTAATCCGGTGAAAATGTAAGGTAAGGCGGAAGGGAATAGAATATTTAAGTAATATTCTTTGCGAGATAATTGCAAGACTTTGGCAACGTTATTATAATCATCGGGAATCTGTTTAACGCCTTCTTTAGTATTAATTAAAATCGGCCAAACGGAAGTAATAAAAATCACGAAAATCGCTGCGGGTTGGTTTTGTTGAAAGGCGACTAAGGCAATGGGAACCCAGGCTAAAGGAGCCACCATTCTTAAAAACTGAAATAGGGGATCTAATGCTTTATCTAAAATCGGATTTGTTCCGACTAAAACCCCCACACTAATGCCAACAATAGCAGCAATTGAATAGCCTTGAGCCACCCGTCCTAAACTGGCTAAAGTTTGCCAAAATAAGCCTTTATCTAATCCTCCTCGATCATAAAAAGGATACATTAATAAAGTTCGGGTTTGTTCATTAGTCACGACACTTAATGGCCCTGGTAAACGGGTAAGTCCTGAGAGGGAGAAAAGTTGCCAAACTACTAAAAAACCCAAAGTTCCCATTAAGGGAAGAATAATATCTTGTGAATTCTTTTTCCAATATTCAGCCACATTGTCAACAAAGCTATTTCCGTTGGTTTTTCTTTTAGCGGTACTTGTCATTTTTCAAACTCCTTATGTAGAGACGTGCCATGGCGCGTCTGTATATGATTTCTAGACTTTTTTGATGGTTAAACTTTGAAGATAGGCTTCTGGATTTGCCGGATCAAAAGTAATTCCATCAAAGAACTTTTCCACACCTCTTGAAGTCGAAGCGGGAATATCAGCAGTAAACCCGGCTTCTTTGGCAGCTTCTCGCCAAATATCCTCACGGTTTACCTTATCAACAATGGCTTTTGCTTGGGCAATATCTTTAATTTGACCATTATGGAAACCCCAACGGATAGTTTCAGTTAAAAACCATAAATCATGGCTTTTATAGGGATAGGAAACACTACCAATTGGATCTTTCCAATATAACGGCCCTTTATTAAAGTCTTGAATTGGAGGTTTTCCATCTCCCATCTGATAGTTTCCTTGGAAGGGGCCAGTCAGAACTGCTTCAGGCACATTAAAATAATTCCGTCCAGAAACTATCGTGATTAATTCGGCTCGATTTTCTGGTTTATCACACCATTGTTGGGCTTCCATTAAGCCTTTTAATATAGCCTTTGTTGCCTTGGGATGTTTATCAACCCAGTCCGCACGAATGGCTAAATATTCTTCAGGATGAAACGGCCAAACTTCCGTGGTTAAACAGGACATGAAACCGATGTTATCACTAACAATTCGATAGGGCCAGGGGTCGCCTGTACTAAAGGCATCCATCGTTCCATTTCTCATTCCCTGAAGGGTTTCTGCGGGAGGAACTGCGATCAAATCAATATCCACATCTGGGTTAATTCCCCCCGCAGCTAACCAATAGCGAATCCAAAAATCTTGGTTAACATTGGGGAAGGTATAAGCAGCTTTAAATTTGCGTCCAGTGGTAGTTGGAAGACTGCGAATATATTCGGCTGCTCCCTTAATATCTAAACCTATTCCTTTCCCTAAATGGGTATTAGCAATAGCGACACCATTGCCATTTGTATTTAATTGAGCTAAGACATACATAGGGACTTTTTTGCCCCCGGTAATAATGCCTTCTGTCAATAAATGGGGCATGGGCATTTGCCACTGTCCGCCATCAATTCCGCCCCCACCTGAGCCAATGGTAACGTTATCCCGTGCTGAAGCCCAGTTTGACTGTTTGGATACTTCAACATCGCTCATTCCATACTTAGCAAAAAAGCCTTTTTCTTTGGCAATAATTAATGGGGCAGATTCCACAATAGGAATAAAACCCAGTTTAATTGTTGTCACTTCTGGGGCTTGTTCTGGACTAATATTAGCCGCCGGAACTTGTGTTGTCGCCGGAGCACTTCCTGTCTTAGCGGTAGGTTCAGGTGGGTTACCCAAACATCCTTTTAAAAACACGGTACTAGCCGCGGAAACTCCGGCGGTAATTAAAAATTTTCTGCGAGAATAACCTGTTGAAAATTCAGACATTAAACCTCCTAACAACCTGTCTGTTGAAAAAATAGGTTGCTACTTACAAAAAGAATTTTGTAGTAGTTAAATTATTCAGGACTTACGCACAAGACCAAAGAAACCGGGTTTCTGGCCCTGATTTTGCGGATGAAATCGGTTATTTCTCGTTCAGAAACCCGGTTTCTGCGTAAGTCCTATAGATAAAACATTACCCTGGGGTCAGGGTGACTTGGGTTAGGACTTGATTGTTAATGAAGTCGTGCCATAGCCGTCTATAAATACTAAAGTAGCATCATATCTATAGATTGTCACTACCTTTTAGTGCCAAATATAATTTTTTTTTAAATGGGAGTGATCAAGTTTTGCTTATCATTCATCGTTTATTCTAAATATATTTATTTTAAACATAATCAAATCTTATCAAAATAGGGATTTTTGGCCAAAAATTGAGACTTAAACAATAAATTAATGGTTTAAGTCGGTAAAAACAGGGGAATTAGACGCATTGACGAAAAAGAATAGTTGTAAAACTTTACATATAAAAAGGTCAATACACCGAAACCCGCCAGGGGTGTCTTATATAGTTGTATTCGCTTATCCTAAACAGCAGTGCGAGTGTTCGGTGCTCGCTAGGGTATTAACCGCGATATTTAGGAAAAGGAATCCCCAAGCTGGTATGAAAATCCTGTTGAGTTTTAGCCGAAAGACGCCGGGAAACCTGTTTAACAATATTTTTTAGTAGGGTATCCCCGCTTTTTTGAATTAACCCTTCTGATTTAGAACGAATAAACTTAGGAATTTGTACCCCGACGGCCAAATCTAGGCGCCATTTCGCTCCAGTGATTTGAGTCGGACATTCCTTTAATTCAATTCGATGTTTAGTACAAAATTCGGCCGTGGGTAAATCAACTAAAGTCATCGTCGATTGAAAATCCACCTCATAACCAGGAGCAGTATAATTGGGGATGGGAACCGTCCGAATCCGATAAATCCCCTCTGCATCCGGTGGGACTAATTCTAATCCAATCCGCGCTTCCACTCGATAACCCAAGGCTCCAAACCTTCCAACTAATAAATCATAGGCATTATTCCCCATGGGTTCGGTTTTCATTGGTAACGCACACCGACAAAACCAGCCGCTATGTTGACCCAAATATTCCGCCACCGTATCCAAAGGCGCGAACATTTCCATACAGTCTTCAAAATCGCTGTGAAACCAGATTAACTCCTGAGAATCTTGCTCTTGATTACTTTCTTCGGGGTTTGGGAGAGCAACAGAATCATCAACAAACTCAGATGATGCTCTTGACGGTTGAGGTTCAGAGATATCGGACGGCATAATATGTTCTCCTGCGAGGGTTTTTTCCTATTTCCAGAATGCCTTGTATTGTCGTGAACCGCTATGATAAATATACGTAACTTTTGATGTTACTTGGCAAAACTTAACACTTACTGAAAAACCTTTAACAGCATGAAAGCATTTGTCGCAGGGGCAACGGGGGAAACGGGACGGCGAATTATCACCGAATTAGTCAAGCGGGAAATTCCGGTTAAGGCTTTGGTTCGGAATATTGAAACTGCTCAACAAATTTTACCGACCGAGGTGGAACTGGTGGTCGGAGATGTTTTAAATACTGACAGTTTAGCCTCGGCTTTGAGTGATTGTACGGTTGTATTGTGTGCAACAGGCGCCAGACCCAGTTTTGATTTTACTGGGCCCTATCAAGTCGATTGTCAAGGAACAAAAAATTTAGTTGATGTGGCAAAATCCCAGGGAATTGAACATTTTGTTTTAGTTACTTCCCTGTGTGTCTCCCAATTTTTTCACCCATTAAATTTATTTTGGTTAATTCTTTTCTGGAAAAAACAAGCGGAAGAATATCTTCAAAATAGTGGTTTAAATTATACCATTGTTCGTCCGGGTGGGTTAAAAAATGAGGACAATAATTATAATTTAGTCATGCAGTCGGCCGATACTCTATTTGAAGGTAGTATTCCCCGAACAAAAGTGGCTCAAGTGTGTGTAGAAGCATTATTTATTCCAACTTCACGGAATAAAATTATTGAAATTGTAGCTAACCCAGAAGCTCAACAACAGCCCTTAGAACAACTATTTGCCAGTGTAAGTGATTGATGGAACATTATCAAAGAAAAAGACAGAATCTTAATCGCCGTAAACGGCTATTCTGGAGTGGTTTACTGCTATTGACGTTAACCTTTATTGGGGTCAGAAGTTGCCAGGGAAAATCGGATTTTGAACCGTCAATTGATCAACAGGTGGAAACAGAATGGCCACCTTTAGTTATGCGGGGCGGAGATCCTTATATTCGGGCTTTGATGCGAACCATTTCCGCCAGTGAGTCCAGTTATTCTGACCCCTATCATGTTTTATATGGCGGAAAATATGTCTCTAATTTACAGAGCCATCCTGACCTATGTATGAAGATTATGGTCGGCCCAAATCAAGGCAAATGTAGCACCGCCGCCGGACGCTATCAAATGTTAAAAACTACCTGGGATGAAAAAGCCGAACGCTATCATCCAAAACCCGCTCAATTTTGGTTTTGGCTTCCCTATAGTTTTGAACCAGAATATCAAGATACGGTGGTTTATCGTTGGTTATTAGATGATAAATTTTGGGGAGTTAATATTTCCCAATTATTACGCGAAGAAAAAGTTGATCAGGTGTTAGAATTATTATCAGGAACCTGGACAAGTTTAGGCTATGGAATTGAAGATAATATGGTTACGAATTCCTTGCCCGAAATTTATGAAAAGATTTTGCAAAATGAACTTAATCACGAAAATGGTAAGTTATTTAAAATGCCTCCTTAACCCTCATCCAGATCGATTGATTTAACCAATCGGATGCTGACCAGGCTTAACAGCATGAATATTTTCGCTCCCTGACTGGGGCCATCCCCTGCGATCACCCGATTCTGAGGGTTGTCCCCAACCTAATTGTAATAACATTTCTAAAAAACTCGATTTCTCCCACTTCCAAATACAAGCCCATTCCGTGCGTTGAATAATAGCATCGACTTCTTCTACGCAAATTTGACGATAATCCTTACCACTATTTAAACTTAAATATAAATCCATCCCGGCGGTTACATCATCCCAGAATGCCAATAATTTAATTTTTGCTGCTTTTAACTGTTCTAAATCATAGGGTAAGGCAATTAATTGTTCATTCACAAACGGAAATTGTAGGGTTTTTCCCCTAACAATAATTTCCCGCCAAACAATTCCAGAAACTTGATGTTCTTGTTGGTATTGGTGAATTGTTGCCTTAAAATTTTGATAGGCTGTAAACTTTTGAATTCCCTCCGGTTTTAAAAAACAATCAACCACGGGATTTCCCACCGCCGGAGTCGCCCTTAAATTCAAACGCTCCCCTTTCAGGCAAGCTTGGCGCTCCTGATTTAAGATTTGGATCAGTTCCTCTGTACTGTAGATTTTTGACATCAGAAACGTCCTAAATTTACATTATTTATGGGATGGGATGTAATTGAGGATATGGTAGTGCATCCGTCTTAAGGATGTCAAGGAACTGATCGTCAAGGTGAATCCCTTAAAGACTGATTATTCAGTAGAATTAAGTTTGGATTTTAATAACTTTAGCCGATCGGAACTCAGTTTAATTTTAACATCCATTAACTGTTGATGATCCCGAAATAAAATCATTCCATCTTTGCCAACAGCCAAATCGGGATCGGTTAATTCTATGATTTGATAAGGAGGTTTATAACCTTCGACTCGAATCACCACTTGCTGTTGAGATTGGGGGAAAATATACAGTTGTTGTTGTTGAGAATCAAGTTTTAATTTATGGGGAGTAATACTCAGTTCTTGGGGTAGTTCTGGTTTAAAATAATAGAGTGTGATTCCGCGAATTTCTGGTTTTTTTATCGTAAAGGTTTCATCAAAACGTTGGGGTTGCCAATCTAAACCACTCAAATAATCCCCATCGGCAGGAATTAAACGTTGTTGCCAGTGAATTTCCTGACCTTGTAAGGATGCCCACCACTGACGAATGATATCCAGATGGGTTGCATTATCGGGGTGATTGTTACTAGACTGCCAAAGGGTTGTCATAATTTTTTTATCCTATTTTTTTTGTTAGTTCTCAATATCACTGCTCGCAGATCTCCGACTTTACACCTAATATTCACTATAGCCAACTTGATCCAAACGCTCCTGTTTTTCCAGAACAGATTGTTTAAGATTTTCCCGATAGTCTTGAACTTTTTGCAAGAGTTCAGGATCATGACTGGCTAGGATTTGTACTGCTAATAAACCCGCATTTTTAGCATTACCAATTGCCACCGTTGCCACCGGAATTCCTCCAGGCATTTGTACAATAGAATACAGAGAATCAACCCCCTGTAAGGTGCGAGTTGTTACTGGAACCCCAATTACAGGTAAAGGGGTTAAAGATGCCACCATCCCCGGTAAATGGGCGGCTCCTCCGGCTCCGGCAATAACCACTTTTAATCCTCGCAAATGGGCGGTTTTAGCATATTCAAACATCCTTTCCGGGGTACGATGGGCGGAAACAATGGCAACCTCATGGGGGATATTAAATTCTTCACAAACGGCGATCGCCCCCGCCATTGTGGGTAAATCTGAATCACTCCCCATAATAATCCCAACCACAGGAGTAGAGTTAGTCGATAATAATGTAGAGTTCAAAGCCAACTATTCCTCATGATCACAACACCACAGCAAGACGCCGTTAACTTCGATATTATCAATGTCCGTCTCCCAAGAACACAAAATTTACAACAAGTTTTAATTCGTCAGGGTAAAATCTCAGGCGTTGGAGCGATGGCAGGTTTATCTCAACCCAGATCAACCGCAGCAATTCAACAAATAGATTTGCAAGGAGATTGGCTATCTTTGGGAGGAATAGATTTACAAATTAATGGGGGATTAGGATTAGCTTTTCCCGATTTAGAACCGCAATATTTTTCCAAGTTAACCGAAATTTGCCAGTATTTATGGGAACAGGGCATTGATGGGTTTATGCCCACTATTGTCACCACTTCAATTGATAAAATTCAGCGATCGCTCTCCACCATAGCAGAATTTATCCAAACTGTTCCCCAGGACAAACCCACCGCTAAAATTCTAGGGGTACATCTGGAAGGGCCATTTCTCAATCCCAGTAAACGGGGGGCCCATCCTCAAGAGCATTTATTACCCCTAACTTTGGAGCAGGTGCAACGGGTTCTAGGGGACTATGCAAACGTCGTAAAAATTATTACCCTAGCCCCGGAATTAGACCCCACAGATACAATAATTCCCTATTTGACAAATTTAGGCATAATTGTTAGTTTGGGTCACTCCCAGGCTACAGCAGAGCAGGCAGAACGAGCTTTTAACCTAGGGGCAAGGATGGTAACTCATGCTTTCAATGCCATGCCCAGTCTGCACCATCGAGAACCGGGTTTATTGGGGGCGGCTTTAGTTAATAACCAGGTACAATCGGGCTTTATTGCCGATGGACAGCACATTTCTCCCCTAATGGTTAATTTGCTGTTAAGGATGTCGGGAATTAACCAACCCAACGAAGCCACAGATTTAATTCCCCTGTTTTTGGTGAGTGATGCCTTAGCACCTTTGGGACTACCGGATGGGGTTTATCCTTGGGATGAACGACAAATTGAGGTGAAAGAAGGTACCGCCCGTTTAGCCGATGGGACTTTATCTGGAACCACCTTACCTTTATTTGTAGGGGTAGAAAATTTAGTTAAGTGGAATTGTTGTGATTTGGGAGAGGCGATTGCCTTGGCCACAATTGCTCCGAGGCAAGCCCTGGGTATATTTTCTCTTATGGGTGAATCCGCCAGTCAGCTTTTGCGGTGGAAACTTGATCCGGCCTCTGAAACTGTTACTTTGAATTGGGAGCGATTATTACCATTTGTGATCGATCAAGGAATAATCGTCAACTCGCCAAAAGATCAAATAAAATGAATGGGAGTAAATAAGTCCTACTGTTAACTTTTATATACAAATATGGGTGAAGCAAAACGCCGAAAAGATTCTATGGGGGAAAGTTATGGCCAAGAGGAAAAATTTGTCCCTTGGTTTCCCGTCACTAAAAACCAAAGTCGAAAATTCATAGAAATTACGACTAAAGCCAGTTGGTTAGGGATTGGTTTACTGGTTTTTGTTTGGGTTACGATTCGATTTATCGGCCCTGGATTTGGGTGGTGGCAGATTGATTGAGGTTGAGGGAAAGTTTCTGTACCTGGAACTTCTCAACAGAGGGTTTTGGTTAACCTGGAAAACAGTCTCTATTTTGGCACTGGGGGGGGTAAATAGGGTGATCTGTTCAATTTAGGCTGATCAGACTAAGATTAATATTTCAGCACCATAACTTTAAGATTATGCTACATTTTGTAAATAATCCCAGGTGTGGTGATAGGAGGAGAATTATGTTTCTCAGAATTGCAGAACAACACCGCAAATTCGTTCAGGACTTGGTGATGAACCTCCAAGCTCTAGCTACGGTGCTAGAAAGACAGGGGTATCTTGCCTCCTGCTATACCTGCGGCGGTCAGATGAATAGCGCCTCCTTTATGGTTAGTTTAGGCGAAAGTCATCTGATTCGTTTCCTGGTGTCGGACTATGGAATTACCTGGACAGAAATGCGCGATGACCGGGAACTCATGAAATTAGAAGGTGCCGAAGCAATTCAACAGTTGCAGGAATTGGCTAATTTAGTCATTTACAGAGGAATACCTTCTCCCCATCTGATCAGTCCCAAACTTGCCCAGCGTGTTTAGAAGATGCGGAATTGCCTTTTTACAGACCTAATGAAGTTGATGGATTTAACCCCCGTCGGTGGTAATCTGGAATCACCGAGCAACTGTTTAACATTGCTCCAATCCGTTGAGGAAATTCTCTAAGACGTTAGCCTAAGCGCTTGTGAGCATTATATTGGAGTTTATGGTGACATTGGAATCTGATTGGCAACATCTGTTTGTAGAAACGAATAACATTCGTTTACACACGGTTACCCAAGGTGAGGGTGAACTCGTCATACTTCTACATGGATTTCCTGAATTTTGGTACGCTTGGCGCTATCAAATTCCGGCTTTGGCTCGTCATTTTAAAGTTGTTGTACCTGATTTACGGGGTTATAATGATTCTGACAAGCCGGATAGTGGCTATGATTTGGATACCCTCGTAGTTGATATTCAGGGCTTGATTCAACGATTAGGCTATGTTAAAGCTCATATTGTTGGGCATGATTGGGGGGGATTAATTGCTTGGCATTTTGCCCAGAAGTTTCCTGAATCTCTAAATCGTTTGGCGATTCTAAACGCTCCTCCCCCTTATCGTTTTGTGCAAGAATTAGTTAGTAATTTAGATCAAGTTCGTCGCAGTTGGTTTATTTTTGCCTTTCAAGTTCCGGGGATTCCCGAATGGTTAATCCAACAAAATTTAAAAGAATTTATTACTAATGCGTTGCGAGAACACGCTATCCGTAAGGGTGCTTTTAGTACCGAAGAAACTCAAATTTATGAAGCAGCTTTAGAAAAACCCGGGGTATTAAGAGCAGCGATGAGTTATTATCGTCATTTGTTTTGGCCGCCGACTTGGTTATTAAATTTGACAAAAACCCAGGTAAAAGTTTTATCTCCTACTTTAGTTTTATGGGGAAAGGAAGACTCATTTTTAAGTTATCATCTAACGGAAGGTTTAGATAGATTAATTGCGGCCCCGTTTAAACTAGAATTAATCTCCGATTGTGGTCACTGGATGCAACAGGAAGTTCCCCAAACTGTAAATCGAGAATTGTTAAATTTTTTAAGACCTTAGCCCCCCGTGTACGGGGTTTGGGGGGTAATTGGGTTTAAATCCTACAATTCATTTGATAGATCTATCTAAATCCCACTAGGCTAAGGCTGGAACTTTCAAACTCAGATGGGGATAGAGGGGAAAGCGATCGCACAAATTCGCCACCCGTTGACGACAGGCTTCGCCGATACCTTCATCTTCGGGGTTTAACAGACGGTCGGCGATAATATTCCCAATTTCGATAAATTCCGTTTCTCCCATCCCCCGGGTGGTCATGGCCGGAGATCCCAACCGTAAACCACTGGTGACAAAAGGAGATTCGGGATCAAAGGGAACCGTATTTTTATTCGCCGTAATATTCACTTCACTAACCAGTTGATCCGCCCGTTTACCCGTCATATTGACAGAACGTAAATCCACTAACATCAAATGATTATCCGTACCACCGGAAACAATTTTTAAGCCTCGGTTTTGTAACTGAGTCGCTAAGGCTTTAGCATTGGCAATCACTTGACCAGAATAGGTCGAAAACTCGGGTTTGAGGGCTTCCCCAAAGGCAACGGCTTTGCCTGCAATAACGTGCTCTAGGGGGCCACCTTGACTACCGGGGAAAACAGCTTTATCCAATTTTTTGCCCAGTTCGGCATCTCGGCTGAGAATCAATCCGCCCCTTGGCCCTCTCAAGGTTTTGTGAGTAGTGGTGGTGACAACATCACAATAGGGGATCGGGTTAGGATGATGACCCGTTGCCACTAACCCAGCAATATGGGCAATATCGGCCATTAAGTAAGCACCGACTTCATCGGCGATGGCGCGGAACTTCTCAAAATCAATAATCCGAGAATAGGCAGAATAACCGCAAATCAGCATTTGAGGTTTATGCTGTTTAGCCAGTTCTAAAATTAAGTCATATTCAAGTTGTTCGGTTTCCGGGCTAACTCCGTAATGGCAAGCCTTAAACCATTTACCGGAAACATTGACCGGGGAACCATGGGTTAAATGTCCCCCATGGGATAAGTCCATTCCCATGATCGTGTCACCCGGTTTGAGCATAGCCAAGAACACGGCAAAGTTAGCTTGGGCTCCAGAATGGGGCTGAACATTGGCACTCGCAGCCCCGAATAGTTGTTTGGCGCGTTCAATGGCTAATTGTTCGATGCCATCGACAAATTCGCAACCCCCATAATAGCGTTTTTTGGGAAGTCCTTCGGCGTATTTATTGGTGAGAACCGACCCCTGGGCCGCCATGACCGCCGCCGAGGTAAAATTTTCACTGGCAATTAATTCTAGGTGTTCCCGTTGACGACAGAGTTCATGCTGAATCAGATCAGCAATCACCGGATCAGTTTCAGATAAGATTTCTAAGTTAGTCTGACTCACAATAAAATTCCTCTTAATTACACAATTTGATTACCGATTCAAACGGATTAGGATTATCCCTGATTTTCCATCATAACTTTACTGTGCTGATGGTTGATTCCAAAATTGCATTAAGTTGTGACTCATTTAGCCGAATCCCCGATAACTGTGGGATTACAATAAAAGTATAATTGGGCGTCTGTCGGAGGAATCATTATGCTAGTCATTTTGATGGATAACCAGATACTTGCTTCTCAACAAGTTTGTCAGGGATGTTTATTAGCCGATCAAAGCGGTCAACCGCGTTGGAGAGGAGGCCAGTTGTCCTGTGGACATTTGGTTCGTCCCTGCATTGACAATCAACCGAGTCAGTATGAATGTCAGATGGGTTTCCGTATTGCCAATATCCAATAATATATTGGTTCTTGGTGATCAGCGAGGGGGTACTTGCACTCCTTGTGGGTTTTTCTTGCGAACATCTAACCCCAATCTCTAGGACTGCGCTATCCTGAGTTTAAGAGATACTCAGGAGAATTGGTTATGACTTGGCGCGGAACCACGACAGTACGCGATCGCATTTTTGCCGCATTACCCTATCTATTACCTTTAATGAATGGGTTGCCCTTTGGACGCTTTTTATTCCAACAGTTTCCAGTTTTACAAATTATTACATTGCCTGTTATTCCTTTAATGTTCCTTTATCAATACATTCCTTTTGCTGGATTTATTGTGTTTATCGGTTTATATATGTTAGTGGTTCGTAATGAAAATATTCCCCATTTCATTCGATTTAATACCATGCAAGCCATTTTGATTGACATTGTTCTAATTTTATGCACGTTAGTATTCCAGGTATTTGGCAGTGTTCTTCTACAAGGATTTGTCGGTGAAACCCTCTACAACATGATATTCTTGGGACTTTTGGCGGTATTTTTCTATTCTGTGATTCAATCTTTGTCGGGAAAATATGCAGAAATTCCCACGATTTCCGATGCAGTCTATATGCAGGTGCGTTGACATCCACCCCGCGGTAAAACGGGCGGGGATTCCATCTATTTCAACAAAGAATAAAATCGGGCTAGATGTGCTAACAGTCTGAACAAGTGTCATCCCCTACATATCAAGATTAGATGCTGATTTAATCGAAAAGTCTCTGTTACCTAAGTTTACAATTGCGAGAGTGTTGATTGATCAAATGATTAACTTTAATGGATTTCACTTGCAATTTATAGGGGGAATGTTTATTCTATATACAGGAGCCAAAAAGAGCTTCTCTGACAGATCAGTAAACGATGTTCAAACGGTAAAATCTCGATTATAGGAGGCCCGAAACACGTTTTCTTGAGCGTCCGAGTTAAGTGAAATTAGGAGGTTAACTAAACTGTTTCATCTAACGTCTGTCGTCTTCCGCAGTAACTCTTTCTTTAGTTGCTGATATTTCCTCTAGTGAACCAAATGGGAGCAATGTAGCTTTGTTTTTAACAAGTATACAACTCCAAACTTACGGATTATAAACGAGGAAATTCCTTAGCTTAACTAGGAGGTTAGTTACTCTGTTAAAAGTCAATACAATCTGTCTTGTAGAATACAAACAACAGTACCTATCATTATATCCTTACACTTCCCCTAATCATGGTAAAGGGAGCAATGCAACTAGGCTTCGACCTTAGTAGCAACTCTACATCATCCAACATAGGAGGGGAAATCACTAGGGAAATGAGCTTTGGGTGCTGTTGTTTTGGGTTGGAACGATTTCGTCGCAACGCCGCAATCAGAAAAAGTTTTTATTGTTTTCAGAGTCTGGGGTGATATCTGGGATCTACAGGGTAGGCCCTCGGATTTTTGTTAAGTTTTGTAAAAAAATGAGAGAATATTTGATAGCATACTTAACAAACTTTAATCTTCAGACTCATATTCATGACCTTATTAATTGTTGGTGGGACTGGCACATTGGGAAGACAGGTGGTGCGACGCGCTATTGACGAGGGTTATACCGTGCGTTGTTTAGCACGCAGTTACCGCAGGGCAGCGTTTTTAAAAGAATGGGGGGCGGAATTGGTTCCTGGGGACTTGTGTGAACCAGAAACCTTAAAATCTGCCCTAGAAGGAGTAACGGCCGTGATTGACGCAGCAACAGCCCGTCCTACGGATTCATTAGGAATTAAACAAATAGACTGGAAAGGGAAAGTCTCTCTGATTCAAGCGGCCAAGGAAGCAGGAGTGGAAAAATTTATCTTCTTTTCCTTTTTGGATGCCGAGAAATATCCCCAAGTGCCCCTATTAGAAATCAAGCGCTGTACCGAACTATTTTTAGCCGAGTCCGGTTTAAATTACACAATTTTAAAGCCCTGTGGATTTTTTCAAGGGTTAATTGGTCAATATGCGATTCCAATTTTAGATAAACAAGCGGTTTTGGTACCTGGGTTAAGTTCACCCGTTGCCTATATGGACACCATCGATATCGCTAAATTTGCGGTTAAAGCCCTATCCGTTGCTGAAACTGAGAATAGAAGTTTTCCCATCGTCGGCTCTAAAGCCTGGACAGCCGAGGAGATTATTCGTTTATGTGAAAGGCTTTCGGGTAAAGAAGCTAAAATTACTCGCACCCCTACACAAGTCCTGCGTCTATTCCGGCAAGTAACCCGTTGGTTTCAGTGGAGTTGGAATGTCTCTGACCGTCTAGCCTTTGCTGAGGTTTTAGCCAATGGTCAACCCTTGCAAGCGTCGATGGATGAAACCTATCAAGTTTTTGGCATCGACCCCAAGGAAATCAGCAGCTTAGAGACTTATATGCAGGAATACTTTAGTCGGATTATGAAGAAACTTAAAGAATTAGAATATGAACAGGAAAAGCTGAAAAAACGTAAACAGAGAAGCAATCCCTTCAAGCCCCTCTAACTGGACACAATCGCCCAAAGACAGAGTATGCTTTAACCATCGCTCAATTGTATGTCTGATCAGAATTGGGGTGGCAATCCCAGTTCTGAGATAGACGAATTAGTTGCTGTTAGGCTATTTAAACCCAATTTTAACAAGACTTCTCGTGCCAAAAGTAGGAATTATTTATAATGACTCCAAACCCACCGCTTGTCGTGCTGCGACCGAGATCAAAGATAAGCTGATAGGGCGGGGATTGAAGGTTTGCACTGCACCCGGAACCGGGGGCATCTTGGGCTATGCTACTGGGCCAAATCCTTTACACCGCATTCCTATGGATAAGCTGGCCCCGCCTGATTTTGATCAGGAGATGATGTTTGCCATTGTTCTAGGTGGGGATGGTACGGTTCTCTCCGCCTCTCGTCAACTGGCACCTCACGGTATTCCTCTATTGGCGGTGAATACGGGTCACATGGGGTTTTTAACCGAAACCTACCTGAATCAATTGCCTTCGGTCTTGGAACAAGTGATCGACGGAAACTATATTGTTGAAAACCGGACTATGATTGCGGTGGAGGTATGTCAGTCAGAACAAGTGCTGTGGGAAGCTTTGTGTTTGAATGAAATGGTGTTACACCGGGAACCCATGACCTGTATGTGTCATTTTGAAATTAAAATCGGTCGTCATGCTCCGGTGGATATTGCGGCGGACGGGGTGATTATTTCTACTCCTACGGGTTCAACGGCCTATTGTTTATCAGCCGGAGGAGCCGTGGTAACACCCGGGGTGGAAGTGTTACAGTTACTTCCCATCTGTCCCCATTCTTTGGCTTCTCGGGCTCTGATTTATGGGGAAACTGAACCTGTAATCATTTATCCGGCTAGTCCGAATCAGTTGGTGATGGTAGTGGATGGAAATGGAGGCTGTTATGTCCTTCCAGAATATCAGGTGAAAGTTAAGCGATCGCCCTATCATGCCAAATTTATTCGGCTTCAACCCCCCGAATTTTTTCAAGTTCTCCGAGAAAAATTAGGCTGGGGACTACCTCATATTGCCAAACCGACTTCTGTTGAATTACCGTAGCCGGGGGAGACAGAGGAGGCAGGGCGGAAGTGTGTTAGCACGCACTAACACCTTAATAGTTAACGGAAAGTGTTAAAATAGTTTTAATTTTTTTGATCAAAACAAAATAAATAGATGAATAAGTTGGGGTTAGAGCAGCATCCTTCGATCTTAGTTATTGAGCCAGATGAACTGTTAGCTCAACAGATTAGCCTAGATTTAGAAGAAGCGGGTTATTATCCGATTGTAGTCAGTAACGGAGCAGCAGGATTAAATCAAGCAACGGAATTACAACCCGCATTAATAGTCATTGATCGATTATTGGGAGGAGAGTCAGGACTATCGGTTTGTAGTCATTTACGTGATTTAGGTAGCCGGATACCTGTGTTAATTTTAATGGCAAAAGATGCGATCGAAGACCGCATTGCTTGTTTAGAGTCGGGGGCAGATGACTATTGTTTAAAACCCTATCGGACGGAAAGTTTTTTGGAACGGGTCAATCTATATTTGCAACCAGGAACTAATACTAACGAACAGTTACGCTTTGGGGAGTTAGTCTTGGATTTGGCCACCAGAAGGGCACTCCGCAATAGTAGAACAATTGATCTAACAATGAAAGAGTATGAGTTACTCAAATATTTGATGGAACATCCGCGAGAAGTCTTAACCCGGGAACAAATTTTAGAGAATGTCTGGGGTTATGACTTTCTGGGAGAGTCTAACGTTATAGAAGTTTACATTCGTTATTTGCGACTCAAAATTGAAGACGAAGGCGAAAAACGCCTAATTCAAACGGTTAGAGGGGTGGGGTATGTTCTCAGAGATGGGTAATGGGTTTTGGGTTTTGGGTAATGGGTTTTGGGTTTTGGGTAATCTGCGTAATCCTGTTAAATCAGTGATCAAAATTGTCTAAGATGCTGTACGATCTTTTGTCGCTGGGGATACAAATTTTTTGACAACCTTGAACCTTGAACTGTTAGTCGGATTTAGGACTGGTTTGATCTTGGCTTCTATACCCAAAGCCTTAGTTTCCATGGGTTTTGGGGCGCTCGGTATATTATTAGTTAGCTGTTCACCTTTGTTATCATCGGTTTCAATAGCACAATCTGTAGGTTTAGGAACTTCGGTTTCTCAATCTCCTATAATCACCCAAGAGAATCGGGGTCAAATGTTACCGATTACGGCGAAGGCTAAAATTGGCAGCCAGGTTATTCAGCTTGAAGTGGCTCGAACCCCTCAGCAACAAGCATTAGGTTTAATGTATAGAACCAATGTAGCCGATGATCGGGGAATGTTATTTCCCTTTGCTCAACCTCGGGTTGTGGGGTTTTGGATGAAAAACTGTAAAATCCCCCTGGATATGATTTTTCTGCGCGATGACGTGGTGAAAGCCATTCAGGTTAATGCTCTCCCTTGTGAACAGGAACCTTGTCCTACCTATGGCCCTGATGTTCCGGTGAATCAGGTGATTGAATTACGGGGCGGACGATCTCAGGAATTGGGTGTAAAAGTGGGCGATCGCATACCGATCAGCTTTCTGAATTCTCAGCCATGAGCTTTAAGTTGAAATAACTTTACAAAAATTCATGTAATTTGTTAAAACTTTAATGTTAAGGTCTACACCATAGCAAATAAATTTGTTAATCTGTTTATTCGAACACTGTTCAGCGTAAAGGCAGTTAACCCTATACAGTTGATTTATTCTTCTTAGGTGTGAGGAGAAGCAAGCGGGCAAAGAAAATTGATCCACGACGATCATTGGTTGTCAGGGCTAATTTTGAGTCAAGTTCGCGCGTATTGAACAAGCTAGGGTTAAATAACCGTGAAACTGTGACTCTAAATTTTAGAGTTCCGCTACTTCTCTGTTTTGACAAGGAAACTGTTCTGTCTAGCGACGGATTAATTTTGATAGCTTCATCTGTTTCAGTATATCAATCTATAAAAAAAGGCAATTAGCCAATTTTATCAGAAAAATTTTTTGTTAACCCTTAGATCAATATTAAATTAGGAGGTGAGTGTTAGAATGACACCCAGTAAATACTCTCGGTTTATTCACTTTCTGCAGGAAGAATTATCCCTATCTGCGGATTCAATTGCCATGGCAGAAAGAGCCAATCATCCCACGAACTCTCAACATAAATATCAAGATCCCAGTCCCGTATCTATGACTTTGTTGCAATACGGTTTAGTTACCTTAGAGCAGTTAGATAGAATTTTTGACTGGTTAGAAACGGCTTAAAATCTCGATTTTTAAGAACAAAATTATAAGTAGGGCTTGCTGAATAAGTAACAGAAAATGACACAAATTACTACAACTGAATTACCCCAAACCTTGCAAACTCTATTGATAGAGGTTGAACGTACCAAAACCCCTCTAACTGTTATCCATGACGGGCAACCATTAGTGATTATCTATCCCGCCAACAGCCAACCCTCACGCCCCGCTAGCATCAGAAATTAGGCTAAACTTACTGTAGAAACGCTAAATTTACCTTTGCCATGAGCTATCGCCATATTATTACTATCGAGCCTGGTAAACGAGGCGGAAAGCCTTGTATCAAAAGAAATGTCATGTTACATATATTCCTTTAGATTATCGAGTGGTTGATCGAAATCATCAGACATAAATATCTGACCAACCCAACTTCCATAACCATGAAGTTCTTCAAGTTTTTCTTGAGATGATCCACTTTTGGCGTGTTTCTCAAGTAGATATTGTGCATAATCCAATATCTCTTTTTTTAAAGATTCCGGCATCTTGACGACGGTTTGAAAAATCTCTATATCAATAGTCATGATTATTATGCAATATTAGCAAGATTATCTTTAATTATTATACCATAATTACATTGAAAAGGCGACTCAAATCTTCAATTGTACCAACACAATTTAGGCGAAGGCGACTCTGTTCATCAGCATTATGAAAGTCTGCAAAGATTCTGGGATAACTCATGTTTTTACTCGATTTAGGATGATGATTGTGATGGGTTAGGAATCGTTGGTGTGATTACGACCGCCACGAACTACTAAGGCTTTGTTTGGAATTATTTCCACAAGTGTAGGCTGTTTGATTTATATATGCGCTACAGTTTACCAGAAATCTTTGCCTAAGCGCGATCGCTCTTTATTTTAAGAAGGCGATCGCTCTCCCTACAATGATCACATTGATATGATGGAAACTGGTGATATAATAAATTAAGTAATTCTGGAATCGCCATGGCTAAACTTCAGATTGAAAACTTGCCTGATGAACTATATAGTCAGATTGAGTGTCTGGCCTCAGAGAAAAATTTTACTCTTAATGAGGCAGTTATTCATCTGTTGACGCAATCCTTATCATTTGATCCTGACAAAGTAATGATAAATCGGACGCAAGAGAACCAACCCATGTCAGCAATTCTACAAATAATTCGTAATCGTCCGAGAGTTAACCCCAGGGATTTTGGATTAACAGATAGCACTATTTTAATTCAAGAGGATCGCAATAGATGACCGTTAGTTTACGCTGCATAATTGATACAAATATTTGTATTAAGTTATTTGTTGCTGATCTATTGACCTCTAAAGTTAATCAACTATTTACTCATCTTGATGATCCTTCTGTTGAGTTTTTTGTACCTGATCTTTTTTATATTGAATGTGCTAATGTTCTCTGGAAGTATGTACGCGCTAACCTCTACACGGCTGAACAGGTTAAAGCCGATTTAAGTGACTTAAAAGCACTACGATTTCAAGTCATTTCAACAAAAGATCTAATCAGTAATGCTGTTCAAATTGGTTTGGACTATGGAATTACAGCTTATGATGGCTGTTATGTAGCACTTTCAGAACAAGTTAAAGCACCGTTGCTAACTCTGGATGAACGGTTAGTAAATTCTTTGACAGGTAGCAGGTTTGATGTGAGACTTTTTACAACTTTTTCTCTAAAATGATCACATTGATATGATGAAATGCGATCGCTTTCCCTACAATTATTACAAGAAAGTGCGATCGCTCCTTTTT
>NZ_CAWLTW010000001.1:3365485-3447532 GCF_963864145.1 Planktothrix prolifica NIVA-CYA 540 | reverse complement strand
AGTGCGATCGCTCCTTTTTTTAAGAATGCGATCGCACTTTCTTGTGATGATCACGTTGTCATGATAGAAATTGGTGGTATAATAGACTAACTCATTCCCATGAATCCAATCAAAAATTAATTAATCTGGCTCTATATAACGTATATCTAAACGTTTGAAATCTCGATCAAAAGAAGCAACAGACTCATTTTCTTTACGAGCCACTTCTGCAAGATAAGCATCAACAAAATCAACATTTGCTGTCGCCATACTATCAAGGGCTGCTATTACTTGCTCACTAGATTCAAGAATAATACCCTCTGATGTTAACAAACCTATCAAAACATCTGCAACTTGTTGTCGAGAATAACCATAAAAAGAAATTAATACCCAAACCACTTCAGCCACAACAATTGAAGATACCTTGAGTGTAATTTCCCCTTGTTCAGCTTTCTGTAAAAATCTAGCAGATCGTTCAGCGAGATTGAGGGGATCATTGGTAATGAACCTTAATAAAATATTGGCATCTACCCAATAATTACTCATGATTATGACTGATTAGATTTCTGAGCTAAAGATTGAGCTACAGCTTGGCGTATAGTTGTTTTACCCGAATAAGGTTGAGTAGCTGGTAAAACTCCTCGAAATTCACTCAGGCATTTTCTTTGAATCGGTTGTAACTTAATTTCATTTCCGGTAACAATTAATAGGAATTCATCTCCCTGTTTCAGTTCTAAACGCTCACGAATTTCAGGAGGTATAGTAATCTGTCCCTCTTGATTAAGTTGTGTTTTCATGATTGAGCTATTTTCTTAGATGGGTTGTTTTGATTATATCTTAAGCAATCGCTCTCCCTACAATTATTACAAGAAAGTGCGATCGCTCTTTATTTTAAGAAGGCGATCGCTCTCCCTACAATGATCACATTGATATGATGGAAACTGGTGATATAATAAATTAAGTAATTCTGGGATCGTCATGGCTAAACTTCAGATTGAAAACTTACCCAACGACTTCAAAAAAAATCTCTCTGAGTTATTGTCTCGTGTAGAACTTGGAGAAGAAATTATTATTTCCAATCAAGGGGTGGCGATCGCGAAGTTAATTCCGTTTCGTCCTTCATCCAATCGACGGGCGAGTTTAGGGCAAGATCAAGGTAAATTTATCATACCAGACGACTTTAATGAACCGTTACCCCAAGAAATTTTGGCAGCATTTGAATGAAGGAAATGAACAGTGAAATTATTGTTGGATACCCAATGCTGGTTGTGGTGGTTTGCCCAACCTGAGCGATTAAATCAAGAAGTGATCGCACAGATTGCCGATGAAAGTAATGAATTATGGTTTTCTGTTGCTAGTGTTTGGGAAATTGGGATCAAAGTTGCGATCAGAAAATTACCATTGCCAGAGCCAATAGATACCTACATTTCTAGTCGTATGGTGCAGTTAGATATGCGATATTTAGAAATCAAAGCACCTCATGCACTGCGATCATCTGCATTGCCATTACATCATCGAGATCCCTTTGATCGTATGTTGATTGCTCAGGCTCAAATTGAGAATATGACGCTGGTGAGTGCTGATTCAATATTCAAGCAATACAGCGATATTTCTGTTCTTTGGGCTGCTAATTAATGTTAGATAACTGCTCTTTTTGTAAGAGTGCGATCGCTTTCCCTACAATTATTACAATAAAGTGCGATCGCTCCTTTTTTAAGAATGCGATCGCTTTCCCTACCTACAATTAAAACTACACCGATTAGGCAAATATTCTAATTAATTAGCTTCAATCTAACGCACCACTCGGACTTCAACTGCAAGGCTAAGATTGCTCCACAATCTATCAGTTGTCAGAACAGGTTGATTAAGAGAAATCCCTAACGCTAGACAAGCGCGATCACCAAATGAAAGCCCAATTGATTTAGTTTTTGGTCGCAGCATTCCCGACTTTAATGCTTGTTCTTGATCAAAAGCTACAACCTCAAGATTTAGATTAGATAGAATCTGCTGAATGACGTTTTCATTTATTCCTGCTTCTGCTAACTTTGCTATCACTTCAGACAAGTTAACGGTACTGATAGCAGCATTTCCAATAAACCGCGAAATTTCTTCGCTACCCGTTTCTTGATTCAGTAAAGCTAAGACAGCAGAGGCATCTAAAACAACTTCACTCACCTGTCGCCTCCAATTTCCGCTCCTGAATCAACTCCTCCGAGAGTTTTCTACCAGCAGGAATATATTGCCTGAAAATAGCTTGAGCCTTTTGGACGGAAGTTTGAGCCTGATCCGAAATCGGTTGATCTTCTATAACGAGAACGGCATTATACTGACCCACTGGTATATCTACAGGAGAATCGACTAACAACTTGCCATTGCTTGTTATCGTTACCTTTAATCCAATAGTTCGCATCGTCAACTCTACTGATTAATTTAACTATTAATTATAATTATAAAGATCCCAAAAATGACTAACAATCGCAATGATAATGAAGGGCAATCTCATCGATCTTCCTTGTCATTGGGATCACTTTAACTAAATCTTCTAATTAGCTTCAATTTAATACACTACAGCGAAAAAACCGTATATTCATAGGGGCGATGTTCAGATCCAAGATTCCAAGTCGAATGGTTGTACTGCTTGAATGCGCTGAAAGTCTTTATCAGTTGTTACTAGAGTAAGTTGATAGGGATTGGGGTTGTAGTCAAATTGTATTTCGCCTCGTGAGTATTTGACGGCTTCTAAACATTCTTGGAAATCGTCCCCTGACCAAGTGCCGATTGTCTTGAGATGAGCCAGAAAGGATCTAGCGGATGTGTTACGAGGTTTGCCCGCAAGAGAGTTAACGAAGGTGAGGACTTCGGCAAGGTGATCGCTCGGCAAAGTTTCAATTGCTTGCAGGAGTTGTTCTTTTAGGGTCATAAGCTGTGCGGGGGTTGTTGTTTATGGGTTGATCCTAATGGGTGTTCGCCCTTTATATTTTAGGTGATCGCCATGAACTTTTGACGCATTGCGATCACTTTCCCTAAAATTATTAAAAGAAAGTGCGATCGCTCTCCCTACAATTATTACAAGGAAGTGTGATCGCTCTTTTTTATTTAAGAGTGCGATCGCTTGGACTACAATGATCACATTGATATAATAGAAATAGATCAGATTGTGAACCGTTAAAAAATGACACAAATTACTACAACTGAATTACCCCAAACCTTGCAAACTCTATTGATAGAGGTTGAACGCACTAAAACCCCTCTAACTGTCATCCATGAAGGGCAACCATTAGTAATTATCTATCCCGCCAACAGCCAACCCTCACGCCCCGCTTTTGGGGCTATGAAAGGAAGCGGTGAAATATTAGGAGATTTAATCACTCCTGTTGCCCAACCTTGGGAGGTTTTAGAGTGAAAATTCTACTCGATACCCACATCTGGCTGTGGTATTTACTCGGTGACCAACGCCTATCAATCCAACTTCAAACGGTAATTGCAGATGTTAACACTGAACTTTGGTTGAGTCCTATTAGCATTTGGGAGACACTCATTCTTGCAGAAAAAGGACGGATATCTTTACAGCCTGATCCGGTTATATGGGTTAACTTAGCTTTAAAAACCCTAGAAACTCGTGAAGCCCAAATTAATCACCCTATTGCTATTTTAAGTCGCCAGATTTCACTACCCCATCAAGACCCCGCAGACCGATTTATTGCCGCTACAGCCATTTACTATGATTTAAAATTAGCCACAGTTGATGCTAACCTGACAAGCAATTCAACAATACAAACACTCAGTTAAGCAATATTCTATATTGGTGTAGGCGATCGCTTTTTTAAGACTGCGATCGCTCTCCCTACAATTATTACAATAAAGTGCGATCGCTCTTTATTTTAAGAATGCGATCGCTCTCTATATCATTATCAGATTGATATCATGGCAGTGGCTTAAATGGACAGGTAGAAATTGAGCTACTTTTTACCTCCAAAAAGTTTATATACTCCGTATCCAATAGCCGCAGCAGCCGCAACAGGTGCAGCCGCAACGATGGCAGTACCAGCAATTGCACCTCCCCCAACAACACCACCGATCCCTGCAAGGGTACCCATAATTGCAGCACCAGAAGCACCGCCAGCTACCGTTGCTATACCAGCACCAGCTATACCAGCAGCAGCCCCAATATTTGTAGCTGTTCTTGCCTTTGCACGAGCATCATTCTCCTCCTCAGACAAGTCAGGTTGGTCTTTGAACAAAGTTTCATTCATTATTTTTGCCCCAAGATAAGCTGGGCCTGCTGCTAATACCGCAGGCCCAACAGCCATCCCACCACCAACCACGCTACCGGCGGCAGCTAAACCCGAAGTAATTCCTGCTCCTGAAGTTGCTGCAACAGTCAACCCCGTAGCTGCACTGGCAGCCGCACCTACCGCAGCACCAGTTTCTGCAACTGCTTTGACTGTTTTGACTGTATTTCCATCAATACCCGTAGTTTTTTCTACAACAGTCTCCGTACCCTGTTCAAAAGCTTTTTCAACAGCTTGACGGGCGATATCTTCAAAACTCATATTTGTAATTCCTAGTTTGATATTTGAATACTGTCTTTATTATTTCTTAAAAATCGAAGTTTTGTCTAGCCCCAAAATATCCTATTTTGTCAACAATTTTTACCAACCTTTGTCTTCTTGAAATCTAGTTTTATACAAAAATATACAAAATTGTCTAAAAAAGTCCGCTAATGTGCGCTATAATACACAAAACTCTCCTATCTCCTAGCCGTAATGAACCTTAAAGAAATGTTAAAAGTGGCTGATGATATAGTATTTGCTAAAACTGGTAAGCATCTTGATGATTTAGAGGAAGCGGTATTGCGGGGAACACTGGAACATGATACATACAAACAAATTGCTAAGGATTTTGATTGTTCGGTGAGTAATGTGAGAAATGCAGGATCAAAATTATGGAAAATTATTGCAAAAGAGTTAGGGGAAGATGTTAATAAATCGAATTTTAAATCTGCAATTGAGAGGTTACAAGACTCTAATCTTTTCAACTTTGCACAAAATGTTAATAATAATTTTAGTCATAGTTTTAATATTTGTGGAGAAAGTAGACATCCGCCAGATATACCAAACCCACATCAGCAAAATGAGGATATTTCTCAGTCAGAATCAACTGAAACTCTGCATAATGATTTAAGTGAAATGCCTGATTTGGGTGCTTTTTATAATCGCACTCCTGAACTAGAAACCCTGACTACCTGGATTTTACAAGAACAATGTCGCCTAATTGCTATTGCGGGTATTAGTGGTATTGGGAAAACGGCGTTAACGGTGCAATTGGTTCAACAAATTAAGGATGAATTTGAGTATGTAATTTGGTGTGATTTTGACTCATTGCCGACTTTAGCGGAATTTCAAAGTAATTTGATTCGGATAATTTCTCAGTCTGAACAGTTAGATTTATCTGCAAACAATCATAAATCTTTACCTCTAATTAAATATTTGCAAAAGTATCGCTGTTTAGTGGTTTTAGATAATATTCAAAATCTTTTTAGTAGTGGGGAATTGGTCGGGAAGTATAAGTCTGGATATGAAGATTATCGGACTTTATTTAAACAAATTAAAGAATTATCTCATCAAAGTTGTGTTGTGTTAATTGGTTGGGAACAACCTAGAATTATAACTGAGGTTAAAAGCGAAAATTCTCTAATTCGGACTTTACGACTGACGGGTTTGGATATTGTAGCTGCGCGGGAAATATTCAGAGATAATGGGTTAACGGAAATTGATCACCGGGATACAATTATTCAACGCTATCAAGGCAATCCTTTCTGGTTAAAGAGTATAGCAAATTTGATGCAGGATTTGGGAGAATGTGAAATTGAGGTATTAATTAATAATACTCTATTGTTACCTGAAGATATTAAAGATAGTTTACAGCAACAGTGCGATCGCTTATCGGAAATAGAAAAACAAGTGCTTTCTTCATTGGCAAAGGAAAACCATCCGGTTAATTTAGTTAAATTGTTAGAAAATAGTAAAATTAATTCATCGGATTTAATTAATGTCCTCCAGTCTTTATTAAAACGGTGTTTAATCGAACAGCAAGGCAATTTTTATACTGTTTTACCTTTAATTAAGCAATATATAGAAAGTCTAAATAACCAGGTATAAATAATTTATTACGGATGCCAATATTGTTGCCGGATACTTCTCACCAATTGGGTACTATTTTGAGTCTCTGGGCGATCGCTCGATATTTCAGTTACTCTCTATCATGTATAGCAGAATCCCTTGGGCGATCGCTTGAGCCATGCGACAGCGTTGAGCCGGATCACGTAACATAGAGACTCAACAGCTTATCGGGTGAAAACTATCGGTGAATCTTTACCGCATAAATTCAGAAGCGACAATCATAGTGCCTATACCTGAATCAGTGAAGACTTCTTGTAATAAAGCATGGGGAACACGACCATCTAAAATATGAGCAGCCCGCACACCTTGGGCTAAACTTCTGACACAACAATTAACTTTAGGAATCATACCCCCAGAAACAATTCCTTGATCAATTAATTGTCGGGCTTCCTGAATATTAACTTGGGCAATTAAGGTATCAGGATTATGATAATCCTCCAAAATTCCGGCTGTATCTGTTAACAGAATTAACTTTTCAGCACCCAAGGCGGCCGCAATTTCCCCGGCGACCGTATCGGCATTCATGTTATAAGCCTGTCCATCTTCATCCGTTGCCACACTAGAAACTACGGGAATATAACCACTACTCACCAAAGACTCTAAAAGTTTAGTATTGACACTACTGACTTCTCCTACAAAACCAATATCCGCTTGACCTTCGGGACGAGCTTTAATTAAGTTAGCATCCTTGCCACATAAGCCAACAGCTTCCCCTCCCGCCTGGTTAATCAAAGAAACAATTTCCTTATTCACCCGACCCACTAACACCATTTCCACTACATCCATGGTTGCAGCATCGGTGACTCGCAACCCATTTTTAAATTGAGGCTCAATTCCCAATTTAATCAACCAACTATTAATTTCTGGGCCACCGCCATGAACCACCACCACTCGAATACCGACAAAAGATAGTAACACAATATCCTGCATCACCTTATCTTTGAGGCTACTGTCTTTCATCGCAGCCCCCCCATATTTCACCACAATCGTACGATTAGAAAACTTTTGAATATAGGGGAGAGCTTCACTGAGAATTTTAGCGCGAACTGCTGTATCTGTTTGGTCAAAATCGCTATGTTTAAGCATATAAGTTTCGTTGAGAGCGTGTAGAAGCGAGTTCCGTGAGATCTTTGTGAATTAACCCAACTCTCCACCAAACCCGCCCCTAAGATTTTAGTTGATTTGAGGTTTCCAGAAATGCCCACCAGCGATTAAGCGGCAGATAGATGACAGGAGCCCACAAACTACTCAAAATTGCTGTGGACAGTGCTACCCGTTGTTGATGTCGGAATAATTCATCTAAAGCCGAATATCCAAAACTGTTCAATTGAAAACCTCGGATAGCTTCTACCAAAATCGCCATTCCAAAAACAATCACAGCGACGGAAATAAAATCCTCTTGAATTTTTTTAATAATTCGTTTATACATCACTACAGTTAAAAGACTAACAATCACCAAGGAAATAATATGGGAAGGAGAAGAAACTGTTAATCCATCTAAAATCAACCCACAGCATAAACCTCCGACCATAGCCTGTAAAAAAGATCGTTTAATACTCCAAGTCACCAGCCAAATTAACACCCAATTCGGGGTAATTCCAAAGAGTTCTAACCCAGGAATCCGAACCAAGGATAACCAAATACAAACCATTAAAGAAATAATGGTAATCATCAAATTTAAAACTTGATAAAACTGAAAAAACATATTTATTGTACGGATTACTGATCACTGATTACTGACTACTGTTGACTGGTTTTTGATTCGGATAAATAATCACCCATTCCACAGAAGAAACAGAAGCAAAAAACTCAACAATTGCTTCGGGGGATGGGGCTTTATTCATATCTACAGAAACGACTTTACCAATGGGCAAACCTTCAGGGACAAGCTGGCTATAACTAGAAGTAACAACCACATCTCCCACCTTGACTTTAGGATCACTTTCAAAAAATTCCATGATTCCTTGTTCGGTCGAATTTCCCTTGAGAAATCCCATATTGCGACTGCGACTAATTGTCACCGCAATCCGACTCATCGGATCACTCAAAAGCATCACCTTACTGGTACTAGGTGTCACGCTCATCACCCGTCCAATTAATCCCCCAGGAGCCACCACTAAATCCTGATTCCGAACCCCCTGCTGACTCCCACGACCAATAATAATTTGTTTCCACCAAGAATCAGCACTGCGACCAATCACAGGAGCCACAATTCCCTTACCGTGTTTTTTAGAAGCGACATAATTTAAAATATCCTGAAACTTTTGATTTTGGTTTTTCAGTTCTTGAATTTGAGCTTCTAACTGATTAATTCGAGGATCAATTTGTCGAACAATTTTTTCCTGTTCCATTACTGTTGATGTCGATAAATGAAACGGACGAGTTACCCAATAATACATTTCATATAAAGCAGCCCCTTGAGTTTGTCGCACTAACCAAGCGGCTAAAATTGCCAAACCCAGTAAAAAAAATTGATTCCGACTGCGACTCCACCAACTGCGTGTTTGCATACCGATTAAAATTAACTGTGAAAATAATTAATAATTGTTGAACCTCCACTGGCTAAAGCCGAGTGGATTCTTTTTTCACAGGCTCTTAACTAGGATTTCTCCCCCGTCAGATCGCCTCCAAAAGCAATTTAAGTCACGGATGCACCAGCCGCCACAATATTTAAACCTCTATCTCGAATCACCATAGAAGCAGCAATATCTCTATCAATTTCAAATCCACATTCTTGACAATGATGGACTCTTTCACTTAACTCTTTTTTACCCGTGTTTGTGCCACAATTAGGACAAATCTGTGAGGTGTAATTTTTATCTACTTTGCAGAAATAAGTGTCAGTTTGGCTGCCAACATATTCTAGAATTGTGAAAAACTGTCCTAATCCCATATCTAAAGATTGCTTGCCAAATAAACCTTGACTCCATGACGTGAAATTGATATCTTCTACAAATATCATTCCCACATCCCTACAAAGTTGATGAGCTAATTTGAAATGATAGTTTTTCCGTCTATTTGCTACTGCTTCGTGTAATAATGCTATTCGATGTTGTAGTTTTTTCCAATTATTAGAACCTAAAACTTTCTTTTTCAGCTTTCTTTGTAGTAATTGAATCTTACGCAGTGCTTGATCAAGAAACTTAGGTCTGGGAATAACTAAACCATCGGAGGTTGATAGCATATTTAAAATACCTACATCAATTCCTATGGCATGACCATGGGGAGTAGGTTTGGGAACATTAACATCGAGTTCAATCATTAGATTAGCATAATATCCAGATGCCTTCTTAATGATTTGAACTTGCTTAATCTTAAATCCTTCTGGAACTTCCCTAGATTTTCTGATCTTTACCTTTTTGAGTAAAGGCATTTTCAGATAGTCACCATCTATCGAAGCCGAACAGGGTAGATTAAAAGATTTCATTTTCTTTTTATATCTAGGAAATCCCATGTTCTTAGCTTTCATATCATTAAATGCCCGATCTAATTTTCTCAAGGTTTGCTGCATTGTTTGAGCATTACCAGATTTTAGAAAAGCATTATTTTTCTTAGCTAAAGTTAATTTAGCGGATTGATTATGGTATGATGGATATTCAAAAGGTTCTACTATGTATTCACTGTTGAGTGAACACATATTTACTTTACAACTACGAGAATTATACCAAAGTTTTCTTTCATACAGAGCATAATTCCAGACGGATTTACAAACATCTAAATTATGCTCAATTATTTCTATTTGTTCTTTATTTGGTTTTAACCTGTAGTTGTAAGTAAGATTAAGCATTCGACGGGAGTGCTAATGTTGTTTCTTGAGCTTACCTGACTTTTTTACAAAATAGCAGACGACTTTGTAAAATTAACAAAAGTTAATATAAAGCCGTCCTCCGCTATCGCTAAAAGCCTGTCCTGAGCCGTGAGCCGTGAGCCAGTCGAACGGTCGAACGGTCGAAGGGACGGGGTTTAAAACCCAATTTTTCGATAATTGTTTTTTTCAGGGTCAATTACCAATTATCAATTGTTACAGATTTCGGGAACCCCCAGTAAAAACCCGTTCTAACTGTTTGAAATTTTCTAATACCCGACCTGTGCCCAATACCACACAACACAGAGGGTCAGCCGCAATATGGGTAATAATTCCGGTTTCGTGGCTAATCAAGGCGTCGATACCCTTGAGTAAGGCTCCTCCACCCGCCAACATAATTCCCCGGTCAATGATATCCGCAGCCAGTTCTGGAGGAGTGCGTTCTAAAGTGCGTTTGACCGAATCAATAATAACCGATAAAGGTTCAACCATACTTTCGCGCACCTCCGTGGATTTAATGGTAACGGTGCGAGGTAAACCAGATAATAAATGAATCCCCCGTACTTCCATAATCATTTCTTCATCGGCGGCCGGATTCGGGTAAGCTGAACCCATCTTAATTTTGATATCCTCAGCCGTTTGTTCTCCAATCACTAAGTTATGAACTTTTTTCATATACAAAATGATCGCATCGTTGAGTTCATCTCCAGCCACCCGCACGGACTCGCTCAATACCGTTCCCTGTAAACTCAGCACCGCGACTTCTGTAGTACCGCCCCCAATATCCACAATCATATTTCCCGTCGCTTCCGAAACGGGTAAACCTGCACCAATCGCCGCGGCCACAGGTTCATCAATTAGTCGCACGTCCCGCGCCCCGGCTTGAGAAGCCGCTTCAATCACCGCCCGGCGTTCTACTCCAGTGACTCCACTGGGAATTCCAATCACAATTCGAGGAGCAATCAGGGTTTTTCCCTGATTCACCCGCCGAATAAAATGTTTGAGCATTTGTTCGGCTGCATCAAAGTCCGCAATCACCCCATCCCGCAGGGGTCGTAGCACAACTACATTTTCGGGAGTGCGGCCTAACATTTTTTTGGCTTCCTCTCCTACCGCCAACGGGACTTTTTCTAGTCTGTCAATAGCGACAACCGAGGGTTCTTGTAGTACAATGCCCTTACCCGATACATAAATCAATGTGTTAGCAGTCCCTAGGTCAATGCCCATGTCCTGCGAAAAACGACTAAAAAGACCCACTATTCTTTCCCTATAAAAAATTAACAGCAATCCTTTCGGAGTGTCCGTAAGGGCGACTAACCGATGTAGATTGTATTATGTTTTGGGTTGTGCGTCTAGTCATCACGGCTGAGAACTTCAACCCAAAATTTCTAGCCATCGGTTTTCAGGATCATAGTTCACTTCGTGGGATAGAATACCGGATCAGTGATAATCAACCAATCCCCTCAATAATCGGATGGAAGTAAAACGCAATACCCAAAACGGTATAAGCAGCCAAGAGTAAAACCCCCTCCAACCAATCGGAACGGCCATCGGAACTGACGGAATTAGCAATTAACACAGACACGGCAACGGCGATTAATTCAAAGGGGTTAAAATTCAAATCCATCGGTTGGCCTAATATCCATCCGGCTAAAACTAACACAGGGGCCACAAATAAGGCAATTTGTAAACTCGAACCCAAGGCCACGGATACGGATAAATCCATTTTATTTTTCATAGCCACGGTAACGGCGGTGGCGTGTTCAGCCGCGTTACCAATAATGGGAACTAAAATTACCCCGGTAAATAATGCTGTTAGTCCCAAACTAGAGGTAGCTTCCTCTAAAGTCCCCACCAATAATTCCGACTCGAAGGCTACAGTTAGGGTAGCCAATAACAAAACCCCAATCCACAGCTTTAAATTCACATTTTCTGCCTCATGTCCGGCTTCTTCTGGGGTGATTTCGCCGTCTTCATCGTTTTCGGCCACTCCCACATCATATAAATAGGAGTGGGTTTTCATCGAAAACAGCAGGGTAAGAACATAAACCGTAATTAAAACCACCGCCACCGCCGCCGAGAGGGTTTGCATGGTGGATTCCTCAATGCCAATGGAGGTAACATCTACTGCCGTTGGTACTAAAATAGCAATTATCGCTAAATTCATGGCCGAGGCATTCAAACGGGCAATCACGGGCTGGAATTTTTGCTCTTTGAAGCGTAAACCTCCTAAGAACATGGATAAACCCATAACTAATAGTAGGTTTCCTATAATTGAGCCGACTAAACTGGATTTGACCACATCAATTAATCCAGCATTCAGGGCGACAACTCCAATAATTAATTCCGTTGCATTCCCAAAGGTGGCATTTAACAACCCGCCTAAATTCGGGCCCAGGACGACGGCTATTTCTTCGGTTGCAGTTCCCATCCAACCCGCTAAGGGGATAATCGCTAAGGCTGAGGTGACAAATACAATAGTTGATCCCCACTCCAAAAAGTGACCCGCAATCGAAATCGGCACAAAAATTAACAGGGCTGAGAGTATGGTTTTTGTATTCAACATTTCAGTAATCAGTTATCAGTAATCAGTTATCAGTTGTAGGGGGCGGGTTCATCGGCGATTTAGGTAATTAACAAAGATCTAAAATAACCCGCCAGTACCAGTAATCAGTAATCAGTTATTAGCGGTAGAATTTATCATAGAACCTGTTGGCACGACAAGACCAGATCAACAAATATTAATTTTTTGATCTGGTCTTGCCAGAGGTTATAATTGGAATCAACATCTGTAATCCATGTAAACCGTTAATATTTAACCTTAAAAATGAACTTTTTTAACCAATTATTGGCAGCAATTGAACGGCAAAATAGTTTACTTTATCTTGCCCTAGAACCTGATCCCGATAGCCATATTTTTGAAATTGGAAATTGTGGGGGAATTGATGGCGATCGCTCTGATATTATTGAACAATGGCAGGAATGGCTAGGTTTTATTATTCGAGAAACTTCGGAATTTGTCTGTGCCTATAAACTCTCTTTCGGGTTTTATTTGGGTTTGGGGATACCTGGTTTAAAACTATTGGAAAAAACCATAAAATTAATTCCGCCTAATATTCCGATTATTTTAGATGCCAAACATAGCGATTTGAATTCTAGTACCGTTTTTGCTCGTTTTGTCTTTGAAGATTTAAAGGTTGGCGCTTGTACCTTAACTCCTTATGCCGGATTAGATCAAGTTGCACCCTTTTTAGTTTATCCTGATCAAGCGGTTTTTATTTCCTGTGCCACGGCTAATCCTTCGGCTTCTATTATTCAAGAATATCCTCAATCTCAACAACCTTTATATTTAGAATTAGTCCGGGTATCTCAAACCTGGGGAACTCCTGAACAATTGGGATTATTAGCGGGAATGGTACCGGATATGTTGGCAAAAATTCGTCAAGCTGCACCGGAACAATTTATCTTATTAGAGGGGGATGTAGCTGAAGAAAATGATTTAATGGATGTAGAAGATTTAACCCCAATTTTAGCCTCTGGATTAAGTTTAAATGGCGATCGCTTATTAATACCCATTCCTCCTCAGTTATTAGAAAAAGAAACCATAAAAACCGAAATCAAACAGTTAAGAGATCAAATTAACACGGAACGACAAAAGGTAATCCAAGGAAATCCTACCTGTGATTTATGGTTGCCCGATGTTTGTTTTTTAAGACATCAACCCCATCGAGATTTAATTTTACAATTGTATGATATTGGCTGTATTATTTTTGGAGATCATGTTCAAGCATCGGGAGAAACTTTCCCCTATTATATTGACTTGAGACGGATTATTTCAACTCCCCAAATTTTTCATCAAATTGTTGGTGCCTATGGGGATATTTTAGAAACCCTAAGTTTTGATCGAATTGCGGGTATTCCCTATGGTTCTTTACCAACAGCAACCGGGTTATCATTAAGATTACAACGTCCGATGATCTTTCCCCGAAAAGAAGTTAAAGCCTATGGTGCAGGACGATTAATTGAAGGGCATTTTCAACCTGGGGAAACTATTGTAGTGGTGGATGATATTTTAATTACGGGAAATAGTGTAATAAAAGGAGCTCAAAAGCTACAATCTGCGGGATTAAAAGTTAATGATATTGTGGTTTTAATTGATCACGAAGGCGGAGTTAAAGAAAAATTAAAAGATAATAATTATCAAGCCCATGCGGTATTAACCCTTTCTGAAATCGCAGAAACCTTGTATGAAGCGAACCGAATTACCGAAGAACAGTTTAACTTTTTTTAAAGGGAATAGGGAATAGGGAATGGGTTTTGGGGAATGGGTTTTGGGGAATGGGAAAAATAATATTACTAGAGATTCCTGTTTTTTTAGTGTTTAGTGGGGATAACCTTGAGGATTAATTTGCTGTAATTGCAAAACTTGACTAACAACTTCCGATAACTTTTGAGCATCAAAGGGTTTAGTGAGATATTCACTCGCGCCCGCTAGACGGCCTTGAACCTTATCAAAAGCACCGTCCCTTGCTGTTAACATAATAATAGGCAAATTTTGAAACTGAGGAATACTACGAACGGTGCGACAGAGTTCTAGGCCATCAATTCCCGGCATGGCCACATCCAGAAGTAAAACCGAAACAGCTTCATGGTAAATTGTGGATAAAGCGTCTACAGCATTATCAGCAACAAGGACACGATATTCTTTCCCTAATGCCTGTTGGACGAGTCCTTGCATGACTTTACTATCGTCAACGGCTAAAATGGTGAGTATAGAACTTTGAGATACTGACATAGTGATTCATCATAAAAATGGGTAGAAACCCCTAACTTCTAGTTAGGCTTTATATTTCCCCTTTCAGGGAGGAGGGTATGGTTGCCCTCCTAACTCCTATTTCTAGGGTAAAGTTAGCTTCGCCAATGTTTTAAGAGCTTGTTAGGTTAGCAGCACTTCCTTAACCCGATAAAGATGTTTAACCACTAACGACAGAGCCAGGGACTAGCTATGGCTAACGCCACGCTGCAAAGAACGCATCCAACAGGGTGTCATGACTCAAAAAACGTAGTACACAAGGCACTTAAGCTGGTCAACTATCGTTGAAGGTGAGGCACGAAGCCCCGTCGCTTCAGCGCGGGGTGCTGACGTTCCGTGAGTCGAGATGCCCTGCTCATCTGTAATCAAACCTATAAAAAATAGCCTTGATTGTTGGATCTGAGTCCGACTATCTATTATTTTCATTATAGTTGAAAAGTATTCGTTCGTTTTAATATCAACAATTCTATACTTTTAAGCCGAATAATGATTAAGAAATTTGATCAAATCTGTTTTTGGTGTTTCTGATTGATCTAATCGCGAAAAATTGGATCTTTCTTTGTTAAGATTAAAGTAGATTAAAAAAGTTGTGTGAGATCAGGACGTTTGGACAAACAATGTCATACAGCTAAGGCGAGTCAAACAAAAATCAGATGTCGGGTAACAGTTGGGGTGTTGAGGTGTTAAGGTGTTGAGGTGTTAGCGACTAACCCTTGACCCCTCAGTTAATATGAACATCTCATCCCAAAAAGCTAAATACCCAGTTGCTGATATCTAGCCACTCCCTTTGTATGGTAATTACCGATCATGAATGCAAGATTTTTAGGTCAAACCATGTTCAGCCCAGAGGGCAATAATCTTTCTCAGGTCATCCACAGGTTTGCTGAAATTCCCTTTGATGATTTGACTCACTTAGCGTCCCATCTAGCCCAGACGCCGATTGCTTTAATTACCTTTATGGATGTCAGCCATCAGTGGTTGAAATCCCAGGTGGGTTTAACGGAAAAAATACATCCCTACTTGAATTTCTGCGAGTTTATTATCTACTTGCAGTGTCAATTTCAGTCGTTAAGGGAGGATCAAGAAGATCCCGATCATTCCTTAACCCCAAACTCCTCTAACTCTACCTTAAAACTATCCCCAGAACCAATTATCATCCCCGATACCTGGAATGATCAACGGTTTTCTAGCCAACCTTTAGTTAAACAGGATCATGGCATTCGGTTTTATCTGGGTATTCCCTTAATCACGGCTGATAATTTAATGGTGGGGATGCTGTCGATTATGGATTATCAGCCCCGGGAGTTATCACCGGAAACCATTAAGGCGTTACAATCCCTCAATAATCAAATTATTAGCCAAATTAATTTACACCGTCAACTGATTCACTCCAAAACAAAACTTAGTCAACTAGAAGATATTATTAATGAACGCAAGCAAGTCTGGGAAGTAGTTCGTCAAGAAAGAGACTTTGTTTGTGCTGTTCTCGACACAGTTAGTGCCTTAGTGATTGTCCTTGATCCCGATGGTCGAATTATTCGGTTTAATCGAACCTGTGAACAACTGACGGGATATTCCGCCGAGGAAGTCGAAGGAAAAACCTTTGATGAGTTGGGGGTCAACCTATTACCCTTGGATTCTGGTAGTCAACCGCATTCTGGAGGGATGATGATTGAGTTTGACGAACCTCCCAAATCAGTGAAAACTCAAAATTCGGTTCCTCTAATCCCCAATCATACCCGTTTAAATGCTTGGGAAACCGAATGGGTTAAACCTAATGGCCAACGCCATTGGATTACTTGGTCAAATACGGCTTTATTTCAGGCGAATGGCTTGATCAAATATGTGATTGCTACGGGAATTGATATTACCGAACGCCGACAGTCCGAAGTGCGGATGGAATTGCTGGAAAGGGCGATTACTGCCAGTCCTAGCGGAATTATGATTAGCGATTTTACCGCCACCGATTGTCCGATTATCTACTGTAATCCCGCTTTTGAAAAATTAACGGGCTATTCTCAGGAGGAGGTTTTAGGACGCAATTGTCGGATGCTTCAGGGTGAGGATACTGATCCAAAGGAATTAGCTCGTCTTCGGGATGCGATCGCCCAAAATACTGATTGTAGCGTTACCCTAAAAAATTATCGTAAAGATGGCAATTACTTCTGGAATGAACTGTCGATTTCTCCGGTGCGCGATCGAGAAGGAAGTTTAACCCATTTTATCGGAATTCAAACCGATATTACCCAACGCAAACAGTCTGAGGATGCTTTGCGCGAAAGTGAGGCCCGTTATCGACTTTTGGCTGATCATGCGACGGATTTAATTTCTCGACATAGCAACGATGGCACTTATTTATATGCTTCTCCGGCCAGTCAGCAATTATTGGGATACCAACCGGAAGAATTGATCGGGAAATCGGTCTATGACTTGATTCATACCGAGGATTTGGCAGGGACTCAAGAGAAATATTTGCTATTAAGAAATAGTCAAGATATTTATACCTTGAGTTACCGAATTCGATGTCACAATGGAGAATATATCTGGTTTGAAAGTACCTGTCATGGCTTGAGAAATCAGAACTCACAAGACATTGATGAAATTATTGCGGTTTCGCGGAATATTACGGAACGAAAACAAGCTGAAACCCTATTATTAGAGCGATCAAGGCTTTCTCAATTGGAAGCAGAAGTGGGAACAGCCCTGGGACATGGGGGGTCGATTGCCAGGATTCTAGGCCGTTGTATACAAGCGATCGCCCAGTATCCCGATGTGGCTGGGGTGGGAATTTGGACATTAAATCTTAATAGCAATCAATTAGAACTCCAAGCCAATGCCGGATTAACTGTTCATGAACATAATATTACCGAAACCGATGTTTTAACCTGTTCGATTCCCTACCCCCTACCCCTAATGAAAAATCTCACCTTTGATTTTCCCTTGGTGGTGGAAGGTCGTCTAGTGGGGTTAATGGCAATTTGTAGCCACTCCACCCTCAATGATGAAGCTCGGGGGGTTTTGGGATGGGTGGCAAATGCTCTGGCCGTTGGGATTGATCGGGTGAAGGCGCGGGAAGAACTGCAAAGTCGCCGGGAAGGGTTATTATTTCGGTTGGCGAGTCAGATTCGGGATTCCTTAGATATTGATACGATTTTGGGGACGGCCGTGAGTGAAATTCGGGCCTTATTGCAGGTGGATCAATGTCATTTCCTCTGGTATTTGCACATTCAACCCAATCAACAAGCGAGTTTTACCGTCACCCACGAATCCCTAAATCCCAATTTATCTAATGGTTTGCAGGACTATCCCCCGGAACAAATCCTTCTGTTAGCCGAAAAAATTCGGATGGCCCAGACAATTAAAATTGATAATATTCACACCACAAAGGCTTTAGATGAATCAACCTGTCGGTTTTTACAAGCGACGGGGATTTTTTCCTTCTTATTATTACCCTTGGAAACCCGATCGGGTCAACGGGGGGCTGTGGTTTGTAATCATTATGGGGAATATCGACCCTGGCGGGACAGTGAGGTGGAGCTTGTACGGGCGGTGGTGGATCAGTTAGCGATCGCCATTGACCAGGCGGAATTATATGCCCAAACCCGGGCGGCGGCCTTAGCAGCCCAAACCCAAGCCTTTCATCTGAGTGAAGCCCTACAGGATTTAAAACAGAAGGAATCCCAATTAATTCAAAGTGAAAAAATGTCGAGTTTAGGACAAATGGTGGCGGGAGTTGCCCATGAAATTAATAATCCGGTTAATTTTATTTATGGCAATCTTACCTATGCCAAGGAATATACTCAAGATATTTTAGAATTGTTGGAATTGTATCAAGAAATTTATCCGATTCCGACTCCCGCCCTTCAAGCTAAAGCTGAAGAAATTGAATTAGAGTTTTTATCAGAAGATTTACCAAAAATTCTATCTTCAATGGAAATGGGAGCCGATCGGATTCGTCAAATTGTAGTGTCTTTGAGAAGTTTCTCACGATTAGATGAAGCTGAAATGAAGCCTGTCAATATTCATGATGGTATTGATAGTACATTATTAATCTTACAAAATCGCTTAAAACCCAAAGGATCATCCGGTGGGATTGAGTTAATCAAGGAATATGGCAAGTTACCCAAGGTTGAATGTTATGCCGGACAGTTAAATCAAGTGTTTATGAATCTGATTGGGAATGCAATTGATGCCTTAGATAATCAGCCCGAACCTCGAATCATTAAAATTACTACGGAGATCATTCATCCGAATTTGAAAGAATATAAGGGGAAATTACCCCCTTTAGAACAGGTTAGAATTACGATTCGAGATAACGGCCCTGGCATTGAAGATAAGGTCAAAAACAGGCTTTTTGACCCGTTTTTTACCACAAAACCGGTGGGCAAAGGAACAGGTTTAGGGTTATCAATTAGTTATAAAATTGTGGTAGAACAACATCTAGGAGAAATTCTCTGTTACCGAGATCAAGATAATTTTACCGCCTTTGAAGTTTCTATTCCCATATTCCAAAAAGAACAGAATCAGTAATCTCCTTGACATCCACCCCGCCCATTTTACGGTGGGGATTCATCTATTTGACTTAGGGATTATTTCTCAACGCGGCAATAATTTTTTCATTGGCTTTAGGAAAGGGAAATTGATCAATCTCATCTAAAGTGACCCAGCGAATTTCATCACATTCTAAAGGCTGGGGTTCGCCACTCAAATAACGACAGTGATAGACATTTAAAGTTACTTTAAAATTGGTATAGGTGTGTTCAATAGTAATTAAATGATCTTCGACTTCTATTTCAATTGCTAATTCTTCTTGAATTTCCCGTTTAATACAATCTTCTAGGGTTTCTCCCGCCTCCAGTTTTCCCCCTGGAAATTCCCACAGTCCTCCCAATAAATCTTTGGCAGGTCGTTTATCAATTAAAATTTGTTTTTGATGATTCCAAATCACACCAACACCAATAATTTTATGGGCTAAGGGAGAGGATATTTCAAGCATAGGAAGATAATAATTTACTTGACACTCTCAGGTCTGAAGACACTGAGATTCTGCGGACAGGATTAGTTTAACCTAATTCTCGCTACGACCGCCAAAGATCGTCTACTGAGTTGATCAAGCGATAAGTAGGTAGGCTCTATAAAATCTCCCTATGTAAACGATTGTAAATCGTTCTAACGCTCTCTAATGGATGATCTAAGCCTCCTTTACATATTGTTACATGAAAAAGTTTAATCCCGCCTACCTACTTAATGCTAATCCCCAGTCAGGTTTACCCAGTTGCACCCAGTCAGATTGCAATTGTCCTGACTTCAAAACCCAAGCTGAAGCCCAACGAGTTTTAGAAGCGTTAGAGCGTAAATCTTATGAACGTTCAAATAATGATGTTTACGCATCAATTAATAAAGATATAAAATTCAAAATAATTGCATTATGGGAGCGTGACCCTACAACATCCGGTGAAAGAATCCGGTGGATTGTTCCCAAAGGTTCTGAGGCTATTTATGAATAATTTTTCTCTCTTGCCTATAGAGTATAATAGAATTATAAAAATTGTTCATTCCAATAATAGGAAAATCAATCATGGTTAAGGCTAAAAAAGCTTCAGAAGGACAGAAGAAAATAAAAACCGTTCCTCCTGCTGTTGTATCTGAAGAGGAAGATGATGTTCTGAAGGAAGGGGAGACATTAAAAGAATTTGATGAAAGAATGGCTAAGGAATACCCAAAAAGAAGTTATGACGATTTGACAGAAGAAGAAAAACGAGAACGTGCCAAGCGTTTTGTAGCTCAAGGGCCGGAAGACTGGTAAACTCCTCCACAACCCTACACACAGGAATATTCAGTTTAAAGCTTTAACTCTCAAAAATAATATGGTCACAACCTTAAACCGTTCGATTCCCCTTCGCTTCGATGCCGCTCTTACAGGGGTAAAGCCGAGATCCGCGCAAAATAGGACACGATGTAAAGTTTTGTTATAACTAATCGCTGTAACCTTTACACAGATGGGCTTTAAATTGCTACTTTGCACTTCCTGACAGCTTCGCTATTTCTACGGCATCTTGAACTTATTTTTTATGCAAATTGGAATGAAAGAAACCCACAATTGATTCTAAAAATAATTTTTCTCTTGCTTCAATGTCGGTCTTTACCCAATCATCACTTGGGTATTTTGAAAGATCATTAACATTAGCAATGGGTGAGTCCTTATATTTATTTTTCTTTTGTCCGAAATAACCATTACCAGCTTGGATGTTTAATTTTTTTCCTATAGCCACTTTGTTTCCATATCGCTCCAGATAGACTTTTGCATCTTCGTGATTCCAGCCATTGTAGTTAGCTGCTTGCCAAACACGAGGGAAAATATGTTCAATCTCAAAATTTGACTCAATTAATTCAATTTGATTAGGATTTAGATAAGCGTGAAGCAAAATCATGGCGCGAGCAATTTTATAATTAACCGTTTGGGCCAAAGTGATCGAAAATCCTGAAGAAATTGAAGCGGTTATTGTTAGTGGCTTTCCTTCAAAAATATCAATGCAAAATTGGTAGCATGAGTCCTTTATTGCATTTACGGTTGGCTTCTGAACAAACTCGAAAAACAGAAATGAAACCAAAGTTCCGAGATATTCTGAAAAATTTGTATGAAATGAATCCGAATCTTTATTTTTGAAAAAATATGCACTTGTAACATATTTCCAGTATTCATTTGGGTAATGATTAAGGCAATGAAAATACTTAAACGACTGGTGAGAAATAAACTCTCGCCCCTGAAATTTCGATTCGCCTTGTTGTTTCACAGTTAGCCAAAATTCTGCAAGCTCTTGCAATTCTTTCATCAAGTTAGGTTGCTTTAATTTTTCAAATTTTTCGCCAGCATAAAATTTTCTTAGAGCGATTTCCTTTGTCCTATCACCGTTTCTGCCACGAATAACGTGCGAATAATTTCGGAAGAGAGCATCCAGGGTCATTCCTGCGTCATCAACTGTTTCAGTAAGCTCTCTCCATGAATTAGTGAATTCTGATTTTTCTTCCTCGGTATTCTTAGTACGATAAATTTGGGCTTTAAAAATGTCAGAATCTGAAAGCGGCATTCCTCGGTCGTTCAGAGTTGAAAATATGGTCAATGCTGTGTCTAGTTTTTCGCAATCAATTGGAAGTATAATGCAGTTCTTTAAAATACAAACACAAAATCCCTGCCAACTCATTGGATTATTCTTTGCGTATTCTTCACACATTGAAAAGAAATAATGATAATTCTTTGAATAAAGGTCGGTAGCATTTGGCTTTGATTTTCCTGACTGAAGAATTGTATGAAATATTTCTTTATCAGATTCGGTTGCAACTCGTGATTCTATATGGATTAAACTTGTGTTAGAAACTCTTCCCGAAATAGGATTAACGTCCCAAATACATGGTGCAATTTGATTCTTGAGACCTGTAATATTGTCATCTTCAATTGCACTATTTTCTAATTTTGAATAAAATGCTCTAAGAAGAAGCAAAAGTGATGTGATACGTTGTTGACCATCAATAACTTCTATTTCAGTCTTTCCAGATTCATCGTTTTTACAAGTAACAACCGTGCCTAAGTAATACTCCTCATTTCCCGTACTTTCTTCAAAAAAACTGGTAAGATCCTGCCATAGAATTTCGCATTTTTCTAAATCCCATTTATATGGTCGTTGATAATCAGGGATTATGAATTTAGTTCCCTGCATTTCAGAAAATAAACTACTTATACTTTTTTTCGTGACATTAAGTTCTGCCATATTTTACTCCTTAGAAAATTATTTCTTCTAATATTTAAGCTCTTGGCTGCGGTATTTAAGTAGGTAGGCTCTATAAAATAATCTCCCTATGTAAACGATTGTAAAGCTTTCTAACGCTTTCTAATGGCTGATCTAAGCCTCCTTTACATATTGTTACATGGAAAAGTTTAATCCCGCCTACCTACTTACCTGTCTTAAATAATGTTTGACGAGCGAAATAAATTCCCGTGTTGTACAATTTACCTGATTGTTGACAAAGGTATTCTAATAACGCACGGGTTTCTGGATCTGGAGACAACAATATTTGCTGCACTCCCATTGTTTTACTTGTTTTAGTCATTGACTCGACTATCACGACTATGTTAATTTCTTTATGATAGCATAATTGAATATTTCTAGGGGAATAAATTCCCCTGAGTCGTGTTTCCTCTGGTGGTCTGAAGACACTGAGTTTCCACACTCCCATCATGATCTTATGAACAATACAAAACTTTGGCAAACTCAAGATTCAGCTTGCCAAAATTTGAAACATTTTGTATTCATGGAATGGCACGGGATCAAGGAAAATAACTATTCTTGAGGGGCTTTTTCAATACCTGGGACAGATCGTTCAAATGCCATTCTCTGTTCCGCATTGCGAAGGAAATAGCCACTAATCATCGCAGACGCTAAGAGTCGTCCTAAATGTTCACGACTGGTTGTTACCGTAATTCCAAAATGTTCCGAGGGTAAATTGCCCAATAGTCCGATAATATTTCGTTCCATGACTTGGAAGACTTCCGAAGAATTCGGTTTCGACAGTTGGGAAACGGTATCAGGACTCATTGACTGTACATATTGCCACAAGAGGTTCCCCACTTCCCCCATTTCTTCCTGAAAAAATTTTGAATTTCGGTTAGATCTGTCGTTCATCTTTCTTCCCCCTTATACAAGAGTTTCAGTTGATCTCAATCTGAATCAAATGTTGATCCCTACACTCTAATCTAGCAGGATGTAGAGACGTTTTCAGAAAACATCCCTACTCTTTGAGGGCGTGTTATCCCCCCTAGAACAATGATTTAACTGGCCATATAGTCGTTAATATCTTGTTTCCGTTTTCGCAATTTTGTTAAGGCTTCCCTTTCAATTTGTCGAACCCGCTCTCGACTAATATTCAGCCGATCGCCAATTTTAGCTAAGGTTAAACTTTGCCCATCTTCTAAACCAAATCGCAGGGATAATACCTGACGCTGTTGTTCGGTTAGGTCAGCCATCATTAATTCTAAATCGCTGCGTAGAGAAGATTGTAAGGCAAAATCCTCTGGAGAAGTTCCCGTATCTTCTAAAAGATCTCCTAACTCCGTATCTTGATTATCACCCACCCGCAAATCCAGGGACAGGGGTAGACGGGCACGTTCTAAATATTCCCGAATTTGTCGCGGGGTGAGTTCTAATTCCACGGCTAATTCTGCCATGGTCGCAGCCCGTCCCAACTCTTGAGCTAACTGACGTTGGGCTTTTTTGATTTTGTTGAGTTTTTCGGTAATATGAATCGGGAGACGAATTGTGCGGCCTTTTTCGGCGATCGCTCGGGTAATCGCCTGACGAATCCACCAGTAGGCATAGGTGGAAAAACGATATCCTTTAGTGGGATCAAATTTTTCAACGCCACGCTGCATCCCAATGGTGCCTTCTTGAATTAAGTCCAGCAAGTCCACATTCCGCTTAATATATTTTTTAGCAACGGATACCACTAAACGCAAGTTCGCCTCCACCATTTTGCGTTTCGCACTTTGGCCTCGTTCGAGTACCCGTTCTAATTCCGCTTCCGATAGTCCGACCGCCTCCGCCCATTCTGCGGGACTAGGCGCTCGACCTAAACAGGTCGCTAGATCTTCCCACTGATTTTGAACGAGATTCAAGTGTTGAACTTGTTTACCATAGACAATTTCTTGCTCATGGGTTAGCAAGGGAACGCGACCAATTTCTCGTAGATAAGCGCGTACAGAGTCTGTGTCTGAGGTTTTAGCAAATTTCATGGCTCATCTCCGGCTGGATACCTTAACCTATAAAGGTTTGATACGTCAAGCCCCTACTTGAAGCACGAAGGACTTATATCTTTCGTCATCAAATACGGACGGTTAGTCTAGGTGTTACGACCTGGGGGTTTTTCCAATGTTTAAGCTCTATAACGCTAATTTGCCGTTACAGTCTTAACATAACTACATTATATGTTAAGAAGTTTAACATTTCTTAAAATAACTGACTATCCCCCCCAGGGAGTGAATCTCCAAGGGCCAAACACTATATTCCTAGGAGGGTAGCCTGTAACGGTTTTTTTGATTGCATCATACAAAACAAAATCTTCATGTTCCCTTAACAGTTGATGTCGGTTGACAGTTTCTATCCCAGAAGTCTATGATCTAGTGTTTGGCAATCTGCTAATTTTGTTTCAACTGCATTTATGACTTATTGTTTAGGAATTATTACGGATACGGGCTTCGTGATGGCTTCGGACTCCCGCACAAATGCCGGGGTTGATCATATTTCTACCTATCGTAAATTATTTGATTTTTCCAAACCTGGCGATCGGGTTATTTTATTATGTACCGCCGGAAATCTTTCCGTTACCCAAGGCATTGTGAGCGAATTAGATCGGGATATTAAAAGTCAGGAAGATGTTAATTTACATAGTCTTCCCTCCATGTATGAAGTGGCTCGATATATTGGTACAAAACTCAGAAAAGTTCAAGAAATTGATGAGCATTGGCTGAAAAAAGACGGAATTGAACCCAAATGCTCTATGTTATTAAGTGGTCAAATTAAAGAACAAGAACCTTGCTTATTTTTGATTTACAGCCAAGGTAATTTTATTCATGCCACCAAAGAAACCCCTTTTTTACAAATCGGAGAAACCAAATATGGTAAACCGATTTTAGATCGTACCCTCAGTTTCCATACCCATTTAGAAGCGGCGGCTAAATGTGCCTTACTTTCGATTGATTCTACAATGAAATCTAATATTTCTGTGGGGCCACCGATTAATTTAGTTTTGTATGAAAAAGATAGTTTAGAAATCAAAAATTTTCTGAAACTGCGTTTAGGTGATCCCTATTTAGCCAAAATTCGTAAAGTTTGGGAAGAATGTCTTAAACAAGGATTTAATGAGATTCCTGATATTGATTGGCAACACCGAGGGAGTGATTTTTCGGAAGATGTTTTAATTGATTAGATTATCGTATTCTTTGAATTATAGCCCTATTATTCTATCGGAGTTAACATGAAAATTGGAGTTATTGGAACTGGGTTAATGGGATTACCCATCGCCCTCAAAATTCTGGAAATGGGATTTAAAGTTATTGTTTATAACCGCACAACATCGAAAGTAGAACCGTTAAGAGAAGCCGGAGCAACAGTAGCGGGAACTCCCCAAGGTTTAATCACTGCTAGTGATTGTATTCTGTTAATGTTAACTAATCAAGAGGCGATTGAGTCGGTTTTGTTCCGTTCAGAATCTGAATCATTTTTATCAGGAAAAACAATTATTTCTATGGGAACAATTTCCCCAACGGAGAGTAAAAATATCCAAAAAGAAATTATTAAAGCTGGGGGAAATTATTTAGAAGCACCGGTTTTAGGGAGTATTCCTGAAGCAAAATCGGGGAAATTACAAATTATGGTCGGTTCCACGGAAGCCCAATTTAAACAGTGGTTTCATGTCTTACAACCCCTAGGGGAACCCAAATATATTGGGGAAGTTGGTAGTGCATCGGCGTTAAAATTAGCCTTAAATCAGTTAATTGCTTCCCTGACAACTGCCTTCGCCCTGAGTTTAAATTTTGTTCAAGGTCAAGGAGTTGATATCGAACTCTTTATGGAGATTTTACGCAAGAGTGCGTTATATGCTCCTACCTTTGATAAAAAATTACAACGGATGTTAGAAGAAAATTATCAAAATCCCAATTTTCCTACTAAACATTTATTAAAAGACACGAATTTGTTTTTACAAGAAGCGAAATCAATGGGGTTAAATGTGAGTTCTTTAGAAGGGGTTCGAGCAATATTAGAAGCTACACAAAAACTCGGAAAACTAGATGACGATTATTCCGCCTTATTTACCACCATTAAACCCTGATAAACCCGTGGGATGGGCTATGTAAATATAAGTATAGCAGGGAACACCGGAACAGCCCCCCCAAACCCCCCGTGCACGGGGGGCTAGGGGGGGAGGGAACACCGGAAGAAAAGACTTCACCGTCTAGCTTTGCTGCATCACTCTTTGTCCTAATAGGTCTGGCGACTGCTATAAGTTTAGATGATTTTTGACCTACTTAGGTCAACTTTCTAACCCAAGTTCTAAAAGATTTTAAGGTTGCGGTTTCCCCATCCCTTAAACTTTGACGAATATATTGGGGAATAACTTCTAAAGGGAGCCAAGGGAAATGTAAACTTTGAATTGATTTTTGATAGGATTGAGTTGTTTTATCTAAAACAAAAACCTCTAATTTCTGACCATTATAACGCCATAATTCGGGAATTTCAAAAGCAGCATAAATCGTTTGTTTATCTAAAGAACTGCTAGTCATATCAATTTCCAATACTAAATCAGGAGGCGGGTCTGATTCTAAATTAATATTCTGTTTATGTCTGACTAAGGGTTCATTTTCTAAATAATAACAAGAATCGGGTTCTGCACCTTTTAATAATTCTTCTCGTTTTAACGTCAAAGACCCAAATCTTTTAAGATTTAAGTTTAATTCATCTGCAATCACACCAATTAAACACTCAATAAACCGATTATTATTTTCATGTTCTCCTAATGGAGTCATAATTTCTAATACTCCTTGATCATAATATAAACGAATGACGCGATTATCCCCTAAATCGTTTAATAAATTAATAAATGTTTGCCAACTGACTTGATTTAAAACCGTGCGTTGTTCAGGTAAAAGTAAAGTTTTTGTAATCATTGTGGGTTTACCTCGATCAATTTAGTATAACCTCAAATTAATTATGGGGCAAGGGCAGAAATTGTAAGGGGATTAAGCATCTATAGCAATCCTAAATAGGTTGTAACATTTTAATACTGACATGAAACATCCAGAAGTATTACCCCAGATCCGGCGTTCCCTCCCCCCCTAGCCCCCCGTGCACGGGGGGTTTGGGGGCTGTTCCGGTGTTCCGGTGTTCCGGTGTTCCATTCAATTAAACACTGGACTGTTTTACTGCCTGAATTGCCTTTCTCCGAACTTCTAAAATTTGACCAATCTCACGAGCAAAACTCGGTTGACGTTCAATCATTTGATTAACAATAATCGAAGAAAAGATCATCACTTCGAGATCTTCAATAGCAGTTACAGAAACCGTACTAGGTTCACCAGAAAAAAGAGCCATTTCCCCAAAAAATTCTCCTGCTTTCAGTGACAATACTTCGCATTCAGTTCCCCACGCATCCGGGGTTGTTAAAAGGGCTTTTCCTGAAATAATAATATAGAGATCGTTACCTGGATAGCCTTGCTGAATTACTTTTTCCCCTGTACCAAAGTGATGAAGCATAACCCCTTGAGACAGGTTATCTAGGTTAGTTTGTTCTTTTTTGAGAGGCACAAATACCGGAATTGATTGTAGGGTTTCAGCAAATTTCTTAGAAGGATCTTCTGCTGGAGAATTCGATCCACGAACATGATATAACGTCCGAATTGGAAAGGGAATTTTTAAATTATTGCGTTGGGCTGCATACCAAATTCGAGTCATAAACCGATCCCGAATTTTTTCCAATTCGCTATAGTTTTCAATAAAAAATTTTACCTCATAAGTTACACTAGAATCATCATAAGAAAGGGTAAAAATCTCCGGTTCGGGTTCGCTTAAAATTCCCTGAGTTGAAAGGGCTGTGCTTTTTAAAACTTGTTTGGCTAAATTCGGTGGATCATTATAGGAAAACCCAATTTGAATCCGTTCTCCATGAAGGCGTAAGGGTTGGCTAAAATTATGAATGGTTTCTCCACCAATCACTTTATGGGGAATTACAATCATTTCCCGATCAAAGGTTTGTAGGCGCACTGCACGCCAATTAATATCAATAACTTGTCCGACCGTATCTCCTACTTTTAACCAATCTCCAACGGTAAATGGACGCTCAAATAGCAGTGCAATTCCTGACATAATACTGCCCAATGTATCTTGAAGGGCTAAAGCAATGACGATAGAACTAACCCCCAATGCGGTTGCTAAACCTGCGAGATCTGCATTCCAAACACTTGACAATGCGATCGCAGTTCCCACCAAAATCAAAAATAGTCGAGAAAGATCAATCAGAAGTTTAGGAAATCTAGCTCGCCAAGTATCAGCTTCTGCTTGTTCAAACAAGATAACATTCAGTAGAGAAAGTGCAGCATGAATCACGAAAATCCACAACAACGTTTGCACTGTTCTGATTAAATTGCTATTATGATCAAGTTTGAGAACATACTGCATAAACAGCAAGAACACAAGCACAGGTAAAACCAAATTTCGCACTACCTGTAAAGTGGTTGCTAGAGGTTTACCCCGTTTTTTTAATCGATGGATAATTTCCCCCAGAACGATAATCAAAAAAGGAAACCCAACCGCAAGGGTAATTGACCAAATAAATAAATTACTTTGAATAATTGTAGAGTTCATTGTATAGCAGGGAACAGGGGACAGCCCCCCCCAAACCCCCCGTGCACGGGGGGCTAGGGGGGGAGGGAAAACCGGAGGAAAAGACAGGTGTACGGTCTAGCTTTCAGCTTTCAAGATTCGGTTTAAAATGTCTATAAACTTATTCATAAAATTCCCAAGCTCTCAACTTCAATCGGTGAGTGTTTACTTTTCAATAACCACCCATTCAATTTAGGTTTACCATTAACTTCTTTCTCCGATATTGGCTCAAACTGATAAAGATCCTGAAGCCGACGATAAACGGTCTGAGATACTAAAATTCTGCCGGGTGGACAGGCATTTTTCAGGGCTGTAGCCAGGTTAATCGTATCACCCCAAACATCAAAAATACAGCGATTTCGACCCACAATTCCCGCAATAATATCCCCAGCGTTAATACCAATTGAAATATTCAAGGATAATCCCCGTTCATGACTAAATCGGCGTACAATAATCAAAATTTCTAAGGCAACATCAAGGGCGCGTTTATCGTGATCAAGATAAGGAATTGAAAGCCCACAAACGGCTAAATAACTATCTCCAATTGTTTTAATTTTTTCCATCCCATACCGTTCAGCAACTTCATCAAATGCGGTGAATAAATCATTTAAAATAGCGACGGATTCATTGGCACTTAAGGAGCTAGATAGTTTAGAAAATCCGGTTAAATCGGAGAACAAAACAGCAACATTTGATAGTTCTTCAGCCATATCTTTGTTTCCTCGTTGAAACCGTTTTGCTACTGAAGTAGGAAAAAGACTTAACAATAATTCTTCATTTTCCTGATTTTTTTGTTCTACCAGTAAGGTTTGATCCTGTAAACTCCGTACAATTTTATTGAAGGATTTTGCTAATTCTCCAAATTCATCTTCTGTTTCTAAAGGTACGATTGCATCAAGTTGTCCGGCGGAAATTTTGCGGGTTCCCTTAATCAGTTGATTGATCGGGTTTACAAATAAATTGGCTAAAACCATGGCTATTAATGTTATTACTAACATTAGTAATGTCGCTGAAATTAGAATTTGGTTCCGAAAGGAATAAATCGGAGCATAAGCTTCTGATATATCTATTTCTGATAAAATCACCCAGTCTAATCCATCAATGCGAAGGGGTGCAAAGGAACTCAAAACCGGAATGTTTCGATAGTCTCTAATAGTTCGAGTTCCTTGCTTACCATTTAACGCATCAGCAACGGCTTCTGTCCTCACATATTGTTGTAAAATAGACGTACCATATTGATTGATTCGGTTGATTTCTGCCTCACTCATTCCTAATAATCTCAACGCTTTAGCATAGCCTTTTGGATCTTGTACTAAAAACCTGGAAATGGAACGCATTAAGGTATCTCGTCCGACTAAATAAGTTTCTCCGGTTTGACCTAAACCATCGCTTTCCCAATGCTGATTACCCGTCATCACATGATTAATTTCATTAACTGGAAGTTGAAAAGCTAACACCCCAATTAGCTCAGATTTGTTCAAAATAGGAGCCGCGATAAATGCGGCTGGAGCGCCATAGGAAGGAGCATAAGCTTGAAAATCAATTATTGTGGCATAGTCCTTTGATTGTGCTTCTTTTACCTTCTGAAATAGATCAGCGAGATTACTATTTTGATAGGGGCCGTTTTCCAAATTAGTTGTAAAGTCAGTTTCTTTGAAAACGGTATAAACGATATTTCCTTGGGGATCAATTAGGAACATATCGTAATAACCAAACTTCTGAATAATATTGCGAAAAATAGGGTGATAGCGAGCATGAATTTTGCTATATTCGCTCCCATCTTTGGCATAATCTAAGGCCTCTTTTTTACCCACGGGATGGGGATTATCAGCAATATAATAATATTGTAAATAGCGCGAAGCGATTGTTTTGGGTAGATAGGATTCTAAAATCGGTGAACCTTCTTCAGTTTGGGTGAGGCGGGGAAGAAATTTGTCACGGTAGTAAGTGATTAACTTGGGGTCAAAACTCTGTGTAATATTAATAGTTTGGAGTTGAGGATAAGCCGTTGCAAATTCTTGCATCGCCGCGATGATTGCTGGATCTTCGCTCAAGGTTTGGGTATGATTGCGAATATTTTTAAAGTAGGATTCAATTTGGTAAGCTTTGGAAGCGCGAACACTCGTTAACTGATTAAAGACTCGGTGTGTTAGATTTAATTTTCCACTCCGATACCCTAAATAAGCAGTTACTAAAATTGAACAACTGCTGACGGCTAGCAGCATCATGATCAATTTGGATTTGATACTGACAGAGGTGAGCGATCGCATAATTAAAAAAGATTAGGATAAAGTTTACCTCCCAATGAAGTTTGACATCCACCCCGCCGTAAAACGGGCGGGGATTCCATCTATTTAAGTAGGTCAACCCTTCGACCGTTCGACTGGCTCACGGCTCAGGAGACAACTGCTTAAATGCTGGAAGGGTTGACGCTTCGCCGAGATGCGCTTTCCTTAGAAAGACTGACCTTCTCTCCACGTCCGTTTAAAGTCTCCGAAAGCCCTCCGGCGACTAAAATATTAATTGCGGCGTTAATATCTCGATCATGAGAAATGCCACAGTTTAAACAAATCCACTCTCTAATATTTAGCTCTTTTTTGCCACCTTTAAAACCACAACAAGAGCAAGTTTGAGAAGTTGGAGTCCATCTATCAATTACTCGAAAATCACGTCCGTACATGACTGACTTAGCCTCTAACATAGCTCTAAAACTACGCCAACCCAAGTCAGAAATAGCGCGAGACAACTTTCGGTTCTTAACCATCCCTGAAACATTCAAGTCTTCCAAGACTATTGTTTGGTTTTCACGAATAATCTTAGTTGACAGTTTGTGTAAAAAATCGTTTCTAGTATCAGAAATCTTAGCGTGAAGTTTAGCTAGTTTCTTTCTAGCAACTTCCCTTCTTCTGCTACCATTCTGTTTTCTTGACAAATTTTGCTGTAATCTCCTTAAACGCTTTAATTGTTTCTTTAAAGGTTTAGGAGATTTAATTTTTTCACCGTTACTTAATGTAGCAAAATCAGTGATTCCTAAATCAATTCCAACACTTCGTCCGTTTTTAGGTAATTGTTGAGGATTAAACTCAACTACAAAACTAACAAAGTATCGATCAGCACTGTCTTTAATTAAGGTAACACTAGAAGGAATTGCCGGTAATTCTCTACTCCAGATTACTTTAATGTCACCAATTTTGGCTAAGTAAATGTAATCAGAATTGGGATAGAGTTTAAAACCATTGTCGGTGAACTTAGCAGACTGTTTAGACTTACGTTTCTTGAACTTGGGAGGTTTAACTTTCTTGCCCTTTCTTTGCCCTTTACAGGATTTAAAAAAATTTGAATATGCTTGCTCTAAATCTCTTAAACTTTGTTGTAAGGGAATAGAGGAAACTTCTGTTAACCATTGTTTCTCCTCTGTTTTCTTGAGTTCTGTAAGTCTTTTAGAAAGCTCAATGCTAGAAGGTTTTTTATTCCCGTTCTGATACTCCTGTTTGCAATAGGCTAAGGCATCGTTAAAAACCACCCGACAACAACCAAACAGTCGGGATACTAGCCCCTTTTGTTGGTCTGTTGGGTAGATTCTGTAACGATATCTTAACTTCATTGATTTAACTTGTCATTTGGGATATACTCTAATTATAGAGATAATATTAGAGTATGTCAAGAGAGAAAAAAATTCAATTCAATGTCAATGAGCGCGAATACCAACAACTTAAAGAATATGCAGAATCCCTTAATATTTCAATGGCTGAAGTCTTGAGGGATTATATTAAGTCTTTAGAAAGCCGTCGTAGAACGACGGGGTTTTAAACCCATTTTTTCGATAACTTAAAAGTTCAGAACACAATATGTCATAATTAAAGCTGACATATCTTGATTGTTACTTTCCTAATTATCAATGGTTGCACTTCCCCTAGAACTTACAACAACGGTTTTAGAATTACAAAGGCAGTTATTAGTGGTTATTAACCATGCCACAGAAACCAGTTTTGTAATCATGGAAACCTATTCTGACACGGAAACCACTGTTATCGCCTTAGAAGATCTCGATAATATTCGGCAAAGGGCAAATACCTACTATTCCCGATTTTATACCCTGATGGTCAGAATGGCTGAATCACAGCCGATTCCTAATTCTGCTATGCTGGAGCCGCTGACTCGCTCTATTGAGGACGCAATAGTCACAATAGCCAGAGCACAAGCTACAATTAGAGAAGCAAGGAGTAACTTTAATTTGCCATGACTCAAGAACATCAACCCGATTTACAAAAAGTTAAACAAACATCTGTTAAAATTCAGGAAGTTTGCCAACGAGCAGATGCAGGGATTTCTATTTTGGATAATCTTATTTCCCAGTTAGAGATCCAAATGAATGCTTCTGCTCTGTATCGTTATCGTTCAAAAAAAACTAAGAATTGATTAAATATTTAGCCATAACTATTTCAAAACACTATCAAATATGGTTTGATTTTCCCTATCTTCTCTCGGTCAAAGAAAGAAGAATAGGGAATTGAGTGAAATTAAGCCGTTAACTGTTTTAAGGCATTTTCAACTGCTTGTAACGCCTGATTAACTTCTTCCTCTGTCACAATTAATGGTGGCACAAAACGTAACACTTTCGGGCCAGCCGGAACTAACAATAAACCCGCTTCCATTACTACTTTTACGACTTGGGGAGAAGTTAATTCCACATCCTCTTTTAATTCCAAACCATTAATTAAACCCCAGCCTCGGACATCAGCAATTAAATCAGGATATTTTTCAGCAATTTCTGTTAATTTACTGCGAAGTTGTTCACCCCGTTTCTGTACATTTTCCAGAATATTTTCTCTTTCTAAGGTTTGACAAACAGCCAACGCCACAGCACAAACAAAAGGATTTCCGCCAAAGGTAGAGGCATGACTTCCAGGTTCAAAAACATCACAGAAAGCTTTACACATCATCGCCCCGATGGGAATACCACCGCCCAAACCCTTCGCGGAGGTAAAAATATCCGGTTCAATTCCTAAGTTTTCATAACCCCATAATTTACCACTGCGACCCATGCCAACTTGCACTTCATCTAAGATTAAAAGAATGCCTTTTTGATCGCAAATTTGCCGAATTCGTTGGAAATATGCCATATCCCCAGGACGAACACCGCCTTCTCCTTGCAGCGCTTCTAACATAATAGCTGCAACCCGTCGCCCGTCTTTATCGACATCAGCAATTGTTAATTCTAAAGCATCAATATCATTATAAGGAACATAAACAAAACCTGGCACTAAAGGACTAAAACCTTTTTGATATTTAGGTTGTCCAGTAGCAGTAATTGTAGCTAAAGTTCGACCATGAAAACTGGCGTGGGCGGTAATAATAACCGGGTCTTCAATATTTAATTTATCATGGGCATATTTCCGGGCTAATTTAATCGCTCCTTCGTTAGCTTCCGCTCCAGAATTACAGAAAAATGCTTTATCTGCACAGGAATGATCTGTTAACCATTTCGCTAATTCTCCTTGCACGGGAACATAATATAAATTAGAAACATGGTGCAAGGTTTTAATTTGTTTGGTGACCGCTTCAATTAACACTGGATGGGCGTGTCCCAGGGTACAAGTGGCAATTCCCGCCACAAAATCTAAGTATTCTTTGCCATTGGTATCCCAAACCCGACACCCTTCTCCCCGCTCTAAGGCAATGGGAAAACGGGCGTAGGTGTTCATAACATGGGAATTAAAGTCATCAATACTAAAATCGCTGGTAACAGGTGCTGCTTTGACTAAGGTTTCTGGACTCATAAATTACTCCTAAATTCGGTTTGTGTTTGATTTCTAAATTTTAGGGTAAAATCTTCGTTTCCGGGGTTGGTTTTGTTACCAAATCCCTATAATTTATATTCTAAAGGTTGACAAAATTGCTCAATTCCCGATTTCACCGCATAAATGACAACCGGAGTAATTAATAGGGCTGGACATTGATTTTCAGCAATTAGAGATTCTACCATGGCTTTAATATTGCCTTGAATTAATTCTTCCCGCAGGTCTTTATTACACAAACTCACTCGATATCGTTTGGCTAACCCATCTAACCAATTTTCCGAAGTATCGGGCGACTGACCCACATAAATTGCCATTTCAATGGCCGCATCTTCGAGATCTCCTTCACAATTTTCAATTCTATCTAAGGCTTCTAAAGCAACGGAATATTCAGCTAATCGCGAGCGAAATTGAGCGATTTCTTGAGAAGTTAGGATTATCATAAATTATCAAATTAATTCATACTGAAAAATTATATCAGGATCAAACCAAGCTGTTAATGCGGTGGCTAAAGCATCCGCAGCATCATCAGGTCTAGGAATTTCTGTTAAATTCAGTTCCCTAGCAACAGCTTCTTGAACTTGATATTTGTCCGCATTGCCATGTCCCGTTAAAGCCTTTTTAACTTGACCCGGAGTAAACTCAATTAACGGAATCTGGTGTTGAGCCAAAACCAATAATAACACTCCTTTTGCTTGAGCAAGGGCAATGGTATTTGCCATGCGATAAAAAAACAGTTTTTCCACAATAGCCAAATCGGGTTTTATATGGGTTAATAACTGGTTTAAATCCTCATAAATAATACATAAACGCTTGCCTAATTCGGTTTTAGCTGGGGTTTTAATTACCCCAAAATCAATCATAGAAACAGATTTTTGTTCCTGAGTTTGATCATCAATTTCACACTCTATTGCTCCAAATCCTAATATTGCCAAACCCGGATCAAAACCTAAAATTATTTTTTTCATAAAATTTAAGGTGCGTCAGCCAGCAGCCCACGCACCATTTTTTGTCAATCACTAACTAGGCATCAGGTAAACCAAAAACTTGACGGAAAACCTTCTGAACTTTGAAACCAGAATCAATTGTTTCCAAAGGATCTTTGCGTAAACGGTGACGCAAACATAAAGTAATCACCCGTTGAATATCATCGACGGTTACTTCCGTTCGTTGTTCAAAAGCAGCTAAGGCTTTTGCCGCTCGGTTACTAACAATATCTCCGCGTAAACCATCCACATCTAATTCCGAACAAATCTGGGAAATTTTTACCCGTAAATCATAATCAATTTGTACAGAGGGGAGGAGGGTTTGAGCTTCTACAAGTTTATGTTGTAATTGGTGTTGGTCGTTAATATGCTTTTCTAAAAAAACTTCAGGATTTTGATCAAAAGCGGTTCTTTCTTCAACAATTTTAACCCGTAAATTCGGCTCTTTTACGGTTCTAATTTCGGCGTGCATTCCAAACCGATCTAATAATTGCGGACGTAACTCCCCTTCTTCGGGATTTCCCGAACCTACTAACACAAACCGCGCCGGGTGACGAATAGAAATTCCCTCCCTTTCCACGGTATTCCAACCACTGGCCGCCGAGTCTAACAAGACATCAACTAAGTGATCATCGAGGAGGTTGACTTCATCGACATACAAAATCCCCCGATTTGCTTTGGCCAGAAGTCCAGGTTCAAAGGCTTTCACCCCTTCAGATAGGGCTTTTTCAATATCAATTGTACCACAAACCCGGTCTTCCGTGGCCCCCAAAGGCAAATCTACCATCGGGACTTTTTTCCGAGATACGGGAATATCCTGATGTTGACTCAGACGTTCGCGGACGTTATCACTCATCAAGTCTGCATCGGTGGGATGGCTATTGAAGGGGTCATCGGCGATAACTTCAATTTCGGGAAGCAGGTCAGCTAGGGCGCGGATAGTGGTGGATTTTCCCGTCCCGCGATCGCCCATAATCATCACACCACCGATTTTAGGATCGATAGTATTTAAAATTAAAGCCAGTTTCATTTCTTCCTGGCCGACAATTGCGGTGAAGGGAAAAACAGGACGACGAGACAGGTTGACCGTTGTTTGTGTATCTGTTGGCAGTGCGACAGTTGAAATCACAGTTTACTCTCAATTTCCAATATTACCGTAATTTATTTTTACACATTTGGGGGACAATGGGTTCAATCATCCGTCAACCGCCTGCTGTCATTGGTTCTTGAATTAACTTTAAAGGGTTGGAAAAATGCTTAAACATCTCTATGAAAAAGATTTTCAACTTTGGCTTCAGCAAACAATTGAACAGTTAGAACAAGGCAATTTTGCTGCTGTGGATATGGAACATTTAGTTGAGGAGTTAACCGAGTTGGGAAAATCGGAAAAAAATCGCCTGGAAAGTAATTTGATGGTTTTGCTGGCGCATTTACTCAAGTTAAGGGTGCAAAAGGATGCACCGGAAATAATCAAGGGAAGTTGGTATAATTCCGTTGATGAACATCGTCAGCGTGTTCAAAAGCAATTGCAACAAACTCCTTCTTTAAAATCTTATTTAAAAACTGCCCTGGAAACGGCTTATATTGATGGTCGTCGGTTAGCGATTAAAGAAGGAAAACGTGCTCAATTTGGGGTTCGTATTCCTAATCAAGAAGAATATCCTCAGATTTGTCCATTTTCACTTGAACAAATTTTAGATGAAGATTTTTATGGTTAAAATCCCTAACTAATAAACCGAGTTTCTAGGGAAGAAAACCGCCGGAGAAACATGAAAAATATGAAGATTAACTAGACTTGAATTGTTAAAGGCTTAGGAAGTTCTTTTCCTCTCGCCTGATAATCTTCAATTAAAAGTTCTAATACTTCCTGACCACTTTTTAAGGCTTCTTCGTAGGTTTCCCCGTGAGTATGAGCATAAGGCCCAAATTCAGGTAAACTCACCACATATTTTTGATCTTCGTCTGACCATTGAATTAAAATACTATATTGAGAGTTCATTGTTCATCCTCCTGTTGTAACTGTTTTAAATCTCTAAGTGCATTTCTAACATCTCGTTCTTGATAACGATCTGCATCACTTCCATCTTTCCCAGAAATAGTTAGACTATATTCTAATAAAGAATGATTCCATACAGTATGACTTCCTTTACCGGAACGATATAAAAATCCCGCTTTAAGTAGCATAGCTTTTATTTCTCGAATTTTCTTTGGCACGAATTTATTTTCCTCCTTCAGACAATTTCCTTAACTCCAAATTTTTATCTACTTCCTCATTGAATTTATAGGAAAGAAAACCGCCGGAGAAACATGAAAAAATTCAGCTAATTCTTCAATATGCCGTTTCGTTAGTTCTCGTTTTCCGTTTAAAATATCCGAGACGATGGATTCAGTTTTAAAAATTGAAACTAAGTCTTTTTGACGTAATTCATTATCTTCGATTAAACTCTTGAGCAATTCTACTCCATAAATATCAGGAATGGGTTCTTGCTGTTGTTCATATTCATAAACTAAAGCACCTAACACATTCAAATAGTCTTTTTCATCTTGACTCAGTTTCCTCTGATCTAATAATTGATCAATCATATTTTGAGTCAATTCTAATTCTTCCTCAGACGTTATAGGACGCGGAGGAAAATTTGTGAGTAATTCAATATAATCATTAGAAGCTAACATTTTTAAATGAGTGTAAACTTGAAATTTTGATAGAAATAGGGCTGAGTTTGCCCTATTTCTATTACCTAATCAGTGCTTAACATCAACAAAACATACTTTTGCATGAGAGTTTTAGCTTACTGATACCATTTATCTTGTTTCCATTTGTCTTGATCATATTCTCCATGAGTGAGAATCTGACGAATAAAGAGTTTCCTATATTCATAATCTATATAAGCAATTAACCGATAGTTATTTCCCCCAATATCAAAAACCGTAAAGTTACCTACAAAATCTACAGTTCTGAATGTTAAACACACATCAGCAGTGGTTTTCCAGTCAGCTTTTTCAGTAATTTTATACCAACTTTTTAAACTGGTTTCAGCTTTAGGGTATTTTATCCAAAATGGTTTAAGTTTGGATTTGGCAATAATGTGCATTATTAGGGTATTTTGTCCAAAACGGTTTAAGTTTGGATTTTGAAATAATGTGCATTAGGAGAACCTCTTAAACAAATTTTTTTCATATCAAGGACTCCTTGTTGTTTTGTTTGTTAATCAATAAAATAATCTTAGCAAAATGCGAATAAATCTGCAACCTTGATCTTGAAGTTTTTTCAGAAAACGCCGAAAACCCTGACTGGCAAAGATTTCAACCTCGTAGAGTCCCTGCTCGTTACTGACGCACCTTATGGAAGTGATTGGTAAGAGGCGGTAAACCAGATTTTTAGATATTTGTCAATATTTCTTCAATAAAAGTTGCAAACTTGGGAGAGTTATGTTAACTTTTATTTTTACATATCCAGTTAAAAAATACTCAAACATCTTGATAAAAAAGATTTTTTCACAACCTCCGCATCCGGAATCACAACCAAACCATAGAAGAAATGACTTAGATAGCTGGTATGGAGGCGGGGTATAAATTATGGAACTAAATCCGGTTAATGGTTTTGGTGTGACAGCACCGACAACAGTAGAAGTCTCTCCTGAAGGTTTACGCTCCCTGGTGCGTCAAATTGAGGCGGAATTATATTGTAGTGAAGTCTATAATATTGCTTTAAAAAGTTTACAAAAAATGTTAGGACAGGCGGCAAGTAAAGCTGAAATTGTGATTAAAGCTGTGGGACGAGAAGCGATTCAATTGTCTTTAAAGCAAATGGCTAAACAAGAAACAACTATTATTTCTACGATGTCTGCTTCTGCTAATCATTCTATTTCTGTAACTGCTATTCCCTCGAATAATCAAGATATTTCTACTCCTACAGAAGTTCAAACTGTTGTAGTTTCTCCCCTGGGGTTAGTTGCGGGATATCAAGCACCGGATTTAACGGTAGAATCTTCGGAACAAACTTCGACTATTTCTGGATCAGATAATATTCCTAAAACTAAAACTAAAACTAAAAATCAACGTCCGAATCAAGCAGAAATCAATCAGCAAATTCATGAAAAACAAAAAATTTATTTACAAGAAATTGGGATAGAATTGCGTCAAGCTAGAGAATTCTATAGTCTTACATTACAGCAAATGCACTATTTTACTTTGGTTCCTTTGCATCATTTAGAGGCTTTAGAAGAGGGAAAACTTGAGGCTTTACCGGAAGATGTTTATATTCGCGGGTTTATTTATCGGGCGGCGAATGCTTTGGGATTAGAAGGGGGAAAAATGGCATCATCTTTTCCTTGTTTGGAATTTAATCAACAACTAGGAAAGTCTGCTTCTAAGGTTGATGTAGATTCAGAATTTTATCTCAATTCAGCCCATTTATATTTAGGTTATGCGGCTATTTTAGCAGGTTCTATGGGGGGAGTTGCTTGGTTATCTCAACAAAATGTTCCCGATGTAACTCTCCCCCCCGATATCCAAAATTTATTGGAACAAAAAACTCCCCAATCTCGCCATCAAGAACAAACAAATCCCATACCCGGAAGACAGTCAAAAACCAGTGAAGTTGAGATTGGCTTAGATTTTTCTCCTCCTGAAATGATGAATAATGCGATCACTTAATTATACTTAATTATATCCTATATTTTCTGAAAAATCAAGGATAAATTATTAGCTGGCATCGGTATTACTTCCACTAACCGGAAATTTTCTAATTCCGCAATTGCAACAACTTCTTCTAAATTTCTCACGCCCCATTCTGGATTAGATAACCGTAAAGAGGTATCAAAATCTTGATTACTTGGTGCGGTGTGTTTGCCATTTTGTTTATAGGGGCCGTATAAATATAAAATTCCTCCTGATGGTAAAATTCGATTTGCACCTGCAATTAATTTTAGGCAAGCTGACCAAGGGGAAATATGAATCATATTAATATTAACAATGGCAGTAATCGGAAATTCCTGTAAGCAAAAGGGCAATTTTAAATCGGGATTTTCGACTGACCAAACGGATTTATGTACATCTAATTCTAAAGGAGGAAATAAATTATCAGCAGGAAAATAGGTTTCCCAAGCTAAAATACTAGCTTGCAAAAGCGGATTAACTTCCGATGGCAACCATTTTCTCGGTTTCAACTCAGGGGCAAAAAATACCGCGTGTTGTCCCGTACCACTGGCTATTTCTAATACCGTCCCATTAACTGGAAGTACCCGTTTTAATACCTCTAAAATCGGTTGTTGATTCCTTTCTGTTGCTGGGGCATATTGACGAGCATCGTTGAGATGATTCATTTTATTAATTGGTAATGGGTAATGCAGCTTATAGCAAGTCTAAATGAATTATATAGTAGGAGTCACCGAAGTCATCTTTGGCGAAATGAGAGCGATCGCATAACAATTTGGTAAAGATGAGGAATGGGGAATAATATATAATAGATCACTATTAGTCAATTTACTTGTAAAATATAATTATGCAAATTACCAGTATCAGAGTCAAAAACTATCGAGTTTTTGAAAATTTGAGAGTAGATAATATTCCCGCTTTTTGTGTATTAATTGGTGCTAATGGTACTGGGAAATCAACTCTGTTTGATATTTTTGGTTTTTTGCGAGATGCTTTAAAAAATAACATTCGTCAAGCTCTCCAAATTCGAGGCGGTTACAAGGAAGTTATTACCAGAGGCAAAGAAAAAGAAGATATAGAAATAGAGCTACAATTTCAGATGGATATTTTAGGTAAAAAACGACTTGTTACTTATATATTGATTATGGGACAAGAAAATCAAAAAGCCGTGATCAAAAGAGAAATATTGCGTTATAAACGGGGTGAATATGGCTCTCCCTATCACTTCCTTGATTTTAGTAAAGGTAAAGGTTATGCGATTACCAATGAAGAAAATTTTAGTCAAGCAGATGAAGAATTAAAAAGAGAAGAACAACAACTAGAATCCAATGATATTTTAGCAATTAAAGGATTAGGACAATTTCAACGTTTTAAAGCCGCTACTGCTTTTCGCTCCCTAATCGAAAATTGGCACGTTTCCGACTTCCATATTAGCCTATCAAGGGGTAGTAAAGATGCACTTTATGCTGAACATCTTTCTCCCACAGGCGATAATATAGCGGTTGTTGCACAATATTTATATCGAGAACATCCTGAGATTTTCCAAACCATATTAACCAGAATAAAAGAAAGAATCCCCGGTATTTCTACAGTGGAAGCAAAAGACACAGAAGACGGGCGATTAATTTTAAAATTTCAAGATGAAGCATTTAAAGATCCATTTATTGATCGTTATGTATCTGATGGCACAATGAAAATGTTTGCCTATTTAATTTTGCTTTTTGATCCTAAACCTCACCCTTTACTTTGTGTTGAAGAACCAGAAAACCAGTTATATCCAAATCTTTTAACCGAACTTGCTGAAGAATTTGCTAGTTATGCAAATAGAGGAGGACAAGTTTTTGTTTCTACCCATTCCCCTGACTTTTTAAATGCAGTTTCTTTAGACAGTATATTTTGGCTAATCAAAGAAAAAGGGATCACTAAAATGTCTAAAGCCTCAGATCACGAAATCCTCAGAAAATTAGTAGAAGAAGGGGATTTACCTGGCTATTTATGGAATCAAGGTTGGTTTAAAGGGGTTGCACCTGTATGAGTTATGACTTGATTTTTTTATTAGAAGAACCTTCTATAAAAAATGTTTTAGAAGAAATCTTACCCAAAATCATACCTGAGCAAATTTCCTTTATTTGTATTGCTCATCAAGGTAAACAAGACTTAGCTAAATCTATTGCTATTAAAATTAGAGCTTTCAAAACCAGCCCCCATACTCAATTTATCGTAGTTCATGATCAAGATTCTCATGATTGCCAAAAACTTAAAGCCGAATTATTACAAATTTGTCAAACTGCTGGACAAAATAACCCAATGATTAGGATTATTTGTCATGAGCTAGAATCTTGGTTTTTAGGCGATTTGGAGGCGGTAGAAACAGCCTATAATCTTAAACCTAATACTTTGAGTAAACATCAAAATAACAGAAAATACCGTAACCCTGATCAACTTAACTCCGCTAAACAGGAACTCAAAAATTTAGTCCGAGAATATTATCCAGCTACTCACTCAAAAAAAATTGCTCCTTATCTATCTCTAACCGATAATAAATCTAAAAGTTTTAAAGTTTTTATTCAAGGCATACAAAATATTATCATAAACCTAAATTATTAGATTGCAAAAAAGTATATGATTGAGTTGTAGAAACTGCTATAGCAATCCTATTTGAGTTGTGTTCAAAAGTCCTGGGCAAAAGGGAACAGGGAACAGGGAACAGGGAACAGCCCCCCCAAACCCCCCGTGCACGGGGGGCTAGGGGGGGAGGGAACGCCGGATCTGGGGTAATACTTCTGGCTGTTTCATGTCAGTATTAAAATGTTACAACCTATTTAGGATTGCTATATAGAGCGATCACTTTCCAATGATAACTGTTTTTCTTCGTGTCTTAGTGCTTTTGTGTTTCCACCTAAAAAAACCCGAATTACCATTGGGGATTAGACTCTACAAAGGCTGTTACAATGTCTGAAGGAACAGGTTTAAGAAAGAAATAACCTTGAGCATATTCACACCCCAAAGAACGCAATTGTGCCAGTTGATAGGCGGTTTCTACCCCTTCAGCAATTACCTCTTTATTTAACGCATGAGCTAACCGAATAATCGTGCGGACAATGGCTAAATTTTCTCCCGCTTCATCTGCTTCTATTTGTCCGACAAAAGACCGATCAATTTTAAGTGTATCAATGGGAAATCTAGGTAAATAACTTAAGGAAGAAAACCCCGTCCCAAAATCATCAATACTCAATTTTAACCCTAGGGATTTTAACTGCTTTAATAGATAAATTGTAGCCTCCACATCATCCATTAACACACTTTCTGTAATTTCTAATCTTAACCCATTGGGGTTAATCCCTGAAGTTTTAATAATCTCTTGAATTTGTTCGACTAAATCCGGCTGAAAAAACTGTCTGACTGAAAGCAATTCCAATACTTAAAGTCATAAAAATATCATGATTACTCAAGTTAAAAGGAGAAAGGAGAGTATTTTGAATTCGATTAGCGACAAAAGTGGCATTTTCAGGGGGTTTTAAATGTTCAATTAAAATCGCAAATTCATCCCCTCCCAACCTAGCAATAATATCTTTATTTCTCAAACAATATTTAATTCTTTGGACAATCTCAATTAATAATTTATTTCCCGCTTCATATCCTAAACTATCATTAATTCGCTTAAATCGATCAATATTCAAAAACATAACTGCACATTGAGATTGATCATTTTTTGTATTTGCAATTGCCCATCCCACTCGATCTAAAAATAAAATACGGTTAGGTAATCCGGTCAAAATATCATGTAAAGAATTATGAATTTGTTTATAACCAATTACCCCTATTCCTGACAAAAATAAGGAAAAAATAGGAGCAATAATAGGAACCCAAATATTTAATAAAAACAGCCCGTAGCCAGTTCCCAATAAACCCAAAATCCCGATAATTAAAGCTAAACCTTGCTTCAGAGGATGGGAAATTACCCAGATCAATATCCCCCCTACTATTGCCCAAATTCCTATCCAAAATACTTCTAAAAATTGAGGCGCAAACCTAAATAAATCTGAAGGATATAAAACTTGGGATAATAGATTAGGAGATTTATAAATTAGGGTAGCATTAATAATCTGACTCACCATTTGAGCATGAATTAGTACCCCAGGCATTTTAAAATCATCCCCAGCTTTAATACTATAGGGGGTTAAGAAAACATCGGGAATACTCGGAGCAGTTGTGCCAATTAAAACAATTTTATTTTTAATCCATTTTGGGTCAACTTGATTTGATAAAACCTCTCCTATACTGACAATTCTAGCAATTTCTGGGGTGCGATAGTTCAGAAGAATTTGGTATCCTCGGTCATCAATATTGGCATAACCTCCATCTCCAGATTTTAACGGGAAAAATATAGTTTTTCCCAGTTCCATATATTGAGGATATCGGCTATTATTTTTAGGCTCAATTCCCTGAGCTTTCAAGTAAGCTAATGCTAGTTGTAAAGAAAAAGCAAAGATCGTTTGATCATCTTGATCACTAGCAAATAATAACTGGCGACGCACCACTCCATCCGGGTCTAATACTAAATCATTAAATCCAATCTGCTCAGGAGAAATTCCCGGAGGAGGTGACACACTGGGATTTTTAGAATTTCCGATTTTGGTAATTACAATAACATTATCTGCTTTTAACTGCTGTGATAATTGGGCAACCCCGGGTTCTAGGGGTAAATCTCGGTATAAATCCAAGCCAATTACCAGGGACTGATGTTGTTGGAGTTTAGCAAAAACCTCTGCCAAAACTTGATCCGTCAAAGGCCATTGTTTTTGAGATTGGATATCATCTTCAGTAATAGCAACAATTAATAAGTTAGGATCAGGTTCAGCAGTAGACCGCAAACAAATTAAAGCATCAAACATTCTTAATTCTAACGGCTCTAACCAGCCTAATTTTTGACATCCGACCACAAACACCGTAACCATTAAACTGGTCAATAAGGCTGGGGATAACCGGACTAAGGAAGGTAAGACCTTTCCCTGATCTCTAGCCATCGCTGAAGATATCCAAGTTTTGGGAAAACGCAACTTTCGAGAAAACATGAATTTAAGGTAAAATACAAATACCGAAATACCGGGCATGATTTTAATTAAATGCCCCTTCTAGGTATAATTTACGCGAAATCTTTTCTGTGACTGGAAATTTTGACTTAGATCTATTTAATTTATTATGACTAATTCCCTTCCAATTCCCGTAATTATTAATGGCGCTGGCGGAAAAATGGGCCGCGAAGTGATTAAAGCGGTCGCCGCATCTCCCGATATGACCTTGTTAGGGGCAATTGATCATAACCTGGCTTATCAAGAACAGGATGCGGGAACTTTGGTCGGAATTGAACCCTTGGAAGTTCCGATCACCAATGACCGAGAAGGAATGTTAGCCATGGCAGCCCAGGAAAAACAGCCTGGAGTTATGGTAGATTTCACCCATCCTGATTCAGTTTACGACAATATTCGGGCTGCGATCGCTTATGGCGTGCGTCCAGTTGTCGGAACTACGGGGTTAAGTCCGGCCCAAATTCAAGACTTAGCCGAATTTGCCGATAAAGCCAGTATGGGGTGTTTGCTGATTCCTAATTTTTCCATTGGCATGGTATTATTACAACAAGCAGCAATCACCGCGTCTCGCTATTTTGATCATGTTGAAATTATCGAATTACATCATAATCAAAAAGCCGATGCTCCCAGTGGAACTGCAATTCAAACGGCACAATTATTAGCAGAATTAGGGAAAACCTATAATTCTCCCCTAGTTACAGAAACCGAAAAAATCACCGGAGCTAGAGGCGCCGAAGCTGGAGAAGGAATTAGAATTCATAGTATTCGTTTACCTGGATTAATTGCCCATCAAGAGGTAATATTTGGGGCTGCGGGTCAAATTTATACCCTGCGTCATGATACTAGCGATCGCTCCTGTTATATGCCCGGAGTTCTACTCGCTATTCGCAAAGTCTTAGCATTGAAAACCTTGGTTTATGGATTGGAAAAAATCTTATAAATCAAGGTTTAGAACACTCAAACTTCCTTTATCTTGACTGATAACTGGTAACTGATAACTGATAACTGAAAAATGCTTGTTCCCATAACTCGTCAAACTTTTGAAAACTTAATTCCCGCCGTGGCTACGGGAGAACAATATAAGTATTGTTGGGGAAAACCCAGGGATTTTTTAAAACGTCTATTAATTTCTGCGGTCTGTTTAGCAATTTGGATTTTTCTGGAATATACCGTAGAAGGAGATACCCTAAGAATCCTAATATTAATCGCCGGAATTAGCTCCTCCTTATATTGGTTATGGATGCCTGTTTGGGAAGCCAGTTGGCGGAATATTAAATATCGAAAATATCCCTATGCCGGATTTTTACAGGGAAAAATTCTGGATTTCTATATTAGTGAAGCGGTCACCGAACAACAGGAATCTGTAAATCAGCGCGGAGAACTAATTATTATTGAAAACCTGGAAAGAAGAATTAATGTAGAAATCGGAGACTCTAGCGGGTTTACCACCTTAATTCAAGCCCCCCTAAATCGCAACCATAAACGCCTACGTCGGGGTCAAGTTGCCCAGATGATTGTGATGTCTTATTTAGATGATTTAAGCGAAATTAATGAAGTTTCCGATATCTATATTCCCAGTCAAAACCTTTGGATTAGTGACTATCCCTACGTCCGTCGAGATATTTTCAGAGAAATTAGTCATCGTTTCCAGTCCCGACGCCCTAAAAAAGCACCTCCATCTCCCCAAACTTCCGCAATTGAACGCTATCAACCCGCAAACAGTTATGATCAAGTTTATGATGATGATCAACCTTAACCTCAAAATCCATCCCCAATACATTAAATAATCTAATACCTACAACCGAATAATTTTAAAATTCAAAATCATCCCCATTTCACAATTCTTCACAAAAGCCCGATTATTGAGAAAAACTTCTATTAAGCCCACCACTTGACAATACTTTCAGCGAATGTTAGAGTTTTAGCAAATAGACTAAAGTTGGTATTTCTATACCCCTACCCCAAATTAAAAGCCACAAAGCCTATAAAAACCCTAAATATCAATAAAACTCCCAAAAATCACCCCTAATAAAACCCCATAGCAAACTTTTAAAATTTCACCCTTCCCGGACCACCCTTGACAAAAACACTAAAATATGATAAGGGCTAACCAATAAATTAGTATTTTCCACCCCTTCGTGTCTTCGTGTCTTTGTGGTTAAATAAGTTGATTAACTCCCATTCCCTTCTCGGCCATAGGCTTGCCAAGCCAGATCAACCAAAGCATCCATCAAAGCCACCGCCACCACCGCACTCCCCTTGCGTCCATCAATCCGAATATGGGGAACCATGGAATCATTCAAACGAGACTTAGCCACATCAGCCCCGACAAAACCCGAAGGCGTCGCAATCACCAAAGCGGGCTTAATTTCCTCCGCCTCAATTAAATCGACTATCCCAGAAAGGGCGGTTTGTTCCTGACCAATCACAAAAATCGCCTCTGGATAGCGCCTAGCTAACGTCTCAATCCCCCAAGCCGAGCGAGTTTTTTCCCGTTGGGGTCGAGTTACCGCCTCCATAGAACAATAAACCGGATTAGCAAAAGTCGAAAGAATCCGAGGAGTAATCCCGACTTGTACCATAGGCACATCCACCACAATCGTTGTCCGGGCAGCTAAGGCCGCCGCCCCACCTTGTAAAGCTTGATCAGAAAACCGCACTAAACTCTTATATTCAAAATCCGCCGTCGAATAAACTACCCGACGCACAATTTCATATTCGGCTGGCGAAAAGACATGATCGCCAATTTCACCATCAATAATTCCTAAACTCTGGGCATCCGTAATATGCCATTCCATTGTGACTCGCCGATTATTACTGAAGTTCTGGGGATAAGTAGAATTTACCTAGCACAACCAGATTACAACTTACCTAGTGTATCAGGTGCGTGCAGTTATTACCAAAAAAATCGGATAGGAAAGCGGTAAGACCCTATTAACTTCCACCTGCTTTCCCTAATCTGTTCAACCTTCCTGGGAGGAGGACTGATTTAATAACGGAGTCAGATAGGCTACCAAGAAACCAATTAAAAAGCCAGAAATATTACGGACAAGGGGAAGCCATTCTTGGGTACGAGAAATTACCGGGCCAATTCCGAAGGCAATAAATAAAATTCCCCACAGAGGCGAGAAAATTAACGCCCACTGCCAGGAAATCAATTGTCCCGACTTGCGGGGAATACTCGCCACGCCGCAAATAATCCCACCGATAGCAGAAGTAATTAGGGTTAAAATCCATTGTTCTGGAGGAAGCCCGGGAACTACCCGACAACCGCCTTGAATTAAACAGCCTTGAATAGTATCAATAGATTGAATAATTGATTGGTCTTCCCCATTGTCTCTAACAAAATATTGATTTCCGAAGCGAGTTTGTAACTCTACCCAGAATGTCCGAGACAGAAACGGGTAAATCTGACGACCGACGCTAAAGTTAAGGATATTCCCCCCCCGTTCATCAGCTACGACTAAAACGCTTTTATCATCCAGTCCCCAATACTCCTTAACGGCGCGACCGGGGGTTTGGTCAAATTGAGTTAATACCCTAACTTTCCAACCCGTTTCGGTTTCAAAGTTTTCTATATCCTTGGCCAATAGATTTTCCTGAATATCGGTGAAAATTCCCGCCAGGTCAATCACCGGAGTTTGAATCTGAGGAAGTAGGTCAGGATTATTAAACGCATGAGCAACCGGGGTAATTGCCCAGGTGGAGAGGGTAATAGCTAATATAGCAATAGAGAGGAGCAATCTATTGGGCCAATTCTGTTGCATGGTAGATCCTATAAATGTTTATAAGTGTGGACAATATTGGTTTTTGTTAACCGGGAGATAATCGGACTCTCATATTTCTTTACAATTTTTAACTTTATCACAGAATAGGCAATCAGCGACCAATACAGGCCAGAGGCGGAGGCAAAATTTCACCCGTCGCCAAGAAAGAAACCGGGTTTCTGTCATCACCTTTGTTATAAACAGAAATCTCAATTAAGAAACCCGGTTTCTGACCCGTGTACATAGCGCCAAGAAAGAAACCGTGTTTCTACCATCACCTTTGCTATGAACAGAAATCTTAGTTAAGAAACCGGGTTTCTGACCCAATTATTAAAATAAAACCCGTAGGGGCGGGTTCGACAAAATTTTTCAAATCTGACAAATAATCTTGATAAATCCGCCCCACCCTACCAAAATTTAATGTTAATAAAACCGGGTTTATATTGATTCCTATTACGGGGTTGGGCGGGTTTATTTAGGTTAATTATTATTAACAAAAATCCCGGTGAACCCGCCCCTACGCTGTCGGGTAAAAGCCTTATATGTTACAGTCTACAAGTCTCGACGCGAGAGAAGAGATACTCCCCCAACCAACTCCCCACAATCATATAACACAAACACAAAACCCAAACCCACATCCCCAAACCAAATTCCCCCACTTACAGAAGGGAGTTGGCCACTTGGTGCTGTCTGATTAAAATTTAGATCTTTGTAATACAACCAGCCACCTCCTACACGCCAACCCACCTGATCACCAAACGCTGACCAGACTTTACGATCATAACTCCGGGTTCCTCCCAGACTTTTATAGATGCGCTTCTGTACCGAAAAGCCGAAGCGTCCATTGCTATATTTTACCCAAAGTTGGTCAATAGTTCGCAAATCCTCACAGGGAAATTTATCAATATCTTCAGTCCCTAAATATCCCTCCTTTGTTCTTCCGGCTACTTCTAACATTTTTTTAGCCGTTTCTTCGTCAGCTTCTTTCCAACTTCCGGCTTTTAAAAGTTGTTCTAATTGACGATAATTAACACCTTTAGCTGACTTTAATTCTATATCCGGTTGGGGTGTAAATTGGGGTGTTGGTTTGACTGCTGGTTTGACTGTTGGTTTGACTGTTGGTTGCGGTGTAAATTTTAGTTTTGGTGGTGATATCGGTTTTGCGGGTAATTGTAATTCTTCTAATACTTCTTGAGCAGTTTGAAAGCGTTTTCTTGTTCCCTGTTGTAAAAGTTTATCTAAGACTTGACCCAAAGTATTATTGACTTTAACCGTTAAATAATCTCGCCAAACCCAATCACTTTCACTGACATCAAATAAATCAAACGGTTCAATATTAGTTAATAAATGAATACAAGTTACCCCTAAACTATATAAATCACTAGCAAAAGTCGGTTTTCCCATCGCTTGTTCGGGTGCAGTATATTGGGCAGAACCAATAACTGTTCCCGTGACCGCTAACGCCGTTATAGTGGCTGCTTTAGCTGCTCCAAAATCTACTAAAAATAATTTATTATCGCTCTTTCTTCTAATAATATTTTCCGGTTTTATATCTCGATGAATTACCTGTTTTTGATGAATAAACGCTAAAATAGGCAATAAATCTCCTAAAAGATTAATAATTTTAGCTTCTGAAAATGCCCCAGTTTGAGCTAATTCTTGAGCTAAATTTTGTCCTTCAATATATTCTTGAACGAGATATTGACGGTTATCTTGGATTAAATAGGCGAATAATTCAGGAATTTGTTGATGTTTGCCTAAATGTTCTAATTGTATGGCTTCTTGTTTAAAAAGTTCTCCGGCTTTTTCTTGATTATTCGTGCCTTGAGCTTGGGGTAAAAATTGTTTAATTACACAATAGGGTTGAGAAGGTTTATGCTCATCAACCGCTAGAAACGTTCGACCAAAACCCCCTTGTCCTAATATTTCTAAAGCCCGATATCGATCTGTTAACAGTAATTTAGAACCACACTTTTGACAAAAAGTTGTTTTAGAGTTGGTTTGTAAACAATCGGGGTTAAGGCACTTACTCATGTTTAAGCCTAGGGATAGATGACAATGCTGATTTAATTATAGCCGTAAGTGGTTCAGCTTGTACCAAGAAATCCCAGAAACCGGGTTTCTGCAATAACTTTTGTTAATAACAGAAAGATGAGTTGAGAAACTAGGTTTCTGAGCCCCCACACCTCCAAATTACCTGCGAAGTTGTTGACGAAAAGTTTGAATAGCAGCTAATTGTTGAGGATATAAAATGAATTGTTGTAAAAGTTCCAAATCTAATTCTGGAAGTAACAAACTCTGATCAATTTTTTGATAATGTTGGTTCTGTAAACCATAAATTGAAAGTTGGTTATTTTGCCAAAACCAAACTTCAGGAACATTTAACCGTTGATAAATTTCTAGTTTATTGACTCCGCCACTGGTTAAAATTACCTCGATAACTAAATCAGGAATTTCTTTTTCTGTTATAATACAATAACTTTCATCGGGTTCACTACCTCCCCGTTGTTCTTGAAGACGTAGGGTAGTAGAACCTAATGGAAAATATTCTATATTCCTTTCTTCAAAATAAACTTCTAATAAGGTGGCAATTCTTTTTTTAATCCCTTCATGACGACGACTCGGAGACACAATTTCTAATACTCCATTCCAGTAGGTTAGTCGCAATGATCCTTGATTACCAAGTTTATCAATTAAAGTCTCATAATATTGCCAACTCACCCCATTTATAAGCAAGTAAATGTCTTGTTCATGTAAGTCTTGATGATCCTGTTCTAATTCTTGAATTAACTCAGTTAACATTCTTTGTTCCTCTTGAACTTTTCCTGTCTGTTCCGTGTTCCCTCCCCCCTAGCCCCCCGTGCACGGGGGGTTTGGGGGCTGTTCCGGTGTTCCCTGCTATCGAAATTAACAATTAGTTTCACAAGACCCAATACTTACCCAACTACTTGAACCATCTTTCCAATGTTCTTTTTTCCAAATCGGTGCATTATGCTTTAAAGTATCAATAGCATATTGACAGGCTTCAAAGGCTTCTCGACGGTGAGGACAACCCACCGCAATTAAAACACTAATTTCACCAATTCTTAACCGTCCAATACGATGATGAATGACTACACGGGTCACATTTAACCAAGAAGCGCGGATATCTGTGGCAATTTTTTCAAAGACTTTTATCGCCATCGGTTGATAGGCTTGATATTCTAAGGATTCTACGGGTTGACCATTGGTTTGATTTCTCACCATTCCACTCATCACCACAATAGCCCCATTCCTATTATCATCGGCTAAAGTATAAATTTCCTCTAATAAAAGAGGTGCAATTGTAATTGAAAAACTATCTTGAAACGGAGATGGATTGAATGTTAAATCTGTCTCTAAATTATCAGAAATAATCACAACCTTAAACTCCCAAATTAATGAATTAACCTGTAAGGGCGGCTTGGTGTGAGATCTTTGTTAATCACCTAAATCTCGATGAACCTGCCCCTACGAACCTAACAATATTCTAAGGTTAGTGACAACCGATAATTGATCATAACTTTCCGGTGTCACTAATCCTTGATTAATGATAGACTTAAGGTTGACTGCTATCAGTAGATTGAGATGGTTCAACGGGTTTTTGATCCGCGAGTTTTAATAATTCAGGAACTGTGACAAAAGTATAACCCTGCTCTTTGAGTTTTTTGATCACAATTGGTAATGCTTTTATCGTAGCTGAACGATTTCCTCCCCCATCGTGCATTAAAATAATGCCACCGGATTTAGCCTGTTTTAAAACATTATCAATAATTTTGTCCGATGAAGCTTTCCAGTCCTGAGAATCCACTGACCATAAGATATTCACATGATTCTGCTTAAACGCATAATCCAGTAACCCATTATCCAAAACTCCCCCCGGCGGTCGAAATAAGGGACTTTCAACCCCGGTTACTTCTTCAATTAATTTATTGTTGCTTTCAATTTCCTCTGCGGCTCCGGCGGGACTATATTTTTGGTAGCGATGACTCCAGGTATGGTTAGCAATAACATGACCTTCGTTAACTACTTCCTTGCCAATATCTTTCTGATTTTTGAGAGCATAACCCACCCAAAAGAAAGTAGCTTTAATATTATTATCTTTGAGAATATCTAAAACTTGTCGGGTACTCTTAGGCCAGGGGCCATCATCAAAGGTAAACGCAATTACTTTTTGTTCCCCAGGAAGACTCACTTCTTTAACGGTTTTCCCTTGGAATTGTTCAGGAATGGTATAGGTAAAGCGTTGGGTTTCTAGTTGTGCTAAGTTCTTTTTCAGGTTCTCTACTCCCTGGGCGATCGCATCTTTCGGATTTAAGTCCGATCTGGATACCACCGCAGGAGTTGTCTGCGCCGTAGCAGTATCTTCAGCTTTTTGGGCCCCTTGAGAAATCTCCCTGTGGGGTTGTGAAGAAATCGCAGTAATACCCTGTTTACTTACTCGTTCAACACGCAGATTAAATGGTAATATCACACCCATCACAAAACTTGTAGTCGCCGCTACAAGAGCAAAGAGGGCGATTTTTTGTTGTCGTAGGATAGGACTATACTGAGCCACGAGATTACTCCTTCACACCGAAATGAATTGTAGAACTGAGAGGGATTAAGCTGCACCTAAAAATATCCACCGATCTAACTTTGAGATCAGCATTTATAGACGCATAGTTTCAATAAAAAGTCAAGACAAAGACGAAAGATTTAACCTAACTAATTTTCAAAGGTTTAAAGATAAAACCTTTAAAATCTTAGTATATAAAGCTATCAACAGGAATATATTTTTTTCATGACCAATTTATATTTGATTCGTCATGGCATTGCCGCAGAACGGGGAACATATCAAAATGATGATCAACGTCCTTTAACCCAAGAAGGCGATCGCAAAACCCGCCAAGTGGCCAATCGCTTGAAACAACTTAACTTACAATTTGATCAAATTCTCACCAGTCCCTTGATTCGCGCCCGCCAAACCGCAGACATTCTCAAAGCCGTAGGATTATCTTCTAACCTAGAGGAATTTGCCCCCTTAGCTCCCGATGGCAAAATTGAGGATTGGATCTCTTGGTACAAAACTTGGCAGTTAACGGGGGGTAAAAGTTTAGCCTTAGTGGGACATCAACCCGATTTAGGATATTGGGCAGAATTATTGATTTGGGGACAGCCCAAAGCCTCCCTAATAGTCAAAAAAGCCGGAATTATTGGAATTAACCTACCCGTCACTAACCCCATCGGGAATAGTCAACTGTTCTGGTTAACTTCCCCCAAATTTTTGTTAAGTTAAAGAGCCGAGGTTTGTTCATGAGTGTCAGAAGGAGATAACAAAATCCTGTCAAAATGAAAACACTATCAATTGCTCTGCTAATGTAGCTTGATAAATATCCACACACATACATAAACTTCTATGACTGCCATTAGTGAATTCAAGCCCGGTCTTGAGGGTGTTCCGGTTACCTTGTCCAGTGTTAGCTACGTTGATGGACAAAAAGGCATTTTAGAGTACCGAGGCATTGGGATTGAACAACTGGCGAACCAGAGTACCTTTCTGGAAACCTCCTATTTACTGATCTGGGGAAAACTCCCCACCAAAGATGAATTAGCAGACTTTGAACATGAAATTCGCTATCATCGACGGATTAAATATCGGATTCGGGACATGATGAAATGCTTCCCCGAAACCGGACATCCCATGGACGCCTTACAAACTTCGGCGGCGGCTTTGGGACTATTCTATTCTCGTCGAGCTTTAGATAATCCCGAATATATTCGAGAAGCCGTTGTCCGGTTACTGGCTAAAATTCCCACCATGGTTGCAGCTTTCCAATTGATGAGAAAGGGTAACGATCCCGTACAACCCCGGGATGATTTGGACTATTCCACCAACTTTCTCTATATGTTAAATGAGCGGGAACCCGATCCGATCGCAGCCCGGGTCTTTGATGTTTGTCTCACCCTTCATGCGGAACATACTATTAACGCTTCTACATTCTCCGCCATGGTAACCGCTTCTACCCTCACCGATCCCTATGCGGTAGTAGCTTCGGCGGTCGGAACCTTAGCTGGGCCATTACATGGGGGGGCGAATGAGGAAGTTTTGACGATGTTAGAGGAAATTGGTTCTGTGGAAAATGTTGGCTCCTACGTGGATAATTTGATTGCGACCAAATCTAAAATCATGGGATTTGGACATCGGGTTTATAAAGTTAAAGATCCCCGGGCTACGATTTTGCAACAACTAGGAGAACAGCTATTTGAAAGGTTTGGCCATGATGAATATTATGAAATTGCTTTGGAATTAGAACGAGTTGTGGCTGATCGTTTAGGGGAAAAAGGCATTTATCCTAACGTTGATTTCTATTCCGGTTTGGTTTACCGCAAGTTAAATATTCCCTCCGATCTATTTACCCCGATTTTTGCGATCGCCCGGGTTTCAGGTTGGTTAGCCCACTGGAAAGAACAAATTACCAAAAACCGCATCTTCCGTCCGACTCAAATTTATACTGGTTCCCATAATGAAACCTATGTTCCCATTCATGAACGCGACTGCGCGATTAACCTAGAAGGAGAAACTCTGTAAACCAGTTTGATCGCCGTATTCAGAGGGAATGTTCAGGCTATCAGGCTAAAGTTTTGAGGGTTATTCAACAGTATAGGTTTTGTTAACAGATACTAATGTATGTTATAGTTTAATACATGGCATACATACCACTCAGAAAAGCGGTCGAATTTCTGGGTCTGCATCCCAATACGTTGAGAAAATACGCTGATGAAGGGAAGATCAAAAGCATCAAAAACCCCGCAGGACAAAGACTCTACGATGTCGAATCCTACATCAGAGATACAGTGGTCGCTACCACTGTTTGCTACTGCCGAGTTAGTTCAACAAAACAGCGAGATGACCTCGATAGACAAGTCTCCTATATGCAATCAATCTACCCAGATGCAGAAATTGTCCGAGATATCGGTTCAGGACTTAACTTCAAAAGGAAAGGATTGCAAGGGTTACTGGTCAGACTTATGCGAGGAGATAAGCTCACAATTGTTGTTGCCTGTAGAGACAGATTATGTCGATTCGGATTTCAATTATTCGAGTTTATGGCAGAACAAAACGGTGGAAACATCGTGGTTCTCGAAAATCCTATATACTGCCCAGAAACCGAACTCACAGCCGATCTTCTCTCCATCCTTGGTGTCTTTTCTTGTCGGATGCACGGACTCAGAAGCTACAGCAAAAAAATCAAAGAAGATCCGAATCTACCTAAACCCTGACACAAAAAAAATTGCTCAAACAATGGTTTGGAGTTAGTAGATTTGTCTACAACGAAACCATTAAATATTTGCAGCAACCTGACACAAAAGCCAACTGGATGGCGATTAAAACAGGAATCTTAAACGGATTACCTGAATGGGCTAAACCCTTCCCTTATCAAATTAAATCAATAGCCATCTTGATACGCCTTGGTTAAGACAATTCTTAACTTATGTATTTGTTAGCAAACGTTAGCAAAAAAGTATCGGCATTCAAACGCTATACTGGTTTACAAAGCCAGGGTGGGAGCGTGAAAGCCCACTGGCTTCAGCCGTGGGATGAAACGCGACGCAGGCACTTTTAAGTGCCGTCATCTACCAATTAATTTGTACCCAGTTATTAGATATTTATGTTATCATATTTTCCATGATCAAAGTAACTCGGACGATTAAATTAAAATTCGCAAAACTCAACCGTTGTCAAGCTCAAATGTTTGAGCAAATGACGGAAGAAAACACGCAGATTGCTAATAAGCTGTTGTCATTGCCAATTAAAGAACGGCGAAAAATGACAACAGCTAAAATCATGTCCGAGTTAAAATCTGCTCTGGTCAATCAAGTTATTCGACATACCACATCCCCAACGGGTCGTAAAACCAAGCAATATAAAGTTCTTGCTGTAGAAGTTAACAATCAAAATTGGAAATTAACTCAAAAAGGGAGTACCTATTCAATTAGCTTCCCGACCCTCAAAGGTGAAAAAAGAATCCCCATTGAAGTAGCATCTCCTCATTGGCAACCCGTTTTAGATGGATTGTTAGAGGAAACAATTCAAGGGGGTTCTTTTAAATTGATTAAACATCGAAATAAGTGGTATGCCTATCTGTCGATAACAGAGGATGTTCCAGAAGTTGAGACAGAGAAAAGATTGGGATGTGACCGAGGGCAGAATAATTTAGCGGTAGTTGCACCAAAAGAAGGTTTCGGCAAGTTCTTTAATGGTCAAAGTGTTAAGCATCGAAGACGTTATTTTCAACAACGTAGAAAACAACTTCAAGAAGCTAAAAAGTTTCGAGCTTTAAAGAAATGGAACAAAAAAGAGCAACGATGGATGGAAGCTATCAACCATACCATTAGTCGCCGAATTGTTCGTTTTGCCGAATTTCATAATGCTGATGTTGTGATTGAGGATTTAGAAGGTTGTCGAAATACCATGAAACAGAGACAGAAATCTCGTTCTGATTCTGGTCAATCTCGGCATAGTTGGTCTTATTATTCTTTGGAACAAAAACTTAATTATAAGTTGGCTCTTAAAGGATTGAAATTAATTAAAAGACCTGCGCCCTATACTTCTAAATCTTGTTCAACTTGTGGTGTTATTGGTAAGAGAAATCGGCACGATTTTAATTGCCCTAATGGTCACTACCACAATTCTGATTTTAATGCTGCACGAAATCTGTCTCAATGGGATGGTTTCGCTTGTGATTTAAACCTAAAGAGAGATGCTTCTGTAATGGATTCATCCGGTTTAAATTATGGGGTGTTTGGCGCACCCCCGAACTCGGTGAAAAACAATCAAAAAGAGTATATTCAACTGTCTTTATTTGATTGGGCTAGATACGAGAATCCCACCCCTTTAGCGTAGCGTAGGGGTGGGAGTGTCAAGGCAAAAAATTAGTGATCAGTTCTACAATGATGACTGATGACTGATGACTGATGACTGATTACTGATTACTGATTACTGATTCCATGAACCCAGGAATTGATTTACAAGCAAGTTTTGTAGAAGGCCTCACAGGTCTGGGCCTATCCTTAGAGATGGCCAAATTGTTTTGGCTCCCTCTGCCCATGGGATTAATGATTGTATCTGCAACTGTTGGTGTTTTAGGAACGGTATGGCTAGAAAGGAAAATTTCCGCCGCAGCACAACAACGCATTGGCCCTGAGTATATGGGGCCAATGGGAATCTTAGCCCCTTTAGCTGATGGTTTGAAATTACTGTTCAAAGAAGATACTATTCCCTTTGATGCAGACCCCTGGTTATTTACCTTGGGGCCGGTTATTGTCTCCATTCCCGTGTTTTTGTCCTATTTAATTGTCCCCTTTGGACAAAACATGGTGATTACGGATCTAAGTACCGCTATTTTTCTCTGGATTGCCCTTTCAAGTATTCAACCGATTGGGTTATTAATGTCCGGTTATGCCTCCAATAATAAATATTCTTTATTAGGAGGGTTACGGGCCGTCGCCCAATCCATTAGCTATGAAATTCCCCTGGCTTTAGCAGTTTTAGCCGTGGTCATGATGTCCAATAGTATGAGTACCTTGGATATCGTGAATCAGCAATCTGGCTATGGGATTCTAGGTTGGAATATCTGGCGTCAACCCGTGGGGTTCATGATTTTCTGGATTGCAGCCCTGGCCGAGTGTGAACGCTTGCCCTTTGACTTACCTGAAGCTGAGGAAGAACTGGTTGCCGGTTATCAGACTGAATATTCGGGGATGAAGTTTGCTCTGTATTATTTGGCCTCTTATGTCAACTTGGTATTGTCCGCTCTAATCGTGGCGGTCTTATACCTGGGGGGTTGGGATTTCCCGATTCCGGTTGATATGGTGGCTCCGCTCTTAGGAGTCAGTGAAACTACACCCTGGTTACAAGTCATTTTGGCGATGTTGGGCATCACCATGACCGTTTTAAAGGCTTATCTGTTAGTGTTTACGGCGGTTTTACTGCGCTGGACATTACCTCGGGTTCGGATTGACCAATTATTAAATCTAGGCTGGAAATTCCTATTACCCGTTGGCTTAGTCAATCTACTATTAACGGCCGCACTCAAGTTGGCTTTTCCCGTTGCTTTTGGCGGATAAAGCCAAATCAGTAATCAGTTATCAGTGTAAGATTTTAATTTGAAAGCTACTGATTACCAACTGAGTCTGAAATGCTGATTGCAGATCACTTAAATCTTTACTGATAACTAATTACTGTTTACTGATAACTGTTAGAGGGAGACATCATGCTCAAGTTTCTGAACCAAGTTACCGATTACGCGAAGGAAACCTTTCAATCTGCAAAGTATATCGGCCAGGGGCTTGGGGTTACGTTTGATCATATGCGTCGTCGCCCCATTACCGTTCAGTACCCCTATGAAAAATTAATTCCTTCTGAACGGTTTCGGGGGCGGATTCATTTTGAATTTGATAAATGTATTTCCTGCGAGGTTTGTGTTCGCGTTTGTCCGATCAATTTACCCGTTGTGGATTGGGACTATAACAAGGAAACCAAGAAAAAGCAGCTTAAACACTACAGTATTGATTTTGGGGTCTGTATTTTCTGTGGAAACTGTGTGGAATACTGCCCCACCAATTGCCTCTCGATGACGGAGGAATATGAATTAGCGGCCTATGACCGTCATGAATTGAACTATGACAGCGTAGCCCTAGGACGTTTACCCTATAAGGTGACCAATGATCCAATGGTCACACCGTTGCGAGAGTTCGCTTATTTACCCGCCGGGGAAATTGACCCCCATGATTTACCGGAAACGGCAGTTCGACCCGGGTTACGCCCAGAATCCATTATTGAACAAAAGTCAAAAGGCAATCAGGAGTAACGCTGGTACAGACGCGCCGTGGCACGTCTGGCCCACTGATTAAACTGATGACTGATAACTGATGACTGATAACTGATTAAACTGATTAAACTGATTACTGATAAGGATAGAATTGTGAATTTAGCGGAAGGGGTTCAAATTGTTGCTTTTGGCTTATTAGCCGTGATGATGATTGGGACAGCTTTAGGTGTGGTGCTGCTCAAAAATATCGTCTATTCTGCGTTTTTACTCGGGGGTTCATTTATTAGTATTGCTGGATTGTATATTCTCCTGAATGCTGATTTTGTCGCCGCCGCCCAGGTTTTAATTTATGTGGGTTCGGTGAATGTTCTGATCCTATTCGGGATTATGTTGGTTAACAAGAGAGAAACCTTTAAAGAACTGCCTCTAAACTGGCTGCGGAAGGGTGCAACCGCCATTGTCTGTGTGGGATTATTTGCCCTCTTAGGAACCATGGTCTTATCGACTTCTTGGTTAATTACTCCGATTGTTGAACCCGTGGGCGGTTCAGTTACATTAATTGGGCAACACTTTTTTAGTGATTTCCTGTTACCTTTTGAGTTAGCCTCGGTGTTTTTATTAATGGCAATGGTGGGGGCGATTATTCTTGCTCGTCGAGATTATATTTCTGATATTTTACCCACCCAAAAAAGTGAACCTCCGGTTTTAACCTTACAGGAACGTCCTCGTGAGTTGATTTCCGTGGCAAGCGATCGCCCTCAAAAGGGGGAGTAGGGAAGTAGGGGAGCAAGGGAGGCAAACTCTTTCTATTACCTATTACCTATTACCTATTACCTGTTCCCTATTCCCTATTCCTTAATTTTGAACTACAATAAAATTGGAGAACAATAGAGATTTATGCAATTACAACTGGAGTATTTTTTGTTAATAGCAGCGGCTCTTTTTTGTATTGGAATCTATGGATTAATTACCAGTCGTAATGCCGTTCGAGTTTTGATGTCGATTGAATTATTATTGAATGCGGTCAACTTGAACCTCATGGCATTTTCTAACTTCTTAGATTCCGCCAATATTAGGGGTCAAGTCTTCACTGTTTTTGTGATTACCGTAGCTGCGGCGGAAGCGGCTGTAGGTTTAGCCATTGTTCTGGCTATTTATCGCAACCGGGATACCATAGACATGGAAGAATTTAATCTGTTAAAGTGGTAAACCCAATTAGGATTTAAGGATCAACAGAATCAATATGTTAATCTTTAAATCCTAGGGTTGAACCACCATCACCGCATAATTTTCTAAGTTTAGCAATTCCTTCAAAATAGCTTGCAATTCTAAAGGTTCAAAGGATTGTATTTGAGCCGGATAAGTTACCGATATCTCCGGTTCTGCGACAGTAAAATAATATCCATATAGCCCCGCTAATTGTCCTGGGGTTTCCGTTGAAAAGGCATAGTCATTACAGAGAAACCTTTGACTTCTCCTTAATTCTGGTTCTGAAATTGGCTGGTTCATTAACTGATTAACTTCTTCACAAATCAGGGCTTCTACTTTCTCTAAATTTTTAGGTTCTAATAAAGCACTAATCGTAAACAAACTAGACTCTTGTTGTAAGGAAAAGTCACTACAAATATCATGGACAAGTTGCAATTTCTCCCGCAGTTTTTGGACTAATCGAGAGGTTCTTCCCGAAGCAACCACCGAAGAAAGCAAATCGAGTCCATAGGCTTGTCTTAATTGTTCCACTCCTGGCCCCGTCCAAGCTAAGGTTAAACGGGCTTCTTCAACATAAGGTAAACGCAGTTCCCGACGATGAATTCCCCGAATTTGAGGTTGCACCACTTCATAAAGATGGGTGTAAGTAGTTGGGGGTAAAAAGTTACTAAAAGCCTGACTAATCATATCCAGAGCTTGTTGTTCTTCTACATCTCCAATAATCACCACAGCCATATTTTCCGGTTGGTAGCGACATCGATGAAACCGTCGCATTTCATGGGGCGCTCGCTCCATTAATTTCGCTTTTGTTCCCAAAACCGAACGACTGTAGGGGTGACGTTCATATACAGTTTCCATTAATATCTGGAAACTCAGCCAATCGGGATCATCTTGAGCCTGACGAATTTCTTCTAAAACCACATCCCGTTCTCGATTAAACTCACCATCGGGAATACTTGCATGGAGCAATAACTCTCCCAAGGCGTTTAAGGTTTCCTCTAAATATTGAACGGCGGTTGTAATATAAAAATGAGCATAGTCGTGACTGGTAGCAGCATTGGCGACACCCCCGCAACTTTCAATCACATGATCAAACATCCCCGGCCCAATCCAATCTGTGCCTTTAAAAATCATGTGTTCCAGAAAGTGCGCCATCCCTGACCACATATCCGGCTCATAAATAGCACCCGCCCTAACCCAGACATCCACAACCACAACCGGAGTGGCGGTCATTTGCTGATGAATCACCGTTAAACCATTGTTCAGCTTAAAAGTGCGGGCGGGAAATTTTGAAGTTGTCAAAACTTGAGACAAATTATTTTAAGTTAAACTCCACTTAATTTAGCCTACTTCAAATTAATCAGCAGTAGTAGAGAAAATCTGAGTACCTGGATACAAAATTCCTAGAGTTCTTCTTTCAAAAGAATTTGCCTTGCCAAAAAATATCACCCTAGAGAAGAAGCTAATTCTAAAGATTAGTGCTTCCCCAGGATGAAAATTAATTAAACAGATTGATGTATCAATCAATCACTAAATTTAAACGACTGGGAATCCAGTGTTAGGAAAGAAGGCGTTTTGGGCAACAACTTGGACTCCAGGAACGGGAACCAAAGCGTTAGGGTTAATAGCGGGCTTCGGTTGAACACCAGACACACCGATAGCCAGTTGGGCTGCTTGACCCGAGCCTAAGATGACATTAGGAATTGCAGTGGTCGGGAAATTCCCTGTTGTCCGTACAATGTAGTCGCCCGGGGTGGTCAGGTTAAAGAAGCCAAAGGAACCGGACGCATCGGTAACAGAAGCCGGCTCAACCAAAGAAGTATCATTATCCCGTTTGCCGTTGTTGTTGAAGTCAAGATAGACTTGGACTCCGGCTTTGTTGGGTTCACCCGGTTGCACAATCCCATCCGAGTTTAAATCATTGAAAACAAATCCAGTAATGCTATCACGCAGCACCGCTGTCGGTGTCTGAGCAAAAGTATACAGGAAGTTGGCCTGAGCCGAACCGCCTGGAATCACAGGAGCATTAATGGTGGCTCCGGGCGACGGTGACGTTCTAACGTAAGCGGTGGTTGGGGGAAGTGAAGTCACCGGGAAGGTCTTGGCGACAGACAGAGGATCAGTTAAAAGTTGGTAGGCGAGATAGGGGTTTTGAGCCAAGGTGGCGTTAGATTCCTGACCAACGTTGGTATTTAAGCCTTTGATAATATAGGCCCCATCAATACCACTGACCGTAGACTTTTCGCCCAAGTCAAAGACATTATTTCCGTTAGAGTCAAGAAAGACAGTAATGCCGTTAATTCCGGGTTCGTTGGCTTCTGGAACGCCATTACCATTTCGGTCATTAATGACTTTACCGTAAACACTATTGGGAACCACAAGTCCCAGATCCGCTTTGTTGATAGTTGAGCCAGCAAAGACATCAACAACTAAGGGAGTATTGGTTGTTTGTAAATCACCCAGAATCGAGAGAGCTCCATCTACCTTATCAGCAGTTTGAGCAATTCTCAACAGGTAGGAGCCAGCAGGTAAAGCATTAAAGTTATAGAACCCAGCTTCATTGCTCAAGGTTCTGGGTTCGTTAGCATTCAGGAAACCATCGTTATTGAGGTCAATGTAGACTGGAACCCTGGGTAACGTGGCATCCACTAAGGGATCGTATACCTGACTCTGAGGGGAAAACCCATTGGGATTGACAACAAGGTTACCATCAACGTCGCGGGTGTTGGTGTTGTTATAGGTAACAAGATTGCCCTTATCGTCATAGGCGTAGTTGTAGAGACCCTGTAGATTGTTATCTACAAAGACAGCCCCATTAATGTTGCCAGTCAAAGACGGAACAATAGGAGGGATAACAACTGCCGCCGTATTTACAATATTAAATGTAGCTACCTCAGCAGGGGCTCCCGTCAGGGGAACAGCCGATAATGGAGTTGTCCGGGTCAAACCAGGGGAAACCGTTGATGCAACTAGGTAACTTCCCGCAGCGAGATTAGGAAACGAATAAAGACCGTTAACGTCAGTGGCAGCAATCTTTTCAGCAGTGTCGGGTAAACCATTGCCGTTGCTATCTAAAAAGACTGTGACACCCGGAAGTGCCGCGTCTCCAGCATCAAAGATGCCGTTGCGATTAATATCATTAAATGTTTTACCGTTGAGTGTACTCACGATTTGACTCCTCCACCAGAGTGAATTGCGAAACGCATCGAAAACTTAGACTGATTCCGTTTGACTTAGGGCAGAACTCCTTGCTCAACCTTCAACTACAACCCTTAATCGGAATCACTAGGGTGTATCCAGTCCAAGCAAGATATGAATTCTACATTATCGTAGGCAACTATATCAGACTTCCTAGATATCTGGCAATTTTGATCGCCAGATTGAATTACGGGTTGCCATTAATAGGCATCTTGCAACTCATGGAAATCAGGAGAGATATAATCTTTTCTTAAAGGCCAACCCACCCAATCTTCAGGCATTAAAATCCGTTTCAGATTAGGATGACCTTCGTAGACGATACCATACATATCGTAGGATTCTCGCTCCTGAAAATCGGCTGCTTTCCATATCCAGTAGACTGAAGGGACTCTAGGGTCACCCCGTGGGACAAAGACCTTGACGCAGATTTCCTGCGGTTGTTCCACATCATCATCAATCTTAACTAAATGATAAACGCTGACGAGGGCATCTCCAGGGCCAGCATCATAAGCACATTGACAACGTAAGCAGTTAAAACCATAAGCATACAGGGCAGTGGCAAGGGGAATCAAGTAGTCTCGATCAACTTTAATCATTTCTACCCCCATGGCATTAGGGCCCAGGGATTCTTGCTCAAAACCATTTTCACTCAACCACTGGGAAACTTTCCCGACTTCGACTAAGGGGGCTTCAGGATTATCCACGTTTTTCCTCCTGGGCAGGTTCAGCCATTAAAGCGGGGGGAACTGCCCCACCCATGGCTTCGGTTAATTCCTTGGGGGGAACCTGACGGGATTGTGTCATCAAATATTGACCTGTTAAAATCGGTTCCACCGGTTTCAGATTGTGGGGGCGGGTGTAATAACGGTGGGTTTGTTGGAGATTGGCCCGCTCCTGTAGGGAATCATTGGCTACTTTTTTCCGCAGTTTGATCACCGCATCAATAATCGCTTCAGGACGGGGGGGGCACCCTGGAATATAAACATCCACAGGAATTAATTTATCCACGCCCCGCACCGCCGTGGGGGAGTCCATACTAAACATCCCTCCGGTAACCGTACAAGCCCCCATAGCAATCACATACTTAGGTTCGGGCATTTGGTCGTACAGACGCACCAAAATCGGGGCGTATTTCATGGTAATAGTTCCGGCGGTAATCAGTAAATCCGCCTGTCGAGGGCTAGATCGGGGAACCAGACCAAAACGGTCAAAGTCAAACCGAGAACCAATTAAACCTGCAAATTCAATAAAACAACAGGCTGTCCCGTACAACAGTGGCCATAGGCTAGAGAGCTTTGCCCAGTTGTAAAGATCATCTACCGTGGTCAGGATCAAGTTTTCCGAGAGTTCCTGAGTCACTTGGGGTCGCTCAACCGGATTAATAATTTTTTCCATGTCGGGTGAAACGTTTTGAGTCATGGTTGTATCACTATCACTGTCTATGACCATTCCAAAGCACCTTTACGCCATGCGTAAACCAGTGCAATGACAAGAATTGAAATAAAAATTAAGGCTTCAATAAAAGCCAAGAGTCCCAAATTATGGAAGACAACGGCCCAAGGGTAGAGAAACACGGTTTCAACGTCGAAAATGACAAACACCAAGGCGAACATATAGTATCGGATGTTGAATTGAATCCATGCTCCTCCAATGGGTTCGTTTCCTGACTCGTAGGTGGTATGACGGACACCACGACGGCTTTTAGGCCCTAAAACCTTGGAAGCTGTCAAAGCCAGGATGGGAACTAGGCTGCATAAGATTAGGAAGCCTAAAAAGTATTCGTAGCCACTAAGAACAAACACAATAAATTACTGACCGTTCTGGGTTTGTAACTGATTTTTTACATTTTGACATACTCCCACCCTTAATCTTCGATCTCACGGGGATTCTTAAATTTAAACTTAGACAGGGCTTCCCAACTCAGAAAGTTTCCGTGATTTGCTCAAATTTTGTAATATTATTTAATAGTTATTTTAATAATCCCAAACTCATCCGGTGTTGAAGTTATGAGTGATCCGGCCACTGAAGTTACAGTCCTTGATCGCCATGAGTGTAGGGCTTGTGGCTATGTCTATGAGCCGACGAAAGGGAGTTCTAAGGTTTCTGCGGGAACAGCCTTTACCGATCTGCCCAAAAAATGGCGTTGTCCGGTTTGTGGTGCGCCTTCAAGCCAGTTTATCAATATTGGTTCTCAGGAAAACCCATCGGGGTTTGAGGAAAATAGAGGCTTTGGTTTGGGGGTCAATACCTTGACTGCTGAACAGAAGAATCTTCTAATTTTTGGGGCCTTGGCCCTAGGATTTTTGTTTTTTATGAGTTTGTATGGCTTAAGTTGAGGGAGTTCAAATTTCTTTGAATCTGATGCACATTGTTAAATTTTTGCAAAAAATCGTTATAGTATTGACAGTTGCTCTTATCTGTGTTAGCTGTCGCTACTTACCCCAACTCAGTTACAATCCCTGGGAAGTGGTTTCTACGGGAACCCAAGCCGATTTAGCTGATATTGCCTTTACCGGAACTAATCCCCAACGGGGTTGGGTTGTGGGGAGTGACGCTACGCTACTGGAAACAACTGATGGCGGTGACCATTGGGATGTGAAACAACTGGATTTAGGTGAGGAAAAGGTTCGCTTCAACTCCATCAGCTTTAACGGTGCTGAGGGGTGGATTGTAGGACTTCCCTCGATTCTGCTGCACACGACCAATGAAGGTCAAACTTGGGATCGGATTCTTCTGAATGCTAAGTTACCTGGATCTCCCTATAGTATTGAAGCTCTGAGTCCCAATAGTGCTGAAATGACTACGGATTTGGGCGCAATTTACCAAACCGAAGACGGCGGGAAAAGTTGGACAGCCCTGGTTGAAGATGCGGTGGGTTTTGTCAGAAATTTATCTCGCTCTGAGGAGGGTCGCTATATTAGCGTTTCGGCGAAGGGCAATTTTTACTCGACTTGGGAACCCGGATCTCAAGCCTGGGAACCCCATAATCGTTTTAGTTCTAAGCGATTAGAGAAAATTGGTTTTGGTCAGAATGGCCGCCTCTGGATGATTGCTCGTGGGGGTGAATTGCGATTTACTGACCCGGAAAATGCTACTGAGTGGGGTGAACCCATTAACCCTGAATATTCAACCAGTTGGGGATTTTTGGATTTGGCCTATCGCACTCCTGAAGAAATTTGGGTTAGTGGTGGCAGTGGAAACCTCCTCTGTAGTTTGGACGGGGGTAAAACTTGGCAAAAAGACGTGGAAGTGCAAAACGTCCCTTCTAACCTTTACAAAATCAAGTTCCTGGACTCGGAACAGGGTTATGTCCTGGGTCAACGGGGTGCTTTACTCCGTTATCAGGGTTCTACCCCACAAACGGCTTAAACCGATTCTGAGGAAATCTATGGAGTAGGCTTGTTCCACATTCCCTGCTCCCGTATCATTAGATTTGAGTATTTAACTTTTCCTTGAGGAGATTTAACGATGTCAGGTACAACTGGAGAGCGTCCTTTTGGGGATATTATTACCAGTATCCGGTATTGGGTAATTCACAGTATTACTATTCCGGCTTTATTTGTTGCGGGTTGGCTATTTATCAGCACGGGTCTGGCTTACGATACCTTTGGCACTCCTCGCCCCGATGAGTATTTTACTCAACAACGGCAGGAACTTCCGATTGTAAGCGATCGCCTGAATAGCAAAAAACAAATTAGCGACTTTTCAAGTAAATAGTTGACATAGGAGTTTAATAAAATGGCAACGGGTGGCAGTTCCAATGAACCCATAAGTTATCCGATTTTTAGTGTTCGTTGGTTAGCAATTCATACTTTAGCAGTACCTACGGTTTTTTTCTTAGGTGCGATCGCGGCTATGCAATTTATTCAACGATAGGAGACTAACTATGGATCGCAGTAATAATCCTAATCGCCAACCTGTGGAGTTGAACAGAACTTCACTCTATTTAGGTTTGCTGTTGGTTTTTGTTGTGGGTATTTTGTTCTCCAGTTATTTCTTTAACTAACTGGATTTTTTCTCGATTTAACAATTTTGGATCTTGCCAATCGGAAACGTATTTTTTTACAAAATATTTATCCTAAATCTCATATCCAAAATCTAAAATCCCTTGTCAATTAAACTTTGAATTAACGAGGTAATAACTGTGTTGCAATCAGGTAGACTTCCTTTGTGGTTAGTCGCCACTGTTGCCGGAACTGGCGTTTTAGTGGTAGTTGGTTTGTTTTTCTATGGTTCCTATGTTGGTATAGGTTCTTCCTTCTAAGAACGATGTCTAATCAGTTATCAGTTAACAGTTAATAGCCAACAACTCAACTGTTGAATATTAAACTGTTAACTGTTAACTCTTAAACTGTTAACTGTTAACTGATGACTGATGACTGATAACTGATGACTGATTCTGTCTTTGATGCTGAACGTTTACTTTTTACTCCGACACCCTCTAATTTAGATGCTATTCCAATTATTTTTGCCTTTCCAAATGAATATACCGTTGGGATTACCAGTTTAGGTTATCAACTGGTTTGGGCAACTTTAGCGATGCGTTCAGGTGTAGAAGTCAGTCGTCTATTTACCGATTTACACGAACCTTTACCCCAACATCCTGAACTGGTGGGTTTTTCCTTTTCTTGGGAACTTGATTATGTCAATATTTTTGAGCGTTTAGAATTCTTAAATATTCCTTTACGTTCAATTCAAAGAACCGAAAAATACCCCTTAATTTTTGGAGGTGGCCCGGTATTAACTGCCAACCCAGAACCATTTGCCGATTTTTTTGATATTATTTTACTCGGTGATGGGGAAAATTTATTAGGCAATTTTATAGATGCTTATCAACAGGTGCGTCATGAATCTCGCCCAACTCAATTAAGACATTTAGCACAAATCCCTGGAATTTATATTCCCAGTTTATATCAAGTATCTTATCACAGTTTAGACGGTGAAATTCAAGAGATTAAACCCCTAGATTCTAGTATTCCTTCCCAAGTTCAAAAACAAACCTATCGAAGCAATATTCTATCCGCTTCAACGGTCGTAACAGAAAAAGCCGCTTGGGAGAATATTTATATGGTAGAAGTGGTTCGTAGTTGTCCTGAAATGTGCCGTTTTTGTTTAGCCAGTTATTTAACTTTACCCTTTAGAACTGCTAGTTTAGAAGCCTCATTAATTCCAGCAATTGAAAAGGGACTACAAGTAACAAGGCGCTTAGGTTTATTAGGGGCGTCGGTAACACAACATCCCGAATTTGATCAATTATTGAACTATTTAACCCAACCGAAATATGATGATGTGCGGTTAAGTATTGCTTCAGTTAGAACAAATACCGTTACCGAAAAACTAGCAAAAACCTTAGCAAAAAGAGAGACTCGCACCTTGACAATTGCCGTTGAAAGTGGTAGCGATCGCCTGCGAAAAATTATTAATAAAAAATTAGAAAACGAGGAAATTCTGCAAGCAATTATTAACGCTAAAAATGGCGGTTTACAGGGTATGAAAATCTATGGGATGGTGGGGATACCAGGGGAAGAATTAGAGGATGTACAAGCCACCGTAGACCTAATGAAAGCCTTAAAAAAATCTGCCCCAGGCTTTAGATTAACCTTGGGTTGTAGTACCTTTGTGCCCAAATCCCATACTCCGTTTCAATGGTTTGGGGTGAATCCCGATGCCGAAAAAAGACTAAAATTATTAGAAAAACAGTTAAAATCAAATGGGATAGATTTTAGACCAGAAAGTTATAAATGGTCAGTAATTCAAGCGCTACTTTCTAGGGGCGATCGCCGTCTTTCCCATCTATTAGAATTAGTTAGAAACTATGGAGAATCTCTAGGAAGTTATCGTCGCGCCTTCAAAGAATTACGGGGAAAATTACCGACTATGGAATATTATGTTAACCAAAATTGGGATTTAGATCAAGTCTTACCTTGGGAACATCTGCAAGGCCCCTTACCCGTCGCCACCCTAAAAAAACACCTCGCAGATTCTCTATCGGGGTCATAAGCAAAACCCAGGAACTTTATCACCCCCTATCTATTTCTTAGTGTCTTTGTGCCTTTGTGGTTACTTCTTGACTGAAAAAGTTAACCAACTGAATAATTTATTAACCGATAATTGGTAATCTTTTAATATATCTAAAACTGGTAAAATTTGTTCTCCTTCAAATACTTCGGGTTGTTGTTTAGGTTTAAATACTAATACTAATCTTTCCTGGGGGTCAATTAACCAACCTAATTGTGTTTGATGTTTTAAACAGAATAAAATATTATTAATCACACGGGTTGTATTTTGGTCTGGGGATAGGATTTCAATTTTCCAATCTGGGTAAATATTAACATCATTAGCGATTTCCCCTTGTGCATCTAGGGGGATATTTTGCCATTCTAATACAACAATATCAGGAATAATAGAACGCCCGCCAAAACTACAGCGTAATTCAGGGAAAGCACAGGCTAACTGTTGAGTTTCAGCGACTTGGCTAATAGAATCAATCAGACATTTTTGAAGGCGACTATGTTTTCCTTTAGGCATAGGTTTTTGATAAACAACTCCGTTAATATATTCTTGGGCGGGTTTGGTTTCCGGTTGGGTTAAAAATTCCTCTAGGGAGAGAGATTGAATTTGGGGTTTATCTTCAATTTGAATCATAATTTCAATAATAACTAATTCAGTAATAGCAAAAGCGATTGGACAATTAAGCGAAGATTATTTAGCACGTTTTTCCATCCGTGTTCATGATTCTATTGTTAATAATCAAAAAAATCAATATAATTACCTGTCTTTATTTGATTGGGCTAGATACGAGAATCCCACCCCTTTAGCGTAGCGTAGGGGTGGGAGTGTCAATTTCTTGTACATCAGGTTCAATTTGAGGAATTAATTGGAGAGTCAAATCGAATCCCCAATTTTGTAAAATATGCTGCTTTTTCAGGGGAATTTAGGGGGATCTAGTCTAGGATAAAAACACAGATCCATTACCCATTCCCCCTAACCTATTTCGCCCCTGCCGCCCGTGCAGCCGCAGCTTCATCGGGGTGAATATTCAGACGGGTAAGATTAATCCGACCTTTGCTGTCAATTTCCCGAACTTTGACAATCACTTCATCCCCGACGGAGACTTCATCCTCAACCCGAGGAACCCGATAATCTGCTAACTGGGAAATATGAATCATCCCTTCCTTACCAGGAAGTAATTCCACAAATGCCCCAATCGGGATAATCCGAGTAATTCGGCCCACATACACATCCCCGGTATTCAGTTTGCGAGTCATGCCTTGAATGATTTGATAGGCGCGAGCCGCATTTTCGCTATCGGTGGAAGCAATTGTCACCGTACCATCATCATCAATATCAATTTTGACTCCGGTTTCTTCGGTAATCCCCTTAATGGTTTTCCCTCCAGGCCCAATCACCAAACCAATCAAATCGGGATCGATTTTTAAGGTTAATAACCGAGGAGCGTAGGGAGACAAATCCGAACGAGGTTTGCCAATTACCTCCAACATTTTTTCTAGGATATGCAGTCGGGCTGGTTTAGCTTGATGAATGGCATCCGCCACCGTCTTCATCGGCAACCCGGTGATTTTCATATCCATTTGTAGGGCAGTGACTCCGGTATCTGTCCCCGCCACCTTGAAATCCATATCTCCTAAAAAGTCCTCGATTCCTTGGATATCAGTGAGAATCCGAACTTCTTCCCCTTCTTTAATTAATCCCATCGCCGCCCCACTCACGGGTTTAGAAATCGGCACCCCGGCATCCATCAACGCCAGAGTCGAGCCACAGACCGAACCCATAGAAGTTGAACCGTTAGAAGATAAGACCTCTGAAACCACCCGAATCACATAGGGAAACTGATCCTTAGAAGGTAATACCGGAACTAAGGCCCGTTCCGCTAAAGCTCCATGACCAATTTCCCGACGTCCAGGCGATCGCATGGGTTTAGTTTCCCCGACCGAATAAGGGGGAAAATTGTAGTGGTGCATATAGCGTTTTTCTTCCTGGGGATGCAAGTCATCCAAATCCTGAGCATCTCCGGGCGTCCCTAAAGTGGCAATTGACAACACTTGAGTTAAACCGCGATTAAACAAACCGCTACCATGTACCCGTTTCGGTAAACAACTGACCTTACAAGATACCGGACGCACCTGATCCAAGCTACGACCATCCACCCGCACGCTATCTTCAACAATTTGCTGACGCATCAAGGTTTTGGTGATGTCCTTGAAAATCTGACTCACCAACTTAGAATCCTCAGCCACCGCCACCCGGAGTGGATCATCTGTGGCTAGAGCTTCAATCGGAGCAATCACCTCACTTGCCTTGATTTTATCTAGGTTGGCATCCCGGGCGGTTTTATCCAGATCATGTTGTTTAAGAACCTGTTTAACCGGGAGAGTGACGCGATCGCGGACAAACTGGATTAACCCTAGATTTCCCTCTGGTGGCTCCTGTGGTTTAATTTCAATTCCCAAGTCCCGCATTAATTCCTCTTGGGCCTTGATTAAATCACAAACCGCTTCATAACCAAAGTCGATCGCTTCGATAATATCCTGTTCCGGTAGTTGGTTCGCACCCGCTTCCACCATCACCACGCCATCAGGGGAACCCGCCACGACTAAATCCAAATCCCCATTTTTGACTTCCCGGTAAGTCGGATTGATAATAAAGTCATCTCCGACTAACCCAACTCGTACCGCAGCCATCGGGCCAAAAAAGGGAATTCTTGCCAAGATCACCGCTACAGAAGCACCCGTCACCGCTAAAACATCCGGGGGTACTTGTTCATCCATCGACAGGGTTGTGGCCACAACCTGAATATCATCCCGCAACCAATGGGGAATCAGAGGACGTAAGGGACGGTCAATCAAACGACTGGTTAAGGTAACGCGATCGGGTGGACGACCTTCCCGGCGTAAGAATCCCCCTGGAATTCTTCCCCCCGCGTACAGTCGCTCCTCATAGTCCACCAACAAGGGCAGAAAGTCCAATCCGGGTCTACCTTCGGCGCGAGTCGCAGTCACTAGAACTGATGTATCTCCAGACTCGATTAATACGGCTCCACCTGCCTGTGGCGCAAGTAAACCTATTTTGAGTCGAATATCCCTTCCATCAAAGGATATCGACTTAATGATCTCTTCCATGTATTTTATCTTCCTTCTTCTTCCACTATTCTCTCTCTGTCGCCATCGTAACACGGTGATGAGCACGGGTAGGGAGTAGTAAACCCTCGCAATCAACCCTTAGTCTTGAACAGTTAACAGTTTTCTAGTCACGATTTCACTAGCAACAGAGGGAATTTTAAAGTTGGACTGAGGTTTCTGATCTTCAATCTCATCCGACCTCATCAATTGAGGTTGATTTTGACTGATCTTTGTGTTTTAGAAACCTAAGTTCAATTTTTTATTATAGTTGCTGACCCTCTCGATCAAATAATTCCGTGTTCTAACCTTTCAAAAATACCCCCCCTTTGTCGAGCTAAAGCCACATTAGCCACCGCCTGGGCGATCGCACCTAACGCACACCGAACCCTTCTATTAATACAAAATCCCGACTCCGTTGTAACTGACATAACTGCGACTAAACTAACTTTAAATCGACTATTTTTCCCTTCTCCAATTCCCGTTTACATCGGTTTAAAACCCCCTAAATTTCGAGAAGAATAATAGGTTTACCAATAGGAAATTAACGCCGTTTTCAATAGGGTTTTACCAACATTAGTATCAGTTCCAGCAATTAATAAAGTCTTGTTCACAATTCTCTCCAGTAACCACTTAACAAATAAAATCAGAACTTACGCATCACCGCTATCAAATGTAGGGGTAATTCATGAATTACCCCTACATTTAGGGTTACATCCCCAAATTTGCGTAAGTCCTGAAAATATTACACAGTTATAATTTCCCCATAGAACCTGTTATATTAGAAGAATAAAATTTATTCTATCAACATCTACCGATAGTATAAGTAGCACTTCAGCAAGTTGCGATCGCTAATTTCCCAAGCCAGAATCCGAACATGAATCAAACAAATCCTCCATTCCCACAAACAGTAGATTTAACTAACTGTGATCGAGAACCAATTCACATCCCCGGATTGATTCAGAGTCACGGAATTCTTTTTGTTTTGCAAGAACCTCAGCTAGAAATATTACAAGTTAGCAATAATATTTTTCAAATTCTCGGTATTCACCCGCAAGAAATTTTAGGAAAGAAATTAAAGAAAATTATCAAACCACGACTAATTGAGCAAATCAAGCAAAAATTAGCTGAAGAACTGGGAACAATTAATCCGCTCAAATTATCTATTAATACTCAAAAAGAAAAACTTTTTTTTGATGGTATTTTTCATCGTTCTAATGGATTGCTAATTATGGAATTAGAACCAGTTACCTCAAAAGAATTTAGTGATTTTTGGAGTCTATATCATTTAGTTCAAACACCGATTGCCAAAATTCAAAAAACCTTCACTTTGAATGAACTATGTCAAGTAATTGTCAAAGAAGTGCGGAAACTGACAGGATTTGACCGAGTGATGATCTATCAATTTGACGCAGAAGAATCGGGGATGGTCATCGCTGAAGATAAGTTAGAAAGATTGGTTCCTTATCTGGGTTTACACTATCCAGCTTCAGATATTCCCCGGCAAGCAAGGGAATTATATAAGCTAAATTTACTTAGGTTAATTCCTGATATAAATTACCAACCCGTAGAACTAATTCCTGTTAATAATCCAGTTACAAACCAGCCCATTGATCTCAGTTTTAGTGTTTTAAGAAGTGTTTCTCCCATACATATTGAGTATCTCAAAACTATGGATATGGGCGTTGGAGCTACAATGACAATTTCGTTAATTCGGAATCAACAACTCTGGGGATTAATTGCTTGTCATCATCAGTCACCGAAATATATTCCCTACGAAATCCGTACTGCTTGCGAACTTTTAGGAAAAGTCATGGCTTTAAAACTGACTTATAAAGAAGACAATGAAACCTTAGATTATCGAATAAAATTAAACTCAATTCAGTCTAAGTTTGTCGAAGCGATTTCCCAAGAAGATAGTTTTTTAGACGGTTTACTCAAGGAGAAAACTAACTTATTAGACTTAGTAGGTGCTCAAGGAGCAGCCATTTTTACTGATGAAAATTTAACCCTGATTGGTCAAACTCCTGAATTAGCTGATATTCAAGAATTAATAAATTGGTTCACAAAAACAATTAAGCAAGATATTTTTTATACAGATTCTTTACCCAAACTATATCCAGTCGCTGAGAAATTTAAACAAGTTGGTAGTGGGGTGCTGGTGCTACCTATAGATAATATACAAAAGCATTATGTTTTGTGGTTTCGTCCTGAAGTTATTCAAACGGTAAACTGGGCAGGTAATCCGAATAAGCCCGTTGAAGTTGAACAGAATGGAAATCAGCGTCTAACCCCGCGTAAATCCTTTGATTTGTGGCAAGAAACAGTTAGATTTAAGTCTTTACCTTGGCAGCAATGTGAAATTGACATAGCTTTAGAACTCAGAAGTGCGATTGTCGGAATTGTGTTACGCAAAGCCGATGAACTTGCCAAAGTTAATCAACAATTAACCTTAGCTTTGTCAGCAGTAAAAATGGGAATTTGGGATTTTGATTTGCTGACGAATCAGATGATTTGGTCAAGCGATCATGAAAAAATATTTGGGTTGGAACCTGGAAGCTTTGATGGCACTTTTGAAACGTTTGAATCTTGTATTTATCCAGAAGACCGAGCAGCAATTCTTTTAGCCGTAGAGCAAGCACGCCTGGAAAGACAGGATTATCAGCATCAATTCCGAGTAGTTTGGCCTGATGGTAGTATCCATTGGATTGAGGCCAAGGGCAAATTTTTCTATGACAGCGATGGTAATCCGGTGCGGATGCTGGGGACTGTGGTAGAAATTAGCGATCGCAAAGCCAGAGAAGCCCAACTCCGCCTGTTAGAATCCGTTGTCATCTCCACTAATGATTCCATCGTAATTACCGAAATCGATCTGATTAGCCCTCGGATTATTTACGTCAATCCTGCTTTTACCCGCATGACGGGCTACACCCTAGAAGAAGTTTTAGGTAAAACCCCACGAATTTTACAAGGCGAAAAAACAGACAAGACAGTTTTAGCTCGACTTCACACAGCCCTGCAAAACTGGCAACCCCTGCAAGTTGACCTGATCAATTATCGTAAAGATGGCTCCCCTTTCTGGGTAGAACTCAGTATTGTACCCGTTGCCGATGAAAAAGGCTGCTATACCAATTGGGTAGCAGTGCAGCGAGATATTACAGAACGCAAACAAGCTGAAGCCAATTTACAGCAACTGAATCAGGAGTTAGAAATTCGAGTTCAACAACGAACTCACGCACTCTTAAGCTCTCAAACTGCCTTACAACAAAGTGAAGCCGAATTTCGCTCTTTAAGTGAGAACTCTCCCGTCGGTATCTTCCGCATGGATGCCCAGGGACGCTGTACTTATACCAATCCCCGATGTCAGGCTATCTGTGGCTACACCTTTGACCAAGCCTTGGGAGAGGGTTGGTTACAGTTCGTTCACCCAGAAGATCGAGAGGGGCTAATCGAGGAATGGTCACAAACCCGATCCTCGCAACGGGAATTCTCGGCGGAGGTTCGCTATCTCCATCAAGACAGAACCCTTCATTTCGCTCAGATGAGAATATCTCCCCTATCTAAAACTAGCAACCAACTAATCGGTCACGTCGGAACAGTCGAGGATATCACGGAACGTCGAGCCATTGAAACCATGAAAAGTGAGTTTATCTCCATTGTCAGTCACGAACTGCGAACACCGATGACCTCAATTCGCGGCTCTCTAGGATTACTTGCTGCGGGGGTCTTCAAAAACCAACCGGAATCGGCTCAAAGGATGTTAGATATTGCTGTTCACGATACTGAACGCTTAGTGCGTTTAGTCAATGACATTCTCGATTTAGAGCGCCTAGATTCACAGAAAGTCAATTTAGTCAAGCAATGGTGTGATCTGGTGACACTCATGGAGCAGTCTGTTGAAACCGTGCAATCTTTGGCCGAAGAAAGTCAGATATTGCTATTGGTTGAACCAACTTCTGTTCAAGTTTTTGTAGATCATGATCGGATTATTCAAACTCTAGTTAATCTGGTTAGTAATGCGATTAAATTTTCGCCCCCAGGGACTACAGTTAACCTGAGTATCCAAGACCAAGCTGACCAGATTTTATTTGAAGTCAAAGACCAAGGACGAGGTATTCCGGCTGATAAATTAGAAGCGATTTTTGGACGATTTCAACAGGTGGATGCCTCAGATTCCCGGCAAAAAGGAGGGACGGGTTTGGGTTTGGCTATCTCCAAAAGTATCGTCCAACAACACGGGGGCAAACTCTGGGTGGAAAGCATTGTCGGAGAAGGCAGTAGCTTCTATTTTACCTTGCCAAAACTTCTCGATTAGCCCCGCTATAAATGCTATTTTAGTTGTATACCTTTAACTACAAATACTGCTGATGCCAGAAAAACGCATTCTGGTGATTGTTGACACTCTCAGGTCTGAAGACGCTGAGATTCTGCGGACAGAATTAGTTTAACTTAATTCTCGCTACGACTGCCGCATATCGTCTACTGAGTTGATTGAGCATTATACCCAATCTTCCCGATACTTTTCTGAGGATATTTGCTGCCCCATTTAGATCAGCATTAACAACAAAACCATCAGATGTCCGATAAAGACCACGCTTAATTCTATTTCCAGATGCTTTCCACCCCATCAGTTTTTCACCGTATTTGGGCAGGGAGTCTCCATCTAAGAAACTAGCTTTTGAAGTATAGGCTTCTTCGGTTTCAACAAATTTAATCCCGTGCAAATCACAAAGTTGTTTTACACGGGATTTTAATTTACCCAAAGGCATTTGAACAAACTTTTGATTATTCAAATTACCTAAATTAGCATTAATTTTAAAACCTTCATTCCAACCCATTACTAAAGTTCCAATGCCATATTTCAGACAATGGTTAATCATCAGTTTGGCTGCTTTGTTAATCCCGTCACGCATTTGGTGATTTCGCTTACGAGTTACACGGTCTAACCAATTATCCCAATATCCTTGAGATTTACCTTCTTTGCGTGTTGATACTTTTTTATTCCAAAGTTGATTCTTAGCTTTCAAATCTCTAGCATCAATCAAAAAGGAATTTCCCAAGGTATCAACACAAGCTGCTAAATTATCAGCAGTTCCCAGGTCAATTGACAAGGCTTGGTTAATATCTAATTCATGGTGTTGTTTCTCTGCTTCGTAGGACATTTCCAGATAAAAAGCACCGTTCTTAGGAAGAATAGTAAATTCTTTAACCTTGGAATAATCAAGGTTTGATGGCATGGGCAAGAAAAATTCAGATACCCCAAACCATCTTTTGACTGTTGTTCCGAGCGCGAATCTAAGTTGACCATCAATCAGTTTTGGTCTTTGTCCTCCCGAATTGGGATAGGCAACTTTAAACAACTTTGAACTTTTTAAATAACCAGGAGGTTTAGGTCGGAAATGCAATTGACCTTTGATATACAAATCCTTTAAATTCTTAAAAGATTTAAAGGATTCCGTCACAGACATTAGGGTCTGCTGCATCGGTGTTGATGGCATTGATTGTGCCAATAAAGACTTGGCTACCGATGGTTCAAAAGCTAAATCAAACTTTCCTGTTAGTAATTTCCCTGTCTTAAAAAACGTTTGACGAGCAAAATAAATTCCCGTGTTGTATATTTTGCCTGACTGCTGACAGAGATACTCTAATAATGCACGGGTTTCTATATCAATCTCTGTACCGTGATTCAGGCTTGTCTGGAACACTTAGGAGGTTGGGAAACACTAACCGCTTTATCCGCCAGAGAAGGACTTAAGATTGCCCAAACTCAACAGCTAGATGCCATCTTATTAGATGTAATGATGCCCGACATGGACGGACTCACGCTGTTCGGTGTATTACAAACAGATTTAGCAACTCAAGCAATTCCTGTGATTTTGTTCACTGCTAAGGTACAGTCCACTGACTTAGACCAATTTGCGAAAATCGGTGTTGCTGGAGTGATTTCTAAACCCTTTGACCCTTTGACATTGGCGGAGCAAGTTGCTTCCACCCTGGGATGGTAGGTGAGGTGATCCATCGGTTGAAACCGTTGCTACACAAACAAAACCCTTGATCAAAAGAGGTTAATAGTTAATAGTTAATAGTTAATAGTGATCCATCGGTTGAAACCGTTGCTACACAAACAAAACCCGCCTGCGCGGGTTTAAAACCCCTTGATCAAAGGAGGTTAATCGAAGAACAAACTCTTGATTAAAGAAGGTTAATAGTCCGCGCAGGCGGACTTCGTTTGTGTAGCCACGATTTCAATCGCTGGATATCTTATTGGATTCTATAACTGTTAATTTACCCCCCGCATTTCCTCAATTTGTTGTTTTACATTTATGCCGTAATGATTTCACTAGGCTGAATTCAGTTGAACCTGATGGCTTTTGTGGCTATAGCAGGGAGTGTAGCAAACATGATTACCATAATGGATATTAAGACTAAACGAATTTTATTTATTGATGACGAAACCCACGTCCGACAAATTGTGAAAGCTTGTCTGGAATCACTAGGGGGTTGGAATGTGTTATTGGCAGCTTCCGGTCAAGAAGGTTTATCTAAAGCAGTTTCTGAGCAACCTGATGCCATCCTACTCGATCTAATGATGCCAGAAATGGATGGTTTGGTTCTATTGAAAAAGCTACAAGCTAATTCCGTCACTCAGTCCATCCCAGTGGTATTTTTAACCGCCAGAAAGAGTTTGACTGAACCGCAAAAGTTTCAGGAGCTCGGAGTCAAGGGTGCGATCGCTAAACCTTTTAATTCTATGACTCTAGTTCCCCAAATCGCCAACGCTCTCGGCTGGAACACGGAAACCCAAAGTAATGGGTAATGGGGATCACGGATTTAAGAGGATTTCACGGATTTCACGGATTTAGTCCACTTAATCCACTTAGTCCTCTTCATCCCCTCTTAGAGAATTAAGGTGATTCAATAGGGTGTAATCCTTGTAATCCGTGTAATCCGTTTAATCCGTGATCAGTAATGGGTTTTGGGGTTGAAACGTTTTAGAGAAAACTCAAAAAAAAATTTCCCTCAAAGTTTCCTCAACTTTCTATCCTAATCTTTAAAGTATAGGAATTTCCTATAGCACCTATTTAGGATTGTTATAGTTCTTCATAAAAACAACCTATGCAAATTCCGATTCTCTATTTTAAGGAGTGAAAAGATCATAAAATGCTGATTCCTAATTGCCCTTGTTGCTCTGATACTTTAGTTAAGCACATTCGCTCCAGATAAATCTACTGTTATTGCTGATATTGTTATCAATAAATACCAAATTATGATATTATTCTAGGTAAATCATTAGAAACAGCCACCCACCTGAGTCATTACAGTAGCGTGATTAAAGTTAATAATGCTAAACAAAAAACTTTGGTTTTCAATCAATTGTAAACTTTGAGGCTCATTGAGGGAAAAAAAGGAGTCAGTTCATGAAAATTCTGCTAGTAGAAGATGATCAGACGACAGCTAAGATCCTAGCACAAGAACTCACGACCTATCACTACACTGTTGAGACAGTGGCGGATGGTAGTATGGGTTTAGAACTGGTGCAAGCCATTCACTACGATCTACTCCTGTTGGATATTATTCTTCCTAATCTGGATGGAATTAGTCTTTGTCGCCAATTGCGATCGCTCGGCTTACAAATACCGATTTTACTATTAAGTGCAAAGGAAAACATTACCGACAGGGTTAGGGGTTTAGAGGCCGGAGCCGATGATTATCTGACCAAGCCCTACGAACTATCAGAATTAATTGCTCGGATTCAGGCCTTATTGCGACGGGGCAATTCTACCTTAAAAACGGTGTTGACCTGGGAAAATCTTCAACTACACCCAGATGCTTACCAAGTGACTTATCAAGGAAATCTTTTACACCTGACCCCGAAAGAGTACGGCATATTAGAGCTTTTCCTGCGAAATCCCCGGCGGATATTCAGCCGGAGTGCCATCCTAGATCACATCTGGCCCAGTGGCGAATTTCCTCAAGAAGATGCGGTTTCCACCCAAATCAAGGGTTTGCGCCAGAAGCTCAAAGCGGCCGGAATTAGTACAAATTTAATTGATACTGTCTACGGATTTGGCTATCGGCTGAAAGTACCAACCGAAAAAAATGATCCCTCTCTCCCCCCATTACCAAGGGGGGGCCGGGGGGGGTATTCCCCAGGATTAGAAATATCTC
>NZ_CAWLTW010000001.1:3308651-3365123 GCF_963864145.1 Planktothrix prolifica NIVA-CYA 540 | reverse complement strand
CCCCCCATTACCAAGAGGGAGCCGGGGGGGTATTCCCCAGGATTAGAAATATCTGACCCCCCCTCTGTCCCCCCCTTACCAAGAGGGGGAGGAATAGAAAAAGAATTAGATACAGAAAATCAGGAAGATTCCCCTTTTCCAAGGAAGTTTGAACAAGAGATGGAACCCATAGAGACACTACCACATCCAGTTCCCATCCCGACTCCTGACAAGCAGCAAGCTCAAGCCGCATTGCAGGAAGTATTGCAACAGGTATGGGGCCAATTTAAACAAAGTTGGGAAGCACGGATGGCGCTATTCGAGCAAGCGATCGCCCAACTCACTACCGGAACTCTGGATCAGGAACTACAAGCCTCTGTTAAAGCAGAAACTCATCGCTTAATTGGCTCACTGGGTTCCTTGGGCGTACCGAAAGGTTCAGAGGTAGCGCGACAGATCGAACAGTTGCTCAAATTAGAGCCTTTGGGTAAATATCAGGCTCGGCAGCTTGAAGAATTGGTGATCCGTCTCAAGCAAGCTGTGGAAGATAAACCATCTACAACGGCGACAACTCCCAATTTCAAGATTGGGTCAGGTCGGTTGCTGGTTGTCGATGATGATGTCCTGTTGACTGAACAGATCAAACTGGAAGCGAACGCTTGGGGTTTTCATGTGGAAGTGGTAACAGACCTGACAACGGCAAAAAGATCAATTTCGTCTCATTTACCTGATATTATCGTTTTAGACCTCGCCTTTTCCCACAGCCAGGAAAACGGGCTGACCCTACTGGCGGAACTGGCACAACAAGCTCCCAGCATTCCCGTATTAGTCCTGACAGCAAAGAATGAATTAAGAGATCGGGTAGAAGTAGCGCGTTTGGGCGGAAATATCTTTTTAGAAAAACCGATTAGCCCGGAAGCAATTGTCAAAGCGGCGACTCAGGAACTCAACCGCACCCAGAAACCAGAAGCCAAAATTCTAATTGTAGATGACGATCTCTACATACTGGCAGTTTTATATAATCTGCTGACACCTTGGGGCTTTCAGGTCGAAACCTTGGCAGACCCCAACCAATTTTGGCAAACCTTAGCCACCATTGTACCTGACCTGCTGATTTTAGATATAGAGATGCCTGGTTTTAGTGGGATTGAACTCTGTCAGGTGGTTCGCAGCGATCCGCGCTGGAGTGATTTACCTGTGCTGTTTCTCTCCGGTCATCAAGATCCTGGAATTGTACATCAGGTGTTTGCTGTCGGTGCAGATGATTACGTCCAGAAACCGATTGTTGGGCCAGAACTGATGGCTCGTATCCTAAACCGCCTAGAACGAATCCGAACTCTACACCGATTTGCCGACATTGATGAACTAACAGGGACTGCGACTCGGCGCAAATCCATCTTAGAACTAGAGAAATTAATACATCTGGCAGAGTGCCAAAATCAGCCTTTATGTTTTATGATTCTGGACTTAGACCACTTTAAGCACATCAACGATCAACACGGCCACGAAACAGGAGATAGAGTTCTTGAGCTTTTTGGAAGATACTTAAAGCAATTTTTTCGACCTAAAGATATCGTAGCTCGTTGGGGTGGCGAGGAATTTGTTTTAGGTCTATATGGTATAACCCAAGAGCAGGGGGCAAAGCGACTGACTAACTTTCTGGAAACCTGGTGTCAGCAGGAGTTTACTGGTGCGAATTACGAGACATTTCGGGTTACTTTTAGCGCGGGAGTTGTTGAGTATTCTCGGAATTGTACTAAATTGCAGGAACTTTATGTAGCAGCCGATGCCGCCCTATACCAAGCTAAGGCAATGGGACGAAATCGAGTATTGATATCGGGTCAGGTAGGTTTAGATTCAGTTTCACTGAACGGGACTCGGTGCTAGGGTTCCTTCCTTGGCAGGTTCCGTGGTGGGACTTGGTTCTAAGGTTGGTTCCGGGGTAGGTTCGGGTGCGCGAATCGGAGTAGGTTCGGGTGTGGGTTGTGGAGTGGGTTGGGGTGTGGGTTGTGGAGTAGGTTCGGGTGTGGGTTGTGGAGTAGGTTGGGGTGTGGGTTGGGGTGTGGGTTGGGGTGTGGGTTGGGGTGCTGGTGCAAAAGTTGGTTGAGGTATCGGTTCAGGTTCAGCAGAGGGAATGGGTTCAGGTATCGGTTCAGGTTCAGCAGAGGGAATGGGTTCAGGTACGGGTTCCGGGGGAATAATCGGGGTACGGGTATTAATTAAAGTCAGTTTTAACTCATAGTTGCTTTCGGGTAGTCCAGGAATATTCAGAATCACCGTATAATCCCCGCTTAAAGGGAGAGTTCCCTGCCATGAAGATACCGATGTGGGTTGATTAATTGTTTGTCCATCTGGGCCAACCAACGTTAATAACACTCCATCTCCACTGACAGACGCATAAAACTGTTGTCCCGCTTCCGCAGAAACCACATAATTAATAGCTTGATTCGCCTTGAGATTACCCTCAACCACCTTGGCATCCCCAACGGCTAAATTTAGGCGTTCTGTGGAGGATGTTGGCACTCCTGGAGTCGGTATCGGAAGCGGGGATGGTAAAGTCGGAGGCGGTGTCAAATTTGGTAATGGTATTCCAGGTAAGGGAATAGACGGACTCGCGCTGGGCGGATTCACCTGGGAAGACTTATCATCAGGGGAACGATCATTGGCTTTAAGCAATCCTTTTACCAAAGCCCAGGAACCCCAAGCCGCTAAACAAGCGACCAAAACACCCACCACGATTATCGTTGCGGGTTTTTCCCAGATAGGTTGAGATCCCAAAACATCAGGGTCAGGAAGTTGGGGATTGTTGGGAACCACAGGACTATGATTATTCTGGGCTGGCTGTTGTACCTGTGGAGTTACTAACGGCCGTCCTACCGCCAGGGTGGGAAGTTGAGAAAAATCCGGGTTAGAAGTTTGGGGAGTCGGTACAGGAGTCGGACGCGGCTGATTTTGCTGTGTCGGGGGAAAATTTAACGGCTGATTTAGGGTTTGTAGGGCTTGTTCAACTTCTGGGGCCGATTGATAGCGATCGCTCGGTTGCCGACTTAACATTTTATCAATAATTTGAGCGAAATTAGAACTAACCTGAGTATAGGGTCGCCAATTCCAAGATAAAGTCGTTTGATCTAATAAATATTGAGGTTCTTGCCCAGTTAATAAAACAATTGCCGTCACCGCTAAAGCATATAAATCACTACTGGGAAACGCCTGTCCCGTTTGAATTTGTTCAAAAGGTGCATAACCTAATTTTCCCACCCGAGTCGCCGGAGGTAAGGTTAAATCAGGGGTATTAATTCGGGTAGCTAATTCAATCACCACCCCAAAATCAATTAATATCGGGAGTTGATCTTGATAACGTAAAATAATATTATCAGGAGAAATATCTCGATGAATAATTCCTAAATTATGAATATGAGCTAAAATCGGCAACATTTGCCTTAAAAACAGCACAATTTCTGCCTCTGTAAAGGTTTTGGGAAAACCCGAAGTGGTATTTTTTCGCTCCATTAATAGGGCGTGATAAGTTTTGCCCTCCACATAATCTTGAACTAAAAATAACCGTTGGTTTTCTTCAAAAACCGCTCCAAATTGTGGGATTTGAGCATGACGAATTTGGTAGAGAATTTGCGCTTCCCTGCGGAATAGTTCTTGGGACTTTTGTAGGGCGTAGGTTCCGGTTTGGACAGGAATAAATTCCTTCAGGGCGCAGCGCTCGTTAAACCTTCCTTGATCTTCAGCTAAATAGGTACGACCAAAACCCCCCTGACCTAAAATGCTAATCAAGCGGTAACGGTTTTGCAGAATTGTTCCAACGGGAATAGCAGTTTGAGTCATGCGTAAATGGAGATGAGTATTGGGGAAAACCACTAATAAAAAAAATTAATGCCTTATATTATAGGGCTTAGGCACAGTCCTAACGGTTAAAACTGATTACTGACTACCGATTATGGATTACCGATTACTGATAAATTCATGATAAAATTGTCACAAATGAACTGTGAATGAACTGTGAGGGTTCGCTGTGATCCGTTCTGCTATATTACCCCTTCCTTACTCTGAGCCATTGGTTGCTGATCATGGTCGGTTACGACTATTTTCGGGGTCGGCAAATATTCCTCTTTCCCTAGAGGTAAGCCGTTATCTGGGAATTGACTTAGGGCCAATGGTTCGTAAGCGATTCGCTGATGGAGAAATTTACATCCAGATTCAAGAGTCCATTCGAGGCTGTGATGTTTATTTAATTCAACCCTGCTGCTATCCGGTCAATGACAACCTAATGGAGTTATTGATCATGATTGACGCCTGTAAACGGGCTTCTGCTCGTCAAATTACAGCCGTTATCCCTTATTACGGATATGCTAGAGCCGATCGCAAAACCGCAGGTCGTGAGTCAATCACCGCAAAATTAGTGGCCAACTTGATTACTGAAGCGGGTGCTAGTCGGATTCTGGCCATGGATTTACACTCAGCCCAGATTCAAGGGTATTTCGACATTCCGGTTGATCATGTCTATGGTTCTCCGGTAATTTTGGATTACCTGATCAGCAAACAGTTACCCGATCTCGTGGTTGTTTCCCCTGATGTCGGTGGAGTCGCCCGGGCTAGAGCTTTTGCTAAAAAACTCAATGACGCCCCCCTAGCGATTATTGATAAACGCCGTCAAGCCCATAATGTCGCCGAAGTTCTGAATGTAATTGGTGATGTTAAGGGTAAAACCGCCGTTTTAGTCGATGACATGATTGACACGGCTGGAACGATTTGTGAAGGCGCTCGTTTACTCCGTCGAGAAGGAGCGCGTCAAGTCTACGCCTGCGCCACCCATGCGGTCTTCTCTCCCCCTGCCATCGAACGTCTATCGAGTGGGTTACTTGAGGAAGTCATTGTGACTAATACAATTCCGATCGTACCTGAGAAACAGTTTGAACAGTTAAAAGTTTTATCTGTTGCTAATTTGGTCGGTGAAACGATTTGGCGGATACATGAAGATAGCTCTGTGAGCAGTATGTTCCGTTAATTAAGTATCCGCATGATCAGTAATCAGTGATCAGTAATCAGTGATCAGTTATGCTCGGTGAAATCCATGATCAAATTCCCTAATCCTTTCCATCCTTTTTTGTTAACAGGTTGTTTCGGTATGGGGATTATTTTTTTATCCCTGTCCTCCGTTCAAGCTCAAGATCCAATTGATATTCCAGTACCCGTAATTCAGGGAACTCCCGCCCAAACCTATACCCCTGGGGCTTGGCAACCCGTAGCCAGAATTAATCCTAATCAACCGATAACTGTTACCATTACGAATCAAACCGGATATAATTTAGAAACGGGATTAACTACCGGAAAAACGAATACTCAAATTGCTCCAGGGGGCCAATTTACAATTAATAATGTTCCGGTTAATTCTGATATTGTCATTAATTCTATCGCTAGATCCGCCGTTCTGGATTATAGAATTGATGTGCAAAATAATCAGGTTAATGTCACCGTAAAAACGGCGGCTGGTGTTGCCGGAGATAATGCAATTAATATTCAAAATACCGGGGCTATTTATATTTATTAATTGTTGGTTTTAGACCGGAATTTTTTTCGTAGTGAGGCGTTCACGCCTCTATGGAATTATTGAAATTTTTTAGGAGATAAAAATGCGAATTTTAATCATGGGTGGAACCCGATTTATCGGGGTTTATTTAACTAAAATATTAGTTAAACAAGGGCATGAAGTCGTTCTATTTAATCGTGGTAAAAAACCTGCACCCGTTGAAGGAATTAAACAAATTCATGGCGATCGCACCGATGCTAACCAAATTCAAGAAAAACTTGCTAACGAACAATTTGATGCCATTTTTGATAATAATGGACGAGAACTAAATGATACAAAACCCCTCGCAGATTTATTTAAAGATCGGGTACAACATTTTATTTATATGAGTTCGGCGGGAGTGTATTTAAAATCCGATCAAATGCCCCATATTGAAGGGGATGCAACTGACCCGAAAAGTCGTCATTTAGGTAAATACGAAACCGAGAGTTATTTGCAAGCCCAAAATTTACCCTGGACATCAATTCGCCCTACCTATATTTATGGGCCATTAAATTATAATCCCTTAGAATCGTGGTTTTTTGATCGGATTGTGGCGGGTCGTCCAATTCCGATTCCGGGGAATGGATTTCACCTTACCCAGTTAGGTCATGTCAAGGATTTAGCCACCGCAATGGCCGCGGTTTTAGGGAATCAAAACGCTATTGGTCAGGTATATAATATCTCAGGAGAACGTTATGTTACCTTCGATGGTTTAGCTAAGGCCTGTGCTATGGCTGCGGGGAAATCATTGGATACAATTCAACTGATTCATTACGATCCTAAACAGTTTGATTTTGGCAAACGTAAAGCATTTCCGATGCGAGTTCAACACTTTTTTGCTGATGTGCATAAAGCTATCCAAGATTTAAACTGGAAACCCGAATTTGATTTAATTTCCGGTTTAAAAGATGCCTTTGAAAATGATTATTTAGCCCGAGGTTTAGATCAAACAGAAGTTGATTTTTCAACGGATGATGAAATTATCGCTAATCGTTAAAACAAGACAGGGTAAAAGAAGCTATCGAGGGAACTCTTTGTACCGTCGCGGTAATGCTTTAGGGAACTTAAAGCATTACCAAGAGGCTATTTCTTCATATCAAAAAGCCTTACAATATCGTCCAGATTATCCAGCAGCAAAGGAAGCGAAAGAAAAGGTAGAAAAAGAAATTCAAGCATTGAATAGTCAAATAAATCCTACGAGTCAGACGGATGATGCTTCTTCTCAATAGGATTTTAGAGTTTAATTAATCCGATTGCCAATTGACTCGCTCGGCGTGACCCCAGAATGCCTCTAATTTATAGAAATCCCGTCCTTCAGGTAACAAAATATGGACAATCACATCACCATAATCCATTAAAACCCAGTTGCCCTCGCTTTGGCCTTCGACTCTCAGGGGAAGTCGTTCTAATTCTATTTCTACTTGGTCTGAAATCGCTTGAGAAATTCCCCGGAGTTGAGCTTGGGAAAAACCGGTTACAATTACAAAATAATCCGCTAAATAAGAGACTTCTGACACACACAGAACCAGAATATTATCTGCTTTCCGGTCATCTGCGGCTCGGGCTGCGACTAGGGCAGTTTCCCGACTGGTATGCTCATCAACATTAGCGCCAGATATCATTTGCTTAGAAGCATATTGGGTTTGGGTATGATCAACCATTCAGTTTTTTTTCCTCATAAATCAAGGGTAACAATCAAATCAAGATATAGCAATCCTAAATAGGTTCTAATATTGGCTCCTTGCTGTGCCTGGGTTTCAGGCCCATTTATTCCTATAACTCAAATAGGATTGCTATATAGTGATTATTGTAATCATTATTTTCGATTTTGGAAGATTCAGTTTTAGGAAAAAACCCAATAGGAGTCGGTTGACACTCTCAGGTCTAAAGACACGCTCGTTTTCAATCTCTCAAATATCTTTATACGGTGACTAATTGGGCAGTAGTTTACTATGGGCAAAGGGTTTTAAATCTTAATTTAAAAAAAATATTTGAGTTAATGGAATATTCAGATCTTGTTATCCGTTTTAATCCAAGTATGAAATTACTATTCGATCATAATCTCTAGTTATTCAATGCGTTACAATAGAATAGAAGGTTAGTTAGAAGATGTTCGTTTAAATGGGAAAACAATATTTAGAACTAAAACCGTTAACAGAAAATCAACTTTCTGCTGTGGTGGAACTCGATCAACGGTGTTTAGGGGGACTTTGGACAAAAGACGGTTATCAACGGGAAATAGATAGTCCGAATAGTGATTTAATTATCTGGAAACCGGAACAAGAAATAGGGAATAGTGAACATAAAAAAGAAGAGTTTCAATTACCTAAAATAGAATTAAATCATGGAGGAAATTCAGGGAATGAATTAATCGGAATTGGTTGTTTGTGGGCAATATTAGAGGAAGCTCATATTACTATTTTAGCGATTGATCCAGAATATCAAGGCAAAGGTTTAGGTCAGGCGTTATTATTTCAATTATTAGTATCGGCTTGGAAACGTAAACTAGAACGAGCCACCCTAGAGGTGAAAGTTTCTAATCAACCTGCGATTAATTTATATAAGAAATTTGGCTTTAAAGAAGCAGGACGTCGTAAAGGATATTATCAAGATACCGGAGAAGATGCCCTAATTTTGTGGCGAGGGGATCTCCATCATCCTCATTTTCCCCAAATTCTGTATCACTGGTATCAAGAAATTTGTTTAAAGTTAACCACGGAGCTTACAAACCCGATCTAAGCTACTACGGTTCTGAAATCATCGGAAATTTGGATAGAAACCCCGTCCTTTTAGGACGGCTTTATATTTAGAGGTTTTCGCTATATACTAGATAAATAGTGAAACGCCTGAGAAGATGTACGCCACTCAAAAGAACCAACTTAGACGACTTAGCCAGCAGGAATTTAACGCCCTGACTGTTTTGTGTCGTTTGAGCAAGAATCTTTTTAATGTGGCTTTGTATGAATGTAGGCAGTATTTCTTTACTCAAAGAAAGCGACTGACCTATGAATCTAACTACCATATTTGCAAGTCGAAACATCTGTTGATTCCGAAAAAGCGATAGCTATTGACTTGGGGGTTAATAATCTGGCGGCTTGTTTTGACACTGATGGGCATCAATTTTTGATTGATGGCAAAAGACTTAAAAGCATTAATCACTGGTATAACAAGCGTAACGCCAAACTTCAATCTGCCAAAGACAAGCAAGGAATAAAAGGGATCACAAATAAACAGGCACGACTTAATCAAAAGGTGAGCAAGAGGAATCTTACTCCTCTAAAGCTAGTTTTTATGATCAAGATCAGATCCCTGTTTACAATGCCGATAATCCCAGTCAACAGAAGTTTTCTGGTAGAAGGATTAACAGAGGATTGTATAAAACAAAGGATAGACATTTGGTTTCTGCCGATATTAATGGTAGTGCCAATATTTTGGTTAAAAGTAAGCACAGACTTGATTTTGAGCGAGTGTCTAGCGGGTTTTTGGCTAACCCTTTAAGGATTTACGTCTCTTAAGAATCCCCGCCGTTTTACGGCGCGGGAGTGTCAATGTGCTAGAATCCATCAATAAATCAATTAAAATCGAAAGTAATCCTTAGCCTCAACACAGTTGAGGCTATTAGAGAGACAACCTCTATACAGAATCAAAATTAAATTTAGGGTAGGCTGTACCTATTGAAATCTTGATCCCTGTGGGTAGTTCACAGAACTCTCTAGGGCAAGTTGTAGGTCAACGCCAATGGGGAAAACAATTCCGATTGGAAGCAAAACCTGACAACGCCGACCTAGAAACGGATTCAGCGAGAAATTAAAGTCCAAAAATGAACCCTTTCGTTTTTGAGTCAACTTTTTAATTTTTCCGAAGTTAGAAGTCTCACGCTAAAATTAGCGTAACGGGTAAGCAACAGGTGATGGGAATTAGCCATGTTTGAACGCTTCACAGAAAAAGCCATTAAAGTCATCATGTTAGCCCAGGAGGAAGCACGTCGCCTGGGGCATAACTTCGTGGGAACTGAACAGATCCTCCTGGGTCTGATCGGCGAAGGGACAGGCGTTGCAGCCAAAGTCCTGAAATCAATGGGAGTCAATCTCAAAGATGCCAGGATCGAGGTGGAAAAAATCATTGGTCGAGGTTCGGGGTTTGTCGCCGTCGAAATTCCTTTTACCCCTCGCGCCAAAAGAGTCCTAGAACTGTCCTTGGAAGAAGCCCGGCAACTGGGACATAACTATATTGGCACGGAACACCTACTTCTCGGTCTGATCCGGGAAGGGGAAGGCGTCGCCGCCAGAGTCTTAGAAAATCTTGGGGTTGACCTCTCGAAAGTTCGGACTCAAGTAATTCGGATGTTGGGTGAAACGGCTGAAGTTGCCGCCGGAGGTAGTAGCAGTCGCACCAAGACCCCAACTTTAGATGAGTTTGGATCAAATTTAACCCAAATGGCCGCCGAAGGTAAACTCGATCCGGTGGTCGGTCGTCAAAAAGAAATCGAACGGGTGATCCAAATTCTCGGTCGGCGTACCAAAAATAACCCAGTGTTAATTGGGGAACCGGGTGTTGGTAAAACTGCGATCGCCGAAGGCTTGGCCCAACGCATTGCTACGAACGATATTCCCGATATTTTAGAAGATAAACGGGTTGTCACCTTAGATATTGGGTTACTGGTCGCCGGAACCAAATATCGCGGGGAATTTGAAGAACGGTTGAAAAAAATCATGGATGAAATCCGCACTGCGGGTAACGTCATCCTGGTTATAGATGAAGTCCACACCCTGATCGGGGCGGGGGCGGCCGAAGGTGCGATCGATGCGGCTAATATCCTCAAACCCGCCTTAGCCCGGGGCGAGTTGCAGTGCATCGGGGCGACGACCTTAGATGAATACCGCAAACACATTGAACGGGATGCGGCCCTCGAACGTCGGTTCCAACCCGTGATGGTGGGTGAACCTTCGGTTTCCGAAACCATTGAAATTCTGTTTGGGTTGCGCGAACGTTATGAGCAACACCATAAACTGAAAATTTCCAATGAGGCCCTCGAAGCGGCGGCTAAACTGTCGGATCGTTATATTAGCGATCGCTATTTACCCGATAAAGCTATTGACTTAATGGATGAAGCGGGTTCCCGGGTGCGTTTAATCAATTCCCAACTGCCTCCGGCGGCCAAAGAATTGGACAAAGAACTGCGCCAAGTTCTTAAAGAAAAAGACGAAGCGGTGCGTTCCCAAGACTTTGATCGGGCGGGAGAATTGCGCGATCGGGAAATGGAAATTAAGGCTCAAATTCGGACTATTAGTCAAACCAAGAAAGCCGAAACAACCCGCAGCGAAGACGATAGCCCCGTTGTCACCGAAGAAGACATCGCCCAAATTGTGGCTAGTTGGACAGGAGTTCCGGTGAACAAACTCACCGAGTCTGAGTCCGAGAAACTGCTGAATATGGAAGGAACCCTGCACCAACGTTTAATTGGTCAGGATGAAGCCGTTAAAGCCGTTTCCCGTGCCATTCGTCGCGCCCGGGTCGGTCTGAAGAACCCCAACCGACCGATCGCTAGTTTTATCTTCTCTGGGCCGACTGGGGTGGGTAAAACCGAATTAACCAAGGCCTTAGCAGCCTATTTCTTCGGGTCAGAAGAAGCGATGGTGCGCTTGGATATGTCGGAATACATGGAGCGTCACACGGTTTCCAAGTTAATTGGGTCGCCTCCAGGTTATGTCGGATACAACGAAGGCGGACAACTCACCGAAGCGGTGCGTCGGCGTCCCTATACGGTGGTGCTATTTGATGAAATCGAAAAAGCCCACCCTGATGTCTTCAATATGTTGCTGCAAATCTTAGAAGATGGTCGTTTGACCGATGCTAAAGGTCGGACGGTGGACTTCAAGAATACCTTGATCATTATGACGTCTAATATTGGATCGAAGGTGATCGAAAAAGGTGGCGGTGGTTTAGGGTTCGAGTTCTCGGAAAACCAAAACGATGCCCAATATAACCGTATCCGCAACTTGGTTAATGAAGAACTCAAACAATATTTCCGTCCTGAGTTCCTCAACCGTTTGGATGAAATTATTGTCTTCCGTCAGTTGAATAAGGAAGAAGTCAAGGAAATTGCCGTGATCCTGTTAAAAGAAGTCTTCGGACGCTTGCTCGAAAAAGGCATTACCTTGGAAGTGACGGACAAGTTCAAAGAGCGGTTAGTGGAAGAAGGCTACAACCCCAGCTACGGGGCGCGTCCTCTGCGTCGGGCTATTATGCGGTTACTCGAAGATAGTTTAGCAGAAGAAATTCTGTCTGGACGGATCAAAGAAGGAGATACTGCTGTTGTCGATGTGGATGAAAACGCTCAAGTGGTGGTTACCCAAAGTACCACCAGTCGGGAATTGTTACCCCAAGGCGCCGAGTCTTAATTCGGTTTAATTATATCCTTTCTTTAACCCCTCACCTAACAATTGAGGGGCTTTTTTTGTTGTTGGGCTTTAGCCCCATCTTCGATGTTAGGACGTTCTTAATTGCTTCCTCCTTCTTCTGCTACAAAATCGTTAAATAAGTTTCTGTTGGACTGATGGGTAACGCCTTTAAGGTTTGATTTTGTAAGTCGATTTCTAACCCCAAAGATTCTAAAGGTATGACTCCTAAAAGAGCATCTTTACCTCCTGGTAATTCTAAGCACTCGAAGGTTCCTTCCCTCTCAAACATTGATATTTTGGCATCTTGGAAAATTCGGGCTTTACCAATACCCATGGCGGTGGCTACGTCCACTTCTTTTAGGAGTTTTAGTCCCAATTTGGCGATCGCATCTTGTGGTAAACATAGGGTAGTTGCACCCGTGTCTACTAATACATTTTTGAGGGTAATTGAGCGAATTTGATCTAGTAAAATTGTCCCATCTTCTGCTCTAATTTGGTCGGCGCGGTTAGTAATTGTTAGAGTGGCGAAAACTTTTCCCATTTCATTGTTGCTTTGAATTTGCATATTTGTCTCCTACTTAAGAGTTGGAGTTATTGCGTCTTTTAATTGTAACTTCTTTTAAAGGCGATCGCGTAGGATCAAGAAACCGGGTTAGGGGTCAACGGCTGTTGACCCAATTATGCGCGTAATTAGGTAGGCTCTATAAAACCTCCCTATGTAAACGATTGTAAATCCTTCTAACGCTCTCTCATGGCTGATCTAAGGCTTTTTTAAATATTGTTAAATGGAAAAGTTTGATCCCGCCTACCTACTTACCTGCTATAACTTTATCAAGAAAGGTTTAGAGTGCAAAAAAGGTGGTTTCAGTGGTTCGTACCAGAAAAAGCATTAATCGGCAGCATAGTAAGGGGGGAATTTTAGGATTTGAGGAGAAACTATGGGTGGCGGCTGACAAATTGCGTGGCCAAATGGATTCTGCTGAGTATAAGCATATTGTACTGGGGCTAATCTTTCTAAAATACATTTCAGATGGTTTTGAAGAACATTATCATCAGTTAGAATTGTGGACAGCGACTCCATCTAATAATTTGTATGTTAGTGAGCAACGAGGACGCTATCAAGTTTTAGAAGATAAACAGCAGTATTTAACTAAACATTTATTCTGGGTTCCCAAAGAAGCTCGCTGGTCGTATATAAAAGCTAACTCTAAAAATTCTGAGATTGGTAAAATTATTGATTCAGCAATGCTCTTAATTGAGCAAGAAAATCCATCGTTAAAAAATATTTTACCCCAAGATTATTCTCGTTCTTCCCTTGATCAACGACGTTTGGGTGAGCTAGTTGAATTAGTTGATACCATTAGTTTAGGTGATGAAGAAAGTCGTTCCAGAGATATTTTAGGAAGAGTTTATGAGTATTTTTTAGGTCGATTTGCTTGTGCTGAAGCTAAAGGCGGTGAATTTTATACACCACAATCAGTGGTAAAACTTTTAGTTGAAATGATTCAGCCTTATAAGGGGTGTGTTTATGACCCATGCTGTGGTTCAGGTGGAATGTTTGTCCAATCTGAAAAATTTGTAGAAGCTCATGGAGGTCAATCTCAGGATCTTTCAATATATGGTCAAGAATCTAATCCGACGACTTGGCGTTTGTGCAAAATGAATTTAGCCTTGCGAAGAATCCAAGCAAATATAGGTTTGCATCACGCAGATACTTTTCATAATGATTTACATCCCAATCTTAAAGCTGATTACATTTTAGCTAATCCCCCATTTAATATGAGCGATTGGGGGGGTGAACATCTGAGAGAAGATCCCCGTTGGCAATACGGTACTCCTCCGATTAATAATGCTAACTTTGCCTGGGTACAACAGATCGTTTCTCATCTTGATCCCAATGGAGTAGCAGGTTTCGTGTTGTCTAATGGAGCCTTAAATCACAGTCAAGGAGATGCTACAATCCGAGAGGCTTTAATAGAAGCTGATTTAATAGATTGTATTGTTGCTTTACCAAATCAGCTTTTTTATACAACACAAATTGCTGCTAGTTTATGGTTTATTGCAAGCAATAAAAAAGACTCAAAATTTCGTAATCGTAGAGGTCAAACACTGTTTATTTATGCCCATTCTTTTGGTAAAATGGTTGATAGAACCCACTGCATTCTTACAGATGGTGAAATATCAAGAATTGCTAAAACTTATCAGGATTGGCGTAGTCAAGAAAATTTTCTTGATTATAGGGACATCCCAGGTTTTTGTAAATCTGCAACCTTAGAAGATATTCGTTCACATAAAATGTCATTAATTCCTGGAAGATATGTCGGCTTTGACGAGGAATTAACCAAACATTGGGATATTGAGCGACTTCAATCAGAGCTTGCTGATGTAGAAGCTCGTCTGAATGAAATCACAAAAGCGTCTAATTCTGCTTTTAAAGTTCTTAAGGAATTGTTACATGGCTGAACCTCTTCTAAAATGCCCTAGTCATTGGCTGCATACTACTCTGGAACCAAACCTAGAAAGTGAATTAATAACCCATGTTGATAGCGGAGGCACACCTAGCACTAAGAATGAAGAAAATTGGGATGGTGAAACTCCTTGGTTAACTCCAAAAGAAATAACCAATTTTATAGATACAATCTATGTTTCTGACACCGAAAGAAAAATTACACCGAAAGGACTAACGAGTAGTGCAGCAAAACTGTTACCAACGGGGACAGTAATGTTAACAAAACGCGCTCCGGTTGGTGCTGTTGCTATCAATGCAGTTCCCATGTCAACTAATCAAGGGTTTCTGAATTTTCAGTGTGGTTCTAAACTGCGACCTCTTTACTTAGCTTATTGGTTTAAAGCCAATAAAGTCTACTTGAATATGATCGCTAATGGCTCAACTTATCCAGAATTATATAAATCTGATTTGTTTGAGTTACATATTGCAGTTCCTACTTTAGAAGAGCAAGACGCTATTCTGAGTGTTATTAGTGCTATACAATATGTTTCACTGCTTGGGCTTCCCCTTGAGCAGTCTATGACTACGCCTGAGAAGATGATCAGAATGCAGGAACAAAACCGTAGATTGCGTATTATTCGAGATGCTATCTTGCCAAAACTTCTATCGGGTGAGTTAGATGTTTCAACAGTTTCCGCTAGATTTACAGAGGTTTTAATATGATTTTATCGAGTCTGCCAAAACTTTGTGGTACTGATGGCTGTCGCTTATTTTCAGGACATTCAGGAGAACACAATTCTTATCCAACCTCAGCTTGGAGTTTCATGCAGAAGAAGGATAAAAATAAATTAGATAAAGCTGGGTTTGCGACTCCTCGCGGTGGAGCTAAAGGAGCATATCAAAATCACGTTGTTCGTAGTAATCGAGTGATAATACCCTATGAACGATTGTCAATTGTTCCTTTTCAGGAATACAAAGACGGATATGTGATTCGCCTCTATCCAGAACAATATTTTGCATCTCCTGGTGTTACAAAACAAAGCTTTATAACAGGAAAAGATTCCTGGATTGTTGTTGGACAGAATGCTTTTGTTTTATACAGAACACATCGAGGATTTGAAAGTTTGCCTCCTTTAGAAACTTGGAACGTTTGTGCTCTCGAAAAAGATGGTTTACCCTCGAAAAAACGAGGTAGAGGTATTCTGGATTTGGGTCATTATGTTTTACGGATTCCAAAGTCGGACGGTAAGGAGAAGCGAATAGAAGGATCTCCCCAAGGAATGTTTGCTCCAGAGTATGCCGATCAGGAAACGAATTATCTCTGTAAATGTGTATTAGCTTGGTTAATCACCCAAACTGTAGGCAGTCCTTATGTGACTACCCAAGCAAAACATCTACAAGCAATACTACATCAAGAAAATTTACTTGATGTGTCTAATTATGAGTACAAAGGCGTAATCAGGCATGGTTTATCAGCTTGCCCCTTGTGCCTTCGCTTCATACGATATCAAGAGCTTCATGCCTCAGCAACATACGAGGATGATCTGAGTTTTGGAAATGCTGCTGGACAGGTTGAGGGAGCTATCCGCTCAACAATTGTAAATCTATTTCATATTGAGCCACTTGTATACGATCAGATCACACATATTCCTTCTAATGTTGCTTGGGGACACCATTCTTGTAATACTCGTTTAGGACAGAGGCGATGTCGCTCACTCGCCGAACTCATTGAATTAGATTTGAAAGTTGGCATCATCACACCCGAAGGCATTGAAACCTTTGGCTGGATTAGTAAAGATGATGAGATTATTCGCTCTACCTTGGGATCAGTTTGGATACGAATTAGTGAAAATAAGGCAGAAGATGCTCCTCCTCAGCAAGCCGATTTGCTGGTTGGTAATCCTCCTTTCGTAGTTGATCCTGTAAGTGGTGCGGGGGAAATGCTCACTCTAATAGAGGATGAAAATATAGAAGATGAAGAAGATGAATATGACGAGGAGTTGTAAATTACAAAAACACCGAGAGGCTTACTCTGAAACCCTGCAAATAAAGATTAGTTTAACAAGCGATCGCACTTTAATCCGCTATCTTATAAATACCCACTCCTATTGTTGATGAAGATGACTATATCGATCGCAAAATGGAAATTAGACGACTATCACCGCATTGTCGAAATGGGTCTACTCGACGAGCGCCCCGTTGAACTACTACATGGAGAAATTGTTCAAATGTCCCCAGAAGGAGAACCCCACGCCTATTTCAGCACTGAAGCAGGTGATTATCTTAGCCGTTTACTGGGAAATCGGGCCCTAGTTCGTCACGCTAAACCCATTACCCTCCCTAACGACTCCGAACCCGAACCTGATATCGCCATTGTGGAACGTTTGGGGCGGGAATATCTCAGTCATCATCCCTATCCTGAGAATATTTTCTGGGTGATAGAATACTCCAACTCCAGCTTAGAAAAAGACTCAACTGTTAAATATCAGATCTACGCTGAAGCGGGAATCTCCGAATATTGGTTAGTTAACCTACAACGTCGGGAACTAATTATTTATCGTGATCCCAGGGATAGCGAATATGGCTCCAAAATCACCTTAACAGAAGGTGAAGTTACACCCCTAGCATTTCCAGATATCCAGATTCCCATTGAAGCCATGATTTCAGCAGATTGATCCGCGTATATCCGGTTATTCTGCCTGCCGATTCCTGATTAAAATATTAAAGATGAGCAAAGATTTGTCAATCATTTGCCAATCGGATGTAATCTAAAATTTGCATCTGTAAATCCAGAATTCGCCAAACATGGTAGAACACAAACGCATTGGTATTTTAACCAGTGGGGGAGACTGTGCAGGTTTAAACGCAGCAATTCGGGCTGTGGTTTATCGGGCGGCAGGAATCTTGGGGTGGGAGGTCTTCGGTATTCGAGAAGCCACCCAAGGGTTAATGACTCGTCCTGTTAACAGTGTTCCTCTGACTATTGATAAAGTTGATAATATTCTCACCGCCGGGGGGACAATTTTGGGAACCACCAATAAGGGTGATCCCTTTGCCTTTCCGATGCCGGATGGAAGTTTGTTGGATCGCTCCCAAGAGATTATCGAAGGCTATAATCTCTTAGGACTGAATGCTTTAATTGGTATCGGTGGAGATGGCAGTTTAGCGATTTTGCGACGCATTGCCCAACAGGGAAATATCAACTTAATTGGGATTCCTAAAACCATTGATAATGATGTGGGTAGCACGGATTTATCTATTGGGTTTAGTACCGCCGTTGATATCGCTACTGAGGCTTTAGATCGCCTACATTTTACCGCCGCTAGTCATAGCCGCGTGATGATTTTAGAAGTCATGGGCCGAGATGCGGGACATATTGCCCTCCATGCGGGAATTGCTGGCGGTGCAGATATTATTTTAATTCCTGAACTTCCCTACAGTTTGGATAGCATTTGTCAGCATATTGCAGAACGACAAAAACAAGGGAAAAACTATTGTTTAGTTGTTGTTGCAGAGGCGGTTAAAACGGAAACGGGAGAACCTGTGACGATGATTAATCGTATGGGACAAGCTCGTTTAGGGGGTATTGGACAATATCTGGCTGATGAAATTTGCGATCGCAGTGGCGCAGAAACGCGAGTTACTGTTCTCGGTCATATTCAACGGGGGGGAACTCCTTCACCAATTGATCGGATTATTGCTTCTGCTTTTGGAGTGGCGGCGGTGGATTTGATTCTTGAGGAGAATTATGATCGGGTTGTCGTTTGGCGAGATCGGAATGTATCGAGTATTCCGATTTTGGATGCGATCGCTCAATATCGGGCTGTTAATGCTGATGATATTTTAGTAGAAACAGCCCAAAGTATGGGGATTTGTTTAGGGAATTAATTCTGTTGTAAAGACGTGCTCTAGCGCGTCTTTATCTTCTTAAGTTAAGATCCAATAATCAGGCTGTTTTATTTGTTTACAGATAATAATCTCTCCCCTAGCAGAAAAGGGGAGTTAGGTATGCTTAAGAGTTTAAACGTTTGCGTTTGGTTTGATAGCTGCGGACTGTGGTGACAATTAAAGTAATAATTGTAATTGGAATTACAAAACCGATCATCACCAAATTAAACATGGGAAGTTGAGAATGTTTTGAAGAATCGAGAATTAAATAGGTAGCGTAGGCAAAATAATAGGCTAAGAAAAGTATACCTTCCCAACGGTCAATAGATTTGCCCGTATAAAAAATCGGGAAACAGGAAATTGCCACTGCAATCATAACTGGAATATCAAAATTTAAAGCCGCAGTAGAAACATTGATTCCGGCTGGGGAAACAGCAGAGGAGAGTCCTAAAACTGCCAGGATATTAAAAATATTGCTACCGATGACATTACCCACAGCAATATCCCGTTCTCCTTTAATCGTAGCCACAACAGAACTGGCTAATTCTGGCAGGGAAGTTCCTGCGGCTACAATAGTTAATCCGATGACTAATTCACTGACTCCAATGGCTCTAGCGATGGAAATTGAACTTTCAACTAGCCAATTAGATCCTTGAACAAGCAAGACTAATCCGACAATAATTAAGCCAATATTAATGATCCAGTTTTTTGGAGTATTTTCAATCTTACTCCGGGATTCATTTTCGTTTGATTCATCATTTTTTTGTTTCTTGGCTTCATAAATTAAAAACAGAGTATAAACAATTGCCCCAATAAATAAAATCGTTCCATCAACCCGACTAATTGTACCATCACTGCCAAACATTAAGGTCAAAACAGACACCCCAATCATAATCGGAACATCTAACCGAATTAACTGATTAGCTACCATTAAAGGAGCAATTAAAGCCGAAATTCCTAATATGATTAACACATTAAAAATATTACTCCCGACAACATTTCCCAAAGCGATATCCGCTTGACCTGCAAAAGCTGATTGAATACTAACTGACATTTCTGGAGAACTGGTTCCGTAAGCAACAATTGTTAGTCCCACAAGTAAGGAAGGAATTCCCAAAATTGAAGCAATGGTTGAAGCTCCACGGACTAATAGTTCCGCGCCCAAAACCAGTAAGACTAAACCCGCTATCAGTAACAAAATCACGCTCAAGCTCATAGAATAAAAATCCTTAACCGTTAAAGTTTGGTCTTTTTGTTTACAATGAAATATCACAACTCCTTTTGTTAATTTATCATGGTTTTAATCGACTTTGTTATTGGGGTTGTGGTAAGGTGGAGGGAATTAGGATTGCGATCCGTATAGACCTAATTTGTGTAAACCATAAATTTTGAGGAATAAAACATGACTTATTCGGAAGATTTAACAACTTTAGTTGTTGTTGCTTACCCTGAGCAAGAAAAAGCCAAAGAAGTTCTAAAAGAACTCAAGGAATTGCAAATAAAAGGGATTATTTCTATTGTCAATGCTGCGGTCATGGTCAAGAATGAAAAAGGGAAAGTTGCCATTAGTGAAACCGGAGATACCGACGCTAAAGGTGGCGCAATTATTGGCGGAATTACGGCGGGATTAATTGCCCTATTCAACCCGATTGGAGCATTAGGAATAATTGCCTTAACCGCAGGTGGGGCGGGAGTTGGAGCCTTAATTACTCATTTTATTGATTTGGGATTTCCTCAAGAAGATCTGAAAGAACTTTCTGAATCTTTAACCCCTGGAAGTTCGGCTATTATTGCCTTAGTTGAGCATACTTGGGTCGATAAATTAACAGAAACTTTAGATGAGTATGCCGGAAAATTGTATAAACGTTCAATTAAATCGGATATTGCTTCTCAACTGGAAACAACAGCAAAAACAGTCAATACTGAAGTGGAATCTACACCCCCAGAAGCCTAATTAATCTAAGTAAAAATAGGTGGAAGTTTCCACCTATTTAATTTTTTGATTTAGAGCATTTTGGGCAATTTTAGTGATATAAATTGTAACAATTATCGTGGCAATTAAACCAATTCCATATAATAACCATTCTACCGAGGTACGCGATCGCTCTCCCGTCCCTAACTGAGCTAAACTTCCGATTAAAGATCCCACATAAACATATAAAATTGTACCGGGTAACATCCCAATCCAAGAGGCTAAAAAATAATCTTTTAAAGAAACATTCGTTAGTCCAAAAGCATAATTAAGTAAATTAAATGGAAATATTGGAGAAAGACGAGTTAAACCCACAATTTTCCATCCCTCTTGACCCACCGCTTGATCAATAGCTTTAAATTGCTCGTGATTTTCTAGTTTCTTAGCAACCCAATCCCTGGCAAAATATCGTCCAATTAAAAAAGCAAAGGTAGCTCCAATTACTGAACCAATAGAAACATAAATTGAACCCCAAAATACCCCAAAAACAACTCCCGCACCCAAGGTTAATAGAGAACCAGGGACAAATAATATTGTAGCTAAATTGTATATAATAATAAATGCTGCTGGCCCCCAAAAGCCCAAATTTGCCACCCAATCTAAGAGATTTTTTAATAAGTCTTGAACGCCCATTTTATTCTCCCAAGTATTAAAATTATAGCCCTGAGCAGGTTAGTTTTGAGAACTTCTTTATCTTCTTTGTGTTTTTGTGTCTTTGTGGTTAAATTTGGCTTGATCCTTGTCAAGATCACCTATAATTTTAAACTAAAGATCCTCCACAACTAGAACCACATCCGGCGGTACATCCATAACAATAGGAAGCTGTTTTTACCGTTTCAATTAAATCTAAATTATTAGCATTTAATAAATCACTTACCGTTAAGATATTTCCTGAAGCATTGCGGGCGGGAATATTTTCCATTTGGTTAAAATCACAATCATAAATATAGCCTTGATAATCAATAGATAATTGATGACGACACATTAAATTAGATACAGTTTCGGGATTATAATTAGATTCTAAAAATTCTAAATAGGAAGATTCTAATTTTTTCTGCTGTAAATAAGACTTTGTGCGCCCGATGGGTAAATTTGTAATCGTTAATAGTTGATTAAAATGAATATCCAAATCTTTTTTTAAATAATCTTTATACGCTTGTTCAAGTTGAGATTGTTCGGGCGGTAAGGTGAACTTTTCGGAGGTTGGTAGGGCGGGATTATAAACTAAGTCTAAGATTAATTCCGGTGTTTTACCATAGCCCAAACGGTTTAACCATTGAATAGCTTGAATTGAATCCTGATATACTCCTTTCCCTCGCATTTTATCTACATTATTTTCTAAATAACAAGGCAAAGATGCAACAATTCTTAATTGATTATCTGCACAATATTCGGGGATATCTTCATAACCTGGGACAAAATAAAGGGTTAAATTAGACCTAACAATTACTTGTTTTTTGCTTTTTCTTGCTGCTTCTACTAAAGGTTTAAATCCATAATTCATTTCTGGTGCCCCTCCGGTTAAATCTACCGTTTGAATTTGGGGAAACCGATTAATTAATTCAATTAATTGTAAACTAATCTCAGGGTTCAGTTCTTCGGTACGTTTTGGCCCAGCTTCGACATGACAATGGTTACAAGCTAGATTACAGCGTTTTCCTAAATTAATTTGTAATATTGTAATCGGTTGTTTTGTGAGGGGAAAACCGAGTTTTTGTGAAAACGAGGTCAGCGTTGTTTGAATCATGAGTTAAATTTGGATTAACTGTAATATTTAGCTTGTGCTAATTTTAGCATAAAAATAGCGATATAATTTTATTAAAGATTAAATTTATTATTTCAATGTTATCTTTCCTGTCTCGTATCCCGTCTTTACACCCGGAATCAAAATCCTTGACTGTTTGGGAAGCCTTACTGGTTTTTGTCACCCTATATAATTGTTTTGTTATTCCCTTTCGTATGGCGTTTCATGCCATAATTTTTGATTTTTGGTTTCTAATAGATTGTCTAGCAGATTTTATTTTAATTGCAGATATTTTTTTGAGATTTCATGTTGGCTATATTGATGAGGGAGAAGTCATTAAAGATAAACAAAAAATCAGCTATTATTATCGAAATACGGATTTTAAATCTAATATATTAGCGAGTTTACCGATAGATATTTTGATATATTTATTTTTACCAAATACCTCTCTAATTTTAATAAGTTTAGCTAGAATACCTAGATTTTTAAGGTTTCCTCAATGTTTCTTGATATTTAGAAAATGGGATAATAATGTTTATTTTAATTCTGCCGTTATTCGGATGATTGAATTATTAATTATTGTATTTCTAATTGACCATTGGATAGCCTGTTTGTGGTTTTTTATTGGGAATATAACTGGACAATCAGGAAAATCTTGGCTACAAATTAATGATCTGTATTTAGAAAATACAACAACACAATATTTACATTCCTTATATTGGTCAATCACAACTTTAACAACCGTAGGTTATGGTGATATTACGCCTAAAAATAATATCGAACTTATCTTTACATTTACAGTGATGTTTTTGGGTGTATCACTGTATGCTTTCATCATTGGGAATGTAGCAGCAATAATTTCTAATTTAGATGCAAGTAAAAACCGATTTCGAGATAAATTAGGTCAAGTTCAATCCTATATGTGGGAAAGAAAAATCCCCCGCTCTTTACAAAAAAATGTCTTAGACTATTACCAATATATGTGGGAATATAATCGAGATATATCCCTAGATTTTGAATTATTAGATGAACTTCCTCACTCTATTAAAACACAAATCTATTGCTATCTCTATCAAGAACTATTAGAAAAAGTTCCTATTTTCCAGGACGCTGAACCCTGTTTTATTGAAGATTTAGTAATTAAATTAAAACCGAGAATTTTACCCCCTAATGACTATGTAATTCGAGAAGAACAAATTGGCCATGAAATGTACTTTGTCAAACGAGGACAATTACAAGCCTTTTCTGAAAAAACCGGAAAAGTTTATACCGTCATGGTGGCGGGTTCATTTTTTGGTGAAATTGCCTTACTTTATGATAGTCGTCGCACAGCTTCGGTGAAAACCTTAACTTATTGTGAGTTATTTGTTTTATATAAAGAAGACTTTAATAAAGTTTTAGAAAATTATCCACAATTTTCAGAAAAAGTTAAAGAAATTGCCGAAAAACGATATCAAGTTAGAGATTAATTATCCTAAATTAATCCAGTGATTAGCCCGAAATTAGAGAAAAAATGCTAATCACTGATGATTTATCTATTAATCGGCTGTTCCAATTGTGCTGGACGACCAGTAATATTAAATCTCTGCATCAAATACAAAACTCCCGCCGCCATAAACACCCCAAAAACCAACCCAATAACCGTTAAAACAATAAACGAACGTTGAATAATTTCTAAGGTTCTAGGGTCATGTTTTTTGGCTTCAACATCTTCAATTTCTTCAGAAACTTCACTCGGTTCGGGTTGGGGAAAGTGCAATTTATTCGCGTTGCCATTTTGATGAAACGGGTCAGGATTATTTGAGGGAAAATTCATAATAAAATCCAAAATGATTTAAACCGTTAACTCATTCTATTATAGAGATACTCGGACTTACTTTGTTCCCTTTTAACCATGATTGTTCTTTCCCCAGAATTGAAACAACGTTTATCCACACCCCTAAAAATTGGTACTGTAGAAGTCAACAGTCGTGTCCTCCAATCCCCCCTATCCGGTGTCACAGATTTGGTCTTTCGGCGTTTAGTACGTCGCTACGCCCCCGACTCCATGATGTACACCGAAATGGTTCACGCCAGCGAAGTCTGTCATGTTCGGGGACTTCCAAAAATCATGGAAGTTGACCCCAAGGAACGCCCAATTAGTATTCAATTATTCGATTGTCGCCCCGATTTTTTAGCCGAAGCCGCCCAAAAAGCCGTTCAAGAAGGAGCCGATACTATTGATATTAATATGGGTTGTCCTGTTAATAAAATTACGAAAAATGGGGGCGGTTCTTCGTTATTGCGACAACCGGAAATGGCAGAAACTATTATTCGGTCAGTGGTGGCGGCCGTGGATGTGCCCGTCACCGTAAAAACCCGGATTGGTTGGAGTGATGAAGAAATCACAATTTTAGATTTTGCCCGTAGAATGCAGGATGCGGGGGCAAAAATGATCACCATTCACGCCCGCACCCGCGCCCAAGGTTATCACGGTCAGGCAAAATGGGACTGGATTCGACAGGTTAAGGAACAGTTAAGGATTCCAGTGATTGCCAATGGCGATATTTTTTCCGTAGAAACGGCGATTCAATGTTTACAAGAAACGGGCGCTGATGGGGTAATGTGTTCACGAGGAACTCTGGGTTATCCGTTTTTAGTTGGAGAAATTGACTATTTTTTGAAAACCGGAGAATTTAAAACCCTTCCCTCCGTAATTGAACGGTTGCAATGTGCAAAAGAACACCTCCAAGCGTTGTGGGAATATAAGGGTGAACGGGGAATTTATCAATCTCGAAAACATTTAACCTGGTATGCTAAAGGGTTTCCTGGGGCGCATGAATTACGGGATCATTTGGCCAGAATTGAAACCGTTGCTCAAGGATGGGAATTATTAGATGATGCAATAAATCAGTTATCCTAGAACAGTTTTTTTGCCTAGAAAACTTTAGAATAGTGTTGATACGTTTCAATCTTTGACTTGGGTTTGAAACAGCCCTGCATTAACTAGGGGGGCTATGGGGGTCAACTTTTAACACATTAATCGTTTGATAAAGTTGATTCAGATATTGTTCTACCTCTGGAGGTTTAGCCGTAAACCCCACATAAAAAGCTCCCGGTTTCGCCGATTTTTCTAGGACTTTTGCATAAATATCATCACTCCATTGTTCTGATTTTAATTTAATATTAAGTTTTAAATTTGCTAAAGCCCCAGGAATAATATGATTATTCGCCTCCGTAACAATTAAACCTCCTTTTTCCGATAATTCCACTAAACTTGCCATTAAAATACTGTCGCTGATATGTTTTCCTTCTAAAATAAAATATTGTAATAAAATAGGAGTTGGAATTGGATAAAAATGCTGTTCTTGTTTATAAATAAATAGATTATAGTTACCTAAAATTCCCCCGACTTCATAAATAGTAATAGACTTTTTGACTCCCTTGGGCTGAACTAATTTTTGATTTTCAATCTTAATTAAATTCCGACCCGCTTGATTTAATGTCATTTCAGAGATTAAAATTTGTCCTCCAGTTGTATAGGATTCAATCCGATAGGTTAAATTAACTTGACTTCCTACAACTCCATATTTTGTGCGTTTTTCCGACCCAATATTTCCCACCACAACTTCCCCCGTATTAATCCCAATTCCCATGTCTAAAGGAGATAAATTCCACTTTTCTAATTGTTCATTCACCTTTTCCATAGCTAATTGCATGGCTACCGCACAAGCAATCGCCCGTTGAGCATCATCTTCTCGTAAAGTAGGAGCTCCAAATAAAACTAAAATTCCATCCCCCATAAACTCATCAATAGTTCCTTGATAGGTAGTAATCACATCGGCCATACAGGACAAATAAAAGTTTAAAATTTTAACCACTTCTTCAGGTTGTAAACGTTCTGAAAGAGCCGTAAATCCGCGTAAATCCGAGGTTAAAATGGTAATTTTTCGGCGTTCTCCTCCGAGTTTTAAACCTTCGGGTTTTTCTAATAAATTAGAAACAATTTCAGCACTCAAATAACGTCCAAAAATATTCCTAATATCCGAAGCAGAACGGGCAATATAAGCGGTAATGGCGATGGCTGAACCCGCTAAAGCTAAAAAGGGAGGAACCACCGGAATCCACCATCCTTGAATAAATAAAATATAGGTACTTCCGAGTAAAATTGCCGTTGCTAAAATTGAAATAAAAACCTGTCGAATAATTAATAATTGTACTTTAGATGTTGCCCGAAATTTCCAGGTTAAAATTCCTCCTGCTGCTGACCAAATAAATATCCAAATCCATTCTAAAGTATCGGGTAACGTCTTAATTAACGGACGACTATCTAAAGCTGAACTAATAATTTGACTGGCAATATGGGCATGAACTTCCACCCCCGCCATGCGTTGATTCGCTGATAATGTATAGGGAGTGGACATTAAATCTTTGAAACTTTCCCCAACGGAACCGATTAAAATAATTCGATTTTTTCCCCAATCTTTAGGAAGTTTATCAGTTAAAATATCCTGAAAAGAAACAATCTCAAAACTGCGATTATATCCCCGATAATTTAAAAATATTTGATATCCTCCAGCATCAGCCCGTACATAGCCGCCATCATTTTTAGCCAAGGGTTTAAAAATAGTATCTTTAAATTTCCACCAATTATTAGTTCCTGGGACTATTTCTGGAGATATTCCTTGAGCATCTAAATAAAACATTGCCAAAAACAATCCTAAACTGTAGGAAGGTTGTCCCTGAGTATTATTAATAAGTAATAACGCCCGCCGAATAATATTATCTTCATCTAAAATTAAATCATTAGCTGCTACTCGATTTTTTTCTTTCAAAATTGGAGGGGCGGCAACGGATTCTAAGGATTCATCCCCGACAACTTTTTCAATTCCTAGTAAATTAGGAGTTTCTGCTAAAAGTTTAATTAACTGTTTATGACCGGGTTCAAAGGGTAAATCTCGATAAATGTCTAAACCAATAACCGTTGGTTTCATGGCGACCAATTTCTCGATTAATTGAGCATAAATTTGGTCGGGTACATAACCTTGGCCAATATATTTCATATCGGCTTCATTTAACCCTACAATCGCAATCCTTTCATCCCTAGGTTCCGGGGGACGTAGGCGCATATATTGGTCATAAACTGCCCATTCCCAGGATTGTAAAATCCCAGAAAAACGCAGTAGAATTACCAAACCTGCCATGACTGGGGTTGTAATCCAAACACCGCGCCATTCCCACACTAATTGTCTGATTTTTGCCCTCATTAAGCTTATTATTAGAATATATGCTTTACCTTTCTACTGTGTAGATTTAGATTGATGATCAGAATTACTCACCGTTGTTTCTGGTGCAAAGGGAGCTTCGGCAATCTGTTGATTAATTTTAATAGAAGTGAGAAACTCTTTCCATAATTCCGGTTCAGTATTTCGCAACTGAGCCATGATCATTAAGGTATCTTGCCAGAGGTTTTCCCTAGCATAAAGTTCGGCTTTTTTTAATGGACTTTGAGCTTTTTCTATTTCATTTTTGAATGTAGGATTGAGTTCATTTCGCTGAATAGAAACCTTTAAGGTATCAATAAATTCTTGTTCCTCTGTTCCACAGGCAATCGAAAAAATCCATTGATATTGACTTCCGGTTTCTAAGGTTACTGTTTCGGGGAGTTGAATCTTTAAAATACTCGGTTTTAAAGGAAGTTGCACCACTGTTTTGTAAACATCTTTGCCCTCTTTATTAATCAGAACAAATTCACCCGTTTTTACCTTGGATTCAGGAACATAAACAAAAAATGTGGGACGGGCAGAAACCGTTAAGGTCTTCTGACTGGGGACTAAGGCGGTCATTTTTGTATTCCCAAGGCCGCACTCGCTGGCAGAAATGGTTTCACCCCCCCGGGTTCCTCCCCCAGCCGTACTCACTGGCCCATCTCCTTTCGGTGCGGGGGGAAAGTTTAAACTGATTTGCATGGGAACATTAACCGGATTATTCCCCTGTGAAGCCATAATCGCTAGACTTGCGCTAGTCGGTAACAGAATACCTAAAATCAAACTCAAAGAACCAACAGACTTGATAACCATGGGATTATGCCTCTTTAAAATATCCATTGTAATAATCACTAAGATGCACTATCTCGATCAAAAAATCTATATTCCGTATGGTGAGTTTCCACACCAAATTAGCAAATGACAGGCACTTACTCCTCCAAGACTGTTGAATCACTTCAGAAGTTGCCAAGAGGGAATCAATATTGCTACTATCACACAGACCTGCGGAATCTGGGATTGGCCTTAATCAACAATTAATCAAAGATATGATAAGCTATTCTAAGCAGTATTATTTTAAAAAAGACACCTAAAAGATTACCGAGGAGGTTGTATAAAGATTAGATTCCTGAACTCAAATAAATATTGAACTAGCTTTATTTAAACAACTTCATCACCTACCATGAAAGCAATTGAAACCACAGCCACAATTAATGAAAATGGGGAACTTACACTTGATAAATTGCTAGAAGTAACCAAACCACAGCGTGTTCGGATTATTCTATTACTGTCCGATGAAGACGAACCAGACCCTGATGAAACCCCAACCGAAATTGTTATAGAAGGGATTCAGCAAGGGTTGCAGGAAGCATTAACAGGGCAGACGATTTCTGTTTCAGAAATGTGGGAGGGTATTGATGCAGAGTGAACCCTTACCCATCCAAATCGCCCTAACTCATCGCTGTGAACTACCCACACTTCTCTATGAGTAAGTGTGGGCTTCCAACTTCAACGGGAATAGCATCTGAAGAAACAAAAGTTTCAACAGACGACTGACATTCCCTCAGATTGGCAGTATCGCTGGTTCCCAACGATAAAATCCGCAAGGCTTCATTCTTGATATTTACCGCAGCATTGATATCACGGTCATGGGTAGTTTGACAATGTTCACAAGTCCAACTTCTAATATCAAGCGGTAAACTACCGACTTTGTTTAGACAGACGTTACAAGTTTTAGAAGAAGGGAAAAATCTATCAACTTCTTGATAGGTTTTACCTTCTTTTTCGGCTTTGTACTTGAGCATTGTGCCAAACATTCCCCAACCACAATCGCTAATTGATTTAGCTAACTTATGGTTTTTAACCATATTCTTAACTGCTAGATCTTCTACAGCAATAACTTGGTTTTCGTTAACTATCTTGCGGGATAGTTTGTGTAGAAAATCTTCTCGACAACGAGATATTTTAGCGTGGACTTTAGCTACTTTTAATCTAGCTTTTTGTCTGCTATTACTTCCCTTTTGTTTATGGGATAATTTTTGTTGTTTCCGTTTTAAATTGCGTTGATGTTTAACAAAGTGTTTGGGGTTGCTATATTTATCTCCATCGCTGGTAATGGCGAAGTGGGTTAACCCTAAATCAATCCCAATTGCTTTTCCATTGGTTGATAGATTGGGCATTTCCTTACCATCATCAACTAACACAGAAGCATAATACTTTCCATCGGGATTCTTTGAGACAGTAACGGTTTTGATTACGCCTTGAAATTCCCTGTGACGGACACAATAAACCAACCCCACTTTCCCTGGTAATTTCAGATAATCCCCTTCAAACTTGACATTTTGGGGATAACTGATTGATTGCTTACCGTGTTTAGATTTGAATCGAGGCAATCTTGTCCGTTTGTCAAAGAAGTTTTTGTAAGATACAGATAAGTTAAGAGCAACAACTTGTAAACACTGAGAATAGGCATCTGTCAACCAAGGATATTCCTTTTTTAATTCAGGTAACAATCCTTGAATAGCTTTCCTTGATAATCCTTTCCCTGTCGTTTTGTAGGTTTCTTGACATAAGTTTAAGGCATAATTCCAATACCAACGACAACAACCAAAACTTTTAGCCAAGGCTGTTTCCTGCTCGATATTTGGATATATACGATACTTGTATGCTTGAAACATTGTTGTTTTTAACTATTTGATATAATCTAACATATAATTGTTGATTTTGTCGGGATTTACCGAACAAAATTAACTTGGGGGAGTCCATGTATCCCACGCTGATTTCTAGTTATTTTTTGTTTTGTGAAATTCAGCGTGGGACTTATCGCTCCCCCAAACCCCTTCGTCAGTTAAAAGGGATTTGCGAGAACTTGCTAAATCCTATCGTTCAATTCGTACCGATATTCAACCCTTAATCGAGCAACTTCAATCAGGTCAAACCCCTGGTGATAGAATAGTAGGCGTTAAATATCAAGTATTCAAAGTTCGTCTCAAAAATAGCAATATTCAAAAAGGAAAAAGTAGTGGTTATCGCGTCATTTATTATCTAAAAACCGAACAAAATATAATTCTAGCCACCATTTATTCTAAATCAAATTTATCAGATGTTAGTAATAAAATCATTGAAAATGTAATTGAGCAATACGAGCAACAAAGTCAAATAGAAAATAATTCTGACTAATCTTGTCCCGATCTAATTTCTGTTGGCTATTCCATAATAATGACCATATCATAGATAGATTTAATATTGAATTCCTCGCCATTCTCCTTGTAAAGTAAACCCTGACCAATAGTAGGGAGGTATCCATTCCAAATCGTTTTGCATCTGAATTTGAGCTTGTCGTAAAGCCGCCCCAGGAGCTAATCCTTCCCCTAATATTCCTTGATAAAATTTAACCATTAATTCGGCCGTTGATTGGTCATCAACTTTCCATAAACTCACTACCACTCGACTTGCTCCCGCATACATAAATCCTCTGGTTAAACCTACTAATCCCTCTCCTTTGATATCCTGACCCAATCCGGTTTCACAAGCACTTAATACGACTAATTCTACAGGTAAATTTAAGTTAAAAATATCATAAAGTCGTAAAAATCCATTCTGAGATTCTCCATTTTGATTAACTAAAGAAAAAACTAAACCTGATAATTGAGGATTTTCACTATTGAGTAAACCATGGGTGGCAAAATGCACAAAACGGTATTGACTTAATTGGGGATTTGTTGCGTTTTCTCGACTAGCATTAAAGCCCACTTCTTGTAAACGATATTCTTCAGGAACTAAGGCTAAAATTTGGGTTGCTTCTTCTTGGGTAAAGGGCAAACGATCAAATAAAATTCCCGATTCTCTGGCGGAACGTTCTAAATCTGGCGGAAGGGCTTTAATCCCTTGAAAAACAACAGATTTTAAGCGCTCATCTGTGGGAGCAAATACGGGATCAGCTAATACAGCTAAGAGTTTATCTGAGGGTTTCCGATTTTGATTTTCTGCCCGGATAATTCCTAAAACTGAAGCCGAGGGTAGGGTTAATAATTCATGATTAATAATTAAAGGAATAACCTCGCTCTCCCCAGGTGTTTCGGGTTCGGGAAGGGCGGCGAAAGGAACATATTGTAATGCTCCATCGGCGACAATCAATAATCGTTTATTTTTTAAGGATGGGATTAAGGGAAAAGCAATTTGAGTCAGGGCTTTTCCAGTTTCTTCGTAGAGCGATCGCCTCAATCTTTTACTGGGGAAAATTAGATTATCTCTAAAGGTTTTAACGGCTGTTTTAATAATTTCTTCTGAGGGTAATTCATAACTTTTGATCGAGGTAGGAGTTACCGCCCATAAATAACTACGTTCTTTGCCAAGAGAATATTCTAATAAAACTGTCTGGTCATCTAATAACTTTTGAATCCCAGTTAAAGTTAAGGGTTGGGGTTGAGCTAAGGCGGCATAATGGGGATTATTTACCTGAATATTATCTAATACTTGGCTATATTCTTGGAGTAAGTTTTCAATTTCTTGGTTAAGTTCCTGTTTCTGTTTATCGGTATGGGACTGACTTAAAAGTTTAACTCGCTGTGCTTCTAAGGTCGATAATTTTTGTTTTAAGGTTTGTTTTTGAGTTAACAGTTTTGGGTCAACTCCAGAGGTAACTTCTCCTTGAGCTTCAGCTAAAATATCTAATAGGGATCTAGCTTTTGCTCGTTCACTAATTTGTAAGGCTTTTCCATCCCATCCTTGATTGGGTTGTTGTTGATTCAGTTGCATTAATAAATCAATATAGAATTGGTAATAATCCTGTTTAGATGCTAAAAAAGAAGATCTTAAATCTTGATTATTAATCTGGGTTCGTAAATCTTCAATAATAGTTAAAGCCGTTTCCATTTGAGCGATCGCATCGGCAAAATTACCCTGTTTTCGTTCAACTGTTGCCACTCGATACCGAGATAGGGCTTCTTTTGGGCGATCGCCAATTTCCTGACGAATTTTTAAAGATTGATGATATAATTCTAAAGACTGATCTAACTTATTTTGTTGAAAATAAATAAACCCGATATTATTTAAGGTGCTGGCTTCTCCGGTGCGATCGCCTATTTTTTGCCATAAATTTAAGGCTTGATTATAGGTTTCTAAAGCTGAATCTAATTGGTTCAAATTGGCATAAATAAATCCAATATTATTTAAAGTTGCTCCTTTGCCTCGCTGTACATTAATCGCCGTACTATCTCCAAATTTATTAATCACTTCTTCCCATAAACCTAACGCTTGTTGATTATGTTTTAGGGCAATTTCAAACTGATTTAATTCCGATTCTACCTGGGCAATATTATTTAAAATTGCCGCCACATTAGTCGGATTTCCTAAAGACTTAACCCCCGCCAAGGCTTGATTATAATAATTAAGAGCTTGTTGAAATTCTCCTAAATTAAAATAAATCAAAGCCATCTCATTTAAAGTGGCAATCTCTCCGGTTTTAAAATTAGTTTTTTGCCATAAAGGAAAGGTTTGATTGAGAGTATCTAAGGCTTTTTGATACTCCCCTAATTGACTATAAATCTTAGCAATAGAAATTAAGGTTGTGCCTTGGGTTTGCAGATCTTCCAGAGTTTCAGTTAAAACCAGTAATTGATTATAACAATTAATCGCCTGGGAATATTCTCCTAAATTACTATAAACAGAACATAAAAAATTTTGAGTGATCAATTCTTGCTGAGGATTATTAGCTTCCCGCCACAGACGTAACCCTGCTTCCCACTTTTGAATCGCCCCCCGAAACCCCGCAACTGTCCCTTCTCGATAGCGTGTCATCCCTTGATTAAAAATATCTTCCGCCTTAGAATTAGAATTGATCATTTCTGCGGATTGTCCTTCCCCTGCCATCGCTGGGACAACAATTCCTGAAACCCAAAAAGACCCCAGAATTAGGAGGCAAAACCAAATCCCAAAAAATTGATTTCTGCGTCTATTGCTGTGTATCATTATTTAATTCCTACTTAAACTCAACTCTTTAGGATCGGGTGATTAAAGGTTTATGATCAATTATACAGATTATTTTAACCTGATCCGTGATCAAGAGTTTCTGAGCATTGAAAATTTCTCATTTTCTCCTTAACCTATGTTCACTATTCCTATTTTTTCTACATCATTTTTTCTTTTCAAAGCTCCTAGTTATTGGAGACAAATTTTATAATAAGAGAAATAATCATTATTTCCTGTTTAAACCATTGCCCATTCCCCATACTCAACAGTTTATCTAATCTCTTAATTTTTTCTATGTTATTTCCAACCTATTCCTTCCTAATATTTTTTATTCTTATATTTAGCTTAGGAATTTCCTTAAAAAAATCAATTGATTTATATAAAATATTTTTATTGCTGGCAAATTTAATTTTTTACTCCTTTTGGGGGCTAAATTTTTTAAGTTTATTATTAATCAGCATTGGAATTAATTATGGTATCCTTTTGGGATTAAAATCTGATCCTAAAAACGCTAAATCATGGTTAATTTTAGGAATTATTTTTAACATTTTATATTTAGGAACGTTTAAATATTATAATTTTTTTGTAGATAGTTTCTTGGTATTATTCTCTTTTTTACCCTTTACTTCCACCTTCCAACCCTTAGAAATTCTAGTTCCCATCGGTGTTTCTTTCTATACCTTTAGAATTATTTCTCACCTAATTGATTGCTATCGCCAGAAACTTCCCTTTCCCCGATGGCTAGATTATACCATTTATATTAGTTATTTTCCTCAAATTGCCTCTGGCCCTATTGCTAGAGCCAAAGAGTTTTATCAACAACTTAATTCTTCTCAAAAATATGATTATAAAATCGAAGAAGTGATTGTATTAATTTTATCAGGACTGTTCAAAAAATATACCTTATCTAGTTTTCTATTTAACTTTACTCAACTTCCATTTTCCGATCCTAGTTCCTATTCTTCCGGGGATTTAATATTAGCTGCGGTATCCTACTCCTGTTTAATTTATGTCGATTTTAGTGGTTATTCCGATTTATCCAATGCAATTTCTAGTGTATTTGGATTCCGCCCAATTCAAAATTTTAACTGTCCCTATCGTTCTTTAAGTTTACAGGAATTTTGGCATCGATGGCATATTAGTTTATCGGAATGGTTGAGGGATTATCTTTATATTCCTTTGGGGGGAAACCAACGAGGTCAAAACCAAAAATATCTAAATTTATTTCTAACTTTACTTATCGGTGGATTTTGGCACGGTGCGGGGTTAAACTTTATTGTTTGGGGGGGAATTCATGGTTTAGGATTGGGATTAAATCATTACTTTAAAGAAAAAATTACTGCTCAAATCAATATTAAAAAAGACTCGATTTTATCTAGGATAATACCGATTTTAAATTGGGGTTTAACCTTTGGGTTTATTACCTTGAGTTGGATCTTTTTCCAATCTTCTAATATAGAAACTGCACTCAATTTCATCCGAGGGATTTGGAATTCAGAAATTCAAACCTTTCAATTTAATTTTTGGCAGCTTTATCTGGTGATTTTTATTATTTTAGTTGGGATTAATTTTTATAGTCAACCCATTACCTCCGCTTTGGTTAGGTTATTTGCTTTAAAAAATATTTTCTTTAGGATTGTTTTAATCTCTGGATTTGTGTATTCTATTCTTATGCTAGGCCCGAATAGTGTTCCTCCCTTTATTTATTTTAATTTTTAAACCCCAATGAAAGATCGAGAATTTTTACTGCTAGTCTGTTTAGTAAGTTTAACATTAATTTTTTCTAACTTTTCCTTATTTCTCAAAAGCATTGCATCAAGTTCCTTTCTTCAACCCACGATCAAACAAGCCGCACAACAGTTGAAACTAGAGGGATTTCGTCAAACAGAACAAGCATTCTGGAACCAAATCAAAGATGTTAATTTAGATCAACTTTCACCTCCCACTGAAATCGCAACCCTAAACAGTGTGGCTATTTTTCCTGAGTCTAAACCCATTCCTGATCCTAGTCCTCAACCCACAAAAATCCCCATTTCCTCTCCCCCCATTAAACCCAAACCTCAACCAGAAAAACCCTACACTCGCTTTTTATTTGTCGGTGATTCTATTATGTTTGATTTAGGAATTAAACTTCAGTCTAGTCTCCGCAAAACCTATCAAATTAGCAATACCAAATTAGATTATAAACCCTCCAGTGGCCTGAATCGAATTGATTATTATAATTGGTATAATCGCACATCAACCTTGATCAAAAGTTATCAACCTGATGTAATTGTAGTTTTATTTGGGGGAAATGAAGGTCAAGATATCACAGATATAAACGGACGTTATCAACGAATTTTTACAAAAGAATGGGAACAAGCTTATCAAGAACGAGTAGAACGTTATGCAAAATTACTCTCAAATTCTTCAGTTAGAAAAGTATATTGGGTAGGTCAACCTATGTCGAGAAAACCCCGTTATAATCGATTTTTTAGTTCCTTTAATAAAACCTATCAAGAGGTCAGCAAATCTTATCCCAAAATCGAATACATCTCAACCTGGGAAGTCTTTGCATCCGGGGGAAAATATGCCGCCGTTGTTGCAGATAAATCTGGGAAACACAAATCAGTTAAAATTAATGATGGGGTTCATTTTACCTCCCATGGAGCTAATATTATTAGTGAGGTTGTTTTAGAAGAAATGAAAAAAGATAAAATCATTACACTTAAATCTAAACCGCCTAAAACTCCGCCATCACCAGCCAAATTACCTGCTGCTTCGGTTTCCGAATCTCCTAGAAAAAAATCTTCTCAGAATTAATAAAAAATTCCTCAAAGATGCTTTTTGGCAGATTAAAAATGGCAAAATTGTCGGAATGCTAAAAGATGTCACCTATCACGCCATGACAACGGATTTTTGGAATCAAGTTGATGCGATTAACCAGGCTTCTGAATGGCAACAATGCGGAACTAATATGTGTGGAAAAGGAGAACCATTACAAATCGCTGAAATGAGCCATGGTTGCGTTCCTGTGCGGGTACAAAATGTTAATATTGGAGGCAGATAATCATAAGTTAAAAGGTAAAATAAATGTTTCCCTTTTGACGGGTTTCTGATTCAATGATATAATATATAAATGTAACCAAGTGTACCGGATAATATGACCCCATCTAATCCAGAAGATAGTCTGATTATGACTGAATCAACTCATCCCTATGCTGACCTGATTACGGAATTATATCAACAGGCGATTAAATTTCAAGAAAGTGAGAATTTTACCGAAGCGATCGCTTGTTACCAAAAACTAATTAATCTTGAACCTAAATTTCTCTTAGGATATCAAAAAATTGGCAATCTTTCCCTGAAAACCCAAGAATTTGAACAAGCAATTACAGCCTATCAAAATGTAATTGAATTAAGTCCTAATGATTTCTGGGCCTATAATAATTTAGGAGAAGCCTTAATTAAATTACAGCGCTGGGAAGCGGCAATTCCAATTTATGAAAAAGCGATTCAACTCGACCCCAATTGTTTTTGGGCCTATAATGGTTTAGGGGAATGTTTAACCCAAACTAAACAACTAGAAAAAGCGGTTCCTATTTATCAAAAAGCGATTGAATTAGACCCGAACTTTTGGGGAGTTTATCAAAAATTAGCAGAAGCATTAACCACTTTAGAACAATGGGAAACTGTTATTCCTATTTATCGCCGTGCGATTGAATTAAAACCCGACTTTTTTTGGTCGTATGCTAGTTTAGGCAAAGTATTAATTCATTTAGAAAGATGGGAAGAAGCTATTCCCATTTGTCAGCAAGCAATTTCTATTGATCCGAGTTTTTTCTGGTGTTATATTAATTTAGCCGATTCTCTATTTAATTTAGAAAGATGGCAAGAAGCCATTAAAGTTTATACCACAGCCAATCAAATTAAATCGGATTTCTTTTGGTCTTATAAAAATTTAGGGGATGGGTTTATTCAATTGCAGCAATGGCAAGACGCTATTTCCGTCTATCAAAAAGCTTTAGAACTAAATTCCTCCGAACCTTCCTGCTATTATAACTTGGGTTTAGCCTATCTGAATTTACAACAAAAATCCGATGCTATTCCTTGTTTTGAAACTGCTTTAAAACTGAATCCAGATTATAGTTTAGCTCAACAAAAATTAGATAAAATTCTCGGACTTGATTCTACCCCCTCCCCCCATCAACTCGAACCCATTGACTGGTTAAAATATTATCCAAAATCGGGACAATCTCCCTCCTATTGTTTACCTAAACCCAATATTTTAGGCAAAAATCCCCAAACTGGAAAATGGCAATTTCCCGTTCCTCCTGAAGATTTGAGGTTAGTTTTTGCAGAGAATGAAGAATATTATCTGAACTCAGGAAAAACGCAAGTTCAGGTGATGCTAAGTGTATTGCGAGAGTGTGGATATTTCCTCAAAACTGGAAGCCGAATTTTAGATTTTGGTTGTGCTTCGGGACGCATTCTTCGAGAGTTAGCCGATTTATCAGAAATTTGTGAAATTTGGGGAACCGATATTAGTGCGGATTGTATTGCTTGGTGTCAAGAAAATATGAGTCCTCCCTTTCATTTTTTTGTTGGAACAACCCTACCCCATTTACCCTTTGAAGACCGCTATTTTGATTTAATTTATGCGGGTTCAGTCTTCACCCATATTGACGATTTAGCCGATGCTTGGTTATTAGAACTGCGTCGGATTTTAAAACCCGGAGGACTAGCTTTTATTACAATTCAAGAAAGTTATATTTTTGATAAAATCAAAGAATCTCCTGAATTATGGCTTTCTAATAATAATGTCTGGCCTCCAGAACAAAAACAAGCCTGTATTCAGAACTATTTTGAATATATTAATCAAGATTTTGCCATGTTTACCCTAGGACGGGATACCCGGTCTTTGGTTTTCTATGACGTGAATTCTTTCCGGGAAAAATGGAAACCCTTTTTCCAAGTTTTGGCGGTTAAACAAGAAGCCTATTATTGGCAAACAGGAATATTATTAAAGCGCCTGTAATTGATGGTAAAGGCAATTCATAAGAAAAAGATGGGAGAGTGGAAACTCAGTGTCTTCAGACCTGAGAGGAAACGCGACACAGGGGAATTTATTCCCATTGAAATATCAAAAAATGTGCTAGAATCAAAAACACATGAGTAAGAACAATAAATATCTGCGTGTTGAAGTATCCTAGTATCGGAGAAATCCCGGCTCCCCTGAAACAACGGTTAGATTTAATTTTAACGGCAGTATGACAAGCAAGGAGCAAGTAAAGGCAGGATATGGAGCGTACCGCAATTTGGCTTAGTGATATCTTCTGAAAGTGTTTTGATTCAAAAGTAAAAGTATCGGGAAGATCGGGTTTTTCGTCCGATCAACTCAGTAGACGATATGCGGCAATCGTAGCGAGAATTAGATTAAACTAATCCTGTCCGCAGAATCGAGCGTGTCTTCAGACCTGAGAGTGTCAAAAATTACCCCTTCGTAATTCGTAATTCGTAATTCGTAATTCGTAATTCGTAATTACCCATTACCCATTACCGTCCCAAATACCTGTGTCCAATAGTGGTTCCAATTTTCAAACCCCGTATCATTTTCTAAATAGAAATAGCCAATGCCAATTTCAGCGTAATTGGGGTTAAGTAAGTTTTCCCGGTGCCCTGGACTATCAATCCATCCCTGAACTACTTCCCCAGGGGTTTGATACCCGGCACCAATATTTTCGCCGATAAAAGAAAAACTGTATCCCTGGTTTTGGGCGCGGGTTGCGGGGGTGGAACCATCTAAGCCGATGTGGTTAAAAAAGTCTTGCTGCGCCATATCTTGACTTTGTTCCTGGGCGGCTGCATTTAACTTAGTGTTCAGAGTTAGGGGACGTAAACCATTTTGACTGCGGAAATCATTAGTTAAGTTTAAGACCTGTTGCACAAAGTCAGAGGGAGGAGGAGAGACATTATCTTTTTTCAAAGTAAATCCCTGACCGATGAAATCACTCGCCTGTAAGTCCGATGGTACAATCCCATCCAAAAGGGCGAGTTCTTCGTTAGTAGCACTGACAACCAGGCGAGTTTGATTACTTCCTACCGCTTGGACTTGCACTTCGCCGACGTTATTAGGCAGTTGAATTAAATCAATATTCCGTTCAAAATCCCTAATCCAGTCCCGTCCTTGACCTTGTTGTTGTAGCAAAAACACATCCTGACCAATGCCTCCGGTGAGGGTATCAGCCCCTAAGTCCCCTGATAGGGTATCATTTCCCCCTTCACCGTTTAAGACATCATCGGCTTTCCCCCCAAATAAACTATCAAACCCCTCGACCCCAAAAAGAGTATCGGCGTCTAGGTTGCCAAACAGGACATCATTCCCCGCTTCTCCCTCAAGGATATCCCCATCCTTACCCCCAAATAGGGTATCGACACCCTCCCCACCCCATAACTGGTCAAAACCTGTGTTCCCTAAAATCAACTCATTATCACCGAGACCGAATACAGTATCATTCCCATCGAGTCCTAACACCCCGCCGGGATAGTTGGATAACTGTCCTGGGAATAGGGAAATTAATTCAGATGAGTTATTCCCGACTAAAGCGCCAATAGAAGAATCTGGAATTAAAGCCATGGTTATACTATTTATAAAACTTTATAGAACAGTAAGATTTTTAACTTTGATTATATCAAATTATTTTTTATAGGTATAGCAATCCTAAATCAATAGTGGTAGTAGGGGTAATTCATGAATTACCCCTACGGTTTTTTTCACAAAAATGATCAATCTTCCGGTGTAACTCCTAATGCTCGTAATTGTGCGGCTAAACGTTCTGCCCGTTGAGCTTCCATTTCTGCCCGTTGAGCTTCCATTTCTGCCCGTTCATTTCCTGTTAATAACAAATTCCCGGCACTATCCCACCAGCGTAACCAAGGCAATTCTACATTTTGATATTCACCTTGCCAAATTCCTAATTCAACACCTAGACAAGTAATGGGATAGTGTCCTCGTTCATTTTTGGGCAAAGGTTGAAAGTGATTTTCAACCAAATGATATACTTCAATACTGGATTTTTGTACTTCATAAATCCCATAAAATGCTGGATGAATGACTTGCTCATAAACCCAGAATTTACCCGGTTTTTTACCTTCTGATTCCGCCGTCCATAAAGAGGTTTTATCCCGTTCTTCCGAACCATCTCCAGAGACAAATTCTAAAACAATTAAAGGGGCCACATATTCCTGCCAAAGCACATAGGAGCGTCGCATTTGACCATTTAAACTGGGGGGAACATTAGCAACATAAAACCAATCTGGTGCTTCTGCTCCCCGTTGGGGTGGGTCAGTTATGCGCCAATAAATCCCACTATCTTGACCAATACAATAGTATCCATCGGGATGAATTTTTTGCAGAACCGGGTTAATAGAATCGGTGAGTAAAATACTTTGAGGATGTTCTTGAAAATTTTTCACAAATGTACCGTCTGAGTCGGGGAGTTGTGTATGGTCAGGTAAGTTTGTTGTGGGTTGTTCAGTGGGAAAGGTTGTTGTCATAGCAGTATTTAAAATTGGGTTAATTTTGATTCTTTTGGGTTTATTTTTAAATAAATAATCATAACTTCTTGGGGCGATTGCTATTATCATTGGTATGCGATCGCCTACTTTTGGCATCCTAATATATGGCGTGCTTGCGTAAGTCCTGTCAGATCTATAATAAGGATGGAGTGATCAAGGAGCGGTGTGAGGCAAAAATAATGCCATATTCTGAAACAGAGGTAGGAGTGGTAACGCTCCTATGGACTCTAACTGTAGAAACTCCTGGGTTTATCCAATCCGGATGGGGATTCAGTACATTGACACTCTCAGGTCTGAAGACACTGAGTTTTTAAGCTCCCAGACTTATGTTATAAGCAAGTTAACCCATATCAATCTTGATCGCAACCGTTGCCTCCTTCTCAAGAAAGGGTGCAAATGTTGAAATGTCCTGATACTGTTGATTCTTGACTTAAGTTTAGTATAAAGCCCTGGATCAATTTTTAAAGAAAAAGGGTTTTTACTCGCCGTGTCCTTGCTCCCATAAGGGATGTGTCTCCGCTAAGAGGTGTTATGAGTCCTTCTCCAAATCGTTCCTCTCGATCCAAACGTTCTTCAAGCTCAACTCCAGCTAGTGAGCCAGCCGTGCATAAGTCTCAAGATGTTTCCATTGATACACCGAACGAAAGTGAAAGTGTAACTATAGAAACGCCAGAAACCCCAGAAACGCCGGAAACCCCAGAAGATACGCCCCAGACCAGCCCTAGCACGTCTGAACCGGATCAAATAGATCAAACCGCAGAATTAGAGCCAGATGCCCTCGACTCGTTCGAGCGACTCTGGCATCGTCCGATTCCGCCCCCCAGCGAAGCCCGTCAATATCGAGCCATTGGATTAGTTCATGGCCGATATATTGCTTCTGCGGATCAGTTTACCCAGGGAACCTTACTAACCAGTGAAGGGAAACTGCTTGATGCGGTGTTATTGGGTCGAGTCATGAGTTTAGTGAAAAAACATATTGACTTAGATCAAGATCATATTTGGGTGGTTTATCCCCGTACCCGCCAAGAAGAAGATAATCTGCACGTTCAAATTATGGGGGTTTGGGAACCTCAAACCCTGAGAACCGAGGATTCTACCGACGTTACTTCTGAAACTCAATTAGCAGTATCAGAGGATAAAACCGGTGATTTAGTGAATGTTCAGCAGGGCTATTTTTCTATTCGAGGTGAGGTTGTTTATCAATCTCAAGAAGTTGAAAAGTATGTGATTGTTAAAATTCGCCAAGCTCCCCGCAAAGATAATGATAAACCTAAGTTTTTTAAACTGAAACTGATAGGAATTGCTGGGATGAGAGCCATCGGTCATTTCTGGGATTTGCACGTTCAGTTAAAAGAAGATTATTTAGTCATCCAAGAAAGCCATGATATTGGCATGATTCCGACTAAAAAACGCCGACCTCCTTTCTCGAAAGGTGGCCCCAGAAGACCATCCGGTCAAGGTCAGTTTAACACTGGATCTCATTCTCCCTATAAGCCTAAATTCTCATCGGATGAGGCGCCACCCCCGGCGCGTCGAGAACCGATTGCTAAACCGTTAAAACGGAAATCTTCTGAGGAAGAAAGCTAAAATCAGTTATCAGTTATCAGTTTTCATCAGGACAGGCTTCAGACCTGAAAGTATCAATTCTATTACCCCTTTGGGTTTCACCGCCGAGGTCAGACGTTACAATGCGTTACAACACGATAGAATAGGAGTGATCTAGCCAGAAACCATATAGACAAGGAGATAAGCAACGCATGGGCAAAGTAGTCGGCATTGACTTGGGAACAACGAACTCCGTGGTTGCGGTCATGGAGGGCGGAAAACCCGTTGTGATTGCTAACTCTGAAGGGATGCGAACCACTCCCTCCGTCGTTGGGTTTACCAAGGAAGGAGAACGCATCGTGGGACAGATGGCTAGACGACAAGCGGTTTTGAATCCCCAAAATACCTTTTATGGGGTCAAACGACTGATGGGTTGTCGCTATTCTGATCTCACTGCTGCCTCAAAACGGGTTCCCTACACGATGCGACGGGATGAAACCGATAATATTCGGATCAAATGTCCCCGGGTAAATAAGGATTTTGCCCCGGAGGAACTTTCAGCAATGATCTTAAAAAAATTAGTCGAAGAAGCGACTCGGTATTTGGGGGAAGAAATTACCGGGGCTGTAATTACGGTTCCTGCCTATTTTAATGATTCTCAAAGACAAGCTACCAGAGATGCCGGACGCATTGCCGGATTAGACGTTAAACGCATATTAAATGAACCGACGGCGGCTTCTTTAGCTTATGGTTTGGAACGGCAAGATTATGGGACTATTTTAGTTTTTGATTTAGGCGGTGGAACCTTTGATGTCTCAATTTTAGAGGTCGGGGAAGGGGTATTTGAAGTTAAATCTACCTGTGGGGATACCCAACTGGGCGGAACGGATTTTGATCAGAAAATTGTTGATTGGTTAGCGGAACAATTCCTATCAGAAGAAGCGGTGGATTTAAGACGCGATCGCCAATCTTTACAACGGTTAACAGAAGCCGCCGAAAAAGCAAAAATAGAGCTTTCTGGGGTGGGAGTTACTGATATTAATTTACCCTTTATTGCAGCCACAGAAGACGGCCCTAAACACTTGGAAATCCGCCTAACTAGAGGGGAATTTGAGGGGTTATGTGGAGATTTAATTCAACGGTTACGCCGTCCAGTAAAACAGGCTTTAGCCGATGCTGGATTAACTTCTAATGATATTGATGATGTGATCTTAGTTGGTGGTTCTACCCGAATGCCAATGGTGCAACAATTAGTGAGAAGTTTAATTGATTTAGAACCGAATCAAGGGGTTAATCCTGATGAAGTTGTGGCCGTTGGTGCGGCTATTCAAGCGGGAATTTTAGCTGGAGATGTGCGGGATATTTTATTATTAGATGTGACTCCCTTATCGTTAGGATTAGAAACTATTGGGGGGGTGATGAAAAAATTAATTCCCCGTAATACCACAATTCCCGTAAGGCGTTCTGATATTTTTTCAACATCTGAAAATAACCAAACTTTGGTAGAAGTTCATATCGTACAAGGAGAACGAGAATTAGCCGTTGATAATAAGTCTTTAGGACGGTTTAAATTAACTGGAATTCCCCCGGCGCCGCGGGGGGTTCCGCAAGTTCAAGTGGCGCTTGATATTGATGCAAATGGGATTCTACAAGTTACCGCTTTAGATAAAACCACTGGACGGGAACAAAGTGTGATTATTCAGGGAGCTTCTACCCTGTCTCAAGATGAAGTTAATCGCATGATTAAGGATGCGGAAAAATATGCAGAAGTTGACCGTTTACAACGAGAAAAAGTCGAAAAACGCAACCGCGCCCAAGCGTTAACTTATCAAGCTGAACGACAATTAAGGGAAGTAGCCCTAGATTACGGAATGCAATTTGCCCAACGTCAACGGTCAAGAATTGAAACCTTAATTCGCTCTTTAAGAGATAGTTTAGAACGGGATGATGATCGAGGAATTGATCAAATTAGTGTGGATTTACAGGACGCTTTATATGAGTTAAATCGGGAAGTTTCAGCTTTTGTGACGGAGGACGATGAAGATGATTTATTCGGTTCAATTCGCCGAACTTTTTCCGGTGAAAAACGTCGTGTTGACCCCTACGAACCTCAAACTCGCAGTTATCCCCGTTATGACCAACGTAGTAATAATGGTAGTAGTTTAGGCGGTGGTAGCGGTGTATCCCGTTCCCGTCGCTATTCTCAAACGGATAATTGGGATGATGATGATTGGTTGTAACAAACCCAGAAACCGGGTTTATTTGAGAAACCTGATTTCTGCAAACTTAAAAATCAACCCTTTAACCCAAATTTAACTTATGCAAAATTTTCGGAATTATTATCAAATTTTAGGGGTTTCCCGTGAAGCATCTGTCGATGAAATTAAGAAGGTTTATCGTAGACTAGCGAGACAATATCACCCCGACTTAAATCCTGGGGATAAGGAAGCGGAAGAAACCTTTAAAGATATTGGCGAAGCCTATAATATTCTATCCGATCCTGAAAAACGAGCGCAATATGATGATTATAGTCAATTTTGGAAACAAAAAGGGTTTCAAGATTGGCAAAAAAATGCTTTTTCAGGAATCAAAAATTGGGGAAGTCGTCGGACAATTTCTCAAACTGAAGATGTAGATTATGAAGATTTTTCGGATTTTGATACCTTTGTTGACCAATTATTAGGACGGCGGCGAGAAGTCCGAACTGTTGACCCGAAGGCGGCTCAAATGACGGCGGCTGACCCCTATAATTCTCCTCGAACAAAAGCAGTTTATAAACCGACTCCTAGGGAAACAAAACGGGATATTGAGGCGCGATTAACCTTACCTTTAGAAAAAGCCTATACCGGGGGGAAAGAACGAATTCGTTTAGAGGATGGACGGTCTTTAGAAGTGGATTTACCCCCCGGAATGGTTAAGGGTCAACAAATTAGATTAAAAAATCAAGGCGTGAATGGCGGGGATTTATTTTTAAAAATTAATATTACTCCCCATCCCTTTTTCAGAGTAGAAAAATCAGAAATTTATTGTCAAATTCCAGTCACTCCCACGGAAGCTATATTAGGAGGAGAAATTGATATTCCGACTTTAGATGGTTTGGTTAAAATGCGTTTACCTTTGGGAGTTGTCTCCGGTCAACGGTTACGATTAGCAAATAAAGGTTATCCGAATCCTCAAGGAGAAAGGGGAGACCAATTAATTGAAATTCAAGTGGTTCTCCCTAAAACTATTACTCCCCAAGAACGAGAATTGTATGAACAATTACGTCAAATTGAAACCTTTAAACCCCGTCAAAATTTAAGGTTTTAATAGAATTTACTCAAGACCTCCTTCTTGTTCCCTGCGTTTGCGATCTTCAATGAATGATTTAACTAACATTACATCCTCTTTACTACCAATAATTAAAGGGGTGCGTTGATGCAGTTTTTCGGGAATTACATCTAATATTTCTTGGGTTCCAGTTGAAGCCATTCCCCCCGCTTGTTCAATTAAAAATGCCATGGGTGCAGACTCATATAATAACCGTAATTTTCCCTCTGGTTTCTTCACAGTCCCCGGATATAAAAACACGCCCCCTTGATATAAAATTCGGTGAACATCTCCCACTAAAGCCCCACTATAACGGGCGGTATATCCTTCATGGCGATGAACATAACGAGCATAATCTCGAATGGATTCATCCCACTGCCAAAAATTCCCTTCATTCACACTATAAATCGGCCCATGATTGGGAATCTTAATATTCTCATTAGCTAGAATAAATTCTCCCAAACTAGGGTCAAGAATAAACGCATGAACCCCGGTTCCAATGGAATAAACTAGCATCGTACTGGGCCCATAAAGAATATATCCGGCGGCAATTTGTTTGCGTCCACTTTGCAATAAATCAACCGCTTTCCCATCTTCATCATTACCTTCCTGTTGACGAATCGCAAATATTGATCCGACATTTAAGTTAGTATCTAAATTGGATGAACCATCAAGGGGATCATAGAGTAAAGTATAGCGTCCAATTGGGCAGTTTTCGGGAATATAAAAGGGTTTTTCCATTTCTTCCGATGCCAAACGACAGACTAAACCGCTTTGTTTGAACACCGAAATAAACACGGAATTGGAATAAACATCCATCTGTTGTACGGACTCTCCCTGCACGTTTACGGCCCCGGTAAACCCTAACGCATCATCCACTAAACCCGACTGAGATAGGCGACGGGCGATGAGTTTTCCCGCCAATCCGATGCGATTCATTAAGGCGCTAATATCCTGAGCATCGTGGGAAAAACTATGGAGTTGTTGGAGAACATGACGGGATAAAGTTGTGCAATCTCGATCTAAGTAATATCCTTGATCAATAGCATCGGAAAAATTAGATTGAACAGATTGATCTACCATAATCAAGGGTCTCCATATTAAGGGAATTTAAACTTAGTTAATCACTGGTGCCATTTGGTTTTTAGAATTCAAAGCAGCAGCTTGACGAAATGAGCGGACTGAGATTGGACGATTGGCGTCAGAATCCCAGAGGATAAACTTAAAACAATCAGGAATATCTGAAATTCTCAGGGTTTTTACCCCGGCGAGTAAATGTATATTCTGATTATGACAAACTTCGAGGTTATAATTGGGGATTCTTTCACAAAGATGATGGATATTATGATAGCCAATATCGGCGGCAAACCATTTTAAAATCCGGGGTAATTCCAGGTAACTACTGCCCTCAATTGCACCTCGTAAATAATCCCAACCTTCGGTTTTGTGGGCGTAGGAACCCTCAAAATTATGTTGTACAAAAAACACACAAATAAACAAAGCCGCCGAACAGGTTAGGGTGATGGAATAAACTGTCCAGAAGAACACCCAGCCCAGATAATGACTGAGAATAATCCAGCCCCCAACCACACAAATATTGTTAAAAAGTAGATCCCAAAATTCACCCGTAGTATACCAATTTCTGGATTTATAGGATGAGAAACGCTGCCTGAAACTAATATTAGGATATTGTTTTAAGGAAGTTAAAACATGAACAAAAAAACCATAAGTTCCTAGAATTAATGCTAATCTGGGTTTAATTGCTAGGTAGAAAAAACCTCCTGGGAAAATCATTAATGGATGTCTAAGAACTTCATACCACCCTTGATCCGATGGACTCAGTTTAGCAAATTCCTGTGTAGAAATCAAAGCCGAGGGGCCACGATAACGTTCCCAATCCCCATTGGTTTTGTGGTGATAGGCGTGTCCTCTTGACCAGGGATATTGGGGGATGGCGTTGATGACACCAAACATAAAACCCACGACTCGATTCACCTTTTTTGAACTAAATAGGGAGTAATGTCCGCAATCGTGCATTAGGGAAAAACAACGGACTGAAAACAGGATCATTAACACCATAATCGGTGGTAGCAACCATAGGGAAATAGCCGCGGCTTTAACTGCTAAAATCCATAAGAACAGATAGGGAATAACGGTATTTAAGATTTGATAAGTTCCCCATAAATTATTACTTTTCATGTAGGGAGAAAGAACAAAATCTGACTTTTTGATTTGGGTTTCTATCATTATTTTTGAAATAATATGGATGTTTTTCTGGAGATTTTAATATCGAGGAATTTGAGAATCAACCAAAACTGAATAAGCATCAATTCCCCCATTAATATTTTTTACCTGGGTGAAACCTTTCTGAATCAACCATTGACACATTTGGGCTGATCTCATGCCATGATGACACAGAATTAGGGTTTCTTGGTGCGGGTCAAGTTGAACTAAAATTTGATCTGACCATGCACTATATTGACTTAAAGGATAGTTAATAAATCCTTCTATTTTTGCCATTTCAATTTCTTGAGGTTCCCGCACATCAATTAACTGAAGATCAGTTTCGGGAACTGTTTTAAGTAAATTTTCTAATTGTTTAACACTAATTTCTGGAATCGCTTGTGTAAAAAATTGTTCTGACATAAAAATGTACCTAATATTTGAATCAAATTCGTAGTGAGCCCTTCATGGCTCTATCATATCCGTATTAATCACCCAAATCACAAATCAACCTGCCTCTAAAACTAATTACTCTAAAACTGATAACTGTTACAGACGCGCCATGGCACGTCTCTACACTGATGACTGATTCAAAGGGAGATAATACTAGAAACTCCCCGAATATGCAACTCTACCCTGGGCTGTTCATCTCGATAGAAAACCGTGCCTCGATAATCTCCCGTGATACTATTAAAAGAAAGTTGATGACCGTCGGCGACTTCTAACATTAATTCTCCAATTCTGACTTTTCCTTGTATTCCATCGACATCAATTTGTAGGGCTTTAGAACTATAAATATCCGTCAAAAGTACCCATAAACTATTATTCCGTTTGGCTCGTTTGACTTGAATATGACCAATTTGGAAACTAAAGCCATCGGCTTCCGGCCCTAAAAGGCGGATTTTTGTGCCGGGGGGTAGACCCTGAACTTGATCGTCTATGGGGTCAGGATTCGCCTGAGAGGGGTCTGGAGCCGAGAGTTGGAGTAATTTGTGATTTTCGATTAAATCGACCCGGGGAGGGTCGGAATTGAGGGTGGCAGGGTCGATGTTCCATTCCTTCGCCCGGCGAGTAATATCTTGTTGAATTTCCTGCGCCCGAATGGGTTCGGCGACTAGGGAATATTCTTTTTGTTTGAGTTTGGTGGCTAACCAGCGTTCTTGAGCAAACTGTTTTAAAGGAGGTTCATTACTATTAAAAAATCGTTCATAAAATTTGAGAGTTGGGACTAATTCCCCAATTTTTTCTAAAGCAATTCCTACCTCAACGACCGCTAACTTTTGTCGCCAGTTGGAGACCGATAGGGCTTTTTCAATTAAAGCTAAATAGCGACCCCGAAAATCTCGGGCTTGTTCAGGGGTTAAATTAGAATGGGAAATTTGGCGGATTAGTTCAAACCTAAATAGAATTGCCTCTAGTTTACCACATTTTTCGATCGCAGCGATCGCATCAATCCAACGTTTAATTCTAATTAAATAATTAATCCAATCTCGCAGGCGATTTTGTCGTTCTAAAGCCCGTCCTAAACAATCTAAATGTTTAATCCATTGTTGATTTCCTGACTTCCCAGATTTCTCCCATTCCACAATAATTCGTTCAAAATCTAAGGCTTTTTCCAAATAGGGTAAACCTTCAGGAAATCCAGATAATTCAGCTTGAGCCAGATAATATTCTCGTTTTTGATTTGCCCCGCTTTCCTGCCAACATCGAACAGCCCGGCGTAGGTTTTTAGCCCGATAATAACAATCTCCTCCTAATTCCAAAACCCCATTATATTTAGCTTCATCTAATCCCTCTAAAACCTCTCCAAACCGTTGCCATTCTTCAGGGTCTAGGATTTTTTCCCGCATTAATATTCTAACTTGACGACTATAATCCTGTACCGCCGATTTCCAAGCCTTGACTAAGCGGTTTTCTTTAATCATTTGACTACTCAAACTTTCCTCTAAAAATTGAGTAAATTGTCGAATATTCGGTAAGGTTTTTGAGGTTTGGGCCATGAATTCTACTAAGGGTTGTTCCAAAGATTTTTTCTGGGGAAATTGATGATACCATTCCGCTAAAGCTTGCCAACACATCCCATCCCAGAAACACTCCCAAGCCTCTAATTCCTGACCTCTTTTTAGGAATAAACGCCCCGCTTCTCGAAAGCGTTTATCGAATTTTAAAGCAAAGGCTTCACATAAATCAGCTTTTTCTAAATATCCTAATTCTCGATAAAATTGTTTCGCCCGTCGGAGGTCGGCGGCATTTTTTTGATTCCGACCATTTTCTTCAAATTTTTGAGCTTGGGAGACGCGGTTATCCCGTTGTAATTCATCTAAATTATCCCCCCAACGCACTCCTCCGATATAGGTTTGCCAATGCTCCGGTTTTTTAACTTGATTTAACCAATATTCATGATAGTTGAATGATGAGGTTTCTGCTAATATTTCAACCGTCGCATATTGCCATAAACAGCGATCGCCAATTTCTGTATCAATAATTATTAAATCCGACATTCCGCGACTGGCTGCAACATAAAGTTTATTAAAAAAGTATTCCAATTCTAAGGGATGATTCCCCGTCCCTTGCACATAATCAATTAAAGGTTTTTGATTAAATTCCTTAGCAAATTGATCCCCAAATTTATATAAAATAACTAAGGGAAATTCTAATCCTTTTGCTTGAATTGCACTTAAAATATTCTTAGGGGGATGTTCTTCCGTGGCATCGGGAAATAAAGGAGATAAAAATTCATCTAGTCTAATATAGTCTAACTCCCCTCCTGCTTCACAGGGAACAATAAAAATCGGGGATTTCTGAATATGTTGTTTCAAGGATTCTGCGGAAAAATTATTCTGTTCAAAGATAAACTTTTGCGGAGTTGGAGACTCCATATAAGATTGCCAAGACTCCTGGGGTCTTAACTCTTGAATTTTGAATAAAATATGTCGCCATAGATGAATTAAATTCGTAACTTTAACAATAGAAGGACTTGATCTATAATTAGATTCAAGCTCATAAAAAGTCATGGATAAATTAAGTTGTCGGGTCGGGTCAAGGGCAGCAATAACTTGATCAAAAAAGGTCGCCTTAACACTTTCCCAGCGAAATCCCGTGGGGTTTAAGGTCTGAAACGGATCTCCCGCAAAGGCAAAGGGTAAACACCAAACCGGGGGGTATAAATCACAATGGGAAAAGATTGATAACTGCATAATTAAGCGCAGTTCTAAACTGGTAAAATCCTGGGCTTCATCGCAAAAAATAGCCGTATAAACGGGTAAATTATCCCCACTAACTTCTAAGACTTTTCTAATTAAATCTTGATCATCCCAATAGCCCTCGCGAGTGGTTAATTGATAATACCAAGGCCAAACTTGCTTATAAATTGCTTGGAAAATATCAAAAGATAAACTGCGTTCTCGTCGGGGAATTTCTTCATAATCATCGGGGGTCATATACCCTTCATTTTGTCCGGTTAGGGTATAACCTTTAATAAATGTTCTAATAATATGCCAACAAAGTTCGGGGGAATAACGACTATATCGACGGCTACACCGTTGTCTAAAATCATGAAAATTAATATATTTATCGGGATCAAATTTATCGCTTTCTTCTGGGGGAAGTAAACTTAATAAAAATTGTTGAAAGGATTTAAAACAAATATCAATCGAAGGTTTGTTTACCTGTCCATCGGTTTCTAATAAAAATTTATGGTGACTTTTGAGCAGTTTTTTTACCCCTTCTCTGGCTTTTCCTAATAATTGTTCATTATAGGTTAAAAATAAAGGATGGGGAACCGAGTTTAATCGTTGACGATGTTGTAAATAATATTTCTGATATCTATAACAATAATCGGCAAATAAATAAAATAACATAGTTGATTTACCACTCCCCGCCCGTCCATTAATAAAAACTGGTAGGGAACTATGGCTAATTTCCGGGGTAGATAACTCATGGAGAATTTTTTCTTCCTCCATTGATAAAGCCCAATTAATCCCAAATTCCTGCTCAATTTCTAACCAGATTTCCGAATCTCCTAATAAATAATCGGGATAGGAACGTCGGGTATAACGGGCTAAATCTTCTAAACTTAATTCCTGGGCTAAAACGTTAGTTGGGTTAGGGTTTTTTGAGGATGCTTCCCCATCGGTTTCTCCAGGGTTAGAATTAAACAGACGAGTGATTTGACCGACTTCCAGAATATCCTGGGAAGTGGGATAATGATTAAAGGTAGAAAGTAAAAATAAAACGCTACGGTTAGGAGTATCGGAGGTGAGAATCCAACTATAAATAATATAACGATTTTGCTCCGGTTGTCCGGCAATTTCAATTCCTAAAAAGTCAGTTGTTGTGGTTTCAATTCCTGATTTTTTCTCCACCAAACTATCCACAATGTCATAATAAGTCCGCCATTGCAGTTGAGTGTCTGGTTGTTTAAATTGTGTTACCCAAATTTCACTTTCACAAATCACCGCATCGGTGGTATTTTTAATCCAATCTGGCCCTTTTAACCAAATTTGACGTAAATCTTCGGGTAAAGTGGGGCGACGGCGAAAGGATTTTTGTTCTTCCCGTTGGGCATTAATACTATTTTCTAATTCTTTGGAATCAATTAACGAATCCAGATGACTAATTCCGTAGTCATCTGGATTTCTCAGAAATGCCTCATACTCGTTTCCTCCCCGGGGAAGAACCGCTAATAAACATAAAATCGGGTCATTATTTACCCAGAGAATTTTTCCTAGTAAACGCAAGTTCCGCACGGGTCGCTTTAAGTAGGGATAATTCCACTCAAACAGCGCCTGTACCGCCACTGTGCCTTGAGTCTTGAGGATGACGAGTAATTCCGCCACCTGACTCTGGATGCCTTGCTGTTTCGCTTGTGCGTCGAATGTCGGGGTCGTGTAAATTAGCATGACTTCGATTTTGACACAATTTCATTGATGTCGCATAAAGTCATTTTGCGTTATCGAAAAATTGGGTTTAAAACCCCGTCCTTTAGCGATAGCGGAGGACGGCTTTATATTGGTGGGTTGTCTATTGACATCTGATCCTGGTACTATTTCCAGTAACAGGAAAAGGTAAACAACCTGTCTAAAAACCTAGTTGCTTAACGGCAGAACGCTGAACCTTGACAATTGAATCTATGCGGTTCTGCTGCACAGTTCTAGTTTCCCCCAGCAGTGGGTAAAAGATTCATGGGAGCTAGGCAACCAGTTTTTGAAACAAATTTGTTTCAAGTCAAAAAAGAACTCGCAGCAGTTCGACAGGCTCACTGCGAATAGGGTAGGGCATACCCGAATTTACGCTTGGGGAGAATCCCACCTCTGGTTGAAGCACTGCAAGGCACTTTGATTAAGTGGTTTCGTTGAACCAAGAATCCCCACGCCTTTAGGCACCGGGAGTGTCAATTAACGGGAAAATATCAAATCAAGGTTGAGGTTCCCCATAAATAAATCCATTTCCCCCAGTTCCAATAAATACCCGTCCAAAACTGTTCATATCCCCGGTAATTACCATCGGGTCAGCAAAGGAGTGCATCGGATAGTCGGCAATTCTCACCCAAGTTTGACCCGCATCAATGGAACGAAAAATACCGCGTTCGCCGTTGATACGTCCATGAATAAACACGGTCGGATAGTTAGCCCCTGGTGCTGCTTTACCAAAGGTTAAAACCTGTGCTTCCTCAACCTTAGCTATGGGACTAAAATTTTGTCCAAAGTCCCTGGAGCGGTAGAGTCCTTTTTCTTTGAGACTCACCCAGACTTCCCCTGCTATTCCGGGGGCGGTTTTGACGTTGGCGCCATTCCAGATCCCACTAGGTAAGGTTTGATTGGCAATTTCCCAGGTTTCTCCCCCATTTTTGCTGCGGAGAAAATACCCCGGACGGTGATGATACATATAGAATGTATCTGCTTGTACGGAGTCCGCCGCTAAGGATTGTTGTCGGTTCCATAAATGGGTATGGGCGCCACCTCCGATTTTTTCTTGTGCAAAAAAATCAATTTTATTCCAGGTTTCCCCCCGATCTTTTGTGTAGTAAGGTAACTTATCTTGGGTGGGTTGCCAAACAATATTATCAGGATTTGTTGCAGAAACAGCTATATTAGAACTCTTGCAAAATAATTTTATGGTATTATGGTAAGTTTTGCTCAATTTCATAAAATCCTAGAGACTAACCATTCTTCACAAACTTTTGCTAAAAACTCCATAAAATGGTAAAAATTGAAAGTGAATTTAGACAATAACTCTGCGATGAACACTCAATTTTATCTAAATTTGAAACCTCATGAATTTAAACGAAGATTTGGTGTCAAGATTCAAACCTTCCAAAAAATGGTTAATGCCATAGAGCAGTTCAGGTTAGAACATCCTAAAGATAGGAGAGGACATCACACCCACCTGACTCTCCAAGAGCAAGTTTTAGTAGCCTTGGAGTATTGGCGAGAATACAGAACATATTTTCATATTGGGACAAATTGGGGAGTATCAGAATCAACTATTTGCCGAATTGTTGCTGACATTATTCAATTAGTAATTAATCAAGAAACTAAACAGATTATTTGTACAGATTTTGGAGAAGGACATTGCCACGATTTTAGCTTATTCAAAAAAAGCGAAATTCATTTTCACCCCCAAACTGATAGCTTACAAGATAGTGGCTATCAAGGAATTAAAGATTATCACTTTAATAGCTATGTACCCAAAAAGAAACCCAAAAATGGCAACCTTTCGGTCTTAGAAAAAGACTATAATCAAGATTTGGCTCATCAACGAATTGTGATTGAACACGTTAATCGGAGCCTCAAAATTTTCAGGATCTTATCGAGTCGTTATCGAAATCGTCGTCGCCGTTATGGTCTTCGTTGTAATTTGTTGTCAGCCATTTATAATTATGAGTTGACACTCTTAGTCTGAAAGTGAAAGTTTGGCATTATAGCATAGATTTTTTTTGCAAGAGGTCTATTCAAAGAGATTAGAGATCGATTCAAGTTCCTAAGAATCAGAAAATTATTATTAAGAATTAATCGCATCAATTTGACGAACAACGGTTAAAGCCGAATAGGAAACTCCGGCTGTTCCCTCTCCAGGATGGGTAGAATCTCCTACTAACCAAAGATTTTTGATCGGGGTACGATTCCCCAAACCAAAGGGCCCAAAGGTGGAAACCCGTTGACCGACTCCGCCAACAACTCCTTGATCCCGTGCGGTATAGCGTTCAAAGGTGCGAGGTGTGGCGGCTTCTTGATGCAGAATGGTTTCTGGAGTTAGGTGAAAGTAAGACCCTAAACGGGCGATCGCCTTGTCCATATATTGTTGTTTTAAACCTTGATAGTCCTGAGAATCCCACCATTGTTGGGTTTCAGTAAAACTTGAAGCGATAATCGTGGCTTGTCCGGCGGGGGCGCGTCCATCTCCGGGGTGACTTACGGAAACGAAAAGAGAATTATTTTCACCAATAGCCCCTTGATCATAGAGGAATTGTAGATGGGGCGGGCATTCTGGGGGTATGGCGATCGCTTGTACTCCTAAATAGATCACAAATGCTCCCGACGCCGGAGGAAGTTGCTTAATTCGTCGTTGATAGAGAGGTAATAAAATTGAAAATTGCCGATGATTTTTGTGGTTTTTATCTAACAATTTAATTAAGTTTTGTGGGGTAATATTAGCTACAATATGATCGGCGGTTTCATGAATAATTTCCCCAGTTTTTTGATTCCTAATTTTCACGGCGATCGCTTGATCCGGTTCTGTTTCAATGGCTTCAACGGTATGCCGCATGAATAGTTTACCCCCATCTCGTTCTAGGGCTTGGACTAGGCGATCGCTCAATACCTGCATACTGCCTTGAAGATGAGATAAACCTTGGGGTTCCTGAGAGACACCTAAAGCCGTTGCTGCGTACAATAAAGCCGTTTCTTCGGTGTCTACCTGAGAATATAACTTCAGTTGCAGATCTAAAAAGGTTTTCAGACGCCGATCACCGTCTAAATTATACAACCGTAGGGCATCAGCCACCGTCATCAGGGTAAAAGGCAGGGTAATCAAGGTATCAGGGCGAACCGCTTGGAGCAATTGCCACAGATCCCATAAATTCCCAGGAGGGAGCACGGGATCACGGGATTGAAACCGCCAACTAGCATGAAATAGGGTAGTCATTAACTGCCAAAAGGGTTCACTCCCGGGAAATTGTCGCTGTCTTTCCTGTTGCCATTTTTGGGGATCTCGCCACACCTGAATCGGTTCAGTTTCTTCGGGTAAAAAAACGGCACAAGCGGGATCACAGGGAGTCGCGGCGGGTAATTCAATTCCTAACTCCTTGAAAATACGGTGATGAATCCCACCCGGTTCGAGTCCGGCTACCTGAGTCGCTCCGACATCAAAGGTAAACCCCCGACGTTGAAAGGTAGAAGCACACCCTCCTGGGACAATTCCTTGGTCGAAGATTAAAACCGAATATCCTCGATGGGCCAACAATGCCCCGGCGGTTAATCCCCCAATTCCAGCCCCAATCACGATCACTCGTTCTGTGTTCACCTTAGTAGATCCCTAGTTACTTAATATATAGCAATCTTAAATGATTTGCGATCAGAATATAGAACCCCACCCTAGCCCTCCCCTTAGT
>NZ_CAWLTW010000001.1:3293171-3307803 GCF_963864145.1 Planktothrix prolifica NIVA-CYA 540 | reverse complement strand
AAGGGGAGGGTTGGGAGGGGTCGAGATAGATGGAAATATTACAACTGATTTAGGATTGCTATATTTTAATACATTAAAGAATTTGAGACAGAAACTTTTGAGTTCGTTCTTCTTGAGGATTGGTAAAAAATTCTTCTGGGGTTGCTTCTTCGACTAAAATTCCATCGGCCATTAACACAATTCTATCGGCAACTTCCCGCGCAAATCCGACTTCATGGGTAACACAAACCATCGTCATTCCCGACTCGGCTAAAGTTCGCATCACGTCTAAAACTTCCCGCACCATTTCCGGGTCTAAAGCAGAAGTAGGTTCATCAAATAACATAATTTTAGGCTGCATTGCTAAGGCTCTAGCAATCGCAACTCGTTGTTGTTGGCCGCCAGATAATTGACCAGGATATTTTTTTGCCTGTTCTAAAATCCCGACTCTTTCTAATAATTGTAAAGCTACTTCTTCGGCTTTTGCCTTCGGCCAACGTCTGACCCAAATCGGAGCTAAAGTAACATTTTGTAAAATACTTAAATGGGGAAATAAATTAAACTGTTGAAATACCATTCCCACTTCTTTGCGAATTTCTTCAATATCTTTTAAATCATGGGATAAATTAATTCCATCTATGACAATACTACCCTGTTGAAATTCTTCTAAGGCATTAAATGTGCGAATAAAAGTCGATTTTCCCGAACCAGAAGGCCCCATAATCACCACCACTTCCCCCCGTTTCACCGAAAGGCTAACCCCTCTAAGGGCGTGGAAATTATTGCCATACCATTTATGTACATCGGTAGCAATAATAGCAGTATCTGACATTGATGATGAACTGGGGTTGGTATTAGGTTGTATTTGTGTCATGGCTTTAAATTGGGGTTAGTATTCAGCAGTAGATTCATTGTTCTATACATTATTATCGAAGATTTGGGTTTAAAACCCCGTCCTTCTAGGACGGCTTTGTGCTAAAATTAAGTTGGTGTGAAAAAACCCACCCTATCAAAGATACTCCGAAACAAATAACAAGGTTGAAAGTCCTGCGGGGTTGACGATGAGAAAGGGGAAGCGGAAGTAAGGCAATGGTATCAGTCCACCCTTGAACGCACTCAAAATTAAATCTTTTCTTGAAGTGGCGGAAGGGCATTCTGACACTTTAAACGGACGTGGAGACAGTGTAAGACTACTCAAAGAGTAGCGACAGTCTGTGAAGCGTCAACCCCGTTCAGCGACCTCCTTAAACAAGTGGCGTGGTGAAGAATCACCGTACCTTCAGGTCGGTGAGGATGTCAAAATTAAGAGTATGTTAAGTGCTTAAGGGAACCACAATTGAATCAGCCTTCTATTTTAGTGGTCGATGATCAACCTCGTAATTTTGATGTCCTGGAATCACTGTTAAGCAGTCAGAATTATGAGTTACACTATGCTTCTAGTGGACAGGAAGCCCTCGAATCCCTAGAAATCATCCCACTGGATCTAATTTTATTAGATGTGATGATGCCAGAAATGGACGGGATTGAGGTTTGCTCCCGGATTAAAGCCAATCCCCAATGGCAGTCAATTCCGATTATTATGGTGACGGCATTAACGGAGAAAGAAGACCTGGCTCTATGTTTAAGTGCCGGTGCTGATGATTTTTTGAGCAAACCCGTTAATGGTCTGGAACTTCGCGCTAGAGTTCATTCGATGCTGCGGATTAAGCAACAATACGACAATCTACAAACCCTGCTGAAATTGCGAGAAGATCTGGTCAAGATGTTAGTTCATGATCTTAGAAATCCCCTAGCTGGGATCTTGTTAGGATTGGAGATGTTGACCCATCCCAAGCTATCACCAGAGGCAAAACAAGAGAAAATAGTTACAATAAAATTATCAGGGCAAAAGTTATCAGGCTTAATTGATGATTTATTGCTGATGGCGAGGATAGAATCGGGTAAAATTGCTCTCAATCTCAGCCCAGTTAATCTGGGAAATATGCTGCGGGAATTGGTTAAAGATTTTGAATTTAACGCATCTCAAAAAAAGATTGAAATCATCACCCAAATTCCTGATTTTGATGGCACGATTAAGATAGATCAAGCGATGTGTCAGCGAGTTTTAGATAATTTACTCTCTAATTCTATTAAGTTCTCTCCCCAAGAAAGTCAGATTATCATCAGTGCTGAACATCTCCCCGAAGGAGGGACAAAAATTAAAATAGCTGATTATGGGCAAGGCGTACCCGATAATTTAAAACAATGTATTTTCGAGAAATATGAAATTGGGACTCTGATGCAAGGTGTCTCTCAAATCGGATTGGGATTAGCTTTTTGTAAAATGATTGTCGAAGCTCATGGTGGCACAATTAGGGTGGAAAATAATCAACCCCAAGGAGCAATTTTTGAAATTACCTTCCCCAATAATATTACCTAACTAGCCTGATTCAGATCATGTTGACATCGTTGACATCGGCAAGTGCTATCACCAAAACGGAACTAAGATCTGCCATCGTGCGTAATCCCCTGATTGTTGCACCGGATACGACCGTTAGGGATGCGATCACACAAATGAGTGCATTGCATACACAGTGTTCGACGTCCACCAGAGACAATCACCCACTAGATGAATTACACCTTGAAGCTCGGTCAAGTTGTGTCCTAATTGCTGAAAATCAGAAATTATTAGGCATTCTCACCGAGAGAGATGTGGTACGCCTGAGCACCGAGAAACGCTCCTTAGAGAGTCTGCCCGTCCGTGAGGTCATGGCCCATCCAGTTGTCACCCTCTATGAGTCGGCTTTTACGGATTTGTTTTTTGTGATTAACCTGCTCAAACAGCACCGGATTCGCCATTTACCCATTCTCAACGACCAAGATCAAATAGTTGGACTGCTCACCCACGAAACCCTAAGACAAACATCCCGTCCGACAGATTTATTGCGGTTACGTCTGGTCGCAGAAGTGATGATTGCGAACGTTGTGTCCGTGTCTCCCAATAGTCCCATATTACAGATCGCCGAATTGATGGCAAAGCATCGTGTCAGTTCCGTGGTGATTGTACAAGAACAAGATAGCCTATTTATCCCCATTGGCTTTGTAACTGAGCGAGATTTAGTCCAGTGTCAGGCATTAAACCTTGATTTAGAAACCTGTATGGCCGATCAGGTGATGAATATATCGGTTTTCCCAGTCAGAAAAGATCATTCTCTCTGGGTGGTGCAACAGATAATGGAACAACATTTGATTCGGCACTTGGTGGTAACGGGTGAGGAGGGTGAACTGCTGGGAATTATCACCCAGACCAGTATTTTACAAGCCCTCAACCCCCTGGAATTATACAAATTAGCCGAAATTTTAGAACAGAAGGTATCACGGTTAGAAGCGGAGAAAATAGAACTTTTAAGCCATCGGAATCTGGAATTAGAACGTCAAGTTGAAGAAAGAACGGCTATCCTCAAGGCAAAAGCCAAACAAGAGGAGTTAATCACTAATCTTGCCACTCAAATTCGTTCCTCTCTGAATTTGCCAGAGATTTTGAAGACAACGGTGGAACAAATCCGATCTCACCTCAATTGTGATCGGACAGTGATTTGGCAATTACAAACCGATACCAGTGTAATTGTTGCAGCAGAAGCCAGCAGCAGTCAAGATTTTTATGATCTAGGAACACAGACTACTGACCCCTGTTTTTCGGATTGGATCGATGCCTATACTCACGGACGGGTTCGGGTAGTGCCAGATATCTACACCACTCCCATGACCGACTGCCATCGTCAGAGCCTAGAAAACTTGCAAATTCGGGCAAAAATTATTGTTCCTATTCTGCTAGGACAAACCCTGTGGGGATTGTTAGTGGCTTCCGAAAGCAATAAGCCGCGCCAATGGTTGACAGAAGAAATTACCCTGTTACAACAACTGGCTACCCAAGTGGCGATCGCAATTCAACAAGCCACCGCTTACCAACAAATCGAAACCGAACTGGCAGAAAAACGCAAAATCGAAGCCGCCCTGATTGAGAGTCAAAATTCCTATATTACCCTGGCTGCCGCTGTTCCCGTTGGGATTTTTCGTACCGATACTCAGGGAAACTGCATTTATGTGAATACATCTTGGTGTTCCATGACCGGACTCACCCCCTCGAAAGCCATCGGTGGGGGTTGGACTCAAGCCATACATCCCCAGGATCGAGACAAAATCGTCTCGGAGTGGTATTTTGCCGTTCATGAAAATCGTCCCTTTCAGTTAGAATACCGCTATCAACGCCCCGATGGTTTAATCACTTGGGTATTTGGACAGGCGATCGTAGAACGTGATATTAACGGGGAAATCATTGGTTATGTGGGCATGGCCACCGATATTACTCAACGGAAACAGGATTCTGAAATTCTGGAAAACTTGATTGAAGGTACATCCGCCGTCACCGGAAAAGACTTTTTCCCAGCCATGGCTGAACATATTAGCAAAGCCTTTGAACTTGATCGGATTGTAATTACAGAATTGCGTAACCAGGTCTTTTGTAAGTTAGTCGATTTCTCAAATCACCAATTTCAAGCTGATCATATCAATGAAAATTTAGAAGAACTTTATGCTAAGAGTGATCTGGGTCTTGACCTACAAAATCAAGCCGGGGAGTCTCTGGGCTATATTGCGATCTGGAATAAAACCCTGAAAAATTCATCCAATCTAGGCAAGATCACTGATATTTTACGGGTTTTTGCCACCAGAGCCGAGGCAGAAATAGAAAGACTCAGGGTAACGGAAGCTCTGCAACAACGGAATCAAGAGCTACGCCAGGCACAATCATCATTAGAAGAATTTAACCTTTCCCTGGAAAGCCTGGTGCGACAACAGACTAAGGAAGTCATAAACCTCAATATTCTCCAAAAAGCTATTCTCGATGCGGCTGATTATTCTATTATCTCCACCGATCTTCAAGGCGTGATTCAGACCTTTAATGCTGGGGCAGAAAAAATGCTCGGTTATCGGGCAGAGGAGGTTATTGGTAAAGTCACCCTCGCAAGAATCCACGATCGCAAAGAATTGAAAATTTACGCTGAAATCCTTTCCCAAGAGCTTAATCGTCCCATTGAGCAAAGCTTTGAAGTTTTTATTGCACTCTGTAAAGGAGGCATAATCAATGATCAAGAATGGATTTATATTCGCAAAGATGGTTCTGACTTTCCGGTATCCCTATCTATCAATGCCCTCAAGGATATTAATCAGCAAATTATTGGCTTTTTAGCCATTGCTAAAGATATTAGCCAACGTAAACAAGTAGAACTGGAACGGCAAAAGTTACTTCAAGAATTATCTGCCTTTAAACAGGGCTTAGATCAATCTGCCATTGTCTCTATTACTGATACCAAAGGAGTAATTATTTACGTCAATGATCGTTTCTGTGAAATTTCAGGTTATTCCCGTGATGAACTGATCGGAAAAACCCATCGCTTGATTAATTCTGGCTACCATCCTTCTGACTTTTTTAAACAATTGTGGCGCACGATTATCCAGGGTAAGGTTTGGCGGGGTGAAATTTGCAATCGAACTAGGAAAGGGGATTTATATTGGGTAGACAGTACCATTGTCCCCTTTTTAGATAGCTACGGAAAACCCTTTCAGTATCTAGGGATTCGCTTTGATATTAGCGATCGCAAGAAAATTGAAGTTGAATTAGCCAAGAGTGAAGCTCAATTCCGAGGACTGGTAGAAGGAGCAAACGATTTAATTTGGTCTTTTGATCTTGATGGCTTATATACCTACCTTTCACCCCAATTCGAGACGCTTTTTGGCTGGAAACCTAGTGAATGGATTGGTAAATCCTTTGTGGATCTAGTTCATCCTGATGATTTGGAAATGCTGATTAAAAATAATCACCAATATATCCTAGCCGGGGAAACATCCCATAATCTTGAAATTCGACATCTTCACCGAGATGGTCATTATCTGTGGGTAAGAATTAGTGCGACAGCGATTAAAAATGAACAAGGAACAATAATTGGTCGTCAAGGAATTTTATCGGATATTAGCGATCGCAAACAATATGAAGTCCAACTGCAACAAACCAATCTGGAACTAGCCCGGGCGACCCGCATGAAAGATGAGTTTCTTGCTAATATGAGCCATGAATTACGAACTCCCTTAAATGCTATTTTAGGAATGTCTGAAGCCATGCAGGAGGAAATATTTGGCCCCCTGAATCAAAAACAACATCAGTCAGTACAAACTATTGAAAAAAGTGGGACTCATCTCCTGGCATTAATTAATGATATTCTTGATGTCGCTAAAATTGAATCGGGCAAAATTGAACTCAACTGCACCCCTACCCCTATAACAGAATTGTGCGAGTCAAGTTTGATCTTTATTAAACAACAGGCCCTAAAAAAACGCATTTCAATTCAGACCGAAATTTCCCCTTATCTGCCTAATTTATTAATAGATGAACGGCGTATCCGTCAAGTTTTAATTAACTTACTGAATAATGCGATTAAATTTACTCCCGAAGGCGGTGGAGTCTCCTTAACCGTTAAACTTGAATCTTCAACGGAAACCGCTTTAAGCAATCACTATATTAGTTTTGCCGTCACCGATACGGGTATTGGTATTGCTCATGAAAATCTCGCTAAACTGTTTCAACCCTTTGTGCAAATTGATAGTGCTTTAAATCGTCAATATATGGGGACAGGTTTGGGACTTACCCTGGTCAAAAAAATTGTGGAAATACACGGTGGGGAGGTAAAAGTTAAGAGTACAATTGATCTCGGTAGTTGTTTTGCCTTCCGTCTTCCTTGTCAAGATTTACTATTAAAATCTCCTCAATCTTCCCAGGAAACCGCAGTCAATTTAGACCCAAATTCTACAACCCAAGTCTCAGAAAAATTTCCTATAATTCTGTTAGCAGAAGATCATGAAGCTAATATTATTACGATTTCTCGTTATCTGAAGGCAAAAGGATACCAAATCATCTTAGCGGAAAATGGTCAAGAGGCAATTGATCAGGCTAAATTACACAGGCCAGATTTAATTTTAATGGATATTCAGATGCCTGTTATGGATGGTTTAGAAGCAATTCAACGGATTCGTGAGGACAGCGATCTCAAACTAGCTAATATACCTATTATTGCCCTCACAGCCTTAGCAATGACCAGCGATAAAAGAAAATGCTTAGAAGCAGGTGCAAATGACTATTTGGCTAAACCTGTTAAACTCAGTCAACTCACAAGTACAATTCAAGAAATATTAGCCCAGGAGAAAAACTAAATGAAAAGAGCAACAAAGCCACAATGGCGAAAATATCTAAAATACTTAATCCTCAGTTTCATGACCGGAATTTTAGCGATCGCCCTGGTCAATTGTACCCCTCAATCCTCCAGTCCATTACGGATTGGGATGAATCTCTGGCCCGGATATGAAACCCTATATTTAGCCGAGGATCTCGGTTATTATGACAACCAGCCGATCAAATTGGTAGATTATCCTTCAGGAACAGAAGAAGTTAAAGCCTATCGCAATGGTGAAATTGAAGGGGCGGGATTATCAATTGATCAGGCCTTATCTATCGCCGCCACCCAAGAAAATCTTAGAATTATTGCGATTATGGATGTTTCCCGGGGTGCAGATGTAATTTTAGGACAACCCGAGATTACTAATATCAAAGCATTAAAAGGAAAGCGAGTCGGACTAGAACCAACTGCTTTGGGATCTTTTTTGATGGCTCGGGCACTAGAAAAAAATGGGATGTCGGTTAAAGATATTGAGATTGTTTCTATGGAGCCATTAGAACATGAACAAGCGTATAAACAGAGAAAAATAGATGCCGTTGTTACCTTTGGGCCTCCCGTGGCTAAAATATTAGAAGCCGGGGCTAAAGTATTGTTTGATAGTAGTCAGATTCCGGGAGAAATTGTAGATGTTTTGGTTGTGAGTACCGACGCGATCGCTAATTCTCCTGAAAGCATTCAATCATTAGTTAATGGCCGATTTCGAGCCTTAAAATATTTAGAAGAAAACCCTCAAGAAGCAGCAACTCGCATCGCCAAACGAACACAAGTAACACCAGACACAATTTTGAATGCCTTTAAAGGTATACATCAACTCAACTTAGAAGAAAATCAAAAATTATTCAATCAAAATGATCCCTCCTTTGTCCAGGGGAGCAAAAAACTGATCAACATTATGCGAGAAAAAAAATTATTACCCAAAGATATTGATATAAATACAATCCTAGATGATCAGTTTATTAAGAACGCTAACTTATCAACTCCCTAAAATTTATGCCCCAACGTTTTCCCCTACCGATCAGATTTTCAATTCCTATCATTTTAATTACTTGTGGTGGTTTTTTCGGGCTGATATCGTTTCGTCAAGAAATTATTGAAACCTCCCATACGGAAACAACAAATGCTAAAAATTATCTGAAAATTTATGCTGGACAAACAGCTAGAATATTAGATTATATGGAGCGTAAAAATAGTATAGAGGGTGGCAATGTTAACGATATAGAAACTACAATTATTAGTCAGATTGGCAGTGATCCGAATCTCTCTCTAGTGGTAAAAATAGATGATCAAAATATCATTCGTTTGTCAAGTAATTATGAACTTAAAGGAACTTCTATCACTCAAACAATAAATTCTGATTATCGGGCTTATTTCGCCTCTGTAAAAGAAAAAATGGCAGGAAAGATCCTAATTTCTCAAGATCAAAAAAAGCTGATTGCAATTTATCCCTTAGTTTTACAGATTTTACCTAATGAAATTAAACCTTCTCGGGTGGGCATTCTCTTGCTTGAATATGATCTAACCAGTGTTCAAAAAGAATCTTTTAACGCAGCTTTAAGGCGGTCACTAATTTTTAATGGCGTGTTAATAATATTCTGTCTAGGTTTATGGTTTTTCTTCTATTTGACTTTTACAAAACGAGTTTATCGGTTAGTTTCTGCTAGTAATAGTTTAGCCGAAGGCAAGTTAGATATCAGAACTAAATTAACAGGTTCAGATGAACTGATGCAAGTCTCTGTTGCCTTTGATCGGATGGCAGTTAAAATTCAAGAAAATGCTAATGCCTTACAATATCAAGCAGAAAGAGAAAGATTACTCAGGGAAATTACCCAACGAGTTCGTCAATCTTTAGACTTAAAAACTATTTTTAATACGGCGACAGAGGAGACTCGTAAATTTCTTGACGTGGATCGGGTTTGTATTTTTAAATTCGATCCTGAATTTGACGATAATCAGGGGGAATTTGTGTCTGAATCTGTGAAAACAGGAGTTAATTCAATTCTGAATATTAAAATCGAAGAAAATTGTTTAAAAGAACAAGATAAATTTCCCGATCCCCAGAATCAAATTCTAATTGATGATATTTATCAAGTCAAAAAAAGTGACTGTTATTCTCGTTTTTTAGAACAATTTAAAATTCAAGCTGATTTGTTAATCCCCTTAGTTGTCAATGGAAAATTCTGGGGTTTATTTTGCATTCATCAATGTTATGAACCTCGAAAATGGCAACAATTAGAAATTGATTATGTCCAACAAATTGCCAATCAATTATCGATCGCAATTCAACAAACAGATCTGTTTAAGCAGATCAATAAAGAATTAACAGAAAAACAGAAAGCCGAAGCAAAATTAACCGAAAGTAACCAACAATTGGAAATATCTAATCAACAACTTGCCCATGCAACTCGTCTCAAAAATGAGTTTCTTGCTAATATGAGCCATGAATTGCGTACTCCCCTAAATGCTATTTTAGGGATGTCCGAAGCTCTCCAGGAGGAAATATTTGGCGGAATCAACGATAAACAACAAAAGGCCATAGAAACTATTGCCACCAGTGGCACTCATTTACTATCATTAATTAATGATATCCTCGATATCGCTAAAATTGAATCGGGCAAATTTGAAATAGAATGCGCCCCTACATCCATTCAGCATTTATGCGAATCAAGTTTGCTTTTTATCAAACAGCAATCCCTACAAAAAAGGATTACAATTCAGACAAAAATTCCCCCGAAACTACCGGAAATTATCGTAGATGAACGGCGCCTCCGACAAGTTTTAATTAATCTACTCGATAATGCTATTAAATTCACCCCCGCCGGGGGAAAAATCACATTTGATGTTACTATTGAAAATTCCTCATCTATAGGCTTTGCCGTCACCGATACGGGTATTGGTATCACTCCTGAAAATCTGACTAAACTGTTTCAACCCTTTATCCAAATTGATAGTGCTTTAAATCGTCAATATATGGGGACAGGTTTGGGACTTACCCTGGTTAAACGAATTGTGGAAATGCACGGTGGGGAGGTAAAAGTTGAGAGTACAATTGATCTCGGTAGTTGTTTTGCCTTCCGTCTCCCTTGTCAAGATTTGCTATTACCAACTCCTCAATCTCCTAGTGAAACTGGGTTAAATTTAGATCCAAGTTCTACAAATCAAGCATTACAAGAACTGTCGGTGATTCTATTAGCAGAAGATCATGAAGCCAATATTATTACTATCTCTCGTTATCTGAAGGCAAAAGGATACCAAATCATCTTGGCAAAAAATGGTCAAGAGGCAATTGATCAGGCTAAATTATACAAGCCAGATTTAATTTTAATGGATATTCAGATGCCTGTTATGGATGGTTTAGAAGCAATTCAACGGATTCGTGAGGACAGCGATCTCACACTAGCTAATATACCTATTATTGCCCTCACAGCCTTAGCAATGACCAGCGATAAACAAAAATGCTTAGAAGCAGGTGCTAATGACTATTTGACTAAACCTGTTAAACTCAGTCAACTCACAAGTACAATTCAACAAATATTAGCCCAAGGGAAAAACTAATCAATGTGTTATAGCAGGGAACACCGGAACAGCCCCCCCAAACCCCCCGTGCACGCAGGGCTGGGGGGGGAGGGAACAGGGTAGAAGATGTGTAATTAATTTTGTTTAGGTACTTATCTGTTTACCTCGTTGAGAAATATTACGAATTGGGGATAGAAAGAAGTGATTAGCCACCCGAACAAGTATTTGTAGGAAACATTCAGGGATGGAATATTAGTTACATTAAATCCGTGAGGATTTTTGCTACTTGATTGAGTTGTTGAGTGCTAATTTTAGTTTGACTAATCCCAGCAGCCGTCTCCCCTGCCCCTTGATTAATCATGTTGATCACCTCAACAATCTGCTGAATAGCGATATCTTGTTGGTTAATATTCATGGCAATTTGCTGTGAATTTAAGACCATATTATTAACAGAAGATGATACTTTGTCAAAAGTTAATACCGTTGTTTCAGCCATTTGCATAATTTCGTTGACTGTGTGAGTTCCTTCTGTTGTTACTTTAATTGTTGAATTGATGGAATTTTTAATCTCTTGTACAAGAACATTAATTTGGTAAGCAGAGTGTTTGCTCTGATCTGCTAGTTTACGGATCTCTGAAGCCACAACACCAAATCCCTGGCCCTGTTCCCCTGCCCGTACAGCTTCAATGGCTGCATTTAACGCCAGGAGATTCGTCTGCATGGCAATATTGCCGACTAAATTTGAGATTGTGCCGATTTCAACTGTCTGTTTTTCTAAGTCTTGGGTTTGCTGAACAATTCTCTCGGAATTGGTTTTTAGAGCCGCAATTCCTTGTACAGAGAGTTCTACTGCTTGGTAGCCTTCTTTGGTCAATGATAATACTTGATTGCCACTGGCAGAGGTGGTTTCTGCTTGAGTTGCCATTTGCCTAGATGATGTTGCTAATTCATTGACCGTAGCGGTGGTTTGATTGACTGAAATTGCTTGTTGATGGGTGATTCTTTCTTGTTCTTCGATGGTGGTGGCAATCTGGGAGGAGCTAGTGGTAATATCCAGGGAGATTTTCTCGATTGGCTGTATTATTCCTTGTTGAATAAACCGAATGCTGATACAAATCAGTCCTAGGATGACAATAGTTCCGGTAAATGTGGCAATCCTGGAAAGTTGTTCTGCCTGTTGCAATTCCTTTTGTCGATCTTCGAGTAGCTGATTTTCGACTTTGTACATTTCAATAAGTTTGACCCTGAGTTCATCCATTATTTTTTTTCCTTTGTCTGAGAGAACAAGGTTTCTTAACTCTTGCTCCTTACCACTCCGTTTGAGGTTAATCGTCATAGCTAATTCATCAAATTTATCCTTGATTAATAACTCTATTTGAGCTAATCTTTGCAGTTGTTCTGGATTATCTGAAATCAAGTTTTTTAATTCTATTTTCACGGATTCTTGATTTTTAAGTCCATCAGTATAGGATTCCAAAAATTCTTCCTCACCTGTGAAAATAAACCCCCTCTGTCCAGTCTCAGCATCGACTAAAAACTTTTCTAATGATCTTATACGCATCTTGACTTCATTGGTATGGTTAACCCAATTCATTGTTTTGACTACAGCTTGACTATTAAGGTAAAAAATAAGACTCATTATCAAATTCAGGAGAGCAATAGCTCCTAAACTTATCGGGATAACTAGCCCAAGTTTCCATCGGCTTTTTTGAAATTCTTTACTGATTTGCATAACCTGAATGTTTGCCTTCTGAATAACTTCATCGACTTTATAATAAATTCAGTGATTAGGGAGGACTTTTCGGTATGTGACTAACATTAATAGAGATTTAACCTTACTATAAATTATAGAATCCTTGCTCAAGCTATCTGCAAATGTAACAAAAGTATGGAAACACAACCCAAGGAAATTAGGCGTTATGTTGTATCCGATGGAAAAATACCTTTTGATCAATGGTTTAATCGTTTGCGCGATCGCCAAAGTATAGAATAGACTTACGACTCAAAAAATTACAACTCGGAAATTTAGGAGATTGTCGTTTTGTAGGAGAGGGCGTTTATGAATTAAAAATTGATTATAGCCCTGGTTATCGCATTTACTTTGGACAAGTAGGAGTAACGATTATACTGTTACTGTGTGGGGGTGATAAAAGTACCCAAAAACAGGATATTTATCAAGCTCAAAAATACTGGAAAGATTACAGGACATCAGAAAATGCTTAACAGTTTATCATACCAACCCTTTCTGATCTCACGACTTCAAGACCTGACTTATGCAGCAGGTTACATCGAAACTTGTTTACTAGAAACTTCTCCAGAACCGGAATTATTAAAACTGGTTTTAAGTGATGTTTCTCAAGCATTAGCACCGCAAACTATGACTAACCAAAAAAAGAAGGATAAAATACCAAATCTGGTTGAATTATCTACGTTATCATTTAGTCCGCGCAGGCGGACTTTGTTTGTATAGATGCGAATTCTATTCGCCCAAAACTATTCTATTCTATTATATTCGCTATTATATTCGCTATTCACCCCAAACAAAAAGGGTTTATTTATTTATGCTCCGTATTCAATTGTTGTTCTAATTTTTGACTAGCTATCGACATCCCATAACAAAATACCCAATACAAAATCCCAACGAAAATATAAACCTCTAAATGTCGTCCTAAAAACTTAGGGTTGGCTAAAATAGAGCGACTTATTCCTAATAATTCCATTAATCCCACAATTGATAGTAAAGTTGTATCTTGAAATAGGCTAATAAACTGACCTACAATTGAAGGAATTGCCACTTTTAAGGCTTGGGGTAAAACAATTAAACTCACCGTTAAAGGTGTATTTAATCCCAATGCTTTAGCGGCTTCGGTTTGACCTCTGGGAATACCTTGTAAACCCCCTCGGATGTTCTCCGCTAAATAGGCTGAACTAAACATAGTTAATCCAATAATAGCGCGTAAAATGCGATCGGGTCGCGCTCCTTCAGGAAGGAATAAAGGCAGTAAAATTTGACCCATAAATAGAATTGTAATTAAGGGTAATCCTCGAATTACTTCAATATAAACCGTTGATAAAATTCTGATTACAGGTAAACTACTTTGTCGTCCTAATGCTAATAATATTCCGATGGGAAAACATAATAAAATACTAATAATTGACATTAATAATGTCAACATTAGTCCCCCCCATAGGTTAGTTTCAACTACTTTTAATCCCAGTCCACCGCCAATCAACCAAACACAAATTAATAGTAATAAAAACCAAGAAAAAGGCAACCACTTTCCCAGTTTTGGTTGAGTATTTCCAATGGTTTTACCCCCCCAAGCCCCCGCTACCAATAATAATAGCATCACAATTAATAGCAGACGAAAAACTATTGGAGTGGGAGTAATAACCGCTAAAATTCCGATTAAACTAATCCCAATTAAGATATTTTTACTAAATAAAATTCTGCTATTTCTTGCTAAAAATCCCCAGGTTATTCCCGATAAAATAGCAATCATTCCTAACATTATCCACAATCGCCAATATTGATCCGAGGGAAAACGTCCGACAAAATATAGGGGTAAGTTAGCCGGAATTACAGCCCATTTAGCAGTAGTAAAAGCCCAAGAGATAAACCCCGTTAGCATTGATAATAACAGGGAACTAATTCCAATCGTAATTAGGGTATTATACCAAGTATTAAATAAGTTTTTTTGTAACCATTCTTTTGCGCTTAAAGCAATGGTTTCAGGCGGTTGATGGCTGGGCGGAGATTGTACAGAAGTCATTGTCTATTAGATCTTGTATTTTGGGTTTTTATTATAGCGGTATAGGGGAAAATATACCACTATAGCAATCCTAAATCAGTTGTAATATTTCCATCTATCTCG
>NZ_CAWLTW010000001.1:3208956-3292975 GCF_963864145.1 Planktothrix prolifica NIVA-CYA 540 | reverse complement strand
AGGGCTAGGGTGGGGTTCTATATTCTGATCGCAAATCATTTAAGATTGCTATATAATCAAAATATACTCTTGAAAATCTAAGCCTGAGAAGCGCGTAATTGTCCACAAGCTGCATCCGCTTCTAACCCCCTGGAATATCTCACACTCACGGCGATATGACGCTCTTTTAAGATATCCATAAAATCATTAATTCCTTGGGTATTCGGTCGTTTATAATCAACTTCGTGAATGGGGTTATAGGGAATCAAATTAACATGACTTTGAAATCCTCTTAACTGACTGGCTAATTCTATGGCGTGTTCGGGTAAATCATTTAATCCCGCTAAAAGGATATATTCAAAACTAATTCTTCTTCCAGTTAATTTAACATAATCTCGACATTCTGCAAATAATTGGGATAGGGGATAAGTCTTGGCGCTGGGAATTAATTCTTCTCTAATATTTTGGTAGGAAGCGTGTAAACTAACGGCTAAAGTTACTTGTAAATCATATTCTGCAAATTCCCGAATTTTTCCCCGTAAACCAACCGTAGAAACGGTGATCATTCGTTGTCCAATTCCCACATCTTGATTCAAGGATTTAATCGCCGCAATCACGTTTTCTGTATTTAATAAAGGTTCTCCCATTCCCATAAATACAATATTACTAACTCGTCGTTGGAAATCCTCTTGGACTGTTAACACTTGGTCTATAATTTCATGGGGTTCTAAATTGCGAGTAAAGCCGCCTTTTCCCGTCGCACAAAAATCACACCCCATCGGACAACCAACTTGGGAAGAAACACAAACCGTTAAGCGTTTTTCGCTAGGAATTCCCACCGCTTCAATAATTTGACCATCGGCTAATTTTAATAAATATTTAATGGTTTTATCAGGAGCGATCGCTTTATAATGAATAGTAGAGCGACCAATATTAACATCACCAACTGTCTCCCGCCATTGTTTAGAAAATACCGTAATCTCCCCTAGGGATTTCGCGCCTTTGTGATAAATCCAATCATATAATTGCTTCCCTCGATAAGCAGGTTGTCCCTGCTGTTTTACCCAGTCGGTGAGTTGTTCCAAAGATAACCCTAGTAGGGGAATTGATGCGGAGTTTGTAGTAGTAATCATAACAGTTAATAATAACCAGTATAGGAAAATTAGACAGAAATAGATATCAGATATTATATCTGATCTTTTAATATTTGTTCGGGTGTTAGTTCCAGATTGGGAAAAGTTTTTGATTGAATTTGATCACCTCCAGTAAACTCCAAGCTATCATACCATTCATCAACTAATGTCAGAATTGTGACTTTATTTTCCAAAGGATCAACTATCCAATATTCAGAAATTTCCAAAACACTATATTCCGCTTTTTTGGCGCGGTAATCCGTTCGTTTAGTAGACTCACTCACCACTTCAACAATTAATAAAGGTACGGGTTGATTCAGTGTAATCACCGCTTCTTTATTTTGTAATTCTCGCCATTGTTCTAGTGGTAAAATAACAACATCAGGAATTCTAACTGTATCCCATCTTCCCCCACGGGGAGATTGAATACCAATAATCATTTGTTTAGAAACCCACGCTTGTTGATTGCGTTGGATTTCTGCTCGAAACACGCTGTTAAGAAAATCAGCAATTTCTCCGTGTTTTCCTGTTCCTAAACTCATGGGAATTAGTTCTCCGTTAACCAGTTCATAGCAAGTATCTGTACCATCGTTGTAATTGAGATATTCAGCTAGGTTTAGGGGTTTTGTGGTTAATTCAGACTTTACAGTTACCATAAAAGATTGTAATATGGATATGACTCATACAATTATGACATATTTTGACAATGACTGATCAACATATTCTACAAGAAACCTTCGATTCCCTTCCCAAATTAGATTATATTCCCTTATTAGATGCTATTCTAAAAGAACTTAAAACAACAAATACCCCTGTTTTTCAACTTTCTCCCGATCAAAATCGTCTCCTAATTCGTGCTTATGATTTTGCTGATAAAATAGCAACTGAAAATAAAACCCTCAATCCCTTAACCCAAACCACTGGAATTCGCGCCGCTACCGTTAATTTTGAGGATGCGGCTAAATTCTGTGATAAAATTAGACAAATTCAACAGTTATTAAAAGAAAAATTAAATCTAGCTTGTCAACCCGAATCTCCCGAAAATATCCTAGTTAAGATTTGTAGCGATCTGGGAGAATTTAATCATGAAAAAGATTCCCTTCCCTTTAACTATGATTTTAGCAAACAACCCCCATTTACCTCCAAACGCCTAACCCTTGAAAATAGTTTTACCCCCAATCGTAGCAGTGGAAGTGATGCGATTATTAAAGCACATCATTTTAATATTAGATTTACAGGATTAGCAGATTTTCAAGACAATTTATGCGCATATATTCGACATCATATTAATACTATTACCGATGAAAATTCATCAGAAAGACAGGATCTCAATGGGTTATTGAATGAACTATCAGATCGACCCGACTCCAGTTTAAATAACCTCAGAAGCATTATCGATCAAGAAGCGTTACCTCGTCTTTTACGCGATCTGAAAATCGACTATTTAGAGTATCTCAAAAAAGGATGGCAAAAAACTCATTCTAACGCAAATTCTCCTGATTTAATGCTATTACAAACCTTAATTAATCGCTTAAAAATAGTGATTGAATATATCAATGATCCCAATTTAGATAACGCCCATTATGACATTACTTATTTAGGAGAAACCGTTAATCTCAGAACCGTATTTTCTCAATCCGATGCGTTTGATAGTTTACCCATTATTCCTAATTATGAAGGAGTAATTGGTGAAAGTTATAACCGCAATAGTAATAATTTCAAAGAATTTAATTTGGGAATCCGTTTAAAGCTGAATGGTTCAGTTAGTGCTTATAATGAAAAATCTTCCTTAGATTATCATATCGCAGAAATCGATCCCACCAGTCCGCGACATCGAGAAGATTTACAAAATTCTAACAAAGCAAAAAGTTTTAAAACTAGAGTTTTAAAAAACGTTTGTTTGTATTATCTGATTTTTGCGATTGATGAAACAGGAAACACACCCGACGAAGAATATAACCCTATTGTTCAATTTGAACAGGAAGTTTTAAGAGGTTTTCAGTCCAATCAAACCAACCCAGAAGCAATTACTCAACTCTTATCGACCATCAAAAATAAAATTGCTGATTCTGCTTGGGAAGTCAATCGCAAAGTCAATCGTTTAAAATCATTTTTGAAAGATTTTTTAATCCAAAAAACAGTTTTAAATTATGAACAAAAAACAGTTAAATTGCGTTTACACAAGGATATTCTTCACCAAAAACCGATAGATATTATTAATAGTCAAAACTTTTTTAAAATTAACCTAGAAGATGATGATACCAGTCGTTCACGCTCATCAGCGAGGGAAGCATTAGCTTATTTAAAAGTCGGAGAAAATCAACTAAGTCAAGACTCTTTAGCATCTTTAGAAGTAACTTTTACCTTTGATGATGTTCGTTATTTTACCGTAGAGGAAGAACAGAAATTTGCTCTCAGGTATAATATTGATGGGATTAAAGCACTACCTGTGGTGTTTTATCCGATCCGAGAATTAAACGCTGAAGACATAAAAAAACCAGGCGAAAAATTCAAACCTCTTTCTCTATACGAGGAACATTTTAAAGAGAAAAAACTAATAGCAATTTATTATAATATTACCAAGCTGAGAGCAACTATATTTAAAGATAATCAATCTCCTGAAGCAAGAATTTATCGCCAAGTCTTTAGTTTATTAACCTATTTGTGTATTAGCGTTTGTCAAAATCCCCTCAAAGACCAAAATTTGTTTATTCCTATCTTACGATTTCATGTACAAAGTACTATTGATGATAGCGAAGATGAGAAATATTTAAGGACTTTAACTCGATCTTTAGCACATATTTTAAGACGAGATTGTTTAGCAAATGATCAGGGATTAAATACTAAGAATAGGGAGGATAAAGGTTTTAACTATCGAGTTAGAAATGCTTTATCTTCCCTCTATTCCCTACTTCCCAAACGGTTTAAATTTAATAGTGATTTTAAACCACAATTAGATAAATTAGCAATTGTTGTTGTTTCCAGTTGGGTGAGTGATGCGGTTTGGAATGAACCGGATAAAAACCAACGAATTTCTAATATTTACGGTGAGATTGTTTTAATTGAAAGAGATCCCGATAAATCCGATATCATTCAAATCAATAACTTTAAAACCTTTTCTAGTAACGAAAAACATGAACAATTGTATCAACAACCAACCGTAATTCGAGATGAAATCACTAAATTATATGAAGAAAAAGGATACCGACACTTCTTATATGTTGCGAAAGCACCCTACAGTAGACGTTTAGGATTAATTCGCTCAGAATCTGACCCTGATTCCCTATTTTTTATGTCGGAAACGGTGATTAAATACCTGAAAGATGGAAAACCCGATCTCAAACTGTATCCGATTTTTATGGATACCTATCCTGCTTTGAATTTAAAAACTAAAAATCAAGAATCTTTCTATATTCCCGATGTAGAAGAATTGAAAAAACTCTCTAATGATCCCAGTCAAAGGACTAAAGTATTTTTAAATTTGTTTACCGGAGTTACGGTTGATCAAAACCGAACCTTTTTTAATAGTGTAGTTTGCTATAGCACCCTGTTAAATATGTATGATGATGAACATACAAGAGATGTGATTTCAGGATTATTAGATGATTCTTCTCCTCTCCAAAAAACGATTTTAAACTATATTCTCTTGTTTCATTTTTCCCGTTATGAAAAAAGCTATAATAAAAATACTAATATCGTCTTAAAATTAAATCCTTATAGTAAACTCATCGGAGATGAAGGATTAGGAACACTTTCAAACTTTACTTACTCCCCCAAAAATATTAATTTTAATACTTTAGCATTTTTAACCGTTGTTAGAAGTGCGATCTATGATTCATAAACTATCAATAATTGAGGAATAATCAATGAAATCTTCATTGGGAATACAACTCGGAATACAATTAGGTCGAATCTTTGAAATTGGGTTTAATTTAGGAATTTTAACCTATTTTAAACAAAGACAATTTAAACAATCCTATCAGGATATTTATGTCACTCCCCTAAGTCAGATTTATCTCTATAAAATTAGTGAAAAATTAGCGAATGAAAATCATTATTTTGATCGATCAGATCGCCAAACGATTTCGACTTGGGTGAAATTATTTTTGCAAAAAGGTTGGACTTCCGGGGTGACTTTTATTCGAGAATATAGGGAAGCAACGGGATGGAAATATGATCGAGAAATTGAGATTGTCTATTTTCAGTGCGATTTTTATAATGATAACTGTCTTAATCTGATCGAAAAGACTGAAAATGATGCTTATCGAGATGTTTTAGAAACTCAAGGGTTTAATAATGTTGATATTATTCACTATAAACGCACAGGAGAGTTTTTAAGAGCAGATACGTTATTATTGACTCGCTATCGTGATCAATATCGAATTTTAGTGGTAGATTTATCAACTTTTACTACTTCTGCGATCTATGCGATTCAGGATATTAAAAATATTGATACTCTGAAAAATTTATTAAAAAAAGAGTTGAATTATATTCGCTCAAAATCTCAATTTTGTGGGTTAGAAATTGATATGGGAGAGAAAAATAACTATCAGGTTTTTTCTCAAAAGTTATACCAATATTTTTCTGCTTTTTCGACCAAAGATAAAGAAGGGGTAAAAGTTGTTCAATCTTGTAGTTATGCTTGGAGTTTTTATAATTTTTTGTTACAAAGTCGTTATTTAAAATCTAGTGATATCGTAAAATTTAACTGTTTTGGATATAGCGATCGCCTGATTAATGGAATTTCTCTGAATTCAGAATCATCATTAAAGATTTTAAAAACTTGTTATGATATCTACCGAGGTAAAGTAGAAGTCAATATTAAAGAAAACCGACTAAAGGTTTTGAATGTGATCAAAAGTAATGGGTCAAAAAGTTTTAAAAATGCTGGTGATTTTGTTAGAAAAATTATTGAAGCACAACCTAATCAAATTACCTCTATTGCTCATCAAGAAGTCTTAAAAGTTGGGGAATCAGACTTTTTTAATACTGCTGATAATATTCCTGAAACCTTACAGCGATCGCTTAATTTAACCCAACCAAACTTATCTCTAAGAGATGCTCATGCTGAGTTAATTCAGCGATCGCTCTCCGACCCCAAAATCCCCTATTTATTCCTAACTGGAAACCCAGGAATTGGTAAAACCACAGCTATTGCTAACTATATTTTACAGCATTTAGAAGCAGGAACACTATTATTTTATGTCAGTCCTCGGATTCAAGTAAATCGGGATATTATCGAAAAATTTTGCGACCCTGTTACCCATAAATTAAAAGATCACATTATTTGTTTAAATACCAATGCGATGATTTTAAATGATCAAAAAGGCGGTTGTGCGGTTGAATCTTATTATCATCTATTTTCCGAAGATGTACAAATCGGAAAAGTTAAGTTTTTAAATGCTAGTTTAGAGCGAGATTATCAGTATAAATCCTCTCAACGATTTGGGCGAAATTCCGAAGAAGTTTTAGAAGTAAAACCGCGAAATCAAGCGGGAGTTTTAGCGAGTTTATCGGAAGCAATTCATACTTGTTTTATTCATCCCGATCAATTTCCTAATAATATTATTGCGACCGCATCAATTCAAGCGTTAAAAGAAACAAGATCAGGAAATACCTTAAAACATTTAAAACGAATTTTTAGCAGTGTTTATAATTCTTCTACCCGTCGTGTCATTCCTGAAAAAATCAAAGCATTATCGCAACGGTTGAGAAATATTTTTATTATGATTGATGAAATTACCGGATCATCAGAAGGGGTTGCTTTTTTACATGGAATTAAAACTTTTATCGAAGAATACGACTTATTAAATCCTGATTATGGGTTTAATATTAAAGTGATTACTGCGGATGCTTCTTTAACCCTAAAAGATGTTGTTGAAAGTCATTTATCCGATCAAAACGTCCAAGCAGATAAAATTTTTGTTCGACAGGTTTCCGAAACCCAACAACAGTGTTTATGGGTGGATCAGTTTAAATTTTTAAATCAATACCCAGCAACTTTAATTAATGCAAATTCCTATCCCGCTTCCCAATTAACAATAGATTATCAGGTTTTGATTCACTCAGTAAATGACCAAGAGAATAACGAAGATGATTCAACGTTAATTAATCAAATGATCGATAGGATTAAAACCGATATTTTGCAACGGTTAAATCAAAATCAAGGTCAAATTATTGTCTATATTCAAAATAAGGATAAACTCAAACAACTGATTGATCTAATTGCGAAGCAACTCCCTACGTTTGAAGTAAAAAAAGATTATTTAGAAATTCATGCGAGTCTTTCCGAGGATGAAATCGCCAATATTCAAAAATATAAGGATAGCGTTAATGTCATTTTTATGACTGCTTCCGCATCTCGCGGTTTATCTTTCCCGAATACCCGATATATTTTAGTAGAAATTCCAGGGTTTCAAATCGAACAAAATTTAATGGAAATTATTCAAGTTATCTATAGAGGTCGCGGGGGAAATTTAGATCAAGGGGAAAAATTCATTAAGTTTTATCTATCGGATAAAGCAATCTATTTTACCCCTAAAGTTGATCAAGATAATCACCCTTTATCTCCAGCAGAATCTCAGGAATTAGCCAAAATTTCTTTACAAGAATCCTGTTTAAGTGCGTTAAATATTCTGATTATTTTAAAAGCATCAATTATGACTCGAATTGTGGGATTGGGTCAAATTGGATTTCAAAGTTATGTAATGATTCCGATTGGGGGAAAGTCGATTAAACAAGGAGGAGATAGTTTTTTAGGGTCAATGGTAACTCTATATCAGGAAGTCCAAAAAGAGTCTAAAAAGCGTCGTCAAGATCAACGCTTAAAGGAGATTTCCCAACGGTTATTAAATTTATTATCTGCTCAAAAAATAGAAATTTATCGTCCTCCTGTCACCTCTAAAACTCAACAGGAAGTTTCTTATTTATCTTTGGGATGGGAAATTTTATCTAAATTGGAAAAAAGTTTAGATCAATTTTTGGATCTTCCCCCATTAGAAAAAACCTATGTGCGCGGAAGTTTATTGATTATTCCGTTATCAGAAAAAACGGTTAGGGAAATTAATTATATTGATTTATCTCGGATTTTTACTTTAGAAAATAGCGATTTTCTTCAACAACTCTGGGGTTTAGCAAAGGGAAATTACCCCAAACAAATTAAGACACTGGTTGCTTCTGCTTTGGAATTAGTCTACAGTTTAGGGGAGGTTAAAGAGCGATCGCAACAAGTAATACAAACTTCTAAAAGTTGCGATCGCTATTATGCGTTTCCCATTCAAACTTTTTTAACTTTTACCGAATTAGAGGAGTATTTTTTAAGCGATCACAAATTGTTACCTCCATCCTTTCAGGATATTTTAAGACGCTTAGTTTATTTTCTCGCTTCTGCGGATAATATTCTACCTGCTGATGGTAATTATAAAAATCTTCCCTATGTGGTTTTTAATACTAACTCGATGGACAAACTGGGTAAAAATTTATTTAATGAAAATCAACTGTTTCACTCTAAAGAAATGAATATTTTAAACTTAATTTTGTCTCAAAGTGATTGACAATCCCAAAGACTTATGATATAACGATTAAAAATCGAACTTTCTCCAAGAAATGCTAACAATCAATTTTTCACAAACCCTTTAAATCCGAAACAGTAAGATAACCATGATTCAACAAATTACTATTAAAAACTTTAAATCCATTGATCAATTGAAACTTCCACTGGGAAGGGTAACGGTTTTGATTGGTGAAAATGGTTGTGGAAAAACGAATATTTTGGAAGCGATCGCATTAAGTTCAGCCGCAGCAAGTGATAAACTCGATCATGAGTTTTTAGCATCCAGAGGAATTAGAATAACGGAACCTCAATTCATGCGATCCGCTTTTAATTCTGATGATCTTAACAAAGAAATTGAAACATCTTTCCAGTTTCAAAACGATAAGATTATTACCTATAATTTACAACATGATGGTAAACCCTACTCTAGTTGGGTTAGTAAGATTTCTGAAATTTCAAAGGAAATCCCTGAAATTGAGAGGATGAGCGAGGGAATTTATCTAGCTTATGAACAAAATACCGATATTTTTTCAAGTTTATCAGAAGCAGATTTTGTTCAACAAAGCGTAAAACGGTATATTATCGAAAATCCTGATAATTTAACTTTAAAAAACTTTTTGATTTTTTCTCCAGAGAACTCAAGTTTACGAATTTTTAAAGAAGAAGGTCAAATCCAACCTTTGGGAATTCATGGAGAAGGATTATTGAAACTATTAACGGTTTTAAATGCAGAAAAAAATCAAGAAAAAATTCAAGAGATAAAAGAAAAAATGCAGCTTATAGATTGGTTTAAGGATTTCAGTATTCCTGATGAATTATCGCTGAATCAAAAAACCCTTAAAATTGCTGATCGATACCTTATTTCACGAAAACAAAAATACTTTGATCAAAATAGTTCTAATGAAGGATTTTTGTTTTTACTGTTTTACTTTTGTCTGTTTATCAGTGATAATACCCCTAAATTTTTTGCTGTAGATAATATTGATGTTTCCCTAAACCCCAGATTGGGACGTAGATTGGTTCAAGAATTAGTACAGTTAGCAAAAAAATATGAGCGACAAGTTATTTTTACCACTCATAATCCTGCTATCTTAGATGGATTAGATTTGGAGGATGATGAGCAAAGACTTTTTGTAATTTCCCGTAATCAATTAGGTTATACTAAAGCCAGAAGGATTTTATCTCCAAAACCTCTGGACGGACAGGAACCTGTGAGATTATCAGAAGCATTTTTACGCGGTTATATTGGGGGACTACCTAAAAATTTTTAGTTATGACTACTTTTGGATTAATTACTGAAGGACTTACAGATCAGATTGTCATTGAGAATATTTTAAGTGGGTATTTTAAAACAAATGATTTAATGGTTAATCCTCTTCAACCTGAAAGAGATAAGGATAATGATAATAAATCAGGTCATGGAGGTTGGACACTGGTTTTTAAATATTGTGAGTCCGAAGATTTTAAAGAAGCTTTTCAATTTAATGACTATGTGATTATTCAAATTGATACTGACCGTTCACCAGATACTAATTATAAGATTCTTCATCAAGACGAAAATGGTAAATTATTGAGTCCAGAACAATTAATAGAAAAAGTCCAAGAAAAATTCAAGAGTTTAATCGGGGAAGATTTTTATAGGGACTATTCTAATAGAATTATTTTTGCTATAGCTGTTCATTCTACTGAATGTTGGTTACTTCCTCTTTACTGTAACGAAAAAGCGCACAAGCAGAAAATAGTAAATTGTTTAGAGACGTTAAATCCAGCTATTAATAAGAAAAAAGGATTTACAATTGATGAGAACGCTAAAAATCCTGACTATTATAGAACCCTTTCTAAGCCTTACAGTAAACATAAAAAATTGATTAAAAATTACCAAAATAATCCTAGTTTTAAAATTTTTATCCAAGAAATTCAAACCAAAAATATTGTGATAGATTCTGATGATTAATCATACAATTACTGATTATGATTATCTAATTTATCACAATTATTTATGTTAGAGGTTTTAGGATTAGCAATTAAAGCCTTTTTATCGGTTTTATAACCAACTAAGTTTGGGGTTGATTTTTATTAACTAAAAAATCGCGTAACCGAATTAAATTGAGAGTTTGACCCAAATTTAAAGGTAATATAGAAATCCCTTCTAAGCGAGATTGTACCCAACCTTCCCCCCAATACCATTCATGAAATCCATCAATTCCCTGACTTAATAATAGTCTTAAACAATTAGGTTGGCTGACATCAACATAATGTTGAATTGTCACCGGGCCAAGGGAACTGGTAAAGGTTAATCCTGGTTGGAATTGTTCAGGAAGTCCGGGGTTAAACTGTTGAGGCCATAACCATTTTTGCAACTGACTCGGACGTAATAAACTGTCTCGAATATCAGCTTCTTTGGCGTTGACTTCAATACGGATACTGCTTTCTTGAAACGTACCGAGCATAATAATTTTACTTTAATAACGGTATATTTTTTTATTGTAACATTGGTTATGAAAAATCTGGGTAATTAGATCAAAAATTTTAGTTTCTATACACTTCCCGTCTATGACCTACTTCAACAATTAGAACAATGAGAAGGTCATCTTCAATTTGATAAATGATTCTATAATCGCCTGCTCGTAAACGTAACAATCCTTTTCTTCCTTGTAAGGCTTTTATCCCAAAAGGTCTAGGATTAATTGATAAAGCGTCAATTTTGGGTTGAAGCTGTTCTTGAACAAGTTGAGGCAAAGCCTTGAATTGACGCTGGGCTTTTTTAGAAAACTGTATTCTGTACATCGACACTTAATCCAGTCCGGCTTTAATATCTTCCCAAGAAACGGTTCCTTCTGTTTCTGCTGATAATAGTCCCTCTAATCCATCAATTGTATCTAACAAGTCTTCCAATTTTTCCACTTCAATCACAATCAATTGCTGGGAACTAATTTTTTCTAAAAGTTCAGGAACAGAAACTTCTAAACTTTCTGCAACAGACTGAACTCCTAACCAAACTTCATCATTGAGAATTAACGGATCACAACTGGGAAAGGAATTACTAATTTTTTGACTCATAATCCTTGGGATCTAAATTATCTTTAATGATAGATTTAAAGGTTTTGCTGGTCATAACTAACGCAATTATGATTATCCATTCTATCAAATCAAAATCAATTTTGACTGACCCCTAACACCTGATCCCAGAAAAAATTAAAATGGGAGCAGGTACAAATTGTTAAAAATTGTAAGCATGGCAGATCAACTGATTCGGGCAACGGCGGCAGAGGGCGGAATTCGGGCTGTAGGCGTGATTACCACCCGTTTGACGGAAGAAGCCAGACAACGACACAAACTCTCCTATGTGGCAACCGCAGCCCTAGGACGCACCATGGCCGCCGGGTTGCTCTTGGTATCGAGTATGAAACGGGCCACATCCAGAGTCAATATCCGCATCAACGGCGATGGGCCATTGGATGGGGTTTTGGTGGATGCGGGGTTAAATGGGACTGTCCGGGGTTATGTGGGCAACCCCGATGTGGAATTACCGCCCAATTCCCAGGGCAAATTGGATGTCGGTGGGGCTGTGGGCCAGAATGGTTATGTGCGAGTGGTGCGAGATGTGGGTTATGGCTATCCCTATACCAGCACAGTTGAATTAGTTTCTGGTGAAATTGGTGATGATATTACTAACTATTTAGCTAATTCTGAACAGACACCTTCGGCTTTAATCTTAGGGGTATTTGTTGATAAACAAGGAGTGCAAGCGGCGGGGGGTTTATTATTACAAGTATTACCAAAAGCCGCAACGGATGAAGAATTAATTACTAAATTAGAATCCCGGGTTGCTAGTTTATCTGGGTTTACTCCTTTATTGAGAGCCAATAAAACCTTACCGGATATTTTGCAAGAATTATTAGGAGATATAGGATTAGTAATTTTACCCGAATCTCAATTAGTTCGCTTTGATTGTAGTTGTTCTTTTGAACGGGTATTAGGGGCTTTAAAAATGTTCGGGACGGAAGAACTTCAAGATATGATTGAAAAAGATAACGGTGCGGAAGCAAAATGTGAATTTTGCGGGGAAATGTATCAGGCTAATTCCGATCATCTCCACCAACTGATTGAAGATTTACGCATAAAACCAGAACCGGAAGAAGTGCGGAAAAATTCGATTTTATTTTAAAAATGTTTCCTACACATTCTCCGGTAGAGACGTTGCATGGAACGTCTCTACTACTTATTTTATAGCTGATTTAAGCCGTGGCTTGTTGGGGGAAAAGTTGGCTGAGATTTTGACGGGATAATGGTTTAACCCAGGATAACCAATTGGCTACGGGTTGAAAACCAACGGATTCATAGAGTTTAGTTGCTCCGGTCAAACTATCGGCATCTACGCTCAGTTTTGCGGTAGTTGCTCCGGCTTTTTGGAGTTGGGATAAACCGGAAAAAAGCATAGCTTTTCCTAGGCCTAATTTCCGAAATCCTCGTCGGGTTCCTAACCATTCGATCCAACCGATTTGATCAGAATTTAACTGACATTTACAGAAGGCTGCAAAGTTGCCATTAGGCGCAATGGTAACTAAATCTAATTCCGGTTGATAGTTGGGTTGATTGTGCCAATATTGGGCTTGTTCCAGGGTTAATTCATGATGATCCCAATGGTCAATAAAGGACTCATTAAATAAATCTACCCAAGCCGAAATATCTTGTTTTCCTTGAATATGAGATAACCTAAAATCCGAAGGAAGTTGGGGAATAGATAAGGGAGATTCTAAGGATTTCGCCATGGTAATAAACTGACGATCAACTTTAAATCCTTGTTTTTTCAGGAGTTGATTTTGTTGGCTTTGATTTTCTAAAGTATAGGTTCGTAGTTGTACCATTTGTTGTTTTTGTTGTCCGATTTCTCGCAGGCGAGTTTCACACCAGCGCAACATTTCTTTTCCTAAATTGCTAGATCGGATACTCGGATGAATATATAGACCAAAATATCCATCAATTACCAGTTTAGAGGCTAGGGGTTCAATGCCAATTAACCCTAAAAGTTGATCCTCTGTGTCTGTCCACAGACGGATATCTTGTTGGGGATTAACATTAGGAGAAGATAGACCTAATTTTAAGTCGGCTAAACTTTCATCTTCGCTAAGATGATCAACGGTTTGACAGGCTTTAAATAAATTAGCGATCGCCGACCAATCTTTTTGACCTTCGTAGGATTTAATCATTAAGGTATTCATAATCAACTGTTCCGAATATTCGGAGGATTTTGACTTAATCTTGAACTGAAAAATTTGTAGCAAAAACTTGAGGTTGTTGTAGGAATACAACCTTTGATTCTTTTCCATTAATATTAATAACGGAAAGTTTTAAACTAAACCTAAGTGTCGCTGGAAACATCTCAATATTGAGGTTTACCGACTTCAATTGATATAGTTCTAGGGTTAAAAATTAATGCTGATGATAAAACTCTGCTCTGTGTGGGTAACACAGTAATAGTCAGGTTTTATCGAGTTAGACACTCATAAAAATGGGTTAATAAATTAATTAAATTTTGTTCTCTTAATCAACTTTATATACAGGTTAAATGGGTGTTGCCAGTTCGACCACTGGCCCTTGGAAAGTCACCAAACCCGATACAAAAGTCGCGATAATTAGACTAAAAAAGTGTTGTCCCGCTAGGTAAAGAAGAATTTCACCCCCAATGAGGTTTGATTTTGCTCTCCTCTGAGACCCGACAAAGACAGGCTGGATGATTCCATTTGAGAGCGAGAGACTGAGTACAGGTATTTGTGTCTCAATCATAGCTTATTACCCCAATCGGTTGTCAAGGTTTCCCAGGTTAAACTTTGGTTATGCTTTTGTAGTGAGGCGTTTACGCCTCAAATCTTGTAGTGAGGTGTTTACGCCTCAAATCTTGTAGTGAGGTGTTTACGCCTCAAAGCCCTGAAGGGCTTACTACGTTGGGATTAATTCTTAATGCGATAATCTGGGTGGTTTGTAAACTCATAAAGTTATTATCACTAATTAGAATTAGCGATCGCCCTCCTTCGGGTAAGGGAGAACCCCAAGTTAATCCTTCAATATTATCGATCAAAATATTTAAACTGTTTAAATTGAGTAATAACGTTTTTTCTGCGGGTACAATTTCTGAATTTGCTAGTTTTATACTCTCCAATTCTTGAATATTATCCGCTTGTTCTAAATTAACTAAAAATAATTTAATCGTATATCCTAAACCCAAGGAAAAAGACCGTTCTAAACTAATTAAATGCTCCTGATCAATTGCCAATAAATCAACTAAACCCTGTCTATTATACTGTTCTGCAATAAAAGAAGAATTAGCTAAGGTATCGGTAAAATATAAAAACTCTCGATCAGGTTGATTGGTTTGTAAATTATATCGCAAAATTCGACTAGGAGTTCCCCGATCTAAATTCGCTATTTCTCCATCCTGAATTAAGGCATTTTCACTAGCTGTAAACAAATAGTTTTTATCGGGCGTTATGGTTGAACTTTCTAAGGATAAATTAGAACGAACCCCTTGATTTTTACTCCAATTTTTATCTCTAAATTTTTCAGGAATAGGTAAAGAACGTAATAGTTTACCCTGCAAAGAAAACTCCTTAATAAAAGCTGGAATATTTCCATAAAAATTCCCTTCCGAAGCAATAAATACACTATTTCCAGAAAAAGCAATTCCTTCAGGATCAAGACTATCTTTAGTAAAGGTTTCTCCGGTTTCTGTTAATAACTGAGTCACACCAATTACACTTACTCCTGTTTCTGGGAGGGAACCGGAACTTAAATCAATCTTCAGGGTGTAAAATCGAGCTTTATTTTTATTGCTGGAGTCATCGGATATGGCGTAGTAAACCTGTTGTTCAGGGTTATAGGTAATTCCTGATAAACCGCCGACTTCTGTGTTATTATAGAGTAATTCTGTGGGTAAATTAGCTTGTCCCATAAAGTCAATAATCGTTGAAATTGCCACACTAGAAGTGCTGAAGATAAAAAATAAAGTCAAGATTAAAATTACCTCAAAAATTGATAAAAAAATTCGCATTTAATTGACCTATACTTTGATTTTTGCGAGATAATCTAAGGGTTATAAAATCAATATCTAAACCAAACTAAAAAACTAAATCTAATCATTAAGAAATTCCGTTAACCATTCTTTAATATGAAATGTAGCCCGACAGTCATCCTCATTATATTGAACAATGGCATCTAATAAACTGCGATCGCCTGTTTTTAACCATTGTTCGTACCAACAAACAGATTGAGCACCATTAGCTGTCGGATCACGCCATTCAAACCCCAGCCATTTCGCCACGGGTTTCAGGGCATAACTTTCCACCGGAAGGGTCACAGTTTCTATCATTTTAGCATGAAGATCAATAAATCGGTTTAATACAGGTTTCCACAAATAATCAGGGGTATGATAGACCATAGCTAATCTTTTAATGGTCTTAGGTTCATAGTCACAAAAATGAAAAATAGGAGCGATAGGATACATCCAAACCAATTCTAAAAACTGTTTCCAAATTAATTCTTCTTGGGTCTGATTTTCTGCTAAAAATGGATAAAATTTTTGTTGATTTGAACGGTGATCGATGACCAATATTCCATGAAGATAATCCAAGTTTAATTCTGGTTGGGCTTCAATATCAAAATAAATTTCAACGGGAAATTTTTTTAATTTATTTTGATAATTGTCTTGAAAAATTTTAATCCATTCGCTAGAATTAAAATGTTTTTCAAAACTGATAAATTCTTCCCAACGTTTAATGGCTTTATTATCTGAATTTGACTCAGCTTGCTTAATAATTTGTAAGGCAATTCCTTCAGCAAATTCGGGATAAACTTCTAATTGTTCTGGGGTGGCTTTAGCTAAGGTTTGAACAGTGGTTAAATTAATTTCTTGTAACCGCAAATAACGAGTTGGAGTCACCCCTGGAATTAAAGAAATATGATTTTGCGATCGCGCTACATCCAAACAATAACTATGCCATTGACATAAATTACATTTTTGTCTAGCAATAAAAACCTCCGGTTCTTGACGAGATAAAACCATGTTTAAATAATTATTTAAAACATCGTGCATTTTCGGAAGACGTTGTTCTAAATCAACTGAATAAGGCGCTTTACCGCGTAAAATCAACCAACTTGTTTCCGGCTGTATTCCTTGAATATCTGCTAATAAATAAGCATGAAACGCAGAAATAATTTGATAATCAAGTTTAGGACGTTTTCCTAATTTAATATCCTGGGAAACATAAACCCAATCACCAAATTTAGAAAATCCAGGTTGTTTAACTAATAATTCAGGACTACTAAGTAATTTAATTTCAATTATTTGATCAGATTCTGATAAATTATCCCTATTCCCTAAAATTTCAGATTGATTAATTACCTCTATTTTTAACAAAATCCCTTGATAAATTCGCTCAACTCCTTGCTGCATTAACTCTAGGGTTTGTTTCGCGCCTAAGTCCCAATTTCCAAAAAAAGAACTCAGTTTAGAATAGGGATATTGAGATAAAATATATTTCTGATAAGCCGAACTATCGCGGATCAATTTCAGTAAAAAATCACTGGGAGGATCTTGTTGAGAAATATCGCCATAACGGTCTAAAAATGCCCGCCTCTGACAGCGTTGATAAAGTAACAGTTGTTTATCGGTGATTAACATGATTCTTTAGTGTCAATGATTAATTGTACATCAGATATCCTATTCAGATTAAACTAATTAGAGTAAAGACGTTCCATGGAACGTCTCTACTTAACGAAAAATAACTAACCTTCAATATTATGACAATTTCTTCCCTAAAAACCCATCGCCAACAGTTTCCCGCCTTAACCAATAAAGCCTATTTTAATTATGGCGGACAAGGGCCATTAGCACAAATATCCATGGATGCTATTTTTGAAGGGTATAAATATATGCAATCCCATGGCCCTTTTTCGGGGAAAGTCAACCAATGGCAAAACCAAGAAACCCAATTAACTCGTCATTTACTGGCTACGGAATTAGGAATCTCACCGGAAACCCTCACCTTCACCGAAAATGTTACTGTAGGCTGTAATATTGCCCTCTGGGGAATTGATTGGCAACCCGGAGATCATCTGTTAATTTCCGATTGTGAACACCCAGGAATTTTAGCAATTATTCAAGAAATTCAACGTCGTTTTCATCTGGAAGTTTCATTTTTTCCCTTAAGAGAAACCTTAAACCAAAGCGATCCCGTAGGGATGATTTCTGAATATTTAAAACCCCATACTCGTCTATTAGTGATCAGTCATATTTTATGGAATACGGGTCAAGTATTACCTTTGACAGAAATTGTTAATCTTTGCCACAATAATTATAACACAAAAGTATTAGTAGATGCGGCTCAATCCGTAGGAGTTTTACCCCTAAACTTAACAGAAACCGAGGTTGATTTTTATGCCTTTACAGGTCATAAATGGTTTTGTGGGCCAGATGGATTAGGGGGGTTATATGTTAGCGCTGAATCTCGATCAGAATTATCCCCAACCTTTATCGGATGGCGCAGTATTATCGGTGATGAACAGGGAAAACCTATCTCTTGGACACCGGATGGAAAACGCTATGAAGTGGCAACTTCCGCCTATCCATTATATGCGGCTTTACGCCATGCGATCGCTCTCCATCATCAATGGGGAACGGCAATAGAACGTTATCAACAAATTTGTCAAAATAGTCAATATTTATGGCAAAAATTATCAGAAATTCCTCAAATTCAATGTTTAAAAACCTCTCCCCCGGAAGCGGGTTTAGTTTCCTTTCAACTCACTAATGGCAAATCCCATAAATCCTTAGTCAATACTTTAGAAAATCAAGGCATTTTCCTGAGAACTCTCCTCGATCCTAATTGCGTTAGAGCTTGTGTTCATTACTTTACCCTCTCCTCAGAAATTGATCAACTTATAGACGCCATTAACCAGTTTATTGCTGTTTCTTAAACCTCCAGGGTGCGTCACTATCAAAGAAACCGGGTTTCTGCTTAAAGACTGTTGGGGAAAACTAGATATTGATAGAAACCCGGTTTCTGACTTTTGGGGCGATTCAGTTGCGGATGATAAGTTATAATAGAAGCCAAAGTCAGCCCAAAAATCAACTTGAACAAAAATAATAACTCAAAATGGTAACTACCTATCGTTTAAAAGCTAGTGAACTCGATCAGAGCTTTTTAGAAAGATTAAAAGCCACTTATGGAGATCAAGAAATAGAAATCAGTGTTTCTAACTTAACAACACAACTAGAAGCAATGGCAAACGATCCATTCATTCAAGCTGAGATTCAGCAAATAGAACAGGAATTTAAAATTACTGAAATGGATGGTTTAAGTGATTTATGACCATTCAAAGAGGCGAGATTTATTTTGTTAATCTTAATCCTGTTCAGGGACGAGAACAAGCAGGACAAAGACCTGTGTTAATTTTATCATAAAAATGGGTTTAAAACCCCGTCGTTCCACGACGGCTTTTTATTCAATTGTAGTGTATAGTGAAGAAGAAGATTTTAAGCGCAAAGAATGAAGTTAAGGTATCGCTACCGAATCTATCCAACAGACCAACAAAAGGGGCTAGTATCCCGATTGTTTGGTTGTTGTCGGGTGGTTTTTAACGATGCCTTAGCCTATTGTCAAGAGCAATATCGTGCTGGTAATAAAAAACCTTCCAGTAATGAACTTTCCAAAAGACTTACGGAACTCAAGAAAACCCAGGAAAAAGAATGGTTAACAGAAGTGTCTGCTATCCCCTTACAACAAAGTTTAAGGGATTTAGAGCAGGCTTATTCAAACTTTTTTAAATCCTGTAAAGGGCAAAGAAAAGGTAAGAAAGTTAAGCCACCTAAATTTAAGAAACGTAAGTCTAAACAGTCTGCTAAGTTCACTGATAATGGTTTTAAAATCTATCCCAATTCTGATTACATTTACTTAGCCAAAATTGGTGAAATTAAAGTAATCTGGAGTAGAGAATTACCGGCAATTCCTTCTAGTGTTACCTTAATTAAAGACAGTGCTGATCGATACTTTGTTAGTTTTGTAGTTGAGTTTAATCCTCAACAATTACCTAAAAACGGACGAAGTGTTGGAATTGATTTAGGAATCACTGATTTTGCTACATTAAGTAACGGTGAAAAAATTAAATCTCCTAAACCTTTAAAGAAACAATTAAAGCGTTTAAGGAGATTACAGCAAAATTTGTCAAGAAAACAGAAAGGGAGTAAAAGAAGGGAAGTTGTTAGAAAGAAACTAGCTAGACTTCATGCTAAGATTTCTGATACCCGAAACGATTTTCTTCATAAACTGTCAACTAAGATTATTCGTGAGAATCAAACAATAGTCTTGGAAGACTTGAATATTTCAGGGATGGTTAAGAACCGAAAGTTGTCTCGCGCTATTTCTGATTTAGGTTGGCGGTATTTCAGAACTATGCTAGAGGCTAAGTCAGTCATGTACGGACGTGATTTTCGAGTAATTGATAGATGGACTCCAACTTCTCAAACTTGCTCTTGTTGTGGTTTTCGCGGTGGCAAAAAAGAGCTAAATATTAGAGAGTGGATTTGTCTTAATTGTGGCATTTCTCACGACCGAGATATTAACGCCGCAGTAAATATTTTAGTCGCCGGAGGGCATTCGGAGACTCTAAACGGACGTGGAGAGAAGGTAAGACTTTCTGCAAAGAGAGCATCGTCTCGGCGAAGCGTCAACCCTTCCAGAATTTCAACAATTGTCAATCTTTGATTTGTTGAAATAGATGGAATCCCCGCCCGTTTTACGGCGGGGTGGATGTCAACTCGCCTAAAATCGCTAGAACAAGAATTAAACAATTGTACATCATTAACGATGATAGCTCATCCAAACTGGACACAACACCCGCAGAAGAACTCCAGAGGTTCCCGAATTGTGCAATAATGATCCCGCAGTCTCCCAACCCAACGTGCGTCCAATGGCCGACAGTCCCCAAATCCCCGATGAACTGATCCAGGTTTTAGCAGAATTTCAGGATCTGCATTTTGAACTCCCTGATCCAGAAGCGGAAATTACTGAATTGGATTTTGAACAGCAAATTGATGTCGCTTGGAAAGTTTGCGATCGCTTCGACTTGCAAACCGAAATCTGGCGCGGCAGAATATTAAGAGTTGTCCGAGATCGAGAAAAAAAAGGCGGCGAAGGACGGGGTACAGGCTTTTTAAATTGGTTAAAAGAACGGGAAATTAGCAAAAGTCAGGCCTATGCTTTAATTGAATTAGCTAATAGTGCTGATGCCCTATTACTTCAAGGTCATCTTAATCCCGATGCGATTAATAATTTTAGTAAAAGGGCGTTTATAGAAACGGCAAAAGCACCCGCAGAAGTGCAACAAATGGTTAGTGATGCGGCTTGTAACGGCGATCGAATTACTCGCCGTGAAGTCCGACAACTGAATGATGAATGGACGGCGATGAGTTCCGATTTAATTCCTGATAGCATTCGAGAAAAAGCCACGGAAGGGGCTATGCCGCCTCGTTATTTAGCGCCATTAGTGCGGGAAATGGAAAAATTACCCGAAGCACATATTACGGAATTAAAACGGGAAATGATCGAAAATCCCGATGTTGATACGATTAAACAGTTAACATCGGAAGCCAAAAATTTATCGAAATATTTGGATGCGGCGGGTCAAGTTCAAGCCTTAAATCAGTCTTCTGTAGATATGGAAATGGCGTTAGAAGAAGCGCTGCGGGTGGGATGTTTAAATACGGCTTCTGATTTAGTTAAACAAGCCACTGTCCTCGAACAAACGATGGTTAAACTCCATAGTAGTTGGAAACGAGTTGGCAGTTTGGCTGATAGATTATATGTGGATACGGGGGCAAGTACCCCCCATTTGCGATCGCTTTTAGGCTGTTTAGAACAGTTAGCAGGTCAAATTATTGAAGTGCAATTAGGCGATGGTAGCGAGGGCAAAATTCGCTTACAAATTCTATCGGATAACGATTAATTAAAACAAAGCAGTGCGTTGGGGTCAGCCCTGTGGTAGCAGCCCCTCCTCGCTCGCTATCACTTCCTAACCTTATCCAAGCTATTTATTTCCCAAAAGCTATCATTTCCCAAGCTGTAACTGCATTTAAACCATACGTCCTAGCGAGCGAGGACACTCCCACCACCGCAAATATTGCATCAAAAACTTAGTTATTATAGAAGGTAACTGATCTGATACAGGATTCTATATAATTGAATCAATCAGGAACATCATATCTTTACAAACAAAATGAAAATTGTATGCTAAGTTCCAACCGATTTGAGCTATATAACCTTTGTTCTAACTCTACTTCTATCCCCTATTCTGATTTATCACCAACCCTTGAAGATCAATTCTTATATGATTGTCAAGTCGATATTTCAGAAAGGGGAGAAGTTGTGGGTAAATTTTTCAACTCTAACCCTTTATTACCGGGAGTCATTCTAACAGAAAATCAAGAGTTTTTTGGCATGATTTCTCGACAACGATTTTTACAAAGGTTAAGTCGCCCCTATGGAATTGAACTGTTCTCAAAACGTTCTTTAAAAGTATTATATCGCTGGGAAAATAAAGAAATTTTAATTCTCGAGGGTTCTACGCCAATTTTAGAAGCGACTCAAACCGCCTTACAACGCTTACCAGATTTAGTTTATGAACCGATTGTAGTTAAGTTTGAACCCCATATTTATCGATTAATTGATATGTACCAACTGTTACTAGCTCAGTCAAAAATTCATCAATTATGGAATAAAATTCTACAGCAATTATATCAGGAATTGCAAATTCAAGCCAGCTTAGATGGATTAACTCAAGTCGCTAACCGTCGTTTTTTCGACCAATATTTTGATCAACAATGGTCAGAACTGAAATCTACTAAATTTTCCCTGTCTCTGATTTTTATTGATGTCGATTACTTCAAAGGCTATAATGATACCTACGGACATCAAGCTGGAGATGATTGTCTTAAACAAGTAGCTCAAGTCATCGCTCAAACTTTGACATCAGAACAGGGTTTAGTAGCTCGATATGGTGGGGAAGAATTTGTCGTTATTTTACCCAAAATTGATCAAGAACAAGCGATTAAAATCGCTGAAAAAATTCGAGATAATCTCAAATCCCTTCAAATTGATCATAAAAGTTCTTTGGTCAGTTCCTATATCACCCTAAGTTTAGGAATTGCTACCGCAGAATTTGGAAATCCAGAAACTATAAAAACGATTAAAACACCCGGAGATTTAATTGTTCTAGCGGATCAAGCCTTATATCAAGCAAAAAATCAAGGACGAGATCGGGTGGTTTGTTCGAGTTTCAAACATCCCTATCTTTGGGTAACAAATCCCCCAGTTCTATTTAAAAATTCCTAGGAAAACAGCTAAAATCACGAAGTTATTCTCTATTTTTTTCAGCCTGTATTTTGGTTGATAGGAGTATCTATCCCAAATAAGTTTAACAATAGGTAAACAGATTAATAATAGGTTAAATTTAAAATTTTGCTTCAAATTATAAATTATAGAATAGAATAGAATCAAGACTTTTCAGGGTGAAACGGTATCCTTTAAGCTGTTAAGCACTTGAAAGACACTACCCCAGTTATTAATATAGCAACCGCCAAGGCAGTTAGGACACCAGACGGATATTGGAACCCAGACGGTGAAGTATTTCCCCCCCAGATCCGGCGTTCCCTGTTCCCTGCTATATGACTGAATTACAAGGATTTGACGGTTTTTGAATAGGTAATTTAGATGCACTAACAGCTATCCGGTCAATTAAACTTCACAATCTATTTATTTTGGCATAATTATGCTCAATACTTACTCTATGAAAACGTCATCCTTAATGCTTCCTTTTTCATCCATTAATCAATTAAATTTAGAGTCAACCCTTAAAGATTTATCTTTGTATGATGATCAAGTTGATATCAACCAACCTGGGATAATTCTGACTCAAAAGTTAGAAGAAAATCCCCTGATTCCTGGGGTGATGCTAACTCAAAATGGTCGGTTTAGTGGGATGATTTCTCGACGAATATTTTTAGAATGTTTAAGTCGTCCCTATGGACGAGAATTGTTTTTACAACGTTCTATTCGTTCATTACAAAGGTTTGCTCAAAGCCAATTATTGGTTTTATCAGGAGATACGTTAATTGTAGAAGCAGCCCATCGAGTTGTCAAGCGATCGCCTGAATTATTATATGAACCAATTATCGTTCAGTTAACAGAAAACCAGCATCAACTTCTCGATATTCAACAGTTATTATTTGCTCAATCTTCTATTCATCAATTAGCAACTGAATTATTACGTCAACAGACTCAATCTCAATTAATTCAAACTGAGAAATTAGCCAGTTTAGGAAAAATGGTCGCTGGAGTTGCCCATGAAATCCGAAATCCTGTCAGTTGTATTTTAGGAAATTCTAGCTGTCTCTTAAATTATTATCAAGATTTAATCAAGTTGATTCAAACCTATGAAGAAAATATCGAAAAACCTTGTCCTGCGATTGATGATGTTAAAGCTGAAATTGATTTTGAATTTTTACAACAAGACTTAGGAGAAGCAGTTAAAAGTATTTTAGTCAGTTCAGAACGTCTGAGTCAACTGGTTAATAGTTTGCATAGTTTTTCTCACATGGATGGTAGTCAACGGCGAGAAATTAATATCCATGATTGTCTGGATGGAACATTATTAATTTTAAAAAATCGTCTAAAACATGGAATTGAAGTTGTTAAAAACTATGGTGATATTCCTTTACTCAAGTGTTATTCTGGGCAACTGAGTCAAGTGTTTATGAACCTAATTTCAAATGCTATTGATGCCTTAGAAGAAAGGGAAGAAAACGGTCAACAATTCCCAAAAATTGAAATTAATACCCAGGTTAAAATTCTATCTCAAGATCAAATATATCCGGCGCAGTTAGCCCAATTTTCTCAAGGAAATCGGTTATTATATTGTTTACCAAATGACCAAAAATCCTTATCTTTAGTTGAGCAAGATATTTTTGATATTGATGTGGAATCAGAATGGCTATCAATTTCTATTCGGGATAATGGAATGGGCATTCCCCAAGAAATTCAAACTCAAATTTTTGATACTTTTTTTACAACTAAACCCGCCGGAAAAGGAACTGGATTAGGATTAGCTATTAGCTACCAAATTATTAGCGAAAAACATGGGGGTCAACTGAACTTTATTTCTAATTTAGGGGTGGGGACGGAATTTGAGATTTTACTCCCAATTCTTTAAAAACTGATCAGTACCTAAACAAAATTAATTACACATCCTCTACCCTGTTCCCTCCCCCCCTAGCCCCCCGTGCACGGGCGGGGGCTGTTCCCTCTCTCAACTAGGTAATTTATTTTGTGCAACTACTTAACTGATTGTTTCAGGGTCTCTAATAAACTCAGAGGTAAATTAAACTGATTTATTTCTCCGATTCCATGATAATCACTCCCTCCCGTTTTTAATAGATTATGTTCTTCACAAAGTTTTTCTAACCGTTGAATTTGTGATAAACTATGATGGGGATGATAAACTTCTAACCCCATTAATCCAGCTTCTAATAATTCTTGAAAAACCGTTTCAATCTTTCCCCCTTGATATAAATAAGGATGAGCCCAAACGGGAATTGCACCACAGGATTTTAATAATTTAATCCCATCAATACTCGAAAATCTGTCATACTGAACAAATGCGGGTTTATGTTCTCCTAACCAGCGATCAAAAGCTTCTTTAGTAGACTTAACATAACCCGCTTTTAACATCGCCATGGCAATATGAGGACGTGCCACCGCCATTCCTTCCCCCATAGGTTCTAACTCAATTGGATAACCAAGTTCAGCCAGTTTTGCTATGATTTCATTGGCTCTATTTTTGCGTCCATTTAAACGTTCTTTAAGAGGATTTTCTAATTTATTTCTATCAGGATAAAACCCTAAAATATGTAATGATCTTTCGTTATGAACTGTTGATAATTCCACACCTGGGACAATTTCTATATCATAGAATTGCGCCGCCTGAAATGCTTCTTCCCAACCGGATAAAGTATCATGATCTGTAATTGCTAATGCCTTAACTCCAGCCTCGGCGGCGACCTTTACCAGTTCCGTTGGAGTCAGTTGACCATCGGAGTAAGTGGTATGACAGTGCAGTTCTAACATGGGTTAATAAAATCTTCAGGGGACTGTTTTCTTAGAGTATACTCCGATGAATCCTGAATTGGATATTAATCATACTATAGTTTTAAGATTAAGGTGTAGATAATGTCAATAAAAATGCTAAATTAGACTCTGCTTTTAAGGCATGGGGGGCATTAGCATCCATGACAATAAAAATTCCTGGTTCTAATCTAATATCTTCCCCATTTAAGGTTAAAATTCCTGCTCCTTCTAATACCTGAACCGTTGCATTTCGACTAGAGGTATGTTCAGAAATATCAGTTCCTTTTGCTAAACAAAATAGGGTATATTGGCAAATTTCATTTTTCCAAAGCACTGAACTAAAAATCCCAGCGTCCGAATATTGAATTTTATCCTTTAAATTTAAAATAATTTGAGTCATTGTTAAATCCTTTTACCAAATTTTATGGGTTTGTAAAAAATCCTGAATGGTTTGATAGAGTAAATGAGCTTGTTCTGGAGAAAATCCCCCATGACCTGCCCCTGGTATAGTTAATAATTGATTAGATACACCTAATTCATCTAGCTTTAGATGGAGTTTAACCGCTTGTTGGTGGGGAACTAACCCATCTTGATCACCATGAATGGTTAAAATTGGAGGTAGTCCGGGGCGAACATAATTAATCGGGGAAATTTTAGTAGCTAATTCCTGAATATTAGGTTGTTGACCAAACCACATCAGAGCATAATCTTGGCGGTTAACTCCAAATAAAACATCATTAACATCCATAATCCCAAATAGATTAATAATCGCTGCAACTTTTAATTCAGGTAGATTTTTATCATCAGCCGTTTCTGTCAATAAATCAAATCCGGCAGAATTTGGTAAAATACTACATAAAGTTGCTAAATGTCCCCCGGCTGAACCGCCAATAACTACAATTTTATTTAGATCAAATTGATATTCAGAACCATGGGAAAAGACCCAACGCAAAGCACACCTAACATCTTCAACCGCCGCCGGAGCTAAAGCCACATTCCCTAAACGATACTCAACATTAACAATCGACCATCCTTGAGTCAAAAATGGGAACAGTTGGGGCAGAACTTCCTCTTTGCTTCCCGATATCCAACCCCCTCCATGAACCGCAACCAAAGTTTTATTTACTCTTTTTAGGTTCCGAGGTTTATAGATGTCCAGATATACCACAATATCATTAATCTGACGATAGGGAATATTGGGGAAAACTTCGATTCCTTCAAATAAGAAACGTCCGAGGTCAGCAAAATTGGACATAAATTTAGTTAGGCTTTGAGGCCGTGATCAGGGGACAACAATCCGATACAATAAACCTTAACTATCATAAATGGAGTTGTAATACATGACTGGCGAAATTTTCTCAACCGCGTTCCTGTGCTTCTCTCTGATTCTTTTGGGTTTGGGGGGTGGCTTTCTGTTACTGAAAATCTAAGGCGGGGAATAGGGAGAACTGGAGGCAGGAGCAGGGGTGCAGGGATCAAACTTTTATATTCCTTTATTTTTCTTGGTCTTTGGCTTGTACGTTTGTTTCCTCTGTTTCCTCTGAATCTGCAACAGTTAACAGTCTAACTGGAATAGTGAGCATTGTTCGGTGGGTGGAAAATGTCTTGATAAAACCTCCCACCCAATCAATAACCTCGCACACTTCAGCAATTATCGCCTTTGCTGCGTCTAAATCTTCTGCCTGAGACGCATGATAGTGCGCTCTGATTAGTGGTTTAATATCCTCAATATTTTGCCACTCAGATTTAGGTTTGAGCGGGATATTGATATAATAATTATAGGCTTGATGATGGGCTATGCTAACATTTTCAGGATTTTGATTTAACAAGCGATCGCCTTTTTCTTGGACTAGGGGATGCAATTGATAGGATTCGCGTTGGTAATCATAATATAGCAATTGCCGACGCTTGAGAGCCAGGATAATATTTTCTTTGAGTTCATATTTACTCACTTCCGGCATTTGAGTAGCAATTGCAGCAAAAGATAGGGGATATTCTAAAGTTTGATAGACAGAAATTCGGCCCAGACAAGTTTGCTCTATTTCACTAAGACGCGCTATCATTTCATCAATTAACTTTTCAATATCTCGGATTAATAACCAGTCTCTATCCTGCAAAAATTTCCCTACATTTCCTTGAAATTCAGCATGATCTCGAATCAAGACGGCTACCAATTGCAAGGCTTTAGGATATCCTTGATAGCGTGCTGATAATTCGGCTAATTCTTCTTCATTCCCTGTTAGATTAAAAGATTGTAATAGGCTAATTGCTGCATCTTGATTGAGTCCATTTAGCTGGATTTCACGGGTAAGAGTTGGCGGTAATTCCGCTAAACTTTCACGACTGGTAAATAGGATTTTGCTTTGATGTTCTGTTTCTAATAGTTGTTTGAATAACCAAGCATATTCGGCACAATTGTCGGCGAAATAACCAGCAGCTTTTGCCTCTCCGGTTTTCAAAAGTGTTTCGGCGCGATCGAAAACGAGCAAGCAAGGTTTTTCTCTGAGGATTTTGAGCAGATTTTCAGTTTTTTTACCACAGTCATTTTACTCATTCAATTTGCTGTTGGAATTTGACTTTTCACCCACTTACGAAATAAGCCAATCCAAGCATTTTCCCTAGTCGTTTTCTTGAGTTCCAAAAAGTGCATAATGTCACTTTTAGAAAGAAAGGGAAAAGTAGGAGAGTTATCGGTTTCTCGGTAAGCTTCTCCTTCTAATTGATAGAATATTATATTTTTTCCATCATACCGCCAAACTTCCGGCACACGAAAAGCTTTATAAAGTTCTAATTGATTAATAGAGCTACTGGTAATATCAATTTCAATAATTAAATCAGGTGGTGGGTCTTGTTGCAGGTCAATTTGCTCTTTATCCCAGACTAAAGATTCATTTTGAATGTAGTAACATTGATCGGGTTCAAAACCTCTGTTTAAATCTTGACGTTGGCAAGTTCTCGAACCCAAACTCCTGACTTCAATATTTAATTCTTCAGTCAGAGTTTCTACCAAACGGCCTAATAGTTTTTTGTTACCTTCGTGGGGATCTAAAGGTGTCATAATTTCTAGTAAACCTCGGTCATAAATCAAGCGAATCCCCGGCTGTTCCGCTAAATCTTCTAACAGCAATTGATAGGTTTGCCAACTAATATTTTTCAAAAGAACATGATCCGCAAGGGGACTTTGTTTCTCTTGGGGTGGCTGGATCAGGGTGGCTGTCATCTTGGATACCTGCCCGATAATGAGCGATCGCCCTTGATTATATCATGCTTTGGTGGCAAAAATGAACCAAATGATCTAAATGAGCCAAAAGAGCCTTTTATATTGAGCCAAATGGTGAGCCATTGAGCCGATACAGTGTAGGGATTATAGATTATTTTTATGGATAAGTTTGTTTTTTATCTACAGCTTAAGGGTGAAGCCAAGCTGCATAAGCATTTACCTTGCCGTTAGGTGTCGCTTTCTCGGTTGTTGGGTAAAGGGTAGTTATTGATACTGTTTCCCCTGTAAGAGATGAGATCCCGATCCAGTTTAGTTATCAGTTTTTTCAATAGCTTAGTTCAATATTGATATTCAGAAGGAGTTGAAATCATGCCACAGGCTAGTTTTGGAGAAGTTAACTTTAATACATGGGGTAATAACGGTTTCCAGTCACGACCCATTGATCCCAATCAGAATACTCATGTAATCATTCATGGATGGAATAATACAGGTGGTAACGCAGCCAATAATTTTACACCTGCTGATTGGATACCAGACATGGCTCAGGCGATCAGAGATAATGATCCTAATGCTAATATTGTCGTGATGGACTGGGAAAGTGGTGCTAAGAAAAACTTCAATAATATTAATTACTTTTCTGCGGCAGAAAAAACGAAAGAAGCAGGCCAAAAGCTCGGTGAGTACCTGAAAGAAATTGGTGTTAACCCTAACAAAACCGAACTAATAGGTGACAGTTTAGGGGGTCATGTTGCTGGTTCTGCTGGAGCTAAGTATCGAGAACTAACAGGTAATCTGATCAATCTTATCATTGGTCCAGACGCTGCTGGGCCTGGATTTACATTTAGAGACATTGTACGAACAGTTACAGATGAACTGCCATCAGGTGGAATGTTTGGTTCAACTGTGAGTAAGGAGCCTGTCCCTCCAAGCGATCGCCTAGATCCGACTGATGCTAAACAAGTAATTCCGTTGCATGCCAGTATATTAGGACACCCAGATCCCATAGGAACAAAGGACATTTTTCTTAACTCCAAGTCATTTACGCAACCAGGAAAAACACCTATTAGTAGTCATGGCACCCCTCACGAATTGTATACAGATCTTCTAAAGGGAGCCTCTTTTCCTCAATCAGATGGAAGTAAATTCGATTTGAATCGGTTGCTATCTCCAGAAACAGGTCGTATTGATATTGATACTACCAATCCAACTTTCACTGGATCAATAACTGGTACTTTTGGAGGTGGCAGCAATAAATTCAGTTTAGGAACACCAGAATTTGCAAGCTTTGTCCAGTTTGACGGTAATACTTTTAGTACAGGAACAGACGCTCGTTTTGAGCTTGGTACATTGACTTATAGGAATGGAGAAACTGAAGCAGGTTCTGAACCCACAGGAGATATTCCTCTTGAAATTACTCTGTCAGTTACCCAACCAGAAAGCAGCCCCCAAACCTTTAATTTTGCAATCAAAAATCAAGTAACAGAGAACACAACTGACAATGCAGTTTTGGATGCAGATCGACTTCTTTTTTCAGATGCAGGATTATCTAAAGAGAGAATTAAAGTTGCAGGTGCTGAATATACCCTCGATTTGTTTGGTTTTACTTCAGACGATGGTAAAAGCACTATAGGTCAATTTGACTCACCAGAAAATACCATTGCTACCGCTGCTTTACTTGGTATAATTTTCCCTGTGAGTATTTTTACCTCTGATATAGAGGTTGATAGATTTACTAGCAATAAGTTTAAAGAGGCTGTTAATGGCTTTAGAAACACAATTGCTGATGCAGGAAATGGAATTTTGAGAGATCTAGTTTACCCGTTGGCAGAGGCTGTAGTAGGTGTTCCAATAGGCGCTCCAGAAATAAGAAGTGCCAGGCAAGTTAATTCCCCAACAGATACAGAAACTATATTTCAGATTACTGAAGCAATAATGGCTGAAAATCCGGGGGGTGTGCTAGGTTCTGATAACAATGAGAAAATCTTAGGATCGCCCGTAGCTGATGTAGTATTCGCAGCCGGAGGTGCTGATACTATCGAAAGTGCTGTCGGCAATGATTATCTACGAGGCGGAAAAGGAATTGATCGCATTTTAGGTGAGGATGGTAACGACATTATTAACGGTAATGAAGGTGATGATTTCATCTCAGGAGGCCCTGGCAATGATTTAGTGCGGGGTGGACAAGACAATGATGAAATTTTTGGCAATGACGGAGATGATATTTTAATCGGTGAAAAAGGAACTGATCGCCTGACTGGTGGAGTTGGAAGCGATGTTTTTATCCTGAGAACAGATACAGGTATAGAAGAAACCAATGCTGCTACTGCTGATTGGTTACTTGACTTCAATGCGAGTGAAGGCGATCTAATTGGCATCAATGGAGGCGTACCGATAGACATTCTTACCTTCACTCCTACTGATGTCAATCAAGATGGTATTGCTGACACGATTATTCAATACACAGAAACCAACGAAATTATAGGTGTCTATACAAACATCTTTGGTGTCGTCATCAACACGCAGCCAGACATTGTGAAAAATGCCTTATTTACTATTCCTTTGAACGATCCAATCGTTCAGATAGGATGACGCTGTGGCCTAGTTATCTATTGTTCCGTCTTAGTAATATTCAGGAGTGCGATCGCCTTTTCTCCAAAAAGAGCGATCGCCCTTTATTCATCCACGTCGATCTGTTGTTAAAAAAGCGCGATCGCGCTCCATAAACTTTTGGCTACTTTTGCTAATAATTTTACAATTCTGCTGTTGAGTTATTGAGCGATCGCCTGACTCGCTTCAATCTTTGTTCGCGAAGCTGTTCTGCCAGCATCGCATTAATTTCTCCTAATTCTAAATTCACTTCTTGAACCTCCATCCGAGATCGGCGGAGGTTAGCAAGCAAGCGTTTAGATGTTTCTGGATCGGGGATATGGGGTTGTTTATTCATGGCAAGTTATATTCCATTTTAACTTCTTCAATACTACGCTCCAACGCCGGAATCCTTGCTTGGGTTCGTGCTATAGCTCGTTCTAGTAATTGTAGCATATCAGGAGAGGCCTGATGTTGAGCTTTGGCAATTTGAAGCTGGATATTAGACAGTTGAGAGTAGGAAGATTCAGCATCTTCGGCGGCACTTTTCATTTCATCTAGTGCCGGAATCGTTACCTCTGTCTCTCCAAATAGCTCAAAAATAGTTAATTCCAAGGCTGAATCTTCATTAACAATGTCTAACGCCTGCTGTTTTAATTGATTGATAGTTTCAGTTGTTCTTGATGGTAAATTAGCCATAATTACACTATTTTATAAGTTATTACAATTGAAATTTAACATAAAATAGTACAATTTTTTGACAAGTATCGCCCTTTCCCCATCCATCTCTATTTGTGGTTAAAAAAGCGCATAGGCTTTGCCAGCCAAAGGTATCGCCTTTGCTCCATCCATTTCTATCTGCGTAAATTTGCCGTTAAAAAGCTATTAATTAGTAAACAAACTCGGCTCCACATAAAAAAAACTACCCAGAATCAAGGCCTGCTCTTTGCTGATATCTCGCTGGCCATTAACCAATTCATAAACTCCGGCTTCATCGCCAATAATTCCCACCAAATCCGCCGGTTTTAGCGCTCGCTGTTCCATCAAAAATAGTAACAATGAATGAGGCGTAGCTGTAACTCCAGGTGCATAATATTCTTGCTCAAAATCTAATGTGTTACAATTGAGTAAAACTCTATCCCAGGGAGTTTTACCTAACTTTATAATAGCTGAAAGATATGTTTTGGATTCTGAAAAACTTAATCAGCACAGATCCACAAGGATGCCTCAGTTTAAACCTCGAACCCAAGTCAACAGAGTATCGCGTTCTGGTCAACGAAGCCGGACAAATTTTATTAGACCCAATAACCAACATACCTGATTGCGAACAGTGGTTGTGGCAAAACCCCCAAGCATTAGCCTCAGTCAAGTGCGGCCTCGCCCAAGCAGCTAAAGGTGAAGTACATGACTTGGGTGACTTTTCTGAATATGCTGATTTGGAGATTGAAGAGGAATGAATTTTCGGATAGAATTTTCTTCATCAGCTAGAGATAGCTTAATTAATCTTCAAGAACTCGATGCCAAAAAATACAATAAAGTGCTGAAAACACTTGGATTAATGGCAACTAATTTACGCCATCCCAGCTTGAAAACTCATAAATACGACACATTATCAGGCCCTAATCAAGAAGAAATATTTGAGGCTTACGTCGAAAACAAAACCCCAGCAGCGTTTCGAGTTTTTTGGTATTATGGCCCGGACAAAGGTGTAATCACAGTTATTGCAATTACGCCTCATCCCTAAAGTGCGATCGCTACCGGAATAGTAATATTAAGAAGTGCGATCGCTCTTTCCCCAAAAAGCGCGATCGCACTTCATCTATCCGTATCCATTTGCGATTTAAAAATTTCTATACAACCCTTACATCTCTAACTATGCTACCATTAACCTCAGCTATTATTATTGACTAAAGCCATAAACATTGACAAACCTATCCGACGAAAAAAATACTCTCATTGCTGAACTTAGAAAAGCTGGAATTAAACATACACCTGAAGAAATTTTGCGAATATCCCAACTCCCTAATGGCAAAATAGTTTTCTTAGAAAGGGGAAATGCTAGTTCTGGACTGCAACATATATTAGAAAATCACAAAGATGAATTTGCCGAAAAAGGAATTTATGAAGCCGAGGTTCCCGATGCAGTCTTCCTAGCCGTTATTCAGGGGACTGTAGTAGGTTATCAAAAACCCAATTGCCCTATTTATCAAATTATCTTTAATGGCAAAACTCAGTTAATTGCTGTTACAGTAGGTAGTAACGGTTATATAGTCTGTGCCAATCCTCGCTCTACTTCACAATAACTGAAAAAAGGAGAAATCAAATGACAATCAACATCAAGTTAATGCCAGATTATTGCTCGTACTCTTTGTGGGGACTCGATCCTGATAATATTGGAGATATCAATCCCGCATTATTACCCTTGAGTAAAAAGACAATCAAGCGTTTGGAAAAATGGGCTGCCACCTACGATCAAATTTTGAAGTGGGACGATCCAGCTTCATCAGGTTTTGCAACTGTTGAAGAAGCTGAAAAATTTGAACGAGAAGGAGTTGATTTATGGCATCAGTTACGAGAAGAATTGGCTCCTAATTATGAAGTGCGTTACTTTAGTCAAAAATTGCGAAAAGTTATAAATAACCCAGATGAATTAATGGTTAGTGCCTAATTATATCAAGACTTACGCAATTGGCACAACCTGTAGGAAAATCTTCGATATTGCCCCCCTTTCTCCAAAAAGCGCGATCGTCTTTCATCCTAAAATTTACTCTTTTGACAACTGATGCTATAATTAAATAACAGTATTTGTAACTACTAACTACTAAGATGGCGCAAGCTAAAGAAATTTTAATTTCCTTACCAACATCGCTAGTAAAATTTATTGAAAGCTACAAAATTACCAAGGGATGCCAATCGCCTTCCCAAGTAATTGAATTAGCCTTAGAATTATTGCAAAACCAAGACCTAGAAGAATCTTATAGACAAGCATCTAGTGAAATTGACTCCGCACTGGAATAGTGAGCATTGCTCGGTGGGTGGCAAACATCTTGATAAAACCCCCCACCCAATCAATAACCTCCGAGCGTGAAAACGCAATTTTCTATACAGAGCTACGCTACGCATAGAAAATTGCGTAAGTCCTGAATCAATTCAAAACTGATAACTGCTAGAGACGCGCCATGGCAGGTTTCTACTGATGACTGATGAGTGATGACTGATTCAAATATCGTTCAATTAATACGATCGCCACAATATCATCAATCGGACGAGGTGGGGTTCGCATTCCTTTGGGAATTAAACGAGTTAAACCTTTAGGGGGATAAATTTGCCAATAGCGATCGCGCGCTTCTAAGGTAGAATATCGTTCATTCACTTGAATAATAGAAAGGGATTCTGGCAAAATTTCAGTTAGTTTTTGTTTCCACATTTTTGAAGTGGTTTGATCTCCCATTACCACCGTTTCAATAGTAAATTGTTGACACAAAGATTCAATAATTTTAGGAACATCCGGCGATAAAATCACCTCATGATAATATAACTGGGAACCGTCACCCATCACCGCAATTCCACATTTTTCTCGACCGGGATCAAACCCTAAAATCATTTTATTTTTTATCATCGTATTGAGTATAATTAGATTGAGAATCTGGATATCCTATATTATTCTGTCTCTGGGTGGATGGATTTTCTAGTGGATTAGAATTATTAGGCTGTTCCTGTTGTCGTCGGGTACTAAAGATCACTTTTCCATTGCGAAGCGCCAATAAATCCAGTCGCAATGGCCCAATAGTATAGGCATCTTCAGCAGCAATGGCTTGAATTTCCAAGGGTTGATTATGTTCTTGAACTTGTTGGAAAAAACGAATTAATGTATCCATTCTATCATTCCCAATTTGGACTGTTCCACCCACAACTCCAACAAAACGCGCCCGAAAACTGGACGCATCTAAAAGTTGTTGCATTTGCTTTCTCAATTGATCATCAGATAAAACAGAAGGATTCAACGTTGTTCTCGCAATAATTTCCCCTGTTGTAAATAATAATCGATTCGGTTCAGCTTTAGTAAAAACCGATACTTTTGTTTCCCCAACTAAATAATTAGCCGCCGAAATCACTTGTACCACATAATCTCGACCATCATCAATTTGATTAATTAAATCTTCAACCTCTACTTTTGTAATTTGAATTACTTGAACTTGACCCGCTTTTATATTGCCTAATTGTATAGACTCAACGGCATAATTATTCGCTTCTTTTAAAAGGGTATTAACCGCCTGAATTGCAGTTTTTGGATCACTAATTCTGACTAAACTGCTAGATAGAACCTGTCCTCGTTCTAAAACAACACTTCCTTCTCGTAATAATTGAAAATCCCGTCCAATCAGTTCAACCTGTTGACTTAAAACTTGTTTTTGCTGTTCTAATTTTTTCTGTTCTGTTTCCAATTCTTCCAACCGAGATTCCCGTTTAGCAATAATTTGATCCTGTTCTTTGATCTGTTGCTCCTGTTGTTCAAGTTCTTGATCCTGCTGTTTCATTTCTTGATCTCGTTTGCCAATTTCCTGATCCCGTTTCACAATTTCCCGATCGCGATTTTGAATTTGAGCTTTGACCTGTTCTTGTTGCCGAATCAAATTTTGACGTTCAGTTCTGAGTTTTTGAATTTCTAATTGTAAACTTTTTTTTGTTTAAATACCTCTTGAAGTCGATTTTCTCTATTTTTAAGTTCGGCTTCCGTTGCTTTTCTTTCTATTTGAATATCTTGTAGTTGTTTCCGAAGATCTCCTAATTGATTCTGAGTTTTTTCTAATTCTTCTGCTGTTTTGACAGCTTGAGATTGAGCCGTTTGTAGGGATTGATTAATCATATTTAACTGTGCCATAGCGGTGTTAATTTCCGTTTTGGCTCTGGTTAAATCCTTTTCTACTCGCCTTTTTTCATCTTCCGTCCGAGTTAAATCCTTCCGAGCATCATTCAATCTACTTTGAATTTGATCAATTTGAAACACACCCCGACGCAGGGGTTTACTCGAAGCAAATAAAACCCCCAAGGTCAATGCCGAAAGCACACTGCCAGTTAAAATAGTCACAACCATAGCAGTGTTGCGGGGGCGAAGATTAAACAAACTCAGCCTGGCTTTTCCAACTTTAGTTCCCAGGCGATCGCTAACCGTCGCAATCACGCCACCCAAAACTAAGATGGATATAACCAGGATAATTCCTGCGGTCATAAAGTAAGAAAAATCTGGGAGAGTGGAAACTCAGGACTTTAAAACCTGAGAATCTAAAAATTTAATAATCTAGTTAATGCAGTTTGCCCAATTTTCTCTAATTATATCTAACAGCAAGTTTCCTAGATCTTTTCTGGGTTAATCTAGGAAACCTAACCGTAGATTAAGTAAATTGTTGACCTAGGGTAACGGGATTATGGACTGTGATCTTTTTCTTATAAATTGAGATCATGTTTTTTTGTCGTAAATCTCCTAATAAACGGGTAACGGTAACTCGCGTGGAACCAATCGCTTCTGCGATCGCCTGATGGGAAAGTTTCAAATCAATCCGAATTCCGTCTCTACCCGGTACGCCAAAATCTCGACAAAGAATCAGGAGAAAACTAACTAATCTCGATCCCATATCTCGGTGAGCTAAGGTTTCAATCATCATCTCTGTTTGTAAAATCCGAGACGATAATCCGCGCAACATCACCATCGGCAGTTCGGGATCGCTTTTCAGGGCTTTCTCCACCTGTTCAATCGGAACTGAGAGTAATTCTACAGAGGTAAAGGCAACGGCATGATAAAACCGATCTGACCGATGACCTGTAATTAACGATAAAACACCAAATACACTATTTTCTCGAAGTAAAGCGACGGTAATTTCTTCTCCAGCTTCATAGACTCTGGACAATTTCACCGCCCCTTTGATCAGAACATAGACGCGCTCCGCCGGATCGCCGGGAAAGAAGATCGTCTTACTCCGTTCAAAGCTTTCCACGACAGGAGGGAACGCCCCTCCGCCGATACTGCGGAACACTTCTGCTAACGGTCTATCATACGTCACAACCCGATCCCTTGCACTAATAATGCTCTAATATATCTTCCGTATTTCAGTTTACGCTAATTGCATCATTTATCTGTTTAATCGACGGATGATTGTCTGATCAATGTTTTATCCCCGGTAGAAATCGGCAAATCCATGGCTTTGATTAGGATACCAATTACTTATAGAATAATCTATTATGCTGAATTTGAACGGAAAAAACGCACTTGTTACCGGCATTGCCAATAATCGCTCCATTGCGTGGGGCATTGCCCAACAACTTCACCAAGCTGGAGCTAATCTTGGAATCACCTACCTTCCTGATGAGAAAGGTCGTTTTGAAAAAAAGGTGCAAGAATTGGTTGAACCCCTTAACCCTAGTTTGTTTCTGCCCTGTGATGTCCAGAATGATACTCAAATCGAGGAGTTATTTACGGCCATCCGTGACCAATGGGGACGAATTGATATTCTGATCCATTGTCTGGCCTTCGCGGGAAAGGAGGAACTGTCTGGGGACTTTAGCAATGTATCCAGGGCTGGATTTACTCGCGCCCTAGATATTAGTGCCTATTCTCTAGTTCAACTGAGTGGGGCTGCTAAACCTTTGATGACCCAAGGGGGTAGCATTATTACCCTGACCTATCTGGGTGGGGTGCGGGTGATTCCTAATTACAATGTCATGGGAATTGCTAAAGCAGCCTTGGAAATGAATGTTCGTTACCTGGCGGCGGAATTGGGGCCATTGGGAGTTCGGGTGAATGGCATTTCGGCTGGCCCGATTCGGACTTTGGCATCTTCGGCCGTGGGTGGGATTTTAGACATGATTCATCACGTCGAAGAAATCGCCCCCCTAAAACGGACGGTGACTCAAACGGAAGTCGGTAATGCAGCGGCTTTCCTGAGTAGCGATTTATCCAGCGGCATTACAGGCCAAATTCTGTATGTCGATTCGGGTTATTGCATCATGGGAATGTAATTAATCAGTCATCAGTTAACAGTTAACAGTTATCAGTTTAAGAGTTGTCAGTTTAAGAGTTAATCAACTGTTAGCTTATTAACTAATAACTAATAACTGATGACTGATGACTGATGACTGATAACTGTTGAATGACAACTGTTAACTAAAAACTGTTAACTGATAACTGATAATTGATAACTGATAATTGTTAACTAAAAACTGTTAACTATTAACTGTTAACTGACAACTGAAAACTATTAACTGATAACTGATAACTGATGACTGATGACTGATTTAAATATGCTTCCTAGAATTGCAACGGTACACCGAAAAACGGGGGAAACGGAGGTTAATGTAACTGTTAATTTAGATGGAACAGGAATCTGTAAGGTTTCTACAGGAGTTCCATTTTTAGATCATATGTTGCATCAAATTTCGTCCCATGGCTTAATTGATTTAGAAATTCAAGCCACCGGAGATATTGAAATTGATGATCACCATACCAATGAAGATGTGGGAATTACATTAGGTTTGGCTTTAGCTAAAGCATTAGGCGATCGCAAAGGAATTGTCCGGTTTGGTCATTTTATTGCCCCTTTAGATGAAGCCTTAGTCCAAGTGGCCTTAGATTTTTCCGGTCGTCCTCACCTGACTTATGGTTTAGAAATTCCGACCCAACGAGTGGGAACCTATGATACTCAATTAGTGCGAGAATTTTTTGTAGCTATTGTTAATAATAGTCAACTAACATTGCATTTACGTCAGTTAGATGGAATCAATTCCCATCATATTATTGAAGCCGGGTTTAAAGCCTTTGCTAGAGCCCTAAGAATGGCAGTTGAAATTGATTCTCGTCGGGCAAATACTATCCCCAGTTCCAAAGGGGTTTTGTAATTTTTTCTCATAAATAAAGTAACAGCCTCGTTGTTGCGCTTTAGCGCATCTACCCAGAGTGATCTCAGCGCAACAATGAACTTTTTTACAAAGCCAGGGTGGGATCGTGAAAGCCCACTGGCTTCAGCCGTGGGATTAAACGCGACGCAGGCACTTTTAAGTGCCGTCATCTACCAATTAATTTGTACCCAGTTATTAGATATTTATGTTATCATATTTTCCATGATCAAAGTAACTCGGACGATTAAATTAAAATTCGCAAAACTCAACCGTTGTAAAGCTCAAATGTTTGAGCAAATGACGGAAGAAAACACGCAGATTGCTAATAAGCTGTTGTCATTGCCAATTAAAGAACGGCGAAAAATGACAACAGCTAAAATCATGTCCGAGTTAAAATCTGCTCTGGTCAATCAAGTTATTCGACATACCACATCCCCAACGGGTCGTAAAACCAAGCAATATAAAGTTCTTCCTGTAGAAGTTAACAATCAAAATTGGAAATTAACTCAAAAAGGGAGTACCTATTCAATTAGCTTCCCGACCCTCAAAGGTGAAAAAAGAATCCCCATTGAAGTAGCATCTCCTCATTGGCAACCCGTTTTAGATGGATTGTTAGAGGGAACAATTCAAGGGGGATCTTTTAAGTTAATTAAACATCGAAATAAGTGGTATGTCTATCTGTCGATAACAGAGGATGTTCCAGAAGTTGAGACAGAGAAAAGATTGGGGTGTGACCGAGGGCAGAATAATTTAGCGGTAGTTGCACCAAAAGAAGGTTTCGGCAAGTTCTTTAATGGTCAAAGTGTTAAGCATCGGAAACGTTATTTTCAACAACGAAGAAAACAACTTCAAGAAGCTAAAAAGTTTCGAGCTTTAAAGAAATGGAACAAAAAAGAGCAACGATGGATGGAAGCTATTAACCATACAGTCAGTCGCCGAATTGTTCGTTTTGCTGAATACCATAACGCCGATATTGTTATAGAGGATTTGGAAGGATGTCGTAAAACCATGAAACAGAGCAAAAAATCTCGTTCTGATTCTGGTCAATCTCGACACACTTGGTCTTATTATTCTTTGGAGCAAAAACTTAATTATAAGTTGGCTTTGAAAGGATTGAAATTAATCAAAAGACCTGCACCATATACCTCAAAATCTTGTTCAACTTGCGGTGTTATTGGCAAAAGAAATCGGCATGATTTTAATTGCCCTAATGGTCACTACCACAATTCTGATTTGAATGCTGCACGAAATCTGTCTCAATGGGATGGTTTCGCTTGTGATTTAAACCTAAAGAGAGATGCTTCTGTAATGGATTCATCCGGTTTAAATTATGGGGTGTTTGGCGCACCCCCGAACTCGGTGAAAAACAATCAAAAAGAGTATATTCAACTGTCTTTATTTGATTGGGCTAGATACGAGAATCCCACCCCTTTAGCGTAGCGTAGGGGTGGGAGTGTCAACTACAAATACTTCTGTAACATTTGTTCCAACTGTATAACCGACATTCGAGGTGAAGGACGGGGAATAGGTTCGTCTGGTTCACCGGATTTAAACAGGACAGGAATAGAATATTGATAGGCTTCAAACCAATCTTCCCGGGTAGTAATGTCTCGAATTTCTAATTGAAATTTTCCTAATGTTTGGGATGATGCTTGAATTTTCTCCAATTTTTCTTGCAGTCCTTCGCATAAATGACAGCCCGGTTTACTGTATAAAATCAGTGTGATCATGAGATTTCTTTAGCCTCCGATAGTAATAGTTTGGTTGCTTGTTCAGCTTCTAGGGGTTTAGCGAATAAATAACCCTGTCCGAATGGACAACCCAACTCCTGTAAAATTCTCCTTTGTTCACGGGTTTCTATCCCTTCAGCCACAACATCTAAATCTAAATTTTGCGCTAAAGAAATAATAGCTTTGACAATTTGTAAAGGCTGGCTTTTTTTTCCTTGAAAGACACTACTTTTCTGATCTAAAGGGCTAATAAATGAACGATCAATTTTTAAACTATTTAAGGGGAATTGATGTAAATAACTCAAAGATGAATACCCCGTGCCAAAATCATCAATTGATAGATGAATTTTCCTAGATTTGATTTGAGCTAGAATCATAAACGAAGTGGATAAATTTTCCATAATCACACTTTCAGTAATTTCTAGTTTTAAATCACTAGGATTACAACCTGTCTCAGATAAGATTTGATCAATTTGTTCTAAGAGATTAACTTGACAAAGCTGTTTACTTGAGAGATTCACACTCATTGTCAAGGGATAAATATCACAATGAGACCGTTGTTTTCCAGGATAAATGTCTTCTGTAGAGGCAGTTTGAATAGAACTAAATTTTTGGGTTAATTGTTGTTTCCAAACTTGCAATTGCTGACAGGCTTCTCGTAAAACCCAAGCCCCTAGGGGAATAATTAATCCGGTTTCTTCAGCAACAGGAATAAACTCTACAGGTGATACTAACCCCCGGGTGGGATGGAACCAACGGACTAGAGCTTCAAAGCCAGTAATTCTACCACTGAATAAAGAAACAATTGGTTGATAATAGACTTTAAAACCCTTAATATTTGTGGGTTGATCACCGGAGCTTTCTAATAAGTATTCTGTAGTTTTTAAGGCCGTTGAATCATGACTTTCAAGGAGATTTGATAACTCTGATTTTTGTGGTTTGTCAATTATCATGCGTCCATAAATAGCTTGCCGTAAATCCGTTTCTAGCTGCAATATAGACAGGGTTTGACTATGTATACTTAAATCAAAAACTTCATATCGAGCTTTGCCTTTTGCCTTAGCCCGATACATCGCAATATCAGCATCTCGTAAAAAATCATCCGGGTTATTATACAATAAACACTGATGGATTTGACTATTATTTTCCGATGGTAGATAATGACCTCGACTGGGAACAATTCCAATACTAACGGTCGTAAAAATTTCATGTCCTTGGATATAAAAAGGTTGGGTTAATTCATAGTGAATTTTCTCCGCCATACTGGTTGCATCGCTGATTTTTTGAACCCGATTAATCAAGATTGTAAATTCATCTCCACCTAAACGGGCAACGGTATCTAAGGCACTGACACAATTTAAAAGACGATGGGAAATTTCAATTAATAGTTGATCTCCCATGAGATGTCCTAAACTATCATTAACCACTTTAAATCGATCTAGGTCTAAAAATAAAATAGCAAACTGATAATTGGGTTCTTGTTTTGAGCGTCTTAATGCTTGAGCCAAACGTTCATTGAAAAAGCTCCGATTCGGTAATTGAGTCAAGGCATCATGTAAGGCTTCATACATGAGTTGGGCTTCAAATCGTTTGCGTTCAGTAATATCCCGAATAATAATTTGAATTGCAGATTTACCTTGATAGGTTGCCGGAATGCCCACAATTTCTACATCAATTACTTCTCCATTTAACCGAGTTAGTTTTTGTTCAATCAACTCCAGAGATTGTTGTTCATTGTTATTATCTTGAATCAGAGTCTGAATGGAATTCAAATAATCAGTGGGAAGAAAATCAAAGATAGAGCGACCGATTAAGTCTTGAGGACGATTTGCTCCTAATAATTTAGCTCCGGCTATATTAATATAAACCAATTTTTCACTATCATGGATGGCAATAGTTTCTGGAGATAATTCCACTAAACGGCGATAGCGTTCTTCACTTTCTTTGAGAGCTAATTCAGCTTTTTGTCGTTGTTTTTCTGTTTGATTAGTAGTAATAAATCTACCAATACTTTGAGCCATTAACTCTAAAATTTCCACTTCATAGGATTTGTAATCTGCGGTTTTAAGCTCTAAAGCAGCAAAAGCTAATGTTCCATAAATTTCACCATTTACCCAAATCGGAGTTCCTAAACAGGTTTCCAACTGAGCTAAGGCTTGGGATTGTAAAACCAAGGCTTGTTCAGATTGTTTACGTTTAGTTATATCCGCTTGAATCCCAATAAAATGAGTCAAATATCCTTTGGAACTATATACTGGAGCAATGGAAAGTTCATTCCAGAAAAACTCCCCATCTTTACGATAATTCTGGAGTTCGACATGACATTCTTTTCCTTCTGCAATAGCATGACGAAGTTCATTAACGGCTGCATTTTGGGAATTATTCCCTTGTAAAAATCGACAATTTTTTCCTAAAATATCTTCCCTGCTATATCCCGTAATTCGTTCAAACCCATTATTCACAAAAATAATCGGATTATCCGGTTGGGTGGCATCGGTAATCACAATCCCATTACTACTACTATTAATAGCTCGTTCCATCAATTGTAAACGTTCTTGGGCGCGATGACTTTCAATCGCCGCCCCTAAGACATTCGCGATCGCTTCTAAAAAATGTGCATCTTCTGGGGTAAATTGACGATGGCGAGTGCTATGAACACTTAAAACCCCCCACCCCCCCTGCCCCCCGTACACGGGGGGTTGGAGGGGTGGAGAATCTACCTGGGTTTTGCTCAAGTCCGAATCCTGTCCCCAACGGGCAATAACCATACTCATACCACTAATCACCCGATGATTATGTAGCAGGGGAGTTCCAGAAAATCGAGTTTCCACCCGTAAATCATCTACCACAATGGTTTCATTCTTGAGTAAGGTATACCCGGCTTGAGAGTTAATATGGGCACTTACCCGAGCATTACCGACCAGTCCCTTTTGCCAACCGACCCCCGCCCTCAACCAAAAAGCATGACCTCCGGGCATAAGTTCCAAAAGTTTACAGTATTCCACATCCAGGGTTTTCGCTACAACACAGACCGCTTCATCTATTAAAGCTGATAGGTCAGAATGAATTAGAGCCTGTTGACCGAGGTAAGCAACCATGGCTTGCTGACTAATCTTAGACTGCAAGGTGGCTAAAAGCGGGTCTAACGGGGCAAGGACGGGAACTTTTTCTGTTGGTAAGGGTTGAGTGGGGGGATGGGGAAGGAGTTCGGAGTAGGTGGACAGGATTAACTTTTCCCCACTTACTGTTAGCAAACGCATGGATACTAATGTCCACCAGAGCGTTCCATCTAACCGTTTTACTTGTAGAGGTTGTTGTATGGAATTCTGTTCTTGCAATTTCTCCAGCAGAATTTCTCTATCCGTGGAATCAGCAAAGATATCAGATTCAGCAAAGTTCGACATTTCCGAGGGAGGCAATCCAAAGGTATTTTGGAAGCGAGAATTACAATAAAAAACCCGACCATCACCCCTATGACTGACAATCAAGGCAACTTGCAGTAGGTCTGCAATCATCTGAATCAGTATGGGGCTATCTAGTAATCCAACTTCTTGATTCCCATCTATGTCCCATTCCTGATCAATGGATGCAATAGGATAAAGTTGGTCTTGATCTGCCTGTGTCCCGTGTTTGTTGAGCATCAACTAGGTTCTGTGCATTGTCTATCCGATTACTCGTAGTTATCGTACTTTTTGCAGAGTGTTTGACACACCAAGAGTTTTCTGTTTGTCCCTCCCTATACATTTTACGATCATCACCCTCAAATTTTGACATTTTTTAATAAAAATTAAAAAAAGGTTAATAAACCCCCTACAGAGATTTTCGATGGATGTCAGTTTAGGAAAAAAATTGATGTCATAGGGAATATCCTCAAGACAAGGATATTTATTTTCTAAAAAAGAATATTATCAATATTATAATAGAGTTTACCCAATCTGTTATCGGAGAGCAACTGACTCGAATTCGAGTAGGATCGGATTGATCTGCAAGGGGATCAATCTGATTAAGGGCTTTTGGCTGGTTCAAAACATGGATTACAGCTATCATAATTTTCACTCTATCCCTAAAATCAGCACTCTTTTTTTGAAGTTTGATAATAATTATTTATTTATTATTGACTTATATACTAAGTTTAACTATGTAAAAATATTCTTGATTATAACTTGACAAATTGCCTCTGATAATGATATAATGGGTAGAATATTATTTATTATTACAATAAAACTACATTAATAATACAATTAATAATTACTGATTAAATCCGTTTTGGCAATTTTCGATGAATCATAAAAAAAGAGTCTTGATTTTGGGAGGAACCACCGAAGCGGTAGCAATAGCAACTCAAATTAATCAAATTCCAGATGTGGAGGCGATCACTTCTTTGGCGGGTCGAACCCAACAACCCGTGACTCAAACTAACCCGGTTTCTTTTCGGATCGGAGGGTTTGGGGGAGTGGCTGGATTAGCAGACTATCTACGCCAGGAACACATTGATTTAGTAATTGATGCTACCCATCCCTTTGCCGCCCAAATTTCCTTTAATGCTGCTCAAGCCGCCTCCAAATCTGGTATTCCCCGATTAATGCTAATTCGTCCCGCTTGGAAACCAGTATTAGGAGATGATTGGATTGAAGTAAACACAAATCAAGCTGCCGCCAAGACTTTACCAGGGTTAGCTGAACGCATATTTCTTACTATTGGTCGGCAAGAACTCCCCACCTATTCCTATGTAAAAAATATCTGGTTTTTGATGCGAATGATTGACCCTCCTGAACCAGATTTACCCATCCCCCCCGGACAATTAATTTTGCAACGGGGGCCCTTTTCTTTAGAGTTGGAGCGATCGCTTTTACAACAGCATAAAATTGGGGCAATTGTTAGTAAAAATAGCGGGGGTGATGCCACTTATGCTAAAATTATCGCCGCCCGGGAGTTAGGAATTACGGTAGTAATGGTGCAACGTCCCCCGGTTCCTGAAGGGGAGATCGTTACGGATGTAGAAAGTGTGATCTCCTGGGTAAAAAACCAATAATCAGACTCAATTAAATTATCATTTTCAATAACGTTCGTGAATCGATTTACATTCCCAAAAAAGTCCAGGCCCAACCGTTAAAACTTGCTCAGTTGGCATGAACAATTCCCAATAGGCAAGCCCAGAATTATCTTGCAAATCTGGCTCTAAAATAAGTTGATAATTACCCTCAAATAAGAGGGTGAGACTAATATTTTGAGCATCAATTACAAGATTAATCAATTCTTTGTTTTCCAATTGCTGCAAAAGTTTTTTGACAGTATCTATTTCTGCATCTATATTAACTTGTAACGTAGAAGTTAAAACTTGATCTCCTTGCTGGAAAATCCAAGGTGTTGCCCTTGTACCAAATTGCCAACTTCCTTTGCGTAAATGTTTCAATTTAGGGTGAGTATAGGCAGACATTTCACCAAAATCTAGCCGTAATTCATCCCCATAACTAAATGTAACCTGATGACAAGTTTCTCCAATAATGGGTTTTGTAATCACTGAAATAATTTGCTCTATATTGGGCTGTGAATTAGCAAGAGATGTCTGAGTAACCATTTAGATATCCTCTAAAAATTCTTTAGCTTTTTGGCGCAGTTCTTCATAGGTAAAATCGCTTCTAAGGTTGAGAGTTCCACCATAACCATTTCTCTTTTCTTCCTCAAGAAATATGCCAAAAGCATTCCTTAATTCCCCCGTAAGATGAAACTCTTTAGCGATCGCATCAACCTGTTTAAGATCCCTTTTTCTGCCCATGAATACATAGAAACCAGAATTATTCCCAATTTAGGATATATACAATTTAAAATAATTATAGCATTTTCTTCAGTTAATTAAAATAACAAACCAAAAAGGTGTCAATAAGGTTTTAAAACAACCCATTGAGTTACGGGAGCCATGGCTTTCCAGCCTAAAAATTTACCTACAGGTTCAGCCCTTTGAATCCCAATGCGGATCAATTCTCCCCCTAATTGACTGTACCACTGAAACATCATTAATTCGCTTTCTACAGTAACAGCATTGGCAACCAAACGACCGCCCGATGGTAAGGCTTGCCAACAGGTTTCTAAAAGTTCGGGGACTGTGATTCCGCCCCCAATAAAAATAGCATTGGGTTGGGGTAAATCTTGGAGGGCAATCGGCGCTTTTCCCGCCACAATTTTGAGGTTAGGAGTTCCCAAGGCCGTTGCATTATCAGCAATATATTGTAAGCGGGTGGGGTGCTGTTCGATCGCAATACTTTGGCAACGGCGATCGCTCCGCATCCACTCAATCCCAATGGAGCCACAACCCGCCCCCACATCCCACAGCAGTTGTCCGGGTAGGGGAGCTAGGGCCGCCAGGGTAATCGCTCGCACTTCTCTTTTAGTTAATTGTCCATCATGGCGATAGGCAAGATCGGGCAGTCCGGGGAGACGAGGGGGGAGGGGGACGGGTTGGGAGGAAATACAGGTAATCGCGATCGCATTCAAATCCGCGATATCCGTGGCATTCCAAGCCCGGGCAGTCCCCTCAATTCGGCGTTCTTGGGTTCCTCCTAGATGTTCTAATACCACCATCTGACTCTCCCCAAAACCCTGTTTGGTTAGCAGTTGGGCGACAATTGCGGGGGTTTGTCGATTAGCACTGAGTACCAATAATTTAGCTCTCGGATAAAGTACCGCATTTAACAAAGCTGGCGGGCGGCCACATAAACTTAATGTTTCTACCTCCGTGAGCGACCAACCTAAACGACTACAGGCGAGGCTAAAGGTAGACGTAGAGGGAATAATTATTATTTCGTTGATCGGAATTTGACGAGTTAGGGTAACACCAATGCCATAACACATCGGATCACCACTGGCTAAAACACAAACAGCTTGACCGCGACGGCGAATAATCTCATTAATTGAATCTTCAATTGGAGAATGCCAAAGGAGTTTTTCTCGCTTATCTTCTGCGGGTAGCATTGCTAAATGACGTTCACCCCCAACAATTACGGAGGCAAGGGAGAGGAGACTCCGCCCTACGGAGGTTAAGTCCTCTAGCCCATTGTCCCCAATTCCCACAATTGATAGCCATGGATGTGGCTGATCCTGATCGCTCATAATTAAAAAAATTATTGTCAACTATAGTCTATGGTATAATTTCCTAGCTTGTTGTTGGGAAAGTCCGGTGAGATTCCGTTACTGTGCCGCAACTGTAATCAAGGAAAAAATAATTGGATTTTACCTTTTTAGCTTTTCTCTTGCGAGTCAGAATGCCAATTTCAAGCGGTTCAAGATTGGATAGAAATACGGTTTTCAAGTAATAGCAAAAAAAACCTTGTTTCTAACTAATTCTCTGCGTCGCATGGAGAAAAAAATAATTGTGAATTGGTTAGTTAAAGCAAATGTTTGTCCGGGGTTATTTTATGGGACTCCCGCCCAAGATGGGTTTTTAATTCGCATCCGCACCCCCGGGGGATGGCTGAATGCTCAACAGGGAGAATTAATCGCCCAATTACTCAAAGCATGGGGAAGTGAAACCCTACAAGTCACAAATCGAGGTAATTTGCAAATTCGGGGGGTACAAACTTCGCCTAGTTTGGAAGTATTTCAGACCTTACAAAACCTCGGGTTAGCCGCATCTGATCCTCGAATAGATCATCTGCGGAATATTATGGCTAGTCCCACCGCCGGAATTGATAGTCAAGAATTAATTGATACTCGTCCATTGGTTCAAAAATTAGATTATTTTATTCAAAATCATCCCTCAATTATTGAACTTAGTCCTAAATTTAGTATTGGCATTGATGGCGGGGGAAAAGTAGGAATTGGAACTCGCTCACCGATAGCTTGGGAACACCGTTATAATGAAATTCAACTCTTAGCAATTGCTATTGATGATCCTATAAATTCAACCTCCGATCTTTACTTCCAGTTAGCCCTCGGCGGTGATAAAAATTTATCTCATACTTCAATATTAATTAAGCCAGAAAACTGTTTATCTGTGGTGGCTGCGCTGGTTAAAGTTTATATTGATTATGTTCAACAAAATCCATCACAAACGGGTAAAAAGCCCCGGATGAAACACTTACTTAAAGATTGGGGTGTAGAAAAGTATCTCGAAGCAGTTAAGGCTGAGTTAGAGTATCCTTTAGAGCAAATTTTTGATCCAGAAAAGACGGTTTTAAAAACTTTAAATCCCTTACCCAGCCAACCCTATGCCCATTTAGGAATTCATCCCCAAAAACAAGCCGGATTATCCTATCTGGGTTTATCCTTGAAATTAGGAAAATTGAGTGCTGATCAACTCTTGGAATTAGTAGAAATATCGGAAACTTTTGGGAGTGGTCAGTTACGTTTAACTCCTTGGCAGACTATTTTAATTCCCGATATTCCCAATCAAAAAATACCCGAATTATTACCCAAACTCGCCTCATTCGGATTATCGAATTGTTTAGTCGATGCGGGAATTGTTGCCTGTGCGGGCAAACCTGGATGTGCGGCGGCTGCAACTGAAACTCAAATCCATGCTTTAATATTAGCAGATGATCTCAAGGAACAGTTAACGCTGAATTCCCCCGTGAATATTCATTTGACCGGTTGTGATAAATTATGCGCCCAACCGAGTCCGGCAGAAATTACACTTTTAGGAACAATAATTGAACAAAATGGCAAAAAAGTTGAGGGTTATCAAGTTTATATTGGCAAGGGTCAAGACTCGTTAAACTATCAAGTTGGTGAGGGAAAACTGGTTGATATTCTTCCATTAATTAAAAAAGTTTGTGTTGATATCAATAAAACTAAACCAGAATAATTTTTTAAATATCAAACAATTAATATGCTGGACTATTTGCGAAATGGTGATGATATTTATAGAAAATCCTTTGCGATGATTCGCGCTGAAACTCCCTTAGAAAATCTATCGGAGGATTTAGCTCATGTAGCGGTACGTTTAATTCATTCCTGTGGAATGACCGATATTGTTCAGGATTTAGAAGCCTCATCCAATGCGGTAAAAATCGGACGGGATGCCCTTACAAAAGGTGCTAAAATTCTTTGTGATTCTCAGATGGTTGCGAATGGGATTACCCGCAAGAGATTACCTCAAAATAACTCAATTATTTGCACCCTGAATCACCCAGAGGTTCCTGAAATAGCCCGTCAAATTAATAATACCAGATCAGCCGCGGCTTTGGAATTATGGCGACCGGATTTGGCCGGGGCTGTAGTTGCCATTGGGAATGCCCCAACTGCCTTATTTCACTTACTAGAATTACTAGATTTGGGCATAGCAAAACCCGCCCTAATTTTAGGTTTTCCCGTGGGGTTTGTAGGGGCAGAAGAATCAAAAGCCGAATTAGCAGCCCATAGTCGCGGTGTTCCCTTTATCACCCTGCACGGGAGGCGGGGGGGAAGTGCGATCGCAGCAGCAGCAGTCAACGCCTTAGCAAAGGAAAACGAATTATGAGCCCATTAGGACGACTTTATGGATTGGGTATTGGCCCCGGAGATCCCGAATTACTCACCCTCAAGGCCCACCGGATACTAACCACTGTCCCGGTAATTGCCTATCCGACCTTAGAAAATGGCAAGGTTTTGGCCAGGGCGATCGTGGCCGATTTTATTCGCCCCGATCAGATTGAAATTCCCATGCCCCTGCCCTTCAGTGTGGAGCGCAGTTCCCAACCCTATTATGATATCGCGGCCGAAAAGATTGCCGAACAGTTGAGTTTGGGGCGAGATGTGGCGGTGCTCTGTGTGGGCGATCCGATGCTGTATGGCAGTTTTATGTATATCTTGAATCGCCTAGCTGGGCGGTTTGCGATTGAAGTTGTCCCCGGAATTTCTTCGGTGATGGCCAGCGCAGCTATGTTGGGCGTGCCGATCACCTATCGAAATGATGTTTTTAGTATTATGCCTGGGACATTGGAAGCGGAAATATTGCGCGATCGCCTTTCCCAAGTTGATGCCGCGGCTATTATTAAATTAGGCCGACATTTTGCGAAAGTTCGGGATATTTTGGCGGAATTAGGATTATTAAATCGCGCCCTTTATATCGAAAGAGCTACTTTACCAAATCAGAAAATTATTCCGATTACTGAAGTTGATCCTGAAGCCGTCACCTATTGGTCATTAATTTTAGTTCCGAGTACCACCCAACCGCAATGAAACCACCCGCTATTATTATTCTAACAGAAACCAGCATAAAAGTTGCTCGGAAAATTCAAGAGAGCATCGGTTCAGGGATGATTTATGGTTTAATTAATCGTACCCAATCGGCGGATTTAACCTATAATAATTTTGGGGAAACGGTACGACAATTCTACCAAACTGGAACACCGATAATTGGAGTTTGTGCGGCGGGAATATTGATTCGGACAATTGCTCCTTTATTAATTAATAAAAATACCGAACCTCCGGTATTAGCGATCGCGGAAGATGGTAGTGCTGTAGTCCCTTTATTGGGCGGTTTACAAGGTGTTAATGATTTAGCTCGTCAAATTGCGATCGCGCTGCAAATTTCCCCTGCAATTACCACCAGTGGCGAGATTAGATTTAAAACCACATTATTATCTCCCCCGGCGGGTTATCAATTAGTTAATCCCGATGATGCTAAAACTTTTATTTCCGATTTGTTAGCGGGGGAAACAGTAAAATTAATTGGTGAAGCCGACTGGTTAGAAAATAGTCAGTTACCCTTTTCAGCCGAGGGAAAATTAACTATTGAGATTCGAGATCATAATAATTTAGAATTAGCAAAACCGAGTTTAAATTGTTTGGTTTATCTCTTGGATCAGGGCAACTCAAAGGATTTCTACCGAACTACCCTAGGGGAAGAAAGCCCTATTTCCCCGCCAGAAACCGGGCTAAATCCTGGCAAGTTAGCGATTGTGGGAACGGGGCCGGGTGCAGCCCGTTGGATGTCTCCAGAAGTGCGAGAGGTGCTGGAAACCGCAACGGATTGGGTGGGTTATAAAACCTATTTAGATTTAGTAGAATCCCTACGGAAACCGGAAATTATTCGCCATGAATCGGATAATCGGGTGGAATTAGATCGGGCGGAAATAGCTTTAGATTTAGCCTCCGGTGGTGCGTCGGTGGTGTTAGTTTCTTCCGGTGATCCGGGGATTTATGCTATGGCATCGGCGGTGTTTGAGGTATTAGAAAAAAAGGCAAAACCGGAATGGGAAAACCTAGATATTCAGGTATGTCCTGGGATTTCAGCTATGCAAGCGGCGGCCGCCAGTGTGGGAGCCCCGTTAGGCCATGATTTTTGTGCGATTTCCTTATCTGATATTCTCAAATCTTGGGAAACAATTGCTGGGCGAATTGAGTTGGCGGCAAAAGCGGATTTAGCGATCGCATTTTATAACCCAGTTTCTAAGGATCGGACTTGGCAACTTTCCCAGGCTAAAGAGATTTTATTAAAGTGGCGATCGCCCCAAACCCCTATTATTTTAGCCCATAATTTAGGACGCAAAGGGCAGACCGTAACGATCAAATTCCTAGCAGAATTAACCGTTGAAGATGCCGATATGCGAACGGTAATTTTAATCGGATCGAGTAAAACTCGAATTATTCAGCAAGGAGATAAAAAACAATGGGTTTATACCCCGCGTCACTATTAGAAAATAGGTTTTTTAATCTGGTTCAAGGATAAACTTATTTTTTCGAGAAAACCTTATCGCTATTCTGAGGAAATAAAGAATATTTAAACCTCTCCGGTTTTTCCTAAATATTGAGTTAAATAGGGAGAAAAGACTTCATAAATTAGGGTTAAGGGTTTGCCATGATGCCAGAATAAATAATGACGTCCCCAAAACGGCCCCGATTCTCCAAAGGCTAATTCTAAGGCTTTGCTATCCCCATAATAAATTCCTTGCACATCTCGATACAGTTCCGTTCGCAACCTTGCCAAACTTGCCCAAATAGGTAAAGACCGATTTTGTAAATATTCATCAACATGACTGGCTTCCCACCAGGATGTCGCGTAGGCTAACCGTTGTCCTGATGCGGTTCTTAACCAGACTTGACGGCGGACACGGGGGCCAGGAACGGCTAAAATCTGTTCTGGGGCGTTATCCGTACTCAGACCAATGGCTGACATATCAATCACATCGACCTCTGTGGGTTCCCCAGTTAATAATTGTAGATGTCGAGTTGGAGAACCATCCCCTAGCATTAAAATTTGCCAGGGGGGAGACAGTTGACTATGGGGTAGTCCTTGTTTCACAATGGCTTCATCCCCCTGCCACTGACACCTAAGACGATGCCAAGCAGTTGGTTGAGTAACGGGTTCGAGTTTTCTAATACTGGCAGTCAAGGGTATGCAACAAAACTTAACGTCATTTGTCTATGATAGCGCAACGGGTGTCAGGTATCAGGTTTTGAGTATGGGATTATGAACGACAATTTAAAAAAAGTTACAATTTATACCGATGGAGCTTGTAGTGGGAATCCAGGGCCAGGAGGATATGGCGTGGTGTTGATGTTTGGCCCTCACCGCAAGGAATTATCAGGGGGATATCAACTTACTACTAATAATCGCATGGAATTAATCGCGGCTATTATAGGATTAGAAGCCTTAAAGTTTCCTTGTGCTGTTAATTTATATACGGATTCTCGCTATTTAGTTGATGCCATGAATAAAGGATGGGCGAAGAAATGGCAGAAAAATAATTGGCAACGTAGTCAAAAAGAATCGGCTAAAAATCCTGATTTGTGGGAAAGATTACTCACTATATCCGAACAACATCAAGTTCAATTTCTTTGGGTTAAAGGTCATTCGGGAGATGAAGAAAATGAATGTTGCGATCGCTTGGCTGTCAAGGCTTCACATCAACCGGATTTACTCCCAGATTTGGGTTATTCCCAAGAGAATTAATTTCGTTAATTTAGATTGAATTAGATCGGGATAGGATGACATTATATCCAGATTTGATATAATAATATTTGTCAGTCCTGCAAAGGCGAATCAATGAATATGGCGATCGCAACTTTAACCGAAACAGAAACCTTTTCCCTAGAAGATTTTATGGCGAATCCCCCCGAACATCAAGAGTGGGTGGACGGACAACTACTGGAGACAACCGGAATGACAATCAAACATAGTAGGATTCAATCGAGATTAGACTTTTACTGGAGAAATTATATCAATGAGTCGGGACAGGGAGGAGAAACAATGGTTGAACTTCCCTGTCGCACCTTAAAACAAGGGCGACGTCCTGATGTTTCCTATCTCACGCCAGAATTACTGACAGAATTTGGGGAGTTTCCCACATTACCCCAAAGTCCTCCACTCCTAGCTGAAATTGCTTCTCCCAGTGATGCGGCGGAGGATTTATTTGCTAAAGCTAGTGAATATTTAGAGTCCGGTTGTCGAGAAGTGTGGTTGGTTTTTCCTGAGAATCATCGCATTTTAATTATTACTGAAAATCAAACCTTGGCGTTTAAAGCTGGTGATATTATTAATACACAAATTGTTTTATTAGGATTTAGGATTACTATTGATGAATTATTTGGTTAGTTGAGCTATAATGTTTCTTGTCCACAAACTTAAGGTTCGTTTATTACTAGCCTCCTCCAGAAAGGGATTACATTACCAGAGGAATACAGTACAGTTTTAACCGAAACTGAAACCTTTTCCCTAGAAGATTTTATGGCGAATCCCCCCGAGCATCAAGAGTGGGTGGATGGACAATTGGTGGAGAAAACCGGAATGACGATTAAACATATTGTTTTACAAAAATAGAAATAACTCTGCCAAAATCCAGCCTAAAAATAAAGGGTACAGTTTATCTGCGCCCTTTATTTTAGTGATTCTATATTCAGACTATTATCCGGCTTTTTTGTCAATTCCCAAATGTTGTTTGCTCTCTCGAAGTTTTTCCCACAAGGTTTCGATTTGTACATAAGATTCTTCTGGTGAAAGTTTTCCCCCGGTTTGCAAGCCAACAATAAAGTCTACCTTTTGAGCAAATTCCTGCAAATTAGCATTAAACAGGATATTCTCAGGTTTGCCATTGCCCCGATAACGAGAGCCAGAATAAAAGGAACTTAGGTTGGTCATCAGTTTCAGACTCCAATTTACATGATTGTTTATTTTTACATAGAATGCCAAATTCTGAATCGGCTAATAAAGTATATCTTGATACTTTAATTATAGCCCGATCAATTCCATCCAGTATTTGTTAAAAAGAATACAATTCTATTAACAAGTATACAACCTCTCTTAATCACAATCCTGATGAGAGGTTAAAATGGGACTCGAATGGTGATAGTTGGCTAAATAGGCTTCCAGAACTCCAAACTGGCTGAGGTTTAGACGATAGTAAATCCAACGTCCCTCTTGCCGACTTTCCAATAATCCGGCTTCCTTCAAAATTTTTAAGTGAAAAGATAGCTTAGACTGATTGACGGCTAACTGTTCGCAAAGTTCACAAACACATAACTCTTTTTCTCGTAACAGATTGATGACCTGCAAACGCAGGGGGTCAGATAGGGCATGAAACCCAGCCAGAAAGGTTTTGACGGCAGTAACCGCAGAAATCTCTATTACATCGTTTGCCACCATCAAAGCTCTCCTAAATCGAGGTTAATAGATCTAGCTTATCATTTTATTTTTGTGATCTGTAAAGGGCAAACCAAAATTTATTTTATTTAAAAAAACAAAGTAAACACAAAGGTACTAAGACACTAAGAAAGGAATAAAGATTAAAGTGTTACTCCTTCTAAGTCTGCTTCTGTTAACTCATACAAAGATTTTAATTTCTCTAAAGTTTCAGTATCGGTTTGCCAAAATCCCCGACCATTCGCTTCTAACATTCGACCGACAATATTGCGAAAGGCTTCCGGGTTGGCTTGTCTTAATTGGGTTGCCATTTTTTCATCTAAAGCATAGGTTTTAGATGCTTGATCATAAACCCAATTTTCTTGGAAATTTGTTGTTCCTCCCCAACCTATTAATGCTGTCATTCGTTGAGAAATTTCATAGGCCCCACCACTTCCTTGATTCACCATTGCTGCTGCCCATTTTGGGTTTAATAATTTAGTCCGATATTCAATTCTTAATAGGTCTTCTAACTGTCGGGGAGTGGTATCTTTAGAAAAACTTTCGATAAAACTGGCTTTCACTTTTTGACCTTTTTGTTTTTCTGCCGCCCGTTTTAATCCGCCCGTATTGGCATAATATTCTTGAATATCGGTTAATCCATATTCTACGGAATCAATTTCTTGAACAATATTATCCATTGTTTTTAATAATTGTGTCATCACTTCCGGTCTAGCTTTTCCTTGATCTTTGCGTCCATAACTAAATACATTTCTTCCTTTCCAAGTGTCTGCTAATTCGTCTCCTGATTCCCAATTACCATCAACAATTTGATCATTAACTAATGATCCAAAATCCCCCGATGGGTTGGAAAATAAACGGGCGGATGGGTTTTCTACTCCTTGCGATCGCAACTTCAAAGCGTGTTTTCTAATAAAGTTTTGCTCCTCGGATTCTTCCGCATCAGCCGCCCGCACAAATAAATCATCTAATAATTCGATAATATTAGCAAAACTATCTCTAAAAATTCCTGATAAATTTGCTAATATATCAATTCGAGGATGTCCGACCTGTTCTAAAGGTTGTAATTCATAACGCACAATTCGCCCGGTTCCTTCTTTAATTGGTTCGGCTCCCACTAATTCTAAGATAATTCCTAACGACTCTCCACGGGTTTTAATTGCATCTAAACCCCATAACATTACCGCAACAGTTTCAGGATAATTACCTGTTTCTGCTAACTGTTGATTGATGATTTTTTGAGCAATTTCTTTTCCTCTCAAATAGGCCGCCGCCGATGGCATTCGATAGGGATCTAAGGCATGAATATTGCGTCCGGTGGGCAGAACTCCTGGCCCATCTCTGAGTAAATCCCCGCCCGGTGCTGGAGGAATATATTCCCCGTTTAATCCTCTTAATAAATTGGTTAATTCATCGGATGTTTGTAATAATAAGTCTCGAATTTGAGTTTCAGTTTCCGAGGTTAAATCATTCATTGATTCGGTGGAATAAGCATTCAAATAAGTAGTTAATTCTTCTTCGGTTGGGTTCTCGCCAAAGGTATGTAATCCCGATGAAAATAAACGCTGTTCTAGGACTTGTAAATAATCATAAATTTTGATAAAATAGTTATAGAGAACTTCCACACTAAATAATCGAGCATTTTCGGTTGTAAAGGCAATGCCTAATTTTTTTCCCTCCTGAAAGGGACAATCTACCTCTAAACCCATATCAACAATTTGCTGACTAATTGATTCTTGAAGGGTAGAATTTTTCTTCGGATCTTCTCGATATTCGGCAATTAATTCCCGTAGAGATACTAATTGTTTATACAGTCCAGCCCGACCATAAGGAGGTACATTATAGGAAATTAACACCCCATAACCTCGACGTTTTGCTAACATTGATTCCGAGGGGTTATTAGCTGCATAAAGATACAAATTTGGTAAGTTTCCTAATAAAATATCTGACCAAGAATAGCCCGTATTTCCTAATGGTGATCCGGGCAACCATTCTACCGTGCCGTGCATCCCAAAATGAACAATAGCATCGGCTTGAAATTCCTTTTGTAACCATTGATAAAAAGCCACATATTGGGGATGGGGGGTTAAATCTCGTTCAAACATTAACCGCATCGGATCACCGGATAACCCTAAAGGCGGTTGCACTCCTACCCAAATATTTCCTAATTGAATTCCACCAATATGATAATCCTCTCCAAAGGTTTTAATTCCTGTTTCTGTTAAGGATTTCCATTGTTTTTTAATCCGACTTCGTTGTAAATAGCCTAACCATTTCTCTAATTTATTGACATTAACTTGATTAGAAATAACAGAATTTTCTGCAAAAATAAAGTTCTGTTGAGCTTCTAATTTTTCATCGGCTATTTTAACTTTTTGAATTAATATATCTCCCGTTTCTGGTAGCTCTCCAACGGTGTATCCTTGGGCTTGTACGGCTTGTAAAACCTTTAATAAACTCTGGGGTACATTTAATAAAGCGGCGGTTCCTGTGGCTCCATATCCGGGGGGAAATCCATATAAAATAATTGCAATTTTTCGCTTTTCTGGCGGTGTTTGTCGCAGTTGAATCCAACTTTTTACCCGTCCGGTTAAACGTTTAACTCGTTCAGGAATTAAATAAATATCTTCTCCAACTAAACCCCCTAAAGGTACGGTATCAATAGCACCATCGAGTTCAGGTAAAGCATATAAAACTACACTTTGTAAACCGCCAATTCCTTGACGAGTCCATGATAATAAATCTTGAATTAATAAAGGTGCAGCGATAAAATAGGGAATATTTTTTATCGTTAAAATTTGTTTGGCAATTTCCACTTGTCGTCCGGCTTCCATCGATCCGGCTGGCCCTCCAACTAAAGGAAATCCAATGGTAGAAACAATCGCATCAACAGTTACAGCCTCTTTTGATAGGGATAGGGTTTGAATATTTCCCTGTTGTCTGTTGTTAAATTCATCCGTTGTTGTGATCCAATCTCTAACAGCTACATGACCTTCAACGCCATTAATAAAAATCGGTAAAGGGATTAAATTTTCCTGTTGAAAATAATGAATTAATTGGGGGATATAAGTTTGTTTAGTAATAACGTGCTTACGATAGAGTAATATTCCCACAACGCGATTATTAACTGCATTAGGATATTGGGTTTTATACCAATCTAAATAGGCTTTTGGTGATTCAAAATAACCGTTATAATCGGGGTGTAATAATCCCATGTTAGGGGTTTCTAGTGGAGGGGGAATTTCGCCAACGGTTAACCCTAAATAATTAGTAGCAATTGTCCAAAACATTGCTGCGACATTTTCTGTACCTCCCGCATTCCAATACCCATAAATAATTAACCAGTTACGGAGGTCTTGAACTTTTTGAACGGGGATAAATTTTAATAATTTTGGCCCAGTTTTCAGAAAACTAATATAACCAGCAAGTTTATCTTCTTCTTTCCCACTAGAAAATTTACTCAGAATAAATTGTACAGGTTTGGGCATTCCTTTCGGTTTATCCCCAATTTTAAAGCCTCCAATTTTGGTTAAACTCATTAATTCTAAAGCTGATTCAAAAACCAAACGAATGGGAATATTTTGTACTCTTTCTCGTAACCATAATACTTGATCATAATCAAATACTAAACTGGCAAAAAATACATCTGCATTTTCTAGGGCGGTGGCGAGGATATCCGGTTGATTTGAAATAGCGCGATCGCTAAATACACAAATCTCTAATTCTGGACAACGAGCGCTGGCTAACTTTGCTGCTGTACGATATAACTCAGCATTAAAAGACTCAAACCCAGCAATTAAAACAATTTTTTTCATAAACTCTATTTTTAAAATATTGGTTTTCATCTATTATGTATAATTATATAGCAATTCTAAATTAAACTTAAATGACAGAATATCAGACTCCAACTTGTATTGTAATTGCGGGAGTGGATGAAGTGGGTCGGGGTGCTTTATTTGGCCCTGTGGTAGCGGCGGCGGTGATTTTGTCGGAGGATAGTATTGCTCAATTAACCAGCGCTGGAGTTAAAGATAGTAAAAAATTAACTCCAGGGGTTCGTTCTCGGTTAGCGATTGAAATTAAAGCGATCGCAATTGATTGTAAAATCGGTTGGGCGACCGTTAAAGAAATTGATCGCTTGAATATTTTACAAGCCACATTATTAGCGATGAAACGAGCAATTATCAGGTTAAATCCTGAACCAGAACTCTGTTTAATTGACGGAAATCAAAAGATTCCAAAACTATTAATTCCGCAACAAACTATTATTAAAGGAGATAGTACATCTATTGCAATTGCAGCCGCTAGTATTGTCGCAAAAGTTTGGCGAGATGAATTAATCACCCGTTTAGCTAAAAAATATCCTGAATATGATTTAAAACAAAACAAAGGTTACGGAACCGCAAAACACCGTCAAGCGATACAAGAGTATGGTATTACTTACCAACATCGTCAATCTTTCAGGTGTTGTCAATTATCCTTACCTTTATAAAATTAGGAACAATTTTCAGCTAACCAATTTAACAAATCTGACTCCATTTCAAAATCTAATAATGCTTCTCCTAGTTCCTCAACTAATTCAATCGGAAGACTGCGGATTTGTTCTTGAATTTCGTGGTTAATTGTTCCTAAACGACGATTTAGTAAACGCAAAATAAATGTTATTTCTCGTTGCAAACCCTGTTCAATTCCCTGTTCAATTCCCTGTTCAATTCCTTGCTCAATTCCCTGTTCCATCCAACTTGTAACAATTTCCATAAATCTTTCCTCCTGAATTAGTCCTAAGCGATTTAGTTCTTCGGTAAAAACGACTTTTTCGCTAGAATTTAAGCGTAAATATGAGTCAATAAACCCCGAAATTAATTGATTTCTAGCTGGATCTAACCGTAATGTTACTAACAAGCGTAAACACTCCGCTTTAACTTGGGGTCGATCCTGGGGTTCTATTTTCATTTTAGCCATTAATGCAGCCGCCACTGGATTTTGCTGACGTAAAAAATCTCGCCAGTTTAAACGATTTAGTTGGATCGCTGCATAACTAAATTCTAATACCTTCCGGTCGGGAAATTCAACTTGATAGTTATTGGGTTCCAGACGTTGGGGGGTATCGAAAGAAAAGAGTGCGATCGGATAAACCGGAAGTGCATATTTTTCATCTAGTCTAGCAAAATAATGGAACATCCGCCGGGCAAAATCCGCTTGAGCGTAGGATTGAGTTTCGGTATGGATGAGGAAAAAACTTTCTTGTTCTCGAAACCGAACTTTTGCTAATAGATCGACCTCTCGACGATTCCCCGATGTAATATCAATAAATACCTCTTGGGGTAAAAAGGTAATAGAGGATTGATCAATATAGGGAATCAGATCGGGAAAAAATAACTCTAAAAATTCCCAAAAAAACGTCGAAATTAACTCTTTAAATAATCGATCATGTTCAATTACCCGTTCTAAATTTTCAGTCATTTTAATCTAATTTAACCCCTAACATTCAGCACTGGAAACCTGAATAACAGATGGCGTTTGTGGAACTAAAACCCCTAATTGTTCCGCAGACCAATGGGCATAATCCGATAATAAATTATGAACTAATCGGTGTCTAACGGTCATTAACACACTTTTTAATAGTCCGTTTCCGGTTGTTTCTAAAATTGGTTGCGGTGTTAACCATAAGGGCGGGGGAAGTTCGACTTTAACTTTTAAATCAGCTTGACCTTTTAAATGGGTAATTCCTTGCAATTCAACCGGATATAATTTTCCAACTAAATCTAGTGAAAACCGTTGATTAATATATTCAATTCCGCGAATTTCACACCCGACAGATTTTAAGTTGAGAGTACCATCGGAATGTATCCATAGTTTCAAGTCTACCGTTGGTTGTAAACTAAACATCATAAACTGCAAAGGACGCATTTTTAAGCGGTAAATATCCTCTGTTAAGGCATCTAAACGGGTCGGATCAACTATTGCTTTAACCAAGCGTTTCGGTTGACGCAGATAATGGTGAATTAAAGTTGGCTCCGGTACAGCCATTTCAACGGTTTGGGAGGCTTGAAAGTGGGTATACATATAGAAAGTTATAAAAGTCTACTAATTTTGACTTATCTTAATATAATTTAAGAATTATTCAAACTATTTTCATCAATCAAGAGTCACCGATCAAGAATAATGACCTGTACTCCCTGAAAAATAGGTAGTCGCTTGATCATAAGGGTAACGTTGATGAGAATAATATAAATAATTGTAACGTCCCTTTCTATCCATTTATTATCTACGGAACTAAAATTATGACTGTTTCTATTGCCCATCTTGGCCCATCGGGGACTTATGCAGAAGCCGCCGCCTTAGCTTATGCTCAATATCTTACCCAAAAAACTGGGGAAGAAGCGATGTTATGCCCCTGTTCAAGTATTAGTCAAACTTTATGGACAGTTGCCAAAGGAGATGCAAATATTGGGGTAGTTCCTGTTGAAAATTCCATTGAGGGTAGTGTTACTATGACCCTAGATACATTATGGCAAATTGGCTGTCTTCAAATTCAACAGGCGTTAATTCTTCCGATTGCCCATGCGTTGATTTCTCAAGCTAAAGATTTTGCTAATATTCAAGTAGTTTATTCCCATCCTCAAGCCCTAGCTCAGTGTCAAGGATGGTTAGAAAAACATCTTTCTGATGTGCCATTAATTGCCAAAAATTCAACTACAGAAGCCTTACAATATGTCAGAGATGAATCCCATGCAGCCGCGATCGCATCTTTAAGAGCAGCAGAACTTTATCAATTACCTGTTCTTGCCCATCCTATTAATGATTATCCCGATAATTGTACCAAGTTTTTGGTAGTTAGTTTACAACCTTCAGGATCGGGAAAATATACATCTTTAGGCTTTAGTGTTCCGGCAAATGTTCCGGGTGCATTGGCAAAACCTTTAGCAATTTTTGCCGATAGGGGGATTAATTTAAGTCGAATTGAATCCCGTCCTAGCAAGCGCTCACTGGGAGATTATCTATTTTTTATGGATTTAGAAGCAGATAGTGATCAACCTTCCGTACAATTAGCTCTAGCTGAATTAAAAACCTTTACCGAAACCTTGAAAGTTTTTGGCAGTTACACCCTATTAAATCTGGATTAATTTTGATTCGGAAAATTGATCATCTTTTTCTGGTAATTATAGCAACCGCCAAGGCAGTTAGGACACCAGACGGATCTTAGAACCCAGACGGTGAAGTATTTCCCCCCAGATCCCTCCCCCTCTAGCCCCCCGTGCACGGGGGGTTTGGGGGCTGTTCCCTGTTCCCCGCTATACAGACTGTACTACTTGATCAGAAAATATTTCTGATAACACATGAAGATAGGGAGAAAAGACAGCAAAATTTTCAGGTAGTAACCGCTTTTCCAATTCATCTGACATGGCATCTAACATATCCTGAATTAATTTCCAACTGATATGGAGTCGAGGATATAAAATCACACACATGGGGAATAATTCCCGTTGTATGGGACGTAAACTATTCTCTAAGACACACCAACATAGATAAATCTGAAATAACTCAATATCACGGGTACTTGAGTATTGCAGGATATGATTTTTGAGATTCCCGCTAATACTGCGATAGCCAGGATTCAAATCCTGTACTTGACGGTAAACTTGATGGGCAATAGTTGTGAAGATGGGGAGTAATTGTTGAACTGCAATTAAAGCAGGAGAATCCGATAAATGTTTTCCAGCTAAATCATTAACTTCCCCTAGGGGAGAGTATAAATAATCCTCCAAAGTTTTGAAGTAAAGAAAGAAAACTGTTCTTTCTTTCATTGACATCCATTCTAACAACATTCGACCCATGTAGTGGAATTGCAACTGGACTAAAACCAACATTAAGGGTTCAATTTGGGAGTATTTTCGACGCAGTTTTACTGTCTCTTTCCCTAGAGAGACGGATAAACGGAAGGGGTATTCATATTGAGCAAAAACTTCTAAGGCTTGATGATATAAATTAGACACATCTTGAATCAGCGTATCTGTGTCCTGTAAATGCAGTTTATTCATGGGATAACGATTCCAGTCAATCCCTAAAATGGTTCCTACTTTGTTCCAAGCCAGGGTTCCTAATAGGCTTAGATTCTTCATTAAGTCTGCAACAGTCCTAGAACGATCTTGATCAAATTCGGTGACATCAACTTCATGATCTAAAAGGAAATGATTGGAAGTGCGGGGGCTATTAGCAGCAGCTTTGGCATAGTATTTCTGTGCCCATTGCACCGCCATCCGTGTCATTTCAGTTCTATCAACAGAATTAGGTAAGGATCTCTGTTGTTCTTGAGATTGGGAGAACATCATAAAAGTTTAGTTCCTTGGCAGCTAGGTTCATCAGAGGATTTAGGAATAGATTAGCAAAAGTAGAATTGTGATAATTGTAATTAACCCAATTCTACAGTTTCAAGTCTGTCCCAAGTGTAATCAACTTAACCGAAAATTTAAGCAAACTTTTATAAAGACTTTCTATACTTTTTTGAAAAATTTTAAATTTATTAAATTTTTGTTAAAATCTGGTATTTTCAGATACAAAACTCAGTATTCTTATCCAAGAAGTTTAACCTAAATTTAAGATAATTGTGTATTTCTAATTAGCTGTAACAATTAATACATTTTTGTTCTATATTATCGTGAAATTACAGCATTTTCTAGCATTAAAATTGTTCCTGGTTGCGTATCAATTTTTACTTCTATTCCTAAAGGAATAGTAAACTGATCTCGAATATGGCCGATCATCGAACCATACCAAGCCGGAATTCTTAACGGTTGAATTAAATCCGTTAATACCTGGGATAAGGTTAAAGATGGTTCATTTCCCTCGCCTTTAGTGCAGGCGGTACATTGACTAAAAATAAACCCGGAAATTTGATCTAAAATTCCGGCTAATTTCAAATGGGTTAACATTCGATCAACTCGGTAAATATCCTCGCCAATATCTTCTACAAATAGGATTTTATCCTGCCAATTGGGTAAATATTTAGAACCGACTAAAGCAGATAAAACCGATAAATTTCCTCCGATTAATCTCCCTTGGGCTTGACCCGGATAAATGGTTTCAACCCGAACACTGGCGGGATTTTGAAAGGTTACGGCTTGTCCTTCAAATAGGATTTTTTTCAGCCAACTTACCGAATAGGGATTCCAGAGGGAAGTTCCTAATAATCCATGAAATGTTACTAATCCGGTTTGACTATATAATCCTAATAATAAAGCGGTAATATCACTATAACCGAGAAAAATTTTAGGGTTTTTACGAATTAAATCATAATCTAATAAGGGTAAAATTCTACTACTTCCCCAACCGCCACCCGTAGCAATAATTCCCTTAATATTAGGGTCAGCAAACATTTGATTAATGTCTGATGCTCGTTGTTGATCGGTTCCGGCTAAATAGCCATATTCACTCATGACATGGGGAGCAACTTTAACGACAAGATCCTGTTGTCCTAATTGTAGTTGAATCCACTTTAAATGTTCTTTTAAAATAGGGCTGGCGGGAGTCACTAACCCCACCGTATCTCCTGGTTTTAAAGCAGGTGGTTTCAGTAACCTTTGAGCCGATGAAGATTGAGCAAAAACAGGAAACTGAGTGGCAATTCCTGTTAAAGTTAATCCAGTTAAAAAATCACGACGATTCATAATCAGTTATCAGTTGTCAGTTATCACATGACTTACGCATCACCGCTATCAATAGTAGGGGTAATTCATGAATTACCCCTACATTTAGGGTTTGTCTGTACTCGCTCAATAATAATTGAACTTAACAAGGAAATTCAATCATAAAAGTGGTAAGATTTTGGTTGCTTTCCACTTGAATTGTCCCGTTTAATTGTGCCACTAATTTTTGAACTAAAGCTAATCCTAACCCCGTTCCTCCCTGTTTCCATGGGTCAGCATTCGGAATCCGATAAAACTTCTCAAAGATTCGGGGAAGTTCTTGTTCTGGAATTTCGGCTGGGTTGCGAATCACAATTTGTAAGGGGTCAGAAATGGAGGGAGAAGGTAAAGAAATATTCTGTTTCTTTGTTTTACGCTTATTTTTAGCTGTTGAAGTTAATTCTAGCCAATTAGATACAGAACGATAATGGATTTTCAAGAAAATTTCTCCTCTATTGGGTGTATATTTACAGGCATTATTTAACAATTCGGCTAGAATTCTTTCTAAACTATTGGGGTTAGTTCTAATAGGTTGTAAATAGGGATAATACTCTACATTTAGAACCTGATTCCGTTCTTTGGTGCGAGAGTAAAAGGGATTAATAATATTAGGTAACCATTCTAATAAATCTAAATTTTCCAGGGGAATAGGTGTGGCGGAAGATTCTAAACGTTGCAAATCTAATAAATCATTAATTAAATTAGTTTCTCGCAGACATTCCGATTCTAATATTTCTAAATATTTTGGACTTCGCTCTGAGTTGGGGGCAATTTTTAACATATAAATCGCCATTTTCATATTTGCTAAAGGAGTACGAAGTTCATGAGAAACCGTACTCAAAAAATCATCTTTGAGAATATTTAACTGTTGCAGTTCTTTAACCTTAGACGTGCGTTCTTCAACTTGTTTTTCTAGTTCAGCATTCCGGCTTTTTAACAGTTCTAATTTTTCCGTTTGTAGTTGATGTACCGATTGCTGAAGTTGTTTAACTACCCGATACATTTCCGTCGGGTCAAGCATTCTTAATAAACTAACCTGTGTAATTATTCCTAATAACTCTCCTTCATCACCACAGACTACTAACCGTTGTACCTGTTGCTTTTGCATTTCTTGATGTGCCATCCATAAAGAATCATTAGTTTTTAAATAAAAGGATAAATTTTTCATTACTGTTATTGCAGTAATAACCTTTAAATCTAATTCTAAAAATTGCGCCTCCACAATATCCTGTTCTGTAACTAATCCAATGGGGGTTAATTTTTTCTCGGTTCCGGCTTGAAAAATAACTACATAACTCGCTTGATTAGCCGTCATCATTTGGGCTAAACTTAATACGGATGTTGTGACTGGAGCCGTAATCACTTGGGTAATCATTTCATCTCCGACTCGTCGTAATCTTAAAATATTAGCAGGTTGTAAAACCCGACAAATTCTTTCTGGAGTAATCACTCCTACCAATTGTCCCCGACTATCTAAAACAGGTAAATGTAGAATTTGATGTTGTCGAAATAAAGATAAAGCCGTAAAAACATCTTGATCATCAGATTCTGTTAAACTAACAGAAATAGGAGACATAATTTCAGCGACTCTGATTATATTGAGAGTTTTTTTTCTAGCAGGATCTAAAATTTCTGTTGCTATTAACTTAACAATATCTCGTTCAGTGATAATTCCTAAAACTGAAGCCGTGTGAGGTTGTTCATTGCGAAGTACAGTAATAATTTTTTCTGAATTTTGAGCAATGACTAAAACACAGCTTTCCGGGGATTCTTCCACTAAAGAACTACCGGAATTTAAAAGACAATGATTCTGAGATTGACCCAGTATTTTAATCACATCCGCTAAACAGGTTTCTGGTGTTACAATAAATGGATTCCGATCAATGGCTTGTTCTAAAGCAGATGAATAACGCACAGATTGGTAAAATTCCATAATAATACTCTAAAAAGGTTCGTGAGAAGATCAAATAGATTTTTTACTGTTAACAATCAGCAAGTCTGTAATTAGTTTAACTTAATTCAACAATAGAATGGTTATGATTGTATCTGTTAATGAACGCAATTTTTGGGAAGAACGCTATCAACAGGGAACCACCGCCTGGGACTTAGGAGAACCCGCCCCACCGTTTATTACGTTTTTGCAATCTTCTGAGGCTTCACCCCCAGGGAAAACGGCGGTTTTAGGCTGTGGACGGGGTTATGATGCCCTATTATTTGCCAGTTATGGTTTTGAGGTTATTGGGTTTGATTTTGCGGATTCTGCGATTCAAGACGCATTAAACTATCAACAATTATTAATCAATCAATCGTCAATTATCAAGGGATATGGAGAATATTTACCGACTTCAGCAAAATTTTTAAAACATGATATTTTTGACTTACCCCAGGAGTTTTTGGGACAGTTTGATTATGTAATTGAACATACTTGTTTTTGTGCAATTTCCCCAGATCAACGCCCTAATTATGTCAATTTAGTTGAGTCAATTATGAAACCCAATGGGCAATTATTCGGGTTGTTTTTTACCCATTCCCGTGCCGGAGGGCCACCTTTTGGGATTACTCCGGCGGAGATTCGACAGTATTTTCAAGGGAAATTTCAGATTCTTTCCCTGCATCCGGTGACTGAATCAACCCCCAGCCGTCAAGGAGAAGAACATTGGGGACATTTTATGGCACATCAAAAATTCTAGCAATTAATTCTGCAAATTTTTTCTAACCTGGCTATAATAAGTAAAGATTTAGTTAAACCTGATTTACAAATGAGTCAACCGTTGAATTTAGAAAATATTGCCGATCAGCTAGATAGCAAAAATTTACGAGATCGTCTATTAGCCTTAGCTTCTTTGCGAAATGTTCCTCCAGAAGATGCTGTTCCTTTAATTAAAAGAGTGCTCAATGATGAAAGTTTACAAGTGCGATCAATGGCAATTTTTGCCCTGGGAATTAAACCTACAGAAGAATGCTATTTCCTGTTGGTAAAAATATTAGAAAATGACCCTGATTATGGGGCGAGAGCCGATGCAGCAGGTGCCTTGGGTTATTTGGGAGATATTCGGGCATTTGAACCTTTAGTTAGAGCTTTTTATGAGGATACAGATTGGCTAGTTAGATTTAGTGCAGCCGTCTCCCTCGGAAACCTCAAAGATATTCGCGCCCGGGATGTTTTGTTAGCTGCATTAGAGAGTGATGAAGTGATTTTACATCAAGCTGCAATTGCTGCGATCGGAGAAATTAAAGATGTTGAATCTATTGATAAAATTCTGCGATTTGCCCAAGCTGAAGATTGGTTAGTTCGGCAAAGATTAGCCGAAGCCTTGGGGAATTTAGTCACACCCAAAAGCCTTTCTGCTTTAAATTATTTAGCCAAAGATAATCATTCCCATGTAGCTGAATCCGCTAAAATTTCTATAGAGCGGCTACAGGAAGCGGGATTAAAACCTTAAGAATTTGATCAATAGGGTATGGAGAATATCAGAGTTGATTCAATTGTCTTGACAAATTAACCTAACTGTTAGACGATAGGGTTTTAGTTTCTGGGTTTCAATAAAAAGCTATCCCTAAATCAGCATGACTTCTCCCTTCCCTTCGCGTAAAAAGCCTAAAGTTCTGCAACTATTATTTTTTAGTTTTATTGTTTTATTCTTAGCAAGTACCTCGGCAATTTTAGGCGCGGTGACGGCTTTATTAGCTCCTGAAAAATTTGATTTTACTGAGCCAGAATCAAATATTTTAGATGGACTCTGGCAACATCGGTTTAAATATAGTTTGTCTCGTCCGGTTAATATTTTAGTCCTGGGAATTGATGGAAGTCCCCACAGTTCTACCTCCTCTCCCGATCTATTTAAAGGTCGTAGTGATACGGTTTTATTTGTCAATTTTCAACCTCAAGATAAATCAGTTAGTTTGTTATCTATTCCCCGAGATACTCAAGTCCAAATTCCAGGTTATGGTACGGGAAAAATTAATGAAGCTAACTATTGGGGTGGCCCTAAATTAGCAAAGGAAGTGGTTCAAACTATTTTAAATAAAGTTGAAATTAACCGTTATGTGCGGGTGAGTAGTGGTGCTTTTCGAGAACTAGTTAATTTTTTAGGAGGAGTGGAAGTATATATTCCTCAACCTATGTCTTATCAGGATAAAACTCAAAAATTAGAGATTAATTTGGCTCCCGGTTGGCAAACTATTAATGGTGAACAAGCGGATCAATTTGTGCGGTTTCGAGGCGATGGTTATGGAGATTTAGGGCGGGTACAGCGTCAACAAGCCTTAATGGAAGCAATTTTAGTTCGACTGAAAGATCCGACGGTTTTACCCCGTGTTCCTGAAATTATTCGGATTATGCAAAAATATATTGATACTAATTTAAGTTTTGAAGAAATTTTAACCTTAGTTAATTTTGGGTTAAATCTGGAATCTCAAAATTTTAAAATGGTAATGTTACCCGGTCGTTCTAGTTCGGAGGAATATTCTAATAGTAGTTACTGGTTAGTGGATGAACGGGGACGCGATCGGGTCATGTATCAATATTTTCGGTTGGATTCCACCGGATATACCTTAAAAAGTGCCTATGAACCTTCTGCTTATGAAACTTTATCTAAGGATTTAAAAATTGCGATTCAAAATACTTCTAGTCATCCCAAAGCAGCGGAGAAAATGCTAGATTTTCTATATAATCAAGGGTTTAATCAAGTTTATTTAGCCCCGATTGAAAAAACTCAACAACTAAAAACAGAAATTATTATTCAAGGCGGAGATTTAGGGGCAGCTAAACTGATGCAAAAAAACCTCGGTTTAGGTGAGCTTAAATCCTCAGCAACGGGTGATATGGGGTCGGATTTAACTATTAGAGTTGGAGAAGATTGGATCAAATAAAATTATCCAAGGGAGATTTTTAAATTCAATTCTCCCCTGAAATTACCCTATCTTAAACGGTTTGTAATTGACACAAAATCAAACCAAACCATTGATTTTCGTCCGTCCAATTCTTGATGGAAACTAAGCCTAAATCCTCTAATTCCGCTTGAATTTTTTCCAGTTCAAACTTGCGAGAGATTTCCGTATGAATAGTTTCTCCTTGGGTAAATTCAATGGCTAAATTGAGCTTTTTGAGTTCAACAGTTTGCGATCGCAAACTTTTTAAGTGCATTTCAATTTGATGTTCGGTTTGATTGTAAAATGCCAAATGTTCAAATTGCTCTAAGTTAAAATTCCCTTCAAACAGATGGTTTAAATGTCGTAACATATTCAAGTTGAATGCCGCCGTTACCCCTTGACTATCATCATAAGCGGGTTCTAAAATTGATTTAGATTTGTGTAAATCAACCCCCAATAAAAAATAATCTCCAGGTTGCAAAGCTTCGACAATATGGGAAAAGAAAACATGGCATTCTTCCGGTTTCAAATTTCCCAAGCTACTGCCAATAAACCCAATCATTCGAGCAGGTAAGGGGGAAGGATTGAGATGTTTTAAAGCTGTCTCATAGGTGCTAACAATTCCATGAATATTCAGCTTCGGGTAATCTTTGAGCAGATTATAGGCACTTTCTTCTAAAATTCCGCCACTAATATCAATGGGTAAATAATGAAGTGGATGACCTAATTCTTGATAAGCGTCTAATAGAATTCGAGTTTTTGTAGAACTCCCACTTCCTAATTCTACAAGTTCGCAATAGCCTGTTAAATTGGCAATTTCTGAGGCATAATCTTGTAAAATCTTTGCTTCTGTGCGGGTTACATAATATTCGGGTAACTCACAAATTTTTTCAAACAATAATGATCCTCGATCATCATAAAAATATTTAGGTGGTAAGGTTTTTGGGGTTTGGGTTAACCCATTAATCACATCATCTCCCGCAGCAACGGGACATTTTTCTCGAAAAGTGTCAATCTTTAACCGAGGGCTAACCCTCGTGTACTTGTCTGGTGATAAGACGGTAGAATTAGAAATTACCATGATCAAACATACAAATTCAGCTTAAGATAGACATCATACTGTGTCTTGTTTGGATAAAATATTACAATTTGTTTAAGATTGCGATACAATAGAGGATAGTTGTTGAAAAAATTCTGATGGATGTCTATGACTGCTACTGCAAATGTTAAAACGGAGTACGAAGCGATTATTGGGTTAGAAACCCATTGTCAATTGAATACCGAAACCAAGATTTTCTCGAATTCTTCCACGAAATTTGGGGCTGATCCTAATATGAATATTGATCCGATTTGTATGGGATTACCCGGTGTCCTCCCGGTATTAAATGAAAAAGTCTTAGAATATGCCGTAAAAGCCGGGTTAGCCCTGAATTGTGCAATTGCTCCTTACAGTAAATTTGATCGCAAACAATATTTTTATCCTGATTTGCCTAAAAATTATCAAATTTCTCAATATGATTTACCCATTGCCATAAATGGTCATTTAGAAATAGAAATTGTCGATGAAGATGGCAGTGCAACTCGCAAAACTATTGGAATTACTCGCTTACATATCGAAGAAGATGCCGGAAAATTAGTTCATGGTGGAAGCGATCGCCTTTCCGGTTCCACCTATTCTATGGTTGATTATAATCGGGCGGGAATTGCTTTAGCTGAAATTGTCTCTGAACCCGATATTCGTTCGGGACAAGAAGCGGCCGAATATGCCCAAGAAGTGCGTCGAATTGTGCGTTATTTGGGCGTGAGTGATGGCAATATGCAGGAAGGTTCGCTACGATGTGATGTGAATATTTCCGTGCGTCCGGTGGGACAAAAAGAGTTCGGAACTAAAGTTGAAATCAAAAATATGAACTCTTTTAGTGCGATCCAACGGGCGATTGATCATGAAATCGAACGGCAAATTAAGGCAATTGAAACCGGGGAAAAAATTGTTCAAGAAACCCGGTTATGGGAAGAAGGAAGTCAACGGACAATTAGTATGCGAAAAAAAGAAGGAGCAAGCGATTATCGCTATTTTCCTGAACCCGATCTTCCACCGATTCAAGTATCTGCTGAACAACTCAAAACCTGGAAATCTCAATTACCTGAACTTCCAGTAGAAAAACGTCATCGCTATGAATCAGAATTAGGATTATCCCCCTACGATACTCGTATATTAACGGATGATCACCCGATTTCTGAATATTTTGAAGCCACAATTGCCGCCGGAGCTAATATTAAACAAGCGGTAAATTGGATTATTGGTGATATTACAGCCCATCTCAAAAATGAAAAATGCAGTGTTACTGAGGTCGCTTTAAAACCGGAAGGATTAGCGGAATTAATTGGTTTAATTGAATCTGGAACAATTAGCGGTAAAATTGCTAAGGATTTATTACCAGAATTGTTAACTCAAGGCGGATCTCCTAAAGCATTAGTTGAAATAAAAGGATTAATTCAATTATCCGATCCTAAAGCATTAGCAGAAATTATTGATCAAGTTTTGGTAGAAAATCCCAAGGAATTAGAACAATATCACGCCGGAAAAACCAAACTCCAAGGATTTTTTGTTGGTCAAATTATGAAAAAAACCGGAGGACGGGCTGACCCTAAACTCACGAATCAACTATTAGGAGAAAAACTCAAAAAATAAATATATTCCTCTGGTTCCAATGCTCTGCATTGGAATCCTAATTTTGAGGCTCTGCCTCAAATAATAGGAGGCGGAGCCTCCATTAAGAGCATTTCTAGGTAGAACCTAGAAACGAGATCAACGAGATAATTTATTCAGGTTGGGTTTTACGAATTATGAACCCAACCTGAATTGTCAGATTAATCAGATTTAGGACTAAAAAATAATTGGTTAACCTTACTAATTACCCAACTCAAAATCGCCCCACCCATTAAAATTCCAATCGCTGGAGTAAATACAGGTTCCCAAAGTTTATACCATAAATCCAAACCCAGATTGAGTTTAAAAGAATTGCCTAAAACCGCAACGACCAACCAAAAAAAACTGAATAATACAAAAAAAACATTTGCCACTAAAACTAGATTTAACCATTTAATCAACTGTTCTTTCATAGTTCAAACTCAATAAAAATTATGTCAATCTATTTGATCTTGATTATATTTTAAGGGTTAGCGGGATTTTTTTGCAAATATTAACTCAAAATTTGTAGACAAACTTAACCTAATCTTTGTTACAATAGATCCTAGCAGTTATAGTAGGCAGTCTGTGTTAATATGGTTCGCTACACCCTAGCTCAAAGTCCCGAAATCGTTCTTACTGTCCGAGGCAAAGATTCATCTCAAGCCCGGGAGAAAGCGATGGACAAACTGATGGAATTGATGGATACTGGGAAACTACCAACGGAATTAGAAGAAGGCTTTAGTCCCCAACAGTTTATCGAAGTTAAAGAACCCGATGATAGTCCCTTAGAAGAAGAAGATGCCATTTCCGAGGCGGTGCAAATTCTGAGTAATTTGGCTTCTTTGAAATTGAAGGTGATGGAATCAAAAGAAGAAGCCCTAAAAGTGCGAGAATCTATTGATATTCTGTTCACAGATCAACCAGTGACGGTGGAAGAAATCACCGATTTAAAAGACGGCTTTAAGGTATTAAAAAATTTCGCTGTTTCTAATCTTAGATATCGAGAAGCTAGGGGCAAAGCAGAAGAAGCTAGAGCCATTTTAGATGAAGCATTAAAGTCTTCTGAACCCGAACCAAAACCAGATAATTCTCAGGGAAAAAAAGATAAAAAATAACTTTAAAATAGGTAATGGGGAATAGGCAATGGGCAATGGTGATGAATTTTTCGAGTATTTTAATAAGAGCAGTAATCATTATTCCCTCTTTTCCTAAAACCCATTACCTATCAAGGATTAAACAGGATTACGCAGATTAAAATCCGTGAAATCCGTGAAATCCTCTTAAATCCGCATCACGGATTAAACGGATTACGCAGATTAACGCAGATTAAAATCCGTGAAATCCGTGAAATCCTCTTAAATCCGTGATCCCTATTACCTCTTTTCCTTATGAAATTACCTCTAACTTGGAATCTTCCCGTCACAATTTCTAATCGCTTAGGTCAAAAAAGTTTTGGTAAACAACGGGCAATTGTAGCAGAAGATCATTTATTATTAGTATTACACAAAGCTCCAGAAACAGGCGATCGCGATCGAGATGCCGTATTATTTTGGCGAAAACCCGATGGTCGTTGGGAATGTAGTAAGGGCGGTGTGGCACTGCAACAATTAACCAATCATATTAAAGAGTATAATTCCGCCGAAGAAGAATTAAATCAATTCTATAAAATTGCTAAAACTGCCGAAGATTATTTTACACTCTTAGAAGCGATTACCCCCCTACAGTTAGCAATAGAAAACCTGCACGCTACCTTACAAACTGCTAGAGAAGCCATCCCTCAAGATCGAGATTTAATTGATTTCAGAGATGGGGCCTATGAAATTGAACGCACTTTAGATATTCTTTATACTAACACAAAAAATGCTCTGGATTTCAAAGTTGCTAAAGAAACAGAATCCGCAACTAAAGCCGCCCATCGCCTGAATACTTTAGCCTCAATTTTCTTACCCCTAACGGCGATTTCCTGTGTATTTGGAATGAACTTAACCAGTGGTCTTGAATCCCAATCTATCCTAATATTTTGGGTGATTTCTTTAGCAGGAATCTGGTTAGGATTAATAGTCAGACAATGGGTGCTTACCGGAAGAATTTCTAAATTAAGTTTTAATAAATTAGCAATAGATTTAAAACGAGGATTGCCAGATTAGACCGATGTTTCCACACCAACCCCTGACTGTGATCCCAAAATGGTGTTACCGCTTGCGATCAGTTTTTATGATAAGATGGAAGTTTTGTATACACAAGCAATAAGCACCAAAGGAGAAGCCAGATGGCTCGAATGTATTATGATGCCGATGCCAATTTAGATATTTTGGCGGACAAAACTATTGCAATTATTGGTTATGGCTCCCAAGGTCATGCCCATGCCCTGAATTTAAAAGATAGTGGCTTGAATGTAATTGTCGGGCTATATCCTGGCAGTAAATCAGCTATCAAAGCCAAAGACGCAGGTTTAACCGTGCATAGTGTGGAAGACGCGGCGAAGGCTGCTGATTTCATTATGATTCTGCTACCTGATGAAGTACAAAAAACTGTTTATAAAAACGAAATTGAACCCTATTTAACCGAAGGCAAAACCTTAGCATTTGCCCATGGTTTTAATATTCACTTTGGTCAAGTTGTCCCCCCTTCTAATGTCGATGTGGTGATGGTAGCACCCAAAGGCCCAGGGCATTTAGTCCGTCGCACCTACGAACAGGGCCAAGGAGTTCCCGCCCTATTTGCAGTATATCAAGATGCCTCTGGACAGGCCCGTGACCGGGCAATGGCCTATGCTAAAGGTATTGGTGGCACACGCGGTGGCGTTTTAGAAACTACATTCCGTGAAGAAACCGAAACCGACCTATTTGGTGAACAGGCGGTTTTATGTGGTGGTTTAAGTGCTTTAATTAAAGCTGGATTTGAAACCTTAGTTGAAGCGGGTTATCAACCGGAATTGGCTTATTTTGAATGTTTACACGAAGTTAAATTAATCGTAGATTTAGTCGTGGAAGGCGGTTTAGCCAAAATGCGCGATAGTATTTCTAATACGGCTGAATATGGAGATTATACCCGCGGCCCTCGGATTGTTACCGACGAAACCCGCGCCGAAATGCGGAAAATTCTCAGCGAAATTCAGTCCGGTCAATTTGCTAGAGATTTTGTCTTAGAAAATCAAGCTGGAAAACCCGGTTTCATCGCCATGCGTCGTCAAGAAGCCGAACATCCCATCGAAGAAGTGGGTAAAGACTTACGCGCTATGTTTAGTTGGATGAAGAAGGATTAGTGCTGTGTAGAGACGTGCCATGGCACGTCTCTACGCCATGGCTATTTTGTCCCCTGACCTGGCTGATCAAGTTTTTGAATTTCCTTCTCTCGTTCTTGGTTAGTATCTTTAGGCTTTAACCATTTTGGCCATAAACCCACAACAAATTGACGACTGGTTTTACTCGCTTCTCTGGCGGGTTTGGGTAAAAATTTGAACGTATCACCAGAGGAAATAAACAGAACAATTAAGGCGACGGCGCCCCAGCCTAGAATTTTTTTAGGAGTCATAAGCGATTTTTAAGATAGAGATATTATGGGATTTTATTGTAATCAGACTTGAAAGGTTTGTACATCTAAATCAATCAATATCAAGAAATCCCTTAATTGTTGCTGCTAAGGCCATAACACCCTAATAAGAGTGCGCTCAAGCGCAACAACGGAGTTTTTCAACTTAATTACAATTATACCCGTTAATACTGAGTTTTTAATAGTTCCTCAATGAAAACTTGAGTTTCCGGGGGAATATCCTTAATTAAACGCACGGGAAAAGCAGGAGTTGAGATATATCGATAATATTCTGGAGTCAGGAATACCTGATATTTTTCGGCTTCGGGAGTTAGTTGGGCTGCGGTTGCTAAAACAATAGTTTTAGCGTAATTCTTAACATCTTTTGAGGCATCTCCGATGACTTCACCGCCGGAAATGGGAGTTACAGGAATCCAGCTTTGATCCCCAATAGTTCCAGGATCTCTAACGCTTAAATGGGTTGCACCGACCACCCCTAATAATAATTTTTCCGTGGGAATTTGGGGAAAAATAGCAATTTGTTCGGGTAAAGCAGGAGTAACTTTATCGGATGATTGTGTTAAAATTACAGTAGGAACTTGAACTTTATTTAATCCTGTTTTTCCGAATATAACTGAAGCAGTGGGGGCAAAGGCTATCGCCCGTTTAATTCGCGGATCACTAAATCTATAGCGATCATTCGGGAGTTCTGCGGCTAAACATTGGGTGGCTTTTCCTAAACTAAAGGTGATAAAACTCTGATCACAATTTTTCCTTAATTGATCAATTTGGAACTCTCCCCCAGCTAAAGCTAAAGCCGTTGCTCCTCCAAAAGAATATCCAAATACTAAAGTATTATTAGTATTAAATTTACCTTTAAATCTGGGATCACTAAGATTTAATTTTTCTAATTCATTTAAGGTAAAAATCAAATCTTGGGGACGTTCGATAACTTCTGTAGGAGATAAAAACAAATTTTTATTTACAAAAGTCGCATTACTCCCAGGATGTTCAGGAACAATAACAGTATAGCCATGGGAGGCTAAATGTTCCATTAAATAGCGTAATTCTTGATAATCTGAACCCCGACCGTGAGAATAAAGAATTAAAGGTTTATCGGGTGTAGCGGTTGAGGAGGAATAAATATAAACGGGAATATTGCGATCGCGTTGTTTATCGAATAATTCTATGCGAGTAATTTCCACTTTTCCTGGCCCGGGTTGACTCGGATCAAGGGGAATTTTTGGAGCTTGAGGTATGTCACTGGGTAGTTTAGGTAAGACTTCTAAAAGTAACCTTTGAGTTTGCCAAAATCCTTGATTTAATCGTGTTAAAACCGCAAAGGAGCGAGGAAGATCAATCTCAATGGTCGGTAAAGGATAGTTTTCTAAAAAATTAATAACTGATAACCCTTGTTCAGATTTAGCTGAAGATATAATCGCTGTTTTAATGGCGACTCCTCCTTGGGATTTGTCCGCAGAAATAATCGTATCAATATCAGTTAATAATCTAGTTCCCACTTGACTATTAACAATTTCTTCAACGGTTTCATCCTTGATTTTAATTTTAATATTTAATGCCCCCAAAGCCTGTTGCTTTTGTTCGGGCTTTAAAAAGCTAAAATAACCTAATAATCCCACGGGAACTTTCCCCGTTTCCGCAAATTCTTTTAAGTCTTTGACCGAAACCGTCGCATAAATAAATCCCTGTCTAATCACAACGGATTCCGCCGCCCGAAGGGGAAGGGTAAACACAGGAAAACCACTTAAAATAGTAGTTGCGAAAAGACTCAGGGGAAACAACAATTTTTTCCACTGGCGTTTGACGCGCTGTGCAGAAGCAGAAAGTGGAATTTGAACCATAATAATCTAGGTTAAACAATCCCAAAAGTTTAGCATCGAATTATCCGATCGCCATCGGGGGGCGGTGGTGGGAAAAAGGTTGTGCCGATTCAAGTTGGGCAGCTAAAGCGATTAAAGTGGCTTCCGAGGCAGGTTTTCCCACTAACTGCACCCCCAGGGGTAAACCTTCTGGGGTAAATCCGGTGGGAATTGCGATCGCCGGTTGGCCACTAACATTAAACCCGGGACAGGGAGAAATCCATTCCGTAATCCGTTGTAAGGTTTCTGGGGGGGAAAGTTGGGCATATTCTCCCACCCGAATTGCTGGGTGCGTATACGTCGGTAAAACCACCACATCAAAGGCGCTTAAGGTTGCCACAATTTGACGACCGCCGACCTGCATTTTAGATACCGCTTGCAAATATTGTCCGGCGGTAATTTCGCTTGACATTAACCATTGATTCACTGAGCCTAAATACTCCTGGGGAATTCCAGCCGCGGCTACTCCCGATTTCCAAACGGCAATAAACGGTTCCAGAATATCACTAAAATTAAGGTTAATTGGTTCGATTTGATGACCCAATTGTTCAAGGAGATTCACGGTATTTGTCAAGGCTTGTTCACATTCCGGGGAGAGTAAACTGCCGGGTAAAATAGAAGGAGCGATCGCAATTTTTAAAGATTTTGGAGGCTGTTGGGTTGCTGCTAAAAACGAAGGATTCGGATCGCTTATCCAATAGGGATCACCCAAAATATATCCCGACATAATATCAAGTAAAGCCGCGGCATCGGCCACGGTACGGGCCAGGGGGCCATCGGTAGAAATCCCACTTTGGAAGTCCCCCACCGGAGCATGGGAAACTCGCCCCCGAGTCGGTTTAATCCCCACCAAACCACAACAAAAAGCGGGGCCCCGCACCGACCCCCCACCATCTGACCCATGGGCGACCGGGGACAACCCGGCTGCAACAGCCGCCGCAGCCCCTCCACTGGAACCTCCGGGGGTGTAGTCTAAATTCCAAGGGTTACGGGCGGGAGGAAAGCCATCGGGTTCGGTATAGGGTAGGGAACCGATTTCTGAGGTCGCTGTTTTCCCTAAAATATTAAATCCGGCTTGACGAATTCGGCTCACCACTCCATCATCATAGGTGGCAATTCTATCAACTAAAGCTCGTGAACCGTAGGTACAAGCAATTCCAGCAACGGGGTTTAAATCTTTAATCGAAATTGGCACTCCAAAAAAAGGCGGTAAATTGTTAATATCTGAAATCTGGAATAATTGTTCCGTTTGGGTTTTAGCCAATATTAAAGCCCTATCCGCCATCACGGTAAAATAACAACCCAACAGAGGATTTAACCGTTGAATTCGATCTAAATAAAAATTAACTAACTCTAAAGGCGAGATAACTTTGGTGCGAATTAATTGGGCTTGTTCTAAGGCAGAAGTAAAAGCTAAATCCACTGAATTCATAATTATTAACTCAATTAAACTATTGATAAACAACCATTGATTCTGGTTGAAGTTTATCATTATTAAGGAAAAAACCAACAAGAATAGAGCCGAAACACTGTCACGATCAAACTTTTGTGAATATTCTTTGCTGCAATAGAGGATTGGGGGGTAAACTAGGAATATGGGATTTTAATATTTCAGCTAGAATTAATTGTTTCTATTCAAGGTCACGGGATATGACACAATCAGAGCGTCCACCTGTTCCTCGTCCGCCAGTACCAGGCGTTCCACCTCGTCCACCCGCACCCAAAGCACCTCCACCTCCAGGCGCGACCGTTGCTACGGCTCTTTCTGCACCTGCTCAGGCTACGGTGGCGACAACCAGGGTGATGGTCGCACCCAGAAACAAGGGCCCTAGCCCCGGAAATCCTACATTAGTGGATATTGTCAAACTAGCTAATGAGGAGGGAGCTTCGGACGTTCACTTAGGGGTGAATGAGCCACCGCGTTTGCGTAAACGGGGGGATATTGTCCCTTTAGATTGGCCGAACACCGACTTGAATACCTTTATGAGTTGGTTGATGGAGGTATTAAGCGATGAGGAAATTCAGCAATTTCAAGAAAACTTAGACTTTGACGGCGCGGCGGATTTAGGTTTTGTCCGAATTCGGATTAGCATTTTTGACGCTCTCAATGGCCCTTCATTGGTGTTGCGGTTAATTGGTTCGTCGATTTTGACTTTGGAACAGTTGAAGTTACCAGAGGTATTTAAAAAAATCTGTAACTATCACAAAGGATTAATTTTAGTTACTGGGCCAACGGGTTCGGGTAAGTCTACTACCCTAGCGGCAATGATTGACTACATGAACCGGAACTATGCCTATAATATTATTACTATTGAAGACCCGGTAGAATTTGTTCACGAAAGTAAAAAATCCCTGATTAAACACCGAGAAGTCGGACGTCATACCTTGAAGTTTTTTAATGCCCTTAAAGGAGCTTTGCGTCAAGACCCCGATGTCTTACTTGTGGGAGAAATTCGGGATAAAGAATCAATGCAAATCGCCTTAAAAGCAGCACAAACAGGTCACTTAGTCTCTGGAACCTTACACACTAATAGTGCGGTAAAAACCATAACTCGGATTTTAGATATGTTTACCGCCGAGGAACAATCTTCGATTAAAGTCTCTATTTCCGAATCTTTGGTGGCAATTATTGCTCAATTATTATGTAAAACCACCGATGGTAAACGGGCGGCTTTTCACGATGTTCTGATCAATACCGATGTGATTAAGGAATATATCGTGAAAGACAAGTTTGAAGACATCAACCAAATTATGCTTAAAGATACCTATGAAGGGATGACGACTATGAACAAATCTCTTTATAATCTCTACCAAGAAGGACGAATTACTGAGGAGATTTGTTTAGATGTATCTCCCTTCCCCAACGAGATGAGCCAAATGTTGCGCGGACGGGTCTAATAAGATCAGTCATCAGTTATCAGTCATCAGTCATCAGTTATTAGTCATCAGTTATTAGTCTATTACCGTTTACCTACAAATGGAATGATACCTTGAATTTATTTCAATCTACGGTCAATCATTCATTTAAAGCGATCGCTTTATTCACCCCCGGGGGAGATTTAGTCTATTGTATCGATCCGAATAAACAGCGTCGTTGGCATTCTGATCTTTGTATTTATTTACAAGAATTCCTGAGTTTACCTGAACCACCTCATTTTTTAATTCCTTGCTATACCGCTACCTATGATCAATGGGTCAACCCCCAAACCCAGGAGATTCAGTTTTCTGCAGAAGCCTATCCCCCAGTTCTGCAATACCAAACCTTATTAAATACCCTGTTTGATACCGGGGATTTAGTTTGGCAACCTATAAAAAATTCCGAAGAAGTTTGTAACCCTTTAATTATTGCGACTTACTATGAGCAGTTTCCCAAATTGTGGGAAAATCATGATCTAATTGTTCAGGTCAAAAAAAACAATTTGAGTCATGATTTCCCAAGTACCGAAAACCTGTCGGAACCCCAACCTTATACTGTTACACTCAATTTGTCTCCTCAACCCGAACTGAATCAAACTAAAGGCTATATTTTACGGTTATTTGTCTCCGGTCATAGTCTGGTGACAGAAAAAACCCTAAAAACCCTACATCAACTTTTAGAAGGTTCGATTAGTCATCCTTACACTTTAAAAGTGATTGATGTTTTAAAACATCCCGACTTAGCAGAAGCCGACCAAATTTCCGCCACCCCCACCTTAATTAAAGTCTGGCCGAAACCCATCCGTCGAATTGTTGGAGAGTTAAATAATGTTGAGACTATTCTTAAATTATTAGGAAATCCTGCGGATGACTTTCCCGATGAATTTTAACTTTCTGGCTTTTGATTCAAAACCCCAATTAAATTTTTGTCAAAATCAGTAACAATGATGACTAATAAACGAGAGCTTTCAGAACAGGATATTTGTACACAGTATATTTTACCTGCTTTGGTTCGAGCGGGGTGGGATATTAGTAAGCAAGTCCGAGAACAGGTTTATTTTACCGATGGTCGAATTTATGTTAAAGGGAATCTAACCAAAAGGGGTGAGGCTAAAAAGGCTGATTATATTCTTTATTATAAACCGAATATACCGATTGCTGTAATTGAAGCTAAAAAAAATATTTATCCTCTTGGTGCTGGTATGCAGCAGGCTTTAAACTATGCAGATATTTTAGATTTACCTGTCGCTTTTAGTTCTAATGGAGATGGTTTTTTAGAACATGATAAATCGGGATTTTCTAGTTTGATTGAGCGAGAATTAAGCCTTGATAATTTTCCGAGTCCTGATCAACTTTGGCAAAAATACAAGAAATTTAAGCAGCTTGAAACCCCAGAAGCCGAAGAAATAGCCAGCTTTGATTACTTTTTTGATTCTCAAGGTCGCCAACCGCGCTATTATCAGCAGATTGCGATTAATCGGACTGTAGAAGCGATCGCAAAAGGTCAGAATCGCTTACTATTAGTGATGGCAACTGGTTCAGGTAAGACTTACACAGCTTTCCAGATTATTTATCGGCTATGGAAAAATGGCATCAAAAAACGAATTTTATTTTTAGCCGATCGCACATCTTTAATTAGTCAGACAAAACGCGGTGATTTTAAGCATTTTAAAAATAAAATGACAGTAATTAAAAATAAAGTAATTGATACCGCGTTTGAAATCTATTTATCCTTGTATCAGGGTTTGGTTAATTATGATGATGAAGATGCTGATGCTTATCGAGAATTTAGCCGCGATTTTTTTGATTTAGTTATAGTTGATGAATGTCATCGAGGTAGCGCCGCCGATGATAGTAAATGGCGAGAGATTTTAGAGTATTTTAGTTCAGCAACTCAAATCGGATTAACGGCTACCCCAAAGGAAACTAAGGAAGTTTCTAATATTGAATATTTTGCCGATCCGATTTATACTTATTCTCTCAAACAAGGAATTGATGATGGTTTTCTCGCACCCTATAAGGTGATTCGCGTGGGTTTAAATATTGATTTAGAAGGATATCGCCCCGAAGCGGGTAAGCTAGATAAATCAGGGTATTTAGTCGAGGATCGGATTTATAATTCCAAGGATTTTGACCGGAATTTAGTCATTGATGAAAGGACGCAAACTGTGGCTAAAAGAGTGATGGATTTTTTGCGACTAACAGATGTTTACTCAAAGACAATTATTTTTTGTGTTGATGTAGAACACGCGGAGAGAATGCGACAAGCTATTAGTAATGAAGCCGGAGATTTAGTTAGAGAAAATTATAAATATGTTATGCGAATTACTGGAGAAGATAAGGAAGGTAAACTGGAATTAGATAACTTTATTAATCCAGAAGAACGTTATCCGGTGATTGCGACAACTTCTAAATTAATGACGACGGGGGTTGATGCTCAAACCTGTAAATTGATTGTACTAGATTCTAATATTCAATCACCCACAGAGTTTAAACAAATTATTGGACGTGGAACCAGAATTAATGAACAATTTGATAAGCGATTTTTCACTATTATGGATTTTAGAAATGTGACGGATCTATTTTCGGATCGTACCTTTGATGGCGATCCGGTGATGATT
>NZ_CAWLTW010000001.1:3148319-3208054 GCF_963864145.1 Planktothrix prolifica NIVA-CYA 540 | reverse complement strand
GCTGCTTTATGTCTTGTTGTTCAAGCCTCTGTATTTATTGATTTAAGGAATAATTATCCAAATGCTTTGGAAGATAACCGCCTAAGCTGCTATGATGTCAAAATGCTCATAGATTATTCCTCACATTTTTTATGTATAGGAGTTGAAGATGTTGCATCAATAGAGGAGCATTTAGAAATAACAAGAGAAGAAATTCCCAATGATAGCAACCAAGAAGTTTATATACGAATTCACATTAGTAATGGGCAAAATATAATAGGAAAAGAAGTTCCTTACATCCTCAAAAGAGACTTACCCTCTGATGGAAAACGAATTATTCAACGGAGGGTAAGTCTAAAAAATCTGTCTGGATTAGAAAATTTTAACCATATTTAAGGAGTCTAAAAATGGATTGGAAAATAGCATCTTCTTACTATGAAGCACGTCTTACCGACGCTTTAAACGTGCAACGACACGCGGTAGATTTAGCTAATTTACCACAAGCACAAGTTCCGCCTCGATTAAAAGACATTCTTTTAGAAGAAGAAGAACCAACTCGTCGCCAACTTGAAAGACTCAAAAAACGTGAGTTTCGTATTGCCGTTGTGGGACTAGAAAAAGCCGGAAAAAGCACCTTTATTAATGCTTGGTTAGAATGTGATTTACTACCAGCAAAAGGAGGACGATGTACCTTTACAACCACCCAAATTTATTCCGTTGAAAATGAGTCTGAACAAAGGCTGGAAGTACAAGCGAGAAACGAAGAACAGTTTATCAATTTACTCAACGAACTTGAAAAAGTAAAAGCGACAGAAGACCTAAATACTATACGCTCAAACGAAATAACTTTACAACAGGTTAGAAAAGAAGGTAATCTGAATTTTCCCTTTACTAGACTGGAAGATATTAGAGATAAACTCAAGAAGTATGTAGCAGATGAAAAATATGCTCATGCTGTTTTAGATGCGAGACTTTATACTAACAAACTGGCTCAGGCTGAAGGGATTGTTTTTTATGATGTTCCCGGTTTAGATTCCGGTTTAGCAAAGCACGTTGATGAAGCACAAGCAATGCTGTCTGACTGTGATGCTGTGATATTGGTACAACGTGATCCTAGTCTCAAAGAGAAAGAACAGGAAATAATAAAATTTACAGAACTTGGCGATAAAAATGTTACTGTTGCTGATAAGCTTTTTGTTTTTTTAAGTCGGATTGATTCATTGGCAACTCCAGAAGCTCTAAAAACACATATTGAAGAAGCATCCCAAGATTGGTTAAGACGCGCAAAACTTCCCCCTCAGCGTATTGTCTCAGGTTCAGCCGGAGCTTACCTAAGCTTGAATAATTTAGCAGGAGAACAGACTAAGTTAGAGATTGGGGATGCTAGTGATATTAAAGCTAAGTTGCAGAAATTAACTGGAATTACTGATGAAGAAACTCTTCGGACAAAAGCAACTGGTATTCCAGTCATTAAAGATAAAATATTTAACTATATTAACACAAAACGGGTTGATATTTTAACAAAAAGATGCGAAGCTTCTATCAATAAAATCATGAGTAGTTCTGAAGAAATTTATCGGATAGTTAGTAAAAATTATCCTGAAAATCCTGAAGAAGCAAAGCTTTTTGAAGAAAATAATCAGCTAGTCTTATTTACAGAGTGGTGGGATCAAAAATGGCAAACTATTAAAGCTGATTTACAAAAATACTATCAAGATTCTATTGCCAATGAATCTTTAGAAAGTTCAGAATCTAAATCATTGGCTCAAATAGAAAAATTTAGAGAGCGATATTTACAAATCGTTGATGTCGAAATGAAAAAACTTCGAGAGGAAACATTTAAAAAGAAAGATACGATTTTTTCTGGCTAATGCTTTTCCAGTCTTTGCTCGAATGAAAGCTAATTTTGCTTGGCGTGATGATTTGTATAGTGATATTACCAAACTTCTTTCTTCAATTGCTCATCAACTTGCTGTAGAACTTAAAGATGAAGCCTTAGAATTAGTTAAATACATGACCCATTTATTATGGGGAAGTAATCAAGTAAAATCCAGACTCATTCAAAATTCAGAGGAGTATTTTTTAGAAAAACTAGAGAATAGCTTAAGTGTATTATTTTTACGCTTTGCTCGTCCTGTTGCAGAGGCACTGATTCGTTGTCCCCTTAAGAGTGATATTCGCCACAAAATTATCAAAAGTTTAGGAGTAGATATTGAAATTATTGATAACTACTATACGGGTGAAGAAATTGCATTTAAAGTCCTTAAAAAATATGCAAAACATGGTTCTGATTTGCTATTTAATCCTGAACTTCGGCAAGAAGTATTAGGAGTTAAAGAAGTAGCGCCACAAATTTCTGATCTATTAAAGCAAATCGTAGCAGATGTTTCTAATGAGCTAGAATTTCCACAAGAAAGAGAAGAAGCTGAAGCGGTAGTTTTTGAGGTACAACATGATATTAATGCGCTTGAGGAATATTTACGCTATGCAATTTTTGATGCAGCAGGTTTTGAGTCCTACTGTATTCAAGAATTAAAAGGTTTAATTGATAGTTTTAGAGATAAAAAAGGGACTTGGAATGGGGTTGCCATCAATGAATGGAGGCAAGGAAATTCACTTCTATTTGCTGAAATTCCTGATAACTTGAAGTCACAAGAATCGAATTTAGAAGTCAGTGAACGATTAAGACAATTATCCATTGCCTTAAAAAGAAATCATTCACTAGCGGGATTGTAGGCTGTATAATACGAGACAAAGAGGAAATATATAAATTCAACATTATTGTAATGCCATAAATTGTCAATTATCCCTATTTGCTGTTATCTAAAAATCTTCTTCTAACGCATTCCCATGATCGCGTAACCAATTTTTGGCAAGTTGATAATTTGGGACTTGGACGGCGACTATATTCCAAAATGTTGGAGTATGATTACTTTCTAACAGATGGGCTAATTCGTGAACAATCACATAATCTATGACAAACATGGGGGCTTTAATCAGTCGCCAGTTGAAATTTACGTTGTTCTTGGACGTACAGGAACCCCAACGATATTTGCTATCTGTGATTTTGGCTAGGTTAAACTCTACACCCATATATACTGCATGAAGTTGAACGCGAGGTAAAATCGTTTCTTTGGCTTGTTGGATGTACCAGTTCTTAAAAACTTCACCGCGCCGCTTTGCTTGTGCTTTGGGTACTAAAAATCGATTATTAATAAATTGAATTTCCTCACTACTTTCTGATAGTTCCAGTTGATAATTACGCCCCAAATAAGGCAAAGATTCACCATTAACTAATTCTTTCCCTGGTGGAGATAGGGGCGGATGATACTTTTGTTCGTGGTGGGTTTTTTCATAAAGCCATAGTTTTCTTGATTCTACAACTTCCTGAATTTTTTCGAGGTCTGTCCCCGTGGGTGCTTTAACAACAATAGAGCGATCTCGCTCAACCGTAATAGTTAGCTTTTTGCGTTTAGGAGAATAAACAATCTCGTAGTCAAGTTTCATTTTAGTTGAGTCAGTCTAGTTTAATCAGCGTATAAAATAGTATCATTATTTTTCTTGGCTAATTCCATTACTCGCGAAATAATATGCTTGTAATTTTGAACGATTTTGGGTAATTTTATAAAGTCAGATGATAAGAGGATTTTTTTAATCTCAGATTGGAGTTTATTAGAGGCGGGAATACTTTCCCAGAAACCTGTTAGTTGCAATTCTTGTTCGATTACTATGAACACTTGTTGAGTTAGTGCTACGTTCTGGGCAATTTGATTTTCATCTAGTTCTATATCGCCAAAACATTCACTTTTGAACATCCGAAAAAATGGCATTTGTTTTTTCTTGTGCAATCCATAAGTAGGCTCATTTTCGGCATTTTTAAGGCGCTGACGTAGTTTTTCTAACTCTGCGTAGATTGTCTGCCAGTTGTCTTTGAATTGTTCGAGGATTTGGGCAAGGGCGGCGGCAAAAGAGGCTTGTAGGTCGGGGTCATCATCTAGTTCGATATCAATGTGGTGACGAATAGCGTGTTCGACGACGGCAGCTTTGGTTTTAGTACGATCTCGCTTGCTGACTTCACGCTCAAAGTTATCATCTAAAATCGAAATCGGCTGAATTTTGAGATCGATACCTTGGGAAATTAGGTAAGCATCGGTAATTGCTCGTAGTTTTGCGGGGATGCCTTTCATACTCAGGCGAGAATCATGAAAGTGTCTTTCAGCTTGGATGTTGATGTTAGTTAATACCTGATAGTCAGACATAAACGCAAGGGCTTCTTTAGCCGGGAAAACTAAGTTAAGACTACGAGTAAATTGTTTGAATGCTAGAATAAACTCAAAGCGAATATCTTCATCATAAAAAAGATCAAAAAAGGCATCAACATCGGTTAGGTCAGTTAGTCCATTTTCGGCAAGCATTGACCTAATCGCCCGATGGTCTGTTTCTAATTGGCGTATTTCTGCTTCAGGAAAACTGAGGGTATCTTTGACTTCTTTTTGTTCGCGTTCGTCGTAGTTATCGAGTGCTTTTTTGAGGTGATGTCCCACGCCTACATAATCGACAACAAAGCCTTTTTCTTTATCCGCACCACTGACACGGTTAACACGGGCGATCGCCTGTAACAAACTATGAGCTTGAATGACTTTATCGAGATACATCACCTGTTCGATAGGGGCATTAAAGCCTGTCAATAGCATATTATTAACTATGACAATGCCGATTTCACCCGTAATCCCACTATCTTCGCTATCAAAGGGTAGTTTAAAGCTTTTGATCGTAGTCTTGTGTTTGGAAGAGTTAGAGTATGCTTTGAGGTGGGGTAGATCGTTGTGATTATCAGAAATAACTACATCAGTCTTGAGTTTTTTGAGGCGATCGAGGTTGAGATTATGGGGGTTAGATTGCTCTAATTGAGTAATATTATCGGCTAGGGCAAGATCGAGGTGAGTTTTATAGCGGACGGCGGCTTCGCGAGAGGTGGCTACGACTTGGGCTTTATAACCATTAGGAAAGATTGATTGCAGATAATGGGTAATGATATCCTTGGCTTTGGCGGCGATGGTTGATTCGGCTTCTAGGTAAGCATCGCGGGAACCATAGCCCAAGATTTGAAGGCGCTCGGTAAGGTTGTATTCGCTAAAAACATCTGCAAAGGTGTTATCCATACCTGTTTGATCTGGTACTTCGGCGTTATGGGTACGGCCTTCGTAAACTATTTCTAAAGTGACTTTATCGGCAATTGATTGACGCATGGTGTACCTGTCGATGTAATCGCCAAAAACATCCTCGGTTTTGTCGATGGGGGTTCCAGTGTAGCCGATGCGAGAGGCGTTAGGGATGGCTTTGTCGAGATTGGCTCCCAGGAGGCTATATTGCGATCGGTGTGCCTCGTCGGTCATTACTAGAATGTTGGTGCTGGGGTTGAGTTCGGGAAAAGTTTCCTCTAAATCACGTTCTTGGAATTTATGGATCATTGCCATGACGAGATCCGAGGAGTCGCTACGCAGGAGTTCCTTGAGTTTGGCAATACTGTCGGCGGGTTTGACGGTGAAACCGATGTTTTGACCTGTTTCTGCCAATTGTTGCTCTAATTGGGTGCGATCGGTGATAAATACTACTTTCCACTGGGAGAGGTTGGGATGGCGGTACATGGCTCTTACCATAAACATCATGGTGAGGGATTTGCCTGAGCCTTGGGTATGCCAAATTATGCCGCTACGCGATCGCGGGGTTGTGCCTTCTAGGAGGCGCTGCACGGCTTTTTTGACGGCGCGAAACTGTTGATAGCGCCCGACAATTTTGATGGTTTCGCCTTTGTCATTAACGGAGAAAAGGGTGAAATTACGAATGATTTCGAGGAGGTTATGATGGTCAAGCATTCCCGCCACGAGACGCTGCTGATCGTTGGGGCTACTGGCTCCATGAGGTAGGTCTTCAAGGGTGCGCGGGTAGGGATCTGCCCAACGATAAAAGTATTTTTCGATGTGGGTGGAAATGGTGCCAAATTTGGCTTCGTTACGACAGGTAACTATTAGAAACTGGTTATACCAAAACAGAGGAGCGCTACCTTCACCTTTGGCTCCGCGCTGTTCGCTATAGCGCATTAGTTGGTCTATTGCTTCGGGGATTGCGTCGTGTACTTTTGGGGATTTGCACTCAATGACGACGACGGGTAAGCCATTGAGAAATATGACAATATCGGGAATAATATGGTGTTCTGTGCCGAGAATGCGGATTTTGAATTGGCAAATGGCGATAAAGGAGTTATTGCTGGTATGGGCAAAGTCTATAAATTTGACGGTGGGGCTTTTTTCGCCTGTTTTGCGGTTTTCGGAGACGCTGGTATTTTCTTGGAGTAGGGTGAAGAAATGGCGGTTATTTTCGAGGAGGTTGTTACTGGGAAAGTTAGCGGTAAGTTGTTTAATGATTTCTTCGATTTGGTCTGTTTCGAGCCAAGGGTTAATTACCTGAAGTTGTTGGCGCAAAATTGGCAATAGGACGACTTCGGTGAAGTTTTCGCGATCGCTATCTTGGGGTTTTTGGTGTTTGTCGAGGTCGCGCACTTCCCAGCCTAAGCCATGTAATTGATCGAGTAATGGCTTTTCGACGTGGTTACGTTCATCGAGTTTGATCGCGGTTGGGGTTTTATCTGGTTGCATAGGGTTCATGGGATAAATTGAGTGGCTATGTCTACCAAATTACCTGTAAGTATTGCCAGTTTTGGATTTTTTCGTCTTTTGAAACTAAGGGCGCTTTGTGTACTAAGCTACTGGCGACAATTAAGCGATCTGAGGGATCGCCATGAAAGTCTCCGGGTAATCGGGTTGAAAGCACGGCAATCTCAGGAGTTAATGGCAGTAGTTTTACTTTGGGACGTTGCAGCGCTACATCGATCCAGACTTGCACATCCATTGATAACCCAATTCTCCCTTTTGATACTAGCATTGCCAATTCCCAACAACTGATCGCGGGAATGCCAATAATATCGGTTTTGTTAATAGCATCAAGGGCTTTTGTAGAAAGATTTATAGACTCATTTGTCCACCAAATCCAAGCGTGGGTATCTAAAATAATCATTGTTCGACATCCCAGGAGACATTAATGGGTGAAATCAAGTCATGCTCAAATATGACGCTACCTTTTAAGGGATTGACTTGGCTAAGGTTGGTAAGCGGTGGGTCAGTTCCTAATGGTTGTTTTAATGCCTGAATGATGCGATGCAAAATTTCAATATGGGCATCATCTACTGTGTCAATTTCAAGTTTTAACTGTTCGCGGTTAATCATGGGTATCTCCTAAAGTTTTGCTGTTTTGGGTGGGTTTAATCGTTTCAACGGTGAGGGTTTCGCGGGGTGGTGGTTACGTTCATCAAGTTTGATGGCTGCGGGTGTTTTATCGAGTTGCATTTGTTTTATTTCTCTCCATTTAGGTAAGCATCAATGTTTTCCGAAAAATCAGCAGGGGCAGAAATTTTAATTTCTCTGAGGCGTGAGAATAAAGAGGCATTGTTTTGTGGCGGTGTGGGTATATTTTCAGTGTTGTCTTCTTCTAAGACTATGACACGAATAATTTTGCCTTCCCATGTATGACTGTACTGGGTAGGAATGGTAACAATGCCGTTGTGGATGGTGGTTTTAAATTCAATGGCTTGCATAATTTAACCTTGATGTTGTTTGAGAATGCTCGGAGTCTTGATATGTCAAGCTTATCATAATGATTTGAGGGTATAGCGAACTCATAGGCTGGCTGGCTCCCTTTCTTTGAGGAGGTTGGTAACGCGGACTTTACCAGTTAGGAGGTCTTGCATAAGTCCAGTTTTTTGATGTTGAAGTTTGTTTAAACCACTTTTAAGATTTGATATTGAAGTATCAAAGTGTGACAGCATTTTAGAAATACGCTCTTGTTCCATTGGTTTAGGTAATGAAATTTTTAGAGGATGTATATCATTACGGTTTAGTGATGGAGAACCTGATTTAGTACCGAATCGTTCAAGCTCTAAATATAAAAACAGATAATAAATATATTTTTGATTGTTTCCAAAAAAATTAGTTACATACAGACTTGTATCGTGCGCCCAAAAATCTACATCAAGATAATAAACATTTCCTATAGAGCCTTTTCTTCCCACAACAACATTAGGACTATCTGATGTTTTAATATTATGAAACCCAATAACTCCAGATGATGCAATAACTGGATAGTCCCCAGCTATAAACTCAACTTCTCTAATATCATGTCCACGTTGTAAAGAGGCAATTTTCCCAATTGTTTCAACTTCCCACTCTATAGGAATACGCCCGATCGCGGAATCTTTAAACTCATGGGTGGCTTCGCTGCGGATGTTGCCATTTTCATCAATGCCTTTGGTGAGTAAGTCCTGCATCAGTCCCGTTTTGATGCGTTGCTGCTTGGCGATGATGGCTTCGGTTTGGGCGATAGCGCGATCGATTGTCGAGAGAATTTCAGCAATTTGTTCTTGTTCTTCTTCTAATTCTGGAAGAATTAGCTTGATTGACCTTAATGCAAACTGATTTAGCTTTGCTCTTGTTCCGCCAACAATAAACGGCTGAATATCCTTATGCTCTAAAGAATAAAAAATATAATCTTGAGAGTAACTTTGCTTTGCTCTTAGTATATGAGCGTGATTATTAACCCAACTTTTTCCAGATATTTTATAAGCGATTGGTCGTGTGGCAAATTCATCAAAACAACCGCCATCCTCAGCTATTAGAATTAATTCTTCATCAAAAATATAATCATCAATGTAACCCTGAAGACCATTTGCGCCATAGTAAGGAATATCTCCTATTCTGGTTTCACGTTCTTCTGCATTAATAGGAATCCTTTTGCTATCTAAAATTTCGCAACATTCTTCAATCGTTGCAACTTTCCATCCTTCTATATTCATCACGCCAAATCCCCCAACTTACTCAAAAACTCATTTAACTCCACCAAAGTCTCCTCTCGCTTCGCCTTGTAATGTTGATATGTATTCTCAGAAAGTTTATTCATAGAGAAAGAGCAATAGATTGGGTTGGCAAGTCCTGAATCTTTATCAACTGCTGGTCATTGGTTAATAATGTTGCCTCTAAGCTAAGAGTTGTCGCTACGATAATGGCATCAGGTAGTTTTAGTTTGTATTGTCGTCGCCATTGAATGGCTAGATTTTTGATCGAATCATTAATATTAATGATTGTCAAATGACTTAAAAAATTATGAATTTGCTGTGCTTCAGGACTACTTAATCCGGGATAAGATAACAGTTCCATCTCCGTAATGATCGAAACAAAATAAAGACCAGAGGGTAAGGGCTGACCTAAGCGATTCCCTAGATGATAGAGCGCAACATTGGTATCTAAAACCAAACTAGGCAACGTTAGAGCCATGCGTTTCTTGCCTCGCGTTGATACTCTAAAGGGTCAAGCGTTAATTTAATACTGCCAGCATAGGCCCCTAATGCCTCAGAAGAGCCTACACCATTTTTGGGGCTAACCTCCCGATCGTATTGTTGTAATAATGCCTCAATTCTTTGCCAATCTTGGTAATTAATAATCACCGCCACAGGGTTAAAATCCTCATCTGTTACAATTTGCTTTTTAATTAACCGCATAATTTTGATATTCCTTAAATTAATTTAGATACCCAAGTTTAACCAAAAACTCATTCAACTCTCCTAAAGTTTGCGATCATTCCACCTCTAACATTTCCACATTATCTACGGAATAAACAGCCTACCAACGCCCATATAGTTATCTATATTGATGGCAATCTCCACCAAACGATCGACACATTGCTCTCGATACTCAGTCTCATCTATACGACTTATATCTCCAATCGTCACAATCGGAAAAGAACTTAAAGAATTATGATCGCGCATTACCTGCTCCAAAGAATCTTTACCCTTCATATTGCGATTGGCAGTCAAAACCATCATTTGATTTGCTTGAGCATAATCCCAAACGACGCGATCGCTACTATTTTTTGATAAACCAGCCTCCCTAAAAGTGACAAACTCAATATTAATTAGATCCAGCCAACCACGCTTAATCAAAATACCAAGCAGGACAACAGCATAGCCATCTAAATTAAAATCAACCAAAAAATTTACGCCCAAACCAAACCACGCTCCTTTTTTTGCTGTTCCAATCTTGCTAAAAGCTCCAATTGTGAAGCAGTGCGTGGCTTAGTGGCAATTCGATCAAAATGTTCACGATTTTTATCTTGCCAATATTGATAAATCTCCTCCCGCGTCGCCCGTACCTCTTGATATTCAGCCTCCACCTCAACAGGATGATCCGCAATGTAAGCCAAAGCCACATTTATTTCCGCATCCGTCAAATTAAAGCGATCGCGGATCAACTTCGGCGGATAATCAGCCCTGAGTAAATCCATCACATCATACAAAGAGATCCGAGAACCAGAAATAGTTAGCCCGCGCTCAGTACGAATAATATCTAAATCTTGATTACTCATCTGAAGTTAGCTCCTAAATTATGGAAAAGTGATATAACCTAGCTTAACCAAAAATTCGTTCAACTCTCCTAAAGTCTCCTCTTGTTGGGCCTCCAACTCCCGACTAGAAACCGCATACTTATCCCAAAGCTTCTCAACCAAGGCAATCAGCGCCCTTTTTGCCCCATTCAAATAGCGGGTTAATTGCTCACTCACCCAATCATAGAGCTTCTGCAAAATCAACTCCTTCGCCTCCTCTGTCGTCAAGGGCCCACCAATCGCCACCAATAACCCATCAATGCGTGTCAGCCGTTTCTCTAAGGCCTCCCGATCCTTAGTCAACCGCGCCAGTTTCCCTTTATCATTTTTGTCATTAGGTTTTAGCCCCGCCATTTCCGCCATTACCTGCTGAATCAATCCCTCAGTTTCTGCTCGAAACTCCTCCCCACCAACCCGTTTTAACCGTAACTTTATATCTAACTCTGTCTGCTTCTCCTTTACCTTCGCCTTCAAATCCTTGATCTGCTTCTCAATCTTGGCGATCGCCTCATATTCAGCCTTATATTTTGCCAACTCCCGCGCCGCCGAAATACTTAGCACATTATTAATATCATCCATAAGATCGTCTATCAAATCCTTCAACACCTTCTTAATCAAAGTCGCCGTTACCGTCTCATCCTCCTCTGATTCATAACTCGCCACCTCCTGCGCCGTCTCAATCGCCTCACTCAGTTCCCCCTGGGCCCCACTAATTTGCCCTTCCAAATCCTCAATCGCCCTCACCTCATCCTGAAAAAATGCCCCAATCAAATACTCATCAGGGATTAGCGTATGATGCCAACCAGTATTAACGATCGTTTTCAAATCATAGCGAATCTGTTGCCACCAATTGACAAACACCCCCGCCGCCTGAAACTCATCCAACACCCCCAACCCAATCAGCTTATCCTTTAGCCCCGTCAGCAACTCCCGCCGCACCTCTGGCATTTTCTTGCCTTCGCCCAACTGGGCAAAATCATCCCGTGCTACCTGCCACCAGTTTTCTAGGGCCTTATAGTGTTGATTAATAGTATTTTGGAGATTAGCATCAGCTTCCAACATTGCCTTAATCGCCGACTTAGCCGTAATTTCTGCCACAAACGCCAAACAGCCCGATCGCGACGGGCAAAACAACGTCTTAGATTCCACCTTAAACCGGGCAAAATCTACCGCTTGGGCTGCAACTTCCGACTGGGGAATCCCACCGATTAAGTGCGCCGTCACATCTTCGGGTTCAGGTTCGGGCGTATTATCTACATAGCGGCGAATATTCAGATTAGACCTCTTAATTTCTAAGGGTTGATTATTAAGAACCATTGTGGTCGTTGAATTATATTCAAACCCAATGCGTTCATAAAATTTTTGTTGATGGGTTGTCATCAAATAAATTCGTTCAACTCGACACATTTTAGGATGACTTAAGACTGTTTGAACTAATTTTCTGCCTAATCCACTCCCTTGATATTTAGGATGAATCACCACATCCCAAATACTAGCTCGATAAATACCATCGGAGGTGGCTCTAGCAAACCCAATCATTTGTTCATAATCCCAAACTGTAACTACAGGCTCGCTATTTTCAATTGCAATTTTTAGGTCTTCTGGGCTGCGATCTTTTGCCCAAAATGCAGCAATTTTAAATAGGGTTTGAAGTTGGTTTAAATCAACCTTTGAACGACAATCATCAAAGAGAATATGATGGTTATCCGGTGAGATGTTTTTCATAGATAATAACCCTTTAAATTATTTTGAGCAACTAATAAATGCCCATGACTGTTGAGAGAATATGAAATTTTAACTAATTCAGTTGTATGAACTGAAACACTAAAATATTTAACATATTAGAGTTGTTTAATTGTGTGGCGAATTTAACAAAATCCCAAAAAATACTTCTCTTTTTCAAGAGTGATGAGATTCAACTATAGCAATCCTAAATGAGTTATGATATTGATATTTTTCTTGACCCCTCCCAACCCTCCCCTTACTAATGGGAGGACTAGGGAGGGGTTCTATATTATAAAAAACGGGCTAATATAGCCCGCTTCAGAATTCAATAAAACCAGGTTTTTATTAATTAAGCTTCAACAGCCACAGGTTCAGCTTCAATCACAGGATAAACACTAATTTTTTTGCGGGTTTTGCCTTTACGTTCAAAGCAAACCACACCATCAACTTTAGCAAATAAAGTATCATCACTTCCGATACCCACGTTATTACCCGGGTGGAATTTGCAACCCCGTTGACGCACTAAAATATTACCAGCGCGTACCGCTTGACCGCCAAAACGTTTGACACCCAAGCGCTGGGCGTTAGAGTCACGACCGTTACGAGTGCTACCCGTACCTTTCTTATGAGCCATTTTATTCTCCTAATTAAATGATCAGTATTTCAGATATTCAATCACAATCTAATTTTATGCTTCTGTTGTTGCAGGTTCTGCGGGTTCTTCTTCCCGCTTCGCCACCACAGACCCATTTAGACTAATAGATTCAATCATCAAACGGGTAATTTCTTGACGATGACCTTGTTTTTTGCGGGTTTTCTTTTTCGGACGCATTTTATAAACGATGATTTTGCGTCCCCGCAGATGGCGCAGTACAGTCCCTTCCACGGTAGCCCCATTCACTAAGGGCTGGCCAATTTGAACTTCACCATCATGATTGACTAACAGAACTTTATCAATGATAACGGATTCATTTTCATCGACGGGTAACAGTTCAATATCGTAGAAACGACCGGGTTCTACTTTGATTTGTTTACCGCCTGTTTCAATAATTGCGTAAGTCATGTAATTTTGGGTTAAGGTTGCCGTACAGGTAGCTCAACGGTTCAAAGTGTTTTCACCCTCTCAAGAGCCAATTCACTTTCCCCTGTTTTGAGCCTTTGCCATGTCTGCACCTGTTCCGAGCAAGGTTTAGACACAATCTCCTATTATCGTTGATGAGTGGTATTTCTGTCAAGTCCCAAACCGTAGTAAGCCCTTCAGGGCTTCAAGTCCCCAATCGTAGTAAGCCCTTCAGGGCTTCCCCCAACCGTAGTAAGCCCTTCAGGGCTTCCCCCAACCTTCAACAACAATTAGAGAAAATTAATTAACTTTCACTTTTACTAACAGTTGGATTCTGTATTTGTTCAGAAGATTGCTCAGTAAATAGGGTATCAATATCAATGGCTGCGTAGCCTTTTGTGGCTAATAACTTTAGCATTGAACCCAGTTGAAACCAAATTAATAATGCAGTTGGAATTACAACCACTAAACCCATAACTCCCGCAATCCAATAGACGCCGATAAAGACGGCTAAACTCGAACTGACGGAGACTAGAATTAATAGGGTCATCCCCAAATAAGCAATAATTAAATTGGGTGTTTTATAATTAATAGAAGTCGAAGGTTGGGGGCTATCACTCCAGAGGGAAACCTTATATTCTAACATATCTTTAAAGATTATGCCCCATAACAGGGCTAAGACCGTTGAAGCAACAACAACAATATAAATCGGAGAAACGACAAGAGGTTCAGAAATCATATTAATGACAAAAATGGATGTTTTTTTACAATTCGTTACATAGTATAGCAGAAATCCGTAGAGACGCGCCATGGCACGTCTTAGAGACGCGCCATGGCACGTCTCTACTAAGGTTTTTTGATCAAAATCTGGCCATTATTATCAATTTTTAAAGGGGTTTTAGGAAAGTCTTTTTCGGTAAGATTCCGAATTAAATTAATACTTTTATCACGATTATCTAAATTGGGAATCCCTTGGGAGTCTAACTGGACAGGAATAATTTTACCCTCAATAAAATCTCCTTGAGGATTAACTTTTGCTTCCAAAATCAAAGAATATCCTAACTCCCCACTGGTTGATAAAGTTCGATATCCCATAAAATTACCAAGAGAATAAGCAATTAATTTTCCTTTATATAACTCCAAAGCCCTGGGAACATGGGGGCCATGTCCCAATATTAAATCAGCCCCAGCATCAATCATACTATGGGTAAAGAGAACCAAATTTCCGCGATTTTCCCCATAGAAATATTCCGTTTTATTCCTCACATTTAAAGCTCCAGTTCCCTCCGCCCCACCATGAAAAGAAATAACCACAAAATCGGCATTTTTTTGAGCTTGTGCCACTAATTTTTTCCCTGCTTCAATCTCGCTTAAATTATTATGATAATCATAATTACTAAAAGCAATATAAGCTGTTTTTACCCCTTTAACTTCATCATAAACAATTTTTCCCTTTTCTCCTACAGCCTTCATCCCTAGCTTATTAATATTTTTAATCGTATCTTTAAACCCGGTTTCAAAAAAATCAAAAGAATGATTATTAGCCACACTTAAAATATTAAACCCCGCATCCTTAAGTAAAGTCGTATATTCGGGAGGAGTCCGAAAAGCAAAGACTAACCCGCGACCGATATTTTTTGCACTATTAGGATATTTAGTTAAAGTGCTTTCAAAATTTCCAAACACAATATCCCCTTTCAATTCCGATTTAACTCCCGAAAATAAAGCGGCTTTATTAGCAGGTAATTTATTAGAAGGGTAATTCGTCCCAGGAATAATATCACCGACGGCGCGAATGGTAATTCTTAAATCTGGACTAATGGGATTTTCTAGGGTTTTTAGAGCTAATTGAGATACTTGATTGAGATTTTTTAGGGTTGCGGTTGTGGAAGTTGGGTTAGGTGTGGTAATGTTTTCTGCTGAAAAAGAAAAGGCGGGAATTTGAGCTAAACTTGAAGATATTGCTTGGGGGATTTCCGTTAAAAAAGTATTAATTTTTTCTTGATTTTGATTAAATAGAATTCCCGATAAAGGCAAAACCATTAAACTAACAGAACCCACAATTAACCAAGGCTTAGAAATAGAAACTTGAGGTTTGGGAAGGGCAACTTTTAGGGCAGGAAAGGTCACTTTCGGAAAGGATAACCCTATCTGCTGATTTTTTGGAGGTTTTGGAGGTTTTGGAGGTTTTGGAGGTTCTGGGATAAATTCCCGCAAGACTAGGGTTTGTGTCCAGCCGGATTTTTTTTGACCGCGACAGATTCCAGAAATTGTCACCGACCCAATTACAGGGGATTGTAACCGCATTAACCCATTTTGGACAACCCGAACACTCCCTTGAATATCAGGAAGTTGTTCAGACACCAAAACAACCTGGAGATGGTGGTCTTGACGAGTCACCTTTGCGCTCACGCCCTTAGATTGTAACGCTTGATTGATTAAAATTGCGATCGCTTTGGGATCGCCAGTTTTTGCCAAGGCGATAGTCTGATAGTCACTCACTCCGCTTTCCTCACAGCCACTTTAATATCTTATGATTAACTGGTATTTTAGGGTCAATATCAACTTTATGTTTTTTTAGCTAACTTTCCCTTAGCACCCGGCTCAGAGCGAGTACAATGATCAAGAGTTTATCGGATCAGGGCTTTAAACAGAATTTTCAGTATTATTTTTATTAAGCAGATCTTGGGAGGATATAACCTTGGCCGTTCAGTATAGTTACGATAACACGAGCAATCGCTCACCCCATTGCATTCTGATTACGGGGGGGGCGGGGTTTATTGGCTCAAACTTTGTGCATCATTGGTTTAGTGCCTATCCCGATGACCGAATTGTGGTTTTAGATGCTTTGACCTATGCGGGAAATCTGCAAAATATTGTTAGTTTGGAACATAACCCTAATTTTCGATTTGTGCAAGGGGATATTTGCGATCGCCCTTTAATTGATAGTTTATTAAAAGAAGAACAGATCAATACTATTGCCCATTTTGCCGCAGAATCCCACGTTGATCGGTCAATTATTGGCCCCGGTGCTTTTGTACAAACCAATGTAGTCGGGACATTTACTCTTTTAGAAGCCTTCCGTCAATATTGGATAGCCCAGGGTAAACCGGAACATTATCGGTTTCTGCACGTTTCTACCGATGAAGTTTATGGAAGTCTTGGCCCAAATGATCATGCTTTTACTGAACAGACTCCTTATACTCCTAATAGTCCCTATTCTGCCTCAAAAGCGGGAAGTGATCATTTAGCGAGGGCCTATTATCATACCTATGGAATGCCGACAATTATTACTAATTGTTCTAATAATTATGGCCCCTATCATTATCCTGAAAAACTAATTCCGTTAATGTGTATTAACGCTTTATTAGGAAAACCCCTTCCGGTTTATGGCGACGGTGAAAATGTGCGAGATTGGTTGTATGTTTTAGATCATTGTCGGGCTTTAGATGCGGTGATTCATAACGGAAGACCCGGAGAAACTTATAATATTGGGGGAAATAATGAAGTTAAGAATATTGATTTAGTTAAAATTTTATGTCGGATTATGGATGAATTGGCTGTCCATTTACCCGTAAAACCTTCTAAGCAATTAATTACCTTTGTTAAAGATAGGGCTGGACATGATCGAAGATATGCCATTGATGCGACTAAAATTAAAACAGAATTAGGCTGGGCTCCGTTAGTAACTGTTGAAGAAGGGTTACGTCAAACTATTGGCTGGTATTTAACCCATCGGACTTGGTGGGAACCCTTATTATCAGAAGAATATCAAGCCTATTATCGACAGGTTTATCCTTCCTCCAAATAAAGGAATTTGTATGACTTGAATTAAAGTAGAGACGTTGCATACAACGTCTCTACTTTAAATTTATTTAGAGAAATGGGGGTTGTTTTTAACTTGATTCTAAAAATCATTCAATTCCGCAATTATATCTAAACTATCTTTGTCTTTATTAGCTTTAGGAATAGGATGAATAATATTCTCTAAATATAATTTACCCTCTTGATAAGATATATAGAGTTTCCAGTTTTCGGCATCATCAATTTTTGCACAATAAAGGGGAATTTGTGTTCCCTTGATGCGTTTGAGTTTGGTTTTATAAAACCGTTGATGGCGATAGCAAGATTCGTCTTGAAGTTCGGCTAAAACCTCCAAAAATCGACCTCGTAATTGCAAAGGAAGCAGTTTTAAAGCTTTGCGAATAATCCCGCGTTCATCAATGAGTGATGGTGGCGACTGTAACATGATTTGATTTGACCTCCGTTAAGGGTTTGGGTGGTAAGAAAGACTGATAAATTGATTCTCCAACTTGTTGATAAATTTCAGCTACAAACTGACTATCAACTACTCTAAATAAAGTAATAATTATCCGATCAAATATAGGGTCATTATCAACAGTTAAAATCACTCGCAGGTAATAGTTAACAATAAAAGAATAGAGAGATGACCCATAATCCTCCAAGCCATCAAATTGATGAAATTGATGCAGTCGTCTTTCGCGATCGCTTTTACCTTCTAATAATAAGGCGGAATATTCATGAAGCTGTTGCACAATAATATCATGTTCCGCTTCACTATGGGTCTTTAAATCCGCCTCAAATTCTTCCGTAGACTCAAATATAATTTCCATGACCTCAACTCCCAAGCAAACAGTCCAAGGGTTATCCAGAATTGTTGATAATATTATCTTAAAATAGACCAATAGCGGTTTTATTTTTATATGGGACTGAATAACCCCGTCATCAAGTCAGAATTGAAGGTTGATTCAGGAGATTGGATAAGGTATAAGTTAACTTATCCCCTATCCCCGCGACCCAATTTTCATCCTGTTGGGTATAACTTCGAGGAGCATTAGCTCCCAGAATTAAAACGCCGTAATTACCAAGGGGTTGACAAATCACACCCTGGGTATTTTCGGGTAAATAATCAAATTCAATTCTACCCGGATATAGGGCTAAATTGACTAAATAAATCGGTTTTTGTTTATCTATCACTCGTTGTAAAATTGGCCCAGGTTTAATATCAGGATTATTTCCTAATACTCCTCGCCTTAATAACACTTCCCCCTGATAATAAACTACAATAGAACGGGTGACGGTATTAGTTAATAATAAATGAGAAGCCCAGGCTAATTCCGCTTGAACTAATTCCGGTAAATCCGGTTTTAATTCAAAGCCTTGTTCTCCGATTAAATCCACAGCATCCGGTGATTTTGGTTGAATTTGTTGCCACAATAACCCCGTTAAAATCAACACCGCACTTAAAATCACCCCCAAGGCATCGGAACGGGCTTGAGAGTTAAATAATTCGGGGGTCAAGAGCCGATTGATTAGGAGGAGTACCCCACCCAAACTACCCGCAAAAATAGGCAGTAATCTTAATATCTGATTTCGATCTGATTTTGCCATGATTCTATTTTAATTTTTCAAAATATAGTGGGGAATAGGGATCGCGGATTTAAGAGAATTACGCAGATTAACACAGATTAAAATCCGTGAAATCCGTGAAATCCTTTTAAATCCGTGATCGGGAATAGGTAATTTAAAAATTAAAGTCCCCCTGTTTTAAGGGGGATTTAGGGGGAGCAGAATCCTGTTTTTAGCCGACTTCTCCCGGTTCAATAATCCGTTGGAAAAGATAGCCTGTTCCTCTTGCGGTTAAGATTAATTCGGGATTACTCGGATCATCTTCTAACTTGGCTCGTAGGCGAGAAATATGAACATCTACCACCCGGGTATCGACGTGACGTTCTGGAGTATATCCCCAAACTTCTTGTAGAATTTCAGAACGAGAAAAAGGTTCACCAGAACGACTAACTAAGAGTTCTAATAAACTAAATTCCATCCCGGTTAAACGGATGCGTTCATCTCCCTTGTAAACCTGTCGTTTGTTAGTATCAATTCTAATATTACTAACCTGAATGACACCGGAACTGGGAATACCCGAAGTTCCATTTTTATCAATGCGGCGTAATACCGAGCGAATTCTAGCTTCAAGCTCCTTGGGAGAGAAGGGTTTAACCACATAATCATCCGCCCCTAACTCTAGCCCCGTAATCCTATCCGCTACATCCCCCAATGCTGTTAACATGATAATAGGAATATCGGATTCCTTGCGTAACTCCTGACAGACCCCATACCCGTCTAATTTGGGCATCATTACATCTAAAACCACTAAATCAGGATTGGTTTTGCGGAAGGTCTCTAGGGCTTCTTCTCCATCGGCGGCGGTTACGACATCGTAACCAATCATGGAAAGGCGAGTTTCCAAAATCCGGCGGATACTAGCCTCATCATCGACAACCAAAATTTTTTCCTTATGATTTTCCAATGGATTTCAACGCTCCCTTAGTTGGATTAAGTTACAGTTTTGATCAAACAATAGTAAGACCAGCCACTAATATCGGTAATCAGTTATCAGTTATTAGTAAAGAAAAGAATGATCAGCCACCAATAGCTGAAAAAACTAAAAAACCCTAACAACTCTTACACGGATTACGGATTACTGATAACTGATTATACTGATAACTGATAACTGATTACTGATAACTGATGACATGGCAAAGTCTCGTACCCTTTATGTTTGTAACGAATGTGGAGCCGAATTTCCTCAATATTTTGGCCGATGCTCCGCTTGTCATGCCTGGAATTCCCTAGAAGAACAAGTTGAACAACCCGCGCCTACGCCTTCCCAACGCTTTAGTTGGAGTCACATACCGGGAGAAAACCCAGAGGGTCTACCGTCGGTAACTAAACCCGGACAACCCCGTGCTTCTTTTCTATTATCCCAAATTTCCGATCAATCCCAATCTCGAATGCCATCGGGTTATGGAGAATTAGATCGGGTGTTGGGGGGTGGAATTGTGCCGGGTTCTTTGGTATTAATTGGGGGAGAACCGGGAATTGGTAAGTCTACCTTGTTATTGCAAGTCGCCCATATTCTCTCCCACACCAAGCGGGTGTTATATGTGTCGGCGGAAGAATCGGGACAACAGGTAAAATTGCGATCGCAACGTTTAGAAGTTGCTGCTGATAGCGAAACCGAAACCGAAACCGAAACCGAAACCGAAACCGAAACCGAAACCGAAACCGAACCAGAAAATGGCAATCAACAACCTCCAACCCCAACAGCAGATCCCTTTACCGAACAACTTAAAAATCGTCACCCCAAGACAGAATCTGCGACTACTGCCATCACCGAACAAGACTTATATTTACTTCCTGAAACCGATTTAGAAGTGATTTTAAGAGAGTTAGAATCCCTAAAACCGCAGTTAGCAGTAATTGATAGTATTCAGACGGTTTTTTTCTCCAGTCTGACCTCTGCACCGGGTTCGGTGGCGCAGGTGCGTGAATGTACTTCCGCCTTAATGCAAGTAGCTAAACGGGAAAATATTACCCTATTAATTGTCGGTCACGTTACCAAAGATGGGGGCATTGCTGGGCCGCGGGTGTTAGAACATTTAGTAGATACGGTATTATATTTTGAAGGCGATCGCTTTGCCTCCCATCGCTTATTACGCTCAATGAAAAACCGTTTTGGCGCCACCCATGAAATCGGGGTATTTGAAATGGTCGCCCATGGATTAAAAGAAGTTTCTAATCCCTCAGAATTATTTTTAGGAAATCGAGATGACTTTTCCCCCGGAACCTCAACGGTGGTAGCCTTAGAAGGAACTCGGCCGATTGTGGTGGAAATTCAGGCTTTAGTTAGTCCGGCTAGTTACGGTTCAGCGCGACGGGCGACAACCGGGGTAGATAGTAGTCGATTATTACAAATTCTAGCGGTTTTGGAAAAACGGGTAGGGATTCCCCTGTCTAAATTGGATGCTTATGTGGCGTCGGTGGGGGGGTTAAAAGTTGAAGAACCTGCGGCAGACTTAGGGATAGCGATTGCAATTGTAGCGAGTTTCCGCGACCGGGTAGTTGACCCCCGGACGATTTTAATTGGGGAAATCGGTTTAGGGGGACAGGTGCGCCCGGTGTCTCAATTGGAATTACGGTTAAGGGAGGCGGCAAAACTGGGATTTAAACGGGCGATTATCCCTAAAGGTCAGAGTCCGGCCGATTTAGGGTTACAAATTATTCCGGTAAGTAAGGTGATTGATGCGATTATTGCTTCCATCCCCGCCCAACCTCCAACCATGAATGATGAATTCTGATCGCAGGCCAATTAAATCAAGAAAAGCATCTAATTTCAAGAGTGAACTATTAGTATATTTCTCCGATTAGATATGTTAAAATAAAAATGATTCACGGAGCGTTTAGGGTGAAATCTATAGATACCACAGTTTTTAAATAACTAGATTTTCTCAAACAATCAGTGTATTTACGGAAAATCTGCGTTAATTATATACATAAATTAAGACTTAAGTGGTAATCAAAAATAATCTCTACCACTAATATTTATGATCAGCTTACTCACAACCAAAATGAAATTCCTTAAACGCACTCAGGTCAAAACTAGCCGATACTTAGTTATAGTTAGTTTCATAGCAGTATTTTATTGGATAGTTGGCAAGGTGACGGTTGAATACTTAATGTTAGGTTCCACCGAAGCCATATTCTGGCCGAATGCGGGAGTCGCCCAAGGAATTATTCTGTTGTGTGGTTATCAATATTGGCCAGCAATTACCCTGGGGGCGTTTTTTTCCCTAATTGCCACTGACCAAATGCCTCTGTTTATTGGGGTATTGTCTAGTTGTGGTGTGACGTTACAAGCCTGTTTAGTTAGTAAATTACTCCATCGCATTGACTTTTCTCCCCAACTCAAACACCTCAAAGATGTTCTGGGACTAATTATTTTAGCGGGAATGATTGCTACGCTGATTAATCCCACTCTTACTATCCTCACAGCTTGTTTGAGTGGTTGGCTACCTTGGGAAGATTTTACCCAAATTTGGATTGGTGGGTGGTTAGGAAGTGCTACTGGGGTATTAGTTATCACCCCAGTATTATTAACCTGGGGTAGCGAATTTCAACGGTATTACTATCGCTATCAAACTCCTGCTTCCCCAGTCTGGTCTTTTCTCAACGCCTTATCCCAAAGTTTATCCCTGGGTACAACTAGATTACGCCTTTCTGAACGCTCTCCTGGGGATTTTTGGTTACGTCAGTTAGAAGTTGGGGTTTGGTTGTTCCTGTTATTGGGCCTAAATTGGTTTGTATTTTGTTCTCGAACTCGGTCGGCATTTATCGGTTTTCCCCTGGAATATCTGCCTTTTCCGTTTTTTGTTTGGGCTTCCTTACGATTTGGTCAACGGGGAACGGCTATTGGTCATTTGATCACGGCTAGTTTTGCAGTTTGGGGAGTAGTACGGGGAAGTGGGCCGTTTATTAGTCGTAGTACGGATACCCCTCAAATTTTTTCTCTACAAGCCTTTATCCTGATTATGGCAATTACGGGGTTAGTTTTGGCCGCCACGGTGACAGAACGCCAACAAGCAGAAACTCGCCTCAGAAACAGTGAAACCAGTTTAGCAAATGCTCAACGGATTGCTAAGTTGGGTCATTGGGATCTGAAAATTAGCAGCTATGAATTATTTTGGTCGGATGAACTCTATCGGATTTTAGACACAACCGCTAAGTATGTGAAACCGAGTTTTCCCCAATTTTTGGAATTTGTTCACCCAGAAGACCGCAGTTATGTCCAAAATTATCTTGATCAAGCCTTATTTCAACAAAAACCTTATTGTATTGATTATCGGTTGAAATTAGCATCGGGTAAGGAACGAATTGTTTTTGAACAGGCGGTAATTACTCCTAGTCATATTACTAGCACAATTCAAGATATTACAGACCGAAAACAGGCAGAAATTGCTTTAAGAGCTAGTGAGGAAAGATTTTCAAAAACCTTTAGTGCTAGTCCAATTGGGATTAGTATTATGACTCTGGATGATGAACTATTTTTAGATGTTAATGATAGTTTTTTACGTCAAATTGGTTGGGAGCGAGAGCAGGTACTAAATCACACCCCGGAAAAACTGGAAATGTGGGTTAATTCTCAACAACATTTTCAACTTAAAAAACAATTAGAATATCAAAATCAAATTGGTAATGTTGAGTTGAAAATTCGCCAAAAATCAGGAATCATTAGAAATTGGTTAGTTTCTATTGAATTAATTGATTTAGGTGGAGTTCCCTGTTTATTAATGATGGCAAATGATATTACCGAGCGTCAACAGGCGGAAGAATTGAAAATGGCTAAGGAAGCCGCCGAAACTGCTAACCATGCTAAAAGTTTATTTTTAGCTAATATGAGCCATGAATTAAGAACTCCCCTGAATGCAATTTTAGGTTATAGTGAATTATTAATAGAAGATGCCCAAGAGTTACATCAAGATGAATTGGCCGGAGATTTAAAAAATATTTATGTAGCGGGACAACATTTATTAACTTTGATTAGCGAAATTTTAGATTTCTCTAAAATTGAAGCGGGTCGGATGAATTTTCATTTAGAAACCTTTAAAATTGCTACCCTACTTTGGGAAGTGGAAACTACTGTTGCTCCTGCTGCGGATAAGAATTCTAATCAGTTTATCCTAGAGGCGGAAGAAGGTATAGACTTGATGCACACCGACTTAACTAAAGTTCGTCAATGTTTATTAAATCTTCTGAGTAATGCCTGCAAATTTACAGAACAGGGGAAAGTGATTCTGAAAGTTTGGCAAGCAGGAGGAGACGGGTCTAATCAGAATATTGATTTGATCTTAGATCCAGAATTTATCACGGTTAATGATGAAGAAATAACGAATAGTGCTTGTTGTCTTCCTGATGTTCCAAAAAGCTGTTCAACGGTGATTATTTTTCAAATTATAGATACCGGAATTGGCATGAGTCCTAAACAGTTAGCAACGGTTTTTAATCCCTTTACTCAAGCAGATGAAACCACAACCCGCCGTTATGGAGGTACGGGTTTAGGGTTAACTATTACTCAAAAATTATGCCAAATGATGGGAGGAGATTTATCCGTAATTAGTGAATTGGGAAAAGGTTCTACATTCACGATGAAACTACCCAAAATCCTTCGTTGTTTACCCGGATAATCAGTTATCAGTTATCAGTTTAAGAGTTAATATACTATTAAGTATTCACATCCTTAATTAAAAGTGATCATTGATAACTGTACTGAATTATAGTTGCCAAAAGGAAGTTCAGTACATGACTAAATTATCAAGTTCCCGTTGCATTGCTGTTTTCACCTGTTGATAACAAACATCTACATACTCCCTGTCATTGGCCGCGTCTCGTCCATACCGTTCAAATTCAATCGCCGGACAAATGTGAATCTTGATTTTTGCCGGAAGCGGAAAATTCGGTAAAGGGCCAATTCCTATCCCCCAAGGTAATCCTAAATAAATCGGAAATACCTCCGGGTCAAGATCCAATAACCAAGGCATTCCCAAGTTGTGTAGTTGTTTTACCCAGTCGTAAATATCCGCCAGCACAATTAAAGTATCGTGGGCACCCGACGAAATCACCGGAACAATCGGGGCTTTCTCCCGCAGGGCTAACTTAATAAACCCTTTACGACCAGCAAAATGAATTTGGTTGCGTAACGCATGGGGCCGAAATACATCCTCACCCCCGCCCGGATACACCAACACCGTCGCATCCTGTCGCAAAGCTGCCATTCCCATACGCGGATGGGCGATAACAGCCCCGGAACGCACGGCTGATGTTGCTACTTCTGGGGCCACCTGCCAGACTTTCGGGTGCATCAGTCCATAGAGTGATCTTTCGGTTCCGAACTGACGACACCAAGCGTATAAGCCCATAAACATATCTGGGGCGGCTAAACCCCCGTTATGGGAACCCACCAACAACATCTTATTTTGGGGCGGGAGATTCTCCCAGCCGGAGGTTTGGACTTGAAAATAATTGTCATAGAACCAACCCAAAAACGGCATCAGGGATCGGATATATTCAGGATCACGATCCTGTAATGACCAACCGGTGAAACGGGGATTCTCGTTTGGGTTGGGAGATGGATTACTGTTGAAGAAGGGGTTTAAAATCACGGAACGGTAAACTTTGCCTCCGTCAAGATACTCTGGTTTTGAGGAAATTTGATCTTAATTAAACCACAAAAAAGCCGGGAATGGGCAAAAAGATTTCATCTCGTAGTGAAGCGTTTACGCCTCAGAATAGCCCTAAAGGGCTTACTACGAATTTCTTCTGTTGTATTAAAATAGAAATAACCGCCTAAATATTGTACCTAATCCTTAACGCTTATGAATTCGGCTATCGAGGTCAAAAATTCAGCTTCAATTCCTTCGTTAAACCCCGTTGTGGAAACGCAAAACTTGGGGAAATTTTATCGCACGGGTTTTTGGATGAATCAAAAGATTGAATCCTTAAAAAACTGTAGCTTAAGCATTAATGCGGGAGAAACCTTTGGTTTATTAGGACAAAATGGGGCAGGGAAAACCACCTTATTAAAAACTTTATTAGGGATTGTCCGCCCGACTTCGGGATCGGGTATATTATTAGGTAAACCCATTGGCGATCGCCATGTTAAACAACGGGTAGGATATTTACCAGAAAATCCCTATTTTTATGATCATCTCACCGGATGGGAATTTTTAGAATTCGCCGCCGGACTATTTCAAATTCCGAAATCTATTCAACGTCAACGCATTCCCCAATTATTAGATTTAGTCGGGTTAGCAAAAACCGCCGCCATTAAAAAACAAATGCGCCAATATTCTAAGGGAATGTTACAACGGGTGGGAATGGCGCAAGCTTTAATTAATGATCCAGAAGTGGTATTTTTAGATGAACCGATGTCAGGACTTGACCCGATGGGACGGTATCAAATTCGGGAAATTATCTTATCTTTAAAAGCACAAAATAGAACAGTTTTTTTTAATAGTCATGTTTTATCCGATGTGGAAAAAATTTGCGATCGCATTGCTATTTTAGCAGAAGGTGAATTAATTAGCATGGGTTCTTTGGATGATTTATTGGGAACAACTCAAACCTATATTGTTAAAGGAAAAGGCGGAGATATTAATATTCTGCAAAATTGCATATCTGATTTAGAAAGGGATCAAGATTATTGGGAAGGACATTTAAAGGGTGATCCAGAAGCGTTTTTTGTGGTATTAAAAGAAATGAATGCTCAACTATTGAGTTTGAATTTATCTCGATTAACCCTAGAAGAATTTTTTATGCAGAAGTTAAAAGAAAGGGGGATTCATGCCAGTGGTTAAAGGTAATATTTCAACTATAGCAATCCTAAACCAATCGTGGTAGGGAGTAATTCATGAATTACCCCTACAGTCAGGGTTAAATTTGAAAAAATCTGTTCCCCATTACCTATTCCCCATTACCTATTACCTATTCCCCGTTCCCTTCTAATACTTTTATTATAATATTAAGAATTGGATACGGGGTTAATTTCAGAGGGCGACTGAGAGAAAAATAATTTACTAATCCAAGTTGTCAGGATATGAGACAATAATCCTAACGGCCCGGCAAATAAACAAAAAGCTAGGGAATGGGTAGTCCAAATCCCGGTTTTTTGTCCATCCCAATAAATCCAACGTCCGACAAATAAATCCATAACCAAAAAGTGAATCCATCCCGTTGCTGCGGCGTTTTCATCGGCAAAGAAATGGGCAATATCTGATAATTTGGGATTAGATAAAGCGGCGGCATTCTCGGGAGTAATACTACTAACAAACAGGTATAAATAAACGCAGGCTAACAACACAAAGGGAAAATAGGACTCCATGACTTTTCGGGTAACTCCCCAGTTAGGCAAAATAATTATTAATGCCCAAAAGGGAAGGACGAAAATATTGGCGACGTTAAAAATTTGATCAATTGCAATAGTCATGGTCAGAATTTCTCAGATCAAGGGTTAAAATATTCCTATTCTAAAATATTTTTAAAATTTCAGCCACTTTCGGGAAATTTATGTTATGCTACGGGCAAGTTAATCTAGCTGACTTTTTGCTATGAATGCTCACGATCTGTTTCTGTTATTGATTTTATTGTTCCCAGGTTTAGCCCTATCTATTATTATTATGGGAAGCTTTGCCGCCGGAGGTTAAGAGGTATTTTTTACCCCACTATCGGGTGCGTAGGCTCTATGGAACACGCACCATTGGATCATTTTTGATTTATGATGAGGCAGAGCCTCAATATAGCATTCCAATGCAGAGCATTGGAACGAGGGATTAGGTTTTTTTTAAAGATTGGATTTGTTGGCGAAATTGATCTATTTCATCAAATAAATCCGATTGATTTAAGGTTGTTTCTTCCCCGGTTTTTAACCATTTTAACTTCAGAGTTTGCTGTTCGGCTTCCGCATCTCCTAATACTAAACAAGCGACAGCACCACTGCGGTCAGCCCGTTTAAACTGTTTACCGAAGGCACTTCCACTTAAATCTAGTTCTACCGCAAAGCCATTTGTCCGCAATTTTTGAGCTAAAATTAAAGCCTGAGATTCGGCTAAATTGCCCTTAGAAACGATATAAAAATCTAAGGTAGAACCAGAAAGAGAGTTCAATTGTTGTAACAGAATCACTAACCTTTCTAACCCGATCGCCCAACCGACGGCCGGAGTTTCTGGCCCCCCTAATTCTTGGACTAAACCATCATAACGACCGCCCCCACAAACCGTTGCTTGGGCACCTAAATCATCAGAAATAATTTCAAAGGCTGTATGGGTATAATAATCCAATCCTCGGACTAATCGCGGGTTTAGACTGTAGGGAATTTCTAACGCTGTTAATAGCTGTTTAACCTGTTCAAAATGGGTGCGGGAATCATCTCCTAAATATTCTAAAATACTCGGAGCATCCTGAACAATTTCTTGGGTGCGGGGGTCTTTACTATCTAAAATTCTTAAGGGATTTCGAGATAATCGATCCTGAGAATCGGGATCTAATTCGTCTTGATATTGGCTTAAATAATCAACTAAAGCTTGACGATAGACTTGGCGATCGCTTGAATTTCCGACGGAATTTAAGTTAAGGTTTAAATTCTTTAATCCCAAGGTTTTTAATAAATTTGTGGCGATCGCAATCACTTCCACATCAGCCCTAGCATCCCGACTTCCTAACACCTCAACCCCAATTTGATGAAACTGTCGTTGACGTCCGGCTTGGGGTCTTTCATAACGAAACATCGGCCCAGTATACCATAACCGTTGCGCCCCAGATGTGGCGTGGAGTTTGTTTTCAATCAAGCTGCGAACGACTCCGGCTGTTCCCTCTGGACGCAGGGTAACAGAGCGTTCACCTCGGTCAACAAAGGTATACATTTCTTTCCCGACAACATCCGTCGCTTCCCCGATACCCCGTTCAAATAAAGCCGTTTGTTCAAAAATTGGGGTGCGAATTTCTTGATAATTTGCCTTAAATAAAACATCCCTAGCAATAGATTCAACCCATTGCCAATATCCTATTTCATCAGGCAGAATATCCCGTGTTCCTCGTAATGCTTTAATTAGTTCCATTGGTTTCTCAATTAATCGTTAGTCCTGTGGCGGATCGATTGTTTCCCAGACGCCATAACGATCGTTATAATACGCCAAAATTTGATCAATCTGTTCACGAATTTCTGGATTTTGGCTGTGATCATATTCAATCCATAAACTACCCACTTGACTTTGGGTATAATCAAATTCTGGCGGGATTTGATCGGGACTAATCTGAGTTGGAATTAACCCCGTGTCCACTCCTTCCACCTGTCGTAAATGGGCAGCAACTTCCCGATAAACGGTTAAGGGAAGTTTCGGACAGCGAAATTGATAGCGAAGTTTTTGTTTTTGTTTAACTGTTTGCATTCAAAATTAACCTATTTTTTTCTGCTATTCTACTGAAGAAGAAATGATCACTTCTGTTTCATCCTCAGTGGTCACAACTGGTAGAGAACAGCAATTAATATCATCCAGACAAACCTTGCCCCATTGCAACGCCCAACGCACTAATGAAACTCGGTTATCGGTGGCAGTTTTTGTCAGAATGTTACTAATATGATTGTCAACGGTACGCTTACTAATTTCCAGTTTTTCTGAAATTTCTTGATTGGTTAATCCACTAGCCACTAACTCTACGACTTGCACTTCTCTATCTGAGAGAGAAACAGGTCTGCGAGAATTGCTTTCCGTCATATTAGCTTCCAATTTCTGCATAACTACCTATTTATTATTCTAAAGGGAACCCGTCAACAATATCCTTTATTTGATCAAACTCAGGAATTTCTAATTAACTCTGGGTTTACAAGACATAACTGGTATATGTCAAATTTAGCAGAAATGCTTATCACTTTTTTGTTAATTTTTCTTGATTTCGGCTGTACTTAACCATTGACTGTCAACCGTTACTTCTTGGTTGTTACTTCTTCGCGAGGAAGGACGCCCCACTCCCCCTGCTCCCCCTGCTCCCCTGCCCCTCAAGAACAGGTACGGTAAACACGCCAAAAAAAATTTGTCAAGCTATTGCAATATTTTTTAACTATCTGTTACAATCGTTTACATAAAGAACAAACTAAGTCAGCTTAGGAGAAAAATAATATGTTTACAGTTTTAATCTCTTTATTCATCGTCGGTTGGGTTGCGGCTGCTGTGATTGGGACTCAGGCTTACTTCCTGGGTGAACAAACCAAACCCATTCACCAACGGAACTGGAATTCTGCCTCCTTCGAGCAAATTGCCCAGTCCGTCACTGGCCAAGAAACTGACTACGCTGTTCGCGTCCCCGCCTATAGTTTGGATGCTTACGCCAGCAATAATTTAAGTAATTAATTTTCTAAACTTCAAGCTAAAAAGACAAAAAATAAGTAACGTTTTTACCCCCTCAATTAGTGGAAAATTGAAGGGGTATTTTTTGTAAGAATTAAGTAGAAACTGGGTTAAAGTTAACGTTTCAATGAGATCCAGATATGACTCAGTTCGATAATTAAAATAGTAGCCCAAACCAAAATACTAATTCCGGCGGCTGCGGCGGCAATATCTTTAATTATCCGAATTCGTTCATCTAGCTGTTCTTGCATAAAATCGCATAGGGCTTCGATGCAGCTATTAAACAATTCAGCAGTGAGCATCAGTCCTGTTCCTAACAGAATCAAAGTAAAATCTATCCATTCACGAAAAACAAAGCAAAGACCTAATACAAAGATAGATAAAATCATCTTATAGGCAACGCTAAAATCGGACACAACTGCAAAATAGAGTCCTGATAAGATAACTTTAAACTTTCGGATCGGATGATAGCCAGGTGGACGAAATTTTTTACTCATAAATATTAATCAAAATTACTGAAAGACTCCTGAGAATAAACCTCCCATTGGAATCAGAGCAAATCGAATAGTTGATCCGGCGTTAGTTTGGACAGATGAATTAAATTCAACTCACGGCGAGAAGCTCATTCAGCTTACTTAACCCAGAACTAATATCGGGAGTCATCACTAATACAATACTTTTCTTCTCTTTCGAGCCATTTAGCCATTGCCCAAGCTTCTTGAAATCTTATATCCGCCATAGTCAGACCATAGTTTCTACATAAATCTTTAAACTCTTGATAGGTAGAAGGTTGCTTAGTAAAAAGTAACCACATTAGTGCAGTTTCTGCCGTCAAATCTGTTAATCCACCCTGTGTATGAGAAGGACGACGTATAACATTACATCGCTTACAACGTAGAGTCATATTTTCAAGATTGTCAGCATTGTCACCTAATTCTTGTCTAGGTATAATGTGATCAGCTTGAAGTTCAAGTCTTGTCCCACAATCTATACACTTGCCACTTTGATCAAAGTGCCACTTTCTTACGGCCTCCCAGCATTTTCGCTTAGGATATTGACTTTGAAAAGTTTTTTTACTAGCTATAGATGTACCCACTTGCGAAGGATTTAGATGACCCAAAACTAGGGAGCAGACTTCTTTTTGTGAAATTAAACCGCGATTAATCAAATCATTTAGGAAGTTACACCAATCCTCATCTGACCAATTTTTGCTATCGTCAGGGTATTGACTGATTTCCATTTTCTAATTCCTCTATGAGAATGTGAATATCAATTTCGAGTGTCCTACAAATATCCAGAGTCTCCAAAAAATCGAGCCGTCGCACACCATTTTCATATTTGGAGACAAACGTTTGATCTTGACCAACTAGCATCCCAAGCTCGGCTTGAGAAAGTCTCCGTTTCTCCCGCGCACTTCTTAAAATGCCAAGCAATTGAATATACTCATCTCGAAAAATGGTCTTTGGGTGTCCTTTATTTCCCTCGGTGTTTATGTTGCAGTCATTTGACCTACTAAACCGATCTGACCGATCTGATAAAGCCATGCGAAATTGACATTGAGGCAGTGTTCAATATAACCTTGACATGACAGTCAAAATATGCGAAAATAGCATAAAAAGTTATGAAGATGCAGTAAAGCAATAAAATCTTTGCATAGTAAAGGTTTCAATTCTGTCAGTAAGGATCAATGTTATGTCAACTGAAATGGAAAGAAAAGTGCTGGTCAATAAATTGATTGCGAATTTCCAAGAATGGACTTTAACTAGCTGGAAGCCTTCTGAGGATATGCTACAGGCGCTAGAAGAATACTTAGTTTTCTTTTCTCCAAAAGATATTCGTGATGTCAATTATATAAAACAATCCTTAATTTTTGTCATCAATGAAAGACTGGAATTGAACAGAAAGGTATATCGATATTTTATCGATCAAGCAGCCAAGAAGGGAGAAATATTTAACTATCATCAAAAATTAGAGATAGAAGAAGCCATCAATCGTCCTGAAATTAATTTCAATGAATGGGTTTCTGATATTTTTAAACACCATCAACACCTAGAATATCTTTTAATTTTAGCAACTGAAGTTGAAACAGAAAAAAATAGAGATTTTATTGACTTAGACAAATTATTAAAAGAAAAAGAAAAATACATAAATATAATTGAATCTATTTTTTGTTCATATATTTTCTATTGTGTATCTGAAGATACTATTCATAAAGCTGTTAATAAAAATTGTCAAGAGAGATATTTTGAAAACTATTGGGAACATCTTAAATATTTCCATAGTAAGCAAGTTGCTAGAGATCAGGGACTTTCAATAATTGATGTCGATAATTTTTTTGATGAACTTCAGGATTATGATAGACTACTAAGTCAACTTATTGATAAAATCACTAAAATTTATGACGAATTAACAAATCATTGTTATTTAGCAATAATTATAGGAGATAAATTTTCCTGCAAATGGAGCTTAATTGCAGATATCACAATTTTTTGTGAAAAGTTTTTAGAAAGACCTATTGATCGCACATACTTCAGATGGCAGGAAGTAGAGCGTCAAACCATAGATTATATTAAGAATTTAGATCGGAAAACCTGTGAGTTTCAGAAAGGTAATGAGGGATTTACCTATAAAGACTGTTATCTTGTTTATATAGATCAGCAAGAAAAAAGTGTTCTTCTTTTTGAAAAGAATGAACGGGATGAAACTCTGATTCCTTGTCCTAAGTGTAGAACATTCAAAGTTCAAGGTAATTCCTACCCTATACTTGGTGTCAGAAGCTTTGAGTGTAAAAATCTGTTTTGTGGCGATAAGAGCAAATACAATAGAGGAAAACGTTATTCCCTGGCTTCTATTATCAGGCAACAAGCTATCCTAGATAATAGGAATATAATTCCAAAGGAAATTCTAAAAAAATGGAGAAGAGATATAGTAAAAACTTCTTCAATTGCCGATATTTTTTTATTCTTAATAAAATCTTATTCATTGTATGGTGATACTGTGGTCATTTATTCTAATCAAGAAAGTCTCGAAAATGAAATTTTTGGAAGAAATATAAAATCCCAAAGTTCATATTTTATATACAATGAAATTTTAGATAATAAACTAGCAAAAGAATATAGAGAACTTTCATTTTTTAAGCGATTTATCTGTGATCAGGAACATGAAAAACAATGTTTAATTTCAAATCTATCTAAGGTTCCATGGGTAACTTTATATCAAGGAGATGCCTTTCATGTGCTTCACCAATTAAACAGTGAATCTATAGGGGGTGCAGTAACATCGCCTCCATACTATAATGCCAGAGAATATTCTCAGTGGTCTAATATTTATTGCTATTTGTACGATATGTACAACATATCAAAGGAGGTTTTTAGATGTTTAAAGCATGGATCTCCATACTTATTCAATATATTTGACTACTTTGATAATGAAAATATTATAGTTTTTTCGGATATGGGTAAAAAAAGAATTATTTTAAGTAGCTATATTAGCTTTATTTTTAGGCATATTGGTTTTACCCATTTAGGAAACATTGCATGGGATAAGGGAGAAATTGAGGGTAACAGAAATTTCAATCAAGGTAATGACTCTCCTTATTATCAGGCTCCCTTAAATTGTTGGGAACACATACTCATATTTTCTAAGGGTTATCCCTCTTTCGATCTATCTAAACTACCAAAAGTTATTCAAGAAAAACCTGTAACAAAAATGGTTGGAGGTAAAAATATTTATGGTCATAGTGCGCCATTTCCTGAAGCACTTCCCAAACTTCTTTTTTCCATTGTGCCATCTGAAGATATCATACTAGATCCCTTTGCAGGGAGTATGACTACGGGTAGGGTTGCTGCTAGAGAATCTCGTGCATCTATTAATATTGAGTTACATCAACATTACTGTGATCTATCTCTAAACTTACTTAACACTCAGATTAGTAAACCTTTACAGGGGAGCTTGTTTGATACGGAAATTTTTTGTAATTAATTTTAATGATAGTATCTGAAACCTCACGGAGTCAGGACTTACGCAAATTTGGGGATGTAACCCTATATGTAGTAGGGGTAATTCATGAATTACCCCTACCGTCAGGGTTAAATTTGAAAAAATATGACAACTCAAATAGGATTGCTATAGATAGATTTGTGTTGAGAATCAAATTTTATTCAGAACCCGCCCCGACAATTTATTGTTGTGTATAGGAATTAAAAATATGCCAACATTCAGTGGCGATCGCCCAATCTTCCTCTGTATGAACTACTAATATTTTAACCTTTGAATCTGCTGTTGAAACTTCTTGATCAACTGGGTGAGAGGCATTTTTTTCTAAGTCTAATTTTAAGCCTAAAAACTCCCATCCTTGACAAGCAACTTCTCGAACTTTTTCGGCGTGTTCTCCGACTCCGGCGGTAAAAACTAAGGCATCTAAACCGCCTAAATTAGCTAACATTTGGCCGATTCCCATTTTTAAGCGATGAATATACATCTCAAAAGCCAGCTTTGCTTGAGCATTTCCAGCGTTCATTTCTGTTAGAATATATCGCAGATCGCCCGACTCTCCAATAATACCTTTTAACCCAGATTCTTTATTTAAAATTTGATTGATTTGCTGAATATCATATTTATATTGACTGATTAAATATAATACAATGGATGGATCAATAGAACCGCTTCTGGTTCCCATCATTAATCCTTCTAGTGGGGTAAATCCCATGGTTGTATTAATACTAATTCCATCTTTAATAGCGACTAAGGAACAGCCATTCCCTAAATGACAGGTAATTAATTTTAATAATTCTAAGGGTTTTCCTAGAATTTTTGCGGTTTTTTGAGCGCAATATTTATGGCTAGTCCCATGAAATCCATAGCGTTTGATTCCATCTTGAAAATATTGATAGGGAATGGGATAAACCGTGGCATAATCGGGTATAGTTCGATGGAATGCCGTATCAAAAACCGCGACTTGGGGAACATTCCCTAATAGGGTTTCTACGGCTTCAATTCCTTCTAAATGGGCAGGATTATGACTGGGAGCGAGGGGAATTAAATCTCGAATTATTGACTTTACCTTTTGATCAATTAATGTTGCTTCTGAATAGTCTGAACCCCCATGGACAACTCGATGACCAACTATTGTAATTTCTGACAAATCATTTAATACTTTGGTTTCCCCTGAAATTAGGGTATTAAATAATTGAGCGATCGCATCTTGTTTAGACTTTAAATCTAAGGGATATTCTTGTTTCGCCCCTGGAGTTTTTACGGTCATCAAACCTAATTCTTTTGAAGCTGTCCAATCAATATTGGCTTCCCAAATCGGGTGTAAGGGATAGTCGGGTAATGCTGGTTCTTTAATTTCATACAGACAACTTTTTTGAGAACTTGAACCCGCATTTAATACTAAGATTTTCATAAGATTAAGTTAAGTAGAATTAACAGACAAATTAAATTTGTGTTCTAAGTTCCAATAGAAGACCGTAAAGTTTCATCTAAATGACACCGATCTGCTAAAGTATGTAATAACGGCCCGCGAGAAGATAATTCTACTATACTAACAGCCCCCGTTGGCATAGCAATGCGATCGCGAAATCTACCAATATCAATTCCTAATAATTCACATAACATAATTCTAATCGTGGCTTTATGAGATACAATTAGAATATTACCCGATGGATAACGTTCTTCAATTTCTTGAATCACATGGGAAGAACGGCGAGCAATATCAATTCCTTTTTCCCCTCCTGTTGGCGCATTCCAACCCGGATCAGTTAACCATCTAACATAATCATCATGGTAATTTTCATTAACGGTTTGGGGAAGTTTTCCTTCCCATTCTCCATAGGCAATTTCTTTTAAACCTTCTCTAAATTGCATTTCTAAACCCACTACATCACACAACGGGTTAGCTGTTGCAATAGTTCGTTTCATCGGACTAATAAATACAGCCGTCCAAGGTAAATTCTGATAAGATTGGGCAAATTGCTCGGCCATTTTTAAGCCATTTTCGGTTAATTCGGGATCTAAATTTCCACAATAACCCCCTTGTTGACTATAGGTGGTTTCTCCATGTCGTAGAAAATACAATTTAACAGTCATAATTTTGATAAAACAATAGAATTCATCCTAACCCCCTAAATCCCCCTTAAAAAGGGGGACTTTGAGTTCAAGTTCCCCGCTTATTAAGCGAGGGATCTCTTTTGCATAAAAAAGGGGGGTAGTTTAATTTTCAGTTAGCTTAACATATCAGATTCTCAAAAAGTCCTTAACTTTTTATAATTTAATCTTAATCTTCTATTAATATTTTCGATCTGGGAGCAAATATTAAAAAAATAGGAAGAATAAAATATAATATCTCTAAATTCAAAAAGCCGTGCTATCATTTAAAGCAATTTTGACATGAGGGTATCGTTCAAACAGCAAACAGCAGTTTAACGATATCTTAATGATCTCAATTCTTGAAAAACTAAAAACCTTTATAACAGTCAGGACTTATGGTATCTGCACCAGATAGACCCATGGAGACGAGTAACCCTCTGAGTGAGGATGAACTGCGTAAGATTGATGCCTACTGGCGAGCTTGTAATTATCTAGCCGTTGGCATGATTTATTTACGAGAAAATCCTCTGTTAAAAGAATCTCTAAAGCCCTCAGATGTCAAACATAGATTATTAGGACATTGGGGTTCCAGTCCCGGGTTGAGCTTTATCTACATTCACCTCAACCGACTGATTAAAAAATACGACCTGGATATGATTTATCTGGCTGGCCCAGGTCACGGCGCACCTGGGGTATTAGGCCCGGTTTACCTAGAAGGAACCTACTCAGAAATTTACCCCAATATCAGCGAAGACGCCGAGGGGATGCAAAAATTCTTTAAACAATTCTCTTTCCCCGGCGGTATTGGTAGCCACTGTACCCCGGAAACCCCCGGTTCCATCCATGAAGGGGGAGAGTTAGGATATAGTTTATCCCACGCCTACGGGTCTGTATTTGATAACCCCGGCTTAATCTCCGTTTGTGTGGTGGGAGACGGAGAAGCGGAAACCGGAGCCCTAGCAACTGCTTGGCATTCTAACAAATTTCTCAACCCAATTCGGGATGGGGCGGTGTTACCCATTTTACATTTGAATGGCTACAAAATCGCCAACCCTACTATTTTATCGCGGATTAGCCATGAGGAATTAGAAGCCCTGTTTAAAGGTTATGGCTATAAACCCTATTTTGTCGAAGGGTCTGACCCCGCCTTGATGCACCAAAAAATGGCAGATATCCTAGAAATAGCCATTACCGAAATTAAAGTTATTCAAGCCGAAGCTCGGTCAACGGGAGTGGCTAAACGTCCCCTATGGCCGATGATTATATTGCGGAGTCCCAAGGGCTGGACTGGCCCGGCGGAGGTCGATGGTCATAAAGTTGAAGGTTTCTGGCGTGCCCACCAAGTCCCCATGGCCGATGTCACCACCAACCCGCCCCATCTGGAGTTGTTAGAAAACTGGATGCGGAGTTATAAACCCGAAGAACTGTTTGACGAAAATGGCTGTTTAATTCCCGAACTGAAAACTTTGGCCCCCAAAGGCACAAAGCGAATGAGTGCCAGTCCCCATGCTAACGGGGGTGTGCTGCGAAAAGACCTGCGGTTGCCAGATTTTCGTAGCTATGGTGTTCCGGTGGAATGCCCTGGTAAGTCAGGGGTGGAAAATACTAAGCCTTTGGGGAATTTCCTGCGGGATGTGATGGGGAATAATCTGCAAAATTTCCGGGTATTTGGCCCCGATGAAACTGCCTCTAATCGCTTAAATGCGATTTATGAGGTTAGTAAAAAAACCTGGGTGGGGGACTTTTTACCAGAGGATTCAGATGGGAGTGAACTGGCAACCGATGGCCGGGTGATGGAAATGCTGAGTGAGCATACCTTAGAAGGCTGGTTAGAAGGCTATTTACTTACCGGACGCCATGGATTTTTCCATACCTATGAAGCCTTTGCCCACGTTATTGATTCCATGTTCAACCAACACGCGAAATGGTTGGATATTTGCCGAAATGAAGTGCCTTGGCGAGCGCCGATTTCTTCTTTGAATCTGCTGTTATCTTCAACGGTTTGGCGTCAAGATCATAACGGGTTTAGTCATCAAGACCCGGGCTTTTTAGATGTGGTAACAAATAAAAGTGCCAGTGTCACCCGGATTTATTTACCACCCGATGCTAACTGTTTATTATCCGTTGCCGACCATTGTTTAAAGAGTACCAATTATATCAATGTGATTGTGGCAGATAAACAGAAACATCTGCAATTTTTGACAATGGATGAAGCCATTAAACATTGTACAAAAGGGATTGGAATTTGGGAATGGGCCAGCAGTGATGACTGTGGAAAAGATCCTGATATTCCTGATGTGATTATGGCGGGTTGCGGGGATGTGGCGACGATGGAATCTCTCGCAGCTACGGCAATTTTACGCGAAGAAATTCCCGATCTAAAAGTTCGGTTTGTCAACGTTGTAGATTTATTTAAGTTACAACCGGATACGGAACACCCCCACGGTTTATCCGACCGAGATTTTGATAGTTTGTTTACGACGGATAAACCAATTATCTTTAATTTCCATGGCTATCCTTGGTTAATTCACAAGTTAGCCTATCGTCGGAAAAATCACGCGAATCTGCACGTTAGAGGGTATAAAGAAAAGGGGAATATTAATACTCCCTTGGAGTTGGCAATTAATAACCAAGTTGACCGTTTTAATCTGGTGATAGACGTAATTGACCGAGTACCTAAATTGGGTTCGGCGGCAGCCTATGTCCGGGAACGGATGAAAAATGCGATCATCGAAAATGTCAATTATGCCCATGAACACGGCATTGACAAAGATGAAATTGTTGACTGGAAATGGCCCTTTTAATAACAATCCTAGAAACCAGGTTTCTCTGTTAAATTGCTTGTGAGAAATCAACATAACTTCAGAAACCCGGTTTCTGGTAGCTTCCACTTAGTTGTTAGAAACCGGGTTTCTGTGTTCAATTTGTTGTCAGAAATCAGGATAACTTCAGAAACCCGGTTTCTGGTAGCTTCCACTTAGTTGTTAGAAACCGGGTTTCTCTAGTAGATTTGTTGTAAGAAATCAGGATAACTTCAGAAACCCGGTTTCTGTATACCCGCACTAAGTCCCCAGAAACCCGGCTTCTCATTATGAACATATATTAAGATCCGTCTAAAACCCCCATGAAACGGGGATTTTGACGTATATTCTTGCTTTGTATCCCCTGTTTTTGTATTAATTTTTTCTCGAAATTAAGTAATTTCACGGGATTTGATCGGTTTACAACAATTAAAAATTACCTTTAACTGAATGACGTTAAAAATGGCTCTTAATCCTTGCCAGAATTAGGTTTTAACATTTTTTATGGATGACACCTCACTTGCTTTTTTGATACTTAAAAAATATTAGTAATAAGCTTATTTTCGTGATATAATACTTTTTATTGAGATAGAAGGCTTAACTAGGCCTCTGAGAGTAAATGGTATTTCTACCAGAGTCTATCTCCACCCGTTTATTATCAGTATAGGAGCATTATGGATACGAATTTTAGCTCAGACCGCGTAATAGTCAAACTAAAGCCCGGAGCTAATTCCAATGAAATTAGCAACTTACAGGCGCAAATCGGAGTCACAAAAGTTAGCACAGCCTCACAACTTGGGATTGACATTTGGCAGATTCCTTCAGGAACAGTTGAAAAAATAATATCGACTTATAAGAATGATCCCCGCTTCGAGTACATCGAGCCGGATTATATCATCACCCTTGAAGATGTCGAAAAACCGAGTTCTGCTACAGAAAGTTCAGAAAAAATTACTCCCCAAGCCACCACTCCTAACGATCCTGGCTATTCCCAACTTTGGGGACTGAATAACACCGGTCAAAGTGGGGGGACAGCCGATGCTGATATTGACGCTCCCGAAGCGTGGGATATTCAAAAGGGCAACCAAAACTTAGTTATCGGTGTGATTGATACCGGCGTTGATTACAACCACCCGGACTTATCGGCGAATATCTGGACAAATCCAGGGGAAATCGCCGGAGATGGCATTGATAACGACAATAACGGATATATAGACGACACTCGCGGCTGGGACTTTGCCTATAACGACAATAACCCGATGGATGTGCACGGACATGGTACCCATGTTTCGGGAACCATTGCGGGAAAAGGCAATAACGGAGTTGGGGTGACAGGGGTTGCTTGGAATGCCAAGATTATGCCACTTAAGTTTTTAAATGATAGTGGTTCGGGCTATCTATCTGATGCGATTTTGGCCATTAACTATGCAACGGCGAAGGGAGTCAAACTTACTAATAACTCTTGGGGAGGCGGGGGCTACACTCAAGCCCTATCCGATGCCATCAATACCGCCGGACAACAGGGAGCTTTATTTATTGCCGCGGCGGGTAATAGTTCGCAAAACACAGACACAACCCCTGCTTACCCGGCCAGCTACGACCTAGCTAACATCATCTCAGTTGCCTCAACCACCCGCACCGATGGATTGTCCTGGTTTTCTAACTACGGAGCCACCACTGTAGATTTAGGCGCTCCTGGTTCGGATATTTATAGCACTCTTCCCAATAGTAGCTACGGGACTTATAGTGGGACATCAATGGCATCTCCCCATGTCACCGGGGCGGCGGCGTTGCTGTGGTCTCAAAATCCCACTTGGACGGCACAGCAGGTTAAGAATCGGCTCATGTCAACTGGGGACTCGATTTCTGCCCTCAATGGCATAACTGTCTCAGGGAAGCGGTTGAATATTTATAACGCTTTAATGAGTAGCAACCTCCCCACTGTCACCGTCAATGTCAGTCCGGTGACAGTACAGGAAGATGGTTCAGGGAATTTAACCTACAGTTTTAGTCGCAGTGGAAATTTAACCTCTGCTATGACGGTTAACTTTGGGGTCGCGGGAACAGCTAATGCGGCTGCGGTTGGGAGTGACCCAGCCGACTATACGGTATTAACCAACAGCGCAGTGAAATTTAGTCCTAGCACAAAAACAGGGACAATTACCTTTGCTGCTGGCTCTAGTACGGCTCAGTTGGTAGTTGACCCCACGGCTGATACCCTAGCAGAAAGCCAAAACGAAACCGTTGTTTTCAACATCAACTCCGGTACAGGATACATTGGGGGAACTCCTAATACGGCAACAGGAACAATCGTTTCCGAGGAAGTTTTGCCAATTTTCACCAACCCCAATAGTATTACTATTCCGTCGAGCGGCAGTGCCTCGCCTTATCCATCAACGATTAACGTTTCCGGTGTCAGTGGGAACATTGCCAATATTCAAGTCAGCTTAAGCGGTTTATCCCATACTTGGCCAGATGATGTGGATATGTTTCTGCGGGGGCCTGGGGGACAAAAAGTTATGCTCATGTCCGATGCTGGGGGAGGATATAGCTCACGCTTAAATAATGTCAATCTAACTTTTCGTGACAGCGCTTCAGGGACATTGCCAGATGGGTCTCAAATTACATCAGGAACCTATCGTCCAACTGACTACGAAGTCGGTGATACCTTCCCTACTCCCGCACCCGCAGGCCCTTATGGTACGGCGTTGTCCGCATTCAATGGCACAAATCCCAATGGGGCTTGGCAGCTATTTGTGCAGGATGATGTAGGATGGGATAGTGGTAGTATAGCTGGCGGCTGGAGTTTAACGATTCAAAGAACTTCCACCATTAATGGCACTGCTGGCGCTGATAACTTAACCGGAACTGCTAATGCAGATGTCATCAATGGATTGGCTGGTAATGACACTCTTAATGGATTAGCAGGAAACGACACTCTCAGTGGAGATGCTGGAAATGATACCCTTACAGGGGGACTCGGCGCGGATAAATTTATCTACAATACTAATGCAGCCTTTACGACTACTGCGGTAGGTGTAGATACAATTACAGACTTTAATATCTCACAAACCGATCAAATTGTCTTGGATAAAACCACTTTTACCAGTATTAGCAGTGTTGCGGGAACTGGGTTTTCTGTTGCCAGTGAATTTGCTAAAGTTACTAGCGATGCTTTAGCAGCAACCAGTGCAGCAGATATTGTGTATAACACTACAACCGGAGGATTATTCTACAATCAAAACGGTACAGCCGCAGGTTTGGGTACAGGGGCTCAATTCTTAACCTTAACCAATAAACCTGCCTTAACAGCAACTCAATTTTTAATTCAAGCCTAATTCTCAATTGTAGAGACAGAGAAACCGGGTTTCTGGTAGAAATTCGGTTTCTGAGATTATAGCATTTTTATAAATGAGAACTAAAACCGATAATATATTCCTTGAGAAAGATGTTAAATTAATATTTTTTGTTAGGAGCTAAAAAGCGATTTTGTGCTAAACTGCTGATGACAAATTTTATATTGATTTACCATGAGTGACTTAATTGCGATCGCCTACGATGACGAATACAAAGCCGAAGAAGTCCGTATGACTTTGATTAAATTACAAAAAGAACATTTAATCGAATTAGAAGACGCTGCCGTAATTGTCAAGAATGCTGAAGGAAAAGTTAAACTCAACCAAGCCATTGATTTAACCACTGCGGGTGCAGTCAGTGGCGGATTTTGGGGTTTATTAATTGGGACATTATTCCTTAGCCCCCTGTTGGGTGCAGCCGTGGGAGCCGCTGCTGGAGCCGCCAGTGGTGCTTTAAGTGATATTGGGGTGGATGATAAATTCATGAAATCTTTAGGGGAAACCTTACAACCGAAAACCTCTGCCCTCTTTGTATTAGTGCGGAAAGTCACCCCCGATAAAGTCTTAGAAGAAATCGCCCCCTATGGTGGAACAGTGTTAAGAACTTCTTTAACTAAAGATGAAGAAGCTCAACTACAAGAGGTTTTGAGTACCCGAGGCGTGTCCGTTTAATTCAATTTTTTAATCCCATTTGATCGGATTAAATTCCAGGGTTAATAGGTAGAATTATCAAAAAATTTTGATGGGTGTGTGGCCGCTGGGTGACGCACCCATTTTTCAGTAATCAGTAATTAGTCAATATTTAGACTGTTGATTAATTAAATTTGCTATACTCTGTTGTGATTAGCGACCTAAATAGAGGACGGAAAACAATGGGACAAACTCTACTCGAACAACTACGGGAAATCACCGTTGTAGTGGCGGATACCGGAGATATCCAAGCCATTGAGATGTATACCCCCAGAGATGCAACCACCAACCCCTCCTTAATTACTGCCGCCGCCCAAATGCCCCAATATGAAAGTATTGTGGATGATACCCTCAAAAAAGCCCGTCAGGATTTGGGGGGGAGTGCAACGCATGCTGAAGTGGCAAATTTAGCTTTTGAAAGGTTAGCCGTTGCTTTTGGATTAAAGATATTAGCTATTATTCCCGGGCGCGTCTCCACGGAAGTCGATGCTCGGTTATCTTATGATACGGAAACCACCATTGCTAAAGGTCGTTATATTATCGAGCAATACGAAGCGGCGGGGATTTCTCGCGATCGCATTTTAATTAAAATTGCCTCAACTTGGGAAGGGATTAAAGCAGCCGAAGTCCTAGAAAAAGATGGGATTCATTGTAATTTAACCCTATTATTTGGCATTCATCAAGCGATCGCCTGTGCAGAGGCTGGAGCGACCTTAATTTCTCCCTTTGTCGGCCGGATTTTAGATTGGTACAAAAAAGACACCGGACGAGATTCCTACCCCCCCGCAGAAGACCCCGGAGTTCTATCTGTCACCCAAATTTATAACTATTATAAAAAATTTGGCTATCAAACAGAAGTGATGGGGGCTAGTTTCCGTAATATTGGGGAAATTACCGAGTTAGCCGGATGTGATTTATTAACAATTTCTCCCGCTCTATTAGAAGAATTACAATCAACTATTGGCGACCTTCCCCGCAAACTCAATCCCGAAACCGCCGCCAGTTTAGACCTAGAAAAAATCTCCATTGATCAAGATACCTTTAACCGAATGCACGCCGAAGATCCGATGGCTTCGGAAAAATTAGAAGAAGGAATTAAAGGGTTTTCCAAGGCCTTAGAAGCCCTAGAAAAATTCTTAGCTGAACGTCTAGCTCGTTTAGAAGGAGAAGAAGTAATTAGTCATGCAGCTGAAGATATTTTCCGCGCCTATGATTTAGATGGCGATGGCTATATTACCCGGGAAGAATGGTCAGGAACAGACGCCGTATTTGATGCCCTCGATCAAGATAATGATGGTCAAATTACCGCCGAAGAAATGGCCGCCGGGTTGGGGGTATCCTTCAATTTAGCCCCGGTTTAAATACCCAAAACTTGAGGAAAAACTGTAGAGGCGTGCCACGGCGCGTCTCTCTCTACTGTATGTTTATTCAAGTTCAACAATCTCTCCCCTCACGGGTAATAATTATACTAATATGAGTCCATTAATTCCCGATTCTATTTTCAACTCTCTAATGGCTGATTATTCTGAAACAGCACCCGCTTTAGAGGATTTACAACGAGAGTTTGCAACTAACCTGCTCTATCTTCAAGGTCAATTACCCACGACCGCAACCCCCCAAGAATTATATCAAGCGTTAGCCTATACTATTCGACAGTTTTTAATGCCCTCCTGGGTGAAAACAACTCAAAATTATTCCCAAAATAAAGTTAAACAAATTTGCTATTTTTCTACTGAATATGCTTTAGGATCTCATTTAGCTAATCATTTAGTTAATTGCAATTTATGGGAACCATTCCAAGAATCTTTAAAAGCTTTTAATTTAAACTTACAAGACTTAATTGATCAAGAAATAGAACCCAGTTTAGGCTATGGAAATGTTGCCCAATTACCTATTGATGAATTAGATTCTCTGTCTACCTTGAATCTGCCCGCTATTGCCTATGGAATTCGTTATGAATTTGGTAGTTTTGATCAAGAAATTTATCACGGTTGGCAAGTCGAAAAGATTGATAAATGGTTGCGGTATGGAAATCCCTGGGAAATTGCCCGTCCCGAGGCTACGGTAAATGTGCAGCTAGGGGGTTATACGGAAGCCTATTATGACCAAAAAGAACGCTATCGGGTGCGTTGGATTCCCCAGCGTTGCATCAAAGGAGTTCCATATCATACACCGATTTCCGGTTATCAAAGTCATACTGTTAATACCTTAATATTATGGAAAGCAGAACCGATTGTTTCCTATAATTCTCAAGATTTTAATATTGGCGATTATTACGGAATTGTTCAGGGAAAACCATTCGTTGAATTACTCACAAAAGTATTATATCCCCATGATGAAAAAATTCAACAAAAACAACTGCGTTTAGAACAACAATTCTTTTTTGTCTCCTGTTCTCTCCAAGATATGATTCGGAATCATCTGGCAACTGGAGAAAATTTAGAGACATTTCATCAACACTATTCTATTCAACTCCATGATACGGCTAGTGCGATCGCGATCGCAGAATTAATGCGATTATTTGTTGATGAATATAGCTTAGAATGGGAAAAATCCTGGTCAATTACTAGACAAACCTTTACCTATCTTAACCCAACTTTATTACCGGAAGCTCAGGAAAAATGGTCTGTGGGATTATTAGGAAGTTTATTACCCCGTCACCTAGAAATTATCTATGAAATTAATAATCGATTGTTAATTGGAGTTCGCAGTCAATATCCGGGAGATTTTAATAAATTATCTCGACTTTCTTTGATTGATGAAACAGGAGAAAGATATGTTAGAATGACTCATTTAGCTTGCATTGGAAGTTATGCGATTAATGGAATTTCTCTCTGGCAAACCGAACGTTTAAAACAATCAATTATTCCTGATTTTTATGAATTAACACCGGAAAAATTTAGAGCAATTAGTAGTGGGATTACCCCTCGGCGTTGGTTGGTTTTAGCCAATCCCCCTTTGGCCGAATTAATTACCTATAAAATTGGCAATAGCTGGATTAAAAATTTTGCGGATTTGGAGCGTTTAGAATCAGAATTAGATCAGGTAGAATTTCGTTTAGCTTGGCGAAATATTAAACAGGAAAACAAACGAAAACTGGCTGATTATATTCAGCAGAATTGTGGAATTACGGTAAATCCTGATTCTATTTTTGATATTCAAATTGAACGAATTCAAGAATATAAACGTCAACATTTGAATATTTTAAAAATCATTACCCTCTATAATCGAATTCGGAAAAATCCCGATCAAGATTATGTTCCCCAAACCTTTATTTTTGCAGGGAAAACCGCCCCCGGTTATGTGATGGGGAAATTAATGATTAAATTAATTCATGCGGTGGGTGAAGTGATTAATTCCGATCCGGTGGTTGGCGATCGCTTAAAAGTTGTATTTATTCCGAATGTTAATCAAACTTTAAGTCAATATATCTATCCCGCCGCCGATGTCTCCGAACATTTAGCAATGGCTGGGAAAAAAGCCGGGGGAATTGCAATTTTGAAACCTGCTTTTAATGGAGCCTTAACATTAGGAATTGTAGATGGAGCTAGTGAAGAATTACGCCATGCAGTGGGAGCAGAAAATTTCTTTAATTTTGGATTAAGTTTAGCTGAAATTGAAGTTTTAAAAGCTAAAGGTTATAATCCTTGGAGTTATTATCATGAAAATGAAAGCCTACGAGAAAGTATTGATCAAATAGCGTCGGGTTATTTTTCCCAAGGCGATCCGAATCTGTTTAAAACCTTAATTGATGCCCTATTATATCACGATGAATATATGGTTTTTGCTGACTATAAATCCTATATGGATTGTCAAGATAAAATCAGCCAAACCTATCGAGATTGGGAAACCTGGACGAGAATGTCTATTTTAACTGTCGCCCGTTTAGGTCGTTTTTCCTCTGATGGAATTGTCCAAGCCTATTGTCAAAATGTTTGGAATATTAATCCAGTTTAGGATAATATCAATTTAAGGGCTTGCTAGAGGATATTTTAACAAAGATGAGATTAAGTTAATTTATTGGTCATAAATTATAGGTAATATTTTGTTAAAAATTATTGCAAAAACTTGACTTAACACCGCCTTGAAAACTACTATTGTATATCCTCAGTATTAGGAGGGAAAAATGATTACTTCAGAACCCATCATTTTAAGTTTTAAAAATGTCACCTTCAGCAACGAGCAATTTTATCAACTTTGCCAAGATAATGAAAATTGGCAACTCGAACGAACTGTCAAAGGAGAATTAGTAATTATGCCCCCTGTTGGTGGAGTCAGTGGTAATCGAGAATCAGATTTAAACGGCGAACTTTGGTTTTGGAATCGTCAAACTCAACTAGGGAAAGTTTTTAGTTCTTCTACTATATTTCGCTTACCTAATGGTGGCGATCGCTCTCCTGATGTGGCTTGGGTGGCTAAGGAACGTTGGGAATTACTAACAGCAGAAGAACAAGAAAAATTTCCCCCAATATGTCCTGATTTTGTGATGGAATTGCGTTCTCGCACTGACTCCCTAACCCAACTCCAAGCAAAAATGCAGGAATATCTTAACAGTGGTTTGCGCTTAGGTTGGTTAATTAATCCCCAAGAACAACAAGTAGAAATATATCGTCCTAATCAAGCTCTTGAAATCGTCAAACTACCCACAACTTTATCAGGAGAAAATGTCTTACCAGAATTTATTTTAAACTTACCTATTTTTTGATTGTTTTGCTTATTGACTACCAAATTCACCTTAAAATAACCATAGGAGTCTATTCAAAATGGTTCAATTATTAACTAAAACCTATTCCTTTGAAGAATATTTAGCTTATGACGATGGCACGGATAACAAATATGAATTAGTTAATGGAGAATTAAAACTTATGCCTACTGCCAGTGGTTTTCATGCTTTGATCTTACATTTTATCTTTAAGATTTTAGAACAAGAAATTGACAACCTTAAACAGCAGTGGAAAGTAATGCCTGGTACAGTAGGAGTAAGAACAGCTAAAAAGAAATCAAGGATTCCTGATTTAGTCATTTTGTCAGAAAGTCAATGTCAAGAACTCCGAAAAATGTCCGCCGCCGTTTTAGAAGCACCTCCCCTGTTAGCCGTAGAAATTGTTAGTCCGGGTAATTCTGATGATGATTACCGTTATAAGCGTTCTGAATATGCGGTTAGAGAAATTCCTGAATATTGGATTATTGACCCAAAAACAGAAAAAATCTCGGTTTTATTATTAGTTTCTGGTTTTTATGAAGTTACAGAATTTACAGGTGAACAGGAAATTAAGTCTTTACTTTTTCCTGAATTAAAGTTGACATCTAAACAGGTTTTTCAGGTATAAATTTTGTTATTTATAGCAATTGCCACATCAACCCTATTTCTCCTTATATTTCTATTCAGGTTTAACCCCATGAATTACTTGTAAACTTCCTCCAGCATAAAGTTTAGGGAGATTGACATTAAAGCCAATTTGTGATAATAATTGAACCAAATCTGTTTCTAACAATTGCCAAGCCGTTTCCGTTTCAAATAACCAGAGAAACATGGCTACCCCCGGCCAAAATATCGGATTAGTCGGGGAATGGAAATCAACCAGGGTAAAAATCCCTCCCGGTTTCAGAACGCGGTAAACCTCATTAAGAATTTGCTGCAACTGTTCGGGGTTCATTTCGTGCAGGGCGGCGCTGGTGTGCACCAGGTCAAAGCTGTTATCGGCAAAGGGCATATTTTCCGCAAAGGCTTCAACATATTTTGCTTGAGGAACATTCCTCTGGGCGCGTTTGAGGGACAACGGAGACCCATCTAAGCCCGTGACATCCTGGGAATATTCCACTAACACCGCCGTTGCTTGTCCACTCCCACAGCATAAGTCCAGAACTTTAGTTTCCGGTGTCAGGGTTAACCCCGTTAAGGGTAACTTCCGAAACCGACGTTCACCGCCCACGCTCAAGGCTGCCAGTCGGGAAATGGTATCATAGAGCCATTGATAGCGGTAACTTAAACTTCTGAGAATAGTTGCCATGTTAAGAACAATTTTTATAAATTAAAAGATCGACTAACCCACAAGGACAATATATTGTTAAGATAGTTAACAAATCTTAGGATAGGAAGTATCCGCTATGGGACGAGTCGGAGTCTTACTGCTAAATCTGGGCGGGCCAGAGCAACTGCAAGATGTTCGCCCCTTTTTGTACAATCTATTTTCAGACCCAGAAATTATCCGTTTGCCCTTTGCTTGGATGCAAAAACCTCTGGCTTGGATGATTTCAACTTTGCGCTATCAGAAGTCCCAGGAAAATTATAAGGCGATCGGGGGCGGTTCTCCCCTGCGGCGAATTACGGAAGAACAAGCCATTGCCTTACAAGGGTCTTTACAGGAAAAAGGTCACGATATCCGGGTGTATGTGGGGATGCGCTATTGGAACCCATTTACTGAAGAAGCGGTGGCCAAAATCAAACGGGATCAAATCGAAGAATTAGTTATTTTACCTTTATATCCGCAATTTTCAATTAGTACCAGTGGTTCTAGTTTTCGAGTTTTAGAAAAACTTTGGGAACAAGATCCCAGTTTACAAAAAATTGATTATACAGTAATTCCTTCTTGGTATAATCGTCCAGGTTATTTACAAGCAATGACGGAATTAATTGAGCAGGAAATTGAACATTGTGATCATCCTGAACAGGTGCAAATTTTCTTTAGTGCCCACGGTGTTCCGGTTAGTTATGTCGAAGAAGCTGGAGATCCCTATCGGGATGAAATTGAAGGCTGTACGGCGGCAATTATGCAGACCTTAAACCGTCCTAACCCCCATGTTCTCGCCTATCAAAGTCGAGTTGGCCCGGTGGAATGGTTGAAACCTTATACGGATGAAGTTATTCTTGAATTAGCCAAAGAAGGCGTTAAAGAATTAGTCGTGGTTCCGATTAGTTTTGTATCTGAACATATCGAAACTTTAGAAGAAATTGATATGGAATATCGAGAACTGGCTGAAGAAGCTGGGATTGAAAAATTCAATCGAGTTCCGGCATTAAATACCCATCCGGTGTTTATTAATGATTTAGCAGAAATGGTTATAGAAGCTTTAAATGCTCCTAATATTAAGTTCTCCGATGTCGCACATCCCGGCAAAAAAACCAAGATGTATCCTCAAGAAAGTTGGGAATGGGGACTCACCACCACCGCCGAAGTTTGGAATGGTCGGTTAGCCATGTTAGGAATGATCGGCATATTAATAGAAATTATGACCGGACAAGGCCCCTTACATTTCATTGGGTTGCTGTAAACGGGGTTTGGGCGTTTGGCTGTTGTGGGTTGGCGGTTGATAGTTTATCTATAGCAACCGCCTTAGTTTAAAAATAATCACCATGATCGAGTTCTTGCCTTATCTGATGAAATATCTTGATAGGGCTGTGCGATCGCATTTAGGAATATTATGGGTGAGAATTGAATCTTGTTGCGGAACCCTGCCCTACTTATAGCTTAGATCACGCTTTGGAGAGCATAATGTTAAAAATTAGTGTTGAAAACTTAGGAGACAACTTGAAAGCTCTCTTAGAAAGAGTAGCTCAAGGTGAAGAAATCATCTTAGTTGATGGGAGTAGAGAAGTTGCTAGACTTGTTCCACCAAAAACAAGACAAGAATGGGTATTGCAAAGAAAAAGATTTCGAGACTCTGTACTCTTGACAGGTGAATCGTTGAGGGTGACAATTATTCAAGCCAGAGAAGGAGAACGGTATTGATTTATTTGGATACGAGCGTGTTAGCTGCTTTTTACTGGCCAGAAGCACTCAGCGAAATAATAGACGATTTATTAAACAATGAACCCGAACCCGCATTGAGTCAATTAGTAGAAGTTGAATTATTTTCGGCACTCTCTCGAAGGGTGCGAATGGGAGAGATTTCTCAGGGGGATGCGAGAACAATTTCAGCCCATTTCCAATCGGATTTAGACGATGGTTTTTATCATTATTTAACGGTTGAAACTGTTCATTATAAATTAGCGCGTGATTGGATCAGTAGATTTGATATTCCTTTACGAACTTTGGATGCTTTGCATTTAGCGATCGCATTTTCTTATGAAATTTCTTTAATAACAGCAGATGAAGGTTTAGCTGCGAGTGCCAAGGTATTAGGAGTTCCAGTCCAAATTTTAAGACTTTAGCGCGATCGTTTTTATTGTTTGAATACAGGTTAATAGTAAAAATGCGATCGCTTCAACGATCCTCGCCTTCAAAAATAGCGATCGCCTTTCTAAATCGGAAGGGCGATCGCTTTTAAGAGGGCGGGTTTAGCAAGGTTATTGATAAGAATTGAATATTATTACAGAACCCGCCCCTACAGTTTGTTAAAAAAATGCGATCGCATTTGACAATGATTAACAATTCAACCGTAGGGGGTCTTTAATTATTAGTAATTATCTCCCTAAACCCGCCCAATTCCTTTGGAGTTATTACCTTTGGTTGGAGAATTAATCGCCAAACATTATGCCAGTGGTTAAGATAAGATAAACTCGGATTCGTATTCGAGACAAAAGCTATTAAAACAGGAGTTTTTAATTCATGTGTGGAATTGTTGGTTATATTGGGACTCGAGTTGCCAGTGAAATTCTCATGTCCGGGTTAGAAAAACTAGAATATCGGGGTTATGATTCGGCGGGTTTAGCGACAATTTGGGAAGGGAATATTCATTCTATGAGAGCTAAGGGAAAGCTCCATAACCTCCGGGAAAAATTAGCCCATGTTGAGATGCCCTCTAGTATTGGGATTGGTCATACACGCTGGGCAACCCATGGCAAACCGGAAGAACGGAATGCCCATCCACACCTTGATCCTAAAGAACGGGTAGCCGTTGTCCAAAATGGGATTGTAGAAAATTATCGGGAATTACGAGAAGAATTAAAAGCCAAAGGTTATGAGTTTAAATCCGATACGGATACGGAAGTAATTCCCCATTTGATTGCTGATTTTTTAGCAACTCAAACTTCTGAAAAAATATCTTTTTTAGAGGCTGTGCGTCAAACGGTTAATCGTTTAGAAGGAGCCTTTGCGATCGCGGTTTTATGTGCAGATTCTCCCAATGAATTAATTGTGGCTCGTCAACAAGCTCCTTTATCAATTGGTTTAGGTCAAGGAGAATTTTTCTGTGCATCGGACACCCCGGCTTTAGTTCCCTATACCCAAGCAATTTTAAGTTTAGAAAATGGGGAAATGGCTCGTTTAACGCATTTGGGTGTAGAGGTTTATAGTTTTGCGGGAGAACGTTTACATAAAGTTCCTCGGATTCTTAATTTGAGTCCGACTTTAGTTGAGAAGCACGCTTTTAAACATTTTATGTTAAAGGAAATCCATGAACAACCGGGAGTTGTTCGGGATTGTTTGCAAGCCTATTTAGATCCAGAATTGGAACTAGAACCGGAAAAAACCACTGAAAAATCTAAAGCCAAAAAACGACCTTCACCAATTCATTTAAGTGTTCCTTCAAGCTGGTATCAAGATTTAGAACAAATTGAAATTCTAGCCTGTGGAACCAGTTGGCACGCCAGTTTAGTCGGGAAATATTTGTTAGAACAAATCGCAAATATTCCTACGGTGGTACAGTATGCTTCTGAGGCTCGTTACGCACCAACTCCTCTGCGACCTAATACTTTAACGATTGGGGTTACACAGTCAGGAGAAACGGCTGATACCTTAGCATCTTTGGCAATGGAACAGCAACGGCGGATAAATTCCCCGGCAAAATACGCGCCTAAACTATTAGGAATTACCAACCGTCCTGAAAGTTCTTTAGCCCAATTAGTTCCCCATATTATTGATACCAGAGCCGGAATTGAAATTGGGGTGGCTGCAACCAAAACCTTTGTCGCTCAATTAGTTGCCTTTTATTTATTGGCTTTAGATATTGCTTGGCATCGTCAAAGTTTACCCGAATCTCGGTTACTTGAAATTATCAAGGATTTACGACAACTTCCGGCTCAAATGGAACAGTTGTTACAGGGTCAAGAAAAATATATTGAGGAGTTAGCATCTGATTTTAATGAAACCCAAGATTTTATCTTTTTAGGACGCGGAATTAATTTTCCAATTGCTTTAGAAGGAGCATTAAAATTAAAAGAAATTAGTTACATTCATGCGGAGGGATATCCGGCGGGAGAAATGAAACATGGCCCCATTGCTTTGTTAGATGAAAAAGTGCCCGTAGTGGCGATCGCCATGCCGGGAAATGTGTATGAAAAGGTAATTTCTAATGCTCAAGAAGCTAAGGCGCGAGATGCCCGTTTAATTGGGGTGATACCGATAGAAGAACTCGAAGCCAAGGAAACCTTTGATGATGTTCTAGCTGTTCCAATCGTTGATGAAATTTTATCCCCGATTCTAACCGTAATTCCCCTGCAATTATTAGCTTATTATATTGCAGCCCGACGGGGTTTAGATGTTGATCAACCTCGGAATTTAGCTAAGTCGGTAACGGTTGAATAAGGGTGTAGTGAATCATCTGGGGATGTAAAAACGAAATCAACGGATTGACGGAGACAGGACTTACGCACAAGACCAAAGAAACCGGGTTTCTAGCCCTGATTTTGCGGATGAAATCGGTGATTTCTCGTTCAGAAACCAGGTTTGGTGCGTAAGTCCTATTCCCTATTCCCTATTCCCTCCCCCCGTGCACGGGGGGTTTGGGTTTAATTTAGGAGAATTCTCTCTTGACCATTCTTTTACTATTTTGCTTAAATCCTTCTCGTCTACTCCTCTCATCACCCTCCTTATTGTTGAATAAGATGGCATTCCTTGGCTATAGATATTGAATGTTCTTTTCAGGATAACTTCGTTGGCTTTGACAAAATATTCCATCTCTCGATATCCTTGATGCCCTGACATCACCCCTAAAACTACTACTAATAGCACTTCCCATAAACTATACCTTTTTCCCTGATTTTTTCGGAAATCCTTGACTTCTTTTAAATTTTCTATTAAACTTGTTAGCATCTTTATTTTAGAAAAAAATGGTGATCGCTCTCCATTTTATCAGGTGGCGATCGCTCTTTCTTTACTCTTTTTCACCTGACTTTGAAACAGCCCTGAGGGCTGTTTCATGTTTGAAAATTATAGCCTACTTTTGGGTCATAATTCTCAAACATGATAGCTATTTTCCGAATAATTAATATTTCATATAATTGCTATATTAATATTAATTATAGGAGGTATTATCTAAGCAGCATAAATATTCTTATTCCCTATGGAGTAAGACTTACATTCCCGATTTTTATCTATTTTTCCTAAATTAATTGCTCTATTTTTTCATTTTTAACTTTCGGATTAAGAGATAGCCACTAATTTCTCCCAATGATTTCCTAACCACCTTCTTCCCTCTGTTATTGACAAAAATCCTAAACCTCTGAAAATATTCAATCCTAGGGTGTTGAGCAGTGCCCAATTAGTCGCGGCTTGTACTTGATGAATTTTCATACTATCCTCTTTAAATAACACATCTTTTACCCAATGAACTTGATTCTCAATCCCCCAATGCCCTTTAATTTTTTTGGAAAAAAAATCCGCCTTTTCCCAGATACTACTTATATAATAAACCGTTTCTCTATAAGGCTTTTTTCCTCTGTATCCCCACCTTTCTACCTGAATTATACTTTGAATATGTTCCCAAGGGCTTTCAATTTTTATCGAATTTTTAAACACTGATACCCGACGAGTTATTTCTCGTCCATGACCCCTCTCTTTTTGAGTATCTATACTTTCAGCTTTCGTCGTTTTTGTAATTTTTTCAATTTGATTATACAGTTTGATTTGATTCTTTTTAACCGCGATTAAATAATCGTTTTCACTCTCGATAATCTTTCGGACTGTGGTGACATTACAATGTAACGCATCCGCAGTTATTAACTTTCCTTTTAGACCACATTCTTCTATTATCCCTTGGGCTACAGCTTGTTCTGAACCGGTTTTACTCTCGAACTTTTCCGTCGCTAATACTAATCCGGTTTCTTGACTAAATAGAGATACCATTATTACCATGTTTTGCTGCTGATTGCCTGGGTCTTTTACCGTACTTCTTAAACTTTTTCCATCTATTGCTAATCCCTCTATTCCCGGGGGTTTGGGGGGGCTATTCCCTGTTCCGTACCGCTATATAGTTTTTAACTCAAATCTCTAGTAATATTTTGAAATAGCCAATAATCCTGATATTCTAATAAAATAAACTCCATAGCCTCCTCAAACTTGATCTCTAAATCATAATTTTGAATATCTAGGATCATTTGATAAAACAACTCAAATAAAACTCTATGGTCTGGATTCCAAAGCATTAGTTTTCCATTTTTAGAATGTTGAAGTTTTTCTAGCTCAAATAGACTTTTCTCACCACTAATCGGATAATCACTCTGATCTCGACATAGAATAAATTTAAAATTGGGTTTCAAAACCAATAATTCATTCCAGTTTTTCATCCGATGGAAAAAGGGTGCTCCACCTAAATGTAAAAATCCCACGACAAAACTATGGGTTTGAGTTTGAATAATTAAATGTTCAGGAATGACTCGTTTTCCTAAACGTAAAATATCAAAACTCAAGGGAGAAATCACTAACATTAAGGATTCTAAAATTGTGATTAATTTCCCTAAATCATCGCTATCGGCAAGAATTTTAGGCTTGGATAAATTAGCTTCTAAACAAATTCGTTGCGCCTTTAAATAATTTTTGAGTTGACGTTTAGCCGCAGAATCAAACGAGGGGACAAATCCAAATAATTCCCCATTAAATATTTCTAAATTTTGCTGATTTTTCTCACCAAAAATTTTCGCAATTTGAGTCATTCCCTGTTTCATTTGTTCCAGTTCAATTTCTAACTGTTTTAACCGTCTTTCTACCTCACTTTCATCGGTTTGTAATACTGGAATTAGTTGATGTTTTGGGAGAGGAATTCCATCGACTTTATAGCGGTAATAATCCGCCGCCACATTTAAGACTGTCCGAATAGAAATATGATTTAAAATTGCAGTAATTTCATCCACTTCAAATAAATCATCTAGGGTGACATCTAACCCTTGTAATTTTAAATTCAATAACTGTTTTAACTCTTGATTGGAAGGACGATTAAGAAACACTTGGGACTGGGATACCCGATCAATAATTGACCCATCAAAAACCTGTTTAAATTGTTGCCAGCGATCAGGAAATAGGTTTAAAATAATTAAACTATTCGGAACATGGGTAAAAATCTCTTTAATCGCGGTTCCAAAACAGTGTAATAATCGTTCATTGTGTTTTAATCCTAATCCCTCCAACTGATCAAAAACAATGATTAAAGGTTCATCTAAGAGGGATAAACACCCCAAAACCTTCAATGCTTCTAAAGATGCTTCCTCCCGGCTCAATTCATCTTCCCAGGAGGGTAAACCCACCCGGTCTAATTCTTCTTGGGGGAGATTATTCATTGCTAACCATTGGGTAATAATTTGACGACGGTTAAAGTCGGTATAGCCACAAAATTTCACAATTCCTTGTAAAAATTTAGGGGCGTAACCCGCGGCGGAAAAGTTATTATTCCACCACTCCAAAGCCCGTTTTTCAATATGTTGCCAAAATTCCCGTTTTGTTTTGGTTTCTGCTTGGGATAAGTCGGTAAATAGCTTTAAATTTCCCCCTTGAATCAGTTGTAATATCTTTTCGTCTTTTTGGGTTTTTGAGGTAAAATAGTTATCAGTAGATTTAATAATTTCCGAAAAACTATTAGCCAATAAATACTCAATTTGAGTATGAATACTATTCGGAACAATTTGGATTAAGGATTCTAAAATACGACTATAGGTATGGAATAAAACCGTATCAGGATTATTAGGTTGGCGGATAAATAATAATCTATTTTTAGTTAATAAATCCTTGGCTAATCGCATCATTAGATGGGTTTTTCCTGATCCGGGTTCCCCAATCACAATTGCTCCTTTGGTTTGATGATTGAAGTCTAATTTAATATCCCCTAAAATAGCTTTTAAGCGATCGCATTCTTCGGCAAAAATCCCTCTAAAATCCGGGTGATCCTGAAAGGGAGTATCAACACGACTGTTTCCAAAAGGGTTGGGTTGGGTTTTTAATTCTTTTTTAAGAAATTCATTCACAATATGTTTATAAAGTTGATAGGTAAATGACGCATCATATTTAGCTCTATGGGCAGAATCTTTGATAAAAAATTGACCCTCTAATTTAAGTCTTAGATGTTTACTTAAAGCCTCTAAAGAATGACTATTTAATTGCGGTAAATAGCGTTGAGCTAGTTCAAAACTACACTGAAAATCTAATTGAGGGGCAGAAATTCCCACCGCTTTAAATGAATTTCGCAAGATTTCAATATCATGTTGAGCATAATGACAAATAATAATTTGAGATTGAGCAATTTCCAGAAATTCTGTTAAAAGTAATTTTAACGGTTTAGTCAGATGGGCAATTTTAGGACTTTGGGGATGATTTTCCACAAAGGCTTCATAAATTAATTCTCCTTGATCATTAACAATCGCTAATTCTCTTAAAATCGGTTGTCCTTCCGTATCAATAACAATAAAGTTTTTTTAGTTTTCATAGCAATTAATGAGAATAAATAATCTGTAAACGTAGAATTAAATGATCGAGATCACAAGATCCCCTAGACTGCTCTCACTTGCTTCTATGTTCATTGTCACTCAAATTGAACGTTATCATCACAGAATTTTAGAGATGAGCGTCCCTGATTTAACCGGGAAAATACGGAATAATTAAATTATTGAGTTGATCTCTATTTTTTCAACCGTTAAGGACTTGAAGGGTGATTATGAAAGTTTATCCCAAACCATTGCGCTCTAACCCCTACAATAGTTACCGCGACCCGAAAACGGGACGCTGGTTAGTTGTCAAACCCCTGGAGAATTCGGCTAAAATGGATTAAGTGTAACGTTTTGTAAATCCGTGAGTTAGACTAACAGACGGACTACTAAAACGAACTTAACCCTTTAGACGGCTAATCATTGTGACCCCAAAACGAATTTTAATCTGGTATCGAAACGATTTACGACTACATGACCATCAACCCTTATCCTCAGCATTAAACACTCAAGCACAGATTATTCCTGTGTATTGTTTTGACCCTCGACAGTTTACTCAAACCTCCTATGGATTCCCCAAAACGGGAGCATTTCGCACTCAATTTTTATTGGAAAGCGTTGCGGATTTACGTCAATCTTTCAGAAAGTTAGGAAGTGATTTAATCCTTCGTCTAGGGAAGCCAGAAATAATTATTCCTGAATTAGTTAAAATCCTCAATATTGATGCAGTCTATTATTATCAAGAAGCCACTTCCGAGGAATTAAGCATAGAACAAAATTTAAAAACTGCCTTAGCTGCTTTAGGAGTTGTGGTTAAATCCTATTGGGGTGCAACACTTTATTCTATAACAGATTTACCCTTTTCTATTCCTCAACTTCCAGAAATTTTTACTCAATTTAGAAAGCAAGTTGAATCTCAATCAATTATCAATAGTCTTTTTACTTCTCCTAAACAATTACCCCATTTACCTGAAATAGAAACAGGAAACTTACCCAATATTCAAGATTTAGGTTTAGAAACACCTGTTTTTGATTCTCGGTCAGTGATGAAATTTCAAGGTGGAGAAACCGCAGGATTAGACCGTTTAAAAAATTATATTTGGGAACAGGATTGTCTCAAAAATTATAAAGAAACCCGCAATGGAATGTTAGGAGCAAATTATTCTTCTAAGTTTTCCCCATGGTTAGCATTAGGTTGTTTGTCTCCCCGACTAATTTATAATACAGTTCAAACCTACGAAAAAGAACGGGTAAAAAACGATTCAACTTACTGGTTAATTTTTGAATTATTATGGCGAGATTATTTTAAATTTATTGCTTTAAAACATGGGAATAAAATATTTTATCCCCAGGGTCTACAAGGAATTTCTATTCCTTGGAAAGACAATCCAAAACAGTTTGAACAATGGCAACGGGGAATCACAGGTTTTCCCTTAGTAGATGCGAATATGCGGGAATTATTAACAACAGGATTTATGTCAAACCGAGGGCGGCAAAATGTAGCCAGTTTCCTCACCAAAAATTTAGGAATTAATTGGCAAAGAGGGGCAGAATGGTTTGAATCTTTGTTAATTGATTATGATGTGTGTAGCAATTGGGGTAACTGGAATTATAACGCTGGAGTGGGAAATGATGCCAGAGGATTTCGCTATTTTAATATTCTCAAACAATCCCAAGATTATGACCCCAATGGGGATTATATTAAACATTGGCTGCCGGAATTAAAGGATTTACCCCCGTCAAAAGTTCATCAACCTTGGAAATTATTGCCCGTTGAACAAAAACGCTTTAGGGTAATTTTAGGCGTTGACTATCCTCAACCCATGGTTGATTTAGAACAATCGGTTAAAGTGAATCAATTGATTTATGAAACTGCGGTTAGAAAAAACTTAGGTTAGCTGAATTTTATAGCAGGGAACAGCCCCCCCAACCCCCCGTGCACGGGGGGCTAGGGGGGGGAGGGAACGCCGGATCAGGGAACAGCCCCCCCAACCCCCCGTGCACGGCAGGCTAGGGGGGGGAGGGAACACCGGGGGAAATCACTTCACCGTCTGGGTTCCAAGATCCGTCTGGTGTCCTAACTGCCTTGGCGGTTGCTATAACTGGGTAACGGATATTTTTGCGATTGATTAATTCTTCTCCGTTGCTAATTGTTTTTGACAAAATTTATAGGCAGAATAGGCTAAAGTTACCACCCCCATAATAATTGCCGATTCA
>NZ_CAWLTW010000001.1:3142746-3147762 GCF_963864145.1 Planktothrix prolifica NIVA-CYA 540 | reverse complement strand
AACCCCCGTGCACGGGGGCTACGGGGGGGAGGGAACGCCGGATCAGGGAACAGCCCCCCAACCCCCGTGCACGGCAGGCTAGGGGGGGGAGGGAACACCGGGGGAAATCACTTCACCGTCTGGGTTCCAAGATCCGTCTGGTGTCCTAACTGCCTTGGCGGTTGCTATAACTGGGTAACGGATATTTTTGCGATTGATTAATTCTTCTCCGTTGCTAATTGTTTTTGACAAAATTTATAGGCAGAATAGGCTAAAGTTACCACCCCCATAATAATTGCCGATTCATCAATTTCAAACTTAGGATGATGTAAGGGATAATTATGTTTATTTTTGTGTCCGACACCTAAGCGAAACATCATGCCGGGTGCATAATCTAAATAGACAGAAAAATCCTCTGCACCTAAAGAGGGTTCGGGTAAATTCAAAACCGCACCAGACCCAAATGCTTCTCTAACACTTTCTTCGACAATTTGAGTTAACATCGGATCATTCTGCACCGAGGGAACACCTCGACGATAATTTAACTCATAATTTGCCCCGTACATTTGGCAAATATTAGCAACAATTTGTTCTATCCAACCCGGTAAAGATGCGTAGGTTTCAGGATGAAGCGATCGCACCGTTCCTAATAGTTTAACCTGATCCGCAATAATATTAGGTGCCCGTCCGCCTACAATTTGACCAATGGATAAAACCACAGGTCTTAAAGGGTTTTGAGTGCGACTAATCGCCTGTTGTAACATGGTAATTACCTGGGCCGCGATCCAAATCGCATCCTTAGCTTCATGGGGTCGCGCCCCGTGACCCGACTCTCCGATAATCGTTAATTCCAAATCATCCGCCGCCGCCGTTAACGCCCCCTGTCGCAGTCCCACACATCCGGCGGGAATACTGGGGAAGACATGAACCCCCAAAATCGCTGCCACGTCCTCCATGACGTTATCATGTACCATCCAGGTTGCCCCTTTAGCAATTTCTTCCGCCGGTTGAAACAAAAACCTCACTTTGCCCGGAAAATTCTGACCTAAATGAGATAAAACCATCGCTGTTCCTAACCCTAACGTGGTGTGCAAGTCATGTCCGCAAGCGTGCATCACTCCCATCTGTCGAGAGGCATACTCTAACCCGGTTAATTCGGTCATGGGTAGAGCGTCCATATCGGTGCGAATAGCAAACCAACGGGGGTTGGTAGTATTTCCCTTGAATTCTCCCACGACTCCCGTTGTCCCCACACCTTCTTGTACCTTAATCCCACAGGAGGATAAAACCCCGGCAACATAAGCTGAGGTTTGATATTCTTGACCACTGAGTTCTGGATGGGCATGAATATGGCGACGAATCTCAATTAACCTAGGGGCTAAGGTTGTGGCAATATCTTTAATTTTTTCCAGCATATAATCTATTGAAGTTATTGATAACTAGACTCATATTAATTCTGTGTGAAGTTGCCAGGAATTGATCCCTCCCAACCTCCCTCTTTTTAATATTCCCGCTTTTTGTTACAATCTGTAAACAAACGCTTAAGATAAAGGGCAGTCTAACAAATGCGGGTTGCGATCGCAGGAGCAGGTTTAGCGGGCATGGCTACGGCAATTGACCTAGTGGATGCCGGACACGAAGTAGAAATTTTTGAATCCCGTCCCTTTGTCGGGGGTAAAGTCAGCAGTTGGATAGACCCGGAAGGCAATCATATTGAAATGGGGTTGCACGTCTTTTTTGGCTGCTACTATAACTTATTTGAACTGATGAGAAAGGTGGGGGCGATTGACAACCTTGGGTTAAAAGACCATACCCACATTTTTATCAATACCGGGGGGAAAACTGGCAGTTTAGACTTTCGCTTCATTACCGGGGCGCCTTTTAACGGGTTGAAGGCGTTTTTTACCACATCCCAACTCTCGGTGATTGATAAATTACAAAATGCGATCGCTTTGGGGACTAGCCCGATTGTCCAAGGGTTGGTAGACTTTGAAGGAGCGATGAGGACTATCCGCGAGTTAGATAGAATTAGTTTTGCTGAATGGTTTCGCAGTCATGGCGGTTCTGAAGGTAGTCTAAAACGGATGTGGAACCCGATTGCCTATGCCTTGGGATTTATTGATACTGAGAATATGTCCGCCCGGTGTATGTTAACGATTTTTCTATTTTTTGCCACCAAAACAGAGGCATCTATATTGCGAATGTTGACAGGATCTCCGGAGGAATATTTGCATAAACCCATTGTGAATTATTTGGAACAAAGAGGTGTGAAAATTCATACCCGACGCCGAGTTCGAGAAATACAATTTTCAGAAATAGAAGGTAAAACCTATGTGACTGGAATGGTAGTAGCAAAAGGAGAAACTGAAGAAACAATTCTCGCCGATGCTTATGTTTTTGCCGGGGATATTCCGGGGGTACAAAAAATGATTCCCACCGCTTGGCGAAAATGGTCGGAGTTTGACAATATTTATAAGTTAGAAGCGGTTCCCGTGGCAACGGTGCAACTGCGGTTTGATGGTTGGGTGACGGAATTAAATGATCCCCAAAAACGTCAACAACTTAAAGAAGCCGCCGGAATTGATAATTTATTATATACAGCCGATGCGGATTTTTCCTGTTTTTCTGACTTAGCTTTATCCAGTCCGGCGGACTATTATCGAGAGGGACAAGGATCTTTATTACAGTTAGTTTTAACCCCTGGAGATCCTTTTATTAAACAAAATAATCAGGAAATTGCCCAGCACGTTTTAAAACAAGTTCATAATTTATTTCCTAGTTCCAGGGAATTGAATATGACCTGGTATAGTGTGGTTAAATTAGCTCAATCTTTGTATCGAGAATCCCCAGGCATGGACGCCTATCGTCCGGCTCAAAAAACTCCCGTTGCTAATTTCTTTTTAGCTGGAAGTTACACACAACAGGATTATATTGATAGTATGGAAGGGGCAACTATTTCAGGACGACAGGCGGCTAAGGCTATATTAGAAACTAGCTTTTCCGATCTTAAACCTTCCCCTGTTGTTGCTGGATAATTGAGGATTTTATCTTAATAATTAGCCTGAAATTTATGATTTTGGCTAATTATTATTTAGGATTCACATTGTATAGCAATACTACAAATTCAATTAGGTAAAATCTTTGTAAATCTGTAAATATTATGGCTGATTGGTTAGAACATAGTGTGCAAGTGGAAGTTCCTGTTCCCATTGATATCTCTTGGATTTTGTGGTCGGATTTGGAACAAATGCCCCGTTGGATGAAATGGATTGATTCAGTTAAAATTTTAGAAGATAATCCTGATTTATCCCGTTGGAAATTAGCCACGGGTAATTTAGAATTTAGTTGGTTATCAAGGATTTTAAAACAAATTCCTAATCAAATTATTCAATGGGAATCAGTAGATGGTTTACCGAATCGAGGAGCAATTAGGTTTTATGATCGTCATGGGAGTAGTATTGTTAAATTAACTATTTCTTATGCCATTCCTGGGATTTTAGGACAACTGATGGATAATTTATTTTTGGGTGGAGTAGTGGAGTCAACCCTGCAAAAAGATTTAGAACGGTTTAAGGATTATGCCATAGAATATTATGGTAACTCTTTAAATTAACATCTGTTAAAATCTTTATCCGTGAAATCCCTTTAATCCGTTAAAATCCGTGTTATGAATTTACCCTCATTTTTGTGGTTATGGAAAATTGCGGCTTGGTCGATGGGATTTTCTATCTTCGCTTATGTATTGTTAGCGATGACAGGAGGATGGATGCTATATTCCCGAAAAAATCAACAACCTCGACCTAACGGACTCAGAAATTTTCATTACCTTATAGGTGGGGTAATGGTGAGTTTAGTCTTAATTTTACTAACCGTTGGTTTAGTGGGGACTCTTGGATATTACGGGAGTTTAGGGCATTCAATTCATCTAGCCGCCGGATTAATTGTGGTAAGTTTAGTATTAGGATCGGCTTGGAGTGCTACCCAAATTAATCCTAAAAATACCTGGGCGCGCCCCCTTCATCTTAGCATAAATATGGGTTTATTTTTTGCTTTTACTGCGGTTTCTTTATCCGGGTGGGTAATTGTTCAGAAATATTTACCTTGATGTAATTATTCATACAAAATCTGGTGATCAATAGATTAAAATTATATTTTTTCAACACAAATCAATCAAATTAGGAGTAAAATACTATTCTTAACCTTAACCTCTGTTTAGACCGCCAATGACCTATCTCTACGAACTTCAAAAAGCAAGATAGATTGACACTCTCAGGTCTGAAGACACTGAGATTCTAACTTCAACCTGGACACTTGCTCGACCAGACTTTCATCAAGAGGAGTAGAGGTTTCCAGTCCATTAGAGTTACTTTGGGGATGCCCTCCCCTAGCTTGTTTACCAAGATTAAGAATATTAATTGCGGCATTTGTATCTCTATGCAACTCACATCCACAAGTACAAATATGGGTGCGGGTTGATAGAGATTTTTTCACTATTACCCCACAATTAGAACATTTTTGTGAAGTGTAATGGGGTGCAACAGGAATTGCTAACTTATCAAACTTAGCTGCAAAATATTCTATCCATTTCCGAAACAAATACCAACTGGCATCACTAATTGATTTAGCCAAACAATGGTTTTTAACTAAATTTCTAACACTTAAATCTTCATAGACCACTACATCGTTTGATGTGCATACGTTACGCGCCGTTATCTTGGCGTGTTCATTCCGTTGTCTACTTACTTTCAAATGTTTTTTACTGTAAACTTTCCTAGCTTTCCGTCTCCCCGATGAACCTTTAACTTTTTTATAGATTTGTTTCTGAGATTGCTTAATTGATTGTTCAGCTTTTCTGAGAAACTTAGGATTAGCTTCTTGATATCCATTTGAATCTGTGTAAAACGACTCAATACCAACATCAAGTCCTATTTCTTTTCCGGTTTTGGGTTGAATATCGGTGACATTAATATTCAGACAAAATTGTGCGTAATATCCATCGGCACGACGAATTAAACGCACCCGTTTTATGTCCTTAAT
>NZ_CAWLTW010000001.1:3120007-3142139 GCF_963864145.1 Planktothrix prolifica NIVA-CYA 540 | reverse complement strand
CCGTTTTTATCGGTTAAGGTAATTTGTCTTTTGGTTGGGTGTAGTTTCCATCCCGATGTTTTATATTCAACGGAACGACAATCTTTTTGGAATTTGGGATATCCTTTTTTACCGGAAATCTTTTTCTTACAATTGTCGTAAAAACGACTAATGGCAGTCCATCCTCGCTCGGCGGCGGATTGGACTGCCATTGAATTTAGGTTGGCAACAAAGGGGAATTGATTCCTGAGAGTTGTGGAATATTTGTTGAGTGCAAATCTATCAATTTTTAATTCTCTTGAATTATCCATCCAATACCGAATCGCTTTATTGCGAATGAATTGGGTGGTGCGAATTGCTTCATCAATCGCTTTATATTGATTGGGTTTGCCTTTACACTTGTATTCCAGAACTATCATAAAAATTTCCTGTTTTCGACCTAATACTATGTTAACATAAATCATGAGAATATTCACGGGGAATAAATTCCCCTGGGTCGCTTTTCATCTGGTGGTCTAAAGCCACTGAGTTTTCAATCTCCCAGACTTTTCTTATAAAGATAGAATTGATGGAAGTGGGATTCCCATTTAGCAGTTGCAAGGATTGTAACTGCCGATTGAGGAACTCTGCGGTTGTACAGGATCATAGTTTTGAGAAAGTGGGTGTAAATACAACCTCGTTTCCTACCAAATAGCACGTTTAAGGTCACACGCCATGAAATTGCGAAAAAAAACACTGATGATTATTGGTGCAGCCCTGATTGGGTTAATCGTGGCAATGTATATTAGTGCCTCCTTACTGTTAGTGCATGATTTTAGTCAATTGGAAAGTCAGTATGTCCGTCAAGATATTATTCAGGCTTTAAATGCGATTAATGATGATTTAGATAGTTTAGACTTAATTGCTCAGGATCAAGCCAAATGGGATGATACCTATAGCTTTATTGATGTTCACAACTATCAATATATTACTTCTAATTTAGTTGATACTACCTTTGCCGACCTCCGACTCAATTTATTAATTCTGATTAATTCTCAAGGTAAAATTGTTTTTAGTAAAGGATTTGATTCCCAACGCCATCAGGAAACACCGATTCCCCCAAGTCTTTCCACCCATCTTGCCTTAAATAGTCCCCTTTTAGCCAGTCTCAAACAACCCGATTTAACTCCCGTTTCCCGTCAAGGAATTATTGTTTTACCAGAAAATCCATTACTGATTGTTTCACGGCCAATTTTGACCAGTTCCGCATCGGGGCCCAGTCGAGGAGTCTTGATTTTAGGACGTTATCTTGACCCCTCAGAAATTCAAAGATTACAGGAAATTAGCCAACAGTCTTTGAGTTTGAATCCTATTGTTGAAGAAATGGCTAGTAGTCCGATTCTATTGTCTCCGCAACTTCAACCCTATACTGAAACAATTATTGATCCTAAAGCTATTCAGTTGCAATCTTTGAGTATAGAAACAGCGATCGCATCCGCCACTATAGCAGATATTTATGGGAAACCCAAATTATCTTTACAAGTTCAAGTTCGCCGTCCTATTTATAAACAAGGTCAGACAACCTTAGCCTATTTCACCTTATTTTTATTAGTGGTTGGGTTGATTTTTGGAGGCATCACCCTATTATTGTTAGAAAAATTAGTGCTTTCTCGACTCACCCATCTGAATAATTCTGTGAATGAAATTCGGGAAACGGGAAATTTGAGTTTGAGAATTGAGGCGACGGGTAAGGATGAATTATCAAGTTTAGCCGAAGCAATTAATGGAATGTTGCAAGCCCTAGCAGATGCCCAAGTTCAAGGTCAAGAAAGTGAGCAACGCTATAGATTAATGGCGGAAAATTCAACGGATATGATTACCCGTCATTCTCCCGAAGGAGTATTTTTATATGCGTCTCCGGCCTGTCGTAGTTTATTAGGATATGAACCGGAAGAATTAATCGGAAATCAGTTACCCCGTTTTATCTATCCCGATGATTTAGATGTAATTATTAAAGCCTATAAAATCATTTTACAACAAAATGTTATCTACACAATTGAATATAGAATTTGTCACAAAAACGGCGATTATATTTGGTTTGAAACCACCAGTAGTTCCATTCGAGATGCCACCACCGGAAGTGTGTATGAAATTATTGGGGTATCCCGAGATATTACCGAACGGAAACAACGGGAACAACAACTACAAGATAGTGAATCTTCCATTAGAACCCTATATCAAATTACTTCTTCTCAGGACTTCACCTTTGAAACTCGACTACAAGCAATTTTAGAATTGGGCTGTACTAAATTTGGGTTAGAATATGGCATTTTATCCGAGGTTAAAATCAATGATATTATCTCAAAAGAAGATGGTCAAGAAGATAGTTATTCTTATAAAATAAGAGCCGTAATTGCCCCCGATCAATCTATTCAAACCGGACAAATTTATAAACTAGAAGATACCTTTTGTCAAGTCACAATTAACGCCAAACAACCCCTTTATTTTGAATCAATAAAATTTTCTGGTTTGCCCTTTTGTCCCGCCCATAATATTTTCCCCATTGCAGCCTATATGGGGACTCCAGTAATTGTAGATGCAGAGGTTTATGGAACCCTCTGTTTTTGGAGTTCTCAAGCCTTATCAGAGCCGTTTCAAGCCGTAGATCGAGATTTATTAAAATTAATGGCACAATGGATTGGCAGTGAAATTGAACGTCAAGAAACCGCTAGTGCTTTAGCCAAGGCAAGGGATCAAGCCTTAGCAGCAACCCGGGCAAAAAGTGAATTTTTAGCTACTATGAGTCATGAAATTCGGACTCCGATGAATGCGGTGATTGGGATGACAGGATTATTATTAGATACTGCCCTAACTCCCATGCAGCAAGATTTTGTGGAAACCATTCGCAGTAGTAGTGATGCTTTACTCTCTTTAATTAATGATATTTTAGATTTTTCTAAAATTGAATCGGGAAAACTAGATTTAGAAAATCATCCCTTTTATTTAAGAACTTGTATTGAAGAATCCTTAGATTTATTGATCACTAAAGCAGCCAGTAAAAACCTGGATTTAGCATATTTAATTGATCCTTGTATACCTACCCAAATTATTGGGGATATGGCGAGATTACGTCAAGTTTTAGTTAATCTTTTAAGTAATGCGGTGAAGTTTACAGACAATGGAGAAGTCGTTGTATCCGTTACAGCCGAAAAACTCAATGATTCTAATATTTATTCTAGTAAAATTAGGGAAAAACAACCCGAGAAAGAAAGTTCTATAAATTCTTCAATATCCTGTTCTTTATATGAAATTAAATTTGCTGTTCAAGATACGGGAATAGGGATTCCCGCTAATAGAATGGATCGACTTTTTCAATCTTTTAGTCAGGTAGATTCTTCAATTAATCGTCAATATGGTGGCACAGGTTTAGGATTAGCGATTAGTAAACGATTGGCGGAACTCATGGGAGGCAAGATGTGGGTAGAAAGTCAAGGGGCGACTGCGGGAGATCCCCCGGTAAATTTCAAACTTGAACAATCATTAGATTCCTTTTGTCTGTTAGATGAAGATGAGCATAAAACCGAAAAAATTAAACAAAATCGTCAGGGTTCAACCTTTTATTTTACCGTTATTACTGAGTCCTGTTCTAATTTATCTCCTGAATGGTCAACCCTGAATAAATTAGCTGGAAAACGGTTATTAATTGTCGATGATAATGCCAGCAGTAGACAAATGTTAAAGCTACAAACTCAAGCCTGGGGAATGTCCAGCCGAACAGTTAGAAATGGGGTTAAGGCACTGGAATGGTTGCAGCATAAACAATTTGATATTGCAATTATTGAAATGAAAATGGCATTGATGGACGGGTTAACTTTAGCCAAACAAATTCGTCAATTACCTTCCCATAAAAAGTTACCCTTAATTTTATTAACATCTGTGGGAGGAGAAAAATTAAGTAAATCTAAATCTATGGAGATCGCAGCTTGTTTAAATAAACCAATTAAACAATCCCAGCTTTATAACGTTTTAATTAATATTTTAGGAAAGGAACCTTTAGAAGTTCATGTCCAGAGTCAAACCTATTTACACAGTCGAAATCGCGGAACATTGCGATCATCCCAGGATATTCCTTTACTAGCTGAAAAATTACCCCTGAGAATTCTATTAGCAGAAGATCATCTAGTTAATCAAAAAGTAGCATTACAAATTTTACAACGAATGGGATATCGGGCAGATGTGGCCGGGAATGGTTTTGAAGTCTTAGAAGCCTTGCGTCGTCAACCCTATGATGTGATTTTAATGGATATGCAAATGCCAGAAATGGATGGGTTAGAAGCGTCCCGTCAGATTCAAAAACTATATGGCAATTCCGAGAAATCTCAACCGATGCGACCGAGAATTATAGCAGTAACCGCCAATGCAATGGAAAGCGATCGCAATGAATGTATTAGTGCGGGTATGGATGACTATATTAGTAAACCAATTCGCATAGAACAATTGATCAATGTTTTAAGTAAATGTCAGCCCCTAGTCAACCCAACCCCAAATTTAGATACTGAATTTACCCCCTATAACCCCTCAAATTCAACTTTAAATCCACTGATTTTAGATGCTAAAGTTTTACAAGGATTACGAGAGGTAGAAGCCCTAGAAGAAGTAATTGAAATTTACTTTGATACCGCCCCCGAACTGTTAGAAAATATTGCCAAAGCCATCGACAAAATAGACGCTGAGACTTTACAACCTGCGGCCCATTCTTTAAAATCTATTAGTGGAACCCTCGGTGCTTTTGGATTATCGGAATACTGTCAAAAATTAGAAATCCTAGCCCGTCAATGTAATCAAACTCAAAATCCCCTATCTCAATCTGAAGCCGAAAAAATATATGCCCAAATTCAAACTGAATTTGAGCAAGTTAAAACCGCACTACAACAAGAATTAAATCCCAGCACCATCTAAAAATTGTTGAATAGTTCTATCTTTTATCCGACAATGGGTAGCCGTCGAAACCGAGTATTCCTGACCATAATGGGTGGTTTGTTCCTGAACCGATAACCTATCGGGGTTGGGACAGTATTCTAATTTCAGAGCCGCTTCGAGTTGATTTTGAGCCACAGAGGATTGCTGTTGTAGGGACTGTACTTGTTGTTCCAATAGTTCAATCCGATCTACTAACATCCGAATCACCTGCGCCTCCGAGTCAGGGAGACTGCCATGTTCGAGGGGATCAATCCGCACCCCAGAGCGATAGACAATCCTACCCGGAATCCCGACCACGGTACAATTAGCAGGAACATCCCGCAGAACCACCGATCCGGCCCCAATCCGAACATTCTCCCCCAATTGAATATTACCTAAAACCTTGGCTCCGGCGCCGACCACCACATTTTCCCCCAGGGTGGGATGGCGTTTACCGCTTTCTTTTCCTGTGCCTCCCAGGGTGACGCCTTGATAAATCAGGCAAAAATCCCCTAAAATAGCCGTCTCACCAATCACAACTCCCATACCATGATCGATGAATACGCCCTTACCAATCACAGCCCCAGGATGAATTTCGATTCCCGTCAGAAACCGAGCCAGATGGGAAATTAGACGGGGGATAAAGGGAAGCCCAAAACCATATAACCCGTGTGCTAGGCGGTGGAATAATAAAGCCTGAAGACCGGGATAGCAGAAGATAACTTCTAACCAGTTGCGAGCAGCAGGATCACGTTCAAAGATAATGCTGAAGTCATGTTGAAGGGTCTTGAGCATTGATTAATAACCCGTTATTGTTATACAGACTACTACTCCCATTTTAGGGGATGACGGTATTTTGATCGGATGTACAATGTATTCTTTTCAGGTTCGGATTTCCGAATTGACCCTTGCAAGATAAGTTTTCCTAATTAATATGCTGTTAATATTCACTTTTTTAATTATGTTTTTGGCAGTTCTGGTCATGGAGGAAGGAATTTTCTCTATCATTGATGTGATTACAGGACTACACTTACCCAATTCGATCAGTTTAGTCGTACTATTAGTCCTACTCTCTTGGTGCTTGGAAGATTAAACTAGGGTTAAAGTCAACCCACAATAACAATCTATTTTAAAATTTGGAGAATTATGGAAACTAATTATTCTTGGGGTCGGAATCGGGATGATCGTCAAACAGAAATTTCCTGGCGAGCCAATCAAAAACGAGAAATTCGTCCCCTCTATCGTGCGGTTTTTTTAATGTTACTCACAACTCTAGCCATGGGTGTGCATTCTTTTCGGTTAGTGCAACTGCAAGTGGTAGATGGTCAGAAGAACCGAGATCGAGCCGATCAAAACCGGATTCGCATGATTCCGATTCCCTCAAATCGGGGTTATATTTTAGACCGCAATGATAAACAATTAGCCGCCAATCGTCTCACCCAGGCTTTATATGTTTGGCCGAATGAACATACCCCCCAGGAATGGGAAAAAATTGCCAAAATCCTCAGTCCAATCATTAATATAACTCCTGAACGAATTTTAGCCTCGATTGAAAAAGTTGGATATCAATCTGGAGCCTCCGTCAGAATTAGTCAGTTTTTGACCCCCCAAGCCTTTATTTGGTTAGGAGAAAAATCCTTACCCGGCGTGGAAGTCAGAAGCGAATCTAACCGTTATTACCCCGAAGGAAACTTAGCTTCACAGATCCTTGGTTATATTGGTGAAGCCACCGCCGAGGATTTGAAAAAACACCCGCAATGGCCGATGGGGATGGTTGTGGGACAGTTAGGGATTGAAGCCCAAGCCAATCAGAAACTCTCAGGGGTTTGGGGTTCCCGCTTGATTGAAGTCAATAGCATGAACCAAGAATTACGGGAATTGGGCGATAACGAATCTAAAGGGGGAGAAAATGTGAGATTAACCCTCGATTTAGATTTACAAAAAACCGCCGAAGCCGCCCTGGGAGATCGTCGGGGGGCAGCGGTGGCCTTAAATGCCAAAACCGGAGAAATTCTGGCTATGGCCAGTAGTCCCCGATTTGATCCCAATATTTTTACTAAACCCATTAGCCAAAAACAATGGGAAGAACTCCAAAATGGAGATGATCCGTTTTTAAATCGCGCTTTGCAAGGATATCCACCGGGGAGTACCTTCAAAATTGTCTCCTCAGCCGCGGCTATGGGTTCGGGTAAATTTAGTCCAGACTCAGTGATTGGTACATACCCTTCGATTACGGTGGGGGGAATTACCTTTAACGAACATAGTGGGGGTTACGGGGTGATTGGTTTTAGAGATGCCCTCGCCTTTAGTAGTAATACGTTTTATTATCAATTGGGGATGGCTGTAGGCCCGGAAGCGATCGCCGAGTGGGGGAAACGTTTAGGGATTGAGAACAACAGTTTAAAACTTTTAGGGTTGCCCGAAGGCTCAGAGGGATTTATCCCCACCCCAGAGGATAAGGAAAAAACCTATGGGGAACCTTGGTATTTAGGGGATACGGTCACCATGTCGATTGGTCAAGGGACTGTATTAGCAACTCCATTGGAGTTGGCGGTGATGGTAGCCGCGATCGCTAATGGTGGATATCGGGTTAAACCCCATCTTTTAGCGGATTTGACCAAGACCCCGGCCGCCAAACCCGAACCTACGGGACTGAAACCCGAAGCAATTCAGGTAATTAAAGATGGACTCATTTCTGTGGTTCAGTACGGGACGGGTCAAGGGATGAATGATGGTTCAATTCCTCTGACGGGGGGGAAAACCGGAACCTCGGAGGTATCGGGACAAACCGATCACTCCCTATATGTGGCTTTTGGCCCAGCCGAAAATCCTGAAATTGCGATCGCGGTCGTGGTGGAAAATGGGGGTTATGGAGCTAAATCCGCCGCTCCTATTGCTAAGGCAATGTTTCAAACTTATTTTTCTAAAAGCAAATCTGGAGGCAAAGGTCAATAAAATCTGAATTCACTTTTTGTCACTAATTCCTTGCACCATTATCCCTTTCTGCCCTCTCCTCCTCCCGACTCTCTCGGCTTTTCATCTTTTTTCAGCAAGCCCTATTTCTACACCTAACCATATTTATAGCAGGGAACAGCCCCCCCAACCCCCCGTGCACGGGGGGCTAGGGGGGAGGGAACACCCGAGGAAAAGACTTCACCGTCTAGCTTTGCTGCATCACTCTTTGTCCTAATAGGTCTGGCGACTGCTATAACCACTAAAGCCCCAGTAAAACTGGGCTTTTTTTTTAGTGCGATCGGAATCAATTAATTTCCCTAGCGAGTAGGGAGTTCAAACTAATCAAGTGTTTACCTTATCCCAGATTGATTGTTTCCAATCAATTAATTTCCCTAGCGAGTAGGGAGCTGATATATCCGCTCAACAAGACGGTCTACTTCCTTTAGTTTCCAATCAATTAATTTCCCTAGCGAGTAGGGAGAAGAATATCAAATCAGTAACTTAAACTCACAGTTACGTTTCCAATCAATTAATTTCCCTAGCGAGTAGGGAGACATCCCTCGCGCCGACCCCAATTTTTAGTGTTCAGTTTCCAATCAATTAATTTCCCTAGCGAGTAGGGAGTGAAGCCGAACTGCAACAAATCCTAACCTTAGAAGGTGTTTCCAATCAATTAATTTCCCTAGCGAGTAGGGAGTCCTCCCATTTTAAACCCAGACGCCATCGGTTGTCCAGATAAGGTTTGCGAGGCTCAGAAATTTCATCGGCTGAAACAACATTTTACTCCTAAATCAGAACCCTAGAACCCATACCCAGAGGGATAGCGAGGCTCCCGACAACAGAATCGGCATTACAGCCATTTTGCCTGAGCCTCGCAAAAACCTATAGCATCTAATAGGGAGGTGTTCCCTAGATTGAACTAACGAGGCAATTAGCAACATCAATCGCTCAACGCTAGTTCATTGTAAGAAGTATTTAGCCAATATTGGCTTAAAAGTGTAGATTTTTTAAGGATTATTGAGTTTTGTGACTTAAATTATAAAATAATGAAATACAAGATATGATATCGCAATTAGAAGTTAGTAAAGTCAACAAATAGTTGAAAGAGTAGTCAACATATAGATTTAACAAACCTGCCAAATCCTGTTAAGTCTAGTGATTATTATAGTTATTAGCTTTTATTTTAGAAGAACTGTTCTGCATAGCTACCCCTGCAAGCATTCTTAGATATTTAGTTTAATTTGCTCATGAGAATGAGGCAACTCATGAGAATAAGGCAAATAAAACCAGCCATGAAATTAAGTCTATGACTGAAGAATAGACCTCTTGCAAAAAAAATCTATGCTATAATAACAAATTTTCACTTTCAGACTAAGAGTGTCAACTCATAATTATAAATGGCCGACAACAAATTACAACGAAGACCATAACGGCGACGACGATTTCGATAACGACTCGATAAGATCCTGAAAATTTTGAGGCTCCGATTAACGTGTTCAATCACAATTCGTTGATGAGCCAAAGCTTGATTATAGTCTTTTTCTAAGACCGAAAGATTGCCATTTTTGGGTTTCTTTTTGGGTACATAGCTATTCAAGTGATAATCCTTAATCCCTTGATAGCCACTATCTTGTAAACTATCAGTTTGGGGGTGAAAATGAATTTTGCTTTTTTTGAATAAGCTAAAATCGTGGCAATGTCCTTCTCCAAAATCTGTACAAATAATCTGTTTAGTTTCTTGATTAATTACTAACTGAATTTTGAGTGTGTGATGTTTTTTCTTTCCTGAGTAATATTTTTTCTGTTTTTTTTTCGGTCTTTCAATAGCCGTTTCTGTGACATCCATCACTACGATTTCGGGGTAGCCAGAATCTTGAATTAATGCTTTTTTTCCCGGAATACGAAACTTTTCTGTTTTGATTAAAGTTGATTCAATATTAGCAACAATTCGGCAAATAGTTGATTCTGATACTCCCCAATTTGTCCCAATATGAAAATATGTTCTGTATTCTCGCCAATACTCCAAGGCTACTAAAACTTGCTCTTGGAGAGTCAGGTGGGTGTGACGTCCTCTCCTATCTTTAGGATGTTCTAACCTGAACTGCTCTATGGCATTAACCATTTCTTGAAAGGTTTGAATCTTGACACCAAATCTCCGTTTAAATTCATGAGGTTTCAAATTTAGATAAAATTGAGTGTTCATCGCAGAGTTATTGTCTAAATTCACTTTCAATTTTTACCATTTTATGGAGTTTTTAGCAAAAATTTGTGAAGAATGGTTAGTCTCTAGGATTTTATGAAATTGAGCAAAACTTACCATAATACCATAAAATTATTTTGCAAGAGTTCTAATATACAGCCGTAAGTTTTGCACCTGTACAGGGCTTTATCGAAAAATCTCGGAAACTGAGGGATTTATATGGAGCTTCGCTGATTTTATCTTACTTAAGTTCCCGAATAGTCCAAGAGGCATTGTGCTTAGGATTAGATGTTATTTCCCCTGGACTACCGAATGTTCAAAAGGGAATGCCTAACCGCATTTTAATTAAAGGGAAATTTGAACGTAATGATGTGCAGAATATCCTTTTAAAAGAATGGCAACGAATTTTAACAATTTGCCGAGATTGGATAGAAGACAACTTAGGCATTCCCAAAGACCAATATTATTGGTCACAACCCGAAGACCAAAAAGGAAAACATAAGGGAGAATGGGAACGCTGGGGAAGCCATACCTGGGAAATATTTTGGGGATATGGTATATCAATCCCAGATGCAATGGAAAACTTGGAAACTCGCAAATTAAAACGCGATTGGACTGGGATTAATTGGATTGGTGAAAGTTCTAGTTTAACTGGAACCGATGCGATCGCATGGCATCAATTAGGAAAGGAATCTAATCAACCCGGACAAGCACTAACCCCAGACCAAAAAGACCAACTCGAACTATTTTATCGGCGCTTATCTTGGTTATTAGATAATCCAGATGATAGACTTCAAAAATCTAGTTTATCTTTGCAGGCGTTAAGGGAGTACGAAGAAAAGAACCCTGACACCAGTGGTAAATATATTGCACCTAATGAACGCTTGAGTATTCCCGAACTGGTGAAACGTTTAGTCACCTATGACAAAATTGCTGATCAGATTGGGATGGCAAAACTCAAACAAAAATCCTCCGATCCAGAGTTTAAGGAAATTAACCGAAACGCAGGATACTGGACAGGATGGTTTATGGGTGATGGTGATAAAGTTGGGGATAAACTTCAACTACTCGCCACTAAATCTGAAGATCAGATGAAGAAGTTCACCGATCAGATGAGAACTTGGGGTAAAGATTTTGAAGCAAAAACAGACTTATTTTCCAAAGGAAAAGGGCGAGTTATTTATGCCGGGGGTGATGATTTTTTAGGAGTGCTTTATAGTGAGCAAACCGCTCAAAATCAAACCCCTGATAAAATCAAACCGATGGAAGTGTTAAATTGGTTATTAACGTTACCGGAACATTGGCAAGACTTACAAAAAGACCTTGAAAAATTGGGTTTTAAGGATGATGGCAAGGATGATAAGCGGTTCACCTTTAGTGTAGGCTTTGTTTGGGCAGGTCATCAAGTTCCCCAACGGGATGTTTTACAACATTGTCGAGAAGCGGAAAAACGTTCTAAAAGTTTAGGGCGCGATCGCGTTACAATTCGGGTAGTTTTTAATAGCGGTCAATTTGTCCAGTGGACTTGTCCTTGGAAAGATTTAGATATTCTCAAGAAATATCGCGATCGCGATGGCAAAACTTGGGAACAAAATCCTAACTGGACTCACATTTATAATGACTGGGCGCAATTGAAAGCTCGTCATGGGATTCGTTTACAGGAAACGGTTAAAAATTCTGTGAAGAAAGACATCCCTTTAGCTTTATTTAATTTGTACTTCGATCAAATCGGAGAAACATTTAACGAGGAAAATAGATGGAATGAAATAGCAGGAGATAACACAAATTTAGCAATTGTAAATTGGATTAATGATCTGGTACAAGTAGGTTGGCAATTATGTCACAATTCCAATATTTGATTAAAATTTCCCCCTTGGGGTTTATGTATGGTAGTGCGGGAGGATTTCTGTCTCCAGAAAACCTAGTGGGGCGAGCAGGGGCTAAATTCCCACCGGATACGGGAGCGATCGCTGGACTCTTTTTTAATGCAAATCAAAGCGATCGCGAAACCCTCAGAAATAACTTAATTGTTACTGGCCCCTTTTGGGCAAAACAAGATAGTCCTGACAATTTCTATGTTCCCATTCCTTGGAATAAAGTAATGGCAGAGAAAGATAATGATGAATGGCAATTTGTCAAGAAACAAAATTCATCAGAATCTATTGAATCAAATGATGATCAATGGTGTCTGGGTCAACATCAATGGCAACGTCAAAAGAAAGAGTTAAAACCTTTCTATAGTTGGCAGTTAATTAAGGATTGGGGTTTATCTGCGAATGAACTCAAAGCCAGAAATGCGATCGCAAAAGTTCCTTGGAATTTTGTTTCCATGTTACATCCCAAAATGAAGGCCAACGAGAGGCACGTTGTTGAAGAAGATGGATTATTTTTAGAAAATGCCGTGCAGTTAGATCAAGACTATTGCCTCGTTTATCTATCTAATTATGAACTAGCCAATGGATGGTATCGGTTTGGTGGTGAAGGACATTTAGTAGAAGTTGAAACCCACAAACTCTTAGATAACCATAAAATCAATCTACTTCTACGGCAAAATATTAACCATGCGTTTGCTTTAATTACTCCTGGTGTTTGGGGCTCAAATAAACTCTCCTACCGTTACCCCCATCACCCCCAATTTCCCCGCCAAGGGATGAAAATGCTCACCGATAAAGCCGTTGCTTACCGTTATCGTTTGGGTCATTCCAGAACGAATCAACAGCCCCAAACGGAAAGCGGACGACTCAGCCGAGGACGGTATGCTGTTCCCGCCGGAAGCGTTTATGTGTTCAAACATCCCCTAAATCTAACGTGGTGGGATTTCCCCGATGAATGGTTCCCAAAAGAAGGATTTTCTCTCAAACACTTGGGATCTGCTTTATGTTTACCGATTGATATTCAAGGAGTACCCGAATAATGTATCACAAAGCCTACGGAATAGTTGAAGCCCTCGCCCCTCTCCATGTCGGGGCAACAGCCGGAGAAGAAACTGGAAATCTTAATCTCATTTTTCGTGACCAATTCACCCAGACGGGAATCATCCCAGGGAGTTCGATTCGAGGACGGTTTCGCGCTGATATGCGAGATCGAGAAGCCGGGGAAGAACAACGTTGGTATGGACATGAATCTGATGGTCGTCCTGATGGGGGGACAACCGAAGCCTTAGTCAAGTTTGAATACGCTTCTCTGGTTTGGTTTCCCGTTTTTTGTCCAGGTCAACCTGTGGTTTGGGTTAGTTGTCCTCTCCTATTGAAGCGGTTTAAACGCATTGCCGGAATTACGGCGGATACTCCTGCGCCTTATACAGCCCAGAGTGATTTACCAGGTCGCCAAATTGAAACCGGAGGGAAAATTCTATTTTTTAACTTAGGGTTTCTCAAAATTAAATATGAACACAACTTATCTGATTGGATTCCAAAAGGAACAAGTTTAGATGGGAATAAATTAGTTGTAGTTGATGATAACGATATTGCCATGTTGCATGATATGGCACTCTATCGCCAAAGTCGGGTCAAACTCTTAGATAAAATGAAAAAAGTTGATACGGAACATGGCGCGTTTTTCAATACAGAAGCATTACCGGAAGGCAGTATTTTAGTATTTCCGATTGCTTTAAAAGAAACAGGTTGGAAACCTTTTGGCGCAGAAGAAAATTCAGCAGATTTATATCTGGGCGGTTTAGAATCGATTGGTTTTGGTCATTGTCGGGTTTCACTCCAAGGAGATTATTAATTATGGGTTGGGAAACTTATGAATTGGATCGGGCTGCACAAAGATTAGTTCTCCAAGCAAGGGGACGTGATCCTAAATCCCTAAATCAATCCTATAAAATGCGGATGGCAGTTGCTTATGGATTAGAAAGATTTTGGGGGGAACATTTACGGTTAAAAAGTAGAGAGGAAACCAAATCAATTTTCTGGAAAGAAACATGGGATGCTTTGGAAACCATTATGGGAAAAGCTGGGGTAAAAATTCCCAATGATGCAGTTAATTCCACTAATACCCAACAAATTAAAACAATGTCAGAAAAGCTTTGGGCTTTATCGGTGGAAGATCAACGTATTGCGATCGCAGTTTTAACCCAACTTTGTGATTGTATTGTTTGGTGGACACAACGTTATAAAACAGGGAGATTAACCGATGACTTTGATTCCTAATGCTTATAACAAAGTACCGATGATGTTTCGGGCTCAAATTCCAGGGCGCAGTCAATTACAATATCTTGAAAATCAGGACGCGGAACGTTGGACTGATGAATGGGTTGATAAAGCGGAGTTTATTTCTGAAGAAAAAGCAGAAGATATTACAACAGAAACCTATCAAACCAAGTCTTATCAAATTTCTTGGCGATTTGTCACCAATGGTGGACAAGATGATGGAATACTGCGCCCTGTAATTGGGGCTTCGGGGATTCCCTTTTATCCGGGTAGCAGTATGAAGGGGGCTTTTCGCCAAGCTTGTCAGCAAGCGGAAGCCGCAGGTAAAGTCCCCCCAGGAACTTGTAATCAATATTGTGGGGATGAGTTAGACATCACCCCAGGGTTATTGCGGTTTCAGGGTGCTTACCCCATTAACGATTGGACACAGGGGTTACTCGATTTAGTTCACCCGCAACAAGGTTGGCAGTTGATGACTCAGAACACCAATCAAAAACCCAGAGGTGAGAGTGCCTATGCTCAAATTTCCCTTTATAAGCCCAAACTTCGGTTTGCCATTTCCAGTCCCAAATCGTTGTTACCCGACCAATGGACACAAATTTGGGAAATTTGGGAACGAGCGCTGGCAATGGGTCTGGGTTCCAAAGTCTCTACAGGCTACGGACAAATTAACAAAACCTCCCATCCGGTTCTATTTCGGGCAAAGCTCAAAGGTCAGGGACAAGCTGCCAAATTAATTGACGGGAGTGGCGAGTTTCGTCCTAATATTTTCCGCGCTGCTTTGCGAGGTCATGCTTTAAGAATTTTTGGAGGTTTAACAGATAGTAAAACCGCAGAACAATTAGTTGAGGATTTGTTTGGGGGTATTCAACAAAGAGATGCAACGGTTGGGTTATTAGGGTTTCAGTTTCAGGAGTCTAATTTAGAGATAACATCCTTTGGTTCAGGAAATTTTGCTCAACCTGCTTATAATGTTGAAGGCGAATTAACCTGGTTTTTAGCGAAATCTTTAACTGACCCGAATCAAAAGCTTATTCTGAAAAAATTAATCGCAAAATTAATGCAGTTTGCGATGATTTTTGGTGGATTTGGCAAATCTTGGCGACGGGTTGATCACCGCAAGTTTTTCTCAGACTATTATGAAGATAGCCACAAAGCTTTAATTGGTTGTCACTGGCAATGGTTAGGAGAAGATAGTCAACGGAATAATGTAAAAGTCACTAACTTAGAAAAAGTGACTAGCTTTTTAGATGGGGTTCGAGATACTGCTAAAGAGTGGATACAATCTCAAAATAGACCTTTACAAGAAAACCAATGGGCGAACAATTGGCGAGAGTCATGGCATCCCAATAATGTGCAGGTTTGGGGTCGTATTGCTGAGGATTTTGAAGATAGTGTGGCAGTACGTTGGTTTCATCGACCTTATCAACGGAAAATCCAAAACTTTCAGCCAGAAAAAACTATTTACCAATCTTCTGTTACCGGACAAATCGGGCAAATTAGTCGAATTTGGCATCGGATGTATCCGGCAATTCGACTTACACAAGATCCTGAAAATCCCACAAGGGCAAGAGTTAGACAAACCCCTAAGTATTTAGAACTAATTGTCATCTTTCCAGATAATTCACGAGAATGTAATGATTTTCTAAATTTTTTACAGGGAAATCCAGAAGGATTTAAACAACTTTGGGGGAACTAAAATTATGATTTTATGGATAGTGACAATTGGTAGCAGTGATGTTCAGCTTGATAGTGATAAAGTCAATCGAGACAAGGGCAGAACTGAAAAACAACGCAGTAATATTGTTTGGCGTAATTGGTATAATGATGATATTCTATATCAATGTTATGATGTTTCGTTTGAGCCTCAACCTGTTTTCCAAGATGTTGAAGAATCTTATCGGATCGCGGCTCGAATTTTAGGGAAAGTTTATCAATTGAGTTCGGAAAAAGTTAAACCACAAATTGAAAACTATTTAACGTTTCCGTTGCTGAATAACTTTGTTAAAAAGTTGAAACCGATTGAAATTCCCGATGCGATCGCCTTTATTTTAACGGATCAATCACAGATTTTTCAAGACAATACTCAGAGACGACAACCTAAATCTCCCTATTGGCAAGATACCTGTGAATTAAAATTGATTCTGGAGAATTATTTCCAACAACAATTCCCCGGAGTTGAACTGATTCCTTTACAATTGTCTCCACCTATTAAACCAGGTTTAGATGATTGGGATCGGGTTTTAGATTTAGTTCAGAATGAATTCGCTAAAATTAAATTAGAACCGGATATTGTTTATGTTAGTCATCAAGCCAGTACCCCGGCAATTTCTTCAGCAGTTCAGTTTGAAAGTTTGACTTTATTCGGTCAACGAGTCAAATTTTTAATTAGTAATGAACAAGATTCTGACTTAACTCGTTTTATTGATCGCTCATCTTATCTGAAAAGAATACGCCAACAAGAGGCTTTAGCACTACTCGAAAATTTTGATTATTCAGGTGTTTATCAGTTACTTAAAGATGATTTGCGGAAGTCAAATTTACCTGTTGCTCAAGAAATTCTCAAAAATTTAGAGATGGCTATGCTCTGGAATTATGCCAAGTTTAAAGAGTTCTTAAAAAGTCAGTTAAAATTATCCCCAGAAGATGCAGAAAAATGGTTAATTAGTAATTGGTGGCAACCTGCTTATGAAGCTGCTTATCTGGCTACTATTCGATTAAAACAGGGGAATACTGTTGAGGCATTTTTTCATAGTTTTCGGGCGGTTGAAGCTGCTTTTCTGGAGTGGGGAAAACAGGAGTTCAAGGCACACATTGAGATTAATAATGATCGTGCTTATTTACAGCCTTCGATTCTACATGACACCAAAGATTATTTCAAAGCTGCAAAAATTGATCTGGAAAATCCGAAGAACAATAATAGTCTTGGTAACTTAAAATTAAGTTTTCAAAAACTTGCTGAAAAGCTGGAAAATCCCGAAAAAAAACAACAAAAATCTAAGGGTATAATTCTTTACGGGACTACTTTATATAGGCTGTTTGAGACTCAAAGACCAGATTATAAAGCAATGGCTGAGTACAAGCGTTTTTTAGCAGAAGATGGTATTGGTGATAATCGCAATAAAAATTTTCATCAATTGCAAGGCTTATCAGAAATTGAAGTTTTCAAAGACTGGGAAGTAGAAAATTTAGATAAGTGGAAAGAACGACTTTTAACCTATCTAAATTTTATCGCCAAACCTCAAAAATTTACATCACTTGAAGAAGCTAGTTTGATGCCACAACTTCATCAAGAACTAAAGGAAGTACTCAATACTTATCAACCGGAATAGCAATTTATTGAGCATCTAATTCTAGTTGATAACTTGTTTAATTTTAGGGTGAGAATTACTTACCCTACTTGATCAATTTTTCTGAAATACTTAAATTATGGCTAGTATTATTCTTTCTTTTGTTGGTAATCAAGACCCTTTTTCTGATCATACTCAAAAAGAAGGTTCTATTGTCACTTTGGTTCGTTATTTTGTCGAAAAAAGTTATGTTATTAGTTGCATATTTTTATTATATACAACTACAACTGAACAAGGCGCAAAAGATACAAAGGAATGGTTAGAATCATCATTTAATTTATCTGAAAATGTGATTAAAATTATTCTAGTTGATTCAGCATTATCTGATGATCCTGTTAATTTATTGTTGGCGGCACAAGAAGCGAGAAAAGCCATTTTAGAAGCCAATAATTATTTAACAATAGGAGATAGATTAGAGTTTAATTCTTCTTCGGGAACCCCTGTAATGAAATCCGCTTGGAATATCTTACAAGCTGCTGGTTATGCTCGTAATAGTCGTGTTTGGCAAATACGAAATCCTGACAAAATACAGGCTGGTCAAGATCAGGTTTTTCAAACTAATGTTGATGTTTTAAAGAATGAGTTTGATCTGAAAATCATTAAGAGTCAAATTGCCGATTATAATTATAGTGGTGCTTTGATTACTCTCAAGGAAAGTAATCTAAATACTGAGATTATTAGGGTACTTTTAAGGTATGGTCACTGTCGGATTTCTTTTGATTTTAAACAGGCTTTTAATGAGATTAAAAAGTTTACTTTATCTGTAGATAAACAATTGATTGATCAAATTTCTACGTTGACACGCCGAGATGAAAAAACTTTATTGAAGGAGTCTTATTACAATTCTTTGATTAGGTTAAAAAATCAAGAATATTCAAATTTTTTAGTAGGTGTGGCTGGTTTTCAAGAGGGTTTTCTCAAGTTTTTGATGAGTGAATTGGGGTTTAATTTACCTCATCAGCGTCATCAAACTTATCAGTTTTGGAAAGATATTCAGAAATTTGATAATGGCAAACTTTATCAATATTTGGAAAAGAATTGTGATGCAGATTCATTGAAGGGTTTTGTTAATCGTTTTGTGATGATTGGTATTATTGAATATTCAGCTAAGTATTTAGTTTTAGTTCCATTAATTAAGGAATTAAATGAATATTCTCAACAAAGAAATCAATATATACATAGTTTTGATGGTGTTTCAAATGTTGAGGATTCAGAAAAAATTGTTAAAATTTTGTATCAGATTTTAACAAATATAACCAAGGTTTCAGAAATCAATCCTTTTGATAATCTAAATCGGATGATTTATTCGTTATTGGAAACCGAAATCAAGGAAAATCAATAATTCACAGGAATTTTAGATTTTAACAGATTTTTCCGTAATTCCTGATCTGAAGCTTGTTGAATCTATTAGAACATTAAAATAGGGGTTGATCATGTATATTTCTACTCGTGCGATTGTGGTTCGGAATTTTGCTATTGCCATTGTGAACGGAGCGATTACCTTAATTATTTTATTAATTGCACCTTTGGGATTAATGGCAGTAATCAGTAATACTTTTTTAGTTACCATTGCCAGTTTCTTTACCGCTACTTTTGCCGATGGAGTAATTCGTTTTCTGCAACCTGCTCGTTCTATGGGGGAAATTCCTTTACATCAGGATACACCATATTCTTCTCAATTAGATTCTCGTTTATCTAATGAAATTGAACGCTAGGTTATGTTAACTCTCTATGTTTCTCAACAAGGATGTTATCTGACTTTAAAAGCAGAAAGTTTGTTAATCAAAAAGGGGAAAGATGTGTTAGCAGAAGCTCAAATTCCCCTGCTTGAACAAGTTTTAGTTTTTGGTCAATCTCAAGTAACGACTCAAGCAATTCGAGCTTGTTTATCTCGTAATGTTCCGATAGCTTATCTATCACGGATGGGATATTGTTATGGCCGAATTTTACCTGTTGAACGGGGATATCGACATCTATCTCGGTATCAACAACAACTCACCCAAATAGACCGTTTAATTATTGCTCGTAGAATCGTCCAAGCTAAACTAAAAAATAGTCGAGTCATTCTCCAACGCCAAGCCCGTCGTCAATCTTCTCCAACAATTAATTTAGCTGTTCAAAGTTTAAATCATTTGATGGAAAAGGTAATACAAGCAGAAAGTTGGGATCGATTAATGGGACTCGAAGGAGCGGCGGCGGCTCAATACTTTTCGGCTTTTGGGGAATGTTTAACTAATCCTAAGTTTGTGTTTACAGTGCGATCGCGTCGTCCCCCAGGAAATCCAGTGAATGCGATGTTGAGCTTTGGTTATCAAGTTCTTTGGAATCATCTTTTGAGTTTAATTGAACTTCAGGGAATTGACCCCTATTTTGGTTGTTTACACCAGGGAACAGAACGTCATGCGGCTTTGGCTTCTGATTTAATTGAGGAATTTAGAGCGCCGATTGTGGATTCTTTGGTAATGTATTTAATTAATCGTAATATGATTGATGCAAATACAGATTTTACTTACCACAATGGCGGTTGTTTTCTGAATGATTCTGGTCGAATTAAATACTTGAAAGCTTTCCTACAAAGGATGGAAGAAAAGTTAACCACTGCCGCCGGAGAAAATCAGCCTCGATGGGATACTCTGAATCAACAAGTTAAAGCTTTTAAGCAGTTTGTTTACAACCCGATTGAAGGATACAAACCTTATGAAATTCGCTGATGTTATTCTATATTGTTGCCTATGATATTCCCTGTGATAAACGTCGTCGCAAAGTGGCGAATTTATTGGAAGGATATGGGAAGCGGGTTCAATATTCGGTGTTTGAGTGTGTGTTGGCTCAATCAAAATATATTGAGTTACAGAAACGCTTGAAAAAACAGGTAAATCTAGCTGAGGATAATCTGCGGTTTTATCCGCTTTCCCGCCATACCTGGGGAAGTGTGGAAACTTGGGGTCAGGGGCCAAAGATTACTGAGTATCCGAGTTCAATAATTATTTAGGGTTGCTGGCGAGGCTTAGGCAAAATCGCTATAATACCGATTCTGGTGTTTATAGCTTCGCTATCCCTCTGGATAGGGGTTCTGACGTTTTGATTCAGGAGTAAAATCTTGTTTCAGCCAACTGTTTTTCTGAGCCCCGCAAACCCCCCCTAGACAACCGATGACAACTGGGTTTAAAATGGGAGGACTCCCTACTCGCTAGGGAAATTAATTGATTGGAAACAGCCGGGGGCCTCATTCCTAAGCGCGAATCATATTCTCCCTACTCGCTAGGGAAATTAATTGATTGGAAACTCAGGTGTTCGTTGTTCTTGATTGGATAGGGGAATACTCCCTACTCGCTAGGGAAATTAATTGATTGGAAACAGGGTTTGAAGCCACTGGTTTTGCGTGGGCATTAAGCTCCCTACTCGCTAGGGAAATTAATTGATTGGAAACACAAAATCTCTAAATCTCACAGACGCATCCTATCGCCTCCCTACTCGCTAGGGAAATTAATTGATTGGAAACGGCATATTAGACGCAGCTATGGACACGCGGACTCCCTACTCGCTAGGGAAATTAATTGATTGGAAACTGAATACTTCTTTGTTACAGATAATAAAGTGTTCCGCATTCTCCCTACTCGCTAGGGAAATTAATTGATTGGAAACAGTGTATATAAGAGTCTGGACTAATAGGGAGATACATTCTCCCTACTCGCTAGGGAAATTAATTGATTGGAAACTCCATGATTGAGATTCATAATTTAACTTGCCTCCCTACTCGCTAGGGAAATTAATTGATTGGAAACTTCTTTAGGCGATAGCCAACACGCTTCTTTCTTCATCTCCCTACTCGCTAGGGAAATTAATTGATTGGAAACTAGAAATTGATACTACTTCCAGTGAGAGACTTCACCTCAACGGCCCTACTCGCTAGGGAAATTAATTGATTGGAAACTCTCCTTGTTCTGGTGATTACGCTTGTCGGTGTGCCTATCCTCCCTACTCGCTAGGGAAATTAATTGATTGGAAACGCTAAGACAAAATTAGTCGAAGTTTTTTATTAATGTGAGAGGTAACTGTTGACAAAAAGAGTAGATTTCGAGTAATATAACTTTGGGGGGCCGCTCTACCGCATAGAAACAAGGTCTCCATAGCAGTAAAAGCATTCCCCCAGCCGAAGGGTTACGGCAAATTCCTTTGTCATTACCTACAAATAGGTAGTTAAGACAAAATTGGTCGAAGTCTTTTATTAATGCGGAAATCGAAAAGGCTTCGACTCCACTCGACTCCGCAAATAGGAAAAAATTAGAGACTTCCGTAGCGACAAAATCTCTAACTTTTCAACTTTTGAAAAACTCCAAAAACACCCTTTTAAAACTCAAACAAACTTACTTTCCCCACTCGCTAGGAAAATTAATTGAATCCGATCACACAAAAAAAAGCCCCAGTTTTTACTAGAGCTTTAGTGGTTAAATATAGTTAGGTGTAGAAATAGGGCTTGCTGAAAAAGTAACAGAAAAGGAACAGAATGATTTATATAGCAATCCTAAATCAGTTGTAATATTTCCATCTATCTC
>NZ_CAWLTW010000001.1:3094506-3119726 GCF_963864145.1 Planktothrix prolifica NIVA-CYA 540 | reverse complement strand
TTCTATATTCTGATCGCAAATCATTTAAGATTGCTATAGTTATCTCAAGGGTTCTAAACTGTTTAAAGTTGCTTACCCTAATTCTGGAGGGCAAAGACCAACGTTAATTAATGGTCAACTTAGATTCTCTCTAGGATTAACAGTTAAAAGATGGTTTGGGGTATCTGAATTTTTCTTATCTATGCCATCAAATCTTGACTACTCTGAGGTTAAAGAGTTTACTATTCTTCCTAAGAATGGTGCTTTTTACTTAGAAATGTCTTATGAGGTGGAGAAACAAAACCATGAATTAGATATTAACCAAGCGTTGTCTATTGATTTAGGTACTGCCGATAACTTAGCAGCTTGTGTTGATACCTTGGGAAATTCTTTTTTGATTGATGCTAGAGACTTAAAAGCTAAAAATCAACTTTGGAACAAAAAAGTATCAACCCGTAAAGAAGGTAAACCCCAAGGGTATTGGGATAATTGGTTGGATCGTGTAACTCGTAAACGCAATCACCAAATGCGTGATGGTGTTAATAAAGCAGCTAAACTAATGATCAGCCATTGCCTGAAATGCGGTATTGGGACTTTGGTAATGGGATGGAATGAAGGATTTAAAGTTGATGCAAATCTAGGGAATTTGAATAATCAAAAGTTTGTTCAAATGCCTTTGGGTAAATTAAAATCCCGTGTAAAACAACTTTGTGATTTACACGGGATTAGGTTTATTGAAACCGAGGAAGCCTATACTTCAAAAGCTAGTTTCTTAGATGGGGACTCCCTACCCAAATACGGTGAAAAACCGATGGAGTGGAAAGCATCTGGAAACAGAATTAAGCGTGGACTTTATCGGACGGCTGATGGTTTTGTTGTTAATGCTGACCTTAATGGTGCAGCTAATATTTTGAGAAAAGTATCGGGAAGATTGGGTATATCGCTTGATCAACTCAGTAGACGATATGCGGCGGTCGTAGCGAGAATTAGGTTAAACTAATCCTGTCCGCAGAATCGAGCGTGTCTTCAGACCTGAGAGTGTCAAATCCTCAGTCTCTACTGTTTATTTCAATTATTCTATTGTTAACACCAATTTACCCTTCATTCCTCCGGCTTCTAATACTTTGTGAGCTTCCGATGCTGATGCCAAGGGAAAAGTTTGATTGACTAATATTTTTAACTTCCCTTCATCAATTAATCGGGCGCATTGTTGCAGAATTTTAGTTTGATCCAATTGATCATGAATCCGAGCTTGTAACATCGGCGTTAACATCAACTCCAAACTAATTCTTAAATTCCGTAACCGAGCCTCTTTCAAATTTCCTAATTTCGGATCGGGTTCTAAAATAGTTACCAAATCCCCATAATTTTTAACCGCAAAAACTGTTTGATAAAAAACCCCATCGCCAATGGTATCAAAAGCTAAATCAACTCCTTCTCCCCCCGTCCATTCTAATATTTGATCGACAAAATTATTTTCTTTATAATTAATCACTAAATCTGCCCCCAACTCCTGCACCAAAGCCGCACTATTGGCGGAACTAACGGTTGTGGCAACTTCTGCTCCTTGTAATAGGGCTAACTGAATCGCCACGTGACCCACCCCACCTACACCGCCATGAATTAACACCTTTTGTCCGGGTTGTAATCGTCCCCGATCATACAATGCTTCCCAAGCGGTAATTAAAACTAAAGGAGCCGCCGCCGCCTCCACAAAACTCAAACTTTGGGGTTTCAAACTGGCAAATTTTTCATCAATAACAATTAATTCCGCATAATTGCCCGCTTCTGCACCTAAACCCCCATTGCAAAAATAAACCGCATCTCCGACTTGAAATTTTTTAACTTCTGAACCAACTTTTTCGACAACTCCCGCCCCATCACAACCCAAAATAGCGGGCATTTGATCAGGATAAAAAGTACCCCGACTGCGTAATTTAGTATCAACCGGATTAATTCCCGCCGCCTTTAAACGGACTAAAATCTCAGTATCAGATTTAATTTGAGGATCGGGTATTTCTTGAAGTTGTAAAACATTTGGTTCCCCAACTTCTGTCATGAGAACTGCTTTCATAATTTACCAATGATTAAGTTTTGTTGTTGGGCTGTTGTTGGGCTGTTGTTGGGCTGTTGTTGGGCTTTAGCCCTCCATATTCTTGGGCTTTAGCCCAACAACGAATTTACATAGTCAACGACTGAACATTAGTTTCAATCAATTTAGCTAAACTTTGTAGGAATGTCGCCGCATCCGCCCCATAAATAATCCGGTGATCACAAGTAATATTCACTTGCATTTGGCGTTTAACCGCCATAGAACCATCGGCAGAAACCACTAATTGGGGACGAGACGCACCGATGGCTAAAATTGAACCTTGACCCGGAGGTAAAATCGCATCAAACTTATCGACTCCAAACATTCCTAAATTGGAGAGAGTAAAGGTTCCACTGCTATATTCATCGGGTTGTAACTGTTTCGCCCTAGACCTTTCAACTAAATCTTTCCAAGTCCGAGACAGGGAATAAAGATCAATTTGATCGGCATTTTTTAATACCGGAGTAATTAAACCACCATCGGGCATAGCCACCGCGATCGCAATATTAATTCCCGCCCGATATTGAATCCCATTTTCTACATAACTGGCATTCAAAATCGGATGTTTTTGTAACGTCATCGCCACCGCTTTTGCTAAGAGTGCCGTCATGGTGACACCCTTAGATTTCAGTTGTTTATAAAGCTGATCCAACCCATCCGTTGTAATCGTATATCCCACCCGGAATACCGGCACCGATAAACTCGCGGTCATATTTCTGACCACGGCGTTTTGGAGGGTATTCATCGGGGCAACTTGACCCAGGGGAACAGTTGCTGGAGTTGGGGCTGTCATGGGCTTACTAACAGCCGGAGCCGGGATTTGGGAGGGAGTCTGAACCGCAGCCGGACGTCCCGATGCTGTTTCCACGTCTTCCGCAATGATCCGACCATTTGGCCCACTTCCGGTTAAGGTTGCTAAATCTAAATTCAGTTCCTTGGCCAATTTGCGGGCGCGAGGCGAGGCAATAATCCTGCCATTGTTAGGAGGGGTTGGGGTTGCGACAACGGCCGCCACGGGACTCGCGGCAACGGGTTGGGCTACGGCGGCGGGGGTGGCAGGGGTAGCAGAGGCAGCTTTCTGTTTGGCCTGTTCAATTTCCCCTTGAGTTTCTGCAATTAAGGCAATGGTATTTCCCACGGGGGCAGCTTCTCCGGCCGGAGTAATAATCGTGGCTAGATACCCTTCATAGAAGGATTCCACATCCATATCCGCCTTATCCGACTCAACGATCAAGACCGTTTCGCCCTTTTCAATTTTATCACCGGGGGATTTTTGCCAAGAAACGATTTTACCCTCGGTCATGGTGGAACTCAGGGCGGGCATAAAAACTTCATGAATGGCCATAAGCGTTAAAAGAAATAGAGTTCAAATGTTATCAATAGGGGTTGAGTGTTGACTGTTAACGGTTAACAGAAAGAAGACCGTTAACCGAAACCCTTTAAATATCGCCGCGAATTTCTTCGATGAAACCATCTCGTAGAAGAATTTCTACTTGCATTTTGGTAACCAAATTGTCGCCTTCTACCACAGTAAAAATACTTTCAATTTGTCCTTGAACAACTTCCTGTTCTAGTTCTAGGGTTTGCACCTGTTGGAGTTGTTGCAAGTTTTGATTTTTCTGCTCTAAGAGTTGACTTTTCCGTTCATTCACCTCAACTTGGATACTGTCTATTTTTTGCATCGCATCCGGGCCAAGAGGTTGCAGGCTTTGGCGTTTAATTTCCGCCACCATGCGTTGTCCTTGGATTTCTAACTGTTGCAACTGACTATCAATTTGATTGATTTGGACTTGAAGTTGCTGTTGGGCTTCGTCTTTCCAACGGTTTGTGACCACCGCCTTCACATTAATCGGTCGTTTCAACAGTAATTGTTTGAGATTATCCATAAGTGGTTATGTTGTGTCCGTTATCAGTTCGCCGTCACCCGCGCAACGTAGGGGTAACGTAAATGTCACCCTTACACAATCACAAAGAGGTTTAGGAAGGTAATCACCGTGAGTTAACCATTTCGATTTAACTTGGCATGGAGCAGAGAAACTCAATCGTTAGCGGGTGACGGTTTTATACATTTCGTTAATCATATCGCGGTAATGTTCCATTACAACGGGGCGTTTGACCTTCAAGGTTTGGGTTAACATTCCGTTTTCCATGGAAAAGGGTTCTGCCAATAACTGAAATTGGCCAATCCGATCATCAATTCGATAACTTGGACGGTTTTTAACTTCCCGGTTGAGTTCTTCCCTGAATAGGTTTTGAATGATGGGACTCTCTAGGGTGATTTCCTGAGTTTGGGTGACGGTTTCTTCAGGTAGTTTCAGGGTCAGATTTTGTCGAATTGCCCACTGTTTTAAAGTATCTAAATTCGGAACAATTAATGCTCCTAAATTTTTTTGATCCTGACCGACTAACATGATTTGATCAATATAGGGACTGCGTAAACAGGCATCTTCAATGGCTTGGGGTTCGATATTTTCGCCATTGGTTAAAACAATAGTATCTTTAGCACGACCAGTTAATACTAAGTCATTTTGCGGGGATAACCAACCTAAATCTCCGGTATCAAACCAACCTTCGGCATTAATGGCTTTAGCCGTCGCTTGGGGGTTTTCAAAATACCCGGTCATCACCTGGGGCCCCCGGGCTAAGACTAATCCTTTTTGATAATATGGCAAAATTTGACGGGTTTCGGGGTCAACGATGCAAAGTTCCGTTTCTGGGATGGGTTTACCCGATGATCCGCGTAAATTATGCCATTCCCGACGGGCACTTAATACCGGGGAAGTTTCGGTCAAACCATATCCGACTAATAAGTTAATTCCGACGATTTCATAGAAATTTTCTAGGTACATAGCCAAGGAGCCACCCCCACTAATGGCAAATTTGAGTTGTCCTCCGGTGGCTTCTCGCACTTTTTGATAGACTAAGCGATCGCCGATAATTTGAAAGGGAGCGTATACCCAAGTTTTTAACTGAGCCAGAAGTTTTTCGGAAGCAGAAGCGGGCTTTAAATCTAAAGTCAATCCCTGGGTAATACGACGGGCAAAAATGTATTTTTCACTCAAGGAAAAGCAGAGATCAACAATTTTTTGTTTCTGTTCTGACTGTTCTCGAAATTGTTTTTGGGCGCTTTCATGAATAGCTTCCCAAATTCGAGGCACACTAATCATATAATGGGGTTTAAATTGCTTTAAATCCTGTTTAAAATAGCGAATATTGGTATAAACAACCGTACACCCTTGGGATAAACAAAAATATTGTCCGGTGCGTCCGAAGGTATGCCAAGTGGGAAGAATACTCAGAAATATTTCTCCGGGTTCGGGTTGAATCACATCGGGAATGGCATTAATTTGATGTAATAGGTTTTTATGGGTTAACATTACTCCTTTCGGTTGTCCGGTTGTTCCCGAAGTATAGAGCAGGGTAGCTAAGGTGTTTTGGTGAGATTTAGAAGGTTTGAGACTTGTTTTTTTTCCAGTTTCAATTAATTGATTAAAATTCAATACCGGAATAGTTGGTAAATCTCTGGAATTTGGTGTTTCATCCGATAATAAAATTACAAATTGAATCGGTAAATCTTCAATTTGCGATCGCAATTTTTTTAATAGGGAAAAGTTTTCGACAACTAGGGCGGTACTCCCACTATCTTTAAGAATATAAGCCAATTCTAAGGGGTCAGCCGTCGCCCCGCGTACCACATCGGCGGCTCCGGCGGTTAAGATCCCTTGATCCGCAATGATCCAACGGGGGCTATCATCGGAAAACAGAGCAATCCGTGGTGGTAGACTATTGGTGGTGGATTCTATGCCTAAGTTTTGTAACCCCGTGGCAAATTGTTGAATTTTTTCCCATAGTTGGGAATAGCTCAGACGGAATTCGGGTTTCCCGTGGGGGTCATCTAAAGCAATAATTTGACCAACATTTTGATCCAAAATTGGCCAGATTTCAGGAACAGATTGTACAGAAGAATAGAGGGAACGCCAGTGAGTTGAGTGAATCATAAAAACCTCGGGGGAAAAGGGGTTAACCAATCAATGCAAGTTGCTGATGTATTTAGTATGTTTATGTTCATACATCAGTTTATCAGCTTTGGCTATCCATTCTTCCAGAGAATAATTAGTATTGATATCGCAGGGTTGTCATGGGTTGAATGGGCATCAATCTCAAGGATGAGGAATCGCTAAGTCAATGGAGGCTTCAATCCCTCTAATTAAACAAGATAAAGGAATCACACCGGAAACAAAGACTAAATAACCTTTAACTGAATTATGACATAATTCAAAGGTCGTATCCACCATTAAAACATAACGGACTTCATTTCTACCCAACATTAGAGATTTGACTAAATCCGCTAAAGGTTCAATTTGGAATGTAGGCATAGAAAAGGTAAATTGACATCCCATTAAATTTCCTAAAAGACCAATATAGGAATTTAATAAAATATTGCCCGCTTCGGTTAAGACTTCACAGGAAGAAACATTCAAATAGACAATTTCCTCCTGACTACTCTTTTGGAGTAAATTAGTTAATTTAACAGCAAAAGAATAATTTAAAAGTAATAACGCATCTCCACTAATTGAGCCTTTAAAGACTTGATGAACACTCACAATATCTTCCTTTATTAATTATTATTTAATTATCTATTTTATCTTACTATACAGATTCTAAGATAGTCTGTGCTATATCAGATAAAAGAATTTGGCGATCGCTTAACCCCGATTCCACCACCGACCGAGGCATTCCGTAGACAATACAAGTTTCCTCTGATTCAGTAAAAATAGAACCCCCAGAAGACTTAATCCAGGCTGCACCCTGTTTTCCATCGCAACCCATTCCGGTCATCACAATTCCCAAAACTCGATTCCCATACACCTGGGCGGCCGATTGAAACATCACATCAACCGAGGGACGATGGGGCATATCAAAGGGTTGGGCGGCTAAACGGGCTACTACTTTATCTCCCTGAAGTTTGAAGGTTAAATGACGTCCGGCAGGGGCGATAAAAACCATACCTGGACAGATAATTTCCCCATCGGCTGCTTCTACAACTTTCAACTCAGATAATTGATCCAAGCGTTCCGCATACATTTTGGTATAACCAATAGGCATATGTAAAACAATGGCGATGGGTATAGGGAAATTACTAGGTAATTGAGGAATTAAAAATGCTAAGGCTTGGGGGCCGCCTGTGGAAATTCCAATCACAATTAAATCCGTAACACTGGTATGGGTGAGAGGTTGAATTGGATGTACAAAATTACTGGGTTTGACTAAAGTAGGGAGGGGAAGACGCTTGAGGGGAACATTAGCCGCGGCTTTGACTTTATCAATTAATTCTTCGGCCAGTTCATACATTTTTTCCGTAGCTAAAGCCGTGGGTTTATGAACAAAATCCACCGCCCCGGCATCTAAAGCCTCTAAGACCATTTCCCCCCCTTCATTGGCAATACTGACAACAATTACCGGGATAGGATTTCGTGCCATTTGTCGTCGCAGAAACTCTACCCCATCAACTTTAGGCATTAATAAATCTAAGGTAATCACATCAACTTCATCTGGCATCTGTTCTAGTTTTTCTAAGGCTTCTTCCCCATCGTGGGCCGTTCCTACCACTTCAATAAAAGGACTACGAGACAGCATTTGTTTAACGACTTTACGCACATAAGCTGAATCATCAACCACTAAAACTCGAATAATTTTACTATTCATTGTTATGCTCCTTGTTTATAAAATTGTTTGTGATAAAATTGGTTTTTTTTCTTTTCTGAATTTAGCATTTTTATTATAACTTTATCGGTGTTTTTTCAATACTTTTTTTCAGAAAATAGAGACTTAGATTGATTTTTTGTATAAATGAACGCTCCATCAATTTCCTCTAACTGAAAATTGGTTTTTAGTTTCAGTAATGATTCCGAAGCACTCAAAAACAAATAACCCGGACTAAACATTCGTTGATAAAAAAAATTCACCGTCTTTGAAATAGAAGCATCAGAAAAATAGATAAAAACATTTCGACAAAAAACAAAATGAGCTTGGGCTAAATACTGAATATCTGACTCCACTAATAAATTATTCACCGACCAATGCACTCGATTATGAATTAGGGGAGAGATCCGCCATCCTTGCTCATGGACAGAAAAATATTTAGCTTTTAAGGATTCAGGAAAACCGCGAAAGGAGTATTGTCGATAGATTCCCGATACCGCCTTATTAATCGCCCGAGAAGACGCATCACTCGCCCAAATTTCAATCGGAATTCGTTCAAACCAACCCGCTTCATTTAAAGCCATCGCAATAGTTAAAGGTTCTTCTCCCGTCGAACAAGCCGCACTCCAGATCCGCAGAGGTTGACAGGGATAGGAAAATTTATAAAACCGTTCTAAATATTGCGGTAACAACACCTCAACTAAAACCTTAATTTGGTCATACTCCCTCCAGAAATAGGTTTCCTGCACCGTTAAAGCATTAATCAATTCTTGCCATTCTTCACGGGCTGACTGATCATATTTCAGTAAATAATAATAGTCTAAAAACGAGTCTAACCCCCGTTCTCTAACTCTAATTGATAGCTTATCCGCCAATATTGTCTGTTTAGAAACACTATAAAATAATCCCGTCCGTTCATGGATTAGATCTCGTAAAATCACAAAGGTATTATCGCTTAAATCCAGAGGTTCTGAAGAAAATTTCATATCATAGTAGGGAACAGGGAATAGGAATTTTGAACACAACATAGGATTGCTATAATTACTGATTTATTCCTTTTTGAGCCGCTCGACGAACCGCGGCAGAGGTGTCATTCCGAGCTAATATTCCCAACTGTTCCGCACAGGAGCGATTTCCCAGGTAGACCAAAGCATTAACCGCCGATAAACGGACGCTTTGATCCGGGTCATTCAAGGCACTGATTAAAATTTCCGAGGCAAAAGGATGTTTGAGGCGTTTGAGGACTTCCACCACCGCACAGCGTACCGCCGGATGGACATGATTCAACCCCTGACTAATCCCCTCAATATAATCCTCCTTGATGGTGGAATTATCCAAATTGCGAGCAGCCAAAGCCAAAATACAAGCCTCCCGACTGCTGGGATCAACCGATAACTCCAATAAAGCCGCGATCGCCTCCGGGGTTCCCATCCGCGAGAGGGACTCAATCGCCGCCTGAACCACTTTTTCCTCTGGATCAGCCGCGGCCATCCATTGCAAAGCCACTCCTGCCTCCTCTGTGCCCCGTTCCCGAAAGGCATGGAGGGCATCTAAACGGCGTTCAGGATTCGTCGAATTCAAAGCCATTAATAACGGAGCCACCGCATCCGTACTATCAATCCGTCCCAGGGCAATTACCGCAGCCCGGGCGACATCCCCATCCCCGACCTCAACCCCCACCAAAGACGTGAGTAGAGGAATAGCTCGGTTGCCCCCAATGTAACCTAAAGCCGAAGTTGCCGCGGCCCGCACGGGATAGGCAATATCTGTGTTTATTAGATGTTCTAGGACTTCAAACACCACCGTCAGGGTTTCATTTTCAGAATTCAGTAACTCGGTTAAATCCAGACGGCCAAGAGAACGAGCCGATTGATAGCGTACCCAAGAATCATCATCCCGTAGAGCCGTTAACAGGTGGGGGAGAACCAAAGTTGTCTCCAAATCCCCCAAAGCATGGGCAACGGCGGCCCGCACCGAGGGGACTTCCTGCCTTAAAACCATGACTAAAAGGGGTAGAACCCGTTCGTCTTCAATGTAGGGTAGGTGTTCAATTGTGGCTCGTCGAACTTTTTCTTCCGGGTCGTGGATACATTTAAACAGGGCTTCAATACATTCACTGAAGGCAAAATAGCCGGCAATTTTGACCGCCGACTCCCGAATAATCGGATTTGGATCGGTGAGTAGATGCAGAATTCGTTCCGGTAAGGCGGGATGACCGAGGGAATTTAAGGCAGCGATCGCCCCTAAACGCACGGCGGAATCGGGATGTCCCAATAACCCTAACAACGCTTCAAAGGCTCTGGCATCCCCAATTTGGGCCAAAGCAGCCGTCGTTACCATGACCAATTCCCCATCCTCTCCGAGTAAATTGGTTAGGGCTGGAACCGCCTGATTACTGCCAATCCTGCCCAGGACAGTAATCACAGCTTTGCGAGTTTCTAAATCGGGAGCCTCTAATTGGCTAATTAATAAGGGGGTGATGGAACTGCCAAATTTAACTAAAGCCTCAATAATCGGTTCTCGCAATTGAGCATTACTCAACATTTCCGTCAGGGCGACAGCCACATTGTTTCCGTTTAACCATCCCAGAATTAGGGCAAGGGACTGTAATTCTTCAGAATTTGCGGTTTTAATGGTATTGAGTAGGTTCTGAGTCCCTAATTCATCAACAGCACGGCGGGTGAGATCGGCAATAAACGCTCCTTCCCCAAATTCCTTTTGATAGCGGTGATAAATTTTAGCTAAGGCGATCGCCAAACCCCCTACCGAACAGGGAAAGTTACTGCTATCGGATTGATTCAGAAAAGTAGCCATGGGTGTTACCACTTCCGCATCTCCCAAAACTCCCAAAACCTCAGCCACCTGATTTCCCAGGAGTTCATCATCTAATAACGGAACAATTCGAGAACCAATAGTGGTGTCTCCAATTTTCATCAAGGCTTCCAAGGCGGGGAAGGCTAAAAAGAAATCCCCAGACTGAGTAATTTCAACTAATTTATCGACCGCTTCGGTAGCCCGCAGATGTCCGAGGGATTCAATTGTGTGATAGCGAACATTTACATTTGGATCATCGAGTGCCTGAATTAAAGCCGGAATTGCCCTAGGGTCGTGGCGTTCTCCCAGGGCTAAAGCCGTATAGATCCGTAAATCTGGATCAGGGTCATTCAAACAGCCTAGCAGAGAAGGAATCGGATCAATATGACTGAGAACCAAGACCTGAAGCACGCTATTCAGAATATCGGGATTGCGGTGTTGTTCTCGCAGCAGGCGCAATAAATCCTGGGTTAAGTTCGGATCGTCCTGCATGGCCAAGCTATCGACGGCCTCCCGACGCACCCGCCAATTCAGAGTTTTTTGGATTAATGGCATTAAACGTCCTGCGATAGAAAGATCTCCAATTTGCATCAGGGCATCTAAAGCAGGAAACGCCAGGAAAAAGTTTTGAGATTGAGCAATTTCGAGTAGGGGATCAATGGCGTCTCGGGCTTTCAAACGTCCTAATGCTTCAACGGCATGATAGCGAACATTGGTATCCGCATCAGCCAGAGCCAAAATCAGAGCAGGAACGGCTCTGGGGTCGTCCCGTTGTCCCAGGGCTTGGGTGGCATAAATTCTGAGTTCCGGGTCAGAGTCGGTGCAACACTCAATTAAGGCTGGAATTAAATCCACCCGACTCAGTGCCAAAACCTGAATCACACTATTAACCATTGTGGCATTGCGATGTTCTTGACGCAAAAGCCGTAACAATTCCGTGGTAATTTCTGGGTTGTGACTCGCGGTTAATTGCTGTACCACTTCCTGTCTGACCTGCCAATTACTATTTTGTAGGGCATTCATAAAGTCAGTGGTGCTAGAAGATATGCCTTGAGTTAGGTTCTCGGACACCGAAAACAGTAAATTCTGATGTTGTTCGTTCGTTAGCTCCTCATAAGAACCCCCAAACGCCGAAGGACTCCCCTCCCTTAGATAATTTTGGGAAAGATCGGCTTCCCGTTCCCGTCGAACCGTGACATCTTCTAGGGTGACAATGGTTCCGACAATGATATTTTTTTCTCGTAAGGGGGTAATAGTCACCCGTTGCTGCATATATTGGAAATGCTTAGACGAGATCAAAGGCGGACAGGGAATCAGGTATTGATGGAAGGCGGGTGCCATAATTTCCACAACGCCTTGGGTGATTACCCGTTCAAATCGTTCTAATAAACCCCGTTGTTCTAAATCAGGAATTAGCTCGGTAATTCTTTGGCCACAACTAATGTCGGCACTAATTCCGGTCAGTTCCAATAATCGAGAATCCCAGGAACGGATCGTTAAATTTATATCGGTCGTAAAAATACCAATTGTCATATTTATTACTGGGGTGTCTTAGCTAGTAGTGAGGTGTTTACGCCTCAATCTGGTAGTGAGGTGTTTACCCCTCAATCTGGTAGTGAGGTGTTCACGCCTCAATCTGGTAGTGAGGTGTTTACGCCTCAATCTTTCCTCGCCTAATATATAAAAGAAAGCCCTGAAGGGCTTACTACATGGAAGTTAGGGATTGAGTGCGTTCTAGGAGGTTTTTTACAGCATTTATCAGAGTTTTGGCACTTTGTAGATGACGTTCACTCATAACCCCCATATTCTCAATTCCTTGTAAGACTTGATTGGAAAGATTGGAATGTTCAACATTTGAACTCCGAATTAAATTAATTTTCTGAGTAATACTTCTAATCGCCTCGGTCATCTGTTGAATTGCTTTTGACTGTTCCCTCATGGCTATTGCCACCTGTTCGGACTGGACTCGCATATTATCAACGGCGAGAGTTACTTGGGAGGCAATGGTTGCCTGTTGGGTCATGTCTTTGGTCACATTATTAATCAGGTTAGCAAGTCGTTCTGCTTCCTTCGAGATTTGATCTCCAGCCACGGACTGTTCCCGAATCGCCCGGGAAGTGGTCATCACCCCCCGGCGCATGGACTCCACCGCCTGCATGATTTGAGAAGCCCCCTTATTTTGTTCAAAGGTGGCTTTGCGTACTTGTCCGGCTAAATTCGTGGTATTTTGAGTGGCTTTAATCACCTCCCTGGCAGCCCTGGCCTGTTCATTCATCGCCTGGGTGACTTGTTTGGCGATTTGTTGCATTTGTCGGGTGGAAACCACGATTCCCTGGGTCGTTTTCGATTGTTCGATAGTAGCTTTTGCCACTTCTCGGGCTTGGTTGGCGGTGGTATTAATCGAATTAACCACGGTTTGACCCGCAATCATTTGTTCCTCAGAAGCCGCCGCAATTTGACTGACTAATTGGGTAGTTCTTTCAATCCCCGATAGGATTTTTCTGAGTCCCCCCAATCCTTCTTCGGCTAAACCCCCACTATCTTCGGCGACTCGTAGACCTTCATTCGATGTATTTACGGCATCTTGAGCCACCACTTGCAGGGCTTTGATAATCGCAGCAATATCCGATGTCGCCTGGGCTGCGCGATCGGCCAAATTTCTAATTTCCTCGGCCACCACCGCAAACCCCCGACCCGCATCTCCCGCCCGCGCCGCCTCAATCGAAGCATTTAAGGATAGCAGGTTAGTGCGTTCTGAGATTAAATTAATCGTATCGACAATACTACTAATTTCGTTCGTGCGTTTCCCCATATCCCGAATCACATCGGAGGATTTAACCATGGACTCCCGCACCCGACCTAACCCTTGAATGGCTTTTTCCACGGTTTTGCCCCCCACTTCAGCATCCTGCATGACTTTGTGGGTAATTTCATCTGCCTGTTGGGTGATGGTGCTAATCGAACGAATCGAGCGATCCAACTGTTCGGCGGAGATGGCGGCATTGGTGGCGGCTTCGGTAATTCGTTCGGCATTTTGGGCTACCCCGATCACGGACTGTGCCATTTCTTCCATAGAAGTTGAGACTTCTTCCACCGTAGCAGCTAAATTCTCGGTGGTGGCGGTGACTTCTTCGATGGATGCGGCCATTTCGTTAATGGAAGCGGTGGTTTGTTCGGAGGCGGAGGTTAAGTCATCGGCATTTTGGGCCACTCCCCCAATGGAACTGGTCATTTCTTCGATGGAGGCGGCGGTTTGGTTGACAGCAGTGGCTAAATTCTCCGTATCCGCACTAACACTTTTAATGGAGGCGGCCATTTCTACCATTGATGCGGTGACCTCAGAGGCTGAAGTTGCCATTTCCTGAGCACTATTGGCCACATTATGGGTGGAAACGCTATTTTGTTGGACTGAAGTGGCCGTTTGTTTGACCACCGTTGCTAGTTCGTTACTACTGGCGGTCACTTGTTCAATTGACGCGGCCATTTCATTGACCGAAGATACTAATTCTTCCCCGGAGATCTCAACGGATTGGGTTTGGGAAGCGGTTTGTTTTAATAGGGTGTCTAGGGTTTTAACTCCGGTAGAATTCTCCTGGTGCCAGCGACTTTGAGATTCCATTCCTAAGCATAGATTTTCCGCCGTTGCTAGTATATCTTGGGTTTTAATCAAGATTTGCTGATTTTCTTCTTTGATCTGTTCGACTATCCGATCAGATCCAATAGAACTATTAATTTTTGATAAATTTTTGTTATTTTTTTGTTGCTTTTTTTTGATTTTAGACATGATTTTTTCCTCGGTAATTTATATTTATTAGTGGTTTTTTATATTTTTAATGTTTAATTTTAAAGTCCTCCGGTACAGATTCGTCTAAATTGAGTAACTCCTTAACATTTAGTATCAGCACAACTCGTGTTCCCAAGGTGGCAATTCCGGCTAAATACCGACCGCTTAAATGGGACATTCCTTCGGGTGGGGGTTGAATGATATCTTCTGATAGGGCTAAAAATTCCCTAGCGGTATCCACAATCAGTCCGACGGTACGATGCTCGGTCTGAATTACAATTAAACGGGTTCGCAGATCATAAGCGGTTTTCTTCAGTCCAAATCGAACTCGTAAATTAATTGCCGGAATTACTTGTCCTCTGGAAAATACCACCCCCTCCACAAAGGCTAAGGTATTGGGGACGGGGGTAATTTGTTCAATCATTTCCATTTGCTGTACAACTTGAGAGGAAATTCCATAGGTTGTGTCAGCCAGTTCAAATAAAATATAGGTTTGAGTGGAAGTTGTAATGTCTGACATTTGACCGTTCACAATTGGGATGTTGATGGTTAATGGTTGTTGCTGAGAAGTAGCGATCGCGATCGGGTTGTACCTAAGCTTGAATATTGGACGATGGCCGCCACATCTAAAATTAAAACGACACGTCGATCTCCTAGTTCCGTTGCTCCACCTATTCCCATCACTTGTACCAGGGGATCGGTTAAGGGATTCACCACAATTTCCCTTAATCCCGTGACCCTATCCACCACCAGGGCTACGGAGTTTCCGGTGTTACCTACGACACGGTTTCAATATCAACACCTCGACCATCATCTTCAATTTCAATAATTACGGTTTCTCCGGCGGTGATCGCCTTGAGGGTGATGCTTCCTTGGGGGTTTTTTCCAGCCACAGAGCGTTCGGCGGGGGATTCAATTCCATGACTCACGGCATTTCGCACTAAATGTAACAGGGGATCGAGCATTCGCTCCACAACGAATTTATCAATTTCGGTTTCCTGTCCACTAATCTCTAGGGTGACTTGTTTTTCACTGGCCCGCACTAAATCCCGAATCACAAATTGCATCCGGGCAAAAATCTCACCAATGGGAACTAGACGCACTTGCATTACCCCCTGACGCAAATCTCGTAATTGTCGTTCGAGCATGAGGTTGATTTCCTGTAAGGCTCGGGTTTGAGGGGCTTTTAGATAGGTGGCGATCAATTGCAGATAATCTTCTAAACGACCGCGACTAATCACTAAATCTCCGACCATTCGCATCAAATCATCTAGTTTGGGTAACTCGACACGCACAACGTTGGAGGAGGTGGAGAGGGGGATGGAGGTAGGGGAGGTAGGGGGAGCAGGGTTTTTTAAATAGGGTTGCCAGGTTAAGCCCGGTTGATCGCCTTCTTGAAAGGGAAGATCATTTGAGGATGTTGCGAGGATCAAATCAAATAGGATCTTATTTCCCTCACTCATGCGGGGTGCAACATAAATTAATTGACCCAGGGTTTGTAAATCTTCTCGAATGGTATTGACTCTAATTCCTTGTTCAGATAGTTGGGTAGTTGGTGAAAACACAAAATGCCAGAGGTTTTCCCCTTTGTTGATGGCTTCGTTAAGTTCGTTTTCTTCCTGGGGTTTAAGTTTTAATTCTACTGGGGTTACTAGGCCAGAGGGTTGATTTTCCAGGTGTTTTTCATTAGGAATTAGCGAGGCAAGTTGGTTGATGATCTCGGTAATATCCGGTGGCGGGGTTTGGGTTCGTTGACAACTGATCACTTGTTCGAGTAGTTTTGTTCCTGTAATTAGGGCATCAAATCCTTGAGTGGATAAAACAATTTCTTGATCTCGCAATGCTCGTAAATAGCTTTCCATTTCATGGGCTAATTCTTCAGCCAAACCCACTCCTACCATGCCTGACAACCCTTTTATGGAATGGAAACAACGGAACAATTCATTCAGGCTAGACCGCTCAATATGAGATTGATTAATCCATGATTCAAGGTTTAGAAGTTCTCGTCTGACGACGGCTAAATGTTCTTCACATTCTGCAAAATAATCTTCTAAAAAGTCCTCGAAAAAATTATTTTCAGTTGGGTTAGACACAATAATCAGTTATCAGTTATCAAGTATCCGCATTATCAGTTTAAGAGTTTTCAGTTTACTGATAACTGATCACTGAATTGAGTAGTTCTTTAATTTGACCAGCAAGGAATTTAGGTTGAAAGGGTTTGGTTAAATAGCAAGCTGCACCTGCTGCGATCGCTTCGCTGCGACTATCTTCATCGCCTTTTGTGGTCAGAATCACAATCGGGGTATCGTGATAACTAGGATGGCTCAAAACGAATCTTAGAACTTCCAACCCGTGCATATCGGGCATATTCAAATCCAAGATCATTAAATCAAAGGGGGCAATTTCGATTTTTTCAATGGCTTCTAAACCATTCCCAGCTTCGCTAAAACTAACATCAGTTAAATCTCGCAAGGACGCGATCACCATTTTTCTCATTGTTGCCGAGTCATCAACGACTAAAATACGTTTCATAACCTGGACTCCTTGAGGGGATAAGGCACAAATAGTTTGCATTTTCATTACTCACATTTTGGCATATATTAATCCTATTTGATTTGTGTTCTTAATTCCTGAGCAAAAGGGAACAATGGAACACCGGATAATACTTATAGCTATTTCATGTCAGTATTAATAATATTACAACCTATTTAGGATTGCTATAGTAAATGCCGACTTTGATATTCTTACAATCCCATCAACAACAAGGAGAAAAGTTGATTATTCCAGCTATCAAACAGGACAGTTATCCTCCTGAAAATCACCATATCTGAATTATAATCAACTCCCTATCGAGTAGGAGGTGGGACTTCTTGCTCCGATTTGGTTAAACTGTAGATAGAGGTAATCAAAAACCGTACACCGTCAAAGGAAGAACAGCGTCATGGGATTATTTGATCGCATTAGCCGTCTTGTCAGAGCCAATTTGAATGATCTGGTCAACAAAGCCGAAGATCCAGAGAAGATTCTGGATCAGGCGGTCATTGATATGCAGGAGGATCTGGTGCAGTTGCGTCAGGCCGTTGCCCAAGCGATCGCCAATCAAAAACGCAGTGAACAACAGTATAATCAAGCTCAGTCCCAAGCAAACCAATGGGAGTCTCGCGCCAAGTTAGCCCTGCAAAAAGGGGAAGAAGGGTTAGCCAGAGAAGCCTTACAGCGCAAAAAAGGCTACACGGAAACGGCTAATACTATTAAATTGACTCTGGATCAACAATTAGCTCAGGTGGATGGCCTCAAGCGCAATTTAATTCAGTTAGAGAGCAAAATCTCTGAAGCCAAAACCAAGAAAAATATGCTCAAAGCCCGGGCGCAAGCAGCCAAAGCCAATGAACAGTTACAGGGTTTATTGGGGGGTATTAATCCCAGTGGAGCGACCTCAGCTTTTGAACGCATGGAGGATAAAGTGTTGCAGTTAGAATCACGTGCTCAAGCGGCTGGAGAACTGACGGGTTCAGATTTTGAAAGCAAATTTGCAGTTTTGGAAGCCGGAAGTGATGTGGATGACGAATTAGCTGCCCTGAAAGCCCAGATTTCCGGTAGCCCCGCTCCCCAGTCCCTACCCCCCGGACAAACAACGGCGACGAGTAGTGCTCCCGTAGATGATGAGTTAGAAAAGCTGAAAAAGGAGTTGGAGAAAATGTAAGCTGGAATTGCCAGATATTATAGGGTTTGGGCTTTTTGTCAGGGGTCAAAGGTAACGGAGTGTTACAGTCACCATTGACTCCCAGAGGTTGATGGAAAGCCCTTGTCTGGAAATAGGGGAATGGGGAATGGGGAATGGGGAATGGGGAATAGGTAATGGGTAATGGGTAATAGGTAATGGGGAATGGGTAATAGGTAATGGGTAATAGGTAATGGGGAATGGGTAATAGGGAATGGGGAATACTGCTATTTTGAAAAAACTCCGATTCCTTCAGTCATCCTTTGAAATTTAGTTGTATAGTGATAATCAGTTTGATCCGGTACTTATACTTAGTGACGGATCAACTATATGACTGGATTTTATTCTTATTAATAAAGTTTCACTTATGATGGCTAAGGTACGTTTACTGATTCTTAGTTCTTTTGCGGCGGGTTTTGGGCTTTGCTCAATTATCTTTTCCGTTTTTACAATGACTTCTGAATTCAATTTTTCTACGGTATTTAGATTTATTTTAACCCTGGGTTTCTTTGTGATTAATATTTTATTTTCTTTGCATTACTATGGATTAATTTTTAAAGAATTTAAGCTAATTAATAAAATGAAAGCTCAATTGAAACGGTTTAATTATAATTTTTAATTAGGGTTTGAGCGATCGCTACCCGAAAAATAGAAATAGGTTTAAGTTAAAATAAACTATTGTTGATCTCTAGGAATTTTATCGTGTTAGATGCTCTTAATGCTTTATTCGGTCGCCATCCTGAACGAAATCAAGCTAACGTCGAAATCTATACTTGGCAGACCTGTCCCTACTGTATTCGGGCTAAATTATTATTATGGTGGAAAGGGGTTAATTTCACAGAATATAAAATAGATGGGGATGATGTCGCCCGAAATCAAATGGCAGAAAGGGCAAATGGACAACGCACAGTTCCCCAAATTTTTATTAATAATCAACATATTGGGGGTTGTGATGATATGTATCAATTAGATGGAGAAGGAAAATTAGAACCCCGATTAGCTGAACCTGCTTAATAGGTTGTTTGGCCGTTGTTGGGCCGTTGTTGGGCTTAAGCCCAATCTTTATTAGGGCTAAAGCCCAACAACTTAGGGCTTAAGCCCAACAACTTAGGGCTTAAGCCCAACAACTTAGGGCTTAAGCCCAACAACTTAGGGCTAAAGCCCAACAACGGGCTTTTTTAAATCCTTAGCCTAATTAACTTAATATTTATTTACAAAAGTTGTAATAAATTCATAATGTTTTTTTTGATTAACCAGATGTTAAATTGTGGCAAAAACTCTTTAAATTATTAGAGTAGGCGAATTGAGAAACCAGAATTTATAATTTATATTCGTGGAGAAAAAATATGTCAGAAACTGTAACAAACTTCCGTAATGTTGCCCTTGTCGGCCCCTATTTAAGCGGAAAAACCACACTTTTAGAGAGTATTTTATCCGTCACGGCCGCCACATCTCGCAAGGGAACGGCAAAAGATACTAACCGGGTTGGAGATAGTTCTCCAGAAGCGAAAGAACGAAATATGAGTGTAGAAGTTAATGCCGCTAGTACCGAATATGGTGGCATTCGTTTTACCTTTTTAGACTGTCCGGGTTCTGTAGAATTTGCCCAAGAAACCTATAATGGTTTAATCGGTACTGGATTAGCTATTGTGGTTTGTGAAGCTGATCCCGGCCGAATTTTAACCCTATCTCCTCTGTTCAAATTCTTAGATGATTGGGAAATTCCCCATCTGGTTTTTGTTAATAAAATGGATCGGGTTTGTACCGATGAGGAACGTTGCGTTAACAGTTTTACTGAAATCTTAAATGCTTTAAAATCCGTTTCCACCCGTCCAGTAATTCCCCAACAATATCCCATTGGTAACGGTGAACAATTGGTCGGTTTTATTGATTTAATTACGGAACAAGCCTATCATTATCATTCCGGTGCTCCGTCTGATCCCGTCCCCTTTCCAGAATCCTTAAAAGAGGCTGAACACCTCGCCCGTCAAGCAATGTTAGAGGAGTTAGCTAATTTTGACGATCATTTATTAGAAGAACTATTAGAAGAAATTGAACCGCCTCAAGATGAAATTGTTAAGGATTTAAAAATGGAATTGGGGGCGGATTTAATTGTCCCGGTATTAATAGGAGTAGCGGAACAAGATCACGGGGTGCGGGCGCTGTTGGACGCCTTAGTTCGGGAAGCTCCAGAACCCAATATTACCGCAGAACGTCGGGGGCTAAAATCCTCGGAAGGCTTGCCCATTGCCCAGGTGTTGAAAACCTATTATACCCCCCAAGGCGGTAAACTTTCCCTGGTGCGGGTTTGGCAGGGGGAACTGACCGAAGGTATGACCTTAAATGGGGTACGACCTGGGGGAATGTATCGGATGACCGGACAACAAGCCCAAAACGTACAAACAGCAAAAACTGGGGAAATTGTGGCTTTGGGACGGATGGAAGGAATTCAAACTGGAGATACCTTAACCACTGAAGCAAATCAATTAAAAAATCCCTTACCAAAAGCGGCTTTACTTCCTGCGGTTTATGGCTGGGCTATTACTCCAGAAAACCGTAAAGATGAGGTGAAAATTAGTACGGCTTTATCTAAAATGTTAGATGAAGATCCGGCGTTAAGTTGGGAACAAAATAGTGATACCCACGAGATTATTTTATGGGGTCAAGGTCAAATTCATTTGCAAGTAACTTTAGATCGGTTACGGCGTAAATATAATTTACCGATGGTAACTAATTTACCGAGTATTCCCTATAAAGAAACGATTCGCAAAACTACTAATTCCCACGGTCGATATAAACATCAAAGTGGCGGTCATGGACAGTTTGGGGATGTGTATTTAGATATTAAACCTCAACCTCGCGGGGAAGGGTTTAATTTTGGGGAAACTATTGTTGGGGGTTCGGTTCCCCGTCAATATATTCCGGGGGTGGAAACGGGAGTTCGAGACTATTTAAACCAGGGGCCATTAGGGTTTCCAGTAGTAGATATAGCGGTGACATTAACTAATGGTTCCTATCATGCGGTTGATAGTTCGGAACAGGCTTTTAAACAGGCTGCCCGGTTAGCAATGCAGTCGGGAATGGAGAAATGTGAGCCAATTTTATTGGAACCTATTACTTCTGTTGAAATTTGTGCACCGAGTGATTTTACTTCCCAAATGTTTCAGTTAATTACCGGACGACGGGGACAAATTTTAGGCTTTGAACCGATGTCGGACTGGAAGGGATGGGATAAAATTTCTGCCTATATTCCCCAGGCGGAAATGCAGGATTTAATTGTAGAATTGCGTTCTTTAACTTTAGGAGTAGGTTATTTTAATTGGCAATTTGATCGTTTACAGGAAGTTCCTGAAAAGTTAACGGAACGGATTTTAGCTGCGGCTAATGGCAATGGGAAATCGTAGGTTGTAATAGCTAATAGGGGAATTACAAGAAATTGGTATTTTCCCCTGAATTAATATTTTTAGACTTTCCCAATACCGCTAGATTTCTATTTCTTCTCTTTCACTGGTATTTGATATTATTTTGGGATACAATATTAGGATTCCCAGGAAAATTTAACCCAGAAAACGACTTAAATCAAATTCGCCTTCGGTTTGGGATGGGCGATCGTGTTCAGCCATTAAGATCAATAGTAATTGATCTGAATAATCAACCGTCCCGCGACATTCATCTCGTAATATTTCTAAGCCCCCATTGGCATATTCTTCAAAAATTAAGGCTCTTTCTTCTTCCGCTTCTAGTTGAAACGGAGATAGAAGTTTGATATTTTGGGTTTCAGAAATCGCTACTAATTTAATAATTGCATCATATCCCCTAGAAATAAAAACTTCCATAGAAATCGGCCCAGGATCACGTTTAGAAAGCCCATCAATAGGAATCCGTTTTTTGCGCCGTTTTCCTAATAATGCGGCAAAAGCAATGACATCAGCATAAGTTTGAAATGGCCCGGTTTTACCTTCTATTTCTGTGAGCGATCGCACCAATTCTGCTTTATCTTTAGCAATCTTAATTCTTGTAATAGCCATAATTAATCTGCGTAAAAATTAAGTAGATTCAGTCCAGAGTAATTTAATTTTATGTTCAAATCCTCCCTTTTCGGCTCGTTTATGATCCCGTTCTAACAAAATATGTTCATCTTCAATTCCATGGGCTTCCATTAATGCTGCTATTACTTCCAATAAATCCGCTAATTCTTGTACTAATTCATCAGGTGAAGATTGAGCTACTTCTTGGGCTTCTTCTAGCAGTTTATCCTTTAAGGCTTGACGATATTCGATTTCTGATAACGTTGTAATATCATACTGAGATCCTGATTTTTGAATCAGTTCTGGGATGCGATCGCGCACTAATTTGTTATATTCTTGATGCAAAGTATAATTCTCCTATGAAATAATTGCACCCGATTTTTATTATGTACTGTTTTTTCCAGTTTAACAAGAATTGTAATTTTTCGCTAAACCATGATCAAATCTTTATATCGGTATTTATCCCCTATTCTTTATAGCATTGCCTTGATTTTGCTCGGATGTATCAACCCCGACCCCACCATAGCCTTAACTTCGCCTAGAGTTGATTCTGTGTATGAATACCGCACCCTTCACAGTCCCGACGGCATAGGAAAATTTTATCTGGGCAGAGAAATTGCTCAGGTAATGGGCCATGAGGGAGCCGGATGGTTAGAACGTCCCCGTCGAGAAACCTCCGAACAACCGGAACAAGCGATCGCAGCCTTAAATTTAAAACCCAGCGATATTGTCGCTGATATTGGGGCGGGAACGGGATATTTTACCTTTAGAATTAGTCCTTTAGTTCCCCAGGGAAAAGTCTTAGCCGTGGATGTACAACCGGAAATGTTGGCACTAATAAACTTTGTTAAAACCCAAGAAAATATTCAAAATATTGAACCAATTTTGGGAACCGTAGATCACCCGAATTTACCCGAATCAATCCTTGATTTAGCCCTAATGGTTGATGCTTATCATGAATTTCAATATCCTCAAGAAATGATGCAAGGAATTGTCAAAGCCTTAAAACCAGGGGGACGGGTGGTATTATTAGAATATCGCCAGGAAAATCCTTTGATTTTAATTAAAGGACTGCATAAAATGTCAGAAAAACAAGTCAAAAAAGAAATGGCTGCCGTGGGTTTAAACTGGAAAGAAACTCAAGATTTTTTACCCCAACAACATTTTTTAGTCTTTGAAAAACCTTGACTATTAACCTGCTTTAGAGAAAAATTCCTGCCGAGAGGGAACTTAATAATGGTAGGATGATTTTATCAGTGCGTTTTTGCGACCTATGTTAAATTAAAAATATCAATATGACTGTTAGAGTTCGTCTTGCCCCAAGTCCTACCGGAAGTTTACATATAGGAACTGCCAGAACTGCTGTTTTTAACTGGTTATTTGCCCGCAATCAAGGGGGGACTTTTCTCCTGCGGGTTGAAGATACCGACTTAGAACGCTCTCGCCCCGAATATACGGAAAATATCCTCACGGGGTTAACTTGGTTAGGTCTAACCTGGGATGAAGGGCCATTTTATCAATCTGAGCGTTTAGACCTGTATCGTCAAGCCATCCAAACGCTGATGGAGAAGGGTTTAGTCTATCGTTGCTATTGTACCCCAGAAGAACTAGATGCCATGCGAGAAGGGCAGAAGGCTAGAAATGAAGCCCCTCGCTATGATAACCGCCATCGTCACCTTACCCCCGAACAGCAAGCCGCCTTTGAAGCCGAAGGTCGTCAAGCGGTGATTCGCTTCAGAATAGACGATCATCGAGAAATTAGTTGGACTGATTTAGTGCGGGGAAAAGTCACCTGGAAAGGCGGTGATTTGGGCGGTGATATGGTGATTGCGCGGGCTTCTAGTAGTGGCGAAATTGGGCAACCTCTGTATAATTTTGTGGTGGTTGTTGATGATATTGATATGAAAATTACCCAGGTGATTCGAGGGGAAGATCATATTTCTAATACGCCTAAACAAATTCTTTTATATGAAGCGTTAAATGCCAATATTCCCCAATTCGGTCATACTCCTTTAATTCTGAATGCTGAGGGTCGTAAATTATCCAAACGGGATGGTGTTACCTCGATTTCTGATTTTAGAAATATGGGATATATTCCAGAGGCTTTAGCCAATTATATGACCTTATTGGGTTGGACTCCACCTGATGCTACTGAAGAATTATTTACCTTAGAAACCGCAGCAAAACACTTTAGTTTTGACCGGGTTAATAAAGCTGGGGCAAAGTTTGACTGGGATAAATTAAATTGGATTAATAGCCAATATCTTCATAAAATGCCGATACCGGAATTAACTCAGTTATTAATTCCCTATTGGCAAGAAGCTGGTTATCAATTTGATACAAATACGGATCGAGCTTGGTTAGAACAGCTTACGGCTTTAATTGGCCCTAGTTTAACAACTCTTAAAGATGCGGTGGAAATGAGCCGATTATTTTTCACCGAAAGCGTTGAGTTAGACGAAGAAGCAACCACTCAATTGCAACAGGAAAATGCGGTCGCAATTGTGCAGGCAATTCAGGATAAAATAACCCAACAACGAGATCAACCCTTAACATCGGATGCTGCTAAAGCAATAATTAATAGTGCGATGAAAGAAACCAACGTCAAAAAAGGGTTAGTAATGCGATCGCTCAGAGCAGCTTTGATGGGAACCATGCACGGCCCTGATTTAATTGAATCTTGGTTATTGTTCCATCAAAAAGGGATTGATTTAATTCGTTTTCAAACTGTTTTACCGGGTTAATATTTAACGAGGCAGATATTATGTCAAATTCTCCCAGATCTCGCAAATCATCCGATGCAAAAGGCAATTCTTCCCAATCTAAAAAACCTAAGTCTACAGTTGATCCAATTCCCACATCAGAATCTGAGGAAGAAACGGGAGTTGATACTTCCCCATCCCTATCTTCAGAACCGCCTTTGGTTGTAGAAGAACCAGTAGCTGAGAAATTGCCCATAGAAGAACCTATTATCGTGGAAGAACCTGTTGTGGAAACGCCGGAACCCGAACCTGTGGCAATTGTGGAAACTCCCGTAGTTGCAGAAACGCCGGAACCCGAACCTGTGGCAATTGTGGAAACTCCCGTAGTTGCAGAAAC
>NZ_CAWLTW010000001.1:3009177-3093611 GCF_963864145.1 Planktothrix prolifica NIVA-CYA 540 | reverse complement strand
CTGTGGCAATTGTGGAAATTCCCGTAGTTGCAGAAACGCCGGAACCCGAACCTGTGGTAATTGTGGAAATTCCCGTAGTTGCAGAAACGCCGGAACCCGAACCTGTGGCAATTGTGGAAATTCCCGTAGTTGTGGAAACGCCGGAACCCGAACCTGTGGCAATTGTGGAAATTCCCGTAGTTGAGGAAGAACCCACGCCGGAACCGATTGTGGAACAAACTATAGCAGAAGAACCTCCTCTTGTAGAGGAAAAACCTGCCGTTGTCGTCGAAGAACCCACACCGGAACCTTTAGTTGAAGATCAACCGAAATGGGTTAATACTTTAGCAACGGAAATTTTATTCAATGCTGAACCGACCAGTGCTAGTAAAGTTGAAGTGGTGATTGATTCTCCCACAACTTTCTCCTATGATTCTGTTAACCAATCTGTACAACCTATGAAAGAAGAAATTATCGCATTTTTATCCGAACTTCCCGAAAATTTAGGAAGTTTCTTTAAAGATTACAAACGTCCTTTAACCACGGTCGGTTTAATTGTTGCCTTCTTGATCACCTTCAAGATTTTAGTGGGATTAGTAGAAATTATTAATGAAATTCCTCTAATTAAACCCACTTTTGAAACCGTTGGTTTAGGATATTCAGCTTGGTTTATTTATCGTTATCTCCTCAAAGCAGATAATCGTAAAGAAATCAGTGCAGATTTTAATACCCTCAAAGAAGAAATCCTGGGTAAAAAATCATAATAAAATAGTTCTAACAATGACTAATGCCACTCTCAAAAACTTAGCATTGGGCGTTGTGATGGTGACGGTTGGGTTATTACTGTCTCGTTCAGTTGAAGCTCAACCGTTTAACGGCGCATCGACCCCCATGTTTGAAAATATTACCCTCAGTCCTCAATTCAGCCCTAACCCCCTGCTGATTCGCGGATTAAGTGGAGGGCCAACTTTAGCCAAGGATATCACCGGACGAGAACAAACCGAAACCGGAACTTGTCAAGGTTATGTGGATCAAAAACCCGATCATACGATAATTTTAACCACTTTTTTTGATTATTTACAACTTCAAGTCCAAAGTAGCGAAGATACAGTTTTAGTGATTCGAGGGCCGGGGGGAAGTTGGTGTAATGATGATGGTAAAGACATGAATCCTAATATTGAGGGTCAATGGTTATCGGGAAAATATGAAATTTGGGTAGGGTCTTATAAAACTAATGCTTATCACCCCTATGTGATTTCAATTACGGATAAAAAATAGTTAGAAAAGCAAAAAGGGAACACTGGAAAAAGAAGTATTTTTTGGGTAAATTCAAGATTAGGAAATAGAGTAAATACTGGACAAAAGTTTTTTGAAAAACCTAGTTTATTGTTCTCGTTATCGGTAAAGAAATTATTAAAGCCGGGGAAAAATATTTAGAAGTGCCTGTTTTGGGGAGTATTCCCGAAGCAAAATCGGGGACATTACAAATCATGGTCGGTTCGCCTTAAATCAATTAATTGCAATCTAACGACGAAAATTTCCTTGGGCTTTCGTTCCATCTGCTAGAATAACATCACACATATTATTTTTTTCATTTCTGTTCCTGTTAAATTAGCACCTGTCAAATAGTCTAAATGCCTTGATCAGTATGAATACAAATGAACTCAACTCTGAACAAAATGCGATCGCTAGTCACATAAAAGGGGCAATTTTGGTACTAGCCCCAGTTGGTACAGGCAAAACTCGTGTTTTAGTAGAGCGAGTTCTATCTGCCATAAATGGGGGTATCTCTCCTGAAAAAATTCTCTGTCTAACGTTTACGAATCGCGCGGCTCTGGAAATGAGAGAGCGACTCTCTCAATATTGTCCAGAACAATTTCCTAATCTGACAATTAAAACCTTTCATGGTTTGTGTACCTCTATATTAAGAATTGAGGCTCGTCCGCTTGGGTTGCCAGCAGATTTTATCATTTATGATGATTCAGATTGTAGAGAATTAGTCAAGGAAATTTTTGATTTATCTGATGATCAGGAAGCCAAAGATTTATTCGCTGATTTAGCTAAGTGTAAAATACAAGCTAAAGAAGTCGAGTTATCCCTAAACTATTCATTAGAAAAATTGTATGCTCCAATGGGAGCTAAGTGGGCTAAATATGCTGCTAAGTATCAAATTGTCTTACAAAAACGTCATGCTTTAGACTTTGCCGATCTGGTGTTTTATCTTCGGGGGATGTTGTATTGGGAACCTGAAATGAGTGAACGTTGGGCAAATCAATTTGATTTTATGCAAGTTGATGAAGTTCAAGATACTCATCTTTCTGAGTACAGTATAGTTAAACATTTGGCATCTAAAAGTGGCAATCTAGCGATGATTGGGGATTTAGATCAGACTATTTATGAGTGGAGAGGCTCTGAACCAGATAATGTAATTGCCCAATTCAAAAGCGATTTTAATCCTACAAAATATTCATTAACATGGAATTATAGAGCCACACAAACGCTTTTAAATGCTGCTTCTGGGTTCGCAGATTCCTTTGAAAATCGAAAAACTAAGATTACACCTGCACCTAATTGTGAATTAGGGGAATTGATTCAAGTCCATTTAGCCAGAAATGAACAAGCAGAAGCAGAGTGGATTGGTAGACAAATCCAGAAATTAGCAGGTAGTCAAAAGGATTTTCTCTATAGTCGAGTAGCAATTCTTGCCCGCAATCATAAACGTACAGAAGTCGTTAGTAAAATATTGGATAGCATGAATATTCCCTGTGTTACAGTTGAGCGATTTCAATTTTTTATGCGGCAAGAAGTTAAAGATACGCTTGCTTATTTACGCTTGATTTTAAACCCATTTGATACAGGTTCAATGCGTCGAATACTTCTCCGTCCAAGTCGCGGTATTGGTGAGGCAACTATTAAGGGTGTAATTGATGATGGAAAGGCTTGTGGTTTTAGCTTAACAGATATGGCATTGAGCCAAACTTTTATTAATGGTGATCCATTTAGTGAACTACTAAAAGCCTATTCATCCAGTACAATAGTTGTCTTTGATGTCGAAACAACGGGATTATCAGTTAGTCAAGATGAGGTTGTAGAAATTGCTGCTATCCGTTTGGTGAATGGGAAACATCAAGATGATTTCCATGCTTATATTAAAAATACTGTTAGTGTCAGGGATTCAGAGCGAATACATGGACATAGTGATATCTTCCTAGCAGAAAATGGTAAACTTGCCAAAGATATTTTTTATGAATTCTTCGAGTTTGTTGGTAATGCCATGTTGGTTGGACATAATGTAGGTTTTGACATCAAAATGGTGACTGCCCAATCTCAAAAAGCTGGCATAATCGCACCACAACTTAAATACCAGGATACTTTGGACATATCAAATCGTTTTATTAAATCTGAAAATTACAAATTAGAAACATTAGCAGAACTTTTGAATCTTGCACACCTGCCTACTCATAAAGCAATGGATGATGTGCTAACTACAATTGACTTGTTAGCAGTGTTAATTCCACTTGTTGAGCGTAGAGTAGATTATCGTCAAGCATTGGTGTATCGTTATGGAGAAGAATTTGAAGGACTTGCTGAACAAATAGATAACTGGCGCGATGCTAGTCAAACTATGCGCCCTTGGGAATTACTAGATCGGCTAATTGTGGATTCTGGACTTTACGGCTATTATCAATCAGAGGAAAAGCGACAGCAAAATATTTTTAGGCTGGTGCAGCTTTTTCGAGAAAAGGACGATCTCAATTTACACCCTGATACGGCTTTACGCAGCATCATTGAGTTTACTGCACTTGCTAAAAATTTAGATCAAGTCTCCCAAAATGACAATCAAGTTCCGATTATTACTGTACATCAGTCCAAAGGTTTGGAGTTTGATAGTGTTTTCATTGCTGGAGTGACAGAGAATGAGTTTCCCAGTTATTTTAGTGTTCGTGATAATAATTTAGAGGAGGAGAGACGATTATTTTATGTGGCAATGACGAGGGCAAAACAAAGGCTATTTATCTCAGCTTACTCAAAAGATTCTAAAGATTTTTCAAAGTCTCGTAGTGAATTTATTAACCAAATACCCAAAGAATATATCAATGACCAATAACACACCTAACTATCGTAGTTTTCATCCTTTTATTGCAGATGCCTATACTGCCGTACATCAGTGGCTTAATAAGACGGTTCCAGAGGCCAATGGTTATAAAAAAATAGACCCTCGTGGTCAATGGAAAGATATTCTTCATAAGGAAGATTGGAAACATACAGCTTTTCAATATTATTATCTTTTTCCATCACACTATTTTAAGGCTGCTCATACTTTAGAGAACATTGTTGGAGAAGACAAGCTAGAAGATTGGCTGAGACACAAACAAAGGATGTGTGTATTAGATGTAGGCTGTGGAGCAGGAGCAGGCTCTGCTGCTTTTTTAGAAGCAATTCTTCAACTGAAAGAAAGAGGGAAAATCACAAATAAAGTTGATGTACTTTTTATTGGCATTGATCCAAGCGTATATGCAATAGGTCTTTATCACCAGCTAATGTCAAGCATAAAAAATTATAGCTCTGATTCCATAAACTTAGATTTTAAAATTATTTGTCATGGCTTTCCTAAAGCTACTGGTGATATAAACAATTATTTAAAAAAGGAGGCTTTATTACGTCAAGTTCCGTTTTCTAATGTGTTGGTAATGCAGCTTAACGTTATTTCTCCTCTAAGTCAGAATTATAGAGATCAACAAAAAGATTATGAGCAACTCAGAAAGCTTGGGATTCCAATAGATGATTCAATCACGGAAGGGAAGGAGGTATTTGGAGAAGCGGAAGCAGACGCTTATAGAAGGCTTGTCGAAGATGTTCCAATTGATGTGATGCACATTCTGACAATTGGAACTAAAAATATAGAAAAGTATGTGCAAATTGGCACAGATAGCACAAAAACTTTAGAAGAAAGAATAAAAGAAATGGCAGATGCTCTTAATCAAATTGTTGGCAACCGTCATATAATTGAGCAAATTGCCGCAGGCAACTATCATGTTTTTTATGATAACCCTTACAATAGTTATTGGAGGGATAAAAATAGAATAAGCTACGATACAGACTTTTATGCTGATTTTCAAAGAATAATTAGTGCTGACTTAACAGAAGATAAAGATTGGAATGCGGTTATAAGTTTAGAAAATCTCAGGTCAGCTTGGGCAAAAGCACAGCATAATCTTCGGGGTGAATCGCTATATGATGAGACTGAAATCCGCTTATTTGACATGAATATAGATCATAGATTAGATGTTTTGCAAAAGCAATTATATGCTTATGCCAATGATGTAGCCTTGACTAATGAGATGATTTGTTATAAATTCCCAAAGAATAATTCAACTACTCGTCCAAGAGGGCTTTCACGTTTTGAAGAAGAAATTTTATCGGTAGCAATAGTTCAGAATTTAGGCGATAGATCTTCTAAACTTAGAGGAAGTAGCTATGCTTATAGAATTTCTAATGGAAAAAGAGATACAGAGTATCTTTATGAATATTGGTTTAGTGCCTATTGTTATTACATGAAAAAAGCGCGTGCTAGTGCAAAAAACTATCCTAATGGAGCAATTATCAGGGTAGATATTGAATCATTTTACACGAGAATTATCCAATCTCAATTATGTAATGAACTGTCTAAAGAACTAACAGAAAGTCAACGGATACGTTGGCTGATTCGACTATTACTTTCTAAGAATATTAATGAACATGAGGTGGGACAAGGAATAACACAAGGTAGCATTGGCTCTGGTTTCTATGCAAATATCTATTTGACCCCAATAGATGTAAAATTTGGACATGGTAATCAGTGGGCAGTGGAGTTTCATCGCTATGTAGATGACATGATTTTTGTCATCCCAAATCCAGATGATATGACTCAAATTGAAAATGTTCTTAATGAAGAGTTACAGAAACTTGGCTTGAATCTTAATGAGGGTAAAACAGACAGAATTTACAAAATGTCTGAATTTTTAGATCAGTCTGAAGATGATACTTTATTAGAAAAACTGAGTGAACGTTTTAACGGTATTATTTATCTACTGTGGATTCTGAACTCAGAACATAGAGCCATTTTAGCAAGTTCACATCATAATGATCAACTATGGTGGCACTATATTAAATGCTATCAACAATGCCTAAAATCCATAAGGATTTATACACAAGATCGGGAACTTAGCCGAAAAATATACAAATATTTATTTAGTCAAAAAAGCCGAGAAAGAGATTTAGTAAAACAAAAAGAAATTTTTGGTTTAGAAGGAGAATTGAAATCTACACGAACCCCAGATAGTGAATCCTTTGATGTAATCCTCCAATGGGCTGCTTGTTTCACAAGCTCTAACAACGAGTGGAATGAAAACAGAAATAAATTGCGTAAAGAACTGATTGATCTATTTAATAATAGTTGGGAAGAATTACGCAAATACAATGGTAATAATTTCAATGAAGTACGGAAACTTCAAAGATATATCCGTTTTGCTTTGAATAGACTTTCTGTATTAGGACTTGAGGATATACTTCCAGCCCTGATGGAAATTTTACGGGAGTCTTTTTGGGTTATTCGAGATCCATTAAGTGTGCTAGAAAATATAGCAAGGCAGGGTTTTCTTGCTGAGGTAAGAAGTTTACTTACATATTATCAAAATTCCCAGCAATCAGTTGAGTACATGAAGGCAATAACGATTAGAGCAATGAGATTTTTGCCTAATATTGATGCTCAGGAATGGGAAGTAATAGTTGAATTTGCCACAATTTCAGGTGAATCAGTTACCGTTGCTGAAAAGCTTATGGCAACTGAAACTTGGCTATATTTAGGTCATAAATATAGCGAGTTTAAACAGAACCGTCATATTGAGGCAGTTAAAAATGCTCTGCGAGCTATACCTGCTCCACCGAGCAGATTAGAGAAGAACTATCTCTTAATCTTGGGAGAGTTTGAGCCAAATGCAGTACAAGAATTCTCTGTTAATGTAAACGATCCTATGCTTGTTGAAGCACGAGATATTGCCCTTCAAGGTAATACATCTGAAATATTTGACTTGCCAGAGCTTAAAATTCTTCGGGAAAATTACTATAGTGGTCGGGGTTCAGCGGATAGTGAGGAAGATCCATTGACTTAAAGAAGTACGATCAGCTAGTTCTTTAATCTCATTCGGTAACTGTCGATAGTAATACCAGAAATCGGGGGTTGCACGATATTTCACGGATCGGTACAACGTCCTTCCCGTAGGTGTTGCAGTGCTTGTTTAGCCAGCCCATCGAGCCGACCTGCTGCAACATCTTCTTCAAATTGCCGATCCCATATTTCTGCATCAAATTCTGCAAACCACACCCGGAAAGCGGCTAGTTCCTCTTTCGTTAATTGACTGACAGCACTTTCAATCTCCTGCAAATTACTCATATACTTAAAGTAAATTCAGTAATTAGGAATATAGCTAATTGTACCACTATTCATCCAATAGGGAATAGATTAAATCTCCAACGTTGTACCAATGCAGATGTTCAGAAACCCGGTTTCTCTTTCCAAATTTAATCGGTGTTATAATCCAAATATTCTAATTAATGAGTACCACCCGAAGCAACAATGTCAAGAGAAAATATAGCAACCGTTGTTAAAATCATAGAATCTCTTACAGATGCTCAACAGCAACAGCTTATTGAGCATTTACGAAAATATATTAGAGATATAAAAAATAAAAACGCCGATTTTGAAGATGAATTGCAGTGGGATCAATCTTTTCAAAAAAACCAAAGCAAGTTAGTCGCAGCAGCAAAACTGGCAAAACAACAAATTGCTCAAGGACAAGCACAACCAATGGACTATTAGCAATTTAGACAAAAAATTTTTGAGAAACCTAGTTTCTTGTTCTAGTTACTGATATAAAATACCCCTTACCGATCAGGTAAGAGGTAAGAAAAAAAGATCAATTTATCACTCTTGAACAGTTAACAATTCCAGGGGTAAACGTTTAAAAACTAATCGTTCGTTTTCGATATCCACAAAAATTGTATCTCCATTCACAAATTCACTGCGAAGAATTGCCTTAGCAATAGGTGTTTCTAATTCCCGTTGAATTGCCCGTTTTAACGGCCGAGCACCATACACCGGATCATAACCGACTTCTGCTAAGAAATCTAAGGCAGAATCCGATAATTTTAACGTCATTTTCCGTTCGACTAAACGTTTCGATAAACGTTCAACTTGCAGACAAACAATTTGTCGCAATTCGGATTTTTGTAAGGCATGGAAAATGATCATTTCATCAATTCGGTTCAGAAATTCCGGTCGGAAACTTGCCCGCATTGCTTCTAATACCCGACTCCGCATTTCTTCATATTGGGAATCAGAACCCGATACATCTAAAATATACTGTGAACCCACATTACTGGTCATAATAATAATGCTATTTTTGAAATCAACAGTATGACCCTGTGCATCCGTAACCCGCCCATCATCAAGGATTTGCAACATTATATTAAACACATCGGGATGGGCTTTTTCGATTTCATCAAACAGAATTACCGTGTAAGGACGGCGACGAATTGCTTCGGTTAATTGCCCTCCTTCATCATAACCAACATACCCCGGAGGCGCCCCAATTAAACGGGAAACCGCGTGTTTTTCCATGTATTCCGACATATCAATTCGCACCATCGCTTCTTCGGTATCAAATAAATAGGAAGCCAAGGCTTTTGCTAACTCCGTTTTCCCGACTCCTGTGGGGCCGAGAAAGATGAAACTGGCGACGGGACGGTTGGGATCAGATAACCCCGCTCTTGACCGTTGAATGGCATCAGCAACGGCCGTTACTGCTTCATCTTGACCGATAACTCGGTGATGTAATTCATCTTCTAAAGTTAGAAGTTTTTGCATTTCCGACTCGACTAATTTACTAATCGGAATTCCTGTCCATTTTGAGATAATTTCCGCAATATCGGCTTCGGTGACTTCCTCCCGCAATAGGGTTTTGCCACTAATTTGAGTATTCTCTAATTGGGCTTCTATGGCTTTAAGTTTTTTCTTGAGTTCTTCCATTTTCCCATATTTTAATTCCGCCGCTCGGTTTAAATCATAGTTACGTTCGGCTTGCTGAATTTCAATATTAACCCGATCAATTTCTTCTTTGATCGATTGAATATCAGTAATCACTTTTTTCTCAGATTGCCATTGGGAACTCAGGCTTTGTTGTTCTTGTTTTAAGGTTCCTAATTCCGTTTCTATCCGTTCTAAACGTTCTAAAGATGCAGCATCGCTTTCTTTTTTGAGCGATAAACGTTCCATTTCTAATTGCAAAATTCGCCGATCAATTTCATCTAATTGTTCTGGTTTAGATGTAATTTCCATCTTTAATTTAGCCGCAGATTCATCGACTAAATCAATGGCTTTATCGGGTAAAAAGCGATCGCTAATATATCGAGTTGATAAGACCGCCGCCGCGACTAAGGCACTATCGGAAATTTTCACCCCATGATGCACTTCATAACGTTCTTTTAATCCGCGTAAAATTGAGATAGTATCTTCAACGGTGGGTTGATCAACATAAACCTGCTGAAAACGTCGTTCTAAGGCGGGATCTTTTTCAAGATACTTGCGATATTCGTCTAGGGTTGTTGCCCCAATACAGCGCAATTCTCCCCGGGCTAACATAGGTTTTAAAAGGTTCCCTGCATCCATCGCTCCTTGGGTTGCACCCGCCCCCACAACGGTATGAATTTCATCAATAAATAGAATAATTGCGCCGTTAGAATCGGTAACTTCTTTTAATACCGCTTTTAAGCGTTCTTCAAATTCCCCTCGGAATTTTGCCCCGGCAATTAACGCCCCCATATCTAAGGCAATTAACCGTCTTTCTTGCAAAGATTGAGGCACATCTCCAGCAATAATTCGTTGGGCGAGTCCTTCAGCGATCGCAGTTTTACCCACACCTGGCTCCCCAATTAATACCGGATTATTTTTAGTTCTGCGGCTTAAAATTTGTATAGTCCGACGAATTTCATCATCTCGTCCAATTACCGGATCAAGTTTTCCTTGGCGGGCGGCTTCGGTTAAATCTCGACCATATTTTTCTAGGGATTCATATTTGTTTTCGGGTGTTTGATCAGTCACTTTATTGTTTCCTCTGATTTGAGTAATAATTGATTTGAGTTTGGTTTCATCTAAGTGAAATTCTTGAAATAAAGCCTTGCCAAAGCGATCATCTTTAGGATAAGCTAAAAATAGATGTTCAACCGAAATAAACTCATCTTTGTATTCTTGACGATAGGCTTCGGCTTTATCCAGCAGAGTGTCTAAACTTCGACCTAAATAAACATTAGCAATTGTCCCAGTTATTTTAGGTTGACGATTAATAAAGCTATCAGTTTTTTCTCGAAACTGACCAACGGATATTCCCGCTTTACTCAGGATATTTTTAGTTAATCCTTCCTGTTCCAGCAACGCTTTCATCAAGTGTTCAGTTTCAATTTGTTGCTGTTGGGATTGTTTGACCAGATCGGGAGTCCGGGCTAAGGCTTCCCAGGTTTTTTCTGTAAACTTATTCGGATCGGTAGGTTGCATATTTATCCTCTACTTTAATGGTAATTAATTGATCGAAAATTAACAATATTAGGAAGGTTCTAAGTTAAAGATTTCCTATAACACTTTTTTACTATACCCAACTCTATTAAAGTAGTTTATCTTATTTTCACGACTTTTTTAGTACGGTTCACCGAAAATTAGGTGTTAGGTGTTCGGAAGTCTCACCAAGAGAAAAAAATATAACAGTTAATCTTAAAATCTGAAGGTTTAATGGAAATTAATATCGGGAAATTGGGACATATTCTCAGCTTATTAAGCTAATTTAGACTTTTTTGGGCTGAAAAGCTATTACAATCCCATTATTCCCGATTTTCGGCTATAGATTAAGAATAGTTCCTAATTTTTAATTATAGTAGAACGCTCGGTTCGACGGGCTAGAAAATATTCAACTTCGGCGATCGTTGTGACCCAGGTTTTTAAGTTCCGATTCCAGGTAAACTCAATACGATGTCTAAGTCTTAATTGAGAGACCCGTTGATGAGAAACTCCTAACATTCGAGCTACATCAGATTGTCTTAACATGGAAATTTTTAACCAAAAATGGGGATATTGATGAACAGTAGGAAATTATTTTATTAATACTACTGTTCATCAGATTTGGCTTGATTCTATCAGGGTTCTCTTGAAAAAAAACAGTATTTATTCGGAAAAATAATTCGGTAAGATCGCACTTTTTCGCAAATTTGCGTAATTTTACTGATCTGATGGAGCAACAAAAAGTGATCCCTCTTTTATAGCAACCGCCAAGGCAGTTAAGACACCAGACGGATCTTGGAACCCAGACGGTAAAGTGTTTCCCCCCTGGTGTTCCCTCCCCCCTAGCCCCCCGTGCACGGGCGGGGGCTGTTCCCTGCTATATCACTATAGGGAAAGTATCCATAAAATTGCCTAAAAATTAATTAATATTATTTTTACTTTTAAATTCCAAATAGTGATTTCATGCGCTCCCTGATCCAGACCAGAGGATTGATCTCTAAATCTTCTTCTTCCGCTAATACTCCCATTTCTCTTAATAGTTGTTGACGTTCAATTAATTCTTGTTTGCGTTCAACTAATTTTTCTGCAATTTGATCCGCGACTTGGGGATATTTAGATAAAAAATAATGAAATACATTTCTATCTACCACAAATAAAATTGTTGTTTCTAAGGTTCTAACCGCCGCCGTGCGGGGGATTCCCATAATTAAAGCTAGTTCCCCAAAGAAGTCTCCCGCTTGTAAATTTCTAATCTGTTTATCGAGTTTTTCTGATAGAATTTCTACGGAACCTGAAAGAATAATATGAAACGCATCCCCTGGATCTCCTTCATGGAAAATAAAGGCTCCAGAAACAACAGTTTCTCGATAACCTTGTTCAATTAATCCTAATATTTCCAGTTCGGTTAACTGTTCAAAATAAACAACTTTTCTTAATAAATCTCGTAGAGATATATGATTGATAGATTCTAGTTCTAACCCTTGAGAATTTTCAATGGTTTGAATCGGAAAAGATTGGGTTTCAACCTCAGAATTAACAGCAGTTGGATGGGAATTGAAAATCATTCTTAGAGCTTCGGGGTTTTTAATCCATAAATCTCTTTGGGGGAGGGGAATAGTAATATTGTTTTTTTTAAAAGCATTTTCAATCATATAGTTTAAAGCACTTTGAATCGGAAGTCTGGCTTTGGGTTGATCAATCCAAACTAAGAGTTCAAAGTTAATACAATCATCTCCAAAATTTCTTAACCAAACTTGAGGAGCGGGATAGGATAAAACCCTAGATTCTTGACGAGCAACGGTTAATAAAACTTCTGTAACTAACACCGGATCACTTCCATAAGCTACGGGAACTTTAATATGAATTCTACTATTAATATTTCCATAACTCCAGTTAATAATATTAGCATTAACTAAACTTTGATTGGGGACAATAATTGAGATTCCATCATTGGTTAAAATTGTTGTAGCGCGAATTGATATTTTTTTAATATTTCCTTCCAAATTATCAATTTCAACATAATCTCCTACTTTGACCGGACGTTCAATTAGCAGGATTAATCCACTGACAAAATTCTGGAATAATCCTTGAAATCCTAACCCAATTCCAATTCCTAAACCCCCGGCTAAAAACGCTAAAGATCGAATATCTAAACCGCAGGCTTGAGGAACAATAATAAACCCTAATGAGATGATAAAATAATAAAAGATTGTTGCGATCGCTTCTCGACTTCCTTCATCAAATCCCCATTTGATCAATAATTTATCCCGTAGCCAGTTTGTCACTAATCTAGCGAAGAAAATAACGACTAATAGTGATATAATTACCGTAATAATTAAACTAACCGAAATTGTGATTTCACCGACTCTAATGGGTTGGGTGAAAATTCTATATAAAAATTGTATAATTTTCTGAAGAATTGTCATAATTATGGTTATCTATTACAAAAAAACAAAATGACTACATTTCAATTAATTATTTTAGCAGGTGGAGGATTAGTTGCTGGAATTTTAGCAGGATTTTTAGGAATTGGGGGTGGGACGGTTTTAGTACCCTTATTAGTCGCATTAGGATATACACCTATTCAAGCGGTGGCTACAAGTAGTTTATCCATTGTAATTACGGCTATTTCTGGAAGTTTTCAAAATTGGCGCATGGGATATCTGAGTTTAAATAAAGTAATTGGAATTGGATTTCCTTCGGTATTAACGGCACAAATAGGGGTATTTTTAGCGGGAATATTTTCCCAGAAATTATTATTATTTTTATTTGGCTGCTTATTATTATTAAATGTTTATTTAGTAGAAGTTCGTAAACAAATAACAGCAAAGAAAAAACAACTAGAGGAACAACAAATCTCTGAATCTACTATTAATTCTGAGGCTAATATTCCATTTAATCCAGTTTTTGCTCGGATTTTAACCGGAAGTTCCGCCGGAATTTTAGCCGGATTATTTGGAGTTGGTGGAGGAATTATTATGGTTCCTTTGCAAATATTACTATTAGGAGAAACCATTAAAGTTGCTATTCAAACCAGTTTAGGAGTGATTATGATTACCGCTATTTCTGCTTGTATTGGACACGCAACTCAAGGGAATGTATTATGGATTCCAGGAATTGTTTTAGGGTTAGGAGGATTATTGGGAGCGCAAATTAGCACTAGATTTTTACCAAAATTATCTGATCAAACCGTGACTTTAATGTTTAAAATATTTTTAATTATTATCTCAGTTTATATCTTTAAACAAGCCTGGTTATCTTCGTAGTTACCTCTTTATGGGTGTTTCAGGACTCTGGAAAAATACCACAAAAACTCAGTTTTATAGAGAGTAGATGGTCATAATTATTTGCTCGATTAAAATTTAGTTTTCGCTGTTTTAGCCCTTGCTTAAGAGCGCCCAAGCGCAACAACGAGAAGAACAAATTTTATGACCATCTAGTGACTCGGTTGATTTTTATGGTGTTACTTGATCCGAATAGCTAAAGCATTCCGGGCTTGTTCTCGATCATCAAAATAGATTTTTTCAGTTCCCAAAATTTGATAATCTTCGTGACCTTTTCCCGCAATTAATACCCCATCTCCAGGTTTAGCCTCCAGAATAGCAGTATGAATTGCTTTAGCTCGATCTGCAATTACAATCGGTTTGATCCTGTCAGGAATTCCAGCCAAAACATCTTTTAAAATCTGTTCCGGGTCTTCCGTCCGGGGATTATCTGAAGTCACAACCGCAATATCGGCTAATTCTGCCCCAATTTTCCCCATTTTCGGCCGTTTGGTGCGATCGCGATCGCCCCCACAACCAAATACACAAATCATCCGACCCGGAATAAACGGACGGGACGCCTTCAGTAAATTCTCCAAACTATCGGGGGTGTGAGCATAATCCACAATTACGCTAATATCCTGATCGGGGCTAATTTGTACCCTTTCCATCCGCCCCGGAACCCCCTCAAACTGAGCAGTTTTTTCGACAATGGTAGTTAAATCTAATCCTAAACTTAACCCCGCCCCGACAGCAGCTAACAGGTTAGATAAATTATATTGGCCGACCAAAGGTAAATAAAATTCCGCCTCTGTTTGGGGAGTATGGAGAACACCCTTAACCCCCGTCGGTTGATAGGAAAGTTGATCCGCCCACAGGTCAGCCGTTGAGTCACTGGTGCTATAACTCCAAGCCCTATCCCCCAATTGTTCAATTAACCTTTGGCCATAAGGATCATCGGCGTTAATAATCGCTCGACCTTTGAGATATTCGGGACTAAATAATAACGCTTTGGCGGCAAAATAATCCTCCATCGTCGGGTGATAGTCCAAATGATCTTGGGTCAAATTGGTGAACACGGCCACTTGAAACGGACAACCGAGAACCCGTCCCTGGTCTAACGCATGGGAACTCACCTCCATCGCCCCAAACTCACATCCGGCTGCGACCGCCTGGGCCAGTTGTCCCTGTAATTCAACGGAGAAGGGGGTGGTATGGGTGGCCGTTTCTTGGAATCCTGGCCAACGGGCGTACAGGGTTCCCAGTAAGGCTGTGGGATGGTTACTATTGCTGAGGATAAATTCAATCAAATGGGTGGTTGTGGTCTTCCCATTGGTTCCTGTAACCCCTACCAGGCGCATTTTTTCCGCCGGATGGTCATAAAAAGCCGTCGCAATTTGGGCGCAGACTTGGGTGAGATTATCGCTAGGAATAATACAGGGATGTTCGGCGGTAATGCGGTTTTGGGTTTTTTCGATGGCGGCTGGGGAAATAATCGCGGCTACCGCACCGGAGGCGATCGCACTGGGCCAAAATTCCCCGCCATCGACCCGAGTTCCGGGCATTCCTAAGAATAAATCCCCCGGTTGACAAGCGATGGAGTTCGTCGTTAACCCCTTAACTTCTTCTTCTAAAGCCGGGTGAGACTCGGAAGATATTGATATTCCAACTTTTGCTAATAACTCTTTAAGCTTCATCTGCTGCATCATAGGTTATTTAGTAGATAGTATGATAGATTAATGCAGATTAACACAGATTAAAATCCGTGAAATCCGCATCACGGATTAAACGGATTACGCAGATTAACACAGATTAAAATCCGTGAAATCCGTGAAATCCTCTTAAATCCGCGATCCTCATTTCCTTTATTTTAATTAAAGTTATGGTTGTTCAACCTACAACTCTCAACCCAACGGAAATTATCTATCCCGAAACCGATGGCAAACCCATGGCAAATAATACCGAACAATTTAATTGGATTGTAGCAATTGAACAGAATTTAGAATGGTTATTTGCTAATGATCCTAATGTATTTATAGCCGGGGATTTGTTCTGGTATCCGGTGGAGGGAAAACCCCATATTGTGAATGCACCGGATGTTTTAGTGGTATTAGGAAGACCAAAAGGAAAACGGGGTTCCTATATGCAATGGAAGGAAGAAGGAATTGCCCCGCAAGTGGTTTTTGAAATTCTTTCTCCGGGGAATACGAAGTCGGAAATGGAACGGAAATTAGTGTTTTATGAACGCTACGGAGTTGAGGAATATTATATTTATAATCCTGACAATTATCAATTCCAAGGTTGGCAGCGTGGGGATGGGGGATTAGATGTAATTGAAATCTCTGAAAATTGCGTTAGTCCTCGGTTGGGGATTCGTTTTGAAGTTTCAGAAGCAGAACTACAAATCTATCGCCCTGACGGGGCAAAATTCTTGTCTTATGTGGAAATCAACCAACAGTTGGAACAGGAAATTCAACGGGCTGAAACTGAACGTCAACGAGCAGAAACTGAACGTCAACGGGCTGAAACTGAACGTCAACGGGCTGAAACTCAACACCAACGGGCTGAAACTGAACATCAACGAGCAGAAACCGAACACCAACGAGCAGAAGAAACGGAAGTATTATTAAGGCAAGAAACCGAACGTAGTCAACGGTTAGCAGAACGTTTACGACAGATGGGAATTAACCCAGATGAATTAGATTAAGGGTTAAAACTTGCTAAGATTAATGTTAGATCATCATCGGTTCTTTGTGTTAACCGAGGAGAACGCAAAAACCCCATTAACTGTTCTTGAGCATCGGTTTCATCTGTGATAGTTTCTACAAATTTAAACAGAGGAGAAAAGAACGGGTGATGGGGTTTTCCTTCTGGCATTTTTAACGCCAACATTTGTAAACCATCGGAAAAAGCAGCTAAATATTTTGGTTGTCCTAACCAGAGGTTAAATTGGGCATTTTCAACAGCATTAGGAGCAATTAAAAATACAGTTTCATTTAGATATTCTCCCCTGGTTGGTATGGTTAATTCCAGAATATTTCCGGTTTTATCTTCCACAACCATCGCCCCATCTCCCACTTGAGCAACGGCGACTAATTCCGGTGTAGCTATACCGATAATTAAAGTAGTTGCTAATTCCCTAACTTCTATTTCTTGGGTAACAGATTCGTTTTGAATAGCAGTTAAAGCCTCGTTTAAAGCCAATTTTAAATAATCTTCCCAAACGACATCTATATCAACAGAATTAATCTGTTTTTCCAGAGTCTCTAACGCTATTTTAACCGCAATATTCGCTCCCAAATCCGCTAATTTTGCCGAACCCGCCCCATCAGCTACGGCAAAAATTAATTGATTATTAGATAACCGTTTATAACCTTGGGCATCCTGACAGGGAATATTGTGTTTTTCATGACTTTTTCCGGTAACAGATGCTGCAACAACTTGCCAATAACCCATTAAATTCATTGTAATTTTATATAGTTTAACTACGGATAAAAAACTCCTATTTCTTATGAATAATTGCTTAAACACTTCCCCATCCTGGCGGGGGTAAAGCCACCTGTTCATCAACTTTAGAATGGGAAACGGTTTGCATACTTGTAGATAACCAAATAAACATTTCTCTAAAGTCTAAACCCCGCAATTTTAACGGAGTTCTCTGGACAATTTGAGCTAATTTATCCAGATTTGCCCCTTCAACTCCAACGGCAAAAAATGCCACCTGTTTTTTAAATTCTTCCTCTTGAATGCGTCGAGTTGCTTCTTCTGTAACGCGATCATTTTCTCCTTGAGGTTCACCATCGGTAATCATAAATACCCAAGGACGATAATAGGTAATACCATTATTACGATATTCTAACTTTCTCGCCGCCACTAAATCTAAAGATTGGTTAATAGCAGTTCCCATAAAAGTTTGACCTTGGGCGGTTAATAAAGGTGGTTCAAACTGATCAGCAGTAACGAAATCCTGTACAATTTTAACTTGATTATCAAAGGAAATAATTGCCACTTCCACCCTTTTTTTAGCGAGTTCATCCCGAATTAAATCGTTTCTAAACGCCATTAGTCCATCGTTTAAGGCGTCAATGGGAACTCCTTGCATTGATGCGGAAGTATCCAATAACAACACGCAGGGACACCGAGGTTCAGGATTTTCTGCAAATTCAACCGCTTCGTCTAATCTCATAATTATGATCTGTTCTGCTTACAATCAATAGAATATGCACCATTATATCCTAATAATTGTCTTAAACTTCGTTGTTGGGCTTTAGCCCCTAGATTTTTGGGGCTAAAGCCCAACAACATGGATTTATTTATATTAATTATTTCCAATCTTCCCAAGACTGATTAAAAATTGACGTTTCTGGGAATAAAATCGGATTATTATTGCTTTCTAATAACCGTTGTAACTCCTCTAATATTGGTTCCCGATAGGGTAAATCATCGACTAATTGATAGGGAAAAATCTCGGTTTTTAAGCTAAATGCTGCGGTAGTTCCCGCCGCCGCCCCAACAGACCATTCAAAGGAATGAACCCGATAAGCCGCCGCCGCAATATGACTGGTGGCGATACTTTTTCCAGCTACTAATAGATTATCAATTTTTTGCGGAATCATCGCCCTTAAAGGAATTTGAAAGGGGTAAGCTTGTCCTTGTCCGCGACGTTCTCCTTCGCGTTCTGTATTCCCTGGAGTTTCCGGGGGACTTAGGGTTAAACAGGGGTGAAAATCAATCGCATAATGACCAATTCCGACGGTATCAGGATAAATTGTAGACCGAGAACGGGCTTTAATTTCTGCAATGGTTTTTTGTCCTGAAAAAGCGGGTAAACTGTTTAACCCTCCTAACTCTAACCATAGCAGTCTATAGGTTTCTGGAGTTAAATTTTCAGGATACCAATTTTGACGAAAGTTATTTCGAGAAATATCAATTTCTGATACCCTAAATCCGTCTTTTTGACCATAAGAAGGACGACCAATTATTCGTCTCCCTTCTCGGATATAGGGATATTTTGATAACCCATGAACGGTTCCCATCGGAGAATTTAAACCCGATAAATAGCGATAATTCGGATATTTTTGTTTAACCCCTTCACCGAGTTGGGAGTCTGTAGTTCCTGCTACTAACCAATAGAAAAAACCTTGAGCATTTTCTTCCCCTTTTCGCAAGGTTTCTGTTCTTAAACCTCCCTTCCATCCTCCGGGTTCAAGTTGACCAGTTTCGGCTAATTGGGCGGGGCTTAAAATTAAATTATCCGCCGAGGTTCCGGGTCGATAATCATTTCCCCATGTCCAATTTTGCATAGCAATATCCCCAGGATAAATCGGCCATTCCCTGGGATTTGCTGAACGTTTTTCTTTGGGATTCATACTATGAATTCGCCGATAGGTATAAACTAAATTAAAATCGGCTAATCGGGGTAATTCATAACTATAATAGGGAGCATATTGTTCATAGAATGGGGGTTTTTCATGAATTTGGGGATTTTTAGTCGCCTCCATTGCAAAAGTATAGGTAAATCCTTGAGTACAATAGGGATCTTTTGTAATACTAGATGCCGTTGGTTCTTGAGAAGAACGGGGATCAATTCCGAGTTGATGGGGAATATTAGTTAAGCCAATAATTTCTCCGGTTTCTGTTGCTTCAATAATATACCAATCTGCTCCTTGATTAGCTTTTATTTTAGGAATAAATCTAATAATTGTTTTATCCAATTTTGGTGAATTTTCATACTCATAAGCATCATCAATAATAGTAGATAAAGGTTTTGTATTTAATTGAGGTTGTCCCGGGGCAGAAATATGTTGAATTGCGATCGCTTCGGTAATTTGATTATCAACAATTGCCATATCTTTAATCACAGTATTGGGAAACCACTGTAACTTTCCTTTACCTTTTTTTTCGGCTTTTTTAAACATTTTTAATAATATTTCATGCCCAGCTTCTGGCATAAAACAGGCTTCACTAACCCAACAAGCACCCGGGTTAAGCATCCCATATTTTTTTTCAATTTCTGCTCGTAATTCTAAATACCCTCTCGGATAAAATAAAAGGGATCTTTGGGTCGGTCTTTCATCAAGGGCGGAGGTTCCCTGGGCAGAAATTTGTCCCCCAACCCAGTCGGTAATTTCGGTTAAACAAACGGTTTTTCCTGCTAGTAACCCTTCATAAGCAGCCGCACTTCCCGCAAGTCCGCCCCCAACCACTAATAGATCACATTCTACTTTTTGATCAATCCTAGGAGGTGTTGCTAAAGCCAGGGATAAACTGGGATTTAAAGAGATGATACTAACGATTAAACCCATCAGGAATTTGGACATCATTTTAGTGCTATTTGCTCCGAATTTTATAGACATTTAATGACTTAAAAAGTTCCCAGTTAGAATAGATATGTCATAATAGAATTAACCCAGTTTATAAACACATAAATTTTGATAGAAAACCTTAATTTCTTGAATAGAGGGAATAAAATCCCCATTTTTAACCAAATTATAATTAGTATATAGAATATAAGATCACCCTTTAAACCAGGCTCAGACCCCCTATTTAATTTTCGGTATCAAATACTTTGTTCCTCACTTTGATTTATGATTGAACTTCTAGCGGTGCTATCGGCTTCGGCGGCGGCGGGATTAAGGATTGCTTTACCGTTACTGGTTATTGGTTTATTGCGAAATGATTTATGGTCGAGTGTACCTTTTCTGTCTCAATTTTCTCCACAGGTCGTTGTTGGGGTTCTCGTTAGTTGGTCATTATTTGAAATTTTTGCATCGAAAAAAATACTAGGACAACGGATTTTACAAATAATACAATTACTATTTAGCCCCTTTGTGGGTGCTATTTTGGGTTTAGCGATCGCAAAAGTAACTAACGTTCAACAAGGCTTATATTGGATTATTGCCATTGTTGCGGGTTTACTGGCTCTGGTTTTACAATTAGTGCAAACAGGATTATTTTATCGTCTACGGGGTTTGCCCCTATGGGTGATTTTAGCACAGGATATTCTTTGTGTTTTCTTAGTAATTTTTGCCTTCGATGCCCCTAAACAGGGGGGATTAATTGCATTATTATTACTATGGCTTTCCATTCGGATTTCTGGGGAATGGTATCGCTGGTACAGGAAACAAAGTCACCCTGGAGAACGCAACCCCCGACGTTATAAACGGGAACCAGATTAATTAATGAAGTGTCAAAGCCGATCTTCATTCCCCACCAAATTCTTGATATTCTTCTAATGGGATTTTATCGAAATCTGGGTATTCATAATTATCAATTATCTCCTCTAAGGAGTGGATCACAAATGGTAAATTAGCCCCAATTAATCCGCGTTTAATTGATTCGGATGTGTCGGGAAATAAAACAAATAAAGGATAAAGATCCTCTGCCTCTTGAGACTCAACGTATTTATAATGATGCGGCATAATCCATTCATAATCTTGATCTAATAAGACTTGAGTTAATCGCCAGCGCCTTAATAAATCCGATAATTCTTCTTGGGGACGATGAATAAAAATAAAAATTTCCGGCCCAATTTTAACTTTCCATTCTGGATCACACATTAGAATCACAATATCACAGGGTAAACCCACCGCATCCCCAGGTTTAATACTAATTCCCTGTTGTCCTGAATAGGAAACTCCCTGACGCAAACGCACAATGGGTAAGGGAATCGTAATCACACTATCATCAGAACGGCGAATACTCGGAACCATTTCAAAATAAGGACGATGTTGCTTAAGTAAAGTAATCGCGGATTCACAATTACTATATTCTGCCAGCAACGCTTCATAATGAGATTTTTGAATAGACATAACCTGAATAAAAAATTAATTTGAAATTACGAACACCGGAACAGCCCCCGCCCGTGCACGGGGGGCTAGGGGGGGAGGGAACACCGGAACAGGGAATATTAAGGCTGTTGCCTGTTGCCTATTCCCTTCTTAAGTCTTTTCTGTTGCCTGTTGCCTATTCCGGTGTTCCCTTCTTAATGTGTTTAACCCATTTTTTCAAAGACTGAAAACATGGGCAAATACATAGATAACAAAATTGAACCGACAATTCCAGCAACCAAAACAATCATCAAAGGTTCTAACATACTGGTAAGTCCTTTTACGGCTTCTTCCACTTCCGTTTCATAGAACGCCCCGACTTTCATTAACATTTTATCAAGTTCCCCGGATTCTTCCCCAATAGCAATCATTTGAATTGCCAACCCGGGAAATACATTTCCTTCCTGTAAGGCTAAACTAATTAAACCTCCTTGTTGAATAGAATCTCTGGCATTGGCAATACATAAAGCGATCGCCGCATTTCCCGCCACTTCTTCCACAATTTGCAAAGAGTTCATAATTGGAACCCCAGATCGGGTTAAACTGCCGAAAATTGTACAAAACCGCGCCACAGCAGAAATTTGAATCAGGTTGCCAAAAATTGGTAACTTTAAAAATAGCCTATCAAAAAACATTCTGCCAGCAGGAGTTTTATAAACGGCTTTATAAATCGTTAATATTCCTACCAAAGTCCCGATCACAATAGCTTGCGGAATCGGTGGCCAAGTTCGACAAAAGGAACTAATATTGAGCATAATCTGCGTAAATACTGGCAGTGTTGCCCCAATATCCTGAAACACTTTCGCAAAGGTGGGGAGTAAAAAAGTTGTCATCCCAAAAAAGATCGCAATGGCAATAAAGCCAACGGTTTTGGGATAGGACATAGCTGACTTAATTTCGGCGTTAGTTTTGTGGTTTTTTTCCATCATTACTGCTAGTCTTTCTAAGACTTCATCTAACACCCCCCCAGTTTCTCCCGCCGAGACCATACTAATAAAAAGCTGATCAAAAATATCGGGGAATTTTCTCATGGCCAAGGAAAGTTCTACCCCTTCTTCCACATCAGCCCGAATAAAAGTTAAGGCATTTTTTAACTTCGCATTACTACATTGATCACATAATACACTTAAACATTTTGCCATCGAAATTCCGGCGTTAAACATTGAGGCAAACTGACGAGCAAAAATTGCCAAATCTTTAACGGTAATACTTGCGAGGGCAATACTAATACTTTCTTCGATTCGTTTAAAGTCGAAACCTCTGTTTCTGACTTGACTCCGAACTGCACTGCTTGACATATATTTTTACCTACTCAGTATTAATTTTTTACTGATAACCGATAACTGATAACTGATAACTGATATAGCAGTTGCGCCTGGTCTGGGAGGACATAGACTGAGGCAGCAAACCTGAACAGAGAAATCTTTTCTTGCGGTGTTCCGGTGTTCCCAGATCCGGCGTTCCCTCCCCCCTAGCCCCCGTGCACGGGGGGTTTGGGGGGGCTGTTCCGGTGTTCCCTGCTATAACTGATTAAGCTCTGGCTTTTTGTCCCTTAGTTGCCGAGGGAGCCGGGCCAATTAAACGTTCCAATTCATCGGGTTTAGACGATTTACTCATCGCCGCTTCCCAAGTGACTTGACCCTCGGTATAGAGTTTCGCCAAAGCCATTTCCATCGTTTGCATTCCCAATTTCCCTCCCATTTGAATTTGGGAGTAAATTTGAGCGGTTTTTCCCTCCCGAATTAAGTTGGCCATAGCCGGAGTATTCATCATAATTTCGATACAAGCCCGACGACCACCCCCAATAGCGGGAACCAAGTTTTGACTACAAACCCCCACCAGTGAACCTGATAACTGAGATCGGACTTGGGGTTGTTGAATCGGCGGGAATACGTCTAACATCCGGTCTACCGTCGCCGCCGCCGAGTTCGTGTGCAGAGTTCCAAAGACTAAGTGACCTGTTTCAGCGGCAGAAATCGCTAGACCAATAGTTTCTAAATCTCGCATTTCCCCAACCAGAATAATATCGGGGTCTTCCCGTAATGCCGCTTTTAGGGCATTCGCAAAACTCTTAGTGTCTTCTCCTTTTTGTCGTTGGTGGAATAAACTTTTAATGTTAGGAAACACATATTCAATTGGATCTTCCACCGTGAGGACGTGCTCCGAGCGAGTCCGATTAATTAAGTCTAACAAAGCCGCCATGGTTGTGGTTTTACCCGAACCCGTTTGACCAGTTACCAACACCATCCCCCTCGGGCGTTCGGTCATATCCCGAATCACCTGGGGAACTCCTAATTTATCCGCATTGGGAATCTTAGAGGCTAAAGCTCGTAAACACGCAGCCCAACAACCCCGTTCTCGATAGACATTCACCCGGAATCGTGCTAGTCCCCGTACCCCATAAGCACAGTCTAATTCCCACTCCTGCTCTAACTGCTTGCGCTGCATATTATTCAGCATTTGATAAATCAGAGCTTGCACTTCTTCGGGGGATAGAGTTTCCCCAAATTGAGGCTGAGGGGTCAGTTTTCCACTAATTCGGAAAAAGATAGGTGCGCCTGCTTGAATATGAATATCAGACCCCCCCTGCTCGACTAAAGACTCTAAAGCGTCTTCAATCATTAATCCCATTATTTTTCTCCTTTAAATTAGGTTGTAACGATTTGCTCGGTTCTGGTATTAACCTGCTGTTAACCCAAAACCTGTGAAAATTAAGAATTTCTCCTAGTATTCCCAATAGTTGTGTTTTACTAAGCACCGAAACCGTTCTAAACCCCACAGGAAACCTTTGGGAAATAGCAATTTTCCCCCATGTTTAGCTGGTAAAGCGTGGAGTCATGCAATAGGGACAATCTAACCATTCTGGTTTCAATTCCGCTTCACAACTCTTACAGGTTAAGCCCTGTTTCCGTTTGGCTTTGAGTTCAGCTTCTAAACCAGAATCGGTAAACGTCACCCGCTCCACTTCTTCAAAGGTGGTATAGCCTTCGCGGACTAGCTGCAAACTGTAGGCTAAGATGGTTTTCATCCCTTCTTCAACGGCTGCTTCCTTAATTTGTTCCGTGGGGGCACCTTTGGTAATTAGGGTTTGCAGTCTTTCAGTCACCTTCAAGAATTCGTACACCCCCACCCGACCTTTGTAACCCAGTCCATTACATTTTTTGCACAACTGACCCCCATCCGTCAGATGCTTGCGTTGTTCAATCGGAATGGTATTGGCTTTATAAAAGGTAATATCGACTTCTTGGGAAGTAGATAACCCATAGCGACCTAGTTCTTCACTGGTGGGGGTATAGGGAACCCGACACTCGCCACAAACCCGACGCATCAGACGTTGAGCCAGAATCCCTAATAAGGCCGCCGACACCATGAAAGGTTCTACCCCCATTTCATCCAAACGGGCGATCGCCCCGGCCGCGTCGTTTGTGTGTAAAGTAGTTAATACTAAGTGTCCGGTTAAGGCGGCTTCAATAGAAGTCTTAGCCGTTTCTAAATCTCGCGTTTCCCCCACCAATAAAACATCGGGATCTTGTCGTAAAAACGCCCGTAAAATATTAGCAAAAGTTAAATTTTTCTCTCGAATTACCTGACACTGGGTAATTCCGGGTAAGGCATATTCAATCGGATCTTCGGCCGTACTAATATTAATCGCTGGATCGTTGCGTTCGGCTAAAACCGAATACAAGGAGGTTGATTTTCCTGAACCCGTTGGCCCAGTCACCAAAATCAACCCAAAGGGTCGAGAAGCGGTTTCCCGAACTAAGGCCAAGGTTTCTTGATCAGTAATTAATTTATCTAACCCTAATTGAGTTGAGGAACTATCCAAAATCCGCAAAACAATTTTTTCCCCGTAGCGACTGGGGAGACTATTAACACGGAAATCCACCGTCCGTCCTCGGAACTTCCGACGAATCCGGCCATCCTGGGCTTGACGGCGTTCGGCGATATCCATTTCCGCTAGAATCTTAAACCGGGAGGTAATGGCTGGAATCACCTTTTTAGGAAATTTATAATATTCCTCCAACACCCCATCTCGACGCATCCGAATCCGCATCTCATGTTCTTGGGGTTCGACGTGAATATCAGACACCCCTTCCGAGAGAGCTTTGGCTAAAATCACGTTCACCGCTTTGATCACCGGGGCGGTTTCAGATTCTTGGATTTCGTCGGCCAAATCCATCCCACCGCCTTCATCCCCCACATCTTCGAGGTCTGTAGTGTCAAAATCCCCGGCGGTAAATTCTAATTTCTCTTTCTCACGAATGGCAGCTTCGACGGCTTTGCGTTTAACATCTTCATTACTGTAGGCAGAAATGATTTGATCATAATCTTCATGGGTAATCACCCGCCGTTGTAACTTCAGGGCTTTGGGTCGCAGAATTTGGTTTCTTAATTCCTCCAAAGCCGTTAGGTTATCGGGGTCAACCATCGCAATCAAAACTGAAGATGGATCACTTTCGACTGTGCGTAGGGGAATAAAGCGATGGCGTTTACAGGTTTCTAAACTCGTCTCCAGAAATTTCAGCATGGCTTCGAGTTCTTCCGTAGTCATCGGTTCAATTTCTGGATCATAAGCTTCGACCCCATGAACAATTCTCAGTTCAAATAACTGTTGTTTTTTGTACTGACGGGCTAACTCCGGGGGCAGAGGCTGACCCGTAATTGATTCCAAAATTTCCGTTAGGGGCTGACCGGGGCGGGCTGTTTTTATAGCCTGCTGAAGTTGCTCAGGATTAATATAACCAGATTGAATTAATTTGTTGCCAAAGGGAGTATTGCTTTGAACAACCAAGGCGCGTCTTTGGGATGTATTAGTCATCGAAAAACTGGGTTTGAAACCCCGTCCTTTAGCGAAGCGAAGGACGGCTTTACACAATCTTCTAAGTAACAATCAACCCGTTGGAACGGCGAATTAACTGTACTTTACTAGAAGCAATCTGCCCTAACCGTTTCCAATTAGCATCGCTGACAGATACTTGTCTTTCGGTGTCTCCTGACACATAACCAACACCCTTGGGAGATTTAACCAAGTCCCCTTTACGGAATCCATGACGAGTCGTAGAACCCCCATACTTACGACGCATTCCACCTTTTGCTGGGAGCATTAAGTGAAGTTGGCGACGAGAAAAAGGCGGTCTGCGAATCACTCGGAATTGGGCAGTTGTAATTACAACATTACCAAACCAATTAGCACCATCAGTTTTTGCTGTATGATATTGGCGATACTTCACAAAAGCTGTTGCTGCAATAGCTACGCCATCAACTGCATGAGTATTAAATTCAGCCTTAGATTTGTCTGTTTTGTTCTTTTTTAACCCCAAGTATTTACGAGTTGATGCGGTTCGATAACCTTCAATCTTAACTACGGTTGCAAACTTTTCCAGTTGACCACACATCCATTTTTGTCCCACCATTACAGGCGAGAAGCCTTTACCAGATTTTGCTTGTTTACGTCCACTGGTTAAGTCAATATCAGCTTTGATGTACTCGTATCTAATTTCTGCAACTGGGTAGATTTTGAATAATTCAGAAACTATTCTCAATTCCAATTGACGATTAGCACGAATTGATGGAGCCAGTTTACCTTGGCGACGATTACTAAAACGTTTTTGGCGATGATTGCGTTTTGAAAACTCAATCTTCCGGTTGATTCTTCTTCCTCTACGACTTCGACGCATTAATCGTCTTGTATCCATGCGCTCACGGACTGTCTGAAACGGTAAAATTAGATGAGCCGTATATAGTGTAAACTTAGCTGACTGAACACCGATCCCAGAGAATTTCTTGCCAGGGTCAATCCCAATCACAATATTTTGGGTTGTGTATCCACTCGGCTCAACCGTTAATTGGAGATAAAATTGCCCACAATCTGACCAGCGTTTAACTGCTTTTCCAGACTCAATCCACTTCCTAGCTCTCGCTGGTGTGGTTGGCATTAATGGCTTGTTGTCTTGAGCTACTACTGGGATTCGCATTTTGGTATAACCCAATTACTTGTTCTCGTCCCTTCCCGCAACACAGCTAAGATGTCTTGGCTTGACAAACACGCCTTTACCAATAAGGCTTACAGATAGTCCGAACTAGGGAAGTATTCGGAAGTGTGTACCAAGCTATGTCTTTTGCGGTATTCACCTCTTTCGTTGTCTAAATTGGTTTAGACAATCCCCGCACCTTTAGGGCGGGGTTGGTGAAAGCCTAGACTTAAGTTATATATCTTTAAATTGTCCAGCCGCTTCACAACCGCCCACCTTGGGGATTTCAACCATCTCTATCTTAATCCAAATCCGTGCTAGAAACACGGGGTTTTAGACTCAATTTCTTGATAATAGCTTTTCCTCGCTCACGGGGTTGTATTTTAAGATTTAATAGTTTGAGGCAACTCAATGGAAGAACTTCTGATTTAAGGCAACTTCTCCTCACAAATCTTACTGTTGCGGTGTTGCGGTGTTGTGGTGTTCCCTCAGAGATGGAATGAATGGCTCCAATTCAGTTAAAATTTTTGAAGTAACGTTTACGCCATGATGATCAAGAGTGAGGTTGCTCCTAAGATCTTGAAGGTTTAGGAAATCTCGCGCTTATTTTTGTGATTAATAAGGACAAATTACGATTATGGTATCTAATTCAACCGCGAATAATCCTGATGAACTAACGGGTCAATCCTATTCAACCTCTGAATCGGAAGCGAAAAGTTTTGGTGATCTCGAACATGATGCCACAACCGCGACAGAATCAAGCTCCGAAACTTCTGTGGCGACGGACACAACTGCTACCCCCGAAACCACCTTTGGTCAGGAAATAGAATCAAGCGGGGAGGGCTTTCCTGCTGAAGTTATGGCCTTAGTAGAAGTTAATGCTTCCTTGAAAGCTCAACTAGAAGATATCACGGGGCAATATCGCCGTCTAGCTGCGGATTTTGAGAACTTCCGCAAACGGACTCAAAAGGAAAAAGAGGATTTAGAAATTTCCATTAAAGGGTCAACCCTGAAGCCGTTACTTCAGGTGGTAGATAACTTTGATCGGGCTAGATCTCAAATTAAACCCCAAACCGATGCGGAAATGAATATCCACAAAAGTTACCAGGGGGTTTATAAATTAATGGTAGATTCCCTGAAACAACTTGGGGTAGCGGTAATGCGTCCAGAGGGAGAGCCTTTTGACCCGAATTTACATGAAGCGGTGATGCGAGAACCTACGGATGCCTACCCAGAAGGAACGGTAATTGAGGATTTAATGCACGGTTATCAATTGGGAGAAAAGGTATTACGTCATGCCATGGTGAAGGTTGCAACCGCTCCTGAAACCGATTCTACAGCAGAATCAACGGCCGACGCAGAAACCCCTTAATCAGTTATCAGTTATCAGTTAACAGTTAACAGTTGACAGTTAATAGTTAACAGTTAATACCTAGTTATTGATCGACAATAGTTGTTAACTGATCACTGTTTACCAATAATAACTGATAACTGGTTACTGAACATAATTGTTGACTGATCATAACTGATGACTGACAACTATTAACTGACAACTATTAACTGATAACTGATAACTGATCACTGATAACTGAATAAGAGGAGTTATGGGAAAAGTCATTGGCATAGACTTAGGGACAACAAATAGTTGTGTGGCGGTCTTAGAAGGGGGTCAACCCATTGTAATTTCCAACTCTGAGGGAGGACGAACGACTCCTAGTATTGTGGGATTTGGGAAGTATGGCGATCGCCTCATCGGTCAATTAGGCAAGCGACAAGTCGTTACCAATGCGGAAAATACCGTTTACAGCATTAAGCGGTTTATTGGGCGTCGTTGGGAAGATACCGAAGAAGAGCGTTCCCGGGTTCCCTATAACTGTGTTAAGGGCAAGGATGATACCGTGAATGTGAAAATTCGCGACCAAGTTTATACCCCGCAAGAAATCTCGGCGATGATCTTACAAAAGCTGAAGGAAGATGCCGAAGCCTATTTAGGGGAAGCCGTCACCCAAGCAGTAATTACGGTTCCCGCCTATTTTACCGATGCTCAAAGACAAGCCACCAAGGACGGCGGAACCATTGCCGGGTTAGACGTGCTGCGGATTATTAATGAACCCACGGCCGCCGCCCTCTCCTATGGGTTAGATAAACAAGACCAAGAGCAGAAAATTTTGGTTTTTGACCTCGGAGGCGGTACCTTTGATGTCTCCATTTTGCAACTAGGAGACGGGATTTTTGAAGTCAAATCAACGGCCGGAAATAATCACTTGGGTGGGGATGATTTTGATAACTGTCTTGTGCAATGGATGATCCAAAAATTCAAAACCCAGGAAGGAATTAGCCTATCATCGGAAAAAATGGCGGTGCAACGGTTACGAGAAGCCGCCGAAAAAGCCAAAATTGAGTTATCAAATAGGAACACCACTTCAATTAATTTACCGTTTATTGTCTCCGATGATTCCGGGCCTAAACATTTGGAACTAGAACTCGGTCGGGGGGAATTTGAAGGGTTGGTGAAACATCTCGTAGACAGCACCATTGAACCCGTGGCCCAAGCCCTCAAAGATGCGAGTTTACAACCGAATCAAATTAATCGGATTATTTTAGTCGGGGGGTCTACCCGAATTCCGGCGGTGCAACAAGCCATTAGTGATTATTTTGGCGGTCGCACCCCAGATCGTTCAGTCAACCCCGATGAAGCCGTTGCCTTAGGTGCCGCCATCCAAGCCGGGGTCTTAGCCGGGGAAGTGAAAGATTTATTGTTATTAGATATTACTCCCTTATCTTTAGGTTTAGAAACCCTAGGGGGAGTCTCAACTAAAATTATTGAACGCAATACTACTATTCCGACCAGCCGTTCTCAAATGTTTTCTACGGCCGTTGATGGTCAGTCCTCCGTAGAAATTCACGTCCTCCAAGGAGAACGGGCCATGGCAAAGGATAATAAAAGTTTAGGCAAGTTTCTCCTCAGTGGTATTCCGGCGGCTAAACGGGGTATTCCTCAAATTGAAGTCGCCTTTGATCTCGATGCCAATGGTATTCTCAAAGTTTCGGCTCAGGATAAAGGAACCGGACAGGAACAAAGTATTGAAATTAGCAATACGGGAGGACTGACCGAAGCGGAAATTGAACGGATGCGTCAAGAAGCAGAGGTTTATGCCGATGAAGATGAAAAACGGCGTTTAGTTGCCGATCTGAAAAATCAATCCGAAACCCTATTCTATAATTGTAAAGAAACCCTGAAAGGAAATGCTAACCAGATTAGCGATGAACTCAAAGAACGAGTCCGTCAAGAAGCTGCGGCCTTAAAAAAAGCGGTGGCAAATGCCGAGATCTCCTACGAGGAGATGAAACAACAGGTGGAATCGTTCCAAGAAATGTTGTATGCTTTGGGTTCGGCCATTTATGAACAAGCTGGCCAGAATTCTTCCCCGTCCCCGTCCCCGTCTTCGTCTTTCGCTTCTGAGGATTCAAAATTGGATGCCACTCAAGAAGATGCAGAAGAAACTGAAAATGCAGAAGATATAGAAGGCATGGAAGATACAGATGATACCAGTAGCGGGTTATCCCTCGTGAACAACAGTATCATCGACACCCCCTTTGGAATAGATCCTGTTTCTGTTCCAGAGCCAACAACCGATCCGGGCAATCCTTTTACGTCTCAATTCACTGAATAATTTTAGGCAAAATACTCTATGGCAGGCGATTATTATGAAATATTGGGTGTCTCCCGTGAGGCAGATACAGAAGAACTTAAGCGTGCCTATCGTCGCCTAGCTCGCAAGTATCACCCCGATGTGAATAAAGAAGCAGGCAGCGAAGAACGGTTTAAAGAAATTAGTCGTGCCTACGAAGTGCTAAAAGAACCGGAGTTACGGGCGCGATATGACCGATTTGGAGAAGCCGGGGTATCTAGTGGTGCGGCTGGCTTTGACCCCAACTTTACAGATCCGTTTACTGATATTTTTGAGAGCTTCTTCAGTGGGTTCGGCGGCGGGGTAGGCGGTAATACCCAAGCGCGTAAACGTACTGGCCCGGCGCGGGGGGATGATCTACGCTTAGACCTGCGTTTAGAGTTCAAAGAAGCGATTTTTGGCGGAGAAAAGGAAATCCGAATTAAGCATTTAGAAACCTGTGAAACCTGCACCGGAACCGGGGCAAAACCGGGGACTCGCCCCCAAACCTGTTCCACCTGTGGCGGAAGTGGTCAAGTCCGTCGGGCGACTCGGACTCCCTTTGGCAGTTTTACTCAGGTTTCCGTTTGTCCGAACTGTAATGGCACAGGACAGATGATTGAGGATAAATGTTCCACCTGTGGCGGTCGGGGTTTAAATGAAGTCACGAAGAAACTAAAAATTAATGTTCCGGCCGGGGTGGATAATGGTACTCGTCTACGGGTCGCGAACGAGGGGGATGCGGGAAAACGCAGTGGGCCTCCGGGGGATTTATATGTGTTCCTGTCAGTTGCACCTGATGCGAAATTTAAACGGGATGGGATTAATATTCTATCGGAAGTCAAAATTAGCTATCTTCAGGCAATCCTTGGGTTTGATTTTGAGGTGGAAACCGTTGATGGCCCTACTAAGTTAACGATTCCGGCGGGAACTCAACCCGGAACGGTATTAACCCTGGAAAATAAGGGGGTTCCCCGTCTGGGAAATCCCGTGAGTCGGGGGGATCACTTAATCACGATTCTGGTGGAAATTCCTACCAAGGTGGCACAGGAAGAACGGGAACTGCTGGAACAATTGGTCAAAATTCGAGGTGATCGCACGGGAAAGGGCGGAATTGAGGGGTTTCTGGGTAACTTATTCCACCAAAAGTAGGGGAGTAGGGGTGGGGAGAGCAGGAGAGGTAATTGATACTCTATGCGCCAACTTTTGGCCTAAATTTTATCCCCTGCTCTCGGATTGTTTTGAAATTTCTCATTTTTATCGTTTTGAGATATTATTTTTATGGTAGAAATTGATACTTTAACGCCGAATGCTCAATTGGATTTGCGGGGAACGCCTTGTCCTTTGAATTTTGTTCGGACGAAACTCCGCTTAGAACAGATGACACCAGGTTCGCTCTTGGAAGTTTGGTTGGACGGGGGAGAACCCATTGAACAGGTTCCTGATAGTTTAAGGATGGCAGGATATGATATTGAACAAATCAAAGATTGTGGGGAGTTTTTTGAGGTTCAGGTTCGTTGTCCACTCACCCCTAAATCTGTTCAATGACAACCGATGACCCCTTGATAAATGAACTGGTGGGAACTGTTATCGCGGTTCAAGCGAATTTCTATCAGGTTCAACTCGAATCCGACGGGGTTTTAGACCCGCAACGACTGTTATTATGTACCCGTCGTTCTCTTTTAAAAAAGATGGGTCAGCAGGTGATGGTGGGGGATCGGGTGGTTGTGGAGGAACCGGACTGGTCGGGAAAACGAGGGGCGATTGCTCGGGTGTTTCCCCGAATTACGGAACTGAGTCGTCCTCCGATTGCCAATGCAAATCAAATTCTATTGGTTTTTGCGATCGCAGAACCGGAGTTAGAAATCACGGCTTTGAGTCGGTTTTTAGTCAAGGCGGAATCAACGAGTTTAGAGGTCTGTTTATGTTTGAATAAGTGCGATTTAGTTTCGACCGATGCGTTATTATTTTGGCGCGATCGCTTGTTAAACTGTGGATATCATCCTTTATTTATTAGTGTTAATAATGGTTTGGAATATACGGTTAGTTCTGAACGTAGAGTGATTCAAAAATCTCTTTTTCAAGCTGAAAATACCTTTAACGAGAATACTTTACTTCATCAACTTAAAGATAAAACTACAGTAATTTCTGGCCCTTCTGGTGTAGGAAAATCCAGTTTAATTAATCAATTAATTCCGAGTCTTAATATCAGAGTTGCTACGGTTTCAGGAAAGTTAGGACGGGGAAGACATACCACTCGCCATGTTGAATTATTTCAATTACCAACTGGAGGATTATTAGCCGATACACCGGGATTTAATCAACCCGAATTAGAATGTCATCCAGAAGAATTAGTTGATTATTTCCCAGAAGCAAAACACCGTTTTAGTGCTGGAAAATGTCAATTTAGTGATTGTTCCCATCGAGATGAACCGAATTGTATTGTCCGGGGCGACTGGGAACGTTATCCGATTTATTTGGAGTTTTTAGAAGCTGCGATCGCCTATCAAGAAGCTATTAAACAACAACCGGATATAGAAACCAATACGAAATCTAAAACAAAATTAGGAGGTAAACAACAATTAGAACCTAAGTTAGCAAGTAAAAAATATCGTCGTTCTTCCCGTCGTTTTCAACATCAAACCTTACAGGATTTATGTGAAGAATTCAAGGATGATGAGTAATACTTATCAGGAATTACAAATTACGAATTACGAATTACGAATTACGAATAGGGAACATAAATCGAGTTTCTTGGTTCAATATTAGTTAGGTGAAGATTGTTCCAGAAACCCGATTTCTAGGAGTCTGGTGGTTTTCTAATCTAAATTATTCGGCCAGAGATTCCGTTCCTGTAACCATTCTTTATTAAACAATTTAGATTGATAACGAGCGCCTCCATCACATAAAACCGTCACAATGGTATGACCTGGGCCCATTTCTTTCGCTAAAGCTACGGCCGCCGCCACATTAATGCCAACGGAACCCCCCATAAATAATCCGTCTTTTCTTAATAGTTGATAAACCACCCGTACAGCTTCTTGATCATCGACTAAAATCGCATCATCAATTAGAACATCCTGCATATTTGCCGTGATTCGACTATTCCCAATACCTTCTGTGATCGAATTACCTTGAGGGGTAATTTCTCCGGTTTTCACATAACTATATAAACCACTTCCCATCGGGTCAGCAACAACGGTTTTAATCCGATTATTCTTCTCTTTTAAAAATAGCGAAACCCCCGCAAAAGTTCCTCCGGTTCCGGTAGCAGCCACCCAAGCATCAACTTTACCATCGGTTTGTTGCCAAATTTCTGGCCCTGTCGTTTCATAATGGGCAATCCGATTAGCTAAATTATCAAATTGATTCGCCCAAACTGCATTTTCCATTTCTGAAGCCAAACGTCCCGATAATTTTACATAATTATTCGGATCTTTATAAGGTACGGCGGGAACCGGACGAACTTCTGCCCCTAATGTTCTTAATGCTTCCATTTTCTCAGGGGATTGAGTATCGGGAATAATAATTAAACATTTGTAGCCTTTCGCATTACAAATATGAGCTAATCCAATCCCAGTATTGCCTGCGGTTCCTTCGACAACGGTTCCACCGGGTTTAAGTAATCCTTTTTCTTCTGCATCTTTAATAATATATAAAGCCGCCCGATCTTTTACAGACCCCCCCGGATTTAAAAATTCTGCTTTCCCTAAAATTTCACAGCCAGTTTCATCACTAAAACTATTTAATCGAATTAAAGGTGTATTCCCAATTGTGCCGATAAAACCGTTTTTGATGTCCATGAGCAACGTCCTAGTTAAAATTTAGTAGTGGGTTTCTTTTATTTTAGGGATTAACAGGACTAATGCAAAAAACCCGGCTTGGTGAAACCGAGTTTTTTGTTCAAGATGGGTTTATTTATTGGGTTGAGGAGTCAGACGTAAATAGGGTTTAACTTCTTGATAACCTTTGGGGAACTTCTCTTTTAAGACTTCAGGGTCTTTCAGGGAGGGCACAATTACACAATCTTCCCCATCTTTCCAGTCGGCGGGAGTAGCAACGCTATAGTGGTCAGTCAGTTGCAGAGAATCAATTACCCGCAGAATTTCATCAAAGTTGCGTCCGGTGCTCGGGGGATAGGTGAAGCTCAAACGCAGTTTTTTGTTAGGGTCAATGATGAAGACACTACGCACGGTCAGGGTCGCATTAGCATTGGGATGAATCATGTCGTACAATTCGGATACTTTGCGATCGCCATCCGCTAAAATAGGGTAATTAACCACAGTATTTTGGGTTTCGTTAATATCTTGAATCCAGCCTTTATGGGATTCGGCATCATCCACACTCAGAGCAATAACTTTTACATTGCGTTTGTCAAATTCGGGTTTTAACTTAGCAACGGTGCCTAATTCCGTTGTACAAACGGGAGTATAGTCGGCCGGGTGAGAAAATAATACCACCCAGCTATCCCCAGCCCAATCATAAAAACTGATGTCCCCTTCAGAGGAGGCTTGAGTAAAGTTAGGGACAGTATCCCCAAGTCGAAGTGTCATAGTTAATATCCTCTAAGTTCAATGAAAATCTGTGTTTTTATTATACCCCAGTTTCCCCATCGGATTTAAGGAGTAATCAGAAAAATTCAAGAAATATCAGATAGAATCCATCCAGTCAGATCAAAAATATAATCAATTATTAGTAGAATGTAATCAATCCACTACCCACTACCCACTACCCACTAACCATTACCCATTCCATGCTTAGGGACAGTCCTTTGGCTCCATTATGATAGTCTAATTAAAAATAGAGTCTTGGGAACACATACAAGAGTGGATATTGTAATTGGGCGGGGCAAGGTTGCCCGCAGAGCTTATGGCATTGACGAAATTGCGTTAGTCCCTGGACAACGCACCCTTGACCCGGGTTTAGCAGATACAACATGGACAATTGGTGGCATTCAACGAGAAATTCCGATTATTGCCAGTGCCATGGATGGGGTAGTTGATGTGCGGATGGCTGTGGAATTATCGAAATTGGGAGCATTGGGGGTATTAAACCTAGAAGGGATTCACACCCGCTATCAAGACCCAGAACCGATTTTAGACCGCATCACTTCAGTTGGGAAAGAAGGGTTTGTCACCCTAATGCAAGAATTATATGCAGAACCGATTAAACCGGAATTGATTATCCAAAGGATTCAGGAAATCAAGGCAGGAGGCGGAATTGCGGCGGTGAGTGCGACCCCTGTGGGAGCGAGTAAATATGGTTTGGTGGTGGCTGAGGCCGGGGCTGATTTATTTTTCGTCCAAGCCACGGTGGTATCAACCACATTCCTATCTCCAGAGTCAGTTATTCCTCTGGATTTAGTTAAGTTTTGTCAAGAAATGCCGATTCCGGTGATTTTGGGCAACTGCGTTACCTATGATGTCACCCTAGATTTACTTAAAGCGGGAGCGGCGGGAATTTTAGTAGGGATTGGCCCAGGTGCAGCCTGTACTTCCAGAGGGGTTTTAGGGGTGGGAGTTCCCCAAGCAACGGCCGTGGCTGACTGTGCCGCCGCCCGGAATGATTATTACCGAGAAACCGGACGTTATGTGGAAATTATTGCTGATGGTGGCCTAATTACCGGAGGAGATATCTGTAAATGTATCGCCTGTGGTGCTGATGGGGTGATGATTGGTTCCCCCTTTGCCCGGGCTAAAGAAGCACCCGGACGCGGCTATCATTGGGGTATGGCGACCCCTAGCCCGGTGTTACCTCGTGGAACTCGGATTCGGGTGGGGACAACGGGAACTTTAGAACAAATTTTGCGTGGCCCGGCTCAACTTGATGACGGGACTCATAATTTATTGGGGGCGTTAAAAACCAGTATGGGAACCCTGGGAGCGCAGACCATTCAAGAGATGCAGCAGGTGGAAGTGGTGATTGCGCCTTCACTGTTGACCGAAGGAAAAGTCTATCAAAAAGCCCAACAGTTGGGAATGGGCAAATAAATTAATCGGGGTTGGGTTTCAGAATTATTGACAAAACTTGTTAAATCGTTGTAAAACTTACAACCCAACCTAGAATTATATGAAATAAAATGGCACAATAGAAGAAGCGGAGACGTATGTTTCCGTTCACTCCTCACACCACACTCCGCCTGGACTTTTGTTCGGGCGGTTTCTTGATCCTAGCAATTAAAGTCGATTGCACCGGCTGTCAATCTCCACTCTCAACAATCGTAAAAGAGAAGATCCTTTTACGGTAAGATTGGATAGGGTTATGCTAAATAACGCCCGAGTTAGCAACCTGGCCTAAAAAGACGGGGTATAGACCTCCAATTTTTCAGGGTGAGGGAGACAAAAAGCCAGCAAAAATCAGAGAGAAATTAGCTGCTCTGTGCCTTTGTCTACTTTTAGACGGTCAGTAGACGGAAGGATTAAAATGCTTGTGGACGTGATTGCCGGGAGCCAGTTAAATTTAACCTTAACTCAATGCCAATCTCGTCTGTCATACAAGAATCCATCACGAAATACTAAAGTATTTCCAATGGGACTGTCGAATTTGATAGGGTCTTTTATATATAAGGATTTCTAGGGATGTCCAACGCCTTACCAGTTACTGATGCTAGTTTTAAAGACGATGTGCTTGATAGTCCGATCCCAGTATTAGTGGATTTTTGGGCTCCTTGGTGTGGGCCTTGTCGTATGGTTGCACCTGTTGTAAGTGAAATTGCAGACCAGTATATTGGAAAACTTAAAGTAGTCAAGCTGAATACAGATGAAAATCCTAATACTGCTAGTCAGTATGGAATTCGCAGTATTCCAACGCTGATGATTTTCAAAGATGGTCAAAAGGTGGATATGGTTGTAGGTGCTATTCCTAAAACGACTTTAGCAACTACTTTGGAGAAGTATATTTAATTCTCCTAAAAGTAACCAATAGAACACTTGAATCATTGTTGCAGGGGTTGATGACTTAACTTAAAAACAGACTTAAAAAAAGAGTGAGTTTGAGTTAGTTGATCAAAGTGGTTTTCGATTCCCAGGAAAGTGATACTTGAACCTCAAGCTGATTATTCACGGGTATTGCGTCTTGGAACCTTGGCTCTAAGGCGCTTTGTTTTAGGTGATAAATTTTATGAACTCCTCAGATATTAGTTTAGCGGTAGATTCTCTACAAGCAGATATTATCCAGTTGGTGGATAAATTGCCGAATTTAAAGCATAAAAAATGGATTTCGCGATCGCTTTCTAGTCTAGTTCGGATGGCTGGAGAGGAATTTGAAACCCTGGACTGGAAAATTATTTCGGCTTCTTTATTGGACTTAGAGCGGGGTTTTCAAATTTTTTATCCCTATCGCCATGTTCGCAAAATTTGTATTTTTGGTTCGGCTCGAATTTCTGCTGACACACAAGAATATCGGATGGCGGCAGATTTTGCTAAATATGTCACCCAACAAGGTTTTATGGTATTAACCGGGGGTGGAGGTGGTATTATGCAGGCGGGAAATGAGGGTGCGGGTCTGGATTTATCTTTTGGTTTAAATATTCAGCTTCCTTTTGAACAAGCTTCAAATCCTTATATTCAAGGAAACAAAAAAGCGATTATGTTCAAGTATTTTTTCACGCGCAAGTTATTTTTTCTGCGTGAAAGTGATGCTTTGGCTCTGTTTCCAGGGGGTTTTGGAACTTTAGATGAAACCTTTGAATGTTTAACATTAATTCAGACGGGAAAATTCGGCCCGGCCCCATTGATTTTGGTGGATCGTCCAGGGGGAGATTATTGGTATGATCTCAACCAATTTATTCATAAACAAATGCTAAATCGGGGGTTGATTTCACCAGATGATCCCAGTTTTTATACAATTACGGATGATTTGTCTGTTGCTTGTGAAGCGATCGCCAGTTTCTATCAAGTCTATCATTCTAGTCGTCATGTTAAAGATAAGTTTGTCATGCGGTTAAAATCGGAATTATCTGAGCAACAAGTGGAACAACTAAATACGGAGTTTCACGATATGTTATCTAAAGGTAAGATTGAAAAAACTCAAGCCTTACCGGAAGAAGTTGGCGACGACACAGAGGAATTACCCCGTTTAACCTTCCATTTTAATCAACGTCGAGTTGGGCGATTGTATCAAATGATTTATACAATTAATCAAATGGGTGCTACTTCCCCAGAAGCGGCTCATCCAGAGCAGAAATAGCAGGGAATGGGTAATAGGGATCACGGATTTAAGAGGATTTCACGGATTTTAATCTGTGTTAATCTGCGTAATCATCTTAAATCCGTGATGGGTTTTGGGGAAGATATAGAATCTTTAATAAACGAGCTAAAATCGGAAATAGGACTACTTTATGAATAATTTGTTTGAATTTGAACAGGATTTTGTTGAATCTTTGCATTGTATTCCGATGGTTGTGCGGTATAAACTTGATAGTTGTGGGGTGAAGTTAAAACTAGAACATTGGAATAAATTTAGTCAGGAGGCTCGTCAACAGTTAGTCCAAAATTCAATTAATACACCGGAAGAAATTACAGGTTATCGGAGTTTACTGTATGAATTAGCTGAACAATATACTAATATTCCCCTCAAGGATTTACCGATTGAGGATCACCCCCTTTGGTTAGAAATAACAAAATTACCGGATGCAGTACAGCAAAAGTTAGAAGAAATTGGTGTTAATATTACCTTAAAACAATGGCAAGACTTAAGCCATTTACAACGATTTTCCTTAATAAAATTAAGCCGTCCTAGCCATGAAAACAAAAACTTTTTACCTGCTTTAAGAGAATTTAAACTTTTAGAAAAAAACCTATAGAGTTTTTTTTTAAATACTAAGTTACCTTTTGAACCATATCGGTTAAACTAGGATTAGTTTTGCGATTTCTAAACCCATTTCATTAAACTTCAGGGCCGTTTTTTTATGGCACATAGTATAAAATCCACAATGCCCCCCCTCGATTCTGTCATTGATGAAGATGAAGATGAATCGAATTTAGATTATTTCTATGATGATCCGGGAACTCCCCCAGGAACATTAGATGTGGAAGCGGATGATCCCCCTCCAGAAATGGTGTTAATTGATTATAGCGACGAAATGGCAACTCGTTTAATCTTAAAAACACCGGAGGAATGTGCACCCTATTTAGATACCCATTCTGTTTCTTGGTTGGATATTTTAGGATTAGGAAATCAGGACACTTGGGATCGGATGGCGCAGGTATTTAATTTACATCCGATTGCCTTAGAAGATGTGGTGAATGTTCCCCAACGGCCTAAAGTAGTAGAATATGAGGGGCAATTGGTAATTGTCGCCTGGATGATCATGATCAAACCTGGAGAAGATCCCCTACATAAAGAACAGGTTAGTATTATTTTAGGGAAAAATTATTTACTCACGGTGCAGGAAGAAGCGGAATATGATTGTTTACAACCTGTGCGCGATCGCATTCGTTATAATCAAGGAATTATTCGTAAACAAGGGGCTGATTATTTAGCCTATGCGATTTTAGATGCAATTATTGATGGTTTTTTCCCCGTATTAGAAGAATATGGCGATCTTTTAGAAGACTTAGAAGACAAGGTTGTATTTAATCCTGTACCTAAAGATCTAGCTAAAATTTATAGTATTCGCCGAGATTTATTTACCCTAAGACGGGCAATTTGGGCGCAACGGGAAGCGATTAATGTATTAATTCGAGATGGAAGCGATTTAATTAGTCCAGAAGTTCGGATTTATTTGCGAGACTGTTATGATCATACTATTTTAGTTCGGGATATGGTGGAAACCTATCGAGAATTATCCTCGGATTTAATGGGAATTTATATGTCTACGATGAGCAATAAAATGAATGAAATCATGAAATTGCTTACCGTGATTTCAACTATTTTTATTCCCCTAACCTTTGTGGCCGGGGTCTACGGAATGAATTTTAACCCCGAAAATTCTCCTTGGAATATGCCCGAACTTAATTGGTATTGGGGTTATCCTGTCTGTTTGGGAATGATGTTTTTCATCGCTTTGGGGTTATTTTTCTTCTTCTGGAAACGCGGTTGGTTTAATAATCTTTCCGATCCTCAAGATCAAGATAAAATAACGTAGTAAGCCCTTTAGGGCTAACAGGCGTTCACGCCTGACTACAAATTGCTATAAAATCAAACTCAGGACAATCTACGATAGTCACAATTATGCTAGTAGGTCGAACCCTCCGTAACCGTTATCAAATTATACAATTCCTGGGACGAGGAAGTTTTGGTGAAACCTACCTCGCTAAAGACTTAGACCTACCCGGACATCCCCACTGTGTTGTCAAACATCTTAAACCCCAAAATCCCACCCCCGCCCTATTAATAATTGCTCGACAGCTATTTGAAAAAGAAGCTATCGCTCTCTATAAACTGAGTCTTTTAGATGAACGCATTCCCAAATTATTTGCCCACTTTGAAGAACAGGGAGAATTTTATTTTGTTCAACAACTTATTGACGGCTATGATCTTACCAAAGAAATCACACCAGGGAAAAGATTAACTGAATCTGCTGTTATTAAATTATTAAAAAATATCCTAGAAATTTTAGCTATTGTTCATCGACAAAATATCATCCATAGAGATATTAAACCCTCTAATTTAATGCGACGTAGTGATGGTAAAATTATCCTAATTGACTTTGGAGCAGTTAAAGAACTTGGAACCTTAATTGTCAATGCTCAAGGACAAACCAGCCTTACCATTGCGATAGGAACTCTGGGTTATATGCCCGGTGAACAAGCGAAGGGACACCCCAAACTCGCCAGTGATATTTATGCCGTTGGAATGGTTGGAATACAAGCCCTAACGGGAAGAATACCTGAGACTTTGCCCCATGATTATAATACCGGAGAAGTCCTTTGGCGAAATCAAGCCCAAGTTAGTGATCAATTCGGGAATTTCTTAGATAAAATGGTGCGGGATCACTTTTCTGGGCGCTATCAAGATGCCGATGAAACATTAGAAGCTCTTTCCACCTTATTTCCCACCCCAACACCTGCTCCCACCCCAATACCGACTCCCATCCCAACACCCGCTCCCAACCCAACACCCGCTCCCACCCCAACACCCGCTCCTAGCACAATACTGACTCCAGACCCTACCACAACCCGACGAACAATATTACAATTTGCGGCTTTTAGTGGTATCGGATTTTTGGTCGCATTAGCTGGGGAAAAACTGATTATTTCTTCTCCTGAAAATAACTCTACTTCTACCCCCATATCTCCCCAACCAACCCCGACACCAACCCCGACACCGACACCAACCCCAACCCCGACACCAACCCCCTCACCCAGTCCCTTCAAAACCGTTAGCTTTGAAACCGTAACCGTCAACTCAACGGGACAAATCAACAACCGTTGGCAAGCCCAAGCCCAAATTTTGAGTGAAAATATCAATGGGATCATATTAGATTTAGTCGTAATTCCAGCCGGGACGTTCCTCATGGGTTCCCCTAGCAGTGAACTAGGACGATCAGATGATGAAGGGCCGCAGCATACTGTTAATATAGCCTCTTTTTTGATGGGTCAATATGCCGTCACTCAAGCCCAATGGCGAGCGGTAGCAGGTTTACCCAAACGTCAGATTGATCTGAAGCCCGACCCCTCCAATTTTAAAGGGGATAACTTGCCCGTTGAACAGGTAAATTGGTTTGAAGCCGTAGAATTTTGCGATCGCCTCTCTCAATTTACCGGACATACCTATCGTTTACCCAGTGAAGCCGAATGGGAATATGCCTGTCGCGCTGCAACTACCACCCCGTTTTATTTCGGTGAAACCATCACTACCGATTTAGTCAACTATAACGGCAACTCTACCTACGGCTCCGGCCCAAAAGGGATTTATCGAGAAAAGACAACTGCTGTGGGTAGTTTTCCCCCCAACGCCTTTGGATTATACGATATGCACGGTAACGTTTGGGAATGGTGCGCCGACCCTTGGCATGAAAATTATAATAGTGCGCCGACAGATGGCAGTGTTTGGGAGTCGGGCGTAAATACAAATACTCAATCAAAATGTGTGCGGGGCGGTTCGTGGTTCGACTATCCTGGTTACTGCCGTTCTGCTAATCGTGGCGCCGCTCACCCCGACAGCTTCAACAACTACGTCGGCTTTCGGGTTTGTTGGGTTGTTGGTGCGTCCCTGGTTAGTGTGCAGGACTTTTAGCCCTGTTTTCTTTAGCCCTTTTGCCCTTTACCCTTCTTTCTTTTTTTTTTTTTACCTGGTTCCCCTGGTTCCACCAGGGAACCGATAACGGAGGCTCTGCCTCCAGTCAAGAAGCAGGCGGAGCCTGCAAGAAGGCATTGCTAGGTAGAACCTAGCAACGAGGGGGTCGTTATGTAATAATTCAGATCATTCAACCCGAAAACCCTTTACTGCTCGTTCCATTATTGATCAATTAAAACAAAATCAAAGTCATCACCTCTTAACTCAACTTAAAGCCGCTAAACTTCCCCATAAAACCGATCAAGAATATCAACTTTGGCAAGAAGGCTTTCATCCTCAAGCCATTCTCACAGAAGAAATGTTATGGCAAAAATTAGACTATATTCATAACAATCCAGTCAAACGCGGTTATATTGACGATCCCCTACACTGGCGATATTCTAGTTATCGAAACTATCAAGATTTACCGGGATTAATCCCCATCGAAATTATTTCATAAACCACAGCACTACCTCTGGTTCCTCTGGTTCCCCTGGTTCCACCAGGGAACCCCAACAGGAGGCTCTGCCTCCGGTCAAGAAGCAGGCGGAGCCTGCAAGAAGGCATTGCTAGGTAGAACCTAGCAACGAGGGACGAGGGGAATTTGCAAAGTGCAACCCCCTGGGTTAAAATCTCCCTCGACACCGAATCATTTTGTTTACAGGCTAGAGCCATCCTTGCTATTCATGATCCAAAAAATCAAACCCAATCTAGTTTTGACTGTGGGAGTTGCGACACTGCTGGTAGGAGGTGGAATTGCAGCCTACTACGGTTTAGTTTCGCGTAAATTTTTAGAAGGTGTTCCCCTGGGTGCGAATGTTGTACCCCAGGAAGCAATGGTGGCTGTATCCCTCTCCACAAATCCCCAACAATGGGATAAATTAAGCCAATACGGTACGGTTCAATCTCAAGCGGCGTTGCAAGATATTCTCAAAAATTGGCAAAATCGGGTATTTACAGACAATGGCTATAATTATCAACAGGATATTCAGCCTTGGGTCGGTCAAGAAGTAATGATCGCTTCTTTACCTAATTCTAGCTTGATTTCTGGGACTGCTCCTAACTCTGATACTTCCACCTCCTTAAATCAACAGACGATGGTGGTGGTGCTTCCTATTGCTAACCCTACCAAAGCTAAAGAATTATTATCACGACCGAGAACACTACAACAGGGCCAAACTACTCAGCGCTCCTATCGAGGGGTTGATATTATTGAAACCCAGGGAAATCCTAAACAGAATTATTCGATTTCTGTCCTGGGACAAGATTTTTTAGTTGTCACCACCGATCCGAATGCAACTGAACGGGTAATTGATACTTATAGAGGTTCAGATTCTTTAGCGAAAACCCCTGGATATGCTGCTAATTTAGAGACGATTAAAACTACTAATCCCTTTGCTCAAGTTTACCTAAATATTCCCGTCGCCACAAAAATTGCCTCCTATCGTTCTCCTAATCCGATTCCTGATAAAAATTTAGAACAGGTACAACAGCATCAAGGATTAGCAACTAATATTAGTTTAGAATCTCAGGGAGTTGGGTTTAAGGGAGTGTCTTGGTTAAAACCGAATAGTCAGAAAAAATTTACCGTTGAAAATAAAGCTCAAGAGATTCTACCTCGGATTCCAGAAAATACATTAATGATGGTTTCTGGAAGTAATTTAAAACGGGTTTGGGAAGATTATACTCAAGGGGCAAATGCTAATCCGATAGCGCCCTTGAATCCTCAAGTTTTGAGTTCTAGTTTTAAATCAGCGACGGGGATGGAGTTAGAAAAAGATGTTCTAAATTGGATGGGAGGAGAATTTTCTTTATCTTTAGTTCCAGCTAATCCAAATCCTAGAGCTTTAGAACGATTTACGGCGGGGTTAGTATTAATGGTAAAGGTTTCTGATCGGACGGTGGCGGATAAAGCTTTAACCCAGTTAGATGAGGTGATGAAGAATAAGAAATTTAAGGTTAGTGAAATTAAAGTTAAGGAGCAATCGGCGGTGCAATGGGTGTCTCCCTTTGGGGGATTTATGGTAACTCGTGGTTGGTTAGAATCCGATGTGGCTTTTGTTACTTTGGGGGGAGCGGTGGCGGATCAAATTGTACCTTTACCTCAAGCTCAAATCACTGCTAATCCGCTATTTCAGCAAACTGTTCCAATGGGATTAAACCCCAATAATGGCAACTTTTTTATAAATCTTGAACGGGTATTTAATCCGAATGTTAGAACTCTATCCTTACCTCAACTTCCCCCGGGTCAAAAGTTATGGATTGATGCGATTCAATCAATTGGATTAACTACTGCAATTATAAGCGATCGCACCAGCCGTTATGATATTTTTGTTAAAATTAAAACCCCTAGCACTCAACTTCCTGCAACTGCAACTCCCAAAAAAGAACCTTAAATACTATGTTTTAGCATGAGATTAGATCCCCCTAAATCCCCATTAAAAAGGGGGACTTTGACGGTTTTATTATTCCCTCCTAGATCACAGGATGCAGTAATTCTAAGCGAAATTCCTGGCGATTTTCAGCCTTTAAATAACGCTGTTGAAGTTCTTGCCATTTTTGCCAAGATTCATAGCGTTTTTCCGCTAGAAGATTGATAAAAGTTGGAAGTTTAGACCTAATTTTTGATGGGATTTTATCAGCTATTTTTTCCATCAAAACCATACTATCTTGAATATCTCCTAAATGTTCTTGAATGGCTTTGATATCTTCTAAATAAGTTGAATATTTAGGACTATAAAAATCAGTAAACAAACTCATTTGATAACGGACTTTCTTAGCTTGCTTTCTTAAATCGTGCAAAGATTCTCCCTGTTTATCTAAGATTATTTCTAAGGTTTCTGAAGTAATTTCAGCAGAATTAACTGGATCTTGATTGATTCCCACTTGCCAACCTGGATGCAGGAATAAATGACTAATTTGGGGAAGTAATAAATCCGGTAAGACTTCATTAATTGGTAGTGCTTCCAGAGTTGTAAAACTAGGTTCTTTTATCCAATCTTGTAAATCTTCTTTCAAGTTTTGATATATTTTATGTTCTAAACTCCATTCCACAACTCGAAAAGCTTTATGACGTTGTTTGATCCAATCTATTAATATTTTATCTAAAATTTCTTGTTCCGATGGCGGTAATTGTGAATAATAAGTATTTTGTAATATTTCTAATAAAACATCTAAATCTCGCAATTTTCCCAAACGACGGGCAATTCTACCAATTTTTTCATCCTGGGCAGATTCAGGTAATTTTAATACTGGAGCAAACCCAACTACCGCCGATCTTAACCGTCGCATTGCGACCCGCATTTGATGTAATTCTTCAGGATCATGATCTTTCAAAACTTCAGATTCATGACTAATAACTTTTTCCAGATGTTTCTGAATCGCTTGTACCGCCGAATATCCTAAAGTCTGGGTTTGAGGATTAATTGTTGTTTCCATTATAAGCACCTAAAAATACTAATTGATAACCGTCTTATTATAACAATCCCAAATAGTTTTTACAGAGGATTTAAGATTGTTATAAAATTGAGTTTAGTCATTAATCACACTGTTTTGTAATTCCGTGACTAACTGCTTAATCTGGCTATAGGCTTGTCTGGAAGAGAGTGTTCCTTGGGTTTCTAAGCTAAAAATTTGGGTAATATCAATCACAAACCCTTGTAATTGAGCTTGATTAGATACAGGAGGGATCTGAGTTTCCCAATGATCAATCTGAGTCTGATCAAAAAAATCTGGGGTTGATCTCATAATTATATCCAAATTCTGCAAATTCTAGTTATACTGTTTATTCTAAAACTAAAATCCTATCTTAAAGCAAAAAGATATTAAAGTCAAGGGATTCAATTATTAGATTTTTTTACAAAAGTTATAATTACTTTAAAAAATAATACTATTGTTTAAATTTTTATTTTTTAGAAAAAATTAAATTAAATTTAATCCTAAGATTACCTAAATTTAACTAAAGTCATCTAGTAAAATACTGATGATCTTATTAAGATTTGTTTAAGGAAACATTTGTCATGTTAAAACCATACTGTACTCCCTATTTCCTGCTATATGTCACTCAGTCAATTTATTGTTTATGCTTGTCCCCAGGGAGAATTAGCGGAACAAATTGAAACCTTTTATCAAGAAAGTCTGAAATTGTGCGGATCAAATGCTGCCCATAATTATATGCCCCATTGTACCTTAACTGGCTTTTTTCAAGATCAAGAATCACAAATTAACCTATATATTCAAGCCATAGAAACCGCTTACAATACCGCACAATTAACCGCGATTCCCTTAAAGATTAATGTGACTCAAATGACATTTCAAGCCACTTGGTATGGTTTGGAATTACAAGCCCAAGGCATTCCATTGTTATTGATTCATTTTAGTCAATTAGTCAATTCAGCAACTCGTTTAGAAGCCTTGCGATTAAAAACTTGGCTCCATTTGAGTTTAGCCTATGAATTTCAGCCCCAACACGCTCGACAATTACAAGATTTAGCTCAAAATCAAATTAATCCCTACGCCCAAGCGGACTGGGAATTAAGGTTTTATCAGCGACACCTAGATCAATCTTGGACTTGTCATCAATCTTGGCAATTAACACCCTAGACTCAATTGATTTTCGGTTTGATTCCCGATAATTTTGATCTCTTGATTTATCAGTCAATTTAATTCATAATAATTATAATGCTTTATTCCTTGACCAATGCCAAATTTTAACAAAATTACCCACGTTATTTACGATTTAGACGGTTTACTGTTAGATACAGAACCCCTTCATACGAAAGTTAATCAAATGGTTGCCAACTATTATGGCAAAACTATTGATCATGCCCTCGGTTGTAAAGTTAGGGGGAGAAAATCCCATGATTCCGTTAAACTCTTAATTCAGGAGTTGGAATTGTCAGTAACTGTTGAACAATTTTTAGAGCGAAAAGATGCCATTATTTATCAATTGTATCCCCATGTTTTGCCCTTAGAGGGAGCGGTTTTTCTCACGGAACATCTGGCGGCTCATAATATTCCCCAAGCGATCGCAACCAGTTCAGGAAATCGCCCTTTTACCGCAAAAACCCAAAGTCATCAACAATGGTTTTCCCTGTTTCAATCTATTGTTAGGGGAGATGATCCTGAACTTAAAAATGGCAAACCCGCACCGGATATTTTCCTATTAGTCGCACAACGTTTAGGGGCAAATCCCGAAAACTGTTTAGTCTTTGAAGATGCCTTGGCGGGGGTTTCTGCGGCTCGGGCGGCGGGAATGTCCGTAATAGCAGTTCCCTCGTCGGATATGGATAAATCCCTTTATCAAGAAGCTGATCAAATTCTTAATTCTCTAAGTGAATTTGAACCGGAGTTATGGCAGTTACCAAAGTTTTAATTAATAATTCTAAGATGAGATTTTTAAGGGGAAATTAGCGATCGCAATTTTCCTATTTTCCCTAATCTTTACCGGACTAATTTAGCATTTTTAGATGATCTAAAAGAATCTTAACCTTTTTTTAACTTGACATATCAAAAAAATTTGATATGATTTAGATGGCTATTAAGGCCTAATTTAACCACAAAGACACAAAGACACAAAGCAGAATACTGATTTTTCAGGAGGTTTAATGAGTAGAAATTCACCTCAAGTTAACCCATCAGCAGTGCAAGCTGGGGGTAAACTAAGTATTTTTGAAAAATACCTAACCGTTTGGGTGTTTTTATGTATTATTGGCGGTATTATTTTAGGGCGTTTATTCCCCGGAGTTGCGGTTACTTTGGACTCGATGAGCGTCTATCAAATCTCAATTCCCATTGCCATTTGCCTGTTTTTTATGATGTATCCCATCATGGTAAAAATTGATTTTACCCAGGCTGTAAACGCTATCCACGCCCCGAAACCAGTATTACTAACTTTAGTTGTAAATTGGTTAATTAAACCCTTTACAATGGTGGCGTTTTCTCAGTTCTTTTTGGGATGGTTATTTCGTCCTTTAATTACTGGAACAGAACTGATCGGAGGACAGGAAGTTTCTTTGGCAAATTCCTATATTGCGGGAACTATTTTATTAGGAATTGCTCCCTGTACCGCGATGGTTTTGATGTGGGGTTATCTATGTTATGGGAATCAAGGTCATACTTTAGTGATGGTGGCGGTTAATTCCTTAGCGATGTTATTTTTATATGCACCGTTAGGGCGTTGGTTACTAGCAGCAAATGATTTAACTGTTCCTTGGCTAACGATTTTTTTGTCGGTTATAATTTATGTTGGATTGCCTTTAGCTGCGGGAATGTATAGTCGCTATTGGATTTTTAAAAACAAGGGTAAGGCTTGGTTTGAACGGGAATTTCTGCATTATTTAAGCCCGATTGCCATATCTGCATTGTTGATTACTTTGGTGTTACTATTTGCCTTTAAAGGAGAATTGATTGTTAACAATCCCTTTCATATTCTGTTAATTGCAGTTCCTTTATTTATCCAAACCAATTTTATCTTTCTGATTAGCTATCTTGTAGCTTTAAAAATGAAACTATCCTATGAAGATGCGGCTCCGGCGGCTTTAATTGGGGCGAGTAATCATTTTGAAGTAGCGATCGCAACAGCCGTAACCTTATTTGGATTAAATTCCGGTGCTGCTTTAGCAACGGTTGTGGGGGTATTAATTGAAGTTCCAGTAATGTTAATGTTAGTTGAACTTTGTAAAAAAACAGCTTTTTGGTTCCCCAGAGAACCAGAAAAAGCCAGTTTACTTGATCCGCGTTGTTTTAAGGGTTAAATCAATAAATATCCTGATTTTTTAGATCATTTAGCTATTCTAAACATTGGAGATTTACATGAAAAAAGTTATGTTTGTTTGCAAAAGAAATTCTTGCCGTTCTCAAATGGCGGAAGGATTTGCTAGAACTTTAGGAGCCGGAAAAATAGCCGTCACCAGTTCCGGTTTAGAAGCGAGTCGGGTGCATCCTACGGCAATTCAAGTGATGGATGAAATCGGAATTGATATTACCAATCAAACTTCTAACCCTTTAAGTGATTTCCAAGCAGAAGATTATGATGCGGTGATTTCTCTGTGTGGTTGTGGTGTAAACTTACCTGAATCTTGGGTAATTCGAGAAGTTTTTGAAGATTGGCAATTAGATGATCCCGACGGACAACCGTTAGAAACTTTTCATCGAGTTAGAGATGAAATTAAACAAAGAGTTCAAAAGTTAATTGATACTCTAAATTAATATTGTTACAGTGCCAGCGTCCTCCCTGGCTAGGGTAATATGAAATCTAGCTATTACCATTACCCATTCCCAATCACGGATTTAAGAGGATTACGCAGATTAAAATCCGTGAAATCCGTGAAATCCTCTTTAATCTGTGATCCCCATTACCTAATATATGTCTAATCATCCACCTCGAATTCTATTATTATACGGCTCCTTAAGAGGACGGTCTTATAGTCGTTTATTAGCAGAAGAAGCAGCCCTAATTATTCAGGATTTTGGTGCAGAAGTCAGGTTTTTTGACCCACGAGAATTGCCTATTTATGGAAGCGTACCGGATACTCACCCCAAAGTTCAGGAGTTACGGGAATTGAGTTTGTGGTCAGAGGGCCAAGTCTGGTCAAGTCCAGAACTCCATGGCCAAATTAGTGGGGTGATGAAAAATCAAATTGATTGGATTCCCCTGACCATGGGGGCGATTAGACCAACCCAGGGCCGAACTTTGGCCGTGATGCAGGTTTGTGGCGGTTCCCAGTCTTTTAATGCGGTGAACACCCTACGAATTTTGGGGCGCTGGATGCGGATGTTTACCATTCCTAATCAGTCTTCGGTGGCTAAAGCCTATCAAGAGTTCGATGAAGATGGGGTGATGAAGGATTCCCCCTATCGAGATCGCTTGGTTGACGTGATGGAGGAACTCTATAAATTTACATTGTTATTAAGAGGACAGGCTGATTATTTAAGCGATCGCTATAGTGAAAGAAAAGAAAAAGGAGTTCAGGAAACGATGATTGATATTGGTAAAACTTTTATAGCAGGGAATAGGGAATAGCCCCCCCAAACCCCCCGTGCACGGGGGGCTAGGGGGGAGGGAACACCGGAACAGCCCCCGCCCGTGCACGGGGGGCTAGGGCAGGGAGGGAACAGGGGAGAAAATACTTCACCGTCTGGGTTCTAAGATCCGTCTGGTGTCTTAACTGCCTTGGCGGTTGCTATAAACCCGTCCCTGGTGATCGGTTTTGTCAATATCCGTGCCAACCCAGTCAACCGTCAACATCTCAACAAAAAAGAGGGTGGAATTTCCCCCCTCCGTAAAGATTGAACCCACTGTATCCTTTCCGGTGAAAGCAATACATTATGGATTGAGATAAACACCCGCTTTCAGGCAGAGTTTAGTAGGCTAGAGCCATACTACGAGTGGTTTCAGCGCCGAGATAAACCCGAATACTCAAGAAATCCGTAGGACAGGCGGTTTCACAACGTTTGCAGCCGACACAATCTTCGGTGCGGGGAGAGGAAGCTACCTGAGCCGCCTTGCAACCATCCCAGGGAACCATCTCTAGGACGTCAGTGGGGCAAGCGCGAACGCACTGAGTACAGCCGATACAGGTATCGTAAATTTTGACTGAATGAGACATTGAATGATTTCTCCAGTAGATATCAAAATGTTACAAGTTCTGCCCTAAATACAGGTTAGAAGTCCAGCTTAATAGGAGCGGGATCATCCCATATATTGCATCACAATACTCCAGTGTTTCACTTCCAATACACATAAGGCGATAAAACTTTAAACAATGTAATATTTCCCGCCCTAATAGTTCACAGTTCAGGCTCTAATTTTGTCCAACACAGACTTTGTGGAAACAACATGGCGGTCTAAACCCAGTTGTTTGGGGTCAATATCCAGGGCAAGGGCCACTAATTGGGGAAGATGGAGGACAGGTAAACCCAAGGGACGACCGATCACTTTTTCCACTTCCGGTTGACGTGAATCTAAATTCAGATGACACAGGGGACAGGGCGTAACCAGACAATCTGCACCGTGATCAATTGCCTCTTGAATATGGTTTCCAGCCATTTGAAAGGCGGATTCCGTGGCGTAACTCGATAGAGGCCAACCGCAGCATTGGGTTCTCCCCCGATAATAGACCGGAGTTGCCCCTACAGCCCGAAACAGGTTTTCCATGGATTCCGGTTGCTGGGGGTCATCATAGGGCAAATGGGTTTGAGCACGGAGGAGATAGCAACCATAAAAGGCAGCACACTTCAAACCCGATAGTTTGCGACGGACTCGGAGTTCAATTTCGGCTAAACCATAATCGGCGACTAAGGCCCACAGCAGGTGTTTAACTTCCGTTGTTCCTTGATAGGGTGAACAACCTTCTTTGCTAAGTAACCCATTCACTTTTTCAATATAGGCTGGATCATTTTCCTGAAATTCTTTTAACCGTTCGTCAACGTGACCAATTACCCCCTGACAGGTGCTGCAATGGGTCAGTAAGGGTAAATTTAGTTCTTCTGCTAAGGCAATATTCCGGGCATTGACCGTATCTTCCAACAGTCGGGAATCTTCTTTGAAGGTTCCTGAACCGCAGCAAGATGCCTTTTTCAGTTCAATTAGTTCAATACCTAACGCTTGGGTGAGAACTTGCGTAGACTGATACAGTTCTCGACAAGCTCCCTGGGCAACACAGCCAGGAAAATAGGCATATTTCAAGGATGGCATAGGAATAACCTTCTCTACGAATGTACTTACAGCGATGGCGAGGAATTAAGAATTAAGAATTACAAGCACGCCCAAAGACAGAGTTGCTAAATTCTCACCCATTTTAATTGATCGAGGGTTTTGTCATAACGATAGGTAAAACCATCATCAGCAACAATCGTTTGACCTCGACTGGCTTTATTTTTGATGGTACTTAAGCTATAACGGGTTAATTTTTGTATTTCTTGATGGGAAAAATGATTTTTCTGATCAATTTCTGACAGAATTTCTACGGTTTCAAGACTTGCTTTTGTATTGTTGGGATTAAGAGGGAACACTGCGCTCACAGGATAGTCTTTAATGTCAACTAAACGCCAACTAGAATCCTCTGACATTTCTAAAACTTTTTGATGATAATTAAACAAACTTTCCCGATGTCCGACACTAATAAATGTCTTACCAGTTTCTTGTAACTGTTTATATAAATTATCCTCATTTTTTAAGTCTAAAGCACTGGTAGCTTCATCTAAAATAACGAAGTTAGGATGATTAACTAACAGTCGAGCAAAGGCAAGACGTTGTTGTTCTCCCAAAGATAAAATACTTTCCCAAGGAAGTTCCTCATCAAAATTTTCGATTCGAGTCAGGACATTTTGTAGGTTAACTTGGTGCAAGATTTCTTTTAATTCTGAATCACTAATTGGATTTGTTGTCTGAGGATAAATTAGCTGTTCGCGCAAGGTTCCTAAAATGATATAAGGACGTTGCGGTAAAAATAAGATGTCATCTAGGGGCGGTCGCACTAAATCCCCTGTACCTGTATTCCATAACCCAGAAATGGCGCGTAAAAGAGAACTTTTCCCTCGACCACTTGGCCCTACAATTAATAAACCTTCACCGGGTTCAACTGAAACTGATAAATGTTCGACGATGACTTTGGTAAAGTCTGGTGTTTGTAAGGTAACATTCTCAAAAGCAAGATGATCGTTTTCAATAACTTTAATGGTATTCACCGGGTTAGATTGGTACCCGACGGCTTCTAAGGCTTGGGAAAAGCTATCTAAACGTTCAATATAATTGATAAACTCACCTGACCTACCAAATTCCTCTACTAATACGGATAACGCCGTTGAAAAGAAATAGCAACAATAGCTGGCTTGGTTGACTTCTCCCAACTCAATTTGACCACTAATATATAAGGGAGAGACAATTAAGAAAGGAAATATTTGAACAATGGATTGGAAGCCTTTGTTAAAAAAATCTTGGTTTCTTTCCCAATTAATTCTATTAGTAACTATTTCCATCACCCGATTGAATTTTCGCTGAATAATATTTAATTCTTTTTCTTCGCCCCTAAAAAAAGCAATGGATTCTGCATGGTTACGAACATGAGTCAGGGCATAATTATAGTTTGCTTCCATTTCTAATTCTTGTTTGCTAATTTTATTTAATTGTTGAGTAATATAGGTAGACAGAATGTTGCCAAGAATCGTATAAATAATCAGGATAATAGAAATGGTTTGAGAAATTGACCAGAGAATGACAATAAAAACCATCATCTCCATGAACTTTTCGACGCAGGTGGTTAAAAAATTCATCGTTGTTTTAGTGATCGGCTCAATTTCTTGAGCCAAACGTTGATCGGGATTTTTAATGTTTTCTTTAAAATTAATTTGATAATAAGCCCGATTTTTAAAATATTGATTCAAAATATTATTGTTGATCCATTGATACCAATCGAGTGCAATTATCTTTTTAAGAAATTTAGAAAACCCTGTTAATAGGGTCATACTCCCAAGGGCTATACTATAAATTATTACTAGATGAGTTAATTTAGATAAATCTTTTGATTCAGTAAAATCAATTAAGTCTCTAAAAACGAAGCTATTAAAAGCATTAAAACCAACGATTCCCACCAATAATAAAAATAATAAACAGATCATTCCCCAAGAGCGAATAATCTCTGAAAAGGCTCTATCCTGGGTTTCTTTTGGATACCAATAAACTTGAAGAAACCCTAAAAATTGTTGTAGAGATTTATTAAAAGTTTTGACATCCTCTTTGAGATCGATATGCTCTGAGCTTTTTTCTGAAACATTCATTGGGTTTTCCTGATGTTACGGGAGGGACGTTATAATTTTCAATGCTTATCTATTGATTTAGATAATAATTAAGCATACCATGTTCTGCCAAAGGACAAGACTGACGCAAACAAAAAAAGATGGTTTATGCAATATTTAATAGCTGATGGGCATCTTCTAGTATTGCGACAATTTTATCTCGATGGGGACTGTTTTTTAGATCAGGCTCTAAGTCAAATTCGGATAATCCTGCGGCTGTGTTACCCGGAAACCAGGGATCACGAGTTTTTAAGTGATTGTAACGCCTTTTGGCAAAGTCAAACATATCGTATGCTAAAGCTAAATTTCTTAACCATAAGATGACGGGAATATTGATTTCCCCAGGAGTTTTTTGATAGGAAGGTAAACCAATATCCCAAGTATGAAACCAACTTTCGCCTAATTTAGCGATCGCTTCTGTTTCCAAACGATTTATAATTGGAGGTAAAATTTCATCGGCTTTTTCTAAAAGTTCGATCACTTTTAAATGTTCATCAAAATCCGAAGGTTTGGCTGCACCTAGACTTAATGTATGAACTTGGGGATGGCTCAAACAAAACAGATCATTAAATAGCATCGGACTCAGAGGATAGCACAAGTCTACTAATTTTTGGGGCGGTTTGTAAAGCATTCCCCCTTTATCCGAAGGACTAATAATAAACACCCCCATGTCATAACGATTGGCGGCTTCAATTGCTGACCAGTTGAATTGATTAATATAGTACCAATGCAGATTTACATAATCAAATTGATCGGTTTCAATGGTTTTGATGATTAGGTTTGTCGGCCCATGGGTAGAAAATCCCCTAAAGCGAACTTTCCCCTCCATTTGTAATTGTTTAACTACATCAAGACACCCACCAGGACGAATAGTTTCATCTAGTTGTGGTTTGTAATTAATACCATGTATCGTCAACAAGTCAACATAATCTAGTCCTAAATAAGCTAAGGATTGTTCAAATAAATGACGAAATTGTTGAGGATCAGATTGGGGTGTAACTTTCGTTTGTATAATCAGTTTTTGACGGGGTAGTTTCGGCAAAATTTCCCCTAACTGCATCTCAGATGTGCCATACATTCGAGCAGTTTCATGGTGATTAATACCAATTTCTAGGGAGCGGCGGATGGTCGCTTCTAAATTTTGTTGATTATCCAGGGGAATTTGTTCTTGAGGATACTCTTTAAACTCATCATAAATGTAACGCATACCCCCGCAAGAAAAAATAGGCATGGGAATTTCTGTACGTCCAAATCTACGATATTTCATTTTATCTAGCTATAAATTAGTGGATTCTAATTAATTGTAATTTCTTGGGCTTCTAAGTGGAATTCAAAATTCTCCTAGCTGTAATGTATTAGGGACTATAAAATCAGAAGTCTTGATGGTTGAATGTTCTTGTAAAGTTGCTCTGATCTCCTTTAAATCTTCTTGAGTTAACTTAACTTGTTGATTGTTGAGATTGGCTTTTGATAAAATAGTATCAGCTTGTGAATCTTTCTGCAATACTTCAAATATTTGGGTTAGGTTGGTAGTGGGTATATCACAGTATTTTAATATCTCTATAATTGTCTGTTGTGGTGCTGTTATCAAATCCTGAAAACGAATCGCTAGAGCCAAAACTCCTTGTTGATGGAGTCGCAAATAACCTTCCATGACTGATAACCATGCTAAGGTTAAAATTTGCAGATAAGATAAGGGTTGATCCTGTTCATCCTGATGAATTAGGGGACTAACTTGACTGACTTGATTTTGCATTGCTTTTAGAGAATCAACTGTATTAGGAATTTCTCCTAAAGATGCACGAAAGGCAGACTTCATCCAAGTTTCAGTATCCCGATATAAGAAAATAATTTTGGCTTTGGGAAAATGCTTAAAGATTAGATCTGCTATCTCAATTCCATAACTTCTCAATTTAATCACCCATCTATATGAATGATCATCTAATGGTGAGGATGTACATAATATTTTGGTACAGCTTTCTATTAATTCACTAATTTCAGCATCATTACTTCCATCCCATTGACGCATAATGACAAGCTGATCATAGACACCAGGTTCAGAAAGACTTACGGTATTTTCTAGCTGATTGAATGCCGAATTAATCAAGGTTGATCCACAGCGTCCTACTGAATAAATAATCACAAGGTTTTCAGGGATTTCTAGTTGTTTTCCGATTTCTAATAATTCCGAAAAAGTAATGGCAATTAGGTTTTTTGCATGGTCATATTGCCCTTGATAAAAAAAAGGAAATTGATCAATATCAACCTCTGGATCAGTTTCTACAAAAATTGCCCATTTTCTGGAAAAATCAAGGCAATATAAACTAATATTAGGCTTTTCCAAGATTATATTAATATCAACCGTATTTGCTTCTTGATAATCAAAATCATCTAGGGAAGGAATACTTAAGAAATAGGGTTTATTTTTGCTCTTGATTTTAAAAAATTTTGCTGGCATTGTGATAGATTTAAGTTAAGATATATTGTTGACTTTTCAATATTTGTATCCAAATAATTTTATTTCTGTTTCAAATAGTTTTGCGATAACTTCTTGGTCTTGTTGATTTAAAGTTTCACTGTAATGGTTCCTATTTTTTCGATGTTGTCTTTTGGCTTGAGGTAAAGTAATTTTTTCTGGAATATCAAGCTTTAAACGAATGTTTTCCATATCTTCTTGTAAATTTTCATATAAGCAAACTTTATTGACTACAACCTCACCATTGATCGTGTAAATATCAAATCCCCATTTACGCAAACCCCCAATAATATCAGAGTTGATAAAATCTGAGAGAGAGGGAATCTCTTCATCGGGAGGTAAGTAGCTAATATAGTGATAGTAGCATGAAATAACACGATCCCAAGGATTTCTTTCAAAGCAAAACTTAAAGTATTGATTCCAAATTTCCTCACTCAGCCAATTTTTTACTTCTCTAGCTGAGATGTGATTATAGAATTTGATCGGCTGTTGCTCTTTTAAAAAGTTGTTATCATCACTAGCAGACGAAAGATCGTAATTTTGTGGGCCTCTATACCCCAGCTTGTTTCTAAGGACTTCATCTTCTTCTATAATCGGGGTGATCAGATCATCTTCACTACAAAACTTGGACAGAGCAATTTCAATGCTGGTTCCAGCCGTTTTTGCTGTTTTAAAAAAAATAAATTTATACTTATGAGAAACAATCATGATTTTTCCAAAGGAAGAAATTCTTAACCAAGAACTATATCATATCTATGAAGCATTCACCTCTCTAGTATAAAATTTATATATTTGATTATAAAACATATAAATTCGGCTTATAAATCAACAATAAGGCTGTATTTATGTTTACCAATCTTTGTAGACTAGCTATAGTCATACAAACAACTTTATGAAATAATTAATATTCGGTTATGATTACTAAACAAAAAACATGAAAATAGCATTCTTTGATTATATTTGGACTTTGGCTGAACCTCCCAAATTTGGATCAGGTATTCTCTGTTACCAGTTAGCACTTCGTTTAGCTCGCGACAATGATCTGATTTTCTATGGTTCAAAAGCTGCTCATCACCAAGAGTTAGAATATTCAGAAGATGGAATTACATATCGGAGGATTCCCAATAACTTTATTGATAAAATATTAGGCTTATTATATGTACTGGATGACTGGAAAATCTTTCCAGCAAAACGTCCTTTTTTTACTTCAATTTTATCTGACTTCAAATATTATTGGCAAATAGCAAAAGATTTGCAATCCCAGAATTGTGATATTATTCAGATTAACTTTGCCTTTCATGTTTCCCCACTAATTCGAGCTTTTAATCCACAGGCAAAAATTGTCATCTTTCTACAGACTGAGTGGTTAACACAACTTGATCCTAAAATGATTGAACGGAAATTAAAAGCGGTGGATCTTGTGATTGGATGTAGTGACTATATTACCAATCAAATTCGGACAAGATTTCCTAATGTTCCTTGTCAAACAATTTTTAATGGCGTGGATATTAATCATTTTGTTGTTAATAATGAAGCTAAAAAAATAAAAAGAAAGAGATAAAAACTCTTCTTTTTGTGGGTAGAATTTCACCCGAAAAAGGACTACATATTTTACTAGAAGCGTTTAACAAAGTGATCTTGCAGTATCCCCAAGTACAGCTTAAATTGATCGGGCCAGAAGGAAAATATGGCGTATTACCCATACAAATGATCAATACAGAAGATCCTTATGTTCAAACTCTGATTCCATTTTACCAGGGAGAATATAGTGATCAACTGCGACAAATTATTTCTCCCAATGCAGCTAATTCAGTGTGTTTCTTTGGGCCGGTTGAACAACTCAATTTAGTTGAACATTATCAAGATGCGGACATTTTCATCTTTCCCTCTGTGTGGAATGAACCTTTTGGAATTCCCTTAGTGGAAGCGATGGCTATGGAATTACCCGTTATTGCTACTTATAGCGGTGCTTTTCCAGAAATTGTCGAGGATGAAAAAACGGGTTTATTGGTGGAAAGAAGTAACGCTGATGCTCTAGCTGAAGCAATTTTACGCCTTCTTTCCGATGAAAATCTTAGTCAAGAAATGGGAAAAGCTGGACGCCAAAGAGTTGTTGACAAGTTTTCTTGGGAATAAATTAGTGAAACTCTATTGGTAGAGTTTCAGAAAATTTGTGATCCTACTGTTAAATAGATTAGGGTACTGCGATGATATTTGATGTTTAATTCTGCCTACCTACTTATAAGTATTTTCGTGTTTCGCGTCCCACTCTTTATAATAATCATCAACGGAAATGGGAGGATATTTAAGAGGATTATCCTCGGTGACACAAGTTTCAACACAGCGAATTTCTGTGTCATTATTAGGAGTTATCTTAAAGGCAATTGAGTACCTAGAACGAGCCTTATAGAAGTCTTCTTCTGGAATTGAAACTTGATGCAGCGTGGAATAAAGCCGATCATTTGTCCACCTTTGGATCAGATCTTCCATAATAACTACTACCGTACCAGGAATTGGAGGAACAGGAATCCATATTCTGGTAGATTTTCAGGCTATTGATTAGGAGCAGTAGCCAGATAGCGACCAGAACTTATCTCCTCTGGAGTTCTTTCTAACCCATAATGAAATACTTCTCTGAAATCTTTTCCCTCTTGATCTCGTGCTTGCTCATATCCTGGGTTCATCTTGCCCATGGCAATTTTTTGTTTGTCTTCTATTGGTAGAGCAAAAAAAGCCTGAGATTGAGAAAAAGCTTTGTTAACTAAATCGGGGGAAAAACCGTAATTTTTTAGATATATACAACCAACTTGATCAAAAGCTTCATAGATTTGTTTGCCCACAACTTCCTTTTCCTTTGTGTCACCATCAAAAAAGGGCTGAAAATCAATTACGGGAACTATTTTATTCATGGCAATATCTTTGGTAATCATTCTCAATTCAATATTTAATTTATCAGTAAAGATTAAGAAAACAATATTTTGAAATAAAAATTCATAATCCTGATTTTAAAAGCCAAATAGACGGTCAATATAACCCGTCTATTGTCTGAATCAAGATAGATTTATAAGATATGATGCTCAATTGTTGCTGCTAAATCGGCTAAGGTTGGGTTAGCAAAGAAGTTACGCAGGGGTAAATCGATCAGCAATTTTTTAGTGACTTTATCTATGACTTGAAGAACTTTTTGAGAAGTTCCTCCCAGTTCAAAAAAGTTATCATCAATGCTAATATCTTCTAAATTTAACACTTCTTGCCAAATCTTGAGCAAAGATTCTTCAGTTAAATTCCGTGGTTTAATGAAGTCAGTTGATTTAACTTCCTTAACTGGTGAAGAGCAGTGATAATTATTGATTGAGTAACGTTCCTGTTCAGAAAAAGGAGAAATAGCCATAATTTTTTCCTGGGGATTAACAATAATATTTTCTAAAATTTTGAGAAACTGCTCTCCCATTTTAGCTATACTTGTAGCAGTAAATAAATTAACTTTATAAGATATAATTCCTTCAATGCTGTTATCAGTTTCTTCGAGGGATAGAGTTAAATCATTTTCTGCCGTATCTGCTTCTGTATATATTTTTAGTAACTGGTCTTTTAGAGTGAGATTGGCAAATTTTAAATCTTGTTTCGGAGTATTCTGGAAAAGAAATATCACCTGATTAAACAAAGCATATTGAGGTTCTCTGATAGGTTTTAATTCTTCTACTAACTTGATAAAAGGAATTTCCTGATGAGCATAAAATCCTAAGCTCGTCTCTTTAACTCTACGCAGTAATTCTCGAAAATTGGGATTACCTCCTACATTTGTATACAAGGGGAGAAACTGCACAAAAAGTCCAATTAAATCCTGTGTTTCGGGTCTGTTACGATTGGCAATAATACCACCAACAATGATGTCTTCCTGTTGTGTATAGTAAAGGATGAGTGCTTTAAAAGTCGCTAACAAAGTCATATATAAAGTTACGCCTTCTTGCTGGCTTAATCTTTTTAAAGCATCAGTTAATTCTGGGGAAATAGTAATAGGATGATGGGCTTCCTTAAATGTTAGCCTAGAGGGCCGTGGATGGTCAGTAGGGAATTTTAAAATTGGTGGATTAACGCCGATATGCTGCTTCCAGAAATCAAGCTGAGATTGCCATGATTTGTCTTCTATAGATTGCCATTGCCACAGGGCAAAATCGGAATATTGAATCGGTAAAGGGGGTAGTGGTGAAGGTTTACCCTCAGAAAACGCTTCGTAAATTAAGGTTAATTCCCGAATCAAAACACCGAAAGACCAACCATCAGAAATAATATGGTGCATAGTGACAACAAACAGATAGTCATTTTCAGCTAATTGTATAAGTTTACTTCGGAATAATGAACCTTGTTCTAGGTCAAAAATTCGAGCAATTTCTTCTGATGCTAATCGTTCAGATTCTCGCTCCCGTTCTATTTCACTTAACCCTTGGAGATCAATAATTGAAAAATCAAAACGGGGTTCAGACGAAATTTTTTGGAAAACTTGTCCGTCTATACAAATAAAATTAGTTCGCAAAGTTTGATGACGTTTAACAATTTCTTTTAAGCTTTGCTCTAGTACAGGAACGTTAAGTGAGCCTTCAATTCGATAAATTAAGGGTAGATTATAGACAGAATTATCGGGATAAAATTGGTTGAAAAACCAAAGCTCTAACTGAGTTAAAGAAATTGGTACTAATTCAGAATCAGAGGTTTGGCGTGTAATCGGAATAATTTCTTGTTCTAATTCTTGATAACTTCCGATCTCAATCTTTTTCGCTAATTCAGCAATAGTAGGAGATTCAAATAGACTTCTGATGGGCAATTCCAAATTAAAAGCTTTGCGGGTCATCGCAATAACTTGGGTCGCGAATAAAGAATGCCCCCCTACAGTAAAGAAGTTGTCATTGACCCCGATTTTAGTTAATCCTAAAATATCTTGCCAGATGGCTGTTAATATTTCTTCTGTAGGAGTGGAGGGGGCGACATAAATTTGACTTAATTCGGGTCTGTTAGTTGTGGGTTTTGGGAGTTTTCGGCGATCAACTTTGCCATTAGAAGTTAAGGGAAAAGATTCCATCGGGACGAAGGCGGAAGGAATCATATATTCTGGAAGTTGTTCTTGGAGAAAGTGACGCAGTTGTTCAATAGTAATTGTTTGTGATTGCAGGGGAATAAAATAAGCACATAAATATTTTTCTCTAGCACTTTCCCCATAGACTTTAACCACAGCTTGACTTAGGAAGGGATGTTTATTTAATACGGCTTCTAATTCCCCTAATTCAACACTATAACCCCTGATTTTTACCCGGTCATCTATTCGTCCTAAAAACTCAATATTTCCATCTGACAAATAACGAGCTAAGTCTCCCGTTTTATACAGACGTGAATAAGAATCTTGATGAAAAGGATTAGGAATAAATTTTTCTGTGGTTAACTCTGGGCGATTAAAATAACCGCGAGCGAGTCCCGCACCACTAACATATAACTCTCCTATACTACCTAAAGGAACAGGTTGGAAATTACTATCTAATAAATAAACTTTGACATTAACAGCCGGTTTACCAATGGGAGGATAAAGGGGCCATTCTTCAGGTTGATGGCTAAAACGATAAGCGGTGACTAAATCAGCTTCAGAAGGCCCATAAAAGTTATACAGGGTGCAGTTTTTTAAACTTTTAAACATTTCAACCATCGGTTGAGTAATTTGCAGTTGTTCTCCAGCAGTTATGGCTTCTTTTAAATTCTTAAAAAGATCGGGTTTTGCTCCATAGAGTTCGGCAATTTGCTGCCACAAAGTCACAGGAAGAATAACTTTTTCAATAGGATTATTTGTAAGTAAATTGACTAATTTATCTAAATCTAGGCGGGTATCTTCAGAAGCAATATATAAAGTTCCTCCAAAACACCAAGCCGCAACTATTTCGTGATAGCTAACATCAAAGCTAAAAGATGCAAACTGAAGAACACCTCCTCCTGTCAGCATTTGATCTCGATGGTGTTCAACTAAATTGGTGAGGGAGCGATGGGGGACAGCCACACCTTTAGGAACTCCTGTGGAACCGGAAGTATAAATCAGATAAGCTAAATGATCATTCTTGATTTTAATCGTAATATTTTGATCGGATTCTTGAGTAATATCATCCCATTTCTGTTCTAATATCAGCAGATGATGGGAGAAATTTTGAGACAGCATTGAAGCAAAAGAATTTTGTGTTAATACAACTTTTGTCCCACTATCTGCCAGGATAAAATTAATTCGTTCCTCTGGATATTTAGTATCAATCGGAACACAAGCTCCTCCAGCCTTGAGAGTCCCCAAAATTGCTACAGCCATATCTAAAGAGCGTTCAAGACAGATCGCCACTAAACTATCGGGTTTAACTCCTAAGCGTTGTAAAGAATGTGCTAATTGATTCGCCTTTTGGTTTAACTGTTGATAGGTTAACTGTTGGTTTTCATAGACTACTGCGACTGCATTCGGTGTTTTTTCAACCTGTTCCTCAAATAATTGATGAATACATTGGCTAATCGGAAATAAAGATTCAGTATGGTTCCATTCTTCTAACAACATTTCCCGTTCTGATTGAGTAAGAATCGGTAAATCTTTAGGGAAACTATGGGGATTAATCACCATTTCTTCGAGTAAAGTTTGCAGATGACCCAGCATCCGTTCAATGGTTGGTAAATCAAAACGATTTTCCTCGTAATTAATGATTAATGCCATTTCTTGACGCGGAACAGCACGCAAAACAAGCGGATAATTAGTTTGTCCGATGTCTTCAATATTAATAATTTTTATCCCCCCAGGAAGTTCGGAAAAATTTGCTGTTGCAGGATAATTTTCAAAGGCGATAATGCTTTCAAATAAAGACTCGTTTCTGGGAATTTCACTCCATCCTTGAATGTCTACCAGTGGAGTATAAGAATATTGTTCTCGCTGAATGTGTTGTTCTTGTAATTGATGTAACCAGGGTAATAATTCTGTTGTTTCTGGGATTAATACCCTAGCAGGTAGGGTATTAATAAATAACCCGACCATTGATTCTACCCCTGATAAACTAGGGTGACGACCAGAGACAACACTTCCAAAAACGATATCTTCCTCACCGCTATAACGACTCAGTAATAACGCCCAAGCTGCTTGTACTAAAGTAGAAAGAGTAAGATGGTTTTGAGCTACAAAAGATTTTAAGTTGGCGGTGGTTTTAGCTGATAGATTGATTTGGCGGATATTGTAGGTTTTATCATTCCTTTCGCGGGATTGTTCTCCGATTAAAGGAGTCGGAATACTAAACCCCAGAAGGGTTTTTCGCCAAAATGTTTCTGCGGCGGAAATATCTTGCTGTTGTAACCAATTAATATAGTCTTGGTAAGGGCGAGGTGTTGGTAAATAACACTGTTTTCCTTGCTTAATTGCATCGTAAAAGGTGAAGATTTCTTGAAAAAGAATCGGCCAACTCCAACCATCACAGAGGATGTGATGAAAACTCCAAATCAGTTGATAAGTTTGGTTCTCTAATTGAATTAAGGTACATCGCATCAGAGGAGCTTTATCCGTTTCAACACCTCGTTGTCTATCTTCTTCTAAGAAACGATTCAGGTGAGTTTGTTGATCACTCTGAGACAGGGATCTCCAGTCTATATTAACCCAAGGTAGTTTAACTTGTTTACGCACGATCTGAAGGGGCTTTTTACGATTTTTCCAAATAAATTGGGTTCGTAAAATCGTGTGTCTATCTAGTATTTGTTGCCAAGATTTATTAAAAGCCTCAATATCTAGTTCTCCCTGAAATGTTAATTGAAATTGATCAAAATAAGTATTAGATTCTGGGTTATAGAGAGTATGAAATAGCATCCCTTCTTGAGTGGGAGAAAGGGGATAAATAGATTCAATATCTTTTTTAGTCAGATTGGATTTTTGAGGAGCTACCATAGTTTTTTTCCTAAAATATATGATCAGAAAATTTATTGAATAAACTGAGTTTCTTTAAGTATAGCAGTCGCCATAACGCTTAGAACCTGTATGCCCACGCAGGCGGGTGCGGGACAGCTTATAAATCTTGTCCTCTCTCTGTGAAAACGGGGATGTCCTAACCACTAGGCGCGGTTGCTATACTTTAATGATGACCGCCTACTTAAAGTTTTAGCTTTTCCTAGACCATTTACGCTTAAATGCGTTAATTTCTTCATCGGTGTAAAAATGCCGAACTAACTGTTGTTCATAAATTTTTTCTAGGTATTCATTGCTGAATGTTAGACTGTTTTTTAACTTACTGTAGATCTCATGATAATCGGTTTCTTCCGCAAAATCAAGTTTTTCATAATCTAGGTGTTCAATGTTTAAAAAAGATTGGACAGCCTCTTTTAAACAATCATCCATTCTTTCTAATTTCAATACTAATAAGTCAATATTTTTTTCTGGAATATTGATAATTAAATATCCTTTTTCTTTAGAAAAATTAATTAAATTAATGTCAATTTCAAAAACAGATTTTAATTCTAAGTCAAACCAATCAAACTGTTTACCAAGAACAAAATCTTGATTCCAAAAACTTTCAACTAATTCATCTATCGTAATTAATCCTTCCTTAAATTTTCTGAAAAAACAAGGGAAAATACTCTCAATAACTTGATAAAACCAAGAAATGTTTCGGGCAATCGGATCTCGAACTGCGGTAATAATTTTGATATTTTTTTTACCTTTGATTTCCTCAATATGATCACTTAAATATTTGGTCGTAAATGAATGTTGAATTGTAATTGGATAATAGGGTTGATTCAGTTGAATTTGTTTCCAAATTTTTGCGACAATTTCAGAGTTTAAATTATGAAGATGATAAATAGCTTGCTCTGGGAATGCTTTTTTAAGTGCAAAATATAGATTAGCCGAACCCACTTTACCCATTTGATAATTAAGGATTACTGAAGGATTGAGCAGTTCTTTTTTTAATTGACGTTCGGTTTTCCCTATATTAATACTATTAGTAATCCATGAATAAATTTGAAAATTAATCGTATCTTTGACAGGATAATAATTAACAACTTGATCTGATTTTTGAGTTTGTGTGTTCATGATTGTTATTGTTTTGATTTTGTTCTAGTTTTGGATTTAAAATGCTGAAGATGATAAACCACCATCGACAGGAATGGTGATTCCTGTTATATAACTCGCACATTCTGAGGCCAAAAAAACGACTAGATTAGCGAGTTCTTCGGAGCTACCAATGCGATTCATGGGAATTGTTTTAATAATTCCTTCTCTAATAAAATCTTGAGTAGTACCTTCTTTTTGGGCATAAATTTTCAGGTATTCTCGATGCCTGGGAGTATCAATAATTCCAGGGTTAATGCTATTAATTAAAACATTAGATGATGCTGTTTGTCTAGCGACTGATTTAGTGAAATTCATTAAGGCTGCATTCACAACACCGGATTTCACGAGACGGGGTGAGGGTTCTTTTCCTGATGTTCCAATAATATTAATAATTCGTCCCCATTGCTGATTTTTCATCCTGGGCAAAACCAAATTAGTCATGCGAATATAGCCCATTAATTTTCCTTCAAATACGCTTCTCCATTCTGCATCTGAGATATCTTCTATTGATTCTCCAGAAAAACTAGCTCCTTCTGAGTTATTAATTAAAATATCAATTCTGCCCAACTTACTAAGGGATATTTCTACTAGCTTTTGCGAGTCCGATTCGTTTTGAACATCGGCAATTACAGGGATTACTTCTACATTAAAATTTAGTAAAGATTGACTGGCTTTCTCTAGTTGCTCACCATTCCTACCGCAAATGATTAATCGGCATCCTTCTGCTGCTAATCTTTCGGCTACAGCAAAACCAATTCCTGCACTAGCTCCTGTCACTAAAGCAACTTTTCCTGTTAATCCTAAATCCATAATTATTCATCCTCTAATGTATAAACATTTATTGTGTAATGAAAATATCAAGTAAAGATACTGTTTCATAAGTAAAATTACATATTTCGTGCGGTATCTCAGGGGGTGCATAGTAAATATTACCATAAGCTAGTTGCTGTTCTTCCCCCCCTACATAAACATCAAGTTTTCCATTAAGAATAATTCCCATTTTTTGGCAACTAGACTGATGTTTAGGGATTGTTTTTCCTGGAGGAATCTGAGTAATCATAATCTCAAACCAAGAACCCGTAACCGATTGACAAGGTAAACCAGTGGCATGATTTTCAGTGGGAGTCAGGCGCAGGATTGTGGGTTCATCTTCTCCTTGTCTGGGAGGGTTGATGATTCTTTTGACATCAAATCCTAAGATGGTTTCAGGCAAAAGATTAGCTGAACCGTGAAGAACATTAGCCCCGGCAACATAGAGATGATCTAAAGGTTGAATAACAGTTTTATTCCCGTTGAGATTCATTTCCAAATTGCCGTTAAATATCATTCCGATTTGACTTTCTGTGTGTTGGTGCAGGGGAAAAATAGCACCTGGTGCAATGGCGGCTAATTGGACGACTGTATCCTGACATTGGAATGCCAATAACTCCACTTCTCCATTGATATTAATTGTTTTTCCTTCGGGGAAAAATGTAGGCATTTTGATCTCCTTAATTAAGTTTTTCTCAAAAATTAATTCTTAATTATTTATTCTCTATGGACTGTTCCTTTTTTATGAAAAATAGACCAACTCATCTCAATTTTCCCATATTCTGCAATAAACTCTAAATCATTTTCTTTGAGAGCATTCTCATTGGTGATTGCTAAATCGGCTAACCCTTGCTTAACTTGAATAGCGGCTGCACTTGTAGAATTAACAAACTCCACTTTAATATTTTTTTGATTGGGGTAGCCGGGTAATAAATAAGGGAGTAAAGGAAAGGGAGCGGGATGAGTAACTAGGGTGCAATTTTCCCAAACTAATTCTTCATTTTTGCGCTTGGCTAATCCATAAACTGGTGTGGGATAGGTAAAAACAAAACCTAGTTTTAAACTGGGTTCCATATAAAAATCATTAACTCTTTCATAAGCATGGGGAACCAAAGCCAAATCCACCTGATCTTGGAGCAAAGATTCTTTCAACTCTGTAAAGGTATCAAATAAATGACTGGTAACAGAAATTTGTTCCGCTTGCCATTGAGTAATCAGATAATTTAAGGTCTGTTCACTACTGGTTTCTTTTGGCCCTAAAGTGCCAACGATTAAAGTTTTTACATCAGGTTGGGGATAACAAAATTCCATCGAAAACTTTAACATGGTTTTAAGGCTCCAGATTTTTTAAGGGTTGATAAATTAGCATTTCCTGTACAAAATAAAGCAATTTCAAGTTCAGAAAAATTGTGGGAATAAAAAGGGATTAATGATTTACTAAGAAAGTTCTATTTTGAAATTTGGTCATAGGTAATTTAAGACGAATGGCTTGTTGAAATTTAGCAACATCCAACTCGGCAATGCTAAATATTCCCTTTTTTTCAAACAATATAGATGATACACTATCCTGGGTAATATAGTTAACTCTAATGTCTTCGTGTAAGGATTCAATCAACAGTTGAATATTAGCCAGTTGGGCATCTTTTATGGTTTGACTATGGGGAGAATTTGGGTCAACTGGATGGGCATAACTGCGGACGTGAAAACGACTTTCTCTAGCTCCTCCTGGCACTATGGAAAATGTTTGAACGTGTTCAGGAAAGATACTCAAAGAAAAGGGCATGGGCATCTCTTCTTGAGATGACATGGAACAAAAAGCAGAATAACACAAAGTTTCTGGGAGTGATTGGGTTTGTGCTGCTATTTCTTGTAATTTGGTTTCATGTTCCCAAGAATGTCTGCCTAAACTTTTTGCACAGTCATAATACTTGCGTTCAGTAGGGTTTAAATAGGGAGATGGAGGGTCTTTCATGGGAATAATCATCCCGTTTATTCCTTCGCAATCACTCGATAGTTTAAAGCGACGGGTTAAGCCTTTGTGCATCATGGGGAAATGGTAGTCTTCTAAAAAGTTTTCCCACAATAATTTATAGTCAACTTCGACATTAATATCGTACCGTCCAAGACCATTAATAGGCTGCATGGCTTCGAGGTTATAGGGTTTTAGTAAATCCGCTTGATACCAAAGTTCTTTGAGTCTGGCTCCTTCCCAACTGAAACGAATAAAAACAAAGCCATAAAAAATATCAATATCAATCGGTTCTAATCCGTAATTGGGTAAACTGAAATTAGGAGAATTATTGCGCTCATCTAGATGTTTAAGTCTTCCAGCAAATAATTCTCCTTCATTCGTTCGTATAACATAAGCTCTCTCGCCAATAATATCTAACCAAGTGAAGTTTCCTGCTTCGGGAACTTCATTTATATGACAGACAAATTGCCAAGTAGGAGCGATTAAATGGTCAATTTCTAGGGTAAATAGGGCTGTATCCCCATAAATCCAAATAGGCAAAGGTTCTGTATTCAATTGTGCTAGTTCATCCTCTGAGTCATTTTCTCCCCCTAACTCTGAATCTTCAAAGGGATTAAATTTCGTTGGTTTTTCCATTTCTTGCGGTAGTCCAATACGCTCTAAAATTTCCCCAAAATTGACCGTTAACTCTTGATTCTCTACCATCAAAATTGCTTGCTTAAGTTCTCTAACTAAAGACTCAATCAATAATTCAGTTTCTTGGGAATAATTAACATCTTCAGAAATAATTCCTGGAGAATGATTAAGGGATGCTACGAGAAAAGTTAACTCTTTTTCTAAATAACCAATTTTTAGCCAGAGACGAATAGCTTCAGGAAGTGAAGCACTTTTTCCTTCTGCATAACCAGGACTTACTTGGTCTAGTAAGTTGGCAATTGCTACTCCGATATTTTCTGAATTATAATCTCTCTTTGTCTCATTTTCTTCTGGTTTGGTTGGCAATAATTTGACAAAAATATATTCCCCATCTTGCTTGACTTCTATTTCTTGCAACCCATATAGATTAAGGTCAAAATTACTGCCAAATTCCCCTCGACTTGCTCCTGGGGCATTTTGACAATTTCCGTCTAAATCAAACGCCCATCCATGATAGGGACAAAGGACTTTTTTATTACGACTCGCACATCCTTTTCCTTCAAAAACAGGAGATTGACGGTGAGTACAAACATTAAGAAAACATCCAATTGTTCCGTCTTCTTGATGGACAATGACTAGCGGTTCTTGAAACAGTTTCAGAGTAATAAAATTTCCTGGATGGGAAACATCTTCTGTTTTACAAGCTAGATACCATTGATGAGGAAAATCTGCTGGATTAAGATTGATTAAACGGATAATTTTAGCGACAAAGTAATGATAAACAACTTCAAAAGCAACGGGGTTTTGACCTTCTTGATTATACTGTTCTACAGCTAGAGATAAATCTTGATAGACTTTCCCTATCTGTGGGTTTCCTTTTCCTTCTAGTAAAGTGGTGATAAATTCATCCCAATTTTTTTGAGATTTTTGAGCAAGTTTACGCCCTCTATAAACAATTTCTCCTTGCTGTTGTCCTATATTAATGAACAGTTTATTTAGGGTTTCCGACTTAATCTTAATGTGATTCATTGGCTCTTAGGTATGTTTAAAGATGTTTTCTGTTGAAAAATTAATTTTCCAAAATTGGCTGGGGAATTAAGGGAACAGGATGATCAAGACGATAGGCGTTCCAAGATTTTTTAAATCCTTTATATTTTAAGGGATTGTCTGATATTTTTTCAACCCCTTGATGGAATAAATGTTCATAGTAATCCAATTCTTTTTTGAGATAATAAGGAGCTTGTTGTCCATAAATTTTAACAAACATCCTGTAAGTATTATAATGTTTGGTAGCCACATCTTTTTCATAAGATTCTATGTCGTCTTCGATATCATTTAAAACTTCTAATGACCACATTAATCTTAACTCTTCATTTAATTCTTCATCATGAAAGTTTTGTCCTAACATTTTTAGCAATGTACAATGTAAAAATCGATAGTCAGAAGAGCGTAATTGAGCAGCTTTCATAATCTCTTGATGAGTGATCTCAGGAGAAATTAATAAATGGGTTTCTAGTTCAAAGTATTCTCCTAAGTTATCTAAATAGGTTTCAACTTGATGATGTTTAAAATTAGATTTTTCTAAAACTGCTAAAATCATTTCTTGTTTGGTTTTCCAAGGGGAATGTTGTTTTAGTAGACAATTTGTTGCTTGGATTTGCTCAACTTCTTCATCGGTTTCATAAACCAGCGCTTCCATAAAACCTAAAATTGGATAAAATCTAAAAAAGTCACTCCAAGAAAGATTATAAAGCGGAAAATAATAGAGTACAAATTCTCTTAATACTCGAGAAGAACGCTTCATACTTTGATAAGAAATACAGGGAATTTCTAGGGCTAATGAATTACATATATCTTTATCCATTGACTGACATACAATGTCTTGCTTGAGTAATCCATTTTTGCTTTGAGTGAGGCTTTCAATAGATGGCAACATAAGGGCTTAAATCTCCAGCTAGAGTACAGAAATGATTTAATCTAGTTCTAAAAGCAGTTCATCTAATTCTGCTTGATTGAGATCAGCATCGGGAAAATCCGATGGAGTATAACCTCCGTCTCCTGACAAACAATGATTAATAATTATTTCTAAAGATTCTTGATAAGCATTAGCTAAATTTTCTATCGTTGTTTTTTGATGAAAATTCTCACTATATTGCCATTCCATTTCTAGTTTCCCCTCGACAACGATTCCATTAATATCAATTAAATGGCAACGTTGCCCCAAGGGACTATGAATAGAACCACTCGATTCTTTAGAAAATTTCCAGTCAACAGAACCTATTTGTGGGCGAGTAAATTGCCCCAAATAATTAAAGCTGATTTCTGGTTTCGGATAACTTCTTAGACGGGATTGAATGGTTAAATCTGGGTTAAGATAATATCCAATTCCATAATCAACTCCCCGATTTGGAATTTGTCGTAATTGCTCTTTAACTGACTTGAGACATTCACCAGGATGGTCAATATTTTTTAAAGTCAAAATGACAGGAAAAATACTGGTAAACCAACCAATAGTTCGGGACAAACTCAGGGAGTTGATTACATTTTCCCTCCCATGACCTTCAATGTCAATAACAAGATCACAAAACCCTGTCCAACGAGCAAAAGCTTGTACTAAAGCCGTCAGTAATACATCATTAATTTGGGTGTTGTATGCTTGAGGAACATCCTGCAATAGTAAGCGAGTTTGTTCTTCGCCCAGGGTAAAAGAGACCGTTCTCGCATGAGCAACGGTATTAGACTTGATATCAGCTTGATAATCCAAGGGAAGATGGGGAATTGAGGGAAAATCCTGCTTTAACCAGTAATCTAAGTAAGACTTGTGTTCTGGGTTTTGAGCATAATTTTGGATTTCCTCAGCCCAATGTTTAAAGGAGCTAGTTTTTAGGGGTAATTCCAGAGGTTTTCCGGTTTCTAATTGGTGGTAACTGGTGAGTAAATCTTCTAGGAAAATGCGCCAGGAAACCCCATCAACTACTAGATGATGAATAATAATTAACAATCGTCCTGCATCACCTAATTGAAAGAAAATCGCCGAAATTAAGGGGCCTTTTTCTAAATTTAGGGAGCGCTGTTGAGCCTCTGAAATTTCTGCCATTGTGGTCAATTGTTCGCCCGAAGACATCGGGGATAAATCCATGACTTTAAAACCAAAAGACTCCCAATCATCGCTGTGATACTGTTGCCATTGTCCCTGTTTATGCAGAAATCGTAAACGTAAAGCATCATGGTGATACAGTAATTTGGCAATGGCTGGTTTTAATAAATCCGGTTGTAGATCAGCCGGAACTTCTAACAATACCGATTGATTAAAGTGATCGGGTTCGGGTAAATTTTGCTCAAAAAACCACTGTTGAATCGGCGTTAAAGGAACTTGACCGCTAACCAAATCCTGCATGATTTGAGTGACAGGAGCTTTCTCAGTTACTGTTGCTAATTGGGCAATAGTTTGATGGCTAAATAACTGTTTTGGGGTAATTTCTAGTCCCGCTTGATTGGCTTTAGCAATGATTTGAATGCCTAGGATTGAATCTCCTCCCAATTCAAAAAAGTTGTCATTAATACTAATTTTTTTGAGTCCTAGAATTTCTTGCCAAATTGCAATCAGAATTTTTTCTGTGTCTGTACTAGGAGTAATATTTCTGACATCTTCATCCTCTAACTCAAGTGCTGGTTGAGGTAGAGCCCGGCGATCAATTTTACCATTAGCAGTTAGGGGAAAAGCTTCTAAAATGATCAAGAAAGAAGGAATCATATATTGAGGTAACTTTTCTTGCAAAAATAGACGCAATTCCGAAATACTTAGTTTTTTATGGCCGATGATGTAAGCACACAAGCGCTTCACACCTGGTTGATCTTCTCTGGCAATGATTATTGCTTCTTTAACTTGAGGATGTTGATTGAGGACGGTTTCTATTTCCCCTAATTCAATTCTAAAACCTCTAATCTTGACCTGATCATCAATACGACCCACAAATTCAATTTGTCCATCGTTTCCATAACGAACCAAATCACCTGTTTTGTAAAGGCGATCGGTTGGTAACAACACTTCACTATTGTCTTGTCTAATCCTAAAAGGATTCGGAATAAATTTAGAATCAGTTAACTCTGAACGGTTCAAATAGCCTCGTGCTAATCCCGATCCCCCAATGTATAATTCCCCCGGAATTCCAATAGGAACAGGTTGTTGATACTGATCTAAAATATAGACTTGAGTGTTAGCAATTGGACGACCGATGGCAGGTGCTTTTTCTGCTGATAAATTAGGGGTAATTTTTTGTGATGTTGTTACTACTGTATTTTCTGTTGGCCCATAGTTATTCACCAATATAAACGGAATCGAGGTCGAAGGAAAATCACTCAGTTTGTCTCCTCCAGTTAACATTAATCTTAAACTACAGATAGAAAGCCAATCTAGGGAAATCAAGATTTCTGCCAAGGGAGTTGGTATGAAAGAAACGGTTATTTTTTGATCCATTAACCACTGTTTAAGCTGGTTCGGTGATGTGAGCAGATCTTGGGGAACAATAGCCAGACAAGCACCGCAGGTTAGATAAGGCCAGATTTCCCATACTGAAGCATCAAAAGCAATTCCTGCTAATTGAGTCGCTCGATCTATTTCCGTAATATTAAAGGCATTTTGATGCCAAAAAATAAGATTTAATAAACTTTGATGTTCAATTAAAACGCCTTTTGGCTGTCCTGTAGAACCGGAGGTATAGATGATATAGGCTAAGTTCTGGGAAGTGATCTGATTGATGGGATTATCTTGACAATTCTGAGCAATGATTTCCCAATCTTTATCTAAGCAAAACTTCTGTCCTTGATAGTTGGGTAAACAGTGAACTAAATTTTTCTGAGTTAATAATACAGATACCGCAGCATCTTCTAGCATATAAGCTAGACGTTCTGATGGATAGTTGGGATCTAAAGGTAAATAAGCTGCACCCGCTTTAAGAATTCCTAAAATACCAATAATTATTAATGGCGATCGCTCTACACAAATCCCTACTAATTCCTCGGTTTTAATCCCTAAACTTTGTAGATAATGGGCGAGTTGATTTGCTTTTTGATTTAACTGTTGATAGGTGAGGGATTCCTGTTCATAAATGACCGCCACAGCATCAGGATTTTTGGCAACTTGTTCTTCAAATAACTGATGAATACATTGATGATCCCGATAGGGGACTTGAGTTTGATTCCATTCCACTAATATTTGTTGTTTTTCTGGGTCAGTTAGTAAGGGTAATTCCCCGACTTTTTGCTGAGGATTTTTCACAATTCCCTTCAATAAAGTTTGGAAATGACCCATCAAACGGGTGATTCTTTCGGCTGTATATAGATCGCCATTATATTCCCAATAACCCTCTAAATAAGTTCCTTGATCTGTCTCTATTTCTTCTAAAATTAAGGTTAGATCAAATTTCACTCTGACGTTTTCTACAGCCATAGATTTCGCCCTTAACCCCGGTAAGTCTAAGGCTGTTAGAGGGGTATTTTGTAGGGCAAACATTACTTGAAATAGGGGATTATAACTCAAGCTCCGTTCTATCTGTAAGGCATCTACCACTTGCTCAAAAGGAACATCTTGGTTTGCATAAGCTGCTAAGACCCCATTACGAACTTGTTGCAATAATTCTGAAAAAGAAAGATTCCCTTCTAGGGAATTTCGCATCACTAAAGTATTGACAAAAAAACCAATCAGGGGTTCAATTTCTTGTCGATTTCGGTTGGCCGTGGGAGTTCCTACCAAAATATCTTTTTGGCTACTATAACGAAAGAGTAAAGTGTTTAAAGTAGCCAGTAAGGTCATAAATAGAGTAACCCCTGATTTTTGACTGAGACTTTTCAGTTTTTCTGTTACATCCGAGTCGATTTTAAAGCAAATACTAGAGCCTCGAAAACTGGGGATGGGAGGACGAGGTTTGTCTGTGGGAAGTTCTAATAAAGGAGGAGCAGCAGCTAATTGTTTTTTCCAATAGTTTAGCTGGTTTGCTAAAACTTCTCCTTGTAACCATTGTCTTTGCCAAACTGCAAAATCTGCATACTGAATCGTTAATTCGGGTAAAGAAGCAGTCGAATTTGATAATAATGCTTGATAAAAGCTAGATAATTCTTTAAATAAGATCCCTTTTGACCAACCATCAATAATAATATGATGAATAACTGGAACTAAAATATAATCTTCATATCCCAAATCAAAAAGAGTAAATCTTAACAACGGAGATTGAGTTAAATCGAAGGGTTTTTGTAGTTCTTGAGCGACGATTTCTTCTACTTTTTCTATCGGTAAGTCTTTTAACTCAACTATTAACAAATTGACCTTCAGGAAGGGAGCAATTTTCTGGATGGGTTTTCCTTCGACCATCGGGAAGGTTGTCCGCAAAATTTCATGACGTTGAATAATGGTGTTGAGACTCTGCTCCAAAATATCAATATTTAAGTTTCCCGTTAAACGGATGGCTGGACACTCATTGTAAGCAGGATTTTGACTATCCATCTGATAGAGAAACCACATCCTCTGTTGAGCAAAAGATAGGGGTAAATCTTCATCCCGTGAAACAGGAATAATGACTGATTCAGGAGAGTTAGGGGATGGTTGGGCTTCTCTGCTTAAAAAGTCGAGAATTTCTGGTTTTCTTGTGCCGATTTCTTGCTTAATTTCGGCTGTCATTACTCCCTGGGGAGCCTGATATTTTAACTTTTCTTCCTCAAGCCAAAGTTTGATCTCTAAACTATTTAAGTAAGATAAAAATTCTACTACTTTCATTCGGTGCCTTTTTCCTGAATTTCTGTTTGTGTGAATAGCGGTTTAGTTTTTTTGGATTTGGGTTCGTTTTCTGGTCATTGTTTATAGCATATCCCTGACCAGAAATATCAAATACATATATATAACTTTACATTCTACATAAAACGAACTCTAAAAAGCCTCAATCAACATATTTTCATAATTCTCCTTCTTCGTAATCTTCTTGGGTTTTTGTCATAGCACTGTGACTATTTTTGGCTACATTAAGCACCTCAAGGGTTTGAGTTAAACTAGCCACAGTCGGGTATTCTAATAAACTCTGTAAAGATAATTCCAATGAGAAAACATCCCGCAAACGAGATATGACTTGACTCCCCAGCAATGAATGTCCTCCGAGTTCAAAAAAATTGTCGTGAATACCGATTTGGGGTAGGTTAAGGACATTTTGCCAAATTTGAGCGACTTTACTTTCTGCTTCGGTTCTGGGCGCTATCCATTCGCTATTTTCTTGACCCTGAAGTTCCCTGATTAATTGTTGTTTATCAATTTCACCCTGGTCTGTAAGAGGGAGGGATTGTCTAGGAATCAATGAACAGTTATAGGGAGTTCCAAATCGATCTTTTAGGGTTAAATGATCGGCTAAATTAATCGGATTAGGAGGTGATTTCGGGACGTAATAAGCCGTTAATTTCTGTAATCCCTCAGACAAAGATGTAAAACGTTTAATTTTAGAATTGCTCCCATCTAAACCGATCATTAACTGTCCTTGGTTATGATATAAACTCGCTAAAAATGAGTCTAATCCTTGCTGTACTGTCATATCGTAATACCCTTGAGATTGGGTTAGATATTGCATCTGATAGCCTTTACTCATTCCTGTTTCTTGCCAAGTTGTCCAACTATAACAATAACTAGGAAACAAATGTTTGGATTTTTGATAGTTATTGAGATGTTCTAGGAAAGTATTAGCAGCAGCATAGGAACCCAAAGCTGCCCATCCATAAAAACTAGCTAAGGATGAAAAACTGATAAAAATTCCCTGAGATTCTTTGATCAGTTGATGTAAGATCCAAGTGCCTAATACTTTGGGACGAAGAATGGCTGCTAAACCTTGTTTTGTTTCGTCCAGCAGTAAACAATTTTTATAGATTCCTGCTAGATGAATGACTCCATCGAGTTCTCCTTTCCAATGCTGTTTCACCTCGTCTACAGCTTGCTGTACTTGAGTGTAATTAGCAACATCTACCGCTTGGTAAATTACTTCTCCCCCCAGGTTTTCTAAGGCTTGTAAATTTTTGATTTTCAAGGAAAATTCATCTTCTTTTTTCAGATGATCATTCCAGAGATGTTTTTCCGGTAAAGCGGTTTTTCCAATCAATAGTAACCGAGCCTGATAATTTTTAAGCAAATATTCAGCAACTTTTATGCCTATTCCTCCTAAGCCCCCAGTAATTAGATAAATTCCCCCTGGTTTAAAGGGTAATTCTTGTTTAAGTTGTTCAGGTAAATTGACTTTTTTCAAGCCAGAAATAAAACGCTTTCCTGCTCGATAGGCAATTTCTCTTTCCCTTGATAAAACGTAAAGTTCTTGGAGAAGATCAGCCCCATTGATTTCATTTTTATCAATGGGTAAATCGAGATGACGACTATTTAACCAAGGAATTTCTTGAGCTAGGCTTTTAATCAGTCCTAAAACGGGAGATTTTTCATAAGCAATTTCATCAGCTTTAGTAACAAATTGGCTATGGCTAGAAACAAATAACAATTGAATTGTTCGGTTTAAATCGTGAATTTTAGCTAGGGCTTGAACGAGGAACAATAAACTATAGATTCCTAGATTTTGTGCTTTTTCTAGCTGCTCTATACTATCAATTTCTCCCGAATATTTTTGATACGTCCAGAGATGAATAATATTCCCAATAGTAATTTTTTGCTCTGCTAAGGATGCCATTAAATGTTGATAGTGTTCTGCTTCCCCTGGTTTTATTGTATAGCGATCGTTACTTAATTTAGAAAATTCTTCTCCCGCCAAAACCGTTACAAAGGGTAAGTTTTTGGCTTGGATTTGTGCAGCTAAAAATTCTCCTAAACCTAACTGATCCAAAAAAATTAAAGTATAATTGTTAGAAAGTTCTGGCTTCAGATTAACCGGAGATCTGGACTTCCAAACTTTCCGGTAAAACCAATCAGGAATAGTATTCGCATTTTCTAATAGAATATCTATCTCTTTAAGAACAGGATTAAATTCCCCGGCTTCAAAACGTTTAGTTAATTGCGATCGCTGAATTTTACCGATAGAAGTTTTGGGGATTTCGTTTTTATTTAAGGGGATTAAATATTCGGGATTCACGCCAAAACTGTTAATCACTTTTCGTCTAATCTTTTTCAGCAGTTCAGGTAAATCCTGGGGATCGATTTCTACACTAAAAAATAAAGCTAATTGATCTGTACTACTCTTAGGATCATGAACAGCACAAGCGGCGGTATAAGATGCTGCTACTTCTTCAATGGCTTCAACAACTGTTTCAATTTCGTGACTGTAATAATTCACCCCATTAATAATAATCGTTTCTTTACTTCTTCCTGTAATCACTAAATGTCCGTTGCTAATAAATCCTAAATCTCCTGTCTTAAACCAGCCATCTTTTAAGAAAGCTTCTTGATTTGCTTCTGGATTTTTATAATATCCCGGTGAAACTGGATCTCCTTTGACTTGTAAATGACCAATCGTTTCTTCTGGAAGTAGGGAATTTTCTTGATCAACAATTCTAATTGATACGCCAGGAATAGGTAATCCTAAATCCGTAAAGGTTGTGCTATTGGGATGTTCAGGATGGACTCTTTTTAAAGTATGAGTCAGGGAATATTTATCAACCGTATGAAAGAGTAAAGGCTGTTCTATTGTCGGTTGATAATAAGTAATTCCCGATCCCATTTCCGCCATCCCGAAAGCAGGACGAATCGCCGTTGTTTTCAAGTTATATTCGCTATGAAGTTTATTAGTAAATTCTCCGACCACTTGATCAGAAACCGCTTCACCAGCTACTAAAAAGAATTTAATTGAGTCTAAATTCCAAGTCTGAGAGGGTTCTTTTTTAAGAGCTTCATTGATCAGATTATAAGCAAAATTAGGAGCCCAACTATGAGTAATCCGGTATTGATGAATTAAATCTAACCAATTGAGAGGACGACCTAATATATATTCCGTTTGAACATAGACCATTTGGCATCCTAAATCAACACAGCGAATATGCAACTCAGAAATGCTCCCGATATGGTCAAAAGGCAGCCAATTCAGGATAATATCGTCGTTATTATATTCACAAATTATGTTGGCTCCTCTCGCACGAGAGATAATATTTTTATGGGTTAATGATATACATTTAGACATTCCCGTGCTACCTGATGTCAGATTGAAAAAAGCTATATCATCAGGTTGACTAATATGGGAATGATGGGGGGAGTAGGTTTTTAATTCCTCAATAAAACTCAGTTTAATGGGTTGATTAGATAGCCATTTTTCTAATTTTTTTACGTCTTGTTGTCGGGATTCATTCGTGATCACTAGAGGCTGTTCTAACAATTCCCAGACCTGACAAATTTTATTAATTTCATGATTAATCTCTTTGTAGGTGGGTGGAACTGAGAGAATCACTGGAATAAAGCCCCCTAAAATACATCCCCAAAATGCGGAAATGATGTCACAATTTTCCGATAATTGGAAAATGACTTTATCTTGATTCTGTAAACCTAGCTTTTGTAATCCTGTTTGTATTCTTTGGGCTTGTTCCCATAATTGTTGATAGGATTGAAATATCTGAGAACCATTAGACTGAATATAGATAATTCCTCTATTCGGATAGTTTTCGGCTGTTTTCTGAAGCAGATCTCCCAAGGTTTTTGGCTGTAGTACAGACTCTACTAAAGGTTGTCCGTGACTAATAGCTTGTTGAGCATTAGAAGCGTGAATGGGTAGAATGATCTGGGTTTCGATTTCTTGATTCTGCTTCTCAACTATTTCTGGTTGTTTTAATGGCAATAATTCCGATAGATGTAGCGGGAGATTTTTGTATTTTTGGGAAGTAATGACCACAGCAACTTGCTCAATCCCTGATAAAGACTGTAGTTTTTTTTCGGTATTATTGACTAAATTTTCGTCGATAATTTCTATATTTTTTAAGGCTAACTCATCGACACAACCAGTATTTGTTAAGGGTAAGTTAGAAACTTGCACATAGAGAGTGGGTAAGAGATGATCGGGTAATTTTGACTGCACATCAGAGGATAATTGTTCTGGATTCCCGGTTCCAGAGTAAACGATATAAGCGACTAATTCACTATCCCGTATCAGTAAATAGCAATCTTCTACCAATGGATTTGATAACAAGACTTCCGCGATTTTCTGGCAATTTAATTGTGAATTTTGTTGATTAGTAGTCATACCTAAAAAAATAACTGGATATACTTTTTGAAAGCCTCTTAAAAAGGAGCTTTTAGGGTTGAACCTGTTGGTTTATTATGATACCATAGAAAATGGAACAGCTTAATTACAAACAGAAGAAAAAGATTGCATTGTTTTGATTTGAGTATTAGTCTTTGTCTTTGTCAATTATAATATGGAGATGTAGGAAAAACTTGTTAAGATTCCGTAAAAGTATTTAGAGGTTTATTGGCCCATTTAACTTATAACAGTATGAAAATTTCAGGTAAAGCAACTTTAACAGGAACTCAAAGATATCGAGAACGGCATCAGCAAGAATGTATTGCTGCTCATTTTCGAGAAGCCAATGATTGGGTTGTAAGTTCGATAGGTATTGGTACTTATTTAGGTGCCGCAGACTCCCGAACAGATGATCGGGTCACCGACGCAATTATCGAGTCGGTTAAAAATGGAATTAATTTGATTGATACCGCAATTAATTATCGCTATATGCACGCTGAATGGAGTCTAAGCCATGCTTTACGCGCTTTAATCCGGGATGAAGTTGTCTCCAGAGATGAATTAATTATTTGTACGAAAGGAGGTTTTATTCCCGATTTAGATCGGATCAGTTGGTTTTATTCTCGATATATTGAAAACAGTAGATTTTCAATCAAACCTGGGGATTTAGTGGCAGAATGTCACTGCCTACACCCGGAATATATTTGGGATCAACTGGAGCGCAGTTTGGATAATTTGGGAGTAGAAACAATTGATATTTATTATCTTCATAACCCTGAAATGCAATTATCTGAAGTTTCGCCAGAAATTTTTTATCACCGTTTAATGCTGGCATTTGAAGTATTAGAAAAAGCCGTTAGTCAAGGAAAAATTAGTAGCTATGGGTTAGCTACTTGGGATGGCTTCCGAGTCCCACCAACCCACCCCAACCATCTTGATTTAGCCAAGGCAAAAGCGATTGCATCTCAAGTGGCCCCCAATGGGACAGATCATTTCAAATTCCTTCAGTTACCTTTCAATGCCACGATGCTAGAGGCATTGGTTCAACCCACTCAACAAGTGAAACGAACATGGCTTCCTGTCCTAGAAGTGGCTCACCGTTTGGGTCTATCCGTGATTTCTAGTGCCTCCATTGGTCAGACCAAGGCCGTTGGTCAAATTCCAAAAGCTCTGCAAGAGATACTTGATCAAACCCCGTTAACGCCGACCCTGCAAGCCCTTCAGTTTACTCGTTCTTGTCCCAAATTACTGACCGCCTTAGTCGGGATGAAAACAATCGATCATGTCACAGAAAATTCAGCCTTAACTCGGATTAAACCCCTAGCTACCAAATTCTATAAAGCCTTAGCTACCGCCAGTGATCAGATAGGCTCTGAATCCAAATAGCAGCATTTTTCCCAGGAATAGTTAAAGATTAGTTACAATTTGTGATTAAATATTATGTAGGATTAAGCAATCTTAGTAATGGAGAGATTGACTCTGGCTGATTTGTTCGGTGAAAACTTGGTTTCAACTTCTCCGACAGTTTGGCGCCCACAGCTATCAATCGGTGTTTTTATGCCGACCCTGGGGCTGGCAAATGTCATCATGTCTCATTTGCAGAATGATAGCTATACGGCAGTGCAAATCCAGTCTGTTGAAACGTTCCTCCAATTCATGGCTCAAGAAAGACATCAACTCGATTGTATCGTTCTTGAGGATAATCCAGATTTGCTCCTCCTTAGTCAACATCTTCAGGAGCAATCTCTTTCAGTTCCGGTGGTTATTATTACATCACAACCCCAACCTACAGACACTTTAACTCAAACAACGACTAATCCTTCTGACACTTACAAACCGGAAGAAGATTCCTCACAGTATTTGTACCACTGTACCGAGGTAAGAATCACAAATAATCAACTGAATCAAATTTCAGGCTATATTGACCAAGCCATTAGTCAGTTTATTACCCATGCGATTACGGCTCGTCTCACTGAACAGTCTGCTAGTGGCAATGCTCCCACAGAGCTAACAAATTTTATCATCCGTCAACAACGTCGCCTAGTGAGTAAACTCCATGAGCGATTAGGATATTTGGGTGTTTACTATAAAAGAAGTCCCCAGAATTTTATCCGTAATCTTGCTCCTACAGAACGTCAGGAGTTTATTGATCAGTTAAAAACAAAATATCGCCAAATTGTTCTGAGTTATTTTTCCGCCGATCAAAATTTGAATAATAAAATTGATGAATATGTAAACTTGGCTTTTTTTGCTGATGTTCCAGTTACCAGAATTGTGGAAATTCACATGGAATTAATGGATAATTTTTCTAAACAGCTTAAATTAGAAGGCAGAAGCGAAGATGTTTTATTAGACTACCGATTGACCTTAATTGATACGATTGCCCATTTATGTGAAATGTACCGTCGCTCAATTCCTAGGGATTCTTAATCAACAGACTATTTCATTAAAGAAAACAAAAGCAACCTTTAGAATGAAAGATTGCTCTGTTTAAATATATTAAATTCAGTTCAGAAACACTGAAGATTGCAGAGAAACTGGAGTAGTTGAAATGAGTGGTCAAGATAGAAAGGGCTGACGGTGGAAACCTTGGCACACAGAGGCGAAGAAGGACGTGGCGACCGACGATAAACTCCGGGGAGCTGGAAGCGAGCAACGAGCCGGAGGTGTCCGAATGGGGCAACCCAAAAACAGCCCACTGAATAAAATAGGTGGGTATGAGCGAACCGGGCGAACTGAAACATCTTAGTAGCCCGAGGAAAAGAAAGCAAAAGCGATTTCCCGAGTAGTGGTGAGCGAAAGGGAAACAGCCTAAACCAGTCGGTTTACCGATTGGGGTAGTGGGACAGCGACACTGGACTCGACAGAGTTAGACAAAGCAGATGAAACCTGCACCAGAGAGGGTGAAAGTCCCGTAGTCGAAAACTCAAAAAGCCTAGCTGA
>NZ_CAWLTW010000001.1:2999974-3006570 GCF_963864145.1 Planktothrix prolifica NIVA-CYA 540 | reverse complement strand
GTTTTTTTTCTGTGAATGCCAAATCCTATCTGTATAAGGGGTTCAGCTTTTTGTCCCTGGGTATTAGTCAAAGATAGAGCCCTAATCGCACTTTTTTTGGGGTTGATGGCTTACGGAATTTTTGCTGGTGTCACTGTAGCTAGGGGAAACAGATATCGATTTTGCGTTAATTACTGAGGGAGAAGCCGTTTGAGACAATGGCTTTGATTAGTAGATGGTCAGTGTTGGACTTATATATTAGGTTGAACGGATGATGCTCTATGTTCTCAGTGGCGAAATTGAGGCTAAACTAACGGATATTTTCATCAATCAAGGCCCCTATTATGATTAATGATGCTGACAACTCAGAAATTCAAGCCGAATGGGATTTACTCAATGATCTGTTTCTGAATGATCTACCATCTTCCTGGAATCCCTATACAGTGAAGGCTGAAGCCTGTTTTTTAGATCAAAATGCTGAGGATTCCCTAATGGCCGCATTTACAGAGGCAGAATTAGTGGAAAGATATCAACGGTTTATGAACCAAATTAATCAATTTTGGCCAGCAACCCGATTGAAAACGTCTTTATTACGGAATTTTGCGGAACAAATACCTGATGAGTTGTTGAATCGTTTAGCACAGGCAGCTACCCGAATGAATGAAGAGGTTTCTTCGCGAAGTTTGTCCTTAGCTGATCAATTAGTGCAGTGTGTTCAGGAGTTATTGCCCCAATGGTCAGAGGAGGATTTGCAGGTTTTAGCCCGTCCTTTTGCTTATGCAATGCGAGGAGCAGAAATGGATGGGGATGGGGTAAGATCGAATTCGACTATCCTGAAAGAAACGAGTTGGTCTGAGTTGTCCGAGATTGAACAAGCTAGAACCTGCTTTGTGATCACTCGTTATGCGTTATTGGAGGTTTTTTCTGCCCAGGAAACCTCTTGACCTCGCTTTTTGTTAGCTTAGGATCGGCAAATTTTATTTTTTTTGCTCAAGCCCCTAGTCATTTTTTTGATCTTGTGCTAAATTAAGAAATTGTACGGCGAGCGTAGCCAAGTGGTTAAGGCAGAGGATTGTGATTCCTCCACTCGTGGGTTCAAGTCCCATCGTTCGCCCTTAGAGTATATGGTCTGTTCAGGCCGAGTCGGGATGAGTTTTTTCCCGGATTTAACTAAGTTGGAGCAAGAAGTCCGGTGTTCTAAGCCATAGGGATGTGCTGTGTGGATGGCAGCCAAAAAACAACTGATTACAAAAGTGTTATAGATTGTTAATTGTTTACGAGTTCCTAAACCTTCATGGATTATTTGTTGGGGCTAATTTAGGTCAAGAAATTAAATTCTGATATTGCCCACTATATTCTATTGCAACTTCAAGAAAAAACAGTTTTTGATTTAGATGAAGTTGAAATTTATGGCGACAGCATCTCCCCTTCCAGCAAAGTTGTTTTTTTATAATCTGGTTTAATCTAATAAATCGTTAGATTTGTCCAAAATCTGATTAAAGAAACTGGAAACCAAAGAAAGTACAATTGAACCAAATAATGCTGCCCAGAAGCTAGAAATTGAAAATCCGGGAGTAAAATACGCCACTAAGGAAATAGAAATGGCATTGACGACGAATAAAAATAAACCTAAAGTTAGAATGGTTAAAGGCAGGGTAAAAATGGTAATAATGGGTTTAATAATGGCATTTACTAAAGCCATAACAACCACTCCAATGGCGGCAGATTGCCAACTGCTAATGGTAAAACCAGGAACAATATAAGCTGTTACTCCGAGTGAAATTGCCGAGATTACCCAAGTGACAAAAAAATTGAGCATGGATTTTTCCTGAAAATGAAAGTTAAGGTCTAGGTTGTTTTTAGGAACTTGTTATTCTAAAACAACATCCTTATAGACAATTTATTTTACATGATTATATCAAAATTGGGCACTGGAGAGGCTAACATAATTATAAAGGATTTGATTGTAAAGTGGAGCAGTAAACAGATGATCAGACTTGGGAAATTCATCGTTTTAATAGTGGCTACAATGCTATTGGTTTTTCCTGTAGCCTCCTGGGCGGCAAAAAATCCAGCCCATCTATTTTTTAATCATAGTTTGCTACAGGGACGGGATTTTTCTAATCAGTCCTTACCGGCGGCGGAATTTGCTAATTCCAATATGGAGTTAGCAAAATTTGATCATTCAGATTTAGAAGGCGCTATTTTTAGTAAGGGGATTCTAACTAAAACCAGCTTAAAACAAGCAAATTTAACTTATGCAATGTTAGATCAAGCTGATTTTACCGAAGCTGATTTAAGTGATGCGGTGTTAGTTGAAGCCTTATTTTTAGGGTCAACATTTCGTAATGTTAAAATTATCGGTGCTGATTTTAGTGATGCCATATTAGACCGAGAACAGATTAGACAATTGTGTGAAATTGCCAGTGGAGTTAATTCAGTCACGGGAGTTGCAACTCGTGATTCTTTGGGCTGTAGATAAACTTGATAATATTTAGGGAAATAATCCTTTTTTGATCAAGGATCATTGGGTTATTTCCCCTTTCTTGGACACTAGATATAAAACCATTATTTTTTGATTAAATCAACAATAAACTCCCCGATTTAGGAAATATGATTCAACCCAAAATCATAGTTTAACTAAACTAATTTAGTTGCTTTAATCATGTGATAGGCAATTAACAGTTGAGTTAAAGCTAGAGGATGGCTTTGTAGTGTTTCTCCGGTTGTACCTGTTAAAATTCCCAAATTTTGATTCCCTCCAGAACTACAAAAATTTTTCAAACTCGGTAATTCATTACAAAGCATCATTTCTAATGCGTTCACCTGTTCTAAGGTGGCGTGGCTATCAATTTCTAGGACATCTACTGGTTTACCCATATCTCGATCTAATCCTAGACGTACCGCTTCAATATGATGACCATTTTGTTGCTGTAAAATTTCACTGAAATCTGGGTGGGGAATGGTCGGACGCAAAACTAAACGAACGTTCAAATTAGTTCCATTTTCATCACCATCTGGATGATAAAAGGTAACAACCACATCGGCTGATTTTCTTTGAGGACGAATAAATGCTTCTGAGTCAGGTTCCCTTTGTTTTAAGGCAAGAACTACATCTTCTTCGCTGTAACCCCGTTTCATTGTATCTCGTTTAATTTTCCATTTACTGCGTAGGGATTCAGGAGGAGCTAAATACACTTTAACATCATAATTATCCCGAACTCCACGAGTAGAATAACCCAGTAAACCTTCGACAATTACAAACCGATTGGGTTTAATATATTCCGGTGCATCAAAAGTTCCATGATGATGATTATAAATCGGTTTTAAAATGGGTTGTCCCGTTCTTAATAAAGTTAGATGTTGTTGCATAATATCCAGATAATTACAATCTGGATTTAAGGCAGTGATATCCATTTCGGCACGTTGTTTACGATCATAACGATGATAATCGTCGGTACAAATTACCGTTACATTTTCTTCACCTAAGACTTGAGCAATTCCTCTTGTTAAGGTTGTTTTTCCGGCGGCACTGTCTCCAACAATTCCTAAAATAATCGGTCGATGTGTCATCTTAAACCTCAAGCTAAAAGGGAAATCGCGATGTTTTAACTCGCGACAGAAACTCGACTCACAGTTTTTAAACTGCCTCCCCTTTTTGGGGAATAAATAGAAATTAGACTAATATTAGCATGATGTATGCTATCTGATAAAATCATACTGATCAATTTTCCTATATTTGATCAGAAGATATTTCTGGCGATGAGGGTGGGTCAATGGTCAGTGAAAATTGCAAAGACGCATTAAATGTTGAACCATATCCCACTTGACTTTTCAGTAATTGTAAATCTCCTCCCATCATTTTACAAAAATGACGGCTAATTGCCAAACCCAATCCCGTCCCGCCGTATCTACGGGCTGTTGAATTATCCCCTTGAATAAAAGCTTCAAAAACATACTTTTGTTGTTCTTCAGGAATGCCAATACCTGTATCTTTAACACAAAAATTAATCTGATAATGCTCAGAATTAGAGGTTAAATCTTCGGAATTTACAGCCTCGTTTGGGAGATTAATCGTTTCACGAGTTATAGTTAATGTAATTTGACCTTGCTGTGTGAATTTGGCGGCATTACTAAGTAGGTTAAAAAGAATTTGTCTTACCTTCGTTGAATCGGAATAAATAATATTTAAGGCAGAATCGTAATTTAGGGTTAAAGTATTTCCATTTTGATTCACCAAAGGTTTAACTGTAGAAACAACACTCTCAATTAAATCTTTTAGATCAAAAATTTCTAAATATAGTTCCATGCGTCCGGCTTCAATTTTTGACAAATCCAAAATATCATTAATTAAAGATAACAAATGTTTTCCGGCTGTATTGATCATTTCTAAATCAGTAACAAATTCATCCTGACCTAAATCTTTTGCGTCTTCAGCCAGCATTTCACTATAGCCTAAAATAGCGTTTAAAGGTGTTCTTAACTCATGGCTCATATTAGCTAAGAATTGGCTTTTTGCCAGATTAGCTGATTCTGCTAAATCTTTTGATTGCTCTAACTGCTGAGTGCGTTGATAAACTTGTTCAATTAAGTAGTTAACTGAGTTGGCTAAGGAATAGATTTCATGAATATCTGTCTGAAAAGGAACCCGCAGATTATAGTTAGATTCCTGTGCCACTTGTTCAGCCAATTTCTGCGTTAAACTTAAAGGTTGAGTAATTGATTTGGTGGTTTTTATAGCTGCGAAAATAGAAATTAAAACGGATAAAAATGCACTAATTACAATAATTAAATTTTGTAAATTTCGAGCATTTTTCATCGAAATTTCACTCATTTTTTCCTGTTTTTGTGATTTTTTTAACCAGTCTTTTAATTGATCATTTAGCTTTTCTAAGGCTTGAATGGATTGCTGATCAGATAATAATTTTAATGATTCATAAACCTCTTGATTTTTTGAATTTGATGATAAATTAGGTGAGATTTGTTTTAAAGTATTAACGGTTTTAACATAATTTTTTAAATTATCTTTATAGATTTTAAAAAATGATTTTAATTCAGTAGAATTTGCCACTAACCAGCTTGGATTTTGATCGATAAAATCGTCCATATTAACCACAAGCTGTTCAATTTCAGTTAGGTTCTGATTGATGTTTTTTTTATCCTGATTCCAATTTTTAGGCTGTTCTGCGGAAGATATTAAGTGATAACTCTGCAATCGTATATTAATAACTGCTGTATTAAAGTGATTAAACAGTTGTACTTGTCGATGAGCATCAGATAACTGATAATAGGCTTGTTTTTGGTAAATATCCGCCAGTAGTAATCCCGTGATTGAACCAATAAAACCAATAGCAATAGCCCAAAAATAGCCATAACCAATTTTTTGATAAATAAACGAACGATACTCTGAATGCTTTTTCCGTCGAAAAGGATTGTGTTTTTTGATGTAACCCTTCAAAAAATTGGCTACAAAAATTTTAGTATCTTGGTTCGTTGTGTTAGATTTTAAGTCTTCAGATGGCATCAGCCTATACTCCTGTTCCCTCCTGTGTTACGTTCGACTAAAGAACATTTTCTTGGTTCATTTTGTTAAACCTTAACCCTTAAATTTTAAACTCCTAGAACACTGTATGGGTTTGACATGACCCATTTTCGTTTCAGGGTGTGACCCCCAAATTACAATTGTGACACGGTTAAGCGTCCCTGATAGTGATAAAGCCAAGGAAATTTCTGAAGAGTCCATAATTGAACTTTTTTCGGTTGACTTAAACAACCTCTACTGATATAGATACTTTCTATTTTAGGTTATCGGTAGTCTAAAATGTTAGATTCTGGCGTTTTTCTACCCCACACGGGCGCTATATAGCGCCCGCCAAGGCAGTTAGGACATAGAATAGGAGCAGCTCTGTTTTGACGTTGTGCTTGCCCCCCTATGGCTAAACCTTATAGTTACAACTTGCGTTCAAAAGTGATCGCAGCCATTCAACAAGATGGTATGAAGAAAAGTGAAGTCAGTCAACTGCTCAATATCAGTCGGAACACGATTGACTTATGGTTGAAGCGACAAGCTGAAACAGGAGATTTCAAAGCTCTGCCTAATCGACCACCTGGTAATAACCATAAAATTACAGACTGGGATAAATTTCATCAGTTTGCTAAAATTTATGGGGATAAAACTCAAGCGGAACTGGCTCAACTCTGGGAAGATAAAATTAGCGAGCGCACTATTTCAAGAGCTTTAAAAAAAATTGGTTTCACACGAAAAAAAACTTATGGTTACCAAGAACGAGATGAAACTAAACGGCAAGATTTCATAGCCCAATTGTCAACTTTGCCAACTATTGTACTTACCACCCTATTCACCTGATCTTAACAAGATTGAGAACTGTTGGTCGTGGTTAAAGAGTCGAATCCGTCATCAATTAACTCACTTTGATTCCTTACGAGAGGCAATTGAGAATGTACTGCGTCTTGTGTCTTAACCGCCAAGGCAGTTAGGACACAAGACGTATCTTGGAACCCAGACGGTGAAGTGATTTCCCCCCTGTTCCCTGTTCCCTGTTCCCTGCTATACTTATTCAGCAAGCCCTAATTACAAATAAATTATAAATAATTAC
>NZ_CAWLTW010000001.1:2858700-2994801 GCF_963864145.1 Planktothrix prolifica NIVA-CYA 540 | reverse complement strand
AAAATATTTTTTCATGCCCGCTAAATCCTTCATTTCTATGGGGTTCAGCTTTTTGTGGCTGGGAGTCACTCGCCTAGGGAACAAATGATGGCATCAGAATTTAATGGTTTTTGTCCGATACAAGGGGCAACGGTCTAATCTTGGACACACGCAGACACATATATATGGATATTGGGCGTTGCTGAATCAGGGGGTATGCCTAAGAAGCGACGCGATGCTGCAAGGCGGAGACTACGCCATTTTGTTAATTTTGTATGATAGAATTTGGGATCTTAGCCCAGATGCACTTAAATAAGTGAAGTCCCGAAAGGAAAATTTACTTTTTAGACTCTGATTGACAATCCACCCATCTGAAATTAATGAGGTTATAAGCTAATGTCTACTTCTAGTCATTCTCAACCAAATGGAGATCCTAATACTGAGCCTTATACCAATCCCCATCCTGAAGCTGTAAAAGATCCGAATGTTGATCCCTATACAAATTCCGATTCCGATTTTAATGCAGACCCTAATTTAAAACCCTATACTAATCCTCATCCTGAAGCTATCCAAGACCCGAATGTTGATCCCTATACAAATCCTGAATCTGAATAGGAATTTTTTGTTGTGATCCAGTTAATTTGATTCAGACTGCGCTCAATCAAATTAACCTGGATTTTTTTTATAGGGTTGAAGCCCGCCTCAACCCTACAATTTTTGCAGTCTCAGCCAATTTATAAATCCATTCAAATTTAAGTTTATTAGTCGTTTTTTTACAACTTAAACCGCTATTTTTTGATGAAGTTTTTTAGAAGCCACAATTACTTCTTGTCTTGCCCAACGGTCTGACTCTATAATATCTTCTAAAGTCGGATCTTTACGATTATCAATTTGATGACGATCGCAAGTTAGTTCTATGACCTTGGGAATATCTAAAAATGCAATTTTTTCTTCTAAAAATAAAGCAACAGCTTGTTCATTTGCTGCATTTAAAACCGCAGGCATCGAACCCCCAGCCCTGCCAGCAGCATAGGCTAAAGACATACAAGGATATTTTTGATCATCCGGTTCTTTAAAGGTTAGATTCCCCGCTTTAACTAAATCCAAACGTTGCCAATTTGTATAAATTCTTTCCGGCCAAGACATGGCATATAAAATCGGTAAACGCATATCTGGCCAACCCAATTGGGCTAAAACGGAGGTATCTTGTAGCTCAATTAACGAGTGAATAATACTCTGGGGATGAATCACAATTTCGATATCATTATAATCTAATCCAAACAAGAAATGCGCTTCAATTACTTCTAAACCTTTATTCATCATTGTGGCTGAATCAACGGTAATTTTTTTGCCCATTGACCAGTTAGGATGGGTAATGGCATCGGCTACTGTTACTTCTTTTAATTTTTCTACGGGCCAATCTCTAAAAGCACCCCCAGAAGCTGTTAAAATAATTCGTCTTAATCCCGCTTGGGGAACTCCTTGTAAACATTGAAAAATTGCTGAATGTTCCGAGTCCGCAGGTAATAATTTTACCCCATGTTTTTTGATTAAAGGATTGACAACCGGCCCCCCAGCAATTAAGGTTTCTTTATTAGCTAGGGCGATATCTTTTCCGGCTTCAATGGCGGCAATTGTAGGTAATAAACCTGCACAACCGACGATTCCGGTAACTACTGCTTCCGAGTCCCCATAGCGTGCAACTTCGATAATTCCTTCCTCTCCCGCGAGTAAAATTGGTTGGGGGTTAATATCAGTAATCAGGGCTTTTAATTCGGGTAACTGGTCAGGATTGGAAATGGCGACAATACTGGGGTTAAAGGCGCGAATTTGTTGGGCTAATAGGTTAATATTGCTTCCGGCAGTGAGTCCCACAATCCGAAACTGTTCGGGATATTCTGCTACAATGTCTAAGGTTTGAGTCCCGATGGAACCTGTAGAACCCAGAAGTGTAATTGCTTTCATCTTTTCTTAACAAGTATTTGATATAACCATAGTACGATGGTTGATCCCCATTTCCCAATTCCTGCTCAAATCGAGTTAGGGATATTATCTAGGAATTAAAAGATTGAGATATAATCAAAGATTCTACTGTTCAGAAGATTCACTCTCAGGTAGACTGAACTTCGTTGTGAGTAATGAACAAAATGCAAACCCACCCAGACCATCCCGAAGCTTCAGCGCCGATAGAGACTAAGAGCCTATTTTCCATTTCTATCTGGAAAGTTATGGGAATTGGCACAATTATTTTATTTTTCTATAGCAGTTTACGTCACTTTTTATTTCAGTCTACTGCCTATGATTTAGGAATTTATGATCAAATTATATACTTAATTAGTATAGGAAGACAACCCATTTCTTCATTTTTGGGTTTTCATTTTTTGGGAGATCATGGAGCGATCGCAATTTATCCTTTAGCATTATTATATAAAATTTATCCGAGTGTTTATTGGTTATTTTTAGTGCAAGCAATTTGTTTGGGATCTGCGACTGGATTAACATGGAAATTAGCTCAATTAGCGGGATTAAATCAACGATTAAGTTTAGCCGTTGCGATCGCCTATTTACTCTATCCTGAAATTTTTAATATTAATTTATTTGATTTCCACCCCGATGTTTTAGCAGTCCCAGCAATTTTTGGAGCAATTTTAGCAGCAAAACAGAAAAAAATTATCTGGTTTATTATAGCAATTATTTGGATATTAGCCTGTAAAGCCGTTTTCGCATTAACCGTAATTGCTATTGGATTTTGGTTGATCTTTTTTGAACAACGTCGTTTTTATGGAATGATAGCAATAGCGTTAGGAATCACTTGGTTTTTAATTGCAACTCAGGTTATGATCCCTTTTTATAGTGGTCAAGAAGCCGCCGGAGTATCTCGATATGATTATTTAGGGGATTCGGTTTTAGGGGTAATTTTCAATACAATTATTAAACCTAAATTGATTTTAGGAAAATTATTATCTATCAATACTTTAGTTTATTTCTTGGAGTTTAGTGTCGCGGTGATTTGGTGGTTAAATCCTCAAAAGTTTATCGTATTAGTTCCCGCCATTCCAACTTTATTACTCAATATATTATCTATTGACCCGATGCAACGCAGTTTAATTTATCAATATTCTCTCCCTGCATTACCTTTTTTATTATTAGTGATGATAGAAACTTTAGCAGCAGAAAAGGCAGGACTTGCTAATAGTTTATGGGGTTTATGGAATAAATTTCAGACCCCCCCTAGCCCTTTCTTGCTAATGGGGGGAAAAGAACTGGGTGAAAATGTATCTTCTTACATATCTTTACCCCAGGAAGAAACCGAATCTTCTCACCCCCTATTACCAAAGGTGAGACATTGGGGGTCTTCTTCTCATCTATTCACAATTCCCCATCAAAAACTACCGAAATGGATCATACTTTGGTCAATTTTAGTATTCTTATTATGGGCAGATCATACACAAGTTTTAGGCTATTTTACTCGAATTGATAATTGGTCAGCAACCCAAAAAGCTGTCAGCCAAATTCACACTAAAGGTGGAGTTTTGACCGATAACAGACTTGCACCCCATTTTACCCATCGTAAAACTATTAAATTACTCAATCAAGTATCACCAGACTTTAATTTAATAGAATTTGATTATGTGATTTTAAATTTACGTCATCCTTGGCCCGATACAAAAGATTTAGGGGAAAAATATGCAACTCAATTAAAAGCAAAACCCAATTTTAAATTGTCCTATCAAAAGAATGGTGTATTAGTTTTTAAACGACTTTAATAGATTTAAAGCAACCAAAAAGAAGGAAACATAAAGACACAAAAAAAGGAGAATAAAATTATAATACCATTTAGGAACAAGGAATCTCAATCATAAATTCTGTCCCGTTTTCCTGTTGAGTCTTAAATTCTAATTTATCACCATGAGCTTTAACAATTACTTGATAACAAATAGCCAGTCCCATTCCTGTCCCTTGGCCTACGGGTTTTGTCGTAAAGAATGGATCAAAAATTCGAGATTTAATTTCATCTGGAATTCCTAGTCCATTATCTTGAATTGTAATTCTGATAAAATCTGGACTGTGATCTTCAGTTGTTAAAGTAACTTCTCCCTCTTTTGGATTAGATTTAACCGCATCAATGGCATTACTTAAAACTTGGAAAAAGACTTGATTAATTTGACTAGGGAAACAATTAACTTTGGGAATGGTTTGATAATTTTTATTGATTTTAATTTGAGTCATTCGATGTTCTAACAAGGTCAAACTACTTTCTAAACCTTCAGTTAAATCAACGGATTTCCATTCGGATTCGTTTAAATGGGAGAAATCTTTTAAACTATCAACAATAGAACGAATTCTCACACTTCCCTGTTCCATAGAATCAATTAACAGGGGAAAGTCCTCTTGAATAAAATCGAGTTCTACTTCCTCACCCATTTGATTTAAAAATTCTCCAACTTCCGGGCTAAACTCTCGACATTTATTCAAGACTTCTAGCAAGTTTTGAACGTAGTTTCTGGCGTGGGAAATATTAGCATATATAAAATTATTGGGATTATTAATTTCATGGGCAATTCCGGCTACCATTTGACCTAAACTTGATAATTTTTCACTTTGAATTAATTGAATTTGAGTATTTTTTAATTCTTCTAAGGTGGCTTGCAAATCTTGGGTTTGGAGTTGATATTGGCAAGCGGTTTCTTGAACTTGTGTATAAAGTTGGGCTTGTTTAATCGCGATCGCTAATTGATCAGCCAGTTGTTTTAAGCCATCAATTTCCCAAGTTTTCCAACCACAATCTAATCAAATTTAATCAACTTTATAAATCAGATGTTTCCTAGCTTGAGAAGAAGAAGAAAAAGTCTTAGTTTAATATCAGGATAGTCAATAATCCATGAAAACAGAATTTGCAAATGCACCATTAACCCTTAAACTTTCTGTCAAGATATTTTACAATATTGTTCATAAAATTGGAAGTATTCCTAAAGATAGATGTGTGAATCCCCTCAATTATACTCATTCCGAAATCGTCTCTGGTTAGGATTGATGCTAGGAAATTCTCGACGCCATTGGGCTAAGTTATGCGGTCAAACGGTATTAGAGACTTGGGATGAGGACAATACCGAACCACCCCCAACCCTAAAAGATGATTTACCTTTAATCGTTGCTTCCGTGGTCTGCGAACCCACCCAATATTGGGCCAGATTCCCCCAAGTTCGGGTTTTGACCTTAGCTGATATTCCCCTGAACGGAATGTACTCAACCCTAGGCATTGATCGCGCCTTAGCTGTATTAGGAGCAGGAACACAGTATGGATGGCCAATTTTAGTAATTGATGCGGGAACAGCCCTAACCTTCACCGCCGCCGACGCCGATCAACGGCTAGTGGGAGGAGCTATCTTACCCGGTTTAGGGCTACAACGGTCTTCCTTGGCTCAGAAAACCGCCACCCTACCGAGGGTTGAATTCTCCCCTCCCCATCTACCGCCACGCTGGGCTACCGAAACCTCAGAGGCAATTCAGAGCGGAATTATTTATACCCTGTTGGCCGGAGTGCGGGATTTTATTGAAGCCTGGCAAAAACAATATCCCCAGGGGGCGATGGTAATCACCGGAGGCGATCGCAATTTATTACTGTCCTACTTCACCAAGCGGTTTCCTGATAGGGGTATTCATCCTGTGGCTGATCCCGATCTAATATTTCGGGGGATGGCGGCTCTGAAAACTGAACTTGATGGGTAATAAATTCCCGAATATATTGGGCGATAACTTCTGGCATTTGCAAGGGTAAATTCGGTTTCCCGCCCTCAATTATATGATATTGAGTCATCGGTGCGATTTCGGAGAAAGTTTTACTCTGGTTCAAGGCGGTGGCGGTATCCTCATCTCCTTGTAAGACCAAAGTGGGTAATTTCAACGACTCCAGAGGTTGATTCAACATTTCTGCCTGAATTTCTGCCCAGCGACGACGGTACAACAGTTGACTGGCAACAGGCCACTCCAACAGAATTTGGCGATCGCTAAACCAAGCCTGAATTTTTTTTCCTTTTCCGAATAGAAACCCTAGGGGATAAATCAGTTTCAAAAACAAAAATAACGGAGAAAAATAAGCCGATAATTGTCGTTTCCATCCCCATTCTTTTTTATAGTTTTTAAAGGTTATTCCCTCCGGGGCAATAACCACTAAACCCTTAACCACTTGGGGATATTTCAAGGCATAACTGGTTGCTATCCAAGCTCCCAACCCATTACCTACTAAACAGACTTCTTCAATTTTGAGGGTTTGAATATATTCCGCTAAACACTCAACTTCTAAATTAATAGAAGGGTGAATTTTTGTAAACGGTCGAGACTCTCCAGATCCCAAAGTATCCGGTGCAAAACAATGGTGATCCAGACTTAAATACTGCATCAACGGTACCCACTGACTGCTATCCGTCCAAGACCCATGCAGAAAAATAATTGCCGGGCCATCACCGACTTCACACCAGAAAATCTGTCCCTGGGACACTTGAATTCGGAAGTGATGAAATAATTGATACATCCTAAATTTTTAATATTGTGGACAAAACCTTACGCTAGGGTCGTTAAACCCTGTAAATAGTCCTGAAGATGTCGTTCACAGTCATGGCTAAAATCGGAGGGGAGGGATGTAACAGAAAAGGCTTTAACCTCCGTAATTTCCTGGATGTCCTGAACTTGAAAGTTACCTTGAACATCCGCTTCTACGACAACACAAATGGAATGGACTCGCGGATCTCGATCAGGCGCAGAATAGACACCCACCAAACGGCGAATCTTAACCAATTCTAACCCAGTTTCCTCTGCCAGTTCTCTTTTAATAGTGGTGGGGATATCTTCACCCCAGTCTACCATGCCCCCGGGTAAAGCCCATTTCCCATTATCTCGACGGCGCACCAGCACAATTTTGCCATCAGGTAGAATTGGAATAATACTGGTTCCAGGGATAGGATGACGAAAAATAATTCCTAATACCGTTTGTCCAAAATTCCAAACATATTTGGCAAAGGATACCACCAAAGTGTTTTTTCTCCTCTAATTAAAAACATATAGGCGTTTTTTAGTTTTTACTACTCATTAGCCTATCTCCATCTTAAATAAAGCATCAGGAAAATCCTATGGTTTCCCCAGGGTTTGTAGAATTTCTAGGCTATGGGTTTCCGGTTTAACTTTCCGATAAATAGTTTCTATCCGACCCTGAGCATCAATCACAAAAGTATGACGAAATATCCCCATAAATTCTTTCCCCATAAATTTTTTCAGTCCGTAACTGCCATATTCGGTTGCTACTTTCCCCCCTTCATCAACTAATAGAGGAAAGGGTAACTGATATTTACTAATAAATTTACGATGAGCAACCTGGTTATCCGTACTTACCCCTAGAACAATTATATTTTTTTCTTGGTATTCTCCGTAATTATCCCGAAACCCACAGGCTTCCTTTGTACATCCAGGGGTATTATCCCTGGGGTAAAAGTATAAAACCACTGTTTTCCCGTGAAAATCACTGAGACGGACAGGGTTACCATCGCTATCGGGTAGAACAAAATCCGGTGCTAATTCACCGGGGTTCAGGGTTATGTCCATTTTAAATAATTTTAATATGGGGTGATCGGGATACAGAAACCTTGAAATAATGATAAAGCCCTAAAGGGCTTACTACGCGAGTGAAGCTCTTTAAGGCTTAGAAGTGGGCGGGAAGAGACTTGAACTCTTATGACCGAAGCCGCCGCATTTTGAGTGCGGTGCGTCTACCAATTCCGCCACCCGCCCTTTCGGTTGGCTTCACCATCATACACCATAAACTTTCTTTTTAGCAAGTCCTGATAATTTGAACTACTCGACCAGCGATCAATTTCCCTCGCCCGTAGCACCGGGAGGGGGTGGCTTAATTGGGCTGTTTGGGCTTGTTTAAGCAGTTCTCCGAGTTCCGTACTACTAATTTGATCATAGGTTCTGGCTTGGGCTACAAAGGCATCTAAGTTGAGTTGCGGGGCTAAACTGGGAGAGCCTCCCGACAATTTCATTAATACCGACATGACTATTCTGGGATCTTGGGTGGCCAGTAAGGCTGCGCGATCGCAAGTAAATTCTGCACAGCGCACCCATTCCATTAACTGAGTCTGTAAACCCTGGGTCAACATTGTTCCCCAAGGCGATAATTGATTAGCCGCTAATATGACTAAATTCGCCAGGGTTAAATAAACCCCATGTTCACACTTTAAATGTCCCAACTCATGGGCGATCACCGCTTGAATTTCATCCGGGGTCAATAATTCAATTAACGACGTATGAATCACAATAAACGGTTGTTTTCCCCGCATCGCAAAGGTATAAGCATTAGGAATTGGATTTTGGCGAATATACAGTTGAGGAGGTTCTAAATCCAATATTTTGCAAGCCTCTAATAATAATTCATGCAAATCAGGTAACTGTTGCTGACTCACCAAAATACTAGAAGCAATATTTTCTAAATAAAAAAACTGTTCTCCCACACCCCCCAAAATTTGCCGAATTAATATATCTAAACCCGGAAATTGTTTCAAGGTATTCGTGGCTTGTAAATCCAACGGATGACGGAAATGGTCAGCGCGTAGCCCAATTAAAGGAATAGTTGAAAATGTCATAAGAGGTAAGAGGTAAGAGGTAATAGTGATCACGGATTTAAAAGGATTTCACTGATTTCACGGATTTTAATCTGTGTTAATCTGCGTAATCATCTTAAATCCGTGATAGGTAATTTTGTTATAGAGTCAAGACTTTTGGCTGTTTTTTTGTATTCTTCGTGTCTTTGTGTCTTTGTGGTTAAATCAAGCCTCCCCCTCGTAAAAATACCAATTCCAACTAACGTCTTTTCCACCACACAAACACCGCCATTCCAAACCCAAATATCGGTAAAACCAATAACGCCAACCAACTCAAAGTTTGTCCTAAAGTTGGGGTCATAGCAATTCGGCGACTGGTGGCTAATTGCGGACGAATAGATAAAGTCTCCTGGTCAGACTGACTCAACCAACTCACAGAATTAAGAAACACATCGGCATTCAGTTGCTGACCAAACCATCCATTAGTGGCAAATTGGGAATTTCCGAACACCACTAACCGGGCTTCGGGTTTCTCTGGAGAGGGGCTGGGTGAGGGTTTAGTTTGCGACTTTTCAGCCTGTTTCTGGGGGCGACTCAAGGCAACTCCTAGGGATAGGGGGCCGGCTCGGTCTACTTCCGGGTTAAGTTTGAGTTCAGGACTTTTGAGATCGCTTTCCGCCCAGGTTTGATCATTTGTCCAAATTAACGGAATCTCGGTAATCCCATCAATAGTGCGGGTTTCCACCGGACTGGCGTAGGGATAAATCGAAATTCCATTCCCAAAATCTTGGGTAATCGGATGTTTACCATATTCTCGCACAATTGGAACTGTCGGCCCCAAACCAACTAAACGGCCACCCCCTGACCCATCAATAGCCAGGCGCGGATCAACTTTAACTCCCCATTTTTCTAGGAGTTCATCTAAACCATGATTAGTTTGCGGGTCTAATAATAATAAAACACTACCACCTTGATCTAAATAGGTTTCTAGGGCTTTAACTTCTCCTGCAAATAATTTCCGTTGGGGACTAGCAAGAATAATTGCATCTGCATCCGAGGGAACAGCAGTTTGTTCGGCTAAATTTAACGGTTCGGCGATAAAATTCTTTTCGGTTAAACTTTTTATTGCCTCCGATAATCCTCCCTGTCCCTCGGTTAAGGGTCGTTCTCCATGACCTTGGATAAAATAAACTTTTGGAGTCCGGTTACTGAATAATTGTGCAATATTATTGGTCAGTTTTAATTCGGTTAAGGGTTCTAAGGCTTCTTTTCTTACCCGTTGTCGTTTTTTTCCTGATTCTAAATAGATTTCGCCAAACTCTTTCACCCCAAATTGTTGCGCCAGTCCGGGTTGAGCTTGGGGGTCGATAAATTCATACTGAAAATTTTTACCACCCAGGCGTTGATAGTTGGTTAATAGTTCTTGAATTTGAGGATTTTTTCCTCGATCAAAAACCCAAACTTTTATGGGTTGTTCAAAGGTTTTAACTAGGTTTTGGGTTTGGGGAGACAGGGTAAATTGTTGATTTTCGGTTAAATCAATGCGGAAGTTATTTCTAATGGCGACAAAATTAATTAATCCTAAAATTAATAAAACAGATACCGTAGAAGCTAAAGCATTAGTTCCGGCTTGGGTAGCTCGGCGAGTCCAATAGGGAGTTTGAGACTTATCTTGGGGTTTAAAATAGGCTTGGAATAAAAACCATAATCCTAAAATTACAACTCCGGTAATAATTAAGATTAAAGTAATTGGTTCCCAACTTCCGATCACGATCCCGGCAGATAATCCCATGACGATCAAACTAGGGCCAAGGAAAAATAGGAATTGTATAAATTGACGATTGAGTTTAAATTGGGTTTTGATCATATTATTAAGAACGTTGGAAACGTAAAGCATCAATTGACTGCGCTGTTAGAAATACCCCTAAAATAATATAACTAGCTAACAGGACTATACTACTACTATCCACAATTCCTCGGATAAAGTTAGTATAACTAGAAATTAGAGATAATTGTTTTAACCCTTCTCCTACAACTCCTCCCAGACTTCCACCGATTAAGTCAATTACCCATAAGAATAAAACCAGCGCAAAGGTAAATACCGCCGCCAAAATTGTACTATCTGTTAGGGAAGAAATAAACATTCCCAGGGATAAAATTCCCGCCGCCAATAAAATTAACCCCAAATGAGCTAATAAAAACAAACCCGGAGAAACCGGAGGTTTAGAAGCACTGAAGGCTAATACCTGTAATCCCATTAAGGGTAAAATCATAGTTATATAAAACGTCAGCACCCCTAATAATTTTCCCGTGGCGATCGCCCAATTCGTTAGGGGAGAAGTGGCTAACAATTCCAAAGTTCCCAGTTTTCGTTCTTCTGCATATAACCCCATCGACAACATCGGTAACACAAATAACGATAAGGTTCCAATCAAACGCAAATATACTTGTAAAAATTCATAAGGTAAATCAATCGGGGGTTCAGTTATTCCCATCTGATCTCGGTAGGCAACCTGTTGAATTAACCCTTCTGGCCCTAATAAAATCGCAATAAAAAAGTATCCGGTAATTAGCCAAAAAACTCCCGCAATAGCATAGGCCAAGGGAGAGGCAAAATATCCCTGTAATTCCTTGCGATAAATTGCCATAATATTGTTCAAAATTATTAACACAATTATTCCTCCTCCCGATCTAATGTTGAATTTTTAGGTTGAGAATCAGGATCTTCTATATTTTTAGATTCCTCATTCTCCAATTCCGAAGTAATATTTTCCTCTGTTTCCATATCCTCTACAGTCTGGGAATCTGTTGTTGGTAACAACTCGGTTTTTTCGGGCTGAGTTTGGGTAGTTAACTCTAAAAATACATCTTCCAAACTTGCACGAGTCCGCCGCAGTTCATAGACTTTCAAATCCGATGCCAGTAACATCGCTAAAATTTCCGGTGCAGGTTCTTGATCTAGTTCACAACCCAACCGCCATATCCCTCGGTTTAAATCCCCTAAATTACCAACTTTTTCAATAACTTTTACCCCCGATATCTGTTTCAACCCGACCAATTTCTCCTCCTCTATTTCTCCGTCGAGTTCTACTTCATATCCCGAACCTCCCGTCAACTGTTCCATCAGGGTTTCCGGTGTCCCCGTCGCCACAATTTCACCTCGGTTAATAATCGCCACTTGGCTACAGGTCATACTAACTTCCGGTAGAATATGCGTTGACAAAATAATCGTATGACTCCCGGCTAAACTCTTAATTAAATTCCGCACTTCAATAATTTGTCGCGGGTCTAACCCTACCGTCGGTTCATCTAATACAATTACAGGCGGATCATGGACAATAGCTTGAGCAATTCCTACTCGTTGACGGTAGCCTTTCGATAATTTTCTAATTAGGGATTTTCGCCTTTCCAATAATCCACATTTTCTGATCGCCGTTTCTACTTTTATTTTGCGATCGCCCGCCGATACTTGTTTAATCTGTGCCACAAAATACAAATATCCTTCCACAGTCATATCGGGATACAGTGGCGGATTTTCCGGTAAATAACCAATCCGTTGTCGCACATCCATGGATTTTTCATGCACATCAAACCCGGCAATTCTCGCAGTTCCACTGGTAGCCGGAAGATAGGCCGATAAAATCCGCAGGGTGGTGGTTTTTCCCGCCCCATTCGGCCCTAAAAATCCTAAGATTGCCCCAGGTTCCACCGCAAAGGAAACATCCCGCAGCGCTACAGTAGAACCGTAGGTTTTACACAACTTTTCAACTTCAATCATGCTGACCGCTTGAGCAACGTCTCTTACTTTAGCTTGAAACGGACATTCAATTATCCACTATTATTTTTCACCCTATTATCCCCCAGACCCCAAGCAAAACCAATAAGTAAAAATAATAAATCTGTACAGATAATTTTAAACTTTCAAACATTCGGAATTGTAAACAACTGTAAACTGCTAAATTATTGCGAATAATTCTCATATTTTTGACGAAAAATCAGGGAGTTGACAGGATGAGGTGGATGATGTAGAATTTTTGTCAAGGTATCATAATGGTTGTTTTTTGTAAAAAATTGAAAGAAATGGCTACAAGTCTCAATCTATTGTTGACTTAGAGAATTTTACCGTGAATTTAGGGATAATATCTGCCCAAATCCCCCTTCCTAATCCCCCCTCGAAGAACATTTCTGATTATTACGGATTATAAAGATTTGTAATTGCCATTGACAAAATTATAATAGTGTGCATATTATCTGAGATAAATTTCTGAGATCGGGTATTCTATTGTAATCCTTGAGTAATTCCATTATATTGACCTCTTGCAAAAAAAATCTATGCTATAATAACAAATTTTCACTTTCAGACTAAGAGTGTCAACTCATAATTATAAATGGCCGACAACAAATTACAACGAAGACCATAACGGCGACGACGATTTCGATAACGACTCGATAAGATCCTGAAAATTTTGAGGCTCCGATTAACGTGTTCAATCACAATTCGTTGATGAGCCAAAGCTTGATTATAGTCTTTTTCTAAGACCGAAAGATTGCCATTTTTGGGTTTCTTTTTGGGTACATAGCTATTCAAGTGATAATCCTTAATCCCTTGATAGCCACTATCTTGTAAACTATCAGTTTGGGGGTGAAAATGAATTTTGCTTTTTTTGAATAAGCTAAAATCGTGGCAATGTCCTTCTCCAAAATCTGTACAAATAATCTGTTTAGTTTCTTGATTAATTACTAACTGAATTTTGAGTGTGTGATGTTTTTTCTTTCCTGAGTAATATTTTTTCTGTTTTTTTTTCGGTCTTTCAATAGCCGTTTCTGTGACATCCATCACTACGATTTCGGGGTAGCCAGAATCTTGAATTAATGCTTTTTTTCCCGGAATACGAAACTTTTCTGTTTTGATTAAAGTTGATTCAATATTAGCAACAATTCGGCAAATAGTTGATTCTGATACTCCCCAATTTGTCCCAATATGAAAATATGTTCTGTATTCTCGCCAATACTCCAAGGCTACTAAAACTTGCTCTTGGAGAGTCAGGTGGGTGTGACGTCCTCTCCTATCTTTAGGATGTTCTAACCTGAACTGCTCTATGGCATTAACCATTTCTTGAAAGGTTTGAATCTTGACACCAAATCTCCGTTTAAATTCATGAGGTTTCAAATTTAGATAAAATTGAGTGTTCATCGCAGAGTTATTGTCTAAATTCACTTTCAATTTTTACCATTTTATGGAGTTTTTAGCAAAAATTTGTGAAGAATGGTTAGTCTCTAGGATTTTATGAAATTGAGCAAAACTTACCATAATACCATAAAATTATTTTGCAAGAGTTCTTATTTTAATATGGCAAATCGCCTGTTTTTAGACAACCGACTCCGAGAAAAATTTTTGAGTCAGAATGTAAAAGAATTCAATATCAGTTTACCCCAAGATATTCTGGATATTGAGGACAAAACTCGGTCTAACCTGTTTAGCTGGCGTGGACAATTTGCTCCTCAATTAGTGGAAAACCTAATTTTTGCCTATGCTCCCAAAACCGCCACAATTTTAGATCCCTTTCTCGGAAGTGGAACAGTAGTTTATGAAGCTGGGTGTTTAGGCTTAAAAGCATTTGGATGTGAACTTAATCCCGCAGCCTGGATTTTAAGTCGTACCTATCAATTTATCAACTTAACACGACACAAACGAGAACAGATCATTACATCCATAACCCAGAAATTAGAAATTATACTGGAAATATCTAACTTTTTTGATATCCAGTACCATCAACCCCTGACAATAGAAGAATTTAAACAAAATTTGAGTGAACTCTATGATCAATTAGAAGATTTTGAGAGTATTATTGTTCATGGGTTAGTGATCCTATTAGATATCTCAGAAAATCATAACTTAACCAGAGAACAGATTTACCATACCGCTTGTAAACTCTACCAATTAATTCGGGAACTTCCATATTCTGAAGAAAAAATTCATCCAGTTTTAGGGGATGCGCGTCAGCTTCCCCTCGAAGATGATTGTATTAATTTTGTGATTACCTCTCCTCCCTATATCAACGTTTTCAATTATCACCAAAATTATCGCAGTTCCGCAGAACTATTGGGTTGGGACTTACTCAAAATTGCTAAATCCGAAATAGGTTCAAATCGAGCTAACCGAGGCAATAGATTTTTGACTGTCATCCAATACTGTTTAGATCTAGTTGCTGTTCTCCAAGAGCTTCAGAGAGTCTGTCAAAAAGAAACACGAATCATTTTTGTAGTCGGTTATCAATCAACGGTGTTAGGTGTTCCCTTCTATAATTCAGAAATTATTATAGAATTAGTGAAACAGTCTGGTGTTTTTGACTCGGTACTCACACAAAAACGTCAATTTAAAAATAAGTTTGGTCAAATCATTCGAGAAGATTTATTACACTTAGTCAACAAAAAAGTTTCTATATCAGTTCAAAACTGGGATATAATTGCTAGACAGGTTGCTGAACAAGTTTTAACCCAAGGATTAGATGTAGTTTCAGAAAAAAATGAATCTTCTCTCAGAGACGCAATTAATAAAGTTTACAGTTTAACTCCATCTCCCTATTTACAACAATAAAACCTCGAAAGGATCATCTGACAATGCTGAAATTCCCAACACCTCATTATGATAAACTCAAAGCTTGTTTGAACAACCCTCAATTACCTGCTGCTGATAAAGAACGAGTTGAAGAATCCCTAAAACAATATCAACAGTGGATACAAGCATTAGAAGCTGTTGAAAAAGATCAAAAAGATACGGTAGAAAATTTAGTAGAGGTAACTAATTCCTATCAGCGTTTCATTGAACTGGACTTAATCTTTGATAGTTCTGATAATTTTCTATATCGTCAAAAAGGACAACTCAAACTAGATAATACAATTCTTGAGGAATTTCTCCCTCAATTGATCTATAGAAGTTTACAAGGAATTGATGACTCCTTTGAAATTGGGCCAAAAAATACCTTTTCTGGATTAAGTTTTTTGTCTTCTTTGGGAAATCAGGGTCAAGGAGGTGAACCCAGTTTAAGAACGAAAAATCAAGATTTTATTTTAGGAAAAAAACTGTACTTAAAAACTTCATTAGATAGTGAGTTTAAAAATTCTAAGCTGCTTGAGTCACATCTAGGATATGTTTGTGCTGAATGTAAAACTAATTTAGATAAAACCATGTTTCAGGAAGCAGTTGCTACCAGCAGAGATCTAAAAATAGCTATTCCTAGTTCACTATACTTTTTAGGTCGAAATATTATCCCGATGTCTTTCAAATAATGATTAATAAAATTCAAACTTTAATTAATGATACAGTACCCGAAATTGATTGGGTTTTGGAAAGAGGACATTTTTAACTAATTTTAATGAGCCACCAATACTAATTACCGATTTCCGGCGTGTTATAATGGGAATGATTGCTAGGCTGTATAGTCTAAATGCTGAACAGCTTATGCTATTATGAATTTATAAAACCCGATAAAATCACAATCAAATCATACCCCGAATAAAAATGCGATTAATTATTACCCACACAACTCTGTTAAAATTGCATCCTGTTGATTCCTCAACCTTAACAGAGACTCAAAAAATCAATTTTCCGCTTGGAAGTCGCTTAATCCTAAGCAGCTACCAAGATCATAAACCCGATCATTACCAGATTACCTTAGTTGCATCATTAGGCACTGGTAAAGATAAAAGTATGGTTTGGTATGTCTATAAACCCCATGCTTTTATTATAGCTTCTGACCGAGAGTTTGCCACTGTGAATTTATCCACGGACACCAATCTTAATGTGCGTTCATCTCCCGATGCTGTTTCTGATAATGTAATTTATAAAATCCCCAATCACGTTGATGTCGAATTAATTGAATGTTGCTTTAATCAGCAATTATGGTGGTTAGGAAAACCGTTAGGTGATGATAAAAAAGCCTATGGCTGGATGTCAGCAAAATATTTAAACCTTTATACTCCAGAAGGGTGTTCGATGTAATTGTTTTCCCGATTAATTCAATTTTAAATCTAGGTAGGACTTAAGCACCAAACCCGGTTTCTTTGGTCTTGTGTGTAAGTCCTGCTAGGGTTAAAAAGCGGTCAGTCTTTAAACAAGGCGATCGCTTTTTGCAACTATCAAATATTGAATTAACCCGCACGCAACCAACCATTAAGGGTAAAGCGTCCATCTTCAAACCTTTGGGACGGACAACTGACAGGCATGACCTCATGTTTGCAACGACTATCAAAAAAAACAATACTATTATTATGGGGTTCAATATCAATAAATTCCCGTTCATTCAAGGCATAACCATTTTGCCATTCCGTAGCATATAGTCTTAAATTTCCCCCTGAAAAGTTTTTAGGTTGTTTATGAAAATAATAGACATAACTAATTACGCGAGTATCGGTTTCGGGACTACCCGAATCATTATGAATTTTATAAAAACACCCGTCATTATGGGAGGTTAATTGCATTTCTACCTGGGAAACGGTAAAGGGTGAAAGGTTTAACTGGGTGAGAACAGAAGGAATTATAGCAATTAATTTTTTACGCAGTAATTCGTAGAAATCAGGAAATAAAGTTGCATAGAGAATGGAAGATTTTCGATAATTACTTGCTTGAGTAGTTGTTTTTGAACCTACAAATTTATCCGGTTGTTTGAAAGCAATTTTCAATGCTTCTTTATGCTCTTGCGGTTTTAAAAAATTTTCAATCTGCACATAATTAGCAGGTAAAATTTCCAGATTATTCTCAGCTACAATTGGGGCGGAAGATGGGAGAAGTTCAACGGTTGTTGTAGAGGGTTGGGAAATAGGAGAAGCGTTAAAATTTACAGATGAAGCCAGTAGGGAGGGAGATTGTAGAAGTTCCAGGGGAGTAACGGAAGAACATCCCGACATTTCTAATATTTTTAAGGCAATATTCGCTCGTTCAGTCGGAGAAACTGCTGGATCTTGAAGTAGGGTTTCTAGGGTGGTAATCGATTGATTAATTAAATGTTTGAGTCTTTCTATCGGAATTAGAGCATGGGTTGTAGGACGGACAGTATTCATACGGAGTTCGAGCAAAAACTATCAGAAAGCTATTTTCTCTATGTTGACATAAATTTTAGCATTGGGGTAGAGAAATGCAATAGCCACAACAGAGAGACGCGCCATGGCACGTCTCTACGACAGGTTAAATTTCGTCCCAACCACTGACCCCAGAAGACATCACATAACTGGTGACGCTGGCTTCAAAGAAGTTGGCTTTAGTATGGGCTTCTTTTTTGGTATCCGAGAAGCGTTCTAAATGGGTATAGGGACTTTTACTGTACTTTTTATCGGGATAAAGGGGCTCTAAACCGATAGAACGTAACCGAATATTGGCTAGATATTTGGTGTATTGTTCCGTACTATATTCCGTGATTCCTAAGATATTATTTCCCACAATATGATTAGTCCATTTACATTCATGTTCAACGGCGGTATTGAACATTTCATAAATTTGATCAACAGAGTGGGTAAACACTTGCATGGCTTCAGGAATTAATTTCTGGAATAACCGAACATGAGAAAGTTCATCCTTAATATTCAACAAGGGTCGTTAGTCCTTGCCCGTTCTCTTAAGAACTGCTGAAAGTCACCTTTCAGAATAGACTATATCATCTTCCTAATAGGAAGCCCCCCGTTTCGTAGCACTTGCTACTACGCTTTTACCGCTAGTCGTTGCACCTTTAGAATCAATAACTTCCCAAGCATCAATCCATGTTTTTCTATGACGAACATTGCTAATAACAGAGCAGTCAACATCAAGCCATTGGGCTAATTCCTTATTAGAGCAAGTCGGAAGTCTCTTAATAGCTTCAATTCTTTGCTCAATAGGAATTTTACTGTTTAAACCCGAACTATTTTTAACTTGAACGACTTGATTTTCATTCTCGAATTGCTGCCAAACAGACTTCAGACGTTTTCTATGACGAATCAGTGAGATATATCGGGAGTGTAACCCATACTTATCAGCAACCTCTTGATTGGTTGCCCCATTGACAAGATCATGGATTATTTCCAAATATTGTTCATTAGTGAGTTTAGCCATAGAGTTAGTTTCGGCTGATTTCCCTTGTTTTAATCCTGTTTTGACTGCATGACGGATATTTTCAGCAGGTGTCACCAACTCAAGATTAGACAGACTATTATTAGCTTTATTTCCATCAATGTGATTGATTTGCAATCCCTGTGGTATTTCCCCGTTAAATGCTTCCCAAACAACTCTATGAACAAGAAATGTCTTTCCATAGCAACTAATCTGACGATATCCGGCGGTACTTCGGGTCGTCTTCTTAATTCCTTGACCTCTTACTTTGAGCATAGAACCATCTTCAGAAACCGTATAAGGCAAATCAGGGTGTTTGGCATCCATGAGCTAAGACATCTATTAGGTTGTAGATGAATTATAACATGGGGAAGTTCATCTTTCCACTTGGCTCAGGATTGTCTCAATTGAGAGTTTCCCTGAATTAGAGGGGTTTTCAATTCACGTTACCGTGAAAAGCCGCTATGAATTTAACGGTTAATCATTTTGAAAATATCGGCAGATCCCGGCATTAACATCCGTGACGCTAAATTGTAGAAGTAGATAACGCTACTACCCATCCTTTCGGTAGGGGCTAGAACATACCATTATCTTTTATCTTAAACGAATAAAAGATACTCACCCTCTGTTCGTTGAACCTTCTCCTTTTATGAGGAGCTTGGCTGCTGATTGCCCATTGTAAAGATTAGATCCCTTGCGGCTTCCAATCAATCCTTTAACTTTTTTCTGCTCTCGCACCTGGCGCGCTTATCATTTCTAATTTCGCTTTGGTATAAAGGCTTTAGGGGGTTCCAGCAATTTGATGAGTTTTCACTAACATCTCGCGGTGCTAGGGGGCCATTAATTTAACCCATTGTAGAAGTAAATTCCTTCTAACATATAGTCAGCTAACAGGGAAATAAAGTAATTTTCCAGGGTGGGATTGTTAGAGTCGATAGGAGCGTTACCACTCCTACCTCTCCTTCAGAACCGTGCGTGAGACTTTCACCTCACACGGCTCCTTGATAACTCCATCCTTGTTACGGATACGATTCAAAACGGGTTATTTTCATAATTCTCAACTATTGGTAATTGCTTATTTTTAGTTGAAGAACCATCATGAGCCGTCTTTGTGTCGTGACAGTGTTTGTGTAGAAGTTGTAAATTATCATAGATGTCTTTTCCACCTAATGATGTTGGTTTAATATGGTCAACTTCTACAATGTCTGTACTTGTGAAATACAAACCACAGTGAGGACAAATACCCTTTTGTTTTTTGATTAATTTGGAAACTCTGCTAGGAGTTTCAGGATATTCGCCCCTTCGTTTACTCCAGTAAATCCAGTCTCCATTAAACGGACTAGCCTCTCCCTTGACCTTTGTATGCCTTACGATTGGCGTACTGGCGTGGGTGAATAATTCTAATCCATCTTTTGTACTGAAACACCAATTTCTGTCGCCTACTGTTCTCCAGTATTTGTCTTTGTTGATGTTCCCTTTTCCCCTCCTTCTTGCCCAGGCTCTTAATTTGTCATAAGTTAGATTATCAACTTTTGAGAAAGTATCCTTACTAACTTTAGTTGAGTAATAGTTTGACCAACCTCTAATAATTGGATTTAGCTTGCTAATTAAAGCAGCTTGAGGGGCAGTCTTATGGGTATCTATTACTTCAGCTATATTGACAAGATGAGTTTTAACTTTGGCTTTTGAGGGTGTGATTAATGTCTTAAAACCTAGCGGTGTTCCGTGCGTGTTGTTCGCACATCGGTAGTTACCTACTTTGTGTTGTTGTACATGGAATCCTAAGAACTCGAACCCAACATTTCCTTCGATTTCATTAAGGGTGTGGGTTAATTTTGTTTTACTTGGTTTTAATTCCAATCCCATGTCACTTAACCATTTTGCAATTATCTCTTGACACTTTTTGACTACGTTTAAATCATCATGGATTATTACGAAATCATCGGCGTAACGGATTAAACTAAGAGATTGACGGTTAGCCAATTTTCTCCCTTTTAGAGTTTCTGCATATTGCATGACTCTTTCTTCCATACCATGTAGGGCAATATTCGCAAGTAAAGGTGAAATTACCCCGCCTTGTGGTGTACCATCATTAGTAGGAAAAAGTTCTTTTCCGTCCATGTACCCTGCTCTTAGCCACGCTTGAATTTGACGGCTTAATGTAGGGTATGTGTTTATTTTGGAGATTAACGCTTTGTGGTTTATGCGGTCGAAGCATTTGGAGATATCAGCATCAAGTACATATTTGGACTTGTATCTAATGTTGTTAAATATTGCTTCGATTGCATCGTGGCAGGAACGTCCTGGTCTGAAACCATAACTGTTCGGCTCAAATTTAGCCTCCCATTCTGGTTCTAACGCTAGTTTTACTAACGCTTGCAATGCGCGGTCGTTGATTGTGGGTATTCCGCCCCCCAAACCCCCCGTGCACGGGGGGCTTGGGGGGGGTTTCTGTTGTACCAGGTTTGGGAATATTAACTCTGCGAGTTGGTTTTACCTTATTGGTTAACTTTAATCGTCCTACCAAGTTCATACGTTGCTTTGGGGTCAGAGATTTAACTCCATCCACTCCAGCCGTATTTTTGCCTTGGTTATCTTGTGTTACCCTGCGAACCGCAATACATTTAGCACTCCAGGAATTAATCAGGGTCTTTTGAAGTTTACGAACTGCTTTAACATCGCCTCGTTCACTCGCTCGAAATATGCGCTTTTGCAACTTGAAAGTTACCTTTTCCAGCTTACGCCAGTTAAGGTCTTTCCATTCCACCGTCTGAGTTTTAATCAGCGTTTTAGACATATAGATTGCTACTTGTTCTATTTCTTTGGAATTACCGAGTATCTGTCTGCATATCTTTGCCATTACAGCAAAGCATTCGCTTTTGATACCATCCCTTCCCCATATATCATTCGTTAGCTACTTACTGGACGCACGACCTCTCCAGAGATATATAGGGGTTACTTCGTTCCGATTACACATTTGTTTGAAGTCTTTAGCGTGATGTTATCCACCGGGTTTTTGGGCGGTGCTTATAAGTCGGTTGAACACCCGCTTATGCCCTATCCTTGCCTTTTGGCTTGGTGTTATTCAAGATTGTTCTTGATTTAGCCATTACACCATCACAATTAACGGTGGTTCAAACACATCTTTGCTTTCGCTACGCATGGACTTCTTACTCGATAGTTACCAGATTTGGCTTCCAGTAGTTCTACCTTTTAACCCCGCTTTAGCTTGTTGGTTGCTACCCATTCAAACTAGGGGTTATGTTTTCACCTCAGCACTTGAGGGATGGGACTTACCGCACGGCGGTTCACCCATAAATGTAATCAGTTATCACCAGTCTTATAAACTGGGTTAACCGTCCCATAAACCTTTCGGTTTATTTTAGGTTAAACGAATCGCACATCCATATATTGTTGATAAATCCCGGCAATGAATTCACAGCGATCGCGCAAAACACTATCGGTTTTCCAAAACTCATAAACAAAGGTTCTCCGATCGGATGGAATAATCGTTTCAATCATGTATTGATAACTCTGATTGTGCATCGCCTCCTGAGAAGTTTGTTCTGCCATACAAAGACTAATTTCTGGGGCAGTTACACAACTTTTCAGATGAGGAATATTGCAGGTTTGAACAGAATCTAAGAAGGTTAAATAACTTAAAATTCCATCAAATGCCCAACGTTCATCGGGAGTTAAGTTAACATAATCCACGACATCCTGAGTAATATCTAATTTTTCGGGTCATTGGTGTTCAGTTAGATTCGCTAAGTCTAACCCGCTTGATTTAAGCTGCCATAAGTCACCTTATGGATCGGACTATCTCATCATCCTTTTAATAGAAAAAGGAGTCCCCCGCTTCGACTGTCAATCGCTTACAGCCTACTCCCTTATAGGGTTAGTCTCTACACCTTCTTGCTTTTTAGCAAGCTTGGCACGGTATTGTCTGTAATGTAGAATCCTGTGACAGTTAGAACACAAGAGAATACATTTATCTAATTCTTGGAATACCTTATCTTTTCTCATTAACACCATATCTGATGGAGTATATTCCTTTTCAGAAGGATCAGTGTGATGAAAATCAAAGGCAGCAATAGTATCTTCCGTTGCAACAAATCCACATTCTGAACAACAACCACCTTTATAAATACAAAACTCTAGTTTATTTTTATTTTTTATTCCAGAGTTTCTATATTCCCTAAGATACTGCTTGTTATAGGATTGTATCTTTTCTTTATTTCTTTCAACGTAGGCTTTGGATTTAGCTTTCCCATGACTTGATGCGTAATAGTCTTGCTTGTATGCAAGAATACAACTTTTGCACCTTGAGACTATTCCACTTTTTAACCTAGCGTCTTTGTGAAATTCGGAAATATGTTTAACAACGTGACACTTGCTACAGGTCTTGCTTTCCATTTTTGATATTATGAAAGTTATATTTCATAATACAAAAAACTTTCTCGCAACGCCAATAAATTACACAGAGTTTCACCGTTTTCAAGGGATTTAGTCTGAGCTACCTAATTAACCCAGAAATTCTCGCGCATTTGTTTATACAAACCCACGGCCCAGGAATAACGCACATCATTTAATTGCATTAAATTTGTGGTTTCCCCAAACCAAATAGAACGATGATTAATATCATCATTTCCATTCGGATTGAAAATCGGATTTATGGGCATAGTTAAGGGCTTTCTACGCCCATTTTTGTCCAGGGGTGGGGATGAAGCAAAGTCTAAGGTCATACTCGTAAAATCAAGGAATTTAAGATAACTTTCCCCCACCAGTATGACATAGTTTTATCAAGTTAGCTTGTTAGCCTTTAATTAGCACAAGCAACGCAACCATCATCAGTTTCTTTGAAACTATCACGCTGCACGGTTCTGACATAATAAACCGCTTTACAGCCTTCTTGCCAAGCTAAGATTAAGGTATCAAAAATATCCTTAGCTTTGATAGCGCGATCGGGTTCATCAGGAAAGTAAACTCCCTCATTCAAATTAAACATTAATTCCATGGAAATTCCGGTATCAATCCACTTTTGAACCGTCGCCACCGCCTTAACAACAATTTGTTGATTTAGGCTTTTATTTTCCGGGTAAAACCAAAAATGATCCTGAAGAAACGGTGGAGCAATTGGAACTGTTCCCTTCGCCCATTTGTCATAGAAAAAACGACTATAACAGGGCAAAATACTAGCGGTACATCCTTGCACCAAAGAAGAGGATGTGTTAGGAGCGATCGCGGTAATATGAGAATTACGAATCCCATATTGTTGAATATCTAAACTCAATTGTTGCCAACGTTCTTTCTGCGCCGCGTGTTGCAAAAACCACTCTACGGGTTTCGCCCCAATTAACTTTCCTTGACTCCAAGCACTGCCTTTAAATGCTGGGTAATAACCCCGTTCTTTTGCCAGTTCCATTGAGGTTTTAGTACAATAGAAACCGATATCTTCAAACAGATGACTAATTTCGTTTAAATGGTTATAAGTTAAGCGATTTTTTGCTAACCAATCCGCTAATCCCATCGCCCCTACCCCAATTGTCCGATATTTTTGGTTATGGGTTTTACTAGCTTCAAAGGGAGTGTTAGTAATTTCAATCGTATTATCTAACATTCGCACCGCAATTTCACAGACTTCCGGCAGTTCTTCTCGTTCAATATTAGCTAAATTCAAAGAATCCAAGTTGCAAGTGTGTGCTTCTTCTCCAGGTTTAACATTCGACCAGCTTTCTTGGCACAAATTCCCCCCCGGAATATAGCCTTCATGTTGATTAGGATTAGCCCGATTTGAGGTATCTTTAAACCATAAATAGGGCATTCCGGTTTCTACTTGGGAACGCATGATTAACTTAAATAAATCCCGAGCATTAACCTTTTTATAAAGGGTGATTTCCGTATCTAAGTTTGCTTCTATTTTTTGATATACACTTTCAAAGGATTCCCCCCAAGTTGTGGCTAATTCAATGCCCAGTTTTTCCCTAACTTCATAGGGGTCAACCAGTGTCCAATCTTCTCGACTGATCACCCGACGCATGAACTCATCAGGAATCACTAATTGAGGGAAAATATCATAAGCTTTGCGACGTTGATCGCCATTTTCCGTCTGCATTTCCAGAAATTCAGGAACATCTAAATGCCAGACATCTAAACTCACCGTAATCGCCCCCGCCCGACGTCCGCCTTGATTCACCGCGATCGCCGTATCGTTTAATAATTTAATCCAAGGAATCACACCCCCCGAGGTGTTTTGTTTTCCCATCACCCAACTGCCAGTTGACCGCACTCGGCTAACATTTGTGCCCACACCGCCGCCATTTTTAGAAATTCTGGCGGCATCTTTAATCGTGTCAAAAATGCTTTCCAAATTATCATCCATTGCCGTAATAAAACAGCTACTCAGGGAGCCGTGAGGAATCCTTAAATTTGCTAAAATTGGGGTAGCTAAGGAAACTTTACGTTGAGCGATCGCTTGATAAAACTTTCTCGCCCAGAATAACCGATTTTCTGGTTTTTCTACAATTGCTAATAGCAACGCACAGGTTAATAGAGCTTCTTGGGGTAATTCATCTGTTAATAAATAGCGTTTATTTAACAAAACTGCCCCAGCATAATCATAATCTTTGTCCCATTCGGGATTAATCCAACTTCCGGCCTCTTGAAGTTCTTCGGCGGTGTAAGTCAGAATCCGAACGTCATATTGTCCCTGTTCCACTTTATTATGAACCGTTCTGCAATAGTCGCCGTATTCATAGCCCCGACGGACTAAGGTATCTTTCCATAAACTCCAAATCTGTAGTCTTCCCGCCACATAACGCCAGTTTGGGTCGGAGGGACTGCATAACTCTAAGGCGCAATTAATTAAATTATCCTGAATTTCTCGGGTAGTCACACCATGCCGCAGTCGGGTGGTTAGTCCCGCTTCTAGGGTAATCGGATTCGCCTCCATTCCCTCACAAGCCCAGTTAACGACTTCTCGAATTTTAGAGACATCTAATGGGGCCAGACTACCATCTCGTTTAATGACTTTAATATTTTTATTAGGGGTGATAGTAAGGGATGGTGATGTTGATTGCATAGTCAATATTTTTACCCAATGCTATAATGAATTGACGCCTTACCACTGTACTCTAATTCCATATTTAGTGACAGGGATTGACAGAAATCTTATTTTACGCTATATTTAGTGTGACACTGGGTAACTTTACTTAAAATTAGGCTTATTAGTATTATTAAGTTGCCCAAAAAGCCAACCCCAAACTTCTAACCATGGGTGGCTTGATGCGCCCAGATAAATCAGATCAATTGATACTTAAAATCAAATTAGCGATCACAACTTCCCACTAACCTTAAATTTCCTTAACCACCAAAACCGAACAATTTGCTTCCGAAACCACCTGAGAACTCACTGACCCTTCCAGAATTCGTTTTACTCCCGTTAATCCCCGATTCCCAATAATAATTAAATCCGTCTTATATATATTAGCCAAACGAATAATTTCCTCCGCCGGATCACCCGCTACAATCTCAATTTCAGTTTCACAATCTAACTGATCCTGATAAACCCGCAGTTGCTTTTCCAAATTACCATAGGGAAACTCATCTGCACTCGGACGCGGTCGATCCGCCACCAGATCAAAATCTGATTCTACCGTTGGAATAACATGGCAGAAGATCACGTTAGTTGTGGGTTGCAATTGCAGTTGACCCAGGGCCTTAATCACAAACTTAGCAGTTGGTGAATCATCCACAGCAACCAAAATCGTATTCAGCACAAAAACGTCTCCTCTAAACAACTGGAAAATCACCGCGCCTTAAAATCCTACCGCTTCAAATCGCTATTCTAAAGGCAAGACTTGATACTCCCCACATCTGAAGCCGGGGGATTCTTGAAGATCTGTGAACCGTTTCAATGGTGCTATCAAGACACCCTACACGCTCAAAACAACTACCAGTACGACAGGTATTGCAATTGCGCTTACTTTGATTTTTTTCGCTTTCCGAGTCCATCACAACGCCAGTTAGGTACGATCAACATCCTGCCATTATTTGCCCTTTAACTATTCCGAATCGAGTCGGATATGTCCGTTGCCGGGATTACTCCGCACTAGGATGGTTCAACACGCAGATGGTTATTCTTACTTGCTTTGTTTTGATTATATCACTATGGCTAAAGCCACGCAATCGTTTCACGGGATTTAAAAATCCCTACCGACTTATCCATGAGTCTGAAGCCAGGGGCTTGCGTCTCGCTTTTTGGTCAAAATTAACAGCCATCACGATTAAGGTTGAGTTCTGAGTCGTACCGAGTCACCATGGGAGGGTAAACCCTCCGCATCAGTCAACACCTGAATCAATCCGGCAACTTTCTGTAAAGCCGTTGGCGAATACTGAATTAAACTTGAATGTTTCATAAACGTTTCCACCCCCAAGGCCGAGGCATAACGGGCTGCCCCCGATGTGGGTAAGGTATGGTTAGGGCCAGCCAAATAATCCCCAACCGCCTCCGGGGTCGAACAACCCAAAAAGATTGCCCCGGCATGGCGAATTTTTTCTAGTAAATCCCAGGGTTCGGCTACCTCTAATTCTAAGTGTTCTGGGGCAAATTCATTAGATAACTCGGCTGCGGCCTCCAAGGAATCCACCACCACCACCACACCATAGTGGGCGATCGCCTTTTCCGTCAACGTCCGTCGGGGATGATTCACCAACTGCCGTTCTACCTCCGCCACCACCTGTCGGGCTAAAGCCGAATCCGTTGTTAATAAAATTGCCGCAGCCATGGTGTCATGTTCCGCCTGGGCCAATAAATCCGCCGCGATATGAACCGGATTCGCCGTACTATCCGCAATAATCAGAACCTCCGATGGCCCCGCCAGGGAATCAATGCCCACCGTCCCATAAACCAACTTTTTCGCCAAGGTCACATAAATATTGCCCGGGCCGGTAATCACATCCACCTTCGGGATCGTTTCCGTGCCATAGGCTAAAGCCGCCACGGCCTGTGCCCCACCCACCCGATAAATTTCATGGACTCCCGCCTCTTGAGCCGCCACTAACACGGCTGGGTTTACCTTAGAGTCTGGCCCTGGGGGAGTCACCATCACAATCCGGGGAACCTTGGCTACCTGAGCCGGAACTGCATTCATCAAAACCGTACTGGGGTACGACGCTTTCCCCCCAGGTATATATAATCCAGCCCGGTCAACGGGGGTAAACCGTTTCCCCAGAACCACATCATCCTCCCCAAACTGCACCCAGGACTTAGGAGTGCGCTGGCGGTGAAAGGCTTCAATTTGTTGGCGAGCAAATTGGATCGCATCCAACAATTCCTTCGAGACTTGCTGGTAAGCTGCGTCCAACTCCGAACCACTCACCCGCAACTCATCTAATGTTAATATTTTTTGATCGAATTCTTCCGTATAGTGCAAAAGAGCCTTATCCCCTTGACGCCGAACCGTTTGCAAGACTTCTCGCACGGTTGCTTCTTTATGGGTCATCGCGTCATCATGGGTACGGTCAGAGATCCGTCGTAATTCAGCTTGTGCTTCAACCCACTGAGTAATAATTCGCAGCATGGTGATTCGGAGTGCCAACCTTAAAAAAACTAGGGCGCAGATACGGAACAGACAACAGGGTTGAATATCTTGACACCGAGGCTTATTAACCCAGGTGAAAAATTTCTCCCCCTTGTTTCCTTGGCCATACCCAGACTTTGTATCCTTAAGCGATACTTTAGAGTTCTAGCCACAGGGGCAACACTCTGGGGATTCATACCGCATCTAGCATAGCACAAAAAGCTATACCCGCCTACGCGAGAGCAACCCTAGAAGCACAGGATGTTAAACCCGTTTTTTTTTGCTACAATGGCTCAAATCCAGAACTTTATTGCTCCTTCCTATGGGTAAATAGGAAGATAGGTTGAATTTGACAAAATAAATGTTATATTGGTATGTCTGTAACTGAGTATCTCTAATCGAAATACTTGCGTCTTCTTCAATCACAACCTATGGCTAATATAAAATCTGCTGTCAAACGAGTCGAAATCGCAGAGCGCAATCGCCTGCGTAACAAATCTTACAAGTCAGCCGTCAAGACTTTAATGAAAAAATGTCTCACCTCTGTTGATAAATTTGGGACTGACCCCACAACCGATAATCTCACTAACGTAAATCAACAAATGTCGGATGCCTTTAGTAAAATCGACAAGGCCGTAAAAAAGGGTATCCTGCATCCTAACAATGGCGCTCGTAAAAAATCTCGCCTGGCGAGAGCCTTAAAGCGCCACCAAACCGTTGCGGCCTAGCTCATCATTGATCAGTTATCAGTAAACGGTTAACAGTTAAGAGCCAATGCTTAGTAGTAGTCAACTCTTAGCCATGAAGGATACGGGTAATATAAACTATCCCGCGAGGACGCTGGCACTGCAAAATTGGTAACTGATCACTGATTGCTGATGAATCTGAATAAAAGGACTATGCAACTGATCGATACCCACGTCCATATTAACTTCAAAGCATTGGCATCCGATTTAGACGCAATTCGGCAGAGATGGCAGGAGGCGGGAGTAGTCCGTTTGGTGCATTCCTGTGTTCACCCTGGAGAATTTCAGGAAATACAGGAAATTGCTAATCAAGTCCCCGAACTAAGCTTTGCTGTTGGGTTGCATCCCTTGGATGCTAAACTCTGGAATTCCACCTCGGCCCAAACCATTACCCAACTCGCCCAATCCGATGATAGAGTCGTTGCGATTGGAGAAATGGGACTCGATTTCTATAAAGCCGATAACCGAGATCAACAAATCCAGGTCTTCACCCAACAGCTAGAGATTGCCTATAGTTTGAAGAAACCTGTGATTATCCATTGTCGGGAGGCAGCAGAAACCATGATTCCCCTATTAAAGCAATTCTGGCAACAACAAGGCCAAGTTTCCGGGGTCATGCACTGTTGGGGAGGAACTCCCGAAGAACAGCAGGAGTTTCTGAAGTTGGGGCTGTATATCAGTTTTAGCGGAACCGTTACCTTTAAAAACGCAATTGCTATTCAGGAATGTGCTCGTCTAGTTCCGTCTGATCGAATTTTAATTGAAACAGACTGTCCTTTTCTAGCGCCTGTTCCTCAACGGGGAAAACGCAACGAACCCGCCTTTGTGCGCCATGTTGCCGAAACCGTTGCCCGACTGCGGGACATTTCCCTAGAAACCCTATCTCAACAAACCACGAATAATGCCTGTCAACTCTTTCAGTTATCAGTTATCAGTTAACAGTGATCAGTTGAGGAGTGATTCAGTTGAGGAGTGATCAGTTGAGGAGTTAATAAATTAACTGTAAACTTCTTAACGATTAACTGATGACTGATGACTGATGACTGATGACTGATTATTGATAACTGACAACTATTAACTCAATCACTGATAACTGATAACTGATAACTAATAAATGGCAAGTCTAACCCATAACGAACCCACTTTTGTACTCCCTGACTTAATTGAAATTCAACGGTCAAGTTTTCGTTGGTTTTTAGAAGCAGGGCTAATTGAAGAATTAGAAAGTTTTTCCCCAATTACCGACTATACCGGGAAACTAGAACTCCATTTTTTAGCCAAAGATTATAAACTTAAACGTCCTAAATATGACGTTGATGAAGCCAAACGGCGGGATAGTACCTATGCCGTTCAAATGTACGTTCCGACTCGTTTAATTAATAAAGAAACTGGAGAAATTAAAGAACAAGAAGTCTTTATTGGGGACTTACCCCTAATGACAGAACGGGGAACTTTTATTATCAATGGGGCTGAACGAGTTATCGTCAACCAAATTGTCAGAAGTCCTGGGGTTTATTATAAATCTGAAATTGATAAAAACGGCCGACGGACATATAGTGCATCCTTAATTCCCAACCGAGGTGCCTGGTTAAAATTTGAAACCGATAAAAATGACTTAGTGTGGGTCAGAATTGATAAAACCCGCAAACTATCCGCCCAGGTTTTATTAAAAGCCTTGGGACTCACCAATAACGAAATTTTTGATGCCCTGCGTCACCCCGAATACTTTGAAAAGACCATTGAACGGGAAGGGGAATTTAGCGAAGACGATGCCTTAATGGAACTGTACCGCAAACTCCGTCCAGGGGAACCCCCAACGGTGGCTGGTGGAGAACAGTTACTCAATAATCGCTTTTTTGATGCCAAACGCTATGATTTGGGCCGGGTGGGACGCTATAAACTGAATAAAAAACTACGACTCACCATTCCCGATACCACCAGGGTTCTAACCTCCGTGGATATTTTATCGGCGATTGATTATTTAATTAACCTAGAATTTGATATTGGTGAAACCGATGATATTGACCACTTAGGAAATCGTCGTGTCCGGTCAGTGGGAGAACTGCTGCAAAACCAAATTCGGGTCGGTTTAAACCGCTTAGAAAGGATTATCCGAGAACGGATGACCGTGAGTGATGCCGATGCCTTAACCCCAGCATCCTTAGTCAACCCCAAACCCCTAGTGGCTGCCATTAAAGAATTCTTCGGTAGTTCCCAATTATCGCAGTTTATGGATCAGACCAATCCCTTAGCGGAACTGACCCACAAACGGCGCCTATCTGCCCTCGGCCCCGGGGGACTAACCCGGGAACGGGCCGGGTTTGCTGTCCGAGATATTCACCCCAGTCACTACGGTCGGATTTGTCCGATTGAAACCCCGGAAGGGCCCAACGCTGGATTAATTGGCTCTTTAGCAACTTTGGCGCGGGTGAACCCCTACGGATTTATTGCCACCCCCTATAACAAAGTTGAAAACGGCAAAGTCCGCTTAGATTTACCTGCGGTGTACATGACCGCCGACGAAGAAGACGATTTACGGGTGGCACCTGGGGATATTAGCACCGATGCCGAGGGAACGATTTTAGGGGAAATTGTTCCGGTGCGGTATCGCCAGGAATTCACCACCACAACTCCCATGCAGGTGGACTATGCCGCGGTATCTCCGGTACAGATTGTCTCCGTCGCCACCTCCTTAATTCCTTTCTTGGAACATGACGACGCGAACCGGGCATTGATGGGGTCTAATATGCAACGGCAAGCCGTACCACTGTTACGTCCCGAACGGCCATTAGTGGGAACCGGACTAGAAGCCCAAGCCGCCCGGGATAGTGGGATGGTGATTGTTTCGCGTATGGATGGGGAGATCAGTTATATTGACGGATCTCGGATTATTGTCAAATCCCTGACGGTAGATGCCGATTCAAATTCCAGCGAGGAAAGTTTCCTGATTCGCGAATACGACGATCTCGACCTCAAAACCAAACAGCCCTCGGTATGGAAGCAAAAATACGCTGGCTATATCGAGTACGAACTACAAAAATATCAACGTTCTAACCAAGATACTTGTTTAAACCAGCGTCCCTTGGTTTATGAAGGAGATCAGGTGGTAGCGGGTCAGGTATTAGCCGATGGTTCCTCCACCGAAGGGGCAGAACTAGCTTTAGGTCATAATATTCTGGTGACTTATATGCCCTGGGAGGGATATAACTACGAAGACGCGATTTTAATTAGTGAGCGTTTAGTCCAAGAGGATATTTACACCTCCATCCACGTTGAAAAATACGAAATTGAAGCCCGACAAACCAAACTCGGCCCCGAAGAAATTACCCGGGAAATTCCTAACGTGGGGGAAGACTCCCTGCGACAACTGGATGGGAATGGGATTATCCGAGTTGGGGCCTGGGTAGAGTCCGGGGATATTTTAGTCGGGAAAGTCACACCCAAAGGGGAATCCGACCAACCCCCCGAAGAAAAATTACTCCGGGCAATTTTCGGAGAAAAAGCCCGGGACGTGCGGGATAACTCCCTACGGGTTCCTAACGGAGAAAAAGGTCGGGTTGTAGATGTGCGGGTATTTACCCGGGAACAGGGGGATGAGTTACCGCCTGGGGCGAATATGGTGGTGCGGGTATATGTGGCGCAAAAACGCAAAATCCAAGTCGGGGACAAAATGGCCGGACGCCACGGAAATAAAGGGATTGTGTCTCGGATTCTCCCCATTGAGGATATGCCCTATTTGCCCGATGGTCGGGCTGTGGATATTGTCTTGAATCCCTTGGGTGTACCCAGTCGGATGAACGTCGGCCAAATCTTTGAATGTTTATTAGGGTGGGCGGGTCAAAACCTGAAAAAACGGTTTAAAGTGGTTCCCTTTGATGAAATGCACGGCCCGGAAATGTCACGGGAAACCGTTCACGGGAAGTTAAAAGAAGCCCGGGATAAAACCAAGAAAGATTGGTTATTTAACGAAAACTATCCGGGGAAAAGCATCGTTTATGACGGTCGCACCGGAGAACCCTTTGACCAACCCGTCACCGTGGGGATTGCCTATATGTTGAAACTGGTTCACTTGGTTGATGATAAGATTCACGCCCGGTCTACTGGCCCTTACTCTTTGGTGACTCAGCAACCCTTGGGAGGGAAAGCCCAACAAGGAGGACAACGGTTTGGAGAAATGGAGGTTTGGGCCTTGGAAGCTTTCGGGGCGGCCTATACCTTGCAGGAGTTGTTAACGGTCAAATCCGACGATATGCAGGGACGCAACGAAGCCCTCAACGCCATTGTCAAGGGTAAAACCATTCCCCGTCCTGGGACACCGGAATCCTTTAAGGTGTTGATGCGGGAGTTGCAGTCGTTGTGTTTGGATATTGCGGTGCATAAAGTGGAAACCACCGACGAAGGTGGAAGTCGAGATGTGGAAGTAGACTTAATGGCTGATATCCCAGCCACCCGGATGACCTACACCTCCAATAACTTTGCCCCCGCTAAACCTACTTATGATTTAAGTAGTTCAGTCGAAGAAGACGAATAATCAGTCATCAGTCATCAGTTACCAGTTATCAGTTGAGAAGTTATCAGTTGAGGAGTTATCAGTTGAGGAGTTAACCAACTATTACCCATTACCTATTCCCTATTCCCAGTTCCCTGTTCCCTATTCCCTTTACCGATCACTGAATAAAATGGCTAAAATTGAACAACGATTTGATTACGTTAAAATTGGAATCGCATCTCCAGAACGCATTCGGCAGTGGGGAGAAAGAACCCTACCCAATGGTCAAGTTGTTGGAGAAGTTACAAAACCTGAAACCATCAATTACAGAACCCTGAAACCGGAGATGGACGGGTTGTTTTGTGAACGAATTTTTGGCCCAGCAAAGGATTGGGAATGTCATTGTGGGAAATATAAACGGGTCAGACATCGTGGAATTGTTTGTGAGCGCTGCGGGGTAGAAGTAACAGAATCCCGTGTCCGTCGTCACCGTATGGGTTTTATTAAACTAGCGGCTCCCGTTACCCATGTTTGGTATCTCAAAGGGATTCCTAGTTATATGGCTATTTTATTAGATATGCCATTGCGGGATGTAGAACAGGTGGTTTATTTTAACGCTTATGTGGTGTTAAATCCAGGTAACTATGACGGCCTATCCTATAAACAGTTATTAACCGAAGATACTTGGTTAGAAATTGAAGACCAAATTTATAGTGAAGATTCCACCTTAACCGGAATTGAAGTGGGAATTGGAGCCGAAGCCATTTCCCGTTTGCTCGAAGATATTCCCTTAGAAGAAGAAGCCGAAAGATTACGGGAAGAAATTGCCGTTGCTAAGGGACAAAAACGCGCCAAATTAATTAAACGATTGCGGGTAATTGATAATTTTGTGGCGACGGGTTCCAAACCGGATTGGATGGTTTTGAATGTAATTCCCGTCATTCCTCCTGATTTACGGCCAATGGTGCAGTTAGATGGGGGTCGATTTGCCACCTCCGACTTAAACGACCTATATCGTCGGGTGATTAACCGGAATAATCGGTTAGCCCGGTTACAGGAAATTCTCGCCCCAGAAATTATTATCCGTAACGAAAAACGGATGTTACAGGAAGCCGTTGACGCCTTAATTGATAACGGTCGCCGAGGTCGGACAGTGGTGGGGGCGAATAATCGACCCTTAAAATCTCTCTCCGATATTATCGAAGGAAAACAAGGACGATTCCGTCAAAACCTATTAGGAAAACGGGTCGATTATTCTGGACGTTCCGTGATTGTGGTGGGGCCAAAATTAAGAATGCACCAGTGCGGTTTACCACGGGAAATGGCAATTGAATTGTTCCAACCCTTTGTAATTAACCGCCTAATTCGTCAAGGATTAGTTAACAATATTAAAGCGGCGAAAAAACTGATTCAACGGAATGATGCCAGCATTTGGGAAGTCTTACAGGAAGTCATCCAAGGACATCCGGTGATGCTAAACCGCGCCCCAACCTTGCACCGTTTAGGGATTCAAGCCTTTGAACCGATTTTAGTCGATGGTCGGGCGATTCAACTGCATCCGTTAGTTTGTCCCGCCTTTAACGCTGACTTTGACGGTGACCAAATGGCCGTTCACGTTCCCCTATCAATTGAATCCCAAGCAGAAGCCAGGTTATTGATGTTAGCCTCGAATAATATTCTATCCCCAGCAACGGGTAGACCGATTGTTACACCTAGTCAGGATATGGTGTTGGGATGTTATTATTTAACCGCAGAAAACCCTAAATTAGAGGATCAAAGTCACCGCTATTTTCCTGATTTAGAAGATGTAATCTTAGCCTATAAACAGGGCGCTTTGGGTTTACATTCATACATCATGGTGCGATTTGATGGGGAGATTTTATCGGATGAAGTAGAACAGATAGGGGTCGAACTTAAAGACGACTTAACTGGAGTGATCACTAAAACTTATGTGGGCAAAAAAACAGGGAAACTAATGCGACGAGTTCGAGAAGATTCCGAGGGGAATATTCTCGCCCAATATATTCGTACTACCCCGGGGCGTGTCATTTTCAATAAAACCGTTCAAGACACCCTGATACAGTAATCAGTTACCAGTTATCAGTTATCAGTTAGGAAGTTTACAGTTAATTTATTAACTCCTCAACTGTTACAGACGCGCCGTGGCACGTCTCTACACTGAATAAGTGATGACTGATTTACTGATAACTGGTAACTCTTAAACTGATAACTGATCACTGATAACTAATAACTGATTTAAGTCATGGCTAACAAAAAAATCTTTCGGAATCAAGTTATTGATAAAGGACAATTAAAAAAAATCATGTCCTGGGCTTTTATGAATTATGGCACGGCTCGTACCGCCCAAATTGCCGATGAATTAAAGGAATTAGGGTTTACCTATGCCACAAAAGCCGGGGTTTCTATTAGTGTTGATGATTTACAGATTCCCCCTTCCAAAAAAGCTCTATTAGAAGAAGCGGAAGAAGAAATTAGAAATACAGAACGCCGTTATATTAAAGGGGAAATTACCGAAGTTGAACGGTTCCAAAAAGTTATTGATACTTGGAATGGTACATCCGAAGCCCTAAAAGATCGGGTGGTAGAAAACTTTAAAGCCAGTAACCCCCTGAACTCCGTTTATATGATGGCCTTCTCCGGTGCGCGGGGGAATATTTCCCAAGTCCGTCAGTTAGTCGGAATGCGGGGACTAATGGCTGACCCCCAAGGGGAAATTATTGATTTACCGATTAAAACCAACTTCCGGGAAGGTTTAACCGTTACGGAGTATATTATTTCCTCTTATGGGGCGCGTAAAGGTCTAGTAGATACGGCTCTACGAACCGCCGACTCTGGGTATTTAACCCGCCGTTTAGTCGATGTTTCCCAGGATGTGATTCTGCGAGAAATTGACTGCGGAACCAGCAAGGGGATTTGGACTCGCAGTATGACCGATGGCGAACGGGTGTTAATTCCAATCAAAGATCGGTTAATGGGTCGGGTGTTAGGGGCAGATGTTCGCCACCCCCAAACCGGAGAAATTGTCACATATCAGTCAGAACAGGCGGTCAAAAATCACTCCGTGAGTGAGGAGTTATCCGTAGCCATTCAGGAAGCCGGGGTTGAGGAGGTGTTATTGCGATCGCCTCTAACCTGTGAAGCCAATCGTTCCGTCTGTCAACATTGCTATGGCTGGAGTTTAGCCCATGGTCATAACGTCAACCTTGGGGAAGCGGTGGGAATTATTGCCGCCCAGAGTATCGGCGAACCCGGAACCCAGTTAACCATGCGGACATTCCACACCGGAGGGGTATTTACGGCCGAAGCTGCTGGAATGATCCGGGCCGGAATTAATGGGGTGGTCAAGTTCTCTAAATCCCTGCGAGTCCGTCCCTTCCGTACCCGTCACGGAGATGATGCCTTCATCGTGGAAAACACGGGCCAAATTATTGTGGACGGTAGTGGAAAAAATACCGAAAAACACAGTATCGCCCAAGGGACAACGATTATTGTCCAAGAAGGTCAACAAGTTAAAGCTAACGAAATTCTAGCGGAAATTGCCGCCGGGGGTCGGACAGCCCGGAAAACTACGGAAAAAGCTACTAAGGACGTCGCCACGGACTTAGCCGGGGAAGTCAAATTTGCCGATGTGGTTCCCGAAGAAAAAACCGACCGTCAAGGGAATATGACCCGTATCGCCCAACGGGGAGGTCTGATTTGGGTTCTCGGAGGAGAAGTTTATAACCTACCCCCGGCGGCGGAACCATTGGTCAAAAATGGTGATCCAGTGCATCCGGGAAGCGTTCTCGCCCAAACTAAACTGGTTTCAGAGCATGGGGGATTAGTCCGAATTCGGGAACAGTTTGCCGAAGGTGAGCTACCTCGGGAAATTGAGATTATCACCGCCTCGGTATTGCTGGATCAGGCCTTAGTGCGGTTGGTACAGATGCAGGGACGGGAACAACATATTATTGAAACCAATAGTAACCATCGCTTCATGCTCAAAGTCAGTCCGGGTTCCAAAGTGGAAAACCACGATGTGATTGCGGAATTGATGGATGATAGCTACCGGACAAAAACCGGGGGGATTATTAAATACGCCGGGGTAGAAGTCGCCAAACGGGGTAAGGGAAAACAGGGTTATGAAGTCACCCAGGGAGGTACTTTATTATGGATTCCCGAAGAATGCCATGAGGTGAATAAGGATATTTCCTTACTGTTAACAGAGGATGGACAGTATGTAGAAGCTGGGATGGAAGTGGTTAAGGATATCTTCTGTCAGAGCAATGGGGTGATTGAAGTTACTCAGAAAAATGATATTCTACGAGAAATCGTAATCAAACCCGGGGAACTGCATCTGGTAGATGACCCCGAAATGGTGATGGCAATTGATGGCCAGATTGTCAATCCCGGCCAAGAGGTGATTCCAGGGATTATCTCGGACAACTTGCGTTATGTGGAATATGTGGAAACTCCCGAAGGCCCAGCCTTGCTGTTGCGTCCCGTGGTGGAGTTTAGCGTTCCCGAAAATCCTACCGTACCTTCTCAGGAATCTCTGAACGAGTCCATCGTTCTGCGTGCCGTGCAACGGTTAACCTACAAAGATGGGGAACGGGTACGGTCTGTGGAAGGGGTGGAACTGCTACGAACCCAGTTAGTAATTAGTATTGGCATCGAAGCCCCGCAGTTAGCCGCCGATATTGAGTTACTTCCCGATGAGAATGACCCCGACGTCAGGAAGTTACAGTTAGTGATTTTAGAATCCTTGGTAATTCGTCGGGATGCGATCGCTGATGCGACTCAGGGCAGTACCCTGACGCGGTTAATGGTCAAGGATGGAGATGAAATTGAGAAAGGCGCCGTTGTTACTCGCACGGAAATCATGTGTAAGGAAGACGGGATTATTCAGGGGATTCGGTCGGGGTCGGAAATTGTGCGCCGTTGTTTGGTGGTGCGCGAGAGTGACCAAATGACCATTCAGTTACCCGAAGGCGTTAAACCTACGGTGAAATTGGGTCAACTGTTGGTAGAAGGAATTGAAATTGCTGAAGGGGTTAACCTATCGGAGTCCGGTCAAGTCATTGCCGTTGGTAACAAAATCGTGGGTCAGGGGACTATCCCGGTAACGGGAAATCAGATTACCATGCGTCGGGGTCGGCCCTATCGGGTGTCTCCCGGTGCGATTCTGCATATTAAGGATGGGGACTTGGTACAACGGGGGGATAACCTGGTGTTGCTGGTGTTTGAACGGGCTAAAACCGGAGATATTATTCAAGGGTTGCCCCGGATTGAAGAATTATTAGAAGCCCGTAAACCCAAGGAAGCCTGTATTTTAGCCCGACGCCCGGGAACCGCCCAGGTGACTATGGATGATGACATCACCGAACTGCGGGTAATTGAAAATGATGGCACGGTTACGGATTATCCCCTGGGTTCGGGTCAATCCCCGATTGTCTCCGATGGTTACAAAGTAGAGGCCGGACAAACCTTGACCGATGGCCCTAGTAATCCCCATGAAATCCTGGAAGTGTTCTATGACCATTATCTGGAACAGGGAGAAGGGATGTATGACGCGGCTTTGGGTAGTTTCCGCCACTGTCAAGCATTCTTGGTTAACGAGGTGCAGTCGGTGTATCAGTCCCAGGGGATTGATATTTCCGATAAGCATATTGAGGTGATTGTCCGTCAGATGACCTCGAAGGTGCGGATTGATGATGGGGGCGATACAACTATGTTACCCGGGGAATTAGTGGAACTGCGCCAGGTAGAACAGGTGAATGATGCCATGTCGATTACCGGAAGTGCGCCCGCCAAATATACCCCCGTGTTATTGGGGATTACCAAGGCGTCCTTAAATACCGATAGCTTTATCTCGGCGGCTAGTTTCCAAGAAACTACCCGGGTCTTGACTGAAGCGGCTATTGAGGGCAAATCCGACTGGTTACGCGGTCTCAAGGAAAACGTGATTATCGGACGTCTGATTCCGGCGGGAACGGGATTTAATGCCTATGAGGAATCGGGTAATGCCGAGTATGGCTTTGATAATGGCACGTTGTATTTGGATGAGGAGGATGAGGACGAACTGCGGGATGTGGTTTTGGATGATAAAACCGCCCGGGTTTATAACAGTTTTGAACGGGAATTACCCCCGGAGTCCAAAGCAGCACCGTCTAGTTTAGGAAAAGGTAGCAAGGTTATATTTGAAGATAGTGAAGATGATCCTTTATTATCAGCTATCCTCGATGACGAGTTAATTGATGACGAATACGAAGACGACAACGAGGACGAAGACGAATAAAATTAGTAGAGACGTTGCATGCAACGTCTCTACTGGTCTATCAATTTAAGAGTTAATCAATGACTCAAATTATCCCCAAATTTACAATTAAACCGGGTTATCGACCTCAATCTCAAGATACGACACCGGAAGTTGATTGTTTGGAATTCTGGCTACTAAAACAACGAACACCCGAACAGCGATTGATAATGGGAAGTTCGATTAATCAAAATGCTCGTCGCTTTTCCATAAGTTGTTTTCGTCAAAGATTCTCATATTTATCTAAGGAACAATTTTCCCGAAAACTTGCGGAAGCTTGGTTGGCAGAAGATTGTCCGCACCATTATATTCCCACTGGAAATGAAATAAGTTGGGTTCAAGATTCTATTACTTTAGCTGAAATTCTCCACCCGATTTTGGAGTCCCTTAATATTCCTTATTATATTACGGGCGGTGTGGCTGCTATTGCTTATGGAGAAGTCCGAACCACCCGAGATTTGGATATCGTTATCTCAATTTCATCTCAAGATTTAACGTTATTAATTTTACAATTAGAAGCAATAGGTTTTTATGTTTCGGGTGTAGATGATGTGGTTTCGGGTCGAATGCGAATTCTACAAGTTACCCATATAGAAACAATCTCCCGTGCTGATTTAATTATGGCAGAAAATTCGGAATTTGAACAGATCAAATTTGAACGACGGCAACAATATAAAATTCCAACGGGTGCAACTGTTTTTCTAGCTTCTGCGGAAGATGTAATTCTGAATAAATTATATTGGCGAAAATCAAACCAGTCCGAAAAGCAATGGCGAGATGTATTGGGTGTATTAAAAGTACAAGGACAGTGTTTAGATTTAGCTTATCTCAAGCTTAGGGCTGAATCTTTGGGGTTAGTTGAGGATTTAGACCAAGCTTTAATTGAAGCCGGATTTTAGCTATAATGAGATGACTAATAACTGATTACTGATTTATGTCTGAAACAATTAAACTTGATCAATTTCTAAAATTTATGGGTGAAGTTTCCACCGGGGGACAAGCCAAAATCCTAATTAAATATGGTGATGTTGAAGTTAATGGTGAGGTTGAAACCCGCAGGGGACGAAAGTTAGTCACCGGAGATCAAGTATTGGTTAATGGAAAAACCTTAACGGTTAATTTATATAGCAGGGAACACCGGAACAGCCCCCCTAGCCCCCCGTGCAGGGGGGCTAGGGGGGGAGGGAACACCGGAGGAAAAGACTTCACCATCTAGCTTTGCTGCATCACTCTTTGTCCTAATAGGTCTGGCGACTGCTATAACATAGATAATAGCACTTGACCATTGGGCATAATCGTATTATAAATTATTGCATCCTGATCATTAAATCCGATGGCATCGGTTAGGTTGGCGTCGGTTAAGTTAGCTGCTTTGAAATTTGCTTTGTGTAAATCGGTATCGCGTAAATCTGCGCCCACTAACCAAGCATTTTCTAAATTACATTCATATAGAGTTGCATCGCTTAAATCTGCTTGATAAAGATTAGTATAACTTAAATTTGCTTGAGTTAAATTTGCTCCATTGAGATTAATATGGGAAAGATTTGCTCCCATCATTTGGGCACTATATAAACTGGTTTGTTTTAAAATGGCATAACTCAAATTCGTCCCCATTAAGTTAGCCCCGCGCAACGAAGCTCGACTTAAATTTGTGTAACTGAGATTCGCCCCACTCAAGTCCGCCCCAATAAAGACTAACCTACTCAGATCAAAATTTTGTAAATCTGCACCCCTGAAATCCACTCCTTTAAAACTCCATTCTCCTTCTGCCTTTCGCTGTAGTAATTCCAACCCATCCATAATATTAAGCCAAAATCCAATACGATTAATACCATCAAATGTCTATTTAAGGAAAAGCCCAGATGACACCAACAGTCCTGCCAGAAATCGATCAAAAGTTTCACCTAGTTTTACTGACTGCCCGACTTCTCCTCCAGAATAGTGCGGCAACTGAAAGAGTGCATCGAGTCACTCATCAATTGGCGGATAGTTTAGGAATTGAAGCCCGGTTATTAGTTTCCTATGAAGCCATCACATTAACAACAAAAATCCATAATCAATTCTATTCGCGCATTAGCATCCCGATTCCGGTGATGAAAATTAATATGATGGTGATCACTCAAGTGATGCGTTTAGTTGATGATATTCAACAAGGACATAAAACCTTAGAACAAGTTACGGATGAGTTAGAACTAATTAATTATCATTCTCCCCATAATTATCCGCAATGGTTTTTAGTATTAATGTTAGGAATGGCGGGGGGAAGTTTAGCTAAAATTTTTCAGGGAGACTGGCCGGCATTTTTGATTGTTAGTGTGGCAACATCCCTGGGATTAATATTACGGCAGGAATTAGCTAAACGTAAGTTCAATGGGTTTATGATCACATTTTTTGCCGCTTTTTTAGGAGGCTGTATCGGAGGTGTGGGCATTAAATTAGGTTTAACAACAACCCCAGAAACCTGTTTATTAGTTCCCTCCATGATTTTAGTTCCAGGAGTTCATTTAATTAATGCTATTTTAGATATGGTTTATAACCATCAAATTACCGGACTTGCTAGACTTAATTTTAGTTTAATGATGTTAATTTCAATCCTATTTGGGTTATTATTATCAGGCACATTTATAGATATTCCCGTTGCTATTAATTCATTTAAACCACCCCAATTACAACCAGAAAGTATTTTATTTGCTGGGATAGTTGCCGCCGGGTTTGCGATTTTATTTAATGTGCCTAAAAAGATTCTTTGGATTTGTATAGTTTGTGGCATGGTCGGTTATGGGATGCGAATTTTTTCGATTAATATAGGATTAGGATTAATTTGGGGCAATCTTTTTGCCTCCATAGTAGTTGGATTTATGACGGTTTATTTTTCTCAAAAATTCAAAGTTCCTTCAGCAGCCATTGCATTTGGTGCCGTTGTGGGAATGATTCCTGGGATTTATATTTTCAGGGCGGGAAGTGGTTTGATTTTAATGATGAAGTTAGGAATCCATGCCGATGTTCCGTTAATTGCTAATACTATTGTTATGGCAGGCACAGCATTATTAATGACCCTAGGCATTCCTGTGGGTTTAGCATTGCCTAATCTCTTGTTTTTTCGTTCAGAAGATTAGGGGAAATAGGCAATATCAGGGTTTAAGTTAAATGTTAAGAATCCCTGAAAAAATTAAGAATTGAGTATTTTCGATGCTGGATGTTTGACAAAATGTAAAGTTAAATTACAACTGTGATTAAAATGTTGAGAAATTTTCCAAAATTGAATCAATCCCTTAATCTGGAAGTTTAAAGTAATATTACAAGAGAGAACCAATGCAAGATCTGAAAAAGTATCGTATTCGATGCACACTAACCTATGGTGATATCTATAGCCAAATCATCATTTGGTTAATTGTCATCTTTATCGCCTTAGCGACTTCCCTAGCCCTGTGGAGTACAACCCGTCAAATTTATGCGTTAGCGACGGTTGGCTTAATTATTGTGCTGTCTTTACCTTTCCTACTCTTTGCATTCGTCACCACTTTATTTAACCATATTGAAATTCTATCCGTAGACCCCTTGATTCAAGACGAACCCAGTCGTGCTGAATTTCCGGCTTCCTAAACGGCACAGATCAGTTACCAGTTACCAGTTATCAGTTAATAGTTAAGAAGTTTACAGTTAATTTATTAACTCTTACACTGATAACTCTTACACTGATAACTCTTACACTGATAACTGATTAAGATGCTAGAACATGATGTGATTATTGTTGGGGGCGGACTGGCAGGATGTCGGGCGGCCGTAGAAATTGCCCGGACTAACCCCAGCCTGAATATAGCTATTGTTGCCAAAACTCACCCCATCCGTTCCCATTCCGTCGCTGCCCAAGGGGGTATTGCTGCTACCTTAAAAAATATTGATGAAAGTGATAGTTGGGAAGCCCACGCCTTTGATACCGTCAAGGGTTCAGACTATTTAGCTGACCAAGATGCTGTCGAAATTTTAGCCAAAGAAGCCCCGGATGTAATTATTGATTTAGAACATTTGGGGGTATTATTTTCCCGTCTTCCCGATGGCCGGATTGCTCAACGGGCTTTTGGGGGCCATTCCCATAATCGCACTTGTTACGCTGCTGATAAAACAGGTCATGCGATTTTACACGAACTGGTCAGTAACCTGCGACGCTATGGTGTCCATATCTATGATGAATGGTATGTGCTGCGTCTGATTTTAGAAGACGGACAGGCCAAAGGGGTGGTCATGTTCCGAATTGATGATGGACAGTTAACCGTTGTCCGGGCTAAGGCGGTGATGTTCGCCACCGGGGGCTATGGTCGGGCATTTAATACCACTTCCAATGACTACGCCTCAACCGGGGACGGGTTGGCGATGGCGGCAATGGCGGGGGTTCCCTTGCAAGATATGGAGTTTGTCCAGTTCCATCCTACGGGACTATATCCGGTGGGGGTGTTAATTTCCGAGGCTGTGCGGGGGGAAGGAGCCTATTTAATTAATAGTAATGGGGAGAGGTTCATGGCGACTTATGCCCCGAGTCGGATGGAATTAGCACCTAGGGATATTACCTCTCGCGCGATTACTTTAGAACTGCGGGCAGGCCGTGGAATTAACCCCGATGGCAGTGCCGGGGGGCCCTATATTTATTTGGATTTGCGACATTTAGGACGGGAAAAAATTATGAGTCGGATTCCCTTTTGTTGGGAAGAAGCTCACCGTTTATTAGGAATTGATGCGGCGGTGGAACCGATGCCTGTACGTCCAACCGTTCACTATTCGATGGGGGGTATTCCGACTAATATTAATGGTCAAGTTTTAAGTGGTGCGGATAGTTTTGTTGATGGATTATTTGCCGCCGGAGAAGCCGCTTGTGTGTCGGTGCATGGAGCTAATCGTTTAGGCAGTAACTCGTTATTAGAATGTGTGGTTTATGGAAAAAGAACCGGGGCGGCTATTGCCAAATTTGTCCAAAATCGCAAGTTACCAAATATTGATGAACAGCGTTATTTGAAAGAAACTGCATTGCAATTACAAGGTTTATTAGACCAGTCTGGAGACTACAGAATTGGGAAACTGCGTCAGGAGTTTCAAGATGCTATGACATCCCATTGTGGTGTATTTAGAACCGATACAGTCATGCGAGAAGGGTTAAGTCAAATTCAGGAGTTACAGAATCGTTATCAACGGATTTATTTAGATGATAAAGGCAAATGTTGGAATACAGAATTAATTGAAGCATTGGAATTAAAAAGTCTGATGATTGTAGGAAATATGATTTTAACTTCGGCCTTAAATCGCCAAGAAAGTCGAGGCGCCCATAGTCGGGAAGATTATCCTCAACGCCATGATGAAACCTTCCTAAAACATACTTTAGCCTATTATTCCCCTGCGGGTATTGATTTAGCCTATCGTCCGGTAAAAATTACCCTATTTGAACCCCAGGAACGTAAATATTAAGGTGCATAAATAGAATTTTTATATTTTATTTATGGGATAAAACCAAAAAATCCTCTTGTTTTTGGTGACTGAACACCGTAACATTCAGGAGGATAATCTCAAAACCTGTTGAATTAAATCAAACCATCATGGAGCCAAATTCACTACCAACGGAATTGATACTAACACATTCTCATCAATCTCTTGGACGTATTTGTTTAGATTGGACACCCCAACCGGGTCATTATCTAAATTTCCAGGGTCAAACCTATACTGTTTTAGAGCGTCGTCATCGCTATCAACTCAAATCCGGTCGTTACCGACTGCATAAAATTTCTTTGTATGTGCAATCGGTACAACGACCTGAAGATAGAACCTTAATCAATGGACATTGGATTCTAGGAAATGCAAACTGTCGTTTTAATGCCCATTCTGAACTGATACGCTGTGCGGTGAATCCCCTTGGCCCTTGTCAAGAATGTCGTTTTTTTGAATCCGTTTTAGCTGATTAAGGATTGAATTTCTCAAATCATTTCTGCCCGATATTCTTCAGCCGAAACCAGACGCCATTTTTGATCTCCCATGAGTTCTAAAACGTTGTTATGATAACGCAATAAACTGATTCGATGCCCAACGCTAATATAAGTTGTTCCAGTTTCATATAGTTTTTTATAAAGTAGTTCTTCATTTTTTAAATCTAGGGCACTGGTGGCTTCATCTAAAATCGCGTAGCGAGGTTTACTGATTAATAATCGGGCAAAAGCTAATCGTTGCTGTTCTCCCACGGAAAGAACATTACCCCAATCTAATTCGGTATCAAAACCGCTAACTCGTTCGGGTAAATCGGCTAAATTCACTAACTGTAATATTTGATGTAATTCCGTTTCACTCACCTCTCGATTACTATTAGGATAAAGTAATTGTTGACGCAATGTTCCTAAAATCATATAGGGACGTTGGGGTAAGAATAACATTGATGATAATTCAGGACGAACTAAGCTCCCGGTTCCTGATGTCCATAACCCGGCAATGGTGCGTAATAAAGAACTTTTTCCGACTCCACTTTGACCCATAATTAATAATCCTTGACCTTCGGGTAAGCTCAAAGATAAGTCTTTAACCAGTATTTTTTGATAGTTGGGTGTGTTGACAGTAACGTGATCTAAAGCTAGGGAATCATCAACTTTCATATCAATTTGTGTCTGACCTTCCTCCATGGATTTAGGAGATTCTAAAAATTCCGAGAAGGTTGATAAACGGTTAATTCCGGCGGCAAAAGCACTTAATATTTCAATCTGACTTACTACAATTGAAAAAGCCCCTAAAACTTGAGCAAAGGCAAAACCAGCTTGGCTAATATCCCCATATTTAATTGTTCCAGCAAAATAAATAGGAGCTAAGATTAGCGAAGGAATAATAACCACAGCATATCCATAGCTTGTGGTAAAATAATCAACATTTCTCTGCCAACCAATTAATAAATTAAAGTTTTTAAAGGCTTTGAAAAATCTTTCTTTGACTTGGAGGAGTTCCTGTTCTTCCCCTTGATAAAAAGCAATAGATTCGGCATTATCTCGGACATGAATTAATCCATAACGAAAATCAGCTTCTCGTTTTAATTGATTGAAGTTTATAGGAATTAAACGCTGTCCAACAAAAACCGTGATTATCGTACCAACAGAAGCGTAAATCAATAGAAATATGGAAAGAGATTTAGAAATAGACCAGAGGATTCCGGTAAAAGAAATTACATCAATAATTGAACTTAGAATAATTAGTAAAAATTTTAAACTGGTAATCGTAAATGCCTTAATATCCTCTGTAATTCGTTGATCTGGGTTATCAAGTTTATTTTCCGATTCTATTTTATAAAATGCTCGCTGACTTAAATATTGGTCTAAAAATTTATCCGTTAACCATTTTCGCCAATAGTTTCCCAAGCGATCGCGGGTATAAGAATAGATGACAACAATGGGAGTTCCTACGACAAACACACTGGCATAAACATAGAGAAAACGCCAAAATTCATCCTGATTTCTTTCCGCTAAAGCTGTCGTAAAAAAGTTATTAACATAACTAATAATTACATTTAATCCACTGACAGATAGGGATATAAATAAAAGCACACTCAAAAATGCCCAAGGTTGCCAACGGGTTTTAATTTGATTTCTGTACAATAAAAATGTTCCGATAGGAACGACAAGCATTAAGAGAATGATAATAATATAGCGAGAATAAATAATCCTGGCGATCAATTCATACAAACCTGGAGCAATGCTATTAAAGAAATCGGGAAAAACCGATTGACTGATAACAACAACAACACTCACTAAAACAAATACCGTAGCACCCAGAAAGATTAATAATAACAATAATAAACTTAAAAAAACCTTGCCACTACCTGGTTCTAAAGGATAAAAGAAGGGTTGAGCAATTCTTAAAAAACGTTGCCAAAGTTGAGTATCAAATTTATTCATATTTTCCATCATTTTTAACACAAACGTCCCATCCTATCAAATTTCTACATTCCATAGCTAGTTTTCACAGACTCAGTGTGTGAAAAAGGCTATATTTTCTTCCAAGTAGTTACAAAATTGGCACAAGAGGGTGAGGAGATCAGATACTATTGACTGGAGAAATCTAACCCGAATAACTATAACACATTGGGTTCAACTCTATAGTCACCAAACCGAAAAAATTTTAACCGTAAAACCTAATATGATTTTGCCTAGTTGATCATTTTTATAATATATATCCTAGGATAGATGACAAAAGTTGATTTAGTTTGTATGGGTAATTTGATGTCTCTTTGCACAATCAGGAAGGCTCAATATTCAGATCGGCTGCACTCAAGGATACAATAGTTCAGGGTCTAACAAGAATACAATGTCTGAAACCTATACAGTTGAATTTCACGATCAAGGAAACGTCCAAACAGTCGAAGTTCCAGAGGATAAACAAATCCTCCAAGCTGCCTTGGATGCCGGAATTAAGTTGTCCAATTCTTGTAATGCAGGGGTTTGTACCACCTGTGCAGCCCAAATTATGGAAGGCGAAGTTGATCAAACTGAGGGTATGGGATTAAGTCCCGAACTTCAAGCTGAAGGTTATGTCCTTCTTTGTATTGCCTATCCCCGTTCTAATTTGAAACTGGTTGCCGGAAAAGAAGACGAAGTTTATCATCGTCAATATCCCCAAACTTCTTAGTGAACAGAGGGGGTAGGGGAGGCAAACTCTTTTTATTACCCATTCGTAATTCGTAATTCGTAATTCGCAATTACCCATTACTTTTTGAATAGAAAATATAGAGGATTAAATCAAACCATGACAACCCATTTTATTACGGCTGAAATTGATATTCAGGAATCTCCAACCCAGTTAAATCAAGCCATTGAAGCGGAATTAAAAAAACGGGGGGAACCCCTACGCTGGGCAATTACCAGTATTGATTCTGAACAACAAAAAGCCCATGTTGAAGCTGTTGTAACTGTTGAGGAAACCTCTAAGGTTTGATGGTTAATAGTTAACTTTTCTAAGATTGTTCCCCCTAATCTGCTATGCCTCGGCCCTATACGGTTGTTTTAATTATCCCAACGGGAATTGGTGCGGCCATTGGTGGGTATGCGGGGGATGGTTTACCTGTAGCGCGGGCGATCGCTCAAGTTGCAGATACCCTGATTACCCATCCTAACGTTCTCAATGGTGCCCAACTTTATTGGCCAATGCCCAATACCCTATATGTGGAAGGGTTTGCCCTGGATCAATTGGCCGCCGGAAATTGGGGACTGCAACCTGTCCACCAAAACCGGGTGGGGTTACTCCTCGATCAAGCCATTGAGCCAGAATTGCGCCTCCGACATTTACAAGTGGCGGACGCAGCTAGGGCAACCCTGGGCCTAACTTTAACCGACTATGTGGTAACAGATGCCCCTCTGAACGTGGCTATTCGAACCTCGACTTCGGGGGCTTCCTGGGGAACTATTGGCAACCCAGACAGCCTGCTAAGGGCCGCAGAACGCTTAATTAAGGAGGCTAAAGCCGAGGCGATCGCCGTGGTTGCTCGTTTTCCTGAACCAGAAAATAGTGGGGTTTTAGAGGCCTATCGTCATGGACAGGGGGTTGATCCCTTAGCAGGGGCCGAAGCAGTGATCAGCCATTTAATTGTCCGCACCTTTCAAATTCCCTCTGCCCATGCTCCGGCCCTTTCTCCTCTGGCCATTGACCCGGAATTATCCCCCCGTTCGGCGGCGGAGGAATTGGGCTATACCTTCCTACCCTGTGTGTTAGTGGGGTTGAGTCGTGCCCCCCAATTCGTAAATACAGCTATGGCGGGGACAATTTGGGCGGATCAAGTAGATGCTATTGTGGTTCCAGCAACGGCCTGTGGGGGTTCTGCTGTCCTCAGTTTCAGTAGAGACGAGCCACGGCGCGTCTCCGAGCCACGGCGCGTCTGGCCTCAAATTATTGCCGTCGGGGAAAATCAAACCCGAATGCAAGTTACCCCGGAACAGTTAGGAATTAATGCCATACAGGTAAACTCTTATTTAGAGGCTTTAGGAGTTTTAGTGGCGCATAAAGCTGGACTTGATCCCAACTCCCTGCGTCCGAATATATTATCCTTGAATCAACTTAACTTACACCGCCGGGAAGTCCCCCGCTCTACTTCCAGGTGAGCGGGGGGATGAAAGGCGGGTCAACGTAGGTACCTACGTTGACCCCATCTTTTTTCAGTATTATGTAGTAAGATATTCAGACCAGGAGGTGCAAATCGAGTGCTACATCAAGCTGTACAAGTCCGTCTGTATCCAACTGCATTGCAAAAAGCACATCTTGCCCAAACATTTGGATGTTCGCGCTGGTGGTGGAATTATGCTTTAAATAAATCCATTCAGGTTTATCAAGATACCGGGAAAGGGCTGGGACAGGTAGCACTCAACGCCCTACTGCCTAAGCTCAAAAAAGCCGAAGATACCCTGTGGTTAGCTAATTGTTATAGTCAGGTTTTACAAGCTACAACACTTAATCTAACCACTGCTTATAAAAACTTTTTTGAGCAACGAGCAGGCTTCCCTAAGTTTAAATCTAAACATGGTAAACAGTCAATTCAATATCCTCAAAACGTCAAAATTGTTGATGGTAATGTCAAACTTCCTGGCAATATTGGAATAGTCAAAGCCAAAATACATAGACCAATTGAAGGGAAAATCAAGACTGTAACTGTTAGTAAAACTCCTTCCGGGAAATATTTGGCATCTATATTGACAGAAATTGAAGGGGAAAACCCTACTATTTCAGAAGGTAAAATCTATGGTATTGACCTAGGAATCAAACACTTTGCCGTTGTTACTGATGGTAAAAAGGTTTCTAAATACGATAATCCTAAACATCTTGCTAAACATGAGAAAAATCTCAAACGCAAACAGAAAAAGTTAGCCCACAAACAAAAAGGAAGTAAATCAAGACAAAAGTATAGAAAAATTGTTGCCAAAGTTTACGAACGAGTGAGTAATTCCCGGCAAGATTTTTTACATAAACTTAGTCATAAGTTGGTCAGCGATAGCCAAGCTGTTATAGTAGAGAATCTTCATGTCAAAGGCATGGTTCGTAATCATAATTTGGCAAAATCAATATCTGATTGTGGATGGGGAACTTTCACTAATTTCTTAGCTTACAAATTAGAACAGAAGGTATCAGAATCCTAAAGACGGATGGTTCAGCCGTTTGGCGCTGTAGGAGGGGAGGTAAGACCAAAAGGGGGGCGCAAGTCTGTCTTGAGGAATTCGCCTGTGAGTACAGAAGCCGACACTGTACTTGGTACTCCAAGTCAGTGTGGGTAGTTCACCAAAAAACGAGCGAGAAGCCCCTGGCTTTAGACATGGGGAGGAAAGTGGCTGCGGTTTCAACCGCCTTCAATATTTCCTGATCTAACTGATTGAAAAGTTGAGTTAGAATAGATCGTAAGTAAAACAACCATCTGCGTGTTGAAACACTCTAGTATCGGAGAAATCCCGGCACAGTGAGCCACCACACTCCTTGAGGAGTAGTAAGCCTGTATAACTGACAAGTAATGGCAGAGTGTGAAGCGTACCTATCTGGCGTTGTGATGGTCTATGAAAACAAACACAATTTAAAAGTAAGCGCAATTGCAATATCTTTTATAAGGGTAGTTGTTTTGAGCGTGTAGAGGTGATTTGATAGCGCCTTTGAGAGTTTTCGGATTCATTCAAGAATCCCCGTGGCTTCAGCCCTGGGGAGTATCAAATCCTATTAATTTTTAAATAGCGTGGTAGATCAAAAAACACCCAACAATTTTGAACTCGAATCTTTAACCCGGACTCAGGTTTTGATAGCCATGGGGGGGACGGCTATTATATTATTAGCGATCGCTAAAGCTTGGTTATATCTGAGTCATGTCACCCTTTTACCGATTAACTTTACCTGGATTAGTTTAGGGTTGGGGTTAGGTGTCGGGTTAATGATTACAATGGCTAGTTTTGTTATGTATAAAATTTGGCCTGCCTATAGTCGTAGTGCCGATACCTATTTAAAATTAGTCTTAACTCCTTTATTATGGCCGGATTTAATTTGGTTAGGCCTATTACCCGGACTGAGTGAGGAATTATTATTCCGAGGAGTAATGTTATCGGATTTGGGATTAGGAACTCTGGCTTTAGTTGTTTCTAGTATTGCTTTTGGGGTTCTACATTTTAGCGGTTCTCAACAATGGCCTTATGTGATTTGGGCAACGGTTGTGGGGTTTATTTTAGGGTATAGTGCGATCGCCACAGGTAATTTATTAATTCCGATTATAGCCCATATTTTTACTAATTTTATGTCTGGTTGTTTATGGAAATTAAACTATTTTGGTGCTAAACTCCCATAAATCCCCCTGATATCCTGCTGCATTTCTTTGTGTCTTAGTGCCTTTGTGTTTACTTCAAATTGTCAAATTCTCAATCTTCACGCCATACCCCATGCTTATTTTCCCACAAACACAAACTTCAAAACAAAAATAACCGCTAAAATCCACATAGCAATATTGGTTTCATGAAACTTACCTTGACAGGATTTAATCACAGGATAAAATAGCAAGATTGACAATTAAAATATAAGCCATAGTCATAAAAGTCGTGACCCCAGCTATAATTTCAATCCTAAAATTAGTCTGAAGTTCTCGAAAGTTGAAAAAACGGGCAACTGATTCTAAAGTGGAAGAATTAGAGTTCATATTATCCCTTAAAACCAAAGATCAACTATGGATATTAAAGCTGCTGTTGCTTGGGAAGCTGGAAAACCTTTAACCCTGGAAACTATTCAACTAGAAGGCCCAAAAGAGGGAGAAGTCTTAGTTGAAATTAAGGCGACAGGGATTTGTCATACCGACGCCTATACCCTTTCCGGTGCTGATCCTGAAGGATTATTTCCTGCTATTTTAGGTCATGAAGGCGCCGGAATTGTGGTTGAAGTTGGTGATGGGGTAAAAAGTCTTAAACCCGGAGATCATGTTATTCCTTTGTATATTCCAGAATGTCGTCAATGTCAATATTGTTTAAGTTTTAAGACGAATTTATGTCAGGCAATTCGAGGGACTCAGGGCAAAGGTTTAATGCCCGATGGTAGTAGTCGTTTTTCTAAAAACGGTCAGATGATTCATCATTATATGGGAACTTCTACCTTTTCAAATTATACGGTTTTACCGGAAATTGCCTTAGCAAAAATTCGAGAAGATGCTCCATTTGATAAGGTTTGTTATATTGGTTGTGGGGTGACAACGGGGATAGGTGCGGTGATTAATACGGCTAAAGTTGAACCCGGATCAAATGTGGTGGTTTTTGGCTTAGGAGGCATTGGATTAAATGTAATTCAAGGGGCAAAAATGGTTGGGGCGAATAAAATTATTGGGGTGGATCTTAATTCTAATAAAAAGGCAATTGCTGAGAAATTTGGCATGACCCATTTTGTGAATCCTAAAGAAATTGAAGGGGATTTGGTTTCCTATTTAGTGGAATTAACTGAAGGCGGCGCAGATTATAGTTTTGAATGTATTGGGAATGTTAAAGTGATGCGTCAAGCCCTAGAATGTTGTCATAAAGGTTGGGGAGTTAGTGTTATTATTGGTGTAGCTGGGGCGGGAGAAGAAATTAGTACCCGGCCGTTTCAATTGGTGACCGGAAGGGTTTGGAAAGGTACGGCTTTTGGTGGGGCAAAAAGTCGGACGGATGTACCTAAAATTGTCGATTGGTATATGGATGGGAAAATTAATATTGATGATTTAATTACCCATGTCATGCCAATTGAAAAAATCAATGAAGCCTTTGATTTGATGCAACAAGGAGAATCAATTCGGACGGTAGTAACATTTTAAAAAAGATATTTTTATGGGGTAGTTGTCAAATATTTAGATGGCTTTTAAAATTAGCTATTTTGTTCTGAATATTCTCAACTTACCCCATTATTTTAAAGATTAATTTTGACAAATTGATAATTTTAGGAGCAGAAAATACAGGTTAATTGCGATGTGGATTTTTGAGAAGGACAGGTTAAATGATTGGAACCAAACCAAGGATAAAAATTAGCATCCCAATCCGCCTTTGGTACAAATTCAAGAAATAAATCCATCATAATTTGATTGACAACCTTAGCAATAAATTGATTCACTAACCAATTATAGGTTTTCTCAAAATCTCGATCCCACTCTAAATAAACTGCACCAACTAATGCTTCAAACATTTCTGATAATATTTTTTGTTGTTCAAACTCCGGTTTGAAAGGATAGTTTTTTCCCAAATCACTGCCTTGATCGATCTTGATTTTTAACGCTAATTTTGCTAAAATCATGGGACTAACTAAATCACTTTTTAAAAGCGTCCGGGTTGCTTCTCCTAAATGGGAATAGTGCAGATATAAATAATCACTCACCATTTGGCTAAATAAGTTAGAACCTAAATGAGTAATACCCCAATATTCTAGGGTTCTGAGTTTCCTTTCCTTGGGCGTTAAATCCAGGTTTTCTACAATAGCATCAGGATGAGTTAAGGCAATTTCCAATAACTCTTGATGAGTAAAAAACTTAATTCCAATTTGGTGTTTAACAAAATTTGGATTAATCATGATTGAAAAAGATTTTAAGGTTTAATTAAAAGGGGTCTACAAGATATTAAAAGGAGATTACGGAAAACCAGAGATCGCTTTTCCGATTGATAAAATAAGTTGAGAAATTGAAAGTTTACAGAGGATTTCTGCTTGGAATCTAATCTGTGAAAGTTTATGCTTTGGTGGTAAAGTCTGGTTCTATCGCCATTTTTACTGCAAGTTGTCATAGCGAGATGGGATCTTTCGTCTGTCAACCACCCCAAGCTCAATCTCACCCTCTTCCCGTACTTTACTACCTTTTGGGATTAATCTGTAGGTCAGAAAACTTTACAATTCAAGCAGATATCCAAAATTTTCCCGTCATCCCCCATAAAACAGGAATTTTCGGTCATTCTATGGAAGGACATGGTGCTTGTCGTTAAACTAAGCCAGAGAGTCTGGGAATATTGAGCGTCCACAACAGCGTTCAATTCCTAAGCTATCTAATAACAAATCGCTGACCGCATTAGCGATCGCAAATTCTCCAAAAAAACTTTTAGAAAAATCAAAAGATTCCATTTCAGTCACAATCGCCAGCACCAAAGAACCCACATCATTTTCCCCTTCCATTCGTTGACGAACATAAATTTGAGCGACACGCTGTGCAATAGTTTCATTTACAGCTTCAGGGATAAATTGTTCATCCAACCAACGATTTAAGGTTTGTTTTAACCATTCCCCTTCCTGTTGCAAATTCTCACTGGGGGGTAAGGTTATGGGTGCAATGGGTTCATTCATATCCGGTTAAATATTCACGGTTGACTTTTGACTATAACATTTGATGGTTCTAGTCTTGAATTAGGGTAATAATCGGAGAATCTTTACCTTTATATTCCTCTGATATTTTGTTTTTAATTAATTCGGCAAATAACCGATTAATTGAGGATTCAATGGAATTAGCTTCTCTTTTAAAACAAACCTGAAAACTCTTAGCTTTGTCGTAGGTCTTTGTTTCTTTTCTATAGGTTTTTTCGGTTTTTGCCTCTACAAAAACTGAAGGATTGGGACGTTTATACCAATATAATTGATAGGAATAGGTGGAATCATTACCTTTAAATTTTAGAATATCATCTCCGTATCCGGGGATGGTGAGATAATATAATTCTCCCCTATGATAGACTTGGAGATAACCCCAGGTTTTCTCGGTTTTGTTGAGAAGTTTTGTTAAGGTACTCTCTAACATAAAAGATGAGTTAAGATTTAGCATAGATGAGACAATACCCCTTAGTATATTAACCAAAGTATAGCAAAGTTTGTCACCTATGCAATATGATGTCAACGCAATTATCCAAGGGTATGCAGTAGGATACTTTTTGATGGCAAATGACGGGGAACATAGCTTGGAATGGTATTCTAGTCGAGAACGGGCCCTAATTCCCCTCGATCAACGATTTCGCTATCCCAGTTCTTTGCAACGGGTTTTGAATCAAAATCGGTTTACCGTCGCCATTAATCGAGATTTTACTAGCGTTGTAGAAGGTTGTGCAAATCGAGAAGAAACTTGGATTTCTTCAGAATTAAAAGAAATTTATCATGCCTTAAACGAAGCTGGATTTGCCTATAGTTTTGAAACTTGGCAAGGAGATGAATTAGCCGGAGGCATCTTAGGAATTGTGATTGGTGGAGCTTTCATTGGGGAATCCATGTTTTTTAGAATCCCCGATGGTTCCAAGGTAGCAATGGTAAAGTTAGTTGAACGGTTAAGACAGAAAGAGTTTATTTTATTTGATGCTCAAATGAATAACCCTCACCTAGAAAGATTTGGCTCTTATATTATTAAAAATAAAGAGTACAAAACTATCTTAAAAAAAGCAATCAATCAACCCTGCTCTCTCAAGTAGTGAGTCCTTCAGGACTCAATCAAATCTTTCTTAATTATCTCAATTGAGATAAACCCGCCCCTAGGAATGAAACTAATTCAAGCAATATTAAATAGATATTTAAAATTCTATTCCGGGTTGAGCCTTAATACCTTGTTCTCGAAAAGGATGTTTAATTAAAGACATTTCTGTCACCAGATCTGCTTGTTCAATTAAAGTCTGGGGAGCACCTCGACCTGTTAAAATAATATGGGTATCCTCAGCTTTTTTTTCAAGTCCAGCGAGAACTTCTTCAACGGGTAAATAACCTAGTTTTATAGCAATATTAATTTCATCCAGTAAAATCAATTTAAACTCAGAATTTCCAATAAAAGTTAGGGCTAAATTCCAAGCCTCCCGGGTTTTTTCAATATCTCGATCTCGGTCTTGAGTTTCCCAAGTAAATCCCTCCCCTAACGCATGAAATTCTAATTGTTCCGGCCATTTACTAAAAACTGCCTTTTCTGCGGGTTCCCAAGCACCTTTAATAAACTGAATAATAGCGACCCGATAGCCATGACCCAAAGACCTTAACACCATCCCTAAAGCGGCAGTGGTTTTTCCCTTTCCGTTTCCAGTATTAACAATAATTAATCCTTTAGTTTGATTCCGTTCGGCTACTCGTTGATCCTGAACTTCCTTGCGCCGTTGCATTTTTAAACGGTGTTGTTCGGCGGTGAGACTGAATTCGCTCGTTGTGTTAGTTTCCATTTTTCATCTTAGATACTTGTTCGATCCTTATTTTACCTCTTTACTTTGAAAGAATTTAGGCGCAAAGATGCTAAACTCAAATATAATCCTATTGTCCAAAAACAATAGTTTACAATAAAAACCATTTAACTTACACCGCCGGGAAGTCCCCCGATCTACCTGTACCCAGGTGAGCGGTGGTATGAAAGACAGGTCAACTCCGTACCTACGTTGACCCCATCTTTTTTCAGTATTATGTAGTAAGATATTCAGTTACCGATGGTGAAAAGGTTTCTAAATATGACAATCCTAATCTATCTCGAGAAAGATATAGACCGATCTTAATATATTGTAGCTTTAGATTAAACTCTAATTTAGTCTCAATTTGATCGCTATTTTACTCTGATAAAAATGACCTTAATTTTGGCTGAACCATGTCTAATTTGCAATCCCCAAAATCTAACGTGAAAAAACAGGATCAAGAATGGATTCAGCAAGAAAACTACCGAGAAAAAACTGATTTTCTTGCTGAATCTTTACCCATAAAAATTACCCCACAACCATCAAATTCTAAAACGGGATGGTTCCAAATTCTACTTATTATTTCAATGGCATTGGGGATTGGTTTTGTTGGAGGACAATGGTGGCAAAGCACGCCTAAAAATGAGGATAATCCAAAGTCAGAAAAAGCTAATAAGCCCAGGGGAAATACAGTTAAAATCGCTGCGGTAGAAACTTTTAAATTTGAAGAAACCTCTGATTTTGTAGGCACATTAGAGGCACAACGGGCGGTAGATATTAAGCCAGAAATCGAAGGTAGAATTACTCAGATTTTAGTGCGTTCGGGGCAAGTGATTCAACAGGAAGAAACGATCGCTCGCCTCAAAAGTGATAGTGTAGAATCGAGTTTAAATCAAGCTAAAGCTAATTTAGTTAGAAATCAGGCTCGTTTATCAGAATTACAAGCCGGAAGTCGTCCTGAAGAAATTGCTCAGGGAAGGGCAAAATTAGCCGAAGCAAAAGCCAGATTAGCTGATGCCGAATCGGGGAGTTTATTAGCAGAAATTAATCAAGCCACATCTCAAATTGATTCGATTCAATCCGATGCTGAATTAGCTCAAAATAGGGTCAATCGCTTTAAAGATTTAAGCGAATCAGGGGCAATTTCTCAAGATCAATTTGATGCTTTATCCGCTCAAAAAAACAGTGCTAATGCAAATTTACAAGCGGCTAAACGCCGTTTAGAACAATTACAAAAAAATCGACAATCAGAAATTAATCTCCGTAAAGCCGTTGTTGAACAGGAAAAACAGGCTTTAAACCAATTAGAAAATGGCACTCGAATTCAAGAAATTCAACAGGCGGAAGCCCAGGTTGCTGAAGCGGCTGCTCAGGTTCGCAATATTGAATTAGATTTACAAGAAACAGCCGTTTTAGCACCGTTTACCGGAGTAGTTGGCGATGTAGAAATTAAAGTTGGAGATTATGTTAGTAAAGGAGATATCCTCACCCGTTTAACCGCGAATGATCAGTTAGAATTGCGTTTACCCATAGCCCTAGAACGTAAAGAGGATTTAAAGTTAGGATTATCGGTAAAAATGGTAGATGCTCAGGGAAAAGTATTAGCCACCGGACGCATTAGTTTCATCTCTCCTTCAGTAAATCAAGACTCCCAAACTATTTTAGCAAAGGCTAGTTTTGATAATAGTCAAGGATTATTTAAAGATGGTCAATTTGTGCGGGCTGAAGTAGTTTGGAAACAAAAACTAAATGCTGTGGTAATTCCGATGACTGCTGTTAAATTTCAAGGTGATCAGCGATTTGTATTTATTGCGGAAGGGGAAGAAAAATTAACTGCTAAAAAACAACCGATTAAATTAGGTTTAATTCAAGATGATCGGGCGGAAATTTTAGAAGGACTTAGACCCGGACAGAAATTGATTATTTCTGGTACACAAAAACTATCCGATGGTGCCGCGATTAATATTTTACCTGCTAATTCTGATCAGAGTTCCAAGGGTAAACGTTAAATTGGGATATTTACTGGGGATTGAAGCCCTGAAGGGCTTACTACAATTATTAATTTAATATGTTTACTCATTTTTTCATTAAAAGACCTGTTTTTGCTTCGGTTTGTTCATTGCTAATTATTATTTTAGGAATAGTCGGTTTTACTCGGCTTCCGGTGCAAGAATATCCTAAAATTGATCCGCCTATTGTTACGGTGTCAACCAGCTATCCGGGGGCTAGTCCCCAAGTAGTAGAAACAGAAGTTACGGAGATTTTAGAAGCACAAATTAACGGTATTGCTGGGATTAAAACCTTAACTTCCAGTAGTCGAGAAGGTAGCAGTTCTATTTCTGTTCAATTTCAATTAAATCGAGATTTAGAAGTAGCCGCCCAAGAAGTTAGAAGTCGGGTGGCTAGAGGGGCAGGAAGATTACCCGATGATGTTGATATTCCAGTAGTAGAAAAACGATCTGGAGATGATGAACGAATTTTATGGATCGCCTTTTTTAGTCAAACTTTATCAGCTTTAGAGTTAAGTAATTACGCAGATCTTTATATTAAAAATTCTTTAGAAACTGTTGATGGTGTTAATAGTGTTTCTATTTCAGGAGAACGCCGTTATGCCATGCGATTATGGTTAGATACCCTGAAAATGGCAGCCCGTCAAATTACCGCTTTAGATGTTGAACAAGCCCTAAGACGACAAAATATTGAAATTCCCAGTGGTCGAATTGAAGGAAAAGAAACAGAATATCCCGTAAGAACTTTGGGAAGACTGGAAACTCCCCAAGATTATGAAGACTTAATTATTAAGCGTAATGATAATGGCTCGCAAGTTAAAATTAGAGATATTGGAAGGGCAGAAATTGGGGCAAAAGATGATCGGGTAATTGCCCGTTTCAATGGAAATCCTGCGGTGGGATTAGGAATTAGTAAACTTGCCGATGCGAATTTAATTGAAGTTGCCCACGGAATTAAAGCTAAATTAGCGGAACTCAAAAAAAGTTTTCCTGAAGGACTCAGCTATGAAATTGCGGTAGATTATTCTGAGTTTGTAGAACTTGCGATTGAAGAAGTTTGGATCAGTCTGTTAATTTCGATTGGACTGGTGGTTTTAATTATCTTTTTATTCTTGAGAAATTGGAGAGCCACTTTAATTCCAGCCATTACGATTCCCATTTCTTTAATTGGGGCATTTAGTGTGATGTTTTTCATGGGATTTTCGATTAATACCTTAACACTATTTGCCTTAACTTTAGCCACGGGTTTAGTCGTAGATGATACGATTGTGGTCTTAGAAAATATCATCCGTTATATGGAAGAAAAACGGCTAGATGCCTTTCCAGCGACATACGCGGCCGTTGGAGAGGTGGTATTTGCGGTGATTGCCACAACGGTTGTTTTAGTAGCAGTATTTGTTCCCGTCGCCTTTGCAGGGGGAACCAGTGGACGATTATTTAATGAATTTGCCTTAACTTTAGCTGCTTCTGTGGTTTTTTCCAGTATCGTTGCCTTAACTTTAGCTCCTCCTCTTTCCGCCCGTTTACTACGTCATGAAACTAAGCCCCAAGGATTAATGAAAATCCTATTTTTCCCCCTGGATTTATTTGAATGGGTTTTGAATAAAACTACGGCTATTTATGGTTGGACATTACGGCTATTAATGGCAACTAAACCCGTCGTTATTTTAGGATTTATTGCCAGTTTAGGATTAACTGTTTGGTTGTTTTTACAGTTACCTCAAGGCTTTTTGCCCAGTGAAGATCGAGGTCGAATTTTTACTCCGATTACGGCTCCAGAAGGGGTTAGTATTAACTATACTAATCGAGTGGTTAAACAGGTTGAAAATATCTTCAGTCAAGTTTCGGAAATTACCAGTTATTTTGCGATCGCAGGTTCTAGTCGAGGGGCATCTCAAGCTAATACAGGATTCTCTTTTGCTCGTTTAAAACCTTGGTCTGAACGCCCGAAACCTGAACAATCTCAACAATCTTTGGTGAAGAAATTATTGGGTAAATTTTCAACAATTACTGATGCTTTAGTCTTCGCTACAAATCCAGGGGGATTACCCGGAGGCGGTCAAGGTCAACCCATACAATTTGTCTTACAAGGTAATGATTTAGAACAATTGGCACAAGTTTCTCAAGACTTTGTAATTCGCGCTAGGGATTTACCTGAATTAGTTAATATTGATACTAATTTGAAACTGAATAAACCGGAATTAACTATTAGTGTAGATCGTTCTCAAGCAGGAAATTTAGGAGTTTCTGTACAGGATATTGCCCGAACCTTACAAATTTTGGTTGGCGGTCAGGAAATTACTAATTTTAATCAGGGAAATCAACGCTATGAAGTTGTGGTTCGTGCTGAGGAAAAATATCGCTCAAATCCAGAGGATTTAAAGCAATTATATGTGCGTTCCCAACAGGGAGAAATGATTGCTTTGAGTAATTTAGTTACGATTTCTACCGCGACAACACCCCCTCAAATTAACCATTTTAATCGCTTTCGTTCTGCAACTTTAGAAGGAAGTCCGGCCCAGGGAGTTAGTTTAGGAGTCGCTTTAAATGCCTTAGAAAATTTAGCCAAAGATATTCTACCCCCTGAAATGCGAACCTCTTTTTCTGGGGAGTCTTTAGAATTTAAAGAAGCGGGTCAATCGACTAATTTTATTTTCGCCCTCGCCTTAGTTTTTATTTTTCTGACCTTAGCCGCCCAATTTGAAAGTTATATTGACCCGGTGATTATTCTATTAGCGGTTCCTCTGTCTTTATTAGGAGCATTTGGTGCTCTGTGGATAGCACAATTAGAGTTAAATGCTTTTAGTCGGATTGGGTTAATTATGTTGATAGGATTATCGACAAAAAACTCTATTTTAATTGTGGAATTTGCCAATCAATTACGAGAACAGGGATTATCAATTCAACAGGCGGCAATTGAAGCCTGTCGCTTACGATTTCGACCAATTATGATGACGGCATTATCTACTATTTTAGGGGTAATGCCTCTGGCTTTTGCGACGGGGGCAGGAGCCGCGAGTCGGGTCGCAATTGGCATGGCGGTGATGGGTGGAATGTTTGTTTCTACATTTTTGAGTCTGTATATTATTCCGGTTTTTTATGTGATTGCCACCAGTATCCAATCTCGTTTGATGGGGCATAATTCTCAACGCCAAAATTTAGAAAATGTCGCGCCGAATACAGACAACGGATCTCATTATAATGGAAATAGTCATAGTAATGGTAAGGAAACTGTGACATCCCATCGGGATCATCTGACCAAATCTTCACAAAGTTCTGATCAAACCCAGAATTTGTAAAGGAATCTTGTTGATTATTCTGGCAACTTATCTGCTTGTGGCAAATGGGATAATATGTGTATAATTTAGTTAACATAACTTAATTCATATCTTACTCAAAGATAAAGATAAGGCGTGAACGCCTCACTACGGGGAAATGGAGTTATATTACAACAGTTGGTATTTTGAACGAGCAAATTGATATAATTTTCGCCAGATTAAACGGTTGGTTAAGACTACTAATAATGACATCACAGCCGTAGAAGCAAACAACAGAGGATAGTTACCTGTTTCTGTTGCTTGAGAAATTAGTGATCCTAACCCTGGTGTGATTAAAGTTTGGTTTTGAAACTGAACATATTCGCTAACAATACTGGCATTCCACGCCCCACCAACGGCCGTAATCATCCCTGTAATTAAATAGGGAAAAATTCCGGGTAAAATCACAGTTTGCCATCGCAGCACTAACGAGAGTTTATAAATACTAGCTGCTTCAAATAACTCTGAGGGAATTGCCTGCGCCCCGGCAATTACATTAAATAAGATATACCACATTGTTCCTAACATCATCAGCGCCACAGAACCGATTTGTAAACCTCCTCCTAAACGCGCTAAAAATAGTAATAAGACGGGAAATAAAGCTGTTGCTGGAACTGATGCAGCAATTTGAACTAAGGGTTGTAAAGTTTGGGCTAGTCGAGGATTTCGGCCAATAGCAACTCCCACAGGTACAGTCCATAATAAGGATAAAAATAAGGCGATAATAACCCGTAAAGCGGTTAAAATAGCTCCGGTAATCACTTGTTTCCAGTCTTGAAAATCTAGTTTTTGTAATAATATAACTCCTTCCCAAGTTCCCCATAAAACCATAAATCCAAACCCAGTTAAAAATATCCGACTCCACCAATTTTGATCGGATTTTGATGGTAAAACTGGGGTGGAGGTGGGATTAGCTTTGACGATGCGCTGAGAAATTTTATCTGACCAAAGCTGCCCAAAACGTTCGGTTACAATTCGCCAAGTAGGAGAACGTCGCAGGAAATCTAATACAATTGATTGGGGAATATTTTGGGATTCAACGGTTTCTAACTTGAATTTTTCTGCCCAAGCAATTAATGGTTTCCAGACCAAAAAATCTAGAAGAATAATAATTCCAATTAAAACTGCTACTCCCCAAGCAATAGCAATAAAATCACCTTGATCAGAAGCCTGAGCTAAAAATGATCCTAAACCGGGAAGGCGAAAACTGCGATCGCCTAAGGTAAAGGATTCAATTGCCATCAAAAAAAACCATCCTCCGGCAACGGACATCACACTATTCCAAACTAATCCTAAGATTCCCGATGGTAATTCCACTGACCAAAACCGTTGCCAAGAATTGAGATGATAGACTTTTGCTACTTCCAATAATTCTTTAGGAATACTCGATAAAGATTGATAGAAACTAAAGACTAAATTCCAAGTCATTCCCGTAAAAATTAACAGAATAGCTGCCAGTTCAATTCCAATTCTTTGACCGGGAAACAGGGCAATTAAAGCGAGTACAACCCCAGGTAAAAATGATAAAACTGGAATGGATTGTAAAATATCTAATAAGGGAATTAAAACTTTAGCCGCCAAGGGAAAACGATAAGCAGAATAGGCATAAACTAAACTAAAAATTAAGGATAAAAAATAAGCTGCTCCCATCCTTAATAATGTTTGGGCGGTATAACTTGGAAGTTGATCTAAATCAGTGGAGATGATGACATCGGGTTGATAATCTCCGGTTAATTGGGAAGCCGTGCGAACAATTACTAAAAGTACAGTAATAACTGCTAGAATTAATAAGCCATCTTGCCATGTTAAACGAGAGCGATCTAAGGTTTGATTTTTAGGGGTAAGAGAACGAGTCATATAGTTTATACCTCCGGTGTTATTGAACTAAAATCAGATGTTTCTAAAAAGATTTCCCCACTGGGTTCATCATAGGCATAAAGTTCTGCATAACGTCCCCAGTCAATGGCTGTATTTAACTGTCGTTGCGCTTCTTTAGGACTAAAATGATTATTCAGAACATCTAAGACTAAATCTTCGGGAATACGACGATTTTGTTTAGATTGACAAAGGGTATAGATTTGTTGAACTAGGCGAATATGACTCAGTAATTGTTGACGAATAATTTGTTTTCGCTGGTCAATATTTCCCTGAATAAACTCTAGGGCGATTGGTTTTAGGTTAAAATCTCCTTCTCGAATTTCGATTAAATCCATAAATTTTGCGGCTTCTAAAATGGGGAGTAAATCATCAACATCCAGTTGCAGTTCTTGCCCTAAACGATATAAATCAGGATTTTGTCGATCTTCTAAGAGTTCTAATAAACCCGCAATAGAACCAATGCGGACGTAGGGTAAAGATTGATATTTATTCAGAGTATTTTTAACGGTTGTTTGAGGTTCTATGGTTTCTAATTCTGGGTTGGTGAGAATTTTATAAACTTGATCGACTAAGGCTTGGAAACTTGCACTTTTGCGATCGCGATAATGACTTAATTTAATTGATAAATTTGCCCGAATTCGCCCAGGATTTCTACCTAAAACAATCACCCGATCCGCTAAGGTGATCGCTTCTTCAATCCCATGAGTTACAATTAAAATTGCTTGGGTAGGAATACGTTTTTCTAACCACAAATCTAACAGTTCAATTCGCAAGTTTTCTGCGGTTAAAACATCTAAAGCGGAGAAAGGTTCATCCATACATAATAATTCCGGTTCAACGGCTAAAGCCCTAGCAAATCCAACCCGTTGTCGCATTCCCCCTGATAGTTCTTTGGGATAAGCATTTTCAAATCCATCTAAACCAATAATATCGATCATTTTTAGGGCTTTTTGTTGTCGCCAGTCTACAGGAAATCCCCCGGCTTTTAATCCTAATTCGACATTTTCTAAAACCGTTAACCAAGGGTAAAGGGCAAAACTTTGGAAGACAATTGCTACCCCGGGATTAATTCCAATTAATGGTTTTCCATGACAGAGGACTTGTCCTTGGGTTGGATAAATTAACCCGGCAATTATTCGCATTAAGGTGGATTTTCCTGAACCAGAAGGCCCTAATAAAGCGATGATTTCGCCCCGGCGCAATTCTAAGTTAATGTTATTGAGAATCGGAATTTCTTGACCATTGGGCTGTTGATAGGATTTACCAACGCCTTTGAGGATCATTAAAGGTTCTGTTTTGGAATCACTCATAGTCGGTTCTCAATAATTCTTCTTCAATCTGCTTCTATTGTGCTATTTTTGTTAACCAGAGAGTCATTTTAACATGAATTATGACCCAGCAAAAATATATTTTTAAGTTAATAATAGGTTAAGTCGATTCGCTATTTTTGTTTGGCTATATGAATAATAAAAATTAGCAATAGATCGCTTATTCTTCTAAATCAGAAGATTCTTCTAATTCTAAATCTAAAGACAACTGTGCTTCTACTGATTCTAATTTTACATCTTCTCGCTTTCAAACATAATCAACTAATTTAATCCATTTGACTCCTCCATATAGTGTTTCTGAGATATATATAGCAAAACCTTCTAATAAATTTCCGAAAATCGTTTCTTCTTGGGAAGATAGAAAAGCATCGACAATACTTTTTACAAATTCTCCTGCCAATTCAATATTTTTAGCCTTAAACAAATAAGGATTTTTACGCTTAATAATATCTCTAATCTGAAGTTGTCTCAACTTTTCAAATCGTTTGTCATAAAATGGGTTCAAAACATTCTCAATTAGATATTTAGAATAAATTTGATGATTCGATTCGCTCATGGCTAAATTATTAACTTCTTGTGTTTGATTAATCCCAGAAAAACTTTGATTTTGACAATTAAATAGGGTTTTTTCTATATTAATTAAAGCCCTCTGATAATATTCTTCTTTAATCTCAATACCAATATAACGTCTACCTAACTCTTTCGCTACCATCGCAGTTGTTCCCGAACCCAAAAAGGGATCAAAAACTATATCTTCTGGTTCTGTAAATAATTGAATAAACCAGGAAGGCAGAGATTTAGGAAATGTAGCACTGTGACTTTTATTGCTGCATTCCGTTGCTAAATGTAAAACATTGGTAGGATAAACCATTGTCCGTCCTAACCAATTAGAGACATTTTTGCCAAATCCACTTTCGACTTTAGAATTATCCCGTATTTGATCAATTTCACTCAAATTTTTTAAGCGAGTTTTAGCCCAATCTCCCATCGGAACCATAACCCTTTCTTGATACATTTTGAATTTTTTCTGCTTATTAAACTGTAGACAACGTTCCCAAGCATCACGAAAACGATTAGGCCATTTACCAGGATAGCTATTCTTTTTATGCCAAATATATTCTTCTGTCCATAACCATCCTTGTTGTTGCATTTCTAAAATTAACTTAATAACGTAGTTATGCCTTTCTCCATTAACAACTTTTTCTTTGATATTAATAATAAAGGTTCCATCTTCTTTTAAAACTCTGTACAGTTCTTTAGAAATGGGAAGAAACCATTGGACATAATCATCTGGATTAATCCCGCCATAGGTTTTTTTCCGGCTATCTGCATAGGGAGGAGATGTTACAATCAGATCGGCTATATTAGAAGGAATTTGCTGCAAAACCTTTGAGCAATCACCTAAAATAATTGTGTTGTGCCAATCTTTTTCAGAGGTAATTATATCCTGCTGATTGGGATTTGATATTAGTTTAAATTCTAAAGGGTGAATACTCAATTTAACTTTCCTCGCAGGTTGGCTTTCTTCCAAAGAAGCGATCGCTTTTTCTAAATCCAACTCTATCAGTTGTAGTGATTTTGAATCAAATGGTGATAATTTCAGGGGTTTAATCCATTATCCGTAATTTAATTACCAAGGAAGAAGGAGCCCTGAAGGGCTCACTACGGTTTTAACGGCGTCTTCTGCTGCCACTTCCAGAGTAGGAACGACTGCTAGAACCACTGCCGAAACTGGGTTTGCGTTGTTGGGTTGAACCTTTATTCGGGGAGGTGCGTAAATCCGTTGCTCCGAACCCTGAACCCGTTGAACGGCTGGAATTGGGGGAGGCGGGACGCTTACCGGAGGAATTTGGGTTGGAGTTACGGATATTTCCGGTAGTGCGTAGGGTGGTACTATTTTTTACTGCCGCCGGGGGAGTATTGTATCGAGTCCGATAGTCGTTGACAGCTTGATTATAATTGGAACCGTAACCGCCATATCCGGTCATCACACGGCCAGGTTGATACATGGGAGGGACATAATAGCGGGGGGCAAATAAGCTATTAGCGATTGCACTTCCGGCCAAAGAGGCGGCAAAAGGTGTCCAGAAACTCGATTCTTGTCGCACGACAACGGTTTGCGGTTGACCTGTGGCGGGGTTGGTTTGAGTTTCGGTAACGTTATGAACATATTCGATGCGAAAGTCTTCGGTTAAATACAAAACGGGTTGACCATTGGTAATATTTAAGGTACTTTTTTCTCCGGCTTTAATTTGTTCATCGCTTAATTGCGCCATTTGTAAATCTGTTGTCCGGTAGGTAGCAGATTTACCCGCCGGAGTATTTAATAACATGAGGGTATACTCCCCATCGACGTCATTATATTGGGCTTGCTGAACGGGATATTTACCCTCAATAACTTGATTTTGGGGCGCCGATGTGGTGCGAGTGGATTGTTGGGTATTCGATGAAGTAGTTGCAGACCCACAAGCAACTGTTGTCCAACAAAATGTTACCGAAATCAACAGAATTAAGAATTTTTTCCACATAAACCAATTAACTTTTTTCAACATTTATATCTCCTATTCTAACAAGAAAAATCTGAATTGATCACTGTTTTTTGATTTCAATATCAACCGATACTATTCCTTAAAGGGGGATGAGTTCGGGAAAGTTCTCTAATAATTGATCACTGGTTAATTCATCTCCTAAAACAGCCGGGGAAAAATGCACTTGAATCCCTCGGAGTCTGTGTTGATAATGCAGATTAATAATTGCTTTTAACCCAAGATTCATCGCATCCAAACTTGCTAAATCCGTTTCTAAATCGGGAACTTCCCCTTCACTTACTATTGTAATCATCACAATTAAATTGTGGGTAATTGGCACAGATAGGTATTGACTTTCATCAAGGGGTTGAGATAAATCCGGTTGACTCAAATATCGTTGTCCAGAATCCGTAAATAGTTCGTTAAAGTAGTCCGCCGCCTCCCCCTCACTCCAAACCACATCCCCTTCATTCGATCCTGACTGCCAATAAGTATCATACTGAAGCAGACCTTGGCAGACTTCTACTAACGCCTTTCCTGTTACCTGCAAGTCTCCCTCGGCATCAATAACATCTCTGGCGGCTCGGTTGAGTATTCCCAACAGGGGAGCGACCTGATCTCCTCCTAAATGCAGAAACAAACGACTGACGACAAATCGAGTTTTCCCGATCATCCGATTAAAGCGATCGCCTAAAGCAGCCATAGTTTGACTTCTCCCTAATTATTTGTGATTCAATCAGCTTATCATTTTAAGATATCCTATTGTTAGCCGTCGGGTTTTGGTTCTAAGCTGACAATACTCTTTAATATTAATCAACATGAACTCCACTCCTTCTCCAACTATTTCTCCTCCAGAAAAGCTAAATTTATCGACAAAATTAGCCTTTGGTGCTGGAGATTTAGGCCCAGCAATTACTGCTAATATTTCTGTATTTTTTGTTTTGGTTTTTCTGACTAATGTTGCGGGTTTACCTGCCGGATTAGCCGGAAGTGTATTAATGGTCGGAAAAATTTGGGATGCGATTAATGATCCGATTGTGGGAGTATTAAGCGATCGCACAGTTCACCCTTGGGGAAGGCGCTATCCTTGGATGGTTTTTGGGGCAGTTCCCTTTGGGATTCTGTTCTTTTTACAGTGGATTGTTCCGAGTAATAATCAATGGTTTTTGTTTTGGTATTATGTAATTATTGGGATTTTATTTAATACCGCTTACACCGCCGTTAATTTACCTTACACTGCCCTAACTCCTGAATTAACATCAGATTATAACGAACGTACCAGTCTCAATAGTTTTCGCTTTTCTTTTTCTATCAGTGGTAGTATTTTTTCGTTGATTTTAGCACAAATTATTTTTAGTTTTTTCCCCGATTCTCCCTATCAAAAATATTTAATTTTAGGGGCAGTTTGTGCAATTCTATCAATTTTCCCCCTATTTTGGTGTTTTTTGGGAACTCGAAAGCGGGTATGGGCGGGACATTCTGTAGCAGACAATCAGGATAATTCCGATAGTATTCCGATTGCTGAACAAATCAAAATTGCCTTTAGTAATCGACCCTTTTTATTGGTTATTGGAATTTATCTTTGTTCCTGGTTGGGGGTTCAACTGACCGCTTCAATTTTACCCTATTTTGTAGTGAATTGGATGCAGATGCCGGAAGCAACTTTTCCCCAGGTGGCAATTGCGGTTCAAGGAACAGCTTTAGTAATGTTATTTGTCTGGAGTTCTATCAGTAAACGCTATGGGAAAAAGTCAGTTTATTTTATGGGAATGGGAGTATGGATTATTGCCCAAGCGGGTTTATTTTTCCTCCAACCTGGACAGGTTGGCTTAATGTATATTCTAGCAATTCTAGCCGGATGTGGGGTCTCAACAGCCTATTTAGTTCCCTGGTCAATGATTCCTGATGTCATTGATTTAGATGAATTAAATACTGGACAAAGACGGGAAGGAGTTTTCTATTCTTTCATGGTTTTATTACAAAAAATTGGGTTAGCCGTTGGCTTATTTTTGGTCGGACAAGCCTTAGATATTGCTGGATTTCTTTCCACAGTTCCCGGTCAACCCGCCCCCATTCAACCGGACTCGGCTCTGTTAGCCGTGCGGTTTGCTATTGGCCCTTTACCAACTATTGTCCTAATTATTGGGATGATTTTTACTTTTTTATATCCGATCACAAAAGAGGTTCACGCCGATATTTTACTACAACTTAGCGAGAAAAAACGGCAGGAAAATCTCCATTAAAACCTGGGTAGAGATATTAACAGAAATGTCTCTACCTACAATTTTTCAATTATCAGATAATGTGGTAATATAATAGATAAGTAATATCAATAAAGCCACTGAGTCCTAGCCATCACCAACCCCAGTTTAAAATCCATGCAACTGACTTCAACCTGCGATTATTTACAATTATCTCCCGCCGCCCTAGCATTAATGGCAGACTTTTTTAAAGTGTTATCAGAAGTAAGTCGCTTACAAATTATTTGCTGTTTAAAATCTGGAGCTAAAAATGTTACCCAAATTATTGAAGCCACCGGGTTAGGACAGGCAAATGTTTCTAAACATTTAAAACTTTTAGCCCAAGCTGGAATTGTGACTCGCACCCAACAAGGGGTTAGTGTTTATTATGAAATTGCTAATCCACTTTTATTTGAAGTTTGTGATTTAGTCTGTGAATCTCTAGTTGCTCAAATGCAGCAACAAAACCAACAGTTAGAGCAACTTCGAGCCATTAAATCTGCTGTTTAGTTTATTTTTTTAATCCTTGATTTAACTAAATATTGCCATGAATGTTGATGAATTTCTCCTAAGATATGCCGCCGCCGAACGGAATTTTCCTGATATTGACTTATCTTATGTTGATTTACAAGAAGCTAATTTAGTCAATTTAAACCTAACCGGAGCAAATTTAAGTTATGCAGATTTACGGGAAGCAAGATTAGGAAAAGCTAACCTTTCTAAAGCCAATATTAGCTATGCTAACCTCAGTGAAACCATTCTTTGGGGGGCTGATTTAAGCGAAGCCAATTTATATCAAGCTCAGTTACGAGAAGCTGATTTAACCGGAGCAAAATTAATTAAAACATCCCTAGAAAAAACTCAACTCATCAAAGCTTGTTTATCGGGATGTAATTTAAAAAATGCCAACCTTTCCCACGCTATTATTTTTGAAGCTAATTTTCGCCCTAACCAGAATCAACAAACGGATTTAACCGATGCAATTCTAGTTGAGGCAGATTTGAGTTATACTAATTTTAGCGGGGCAATTTTAGAACAAGCTAACTTTGAAAAAGCCAAGCTCTGTCACGCTATTTTTGGGGTTTCAGGTTTAGGAGTTTTAAGTTCGGAACAAAGCTACAATACTAATCTCACTGGTGTGAATTTCAAAGATGCTGATTTAAGTTATGCCGATTTTAGCGGGGCGAATTTATCCGGTGCTAATTTACAAAGTGCAGACTTAACTCGGACGATTTTAACCCATACTAATCTTCATGGGGCGATGATGCCCGATGGCACAATTCATGATTAATTTTTAATTAAAAACTAAGGTTTTAACATGATAGATAAAACCCTAGTTTTGTGTAAAAATATTAATGAACTTCTGCCCGTAATGCTTCGGCATCAATGGGTTTAGCTAAATAAATTCTTAGCAAATGCCACAAAGTTGAACAATTAGTGGGTAATTTTAATAGGAATTTAACCAATTTTGGTTTTTCGGTAGCATTAATTTTTTGATTCTTCACATTATTCTCAGAACATTGTTCCAAACGACGGAAAAAGTCCGGGTGTTCTGTATCTAAAACCTCTGGAAATGCTCTTAGGGAAGTTTCATTAGTTTTCCGCACAACATGACGATTATATTCCTTTGCATCTAACCCCAAAGTTTCATAAAAATCTTCTCGTTCATTCACGGTTAAAGTATGGGTTGCAAACACGGTTAATAAGAAAAACCTTGCCCACAGTCTACCTTTCCAAGTTTGCCACATATTGGGCTGCGATCGCAATAAAACCTTAAAGAAATCCCCATGACGGTTTTCATCCTGACACCAGTTTTCAAAATAGCGGAATAAAGGATAATATTCATGTTCGGGATGGTTTTCTAAATGACGAAACACCGTAATATAGCGCCAATAACCAATTTTTTCCGATAAATAAACCGCGAAAATAATCCACTCCGGTTTAAAGAAAGTATAAGTCCGGTTTTTAGTTAAATAGCCTAAATCTAAGGATAAATTAAAATCCGACATCGCCTTATTAATAAACCCCGCATGACGAGCTTCATCTCTAGCTAATAAATGAAACGCTTCTGATAATAAAGCGTTGCGATTTTTCAGTTGACGAGATAACTCTTTAAATAATAAAAAACCAGAAAATTCAGAGGTACAAGACCTTTCTAAAAAGTCAACAAACGCTAGGCGGGTTCTCTGGTCAATTTGTTCCCAACTTTGGTCAAATTGTTCATCCCGAACAAAATGGTGACGGTTATAGTCCGCCCGCAACTCCTCTAAAACCGCCGAAAATTCCTCCTCACAACTAGATAAGTCCATATTCGCCATCGCGTCAAAGTCGGTCGTATAGAAGCGAGGGGTCAGCAACGTCTCTTGAACCGGATTTTTAATACCGGGGCGCAGTCCTTGAGTTTCGGGGTTTTGGATAGTATTTACCATCGCTGCGAGTCCTTAAATATTACTATCTAGTTATTGAACTATATAATTTTTGTTTTGTCTAGGGGTTTCCCCAAAATTCCCCCGTGAGTAAAGAATTGTAACGACCATATAACCATTCAGTGATATAGTGATACATTCATTCAAGTGGAGAAAACCAAACCTCGGCTTGCCATTTCTCCTGTTTTTAGTCTTAGGAAAAATTTAATCTTATTTATCCATAAAACCATGACTAATTTAGCTGAAAAACTCAAAATCGGAACCCAACAATCTCATAGTAATGCCGAACATACCGGATTTATGAGAAACTTTTTATCTGGGGGTATTAGTAGAGAATCTTTTTGTCAACTTTTGAGTAATTTATATTTTGTTTATAGCCAATTAGAAGCGGAATTACAATCCCATCAAACCCATCCAAATATTAGCAGAATTTATTTCCCTGAACTCAACCGCAAAGCCAATTTAGAGAAAGACTTAAACTTTTATTATGGAGAACATTGGCCAGATAATATTACCGCTTCTCCCGCAGCCCAAGATTATGTTTCTCGACTTACTGAACTTTCTGTTACCGAATCCACCTTATTAATTGCCCACTCCTATACTCGTTATATGGGTGATTTATCTGGAGGACAAAGTTTGAAAAAAATTGTCCAATCTGTCTTTAATTTAGCAGAACATCAAGGAATTTGTTTTTATGAATTTGATCAAATTTCTGATATCAATGAATTTAAAAACCTCTATCGCCAAAGATTGAATGAATTAGTCTTAAGTGAAAAACTCCAAGATCAAATTGTCGCCGAAGCTAATAATGCCTTTGTCCTAAATATTGCCATGCTCCGAGATTTAGGAGAAATTCCAACTCCAGCGACCGTTTAATTTTGTCTATTTACCATCTACCATTATAACTAATTAGGGAGAATAAATCAATGGTTTTTTCGGTTTCCAATGTGGCGTTTGATTTTGATTTAATTGAAAAATACGGTAATGCAGTTCCCCGTTATACCAGTTATCCACCAGCTACAGAATTAAAAGATGAATTTACGCCCTTAGATTGGGAATTTTCCCTAACTGAATCTAATCAACGCCAATCTCCCTTATCCCTTTATTTTCATATTCCTTTTTGCCAGACAGCTTGTTATTTCTGTGGCTGTAATGTGATTGTTTCTAATAGTAAAAATGCAGCTACAACTTATGTCGAATATTTGTCAAAAGAAATTGAATTTACCTCGCAGTTTATTGACACTCGGCGACCAGTTACCCAACTACATTGGGGCGGAGGTACACCTAATTACCTATCTTTAGAACAAATTGATTATTTATGGGAAACCATTAATAAACAGTTCACCTTTGCCGATAAAGCTGAAATTTCGATTGAAATTAATCCGCGATATATTGATAAAAACTATATCTTTTTCCTGAAAAAAATTGGGTTTAATCGGATTAGTTTTGGGATTCAAGACTTTAATCCCCAGGTACAAGAAGCCGTTAATAGGGTGCAACCGGAAGCTCTGTTATTTGATGTCATGGATTGGATTAAGGAAGCTGGGTTTGAAAGTGTGAATGTGGACTTAATTTATGGTTTACCCTATCAAACTTTATCTAGTTTCAAAGAAACCATTAAAAAGACCATTAAACTTGATCCTGATCGGATTGCTATTTTTAACTTTGCCTATGTTCCCTGGATGAAACCCGTACAGAAAAATATTCCTGAATCTGCCTTACCCCAACCCCATGAAAAGTTAGAAATTTGGCAAATGTCGATCCAAGAATTAACCGATAATGGCTATGTTTTTATTGGCATGGATCACTTTGCTAAACCTAATGATGAATTAGCGATCGCTCAACAAAATTCATCCTTAAAACGGAATTTTCAAGGGTATACAACCCAACCAGAAGCGGAATTATATGGCTTTGGGTTAACTTCTATTAGTATGTTAGAAGATACCTATGCTCAAAACCATAAACGATTAAAAGACTATTATCAAGCCATTGATCAAGGAATTTTACCTGTCAGTAAAGGGTTTAAATTAAGTAAAGATGATATGCTCAGACGAGATGTAATTATGCAAATTATGTCTAGTTTTTACTTAGATAAATCTCAAATTGAAGCTAAATATCATCTGGATTTTGACACCTACTTTGCCCAGGAATTAATCGCCATGCGTCCCTTAATTATTGATGGTTTAGTTCAGTCTAATTATGATTCCATTGTGGTGACAAATCTAGGCAGACTTTTAGTTAGAAATATTGCCTTTTTATTTGATACCCATACCCCCGCCCTACAGCAACAGAAATTATCCCGGGCGATTTAATTGCCAGATTGTCCAGAATCCAGTAAGGTAGTTTATAGCCACCTTTATTGTTGAGGATTTTATTGGATCTATGACTTATTTTTGGTTTAAATCCTTTCATATCATCGGAATGGTTGTCTGGTTTGCGGGTTTATTTTATTTGGTGAGATTATTTGTTTATCACGCCGAAGCCGAAGACAAACCCGAGCCCGCCCGCAGCATTTTAAAAGAACAATATGAATTGATGGAAAAGCGTCTTTATGGGATTATTACAACCCCTGGAATGGTGGTAACGGTGGTGATGGCGATCGCCCTTTTAATTACACAACCCAGTCTTTTACAAGATATGTGGCTGCATATCAAATTAGGATTAGTTGCGGTTTTAGTCGCCTATCATTTTTATTGTGGTCGAATTATGCGACAATTAGCCACAAATAAAATTATATTCACCAGTCAACAATTCCGCAGTTTAAATGAAGTCCCAACGGTACTTTTATTGGTGATTGTTTTACTAGCAGTATTCAAAAATAGTTTACCCCTAAATACAGCCGTTGCTGTCACGGGTAGTTTTATTGTAGGGATGATTGTTTTCTTTCAACTCTATGCCTTCCATAGACAAAAAAACACCCAGCAAGTTGTTAGTCAGTAAGCCGATAGTCAACTAAACTACCCACACTTCTCTACGAGTAAGTGTAGGTAGTTCAAAACCACAAAATCCCGAACACAAGCCAAATTCTCGCGTTCAGGATGAAATTAATTGAATCTTCCGTATTTTAACTGATTATTCGGCGGCGGTTGCTAACCCTTCCGTTGCCCCTTTTGTCCGGCGACGAGTTAAGGTATTGAATAACATTTGACCAATAGCTTTAACTAAATTCCCCTCTAATTCGTTGAACATTTTCATGTTCATCCCAAACGCATCATTGGCTTCATCAACAATGCGAGTTGCCATTTCTTGGTCAATATCAACGCTATCCATTTGTTGACGATAATTGACCTTAAACGCTTTTTCGTCGGGAATATCATTAAACTCGTAAAACTGAGTTCCTTGTCCATCCTGTAAGTTCATCGCATTTTGAGCAATTCCCTTAAGAATTTGCCCCCCGGACAAATCCCCTAAATAGCGAGTATAGAGATGTGCAATTAACAATTCGGGTTCAGAATTGGAGATTTCTCGAATTCGAGCAACATAAGCTTTTGTTGTTTCAGAAGATTGTACTTCTTCTTTCCAATTTGCACCATGATAAAAGTATAAATCCTGCTCTAAACTTTGTTTGCGATTCAGTTCAGGAAAATACAATTTAGATAAAATTGGATGGTTACGGTGGCGCTCCATTTCTTCTTCCATTGCGGAGTAAACAAAATAGAGATTACCCACCAATTTCCGGTAAGACGTTTTTTCTACCGTACCCTTTAAAAAGCACTTGATAAAACCAACGTTTTCCGCCATTGTGTGAGACTTCTTCGTGCCTTCTCGCAGTTGGGTTGCTAAGTTAACGCTCATACTAAAATTTTAATCCCAAAGCTAAATTCAACAAATAGGCGTCTTACTAATCACAGCACCTAGAAAAACCACCTAATTTTTGATATTAAACTAATTTCATGATAAATGGTGTTAAGAATTGTCACATTCACCCATGATACCAACCAGCCGGTTAAATTTCTAACCTCTTTGTGTCTTTGAGTCTTTGTGGTTCAATTAATCTTGACCCCTCACCTACAATTTAATTAAACTCACAGCTATTTTACCACGAAAACACACTTCTACATCCGTTCCCACTTCATAAAGGCGATCGCTATAATTTCCATGATAATGAAAATAATCCCCTTCTATTCTATAATTAATCGGCAAAGATTGGGTTCCTAATTTACAAAATACCATATCTGGGTCAGGGTCTTCCGGTTCCAAATAGGGAAAATTAACATTCCAAAAATACCCCTGTTGCGGAGGATGTTTCATTAATTCATTTAACACTAAACTTGCCCAACGGGTTGCCGTTTTCCAATTTACGGGTTTTCCTTTTTTACGATATTGGGATAAAGCTATCCCCGGAATTCCTTGAATTGCTGCTTCCCTAACTGCCGCCACCGTCCCAGAAATATAAACATCAACCCCCATATTTCCCCCCGAATTAATCCCCGAAATTACCCAACTTAAATCAGGACAAAGATGGGACACCGCTAACCGAATACAATCGGCGGGAGTTCCCCCAATTGCATATTCAATTTCTGAACGTTTTTCTACCTTAATTCCTTGATTGGTCGTCACTTGATGCCCACATTGAGAATATTCTTTTTCAGGAGCAATCCAGATTTTTTCCCCAGAAATTGCCTCCCCTAACGCTTTAATTCCGGGTGCATCAATACCATCATCATTTGTTAATACTATTTTCATTTTTTTTAAGGGAATGGGGAACACGGATTTAAGAGGATTTCACGGATTTTAATCTGTGTTAATCTGCGTAATCCGTTTAATCAGTGTTCAGATTTCACGGATTTTAATCTGTGTTAATCTGCGTAATCCGTTTAATCAGTGTTCAGATTTCACGGATTTTAATCTGTGTTAATCTGCGTAATCCGTTTAATCAGTGTTCAGATTTCACGGATTTTAATCTGTGTTAATCTGCGTAATCCTTTTAATCAGTGTTCAGATTTCACGGATTTTAATCTGTGTTAATCTGCGTAATCCTTTTAAATCCGTGATAGGTAATGGGTAATAGAAAGAGTTTAGGTTAAAATGCTGCCTCCCATAATCTTAATATAACGACGATTTAATTCATCCCGCATTAAAGGTAAACCCTGTAACTTTGGATCTTTTTTTAATACCTTTTGGGCGGCATCCCTAGCTAATTGTAACACCTCCTGATCCTCGACTAAACTCGCTAAAGCAAAATCCGGTAAACCCGACTGACGAGTACCCAAAACCTGTCCTGGCCCTCGCAATTGTAAATCCATTTCTGCAATCAAAAACCCATCCTGAGATTGTTCCAAAACCTGTAACCTTTGTCGCGCTTCCGGGGTAGAACCTCCTAACATTAATAAACAATAGGATTTATCTTTTCCACGACCCACCCTACCCCGTAATTGATGCACCTGAGATAATCCAAATCGTTCTGCATTTTCAATTAACATCACCGTGGCATTGGGAACATCAACCCCCACTTCCACCACCGTTGTTGACACCAGAATTTGGGTTTCTCTATCCCGAAATAGAGTAATAGCTTGATCTTTTTCCGCGCTACTCATTCGACCATGGAGCAACCCAATTTTAAACTCAGGAAAAATCTTAGACTGTAATTTTTGATGTTCCTCCACCGCCGATTTAACATCTAATTTTTCCGATTCTTCAATTAACGGTAACACCACATAAACCTGTCTGCCTTTTGCTACCTCGCGCTGAATTAAATCATAGGCATCCCGTCGTTGTTTTCCGTTTAAAATTGTAGTTTGAATTGGTTGGCGACCGGGGGGAAGTTCATCAATTTGACTCACATCTAAATCCCCATGTAAGGTTAAGGCTAATGTTCGGGGAATGGGCGTCGCCGTCATGGTTAAAACGTGGGGAGATTCTCCTTTTTGTTGTAATCTAGCTCGTTGTTGAACTCCAAACCGATGTTGTTCATCTATCACTACTAACCCCAAACGATGAAAATTAACCTGATCTTGAATTAAGGCATGGGTTCCGACTAAAACAGGCAATTCTCCCGTTTCTAAATGGGCATGAATTTGACGTCGTTTGCCAACTTTTGTTGAACCTGTTAATAATTCTACAGGTAGGTGCATTAAATTAAACCACTCGACTAATTTTCGATAATGTTGTTCGGCTAAAACTTCCGTCGGGGCCATTAATGCGGCTTGATATCCGGCTTGAATTGCCGCTAACATTGCCACCACCGCCACTACAGTTTTCCCTGCTCCTACATCTCCTTGAACTAATCTATTCATCGGTTCAGGAGAATATAAATCTTGGAGAATTTCTTGAATTACCCGATTTTGAGCATTGGTTAATTTAAACGGTAACATCTGATAAAATTCATCAATTAATTTTCCCTTGGGTGCTAAAACTGCACTGGTTTCAACCTGTTTCTGTTGTTGTCTTCGGGTTAATAATCCTAACTGTAAATAGAAAAATTCATCAAACACTAACCGCCGTCTCGCCGCCGATAAACAATCTCGGTCTGGAGGAAAATGGATATTCTCAATGGCATTAGTTAACCCAATTAATTGATATTGATTTAATACTTCTTCGGGTAAGGCATCTGCCAATTGTTTCGCCGCAGGTAAAGCTGCAATTACCGCTTTTCTAACTACATCCGCCCCGACCCCATCCGATAACGGATACACAGGTAAAAGTCGCCCGATTTTCATTGATTCAATTTGACCCCCGGCATCATCTAAAACTTCTAATTCCGGGTTATCTAAGGTAATTCCATATTGATTTTTTTTGACTAAACCCGATGCGGCAATTAACGCCCCGGTCGCATAATTATTTTTTTGTTGATGTTGCCAACCTTTACTACTATATCTATTTCCAGCATAAAATCGACTAATTTTAAGCTGTCCGGTATTATCGCTTAATACTAATTCTAATATGGTTAATTTTTTATTCCGAGGACTACTAAAACAATTACACCGTTTTACCTGAGCAATTAAGGTGACGGTTTCCCCTGGTTCTAGTTCATTAATTTTGACCTGTCGTGCATAGTCAATATGATCCCTAGGATAATAATACAGTAAATCAAATACGGTTAAAACCCCTAATTTTGCTACGCGATCGCTATTTCTAGGCCCGATAATTTTTTCTAAGGATTGTTCTAAGGATATATTAACAACCTTTGCCTGTTCTGTAATCCCAGTTGTCTTTGTAACTGTTTGTTGATTTTGCTTTTGATCTTGTTCCGTTTCCCGAATTTTCGATACCTGATTCCGACAATCAAATAACCGTTGTAATTGCAGCAAAAACCGTCTCGTATCTGCAATTAAATGTTGGCGGTCTTCTAATTTTAATTCAGGATAACGCAAAAAATCCTCCGCCAAATCTTGACACCGTTGTTGGGTCTCCGGCGGTGCATTTTCAAACAATTCCTTTAAACTCACATAAAAAAATTCATGGAATTTATATTGACTACCCTGCAAATTTGTAAAACCCCGTTCTGCTTCAACGCACAACGCTTTACTAAATCTCCACCAGTCTGGTTGATAAGATTTCATCTTAATCTAACTTCCTAATTACCCTGTATTTGTGACTCACCACAGCCTATTATAATATACAGTATTGTCAGCACCACAGAGATTTACTTAGCTTTTCTTTAACCTTCCTACTCAGCTTTTTAATAATAGGAATTAAATCAAATTTTTCCAGGGGTTGACAATAACAAATCCATTTTGCTATAATTTTAGCAAATGCTGTATGCAGGAGCATGGCTTTACGCTTGACTTTTTAATCAATTATAGATAAAACCCTTTATCTATAGGATTACAGACTTTGATGAATTTTCCGCCCCTGAGTTTTTGGGTAGAATTAAAGCAAATTTTAAACAAGGTTGACACGAATAATTTTTAGGTGCTATAATTTAAGTATACGCTGGTGGGGGTCGTGCGTACCTACTCTTGATTTTTTAGTCAATTAAAAGCTATACAACTCAACCTATAAGCATTTCAAGCATTTCTCAATCCTCATACCAAATAGATCTCCAAGCGGATTCTGCCTGGAGTATGGCTCTCTCGCGTAACTTTTTTTGATACTCCCGACGGATATTAGTAAACTGTCCCGACAAATGGCGGAGTTGGTGACGTCGCGCCATCACATTAGCATCAGCAAACTCAATTTCCCCCAAGCGCAGATGAATAGCCGTTAACCTTGTCATGATCGAGGTTTGGGACTCGTCATCATCCTCCGTCTCAATCATGATCTGGAGTAGATTCGCTGGCCCAGCCACCATATCGCTGGAAGCATCAGCCTTAGAAGCCACTTCCAGAATAGCTTGGGGTAATTTTTTGGTAACAGTCCAAACCGTTGTAACTGCAAGTTGGTATCCTTAGATAGCAATTTCAACAGTCGGACAATTCCGGTTTCAATCCCATCTTGCCAAGAGAATAAACGCTCAGGGGTTAACGGTTTTGGAGTCTGAGAAACCTGCAAATTTTCCTCTGGCTGTTCCTCCTCCGGTTCAGAGGTAAAATCATCATCTAAATCCTCAAGTTCAAAATCAGCCGGAGCTTGCAGAGACTCGCATAAATCCGTCTGCATTTGTCGGGCTAAATTTCTTAGCCCCTGTTGTAATTTTTGTCGTTGTGAAACCGATAACTCTAAAAATACTTGAGGATAGATTTGAGTGCAGAGATGATAACTTGCCAAAATCAATTGTTGACGTACTCCTTGCCCCAGAGCAACCAAATACACCTCATAGGCGTGATGAAACTCTTGGGCAATTTTAGCGATCGCATCTTCCAAAGCAGCGATATCCTGATCAACGCGATTTATTGATCCAGCCATAAAGGAATTAGGAATTACGAATTAGGAATTAAAAATGAATGAACTCCGATCATAATTAAAATTTGATCTGATCGGAGTCTTAACTATTAATTAACTTCAGAAATAACCTAGGCTTTACCCATTTGTTCGGCGACTTCATCCGCAAAATTCTTTTCTTCCTTCTCCAAGCCTTCACCCAAAACAAAACGAGCAAAGCGACGAATTTTAATATTTTCGCCTAACAGAGAAATACTTTGTTTCACCAACTCCGCCACCGTAATATCTTGATTGCGAATGTAAGGTTGATCAACTAAGGATAGCTCTTGAAGACGTTTATCAATTCGTCCTTGAACAATTTTTTCCTTAATATTATCGGGTTTATTTCCTAAATCATCCCGCTTCATTTCAATCTCTTTTTCCTTAGCGGTAATGCTGGCGGGAATATCATCAATAGAAACATATTCCACATTAGGACAAGCTGCAATTTGCATGGCAATATTATTCACTAATGCTTTAAATTCCTCCCGACGCGCCACAAAGTCAGTTTCGCAGTTGACTTCCACAATTACCCCCACCCGTCCGCCAGTGTGAATATAACTTCCCACCAAGCCTTCGGTAGCGCTGCGAGAGGTCTTGTTATCCGCAGAACTAATACCCTTTTGACGCAACCATTCGATAGACTTGCTGATATCCCCATCATTTTCAATCAGGGCTTTCTTGCAGTTCATCATCCCCGCGCCAGTTTTATCGCGCAGTTCCTTAACCACTTTTGCTGAGATTTCCGCCATCTTTTCCTCAGATTTGTTTTATGTTTACCTATCGCCATCACTCATCTGTTAAAAAAAATTATAACAAATGAATCTAAATGTTTTCCATGATTACTTCCCAGGAGTCCCCATCGGATAATTTAGCTTAAACCTGTCCTGAAAAAAGACTCCTGAGAAATATTTTAGGTCTTATTCTTCCGACTCCGAATCAGAATCTAAATCGCCGATATCTTCAACTTCTTCATCTTCTTCATATTCGGCTTCGTAATCATAATCTTCTTCAGCTATTTCTGCACCTTGACCATGACGCCCTTCATAAATTGCGTCGGCTAACTTACCAACAATCAACTTAATTGAACGAATAGCATCATCATTGGCGGGAATATGAATATCTGCCAAATCAGGATCACAATTAGTATCTAATAAAGATACAATCGGAATATCTAATTTCCGACATTCCATCACCGCATTATATTCCCGGCGTTGGTCAACTAAAATTACCACATCAGGAACACGACGCATGGCTTTAATTCCGCCTAAATACTTCCGTAATTTCGTCAATTCTCGACGTAAAACCGAAGCTTCTTTTTTAGGAAGATAATCAAAATAACCACTAGACTCGCGGTCTTCCAAAGTTTTCAGACGGTCAACCCGGGTTTTAATTGTCGCCCAGTTGGTCAGCATTCCCCCCAACCAACGTTGGTTGACATAATATCCCCCACAACGGGCGGCTTCGCTGGCGATAATTCCAGCAGCTTGACGTTTAGTTCCGACAAACAGAAACTTTTTCCCATCTTCGGAGGAACTTCTGACATAATCATAGGCCTCCTCCATCAGTTCTGCGGTTTGAACTAAATCAATAATATGAACCCCGTTACGCTCCGTGTAGATATAGGGAGACATTTTCGGATTCCAACGGCGGGTCTGATGTCCAAAGTGAACTCCAGACTCCAGCATTTCTGCCAAACTAATAACGGCCATTCGTCATAACTCCTATATTCGGGTTAATCCTCCATCCAGGCGTATCAGCTAAGGGTTTAAACCCTAGAAACACCCGAATCCCTGGATGTGTGATTTTTAGACAACCTTTCCACTATACCACGTCTTGAGTTATCTGTAGATTAGTTCACAGGTAATTCCTTCCTAAAAATTCCAGTTGCAACTACTTGTTCAACTATATTTGGATAAAATTTCTGAACAATTTCAGGAAATCTACCTAAAGCAATAGGCCCACCCAAGCAATGAAGCAAGCAAATATCATTTTTCTGCTTCAGCATAGATTGTTTGATCATAGATAAAGCTTTAAATTGGCACATTTCATGTATTTCAGTAAGTGTCTTAACGGATTTATTCTCTATTCTCGATATAGCGTCTATTGGGGAAATATTGTATATACAAGGAAGGCTTTGAACAGAGAATTGTGCCTTATTAATAGCTCTAATTAGAGCTAACTGATCTTGCTTTTTGAATTTTAGCCACTCCCGATTCCATAACTCAAATAAAGACTGAGTTTGGGTGGTGTTTCTCCAAAGAATTACTCCACTATTAAAGTGAGTTGTACTTTCTGGCAAATATTGTAAGGTGTAATTCTTCTCTTCTTCTGAAATATGAGCGCACAATCCCAATGTTGGAACTAGGTCAACCACCATACACATATCTCCATAATCAAGATAATCCCACAGATCAGAAATAGGTTTGAAGGGAAGAATATCCGCGTCTAGGAATAGTGTTTCCTGATATGGACTAAAGGTTGATAGACGTGTCTTGATGTCCCTAGATGAAAATGAACCGCTATCATTTATCTCACTGAGATCAATAAATCTAGAACTAATTTCGTACTTTTCCAGAGGGAGAATTTTCAGTAACGGATGATCAGAGATGATAGTGATAGGTATCGTTGGTTCTATTTGACGAAGGACAATCGCACTGATTAAAGTTGCTTCCAGATATAAAACATTTCCTGTTGCACAATAGATAACTCCTCTATTTTTCATATAAAAACCTTTGAAAATGGTAAAATTCGTTTTAAAGGACTGCAAGGTACTTTGATTAAGTGGTTTCGCTGAACCAAGAATCTCCACGCCTTCAGGCTGGGGAGTGTCAACTCACAGGTAATTCATTCCTAAAAATTCCAGTTGCAACTACTTGTTCAACTATATTTGGATAAAATTTCTGAGCAATTTCCGGAAATCTACCTAAAGCAACATATCCACCCCAGCAATGAATCAAGCAAATATCATGTTTCTGCTTCAACATAGATTGTTGGAGCATAGATAAAGCTTTGAATTGGCACAGTTCATGTATTTCAGCCAGTGTATTAACGGATTTATTCTCTATCCTCGATATAGCGTCTATTGGGGAAATATTGTATATACAAGGAAGGCTTTGAACAGAGAATTGTGCCTTATTAATAGCTCTAATTAGAGCTAACTGATCTTGCTTTTTGAATTTTAGCCACTCCCGATTCCATAACTCAAATAAAGACTGGGTTTGCGTGGTATTTCTCCAAAGAATTACCCCACTATTAAAGTGAGTTGTACTTTCTGGCAAATATTGTAAGGTGTAATTCTTCTCTTCTTCCGAAATATGATCGCACAATCCCAATGTTGGAACTAGGTCAACCACCATACACATATCTCCATAATCAAGATAATCCCACAGATCAGAAATAGGTTTGAAGGGAAGAATATCCGCATCTAGGAATAGTGTTTCCTGATATGGACTAAATTTTGATAAACTTGTCTTGATATCCCTAGATGAGAATGAACCGCTATCATTTATCTCACTAAGATTAATAAATCTAGCACTAATTTCGTACTTTTCCAGAGGGAGAATTTTCAGTAACGGATGATCAGAGATGATAGTGATAGGTATCGTTGGTTCTATTTGACGAAGGACAATCGCACTGATTAAAGTTGCTTCCAGATATATAGCATTTCCTGTTGCACAATAGATAACTCCTCTATTTTTCATATAAAAACCTGTGAAAATTGTTGGTTAAATTTTGTTACTTTATGTTACTTGGTTTTCAGCTAATTTAGCAAAACAAAATATTAATTTTCATGTAAAGAAATATTTTCTAAAACACTCTTAGTAATACTTGTTTCTGCTCTTGTGTAAATATAGGTTTCTGGGTTGGTAATGTTTTCGGTTTTAAATATTTTTTCTGCTCGTTGCCAAAAATCTGTATCTTCACCATAAGCAATATTATCAAATCCTTTTAATTCAAAAAATACTTTACGTTTACCGAAAAATGTGGGGCCTAAAACACATTCTTTTAAATTAATAGTTTTTCCTGGTTCATAATAATCAGGCACTAAAATTTCTTCTTCGGAAAAGAATCCACCTTGTATTAAATCAATTTCAGGATGAGATTTTAGATAATTAAGCCGTGATTTTATATGATTAGGTGCATAAGTATCATCACTATCTAAAAATGTGATATATGGGCTAAATGAGGCTTGGATACCCACATTTTTAGAGTAGGCTAATTTGCGGTTTTTATGTTTCAAATAACGGACATTTTGAGTTTTTTCTAAATAGGGATTAACTATTTAAAATGTATGATCATCACTACCATCATCAACTACTAACAATTCCCAATTTTGAAAAGTTTGATCAATCACACTATCAAGACATTGATTTAAATATTTTGCTCGATTGTATGTACATAAAATGATGCTAACTTCTGGTTGAATATCAAATTTGATAGGACTCATGGCAATTTATAGATTGTGAATTTTATTTCTCAGCAACGATACAGGTAGCAACCGGATAATCTGGATGAAATGCGTCTAGTTCTTCAGTTGTCAGTTCTTCCACAGCAATGCCATGATAACTAGCTATGACCGTTGTAGGATTACCATAAACATATAACTTTTGCTGAGAAAAGTTTCTAAACATCCAAGCAAAAGCATCAGGTAAAGGCCGCCAATAGTCCATTGGAGTAGCATGAATTCTAATGGAACTGGGAACCATTGCAAAACATTTACCTCCAGGTTTTAACCAAGTATAAATATTTTCTACTACTTGCCAAGGTGCGTAACAATGTTCGAGAACATTAAATATTACGATGGAATCAAAGGACTCAGGTTTAATCATAGATGTATCGTGAGCATCACCAACTATATCTATTCCCAAACCGGGTTCTATATTCATAATTTGATAGGATGTACCAGGGTTCACTTCATAGAAATCCTTATCTTTTGGTATTCCTCCTATTTCTAAAATATTCCCAGAAATTTGCGTTTGAATTTCCTGTAAATATTTGCTGAGATAATATCTATCTACGGGTATACCCCTAGTTAAACCAAATGCTTGACAAATAGGAACAGCTTTTTTTAAATCACCCCAATCTATAGAATTTGTAGCAGGAGATAGCAACCCAAGTTTTTCTAAATGTTCTACTAAATTACGAAAATCTTCTATATTTTCAATAGATTCTAAATCATCTTTTAATTGATAGTTAAAAAATAATTGTGTCAGAACTTGGTAATTTTTGTGACTAATATCGCCAAGTTCAAATAACATTTCTTTTTCAATAAAGCTGCGAAATCCTTTACCAAAAATTGTAATTTTTCCATCTGCTAAAAATACTATGGCATTTTCAATCAGATGTTGATATTGCTCTAGCTCGTCCGTCAGTTTCTCTGTGACTGAAGCTGATTTAATTTGTTCAAAGATTAGGTAAGCTTTTTCTAAAGAATGTTCGTGAACAAATATTTCTAATATTGTTAACCAAGATTTATCCGTAATAATTTCTGCCGTGCGTTGACTCCAAGCAAAAATAGCATACAGTTGGGAATCTTCCATTTTTAAAAAAGCATTACTTACATAAGTTTTAATCATACAATTTTTCTTGATTTTTAACTGAGATGAATCTGTAATCAAGACTGAAGTTATCATGCTAAAGTAATGGTGTCAAGTTGATCAAGAATATTGCTATCTAAATCTATATCAAATTTTCGCGCAAAATGGCATGATGAGGCAAGAAGATGGGGCAAATCTTCCATAACCATTGTTTTGGGATGAGCCCCTTGTGTTGACCAGTCTACATAGCGGTAATCATCGTTTTTTAGATTAAGGTGTGGTGCATTAGCCAGGATAGTTTGAAAATATGATTCATCTACAAACATTCGATGATAATAGTGTGATGCTAAGGCATTTTTTTGATTGTGAAACTCAATAATATATTCTGCCGCTCGTTGATTTGCACAAAACCATAGACCTCCAGCAAAGCAGCGAAATTTATTAGAAAATGGCAGAAAGGGTTTAGTTAATAATGGATGTTCCAGACGAATTGTGAAATTTTTGAAGAAGGGAACTGAAAATAATTCGTAACTACAATATCGCTGATAGGCTAGTATTTGCCAGATAACGCTCATTTTGACATTTTGTTTATAAACTTTATATATAATTTCTTCATGGTGTATATAAGCATCATATTCAGTTGAATTGAAATCGTCTAATATCTGTTTAGCAGTTTTGATGGGATAGTCTGCTCCACTGAGTAGTATAAACCAATCTGGCGGATTTACAGACTCATACATTAGTTTAATGGCTTTAATTATAGCTTCTACTGCGGAAAATTCACCCCATGCGGTTTCTATATGGGGACGGACAAAGGAGATGTTTTTCGGTAGGGTATCCACAGATAAATCACATTTAGAAAAATCATGATGACAGACAATGGTTGGATAATTGAACATTCTGTTTAAATGAGCTATTAGTCTGTAAATTTGCTCTGGGTTTCTGTGGGTAAGTAAAATAAAACCTATGGATAATGACATTCTGCTCCTAATTTTTTTATGAGAACAACAACTAACAGCACAGGATATTCAAGATTTTTATCCAAAATAGACGAATCCATGTTAACATAACGGAAGCTTTAATCAAAGCTTGTCGCCAAAATTGTCATAAAATTACCGATTTAGGTTTTTTGTATACAATTAAGCAATTATTTATGATCTAATGATCCCATAAATTAATGAATTTTGATAATCATCAGTTAAATCTTAATTGGGCTTGGCGGATTGGGGAAGAAGGATTCCTAAAAATTGTTGACTTGATCAATGAGAAAGTTAATTTGCCAAATTATATTTTAGAATTTGGTAGCGGTGCAAGTTCCGTCCGTCTAGTTTTAAGTTTTCCTCAAACCAAAATAATCTCAATAGATGCAGATTTAGACTGTTATCATCAAACTCAAGAGCTTGCTAAAGAATTTCTTCAACCAGAATCCCTCTTTGAGTTAAAATATCAGCCTTTGAGTTTTCAAGAATATGGTTTGGGTACGATTTTTGCTTATACTCAAGATAATTCCTTAAATAACCTTAGTTTTGACTGCGTAATTATAGATGGGCCACCATTCTATACCTTAAGAGGAAGAGAAGCCTGTTTATATCAAGTCTATAACCAACTCCGTATTGGTGGTATTGTTATTTTGGATGATTTCAATCGAGAAAGTGAAAAGATTATTTTAAAAAATTGGTTGTCAGTATATCCCGATAGTTTTGATATAGAAATTATTGAATCAGGACATCACCTGGCTATTCTTCAGAAAAAACAGTCAGTAGAACCTGATTTCCTTAATGAATATAGACACAATGATAGCATGGAGATTAACCAAAAATACAGGAAACTTCGGGCTGCATTCTTAAACCTAAAAGATGCCGATTTTATTAAAATACTTGAGTCTTTACCCAGCAATGTAATTATCCCTGCACTCAAAGATAAAGATAACTTGGATGATTTTATCAAACTAATGTTGACAATTCAAACAACATATCAAAGTGCTTCTGATCAAGTTAATTTTATTTCTGAGTCTCAATCAAATTTGACGGCTGAAGAAATTTTTCAGCAACAAACTGAGATTTTCTGTTCTTGTTTAGACTTGTTAAATTTAACCCAATCAAACCTATAATTTTCCTCTCTCCAAGAGTCACGGAGGAGAGTTAAATATACTTTTAACCTAGGAAAAAATGCAGTATTCCGATGACATTTGGCTAAATTAGTTTATTTAATACTTGCTTAATTCGGAAAGTGACAACAGAAGACGGATCAATTTAATTCCTCCATAATCAAGGATGAATTTGTTTGAGAATCACCCGCAAGCGATCATAATCATCTTTTAATAAAATGCTCAGGGTTCGTCCCGCTTCAATTAACCAAGCTCGATCTAATGTTTTGAACTTATAAACTTCTCGAATTGCCGCAGCCACCAAAGAATCCACCGGAGCATTACCCACATCTAATAAAGTTCTTAAAAAATCTAATTCCTGACTAAAACTAACAATTTCATCCGGTTCACACTCATAAACCCCCTGATGAATTTGAGGCGGACGGGGCGGAATATATTGATAAATCTTGCCCCGTTGCGGTTGAGAATTATTTCCCTCACCCACCAACTCAAACCCCACAATTGCCACCCGAAATTCCGTTTTTAACATCGCAAAAATTTGCGGTTGCTGTTCTCGCAATTCCTCTAAACTTAATCCTAGCGCCCTCGCCCGATGCACCGAATCAATCGGGCTAGTTGTAGCATGATAAACTACCCCATAAACCTTATTTCCCGACTCCTCATCCCTAGATTTAACCCAACTTCCAAACGCAGGCATCACCGGAAAACTTAAATCTTCCGGTTCCAAACATTGGGCTAAATATTCCGTTGTCGCCGTTTCAATTACCTCACCAATATGTTGTTGAGAACGGGCAGAAGTTGAAAATGCAGGAAAGGGAAGACGCATAAATCAGTTATCAGTTATCAGTTATCAGTTATCAGTTATCAGTTATCAGTGTAGAGACGCGCCATGGCACGTCTCTACTATCATTATTACTTTTTGCCTTTGCGTCCAGCAGTTGTATCAATGGCTTCTAGTTCAGAACGTCTGAAAGTGACCAGTTTATCCCAGTTTCCTCCTTCAAACAGAACAGCGACCTTCCCGTCACTGACTCGTTGAACTAGACCTTGGAAACCGTAATAAGTATCAATAGGGTTCGTGACTCGCACGGCGGAACCTGGCAAAATCATAATATTTTAAGGCTTAGGTGAACTCAATCTTAGTTTACCGCCCTAACCGTGGATTGTTAAGGGGGGTGGAATTATAGTCTTTCCGCAAAAGCCAAAAATTCCAATAGGAGAACGTTTGAGTCCCTCTGGAAAAAAAACTTTCCCAAAACCCTTGCGTAAATCAAAATAAAATGTTTAGATATAGAAATGTGAAAATTCAAAAGCGAATCAACACATAACCCAATCCGGGGGCGTGGCGGAATGGTAGACGCTACGGACTTAAAGATAAATTGAGCCTTGAGGCGAGAAATCTCTCAAGTGTAAGCTGTCAAATTCAGGGAAACCTAAATCTGTAAATTCAGACAAGGCAATCCTGAGCCAAGCCTAGGGGTATTAGAAATGAGGGAGTTTCCCCAATCTAAGATCAATACCTAGGAAGGTGCAGAGACTCGACGGGAGCTACCCTAACGTTAAGCCGAGGGTAAAGAGAGAGTCCAATTCTCAAAGCCAATTGGTAGTAGCGAAAGCTACGGGAGAATGAAAATCCGTTGACCCTTATAAGGTCGTGTGGGTTCAAGTCCCACCGCCCCCATACCTAAAAGTTGAATATAGCAGGCAATCAGCAAGAAAAGACTTCACTCTGTGATCTTATGTCCTAGTTTTCGCTTGAGACTGTTATATAAATTATCATTTTATCGGGTGCGTCTTACGCACCTTTTTCGGTTATAAATTAATATAATAGACCCTAATCCTCTTAACTCTCAAATGAGGTATCAATGGTAAGCTCTAAACACCCTCAATTAAAATCAACAGAAAATTTAAGCCTGTATGAACAAGATTTTTACTTATGGATTGAAAATACGGTAAATCAGTTAAAAACAGGGCAATTATTAGAGGTTGATTTGGGAAATTTAATTGAAGAAATCGAATCTATGGGACGCAGTGAAAAACAAGCACTAGAAAGTGATTTAATTATTGTTTTACTACATCTATTGAAATATAAATATCAACCAGATAAACGTTCCAATAGTTGGTTATCTTCGATTTATGAACATCGTAGAAGACTGAGAAAAGCATTAAAAAGTAGTCCCAGCTTAAAACCTTACTATACAGAAGTGTTTGAGGAATGTTATCAAGATGCTAGACAAGAAGCAGCCTTAGAAACGGGTTTAACTTTAGAAGTATTTCCTGTGGTTTGTCCGTTTACACCAGAAGCTACCCTCGATAGTGAATTTCTACCGAATTAAATTAACAAAATCACTCAATCTAAATGATTTTCTAGTAGAGATATGTTATAATAAATTGAGTATAGCAATTTTATATTATTATCAACCATAGGAGAAGATCATGACTCAAACTATTACTCAAGCAGAAGCTATTGTCGAGATGATTAACACCTTATCGCTTCAACAACAGGAGGAAGTAATTAATTTTATTGAATTTTTGCATTTTAAAGCCCAAAAACCAGAAATTCAACCTCCAGAAGTAGAACAACAACCGATTTCAGCCTATGAAGCAGCCAAACAGTGGGTAGGATGTGTGGAGAGTGGAATCGGTGATTTATCCTATAATAAAACCTATCTGGAGGGTGTTTCAGCAAAATGAAGCCATTAATTATTTTAGATACCAGTCCTTTAGTTGCTCTAATTGATAAAAGCGATCGCTTTCACGGTTGGTCGGTACAGATTTGGAAAACCCTAGTTCCTCCATTATTCACTTGTGAAGCGGTTATTTCTGAAGCGTGTTTTTTGCTTCATAGAACCTATGGAGGAGAGGAAGCTGTTATTGCTTTATTGAAATCGGGAGTGATTAAAATACCCTTTCATTTAACAGAAGAAATTGAAGCTATTGGAAATTTAATGCAGCGTTATCAGAATATACCGATGTCTTTAGCCGATGCTTGTTTAGTCAGAATGAGTGAATTAATTCCAGGGAGTTGTATATTAACCTTAGATAGTGATTTTAGAATTTATAGCAAAAATCAGCAGGAAATAATTGATTTAATAATTGCTGATGAAATATAAATAATATGGAAAAATTTTTACAAAAATATCAACAATTTGGGATTAATTTAGGTTTAGAACGGATTAAAAACCTACTAAAACGCTTAGGAAATCCTCACCTAAATGTTCCTATAATTCATGTAGCTGGAACTAATGGTAAAGGTTCGGTTTGTGCTTACCTATCTTCTATTTTATCACAAGCAGGTTATCGAGTTGGACGCTATATTTCCCCCCATTTAGTCGATTGGACAGAACGTTTATCAATTAATCAACAACCAATTTCACAATCGGATTTTTTAGAAGTTTTACAACAGGTAGAAAATGCCATTCTCCCCGATGAATTTCCCCCAACTTTATTTGAAGTAGTAACAGTTGCAGCTTGGTTATATTTTGCTCAACAAAAAGTAGATATAGCAGTCATGGAAGTGGGGTTAGGGGGACGTTTAGACGCCACTAATGTTTGTGATTATCCCTTGGTTAGTGTGATTACTTCCATTGGTTTAGACCATCAAGAATACCTGGGGTCAACAATAGCAGAAATTGCCTTTGAAAAGGCGGGAATTATTAAACCTAACTGTCCCGTGGTTGTCGGTATTTTACCCCCAGATGCTCAACAAGTTATTCAACAACGGGCGACGGAATTAAACGCCCCTGTAACCTGGGTTAAACCTGCGGTTTGGGTCAAACAAAATGGTATACAGCAAACAGCTAATTATCAAGGTTTAGAATACCCTTTACCCCTATTTGGAGATATACAATTAATTAATTCGGCGATCGCGATCGCTACTATTCAAATCATCCGTCAAAAAGGATGGCAAATTTCCGAAAATGCCCTAATTCAAGGTATAGAAAAAGCTCAATGGCCAGGACGCCTGCAATGGATTACCTGGAAACAGCATCGCCTATTAATTGATGGAGCCCATAACCCCGCCGCCGCCCTAGCTTTACGTCAATATGTAGATAGTTTAGAGGTTTCATCTATTAGTTGGGTGATGGGAATGTTATCGACAAAAGATCATACTAATATTTTTCAAGCCCTATTAAGACCCGGTGATCAATTATATTTAGTTCCTATTCCTAATCATCCCCATGCAGACCCCCAACAGTTAGCAACTCTAGCTAAAAGTTTATGTCCCGATTTAAAGAATTGTCAAACCTATCCCACATTAATTCCCGCGTTAGACGCTGCTATTAAAAATGAAAATACCTTACCAGTTATTTGTGGATCATTGTATTTATTAGGTTGTTTTTTTGAACTTCTGCAAAAAACTTGAATCCCGTTATAACCCCTTTGTGCCTCCGTGTCTTTGTGGTTAAATATAGTTAAACATAGAGAGTTAAATATAGAGAGACGCGCCATGGCACGTCTCTACTATTACCGACACATAATCAAAGTATTAGCTGAGATATATCCCTCCTCGGGCTCACTAATGCCAACCCAATCGCGTTTTTCCCCATTCGGATCAGGAATTAACTTATAATTCTGTATCAGTCTAACTCGGGCTCCTGAAGCCAAACTCCCAACCCGGTCAGAAAATCGAGAGGGTTTTTCCCTGACCACAACCCCATTGGGGGCGGCGGCAAAATCAATTTGACGACATAAACTAACGGGTTGTGTTGTTGGAGGTTCGGGTTTTTGTACTTGACCCGAACAGTCTTGCAAATTCCCACTTCTATCAGGAAAACCATTAGAAATATAACCCTTAATCGGGGCGCTAATTTCTACCCAAGTCCGACCATCCGGGCCACGAGTCCCGCCAGAATTATTAGCTAAAGTCACTTCCGTTTTAAATCCCACACCCCCAACCACCGGAGAAGTGGGAGTCGGTCGAGAATGAACCGCTAACCCCTGTTGTTCCCCAATAACTCGGCACAAACTAGAACGGTTTTGGGCTATTTTTGTTTCTGAATTCGTTGTCGGGGGTTTAGTTTGTATCGTTGCTAAAGTGGGTAATTGACTCCCCATAACCGCTAATACAACTAATGCTAAAACCCGAAAAGACTTACTCCTCAATCCCAAATTATTCATTAATTTCACTCCTCATTAACCACACTCAATTTTAACAATTAGAACTGACGTAAAAAGCGTAAATCACTGGCATAAACCCGCCGAATATCATCAATTTGATGTAAAACCATAGCAAACCGTTCTACACCAAAACCAGCCGCAAATCCCGTGTATTTTTCCGGGTCATATCCAGCCGCTTTTAACACATTCGGATCAACCATGCCACATCCTAACACTTCTAGCCATTTTCCTTGCCATTGTAAATCCACTTCGGCCGAGGGTTCAGTAAAGGGAAAATAACTCGCCCGAAATCGCACGGGTAAATCCCCGAACATTTGCCGTAAAAACTCTTTAATTGTGCCTTTTAAATCCGTAAACTTTAAGCCTTCTTCAATAGCTAAGAGTTCAATTTGATGGAACACCGCCGCATGGGTCGCATCAACGGTATCCCGACGATAAACGCGACCCGGGGCGACAATGCGGATGGGGGGTTGGTGTTCTTCCATGTAGCGAATTTGCACCGAGGAGGTATGGGTTCTTAATAAGTTACCATCGGGTAAATAAAAGGTATCCTGCATATCCCTGGCCGGGTGGTCGGGGGGAGTATTTAGGGCTTCAAAATTATAATAGTCCGTTTCCATTTCCGGGCCAGAAGCCACGGTATATCCTAACCCAACAAATATATCCAAAGCCCGATCAATAATGCCATTTAGGGGATGAATTCGGCCCTGGGAATGATAGACACCCGGCATGGTGACATCTAGGGTTTCCGACTGAAGTTGGGCTTCGAGTTGGGCGCGTTGGAGGGCGGTGCGTTTATCCTCTAAACCCGTTTCTAAGGCTTTTTTGACCTCGTTGGCTAAAGCTCCAATGCGGGGCCGTTCACTGGGGTCTAGTTTTCCCATACCCCCTAAAACTACTGAAACTTTGCCTTTTTTGCCTAAGTAGTTAATTCGCAATTGTTCTAATTCATCTAGGGTTTGAGAAGTTGCGATCGCATCTGTTCCTTCGGTGCGGAGGTCTTCGAGTTGGGTTTCTAATTCACTAAGTTGGGTTGCCATATCACCATTCAAAATAGACTATTTAAGGATGACCGTTTAATTAATTAAAGTCAATGAAACTATTAATTAGTAATGATGATGGGGTTTTTGCCCAAGGAATTCGCAGTTTAGCCAATGGTTTAGCCCAAGTCGGACATGAAGTAACTGTGGTTTGTCCCGATCAAGAACGTTCGGCAACGGGTCATGGTTTAACCTTACACCATCCCATTCGCGCTGAACAGGTAGAGGATATTTTTGAACCGTCCGTAACCGCCTGGGCCTGTTCGGGAACCCCCGCCGACTCGGTGAAAGTGGGACTATTTGGGGTGATGGAAACCCCGCCGGATTTGGTTTTAGCCGGAATTAATCATGGGCCGAATGTGGCCACGGATATTCTGTACTCCGGTACGGTTTCAGCAGCCATGGAAGGGTTAATTCAAGGAATTCCCAGTATTGCTTTTAGTTTGGGGAGTTATTCTTCACGGGAGTTTCAAGGGGCGGTGGAATTTGCCCAACGGTTAATTCACACCTTAGAAAAACAGCCCCTACCCGAAGCGATGTTACTAAATGTTAATGTTCCCGGTGTCCCCCCCCAGGACATTCAGGGGGTGAAGATTACCCGTCAAGGAATTCGTCGTTATGTTGATATTTTGGAAAAACGTATCGACCCTAGGGGAAAAACCTATTATTGGTTAACTGGAGAATTAATGGAAGATGTAGAACTATTAAACGAACCCTCAGACTTGGATGAATGGATGACGGATGTTCATGCTTTACGTCAAAATCTGATCACCATCACCCCCCTACAATATAACCTTACCCATATTACAGAATTACAAAAGTTACAAACTTGGTCGCAGATGTTAAGTATTCACAATTAAAGTCCCCCTTGCTAACAAGGAGGATGGGAAGATTTCTAGTTTCGGCTGGTAATTAGAGATTGGGTGCTGAAGCTGACATCCCAAGGCAACCGAATCCTTAGAAGTCAGCCATTCAACACCTGAATTCTACTTTTTGGGTGAGAGCAACATCATCATGCTGCGTCCTTCTTGTTTGGGTTCCTGTTGCACCTCAGCCAATTCTTGTAACTCAGAGGCCATACGTTCCAGGAGGCTTTTGGCGAGGTGGCTGTGTTGAATTTCCCGACCACGGAACATAATGGTGGCTTTAACTTTATCCCCTGATTGCAGGAAGCGTTTGGCTTGATTGACGCGCACTTTGTAATCGTGCTCGTCAATGATGTAGCGCATTTTGACTTCCTTGACATCAACGGTGTGTTGTTTTTTCTTGGCTTCTCGAACTTTCTTTTCCTGTTCGTACTTGTATTTGCCATAGTCCATAATCCGACACACCGGGGGGTCGGCTTTGTCGCTAACCAATACCAAGTCGAGTTCCTTTTCCTCCGCCATGCGCGAGGCTTCCCGGGGGGTGAGAATCCCTAATTGAGAGCCATCTGCATCTATAACCCGGATTTTAGGAAACCGGATATTTTCGTTAATTGGAGGCAAATTGCGATTGATTTTTTTATCGGTCACAGGCATTAAAGAAGTTTGCAAGCGATTCAATATGATGGTGATATGGTTCTACAGTTTCCTATTGTACTCATTCCCATCGATATTCTGTTCCAAATTTAACCTAAATTCCATAAACGTTAAGATTATCAATATAAAGTTATGTTGTGATCGGAGGATATTTGATTAGTTCCGCAAGCTGGCAAGACCAAGTAGGTGATCAACGGGATTGGATTTGGCGGGGTTGGCGGATTCGTTACGCCTATAGTCGGCCCGGTTTGTCCCTATCTTCTAGTCCCAGTTACCCGATGTTATTTTTACATGGATTTGGGGCTTCTATTGGACATTGGCGATACAATTTGGCTGTGTTGAGTCAAACCCATACGGTTTATGCTTTGGATTTATTGGGTTTTGGCGGTTCGGAAAAAGCGATCGCCCCCTACAATACTCAATTATGGGTAGATTTAGTCTATGATTTTTGGAAAACTTTTATCCGAGAACCTGTAATTTTAGTCGGCAATTCTATCGGGTCTTTGGTTAGTTTAATGGTGGCATCCCAAAACCCTAAATTAGCAAAGGGATTAGTTTTAATTAGTCTTCCTGACCCCGGATTACAATTAGAAATGTTACCGCCTTGGTCAATTCCTGTGGTAGAAACTGTGCAAAATATTGTGGCTTCTCCTCCGGTTTTAAGACTATTTTTTGCCTTGGCTCGTCGTCCGAGTTTTATCCGGCGTTGGGTACAGTTAGCCTATAATAATCCCGATGCAATTACCGATGAATTAGTTGATATTTTAGTAACTCCGGCTCTGGAACGGGGGGCAGCCCGGGCTTTTTGTTCGATTATTAAAATGATGGGAAATCCTCGTTTGGGCCCAACAGTTAAAAGTCTATTTCCCCAATTAACGGCTCCTATTTTGTTACTTTGTGGCTTACAAGATCGTTTAATTCCAGTTAAATTTGCCAACCCTCGTCAATATTTACAATATTACTCTCAATTAAAATTAGTGGAATTGGAAAATGCCGGACATTGCGCCCATGATGAATGTCCAGACAGGGTAAATAGGGAAATTGTAAACTGGATGATTGAAAATTTCGATGACTAAGCTACTATAGCAATCCTATTTGAGTTGTGTTTAAAATCCCTGATCAAAAGGGAATACCGGAACAGCCCCCCCAAACCCCCCGTGCACGGGGGGCTTGGGGGGGAGGGATCTGGGGTAATACTTCTGGCCGTTTCATATCAGTATTGAAATGTTACAACCTATTTAGGATTGCTATATAGTCGATTAGATCAAGGTGACTCCACCCTCAACAGGTAAAATCACCCCGGTCATATAGGGATTAGTCATCAAACTTAATACCGCTTGCGCTAGTTCATCGGGTTGCCCCAGATGGGCCACAGGTAAGGCTGCGATCGCCCACTTACTGAGGTCTGAACGTTCAGACTCGCCTTGACTGCTCCAGATGCTGTTATCCTCTATCAGCCCAGGAGCAATCACATTGACCCGAATGGGTGCGATTTCTAAGGCCAGCGATCGGCCAAATGCGGCAACGGCACTATTAGCGGCGGCGATCACGGAAATCCCTCCCAGTTTTGAAGATTTAAACATAGAAACACTGGAGGTTAGGGTAATGGAGCCATCGGTGGCTATGGTTTTCAACCCGGCACGCACAGCAAAAAATGTTCCCCAGAACTTGTCCATGGCACCTTGAGCCGTTTCTGTGGTCATTTCTGCTAAGAGCGATCGGGGCATATTTCTATCTCCGATCGCCGTTACGACTAAATGATCAAAGTTTCCCACTTCCTCAAAAAAAGTATTAACTGAATCTTGATTCAAAATGTTAACGGTTTTAGCTTCAATCTCTCCATAAATTAATCCGATCGCCTGATTTAATTTCTCTGAAGATGGGTGAGAAAGTACAACTTTTGCCCCCAATTCTAATATCTTATTGGCGATCGCCAGGTCAACTCCCGAATTCATGCCAATAATAACTACCTTTTTTCCTGATAGCGACTCAAACATTATTTTCTCCTGGGGATCACAATATAAAACTACTTTAACTTAATATTTAAACAAAAATCGGGAGTAGCTTTCAGTTATTAAATAACTACTACTCCCTTAATTTTCGATCAAGATGGCTCTGGTCTACTTAACTATCTTCAAAATCGGAAGGCCACTTCAAAGTCCAGGCCGTGGGGAAATCGGTAGAAGTAGGACCACCAGTTTCTGTGTCTTGCTCTGACAAGAAACGAGCAAAGAAGGGGACTGCTAATCCGGTCGATACCTTGATATTTTTAGACATAGTAGTTTACTTTTCAGAAAGCTAATTGCTGGGATTGTATCACGAATCAACCCGATATAGCAAGTCTAAAGTTAAGTTACTTTTGTAATATTGACCTGTGATCGAGATACTACGGACGAACAGGATAAGTCAAGGGAAATCCAGAACAAATGATTAACTTTTATTAAGAAAGTATCCTTAATTACTAAGATGGTTTCTGGTTTGTAGGAGTGAGCAGAATTTCAGCGATCGCCTGGGAAATAGGGAAATAGGGAGCAAATAATTCCAACCAGAAAAACTCGCCAACGGGATTGATTTCTAGGAAAACGTGCCGACCATCGGGGGTGACAATAATATCAATAGCTCCATAGTTTAAGCCGAAATAAGCCGTCAGTTGCAGTAGTTTTTTCTCAATATCTTCGGGTAAATTATAGGCTTGCCATTTTTCAGTTAAAGCCCTTCCTTCTTTCCGCCAATCATAGGTAGCTCCGTCTAATTGTTGAGAGTTAATGGCGGCAGTAAATACCTGTTTTCCGACAATAATTGTCCTTAATTCTAGGGCTTTAGGGACATTTTCTTGAAAAGTCATCGGACAAAAACTTAGCCCTTCCAAATTATCTAAATCATCATCAGTTACGGGACTGGTAAACACGACATTTTCTTCTTTGTTTTCACCATAAATTGCAAATTGAGAGAGCATTTTAGTAACAATTCCTTGCTCTTTACATTCCTGGGCAAATTGTTTGACAGCTTCGGGATTATTTGAGGTCAAAGTCCGGGGAGTTAATAAACCTAATTGTCGGGCAATTTGTAATTGCAGTTGCTTATTATTAGCCCGATCAACGTTAATCATCGGATCAAAATGGAAACCTGGTAGACTAGCAATTAATCCTCGGACGGTAAGGCGACATTCTTTTAGAGACGCTTCCCGAAATTGCCGATCCATACTATCAGGAAGTTTAGCGCCATATCTCATGCGCCGATACCAAACCGAGGAGACTTCACTTAGGTCTAATTTCTGTTCTCCATCGGTAACTATTCCCCCCTCAAAATTACCCGAATAAATATCGAGTTTTACTTCCATAGGAAAGCGATCGGTATCAAAACGAAAGGCTTTTTTACCCTTGGCTTCAATAGCTTTAATAACCAGGGGAATACTTTCATTATCGTTGCTGAAAGTGAAAATTAAAACCGTCATAAATCTCCTGAATAATAATGGTTAAATAGTAAATTTTAGGGAATCAGGGTATCGGCGATCGCTTGAGAAATCGGCAAATCCAAATCCCTTTCCAACATTCCCCATTCGCCACCAGGATTAACTTCTAAAAAGACATAATCTCCCGACGGCGTGAGGATAAAATCAAAAGCTCCAAATAACAGTCCCAATTCACCCATAAAAGTTTGAAGACGACGGATCAATTCTTCGGGAAGTTGATGATTTTGCCAAGCACCCACCTCCATACCAGGAGATCGCCAATCCACTGTAGAATCTTCATAAACAGAAGCATTTAACGCGCCCACAAATACCTTACCATTCACATAAATTACTCGCAATTCCTGTTGCTTAGAAATTTGTTCTTGGAAAACCATTGGACAATAACGTAATGACTCCGCATCTTGTAAATCTTCCTCTTTAACTAAGCTAGTATAAAGAAAAAAAGAAGTGCTTTCCATACTACGAGAAAGAGCCGTCAATAGCTTACTCACCATTTTGCCGTTAACTTGTTGAAAAAATTCCCGTGCGGCTTCGGCTTTATTTGTGATCAATGTTTGCGGAATAGTAAATCCCAATTCTGAGGCTAATCTTAATTGCAGTAGTTTATTACTCGCCGCCTCAATTCGTACTAAATGATCAACCCAATTAGCTTCTCTCAGACTGTCCCAAAAGCCGTTTAAAGTTGCCTTTGATTCCTTGGCACAAGCCTGTTGATATTGGGGGTCTAATTCCTTAAAATCAGGCTCCCAGATCCGTCGCAGCCAAACCGCTTGCACCTGTTTTGTGCTAATAGAATGACCATTATATTCCAGTTGATGATCGATTTTTGATTTGCCAAAATTGGCAGTTAATTGGACATTGAGAGGAAATTGATCCGTATCAAAACGAAAGGGTTGCACGCCTTTTTTTAATAGGGCTTCTATGACTCGATCAATGGTGAAAAAATCCCCACTATGAGTAATTAATAAAACAACATCACGAGACAAAGACATACAACTATTTTCTCCGTAATTTCGATTTTTAATTTTGCTTTAAGCATAGCTTTAAAAGGGGAATTTTGAAACTAAGTTGTTAAAAAAAATGGCGAGATTTATCAACCAAACTTCTAGGATAAAATATTACAACATACAGAGACTTATTATCTGGAAATTTAATATTTTTTAAGAAAATTGATCGCCGCGAATTTTTGCTGTTGGTAGTCTTCAACGCTCAAAAATTGCCAACGAGAATTTTCTGCAAGTTCTAGTACCCATTGATGATAATTAAATAGACTTTCCCGATGTCCTACACTAATAAAAGTTGTCTGGGTTTGCTGCAATTGTTGATACAAACTTTCTTCATTAATTAAATCTAAAGCACTGGTGGCTTCATCTAATATAGCGAAACTGGGACGGGTAACTAACATCCGGGCAAAGGCTAGTCGCTGTTGTTCTCCTAATGATAAAATATTTTCCCAATTTACTTGTTTATCAAAAACATTAGTTTGAGTTAATAAATGTTGAAGGTTAACTTTTTCTAGGATTTTTTCAAGTTCTTGATCAGTAATTTGATCAGTGGTATGGGGATAAAGGAGTTGGTCACGCAGAGTGCCCAAAATAATATAAGGACGTTGGGGTAAAAATAACATTTCTTCGAGGGCAGGACGCACTAAACGCCCGGTTCCTGCATTCCATAAACCTGCGATCGCTCTTAGCAAAGAACTTTTACCGCGACCACTAGGGCCAACAATTAATAAACCTTTTCCCGATGGAACTGATAGGGATAAATTTTCAACAATTACTTTCTCATAATCTGGGGTTTGTAGAGTAAAATTCTCAAAAGCTAAACGGTTGTCTTCTACTGTTGTAATCCTACCGAGGTTTTTTGGTTCTAGGCTCACTGTTTTTAAGCCATCAGAAAAGGAGGCTAAACGCTCAATATAATTAGATAATTTTGCTGAAGTTCCCCACTCACTTACCAATTGTCCCAAGGCATTAGAAAATAGAAAACAGCATAAACTGGCTTGACTAATTTCTCCAAAATCAATTTTATCTTGAATGAACATTGGTGTCAGAATAAACATCGAAAAAACACTAATCGCAGACTGATAACCACGATTAAAAAGATCCTGAAATCTCTCCCAATTAATTCTTTCTTCCGCATTTTTGATAATATTATTAAATCTGCGTTCGATGATTTTTTCTTCCTGTTCCTCCCCTCGAAAAAAAGCAATGGATTCCGCATGATCTCGGACATGAGTTAGGGCATAATTATATTCAGCTTTAGAGTTAAGTTCCGCCCGATTAATCTTATTTAACTCTTGGGTTAAATACACCGCAATAAAGTTACCAGAAATGGTATAGATAACTAGATAAATGGTAATTTGTTGGGAAATTGTCCAAAGAATAACCAGAAAAGTGATCATTTGCAGACTCTTTTCTAATAAGGTTGTTAAAAACCTCAAGGTTATGGTGGTAATCGGTTCAATTTCTTGGGATAAACGTTGGTCAGGATTTTCTAAACCCGATGTAAAACCAATTTTATAATAGGCGCGATCGCTCAAATATTGTTTTAAGGTGTTATTACTTAGCCACTTATACCAATCAAGAGCAACTTTTTTCCTAACAAATTGAGCCAGGGCGACTAAACAGGTGATCAGCACAATCAAAAAGCTAGATAGCCAAAGAGTCTCAAGATACTTAGAAAGGTCTCTTTGTTCAATAACAATATCTAGGACATGGCGATTCCAGAAGCTGGCAAAAGCATCAACACTCACTAGCAAAATTATGCTTAAAACCATTAGAAACAGCATTCCCCAGGAACAAATCACATCGGAAAATACCCTTCCATTTAACTCTGTGGGATACCAGTAAGGTTGAGCAATAATTTTAACATCTTGCAAAAATCGAGTCAAAGATGAAAGGGGATTAGTGATGGTTTTGTCAGGGGGAACTTGAGTTTGCATATCCTAAAAAACTGGTAATTATTGACACCGGATAAGTTATAAATTATTTAACTTGACTAACTCCAAATGGTTTCTTTGCTGCTACCAATAAATAAGTTATTGCTGAAGAACTTAATAAATTATCTATAGCATTAACATTAGCATTATAGGTTTCTTCGTCCATCTTTTCTGATTGAAATTCTTCTCCCAGCCAAGATTTTAGATGTCGAAAATGTCGGAACCAACATTCCTCCGTCGCCTCCACGAATTGTAACTGTTGAAATCCCAACTGTTGGTAAATATTTTGATATTCGGCAATATCTTTAACCGTATTAGCTTGGGGAACAGTCCAATCACCTAAATATTCTGTCGTGGCAAAACTCATATCCGAGAGAACTAAATTTCCCCCCGGTTTCAACACCCGCCAAGCCTCTTTTAGAAACTTTTCTCTGGTATCAAAATAGAAAGCTGATTCTACACAAATAATATTATCAAAAAAATTATCCTCAAATTCCATATTAACCGCATCCATTAACAGGAATTTGCAGTCAGGAGCGTTCAAAATACTTCTTTCAATTTGTGTAGGGGAAATATTAATTCCCACAATTGCTGCCGAGGAATAATAATTGAGGAGGTAACTGGTTGTTGCGCCCAAACCGGAGCCAACATCGAGAATATTTCCCTGCTTTTCGGGAATAAATTCTAAAAGTTTTTCCATTAAATTAAAACAAGATTCCTGTTGATTTTGGGTATCTGAGCGCCAATAACCCACATTAAAAAACTCTTTTTGACCGTAGAATTCCCGAATCGAAGGATTGAGAATTAAACCATCAAATTTACTAATCCATTCGTTTCTATCCATTTTTAATCTCCAGTTTTGATCTTTGATTGATTTATCTGTAAGGCTTTTTGCCACTCCACAATTATATGATCAGTATGCTACTGCAAATGTCTCCATATTCCTTGACAACGTTCTATAATTAGTCCTTGAAAAACTGACAAAGTTGATGGGTGAATGTCTATTTTGTACAGCGAGAAAATACCTGTAGGACTTTTCAGATTTAACTCCCTGCGGGTAATAGATAATGCTTGCGCTCGATGAAGTTCCACCGCTTGTAGTAAACCGGGATAACTCAAATTACGCAAAGCTAATTGACCATTTTTAGTAATATAAATGGCATCATTTTGAAAAAGATATTCTAAGCTAATCAAACTAGCATGAACATCCGTATCTTTTTCTAAGCCGCCTAAACGGTGAGCATCTAAACCAAAGCGAATGCAGAAATTAACTGCTACCAATTTCCCAGCTTCTTCAGCAGGTAAAGTGCAAGCAGCAAACTCAAATCCGAGACTATCCGATCGCCATTCTTCTACACCCGCATAGGTATAATTTTGAAAAAGGTTCTGGTTTGCCTTGAAATCAAATCCTAAACCGCTTGCATGGCCGGCTTCATGTACTTGAGTGTCAACGTGGCGATAGCGTTCACTATTGATTTCATCTTCTAAGGGGGCTAATAATAAATTAGCAGTTTCCGGTTCAAAAATTGTTTGGATACATTGGTGGCTGAAACCTAAAAAACGTCGTCGCTGTTCACTGGAATTGTTTAATGCTGGGCCCTCAATACTATTAGGAAAAGGCCAGCCATTGGGAACAATGAAGGCTTCACCTTTTTCCCCACTAAGATGACCGCAACTGGCAATTTCGGTAAAGGAAAGGTTTCTAGGAACAGGTTGACCTAAAGTGCCAAATTTTTCCCGACTGAGATTTTCTAATTGTTCAATAGAGGGTTGAGAATTATCGTGTATTTTTCCAGAAATCGCACTTAAAGTTACCTGACCTTGGCATTGTCGATTAATTTTATAAGGGGCAATAATTAAGAAATAACCATTTTTACCAATAAAATCCATATTGATAAAATCTTCCGCCAAAATACTCCAGTTGTTATTTTCTAAAGCCTCTGCTGTTTTTAGCAGCCATTTGGGGGGAAGTTCACAAGAATTTTCAGCCTGTTGACGCAATTTTTTGGCAGCAATAGTAATTTCATTTTGCTGAATATCTTGAACTACTTGTTTGACTAAATTTTGTTCATCTACGAGGGCTATTGTCATTTTTTATCTGTCCTGAATTTTGATGCAAATTATATTTTGATTAACCGCTAAACCCTTAGCCACTTAGAGACCCTGTAATCTTTGTTATAGCGATAGGTAAAGCCGTCATTGCCAGTAATAGACTTACCAAGGCTGGCTTTACTTCTGATAGTGCCTATTGAGTAGTTGGTCAAAACCTCCATTTCTTTATGGGAAAATCCCTCAAATTTGTCAGTTAATACCGCTATTTCAGGTATGGGCTGAGTCGGGGATTCATTACTAGAAAGATTGTCTATGGTGATTTGAGCATTGTCAAGGGGAATATTGATAATTTCTTTAGCTTTTTGCCGCTGATAATCCTGTACGGTTAACAGTTGCCAACCAGAATCGGGTGAGAGTTCCAAAACCCATTGGTGGTAATCAAAAAGACTTTCCCGATGTCCCACACTAATAAAGGTTGTTTTTGTTTCTTTTAACTGTTGATATAAATTCTTTTCATTGATCAAATCCAAAGCACTAGTTGATTCATCTAAGATAACAAAATGAGGACGGGTCACTAATATTCGGGCAAAAGCCAAACGTTGTTGTTCCCCTAGTGATAATATATTTTCCCAAGGGACTTCTTGATCAAAGCCTCCGACCCTGGTAAGCACATCTTGAAGATTCACTTGTTGTAGAACTTCACTGAGTTCTTGATCGCTCACTTGACGATCCACATTCGGATAAAGTAATTGTTCGCGTAATGTTCCGAGAATGATATATGGACGCTGGGGTAGAAATAGGATTTCTTTTCCTGGTGGTCGTATTAAACGTCCAGTGCCTGAATTCCATAAACTAGCGATCGCTCTTAAAAGAGAACTTTTGCCCCGTCCACTCGGTCCAACAATTAATAAACCCTGTTCTGGTGCTAACTCAATTGTTAAATTTTCAACGATTACTTTTTCATAATTAGGAGTTTGTAAGGTAACATCCTCAAAAGCGAGACGGTTTTCTTCAATACTTTTAATGGTACTTACACCCTCAGCTTGTTGGGTAATTGTTTCTAAGGTTTCTGAAAAATTCACCAAACGCTCAATATAACTAGAAAGTCTTCCTGAAGTTGCAAATTCAGTGATCAATGTACCCAAAGCTGTGGCAAAAAGATTGGCGGCTAAACTAGCCTGATTTACCTGTCCAAAATCAATTTCATCTCTAATATATAAAGGGGCGACGAGTAAAAAGGGAAAAACGTTAATAATTGACTGATAGCCTCGGTCAAAAAAATTCTTACTTCTTTCCCAATTAATCTTTTGCAAAGCAGTTTGAATCAAAGAGCTAAATCGTTTTTTAAGAATATTAAATTCTTGATCTTCTCCCTGAAAAAAAGCGATGGATTCAGCATGATTACGAACATGGGTAACAGCATAATTATAATTGGCTTCAACTTCGAGTTCTTCTTGATTAATCTTATTAAATTCTTGGCTTAAATAAAAGGCAATCAAATTACCGATAGTGGTATAAATAATCAAAACCACTCCAATGGTTTTAGAAATCTGCCAGAGAATCACGAAAAAAACTATCATTTCCAAGATTTTCTCGACACAAGTTGCAAAAAAACTGAGGGTTGTTTTGGCGATGGGTTTAATTTCTTGGGTTAGACGTTGATCAGGATTATCAATATTTGAGTCAAAGTTAATCTTATAATAGGCACGATTGCTAAAATATTTCTGCAACATATAATTATTCAGCCATTCATACCAGTCAATGGCCATTTTCTCTCTCACAAACTTAGAAAGTCCCGTCAAGAGAGTGATCAACACAAAGCTAACAATCAAAATAGAAAGATTGTTCGTAAACCCAGATAAATTTTTCTCATCAATTACATTAACCAATTGACGCAAAACAAAACTATTGAAGGCACTAACAGCCACTAAACCGATGATTAATGATAGTAAAAGTATTAACATTCCCCAGGATTTAATAACCTCAGAAAAAACTCTACCATCTGCTTCCATTGGATACCAATAGGCTCCAAGAACTAACTTCAGCTTATTCCAAAATTCCAGAAAATTAAGATTTGAATCAGAGTTTTTTTGCGATTCTTTAGGAGTATGTTGTGATTGCATAGTTATAAATTAAGTAAATAAATTTTTCCAATAGGTTAGTTGATTAAATTACAGATCAGTAAGCAAAACTTTGCTTTAGGTTTCAGGTTGATTAAAATATTCTTGTATGGATTTTTTAAGTTGATCAGCCAGAATTTTGACATTGGGTTCATAGAGCATTTGTCCATGATTTCCTTGTACGGAAACCACTTGCACAGGTTTGTTACTATAAGGTTGCCATCCCCAATCGGATTGCTCATAATGGGACATGGCTTGATGTTCTTGCACCACAATTTCTTTGACATCTTGGGCGCGAAATAAAACAATAGGGGCAGAAATCACAAAATTGGGTTGGTAATCCGCATAATTAAGAGTAACTCGTTTCATCACCTCAAGATTGGTTTTGAGCAAAGATAGGGTAGAATGTTCTGGTAAAACATTGTGATAATATAAAGCCTCCGCCGCAAGCTCCCAACGTTTTTGATCATCAGATTGGGCTGCTAATTGCTCATAGTTAAGACCCAAAGAAATCTCTTTAACAGCTTCAATCCGTTCAATCATATTCCAGATCCAATCTAGGTCGCTTCTTTGGGTAATATAATCAGGATTAGCCACCAGTCCCGCATCAAATATTCCCAATAAACTGATTGTTTCTCCTTGTTGTTCTAGTTGGAAAGCCATTTCTAAAGTAACAGAACAACCTGATGAATATCCTGTTAAGATATAAGGCCCTTTCGGTTGTTTTTGTTGCAAGGTTTCAATCAGGGAACTGGCATGATCTTCTACCGAAATAGGGAGAGGATGAGAACCGTCCCTGCCTGGTGTTTCTAGTCCATAAACAGGATGTTCATCGGCAAAATTCATGGCAAAATCTCGAAAATAGAAGGCGTGTCCATTAGCACCAGCGACACAAAATATTGGTGTTTTTTGTCCCGAAGCTTGCAATACTAATAAGTCAGAAATGGACGGTTGTACCTCAAATTGAGACAGTTGTTGTGCCAATTGAGCAATGGTGGGATTCTGAAACAAACTGGTTAAAGACAGTTCCTGGTTAAAGTTTTTTTGAATCTCATTTAGGAGCTTAATCGCTAGTATTGAATGGCCGCCTAAATCAAAAAAGTTATCATGAATGCTGATTTTTTCACATTCAACTATTAAAGACCAAATTTCGATTAATTGTTGTTCAATGTTGTTACGAGGAGCTTCATATAGACTTTGGGATTCATGATTAGGATGGGGTAAAGCTTGACGATCAATTTTGCCATTGGGGGTTAAGGGAAATTCATCTAACCTGATAATTTGGCTAGGAATCATATAATCAGGTAAATGAGTTTTGATGTGTTGTTTTAATTTTTGAGAAAGATCATCAATTGGTTCTCCTGTGACATAGGCCACTAATTGCTGATTATTTTCAGTTTTATGTAAATTGACAATAACTTCTTTAACAACAGGATGCTTTAACAATACTGCTTCAATTTCCCCTAATTCAATACGAAATCCCCGCAATTTGATTTGATGATCAATGCGTCCTAAAAATTCAATATTGCCATCATTTTGCCATTTAGCTAAGTCTCCCGTTTTGTAAATTCGTTCGATTTTTCCTAATAGGTTAACTTCAATAAATTTCTCAGCCGTTAAGTCTGGACGATCCAGATAACCCCTGGCTAATCCTGCTCCTCCGATATGTAATTCCCCTGGTACTCCGATAGGAACTGGTTGTAAGTGAGGGTCTAAAATATAAACCTGCACATTGGGAATCGGACGACCAATGGTTATTTTCTCATCAAAAGATGTATATTTGGCGATCGTTGCACAAACACTTCCCTCCGTTGGGCCATAACCATTAAAGAAATTTCGTCCTTGTGACCATTTTTTCACCAACTCAGGGGAACAGGCTTCCCCCGCAACAATAATAGTTTGCAAAGAGGGTAGATTTTCCCAGGGTAGCACTGCTAAGGCTGATGGCGGTAAAGTAATATGGGTAATAGCATCATCCCGTAATCGCTCAACTAAGGGTAAACCAGGCATTAAATTGTCTTTATTTCCCAAATAAAGCGTTGCTCCCCCTCCCCAAGCCATAAAAACTTCCCAGATAAAAGCATCAAAACTAAAGGAAGCAAACTGAAGCACTCGACTTGAGGGATGCACACCAAAAGTTTCAATTTCAGTCAGAGCTAAGTTATACAACCCTTTATGTTCAACCATCACCCCTTTGGGTTTACCTGTAGAACCAGAAGTATAAATCACATAAACCAGGTCATTAGGCTTAGTTTGAAGTGCTAAATTATGGCAGGGAAATGACTCAAAATTAAGCCGATCTAAATTAATCAACTGAGCAGAAAGCTCCGAGAAAAACCCAGATAATTTATCATTGATAAAACTTTGGGTTAATAATAACGAAATTTTACTATTTTCTAATATATATTTAATTCGCTCTTCTGGATAACTCGGATCAACTGGAACATAAGCAGCACCTGCTTTAAGAACTCCCAATAATGCGATCGCCATGTCTAAAGAACGTTCAACACAAATTCCAATTAAGGTATCAGGTTTAATTTGATAATTTTGATGCAAGAAATGAGCTAATTGGTTAGCTTTTTGATTGAGTTCTTGATAAGTTAAACTTTGTTCTTCAAAGACTAGGGCTATATTATTAGGATAGCTTTTGACTTGTTCTTCAAATAAATCCACTAAGGTTTTATCTTGAGAATAATTTGTATTCGTTTGATTCCAAAGTTCTAATTGTTTTTGGTCAGCTTTTGTTAGCCAAGATAGGTTAGAAATTTTTTGCTGTGGGTTAGTAACAATTTGTTGTAACAAAACTTCCCAATGTTCTGCCATTCTTTGAATGGTTATTGTTTCAAATAGATCGGTTGCATATTCCCAGGTACAATTTAATTGACCATCAGATTCTAAAGCTAAAAGGGATAAATCAAACTTAGCAAAGGGATAACTTGAGTCTAGCCATTCAATCTTTAATCCTGGCAAATTGAGAGCTTCACTGTCATTATTTTCTACAGTAAACATTACTTGAAAAATAGGATTATAGCTCAGACTACGAACAGGCTTTAATTGTTCGACAAGAAACTCAAAAGGAATATCCTGATAATGATAAGCTTCTAAACAAGTTTGACGAGTTTGCTGTAAAAATTCTTGAAAACTTTGTTCCGATTTAATTTGATTTCGCAGCACTAAAGTATTGGCAAAAAAGCCGATTAATCCTTCGGTTTGACGATGGGGACGATTGGCAATGGGTGAACCAATACAGATGTCATTTTGGCGGCTATAACGAGAGAGTAAAAGGTTAAAAACCGCCAATAAAAGCATATATAGACTTACCCCTTGTTGTTGACTGAGGCTGTTTAATTGCTGAGTTAATTCAGGGGTTAAGGTCTGGCTATAATGAGAACCTCTATAACTTTGTATTGGGGGACGAGGATGATCTGCGGGTAATTCTAATCGTTGTGGTGCGTCTTTTAGTTGTTTTTTCCAATAGTTAATCTGAGTTTCTAATACCTCTCCCTGTAACCAATTTCGCTGCCAAGTGGCAAAGTCACTATATTGAATGGGTAAAGGTTCAAGGCTTGGTTTTTGTCCTTGGGAAAAGGCAAGATAAGCATGGCGTAATTCACGAATAAAGATACCCATTGACCAGCCATCACTGCTGATATGGTGCATATTTAGCAGCAAAATAAATTGGTTGTCTTTTAATTGTAGTAATTTAGCTTTAAATAAAGGGCCAGTGTTGAGATTAAACGGTTCTTGAACATTATTATTAATTAATGTTTCAACCGTTACAGACTGAGTGAGTTGATCAAGATTGCTTAAATCTTGTATGCTCAAAACATTGAAATTTTCTATCTTTTTAATCCGAATTTGGGGCTGTCCTTCCATAGTCGGAAAATACATCCGCAAACTTTCATGGCGATTGATGACATAGGCTAAACTCTCAGAAAGAGCATTAACATCAAGCTTTCCCTCTAATTGTAAACCCATGGACATATTATATGAGGCATTAGAGGGTTCCATTTTCCCTAAAAACCAAAGCCTTTGTTGAGCGAACGAAAGCTGTTTTAAGGCATTTGTAGGTAATTTAGGAATATCTTTTTGAGATGTAACAGCTTGGTCTTTAGCTGTATTTAAAAAAGCTAAAATTTCTGTTTTATTAATTTTTATTTGTTGGATTAATTCAGCAGGAATATCATTTTTTGTTTTCCGAAGACGTAACTTGTCTCCATCAGCAGAGATGCGACATCCCAGATCCCGCAACTGACTCATTAATGCGATAATTTGTTGATCATTACTCATAATTCAATTTCCTCTTCATTTAAATCTAAAGGTTGAGAATCTTCTGAAGCATTAACCCATAAACAGGTATCAAGATAGTTCGCTAATTCCTTAAGAATGGGATATTCAAATACTTTACTTAGAGGTAATTCTACTTTTAATTGATCACGAATACGGGCAATTAATTGGGTAGCTAAAAGTGAATGCCCTCCCAAATTAAAGAAATTATCTTGTCGAGAAATTACCTCATATTTAAGTAGTTTAGCCCATAAACCCGCCAGTAATTCTTCTGTAGGGTTTTCAGGTAATTCAATGTCAGTTAATAAGATAGGTGTATTCGGATCAGGAAGGACTTTACGATCTATTTTTCCATTGGGCGTTAAGGGTAATTTCTCCAGTTGAACAAAATGACTGGGAATCATATAATCAGGGAGGGTTTGCCCTAAAAACTCTCGGAACTGGGCAATCAAAGCGGGATCAACATGATTAGTGTCTAGGGTTAAAGGTTGGTTAGCATAATTTTTCCAGTTTAGGGGATCTAAGCTATTTTTAGAAGCAAAACGAGGCTGACTAAAAGGATAGGTTGTATTGCGTTGAAAAATAACTTGATAAGTGGAAAATTCGCGATCGCTATATTGAACAAATGGAGTATAGGGTAAGTCCTCCGTTAAGGTTCGTAATGCTTCAGGGTTGATACCAATTTCCATCTGGCTTAAAATAGCTTTTAATTGTTTAATAGTTCCCTCAAACTCAGGAATTTTTTCCAATAATACCATTTCTGAAATCAGACGAATATTGGGAATATTTTCAATCCCTAACAAATCAGGCTCTTGAGTGTTTAAAATATTTTGGATCGTTTTTAGATTGAGTTTTTCAACTTGCCAGTCTAACCATTGCCATTGTGTAACTAATGTTTGAGGTTGATCTAAATATAGAACAACATCGTAACGAAAACGATTCATTTCTGTCTGATTATAACCCCGTTTTAATTCAATTTGGACTTGACTAATACGAGGATATTTTTGTTTTAAGTAAATAAAGAGATTTGGATCAATCAGTAATTCTTCTTCTGTTCTCAGACTGTTTCTAATTCGTTGACGTAATTCTTTAATGGATAGGTCATCATCCGCACGATAGAATTCAACGGCTGTATGGAAAGCCTCTAGAAGTTTAAAGTTTCTCACATCCCCAATTAAGATTTTACCCCCTGTCTCTATAGAGTTGATTACCCCATCTAAAACAGCCAATAAGTAATCAACTGAGGGGAAATATTGAATCACAGAATTGAGAATAACTAAGTCATAACTTTGGGGGACAATTCCCTCAAATTGGTTTGCTGGACTCTGTTTTAATGTAACCTTTTTCTCAAGATTTTGTGATGTTAAATTTTCCTGAACATACTGTAAAGCTTTGGTTGAAAAATCCGTCCCGATAAAGGTTTGACAATGGGGCGCAATTTTAAATAATAACATCCCTGTTCCACAGCCAATTTCCCAAACTCGTTTAGGTGCTAATTCTAGAATTTGTTCAACAGTTTTGTCTCGCCATTCTTCCATCAAATTTTGAGGAATAGGTTCTCCTGTATAGCTATCATTCCACCCTGCTAAATTAAGGGTAAAATCATTTTCAGGAGTCTGGGGTTGAAAGTAAGCTTTATTGAAAACTTCCTGCCACATTTCCACCTGTTCTCCTTGTAAATATTCAGTTTCTGAGTCTTTTTTAGAGAGAACAATATAAGCCACTAAATTGGCATCAAAATCTGTATTTTTTCGTGCAATAACAACAGCTTCCTTGATGTCGGGATGTTTGACTAAAGATGCTTCAATTTCTCCTAATTCAATGCGAAAACCTCTAATTTTGACTTGATGATCAATGCGACCTAAGTATTGTAAATTACCATCTAATAGCCAACGAGCAAGATCACCTGTTTTATAAATTCGGTCAGTTTGATTAAATAGATTAAGATTAATGAATTTTTCCGCGCTAAGATCGGGATGATTCCAATAACCTTGAGCTAAACCTGAACCTGCAATACAAAGTTCTCCAGGAATACCAGGAGCAACAGGTTGATTATAACTGTCCAAAATATAGATGCGGGTATTAGCGATCGCTTTACCGATAGTGGGTTCTTGTTCAGCATTTCTGAACACTTTTGTAAAGGTAGAATAAGTCGTGTCTTCCGATGGGCCATAAAGATTATAAATCAATTTGGCAGATGTCTGTTTATATAAAGCTTGTACTAAGCTATTTTTTAATGGTTCACCTGCTAAATTTATCACTTGAACTGTTGCTGGAATAGCATTCATATTAAGCAATTCAGCCGCAGCACTTGGTACGGTATTAATTAAGGTAATAGGCACAATGCTGTTACGAATTTGTTCAGTATCAAGGGCATTTTTAACGATAATAATACTACCTCCTTGAGTTAGGGGAACAAACATTTCAAAGATGGAAAGATCGAAACAAATTGAGGTTGATGCTAAGACCCCTGAAAGTTGTTCTGCACTGAAGACGGAATGCGCCCATTTGAGCAGCACGGCGGGACTATAATGGGCAATAGCAACCCCTTTGGGTTTACCTGTAGAACCAGAGGTATAAATGATATAAGCTAAATCATGAGGATTACTTTGACGAGGAGGATTATTAATTAATTGATTTTGCCATTTTTTCTGATCTAATGAGATGACAACACAAGAATTATTTTGTTGTTTAAGCGATAACTTTTCTTGAAATAAATCAGTTGTTATTAATAGGGGGACTTGACTATCTTCAAGTATAAACTGAATGCGATCGCGGGGATAATTAGGATCAATGGGAACGTAGGCACTACCTGTTTTCAGAATAGCTAATAAGCTGATGATCATGTCAGGCGATCGCTCAACACAAATTCCTATTAACGAATTACTTGGTAATTGATGTTGTTTTTTAAAATCTGATAAATAATTGGCTAGTTGATTGGCTTTTTCGTTGAGTTGCTGATAACTTAAGCTTTGTTCTTTAAAGACAACTGCAATATTGTCAGGGGTTTTTGTTGCTTGATATTCAAACAAAGTTACTAAAGTTTGATCTTTTGGATAATCAATATCGGTTTGATTCCAAATTTTAAATTGTTCGATTTCTGTCGTTGTAATGAACGGTAATTCATAAATAGGTTGTTGAGGAGAATCAACAATTGCTTCTAGCAAAATTTCCCAATGTTGTTCCATCCCTTGAATGGTTTCCCCTGCAAATAAATCTGTAGCATATTCCCAAACACAATGAAGCTTATTATCATACTCTGATAAATCTAATTTCAAATCAAACTTAGCAAAGGGATAATTCTGTTCAAACCATTTAATCTCAAGTTCTGGTAAACTAATTTTAGTACCTACTTCTGCGGTATTTTGCAATACTAACATGACTTGAAATAAGGGGTTATAACTGAGACTTCTTTCTGGTTGTAATTGTTCGACTAAATACTCAAATGGGATATCCTGATGAGCATAGGCATCTAAACAAATTTGTCGAGTTTGTTGCAATAAATCTATGAAACTGTTATCAAAATTAATCTTATTTCTTAATACCAAAGTATTGACAAAAAAGCCCATCAAATCTTCAGTTTGACTATGGGTGCGGTTAGCAATAGGGGAACCAATACACAAATCACTTTGACCACTGTATCGGGACAGTAAAACACTAAAAGCAGCTAAGGCAGTCATAAAAAGGGTAACGCCCTGTTTTTGGCTTAAATGTTTAAGTTTATGGGTTAATTCTGCCGTCAACTCACATTCATAGAGAACCCCTTTATAACTCTGCTGTGGCGGACGAGAATAGTCTGTGGGGAGTTCTAATAAAGCGGGTGCATGGTTGAGTTGATTTTTCCAATAGTTTAATTGGGTTTCTAAAACATCTCCTTGTAGCCAATTTTGTTGCCAAGCTGCATAATCAGTATAGTCAATCGGTAAAGGTTCCCATTGAGGAGTTTGACCTTTAACTAAGGCACGATAAACTTGTTGCCATTCTCGCTTAAATACTCCCATTGACCAACCATCACTGATGATGTGGTGCATATTAATTAAGAGGACAAAATCCCTTTCCCCTAATTGTAATAATTTGGCTTTAAACAGAGGGCCAGTATTTAAGTTAAAAGGTTCTTGTGCGTGATTATTGACCAATTCTTGTAGGGTTTCTTTTTGCGTTTGAGAATCAAGATTTTGTAAATTTTCAATAGCTAAAACTTCTATTTCTTCAGAATTTTGAATGATAACTTGAGGTTTTCCAGCGACGGAGGGAAAATAAGTGCGTAAAATTGAATGACGTTCAATTAAATAGAAAAAGCTTAACTTCAAGGCTTCTAGATTGAGATTTCCTTGAAGTTGTAATGCCATAGGCATATTATAAATTGCCGATATTCCTAACCCTTCAAGTTGGGCTAAAAACCAAAGTCTTGATTGAGCAAAAGAGAGGGTTTTTGGGGCGTTTTTTGCTTGGGGAATAATGGGAGGTAAACTAACTGCTGATGATACTTGACTAATTTCTGTTGCTAATTCTGATAATTGGGGATGTTCAAATACTTTCCGAACGGCTAATTCGACCCCAAAACTGTTACGAATACGGGTGACTAATTGGGTAGCTAATAGGGAATGTCCTCCCAATTCAAAGAAGTTATCCCGACGACCCACAGACTTGATTTGCAAGAGATCTTGCCATAGACTGGCTAATAATTCTTCTGTGGGAGTAACAGGCATTTCGCCATCGGTAAATATTTTTAAATCAGGGATCGGTAGGGCTTTTTTATCTAATTTTCCATTAGGGGTTAGGGGAAGAGTTTCCAAGATCATAATCTGACTTGGAATCATGTAATTTGGCAAACGGCTTTTCAGTAAGCTTTTCAGTTCATCCCTAACATCACGCTGTTTTTCTTGCGGGATAATATAAGCCACTAATTGCTGATTATTTTCTGTTTCATATAGGTTAACAACAGCTTCTTTAACAACAGGATGCTCCAACAAAACTGCTTCAATTTCCCCTAATTCAATGCGAAATCCTCGCAGTTTTACTTGCTGGTCAATACGTCCCAAAAATTCCAGATTTCCATCATCTCCACATTTTGCTAAATCCCCTGTTTTATAAATTCGTTCAGTTTTTCCTAATAGGTTAACTTCAACAAATTTCTCAGCCGTTAAGTCTGGACGATTCAAATAACCCCTCGCTAAACAGACTCCTGCAATACATAATTCTCCTGGTATTCCTGGTGGTAAGATTTGCTGATTCCTATCTAAAATATAGGCGCGAATATTATCTAATGGTTTACCAATATTGGGTTTTTGACCATTTGCTTCACAAGGAGAAAATGTCGCTGTTACCGTCGTTTCTGTAGGGCCATAGCAGTTGAATAAACGTCTTTGATTTGCCCATTTTTCTACGACTTCAGAAGAACAAGCTTCACCTCCAACCGTTATATTTTCTAAATGGGATAAGTTGGCTTGAGGTAAAATAGATAGGGCTGAAGGAGATAAAAAGCTATGGGTGATTTGGTTCGTTTCCAGAAAGTTTACTAAGGTTTGAGTGGGTAGTAATGTTTCTTTTCCTGCTAAATATAAACAAGCACCATGACTAAGATTAGTGGCAATTTCTCCAATAGATAAATCAAAACTAAAAGACCCAAATTGAAGTAAACGACTTTGCGGATTAACGTGAAATAGTTTGCCCCAATTTAAGCAAAGATTAACAATTGATTGGTGTTCAATCATTACCCCTTTAGGTTGTCCTGTTGAACCAGAAGTATAAATCACATAAGCTAGGTGATTAGGTTTACTTTGAACTGTTAAATTATAGTTAGGAAATAAGTCATAATCAAACTGATCTAAATCAATAAACTTACTTAAAGATTTTAAGTAAGATAGGGATAATTTATCTTGAACAAAACTCTGGGTTAATAAGACTGAAATTTTACTATTTTCTAAAATAAATCTAATTCTATCTTCTGGATAATCGGAGTCAATCGGAACATAAGCAGCACCCGCTTTTAAAACACCTAATAAACCTACAACCATCTCTAATGAACGTTCGGTACAAATGCCAATTAAGCTATCTGGTTCAATCTGATAGTTTTCTCGTAAATAATGAGCCAACTGATTAGCTTTTTGATTTAGTTCTTGATAAGTTAAACTTGTCTGTTCAAAGACCAATGCTGTCTTGTCAGGGGTTTTATTTACTTGTTCTTCAAATAAATCAATTAAAGTTTTATCTTGAAAATAGTTACTATCCGTTTGATTCCAAATTTCTAGTTGTTTTTGATTAGATTCCGTCAGTAAAGGTAAAGTATTAATTGACTGTTGAGGATTATCAACAATTCCATGTAATAAAATTTCTAAATGTTCTACTATTCCTTGAATAGTTTTGGCTGCAAATAAATCTGTCCGATATTCTAATTCTGCGATTAACCCTTGGGGAGTTTCTCGACAAATTAATCCTAAATCAAATAACGTTATTTTGTTTTCCCAATCAAAATTACTGATAGTTAATTCTGGCAATTCTAAGGTCTCTTTAGCTTCATTCTGTAGGGTAAAAAATACTTGAAATAAGGGATGATTACTCAGCGATCGCTCAATGTGTAATTCATCAATTAATTTCTCAAAGGGTAAGTCTTGATGATCATAGGATTCCAGAGTTCTATCCTTAACTTGTTGCAATAATTCTAAAAAAGTAAGATGACCTTGCAAATTAGTTCGTAAAGCTAAAGTGTTAACAAAAAAGCCCATTAATGGCTCTAATTCTTGACGATTTCGATTAGCGATCGCCGTTCCAATGACAATATCTTCCTGTTCACTATAGCGATAAAGTAGCACGGTAAAGGCAGTTAGAAGGGTCATAAACAGAGTTGTTCCTGATGTTTGACTTAATCCCTTCAATTGCTGCGTTAAAGTCAGATTGAGATGTATAGATTGACTAGAACCCTCATAGGTTTGTAGAGAGGGACGAGGTTTATCAATGGGGAATTCTAAGAGAGGGGGAGCATTTTTTAACTGTTGCCGCCAATAATTAAGTTGGGTTTCTAGTATTTCTCCCTGTAACCATTGTCGCTGCCAATGGGCAAAATCAGCATATTGAAGAGCTAATTTTGGCAAAGAAGCAGGTTTATTTAGGGAAAAAGAGCTATAAAGATTAGATAATTCTTGACGGAATAGATCAACCGACCAACCATCAAAAATAATGTGATGAATAACCAACAATAAAATATGAAATTGAGGGTTAATTTTGAGTAATTTTACCCGTAATAAAGGACTTATTGATAAGTCAAAAGAGGTTTGCAGTTCTTCGGTTGCTAATTGTCGCGCCTTCTCTAATTTAATATTTTCTGTCTCTCCCTCTAAATTAATTACTGGTATGCTTAACTGATAAGGATGATTAATAACCTGTACAGGAGACTCATTAACCACAGAAAAAGTCGTCCGTAATACTTCATGACGGTCAATAATTTCTGCGATCGCTTGCTCTAGGGCGTTTAAATTAAGACTTCCCTTAATTTGCCAAAAAATAGGCACATGATAAGGAGAATTTTCTTGATCAAATTGAGCTAAAAACCAGAGTCTCGTTTGAGCAAAAGATAGAGGAATATCTCCTTCTCTTGGTACAGGAATCAATGATAATTTTTGTTTCTTTTGATTATTACTTGTTTTTGATTGCTGCTGCTTCAGCTTTTGTAGCACTAATTCTCGTTTTTCAGGAGAAAGATTTTCTAAACGTTTTAGCAGATCACTCATAGGATTTATGGAAGATTAGTTTTTAAAAAAATAGAAGCAAAAAAGAAAGACTTTTAGAAGTTATGTAGAATTACCATTAGTGGTCACATTTTGTATTCCTCATTCCTACCTACCATTATAACATTATTTGACTTGAAAATCATAAAAATAATTGTTGTGCCACTTCATCTTCAGATAACTCGTCAATCTCCCCTAAGATTTGCGCAAATTCATCACCTTCTGCTAGTTCAATCTGTTGGTTAACAACTTTCTCTGCTAGTTGGCTAATGGTAGGATTTTCAAATAAGTAGCGGAAAGGAAACTCAATTTCAAAGGTTTCTTTTAATCGAGAAATCAGTTGAGTTGCTAGTAAAGAATGACCTCCTAATTCAAAAAAATTATCATATATTCCTACTTTTGTCAACTGTAGAACCTCAATCCAAATTGTTACTAATTCCCGTTCTGTAGAAGTCCGAGGAGCAACAAATTCAATCCCTAAATTCTGCTGAGAAATATTGGGAGCAGGTAAACCAAGACGATTAATTTTACCATTAGGAGTGAGAGGAAATTTGTCTAAAAAGACAAAAGCATTCGGAATCATATAATTAGGCAACTTTTGACTCAGAAAATTTCTGACATCACGAGTAGTTAATTGATGATTATGGGGAACAATATAAGCAACTAAAGATTTATCTCCAGGTTGATCTTCTCGTATTGTAACAATCGCTTCCCTTATTTCAGAATAATTAGTTAAAACCGTCTCAATTTCCCCTAATTCAATGCGAAAACCGCGAATTTTGACCTGATTATCAATACGTCCTAAAAATTCTAGATTTTCATCGCTCAGACGACGCACTAAATCTCCTGTTTTATAAAGAGTATCTCCATCAACAAAAGGATTATCAATAAACTTTTCGTGAGTTAATATTGGCTGATTCAAATAACCCCTGGCAACACTTTTTCCGCCTATGTAAACTTCCCCAGGAACCGCGATCGGAACTCGTTGTAAATTCTGATCAAGTAAGTAAACTCTTCTATCTCCAATCGGTTTACCAATGGGAATTGAATTGACATTTTGATCGAGTTGTTTTGGAATCACATAACAAGCGGTAAATACAGTACATTCTGAAGGGCCATAACCATTAATAATTTGTGTTTGTGGTAATAAATTTAAAGCACGACGAACATGAGAAACAGATAAAGCTTCTCCTCCTATTATTAATTGTTTAACTTCTAATAAAGCTTCTGGCATTGTATCAATAATTAGGTTAAATAAAGCACAAGTCAGCCAGAGAATATTAACCCCTTCTTCTTTGATAATTTTGCTCAAGTTTTCAGGAGTCGTAATATTGTCTGGATAAAGCACACAACGCCCCCCATAAAGCAATGGTGTCCACAATTCTAAAGTTAAAGCATCCCAAGAAATTGAAGAATGTTGTAGCCAAATATTGTCAGCCCCCAGCTTAATATAATTAACCCCAAACATAAAACCGATGAAGCTACGATGAGGAATTTCTGTTCCTTTCGGGGTTCCAGTTGAACCTGACGTGTAAATAATATAAGCTAAGTTATTGGGAGTAACTTGAGTTAATAAATTGTCAGAGGAATATTGACTAATATTTTTCCATTCTGATTCGATATTAATAACCTGTTTAATATCATCAACTGGTAATTGATTAGATAAATGAGTTTGAGTTAAAAGTATGGGGCATTTTACATCTTCGAGCATGAAAGCTAATCTTTCAACTGGATAAGCAGAATCTAAAGGAAAATAAGCTCCTCCTGCTTTAAGAATCCCTAAAATTGCGATCGCCATTAAAGGTGATCTTTCAATGCAAACCCCTATTTTATCCTCTAATTTTATACCTAGAAATTGTAAATAATGGGCTAATTGATTAGCTCTTTGGTTTAATTCTTGATAGGTTAATTGTTCATCTTTATAAACGATCGCGATCGCATTAGGAGTCTTTTCTACCTGTTTCTCAAATAACCGATGAATACATTGATAGTCAATAGTTTTGATCAGGGAATCATTTTGATTTTCTGCCAATATTAATTGTTCTTCTTCCGCTTTAGTTAATAATGAAAATTCAGAAAGACGTAGTTCTGGATGATTCGCCATTCCTGCTAATAAGGTTTGCAAATGTCCAATCATACGCTCAATCGTTTCCGCTTCAAAGCGACGGGTATCATAGACAATTCTTCCTGATAATTCTACATTAGGAATAATCACAACTGTCAAAGGATAGTTTGTTCTTTCTAAACACCGAATATCGGTAATTTCTAAGGTTCTTTGCGGAGCATTTTTCGAGGAATCTACGGGATAATTTTCAAATACCAAAATACTTTCAAATAAAGACATTTTAGGCGGAATATCACTATTTTTCTGAATATCAGCTAGGGAATAATAAGTATAGGGTTCTTGTTCAAATTGCTGACTTTGTAATGCTTTTAACCAAGGAATTAATTCCTCTTTCCCAGAAATTTGTAATCGCACTGGTAAGGTATTGATAAATAGCCCAACCATTGTATCAATATTTGCTAACTCACTCGTGCGTCCAGATGCCGTTGCGCCAAAAACAATATCCGTTTCTCCACTATAACGGGAAAGCAGTAAACCCCAAGCTCCTTGCACTAAATTATTAAGGGTTAAATGATGTTTTTGTGCCAATGATTGTAATTGGTTTGTAATCTCAAAAGATAACTTAAAAGGTATTTCTTGATAAGCCTCTTCTTGGGGTTTATTATCAATCAATTTATCAACAACCAGAGGTGTAGGTGCTTCAATCCCCTTAAGTCTTTGTTGCCAAAACTTCTGAGCTTGAGAACTATCTTGTTGCTGTAACCAACTAATATATTCCCGATAGGGATGACAGGATTTTAATTGTAAAGATTCACCTCGATTATAACTTTCATATAAATCAAAAACCTCTTGAAGAATGATCTGCATTGACCAACCATCAAAGAGAATATGATGATGACTCCAAATAAATTGGTAACTGTCGGTTTCTAACTGTATTAAAGCAAAACGCATTAAAGGTGCTTGATCAAGTTCAATCCCTGAAGCGCGATCGCTTTTCAAAAACGACTCTAACGCTTCTTTTTGTTGTAAATTATCCCAATGTTTCCAGTCATAAACCATCCAAGGTAATTCTACTTTCTGACTGACCATTTGCAGAGGCTTTTCAATTTCTTCCCAATGAAAAGAACTTCTTAACACAGGATATTTGGCCACAACTTTTTGCCAAGCCTGTTGAAAAAATGAAAGATTTAATTGTCCTTTCAAAGTACAAACTAGCTGCTCAAAATAAACCTCAGACTCTGGGGAATAAAGGGTATGAAAGAGCATACCTTGTTGCATTGGAGAGAGAGAATAAATATCTTCAATGTTGTTCATCAAAATTACCTCGTTTTACCTTTCTTTTGATTGATTTTGGACAGGAATTTATCTAGCTGTTCTTGACTAACTTGAGCAGCAGAAAAGTCTGATGGTGTATAACCTTTATCCTTGGACGACTGACAGTGAATAATTAGACTTTTTAAGACGCTCATAAATCCATTTGCCAATCTTTCAATGGTCTCTCGTTGATGAACTTTCTCACTATAAACAAATTGCATTTCTAATTTCTGGGAACGAATTAATCCACTAATTTCTAACAAATGACTGCGGTTTCCCACAAGACTTCGTTCCGTTTTCCATTCTTTGACTTCTCCTAAAACTCCTGATGCCGATAGTACCTGATCAAATTGACCTAAATAATTGAAACTAACTTGTGCTTTGACTAAGTTCTCAAATTCCTTTTTAACCTCTTGATCTTTAGACAAATACTTCAAAATGCCATGACCGATACCACGATTGGGTAAACGACGCAGTTGCTCTTTAACTGATTTTAAGGTTTCTGGAAGTTGTCCCGTTTTACTCCCTTCTAGTCGCACTGGAAATAGGGTGGTAAACCAACCAACAGTACGAGACAAGTCTATTACTTCAAATAAATCTTCTCGTCCATGGCCTTCTAAGTCAACAATTAAAGATTTTTCTCCTGTCCATTGGCTAAAACTTTCCAGTAAAGCAGTTAACAAGACATCGTTAATTTGGGTATTATAAACACCAGGAACATCTTGCAATAATCCACGAGTTTCTTCTTCATTTAAAAATAGGTTAATGGCTTTTGCCGAACTTAACTGATTACTCTCTTTTGTCCCAGAATAATCCATAGGTAAAGAAGCAATTTCTTTTGTTAATTGGGATATCCAATAATCCCTTTCTTGTTTTAATTTTTCAGATTGACTATAGGTGACTAATTGGTTAGACCAATCTTGAAATGAAGTGGTTTTTAGTGGTAATTTAATTTCTTGACTTTGACTAATTTGTTGATAAGCTGTAGCTAAATCTTCAAGTAAAATGCGCCAAGAAATTCCATCGATCGCTAAGTGATGAATTACGATGAGTAATTGACTTGGTTGTTCATTTCCTAAGTTAAATAAAACAACTTTGACAATATCTCCTGTGGTTAGGTTTAGACTCCTTTGAGTTTCTTCATCTTTGGCCATAATTGCTGTTTTTTGCGCGTTTGGAGACAGTTGTGATAAATCAATTACCTCTAAAGGTATTGCATCTTTTGTGGTACCACTAATTTGAGTTAGACTTTCATCTTCTTGAAGATAATGCAACCGCAAAGCATCATGATGATTCAATAATGCTTGTATAACTTGTTTTAATCGTTCTGGGTTTACTGTTGCTGGAACTTCAATTAATGCTGATTGATTAAAGTAATTAACATCAGGTAAATCTTGCTTAAACAACCAATGTTGAATGGGCGTTAAAGGGATAATTCCTGTGACTAATTCTTGATTAGCTTTTATTTGCTTATCTATTCCGACAACGGTAGCTAATTCTGCAATAGTTTGATACTGAAAAAGTTGCTTAGGACTTAATTGTAATCCTATTTGATTCGCCTTGGAAATCATCTGAATACTAATAATTGAATCCCCTCCCAGTTCAAAGAAGTTATCATGGATACTAACTTTTTCCAGTCTTAAGACCTCAGCCCAAATTGCGGTTAAACGTTCTTCTATGGGTGTTTTAGGAGCAGTAAACTCGCTTTCTAACGAGGAAGTCGTTTCTGGAATAGGTAAGGCACGATGGTCAACTTTTCCATTAGTAGTGATGGGAATTTCTTCTAGGAAAACGAAAGCAGAGGGAACCATATAAGGCGGTAATTTCTGCTTAAGATAATAGCGAATTTCTTCGATTTTGTTTTGATTTTTATTCCCTACGATATAGGCAACTAATCGCTTAATCCCTGGACTATCTTCCCTGGCAATAACTACCGATTGTTTGATGGATGAATATTGATTTAAGACTGTTTCAATTTCAGTCAATTCAATGCGAAAACCCCGAATTTTAACTTGAGAGTCAATGCGTCCTAAAAATTCCAAATTACCGTTGAATTTATAGCGGACTAAATCCCCTGTTTTATAGAGTTTTTCTCCTGCTTTAAAAGGATTATCTATAAATTTTTCGACCGTTAATTCTGGTCGGTTTAAATAACCCCTTGCTATCCCTAAACCCCCGATATGAAGTTCTCCAGGTACACCAATGGGCATCGGCTGTAAGTATTGATCTAATATGTAAACTTGGACGTTATTAATGGGTTTTCCGATGGGAATTTCTGCTTGATTAATAGGGCTTTCTTCCAGATAGTGTAGGGTAGAGACAACGGTGGATTCTGTGGGGCCATAACTATTAACTAATTGGGGATATTGTCCCACATATTCCTGCCACATTTTTACCCTTTCTGGTAACACTCGCTCACCCCCTAAAATTACCAATCTTAAAGATGGCGGTAATGGGAGATTTTCTTGAATAATTTCACTGACTAATAAATGCCAGTAAGCGGTGGGTAAATCCCAAATTGTTACTTCTTTTTTCTGAGATTCTTGTATAAATGCTGAGACAGATTTCATCATTTCTTCTGTTCTCAGAACTAAGGTTCCCCCAGAACTTAAACAGGGATAAATTTCTTCAGCCGCAGCATCAAAATTAATGGAAGCAAATTGTAAGACCGTATCTTGTTCCGTTATTTCATATTTTTCTATCGCACTTTTGGTAAAGTTAATCAAGGATTGATGTTCAATCAAGACTCCTTTGGGTTGTCCCGTAGAGCCTGATGTATAGATGACATAGGCAAGATTTTTCTCTTCTATGGCAACATTGATATTATTACTATTTTGTTGAGCAATAATATCTTTTTGGCTATCTAAACAAACCCATTGAAGTGTCTGTTGAGTTTTTAAATTTGCCCATTTTTCTAAAGTAACCACAATAGAAACTTGAGCATCATTAACCATATAGGCTAATCTATCTTCTGGATAGGTAGGATCTAGGGGTAGATAGGCTCCTCCTGCTTTGAGTATTCCTAATAGTCCAATGAACATTTCTAAGGAACGTTCCAGGAAAATCCCCACTAGGTTATCAGGTTTAACTCCTAATGTTTGGAGATAATGAGCAAGTTGGTTTGCTTGTTCGTTTAATTGTTGATAGCTGAGGTATTTATCCTCAAATACAACAGCGATCGCCTCTGGTGTTTTCTTGACTTGTTCTTCAAAAAGTTGATGGATTCCGTTAACTTCCTCGTACTCATGATGAGTGTTATTCCATTCTACTAATAACTGATGTTTATGTTGTTCTGTTAACAGGGAATATTGAGATAGTCTTTGATTGGGATTAGCTAAAATCCCTTGTAATAGGGTTTGATAATCTTCGACCATTCTGTTGATAGTAGATTCCTCGAAGAGTCCCGTATTATATTCCCAAACCATCGTAATTCCTTCGGTTTCAATTCCCTTTGTTTCTGTGACCGAATTACGTCCAACTCGTTGCTCAGAACGAGGAATAACCACAATATCTAAATCAAATTTTGCCGAATTATTAGCAAGGGCATCATTCGGTTTAATGCTCAATCCAGGCAAATTCAAATCAGGTAACTGAGCATCATGGAAACTAAACATCACCTGAAATAAAGGATTATAACTTAAATGACGAACGGGTTTTAACACTTCGACGACTTTATCAAAAGGTAAGTCCTCATTGGCATAACCTTCTAGGGTAACTTGACGTACTTGCTCTAACAGTTGTTTAAAAGTGGGATTTCCCGAAACATCAGTACGAAGCACGATATTATTGACAATCATGCCAATAAGTCCCTCTGTCTCCCGCAACCGTCGGTTAGCCACTCCAGAACCCACACAGATGTCTTCTTGGCCTGTATAGCGATAAATTTGCGCCACAAAGACTGCAAACATACTCATGAAAAGCGTTACCCCCTCTTGGCGGCTTAGGCTTCTTAGAGGTTGACAAACATCTAAAGGAAGATCTACCCGTACTCTTGCTCCCCCATAGGTTTGCTCGGTTGACCGAGGACGATCATAGGGTAATTCCAATAGAGGAGGACTACCCGCTAATTTTTGATGCCAATAGTTGAGTTGTGTTGTTGCTTCCTCTGTTTTCGTCCATTCTCGCTGCCAATGAGCAAAGTCCACAAACTGTAAGGAAGGTTCACTTAATGGAGAAGGTTTTCCTTGAGAAAAAGCTTGATAAAGGGTGACTAATTCCTTTAAAAATAAATTAAATGACCAGCCATCATGTACCATGTGATGTTCCACATGAATTAATACCCATTCTTGTTCATTTAATTTTAATAATGTCCAATGTATTAACGGTAATTGACTAATATCAAAGGGTTTATGGACTGCCTGTTCAGTCAATTTTTCGACTTCTGCTTCTTGTTGATCTTTGGAAACATTTTGTAAATCAATGACTGGTAATCTAACAGGTTCAGGTGGATGAATGACTTGTACCAGTTTTCCTGCTACGGCTGGAAATGTGGTGCGGAATATTTCATGACGACGCAAAATTTCACTGATACTTTTTTCTAAAATAGATACATCTAAAAAGCCTTTAATGCGTAAACTTTCTTGGAATTGATAGGCGGTGACAGAAGGTGCTAATTGTTCAATAAAATAAACTCTTTCTTGAGCAAAAGAAACAGGCAAATAACCGTCCCGTGCAATAGGCTTGATTGTTTTAAAGTTAGTTGTTTTTTTATCTTGCTGTTGCTCTGTAATTGTTTGACTTAAATCTCCAATTGTGGGATTCTCCAACAATTTTTTAAAGGAAACTTCAATCTCAAAAATATCCCGTATTCGAGATAAAATTTGTGTGGCAATTAGGGAATGTCCCCCCAAGTGAAAAAAGTTGTCATTGACCCCAATTTTTTCTAATCCAAATACCTGATGCCAAATATTTGCTAATTTTTCTTCTTGTTGATTACGAGGGGCAATAAAGGGAGTTTGACGTTCGTTCCCGTCATAATCTGGTATGGGTAAAGCTTTACGATCAATTTTTCCATTGGGACTAAGGGGCAACTCATTTAATACAACAAAAGTCGCAGGAATCATATAGCTCGGAAGCTTATTCTTCAAAAATTGTTGCAGAGTTACGGTTAAATTTTCCTCGGTTGAATGGGGAACAAGATAAGCAACTAATCTTTTATTTCCCAGAGGATCTTCTCGATCAATAACAACGGCTTGAGCGACTTGATGATGTTGAAGTAAAACGGTTTCAATTTCTCCTAATTCAACTCTAAAACCGTTGATTTTAACTTGATGATCGACTCTTCCTAAATACTCTAAATTACCGTCGGCTAAATATCTGCCTAAATCTCCAGTTTTATATAATCTTTCTGAGGGGCTAAAGGGAGCTTGAATAAATTTTTGAGCAGTTAATTCTGGACGATTCAAATAACCCCTGGCAACCGCAGTACCCCCGATATAAATTTCTCCTGGTGTTTCAGGAGGAACGGTTTTTAAGGTTTCATCTAAAACATAAACTGAAATATTTTCTCCTAAACTCTTTCCAATAGGAATTTCTGTCCTGTTGCGTTGACTTTCTGTTAGTTGTGATAGGCGACAAAGGCTTACCGCAATTGTCCCTTCCGTAGGGCCATAAACATTAATTAATTCAGGAAAATTTCCTACATTTTTAAACCACATTCTCACCAATTCTGGTTGAACTCTTTCTCCGCCGATAATGACTAATCGCAAGCTGTCTGGTAATGCCATTTTACTCTTAACTAATTCATTGACTAATAAATGCCAGTAAGCGGTGGGTAAGCTCCAAACAGTTATTTGCCAATCTTGGGATTTTTGAACAAATGAAGGAATAGAACTGATCATTTCTTCAGTTCGTAAGATTAAGGTAGCACCAGAACAAAGAGTAACATAGATTTCCTCTGCGGCCACATCAAAACTGATAGAGACAAATTGAAGAGTGCGATCGCGTTTAGTTACCTGATATTGAGCGATCGCTAGTTTAGTGAAGTTTACCAAGGATTGGTGTTCAATCATTACCCCCTTGGGTTTTCCCGTTGATCCCGATGTATAGATGACATAGGCTAAATTCTCAGGATTTACCGTATTAATCAGATTCTCTTGACTACAACTGGCAATTTTTGCCCATTGACTATCTAAACAAACTACCTGTCCTTCATAGTCGGAAATTAAGTTAGACCATTGCGTTTGCGTGACCAACACGGATATTTGAGCATCCTGCACCATGTAGGTCAATCTTTCCCTGGGATAAGTTGGATCGAGCGGAATATATGCTCCTCCCGCCTTGAGAATACCCAATAAGCCAATGACCATCTCTAGGGAGCGATCAACACAAAGTCCCACCAATGTTTCGGACTTAACCCCCAGGGTTCGCAAATAATGGGCTAGTTGATTCGCTTTAGTATTTAATTCCTCATAGGTCAATTGCCCTTGTTCTGAAAGGACGGCCACTGCTTCTGGTGCGCGTTCAACTTGGGTTTCAAATAACTGGTGGATAGATTGCTTGAACATGGAGGAAAATCCTTAGAGTAGAGAAGTCATGAACTAGAAGTCCACAGGAGCTTAAACAATAATTACACAAAGGGGGCCAGGTTAAAAGGCGATCGCTTAAAAAGTCGTTACCTGACGGGGTAACAAAAGCCTCAGATAAATCTACTCTTATCAACCTCAATTGTCAACATTCAACATTGATAGTAACATCAATGCCGTAAGTCAATCGACTTATCGGCAAGCATCTGTGGTAATTGTAATGAACTAGAGGAAAAAATGCAAACTCTTCCTATTAAAATTTCAGATACGACCCTACGAGATGGGGAACAACAAGCTGGATTATTCTTTCCCTATGAAATGAAACAGGAATTTGCTCATTTAATTGCCCAAACAGGGGTGTCTGAGATCGAAATAATGCCTTGTGTTTGTGATGACGAAACAAAATTAGTCAAAACCTTAGTAGCGCAAGGATTAAAGCATCAAATTGTGGCTGCCACCCCGATCAAAAAGGACTTTATAAATATAGCTAAAGACTGTGATCTTGGTCAGATCGTACTTTTTAAAGGACTCTCTGATCGCTTACTTTTTCTACGCGATCGGGAAATCTCTCAGATGAAAGAGTTTCAAGGAAAGACCATTGATGATCACATTCCTGACCACATTATTAACCGAATCCGTCAAAATGCCATTGATGAAATTGTTAACCATTTACGCTATGCAACTCAGGAAGCAGGATTAAGGGTAAAATTTGCGATCGAGGATGCCTCAAGGGCCGATTTTGACTTTTTGGTTGAGTGTTTGCGTACCTTCAGTCCTTATGTTGAAGACTTTTACCTCTCTGATACCGTTGGGGTTCTCAGTCCCGAAAAAAGTTATATTTGGGTTAACGATCTCTTGCAAAGTACCACAGGGGTCAATCTAGGAGTACACTACCATAATGATTTAGGCCTCGCTTTAGAAAATACCCTCCAATCAGTGATGGCAGGCGCGACCATCGTTTCGGGAACCTTTGGCGGCATTGGTGAGCGTTCTGGGAATGTTGCCATTGAACAGGTATTAAACGGCTTAAAAGTTCGCTTTGGCATTGAAGTCGAAGGCATTAACTATGAGGCGATCGCCCCAGTTCTGGATTATATGGAACAACAAGGCATTCGTCCCGCCGCTCCTTACTCCCAACAAGCACAACGCCATGAATCTGGCATTCATGTTAAGTCTTTGTTCAGCGATCCTAAAAGTTATGCTGTCTTACCCCACAACACGATTGAGATTCTCTTTGGAAAATGGAGTGGTGCGAGCAATTTCCGTTATTTATTTGAAAAAGAACTCAATCATCCCCAACCCAAGGAACAATACGAGAAAATGCGCTCTGTGATCAAAACCTTGGCTGTAGAACAAGAACGGTATTTTACCGCCGAAGAGGTAGTGGAGTTATGGAAAAATGGAACCTTTGAGTAAATCATCCTATCGTATCGTCGCCATCCCAGGAGAAGGTATTGGCCCTGAAGTCGTCGAAGCGTCTTTAACCATTCTGCGCCAAGTTGCCCAACTTGAGGGATTTGCCTTAACGATAAACTATGGCTGGCTCGGTGGAATGGCCTTAGAAAAATTAGGTAGTACTTTTCCCCCAGAAACTAGCCAACAGTGTGAAGGGTCTGATGGCATTGTCTTTGGCGCAGTAAGTCAAGGGGGACTTCTAGAACTACGGAGGCACTTCGACTTTTTTATTAATCTGCGACCCATTCGCAGTTGCCCAAGTTTACTGCATACATCCAGTCTGCGACCTGAGAAAGTGCAAGCCCTCGATATTTTAATCGTTCGAGAATTGGTCAGTGGCATCTATTTTGGCCCAGCAGGTCGGGGTACGGATGAAAAGGGAGCCTACGGCTATCACACTATGTGGTATTACGATGAAGAAATTCGTCGTATTGCAAGGATCGCCCTCCAAAAAGCCCAGGAACGTCGGGGTTTACTTACCGTTGCCCACAAAGAAAATGCCCTACCTCAGATTCCTTGGACTCGATTGGTACAAGAGGAAGCTACCAATTTTCCTGATGTGGTAGTATCTCCGATGCTCGTTGATAACTTAGCCATGCAACTGGTTCTCAATCCCCAACAATTTGATGTCATTTTGGCAGGGAATATGTTTGGGGACATTCTCAGTGATATTGGTGGAGCGTTGGTAGGTTCAATTGGATTATTGGGATCGGCCAGTCTCAATAACCAGGGTTTGGGGATGTATGAAGCCATTCATGGAACTGCCCCAGATATTGCTGGCAAGGGCATTGCCAACCCCCTGGGTACTCTAGCGGGTTGTGTTTTGATGCTACAACAATGGGGAGAAATCAAGGCAGCCCAACGGATTCTCAAGGCCCAGGAGCGACTGTTAGGCAAAGGATACCGCACCGCCGATTTGTTCCCTCAAAACCACGAAACTTTGGTCAATACGGCTACCCTCGTTGACCTATTCCTTGAAGAAATTTCCCTTGAACAACCTACTGAATAAGGAGTTTAATCCATGACTGATGCTAACAAAATCCTGTACCTGGGAAATGATATTAATACTGACGATATTATTCCCGCTAAAAGAGGGACTAATGATGATCCAGACCACTTAAAACAATATGCTTTAGAACACATCATTGGCGTGGGAGAACTACTACAATATGATGAGATCGAAGCAGGGAATAATTTTGGCTGTGGATCAAGTCGAGAAATTGCCCCCATTGCCCTAAAAGCGGCTGGCATCAAAAAAGTTAAAGCGCGATCGTTCGCCGAAATTTTCTATCGCAATAGTATTAATATTGGACTCCCCTTAGAAATTATTGGGGAGACGGAACAAAACCCTGTGGTAGAAGCGATCGCCACTGCTGGGGGATTAATGGCCTTTAATCAAAAGCGTCGTCAAGGAGAGGTTAAAATTCCGCCTAGTGTCACCCCTGCCCGTCCCATGACCAGGGTGGAAAAGATGTTAGCCAAAGCTTCAGGCAATGATTATGTGAAACCAGGAGAAGGGGTGTTTGCCAAGATTGATCTGGCTTTATCCCATGATGCGGTGGCTAGTTCGGTCGCAAAGGTATTTTATGACAATTATGGGAAAACTGCCCAATTATGGGATGCGCAACGGGTGGTGTTAGTCGCTGATCACTTTATTCAAATTAATGACATTCGCATTGATAACAAAGCCCCTGTCATGTACGAGCAGATGGTCAAATTTGCCCAAGCTCAAGGCTGTCATCTGTTTGATCTGGTTTCCCCAGGGGAAGCGGCTGGTATCTGTCATGTTTTGTTGCCAGAAAAAGGATTTATTCGCCCTGGAATGATCATTGCAGGAACGGACTCCCATACCTGTACCTATGGAGCTTTAGGAGCCTTTTCCACAGGGGTTGGAACTACAGATATGGCCAATATTTTTGCAATGGGGGATATGTGGATACGAGTCCCGCCAACCCTGGTGTTTGAGTTATCGGGAACCCTTCCTCCTCAGATTAGTGCCAAGGATATTATCTTGTTTATTCTAGGCAAATTGGGCTGTGGGGGAGCCACCAGTAAAGTTATGGAATTTCGTGGCTCTATCATTGAACAATTGCCCTTAGATGAACGCCTGACCTTGGCTAATATGGCCATTGAATGTGGTGCTATGTGTGGTTTAATTGCGGCGGATGAGGTGACAAACCATTATGTTACCAGTCGCACACCAATTGGGTTTGAAGACGCGATCGCTGACCCCGATGCCGAGTATGAAGCTGTTTATAAATTCGATCTGAGCCATTTGGAACCCCAGGTTGCCCGTCCCCCTAAACCAGATCAGGTAGTTAACATTAGTCAATTAGAAGATGTTCCCATCACCAAAGCCTTCATCGGCTCTTGTACTGGCGGAAAACTCTACGATCTCGCCCAAGCGGCGGCTGTCTTAAAAGATCGTCAGGTTGCCCAGGGAGTAGATTTATTTGTAGTGCCAGCTTCGATGGAGGTACGTCAAAAAGCCGAAGAATTGGGCTATCTTGCTATTTTTGAAGAATCTGGGGCGCAACTGCTCAAATCTGGTTGTGGAGCTTGTATTAATTCAGGAAAGGGAGTATTAGACAAGGAAGAAACGGGAGTCTATGCCACCAATCGTAATTTTAAAGGACGTAGTGGCGACCCTACCGCTAAAAATTATTTGGCTTCCCCTAGAACTGTCGCAATTTCAGCTATTAAAGGAAAAATTACTGCCAATCTTGATTAATACTTTTCTGTTGACATCCTCTCCGCCGTAGAACTTGGAAGTGGTCTTTAATTCGAGGGTTGTATGATCGGGGCTTAACGAGAGAAAAGATTATCAAGCTGTTTCAAATTATTGACAGAATGATGACTTTACCTAATCCTTTACAAGAAAGTTTAGATTTTAAAATTCAACAATTTGAGGAGGAAAGAACTATTTCCTGTAATAAGCTGTTAAGCACCTAAATTGGTGATTCGGAAATCGTAAAACCCTTGTAGTGCGAGCGTCCTCGCTCGCTAGGTTATCAAGTTTAAATGCGTAACAGCTTAATTCTTTTTCGTTAACTAAAGTTAGAGTCATTTTTGCTCCTAAATTAATGTGATGGTTTGACGTTGTTTTTAACTATCCCTGTATCGGCTAAATCCTTAGCCATTTTAAGATTTTAGGGTCTTTATCATAGTGATAGGTAAGTCCATCATTTCCCGTAATGGATTTTCCCCGACTGGCTAGGTTTCTAATACTACTGACGGAATAGTTGCTTAATTTCGTCATTTGTGCGTGGGAAAGTCCTTCTTCTGTCAGGATTGTTGTCGTTGGAGATTCAAGGAGGAGTTCCTGGGAAGAATTAATTTGAGGTTTCATTGCGGCTTGCTGATGAGGTAAGTTTTCGACTCTAGCTTGAGAATTATCGCCAGGAACACTACTAATTTCTTCAGCTTTTTGTCGGCGATAGTCCTGAACTGTGAGCAGTTGCCAATGGGAATCCTCAGAGAGTTCTAAAACCCATTGATGATAGTTAAAGAGACTTTCCCGATGTCCGACACTAATAAAAGTTGTGTTAGTTTTTTGTAATTGCTGATATAAATTCCCCTCATTTTTGAAGTCCAAAGCACTGGTGGCTTCATCTAGGATAGTAAAACTGGGACGGGTAATTAATACCCTGGCAAAAGCCAAACGTTGTTGCTCTCCTAGAGATAAAATGTTTTCCCAAGACTCTTCTGTATCAAAACCATTGATTCGATTTAGCAGATTTTGGAGATTGACTTGTTGTAAAACTTCTCTTAATTCTGCCTCACTTTTTTCTTGATTGCGATTGGGATAAAGTAACTGTTCTCGCAAGGTTCCTAATATTATGTAGGGACGTTGGGGCAAAAATAATACTTCTTCTAGGGGGGGACGCACTAATCGGCCTGTTCCTGCATTCCATAAACCAGCGATCGCCCGAAGCAAGGAACTTTTACCCCGACCACTCGGCCCGACAATCAATAGACCTTGCCCAGGCTGAACAGAAAGGGAAAGGTTTTCAACAATTACCTGTTCATAATCGGGAGTTTGCAAAGTCACATTTTCAAAGGCAAAATGGTTTTCTTCGATGGTCTTAATCGTGCTTACATTTTCGGGTTGTTTAACGACTTCTTCTAGGGCTTGAGAAAATTCCGATAGACGTTCAACATAACTGCTAAATCGTCCTGAAGTCCCAAATTCACCGATTAATTCCCCTAGCGCACTAGCAAACAAATTAGCTGCTAAACAGGCTTGCCCGACCTGTCCGAAACTAATGCCATCACTATTCATATACAAAGGCCCTAGAATGACAAAGGTAAATACTTGGATCGCCGCCTGATAGCCCCGATTAAATATTTCTGTGCCTCTCTCCCAATCAATTTTACGTTTAGCACTGTTCAAAATATTATTAAATCTACGCTGAATAATACTTAATTCTTGGGTTTCTCCATCAAAGAAAGCGATTGATTCCGCATGAGTCCGAACATGAGTTAGAGCATAATTGTAATTAGCTTTAAGTTCTAATTCTTCTTGGGTAATTTTATTTAAGGCTTGGTTTAGATAGATAGCAATGGCGTTACCGATGACTGTCCAAACGACTAAAAGAATGGCAACAAAAGGGGAAATTAACCAGAGAATCACTAAAAAAGTGATCATCTCTAGGACATTTTCTAGGCAAACCGTAAAAAAACTGAGGGCGTTACTGGTAATTGGCTCAATTTCCTGGGATAGGCGTTGATCTGGGTTATCTAAATCGGATTTAAAATTAATTTTGTAATAAGCGCGATCGCTGAAATATTTTGCTAGAATCCAGCTATTGAGCCATTCATACCAATCCAGAGCGATTCTTTTTCTGAGAAATTTAAGCAATCCAACCAAAAGTGTAACAAAGAGCAGTCCAACCGCGAAAACCACCAAAGTTTTGACAAATTTATCAAAATTATCCTTGGCAATGATGACATCAACTAAATAATTACTCACAAAACTATTCAAGGCATTTAAACCCACAACGGTTAGAATTATCCCGATTAATAAAATCAGCATTGCCCAAGATTTAATCACATCGGAAAAAGCTCTTCCCCCCGTTATAGTCGGATACCAATAGGGGGCTGCGATCGCCTTTACACTTGCCCAAAATTTGGTGACATTGGAGATAGGATTAGTTGTCGCTTGATCTTGAGAGGCTTGGGGGGACATATTCTCAGCAATAAGGGCAATTTGGGTTTAGTGTTCTTGAATTGGGCTAAACAGGCAAAATTAACAAGATTTTATCTAGTTCGAGTTTGACAACTTCTTGACTCCCAGTTATCTTACTACACGCCCATTATTCTGACAATCAGCATCTAAACCCCGCCAACAATGGGAATTGGATTTTTTGC
>NZ_CAWLTW010000001.1:2737901-2858538 GCF_963864145.1 Planktothrix prolifica NIVA-CYA 540 | reverse complement strand
CAATCATAAAAACTACGGGTTTCAAGTTAAACGAGGTTTAGTCCAGTTTTATCGAAAATTTGGGTTTCAAACCCGATCCTTAACTAGGGCCGCTTTTTAAAGATTGACAAAAAAAAGTTTTTGGGAATAGAATCAGCTAGAATTATCCCTTGATGCTGCCGACAGACTAGCCCATGCCAACGATGCCAGCCCTTGCTAATCAGAAAATCGCTATCACAGCCACATTTACCAGTGAACCAGTGGAAGATTCTCTCTCCTATTGGCTCAAAGCAATGGGATTTCCTGATTCAATAGAATTTGCCCAGTACAACCAAGTCTTTCAAGAATTGCTCAATCCCGCCAGTCTTTTAGCGACGAATCACAATGGGGTCAATGTCATTTTAGTGAGGTTTGAAGACTGGCAAGAAACTGAAAATCGTCTCCAACCAATCCCCAAAACTGCTGTCAAAGCAGAATTTTTTCAGAATGAAAATTCAAGGTCACGGGAATTAGGAGAGAATATTACGCAAATCGAGCAAACCGTCAAGGATTTTGCTAATGCCTTAAAAACAGCAACAACGCGATCGCCAAATCCCTACCTAGTCTGTATTTGTCCCCCCTCTCCAACCGATGAGACGGCTTTCAATGGGTTACATGAGAAATTACAAGAACAATTAGAAATAGAACTCCAGAAAAACCCTAGCATCTGTCTAATTAAAAGTCAAGAATTACTCAAAACCTATCCTGTGCAGGAGTATTATGATCCTTACGGAGACGAATTAGGATATATTCCCTATAATCTAACCTTTTTCACAGCGTTAGGTACAATATTAGCTAGAAAAATTTTAGCGTTGAAAAGCTCTCCCTACAAAGTGATTGCCCTGGACTGCGACAATACTTTGTGGAGTGGAATTTGTGGAGAAGATGGAGTTAAAGGAGTCAAAATTGATGCTCCATTTCGAGCTTTACAAGAATTTATCATCGCCCAGCAAGCAACAGGAAAGTTAATCTGTTTATGTAGTAAGAATCAACCCGATGATGTCTTTGCTGTCTTTGAACAACATCCCGATATGTTGCTTAAACGAAATCATTTAGTCAATTGGCGCATTAACTGGCAAGAAAAATCTCAAAATTTGCAGTCTTTAGCCGAGGAATTGCAACTAGGGTTAGATAGTTTTATTTTTATTGATGATAACCCAGTGGAATGTGCTGAAGTTAGGGCCAACTGTCCCGAAGTTTTGACATTGCAACTTCCTCAAGAGAGCGAAAAAATTCCCCAATTTTTAGATCATATTTGGGCTTTTGATCAACTTCAAACCACTCAAGAAGACCAACAAAGAACGAATCTTTATCAACAAAATATTCAGCGTCAGCGTTTGCAAGAAGATTCCCTTTCTTTTGAAGATTTTCTCACCCAACTTAACTTAGAAATAGAAATTTCCCCCATACAAACGGAGGAATTGACGCGAGTTGCTCAACTGACTCAACGGACTAACCAATTTAACTTAACAACTATCCGACGCTCAGAATCCCAAATTAAACAACTTTGTAATTCAGGGGAATTGGACTGTCGGGGGGTTAAGGTAAAAGACCGCTTTGGGGACTATGGTTTAGTGGGTTTACTATTATTTACTGCCCAGGAAGATTCCCTAATTGTAGATACTTTTTTACTCAGTTGTCGGGTATTGGGTCGCGGTGTAGAACATCAAATGTTGGCTTATTTGGGAACGGTTGCCCAAGAAAAAAGATTAGCAAAAGTCGAGCTTTTTTATAAACCCACCCCGAAAAATAAACCGATCTGGGATTTTTTAACGGGTATTGAAAAAGGACTTCTGCAAGAAAAAAAAGATGGTGTCTTATTTGAGTTTCCTGCTCAAATTGCCTCTGAAACTATTTTTAGTCCCCGATCTAACCTAGATAGTTTAGAACAAAAGACGAAGATAAGTTTAGGAGAAACAACTGCTAAATCAGATAGTTTAAGCTATCGAATCTTGAATTATCAATTCTTTGAAAACATTGCCCAAAATTTATGCAATCCTGAACTCATTCTCCAAGAGATTGTTAGCCAACAACAGCGTCAACGTCAGTTAGATGGAGAGTTTGTGGCCCCTCGTACTCCTCCAGAAAAAGCGATCGCGTCTCTGTTTGCAGAAGTTCTTAAACTTGACCGAGTGGGGATAGATGATGACTTTTTTGAACTGGGAGGGGATTCAATTCGAGGCGCAATTCTGATTAATAAACTGCAAGCACAACTCAGCGAAATTATTCACTTTGTTGTTTTATTCGACCAGAAAACTGTTAGGGGATTAGCCGCTTACCTAGAAGAACATTATCCAAAAGCTATTGCCAAAATATTGGGTAAGGCAATCACAGAAATTAACGATTTATCCCAAGAGCGAATTGATGAAGCTAAAGTGTTACAAATGCGCTCCTTAATTCCTGCTCTTACTAGCACAGTAGATGATGAAAGGGATGACAATAGCAAAAATCCACCAGCTATTTTTATCCTTTCTCCCTATCGTAGTGGTTCCACCTTACTCCGCGTCATCTTAGGAGGAAATCCACAGCTTTTTGCGCCTCCAGAATTAGAACTATTAGGGTTTAATACCCTTGGGGAACGAAAAGCTCAATTTTCTGGACGTTACAACTTCTGGATGGAAGGAACGATTCGCACCATCATGGAAATTAAGGGGTGTAATGCGGAAGAAGCGATCGCCATTATGGAGGAATTAGAAGACAAAAATCTGACTAGCCAACAATTTTACCGTCTTCTACAGGAATGGTTGGGAGATAAAATCTTGATAGACAAAACCCCCTCCTATTCCCTAGATTTAGAAACCCTCAAACGAGCAGAAATAAATTTCCATAACCCTCTCTATATTCATCTGGTACGTCATCCTTTAGGAATGATTCACTCCTATGAAGAAGCTAAAATTGATCAAATATTTCCCTATCAAAATCCTTTCAATAGTAGGGAACTTGCGGAACTTGTTTGGCTAATTAGCCATCAAAATATTCTCGAATTTTTACAACAAGTTTCTCCACAACGTCAGTATCAAGTTAAATTTGAAGACATAGTTAAGCAGCCACAAAAAACAATAGAGAGTTTATGTCAGTTTTTAGGAGTAGAATTTAATCCTGATATGCTGCAACCCTACAAAGAGAAAAAGCAGCGCATGACTGATGGCATTTATGCCGAATCTAGAATGATAGGAGATGTGAAATTTCACAAACATCAAAGTATTAATCCTAACACCGTTGATCAATGGAAAGATTACTACAATACTGACTTTTTAGGGAATGTAACTTGGCAATTAGCAGAGTCTTTTAAATACCCAAGCAATAACCATAATATTCCTCAAGTTAGTCGAGAAAATCCAACCGAACCTCAGACTTTTCCAGTTTCTTTTGCTCAACAGCGACTATGGATTTTAGCCCAATTAGAACCAGATAGCCCTTTTTACAATATGTTTAAAGCGGTTCATCTTCAAGGGCGTATCAACATAGAAATTTTAGAACGTAGCCTCAACGAAATTATTGATCGCCACGAAATTCTACGCACTAATTTTCAGGAAGTAGAAGCAACACCAGTACAGGTAATTACTCCCCACGCGACTCTGAAAATCTCGGTTATCGACTTACAAGGATTATCAGAACAAGAACAGTCAGAAGAATTGCAACTGTTAGCAACTGAGGATCAATTACAACCTTTTGATCTGACGACGGGAATCTTGCTAAGAGTCACCTTAGTGCAACTTAAATCAGAATCATCGGCTTTATTATTGACTATGCACCACATTATTAGTGATGGCTGGTCAATGGGAGTATTGCTCAAAGAATTGTCCAGTTTATATCAAGAATTTTTGCTTGGTCATGGTTCCGTCCTCCCCAAATTACCCATTCAATATGCCGATTTTACGATTTGGCAACGGCAATGGTTACAAGGAGAAAACCAAGGTTTTATAACCATTCAAAACCAAATTAATTACTGGAAACAACAGTTAGCAGCCGCCCCTCCTTTGCTAGAATTACCGACGGATAGACCCCGTCCTTCTGTGCAAACCTTTCGAGGGGGTTGTCTTTCTTTCCAGATAGATGAAAGACTAACAGCCTCCCTAAAAGAACTCAGCCACAAATCAGCAACGACTTTATTTATGACCTTGATGGCGGCTTATGTTACTCTATTATTCCGCCACAGTGGTCAGAATGATATTCTGGTAGGAACACCGATCGCCAGTCGTAACTATCAAGAATTAGAAGGGCTAATTGGCTTTTTTGTTAATACCCTAGTGATGCGAACTCGCTTAGAAGGTAATCCCAGTTTTGAAGAATTATTAAAACAAGTGCGTTCCGTTTGCACGAATGCCTATGCTAACCAAGATGTTCCTTTTGAACAAATTATCGAAACTTTGCAAATAGAGCGCAGTCTTAGTCACAGTCCTCTATTTCAGGTGATGTTTGTCTTACAAAATGTGGCCATGGAGGAATTAGAAACTCCTGGGTTAAAGATATCGCCTTTATCTTTAGATAATGTTAACGCCAAGTTTGATTTCGCTTTACAAATGTGGGAAATAAATACAGAGAAAGGAAACTCTCTCCAAGGATCTTGGCAATATAATCTAGATTTATTTGATCAAGACAGGATTGCCCGCATGAGTGGTCATTTTCAGACTTTGTTAGAAGCAATTGTTGCTAATCCACAAGAGCCAATCGGGACATTATCCTTACTAACAGAAAGAGAGCGTCATCAACTGTTAGTAGAATGGAATGATACTGATACAGCATATCCTGATAAAAAGTGCATTCATCAGCTATTTGAGGAACAAGTAGAACGGACTCCTAATCATGTAGCAGTGGTATTTGAAAATGAATCCTTAACCTATGGAGAATTAAATAATCGTGCTAATCAATTAGCCCATTATCTGCGTCAAAACTATCAGATTAAACCAGATACTTTAGTGGGAATTTGTGTCGAACGTTCTTTAGAAATGATCATAGGAATATTAGGCATTCTTAAAGCAGGTGCTGCCTATCTACCCCTTGACCCCGAATATCCGTCAGAACGCCTTCAGTTTATCTTAGAAGATTCTGGCATATTATTGTTACTCACTCAAGGTTTTCTTGAAGAAAAATTACGATTAACTAACCTAAAAAGTCTTAATCAAATATTGTATCTAGATGAACAAATTTTTTCATCATCATTAACCGATAATCCTAGTTCTCAAACTAAAACTGATAGTTTAGCCTATGTGATTTATACTTCTGGTTCAACAGGAAAACCGAAAGGGGTGATGATTGAAAATAGAAGCATTGTTAATCTTGCTTTGGCTTGGAGTGACGTTTTTCAAATTCAAAATCATAGCCGTGTACTCCAGTTTGGTTCCCTAAGTTTCGATTTATCTATTGGTGAAATTGCCTCTGCTTTAGCCGCAGGTGCTAGTTTGTATTTAGCCCAAAAAGAAACCCTATTACCTAGTCAAATATTGGTTGATTTCTTAACGGAGAAACAAATTTCTCACGCTTTTTTATCTCCTTCGGCTTTATCTGTTTTACCTCAAGCACCCTTATCTAATTTACAATTTCTAACCGTCGGTGGTGAAGCTTGTACCGCAAAATTAATGACTGAGTGGTCAAAAGGACGAAATTTCTTTAATGCTTACGGGCCAACGGAAATTACTGTTTGTTCGACTGTAGCGAGACTTACTAAGGACGAGGAGAAAGTTTCTATTGGTCGTCCTGTCTCTAATACTCAAATCTATATTTTAGACTCTTACTTACAGCCAGTTCCGATTGGTGTACCAGGAGAATTGCATATTGGAGGTGCAGGGTTAGCCAGAAGCTATCTTAACAGACCAGAATTAACACAAGAAAAATTCATTCCTAACCTGTTCGACAAAGCAGAAGGAAGTAAATTATATAAAACGGGAGATTTATGTCGTTATTTAGCCGATGGCAACATTGAATTTTTAGGACGCATTGACAATCAAGTAAAAATTCGCGGTTTTCGTATTGAGTTAGGAGAAATAGAAACATTATTAAACCAATATCCTCAGATAAAGGCATCTGTTGTTATTGTTCGTGAAGATATTCCAGGTCGTAAATCTTTAGTCGCTTATATTGTCCCAGCCAATCAAATAATCGCCTTAACTAGCGAATTACGGCAATACCTAAAAGCCAAGCTACCAGATTATATGATTCCCAATGCTTTTGTGAGCTTGGCAGCTTTACCCCTCACACAAAACGGAAAAATAGACCATCGCGCCTTACCTGCCCCTGAATTTAGTAGCGAAGATAGATATGTAGCTCCTCGTACTTTCATTGAAGATACACTAGCAACCATTTGGGCGCAAGTTTTGAGAGTCAAGGAAGTTGGCATTGATGATAACTTTTTTGAACTTGGCGGCGATTCCATCCTCAGCATTTCAATTATTGCCAGAGCAAAACAAGCTGGACTACAAATAACCGTTAAACAATTATTTGCCCATCAAACTATTGCCGAATTAGCCGCCGTGACGGGAACAAGTAAAGAATTTCAGATAGAACAAGGCTTCGTTACGGGTGAAATGCCCTTAACACCTATTCAACACTATTTTTTTGAGCAAAACCTATGCCAATCACATCACTTTAATCAGTCCTATCTATTATCAGTGCCATCTAATTTCCAGTCGGAATACTTAGAACCAATATGGCAGGAATTGTTTAAACATCATGATGCACTACGTTTAAGATTTACTCAATCTAACGACAATTGGCAAGCCAATTACTCTGTCCCAACCGATCGCATCTCTGTTAATTTTATAGACTTATCAATCCTCTCAGATAGTGACCAAAAAGCAGCGATCGCAACTAAGGTGGAATCTTTACAGGCCAGTTTAAATTTATCAAAAAATCTGGTACAAATTGCCTTTTTCGACTTGGGAGTAAACAAAAGAGCGCGATTATTAATCATCATCCATCATTTAGTGGTGGACGGTGTTTCCTGGCGAATTTTGTTAGAAGATTTGCAAACAGCTTACCAGCAATTAAGTCAAGGACAAAAAATAAAACTTCCCCCTAAAACCACTTCTTTCAAAGATTGGGCGCAACATTTGATAGAATATGCCCAGTCAGATAGCTTAAAGCCTGAATTAGTTTACTGGTTGAAAGTATCTCATTGCTCAATTTCCCCTATTCCGATAGATTATCAAGGAGGAACCAACACAGTAAAATCTATCAGTACAGTATCGGTCTCATTAAATGAAATCCAAACTCAATTACTCCTCCAAGATGTCCCCAAAGCTTATCAAACTCAGATTAACGATGTCTTACTAACTGCTTTAGTGCTAGTTTTGAGCAAATGGACAAACGCTGACTCTGTGCTTTTCAACTTAGAAGGCCATGGGCGAGAAGAGATTATTGAGGATGTAGATTTATCCCGCACCGTCGGCTGGTTTACCACAATGTTTCCAGTCATATTAAAACTCGAAACAATAGACCAAGAAAATCTCGGAAATGCGTTAAAATCTGTCAAGGAACAATTACGCGCAATTCCCCACAAAGGGATTGGCTACGGTTTGTTACGTTACCTACGTCGGGATCAAGAAATTGTGACTCAACTTGCAGCACTTTCCCAAGCAGAAATTAGCTTTAATTATCTGGGGCAATTTAGTCAAGTACTCAACCAAAATTCCCTGATCCAACTCGCTAGTGAATCTAGTGGACTAGACCACAGTTTGGAAGGTCAACGTCCTCATCTCTTGAATATTAACGCGATCGTTACCAACGAACAATTGCAAATAGATTGGAAATACAGTACCCATGTCCATAAATCCACAACCATTGAGAAAATTGCCCAGGATTTTGTAGAAGTTTTACAAGAATTAATTGTTTATTGTACATCCCCTGACAATGGAGGTTATACTCCTACAGATTTCCCCTTACTAGAATTTAGTCAAACAGAACTCGATAAATTATTAGCAAATTTATGACATCAGCATCTAGCCAAATTAACAAACAAAATATTGAGGATATTTATCCCCTCTCTCCCATGCAACAGGGAATGCTATTTCATAGTTTGTATGCTCCAGATTCAGGGATATATTTTCAGCAGATGATTTGTACCTTGAGGGGAAATTTGGAGGTAGCAGCCTTTGAACAAGCTTGGCAAAAAATAGTAGAAAAACATTCTATCTTCCGAACGGCCTTTATTTGGGAATCTTTGAACAAACCTGTACAAGTGGTATATAAACAGGTAAAAATTACTGTTGAAAACGATGATTGGCAAGGGTTATCTGATCAAGAACAGCAAGAGCAATTAAAGTTTTTTTTAGAGAGTGATCAACAGCATAGCCTACAATTATCTCAACCTCCTTTAATGCGCCTGCATCTGATCAAATTAGACAAAAATACTTATCAATTTGTTTTTAGTTCTCATCATTTATTGCTTGATGCTTGGTCACTTCCTTTGGTTTTCAATGATCTGTTAAATTTTTATGAAGCAATTTCTCAGGGAGAAACTATTCGATATCAATCTCCTCTAAGCTATCGTCATTATATCGCTTGGCTACAGCAACAAGATCAAGAACTTGCTGAAAAATTCTGGAAACAAAAACTTCAAGGTTTTACCGCAGCAACTCCTTTGACAGTTGAAAAACTGTTACCTAAGAGCGAAAATAGCAATATCAGCTATGGTGAGCAACAAATTCAGTTGACCGTATCAGCAACAGAAGCACTCCAGTCTTTCGCACGACAAAATCGCTTAACCCTTAATAATTTAGTGCAGGCAACTTGGGGATTATTACTGTCTCGCTATAGCCAAGAAAGCGATGTTGTTTTTGGTGTAACTGTCTCAGGTCGTCCGCCATCATTGGTTGGAGTTGAATCAATGGTGGGGCTATTTATTAACACATTGCCCATGCGAGTTCAAGTTTCAGCAGAAACAAAAATTCTGGATTTATTAAAGGATTTACAAGCGCAGCAAATTGATTGTGAACAATACTCTTACAGTTCATTGGCAGACATTCAGGGATGGAGTGATATTCCTCGCGGAACATCTTTATTTGAGAGTATTCTAGTCTTTGAAAGTAATACTTTGAAGACTGGACTTAAATCAAACCATGAGAGTTTGGAGCTAGATAATTTTCGGGGGGTTGAACGAACTAATTATCCTCTAACAGTTGTCGCTGTTCCTCGTCAACAAATGCTGGTGAGAATTAGCTATGATACTAACCGATTTGATGATGGCATAATCACTCGTCTATTGGGGCATTTTCAAACATTACTGGAAGGGATTATCGCCAATCCACAGCAGCGCGTTTGCCAATTACCTCTGCTGACAAAATTTGAAAAAAACCAATTATTAGGTGATTGGAATAATATCCACGAAAATTATCTCCAAGATCAATGTATCCATCAGCTATTTGAGAAACAGGTTGAACGGACTCCTCATAATGTAGCGGTGGTATTTGAAAATGAATCCTTAACTTATCGGGAATTAAATAGTCGTGCTAATCAATTAGCCCATTATCTGCAAGAATTAGGCGTAAAACCTGATACTTTAGTGGGAACTTGTGTCGAACGTTCCTTAGAGATGATAGTGGGAATATTAGGCATTCTTAAAGCGGGTGGGGCTTATGTCCCTCTTGATCCTGAATATCCCCAGGAACGTCTAAGCTTTATGTTAGAAGACTCTCAGGTGAAAGTATTAGTAACTCAAGCAAAATTAGTCGAGTCTATTCCTGAACATCAAGCACAACTTATCTGTTTAGATACGGACTGGGAAAAAATCGCTCAAAATATCACGTCAAACCCCGAAAATAAGTCAGAACCAGAGAATTTAACCTATATAATCTATACATCGGGTTCTACGGGTAAACCGAAAGGGGTTTTAGTCAATCATGCTAATGTAGTGCGACTGTTTGCAGCAACAGACTCCCGGTATCATTTCAATTCCCAAGATGTCTGGACTCTATTCCATTCTTACGCTTTTGACTTTTCCGTGTGGGAAATGTGGGGGGCTTTACTCTATGGTGGACGACTGGTAATCGTGCCTTATTTAGTGACTCGTTCTCCCGAATTATTTTATGAGTTATTGTGTCAAGAAAAAGTAACGATTCTCAATCAAACCCCTACCGCTTTCCGTCAGTTAATTCAAGCGGAAGAATCCTTAAAAGAGGACATTTCCCCGTTATTAAAGGAGGTTAGGGGCGATCGCTCATCGCCAACAGATAACGATTTAAGTTTACGTTTGATCATTTTTGGCGGAGAAGCTTTAGAAATCAACAGTTTACAGCCTTGGTTTGACCGACACGGCGACCAACTTCCCCAATTGGTTAATATGTATGGGATTACGGAAACTACCGTCCATGTTACCTATCGCCCCTTAAGCATGGCTGATGTTGGTAGTACGGCTAGTGTCATTGGTCGCCCTCTTCCCGATTTACAGGTGTATTTACTCGATAAATATTTACAACCCGTACCCGTTGGGGTGCCTGGGGAAATGTATGTGGGCGGTGCAGGAGTAACAAGGGGTTATCTCAATCGTCCTGAATTGACCACAGAAAGGTTTATTCCTAGTCCTTTTGAAAATTCCAATCCCCAATCCCCAACTCCAAAATTGTATAAAACGGGGGATTTAGCCCGTTATTTGCCTAATGGCGAGTTAGAATATTTAGGGCGCATTGATAATCAAGTTAAGATTCGGGGATTCCGTATTGAATTAGGGGAAATTGAGGCATTATTGGCATCTCATCCCCAGATTTGGGAGACGGTGGTGCTAGTTTGGGATGATACGGCGGGGGATAAGCGTCTTGTCGCATATATCGTACCCCAGCCCGAAATAACAATCATAATTGACGAAATCCGCCAATTTCTGAAAGCTAAATTACCTGATTACATGGTTCCTAATGCTTTCGTTATCTTAGAAGCCTTACCCCTTACTACTAATGGTAAAATAGACCGTCGTGCTTTACCGCCACCTGAATCAGGTAGTGAAGTATCAGACAAATATGTTGCCCCTCGTACCCCGATGGAGGAAATACTGGCAACAATTTGGTCAGAAGTTCTAAAAGTAGAGAAAGTGGGAATCAATGATAACTTCTTTGAACTTGGAGGACATTCCCTACTGGCGACTCAATTAGTAGCACAGATTCGCGATCGCCTGAAAATTGAGCTTCCCCTACGTCAGTTATTCAACACAGCAACCCTAGCTGAATTAGCCCAAGGAATTGAACAGTTAAAACAGCAAAAATTAGCCCCCATCGTTACAGCCATTTTACCGAGGAGAAGAAAATGAATTACGAAGAATTGCCCCTATCCTATGCTCAACAGCGTTTATGGTTCTTAGATCAATTAGAACCCAACAGTTCTTTTTATAATGTTCCCTTTGCCTTGCATTTAGAGGGAACACTCAAAATAGATGTCCTAGAAAAGAGTTTACAAGAAATTATTCAGCGTCACGAATCCCTCCGCACCAATTTCCTTACCCTTGACGGAAATCCTGTGCAGATAATCAAACCAGAAAGCAATTGGAAATTAACCATTATTAATGATAAGGAAAGCAAAAACTATCGAGAAGAGAATGCCCTCAAACAATGGCTAGAAATTCACAGCCATCAACCCTTTGATTTAGCGAATGAATCCCTCATTCGGGCTACCCTACTTGAGTTATCAGACACAGAAAATTTGTTGCTGATTTGTATGCACCATGTTGTCTCTGATGGTTGGTCAATGGGGGTATTTATTCAGGAATTGACAACTCTTTATAATGCCTATACAAAAGGTTCAGAGCTTCTTTTAAAAGAGTTACCGATCCAGTATGCCGACTTTGCAATATGGCAGAGGGAGTATTTACAGGGAGAAATCCTGCAAAATCAGTTAAATTACTGGCAAAAACAGTTATCCGCCGCACCTGCCTTATTACATCTACCCACCGATCGCCCCCGCCCCCCAGAACAACGTTTTGAGGGAGATAGAATCAGATGTATCCTTTCCCCAGAACTTAGTCAAGGATTAAATAAGCTAAGTCGTGAACAAGGTGTCACCTTATTTATGACCCTCTTGACCGCATTTAAGGTCTTACTCTATCGCTACACGGGACAAACAGACATTTTAGTAGGTACCCCCATCGCTAACCGTACTCGTAGTGAACTGGATGGGTTGATCGGCTTTTTTGTTAATACCTTGGTCTTAAGAACAGATTTAGCAGGAAATCCAAGTTTTAGCGAGGCATTAAAACAGGTACGAGAGACAGCAACCGATGCTTACGACCATCAAGATTTACCGTTTGAAATGTTAGTGGAAGCCTTACAACCTGAAAGAAATATGAGTTATACTCCTTTATTTCAGGTAATGTTTGGGTTAGATAATGAAGTTCTAAATGCCATAGATTTAGAGGGAATAAAAGCCACCCATCAGCCGTTGGAATTTAAGACGGCTAAGTTTGATCTAAGTTTATCTATACAGAGAAAAGAAGCTGGATTAACTACGAGTTGGGAATATAATACAGACTTGTTTGATCAAAGCACAATTGAGCGATTGTCAGGGCATTTTATTAACTTATTAACAGGAATTATTGCTAATCCAGAACAATCCGTTGCCCAATTACCCCTATTGACAGAAAGTGAGCGTTGTCAATTATTAGTTGATTGGAATCAGACTCAAATTGACTATCAGCCTGAATTGTGTCTGCATCAATTATTTGAACAACAAGTAAAACTAAATCCTGATGCGATCGCCGTTAGATTAGAAAATGAATTTTTAACCTATCAAGAATTAAATAATCGTGCTAATCAATTGTCCCATTATCTACAGTCTTTGGGAGTAAAAGCTGATAGCTTAGTGGGAATTTTTGTTGAACGTTCCCTAGAGATGATCATCGGTATCTTGGGAATCCTGAAAGCAGGGGGAGCTTATGTTCCTTTGGATGTTAATTATCCAAAAGAGCGAATTACCTATCTTCTTGAAGATACTCAACTTAGTATTTTACTGACGCAATCTCAATTCCTTGGGCAAGTTCCTCAATTTCTAGGAACAACTATCTGTTTAGATCAAGATTGGTCAATCATCGCAAAACAAAGTACCGTAAACCCGATTGTAGAAGTTGATCAGCACAATCTAGCCTACATTATTTATACTTCTGGCTCGACGGGTAAACCAAAAGGGGTAATGATTGAACATCGCTCAGTGGTCAACTTTACACGAACTGCCATTCGGGAGTATGGTTTTAGATCAGATGATAAAACTCTGCAATTTGCTTCTATCTGCTTTGATGCTTCTGTTGAAGAAATCTTTTGCGGTTTGTTATCGGGTGCAACATTAGTCTTGCGAACAGAAGATATGTTGCGCTCTAGCGAGGATTTTTGGCAATATTGTCAAAAATGGCAATTAACGGTTTTAAGTTTTCCTACTGCCTATTGGCATCAGTTAGTTTCTGAACTGACTCCTACTGTTCTCCCAATCATCACCAATATAAAACTAATTATGGTTGGAGGGGAAGCCATTCAACCAGCAAAAGTCAAACAATGGCATACAATTACGGCTAATTATTCTCCCCTTCCTCAACTATTTAACAGTTACGGCCCAACGGAAGCAACGGTTGTGACGACTCTCTACGAATTTACTTCCCCAACTATAACCAATGTTCCAATTGGGCAACCTATTAGTAATACTCAGGCTTATATTCTTGATGCTTGCTTACAACCTGTACCTGTCGGGGTAGCTGGAGAATTATATATTGGCGGAGCGGGGTTAGCCAGAGGTTATCTCAATCGTCCAGAATTAACCGCCGAGAAGTTTATCTCTAACCCTTTTATCCCCCTTGATCCCCCCCTAACCCCCCTTGATAAGGGGGGAGAGCAGCCGTCAAAATTATATAAAACGGGGGATTTATGTCGGTATTTACCCGATGGCAATATTGAGTATTTAGGACGGATTGATAATCAAGTAAAAATTCGGGGTTTCCGCATTGAATTAGGGGAAATTGAAACCATTCTCAGTCAGCACAGCGCAGTCAAAACCGCTATTGTTATTGCCAGGGAAGATGAGACAGAGCAAAAACGTTTAGTTGCCTACATTGTTCCCCAAGCAGAGGGGATTTCTAACCCACAAGAGCAAAGTTTGCTTGCTGTTACGGAACTGCGGCAATTTCTGAAAGCTCAGTTACCAGAGTATATGGTTCCTAGTGCCTTTGTCATTTTGGAATCCCTACCCTTAACATCTAATGGTAAGGTTGATCGCCGTGCCTTACCTGCTCCAGACTTCCAAAGCGAAGAACAATACGTCGCGCCGCGTAACCCCATTGAGGAGATTTTGGCCGCTATTTGGGTAAAAGTCCTAAAAGTTGAACAGGTGGGCATTCACGATAACTTCTTTGAGTTGGGCGGACATTCATTATTAGCAACTCAACTGATTTCGCGCATCCGTAAAGCTTTCAAGGTAGAAATGCCCCTACGGGAGTTATTTGTTGCCCCGACCGTCGCCGCCTTAGCCCAGGTCATAAAACGAGTTTCGGAACAGGAACAACGAACGGAACTCCCTATTTTACCCAGGGGCAAAGACGCAGAATTACCTTTATCTTTTGCCCAGACTCGTCTTTGGTTTTTAGATCAATTTGAGTCCGATAGTTCTTTTTACAATATTCCCCTCGCTTTGCGTTTAGAGGGAAACCTTAATCAAGACGTTTTGATCCAGAGTTTAGAGGAAATTTGCGATCGCCATGAAGCCTTAAGGACTAACTTCATTACTGTTGATGGTGTCGCTACTCAGGTAATACAAACCGAAACCCCCTGGACAGTGACCATCGTTGATTTACAACCTTTATCTAGTAGTGAACAGGAAATTGCCTCTCAGGAGTTAACCCAAAACCAGGCCATTCAACCCTTTGACTTAGCCCGTGACCCGTTAATCAGAGCAAACTTAGTCATCTTATCTGAGACAGAACATATTTTATTAGTCTGTATGCACCATATTGTCAGTGATGGCTGGTCAATGGGGGTCTTTCTTCAGGAATTAACCGACCTCTATAACGCATACATTCAAAATCAGCCCTCATCTTTAAAGCCGTTACCGATTCAGTACGGCGATTACACTCTTTGGCAAAAACAGTGGTTACAGGGAGATATTCTGCAACGTCAATTAGAGTACTGGCAAAAACAATTAGCAGATACTCCCGCCTTATTATCCCTGCCCACAGACCGACCTCGACCTGCTGTACAGAGTTTTGCTGGTGCCCATCTTCCCTTTACCCTTTCCTGGGAATTAAGCCAAAAACTCAGCCAACTGACTCAAGAACAGGGTGTCACCTTATTTATGACCCTGTTAACCGCTTTTGATGTCTTACTTTATCGTTATACGGAACAGGAAGACATATTAATTGGAACGCCTATTGCTAACCGTAATCGCAGTGAATTGGAAGGATTAATCGGCTTTTTTGTCAATACTTTAGTTTTACGAACTGATTTGTCAGGTAATCCTAGTTTTAATGAGTTATTAATTCGCGTTCGACAAATGGCAATGGATGCTTATACTCATCAAGATTTGCCTTTTGAGATGTTAGTAGAAGTCTTACAACCAGAACGAGATTTAAGCCATGCTCCCCTCTTTCAAGTGGACTTTTTACTGCAAAATGAACCCCTATCCCAGTTAGAATTAATAGGATTAACTGCCAGTCCCTTGTTAACAGAAAATGCAACGGCTAAGTTTGATTTAACCTTGGGAATGGAAAATACCGATACAGGATTAAGGGGAAGCTGGGAGTATAATACAGACCTGTTTGAGCGTAGCACTATTGAACGATTGGCGGGGAATTTTGTGACATTGCTAGAAGCAATTGTTGCTAACCCTCAACAGCAAATTTCCCAACTGCCCTTGTTAACAGAGGTAGAGTCACAACAATTATTAAAAGATTGGAATGCGACGGAAAAAGATTATCCTTTCCATCAATGTGTTCATCATTTATTTGAAGAACAAGCAGAACGAACACCGAATGCAGTAGCAGTGGTATTTGAAGGTCTGGAATTAACCTATCAACAGTTAAATATTCAAGCCAATCAATTAGCCCATTACTTACAATCTCTGGGGGTGGGAGCAGAGATTTTGGTCGGCATTTATTTGGAGCGATCGCTGTTAGTAATTGTCGGATTATTAGCCGTTCTCAAAGCGGGGGGAGCCTATGTCCCTTTAGACCCCGATTATCCCCAGCAACGGTTAACCTACATGGCCGAAGATGCCAAAATTTCCCTACTGCTAACCCAACAAAGTTTGCTGAGTTCTTTACCCATAGAAGATGTGGGGGTAATTGTATTAGATCAATCTGCCGAGATATTGACAGTTCAAAGTCTGGAAAATCCCGTCAGTGAAGTAGTACCAGAAAATTTACTCTGTGTGTTATACACTTCTGGTTCAACGGGTAAACCAAAAGGAGTAATGTTAACCCACGAAGCCTTAGTTAACCATAGTTGGGGCATCAGTGAAATATTTGGTTTAACGGAAAGCGATCGCGTCTTACAGTTTGCGTCCTTTGGTTTTGATGTAGCGGCGGAAGAAATTTTTCCCACCTGGTTAAAAGGTGGCACGGTCGTCTTAAGACCCTGGCAAATGTTCCCAACCCTAACAGATTTTGCCGATTTTATTGAACAAGAAAGCCTAACTCTCTTAAATATTACTCCCGCCTATTGGCATGAATGGGCGATCGCTGTTTCACAATCTTCTGCCACCGTGCCATCCAGTCTGCGGGTCGTAGCAGTAGGAGGGGATGCAGTTTTACCCGAAACCGTCAATATTTGGCGTGAATGGGTCGGAAAACGGGTTGAATGTATTAACGTCTATGGCCCCACAGAAGCATCTGTAACGGCGATTGTTCATAATTTGCTGGATTCTCAGTCAGAAAAAATGAATTCAGTTCTGATTGGTCGTCCCATTGCCAACACAAAGGCTTATATATTGGATCAAAATCTGCAACCTGCACCCATTGGAGTTAAGGGAGAACTGCATCTCTGCGGTGTTCGTTTAGCGCGGGGTTATCTGAATCGTCCAGAATTGACGGCTGAAAAATTTATTGACAATCCCTTTGCTGATGCACCTTTCAATCGTTTGTATAAGACGGGAGATTTAGCCCGTTATTTGCCGAATGGTAGCATTGAATGTTTTGGACGGATTGACAATCAGGTTAAAATTCGGGGTTTCCGTATCGAATTAGGAGAAATTGAGGCGATACTCAATCAACATCTTGATGTGCAGACATCCTGTGTGATTATTCGTGAAGACATTCCAGGGCAAAAGTATTTAGTTGCCTACATCGTGTCTCATTATGAACGGATACCGATGATTAGTGAACTACGTCAGTTCCTGGCGGGTAATTTGCCTATGTACATGGTTCCTCAAGCTTTCGTTTTTCTGGAATCTTTACCCCTGACCACTAATCGTAAGGTCGATCGCCGCGCCTTACCTGCACCGAATTTAGAAGGCGATCGCCGCGATCAATATGTCGCACCCCGCAATGGGATCGAGGAGATGTTGGTGCAAATTTGGACAGAGGTACTAAAAGTAGGGCAAGTGGGAATTTATGATAACTTCTTTGAAATTGGGGGACATTCCTTACTGGCAACTCAATTGGTGTCCCGTATTCGTAGTTTATTTAAGATAGAACTCCCTTTGCGGAGCCTATTTGCGGCGGCGACGGTGGCGGAATTAGCCCATCTCATTGAACCATTACAGCAACAAAACCTAACCCTAACTGTCCCCCCGATTTTACCGAGAACTAAGGATACAGAACTACCTCTATCTTTTGCTCAACAGCGTTTATGGTTTTTAGACCAGTTGCAGCCCAATAGTGCCTTGTACAATATACCGATGGTATTGCGTTTACAAGGAAACCTCAACCAAGGAGCCTTAGAACAAAGTTTATGGTCAATTTGCGATCGCCATGAAGTATTACGGACTAATTTTGTCACAATTAATGGACAACCGACCCAGGTTATTCAAACTAGCAATCAGCAGTCAGCCGTCAGCAGTATTTCCTGTTCCCTATCAGTAGTTGAGTTGCAACATTTAAGCCTAAATGAGCAAGAAGAAAGAACACAGCAATTACGGCAAACACAAGCCACTCAACCCTTTGATTTAGCCCAGGAATCCTTAATTCGAGCGACTTTAGTTGTGCTATCCGAGACGGAACACCTCTTGCTAGTGTGTATGCACCACATCATCAGTGATGGTTGGTCAATAGAAGTCTTTATTCACGAACTGACCACCCTATACAATGCTTATGCTCAAAATCAGCCCGCCAATTTAGCTCCCTTACCGATTCAGTATGCAGATTTTGCTCTCTGGCAAAGACAATGGTTACAAGGGGATGTACTGCAAAGTCAATTAAATTACTGGCAAAATCAACTAGCCGATGCCCCCGCTTTATTATCTCTTCCCACAGACCGCCCTCGACCTGCTGTGCAGAGTTTTGTCGGAGCCTATCAAGAATTTTCCCTGTCCCCCGAACTTAGCCAAGCCTTGACTGAATTGAGCCGCAAACAAGGGGTAACATTGTTTATGACCCTGTTGGCTGCTTTTGATGCTTTGCTTTATCGTTATACAGGGTCTAGTGATATTTTAGTGGGAACTCCCATTGCTAACCGTAATCGTGGTGAAATTGAGGGTTTAATCGGCTTTTTTGTCAATACTTTAGTCCTGCGGACGGATTTAGCAGATAATCCGAGTTTTAGTCAGTTATTAACCCGTGTTCGGGAAGTGGCAATGGATGCCTACGCCCATCAAGATTTGCCCTTTGAAATGTTAGTAGAAGCGTTGCAACCCGAACGGGATTTAAGCCATACGCCCCTCTTTCAAGTCGCTTTTGTCCTACAAAATACACCCAGGTCTGAGATAGAAATGACAGGGTTAAAGGTGACAGATTTGCCCTTGGAAAATACAACTGCTAAGTTTGATTTAACCTTAGCAATGGTTCACACCGATAACGCATTAAAGGGTGTCTGGGAATATAATACTGATTTGTTTGATAGCGGCACTATTGAGCGATTAGCAGGGCATTTTGTCAACTTATTGGCGGGCATTGTGGCTAATCCTCAAGCTCAGATTTCCCAATTACCCTTATTAACAGAAGTTGAACAACAGCAATTATTAATTGAGTGGAATAATACTCAAGTTGATTATCCTCAAATTAAATGTATTCACACCTTATTTGAGGAACAAGCAGAACGTACCCCTGATGCGATCGCGGTGGTGTTTGAAAATCAACAATTAACATACGCTGAGTTAAATGGTCGTGCTAATCAATTAGCCCATTATTTGCAGAAATTAGGCGTAAAATCTGATACTTTAGTCGGAATTTGTGTTGAGCGTTCTTTAGAGATGATTGTGGGATTATTAGGTATTCTCAAGGCAGGTGGTGCTTATCTACCGCTTGATCCTGAATATCCCCAAGAACGCCTAAGCTTTATGTTAGAAGACTCTCAGGTGGAAGTGTTGCTGACTCAAAATAAATTGGTCAAGCTTCTAGCACAAAATCAGGAGTATATTGTCTGTTTAGATGGTGATTGGCAGAATATTAGTCAAGCCAATGAGAATAATCTTAACATTACAATCACTCCCAACAACTTAGCTTATGTTATTTATACCTCTGGTTCTACGGGGCAGCCTAAAGGAGTTTATTGTAATCATCTTGGTGTTGTTAATCTATATACGGATTTTCAAACAAAAAAACCTTTATCTGTCGGTGATCGCTGTAGTTTATGGACTAGCTTAAATTTCGATGTCTCAGTCTATGAAGTCTTTTCAGCATTATTATCAGGAGCTACACTACACATTACTCCAGAATTTATTCGTTCTGATGCTTTTAAATTTATTAATTGGTTGTATTCCGAGCAAATTTCTAGTGCTTACATTCCACCTTTTATGCTAAACAATTTTTCAGATTGTTTAGAGCAAGCAGTCAACCATATTTCTTTACGGAGATTGCTAGTAGGAGTTGAACCAATTAACGAGAAGTTGTTAATATCAATAAGTCAGAGGATTCCTGGACTGCAAATTATTAACGGTTACGGGCCTACAGAAACGACGATTTGTTCAACATTGTATTCGATTAAAACTGAAACGATCAGCAATGGAAATACACCCATTGGTAAACCACTACAAAATACCAAGATTTATCTGCTGGACAAGCAGATGCAACCCGTACCCATCGGTGTACAAGGGGAGTTACACATAGGTGGTGCAGGTTTAGCACGAGGTTATCTCAACCGTCCGCAGTTGAACGCTGAAAAATTTATTCCCAATCCCTTTGATAAGGCAAAAGGGAGTAAATTGTATAAAACGGGGGATTTAGCCCGTTATTTACCTGATGGTAATATTGAATACTTAGGACGCATTGATAATCAAGTTAAAATTCGAGGCTTCCGTATTGAACTGGGAGAAATCGAAGCTGTAATCGGTCAAAATGAAGATGTACAGTCAGCTTGTGTGATTGCTCGTGAAGACAGCCCAGGAGATAAACGCCTAGTTGCTTACCTTGTACCCCAACCCGAAATAACCCTGACAATTGACGAAATACGGCAATTTTTGCGAGCAAAATTACCTGATTATATGGTTCCAACTGCGTTTGTCCTTCTTGATACTTTCCCCTTAACTCCCAATGGCAAAATAGACCGCCGCGCCTTACCTGTTCCCGATTTACAGAGCCAAGGTGAATATATAGCTCCCCGTAATCCCATTGAAGAAAAAATGGCGCAGATTTGGGCTGAGGTACTGAAATTAAAACGAGTCAGCATTGAAGATAATTTCTTTGAACTAGGGGGACATTCCCTCTTAGCGACCCAGGTTATCTCTCGCTGTCAGCAAGCCTTTCAAATTGCGTTACCCCTACGTTATCTGTTTGAATCCCCAACCATTGCCCAGTTAAGTGCGGTGATTTTAAAAGAACTGCAAACTGGCTTAGGGCTAAAACTTCCAGCAATAGTACCCCTTAACCGACAGGATGACATTCCTCTCTCCTGGGCTCAGGAGCGCCTCTGGTTTGTCAATCAGTTAGAAGGAGAAAGTGGAGCCTACACCATTGATTTAACAATGCGTTTGCTAGGAAATCTCGATATTAAAGCCCTAAAAAAAGCTTTTCAGGCAATTATTCAACGCCATGAACCTCTACGGACTCAGTTTAAGCTTAAAAATAATAAACCAATCCAGGCGATCGCCTCTAGCATCAACTTTACGTTACCCGTAATACAAAGTCAGCCTCTGCAAGTAGAGCAACTGTTGACAGAATCGGCCTCCGAACCCTTTGATTTAGCCAATGGTTCAGTATTACGGGTCAAACTGTGGCAAGTAGGGGCGGATGAATATGTACTGTTATTAGCCATTCACCATATTGCGGCGGATGGTTGGTCACTAGGGGTTTTAATTGATGAATTATCAGCCTATTATCGCAGTTTCAGCACAGGAACGAAGGCAGATTTACCGACTTTACCGATACAGTATGCAGACTTCGCCCTGTGGCAGCGTCAATGGTTAACCAATGAAGTATTAGAACGCCAATTAAGCTACTGGAAACAACAGTTAAAGGGAGTTCCCCTACTGCACCAACTCAAGGGCGATCGCCCCCGTCCAGCCATACAAACTTTTCGTGGTGGTACAGAAAAACTGCAACTCGATAGTAAACTGACGCAACAGCTTAAAAAACTCAGTCAAGAGTCTGGTAGCACCCTATTTATGACCTTACTGGCAGGTTTTGCTGTATTACTGTCTCGCTATAGTGGACAAACCGATTTAGTCATTGGTTCACCGATCGCCAACCGCAACCGCACCGAAATCGAAAAATTAATTGGCTTTTTTGTCAATAGCTTAGTATTAAGATTTGATTTGTCCCAAGAACCGACCTTTGAGGATTTTCTAGCGCAAGTCAAACAAACTACTCAAAACGCTTACGACCATCAGGATTTACCCTTCGAGATGTTGGTCGAAGAATTACAAATTGAACGACATTTAGACCGCAATCCTTTAATACAGATAGTTTTTGCCCTTCAGAATGCGCCAACGGAGCCTTGGGATTTGCCTGGGATTAAAGTCGAAGATCTGGCATCGGGACTTGATTCAGTTCGGGTTGACCTAGAGGTTTATCTGTGGGATGTCCCCGAAGGATTGGGCGGTTTTTGCTCCTATAACAGGGATTTATTTGATGCGGAAACTATTGCCCGCATGATGACTCATTTCAAAACGTTGTTAGCAGCAATTGTAGAAAATCCACAGCAACCAGTAGCCTTACTTCCCTTATTAACCCATCAGGAACGGCATCAACTGTTAGAGGAGTGGAATGAGACAAAAACCGATTACTCCTACAACAAATGTATTCATCAATTGATTGAAGAACAGGCAGAACGCACCCCCGACGCGATCGCCGTAGTCTTTGAAAATCAACAATTGACCTATGCACAACTAAATAATCGAGCCAACCAATTGGCGCACTATTTACGCTCTCTAGGCGTAGAAATGGAGGTAATAGTCGGTTTATGTGTCGAACGCTCCCTAGAGATGATTGTCGTCTTAATCGGCATTCTTAAAGCAGGTGGGGCCTATCTACCCCTTGACCCCGAATATCCCCAAGCACGCCTACAATTTATGCTCTTTGATAGCCAAATCCCCTTACTGCTAACCCAACATTCACTGATTGATAAACTCCCCAACCATCAAGCCCAAACACTCTTTTTAGAAGAAATTTGGGAAAAAACTGCCCAACATAGCCAGGATAACCTGACGGCGAAAGTAACCCCCTCTAATTTGGCTAACGTGATTTATACCTCTGGTTCTACAGGTAAACCCAAAGGCGTGATGGTAGAACATCAAGGATTGTGCAATCTCGCTCAAGCTCAAATTGAAACCCTTGGTGTGCATCCCTCCAGTCGAGTGCTTCAGTTTGCTTCCTTTAGTTTTGATGCTTGTATTTCGGAAATTTTGATGGCCTTGGGAGCAGGAGCGACACTTTATTTGGGAACCAAAGAAGCGTTAATGCCTGGTTTACCCTTAATGGAGCGATTACGGGATCATGCCATCACCCACATTACGTTACCACCGTCGGCATTAGCGGTTCTACCCTGGGAAAATCTCCCTCTGTTGCAAACTATCATTGTTGCAGGGGAAGCCTGTTCTCCTGAGTTGGTGAAAAAATGGTCACAAGGACGAAATTTCTTTAATGGTTATGGCCCAACAGAGGGGAGTGTTTGTGCAGCGATCGCAAAATGTACGCCTTTTGACGAAAAAATAACCATTGGTCGTCCGCTTCCCAATGTGCAGGTTTATATTTTAGACCCTCATTTACAACCAGTTCCTATCGGAGTAGCTGGGGAATTACATATTGGCGGTGCGGGGTTAGCCAGGGGTTATCTGAATCGCCCAGAATTGACCGCCGAGAAGTTTATCTCTAACCCGTTTGTCTCCCTTGATCCCCCCCTAACCCCCCTTGATAAGGGGGGAGAGCAGCCATCAAAATTATACAAAACGGGAGATTTAGCCCGTTATTTACCCGATGGTAAGATTGAATACCTGGGACGGATTGACAACCAAGTTAAAGTGCGGGGTTTCCGTATCGAGTTAGGGGAAATTGAAGCCGTTTTGGGCCAACATCCCTTAGTACAAGAAGCGATTGTGATTGCCCGTGCTGACCATCCTAGTAATAATACATCCGAAACCGAACTAAATACTAACCTAGTAGGGTATTTGGTTCCTGCTCTCAAGGGTCAAGTTTTACCCGAACAGCTTGCCCAATGGCAGAGTGAATATGTGAGTGATTGGCAAACGATTTATGAAGAGTCCTATCGTCAATCCCAATCTGCAACCGATGACCCCACTTTTAATATTAGTGGTTGGAATAGTAGTTATACGGGACAAGCGATGACCGCCGCAGAAATGCGAGAATGGGTTGAGAATACTGTGAGACGCATTCTTGTCGGAAAACCGCAACGAGTGTTAGAAATTGGTTGCGGCAGTGGATTATTGCTGTTTCCTGTGGCTAAACATTGTCAGGAATATTGGGGAGCCGATTATTCCTCTGCCACCATTGACAACCTAAAACGGTTATGCGGCACAATTGAGGATTTAAAAGGGAAAGTAAGATTATTGCACCGAACAGCCGATAATTTGGCAGGGATTCCCCAAGCGGCTTTTGATACGGTGGTTATTAACTCCGTTGTCCAGTATTTCCCTAGTGTGGATTATCTGTTACAGGTTCTCGAAGGGGTCATGAAGGCGATCGCAGCTCAGGGGAAGATTTTCCTTGGCGATATCCGTAGTCTGCCCTTACTAGAGCCATACCATGCTGCCGTACAGTTAGCCCGCGCGGAAGCCGATAAAACCCTTGAACAATGGCAAAAGCAGGTGAATCAGAGTGTCGCCACCGAAGAAGAATTACTGATTGAACCTCAGTTTTTTATCGCTCTCCAACAACGTTTTCCTCAAATTTCTTGGGTAGAGATCGCACCCAAACGGGGTCAAGCTGACAATGAGTTAACCCAATTCCGTTATGATGTGACCTTACATTTGGGTAATGATCTTCAAAAAACGGTTATTCCTTGGTTAAATTGGCAAAGAGATGGGTTTTCCTCAGCAAAACTGCAAGATCAACTGGAACTGGGACAGCCAGAATGGTTAGGCATCAGGGATGTCCCCAATCAACGAGTACAAGAAGCCCTACAAATTTTAGACTGGTTAGAAAATCCGCCGGTCGTTTCGACGGTGGGAGAATTGCGGCAATTGTTAAGAGAAAAACCCAGGATGGGGATTAATCCTGAGCAAATGTGGCAATTGGGAGAAAAATTCGGCTACACCGTTCACCTCAGTTGGTGGGAAGGGAGTCAAGACGGTTCTTTTGATTTGGTTTTCCATCGCCAGAGTTCAATCCGAGAATCTGCAATGAGCGCAGTTGATGGCCAACCATACCCCAGTTTTTGGGATAATGAGACAGTTATTCCTAAATCCTGGACTGATTACACGAATAATCCTCTGTACGGTAAATTAGTCCAGAAACTAATACCGCAGGTGCGGGAATTTGTCCAACAAAAGCTGCCCAGTTATATGGTTCCCCAGGCTTTTGTCCTGCTCAATGCTCTACCTTTGACTCCCAATGGCAAGGTAGATCGGCGGGCTTTACCGACACCTGATATAGCTACGCGCAATCTGGCCACGAGCTTTTTGGCACCGCGTACCCCCATTGAAACCCAAATGGGCCAAATTTGGAGTGAAGTTTTGGGATTGGAACGGATTGGCATTAAGGATAATTTCTTTGAACTTGGGGGACATTCTTTGTTAGCGACTCAGGTTATTTCCCGTTCCCGCGATCTTTTCTCGGTGGAATTATCTTTACAAAATTTGCTAGAATACCCAACTATCGCTAATTTAGCCCAAATTATTGAACTTCTTGCCGTTGCACAGCAGGGACAACCAGGGATTACTGAAACCTTAGACGATTATGAGGAGGGTGAATTATAGACTTGTCTTTCCCTTGAGAATATCCTACCGTTATAATCAAATTTAAACCAATGAAAAAAATTGAATTTTTGTCCAATCTCAACGATTTAGGGATTAAAATCTGGGTTGAAAATTATACAGGACTTACGCAACATGACTTGAAACTGGTATTTTGTCGTAGGGGCAATTCATGAATTGCCCCTACATTTTGTTCTTTTGCTCCGCTATCGTTCACCCCAGGGAATAATGACGACCGAACTTTTGAAACAGTTAAAGGAACATAGGGCTGATGGACTTTTTAATCCTAAGAGCGAACCCCGCAATTTAAGTATAATCAAACAACAACTTTGGGAGGCAATTGGTAAATGAACGCAACGGAGGTATTAATCAAGTATCAGTCTATTAATTCTAAAAATATCACAGACCAGGAAGAATTAATCGTTAGTTTATTTGATGCTATTGATTCTTCTGATTTTGAGTTATTAGTCAAGTATTTTGACCAAGATATTATCTATCAACGTCCAGGCTATCAGGATTTGATTGGTATTGATAAACTCCTACATTTTTATCAGTATGATAGAGTTATTTCCTCTGGTAAACATCACATTGAAAAGATTGTTGTCGCTGAGAAGTATGGTTCATGCTGGGGACAGTTTATTGGTTTACATAAAAATGGCTCCCAACTTAATGAGATGTTTGCTGATGTTTATTCTTTTGAACATAGTAAAATTAAAACTCGGCGAAGCTACTTTTTTAGACCCGCAATATAGCGTTCATTTGTTTTCCTAAAAGTAAATTCTGCGATTTAGACCTAATTAAACAACAACTTGGGGAGGCAATTGGTAAGTGAAAGTAGTAGAATTTTTATCTTATTTGAAGAGTTTAGATATTAAACTGTGGCTTGAAGAAGAAAAACTCCGTTATCAAGCTCCCAAGGGGGCCATGACGACGGAAATTAAAGCGGCGATCGCGGCTCAAAAAACTGAAATTCTGGACTTTTTAAAAGTAGCACAAATCCCGACTAATACTGTTGAGTTGGAGATTATTCCTGTGTCACGGGTTCAGGATTTACCCCTCTCTTTTGCTCAACAGCGACTCTGGTTTCTACATCAACTTTCCCCCGATAGTCATTCCTATAATTTGTTGGAAGCTCTACGGTTAGAAGGAACTCTCAATCTGTTTGCTTTAGAACAAAGTCTCAGTGAACTGATTCGCCGTCACGAAGTTTTAAGAACCACTTTTCCGATGGTAGAAGGGCAACCCATTCAGCGTATTGCTCCCCCTTCCCCCGTCAGTTTACCCCTTCAAGATTTACAGAATTTATCAATAGAAAAACAAACAGAACGTCTGCGGGAAATTGCGATCGCCCTCTCGTTAAAACCCTTCGATCTAGCGGGGGAACCTTTGGCACAATTTACCCTGTTTAAACTCAGTTCCCAGGAGTATGTATTGCTGTTGAAGATGCACCATATTATTTACGATGGTTGGTCTTTGAGCATCTTTTTCGGTGAATTATCTCAACTTTATGCGGCCTTTGTCCAGGATTTGCCTTCCCCTCTCGCTGAATTATCGATCCAGTACGCCGATTTTGCTGTATGGCAACGTCAATGGCTCACAGGTGAAGTCTTGGAGCGTCAACTTAATTACTGGCGAGAACAGTTGACAGATGCGCCGACTATCTTAGAACTGCCGACGGATTATCCCCGTCCCCCCATTCCTAGTTTCCGAGGTGATGGGGCGGTTTTTCGACTGGATCGAGATTTAACGCAACGTCTCAAACAGTTGAGCCAAGAGTCAGGGACAACCCTATTTATGACTTTACTGGCGGCTTTTTTTGTTCTAATTTCTCGTTATAGTGGTCAATTAGATGTGTTGGTGGGTTCTCCGATCGCTAATCGGAATAGTTCCGCGATCGAGAAATTGATGGGCTTTTTTGCTAATACTTTGGCTTTAAGGGGCGATCTATCAGGAAATCCCAGTTTTCTGGCGTTATTAGAAAGAGTAAAGCAAACGACCCTATCAGCCTATGCTCATCAAGATTTGCCCTTTGAAATGTTAGTAGAAAGGTTACAATTAGACCGTGATTTAAGCCGTAATCCTTTGGTACAGGTGATGTTTTCTCTGCAAAATACTCCCCAATCGGAGGGCAGTTTGTCAGGCTTAAAAATCGAGAATTTGCCTTTACCGATTGATACTAAAGCTCGATTTGATTTAGAAGTCAATTTTTGGGAAGTTTCTGATAGTTTAGAGGCGGTTTGGTGCTATAGCACGGATTTATTTGCTGCTGGCACTATTACCCAAATGGGGCAACATTTTCAAAATCTCTTAACCGCGATCGCCGCTAATCCCAGCCTGGGAATTTTTGAATTACCGATGTTGAGTGATGCAGAACGTCATCAACTGTTGGTATCGTGGAACGAAACTCAAACAGATTATCCCCAGGATCAATGTATTCATCAATTATTTGAAGAACAGGTAAAACACAACCCCGACTCTGTAGCAGTAGTTTTTGAAGGTCAACAATTAACCTATTCAGAATTAAATAGTCGTGCTAATCAATTGGCCCATTACCTAAAATCTTTAGGAATAGAAACTGACGAGCTAGTGGCGATTTGTATAGAACGTTCTTTAGAAATGATTGTGGGATTGTTGGGGATATTAAAAGCAGGAGGTGCTTATGTTCCCATTGACCCAGATTATCCCAAGGAACGCATTAGCTTTATGCTCCAAGACACCCAGGTTAAAATACTGTTAACTCAGGAATCTTTGCTTGCTTCTCTTCCAAATCAGGAGGCGATTGTCGTCTGTTTAGACAAAGATTGGGAACAAATTAATCAAGCAAATCAAGAGAATTTTAATAGCGCGGTTTCTGCGGATAATTTGGCTTATGTGATTTATACTTCTGGTTCTACGGGAACTCCCAAGGGGGTCATCGTAACTCATCAAGCAGTTAATCGCCTGGTATTAAATACCAATTACATCCAGTTCACTACTGATGATTGCGTTATTCAAGCGTCTAATATTGCTTTTGATGCAGCTACTTTTGAAATTTGGGGAGCTTTGCTTAACGGAGCTAAGATTATTATTCTCCCTAAATCAGTTTTGCTCTCACCCCAAGAGTTTGCCCTAAGTTTAAAGGAAAACCAGATTAGTGTCTTATTTTTAACGACAGCCCTATTCAATCAGTTAGCCAATTTAGTTCCGCAAGCTTTTAGTGGCTTACGATGCTTACTGTTTGGGGGCGAAGCAGTTGAGCCAAAATGGGTACAAGAGGTACGGTCGAAAGGTGCGCCGCAACGGTTGCTTCATGTCTATGGGCCAACGGAAAATACGACGTTTTCTTCTTGGTATTTAGTGGAGGACTTACCCGCTACAGCGACAACTATTCCCATTGGTAAGGCGATCGCCAATACCCAAATCTATTTGTTAGATAAAAACCTGCAACCCGTTCCCATTGGTGTAGTAGGAGAATTACATATTGGTGGTGCAGGATTAGCGCGGGGTTATCTCAATCGCCCAGAATTAACCCAAGAAAAATTTATTTATTTAAATAATAATGAACAGTCAAAAGGCGATCGCTTATATAAAACGGGAGATTTAGCTCGTTATTTGCCTGATGGTAATATTGAATATATCGGGCGGATTGACAATCAGGTAAAAATTCGGGGATTCCGTATTGAATTGGGGGAAATTGAGGCTGTAATCGGTCAAAATGAAGATGTACAGTCGGCTTGTGTGATTGTTCGTGAAGACAATCCAGGAGAGAAGCGGTTAGTTGCCTACATTGTGCCAAAGCTAGGGGTGACAATGACAAGCGAAGATTTCCGTCAGTTCCTGACCCATAAATTGCCTGGCTACATGGTTCCGAGTGCTTTTGTGATGCTGGAATTTTTGCCCTTAACAGCTAACGGAAAAATTGATCGCCGTGCGTTAAAGGCTCCTAGTAACACCAGTGATTCAGACAGATTCATTGAGGCGCGTAGTCAGCTAGAATTAAGCCTAGTACAAATCTGGTCAAAAGTTTTAAAAATTGACAAAATTGGCGTTCGGGATAACTTTTTTGACCTGGGTGGTCACTCCCTTTTGGCTCCCTATTTAACAACCCAAATTAAGGAACAGTTTGGTAAAGAAATTGCCTTAACAGAACTGTTTCAAAACCCAACTATTGAACAGTTAGCAACCATTATCCAAACCGATTCAGATAACTCTAGTGAGTCTTGTTTAGTCCCCATTCAAGCCAATGGTTCCAAGCCACCTTTCTTCTGTGTTCCAGGGGCGGGAGGACGACCCTTTTATTTTTACCATCTAGGACGTTATTTAGGAAAAGATCAGCCTTTTTATAGTTTTGAAAATGATCTCTATCAACAGTTTGGAGCAATCACTCAGATTGAGGCGATCGCTAGTATTTATATTCAAGCCATGCAAGACTTACAGCCCCAAGGCCCTTACTTTTTAGGGGGACATTCCTATGGGGGAAATGTGGTTTTTGAAATGGCTCAACAGTTAGTTAAGCAGGGTCAAAAAGTGGCATTACTAGCCATAATTGATTCCTCAGCCCCAACTTATAAAGATAAGCAAATGTTGCTTGATTATATTAATTGGGATCATGCGAGATGGTTAGCGGAAGTGAGCAAAGGTATAGAAATTTATTTAGATAAAACTGTAGATATTTCCTATGAAACCCTTCAATCGTTGACCGTAGAGGAACAATTAAAATACGTTTTAAACTTTTTTAAAATGGCGAATATGCTTCCTCCTAATGCGAAAACTACACAACTTGAAAATATTGTACAAGCCTATAAAACTAGCTGTTTATGTCTAGTTGATTATCTCCCTCAACAAATTTATCCCGGCAAAATTACAATTCTACGCGCTAACGAAGATTTACCCGATGATCCCAATCGTGAGTTAGTTGCTGAGTGTTCCGAGGATTTATCCCTCGGCTGGAGTGAGTTTTCTTCGGAAGCAGTGGATATTCATTATGTGTTAGGTAATCATATCACAATTATGGCGGAACCCCATGTTCAAGTGTTAGCCGAACAGTTAAAAGTTTGCATCAATGCCAAATATTCAAACCCACATTCCGCAGATAGGGGTCAAATTTTCCACTAATTCTAAAAAATAGGAACCCATTCCAATTTTTCGGTGAACTTCCGAGGCTTTACTACCCACATTCCGCAGATATGGGTCAAAGTTTTATCTTCAATTAGATTTGCTTAAATATCTGCGGAATGTGGGTTACTAATCATAGGAAAAACCGAAGAGTGACAGAAGAGGGATATATTATCAATTTCCCCTAATTATCCCCTAACCACCACAAAAATAAACACAAACAACCCGATTACTAAAAACCATAAAATCCACTCTCCATTATCAACACTTTGCTTTTTTTCTAACCTAAATACACAACCATTTTTTAAACAAACGGCTTGGTTTTCGGACGTTTTTCTGAGTTTGCAACCGACTTGAGGACATGACATAATATTAACTCCTATTCAGATAATTCCCCCTAACTCCCCTTAAAAAAGAGGGGAGCTTTTTATTCAGGGGTAAGAAATGCTGTTATTTTTGAGAAAAAGAGCGATGAGCATCAATAATTAAATACGTCCCTTGGGCAATCATGAGCAGAATTACCAGTGCTAGAGAAATGCCAGACAAGAGCGAAGCAACGCCGATTGCATCAATACAAAAGGCTTGCAGAATAAATGAAGTAGCGGTTAAATTTTGACTTTTCATATTGACTCCTGCGAGTTAATAAATTGTTGAATAAACCGATTAAAAGGCTTATTTCTGATCAAGAACCCCCCGCTTTTAATCAAATGCTATTAAATGCTATCAACTTTTAAAATGCCCCCTCAATTCGCCATTTTTTAGGTGTACTCGGTTAGATGATTGATCTGTGTTACAATAGTCAAAACAATCAATTCAACAATGGGGAATCAAAACCATAAAAAAGCAATTCGTAGTTTGCAAAGGAGAATTACTGAACATGAGGATAAAATTAAAAAGGAGTTAGAAAAGGATTATCCTGATCAGGGATTGATTAAACATTGGCAAACAGAAATCCGCGCTTTTGAGAAAGGGGTTCAACAAGCACTAAAACGACTTAGGAGGTTATAATGCAAATTAGCGATCGCACATCTTTTATAAAAAGTTCAACCTTAAAAACCTTGTTGACGGAGTTGGGTGAAGAATGTCAAACAGTTATTCAGCTTTTAGATAAAATTAAAACAGGAAACCAATTAAACAATAGTGAAAAGGGAGATAATTTAGCCGAATTATTGGCAGCAATGATTCATCTACAAACCCATTGTGGTGAAGATTTACAAACTTTAATTGCTGAAGAATTAGAACAGTTGCCTGATTCTAAATTGTTAGAATAATATTGTTAATCATCAAGTTGTCCCCCTGTAGGGGCGAGGCGCGCCTCGCCCCTACCTTGTGATTTTTGAATAATTTTAAAGATAGGATTGCCTTTTTCAATAATCATTGATATAATCATTGAAATTGAATCATCTTTTGATATGCCGTCTTGGGATGCCTTTCTGGAAATTGTTGCAGATGAACAGGGTTTAGTTAATGCTGATGAACGCACGGCGTTTTTAACTCGGTTTGCTGAAGAACATTTAAAAAAACAAACATCAGATACACAAATTGCTACTAAACTAGGGATTAGTTCAGTAACTCTGCAACGAAAACTAGGTAAGGTTTATATTGCCTTTGAGAAGCGTTGTTCTACATTGAAAACTGACAAAAAAGGTAAGTTTGATATTCTCCATAGTCACCTCAAACAAGAGTATCGCCAATATCAAAAACAACAACAATCTCCATCTCAACCCCAAACAACAGTATCCTCAATTCCTGATATTAACTGGGATAAAATTTGTGAATCTCGCCTCGACACCTACGAAAAACACTTTTTCAAGAATAACCCGTTAACGGGGATTAATTTTTATGTTCCTTTGGGGTTAGTGGAACCGAAACGGGAACAGGAAAAACGACAAAAACAGGAAGTTAACCCAGAGGATGGGTCACAATTTTATCAATTAGCAGAAACGGAAATAACGAAAACCTATAACGAACCGAATCAATTTTTTGAGGAGGTTTTACGACAGGGAAATAGTAAAACTAAAGGTAAACGTTTGGCAATTATTGGGGAACCTGGGGCGGGAAAAACAACGTTATTATATCAAATTGCTCGATGGATTTTACAGGAAAATTTAGGTTATCCGATTTTAATTCGGTTGGCGGATGTTGATAAACCGATACGAGATTATTTAACTCAAAATTGGTTACGCGATGCGACGGGAAGTTTAACGGGGGTTTCGCCGGAATGGGTGTCGGCGTTTGAGATGTTGATTACAAAAAAACAAAATTCTTCGGCGGTTAAAACCACATTTGTCCGCGAAGGCGGACATCGTTTGTGTAGTCGCGAATTTCATTCGCCGGATACTTCTTCGGTGGATTATTCGGCGGATTATTCGGCGGTTGAAACCGCGTCTACACAGACAAAACCCGCCTGCGCGGGTTCAGAAATTGTGCCATTTTCCCAACAGGTTTACTTACTCCTCGACGCCGTTGATGAAATGGGGATAACGTCACCTTTGGTAACAATTAATCAACAATTAGCGGAAGGATGGACACAGGGGTTACGGGTGGTGTTAACCTGTCGGTTGAATGTTTGGGAGGGGGAGAAAAACGCTTTAAGGGATTTTGATGTTTATCGCAATTTAGATTTTAATTCCCAACAAATTCAGGATTTTATTGAACAATGGTTTAAGGATAAAACCCAGAGTCAGGAATTATTAAAACAGTTAAATGAATCTAACCAAAACCGGATTAATGATTTAATTAAAAATCCCCTGCGGTTAGCGTTATTATGTCGGACTTGGAAACGGGGGCAAAAATTACCGGAAACCCAAGCGGGACTTTATCAACGGTTGGTTAATAGTCATTATCAATGGAAGGATGAACAGAAACCGTTTCAAATTCCATTAGAGGTGCAAGAATGTCTCCATCAACAGTTAGGAGAATTAGCGAAAAATGCAATCAACCGTGAACAATTTCGGTTTCGTTTAGAGGAAAAATTTGTTGAACAGTATTTAGGAAAACCGCAACGGGAAAATACTCTATTTTATTGGGCGTTAAAATTAGGGTGGTTAAATCGGGTGGGGTTAGCATCCGTTGAGGAAAAGGATTCAGACCAAGCGGTTTATGCCTTTTTCCATCCCACGTTTCAGGAATATTTTGCCGCTTTAGCGATTAACGATTGGGATTATTTTTTACCTCAAAATCATGTTAATTGTCCGGTGGAGGGGAAAGAGTATCGTATTTTTCAACCCCAATGGAAACAGGTGATTTTATTATGGTTGGGGCGTGATGATTTGGATGAAGGGGAGAAAGAGGCGTTTCTTGAGAAGTTAGTTAGTTTTGATGATGGATGTGGAGATAGTAATTTTTATGGGTATCGTGCCTATTTTTTAGCCTCTGTGGGAATTAATGAGTTTAAAGAATGCAATTTATCGGATGAAATTGTAGAACAGATTGTTAAATGGGGTTATGGTTATTTTGATATTAAGAAGCAAGAATGGATAACTTTTCTTGATCCAATTGAGGAAGGTGCAAGAACAATATTACCAGAGACAATAAGAGAAAAAGCGATCGCTAATTTAATTCAAGTTTTAGAAACTACTGAGTCTGAAGATACTCGCTGGACGGTTGCCGAGAGTTTAGGGAAAATTGACGTTGGAAATAAGTTAGCAATACGGGAGTTAATTCGGGTTTTAGAAACTACTGAGAATGAAGATACTCGCAGGACGGTTGCCGAGAGTTTAGGGAAAATTGACGTTGGAAATAAGTTAGCAATACGGGAGTTAATTCGGGTTTTAGAAACTACTGAGAATGAATATACTCGCAGGAGGGTTGCCGATAGTTTAGGGAAAATTGCCGTGGGAAATGAGTTAGCAATACGGGAGCTAATTCGGGTTTTAGAAACTACTGAGAATGAAGATACTCGCTGGTGGGTTGCCGATAGTTTAGGGGAAATCATCGAAACAGAAAAACAATATGCAAATGTATTTTTTGCCCTCAAACATAACCTAACTCATGAAGTTTACGAGAATAATTTTAATCTATATAAACACTGCTATAAACTCCTCTGGCAATGCGCCCAAAATCTACCTTATCCCAAATTTTATCAAGCATGGCATCACAACACCCTCACCCCCCATCCTGAAGTTGCCGATAATACCCCCGTTGGCAATACCCCAACAGTGCGACAATTAGAACAACAAATCACCGATATTTGTAGCCAACTTCCTCACCTTCCCCTCCACTGCATCAACATCAACAAACTACTAACCCTCAACACCAAAAACGAATTTATTCAAGCATTTTGTAACCGTCTTTATCAAAAACTCTTACCCGATGAAACTCCCCCCGAAGTGCAGACCCCCGCTAACCTAGAAACCAAAATTATCCACCTAAAACAGCAACTCCAAACCCCCCAACTGTTCATTTTGTTACTCGCAGATGGGACACCCACCCCCGAAGTCATCGACTGTTGCGACTATCTCACCGACGTCTTACACCTCGGTTGGATAACTCCCGACCCCCTACCCTTACCACCCCCGCAACGTTCTTTTATGGCGTCGCAGGAGAATTTATTAGAAGCGGTTGAAAGTTGGGTTGCGGAATATTAATCAACTCCAGAAAGTCAGAAACCGGGTTTCTGGGTTTCTAAGCCGAAAAATCATCCTCAAGACTGAGATAAATAGGGCGAGATTATATTACTATTTTACCATATAAATAGAGTCTAAAAATAATTTAATGGATCAGCACTATGGCAACTAAAAAGCGTTATATCCCTTCGGAAGAATATCGTCAAATGTTAGTCCGTGATGGCGATCGCCGTTTTAAAGAATGGCATGACAAATTCTTGAAATATCAACAGCTATTTCTGGCAGATATGAACAAACGCAAAGTAGGATAATTTTTAGTCGAATTATTATTCTCGTAATAGTTTTATTGAATAATTATAACTTGTCTTGCGGGAAAAGAGGTTATATTAAATGCCTAAATTATCCCTCCTAATTTCCCATTTTTAATGGGGTTAGGGGGGATCATCTTTAGCGGTTATAATTCTATTTAATATTGGTTTGGTGCGTAAGCGAACCGCACGCACCCTACGGGGTTAATGGAGGTAGGTATAACGTCGCAAACTGCGTTCATAGTTTTGTAATAGCAGTTGAGCTTCTTCTAAACTAATCTGATTCTGTTCTAATGCTTGTTCGGTTTGGCGACGAATACTTTCAATTAAATCCTCCGTATCATACTGAACATAACCCAAAACTTCCTGCATTGTATCTCCTTTAATCACCGCTTCAATTTGATATCCTTGAGGAGTAAGTTTAATATGAACTACATTCGTATCCCCAAATAAATTATGCAGATTTCCCATAATTTCTTGATAAGCACCCGCTAAAAACATTCCCAAATAATAGGGTTGTTTTTGATTGGGATTTTGAGATAAATCTTCACTCTGTTCTAAAGAATGTAATTCTAAAACATATTTCACATCTCGTAAATCAATAAATTGATCAATTTTGCCATCACTATCACAGGTTAAATCCGCTAAAGTTGCCCGTTTTGTGGGTTCTTCATCTAATCTATGAATCGGCATTATCGGGAATAATTGATCAATTGCCCAGGTATCCGGGGCGGATTTGAACACAGAAAGATTGACATAATAAATTGAAGCCATAATCTTTTCTAAGTCTTCTAATTCATCGGGAATATAATCGGAATTTCTAACAATTTCTAAGATTTTCCGACAACAAGCCCAATGGATTTTTTCAGCTTTAGCGCGATCGCTTAAACTTAAATAACCAAATCCAAATAAACTAATTGCTTCCCCTTTAAATTGGGTAGCATCGTGATAGGCTTCTTGGTAGTTATCTTCATTAATAGATTGATAAGTGTTATCCAAATTCCTTAAAATTAGATGATCTTTTTCAGTGATCACCGGGGGTTCATCTATGGGAATATCACTACTCCCTAACACATCAAATACTAACACCGATTGATGGGAAGCGATCGCCCGTCCACTTTCACTAATTAATGTGGGAACTGGTAATTTTCGCTCCTCACAGGCCTCCTTAACCTCGGCAACAACATCATTAGCATAATTCTGCATATTGTAGTTTTTAGAGGCGTGGAAATTGGTTTTAGACCCGTCATAATCGACACCTAAACCGCCCCCCACATCCAAATACTTCATGTTTGCCCCTAATTTTGCCAATTCTACATAAATTTGACTAGCTTCTTGCAGGGCATCTTTAATCACACTAATCGAAGAAATTTGAGAACCAATATGAAAATGTAACAGTTGTAAACTGTCTAACATTTCTGCTTTTTTCAGCTTTTCAACTACGTCCATAATTTCAGGAATAGTTAAGCCAAATTTAGCCCGATCGCCCGTTGAACCGCCCCAACGTCCCATTCCCCTGGTACTCAATTTAGCCCGTACTCCCACAATCGGACGAATGCCTAATTGTTGACTTGCAGCGATGACTAAATTCACTTCTTCAATTTGTTCTAAAACAATAATCGCCGTCTGTCCCAAGCGTTGAGCTAAAATGGCAGTATCAATATATTCTTGGTCTTTATAGCCATTACAAATTAATAGGGAATTGGAATTTTTTAATAGGGCTAAAGCAATTAATAACTCAGGCTTTGATCCCGCTTCTAAGCCAAAATTATAGGGTTGACCAAACCGGACTAAATCTTCAAGTAAATGCCGTTCTTGATTACATTTAACTGGATAAACCCCCCGATAAACCCCTGTATAACTATAACGGGCGATCGCCTTTGCAAAACAAGCATTTAATCGTTCAATTCGGTCTTCAAGAATATCAGGAAAACGAATTAATAAAGGCAATTCAATATTGCGACTTTTTAGAGATTCAACTAATTTTAATAAATCTAAAGATCCCCCTCGGTTCGCTTTCGGGGACACCGTAATATTACCCGCAGCATTAATCGAAAAATAAGGATCACCCCATCCCTGAATGCGATAGAGTTTTTCGCTATCTTCAACTGTCCAGGTCTTTTTCACTGTGACCTGGGGGGACTCCGTTACAACCTCTGGTGTCTGGGGTTTAGGGGCGAGTGCATTGACATCCATCTTTTTCTATCCTTGCCATTGAGCAACCATCAGACAGTTTAACGGGTTAAGTAAATATTGACCAGCCATCTGTCACCAAGGATACGATAATCTAAATTGTGAACTTGAATGACAGTTAAGGAGATTTCCTTGGAACGGACATTTATTGCAATTAAACCCGATGGCGTACAGCGCGGACTCGTAGGGGAAATTATTGGGCGCTTTGAAGCCAAAGGTTTTACCCTCGTTGGCTTGAAGTTAATCATTGCCAGTCAGGAGTTAGCCGAACGCCACTATGATATCCACAAAGAAAGACCCTTTTTCAAGGATTTAGTGTCTTTTATTACCTCTGGCCCCTTAGTGGCTATGGTCTGGGAAGGAGATGGCGTTGTGGCTTCTGCTCGTAGAATTATTGGAGCAACCAACCCCTTAACCGCCGAACCGGGTACAATTCGGGGTGATTTTGCGGTCAGTATTGGCCGTAATATTATCCATGGTTCCGATGCCATTGAAACCGCACAACGGGAAATTAGCCTTTGGTTTACCGATGCTGAATTAGCCAATTGGGAATCAACTATGAAACCCTGGTTGGTCGAGTAGCTTTCATCAAGTTAGCGGTTAACAATTATGGGTTAACCGTTAACGATTAACTATTATTAGGATTATTAGGGGCATCCGCAACCCTTTGGGAAAATCCCCAAGCAAATAAACCGAGGGTGAGAACAACCATTAACCATTCCGGCGGGACTAAAGCCGAATCAATCACCCGAATTAATAATCGTAACCCCACTAAACCAACGGTTAAATATCCAGCAGTTTCTAAATAGACATATTCCTTTAACCACTTAATAAATAAACTCGCCATAAATCGCAAAATAATAATTCCGATAGTAGCTCCCGTAATCACCAACCAAGCTCTATCAGAAATTGCGATCGCGGCAGTAACACTATCAAGAGAAAAAGCAAGATCCGTTACAGCAATCAGGGGGAGAACTTGCCAGAAAGACTTATAACGCACAACTTTTTCTGAGTCATCTTCCTGACTTTTATTGAAAAAATATCGAAATACTAACCAAAGTAAATATAAAGCCCCTAATAATTCAAACTGCCAATACTTAATTACCCAAGTCGCAGTAATAATTAAGATAATCCGTAAAATAAAAGCTAAAAATAAACCAATATTTAAGGCTTTATTTTGAAGTTTTGGATCTTCCAATCCACAGGAAATAGAAGCGAGAGCAATAGCATTATCAGCCGATAATACTGCTTCTAGGGCAATTAAAATCGGTAGTAATACGAGAAGATTTAACTCTATATTTCGAGAAGATTCAAGAACATTATCAAGATCTAACATTAATGATTGATGATTCCTATAGTGTCATAATCTGAAATTATATTAGAGTTTGCCATATTTGTCGCCGATTGCTCAGGATAGGGGTTAGGGTAGCAGAGGAAGTAGGTAAGTACCTGAACAAAATTAATTACACATCCTCTACCCTGTTCCCTCCCCCCCTAGCCCCCCGTGCACGGGGGGTTTGGGGGGGCTGTTCCGGTGTTCCCTCTCTCAACTAGGTAATTTATTTTGTGTAACTACTTAGTGTGTCCTCGCTTCTGATGCTTAATTACGCCCACCTACTTATTGTCTAAGAAACCAGATTTCTAAACTTTACACTTTCACCCCATTGGCAAACTTGATTTTCAAATAATCATCTTCCATTTTTGCCCCAGAAGGTTGCAACATAGCTAAAGCTTGGGGTAAAACTAAATTCCGGCGATGATTACCAATTCTAATATTGAGTTCGTCTCCGGTTTTATTTAATTGAACCTGCTCTTTAGGAATCCCAGGTAAATACAATTCTAGCGTATATTCATTATTGTCTACCACCACGCGAAGTGTATTTTCCTTATAGTAAACCTGACTAGGATCTTCATCTTTATATAGCACTTCTTTTAATCTTTCTAAGGCTTTAAACCCACATAACTCCTCAGAAAATAATGGCACTTCCTTAACAGGTAAAGGTCTAAAGTTATCATGAATTTCTTGACGATATTGTTTTTGATTTTCTTTCCATTTTTGGAAAAATGGATCAGTCACTTCTTCAGGAATAATCCGATTTGCGATCACTAAATCCGTAGAAACATTATACAAACTTAAATAGGCATGGGCGCGTAAAGATTCTTTAATTACCATTTTTTCCGGGTTGGTAACTAAACGTACCGAGGTTTGCATATTATCGGTTAAAACCTTTTCTAAAGCTTCAATTTTTTCATAAAATTCATAAGGTGCATCCATAACTTCTTTATCAGGTAAAGAAAACCCGGTCAAAGGTCTAAAAATCGGTTCAAATAGAGGACGCAACGCCACCGACATCCCTTGTAACGGTTTATAAAATTTTCTCATATACCAACCCCCCACTTCAGGTAAACTTAACAGTCTTAACGCTGTTCCCGTTGGGGCTGAATCAATAATTAAAACTTCAAAATCTTTTTCATCATAATGGCGTTTCATCCGCACCAGACCGAAAATTTCGTCCATGCCGGGTAAGATGGCCAGTTCTTCCGCTTGAACTCCATCAAGTCCTTGCGCCTGTAATACCTGACTAATATAGCGTTTCACCGCCCCCCAGTTGCCTTCAAGTTCCATCAGGGCGTCTAATTCTGCCCCCCACAGGTTAGGTCGGACGAGACGGGGTTCGTGTCCCAAAGGCATATCAAAGCTATCAGCGAGGGAGTGGGCGGGGTCGGTACTCAATACCAGGGTTTTATGCCCCAACTCCGCACAGCGTAAGCCTGTTGCCGCCGCAACGGAGGTTTTACCCACGCCACCTTTACCCGTCATTAGAATTACGCGCATACCGTTTAAACTTAAAATTTGTTTACATTATTTAATGTTAGCGGGTTTTTAGTCAGAATAACTGTTTCACCACATCCCAGCGCGAACAGTCCCAATAGTCGATATGGCTTTCAATTAGGTTATGGGCGTTGAGCTTGAGTTCACTCCGTCCTGGGATAGAAATTCTGGGTTTCCAGGGTAGGGGAGTTGTCCAACTGAGTGTCCACCGGGTTTCAATTAAATTATCAGTTTGAGTAATATTGTGTAAATCCAGTTGAATGTCTAAAAACCAGGTTTTCATAAACCCAATCATTTGTTGATAACGTTGTAACCCGTTAAATTTGTTCATTGGGTCTGCAAAATAAACATTATCGGCATAAATATGATAGCTTTGGTTATTAGGAAATTGTTGATAATCTTGTTTAATAATCTCGATAATATCCATAATCTTATTATATAAGTAATAATTTTAGTATAACATGATTGTTCAATCCCTTTATTCTAGGTTCTAACCATTCCCTAACAGTTAACTGTGATTCAACTCCAAGTTCCTAGTCTAAGTTCACCCTCTGATTTTGATCATCAGTTTCTCGCTGAAGTAGATTTACTGCGCTTGTTAGCAAGTCAGAAATTAGACAGTTCACAAAAACAGAACAGGGGGCAATTTTTAACACCGTCTGCTGTAGCAGAATTAATGGCAGGAATGTTTGAAAATTGGCAGAAACCAGAAATTTGTCTTCTGGATGCCGGGGCAGGGATAGGTTCATTATCGGCTGCATTTGTTGATACTATTTGTCAACTCCAAAAACGTCCTTTAAAGTTAAGAATTATTGCCTATGAAATTGAAACATTTTTCTTAAACTATCTGCAACAAACTTTAAATCGATGTGCGAAAGAATGTGAAAAAGCCAATATTTCCTTGAATTATGAAATTCGCCCGACTGATTTTATTGAGGCAGCAGTCAATCAACTTCAGCCTAACTTATTTGATCAGAGTGAAAATATTGCCTTTACTCACGCCATTTTAAATCCACCTTATTTTAAAATTAATGCTAACTCAAAAAATCGGATGTTATTACGTTCTATCGGATTAGAAACCAGTAATATTTATCCGGGGTTTATTGCCTCAGCAATGCAATTATTAGTTCCCGATGGAGAACTTGTTGCCATTATACCTAGAAGTTTTTGTAATGGGTTATATTTTCGAGATTTTCGTAGAATGTTCTTAGAGCAAATGGCATTATCTCAAGTGCATCTTTTTGAATCTCGACAGGAAGCATTCCGGGATGATGAAGTCCTACAAGAAACAATAATTATCCACGCGATTAAACAAACTGAAAAAAAATCTACTGTTGTTATTAATAGTAGTGATAGTGCAGAGGATGACTTAATTTTGTCCCATAGCTTGCCTTATCAGGAAATTGTAAATCCCCGGGATACAGAACAATTTATTAGAATTTTACCTGATATATTGAGTCAACAAATTGTACAACAGATGGACTGTTTTCCATGTACTTTGAAAGATTTGGGAATAAGTGTTTCAACGGGACGAGTTGTAGATTTTCGAGCCAAGGAACATTTAAGACCTTTACTAAAAGAGGGGAATATACCCCTAATTTATCCAGTGCATTTTTCATGGGGATATATTAAATATCCAACGGTAACAAAGAAGCCTCAATCTTTAGTTAAAACCGAAGAAACAGCTAATTTATTAGTTCCTAATGAACATTATGTTTTGATAAAGCGGTTTTCTTCAAAAGAGGAAAAAAAGCGAGTGGTTGCTGCGGTTTATGATGCCAATACTATTAATAGTAAGTGGGTAGGTTTTGAAAATCACCTTAACTATTTTCATCAAAACGGACAAGGATTATCCTTGACCCTAGCACGGGGACTAGCAATTTACTTAAATTCAAGTCTTGTCGATTCATTTTTCCGGCTGTTTAATGGAAATACTCAAGTGAATGCAACTGACTTCAGAAATTTGAATTATCCTACATTAGAACAGTTATTATGGTTAGGGGAACAGATTAATAATTTGTTTCCTTCTCAAGAAAATATTGATACACTAATTCAGAAAGAATTATTGAATATGGCAGATTTTACAGAAAATAATCCGATTTTAATCAAATCCAGAATTGATCAAGCTTTAAATATCCTTGAACAACTGGAATTTCCCAAAGCACAACGGAATGAACGGTCAGCATTAACATTACTGGCTTTACTAAATCTTAAACCTAATGATAAATGGGAGTCTGCTGCATCTCCCTTAATGGGAATTACACCCATGATGGAATTTATGGCACAATATTATGGTAAAAATTATAAACCAAATACGAGAGAAACTGTCCGTCGCCAAACCATTCACCAATTTTTAGATGCTGCTTTAATTGTTGCCAACCCTGATGAATCTAATCGTCCAATTAATAGTCCTAAAACCGTTTATCAAATTGAAGAAAGTGCTTTAGAATTATTACGAAGTTATGGAAATCCAGAATGGAAAAAAATGATTAAAACTTACCTTGCTTCTATTCAATCTTTGAAAGATCGTTATGCCACAGAACGAGAAATGTCTCGAATTCCTATTATTATTGAAGGAGAAATAAAAACACTTTCACCAGGTGGTCAAAATGTTTTAATTGAAAAAATTATTACTGAATTTGCACCTCGATTTACACCAGGAGGAAGGTTGATTTATGTAGGAGATACCGATGAAAAATTCGCTCACTTTGATAAATCTATATTCGCCAATTTAGGGATTACTATTGATTATCATGGTAAAATGCCAGATGTGATCATTCATTTTACAGCCAATAATTGGTTGATTTTAATTGAAGCTGTTACTTCTCATGGCCCTATTAATCCCAAACGAAAGAAAGAGCTTGAAACGTTGTTTAAAAGTTCAAAAATTCCTTTAGTGATGGTGACAGCATTTCCGAGTCGGAAAGCAATGGTCGGATATTTGACAGAAATTGCTTGGGAGACTGATGTTTGGGTGGCCGAAGATGTTACCCATTTAATTCATTTTAATGGTCAACATCTTTTACAATTATATCAATCTCAGCTTCCTCTAATTTAAAGTAATAATTAGAACTCTTGCAAAATAATTTTATGGTATTATAATAAATTTTGCTCAATTTGATAAAATCAAAGAGATTAACCATTCTTCACAAACTTTTACTAAAAACTGCATTTTTCATATTGTGACAAATTGGGGAGTATCAGCCTCAAAATTCTCCGATTTAATAATCTCGATAATATTCATAATTGCTATATTATTATTTATAGCGAGCGAAGACGCCCGCACTGCAAGAATTGTATGATTTCGGGATAGAGAATTTAACTCCTGAACAGCTTAACCATCAACCGTCACCCGACAACCAATATCTCGACGATAGTAAAGTCCTTCAAAATTGATATAGTTAACCGCTTTATAGGTTTGGGTGATAGCTTCTTGGAAGGTAGACCCAACGGCCGTAACCCCTAAAACTCGTCCGCCATCGGTAAGAATTTGGCCGTCTTGTAGTTGAGTTCCCGCATGGAATATTATAGCCCCCGATGCTTCTGCATCTTCTATTCCAGTGATAACTTTGCCTTTTTGATATGAACCGGGATAACCCCCAGAAGCTAATACCACACACACAGAAACCCCCGATTTCCACATTAAAGAAACCTGTTCTAAGCGCTGTTCACAACAGGCGAGTAAGACTTCTTCCAAGGGAGTTTCTAACAGGGCGAGAACCGTTTGGGTTTCGGGGTCGCCAAACCGACAGTTAAATTCTAATACCTGAATTTCACCTTCCGGGGAAATCATTAACCCAGCATAAACCACCCCCCGATAGTCAATACCCCGTTGACGCAGGGTGGCTAATGTGGGTTCTAAGACCGACTGTTGCACGCGAGACAGCAGTTCCGGGGGGAGGATGGGAGTCGGAGCATAGGCCCCCATCCCCCCCGTGTTCGGGCCAGTATCCCCCTCTCCGACCTGTTTATGGTCTTGGGCTGGAACTAATGGCCGAATAGTTAACCCGTCAGTTAGGGCGAGTACGGATACTTCCTGTCCGGTTAAGAAGTCCTCCACCACCACCCGCAAATTATCCTGGCCAAATTCCCCGGCGAAAATAGTATCAATGGCTTCATGGGCCATTTCCACGGTAGTCGCAACGGTGACACCCTTTCCGGCGGCTAACCCATCGGCTTTGACTACAATAGGGGCGGTTTGAATATAGGCTTTAGCGCTGGCTGCATCGGTAAAAACGGCCGCCTTAGCCGTGGGAATTCCAGCGTCTTCCATGAAGGCTTTAGACCAGGCTTTACTGGCTTCGAGTTGCGCCCCGGCTTGGTTGGGGCCGAATACCTTAATATTGTGTTGTTGTAAATAGTCGGTAATTCCCAAAGCAAGGGGTAATTCTGGCCCGACTACAACCAGGGAAATATCCTGATTTTGAACTAAGTTTTTTATCCCTTCAAAATCTTCTACGGAAATCGGATAATTTTCACAGCCTTTGAGGGTAGCCGTCCCGCCATTTCCCGGGGTACAAAACACTTTTTCAACCTGGGGCGACTGGAGTAATGTCCAGGCGATGGCGTGTTCCCGTCCCCCATTTCCAACTACTAGAATTTTCACGGTTTTTTGTTCTCGAATTGATTAGCAGTTTTTGATTGTACAATTGTGGCGGTTGTTTTTACATCGGTTGAGGATTGCTATATTTTAACCTAAAAAGATAACCTTAAAAATATTTACATGACTGTGTAGGGAGGAAGCACGCATCGCCTCTACGATGATTGAATTTACCAAAATTTAAAATTAAGCGACCGCCCAAACTCCAAATTAGGATAACATTCGGCCCTAAGATTATATAAAAAAAGATATAAATTCTCAAAAACATGATATAATAGAAGTGGTTCGGTTAATCGTCAAAACAACAATAATAACAATGATAGTATGCGTGATAAACTAACTCGCTTGACAATTAAAAACTTTCGTTCCCTAGCCAATATAACAATCGACCTTAATGACATCAACGTTCTTTTTGGTTCTAATGGATCTGGTAAATCAACATTTTTAGATACAATATGGTTTATTAGGGATTGTGCTATTAATGGAGTCGAATCAGCTTCTAGTAGCCGAAGTCATGGAATTGGTGCTTGTTGGGATGGTGCTGATGAAGGTGCAAATATCTCAATTACCGTAGAAACTCAACAAGTTCAATATGAAGTTTTATTTGGGTATTCTGGGGGAAGAATAGAACCTTATGTTGGGGAAAAGCTGATTCTCAAAACTCATGATAATCTTTGTCTAATAGATCGTAAAATGGGCAGTGAACAAGCAAAGTTTTATTTATCTGCGTCTAATTCCCCAGAATTTTTACCGGTTACACTCAAAGAACCTGAAAAACTTGCTTTCAGTCGATACATTGATTTTAAAGATTCGATGGAACAAGCCAATGATTTAGACCGATTACTCCACTTTGTCCATTCTTATCATGCGAGATCAACAAATCTGTATCGCTTGAAAACGCGAGGTTCTGATTCAAGTCATCAAACTGTGCTGTGGGATAGAGGTGAAAATTTATGGTCTGTTTTAAATAATTTAAACCATAAAATAAAAGTTGATGCTGATCAAAGATATGATAAAATTATTGAATTTATGAGAGAAAGTTTTCCCGGTTTTAATGATATTATCCTTGAGCAAACTGGCCCAACAACAATATATGGAAGTTTTTTGGACAAAAGACTACGCCAGCCCATTTTTGCGTCAGGTGTTTCTGATGGACATCTACAAATGTTACTGAATCTAACCGCGTTGTTTTCCGAAGGGAAAAATCGAGATTCACTTATTTTGTTTGATGAACCTGAAACTTCCCTTCATCCTTGGGCAATTGCGGTTTTTGCTAAAGCTGTTAAATTAGCGGCTGAAACCTGGAATAAACAAATTTTTATTGCAACTCATTCTCCAGTATTAATGAGCCAATTTGATCCAGAACATATATTAGAAACAAGTGTTGACGAAACGGGTCAAACTGTTATTCGTAGACTCAATGAAATTCCTGAAATTCAAGATTTACTAAAGGATTATGCTGTGGGTTCTCTCTATATGGCTGAGTTAATCGCACCTCAAAGTAAACCTTATTGATTAAATGATGAGTAATAATAGGATGAATAATACCTCACAATGCTGCTATTTTAAATTTGGGATTCTCGTTACTGGACACACTGAAAAACAGCACCTTCCAAAACTATTTAGAACACTGATGGCAACAGGAATATGCACGTTTGAGGTGATTGGTAAAATTGATCAACTTTCCCCTATTACTTCAACAAGAAGAAGGGACAATATCGTGGGAACTACACAACCGATACCACATAAAGATCAACAGCAGATTGGTTCGCCTAGTCGAAGATATTTACAAAATAATCCTTGTGCTTACATTTTGTTGATTGATGATTTAGAGCATGATCGCAGAGATCGGGCAAAACAAACTTTTCAACGGTACCGTCAAATATTAGATAGTATCCTTTCAGATGAACAACAACAACGAGCTTCAGTCCATTTTTTAGTAAATATGATAGAATCTTACTATTTTGCTGATGCTCAAGCAATTAATCAAGTTTTGGGTACTAATTTATCTGACCACTTAAAAGATGTTGAAACAATACGGCATCCCAAAGGAGAATTAAAGCAGATTTTTCCTGGGTTTGATGAAGTTCTGCATGGAGGAGATATTCTAAAATGTCTTAATGTCAATCATGTCTTATCTCGTCCCGAAACCTGTGCATCATTAAGAACTCTATTCAGTTGGTGCGTAAAGATATTACAACAATATCCCCATGAAAAACTATTTGTAGATGATGAATATTGCCTTATTACCGGAAATCGCTATTCAATTACTGATGGTCAATAAATAGATTCATTTTTAAATTTGTATAATCTGAGAATCCTGATTAATGGATTAACAGTTGAAATTAAGCGATCGCCCATTTTTATTAAAATAAAAAATAGGGTTCCCAATCCTGTACAATGATTATGTCTCACTTCTTGACTTCAGTTTCAACCCCATGCTTTGCGATTACCTAGTACAAATTCTCACCGCCCGTGTTTATGATGTTGCCCAAGAAACACCCCTAGAATCCGCTCCTAACCTCTCAGCCCGTCTGGATAATAAACTACTCTTGAAACGAGAAGATATGCAGTCTGTCTTCTCCTTCAAATTGCGGGGAGCTTATAATAAAATGGCTCATCTTTCTCCCGATTTATTAAAGAAAGGAGTGATAGCAGCATCGGCGGGAAATCATGCCCAAGGTGTGGCTTTAGGGGCATCTAAATTAGGCACAAAAGCCATTATTGTTATGCCCGTAACTACGCCTCAAGTTAAAGTTAATGCCGTCAAAGCAAGAGGCGGTGAAGTAATATTATATGGAGATACTTTTGATGAAGCTTGTGCCTATGCTCGTCAACTAGAAACCGAAAAAGGATTAACCTTTATTCACCCCTTTGATGACCCTTATGTAATTGCTGGACAGGGTACAATTGGGATGGAAATTTTACGCCAATATCAACAACCAATTCATGCTATTTTTGTTGCTATTGGTGGCGGGGGATTAATCTCAGGAATTGCCGCTTATATTAAAAGATTACGCCCAGAAATTAAAATTATTGGAGTTGAACCCGTGGATGCGGATGCGATGTCACAATCTTTAAAAGCCGGACATCGAGTTAAATTATCACAGGTCGGATTATTTGCTGATGGGGTAGCGGTGCGAGAAGTGGGAGAAGAAACCTTCCGTTTATGTCAAGAATATGTGGATGAAATTATATTAGTTGATACGGATGATACTTGTGCAGCAATTAAGGATGTTTTTGAAGATACCCGTTCAATTTTAGAGCCTGCGGGAGCCTTAGCAATAGCAGGAGCTAAAGCTTATGTTGAAAGAGAAAAAATTCAAGGAGAAACACTAATTGCTATTGCTTGTGGGGCAAATATGAATTTTGACCGCCTGCGATTTGTAGCAGAAAGAGCCGAATTTGGAGAACGCCGAGAGGCAATTTTTGCGGTTACTATTCCCGAAGAACCTGGTAGTTTGCGGAAGTTTTGTGAATGTATTGGTAAACGCAATTTAACGGAATTTAACTATCGCATTGCTGATGAAAAAGAAGCCCATATTTTTGTCGGAATGCAGATTAAAAATCGGGCGGATGCGGCACAAATAATCGAATATTTTCAGGAAAATGGATTTAAAACTATTGATTTAACCGATGATGAACTAACTAAATTACATCTGCGCCACATGGTCGGGGGACGGTCTACTTTAGCCCATCATGAATTACTCTATCGCTTTGAATTTCCCGAACGTCCGGGGGCGTTAATGAAGTTTGTTTGTTCCATGAGTCCTAACTGGAATATTAGTTTATTTCACTATCGGAATAATGGCTCAGATTATGGCAGAATTGTGGCAGGAATACAGGTTCCTCCCGAAGAAATGGGAGAATGGCAAGCCTTTTTAGATACTTTAGGTTATCGCTATTGGGATGAGAATAAAAACCCAGCCTATAAACTATTTTTATCCTAAAAATTAACATCGTAGGGGCGGGTTCCGAATTAATCTTTGATACCCTCAAAAAATCTACCAAAACCCGCCCTATCTATTCCCCCCTGTTCCCTGTTCCCTGTTCCCTGTTCCCTGTTCCCTAAACTAATTAAGGTTCAATAAAATGTGCCCAAACTGAACCATCTGGCCCAGCAACTTGATTCATATAACCGGAGGAATAAATAATCCGCCGACCCTCAGTATTAGAATATCCAGTATAGGCATCTCCCCAAGGATCATTAACAATATATCCCTGACTATTATAGCCAATAACTGTTATAATATGACCCGATGGAGTCGTATCCACACCAATTACAACCGGACGACGATTAATCAATTCATTTTTCAAATCTGACCAATATCGAGTGGTGCTAAAACTGGTTTTAAATCCATAGGCCCGAATTAAAGCCGACAAAACATTATGATCAGTTTGAGACCCGGTTCCGGCATAATTAAAACACCATTGTAATAATTCATCTTCCAATTGTCCGCCCCATTTCGAGCGCACACCATGATAATACATCACCATGGCAATAGATGTAACATTACAAGTAGACCAATAAAAACGGGGATTATCTCGTTGAGAAAAGTAGGGGACATTTAATTCAACTTGAGGCGGTAGGGGGTTAAAAACTCGTCCTCCCCGCTTGAATTGAACATACTGAGGGAAGATATAACCTGTATTGCCAAAATTAGGCAATTCTTCCAACAAAGAAACCTTAATATGGTTATTTTCTAAACCATAACTTTTTACACCATAAACCCGTCCCAAAGGTAAACTTGTGCGGTCAAATTCTTTTAATTGACTAGAATCAATTGGCTGTTTTTTCAAGACGGTTTTTTCCAAAACAGTTAAAGTAATAGCATCAGGATCATAAGCAATTTGTTGACCCTCTCGAATTAATTTAACGTGCTGCCAATAGACATAACCCACTGTCCCAAAATTAGGAATTGATTGGGCTAAAGTGACTCGAAAATGTCCCTTAATTGAAGCATAACCCTTAATAGCAAGGGTTTGTCCTAATAACAATTGTTCAAATTGTCGAGGTTCTAAATCAGAAGAATCAACAGGTTGAGCTTTGATTTTTGTGGTTTCTACAACTAACATTTGAGCATTAATATTGGTATCGGGAACTTCCTCAATATCAAACCGAAACACTTCCGATCCTTTTTTCAATCTCAAATGATTGGTATAAATATAACCAAAATTTCCCACCGGAGGAATCGCATTATCTAAGACGATTTTTAGATGACCGTCAACCAAACCATATTTTAAGACTTTGAAGGTTTGACCTGCCTTAATTGCTACTTTTTGCTGTTGATTTAAAGACGCTGAATCAAAGGGAACAATTTTAAATAAGGTATCTTCAAGTATGTCTAAAGTTAAGGATTCTCCGACGGTCATGGCATTTTCACTGACCGTAATATTAATCACTTGACTGGCGGTAACATTCCCCTGTGAGTCAATGGCTTTTAACCGTAACCACCGATATCCCGCATCACTAAATCCTTGATTAACTTGAGTTTCCCATGTGCTTTTTTGCCAATCTAAATCAATATTAAAAGCATATCGATCTTCTGCAAATAAAGTAATTTCTGCGGTGGTTTTAGGATCAAAAGTTCCCCTCAAAACAATAGGTGCATTCACTAAAAATTCCGTTGACCCTTGATAGGTTAAAGTCTTATTAGGAGTTAAGGGAATATTTCCCTGACTCAAGGTAATAAAATCAGGATATAAATATCCAGTATTGCCAAAATTGGGAAAGTTTTCGGTTAAAGTTACTTTAATATGACCGGATTCGGACGTATAACTTTGGATACCATAAATCATTCCAGCCTTCAGGGTGATTTTTTCGGAGGAGTCTAAATAAGCTGAATCAATCGGACGTTTTTTTAAAGGTGTGGTATTAATAATCATGCAGGTAATTGCATTATTATTAAAGGCAATTTCTTGAGTATTTTCTAGGATTTTAACGTGATGGCGATAGAGATATCCTGATTGACCAAAGCCGGGAAATTGTTGATTAAGGGTGACGCGAAAATGATCGGCAACACAGGCATATCCAATAATAGTATAAGCACTGCCTTGAGGCATTTCAATAAATTGATCCGATGCTAACTGAGATAAATCATCGGGTTTCATTTTTAAAGGAGTGATTTGTGTCACCCATAATAATTGATTCCCCGGACTATGTTCGGGTAGTTGATTTTGATTAAACCATAATAGTTTTGACCCTTTTGTAACTAAAATATGGGGTTGATAGACATAGACAAATTTTCCTAAATTGGGTAAGGGTTTATTTAGTTCGAGTTTAAGATGATCATTAACTAATTCTATGGTATCTACAACTAAACTTTCCCCTAATTTTAGGAATTGTTTTTGTTGATCATTTAATTGAGATGAATCAATGGGTTGAATTTTTAATAACGTATCTTGTTGGGGAATAAGAGTATAGGCAGATCGGGTATTAATTCCTTCTTGATTGACCATTAAATCAATCACTAAGTCAGCAATTACATTATTATTATCATCTCTGCCCTGGAGTCTTAACCATCGTTTTCCGGCGGTATTAAATCCATTTTCCAGACTCACAGACCAAATTCCAGCTTTGGCATTAAAATCAACGGTCAAAACATATTTATCTTCTGCAATAACCGCAACAGTTTCATGTTTTTGCGGGTCATAAGTTCCGACTAAAACAACAGGTTGATCAATCAGAATATCTTTTGAGCCGAGATAAGTCACCATGTTTACAACTCCCTGATCTAATTGAATAAATAGGTTAAACTTAGTAAGAAAACCGCCCCAGAACATTCTATGGGCGGCAGATTCAGAAATACGGATAATTTTGACTACAATTAACCACCCACAAGCGCTAAAATATCTTGGGCGTGGGTTGCAGTATTAACTGCTGCATCAACGTGAATAATTTTACCTTCGCCATCAATAACGTAAGTAACCCGTTTAGCATAGCCACCGCCATCTACATCATAAGCTTTTGTAATGGCTCCGTCAGTATCAGCTAATAAAGGGAAGGGTAAACTATATTTTTCTGTGAATTGTTGGTGGGAAGATTCATCATCTATACTCACCCCTAAAACCACAATATCTTTGCCTTGATATTCTGTATAGTTATCGCGGAAACTACAGGCTTCTTTGGTGCAACCGGGGGTATCATCTTTAGGATAGAAATACAGGACAACGGTTTTACCTGCAAAGTCAGATAGAGAAACGGTATTCCCATTGGTATCCTTGACGGTAAAGCTAGGGGCATCTGTCCCAACTATTAAAGCCATTGTTATTTTGTCCTTCTTAATTAGAGTGAATTTGATATTAACTGTTTTTAGTTATAGCAGGGAACACCGGAACAGGGAACACCGGAATACCGAAGGAAAAGATTTTGCCTATATCCTAATCCTCCCTGTAAAACTCATACAAATTTTTTCCCGTGCCCTTAGCCCGATACATAGCCGTATCTGCTAATTTAATTAAGGTTTTCATATCTTGAGCATCCGTTGGATACAAACTAATTCCGATGCTAGTGGTAATCAAAACTTTCTGTCCTTCTAAAACCATATCTTGAATAATAGTATCGAGGATTTTTTGGGATACCCTGGCGACATCCGACTTACTGGGAATACCTGGAAGAATCACGGTAAACTCATCCCCACCCAACCGAGAAACCGTATCACTCCCCATCAAACACCCCTTGAGTCTATCCCCAATGGTTTTCAGGAGTAAATCTCCAATATGATGACCGAGGGTATCGTTGACGTGCTTAAAGTCATTCAGGTCTAAAAATAACAGCGCCACCATCCGATTTTGACGATTAGCCCATTCTAGCGATTGAGTTAAACGTTCTTGGAATAAAATTCGGTTAGGAAGTCCGGTCAGGGGGTCATGTTCGGCGGAAACCCGCAATTCTGCATTAGACCGCTTCAATCCAGCCGCAATTTGTTTTAAATTGTCTTCTAACAGTTTACGTTCTGTAATATCTCGAATCACCCCTACTAAATAGAGATTTCCCGCCGCATCTCGGTGGAGCGATCGCTTCGTGGCAATATAATGGGTAATCCCATTAATATCGGTTAACTGTTCTTCATTTTCCTGTTCCCAACTTGTATTAAATGCCATTTCATCTTGTTGACGAAACAGTTCGGCTTCATGTTTAGGAAAAAGTTGGTCATCACTCTTTTCCATCAACACATCCAACGGATAACCCACAAACTTACAATAGGCTTGATTTAACACAATTTTCTGATGATCTTTATTTTTCACAAAAATCGGGTCGGGAATCGTATTAATAATACTTTGTAAAAATTCGGTAGACCGTTTTAACTGTCCTTGTAAATGGGCTAAATGGGCAATAATTACCCCCGCAGACCCGATTAAAGCCAAGTTAGCCGGAACCACAGGAATCCACCACCCTCGCAGAAAAGCCAGGTAAGTAACCCCGGTAATCCCAATACTAATTAAAATGATTAAAGATACCGAACGACGGAGGGATTGAAGTTTCCAACTCAAAGCAGCCCCCACCCAAGAGCATCCGAAAATCCACAGCCATTCTAAGGGTTCTGGCCAGACTTTAATTAAGGTTCGACCATCTAAAACCGAACTAATAATTTGACTGGTTAATTGGGCTTCTAGTTCAACACCATACATCGGTTCAGAAGACTTAAATATCCCATCATTATAGGAGGTAAATTCTGAATCTTTAATGCTCCGAGCCGTAGAACCAATAATCACAATTCGATTTTTAATTAAATCAGGAGAAACTCGATTTTCTAAAATATCTCGCATCGGAATCGAAGGAAATGTTCCCGCCGGCCCCCGCAAATTAATCAAGAATTGATAACCGCCATCATCGGCCCTGATATAAGAGCCATCATTGGGTTGAAATCGACGAAATACTGTATTTTTAAATTGTAATTCATTAGACTTTTCGACAGAAGGTTTAGACTCAATTCCTTGACTTTTCAAATAAATTGAAGCCAGTTGTAAAGTAAAACTTTTGTGAAACTTTTGCTTATTTTTCGTGTCGGTAAGATATAGTAATCCCCGGCGAACCTTGCTGTCAGCATCTCGAGGTACATTGTGAAAACCAATTTTATTTTTATTTTCTAAAATCTCAGGAGGACGCACCCCAGATTTCCCACTACTTTCTACTAATTCAGTGCCAATTAAATTGGGAATAGTTTTGAAAGCCTTGGCTAATTCTGCTTGTCCGGGTTCAATGGGTAAATCTCGATAAATATCTAAACCAATAGCTTGCGGTTTACCCTGATTCACCTTTTCTAATAGTTTAGCCAAAGTTCGATCAGATGTCGGAAACCCATACTGTTGTAAATCCTGTTCATCAATCCCAATAATTAAAATCCGATCATCTACAGATTCTAAGGGACGTACTCGAAAATATTGATCATAAAGTGCCCATTCCGACGGTTGCAAAATCCCTAAAAATCTAATAAAAATCACCACCACCGTTACACCGGAAGCCGTAACTAATACTCGACCTTCTTGAGATAACCAGCGTTTGAAAACGGGGACAATTTGACCACGATAACCTTTAAATCTCTTGAACATCGGTTGCAACGATCCCATTTATTTATCTGTTTAAAGTCACTGTCTTATGAATTACGAATTACGAATTACAAATAGGTAATAGGTAATAGGTTGCTCCCCCTACCTCCCCTGCTCTCTTTACTTCCCCTGCTCCCGTTGCCCCTGATAGTCCGATAATTCAGCTAATTTTTCTAATGGTTGAATTCCAGGGTATAATTTCCCCCCAATTTCCCAAGTCGGGAAACCCTGAATACCAGCTTTTTCGCAAAGTTGGGTTTGAGAATTTTTGCCGTCAGTAGTGCACTCAATATAATTAATTATAGCAAACGCCTCTTTGCCAAAGAGTTGTTTTTGATCATAACAGTGAGAACACCAATAGGCCCCATATTCCTTGACCCCACTTTGAGTCAAGTGACGGGCTAAAGCGATTTCTGCTGGCCCGGATGTGGTGGTAATTGCTAACCCCGTATTACCACCACTATCACTAAAAGCGTTAGCAGTATTGATGTCGCCAACACTATTGTATAAACCCAGAGCTACAATTGCGGTAATCATTGCTACCCCAAGACCCGATAACCCAAGTTGACCCAGATCTTCCCAATTTTGCCCGATTAAAGTTAAAACAAATAGACTCACACAGAAAAGAGCCGAGGCAATACAGTAGGGGCAGATTGCCTGAATTCTGAAAAATAACACAAACATTAAGTAACTACTGAAACAGACCATAGTAGTAGTTACAAGAAATAGAAGAAACCCCGTTTGAGTTTCCACAACTTGGCGACGGGCTTTTTGGGTCGTAGGATTAAAAACTAAAGGCGCAACGGCCAACAGCAAAACCGTCGTATAGGCAAACAATCCAAATAGAGTCAAGGGTAAACCCAAGACCATCGCATAAGGACTATTGAGAACTTCTTCACAGCCAGAAGTGGGACAAACCGCCGTCCCACCCAAGAGTTTAATACTGGTTAAATAGATATTTTCAATCACACCGATTAAAGCAATCGTCGCAATAATCAGCCGTGACCAGCGATGAATCCAAGGGGTAGAACGTCCCATAAATCAGTGATCAATAAACAGTTATCAGTTATCAGTGTAAGAGCGAACAGTTAGGAGTCAAGAGTTGAACTAACTATTTCACTAATTATTTTTTGTTTTGACTGATAACTGATGACTGATCACTGATAACTGATTCACGCTCCGGCGGGTTGTTTCGACAAACTGACTGACTCGACTGGGATCAATCGGTTGATGAATCTGTCCATGGCGTTTTAGGGAACTGGACACAATCACCCCATCAGCAGCTTGAATTAGGGTTCCCACATTTTCCCAACTAGCACCACTACCAATAAATACAGGAGTTCCTCTGGCTGCCGCCCGGGCTAGTTCTAAATCTTCTAAACTGGGGGGATTTCCCGTAGACCAACCGGACAGAATTACCCCATCGGCCAAGGCCCGCTCAATGGTTTCTTGGACGGCCGTTGTCAGGTTAGGAGATCCCAAGGGACGACCATGTTTGACCAAAACATCGGCTAAAATTTTGACATCACTACCTAATTCCCGTCGATAACGCAGGATCTCATGGGCGTGACCTTCGATAATCCCTTGGTCTGTAGCCATAACGCCATTCAAGACATTAACGCGGATAAATTGAGCCCCCGTACAGGCTGCAATGGCTAAGGCACTATGGGCATCATTCCGCAGTACATTAATCCCAATGGGCAGTGTCACTAAGTTCATAATCCTTTGCACAATCAGGGTCATGGCGCTGACAACGGCCGGATCAACTTGATCCTTAGCAAAGGGAGCATCAAAAAAATTCTCGACGATGATGCCGTTGACCCCGCCCGAAGCCAGGGCCGTTGCCTCTTGTTCGGCGCGGTCAATAACCGTTTTCAGATTTCCTCCCCAACGGGGAGATGTCGGTAGGGGCAACAGATGTACAACACCGATAATAGGATTTGGAGTTTTAAAGATTTGATCTAAGTCCACAGATTTACATATTTCCACCAAAGTTTTACTGCTTCACCTCTATGCCCAAGGCTAAGGCAGAGCATGGGTAGTCTGAAAATGAATAAATACATCACATTTTATAATTTTATCATCTGTCAACTCTTAACTCGTACAGACGCGCTAAGACAAATTTTTACACCGATTACTGATCACTGATTACTAATGAAAATTGTTCTAGTCCTGTTGGGAATATTGCTTGTTGTTTTGATGGCGGTGGAGATTGGGTTACGCCTTCGTTTTGGATTGGGTTCTCCCGTCTTGTATTTGGGGGACTCGGACATTGGTTATTTATTGGCCCCAAACCAGAAAACCCGTCGTTATGGCAACCAGATTGAAATTAATCAATATTCAATGCGAAGTGCCTCTATTACTTCCCTGCCCATTTCTGGGACGCGGCGGGTGATGTTATTGGGGGATTCTTTGGTGAATGGGGGATGGTGGACAGACCAATCTCAAACTCTGTCGGCTTTGATTGGCCAACAGCTAGGTCGTCAGGGGCAGGGGGAAGTCCTGAATGTGGCTGCTAATTCCTGGGGGCCACCGAATCAACTGGCCTATTTACAACGGTTCGGGATGTTTGGATCGGAGGTGATTGTGTTATTGCTCAATACCGATGATTTATTCACTGAACCCCCGAATCCCGGCGTTGTAGGGCGCGATCGCAACTACCCTAATAAGCCACCTCGTTTAGCCTTAGTGGAGGTGTTTAATCGCCGTTTAAAACCCTCTGAACCGATTCCAGCCGCCAAACAACCCCAACCTTCTGACCCGGTGGGATACAATTTGGATAAGATCCAAGGGATTGAGGCGATCGCTCGTCAAAATAATGCTAACTTTATATTAGCCATGACCCCCTTATTGCGAGAAGTCGGTGAACCGGGATCACGGGATTATGAAATTAAAGCCCGTCAACGATTAACGGAATTCACCCAAGCTCAAAATTGGGTTTATATTGATTTTTTGCCGATCTTTAAAGCAACTTCTCAACCCGAAACTCTGTATCGAGATCATATTCATTTGAGCCCCTCTGGGAATCAATTAGTCAGTGAAAAGATCAGTCAAAAGTTAGAAGAAGAATTGAGGATTAGAAATAAAAATAAATGAAATATACAGATTTAATCAGGTGAAAACATTAACTATGCAGGATACTTTAATTAACCGCTATGCTCCAGATTTTGAATTACCAGGAATTGATGATGAAGTTCATCATTTAGCTCGTTATTTAAAAGAATATAGAGCCGTTGTTGTAATTTTTATGTGTAACCATTGTCCCTATGTTCATTCCTACTTAAATCGCCTGAAACAGTTGCAACAAGACTATCAAGAATGGGGTGTAATTTTAGTCGGAATTAATGCCAATGATGCTACCCAATATCCCGATGATAGTTTTGAAAATATGAAAAGTTTTGCTACAGAACAGCGATTAAATTTTCCCTATATTCGAGATATTACCCAAGAGGTAGCCCATTGTTTTGGAGCAAGTAATACCCCGGAAACGTTTTTATTGGATCGGGAAGGAATTGTGCGCTATCAGGGCTTAATTGATGATAATTCCCAATTCGCTGAAAATGTCACTGTCCCCTATTTAAAAAATGCGATCGCCCAACTTCTCAACAACGAACCAATTACGACTGAACGCACCGATGCGATCGGTTGCTCAATTAAATGGAGACATTGATAGCTCGGAAAACCATAGACAAATATCTCAGGTCTTAACAATTGGATCTAAATCCAAAAAACTGAAACAATAGAGGTAAATTTATAACTGATAACTGATAACTGATGACTGATGACTGAATATATCCTGATATGATAACCCCAATGTCTAAGCGACGGGTAACGATAAACCCAATCCGTTCACGAAAATTGGCGATGTTGATCAACACAAAGGCTATGGGGGTACAAATGGGAACAGCGTACAAACGCATTTTACTAAAATTAAGTGGCGAAGCCCTCATGGGAGATTTGGGCTATGGCATTGATCCATCGGTGGTTCAAGACATAGCTCAGGAAGTCGCCGAAGTGGTTAATCAAGGAGTACAAGTCGCCATTGTGGTCGGGGGTGGTAACATTTTTAGAGGAGTGAAAGCCGCCGCCGGGGGCATGGATCGAGCCACGGCTGATTATGTCGGTATGATTGCTACGGTGATGAATTCGATTACCTTACAAGATGCTTTAGAACAAATTGGGGTTCCGACCCGGGTGCAAACGGCGATCGCCATGCAGGAAATCGCTGAACCCTATATTAGACGCAAAGCCATTCGCCACCTAGAACTCAATCGGGTGGTTATTTTTGGTGCAGGTTCTGGGAATCCTTTTTTTACCACGGACACCACCGCAGCGTTGAGGGCGGCCGAAATTGATGCGGAAGTGATTTTTAAAGCCACTAAGGTAGACGGCATCTATGATAGCGATCCGAAACATAACCCGGACGCTAAACGTTACCAAACATTGACATACAGCTACGTCCTCACCCATGATTTACGAGTGATGGATAGTACAGCGATCGCGTTGTGCAAAGAAAATAATATCCCTATTGTTGTATTTGATCTCACTGTGCGGGGCAATATCAGCCGGGCGGTGAGTGGTGAACCTGTTGGAACCTTAGTTGGAGGTTTGTGTGAAGTTAGCTGAAGTTGAAGATCACATGGTTAAAGCATTGGAGGCGGCTCAACGCTCCTTCAATACTATCCGAACTGGACGAGCCAATACCAGTTTATTAGATCGAATCATCGTGGAATATTACGGGACTCAAACCCACTTAAAAGCGTTGGCGAATATTAGTACCCCTGACTCCACCACCATTGCAATTCAGCCGTTTGATCGCAATACCCTCAATATTATTGAGAAAGCGATTTTGATGTCGGATATTGGGTTAACACCAAATAACGACGGTTCCGTGATCCGTCTGAATATCCCCGCTTTAACCAGCGATCGCCGGAAGGAATTGGTCAAACAAGTGGCTAAATTGGCCGAAGATGGAAAAGTCGCGGTCAGAAATATTCGTCGGGATGCAATTGATTCGATTCGGAAACAGGAAAAAAGTAGTGAACTCTCCAAAGACGAAGCTGCTGATTTACAAGATTCCGTTCAGAAACTAACAGACAAGTACATCGTTAAAATCGATGAAGCCTTGGCTTTGAAAGAAAAAGACATTACCACGGTTTAACACTGATGTTGAGGGTTGTGATTAACAGTTAACACCCAACCCTCAACAAAAAAACATCAAAAATAGGCAATATTCAACAATTATCAGTCAAGATTTAATTGATTAACTGATAACTGGTAACTGATAACTGATTAGTAGTTCTATGGCAACAATATTTGACTGTATTATTGTTGGTGCTGGCCCAGCCGGAGGAGCAGCAGCCTATCATTTAGCCAAACGCGGACGTTCGGTTTTAATTTTGGAAAGAGAAACTTTTCCCCGATTAAAACCCTGTGGAGGAGGTGTTTCTCCGGCGATCGCCCAATGGTTTGATTTTGATTTTAGCCCAGCAATTTCGACAACGGTGGAGCGAATTCGCTATACCTGGCAATTAAATGATCCGGTGGAATCTGATATTCCGGTTGCGATGTGGATGGTGCGACGGGATGTATTTGATCAATTTCTGATCCAACAAGCTAAGGGTCAAGGGGCGCAACTACAGGACAATACAGAAGTTACCGGGATTGAATTTAAAAGTGATCATTGGCAAGTAAATACTACCACTGAACCCCTAACGGCTAAATATTTAATTGGGGCAGATGGGGCTAAGGGTTCAATGGCAAAATGGTTAGGCTTGAAACAGTCTAAACTGCGCCAAAGTCAATTTATGGAAGTGGTGACGGATCAACCGTTGTTACCCAGTTTTGAATTTGGCATGGTCAAAAATGGTAGTATTTGGGGATTCCCCAAGGCTGATGGTTATTCCCTGAGTGTTGCGACTTTTATCGGGGGAGAACCTAAAAATCTGAAGCAGGACTTACTGGATTATGCCAGTAAAGCAGGTTTAGGAAGTTCGACAATTTATGACCATCCTCTATGTCTATGGGATGGAGATAAAAATTTACATACCCAAAATGCTGTGATTGCTGGAGAATCCGCCAGTTTAGTTGATCCTTTATCCGCCGAGGGAATTCGTCCTTCAATTCTGAGTGGGGTTAAAGCAGCAGAGGCGATTGATCAGGCTTTAGGCGGTGTTAGTAATGCCTTAGAAGGCTATACCCAAATCATGAAGGAAGAATGGGGTACAGATATGGTCTGGGCTGGCCGTTTAGGGGGTGCATTCTATCGTTTTCCCAAAGTTGCTTATAAGGCTGGGGTAAAAATGCCCGCCGCTACGAAAATCATGAGTAAAATTTTCTGTGGTCAACTGCGCTACGGAGATGTGGCGAGTAAGGCAATTAAACAATTAATGCCCTTTTAGTCAGTTATCAGTCATCTCAATTTTATTTTTAAAGTATTAACGATGTTAGAAACAGAAATTACCAACTATGACTGCATCATAGTAGGATCTGGATTGTCTGGACTGATTGCCGCACGAAACCTTCAAAGGGCAGGTCATCAGATTTTAGTTTTGGAGGCACAGGATCGGATTGGTGGACGGATGTATGGTCAACAGATTGCACCGAATCAATATATTGATTTTGGAGGTCAATGGGTTGGGCCGACCCAAGATCGGTTTCTGGCTCTGTTGGATGAGTATAAAATCTCACGCTTTCCTTCACCATTAGAAGGAAAAACGGTCTTTTTATATAATGGGAATCGGTCAGAATTTAAGGGCTTCTTTCAAGGATTTCCCGAAGGAGAACGTCCTGAGATTAGTCAGGAAGAATGGGACGATGCAATGCAGGCTTGGCATCGTTTTGAGGAACTTTCCCAGTCCCTACCCTCGGGATACCCCGGTCGAAATCCTGAGCATAAACGGCTTGATGCTCAAACCTTTGCCCAGTGGATCGGTGAAAATACCAAAACCGATTTTGGTCATTGGTACTTTTCCTACATGGTTCGTGCCGTTGGGTTCCTAGGGCCGGCGGAACCGGGTGAAGTCTCCCTGCTGCACATCCTTTGGGGGCATCGTTGTGCCTCACAATCGGAGCATCCAGAAGCGGAATTGATCCATGGTGGGGCGGGACAGATTCCTGGGATAATAGCGACGGAATTGGGGAATAAAATTCAGATCAATGAACCCGTGGTCAAGATTAGCCAGGATCAAGCAGGTGTGGAAGTTACAACCGGGCAAAACAGCTATAAAGCCAAGTTTGTGATTGTGGCCATGCCCCCCCATCTCAGTGGTCGGATTAGCTATGATCCGCCTTTACCAGCAACCCGTCAACAGCTTACCCAAAGGTTTCCCATGGGAACCCTGGCTAAAATTTTGATTTCCTACGAGTCTCCGTTTTGGCGGGAAAAAGGACTCGCGGGTGTGGGGATGGGTAACAGCGAGTGGATTGAACTATTTGCCGATAGCTCCGATCCGCGCAGTGGTAAAGGAGTTATTGCTACTTTTGTGATGGGTGATCGCTATCATCGTTGGCAGGTTTTAAATGAGTCTGAACGTCGTTCGGCAATTTTATCCGATCTGGCGGCTTATTTGGGGGATCAGGCCCTATCCCCTAGCACCTTTGATATTGTGGATTGGCCAGCCAATCCCTGGGTCGGGGGAGGATATGCAGCCTTTATGCCGCCGGGGGTCTGGACAAAATTCGGGGATGCCATTGCCACCCCGGTCGGACGGATTCATTGGGCTGGAACAGAGATCGCCGAGCGTTGGCCTGGTTTTTTTGATGGGGCGGTGCGGACGGGTGAAGCGGCGGCGGCGGCGGTTATCGGTCGTCTTCAGGGGGAGTAACCAGCACCAATCAATAACAAAAAAGAGGGTGCTGTTTTTTGCCCAACTTAAAAGGACTTCAGCCCTGAAGGGCTGACTACGATACAAAATTGAGAAAATTTTGGATGATTAGGGCGTTGGCAATATCAATAAAAAAAGCACCCACTAACGGAACAATAATAAAGGCTTGGGGTGACGCTCCAAAATTTTCGGTTACGGCGGTCATATTAGCGATCGCCGTGGGAGTTGCCCCTAATGCCAGTCCTGAATATCCGGCCGAAATCACCGCCGCATCGTAGTTTTTGCCCATAACGGGAAACACTACAAAAATCGTATAAACCGTGATCATGAATAACTGCACCAGCAATAATAGGGCGATCGGCCCCGCTAAATCCACCAATGTCCATAACTGCAAACTCATTAAAGACATTGATAAAAACAAACCCAGACTGACATCGGAGATCAAAGCCAAAGCTGGAGTATCAGACGGCCAAGGAAAGCGTTTAAATCCCAAGGGGACAGTATTGGTAAGAATAATTCCGGCTAATAAACAACTGACAAAAAGGGGTAATTTTAAACCCATTGCCGTGGCGATCAGATTAATTTCTAGTCCTAAACTAATAGAAAGAGCAATCACCAAAACGGAATTCAGCATGGTGTTATAGTCAATTTTGACATTTCTCTCATCTTCTTTGATGCTAATACTTAAATCTTGATTAGGATTATTCGCTTGGAGTCGGTTTTTATTAATTAAAAATTTAGCGATCGGCCCCCCAATAATTCCTCCAAAGACTAAACCAAAGGTGGCACTCGCAATCCCAATTTCTGGCGCGTTGGCAATGCCATAGTTATCCCGAAATATGGGAGACCAGGCGATCACCGTCCCATGTCCGCCACTGAGAGACACTGACCCCGCCAGCACACCAATAGGCAAATCTAACCCCGTCAAGGCTGCGATCGCAACTCCCGTAATATTTTGTACCATCAAATAAAAGATCGCCGCCATCAACAAAATGAATAGGGGTTTTCCCCCTTTAATCAAGGTTTTCAGTTTAGCAGAAAGCCCTATAGTGGTAAAAAAAACAATCAATAAGGTATCGCGAATAGAGAGATTAAATTCGATTTGATGTTTAAAAATTTCATAATAAATTCCAAAAAATATAGAGGCGAGGACACCTCCAGAAACGGCATCAGGGATATTAAAATTCTGAAGAAATTTAATTTTTTTAGTTAAGTATTTTCCCAAATACAGAACTAAAATTCCCACAATAACAGTTTGGCGGACATCGAGTTGGAGGATATTCATAGTCTGAATCTCAAGGATTAACCATTAAGTTTTTGATTATACGTTAAGGAATCAAAAATAAATAACTTGCACAATTAAACCCTGGAAACCTTGATCTATCGTAAACTATTGCTCAATTAGTCACTTTATTGGTTTTCCATTCCTAATTGGGGTATGGGTGATTAGAGGGAAGAATTAGGGTGACAACTTCTATAGTCTGGACAATTAATGGCAGCTTCAGATAGGGCAATGGTTGGTTGTACCGGACATTTGAGGTGATAGTCTCCAGTAAAGAAGATACAATCTGCACAGGGGATTTGGTGCATTTGTTTGGCTTGTTTCACCGTATCCCGCAAGGCGGCGACAATACTCCAAGTTATCAATATAAATAATCCCCAAGCCAAAACAAAGCAAGTTGGGACTAAAAAGGGTTGAATACTTTGAATTATGGTTCGTAGAAATTCCAACACAATTATCACCTTAGTTCTCTGACCAACAATATCCTTTTTCTCCTGTTCCATCACCAACCCATTCTAGCGGTCTATCAAATTCTTTTACATAAAAAATGATTCTGGCTCCGTCACCGTCATAAGAAAAGGATGGGAGTGTGCAAACGAGCGTGTCTTCAGACCACCAGAGGAAACACGACTCAGGGGAATTTATTCCCATGAGGATCTTAAAAAGATGTGATAGAATCAAAAAACACAAGTAGGAATAAACATCTGCGTGTTGAAGTATCCTAGTATCGGAGAAATCCCGGCTCCCGCGAAACAACGGTTAGATTTAATTCTAATGGCAGTATGACAAGAAAGAGCAAGTAAAGGCAGGATAGGGAGCGTACCGCGATTTGGCTTAGTGATGGATTCTGAAAGTGTCTTGATTTGAGAGTAAAAGTATCGGGAAGATTAGGTATATCACTTGATCAACTCAGTAGACGATATTTGGCAATCGTAGCGAGAATTAGATTAAACTAATTCTGTCCGCAGAATCTCAGTGTCTTCAGACCTGAGAGTGTCAAAGTGTTCCCAACTTTCAATAATTCCTTGTTTATATTACATCATCTAAAATTAAAGGTTTTAGTTGATTTCTCCAACATCTCGTAGCACGGCTTCAATAATAAGTAGGTAGGCGAGAATATCCCACTATCCCAGTGTGGCTGAAAGCCATTTACAGCAAGGGTTTACCCTATCTACATAGTTAGGTTTAATTACGCCTGCCTACTTACTAGAGCGGATATAAATTCCATTATTACGCAACTGCTCGATATATCCTTTCATTTCAGCTATTAATCCTGCTTTTTTAGCGCGACGTAAAATTCCCAACGTCCCAATACGAGGAATGCCTAAACGTTCAGCAATTCGTCTTGCTTGAGCATCATCCAGTAAAACAATAGGATTCGGAGTAGATTTAGCTAAGGCAATAGCTTCTGCTTCTCCGTGATCTACTAATATTAATAATGGCTCTAACAGCATCGGTAATGGTGCTTCTATTTCCAGCCATTTCACCTGACTCACTGCCTCGGCTCCCGGTAAGCCTAACCCTTGAACTGTGACTTCATTCCAAACAGCAGGAGGAAGCAAAACTCGCTGATACAACCGGGGCAAAAGTTCTAGTTGTTCGATAATAGCTAGGGATATCAGAGGACTACTATCGGCAATAATAATCTGATTAATCATCCCGTAATTCGTCAGCGATTTGGTCATCATCTAGGTTGATTACCGGAACTTGTAATCGTCCGATTTCGTACATAAATTGCAGTTTATTCATTCGACAAAATTCGGCGGCTTTTCCGAGAGATAGTCGCCGTAACTCAAATAGCTTTACTGCCAGCAAAAAGAGCAATTCAGCTTCTAAGCCTTCGGGAGATTTGCCAGAAGTAACGAGCAAATCATCGGGATAAGGAAGGGACAGATTGGGCATGGTCGTATTGGGATTTAATAACTGTCAATAATCAGCTAAAATGGTCGATCTTGCTCCTTTATAATTCAAGTTAATTGCATCTCAAAACTATTAAAACTACTACGATTATCAAGCAGTTTGCAATATCCTAGGTTCAGGGATAAAGGAGGCGGAGCCTCCATGAAAGCATTCCAAGGCAGAGCCTTGGAACAAGAGTTTAAACAAGAGTTTAAGCAGCTTTTCCCGGGTAAATCGTGCGTTCTCCTTTAGGAATAGAAATCCAACCTAATTCCTGTAAACGATTAGTTAAATTAGAAATACTCACCCCCAACTCATCTTTGATGGTATAAAGGTGTTGCCAATTGGTTAAATCTCGACCGACTCGTTTGGCTTCTAAAATTGGGCGTGGCATTAACAAACAACTGGCAAAATATTGAGCTTGCCATTCAATAGATGCTAAACGAGCATCTTCAATTGTAGCTCGACAAACAAAGGGTTCATCTAATAGATTTTCAGAAGTTTCTAAGGCTCCAGACTCTAATTGATCATGATCAATATGTAATATCCAATGACCGATTTCATGGGCAATTGTAGACTCAATAAAGCCCTTGGGTTTTTCTTGAATTTCTTCGTTAATTTCGATTAGTCTTTCTGTGGGCAAAATTCGAGCCGCGATCGCCCCCTGTTCATCGGGCTGAATGCAATCCCAAACTACCCCTAAATCCAGAAAGTCTGCCACCAAAGAAGCCTCAAACGGCCACTCAGGGGCAAAATTGGGTGTGGCTTGCATCCGTCGCAAAATCTCATTTGCCCGACGCTCAATCGACTCTCGACGATAAAAGCGATAGGGTTTCAGGATACTCACTTATTCTACCTCCCGCGCAGCCTCAAAAATTTGCTGGGCAAAGTTCGGATTTTCTTGCATCCGGCGGAATAGAGCCGTCATACTCTTATTATTTTCTTTGAGAAATTTCTCATAATGCTGAGGTATTCGCCCCGCCAAAAAGATCAATTCCTCCTCATCCAAACCCAGATTTCTCGCCAAACCCCTAATTACATCTTCTTTAGGAGAGTAATCGGCGCGATCATTCTCTAGCTTAGATAAATAGGTGAAATCCACTTCCAGCAATGCCGCTAACTGGCGCTGTGAGTAGAACTTTTCTTTCCGCGCCTGACGAATTAGCTTTCCAAAGGTTTGTTCCATAGTACATTCCTCCCGATTCCGATAGTACGCTGATTTGAATAAAATTTCAACCCTCTACCACCAGTCTACTGCCTACGGGTCGGAAGGGGGTAGAGATGGGGAAATTGGGATCAAAAAATTTTTTCCCTCTGGGACTTGACGATTAAATCAACATTAGCTAAGATAGGGGGAGTTGAATAAAAGTTCAATACCCAAAAGCCACAAACCGCTTTTGTCGTAAATGTCTAATGATTCAACCTCAATCGGGTGTTTTAATCACTCGATCAATTGAGGATTGAGGTTTTAGTAAAAAAGCCAAAATCCATAGCGGAGGAAAATGCCATGCTCAGAACTTGGACAGATACTCACTACAAATTAGAAGACGAGGATTGGCTTTATATTGCCATCCATGAAGAACAAAGTTCTGCATCCTTAGTCTGTCCAGGTTATGCCCGGGATGGGGAAGGATTTAGTATTCATTTTACCACCGCCCATACCCATTTGTTAGAGCATTTATTGGGAGTTTTAAACCTTCTTAAAGCTCAACAACAGCCTTTATATACATATCCTGAACCGGAAAAACAATCCAATTTAATTCGATAGGATATTTTCCAACTTAACTAAAATTTAGGCGAGAAAACAGAGATATAGCAGGGAACAGGGAACAGGGAGGAAAAGACTACTGATGCAGCAAATCGCTTGCGGTGAAGTCTTTTCCTCCGTTGTTAACTATTACCTGGCATAAATAAAGAGAGTTGGATATAGTTAGGAGTAAATCGGAAAGGGTCAGGAGTAGGAGTATTTTCAGGTAAAATCCTGTCTAATTGACCCGGATATTGACCCTCTAATTTTAACCAATGTTGTAGAATTTCTTCTCGGTTATCTTGGGGGTCAACCAGGTGATAAACTCGGATTCGTTTTTTACCTTCACTTTGGGATCGTACACAGGTTAAACGATAACCAATTTTATCTAAAAACCGCCGTAAAATAGTAATTGGACTTGAATTTTTAGCCAGCCCAATACCAATAATAGTCTTGATGGCATTGCGATCTTTTAGGGCTATTTCGGCAATGGTTTGTAAGTCAGTATCGGTATTTTTTAAATCTCGTTTTGGATTTTTTAGTAAAGCAGGAATCCCCAATAATTCCATAATTCCAATGATAGCTCCTAACTGAGAACGGTTAAAATCAGGAGCAAAAATATTTCCCTGTCCCTGTTCCATTAACCGTCTAGCAATCAGGGCATCTCGACCGATTAAATAGGGACGACCAACGGTTAAGAAATAATGGATTCTGAGTTGTTCATACCATCCTTGATCATCTTTATTAATCACATCTGAAGTAACAGCAATACCATAGCGTAATTTTAACTCATGTTTACGGATAGCCCGACGTTCTTCGGGGATTTTAACTAATTGTTGTTGGAGATAGTAATATTGACTATCGCTCAGATCTGGGGAGTTAATTACCGCCACAGATTCCGCTTGATAATTCTGATCTTTGACTGCTAGAATTAGTTCGTTGAGACTAGGACGTTCTGAACATTCGGGTTTAAATTTTTGAGTGGATTTAATCGAATTTTTGGGTATTTTTTTGGCTTGTGGCATCTCAATAATTTGATGACCCTCTGCCATTAACGCGGTTAAAATTGTCTCTCGATAACGCGCCATTCCCGCATTAAATCGGACTGCCATTTTTGCCCAACCCATTAAGGATTCCGCTTGAAATCCTATTTCTAAATCATCTAATTCTTCAAAATCAGATTGTTGTAATAGACGAATATTTAAGCGGGTTAATTTTTGTCCACTACTAAGTAAAGAACTCATGGAGGTTGCCCCATTTCCTACCTGATTAAATCCTCGGTTTGCCATCCAAATAAATCGCGGAATATTCTCTCGAATTCGTCCCAGGGCTTGACGAACAGAATTTTCCGCTTGAATCCCTTGAAATATTCCCCAAACCGAGGTAAAATGGTTATTAATCTCAATACTAACTCCCGTTTCAATTGAGGGCGACGCTAATACAATATCATACTGTTTTAGCAGATGATTCAAGTTAGAAATTGCACCATAAGCCTGATGACTGGGATCGGCTAAGGATTCGGAATCTATTCTTAGAATAGAGCGATCGGGAAATTGGGTTTGTAAATAGGTTTCTAGGGTGCGAGTTCCCCATTTACTGGCTAATTTTTGGGCTGACAAACATACAAAAGGTTTCCCCCCTTCGGCAATATGTTGTTCTAGGTCTTTCACGAGTTGGTCGGGGGTATTTCCTAAATAATTATGAATTTTCCAGGCTTCATTCTTTGAGGGTTGCCATTCGTTTTGAATAATAAAAGGTTGCAGATGTATACCCGATAGGCTAGTTAAGTAATCAATAGAAATATCGCTTAAATCCGCATCGGAAATTACCACTTGACCATTTCCTCCTAAAACATTTTGGATTAGGGTTTTAAATGATTTAAGAATAGAAACCCTATGATTTTGACAGGTTTCTGAGTTTAATCCATGCCACAATACTTGTTCAACTTCGTCTAAAATAACTAACCCATTTGACCAGTCTTTTGCTTCAAATTTAACCCCAGAATTAGGATGCAGAGAATCAATACATAATCCATATCCTAACGCCGAATTAGGGGTATCAACGGCCGATTTCATGTATTGTAATCCAAACCGTTGACAAAGGGCTTCAATCAGTCGAACTCGATGACCGATAACTAATACCCACTTACCATTTTTAATTGCTTCTTCAACTATGTTTTCTAGGATTTTAGTTTTTCCGGTTCCTTTAGGGGATTTAATCGCGATTAATTTAGCAGATTCAGGTATTTTTATTGAGGATAAGTAACGACTATTTAGGTCAATATCTGCCGGATAAGTTAACCGATTAAATGAAAAAGCCTTCCAAGTTTCTAAAGGTATTGCATTTTGATAAGCCTGATCAAATATAGTTTGACTTTGTGCTATAATTAAATCATCAACCCCTTTACCTAACTTTGGATTCCAGGTAACTATATACACAGAACATTCTGCTTTTGTAAATAAATATCCTGTTTGATGAATAGCTGAATTAACAGCTTTAATAGTTCTAGGTTTGGTATCTTGATCAAATACCATATAAATTTTACGATTAGGATTTACGAATTGCTGTAACTGTTGAATTAAAGCAGGTTTAGCAATTCTATTTCCATATTGATCACGGGGAACTCGATACCCGCTATGAATCCCTGGAAGTGCGATCGCAATATATCCTGCTGTTAGTAATGCTCCGGCTTTTTTCGCCCCTTCAGTAATACATAAAGGCAGTTCAGGATGAGTAATCACCCAGTGCCAAAAACCTAAGTCTGGTTGATGGGGTCGGAGGTCAGAAGGATTGATTTTAACCCCATATTTTTGAGCAATTTGCTCCCAAATGGTTCGAGAAATTCTTAGTGCAAAAATCCCCATAGGTGTGTTAGGGGGATGTTCATATTTAATTAATTTGCTTTGGTCTGAAGTTAAACGGGGTTTGATGGGCTTAAAACATCCCCATAAATCAGGATTTCCAGTCAAAATATCCATCCCAGAACACCACCAACCCCCATCATAAAGATGCTGATAACGGTTGAGCATAGGCTGAGATATCCGACCTGTATTTAATCTAGGAATAGTATCAGAATAGAGAAGATAATCTAACGGACGATACCCCTCCAAAGGAATCACATTCAGTTGAGTTAGTTCTTCATCTACACCACTTTCTGTCCACTCTGTCAAATAGTCCATTTCTCTCCCGTTTCAACTGCGGATTTTTAAGCGTAACTCTAGGATGAAAGGATGAATGTAAATTTTTGTAAACGTTTTGACGTTAAAGGGATATCTCATAAAAATAAGTACAATTTACCCTAGACAAAAACAAACAGAAGTGTTACAATACTAGGTGTAAGTATTTACATATAGGATTCACCAAAATGTCAAGTGGCAAATTTTGTATTAATAAAGCCCCAATTTCCAAAAAGTCAAAAAAAATTATTTTGACTTTACTAACTTATTTTAGTGTTATCACTTATTCTATTGTTGAAATAAATATTCAAAAAGCTCTAGCAGACGACGGGTTTAGCTTAAGTGAACCTAATGCCGCTCCTTGTAGTCCTGAAGGATTCAATTTAAGTAAAGAAAATGTCTGTAGTGATAAAATTTCATTGGAAAACGCTACAGGAATTGGTATATACTACGATTGGGGAAGTAAACAAGATCAATACCTTCCCAATAATGAAACATCAACTTGGACTCTAAATAGTTCAAACCGTTCTAAGAGAGTTGTAGTAATTGATGAAAATATTAATGTACCAGGAATTCAGGAGAAAAGGTATAACGTATATTCTGGAAAGAATTATATTTTTCGTTTAGAAAATAATAAGATTGTCTTATATCAGAAGTAGATCTGGCAAAACAATCCCTAGGGTCAAAGTAGGCTGAAACCCTTGCCGTGAAAAAGTTTCAGATGAGAAGAAAGTTAAGAAGAAGACATCTTATGACCTTTCAAAAGATGGTCAATCCTTAAGAATTAATTCCCGTCGAGGGGGCTCGGCTGCGGATGATATTGACCGTCGTTTTAATTAGTCATTCATCTTTGATTTTGCCAAAATTTTGAGTTTAAAACCTCGCCGTCCTACGGCGATTTTTTTTAATAGATAGCATTTAAAAATCATATTCCACTTCTAAAATTTCCGTGTATTCAAAATCATTCGGACTTTGATGGACTAAAGGATAACGATTTCCGGCTAATTCTATCCAATCTTCCTCACAATCAGTTTTAGGAGAATTGTAGGATAAAACATACTCTCGCCCAATACGTTTTTCCATCTCTTGCGCCACTTCTCCCCGCCATTGGGTTTTAGTTACTAAAACAATTAATTGATTCGCTAATTGAGGAATAATATTAGCAATTTGTCGGCGATAAATTTCATCTAAACTACCAAAAGGTGAGTCCATAACAATCGGAAAGGTGCTACTATCTGGCCCCATTAAGGTATTTTTTTGACTCCATTCTCTGACTCCATCAATAATTCCCCCAATAAAAGATAAACTTAAAATCTGATTTTCCCCCGTGGAAGCGGCGACTTCTGCTTCATCTCCGGCGGTGGTTTCTACTAATTTTAATTCATATTTTTCAGTTAATTTAGGTAAATATGGGGTAAAGGAAATTTGACTAAATAGCTTCTGAACTCGTTTTTCTAACTGACAGCGAAATTGTTGGTCTAAACGGTCTTTGACTTCATTTAAACGCAGAATTGTATCCTGAGTAACTGCAATTCTTCTTTGAACTAACAGTTGTTTCGTTTCATTCATTTGCTGTTTATCTATTTGTCGAGATAAACTCTCAATAGTCTGTGTAAATGTTTCAATTTGTTGTTGATTTGAACCCGTTTCTCGATTCAGTTCACTGATTTTAAGTTCAATTTCATCTAAACGTTTTTGCAATTCTTGAATATCCTCATTGGGAAATTTTCTGAGTTTATTGGTAATACTATCGAGTTCATTTTCAATTCTTTGTAATTCTTCTCTATTCGTTTGAATATTGTGTTGTTGACGATTAATTTCTTCCCAAAATTGAATCCCTTGTTTATCTAATTCATCGACTTGGGTACTCAAACGAATCGCTGTTTCATCAATATCCGCAGTTCCAGACCGATTTAATAAGTGTTGAACCTGTTCACATTCAGTTTTTCCAGGAATTAATTCAGCCCCACAAATACATTGTTTTTGCTCTAATAAATTTTGCACAAACTGTTTTGTAATTCCGGTATTTAACTCTCCCCGTTCTCGTAAACCTGAAAATAAACTTCTAAATTCTGCCGTTAATTCTGGGATTAAAACCGTATAGGCTTTTGTAGAAATAGCCCGATTAATGGCAATATGAGCTTGATGGAGTTGTTCGCGTAATGATTGTCTTTTGCGTTCTAATTCATCCCGCAACCTTTGTAATTCCGCCGCGCCCCCCAACTCCAATAATCGCTCACTCAAAGTGCATTTTATCTGTTTTAGACTCTCCAATTCTTGGTTAATTTCCGTCTGTCTTTGGGATAATCTCTCAATTTCCTGTTCCGCTTTTTTCTTGTCTTGTAAATATTTTTTAGTTTCAGGATTTCCAATAATTGCTAAATCCGTTTCTAAGGATTTTTTGGCTTCCCCTAAATGTTTAATAGCTCGATTTAAAACCTCTACTCCTAATAATTCTTTAGTCGCGTCAGAAATTTCTAGTTTGCGTTCATCTCTAACAATTTGCTCAATTCGCTCTCCATCAAAAAAGAAATATTGATGTAAACTCAAGGGTAAAATTCGATTAATAATTTCCTCCGGTGGATGAGGAGGCATTCCCCAGCGTCCGTCATCTCCAGCCACTTGCATATATAATTGACTAGGGGTTTGTTCGATATCATTCCCATTTTTATATGCTCGACAAATTCGTTTAACTAAATATCGTTTATGATCATGTTCAAAGATTAATTCTATCCAACATCCTACTCCTTGTCCGGGTTCAGCTTCATTTAAAGCTCGTTTATTGACGAGATGTTCAGAAATAGAAAATGCGGCACTAAACTTTTCATATAAAACCCAAGTAAAAGCATTCATTAAGGTGGTTTTTCCGGCTCCATTATTACCATGAATAACCGTTGTATTTCTTTCTCCAGAAGCTAAATTTATTTCTGGAGTTTTCCCATAAAATTGTCGGAAATTGCAGAGTTGAATCGAAATTAATTTCATTTCACCACATCCTTAATAATTTTGAGAATATCATCATTAATATTACGCGGATTTTTCATATATAGTTTATCTCGTTCGGCTTGTAATACCCGTTCAATAATTTCTCGCACTTCCGGGGAAGCATTGATAATCGGGTCTTGAGCTTCTTTAGGATTAATATTATCCCCATAACTAGATTTTTTCTCAGAGAAAACATTAGCAATAGTGGTAATAATACTTTCAGAATATTTAAACATTTTAATTATCCCCTTATTATGGCAGTCGGCACTACCCTCAATATTACAATATTTTGTCAACTTCTTGCCATTGTTATTGTTGCCCGTTGTTGCGCTTCAGCGCTCCGGGGAGGGGTGCTAAAGCACAACAACGAAATAATTGCGCTTCAGCACTCCGGGGAGGGGTGCTAAAGCACAACAACGAAATAATTGCGCTTCAGCGCTCCGGGGAGGGGTGCTAAAGCACAACAACGAAATAATTGCGCTTCAGCGCTCCGGGGAGGGGTGCTAAAGCACAACAACGAAATAATTGCGCTTCAGCGCTCCGGGGAGGGGCTAAAGCCCAACAACGGAATTTGCAATCCAAAATAAGATTATAAATCTAATAACCCATATCGTTTTTGTAACTGAAGTAATTTTAATCTCGCTTCCCCAGCATTATCAGCTAAATTGGCAAATTCCAAAAACCGTTTTAACTCTTTTCTTAACAAATTCCGTTCAACTTCTAAGGTATTTCTATCTAAATCTGGTGGTAATACAATCATATCAAATAATGTTGCCCGTTCTTTACCTGGATGGGGTCTTAATATTCTCCCCCGTCGCTGAATAAATTGTCGAGGATTACAACTACTTGCTAATATTACCGCATTTTTAATCGCTGGAATATCAACTCCTTCATCTAAACACCGAATAGCAACTAACCCTTGTAATTCTCCCTGTTCAAATTGTCGGCGTAATTTTTCTCGCTCTATTAAAGGGGTTTCGGCGGTATAAGTATTCACCCGATAACCTAATTCTGCTCCTAATAATTCAACCGTTGCTTCCAATTGTCGAGGAGAATAATCCTCTAGGGTTTCTACACTTCCATCCCCACAATAAAATAAAGTATGGGTTGTATGTAACCGGGTTTTCATTAACTGGCGTAGGGCATCTAACTTGTTACTAGCGGAGGCAATTAACCGAGATCTTTGAATTAATAAAGCGGTAATATTTTCGTTATTTTCCCAGTCTTTATCCCTTGTCAATACCCAACCAATTCGAGTCGTTAATCTATGATAAGCTCTGCTTTCAGCTTCAGTTAATTCTACTAAAATCGGATAATATAAATACCGCACTAACGCCCCTTGACGAATCGCTTCAGCTAGAGTTAATTCCGGTTGTAAAACTGGCCCAAAATAATCTAAAATAGCATCGCTGCCACTTTGATCAAAATGTCGTTCAGGAGTAGCAGAAAGGGCTAATCTCAAGCCAATATTTCGGGGTAAACTTTCTTCTAATTTGGGACTTCCTAAATTATGGGCTTCATCCCCAATAATTAAAGTTTTTTCAGGAAAATAACGAATTTGCGATTGCAAACCTTCAGAAATTAAGGTAGAATTAGTCGTAATAACCGTTAAAAAAAACTGATTTCCGGCTCTTAATTGATAGAGTTCCGCCGATAATTGTTTTTGCCAATGGCGCACATTTTCAAAGGCTAAAATCGGTTGTAATCCAAATTTTTTAGCCTCTTTTTCCCATTGAATTACTAAATGGCAATAGGGGCAAATAATGATAATTGCTTGTAATCCTATTTGATCATATAACTGAGTAGCGATCGCTAAAGCAGTAATAGTTTTACCGCTTCCAGTTGCCATTTTTAACGTTCCCCGCCCTCGATTAGCAAACCAATTATTCACCGCTTGCTGTTGATACTCTCGCAGATGCAAAGATAAGGGAATTTGAGGAATACATTTATCAGTCATCAGTCATCAGTTATCAGTTATCAGTGTAAGAGTTATCAGTTAATAGTGAATTTATTAACTCATGATCTCAAGTCAGAAACTAAATTATTAGAACACCAAAAAAATCAATCCCCATTACCTATCACGGATTTAAGAGGATTACGCAGATTAACACAGATTTTAATCTGTGAAATCCGTGAAATCCTCTTAAATCCGTGATCCCTATTCCCCTTCCCAGTCTGGACAAGTTTCTGCTTCAGCGCCCATCGGGTGCATTCCACAAACTAATAAATTTCCCCCATAAACTTGTCCGTGATAATGTTGGCATCCTCGACAAGCAGGGTGTTCGGTTTCTGTCGGTTGAATGTATGTGACAAAGGGATCAAAATGTTCGTCCTCGGTATCAATATCTAAATTCAGACCTAAATCCAGATCAAAATAAATATCAATAATCGGTTCAAAGATATCATTGATATATTCATCAAGTTCGGGAAGAATTTTATTTTGTACCTCATCGGTAATTTCTTCCGATATCTTGGTGAGTTCGTTTAATATTTCGTTCAATTCTTCAGTCACGTCTGTAAAAAACTTCTCCATGTCAGAAACGGTTGTTTCTATCGCTTCTACAATACTTTTTGACCAATCTTCCATGACACTGATAACCAGTTTTCTGAATAATTTCTATAAAATATAGCAAAAAACAGCTATACCAGAATTCTAGTATAGCGCAATTTAATTAACCCTTCACCTTGAATTTTTTTGTCGGGTCAACCTCCTAATCTTTCTGGAGACGACGCAATTCATCCTGTAAATCCCGCACCTTGTCTTTTAACTGACCCACTCCATCATCCCCAGAATCGTCATCATCCGAAATCTCAATCCGACGAGGTTCTGTTTTTTTTGCTGGGGGCGTCGGTTCATTCCCTGGTTTTTGCACTTGCTGAATCGTATCTTCCACAAAACGACGCGCTTCTTCTGTGGTCATTTCCCCCCGCTTGACTAGCTCATCGGCTAGTTTTTGGGCATCTGTGCGTAATTCTGCCAGGGTTTTACTAGCTTTTTCACCCGCATAGGAGGCTAAACCTACCCCTAAATAAACCGCTTTTTGGACAAGATCTCCGAAACCCGGCATAATGACTCCAGTTTCTTAAAATATTATTAATTAAACACTTGCTGGCTAACGGTTAATCAACTTAGTCTTTAATTCGTGTTCAATCCCGATATCGTCTCAAAAAAGTGACCCGGAGTTTACGCCTATTAGAAGCATCCCGTATTGCTGCTACCTTCCGGTTCTGACAAGATTTGGGCGTTCCAATCGCATAAGTCCAGGTCATTCACTACTATAACACAATTTTTGATTTTGCAACCTAAAACCTTAAATCAATTACCTGCTCCTCTACTTCCGCGCCCTAGCAGGTAATCGTTTCTGCTTCTTATTCGGGGCTTTGGGTTTTAATGCGGGTCGGGGACGAGGTTGGGCTCGAACGGGTTGGTCATGTTCGAGGGAGTCTTCCTCAAAGTAGTCAACAAAAATATCCGCCCCATTCACAATTGCCCCTAAAAGTCGCGGCCGATATTTTTTGGGATCGGCTGACTCGGTATCCATTAATCTGTCCGTAACCTCTCCTAATAGCCCCGAGGCGGTGTAAATTGGGCGAGTCACGATCACCATCCCATCGGTGTAGGGTTCCAAGGTTAAAACATCATTATTGCCTTCTAAAGTCGGACTATCCACCACCACAAAATCAAACCGATAGCGGACTTCCTCTAACAAGCGGCGCAATTCACTCGATTCTAAAACCGTTGCTGGGTGACGCACTCCCCCCGGACTGGGAATCACATATAAATTAGCGACATCGGGAACTAAACGAATACAGCCATATAAATCCCCATAATATTGTAGGGGTTCCACCGCACTGTGGGAATCGAGGACTAATCCCAGGGATTCTACTTCCGAGGGCGATCGCAAATCAGCTTCAATTAATAGAGTCCGTTTGCCACTTCTAGCCGAGGCGATCGCTAAATTATAGGCACTTAAAGTTTTTCCTTCCCCGGTTCCCACACTGGTAATTAAAATAACTTTAGGAGATTTATTGCCAACCCGTTGTAAATTACTGCGAATTTTTTCATAAAATTCCAAATAGGGGGAATAACGTTTGAGTAACAACGGTAAAACATAATCTTCTGGGAATAAAAACACATTAGGTACAACTCCCAAAAGCGGAACTTCGCGCTCTTTGAAAGCTCCTTGAATTTCTTCCCAAGTGTAGAATTTGCCACTCAACATTCCCAAAACAAAAATAATCACCGCCCCGCCTAAAACTCCTCCTAGTCCTCCCATTGCCAAAATTAAAGCCATACTCAACGCTTTAGGAACTTCGATATCAGGAGCTTGTGCGTCTTTGGCGATCGCTAAACTACTGGTTATTTCAGCTTCAGCCGCTTTCGCATCCACTAACTTCACCTGCATTTGATCATACAAGGCTTTTTTATAAGCAACTTGCTGTTCTAGCCGTTGTTTTTCCGTTTGTTTATTCGGAATTGTTGCATAGTTTTGTTTCAGGTCTTCTCCAGTTTTTTCAGATGATTTTAATTGTTGTTCTAAACTTTCTTTTTGAGTTTTTAACCCAATTAAATTTTGAGCTAATTGTTGGCGAGTCGGATCAAGAGAAGAATCAACCCGAATTTTATCCACACTGACTAAAGGAGCCGCAATTCCACCTCCTCCCAATACTTCTGAAGCTCGAGATTGTAACTGTTTTTCGGCGGCTTGTTGACGTTTGACTAATTCTGCAACTAAAGGATGTTGATCTTTATAATCCTTGCGTAAAACCGCTAATTGTGATTCAATTTCATACAATTGAACCCGCAGTTGAGCAATAATTGGATCAGAGGCTAAGGCTTGAGCTACAAAGGCTTGGTCAGCATTTAAACCTAACTGAGATTCCAAACTTGCCACTTGAGCGTTTAGGGCGGTTAGTTGTAACTCAATCTGTTTTTGCTGCTGTTCATTGGCTAAAATTGCTGTGGGTAAGGAGCCACCTTCTAAACTTAAAATAGTTGCTCCTTCCCGTTTATCATAATTTTCTAACTCTTTTTCTGCCTGTCTCAATTCTGCTTCGGCTGGTTTTAATCTTTCTTGAATTAGATTAATAATACTATTCAATTGTTGAGTATTAATAACACGACTTTGTTGTCGCATTTTCTCCATCAATTTATTCACAAAAGTTACCGATCGTTCTCGATTAGGATCTTGATAAGAAACAGTAAGTTTCATCGGAGAACCCTCACTATCCCTTCCCGGAGCTTTGGCTGGTTCTAGTTTAATTCCTAAATTTTTTTTTAAATCATTCGGTGGAATATTAAATTCTTTGAGCAGCGGATCTACTACACTTTCAGGAAGCAACATTTCCGGTGCTAGTTGTTGTCCTTGTTGTTGAATAACTTCCCCGGTTTTAGAAAAGATCACCGGACTACTTTGACCCATCAGAATACCCGTTGCTTTATAGGGAGGAGTAGCCGGAGGTTCCATCAACATTGCAGCGGCTCCCGATGCTCCTAACGCGACAATAAAGGTGGCAAAACCCGCCAATTTATATTGATCAAAAGCAATTAAATATCGTTTAACAATCGGTAAAGTCATAATAATATGGGTAATGGGTAATGGGTAATGGGTAAGAATAAATAAAAAATAGGATGATAGGTATTAACTGCTTATTTTTTCTTGTTACTATTACTGCTACCACTACTACTACCACTGGGAATAAATAGATTTTCTACCCCGCTTTGTAACTGTTGGAAAAATAGCAGAAATCCGAGAATATCGCGAAAAGGTTGAGTAAAAGTATTTAAAACAAAACTCACGCGAGTGATTAAATTGCGGTTAACAACAATCACATCATTGTCTTGTAATAAAACATTATCCGTGGCATCCCCAGCTAATACATTTTTACCATTTAAAAGTTGTTTTGTGGGTTTTCCGGTTTCTGGATCATAACGAATTAAAGCAATTTCCTGTAAATCCGCTAAATTCAAAGGAACGGAATTTAATACATCAATAAAACTACTGCCATTTTGTAAAGCTACCGTTCCCACCGTACTCACAGGATAACTCAAAATTCTCACCGTAATTTGAGGACTAGCTAAGTTGGATGTCGCCACCAACCGTTGATCATAACCTGACTTTTCATCCGGTTGTAATTTCGGAATAATAATAGCGTCGCCATTCTGTAAAGACACATTCGGTAAAGCCGTTGCCTCTTGAATGGGAGTATATAAATCAATAATATCCTCGATTAAGCGACCATCGGCCGTAATCCGACAAATCAAAACCGACCGTAAATCCGAGGTGATTCTTGCCCCACCTGCGGCCTGGATAGCCGTTGTTACCTGTCCACTACCTGGAGGAAGTTGATAAAATCCGGGTCGGGTGACATCTCCGACAATGGTTACACTCACAGCATTTGGGGCGGCGGCCAAACTATAGGTTTCTAAAATATTCCGAGTTGGCCCTTGATAGGCCCGCACCTCCTGGGAGGGAACCACAATTACGTCCCCATCTTCGAGTAACAAATCTACGGGTCTAACGCCTAATAATAATGGCGTCAGTAAATCCACATCCGTTTCCACCACTTGACCATTCGCTAAGGTACGCCGAATTTTAATCATTCTTAAATCCGCCGCCGTTGTGGTTCCCTGGGCCGTTGTCAGGGCGATCGGGAGTTCGGGACTGGCTAAGGGGTAAAATCCGGGTCTGGCCACTTCCCCCGTCACCGTCACCCTTACCGGACGTTGGGTTAATAAAGCCATATTAGTTTGGGGATTTTGAACAAAAGGATTTAAACGACTATTAATAATGACTTGTACCTGTTCCAAGGTTAAATCTTGAACCCGAATGGCTCCAATTAAAGGTAATAAAATCGCACCATCGGGGGTAACGGCCGTGGTGGGAACACTCAGGTCATTGGAACGCTGGCCATTAATAAACACATCAATATACAGTTGATCCCCTGGGCCAAGACGATAATTGACCCCGCGATTTTCACTTAAACGCCGGAAATAAATATTATCAATTGGGGGAGGAAGTTGTCCAGAACGGTCTAAAACGGGATTCCCCGCCCGTTCAAATAGTTGTATAATTTGGGGCCAGGTGGGTTGGGGGAAGCTCGGTGGTCGTAACTTTGCCCCCGGATAGGGTTGATTGACTACTCCTTGGGGAATCACACATTTTTCTGGAAGATTGACGGTTTGAGCTAAAACCCTTTGTTGGCTAGAAAAGCCCCAAAGCAAGGCGGTGAAACAGACTATCCAACTGCTGGAATAAAGACTGGTGAGGAATAGGGATACAAAGGTCTGGCGACAACGATGATTCATAGTTAAATAATCAAGCAACATCCATTAAGGAGTTGTGGTAGCTAAGGCTTCAGCCATTAAGGAGGCTTGTATACTTTCACCCAGAGAAACGGCCAGGGGCCAGACATCCTTAATATTATCTAAGGGTTTAATCGGAATTAAAAGACTAACACCCACCCAGGGGGCGCGATGCTTACTAAGTTGGGCCCAACGATCAATCCAAAACCAACGACTGGGGGCGGGATTTCCACCGTTAGGCCAAGCGTACCACTGAGTCACGGCCCAGGTCTGAGTTGCAGTCCAGGCCCTAAAAAATTGAACTTCAATTTCAGCCGGGTCTAATTTTTGGGCGGTGGATTTTATGGAAAAGCGATCGTCACTGAAATCATCGGTTTTCCACCCTAGAAATCCATTCAGATCCATCCATTCCAACTGAGGCTGATCTTTATAGTAATTTTGGGGAAATAATAATACTATTGCTGTCTGATTATCCCGTTTTATTTCTTGTTTTAACCACTTTTTACTGCCCGCACCCAAGGATTCAATTTTAACTGTTTGCCATCCTGGAATCGTCAAACCTTGTTTTCTAATAGTTTGAAGTTGGGGCAAGGTTTTGAGTTGGGGCATATCCATCCATGACCATTTTTTATTAATATAGCCCGGCATTGCTGCACCGATTAATAATATTATCATTAAGATGACAATGATAATTTTAGACTGTTTTTGTCGTAGAATCATATCAGTTATAGAGCTAGGGAATAGGGAATAGGGAATAGTAGGTTATGAGCAGGTTACAAGGTTTATTATTGTCAAATACCTTAATTGGTAGTGCTATATCAGTTATTTTTTATCGGTAGGATTGAAGTCTCCTCACCCTATCAGTAATCAATAAATATTTATTGATCGGGTTGTTCTAATGGGTCTTAGGAATCAATTCCAGTATAATGTTGTAAGCCATTAATTAATACTACCAATAAACCCAACATACAGGCTGAATATAAATCCCCTCCCCAACCTTCATGGAGCCAGGAAAATAACCCCTCTTGACCTGTGCCATGAAACAGCGTTAATAAGGTATTGCGAATAATATTAGCAATCACACTAATTAAGCCCGCACTAACTAAAAAGAAAATACTCAGTTTTTTTGAGTCTAAAAGTCCTGTCCAATAGAGCAACATTAATCCTACATACAAACTGGTAAATAACATTTTTAACCCAGCACAGTGCGGGGCAACTTCAACAATTTGATCATTCACAAACAGATAAATTTGTTCTACATGGACATTCAAGTTAAATTGAATTAGAATAAATCCAGCCACATTAGCAATAAATTTCTGCAAGGGTAAGGCTAGGGGTTCTATTAAATAGGGTAAATGATTCGGGGTTGCTAGTAATACAAACACTAAGGGCATTTTCTGTAATTTTAAGCCTTCAATTCCTTTAAAAGATAGGCAAAGTCCTGCCAACATTAAAGGAAAAGAAAGATTAACTAAATCAGATAAACCGCTCCAATAAAAAATACTACCTATCACAATTAATCCGATTCCTAACGGATGGCTAGTATTGGGTAAACGTTTCCACTGATGCCGCTTTGTCCAGGCAATATAAGCTGCAAAGGGTAAACCAATTAAACCATGACTAAAATATTCATGTTCAATGCTGATCGTTTTATGCAGCCAACCGTCATACCAATGTATTAAAAGTGGTGCATACAATAACACCATTAATATAACAATCATCCAATTTAATAGAGATTTTTCCAGCGTGATTGGAATTTTATGATTGATTTTCATACAATTATTGACGGTTAACCGTTGACCTGAGATCTAAAAGTAGGGGCGAGGTCTTCTCGCCCAATGGATTTAGGAGTAGCTAAGATATAGCAGACTGAATTGATGTCAAAACTCGATTAATTTGGTTAGTTGTTAATCCAGGATATATGGGTAAGGATAGAATTTGTTGACTTAATTTTTCAGCTTGAGGAAAGTCTCCTTCTTTGTAACCTAAATATTGATAAGCCGGTTGTAAATGGCAAGGAATTGGGTAATGAATTCCGACCTGTATTCCCTGTTCCGTTAATTTGTCTTTGAGGGTATCACGGTTAATGGCTGATTCTTCCGTTACCCGAATCGCATACAAATGATAAACATGACCATCCGCACTCTGATTTTCAATCGGAATAATACCCCGTTCTCGCAATAATAGAAGTGACGCATCATATTTTTCGGCGGCAAAATTGCGATCGTGATTCCAAGTGTTTAAATGGGGTAACTTAACATTTAGAATGGCAGCTTGTAAGGTATCGAGACGGCTATTTGTTCCTTTTTCGGTATGGAGATATTTTTGAGGAGCCCCATAATTGCGTAAACTGCGGAGATTTTGAGCCACAATTTCATTCTGGGTCACAACCATTCCCCCATCCCCAAAACAGCCCAAATTTTTACTCGGATAAAAACTAAAAGCCGCGGCTAACCCAATACTTCCCGCACAATAACTTTCTCGCTCGGCTAAATGTGCCTGGGCTGCATCTTCAAAAATAATTAAATCATGGGATGCGGCAAAAGCAAATAGTTGATGGGGGGAAACCATTTGGCCATAGAGATGCACCGGAATAATGGCTTTGGTTTTTTTTGTTACCACCTGCTCTGCATGATTGAGATCAATCAGTGCCGTATGGGGGTCACAATCGACTAATATCGGAGTGGCTCCCGCGTGTAATACCCCGATCAGGGTAGCAATAAAAGTATTAGCCGGAAGCAGAACTTCATCCCCAGGTTTAATTCCACAGGCTTGTAGACCCAGAGCGATCGCATCGGTTCCACTGGCTACTCCTACCCCATAGGGTACACCACAGGCTTTAGCAAAGGCGATTTCAAATTCTGTTAGGGCTTGACCTAAAACAAAGTCACCCTTATCCACTACAGCCTGGATCGCAGCTTGAATTTCGGGTTTAAGCGGTTCGTGGATCAAACTCAAATCCACAAAGGGAACAGGAGCTAGGGTGCTAGTCATACAGGAATCATCAGCATATATCAGCAACACCAGCATAGCTTAGGGTGTTGGCTGTTAGCTGAGGAGGTGTTGATGGATTATCTGGAAACCCGACTCGAACAGGCTGAAACTTTAGAGTTATTTTTTTGGTCAAGGGAAAAGAAAATTCAGTTTAATGTTAACGAGAAAGAATATGAACGTCTCAAAAGTCATGCTGAATCAGAAGGATTATCAATGGCTGAAGTTCTTAGGGATTACATTAAAACCCTCACACCCCCTAAAGGGGGTCGCACTACATCCCACGACTGAAGTGCGTGGGCTTTGTGCGAGGTTGTTGTAAGATCAGGATCGAAACTAGAAAATTTGGAGTATAAAGGTCTGGTTAGCTTAATTTATTCTCAATATCGATAACAAGGGAAACCACAAAAACTATGCCACAATTGAATCTGATTGATCCCAATGTCAACGGGAATCTCGGATCTATATCTTCTCCCGTTACTAACGGTCACACCCCTTTTCCATACCACCGTGATCATCGGGATCAAACCTCAGAGCATAAGGCAATTCAAACGATTCAACAACTCGAACTCGATTTGAATGCAACTAATCAACAATTGATTGATGCCGATGCCGTTACTATGATCAAATGGGCGGCAGAAATATTTGGTGATGGCTTGGTCATGAGTACCAGTTTTGGAATTCAAGCGGCGGTGATGTTGCATTTAGTCACTAGCGTTGTTCCGAATATTCCGATTATTTGGGTTGATACGGGTTATTTACCCACAGAAACCTATATTTTTGCCGAACAGTTAACAGAACGTCTCAACCTGAATTTAAAAGTATATCAATCTCCTATGAGTCCGGCACGAATGGAAGCTTTACAGGGTCGGTTATGGGAAAAAGATGATATTGAATCTTTAAATTATTACGACAAAATTCGTAAGGTTGAACCGATGCAACGGGCTTTAAAAGAATTAAAGGCAACGGCTTGGTTAGCGGGATTACGCGCTGATCAAACCCATCATCGCAAAACATTAAATCCAGTTGTTCAACATTCGGGAAGATACAAAGTTCATCCGATTTTGTCTTGGAATTCTAGGGATATTTACCAATATTTAACTGCCCATGATTTACCCTACCATCCCTATTTTGATCTGGGTTATACCACCGTGGGAGATTGGCATTCTAGCCGTCCTTTAATGGCAACGGACGAAAATGAACGGGATACTCGTTTCCGGGGTTTAAAACAGGAATGTGGTTTACATTTACCCCAAACAGAAGAAGAAGCAAAAAGTTTGGATTCCAGTTTCTTATAAGACGAATCTGGGAGATTGAAAACGAGTGTGTTCCCCATCTGTACAAGGGCCTGCTCCCATTTTGATGAGGGCAGGTTTTATAAGTACCTAAACAAAATTAATTACACATCCTCTACCCTGTTCCCTCCCCCCCTAGCCCCCCGTGCACGGGGGGTTTGGGGGGGCTGTTCCGGTGTTCCCTCTCTCAACTAGGTAATTTATTTTGTGCAACTACTTAGCACTATTTAAGGGTTTTTCAATGGAGTTCCACAGCGTTTACAAAAACGGGCGTCTTTGTCATGCACTGACCACCCACACCCGGAACAAATCGTTTCTATTTGATTAGTTGTTTTGAGTAGTTGTTTGATTAAATCTCCTAATTGCCAAGGAATTAAAGCAATTCCGGTTAATATCATTAAAATTGTTAAAAATCTTCCCATATCTGATATCGGGGTAACATCCCCAAACCCTACGGTGGTCATGGTGACGACGGAAAAATAAACCGCATCTAAGAAGGTTTTAAACACTTCTGGGTTAACGGGATGTTCGACTTGATAAATTAAGCCAGAAAAGATAAAAATAATAGTTAATAGGGTAAAAATAATGCGAGCTAAAATGACTCCATCTTCGCTTTTAATCCTGAAAATTGAGATTTTAACATCAATAAATCTAATTAATCGGAGGATTCTAAACCAGCGAAAGATTCTCAAATAACCAATATTTAAAAATCTTAAATAACCCTGTAAAATAATAACTAAATCAATAATAGATAAAGGATTGAATATAAATTCTTTTTTATTATCAGCCACCCAAAATCGAATTAAATACTCAATTGTAAAACAAATTAAAATCACAAAATCCAGTAATTCTAACCGAGAATGAACTACATCAGAAAGAGGATAGGTTTGGGCGATAAAACTGGTTAAGGAGATTAAAATTAATCCGGTTAAGGTTAAATTAACGGTTTTTCCGATGGGGGTGTTAATATCTTCTAAATAAAAAGCGACTTGCTGGCGAGCTTTTTCTAAAAAATTAAATCTATGCTCATTCCAATTCATCATGATAGAAACTTGACCCTATCGGTCGAAGGAAAGTGAATTATTTTCAATGAATTTATTCTATTGATTTTAATAATAACTCTAGGATTTCTTGGCGGTCTTTCTGCTCGGTTTTCGGTTGTTCATCTAACCAATTAATCGCTCGATTTCTACCATTTTCCGCCGCAATAATTAAAGTTCCCCAGGTTTTTAATTCCAACTGTTCTGGATTTTCTAATAAAGCCGCATTCAGACGATTTTTAATCCGTCCGCCATTTGATCTTAATAAATTGGTAATTTCTTGTTGATTTCCTGGGCTATTTTTTAACACTTCTAGGGCTTCCGTCCAGCGTCCATCAATTAAACTGGCTAATACCTGTTGACTCGGACTTGCCCAGGCTGCAACGGCTTGAGCTTTGGTAATTTTAGCATGAAATTCAATTAAATCTAACTGGGCTTGAACGGCTGTTGACCATTTCAAATTAGGACTATTTCCAGAGACTATATTTTTTTTCAACGGTTTAATTAAATTCAATGCTGGCGACCATAACCCACTACGAGCCAATCTTAAAGACTGTCGATAATTATAATTATCTAAAAATATCTCATCTAAAGAAATAGCCGTTAATTGAATCGGGTTAGGAATAAATTGCAAAGGTTGGACTTGATAAATACTAAATTGAGGCTCTAGCCCAATAGTTTGTTCAATTAATAATTCTGGATCTTTGCCTCCGGTGACTTCCTGCCAAATCGGTTGTTGTCCGGCGGCACTTTTCCATTCTAACATCATGCTCAAATAATGGCGACTCGGATTGTAATGCAGAATCTGTCCATAAGGAACGGTTTTATCTCCCACCACCCGCTCACTATTAAGATTAAACCAGACCCCCCCTTGAGGAACTTTTCCTTTAAATTGTGTCAGTCGAGTTAGGGGTAAGGGCTTATTAGAACCCTGTTGATTAGATTCGGTTCCAATTAGGGAAGCAATCACAAAAGATTCGGCTGGCCCTTGGGTATCAAGTTGCTGCATTAACCGATAATATTGAGTGCTACCCTGGCGTTGATAGGGGGTTTGAACGGCTTCATAAACCCGCACCTGCACAATTTCTTGACAAGTCCCTTCGCAGGGATGGGTAACACTAGAGTCACGGGTTTTTAAAATAGGAATTAATAAATCATTCGACTTTTGAACAATAGCATCTGAATTTATCAATAAAGAGTTAAATGGGACTGCGGATTTTTGCTCATTCCCCGTTTTTGAAATGGAATCAACCATCGGTAAAGTTAGGGATTTCCCCACCATGAACCCTTCTGTTTTGAGGGCTTGATTAATTTCATCTAAGGTAACAATTGAGTCGCGGCGTTGTAGGGGAATTTGTGTCCAACTGGGTAACAATTGATTTAACCAAACTCCAATATCAGGATTAACAATTAGTTGATAACTAAACCAGGCACAGCCCCCAATTAAGGCAGTTCCTCCGAATAGTAAAGTAAAGGCAACCCCGTCGGCTATCCATTTTTTCCAAAATCGGCTAATCGGTTGGGACGGTTTAGATTTCGGAGGTTGGGGGGCTGTTTTTTTCCCCGCAGGTAAAGCAGCCGTTTGGGGACGTCGATTTGGACGACGCTGTTGCCCTGATTTGGCAGGGGTTTTAGCCGTTTTAGGCTGAGGTTTTTGGGGTTGACTCTTTTTTCTAGGCGAGGGTTGATGACCTGTCTCTAAAGGATTCATCATGGATTCGGATTAGGATGGGATTAGGCTAACGACGCAGCAATACTTGTTCATAAAGTTCACCGGCTCGTTCCCAAGTATATTCAGTTTCTATTAATAATCTCCCATTTTGCGACAATTGTTCCCTCAGATGGGGATGTTCAAACAGTCGGCTGATGGTTTCTACATATTCTGCCACGGTGTTAGCCCGGAGAGCACGATGGGGATCATTGGGCCCATCAACGGCCAAACCTTCTAAACCGCGATCGCTGGCCACCACGGGAACTCCTGCGGCCATGGCTTCTAGGGTTTTATTTTTAATTCCAAAACCCGTTCGCATTGGAATCACACAAACAGTTGCTTGATGTAGATATTCTGCCATTGATGGGACTTGTCCTGTCACTTCAATTCCTGGTAATGCCGATAATTCTGACACCTGTGGTACGGGTCTAGCTCCCACAAGCGCAAGTGTGGCATCTGGATAACACTGTTGTACTTGCGGAAATATCTCTAAACTCAAATAACGAGCCGCATCAATATTAGCTAAGTTATCCATTGCCCCAATAAAAATCAATCGGTGTCCTCCGGGATCAGAGGTTTTATAGGGAAATTTGTCAAAATCTACGCCATTGGCGATGACTTCAAATTGGGCTTGGGGGTTGAAATCTTGCAGTTGCTGGCGATCTTCTTTTGTTGTTGCCACAATTGCAGAAAATTTTGAGCAGTAGCGTTGTTCGTAGCGATAGAGTAGGGGAAGGTTTAAGCGATCGCGTAGAGGTTGTTCTGCGGTTCGGGTTTCTAACTGTTGGCGACAGGTGCCGTAAACTGAACTGTGAACGTTGACAACGGTTTTGAGTTGATTTTTCCACTGCGGACGAACATAAATTTCATTAACGCTATGTTCGCAAGTGATCACTTCACATTTTCCCCCCTGCACAAATTTATCGATCCATTGTTGCATCGCCTTTGAATAATTAGACAGTACACTCGGTGGAGTACCCTGAATCAGAAATTGACCAAACCGTTGGACTTTTCCCCAAATACCCCCTTTTCCCGAATTTTTTGGACGAGGAAAAACAACTAATTCATCAACGTATTCTCGCAACTCCTCAATTTCAACATCTGTGACATCGGCAGATCTTTGAGTGACAACAGTGATAGAATGGTTCCTGCTCAAGTATTTAAGTAGGTTAAATGTTCGCACTTGTGTTCCCCCTCGACTGGGAGGATAGGGATAGGTTGAAGAAATCATTAAAATTTTCATATAATTTTCGTTTTTCCAAACTATGGGTTATATTGTAATCCGTTAGTAGATATTTTGACGATTCATTCTTCTGGAGATTTAGCTATGTCATCATGCGGGATCTACACCTTTGGTAATGATTACGTTTATGATCAATTAATTGCTTTACTGAACAGTATTGAAGCTAATGTGGGTACAGATTTTCCAGTATGTATTATCCCTTATGATCAACGACTCGATAAAATTCTCCCAGAAATTCGTGCTAGAAAGCAGGTGACTTTATATGATGATTGGGAATCGATCAAAGAATGGGATCATTTTGTTAAAGAAGTTTGGGCTAGTCATCCCCGATCTAAAGATGTTAATGGAAATCGCGAATTTTGGTTCTATCAAGGTAATACGCATCGGAAATTAGTCAGTTTTAATGGTCTGTTTGAAAAATTTGTTTTTTATGATACTGATAGTTTAGCCATGAAGCCACTCAATAACTTATTTGAGAAGCTCGATCATTACGATTTTGTCTTTGATGACTGGGAGCATATCAAAGCAGAAAAAATAGCAGCTTTAAATATACCTTTAATTGAGAACACCGGAATCTATAAAGAAAAAGATATTCGTCCTAAACTTCACTGTTCTAGCTTTTTTGGTTCAAAAAAAGGGCTATTTAACAAGTCAGATTTAGTCAACTTTAAAAAGCAGTTAATTGACAATAGAGAAGTAGAATGGATTAACGGAAAAGCTTGGTGGGATGAAGCTGCTTTGTTTACTTATATGACACTGAGAGCGGAGCGATCGTTTTTTAACTATACTTTGAGTTCAGATGGAAGTGAAAGAACAGGCAATTGCGCTAATGCTGATCCATTTGTTAATATAGACAATGTTCTCTACAACCAGGAGAAATTGAAACCCATTCATCGAATTCACTATATGGGTTACTCTTCTGTTGATTTTGGGCGTTTATCTCAGGGTGAAGATGTTCATATTCCTTATCAAGATGTGTTTTTACATTACCGTTTTCTTAAGCAACCCGAGTTGAAGCCTCAAAAATTAAAGTTTCCGAGTTTCTGGGTAAAAATGAAGAGAAATCTGGGAAATATCACCCAAAAAATCAAAAAAAAATTTGCAACCATTGGAGGATAATACCATTAAAATTGGGATTAATCTGTAATGTACAAAACACTACCACGATTTGCAGAACCGAGTAATTTATGCCCTGCTTGATAATGATAAACTCATGACTAAAGTTACCGTCTGTATCCCAACTTTTAACCGCTATCACATACTACCCTTTGCCATTGAAAACGTTCAAAAACAAACTTATTCCGATTGGGAATTAATCGTTTGTGATGACGGCTCAACCGACGAAACTCCAGAGTTAATGGCTAAATATCAAGATCCGCGTATCCGTTATATCCGCCATCGGCAAAATATTGGCAAAAGTAATAATATGCGTTCAGGGTTTGAGGCCGCAACGGGGGACTATTTCATTAAATTTGATGATGATGATCGGCTCACTCCTGAATTTCTGGAGAAAACAATAGCTATTTTAGATCAATATCCTGAAGTAGATTTTGTCGGAACCGATCACTGGATTATTGATATTAATAATCAGCGAGATGAAAGCGCAACTAAACAGAATTCTCAACGGTGGGGAAGAACCAAACTTACGGAAGGAATCGTTAACAATTTATTAGAAGTTGTCTTCATTCAACAAAGTTTTCAGGTGGGAGCAACCTTATTTTGTCGTCAAGATTTATTAGATGTAAACTTCATGCGTCCTAATTTACAGAACTGTGAAGATAATGATTTATTTGTTCGGTTAGCATTAGCAGGAAAATCTGGATATTACTTACCACAACGCTTAATGGAATATCGGGTTCATGCTGAACAGCAAGGAATTAACCGAGCGATTCCCTATTTACGCGATAAATTGAATTATTTAGACAGTTTTAAATTTGAGCCAGAAACTTGCGAATCTATTCGTCAATCCCGTCTGGCTGAAACGCAATTATTATTAGGATTACGGTTAATTGAAACCGGAGAAACTCAAACAGGACGACAACTGGTTTGGCAGGGAAAATCTTATTCCACTCTCAAAGCAGGGACAGGATTAATTTTATCTGTTTTACCCATGAAATTAAGACAATCTGCTTTTGATCAGTTGCGAAAATTGCAAAATAGATAATATAATATCTAGGAATGACGGAAAATCTATGAAATCTTGTTTTTTCTCAATATCTCGAAATGTTAGAGAATTTGATGCTTGTGACAATTTTAGAATTAGCACAAGGGTTTAGTCAAAGCGGAGTCCTCATCTGTTATGTTGTGGGGTAGATAACACCCATAACACCCCCAGTACACCGATCTCGCTTCAGATCGGTGTTTTTGTAAATGTCTCGCCGTTGGTATGGACGATTATCTCAGTAAACCCGTCGAAGCGGAAGAATTAGAAGCCGTTTTAATGAAGCTGATCAACTCGAAAATGCAATAAAACAGGAAAATATTACCCTATGTGCAGAACAGGTGGAAAAAATTCAACAAAATTTAGAAACCCTAAAAGTTTACATTGAACAGTATTTCAATCTAATTTAACCAATTTAACCTAAAATTAGATGATAAAATTTTAGAATCAATAATTGCCCGATTTTTTATTTTTCCCAGTTCTATGACCCAGGATGTTCGGCAGTGGCTCGATGAAATTAAGCGCTTGAAACAACAGTTGGCACAAACCCAACTGGATCTGAACGCGGCGGTCGAAAGTTCCGACCAATGGCGACAACGCTACAATACTGAAGCCCAACAACGACGCCAAGAAGCCGGACGCTATTTAGAACAAGTGGGAGAACTGCGGGGAGAGTTGGAACGATGGCAACGCCTGTCTCCACTTCCCAATGAGTTACAGGTGCGGGTCGCAGTTCGTCAAGAAATTGATCAGTTAAAAACTTTGGATGAAGTTAAGGCAAAATTAATTGAGGTGATGTTAGAACGCGATCGCTCTCGTGAACAAATTCATCAACTTGTTGAAGCCTTGGATACCGAAAAAACCGCTCATCTGGAAACTCGCAATAGTTTAACTATGGCTTTAGGCGATACGGTTGATTTACTCACCAAAGCCCAAAATCAATCCCAGTCTGGAACTTCAATTTTCACTATTTCCCAACTTCCCGAATCTCAAATCTTACCCCAACTTCCAGCCATTGAAGACAGTTGAAACAGTTATCAGTTAACAGTTAACAGTTAACAGTTATCAGTCATCAGTTAACAGTTAACAGTTTATTACCCAAAACCCAAAACCCATTACCCAAAACCCATTACCCATTACCCATTACCCATTACCCATTACCCATTACCCATTACCCATTACCCCTTCCCCCTTCCCTATTCTATGACCTTAAATTTTGATCAACAAATGATGCAGCAATGCTTGAAATTAGCCCGTCAAGCATTAGGAAAAACTGCACCTAATCCTCTAGTCGGTTGTGTAATTGTTCAAGACGGAAAAATTATTGGAGAAGGATTTCATCCGGGGGCGGGTGAACCTCATGCCGAAGTTTTTGCCCTGAGAAATGCCGGAGAACAAGCAAAGGGAGCAACGGTTTATGTGAATTTAGAACCCTGTAATCATTTTGGTCGGACTCCCCCCTGCACAGAAGCCCTAATTGCAGCAAAAATAGCTAAGGTTGTAGTGGGAATGGTTGACCCCAACCCCTTAGTTTCAGGTACAGGAATTCAACGCTTAAAAGATGCAGGAATTGAGGTAATTGTAGGCATAGAAACAGCAGATTGTCAACAGTTAAACGAAGCATTTACGCATCAAATTCTGCATCATCAACCCCTAGGAATTTGGAAATATGCAATGACATTAGATGGAAAAATTGCCACCACAACGGGTCATAGTTATTGGGTTACGGGAACAGAAGCCCGACAAAAAGTTCATCAGTTACGAGTCGCTTGTGATGCGGTAATTGTTGGGGGAAATACCGTCCGACGAGATAATCCGTTGCTGACAACTCACGATGCTGGGGAACCCAACCCCTTGCGAGTGGTGATGAGTCGCACCTTAGATTTACCCAAACAAGCCCATTTATGGGACACTCAAGAGGCGAAAACTTTAGTTATAACAGAGGAGGGTATAAATCCAGATTTCCAACATTTTCTACAGAATAAGGGGGTAGAGGTCGCGGAATTGTCGCCCTTAACACCCGCCCAAGTCATGACTTATTTCTACAAACGTCAATTTTTATCGGTGTTGTGGGAATGTGGGGGAACCCTAGCCACCAATGCACTCCAAGATGGCAGCATTCATAAAATTTTAGCCTTTATTGCCCCTAAAATTATTGGGGGAAGTGGGGCACCTTCTCCGGTGGAAGATTTGGGTTTTACTCAAATGACAGAGGCACTTTTATTAGAAAGAATGACTTGGGGTTCTGTGGGTTGTGATTTGTGGATTGAAGGTTATTTATCTCCAGCTTAATTATGAGCGAAATTGCTGTATTAAGTCTGATGGTCAGTAGTCTAGGAATTGATGCGGTTTTACTCGCTAACTGGCTCTGTTCCATCCAAATAAATGTAGAATTAGAACAGGAGGAGGAAGAAACATTGACTCGTTACGACTCAGAAGATATTAAAAAAATGCGTGCAAAACCCTTACAATCTAATGGCTATTCTAATCCTGAATCCCCTGAACATTTAGTTAAGGAATGGGAATACAAGATTGTCCGCGCCAGTCAAGATGTATTTCGCAATCCCACTGTTTTTAAACAGTTATGTCAGGAAGAAGCAGAAACGGGCTGGATTTTAGTGGAAAAATTAGATGACCGACGGGTTAGATTTAAACGTTTAACAGGATTAGAAACTCAAGAAAACCCCTATCAAATTAAGCAAGATCCCTATCGTTCTACCTATGGAAAATCTAATAATTTAGGATCTTGGTTAACGGTTTTGGCTTTTATTACTGCGATTATTTTACCCGCTTATTTGGGATTTTCATTAGTTGCCATGAGCTTTAATAAATCCTATCAAAATTCTCCAACAACCCTTTCATCTCCTGAGCCGGAAGTTCCTCCGGCTTACCCTGAAAACTGAATTAACAGCATTAATATGGCAAGAGACAATGGCAACAGGTAATCTTGCTATATTACCCATTACCCATTACCCATTACCCATTGTTATTATAAACAGGACTTACGCAGTTACGCTATAGGCATATCGCCTTTCTGTTTGAATCAGGAGATGTCAGACCTTAATGCGCTATATATAGCGTCCTTGCGTAAGTCCTGATATTATCTTCTACTGCACCGTTTCCTGATATTCCACCCACAAATAATTCAAACTCAGGAATACAAAGTAAAGCGATCGCAAGTTTGTGCTCATTTAAGGATAGACTTAAGTACATGGAATTTTGGATCTTAATAGATCTTAATCTATAGAAGTTATTGAGGGACAGCGACACCTTCGAGCCCCATTCGGAGAGCGTCTATCTCTGAACCCCCTGCCGACAAGTGTTCGCGTAACACCTGTGCTATAGGGTTGAAGCGCTGCACCCTGACTTCTTAAAGCTCACTGATCACAATAATTGCTCTTTTTTAGAGGAGGCAGCAGGAGGTATTCATGGATTTTTTGTCCTTGTTCTTAATGGACTTCGTTAAGCAGTTGCAGTCCCCAACACTTGGGTTTTTGATTGGTGGTATGGTCATTGCCGCTCTCGGTAGCGAATTGGTAATTCCAGAGGCGATTTGTCAGATCATCGTCTTCATGTTGCTCACCAAAATCGGTCTGACCGGTGGTATTGCGATCCGCAATTCCAACCTGACGGAGATGGTGTTACCCGTACTGTTTGCTATAACAGTAGGGATTGTTGTTGTATTCATCGCGCGTTATACTTTGGCCAAGCTGCCGAAGGTCAAAACCATAGATGCGATTGCGACCGGGGGGTTATTTGGTGCTGTGAGTGGCTCTACCATGGCTGCCGCCCTGACGCTACTGGAAGAACAAAACATCCAATACGAGGCATGGGCTGCCGCACTCTATCCCTTCATGGATATCCCAGCGCTCGTAACGGCGATTGTGGTAGCCAACATTTATCTCAACAAGAAGAAGGTTAGTGCAGCAGGCGAGTCTCTCAGCAAGCAGCCCGTGGCGGCAGGTAATCATCCCGATCAGCAAGATTATCCCAGCACCCGGCAAGAGTATCTCAGCAATCAGCAGTCTGAGGATAATCGGGTCAAAATATGGCCGATCATACAGGAAAGCCTTCAGGGGCCTGCCCTATCGGCAATGTTGCTCGGCATTGCTCTTGGCCTGTTGACCCAGCCGGAAAGTGTCTATAAAAGCTTCTACGATCCCCTCTTCCGTGGCTTGCTTTCGATCTTGATGCTGGTCATGGGTATGGAGGCTTGGTCAAGGATTGGCGAACTGCGTAAGGTAGCCCAGTGGTACGTTGTTTATAGCATAGTAGCACCCCTGCTGCATGGGTTCATCGCCTTCGGTCTCGGCATGATTGCCCACTACACCACGGGATTCAGTCTAGGCGGTGTTGTGATCCTGGCCGTAATCGCGGCTTCGAGTTCAGACATCTCAGGCCCACCCACGTTGCGAGCCGGGATTCCGTCGGCTAATCCCTCCGCCTACATCGGCGCATCCACAGCCATAGGTACACCCGTTGCGATCGGCTTGGCAATACCGCTCTTCCTTGGGCTCGCCCAGGCGATCGGTGGCCGATAATCTCAGACGGGTCGCGGTCTGTCGGCGATCCCTTGGCTCGGCAGACCAAGCAACTTAATATACAAGACAATACACATAGGTAAGGAGGTAACCAACATGGCCAAGCAAGCCAAAAAGCTCGTCATCGTCACGGAAAAGATTCTGCTGAAAAAGATCGCCCATATCATCGAAGAAGCCGGGGCAACTGGTTATACGGTTCTGGAAACTGGCGGTAAAGGTAGTCGTAACGTGCGCTCGTCGGGACAACCTAGCGTTTCTGACACCCAGGCGAATATAAAGTTTGAGGTGCTCACCCCGGATCGGGATATAGCCGACAAGATTGCGGATCAGGTCGCAATAAAGTTTTTCCTCGATTATGCGGGCATTATCTATATCTGTGACGCGGAGGTACTGTACGGACACAGTTTCTGCGGGCCAGACGGTTGTTGAATCGAGACGACACAGATCTAAAAAGCCGGGGCATAGCCCCAGCTTTTTAGCTATATTCCGCACACTATAAAATAGAAATAATTTTACTCAAAACCATCATAGCCGAACTCAAAAACTTATATATTTAAAATTTTTACCATTAAACTGAATTTTCTTTTCCCTTGACATACTCTATTTAAGACTCTATTATCAGAGTATAGCAAGGATGTTCCTCGCTTATCTGGTCAGATGTTCTGACCTCCTTAAAAACAAGTTGTCAATGGCGAGAAAAAGGCAACCACTGTGATTATCCCTGTTGACTACAGAAAGCTCCGAAAAATCTTGGCAGAGCCAAAGACTGTAATAGTCGTAGCCGTCAATTGGGACGAGGTACTTGGCATTCCTCAGAGTCTCGTACTCTCCTCTAATATTGCTGTGAAGCAATTCTGGAAACAGTAGGGGGCAACTCCATGAATACCGAGCAATCGGGGCTAGACAGGAGAATCCCACGCGGTTCACCCGTGGGAGTGTCAACCCCTGGCAATCCTATAGAATTGCTATAGATTTTAATATTAAAACAATGTCTCAAAAAACTCATCCGTTACAGCGTCTTCTACAGTATGCTCGTCCCTATCAAAAAACGATTGGGTTAGCAACGGTTTATTCAGTTTTAAATAAAATCTTTGATTTAGCCCCTCCGGTATTAATTGGATGGGCCGTTGATGTTGTGATTAACCCCAAGGTTTCCTTCCTATCCCAGTGGGGGATTCAAGGAGCGTTTAATCAATTGTTGATGTTATCGTTTTTAAGTTTAATAATTTGGAGTTTAGAATCGGTTTTTGAATATGCTTATAAAGTCTTATGGCGAAATTTAGCCCAAACCTTGCAACATAATCTCAGATTAGATGCCTATGGACATTTACAAAACTTAGAATTAGCCTATTTTGAAGAACGTAGTAGTGGCGGTTTAATGTCAATTTTAAATGATGATATTAACCAGCTAGAAAGGTTTTTAGATATGGGGGCGAATGAAATTATCCAAGTAATTACCACGGTAATTGTGATTGGAGCAGCCTTCTTTATTTTAGCACCAACCGTTGCTTGGTGGGCAATGTTTCCGATGCCTTTTATTGTTTGGGGTTCGGTTTGGTTTCAGAAATTACTCGCCCCCCGTTATGCTGATGTTCGTGAAAAAGTCGGGTTACTAAATGGACAACTGGCGAATAATTTGGGCGGTATTACTACTATTAAAAGTTTTACCGCCGAACAGTACGAAATCCAAAGAATTACCGAACATAGTGAAGCCTATCGCCAAAGTAATCGTCGAGCAATTTCCCTATCTTCCGCTTATGTTCCAGTAATTAGAAGTTTGATTTTATTTGGATTTATTGCCACCTTATTATTAGGAGGTTTACAAGTAACTTCAGGACAGTTAGCCGTAGGAACCTATAGCGTTTTAGTGTTTATTACTCAACGATTATTATGGCCGTTAACCCGCCTCGGAGATACCTTTGATCAATATCAACGGGCGATGGCTTCTATTAACCGGGTGATGAATTTATTAGATACTCCAATAGAAATTCATACCGGGGATATAGCCCTACCTGTGGCTTTCGTCAGGGGAGAAATAGAGTTAAAAAATGTCTATTTTTCCTATCAAAATCGAAATCAGATTATTCAAGATTTATCCCTAAAAATTCCCGCCGGACAAACTATTGCCATTGTCGGTGCTACGGGGTCGGGAAAAAGTACCTTAGTAAAACTATTATTGAGGTTATATGAAATTAATGCCGGGGTAATTACTATAGATGGCATTGAATTAAACCAGTTGAAATTAGAGGATTTACGGCAAGCCATTGGCTTAGTTAGTCAGGATGTTTTCTTGTTTCATGGAACCGTTGCCGAAAATATTGCTTATGGCTCCTTTGATGCGTCCTTAACTGATATTATTGAAGCGGCAAAAATCGCCGAAGCCGATGAATTTATTCGGGATTTACCCGATAGATATGAAACAATTGTAGGAGAAAGAGGTCAGAAATTATCCGGCGGACAGCGACAACGGATTGCTATCGCCCGGGCGGTCTTAAAAAATCCGCCTATTTTAATCCTAGATGAAGCGACATCGGCCGTGGATAATGAAACCGAAGCAGCGATTCAACGCTCCTTAGAAAAGATTACCAAAAATCGGACAACAATTGCGATCGCCCATCGGCTTTCAACGGTTAGAAATGCCGACTGTATTTATGTGATGGAACAGGGAAAATTAGTTGAATCTGGAACCCATGAAAACCTCTTAGAAGCGCCGGGTATTTATGCGGGTTTATGGCGGGTACAGTCCGGGTTAAATTAGGGCCAACGGTGTCAGGTGAACCAGATGCAACCTGGAAATGCTAGAATAACCAATGATTTATTCAAAACCGATAAATTTTCGTAACTATATTCTGTTCTTGCCATGTTAAAAGCTCTGTTAGGTGATCCGAATGCGCGTAAACTTAAAAAATATCAGCCTCTTGTCACGGATATCAACATTTTAGAGGAAGAAATTCAAAGCCTCTCGGATGAACAACTGCGGGCCAAGACAGGAGAGTTTAAGGAAAAATTAGCCAAAGCCAGAAATCGAGACGACGAAAACCAGATTCTCGATGAAATTCTCCCAGAAGCGTTTGCCGTTGTCAGGGAAGGCGGAAAGAGAGTTTTGGGAATGCGGCACTTTGACGTCCAAATGCTAGGGGGGATTATTCTCCACACGGGGCAAATTGCCGAGATGAAAACCGGGGAGGGAAAAACTCTAGTTTCCACCCTTCCCGCCTACCTGAACGCCTTAGCCGGAAAAGGGGTTCACGTCATCACCGTCAACGATTATCTGGCGCGACGGGATGCCGAATGGATGGGACAAATTCACCGCTTTCTAGGGCTAAGTGTGGGGCTAATTCAGCAGGAAATGAGTCCCGACCAACGGCAGAAAAACTACAACTGTGATATTACCTACGGTACAAACAGTGAAATGGGGTTTGACTACCTGCGGGACAACATGGCGACTTCTATGGATGAAGTGGTGCAGAGGGTATTTAACTATTGCATTATTGATGAAGTAGACTCGGTTTTAGTTGATGAAGCCCGGACGCCTTTAATTATTTCTGGTCAAGTTGAACGTCCGAGTCAAAAATATATGCGGGCGGCGGAAGTTGCCCAAATGATGCAAAAAGAAGAACATTATGAAGTCGATGAAAAAGGCCGTAATGTTCTGATGACCGATGAAGGTTTTGCCAGGGCGGAAGAACTATTTGGGGTGCAAGATTTATATGATCCTAATGATCCTTGGGCGCACTTTGTTTTTAATGCTTTAAAAGCCAAAGAATTATTTATTAAAGACGTCAACTATATTATCGGTAATGAGGAAGTAATTATCGTTGATGAATTTACCGGACGGGTGATGCCGGGACGTCGTTGGAGTGACGGTTTACACCAAGCCATTGAAGCTAAAGAACGGGTCGATATTCAACCGGAAACCCAAACTTTAGCGACTATTACTTATCAAAATTTCTTCCTATTATATCCCAAATTATCGGGGATGACCGGAACTGCAAAAACTGAAGAAGCCGAATTTGAACGCATCTATAAGCTGCAAGTTACTATTATTCCGACTAACCGGATTACCGGACGGGAAGATTTACCCGATGTGGTCTATAAAACCGAAGAAGGAAAATGGACTTCCATTGCTGAAGAATGTGCGGATTTACATAAAGAAGGCCGTCCGGTTTTAGTCGGAACAACTAGCGTCGAAAAATCAGAAATTCTCTCGAATTTATTACAACAACGCAAAATTCCCCATAATTTATTAAATGCTAAACCCGAAAACGTCGAACGGGAATCGGAAATTATTTCCCAAGCCGGACGCAAAGGGGCCGTTACTATTTCTACTAACATGGCTGGACGGGGAACGGATATTATTTTGGGGGGAAATGCGGAGTTTATGGGACGGCTAAAAATGCGCGAGTATTTGATGCCTAAACTTGTTAAACCCGATGATGAAAAGGAATTAGTGATTGCTGGGGTACCGGGTAGCCGTCGCCCCGCAGCCCAAGGATTTGATCAGAATAAAAAACCTAAAACCTGGAAAGTAACGACGCAATTATTCCCTACGGAATTATTAAAACCTACTGAACAAAAACTGAAAGATGCGGTTGATTTTGCCGTGGGAGTTCATGGAGAACGCAATTTAGCAGAGTTACAAGCGGAGGATTTATTAGCCGTTGCTTCGGAAAAAGCTCCCACCACTGACCCGGTAATTCAAAAATTGCGAGAAGTCTATAATTTGATAGTTCATGAGTACGAAAACTTCACCAAACAGGAACATAATGAGGTGGTGGAATATGGTGGACTTCATGTAATTGGAACCGAACGCCATGAATCTCGCCGGATTGATAATCAATTGCGGGGACGGGCTGGACGACAGGGTGATCCGGGTTCCACGCGGTTTTTCTTGAGTTTACAGGATAATTTATTACGGATTTTTGGCGGCGATCGGGTGGCCGGATTAATGGATGCTTTTAATGTGGATGAAGATATGCCCATTGAGTCTAAATTATTAACCCGATCGCTGGAAAATGCCCAACGAAAAGTTGAAACCTACTATTACGATATCCGTAAACAGGTATTTGAATATGACGAGGTAATGAACAACCAACGGCGGGCAATTTATGCTGAACGGCGACGGGTTTTAGAAGGGCAGGATTTGAAAGAACAAGTGATTAAATACGGCGAACAAACCATGGATGATATTGTGGAAGCCTATATTAATCCTGACCTACCTTCAGAAGAATGGGATTTAGAAAGTCTTGTTACTAAATCCAAGGAATTTGTCTATCTGTTAGCCGATTTAACCGCCGAACAATTAGTGGATTTATCGGTAGATGAAATTAAAACTTTCCTCCATGAACAGTTACGCAATGCTTATGATATGAAAGAAAACCAAGTTAATCAAATCCGACCGGGGTTAATGCGCGAAGCTGAACGCTTCTTCATCCTGCAACAAATTGATACCCTGTGGCGGGAGCATTTACAACAAATGGACGCGCTACGGGAGTCCGTAGGTTTACGGAGTTATGGACAAAAAGATCCCTTAATTGAATATAAGAGCGAGGGATATGAATTGTTCTTGGATATGATGACCGATATTCGCCGAAATGTGATTTATTCCATGTTCCAATTCCAGCCTCAACCGTCTGTTGTCTAAGGATTTGAAACGTTCTTGAGCCGGGCTGGAAATTTTATTTTTCAGTTTTTCCTTGACATCCCCAAATAATCGTGTATATTTGAGGAGTGTGAGGAGTGAGATTAATAAAGAAGAAGCACTTGGGGTCGAAACTCGGCCAGACTCCCAGGTGTTTTTTCTATTCAGAATTAAGTTAAAAACCCGGTTTTTTGAAGAAGGCGAGTTTTTGGGGTATATAATTGATATAAGCTGAGTTATCAGGGTTTATCTGTAACCGCGCGTCTCTTGGTTATTTAATCTTTATTATTGATCACTAAAACTTTAGAAAAACTCAGCCCCAATCATTGCAGAAGGAAATAAACATGATCGCCTTACCCGGATATCAGATTTTAGCACAAATCTACGAAAGTGTTAACTCCGTTGTTTACCGAGCAGTTCGAGAACAGGATCACTCCCCCGTGATTTTAAAGGTGCTACAGGGGGAATTTCCGCCTCAATCTGATATTCAAAAATATGAGCGAGAATATAAAATCCTCCGCAACTTTAATTTAGAAAGTGTGATTAAGGTTTATGAACTTCAAACCTATCAAAATACTTTAGTCATGACCTTAGAAGATTTTGGCGGAGAATCGTTAAAAATCTTATTAGCTACTCAGAAATTTACTCTCTTAGGATTTTTAAACCTAGCGATTAAAATTGCCCAAGGACTACGAGAAATTCATGCTGCCAACCTGATTCACAAAGATATTAACCCTTCCAATATTGTTTTTAATCCCGCTACTGGACAGGTTAAATTAATTGATTTTAGCATTTCCAGTGGATTAACCCAGGAATCCTTACGGCTCCATCCCCCGCAAAATTTAGAAGGAACCCTTTCTTATATTTCTCCCGAACAAACCGGAAGAATGAATCGGTCAGTAGACTATCGAACCGATTTTTATTCCTTGGGAGCAACCTTCTATGAATTATTAACCCAACAGGTACCTTTTCCCACCACCGATGCGATGGAGTTAGTTCACGCCCATCTAGCAAAACAGCCGATTCCTCCCCATGAAATTAACCCAGAAATTCCCCCGATTATTTCTCAAATTGTCCTGAAATTATTATCTAAAACCCCGGAAGAACGCTATCAGAGTGCTTGGGGATTAATTGCCGATTTAGAAGACAGTTTTAAACAATTTCAAGCTACAGGAACCGTTAGCGAATTTGCCTTGGGAATGCAGGATATTTCCGATCAATTTAAGATTCCCAAAAAGCTCTATGGTCGAGAAAACGAGATTGATACCTTAATTCAAGCCTTTGACCGGGTGAGTCAAGGCAAAACCGAAATTATGTTAATTTCTGGATATTCGGGGATTGGAAAATCCGTATTAGTCCAAGAGATTTGTAAATCAATTATTGAAAAAAAAGGTTATTTTATTAGTGGAAAATTCGACCAATTTCAACGCAGTATTCCCTATTCTGCCTTAGTTAATGCCTTTTCTGAATTAGCTAGATTACTCTTGAGTGAAAGTCAAGAAAAGTTGGATCAATGGCGAGAAAAATTATTAAGAGTTTTGGGGCCGAATGGACAAATTATTATTGATGTAATTCCTGAAATTGAACTAATTATCGGCCCGCAACCAACAGTATTAGAATTGGGTGCCGCCGAATCTCAAAATCGGTTTAATTTAGTCTTTCAGAACTTTATTAGTCTGTTTTGTCAACCCGAACATCCCTTAGTAATTTTCTTAGATGATTTACAGTGGGCTGACTCTGCAACTTTGAAATTAATCAAATTAATGTTAACAGATGATGCTACCCAATATTTATTTTTAATTGGAGCCTATCGGGATAACGAAGTTAGTCCTACCCATCCTTTAATGATGATTTTAGAAGGGTTGAAATCCGAATCATTTAGTCCAGAACCCGATACCGATGGCTTAATTCATGAAATTCATCTAACAGCTTTAAATTTGGCACAAGTGACGGAACTGGTAGCCGATACCCTCCATAGCGATATCCATACCGTTCTCCCTTTAGCCGAATTAGTAATCAAAAAAACAGAGGGAAATCCATTTTTTGTGAATGAATTTCTCAAGATATTATATCAAGAAAAACTCCTAATTTTCAACTCAGAAAAAATTGTTTGGCAATGGAATGTTGCCGAAATTAAAGCCCTAGATATTACGGATAATGTCGTTGAATTGATGATTGGTAAGCTCCAGAAACTTCCCCAGAAAACTCAACAGGTTTTACAATTAGTTGCCTGTGTGGGGAATCAATTTGACTTAAATACATTATCCCTAATTTATAGTAAGGAATCCGTTGATACCTTCCAAGATTTATTACCCGCTTTAAAAGAAGGTTTAATTAAACCCCTACTGGATGCTGATAATTTGGAACCGGAACAAATTAATCCCTATTTAGTTCTCAATTATCAATTTCTCCATGACCGGGTTCAACAAGCTGCCTATTCCTTAATTGCGGACTCTCAAAAAAAATCCGTTCACCTAACTATTGGTCGGTTACTATTAGCTAATACACCGCCCCAATATTGGTTAGAAAAGGTATTTGATTTAGTCGATCACCTGAATGTGGGTCGATCTTTAATTAATGATCAACAAGAACAACTGCAATTAGCCAGTTTAAACTTAGAAGCGGGAAAAAAAGCCAAAGATGCCACCGCCTATAGTGCCGCTCGGGAATATTTAATCGCCGGAATTGAAATTTTACCCGATAATAGTTGGGTTGAATATTATTCTTTAGCCTTTGCATTGTATCGAGAACGGGCGGAGATAGAATACTTGAATGGGAATTTTGCTGAAAGTGAAACCTTAATTGAGTTAATTTTACAACACTCTCAATCTAATTTAGAAAAAGCTGAAATTTATAATCTACTTTTAATTCAATATACCTTACAATTAAAATATGAAGCCTCTATCAATGCCGGAATTAAAGCATTAGCTTTATTTGGATTGGATTTACCCACAGAAAACCTACAAACCTTTATTCCCCAGGAATTAGATTCTCTACAAAACTTGATTAATATTAATAATCTATCGACGTTTCTGGAGCAAAACCCAATTGTTGAACCAGACAAAAAAATTACTTTAAAACTTCTGAATAATTTAGCACCCTCCGCCTATGTCAGTAATCCTAGTTTATGGACAGTGGTAATTCTCAAGGGTGTAAAAGTTGCGATTGAATCGGGATATTCTCCAGAGGCCGGATTTTTCTATGCGACCTATGGGATTCTAGTTGCTACAATCTTTAATCAATATCAAACCGCCTATGAGTTAGGTCAATTGGCTTTAAAACTGAATAAAAAGTGGAATTATCCCGTCTATAAGGTATCTGCATCCTTAATTAGTTGTCTCAACTATTGGTTAGAACCGATTAAGAATTCAAATGCTTTAGGTCATGAAGGTTATCAATCTGCTTTAGATTCAGGAGATTTACAATATGCTGGTTATTTATTAAATAATCAATCGCTAAATTTAATGGTGCAGGGTGTAAACTTGCCTAAGTTTTTAATTGAAGTTAAAAACTATTTAAAATTCGCCGATAAAACTGAAAATTATCTGGTGATTGATACCTTAACAGGAGTCCGAGCAATTTTGATCAATTTAATCGGTGAAACCCCAGATTTATTATCTTTTGATGCTCCAGAAATCACAGAATTAGATTATATTGAGAGTAGCCAAAAAAATCGGAAATTCTATTCTCTCTGTCTTTACAAAATTTTTAAACTGCAAGTTCTATACCTATATGGTGAGGTAGAAGCAGCCTTAAAAATAACCTTAGAAGTTGAAGAATTACTACAATTTATTTTAGGATTAATTCCCGTCACAGAATATTATTTTTATTCTTCTTTAATTTTAATTTCCAATTTAGAAAGAGTTTCAGAATCCCAAAAACAGCAGTTTTTAGAAAAAATTAAAAGTAATCAAGAAAAAATTAAAACTTGGTCAGATAACTGTCCGACAAATTTCCTATCTAAATATCTCTTAGTCGAAGCAGAATTGGCTCGATTTTCTCAAGATTCCTTTGCAGCAATTGATTTATATGAACAAGCAATATCAACGGCACAGGAAGCCGGATTTATTCAAAATGTTGCCCTCAGTCATGAACTCACGGCTAAATTTTGGATGAATTATCATAAACTCAAATATGCCAATATTCACCTACGAGAAGCCTATTATAGCTATCAACGTTGGGGTGCAGTTCGTAAAGTCGAACAGTTAGAAACCGAATATCCTCAACTCAAATATTTAGCCACCCTTAAACCTGCTTTATTTGAAACGGAATCCGTTACCCTGAGTACCTCCCATGGCAGTAGTTTAGCGTTATTGGATTTAAGCACCGTCATTAAAGCATCTCAATCCATTTCACGGGAAATTGTTTTAGAGAAATTATTAGCTAACTTAATGAAAATTGTGATTGAAAATGCGGGGGCACAAAAAGGATTTTTAATTTTATACGACGATGATAAATTAGTAATTGAAGCTGAGGCTTCAACGGATAACGAAGAAGTCATTGTTCATCCTAAAGTCAATGTTGAAAAAGGGTCAAATTTACCTTTAACTGTCATTTATTATGTGGAAAGAACCGGGCATGATGTAGTATTAATGAATGCCACGCTAGAAGGACAATTTACTCATGATCCCTATATTAATAACCATAAAATTAAATCTATTTTATGTACTCCGATTATTAGCCAAGGGAAACTTTTAGGAATTTTATATTTAGAAAATAACTTAACAGCCGGAGCCTTTACCTCAGAGCGAATTGAAGTTTTAAACCTACTATCTTCCCAAGCTGCGGTGTCTTTAGAAAATGCCCTGTTATATGCCTCTGTTGAAAATAAAGTTCAAGAACGTACCCAAGAACTCAACGAAAAAAATTCCCGTTTAGAACAAACTTTAAACCAACTCAAACATACCCAAGCCCAATTAATTCAAAGCGAAAAAATGTCCTCTCTAGGACAAATGGTAGCGGGAGTCGCCCATGAAATTAATAATCCCGTAAGTTTTATTTATGGAAATCTTACCCCCGCCAGTGAATATGTTCAAGATTTACTCCGATTAATTGAAATCTATCAACAGGAATATCCTCAACCTAAACCCTTAATTACAGAAACCATTTCTGAGATTGATTTAGATTTTTTAGTCACAGATTTACAAAAACTATTAGTGTCAATGAAAGTCGGGGCTGAAAGAATTCGGAATATTGTTTTAAGTCTGCGAAACTTCTCCCGTTTGGATGAAGCGGAAATGAAACCTGTAGATATTCATGAAGGGATTGATAGCACCTTAATGATTTTACAAACTAGATTCCGAGGCTCGACCCACAGTACGGAAATTGAAGTGATTAAAAACTATGGTCAACTGCCAAAAGTGAACTGTTATGTCTCTCAACTGAATCAAGTTTTTATGAATATTATTAGTAATGGTATTGATGCCTTAGAACATCGTCGCCATCTGATGAATCAAGCTGATTATCCCCCCATAATTACCATTTCTACCCAAAAAGTCAACGATCATCAAGTTAAAATTTCGATTGCAGATAATGGTTTAGGAATGAATTCAGAAATTCTACAACGAATTTTTGATCCCTTTTTTACCACAAAACCCGTCGGTAGTGGGACGGGTTTGGGTCTATCAATTAGTTACTCAATTGTTGTTGAACGTCATCAGGGTCAAATGAGTTGCAATTCCAAACCCGGAGAAGGATCAGAATTTACTATCCTAATCCCAATTAATTAAAATTTTGGGGACTGAACACTTTAAACAACTATAGGAGGGAAAGGGGAATTACGAATTACGAATTACGAATTACGAACAGGGGGAAATTAGTGTTGACACTCTCAGGTCTGAAGACACTGAGATTCTGCGGACAGAATTAGTTTAATCTAATTCTCGCTACGACTGCCAAAGATCGTCTACTGAGTTGATTAGGTAAGAAACCCGATCTTCCCGATACTTTTACTCTTGAATCAATACACTTTCACCAAGCCATCACTAAGCCAAGTTGCGGTACGCTCTGCAATCTGCCATTGTTTACTCCTTGCTTGTCATACTGCCGTTAGGACTTTAACCTAACCGTTGTTTCAGGGGAGTCGGGATTTCTCCGATACTAGAATGCTTCAACACGCAGATGTTTATTGTTCTTACTTGTGTTTTTTGATTCTAGCACATCTTTTAATATTTCAAGGGGAATAAATTCCCTTGCGTCGCGTTTCCTCTGGTGGTCTGAAGACACTGAGTTTCCACTCTCCCAAATTTGTCTTATGAAAAATCCCCAGCTTTTGGTTGACTGGGGAAAGCGCGAATTGAGAACGTGCGATAGTTGTTACAATCTAACCCCACAGGATTTGTGGACACATCTACCTTTAGATAGATATGGCAACTGAGTCAATTATCTAGCCAATTGGTCAGGATTTTTGTATCTGCCGTTGAAAATCTCCGGCTGTATCTTTGACCTGTCCAGCGCCCTTAGCAGCCTGATTTTTAATCTCCTTTGAGGTTTTTTCCGCCCCCTTCTGGACTTGATTTAGGGCTTGTTTGGTGTTACCTTCAGCCTTGTTAATATTCTGTTGGGTTCCTTCCTTCAAATCCCCAGCCATTTTACTGGCTGAGTCACTAACTTTTTCTGATACATCCTTGACCCGTTTCACGATATCTTGGTCACTGTTGTTATAGGCATACATCTCACCTGTTTGCTTAGATTTAACCGAGCTAGGAAGTTCACTGGTTAATCCTTTAGCCTGATTGGAACTGCCCTCTCCCGGTGACTGAGCCGTGGGAGGAGTATTACTACAAGCGGTACTGATAAACATTAATAATCCCGCAAAAAACACACCTAAAATATTTTTGAAGGATATAGACCGTAGAGCTTGAATTAATTTCTGCATTTTGATGATTCCTAAACTTTGATTAAATTAATTGAATTTGCTTTTATTACTCATTCAGCTTAAAGTAAATAAATTATTTTACCCTCTAGCTCAAGGAATATATTGGTTGATTTAATTAACTTGTTTTCTATTCATTTCGGTTAAAAAAAGTCGCAAATTGCTATAATTAACCATAACCCTTAGAACTTCAACCCAATCATCTGCTAAATTGAAAACATGACTAAAAACAGCGAAGGATATAAAATTGTTAGCGACAACCGCAAAGCCCGCTATCTTTACGAGATTTTAGAGACCTATCAAGCGGGCATCGCCCTTGAGGGAACGGAAGTCAAGTCAATTCGGGCGGGTAAAGTCAACCTGCAAGATGCCTATGCCTTAATTCGGGGGGGTGAAGCTTGGCTATTGAATGCCCATATCTCGCCCTTTGAAAAGGCCAGTGTTTATTTTAACCATGATCCTCGTCGCACCCGCAAATTATTGCTGCATAAAGAACAAATTAATAAACTATTGGGACAGGTCGAACAAAAGGGGTTAACATTAGTTCCCCTGAAAATGTACCTCAAGGAAGGCCGAGTTAAAGTTGATATTGCCGTTGGCCGAGGCAAAAAACTCCACGATAAACGGGATGATATTCGTCAAAAAGATGATAAAAGGGCGATGGAAAGGGCAATGAAACAGTATTAAATTATAACGATCTTTAATAGCATTAAATTCTTCCCCTGCCCTTTTAGATAAGGGGGCTGGGGGGTTAGGTCTTAGTTTATAATAAAGTAAAATAATTAATTGCCTAAAATTAGGAGAACTCTCAACATGACAACAGAACAACCGACCCGGAAAGAACGCGATAGTATGGGAGAAATTGAGGTTAAAAGCGATCGCTATTGGGGCGCTCAAACTCAACGTTCTATCTATTATTTTAATATAGGCAATGATTTAATGCCCAAAGAAGTGATTACCGCCTTTGGGATTCTGAAAAAAGCCGCGGCTATCACCAATCAAGAATTAGGAAAACTCCCCGCAGATAAAGCTCAATTAATCGTTCAAGCCGCCGATGAAGTGATTGATGGCAAACTCGATGATCACTTTCCTTTAAAGGTTTGGATGACCGGAAGTGGAACCCAATCTAATATGAATATTAATGAAGTGATTGCTAATCGAGGGATTGAAATTTCCGGCGGAATATTAGGCAGTAAAACCCCAATTCATCCCAATGATCATGTTAATATGTCCCAATCTTCTAATGATACCTTTCCTACCGCCATGCACATTGCGGCGGCGATCGCCGTGACCCAAAGGTTAATTCCCAGCGTCAAAAAAATGCGAGATGAGTTACAAAAAAAAGTCGATGAATTTGCCGATATTGTTAAAATTGGCAGAACCCATTTACAAGATGCTGTTCCCTTAACTTTAGGTCAAGAATTTTCCGGTTATGTTGCTCAACTCGATGCAGATTTAAAGCGTCTTGAACTTATTTTACCCGATTTATATGAATTAGCCATTGGTGGAACCGCCGTTGGAACGGGATTAAATACCCCGAAAGGATTTGCAGAAAAAGTCTCTAATCAGATTAGTCAATTAACCGGATTACCCTTTATTTCTGCTCCGAATAAATTTGCAGCCATGGCCGCCCATGATGGTCTAGTTATGGCTAGTGGGGCATTAAAAACCCTAGCCTGTTCGTTGATGAAAATTGCCAACGATATTCGGTTTTTAGGCAGTGGCCCCCGTTGTGGTTTAGGAGAGTTAATATTACCAGAAAATGAACCCGGTTCATCAATTATGCCGGGGAAAGTTAACCCAACCCAATGCGAAGCGATCACCATGGTAGCTGCCCAGGTAATAGGTTATGATACTGCTATTACTATTGCAGGTTCCCAAGGGCATTTTGAGTTAAATGTGTTCAAACCGATGATCATTTTTAACTTCATTCAATCGGTGGCTATTTTATCCGATAGTTGTCATAATTTTACAGATTTCTTATTAACTGGATTAAAAGTTAATCGAAATAAAATTAACAGCTATGTTGAACAATCTTTAATGTTAGTAACAGCTTTAGCTCCTAAAATTGGCTATGATCATGCTGCCCAAGTTGCCCATATTGCCCTGGAAAAAAATCTGACTTTAAAGGAAGTTTGTTTGCAATTAGGATATATTTCCAGTGAAGAATTTGACCAGATTGTCAATCCCTATAAAATGGCTTATCCTGATGTCTAAGTTGTGATTTTAGCTGAAGTCGCAAATTCAGTCTAAAACCCTTGATTAAATCCCGAATTAGACCCCCTGAATCTCCTTTAACAAAAGTTTTGCTCCTTGGGAAAAGCGGTTTAGGAGGGGTCTATAGCGCTACGCATTAAAGTTAGGACACTTCTAAATCCTGAAACTCATTCCCTGTCCCCTGTTCCCTGTTCCCTAGTGCGTAGCACTATAGGATGGGAGAACAAGTTAAGTGTATTCTTTGTAACAATTTATCCTATAATCGGCGTGAGAGCTTTCTATTGATTGGTATTTGGGGAAATCTGTTGAATTTAAACAAGCAGTGATCTATACTAATTAAATTATATCTTTTCATACTTTAACTAGCATCCTTTCTTTTGAAACTTGATTTTATTTCCAGATTTAATCTCAATCCATGTAATAATTTATACTTTCCCTCAAAAAAATGTTACCAAAAAACACATTAATATTTCCTGACCGTCCCCTCGCATTAAATTCTCCTTTCTATATTCGTCGCTCTCCTAGTGAAGAATTGGCTTATACAGAACTCGAAAAATCTGGGAGCTTATTGCGAGTCACAGCGCCAAGAAAAATGGGAAAAAGTTCCTTAATGTTAAGGTTAATAGATTATGGAGAAACCTTGGGATACCGTACCGTTTTAATTGATTTTCTACAAGTTGATCAAGAAATTTTTGAAAGTAGTGATAAATTTCTGCGGTGGCTGTGTATTAATGTAGCTCGAAAATTAAAACTGGAACCCAAATTAGAAGACTATTGGGATGAAGATATGGGAAGTAAAGTGAGTTGTACACTCTATTTTGAACTTTATATTTTCCCACAAATTAATTGCCCACTATTCCTGGTTTTCAATGAGTTAAATATTGTATTTGAACATACAAATATTAGTCAGAATTTTCTACCTTTAATTCGATTTTGGTATGAACAATCTCGACATAACCAGACTTGGGAAAATATCCACTTATTTTTAGTTCAATCGACGGAATTTTATGTGTCTTTAAATATTAATCAATCTCCTTTTAATATGGGATTGTCCATTGAATTGCCTCCGTTTACGGTTAATCAAGTTCAAAATCTGGCTGAACGTTATCACCTGAATTTTAGTGATCCTCAAATTCAAAAATTAACCCATTTAGTCGGAGGACATCCCTATTTATTGCATCTGGCTATTTATCATCTAGCCAATAATTTAATCAGCCTAGAAGACTTATTAAAAAAAGCTCCAACCCTAGAGGGAATTTACAAAGAACACTTACAATCTATTTGGCTGATTCTACACAAAAAACCCGAACTGGCGATCGCCATGCAACGGGTTGCTACCTCTAAAATAGATATACAATTAGAACCGATGATTGCCTATCAATTATATAGTTTAGGTATAGTTAATTTGAAAGAAAACTACTGTACACCATCCTGCGAACTCTATCATCTCTATTTTAGCACCCAAATTCTCAGTGAAAACCTTAATGCTCCGATTAATTTAAAACAGCTACAGGAAGAAAATAAAATGTTAAAATCCCTAGTTTATATTGACACCTTGACCCAGGTTTTTAACCGTAGAGAATTTGATCGCTCCGTAGATATTGAATGGAAACGAATGATGCGGGAAATTGCCCCATTATCTTTAATTTTATGTGATATTGATCATTTTAAAATTTATAATGATACCTATGGTCATCAAGCCGGAGATCACTGCTTAATGGCCGTAGCCCAGGCTATTCGTGATATGGTTCAACGTCCGGGGGATATGGTCGCCCGTTATGGGGGTGAAGAATTTGTGATTGTTCTCCCTCAAACCGATGCTAAAGGTGCAATGTACATTGCAGAATCTGTGCGTGAGAATATTAATGCCTTAGCTCTGCCTTTTAACACTGATAAATTGCCAAACCGTCGGGCACCAATTATTACCATTAGTTTAGGAGTTGCCACTGCGATTCCCGGTGTAGATGCGATCGATATTGAAACCTTATTTTCAGCAACTGATGAAGCTCTATATGAAGCGAAAAAAAATGGTAAAGATCAAGTTAAATTGAGTTCATTTCTCCGATTTCAATATTAATTTAATCTAAAATTCATGAAAATAATTAACTTTTGTCAACCTGCTATTTCTGTGATTAACAAACTTAAATATCCCCAAAAATTTCTCTTGATTAGTTGTATTTTTATCATTCCTTTGAGTTTGATGATGTATCTTCTCATCTCAGAAGTTCAAAACCGGATTGATTTTGCAGCCCAGGAAAAGTTAGGAAATACCTATCTCCGGCCTTTACGAAAAATCTATCCTAAAATTTATCAAGCTCAATTATTAATAGCTAATCCTAATTTTAGTCCTGAAGATAAAACTCAGTTAGAAAAAATTAAAGTAGAGATTCAGGAGCAGATTAAAATTTTAGACGAAATTGAAAAAAAAACAGGGCATATATTATCGACAACTGCACTTTTTCAAGAAATTAAAGATAGTTGGAGAACCTTAGAAGATAATCAGAACGTCTGGAGTTTACAAACTCAAAAAGTTTATTATGATATTATTTTAGATCAAATTAATCGACTTAGATTTCAAGTGGGTGACGAATCTAATTTGATTCTTGACCCGGATTTAGATACCTATTATTTAATGGATGCTACCCTGTTAAAATTACCTGAAATCAGTAAAATTTTAGCAGATATTAGGTTAATTAGTCAAGATATTAGTCAGCGTGAACAAAAGGAACTAACTCAAAAAGAATATTGGAAAATTACAACAATTTCAGGACTTTTAAATGATTATAATGAAAAACTCAAACGAACATTTGAAGTCTCTTTTAATAATGACTCTATGGGTAATCTTCAACCCAAATTAACCCAAGACTTGAATTTACTTACCGATAATATTAAAAATCTCAATGATGGACTGAGTGACGTGATTAGAACTGGAGATACTACCCAGATGCAAAAGTATTTTACAGAAGCCGAAGCTAATATAGAACAAACTTGGATTTTATGGGATAAAACTATTGATGAACTAGATGTTTTATTACAGCATCGTATTAATGGTTTTTTACATCGACAAATCTTTTTATCTATTCTAGTTTTAATCACATTATTAGTAGTTATTTATCTCTTTATTGGATTTTATCGATCCGTGATGCAAACGGTTAATAGTTTGAGTATTGCTTCTCAAAAAATGATCGCGGGAGAAATGAATGAAACCCTACATTTGGACAATCAAGATGAATTATCAGAAGTCGCTAAATCCTTTAATAATATGGCTTTTGCTTTGGTGAAAGCTAATCAAGAAATTACCTCTCTCAACCAACAATTAACCTCAGAAAATGTTAGAATGAGTGCGGAGTTACAAGTAACTCGTCAATTGCAAAAAATGATTTTACCGAATGAAGATGAACTTTCTGAAATTGCCCATTTAGATATTGCGGGTTATATGGAACCTGCGGATGAAGTCGGAGGAGACTATTATGATGTTTTACAACATAGTAATGGGATGGTAAAAATTGGCATTGGAGACGTGACCGGACATGGATTAGAATCGGGGGTTTTAATGTTAATGGTACAAACGGCAGTCCGCACTTTAATTACCTGTAACGAAACAGATCCAATGTTTTTTTTAACTACTCTTAATCGCGTCATTTATGATAATGTTCAACGGATGAAATCCGATAAAAATTTAACCTTTTCTTTAATTGATTATTATAATGGATTTTTAAGCATTTGTGGTCAACATGAGGAAATGATTGTGGTGCGATCGCAATTAAACTGTGATCCAAAATCCGATCCAGAATGTTATCCTTTAGTAGAAACCATTGATACAATCGATTTAGGATTTCCTATTGGTTTAGAAGCGGATATTACGGATTTTATTGGTTCTATTAATATTAAATTAAATCCCGGAGATGGAGTTGTTTTATATACGGACGGAATTACAGAAGCTGAAAATAATAAACATAAATTTTATTCTTTAGAAAGACTCTGTGAAATTGTTAAAAAACATTGGCATTTGACATCAGGAGAAATTCGCCAAGCGGTCATTGATGATCTGCGATCGCATATTGGCAAACATAAGGTTTATGATGATATTACTTTAATTGTTTTAAAACAAAGATAAGTCAGATTATGCAAGGAGTTAGACAATGAAAATTAATCTTAACAACGACCAACAAATTATAGAAGAAGTATTTAATATTTTAATTGAAAATTTAGATCCTTCTAAAATTGGCCGTTTTTGGACAATCTGTAATTTAGGAAGTGGGGACTATTCCCAACTTAAAGATAAATTATTTGCCCGAGAAACTGTTGATAGTCTTTATGAAAAAATTAAAGCACAAGAAAGGGAATAGGGAATAGGGAATAGGGAATAGGGAATAGGGAATAGGGAATAGGGAATAGGGAATAAGGGGAAAAGACTTCACCTTATTCTTTGTTGGATCAATCTTTGTCCTAATCCTAACTCCCTTGACTACTGCTATAACGGATAATTCCGTTGTAAAAAGGCTTCAGCAGCAGCGCGATCGCCTATTTCTCCATCTAATGTAAGCGTTAACAAATCATCCAAAATTTGTTTAAATTGATCACTGGGTTTATATCCCATGGCTTTTAAATCATGACCATTTAAAGGAGGTTTAATGTCTCGCCATTGGGTTAAATATTGCCAAATTCGCTTTCTGACTTGTCGAGGAGATTGCACCGCCATTAAAATTAACATTGATAAATTATAGGGTTTAAATAACCAGAAAAACTGACTATTTTTTTCCAATTTATATATATTTTCAAGCATCTGATTTTTAGCTAATTCCAAACTTTTTAACCGTTCAATAGTTCCCGCCTGTAGCTGAAGATTCTGTGCCACTTTTTCCCGATATTCTGGGGATAAATAAGCTACTAATACCTCCAAACGAACTTCCCAATGGTTTAAATTGTTTTCGGGATCAAAGCGTTGTAAACAGCGATCAACAGACCGTACTTGTCGCCATAACTGCGGACTTAATTCTAAGCTGGGATGAATACACCGTAACGCTTTTAACTCCCCTAAAAGTTTTAACGAACGTTTCCAATCGGGAGATTGAAAAATATATCTTAACTCACTTTTTAAACGGGTTTCTAAAGCCGGAATTCGACGATTTTGATCAAAGGATTTATTACTTTCTTCCCGTTGTTTTTCATAAATTCCACTACTAATCGCATAACTAATATATTCTTGAGTTTGAGCTTCAATTTCAAATCCCAGCCGCACTGTAAACCGCACCGCCCGATAAATTCGAGTCGGATCTTCAATAAAACTATTCGCGTGTAAAACCCGAATTTTTCCAGATTCTAAATCCGCTAATCCCCCAAAAAAGTCTAATAATTCCCCAACTTGAGGAGAAGTTAACCGCAATGCTAAGGCATTAATTGTAAAATCTCTCCTGTATAAATCCTGACGAATGGAACTCGCTTCGACTTGAGGATTAGCCGCCGGATAGGGATAAAATTCCGTTCTTGCGGTGGCAATATCAATCCAAAGAGAATCTAAAATTGGGTCATTATGCCATAATAAAGCCGCGGTTTGAAATTGTCCATGAACATCTAATCTTGCTGCGGGATAATGTTTTTGTAAATCCTGGGCTAATTCCACCGCCGGAGAAACAGATGATGAAATATCCGGGCTAAAATTAGCATTTTTATAACAGCCATCCACGACAATATCAATATCATTCAGTAATACCGTTGTTTCCGATTTTGCTAATAATAAATCACGGACTGCTCCCCCAACTAAATAAATCTGCCATCCGCGTTTTTCTGCTAAAAATGATAGGCGATTCAGTAAAGTTAATAAAGGTGTGGCTAATTTTTCTTCTAAGAGTTCTTCTACACTGGTACAGGTCAACCCGGGAATACAGCCTTTAAAAATTGATTTCTGCGGCCGTTGTTGTTGATGAAGTAACCTTAAAACATCGGTTCGAGTAACAATTCCCACTAAATTTTTATCTTGTAAAACGGGTAATCTACCAATATCATAAGTCACCATTAAGGCTTCAATTTCCGGTAAGGTTGTTTCTGGAGTAATGGTTTTTAATTGGGGTGTCATATAGCCCTTAACCGGGGCGTGACTAAAGCCATGATGCAGGGCAATATCTAAGTCTCGACGGGAAATAATTCCTACTAATTGATCCTGTTCATCCACCACCGAAAGACCGGAATGATCATAACGTAATAAAATCCGATGGGCTTCTTCCACGGAGGTATTGGGGCGAATAGTTCTCACCGGAGAAGACATTAATTCCTGCGCCGTTGGCGGGTGGGGAATTTGTGCTTTTAATTGTTCAACTAATTGCTCTAAAATTTCTGAAAAATTGCCTTCTTTTAACGCGACTGAAGCCGCCCGGGTATGACCACCACCGCCATAAGGTTTAAACAATTCATTCAAGTTGGTTTTTTCAATTCGAGACCGTCCAATAATACTTAATCGATCTCCTTCTCCCCGACCATATTGATTAGCTAATAGTAAGGCATCACTTTCGGTTAAATCAATTAATTCTGATGCCAAAGTTGATAATCCTGGCACATATTCATCGGTTTTAAATAATATCCAAGCGACGGTATAACCTCTAATTGTTGATTTTTGTAATTGTTCTAAGGCTAGACTTAATAACTCTTGTAATTTCTGGGGTAAACCGGGTTCGACATATTCAGCAATCACGGGTAAATTAGCGCCTTGTTCCATTAACCAAGCTAATGCTATGGCATCTCTAGCGGTGGAATGGGGAAAGGTTAAGGAACCCGTATCTAAATGGATTCCTAATGCCATTACCGTCGCTTCTGCGGTGGTTAAAAGCGGTTTTTGGGGTTGATTTCTTAACATTTCCACAATTAATGTTGTAGTCGCCCCAACGGATTCAATATGGGTTTCTGTGGCGGGAATATCGGATATTGTATCGGGATGATGATCGTATATTCTAATGGCGGATAAATTGGCTAACTTAAACCATTCGGCACTTTTTCCTAAGCGATCGCAACTTTGGGTATCAACAACACTAATCGAATGAATTTTATTTGGATTCACAGAGCGCTGTTCAATTAAAGCAAATTCATCTCGATATAAGGCTAAAAAATCCCTCACCGCCGGATGACTTCCCCCCGCTAATACAATTCGACTTCCTGGGTAAATTCGAGTTAATCCCACCGCCGCACCGAGGGCATCAAAATCAACGGTTTTATGGCATAAAATTAGGTGCATAAAGTTAATAATAATTAAGTTAGATCTTTGATTAATTTTACCATAAAAAATCCATCCATATTCTGTCTATGGGGCCAAATCTTAATCCAGCCTTCCGGTTCGGGAGTTAAACAAAAACTTTCCGGGGGAGGTTGAATTTTCCAGTTAGAATGTTGACTTAAAAAGTTTTGAATTAGGGTTTCATTTTCTTGAGGATGGAGAGTACAGGTGGCATAGACTAAACAGCCGCCTGGTTTGACCCAATTTTGAGTTGTTTCTAATAGTTCTGATTGCAATTGAGACAGGTCTTGGATATTTTTAAGATCATGTTTCCATCTTCCATCCGCCCGTCGATGTAAGGTTCCTAAACCGGAACAGGGAGCATCTAATAATAGCCGATCAGCTATCTCGAAACACCCATCTAATTTCCTAGCATCGCCTGCTTTGATTTGAATGGAATTAAGTTTTAATCGAGTTAAATTTTGCTTAATTTTTTTCAATCTGGATTTAATAGAATCAAAGGCTAAAACTTGACCTTGATCTTGAATTAATTCAGCAATATGGGTGGTTTTTCCACCCGGGGCGGCACAGGCGTCAATAATAGTTTCTCCGGGTTGGGGATCTAATAAATAGCTAACCCATTGGGCGCTACCATCTTGAATTGACCACCAACCTTGATTATAACCGGGTAAATCTTTAATTGATCCGATACTACCAGTTAATCTTAATCCTAGGGGTAAACCGGAAATTCTATTAACAGAAATTCCCCTAGATTGAAATTCTGATTCTACGGTTTCTAAAGTCGTTTGTAGGGGATTAATTCTTAAATCAATAGTGGGAGATTGATTAAACCAAGTACAAAGCTGTTCGGTTTCTGCTAATCCTAAAGTATCTAACCAAAATTGAATTAGCCAGTCGGGAAAACTATAGATAATTCCTAATTTTTCTATAGGATTTTGAGGTAATTTAAAGGGGGTAAAAACAGAGTTAAAAGAATCAGAAGTTTCTACAGGACATTTTTCGGATTCTCTAATATAATGTCTCAATATACCATTGACAAAACCACTAAAATGGGTTAGTCCATTCTGTTTAACTAATTCAACACTGGTATCTACCGCGGCCGAATTAGGAACTTGATTCAGATAGCAAATTTGATAAAAACCGAGATGTAGTATAGTACGAATATCCGGGTGCTGTTGATGGGATTTTTTCGGGGCTAAGTAATCAATTAAACTATCAAGCGATCGCCGTCTACGCACACAACCATAGACTAATTCCGTGGTTAAGCGTCGGTTAATATCTGATAGATCGGATTCACGAAGCCATTGATCTAAAACCACATCTGCGAGCCCCCCTCGTCGGTTAATGTCTCGGAGTGCTAAAAATGCAACTTGGCGTGGATTATTATTCACAGTTATTATAAAATTCAATTCCAGGTAATTGGAAAATAATTGCTCCTCGTAAGATTGTATGAATCTCCTTCAGGAAACCCAAGTAACCCATGACTACAACTGAATCAAGACTATCAGAATTTGGTGCATTTATTCAAACAAAATTCAAGATATTTTCTTCGGGTTTTGTTTTATCTCAGGCTCCTACTTATGACACTTGGCGAAAGCATTTAATTCAAAAACGCCTAAATTTAGGTTTTAGCCTAGCTCTACTTTCCTATTTTACCTTTAGTGCCTCAGAAATTAACAATTTTTTCTTTGATCCTGAGCATTTTCAACCCTCTTGGTTAGTCACACAAATTGTCGTCGAGTGTGGTTTAATCATCGGTTTATTGCTCCTGAGAACTCCCCTGGGTCATAAACATCCAGCCTCGATGTTTCTGTTGTTTTCTTGGTTAGTTACCATTAGCCCCCAAATTCGAGGAACATTAAGTGGAGTCGCCCGGGCTTCAATTATTGAATGGCCGTTAATGTTTTTTTCCCAAGCCACATTAATTCCGGTTTATTGGCCGTTACATTTAATTTCTCAATTAGGGGTGTTTGTATATTATCAGGGAAGTCAAATTTTACTGAATCTAAAAGTTGAGCTTCCCGCCGATTGGATGACGGCTGATTTCCTATTTCTCTATCTATTTTGGATTTGTGTAATTTGTAATCTTTCGGTGTATTTATATGACCGTTTAGCCCGATCAGAATTTAATTCTCGTCAATCTTTAGAAAAAGCCTATAGCCAAGTCAAAGAAGAACAGGAACGCTCAGAAAGTTTACTCTTAAATATTCTACCCCATTCCATTGCCCAAAGGTTAAAACTGCAACCCAGTACCATTGCTGATAGTTTCACCGATGCTGGGGTTTTATTTGCTGATATTGTTGGTTTTACTGAACTTTCAGGACGTTTTGATCCGCCACAATTAGTTGATTTACTGAATCAAATCTTTTCTGCATTTGATCATTTAGCCGAACTTCATGGGTTAGAAAAGATTAAAACTATCGGCGATTCTTATATGGTGGTTTCAGGTTTACCCATTCCCCACGATGATTATGCGGAAGCGATCGCAGCTATGGCATTAGATATGCAAAAAACCTTGAGAGAATTCAATCTTAAAACTGAACAAAATTTTCATATTAGAATTGGAATTGCTACGGGCCCAGTTGTGGCGGGAGTGATTGGAATTAAGAAATTTATTTATGATTTATGGGGAGATACGGTTAATATTGCTAGTCGGATGGAGTCCCATGGTATTGCCGATGAAATTCAAGTCACAGAAACCACCTATTTAGTGTTAAAAGAAAAATATCTATTTGAAAAGCGAGGAATCATTGAGGTCAAAGGTAAGGGAAAAATGACCACTTATTTATTAAAGGGAAAACTAACCTAAGCGTTATAGCAACCGCCAAGGCAGTTAGGACACCAGACGGATCTTGGAACCCAGACAGTGAAGTATTTCCCCTCGTCCTCCCTCTCCTCCTCCTC
>NZ_CAWLTW010000001.1:2686970-2737068 GCF_963864145.1 Planktothrix prolifica NIVA-CYA 540 | reverse complement strand
CGGGGGTTTGGGGGGGCTGTTCTATATTAAAAAAATTTGTTGTTGCTGCTAAAGCCCTGACTAAGAGCGCTGAAGCGCAACAACTACTAAGAGAGCTCAAGCGCAACAACAAATATGGAGCGCTCAAGCGCAACAACTACTAAGAGCGCTGAAGCGCAACAACGGCGGAATAACGTTTTTTTCGGAGATTTTTTCTAAGAAATCGGAGATAATAATTCAACGGCATCCCGCCCATCCAGATCTTCTAAATAGACCTTCACCTGTTCTTCCTTGGCGGTGGGGAGCTTTTTACCTGTAAAATCAGGATGAATCGGAAGTTGGCGATGGCCGCGATCCACCAGAACCGCTAACCCAATGGTTTCAGGACGTCCATAATCGATCACCGCGTTCAGAGCCGCCCGAATTGTTCTGCCTTTATAAATCACATCATCCACTAAAACCACGGTTTTTCCTGTCAAGTCAAAGGGAATCTTAGTTTTTTCTGGAGTTCGCATTCCCACTTGGTCTAAATCATCTCGATAAAACGTAATATCTAATGCCCCCACCGGAACCCGCAACTGTTCCAAGACTTCAATTTGATTAGCCAAAAGTTCCGCTAATAGAACCCCACGGGTATAGATTCCGAGTAAAACTATATTGTCTAAATTCCCATATTTTTCAACAATTTGTGAAGCCATCCGGGTGACGGTTCGTCGGATTTCAGCCGCAGACAGAATTTCAACAATTTTTGTCATTTTAGATTAAAAATTAACAATCTTGATTTTTTTTTAAGCACTTAGGGATTAATTTCCCATGTTGAAAAGGATAAATCCCCCTGTAAATAATCCTAACGTGATTAAAAAACTATATCGAGTCAGTTGTAATGCTTGTTTAATGGTAGTTGATGTAATCGGTTGTTGAGGATCTCCCAAGAAAGGTTTCTGTTTAATCACCCCCCGATAGGAATTTTCTCCCCCTACTTGTACCCCCAGGGCGGCGGCATAAGCGCATTCACTCCATCCCGCATTGGGACTCGGATCAAAAACAGCATCCCGTTGACAAATGCTGAAAACATAACCAGGTTTTCCTGATAATATAGCGATCATGATCACCGTTAATCGACAGGGAAGCCAAGTTAAAACATCCTCTAATTTGGCACTAAACCATCCTATATCCCCATAGGGTGCTTCTCGATAACCGACCATAGAATCGAGGGTACTAGCGGCTTTGTAGGCAAAAGTAAGAGGGACACTACCGACCCCAGGTAATACCGCACCAATTAAGGCATAAAATAAAGGAGCCATGACGCCATCGGTGGCATTTTCTGTGACGGTTTCTAAAACCGCTCTAAGGATTTCTGACTCCGATAGGGTTTCGGTATCTCGACCTACATAACGACTTAATCGTTGACGAGCCGTAACTAAATCTCCTTGATCAATCCAATATAAAACATCCTCGGCGGAATCCCTTAAACTCCGACCCGCAAAACAACTGGCCAGGAGAATACTTTCTACCGCAATGGTCAAAATTTCAGGCCCCGAAAATTTGACAACTAGCACCCGTACCCCCTCTCTAATTAACGCCACTGTCAAAGCACTACCCAATACCACAATTAGGGTCAGAAATACCCCCGCCACCCGCAGAATTCTCGGTTGATCAAAGTATTTAAAGAAAATTTGAGTATAGTAAGTGATTATCCACCCCATCACCTGCACCGGATGTAACCAATTTTTGGGATCTCCAATCAGATAATCACCCACAGCAGCAATCAATATAATGATTAGGGAATTAAAATCCGTCATGGACAATTGATAAATAGAAAAGGACAATCAATCTGGAACTCAACTTCTAGGGTGCAAAATTCCCTAAACCACAAAACTTGTTTCTTCCCCCTGGGCGGCTTGCCAACTGCGAGCATCATAATAGAGATCTTCGAGGGAAATCCCATAGAGTGCCTCTTTCAGCTTTTGGTGTAACCGATTCCATAGGGTAAAAGTTACCCAGTCTTCTGCTTGTTCAATATCCGCTTGATGGCGGGGTAAAGGTTCAATAGTTTCTCCCACTGCTTCTAATATTTGTCCTAGGGAGATTTGGGCTGGAGATTTTGCCAATTGATAGCCTCCTTGAGCACCTCGAACTGATTCAACTAACCCCGATCGTCGCATCTCGATCAGGAGTTTTTCCAGATAGGGTGCAGGAATATTTTGACGTCGTGCGATCGCATTCACAGAAGTCGGCTCCATCCCCCGTTGTAAGGATAGATCAAGCAAGGCTTTAACGCTATAGTGTCCCCGTGTCGTTAACTTCATTCTGGGTAATAAAATAGATAACTTGGCAATGGAGTTTTAAAGGCTAAAGATGGTCTTGAGGTGATTCTACCAAGTTGAGCATACCTAAACGGAATTCACCACAACTCTAACCGATCGCGCAGCAAGATCCCCCTCAAGAGTTTAGTCTGGAGTTGATAACTTCTGATCAGTCTGAACAGGAGATTTTGGGATTTAAAGGGGAGTTTGAGTTGATGCGATAGGGATTAATACTATTCCCGAAAAGCTGATAGCTGAACCCGATCCTGAGTTGTTGGATGTCCCACCCTTCCACTCAACTGCTTGACTTGAATTAGATCTGATAAAAAATTTAAAAAATAGGTGAATAATTTCCTTAATTAGTGTAATATAGTTTCTCAAGCAAGGATCTAGCTAAACAATCTGGGTGATAGATCACCCACCCACGATAAAAGTCAAGACCTTTTGTAAAACATTTACAGGCACAGTTAATGGTTAAAAAGAAAAGTTCTGATCCTCAACCTCAGCCTCTAACTGGGGAAGCTTTACTCGATAAAGTCAAAGGACTTGAACATCTGAGCAAAGAGGAAAAGGCTAGAGAATGTGGTTACTACACCCTAACTAAGAATAATGTTGAGCGTGTCAACATGATGAAATTCCTCAATGCTTTAATTGATGCTGAGGGAATTGAGTTAGATGGCAAACAACAAGGAAACGGCCGGGGTGGACGCTCTGCTAGTTATAGAATTAGTGTGCAATCAAATGGAAACTTGTTGATTGGTGCAGCCTATACAAAACAAATGGATTTAACGGCTGGCGATGAGTTTGAAATTTCTCTCGGACGTAAGCATATTCACCTCAAACAAGTTGAAGTTGGAGACGACGAAGAATAATCCCAGGGATATTGTTTTTAATAAATCCTGAGACTAAATTTGAACGTAAAAACCCTTTAGACTGGCAATGGCTATTTTTGAGTCGCTGCCAGCTATTCTTGTATTAAAATAACCACAAAGGTACTAAGACACAAAGAAAGATGATCAAGGGGACTATTACGGATCTAATGGCATACTCTACAATTGGATGGGAATACTAGAAGTTTTTCTATGGCTTATTGTTTGAATTCCGAATGTGCTCAACCCTATAATTCTGATCAGAGTCAATTTTGTTTAACCTGTGGAAATAAACTACGGTTAAAAGACCGATATCAAGCTATTGATATCATTGGACAAGGGGGATTTGGCAAAACATTTTTAGCCGTTGATGACGATAAACCTTCTAAACCGCGCTGTGTCATTAAACAATTTTTTCCCCAATCTCAAGATGCTGATACCTGGCAAAAAGCATCGGAATTATTTGCACAAGAGGCAATTAGGTTAGATGAATTAGGTAAACACCCTCACATTCCTGAGCTTTTAGCTTATATTACGATTAATCAACAACAATTTTTAATCCAAGAATTCATAGAAGGGGAAAATTTAGCTAAAATTCTAGTTCAGGAAGGGGCATTTAATTCAACTCAGATTCAATATCTTTTAATCTGTTTACTTCCTCTATTAGATTTTATCCATCATAAAAATGTAATTCACAGGGATATTAAACCCGCTAATATTATTCGTCGTCCTAATGGAACGTTTGTTTTAGTGGATTTTGGTTCGGCTAAATTTACCCAAAAAACCGCATTTACCGTCACCGGAACAATTATCGGCACTTCTGATTATATTGCCCCCGAACAGGCGAAGGGAAAGGGTATTTTTGCCAGTGATATTTATAGTTTAGGAGTGACTTGTCTGCATTTATTAACCCAAGTGGAACCGATAGATTTATTTGATGATGAGGAGGGAATTTGGGTTTGGCGAGAACATTTAAAACATCCGGTGAGTGAGGAATTAGGGTTGATTTTGGATAAAATGATTGAAAGTGCCATTAAACGACGCTATCAGTCAGCTAGGGATATTTTAACAGATTTAAACAATTATTTATCTAATTTTGGGGAAGTATTAGCAATTGATAATTTAGAGATATCAGAAAGCGATAATTTAGGAATATTAGAAAGCGAGACGCTTGCACTACCTTTGAATCATCAAGCTCAAAACTGGCAATGTGTTAAAACATTAATTGCCCATACTTGGGTAATTTATGGGGTTGCAATTACTCCTGATGGTAAAAATATTGTGAGTTGTAGTGAAGACCAAACCATAAAAATTTGGAATTTAAAAACAGGAGAATTAGAGAAAACTTTAATAGGACATACGGGAGCAGTCAGAGCAATTGCTATTAGTTCTGATGGTCAAATGATTGTTAGTGGAAGTTATGATAAAACGGTGAGACTTTGGAGTTTAGAGACTAGAGAAGAAATTAGTATTTTAACTAAAAGTCTTAATGGTATTTTTACAGCATTAGCTATTCAATCTAATAATAAAAATAATCTTGCCTTATTAACTAATGATAAAGAAGTAAGAGGTCGTAAAATCTATGAAAATATTTATATTATATTTCAGAAATTGGGTGAAAAATCATTGTTAGTAACCAATAAGTGGAATGATACAAAAGATGAACAAGCAATAATTTTCGCTCCTATTGGTAACACTGTAGCAAGTAGCTATTTTAGCAGTATAGCAATATGGAATATTCAGACCAGAAAACTCACGCGCTTAATTAAAGGACACTCAGATAATGTTTTATCTCTTGCTTTTACTGTCGATACTCAAATATTAGCAAGTGGAAGCGAAGATAATACGATTAAAATTTGGCAACCGGGAACAGGAAATATTATCAGAACATTAGAAGGACATACAGGAAGTGTACATTCTGTTGCTATTACTTCAGATAATAAAATATTAGTCAGTGGGAGTGAAGACCAAACGATTAAACTATGGGAAATAGAAACAGGAGAAGAAATTTGTACCTTAACCGGACATACAGGTATTATTTATTCCATTGCCATTAGTCCCGATAATCAAACAATAGTTAGCGGGAGTCAAGATGGAACAATTAAAATATGGCGTCCGTTGTTGCGCTTAAGCGCATCTTAAAGAGGCGTTCACGCCTCACTACTAAGGCGCTTACCTCTACTTGGTAAGTTTCAATCGTACTTAAAATTAACTCGATGCACTGGTATAAAATTTTAAGGCAAATTGCCAAAATCTAGCCGAAATAAATAATAATCCCAGGGCTAAAAATCCTGAACCCATCACCCAGGATATATTAGTTCTTCCTAGTATTGATTCTGCTGGAATTGTTGTTAAAAAAGCTACAGGAATAATAAAGGTAAAAAAGAAACGATAAGCCATAGGATAAGCCACCATTGGATATCTTCCGGCTTCTAATAATCCCTGCAATACTTCCGTCACATTATAAATTTTCACAAACCAAATACTGGTCGCGCCCAAGATAAACCATAAACTATATAAACTCATCATACCAAAAGATAAAGGTAATAAACTTGCTAAATAATCTCTCCAGGTTAAGCCTAGTTTACTCCCTTGATAAGCAACAATTGAACACCCAAAAATTAGGTCAGGTGTTCCCCAAGGCGACACCATACGAGTCGATAGCCAAAATTGACTACTCAGGGGTTTAAGTAATACAAAATCTAAGGTTCCATCTTGAACATGAGTCACAATTCTGTTTAAATTGGGAACTAATATTGTGGTTGAAAATCCTTGTAATATTGTAAATATTCCCAAAACAACTAAGGCTTCTTCCCAACTCCATCCTTCAAAACTGTAACCCGTTCTATAAAATAAAAATAGGCTAAAAATACTGCCAATTAAACTTCCTAAACTTGTGATAGCAGAAATCAGAAAGTTAATCCGATATTCTAGTTCTGCTGCGATCGCAGTTTCCCAAAATAACATTAAAATCTTAAAATAGCGTTGCATAATTAATACAAAATCAACAATAAATTCATTGTAGGGGCGGGTTCACCCAAATGTTAAACTAATCACATTAATCTGTATAAACCCACCCCAACTCATTGTTTACTATAGAATAGAAAATAATCGTTTAATGGTACGTTGATTTTCGTCAGGACGACCAACGGTAATTCTTAGTCCTCCTCCGGTGTGACGAACTAATGTTCCTTTGGTTTTTAATTGCTGCATAATTTGGTTTAAGGCTTGATCAGAATTTTGTTCATCAGTGAGTCTAATATAAATAAAATTAGCATCACTTCGCCAAATTTTTAATTGTTTATTTTCAGTTAAAGCATTAATTAAATTAGTCCTTTCCGCTAAAATTTCAGGGATAACTGTGAGTAAATCTTGACGGTTATTTAAGGCTAATAAAGCGGCGGTTTGTGTGAAACTGGGAAGGTTATAGGGAAGCCTAACTTTTTCTAAAGCGGTGATTAATTCAGGATGGGCGATCGCATATCCAACCCGCAAGGAAGCTAAACGAAATGCCTTAGAAAATGTGCGTAAAATCACCCAATTGGGATGCTGTTTTAACTCCTCAACTACGCTGGTTTGACTAAACTCAAAATAGGCTTCATCAATTACCACTAAAATCTGTTCTGGTAACTGACGCAACCAGTCTAATTCATTATCCGTTAAAGCATTAGCTGTAGGGGAATTAGGATGAACTACAAATACAACTCGAATCGGAGGGTTTTGTGTTGTTTCAATCGCAGTTTTAGCCGCGTTTAAATCCATCTCAAAGGTATCTTTATCCCGTCCTATACTAACAACCGAAATCCCCAAAGTTTGGGCAATAATTCCATACATTGAAAAGGTAGGATTAGCCACTAAAATTGAGCCTTCTCCCCCTAAACAAGTGGCAATTAAGATAGATCGAATTAACTCGTCTGACCCATTACCAACGGAAATTTGCTCAGGATTGACAAAGGCTTCAGAATTAGAAATAATCTCGTTAATATAATTAGCGATCGCTATTTTTAAAGGAAAATGACTCCCATCAGGATAACGATTAGTTTCAATTTCATGTTGATATGTCCAAGCCAGCTTTTGTTTTAATTCTTCAGGTAAATCATAGGGACATTCATTAGTATCTAAACGGTCTAATATTTGAGTCTCGATCGGACTGCCAGAATTCCCTCCTGGGTGGGGAGCATAGGCTTGAAGTTGGTTGAGATCGTTGCGAAGAAAAGACAGCATGGTGTTGAGGTAATCGTAATTTTTTCTGAAGTTTAGACAAAATCTATTATCCCTTAATTTAGACTAAAATAACATCCAAAAAACAATATTTTTAGATGTCATTTTAGCTGAACTATTCGTTATCCTGATTCAAGAAAATAAATTTGCATTTTGTTCACCTCCATTCATTAATCATTAATACTGTTAAAGCTAATTTACAAAGATTGAATCTTTTCAAGACTTAATCCAGTTACCTGAACAACTTGCTCTAAACTCAAACCTATTCGCAATAAATTTAAAGCAATTTCTTCCTTCGCTTCCTGTTTCCCTTCCAATTTTGCTTCCAATCTCCCTTCCAATCTCCCTTCTTGTAGAATTTCTTGATAGATGACAGAATTTCGCATGAGATTACTCCTTAAAAGTCTTTTTACGGTATCTTTATTTAAAACTAAACCCGCCAAAATTGCCGAAGCAGCAAGGAGATTATTCAAAAATCGGGTTTCTTGAACAATACATAAATTCTCGATATCACTGACCCCAATACTAAAGCATTTTACAAAGATTGAATCTCTTCAACACTTAATCCAGTTACCTGAACAACTTGCTCTAAACTCAAACCTATTCGCAATAAATTTAAAGCAATTTCTTCCTTTGCTTCCAATTTTCCTTCTAGTTTTCCTTCTAGTTTTCCTTCTAGTTTTCCTTCTAGTTTTCCTTCTAGTTTTCCTTCCAATTTACCTTCTAACTTTCCTTCTAATTTACCTTCTAGTTTTCCTTCCAATTTTCCTTCCAATTTTCCTTCTTGTAGAATTTCTTGATAAATGACTGAATTTCGCATAAGATCACTCCTTAAAAGTCTTTTCACTGTATCTTTATTTAAAACTAAACCCGCCAAAATTGCCGAAGCAGCAACAAGATTACTTTGAACTTGTTGATCAGTAATTCCCTCAATTACTTCAGCAACTTGACTTAATATCATGGTCGGATCATCGGTCTGACTCAGTACCGCAAAAGGTAACAATCCCGTTACATTCAAAAACTGTTCCGGCGGTTGTTCCCAAAGACGAATCACCTCAAACTGATGAAACGTATTCTCCAGACGAAAACTATTTTCTTGGACTAAAAGAGAATTAGTTCGACCCAGATAAATCACCACCTGACGCATGACTTTGTTGGGAAAACGACGATAGACCCTTACTCGATAATCTAACATCCTAAAGGGGATTTTTGCATCAGGTTCGGTTTGAAATTCTGTGTGCAGAACCAGATCATCCGATTGCAGTAAGATTAAAGAATCAGCCCGAATTGGTTCCAATGATAACTCTTGGGGACTCAACTCAGTTAACGCAACGGTAGAACCCAACAACCAACTTGCCAAATCTTCAGAAAAATTTTCTGCAAGAAACTTGCAAATACTGTCAAACACCCCTAATTATTCCTCCCCAATGATCTGACATATTCATTTTACAATGAACAATTTATAATATAAAGGGAAAAGTGATTTTTCTAATTAAATCTATAGATTCTTAAGAAAGGAAAGGAAAAGCAATTATCAAATCCAGGCTTAAACGAGTTGTACAAGGAAACTTGGGAGATTATCGTTCTGTAGGTGAAGGAGTATATGAGTTAAGAATTCAGTTTGGTTCGGGTTATCGAATTTATTTTTGTCAGTTCGGTGTAACGATTATTTTACTCCTTTGTGGTGGAGATAAAAGCACTCAAGAAGAAGATATTCGCACCGCTAAAACTTACTGGGAAGACTATAGGAGGCGGTTTAATGCAATCTCTAACTAGAAATTATCAAGACTATTTAATTGAATCTCTCAAAGATCAATCTGAAGCCGCATTATATCTTTGGGCGATTTTACAAGAAAAAGATCCTGAACCTGAATTATTATTATCTGCCCTTCAAGATGTTGCAATGGCACTAGGACAAGAAAAAATGTCTCCAGAACAACTTCAAGAACATTTATCGCGTTTGAATCAATTTCTCGACCAACCAGGAAGCCAAGCAATTTATCGTTTATCCAGTTGGCTACAATCTTTAGGACTAACTTTAACCGTTATAGTTAATTCTGAACCGAATTCTACATTAGAATCTGTTGCTGAAACTGTAGAAGTTAGACTATAAAATTTTAGAAACCGAGTTTCTTCAAGAAATTCGGTTTCCACTATTAATTTTATTTTTTTATTTCTCCTTTTAATAGCCAAAAACCAGTAAAAGTTATCCCAGAATCATCCGGTTGAACTAATAGAAAATGTAATCCTTTTGCTAACTGTTTTCTGACTTCAAAGGTTTTAGCAGAATCCATAACTTCCGCATCTTCAAAGGTTGCCATCACCCAACGATCAACCAAACCCGATTCTAGGATTAATCCATTAGGAGAACCCGGAATATAATTGAAAGCAAAGGGTCGAATTTCCTCTAGCCATCGGGCTAATTGCATTGATTTTTTACCTCCATTAATAATAATCCCAGGAATCGTTACTACAGAAGCTAACCCTATATTTAGGGGTAAAAAATTATCTGGAATTTGTACAATTGGAATCGGACGGTCGGCAAAAAATTCTTGTAAATTTCCGGCAGAAATACTTGCAAATTTCCAACTATCACCCCATAATTTATCGGGTAATGGTAAAGGTGGCATTTGTTCTAATTTCACAGGATTATAGGGTTCTCCTGTATAATATTCTGACTGAGAATATTGTGTTGAACGTTCAGTTAACCATTGTTTTAATGCCTTGGTATTTCGACAGGGTTCTACTACAATTCCTAATCCTTTGCCAGCCGTTTCTAATAAACTTAAAGACTGGGGACGAAACACTTGGATTTTATCAGGTTTTTGAGTAACAATTACTTGTTGCAACTGTTCTATTAACCAAGTTGAATTTGCTTGCGACTGAGGACACATCGCTATAAACTCAACCTGGCGAGTTTCGTCACAGACTAACAACTCCCATAGGGGTTGTCCGCTTCCATCCTTGAGGGGACGACGATAAAAATCAGCTTGCCAAATTACCATAGACACAAAAAATCCTAATATTCTGGTTGAAAACTATTCTATATTTTCAATTCTAAGGTTAAGATTGATCAAATGAGGATTAACCGATGTCAGATTCCACCACTAAAGTTGTGGGTATCGGATTTCGGGTTATAATTATAGCTCCTACCTACTATCTCCTAATTATAGGGGGATGATGTTAATTAATTTGGTTATAAAACTATGAATCCTGCTTTGACACAATTTGGCGAACGGATGTCTCATTTAACGGGAGTTCGTGCGATTATGAAAGATATTATTGAAACTTTAAGATTAGGAAAAGGCAAAGATTTTATTAATTTAAGTGCAGGAAATCCGGTAATTTTGCCCGAAGTTGAACAACTTTGGCGAGATTGTACCGCAGAATTACTATCAAGTCCTGAATATGGGGAAGTCGTTTGTCGGTATGGTTCTAGTCAGGGATATCAACCGTTTATTGATGTCATTGTTGAGGATTTTAATTCTCGTTACGGGTTAAATTTAACCGACCGCAATGTATTAATTACCCCCGGAAGTCAATCAATTTATTTCTATGCTACCAATGCTTTTGGCGGATATACCACCGATGGTAAATTGAAAAAAATTGTTCTTCCTTTGAGTCCTGATTATACCGGATATGGGGGTGTGAGTTTAATTCCTGAAGCGGTTTTTTCCTATCAACCAAAGTTAGATATTGATGAAATTAATCATCATTTTAAATATCGTCCTGATTTTAGTCAATTAATTATTGATGAAACCACAGGATGTGTTATATTTTCCCGTCCTTGTAATCCCAGTGGTAACGTTTTAACCGAAGAAGAAGTTAAAAAAATTGCCGATTTAGCTGCTAATTTTAACGTTCCCGTATTCATTGATTCTGCATACGCTCCTCCATTTCCCGCGTTGAATTTTACCGAAATGAAACCAGTTTTTGGCGATAATATTATTCATTGTATTAGTTTATCAAAAGCGGGTTTACCAGGGGAAAGATTAGGGATTGCTATTGGCAATGAAAGCACAATTCAAGTATTAGAAGCATTTCAAACCAATATGTGTATTCATTCCCCCCGTTATGGACAAGCAATTGCCGCCCGTGCTATTGGTTCTGGAGCATTATCAGAAATTGCCGCGGAGGTAATTCGTCCCTATTATCAACAGAAATTCACCGTTGTAGAAACCGCATTAAATCAAACTATGCCTAAAAATTTACCCTGGTTTTTACATCGGGGAGAAGGAGCAATTTTTGCCTGGATGTGGTTTAAAGATTTACCGATAACTGACTGGGAATTGTATCAACAGTTAAAAGAAGTGGGGGTAATTGTAGTTCCAGGTAATTCATTTTTTCCCGGTTTACAAGGAGAATGGAGCCATAAAAACCAATGTATTCGGATTAGTTTAACGGCTACGAATGAGGAAATTACAGAAGGGATGAAACGGTTAGCAACTGTTATTGAACAGGTTTATAAACATTCTATTGTTGGTGTTTAGATTATTCAATCTCCCCTGTTAATCAGGGGGGATTATCTATATCAGTCTCAGTTAATTAATTTCTATAATCTAGGGGGTAATAACAGGTTAATGGCTATAGCATTTACCGATAGAGAAATGCAGAGAGCATGGAGAGAAAATAGGTCAGCTTATCGTTGTGAAAATCCTAAAACTAATGCTCATAGGTTACTCTTATTTTACGCTGTCGAATGTGGTTTGAAAGCAATGTATATGAAAAGAACAAGAAAAAATCGTAGTGATTATTGCTACGATGAAAGGTTCAAGCAGGCACAGCATGATATAAATAAGCTGTTAGATTTATTAGCTGCTGGTAATTTAAAGTTACCTAAGTTAATGTTTATATCAGAGATAAAAGATGATAAAAATAAATATGAGAAAAGACAATTAAATCTAGGTCAAATTAATCAAATGTGGCGTTATGGTGGTAAACTAGAAAATTGGGGTAATGAAAGCCAACAACAAAGCTCAACAGATGAAGATTTAGAAGAAAAGTTGTTAAACATCTGTAAATTTATTGAACAGGAGATTAACTGATGAAATTCATGAGATTATTGACCTGGTTTGATGTGCAAAGGGTGATTCGTCGAGAAACAAGTTACGGGAGTCAATTACCTAATGGAGTTGTCAGAATTAATTGTTTTTCAGATGCTTTAGAGATTGGTATTATTAATCCTGAATGTCAACCTCAAATTAATACTATTTTAAAAGAATGGTTTGGGGATTGGTATCAAGAGGAACAATTTATTATTCAGCTTGATATAGGTGATTCTACATTACCTGTAGAATTTAGTGTAGAAGATAACTTTTATCAAAAAAATATTGTTGTTCGTCCATTTTGGGAAGAAATTGCTTATCTTGAAAGTGACCCCGAAGTAATAGCAGAAAGATCGAAATCTGTTCATCTTCCTGAAAAATATGAAACTCCTCCCAGTTTAATTGCATTCTATTCTTTCAAAGGTGGAGTGGGAAGAACTCTACACTTAGCTGCCCATCTTTTTGCCTTGTTAGAAAGAGCTAAAGAAATAGATAAAGCAATTACGATATTAGTCATTGATGCCGATTTAGAAGCTCCGGGTTTGACCTATTGGAATCGTGCCCAAAAACAACAACCTACTCTTTCATTTATTGATTTTTTAGAATCCTATCATTATTCTCCAATCGACCGAGAACAAACCCTTTCATTTTTAGCAAAAGAAATCAAAAAATCTTCTAAATCCGAAGGAAAGTCAACGGTATATTTCTTACCTGCTTGTCTGAATGATCATCAACTTTTAGATACACCCATTCTTCCTGAACAATTAGTCAGAACTCTTGATGGAACTTGGGAATGTGGAAATGCGCTGCATGGTTTAGGTGATGCTGTTGGTGCAGATTATATTTTTATTGATCTCAGAGCAGGTTTGAGTGAAATATCGAGTCCGATTATTTTTGATCCTAGAATTCAGCGTTTTATTATAACAACAATTACAGAACAATCAATAAGCGGTACAAGTTTAGTGCTTGAACAAATTGGTCGCGTAGCACCGTCAGAGAATAGTATAAATGATCAACAATATTATGATCCATCTTTAATTATTACTATGCTGACGCCAGAACTCAAACAATTACCAGCTTTTGAGGATGCTTTAGTGAGATTTCAGTCTGCTTATATACAATCTGAAGCAGATAATTTGTATTCGACAAGACTACAAATCAAAGAAACTTATTTTGCCCAGGAATTACTTTATATTAATAATTGGGAAGAAGCACGAGCAAAACTCAGCCCAACTCCAGTCATGAAAGTGGCTTTTGAGTGGGCTAATGAACAGTTGTATGAGCAAGAAAATCAGGACTTAAATTCAGGAATAACTAATCAATCTGATCCCTTATCAGAAGTTCAGAAACTTATGCAAATCTGCGAGAAGTACGAATATGCTGAAAATGGTGAAGGGGAAGATTTATTAGTGACAGAACCTTTAAAAAATTTAGCAACTCAGTTTCAGGATGACTTACCCCGTGTTGTATCAATTGGTGCTAAAGGGGCGGGTAAAACCTTTAATTATATTCAGTTATCCCGCTTTAAATATTGGGAAAATTTTTTACAAAAGATTTTACAAAAGATTGATCCTTCCCAACCATTAAGAACTTCAAAAACCTATATTTTCCCTCTGCTAGAATCAAGAAAACTGAAAGATCAGGCAAAAAATATTATCAATGAAGCTAGAAATGAAGTTCAAATGGTGATTGGTGACCAGCAGAGCTTTCAATCTTCAGATTGTGTAGATAGAATCAAAAAAGCAATTTCTCATAACTCAGCTTGGAGTGAACCGGAATGGACAGAATTTTGGATTAAAGAGATGGCAAGAGTGATCGGGATTAATGTTGATCAAACCAGTTCTCTTAGTCTTTCTACAATCAATAATGAATTGAAAGATAAATCATTGAAAATCATTTTTCTATTTGATGGATTAGAAGATATTTTTTCTGATATTGCCTCTAATTCTCAACAGAACATTGCGTTAAAGTCTTTGATTGAAGATTTACCTAATAAGCTGTCTGAAATTCGACAATCTAATTTAGGCGTGATCATTTTCTTACGACGAGATTTCCTCCGTTATACGATTACTCAAAATTCAGGACAGTTTGAAAATCTTTACCGTTCTTATGATTTATATTGGAATCAAGATTCTTTTCTAAAGTTGGTTTTTTGGCTTTGCACTCAATCCAAAATAATTGGTGCAGAGCAAATTAATATAGAAAGTTTGAGCCAACAAGAGTTGATAGAAAAACTACAAGATTTATGGGGTAAAAGGTTAGGTTCTGATCACTCTAAAGCAACTTATTCCTATTCTTGGATATTTGCTGCTTTAACAGATTTTAATGGCAGATTGCAAGCTAGAGATATTGTCCGATTTTTGTATAATGCGGCAAAAATTACAGTGGAACAAGCCAATAATATTCAATTTGAAAAATGGTCTACTAGCCGACTTTTACCGCCCCAATCAATCCTTAAAGCCTTAAAACCCTGTAGTGAAAAGAAAGTAGAGGAAGCCAAAGAAGAATATCCAGAGTTTGAAAAATGGGTTGAGACACTACGACAATATTCTGTTGAACTACGCAGCATTCCTTTTTCTGTAGAACAGTTTCGTATGGAACCGACAACCGTTAGAATATTAGAGGACATGGGAGTGATTTATGAAGATAAAGAAAAAGAAGATATAGCTCGTTTTTATATGCCGGAAATCTTTCGAGAAGTCTTAGGTTTTTCCTTTTCCGGCACAGGAGCGCTTCTCCGTGTGTTAGCTTTAAAGAGAAGAGTATTAGGACGGGGTATTATATAAAGCTGGATAATTTCAACGCTAATTTAGATAATTTTTTGTTAATTCTATCCTACAACCCGATAAACAAAATTAAACGTTGCCCAACTATTAATATCCAGGGCTAAATCATCGGTGATAATTCCCATTTTTTCTAAGGTTGGTTGACTACCTCTATTCAAATCTTGTAAAATTGCATCCACAATATTCAAAGGATTAGAAACTCGATTAAATTTTAAAATACCTTCATTTTTATTAATATTTCTATCTGAAATTTCTAATGTTTCTAAAAAGGGATTATGACTTAAAATAACGTGAGTTTCTACTAATCCGGTTGACCCTTTGACCATTTCTCCGATCATTTCTGTGGAAGAATTTCCGCTATAAATGTTAGCGGTTGGTAAACTCAAGGATTTACCGGGCGCAATTTGTTGTTGTTGGGGGTCAAAACCTGAATTAAAAATATAAGTTTCTCCTTCACTATTCATAGAAAACACTAGGAAATAAACCGGAAATTCCCCTTGATTTTGGAGTTGATATTGTAAACGACTTCCTAGAGGGACTGTGATAATGCCGATATTTTCTGAAGCGTTAATCAGGGGTTGATTTGAACTCGATTGAGAATTAATATTATTATTATTTTCTGGATTAATAGTATTAAAAATTCCTGTGGTTTTTCGTTTAATTAAAACTTGAGATTGGGGGGCTAATAAATTTAAAGATGCTCTTACTTTTAAATTCGAGGAACGTTCATTTTCTGTTAATCTTAATAACTTAATTGCTAACCGGGTTTTCAGTTGGGGAATTAACCGATGTATCGCAACTTTTACCGCTTCTCCTCCTTCGCCAACGGTATCAGGAAGTAAGACTAAACCCTTAGAAAATAACCCATATCTGCCCTGAAATAAAGGGGATAAGGGTGCGTTCAATGTTTGGGCAATAGTGGTATCGGTAACGCGACTAAGAACATAATCCGCAGGTTGATCACCTGCTACAATTGCCATCCGAGGAGAATCGGAAAAGGTGCTAGTTGCATCAACTCGTTCAATTCGAGATAATTTCGGATCTAAGGCAATTTTTAAATCAATTTTTCGAGGTAAAATTCTAATTAATTCTTGCACTTTTTGTCCGATTTTTAATCCTAAAAATGACGTTGAATTATTATTTTTTATTTGGGCTTTGGCATTTAATCCAGTGCGAGAACGCAATTGTAAATAGATAGGATTTTCTAAAGAATTAGAATCTGATATAATCGTTAATACACTATTTAAACTATAGGAATCTAACACAAAAGCTGGCAAACCAGTTAATAAAATTTTGGCTGTTTTGCCATTATCTTCAACTCCGGTAATTACACCATCAACCGGAGGAGAATTAACCCATAAATTCCCTAAAGAAAATTCCGATTCAGTTTTAGAATTAGACGCGGTTAATGTGCGGCGCAGTTGGGGTTGTTGAGATGATCCCACAATTTGTTCAACTTCTCCCGCAACCCGACGGATTTGATCTGATAAATTCCGGGGTGAACTTGCCCCCCAGAGGGTTTGGGTTAAGATATAAGTGAATAATCCTGCATTAAAGCCATCCCATCGAGCTTCTGTGGCGATTTGGGATGGTTTAGATGCGGATAAAACTATCCCTGGTAAACCGGATTTTCGTTGTTCTAATTCTTGACGGGAAATGCTTAAGCTAGATAATAGTTGATTTTGTAAATCTAATTCTGCGGGATTAATTTCAACGGTGTTTGGACTGGGAATAGCGCGAATTTTTAGAGTCCCTTGTTGATGATATCCTGGATAAATAAAGCTGGTATCTAAAATAGTAATTATGTTAGAAGTTTTTAGCGATCGCAATAATAACCACAAGGTATCTTCTAAAATATCATTAACAGTTTCCGTTTCTGATAAAGCAATATCAACAGGAAGATAAGAATGCTGAATTTGAGATGAATTAGAAACCAAATTATACCGAGGGATACAACTCCCATAACCACTAAAATGAAACAGCGCTAAATCTCCCATTTTAGCCTGTTCAATTAAATGGGAAATAAATGCCGATTCAATTTGATTTCTAGTAGCTGCTTCATTTGTTAACGTGACAATATCATCGGGCTGAAAACCGAATTTATAAATTAACAAATTCCGTTGCAATTCCACATCCGTTAAACAGCCTTGCAACGGTTCTTGAATGCGATTTGTAGTTGGATATTGATTAATTCCAACTAATAGGGCTAACTTCCGTCGGGCTGGCTGTGCCAAGGCTTGATCAGAACGATAATACAGTCTTTGATTAATCCCCAGTGCCGCCAGCAGTAAGCCAGCCCGTTGTAAAAATTCCCGTCGTTTTAGTCCCATTACCAAAAATCAGTAATCAGTAATCAGTAATCAGTTATCAGTGTTTAGAATTGCCACGGCGCATCTGGAACCGTTATCAGTTATTAGGTAATAATTTAAAAACAGCTAATTCACTATTAACTATAATATCAACTATTACACTGATAACTGATAATTAATAACTGACTACTGATTATTTGTTTTCATTGCTTTAATTAATTCATTAGCAACTTCCGGGCGGGAAAATTCCGGGGGTGGCAGTTCTCCCCGACGGAGTAATTCTCGTACCTTAGTTCCCGATAAATGAACTCGCTGTTCCGGCGAACTGGGACTGGTTTTACTGGTTGCCATTCCTTCAGTCACCTTACAGTAAAAAGCGTGTTCAAACATCATCGGAGTAATACCTAATTCTCCGGGTTCAAACTCATTGAAAATATATTGAGCATCGTAAGTGCCATAATAATCACCCACCCCGGCATGATCCCGACCCACAATAAAATGAGTACAGCCATAATTTTTCCGCACCAGCGCATGAAAAATCGCTTCCCGGGGGCCAGCATAACGCATTGCAGCCGGATTAATTGCTAAAATCACCCGTTGTTTAGGATAGTAATGATCAATCAAAATTTCATAACAGCGCATCCGCACATCCGCCGGGATATCATCGGATTTTGTCGCCCCGACTAAGGGATGCAAAAACAATCCATCAACGGTTTCTAAAGCACATTTTTGGATATATTCATGGGCGCGATGGATGGGGTTTCGGGTTTGAAATCCGACAATAGTTTTCCAGCCTTTTTCTCTAAATATTGCCCTAGATTCTGCCGGGTCAATTTGATATTTCGGGAAGTAGGGATGGGATTGACGCTCTAATAACCACACTGGGCCAGCGAGATTAATTCCCCCTTGATCGTAAACTACTTTTACCCCAGGATGTTTTTCATCCGTGGTACGGTAGACTTTCAGGGCTTCGGTTTCCTTGTCGTAGGAATATTTTTCGGTCAGTTCCAAAATCCCAACAAAATCACCTGTAGGGGAATCTAAACGCACCAAACCTCCTTCTTTTAGGTTCGAGGCGACCTCCTCCGATACAGACAAAGTAATCGGAATTGACCAGGGTAAACCATTACTCAGGTGCATTTGGTCAACAACGGTTTTATAGTCCGCCTGTTCCATAAACCCAGTTAGGGGACTAAAACCCCCAATAGCGATTAGTTCTAAATCAGAAAGCGATCGCTCATCCAACTGAACTCGGGGTAAATGTTCTCCTTTGTCCAAAAATTCCCGTCGTTGGTCAGGAGTTGCAATACGATTAATTAGATGTCCACCGTGGGGAGCAATGGCGTCTAGTGATTGACTCAAGGATAACCTCTCTAAGCTAACTAAAAAATTGACAATTATTCAATTTTCTTTATTTTCTATACTACTAGGATTTGTTGACATCCTCCACTCCCCAAAGGCGAGTGGATTTTTCACTACGCCACAAGGGTGGCTGAATTCGTAAAAATTGCCAGATCACGGTTGAAACTTTTTAAATACTAAGGTCACATTATGACCGCCAAATCCAAAGGAATTGGATAAAGCCACATTCACAACTTGGGCGCGACTCCGATGAGGAACATAATCCAAATCACATTCGGGATCTGGATTATCCAAATTAATTGTCGGAGGAACCCGATCCTCTGCAATGGCCATCGCCGTCGCCACCGCTTCAATACCTCCCGATCCGCCTAATAAGTGACCGGTCATGGATTTAGTCGAACTTACCGCGATTTTGTAAGCACTCTCGCCTAATACCCGTTTAATGGCGGCGGTTTCCGTCGAGTCGTTGGCCGAGGTACTGGTTCCATGGGCATTAATATAACTAATTTGTTCCGGGGTAATTCCGGCATCCTTCATCGCCAAGGAAATAGCTCTACTAGCCCCTTCTCCCCCAGGAACAGGGGAGGTGATATGGTAGGCATCACAGGTCATCCCATAACCCACCATTTCCGCATAAATCCGAGCGCCACGACTTAAAGCACAGTCTAATTCTTCTAAGAGTAAAATTCCGGCTCCCTCTCCCATCACAAATCCATCTCGATCCCGATCAAAGGGACGACAGGCTATTAGGGGTTTATCATTGCGAGTAGAAAGCGCCCGGGCTGCTGCAAATCCAGCCACCGATAACGGGGTAACAGCCGCCTCTGTACCGCCACAAATCATCGCTTGAGCATAGCCCCGTTGAATTAAACGAAAGGCATCGCCCACGGAATTTGACCCGGCTGCACAGGCGGTCACGGAACAGGAGTTTGGCCCCTTTGCCCCGGTATGAATAGCCGTGAGTCCGGCCGCCATGTTAGCAATCATCATCGGGATCATAAATGGACTACAGCGATCGGGGCCACGAGTTAAATAGATCTCTTGCTGATCTTCGAGTACCTTCAGTCCGCCAATACCTGTGCCAATAATGACACCCACCTGTTCTGCATTTAAGTCATTAATCACGAATCCGGCATCAGAAACAGCTTGTTGACTAGCCGCTACCGCAAACTGAGCGAAGCGATCCATCCGCTTGGCTTCCTTGCGCGAGATATAATCACAGGGGTCAAATCCCTTTACCTCACCCGCAATCCGACAATCGTGCTTTGAGGCATCAAATCGGGTAATTGGGCCAATTCCATTGCGTCCGTTAATTAACCCGTCCCAATATTCAGCCTTGGTATTTCCAAGCGGAGTAATTGCCCCTAAACCTGTTACAACAACGCGCTTAAAATTCATCGAAAAACTGGGTTTGAAACCCCGTCCTTTAGCGAAGCGAAGGACGGCTTTACACAATCTTCTAAGTAACAATCAACCCGTTAGAACGGCGAATTAACTGTACTTTACTAGAAGCAATCTGCCCTAACCGTTTCCAGTTAGCATCGCTAACAGATACTTGTCTTTCGGTATCACCACTGACGTAGCTAACACCCTTGGGAGATTTAACCAAATCACCCTTGCGAAATCCATGACGAGTTGTAGAACCCCCATACTTACGACGCACTCCGCCTTTGGCCGGGAGCATTATAGCAGTCGCCAGACCTATTAGGACAAAGAGTGATGCAGCAAAGCTAGACGGTGAAGTCTTTTCCTCCGGTGTTCCCTCCCCCCCTAGCCTGCCGTGCACGGGGGGTTTGGGGGGGCTGTTCCGGTGTTCCCTGCTATAAGTGAAGTTGGCGACGAGAAAAAGGGGGTTTGCGAATCACTCGGAATTGGGCAGTTGTGATCACAACATCACCAAACCAATTAGCACCATCAGTTTTTGCTGTGTGATATTGGCGATACTCGACAAAAGCTGTTGCTGCAATAGCGACACCATCAACCGCATGAGTATTGAATTCAGGCTTAGATTTGTCTGTTTTGTTCTTTGTTAGCCCCAAATATTTACGAGTTGATGCGGTTTGATAACCTTCAATCCTAACTACTGGCGCAAACTTTTCTAATTGGCTTAACATCCATTTTTGTCCCACCCCCCTAGCCCCCCGTGTACGGGGGTTTGGGGGGGTGAGAAGCCTTTACCAGATTTAGCTCGTTTACGTCCACTGGTTAAGTCAACATCGGCTTTTACATACTCGTATCTAATTTCTGCAACTGGGTAAATTCTGAATAATTCGGAAACTATTCTCAATTCCAATTGGCGATTAGCACGAATTGATGGAGGCAGTTTACCTTGGCGACGATTATTAAAGCGTTTTTGGCGATGGTTGCGTTTCGAGAACTCAATCTTCCGGTTGATCCTTCTTCCTCTGCGACCTCGACGCATTAATCGTCTTATATCCATGCGTTCACGGACTGTCTGAAACGGTAAAATTAGATGGGCTGTATACAGTGTAAACTTAGCTGATTGAACACCAATCCCAGAGAATTTCTTGCCAGGATCAATCCCAATCACAAGATTTTGGGTTGTGTATCCACTGGGTTCAATTGTGAGTTGAACATAAAATTGCCCACAGTCTGACCAGCGTTTAACTGCTTTTCCAGATTCAATCCACTTCCTCGCTCTTGCGGGTGTGGTTGGCATTAATGGCTTGTTGTTTTGATCAACTACTGGGATTCGCATTTTGGTATAACCCAATTTCTTGTTTTAGTCTCTTCGCTCAACTCAATTAAGATGTCTTGGCTTTACCCAACAACAGCAGTTAAATTAAAATGGGTTAGGATTGCCTAGTTCAGACAGTCGGATGCAGCAAAGTTTCTGCGGGACTGACAAACGGCTAATCCTCTGCTTTTTCTGTTGATTTTAAATCAGTTTAAAAGATTAAGCTGATGCTGGGACGTTGTTTTCGATGTAGTCTACAACCTCTTGAACGGTTAGAATCTTTTCGGCATCTTCATCGGGAATTTCGATACTAAATTCTTCTTCTAATGACATAACCAGTTCTACTATATCCAGAGAATCAGCACCTAAATCATCGGTGAAGCTGGCATTTGGAACAACTTTATCTTCTTCAACATCTAATTGTTCTTTAACAATTTTCTTCACTTTGTCAAACGTATCACTCATGTCCTATTTTTCCTTATTGGGATGTCGCGTATACCATTTTATCTGAAAGGTGGATCACCGCAGCAACGATCTTCTAACTTTTTCGAGTTGCAGACATCGGGTTTCGGAGGTCGGCTGTGGGCCAATGCCAAACATAATCATTATTAACCCGTAGAGGCGGATTCTGTAAAAATTTATGCTTTTCACAAACAACCTTCAAAAACCCGCCCCACCCCACCCTTGATCTTCCAAAAATTATCTATTCTGGGGAGTTAAATTAAAAGTAGTTAATTAAATTAAGATGGGCGGGTTTAGGTAGATTGTTTGTGAGTAGGAAAGGTTAACTCGAACCCGCCCCTACCTGGTGAGAAAATTCGGTTAAAATTTATCTAACCGTGACAGAATAACTGGTTTTGAAAGGTTTAAAATCCTGATTATTTTTAGCAGTTCCTTTCAATTCTAATTGATAAATTCCTGCTTGGGGAAATATAACTTCTGTTCCGGGGATACCCTGATATTTTTCCGCAGCAATAGCTTTTAATTGGGGCTGCATTAATGGTTGAGTATTTGATGACCGAGGTTCTCGATAAATCGCCAATTGACAATTACATTCAGATAGGGGAATAATTTTTCCGCCGCGACGAGTTAATGCAAACCAAATCCTGGCTTTTTCTCCTGATCGGGGATTATGATTAGGTTCTAGGTGGAATGTTACCGCCACATCTCCAGACACCTCTACTTCATGGGCAATAGCCGGGTTAGAATAGGATAATTTTTCTAGGGGTTGAACACAGAGGAATGTTCCAATAATTAATAATAATTTTAAAGACTTATTTTTGCTTAAGGGGCGCAACATAAAATTTTTCTAATCCCAATAGTGACCAAATAGGAAGATACCTAATCAATAATACCATTAAAGTTACAATAATAAAAATAAAACCTCTTAATTGATCAAAAAATGTTAGATCAAATCTACCAAAATAATTAGAACCAATTAACAGAGCATGAATCACTATAAAAATTAATGCGGGTACGGCTAATAAATGAATTTTTCGCCAAACTATTCCTAAATAATTTTGAATATGATCAAAACTGGTAATAGTCGCAGGAATCATCAATAATAATGCTAATCCCCCCGCTATTATTCCTAGTTGATGTTGGGGAATCATAAATTCAAAAGCAGTTAAATTCCATTGAAATGTATGATCCAACATTTGTACCGTATGAACAATTGCTAATACAAAAGCTCCGACTCCTAAAAAGCGTCTATATTTTAAAGGTTGCGACCAGATGCGACTAATGGGACGGGCAATTAAGGCGAACATTAAACTAATTAAAGAACCATATCCCGTATAATCAACATGGTTTCCGGTTCTTAATAGGGTTAAAATTCCAATTAATAAAGTAATCCATCCCCCCATTCTAAAAAGTTGACTTCGGCGGTCGGCGGTGAATTTTCCGGTTAATAATCCCACCCCTAACATGGTCGGAAAAGTTCCGATTCCAAAGGCTAACATAGTTAGCATTCCTAACCCTAAATTTCCTGTTTCTGCGGCTTTAATTTGGGCTGTGTAGAGAAAACCACAGGGAATTAAACCCCAAATTAATCCCAATAAAATTGGAGTAAAAAAATGATTTTGTAAAGATAGATTTACCATCCATTTACTCAGGTGATCATGTAAATTTTTAGGAGATAAAGGATGGATAATTGGGAAACGACGAAAGACGGTAGGATTAATTTGAGCTAATCCTAAAATAATCAATAGAATTCCAGTAAAAATCGCCATCCCTTGGCGAAAAATACTGCCAATTCCTGCCATTTGTCCCCCAGCAATTAAAACCGAACCCAACCCGCCAATCATCGCCCCAATTAAGGCATAACTAAGAATCCGGCCGAAATTTAATAATAGGTGAAATTGCCAGGGAATTTTGCCAGGGGAGAGGGATTCATCGGAAACAGAAAAAGCAACGGTTAAGGGGCCGCACATTCCCAAACAGTGACCAAAACTTCCGAGAAATCCTAATGCACCAATTAACAATAGGTCAATGATCATGATTCCGTTTAAAAGCGGATTTTATAGAGTTGAAACAAGGTTCCGGGCTGACGTTTTAAAATTTTAGCTCCCGTTTCTTTAATGATTTTTTCCCAATTTTCTAGGGTTTCCAAGAAAACTTCTGTACCTAAATAGGTTTCTAAAATTGCCCAATCTTCGGCTAATTCAGCATCGGGAATCAGAACATCAAAAACAAAATCTCCCCCAGGTTTAACTACCCGCTTGACTTCTTTTAAAACCAATTCCCAATAACTGATCGGATAGTAACAACTCCATCCAGTGGCGATCGCTAAATCAAACTGATTTGCCTCATATTGTAATTTATGACCGGGGGCTAAAGTTACTCCTTTAAACAGTTTAGAATTTAACTGTGGCCCTCGAATATTCAGGGCGTCCTTAGCCACCGTACTAATTTCTTGACCATAAAATAAAGCTCCCCAATCTCGCCAAGGATAAATTAGAAAACTGACCCCACAACCAATATCTAAACAGTGCTGATTTTTCTGCGGTTTGGCAATTTCCCAAAAGGGAGAAGTGATTTTTTCTGATAAAGTTCCAGCTATGCGATCGCGAAAAATTGCCATCGTTTCAACCTCTGGGGGTAAATCAAAAGATCCCCCTTGATATTCTTGATTAAAACGATTAGCAATCAAAGCGATCGCCCTTTCCAAAGGGTCGGAACTCACAGATAAATTGAAAAAACCCGATGAATTAGAAGATTTAGCCATTCATTGTAAGATGTGTGAAGAAAACCTCTAGGTTTGGAGACCAAACCGCCACAATCAAAGATTATGACATCGGCGCGAATTGCTATATCAGTCTATTTTGAGCCTTTCAATGCTTTTTTAAAGTTTTTCCGATAGGAAGGATTAAATACAAACAAAACTGGCCATAACAGGGAGAAGATCAGACGGTTTTGGAAACTGCGGTTGAAGTTGGTATTTTCAAACCCCGTCCAAAATTTCCAGATTCCACCCGCATAAATAACGACTAATACTAGGGTAATTAGGGAATTCATGTCTGAAATATTTTATACCTAAAGGATGATAGACACAGTAAACATAGGTCTATTCTAGCAGTTAATCTTAGAGAATGGTGATTGGGGTTGACATAGGTTAAAAGGGAAGCAATTCCATAGGAAATTTGCTATTCTATATATTGAGAAGGTTTTTAATTATAAACCTAGCTGTGATCAAATCCGAAAAACACCGGATCACCAAATCAAGCTAAATCAATCAGGAGGATATATGCGAGCAGTGCTAATGGCGGGTGGATCGGGAACACGACTAAGACCGTTAACCTGCGATCTACCTAAACCGATGGTACCCATACTCAATCGTCCGATTGCTGAACATATTATCAATCTCCTCAAACAACATAATATTACAGAAGTGATCGCCACATTGCATTATCTTCCCGATGTGATGCGAGAATATTTTCATGATGGCAGTCATTTAGGGGTACAAATCACTTATGCGGTGGAAGAAGATCAACCCCTGGGAACCGCAGGTTGTGTCAAAAATATTGCCGAACTTTTAGATAAAACCTTTTTAGTAATTAGTGGAGATAGTGTTACGGATTTTGATTTAACTGCCGCGATCGAATTTCATCAGCAGAAACAATCCAAAGCCACCTTGATTTTAACCCGAATGCCCAACCCCATTGAATTTGGTGTGGTCATTACCGACGAAAATCATCGAATTAATCGCTTTTTAGAAAAACCCGCCGCCAGTGAAGTTTTCTCCGATACGGTGAATACCGGAACCTATATTTTAGAACCAGAAGTTTTAGAGTATCTTCCCTTTGATCAAGAATGTGATTTTTCCCAAGATTTATTTCCCTTACTCCTAGAAAAAGGGATACCCATGTATGGGTTTATTGCTAATAATTATTGGTGTGATATTGGTCATTTAGACATCTATCGAGAAGCCCATTATGACGCCTTAATGGGGAAAGTGAAACTGAAAATTGCCTATCCCGAACGTTCTCCGGGTCTGTGGATTGGAGAAAATACCTTTATTGATGAAACCGCCGTGATCGAAACCCCGGTTTTGATTGGTCGGAATTGTCGCATTGGGGCGAGGGCACAAATTGAAGCCGGAAGCGTGATTGGCGATAATATCACCATCGGGGCCGATGCCAATATCAAACGGCCAATTATTTGGAATGGGGCGATTATTGGGGATGATGCCCATTTACGGGCCTGTGTAATTGCCCGGGGTGCGCGGGTGGGACGTCGTGCCCATGTCCTCGAAGGGGCGGTGGTGGGCTCTTTATCCAGTGTCGGGGAAGAAGCCCAAATTAGTCCGGGGGTGCGGGTCTGGCCAAGTAAAAAAATCGAATCCGGGGCTACCCTGAATATTAATTTAATTTGGGGGAATACGGCCCAACGCAATTTATTCGGTCAACGGGGGGTGCAAGGATTAGCAAATATTGATATTACCCCGGAATTTGCGGTTAAATTGGGGGCGGCTTTTGGGTCAACTTTAAAACCCGGTTCTTTGGTAGCAGTTTCCCGGGATCAACGGCCGATTTCTCGGATGGTGACTCGTTCTTTAGTGGCGGGTTTAATGTCCGTTGGGGTGAATATTATTAACTTAGATGCCACCGCCATTCCCATCACTCGCACGGCTATTCCTACTTTAAATGTAGCGGGGGGAATTCACGTTCGCCTTTCCCCAGAACGGGCAGACTATTTATTAATTGAATTTTTGGATAATAAAGGAATTAGTATTACCAAAACCAAGGAGAAAAAAATTGAAGGGGCTTATTTCAAGGAAGATTTGAGACGGGCGCAAATTCCTGAAATTGGTAACGTCAGTTATACAGTTGATTTATTAGATATTTATAGTGCCAGTTTTAGTAAACATATCAATAGTGAAATTTTACGCTACAGTAACGCCAAGGTAGTTATTGACTATGTTTATGCGGTTTCTGGGGCAATTTTACCCCAACTTTTAGCTAAATTTGGCTGTGATGCGGTGGTTTTAAATGCTAGTTTAAATCATACCGCTTTATCGGTTCCTGAACGAGAAAATTTACTCGATCAATTAGGGCGAGTTGTAGAAGCGCTACGGGCTAATTTTGGAGCCCAGGTTTATGCCAATGGGGAACAATTTATGTTAGTAGATGAAACCGGAAGTCCCATTCGAGGGGAATTTTTAACCTCTTTGATGGTGAATATGGTCTTAACTTCCCATCCCCGCAGTACCATCGTAGTTCCGGTGCATACATCTTCGGCCGTCGAACAAATTGCCCGTCGTTACGATGCTAAAGTCATCCGTACCAAGGCAAACCCAACGGCCTTAATGGAAGCTTGTCACCGCAATCCTAACGTAGTTTTAGGTGGCAGTGGCGATATGGGATTTATCTTTCCCCAACTGCATCCCGGGTTTGATGCGATGTTTTCCATTGCTAAAATTATTGAACTGTTAACCAGCCAAGAGCGCTCACTAACCCAAGTACGGGCGGATTTACCCCATGTCGTCCATCGTCGCTATACCGTGCGTTGTCCTTGGACAATTAAAGGAGCATTAATGCGGCATTTAGTCGAAACCCATTCCCCCGACAACCTAGAATTAATTGATGGAGTCAAATTAATTAACTACCAAGATGATAACTGGGTTCTGGTTTTACCCGATGCGGGAGAGCCGCAGGTTCATATTTTTGCCAATAGTGTTGATCGAGATTGGGTTGATACGACCCTGCGAGAATATCGCAATTTAGTTCACGATTTTGTGAATCAATCCCAAGGGATGGATCACCGCGAAGATATTTAGGGTAAAAAATTAATCAAAAACCGTTTAAATTTTCCATTGACACTCTCACCGTCTGAAGACACGCTCGATTCTAACTTCAACCTGGACACTTGCTCGACCAGACTTTCATCAAGAGGAGTAGAGGTTTCCAGTCCATTAGCGTTACTTTGGGGATGCCCTCCCCTAGCTTGTTTACCAAGATTTAGAATATTAATTGCAGCATTTGTATCTCTATGCAATTCACATCCACAATTACAAATATGGGTGCGGGTTGATAGAGATTTTTTCACTATTACCCCACAATTACTACATTTTTGTGAAGTGTAATGGGGTGCAACCGGAATGGCTAACTTATCAAATTTAGCTGCAAAATATTCTATCCATTTTCTCAATAAATACCAGCTAAAATCACTAATTGATTTAGCTAAACAATGGTTTTTAACCATATTTCTAACACTTAAATCTTCATAGACTACTAAGTCGTTAGACTTGCATACGTTACGCGCAATTCTCTTTGCGTGTTCATTCCGTTGTCTACTTACTTTTAAGTGTTTTTTTGCATAAACTTTTCTAGCTTTCCGTCTACCGGATGAACCTTTAACTTTCTTATAGATTTGTTTTTGAGATTGCTTAATTGATTGTTCAGCTTTTCTCAAAAACTTAGGATTAACTTCTTGATATCCATTGGAGTCTGTGTAAAACGACTCAATACCAACATCAAGACCTATTTCCTTTCCAGTTTTAGGTTGAATATCGGTGACATTAATATTCAGACAAAACTGTGCGTAATATCCATCGGCACGACGAATTAAACGCACCCGTTTTATGTCTTTAACATTGTATGTTTGGATATCCCATTTACCCAATAATTTAACTTTACCCCCCCCAAACCTTTAATTTAGGAGAATTCTCTCTTGACCATTCTTTTACTATTTTGCTTAAATCCTTCTCGTCTACTCCTCTCATCACCCTCCTTATTGTTGAATAAGATGGCATTCCTTGGCTATAGATATTGAATGTTCTTTTCAGGATAACTTCGTTGGCTTTGACAAAATATTCCATCTCTCGATATCCTTGATGCCCTGACATCACCCCTAAAACTACTACTAATAGCACTTCCCATAAACTATACCTTTTTCCCTGATTTTTTCGGAAATCCTTGACTTCTTTTAAATTTTCTATTAAACTTGTTAGCATCTTTATTTTAGAAAAAAATGGTGATCGCTCTCCATTTTATCAGGTGGCGATCGCTCTTTCTTTACTCTTTTTCACCTGACTTTGAAACAGCCCTGAGGGCTGTTTCATGTTTGAAAATTATAGCCTACTTTTGGGTCATAATTCTCAAACATGATAGCTATTTTCCGAATAATTAATATTTCATATAATTGCTATATTAATATTAATTATAGGAGGTATTATCTAAGCAGCATAAATATTCTTATTCCCTATGGAGTAAGACTTACATTCCCGATTTTTATCTATTTTTCCTAAATTAATTGCTCTATTTTTTCATTTTTAACTTTCGGATTAAGAGATAGCCACTAATTTCTCCCAATGATTTCCTAACCACCTTCTTCCCTCTGTTATTGACAAAAATCCTAAACCTCTGAAAATATTCAATCCTAGGGTGTTGAGCAGTGCCCAATTAGTCGCGGCTTGTACTTGATGAATTTTCATACTATCCTCTTTAAATAACACATCTTTTACCCAATGAACTTGATTCTCAATCCCCCAATGCCCTTTAATTTTTTTGGAAAAAAAATCCGCCTTTTCCCAGATACTACTTATATAATAAACCGTTTCTCTATAAGGCTTTTTTCCTCTGTATCCCCACCTTTCTACCTGAATTATACTTTGAATATGTTCCCAAGGGCTTTCAATTTTTATCGAATTTTTAAACACTGATACCCGACGAGTTATTTCTCGTCCATGACCCCTCTCTTTTTGAGTATCTATACTTTCAGCTTTCGTCGTTTTTGTAATTTTTTCAATTTGATTATACAGTTTGATTTGATTCTTTTTAACCGCGATTAAATAATCGTTTTCACTCTCGATAATCTTTCGGACTGTGGTGACATTACAATGTAACGCATCCGCAGTTATTAACTTTCCTTTTAGACCACATTCTTCTATTATCCCTTGGGCTACAGCTTGTTCTGAACCGGTTTTACTCTCGAACTTTTCCGTCGCTAATACTAATCCGGTTTCTTGACTAAATAGAGATACCATTATTACCATGTTTTGCTGCTGATTGCCTGGGTCTTTTACCGTACTTCTTAAACTTTTTCCATCTATTGCTAATCCCTCTATTCCCGTGCACGGGGGGTTTGGGGCGGGGGGGCTAGGGGGGGGTCATTTTTATCGGTAAAGGTAATCTGTCTTTTGGTTGGGTGTAATTTCCATCCCGATGTTTTATATTCAACGGAACGGCAATCTTTTTGGAATTTGGGATATCCTTTTTTGCCGGAAATGTTTTTCTTACAATTGTCGTAAAAACGACTAATGGCAGACCATCCTCGCTCGGCGGCGGATTGGACTGCCATTGAATTTAAGTCGGCAACAAAGGGGAATTCATTTCTAAGAGTTGTAGAATATTTATTTAAGGCAAATCTATCAATCTTTAATTCTCTTGAATTATCCATCCAATATCTAATTGCTTTATTGCGAATGAATTGGGTAGTACGAATAGCTTCGTCAATCGCCTTGTATTGATCGGATTTACCTTTAACTTTGTATTCCAGAACTATCATGAAAATCTCCTTTTTTCGACCTAATGCTATGTTAACATAAATTATGAGAATATTCACGGGGAATAAATTCCCCTGAGTCGCTTTTCATCTGGTGGTCTGAAGACACTGAGTTTTCAAGCTCCCAGACTTATGTTATAAAAATGTCATGATTGAAAAAACTCAACTTTTGGGGAGAGTTTCATGAATAGCAAGGGAGAACACTCCCACGGCAAACAAATTTATTGATCAAAAAATGAACAGTATTATTCTAATGGCGGAGATCATTCAAGATCCGCAACTTCGTTATACCCCCGATAATCAAATTGCCCTTACTGAAATGTTGGTTCAGTTTCCCGGACTACGGGATGTCGATCCGCCCGCCACTTTAAAAGTAATCGCATGGGGAAATTTCGCGCAGGAAGTTCACGAAAAATATCATCAAGGAGATCAAATTATTATCGAAGGTCGTTTGGGAATGAATACCATTGAACGACAGGAAGGATTTAAGGAAAAGCGGGCAGAACTGACTGCCCAACGGATTTATCCGGCACAAATGGATCTTTCCAGACCCACCCAAACTTTCGATCCCGCCACCCCGACTCAAAACAAAGTGGTTCCCTTGGGCTCACGTCGCGCCAGCACTTCTGCCCCGACTGCCGACGAACCCCAAGAATCCCGTCGTCCCCCGACTAATTCCGCCCCCCCTAGAACAACTGCCCCCGATGAACCCGATAACCCCGATTACGATCCGATTCCGTTTATGCGACCTGTCCCATTCCAAACAATTAAGATGGGATTGACTGACTTTTGGGAATTAGAAATGAATTGTCCCCGGGTTGGGTTTGAAAGTCGAAAATTTTAACTGAAGTTGTGTAGAAACAATCACGCCCCGTGCTTTTAAGCCGGGGTGAAAAAAGTAAAAAGTTGGTTTAAAACGAGCTTCTCTGCCCTTGGAGGGGATGTAAGACCAAAATCTTCGGGACGTAAAAAATCCATGAAGTCCGAGGCAGTCCCCATTGAATTGGGAAGCCTACACTGTACCATCAGGTCAGTGTAGGTAGTTCACAATATGTAACAATCGGATCGGAGCCTAGATAGGATTCAGTTTAAGCACAATCAAGTCATGAAAATTAAGTCTACCAAAAGATAGATACAGCATTTCCCAAAAAGAATGTTATGATTCTCAAAGGATTAGATATCGGTAGCCTAGTTTGCTACGGCATCAGGAATATTTTCGCTCTTTAGTGTAAGTTCTACCCGCTTGCCTCCGAATTCCAATCTCCGCACACCCCTTGATTTTTGACTGAAAAGGTAATTAATGACGATTTATGTAGGCAATCTGTCTTACGACGTAACAGAAACCGACCTCACTCAAGTGTTTGGTGAATATGGTTCCGTTACAGATGTTCAAATTCCCATTGACCGGGAAACCCAAAGAAAACGGGGTTTTGGCTTCATCAAAATGGCAACGGATGACGAAGAAACCAAAGCAATTGGTGAACTCGATTCAGCAGAATGGATGGGTCGAGTCCTGAAGGTGAATAAAGCCAGACCCAGAGAAGATCGCAAGCCTTCTGATCATTCTGGTGGTGGCTGGGGAAATAACAGAAATAGCTCACGAAGCTACTAAAATTTGACTTCTCTTCTGCCCTGTAATTTTTTAGAGTGAAAGTTGTCAGTGCAAGACATTAAAACCCACTCCCGGACTGGGAAAAAATTTACGCTTGAGGAGCTTGCGGCAAGGACAAGGATAGCAGAATGAATGCTTATATTTGTACTAAAAGTAGTCCTCAGTGGAGAAAAAATTCCCAGACGAATCCCCAGGATTGTTACAGGAGTGTAAGTGCCTGTTTTTCAACAGGTTGTGCTAAAGTAATCAGTGAGAGTAAAATTCGGTTGTAGCTTTTGTTTGTAGTCTTGATGGGCATTTCCCGTTTGGTTTGGACAGGCTTCTCTCCGAAATTCTAACCTCCGCACTATTTTGATTTTGGAGATACCCTATGTCTATTTATGTCGGCAATCTTTCTTATGAAGTTACTGAAGAAGATCTAAAAGAGGTCTTTAAAGAGTACGGTGAGGTTAAACGAGTTCAACTTCCTAAAGACCGTGAAACAGGAAAAGTCAGAGGCTTTGCTTTTGTGGAAATGGAAACTGAAGCGGAAGAAGACCAAGCCATTCAAGAGCTTGATGGAGCCGATTGGATGGGTCGAACCATGAAAGTGAACAAAGCCAAACCTAAAGAAGACCGAGGACCAGGTGTTGGTGGTCGTTCCGCCTATGGTGGTGGCGGTGGCGGTGGTCGCGGTGGTGGCGGTGGCGGTGGCGGTGGTCGCGGTTCTCGCTACTAAGTTGCTTTTTAACCCCTTCGATTAGTATTGACTTTGAGGGTCTCCTTGATTTCATCTCAATAAAAAGGCTTAGGTCGCGATACCTGAGCTTTTTTATTGGTTAGGTCGTAATATCTAGGCTTTTTGATTTGAGATTGGTTGAGGTTGCTAGATCAGGCTGAATCCCAAGATTAAAAGGTTCCTTAGTAAAGTCAAAATTTTGGTAATTGTTGCAGAATTGTCAATTTAGTTAAAAATAGGTTATACTAGAGTGGTTAATGAGAGTAAAATTCGGTTGTAGCTTTTGTTTGTAGTCTTGATGGGCATTTCCCGTTTGGTTTGGACAGGCTTCTCTCCGAAATTCTAACCTCCGCACTATTTTGATTTTGGAGATACCCTATGTCTATTTATGTCGGCAATCTTTCTTATGAAGTTAAAGAAGAAGATCTAAAAGAGGTCTTTAAAGAGTACGGTAATGTTAAACGGGTTCAACTCCCTACAGATCGTGAAACAGGTCGAGTGCGCGGCTTTGCTTTTGTGGAAATGGAAAATGACACAGAAGAAACAGCAGCTATTCAAGCACTAGATGGAGCGGAATGGATGGGTCGAGACTTGAAAGTTAACAAAGCCAAACCTAAAGAAGACCGACCGCCGGGTGGTGGTCGCAGTGGCGGTGGCGGTCGCGGTGGCTATGGTGGCGGTGGCGGTGGCGGTGGTCGTGGTCGCTATTAAATGGCTTTTTGACCCCTTGGATTAGGACTGATTCCCAGGATATCCTCGATTTCATCTAAATAAGGAAAGCTTAGGTAATCATACCTGAGCTTTTTTTATAATTTCTGTTTTTACAATTCAGTAATCGGTGATAGCTCAATTGTAGAGAGTTATATAGCAGTTGCCGCATCTATTAGGACATTCTTGAAAGCTAAAAGCTGCTCATAGTAAGTATTTACCTATAGCGAGATTGCCTATTCCCTATTGCCTCCTGCTATACTTGATGATAGAGTGGCTGCGATAGTTTTCGGTTGAATCTTCTACCTTGATACATAGCCTAATCGGGTAATATGAATATAACTAAAACCGTTCATGCCCTGTTCGGATTAATTTTTTGGTTGTGGAATATCACGTTCCTCACCGTTGTTTATATTTGGATTTTACCTTTTCTAGCAATTTTTCTGGTCTTAGCGACCTTTGCTGGAGAAATCGAACTAGAATTTACTCTAACCATCCTGGCTTTAATTGCAATTCCCACCGTTTGCGTGATTATTGCAAATAGGAATTTTCGTCAAAGACCTGTAGAGTTAATCCGGTTATTTTATGGTTTAGAAGCACCGCTATTTTTATTCTGTCTGGTAAGATTATTTATTCTGCGGGAAATGACCCCGGCTAGTCGTTTCGTATTAAGCACTATTTTAATTTGTATTACTGCCTTTTTTATAGAATTAGTCTGGGGATATTTAGGAGAAAAACAGCATAAAACATCTCGAATTTTATCGGGAATACAATTAGCTGTCCATAGCCTGATGTTATTGGTCGGATTTTATTTAGGAATTATTCTGCTATATTATGCAGTTCCGGCTGCTGTTGTTCTGTTAAGACAGTTTTTTTCATTTCAGTGGTTAGAATATTTGTGGTGGGATTTAACTCATAATTTCTTGTTAGGTTTTGCTGTGATGACGATTCTTTGCGCCGGAACAGCAACATTATTTTTAGGAATGCCTTCGGCTTTAGTTGCTCTTTATGTTCATTCAGGACAACGAATTTTAGGCAAATTTTCAGCCCAATATGGTCGGACTCGCACCGTCCAAATCTCATTAGGAGTTGTAACCCTTTGGACTGTATTATTAATTAGTTTTCTGCGTCAACCTCAATTTTTAGCCTTTCAAAAGTTAGAAAATATTCCCCAAACCGAACCCCAAAAACAAGAATTATTAGCCCAATCTCAATCTATTCGTAGAGGATTAGTTAACGCCTATTTATCCCCATATCGTTATTTAGGAGCAGTTAAAGATAGTAATTCTATTGAGGCAATGTATAAAGATGTTTTTAATTTACCTCAACCTCTTTTAGATAGTCTTCAAAATAGTTATAATCAACTGATCTCTCCCTTTCTTTATCAAGGAGATTTAGATAAGGATGTGGATAAAGCTGAGAAACTATATGCTAATTTTTTTGATGCTCCCATTGAAAAAGGAGAACGTCTGGCGATTCAACACGCGCTTAAATCTACAGTTATTTTAGATGATGCTAAAGCTGGTTTATTGAATATTAATCAGAAAAAAGTTTGGTTAGCAAAACAAGAGGTTACTGTTCAAGAACAGGGAGACTGGGGAGAAGTTGAAATTCACGAAATTTACCAAAATCAAACTAAGGATGTAGAGGAGATTTTTTACTCTTTCACCTTACCTGAAACCGCCGTAATTACGGGACTTTGGTTAGGAGATACGAATAATAAAGCCAGCCGTTTTCCCTTTACGGTTTCTCCGAGGGGTGCGGCGCAAAAAGTATATAATTCTCAGGTTAAACGGGAACGTCCCGTTGACCCAGCATTGTTAGAACAGGTGGGAACCCAACATTATCGACTGCGTGCATTTCCGATTCCACCGAAATCATTTTCTTGGGTTAGAAATAATCTTAATCCTCCCGCAGAATTGCATCTGTGGTTAACTTATAAAGTCATGGTTCAAGGTAATCAATGGCCGTTGCCTAAATTGGGAGAAAAACGTAATATTTTCTGGACAAAAGCCACGGAAAGAATTAGAAATCAAAAATTAATTAAAGGATTTGAAAAGGATTGGTTAGAGGCTAATTTACCCGCTTCTCAACATCCAATTCAATCCCATCAAGTCAGTTTAGATGATTATAAAATTACGGTTCAACCCTTAGCTGAAAAAGATTATATATTACCCCAAAATCAACGATTTGCGATTATTTTAGATACCTCTCGAAGTATGGAAACCCATAAACAGGAATTAGTGAAAACCTTAGATTGGTTTAAGACTAATATTCTGACCCAAAATCAGGCGGATTTATTTGTAACAGCAACGGCGGGAAATCAACCCCAATTTATGAATGATTTGCCACGGTTTCAGGTGAATCAAAAAGTCTTTTATGGAACTTTACAAATTAAAGAAATGCTGCGCCAGTTTATACAGTTGCGAGGAAATGAAGCCTACGACGGAATTGTATTAATTAGTGATGAAGGAAGTTATGAATTATCGGAAGATAAAACCGAGGTTCCCCAGCTTTCTATTCCTCTATGGATTGTGCATTTGGGTTCCCTGGCTGGTGCTTATGAAGATGGAACTTTAAAGATGATTCAACATAGTGGGGGCGGGGTTTCAACTGATATTTCTGAAGTGATGAAACGGGTGGCGACAACGGAACAATTAACCCAAAAATTGGCAGGTTCAACTCAACCCAAGTTAGGAAAAAATCAAGAAAAACCCCAGGTTTTAACCGTGGCGGATGGCTATGCTTGGTTAATGGAAAAAACGACGGAAAAAGCTCAAAAATCCCAGGGGTTTGAACAAATTGCAGCGCGATTATTAGTTCGGGGATTAAGTCAGAAAAACCCTGAACAACAATTAGCTAAATTAGATGCTATTCATGCGATCGCCAAGACCTATAATATTGTTACCCCCTATTCTTCGATGATTGTTCTAGTGAATGATGAACAACGTCAAGCCTTGAAAGACGCAGAAGCCTCTAAGGATCGATTTAATCGTCAAATAGAGGATGGTAAAGAACAGTTAAATAAACCGAATAATCCACTTAAAGCTGCTAGTGTTCCTGAACCTGGAATGACAATTGGTTTAGGGGTTATTGCCCTGTTTATTGTTGTTCAATCTCAAAGAAATAAAACTAAAAATTGGTTTTGATATTTTAATTAAATGATTAAATTAAAACCGATTTCTCTTTAAACCCCAGGAAAATCATTCCGAATTTGCTGTAAAGCTCGATAGAATTTTTTACGACGAACCCATGCCACATAACCCGCAAAACGACAATTTCCCTCCGGGTCAATCAAAAACACATGATCAACTTCTACTAAGTTTTTCCAAACATTGATTTTTATATTATTCTTTAATGTAATGTAGGGGGTTGAATATCCTACATTTTGGAAATGGGTAGGATTCATACCCTTGATTTTTTGTAATCTGTTTATAATATCTTCGATGGTGGTATCAGTGGTGGTACCAGTGGTGGTACCAGTGGTGTTACCAGTGGTTGGGGTTGGGGTTGGGGTTGGGGTTGGGGTGGGAGTGGGAGCACGTTCAATATTGAGTTCAATTTTAGCAACGGTATATTCACCAGAACCGAAAATCTCACCGCCACTTTTATTATAAGTTCCTCGTAACTTTCCATCAATATAAAGTTCAAAACGTCCACACCAATCTTGACCAAATAACCCTCTGATAATTCGTTCTTTTAGACTGTAAGTTTTAATCATAAAATTCAATAAATTAACTCCTTCTTGCAAAGCAGAAGAAATATTAATTTTTTTCCCCGTCATCAAGGAAAAATAATGTTCATTCACCAGAATATAGGCTTCATCCCGACCTTCAATTAAGCGAACTTCGATGAAACTGGTATTCAGGGCCGAAAGTTGGATCATAGGTTTCATAATTCACCTCAATTGTAGGGTGTGTAAGCGCAGTGCAGGCATCAGCTAACACTTATTATAATATTACCTATTTTAACCTATCACGGCAAGGGAGAGAAAACAAAGGTCACGCCCTGAAAGAAATTATCAGGAAAAGGTAAGTCTTCAGCTTAAGTATTGTAATGTTTTGTTTAAAAATTGCAACTTTGGGTTGAGATTGGTTCTCGGATTAGATGAAATTAATGGAGATCGCTCTTTAAACCCCAGAAAAATCATTCTGAATTTGCTGTAAAGTTTGATAGAATTTTTGAGCATGAATCCATCCCACATAACCCGCAAAACAACAATTTCCTGAAGAATCAAGGACAAAGACATGATCAACCCCTGCCAAGTTTTTCCACATATTAATCTTAAATTTATTCTTTAGGAGAATATAAGCAGTAGAATATTGAACATCCCCAGAATTAGCTAGGGTCATCCCTGGAATATTTTGTAAACGATTAATAATTTCTAAAAGTTCTTTTTGAGTCGTATCAGGCTTATCTTTGCTGGGATCACGATTAATATTGAGTTCAATTTTAGCAACGGTATATTCACGAGAACCGAGAATCTCACCGCCACTTTGATTATAAGTTCCTCGTAATTTTCCATCAATATAAAGTTCAAAACGTCCACACCAATCTTGACCAAATAACCCTCTGAGAATTCGTTCTTTAAGCGGATAGGTCTTAATCATCAAGTTTAATAAATTAACCCCTTCTTGTAAGCTAGAAGTAGAAGAAATATTAAGTTTTTGCCCCGTCACTAAGGAAAAATAATCTTCATTCACCCAAATACACGCCTCATCCCGACCTTCAATTAAGCGAATTTCGATTGAACGGGGATTCAGGGCCGAAAGTTTAATAACAGATTCCATAATTCACCTCAATTGTAGGGTTTGTAAGCGGAACGCAGACATCAGCTAACACTTATTTTAATATTACCTATTTTAACCGATCACGGCAAGGGATCGAGGACGCTCCTACCTTGTGCTTTTCTAAACAGGTCGATTTTATGCTAAAATATAAATGCTTATTATTTTTTTAAATGACTACTAACTCGGATTTATTGCAATTGATATAAATTATGGTTCAATCCTTACCAAAACCAACAAATTTTGCTGAATTTATCCAGTGGAAACCGGACAATAAACGCTATGAACTCCATCAAGGAGCAATTATTGAAATGCCACAACCGACGGGAGAACATGAAAATATTGTGGGTTTTTTAGCTGAAAAATTGACTTTAGAATATGTGCGCCTCCATCTTTCTTATTCTATTCCGAAAACGGCACTGGTTAAATCAGCTTCAAGTGAGTCGGCTTATTCGCCAGATATCTTATTATTGGATCGTTCTAATTTAGTGAATGAACCTTTTTGGAAGAAATATTCTACTGTAACTTTGGGTAAGTCTATTCCTTTAGTGATTGAAGTCGTTAGCACTAATTGGCGGGATGATTATTATAAAAAATATGGGGAGTACGAAGATATTGGAATCGTTGAATATTGGATTGTAGATTATCTAGCCCTGGGTGCTCGTAAATTTATTGGTAATCCCAAAAAACCGACTATTTCTGTTTACTTTTTAGTCGATGGAGAATACCAAGTTAATCAATTTCAAGAAAATGAGTGCATTCAGTCCTTGGTTTTTCCAGAGTTAAGTTTAACGGCCGAACAAATATTTCAAGCTGGAGTTATTTAATATAATAAAAACCTAGTCTTTCAATCAAGCAGAGTAAAAACTTGTTTCTATCGGTTGATCAAAAGAGCGAATTATGGTAATAATATTATTAGCATCCTCATTGTTAAAAACTCCATCTAATCCTGCGGTGTGAATATCAGTAAAAGGGGATTCATACAAACGAGAGGGCTTCATAACCCCACGTTGGGTTAACCAGTTAATAATTTGTTCAATAAAACGAATTTGATTAGCATTGAGATTGTTATTTTCCAAATATTTACTAAAGGCTTGTTTGGCGGTGTTTCTGTCTAAACCCACCAATTCCAACATAAAACTTTTCAGGTTAATATTTTTACCATATACTAACTCGAATTTATCCCTAGATTCTAGCGCCTCTGAGGTAAATAACATCTTTTCTAATTCCTGTAAATCAGTGTCAGTTAGAGGTAGATTTCTCTTTAACTTAGCGATCGCAATATGATCTTGATGGGCTAAAATATAGCTTTCTACTCTTTTTTTGTATTGATAGGGGCTGAAACCTGTTTGACGGTTAGGTACTTCTAAGATTTCTAAATCCCCTAATTCATCCTCAAAATCAGTATAGATAATGATTTCATCCCGTTGATCAATTAACACCATTAAATCTCGGAAATTTAGCCGCATTTCTTCTACTAAATAAACCGTCACATCTTGCCACCATCTTTCTGTCTGTACTTGTTCAATTAAATTCAATTTATCCTTAACAATAGGGATGGTTTTTTTAGTTTCTAAACGGGTTAATAAATCCCTGATTTGATCCCGTAATCTTTCAAAATTTGGGCTATTTTTGAGGATAGCTAACTGAATTTTCAGACACAGCAGATCAAAGTTTTTAATCCGAGGATTTTCTACGGGTAAAGTATTGGGGAGGGGGATCAGGGTATTAACAATAACTTGCCGATCTTCTGGGTTTAAATTCTGCCATTTTTCCCGTTGACGGAAAGTTAAAACGGTTTCTAAGTAACGACGCACTAGAAAATTATTTTCTTCCATACTGGCAACGTGCTGATGTAATTCATCTAGTATTTTTTCCTTGAGATTATCGGTTTTAACGACAGTATAGGACGCTTGAGACTCTTTAACTCGATTTTGAGGGTTATTCACAAGGGTTGTAGTTTCTGCGGTATTTAAACAGTCCCATAACTCTAATTTTGCCTTTAAAAGTCGAGTTTGTAATGATTCAGCCGGGGATTGTTCTTTTTCGGTTATTTCTTGATTAAAATAGGTAAAATTATCGCATAGGTCAAATATCAAAAATTCCGTTTTATCCTTGCCAAATCCGAATAAATTAGGGCATAAACGAGTGCCTCTGCCGATCATTTGATTGAATTTTACCTCTGAGTAAACGGGTTTAAAAAACATTAAATTTACCACTTCTGGCACATCTACCCCCGTGTCTAACATATCCACAGAAATAGCTATCATTGGCTCTTTTTCCGCTTCTGAGAAGTCATCAAGCAGACTTTGAGCATAATTGTTATAGCTGTCGATAACACGGGCAAATTTGCCTTTATATTGGGGATAGTTATAGTTAAATCTTTCTTCGATAAATTGGGCGTGTTGATGATTTCGGGCGAAAATAATAGTTTTGCCCAGGCGATCGCCCTGATGGATTTTTAAACCCCAATCCATAAGAATTTCTAAGGCTTTATCCACCGTATCAATATTAAATAACCAACCGTTGAGGGCGGCGGCGTTAATTTCCTTGGGTATTTCCCCAGTTTCTTCGTTATAGAATTTTTCTTCATATTCTAATTTTTCTTCTGGGGTAAGATCGGCATATTTCACCCCACTACGGAGAAATTTAAACGGTACATTGATACCCGTCGGCGGCACTAAATAGCCATCGGCGATCGCATCTTGTAATTCATAGGCAAACGTGGGATTACCCGCTTCTAATTCAAAAATGCGGTAGGTGTCTCGGTTAATTTCGTTTCTGGGGGTGGCGGTTAAACCGATTAACAAAGCATCGAAATAGGTAAAGAGGGCTTGATATTTTTGGTAAATACTGCGATGGGCTTCATCTATAATAATTAAGTCGAAATAACCGACTCCAAACAGGCGATTAATTTCATCTTTTTTTTGCTCCCCCCTAGTTTCCCTTACTAAGGTTTGATCCCCCCTAACCCCCCTAACCCCCCTTACCAAGGGGGGAATGTCGTTGTCGTTGTTGATGCGATTCATCATAGTTTTGTAGGTGGAGAGGATGATATCAGCACCGCTTACGTCTTTTTCTTGGGTTAAGTCTATGGCCGTGGCGTGGGGTAAGTGTTTCTGAATCGCTCTTTTAGCTTGGGTAATTAAAGAGGTGCGGTCAGCCAAAAACAAGACTCTTTTAATCGAATTAGCTCTAGTTAATATATCAACAAGGGCGATCACTGTTCTGGTTTTCCCTGTGCCTGTTGCCATGACGAGCAAGGCTTTCCGGGCTTTTTTGTTAAAGGTTTCTGTGACTCGTTTCAGGGCTTCTATTTGGTAGCTTCTCCCGGCTATTTCTTGATTGGGTAAAACGATCTCAAAGGGTTTGCGGTGACTGCGGCGATAAATTATCCTTTGTAATTCATCTTTTTTTAAGAAGCCTTCCACCAGGCGCGGGGGATAGTTGCCATCATCCCAGAGATAGGTTTGATAGCCGTTAGTGTAGAAAATAATCGGGCGTTGATTAAATTGTTTTTCTAAACAGTCAGCATAAAGTTGGGCCTGTCGTTTACCTAGATTTGCGTCTTTTTGGGTACGTTTAGCTTCAATAACAGCAAGGGGTAAGCCGTTATCATCCCATAATACATAATCAATATAGCCTTTACCTGTGGGGTTAACAGCTTCGGGCATTCCGGTGATTTCATATTCGGTAAAATGGGGTTGAGTTAAATCCCAACCCATTTCTTTAAGTAATACATCAATTAAGTATTTACGGGTATCGGTTTCGTTATAGTCATGGTGATCTTTAACGTTACTATTTGCCTGTTTGAGTTGACTAATTTCTGCTTTAATTTGGTTATATTCTGCTTCTGTTTGTTGCTGGGTTTTTTGGGCAATTCTTGCTATTTCTTGAGCTTGGGATAATTCTTGCTCTAGTTTTTGCAGTTGGGCAAGGGTTTTTTGATCACTTCTAACCTTTTCCTGAGTAGAAGCGGGGGGAATATATTGGAGTTGAGGCAGGTTTTTACCGTTGGGGGAATAGTAGCGACAAAGCCAATAGAGAAAATGGAATAATTCTTGAGTAATATAATCTGCGTCTTTTTCGCTGATTTTTTCGTTACTGTGGGCGGCACGGTTGCCCATTTTGTGGATGATACGAACTTTGGGGAAAAGGTTAGGAGGTAGGTTATCTTTGAATGTTTGTTCGTGGATTAATGCCCCTAAATTATTATCGTAGGGTAGTTTTAAATAGGGGTCATGATCATATAGCCAGATAACGGCTTGCTCAAGGGTATAACGGGCATAGAAGCAACAAGCACGGCTATCGGTTAGGGCGAGGGTTTCGACACGGGTGGCACTTTCGTAGATTTCGGGAAAGTCGGGTTTTAAAAAGTCAAAGTTGGATGACATGGCGATGTTTCTGGTTTAGTTTGAGGAAACAATAATGCACTTATGATTACATTGACATCTATAACTATTCTAATGTTATTCATTCTCGTTTAATATTTCCTCTAATATTTCAGAAGTTAACCCATTGGATTGAGCTTCTTCACTAGCTTGATCCATTAATCTACTTAGGTTATCACTAGCTTTAGCTTTTCTCTTGATTTTTTCTATCTCTAAATTAGTCATATTCTCCGATATTTTAATGATGATATTTTTCATGTCTTTAAAAGTTTATAGTAGTTTTGTCTAAGTTATTAGAAGCGTCAGTTATCCCACTGTTAACGGGATTTTTCCCTAACCCAAAAATCGGATCTTCATCGGACGTATACTCCTCAAATTCGGGTAAAGGTTGATCAAAATCGGGACTCATTTTAATCAAGCCTTTAGCACCACCACGATGACGACGTTTGGGTTGAGTAATTTTGGTTAATTGATAAAGGGGTTGATTATTTTGGGTAATGATTACAGTATTATTTTCTAAGGTTAATGTTTCCAAAATTGCTGGATTTTCTTGGATTTGTTTAAGTTCAATTTGCATCATGTTAAAGTTAAAAATAAACAACTAGATTGAGATTAGCATAATTATAACAGATTTAAACAGAATTTGTTTGGGTTTTATTCATCTATAATTCACCTTTGAATGCTTTTTGCAATAAGGAGTTAAATAAATTTTCTGATTCTTGTAAGAAAAATTGTTTTTTCGCTATTAATTTTATTAAATAACGTAATTGTTTATCAAAATTATCTTGAATGTTTTTAGGCGGTAAAATAACTGGAATTGTTTTTATTTGCTCTTGTCCAATAGTTGACATTGTTACTGTATTAGACTTAGATATTATGACTTTTCTCATCCCTTCAGTTCTTAATAAATAGTTTAAAAAAATACTATTAATCTTAGATTGATTAGGGCTAACTCGAATAAGATGACACTCAAATAAAGCTGAGTCATCTTCATCATCAAAAACATTATTATAACCAATACCTTCGAGTTTTAAAGATGAACGACAAAAAAGTATATCTCCTTTTTTTAATCCGAATTTTTTAATTTCTTGCTCTGTAGGATCAAGAGAAATACTATTTTTAGTATTTAATATAGAATCCCTAAAAAGTTCTTTCACCCAAATAACAGGAATTTTACCTCCATATTCATCATTTTTTCTAAATATTCCATTGTTAGGTTTTCCTATAATTAATTTTCCTAATTCAACAACCTCCCAACCTTTAGGATTAATAACAGGATCGCCGAACATATCGAGAAAGATGGATTTTTGCAGTTGTTCGGTAAGGGCGATCGCATCTTTCCTTTTCCTGATAATTTCGTCTGCTTTATCCAATATATTCGCTATTCTACGTTGAGATGCGATCGGGGGTAAGGGGATTTCTAAGTTCCTTAACACCTTTAAAGAGACAAATTTTTGTGTTCCTCCTTTTGTCTCTCTTTCTAATTGCTTTTTGACAATTGAAGATTCAAGGAGATATTTAAAAAATCTTGGATCAACAGGACTATTTTGAAGCTTAAAAAGTGCAACATTTTTTATAGAAAATTCTTGATCAACATCAACAATAACAGGATTGCCTATAGTTCCTATCATTGCTAATAAAATATCCCCTTTATCAACTTTTGAACGTTTATTAATCTCAATATAATCTTCAGCAGAAATATATGAAACTTCTGAAAAATCAATTGATCCATTTTTGAGATTTTTTGATGTGATTAATGGATAACCAACATTTACATACTTTGGGGTGTCATGAGTTCCATCTCTAATATCTATAACGTCTTGACATTTTACAACTTTCCATTCCATACTGACATCTCCTTTAATTAAATTAATAGACGAATAAACCCCGCCTGTTCAAAATGCTTGTCAGTAGTAAAAGCCTCCGTGATATTTTCCCGTTGCATAATCACAAAACTAATACAATCCGTTAACCCCCAATCCTTATCCTGTCTTGATTCATATAAAGCTAATCCTTGATTGAATAAATTTTTTTCTAAAGGGATGATTGATATTGATTCTAAATCCCTAATGATATTGACAAATCTAGTAAATTTAGAACGCCAATAAACACTACATAGAGCATCACCTAATTCTAAAATTACAAAATCTGTCGTTACCCACAGATAACGATTTTGATTTAAAAATAATTCTATCTCCTTAGCTTTTTTATGCCATGTATCCGAGTTATTTAATAATGCTAAAAAAGCGGAAGTATCCACAAAAACTTTTTTCATTAATTAATTTTCCCGTTTAGGAGTGCCGTGAATATAGTGATCATGTTGTTCAGCTAAATCAGTAATCCCAGTCTCAATTTGACATTCATCTAATATTTGGGAAAGTTTATCCCAATCAGAATCATGATCAACCTTTTTTTTGTCTTGACTACGACTTTTTAACAACTCATAAAATTCCTGTAATTCCTGAGTTGATAAATGATCCAATTCCGCCTTAATTAACTGCTTAATATTCATAAAAAAATTGATTACCCCTGCAATTGAATCAAACTATAGCGATCTTAACATATTATCTAAAATTTATCTCTTTTCTAACGGGGATAGGGGGGAGCTAATTCCTGTAACTGACTAAGGATGTCTTGAATTTGCTAATGAGACATATTCCACCTCCCCTAAAATTGTATCCCGAAGATAGGGACTCAAAGACTCAGGAGTTAAGACATCTACCTTACGCCCAAATAAATCATCAAAGAAAAAGCATAAATCCATAAAATTCATAAAAGTTTTCAACTCCGGCTTAAACTCCACCAACAAATCAATATCACTGTTTTCTGTAGCTTCCCCTCGCCGAAACGAACCAAACAACCCACATCGCCTTACCCCATAACCTTCTAAGGTTTTTTGATGCTTGCGTAATTGCTCAAAAATATCCTCTTTACTGTTTACTACTACAACTTCCATAATATTCCAACCTATAGAATATGGTATTGTTCATTAATTGTTGACTAACATTTGACAGTATTTATACTATACCTAACATTTCCTCTAACACCTCCAAATCCGCCATAATCTCCCCTTCAATTACCTTTAACTTACCTAAAATCAACCCCGGAGACTCATAACTAACTTCCCCATATTCTACCTCCTTATAACGATTGATCGATAAATCATAACCATTTTTAACAATTTCCTCCTTCGCCACAAAAAAAGCCTTACTGCTGCGGTCAATATCTTTGTTTAGATTGCGATCGCGCCACTTAGCAATAATATCAGGAATATCATTTTCCTCCACAGGTTGACGCTTATCATCCAACGATAAACCATCCGCACCCATATCATAAAACCAAACCCCATCCGTACCTCCTACCCCCGTTTTAGTAAACATCAGCACCGCCGTAGAAACCCCAGCATAAGGCTTGAAAACCCCCGAAGGCATGGAGATCACCCCATCTAACTTATGATTTTCTACAAGGGTTTCACGCAGGGTTTTATGGGCATTAGACGAACCAAATAACACCCCATCCGGCACAATTACCGCCCCTCTCCCGCCTTTTTTTAATAACCGCAAAAATAACGCCGCAAACAATAACTCGGTTTTTTTGGTATTAATAATTTTGATTAAATCCTTAGCAATAGTATTGGCTTCTAACGATCCCTTAAAAGGAGGATTAGCTAAAATCAAAGTAAAAGCTTCCGATACTTCTGAATGCTCCTCTGCTAAGGAATCCCTCGCCTCAATTTTCGGATCTTCGATGCCATGTAACATCATATTCATACTGCCAATTCTTAACATGGTCGCATCAAAGTCAAAACCGTGAAACATCTCCTGATTAAAGTGCTTCTGATTAACAGGATTATGCAAAATATAATGACCCTCACTATCTTTTTGTTGACGCAAATATTCTGCCACCGCCACCAAAAAGCCCCCCGTCCCACAAGCGGGATCACAGATTACCTCATGGGCGCTAGGATTCATTAATTCGACGATCATTTTAATAATATGGCGAGGAGTGCGAAACTGTCCATTTGTTCCGGCGGTGGTGAGTTTTGATAACATATATTCATAAAGATCTCCCTGTAAATCTATATAGGTTTTATCTTGAGATTGACTCGCTTGTTGATTGAGTAATTCAAAGATTAGGTCAATTTGTGCTACTACATTTGCTAATAGGGCAGGGTTAGCAATTAAAAATACAGCATCCTTCATGTGTTGGGCATAAGTCCCCCCTTCCTTACCGATAGTTTTGATAAAAGGAAAGGCATAATCCCTGACCGTAACTAACATATCAGCAGATTCTTGATGCTTAAATTCAGACCAACGATAATGATTATTTTCTGGGGTAAAAGTGGGATTTTCTAATGGCCCCCCTAAGCGTTTGATCTTCTTTTCTTGGGCTAATTGTAGGTCATCTAGGCGTTTAATAAACAGTAAATAGGATATTTGTTCGATCACCGACAGGGGGTTACTAATGCCGTTATTCCAAAACGTTGTCCACAATTTATCAACTTTGGATTTTAACTCGCCTGTAATCATTGCTTGAGATCCCTTTATTGGTGCTTATCCTTCCTATTATCAATGATTATCAGACTATTTTAACAACAATCTCCCACCTCGAAATTTTTGGGCTTCTTTCTACCTCTTTTGTACTTGGAGATGATTAATTTAAAGTTTTAATGGTCACAACTTGGGGGGGTGTAGCATCGGGAGGATAACGAAAATCAACTCTAACAAAACGGGAGGATTTCGGGTTTAATTTTAATTGAACTAACGGGTCAACAATTTGCCCTCGACGATGCCATAAATGTATATATTTTACAATATTTTTTCCTTGTTCATCTTCATATCTTAACCTAACTGTGCCTCGAAAAAATGGAAAATCTAAGGGGGGTTGTCGAAAAATTAATCCATTTTTTGATAAATTTTCTTCCTTGAATGGAGTTTCCAAAGTAACTGCTACTGTTTGAGTTTTATCCGTTACATTGAATAGGGGAATCTGTAAATCATAGTGTACTCCATAATTACCATGAGATTGATATGCGGTATCAGGATAACGAACAATTAACGGTGCCGCCTGCACTTGTTTTGTTCCTAATGTTCCCGCTCTAACTGTACTAATAGGAAAAGAAATTCCCTTTCCCCTATCAGGAATAGTCAGAAAATCTTTACCCTCATCCACTAAATCTGCTGCCCATTTTGCCCCTTGTTGAATACCCGCAACCCGACTATAAATTAACTGGCCTCCTATTTGTTCTGGAGGAGTTGGAATTTTATCGCGGGGTTGTGCTAAACTACCATTGTCAAGTAACTGTTGCCATTCTTCCAAAGTAGGCGCACGCTCCTTACCATCGGGTTCTATTTTCGCAAATTGGGCTAAACTAGCCAGATAAATTGAAGCCGGGGGAGAATCATCGGTTTGACCCCGAACTTTCAACCGCATAAAAGTAGAACGCCCATTCACCGGACGTTTTAACCCCTTAACTGGGATAGGCAAATTCATTAACATTTGAGTTTCACCAGGGCCAATTTCCAAGGTTTCAGGAAATTCAACCTGTCGCTTTCCCCTTAACACATCATCCACCGCCCGAATACCAGGCCCGGAATAAATCTCACCGTTAGCATTATCACTCATGGCAGGCTTTTCTTTAAACGGAGCATCAGGCTCCAATAAATAACTTGCTGCTGCCAATACTTCAACGGTAACAGGTTCATTATCAGGATTATGAACAATTAACCCCAAATACAAGGTTTTTAAATCCGGTGGAGTGTGGGTAAAATGATGTGTAAATACCTCAAACTCTCCCGTTAAACGATACTCTAAATGAGCTTCAGGATCACCCCGCCATCCTCCCGGAAAGGTTGAGAGTAAAATTCCTTCCTGTTTCACCCATTCTGGACTATTGCTATTAAACATTAACACCTCATCCAGTTTCCCAGGCAAGGGACGGACTTCATTCTCAGCAATAATTTCCTGGGGTGGTAAGGCATTGGCAAAGGGCAACCGAGGCAGAAGGGTAGGAAACCGTTCAACAATGACAGTTTGCCGAAAACAAATTCCTCCGACCGCCCCCCCCAAGGCAGACAAACTAACAATTAAAATAGGAATTATCCGATGTAAGGTTTGATCTTTCATTTATTCTGAAAGGTTGGTCTAATTTTTTTACCGTGAGTATTATGACTTTTTCTCCCCAGTATTCCACAGGCAGCGAAATTCGGCAAAAGTTTCTCAACTTCTATGCCGAAAAAGAGCATAAAATTCTGCCCAGTGCTTCCCTAGTTCCTGAAGACCCGACGGTGTTGTTAACCATTGCCGGGATGCTACCCTTCAAACCGATATTTCTGGGACAGCGACAACCCGAATTTCCCCGCGCCACCACCTCCCAAAAATGTATCCGTACTAATGATATTGAAAATGTGGGCAGAACGGCCAGACATCATACTTTTTTTGAAATGTTGGGCAATTTCAGTTTTGGAGACTATTTTAAACAACAAGCGATCGCTTGGGGATGGGAAATTTCCACAAAAGTATTTGAGTTACCCCCAGAACGTTTAGTGGTGAGTGTGTTCGAGGAAGATGACGAAGCTTTTGCCATCTGGCGCGATGAAATTGGGGTGTCTCCCCAACGCATTAAACGCATGGGAGAAGCGGACAACTTCTGGAAATCTGGCCCCACTGGCCCATGTGGCCCTTGTTCAGAAATTTATTATGATTTTCACCCGGAACGCGGCGAGGATAATATTGATTTAGAGGATGATTCTCGGTTTATTGAGTTTTATAACTTAGTATTTATGCAATACAACCGAGATAATGATGGTATTTTAACCCCTTTACAAAATAAAAATATTGATACGGGCATGGGGTTAGAACGCATGGCGCAAATTTTACAGCAAGTTCCTAATAATTATGAAACCGATCTGATTTTTCCTATTATTAAAACGGCGGCGGAAATTGCCCAAATAGACTATCAGAAATCCGACGAAAAAACCAAGGTTTCCCTAAAAGTAATTGGGGATCATATTCGGGCGGTTGTGCATTTAATTGCTGATGGAGTTAATGCGTCTAATATTGGCCGGGGTTATATTGTCCGGCGCTTAATTCGGCGGGTAGTTCGTCATGGTCGGTTAATTGGAATTAATCAGGAATTTACCACCCAAGTCGCTGAAACTGCCATTCAATTATCAGAAGCGGTTTATCCTAATGTGCGTCAACGGGAAACCGCAATTAAAGCAGAATTACAAAGAGAAGAAACCCGGTTCTTAGAAACCTTAGAACGGGGTGAAAAACTGTTAGCTGAAATTATTACCAAGGCG
>NZ_CAWLTW010000001.1:2562461-2686601 GCF_963864145.1 Planktothrix prolifica NIVA-CYA 540 | reverse complement strand
TTCCGGTCAGGCGACCCCCACCAACCTCCCCCTTACCAAAGGGGAGGCTACAGATATTTCTTCCCCCCTTACCAAGCAGGGACTAGAGGGGGGTGAAATTTCTGGTCAAGATGCTTTTGTTTTATATGACACCTACGGTTTCCCCCTAGAATTAACCCAAGAAATTGCCGAGGAAAATGGATTAACTGTTGATATTAAAGGCTTTGAAACGGCAATGGAAGAACAACGCCGCCGTTCTCAAGATGCCCATGAAACTATTGATTTAACCGTTCAAGGAAGTTTAGATCAATTAGCAGAACATATTCACCCCACGGAATTTTTAGGCTATACTTTATTAACATCTGATGTCAAAGTTGAAGCGGTTTTAGTGAATGGAAAACCTGTAGAAACAGCAGAAGCGGGAACAGAAATTCAAATAATTTTGAATAAAACCCCCTTCTATGCCGAGTCCGGGGGACAAATTGGCGATCGCGGTTATTTGAGTTATGGTGATACCGTAATTCAGATCGAAGATGTTAAAAAAGAATCCAATATTTTCATCCATTTTGGACGCATTGAACGGGGAATAGTTACCCCAGGAATGACATTAACCGCCCAAATTAATCGCGCCTGTCGTCGTCGCGCCCAAGCTAATCATACCGCAACCCATTTGTTACAATCAGCTTTAAAATTAATAGTAGATCCTTCTATTTCTCAAGCGGGTTCTTTAGTGGATTTTGAGCGTTTACGATTTGATTTTAATTCTCCCCGGGGGTTAACTTCTGAAGAACTTCAACAAATTGAAGATCAAGTTAATAGTTGGATCACCGAAGCACATCCGGCGGTTATTGCAGAAATGGCAATAGAAGCAGCTAAAGCTAAAGGCGCGATCGCTATGTTTGGAGAGAAATATTCTGATACTGTGCGGGTGGTCGATTATTCTGGGGTTTCGATGGAATTATGCGGGGGAATTCATGTTAGTAATACCGCCGAAATAGGTCTATTTAAGATTATTTCTGAAACGGGAATTGCATCAGGAATTCGACGCATAGAAGCGGTAGCAGGACAATCAGTTTTAGATTATTTGAAAGTACGGGATACGGTGGTTAAGGAATTAGGCGATCGCTTTAAAGCTAAACCCGAAGAACTTCCCGAACGTATTACTAATTTACAACAGGAGTTAAAAACCACTCAGAAACAATTAGAAGCCGTTAAAGCAGAATTAGCGATCGCCAAATCCGAACAATTATTAACCACTGCTGAAACCATTGGTGAGTTTAAATTAATTGTAGCAGAACTCGATGATGCGGATGCAGAATCATTAAAAACCGCCGCAGAAAGGCTACAACAAAAGTTAGGAGAAAGTGCTGTTGTTTTGGGTTCAGCTACAACAGATGGTAAGGTTAATTTTGTGGTGGCGTTCAGTAAAACTGTTAATAATAAAGGCTTACAAGCGGGTAAATTTATCGGTGGTATTGCCAAAATTTGTGGCGGTGGCGGTGGCGGACGTCCGAATTTAGCCCAAGCTGGCGGACGGGATGCAACGCAATTAAAAGTAGCGTTGGAAAGTGCAAAAACCCAGTTAGTTGATGGGTTGAAATAAGTTAACTTATACACACGGTAGAGACTTTATATGCAACGTCTCTACCGGGTGAAGGTGGGTTGAAACCGTCAAGGCAGTTAGGACAAAGACTAATGCTGAAATCCAGACTGTGAAGCCTTTTCTTACCTGTTCCCTGTTCCCTTCTATAAAATCTAGTAAAAGGAGATTGCTGTGTTAAAAAGTTATGAAGCAATTTATGAAAACGGTCAGGTGAAATGGTTATCAGAACAACCTCAAGTGATTTCAGCGCGTATTATTGTGACCGTGTTAGAAGAAACGAAAACACCCCCAAAGCGTCGGATTCCTTCAGCCTTGATAGCTGGTAAAGCCAAAACTTTAGGAGATATGATTAGCCCTATTATTGATGAAGAAGATTGGGAATGCCTGAAATAATTGTTCTCGATACTCACATTTGGTTGTGGTGGGTTAATCGGGAATTTGATCGCTTTTCTGACCAATGGCGAGACAAAATAGAAACCGCTAATCAGGTGGGGGTTTCTCCTGTATCTTGTTTTGAAATTGCACTAGCTCAAAAACGTGGCAGACTGCAATTATCATGTCCTGCAAAAGAGTGGTGTGAAGAAGCTTTGACCCCATCAGAGATCATGTTATTTCCTTTAACCCCTGAAATTGCCTCTCGCGCCGTCAATTTGTCACCGATTCATAAAGATCCTTTTGATCGAATTATTATAGCTACAGCGTTAGTTTATCAAGCAAATTTAGCCAGTATTGATAGTGTGTTCTCTCAATATTCGGAACTCGATACCTACTTGATGAAATAGCCGAGAAGTCACATAAAATTCTGCAATAACTCTAATACACAATTAACCATTCACCAAATCCCACAACGCATCAATACCTCTCCCAACAAATTCAGAATCTTCATGTTGTTGAATCCACTCCACCACCAACGGCTTAACTTGATCGGATTGCTTACCTAACTGGCCTAATGCCCATGCTGCATTCCAACGCACCCATTTATTATTCTCATTCAACAAAGCCAAAAGTAAAGCATCAATTACCCTATCGGAAGTATTGCCTAAGTTGCCTAATACTAATGCTGTTCTCCCACGAAACCAATCATTCTTATCCAACAAAGTCTCAAGCAAGGCATCAATTACCCTATCGGAAGTATTGCCTAAGTTGCCTAGTGCTAATGCTGTATTCTTACGCACCCATTTTTCCTGATTTAGTAAAACCTCAAGCAAGCCATCAATTACCTTTTCTGAAGCATTGCCTAAGTTGCCTAATGCCATTGCTGCATTTCCACGCACTACATTATTCTTATCCAACAAAGTCGCAAGCAAAGCATCAATTACCTTGTCTGAAGCATTGCCTAAGTTGCCTAATGCCCTTGCTGCATAGCGACGCACTTCATGATTCTCATCCGATAAAGCTTTAAGCAAAGCATCAATTACCTTTTCTGAAGCATTACCTAAGTTGCCTAATGCCTCTGCTGCATTTCTACTCAGCCGATTATTCTTATCCAATAAAGCTGCAAGCAAAGCATCAATTACCCTTTCTGAAGCATTGCCTAAGTTGCCTAATGCCATTGCTGCATTTCCACGCACTACATTATTCTTATCCAACAAAGCCACAAGCAAAGTATCAATTACCTTTTCTGAAGCATTACCTAAGTTGCCTAATGCCTCTGCTGCATTTCTACTCAGCCGATTATTCTTATCCAATAAAGCTGCAAGCAAAGCATCAATTACCTTTTCTGAAACATTACCTAAGTTGCCTAATGCCTCTACTGCATAAGCACGCACTGAATAATCGCTATCGGACAAAGCCTTAAGCAAAGCCTCTATCATTTGGTCTGAAGCATTCCCTAACTTGCCTAATGCCTCTGCTGCATTCCGACGCACCCCATTCTCACTATCGGACAACTGTTGAATTAACTCGTCAATAACTGTTTCCTTTTCCCCTAATTCGACTCGATACCTTAATAATGTATAGGAATTAATTTTGCTTGCCTGGGCTTTTAAAAGTTCCAAACATTGCGGAGCAAAATCTGTTTCATAGAGACTACAAAACACCTTCAAAAGCTGATTGCTTAAGTTATTTCCCGTCTTGTCACTAATTTCTAAACTAACTAACCGTTCTAAAATCTCTTGCACTAAACGACTATCCGCCACATTTAAACCTTTGGGATTTTCAGCTAAACAACTGCCAGCAAATAATAAATCTCGATGTAACCATTGTTCATACTCACTTTGATTATTCAAGATAACTTGAATCGCTTTTGCTGCTGATTTTTTCTGCTGTTGAGCTACCAATAATAACAAAACCTCCCGCCAGTGAGCATCATGAATATGGGTTTTAATAGCATCGAGAATAATCTCGAAATTATAGGAATCTTCCTCCATTTCCCGTTGTATTTTTTGAGCGCAGAGATATTCCTGAAAAGTTTTATGGACAAACGCATAACAATCTGTCCCTTGTTCATTCAGTAAGCCACTGCGATCGCGCACAAAATCAATAAAACGTTGGGCTTCCTTTTTGGCTTTAGTCAATTCAACCTGCTTTGTGTTTTTGATATAATTTGCCACAAACTTAATCAACTCATCTTTATCAATTAACGTCCCCTCTAATTCATTGCCTTCAATTCCGTCTTGATGGCTATGAATCCAAAACGCTAAATTTTGCATCAGATCTTCCCAATCATCATTTTTGAGATACTCTAATTTGTTATGATTTTTGAGTCGCTTATTAGTTGTATCCCAGGTTGTTAATAAAGTTTGTACTGCACAGTGATAAAGTTTATATCTTTCCTTGGGTAATTTATCTTGATAACGATGAATTAAAGCAATAATCGTTAACAATAAAGGATTCCGCGCTAGAACATGAAGGCGAGGATTATGCTCAAAGGCTTTTCTAATATCTTCCTTGCGGCGTTTAGCTTCTTCTGGATCTGGAGTGCGGCTATTATACCAATTCTCAATAAATGCGTTAATTTTAGGTTCATCAAACGGCTGTAACCAATAATGGGGAAACTCTTCAGCCCGAAAAAAGTCTCTGCGATACCCCGCCGGACGAGACGTAATCATTACCCGATTTTGGTCATATCTTCCCAGGAAATTCTCTATTTTTTGGACGAGTTCATGGCGTTTGCCTTCTTCAACAATTTCATCTAAACCATCTAAAAGAATTAAAGCTCTACCATCTTCTAGCCAATGTTCAAAAAATCCTCCGGGTAAAGATGGAACCACCAGAGATTTATGGCAAAATTGTTGATAATATTCTAAAATACTCAGATTTTCAAAGCGAACATAGTCCCGCATCCGAATCAAAATCGGGAGCCAATCAACTTCTGAATTTAAGCCTAATAATCCAGGTTGATTTTGAGCAATAATAACGGAAAAATAGCTTAATAAAGTAGTTTTTCCTGAACCGGGCGCACCCAAAAGCACAACCTTTTTAGCTTGATTTTTCGTTAATAAATCCTTAGCCGTAAATGGATTTCCCTCATAATTATCTGAAGCCATCCATTGACGTTGTTGTCGGGATAATTCCCCTTGGCGATTTCCCATATCTCCAAACTCTAAAAAATCAGCTTCCCTCAGACTTCCATAACGTTCTTTTTTCTCCTCTTTGACATCTTGCATCACAAAAATTTTAGCCAGCTTTTCGGATTTATCGTTTTCCTGTCCTTTAGCATCAATCCCCACAAACTTAACATCATCATACCAGCATACTAATTGTTTAAGATAAACAGCCTTAGCATATTTAAAGTTTAAATTGTCACCAATTTGTTTAAAATATTCTGTTTTAAATAGTTCTAACCAGGGTTTAATAAATTCTCGATTAATCCGATTATTTCTATCTGAATTATTATTGTTAACTGTTTCTTCAAAAGCAAAAACCAGTAAATCAAGATTAATTCCCTGATTAATTAGAGGTTTTTGCAATTCTTCTAAAACTTCTTTTCTCTGAAAATATTGATCTACAAATTTACGTTTAAACCGCTTATCACTCTGACCAAATAACTGATCACAGTGTTGATCTGCTACAGTAATCGCTACTTTTAGAGCTTTTTCAATCTCCTGGGGATTTAATTTACTGCAAATATTCTTTAGAATATGACTTGCGATTTTTACTGCTCCCCATTCTCCTAACCAGGGTGCAATTACCGTGCCTAAAGTTTCTAATAACATATAGCAATCCCAAATAGGCTGTAATAATTTTAGTTGAATTGTTAGCTTTTGCTTGAGTGCATTTTTCCACTATAGCAAGTCTAAATTAGTTCTACATCTGAATTCGATCAGCATATTTAGTTCCTAGTTTTAAATTGCATGGTTTATAATTATTACACAATATCGCTCTTGTGTCACTCTGAGGAGGGTAAAATGAAAGAAATATTTCCAATTGACTTCAATAAAAAGAACCCCCCTCAATATTGATTCAGGCGGGTTCATTCTTATTCCAAAAAAGCGAATAAAATTAAGGATTGGCGGCTTGGGCAGCTAGAATTTGTTTGAGTTTTTCTAATTCATTAGCCCAACGAGGATCGGGTTGGAAGGAATCATCACCGCTAGTTCTCGATGTAGAAGTTTGACCCCCGGAAGAATGCTTAGATTTTTTATTCCGGTTTTTACCACTACCGCCACTTTTAGGCATATTACCCGATGATTTAATCGGTTGTTGAACTGGCTGTTGCTGTTGTTGGGGTTGATCATCTTCCCCACCGTTTTCACCCTCACCAACACCGTCACCTTTTCCTTTTTTCCGAGGTAATGCTTTTTCTATTTTTAGAGCATTTTCTCTAAACATTACCCCATTATATTTCTCAACAATTTGATCCGCGACTTCATCAGTCTGCACCGTTACAAATCCAAAACCCCGACATTTGCCAGTTTTGCGATCGGTAATCACCTTAGCAGAAACGGTATCTCCTTCTTCTGCAAAGACATCTTGTAATTCTTTGCGTTCCAATTCTTTAGGAAGATTACCAATATAAAGACGAACGGACATAAGTAGAACCTCCAAGTTAAATGAAAAATAAGTAAACGAAATCATCCCCAACCTGTGTTGTTTAAAAACACAAGTTGAGGATCAACCCCCAAGCCATCAGCACTTGGGTTGGTTAAATTAAACTCAACAACCAACTTCATCTTAAAATTAAGATAAAGTCCTATTATTCTCTCCATGTTGAACTTATCATGTAGGAAAAGCGGGTTTGCTAGGTTGTCTTGTAAACTTTTTGCCATCTGTCAAAACTTAATGCTATAGAGTCTTGTTATCTCTGTGTTCAAAAATAGATTTAACTTCCTATAGCTAAAACCATATAAAGTTAACTCACCGGATGTTAACTTCCTGACTTTGCATTGCCAATAGTTGATTACAGCATTCAACAAAAATTGGATCACTTCTTTAAGTTGCTGCTTCGCCTCGTATCAGTCAGGCTATTGAATGGAACCTAGAACCTTTGCTATTGGGTTTTCCAGTACCGGATCATCATAAGACAATCCCTAGGATAGCACATCATGGAACATAGTTCTAGGGTTCTGCCAAGATTTTTGTATTTGATTTGGCAAACTTTCTGAACTTTCATCAACCGAGTAATCAGAATAACTCTATCCAAAAAGGAATAAGGTTGTTTTGACTCTTTGGTTAAAGAATGTATCACTAATCGGTCAAAAAAAGCAATCTTTCTGGATCAACTTCTTTTTACCAGCCTCCTTGAGATGCTAGATAAACCCCCGATAGGGTTAGAATAACGGCTAAAATCGTTGACCACAGGGGATGTCCGCCCCGTAATACCGTCCTAGAATCGGAGGTTTCTAAGGTTTCCACATCCACCCAAGGTATCGCCCCCCGTCGCCACCATCCCGTTACCTTAATATTTTGAGTGATTAATTCATGGGGATGACGAATTCTAGGCAAAAAATTGGTCAGGGGGGTTTTTTCGGGGAGATAATGGAGTTTGATAATTCCGCTTGGGGTTTGTAGGATTAAATCTTGAGCAAAGGTATTTCTTAAACCCCTTCGACCGAGGAGTTGACCCGTTAAACAAATCGGTTGACTATCAACGGGAATGGTCTGGGGGTTGACCACTAAATCTGATAAGTTAGGTTGATTTAAAATATTAGGGGGTTTGATTTCGGGGAAAAAGGGATTAATCCGAATCAAAATACCTAAACCACAACCAATGGTAATTGAAGCTGCCATAATCCAATAGTCTCCCCATAACCATTCTAATTGCCATAGTCCTAAAAGAGAACAAACTCCTCCCATTAACCAAATGATTCCCCCAATGATCATTCCGGCGGGAATACCAAAAAACGGTGCTCCTTGTAGTAATAATGGGGAATTGTTGGTGAGTAATTTGGGGGGTTTAGCTGGGGTAATATTCGATAGATCAAATTCGGGTTCTAATTTCCAATAATTCGCATAAAGACCGAGGATTTTTAAGCGTTCTCCGATTAGGGGATGGGATTGATTTAAGGTTAATTCGGGGGTGTAACAATTAGTTAAATCCCAGGTTAATAAAGAATTGATTGATCTGTAAGCTGTTAAACTACCAAAGGTTAAAGCTTGTTGATGATTAATCGGAATCAATCTATCGAAAGATTCTAAGATAAAGTTAGTTTGTCCTTGATTTTGAATAGTTTGGGATAATTTCATCGTTATTTTTAACAACGCACGACTTAAAGCATTAGGATTTCCAGTCAGGTTACAAGCAATGCGATCGCTATAATAAACTCGACGACGGGATAAATACAAGGAGGGAAATCTTAAAAGTTTATATAATCCATAACATAAAGGACAAATAAAAATAGCGATCGCATTCAAAATTTGATATAAAATACCTCGGATACTGGCTGGAATCGGAATATTAAGATTGGGTAATTTTTCGGTTAATTCTGCTAAATACCAATAAATTAAATAGGGAATTTGACTGACCAGGGTAGCAAAAGACATCACCGCGAAATCCCATTCCCCAATGGTGGCAATTTCCCTGGCAAAAATCACAGCAATTTCATCTTCTGTTAATTGGTCTAATAATCCTTGACTTACCACTATTCGGGCAAATCGTCGTAAACTTCCATAGGAAAAAATTACCGGATCATCAATGGGTAATAGTTTAATTTGAGGAACTTTAAATTTTTTCTTTTGACAATAATTTCTTAATAGTTTATTGGTTTCTTGACTCTGATTAAATAATGTGGTTAAAGGTAAAGGTTTTAATCCATAACTAAGTTTAAGTAGTCCATCCCATAACCAAGGAGAGAATAGAAATAAACCGAATATTGTGATATAAACTGTTTGAGTTGGGTTATAATAAAATAAAGGAATAGGTTGTACAATAGGTAGCCAAGATAAACCATCATTCGTGAGTTTCATTAATTCCTCTAATAAACGAGGAGTTAACCAAATAATTGCTAAAACAGTTAGGAAAAGTTCAGCAAACAATCGGGAAGTTTGCCAAATCCAACCTACAGCAAAAATAAATAAAATAATCAAAATAATTTGCCAAGGTTGACGGGATAATTGTTGCCAAGGATTTAAAATGGGTTGCCAAATCCAAATTTGATTTAAACTATTATTAATAAAAGCAAAAACAATCGGAATAAACCAAGTTAAACCGACAGCCATTAATAATTGTTCTAGTTTAAAAGGACTCGATTGTAATGGTTTAAGCTGTTGCCAATTCGTAGCTCGTCCCGCTTGTCGCCATTGCCATTCTTGAACTGGGGGAGGGGGAGGAGGTGAAATAATTTCCGGTTCTGAATTAATCGGAGAAACGGGAATTTTTGCTTTAGAATTTGGGGGGATTTTTTCGGTTTTTTTGAGATTTAAAGGCGTGGGTTGAGATAAAGAAGGATTCGGAGAATTTTTCGGAGGTGCTGGGGAAGAAAGTTTGGGAGTTTTAGCTAGAGTTGATTTAGCTTTTGTGGGTTGTAGATTAGGATTTAAGGGGATAAAACCCGTTTCTGAAATAGGGGGTAATTCTGAAGATTGAGGTTCAATATTAGGGTTAATATTTTGGGGTTTAGGGGGATTGCGTTTTAATAATTTTCTTAAATAATCCGTAGCCCAATTTTTAATATTTTCCTGCTGAGATTGAGTTAAACTCTGACATAAATTAATCGCTAATTTAGTATTTCCTGTGCGTTCATAGGCAATCACTAACCCCATTTGCGCCTTGAATTGACCCGAATCCTGAGATTGAGCAATAGGTTCTAAAAAAGCGATCGCCTGTTGATAATCCTTCTGTTTTAATGCAGCTAATCCCGATGCTAAATCCGATGAATTGGGGGGTAAATTGGAGGAAGACATAGGAGAAATTAAAAATTAAAACAAATTAACATTAACCGTTTCAGGGGAAATCCATACCCGGAAATCATAAAAATGATTGATTCGATCTCATCTAAAGGGTTAAAAATTGACGAAAAGCATAATAAATCCTATTGTACCCATTTTCTCGATTAAAATATCTTAAAATTCCTTTGATATAATATTTTGATCAACTTTATTCTAGGAAAAAAAATTAAACCTGACCTTTGATCCCCAGGAGATGATAAAATGGCTTGGCTCAAAATCAGCTATTATGGATACAAATTCCTTATTTCTAGCATTTCAATTTACCTCTCCCGGCCCCATCATCTTTGAAATTGGGCCGTTATCAATTCGGTGGTATGGCTTGTTAATTGCCTCGGCGGTCTTGATTGGAGTATCCTTATCTGGGTATCTTGCCAGTCGTCGCCAAATTGATCCCGAACTCATAGGAGATTTAGCGATTTGGTTAGTGATTGGGGCGATTCCTTTTGCTAGACTATATTATGTGGTATTTCAATGGGAAAGTTATGCCCAGAATCCCGGTAATATTATTGCAATTTGGAAGGGAGGAATTGCCATTCATGGAGCAATTATAGGCGGATTAATAGCGACTTTACTATTCGCTAAAATCAAACAAATTCCCTTTTGGCAATTAACCGATATAATTGCCCCTTCCTTGATTTTAGGTCAAGCTATCGGCAGATGGGGTAACTTTTTTAATTCTGAAGCCTTCGGAAGTCCAACGGACTTACCTTGGAAACTCTATATTCCGCCGGAGCGTCGCCCTGATGGCTTTGAATCCTACGAATATTTTCACCCGACTTTTTTGTATGAATCCCTGTGGAATTTAACTATATTTGCCCTATTAATTACCTTATTTTTAAAAGGTTTAAAAGGCAAATATCTTTTAAAACCAGGGACAATATTCTTGGTCTATTTATTGACCTATAGTAGTGGTAGAATTTGGATTGAAGGATTACGCACGGATAGTTTAATGTTGGGATCTTTAAAAATTGCTCAACTGGTCAGTTTAACGGGAATGATGTTAGGGTTATTCGGTTTAATTTGGTTATATGGATTGAAGCGAACCTTACCCGATATTGTACAGAAATCCCATCCCTCGGAATCCGAATAAAAAAGCCCTGACAATTGAGTCTAGGGCTTTAACCAGGGTGCATCTACCATTCTTGTCTTCTCGGTAAATCAATTCAGATCCGGAAAAAGTAAAAATCTAGCATCAATTTCAAGAAATTTAGAACCTTATGGAACCCGATATCGGATTACTCAAAGCTGCGGTTTATATTGTTGGGGCTGGCCCAGGTGATCCAGAGTTATTAACTGTGAAAGCTCAAAGATTATTAGCCTCGGCGGATGTGATTGTATTTGCCGATTCTTTGGTTCCTCAACAGATTTTAAAAGGGGTTAAAGCGGATGCAGAATTAGTTAAAACCTCTGATAAAACTTTAGAAGAAATTGTTCCTTTTATGATTGAACGAGTTCATAAAGGGTATTCTGTTGTTAGATTACATTCGGGTGATCCGAGTTTATATGGGGCTATTTATGAACAAATACAACAGTTAATAGAAGCAGAAATTGAGTTTGAAATTGTCCCTGGAATTAGTGCTTTTCAAGATGCAGCAGCCAAATTAAAAATAGAATTAACTGTCCCAGAATTAGTCCAAACGATTATTTTAACCAGGGTGAGTGGGAGAGCAACTGGTGTTCCTGCGGATGAGGAATTAGAAAGTTTAGCGGCTCATAAAGCCAGTTTATGTTTATATTTGAGTGCGCGTTATGTGGAAGAAACTCAGCAAAAGTTAATCAAATATTATCCCCCAGAAATGCCGATTGCTATTTGTTATCGTTTAGGATGGCCTGATGAGAAAATCCGGGTAGTTCCCTTAGAAAAAATGGCACAAGTGACCCAGGAAGAAAACTTAATTAGAACTACATTATATGTTATTAGTCCTGCGTTAGCAAAAACTCCCCATACTTCAACTTTAAGATCTAAATTATATAACCCGGAACATTCCCATTTATTCCGTCCCTAACCTGCTTTAACCTCGTTTCTAGGTTCTACCTAGAAACAAAAAAAAGAGGCTCTGCCTCTTTCCTAATATTAACCCCAAAATATGATTTAATATAGGAGTTTAGAGGAGGCAGAGCCTCCCTTTATAAATTCCCTGGTAGAACCAGGGAACTAGAGTAACTAGAGTAACTAGACTATACCTTCTTTTAATTATATGAATTTTAATCAAAAAAATATTATTATTACCGGAGGTTCGAGTGGAATTGGTAAAGCAACGGCTCAATTATTAGCAAGTTTAGGTGCAAATTTAACAATTATTGCTCGAAATCAAAAAACTCTCGACCAAGCTAAAATAGAAATTGAAGCAGTAAAATTATCTCAAAATCAGAAGGTTTTTACCCTTTCGGCTGATGTTTCTGTACGGGAAGAAGTGGAAAATATAATAGAAACAGCAATTAATCTTTTGGGGAGTGTGGATATTTTAATTCTCTCGGCGGGTATGGCATATCCTGGTTATTTTCAAGAACTTCCTATTGAAATATTTGAACAAACAATGGCTGTTAATTATTGGGGATCTCTGTATTGTATTCGAGAGATTTTACCTAAAATGATCGAGCAAAAACATGGTAAAATTATTATAATTTCATCGGCAGCGGGATTAATTGGGATTTATGGTTATACAACCTATAGTCCAACTAAATTTGCTTTAAGAGGGTTAGCAGAATCCTTGCGCGGGGAATTAAAACCCTTGGGAATACAAGTTTCTATTGTTTATCCTCCTGATACAAATACCCCGCAATTAATCGCTGAAAATAAAACCAAACCTTTAGAAACAAAAGCAATTACGGGAACTGTTAAACCTTGGGAACCAGAAGATATTGCTCAAGCAATTATTCGAGGAATTAATAAAAATAAATTTGCGATCGCTCCCGGGTTAGAAATGAAAATTTTAAATTATTTCCATAGTTTATTGTTTCCCTTATTAAATCGCTATTTTGATCGCCTAATTCAATCAATAAAAGGTTAAGAAAATGTTAAATGTCATTAAATTAAACATGGATTGGTCAATTCAAAAAAATAATCAATATAATTGTTGAATTAAATTGCTAAATTTGCTATAATTAATCCTAGATTGTTATTTGATCAATCAGATTAATCGCAGATATTGCTGAATATAGTCCCCTGTTTACAACTGTTAATTGAGGAGAGAAAATGATCAAACCTTTACACCACAGAACAAAAATTGTTGCGACTATTGGCCCTGCTAGTAAATCCCCAGAGATCATTCGTCAAATGGTGAATGCGGGAATGAATGTCGCCCGATTAAATTTTTCCCATGGTAGTTATGAAGATCATGCGGAAATGGTAGGATTGTTGCGGCAAGTTTCCAAAGAATGCAATGCCCCGATTACTTTATTACAAGATTTACAAGGCCCAAAAATTAGAATTGGTAAGCTACCATCGGAAGAAATAGAATTAGTTCAAGGAGAATTATTAACCTTAGTTCCCTTAGATAATTTTGACAATCAACCGAATACAGCCCCCATTGATTATCCCTATTTAGCAGAAGAAGCCGACCTCGGAGCGCAAGTTTTACTAGATGATGGATTATTAGAATTAAAAATAGAAGAAATTCAGGGAAATGCCGTTATATGTCGGGTGATTGAAGGGGGAATCCTAAAAAGTAGAAAAGGAGTTAATTTACCGAGTCTAATTTTGCGTCTTCCCTCCTTAACGGAAAAAGATCAACAGGATTTAGATTTTGGAATTTCCCAGGGTGTAGACTGGGTTTCTTTGAGTTTTGTTCGCCGTGCGGAGGATGTTCAAGCCTTAAAAGCATTATTAATTGAAAAGGGCGCATCGGATATTCCGGTCATGGCAAAAATTGAAAAACCTCAAGCGATCGCCAATTTAGAATCTATTATTAATGAATGTGATGGTTTAATGGTAGCACGGGGGGATTTAGGGGTAGAAATGAGTCCTGAGAAAGTGCCATTATTGCAAAAACAAATCATTCGGATGTGTAATCAAAAAGGGATTCCAGTGATTACTGCTACCCAAATGTTAGATAGTATGATTCACAGTGCACGTCCCACCCGTGCAGAAGCAAGTGATGTTGCGAATGCAATTATTGATGGTACGGATGCGGTCATGTTATCTGGAGAATCTGCTGTTGGTAAATTCCCGGTGAAAGCAGTACAAATGTTATCCAGAATTGCCAGTGATGTCGAACCGGAAATCGAGTTTAAAAATTATCCTCCGGTGATGTCCGATGAAACTCATGCTTTAAGTGAAGCTTTAAATACGATTGATAAAGTCTTGAATTTGCATTGTATTGTTGCTTATACCAGCACAGGATATACGGCTATTTTAGCAGCAGGAGAACGACCTAAAGTTCCCGTTATCGCCCTAACTCCCAATCTAAAGGTTTATCACCGTTTAAACTTAGTTTGGGGTGTTAAACCGATTTTATTAGAACATCAAGTGGACTCTTTTGAAGGATTAATTGATCTCGCCCAAACTAAATTACTAGAAGGGCCATTAGCTCAAATTGGGGATAAAATATTAATTATTGGAGGTGTTCCAACCAAGAAAGCAAAAGGCACAAATTTCTTGAAGATTCACACAATTGCCGATTAAGCTATTAACAAAACCGAAAAGTACGGATTGAAGATGATTACGCAGATTAACACAGATTAAAATCCGTGAAATCCTCTTAAATCCGCATCACGGATTAAACGGATTACGCAGATTAACACAGATTAAAATCCGTGAAATCCGTGAAATCCTCTTAAATCCGCATCACGGATTAAACGGATTACGCAGATTAACACAGATTAAAATCCGTGAAATCCCATTAAATCCGCATCACGGATTAAACGGATTACGCAGATTAACACAGATTAAAATCCGTGAAATCCGTGAAATCCTCTTAAATCCGCATCACGGATTAAACGGATTACGCAGATTAACACAGATTAAAATCCGTGAAATCCGTGAAATCCTCTTAAATCCGTGATCCCCATTCCCTATTATCGCTTTTTCGCTTCTTGAGGTGTAGATTGTCTGACTAACTCTAGGGTAGAACCAAAAATAAAACCCATTGCCGCCCCTGCTAGGGCATAAATCCGAGGCGCCCTCGACTGACTATAACCTAAGTCCAAGGCGGGGCCGATATTACAGCATTGATATTGTTTCTCGCTATATTTAGAAGCACCTAGTCCGGCAATTATACCGACTATCATCATCACCATTCCAGAAAAAACTACCAGTCGCATATTCATAATGACCTGCCTTGGATAACCCTAAATATAATTTGCTGCAATCATAGCCTTATATTCTAAAAGTAGCTCTATTTTTCAGTTTTTCAACTATATTTTTAATCTTGTTTACAAAAATTAAAAAAAGTTGATTCAAGTTGTAGCTTTTTAGAGGCTTAATCTTTGATAAATAGGGGATTTTAGGATCAATATAAAACACTGATATATTCAACTGATATAGTGAAAAATAAGTTTTCCAGATCAATCAACACCACAACTAATTAAACGGGCAATAAAATAAACCGTCATTTTTCCCCCGTATGGCGATCGCCACCATCCAGACGGATGACACCCCACAGGAGCTTCTGAACTAAAATCAAGATCTTCATAATCTAATAACTCATTATTCACGCTCCATCCAAATTCAGCTTCCATCGCCTGTAAAACTTTCATATCAATATCAGAAATATCATCATTTCCTCCCAACCGGGTATAAATTTGTTGTTGAACACTAAAGCCAAAACGATCTTTACTGTAACTCATCCATAGTTGATCAAGTAGACTTAATGCACTACAGGGAAAAATCATAATCTCATCAGGAATAATATCGTCTAGGCTATTTTTATTCATGATTTCTAACATAATTCTTGTGGTTTCTTGATCCGCTTCTTTCCAATTTCCAGCTTCTAAAAAATCCCGTAATTTTTGGTATCGGTATACATCCGTTAATAATAATAACGCCCTATCTAACTTCTGTTCTAAGCGTTCAACTCGTTCTGATAAAGCATCTAAACTCAAAGGTTTAGACTGTTTGGGTTGTTGCGATTCGTTTGACATATTTTATAGAGGATTGATGATTGAAAGTTTACTACTAAAGTGTCAAACAACGAAACTAGCCCATTGCATAACCTGTAAATTGGCGTTTGAAAGCGGAATGAAAACCCAGAATAATATCTGAAGTCGGTACGCCCATCTCAACCAATCTCTGAGCAACAGAGTCTTCAGTCCCATTATATTGAATCCAAATTTTGCCCTCTTGAATATCAAAGTGCATCACCGGGCCAAATACTCGCTTATCTCCTTGCCAACCCACATAAGCGAGTTGATAATGGTCATGTTCACTATCAAAGATTAACTCTGCCTTTACTGTATCCGTATTTGTTGTATTCTGGGCGTGTTCGGTCAAAATTTGTTTAATAAATTGTCGATAACCTTCTACTTTATCCATTGCTTAATCTCCTCTAATTTTGGATCATAAATTATTAGCTTGACTTGGTAACGTCTCAAAGCGCGTTGAATGAAAGAAAGTTGAAAAAAATCCTCATAAGTTTCAGAAGGAATTGCTAAATAAACAATGCGCTCCGGTTCTTTTGTGGATACTATTCCTCCTAACCTGGTTAACTTGAGTTGATCATAACTTGACTGCAACTACAACTTAGATAGCCCATTGTTTGACATTTTCCCTGATTAATCTATAACAATTTAGGGTTTACTTAAACTGCTATCTGGTTGAATAGAACCATTATCCGAGGTGGCTAAAGTCTCAGAATTTTTATCCTGAGAATGCGGATCTTCCGGTGGAGAGAGAGGTTGATTTTTATCCGATTTATTATTATTCGATGAATCGGATTTTTTCCCTTTCAGAAAACGTTCCTCTAGGGTTTTAACCGTAATGTACAGGTTCGGAGTAATTAACAAACTTAATAGGGTTCCTGCTAATAAACCCCCAAAAATAGCCGTACCCAATGACCAACGACTACTAGAACCCGCACCAGAAGCAATAACTAACGGCCAGAACCCGATCAAACTAGAAATAGCAGTCATTTGAATCGGTCGGAACCGTTGTTCCCCCGCTTGAATTGCGGCTTGGGTAATACTTAAACCCTTGTCCCTGAGTTGGTTAGCAAACTCCACAATCAGAATCGAGTTTTTAGAAGCCAAACCAATCAACATCACCAAGGCCACCTGGACATAAACATCATTGGTAATTAGGGGCCAGACCGTCCCTTGCAAGAGAACATTCGACCGGAACCAAACCGCGGCCATCGCTCCCAAGACCGCCAGAGGCACCGATAACATAATAATCATCGGATCAATATAACTTTCGTACTGGGCCGATAGCACCAGAAAAGCCATAATAAATGCTAATCCGAAAATTAAAATTGCCGCCCCGCCGGAAGACTTTTCTTCTAAGGCACTACCCTGCCAAGCATAACTAAAACCGGGGTCTAAGACCTCAGAGGCTAATTTTTCCATCGCTGCGATCGCTTGACCCGTACTGGCTCCAGGGGCGGGGTTTCCTTGAATCAACATAGAACGGAAGATATTAAAATGGTTGATAGTTTCTGGCCCAACAAAATCCGTGAGTTTGACCAAATTACTCAGGGAAATCATCTCTCCATCCCGGGAACGCACATATAATTGAGTAATATCCTCCGGTCGGGCGCGGAATTGTTTTTCCGCTTGAGCCACAACCCGATATTGACGTTGACCTAAAACAAAGTCATTAATATAGGATGACCCCAAATAGGTTTGTAAGGTACTAAAAATTTGGTTCACATCCACATTCAAAGCATTAGCGCGATCGCGCAACACCTCAACCCTTTTCTGAGCCTTACTAGCAGAAAACTGACTAAATACCCCGGCAAAAGTCGGATTAGAATTAGCGGCTTCAATTAAACGATTGCCATTTTCCACTAAGGATTGAATCGGTAAATTTCCCGTTGTATCTAATAACTGAAATTCAAAGCCTCCGGTGGTACTCAAACCCTGCACCGGGGGAGCATTCACCGCAAAGGCTTGAACTTCAGGAATAGATTGTAACGACCCATTTAATCGTCTTAGAACCCCAAACACCGATTGAGAGGCATCCGGTCGCTGATCCCAAGGTTTGAGTAACACAAAAGCAATCCCCTGACTGGGGTTTTGTCCCTCAAAACCAAATCCAGGAACCGCAAAGATACTTTCAACTTCAGGAATCGCCAAAGTCCGATCCACAATTTGTTCAGCAGCCTTAGCGGTATAGTTGAGGGACACGCCATCAGGAGTCCGAAAGATCACGATCAAATAGCCCTGATCTTCTTCTGGGACAAACCCCGATGGTACTTGTTGATAAACAAATACCGTTGTTGCTAACCCGGCGACAAATATAATCATCACCAAGGAATTAATCCGGGTGAGAAAACCAACAACTCCAGCGTATTTTTCCTGTACCCAACCAAAACCTCGGTTAAATTGCTCAAAAAACCACCCCAAAGGCCCCCCGGTTTTCTTTTGGCGACGTAACAATAGCCCCGCCATACTGGGAGAAAAGGAAAGGGCATTAAAGGTAGAAAAGATTACCGCAAAAATAATTGTCACCGCAAATTGTCTATAAATCACCCCCGTTGTTCCGGGGAAAAACAATACCGGAACAAACACCGCCAGTAAAACAATCGAGGTCGCAATGATCGCCCCGGTCAGTTCTGACATGGCATCTAGGGCCGCTTGCAGAGGTTTCATCCCTTGTTCAATTTTGATCATCACCGCTTCGACAACCACGATGGCATCGTCCACGACTAAACCTGCGGCTAAGGTACAAGCAAATAGGGTTAAAGTATTCAGTTCAAATCCCAAGGCTTTTAACCCAGCCATGGCTCCGATTAAGGCCACCGGAATCGCAATTGCTGGAATTAAGGTAGCTCGCCAATCTTGCAAAAATACAAAAATCACCAGCACCACTAAGGCAATGGCCATAATTAGGGTGATTGCCACTTCCTGAAGGGACACATTAATAAACAGGGTGGTGTCATAAGCAATCTGGCTTTTAACGCCGGGAGGGAAATTTTTACTCAGTTCTGCTAGGGTGGCTTTGAGTTGGGCTGCGGTTTCTAGGGCATTACCACCCGGAAGTTGATAAATCCCCAAACCGACGGAGGGTTCGCCATTAAAGGTCGATTCCAAATCATAATTTTCTGCCCCTAACTCAGCCCGTCCCACATCCTTAATGGTGATTAACTCGCCATTGTCTGTGGTTCGGAGTACCATTTGTTCAAATTCTTCGACGGTGCGGAGGCGACTAACAGCCTGTAGGGGAATTTCAAAGAGTTGATCGGCAGGTGTGGGTTGTTGACCGATTTTTCCGGCTCCCACCTGGACGTTTTGTGTTCTTAATGCTGAGGCTACATCCTGGGCCGTTAATCCCCTGGCGGCCATCCGAGACGGATCAAGCCAGAGTCGCATGGCATATTTGCGCTCCCCAAAGATGGTCACTTGACCCACCCCGGGAACCCGACTCAGTTGGTCAACAATAAAAAGGTCAATATAATTACTAATAAATGTGGTGTCATATATCGGTTTTCCGCTTTCGTCTTTATCGGAATAAAAACTGATCACTAATAAAATACTGGGGGACGACGCCTGCACCGAAAGCCCAATTTGCCTCACAACATCGGGTAAATTAGACTCAGCCTGAGCAACTCGGTTTTGAACGTTAACTTGGGCAATATTCCGATCAACATCATTGGGAAAAAACACGGAAATATTACTGATGCCGTTATTTCCCGTACTGGAGGAAAGATATTTCATCCCCTCCACCCCGTTAATTTCCCTCTCGATGATGGTGGTAACGGTAGTTTCCGTTGTTTCCGCATCCGCACCAATATTGACCCCAACAACACTAATTTGGGTATTTGCTAGGTTGGGAAGTTGCGTAATCGGCAGCAGGGGAATGGAGATAGCCCCGATCAAAATAATCAGGATACTACAGACTGTCGTTAGGACAGGTCGTTTAATAAAAGTTTGAACAAACAGAAGCATAGCAATCTTCTCAGGGGTTGGCAGTTAGTGGGAGTTGGCGATTAACCAGGTAATTTATTGTTTTCCGGGTGAGGGGGCGTCGGTGGTGGGTTGCTGTTTTTTATCCGTAATGGGTGTGCCATCTCGTAACTTGACCACGCCATCTATAACCACTTTTTCTCCAGTTTTTAAACCCGAGCGAACTTCAAAGCTCTGATCTTGAATACTGCCTAACTGCACGGGTCTTTGTTTAGCGATTAATCGAGTGTTCCCGTCCTGAGTTTGTTCTTGGGCGACAAAGACAAAACTTTGATCGCCAATTCGACTAATCGAAGTTACGGGAACTGTAATTCCCGATTGTTGTTCCCAGATTACCTTAGCACGGACAATTTGATCGGTTCGGAGTCTATTATTACGGTTATCATAAATCGCTTTAACTAAAATAGTTTGGGTTCCTGTCCCCGCACTGGGGGAAATATAGGACACCTGGGAGGTTCCGATTAATGCTCCGGTTTCTTGAGATCTAAGCTCGACTAAAGTTCCTGATCTAATTTGGGAAAGGCGTTCAATGGGAATATTAATTTGAACTTCTAATAAATCATTTTGTCGAATGGTGGTAATTGTAGTTTGACTATCGACAAAATCTCCAGCTTTGACCATTACCTCCCCGACTATCCCATCAATCGGGGCATTGATTTGATAATATCCCAATTGGATTTGTCCGGCCGTTGCGGTTGACCGGGCTTGGTCAATATCGCGCTGGAGTCTTTGTACCTCAGATTCTTGAGCCTGAATCACTTTTTCTTGACTGGCGATTTGAGCGCTCAGAGTTGAGACTTGACGGTTATAATTCTGGGTGGCACTTTCAACTTTCGCTTGAGAAGCATCCACCCGTCTTTGTTGGGTTTCTATTTGGGTGTTTAAGGTGGAAATTTGACGTTCTAGGTTTTGTTGGGCGGTTCTCACCCGCGCTTGTAGGGACATGATCTCCCGTTCTTGAGCGGCAAAATCCGCTTGAGATGCTTGATAGTCTCTTAATTTTTGATCGTAGATTTCTGAGGAAACAACCCCCTGTTCATACAGTTGTTGATAACGATCATAAGCTTTTTTCCGCTCGTCCATAATTGCCCGTCGGCGCTCCCGTTCTTTGAGCCCTACCTGCACATTCTCTTGGGCGGTTTTGAGCTCATCCGCGACGGAGGTATATTCTAATTCATACTCTAATCGCTGTTTTTCATTTTTTTCGGCGGCTAGGGTTTGTTGAGCATCTTGTAAATCAGCTTCTTGGGATTGATAAGTCAGTTGGGCTTGGATTCGCTGCAATTCCGATCGTTGAGCGTCCAGATTGGCCCTAGCACTGTTGAGTTGTGCCATTCTGGACTCAACGCTGGCTAATTGACCTTCGTAATTCGCCTGTTGTTGGCGTCCGTCAATTTCAATTAACGGGGTATTTTGAGAAATGCGATCGCCCAAACGGACAAAAACCTGTTTCACTAAGCCATTAACACGGGGTTGAATCACCGCATTTTCAATTCCTTCGACCCTAGCATTAAATTCGCTGGTATCTCTAACATTACTCTTGCCTACCACCGCCAAATTTACTGAGACAGGTGGAGGTGCCGCCGCCTGGGGTTCACTTCCACAAGCACTCATCAGGAGGCCAGTTAAGATTAGAGGAAAATAGGAATTCCAAGATGCTAGACGCTTGTTCATGGTTTTGTCGAAAACGGGAAACGGAGAATAGACTCAATTGAGAATATTGGAAGTTTATTATAGATGATGTTTTGATGATTTTGGGATCAGCAAAATAATTCTTATCACTCAGTTTGATGATTTAAAGGTACTCTTGTTGTTAAATAAAATAGTGCCCCAAATAAAGGAATTAAGCTAATCCAATCCAATATTACAGATTTTTCCATTCCTCGTCTAGCTCGATCATCTGTTAATAAAACTGGAAACAAAATACTTAATAATAAAAAATCAAGACTCATAACGTGAATAAAACGGCTAGTTTGCCACTGTTGAATAAAATCTTCCCAATTGCCTTGGGTTAAACCATAAATCACCAGTATAATTGTTCCTAATGTTAATAATAGTCCCGTAATTCGAGAATCTAATATTTTTATAAACCATGATTTTTTTCCTAAAAATTGAGGGTTAGGTTGGCGCAAAGCTAGGTAAGGTAAAATCGCAAAAGCACCCACCCCAAAAGATAAAGTTGCAAATAGCCAAGCCGGAGTTTTTTGTCCATGTCCATCAATAAATAGAACACAGCTATAAATTAACGGCCAAATCCCCATAATATTAAATAGGGCGATAATTAAAGGATTAATTCCTGTCCAGTTCCCGGTTGATAGATTTTGGATTAAATCCAAAGTTTCGGGCTGATCCGGTGGTGCAAAAATAAACGCATACAGAATAAATCCTAGCCAAATTAAACCAAAAACTATTTTATTTTTCATGCTTAAATTATGGTAAAAAACGATCTAATGCTGCTTTTAAAGCTTCAATTTCAACATCAATATTACCTTCTTTTGCTGCCCTAGCGACACATTCACTCAAATGTTCATCTAAAATAATTCTAGCTACCCGATCTAAAGCCCCTCTAATAGCAGCAATTTGGACTAATACATCAGGACAGGGACGATTTTCTTGTACCATTGTTTTAACACCCCGAATATGTCCCTCTAAGCGTGATAGACGATTGACTATTTTTCGCAAAGATTCTTCACTATGAATATGGGGATGACTAGAATGTTCATGATCATGATGTTCCAGTAAATCCTTGAGTTCTTCTACCGTCGGTTCTAATTCATTCATCGGTTTTGTTGATATACAATTGATAAATATTCTATGATTGTACCTCAATTTTATATTTCTGTACGCAATAGTTTATGATTAAAGGGTTTCACTGAAATAACAACCGTTGTTGTGCTTCAGAACTTCCAGGCTATATTTGTATAAAATCAAGCAAAGTTTTATTAATAGGTATATTGGGTAGCTATAGCACTTGATTTTTGCCCAAAATCCGGCATTGATAAAAAGACAACTCGTCAAACTTATTGAACAGGATATACAGCTTAAAAAATCCTGATATACTCAATTCAATCAAGTGATCTCAAAATGATGTATTATTAATTGACCAAAAACAAGAAAGGAGGATGATGCTAAAATTATATGACATAAAGAAAAAGCAATTTTTTGTGATCTGAATTGGTGCTTATGACTCTGATCATGGTAAATTTTATAGAACTGCTGTCAACCGGAAAAGTTGATTTATTTTGAGTGGTTTGATGTAATTTATTCTGGATTTGTTAAGGTTTAGTTCCAAGATTAAAAATATCATGTTCGAGTATCTTCCCCCACTTAATGACCATAATTTGCCCTATCCTGACACGATGCACCCCATCGTAGTGCATTTTGTGATTGCCATGGTGTTGTTTGCGGTTTTATGCGATGGAATAGGCTATTTCACCCGCAATCCTAGAATGTATGAAGTCAGTTGGTGGAATTTGTTTTTTGCGACAATTTCCATCTTCATTGCTATCATTTTTGGACAGATTGAAGCGGGATTAGCCGAACCCTACTCAGCAGCAGCATCAACCTTGAACCTGCACACAATACTAGGATGGTCATTGTCTGGGATTATTGCAGCAATTACCGCCTGGCGCTATGTGTTGCGATCGCGCGATCCCAAAACCTTGCCTCTATCGTTTTTAGGAGTAAATATACTGTTAACGGGATTGGTATTTTTCCAAGTTTATTTAGGAGATTTATTGGTGTGGGTTTATGGGCTACATACAGTTCCCGTGGTTGAAGCCGTGCGGGAGGGCCTGTTGTAATGAATAATGATTTAATCGACCAACTCAAGGGACAATTGGGTGCGAATGGCTTACCTTACGCCCTGCCCATTCATCCTAACCTAGTGCATTTGACCCTGGGATTGTTTATTGTGGCGATCGCCTTTGATATCGTAGGCGTACTATTCCCATTGGAAAAACCCATCTTCAAATTTCTGGCAATTCCCGCCACCCGCTCAAATTTCTTCGATGTCGGTTGGTACAATATGCTTGCCGCCGCCATCATCACCTTCTTTACCGTAGCAGCAGGTTTCTACGAAATCATGTTGGCAGCACCAGAGGCAGATGTCACCAGCGCCTGGGGCTTGCAAGCCATGGAAACCATGCTTTGGCACGGAGTCGGTGGGGTTGTATTATTGCTGTTAATCGTGGCAATGACGGTATGGCGAGGGTTTCAGCGCTTTCTCTGGCGGAAAGATCAGGCACAGCAAGTACAGTGGCTCTACCTCTTGGCCGGATTGGGTATTTTCGCCCTGATGTTCGTTCACGGAACCCTGGGAGCGCAACTGGCAGCCGAGTTTGGCGTGCATATTACTGCTGATCGGCTGTTGCGGATCGGAGAAAATCCAAATTTGCTGTTGCAGTAAGGGAAAACATGAAAATTCGTACCATTTTAATTTTAGGCGTCATTGGGATCGCCCTTGCCCTGATCAGCCTGTGGATGGGACAGCAAGCCTATTCTTGGTTTCCCCCCCAAGCCTCAGCAGAAGCCCAGTTAATCGATCGGTTGTTCAGCTTTCTGGTGACCCTGGGGACGTTTATTTTTCTGGGAGTGGTGGGGACGCTGACCTACTCGGTATTGTTTCAACAGGCGGGTAAATACGATACCAGCGATGGCCCCCACATCGAGGGGAATGTGCCACTGGAAATAGTCTGGACGACAATTCCCTTTCTGTTGGCGGTCTGGATTGCAGCCTACAGCTACCAGATTTATGACCAAATGTCAATTTTGGGGCCGATGGAACATATTCATCGGTCAATGGCGATCGCAGCCCCCTTAGATGCTTCTTTGGCAACACCGATACACCCCATCGAAGTCCGTGCCCGTCAATGGGTGTGGGAATTTTACTATCCCGACCAAAATATTACCAGTACGGAATTGCATTTACCTAACAACCAACGGGCGCGCCTGACACTGGAATCGGAGGATGTGCTACATGGGTTTTATGTACCTGCCTTTCGCGTCAAACAAGATATTATCCCGGGTCGGGTGATTGATTTTGAGTTCACGCCAATTCGGGAAGGACGGTATCGGTTGCGCGATTCCCAATATAGCGGAACTTATTTTGCGGCGATGCAAACCGATGTGGTGGTGGAGTCTGCCGACGCTTATCAACAATGGTTAGCAAATACGGCAACCCAAAAGCCTATAACGGCTTACAATCGCGCTTTTACTGAATATAGCAAAAGAAATAATAGCGATCGCTGGAAAATCGTTGAGCCAGCCCTTCCTCCCGTAGTCAATTATTCCAATTCTGGGATCGAATAATGCCAAATTCAATCACAAAAACATCATTCAAATCATGTTAGAGAGGTTTGATTTTCAAATCCATTCAAAATAAGGCTTGTATATCAAGATCCTACATCAAATTAAAACAGCCTAACTAAACAACGATTACTTATAAACCATGACAAATATTTCTGTTGATGCGATCGCGGATATCCAACAACCCATGGACGAAAGTCCTGAAAATTGGCGGAGATTTTTCGGTTTCAGTACCGACCATAAAGTGATCGGGATTCAATATCTAGTAACATCCTTCTTTTTCTTCTTAATTGGCGGTATTCTGGCCATGATTATTCGTGGTGAACTGATCACCCCGGAAGCCGATTTGCTTGACCGTGCCGTTTACAACGCCATGTTCACCATGCACGGGACTATTATGTTATTCCTGTGGACATTCCCTTCCCTGGTAGGATTATCCAACTATCTCGTCCCCTTGATGATTGGGGCAAGGGATATGGCCTTTCCCCGCTTGAATGCCGTGGCCTTTTGGATGGTTCCGGTATTTGGGGTGATCCTCATGGCCAGCTTCTTTGTCCCCGGCGGCCCCTCCCAATCCGGTTGGTGGGCCTATCCTCCGGTGAGTCTCCAAAATCCTACCGGGAACCTGATTAACGGCCAAGTTTTGTGGATATTGGCGGTGGCGATATCCGGTGTGTCCTCGATCATGGGGGCGGTAAATTTTGTCACCACCATTTTTAAGATGCGCGCCCCGGGAATGACCTGGTTTCGGATGCCCGTATTTGTCTGGACGGTATTAGCAGCCCAAATTATTCAACTATTTGGCCTACCTGCCCTAACCGCCGGGGCGGTGATGTTGTTGCTCGATCTCACCGTTGGGACTAGCTTTTTTGACCCGGCGAAGGGGGGCGATCCCATTCTATTCCAGCACTTCTTCTGGTTCTATTCTCACCCGGCAGTTTATGTGATAATTTTGCCGATTTTTGGGGTTTTCTCGGAGATTTTCCCCGTCTATGCCCGCAAACCATTATTTGGCTACAAGGTAGTTGCTATCTCATCGCTAGTAATTACGGGTTTGAGCGGTATTGTCTGGGTGCATCATATGTTTGCCAGTGGCACTCCTGGTTGGATGCGGATGGTGTTTATGGCAACTACGATGTTGATTTCCGTTCCCACTGGAATTAAGGTTTTTGCTTGGGTGGCAACGGTTTGGGGTGGAAAATTGCGCTTGAATACCCCGATGTTATTTGCCTTGGGTGGTTTGGTAATGTTTGTGTTTGCCGGGATCACCGGGATTATGTTGGCATCAGTGCCAATTGATATTCATGTCAACAATACCTATTTTGTAGTCGGACATTTTCACTACGTCATTTATGGTGCTGTGGTCATGGGAATGTACGCCGCCTTGTATCACTGGTTTCCGAAAATGACCGGGCGAATGTATTCCGAAGGTTTGGGTAAATTGCATTTTGCCCTAACTTTCCTGGGTACTAATATCTGCTTTTTCCCGATGCACCCGATGGGATTAGAGGGAATGCCCCGCCGCGTTGCTTCCTACGACCCCGAATTTGCTTTCTGGAACGTGATTGCCAGTCTGGGGGGGTTTTTGTTGGGGATGTCTACATTGCCGTTTCTCCTCAACATGATTGGATCTTGGGTGCAGGGGGAAAAAGCTCCGAAAAATCCCTGGCGAGCAATTGGGTTGGAATGGTTGCTATCATCACCTCCAACAGCAGAAAACTTTGAAGAATTGCCAATTGTAATTTCTGAACCCTATGGTTACGGGAAATCAGAACCGTTGGTTGCTAACCCTGATGCGCTGGAAATAGCCCATGAACACCACTAAAGTCGATTCTGACCTCAATTCGCAGGTGATATCAAGTCATGCCTTAGAAGGGCATGGAACAGTCGCCCATACCCATGATGAAGCGGGTAATAGGATGTTTGGCTTTATCGTATTTTTGCTGTCGGAAAGTGTAATTTTCCTCAGCTTTTTTACGGGATATATTGTTTACAAAACTACCGCTTTAGAGTGGTTGCCTCTCGGTATAACTGGGCTAGAAATTCACGATCCAGCTATTAATACAGTGGTGTTGGTTTCTAGTAGTTTTGTCATCTATATTGCTGAACGTTTTCTGCACGTTAAAAATCTCTGGGGTTTCCGGGCATTCTGGCTGTTGACAATGATCATGGGAAGTTATTTCTTGTATGGTCAGGCGGTGGAATGGCGTAGTCTCCCCTTTGGTTTTACCGATGGCGTATTTGGTGGGACTTTTTATTTGCTGACCGGATTTCATGGTCTTCATGTGTTCACGGGAGTGCTATTACAGACAATTATGTTGGGGCGATCGTTTATTCCTGGGAATTACGACAAAGGCGAATTTGGGGTGGCAGCAACCTCCATTTTTTGGCACTTTGTTGATGTGATCTGGATTATTTTGTTTATCCTTATTTACGTTTGGCAGTGATGGTTATTTCCGTTCAAACACGAATATTCAGTTATTAGTTATCGGTGTAAGAACCTAATAATCCATCATGAAATATTTGCTACACATTCCCCGGTGTAGAGACGTTGCATGCAACGTCTCTACACCGGGGTTAGAGGGATAATCTGTAGCATCTATAATTAATTGGATTTCTTATGACAACCTTGACTACTGCTATAAGTAGGTAAACATCATGATTATTGACGATCAAAACTACGATCTAATTATTATTGGTACGGGCGCGGGGGGAGGAACTCTCGCCTATAAGTTAGCCTCGACAGGGAAGAAGATATTGATTTTGGAGCGGGGGGATTTTATGCCCCTGGAAGAACAGAATCGCAGTAATGTCGATATCTTCAAGCGGGAACGCTATCATGCCCCGGAACAGTGGTATGACAGCGCCGGAGAACCGTTTTCGCCCCAAATGAATTATGCAGTTGGTGGTAATACCAAAATCTATGGCGCCGCCTTACTCCGATTTCGGGAAGGGGATTTTGAAACTGTCCAACATCAGGGGGGAATTTCCCCGGAATGGTGTTTGAAATACTCAGATTTTGAACCCTACTATACAGAAGCTGAAACGCTGTATAAGGTTCATGGTCAGGCAAATGACGATCCGACCGAACCTCCCCGTAGTGGCGATTATCCCTTCCCAGCAGTGGCTACCGAACCCCAAGTCGCCCAAATCTATGAAGCGATCGCTAAACTTGGTCTTCATCCTGCTCCTTTGCCTTTAGCTCTTACCCGCCAGGATGACGATCCTACCAACGATTCGGAAGTTAGTGGCATTGCTCCCGCCTTAACCCATCCTAATGTTACCCTGAAAACCGGGGCGAAGGTGGTTCGTCTGCACATAAATCCATCGGGTCGGGTGGTGAAAGGGGTGCAAGCTGAGATCGATGGACAATCCCATCTGTTTCTAGGGGATATTGTGGTGTTGGCCTGCGGTGCGGTGAACTCGGCGGCGTTGTTGTTGCGTTCGGTGAGCGATCGCCATCCCAACGGTTTGGCCAATAGTTCGGGTCTGGTGGGGCGGAATTTAATGAAAAGCCTGATGACCGTAGTCGTACAACTGAGTACCAAACCCAATTCTGGAGCGTTTCAAAAGACGGTCTGTGTAAATGATTTCTATTGGGGCGATCACGATTTCCCTTATCCTATGGGACATATTCACAACTCCGGCGGACTGCTGACCGATATAATTTTCGCCGAAGCGCCACCGATGTTTTCCCTACTGGCAAAATTTATGCCCGGTTTTGGATTAAAGCAGTTGGCAACCCATTCTATCGGTTGGTGGGCGCAAACGGAAGATTTACCCGATCCGAATAACCGAGTCCGGTTTGAAGGAGGGAAAATATTTATTGACTATAGTGCTAACAATAACGAAGCACACGATCGCTTAATTTATCGCTGGACTGAAGTTTTAAAAACTATTGAAAAACAACTGGACGGCTTTCAACAGGGGGTATTACATCCGCGTGGTGAAGTGCCGATTCAGGTGATGGCCAATCAGTGCGGTACTTGTCGTTTTGGCGATGATCCCCAAACTTCGGTGTTAGACCCCAACTGTCGCGCTCACGATCTCGATAATCTCTATGTGGTAGATGGTAGTTTCTTTCCGTCTAATGCTGGGGTTAGTCCGGCTTTGACAATTATTGCTAATGCGCTGCGAGTGGGCGATCGTTTGCTGGAACGCTTGTAATATACCATGATCATCGGTTTGAAACCCGCGCAGGCGGGTTTTGTTTGTGTAGCCACGGTTTCAACCGATGGGACTGAGGATAGTTAATTTCTTTCTGTGGGATCTAAGTCATTCATCTGTTTGTTATATTAAATAAACTTTAAGAGGTATTCAAAAATTGCTCTATGGAAGGCTATAAATTTATTAATTCGCTAAAAATCCAAAACCTTCTCTCCTATGGTTCATCAGGAGAAATCATTGATTTACAGCCCCTAAATGTCATCAGGGGCACAAATGGTGTAGGAAAATCAAATTTAATTGAAGTATTAGGCTTATTGCAAGGGATTCCAACCGATTTAACTAAGCCAATTCGTGAGGGTGGCGGAGTCAATGAATGGCTATGGAAAGGAACTCAAGAAACTCCCATTGCCAAAATTGAAGCTATCATTAATTATCCAGAAGGTCGGGGTCGGATACCGATGCCTCTACGCTATCGTATTGATTTTACAACGGTTGCCCAACGCTTAGAAATTATTGATGAAGCTATCGAAAATGAACATCCTAATAATGATTATGAACAAGATGTTTTCTTTTTCTATCGCTATCAACAGGGTCATCCCGTACTCAATGCAACAAGAATAACAGAAAATGAACCCACTCGCCGTCAATTGAGACGAGAAGACTTAAAACCTGATCAATCAGTTTTATCACAACGAAAAGATCCAGATTTATACCCAGAATTAAGTTATTTAAGTAATCAATTTACTCAAATCCGACTTTATCGAGAGTGGAATTTAGGGCGTTATACTCCTCCTAGAATGCCGCAAAAATTGGATTTACCTGAAGATTTTTTACTCGAAGATTGTAGTAATTTAGGATTAATTCTTAATGATTTGCAGCACCGTATTGGAAGCAGAAAAATTGTTGAAAATTTACAAAAGTTTTATGAACCTGTAACGGATATTACTATAAAAATAGCGGGGGGAACAGTTCAGATTTTTTTACATGAAAGAGGACTTAATCAACCGATTCCAGCGACTCGTCTCTCTGATGGAACATTGCGCTATCTTTGCTTATTAATGATTCTTTTACATCCAACTCCTCCTCCTCTGATCTGTATTGAAGAACCCGAATTAGGATTGCATCCTGATATTTTACCTACCATTGCTCAATTATTAATTGAAGCTTCTAAAAGAACTCAATTAATTGTTACCACTCACTCCGATGATTTGATATCCGCTTTAAGTGAAATTCCCGAATCTATTCTCGTCTGTGAACGAGATGAAAGAGGAAGTCGAATGAGACGATTAGAACCTGAAGCACTAGAAAAAATACAATCTGTTCACATACCTTATTTTCCTAGTTTAATTCCCTTTAATACAGATGCCTGGTAGAATAGTTAAGATTTGTATGCGTCCAATTTTAGGGGTGTGGAGTTGGAAAGACAGAGAATTTGGCAGAATTTTAGGTTTAGCCTAAAAAAAAGACTTGACAATTCTGTCTATTTATGCTAATTCACCCGAATTTTTTATCATTAAAAAACTAATATAAACCAATGGTGCAAAGGCGATCGCAAACGTTTTTCCAACAGATTATCCTTGGAACTCTTGCCAGTACAATCTTACAATTATCAATTCCCCTAACTTCCTTAAGCCAAATAAATGCCCGATTAGGGGTAATTCGTGATTCAGGACAAACCACAGAATGGAATAGCATTGAACAACGCTTAAAAGCCAGTAGAATACCTTATCAAACCCTGGATTTAAACAATATCAAAAGCCTCGCCGATCTTCAGGGAATTCGAGTTTTATTTCTGCCTAATATAACTATTATTAAAACCGAACAAGCCAAAATCCTGCAAGAGTGGGCAAAACAAGGCGGACAGGTGATTGCGAGCGGCCCCATCGGAGAAAAATCTACCCCTTTAGTTCGTCAATTGTTGCGATCAATTTTAGGTTCCTATTGGGCTTTTCCTCTCACAGTTCCCGCTAAACCCCAAATCGCTAAAAATCGCTGTCGAACTCAAGATCCCCTCTGCGCTTCCCTAACAACTTGGGGGCCAATTCAAGCCAATGCTAACGCCGTTGAAGGGGGGGTTTTAATTCCCACTACCTTAGAAAGTTATACCGCCGGAATTTGGGAAGCTAGTGGTAGTTCTCCCGCCGTTATTACTACTCAAAAAGCCACCTATTTAGGCTGGCGCTGGGGAAATCAATCTTCGGCGGAGGTTGATATTGCTTGGTTACAGGCGGCGGTCAGTCGTCATGGTTTAGCCGCAAACCCGACAACTCCCGTCGCTACTGCGACCGTTGTTCCCCCAACAGCCCCCCGTCCGGCTCCCACAGTCCCGACAGCAGCCAGCCGTCCGGCTCCTCTACCACCCCCAACAGCCACCCGTCCGACTCCTACGGCCCCGACAGCAGTACCTCGTCCGGCGACCGTAATGCCCCTAACAGCCACCCGTCCGGCCCCTGCACCCCTCCCCCAACCCAGGACACCAGGGGTACAGCCAAGGGCTACTATCCCCTCTCCACGTCCGGTTACACCTGTGATAGTACCGCAGATTCCGGTTTCCCCCCCGCGTTCAACTACGCCCCCCGCCCCCAGCCTAACGGCAACTCGGACATTACCCAATACTCCGGCGGTTCCGAGTGGTTTTATTGACCCTTCCGAACAAATTGCCCCGGCGGGTTTAGAAGTGCAGCCCGGAAATCAACCTATTGAGGAATTAACTGCCATTGCAATGCGTCAGGAATTAGTAGATTTATTAGGACGTTTTGAAAATGCTTTAATTGCCTCAAATTCCGGTAATATTCCAATTAATTTACAGGTTGCTTCCACTCAATTAACAGCAGGAACAGGAGGAAATTTAGCCAGCGCTAATTTTAAACAATCCGATCAAATTATTACTAAAGCTAGAGAAGTAATTAAGAATTTTCCCGAATTAGTCGCACAGCAAAATTGGTCAGAAGCTCGCCAGCAATGGTTAGAAATTCGTCAACAATTATGGCAACATTATCCCACGGAAGGAGAACGATTAGGGGCGGAAATTCGGGCAGTTTGGTTAGACCGAGGAACTATTGTTAAAGCCAGAAATGAAGCGGGACTGTCGCAGGTTTTTGATCGGTTAGCTTCGGCGGGAATTAATACGGTTTATTTTGAAACAATTAATGCAGGTTATCCAATTTATCCCAGTCGAGTCGCGCCCGCGCAAAATCCTTTAATACAGGGTTGGAACCCATTAGAATCGGCGGTAAAATTAGCCCATGAACGGGGGATAGAATTACACGCTTGGATCTGGGTTTTTGCGGTGGGAAATGACCGTCATAATGAACTGTTAGGACAACCCAGTAGTTTTTTAAGTCCGGTAATTCAAGCCCATCCTGATTGGATCAATATTAATAATTATGGAGAGTTAAGAAATACCCGCGATCGCAAAGTTTATCTTGATCCCGCCAACCGGGAAGCTAGGGCGTATTTAATGCGTTTAATTAATGAAATTACTGCCTATAATGTCGATGGGTTGCAATTAGATTATATTCGCTATCCGTTCCAAGATCCAAGCGGAAGTTACACCTATGGATATGGGAAAGCGGGACGGGAACAATTTCAACAATTAACAGGAGTTGATCCGGTTAATATTACTCCCAAAAACAATCAATTATGGAATCAATGGACGCAATTTAAAACCGAACAAATAACCTCCTTTGTTGCAGAAGTTTCGCGATTTTTGAAGCAACAAAAACCTAATGTAATTTTATCAGTGGCGGTGTTTTCTAATCCTGAACAGGAAAGGATTATGAAAATTCAACAACAATGGGAAGTTTGGGCGAAAAACGGTTATGTGGATTTAATTGTTCCGATGACCTATGCAATGGATACCAACCGTTTACAACGAATTACTCAGCCCTTAACCCAGGAACAACGGTTAGGGTCGGCGTTAATTAGTCCATCAATTAAGTTACTAAATCTACCTGAAATTGTGGCGATTGATCAATTACAATCCTTACGGGATTTACCAACAGGAGGATATTCAATTTTTGCTGCTGAAAGTATTGGTAATAATCTCCAAAACTATTTGCATAGAACTCAAAATAATTCCTCGAAAACTCAACCTCCCATTCCCTATCGCCAGCCCTTTGCTGCGGCGCATGATCGCTATTTAGCCTTAAAAAGAGAATGGAGTTTTCTGTTAGGAAATGAACAACTTTGGATACGAGATGAGGAATTAAAATCTTTGAGTATTCAAGCGGAGGAGTTAGCACAAACCCTAAAACAGTTAGAGGATAATCCTTCTACTCAAACTTTAGGAATTGCTCAAGAAAAGTTAGCAACTTTCCAAAAACAATTCCAAATTTCTATGCGTTTACAAGCCTTAGAACGTCCCTATCAAGTATCGAGTTGGGCAAATCGTTTGGCGAGTATTAATATGTTATTACGCTATGGAGAAAGAAGGGTAAAAAATTAATCAAAAGATAGTTTGTTGTTGTGCTTTAGCACTCTCAGCACTTAGGGGCTGAAGCCCAACAACGTTATACTTAATAATTAATAGGGCTATTGTAAAGTTGAGGTGACAACATGACACAAACCCCTGTAAAGTTAACGTTTGAGGAGTATCTAACCTACGATGACGGAACAGATAATCGTTATGAACTTGAAGATGGGGTGTTAATTCCGATGACACCTGCGAGTCCCATTCATTCTGATATTATCGGGTTTTTGTTTATCTGTTTTTATCAAGAAATTCAAAGACAGAATTTAGACTTAAAAGTTAAACAGGGAGATGTGGGGATACGAACTAGATTTAGTCGCTCCCGACAACCGGATATTGCTATTATTCAAGCAGAAGATTGGCGACGGTTACGACAGTTTAAAAAATCAGCAATTCTGGAGGTTCCGGCTTTATTAGTGGTAGAAGTTGTGAGTCCAGGGGAAGATAACGAAAACCGAGATTATGTTAAAAAGATGACTGAATATGAGGAATTTGGGATTGCTGAATATTGGATTATTGATCCTTTAATAGAACAAGTTATGATCAATTTTCTGATGAATGGAAGTTACCAGAATACTATTTTTACAGGTGAACAAAGGATGATTTCTCAACTATTTCCCGACCTCAATTTGACAGTGGAGCAAATTTTTATGGCAGAATAAATAAAAAAATCAACGATCTAACTTATTAGGAATACCTTCGCACCCTCCGGGGATAGTTTTTCGAGATTTAGAACCGCACCATGCACAACAATAATAACGATTTTCTTCTGATAAATTATCAACGCCAGTAAAGTCAGTATTTTCCAGCACAGCACCCGTATATTCTCCGGTTTCAAAATTAGGAATTAATGTGCGACTGCGAGGGGAAGCTGTTTCTACAGGGCCATAAAATAGTTTAATAGAACGTAAATTTGTCCGGGATAAATCGGCTTCATAAAGAATAGAACGGGCTAAATTAGCGCGGACTAAATTACATCCAGTTAAATTAGCTTTGACTAAATTAGTATCCGTTAAATCCGTCCGTCGCAGGTCAGTTTCAGATAAATCTGCTCCCGCTAACATCGCCCCCAAATCAATCACCCGCACCCCATGGGCGCGATCTTCGGCATAATTTCCATTACCATCTAACATCGGACGTCCTAGATGGCGATCGCGTTGTAAAGGAGTAATTAATCTAGCTTGAGATAAAAACCGGAGAATTTTGGCTTTTCCTTCCGCATCCACACTTTTAACAATCGCTGAGGTTCGTCCTTCTGCAATCACTCTTTCCTGCGGCCAATCTTCTAATAATCCCTGTTCTCCTAAAGCTAAATCAGAAACTCCTTGAAAATAAGCATCAATGGTTTGTTGTTGAGTAATTCGGTTTTGTTGAATAGTTAAATCCCGAGAAATAATATACTGTCTCCAAGCCACATAAACGGCAATAATAGCAATTAAAATTTGACCTAATGCTCCACCTAAATCCCCCAAAGCACCAATAGCATCCCAATTAATTGTAATATTACTAACTTCATTGGGAGTATTCGCATTACTAAAAATAACTAAGCCAATTAAAGAGCCTAAAATTCCAATACAAGCAATAATTAAATTGCGCCAAATCGGTGGAATTAATGTTTCCCAAGCTTTACCCCAATTCGACCAAACTAACCGCAAAGACAAGGCTAATGTGGCGAAAGCCCCGACATATCCTAATGCAATATTATCAATTCCTAACCCTAAAATCATCAATGCCATCGCCGATAGCACCACGACCGAACCCGATACCTGATTCGGTCGATCGTTCAAAGTCGAGTTTTCAGTTTCGATTTCCCAAGAGTCCACGGAGGAGAGTTGGAGCGCCTGCGTTGGGGTTTCCGCTTCTGAAGGCTCAAAGGTGGGTTTAGGCGTCGCACCATTCAGGGTTTCGGGGATATGCTCCAGTCCTTGAGATGGCGATGAATTTGGTTCTATGGTCATCAGTTAACCTCTGTTGTATTCAGCCTGAGAATTATTTTAATTAAAATTATCCTAATTTTAGCTGAATCTAGTTTAACATTAGTTTAGGGTTCCCAAACATGAGTTTTTTAGATACAATATCCACTAAGAGTGCATAGGTTCTACACTTTTAAATATACAGGTCTTAATAATATAGCAATTTTATCTATTTTACAAATTACCTGAGATGAGATTCTGGATTGAGGGAGAGGGGACTTGAATGATTATTGATCTAAAAAAAGATATTTGTAGGAGTGATCCATTGATGTCTGAACAACTGAAATTATTTTTTAAACTTTTTAATGCCCGTCTTTCTCGAAACATTGCAATCTGGGTATTTTTGAGTTTAGTTTTTATCGAGGTTTTAATTTTAATTCCTTCAGTATATCAATATCAGCAACAACTTTTAAGACAATTTCCGGCAATATCTTCTAATAAAATTGCTTGGATAATTGAAACCTATCCCTATAGTTCTAATTCTGAACTCTTAAAACAATTGAGTCATTTACATCATTTGAATCCCGATATTTTAGGAGGAGCCGTTTACCGAACTACAGGGGAATTAATTGGTCAATTTGGTGAGCCTCCTGTTTTAACATTTTCACAAGCAATACAGGGGAAAACATTATATTTGCGTCAACAAAATGGCGATCGCTATGATGTTAGTTGTAATGTTAATCCTATGAACAATAAATATGTAATTATTATTCGTCATGATGCTTCTGATGTTCAGACAGAAACCTATGCTTATATTTTAAGAATTGCAGGTTTAGTTTTAATAATTGCTTTTTTTGTGACTTCATCCACATTATTTGTTTTGGGAAAAAATGTTATTCTTCCGATTTTAAAACTGCGTTTAGATTTAATTGAAGCTGGGAAAGCAATTGTTGACAACAAACCTGTACCCAGATTTTATTCAAATTCGATCCAAAGAAATGATGAACTAGGGGATGTAATTGCTACGTTTCAAACTATGTTTGAAAAAATTTATCAAGCCACCTTAGAAAGAAATCAAGCCGAAGCAGATTTGCGATTAGAAAAAGATAAATCCGAAAAATTATTACTGAATATTTTACCCTTAGCGATCGCTGAAAAACTTAAAAAAAATCAGGGGTGTATTGCCGATCGCTTTGAAGAAACCACAATTTTATTTGCCGATTTGACCGATTTTACAGGCATATCCTCTCGCAGTTCTCCTACACAAATTGTTACTATTTTGAATGAAATTTTTTCTGAATTTGATCGTCTAGCAGATAAATATGAATTAGAAAAAATTAAAACCATTGGGGATGCTTATATGGTCGTTGGCGGTATCCCTATTCCTAAACCCAATCATGCCCAAGCGATCGCAGAAATGGCCCTAGAAATGCAACAAATTATTCAAAAATTTCGCTCTCATGATAATCAATTATTAAATCTTAGAATTGGCATTAATACAGGGCCAGTAGTTGCCGGAGTGATCGGACTCAAAAAATTCAGTTATGATTTATGGGGGGATGCTGTTAATATTGCCTCGCGCATGGAATCTCAAGGTATACCCGGACAAATTCAAGTCAGTCACACCACCTATCAAAAAATTAAAGATAGTTACTTACTCGAAGAAAGAGGTATAATTTTAGTCAAAGGTAAAGGCGAAATGCGAACCTATTGGTTAACAGGGAAACAATAAACCCTAGTTGTTGGGATGAGTGCCCCTACCCACCATCATAGTTATCGCAACGACAAACCCTATTCTTATTGTTACTTTATTTATGACCTTTATTTCAGTTACCTACGGAATATTTTTATTGCTTTTATTAGGGTTATATTGGATTATTCCTGGGAAATCTTGGCGACTTTTTATCCTATTAATCTCAAGTTTACTTTTCTATTCTACCTTACAAATTCAATATATCCCCTTACTCCTACTTTGGACAATCTTTAACTTTGGTTTAGCCTTAACAATTGTCGAACCTCAAGAATGGGAAATCCCCCATATTTCTTGGAATCGTCGTCGCACTTTTTTACTCATATTAGGAATTGTAATTAATATCTTAATTCTAGTTGGATTCAAATATTTACCTTTTATTTTCAATACTCTAGGAACACTCTGGAATATTCCTATTATTATTAATACCGGAAGTTGGATCGATCAATATGTTATTGCCCCATTAGGATTAAGTTTTTTCTGCTTTGAATTAATCGCCTATTTAGTCGATGTTTATCGAGGCGCACCCGCAGCAACTTCTCTACTAGAATTTACCGCCTATAAATTATTTTTTGCCAAACTAATATCAGGGCCAATTACTCGTTATCATCACTTAAATAATCAGTTTAAAACCCTAAAATTCCCCATCCCCGAACAAATTGCAGATGGACTTTGGTTACTGGCTAGGGGGGCAATGAAAAAAGGGCTTTTAGCCGATAATATTGGGATTTTAGTAGATTTAAGTTTCAGTAATTTACAACGGGCTGGAAGTGGGGATTTATGGTTAGCAATTTTCGCCTATGGTTTACAATTATACCTTGATTTTAGCGGTTATGTAGACCTGGCAAGAGGCACAGCATTACTGTTAGGATTAACTTTACCGATTAACTTTGATTCCCCCTATTTTAGCACCAGTATCGGAGATTTTTGGCGCCGTTGGCACATCACATTAGGGGATTGGTTACGCAATTATTTATATTTTCCTTTGGGGGGTTCTCGGGTGGGATTATTCCGCACCTGTTTGAATTTAATTCTAGTTATGTTAATCGCAGGAATTTGGCACGGTGCCGCCTGGGGATTTATTATTTGGGGGGGATTACATGGGTTAGCATTAGTAGTTAATCGTCTCACCGAAGCACTATCTAAGCAATTATCAATTACTTGGATTTGGAATAGTTTACCCGGAATTTTAATCGCTTGGTTAATCACTCAATTAATGGTATTTACGACTTGGATTTTTTTCCGACTCCCTAATTTACAAGATTCTTGGTTAGTCATCAATCGGTTATGGGGTCATACCGCCGATGTCCAGTTTGCCCATAAAGTTTATGTTGAAGCCTTGGGTTTAGAAAGACACCATCTAGTGATTTTATTATCCTCTGTTTTTGGATTAATGGCAATTGCAACTCTATTAAATCGAGGGTTAAAATTAGAATTAAATTGGACAGTAAAATTAGCTTTAGTTCCCTTGAGTTTCTTCACCGTTTGGTTATTAGCACCCGCAGGGGGTTTACCCTATATTTATTTTGATTTTTAGTGGTGCGTTAGCAAAGCGCACCTATTTTTGCTTAAATTTGAGGTTGACTTAAGCGCTGATAAACCGTGGCTAAACCCTTAGCATCTCCAACATTTCCAGGGAATAAAACCACAGGTAAATTAGGATAAAGGGGATGATTAGATGATGTTTTAACCATTGAACATCCGGCTAATACTTGACCCAATAATCGGGCTGTTTTTAATGATAATCCTTTACTTAAAACATCATTAGAAGTAATTCCGCCTTTACTAATTAAAAATCCAATATCTGGCGGTAAACCTCTGACAATATCCATCAGTAAATCTGAAACTTTACTCCCAAAGTTTAATCGAATTTCTACCGTATCAAATTGTAATTCTTGACGACTGGTATAAATTACTGGGGTTTGACCTGCATTATGAATAGCATAAATTTGGTCTAAAATTTGCTGTAAAAGTTCCTTTCTTTGAGTCTCACTTTCTTCTAATAAATGGGAAACATCTACCTCAATTCCGACTATTCCAGGTGCTTGTAATAGTTGTTCTAATTGTTGGGTAGATTTCTTAACATGGGAACCCATAATCACCACACCCGGTTTACCATTTCGGGTATATTTTGCCATTTCTTCAGCCGGAATCGGTTGCTTTCCTAAAGCAGCTAAAGAGGTTAAAATACTCGCCGCACTGCGGAATAAAAAGCGTTTTCCCTGACTAGCTGCGGTAATAATATCCGAGGCAAATTGATCAAAATCTCCTTGATTTTCCCCATCAACCACCACACATTGATTCCCGGTTAAATCCATTAACCGAGGTAAAGTTCCTATCCGCATATCCGATAACAAAAATTGTTCTACTTTTTCCGAAGGAATCAAACCTTTAGTTTTTTCGGTGACATAATCGGGTAAATAACTATGTTGATAAGCGAAAACAGAATCCTTAGCAAATTCGGTTAAATGAACGGGAGTTTCTACGCCATCAATGATTAGATAATGAATACTATTGCGGGTAATTCTTCCGCCTTCAAAAAAAGCCGGAACTAGAAAATGGGCATCAAAGGGGCCAAGTTCATCCGCAATTACATCGGTTTCTACGGGATAGTGACCCCGGAGGGTAGAATCGGAACGACTGACCACCAGAAAGTCGGTGATGGACTCGGCGGCGAGGGCTAGTTTCAGATTTTGGGTGACTTCACGGGTGACGGCCGCGGCTTGGTCTGGGGTTAGAGCTCTGGTATTGGTCAGAATAAAGAAAATTGGAGATTGGTCAGCCAGTCCAATTCGCAGGGTATCGACATCCCACTGGGTGAGAAGTAAGCAACTATGGACGGTTTGAGAACCTGTGGGGTCATCATCGAGAACAATAATTTTAGGTCGCATTGGAGTTCCTATAAAAATTTGTTAAGACTATGTTAAAAAAAGCCTAGCACTTAATAGTAATTTTGTTAATCCTGAAGTTGTTTTAACAGTTGATGAACTTCGGAGGCTATTTCAAAGGCTTGATACAGGAGTCTTCCTTGTTCTGTTGTCGGTTTTTCAGTTTGTAATACGGTTAAGGAGGTGAAATTTAGATCAAAAAGTTCTGGATTTTTCTCGATAAATTTTTTATTTTTTTTTAAGATTCGTTCTATTCTTAATCCTCGGATTAATTCTATTCTAATTAATTTTAAAGCGTGAATAATAGCATCTTGATTATCTAATTTTGCTTGGGGATGTTCCGTTGCTTCGAGTTGATGATAAATGTTTAAGGCTTTAACAATACTATTATAATTATCTACTTGATTCAATAGTTTAACACACTGAGGACGATTTAAGGTTAGCCAAATTTTAATCATATCCTCAAGAACTAATAAAATGATCAGGATTAAGTAAATTATAATGAAAATTAAGGCAAGTTCTGGAAAAATTAAACTCCAAATCCAATAACTAATTAATAATAATCCAGCAATGACTAAGGTTTTTAATCCTTCCCCAATAATTTTTTTAGCTGTCCCTGGTCTATACAGCAAATTTTTGTTAATCCCACTCCAATGTTTCAGTTCTCCTGGGGTAATTTCTAATCCATCTAAATCAGTCATCAGTTATAGCAAGAGGCAATAGGGAATAGGCAATGGGCAATAGGTAAATACTTACTGTGAGCAGCTTTTAGCTTTCAAGAATGTCCTAATAGATGTGGCGACTGCTATATCAGTTATCAGTTAAAGTTTATAGACTCGTAGAGACGTGCCATGGCAAGTCTCTACTGAATAACTGTTTTTACTGCTTTTCAATTTTTTTTACAGCACCTGGCATAAGTTTTTGTACTGAATTATTAGTATTTATCGCTTTTTGATAGGCCCATTCTGGACAAGCAGGCAGGTTCTTTTTACTTTCACTATAAGTAAAATTAAGCTGAGTTAAATCATCAAATTCTTCTTTAATAGAGCGGGGTTCTAATCGACATTTGAGAATAAAAGAGTCATATTGATCTGCCATTTGTTCATAAATCCGAGAAGCATTCAAATGATTATTAGCCCTACCATTAGGATCTAAAAAAGTCAATAAGGGGGCAAGAATTGCCACTAAAACCGCAATCACTACAGATAATAATTGATACTCTCCCCCTAAACTATTAATAGCTTGCACACTAGCAATGGCAGCTAAAATTGTACTAGGAATCCCGATATAAAGATGGGCGGTTGACCAACGAATTGAAACATCAATATGAGCTTGACTCAACACCCGACAAACGGTTTTTCGCTCAACGGCACGATAAATGATATCTTCTTGAACAACATAAGGGAGAGGTTTGTTTGAACTATCCTCTGAACCAGTGGAGGAATTCATGGGTTGATCAATACTATTATCAGGGCTACTGGATGAAGTCATGTTTTTTTATAGCGAGGAATAGGGAATAGGTAATTACGAATTACGAATTACGAATTACGAATGGGTAATAGGTAATGGGTAATGGGTAATGGGTAAAAAAAGATTTCACCCTCTAGGTTTGAATATCCTTTGGGATGAGGGAAAGATTGGTTGACAAACAACGATTCTATCAAATTAAGTTCAATTCTTGATCCGGGATTGCCACCCGCACCCAAACTATAAATGTCGTTCCAGGCGAAGTATTATCAGTATAAGCCCTATCCTCTGATACCCAAGCCGGATGGACAGGAGAGAAGACTTGAATTTCTCCCTGCATCTGTTGTACAAAGGCTTTAGCGATCGCTAACCCCAAACCCGTCCCCGGAATTTCAGAATTAACCTGAACACCGCGATAGTGACGTTCAAACAGATGCTCCAAATCTTCTGGGGGAATTCCTGGGCCAGTATCACTAATACCAATACCCACTTGAGAGTTTAGGGTTTTTCCTCCGACTGGGGAAGGAGAAGCCAGTTGAACTCGAATATAGAGTTTTCCCCCAGCAGGAGTATATTTTAAGGCATTATCGAGAAGATTACTCAGAACTTCCCGCAGAGCTTTAGCATTCCCTTTTATGGGGGGCAGGTTTTCAGGTATGTCAACTTCAAGTTCCAATTGTCGTTCCTGGGCGATCGCCTCAGACGATACAATTAAAGGGGATAATACCTCCGACAATAATAGGGGTTCAAGTTGATCACAAGCAGGTAACAAGGGTAAGACTGAATTCGAGAATAGGGAAGTTTCGGCCGTGGACGTGGCAACTTCCACCGTTAGAGGCAAACTCAAGAAGCTTTGGGTCTGTTCTAAGGTTTGATCCGCCTGTGCTAATAATTCTTGAATCCGATCGCTCTCCCTTAAAATACTATTAGCAATAGGATAATTTTTATCTTCGGGTAATAGTCGCTTTAATAATAATTTACCAAAGGTACGAACAGCCGTTAAAGGGCTTTTAAGTTGATGGAATATATTATGCAGTGTATCGGCTTGCTGCCCTTGCAGTTGTTGTTGTCGGTCTATTTGTTGCTGGAACCATTGGGCGCGTTGATCTAAAATACAGCCAAGGGCTAAGGTATGGGCAATCGCTTGGAGTTGAGCATATTCCTCCGGGCTCCAGGGTCGGTCATTGCGTCCAGTCACCAAAAATCCCAAAACCACATCCTCTTGAATTAATGCTAAAACCTTTTGACTCCGTTGTTGCCAAGGAGCTTCTGCTTCCACTTCTGTTTCCGAAAAATCATCCATTTCCACCGCAGGCATTAAGACTTTTGTTTTCCCGGTGACTTCCGTGGTTAATAGCATGGGTGAAATAGGGGTTAAGGTTTCGGGCAGACCCATCAAACCCGGAATATCCAAATCATCCGGGGATGTTTCAGGATAGGTGGCAATGGGAATCAATTTTTTATGTTCTTCATCTACCCACGCCTCAGCTAAATAGACTACACTCAAGGAAGCGCCCAAACTCGCGGTTAACGACAGTTGGGTGCGGCACAGTTGGACAAATTCAGCACTGGCTGTGAGCATGGAATTCAACAGGTAATTGGTAATTGGTAATGGGTAATAAAAAGGGTTTACCTCCCCTGCTCCCCCTGCCTCCCCTGCCTCCCGATCCCCTACTCCTGATCCCCTTCTTTATCAATTTGTGTCAATCTATTAAAATAGCTTGATATTTTGAACTAGAACAGATATAATTCCCTCGGATTTTGTAGCTATATTTACAACCCGCCTGCTTAAAAAGGAGGTCAACAAGTTGGCTAGAAGACGTAAGCGTAAAAGCCGTCGCAGACAAGAAGGACGTAGGATTTTAGAATGTGTGCCTCAATATAGCATTTCAAGTGGCGAAGATAAACCCGTAACGGCCGCTCGTAAGTTTATCCATGCTGAAGGAATTATCCCTCCGGCTTTGCTTCTTGTAAAACGAAATGAGCATACCACGGATCGATACTTCTGGGCTGAAAAGGGTCTATTTGGAGCCCAGTACGTTGAGGAGAATCACTTTTTATTCCCCAGTTTAAAACAGCTTGTGGAGAAGGCCACATTGGTTTCCTCTGCTTCCCCAGCTAAGGGGGTTTGAAATCGAGATGTTGTCTGCAACATCCCATCTTCTTAGTGAAAGGGTTTTATCAGAAAAATGGGTTTAAAACCTCGTCCTTCTAGGACGACTTTCCTTGAACGCATTAATTAACAAATCGAACAAAAAGTTTAACTTAGTGAACGAGGTTAAACTTAAGTCGCGGGAGGGCATTCCGAGACTTAAAACGGACGTGGAGACCGTGTAAGACTACCGCCAAGGTAGCAACAGTCTGCGAAGCGTCAACCCCATTCAGCGACCATCCTGAAAAGGTGGCGTGGTGAGTAATCCCCTTCCGTTTACGGCGGGGTGGATGTCAAATCCAGAACTTTTCTTGAGCCGTGACACCTGATGAGAGCCATGATTAACATGAGCTTCACTCCTTAACTCTGATAAGGCAGGCGCGAGGGAAAAAAATTAGTCAGTTGATTCTGGGTGCTGGTTGGGATGAATTTCTCTTTATTCTTACTGGCAAGGTGGAATTACTCCCAACCCCAGTGCCACGAATCAAAATTGTTCTAATTTTGGCAATTATATCCTGAATAAAGATTCAAGACCGTTGGCATCCTTGTCGTGTTTGCGGTTTTGAACCTGATGGTAACTAAAATTATTCGCAGGGTTTTAGGTTAAGGGCTTGTTTGAGCGTCGCCAGTTCGTCTCGGTGGGCAGTTACGGTAATCAAACTTTGAGTTTTTTGGCCCTGATCAATGACGGCATCTAGCTTGAGATAGACCTGTTCTGGACGCCCGGAGCCTTTCCAATAGAACCAACCGGCCAGGGGCGAAAGCAACACCAGTCCCCAAAACAGTTTGCCTAGGTTGGGCATAGCCATAGATAGGACTAACCCCAAACATAACAGTCCCACGGCGGTTAATAGGGTGAGGAAGATAGCTAAAAACCAACTGGGACGGACTAACCCCTCAAAGGTGATTTGATTGGCTTCCCGATTTAACGCCGTAATCCGATAGGCTCGGGAGGCAAAATGCTGCTGGATTTGTGTGAGCAAGGAGTCTGCTTCCTGTTCGGCAATCAGTTTTTCCTGTTCTATCCGATCTTTAGTTGAAGCTCGAACAAAAAAGAATAAGCCAATAACCATTAACAGAGTCAACACAAAAGTAGAAGGGATTACGGGAGTCATAGGAAATGAAGTCAGTCTAGTTTTAAAGGTTATTCATTGATTTGTAGTTTACCTTGGCTAGAAGTGTATTCGTACCAAAGTCCGGCTAATTCTTGGGCTTGGGGTTGATGTTCCGGCAGAATTTGATACATCCGGCGAGGGCGTCCCCGACCTTCAACCTTTTGCCAGTATCCCGTAATTGTTCCTTGTTTTTCCAAAAACTTGAGGGCGCCGTAAAGAACCGTATCGGATAATCTATAGTTAGAATATTCCTGCTCCAGTTGTTCAATTAGTTCAGTTCCATAGGAGTCCCTTTGGAGAAATACAGATAAAATATAGCAAACCGCCAGTTCCTTATTAAGATAGATAGGCGGCGGTTCTTGGAAAAATTGATAGATTTGTTCAAAGGTCATAGGATTCTCCCTTTTGCTTGAATTATCGGTAGTTATCCCGTCGGACTATTTTCTATATTATTGCTTTTGCTGTTCTATTCCTAGACAACAATCTGCTACAGAAGCCCGATTTCTCATCGCTTCCACTAAACCCAAATAAGCCACTTTGTGAGTTTCAATTAATGTTTTAGCCTGTAATATTGCCCAACGCTCTTTAATTTTAGCTTCACTTAAAGGGCGCTGTAGCTGAGTCCAAATTGCTATAATTTTATTTCGATCTTCCCGTCCTCCTTCTGCTTTTTTAAATATTAAAGTTTCTGCGGCAATTCCCGCCATCCAAACTGCACAATAACGATCTAAAACCTGAGCAGAAATCTGACCCTGTTGCAATTGTTCCCATAAAAGTTGATCAGCAAACTGCACCCCTCCTTGAGCTTTAAATCCTTGTTTAAAGGCTTCCCAGCCATTTAAGGCATATCCCTGAATGGGAATTTCCATCAAATGGGCTACCAAAAAATGTCCCGCTTCATGGTGTAAAATTCGCTCCCGAGTTGATGCAGAGGTTCCCGCCAACCCATCTATTAATAAACTCGCCCCTTGACCCTGAAACTGAAAAACATCTAAAGTGGCAACCCCCAATAAAAAAAAGTAATCCCCGCCGGAATAAAGGGTGAAATATTTAATACCGGAGTTAATAACACCGATAGAGTCATACAGAAAACACTAATGGCAATTAGATTTAAACTGGTAGTTCTCATCAATTTTCCTTTTGGTTTCTGGCTTTGTAAAAAGTTTCTAAACTATCGCGATCGCCCACAAAACGCCAATGCCAAGGTTCATAACTGACTCCTTGGGGATTGTCTTTAGGAAAGGATAACTCAAAACTATGAAAAGCGGCATGATCTTTTAACCATTGAAACGCCGGGGTTTCTTCAAAACTGACATTCAAATCCGTAGAAGGTCTGCCCCCATCTCCAATATCAATGGCATAACCCGTATGATGTTCACTATAACCCGGAGGAGCACTCACCTCTGCCCGTTTAGTTGCCACTTGTCCCCGTTGGGCTTTTATTTCAAAAAAGATCGTTTCCTGGTCTTTAACACTGCGAAAGGTTGAAATCGGAACTAAACTGACCCCACTAGCTCTAGCATCCTGTTCCATTTCCTCATAAGCTTTGGCGGCAGCTTTGCGTAACCGATGCCCCCCATCGGCCGTAATACTTTTTAACTCTGATTCCGGTGCTTCTTGATAGGGGAGATGACCCAATAAATTATCGGGAAGGGTCGGAGTTGTGGTTGGGGTTGGGGCACTCGTTGGCGGGGGAGTTGAAGACAAAGACGCAGAAGGTGAGGGCGTAACCACAGGAATTGGGGTTTGGGCTACGGGAATATCAGACCGAGGAGCCAGAATTCCAAATTGATAATTCATGACTAAGGCGGTACAGAAGGCTACCAGGGCTAACCCCAGCATTTTCCAGAATAGCCCCGGCTTCCCAGAGGAGCCAGAGGAAACCACCGGAAGCGCGGGAATATCTCGTATCGCCTCTGGAATATCTTCTGTTACGCCATCGGCTAAGGTTTGGGCCTGTTTCGGCAGACTAGAATTCTTCAACGGTTTGACTCCTGACATCCATGAAAGTCTCGATTTTATTAGATAATCCCCTATTTAGTCATCTATCACAAGCACTTGTCGGTCAACAGCCAAGGGTCAACACTTCAACTTAATCTTTATGTCTAATTCTGTAAGTCAACTTTTAATGCTTTATCAATGGCTAATTGGGGGCGTTTTAATCGGATGGATTTTGGGTCGAAAATTACCCGAAATTGTTCCCTATTATTTAGGTAAAATTTTATATTGGGGTGTGGTTCCGATCGCCATTATTGCCTTTTTAAGAAAAGCTGATTTATCGGGTTCGATATGGATTGCTCCCTTAGTGGCTTGGGCTGCTATTTTCCTCGGTGCGGGGTTAGCTGGGATAGGGTTATACTGGCAAAGCCGGACTCCAAAATGGGATATTTTACCCCAATCTCTCCCCGGTCAAGGGAGTTTTTTATTGGCGGCTATGGTGGGAAATACGGGATATATTGGTTTCCCTGTAAGTTTAGCATTAGTCGGCCCGAAATATTTTGGTTGGGCGATATTTTATGATGGATTGGGAACGGTGATTGGAGCCTATGGGTTGGGGGTCGCTTTAGCTGCTAGGTTTGGGATGGGAAAACAAGATCCTTGGCAATTAGTTGGGGTGTCATTAACTAATCCGGCTTTAATTAGTATGGTAATTGGTTTAATGGTGCGGAATATTCCTTTACCAAATCCGATGGAACAGGGTTTACGCGGCATTGCTTGGGGAAGTGTAGCCTTAACTTTAGTGTTAATGGGAATGCGTTTAAGTCAGCTTAATTCTTGGCATCATTTCCGACCTGCTTCTGTTAGTTTAGCGATTAAAATGTTAATTGTACCTTTAGTATTGGGTTATGGATTAACACTATTGGGATTAAAGGGATCTCCTTTATTAGTTTTGGTCTTACAAATGGCAACTCCTCCGGCTTTTGCAACTTTGGTATTAGCCGAAGCCTTTAATTTAGATCGAGAATTAGCCGTTACTAATTTAGCTCTGGGTTCTGCACTCTTATTATTAACTTTACCCCTATGGTTGTTTTTATTTGGTTAATCAAACTCAGAAATAAGTCTCAATTTCTGATTTTAGGGTAGTGGTTTTGTTTCCAAACCCCAGATCAAATCAGGTTTGGAAACGGTTTTAAAATCCTAGTTAAATTTCAGGTTAATTCTGCTTGATTGATAATAGAATTAACTGTCGATTGAAAAGCGATCGCACCCCCTCTAAATCAAAAGAGATTTGAGTTAAAATTTCCCCAACGTTTCGAGGAGATTCTGAATTTTGATCACAGACTTTAAGAAACTCAAATTCCGCATCGGATAAACTCACAATTTGATAATTATAGTCAAATAAATTTTGACTCGGCCAGCCATTCATACAAGGACTACGTTCAGGAATAGCAGCTAATAATTCCTGATCATTTGACCATTTATTCAGGGGTAAGGGGGAACGTCCCAGGAAAAATTCATAATGACTAATCTCAGGATCGAGAAGTTCAATTAAACGATAGCGTTGGCGATCGCTCAATTGATTTGCCCGTTCTAGCAACTCCGGTGAGTCCCCAATTAAGCGTTCTAAATTCCAATAATTAGGATTAGAAAAACCAATAAATTCCAACCCCGAAGCATCAATTAACTCAAATAAATTATCAATATTGTAGTCAATTTCTTGAGGATGAACATACATATCTGCAAAACATTCGTCTCGCTGATTTTCCAATCCCCAACGTTTAGATTCATAAGTAACTAGGCGATTTTTTTCCGGTAGAGCTTCAAAAATCTGACGACCAATTTTTACCCCGTCCTGATAATCTCCTCGTTTTTCTGCTTGTAAAAGGGCGATCGCTTTTTGCATTAACTGAATTTCCCAGCGTCCCAATTCAGCATAGACAAAAATGTGCATTAACCCCCCAGGAGCTAATTTTAACGCTAAGGTTTGAATTCCTTGAATTGGATCGGGTAAATGGTGCAAAACCCCAACACAGTTAATAAAATCAAACTGTCCCTCTAACTGTCCTACATCATAGAGACTTAAACGGCGAAATTCCGGGGCGGGGGTTCCGGGGGTAGAAATTCCAGACCGACGACAGCGTTCTATTGCTGTTTGAATCGCCCCTTCACTCAGGTCAATCCCAAGAACCGAGGCTTCTGGGTTAAGTTGAATTAAATACTCCGTACTCGAACCCGTACCACAACCTGCATCTAAAATACGGATATCAAGATTTTGGGGCTTCTGACCCGTACAAAAACTATAGGCTACTGGCCAAGACCAGCGCCAGTTATATCCAGGGGGCGGTTCATCCAGTAGGGGGTCAGGGGGAAAGGGATAGGTGTCATAAAGTCGTTTAACCGCAGAACTCACTTCTTCCATTGTTGTAATCCATTAAAAAATATAGTTTCATCCGCAAGGTTAGCACGGGAGGTCAATGTGAACTACCCACACTGACTTGGAGTACCAAGTACAGTGTCGGCTTCTGTACTCACAGGCGAATGCCTCAAGACGGACTTGCATCCCCCTTTTGGTCTTACCTCGCCTCCTACAGCAGAAACGGCTGAACCATCCGTCTTTAGGATTCTGATACCTTCTGTTCTAATATTCATAGCTGCGTTTCCATCCCGATCATGATCACTACCACAATCAGGACAAGTCCATTCACGAACATCCAATGGCATCTGACTGACTTGATAGAAACAATTAGAACAGAGTTTGGAACTGGGAAACCATCTATCAATCTCCACTAACTTACCGCCTTTTCGTTCTAGTTTATAGGCTAGAAAATTAGTGAATGTTCCCCATCCACAATCAGATATTGCTTTTGCCAAATTGTGATTACGAACCATGCCTTTGACATTAAGATTCTCTACTATGACAGCTTGGCTATCGCTGACTAACTTATGACTAAGTTTGTGTAGAAAATCTTGCCGGGAATTACTAACTCGTTCGTATAATGCGGCAACAACTTGACGATATTTATTTCTGGATTTACTCCCCTTTTGTTTACGCGCTAATTTCTTCTGCTTACGCTTGAGGTTTTTCTCATGTTTAGCAAGATGTTTAGGATTATCGTATTTAGAAACCTTTTCACCATCAGTGACAACTGCAAAGTGTTTGATTCCTAAGTCAATACCATAGATTTTACCTTCTGAAATAGTTGGATTTTCTCCTTCAATTTCGGTCAGGATAGATGCCAAATATTTCCCAGAAGGAGTTTTACTAACAGTTACAGTCTTGATTTTCCCCTCAATTGGTCTATGTATTTTGGCTTTGACTATCCCAATATTGCCAGGAAGTTTGACATTACCATCAACAATTTTGACATTTTGAGGATATTGAATTGACTGTTTGCCATGTTTAGATTTAAACTTAGGAAATCCGGCACGTTGCTCAAAAAAGTTTTTATAAGCAGTGGTTAAATTAAGTGTTGTAGCTTGTAAAACTTGACTGTAACAATTAGCTAACCAAATAGTATCTTCGGCTTTTTTGAGCTTAGGCAGTAGGGCGTTAAGTGCTACCTGTCCCATTCCTTTTCCCGTATCTTGATAAACCTGAATGGATTTATTTAAAGCATAATTCCACCACCACCGCGAACATCCAAATGTTTGGGCGAGATGTGCTTCTTGCAATGTAGTTGGATACAGACGGACTTGTACAGCTTTGTGTAGCACTCGATTTGCACCTCCTAGTCTGAATATCTTACTACATAATAAAAAAAATTTGGTCAACTCTGTACCTACGTTGACCCGCCTTTGATCCCACCGCTCAACTGGGTACAGGTAGAGCGGTGGGATCAAAGGCGGTGTAAGTTAAACGGAAATAAAATGACCTCGAAGTTGTTGAGGGGAAATATCATAAACTGTTCCGAGAACTTGATTTGACCCCACGACACGAATTACTGTGTCAGAGGAGGAACTGGTTGAAGGTTCCAAGATTAAATTTGCTTCGGTCAAGCCTTGGGTTAAACCAATTTTATCAATACCGGGTTCAAAATCCATGATAGAATCTGCTAAAAGTTCATCTGAACCGGAGGTTACTAAGGAAAGAATAAATAGATCCGATCCTGTTCCTCCGGTTAAATAATCAGTTCCTAAATCTCCCGTCAAGGTATCATTTCCGGCTTCTCCATATAGATAATCATAATCCTGACCTCCAGCTAAAAAATCATTCCCTAATCCACCCCAAATAATATCAAATCCTAAATTTCCATAGAGGGTATCATTACCTTCATCTCCATAGAGATCATCAGAACCTTTTCCCCCAAAAATATTATCATCTCCCTCTAAACCTTTAATTGTATCATCCCCTTGATATCCATAGAGAAAATCGTTATTAATTGTGCCAATAATATTATCATTTCCATTATAGGGAAAAGGATTAATAATTTGATTAATCCAATCTGCATAAACCGAAACTCGGGTATCGGAAGCATATTCCCCAAAGCTCTCATCTAATTTATTGGTAACATCAATACCCGACATCGCTGGGGTAAAACCCGTGGAGGTTAGACTAGCAATTTTGCCATCAATAAAACCTGGGCCTCCCGAATCTCCAGGACTAATATTAATTTCTTCAGATCCCAATCCTAAATCATTAATCCCAAATTCTTTTCCAAAGGCATCATTTTGGGCTAAACCATTATCAAAATCATAAACTAATTGTTTGCCAGGTTGATTATTATAATGGTAAGGAGCACTATTAAATAACTCCCCCAAAGCATCATAACGATTTTTTCCTATACGCTTAGTTGGAACCGGATCAGAATAGCTATTTTGTCCTGAATTACCCGTCGCAGGAACACCATAACCTACTTTTTGCATCACTTGACCCACCTCATCAAACCTGGTATAAATCTCATAGCGATTTGCCTCTTGGGGTGCGGGTTTAGCCAGTTCTAAAATAGCAATATCATTGTTAAAATTAAAATCATGATTCCAATCGGGATAAATATAAATTTGAGAAACCGGAATTGCTATTTGACCCGATGGTAAGTTAAAATAAACGGTATATTCTGAGGGGGAAGAATAATCTGGTTGCCCCAATTTATCGGTGACACAATGGGCGACGGTTAAAATATGATTACCCGTAATTAATAATGAGCCTGTACAACTTCTACCATGAATATCTTGAATCTTAACAACACCATCTAAACCCGTCCCGGGTTGTACAATATAATCTGGATTATAAGGATCGGAAGTGGGAACAGCAATTCGAGGTTGAGGCGCAATTACAGAAAAATAAGTTGACATTTTGCTTTACTTAAATCAGGATAGTCTGGGTGGGTTTAGTCTGAGTATTCAGAATAAAATAGATCAATTTTTGATTTTATATTAACATAAGGAAAAACGATTCAATTTCCACCAACCCTCTATGGCAGCAAACATTGAAATTTACACTTGGAGAACCTGTCCCTTCTGTATCCGAGCTAAAGGATTGCTGAAAAGCAAAGGCGTAGACTTCACCGAATATAGCATTGATGGGGATGAAGTAGCACGAGATCAAATGGCACGACGGGCTAATGGTCACCGTTCAGTTCCCCAAATTTTTATTGATAATCAATATATTGGGGGATGTGATGATCTTCATGCCTTAGATCGTCAAGGGGAACTTGATCCTTTACTGGGTTAATTCTATTCTCAATCCTGGCAAAATAAAACACTCCTAATTTATTCTCGGTCGGTTTTAAATGCCAGGATTTATTATACCATATTTTGTTTGATTTGTTAACTGTTAATTGTGAATAAAGATGAAATTTGCTTTCATTATTGACCCCATCGAAAAATTAAATCCAAGTCATGATAGCAGTGTTGCTTTAATGGAAGCAGCGCAACTTTTAGGACATGAAGTTTGGGTGACACAAGCTCACCAATTAAATGTAATTGACGGTCAAACCTGGGCACTTTTAACCCCGGTTAATCTGACTCCTATTATTAGAGATCAGGATAGATGGAGAGTTGAGGAACCCTGGTTTTCGGTGGGTCAATCAATACTTCAACCCTTGGAAAATATGGATTCGGTGTTCATGCGAACTGACCCACCAGTCACGATTCCCTATCTGTATGCTACCTATCTTTTAGACTATATTAATCCCGAAAAAACTTTAGTAGTTAATTCTCCTCACGGGTTAAGAACAGCGAACGAAAAAATGTACGCCCTGCAATTTAAAGATTGCATTCCAACAACCATTGTTAGCCGCGATAAACAGGTAATTAGGGAGTTTGTTGAACGTCAAGGAGCGGCGGTTTTAAAACCTTTAGGTGGAAAAGCAGGAGAGGGCATTTTATTTTTGGAAGGGAGCGATCGCAATCTTAATTCTCTAATTGAAATTAGCACTCAACAGGGTATATATCCGGTGATGATTCAGACCTTTTTACCAGAAGCAAAAGACGGAGATAAACGAATTATTGTGTTAAATGGTGAACCGATTGGAGCGGTTAATCGGATTCCTACGGGTCAGGAATTTAGAGGAAATATGGCTGTGGGTGGACGGGTTGCTAAAACCGAAATTACGGATCGAGAACGGGAGATTTGTCAAAAATTAGCATCTAAATTAGTTGCTGATGGTTTATATTTTGTGGGAATTGATATTATTGGAGGTTATTTAACAGAAGTTAATGTTACCAGTCCAACGGGGATTCGAGAAATTGATTTATTGGATGGGGTTTATTTAGGAAAACAGGTGATAGAATGGGTAGAAAATAAAATCACGAACCGCTTTTAATCTGAGTTAATTTATAACTATATTCTTAGGAGTATTTCTGTATTATTTCTCCAAGAAATTACTCGCCCGGATCGATAAACTTTAGCAATAAAAGGAGGATGATTATTTAAAGCAAATTTTGTCATTTTGGGTAAGGTTTTTACAAAAGTTAAAGCGATCGCATCTCCCGACAAATTTGTTGAAGCTAAAACAAATACCCTCACATTTGCTTGAGCAATACTCAAAAGTTGAGAGGTGCGATAACCAATTTTTTCATCTTTGGTTAAAACAACCCACTGGCGATTTCCCACTTCTATTAACCATTCCTCTTTATGTTAGAATTATCTCAATATTTTTAATTTAAGGTAGACAAAAATTGCATTTAACGCGGGTCTAAAACTTTTTTCATCAGGAGAAACCATGACAACCGACAAAAAAATTGGCATCGCCATAATTGGAACAGGATTTGGTAAAAAAGTTCATATTCCTGCCTTTCAAGACCATCCTAAAACCCAAGTAGTTGCGGTTTATCATCGAGATTTAGACAAAGCCAAAGCGATCGCCTCCAGCCATAATATTCCCCATGCTTGTAATAGTATTGAGGAGATTTGTGCTTTACCTGAAGTTCAAGGAGTTGCCATTTCCACCCCGCCTTTTTTGCATTTTGATATGGCTAAAATCGCCCTAAATGCCGGGAAACATCTATTATTAGAAAAACCCACAAACTTAACAGTTCAAGAAGCAAAATATCTCTATCACCTCGCCCAATCTAAAGGCTGTATTACTAGCCTAGATTTTGAATTTCGGTTTATTCCAGCTTGGCAACATTTATCTCAACTATTAGCAGAAAATTATGTAGGTCAAAAAAGATTAATCAAAATTGATTGGTTAGTTTCTAGCCGTGCCGATGAAACTCGTCCCTGGAATTGGTATGCTCAAAAAGACAAAGGAGGCGGGGTATTAGGGGCAATTGGCTCCCATAGTTTTGATTATATTTCTTGGTTATTTGGTTCCATTAAACGCCTCTGTGGACAACTGAATACTTCTATTTCCTTGCGTCCAGACCCGGAAGCTGGAGGAGAATTAAAAGTTGTTGATGCTGATGATATTTGCACCCTAATTTTAGAACTGAATGATGGTACTCCCTGTCAAGTTTGCTTAAGTTCTGTTACCTACCAAGGACGGGGACATTGGCTAGAAATTTATGGCAGTGAAGGCACATTAATTTTAGGTAGTGATAATCAACAGGATTATGTGCATGGATTTCGATTATGGGGAAGCCAAAAGGGGCAACCTTTAAGTGAAATTTCTATCCCCAAAGTATTAGAATTTCCCCGAATTTATCCCGATGGCCGGATTGCTCCTTTGCTACGAGTGATTGACCAATGGATAACCGGAATTGAACAGGGAACAAGTTTAACACCTTCGCTTAAAGAAGGGGTTTATTCTCAACTTTTAATGGATTTAACCCAGGAATCCAATGCAACTGGAACTTGGGTAAATGTACCGGATTTTGAATCATTTTTGGTGAGTGAATAGAACAGATATAGTCACCCGTATCGAGGTTGTCAGATTTGATGGTGTGAATAGACGATTATTGTGGTATGATGGTCTTGTAAGTTCTACAGTGCCAGTTCGCTCACCGTCGATAGGTACAAAACAACACTCGAAAAGTACCAGTAGTCATCAATACTGTTTTCCTTCCATTTCGTTTAATCTAAACGAACTCCCATCAAAATTAAAATCATCCCAGAGAGTCATCTACTAAAACAACGCTAAAATCACCTGATAAGGTCAATAGCGTGCTAAGATTCTCGCGGTTTGAGTGTCAACTATTATTAAGGTTAATCCCCTGGAGGTTACTATCATGAAAACCTTGCTTCCTAATGTCTTACTGTTCAAATATTTCCGTAATGGTATGACTAATTCCTATGCCATGATGGGTCTAGGTTATGTACTTAGTATATTTTTAATTTTATTTACTTTTTTTTGCGTCGCGGCTTCTCAATCTCCTCATGTTTCTGTTAAGTCTGTTCAATCTTATAATTCGGGAGTACCCACCTTTGGAAGCGGTAGTAAATAGGAAGAAGTTTAACAATAGTTTAAGTTTAGTTTAAATTTACTCCTGATTGTTGGCTTAACTCCAAATCCATACAATTTCTCTAGTAATTTTTATTGCGTATTTTGAATAATATTTAAGTTTTTTCAGACTTTTTAATGATAGGATTGCGGGAGTTTAGTTCACCATCTAAAATTAAAGTTAAATCCAGAATGAATTAACTAACTGGACTCAACTGAATTGTTTGGAAATTTATGAAACCACAACAACGATACACCTCCATTGAACTGTCCTACGCCATCAGCATTGAAAGGGCCATCCGTTCTGTTACTCAACTGCGACAAAGTGCCCTCGCCTTGGAAGAAGAACTCGCTAGTTTACTCCAGAAAACCTCTCCAACCTGTAGAGAAAGTGCCTATAATTTAGTTCATTATTTAGCCCTACGTCGCCATGATTTGCGAGAGTTACAACGTGAATTAATTCGACTAGGACTTAGTTCTTTGGGAAGGATGGAAGCTCATGTTATGGCATCACTAGATGCGGTCTTAGGAATATTATATCGTTTAGATCAAAAGTCTATTCCGGTTGAACTTGAACAGGAAGCACCAATTACAGTTGAAGTCGGAAGTGCGCTTTTAGCAGAAAACGCCGTAGTTATTTTAGGCCCTAGCCCCAAACGACATAATACAAGGGTGATGGTAACAATTCCCAGTGAAGCCGCCAATAATCCTCAAATTATTTATAATTTATTGGCGCAGGGAATGGATATCATGCGAATTAATTGCGCCCATGATCATCTTCAAGCCTGGGAAAAAATGATTCAAAATTTACGCATCGCAGAACAACAATTAGGGAAATCCTGTCGAATTTCCTTTGATTTATCAGGGCCAAAATTACGAACGGAACAGATTGAACCAGGGCCAGAATTGATTAAATGGAAACCCACGCGCAACTTATTAGGACAGTTAATTAAACCCGCAAAAATTCATTTTACTACCCAACCCCATACCCTAAAAACCGAAAAAATGTAATTCCAATTCAAGGGAATCTCTTAGAAACAGCAAAAATTGGTGATCAAATTCGCTTGACGGATACTAGAGGAAGCCGTAGATTTCTGAACGTCGTTGAAGTTAATAAAACCACTTGTGTTTGCGAAAGTGATAAAACCACTTATCTAGTTTCTAATAGTAAATTATCCCTCTATCGAGGAAAAAAATTAATGGCTAAAGGAAGCGTGGGTAAACTTCCCCCCCAACCTCAAGCCATTACTCTTGCTCCAGGGGATTCATTAATGATTATGCAAGGAGAAATTTTAGGAAAACCTGCTGTTTTAGATAAAACCGGAAATCTGCTCGAACCTGCTTCTATTGGTTGTTCCTTACCCGAAGTTTTCCGAGATGTTAAAATAGGGGAACGGATATTTTTTGATGACGGTAAAATTGCGGGTATAATTCGAGAAGTTGGTCAGGATAAATTCCTAGTTGAAATTACTTGTGTTGTCAATGAAATTGCTAAACTAAAAAGCGAAAAAGGGATTAATCTTCCCGATACGACGTTAAATCTTCCGGCGTTGACGGAAAAAGATATCCAAGATTTAGAATTTGTGACTCAATTTGGAGACATGGTAGCACTTTCCTTTGTGCGCCGACCCGAAGATATTGAACAATTAATTACGGAATTAAAAAGACTAGGGGGAGAAAATTTAGGGATAATTCTAAAAATTGAAAATCAACGGGCTTTTGATGAACTTCCGCGACTCTTATTAACTGCTATGCAACGTCCTCCCCTTGCCGTGATGGTAGCACGAGGAGACTTAGGAGTAGAGCTTGGATTTGAACGACTTTCAGAAGTTCAAGAGGAAATTTTATGGTTATGTGAAGCCGCCCATATTCCGGTAATTTGGGCAACTCAAGTGTTAGAATCAATGGCAAAGGGAGGAATGCCATCTCGCGCCGAAGTCACCGATGCAGCGATGGGAAGTCGGGCTGAATGTGTGATGTTAAATAAAGGTGCCTATATTGATAAAGCCTTACATTTTCTCTGTGATGTCCTAGGACGAATGCAAGACCACCAAGATAAAAAAACGTCGATGTTAAGAAAGTTGAGTATTTCCGATTTATAAAACTTTAGCCGAATTGATGGTACAGTAAAAAACTGTGTTGATTTCAATTAGAAAAAAGATCCATGAATATTCGCATTGGTAATGGTTATGATATTCATAAATTAGTCTCCGGACGGGCATTAATTTTAGGTGGGATTAAAATTGATCATGAATTCGGACTTTTAGGACATAGTGATGCGGATGTCTTAACCCATGCCATTATGGATGCGATGTTAGGGGCATTAAGTTTAGGAGATATTGGGCATTATTTCCCCCCAACCGATGAAAAATGGGCGGGAGCGGATAGTTTAGTCCTATTAAAACAGGTAAATCAACTAATATTAGAACGGGGTTGGAAAATCGGAAATATTGATTCTGTGATTGTTGCCGAACGTCCTAAATTAAAACCCCATATTAGCGCAATGTGCGATCGCCTTGCCACCACCTTAAACCTCAATTCCGATCAAATTGGGGTCAAAGCCACCACTAACGAAAAATTAGGCCCCGTGGGTCGAGAAGAAGGAATTGCCTCCTATGCAGTGGCTTTATTACAAAAAATCAATTAAAATTCCTGTGCATTTCTATTCGGCTGGAATTTCAATTACAAACTCCGAACCTTCTCCGTAAGTAGAAAAACAACTAAGTTTACCACCGTGTTTTTCGACAACAATTTGACGACTAATAGATAAACCAATTCCTGTCCCTTTTCCGACAGGTTTTGTGGTGAATAAATGTTCAAATATTTTTTGTTTCACATCTTCTTTCATCCCCATACCATTATCTTTAATTCGGATTATAGCCCATTGTTCATCCTTAGATAGTTCTGTGCAGATACTAATTTTTTGGGGACGATATTGATAGTCTTGATAAGATATTTCTTCGATTACATCATCTAACACATCAATAGCATTGGCTAAAAGATTGAGAAACACTTGATTTAATGGCCCAGGATAGCAATTAATTGGTGGTAAATCTCCATAATCTTTAATTATAACAATGTCGGGCCGTTGTGAATTACCTTTCAAACGATGTTTTAAGATCATCAAGGTACTATCAATTCCTTCATGCAAATTAAACTCAACTTTTTGATCCGTATCTGCCCGAGAAAACGTCCGTAAAGAGATACTAATTTGTCTAATTCGTTCCGTTCCCATTTTCAGAGAAGCCATTAGTTTTGGTAAATCTTCAATCAAATAAGAGAGATCAATCTTTTCAATCTGCCGAACAATTTCTGGCACCGTTTCAGGATGGTTATTTTGATAAAGAATAATTAACTGAATCAGATCATGAATGGCTGTTTCCGCATAACTTAAATTGCCCAAAACAAAGGAAATTGGATTATTAATTTCATGGGCAACTCCAGCAACTAATTGACCAATACTTGCCATTTTTTCACTTTGAACCATTTGTAATTGTATCGTTTGCAGGTCTTGTAAAGATTGTTCAAGCTGTAGGGCTTTTTCCCTTTCCCTAGCTTCTGAAGCCTGTAATTCTAAGTAAAGACGAGTATTTTCTAAGAAGGTTGCAGCTTGAGTACAATGGGTTTTAATTCGGGCAATTAGTTCATCTTTGGTAATGGGTTTAGTCACATAATCATTCGCCCCAGCTTGTAAACCAGTAACTAAATCAGAGACTTGATTTTTAGCCGTAAGTAACACAATCGGTAACTCATTGGGTTGCCATCTTTCCCGAACTTTGCGAGTGACTTCATAACCAGTCATTCGAGGCATCATTACATCTAATAACATTAAATCCGGTTTCCAACCATTATTGAGCAAATTCAAGGCTTCCTGACCCGACGCAGCCTCGGTAATTTCATATTGATATAAAGACAAATGATTCACTAAAACCTGACGATTCACGGGTTCATCATCAACAACTAAAATTTTATATTTTTGTTGTTTTTCCTGCATAAATATTGATAACATTTCCTCGACAACCAACTCCTCAACCCCAGTAAAAGATGGTTCAGAATGGACAGGAAGATCAGAATGGACAGGAAGATCAGAACTTAAAGCCAAAGTTGCCGGAATATTATCTCTCAAACTAAAGATAGAAACGTTAGAATAACTAATTTCTGAATCCCAACTAACTGGTAAAGTAAAATAAAATTTAGACCCTTCATTTAATATTGATTCTGCCCAAATTTTTCCGCCTTGTAATTCGATTAATTGCTTAGTAATTGCCAAGCCTAAACCTGTCCCTCCATAGATTCTAGCCGTAGACCCATCCGCTTGTTCAAAAGATTCAAAAATGCTCTCTAATTTATCTTCTGGAATCCCAATTCCCGTATCAGAAACAGTAATTTGTATTTGTTCTGATCCTGAATTAGAAATAACCTTAGCCAAAATTTCAATCTTGCCACTATCTGTAAATTTGATAGCATTTCCAATGAGATTATAAAAGATTTGTTGTAGGCGGTTTTCATCAGCCATTACCGCAGGTAATGTGAGGGAAATTCTATTATGAATCTGTAATTTTTTTTGATTAATTAAGGGTTGAATCAGATTAATTACGACTTCAACAACCTCTCGTAAGCCGACGGATTTCAACTGAAGTTCAAGGGTTTTATGTTTTAGTTTAGAGAAATCCAAAATATCATTCACTAAAGTAGCTAACCTTCTCCCACTAGATGCAATCATTCTTAAATTAGCAACGGTAGCCGATGATAAATGACCAGTTGTACCGTCAATTAAGGATTCAGCAATGCCAATAATTCCATTTAAGGGTGTGCGAAGTTCATGGGAGGTATTTCCCAAAAATTCATCCTTGAGTTTATCCGTTTTTTGTAATTCTATTTGTGCTTTCTTGAGTCTAACTTCTCGGGCTTGAACTTCCGCCGCCATAGTATTAAAAGAGGTGGCTAATTGTCCTAATTCATCTGGGCGGGTGGTATCCAGATGAATATTAAAATCCCCCGTAGAGATTTGTTCCGTTGCCACCATCAATTGACCCAAAGGTTCGGAAACTTGTTGGCGTAAAACCGATAATAATATGATAATTTCAATCAACAAAGAAACGCCCCCTAAAATCAAAACAAAACGGGCATTATTAAGGGCAACTTCTGCTAAAATAGATTTAGGAAAAACCGTAACAAAATACCAGTCCGGCGTTTCCAGTTTGGCAACAGCTAAATATTCTTGATCGTGGGTATTTTCAACTACAACTTTCCCAGAGTTTAAGTTTTTGACCAATTGAAAAATTCTAATTAAATGGGGATCTTCAGATTTAAAAATCTCTAATTTACCCTGATTTTTTTTGATTTCATCCATTTTATCAGGATGGGCAATTAAACGACCATCGGAACGAAAAATAAGATTATAAGTTCCAGGGAGACGGTCTTGTAAAGTTCGTTCTAAGAGTTCATTTAAAACAATATCATGTCCAATAGTCGCTACCTGTTTTCCTGCAATATCAACCGGAGTTCCACAGGAAATCATCCAGTTTCTAGCTACTTGATCATAATAAACTCCTGTACAAACCGTTTGATGTGTAGGGTTATGTTGGGAGTCCGTCATCCAAAAAGAATTTTCATTAGGAATATAAAGATCAGCAGTGGTATTTTCCGCCCAAGGAACCTCTGGCCAATACATAATTCCGATATTTTCAGGAGTATTAATATAGGTATTTTGAAACCGACTTTGCCAAGCCATACCAGAAGAAGTGACAAGATCATAAAATGTCAGAACCCGACGACGAATTTCTGGGGTTATTTCAACGGTTTTACCAATATAAACTCCGGCTTGACGGCTGCGGTCAAAGCCTTCGGGTTGATTTCTAATTACTCCATCTTTAAACTGGACAAATTTTTGATCAAATTCTAGTTGAGGATCTCGATCTTCCCATTCTTCTAAACGACGTTTAATTTCCTGTTTTAAAATTGCATGATTATCTTCTGCTAAAGTAAAAATATTGCTTTCCCGTTGTCCCCGTTCCACAATATATTTATCTAATTGTTGGATGGTTTGGGTTTCTAAGATAGACATTAAATGCAGATAACTAAAGGCTGTTGATCCTAGAATCACTAAAGCAATTCTCACCCCCATTTTAACCAGGGTTTCACGGGTAATTGAACCTTTCTGTTTGGGAAATATTTTTTTACGAAAACGGGCCATATTGTTTTTCCTACTGAGGCTAGTTAAAGTTTAAAAACCACGGATTAAGTCGGTGAACTGTCGATACATCCTGATATTATGGCGAGGGTTGAGAGGTTTAATTTTCCTCTGAATGATTTTGTATTTAAAACAACATTGATCCGTAATTTGCGATCGCCTAATTCCGGTGAAATTATATATGATTAATTATAAACTACACTAACCCTACCAACTTATAGTATTTTTTTATTAAAACCTCAAGAAATATATGTTCCATCGTCAGTTACAGAATCGGATTATCCATCACAGCTTTTTGTTTTTGTTCCTGGTCAGTCTGGGTTTGACCCTGCTCCTCCCCGCCTGTAGTCACAATCCCATCTCTCCTCCTGTCGTGGACGGGAGCACTCCCCGACGTCCACCGATTGAACTCAGTTTTGTGTCCTACGCCGTGACCCGCGCCGCCTACGCCGAAATTATTCCTCTGTTCAAAGAAAAATGGCAAAAGGAACATCACCAGGAAGTCAGAATTAGACAAAGTTATGCGGGCTCAAGTACCCAAGCCCGCGCCGTGATTAATGGACTTCCGGCGGATGTGGTGCATTTGGCCCTAGCCCTCGATACCCAAAAAATTCAGGAAGCGGGCTTAATTCAACCCGGGTGGGAAAACCGAAGTCCGAATCAGGGGATTGTTGCCCACTCCGTCGGGGCGATTGTGACCCGGGCGGGAAATCCCAAAAACATCCGTACTTGGTCTGATTTGGCCAAACCCGGGGTTTCGGTGATTACGGCTGACCCCAAAACATCGGGGGGTGCACGCTGGAATTTCCTGGCCTTGTGGGGGACAATTACCCAAACTGGGGGGACGGAAACCCAAGCTCTGAATTTTGTGACTCAAGTTTATAAAAATGTCCCAGTTTTGGCAAAAGATGCCCGGGAATCAACGGATTTATTTCTGAGGCAAAATCAAGGAGATGTATTAATTAATTATGAAAATGAAATGATTTTATCGACTCAAGAGGGACTGGCTAAAAATACCTTTGTGATTATTCCCGATGTTAATATTTCGATTGATAATCCGATCGCTATTGTGGATAAATATGTTGATCGTCGAGGAACTCGTGAAGTTGCAGAAGCCTTTGTACAATTTCTTTTTACTCCTGAAGCACAAACCGCTTTTACCAAAGTAGGATTTAGACCATTAGATCCGATATCCTCCGAACAATTTCCCCCAATTAAGCAATTATTTAATGCGGAAGATTTAGGGGGATGGAATAATATTCAAGATAAATTTTTTAAAGATAATGGAATTTTTGATCAAATTCAGGCGGAAATTAGAAACACATCCACTTAGTGATATAATAACAAGCCTATTTACATAACAAAATAATCAATTATATTGTTATGGTAGGTTATGAGTGGGAACATATGCGAATAAAGTGTTTTTTGCCAATTTTCCAAATATTACTAGGACTTGCGTTTCAGGATACCACGGTTGCCCAGTCTCTCAACTCGTTATCTTCAGATGCAACCATCTCAGATACACCTCAAAAGATTACCCCGACTGTCAATGAGGAAATTGAAGATGACTTGCTAGAAGTTCAAGGTCAGGTTACATCTGTTTCCCAACTGTCTGACGTACAGCCTACCGATTGGGCGTTTCAAGCCTTACAATCTTTAGTTGAACGCTACGGTTGTATTGCCGGATATCCAGATGGCACTTATAAAGGTAATCGAGCCATGACTCGTTACGAGTTTGCTGCGGGTTTGAATGCTTGCTTGCAACGGGTCAATGAACTGATTGCTGCATCTGTTATCAATCAGATAACCAGGGAAGACTTAGCAGTTTTACAGCGACTACAAGAGGAGTTTGCCTCAGAATTAGCGACCTTACGCGGTCGGGTTGATGCTTTAGAAGCTCGTACTGCTGAACTCGAAGCTAACCAATTTTCCACAACTACGGTTTTTGGTGGAGAAGCGATTTTTGGGTTATCGACAGCGGCAGGAGGCAACCCCCCTGGAGAAGGGAGTAATGACGAAACTGTTTTTAATTACCTGTTACGTCTGGGGACTGTTTCTTCTTTTAGTGGTTTAGATCGCTTAAGAATTGGCTTAGTTGCTGGAAACTTTGGAAATCGTGGCTATGCTGGAACTTTTGAGAAACCGGGATTTGGCGACATGGCTTTGCTGTCTTATCAGACTGATACCAATAACCGAATCGCCTTGGACTTATTAGAGTACAGATTTCCTGCCTTTAAGAATCGCGTGGTCTTTACGGTTCGGCCTGTTGGCTTTAGCCTGAGCAATGTACTGACCGCTAATTCTCCCTACTATGATACGGGAAGGGGAGCAATTTCTCGGTTTAGTGAAGCCAGTCCTCTCTTTAAAATCGGTAGCCTAGATGGAGGAGCAGGTGTAGATTGGTTAGTAACAGATTGGCTGCGATTTCAAGCAGCCTATGGAACAAGGAACACAAGCGATGCTCGCCAAGGGATTAGTGGCTCTGATCATAGTGCATTAGGAGTTCAGTTTTTAATTAAACCCTCTCGCAACACTTTAGCAGGTCTAACTTATATTAACGCCTACTCTGCCAATGGCAGCTTAGATACCTTTACGGGTAGCTTAAATGCTGATACTTCCGGCGGTTTGGAGGAACCGATGCAAATTAATGCAGTGGGTGGATCGTTTCAATGGCGGGTTAATCGTCAAGTTACCTTGGCAGCGTGGGGAGGTGTCACAATGGGAGAATCCCTTAATAGCAATGCCTATGCCAATACGACAACCTACGCGGTTTCTGTGGGGGTTTTTGAACCCTTTGGCCGTCAGGGAGACTTATTTGCTTTCATCTTTGGTCAACCCCCTAAATTAGTGGCGGGTCGAGATTTACCAAATGGAACTGATCCAAATACGTCTCTACAGTTTGAGACATTTTATCGCTGGCGTGTATCCGATAACCTTTGGGTTACTCCAGGTTTATTTGTTGTTACTGCTCCTGAACATAATGCTGATAACAACACAATTTTTATTGGTGTCCTCAGAACAACTTTTTTGTTCTAAGCAGTTTTCTTTTAATTGAACACAAGTTTTGGAGATTAAAGTCATGAATCAGTTTTTACCTAACTCAAAATTTTTGAATCCCTTCCTGGCTATAGTTATTCTGAGCATAGGAGGAATGGGATTTTTACCTTCACCTGCTCAAGCGCAAAACCGCCGACCGACATTTTTTGAAGAGTCGCAAGACCCTGGAGAAAGAAACAGGGGATTCGGTAACACATTTTTGAATGATGCTTTAGGGGGGATTGCTGATCCTCTGAATGGGACTGGTGGAGTGTCTACGACTGTAGATTCTTTACAAAAAGTCGGCTTTAACGGAGAAAATGCAGCAGGTCAGTTACGTTCTGGACAACAAAATTTATCTTCCGGTTCTGACCGCACGAATGTTATTATCCCTTCCAGTTTTGACCGAACTAATGTTATTATTCCTTCTCAAAACGGACGTTAGGGGGTTACGCATTTTAATTACATCTTGAAGCTCGGTTTTAAGAATTTTAATGATGTAATTTAGATCGTCTTAACTAGATATCCTGGAAACAGAACAATGAACTCAAGGAGAACACCCTGTTCCCCTTGAGTTTTCAAAGAGTAGACAATAAAAGGACTTTATAGCAAGTCTAAATCATTTGTATCATGGCTATGCTTACAGGACAAGAGTTTGACCTGGGTTTGATTTGTACAACTCAAATAGACTTGCTATAGAGCCAAAAGTAATATCGTTGATCAGTAGTTTATTAGGTTGGCTTCCTAGAATCACTGATTTAGCAATCCCTTCAAAAAATAGAGTTGATGTAGGATTGTTTTCTAAAATATAAGCACCAGGCGTTAAATTAGAGTCAGGGGTTCGAGGTAACTGTACTGATGCTAAAACATTTCCTGTTCCATTTACTCCATCATAAATCGTAACTTGATGATCGGCAAATGGAGAAGCATAACGGAAGCCAAATTTTTGATCAAATCCATCGCCTACATTGATGATCATTGACTGTCCTTCATTGTAAGTAATTGCATTAGCAAGTTGTCCGGGGTTGCTCAACGGATCGATAAAATTACCGCTTCCTCCTTGCTCTACGCTGACAATTCCCAAAGCATTTGCAGAAAAATTTAACCCTGATTCTAAAACTAAAGGATTATTAGCAACCGTTCGTAAATCACCGACAGTTCCTAAATTTAAGGGAACACCAGTATCACTACGATTAATAGTTAAAGTAGCTGTATTTTGTGTACCTAAAGCTGCTCCGTTTGTTGGATTGACTAAGGCAAGATTAATGGTTTCATTGGGTTCAATTCGAGAGTCATTAATGATCGGAATTCGGATGGGTTTAGGTGTGGTATCTCCATTGATAAACGAAACAGTAATTGGTGTCGGATTATAATCTGTTCCCGCATTAGCAGTACCGTTAGTTGGTAATACAGTCACATCCACTGTTCCCACACTTCCTCCTGTTCGCGTCACCATCACGTCCATATTGGTTGTACCATCTTCATTCACAGAAAAGATGGGGTTACTAAACTCCAAAATCCCAGGAATACCATTGCCAAAATTGATATTTTCTGCATTCAAACCAGGAACAATTGTAACTGGATTAGGAACCAGAGTTGATATAAAACCCGGTTGTTGCACTTCCTGAACAATATAAGTATTGGGTTCTAGGTTATTGAACTGATAGAAACCTGTGGTATCTGTTAGTGTTCCAGGTTCATTGGTATCAAGGGTGCTGTTATTGTTGAGATCAAGGTAAATGGCAATTCCAGCAATTCCTGGTTCCCCGATATCAAGAATTCCATTAGCATTGAGATCATTAAATTTAATCCCGTTAATACTGCCTAAAGTCAGTTGTATGGGTTCTTGTAATTCAAAAGCACCAAGATCAACAACAGCATTTCCATCACCATTACCATCAATAATTCGATCTACGCCTCGTTGATCGGTGGTGAAATCAGAGAAAAATACTAATCCAGGTTGATTATTCCCGGCATCAATTGCCGGATTGACTAGATTTGGAACTAAGGCATGGGTCAGGGTTGAGCCGCCATTATTTTTCAGTTCCACATCTAATACTTGTATAATATCTGTAATGGTTTTATCTTGCTCAAATCCTGTACTACCATTAGGATTACCAATTAAGTTAAGGCCGTAACTATCAAAAGAACCAGAGACATCAGGAGAAATGCCGGTGATAGATTGCGGCGAGTTACCAGCAATAATACTATTCTCAATAATTCCTAAAGATCCATTACTAAGGATTATTCCTCCACCTGTCTCTGCTCTATTAAAAGCTATTGTACTATTTAGCACCAAAAAATTAAGTCCATTTAGAGGTCCTTGATAGTTAGAATTAGCAAAAAAAATTCCACCACCATTTGAGGTGGCTTTGTTATTTGAAATCGTACTATTTTGTGCAAAAAAACTACCGTTATCAACAAGGACTCCACCACCATCTAAGACAGCTTCGTTATTAGAAATCGTACTATTTTGTACAGTAAAACTGCCTATACTAACACTGATTCCACCACCATCGAAGACAGCTTTGTTATTAGAAATCGTACTATTTTGTACAGTAAAACTGCCTTTATTAACACTGATTCCACCTCCCACAAGAGCTATATTTTCTGCAACAATGCAGTCCAAAAGATAAACATTGCCACCATTTATTGTAATACCACCACCCAAAGAGGTTTCAAATCCCTCATATCCATTAGCAACTGTGATCCCTATTAAATTTACAGGAGCTTGATTAAGGAGTTGACTAATTTCCAATACACGGGAGGCATTATTTCCACTAATCGTTAAATTAGTTGCCCCCGTTCCTTCAAGGGTTAAAGCATCTGTAATCGTTAGTGGCCCATTCTTTAAAGTAATCGTTTGTGGAGTGTCAAAAACTGCTGGATCAAAAATAATGGTGTCAGACTCAGTACCCGTACCCGTATCTCCGAGATCTGTAATTGTATTGTTGTTCGCTGCTTCAATCGCTTCACGGAGGGTAACAATGCCATCACCAGGTTCGGTAACATCATCAACACTATTGACTCGAATTGTTGCCAATACGCTGTTATAATCTTTTTGTACCTCCTCAGAAAATACTAAAGTTAAAGCAATAGGATTTCCCCTCTGTATTTCTAAGTCCCAATCTCCTCCTAATTTATTGCTGCCAGTGGGATTAGCTGAAGCAGCAATGCCAGCTTTTGTCAGTTGATGAAGTTTTTGAATAAATTCCTCTCCACCGTCCCCCATTGCAACGTTACAGCCATATAAAAGAAGGGTTAAGGGTTGATGATCAGGAGTTATTGTAGACCAAGTTTGGAGTTGGGAAGCATAATCATCTAGGGTATCTAAACAAAGTTCTGAATTACCTAAATATAAGCATCCAGGGGAACCATGAGAAACAATATGAAGACTGGAAACTGGATGTTGAAGTAAAGCTTCTGTAATTTGTTCAACACCATCCCGCTTAGAATCTAAAATCAAAACCGTTGCGTTTGGCAGAACTGCTTTTGCTAAGGTTTGGTAATCTTCAACTTTGGGGTCAATCACCACTAGCATTTCAGGGGATAATAGTCCCTGTTGCTGTGTAGATCCTAGCACCATATCTGTTTGTTCTGAAGTAATGTTATTACTGGGAAGTAAGGTTAAGCTTTTCATTTTTTTATGAGGATAAAATGGTTGGAGTCCAACGATAAGCTATCGAATCTTTTTTAATTAAAATTCGATAATTTAGACAACATGATTGTAATGCTTTTATAATAACTAAGCAAGTATTACTAAGTATAATTATCAATTTGTAATTATGATTTATAAATCTAAATATTATTTTTCAATTAAAAAGTCTGGTAAACCAGACTAGATTATATTAATAGGGAATAGGGAACAGAAGGATTTTACAATTGAAATAGGATTTCTATAGCACTAGAAGAGACTTTCACATCCAGGCTGATCAATCAGCACTCCGGTTGGACAATCTCTGAGTTGTGATTCTACCCGATTAAATATTTTGTACACATCTTCAATCACATCTGCCTCAGCTTTATTTGCCCGTCCTTTGGCAATTACCGAAGGATTGACGGGTGGCGGATTAAAAGCTAATCTAATCCGTTTAGCTTCCAGTTGACTAATCAAATAAACCGATTCAATTCCACAACTACTATTAAGATTTAACTCTGGATCAATACAGTAATTATTCCCATTTCTTCTTCCAGCAGCATGAATTCCAATTAATTCTCCATTTTGATTAAACACTGGACTCCCACTCATCCCTGGTTTAGTCCAGTTATCATACATAATGTTATACCCACCATTTGAAAAGGGAGTATCATCAACTTTAACTAACTGACCGGGACTAAAAACACGCTTAATCCTAATAAGTCCGTCTTCTGGTTTAGGCCAACCGGATAGATAAACTGGCTCATTAACTTGAATCTGTTCAGAATTACCCATGACAGCAATTGGATAATCCTTATTAGCAGTGAATTTAACTAAGGCTAAGTCAAAGCCTGCAATGGGTAAATCCCTGGACTGATAGTTGCCAAATCGAATAATATTATCCCCAACATCCAAAACTTCATGAAATTTTTCATCCCAGGTCACGACTCCCCAAAGACCTTCGGGATTAGGTCGTTTAACAACGTGAGTATTGGTAACTGCATAATAAGTATTTCCATTGCGGGCAACAATCACACCCGAACCAGGATTAAAGACTTCTTGCCTTCCATCACTTGTGTTTAAAGCTTGCCCAATTAAAACTGTAGTTTGAGAAGACATTGCATCAATATCATCGGGCGTAATTGCTTGAGAAGGGTAACTGAATAAAATTAAGCTGAACGCTGTAATTACCCCTAAAAACAACGACAAGATTTTAGAGCCTCGACGGGAGATAATCATAATTGTTAACATCATCAACTCTAATTGTGTAAAAACTCCTGAGTTCTAAAATAATGTTTCTGAAACCGGAGGAGTTTGGGGTTTCTGATACAGCGAAATGGGAATCGCCCAACTTAAGGCTTCCATTTGCTGAAATAAATCCTCTGAAGGGACTGTTCCATCCTCAAATTTAAACACATCAATTCCTTGAAACGGATATTTGAGGCGACCATTAATGCCGATTAACCGACCGTATTGATTGAAAACAGGCCCTCCACTCATGCCATTTTCAACTTCATTGGTGTAACCGAGTTGGTATCCTTTGGGAAGCGATCGCGCCAACAACATTCCTACCTTTCCCACTGTTAAATGGTAAGCTTTATTTCCCCAATCCTTTGTACTTAAGGGTGAATTTGGGTTGGGCCAATACCAATTCGGAAATCCAGCGGCATAAACTAATTCGCCAGTTGCAAGTGGCTGTAAGTCTATGGTAGCCACTTGATAGGATTGGTTACTCGTAAACTGAATTAAAGCTAAATCTAAGTTTGAAAACTGAACAGACCGCAGCCATTCAGCATGATAGGATTGACCGTCTGAGGTAAGAACTGTGTATTGGTTGTAATAGCTATTTTCCACAACATGATAGCAAGTCAAGACGGTATAGGTTTGTCCTTGGCGATCAATAATTACGCCCGATCCTAAACCGGGTTCTGTTAGAATTCTAACGGTAACTTGTCTAGCAATTTCTGGAACTGATACCGCCACGGGCGGTAAACGGGAAGTTAGTATTTCCGAGGATTGAACCTTGGCGGTACTTGTGATTAAACTCCGAGGCTGAGTTAGAAAGGGAATTCTTCTACCCCATAACAATTCCCCGAATACAGGATTAATAGCGAATAGTTGCAACCCAATTAAGGTAGATAGTAACTCCATTGTGAAGCCAATCAATATTAATTTTAAAAGAGTAGGGGGATGCCTCCATAGGACAACCCCTCAACAAGAGCTTACCTCGTTAATTTTTAGAGAGTGATTACAACAAGAGATCAGAAAGGTGTATCATCTGGAGCAGCTTGAGGTACAGGCTGAGGTGCAGACCCAGATGGCTGAGGTGCATAAGTAGGCTCAGAAGCTCCTAATTCCTGATCTAAATCACTAATATCAACTTGTACTCCTTCACCACTATCTTCCACAATACTACTTGATCCTGATACTCCAAAATTTGTTAACTCTTGCAGAATTTGTCCAACGCGAGGTCGATTTTCGGGTTTGAGAGTAAACAACATATTGCCGGAGTTGCAATCAGATTGACCTGCCCTTAGAATACAAACCACCAATAGACCGTTGACAGTTCCAGAATTAAAAAGCATTCCATTAAAACTTCCTCCATTCGCAGCGACGGCACTGTTCAGTTTAGGGGAAACCATTTGGCATCGGGTTTGAGGAGTATATTGATCTCCAAAATAACCTGTAGTCCATGTAATAACGGGTGCTTGTCGGCCATTTTTTTCCGCAACCGTTACTGTACCTACACAACGAACAGTTGTCATCGCTGGTGGCTGTACAGGTGGCGGTTGTGGAGGGCGCGGTGGTTGAGGTGCTTGGGTTCCAGGGTTCGTTCTGACGGGGGGCATTCGACCAGCTTGGGCTTCACTGGTTAACGTCACCATACCTGCTACAGCTATTGCTAAACATGATAAGGAAATGAGCCATTGGGATTTCATGAGATTTTTTCTCCTAATTAATATGGGTAAAAGATTGAACAAAAGCATCCTAATTATCAAGTTGTTACGATTAATTAATCCCCACCTGTTTTAACTAATCCGCAACTCTTTTAGAGTTTTTTTAACAACCAGTCAGAACCGCCCGTCGTCAGTTGGTTGTGGATTAGTTACTGGTGTCGGCGTATAGTCGGGTGAAGGATTACTAGGAGGTGGGGGAGCATCCAGAGGAACAATCTCGCCACTTGCCTGATCATAGGCATAGTTCCCAGCCTGTACTTCTGAAGTCGGTACAATACAGTAAACTTTGTTTGCTTCAAAAGCAATCTTCACTAAAGCTGTCCCCGCGTTACAATCGACGCGAGTTGCTCCCCAACTATTGATCATTGCAATATAGGGATCAGCAGGTTGTTTAGCGGCTAGCTGATTTATGCTTTCATCATAAACCCACTCTCCTGAGTCCCAACCCCTTGTACATCTTTTTTCACCTCTAATGTCAATAACTGCAACAACATCAGGGGTACTGCAAGCCGTTGAGGTTAAGTTTAGTTTTTTCATCACCTCGTCGGCATAGGGCAACTTTTCTTGGGGTATCACCACAGTATTATTACGTTTAATAACAAGGGTGATATAGTAATTTCCAGGCTTATCATTATAAGAAACTACACTAACTTTCCACGTCCCCCCACTACTAGCAGAATTTTTACCAAAAACCTCCTGTTGACCTCCAGCTAAGTCCAGATCAATAGGGCCAATAGGTGATTGATTGGGTGGATACACCACTAAAATAATATCAACTGTAGAGCCTTCTTCTCTTATCGCTGTGATTTGAATATTATCAGCTGCTACAGCCTCAAAGGTGTACTGTACTCCAGGATGATAACCTTTACCAGGAACAGCAACAGGATTTGATGAAGAATCGATTCTACCAGAAAGAGTCTTTGAGGACTCTAGCACTTGCTGTGCCATAACTCTGCCGATCAAACCTGCCGTTGTCGCACCTATCATGGCAACGGCTAGAACAATTCCTTGAAACAACTTAATGTACTTCATTGTCCATTAACCTTCCCTCAGTCTCAGATGAATCTAAAGCAAAAGTTAAAATTAATTAGCTTCTATAAATCCATCGAATCATTTATTTCTATAATAAAAGATAGCTAATTGGTTGTCATGCTATGTTAAGTAATTGTTACAAAACGTAAATTTTGGAAACAAGGAATCAGAAGTTGTATTTTTAGATATAAAGTCTTCTCATAAAAAAGTAATTTTGGGAAGCCCATGAAAAAATAAAACGGCTAAAAAATCAAAAAATGTTGTAGGATTCCGAAAAGTTGAAATAATTTCTGAAATATGATCCTATTCAAAACCCATTGGTTCCAAAAGACTTTATTCATCCTCTTAGCCCTGGTTCTAAGCGCCTGTAGTACCGCTCAATCCCAAATTCCATCTCGGTTGGTGGTAGCCACGCCCAGCGGCCCAGCCACCTTTAATCCGCCCTTGAGTCAATCGGCCTATACCGTCTTTGGTTATTTGTATGACCCGTTAATTCAAGACGACCCTGTAACCGGAGAATTAATTCCTAAATCCGGTTTAGCCGAAGGGTGGGAAATTTCTGATGATAAACAAAAAATTATTATTACTTTAAAAGACGGGTTGAAGTGGTCAGATGGAAAACCCTTAACCGTCGATGATATTATTTTTACCTATAACGATATTTATTTAAACGATAAAATTCCCAGCAGTTTTAAAGATATTTTACGAGTGGGAAAAAGTCGCAGCTTTCCGACGGTCAAAAAATTAGATAATCGCCGGGTGGAGTTTGCCGTTGCTGAACCCTTTGCACCTTTTTTACAATATGTAGCCGGATTAAGTATTTTACCAGCCCACATTTTAAAAGATTCAATTACCGAAACAGATAGTGAGGGAAACCCCAAATTTTTAACTACTTGGGGAACCGATACCAACCCTCAAGATATTGTTGGTAATGGTCAATATCGGATCAAAAGTTATACTCCTTATCAACGGGTAATTTTAGAAAGAAATCCCTATTATTGGCGCAAAGATAAACAGGGAAATTCCCAACCCTATATTGAAGAAATTGTCTGGCAAATTATTGAAAGTACCGATACTCAATTATTGGATTTTCGTTCCGGTTCCCTAGATACTTTAACGGTACAAACGGAAACATTTCCCTTATTAAAACCCGAAGAAAAACGAGGGAAATATACTATTTATAATTCTGGCCCCGATATGGGAACCGTGTTTATGTCATTAAATCTAAATCGCGGAAAAAATGCCCAAGGAAAACCCTTTGTTGATCCGATAAAGTCTAAATGGTTTAATAATAAAGCCTTCCGACAGGCGGTTTATTATGCCATTAATCGTGAGGCGATGAAAAATAATTTTTATTTGGGATTAGGAGAACTCCAACATTCTCCCATTCCAGTCCAAAGCCCCTTTTATTTATCCCCAGAAGAAGGATTAAAAACCTACACATATAATCCCGAAAAGGCTAGACAAATACTAATTGATGCGGGATTTAAGTATAATGATCAAGGACAATTACTCGATAGTGACGGTAATATTGTTCGCTTTACCCTCTTAACCAGTGCCGGGAAAAAAATTCGGGAACAAATGGTAACTCAAATTAACCAAGATCTGGGTAAAATTGGGATTCAAGTTGATTTATTATTTCTCAGCTTTAATACCTTAGTCGAACGTCTTTCCAGTTCTCGGAATTGGGATGCCTATTTAGGGGGATTCAGTGGAGGAGGAATTGAACCTCACGGGGGTTATAATATTTGGTCAGTGCAGGGAAGATTACACACCTTTAATCAGGGGCCCCAACCCGGAGAAACCGGGATTACCGATTGGCAAGTTTCCGATTGGGAAAAACAAGTGGATGATTTATTTGTGAAAGCTTCCCAGGAATTTGATCCGAAAAAACGCAAAGAACTTTATGGAAAAGCTCAAAAAATTATTTCCGAAGAACTGCCCCTATTATATATGGTAAATCCCCTCGCCTTTGAAGCCATCCGAGATCGGGTTGAAGGCGTTGAATACACCCCATTAGGGGGAGGATTTTGGAATTTGTATGAACTCAAAATTGCTGAATAATCGGTTTAAATTCTGATGAATCCTGAAGCATTACAACAGTTACTTGAATCCGTTGCATCCGGTGAAATTACCCCGACTGATGCCTTAGATAAAATCAAATACTTTGATTTTGAACCCGTCGGAGATTTTGCCCGCATTGACCATCATCGCAAATTAAGAACCGGATTTCCCGAAGTGATTTGGGGATTAAATAAAACCCCGGAACAAATTATTAAGATTATCGAGGTAATGCGTCAGCAAAATCCGGTAGTGATGGCAACTCGAATTGAACCCCATGTTTATCAACAATTGCAAGCCCAAATCCCCGATTTAAGATATTACGAAATCGCTAAAATTTGTGCTATTCACCCGGATGAAATTCCCCGATCTAATTCTACAGGAATAATTACGATTTTAACCGCCGGAACCGCCGATTTACCTGTGGCGGAAGAAGCTGCAATCACCGCTACCTTATCTGGTTTTGAGGTAAAACGGTTATCAGATGTAGGAGTTGCCGGAATTCATCGCTTACTAAGTAATTGGCCCGTGATTGCCGATGCGGATGTGTTAATTGTGGTGGCTGGAATGGAAGGAGCCTTACCGACTGTAGTTGGAGGATTAGCCGATTGTCCGGTAATTGCGGTTCCCACCAGCGTCGGTTATGGAGCCAATTTTAACGGGTTAGCCCCCCTATTAACCATGTTGAATTCCTGCGCCACCGGGGTAGGAGTGGTGAATATTGATAATGGGTTTGGGGCGGCAATTTTAGCCTGTCAAATTTTAAGATTAGGAGAACGCTTAAAACGCAAAATTGAGCATTAAGCAAGGGTTCCCTATTAAGTAGTTACACAAAATAAATTACCTAGTTGAGAGAGGGAACACCGGAACAGCCCCCCCTAGCCCCCCGTGCACGGCAGGGCTGTTTCAAAGTCGGGTGGAAAAGAGTAAAGAAAGAGCGATCGCTACCTGATAAAATCAAGAGCGACCGCTAGTTTTTTACAAAAATAAAGATGCTAACAACTCTAATAGAAAAACTGAAAAAAGTCAAGGATTACCGGAAAGCCCAAGGAATAAGGCATCCGATTTGGGTAGTATTATTAATAGTCATTTTGGGGCTAATGTCGAGAAATTTAGGGTACAGAGAAATCGAAAATTTTGCTAAAATCAATCAAAAAGAACTCAGTCAAGTTTTAAAAATTCAGCTAGAAAAACCGCCATCATACTCAACAATAAGAAGAGTAATAGAAGGAGTAGATTGGTCAAATTTAATCGAGATATTTAATGAGATGTGTATTAAACCTGAAAAAGTTGGAGAACAAAAAAGTTTCGGTTTATCAAGTGAATAGCAACTTTCACAAAGGCTGGAAACATCTGAAAATTGTGATTCAGATAGAAAGAAGTGGCAACAGAGGGAAAAAACCCTACAAAGAAAAAGTATATTATATCAGTAGTGCAGTCAACGAGGCGAAAACCTTAGCTCAAATTATTAAAGGACATTGGGGGATTGAGAATCAATGCCATTGGGTAAAAGATGTAATTTTTCAAGAAGATAAAAGCCGAATCCGTAACTTTCAAGCGGCTACCAACTTCTCAACTCTAAAAACTCTGGTGATCAATCTTTTCAGAAGTTGGGGTTTTGTATCAATAACAGAAGGACAACGGTGGTTAACTGATCACTGGCACAAAATTTTTATTATCTCGGAACTGTTTCCCCTGAAATCCTCAAGATAATCGAGTAAATCAGCGGCAAAAATCCAAATAAAATAGATATAAATCCTCTATGGTAAAGATATAGAGAAGTTTTTTTTGCTTAAAAATCAGAAAGATGATACCTTGAGCAATATTCCTGATAATTCAGTTAGAATTACTCGGTTTTTTCGCCGAATGAGGCAAAAATTGGGGAGTTAAATTGAGTCCCCAATTTTGGAAAATGAAACAGCCCTGCCAACAGCCCCCCCAAACCCCCCGTGCACCCGGTGTTCCCTGCTATAAAACCTCAAAAAATTAAAATCATGGCTTCCCAAAATCAAGTTAAACAATATTTGGCCCACTGGTTGCAGTTAGGCAAAAAAGTATTCATTCGCAACGGCGCAGACTACCGCCTACCGCAACCGGTGGTTCAAGGAGAAAGGTATAGCCAACAGTTTGAGGAATGCTGGAACGAAATTCTATCCCCCGAGTCTGGAGAATGCTATTTAGATGGAACCGAGCAAACCATTGAAGACCTACTTTCCTCCCAATGGGAAATCGAATCCTGTGGGCGGTGTTCCCTGATGGTTCCGGTGAAAGTTGCCGGAATGCCCCCCAATTGTTGTCCCTGTTTTGATTTACCCACCTGGCCAAATCTGGAAGTCCCCCTACCCCGTCTTCCCGTGAGTACCCGTCTCCATTTATTGAATATGTGCAACCGACTTGCACCCAACCGAGAAACAGAAAATCTGGATTGAAGTAGAGACGTGCCATGGCGCGTCTCTCTACACTGATAGGAATGTTGTTACAATAGTTAATATAAATTCGAAACTCAGCCCCGGCTTGATTTAAATTCACCCCATGACTATTACCCAACTCGAACCGAACGGATCATTTTCCCCTGCCACCATTGATGTTTCCTCCAAGTCCATGGACGAACATCATCCCCGGCCAGAGGGAACCATCCACAAGGAATCGGATCAACCTACTCTGCGCTACGATCCCGTTGCCATTGCCGACTATTACCGTTCTCGATTGTTCCAAGTCTGGGGACGCCTATTTAGAATTATTTGGAAATTCGGTTCCTTCGCCCTAGGATTATGGTTTGATGGCAAACGGGGAAAAAAAGTTAAAACCGAGAGAAAACGGGCAATTCAACTGCGAACTATATTAACCGAATTCGGCCCAGCCTTTATTAAAGTTGGACAGGCCCTCTCCACCCGGCCCGACGTTATGCCTACTTTATATTTAGACGAACTAACCAAATTACAAGATCAACTTCCCCCGTTCTCCAATGAAGTTGCCTATCAATTTATTGAAGAAGAATTAGGCGATCACCCCGATAATATCTATGCAGAATTAAGTGCCGATCCCCTAGCTGCGGCTTCCTTGGGACAGGTTTATAAAGGCAAATTAAAAACCGGAGAAACCGTTGCAGTCAAAGTTCAACGTCCAGGTTTATCCGAAAGTATTGCCCTGGATATTTATATTTTACGAACCCTAGCCCAGTTTGCAAAGAAAAGATTCAAATTTATCCGCAGTGATTTAGTCGCCATCATGGATGAATTTGGGGAAAGAATTTATGAAGAAATGGACTACAACCACGAAGGCAGAAATGCCGAACGATTTAAACAACTTTACGGTAATATTCCCGATATTTATGTGCCTAGAATTTATTGGGGTTATACCGGGCGACGGGTTTTAACCATGGAGTGGATTAACGGAACTAAATTAACCAATTTAGAAGAAGTTACTGCCCGAGGAATTGATGCCCGTTACTTAATTGAAGTGGGGGTACAATGTTCTTTAAGGCAATTATTGGAACATGGGTTTTTCCATGCCGATCCCCATCCAGGTAATTTATTAGCCAGTCCTGAAGGAAAATTAGTCTATCTCGATTTTGGCATGATGAGCGAGGTCAAACCCTATCAAAGATATGGGTTATTAGAGGCTATTGTGCATTTAGTTAATCGGGATTTTGAAGGATTAGCGAAAGATTATGTGAAGTTAGAATTTTTAAAGCCTGAAACCGATTTAACCCCAATTATTCCGGCTTTAGCAGAAGTGTTTAGTAATGCTTTGGGGGCGAGTGTTGCCGAACTAAATTTTAAGAGTATTACGGATCAACTCTCTGAGTTAATGTATGAGTACCCTTTCCAAGTTCCGGCTTATTATGCCTTAATTATTCGATCTTTAGTCACCTTAGAGGGGATTGCCATTAATGTTGATCCCAATTTTAAAGTGTTAAGTAAAGCCTATCCTTATGTAGCAAAACGACTTTTAACCGATCCTTCTGTCGAGTTAAGAACCTCCTTAAAAGATTTATTGTTTAAAGATGGATCATTTCGATGGAATCGTTTAGAAAATTTACTCAAAAATGCCCAAAATAGCGAGGATTATGATATCAACCAAATGCTGGATCAAACCCTAGACTTTTTATTTTCAGAGCGGGGAGAATTGATTCGAGAACAGTTAGGGAATGAGTTGGTTAAAGGTATTGATACAGCCTCTCGTAATGCGTTGACCACAGCCCAATCTAAAGTAGCGGAATGGATGGGAGTCAAAGTCCCCCCAACTCCCACCACAGCCCCTCAAACCACCCCCAATCAGAATAATTTAGAACAAATTCAAAGAATTGTGGGTATTCTCCAAGATACGAAAGGCTTTGATCCCATGCTATTAGTCCAGCGAGTTCCTGGTTTAATGGTTAAACCAGAAGTACAAAACCTGAGCCAAAAAGTGGCGGGGGAATTAGCTCAACGAGCCGCCGCCAGACTGATTCGGGAGTTATTTCTATCTTCTGATCCTCTAATTTATGAGGATAATCAATTAGGATCTACTGTTGAAAAAAACGGAGATTCTAGTCAAGGAAAATCCTTGCCTAAACAGCCCCTATCTCTACCACCCAGTCGTTAATTGATTATACCTTAATCTTAGAATGAACAAATTCCTCTAATCGCTTGATTCCTTTTTCAATCGTGATTAAATCCGTTGCGTAAGATAAACGAATATGGTCATCATTTCCAAAAGCATGGCCTGGTACGGAGGCTAAATGTTTTTCTTCTAGTAAGGAATTACAGAATTCAACGGAATTTAAACCTGTTTTTTCAATATTAATGTACATATAAAATGCACCATCAGGTTTTAGACAACTAATTCCTGAAATTGCATTTAATAAATTGAACATTACTTCTCGTCGTTTCGCAAAAGCTAGACGCATTTCCTCCACACAATCGAGGGAGTTTTCTAAAGCAGCGATCGCCCCATATTGAGCAAAAGTACAAACATTAGAGGTACTATGACCTTGTATACGAGTTGTGGCTTTAATAATATCCACATCTCCGGCTAAATAACCCAGACGCCAGCCCGTCATGGCAAAGGATTTGGCAAAACCACTACTAATTAAAGTAGATTTATAGCTTTCAGGATGGGCAGCAGCAATACTTAAATGTTGAGCATCATCATAAATAATTTTAGAATAAATTTCATCCGAAACCACTAAAATACCCGCTTCTACAACAACCTCAGCTAAGGCGCGAACTTCCTCTGGGGTATACACCATTCCCGTCGGATTAGAAGGAGAATTCAAAACAAAAAGTTTAGTCTTGGGTGTAATAGTTTGGCGCAATAAATCCGGGGTGATTTTATAACCAGTTTCTGCACCCGTTGGCACAATAACCGGAATCCCTTCCACCAGTTTTACCATTTCAGGATAACTCAACCAATAGGGAGACGGAATAATTACTTCATCCCCTGGATCAATCACCGCCACCATCAAATTATAGAGGGAATGTTTACCCCCATTAGTAACAATAATATTGTCACTTTTATAGTCTAAACCTGTTTCTTTACTTAAGGTTTGGGCAATTAATGATCGTAACAGGGGTTCCCCTGCTGCTGGGCCATAGCGAGTTTTGCCTTCATCCAAGGCTTTTTTAGCCGCAGCAACAATATGTGGAGGGGTATCGAAGTCCGGTTCGCCTACGCTAAAATTTAAGACATCCATCCCCTCAGCTTTCATTGCTTTTGCCTTCGCTGAGATCGCCAGCGTTACAGACGGTGGAACTTTTTCTACTCGCGCTGCTAGCTTCATACTTTAAAAATCTGTAATTTTCTGTTTCAATCTTTAGATTCTAGGAGGGGGATTGCATCGTGGCAACCCATTTGTTATAGAATGATAACATTATATTAGAATTGCTACGGTTTTTCTACAACAAATCTTAATCTATTGAGGTTAATGGATAATTATTTAGGGTTAAATAGTTTTCAGACCGTTTACCAATTTTTATTAATAAAGTTAAGCATTTATTTTATCGACGAAACAGTCAACCCATTCAAACTGCATGATATTGTATATACAAAACGCACTTAATAATATAGCATAACCAGATCGCGCTTTTGGTTAGTGTTGATAGAGAAAAGCAATGCTAGAGTCCTAACATATATATTAGCAATTGGCAATGATTTTGGACGAAGGGTTTACAGTATAACGATCAGCATCATCGGCGGCGCGAACGCCGTCCGCTGTATGCTGTTGTTAGGTCTGCATTGGTTGGCATTAAGCCCCAGCTAGCCCTCATTGAAGAACGGGTCCGGCAACGCCGGATTTCTCAACTTGGCGGCGGCACCCGCGCCAACGACTGGAAGACCTTTCGGATCGAGCAGGCCCAGTTGCACGAGCACACTCGCCTGATCCCACACGATGTGCTCGTAGGAGACCTTGTCACCTTCGATCCCGACGATCACCACGAACACCGCTTCAACCCGTTTCCCTGTGGGCTCGACTCCTGGCAGCATCCAGTCAATCTTGCTTGTGTGCGTGAACGAGATGATGATCTCATCGATCAGCCGTTCCTCGCTGTATGTGCGCGACACCGTTTCAAACATGACGTCAGGCGGAAAGAACTGGCCGATCAAGCGTTTCGCGTAGAACGCCCTGACGCCTCGCGAACCTTGGCCGCCAACCATGGTTGGCACGTTCACTAGATGCGGATTCGGCGCCATCGTAGCCAGCGTCTGGTCAAGGTCGCCGACCAGTTCCGCGTCCATATGGGCACTGAAGATCGCATCAAGTTTTGCCTGCAGGCTGGGAGATGACATGTCGTACCCTTCCTCTGGGTTGATTACTACCTAACGTTTGAATGGAGTTAAATCTTGTGATTTATACTCCCTAAATATTAACATACTTTTGCTTAGTTATTAGTGCGATCGCATTTCCCTCGATCCTAAATTGCTATAATAATAATCAACCCAAAAATCTTAATCAAGAATCTATGTCTACTTATAGCGCGGTATTGACTCAGGTTCTAAGACTTACACCAGATGAGCAACTGCGACTCATCTCTGAATTATTAGTATATGTTCGTCACCAATTTCAGCCTAAACCTAAGCGTAGTATTTTAGAATTAGAAGGATTGGGTGAGGAAATTTGGCATGGGATTGATGCTCAAGAATATGTGAATCACGAACGAAATTCATGGAATGGATAGCTCAGTTACACCGGAAAAGTTGTGGGATTAGACACCGCGCCTTTGATTTATTTTATGGAGCGAAATCCAAACTATTTAGAAAGGGCTATAATAGTAACAATATGGTGACTTAATATGACCACAGTTCAAAAAACAGTAGATATTAGTCGTTCACAAATGAGCGTGCAAGAATTATTACACCTGGTTGATGAAGGGATAGAGATTTTACTGACAGATGGTAATAACCCGTTAGCTCGTCTAGTTCCTATTGCTCAACAAAATGTACCTCGAATAGCCGGACTACACCAGGGAGAAATATGGACAAGTAATGATTTTGATGCACCATTACCAGATTTTGGGGAAGATAGAAATGTGCGATCGCACTTTGGGGAAGAAAGGAGCGAAACAATTATTCAAAGGTTAGAATAGTAAAAAAATAGTTTAGAGATGATATGCAGCGAATATTTGACACTCTCAGGTCTGAAGACGCTGAGATTCTGCGGACAGAATTAGTTTAACTTAATTCTCGCTACGACTGCCGCATATCGTCTACTGAGTTGATTGAGCATTATACCCAATCTTCCCGATACTTTTCTGAGGATATTTGCTGCCCCATTTAGATCAGCATTAACAACAAAACCATCAGATGTCCGATAAAGACCACGCTTAATTCTATTTCCAGATGCTTTCCACCCCATCAGTTTTTCACCGTATTTGGGCAGGGAGTCTCCATCTAAGAAACTAGCTTTTGAAGTATAGGCTTCTTCGGTTTCAACAAATTTAATCCCGTGCAAATCACAAAGTTGTTTTACACGGGATTTTAATTTACCCAAAGGCATTTGAACAAACTTTTGATTATTCAAATTACCTAAATTAGCATTAATTTTAAAACCTTCATTCCAACCCATTACTAAAGTTCCAATGCCATATTTCAGACAATGGTTAATCATCAGTTTGGCTGCTTTGTTAATCCCGTCACGCATTTGGTGATTTCGCTTACGAGTTACACGGTCTAACCAATTATCCCAATATCCTTGAGATTTACCTTCTTTGCGTGTTGATACTTTTTTATTCCAAAGTTGATTCTTAGCTTTCAAATCTCTAGCATCAATCAAAAAGGAATTTCCCAAGGTATCAACACAAGCTGCTAAATTATCAGCAGTTCCCAGGTCAATTGACAAGGCTTGGTTAATATCTAATTCATGGTGTTGTTTCTCTGCTTCGTAGGACATTTCCAGATAAAAAGCACCGTTCTTAGGAAGAATAGTAAATTCTTTAACCTTGGAATAATCAAGGTTTGATGGCATGGGCAAGAAAAATTCAGATACCCCAAACCATCTTTTGACTGTTGTTCCGAGCGCGAATCTAAGTTGACCATCAATCAGTTTTGGTCTTTGTCCTCCCGAATTGGGATAGGCAACTTTAAACAACTTTGAACTTTTTAAATAACCAGGAGGTTTAGGTCGGAAATGCAATTGACCTTTGATATACAAATCCTTTAAATTCTTAAAAGATTTAAAGGATTCCGTCACAGACATTAGGGTCTGCTGCATCGGTGTTGATGGCATTGATTGTGCCAATAAAGACTTGGCTACCGATGGTTCAAAAGCTAAATCAAACTTTCCTGTTAGTAATTTCCCTGTCTTAAAAAACGTTTGACGAGCAAAATAAATTCCCGTGTTGTATATTTTGCCTGACTGCTGACAGAGATACTCTAATAATGCACGGGTTTCTAGATCTGGAGACAACAATATTTGCTGTACTCCTATTGTTTTAGCCATTGACTCAACTATCACGACTATGTTAATTTCTTTATGATAGCATAATTGAATATTTCTAGGGGAATAAATTCCCCTGTGTCGTGTTTCCTCTCAGGTCTGAAGACACTGAGTTTCCACACTCCCATCTTGATCTTATGAGGCTATATTGAAGGGAAACCTTTTAGAATGGACGCGGGATGTTCCCAAACAGAGCGATCGCCCTATTAGAGTTTACGTTACTTTACAAGAAGATCAATCAAGTCTAAGTGCTGAGTTTCGCCGCCAAAAAACAGTTGAAATATTGGAAAAAATTGCAGCAAGTAATGTCTGTGCTGATATTAGCGATCCGGTGAAATGGCAGCGAGAGTTGCGTCAAGATCGTCCACTTCCAGGTAGGGATGGATAATGTGCTTAAATAAAGATGGGTGATCGCACTTAGGAAAATTAAGGGCGATCACATTTCCTTCAATCCTAAATTGCTATAATAACAATCAGCCCAAAAATCTTAACATCAAGCATATTGACAGAATCAGTTATTACCCCAATGTGAGAACTCCCGCCAAAAAATTCACCGCTAACGGCAAGATTGTTAACCATCTGGAACCTAGTAAAACTTCGGGAATCTCATCACCTGCAAAAACTGGGATCTCGAATTCTTGTTCACCTAATAGTATTTTGCCAGCATAAACATCAAAAGTGCTTTCTCCTTGTGCTGTGATCATTTCATTTTGCCGGACGAATTGCCAATCCAGACCATCTAAATCTTGTTTATTAATTGCCAGAAATTCTGTAAATCCCGTATCTAGCATTGCCTCCACAGTTAGATTTAAGCCATCAGCAGCAATCAAATCAATTTCAAAAAACAGTTCACCCCTACTTCCAAAAGTACCCTGAATCATATTTTGCCAGTAGCTCCACTTTCATTTAAGCAAAACATACAATGTACGGCATCAGGGTGTTTATGACGTGCTTCTTGACTAGCTACTTCTTGATCTTTGTTAATGAAATAATCGCCGCTGTCAGGTTCAATGGCAATATACCAGCCATAGTGTTCTGCGATGAGAGCGGGGCGAACTTGCTCAAAAATTGCTCGACAACGCTTATGAAATACTTCGCGTTCAGCTTTGCGTCGAGCTAGTGCTTCAGGCGATAAGGTGCGTTCTGGGAATATTCTGCCGCGAGGTGGGCTTTTTTTTGGTAGTGATTGAGTCATGGAGTTAAATCTTGTGATTTATACTCCCTAAATATTAACATACTTTTGCTTAGTTATTGGTGCGATCGCACTTCGGAAAATTAAGGGCGATCGCATTTCCCTCTATCCTAAATTGCTATAATAACAGTCAGCACAAAAATCTTAATCAAGAATCTATGTCTACTTACAGCGCGGTATTGACTCAGGTTCTAAGACTTTCACCAGATGAGCAACTGCGACTTATCTCTGAATTATTAGTATATGTTCGTCACCAATTTCAGCCTAAACCTAAGCGTAGTATTTTAGAATTAGAAGGATTGGGTGAGGAAATTTGGCATGGGATTGATGCTCAAGAATATGTGAATCACGAACGAAATTCATGGAATGGATAGCTCAGTTACACCGGAAAAGTTGTGGGATTAGACACCGCGCCTTTGATTTACTTTATGGAGCGAAATCCCAAGTATATAGAGATGATGCGACTTTTCTTTAAATCGTTTGATCTCGGTGATTTTAGGCTGGTGACATCAACAGTAACGCTAGTAGAAGTGCTAGTTTATCCCCTGCGACTGAGAAACACTATCTTGGCTCAAGAATATCGTGAAATATTGCTCAATCAAGAAGGTTTAACTGTGGTTGAATTAACTCCAGATATTGCTGAAAAATCAGCACAACTAAGAGCAACTTATAATTTGCGATCGCCCGATGCTATTCAAATGGCTACAGCTATCTGTGAGGGTGCTTCATTTTTTTTGACAAATGATGCCCGGTTGCCTTCTTTACCGGAGTTAACGGTTTTAGTTTTGGAGAATTTGAGAATTTGAGGGATTATTTTTGGATAGGAAGATAGGCGCGATCGCACTTTGGGGAAGATAGAAATGTGCGATCGCCAATCTAATGAGTTAAAATAAAAAAGACATATAACTCTGTAGTCAACATGGACAGGATATCGGTCAACCCTCAAATCCACTTCGGTAAGCCTTGCATAGCAGGTACCCGCATTACTGTTCAGAGTGTTCTCGAATTACTAAATGAAGGACTTTCTTTTCCAGAAATTATCCGAGACTACTATCCCGATTTGCAAGTAGAGGATATTAGAGCGTGTCTACAGTATGCGATCGCACTGGTGGCGGCTGAAGATGTGCATTTGGCATTAGCTTAAATTATGAAGTTTCTGATAGACCAAGATGTATACGCTGTCACCACAAAATTTTTGATTGATACAGGACATGATGTAATTGTTGTCGCTCAAATGGGTCTAGCGCAAGCAAGTGATGAAGAAATACTGACAGTAGCCCAAGCAGAAAATCGCATCCTTATTACGCGAGACAGAGATTACGGAAATCTTGTTTTTGTGAGGGCGATCGCAACAGGTGTGATTTACCTTCGAGTTTTACCTAAAACGGTGAATGCAGTTCATAACGAACTAGCAGGAGTCATAGAAAATCACTCTGAAGTAGAACTAAAAGGGGCATTTGTGGTTGTAGAGGCTGATGGACATCGGTTTAGAAAACCGCTTACATAGAGAGTTAATTAATTTGGTGTTGGAAAGGAAAGGACGATCGCATTTCCCTCGATCCTAAATTGCTATAATAACAATCAACCCAAAAATCTTAACATCAAGCATAATGTCTACTTATAGCGAGGTACTGAGTCAGGCTCAAAATCTCACTCCTGATGAGCAACAACAACTTTTAGAAGTATTGTCAGCATTGATGCGCGATCGAGTAACAACCCAGACTCAGCATAGCAGTGAAAGATTACCCGGAAAAAATTTAAAGAGATGGTGCGGTTTTTTGCCGCCTCGTTTGGATGCTTTGGAATTCCAGTTGCAAATTAGAGAAGAATGGGATGATTAATAAATATCTTCTCGATACCAACATCCTGATTTACTACTTCAATGATGGGTCAGAAGTTCAGCCTATATTTGATGAAATTGAAGTTGGAGATGCAGAGGCATTCTACTGTCCGATTAGTTGGGTAGAGTTACTTTGTTATCCAGCATTGACGGAAGAAGAAGCGAATGAGATGCGAGAATTTTTGAGGCTTCTTAACTGCGTATCATTGACAGAATCAGTTTTAGATAGTGCAGCCCAAATTCGTCGAGATTATCGCTTGAAACTAGGTGATGGTGTAATTGCAGCCTGTGCTTTAGTTGAGGGATGTGTTTTGGTAACTCGTAATGCTAAGGATTTTCAGCGCGTTAATGGGTTAACTATATTGAATCCATTTGATTAGGTAAAACAAGGGGCGATCGCACTTCAGAAAATTAAGCGCGATCGCATATTTATTAACTGTTCTTGATATGATGTTCAACATAAGAGCGCAGCACGGCATTCATTAGAGATTGATAACCTTTTCCTTGGTTTTTAAACCAATCTAATACATCGCTATCAACTTTTAAAGAAATAGCTTGTTTTGTCAGTGGTGTTACAAGTTTTGCTTTTTCCCAGAAATTCGCATCTAATTCAGGAAGATCAGAGGTATCGATCGCAGATTCTGGAATATTTTCTAATTCCTCAAGTCGTTTGGGCGAGATAGTCATAGTAGGTATTTTTTTCTTGACGAGTGGCTTTTCTTGCACCAGATGATGCGGATAATTCCATTTTTTTCAGTATGCGCTACGGTGACGATAGGGAAGAAACCTTGTATATTCAGCTTTTTGCCTTTTTTCAAGTGGTGAGTTATTTCTGCCAAGCTGCACTAGAGGCTCAATCGCTTATGATAAATGTATTACCATAAGTCTGGGAGTTTAAACCATGTCTCTCGCTGAGTTAATTCCTTTGGTGAACAATCTGAGCCAGTCAGACAAATTATCTCTCTTCAAACTCCTGGCTGTGCAAATCCCAAAGGCTGAACTACAAGTTATTTTTTCTGCATCAGAGTATCCGGTTTGGTCGCCCTACGACGCAACGGAAGCTGCAAACATTCTGATGCAGATGGTTCGGGATGACCAAGAGGCATCTACTCATGCCTAGTACAATCGAGTTTCCCTTTTCTGACGATGAAGCATTACCCACGATTCCCATCACTCTAAGTCATGCAGGCTTTTCTGTCTCCGCGAATGCACTGCTAGATACTGGGTCTGCGGTCAACCTATTACCTTATGACATAGGGCTGCAATTGGGTGCAGTTTGGGAGGAACAAACTGTCCGCTTGCCATTGACTGGAAATCTTGCAAGGGTTGAGGCGCGGGGTGTATTTGTGTATGTTCAAATTGGGAATCTGGAACCAGTTCGTCTAGCATTTGCCTGGGCACAATCCTCTCAGGTGCCCTTAATTCTTGGGCAAACGAACTTCTTCCGAGAATTTGATGTTTGTTTTCAGAGATCGCGATGCAATATCGAGATTATCCGCTTCTAATAAGCGTCGATGTCGATAAATTAAGTGAAGCGCGATCGCACTTCAGATGGTTTTTGTTATTATAGCTCTGCTCGCTGGATAGCAAGGTGCGATGCCCAAAAGCGTGAAAAAAGGCAAGGTGCGATTTTGGGAAAATAAGAGTGTGATCGCATTTTTGGGGAAATAAGGGCGATCGCATTTCCCTCGCTCCTAAATTGCTATAATAACAATCAGCCCAAAAATCTCAACATCAAGCATGAAGATCAGAGTGCGATCGCATATTTATTAACTGTTCTTTATATGATGTTCAACATAAGAGCGGAGCACGGCATTCATTAGAGATTGATAACCTTTTCCTTGGTTTTTAAACCAATCTAATACATCGCTATCAACTTTTAAAGAAATAGCTTGTTTTGTCAGTGGTGTTACAAGTTTTGCTTTTTCCCAGAAATTCGCATCTAATTCAGGAATATCAGAGGTATCGATCGCAGATTCTGGAATATTTTCTAATTCTTCAAGTCGTTTGGGCGAGATAGTCATAGTAGGTATTTTTTTCTCGACGAGTGGCTTTTCTGGCACCAGATGATGCGGATAACTCCATTTTTTTCAGTATGCGCTACGGTGACGATAACGACACCTTGTATGGCACCAATACTGATTTCTCGGATTTCTCCGTAGTCAAAACGCTCATCAATGGCATTAAAAACGATTCCATCAAAGATTTATTGAACTTCTTCAAAGCTAATGCCATGTTTTTTGAGATTTTGGGCATTTTTATTTTCATACCATTCAAACTGCATGATATTGTATATACAAAACGCACTTATAATATAGCATAACCAGATCGCACTTTAGGCAAAAAAGGAAGTTGATCATAAAAATCGCACTTCGGAAAATTAAGGGCGATCGCATTTCCCTCGATCCTAAATTGCTATAATAACAGTCAGCATAAAAATCTTAATTAAGAATCTATGATTAGGCAAATTAATATGACCGCAGTGCAAAAAACAGTAGATATTAGTGGTTCACAAATGAGCGTGCAAGAATTATTACATCTTGTTGGTGAAGGGACAGAGATTTTACTGACAGATGGTAATAACCCTTTGGCTCGTCTAGTTCCTATTGCTCAACAAAATGTACCTCGAATAGCCGGACTACACCAGGGAGAAATATGGACAAGTAATGATTTTGATGCACCATTACCAGAAGAATTTTGGACAGCAGACAGTCATTCAAGGTTTAGAATAGTAAAAAAATAGTTGAGAGATGATATGCAGCGAATATATGAGGCTATATTGAACGGCAACCTTTTAGAATGGGCGCGGGAGGTTCCCAAACAGAGCGATCGCCCTATTAGAGTTTACGTTACTTTACAAGAAGATCAATCAAGTCTAAGTGCTGAGTTTCGTCGCCAAAAAACATTTGAAATATTGGAAAAAATTGCAGCAAGTAATGTTTGTGCTGATATTAGCGATCCGGTGAAATGGCAGCGAGAATTGCGTCAAGATCGTTCACTTCCAGGTAGAGATGGATAATGCTACTTGATAGTAATATTATTATCTACGCTTCCCAATCAGAAAACACACAAATTAGGCAGTTTATTGGCGAACATGACATAGTTGTGTCGGCAATAAGTTACGTTGAAGTGCTGGGTTATCATCGACTAACTGAAGATTATAGATTGTATTTTGAGGAATTTTTTGGTGTTGTGGAGGTTTTACCGATTTCTAACGCTGTACTTGATCAAGCAGTGGCGTTGCGACAGATGAGGAGAATGACGCTTGGGGATGCTATTATTGCGGCAACAGCTTTGGTTTATGGCATAACTTTAGTGACAAGAAATATAGACGATTTTCGATGGATTGCTGAGATCACATTGATTAACCCGTTTGAGGCTTAAAAAAGATGGGCGATCGCATTTCCCTCGCTCCTAAATTGCTATAATAACAATCAACCCAAAAATCTTAACATCAAGCATAATGTCTACTTATAGCGAGGTACTGAGTCAGGCTCAAAATCTCAGTCCTGACGAGCAACAACAACTTTTAGAAGTATTGTCAGCATTGATGCGCGATCGGGTAACAACCCAAACTCAGGGTAAACGATCGGAAATTGATGCAGCACTGATTGAAATGACACAAGATCCAGAGTATCAATCTCAAGTGCTACAGATGGAGACTGAGTTTTCGGTAGCGAGTTGGGAAGCGTTGCAATTGTGGGAATCCTCAGTATGAAGCGGGGAGAAGTCTATGATGCTCGACTTGAACCTGTTGAGGGTTCTGAACAAGGAGGAACCCGTCCTGTTATCATCGTTAGTCGAGCTACAATCAATACATATAGCCCCGTAATTTTAGCTATTCCCTGCACTACTTATCAAACTGGTAAACGAGTTTATCCCACTCAGGTATTAATTAAAGCTCCCGACGGTGGATTAACCAACGATTCTATCGCTATGGCAGATCAAGTACGGGTATTATCTAAATCTCGTTTATTGAGTTTACGAGGAATACTTAGTGATCAAGCAATACTTCTGATGAATCAAGCTTTATTAATTGCGTTGGATTTGCCTGGTCAAGTTTAATCGCACTTTGCAGAAAATAAGAGCGCGATCGCATTTTTGGGGAAGATAGAAATGTGCGATCGCATTTTGGAGAAGATAAGAGTGCGATCGCACTTAGGAAAATTAAGGGCGATCGCACTTTGGGAAGAAATGGGCGATCGCTTTCGATTTCACCTTCATCCAGAAATATTAAAGGGTCTTTAGCCTGACCGATTAGATATCATAGTTCACTAGCAGGTAGTCTCTATCCACGGCTTCATAATTCCGTAAAATTACTTGTTGACAATTAGTTAACTTAGTGATATGATGGTGTGGTTAAGTAAATTTCAAAAATCAATAACATGAATGAATTTAAAGAACAATTTGGTCTTGCTTTTGCATGGATAGCAGGCTGTGTGATCGCTGCTTTTATCGTTGGACTAAGTGTGGGATTGTTTAAAGGTATTTTTCATTTATGATCAAAAAAATATCTTATGTTGGAGTAGCTCTTTTGTGGATTGCTTTATTGTGGTTACTTCCACTTAGTCCAGCCAAAGCTGATCCTAGCCTAGTAGGGAAAACCACTGAATCAATAAGAAGTGAAACAAGGTTCCAAGAAATTTTAGGCCACCTCCCAAGTGAGAAAGTCTATACGGGAGTAGACAAAAAAAGTAATGATAAATATTCTAGGGTAGAAGATTCGGAGCCTCATTTTGAATCTTACAATCTTGATTTTATTCAAGATTCTTATTTCACAGGTGAGAGGTTAGGTTATAAAATAGGAAGCTCCATAAGACAACAAATAATAGAAAAAAAATAGTGCATTTTATGATAAGCTTAACTCAAGGTGATGTTAAAAACATATTGTTCTTATTTTTAGCTTCGATAGGGTCTGTTTATTTTCTCAAAAACCCCAAAGCTCCCAAGATTAATTTATCTAACTTTAACAAAGATCCCAATACTTTAGATGATTCAGTGAATCCAGAACAGGATTCTGATCAAGAAAACCATAGTTTAGAAATTTTAGAATTAGCAGAAAATGTTTTAGATGATTCAGTGGATCAAGAAGAAAACTCTGACCAAGAAAACAGTAGTTCAGAAATTTTAGAAGTTGCCAAAAAGCAACATATTAATACTACTCACCAGTCAGAGCAAGAAGAAATATCAAAAATATCACTAGAGGCAATTCTTAAAGGGGCATTACCAGTATTTTTGTCTTTGTTGGTAATATATCTCTTGTATAAATATTTTTCCGCCTATCCTCTAACTAATTTTTTATTCTCTCTCTAAACTCTCTGATTGCCGAGTTCACTAGCTCAACTTCCTACCAAATTGATCCTATATAGATGGTGCGTGCGCCTGCGCTTACGCACCCTAAAGTTATTTTAATTTATCCTCATAAAATCCGTGAAATCCGTGAAATCCTCTTAAATCCGTGATCCCCATTAATATATTATTTAGCAACTTTAATCGGCCCATCAATACTACCACTAAAAAACTGTTTGACGATCGCGCTATCGGTTGTAAATGCTTCCTCAATTGTTCCTTGCCATTGCACTAAACCTTGATATAGAAAAACAATCCGATCCGCCGTCCGTCGAATGGTACTATCTTGGTGCGTCACAATACTATAGGTACTGCAACCTTTTCCACTATGTTGTAAATCCCTAATTAAATCTTCAATAACTGTTGATGCAATCGGATCTAACCCGGCGGTAGGTTCGTCATATAAAATTACCTCTGGAGTCTCCCTCGGATTTTCTGGATTTGGCATAATTGCCCGGGCAAAACTGACCCGTTTTCGCATTCCTCCCGATAATTCGGCGGGATAGCGATCGCCTATATTTGGTAATCCTACCATCTCCAATTTTTCATTAACTAATTCCCTGATTTTTTGAGGAGGTAATTTTGTATGTTGATATAGTAAAAAACCAATATTTTCCATCACCGTTAAAGAATCAAATAAAGCCGCCTGTTGAAATACCATGGCAATTCCAATCGGATCAGTAATATCATCGACCCATCCTTGCCGTTTTTTTCCTAATATATAAACCTCCCCTTCGTCGGGGGGTAAAAGTCCGGCAATAATTCGCAAAATCGTTGATTTTCCCGTTCCTGAAGGGCCAATAATTCCTAATGCTTCCCCCCGATAAATGGTTAAATCAACCCGATCTAAAATCCGTTGGGAACCAAAGGATTTACTAACTCCTTTTAATTCAATTAAAGGTTCTAAAGATTCTGAGTGCTTTGATAAAACCAAGTTATCCTTAAAATCGACGGGTTCAACCTTAATCCTCTGAGTTTTTCCCTTATTACCGTCTTTGAGCATTTCCCTAAACCCTTCTCATCATTGTAACTTATACCCAATACAGTTGTTAAACAAACGATTTAATCGTTATCATCAGAAAAATGGGTAGAAACCCCTAACTTCTAGTTAGGCTTTATATTTTTCCCTTTTCAGGGAGGAGGGTATGGTTGCCCTCCTAACTCCTATTTCTAGGGTAAAGTTAGCTTCGCCAAGGTTTTAAGAGCTTGTTAGGCTAGTAGCACTGTCTTACCCCTCGTAAAACTGTTTAACTACTAACGACAGAGCCAGGGACTAGCTTCGCATCCAACAGGGTGTCATGACTCAAAAAACGTAGTCAGTTAAGACTTAGGCTGGTCAACTAACTGAAGTTAGAGGCACGAAGCCCCGTCACTTCAGTGCGGGGTGCTGACCACTTTGAGCTCCCTCGTTAGGAAAAATTAAACACACCGATAGCCCGATGGGATTAACCTCTAGTCCGTTATTTTACGATCAGCACGACCTCCCTAGTCTAAATTGTCTGTAAAAGCCCGTATATCAAAGTAAACACTATTTATGTCAACTGGTTCGTTCAAACACACCTTCCGCAAAATTATGAAACTCAGACTCCATCTTGGCCTATCGAACTATCGTTCTCACCGGATGATTAACCAATGGTTTAAATGGTTATCCCCTGGGTTGTTTATCAAGCGGTGGATGGCGGTTAGCGCCACGGGGGTGTTAGTGGCTAGTTTGGGTTTGGCGATCTCGACGGGAATGACTCCGATTTATTACATCCTACAACTGCTGAAAAATTTATTAGGATGGATTACCACCGTTGTGCCAAATTATATCTCAGGGCCATTGATGATTGCCTTGGGGGTTGTGTTAGTTCTTTGGAGTCAAACCCGCAGTTTAAATTCAATTAGTGAAGCCTTTTATCCGGCAGGAGATGAACAATTAGTCGATCGTTTGTTGAGTCATCGCCGTTTATTGCGGGGGCCGAAAATTGTTGGGCTTGGGGGCGGTACTGGGTTATCCACTCTATTACGGGGATTGAAAGAATATAGTGCGAATATTACCGCCATTGTTACTGTGGCAGATGATGGCGGATCTTCAGGACGGTTAAGGCGAGAAATGGGAGTTTTACCCCCTGGAGATATTAGGAATTGTATCGCCGCCTTAGCCGATGAAGAAAGATTATTAACGGAGTTATTTCAATATAGATTTACCGCCGGAGATGGATTAACCGGACACAGTTTCGGAAATTTATTCTTAACCGCCATGAGTGAAATTGAAGGGGATTTGGAACAGGCGATCGCCGCTAGTTCTAAGGTATTAGCCATTAGAGGTCAAGTCCTACCCGCCACATTAACAGATGTTAATTTATGGGCAAAATTAGCCGATGGTCGCCGAATTCATGGGGAATCTAGTATTACTGAAGCTAAGGGAAAAATTTTGACAATTGGCTGTATTCCCCCCAACCCTCCCGCCCTACCGAAAGCGGTGCAAGCGATTTTAGAGGCAGATTTAATTATTATTGGCCCTGGTAGTTTATATACGAGTGTAATTCCTAATTTATTAGTTCCAGAAATTGCCGCGGCTATTGCTTCTCGAAATGTTCCCCGGATTTATATTTGTAATATTATGACGCAACCTGGGGAAACCGATGATTACACCGTTTCTGATCATATTAAAGCTATTGATAAAGCCTGCGGTTATCAATTATTTGATGCGGTGTTAACTCAAGGAACAGTTCCCCCAGCTAATGCTTTAATTCGATATGCTCAAGAGGACTCCCATCCAGTTATTTTAGATCGAGATCTGGTTAAACAATTGGGTCGAAGAATTGTGATGAGTAATGTTATGGATGTTGATCCCGATACCGGATATTTACGCCATGATCCCTATCGGTTAGCCCAGGTATTATTAAGATGGTTTGGCAAAAATAACCCGTAGGTTAGAGAGTCCTAAAGGACTCACTACAACGTAGTAAGCCCTTCAGGGCTTAATCCTTTCTAAACTATTCAGATAAAATTATGACTCAATTCCATTTACCCAACGCCCAAGCAACCCATGAATTAGGCAAACAATTAGGGCGATCGCTCCCTCCCCATAGTATTCTATTATTAGAAGGGAATTTAGGAGCCGGAAAAACAACTTTTGTTCAAGGTTTAGCCGCAGGTTTAGATATTCCTGAATCTATTGAAAGTCCGACATTTACTTTAATTAATGAATATCTAAATGGCAGGATTCCTCTCTACCATTTAGACTTATATAGATTAGAAGCATCGGAAATTGAACACTTGAATTTAGAACAATATTGGGAAGGAATTGAAGTCGAACCCGGAATTATTGCCATTGAATGGGCCGATCGTTTGCCCTATAAACCGGAAAGTTATCTAAAAATAGAATTAACTTATACAGAAAAAGCTGATCGTCTTGCTACTTTATTTAATCTTGGTCAGAATAATTTTAATCTGGATTTAGATCAGATTGAATTGCTAAATTGAGTATGATTTGGAGGCGATCGCCAAACAAAATAACTTTACAAAACTATTGAATTATGGGATAATTTAAACAGACTGATCCCAGTTTAACCTATTTCCCAAAATCCCCCAATGATTCAATCTACAAAACCCTTAATGTTTCTAACTTCTTTCCTTTTTGTCAGTATTTTTTCGGTTGCTGTTAATGTTCAAGCTCAAACCAAAAGCAAAATAACCCTGACTATTGATGGGTTAAAAAATAAAAATGGACAAATTTGTGCGAGTTTATTTGCGAGTAATAAAGGCTTCCCCAGCAATGGAGACGATGCGATAAAAAGCGGTTGTGTGAGTATTACAGAAGTTCCTGTTGTCATGAGTTTTGATAATTTACAACCGGGTAGTTATGCGATTGCCGTTCTTCATGATGCAAATAATGATAAAATGGCTAACCGAAATGCTTTAGGAATTCCCACCGAAGGATTTGGTTTTTCTAAAAATCCCACTATTCTCACCGGGCCCCCAAAATTCAATGATGCTGCGGTTGTGGTAGCAGGGGAAAACACTAATATTAATATTAAATTAATGTATTTGTTAGGCGGTTAGGGGTAATTCATGAATTACCCCTAAATATAGGGTTAAATCCCAAAATTTGCGTAAGTCCTAGTTAATAGACCTGAATCCAGGCCTTAACATCATATTCTGTCCAAATCCCATTTTGCCAATAGGGGTCAGACTCAATTAACTGACGCACGGTTGCTTCATCCTCCGCTTCATAAATTCCAAATATTTTAGTAACATCCAGAGTCGGGCCAATAGTTAATAAAACACCCGATTCTTTTTGTTGTTTTAATCGTTCTAAATGTTCCGCCCGATAGGGTTCTCGTTTCTCCAGAACGTTCTCACAATAGCTTCCGAACATGACATATTTTGGCATAATTGTTACTGATTGATTGTTGATTTTTGACTGGGATCTAACTTCTGAGACTGACGTTAAATTGTTGTACTAAAGCATCTCGGACTTTTTGTTGAAAGGGGTCAATATCGGTATCGGTTAAAGTGCGATCGCTAACCCGATAAACCAAACGAAAAGCCAAACTGCGTTGACCTTCGGGCACATTTTTCCCCCGATATTCGTCGAAAACTTCCACCGATTCTAATAAATTCCCAGCGGCTTTGGTAATACAGCGTTGAATATCTGATACAGGTACTTCCACGGGGACGAAAAAGGCAATATCTCGATCGGAAGCGGGGAAAGTAGAAAAAGGTTTGAATTTACGAACTAAATTAGAGGGGCGATTCATCCCTTCTAATAATACCGATAACTGGAATTCAAAGGCATAAACTTGATTGGGTAAATCCTGTTTTTGACAGAGTTGCGGATGCAATTGTCCGAAAATTCCTAACCGTTTTCCCTGTAACCATAAAGAAGCTGTGCGTCCGGGGTGTAACAATTCTAGGGTAGATTCCGGTTTATATTCAACGGTTAAATTCAGGCGTTGAAATACTGCTTCTAAAATGCCTTTAGCTTCAAACCAAGTTAGGGGTTGTTCTTGACCACTGCGAACCCAACGGCCCAAACTGCGATCGCCTCCCATAATCCCAGCAACGGCATCTTGTTCTTTATATTCGTCTCCTTCTTTCCAGAAAATTCGACCGATTTCAAAGCCATTTAACGGCCCGTTTCCATTTTCTAAATTATAAACAAAGGCATCAATTAATCCGGTTAACATTTCGGTGCGTAATGCCGAATATTCCACAAACAAAGGGTTATCTAAAACAACTTGATTATCCCCCTCGGTTTTAACTAGGGAATAGTGCATTAATTCCGTTAGTCCTTCCCCGCGAAAAACCGCCCGAATTTGTCGCGTTGCCACCTGTTCTAAGGGAAGATAACCCGATACTCCTTGACTGGGCAATGTATCACGGAATTGATCATATCCGTAGAGACGGGCGACTTCTTCAATTAAGTCAATTTCCCGTTCTAAATCTCGATAACGATAGGGGGGAACAGTAACTTGCCAAATAACAGAATTATTCTGAGATTCCTTAACTAATTTACAACCTAAAGCAGTGAGAGTTTTTTCTACTTCTTCCGGCAATAAATAGGGGGATTCGGCTCGTTTCAGTTGTCCTAAAATAGCATTAATTCGATCTAACCTTAATGTAATTTCAGGAGTCTGAATTTTTATAGAACTGCGATCGCTTTCTTGACGAACAGGAACCCCAGAAGCTAACTCTTTTAATAATAAAATAGCCCGCCGACAAGCCAATTCTAATTCCGCCTGATTGACTCCTCTTTCATAACGGGTAGAAGACTCACTGCGTAGCCCTTGCGCCCGGGCAGAACGACGAATAGCGATGGGTGAAAAAATAGCTGCTTCTAACAATAGATTTTGAGTTTCTGCAAAAACTTCTGTTTCTTCACCTCCCATAACTCCCGCTAAAGCCACCGGATAATTATTGGCGGTAATTAACAGATTTTGCTCCTGTAATTTCCGAGTTTGACCATCTAAAGTTTTAATGGATTCATCGGATTTAGCAAAGCGCACACCGACGGTTAAATCTTGAGAGGAAGTTAACTGTTTCAGACGATCTAAATCAAAGGCATGAAGCGGTTGTCCCCATTCCAATAAAATATAATTGGTGACATCTACCACATTATTAATCGGACGCACCCCCGCCGCTTGTAAACGGCGTTGTAACCAATCGGGAGAAGGAGCAATTTTTACCCCTTTAATGATTGTCCCAATATAGATCGGACAAGCGGTTTTATCAGCAATTTCAATCCCTAAAGATTCAGACTGATCTGGCTGTTCAATTAATAACTCTGGAGGTTGAGGAATTCTTAAATTTGCCCCGGTTAATGCGGCAATTTCCCTGGCAATTCCCACCATACTTAAGCCATCGGCGCGGTTAGCAGTTGCGGTGACATCTAAAATAACATCATCTAACCCTAATAACGGTCTAATATCACTGCCTAACGCCGGATTTTCTAGGTTAAAACTGTGGATTCCCGAGGACTCTTTTTCTAATCCCAATTCAGCTAAAGAACAAATCATCCCCTCGGAGGGAACTCCCCGCAATTTTGTCTTTTTTAGTGTTAAATTAATTTTAGGCAGATGGGTTCCCAAAACTGCCACGGCCACCACCATTCCCGATGCCGCATTGGACGCCCCACAAACAATATTCAGGGGTTCTGAAGCACCAATATCAACTTGACAAACCCTTAATTTATCAGCATTGGGGTGTTGTTCGGCTTGAATAATTTTCCCCAGGACAACCCCATCGGCCCAGGAACGTAAATCTTCAATATCTTCTACCTCGAACCCCGCCACAGTCAGGATTTCAGCCAACTCTTGGGGGGTGTTCTGGATATCTACCAGTTCTTGTAACCAATTTAGAGAAATACGCATCGTGATTCGCTTTCAATTTTCCTAATCCATTGTTGCACCAAGTCGGGTGTTGAGCGTTTGTTATTGGTTGATTTTGAAGGTGTTGAAGCTCAATCACTGAAACTATGAGGATTTTGTGTTATAATTCTGGTGTCAACACGTTCAAATATTGCTACAAGGGCAAGATTATTGATTCTGGCTCCCATAAAACGTTTCATAGAAAACGAGTGTTTATGCTTCAAGGGTGGCATAGTTGTTAAGAAATAAGTAGAAACACAAATCCAGTATTATATTATCAGTCCTGTGGGTTTTGCAAGTTCTCCGTTCAATGGTAAAAAGCAATCTCAAACATCATGAGCTACTGTGTTAATCCAGCCTGCCCTCAACCTGAGAATTTAGATGATGCCCTCAAGTGTAAGGCTTGTGGTTCAAAATTGCTGCTGAGAAATCGCTATCAGGTGATTCAACCTTTAGGTAAAGGCGGATTTGGGGCAACGTTTCTAGCTCAAGATATGTCCCTACCCGGACGCCCGAATTGTTTGGTCAAACAACTACGACCCACGGCGACATCGGCTCGAATTTTAGAAATGGCACGGGAGTTATTTCAACGGGAAGCAAAAACCCTGGGTAAAATTGGTGATCATCCCCAGATTCCTCGCCTAATTGATTATTTTATCGGGGGAAAACAATTTTATTTGGTACAAGAATATGTGGATGGCTATACTTTAAAACAAGAGGTCAAGGAAAAGGGTATTTTTGACGAGGCACAAGCCAAAAAATTTCTGCGGGAAATTATTCCCATATTAGATTATATTCACAGTCAAGAAGTGATTCATCGAGATATTAAACCTGCTAATATTTTACGTCGGCGAATTGATCAAAATTTAGTTTTAATTGACTTTGGAGCGGTAAAAGATCAAGTTAACCAAGCCACAATGATGGGAACTGGAGAGACGGCTTTTACTAATTTTGCCATCGGGACATCGGGGTTTGCTCCCCCCGAACAAATGGCTTTACGTCCGGTTTATGCCAGTGATATTTATGCGGTGGGCATGACCTGTGTTTATTTGATGACTGGGAAGTCTCCTAATTCCTTTGAAAGTAATCAAATTACCGGGGAAATTTTGTGGCAACCCCATTTAGATGTGAGTGATTCTTTTTGCAGTATATTGCAACGAATGTTAGAATTTTCGGTGCAGTATCGCTATCAATCGGCGCAAGATGTTCTGCGAGCATTAGATTCTGAATCTAGTTATGAAGGTCTTTCAGGAAGCATGGTAATGCAGCAGAAGTCTAACTCAACTTCTAACTCGAAATTACCAACTCCTACGGATGAACCTACTGTTTTCAATGAAAATACCGGGTTGATGTTGACTTCAGAAAAAATAGGTGCACAAATTCGAGAAAGGAAACAACGGTTAGCGCAAAAAAAATCAGGAAAGATTGGAGGAGATCAGGATATTTATGATCAAACTGCTATAGTTAGTAGTTTCGGTGCTAATCAAGGCGCTCCAGTTAGCATTATCTCTGATTCTGGTGCGAATAAAAAAGTTAATTCTGCTTCTGTCCCTGTAAATTCAGCCCCAAAATGGAATGAAAACACATTAAAAACTGCTTATGTAAAGGGTAGACGGGATTTTGCGGACTGTGAATTAAGTGGTTTAAATTTAGAAAATTTTGATTGGTCTGGGGCTAATTTTTATGAATCCCGTTTAAGTAATACGAATTTTCAAGGGGCCGATTTAACAGAAGTTAATTTTGGTCGGGCAAGATTAACGAATGTTAATTTCAGAAATGCTAAATTAGTTAAAGCCTATATGAGTAATGCTAATTTAGAACGGGCAGATCTTCGGGGTGCAAATTTGAGAAATGCCTGTTTAAATCGGGCTAATTTGCGAGGGGTGAATCTTTGTGGTGCTAATCTTACGGATGCCATTGTCACCGATGAACAATTAGCCATGGCTAAAATGAATGGGCGCACAATTAGACCAAATGGAAAACGAAAAAGTTGGTGGTGGTTCTGGTTTTAAAGCCGGGTAAGCTGCACAAATATTTCCTATTCCTATTCCCTATTTCCTAGTGCGTAGCACTATAAAACACAATGCAATACTATTTTACCGCATTTATCGTTATTTTCTTCATCGCCTGTTATGGTTACAGTTATTTGATTGTTCAACTAGCTAAACAAAAAGGAGAAGAATTTTTATTGTTTGGAATGTTATTCGGGTTATTTGGATTTATGGCGTTTTGTGCCGCTTCTGTTCCCTTTTTACATTGGCTACTAGATTAATAAATTCATCAAGTTTTATGCCGTTTTTAAAACAAAAAACTATTGTTTTCATTATACCAAAAACGGCAATATTAATCAACCTGTTATTTTATTTTTACATGGATTTCTAGGAAATAGTCAGGATTTTAATACCCGAATTTCTCCACTATTTTCCCAGTTTTGTTGTTTAACCCTTGACCTCCCTGGACACGGACAAACTCAAGTTTTAGGAGAAGACATTTGTTATCAAATATCTGAAACAGCAACCGCATTAATAGAGTTATTAAACCATCTAAATATTGCCCAATGTTATTTAATGGGATATTCTATGGGGGGAAGATTAGGATTATATTTAACCTTAAATTTTCCCCAATATTTTCAAAAAGTAATATTAGAATCCACATCCCCAGGACTCAAAACTGAATCAGAGCGGTTACAACGGTTGATTTCAGATATTCAAAAATCTCAACAACTACAAACCCTGGAATTTCCAATATTTTTAGACCAATGGTATAACCAACCACTATTTCAAACCTTAAAAAATCACCCTGAATTTGATCAAATTTTTGATCATCGTTTAAAGAATAATCCCATGGAGTTATCAAAATCCCTGCGGTATTTAGGAACCGGAAATCAACCGTCTCTCTGGGAAAAATTACCCAACAATCAAATACCCCTATTGCTGTTAGTTGGAGAATTGGATCATAAATTCAAACAAATTAACCAAGAAATAAACCAATTATGTCCCCTTTCCCAGTTGCAAATTATCCCGAATTGTGGTCATAATATTTTAATTGAAAATCCTCAACAGTGGATTAATAAAATAGTTAAGTTTTTATCGGAATGAATTATCAATTTCAGTTTCAACCCTATCAACGTCCGTTTAAAACTCCCCTCAAAACCGCCCACGGAATTTGGAATATTCGAGAAGGAATTATTTTAAATTTAACCAATAAACAGGGTAATATAGGATGGGGAGAAATTGCACCTTTAAGTTGGTTTGGGTCGGAAACCTTGGAAGATGCGATCGCCTTTTGTCAAAAACTTCCGAGTATCATTTCAACAGAAACAATTTTTACTATTTCTGACAGTTTACCCGCTTGTCAATTTGGGTTTGAATCTGCATTAATTGAGTTAAATTCTAACCCATTAGTTGATTTATCTAAACTTCAATATAGCGGATTATTACCTACTGGAGAAATAGTTTTAAATACTTGGGAAACCCTATTTCAGCAAGGATATCAAACCTTAAAATGGAAAATAGGTGTTGATGAAATTACAACAGAAATTAATATTTTTAAACAGTTAGTCAAGATCGTAATAGAAACTTTAAGCAGTCCTCAAAAAATCCGTCTTAGGTTAGATGCAAATGGCGGTTTAACCTTTGAGCAAGCAGAATATTGGTTAGAAACCTGTGATTTAATTAATGCCAATCAAGACTTGATTGAAATTGAATTTTTAGAACAACCTTTATCTATTTCTCAATTGGATTTAATGTTAGAATTATGCGATCGCTATTCCACTTCTCTAGCCTTAGATGAATCCGTTGCTAATTTACAACAATTAAACTTTTGTTATCAACAAGGATGGTCAGATATTTTTGTGATCAAACCTGCTATTTTTGGATCTCCAAGAAAACTCAAGAATTTTTGCCAAAAAAATAAAATTGATACCGTTTTTTCTTCAGTTTTTGAAACCGATATCGGTCAAAATTCCGCTTTAAAAATTGCCTCTGAACTATTATTATATAATCGTGCTGTTGGATTTGGAATTAATCATTGGTTTATTTCCTAAATTATATCCCCAGAATCCCAGTAGCGAAAAACTGATATAGCAACCGCCAAGGCAGTTAGGACACCAGACGGATCTTAGAACCCAAACGGTTAAGTATTTTCCCCCGGTGTTCCCTCTCCCCCAAGCCCTGCCGTGCACGGGGGGTTTGGGGGGGCTGTTCCCTGCTATAACTGTTAGAGACGCGCCAATAGCCTACGGCATCGCTGCGCTCGGACACGCCTCCGATAAATGATTTCACATAAATACCCGATGTTGCAGACTCGGCATTTGCCGCCGAACCTGTTCCAGACGGGCGGGATTAATTTCTGCGATCGCAATTCCTGGCCTATCACCTGCATCCGCTAAAACTGCCCCCCAAGGGTCAAGAATCATCGCATGACCGTGAGTATACCGACGCCCATAATGACATCCAGTTTGAGCAGGTGCGACCACATAACAGGTATTTTCAATCGCTCTAGCCTTGAGCAGAACTTCCCAATGATCCTTACCCGTATAAGCAGTAAAAGCTGCTGGAACAAAGAGAATTTCTGCTTCTTTTTCGGATAAATGGCGATAGAGTTCTGGAAATCGGACATCGTAACACACCGATAGTCCCAGGTTGCCCAACTCTGGATGATGATAAACCGGAGGTAAAACCGTCCCCGCCATCACCGTATTAGATTCCTGATAAGTATTGCCATCGGGCAAATTAACATCGAACAAATGAACTTTTTGATAACGGGCTAATTCTTGACCATTAGCATCAATTAACACCGCCGTATTATAAACTTTGCCATCACCCGAAGGAACTGGAAATCCTCCCGCTAATAGAGTAATTTGAAACTTTTGGGTAATGGTTTTAAGAAATTTTTCTGTAGTTTGAGCAATAGTTTCAGCTTGAGCCATTTTCTCGGCTTCCTCACCCATAAAGGGAAAATTCTCAGGTAAGCTGACTAATTCAGCCCCCTGACGAACTGCTAAATCAATCAATTCTTCTGCCTCTGCCAGATTTTTTTCTAGCCAAGGGGTACTGGTCATTTGAATAGCCGCAGCAAGATAGGATTTCATTGATAAAAAATATATTTACAAGTTAAAAGTAAAGGAGCATGGGGAGCAGGGGGGGCAGGGAGAGGCAGGGGAGGTAAACTCTTTACCCATTACCTATTACCCATTACCCATTACCTGTTCCCCATTCCCTGTTCCCCGTTTATATCAAGGTTTGATTAAGAGAGGGGATGGAACAGTAAATCGGGGAAGAAACGATTAAATTCGATTAAAACCCCAGCCGTAAAAACCATCAAAGCGGCAGCTAAAACGGGTGCTGTTGAAAGATATTTCAAGAAATACTGCATGAGTTTTTTTCTCCTAAGTTTGCAAATGTGAAAAACAATTAATCTGTTAAAAGAAACCAGAATTCACAAAGATTATTAGAACATAAACAAAGTTTGTTTATGGGATAATTAGGGAATATTTAGGTGATTAATTCAACTGAAATCTTCCCTAATCTCTGTTTAAGAATTCTGTAATTAACGAGGTGAAACGGTGATTTCGTCATCTTTGACGTACAGTTCACCGGTGGTGATTTCTTTCAACGCTGCTAAGGGCCACAGGAAACCACCGAGCATAAAGGTCAGAGCCACAGGAACATTGATGATAATTTCTTTTTCTGCGGGGTTTTCGCTCTTTCTTGCATATTGTAAATAAGACCGACCGACCCAACCAATCCATCCGGCAATATACAGGAACAGAACGCCAGGAATTAAGAAATCTCCCGCATGAGATAAGCTTCCATCCACAATTAAATGGGGTAAGCCATCTTCTTTTCCGCAGAGTTCTTGGGAATAGCGCTCAAAGCGTGCTTTTGCCTGTGCCGGGTTAGCCGCAACAGATATAGAGGTTTTTGCCCGTTGCTGAAACACGGAAGATTCAGAGCAAGGAACTAAGTTATAAGCTGAAGCTGCGGGAACAACGGTCATCCACAAGCCTAGGGCTAGAATAGCAGCTAACAATCGACGCATAGAAGTGTTTCCTTTTGTTACGTTTGTCATTATTAGGTTCAGTTGTTCACTGTACCCAAAAAATCTGCAATGATAAAGCTATTCAAAGTTAGCTCCGATCATTTCATAAAATTTATCAGTCAATGGCAACAGTTTTAGCAATTGAAACAAGTTGTGACGAAACCGGGGTCGCAATTGTAAAGAATCGTAAAGTTTTAAGTAATGTTGTGGCTTCTCAAATCCCCATTCATCAACAATATGGCGGGGTTGTCCCCGAAGTTGCCTCCCGTCATCATTTAGAAATGGTGAATCCTGTCCTTGACCAAGCATTAGAAACCGCAGGTTTAGACTGGTCGGCCATTGATGGGGTGGCTGCCACCTGTGCACCCGGACTGGTAGGGGCGTTAATAACGGGTATTACCACAGCTAAAACCTTAGCCTTGGTGCATGATAAACCCTTTTTAGGGATTCATCACCTGGAAGGTCATATTTATGCCAGCTATTTAACCGAAACCAGTCTTCAGCCACCGTTTTTATGTCTGTTGGTATCGGGAGGTCATACCAGTTTAATTCATGTTAAAGATTGTGGGGTCTATCAAATCTTGGGACATACGATGGATGATGCCGCCGGGGAAGCCTTTGATAAAGTAGCCCGGCTGTTAAATTTGGGCTATCCTGGGGGGCCAATTATTGACCAGTTAGCAACTCAGGGCAACCCCAAAGCCTTTGCCCTACCCGAAGGCAAGATTTCCCTCCCCAATGGGGGTTATCATCCCTATCATTCCAGTTTTAGCGGGTTAAAAACGGCGGTATTAAGGTTGGTTCAAACCTTAGAAAAAGAAGAAAATACCTCGTTGCCCGTTGCCGATATTGCGGCGAGTTTTCAAGATACTGTTGCTAAAAGTTTAACAAAAAGGGCGATCGCTTGTGCCTTAGATTTTGGATTAGATACTATTGCTATTGGGGGAGGAGTGGCGGCAAATAGTGGGTTAAGAAAACATCTGCAAGAGGCGGCTAAAATCCACGATTTGCGGGTATTATTTCCGCCTTTAAAATATTGTACCGATAACGCCGCCATGATTGCTTGTGCGGCTTCAGACCATCTTAACCGAGGTCATATTTCACCATTAACTTTAGGGGCGCATTCCCGAATGTCGTTGGAAGATGTGATGCTGTTATATAAAGGGTAATTATGAATTACGAATTACGAATTGGTGATGATGATGGATTTTTGTAATTTTATCCTTTAGAAATAGAGATAGAGGATTTTCCAATAAAAACATCATTTCCAAAAGATGTAGATTGTGTTTCTTCCTGGGATACTAACAAATCAAACCAGAATGTTGTTCCGATGCCCAACTCACTCATTAAATGAACTTGACTTCGATGTTTTTCAATAATATTTTTCACAATAGACAACCCTAAACCCGTTCCTTCTAGGGTGTGAACGCGATTTTCTACCCGGAAGAAACGAGTAAAAATAGCCTCTTGGTCTTCTAGTGAAATTCCGGTTCCCGTATCAGAAACTTCAGTTCTAATATAACGATTTTTAGGTCGATTTCCAGCTAAATGTAAATCTACAGGGCGAGGGGGAGGAGGGGAAATAATCCAGCCTCCTTTTTCAATTTCCTCTACTTCTTGATTTTTCTTGAGATTATCTTCTTCTAATAGATAAACTCTGATAATTACCCGGCCCCCCAAAGATGTAAATTTCAGCGCATTTCCGACTAAATTGGTTAAAACTTGCAACAATAAATCATAATTTCCGACAACTAAAGGTAAATCTGGTTCTATTTCTCGACTAAGTTCAATTCCTTTATCCTTAGCATTCAATTGATAGGTTCTCAAAGTCTGTTCTACCACTTGCGCCATATCAACGGGTTCAAAATTGTAGATACGACAGGATTCTAAGCGAGACAAATCTAACACATCATTAACTAAACGAGTTAAACGGTCTGTTTCATGGTTGGCGGTGGCTAAAAATTCCTGTCGTTCTTCTTCGGTTAAATCTTCTCCATAATCATGGAGGGTTTCAATAAAGGATTTAATATTAAATAACGGCGTTCTTAATTCATGGGAAATATTACTAATAAACTGACTCTTAGCATCATTTAACTCTACCTCACGAGTAATATCCTGAATGGTCATTGCAATCCCTTTTAAACTTTCCCGATAATTGTCTTCCCCAGGAGAATTTGACATCGGATTATAGTCATATAAAGTACATTCCTGAACATGGGGACGTTCTGATAATTCACAAGTATTTTCCGCGTCGTGAATACAGCTATGACACAGGGGTTCAGCCCCAGGAGATTTATGTAATAAAACCGTGGTTAATAAAATTCGTAATGTCCGATTTGTGGGTTCTCCCAAGGAACAACGAAACTCTCCGCCATCTAAAGTTCCACTGGCAATTTTTTGTAAAGGTTCTGATAATTCTTCTGTAACCAAATTGGGTAAAAAGTTGAGAACATTATTGCCAATAACCGTTTGACCTTCCCATCCAAATAAACGTTTTGCGGTGGGATTAACTAAAATTAAATTCAGTTCAGCATCAATTAAAACGGCTCCATCGGCAATAGTTGAAACCAAGGTTTCTAACTTGGCTTTTTCTGCGGTTAGTTCTTCAATATTTTGTTCTTCAAAACTTTCTAGGCGTTCTGCCATTTCATTGAAACTGGAAATTAATTCCCCTAATTCTCCTCCAAAGGGTAAATCAACCCGTTGATTAAAATTTCCTACGGCAATATTTTTAACTCCCTGGACTAATTCTTTAATCGGTTGAGTAATAGTTAAAGCATTAAATACCGCCCCTAAAATTACCATCACCCATATTGAAACAAATACCGCTAAAGTTACATCCCTGGTTAAATTTGATGAGACAACAACGGTAGGATTAGGATTAATTCCAATCGCTAAAATCCCTAAATAATTTCCATTGTGCATCATGGGAACAAAAACATCCGTCACCTCTCCAGCCGGAGTTAAATGTTGTCTTACCATCGGCAAATCCGCAAAATTTCCTGACTGCACACTGGCTAAAAAATTATCAGGTAACTGCATCCGCCGCCGTAGGGTTAAGGAATTTTGTACTGCCGAATCGGAAAAGGGTAAACCTAGATAAATTTCCCCCTCTTGATCCGCATATAACATATAACGGACACTAGATGTACTGGTGTAGAATTGACGGGAAAACCGTGCGACTTCATCCCTTTTTTCTTCAGCAATTAGGGGGGCGACATTGGCGGCTAATAGTAATCCTAAATCTCGACCGTAACGGGTATCGTTGATGCGAGCATCTTCTTGAATCGTGTTGACGGCCCAAAATGTTAAACTACTCATCAATAGAGAAACTACCAGGGTCGCCCCCGCCATTAACCGAGTTTGCAGGGTAAACTCTGACCACCATCTACCAATAATCTCAGCTATTTTTTTGAGGAGTCTCAGCATTTGTTGAGGATTAGGGGGTTGACGGTTGGGTAATTCTGTGTTCATCGGCAATACGGTAATGGTTTGATAATTCCTCCATGTACTATATTGGCCTGTAGAGACCCAGAGTTGTGTCTAACAAAAGCGTTAAGTTTTGTTAACACATACTATACATAGTAACAGGAGATGGGAAAAGCGGGGGAGCAGCAGTACAAGCGTCCTCCCTCGGTGACAATAACAGAACTTATGCAGGCGTAGTAGCGTCGCCCTGTTTGGGAAATTGCGTTTTCAAGTTTGATAGGAGTCACTTATTTTTAAAGATTAAATTGGCAATTAATTAGATTCATTTCGGCAGTGGAGTCAGCTTTAACAGGTAAGGAAAGCGAAATTAAGGTGGTTAAGAGGGAAAGGGAAAGAAGAAGGCGAGATTTAATAATTGCCATGGTTTGAGAGTTAATAATATTGGCATAAATGATATACTGATATAGCATAATTTACCAAAAAAAATCTTAATTTTTTGGTTAACGGCAATATCCCTACAATCTCTAAAAAACTGATAACTGATAACTGATAACTGATTATGTCTCAAACTATTGTTGTTAAAATTGGTACATCGAGTTTAACCCAGTCGGCGACGGGACATTTAGCCCTATCGACTTTAGCCACATTAGTAGAAACTTTAACCCGACTACAAAAGCAGGGTTATCGAGTGGTTTTAGTGTCTTCGGGTGCGGTAGGAGTGGGATGCGATCGCTTAGGATTAACCGAACGTCCCCGCACCATTGCTTTAAAACAGGCCGTAGCCGCCGTCGGTCAAGGTCGTTTGATGCGGGTTTATGATGATTTATTTAGTACATTAAAACAACCCATTGCTCAAGTTTTACTCACCAGGGGAGACTTAGTACAACGCAATGGTTATGTGAATGTTTATAATACGTTTCAACAACTTTTAAAATTAGGAGTAATTCCGATTGTTAATGAAAATGATACCGTTTCTGTCGATGAACTAAAATTCGGGGATAATGATACGCTTTCGGCTTTAGTTGCTAGTTTAGTGGAAGCGGATTGGTTATTTTTATTAACCGATGTAGATCGATTATATTCGGCCGATCCCCGTGAGAATCCCGATGCTCAACCGATTAGTTTAGTGACTAATATGGAACAATTAGAACAATTCCAAGTTAAAACGGGAGATTCTCGCAGTGGTTGGGGAACCGGAGGGATGATTACTAAAATTGAAGCCGCCAGAATTGCCACGGGGTCAGGGGTGAGAACAGTGATAACAGAGGGGAAATTCCCCCAAAATTTAGAAAAAATTCTGCAAGGGACGGAACTCATTGGCACGCAATTTGAACCCCAGAATAGACCCGTTAATGCTCGAAAACATTGGATTGCAAATGTATTAGTTCCTACGGGAAAAATATATTTAGATGCCGGGGCAATTCGAGCAATTTCTCACGGCGGAAAATCTCTATTGGCGGCGGGAATTACTCAAGTTGAAGGTGAATTTAATCTTCAGGATTCTGTCCAAATTTGTAATTTAGATGGACAGGAAATTGCTAGGGGATTAGTGAATTATAGTCAGGGAGAATTGCAAAAAATAAAAGGTTTACATTCGGATAAAATCCCTGAAATTTTGGGTTATGACGGAGCAGATACGGTAATTCATCGTGATAATTTAGTCGTATCATCTCCATTATCTATAACTTAAAACCCTGAGTTCAAATTCTCAGGAGGATTACCCGATCCCCGTTCCGATAGTTGAAGTGATTCATAATAAACTTCAAGACAGCTATCCCCTAAAATCTAATGAACTTACAGATAGCTCACCGGATTTCCAGATTTAGGATAAAATAGTAAAACCCTTAGCAATTGAAGATTTTTTGACCCCTTAAAACCTTAAATGACCCTAGCAGAATCTTGGACAAATCAGTGGCGTTTCCAACTGGAAAACGATTACCCTAACTCCAGTCAAGACAAACGAGAAAGTATCATTAATTGGTTACTGGGAGAGCATTTTACCAGCTTAGATTCCCTCCCTACTAACCAACAGGAACGAATCAAATTAGGGTTAAACTTTCGCTATCAAATTCTACAACAGCGCTATTTAGATACGCCTCCCGAAAAAGCCTATCGAAATTTAATGCAGCGATTAGGGAGTTTAATGATCCTACGCCAAAAGGTTCGTCTTTGGGTGTCAACCAGTCGCGATCGCCAGCGTCAAGTGGTGGATGTTTTACAAGAAGTGGTACAGGAAATGTTGAATAGCGATCGCTATTTACAACAACAAATCCAATGGATTTCTCAATGTACAAACGATCGCCAATTAAGCAATGCTTTATTATTCACAACATTAGAAGAATATTGTCTGCGTCCGATTCGGAATCAACCCCTATTAGTTTATAGATTTGTTAACTATTTACGTCGTTCTCAACGGGGCGGATTAACCCAAGTTCCCGCCGGAGAATGGATTAAACAATTATCCGATGAAATTCTATCCGATGAGACAGATGACACTATTAGTTTATTAGATAATCAAGCCATTTCTCAATACGAAGACGACCAATATTTTCAAACCCAACAAAACCAAAGGTTAAAAGTACAAGCAGAATTTGAAGACTATTTAATTAAAAATGTAGATTCAACGGCGGCGGAATGGTTGCGACTGTATTTACAAGGATTATCCCAAGAAGCGATCGCTCAAAAGTTAAATTTACCGATTAAACAAATCTATCGACTCCGAGAAAAAGTTAGTTATCATGCAATTAAAAACTTTACCTTAAAACAGAATCCAGAATTAGTTACCAGTTGGTTAGGAACCTCTTTATCCGAACATCGTTTAGGATTAAATTCCGAACAATGGGAACAATTTTGGCAAAGTTTAAACGATAACCAACGTCAAATTATTGAACGATTAAAAGCCGGAGAAACTTTAGAAACTATTGCTGAAACCCTAAACTTAAAACTCACCCAAATTCAACAGGAATGGACTACAATCTATTTAATGGCTCAAGATATTAGAAATTAATTACGAATTGGGAATTGGGAATTGGGAAATATCTTCGTAAACAGCAGTCAGAGAACAAGAGAAATTAACACTGGTTAACTCTAGTTCTTGATTTCCTCGATAACTATAAAGCTCCCATCTCCCCTCTGCATTCCCTCGAAAACAATCAACACGCTGGCGGTTTTGACTAATTAATACATATTCTTGTAAGGTTTCTAATTCTTGATAGTCGATAAATTTATCCCCTCTATCAAAGGCTTCCGTCGAGGATGAAAGCACTTCAATAATTAAGCAAGGATAGCATTTAAAATATTCAAAATTGGTATCGCGGGAGTCGCAAGTTACCATGATATCTGGATAGTAGAAAATATTTAAAGTTTCAATCCGGGCTTTCATATCTGCAACATAAACACGACACCCAGTTCCACGAATATGATTTCTTAGCATAGCCAGTAAGTTAGCGGTAATGGTGACGTGAGCATCACTCGCCCCAGCCATTTCATAAATTTGTCCCTGTATATATTCATGTTTAATCGGGCTATTCTTTTCGACTTCTAAGTATTCTTCCGGTGAAAGATAGGGATGAGCTTTGCTAAATGTCATAAATTAATCATCCTGAAAATCTAATTCTAACCGTATTTCTGTATTTTGAGTTTTGCTAGAATATTATTAATCATAGACGTTGTAGGTTCATGGTACTGATTATATACTTTTGTTGTAGTCCCAATAACACAAATTGCGTTAAAATAAGATTGAACAATACAGCAACCTCCCAAAAATTCCCTATTTCCAGTTTTGAAAACCTATGATTCCCCAAAAACTGACCCTAAAAAATTTCCTGAGTTATCGAGAAGCGACCCTAGATTTTAGTGGATTACATACCGCCTGTATTTGCGGTTCCAACGGGTCAGGAAAGTCATCTTTATTAGAAGCAATGGCTTGGGCAATTTGGGGGGAAAGTCGGGCAGAATCAAAGGATGATATTATCTATATGGGAGAATTAGAAACCCAGGTTGATTTTATATTTATTAGTCAGGGAAACTTATATCGGGTGATTCGTAACCGTCGCCGTGGTCAATCGGGAGCCTTAGAATTTCAAGTTGCAACCACCGTTTTACAAGAAATTGAAGATTTAGATCAAATTAAGTTTCGCACCCTCACAGAAAAGGGAATAGCCCCCACTCAACAGAAAATTATAGACTACTTAAAACTAGATTATGATACCTTTACTAATTCCGCCTATTTGCGTCAGGGAAAAGCCGATGAATTTATGATCAAACGTCCCGCCGAACGTAAAGAAATTCTGGCTAATTTATTAAAATTAGATCAATATGATGGCTTATCGGATAAAGCCAAAGACTTAGCCAAAAGTTATAAATCCCAAGCCGAAATTTTAGAACAAACCTTAACCAGTAATCAAGTCCAAATCGACCAAAAAGGTCAACTGGAACAGGATATTATTCAACTACAAAATACCATTAATCAGCTTCAGGAAAAACAAGCCCAAGATCGAGATCAATATCAACAACTACAAGCCCAACAACATCATCGTCAATCTTGGGAAAAATTACTCACCGGACAACAACAACAGCATCAAACCTTTGCTCAAGACTATCGCAGATTACAACAGGAATTAGTTACTACTCAACAGCAAAGTCAAGAATTAGAAGCAGTATTAAAACAGGAAACAGAAATTCAAACCGGATATAATAATTTTATCACCCTACAAACTAGAGAAGAAAACCTATCGGCTCAATTCAAAATCTATCAAGATTCCCAACAACAACGCCAACAATTACAGGAACAACAACGCCAACATCTAAACACCTTACAACAGCAAATTCAGGGACTACAAGCCCGTTTGGAAGCCCTAACCCAACAGGAACAAGACTACTCTCAAATTTTAAGCCAAAAAACTGATATTGAAGCGGGATTAGAACAGTTAAAAACCGCTCGCAATCGTTTAACTCACTTTGATCAATTGCAATTAGAAGTTACCCCAATTTTACAACAGCGTCAACGCTTACAAACGGAATTAGATCGGGCTCAATCTCGTCAACAAGCCCGCTTAGAAGAATTAAAAACCTCCGTCGGAAAATTGCAACGAACCCTCAACCAGCATCGCCCCCAATTAGAACAACAATCCCAAAGCATTGCGAGTCAAATTATTGAACTGGATAAGAAAAAAGTTTATCAATTAAGGGTGAGGGAAAAAGGACAAGAACGTCATGGTTTTATTGACCGCTTGAATACGGTAAAACGGGATTATGAGGAAAAATTAGGGGAACTGGATCAGAAAATTCAACTGTTATCAAAATCGGAATCTGAAGCACCTGAAACCGAAGAATTACCGTTATTGCAATCGCAGTTTCCCCCCTGTCCATTATGCGATCGCCCCCTAGACGAACATCACTGGAATTTAGTTATTTCTAAACAGCAAAACCAACAACAGGAATTCAGAAATGAAATTTGGGTGATCCATGAACAGTTAGTAGTTGCGGATCGAGAACTTAAAATATTACAGGAAGAATATCGACAAATCCAAGAGGATTTATTACCCTATGAAGAATTGCGAGAACAACGGGGAAAAATTCAAGCTCAGTTAGAATCCTTAGATCAAGATGAACAACAATTACAACAATTAATTTTAGAAGAAAAAGCCGTTCAAACCATTTTAGAGACGGGTAATTATGCAAAGGATTTATATGCAGAATTACAGGATTTAGAGCAGAAATTAAGCCAATTAAATTATAATGAACAAAGCCATGCGTTAGCTAGGAATGAGGAAAAACGGTATCGTTGGGCGGAAATTAAATATAGTCAAATTCGAGATGCTCAAGACAAATTAACCAAAATTAATACTCAAAAACCAGAATTAGAAACCAAAATTCAATCCTTAACCCAAAGTTTAACTGAAGAAAAAAACAACTCTGAAATTCAACAAAAAATTATAATTTTAGAGCAAAAAATCAACCAAATGGGTTATAATGTTGAGGAGCATAATCGCATCCGTACAGAATTGCGTCAAGCTCAAATTTGGTTAACTCGAACCGAACAATTAAACCAAGCCAAACAACAATATCCTATCCTGCAAAAACGCCTTCAAGAGTTAGAAACCATTACCCAAGAACGGGTAAAAAACCTACAAGCAATCCAAGGACAAATTGAACTATTACAAGAACAATTAAAAGAAACTCCCGACCCGACAGAATCATTAAAACAATTAGAGCAATTAATTCAACAACAACGACTAAAATTAGATCATTATTTAGGACAATTTGGCAGTTTACAACAACAACAAACTCAATTAGATAATTTAAACGCTCAACAAATCGAAATTAAAACCCAATTAGATACCACCCGCCGTCAATATCGAGTTTACGATGAATTAGCAAAAGCCTTTGGTAAAAATGGAATTCAAGCCCTAATGATTGAGAATGTTTTACCCCAATTAGAAGCAGAAACCAATCAAATTTTATCTCGATTATCCTCAAATCAACTCCATGTTCAATTTGTTACCCAACGTACTAGCGGACGGGGTAGTAAATCCTCAAAAAATGCTCCTAAAATGATTGAAACCTTAGAAATTCTAATCGCAGATGCGCGGGGAACTCGTTCCTATGAAACCTATTCCGGGGGGGAAGCCTTTAGAATTAATTTTGCTATCCGGTTAGCCCTAGCTAAACTATTAGCACAACGGGCGGGAACTTCTCTACAAATGTTAATTATTGATGAGGGATTTGGAACTCAAGACGCTGAAGGTTGCGATCGGTTAATTGCGGCTATTAATGCGATCGCTTCTGATTTTGCTTGTATTTTGACTGTCACCCATATTCCTAGTTTAAAAGAAGCTTTTCAAGCTAGAATTGAAGTTCATAAAACTAGCCAAGGTTCTCAAATTTATCTCTCAATTTAATTACATAACTAGCAAATCCTGAAAAAAGTGCTCAAAAATTTAAGTCAAGAATATGCAATTAATTTTGTTTAGGTACTTAACAAAACGAGGTTTTTATGACTTTAGATGACGAACTTAATACAACCCTACTGAGTTTCACTGACCTACAAGCGGAATTAAATTTACGTCATGCTCAAGACGCCCTCCGCGATATTGTAGACCATCTTGACTTAACTCCCACGGAAAGAGAAGGTTTAGAACCTGATATTGGGGGTTTGCAAAGAATGATGGATAAATTAGACCGTACCTGTGTACAAATTGCGGTATTTGGAATGGTTGGAAGGGGAAAATCTTCGGTATTAAATGCTTTATTAGGTCAAGAAGTATTTATTTCTGGCCCAATTCATGGTGTTACCCAAACCACTCAAATTCAGCCCTGGGAAATGACTGATAACCAAATATCTAATATTCCTACGGTTTCCTATAGAATTTGTCAAATTGAACTGATTGATACCCCAGGAATTGACGAGGTAGATGGGGAAACCCGCGAAAAAATTGCCCGTCAGGTAGCGCAACAAGTTGATTTATTATTATTTGTTATTGCTGGAGATATTACCCAAGTTGAATATGATGCACTTTCGCAATTGCGAGAAGCGGGAAAACCGATGTTATTAGTATTTAATAAAATTGATCAATATCCCGAAGCTGATCGACAGGCAATTTATGAAAAAATTAGAGATGAAAGAGTCAAAGAATTGTTGTCTCCCGATGAAATTGTGATGGCGGCGGCTTCTCCTTTAGTCGCTAAAGCTATTCGTCGTCCCGATGGAACTTTAAGCGCCGAAATTACTCGAGGAGAACCTAAAATTGAGGAATTAAAGTTAAAAATTTTAGAGATTTTGGATCGGGAAGGGAAATCATTAGTCGCCTTAAATACGATGTTATATGCGGGAGATATTAATGAAAAATTAGTCCGGCGAAAAATGGAAATTCGAGAACAAAGTGCTAATCGAGTAATTTGGAATGGGGTGATGACTAAATCAATTGCGATCGCCTTAAACCCAATGATGATGATTGATTTATTGAGTGGGGCGGTGATCGATGTGGCGTTAATATTAACCTTATCTAAACTTTATGGAATTTCCATGACTCAACAGGGGGCGGTAGAATTATTACAAAAAATTGCCCTAAGTATGGGAGGAATTACTGCTAGTGAATTAGTCGCAAATTTTGGTTTAAGTTCTTTAAAAAGTATATTAGGATTAACGGCCACAGCTACCGGGGGATTATCATTAATTCCCTATCTATCTGTTGCTATTCCCCAAGCTGCGATCGCCGGGGTTTCTGGTTATGCGATTGGACAGGTAACAAAAGCCTATTTAGCCAATGGTGCATCCTGGGGAGAAGAAGGGCCAAAAGCTGTGGTTCAAAATATTTTAGAAACCTTAGATGAAACTTCAATTATGAACCGAATTAAACAGGAATTATGGAAAAAAATTAATCTTCAAAAAAAAATTAAGGAAATTTAATTCTGTTGGGAATTAAAATTATATATTTTAGCATTCTCCCCAGTAGAGACGTTGCCTGTAACGTTTCTACTGGGGGGTTAGGGATTGTCCCTGATCGCTTACAATAATTAAAGGATTACGCAGATTAACACAGATTAAAATCCGTGAAATCCGTGAAATCCTCTTAAATCCGTGATCCCTATTCCCTTCTAATATGTCTTTGGATACTCCAATCTCTGAACCGATCATAACTGAATCCGAATCTCCTGTAATTTCACCTGAGATTGATCCTAATTTACAAGTTCGGTTTAAAACCGAAGCCGGACGATTATTGTTATTTTTACCACCGGAAAACAACCGTGAAGATATCGAGACCAATGCCAACCTTAATAATACCTGGACAGAACTCTGGCAACAGTTAAAACATCGTCTTAACGGGGGTGAACACGCAGAACAAGATTATACGGAAGTTTATCTAATGGCAGAAAATCGGTTATTAGATGGGCGTCAACTCCAAGATATTGCCGAGGCGCTAACGGAAGTTCAACTGCAACTGAAACGGGTTAAAACCAGTCGCCGTCAAACCGCAGTAGCAGCAGCTATGGCGGGCTATAGCGTCGATCAGGATGTGGAACGGGAAACCTTGGCTCAACCCGTGTTAGAGACGACTACAGCCCCCTTAGCAGAACCGTTATATTTGAAAATGACCGTGCGCTCTGGTGTGGATATTCGTCACCCAGGAACCATTGTAATTGTCGGGGATGTGAACCCAGGGAGTTCAGTGATTGCCGATGGCGATATTATTGTTTGGGGACGGTTGCGGGGAAATGCCCACGCCGGGGCTAAAGGGAATCGAAATAGTTCAATTATGGCTTTGCAAATGGAACCTAAGTTAATTCGGATTGCGGATCAAGTGGCGCGGGGGCCAGAAACCTCCCCCGAACAGTTTTACCCAGAAGTGGCTTATGTTGATACCACAGGAATTCGGATTAGTCCGGCGAAGGAAGTTGCTAAGGCTAAAATATTGACCCTGGAGATATAGTGGGTAATGGGGAATGGGGAATTACGAATTACGAATTACGAATTACGAATGGGGAGGAAAGGATTTTAGACTTTGGGTTTGAGTATCGGTTTATTGAAAAGACGCGCCAAATGTGGATGAAATAAGTTATTCTGAACACCGGATCGATATATTGCCGAACACAAATTTTTAAAATATGAGTCGTGTTATTGTGATTACCTCTGGAAAAGGAGGGGTGGGAAAAACTACTTGTACCGCTAATGTGGGTATGAGTTTGGCAAAACGGGGCCACAGTGTTGTGGTAATTGATGCGGATTTTGGTCTGAGAAATTTAGACTTACTCTTGGGTTTAGAAAATCGGATTGTTTATACAGCAATGGAGGTTTTATCGGGGGAATGTCGCCTGGAACAAGCCTTAGTGAAAGATAAACGAGAATCCCGTTTAGTGTTATTACCTGCGGCTCAAAATCGGATGAAAGAGGCTGTTACCCCCGATCAAATGAAGCAATTAGTAGCGATGTTGGAAGGCAAATATGATTATATTATCATTGATTGTCCGGCGGGAATTGAACAGGGATTTCAAAATGCGATCGCCCCGGCAAAAGAAGCAATTATTGTCACCACTCCCGAAGTTTCAGCCGTTAGAGATGCGGATCGAGTGATTGGTTTATTAGAGGCAAATTCGGTTAAAAAAATTCGGTTATTAATTAATCGGATTAAGCCTTTAATGGTGGAAGCCAACGATATGATGTCGGTACAGGATGTGGAAGAAATTCTAGCAATTCCTTTAATTGGGGTGGTTCCCGATGATGAAAATGTGATTGTTTCCACCAATAAAGGAGAACCTTTAGTATTAGCAGAAAATCCTTCCCAAGCGGCGCAAGCGTTTACGAATGTGGTGCGTCGAATTGAAGGGGAAAAAGTAGCATTCCTTGACCTTAACCCCCGTCAAGAAGGGTTTTTTGCTAAACTACGTCGTTTGCTTTCCTCTAAAGTTCGCTAAAAATATAGCAACCGCCAAGGCAGTTAGGACACTATACGGATCTTAGAACCCAGACGGTGAAGTATTTTCCCCCCAGATCCGGCGTTCCCTGTTCCCTGCTATATATCTTGAAATTGTTGATCTGACTGCTTCTGTATTCATCCTCCAAACCCCCATGAAAATTAATGAACTCATAGAAAGACTTTTTCCTCGAAATCATCAAACCAGTCGAGAGGAAGCTAAACAACGCTTGAAGTTGGTCTTAGCCCATGACCGGGCTGATCTATCGGCGGAAATGGTGGAAGCCATGCGAAAAGAAATCATGGAAGTGGTATCTCGTTATGTAGAAATAGATACCGATGATTCAGAATTTAACTTAGAAAGTGATAACCGAGCTACCGCATTAGTGGCTAATTTATTAATTCGTCGGGTTAAACAAAGGGGATTAGTCATGGCTGAATCTCCTCCTCCAGAACTTAAAACCGAATCTCCTAAAGACGAGGAGACTGAGAAAACCTCACCCCAACCGTCCCCAACCCCAACCCCCAAACCATCTACTTCACTTAAATCCGAGTTAAAAGCTCCTCCTCCTCCACCGGAGAAAAGCACAGAAAATCCAGATTGACATCCACCCCACCGTAAAACGGGCAACAACCCAGTTTTTGTAATAGGATAGCTTGTATTAGAGTCCTAAAGGACTCACTACAAATTAGGGGGGAGTTCGGGACTGACCATCAGAGTTAATACTTCGTCCCCAATGCCTTTTAATTTATGGAATTCTTGGCTGATAATTTCCCCCCGAGGGAGATAGTTAGCCACTTCCGTAGAGACTAAAATACTATTGGGATGGGCAACCTCCTGTAACCTGGCCGCCATATTCACCGCCGGGCCAATGGCGGTATAATCGGAACGATCTTGAGATCCGAACATCCCGACAACCGCCGTCCCAATATGAATTCCGCACCGGAAACGCACGGGGACAACCCCATTTTCCCCGACAATGCCCTGTTCTCGCCAGTGTTGATTTAACTTATCAAGCGATCGCAACATTTGCCTCGCTGAATTCACCGCCTGTTTTACCTGTTTTTCGGCTGATAACTCCTCCGGGGCGCCATATAAAGCCATCACCGCATCCCCGACAAACTTATCCACCGTCCCCCCATTAGCAAAAATCACCCGGGTCATCTCTGCTAAATACTCATTTAACACCACTGCAATTCCCTGGGATTGTAACTGATTCGACATTTGGGTAAATCCGACAATATCACTAAATAAAATCGTAATTAACCGAGGTTCGGGACTCAGATCCAGGGATAACTCCCCGGTTGCGGCTTTTTTAACCATGGTTTCGGGTAAAAATCGCTTCAATACTGACTCTGTTAAATATCTATTTAACTCAAATATACGCCTCTCATTCTCTTTTAAAGACTGTAAGTTTCTAACTTCTGCCAACAATTCCCGATCATTAAAGGGTTTTGATAAATAGGCATCTGCCCCCCGTTCCACCCCTTCTAAACGGGTATCTTCATCGGCTTTAGCCGTTAATAAAATCATCGGGGTTCCCTTCAATTGCGGGTTATTCCGAATTAACCGAATTAAATCTAACCCTGAGACTAAAGGCATCATTAAATCCGTAATAATCACTTCTGGGTGATATTTTTGGGCAATTTCAAACCCTTCCACCCCGTTACAAGCTACTACCACATTATAACCCGATTGACGCAGAATTTTGGAGACATAACGGCGTAAATCCGGGTTATCATCCACCACTAAAACTAAATTAGTCAGGGAACCATTTTCAGGTAAAATCATATTCTCCTGACGGGTTTCTTCCCCATCAAAATCATCTCCATCGGTTACATCCACATCAATATCGGCAAACTCCACCGATGCCCGACTTGAATTTAATTCAGCCTGAATTTCTAATATTTGTTCCCCTGGTAAATGGGAGGTTCCCTGTTGTAACCAAACCGTAAAAGTTGTGCCTCTCCCATACACGGATTCTACGGAAATTTGGCCTTTGTGCAGTTCGACTAATTCCTTAACTAAAGCCAACCCTAAACCCGAACCTTCATAGGAACGATTAGCCGAGCCTTCCGCTTGTCTAAACCGTTCAAATAAATAGGGAATTTGTTCCGGTTTAATCCCAATTCCAGTATCCGTAACCTGCAAACGACAATGATTTCCCATCGGTTCCACCCTGAGAGTAATTGTCCCTCCGGCGGGAGTAAACTTCATGGCATTAGACAATAAATTATAGATAATTTTATCAAACCGTTCTAAATCCAAATACAACAACGGACAATGGTTTAAATTAGTTTCCAGGTAAATTTCTTTCTTTTGACAATAGAGTTGAAAAGACTCAACGGTACTATGACAAAAAGCAATCAAATCACAGGGACGAAAACTTGGCTGCATTCGTCCAGCATCAAATCGTTGTAAATCCAATAATTGATTGACTAACCTCAATAGTCGTCGGGAATTTCTTAAAGCTATTTTTGCCTGTTCCTGGGGTAAATCCTGCTGTTGATTAATCGCCGATTCTAACGGCCCAATCATTAAAGTTAAAGGAGTACGAAACTCATGGGAAATATTCTGGAAAAATTCCGTTTTCACCCGGTCGGCTTCTAACAATCGTTGCGCCTGTTGTCGAGTTTTTTGATATAAACGAGCCTGTTGTACCGCCAGAGCAGCTTGTACGGCCACTACTTGGACTAAATTAATTTCCGACTCCTGCCATTTACGAATCCGATTATTTTGTCGCAGGGAAATACTACCAATAATCTGACCTTCTGACTGCAAAGGAACTAACATTAGGGCTTTAGAAGCAGAACGTAGGGGTAATTCAGCAATCTTACATTCCGGTTGCAGATCTAAGTTATCAATAACAACGGGTTGGCGGGTGCGTAAAAGTTTTTGTAATACTGGATTTTCTCGAATCGGAACGGCCGACTGAGGTAGGGTTTCTAGGGAGAGCTTAGGGGCGGGAGTAGACGCTTCCGATGACCATTCATCACTAACCATCGAAGCCTGTCGAGTTGCATCATACAACCCCACACACTGAACATATTCATCATCCCTTGTCCAGAGGGATAAGGCACAGCCATCCACCTGTAGGGCTTCTCCCAATTGTTGGGTAATGGCGCCGAAAATTGTGCGCGGATCGAGACTCGAACGAATAGCCGATGTAATGGTATTAACTAGGGCCTCCCGTTTCGCCAGTTCCCGCACCTGTTCATAGGCCCGAGCTTGGGAAAGGGCGAGAGCCGCTTGGTCAGAAACCGTAATCACTAACTGCACTTCGTGGTCAAGCCAGATATGGGGTTCTTGGCAGTGATGCAGGGCTAAAACGGCCATTAAGTCCAGTTTGTAGAATAGGGGGACGACTAAACTTGACCGAATTTGAGTTTGATCGTAGGCCTGTTGACGTTCTGTTACCGATAAAATCCGTTCATCCCTAACTGCATCCTGAATCACTTCGACGTCTGTGGTTTCCCAGACTAATAATTGTAATAAATTCTTGGAAGGCTTTTGACTATCGGGGGTTTCTGTGGCATCTAGCCGTCCCGACTGATACATAAACCATTCATCCACCATTTGCCCGTCTTGAAACGGCCGCAGCAGGCAATAGCGGGCTTCAAACATTTGGCCAACGGTTTCCACGATCCGTTGCAGCATTTCCCGATAGTTGGGGGCGGAGCGAATGGTATTGGTAACAGCGTAGAGGAGGGATTCTTGTTGGAGGGCGCGTCGTAATTCTTCGGTACGGGATTTGAGAACCCCATGGGTTTCTAAGGCCTGTTTAACGATGGCTTTGAGTTCTTCCGCATCCCAAGGTTTGGTAACGTATTTAAAAACTTTACCGGAGTTAATTGCTTCGACTAAATCCTCGACGTCGGTATAACCGGTGAGGATAATTCTAATAATATCGGGATATTGGGCCGCGGTTAAACTCAGAAATTCCGTCCCGCTCATTTGCGGCATTCTTTGGTCGGAAATAATCACCGCCACGTCAGTCTCGGACGCTAAAATCTTTAGCGCCTCTGGCCCACCATCTGCTCGCAACACCCGGTATTCCCGATGAAAGGTGCGATACAGCAAATCTAGGTTATCGGGTTCGTCATCGACAACCAAGATCGTCGGCTTAGATTTTTTCTGGGAACTCATGCACCGGACTCCTGCTGCAAGGGATGTAGGGGGCAATGATCTGTAGAATTCACCAATTGGATGTTAACTCGGAGCCCCTATCTAATACGGGTTAAACCACAATCAGGGTATTGATGCACAATATTTATTGTACCCCTATACTTCTGGGCGCGGAATTCCCGTATTCTTTCAGAAAGTATAAAACTGTCACGATTACCCAAAAAAGGGGGATCGGAATTAATATTGCACTATTGATAAACTGTGAATCAATTGTTTTCCACTTCGAGATCTAACACATTTTTCTGGGGTTACGGAAATGGCATGGGTTCAAAAAACCTGCCCGAACAGGAAAATTCGCTACAAAAAGGGAGTTCTGTGGATTTTTCTAGTTTACAAATTCGGCCAGCAACCTCTGAGGACTTAACGGGATTAACGGATGTTTTGGCCGAGAGTTTTCATTCCCAGGAGGGACTTTTGGGCTGGATTTATCCGATTTTACGGTTAGGAATTTATGAGGATTCCCGTTATCGTTTATTGGCAAATACAGATCAATATTTGTGTTTAGTAGCTGTGGTTTCAGGGGTCAGGTCTCCTAAACCTTCGATTTTAGGAACCATAGAAATCGGTTTGCGATCGCGTTATCCTTGGCAATTATCTTTAACCTCTCGCTATTTGTATATTTCTAATTTAGCCGTTCATCCCCAATATCGCAAGCTGGGAATTGCCCAAAAATTACTCGCAAGTTGTGAACAAACTGCCCAACGTTGGGGATTTTCTAATATTTATCTTCATGTCTTAGAAAATAATCATCAAGCCCGAGGTTTATATTATAAAATGGGTTATAGATTAATTGAGATTGATTCGGGTTGGAATTGCACATTATTAGGACAGCCTCGACGTTTGTTTTTACAAAAACCGATTGGTAATGGGTAATGGGGAATGGGGAATAGGGAATAGGTAATGGGGAATAGGGAATAGGTAATAGGTAATAGGTAATAGGTAATAGGTAATGGGGAATGGGTTTTGGGTTTTGGGTTTTGGGTTTTGGGTAATAAGTACCTAAACAAAATTAATTACACATCTTCCACCCTGTTCCCT
>NZ_CAWLTW010000001.1:2455158-2561009 GCF_963864145.1 Planktothrix prolifica NIVA-CYA 540 | reverse complement strand
TGGGGGGTTAGGGGGGGGGCTGTTCCCTTTTGCCCAGGACTTTTGAACACAACTCAAATAGGATTGCTATATTATTCCTAGATTAGCTAAAAATGGAGCGATCGCCACTAAAATAACATTAATTAACTAAATCCATGTTCAGCTAAAAACTCTGGGGTAATTTCTGTTAAGGTGGAAATTGCTGGGATATTATCATAACTTTCAACATAATTCAAGTTTCCTTTGAGATAACTTTGGAGAAATTTCCCGACATATTTTCCTAAAATATCTGCTTCAATATTAACCCAACTTCCCGGTTGTAAATAGCGTAAATTGGTTTCTTGATAACTATGGGGAATAACCGCCACTTGAAACCAATTACCGTCAAGATCACAATCAGAAATTGTTAAACTAATTCCATTGACTGCAATACTTCCTTTTGGCACAATATAAGGAGCAATTTGACGCCGCCAAATATTGGCGTCACTAACAGGAGCGCCAAACCGCATTTCCCAAGAAGTTGCTGTCGAAGTAACGGACTGGAGACACCCGACTCCATCAATATGACCCGTAACAAAATGTCCCCCTAACTTACTTCCGGCTCTTAGGGACGTTTCTAAGTTAAAATAACCTTCTAAACTCTGTCCCAGTTTTGTCCGGTTTAAGGTTTCAGGAGACGCCGTGGCGATAAACCCTTTATCCCGAATTTCTACCACCGTCAGACAAACTCCATCCACTGCTACACTATCACCGATGGCTAAATCCTTTAAAATTAAGTCCACATCCCCCAAGACGCAACTAATTTGGAATTGATCTTGTCCTAGAGGTTGAAGGGTTGCCAGCGCTTGAATAAGTCCTGTAAACATAGAGCAGTTAGTTGTTAAAGGTTGAGGTGTTCAGGGTTGAGGTGTTCACGGTTAACGGTTAATACCTCAACAGCTAAAATCCAATGTCGATTCCGACAAAAATCAAGGCATACTGGAATAGAGTTGGTATAAGTATCTATGGCTTAACCACTGAGCTTGTCGGGAATATTTGATAGAGAGGCTAATAAACGTAATGATTGAAATGAAAGTCGCTGGAATTGCACTCGACGCGGCTACACGCAGCCCGATTATTCTACTGCGAGATGCGGTCGAGAGACGTGCTTTACCGATTTATGTTGGCCAGGATCAAGCCAAATCGATCCTCGGTGCTTTAGAAAATCATAAACCACCCCGACCCCTGACCCATGATCTATTTGTTAATCTTCTCGAAACTTGGGATATGACCCTGGAAAAGATTATCATTCATTCCTTGCAAGATAGCACGTTTTATGCTGTGTTAATTGTCCGTCAAGGAGAAATTAGGAAGGAAATTGATGCTCGTCCTAGTGATGCAATTGCTATTGCTTTACGCACCGATAGCTCAATTTGGGTTATGGAAGAAGTCATTGCAGATGCTTCTATTCCTGTGGATAGGGATGCGGATGAAGCAGAAAGACGAGCGTTTCGAGACTTTATCTCTAACTTGAGTCCTTCGGATTTAATCAAACGTTCAGAACTGAATAAAACCGATGAAACACAATAGGAGAGTCGGGGGAGAAGTCCGTCCTCACTTGCTAACAAGAAAGAACAGTTAATCATCAATATATCAATAATGCGTTATAGACGGTTTGGCAAAACGAACCTAGATTTTTCTGTATTTTCTTTGGGTACAATGCGTTATTTGGCATCTTCAGAAAATGCCTATTTAACAATCAAAAAAGCGATTTCTCTGGGGATAAATCATATTGAAACCGCACAGGGTTATGGTGAAAGTGAATCTTTTTTAGGGGCGGCAATATTAGGGGGTTTGTCAATAGAGCGATCGCAATTTTATATTACGACTAAAATCACCCCCGATTCTAACCCAGATGTGTTAGAAAAAAAAATTGATCAATCCCTAAAACGCCTAAATTTAGATTATCTCGACTGTCTAGCAATTCATGGAATTAACACCAGAGAACACCTAGAACAAACCCTTCAAGGACTATCAGGAGTTGAAAAAGCGATCGCCGATGGTCGAGTACATCATTTAGGGTTTTCAACTCATGCTCCCCTAGAGGTAATTTTATCAGCAATTCAAACAGATTTATTTCAATTTGTCAATCTGCATTATTACTATTTTTTTCAAAAAAATGCGATCGCCATTGAGTTAGCTGCTCAAAAAGATATGGGAATTTTTATTATTTCTCCGGCGGATAAAGGTGGACAACTTTATTCTCCTCCAGAAACCTTAAAAAACCTCTGTGATCCGATTTCTCCCCTAATATTAAATTACCGATTCTTATTAAATGATTCCCGAATTACAACTTTAAGTGTAGGGGCGACGACCCCCGAAGAATTAGAATTAGATCACCCTTTAAAAGTAGCCGACCAAGAAATTGAATTAACCCCAGAAGAAATCGCTATTTTTCAACAATTAGAAACCCAAAAAATAGAACGTTTAGGAATAACAAAATGTAGTCAATGTGATCAATGTTTACCCTGTCCAGAACAGATTAATATTCCCGAAGTCTTACGATTAAGAAATTTAGCTCTGGCTTACGATATGATCGAATTTGGAAAATATCGTTATCAAATGTTTGAAAATGCCGGTCATTGGTTTCCAGGTAATAAAGCAAATCGTTGTAACGACTGTGGCGACTGTTTACCCCGTTGTCCTGAACAATTAGACATTCCTACCTTATTAAGAGAAACCCACGAACTTCTGAAAGGGAAAGAAAGAAAACGACTTTGGGAATAGAAATTATCTGCCTTCGTGTCTTCGTGTCTTTGTGGTTAACTTAATCCTATCATAATTTATGAATTTAATCAATAAACTAGCTAAAGTTTTTATCTGTATCTTGATTTTTAATAGTTTAATTTATCCAGTGCGATCGCAAACATCTCCAGAAATTTCCCTGAATAAACCGACAAAATCCTGTTTTTCAGAAGATGCTGTTTTACCCTTTCCTCCTGTCTCTCAAACCGAACCTAGTATCCCTAATCTTTGGTTAGCTGAAAAACTCTATGAAGACAAAGTTATGAAAACTTGGTATATTGAAAATAATGTTGTGCAACTTTCACCTAATATTTATTTAGATGCTCCTATAACATTAGTAGTAGACCGAGAAAAATGGAATGCACAACAGTATTTAGGACAATATGTATTGGTAAATAGATTTGCGACCGTAGCTCAAAGTTATGGTTATAATTTGCGAGTTTGTAACCTTCAAGGAGATTTACTTGGCTATTATTACTGTGATTTTACCAGATCTCCTTTAGACTGTAAGGTTAAAATTAGATCTACTGGTTTAAGAAGACGAGATTTTAAATAGGAGTCAACAAATTATGATTGCTCAAAGTGAAACAAAAATCTACACTCCTGAAGAATACCTAGAACTAGAAATTGTCTGTGAAACTCGCAACGAATATCGCAATGGAGAAATTATTCCTATGACTGGTGGAACACCTGACCATAACGAAATTGCTGGAAACCTGAACGCTTCTCTCAAACTTGCGTTAAAAGGTCAACCTTATCGCATTTTTATCGCAGATCAACGGCTGTGGATTCCAACTATTAACATCTATACCTATCCCGATGTTATGGTACTGCAAAAGCCCATAGAACTGCAAATCGGACGAAAAGATACAGTGATTAATCCTGTTCTTATCGCCGAAATTCTATCTAAATCCACCCAAAATTATGACCGTAGCGAAAAATTTGCCACCTATCGAACTATCCCAACTTTTAAAGAATATTTATTAGTGGATCAATATCGGATTCATGTTGAACATTATGTTAAAACTGGTGTGAATCAATGGACATTTTCAGAATATGATGATCCGAATATTACTTTATCTTTAAATACCCTGGAATTACAAATATTAATTGCTGATCTTTATGAAAATATTGATTTTATCAATTCCTAATAGAATGATTCCCCCCTTTTTTAGTTGAGGGGGAATCTTTTTAAAAATCTGCTGGAATTAACTGTAATCGGCCTAAATCTAAATCCTCAGAAGGAATAAAATGGACTTCCAATAAAGCCATCATATCCTTAAATTGGGGTTGACCTCGGGAAGCACCCGTTAATCCCATAGCAATAATTAAACCACACCAACCCTTGGTTTCTTTACAGCGTTGTTCCCATTTTTTCCGGGCTTCTTGATGCACCGGATCATCTTCAATAAACTCCCCAAATAAATGTAAATCTCCATCTTCTGTTTTAAGAATTCCCAAGTCATAATTGCAGCCCCGAGTCGGATCTTCACCCGGATTAAAACAAATTCCTTCGAGTCCGCCCGCATCTTGTAAACTGCGAATTAATACCTCAGCTTTCGGTTTAGTAGTTTGAATCACAACCACTGGTAAACCATCGCCAGCTTCTGTAATTTCTGTTTCTGCGGCTTGATGAAATTGGGTATTACTTCGCAAATATTTAGCAGTTTTCCAGGGGATAACTCCCAAACTCAAGAAAGACTTGGGCGGGACTAAATCATCGCGTAACCGAGGAACATCGACGTCCATGTCCTCATCATCATCTTCGTCATCATCCGCCACCATTGACGCCAACTCCGAAGCAATATCGGGTAAAGTTTCCACCTTTACCGAGACCTGTTTTTTCTCCCCATCGGGCAAATCTACCGGAATCCGATACCGACGGTTTAGACTAGGAAACTCATATCGGGCTAATTTTTGACGATGATCCCGTAAAAAGCGATGTAAGGCTTCTAAAGCAATTAAAACAGTCGCCGCTTCTTCATCATACAAAATCGAACGTAATCCTTCTAAGGGATGAAGATTACCAAAATTGGGCTCGATTTCCGATGGGGATAAATTAGTGATACTGACAAAATCATCATCATCCTCGTCCTCATCTTCATCAAAACCATCGGTGCGATCAAAAGTAACAAATAAACAGTCCTGAGTTAAAAAAGCTTCCTCTAAATTTTCATAGGATTTATTGCGAATAATTCTTTCTCGAAACCGTCTTAACGAGTCCAAAGAACGATACAACAATACCCCATAATCCATTCCCAGTTTACCCAAAGTGGAAATATATAAGGTATTAACACCAAATAGGTTTAATTCAACTGAAATAATCTGATGATCTCCTAAATGTTCCCAAGGAGCATCTTGCCAAATTTGATAGGCTTTTTCCGTCACCACTTTTGCATATTGGGCCGGGAGTTGGGGCGGGCGGCTCTGGGCCACTTCCTGTAACCCTCGAAAAATTTCATCAATCAGAGGTAAATCCGGGACATATTCAATGACGATATCTAAATCTTGGAGAACCCCCCGCAGAAAAAATTGAATTTCCCGATCTTTGACCACTATTTTTTGGGGACGGGCCACGGGCGCGGAACTTTGGGGATGTTCGATGGCCCTGAGTAGTGTCCTTACAATTGCTTCTGGCCCCATATCTGATGCCACCATATCCATTGCTCGCACCATCCCCTGAGATCCATCTACCCAAATAATACATTCGCCCGTAGCTTCGGAGTCTGTGTCGGTAGTAGGACTGGCATCGGTTGCCATTGGACGCCGATCTCCTTCCCACACACTGGGAATTTGGGGTAAATTTTTGAGCCTACGGACGGTTGAGTGATTGAGAGTTGCCATCAAATTAATCTTAATCTTGGGGTAGTTTCACCAGTTTCGATGGTGCCACACAACGAATAGCTTAAACTCGCCATGTTGTAATGCAATGCTGTATCCATCTTATAGGAAAAATCCCAGAAAAATCCGTCGCTTTAGGACAGTCCATGGCAAAATCCTACACTCTGTCTTTACTCAACATCCTTACACTGTAGTTTGAAAAATTAATTAAGGGTATCAAAATTCGTTGTCAATTCTATTTGATGATTCGGTTTCAATCAAATCCTTGAGCATCGGATTAAGATTTTTGGGTCGATAATCGGGATCGGCGTTAAGTCGTTTGATAACACTATGATGAATAATAATTTCAGAAGATTTTGGCGATCGCCATTCCTCACCACCCAGAGAATAAACGCCAGTAAGACTATTATCAAATTTAGCCGTTATATCTGGCTTAATCTGGAATTCTTCACTTTCATTTTCAGGGAAACAAAACTCTAATCCTAATTTTTTAGCTTGGTTTATCATCCATTCTAAAGGATAATCCGATAGTCCCTGATATTCTTTAATTCCCCCACCGATACAGTTATGTTCACCAGAAAACCAGACTTCTTTAACTATTTGGTCAGGATTTTTTTCATTTCTCTCCATGACAGCTAAAGGAAAATTTTTGGATTTCTCATCAATGGCAACTGCATGAAAAGCATTTTCTACAATGGGACTTAATCTATTATCAAAAAATTCATATCTCTGATTCCATGGTTTGGCAATTGGTAGCCAAGGGGTTAAATCAGGAATACCTAATTTTCCTACTGTATCCCAACAGCCTAACATTTTAATTGGTACACGATACTGTAGATAGTCTTTTTCGGTATCAATTTTTTTGGAATTTTCTTCACGGAATTTTTGAGCTTTTGGATGATTGGGACTAATTTTTACATCTCGATAAAGCTGATAGGCTTTAGGAATTTCCCGAATCTTGGAACGTTTTAACAAACCACACTTATGGATCATACCCACTAAAGAGCGAACGATGTAGGCTCCACGACTAAAACCCATGAGGTAGATTTCGTCCTGGGCATCTACGTTATAGTTCATACATAAAAAGCGATAGGTTTCTTGAATAATTCTGTCAATTCCCCATCCAAAAGCACCTTCGCCTAAACGTTTGATTAAATTATCTAAATTATCTTCTTCTTCTGTGCCATATCCTGGTAAATAAAAGACAATTTGCGGTGTTTGATCGTCGGCTGCATATTTAACTGATCGGGCAAATTTGATCACATTATTTGGATAGAAACTGGCGGGTTGATTCCAAGTTCCATCACAGCAAATCACTAATCGTTTTTTCTGAATGCCAGAATAAAGTTGATTGGATTCTAGTGTTTCATCATTAGAAATTTGTTCAATAATTATGGGTTGAGTTGATTCTGAAATCGGTTCTAAGATTTCCGATTCTGATATTAGTTCATCGGTAATAATCGGTTCCGAGGTTTCTAATATTAGTTCTAAGATTTCCGATTCTGATATTAGCTCATCGGTAATAATCGGTTCCGAGATTTCTAATATTGGTTCTAAGATTTCCGATTCTGATATTAGTTCATCGGTAATAATCGGTTCCGAGGTTTCTAATATTGGTTCTAAGATTTCCGATTCTGATGTTAGCTCATCGGTAATAATCGGTTCCGAGGTTTCTAATATTGGTTCTAAGATTTCCGATTCTGATACAGGTTCATTAGTGGTCATAGGTTGACTAGATTTTTTAGTTTTAGTTCTGGTTTTAATTTTATTTTTAATCCTGGGAGTTTGTTCAATTTTTTTGGCAGGTAATTTCTCTAATTTCCAACTTGTTCCATAAATTATGCCATCGTTAGTATAGCTGGTTTTGTCATTAACATCCCCATTTAGAGGTAAATAGGCTAATAATCCTAGTTCATCACCGACTAAACGCCGATTCATGTCCTGTTTAATTTCTTCTTGGGTGCGAGCTTGATTCCAAATATAAAATTCAGCCAGGGAACCCTTCCAATGATGAGAACTATTGACAGAAGAACCAATGACCAGTTTTTTGATCCCCGTTAATGGTCTATTATGCCCGTTCCCTCGATGCCAGACTCCTCCATTCCGATAAATGTACATTCGCCCGGTGGTGGAATTTTTCACAAAAGCCCAATGAGTCCACCCATTATATTCTCTGAGTCTCACGGTTTTATCAATGCGATCAAACCCATCCTGATTTCCGGCGTCCCAAAAAATCCGAGTATCTGTTTCATCCCACCAAGGCAAACTAATTTGTAAGACCCGAGTATTTTGATTATTATAAGCCTCAAGAATACTGGTTTGTTCGGTCAAACTGTTTCCGCCCTTAGCCCAAAATTCGATAGTGATGGCTTTGTCCAGGTCGGGAAAACTTTTAGATAACTCTATGTGGTCACTGATACCATCAAAAACTAGGACTGATTTTTGTTCAGACATTAATTTTATCCTAATAAAATTATTAAAGGGTTCTGCACGGGTTTTAAGATATTTTACCTTTGTTTTACCTGTTTTTCTTGCATCATCAAGGAATTTGGCGTAAATCTAAGGTTAATGGATATTCAGGATTTAATTTTAAAGGGGCAACTTTAATCAATCCAGATGTGTGACCCATGGCTACAAATCGTTCTAACATTCGACTTTCTGCTTCTCGATGATTAATCGGAAATTGTTGATAGATCTTACCATTGGGAGGACTCACAAAATAAGTACAACCCCCAATGGAACGGTTTGACTCAGTATCAACAATATCAAAAATCAAGGGATCATGGGGATCAATCGCAGGATGCAATAAAGAAGTATAGCGTCGCGCTCTAAACTTTACCGCACCGACATATTCCCCTGGATTTCCAGTGGATTTTAACGGAATAGGACGACCCTGACAAGTAACAATATATCGAGCCGAATAACTATCAATATTAGCAGAATTTCCTAAAGCATTTCTTAATATAATTTGTACCCTTTCCATGGAGGAATCTACATAACGGGCCGTACTTCCTGACGAGCTTTCTTCTCCTAAAACGTGCCAAGGTTCAATTCCATGACGCAGTTCTAATTCTACCCCCTCTTTTGTGATTTCTCCATAACGAGGAAACCGAAATTCAATAAAAGGAGCAAACCAATCAAATTCAAATTCATAACCAACGGTTTTTAAGTCCTCAATAATTGTTTTTAAATCCTCTCCTAAATAATGGGGTAACATAAACCGATCATGTAGAGTTGTTCCCCAACGAATTAATGAATGAGTATAGGGTTTTTCCCAGAACCAGGCTACTAATGCCCGAATTAATAACATTTGTAATAGGTTCATCTGGGGATGGGGAGGCATGGCAAAAGCGCGAAATTCTAATAATCCTAATTGATTTTTAGGGTTTTCAATTGGGTATAATTTATCAACACAAAAAGCTGAACGATGGGTATTTCCAGTAATATCAACTAATAGGTTTCTTAATAAACGATCTACTAATTTAGGAGCAATATTGGCTTGATATTCCAACTGTTGAAAGGCAATTTCTAACTCATATAAACTTTCATGTCTAGCTTCATCCACCCGGGGAGCTTGACTGGTTGGCCCGACAAATAAATCACAGAATAAAAACGATAAACAGGGGTGATTTTGCCAATAGGTAATTAAACTTCTTAATAAATCGGGACGACGTAATAACGGGCTATCATAAACAGTTTTTCCGCCTATGGTAACATGGGCACCTCCCCCGGTAGGAATTCGTCGTCCATCTAATAGATATTTTTCCGTTCCTAAACGGGATAATCTGGCTTCTTCATATAAAATATTTGTAATTTCGACTAATTCTTGCCAGTTAGAGGCGGGATGAATATTAACCTCAATTACTCCCGGGTCTGGGGTAATTTGAAACCCGATAATTCCTGTATTTACTGGGGGTGTATATCCTTCTATTAGCACTGAATATTGAAGTTGGGCAGTGGTATTTTCAATGGCTGTAATTAAATCTACAAAACTCCGAGGAGAGGAAATTGGAGGTAAGAAAACGTGAATTTTTCCCTGTCTAACTTCCACACTTAAAGCCACCCTAATTGAATTAATTGGAGATTCTAAGGGTTCAAAATTCGGAATAATTGGCGAATGAGTTAAGGGAATAATTGCTTCTGGTTCAAGTTGATCATTTTGCCAATCTAAAGAACTTAAAGGTAAGCGAAATCCTATCGGTAAATTTCCAGTTAAAAGTTCTATTTTGTTGGGAGTAGAAAGTCGCCATTGGCAACTACTCCAATGAATATTTTCTGCTTTTTTAACTGATAAAATAGGTAGTGTATATCCAGATATAATATCAGAATTTAGTTCGTAAGCTGCAATAATACAGTCAGATTTAACTCCTAAATTTCTAACTAAAGATTCAATAAAAATCTGAGCATTTTTTGAGGTATAATTATTGTTTTTATCCTCCTGAGCATAGAGTTCTGGATTATGCCATAAAGGGATTCCATCTGTTCTCCAATAACACCCTAAAGCCCAACGTGGCAAGGCTTCACCTGGATAAGATTTTCCTAATCCATAATGAAGTAATCCACCTTTATGAGCAAATTTAGCTTCTAATCTATTCAGCAGTTGCCAAGCAATTTTGCGTTTTTCTTCTCCTAATGCTGTAACGCGCCATTGGGAAGATTCAAAATCATCAATTGAAATAAATGTTGGTTCCCCACCCATAGTTAAACCGACATTTAAACGTTGTAAATTATCTTCAACTATTTCGCCTAAATTATTAATTTGTTGCCATTGTTCTTGATTATAAGGTTTAGTAACTCTAGGGATTTCGTGATAGCGAGAAACTGTTACTGAAAAGCCTAGTTTTGACTCGCAAGGTTCAAAAGTTCCCTGGACTGGACTGGCATCTTGGGGGTCAGCCACACAAACTAAAGGAATATGACCTTCAGCAGTAATTAAACCTGATGTGGGGTCAAGTCCTATCCAACCTGCACCCGGAAGATAAACCTCAGCCCAGGCGTGTAAATCAGCATTATCATAAACTGGCCCTGGCAACCCATCCAAGGGCGGAATATCATTAGTAAGTTGAATTAAATATCCCGAAACAAATCGAGCCGCTAATCCATAATGGCGTAAAATTTGAACTAATAACCATCCCGTATCTCGACAGGAACCGATTTTTTTCTCCAGGGTTTCTTCACAGGTTTGGATACCAGGTTCTAATCTGATTTGATATTGGATATCTTGGGATAGTTTCTGGCTTAAATCCAGTAAAAAATTAGAGGTATAAACATCCTGTTGACGATGAATTTCTACCCAATTTTTTAGTAATTCTCCCGATTCCGCAATCTCTAAAAATGGACTAAGTTCTTTAGCTAGACGGGGTTCATATTCAAAAGGATAGTTGGTAGCGTAGCTTTCAATTAAAAAATTAAATGGATTAATTGGTTGAATTTGGGCAATTAAATCCACTTCAATTTTAAAATAATCTGTGGTTTGGGGAAAGTTAACCTTAGCCAAAAAATTGCCATAATGATCCTGTAACCAGGTCAGTTGATAGTCGGAGGGGGAAATATTCAGAGCATAACTCAATATCGGTGTCCGACAATGGGGAGCAGGACGCAATCCAATGGTCTGAGGGCCAAGAATTACCGGACGTTCAAATTGATAGGAAATCTGATGGTTAAGACTAACTTTAATAGACATTTTTTCAGAGATAAAATGTTAACTGATCACCAAGAAAGACGCGCCGTGGCACGTCTCTACATTTCCTTACAATTGATGACCACAATTAGAACAAAATCGGTCTTCCGGTTTTACCGATGTCCCACATTGACTACAAAAAGACTTAGGATTCTCCTCCGGTGCACCCGACCCCATTCGTAGTTCCATATTCCCCATTCGCATAGACATCGGGTTCATGTTCATCTGCATATCCCCCATTTTTAGGTTCATGGGTTTCATCGGTTCCATTTTCATCGGTTCCATTTTCATCGGTTCCATCGGTTTCAGTGGAGAAACAGGTACGCTCGTGACTTCCTTAACCGTGAGTTGTTGAGAATCAGTCACCGAGGGCATTTCACCCAGAACACTAACGCTAGTTCCCTGAATTTGTAGGCTTCTTTCCCCTTGTTCGGATATGACTTTGAGTACCATACCATGAGGAGTTTGGAACACCTGGGGGGGTGCTGTCCAAACTCCAGTTGTAAAACTGCTACTCGCTTGTTGCTGTTGTCCAGGGCCACTGCTAATGAGGGTGACAACAGTTTGTGCCTCCTGATTTTCTAAATAAACGCTTTGACCTGTCCCTAGCTCGCATACATAGGCCATAGGAAGGCTCCTTTGTCAACTCTATAGTGCTATTGTGCATTGTAGGGTCGAGTTTCTCAAAGGATAGGGTTTCTTAACAATTGTATTAGAAGTTATCGAGAGAAAAAGTCAATGGAAAATGTATTCGGCACCGTCACAAACTTCTTGTTTTGTAGCAACGACTTCACTTCCATCTTCATAAACGGCGCGAAAATCATAGAAACAATCTTCTTGGCCATCATTAATAGTAATATCAACACTGTCCCCAGGAGCAAGAACATCAACACCCAGAATATCATCTTCCCAATCTGATGTTGTTGGAGGAGACGCATAAAAGTGGGTAATGACTTGACCACTATCATTCGTCATTGTAAAGGTTACTGCTTCTGTTTCTGCGATCGCTTTTGAGGGAATTAGGCCAATTCCAGGAACAAAGAGTGCCATAGCCATTAACATCATAGTAATGGATTTTTTGTTGCCTAACTGATTGATCATTAAGGGTTCCTCGCAAATTCTAGGATTCAACTCATATCCCATTTTTACCTTGAAAATTGAGTTTGTCAAGTGTTCGGTAATTCTATAGATTAATTGGTAAGATGAAAGACGATCCACTCTCCCTCAACAATTGCGATCGCACCCCCAGGAAAGGGATCAGTTTGGGTACGATTTGGGGCATGAATTAAGGCGGTTAATTTTTCAATTTGTTCAAAATTAGCAGATTTTTTCATAACTTTTTGTAACACTTTTCTACTGACTCGACGTTGTAGAGCTTCATGGGTTGGGCGCAGGGCTAAACGATTTATTTTTAATCGATCTTGACTACCATTTTCCCAAAATACCACCTGTTGAAATAGGGTTTCTGTGAGTTCTTCTAAATAGTTAACTTCCGATCGCAATAATTCTGCGGTTTGGGCTAGATGAGATTCGACTTGGGGGTTAAAATGGGTTTGTAAATAGGGTAAAAGTTCTTGGCGAATCCGGTTACGAGCATAGTGTAAATCATTATTGGTAATATCTAGCCAAATCTTTAGGGCTTTTTCTTGACAAAAATGCCCTGTTTGTTCCCTAGTAATATCTAATAAAGGACGAACTAAAATTATCGAATTTGTTGATATTGAATCCAGAGGACGTTGCCAAGTTAAGGCTTGTAAACCATCGGAACCACTACCTCGAATTAAGTTATAAAGTAGAGTTTCAGCCCGATCACTTTTGGTATGACCTGTAACAATATAGGGATAATTATTGCTTTGAGCAATTTCAGTTAAAACCTGATAACGCCATTCCCTAGCTGCGGCTTCTGTAGCGGGAATAATATCGGCGGTTTCTCGATAAAAGGGAATTTGCCAACTATCAGCTAATTGTTCAATATAATCGGTATTGGCTTGAGAATCAGAACGCCAACGATGATCACAATTAACCATAGCAATTTGCCAATGCCATTTGGGTTGTAAATCTAATAATAATCGAATTAAACATAAAGAGTCCTGTCCCCCCGATACCGCCACTAATAAACGTTTAGATCGAGGTAAAATATTGCGATCGCGTAGGGTACGATGGAGTTGGGTATGTAATAGAGTCCATTCAGAAAGATTAGACATGATTATTCGTAAAAGCAGGGAATAGGGAATCGGGAATCGGGAATCGGGAATCGGGAATCGGGAATCGGGAATCGGGAATCGGGAATCGGGAATAGCCCCCCCAAACTCCCCGTGTACGGAGGAGCCCCCCCAAACCTGCCGTACACGGGGGGCTAGGGGGGGAGGGAACAGGGTAGAGGATTTGTAATTAATTTTTTTAGGTACTTACCCAAATTTAGATGGCTTTTATAACGTAATTTCTTCTCCTTGTTCGGTAAAAATTACCTCGTTAATCTGCCAGTTAGAATTACTAATAATTGTTTTTCTCAAACTCCCAAACAATGCTAATTGTTCACAACTAGACAAGGAATTAAACGTTCGATCCGCATTAGTGGGAACGCGAAAATCAATCGTGATAACCTGTTTTTCTGGATCTACATTTACCCGATAATTTAAAGTAAAATCCGAACTACTTTGTTGTGCTAAAACCTCAGCGATCGCCCTTTCTAAAGCCTGTTTTTTGGGAACCGTAATTTGTCGAGGAACTAACTCAGAACATTGAGTATCCACCTGATAAATGGTCACGGGAACCGTGTCAGCATTGGAAATAGCTTGTTTTTGAGGTTCAGGGGTCGGTTGAGGGGAAACGGTGGCTGTAGGCGTCGGTGTCTGCGGGGTTTCGGTTTCCATCGGAGGGGTGCTACAACTACTTAAGTTAAGAATAGTAACACCAAGGATACAAGCGGTCAAAAAGGATTGGATACTGTTCATAGTTCAAAGGGTATTCTAAAAATAACTATTAGTTTATTGTTCAAGCCTTGAGGTTTATATTCCGCTTTGAACGATCACCCAGTATAATTAAATATTGGATCAAAATTCCGATGATTTTAAACCTCAAATTTTGATTCCAAAATCCTATAATTGCTAATTATTTGACAATGGCTACTGCTCCCTGGACTCGCCGCCATATTTTATCCCTAGCTGACTTTACGGCGACGGAATATAATAACATTTTACAAACCGCCACTAGCTTTCGAGAAGTCTTAGGACGTCGCACCAAAAAAGTCCCCGCCCTCCAAGGTCAAGTGGTCGCCAATTTATTTTTTGAGCCCTCAACCCGGACTCGGAATAGCTTTGAACTCGCCGCCAAAAGACTATCAGCAGATACCTTAAATTTTGCTCCGGGGACTTCCTCCCTGACCAAAGGAGAAACCATTCTCGACACCGCTAAAACCTATTTAGCCATGGGGACGGATATGATGGTAATTCGTCATAAAGAGGCTGGAGTTCCCTTTGCGATCGCCGCAGAATTAGACCGTTTAAATGCAAAAGTAGCGGTTTTAAATGCGGGCGATGGTCAACACGAACACCCATCCCAAGCACTATTAGATTTATTCACAATTTGCCGAATTCTTGACCCAGATAACCCTCAAATTGAACAATTAAATGGCAAAAAAATAGCCATTGTCGGAGATATTTTACATTCTCGGGTCGCCCGTTCTAATATTTGGAGTTTAACCGCTACCCAAGCGGAATTACACTTAGCCGCTCCCCCGACTTTACTCCCAGAATTATTTGCTGAATTTGGCAAAAATCGCCCCGGAAAACTATTTTTACATTGGAATTTAGATGAAGCTTTGGAAAATGCCGATTTTGTCATGACTTTGCGCTTACAAAAAGAACGGATGACCGCCCATTTATTACCCAGTTTACGCGAATATCATCAATTATTTGGTCTGACCCACGAACGCTTAAAAGCCTGTAAACCAAATGTGAAAATATTGCATCCTGGGCCAGTAAATCGAGGAGTAGAATTAAGTTCTGAATTAATGGATGATCCCGAATTGAGTTTGATTTCCCAACAAGTAACCAGTGGAATTGCTGTTAGAATGGCACTATTATATTTAATTGGAGGGGGAAAACCCAATTAATTATTATGGAATTTTTATTAAGTACCTAAACAAAATTAATTACATATCCTCTACCCTGTTCCCTCCCCCCCTAGCCCCCCGTGCACGGGGGGTTTGGGGGGGCTCCTCCGTGCACGGGCAGTTTGGGGGGGGCTCCTCCGTGCGGGGTTTGGGGGGCTCCTCCGTGCGGGGTTTGGGGGCTCCTCCGTGCGGGGTTTGGGGGGGCTGTTCCGGTGTTCCCTCTCTCAACTAGGTAATTTATTTTGTGCAACTACTTAATAATTTCCTAATATTTGCCTTAATTGTTTCAATTCAACCTCGGTTAAATCTCGCCATTCACCGGGTACGATTCCTGTTAGACTTAAATGGGCGATCGCAACTCTAACTAACCGTAATGTTGGAAACCCCACCGCCGCCGTCATCTTCCTGACTTGACGGTTACGACCTTCAGTTAAGGTTAATTCCAACCAAGCCGTCGGGACGGTTTTACGAAACCGAATCGGAGGCTCACGGGGAGGTAAACTGGGTTCAGTAGAAAGTAGTTTAACCTGGGCGGGTTTTGTGCGATAATCTGATAATTTTACCCCCTGAGTTAACTGTTGTAACGCTGTTTCATCCGGTATTTTTTCCACCTGTACCCAATAGGTTCGTGGATGGGCGAATTTAGGATCAATTAAGCGATGTTTAACAAAATTATCATTAGTTAAAAGTAACAATCCTTCACTATCTCGATCTAACCTTCCCACAGAATAAACTAAAGGAATAGAAATAAAATCCTTCAGGGTTTTACGCATAGCAGTAGTGGGATCATCATCGGTAAACTGACTCAAAACATCATAAGGTTTATAAAACAAAATATAGCGATAAGACATATAAAAATGACAGAAATATTATTATTATATTGACGAAAACATCAATTTCTCGTATAATGGGGACAAATTCCCTGAGAGCTTGGGCAGACAAACTGCAAAAAATTGTTAAGCTCGTCGATATCCGGGGAGATCCATAATAGTCAGAACCCCGGCATAACTGCTACCATACCAGTTATGCACACTAGCGGCTAGAGTGGCTAGGATGTCAAAATTAACCGTTACTTAAAATTACAGCGAATGGCTAAAGATACTAAAGATACTAAAGATAATTCTAGTTCTGAAAAGAAAAAAGCTCTAACCCAAGTTTTAGGCCAAATTGAGCGTAGCTTTGGCAAAGGGGCCATTGTTCGGTTAGGGGATTCCACCCGCATGAAAGTGGAAACCATTCCCAGTGGTGCATTAACCCTAGACCTAGCCTTGGGGGGCGGTTTACCCAAGGGACGGGTAATTGAAATCTATGGGCCAGAAAGTTCCGGTAAAACCACCTTAGCCCTCCACGCGATCGCCGAAGTTCAAAAAGCCGGAGGAGTAGCTGCCTTTGTAGATGCCGAACACGCCCTAGATCCCAGCTATGCGGCTGTCCTAGGCGTTGATACGGAAAATTTACTCGTTTCTCAACCGGACACCGGAGAAATGGGCCTAGAAATTGTGGATCAGTTAGTGCGGTCTGTGGCCGTTGATATTATTGTAATTGACTCCGTTGCCGCCTTAGTTCCCAGGGCCGAAATTGAAGGGGATATGGGGGACGCCCACATGGGTTTACAAGCTCGGTTAATGAGTCAGGCGTTACGCAAAATTACGGGAAATATTGGTAAGTCGAATTGTACTGTTATTTTCCTGAACCAATTACGTCAAAAAATTGGTGTTGTCTATGGAAACCCCGAAACTACAACCGGGGGGAATGCCTTAAAATTCTATGCCTCTGTACGTTTAGATATTCGTCGAATTCAAACCTTAAAACGGGGAACGGATGAATACGGAATTAGGGCTAAAGTTAAGGTAGCTAAAAATAAAATTGCCCCTCCTTTCCGTATTGCAGAATTTGATATTATTTTTGGAAAAGGCATTTCTACTTTAGGTTGTTTAATTGATTTAGCCGAAGAAACCGGGGTATTAAAACGCAAAGGAGCTTGGTATAGTTACAACGGCGATAATATTGGTCAGGGACGGGATAAAACCCTGATTTATTTAGAAGAAAATGCCACCTTAGCTAAAGAAATTGAACAGAAAGTTAGAGGGGCTTTAGATAGTGGGGCTGTGGTTTCAGCTAATTCTGTCATCCAGGTAGATAGCCATGATGATGAGGATATTGATGCCAGTTCAGAAGAAGAATAAAGTTATGTAGTAAGCCCTTTAGGGCTAAGAGTCCTTCAGGGCCCAGAGTCCTAAAGGACTCACTACAATAGACCCAATTTTTGCAGCGCCACTTCGGCGGCTTTTTTTTCCCCATCCTGTTTTCGCTTCCCTTTTCCATAGCCATATACCTTATCCCTAACCCGAACTTCAATACAAAATTCCTTAGCATGATCTGGCCCAGATTCTCCGATCACATAATATTTCGGGTTTTCACCAGATTTTTCTAACGCCCATTGTTGAAAGCGGTTTTTACAATCAATCAAAGTTTGAGGGGTGGTTTCCGACTGGGGAAATACCATTTCATTCGCAACAGCAGAAAATAACGGATGTATAAACTCTCGGACGACATCAATATGGGTATCTAAATAATAGGCCCCAATATAGGCTTCAAAGGCATCACTCAGTAAGGAAGGGTTGGTGCGTCCACCGTCTCGAATTGCCCCTTTTCCTAACCGTAATAACTCCCCTAAATTAAATTGTACTGCAAATTTAGCTAGTTGTTTTTCATCAACCAACACAGACCGTAAACGAGTCATATTGGCTTCACTCATTTTAGTCATATCTTCGGGATAGCGTTTTTTAAATAGCAATTCTCCCACTAAAAATCCTAGGACTGCATCCCCTAAAAATTCTAATCTTTCATTGTCTTCTCCAGCATTAGGATGTTCATTCAAATAGGAGCGATGGGTTAATGCTTGTAATCGCAATTGTTCGTTTTTGATCTCTGGTAATTTGGTCATAAGCTGTTAAGTATCTAAATTAGTTATTGTTAAATCGTAAAGCCTGTATATTGCAAACTTATCTTGCTACAGCATACGGTTTAAATGCTTAACAGCTTAATCATATCCTATTCAGGCGATCGCAATTTTTCTCAACTTAGACTAAAATCAATTCTCCATTACAATCTTGAATAATTCCCTCCTGAATTACCGCCGCTACAAATTTGCCGAATTTAGCAAAAATCTTTCCATCGGGTTTAGCAATGGATGAGATTTTTTTGTATCCTGAAAGCCGAGGATGGTTTTTAATTAAACGACCCAGCACAGCCAGAGTAGCTTTTTTTCCTTTTTCTTGAACTGTTTTGATCAATTCAATTAAACATTTTTTAGCTTCTTCATAAGGAATCATAGCGGGAGAATATACTGTTTCTGGAGTTGCTTGATCGAGCTTAACGGATGGGATTAATTTATCAATATTATAGGCTATATCAACTGCTTTTTTTAAAGATTTCTTAACATTAGTACGAGAAATCAATATTACTTTTATCCCTAACTCTTGTAACTCTTTAACTAAGAGTAAAAAGTCTTTATCCCCTGTAATTAAAATTACAGTTTTAATGCTCTTATCTAATATTGTATCATATTTGCAAGTTTGAATAATCTCATCATCAGCGGCATTTTTTTTCCTCGAAGCAACATGAATTGTTTTAACACCTTCCTGATAGAGAGTCTGTGCCAATAGCTCATTTGTTTGGTTCCAGTAATGATAAGCCTTGTGAATCAGGATATCACCTTGTTGATTTAAAAATAGATTTAACAATGGAATTTTTTCAGGAGAAATCCAAACATTTTGAACATCCCAATAAATTGCTGTTTTGCCTTTCATAAGTGGCTCCTAATTTTTTTTGAGGAATTAGACGCCTAGCATTAATCGAGTTTTAAATTCCAACCCTTCAGACCCCTTCGCCTGAATTAAGACCTATTCGCCATTTCCGAGTCCAAAACAGAACTCCAAAACTAGCACTTTCAGCGCAGTGTCTAAAGAATTGAATTAAAACCCTTAGTTTTGATTGTGTTTGGCTAAAGTCTCAGGTATCGGAATCAGAAATATAGCAAGAGGCAACAGACATAAGACAAGGGATAGGAGTAAAACACTTAATAATTAAGGATCACAGCCATCATTAATGTCCTAACTGGATTGGCAACTGCTATATTTTTGATTCCGATAGATGAGACAGAAGTCAATTTTCCACTCAAACCTATTACTAGGTGTTTCCATTATAATCAAGCCATCCGAAAATGTCAAGTATTTTTTTTGCTATTTAGGTTAGGGCTGATAATTTCAAACTCCAACAGAGGATAACACACTCGGCTGGAGTCTAAACACCTGCTATAAGAGTTCAACTTGCATAATACCCTCGCCAAAAAGTTCAACTATACCCCCCTTAATATCTTCCTTAGTGTCTTCGTGTCTTTGTGGTTATTTCCACAAAAAAATGACGAAGGAGATATTGCTTACAAAAATAGGGTTGATCCCAGGAAAAACCCCACTTTGTAAGATCGATCGCTAACAAAAACAGTTTTTTGTTAAAACACTGAGATTTTATTGCAGTTTACTAAAACGTCTTCCCTGAGATTAGGGATTTTCGTCAGTATTATTTTCATTTTCTTTATCTTTCTTATGGCTATTCTTGCCACCTTTGCGTCCAATGGCCGCCATGTGTTCACGATTTTGGCTGACCGCCTTACCGCCTTTGCGTCCAGCTTCTCGGGCTTCTTCGGAAGTAAATTCATGAGCGCGTCCCGATTCATGGGCTGCTTTACCGCCTTTACTAGCAATTTCCCGTTGCTTTTCTTGATCCATTGAAGCAAATCCACGTTTTTCCGTAGCCATGATTTTCTCCTTATTTTTTATTAATTGGCTAAACACTACTGTATCTGTATGATTAGGATTAACCTTCTACCAGAAGATAGACTTAACCTTTTTCACCAATAAACCGAAACCATAATATTAATGGTAGCATTTCTAATTGAACTCATGGGGAAATTTTCTATTTATTATTCGCTCCAGACCCAGACCCCAAAATCATGCCTCTACTTAATAAACAATGGTATAAAATAAATCTTTCATTTTTTCCTTTCCTACCTGAGTAAATAATTCATCAAGGGAACTAGCATCCGCAATTAAATGACCTTTTTCTAAAGCCACCCATCTGCCTCGATAATGTTCACGATGGCGAATTACCCAATTGAGATTTAAAGGAGTATCAGGCTTGCGAGATAGTTGATAAAAAGGCACATCGGGGGAGGATAAAATTCGAGCATAGCGTTGAATCTTATCATGATTCGGATAATCTTGACTGGCTTGATTAGAAAGGGTTTTAGCTTGATGAAAATTCCCTTGACATAACGCCAAATCAATCGCTTGAATTAATTCTTCTGGGGTATCAGCATTCATGGGGATTAAAAACGAATAAACTTCAGCCCTTAACGATTAGCGACCAGAGACTCGAATCAAAACTAAACGTTGACTGCTTCAGTTTAATAGGATGGAAAGGCAAACCAAGGCAAAATAAGAGCGGATTAAACCCGTTCGTCCGGGTGTTCGCGTATCCAATCTTGCCACAAATCCGGGCGGCGTTCACGGGTACGTTGAAGTTGTTGTTGCTTTCGCCACTGCTCAATTTTGCCATGATGCCCTGACAATAAAACATCAGGAACGGGTATTCCTCTAAACACCGCCGGACGAGTATAGTGAGGATAATCTAGTAATCCCTGTTCAAAACTTTCAGCTTTCAGAGATTCCTCCTTTCCCACCGTTCCAGGTAATAATCGCACAACTCCATTTAAGAGTGCCATGGCTGGAATTTCTCCCCCGGTGAGGACAAAATCCCCCAAAGAAACTTCCCGGGTTACTAAGGAGATAATTCGTTCATCAATGCCTTCATAATGTCCACAAATTAAGACAATCTGATCACAGTTTAACGCTAAATCTCGGAATAGCTCTTGGTGCATTTGTTCCCCTTGGGGAGTCAAAAAAATCACTTCTCGACGGGGTAATATAGGTAAGGACTCAACCGCCAAGTAAATCGGTTCTGGTTTCAAAACCATCCCCACACCCCCCCCAAAGGGTTCATCATCGACCCGGTGATGTTTGTCCTGGGTGAAGTCCCGGGGATTCACTAAATGGACATGAGCAATTTCTTTCCCCAGGGCTTTACCCAGAAGACCTGAGCTAAGGGGAGAAGCAAAAAAATCAGGAAATAAAGTAATAATGTCAAAACGCACAGTATTATTAATTGATCAATTAGGCTTAAAATTTTTTTAAGCTCAAACTTGTAACAAACATTTAATGGTATATGATAATCCATAAACTAAAATATTTGTTAATTCGTATCAAAATATACTAAAATGGATCAGCTTTTTTGAATCTGGCTTTGCTACCAGAACTGGGTTCGGTGCGAATTTCACCCGTGAAACAATTAGGAGTCCAAGGACGGCTAACCTAATCACTCCCGTGGCTGAACCCAGTATAGATTGATTCGAGGAGACACACTATGCAGCAGTTGACATCTCAAGCCCTTGAACAAATGATTCCCCAACAAACCAAAACCTCTATCATGATTATTGGTGGAGCCGAAGACAAAGTTCATGGACGTGAGATTCTGCAAACCTTTGTTCACCGGGCTGGTGCTTCCAACGCCCACCTTGCCATCATTCCCTCTGCCTCCCGCGAACCAGTGGTTCAGGGAGAGAGATATAAAAAAATCTTTGAGGAAATGGGGGCCACATCCATTGAAGTCTTTGATATTCGGGAACGCCATCATTGTGAAGATCCCAAGTGGCACGCCTTCTTAGAAACCTGTACCGGGGTATTTATGACGGGGGGGGATCAATTGCGGCTTTATAGCTTATTGGCCGATACCCTGCTGATGGAAAAAATTAGAACCGGAGCCAGACAAGGGCGCATGGCCTTGGCTGGAACCAGTGCTGGAGCCGCTGTAATGGGCCACCAAATGATTGCCGGAGGCGGAAGTGGGGAATCTCCCAATCGCTCCCTGGTAGATATGGCAACGGGCTTAGATATTGTGCCAGAATTAGTTGTAGATCAACACTTCCATAACCGGAATCGCATGGCACGGTTAGTGAGTGCTGTCGCAGCCCACCCCGACAAAATTGGCATTGGCATTGATGAGGATACCTGTGCCCTATTTGAAGCCCAAGGTTTACTGCGGGTCGTAGGAAAGGGATGTGTAACCATTGTGGATACCCACGAAATGTCCTATACCAATTTAGTGAATGCTGGAGCCACCGATCCCCTAAGTGTATTCAATTTGCGGGTACATATTCTATCCTATGGTGATCAGTATAACTTTCACTCCCGTCGTCCAAGTTCTGCTCCCAGTGTGTAAATTGACATACATGATCGGTGAACTTGGCCAAATTCAAGGTTTTCCCCTCTAATTTGAAGATGGGAAACCCTGATTAGGGGTGATTGGGAATCGGCAAGTCTCGAAAAGAAAATCGGAAATCCCCAACTGCTCTGATCTAGCAAAGTTCAATAGTTCTGAAAAACTGTTCACTGCAAACAGTTTACAAGTCACCTTAGCTAGAAATTTAATAAAGCGGACTATCATCCCGGCCCATTCGGAGCATTATACTCACACCAATATGAAAATTCTTAAAATACAGACCTTAAGAGGCCCTAACTACTGGAGTATCCGACGCCATCAACTGATTGTGATGCGTTTGGATTTAGAAGAATTAACGGAACGCTATAGCAGCGATATTCCAGGCTTCTATAACGGCTTAACTTCCGCTCTCCCGAGTTTAATTGAACATCACTGCTCACCGGGTGTCCGAGGGGGGTTCCTCAGTCGGGTAGAACGGGGAACTTTAATGGGACATATTATCGAACACATCGCCCTGGAACTCCAACAGTTGGCCGGAATGACCGTAGGATTTGGTCGCACCCGTGAAACCTCCAGTCCGGGGATTTTTCAGGTGGCGTTTGAATATGATAACGAACACGCTGGGCGTTATGCGGGCCGAGCCGCTGTCCGATTGTGCCAAAGTATTGCGGATACGGGAACCTATCCCAGCGAAGAACTTGCCCAAGATATTGAAGATCTCAAAGAATTAAAAGCTCAAGCCTCCCTTGGCCCTAGCACAGAAACCATTATTAAAGAAGCCGAAGCCCGGGATATTCCCTGGCAACAACTGAATGCTCGGTTTATGATTCAGTTTGGTTATGGATGTTATCAAAAACGGATTCAAGCCACCCTCAGTAACCAAACCGGAGTTTTAGCCGTAGAGTTGGCCTGTGATAAAGAAGGGACAAAACAAATTCTCCGAGATGCGGGGGTTCCGGTTCCCAGGGGAACGGTGATTCGCTATTTGGATGAACTCCAAGATGCCATTGATGAGGTGGGGGGTTATCCCATTGCCATTAAACCCCTCGATGGCAACCATGGACGGGGGATTACCCTGGATATTACCAAATGGGAAACGGCTGCTATGGCCTATGAGGAAGCCAGTAATGCCTCTAAAACCCGCAGTGTGATTTTAGAACGCTTCTATACAGGTCGGGATCATCGGGTGTTAGTGGTGAACGGTAAAATGGTAGCCGTAGCGGAACGGGTTCCGGCCCATGTTGTCGGGGATGGCAAATTAACCATTGAACAATTAATCGAAAAAACCAATCGTGATCCCCGTCGGGGCGATGGCCATGATAATGTCCTCACCCGAATTGTGGTGGATAAAACCGTGCTATCCATGATTGCGGAGAAAGGTCATACCCTAGAAAGCGTTATGCCCCCCGGAGAAATCTGTTTTCTGCGAGCTACGGCTAACTTAAGTACGGGAGGCAGTGCCATTGACCGTACCGATGAAGTTCACCCGGATAATGTCTGGCTGTTTGCTCGAATTGCTAAAATTATCGGTTTGGATATTGCCGGAATTGATGTGGTGACGCCTGATATTTCTAAACCTCTGCGGGAAGTCGATGGGGTGGTGGTGGAAGTGAATGCCGCCCCGGGTTTCCGAATGCACGTCGCCCCCAGTGAAGGTTTACCCAGAAATGTGGCCGGGGCGGTGATGGATATGTTATTTCCCCCTGGCCAGCCCAGTCGCGTCCCAATTTTAGCCGTCACCGGAACTAATGGTAAAACCACTACTACCCGTTTGTTAGCTCACATCATCAAACAAACCGGGTTAGCGGTTGGCTATACCACTACCGACGGGATCTATATTGGGGAATATTTGGCCGAACCAGGGGACAATACCGGGCCCCAAAGTGCCCAACTGATTCTGCGTGATCCGATGGTGGAAGTTGCTGTCCTTGAATGTGCCCGGGGCGGTATCCTGCGGGCAGGGTTAGGCTTTGATACCTGTGATGTCGGTGTGGTCTTGAATGTGTCGGCGGATCATTTGGGCTTGGGGGATATTGATACCCCGGAACAAATGGCGAAGGTGAAAAGTGTTGTGGCTGAAGTAGTGATGCCGAAAGGCTATGCGGTGTTGAACGCTGATGATCCGTTGGTGGTACAAATGGCCGAACGGGTAAAGGCTCAAATCGCCTATTTCACCATGAATCCTGATAATGAAATTGTGTTGAAACACACGGAATCCGGGGGATTGGCGGCGGTCTATGAAAACGGATATCTTTCGATATTAAAAGGAGATTGGACACTGCGGATTGAACAGGCGGTGAATGTTCCGATCACCATGCAAGGTCGCGCTCCGTTTATGATTGCTAATGCTTTGGCCGCTTGTTTGGCCGCCTTTGCCCAAGGGGTAAAAATAGAGCATATTCGGGCGGGTTTGTCAACCTTTATCGCCTCGACTTCCCAAACCCCCGGACGGATGAATTTATTTAATATGGGGAGTTATCACGCCCTGATTGATTATGCCCACAACCCGGCAAGTTACATAGCATTAGGGGCGTTTGTGAAAAATTGGCCGGGGCATCGGATTGGGGTGATTGGTGGCCCAGGCGATCGCCGGGATGAAGATTTTGTCACCTTGGGTCAATTGGCGGCGGATATCTTTGATGAGATTATTGTCAAGGAGGATGACGATACCCGGGGCCGAGAACTGGGTTCGGCGGCTCAGTTAATCAGCCAGGGGATTCAGCAAGTTTTAGGCACTATTCCTGGCCGTCAGGTACGTTATGAAACAATTCTTAATGAAACCCAAGCGGTGAATACGGCTTTGGATCGGGCTGGGGCGGGATCGTTAGTGGTGATTCTACCCGAAAGTGTGAATCGAGCGATTAAATTAATTGAGGTTCGCAACCCCATACAGGAGTCTATTGACAATTCCCATTCTCCGAGTCTTAATTCCTCAACGGTGATCCAATCTTCGATCACACTGTAGGGGCGGGTTCGAGTTAACCTTTGCTACCCACAAACAACCTCCCAAAACCCGCCCAGACATCACCCCAAATTAACGATTAATTCAATATTATTCTGGGGTTGGGCGGGTTTATAATGATTAGTTGTTGGAAACGGATATTAGTACGGAACCCGCCCCTACGGGGTTTGAAGAAATTAGGACTTGTGGGAATTCTGTTCCGTCTCAGAGGAGACTGAATCAGAAATATCTGGGGGGGTAGAGAATCCATCTTTAAACCCCTTAAGACTTTGGCCCAAACTTTTCCCAATTTCAGGAATTTTTTTAGGGCCAAAAATTAACAGCGCCACCACTAAAATAATTGCGATTTCTGGCCAACCTAAACCAAACATAATCTTTAGCTGCCTTTATAAAGGGATAAGTCAACCTTCATACTAAACTGATATTCTATGATATAAGTCTGAAACGTTTAAAATCCTACAATGGTTAACACCTCCTTCCCCTCGATTCGAGAACAACAGCACTCTCTCATCCGCCAACTCGCCAACCAAATTCAGGTTAGTTGGAGCCAATATCTCGATTTGGAACCCTACCATTTACCAGAAGATTTAGGATATGTGGAGGGACGCTTAGAAGGGGAAAAACTGATCATTGAAAATAAGTGTTATCAAACCCAACACTTTCGGAAACTCCATTTGGAATTGGCTAAAGTTGGCCAAAATCTGGATATTCTCCATTGCGTGATGTTTCCGAGGGTGGAATATGATATCCCCATGTTTGGGGCTGATTTAGTCGGGGGACGGGGCCAAATTAGTGCGGCTATTGTGGATTTATCCCCTACCCATTTAGACCGTAGTTTACCGTTACCCTATCAACAGCAATTACAACCCCAACCGCAACAACAGTTTTCCCAACCCCGTGAAATTCCCACTTGGGGGGATATTTTTTCGGAATTTTGTTTATTTATTCGACCGACAACACCGGAAGAAGAAACTCAATTTTTGCAAATTGTGACGCAATATTTGAAAGTTCATTGTGAATATGCGATCGCTCAAAACCCGATTTCTGAGGAACAAAAATCGGAAATTATTGCAGGTCAACAACGGTATTGTACTCAACAACAACAAAATGATAAAACCCGCCGTGTCTTAGAAAAAGCCTTTGGTGAAGAATGGGCTAATAACTATATGACAACGGTTTTATTTGATCTGGCTCCCAGCTAACTTAAGTTAATTTAGTAGATTCTGATTTACTGCTTTTTTTGCGTTGAGTTTTCCCTTGAGTTTTGGCTTGGGTTGTTTCTTCATGATGAGTTTCATGGGGTGGTGATTTCATCCCCGCAGGTCGAGTTGTACGGAAGGTAACATTGACTCCTTCATTCGATTGTTCTAATACCAATAAAGGCGTTGGTTTGGCTTTTTGATCCCATTCAATATGAACAATTCGTCCTTGAATAGTGGGTTGCCAATTATCATGTTCATCACTGGCGCTTAAATAGGTTTCTAAACAATCAATAATTTCATTAATTGTAGTTGATGTTGATTGGGTGGGTAATTTCATCAGTCGTACTTGAATCCGAAATAACACCCGTTTTTTAGAGTCTCCAGCAACACCCGTTTCATATTCTACATCAAAGATAGAATCGACTTGACGGGCTGTTCCTGCGGTGCTTTGTTCTCCAACAGCCGTTTGAGTTGGGCGGAGGGCGATGGAAATTTGTTGTTTAACTTTCATCTTAATTTGAACAATAATGGCATAGTGGAAAACATCCTCCGCCATCCGCATTCTTAAATAATCTAAGTTAAATTCCCGTGAGTGAATTAAATCCGGGTTTTTCTCCATTTTGGCAACCGTACCGACTGCCAATTTATATTTTTTCTGTAGCTCTTTGTTCCTAAAAATTTCCGTGTTTAATTGTTTGGTAAGGGCGCGGGTTTTCACTTTAAAAAAAATTATACTTCCCAACAATAAAACCAATAAAAGACCAGCAGCCCCCATCCAAATCATATCACCACCCAGTTTGACATTTTTAGCCGGGTGTTTGATCGGAGTTGCTGCGAGCAAAGGCTGAACCAGGATAATTTGATTAGACATAAGTTATAATCACTAAACTGTAGACTCAACTTTCGGAATTTGGGGTAAAACTGTTTTAACCGATCCAAAATATGTTAAAATGACAACAGTAGGACAATAGTACATCTGTAGTCTGATAATGATCGAATTGAATTTATTTTAATTGCTCGTTTTTTCTCCTTTAATGTTATTCATAAATTCCATACCTTTCAGTTTGATAAATTTATGGTAAGGCTATTAAGAGAAACAAAAATAAACCCTTGATTCCGCCATGATGAAACTATTTAACTCTAAGTTATCAAAGATTCCATTCCATTGCCTAGGATTTAGTCAAAAATCACTAAACAAGAGATTGGATAGTTCCCTCTGTACCTTACTGGAACCCTGAAGTTTTTATGTTACACTGCAAGCCAGGTTTATCCTTCTACTCTACTGCTATTCTAGCTAAGAATGTTTCCTATTCCCTTGATTTTAGTGTTGCGTTGTGAGTTACGAACCCCTACACCACAAATACCGTCCCCAAACTTTTGGCCATTTGGTCGGACAAGAGGCGATCGCAACTACCCTCACGAATGCGATTGAGTCTCAACGTATCGCCCCAGCCTACCTATTTACTGGGCCAAGAGGAACGGGAAAAACCTCCAGTGCGAGAATTTTGGCCAAATCTCTGAATTGTTTGGCCAATCAAAACCCAACGGCGACACCTTGCGGCGTTTGTGATATTTGTAAAGGCATTACTAATGGATCAACTTTAGACGTAATTGAAATTGACGCCGCCAGTAATACCGGGGTTGATAATATTAGAGAATTAATTGAGCGAGCGCAATTTGCCCCGGTTCAATGTCGGTATAAAGTATATGTCATTGATGAATGTCATATGTTAAGTACGGCAGCGTTTAATGCCCTATTAAAAACTTTAGAAGAACCTCCAGATCGAGTAGTATTTATATTAGCAACAACTGACCCACAGAGAGTTTTACCGACGATTATTTCCCGTTGTCAACGGTTTGATTTTCGGCGAATACCCTTAGATTCAATGATCAAACATTTAAAATATATTGCCCAACAGGAAAATATTAATATTGCTGATGATGCTGTTTTTATGGTCGCTCAAATTGCCCAAGGAGGGTTAAGGGATGCGGAAAGTTTACTCGATCAACTCAGTTTATTGTCCGGTGAAATCACTGTCGAGAAAGTCTGGGATTTAGTTGGGGCGGTTCCTGAACGGGACTTAATTAGTTTATTAGAAGCGATTAATTCCGGGGATACAGCTATTATTTTAGACTGTATTCGTAATTTGCTAAACCGAGGACGAGAACCTTTAATTGTACTACAAAATTTAGCTGGATTTTATCGAGATTTGTTAATCGCTAAAAGCGCACCGAATCGTTCTGATTTAGTCGCATTAACTCAACCAACTTGGGAAAAACTCTGTCAATTTTCTAACCATTGGGATAGTACAATTATTTTAGCAGGTCAAAAACATTTACGAGAAAGCGAAGTTCAAATTAAAAATACAACTCAACCGCGTTTGTGGTTGGAAATTATCTTATTAGGTTTACTTCCCGCAGCATTACAAAAATCTGTTATCACTCAAACCGTTACTGTTACCCAAAATCCTCAAAGAACCGTCCAAACCCAACCGGAAACCGTTCCATTTGTACAACGTTCAGAACCTTCAAACCCGTCACAAAATCCAGTTAATTCTCCCGTTTTTCAACCTACATACACCCCCGAACCTCAACCGCAAACCCAACCCCAAGTTAAAGCAGAAATTCCCGCACCACCCACAGAACCCCCTATTGTTACCGATGCTAATTTAGATCAAATTTGGCAACAGGTATTAGATTATATTCAACCCAATGGAACCCAACAAATGTTCCGTCAACAGGGTCGTTTAATTCAGTTTAATTCTGAAGTAGCGGTGATTAAAATGGCTTCTTCAACTCTGTTAAAAATGGCACAAACTAAACAAAAATTATCCAGTTTAGAAAAAGCATTTCAACAGGTTTTTGGTCATCCTGTGAAAATTAATTTTGATAGTAGAGGTGGAAATTCTGTTAATCAAGTTCAAGATATAACTCCCCCTTCTCCACCTTATTCTCCTGTTAATAATTCTAGGGTTTATTCTCCAGAAGTTGTACAACCTCCTGTAATTAATACTCAAGAACAACAACAAATTTCTGAATCTCCAAATCAGGATATTAACAAAAATCATCAAATAGAAAATATTAATAATAATTCATTTAAACAGATTGAAAAATCAGAAATAGTTGAATTAACACCGGAACAAACAGATATTCAATCTGTGGCGATCGCATCTCAAAAATTAGTTGATTTTTTTCAAGGAAAAATGATTGAATTAGAAGAAAAACCAATATCTAAAACCGCTACTTTATTAGACAAAAAAGCTGATGCTATTGAAATCAATGAAAATGAGAACTTTATAGAAACTGATGATCACGATGAAGACAATTATGATGATTTTTGATTTCGTGTCTTTGTGTCTTTGTGGTTTATTAAAAATACCCGGTATCTCATAGGATTAAAAACTTTTATATTGTTAAGTGGAGTGGTGCGTGCGCGGAGATCCACGCACCCTAATTATTTATCTAGCCAGGGAGGTTTTTTCTAAGGGGAAACCTAACTGTTCTCGCTGTTCTAAATAGCGTTGGGCGACTCGTCTAGCTAAATTGCGAATTCGACCAATATAACGAGTCCTTTCTGTAACCGCAATTACGCCCCTAGCATCCAATAAATTGAAACTATGGGAACATTTAAGAACATAATCTAAACTCGGTAAAACTAATCCTTTTTCGATTAATTGTTCCGCTTCCTGTTCATATAATCCAAACAAAGTAAACAAAAATTCTGGGTTTGAGGCTTCAAAATTATAGGTACATTGTTCTATTTCTCCCTGTAAGTGAACATCCCCATAATTAATTTTATCTGTCCAAGAAATTTTAGTCATTGCATCCACATTTTGCAGATACATGGCTAGACGTTCCAAACCATAAGTAATCTCAATAGAAACGGGACGACAATCAATACTTCCGCATTGTTGAAAATAGGTAAATTGAGTAATTTCCATCCCATCTAACCAGACTTCCCAACCCACACCCCAAGCCCCCAAAGTCGGAGATTCCCAGTTATCTTCCACAAACCGAATATCATGATCTTCGGGGTTAATTCCTAATAGTTTCAAGGAGTCTAAGTAAACCTCTTGAATATTATTCGGAGATGGTTTAATTAACACTTGATATTGATAATAATGTTGAAAACGGTTGGGGTTTTCTCCATAACGGCCATCGGTGGGACGACGACAGGGTTCGACATAGGCGACCGACCAGGGTTCGGGGCCAATGGCGCGTAAAAAGGTATGGGGATTCATGGTTCCCGCCCCTTTTTCGGTATCATAGGATTGGGCAATCAAACAGCCGCGATCGCTCCAAAATTGATTCAGGGTAGCAATAATTGATTGAAAATTCACGGGATGTAATTCTGATCTAATTGTTTTGACATTAATCAATTTTACCATTAATTTTTGGGCATGGATGAAATGCCTTTAAATAGCATTACTAATCCTCCAATTAAAATTGCGATCGCTATTCCCCCCATCACCGCATCTAATACCCCAGTATTTTCCATTTATTGTTAATTTTCTATAATTATTCTGATTCTATTCTAACACAATTCGTTTTTATTGATAGAATAAATATATCCATTAATTCACCCAAAGGCAACATCAATGACAATCCCCCTTTTCCAATGGACAATAGAAGACTATCATAGCATGATTGATGCTGGAATTCTGGATGATAGATCAGTAGAATTCTTGAATGGTCAGATTATTAAAATGTCTCCCGAAGGAATTTTCCACGCTTATTTTAGTGATGCTACAGCAGATTATTTAAGAAATTTATTAGGAAATCGGGCAAAAGTTCGAGAAAGAAAACCCATTACTTTATGTCAATCTAGTTCTGAACCAAAACCCGATCTTGCGATTGTTGAACCTTTGGGAAGTGTTTATTTAGAACATCATCCCTATCGCAATAATATTTTTTGGTTAATTGAGTTTTCTAATTCTAGTTTAACAAAAGATTTAGAGCAAAAAAGCAAAGTCTACGCAACAGAAAATATTCAGGAATATTGGGTTGTGAATTTGCGAAATCAGACGTTAATTGTGTTCACAAACCCTCAACAGGGTGATTATCAATCCCAAGAGATTTTAACTCAAGGAAACATTTACCCTCTGGCTTTTCCTGATGTGGCGGTTTCTGTTCAGAGGTTATTAGTTGTTTAGAAAAAGATTGTTCACATTTTTCCTAATATTTTTACATGAATATATAGGGTCGCTAAATAAACCCGCCCTTTTCTTTAATTCTTAGTCTCAAGTTTGGTTTACAATAAAATAAGCCACTATTATAAAAATTATGTTAAGACAGTCTAAGGGAAAATTTTTGCTCAAGTCTGAAGCATTACTCGAAGAATTTATCTGGTTACATCTCAACCCTTTGCTTAATTTAGATCCCGTTAAAAAACAATATTTTATTAATAAACAAAATCGTTCTGATATATTAGGAGTTAACCCAGAAGGTAGACTGGCAATATTAGAGCTTAAAAAAGGAGAAGGAAAAACGAGTATAGATCAACTATTAAGATATCAAGATTTTTTCGGGAAAGAATCTCATCAAGATCCTAATTTTGAACGAGTAGATTTTAGTAAAAAATTTCTTTTAATTGCGATCGCTTCACATTTTAATATTTCCACCATTGATTATGCTCGAAAGATGATTCCTGATTGCTTATTATTAACCCATGAAGTGAAAGAATATGACAATGGAGAATATTTTTTGGTTTTAAAAAAACTTGATAATAGAATTTTATCAAGAATTTCAATTGAAATCATAGAAGATTCATTATTTGAGTCTTTACCTTCCTTTATTCAGGGATATTTGTTAGATAAACCACAAATTAGAGAAAGAGTTTTAAAGATTATTCAAAAAATACTATCTTATAATTCAGAGATCAAAATTGAAGAAAAAGTTAATTATACAGGACGAACTTACAAAGAAATTTTATTTACAAAATTTGATTCAAAAAAACAAATTTTAACTAATAAAACCTGTGCTGGTTTTAATTACTTTCCTGAAGAAAATATAAGATCAGGTAAGCTGCAATTGTATATTTGTTTACCGACTGTTGCATTTCAGCCTAGACAAGCCAAATGGATTAAAGGAGTAGATGCAATAGATATACAAACTGAAGATTTTGTTCACGTTACTCAATTGTTAGATTTTAATACTATATTACACTTAGAGGGCGGTTTTCAGCTTAAGTATCCTTTTCAAGTTACTGGTATTAATGAAATTTTCGACAATTTCCAAGATTATTATATAAATTATCGAAAATATATGAAATCTCGTCAAAAGCTAAGACCTGTTGATGCTTCTGATTTTACCTCAGTAGACAGTATAATCCAGATGGCTTTAGAGGATTGGTCTGTTAGATAATATTTGTGTTATACTAAAAAATACTATATTCTTCTAATATTCGCTATCTTGATTTAATCTTTCAGAACAATCCTTATGCCAACCTTAACTATAACAACAGAACAAATTATTGATCTAATCCAACAATTACCATTAAAAGAAAAACGGATCATATTGCTAGAACTTGTGAAAGCAACAGAAACCCAACGTCAAGAACGCTTAGACTATGGTGAAAGTCAATTGCGGAGATTGTGTAATGAAAGAGGAATCAATTGGAATACTTTATCTGACGAAGAACGCGAGGATTTTATTAATGATTTAATTCATGAGGATAGACCATGTATCCAATAGTCGTATTTGATACGAATGTATTGCTATCTGGTCTGGGTTGGCGAGGTAGTCCTTATCGATGTTTGGAATTAGCTAGAACGGGTCAAATTAAGGCGATCACTTGTCAAGAATTATTGGATGAGTTGCTGGAAAAGTTAGAGCAAAAACTCAATTTTACAGATTCTCAAATTACAGATACTTTATCCGATTTATTGAGTTTCTTGCAGGTCGTCAAAATTTCTAATACTCTTAATGTTATCATCACTGATCCTGATGATAATATGGTGTTAGAATGTGCGGTTGTTGGTCATGCAAATTATATCGTAACTGGAGATAAAAAACATTTACTTCCTTTGAAAAATTATCAAGGAATTGAAATTGTGAATGCAGCAAATTTTTTGAGTTTAATGGGTCAGGGGCGGGTTTAGGTAGGTTAAGGGTGGGATTTTAATATTCTTACAGAACCCCCCCTACGAGATGGTTTGATCGATAATGCTATGTGTTTCCATTCTTTTTGACAGAATATTATTGTCATTTAATTAATAAAAATTTTAGAAAAACTAAGAAGTCTGGAAAATATTTTGTACCATTTGTTGATTAGAACGCATCACAGCATTATCTAACGCTGCCACTTCTCCTGAGTCCAAATACCACCCTAACGCCCCTAAATTATCTTTAGCTTGCTCTATATTTTTCGCCCCAGGAATGGGAATTGTGCCTTTACAAATACACCAATTTAAAGCAACTTGGGTTAAGGTTTTAGAGCGAAATTCAGCAATTTCTTTTAAACAAGCTAAAATCGGTTGAATTCCGGGTAATAGTTTTTTAAATAATCCTCCGCGAATACCTTTTGGTAAAGGAGTATTTTCCGAGAACTTTCCAGTTAATAATCCTAACCCTAACGGACTATAGGCAATTAATTTAATTCCTAATTCATCACAAACGTTTTTTAACCCTAATTCCGTGACCGGATAAGTCGATAATAAAGAATATTGTACCTGTAAAGTTGAAATTGGAATTCCCCGATCGGCAAATTTTTGATAGACTGTTTTTAAGCGTTTCGGCCCATAATTAGATAACCCAATTCCTTTAACTAATCCCTGTTCATATAAATCCCCTAAACCGTCTAATAAATTCCCCTCTTGCCAAGGTGCATAATTAGCTGTAGACCAGTGCATCTGAACTAAATCGACATTTTTTCCTAACCGTTTGGCGGAATTTTCACAAGCATGAATCATTGATTTTCGGGTTAATCTCCAGGGATAGGGGGCTAATTTTGTAGCGATACAAATTTGATCTTGATTTATTCCTTGATACTGTTGAGAAAATTGTCCTAAAAGTGATTCACTACGGCCATTAAGTTTTCCCGTCCCGTAAGAATCTCCCGTATCAAATAAAGTGACACCCTGACTCACACATAGGTTAAATACCTGTTGTAACTGTGTATCCATACTGGGATCATAACCCCATAATAGGCGATTTCCCCAGGCCCAGGTTCCGCATCCCATTTTAGGTAAAGATAGGAGTTGATGATTGTTCATAATCACGATTAATAACGATAATAACTGATCATATTATAAGACAATTAAATCATTATTTCAAAAAAATAGTAAGGAACCACAAAGGCACTAAGACACGAAGGGATAATCGGATTTTTCCGTTAGTAATATGCACACTCTTGATGATGTTTAATGGCTTTGATCTAATAATAATAAAGTTTGGAATAATACATTGGCTCCTTGGGTACAATGTTCGGGGGATGTATATTCTGTTTCAGAATGACTAAAGCCTCCTTGAGAGGGGACAAAAATCATTCCCATATTGGTAATTCTGCCGATTTCTAAGGCATCATGTCCGGCGCGACTGGGAAGATAATCATAATTTAAGTTTAACTGTTTACAAACAGATTCAATACTATATTGAATTTCAGGAGTCGCTAAGGTTGGTTTAACACTGAGTAAGGGAGTTGTTGAAATTTTGGTATTAGTTGAATGGGCGATCAATATTATCTTATTGTGCAATTGTGCCAACATTTCCTGTAAACAATTATCAGATAAATCTCGCATATCTACAGAAAGTTCTACCTGTCCTGGGATAATATTAACTGCATTGGGTAAAACATTAAGATATCCCACCGTTGCTACGGGTTGGGAAGGCATTTTTAACGCTATTTCTCGCACTGCTAAAATTAATTCTGCCGCCGCTATTAACGCATCCTGTCGCATTTCCATGGGTGTTGTTCCGGCGTGGTTGGCTTTTCCAATAATCGTAATTTTTAGGCGCTCCATTCCTACCACACCCTGCACAATTCCAATAGAAACCCCCTTTTGTTCTAATATGGCCCCCTGTTCCACGTGCAGTTCCACAAACGCCACCAGATCTGCCCGTGACCGTCGCGCTGTTGCTAGGTTATCCCAGTTGCCTCCCACCCGTGCTAAACATCCTTGAATCGACTCTCCTGCCTTTGATTGATAACGATCTGGAGCATCGAGTAACACCGTTCCTGCGATCGCCTGAGCACCAATCATGGTACTTTCTTCGTCGGCAAATACTATCACTTCTAGGGGATGATGGAGTTGTAGATTATGGTTTTTTAATGTGTGTACTACTTCTATGCCAGCTAATACCCCCAAGGCTCCATCATAGCATCCGCCCGTGGGTACGGTGTCGATATGGGAACCCGTCCCGAAGGCAGGAGCCGTGGGACTTTTGCCCGGATAGCGACCGATGAGATTCCCGGCTGCATCGGTGCTAACGGTCATTCCTGCCTCTAGCATCCACTGTTTGACGGTAGCACGCCCCTCCAAATCCTCTGGGGAAAAGGCGAGGCGACAAATACTACCCGAAGGTTGTTGACCGATTTGGGCTAAAGTGTTAATTCGGTGATGTAGGCGATCGCTATTAATACTAATTTGGGTAATCTTATCCATAATTTGATTCTCCTGAAAACAAATAAATCAAAAATTTAATCTTTTTTAACATCTATTTTTTATTCTTTCCACCATTATCTTGATTTCCATGCCAGAATACTGTATAAAATGTACTTTACAAGCTCAAAAACCACTATAAATTCCTATAGCGATCGCACCATAATCAGTTATCAGTGTAAGAGTTAATTAATTGACTAATAAATCCTCATTACCCAAAACCCAAAACCCATTACCCACTCCCTTCTATGACCAATACTAAACGGATCTTTATTTGTGGTTCGGCCCTCCAGGGTCAACCGGATCATAAAAACTTAGGGGAAGCAAAATTGATTAAATCCGCTAAAACCATGCCCCTATATCGCTTACACGCGGCGGGCAATGGTTGGCATCCGGCGATTTATGAAATTGGAGAAGACGGAATTTCTATCCCCGGAGAAGTGTATGAAATCTCCCACACCCAGTATGAACATTTACTGGTTAACGAACCTCCGAATATGTATCCAGGGGACATCAAGTTAGAAGATGGGGAAGTCTTAACTGCGATGCTCTATCCGAAGGAATTAATCGAACACTATCAATGGCCAGATATTTCTACTTTCGGGGGTTGGGCTGCTTATAAAAAATCAAATCCAATTTAATGCGGTAAGGGGTCGCCCTCTATAATGTTAGTTTACCGGATTAGTCTTTGTGCTAAAATCAAAAAATCAAGTTTATTCTTCCCATAAAAGAGCGATCGCAAATCTAACTAATTCCCCCATCAACGAAATTCTTTCCGTTGGACTAGCGACCTGTTCCCAACGGAATAAACTCTCTTTAAATAGGGGTTCTTGTTGGGCGCGTTGCACAATACCTTGAATAATCACTTGATGTTGTAAATCCTCAAGTTCCACACCATTTTTAGCCAGGAAATCTAATAATCTTTGGACACTAACCACAAATTTTTCCGGTTCCTGCGATCGCAAAATCCCTTGAATTTGACGAGAAATTTCTTGATATAAAGTTTGATGATTATTCCCTTCAATTATAGCAGGAGAGATCACCGCTTCAGGAATTCCATCCAAATCTACGGCCGCATTAAAAATAGGAACCTCCAAATTTAATAACCCTAAAATGTCCGATCGCTTCTGTACAAGTTTCTGCTTCATGGCCGGATAGGACTTTAAAATCTGTTGACTTAGAAGTTTAGCATTGACTAAATAATTTGCCCTAATATAAAGTAAAAAACTATCCGGTTGAGTTTCAAATCCTTGAATGCTCAACTCAAGTTCATGACTCTCCTGTTCTACTTTAACTAAAGTATAAACCAAGGCTTCCCAATTCGGATATTCCGTAAATTCCACCGGAATTAACTGGCTATCTTCTGGGGAATCTTGAGCCAATTCTCCAGGTAAAAAATTTCGGTCACTGGGATAACGATTTTTGGGTTTTTTATTCGTATAATCAAAATCAGTATAAACATATTCACACTCTACTTTATTCAGTTCAACTTCTGATTTTTGCCAATTATAAATACAACATCCCGTTAATTTAGATCCCTCTAAATTCGTTCTAATTAAACGACTTTCGATTAATAAAGTATCTCGCAAATCCGCCTCGCTTAAAATCGTATCTCCCAGATAAGCCCCGCTTAAATCCGCCCTGCGAAGGTTTGCCCCCCTTAAATTCGCTTCAGTTAAATTTGACCAAAGTAGATAAACTTCCTCTAAATTTGCCCGTAATAAATAAGCTTTTTTAAAACTGGTTTTTAATAAATAAGCTCCGGTTAAATTTCCTCGACTCAAATCCGCCCCATCAAGAACCGCATCGGTTAAATCTGCTCCCGTTAATACTACTCGGTGCATATCCGCCCCCGTTAAATTTGTAGAGCGTAAGGTAGCACCATTTAAGTCCGCTTCCGTTAAGTTGGCTTCAATCAGAATGGCATCTTTTAAATTAGCCCCCGCTAACTGAGATTCTCGTAAATTTGTCCGAGTTAAATTCGCTGCCACCAAACTTGCCCGAGTTAAATTTGCCTCCATTAATTCTGCACCGATTAATACAGCATTATTTAATTTTGCCTGTTCTAAATTAATCTGATCCAATTTCGCGCCCGTTAAATCCGCATTACTTAAATCCGCTTCAATTAAAACTGCCCAATTCAAATCCGCCTGTTGTAAAGTAGCAAATCGTAAGTCCGCCTTTGTCAGATTTGCACCACTTAAATTGCTTTGATTCAGGTTACTTCGGGTTAATATCGTACTGCGTAAATCAGCCCGCCGAAAACACACTCCCACTAATTGAGTTTTGCTTAATACCGCCCAACTGAGGTTAACGCCCGTGAGGTTCGCGCCCGTGAGGTTAATCTCCTGCAAATTGACACCGCTTAGGTTAACCTCACTTAAATCAATATAGGTAAAATTGCGCTCTCCCGCTTGATACCGATCTAAAAATTCTTGTCTGTTCATGGGACAGCTGTGAACAAGGCTGAAAAGGGTTCATCAACAGTCTATCTTGTTTTTCTGGTCGTGATCAGGGGGATTGGCTTCCCATCCTGACCCAAGGCGACTATAGGGGTTGAAGTCCCTGAAATAATCAACCTAAATTGTCATCGCCCTAAAATTTTTTACTTTTACCCCTAGACAGACTCTAAATGATCTGTTACTATATTTAATTGTCACTCATGGAGAGGTGGCTGAGCGGTCGAAAGCGACAGATTGCTAATCTGTTGTACGGCAGGTAACTCCGTACCGAGGGTTCGAATCCCTCCCTCTCCGTTTTTCAGGCTGAAATCGCCCTTTTATGGGTTCACCGGGAATGAAGCCAATCTTGGATTTCCTGGGTTAACCAGGCGCATTCCTCCGCAACAAATAGTTCGCCAATATTATTGGTTCCCGAGGTTGTCCGAATCACTACCTGATATTTGGATTGTTTTTTTTCCATAAACACACCAATAATATTCCCCACGGAACCCGATTGGAAACAATATTTATGTCCCCTGGATTTTCTAAAAATTCTGAATTGGAAATGATCAAATTCTACAAAGGTTTTTTCATCTATAAAGAAAAATATCCAGAATAAGATTGAACTTCCTAGAATTGAAGATAAAAATAAAAATAAAACTAGATTCGTAAAAAATACAGATAAAAAGGGTGGAATAATTAAGAATACGATAAAATACAAGATCAATAAATGGAAACATCCCATTTCCATTGGCAATAATTTGCTAAACCCCTTCGGCGGTAAGTATATTTCTAGGGTTTCAGATGTTTTATTCAGACAAATTTTACTATAAAAAGGTCTAATCAATTTGGGAATTAAAGCCTGTTGGGGGGCGGTATTTTGAGTTTTGAGCAGAACCATTTTTTTAGATTGTAAAGATTTTAAAGCCTCCCTTGCGGTTTGTATTCTTTTTTCTAAGGAAATTTCCGTCATTTGTTCAATCCATCGGATAAAATAGGGATTCAAACTAACCCGATCTGCAAATTGAATCCGAGCATCCCGTTGAGGTAAATCCGCCGGATAAGTATTAGTTAATAAATGAATTAATGTGGCTCCTAAAGCATATAAATCCGATGCTGCAACCGCCCGTCCCCAAAATTGTTCTAAGGGTGCATAACCACTGGTTCCAACAACGGTAAAAGTCACCCCCGTCACCGATGCTTGAGCTTGTACCGCACCAAAATCCACTAAATAAATCTGTTCTGAACTGTCTAAAATTAAATTACTCGGTTTAATATCTCGATGTAAAACCGGAGGACTGAGTTCATGCAAATAAATCAATATTTTTAAGATATCTTTGGCAATTTTCTTAACTTTGGCTTCAGTAAAACGGTGCCCTTTTTCTAATAGGTCTTGGAGGGATGAACCGGGAATATAATCTTGCACTAATCCAAACCAAGGTAAGCCCCCACCTAAATTTTGATCTATAGAAAAATAATCTCGATAATGGGGAATACGCGGGTGATTTAAGGCTTGTAAAACCTGGGCTTCTCGTTCAAAAAGTTTTAATTCTTCCCAAGCCATTTGGGGGCTAAACGCTAATAACTTTATAATAACCTCTTCTTGAGTTTCTTGATCCATTGCTAACCAAGTTTGGCGTCCGGCGGCGGTACGTCCATATTGATGCTGGAGTTGATAGCGGTCTTGGAGGATTTGTTGTTGATTAAACATATTTAATATTATGCGTAATTCCTGTTTTATACTGATAACTAATTACTGATAAATGACTAATATGATGAAACAGGTTCCTTCAACGTAAGCGGGCTAAATTATTTAAAGTTTTCTTGGGAAATATTTGGCTTAAAAATCAATAGCTTCTGGTAAAAACTCAGGGTCAATAACTTGGATAATAGGATAAGGACAATCTACTGGAAATCTATCCAATGGCAATCCTGTTTCATTACTAGCAGCTTTCTTCCCCCGCCGATAACACTCCGCTAAAACTTCATTTGGAAGCGACTTCAAACTAGGACTTTCTTCGAGTAAATCAGCAATCCGATTTCGTTGTTCATCAATCGTATTTTGCCAAGAACCGCTACGCAAATTAGCTTGATATTGCCATTTGAGTAAATGGTGTAATAATACCTCCAAACGACTTTTTAATTCCCGGCGATCTGATTTTCCCAAACTTTCAATTTCCTCAATGACAGCCTCCCAATCCACTTCTCCAAATTGTCTCCCACGAATAAGTTGTACAGTCCGTTCTGTCCAGGCTAAAAAGTCTATTTCATATAACTTAGATAGGATTTTCGGAGTAGTGGTCATGATTTTTTCCTAATAAAAGGTTCCATTTCTAGTTAAAATATGTGGGATTTTAATACAGCAAAATCACCCTTGCTGTAGCTTCCCATAACACTGCTCAAAGATGAAACAGGTTCCTTCAATTGTAGTCCAATTTCTTCTCACCCTTACAATCGCTGGTTTAGGATGGTATGCTCTGGCCGCATCGGTACGCATACAAGCCGCAACTCCCCAAAAAGCGACTTCCCCCTCCTCCATCCCTCAACCTCAACCTCCTCAACCTCAACCTCAACCTCAACCCACCATCGACCCCCAACCGGAAGCCCTACGCAATAAACATCGAATTGTGGTAGTTGGAGATAGTATTACCCAAAGTGGAGGACAATATGGCGGTTATGTCTGGCTATTACAACGCTATTTGAATTTACTATATCCTGATAAACCTGTTGAAATCATCAGTTCAGGTGTTTCTGGGAATACTTCAACCCAACTGAATGAAAGATTTAAACAAGATGTTTTAGACAAAAAACCCGATTTAATTACAATTAATATTGGGGTGAATGATGTTTTACAAAGTTTTCAAACTCCGACGACCGCAAGACCAAATATTCCCACAACCCAAGAATATCAGCAAAATTTAACCGCCATGGTACAGGCGGCAACCTCAAAAGCAATTCCAGTTTTATTATTATCACCTACTATTATTCATGAAGATCTCAGTAGTCGAGAAAATCAACGAATTGCCGAATATATCGCCGTAATGCGGGACGTTGCTCTGCAATATCGCTGTCAATTTATTGACTTAAATATTCCCTTTCGCCATGTCATTATCACCTATCAACGTTATGGGGGACAGGGACAAAATCTATTAACTCGGGATGGGATTCACCCGAATATTGCCGGACATCAAATTATTGCCTATAATATTCTCAAAAGTTGGGGTGTGCCTGAACCCAAAATCCAAAGTTTAAAAGTCAGTAATTAATTTAATCTTCCATAGCAATTCTTATCGGTGTTGATAACCAGGGTTAGGGTATCATCCCCAGCATGAGTAATTCCCCCTTTTTGGGAATAGTTGAGAATTGTTAATTTTAATTTGGGACTATCCAATAATGCTAATTTACGCGATAATCAATAACGTCTGAAATTTTCACACCCATTAAGAGGTTAAACTACAAACATCAGAATCCAGTTATTGCGATTATTGTTTATTTTTGTCAGACCCTAAAGTTATAGCATCTATTACTGAATATGAAATTACAAGACATTTTAGGAACCGAACAACGTTATGATGTGAAGGTGATCACATCGGATCAGGACTTAGCCCGTCAAATTCAGGTAATTTTAATTAATTTAACCTTGCTTGACCCCCCATCAGATGGCAGCTTTGGACAGAAATCCACCGCAGCCCTGCATCGGTTTCAAACCTTAATGGAATGTGAAGAACCCGGATTTTTAGGAGCGAGAACTGCCAAAAAATTAATAGAAACCAAACGGGAACAACTTCCTACCGATGTTCCGGTTCTTAAAATTACCCAAGAAACAATTTTAAAACTGAGACCCGTGACATCTTCCCAATTAAGTGAAGCTGAGAAAAAAGGCATAAAAGCAGGTCAAGAATTCAAACTTATAGCCTATGAACCCCTACGCGGTCATATTAGAGTCGCTTTTCGGGGAAATGAATTTGGGGAACAATCAATTTGGTATGTATTTGATCAACACGCCGAAATTTATCAAGGGAAGAATTTAGTTTATCCTAAACCCCGCCCTAAAAGTATCAAACTCGCTAATTTTCCCTATAAATCTCAACTGGATAACTTTTATAATCCCACCGGGTCTTGTAATGTTACTTCCATCGCCATGTGTTTGCAATATTTAGGCATTCCTCGGCGTACCAGTGGCGGTCAATTTGAAGATGAACTCTATGAATATGCCTTACAACAAGGTTATAGTCGCTGGAGTCCCTATGATTTAGCCAAAATTGTTAAAGATTATGGAGCCAAAGATTTCTTTTCAGACCGGGCAACCCTAGAGGAATTACAAGACTGGTTAGCTGATGGTAAACCGGCGGTACTTCATGGTTATTTTACTGCCTTTGGTCATGTTATGCCCGTGGTGGGTTATGACGAAAAAGGCTTACTGGTACATGACCCATACGGAGAATGGTTTCCTTCGGGATATCGCACGGATTTGAGTGGTGCTTATTTACCCTATTCCTACAATTTAATCCGTCGAGTTTGTATGCCCGATGGGAATTTTTGGGTACATTTTATTTCGACTTAATTTCTTGTTTCTGGGGCTATCCTCAAAGTCCCCCTTGAGATGGGGGATTGAGGGGAAGCTGACGAATCCTTTCTAAATAAAATTGTGCCGCTCGGTCAATGGGATTTAAGGCAAAACAATCTTCAAATGCCTTCATCGCTTCTTGATAATTTTCAATATTATAAAGAGAAACCGCTTCTTCAAATAGAGTTTTAGTTGCTAATTTTCCGTCTTTAATTTGAGGTAAATCGGCATCAAATACTTCAAAAACAGACACCATTTCCGATTTGCCTTTAACATTAACCCGACCCATTAACCGAATGCCATAAAGACTAGGATTTTGTAACGCCTTTAACGTATATTCAGAAATTAATAAAGGCACACCAAAATATTTGGTTAACCCTTCAATTCGAGAGGCTAAATTCACCGCATCACTAATCACCGTACTATCCATCCGATTTTCTCCGCCCACGGTTCCCAACATTAAAGATCCCGTATTAATTCCAATACCAATAGACACTTTAGGTCGGTCGGATCGGCTTCGGGTCAGATTATATTCCGCCAGTGCTTTTAACATAGTAATTCCTGCTTGAATCGCATCATCTGCACCCCCATTAAATAACGCCATAATTGCATCACCAATATATTTATCAATAAACCCTTGATGTTGGGTAATAGCAGGTTCCATACGGGAAAGGTAGGAATTAATAAATTGAAAATTATCTTCCGGGGTCATCTTTTCACTAATGCTGGTAAAGTCGCGGATATCGGAAAATAAAATAGACATTTCATGTTGTACTCCCTCTCCTAATTTCACCTCGGCGATACTGTTATAACCCAGGAGAGAGAGAAATTGTTGGGGGACAAAACGAGTGGCGGCTTCCGTTAATTCTAACTGAGTTTGCATGGCAACTTCTAAATTACTATTGACTTCAAACAGTTCCTCAATAAACTGTTGACGCTCAACTTCAGCTTTTTTCCGTTCCGTAATATCGGCAATAAATCCTTGGTAATAGAGTAAATTACCATTGGGATTAAAGACGGGTTTAGCACTAGCAGAAATCCAAATTTTATGTCGATCTGCCCGATAAATTTGAAATTCAAAGTTAGAAACCGTTTCCTGTTCCTGCATTAAACTAATAAATTTCTGATGACGTTCAGATTGCACATATAATGAATAACTAGAAGTATGTAGAATATCCATCAAATCTTGGGGAGAATCATAGCCATAAATCCGAGCCATAGCCGGATTAACATTAATATAAGAATGTTCAGGATGATATTGAAAAATCCCTTCTAAAGCGTTTTCATAAATACTGCGATAATTTTCCTCTGCAATTCTCAGGGCTTCTTCCGCTTGCCGACGTTCAGTAATATCAATTCCCACCGCAACAGAAGCCAAACCTTGCTGGTATTTCTGCACCACAATTAAATAGTAACGCCGTTGATCATTTAGGATAATTGGCAAAATTTGAGAAGCTGATTGTTCAGGACTTGATAGAAACTGACGGATAAATTCAACATATTCTGAATTCTGCTGAAAAAATCCAATCTTTTTACCAATAATTTCTGGCATATTCAAACTTAAATTATCTGCTAAATGACGATTTACACCGATATAAACTCCATCAGCACTCAGCCAAGAAATGGAACCAGGTACGGCATTTAATACCGCTTCTAACTGTTCTTTGGCGGCGGATAAAGCCTCTTTTGCCTGTTGTAAATCAGCATTTTTTGTTTCTAATTTGGCAAAGGATTCTTGCAGTTGCTCGGTCATGGTATTGAAAGAACTAGCTAAAACTTCAAGTTCTGTAATCCCTTTAGTTTCAATATGTTGATCCAACTCCCCTTGAGCAATCGCTTTTGAAGCTTGACTTAATTTCAAAATTGGTTGAGAAATCCAACGGGAGGTAGCAATTCCTGCTAAAATTGCGATCACTAATGCCACTAAACATAAAATAATAGTCAAGCGATTATTAGCATTAATTTCATCCATAAAATCCCGTTCTGGAATCACCACCACAATTAACCAGTCCAGTCCCCGACCATCTTTAAAGGGTAAAACTTGAATAAATTGCCGTTGATTATTCAGTAGAAACTCTGTTTGTACAGGTTTATCTAAGCTGGCAAAACTGCCATATTGAAGGATCAGTTGTTGGGTTGCACCTCGAATTAAAGGATTTTGGCTATCGGTTGCGGGGAGGAGTTTGGCTTGCTTCCCTTCTCCGACGGTTAGGGTTTCATCGGTCGAACTCGAAAGTAACTGACCAGTGCGATCGCTGACAAAGGCAATACCCGATTTTCCGATCGCTAAACTTGATAGGAATTTGCGGAAATCATCGGGAAGCAAAACATCCGTGGCGCAAACCCCCAGCAGTTCGTCTGTATCGGGATTATAAATTGGTTGGCTGGCCGTAACCGTAGGTAGCCCGGTGGAGAAGGCTAAATAGATATCACTCCAGACCGGACGCCCAGTTTTTTGGGCTTTTTGATACCAAGGGCGTTGTCGCGGGTCATAAATAGCCCCACTATCCTTGTGTAATGTGGTGGGTCGTCCCTCCCTATCAACATTGTAGAGATATAAATGTTGTCCGGTTTCGGCGTTAGCTGTCCACAAACCCAAGGTATTATTCTCTAAAATCCGCACCGCCCCTAAAAATTCTCCTTGGGAGTTACCGCAATAAATCGAATACAGCAGGGGGGATATTTTTAATTGATCTAATAGGGGACGGGCGCTGTCAACATTCCTGACATCGAGTTCCCCGCGCAAAAATGCACGACTATTGAGTTGGTTAAGTCTGTAGGGGTTTTCAAAATAGCTTTTGAGTTCCTGTTCAATCCTGGCGCTCAGTTCGCTCCTCAGTTGAGAAGCGAGGGTATTGACGGCTTTTTGAGCATTCCTAAAGGAAAGATACCCTACTAAGCTAACGGCGGCAACGATTTGAATGACAAATGTAACAACAAGGGTAGTTCGCAGGCGCACTTTAGGTTTACTGGGGGGGAACGAAGGTGCAGAAGGAGTGAATCTCATGGTGGGTGGGTCAGGATAATAGATCAGGGATCATAGCTTTATTCTGAATCCCTAGTCTTTAAACAGACATTTTAGGCATAACACCGTATTTACCCCTAGGTTTGATTGGCTATCTTTCATCATAAGAAAAAGATGGGAGAGTGGAAACTCAGTGTCTTCAGACCTGAGAGGAAACGCGACACAGGGGAATTTATTCCCATTGAAATATCAAAAAATGTGCTAGAATCAAAAACACATGAGTAAGAACAATAAATATCTGCGTGTTGAAGTATCCTAGTATCGGAGAAATCCCGGCTCCCCTGAAACAACGGTTAGATTTAATTCTAACGGCAGTATGACAAGCAAGGAGCAAGTAAAGGCAGGATATGGAGCGTACCGCAATTTGGCTTAGTGATATCTTCTGAAAGTGTTTTGATTCAAAAGTAAAAGTATCGGGAAGATCGGGTTTTTCGTCCGCTCAACTCAGTAGACGATCTTTGGCAATCGTAGCGAGAATTAGATTAAACTAATCCTGTCCGCAGAATCTCAGTGTCTTCAGACCTGAGAGTGTCAAAACTGTCTTCAAGAGTTACAAATCACCATAATCCTGATCAAAAGTCAAACCCGCCCTGAAACAAATTCAAGGCGGGTAGACGGTTTAATAGAATTTCTGCATTAATCCTATTATTTTTTTTCCTAATTGGGATTGGTTGGGGGCTGTTCCGAATTATTATTAGTCACGGGTTTAACCTTTTGATCTTCAGTTTTAGATTGGGTTTCTTTCCCAGGTTGGGCTGGAGCGATCGCCACATTAATTACAACCTCCGTCACCCCTTTAATTTCTTTTGTTAAGGGATCAATCCGGTCATATTGGGGTTGGTTTGGCACTGTTCCAGCTACAGTTACAACTCCATCTTTAGCTGTAACCGTTAGTTGACTTGCGGGTAAATTAGCTTCTAATTTAGAGCGAACTTCACTTTCTAAATCACTCGACGCTCGAATAGCATCACCACCGGTGATATTATTCCGTTGTTCCCGCGCCCGAATATCTTCATTAAGCTGACGTCTTCGCAGTTCGTTTTTGGCATCTTTCTGAACGGCTTGGGAGGTTTCTACCGTTGGGGTTTCTGCGGTTTGGTTTGACCCACTCGGTGCGCCTGTGCTAGTTTTGGCAACATTCCCGCAGGCTACTGTGCCCAGCAATAAGAAACTACCCATGAGTAAAGCGGTTAATTTTTTCATGATTATAACTCCTAAACAAAAATATAAAGTAGGGAACACCGAATTAGAAACAGCATAAGCTGTTCCCAAATTCGGAAATTAATGGCTTTTAAACAGGGAAATCCGTGCGATCGCGACCAAGGGAAGTTAATGGTTTTGTTGGGCGAGTTTCTATTAGTGGAACTTCGGTTTGATCATAAACGTGCCATTGTTCAATTTTATGATTACGAAAAATTGGTGCCGCCCGTTGAACTTCATCTTTTGTACCACTGATCACCACAACGGAGTCACCCCGATTTAGGCGATCATTATAGATTTTGGTCTGTTCGGTGGGAATACCGTCTCCCATACCGTCAAAGCGATCGCTCATTTCAATATCCGCAAACCATTGTTGTTTTGGCTGATGAGAGACTAAACGAATCTGAGTTAAGGGGAAACCTGTACTTCTTAAATCCGTAATCGCCTGTTCGGTGTCCTGTGGATTGGAGAACACACCCATCGCCCGTTTATTGCCGTTGGTATGTAGGGAATCATCCCCATTGCCTAAGGTAATGTCTCGGTTTAGGTGTTCCGGGGACATGGAGGCAAGACCGGGGGCATCATAAACCCTGTATTCCCGAATATTATGGGTTTGTAAAATTTTGTGGGCGCGGGTAATATCCGCCTCGTTGCCATCAATAATCATCAAATATTCACCGCGACCGATGCAGTCGTTATAGACTTTGGCATCTGCTTCGGGAATTCCCAAGCCAATTAATCCCCCTAATAACCCTCCAGTGGCAACCCCAATCGCTGTCCCGGCTAAGGTAGTTGCGATCGCTGTAGCAGCGGCTCCCGCTAACATAATCGGGCCGATTCCAGGGATGGCGACACTGCCTAAACCGACTAATAACCCGGTTAGTCCACCTAAAACCCCCCCAGTGGTCACACCTAAAGCAGCCCCTTCTTCGGCTTTATTATCAACTCGGTTGGCAACATGACCCTCGGAAACGGAATCACTGACATCGGCTCCAGCAATGTTGTCGTCATGAATTGCATCTTTTGTCATCACAGAAATCTGATTCATCGGAAAACCAGAGTCTTTTAAGGCATGGAGGGCTTCTTCAGCCGTACTCCGGTTCGGAAATACACCTACGGCACGCCGATTTTTAGTCGCCACAGAATTAGACTGACTGATGACCATAATATTGTTCCTTGAAAATATCTTATTTGTTTGTGTTTGTAGCTTCAACAAGATCGACTCAATTTATTAAGTTTTAGTGCTAAAAACGAGACGACACATTCTGTCGTAAAGATCAACACTACAATTTTTTTTAAGTGACCCCATCTCCTCAAAACGGTCTGAGGTTTACAGGTGTTTAATTATGAATTTTAACTTCCATAATCACTACGTTAACGAGATCAGAGATATTTGCCCTCTGTCTTTAGAGACAAGTTTTTATCACTGATGACTGATGACTGATTATTAAGTTATGTCTAAAGAATGGTGATTTTCCTGATAATTTGTTTTATAATAAGTAAGTGTGTATTAACTCTATTCAAACAAAACACCGAAAATCTTAGGTAATTCAATAAAATGCAACACAATAAACTCCCCAACGATCCTCTCTGGTTTAAAGATGCCATTATTTATGAAGTTCCAGTTCGCGCCTTTGCTGATAGTAATGGGGATGGTATTGGAGACTTTATTGGACTGACGGAAAAATTAGATTATTTACAGGATTTAGGAGTAACGGCTCTCTGGATTCTTCCCTTTTTTCCCTCCCCCTTGCGAGATGATGGTTATGATATTGCCGACTATATTAATGTTAATGGAATTTACGGGAATTTAGAGGATTTTAAAGCCTTTTTAGATGCCGCCCACGATCGCGGAATTAGGGTGATTGTCGAATTAGTAATTAATCATACTTCCGATCAACATCCTTGGTTTCAACGGGCAAGATTAGCCCCCAAAGGTAGTAAAGAACGGGATTTCTATGTCTGGAGTGAAACCCCAGAAAAATATCCAGAAGTCAGAATTATTTTCCAAGATTTTGAAACCTCAAATTGGGCTTGGGATAGTGTGGCAAAATCCTATTATTGGCATCGGTTTTATTCCCATCAACCGGACTTGAATTATGAGAACCCAGAAGTCATTACTGCAATTTTAGAAGTCTTAGATTTCTGGATGGAAATGGGAGTCGATGGAATGCGACTGGATGCCATTCCCTATATTTTTGAACGGGAGGGAACCAACTGTGAAAACTTACCCGAAACCCATAAACTATTAAAACAATTACGCAGTTATTTAGATACTAACTATGCTAACCGAATTTTCCTCGCCGAAGCCAATCAATGGCCGGAGGATGCGGCTGCTTATTATGGCGATGGGAATGAATGTCACTTGAATTTTCACTTCCCCTTAATGCCTCGATTATTTATGGCTTTACGGATGGAAGATAGCTTTCCAATTATTGATATTTTAAACCAAACTCCCGCCATTCCTGATAATTGTCAATGGGCATTATTTTTAAGGAATCATGATGAATTAACCTTAGAAATGGTAACAGATGAAGATCGGGATTATATGTATAAAGTTTATGCTCAAGATCCCCAAGCTAGAATTAATTTAGGCATTCGTCGTCGCCTTGCGCCTCTGTTGGGAAATGATCGCCGTCAGATTGAATTAATGAATAGTTTATTACTCTCCTTACCCGGAACTCCCGTACTCTATTATGGGGATGAAATTGGCATGGGAGATAATATTTATATTGGCGATCGCAACGGCGTCAGAACCCCGATGCAATGGACTCCAGATCGCAATGCTGGGTTTAGTCGAGCGAATCCGCAAAAACTCTATTTACCCTTAATTTTTGATTCTGAATATGATTATAAAGCCGTTAACGTAGAATCCCAAAGTAGTAATCCTAATTCCTTTTTATCTTGGATGAAACGGATTATTGCCATGCGAAAACGGTTTCAAGCCTTTGGACGGGGAACCTTTGAAATCTTACATTCAGAAAACCGTAAAGTTCTGGTTTTTACCCGCACCTATCAGGGAGAACATCTGTTAATTGTAGCTAATTTATCGCGATTTGTACAATCGGTGAATTTAGATTTATCCGCCTTTAAAGGCATGGTTCCCGTGGAAATTTTTGGCCGGACAGAATTTCCTAAAATTAGTGATTCTTCCTATTTTATTAGTTTATCTCCCCATGGGTTTTACTGGTTTATGCTCCAGTTTGATCCGAAAGTGGCTTTATTGCCTCGACCTCAAGCCCAATTAACCAATTTTATTGTTCAAAATAATTGGCAAGAAATCCTTACCCAACCCAACTTAAAAACCCGTTTAGAATCTATTTTACCCGCCTATATCTATCGCTGTCGTTGGTTTCTTTCTAAATCTCGTATTCTCCAATCTGTAAAGATTACAGAATTCATTCCTATTCCCTATCAAGATAGTCAAGCGGTGATTATTTTATTGCAAGTGGAATATACAGAAGGATTCCCAGAAACCTATCTAATTCCTTTAGCTTATGCGGGGGAGAAATTAGCAGAAACCCTGAAAATAGAAACACCCCAATTAATCTTAGCAACGGTACAACAGAATACAGAAACCGGAATTTTATTAGAAGTGGGGCAGAATCTTGACTTTTTAAGTTTACCCTTAAAAATGATTATTAATTCTGACCGTTATGCGGGTCGATTTGGTAATTTAATTGCCACCACAACCGATGCCATAAAACAACAGAATTTAGAGCAAAAATTAGACCCCCATTTATTAAAAGAGGAGTATGATAATTCCTTTGTAGTTTATGGCGATCGCTTCCTATTTAAACTATTCCGTCGAGTAGAAGAAGGCATCCATCCCGAGTTAGAAGTTCGTAAATTTTTAGAACAAAAACAACAGTTAGGATATACAACACAATTACTGGGTGGATTAGAATATCGTCGTCACCGAGGAGAATCCCTCACATTAGGGTTTCTTCAGGGGTATATTCCCGATGCGATTCATGCTTGGAATTATACCTTAGATAGTTTACGAGATTACTTTGATCGGGTAGTCTTACAACCGAGTCAAGATTTAGAAATTTTGTCTTCACCCCGTTCTTTCTTTGACCTCTATCAACAACCCATTCCTGAAGAAGTTTTACTCCTGATTGGTTCCTATTTAACCAGTGCAGAACTTCTGGGAAAACGCACCGCAGAATTTCATATTGTTCTAGCGAGTAATCCCCGTAATTCTGACTTTGCCCCGGAACCATTTTCTACCTTTTATCAACGTTCAATTTATCAATATTCTCGTAATTTAACCGGACAAGTTTTGCTAAAATTCAGGAAACAACTGGAAACTTTAACCCCGGAACTTCAACCCCTAGCCCAACATATTTTGAATAATCAAAACTATATTTTGGGTCGGTTTCAAAGCCTATTAAATTTGAAAATTACCGCCCTGAGAACCCGATGTCATGGTAACTATTCTTTGTACGATGTCTTGTATACAGGAAAGGATTTTATTATCATTGATTTTGAGGGAGAATCCTATCGGTCACTCAGTGAAAGACGGATGAAACGTTCCCCCCTGCGAGACGTCGCGGGAATGTTACAGTCTTTTGATTTTGCTACTCGTTTCGCCCTGCGGGAAGAAGTAAAAAATGGTATGATTCGCCCAGAGAATTTAGCCCTGATGGAACATTGGGGTCAATTATGGTCAAGTTGGGTGAGTGCTGCTTTCCTAAATAGTTATTTAGAAACAGCATCCCAAGATCGTTTTTTACCCCAAGGAAAACAGGAACTTAATGTCTTATTAGATTGTTATTTGTTAGAAAGAACCATTCAGGAATTAGGCTACCATTTAGATTATCGCCCGGAATTATTAGATATTTCTCTCAAGCGATTAGTCTCTAGTCTTCACTAACATATTTAGGACTTACGCAGGGCCTAAGAAACCGGGTTTCTACTTAGAAACTGTTGGTGAAAACTAGATATGGTTTAATCACTAAGGAGATAAAACAATGGAACCGGAATACGATCTGTCAAAAATGAAAAAAAGACCTAATCCTTTTGCCAAACAGTTAAAAAAACAGGTCACTATTTCTCTCGGAATTGATGTGATTGAATATTTTGAAACAATGGCTCAGGAAAAAGGTATATCTTCCCAGGAACTAATTAATCTTTATTTGCAAGATTGTGTTGTTTCTAAGCGGCAATTATCTCTAAATTAGCGACAGGGTGCGACTGGTTAAAGGATTATTTTGTTACTCGTCCAGAGGAAAAACAAAAGTTAAAAGTGTGTCAAGATCATCCCAAGTCTAAATAAATTAGGACTCACGCAGGGTTAAAGAAACCGGGTTTCTGATGAGTGACTATTGGGGAAAACAGGGGAATTTTAAGCTGATTCCAATCCACCGTAAAGGCTAAAATAATTGCGGTTGCGGTTGCTAATCCTAGAATCACTGAGGTTTCTGTTCCCTGTTCCCTTAATTATCTGTACATGAAGTTGCCAATAAAGCCACCGGAAACACCGTTAAAATATCTCCTATTTTCAAGAAATGATTGCCTTTAATCCCTTGGTTTGTAATCATTTCTTTCCAATTAGTTGTCCAATCTTCCGGTAATTTAATCGCTGTATCCTGCCAAATATTGTCCCCTAAAGGAAACTGTTTTGGTTCAACTAAACTTGTTAAAAATCTGGGAACAACAGTAATTGTAATCGTCTGACCATAGGTGCGACCAAAGGCTAAAATATGTTCCCCATAGTCTCCCGTTACCTGTAAGGGAATGTAAGTTCCCTGTTGATAAACTTCCAGATATTGTTTACGAATGGCTAACCCTTGAGTAATTAAAAATAATTTAATCCGTCCATCTTTAGGGGTCTGTTTTAATTCCTCAATTAAAGATAAAATATCCTTTCGAGAACGGCTTTTAATTTCCTGAATAAACTCGATCCGTTTTTGATAATCAACGGGACGACGATTATCCGGGTCAACTAAACTAAAATCCCAGAGTTCTGTTCCTTGGTAAAAATCCGGTAAACCCGGGCTAGTGATTTTAATTAAGGTTTGGGATAGGGAATTAAATATCCCATAAAAGGCTATTTTTTGTTTGAATTTTCTGAACTCTTGTAAAAACTTATTGTTCTCAGAAGGGTTCAAAATTTTATCAATAAAAGCTAGATAACCTTCCTCATAAACCGAGTCAGGACGTAACCAAGCCGTATGAAATTTCGCTTCTCGGACAGCTTTAATCGCAAACTGTTTGACCCGTTCTACAAATTCGGGATATTCGATTTCATCAAAGGGATAGGAACCGATTAAATTTTGATACAAGAAATATTCATCATTGCCATCAGGAATAATTCGTCCATTGGTTTCTGTTTTCTGATCACGATTTAATGCCATCCAAGTTCTAACTTGGGCTTCCCATTCATCAGGAATTTCAGAAATAACGTTTAACCTGGCGCGTAAATCTTCGCTGCGTTTAGTATCATGGGTTGAGGTGGTATTCATTGTGTGAGGCAAACTTTTTGCCCGTTTTTTATTAAATTGATGCAGGGTATCGGGACTAATCCCAAAATGATTTGGTGCGCCCCCGACTTCATTTAAAGAAACAAAACGGTTATAAACATAAAATAGGGTATCTTCCACTCCTTTTGCAGTTAATGGCCCGGAAAATTGTTGAAATTTCATCACAAAATGTAGCCATATTTTTTTGTTTTCCTCACTTAAATAGGGGTCATATTCTAGTAATAAAAACTTTTCAATTAAATTGAGTTCGTTAATCAGTTCAGGATGTTTTCCTTTGGCTTCTTGAACCGCAAACTGAACATAATATCGATCTGCTTCGCTGACTTGTCCTTCATTAATATAGGTTCGATAGACGGGAAAACGAACTAATACTTCTAAAATTGCAGTTTGTAACCCATGTAAAGTTAAGTCTCGTCCATAACGATATTGACCAGCAATGCGTTTGAGTAATCCGGCTAAATTATCAGCATCTCCGGCTAAGTTGCGATCGGCAATTAAGCGTTTTTTAGCAATTAATAATTGTTTAAATGAGGCAGTTAACCCCGTGGCATCTCGATAAATTTGGCTAAAGCGATCTTCATTTTTGCCTTGACAAAACAAACTATTAACATAAATTAAAAATTCATAACCGGAAGTTCCTTCAATCGGCCAAGCGCTGGGTAATTCTTCCTCAATCTCTAAAATTTTCTCGACGGTTAGATAAACATTTCCGACTTTTTCTCGGATGGATTGTAAATATTGTAGCGGGTTATAAAGTCCATCAATATGATCAATTCTGAGTCCTGTAAATTTCCCTGACCTGACTAATTTAAAAATTAGATCATGGGTTTTATTAAAAACTTTTTCATCTTCTACTTTGACACTAATTAATTCATTGACTGTAAAAAAGCGTCGATAGTTTAATTCTTCCGCACCCACTTTCCAATAGGATAATCGGAAAATTTGTTGAGAAAGTAGTTGATCTAAGTCGTTTAAACTTTCTGGATCGTCTGTTTTTCCATTCAAATATTCAATATTTTCATCAACAAATTTATTAATATCGGTATTTTCTTGATACAGTTCCCAAAGTAATCCTTTAGCAAATAACGCTTGTGATCGCCGATCTTGAATAGATTTTTCATTGGGAATATTTTTCAGAACATACAATACTCCTAACAGTTTAATTACATTCGGGTGTCTTCTTCCTAACCTTCCTTCTAATTCTTTGAGGCGATGACTGACTAAATAAGTGTAGGATTCAATTTTTAAAGGGAATTTTAGGCTATAATAATTTACATATAATACCTCGTCTTCGTAAGAAATAGTTAATTGTCCATTTTCTAAACAATTGCCATAAAAATCCCCTAATAAGGGGGCTAAAACCCGACCTCTAAAGTCATCATGGGGATGTTCCCAATCAATATCAAAAAAATCTAAATAATCCGAATCAGCACCATATTCAAAGATATCCGTTAAATATTTATTTTGGCTATCATAGGCCATGTGATTAGGGACAATATCCTGTAACCATCCCATTCCCTGATTTTTGATTTTTTCCATTAATTGATCAAAGTCTTCCTGTTTTCCCAGTTCTGGGTTTAATTGATTTTGATCAACAATATCATAGCCATGAGTGCTTCCAATTCTAGCTTTGAAAATGGGAGACGCATACAGGTCAGAAATTCCTAATTCATACAAGTAATCAATAATCTCGTTAGCATGATTAAAAGGAAAATCTCTATTAAACTGAATTCGATAGGTAGCTACAGGAATCCTCATAATAATTTTGAGATAAAGTTAAATTACAGATGATAATTTGATGTTAGCACTGATTTTTCATTCTGGTTATCTATCTAAAGATTGAAAATATTGTTTTAGCTTGTAAATTTCAAATATGATTGGATTTTTTAACCCTTTGATTTTAACCTCTTAAACTTTTTTAGTTATCTGCAATATATTTGGGGTTTAGAAAATTTATGGCAAGTACCAATACAAGCTATTATGCGAGGAATTAAGTAGGTAGTCATAAATAAAGTAACAAGTTTGTTGTTGGGCTTTAGCCCTCCCTAGAGGGCTAAAGCCCAACAACGAAATGAATAATTATGACCACCTACTTAATAGACAGATATCTCGTTGGAATTCATTAAACCAAATAACAATTAAGTTTCATACAGGACAAAACTTTCTGGAACTAAGGTTAATTCGGAAGAATTAGTTAATGTTTCAGGTAAATTTGAACCTGAACCTAGCCATTTTTTATCGTTAGAATCTAAACGTTTTTGCCAAGTTTTACCGATTAAATTAGGACTGTAGGAAACCGGATTTTTGCTGAAATTAAGCAGACATAAAACCTGATGATCTTCAAACCAACGCCGGAAGACTAATAATTTATCTTCCTCAATACAGTGAACTTCTTGATGGGTGCGATCGCGTAATTTCAAAGCTGGAATATTCCGCCTCAATTGGATCAATATTTGATATAATTCCCATAATACTTGATGTTTTCCTTGCCGTTTTAATTGCCAATTTAACTTACATTGATTAAAAGTTTCTTGACTTTGAGGGTCTGGAGAATCACCCGCTAGATGAAAGGCCTCAAATTCCGCTTTTCTTCCCTTTCGCACCCCTTCAATTAAATCCTGATCGGAGTGACTAATAAAATATTGAAAAGGTGCAGGTTCCCCATATTCTTCCCCCATAAATAATAGGGGAATATAGGGCGATAATAATACCGTTGCGGCGGCTAATTTTAACCCTTCATAGGAGATTAAAGCTGTTAATCTTTCCCCTAATAAACGGTTGCCAATTTGGTCATGATTTTGACTACAAACTAAGAATTGATGGGGGGGACAATCGGCCACCGACTCCCCATGAAAGCGTTTTCGATTCTGAGAATAATCCCAGGTATAAACAAAGCTTTCTCTATAGGATTTTGCTAACTGTTCGCAGCGACCATAATCTTGATAATACCCGATATTTTCACCCGTTAATACCGTATGAATAGCATGGTGAAAATCATCACACCACTGCCCATCTAAACCATAACCTCCTACGGCTTTTGAACGGATTAATTTACCATCGTTTAAATCCGTTTCAGCCATCAAATAAAACTTCCTTCCTTGCTGTTGAGAAAGTTGATTGACTTGTTCAGCTAATTCCTGTAAAATATGTTTAGCACCGAGATCAAAAATATTATCAGCCGCATCCAATCTTAACGCATCAATATGGAAATCCCGTAACCAATAGAGGGCATTTTCAATAATAAAATTCCTCACACCCTGACAATAGGCTTGATCATAATTAATCGCTGAACCCCAAGGAGTTTGATACCTTTCAGTAAAATAGGGGCCGAATTGTGCGATATAATTTCCTTCTGGGCCAAAGTGATTATAAACCACATCTAAAATCACCGCCATGCCTTGTTGATGGCAAGCATTGACCAACTGTTTTAACCCTTCTACCCCGCCATAACAATTCTGAGGAGCATAGAGATAAGTACCATCATAACCCCAATTGCGATAGCCTGGAAACTGACTAATAGGCATTAATTCAATCGCATTAATTCCTAACTCTAATAACTCCGAAATTCGAGGAATAATTGCGGTAAATGTTCCCTCTGGGGTAAAGGTTCCAACGTGTAGTTCATAAACAATTAATTCATCTAAGGAAATACTTTTCCAGTCTTGATCCTGCCAAATAAAGCTATTTTGATCAATCACTTCCGAGGCTTGATGAACTCCATCCGGTTGAGAATAGGAAGCAGGATCGGGATAGGTAAATTTTCGATCTAATTGATAAAAATAACGGCTTCCTGGGGGGATATTTTCAACCGTTGCACGACCGTATCCCTGTTGATCAAATTCTAAATCAATTAATCGTTCTTCCGGGGATATAATCTTAACAGCAACGCTTTCACGCAAGGGCGACCAAACTTTAAATTCACAGCAATTGTTACCTAAATAATTTGCACCGATTTTCATAAGAAATTTTGGGGTAAATTACAGTTCAGGGTGTAGAGATGGGTTTTTACTTGTTTCTACCTGGTTAATTTTTACAGGTAACTCCAGGGAATTTGCCTCTGCTGGTTGTAATAAATTGGCTTCTGGTTGAGATGGGGTAAAATCCTGAGAACCTTTGATTTTAAACTTTTCAGCCAAGGTTTCCCGTTGATTCACCAAATAGATACTTACTAATGTTAAGCCGACTCCCATTGATTGTAACGGACTGAGGACTTCTTGTAAAAAGAAATTTCCAAATAAGAGGGCAAAAACTGGGGTCAGAAACGTCAAAGAACTCAAGCTAGTCAGACTTCCACTAGATGCAAAATAGAAAAATAATCCATAGGCGATCGCACTCCCAAATATGGTAGAATAACCCATAGCCACCCAACCGGAAAGATCAATATTTTGCCACTGTTGAGTTTCTGAAATAGCCGATAACCCAAATAAAGGTAAACCCCCAATAATCATGTGCCATCCAGTGCCGACAACCGGATCAGCATAGCGACAAACCCACCGGACTAATACAGTTCCAGTTGCCATTGATAGCGCGGCTAATAACATTAATAATTGCCCACTATTAAACAATTGAGAAATATCAATAGAATTCACTAATAATTCCGCATTAAATAACCCTAAAATCCAATCATCGGGTAAACCAATAAAACTAATTCCCATAATGCCAATAGCTAACCCTAACCATCCCCAAAATCCAATGGTTTCTTGAAATAACCATAAAGATAAAATTGCCACGGCTAGGGGTTGGGAGTCGATCATCACCGATCCTAACCCGGCCCCGGTTCTAACTAACCCTTGGGCTAAAAATCCTTGAAATAAGGTAGCATCCACTAACCCAAAAATTGATATCCATAGCCATGCTTGCCAGCCCTTCGGTTGCGGACGCCCCGACAATATCCCCGCCAATATTACCAAAACCCCTGCGGGGACTAACCGAACTCCCGCCATAAAAAACGGTGTGGTATGGGGTAGGAGTCCCTTCATCGCCACCATCGCCGTCCCCCAAAAGAAGAAGGGGGCAATTAACAATAGGGGTTGAAAGGGTAATTTAGCCTGGGTTTCCGGCTGCTGCATTCGGTTCTCCATTGAGTATGTACTTTTATTAAGGAGTTTATACAATATTATGGACTTAATATAGTTTTGTCATTAACCATGATTTGGCCATTTAAACCCAGCTACCGCAAACAAATCGCCCGCATAGAAATTAATGGTGCCATTGGTTCAGAGACCCGCAAACGGGTGTTGGAAGACCTAAAAACCGTGGAAGAACGGAAATTTCCCGCCCTACTCTTGAGAATTGATAGCCCTGGGGGAACCGTTGGCGACTCCCAAGAGATTTATAGCGCCCTGAAACGGTTACAGAAAAAAGTCAAAATTGTGGCGAGTTTCGGGAATATTTCTGCCTCCGGGGGTGTGTATATTGGCATGGGAGCCGAACATATTATGGCAAACCCAGGTACGATTACCGGAAGTATTGGAGTAATTTTACGAGGTAATAATATAGAACGGTTATTAGAAAAAATTGGCATATCTTTTAAGGTGATTAAATCCGGGCCTTATAAAGATATTTTATCTTTTGATCGAGAATTAACTGAACCCGAACAACATATTTTACAGGAATTAATTGATACCAGTTATCAACAATTTGTGCAAACTGTTGCTGAGTCTCGGAACTTGAGTCATGACACCGTGAGGAGTTTTGCCGATGGTCGGATTTTTACCGGACAACAGGCGGTGGAATTGGGAATAGTAGACCGTTTAGGAACGGAAGAAGATGCCCGGTGTTGGGCGGCGGAATTAGTTAAACTAGATCCCAAAAAAACCGAGTGTTTCACCTTTGAAAAACCCAAACCTTTTGTAAGTAGATTTACAGGTAATAGTTTAACTCCAAATAGCATTATTGCGGCTAACCGTTGGCTAGAATTTGAGTTATCTACCAGTGGTTTACCCCTGTGGATGTATCGACCTTGACATCCGCCCCGCCGTGAACGGGCGGGGATTCCATCTATATAACGACTTTAACACTTAAAATTGTTGTGACGGTAGGGTGAATTATGAAGCGGGATGAGGTTCTCAGTATTTTGGCGCAGCATCGGATGGTACTAAAAGACTTGGGAGTCAAGTTGTTGGCAATATTCGGTTCTGTTGCCAGGGATGAAGCTAGACCTGATAGTGATGTGGATATTTTAGTAGAGTTTGAGGGTTCAGTTACATTTGACCGTTATATGGATGTAAAATTCTACCTCGAAGATTTACTAGAAACGCGGGTAGACTTGGTAAGTCAGCGATCGCTTAAACCTCTGATTCGCTCTACTGTAGAACAGGAAGCCATTTATGTCGCGTAGTATTCGCCTCTATTTGGAGGATATCCTCACTTCTGGAGTCAAAGTCAGACGGTACACACAAGGAATGAGCTTTGAGGATTTCCAAGCTGATGAGCGTACTTATGATGCGGTTGTGCGTAATTTGCAGATTATTGGGGAAGCAGTTAAAAATATTCCCCAGGAAATTCGTTTAAAGTATTCAGAGGTTGAATGGCGAAAAATAGCTGGATTACGTGATATTTTAGCTCACGCTTATTTTAGCATTGAAGATGAGATTGTCTGGGATATTGTGGAAACTAAAATACCCCCATTACTAATAATAGTAGAGCGAATTTTAGAGGCAGAGTTTAGGGATGAATAACATTATAAAAAAGGGAGAACGATCGCTATTTTAACTCAATCCCGTCTTTCAACAATACATCCCTTTTTATATCAGTTTTATCAGGGTTTCGGTGAGATTGAATTACTTTAACACTTGCATTCTGCCCTTAAATGTGCTAATAAAACATCAATAAACTAGAGTTTTCACGCAGAAACCATGCAAGCGCAAAACTTCAAACAAAAATTTAAGCACACGGTACAAACCTGCGTCGCCTCGGACGTCACCGCATTGTATGGGAGTATGCTGTTGCGAACCTCTAGTATATTCACCTGTCTAGCCCTAGCAACGGCCCATCCCTTAACCGTACAAGCCGCCAGCGTTGTAGATTGGAAAATTGATCCCAATACGGGAATTGTCGAGGTCGAACTGCCGCCAGGGAATCAGCCCCAATTATCGGTTTATAACCTTCCCCCGCGCCTAATCCTAGACCTTCCAAATACGGAAGTTAAAGTGAATATTACCGAACGCTATGAGACAGGCGTTGTTAGTCAAGTCAGTTTAATCCAAACTAAACCGCAACAAGCTCAATTAGTCGTAGAGTTCACCCCCGGTATCACCATTGACCCCCAAACCCTCGATTTACGTCAAATTGGGATTGATAACCTCTGGGTGTTGCGTCCCACCCTACAAACCCTACCCCCCGAACCCCCGGCCACTCCTCCGAATAGCGTGGCGACGGCCCAACCCCAAACGACTCCAAATCCTTCCCCCACTCGAACTGCCACCGCGACTCAAACCACCGCCACTGTTAAACCGACCGCACCCCCAAAACCCCCTCAATATTCTGTCCGTCAATACGACCCCAGACAAACGGTTTTACCCAACCCCCAACCGACCAGAGATTCGAGTTTAGAGGTAGTGCGGGTTCCGGTAAGTCAGCCTAGCCAAGCCCAACTGTTTCCTACCGTTCCCCCACCTCCTCAAACCACTGCCTATCGCCCTCCTATTCAGGTATCACAGGGGTTTGCGGGGGCACCCAATCCTCGATACATTGTTACCCCGTCCCTACCCCAAGCGGTTCCCTTTGGTCAACCTTTGCCCCCAGGACAGCAGCAATCCTATCTTAATCCTCGTCCTCCGGCGATTCTACTTCCGACCGGAACCGATTTAACCCTACTTTATCCCACGGAAGATCAGGTGCGTTTAACCCGCCGTTCTGAACGTCAGGATGTGTTGTTATTACAGGGAGGAATTGTTGATAGTTTGGGCAATTATATTGTGCCGCCAGATACGCCGATTGTTGGAGAATTTGAAACCACGACAAAAGGTAGTCGGTTTATTGCTCAAGCGATTAATTTAGACGGTCGTAGTATCCCAATTCAAGGTCAATCGAACTGGATTCCAGGGTCATTAGAAGTCCGTCCTGAACGGGTAGGAATTGGTACGGGTGCGGGGAGTTTAGCCGGGTTTTTAATTAGTGGTTTTACCGGAGTTGGAGCTTTAGTCGGTGCAATTGCTGGGGCCGGAATTGGGATTGGGACTTCTCCCTCACCCACGACTTTACAACCTGGTCAAATCATTTCTATTCAGTTAACCCAAGATTTGACAACTCCTAATTTCTTTCTAGTCAATCAATAGGTTGATTTGGGATAAAACCCTAAATTCCCCTCCCCTGTCCCCCTTGCTTTCCTATATGGACTTACTCCGATCGCTTCCCATTGGACTATATTTAGAACAACCGATTACTGGGTTACATCGTCTTGATGCCCGGGTTAAGTTTATTTGGTTAATGAGCTTTTTAGTAGCTCCTTTATTAGCTAACCCGGAGTGGCGATTAGTCTTAGTTGGGTTATTAATTTTAATTACCCTATTGGCGCGAATTCCTCTGCGGGTTTGGAAGCGACAAATGGGCTGGTTACTAATGTTTTGTGGGTTACTCTTTCTGTTAAGTTGTATTATGCCCGATGGTTTGGCGATCAACCATCAACCTCGACTTCCTGAACAGGAATTAACCTTTAATCAATCAGGATCAACAGAAACCTTACCTCAACCCACTTCCTATAGATATGTATTATTTTCCCAAGGGCCAATAGAAATTACTCGCTATTCCGTCGATTTAGCGATCAGGACAAGTACCCTATTATTTACCCTGGTTTATAGTACAAATCTATATTTATTAACCACCGCTTCTGAAGAAATTGCCATGGCTTTAGAAAGCCTCATGGAACCTTTAAGACGTTTAAAATTACCCGTTACAGAAATAGCCTTAACCCTGACTTTATCCCTACGATTTTTTCCCTTAGTTTTAGAGGAAATTCAAAATTTAATTCGTTCTGTCAGAACCCGTGCCATTAATTGGAAAAAACTAGGACTACGAGGAACTACCCAGGTCTGGTTAACCTTGGCGGAACGGCTTTTACAAAATTTATTATTACGCGCCGAACAAATTTCCAGCGCCATGCAGGTTCGAGGGTTCACCAGTCCAGATCAACATCGGGTAGAATGGCATCAACTTCGCTTTAAAGCTTGGGATGGAGTCGCCATGATTGGTCTAGTGGTATTCTGGAGTATCCGGTTAATTTGGGGAGGAGCAATTTGAAAGGGTTGATCCCTTGCCTACACCCGGACAAAGTTTACCCAATCAACCTAAAATAGTTCTGTATCCTAAATCAAGCCATTATTTGTTAGTTGTGAAATTGAATGACCACAGAAACTTACATGAATCATCCCAACTTTGGGTTATTGTTCAAAATATGCTCAGTTGAGGATCATCAAGAATTATTCACAACCCTTTACGCCCAGCGCCTATTTTTTTTAGTGACTCAGGGGCCACCAGGATTAAAATTTGAACCCATTAGTCGTTCTGATGCCAAACTTTTGCTGGAAATTCGTCTCAGAATGCTCCGCCGCACCGGACAGGGCGAGGAATATAAAAAACTCCAAGAAGTCCATCGTAATACGTTTCTTTAGCTAAAACCACCAACGGCCAAATTACTTAACATGACTGATTGGATCACCGAACAGATTGCTAAAATTCGAGGCTCTATTCCTGAGTCGGTGCGGTTAATTGCGGTAACAAAAACAGTTTCCGTTGAAGCCATGCGGGTCGCTTATCAAGCTGGAATTCGAGATTTTGCAGAAAATCGAGTTCAAGAAGCGTCGGAAAAATATCCTCAGTTACAAGATCTTAGCGATATTACTTGGCATTTAATCGGTAATTTGCAAACCAATAAAGCCACAAAAGCATTACAACTGTTTCAATGGATTCAATCGGTAGATAGTCTAAAGTTGGCTTTACGTTTAGATCATCTAGCCGGGGAATTAGGATGTCAGCCCCAAGTTTGTCTTCAAGTTAAAATTATCCCCGATCCTAATAAGTTTGGTTGGACTATCCCCGAACTTTTGGCAGAATTACCCCACTTAAACGACTGTCAGCACCTCAAAATTCAAGGCTTAATGACTATTCCCCCCTTGGGGTTAACCGAGTCCGAAACCCTGGATGTTTTTGAACGCACCCGGGAATTAGCAGAAACCATTCGACAACAGAATTGGACTAATATTAGGATGCAGGAATTATCAATGGGAATGTCGGAAGATTATTCTCTAGCAGTTCAAAAAGGTGCTACCATGATTCGACTAGGACGGATAATTTTTGGTCAAAGGAGGAGTTAAATACAACAATTCAGATTGACACTCCCACGGGTGAACCGCGTGGGATTCTCCTGTCTAGCCCCGATTGCTCGGTATTCATGGAGTTGCCCCCTACTGTTTCCAGAATTGCTTCACAGCAATATTAGAGGAGAGTACGAGACTCTGAGGAATGCCAAGTACCTCGTCCCAATTGACGGCTACGACTATTACAGTCTTTGGCTCTGCCAAGATTTTTCGGAGCTTTCTGTAGTCAACAGGGATAATCACAGTGGTTGCCTTTTTCTCGCCATTGACAACTTGTTTTTAAGGAGGTCAGAACATCTGACCAGATAAGCGAGGAACATCCTTGCTATACTCTGATAATAGAGTCTTAAATAGAGTATGTCAAGGGAAAAGAAAATTCAGTTTAATGTTAACGAGAAAGAATATGAACGTCTCAAAAGTCATGCTGAATCAGAAGGATTATCAATGGCTGAAGTTCTTAGGGATTACATTAAAACCCTCACACCCCCTAAAGGGGGTCGCACTACATCCCACGACTGAAGTGCGTGGGCTTTGTGCGAGGTTGTTGTAAAATAGGCGAGTCTTACACAAATTCAATATAACCTAGACCCTCAACCCCTCTAAACTGGAAGTTGAGTTGAAATTCTAAAATCGTCAGTGATGGAGAATAGACCGTGAACATTTTTAATAGACTAAAAGATTTTGTAGGGTTCAATGACTCTGTAGACTACGATTACGAATACGATGAAGCGGAGGGGAATCGTTACCAGGGTAACTATCCCCCCCCGCAAGAACAACCTGCCCCGGCTGTGGCGGCAGAAGACCCCCGGGTGTCTCGTCGTTCACAACGGTCTGTTGGATCTATAAATACTGGTGTAATGTCTGAAGTTGGAATCGGATCAACAATGAGTAATGTTATCGGAATGCCCGGCGCTCTGAATGGAATTTCTGAAGTAGTGGTGATGGAACCCCGCACCTTTGAAGAAATGCCTACGGCTATTCGCGCCCTGAAAGAACGCAAATCTGTAGTTCTTAATTTAACTTTAATGGATCCTGATCAGGCCCAAAGAGCCGTTGATTTCGTCGCGGGTGGAACTTTTGCCCTCGATGGCCACCAAGAACGGATCGGAGAAAGCATTTTCCTGTTTACTCCTAGTTGCGTTCAGGTCAGAACCCCAGGTGCTGGCGTTGTCCACGAAGGCATCCCCCAAGCCCGCACCCCCCGCACAAGCAACCCAGTAGCCCCCCCCTGGCAGCCCGAAAGAACCCAGGCTATTCAGTAAATTAACCGATGTAGAGGCGTTAATTTAAACGTCTCTGCAACTAAAAAAACTTTCCATTATTTTTTTTACCCATAACCTATTCGTAATTCGTAATTCATAATTCCCTCATTAAATATTTATGTTTAAATTAGGTGTAATTGGTGGCGGGGTGATGGCAGAAGCTATTATATCCCGCCTAATTTCTGCTAAGATTTATCAACCTGCTGAAATTATTATTAGTGACCCACAATTAGATCGTCGTAATTACTTAGCCCAACATTATGGTGTGGCGATCGCAGATAATAATAAAGAAACAACCCAGGCGACAGCGGCCCTTTTATTAGCAATTAAACCCCAAATTTTTGGGGCGATCGCCACGGAATTAGCTGGGGTTGAAACCCTATCAAAAAATACTGTAATTTTGTCTATTTTAGCGGGAGTTACCTTAAATAAATTAGAAACAGCTTTTCCCCACCATCCCGTAATTAGAATTATGCCCAATACTCCGGCGACTGTGGGGGCGGGGATCAGTGCGATCGCCTCTGGAAAATTGGTGCAACCCTCCCATTTAGATCTCACCAAAGGCATTTTTCAGGCCGTTGGGGACGTGGTAGAGGTGGCGGAGGCCCTAATGGATGCCGTCACCGGATTATCGGGTTCTGGCCCGGCTTATGTGGCGATTTTAATTGAAGCCTTAGCCGATGGTGGCGTCGCCTCTGGACTGCCTAGAGCTATTGCTTCCCAATTAGCATTATCAACGGTATTAGGAACGGCCCAACTCCTATCGGAATCAAAGTTACATCCGGCCGAATTAAAAGACCGTGTTACCAGTCCGGGGGGAACAACAATTGCTGGGGTTTGTCAACTGGAAAAAGCCGGATTTCGTTCGGCATTAATTGAAGCCGTAAAAGCTGCAACTCAACGGTCAAAAGAGTTAGGAAGTTAGAATGTAGTAAGCCCTTTAGGGCTGAATGAGGCGTGAACCGGGCAACTATTCCAAACTCCCCTGTTTTCCTAAATGAATACTAAATGAATAATAGCATCGGCTTGAAATTGCGATCGCAACCAATAATAAAACGCCAAATAATCCGGTGTGGGTTCTCAATCCGGGGCATGATAATTCAAAAATAAAGTTAATCCCGATCCTGATCCCGATGTACAATATTGGGAGAAAAAGCAGGAAGACAAACTGCCATATATTCCGCACCATCTTCGGTCGGCGTACTATAACGCACCCATTCCCCTTTATTAGTAATCACTGCTTGTCCGGCTTGAATATCCATTTGACCGCCTTCATATTCGACTCGCAATAATCCTTTTAAAACGACTGTAAATTCATCAAATTCAGGTCGTTGTCCTGGTTCCATCCATCCCCCCGGAGAACGCATATAGGCAACACTTGCCGTGTCCGTTTGACTATTAACTCGTCCAATATATTCATCAATTAATTTGGGTTTATTTCCCGCCGCCGTAATCCGACTCGGCTGTTCAATAAAATCTGGCATAGTGATTGTATGACGAAAGTTTAAGATTTCATAATTTATACAAATTTTGACCGATTGTATCATAATTTGAGGTGACAGATCAATACAAATTTGCCACAATCAAGACTAGAAAAACGAGTTCTTAAGTTTTGACAGGGTTTGTATGCTTAACACAGTTCTTCGCAACCGTTATAAAATCATCTGTTCCATTGCGAGTGGGGGATTTGGCGAAACCTACCTAGCGAAAGATTTAGATTTACCAGGACATCCCCAATGTGTTGTTAAGCAACTCAAACCTCAGTCTTCCAAACCTGGCATTTTAAATACTGCTCGTCGTTTATTTGAAACAGAAGCTCAAACCCTTTATCTGTTAGGAGAACATTCTCAAATTCCTCGTTTATTAGCCCACTTTGAAGAAAATAATGAGTTTTATTTAGTGCAAGAATTTATTGATGGTTGGGATTTACGTCAGGAATTGATCTCTGAATCCTATGGCGATGAAATCAAAGTTATTAATCTCCTCCAAGATCTGTTGAAAATTCTCGATTTTGTCCATGATCATAACGTGATTCACCGAGATATTAAACCCTCTAATTTAATGCGTCGCAATCAAGATCAAAAGCTGGTTTTAATTGATTTTGGTGCGGTCAAAAAAATTATGCTTGAAACTGCTAATTCTGAAGCAGTAATCCCCTCTAGTATTGCTATTGGAACTTCGGGTTATATGCCACCAGAACAAACCCAGGGTAAACCTCGATTCTGTAGTGATATTTACGCGGTAGGGATGTTAGCAATTCAAGCATTAACAGGAGTATTACCCCATCAACTTCCTGAAAATCCCCAAACTCATGAAATTCAGTGGAGATCCCTGCTGTTAAAAAATAATACTCAAACTCAACTTCCGCTTTTATATGATATTTTAGATAAAATGGTGCGTTATGATTTTCGCGATCGCTATCAAACTGTAACAGAAGTTTTACAAGACTTATCTGGATTAATAGATCCCACTCCTTCGGTTAAATCTTCGTTTCTACCCAACAAAATCAGAGAAGAATTAGAATATTTCCCCTCTGAGTTAAATAATCGTCAAACTCTAGCAACTATTGTTTTTACGGATGCCGTTGAATTTAGTGCCAGAATGTCTAAAGATGAAGTGGTGACTCTAACTTTAATCCGTCGTGATTTGCACCGAATGAGAACATTATGTCAGGAGTTTAATGGATTTGTAATTAAATCTACAGGGGATGGATTATTAATGTATTTTTCTAGTGCAATTCAAGCGGTTAACTGTGCAATTGAAATTCAAGAATATTTAGCAAAAACCGCACAAAACTTACCAGAAAATGAGGTTTTATTACATCGAATTGGCATCCATTTAGGGGATGTTTTCATTCAAGATCAAGATGTCATGGGAAATGGAGTTAATATTGCTGCACGTTTAGAAGGAAAAGCTCAACCTGGGGGAATTTGTATTTCTCAAGTTGTTTATGATGTGGTCAAACATAATTTAAACGTTCCTATTCGTTATTTAGGAGAATTAGAATTAAAAAATATTTCTGAACCTATGCCAAGTTATTTAATATTACCGACTTCATTTTCAATTCAAACTCCAGTAAAAATCCCAGTTAAACCTGTAAATCAATCTTTCCTTAAATCGACATCTCAAAATAATCGAGATCGACATATTTTACTTAATAAAGTTAAGAATTTTTGGGTAAAAGGAGTTTTAGAAACATCCTTATATGGTCGAGCAATTATAGAATTAGGTTTAGAATTTCGTTTAGATTTGGTTGAAAGACCTTGGGATATTTTATGGGGAACTCCTGATGATCATCAACAGCGTTTATCCCAAGGAACAAAAGTGAGTCAAAAGTTTTTAGAATTGGGAGAAGGACGATCACTTTTAATTTTAGGAGAACCGGGATCAGGAAAAACCACAACTTTATTAGAATTGGCGAAAGATTTAATTGAACACGCTGAACAAGATATTAATCAGTTAATTCCTGTGGTGTTTAATTTATCTTCTTGGAAAGGTGGAAAACAAGCGATCACTGATTGGTTAATTTCCGAATTGAATACTCAATATCAAGTGTCTAAAACCTTGGCAAAACGGCTAATTGAGTCGAATCAATTATTGTTATTATTAGATGGATTAGATGAAGTTAGTTTAGAAAATCGAGAAAACTGTGCGATCGCCTTAAACCAATTTTTGCAAAAAAATGGGGATCATGAAATTGTTGTTTGTAGTCGTATTGGCGATTATCAAGCACTCAAAACTCGCCTCAAATTACAAACGGCTATTTGTTTACAACCCTTAACTGTCGATCAAATTCAAGACTATTTTAATCGTGCAGGTTCAGAACTTACCACAGTAAAAGAGGCATTAAAAACCGATCTTATTTTACAAGAATTAACCAAATCTCCCTTAATGTTGAGTATCATCACCCTAGCTTATTCAGGAATTTTACCTTCAGATTTTTTAGAATTTAGTACCATTGAAGGCAGAAGAACCCATTTATTTGATACTTATATTAAACGGATGTTCTTACGTCGCCGTGTAAACAAACGCTATTCTCAGGAAAAAGTTATTCATTACTTAAGTTGGTTGGCTAAAAATATGGTAAAACACTCCCAAACCGTCTTTTCAATCGAATCTTTACAGTTAACTTGGTTAGATAAAAGTTGGCAAAAAGATATCTATACTAGCTTAGTGTATTTAATATTTAATCTAATTTTATGTGTTTTATTTCAAGTTATTTTATCCAGTGTTGTAACTTTATTTCGAGACACGATTCAGATTTCCAATGATTCTATTATAATTATTTTTGATGGTTTATTTTTGGGATTATTGAATGGTTATATATTGGGAACAATTTTTATTTTACTGAGGAAAAGATTGTCAAATTCAATCGGAGCTATTCTATTAATCTTAATTAATGGATTCACTCAATTTATATTGTGGATGATCATTTCACAAAATTCTATGGATTTTGGACTGATTGGCGGTTTGTCTGGCGGATTAATTGGACTGATTAATTTACAGTTGATTAATGATAAAATTGTTCCTACAGAGACGTTAAAATGGTCATGGAATCAGGCTAAAAAAAGTTTGACTAAAAGCTTATTTTGGGGATTAGGGATTGGAGCTTTCATTGGCATAACTTATACCTTTATTACGCTTTTAAATTTTGCTTTTACAATGACCTATAATAGTATTGATGAATCAATACCAACTTTTTCTTTTAAACTGGCAGAACAGCCTATTGTTCTTTTTGTTTTTATGTTAATTAATATTATAGTTTTTAGCTTAATTTTTGAAATCATTGGAGGAATCATCGGAGGAATTTTAGGAGGATTAATGGGTACAACTATTGAAAATAGGACTATCCCGAATCAAGGAATTTTTCAATCGCTTAAAAATGCAGTTATTTTAAGCGTTGTTTCTATAATATTTTTAGAAATTGTTGCTAAAATTTCAGGTTTTTACTTGCCAATTTTAAACGGAATTACATTAGGAATCTTAGTCGGATTAATAGGAGGAGGTGGCGCAGCTATTAAACATTTTATTCTGCGGTGTATTCTCTGTTTAAATCGATCTATTCCTTGGAATTATGCTAAATTTTTAGATGCCGCCGTCGGCTGGATATTTTTACAAAAAATTGGAGGGAGCTATATTTTTATTCATCGCTTACTCTTAGAACATTTTGCTCAATTAAATCGTTAATTCAACATGAAAAACACAACCAGATTATTAATTATTTTAAATATAACGTTAATCTCTATTGCCTTACTTTGGGTCATTGGGGGAAATATTTATGCTCAACAGCAAAAGCAACCTATCGATCAATATTGGGATAATTTCTTTGAAAAAAAAATTGAAATAGTAAAAACCAATCAATCAGCTTTAAAACTCGAAAAATTAAGATCTATTAATTTTTTTAACAGGTTAAATGATAGGGAAGCAATAAAGTTATATTTAGAACATCAACTAGAAAATCAGTTAAAAACTATTGATATTACTCCTCAAAAAATACATCATATTTTAACTGATTTTGAGCCTAAAGTAACGGCAATTCGCCATCAAATTTTAACGAGTGATCCTCCTCAGTGGGGTACTGAAATCTATTTGAATCAGACTCGGGCAACTCCTTTACCTAGCTTTTTGTTCTTTGCTAATTTACAACAATTTTTAGCTTTAGATAGTTTAGATAAAATCCGTTCAGGTCAAATTCAAGAAGTTTTAGATAATTTAGAACTCAGTTGGAGAATCCGAGAATCCATTAGAAAACAACCCACATTAATTGCTCAACTTGTTTCTATAATTATAGATTCTTATTTGATTGGTTTATTTCGTAAGCTCGATTATGTACCTCCTGAATGGCAAGATCGCATTAATCAGTTATTGAATCAGGATTACTATAACTCTTTTTCGATCAGTAATGAGATGGAAGTATGGGCTGCATATAATAGTTTATCTAATTTGTCAATTTACTTTAAACTTATCAATAAAGATGATAACCAATCCCAAAATTCCCAAAATATTTTTGCTCAATTTATTTATTTATTCCATAAACCTTACGGAACGTTTTCAGCGATTGATCTTTTTAGAAAAAGACATTTATTTTTTCAATCTATCCCTAATAAAAATTTTTGTGATTTTGATTCTGAGAAATTTAAAAAACAATATGAACAACCTCTAGCATCATGGAATTTGATGAAAGGTGAGGAATCATTATTAACAAATCAATGGCCAAAATTATTCAGAAGATTAATTAATTGGGAACTAACACTCAAGATTATACAAGTAAAGGAAATTGCTGCAAAACAAGGCAAATGGCCGGAGAAAGTTCCTGGACTAGAAACTTCAATTTGTGAAGATCGTCAATGGATTTATAAGGTTTCTCCTGATGGTAAAACCATGTCAATTTCTTATAGTAAACCGCCTTCTTGGTGGCAAAAGCCAAAAACAGGAACAGTTGACTACCCTTTAAGTTATAGTAGCCAACAGATTCCTCGACTGAAACATAAGGAATGAAAAATAAATAAGGTGACTAATTGAGCAATAGTTTACAGTAGATCAAGGTTTCTAGGGTTTAATTGTGCAAGTTATTTATTTTTCATTCCTAATATGGAAGCGGAGCCTGATATTAGCATAAGTTCAGAGTATTAGAAACGAGGGAATCACCCTAATTTTAGGATTGCATCTCTCTAATCAATTTAGCATAAGTTTCCGAAGGGCGATCGCCTAAATGATCCTCAATTTCCCTTTCTGTACCCCGATTAAAATTAATACTAAATAACCCAAACCTGGGCGTATAAGACCCCCATTCATAATTATCCGTTAATGACCAGTGCATATAACCCAAAATCGGAATATTTTCCTTTAATAACTGTTGAATTTGACGAACATGAGCTTCTAAAAATTGGCTGCGATGCAGTTGGTCAGAGCGATGAGTGGCGATACTATTATCCGGTTTTCGACGTAACGCCATGCCATTTTCAGCAATTAAAATCGGAAGGTTATATTCCTGAGCATAATATTTACAGAAAAAAGATAATCCTTCTGGGAGCGCTCGCCAGTCCCACCATTTACTCGTAATTCCGGTCATCAACCAATTTCTTAACCCTTTAGTTTTAAATTCAAAATCAGAAAAAGACGGTAAACGGAAGGTATGGGCAATAAAAGGATCATAATAATCAATTGCTAGATAATCATAAACTTTTGGGCGAGGAGATAACATTAATTCTTGCCAATAATAGTCTAAATGTTTAAGATCAAAAGTTCGATGACCAACCCAATTTCCCGTCCAACGAGTTAACCGTCCCAATTGATAGGGAATATCTTTTTGAAAGGGTAAAGAAGCTCGACGCAAAGAGGTTTCTAAATGTTTAGCTTGAGCATAAGCATAATCTCTGATTTCCTTGGGTTTTATTTCTTTTTCCTGTGCGCCCAACAAATCCCAAATTACTTTTTCTGACCAATATAAATCACTACAATAGGTGTTTAAAGTCACCATAGGTTTGTTCCAGCCATATTTTTCATAAATATCATGAATAGAGTTATAAGCTCGAATATGAGCAGCTAATAAATGATTATAAGCTCGCCAAACCGCCTTAATTCCGGTAAAATTTCCGGCGGGAAATTGACCACTTAAATAGGTATTTAAAACTAAAATATTCGGTTCATTAATAGTAATATACCAATGAATTGGCGGCTGTTGATGATAATCGGTTAAACGTCGATTAATATGGGTAACACTTACGGTTACATAATCAATAAAACAATCAATGGTTTCTGCGGATAACCAAGCATCTATTCCTAACCAAGCGGGATGGGTAAAATGATGTAAGGTAATAATAGGTTCTAAGCCATATTGACGACAGGTGGCAATGCGTTCGGCATAGTCATCTAAGACATTAAAATCATAATTTGGGGCGGGAGAAATTTCGGCGGTTGTTATCGGTTGAATCCGACTCCATTCTAACCCTAACCGAAAGGAATTTAACCCTAATTTTTGACAATTAGAAAAATCTTCCGGGTAGCGCGTCCAAAATTCGGAAGCGTTTCCAGTCCTCATTACTTTGCATTTTTGTTCACTTTCTGACCAATTATTTTGAGGTTGTCCTACACCATTATAACCGCCTTCACTTTGATAACCCGATGTGGCAACACCCCATAAAAAGTTACTGTTATTAGTCAAAATTTAATCTCCTTTTGGTAATATATTAATTGGCACTGAAACCTTGACAATAATCAAGTTTAATCTAACCACAAAGACACAAAGACACAAAGAATAAGAGCAAATTATTATTCCACTATGTTTCTAAAAACTATTGCCTATTCTCCTTTGAAATTACTGTTGAATTTGTGATAAAATATTCTCAGCAATATTAAGTGCCGCCCGGGGTTCTCCTAATTCTAAAGCGGATGCTTGCATTTGGGATAGTCTTTCTGAGTGGTTTAACAGAAACTTTACACAGTGGGCAACCATTTCGGGTAATCTTAACTGCACTCCCGCCCCCGCCGCTACGATTAAATCAGCATTCCATTCTTCTTGACCCGGAAATGGGTCTACAATAATCATCGGTTTACCTCGTGCTAAAACTTCACTAACAATTAATCCCCCCGCTTTCGTAATTACTAAATCACTGGCGACGATTAAATCATCAACATAATCAACTAATCCTAATTTTAGGAGTTCCGTTTCTGGGGTGGAGTTTAATTCTGTTAAGGAATCTAAAAGTTGTTCATTCCGTCCTGCGGCTACAATTATAGTGCCAACTTCTGAGGTATTCATCAATTGAGAAACCATCAAACGTACCCGCTTATAATGTAATCCCCCGCCAAATATTGTAACTACAGGTTTGTCGGTTTTGAGTTGATAACGTTCTCGAATTTCAACTTGAGATTTAGTTTCTAATACTTCAAGTTTAATCGGGATTCCTGTGACATGAAGAATAGCCGGGTCAACTCCTCGTTTAATCAGAAAATCCGTAGTTAAATCATTGGGTAAATAATAACCATCGACTTCTTTATTAATCCAACTACTGTGAGCAATTACATCTGTAATTACCACATAATGGGGTTTTGAAATCCGTTCTTCTTCTTCTAATAGTTGCAATAAACGACTAGGAATTTGCTGTACACAAACAATAGCATCGGGATTAATTTCTTCAATCAAATGCCGCAGTTTTCTAAAAAAACCCGCTCTATTTTAGCCGTAACAATATTTAATTCTAAAGACCGTTCTAAATCTTCTAAATCTGTTCCTTCATAATAGGCGCGATAAATTTGAGGAGCTTTTTCGCTCAATTGTTTATAAATACTGGTAACGGCATTTCGATAAATAGAACTGGCATACTCTAAGGCATCTTCTACCGTAACGGTAACATCTGGAAACTGGGAAAAAGCCTGATTTAATGCTTGTGCGGCACTATTATGTCCAGCCCCCAAAGAAGAAGATAAAATCAAGATATGGGTCATAATGAATTAAGAGTTGTGGTTTTTGAGTAGAGTATTATTGAAGGTAATGGGTAATGGGTAATGGGTAATATTAATTGATTGTTCGAGTGTTCTAATAATGATTAAACTGACTCTTACACTGATAACTGATAACTGTTAACTGATGACTGATAACTGTTTAAAAAATTTTCCCTATGGATAGGGTTGAATTATCTTTCCATCGCTTCCACAGACTTAGGAACTCCTGCACTTAATACTTCATACCCCCCAGAAGTTACTAAGACATCATCCTCAATTCTTACCCCAATTCCGTGCCAACATTCGGGAATTTCCGGTTGTCCTTCAACGGGTTTAATATTAGGAGAAATATAGATACCCGGTTCGACCGTTAGTATTTGTCCTGGTTGCAATGGTTGAGGATTTTCACCCCATTGATATACCCCAACATCATGGACATCTAAACCTAACCAATGTCCGGTTCGGTGCATATAAAAAGGTTTATATTTTTCTTCCTTAATAATTTCCTCAATATCTCCAACTAATAACCCTAAATCCATTAAACCTTCCACCAATACCCGCACCGCAGTATCGTGAATATTTTTATAGGGATTTCCAGGTTTAACTTGTTCAATGGCTGCTAATTGGGCTTCTAAAACCAGTTCATAAATAATTTTTTGTTCTGGTGTAAACTTACCCCCAACTGGAAAAGTTCTGGTGATATCTCCATTATAATATTGATAACAACATCCCGCATCAATTAATAGTAAATCATTATTTTGTATTTGACAATTGTTTTCCACATAATGCAAAATACAAGCATTTTTCCCCGATGCCACAATCGAAGGATAGGCAACTGTTCCCCCATTTAAGCCAAAAATATGTTCGATTTCTGCTTGAATTTCATACTCATAACGTCCGGGTTGAGCAAATTCCCTAGCATGGTTATGAGCTTTCACAGAAATTTCTATAGCTTTCCGCATTAACTCTAATTCTGTTTCACTTTTAATTAAACGGATGGGATGTAAAATATTACAAACATCTTCAATAGCAATCGGCCCCGTGCCATGTTTGGGATAAACTCTTAATAGTTTTTGCCAATGTTTTAAAATCTTTTCATTGAATTTTTCATCCCGTCCTAAACGATAATAAATCCGGTCGGCTTTTTGTAAATATTGGGGTAACTTTTCATCTAATTCATTAATAGGATAAACCTCATCCGCCCCATAAAGTTCTTTAGCTTTTTCTACCCCCGTAATATACCCTGACCAAGTTTCTTTTACTGGGTCTTGCGGTTGCACAAATAAAACAAATTTATGTTCTTCATGGTGAGGGGCAAAAACAGCAACGGCATTGGCTTCATTAAACCCAGTTAAATAGAAAAAATCACTATCTTGGCGAAAATTATATTCCACATCATTGTGCATAACTGCCATGGGCGCACTTCTGAAAATGGCAGTTCCCTGCTTAATATTTGCCATTAATTGTTCCCGTCGTTGCCGATATTCTGTTTGAGTAATCATGTTATTGTTCCTTTTCAATCAATAATAATTCCGTAGGGGCAGGTTCACCGGGATATTTGACACTCCACCAATAATCTCAATAAACCCGCCTCTACAGATTTTGTTCAATATCTTACCAGCTTTTTTCCCGGAATTTATTCATATTATAATGGTAGAGATGTTTTTCCTAAAGTCGTTGCGCTTGGGCACTTAGGGAGTGTTAAAGTGCAACAACGGCTGATCATCTAAACATAAAAATTCATGAAAATAGAAGACTATCCACTTGCTAAAGAATTGCTCTTTGATGCTGAAGGTAACATTAGTCAAGTCATACTTAATTATACTGACTATCAATATCTTCTCGACGCCCTCGAAGATCGCGGACTTCTCCTCGCTATGGATGAAGTCAAACATGAAAAACCGTTAAGTTTACAGGAAGCACTTACAGAACTGGAAAAAGAATGAATATCGAATATTTACCCAGTTTTATGAAGGATTTAAAAGCTCTGAAAAGTACACCTGTATTTGATCAAATCAAGGCGATCGCTTTTGAAGAAATACCAAATATTACCGATTTACAGACAATTATTAACCTGAAAAAATTAAAAGGGGATGACAATGCCTATCGGCTTAGGGTTGGCGACTATCGAATAGGTTTTTATTTTGATGGCGAAACTGTTACTTTTGCTAGAGTTCTCCACCGGAAGGATATTTATCGTTACTTTCCCCCCTAAAAAACTAAACTTCGTAGTGAGGCGTTCACGCCTCAGAAGCAGAAAGCCCTAAAGGGCTTACTACAAGATTGTTCACGCCTCAGAAGCAGAAAGCCCTGAAGGGCTTACTACGGGTGATAAAAAACAAGGGTTAAGCTATGCTTTACCCTCGTTAATTTTAAGTTAATTGTGACTGAAATTGAGATTAAATCACAGCCGCAAACCGTTCTTTTTCAGGAACTTCTGTGTACTCGGCGACAATTTGCCGAAATTCATCGCCGTCGATGCTTTCTTTTTCAATCAAAAGATCCACTAACCGATCAATTACTGCTCGGTTTTCCTGAATAATTTGACAGGCTCGCTGATAACAATGTTCGGCAATAGTACGAATTTGACTATCAATGCGAGAGGCGATTTCATTAGAATATTCCGTGCGAGTGGCAAAGTCCCGACCTAAGAAAACTTCCTGTTGAGATTCTAAGGACAATGGCCCCAAATCCGACATTCCGTAACGAGTTACCATCTGCCGTGCCATGCCCGCAACCTGCTGTAAATCGCCTCCAGCGCCCGTTGTAACTTCCGAATCACCAAAAATGATATCTTCAGCCGCCCGACCGCCCAAGGCCCCAGTAATCCGGGCTAGGATTTGGGAACGGGAAATCAAGCCTTGATCTTCATCGGGCATAAACCAAGTTAAACCCTGGGCTTGACCCCGGGGAATTAACGTGACTTTCTGCACCGGATCATGTTCTTTGATTAGGGTTCCAACGATCGCATGACCGACTTCGTGGTAAGCAATTAATCGTTTGCTCTTGCCATCAATTAAGGGGGTTCCTTCCATCCCGGCAATTACCCGATCCACCGCATCATCAATTTCGATCATGGTCATGCCTTCTTTGCGACGGCGGGCGGTTAAAATTGCGGCTTCGTTGAGCAGGTTGGCTAAGTCAGCCCCGGTAAACCCAGGCGTCCGACGGGCGATCGCTTCTAAGGAAACTTCCTCGGAAATTTTCTTATTGCGGGCGTGAACTTCCAATACCGCTAAACGGCCCTTAATATCCGGCGCGTCCACGGTAATTTGGCGGTCAAACCGACCCGGACGTAAGAGAGCGGAGTCGAGAACATCAGGGCGGTTAGTGGCGGCAATAATAATAATTCCGGTATTGCCCTCAAACCCGTCCATTTCCGTTAATAATTGGTTCAGGGTTTGTTCCCGTTCGTCATTTCCCCCGCCAATACCTGCACCCCGTTGACGACCAACGGCGTCAATTTCATCAATAAAGACGATACAAGGGGCGGTTTCTTTGGCTTTTTTGAATAGGTCACGGACACGGGACGCGCCCACACCCACAAACATTTCCACAAATTCCGAACCGGAGATACTGAAAAAGGGAACTCCGGCTTCCCCGGCGATCGCTTTAGCTAATAAAGTTTTACCCGTCCCTGGAGGGCCAACTAATAATACCCCTTTGGGAATTCTAGCCCCGACTGCGGTAAACCTTTCGGGTTTTTTCAGGAAAGTAACGACTTCTTGTAATTCTTCTTTGGCTTCTTCTACCCCAGCCACATCATCAAATAAAACTCCGGTTTTAGCGTCCATTTGAAATTTAGCCTTGGACTTGCCAAAGTTCATGGCTTGACCGGGGCCACCGGGAACGTTATTGGAGCGACGGAATAAGAAGAATAGACCTGCAATTAATAAAATCGGGAAGATCAGATTTCCCAATAGTCCCCAGAGGGCGCCATCATTGCGAGGGGGGTGGGTATCAAAACTAATTTGGGACTCTCTTAACCGGGCGATCAATTCTGGGGCGTTATTGGGTAAGTCCACCCGCAGTCTTTGAACTCGGTTATCGAGTTGGGGATCGACCGCATCGACAATGGCCGTGCGTCCGCCATCATAGAGTTCTACACTGGTGACACGACCCGCATTCAGATAGTCTAAGAAACGACCATAGCTCATGCGGGTGCTGGCGGTGTTTTTGCCGAATTCTGCGGGGGCTGTGGCAAAAGCTCCTTGCCAGACAAAAAACCCGATGACTAAGGCAGGTAAAGTCCAAAGCAGTATGGTTTTCCAGGATGTTTTCATAAATTGCGTTGCCCTATGGTGTGGAATATAGAATTTGCGATCGCTTTTTGTTATTCATAATCTTAACTAAATTTAACGTAATATTTCAGTATCAGGCAACTGACTTCCTTAAAATTGTGGTAATAGCTAGGGATGCCATAGAATCAGACAATGGGTGCGTCCATCCGGTTTTCAACAAGACTTCCGGTAAGACCTCAATTTGATCAGAAAACTCAAAAGTTGTTATTTTCGATCATTAACTTGGTTTTCAATTGAGTACAACCCAGTAGCTATAATGATTACAGGGTTTAGCAGACTCGGTTGCTGCTGTAGTTCTCTCCAAAGAGAACCCAAAATCCCAGATTTTACTGATTGTTTGTTGTCGGTTTCTTGAAAGTAGGTAAAATTGGCAACAGATAAGGCATTATATATTTTGAATCTCCGTGAGGTAACATATTCCGATGCAAGAAGGTGGTAACAGACAGCCCGGACAACCAGTCGCCGCAGCCGCAGCGGCTGCAATGCTGAATCGGCAAACGCCGACAGCAGGCAAAAAAACGATTTTAAGTATTGATTTAGGACGGACATCGACAAAGGCTTCCACCAGTCGTAACCCGAATGAAGTCGTTTTTATTCCTTCCAATATCAAAGCACTGACGGTGGATACCGCTAGAGGCGGTGGCTTTGAGTCGAAAAATACCGATCCGCTTCTGGATATTTGGGTGGAATATCAGGGCATGGGTTATGCCGTGGGTCAACTCGCGGCTGACTTTGGAGCCAGTTTGTTCAAAGATGGTTCCGATTCCCCTTCTAAAGTTGATGATGCTTTAATTAAACTTTTTGCTTGTATCGGCTACTTCAAGTTACAAGGCGACATTGATGTTGTTCTGGGACTGCCTTTCTATTCTCAATCACAATTTGAGCAAGAGAAAGAACATATCACTCGTTTACTCAGTGGTGGCCATGATATGCTCTATCGGGGCGAAAAGATCTCCGTTAATGTGACTACGGTTCGGATCATGCCTGAAGGCTATGGCAGCTTGATTTGGCTGGAAGCTCAAGGCGGCCAAGGAGTTCCCAATTTTGCTGATCTCTCTGTGGCGATTGTGGATGTCGGTCATCAAACCACCGATTTCTTAACTGTTGATCGCTTCCGTTTTGCCAGGGGGGTTTCCCAAAGTGACACCTTTGCTATGGGTAAATTCTATGAAGAAGTGGCGAGTAAAATTGAAGGCGCCGATAGTCAGTCTCTATACTTACTTGAAGCTGTTCATAAACCCGCCGGAGAACGGTTATATCGTCCTCGTGGAGCCGTTAAACCTTTTAACTTAGATGATATTGTGCCGGAATTACGGAAAAATTTTGCCCGGGATTTATCCGATCGCGTTGTTCGATGGTTACCTGAACGGGTAACGGATGTGGTCGTGACCGGGGGCGGTGGCGAATTTTTCTGGGAAGATCTACAACCTCTGCTCAAAAACGCAGGTCTGAGAGCCCATTTAGTTCAACCTTCGCGTAAAGCTAATGCTTTAGGACAGTATGTCTACGGTGAAGCTCAGTTAGCCCGACGTTAATTTTGTGAGTTCAACCCGTCCTGAACTCAGTTTCACTGGGCAAGGGCGGGTTTAATTTTGGTTCTGGGGCATCCCGATTCTGATACACTAACAAAGGGTGATTCTGGTTAATTATTGTTTGGATCAAAATTTTCCAGGCTCCAAACTCAATAATGGGATAACTGTAGGTCTGGATTTATATTATGCTGTGGCCAAATCGCAAACAAACTCAGTCGGTAACATTCACGGAAGATGCCGCAGATCAGACATTATTAGATGCCATTGAACAGGAATTATCCCAGGCAAAGTATCAAACGTTTAGCAATCTTTGTAAACAAGCTCTGTGGCAATTCCTATTATTATCTAAATCCGAACCCACATCCCCACCACCAGCGTCGGAGACTCCTAACCCTAATTCACCTCAAGTTTTACCTGTTTTACCGAATTTACAGCCCCTTGAAGAACGGTTATTCGAAATTAAAAATAAATTAACAGATTTAGAAAAAAAGGTACTAGCTGACGATGGAACTAAGATAGAAAAATTGGAGACTCAATTCCATCAATTAACCCAACAAGTGACGCAATTACAAACATCAATTAACCAAAAATTAACTGAAATTGCCACAGGTTTAGAAACGGTTAAATCTCAACCTGTGATCATCATGGAGTCAAAACCTCCCCAACCAGAACCAGAACCCGTTTCCCAAGAAGCGATGGCAGAAGTTGATCCTTTACTTAAACGTTTAGGTTCTTTATTAGATGATTTTTAGGGAATAGGGAATAGGGAATAGGGAACAGGGAACAGGGAATAGGGAATAGGTAATAGGTAATAGGTAATGGGTAATAGGTAATAGGTAATGGGTAATAGAAAAAAAGAATGTACTTTTTATTATTTATGATTCCCCACTTTTTAGGAGAATAAACTCTCCTAATATTTGGCGTTGAGCCTCTAATAATTCTTTAATTCCTAGTTCAGCAAAATCCAAAATTTTATTGAGTTTTTCTCGATTAAAACTACCAGATTCCGCCGTACCTTGGATTTCAATAATTTCTAATTCTTCGGTCATTACCAAATTAAAATCAATATCGGCGGCCACATCTTCGGGATAATTCAAATCTAAATAGGGTTCTCCTTCTAATAGTCCCACAGAAATCGCAGCAATTTGATGACAGATGGGTAATTGTTGCAGTTGTCCTTTTTCAACTAATGTATTTAAGGCATCAACTAGCGCCACAAACCCCCCGGTAATAGCCGTAGTTCGCGTTCCTGCATCCGCTTGAATTACATCGGTATCAACCGTAATGGTAAATTCTCCTAATGCTTTTAAATCCACCGCAGCCCTTAAACTACGTCCAATTAATCGTTGAATTTCTTGAGTTCTTCCTGATAATTTTAACAATTCTCTCGGTTGACGTTGGGGTGTTGCCCCAGGTAACATTCGATATTCTGCGGTTAACCATCCCTGTCCTGTATGCTGTAAAAATTTAGGCACTCCCGGCTCAATACTAACGGTACATAAGACTTTTGTATCCCCACTTTTTGCTAACACAGAACCCGGGGAAAAACGAGTAAAATTCCGTTCAAAACTCACAGGACGAAGTTGATTTGGTTCTCTATGATCAGGACGTTTCCACATAATTAATTAAAAGTAATTGTAGTCAGCCCTTTAGGGCTGTATTATATTAATTGAGACGTTGACAAATCTCTTGATAAATTTGTTCTGGAGATTGCTCCCCATTAATATCTAAAAGACGATTGGTGAGTTCATAATATTCTAAAATGGGAACTGTACGTTGATAAAATAACTCAATACGACGTTCAATAATTCCCAGTTGATCATCAGCCCTTGAACGCTCTAAAGAACGCCTTTTTAATACCATTTCTGGTACATTAAAATAAATCGCCCAATTTAACTGTTGTTCTAAATCTTCTAATAAAAAATCCAATTCTTCCGCCTGAAATGAGGTACGGGGATAACCGTCTAAAAGCCAACCCTTCGCCACCGCAGGTTCTAACAATTGTTGACGGACAAATTGAATCATAATTTCGTCTGGGACTAACTCGCCTTTTTCTACATAGGGTTTAGCTTGTTGACCCAATTCCGTATCAGAAATGATCCTTTGTCTCAAAATCTGACCCATATCTAAGCAAGGAATACCCAAATCACTACATAACAGTTTGGCTTGAGTTCCCTTTCCTGCTCCTGGGCCACCTAGAATCACCAGTCTCACAATATTTAGCTCCTCCGATGTTCAAATTTAACCATTTTTTAAATCCATGATTTAATTTCCTCCTTTAACCATTCCCAAAACCGATGTCGGATTTAATAAAAATGATGCCCCTTTTTGAGTAATTTCTTCAGAAAGATGTATCTGTTTTAAGGTGACTAAGCCATCATTAATATATAAATCTCTTACCATCGCCTTGTCTCCAGAATTAAAAACAGTCTCATAAAAGACTTCCTTAATTCCTGTAGAAATAATTAATTTTAAACAGGAAATACAAGGTTCTAAGGTAACATAAATACTTCCCCCATTACAACAAATTCCATGTTTTGCCGCCTGTGCGATCGCATTTGCTTCTGCGTGAACCGCCCGGGAAGGTAACACCGAACTGGCATCACAGGTGCTTAACCCCGGATAACAATAGCCTTGGGTGGTACAGTGAATGGAACCAGAGGGCGATCCATTATAACCCGTAGCCAACATTTGTCGGTCTTTAACAATTACTGCACCCACGGGAAAGACTAAACAGGTGGAGCGCGTAGCCACCAATTTAGCCATCATCATAAAATACTCATCCCAAGTCGGTCGCAGGGGCGGTTTATAGTTTTCTGGTAAGTCTTCCATGCTAATAAAATAATAGAAATTAGTGGGGTTTTGTGGAGATTAATCCCGTAGACCCAAATCCATTATCGCTTCTTTTGGTATCACTTAACTGTTGAACTTCTTGAATCTCTACCCGCAAAACCGGGGCGATCACCATTTGAGCAATTTTCATGCCTTTTGTAATATTAAAGGATGTTTTGCCATGATTAATCAAAATTACTCCGATTTCTCCCCGATATCCGGCATCAATAGTTCCGGGGGCATTCAGAACTGTGATTTGATGTTTTAAGGCTAAACCACTTCTAGGTCTAATTTGGGCTTCTGTTCCTGGGGGTAATTCAATTGCAATTCCGGTGGGAATTAATTGACTTTCTCCTGGAGAAATAGTGGTATTAGCGATCGCAAATAAATCCAATCCCGCATCCCCAATATGAGCATATTGAGGTAAAATTGCGGCTTCATTCAGTTTTAAAATGTTTAATTTCATATTTAAAGGGAATAGGGAACAGCCCCCCCTAGCCCCCCGTGCACGGCAGGGCTGTTTCAAAGTCGGGTGGAAAAGAGTAAAGAAAGAGCGATCGCTACCTGATAAAATCAAGAGCGACCGCTAGTTTTTTACAAAAATAAAGATGCTAACAACTCTAATAGAAAAACTGAAAAAAGTCAAGGATTACCGGAAAGCCCAAGGAATAAGGCATCCGATTTGGGTAGTATTATTAATAGTCATTTTGGGGCTAATGTCGAGAAATTTAGGGTACAGAGAAATCGAAAATTTTGCTAAAATCAATCAAAAAGAACTCAGTCAAGTTTTAAAAATTCAGCTAGAAAAACCGCCATCATACTCAACAATAAGAAGAGTAATAGAAGGAGTAGATTGGTCAAATTTAATCGAGATATTTAATGAGATGTGTATTAAACCTGAAAAAGTTGGAGAACAAAAAAGTTTCGGTTTATCAAGTGAATAGCAACTTTCACAAAGGCTGGAAACATCTGAAAATTGTGATTCAGATAGAAAGAAGTGGCAACAGAGGGAAAAAACCCTACAAAGAAAAAGTATATTATATCAGTAGTGCAGTCAACGAGGCGAAAACCTTAGCTCAAATTATTAAAGGACATTGGGGGATTGAGAATCAATGCCATTGGGTAAAAGATGTAATTTTTCAAGAAGATAAAAGCCGAATCCGTAACTTTCAAGCGGCTACCAACTTCTCAACTCTAAAAACTCTGGTGATCAATCTTTTCAGAAGTTGGGGTTTTGTATCAATAACAGAAGGACAACGGTGGTTAACTGATCACTGGCACAAAATTTTTATTATCTCGGAACTGTTTCCCCTGAAATCCTCAAGATAATCGAGTAAATCAGCGGCAAAAATCCAAATAAAATAGATATAAATCCTCTATGGTAAAGATATAGAGAAGTTTTTTTTGCTTAAAAATCAGAAAGATGATACCTTGAGCAATATTCCTGATAATTCAGTTAGAATTACTCGGTTTTTTCGCCGAATGAGGCAAAAATTGGGGAGTTAAATTGAGTCCCCAATTTTGGAAAATGAAACAGCCCTGCCGTGCACGGGGGCTAGGGGGGGAGGGAACAGGGAATAGGGAATAACTGATGACTGATGACTGATGACTGATGACTGATGACTGATAACTGATAACTGATGACTGATGACTGAATTACGGTGCTAGTCGAGCTTTTCCGAGTCGAGTATGTTCATACCATTTAGCAATTTCTGGAACCCATTCTTCAACATGAGGCCAAATTAAATCACAGAGTTTTTGAATTTCTAACTGGGCATCTTTTTTAAACCGTAAATCCAGAAAATGTAATAACGCCCTCAAGGTAAAACTAACCACAAAATGTTGACGATAATCAAAGGGAACTTTGCCCCTGGCGTGTTCTTCGGACATTCCATTATCAATATCAATTTTATAGCGTTTTGCGGCTTCTAAACACCAGTTTAAATCCTGTTGACGTTGTTCAGGAGAATAGTAGTATTTTTTGCCTTGGCGATCGCTATAATTTCCCACAGGTCTTAAATAAAACGCATCTTCAATATTACCTTTACCCTCAGCTATTGCTAATACTTTCCCCGAAGTATAGCGGTAAGAGTTGTGAACAACCACCCCATTAGCAACAAAATTATGATGAGGAGCAGCCATGACTAAATCATAAGTTGGCTCTATTCCAACATATTCAATGGAAACAATTTTAACGGGATGAGCGCATAACGGATTTTTCTGATCCTGTTTATGATGTCTGGTATGACAAGGCGAACACAGAACTTCTAAGTTAGTTTGATCAAAAGCTAGTTCTGGATGCTGGGAAACTTCTAAAATATGATGGATAGAAAGCCTTCTTGTTCCTCCACATCGAGCGCATTTTTCACCCTTTTCTTCAAGAATTCGCTGACGGTTAGATTTAAGCCAATGATAAACCCGCTTTTCCACAGGTAAATCAGGTTTCCAAGACGGATGATCTTCTCCCTTTAGAATTGTACCATTTTCAACCCTTTGCGCTGTAATTGATCTCCCATGATTTGCCCTCCGTTCTCGTTCTTCTTCAGAAATATTAATCTTATATTTTAACCCTTGGTTCCATTGTTTTTTCTGCCAGGTTAACTCATAATAGTAAGCCCATTTTTTGACAGTTTCCACCGAACATCCAACCAGAGCCGCGACTTCTTTCGGAGTCAGTCCTTCAGAAAACTTTGACTCTAACCATTCTTTATTTTGATAAGTCTGATCTGCATTTTTTAACGGTTGACCATTAACAAGCACCTCAGAACCAACCCCAAGTTGAGCTAAAATCCGCCAACCATAAGGGGTTAATATTTTATGGTTTTGAGTACATTTCAACTGTTTGCCATCGGCAAGGGTGACTTGATAAACGGGATTAAACCCATTAAAAATGATATCCTCAATATGATTATAAGTAAAGGTATTATTATCTTCATTTAAGCTACGAACCCGCATTTTTTTAATCCGGTTTTTACAATCCCGTCGATAGAAACCTGGGGGTTCATCATTTCTACCCTTGATCTTACGTTCTCGAATTGCTTGCTCTCCATGATGCCAGAGATCATAAAGTTCACCAATCGTCTTTTTTAATTTTTTAGAACTTTCACCGTCAATATTGACAAAAGTAATAACAACCTCTGCCGAAAGACACTGAACATCAAAACTGATGCCGATCCGATGAGTTCTAGCTTGCTGCATAACACTATGGGGAAAATAACCACAACCCAAGACAATTTGACAGTGTTCTAAGGGCCCATAATGTCCCCTTTCCCCCGCTAATAAACGCTTGACAATAACCTCCCCAGCTTTTTCTTCAGACGGCCAAGATTCTCGTTCCGCGACAACAAACTGATCGCTATAATCTTGGTGCATGGCAGCATAAATAACTTGCTGAGGAAAAGGAGTTTTAGCAATAACTTCTACACGAAATCGATCCATTTATGATTAAATCTTTAATAGTTTAAGCATCTAATATTAAAGCACTAAATGGATCAATTTGATATATTTTAAGATTAATAACAGGATTCTTATTAATTATGCTTTCAGACAAATTTACCGCCGCCTTGGTTTACGCCACCGAACTCCACGCCAAGCAAATTCGTAAGGGTTCGGGAGTTCCCTATATTGCCCATCTATTGGGAGTTGCCAGTATTACCTTAGAATATGGTGCTAACAAGGAAAAATTCAACAAATTGGTGATCCCCAAACCGATCAATATTCTATTCAATTTCAAGTCCCCATTCACCATCGGATTCATCCAGGCGATCGCCTAACGGTCAAACTAGATTTTAACCAGATCTTAATTTTTGATTCCGCAACGGGTCAGACTCTCTATCCCTAAACTATTTGTGAGGTGCGTAAGGCGAAACTGCACGCATCACCAAACCTTTAATTTTGTATCTAAATGAACTGAAATTCTTGACAAACTATGATTTTTAGATTAGCTTATAAACATACTTCCTAGACTCAAAAAATAAGCAATTTAAACCGATAAATCAGTAAAGAAAGTTTAACTAATATTGACTTTTATTAAATTAGTAAAAATTTTTAAACTCTGAATAAAAAATATTTTATTTTCCTGATTTTGAATCATACTGAATAACAAATCTCTAGTCTATCCAAGCCGTAGGTTGTCCGGTGGGGAAAGCGGAATCGTTAACCATTGGGTTGTTTAATCCTCATCCTCATCCTCATCCTCATCCTCTATCCTACAGATCAGGAAAATTCCCCATCACCCTAAAACTAATATGATGCTTTTAAACCAACCTACTCTTAAGCAGAATGAGTCTGGAATTAATAATCAGTACGATATTTTTCCGATTAGTTGCTCAACCCTAGATGTCAGAGCATTAATCACTCAAATTTTAAATCACTATCCGATTGATACCGTCGAAAAATGTAAATTTTGGCATCGAGGATTAAGTGATGTTTATTCGGTAAAAACTCAAACTACGCGCTATTTTTTGAGAATTTCCCATCAACATTGGCGCTGTCAAGATGAAATTAATTTTGAGGTAGAATTGCTGGATTTTTTGCATGAATATCAACTTCCCGTTGCTTATCCGATCAGGACAAAAAATGGACAATTATTTTTTGAAATTAATGCTCCTGAAGGAAAACGATATGCGGTGTTATTTGTCAATGCTCCGGGTCAAATTGCGATCGGAGATTTGAATGTTAGCCAAAGTTTAAAATTAGGTGAAACCGTTGCTAAAATTCATCAAGTTTCTTTAAATTTTAGACCATCTGTTCAACGTCAACCTTTAACCTTAGATTATTTATTAGAGAGTTCATTAGTGGCGATCACACCCTATTTAAAAAATCGACCCAAGGATTTAAACTACTTAGTAGAAGTTGTATTTCAACTGAAAACTCAATTACAAAAATTACCTAAAATTCCTCCCTTATGGGGGATTTGTTGGGGTGATCCCCATAGTGGAAATACTCATTTCACCACCGATGAACAAATTACCCTATTTGACTTTGATCAATGTGGATATGGGTGGCGCTCTTTTGATATTGCTAAGTTTTTACAAGTATCGTTACAGTCAGGACTCAGTAAAAAAGTTCGTGAGGCTTTTATACTCGGTTATGAAGAAATTAACCCCTTAATAGAACTAGAAAAAAGCCTGATTCAAGAGTTAACTGAAACGGCCCATATCTGGGCTTGGGCGATTAGTATTATTAACGCTGAACATTTTAATTATAGCCGTTTAGATACTTGCTATTTTACTCGACATTTAGAACAGTTAAAACGCTTACATTCTCCAGACTGGCAATAAAGAATGGGTAATGGGTAATGGGGAACAGAAAATTAGTTTACTATTAGTCGGGGAGAAATCCACAACTTATTTCAATAATGCGATCGCTGTTTAATTTAAAGGTAAGATATCTTCCTCCAGAAAATGAATATCCTAGAAATTGGTTTTCTCCATCAATATAAGGTTCTTTTTCTCCATAAACCTCTAATATTCGCTGGAGAGAATCCCCAACACGAACCTGATCAGGAGTTGCTAAATTGGGATCGGTAGTGGTTAAAACCGCAATTGTTTCGTCTCCCACTCCCACAATTAAATTAGGATAGACCAGTTGGCGATAGGTTTTATAGTTCCCAGGAGGATATTTGCGAATTTGAAGCGGTGTTCCTAAAATATCTAATTTTGACGCTACATCTCCTAAACGGAATTGTCCTAAACCAAGTTCTTTTTCTGGTAAAGGAATAGCCATACTCGCAGAAGTTTTAAAGGGAATATGGAGATAATTATAACTCGGAATTAAACCTATTATTCCACTTGCTAATATGAGAAAACTCAGGATAAATTTTAGATGGTTTTGCATGGAATTTAATCATTAAATAGGATTTTAGCTGCTTCTTTGATTCTAACAATCGGTTCAACAGAACGGGAAAGATTTGGTAAAATAATTAAGGTTTGATCGGGAAATTGATCAGTTACTAATTCCTGTCCTATTTCAAACCGATTCTGCACAATATAGCGTTGATTAATACCCTTTTCTATTAAAGATTCCGTTAACCTTTTTGCTTCTGCTACAATCGCAACTTGTCCTTGAATCACACCAATAAATTCAGTATAATTAGGATCTTGCAGTTTTTTCTGAGCTTTAACAACCCGTTGACGTAAATTCCTTAAACGTCCCATAAATTCAGTTCTTCCTAACACATTCTGATATTTAATCCACAGTTTAAAAATCCACGCTAACCATTCACTCATCGCCGTTGGCATTTCTAAAAATCGTAATAAATGACCCGTAGGAGCCGTATCTAAAATAATTAAATCCAGTTCATGACTTTCTAATAAATCCATCACTTCTACTAAGGATAACATTTCATCAATTCCAGGTAAGGATTGGGACACAATTCGCCGCCAAGCCTCTGGGCCATAAGCTAATTTTAGCATAGCATTAGGATCATCTTTTTCGCCACTCATCATTTCTGCCAGTTCCCAAAGATAGTCTTCTCTAAACTGATTTAAAACCTGATCAGCGTCTATTTCTTGACCGAATAAATTAGGAGTAATTGCCATAGCTTCATGGCTTAATTTTAACCCAAAAGCATCTCCTAAAGAATGGGCTGGATCAATAGAAACCATCTGAATTTTTTTCTCAGAATAACGCCTAGCTATTTCCCAACCTATAGCAGCGGCAACAGTTGTTTTACCCACACCACCTTTGCCACCAACAATAATTAATCGTCTATTTTCTTCGATAAAATCACTCAATTTGGCTTGGGAGGTAGAAAATTCTAAGGGTTGAGAAGGAATAAAAGTTTGCTCCTCTAAATCTGCCGATATTATTAAAGGTTGAAGTTGGGAAAATAGGGTTTCTAAGGCTGAAGTTCCCAAGGGTTCTGTTGAAAGTTCGGGAATAGTAAAAATAGGATTATTTCCTGAAATATCCTGAAATTGTTTGAGAAGTTTCTGCTGTTCCTGATGCCGATCTAAATTTTGACTTTGGGAAACAATATGATTAATTAATAAACCCCCAACGGGAATATTTAAACCTTGGAGAGCCTCTAAAAAACGTTGGGTTTCTAACCAACTCATGGGTTCAGGAATAGCTACCACAAAACAAGCGGTTTTTTCTTGATCTTGAAGTCGAGATCTTCCAGAAGCTAGTTCTTCCTGCATTTCTTCTAAAAAAACATCCGCTTGATCTGATTGATAACGTCCGGTAAAAGATTGACTAATGGTGCGGTGTTTTTCTTGAAATAGGGTTAAAGATGCTAATAAACTATCCAAAAAATCCATTAATTCTAAGAGGTTTAACGCATGACCACTGGGAGCCATATCGACCACTACTCGATCCACAACTTGGTCATGAAATAACCGTTGAATTTCTAATAATCCCATTAATTCATCAATTCCCGGCCAGTCTAAATCCCAAACCGGGGTTAAATCTTCCCCTTCCACAAAACTACCCCGTTCTACTAATAATTCTAAAACCGCACCATAGCGAGTTTTAAACGCTGTTAATAAGGTTTCTGATTCTATAGCTCTAACTTTTAAATTAGGGAAATTTTTAATAAATTCAGCTTCATCAGTCACGGGAATTTGTAAGACATCCCCCAAGGAATGGGCGGGATCAGTAGAAATCAGTAAAATTTGTTCATTGGGAAACTGTTTCGCCCAATTGAGGGCAAACCCACAGGAAAGGGTGGTCTTTCCCACACCCCCTTTTCCACTCAATAAAGCTAGACTAAGAGTATTAGAATTAAACATCAAATTTATGATAAATTAACCAGAATTTGCTATGTTGATATTGTAGCACTCTACCAAAAGTCCCAAACCCATCGACCTAAAAAGATTTAAGCCTTGAAACCCTTGGAATAGAATGGAGTAGTTGATTTTAAATCTTCAGCCCTTGTGTCAGTTGCCAAAGTGTTATACCCCTTGCAGAAAGTCCCGCCCCCGATCTCCCATAACAACAGGTTGAAGGGTTGACTAGACAGACCAGACACTTGAGACTCCCCCAACCATCTTAGCAGAAAGTCCCGCCCCCGATCTCCCATAACAACAGGTTGAAGGGTTGACTAGACAGACCAGACACTTGAGACTCCCCCAACCATCTTAATCTCAAACCCTTTGGAATCAACTGAGAATTAAACTGTCATACCAATCTAGCATAAAGCCGTCGTGGATTTTAGATAATTAAAGAGTCACCAGCAAATTTCAACCCCAGGGAACAGACTGAATCAATCGATCAGTCTAAATATGAAGTTAATATTCATTACCCTGCCTTTCCCTAGATTAAGCCATCAATCACTAACTTAGAAATCAATTAGGAGCTAAATACTATGTTGACCAATCCTAGAAAAAAATACACTTTGATCCTGGTATTATCCTTAGCGGGTGTACTCAATGCTGGCCCCGGTTTTGCCAGCCCAGAAGGGATAAGTTCTAGTCCTTTGAAAGTTGAACCCTTGAGTCATGGGTCAATACAGTATAGCCCCAATCATAAATCCATCTTGACTCACCCAGAACAAAGACGCACTTCTGAATGTTACGACAATGGTTTATGTTATAGAACCGAACGGGTCACACTAGAATAGGTAGGGCTTTGGGTTATGATGGGGAGTTAAGGTTAAACAGCCGATATCAAGATCAAGCGTCGGATGATCACCCCGTCAAGGAGATTCATAAAAATGGCACTTTACCCCGTAAACGATACGATCAGTCATAATCATCAGCAAGTTCATACCTTAGCCAGAGCAATAACGAAAATGCAAGGCAGTTTTTCGTTATTGCTGTTGCGATGTAATTATGAAAGTTTGCGGGAAAAAATGGTCGCCGAACTCAAACAAGAATGTTCCCTGACTTTTACAGAATTTAAGTTAGCTCCTGGGAGTCAAACCCTATATGGTTCAATTAAAGCCGAACTACTAGAGCCTAATTATCCCTCGGTTTTAATGGTTTATGGTTTAGAATCCGTTGTGGCGATTGATGAAGTTTTGCATTCTGCTAATTTAGTTAGGGAAGCCTTTCGTAATTTTCCCTTTCCTTTAGTTTTATGGATTAATGATAAATTATGGAAAAAACTCAATCGTAATGCTCCTGATTTTACCAGTTGGGCAACAACCTATGAATTTTTACTCAGTTCTGATGAATTAATTGAATTTTTAGAGGAAAAAGTTTCATCCGTTTTTACAACGGTTTTAGAAGCAGGTTCAGAACGATTTTTACCCACAACTAATATTTTAGGCCCAGAATCAGGAACCGAACTGCAAGCGGCTTATCAAGAACTGAAAAGTCGAGAAATTCCCATCGATCCCGTTTTGGAAGCTAAGTTAAAATGGGTTTATGGTCGCTATTTTTATGTTAATCAACAGGTGACTCTGGCGTTACAGCAATATCAACAAGCTTTAAGATTTTGGCAACAACAATCACCAACAGACTCAGAAATCCTCGGTGTTAATGGAATTTCAACGGGTTTTAAAGATGCTTCTAATCCTCTATTATGGGAAGGATTAATATTATTTAATATTGGTTTATGTTGGTGTTATTTAGCCGAACAACATCGTCAGCGCAATGGTGAACGGGAATGGAGACAAGCCTGTGTTTTTCTTCAGCAGTCTATAGAAAAGTTTGAAACTGCTCAACGTCAAGATTTAGTTGCCAAGTTTCTAAATAAAATTGGAGAAGTTTTTATTCATTTAAGTGATTGGAAAAGTCTCCAAGAACTAGCTTTAAAAGGTCGGAAATTACATCAGAAATTGGGGAATAGTTTCCTGATTCCACTAGCCCAGGATTATGGATTTTTAGCAAATGTTGCTTTACAGGATCAGGATTGGCAAAATGCTAAAGAATTAGCTAATGTTGCCCTAGAAACTCTGATTTTAGTAGCAAAGGAAAATCCTGATAATCCCTGGATTGATCAATTAGAAAGTTTTTTCCTCTATGTGTTAGCCCAGGCCTTAGAAAAGCAGGGATTAAAAAAGGAAGCAATTCAAAAATTAGAACAGGCAGCAGAGACAATTAAAAAGACTCTTTTAACCGTTAATTTAATTTGGTTATATCTGCAAATTTTGAAGATGCTAAACCGCCTTTATTTTGGATTGAAAGATTATCAAGAAGCCTTTAAAATCAAAGAAGAATATCGCAATCAATCAAGTGCCTATGGATATAATGCCTTTGTGGGAGCCGGACGATTACAACCTCGTAAACAAGCTCTGACTTCTACCTTAAATCCGAGTGAAATTACCGCCAATTTTACCGATGAAATTACCGCTTCAGGACGGGAAGAAGCGATTAAACATCTGTTACAAAGAATGGCTAGTAGTCATCATAAATTAACGGTGATTTATGGTCAATCTGGGGTAGGAAAAAGCTCAATTTTAGGAGCCGGATTAGTTCCAGCTTTGCAGCAAAAAATTATTGATGCGCGGATTAGCTTTCCTATTGTTATTAAAACATATAATTGTTTTATCATTGAGTTAGAACAAAAACTTATCGCGGATTTAGATGGATTGCACGGATTTCACGGATTATCTGTGCAATCTGCGGAGTCTGTTCAAATCGGGGTTACAAATTTAGATGGTGATTCGTATCCAGAACTCACCGAAGAACCAGAAAATCAAGATTATACTGAGAATTTAATTAGAGTAATTGAACAACTTAAAGAAAATGCTAGACAAAATTTATTGACGGTTTTAATTTTTGATCAATTTGAAGAATTATTTTTTGTTCAGTCTATTAGATTACAAAGGCTATTTTTTGAGTTTTTACAAGATGCCTTAAATTTACCATTTGTAAAAATCGTTATTTCCTTGCGAGAAGATTATTTGCACTATTTACTAGAAGGAACTCGCCAGGTTGATTTAGAAGCTATTAATAATGATATTTTAAATAAAGATATTATATTTTATTTAGGAAATTTTAGTCAAAAAGAAGCCAATAACGTTATTAAGAGTTTAACTGATCGTGCCCATTTTTATTTAGAAGATACCTTAATTCAAGCCTTAGTTCAAGATTTAGCAGGAGAGGCGGGAGAAGTTCGCCCCATTGAATTGCAAGTGGTGGGGACTCAACTACAAGCCGAAAATATTACTACTTTAGAAAGCTATCAAAAACAAGGCCCAAAACAAAAGTTAGTCGAACGGTTTTTAGAAGAAGTAATACGAGATTGTGGCCCAGAAAACGACGCCACGGCTCGTGTGGTTTTATATGCGTTAACCGATGAAAATGATACCCGCCCTTTAAAAACCCGCATGGAATTAGCCGAGGAGTTGAAACAAAAACTACATCGAGAGCAGGTTTTAGGCCCGTTAGATATTATCCTTTATATTTTAGAAAAGTCTGGATTAGTCTATCGAGATATTGGGGCTACGGTCGAATTTTATCAATTAGTACATGATTATTTAGCGGGATTTATTCGCCGACAAAATAGAAACGAACAAGAAGAAGTTATCACAAAATTGCAACAGGAAAAAGCCCAACTGATTCAAGAAAAAGAAATAGGCCAAAAACTCTCAGAAGAACAGGAAAAACGACACCAAGCCGAAGCCAAAAATCGTCGTTTAGAAAGATTAATGGGATTGATTGTAGGGGCGGTTGTAATTAGTTTTGCGGCTACCTTTTATATGAATGGTCAGAATGAAGTTAAAGCTAGAGTTCAAGCCTTAACTTCTGCTAAAAATGCCCTTTTATTAGCGGATCAACAAGATCAATTAGGAGTATTAAAAACCACCGTGCAGATTGGTCAAAATACCTTAAAAACCAAAGCTCCAGAGGAGACAAAAACAGAAATTTCCCAGGGATTAATGCAGATGATTTCTGGGATTCAAGAAAAAAATCGATTAGAAGGGCATACGGGAAGCATTTTAGGCGTTAGTTTTAGTCCCGATGGTCAGCAGATTGCCACGGCTAGTCTTGATCAGACCCTAAAAATTTGGAGCATTCAGGGTAAGTTATTAACTGAACCTTCCCAATTTCCCCATGAAAGTCCGATTACCAGGGTTCGTTATAGTCCCGATGGCAACATCATTGCCACCGCTACAGCAAGTATCAATAACACAGGTCAAAATCAAGTCTTATTATGGACAACAACGGGAACTCCCCTTCCCCAGCGTCCCATGAGACATCTAGCCGTGATTAATAGTATTAGTTTTAGTCCCGATGGCAAGAAAATAGTTACTTCTAGTAATGATAAAACAATTAAGTTATGGGCTTTAGACGGAACATTAATTCAGGAATTTAAAGGTCATGCGGATCGAATTTTTGATGCAGAATTAAGTCCCAATGGTCAAATAATTGCCAGTTGTAGTAAAGATGGAGAAATTAAAATTTGGTCGCTTGATGGTCAATTAATTCGCACAATTAAAGCCCATAATCAACCCGTTTATGATCTCGATTTTAGTCCTGATGGTAAACAAATTGTTTCCGCCAGTGGCGATCGCACCCTCAAACGTTGGGATACGGAAACAGGTAAGGAAATTAACACCCCGATTAAGGGTCATAACGATGATATTTTAACGGTCAATTTTAGTCCCGATGGTCAATTTTTACTCAGTGGTAGTCGCGATCGCACCGTCAAACTCTGGAATTTAAACGGGGTATTACTCAAAACCTTTACCGGACATCGAGATAGTATTTGGGGTGTTGAATTTAGTCCCGATGGTCAAACCCTGGTATCCGTCAGTGCCGATACAACCGCCCGCATCTGGGATCGGAGTCGAGATCCCTTAAATACGACCTTACAGGGTCATACAGAAGGGGTGTTGAGTGTGAGTTTTAGCCCCGATGGTCAAACTTTAGCCAGTGGAAGTAAAGATAAAACCGTGAAATTATGGGGTCGTCACGAACCTTTGCAATATACTTCACAGCCTGCTTCGATTTTGCCACATCCCCGTAAAGTCAACTGGGTGAGTTTCAGTCCGAATAGTCAAGAAATTGCCACCGCCAGTGAGGATAAAATAGTGCGACTCTGGACAAAAAAAGGTCAGTTGTTGCAAGCAATTTCCGGTCATGCTCAAGCAATTAAGGCTGTGACATTTAGCCCCGACGGTCAAACTTTAGCCAGTGCAAGTGAAGACAAAACCGTTAAACTTTGGAACAAACAAGGAAAATTGATCGCTACTTTGCTTCATCAAGATGCTGTTTGGGATGTCCGTTTTAGTCCCGATGGTAATACTTTGGCCACATCTGCGAGTTTTTTGGAAAGTCCTATCAAGCTTCCCAGTAACGCTATTACCCTCTGGACAAAAAAAGGTAAACAATGGCAACCAACCTTAGAATTACCCGCGAAAAATTCTGTCGCGACTTTGGCTTTTTTGGGCAATTCTCAACAAATCGCCGTCGCTGAAGGTGATATGGTCAGGCTTTGGAATCTTCAAGGAAAAAAACCACTCGCCTCCTGTCCTCTGGGACATAATGCTCAGGTACAAAGTTTAAGTTATGATTCCCACCGAGCAATTTTAGCAACGGCCAGTGATGATAAAAAAGTCAGGCTATGGCGAATTAATGACGGTCTTTGGGACACATCGGCCTGTGATCAGGTTCAACCTTTAATTGTTTTACAACAGAATGATTTTGTGAATAGTATTAGTTTTAGTCCGGGAAATACTGGAATTCTAGCCATAGGCAAGGATAATGGAACCACGATTCTCTGGAGTTTAGAGAATTTAGACTTAAAAACTCAGATGCGAAAAAGTTGTAACTGGCTTTATGACTATTTCACCACCAACCCAACCCAATTACAGGGACACGATCAGGATTTATGCGATTCAGTAATCAGTAATCAGTAATCAGTTATTTCCAAATGTTAATAACATTAAACGGGCTGGATCAAGGCACACATACCAAGGAAAGGGCTGATCTTTAATGGCGTTCCACTTTTCCTTAAAAACCTCCGCCTGTACATGGTAATCCTGGGAACTAGCGGGGGTAGCATTGAATTTGAGAAACAAGGTAGTATGGTGTGGAGTTTCGCTGGTAGCAGCTAACCAGCAGGGATAAGTATTATCGCCCACCGTATCGGGAAAATCAGAATTTGTGGTGATCTTGATTTGGTGCGCGCGGATGCCAATATTGGTTAGAGAATTAGGAATTGCTTCGAGGACTTGTAAGGTCACGTCCCAATCCGTAGCAGTCACAGAATTAGCCCCCTGTATTACCGCCCGGGAGAAGTTTTTGCAGCCTGTAAGTTGAGCCACCCGAACGGTTTGGGGATGTTCAAAGATTTGATGCTTTGTCCCAGAAGCGATCGCCAGACCCCCAGACATGACCATTAGGTTCTCACACAATCGGTAAGCCTCCTCTAAGTTGTGGGTGACAAACAAGGTAATGCCCCGATATGAGGTAAGAGTGGCGAGGAGTTGTTGCTCCATTTGGCTACGGAGATGGGTATCAAGGGCGGAGAATGGCTCATCAAGCAGAAGTAATTCCGGCTCTATTGCTAAAGCCCTAGCTAGAGCTACCCGTTGTTGTTGTCCCCCCGAAATTTGGTGAGGGAAGCGATCGCCCAGTCCCTCTAGTTCCATAATGGTAAGCTGTTGAGTCACTTGTTGTTGGCGGAGGAGTTTAGGCAGGTGATCTAATCCAAAGGCAATATTTTGGGCTATGGTCAGGTGGGGAAACAGGGCATAGTTTTGAAACACCAAGCTCACCCGCCGTTGATAGCAGGGCAGGTTAATCTGCTGATCAGCATCAAACAGAGTCCGTCCATTCAAGACAATCCGCCCCCTAGTCGGCGTTTCCACTCCCGCCAGACAGAGCAGGGTCATACTTTTTCCCGAACCCGAACCCCCAAGAATCCCCAAAGTTTCCTGCCCGGCAGTGAAAGCCACCTTCAGTTTGAAGTTAGCTAATTGTTTTTCAATATCAACCAGTAAACAGTGATTATCAGTTATCAGTGTAGAGACGCGCCATGGCACTTCTCTACCAGTTATCAGTTGCTTATTATTTGTAGCCTGACTGTTTGTTAACTTTCCCCCCTTTGCTGCGGTGAAATTGACTGTCATCAGGCCGGAGAGGGAGAGGGACATAATGGCGATCGTCCATAGCCATGCTTCCCGGAAATCCCCAACTTCAACGGCAAAGTAGATGGCCATAGGCATGGTTTGAGTTTGACCGGGAATATTGCCAGCCAGCATCAGGGTAGCTCCAAATTCCCCCAAAGCCCTAGCAAAAGACAGGGTTATCCCCGCTACCAGTCCAGGAGTCGCTAAGGGTAAGAGAATTTGCAGCAAAACCCGGACTTCGGAAGCCCCCAAGGTGCGGGCGACTTGTAGCAAACTACTATCGATTTGCTCAAAGGCTCCCAAGGTGGTTTTGTACATGAGGGGAAATGAAACTACCGTGGCGGTGATGACAGCGGCATACCAAGTGAAGACAATCGAGAAGTTTCCCCAAGACAGGAATTGACCGAGAAAGCCGTTTTTACCAAAGAGTAGTAACAGCAGAAATCCCACAACTGTAGGTGGCAAAATCAAGGGGGCAATCAGAAGCCCTTCCATCAGGGATTTCCACCGTCCTCGATAGCCCAACATCCCGTAGGCTGCGGCTGTTCCCAGAAAGAAAGTAGCGATCGTCGCTAATCCCGCCGTTTTCAAGGAAATCCACAGGGGCGATAAATCGGTAGTCATAAGAAAAGGATGGGAGTGTGGAAACGAGCGTGTCTTCAGACCACCAGAGGAAACACGACTCAGGGGAATTTATTCCCATGAGGAGCTTAAAAAGATGTGATAGAATCAAAAAACACAAGTAAGAATAAACATCTGCGTGTTGAAGTATCCTAGTATCGGAGAAATCCCGGCTCCCGCGAAACAACGGTTAGATTTAATTCTAATGGCAGTATGACAAGAAAGAGCAAGTAAAGGCAGGATAGGGAGCGTACCGCGATTTGGCTTAGTGATGGATTCTGAAAGTGTCTTGATTTGATAGTAAAAGTATCGGGAAGATTAGGCATATCGCTTGATCAACTCAGTAGACGATATTTGGCAATCGTAGCGAGAATTAGATTAAACTAATTCTGTCCGCAGAATCGAGCGTGTCTTCAGACGGTGAGAGTGTCAAAAGCGTTTAGATCTGCATCAATCTTTAGTTGGCAATGCCAAAACCGTATTTTTTGAACACATCTTGGGCGGGGTTACTGGTCAAAAATTGGATGTAAGTTTTGGCAGATTTCTGATTCTGGCTGGCTTTAATTACAGCGATCGGATAGATGATCGGAGAATGTAAATCCTTGGCGGCAGTGGCGACTTGTTTCACCTGCTTAGAGATTTTGGCATCGGTGAGGTAGACAATTCCCGCATCGGCATTGCCACTTTCTACGGCGCTTAAAACATTACGAACTGAGTTGCCATAGACAAATTTGGGGCGCAATTCTTCCATAATTCCTAACTTAGTAAAAACTTCTTCGGCATATTTCCCCGCCGGCACACTTCGGGGTTCCCCCATGGCAATTTTTCCTACATTAGAGTCGGTTAATTGTTCAAAACTGATGAGATTTAAGCTAGAGTTATTCGGCACAATTAAAACTAAACTGTTAGTTAAAAGTTGCCTCCGAGTATCGGTGAGAATCAAATCTTTTTTCTGAAGATTATCCATCTGTTGAGCGGCGGCGGAAATGAAAACATCCACCGGTGCGCCCTGCTCAATTTGTTGTTGTAAAAGCCCAGAGGTGGCGAAGTTATATTTTAATTCCACCTCAGAATTGGCGGACTTAAATAGGGGATTAATTTCTTCTATGGCATTTTGTAAACTCGCAGCAGCAGCAGTTAATAAGGTAGTAGCTTGGGATGTGACGGCTGGGGTGATAGTTTTGGTCGCTTGCGGAGGAGTGGCAGAAGGAGAACAGGCTCCTACAGACAATAAGACGGCAAAAACTAAGCCGATTAAAAAATATAAAATACGTTTAGGCATGGCTATTAATTTTATCTGTTTAATTATTAATAAAAAAAATAGGTGAAGGTTGACTCTTAACTGACACCCCGCACCTATCTTTTAACTTTAAACTTCTATATAGCAGATGAAGCAGTAGAACCAATAATCTCCTGAAATTGAATCATATCCTTATGGGGATCAACATGACTTACCTTCACTTCAAACTGTTCTCCAACTTCTACAGAACGACTAAATCGCATCGGTAACTCTAAAGCTAACTCCTCTAAAAAGACTAACCCTAAATCTTCCCGCAGCCATCGCAACATTGTGGCTTGCCAAATTTCATCGCTATTCCGGCGCAAAAACTCCAAACTCCAATAACGATTCGTTTCCCGTTCTACTTTGGACGCTTCCTTCACCGCCGGCCCCAAACTCATCACAATAGCCTGCATATCTTCTATAGAAAAAGGTGAGGCTTCACCTCGCAGATGGGCTTTAATTTGAAAATGAGCTAATAAATCACTATAACGACGAATCGGCGATGTCACCTGGGTATAAGTCTCTAAAGCCAAACTCGCATGGCGCGAAGGAGTCAAACCCACCTCACTACGAGGCATATAACGCCGCATAGTACAAGCTCTCACCGCCCCTGGTGGTAACTGCATCAATTCCTCCTCCGGTGGTAATTCCGGTTGGGGTTGACTCCGATAAGGCAACGGTAAATTATGGGTTTGACCATAACGAGCCGCCACTTCTCCAGTTAAAATCATCATTTCCGCCACCATTTGGCGAGACGGAGAATCCTCTACAACCGTAATACTTATTTCTTCCCCGTTCACCTTAATCACCGACTCGGGCATATAAATACTAATTGCCCCGTTCGCATTTCGCCATTCCTTACGGCGTTTAGCCCACAGCGACAAAGCATCAATTTCCGGTTCCCCTTGGATGCCAATTTGCAACATCTCATCCACATCATCATAAGTGAGGCGATAGGTCGGTTTAATATTACTGACATGAATACTATAGTCCTGTACCCCACCCGTTTCATCCAAAATCACACCAAAACTCAAAGCACAACAGACTTGGCCTTGAATTAGACTCATTGGCCCAGTTGCCAATTCCGAGGGGAACATCGGAACCATTCCGGTCGGGAGATAAACTGTTGTTGTCCGGCGGCGGGCTTCTAAGTCTAGTTCATCTCCAGGAGAAAGCAAACGAGTTGGATCAGCAATATGAATCCAAATCCGTCTTCGTCCATCCTCCAAAATCTCTAAACTCAAACCATCATCAATCTCACGGGTACTCTCATCATCAATCGTATAAACCTTAAGATGAGTTAGATCTAGGCGATCAGAATCCGGATCGGGCGGGGGAGAATCTAAGCAACGTCGAGCCACTTCAAGCACTTGAGTTGAGAATTGGGTGGGAATTTGACTCCGACGTAGGGATAGGTTTTCATGCAGACCCCATATCCCTAAGTCTACTAACAACTGCAACGCAGCTTGGGGTGTTTGAGAACGTTCCAAGGTTGCCAAAGTTTCTAAAGCAGGTGCGACATGGGAGGCATCTTCTCCATGCAGCGCCAAACGCTCTAACGCATCCAAACGGGTGCGATCACTATTTCGCCATTCTACCACGACCCCCGCTAGTCTATTTTGGACTCGCAACCAATATTCTTGAACGTCCCGTTGCTTCTGTTGTTCAACGTCCTGTTGATGTTTGATTTCAGCCACCTGTCCAGGAGAGCGAGGTTCGTAGCGTTCACCCTTCTGTTTGAAGTAGAGTTTATCATTCGATAACAAGACATAACTGGCATAACACTGAGGCGGACTCTGCTCAGAAAACAAAAGCAGAGCCATTTCTTTCGGGTCTACGGTTTCTCCTTGCTCCACTAAAATTTCCCAAGCCACCTCCAAACTTGACGGATCAAGATAAGGCTGCAATTCTTTAGTAAAAGCCCGGATATCCGCAGGTTTGTATGTAGCCCCCGTTACCTCATAAGCAATTTGCCGCGGGTGAATTGTATGAGCTAGGAGGTTTTCATCAATAACGACCCAGTGTTTTTTTCCTTCAGGTCGATCCATCACGGCAAGACGACGCTCCCCGTGTAATCTAAGCTCAATCAGAGTACCCTTTTCCACAGATAAAATTAGCCTTCCTTATTGACAAAAGGCAACATTGCTAGGATTCTAGCCCTTTTGATAGCTTGGGTCAGATCTCGCTGCTGTTTGCAGGTAAGTCCAGTAATCCGACGAGGCAGGATTTTGCCCCGTTCTGTAACAAATTTCCGCAACAGTTCGATATCTTTATAATCGATGGGAGTTCCGGGTTTGATCGGAGAAACTTGGCGACGGAAGTAGGTCATGCTGAAATCGATCCTCTATGAATTTTTAAAGTAGATTTAAGTAGATTTAAGAATTACCATCAGTGTTCAGGGAATGGACACTTCTAAGGCAATTACTTAATTTCTTTGTGAACCGTATGTTTGTTGCAGTGGCGACAAAACTTTTTAAGTTCTAAACGTCCTGTCGTATTCCGGCGGTTTTTGGTTGTGGTATACCGAGAAACCCCCTGAGAGCGCTTATCGGTATTTGTACGGCACTCCGTACATTCGACAGTAATAACGAGGCGAACACCTTTAGCCATAATTGTAAACAGTTGTGATTATTTAAGCACAAATATTTATTGTCTCATCTCTCGTTTCACTTTGTCAATCAAATAGCGAATTTTAAGATCCAGAGAATAACCCCGTCTGCTCCCAATCACAATAGTTTGTCCAATTCGGTCATGAACCGTCTGGGGATGACGACTTGTATCAAATAGCATGGCTCCACAGTCTAACAAAATAGGTAGCATCAACAACAGAATCCCGGCATTCCCCTCGGTTAAACTTCCCAAACTCAGGAGCAACAGAAAAGTACCTATTCCCATAAATGCCTCTCGTTTTACCAGTTCTAAAAGCCGAGGAGTTCGGTTCCGTTGGGAATCAACCACTCGAATATCAAACGCCCATCGTCCTAAACTCTGTCCTTGGTTTTTAGAGACCACCACAACACGGCAGGTTAACCAACCGATCATAAATAGCAAAAATAGAGTCACTCCTTTAGCCCCCACCGCAGCACAAAATAACCCAATCAAACAGAAATCTACCCCTAATGCGGCACAACGACGCCAGGTTGGAACTTTAGGATCAGGCAAAGGGAATAAATTATAACTCATAGGGTAGGGAGTGTGAACTGCCGACACTGACTTAGAGTACCAAGTACAGTGTCGGCTTCTGTACTCACAGGCGAATGCCTCAAGACGGACTTGCATCCCCCTTTTGGTCTTACCTCGCCTCCTACAGCGCCAAACGGCTGAACCATCCGTCTTTAACATTCTGATACCCTCTGTTCTAATATTCATAGCTGCGTTTCCATCCCGATCATGATCACTACCACAATTAGGACAAGTCCATTCACGAACATCCAATGGCATCTCATTCACTTTATAGAAACAATTAGAACAGAGTTTGGAACTAGGAAACCATCTATCTATCTCAACTAACTTACCGCCTTTTCGTTCTAGTTTGTAAGCTAATAAATTAGAGAAAGTTCCCCATCCACAATCAGATATTGCCTTCGCCAATTTATGATTACGAACCATGCCTTTGACATGAAGATTTTCTACTATGACAGCTTGGCTATCGCTGACCAACTTATGACTAAGTTTATGTAGAAAATCTTGCCGAGAATTACTAACTCGTTCGTACAGTTTAGCTACAATTTTACGATATTTATTTCTGGATTTACTCCCCTTTTGTTTACGCGCCAACTTCTTCTGCTTACGCTTGAGGTTTTTTTCGTGCTTGGCAAAGTGTTTAGGATTATCGTATTTAGAAACATTTTCGCCATCAGTGACAACTGCAAAGTGTTTGATTCCTAAGTCAATACCGTAAATCTTACCTTCTGAAATCGTAGGGTTTTCCCCTTCAATTTCGGTCAATATAGATGCCAAATATTTGCCTGATGGTGTTTTACTAACAGTTACCGTCTTGATTTTCCCTGCAATTGGTCTATGTATTTTGGCTTTGACTATCCCAATATTGCCAGGAAGTTTGACATTACCATCAACAATTTTGACATTTTGAGGGTATTGAATTGACTGTTTGCCATGTTTAGATTTAAACTTAGGAAATCCTGCACGTTGCTCAAAAAAGTTTTTATAAGCAGTGGTTAAATTAAGTGTTGTAGCTTGTAAAACTTGACTGTAACAATTAGCTAACCAAATAGTATCTTCGGCTTTTTTGAGCTTAGGCAGTAGGGCGTTAAGTGCTACCTGTCCCATTCCTTTTCCCGTATCTTGATAAACCTGAATGGATTTATTTAAAGCATAATTCCACCACCACCGCGAACATCCAAATGTTTGGGCGAGATGTGCTTCTTGCAATGCAGTTGGATACAGACGGATTTGTACAGCTTTGTGTAGCACTCGATTTGCACCTCCTAGTCTGAATATCTTACTACATAATAAAAAAGATTTGGTCAACTCCGTACCTACGTTGACCCGCCTTTCATCCCACCGCTCACCTGGGTACAGGTAGAGCGGTGGGATGAAAGGCGGTGTAAGTTAAAAATATCAAAACCTCTCTCTGATAAACCAGAAAGAGGCTTGATTTAGTGAATAACTGAATTTCCAAGAAAACTGAAGACTGCATAGAGAATCAGAAAAGGGTTTGAGTGGTCAAGATAGAAAGGGCTGACGGTGGAAACCTTGGCACACAGAGGCGAAGAAGGACGTGGCGACCGACGATAAACTCCGGGGAGCTGGAAGCGAGCAACGAGCCGGAGGTGTCCGAATGGGGCAACCCAAAAACAGCCCACTGAATAAAATAGGTGGGTATGAGCGAACCGGGCGAACTGAAACATCTTAGTAGCCCGAGGAAAAGAAAGCAAAAGCGATTTCCCGAGTAGTGGTGAGCGAAAGGGAAACAGCCTAAACCAGTCGGTTTACCGATTGGGGTAGTGGGACAGCGACACTGGACTCGACAGAGTTAGACAAAGCAGATGAAACCTGCACCAGAGAGGGTGAAAGTCCCGTAGTCGAAAACTCAAAAAGCCTAGCTGA
>NZ_CAWLTW010000001.1:2228783-2449688 GCF_963864145.1 Planktothrix prolifica NIVA-CYA 540 | reverse complement strand
CTTTCAGACGATTGCTTCTTTCAATATTTATATGGAAAGGATGGAAATTTTTTTGAGACTGGTTTTGGCAGTTGACTTTTATAAGAAATGGTAGGGAGGTAGAGCATCCCCAAGGCTTAACTGCCAATGGTGGGACTGGCTTTGCCATTGGTTGAATTGGTCTTGCAGTTGGAGGGTTTGGGTTTGGTCAATCAATATATAGATGCGTTCTCGGTTGGGTTGGCTGTCGGCGAAACGGTTTTCTGGATAGGTTTGGCTAATGGTGCCAACTAGCTCTTGCCATTCTTGAGCTTGTTGCTGTTGATATTCCAGTTGACGCTGATGGAATTGTTTTTTGCCTAAGAAGTAGTCTCGCCCTCTCTGGGGGGACGAGTTTATGGGGTTGGGTTGAGTAAGAACTGGGGTGGGTTCGAGAGGAATTCCCTGTAAACAATACTCGGTCTTATGTTGGAATTGCTCTAGTTTTTGCAAGTAGTCCTGTTGATGTAGGGCTAAATGCTCGGAAAGTGCTATGTCAGAAGGAAAACAAATGCCAAAGCGTAGCGGTAAGAGGGTGGTTTGTTCAAAAACGGAACGGATAATTTGATCATGAATTAAAATAGCTTGTATTAATTGTTCATCGGTATCTGGGAGGTCTTGAGCTTTTAAATCAGTTTCTACCAAGGCGGATAATCCTTGAAAATTGATAATTTCTAAACAACCTCTGATCCCAGAAGAAAGTTTAAGGGGTGATATGGGTGTTTTGAAAAAAGCATAAGTGTACATTTCAGTCACCAGTTATGAGTGTAAAAGTTTCATTTGAAAGCTAATGACTATAAATTAAGTCTTAACTGTTTCAGGACTTACGCACAAGACCAAAGAAACCGGGTTTCTGACCCTGATTTTACGGATAAAATCGGTGATTTATCGTTCAAAAACCCGGTTTCTGCGTAAGTCCGATGTTTAAGAATCATTGATGATTAGAAATGACTTAAAACTGATTTTTCACTGATGACTGATTGGGAATCCATTCAAAATCAAAGCTGAGTTGGGCAAATCCAGATTTCCAAGGAATAGATAGTGTTAAATTTTCATGGGAATTACCCCAATCTATTTTGACTCCTTTGATCCAACTTTTAAGTTCAGGAGTGGTTTCTAATAAATTAATGATTTGCATTTTTAAAAATTCTAGTGATTGAGGAAATCGACACCATTCATGGTCATCTGACTGGATAATCGAGTTAGAGATAAGGAGATTTATGTCAAATTTCAGAGGTTGGCTGCTGGCAATATCTACTTCCCAAGAATCGTTTAGAAATTCGGCATTTAAAACTGCTAATAATCTCAAGTGTCCGGTTTGCCAAACCAATCCAGGTTGCAGGACTTTGGCTTTAATTCCACTAATAAGTTGCATAATATTATAACTGCTTTTAACCATCTGCCATAGCAATCTTAGGGATAATTCTGTTAGTGGTATTTCAGGTTGAAGACGCATCAAACTGGAAGGAGATTGGGGACTGTAAATAATATCAACTAATTCATCTGCAATTTCAATTAAGTCAATTAAATAAGACTGTTCGGCTTGCAGATCAAGATTTGAAATGGGTTCGGCGGAAAGGTTCAGATTATAGGATTGTTTTTGTTGTTTAAGCCAGTGTAAACCATGATTTTGGATTTGGTTTTGAATATAAGGTTGAATGATTCCTGGGTCAGTTAGTCGAATTTGTGTTTTGAATAAAGACGCCTGAGAAACGGAAGCTAGGATCGAATATTCAACATTTTGAATGGGTGTATGGATAAAAAGTTCTTCGTCTTTTTTGTCATTTTCTAGCGAATAATAAAAGGGACTGACTTCTGATGTTTCAGGGTCAGCAATAAATTGAAATCCCATCTTTATGTGGATTTGACTTGATTCCCATTGACTTTTTGGATAAATAATTTCAGTGTTGATGGGATCATTAAAAAAATTAATTTGATTAAAACTATCTTGAAGGTTATGGGTAATTTGTGTTAATAAAGATTGAACTTCTAAAGGATGTTGACATAGGGAACAGTCATTAGATTGAACATAGGCTTCAGTCGGAATCAAGGGAGGAGGAAAAAAACTGGTTGCCAGATCGATTGAACTCTCTAGATTTTCTGTTTTAATAATTAAACTGGCAACTAATCTTAATTTTCCAGGTGTCCAATCTTGATTAGGTAATAAAATTTCAGCATTAATTCCGGTTAAAAGTCGCATAAATTGATAGGAAGTCTGGGATAAATTCCATAATAATTGAGGAACTAATGTATTAAGAAATAAAATAACTGGGGGCTGGAGCAGGGGAGCAGGGGAAGTAAAATATTCCCCATTCGTAATTCGTAATTCGCAATTCGTAATTCCCCTATAAGCTGTTAATACTTCAGAAACTTCTTCTATAACATAAGGAATGAGGTTTTCAGGGGTTTGGGGTAAATTGCTTGGCCATGCTCCATTAGGAGATCGCAAATGAGCAAGAATTTGAATCAATTCTTGCATGGCTTGGACTAAATTAGCGGGAATTTCAGGAGAGTTAGAGATAGAATTAAAGGAAACTAAATCAATAAATTTAATTAGGGTTTGATCGAGAAAATCATCTAGGTTTTGAGGTTGGGTTGTTGATGATTTTTCAATAGTATTTATTGTGATTTCTATGGAATCAATTGATTCTATTAATGGATTGTTATTCATCGAAAATTTGGGTAGAAACCCCGTCCTTTAGCGAAGCGGAGGACGGCTTTATATTTCTTTAACAAGTAATAATTAAACCGTTTGAACGTCTAATTAAGGTTATTTTGCTAAAGGCTATCTGTCCTAACCGTTTCCAGTTAGCATCGCTGACAGATATTTGTTTTTTAGTTTGACCAGAAACGTAGCCAATTCCTTTTGGAGAATTAACGCGCGTCGCCTTTTCTCAAACCAAATTCTGTTGTAGTGCCACCATATTTTCGTCTAACGTTACCCTTGGAAGGAACCATTAAATGAAGTTGGCGACGACTAATAGGGGGACGTTTAATTACTGCAAAAGGACAAGACGTTATCGTTACATTCCCTTGCCAACTATGCCCATGAGTATTGCTAGAAAAATGAGCTTTATACTCAAGAAAATAATAAGTAGTTACACAAAATAAATTACCTAGTTGAGAGAGGGAACAGCCCCCCCAAACCCCCCGTGCACGGGGGGCTAGGGGGGGAGGGAACAGGGTGGAGGATGTGTAATTAATTTTGTTTAGGTACTTAGCAAGCTAAAGTAATACCATCTACAGCATGAGATTTGACTGTTTGTTCTGACTTGTCTTTTGATTTCTCTAACTTAAGATATTTTCTTAGATTAGATGTTTGCCAACCATAAATAGTATGTACAGTAGCTAATTGACTCAACCAATTAACCATGTATTTTTGACCTACCATAACGGCTGAAAATCCTTTTCCTGATTTAGCTCCTTTCCGTCCAGACGTTAAATCAACATCAGCTTTGACGTACTCAAAATAAATGTCGGTAATTGGAAACATTTTAAAAAGCTCTTTTACAACTCGTAATTCAAGTTGTCGATTAGCTCTAATTGATGGGGATAATTTACCTTGCCTACGGTTTGAAAATCGTACTTGACGATGCGCTCTTTGGTTAAAAGGAATATTACGGTTAATCCGTCTTCCCCTTCTTCCATGCCGCATCATTCGTCGATTATCCATGCGTTCTCGAACTTTCTTAAAAGGTAATTCAAGATGTCCTGTCCAGAGGGTGAAATTGGCTGATTGAACACCAATTCCTGAGTACAGCTTCCCAGGATCAATACCGACAGCAATGGGTTGAATTTTGTCGTCAAGTGGTTCAACTTTTAGTTGGACATAAAATTGTCCTAAATCGTTAAATTTACCAATAGCTTTACCTTCTTTGATCCATCGTCTAGCTCGACTAGATTTAGTCGGCATTAAAGGTTGATTATTAGAAGATATTACAGGTACTCTTTGCATGGAGATAATCCTCAAGAGTTAAGTTAATAGTCCCTTTGCCCACCGTTAGAAATATGACTTGTCTTTAACAACACCTGAACCAATCAGGTTTAGAAGGAATCCGAACTAGGGAAGTATTCGGAGGTCTGTAACATCTAACGGCTCTGCGGGCTATTCACCTCTTGCGTCAACCGAATTGGTTCGGTCAATCCCCGTCCGTTTTACGGCGGGGTTGGTGAAAGGTCTTGCTCAAGATTAATAGATTTTACAAAGTGTAAGTCACCCTGGGGTTCGGAAGCGGTGAGAATTGCTAAACCTGTTTTTCCCCAAGAGGTTATGGCTTGAGGATGAACAGGGCCAAGATAATCTCCTAACAATTTTCCTTCTAAATTAAAGAAGGTATATTTTCCCTGTTTATCTACTATAACATATCCCCAGGAGGTAGCGCAAGCGATGGTGGGCGGAGAGTTTAAGGAGATGCGAATAATACTTAAGGGCTTTAGGTGTAAAAGAATAAGCTGAGGTTGATCATCGCATCCAATACCCAATACAGTATAGGGTTGAGGAGTGGGAATGATTTGTTTTAAAGGAATGAATAATTTAAGGTTGCCAATGGGGGTTCCTCGGCGGGTATAAACCCTGAGCAACGTGCAGTTTTTTTGTTTGAAGTTTAGCCAAACTCCGAGTAAATATCTACGGTCTAAAAATATAAGTTCTGGAATTTGAGGAACAGAAAGAGATAATTTTTTAATCAGTTTTAAAGCGGGAGAACCATGTTTATCCGTAAGGGAATAAAATCGTAATTGTCCCGAAAAAGCTAAAGCCATATAATGACTCTTTGGTTCAATGGCAACTCTATATAATAAATCTTTATGTGAAGCTATATTTAAAGGATTTAAAGGATGGTTTTTTTCTGCTTTAACTTGATTAGAGTCTTGTGATTCTTGATCATAAGATGTATGAGATTGAATCGCACTTAAATTCAATAAGGATTTAGGATTGTCTTGAAAATTAGTCGCATAATAAATTTTATTTTTGGTCATCACACAACACCCATTTCTCATCATTTGCATGGCTAAAATCGGTTCTGGGAAATGAATTGGATTTTGAGCAATAACCTGAGTTTCTTCAGGAGGGGGAGAAGACCAAATTTTTAATGTTTGACCAAACGCTGTATAAAGATAGGGAAAATTAGTAATACAATTTAGGGGGAATTTGGAATTTCCAACGGAATATAATGGAATAGAATGATCAACTGATAAAGTTAGATTAGAAATCTGAGCTTTGGAGAATTGTTCGTCTTCGGGGGAATCAGGAAATTTCCCCAAAATAATAGAGTTAGCTAGACTTTGAATTTGAGGATTAACTATGGCTGTTTGCAATGCTTCTGCCATCTCTGCTGCGGTTTTATAGCGACGGGCTGGGAGTTTTTCTAAGGCTTTTTGAATGATTGTTTGTAGGGCTTCAGGAATCTCTGTAGACATCTCTAACCGCTGATTTAAGTGGGCTGACATCAACTCACCGGGTAACCCATGAAAGGGGCGATCGCCCACCAATAGTTCAAATAAGACAACCCCCACCGCATAAATATCTGATCGAGGAGAATAAATACCATAAAATCTTTCTGGAGCCATGTAAGCAGGAGATCCTCCAGTAAAAGTGGGGGGCTTTTCTGAAGAGGACAGTTTTCCAGCTATGGGAAGACGGCGAGCAATGCCAAAGTCTGATAATTTTGGATGCCACCCTTGGGATTTGAGGGTGAGTAGGATATTTTCAGGTTTAATATCACAGTGAATAATACCCCGTTGATGGGCGTAGTCTAAACCCTCTAAAACGCCGATGATCAAGTTTAATGCTTCTTGTAGACGTAGAGAATTCTGTTGTTCGACAAGATGACGAAGTGTTCCTCCTTCACAATATTCCATGACTAAATAGCGTCCGGTCTGGATGTGTTCAAGACCTAGACAAGCGACAATATTAGGATGTTGTAGACTGATAATAAACCATAGTTCTTGTAAAAATTGGTGAGTAGGGGCGCTTTGATGACTCAGTTCCTTCAGAGCTACGAGTTTTCCAGTACGGCGATCGCTGGCACAGTAAACCTTACCAAACTGGCCTTGTCCTACTAACCCTAAAATTCGGTATCGAGAAGCCTGCATGGTGTGTTTTAGACCGCCTCGTTAATTCCCTATCCTATAGTATATGGGTATTACTGACAAATTAACCTTATCCAGTAACCAGGGGTGTTTATGTTTTCGACCGTTGAATCAGACTCTACAACACCAGTTACAGGGCCAGCCCCAACTAAAATCATTCAATCTCAAAATCAGTATCGCACTTGTCGGATCAAGGTGCCGGATTTGGAGCAACCTGTTCCTGCGGTTTGTGTTGATCAGGAATACTACAGTTTTTTTAAGGCGGTAGAGAATGCTGAGAAAACTTTAGAAATCGTTGCTAAACTGGGAAAGGTCGGAGACAGCACTGTCATTACTAAAACTCCAAAAGGTTATGCAATTTGGGTGCAAGAGCCTAATGCTCAACTTCATCGCTCTTAAGGCTTGAATTTGTTATGAAAATAACAGGGGAGATGAAAAACGAGCCTGTATAAGGATACTGAAACTGTTAATGTGCCAGAATAATGGGACGTTAATGTCCCTGAAATTTTGAATCTAACTGCTAACTTGTGCAATCTACATTTGATTCTCTAATCTAAACAAATGGCTAAAATACTTCGACTAGAACCGATTGCGGAAGAAATGGCAGTTCAGACTAATTCTAATTTGCTTTCGGCATTGATGACCAAGGAACTTCATGTTCTGAAAGAATGCGGGGGGCGGGGAATGTGTGCCACCTGTCATGTTTTTATTAAGGATGGCATGGATGGTTTATCTAAAGTCAGCCGCCGTGAACAAAGAACCTTAGAAGTGATTACAACGGCTAAACCTAATTCCCGTTTGGCCTGTCAAGCTCATGTTCTTGGGGAGGGTATTGTTGTTGAATTACCCTCTGGGATGTATATTGATGCCATCGAAGATATAGAATCTTTAGTCGGGCGACGAGCAGAACAGGAACTTCTACATCCTATTACTGGGGAAGTGGTTGTGGAAACTGGAAAACTAATCACTCGATCAATTCTGAATCAATTGAAAGAAACTCGTTTACAAGTGGGCGAATATTTAGCTCGAACTCGGAATGCGAAAGATGAGTAATAAACAGTTATAGCAGGGAACAGGGAACAGGCTGCGTCGTGAGCCGTGAGCCAGTCGAACGGTCGAACGAGAACAGGGAACGCCGGATCTGGGAGGAAAAGACTTCACCGTCTAGCTTTGCTGCATCACTCTTTGTCCTAATAGGTCTGGCGACTGCTATATCAGTTATCAGTCAACAGTTATCAGTATAAGATATGTTTACTAATTTAGAACGTTTGAGTGTGGAAGTTGATGGTCGTTATGCAACACCGGAAGAACTGGATTTTTTAAAATCCTATTTTGGTACGTTTAAATATCGGATCAGTGCCTATCAAAAAATCAAAAATAATGAATCGCTTATCATGAATCAAATTCAAGAGAATTTGGAAAAAATGAACCCTGATATTTTCATGCAAGGTTCAGTTAATTTAAAATCAAAATGGCATTTAGATACAGTTAGAGTTTTACGGTATTCAGCCATGGCGTTATTGATCGATGATCCCGAATATTTGCAACAACGCCTATTAATTTGGTTTTCGACAATTTTACAAGCCTTTAAAGTTCAAGCTCTAACTGAATTAACACATCAAACCATGTCCGATGTAATTAAAGGTTATTTAACCTCGGAAGAAAATAATCTATTTTTACCTATAATTGAAATGAATTACAATACTTTATGCAAAAAAAGACCTTCATAAAATTCCTTTACTTTTAAGAGTTATAAACTTTTCCATTCGGTAATGTAGCTCCATGTAACTTTGCACCCTTAATTTCGGCATTGGCTAGAATTGCCCCCTTTAAAATTGCCCCTCTTAAATCAGCCCCGCTCAAATTAGCTCCCATTAAATTCGCATCGGCTAAGTTAGCATTACCCAGATGACTATTTCTTAAATCGGCATTAATTAGACAAGATTTACTCAAATTAGCAGAACTTAAATTACTGGCATTTAAGTTAGCATCCATTAATAAAGCGCCTTCCAAGTTGGCTTCACTTAAATATGCCCCCGCTAAATTGATTCCCGTTAATAATTTTTGTCTTAAATCAATTCCGCCCAAATCCGCCCCACTCAAATTAATTCCACTTAAATGAGCACCATTTAAACAGACATTCCTCAGATAAGTTTTGCTCAAATTGGCTTTACTCAGATTAGCACGAGTTAAGTTAGCTTCATTGAGATCGGCTTCTAATAAAGTTGCAGAATTAAGAAAAGCATCGGTTAAATCAGCGTGTCTTAAATTAGTTTTTAACATTTGGGCCTTGGTTAAATCAGCCCCGGTGCAATTAGCTCCACTTAAATTAGCTCGGACAATAATAGCTTGAGTCAAATCTGCACCGGATAAGTCTACATCTTTCAAATTAGCCTGAGTTAAATCCGTATTTTTCAAGATAGCTTGGTGAAGATTCGCCTTAATTAAATAGGCCTTAACCAGAGAGGATTGAGTCAAAATAGCTTCTAGGAGAATTGCGGAACTAAAATCAGCACCTTTGAGATTGCCATGATTAAGATCTGCCTCTTGCAAATTAGCCCAATTTAGATGAGCGCCTTCGAGATTAACCCGACTCAAATTAGCCCCGGTTAAAATAGTGCCACTGAGACTGGCTCCACTGAGATTAGCCCCGGTTAAATTGGCTCCAGTCAAATTAGCCTTACTGAGATTAACTAAACTAAGATGGGCTTCGCTTAAGTCAGCATGACTCAAATCGACACCAATTAAATGCGGTCGATTTTGGGGTTCTCGAATATTAGCCAAACCCATAGTTGGTAAGGTATTGGGTCGATAAGAATTGGTACTCAGAATCATACCCCGCAGACTCACGCCCTTAAAATCCCGTTCTCCATCTCGATATCGACTCAGCAGTTCAATCGCATCCATGGGTTAAACCTAATACGAATTATGAATTACGAATTATGAATTACGAATTAATATTCTCGTAATTTGTAACTCTTAATTTTTAATTCTTAATTAATTAATATTTCATGCCAGTGATTTTAGAATAGTGTCATGATCTTTCCCCTGATCTACTAAGGCTTCGACTGATTGTAAACGATTACTCAAACCGAGAATAAATTGGTTAGAATCTGCACCCATGGACTCACAGGTTGTTTGAACACAATGGAGGTCTCGTCCGGTTAATCGGCTAAAAAAGGAGCTAAAAATTCCAGCTTCCAAAAAACAAACTGGTCGATTCCAGTCCTTAGCAACACTAGCAAAGGGGGAATTTTTGGTAATCAGGATCAAAAATCCCGTGTTAGTATATTGGGCATCCAAATCAAATGTTCCCCAACCATGGGTTTTCCAACATTGTTGTAAACATTGAATGAATTCGATCATTTCCATTTGCGCCACAGTTTTGTCATAATATTCGCTGATTTCTTCACAAAAACGGACATAAAAATTTTTTCCCCACCAGCGACCACAATTGAATAAGACTAAGCGGGCGGCTTGACCTGTTTCTTGTTCTAATCCAGTGTAAATTGCTTCAAGTAAGGTTGAGGGAAGACCTAGTAAACGACCTCCGAGGCGATTTTCTAGTAAGCCCAATTCCAGATCCCCTTTCACATAAGCATCATAAGCAAAATAGTTGCCCGGAAGTTGAGGTTTAATTAGTAAATTGTTGATTTCAATCATGATTTAAACAGGTGATATTGACGGTTGATAGTTAACCGAATCGCGGTTGTGATGAACAGATATTTTTTTACCAGGGTTTCCATAAAAGTGCTAATCAGAATCAATTAACTCTTTTTTATTCAAGGTTTTAGCAAGTAACTTTTAACTTGTTCTAGGAATGGTTGGATAAAAACCATTGCCTTTGCCGAGAGTAATTCATTTAAACGGGTATTAAGCAATTGGTAGACTTGAGTATCAATTGCTTGGGTATTATGGGCTTGAACTATACCTGATAACCAATCAATCACTCGTCGCTGAAGGTATTCTGAATCATTTAATAACATCGCCATTGCACTATGGCGCAAAATCAGAATCCATTGTTGTAAAACCTGTTCTAAGCGTTCTTGTTTTTCCTGGGGAAATATAACTGAAATTTGATCGGCAACAGGCTGAAAAATCACCACTTCTCGATCACGAAGAAATTCATAAATTTTTAATCGTTGGGCTAAAGTTTCTGAATAGCTCTTGAAACCCAGCAATTCTTCGGTTTGAAGATAGCGATTTTCCGCTTTGACTAATAATTGATTTAATTCAGCTTGCATAGTAATCAGTAATCAGTAATCAGTAATCAGTAATCAGTAATCAGTTACTAATCATCAGTCATCAGTTGAGGAGTTAATAAATTAACTGTAAACTTCTTAACTGATAACTGTTAACTGTTAACTGATAACTGATTTAAAATAAACCCATTAAATCGTCGATGGTGACATCAAGTTGATCCGGGGTATTAGAAGCAGCAGCAGGTATAATCGGCATAACTCCGACCTGGGGAACTCCTTCCCAATCAATCCGTTGAAAAAAATCAGCGACGGATAGGGTTAAATTGGACTGTGATGAAGTAGTCGGATGACTCTTTTCTACCCTCGCGGGTGTACCTAACCAGTTAAGATTACTGAAAAAGTCTTGAACAGATTCACTGAGCCAACCCGGGGGATTATTCATCGCAAGACCACTCCATCCTGTAATTTTCGCTGAATATCCCTGGCGGTGGCTCCTTCATTCAGCCAAAAACCCGCAGCATCAATCCGGTCTGGGTTTCCCAAAAGAAACTTACAATAGGTTTCTCCCATGGAATAACATTGCAGTTCGATACAACTTAGGCTTTTTTTAACCAGATTACTAAAAAATCCAGCAAATAATCCAGCATAGATATGACAAACGGGTTTGCCCACATCGCCTAACGTCCGGGCAACGGCTGAGTCAAATAGGTTAATAAAGATACAGCCATGTTTGCGATCGCTCATGTCCACTTCCCAGCGTCCCCAACCTTGGGCAGTAAAAGGCCACCACCAAGTTTCTAGGAGAAACATCAGGTTAGACTGTCGAATACTTTGGCCATATTCGGCTTCATACCACTGCTGGAAAAAGATAGCATCCTTAACGCCCCATTCTTTGCCAATGGTATACATGATTACCGAGGAGGCGCTACCGACTTCTTCCTCTAATCCTTCGACCAAACCGATGATAAAATCTTCACTGGTAAAGATATTTCGCATTTGATTCCAGTCTGTGACCGTACCCATAGACGGATCAAAGCTGAAAAAATCTTGAAATCGATAATGATTATGGGCTTTAGGATTACTTATTTTGAGTTTGGATTGATGCTCAACAGGATGTTGAGGGGCGGCGCTTGAAGCCATTAGCTGCATACTCCTTTTTAATCGACAGGGTTTAAAACTGGGGTCAAATTTCTCAACCTAGGACTGACAAATAGTAGGGAACACTGGAATAGGGAACATCGGAACAGGGGTATACCTTTTGCCTCTTGCTCCTTTCTTCGGTAGATTCAAATTATAGGGGATTAATTCTCCTAGCGGATGTTCTGAGTCAGTTTGATTAATGCACCTGTTGTATCTAATTTAACTCGATTCTTCGCCATGAAGCACTACATTTTTTGAGACTCACTGACAGATAGGGAAATCAACACCACTTTTGAGGGGAGTGGGTATCAGATTTTGGAATTGATTTTTGTTTAACTTACACCGCCTACTTACTGATCTTTTGGTTGTAATTCGGTCAGGAATTTTCTCTTAAACCAAGCGTAGGTGAGAAGGATGCTAAAGACTGTGTGAAGTGTCGCAGCCAACCACAACAATCTCCCAACCCATTCACCTCTGATTCCCAAATAAATAAGGTAGATTGCTATCAAGATATTGTAGGTGAGCATCCCCAGAACTACTTGATCGGAACTGTCAATATCGTGCGATCGCGGATAACAAGCCAATCCCAAAGCAAACAAACCAAAGCTAGCTACCCGACTTACCACAGTCCCGATACCAGAAACCCCATCCCCTAGCAACAACATAGCGACATCCGAAGGAGCGATGATTAGGGCTAAACCTGTGAGTATTTCGAGAACAGATGCTAGACCGAGCAGCTTTTTGATCATGATTTTTCTTGCTGATTAACGACTTGCAATACCAGAGGTAATTTTCTCCATCACCTGATCAACAGTAAAACTGGCAGCTTTTTGGCGTGGGGGAAACTCTTGGAAAGTGGCGATAAATTTGGCAACGATAGGCTGGGCTGCTAATACTAAAGGAATGTGATCAAACATCCAATCCCAATAGGTATTTGAGGTAATATCTGCACGCTCATAGGGATCGGTACGGAGATTAAACAGTTTTGGAACTCGCAACGTGACCAAAGGTTCGGCCCAGATTTGGCAAGTGCCTTTTACCCGTTGCTCCATGAAAACCGTCTTCCAGTGGTCATAACGCAATGCCATCAGGTCGCCATCATCACTAAAGTAAAAGTATTCGACTCGTGGGCTTTTGTCCACCTCGCCTTTGAGATAAGGCACAAGGTTATAGCCATCCAGATGTACCTTGAAGGTTTTATTACCCGCCTGATAGCCTGTGAGTAATTTTTCCTTAATATCTGGATCACCTGCCATCGCCACAAAAGTTGGCAACCAGTCCAGATGACTCACAATTTCATTCGAGACACTACCCGGCTCAATTACACCGGGCCAGCGCACCAATTTGGGTACACGGAATGCGCCTTCCCAATTAGTATTTTTTTCACTCCGAAAAGGGGTCATCCCGGCATCAGGCCAGGAGTTGATATGGGGGCCGTTATCGGTGCTATACATGACAAACGTATTATCAGTGATACCGAGGGCATCGAGATAATTGAGCAATTCCCCAACGCACTTGTCATGGTCAATCATAACGTCGTGGTATTCCGACTGCCAGCGTCCCGACTGCCCTAAACTCTCAGGCTTGGCATGGGTACGGAAGTGCATGTGGGTCGTATTAAACCAGAGAAGGAAGGGAATACCTGCCTTTACCTGACGATCGATAAAATCCTTGGCTTTGGCCAGCACTTCATCATCAATGGTTTCCATCCGCTTCTTGGTCAGCGCACCCGTATCGACAATGGTTTGAGTCCCGTCTGGGTTGGCTTTACAGTCGAGGACACCGCGCGGGCCAAACATTTTCTTGTAATTAGGAAAATCTGCGGCCGGGGGATAGTCTCGTAATTCCGGTTCTTCTTCTGCGTTGAGGTGATAGAGATTACCAAAAAATTCGTCGAAGCCGTGGTTGGTGGGCAGCATTTCGTCTTTGTCGCCCAGGTGGTTTTTGCCAAATTGTCCGGTGGCGTAACCCAAGGGCTTCAGGAGTTCGGCAATAGTCGGATCTTCAGCACGCATTCCCAGATTAGCTCCAGGCATCCCGACTTTACTTAAGCCCGTGCGAAAAACACATTGACCCGTGATAAATGCCGATCGCCCGGCTGTACAACTCTGCTCGGCGTAGGAGTCGGTAAATAGCATCCCCTCTTTGGCAATCCGATCAATATTAGGGGTTTTATAGCCCATCAAACCGTGAGTATAACAACTGATGTTGGATTGACCAATATCATCACCCCAAATGATGACAATGTTTGGTTTTTTATCGGTCATTTTTAGTTGCTCCTTGGATCTAGAATTGTATTGATATGGTAATCGCCTTTAATTTTATCGGAGTTTCAAAATTTCAGGCACAATTTGAACAACAATGATATTGGTTAAACCTGTCACCATAAATTGAACACCGATCGCCGCCACAAAGAGTCCAAGAGTTCGTTGAGCAATACTGAGTCCCGTATCTCCGATCATGCGCTGTAACCCTCTACCCGATAAGAGAATAACGAACACGAAGAAACTGACTAAAATTGTCATCAAGATTAATCCCAGCAGCAGGCCACTCTCTTTCTTTGCCTCGGCTTCACTGGCATAAAGTATGACGTTGGCAATTACACCGGGCCCTACCAATAAAGGCATCGCCATCGGGATCACGATTTGGCGATAGATAGATTGGGCTTGGGTTAAATCGCTTTCTTTTGCCTTGGTAATGGTAATTTCTGTTGTCGTGGATGCTACTCCATTTACAATGTTAATCCCAATAATTAATAATAGGATGCCTCCCGCAATCCGAAAGGAATTCAGGGTGACACCAAAAAATTGCAGGATAGATGCACCTGTTAACATAAACAACAGTAGCAAGCCCAACACAGTCACAGAAATAAACAAAGCTAACCAGCGTTGCACCCCTGGTCGCTCACGACCCACATAACTGATAAAAATTGGCAGCATCCCTAAAGGATTTAAAAGGGCAAATAGGGTAATTCCAAAGTTTCTTAAAAACGACCATTCCATAGGATAAAAAATTACCTCCTAATTTTGAAATACTTCGATATTATCGTGGTATTTTAGAGGTAATGTCATAGGAAATTTGCAATCTTAATATATTGACATAATTACTAAAATGTGTATAACAACAATACTGACCAGAATATTGATATCTAATGAGTAAAAGACCAACAAATTGCCCTCAATTAGTCTATCAACGGCCTCTGTTTTAACCAACCAAAAATTTGAGAGACCGTTAAATTAATATCAATTGATTCTAAAATGGGTAACTTTTCTGCTGAATCAATCTTATAATTCTTCAAAATTTGATTGGGTTGAAATACAAAAATTGATCGTTCATCTGGATCAATTAACCATCCCAATTTACAACCATATTCTAAACAATGCAGAATATTATCGATGACTTTTGTTGGTTTTTGATTGGGTGATAAAATCTCAATAGTCCAGTCAGGGAAAGAATCAAATTGATTAGCAATTTCTTCTTCTGGGGTTAGGGGTATTCTATTCCATAAAAAGACAGCAATATCAGGTACAATGGAACGCCCGCCAAAAGTACAACGGAGTTCCGGTAAAGCATAAGCGATTTTAGAAGGTTCTGCTATTTGGTTAATCGTTTCACAGAATTTATATTGTAGTTTACTATGTTGTCCTTGAGGCATTGGTTTTTGTCTGATTTTACCATCAATATATTCCCAGGCAGGAGATTCATCAATATAATATTGTTGAAGAAAAGATTCTAGACTTAAGGATTTAAGTTGGGTAGTAGTCATGGCAAATTTAAGGTATTATTTTACATTTTATAGCAATTTTAAGATATTATCGGATAGTCTGATTATATCAAACCGTCTGCTTCAGTAAGGGAAAGCATGGATTAAAATTTTAAAATTCTAATCCATAAGCTAAACCTTTAATCAGTTTCAGTGGGTTTGTGTTTAAACTAGAAAGACCAAGCTAATCCTAAACGCATTCCTTGTGCAGTCATCTTAACCGTTGAGGTGCCAATATTCCCGGCTTGTTCGACTTTTAATTGATATAAACGATAGCCTGTAGATAAGGTTAAATCCCGCGATATTTGCCAATCCAAAGCTACTAATAAATCCCAATTGGCTAGGGCTTCACTTCCTCCTGTGATTGCGGTTCCGCCTCTAGTTTTAATTTTAAGATTATCGGCTAAATTGAGTGTAATTTGCGCTCCCAAGGAAGGATCAAACCAATCCGGTCGATAGTTGATTTTGGGGCCAGGATTAAAATCAAAATCCGTATCGAGATAACCAAAACGAGTCCCACCATAGACTTCAAAATCAAGGGAAGGATAGACACTATTCGGTTTTGAGGTATCTTTAACAGTAGTTAAGGGAAGGGTTCCTAAATGCCATGCAAGTAAGACTTCTGCGACTAATAATTGAGTATTAAAATCAATATTAATCTCTGAACCTTTGTTAGTTAAACCGATTTCAGTATATGACCCCTGAAAGATTAATCCAATATCCCCATTCCATGCTTCTAAACGGGTTCCTAACTGTAAAATTTTGGTAAAATTAAGATCGAGAAGTTTTCCTATACCCAAATTAAAATCAACTTGAATCGGAACTTGACCGTAGGGAACTCGATTTATTATTGTTTGTACTCCTTCTCGAATTTGAGTTTCTAAGCGTGCTGTTAGGTCTTGTCCCCGTTCTTTTAAACGGTCTCTTACTCCTTGAGCAATGCGGTCTTCTAACCGAGTATTACTGCGATCAAAGGGTAGGCGTTCTAAGACTCGATTAACGCTTTTTTCAATGATATCTTTGGGCAATTGATTTAAGATTCGATTCGTTATTTCAGCCGTAATTAAGTCAACTAAAACCACTCGATTTACACTTGCACCTTCTCCGACAATGGCATAACCCTGAATATTAAAAGGCACAAATAACATCGGTTCAACTTTAAATCTCCATCGGGATTTCTGTTTAGATGCTTCAACCTCTGGAGTGGAATTAGGTATATCTTCAGCTAAGAATTCATTGACAATATTATTGGGATTTTGGCTGAGTGTATTTCTCTCAATATTAGGTTGAGTTAGAATATTCGTTTCTGGAGCGATCGCATAATTAATTGTTCCCTGTTGGGAGGATTGCAAATCAGCAGCATTAATGCTAGGATTTAAGAAGGTTGAAGTGAGTTGAGAGAGTTTATAATCTGCTGCATTTTTTTCAGTTAATTGTTGTGATGGAGGAGGAGCGATCGCAATTTTTTCAACGGAAACCGGATTAATTTCAACCGAATATTTATCTACGGGAAAATGCAGATCAGAATTAATCAAAAACTGACCTTGATCTTCAGAAAAAGCTGAGGATACCGTCGGATCAGAATCCAGATTAACAGCACTCGCCCAAGCAGGTGCAGCCACCAGAAATGTTAATATACTTAAACCAGAACTTAAAGTTGATTTCATTTGATAATTGTTATTTACTTGAACGAGTTTTCTAAATTTAGATTATATCAAAAATTTAGGCTTCTAATTACTACTCCAATAAAACTAACTAACCCAATTACAAGCAAAGCAATTCCGATAATTTCCGCACTGTAAGAGGTTTCGTATGTATAGCGATCGCTTTCAATTCGTTGAAGTAACCGACGGTGTTCTCTTAATCCTAAAGCCATTCCTACCATTCCCGTACTAATAAAAGATAGTCCAACGATAACAGAAAATCTTACGGGGTCAAGCTTAGGATGAAGGTGGGTTTGTTCAATTGTTCTAACAATAGTGGGAATACCAAAACCAAAAGCAATTAACGAGAGACAGGTGCGTATCCAAGCCATTAAGGTGCGATCGGCGGCGGCTCGACTGCGGTATTTAGCCATTTCGGTACGATCTGTGGCTAATTCATCATTAGAAAGATGTTTAGGGGGTTCTGAATTGACGGGTGGCTGATTCATAATGGGTTAGGTTTCGGGGGGTAATGTAGCTAATTTGCGCTTATTCCAAATGGAGTAAGGAACACCTAAAATAGCTCCCAAAATTAAATAAGCTATCAGTGTCGGAATCACTTGCTGTTGTACATTATTCAAAATAGCAATAAATAGGGCTAAACCGACATTACGAGCAATACAAGAAACCGCTAGAATTGACCGATTATGATCATCTGGCCCCCCTAAAGTGTGTCCAATACCTAGAGATGTAATTACCATAATAGCGATCGCAATCATCGGTAATCCCCAAACTTTCAACAATAAAGGGAATCCCAATACACATAGTAATATGGCTAATACAAAAAACAAACCATTCGACATAAAAGTTAAAAATTTAGCGATAGCATCTACATATTTAGCTCCATATTTTTGTAATAAAAGACCAATAGTAACAGGTAAAAATTGCGCCACTGTTACTTGTTTAGCGACTTCTAAAATTGTTGTTTTTTCTGGAATTTCTTTAAATAAAATAGCGAAAATAGCTAAGGTTATAGGAGTAATGAAGACCGCCAGTAAAGCTAGGGTTAGCTGAAGACTGGCTGAGTAACGAAATCTACCTCCAGCAATTTGCGATCGCATTGTGGTTAGAGGCGCGCCAGGAGAGGCTGCTAACAGCACTAATCCTATTATTACTCCCGGCGGTAAATTAAACAGTTTGATCAGGATAATAACAACTAGGGGAACCAAGACAACAACGGCTAGAAGCGCACGGAATAGTAAAGCAGGTTTGCGCCAAAAGGAGAGCATTTTCTCAAAAGAAAGATTGAGTCCGATGGCTAACATCAGAGCAAAAATCGTGACTTTGACGAAAATCAGTAATAAAGGATATTGCATAACTTTAAAAGCTTACTTTTTGTGATGATTTGTGGCTATAAAAGATGCGCGATCGCAATTTAACAAAAACTTAACTAAAAATCCTGTCCCCTCCCCTTACCAAGAGGAGGGTTAGGGTAGGGTTTTATTATGTTTTAGAAGCAGAAACAGTAGTTTCTTTTTCGGAATTTGATCCCTGAGTTCCTAACTGAATTAACTCAATTTTATAACCATCGGGATCTTCCACAAACGCAATTACAGTGTTTCCATGTTTCATTGGGCCGGGTTCACGGGTAATTTTACCCCCGGCGGCTCTAATTTGTTCACAAGTGGCGTAAATATCATCAACACCGAGGGCTATATGACCATAACCTGTACCAATTTCATATTGTTCGACGCCCCAGTTATAGGTTAACTCAATCACGCTATGATCGGATTCATCACCATAACCGACAAAGGCTAAGGTAAATTCACCCCCTGGATAGTCTTTCTGGCGCAGTAGTTTCATTCCTAAAATATCACAGTAAAATTTTAAGGAATGGTCTAGGTTTCCCACCCGTAACATTGTGTGAAGTAGTCTCATTGTTGTTTTTTTTGGTGATGTATTTATATTAATATAACCCATTAAATCGTAGTAAGCCCTTTAGGGCTTTATCCTAGAAAGAGAGTCCTAAAGGACTCACTACGAGTTTTGTAGTAAGCCCTTTAGGGCTTTATCCTAGAAAGAGAGTCCTAAAGGACTCACTACTAGGCGCCCATTCCTGAATATTGTTTTAATCCCCGTTTCCATAGCCAACGGTTGATAATTAAAAACAAAATTCCCCAAAAGAACATGATCAATAAACCTCGAAATAAATCAACGGGAAATCCCACAATAATAGAAGCGGGAAAATAAATTAGGTAGGGAAAGGGAGTCCATAATGTTATTTCCCGAATTAAGGGAGGAAAGACTGTTAAAGGGGCAATTATTCCTGATAAAAATATATAGGGTAAATACCAAATTTTTTCAATAGCACTGGCTCTTTCTATCCAAAATGACAATAAAGCAAAGGTATATTGAATAATAAACCGTAGCATAAAAGCTAAAATTAATACTAATAAAAATAATAAGGTTTGTCCTAAACTGGGTATCCAAAAAGATTCAGGATAGAGGGCAAAAAATAAAAGAATTAGCCCAACAATAAAGGGAAAACGGGCAAATCGTTCGGCAATATGGCTAAGAAAATGATGCCAAACTGGATCAATGGGCTGTAATAATCGAGGGGAAAGTTTTCCTTGAATTACTTCTTTTTCAAACTCCCAAATTACCCAAACTACATTACTTTGTCGGACAATAAAAGCAGCCAAAAAATATCGAGCAAATTCAATAGAAGTGAGTCCAATATTACCTGTTTCGGAGGCTTTTATCCAAATTCCCATTAAAATAAAAGGTAAGGAACCCGACAATACCCAGAAAAACAATTCGGCTCGATATTCAACCATATAAGCATAGTAGGTTGATAGGAAAGTTTGAGCTATTTTTAAAATATATTTCATAATATTATTCAATTAAAATTATTTTTTTCACGGAAAGTTCTGAGGTTTTATCTACTTTTAACATTTGTTTTAATTTTGACCATTGTTGTCTTCGATTTAAAAGAGAGGATATTAATAATTTCCAGCCTTGAGCAGAAAACAAAGATTTTGAGGAAAAACAAATAGCGTTTTTAATTTTAGCTCTTTTTAATGCTACCAGACTCCAATGCAGTTTCAGATAATCACGAATATTTTCCATCCTAGGGAGTTGGATTTGATGTTTTTTATTAACTAATTGATAAATTTTTTCCTTGATTAAAATATTGGTATCTAATCGTTTTTTTAGGGATATTTTTTGATTAAAAGCTCCTGGCCAAATTGTTCGATAAGCTAAACACTGATTAATAAAAATTGCATCCCCAAATTGAGAAATTTTAATCCAAGAATCAATATCATCACAATTAGTATCCAAACTCGAATCCCAGCCACCGGATTTGATAAATGCTTCTTTGGAATAGGCAACTTGAACAGGGGTTCCAAATGGCACTTGTTCCAATAACATTCCATAGTGAATATCTTCCTGGGGAATATAATAAACTTTGCCAGGGCCGGTTAAGCGAGTCCGACTTAATTCTGTACCATTCGGGTCTATTTGACTCGCTTGACAAGAACAAATTACCGCCTGGGAGGATGAATTTTGATTGACTTTAGTTTGATAGGTTTCAATAGCTTTATTCATTTCCTCGATGCAATTTAACGCCAAATAATCATCATCATCTACGGGTTTAATCCAGTCTCCAGAAGCGGCTTTAACTCCAGCATTCATTGTGGCAGAATGACCGAGATTACTGGGGTTACGATGATAAACTAAACGGTGATCTCCCTGTTGAATTAAGGAGGAAGATAAACTACGAACATAGTCTTCTGTTTGATCAGAGGAAGCATCATCAGCAACAACAACTTCACAAGGAATTGTTTGTTTCAATGCGGAATCAATTGCCCGTTTCAGTAAAGCAATGCGGTTATAGGTTGTAATCACGATGCTAAACTTCATCGGACTTCCTCGCTTAATGGTCTGCTAATTCTGTTATTATTAGCCTAACATATTTAGGGATCTCCTATATTGTTGTTTTTAGGATCGTCGGAGGCTGAATATTAAAAGCTCACAAAGTTTCCATGCAAACCGTAGGGAATATGATGTTTTAAGTGTAATCGAGCGATCGCACCTTTGCTCAAATCTCGACCATCTAAAATCACAATATCTGAGCGATGATTTTGGGAATCATACACTACTGTTAACACCCATCCATCATCTTCGGCGATCGCATTTTTACGCGGAACAAATATGGGTTCACTCACAAATCCTTCCGGTGCTGCACTCCATAATTGACGCTGATTTGTGTTTAAATCCACTTTCAAAATTGCCTGTAAGGGGGCATTTACTTCGGCGTCGTGGGCGGCTGCTAAATATAAATAACGATAGGGTCTACCGACATAATTCGGATGTAAAGTCGGAAATTCACAACAGCGAGATTCAATCAGTTGACGTTCTACTTTTCCCGTAGTTAAACCCAAGGAAAAACGCCATAATTGTCCGGGGTCTAATAGACTAAAATCCGTTTCTCGATAATCTTGATTTGGGCTAATTTGGGATAAGGATTTATAACAAATAGAATCCACAAAAATAGTATCATCTTGTTCATAAGCATTGGCATGATGAAACACAAATCCCAAAGGCATTTCAAAATATTGAATTTTGCCATTTTTACCCCTGGGAATTACAATAATTTTAGTCGGTTTTTCGGTTTGAAAGTTAATACATTCTCCCGCTCCCGATAATCCTAATAAATAGGGAATGGGATTAAACTGGACTGGATTTTGGAAGAAAATACAATAATTAGGAGTAATAGCAAAATCGTGAATAAAAGCAAATCCAGGTACAGAATGAACCTGTTTTCTGAGTAACTTTCCTTGAGTAGAAATTTCATAAATTGTAATGGTGGTTGATAACATCGGTTTAATCGAAAAATTGACTAAACAGGGTTCACCGCCATTCCATTCACAATTAGGATCAATTCGAGGATGGGCTGAAAAGGCATCTCCGGGTTCTAAAATTCCCTCTAAATTATCAATTCCAATGGTTTCTAAGGTATTTGCATCCAGATGATAGGGTTGGGCAGCTTCCCATAATGCTAATAGTTTTCCCGCCCAATAAATGACGCTTGTATTAGCAATATTTTTGATTTTTAAATCCATAAAATTTGCTAACCATCCCCCAGCTTTTTGGGTTCCAAATACACCACGATAGAGAATTTTTCCGGCTTTTTGTTCTTCTAAATAACCTTGAGTTTTGACAAATTTATTACAATAGTGGGCAGTACCTTTGGTAAAGCGAATCGCAGAAATCATGCCATCACCATCAAAGGGATGACGAAAACTTTGTCCATTAATATCTAATAAGCCTGGGCCATTTCGATAGAGGGTTCCTTCTAGTTCAGTCGGAATTTCTCCTTCAATATCTTCAATCCAATAGTCGTATTCATTAGGTTGAGAAAGATATCCTTTTGCCCAATCTTGGGGACTATAGGATAAGGTTTTTGTGGAATTTTCTGGTTGAGAAATTATATTTTTCATGTCTCTTAATTAAGGATTTACGGTTAATTGATCAAGTTCTGAGGGTTGAATGCTGACCATTGGAGGTTCGATTTCTGCATTACTATTGGGCAACCAATGAATTAGGGGAATAGGTAATAAGCTACTTAGGTTAGTAATCATCACCAGTAACCATAATTGGTCAAAATTGGTTTCCGTAATTCCTAAATAATAGGTAAGGATACCACCTAATTGATAAGAAATTAAACCTGCTAAATTAGAAACCGACATTAATAGGGCAAATAATGTGGCTTCTACCCCGGGAGGACAGAGGCGAGCAGCTAATATCAAAACAGGCATATAGGCAATTTGTCCCATCACGGTTAGGATTAAACTATCCCCCAAACTAAACCAATGATCATCAATTCCTAGGGTTCGGTTAGTGTGGGTGACTAATAGTAACATTGTCATCCCTAATAAGGTGGAAATAATTGTTGACCAAAAAAAGATTGTCCGAAAAGGAACGGACTTAAAAAATCTTTGAAATAGCCAAATTCCGAGTAAGGAGGCAATACTTGTAACTAAACGAACTCGCCCTAAAAATTCGGGTTGAAATCCTAATTCATTAGTGGTAAAAAAGAAAAATGCAGAATCAGCCGTGGGTGTGGCTTGCCAAAGAAAAATAAAGGCTGTAGGCAACCAAATTGATTTTTGGGTGATGGCTTGACGCAGATTTTTAATTTGAGATTTAACCGTTTGCCAATTGGAGGGTTGACCCTGAAATTCTTCTGCAATTAATCCCGCCACCATGGAAGTAATTAAGGGAAAAGTTGCTGTAATTAAAAATATGGTTTGCGGGGGAAATTGCTCTAATAAAAACCCCCCTAAATAGGCGGTAATTAATCCGCCAATAGCCGACGCTCCCCAGGAAGCGGATTGCAGCGAACCAATATTATTAATTGATTCGTGACGGGCTCTTTCAACAACTAAGGAATCGACAATTACATCGCCAATGGCCACGGAAAGGGAACTCAAGGCAATCGCCCCCGTAGCGGCTAAAGGAGTATGAACAATTGTGGCCATAGCCACCCAGGATAAGGCCCCCAATATTCCTGATAGGATTAAATAGGGACGACGGCGATAACCGAAAATCGGCAGACCGTCGGAAATAAAGCCAAATAGGGGTTTAATAATCCAGGGAATCGCCACAATTCCCAGTAATATTGACACTTCCGCCGGACTCATTCCCAGTTCATCCTTGAGGAAAAAACTCACCCCTAAACGGGCCAGTCCTAAAATTCCCTGGACAAAGTACACCAGTAAAATGGCTATCAGTTCTGGGGTTGGCTCGTTGTCAAAAAATATGGTTTTCTTAAAGAATTGCTTGGTTTTGGCGATGCTTGTTGCAGTCATCAGGATTTTGTAAACAAAAATTAAGAAATATGAATATATTTATCATAACCTACGGATCTACACTCCTAATCAGTTAACAGTCATCAGTCATCAGTCATCAGTCATCAGTCATCAGTTAACAGTCATCAGTTAACAGTCATCTCTTTACTGTTAACTGACAACCGATAAATTTTACGGTGATAACTGATAACCCTTGCACTGATAACTGATAACTGTTTACTGATAACTGATTTACAGTACCCTTAAAATACTAGGAATACTGTCAATTTCATCAAAACCTTTAATTTCACTTAAAGCTTGATTAAAATTACCCTCCAAAACATCATGGGTAACTACAACAATTTCTGCTAAATTTTCATGAAATCCCGTTTGTACAATTGATTCTATACTGACATGATGCTGACCAAAACAAGTTCCTAATTTTCCAATTACCCCAGGAGAATCCTTGGTTAGAAACCGAGTATAAAAACGGGTGACTAAATCCTCCATCGGCGCAATTTTACAGTAATGTTGATGGGTACAATTCATCATTTCATGGGGAATAATCGGATTAACAACTTCTGCTTCTTGCATTTGTAAAACAGCAACAATATTTAAAATATCAGAAACTACCGCACTCGCCGTAGGCCCCGATCCGGCTCCTCTGCCAAAAAACATCACCTGTCCAATCGGTTCCCCTTCAACTAAAATGGCATTATAAACATCATTAATACTGGCTAAAGGATGGGATAAGGTCACTAAAGTCGGATGAACTCGAACCGATAATAAATCCTGATCGGGAGTCGCCTGGGGACTGCGGGATGCGATCGCTAATAACTTAATCACAAATCCCAATTTTTCCGCATAGGTGATATCCGTCGCCGTTACCTTTCTAATTCCTTCACAGTAAACCTGTTCTAACTTAATTCTGCCTCCAAAAGCTAGGGATGCCAGAATCGCAATTTTATCCCCCGCATCTAAGCCATCAATATCGGCGGTGGGGTCAGCTTCTGCATATCCTAACCGTTGAGCATCCGCTAAGACTTCGGAGAAATCTGCCCCTTCATTTTTCATCCGGGTCAAAATATAGTTAGTTGTGCCATTAATAATTCCGGTGACTGTTTGAATTCGATTCGCACCCAAGGATTGTTTTAACGGTTGAATCACCGGAATCCCACCCCCAACGGCGGCTTCTAACATCACATAAACCCCTTTTTTATTCGCCGCATCAAAAATTTCACTCCCATAACGGGAAATCACGGCTTTATTGGCGGTGACAATATGCTTGCCATTTTCAATCGCTTGGAGAATTAGCGATCGCGCTGGTTCCAAACCCCCGATTAATTCCACCACAATATCAATGGCTGGATCAATCACAATTGTTTCTAAATCCGTTGTCAGTATATCTTCTGGTATATTGACACTCCGGGGTTTAGAAAGCGATCGCACCCCCACCCGATGCAAACTTAACTCCGATAACAAGGGATGACGACCCTCCGGGTTGGACAGAATTTCAACCACTCCGGTTCCAACTGTTCCCAGTCCTAATAAACCAATTTTAAAAACCACGATTCTAAACCATCCCTAACGCAAGGCTACACTTCCCATTTTTACATTAGAGGTTGACAATCTTGTTGATGAATATGAATATGATCACCTAATTGATCTTCTTTTTAACAGACCAGATACTAAATTACCCTATTTTGTTGATTGATTAATTAATTTTCTTCCCGATTAAGTGCTACTAAAACCGCTTGCTGGCTGACATTTTTGTAAACTGTTTCTAAATATTGCATCACAATATCTATGTCAGATAACGTAGAACGATTTGTAGATTTAATTCCTATTGTAGCTAAATTTATTGCCCCTAAAATATCAAGTACCGTTTCACTACTCGGAGGAGGTGTAATCACAACTAAAGCGGAATCTAGCTGTTGAGAGTAATTCCAAAATTGATCTAATTTCAAGGAATTAGGATTAGATTTTATAGTGATTTCTTCCGAGGTAGCAACGTTAATTTCATCTTGACTTTGACCTCGTAACTGTCGTAAAGAATTAATAATTTGTTCGGCATTTTTCCCCCTAAGTTGAAACAAAACAAAAGGATCTTCACTAAAGCGATCGCCTAACATATAATAAACTGCGGCAATATGTTTACAGGGATTAGCTTGATCTGGACAACTACATTCAGAATGAACATTATCTAGGGAAAAAGGAAATAATCTTAACCCATTGGCGGCAAATACATCCTCAATATCCTGTGGCATTTCTCCGGCTAATAATTTAGCACTAAAAATCGCCCGTTGTGATAGAGTTGCAATAATATAATTCCATTCTTCATCACTAAATATATCCAACCACAAAGAAACGGTATAAGGTTCGATTTGAGTCCCCTGAACCTGTGCTAAAACTTTTTGATCTTTAAATTCAATCTTTAAAACATTACCTTCTCTAGCGTAATTTCTGGCTCGTTCCAGGCGTTTTTTAAACCGATATTTGTCTAATAAATCTAACCATTGTTGTGACCACCATTCCTGACTCATTTTATCCTCCTTCTAGTTGTTGCGCTTTAGCGCAGATAGTTGTTGCGCTTTAGCGCAGATAGTTGTTGCGCTTTAGCGCAGATAGTTGTTGCGCTTTAGCGCAGATAATTGTTGCGCTAAAGCGCAGATAGTTGTTGCGCTTTAGCGCAGATAGTTGTTGCGCTTTAGCGCACATAATTGTTATAAGATAAGATGCGCTTAAGCGCAACAACGGTGCTACAACGGGGTTTCTTCATCAATAATTGAGTTCCGATCTAATATTAATAGATTTCTGAGTTGATCGGTATCTAAAGCTGTTAACCAATCTTCTCCCGCACTAACAACCTGTTCCGCCAACGCTTTTTTACTTTCAATTAAATCATGGATTTTTTCCTCTAAAGTTCCTGTACAAACAAATTTATGGACTTGTACATTTCGGGTTTGACCAATTCTAAAAACTCGATCTGTCGCTTGATTTTCCACTGCTGGATTCCACCATCGGTCAAAGTGAAAAACATGATTCGCCCGGGTTAAATTTAAACCTACTCCTCCAGCCTTTAACGATAATATCATAATCGGTGGAGCTTGGGGATCATTTTGAAACCGATCAATCATTTCTTCCCGTTTATTTTTTGAGGTACTTCCATATAAAAATAATATTTCTCGGTTGAAATAATCTTCTAAATAGGGTTGTAATACTTTTCCCCATTCAGCAAATTGAGTAAAAATTAAAGCCCGATCTCCTTCAGCTAAAACCTCATCTAACATTTCCGTCAAACGTTGTAATTTTCCCGAATATTGGGTTTTAATTATATCTGATTTTTTACTATTTTTAACTTTAGCTTCGATTAAAACCGGATGGTTGCAAAGTTGTTTAAGTTTCACTAATAAAGCTAAAATCATTCCTCGACGTTGAATTCCTTCCGCATCATCAATTTTTGCCAAAGAGTCATCGACAATTTTTTGATATAGGGTTGCTTGTTCAGTTGTTAAAGGACAAAATACTATATTTTCCTGTTTTTCGGGTAAATCTTGAATAATATCCTTATCGGTTTTTAACCGACGTAAAATAAAAGGTTGAACAAGCGATCGCAAAATCTTTAAAGAGTCCGTATCCCCATATTTTTCAATCGGAATTGCAAACCGTCGTTGAAAAAATAGCCGTTGCCCTAAATACCCTGGATTTAAAAAATCCATAATTGACCACAATTCCGATAGGCGATTTTCTACCGGAGTTCCTGTTAATGCTATTTTAAACGATGCGTTAATATTTTTAATAGTTTTTGATTGTTTAGCATCGGGATTTTTGATATTTTGAGCTTCATCTAATACCAATCCTTGCCAAGTTACTCCCTGCAATTCTTTCTCGTCTCGGAAGGTTAAGGGATAACTGGTAATCACTAAATTTTTATCTTGAATTATTTTAGCAAAATTTTTACCTTTGGCGCGTTTATCGCCATGATGAACTATTACATTTAAGGTCGGACTAAACTTTTTAACCTCCCGTTCCCAATTCCCTAAAACCGATGTTGGACAAACCAATAAAACCGGATTTTCTAAACTATTTTGTTCTTTTAAATGCAGTAAAAAAGCAATAAATTCTATGGTTTTTCCCAATCCCATATCATCAGCTAAACACGCACCTAAACCCCATTGTTCTAGGAAAGATAACCAACCTGCACCTCTAGCTTGATAGGGTCGTAATTCCCCTTTAAAATCTTTAGGATTTGGAATCGGTTCTAAGTTACGATTATTGGTTAAAGTATTCAATAATTCCTGTAATTTCCCCCCCGCTTCAAAATTAACAACAGGTAATTTTTCAATCATTTGAGTATCTCCCGTTGATAACCGTAAAGCATCTTCTAAAGAAAGAGTCATTTCATCTTTTCTTTGACTGAAAAATATCTTTGCCGATCTAATATCCGATTCGCGTAATTCTACCCATTCCCCATTAATTTCTACTAACGGACTTTCCTTAGCAACTAAGCGATCAAATTCTGCCTTAGTCATGGTTTGACCACCAATTGATAATTGCCATTTAAAGTTTAATAAACTTTTTAATCCCAATCTTTCATTGGTTTTTAATTTAGGCGTTTCTGCTTTAATACTTAATCCTAATCGACTCGCCCATCCCTCTCGATTTGCTAAACTCGGAGGTAATATTACCCCTAAACCACTATCAGTAAAACGCCAAGCATAGCTTTTCAAGAATTGATAAGCTTGTAAAGGATTTAAACTACAGCTTTGGGGGCGTGCTTGCTGTAAACTGGTTTCAATTACCGGATATAATTTTGAAGCCAGTCCTAAGCCTTTTAACAGGGTTTCCTGGGGATGTTTAATTGTTCTCCCTCGATAATTAAACGAGTCAACGGGATGATTCCAAACAATATTGGAATTAACAATAAATTCAGGTTGATCAATAGCTTGTAGACAATATTCTAATTGCCAATTAGGATTATATTCTGTGGGAGGATGTAAATGAAAAGCCGTCGAAAATAGATTAGGTTCAGACAAGGAATATTGTAGGGGAGCAGTCCAATTTTTTAAAGTGGTTTCTAAGGATTCTATTTCTATTAATTCGGCATTAATAGTATTTTCCTGTTCCCCCAAACTTTGTAACCATTTCTGCCAAATTGGAAGTGATAAAATCGCTTTTTGATCAACTTCTTTAGCTATATTTTTCACCTGTTGATCAATCATTACCGACAAAAAATTAATAATAATATCCTGAGCAGATAGGGGCAAATTAATCGCTAAACTATCACCTACTATTAATTCTTGATACACTCGACAAACCCTTGGCATTTGTTGAGCAAAACGTAATAATCGAGTTTGATCAATAGCACTATCAAGAAGCGGTTGCCATTGAGATATAATAGTTTGATCAGATTGTTTAATTAATCCAGGTAAAAATTTAGATCTAGCTAATAAATCCAAACTCCAACGAGCAATATGTGACCAAAAACGTAGATCTTCCCCCAGGTCGGAATCAGATGTGATAACGGTATTTAAGGGTAGGGATTGTAAAAATTGAAACGCTTGTTTAGGATTAAGAGAAATTCCCGTAATTTGCCAAGGATAAAGATAGGATTTAGGAATATTATTTGTAGTAGAATAAATCGGAGTAAGTTCCCCAGATTCGGAAATATCTGTTGGTAACGCTATAATTTGTTGGGATAGAATATTTGATAACCCCATATTTTTTAACAAGGGTTGAGTCAATAATTCTGTATCATTTAAAGCAAAGGGATATGGAAAAATTTGTTCTGAAGAAAAGGACTCCGACGGGACTCGCCGCCAGGTTTCTCCCCAGAGGAAAAAACACCCCTTCGACGTCATGCACCAACTTCCATGTAAAATTGCCATATTGATCAGATTGTGATTGGAAAAAATATTGGGTTTTCTTGCGTTAACCCAACCGACGAGAAAAGATTGGAAAAATAGCCTTATTGCTAAACCACCAATATCAAACCCTAAATAATTTTAGTTTAAATATCCCTAAAAAAATATGAAAGCCTCGGAAACCAAGCTACAAAAGATTTTAGAAGGAACCCAACAATATCTCGTTCCCCTATTTCAACGTTTCTATAGCTGGGAACGTCAACAATGGGAAAATTTATGGGACGATCTGATAGATTTGACAGAACAGGAAACAATGAGACCTCATTTTATGGGTTCTATTGTGACTATGCAAACGGTTTCTGTCCCGGAAGGAGTGTCTAAATATTTATTAATTGATGGACAACAAAGACTGATAACTATATAGTAAAAGATTCTTAATAGGTAATGTTTAAGCTCTTTAATGTTAGCATAAATAGATGGAGCGCGTGAAGCGAAACTATCCCGAATCCCAAAGCGCTTAGGCTCCACCAGCCGCAGGCATCGCCCCTAAAAACTCAACTACTAACCAATAGCATTAGCCAAACTCTAATCCCTCGATAGTTGCTATAATATCCTTAACAAATAACTCAATAAATGTATGAAAATTAGAGCGATCATTCATCCATCAGCAGAAGGTGGCTATTGGGAAGAAGTTCCAGCACTTCCCTGCTGTATTACTGAAGGAGAAACCAAGGTTGGGTTTTAAAAAGAATTACTGGAAGTCATTATATCTATGAAAACCCATAATTAGAACAAATTTTGTCAATTCCTGTTCACCGCAATCAAGATTTGAAAGTTGGAACCTTGAGAGCTTTAATGAAAATAGCCGAGCTATCTGAGGAAGATTTACTCTGTCTGAACGAACCCTTACAACTCAAAAAGCAAGAAATAATACCATGATTACCCTAAATATAGATGACATTCAACACAATTTATCAGGATTTATCAAACTGATTCATGAAGGTAATAGCTTGATCATTACTCAAGCTGATCAACCTATTGCTGAAATCAAACCAATACTAACAAAACCACCTCAAAAAGAACGCCGTCCTATTGGTTTATGTGAGGGTGAATTTGTTGTACCTGATGATTTTAATGATCCCCTCCCTGGAGAAATTATTAAATTATTTGAAAATCCATGAAAATTCTGTTAGATACTCATATATTTCTGTGGCTTATTACTAATAATAAACGACTTTACCCAAAAATTTGTGATGCTATTAGCAATCAAGATAACGAAATTTATCTCAGTGTAGTTTCTGTTTGGGAAGCGATGATTAAATATCAATTAGGTAAATTGCCTTTACCGGAATCTCCTGAAATTTACCTTCCCCAACAACGTGAAAAACATCTAATTTCTAGCTTATCTATTGCTGAAACTACGATTACTCAATTAACTAAATTACCACCATTACATAATGATCCTTTTGATCGTCTTTTGCTTTGTCAATCTTTAGAGCATGATTTAATTATCATGACAGAAGATAAAGCGATTCTCTCCTATCCAATGGCAAATTTTTTCTAAAAATTTTGAATCTCAGATTTTTACTTTTCATCAAGAGCTTAATAATTGTATTTTTAGAAAGCAATGCCAATTGGACTGTGAATTCTTCCCGGATAAATGTCTTCTGGTAAACTACCTCTAATTATAAAATAAATTTTATTTTTCTAATATAACAGGTTCTATGGGAAAATTATAACTGTGTAATATTTTATTTATTGACTGGTTACTGGTGAGAGTTATGAACAAGACTTTATTGATTGCTGGAACGGATACAAATGTGGGGAAAACAGTATTAACAACGGCGTTAATTTCCTATTGGCAAACCTATTATTTATCTCGAACTTTAGGGGTATTTAAACCGATTCAAACGGGAGAGGGCGATCGGGAATTATATACTCAACTTTTTGATTTAGGTCAGTCGATTGAAGACATTAATCCTTTGCATTTTAAAGCCCCTCTTGCTCCTCCAATTGCAGCCGAACTGGAAGGAAAAATAGTCGATTTAAAGTTAGTTTGGTCGCATTTCTTTCGGTTGCAAGAGCGTCTGGATTTTGTATTAATAGAAGGGTTGGGGGGGTTGGGTTCTCCAGTGACTCATGAATTAATAGTTGCTGATTTGGCACGGGATTGGCATTTACCGACTATTTTAGTGGTTCCGGTTCGTTTAGGTGCGATCGCTCAGGCGGTGGCTAATGTGGCTTTAGCTCGACAAACGGGGGTATTTCTGAAAGGTTTGGTCTTAAATTGTGTCGAACCTGTTTCTGAACAGGATATTGAAAATTGGACTCCTACCCATCTGATAGAATCTTTAACCCAAATTCCAATTTTAGGAATTTTACCCCATCTTGATACACCAACGGATCGAGAAAAATTGACTCAAATTGCTGCAAATTTAGACATAGAAACTATTTTTAATTAATCACAAAGATGTAGGGGCGGGTTCTGTAATAATTTATGTTCAGCACAAATAATCTGAAAAACCCGCCCAAACCCAGCATTGATTTTCAGTTAATCTGGAATTTTATTGGACAATAGTTGGGGCGGGTTTAAGTAGGTTATTTGTGCAGATTAAAGATTAATTCGGAACCCGCCCCTACAAACATTAAAATAATGTTATAATTAATTTTAGATCCTTAAATAGATTTTTCAGATTTTCTGCACACCGATGGTTTCTACAATTCCCAGCTTAAATTCAGTCAATAACTCACAACTGCGACTAGATATCCGTAACTTACAGCCGCAGTTAATCGAATGGCGTCGCCACTTACATCAGTATCCTGAATTGGGATTTAAGGAAACCTTAACGGCGGAATTTGTTGCCGAAAAACTGAAAAAATGGGGAATTGAGCATGAAACCGGAATTGCTAAAACCGGAATTGTGGCTATTATTGATAGTGGAAAACCCGGGCCAGTTTTAGCGATTCGCGCCGATTTAGACGCCTTACCAATTCAAGAAGAAAATGATGTTTCTTATAAATCTCAACATCAAGGAATTATGCACGCCTGCGGCCATGATGGTCATACGGCGATTGCTTTAGGAACTGCCTATTATTTAGCCCATCATCGCCATAGTTTTCAAGGGTTAGTTAAAATTATTTTTCAACCCGCCGAAGAAGGGCCGGGGGGTGCTAAACCGATGATTGAAGCGGGGGTTTTAAAGAACCCTAATGTTGATGCTTTGATTGGACTCCACCTATGGAATAATTTACCCTTGGGAACTATTGGAGTCCGTAGTGGCGGGTTAATGGCGGCGGTCGAGAAATTTCAATGTACAATCTATGGAAAGGGCGGACATGGTGCGATTCCCCATCAAACTATTGATTCAATTGTGGTTGCTTCCCATATTGTTTTAGCCTTACAAACTATTGTTTCTCGGAATGTTAATCCCTTAGATGCAGCCGTTGTTAGTGTGGGTTCCCTTCATGCTGGAAATACCGATAATGTGATTGCGGATAGTGCTAAAATGTTGGGAACAGTGCGCTATTTTAATCCTAGCTATAAAGGGTTTTTTGGGAGTCGAGTTGAACAAATTATTGCCGGGGTTTGCCAAAGTCATGGGGCGAGTTATGAACTTAATTATGCCTCTTTATATCCTCCGGTGATTAATGATAAACGGATTACGGAGTTGGTACAAAGTGTGGCGGAAACTTTAGTTGAAACTCCCGCCGGAGTTGTGCCAGAATGCCAAACTATGGCGGCGGAAGATATTGCCTATTTTCTCCAAGAAGTTCCCGGTTGTTATTTCTTTTTGGGTTCGGCAAATGTGGATAAAAATTTGGATTTTCCCCATCATCATCCCCGTTTTGATTTTGATGAAACGGTCTTAGCTATGGGTGTGGAAATGTTTGTGCGCTGTGTGGAAAAATTCTGCGTTGGTAATCATTTAACAGTTAACAGCTAGTAGAGACGCGCCATGGCACGTCTCTACTGATGACTGAATTATTGGCAAAACTCAAATTTAGCAAGGTCTTTGGGTAAGGATGGAGCATAGGGAACCTTAACTCCTTTGGGTGCTAAAATACCAATTCCATAAACACATCCATCTTTGCGGCTACAACTGGTCATATTAAGATTAAGTTCATAAATATTAGCAGCCGGAGGTTTAAATGGCATCACAGATAAAGTATCTTTTTCTGATTGTAAAACCTTCCCATCCAGGGTTTTAATACTTAAATTTACATCGGTACAATTTTCGTCACAATAGCCAACAAATAAATATTCTATCGCAGGATCAAGTCTAATGGTTAGAGGAGCATTCGCCTTCGCTGGCCCCTTACGGACAATCGGCCAAAATGCCAATTCAAAACCGTCTCTCCCCGCATCCTTAACTACTTCTTTGAGTTTACAAACGACTGTTTTCTCATCTGCGGTGAGTTCCCTAGCAACCGCAGTCCCCAGGAACACTGTACCCAACAAAAGCGCAAATCCAGGCAAGATAAAATGTTTGCTGTTCATCGATAATTTTTGGGAAGGGATGGTATGTCGCAAAATTGAAAATACTCAGGAGGATATCATACTTTGGCACAATTGTTACTGGCATTATGGGCTTTTAAATCATCTATCGTAAATAGACTCTGAAATTCTAAGCCTTCCTGCTGATAGAGTTCCCCGCCCCCCTGTTGTCTGTCTACTAAAGCGATAATATGATGGGCCTGATATCCCGCATCCTGTAGGCGTTTGACCGCTTTCATTGCCGATTGTCCCGTAGTCACCACATCCTCAAGGACTACCACCTGGGCGCCAGGGGGTAAAGTTGGCCCCTCAATATAGGCCTGGGTTCCGTGTCCTTTGGCTTCCTTGCGAACAATTAAGGCAAAAACTGGCCGATTTTGATAGGCAGAAACCACACTCACCGCCGAAACCATCGGGTCAGCACCGAGGGTTAATCCGGCCACCGCTTGGGTATCTTCGGGTAACATTGCTAATAATAAACGGCCAATAGCCAAAGCTCCATGGGGATGCAAAGTGACTTGTTTACCATTAATATAGTAGGAACTCTGTTGACCGGAAGAAAGTACAAAATCTCCTTCTTTATAGGCGAGTTGACAAAATAAATCCAGTAGCCAATGGCGCAGGGTTGCTAAGTCCGTTGTGGCGACAGACTCATTCAGAATTACCGGATGTTGATGTTGATCCATTGATGATTAGACGGGATTGAGTGCATTTTCTTAGTTTACTATAGAAGTTGATGAATTTATAAAGATTTATAATTTATTATCAAAATTAAGAGTTGCCATTTAGAAAAAACTGGCTTAGGATAGAGACAAGTTTCTCTGGATTGGGTGAAAATATGAATCGGAAACAAACGCGCCTCCCTAAGTTGCAACCTTTTGCACAAATTCCGGTTCTATTCACTCCCCGGGTCATGGTTCCCTCGTTACTGTTTATTTGCCTATTTCCCACTTCAATTGTGGCACAAACAATTATTCCGGCACAGGATGGAACCGGAACCCAAGTCACCCATCAGGGAAATCAGTTTAATATTAATGGCGGCAGTTTATCGGGAAATGGAGCAAATTTATTCCATAGTTTTGAAAAATTAGGACTTTCTCAGGGTCAAATTATTAACTTTATTTCTAATCCTAAAATTCAGAATATATTAGGACGAGTTACCGGGGGAGAAGCCTCTTTTATTAATGGATTAATTCAAGTTACGGGCGGAAATTCTAACCTATTTTTAATCAACCCGGCTGGAATTATTTTTGGAGAAAATGCTAGTTTAAATATTCCTGCCTCCTTCACCGCTACGACAGCAAATTCGATTGGATTTGGGAATCAAAATTGGTTCCAAGCTATCGGGGAAAATCAATGGCAAACCTTAGTCGGAACTCCTAGGGATTTTGTGTTTAATTCCGAAAATCCTGGGAGTTTAGTTAATTTAGGAAATCTCACGGTTTCCCCTGGAGAGAATATAACATTATTAGCAGGAACGGTTTTAAATACCGGAACAATATCCGCACCCGCCGGAAATATTACTATTGCGTCGGTGACTGGGGAAAATTTAGTTCGACTTTCCCAGGACGGACACCTATTAAATTTAGAATTAACTTCAGATATTCCTCAAAATAATTCTACCTTTACCGCCTTATCTTTACCGGAATTACTCACTGGAGGAAATTCAGTTAGTGCGAGTCAAGTTAAGGTTAATGAACAGGGTCAGGTTATTTTAACTGCTTCGGGAATTACAGTTCCCACCACACCTGGAACTACGATTTTATCAGGAACTATTGATGTCAGTTCACCCAATCAAAGCGGGGGAAATCTTCAGTTAACTGGGGATAGAATTGGCTTAATTAATAGTACCTTAAACGCTTCGGGATTAACCGGAGGAGGAACAATTTTAATCGGGGGAGACTATAAAGGATTAGGGGATTTTCCCCATGCCAAAAAAACCTTTATTAGTTCCGATTCTTTTATTAATGCTAATGCTTTAGACACGGGAAATGGCGGTCGAGTTATTATTTGGTCTGAAGATTTAACTCAAGTTTATGGTAATATTCAGGTGCGGGGAGGAATCCAAAATGGCAATGGCGGATTTGTTGAAACCAGTAGTCGCGGTATTTTAGATATTAACACCGCCCCCGATATTTCAGCCCCCGTCGGGTTAGGAGGAACCTGGTTACTTGACCCAAATAATATTGATATTGTTGATGATACGGGGGGAAATACAAACCTGAATCAAAATGCTTTACCCACGGGTGAATTACTATTTAATACCAGCGATGATAATGGAAGATTAAGTGTTTTTGTATTGAAGTCGGCGCTAAGTGAAGGAAATGTTGTTGTAGAAACCGGAGATGTGGGAAACAATTCCCAAGATGGGAATATTACCTTTCAGACCTCCTTTGATTTTGATGGAATTGGGGGAGAAAGAAGTTTAACCTTAAATGCGGCGGGGAATATTATTCTGGATGGACAAACTATTAGGGATAGTATCCCGAATGATAGTGATAAATTAAACCTGAATTTTAAGGCGGATTTTGAGAATAATAATAATGGTGCTATTTATATTAAAAACGCTACCCTCGATACAAAGGGAGGAGATTTTACCGCAACAGGTAGAGGAAATGCCCTATTTCGTTCTGGGGTTTGGATTGATAATAGTCAAATTAATACCCTGGGGGGAAACATCACCCTAGATGGCATTGCGGTTAATAACCAACCCTTTAATCATGGGATTCTATTAACGAATAGTAGCTTAAATTCTGGGAATGGAAATGTTAATTTAACTGGAACCAGTGGTCTACAAACCGAGACTAATATAGGAGTTTGGTTAGAACAATCTACTATTAATTCAGAGGCAGGAAATATTAGTATTATTGGCAATAGCAAAGGCAGTCAAAGCAGTAATATTGGTGTTTTACTCAATAATAATTCTAGCGTGCAAAGCAGAACAGGGAATATTACCTTAACAGGAAGTAATGAGAATGGATTAAATAGTTTTGGTGTGAATTTGAACCAAAGTAATATTTCAACCGTTGATGGCACAATTCAAATAACAGGAACTCCCGCCGGAACAGATAATACTGTGGGGGTTTATATGAGTCAAAGTAATATTACTTCTACGGGAATAGGAAATATTAATTTAAACGGAAATAATAACGCTACTGGCAATAATAATGACGGAATTTCTATATTAAATAACTCCCTAATTTCTTCCACAGGAACCGGAAATATTACTTTATCGGGGGTTAGTGGTCAGGGTAATATTAGCGAGGGCATTTTTATTGCGAATGGAAAAATACAAACCCTAAATGGGGATATTAAAATTAACGGTTTGGGACGGGGTTTAACCTCAAGTCCAGGGATTTTTATTGGGGATGGAGGTGAAATTGTTTCTACTGGAATTGGGAATATTAATTTAGATGGACTTAGTAGTGCTACGGGGAATAGTAGTCATGGAATTGCCCTATTTGGAGGTGCAAATATTACCGCGACAGCAACGGGAAATATTAATTTAGTGGGAAGTAGTAGTCAAACTCCCGATAGTCATGGGATTCTTTTAATTAATACCGCACAAATTAATAGTTTAAACAGTGGGAATATTAATATTCAAGGTCGCGGGTTGTCGGCTACTAATAGTCAAGGTGTGGGAATATTTGGGGGAAGTCAAATTCAAACTAATACGGGGTCAATTTTAATCAATAGCGTCAATAATGGCGAAAATACAAATAGTGTTATTATTGGAGAGAATACCCCGATTAAAACCACAGGTTCAGGAAGTATCACAATATCAGGAAATCGAGATTTATTGATTAATTCCTTGACCAATTCCGGGGGTAATATTAACCTCAAAAGTAGTGAAGGAAATATTAATAGTAGTTTTGGAACCCTTGATAGTAGTTCTAGTGTTGGTAGCGGGGGAAATATTGCTATTGATGCGGCGGGTAATATTAGAGTTGCGGGTATTAATGCGAGTGGGAATACTCAAGGAGGAAGTGTTAGTTTAACTTCTGCTAATAATAGAGTTACGGTGACTAACAATATTAATACTTCTGCCACTACAGGTCAAGGAAATAATATTACGGTTTCTGCACCCTTACAAATTGCCCAACCTACCATTACTTTTAATACTGCCGGGAGTACGGGGAGTGGCAATATTATTTTTAATAATACTATTAATGGGATTACCCCAGGAAGCAATAGTTTAATTCTGCAAGCGGGAAATATCAGTTTTAATAATAGTGTTGGGAATATTATCCCCCTGAATACTTTAAACATTACCGGAGGGAATATTAATAGTATAGCACCGATGAATCTGGCAAACTCTGGATTAACAATTAATGCCAGTGGGAATGTAAATTTAGCTAATATTTTAACCACCGATAGCGGGATTATTAATATTCTGGCAACCGGAAATATTACCACTCAAAATATGACCACCGCCGGGGGAAATATTACCTTAGAAAGTAGTAATAATATTGATACGACCGCCGGAATATTAAATAGTCTTGCTACCGCCACAAATGGGGTTTCTGTCAATCTAAAAGCAACTAATAAAATTAATACGGGAACGATAATTACTGGAGGAGAAACTATTAATTTAACCAGTACCAATGGGGCAATTAATACCCAAGCTGGAATTTTAGATAGCAGTTCTTCTGATAATAATGGCGGCAACCAAACCCTCAACGCATCGGGAACTATTACCCTAGGGAATATTAACACCAGTACCGCCTCTAATTCTAGCAATAGTCAAGCAGGAACCCTGAATATTTTATCGGGAAATAATACTATTAATTTAACCGGAGATATTAATACCTCTGCTACCCAAGGTCAGGGAAGTAATGTTAATTTTAATGCCAATGTTATTCTACCTGAACCTAATATTACCATAAATACAACCGGAAATAATAGCGCAGGAAATGTCACTTTTAATGGAACTGTAAATAGCAGTATTGAAAGTAATGCTGGGAGTAATAGTTTAACTCTGGAAACTGGAACGGGAGATACAACTTTTAATCAAGCTATCGGTGATAATATTCCTCTGCAAACCTTAACTATTAATAGTGGAAATGTCGTTACCCAGTCTCCTGTTAATATTGAAAATGGCGGCATTAATATTAATGCCACTCAAGATGTTAATTTAGGTGATACCATAACGACAAATAATAATAGTCCCGTTAATGTAGTTGCATCCGGGGAAATTAAAACCGCAGATATTATTAGTAATGGGTCAAGAATTACTCTCACCAGTAATACCGGAAATATTAATACAGCATCGGGTATTCTCAATAGTAGTTCAACCACCGAAGACGGGGGAGAAATTAACCTAAATGCGGCTCAAAATTTAACCCTAGGGGAAATCAATACCCGTACAGAATCTAATTTAGGAAGCAGTCAAGCGGGAACCCTAACCCTCGCCGGAAATACGATTAATTTAACCAATAATATAGATACTTCCGCCAATATTGGTTCAGGGAATAATATTACTTTTAATTCTCCGGTAATTTTAGATGCAAATACCGTTACTTTAACCACATCGGGAAACGCCGGAAGTGGAAATGTTACCTTTAATAATACCGTTGATAGTAATACTCCAGGGAATGCTAATTTAACCCTGCAAGCGGGGACGGGAACGGTTAATATTAATCAAGCAATAGGAGCAACAAATCCCTTAAATACTTTAAATCTAACCAGTGGAGATGTCAATAGTAATGGGGGAATTAATCTTGAGGGAGAAGGAATTAATATCAATAGCAGTGGTACGGTTAATTTAACCCAACCCATCACCGCCACGAATACCGCCACTATTAATATTAATGCTGAAAATAATATCACCACCGCCAACCTAACTACCCAAGGTCAACCTATTATCTTAAATAGTAATACGGGAAATATTGATAGTAGTGCCGGAATTATTAATAGCAGTTCCACTAATAGCAATGGTGGTGATATTACTATTACAACCCCCGCTAATATTACCCTAGGGGAAATTAATACCAGTACCCAAACTAACCAAGCGGGAACTCTAACGGTTACAGGAGAAAAGATTGCGTTAACTGGAAATATTAATACCTCTGGAAATAGCGGGACAGGTAGCAATTCAACCTTTAATAACCCCGTTGAATTAAATCAACCTATTACCGTTAATACCTCTGGAACATCGGGAAGCGGAAATATAATTTTTAACAATACTATTAATAGTATTCCCGCCAATAATAACGGTTTAACTATACAAGCGGGAAATGGCAATATTCAATTTAATAATACGGTCAACCTGGGAGGGTTAGAAATTAATGCCCAAACCGTTAATAGTAATTCTCCTATTACCCTTGATACCGGGAATTTAAAGATTAATTCTAGTGATACTGTCACCCTTCCCCAAGATATTAATACAACCAATGGTAGTAACGTTGAAATCACCGCAACCAATAATATTATTACCGGAAATATTACTACCAACGGTCAACCCATCACCCTGAATAGTTCCAATGGAAATATTACGACAAACCCCGGTATTCTGAATACCAGTTCCCCGAATAATGGGGGAAATATTACTATTATTACCCCCCAAACCCTGAATTTAGGCGGGGTTAATACCAGTACCTCCAACGGTCAAGCGGGAAATGTTACTTTAAACACTGGAAATAATCCAATTATTTTAAATGGTGATATTAATACCTCTAGCAATAATGGGGTCGGAAGTCAACAACAATATAATAGTCCCCTACAACTAGCATTTCCTGATATTACCCTAACTTCATCGGGAACTAATAATAGTGGTGATATTATTTTCAATAATTCTATCAATGGAAATAGTAACTTAACCCTGAATGCGGGTAGCGGTAATATTACTTTTTCTACTGTGGGTGATAGTAACCCCCTGTCTAGTTTGCAAGTTAATACCACCGGACTCACGACCCTAAAAGGCAATTTAACTACAAATAATAATATTGATTTTAGTAATGCTTCTGGGGGAACTCAACTCGAAAATCCTATTATTATTAATACCACCGGAAATAATGGTAATATTCTATTTAATAATAGTCCGATAACAGGTTCCCAAACCCTAACACTCAACGCCGGAAACGGAACAATTTCCCTGAATACCGTTGGTAATAATAATAACCCCATAAACGGATTAATTTTTCAACAAGCGAGCGCCCTTAACCTGTTTGGAGATATCTACACCAGCGCCGGACTTAACTTTTCCTCCGTAAATACCGTTAATGTTTCTGGAAATTCAGTTACATTAGACACCAGTATTGGAAACGGAGTAATTGACTTTATTGGTTCAACCCTTGCCGGACAAGGAAAGTTAACCCTTAATGCGGGGAATAATGATGTAAATTTAGATACCTTTACCACCGAATCTTCCCTGAACGGTTTAGGGATTACCGCCGGAACCGTCCAAGCTAACGCCCCCATCACCCTAGGGTCAGGGGGACTGAATATTAATGCCAGTAATATTGTTAACCTTAATGCTAATATTGTCAGTAATGGTACGGTTGCAGTCACCGCCAATAATGATATTACCACCCGTGATATTACCGCATCCCCAGGAATTACCCTTAATAGCCGCAACGGGAATATTACGGTTAATTCCCTCAATAGTTCATCCCCTAATGCTAACGGTGGGGATATTTCCCTAAGTACCCCCCAGGGAAATATTACTACTAACACCCTGAATAGCTCATCCCCAGGTAATACGGGCGGAAATATCTCCCTAGAAGCGAATACCGGAAATGTTACAACCGGAAATATACTGACATCCGGTTCGACAGGCGGTAATGTTACGGTCAAAGCCCAAACCAGCATTACCACCGGACAAATTGATACCCAAGGTCAAACCCAGGGCGGTAACGTCTTCCTCGACCCGATTAATGATGTTCAGGTCGAATTTATTAACGCTGAATCCCCCAATGGTCGCGGGGGTAACGTTTTTGCCGAATCAACTCAAGGCTACTTCCGTGCTACCAACTCCTTCCCCACCCAATTTTCCCCCACGGGAACCGCCAGTATCTCCACCGCAGGACGTCTGGGCGGGGGTTCGATTACGATTCGTCACGCCGGAGGGCCACTGAATCCCCCCGTTGCTCCCTTTGAAATCGGAGGTAACTTAGCAATGAATGGAACAGCCTCCACCATTACTACAGGAGACTTTAATATTCTGCCACCCCAAAGTTTTAAAGGTTCATTCACATCAGGAAATATTGTTATTTCCACCGATGACGCGCCTAATATTCCTCCTAATATTCCCCCCAATGTAAATCAACCCTTAATTGATACCGAAGTTATCCTACAACAAGATGTATTAATTCGTCCTGACCAAGAACAAAAAATAGAAGAAACTTCTCCTGAAATTATTATTAATGATAACAATAATTTTCTGTCCAAGGAAATTTTATCAACAGTAGATATTGCTTTTGGTTTTGATAACTTAGATTCCACATTTTTAGCATTAGAACAGTCAAGAACTCAAGAATTTCAACAACATTTAGGAGTCCAAGGAACCCAATTAAATCGTTCAGAAGTTCAACAACTGTTAAAAGAATTAGAGATAAAAACTAAACAGGTTTATGCGATTGTTTATATTGTTTCCAGGGAAGAGCAATTAGAAATCATTGTGGTTCCTTCCTCCGGTAAACCCATAAGACATAGCGTTCCTGAAGCCACCCAAGAAAAATTATTCCCCGTCGTTCGACAATTACAAAGTGAAATTACCAACCCCCGAAAACGGGATACAGTCAGTTATCAAGCTCCGGCGGAACAACTTTATCAATGGATGATTCAACCGATAGAAGATGATTTGAAAAGATTAGGAATTTCGACAATTCTATTCTCCCTGGATGCAGGTTTACGGAGTTTACCGATGGCAGTTTTATGGGATGGTCAACAATTCTTAACCGAAAAATATGGGATTAGTTTAATTCCGAGTACCAGCTTAATTGACTTTCGATATCAACCCATTGGTCAAGCGCAAGTCCTAGCCATGGGAGCCAGTCAATTTCAACAACAAAATCCACTTCCGGCGGTTCCAATTGAACTCCAAAATATTACTGAAATTTGGCCTGGGGAAAAATTCTTAAACGAACGATTTACCCTGGAAAATCTGAAATCCCAACGGCGTATATCTGATTTTCAAGTGATTCATTTAGCCACCCACGCTGATTTTAAAACCGGATCTCCGAGTAATTCTTTTATTCAATTATGGAATGAAAAATTACCCTTAACAGAACTTCCTAATTTGGGTTGGGATAATCCCATAGTGGAATTATTAACTTTAAGTGCTTGTCGAACAGCATTAGGAGATCGACGGTCAGAATTAGGATTTGCTGGGTTAGCGGTGCAGGCTGGAGTTAAATCAGCTTTAGCGAGTTTATGGTATGTTAGTGATCAAGGAACCTTGGGATTAATGAGTGAATTTTATGAATCTTTAAAGCAAGCTCCGATTAAAGCGATCGCTTTACAAGAGGCACAAATTGACATGATTCAAGGAAAAACTCGGATCGAAAATGATCAATTGATAACCACCTTTGGCGCTATTCCTCTCCCTGAGAATCTGACAGAATCTAATATTACCAGCCTATCCCATCCCTATTACTGGTCAGGATTTACAATGATTGGAAGCCCTTGGTAAACTTAGGGAGCGGTTTTTTAAAAATAACCTTTAAGGTTGCAATTGCTAAAATTTCTACCTTGTTGTATAGTCAATTTATTTTTTCAAAAGATGTTTTAAACTATGATCTAGTAGATTTTTTTCAACGAAATTCTTTGTTGATCCGAAAGGACAGTTATCTATTATAGCAACCGCCAAGGCAGTTAGGATACCAGACGGTGAAGTATTTTCTCCCCTGTTCCCTGCTATACCTAGCAACCTAAAAAGCAAAGCCTCCATCACTTATTCCCCAAGTCAGGGAAATAGGGAAAGGAGGCTTTAAGCGATTATTTCAGTAAGCGTTGGCGAGCAGTCATCCGCCAAGCCAGCAATTCAGGTAAACGCCAGGTAACACCATTAGATTTTTGATCTAATTCGTCCTGTTCTAAGGCCGTTTTCCAAAACGTTAAGGCTTGTTTATGACGGTTTTGGGCTTCTAAAACCTGAGCTAAAAGATAGTAAGCCACCACATTAGATTCTTTTAATTCTAAGGATTGACGTAACTCAACTTCAGCCTGTTTTGGATTATTTTCTAGGAAATAAGCCCAGCCTAAATTCTTATATAAGGCGGCTCGGATTCCTTTATCCTTAACTTGTACCAAGGTTTTTTCTAATTTATCAATAGCTTCCTCGGTTTTGCCATCTAAAATTTCCAATCGTGCTAAATTATTCACCGCCGCCTGTGCTGCGCGGTTATTATCCACATCGACTAGAATTTGATAATGTTTTCTGGCTTCTTCAAACTGATCGAGCTTTTCATAGGTCGAACCTAAATTATAATGACCTGCACTTAAAGCCGAATGATAGCGAATTGCTTGCAATAAATTGATTTTAGCCGATTGAAACTCCCCTTCTAAGTAGTGTTTATAACCCAGTTCATTAAAGGATTTACCCATTAACTGATACCAGACGGCTTTTCTGAAGTTACTATTAACCGTGTAAGCCATAGGAGCGCTAAAATTAGTTGTTTCTAACAGCGATCGCTCAACTAAAAATTCTAAGGAAGTCTGGACTTCGGCTTCAGTTTCCGAGAGAATTAAATCCGTTGCTAACTCACTCAAGGTTGCCGCTTTTTGATTTACCGCCAACCAACAGACTAAACGAATTTCTAGGTCGGACAATTCCTGTTCTGCTCGCAGGGATTGACGTACCAATTCTTCAATAACCAAGGTATTTTGCTTGATTAATTTCGTCAGATTTCTAATTGTAAAATCAGGAATCTTAGCCGCCCATAATTTTAAAATTAAGGGGTTGCCACCACATAAATGAATCAATTCTGATAGGAATTTTTCATCTAAATAGAGGGATTCTTGACCGGATAAAACCATTTGTTGAGAGTCTTGTTCCGATAACCCAGTTAACTGTACTGAGGTTTTAGACGCGAACTGTTGCCACGAAAGCGGAAATTCCCAACCGATTAATAAAACACTGCTACGATGGGAAGACTCACTAATCTGTTGAAATAAAGATTCATAACTTTTGAAAGCCGCATCTTTACTCCCGAGTTGTGAGATATATTCTATCTCATCAATTACTAACAAATACCGAGAATCCGATAAGGTTTTCAACAATTGGGCGATTTGTTCCGAATCATCCCAACCTAAAGGGGCTTGAGATTGTTCAGGAAAAGTTGAGGCGATAAACTCACTCGGAGAAGGTTTATCTCGGAGTGAGCGCCAAATCACTTTGTCAAAGTCCGGGGCAATTTCCTGAACTAATTTAACCGCCAAAGCCGTTTTCCCAATACCGCCCATGCCCTCCAACATCATCAGGTGAGCACGTTCGGTGACTAATCCTTGTTTTAAGGCAGCCATAGCTTCCAAACGGCCATAAAAGGCTGCCAATTTGGGTGCATTCCCCCAATCAATTTGAACATTACTACTGAAACCTTGGGGGTCAAGGCCACTCATCGACCGCTTTTTGCGACCGGATTGGCCATTGATTTGGCCCCCTTGATTAGTACCATCGGTTTGATATTCTGACAGTAACTTTTGCTGCAATTTGGCTAATTTTCCCGGCCCTGCACCGCTAATATTTAGTTTCCTATAAACCTCACCCAAGCGTTTCTGCAAGGCATCCTTGCGAACCCCTAATTGCTTAGAAATCGCAGTCATCGGTTCTCCTTGGATTGCCCGCGCCATCACTTCGAGTTCATTGTCGGAAATTCCAACTCTCGTAGCTACAGTCTTTAAAAATTCTCTCGGTACCATATCAAATTTAACCTAATAAATCAACTGTGAATTCAATATTGATGCTCAATTCTAATTCTGTCAATAGGTGTTAATTTCTATTGATTTCTATTCAGAATCAAGGATCAATCCCATCTGATCTTCGGTGAAGGTACAACCCAGCTATAACAATTTTCAGTTATACATCAGAGTCGGCTCCACCCCTTCAAAAATCGCTCAGTTCTAGCTTGAGCAATTAGTCCAAGAAACTAAAAACCTCTAATTTTTGATTTTATCATACATTCTCGGTTTTATGAGTTATTTTTTGCAATTTTGGGTTTCCCCCCCTCTACTGCTGAAAACCAGGTTGACACCGAATCCGCTTTTGATCTGCGAAGACCCTACCTAGACCAATTTTAAGTCTAGCAGGGAGAACAGTCTTAGGGTGAAAATGAGAACTTGGGATGATTTTGGGAATAATCGTTTGTAATCAGATAGGTGCTTCTAGGTTAAAAGTGAACGACATTGACCGTCCTAAATTATAGGGTAGGAAAAATTTTGGACAACAGAGTTGAGCAACATTTTGGCAAAAGATCGGATTAGACAATTGACCTAAATCAAAATTTATTAAACTAGAATCTTGCCTCAAAATGAGTAACCCCAGAGAATCTAAATTGAATCTTTAAATTGTTCTCAATGTCAAAAAAATGATGCTAAGATTTACCAATATTTCCAAAATCAAGAAAAATATGGTGATTAATCGTACCCACCCTCAAGATCCCCACCATTTAAGGACAGAAACCCTTGAACCTTGCTCCTCGCCTCAAAACTTAGCACAAGTCAGAAAAGTAAAACTATTAGCAACAGGAAAATACTTGCCCAAAAATAAGGAGGGTGGCTTTGAATTTATTCAACGCCGAGATCCCTCCTAAGCAGAAGTCAATGAGTTTTCAAACTGATATAGCAGGGAACACCGGAACAGCCCCCCCAAACCCCCCGTGCACGAGGGGCTAGGGGGGAGGGAACAGGGGGGAAATACTTCACCGTCTGGGTTCTAAGATCCGTCAGGTGTCCTAACTGCCTTGGCGGTTGCTATAACTAATAACTGATTAAAACAGTTGGGACTCAAAGGCTCCGATATCAATAATGTTATTGATGATCCGGTTAAAGCCTGCCCCCCGTTGATCAAATTGTCCAGGGTCAGTATAGGGGGCAATAAAGCTATTACTTCCCTTGTTAATAGCAAGACTGGTACTAGCTAGAGCCAAGGTTGGTGTAGTGCCACCGTTATTTTGTAAGGGACTGAGTAAGGGATCGATTGGGGCGACCGCACTGCCGACAACATCATTTTTAACCCCATCGACTAAACCCTCTCCTCCAGTTCCGTCTCCAATTAGGTTATTGCCGCCACTCTTGAAGGCAAATTCAATGGACGCTCCAACATCGGGGTTAAGGGGGGAGGTGTTACTAGCAATAATTGTGTTTTTCAGGTTGGCTACCCCCCCAATATTCCTTACCCCGCCACTGTTTCCGCTCGCATTATTGAAGGCAATTGTGCTATTAGTAATCGTCAAGTCCGCAACGGAGTTAAACACGCCGCCACCGATCATACCTTTATTGTTAGCAATCGTGCTATTAATAATTTGGACTTGACCATCAATCACAATAATTCCACCACCGTTGCTACCTATGTTATTGCTGATGGTACTATTTTGAACAGTAAGTTGGCCGGAGTTGGCGATCGCCCCCCCATTATTCGCCTGGTTTCCATCTAGCCAACTATCGAGAACCTTAACCTTACTGGTAGAAGACGTAATATTAATCGCACCGCCCCGACTACCTGTGGTGGTACTACTGGTATTGGGTATCGTTCCGGCGGGGAAACCATTGCTCAGTTTCAATTCTTCAAAGGTAACATTCCCGCCATTAACAGTGAAAACATTGTAGTCCCCCCCCGTATCTCGACGAATAGTCAGCTTATCGGCTCCTGGCCCATCAAAAATTACATCGCTACCGATACCGGGTAAAGCCCCTGCCAGATTAATCACCCCAGAAGCGGCTTTGTCAACAAAGGTAATCGTATCTTCTCCGGGTAGAATTCCAGCATTGAGAATCGCCTGACGTAATGAACCTTCTAGGGTGGCATAGTCTTCGGGGGCTTGACTCTTAGTATCCCCTAGTTGAGTCACGGCGGTATCATTGGCCAGAATCGTCACCTGTGCCGTATTTTCTTTGGGATTAATCTTATAGTTCCCGTCCGCTAAGACTAGGGTTAAAGATTCATCAGCTTCGGCTTGGACATCATTAATGGGAGTCAAGATGATATCCATACTGGCTTGATTGTTGGGAAGGGTAACAGTAGCGGTGGAGTTACCTGTGACCGCTACGGTTTGACCCGTTGAGGTGCTCAGGGTATAGTCCGCCGGGCTAATTTTATCGGGTTCTAGGGTGAGGTTGATGGTTAAATTCCCAAAGGTATCCGGGGCGCGACTAATCCGATAAATTCCATTTTTGGGCTGTTCATTGGGGACTTTTGTGGTGACAGGTTCCGTGGCTATTGCTTCTACCGTGGTTAAACTGAGGGTGGCTTTGTCGTCATCTTTGATGGTAACGGTACTGGTAGGGATATTATTTCCATCTTGTCCGTTTTTGTTAAAATTGGCAAAGGAGAGTCCAAAGCTGCGGTCAGGTTGCACCAGGGTGTTCCCGATAATACCAAGGGGGACAATTTGTTTGTCTTGGTTAATAGCAAATTGAATTCTTTGTGGCCCTGGTGTAAAGTCCGTATTAGCGATCGCGGTATCACTGGTAAATACCACATCCACACTAGAGGTTTGAGTAATATCTCCTGAGCGAAGCACCTGAACTTCATTAAACAGGTTCGTGATGTCTCCTTCATCTAAGCTGTAGTTATTCTGGGTAAAGTTATAGGTTGGTGGGGAATCATCATCTTCAATGATTAGAGCCGCCTGCGGGACTGTGGTTCCAGATTGTCCATCGTTATCGAAGCCAGAAAAGGACAGAACTACAGTTTCGGTAGATTCGGATATTTGATCCCCTTTAATCGTAACTGGTATCGTTTTGCTAATTTCTCCCGGTGCAAATTGCACCGGGATGGTACTCGGAGTAAAATCCTCTCCCGGGGTCGCTCCATTTTGGGCAGCCGGGTTTAAGTCCACCGTCACCGAGGAGTTAATATCAACCTTTCCTGAGCGAATAATAGTAATTTCACTGTAGGTAATATCATTATTCCCTTCCCGAATCCGATAAGTATTAGTGGTGAAGTCGTAGGTCGGAACATTATCATCATCAATCACCAGTAACTCTGAGGTGGGATGGATATTTCCCACTAAAGCCCCTAGGGGGGGATTGAGGGAGAGATTCAGGGTTCGGTTTTGATTGGGTGTGAGGTTGCCCAGAATAGTGATCGGGACGGTTTGGGTGATTTGTCCCGGGGTGAAGTTCACGGTGATTGGCCCGGGAACAAAATCTACATTGGGGATAGCATTGACCCCAGTGACATTGACTGAGACGGAGGAGTTGACATTAATATCCCCAGAACGATCAATTTCTACCAGTTGGGTAATATTAGTTGAGTTACCTTCAAGGGTTTTGAATAGGGGTTCTTTGAAATCATAAGTAGTGGGGCCATCGTCGTCATTAATAATTAAGTTGGTTGTAGGATAAAGGGTTCCAGCCTGTCCGGTGGGTAGAAAACCGTCCGGTGCAAAAGAGAGGATAATTATTTCTGAAGGTTCAATAACATCATCACCAATGATCGGGATTTGGAAGGTATTCTCGGTCTGACCGGGGGCAAATTGGAGGACGATTTCCGTGGGTTCAACATCAACTCCAGGTGTTCCGCCATTCTGTCCGGCGGGGGTGAGGAGAATCTTGACACTTGATTGCTGACTGGTATCAAAAGTACGATTAACCGTAATAGTAGCTTGCCCAGGATTGCCAGGATCACCCTCAAAGATGGAAAATTTAGATTGACTAAAGTTATAAACCGGGGGTTTGGGCGGGAGATCTTCGCTCTGGATACTGGCTACGGCGGTGGATTGTTGAGGATTAGCGGTGTATAAAAAGCCGGATTCTCTTAAGGTGATATCGATAGTTAGGGGGTCTTCTTCAAATTTATCGTTGTTGATCGGGGCGAGTTTGAGGGTGGCGATGGTACTATTTGCTGGGAAGGAAACGCTACCCCCTGTATTCGTAAAGGTTTCGTTATCAATAACGGTATAGTTTTCCCCTAGTTTTGCTGTTCCTCCTACGGCGAAGTTAACGTTAATGGGTAGGTCTAGGGAACCTCCCGCCCGTGTAAAGGTATAAACAAAGTTTTCTTGGCTATTTTCCAGAATAGTAGAGGGAGCAACGGACAGACTAATCGTGGAGGGAAAGGGCCCGATGGGAAAAACGATCGGCGGTTTTGAATCTATGGGCGGGACAGTTCCCGGTGAACTACTATCATTGTCTTGTAGGGTAATAACAATTGCCTGAGATTCTCCTAGGGTAGCTCCTCCCGTGGGATTGGCTAGGGTTAATTTAAAGATTTCATTCGGTTCGGCTTCCCGATCATCAATAACGGTGAGGGGAATAGGAACAATTTTGAAAGTTTCGTAAGGTTTGAAAATGACTTCTATGGGTTCTAGGCTAACGTCACTAGCCGTGGCGGTATCGAGTTGTAGTTCCAGTTTGGCACTTACCGTATTAAAAGGAGAACCTGCTCGTTGAACGTTGACAAATAGGGCTGGTGTTTCGCCTTCTTTGACTACCAAGGAATTATTATTGGTAAACTCAATAACGGGTGTAAGGCTTTCGATTGATTGGGTAAAGTTGGCTTGATTATTAAGGGTTGTAGCTTGAGTTTCCTGAATAATAATCAGTTTTTGATTGCTGATCTTATCTTCAATTACGGTATCATTTCCCACTTGAACAAACCGCAAATCAGCAAATTTTAATTCCTTAGTTAATCCAATTAAATCGACTCCAACTCTAAAATCAGTAATACTATCAACTTCAGTATCTATCAGTTCTCGACCAATTACAAATACATCGGAACCTCCGCCTCCGGTGAGTTCATTTTTCCCGCTTCCGCTATAAAGTAGGTCGTTTCCTCTATCTCCAAATAGTTGATCATTTCCACTACTATCAAATAGGGTATCGTTACCCTGTCCACCATAAAGGAGGTCGTCACCGTCACCGCCATTGAGTTGATCATCCCCATTATTGCCATAGGCAATATCATTCCCTGCTTCTCCTTCGAGGGTATCATTTCCCAGATCCCCAAACATCAGATCATTCCCATTACCCCCAGACAGTAAATCCTGATCCTGACCTCCATTTAGAGTATCGTTTTCGCCTAATCCATTCAGGGTATCGTTTCCAGCAAATCCTAAGATTTCATCGGGTTCGGGTGTCCCAGCTAGGAAATCATCGCTCGCGGTGCCAATAAGTTGTGCCATATCTAAAAATCTAATTTAAGTGAGTAATTGATTTTAGGCTTTAACTGAGTCAAGTATCATTTTTCTGTATTTCATGATACAAAATACGAATTAACTCCAGTCTGGTGCATCCTGTCCCTAGGTTAGTGAGTCCTGTGCTGAAATATTTCCCTCTAATAGAAATTTTGTTAACACTACAGAGCTTACCCATAAGTGCCATTTTTGTTAACAAATCTCAATATTGGAATGATTAGCGGTCAGTCGTTTAGTTGCCTCCCATCTTCCTCGATCTGTAACGAACTGTAAAGATTATCCCCAAAACCGTTAAACTTCGTTGCGGGATCGTACAGTCTGGCAAAAGACGTGATACCTTCTACCTAGTGACGAAAAAACACAGTTAAGCGTAAAGGGAGAAAAACCTGTGAAGTTAGAGATGGGATACTCAACGGTTTCTGATCAGCAAGGCGTAAGTGCTTATGTGGCAGATTTACAACTGCACATGACGTTACAAGCTCGTAATTTAGTTCCCAACCTGACGATAGCTCGTGATTCTCGTGAGCAAATGCTACAACAAACTCAGGCGGACTTGGAAAAATTTGTTTCTCGCCAAACTCTCTAGTCGGTTTGGAATATCCGCTTTTAGATAAGTTGGGGGATTTCGATTGACTGATCTGGAGGGAGAACCTCTGATATTAGGTTATTGCGGATGGAGATTAAATCGCAATAATCGAAATCCTGTTGTCCTAATGTTTTTAGGGTGATTTTTTCTAGGGTATCTCCAGGTTTGACTTTATAGGAAACCCAACGGTAGGACTGTCCATTTAAGGGAAGTTCTGATGATTTTTGTAACCATTTTTGATAGTTATGATCTCGATTTTTGGATAGGCGAGACTCGGTTTGTTTGAGGGCAAATTGCCAAACTTTGTAACCTTCTGGACTCAGGTGTAAACCATCGGTTGTTAATTCAGAGCGGATATTTCCCTGGGTATTGGTAAATCGTTGATGAAAGTCTAAATAGATGCTTCCCTGGTCGTTAACTTGTTGGGCTAACTTTTGATTTAGTTCTTTAATTAAAGAATTTGGAATCGAAAAACTTAGAGTTTCTGTTGGTAATTGAGTCGGAAAAATAGATTGAACTAAAATTTGAGTTTCAGGATAATTTTTTTGTAAATAATCTAAGATTTTTTGATGGTTTTCTAATATCTCTACAACGGGAACTTGCCTTTTTAAATCATTAATTCCAGCTAAAATATAAATATTATTAGGATTATTCTTAGCAAAAATATCCAGACGTTTTAAAATTCCGCTTGTCGTATCTCCTGAAATCCCTTGATTTAACCATAATGCTTCCGATGGTAATAAATTATTAGGAAACCACATACTTAGGGAATCTCCTAATAAAATATTCAGACGAGATGAATCAGAATTTTTGGCAATTTTATCTTGGATTAAATCAGATTCTTGCTTTAATATATCCAGCCAATCTTGATAATTTAGCTGATCAATTTCATCATCTAAATTAGTATAAATTTGACTTTTATGCAGAGCAAAAAGTCGCTTTTGGTACATTTCAATGCCAGTTTTTGGGATCATAAAATAATCAGTTATCAGTCATCAGTCATCAGTTATCAGTCATCAGTCATCAGTCATCAGTCATCAGTCATCAGTCATCAGTTATCAGTTATTAGTTATTATAGTAAATAATTGATTTTAATTTGTCAGTTAACAGTTGTCATTGAATAACTATTTTTAAGTTAACTACAATAAGCAGTTAACTTAAAACAGTTAAGAACCAGTTTATAATCGGTGATTTTCAACTTAAATAAATTATTAACCTGGCAACTGATAACTGGTAACTGTTAACTGATAACTGGTAACTGATAACTGATAACTGATTTAGTAGGTTTCAACGTGCCAACGATGTCCCTTTTTGAGTGTTTTCTGGTAATCACTCCAGTTAACATCGGATTTACCCGCAGCCGAAGTCATGCCTTCGTCAATACCGCCTTCCATACCTTTAAGGCCACAAATATAGGTATGGGTATTATCTTTCTGAACTAATTTCCACAGTTCATCGGCATTTTCCTTAATCCGATCTTGAATATACATTCTGCCACCTTCGGGATTTTGTTCTTCACGACTGATGGCATAGGTCAAGCGGAAGTTATCAGGAAATTCCCGTTGTAACTGTTCCAATTCTTCTTTATACAGAATATTGGCGGTGTAGGGAATACCAAAGAATAGCCAAGCTAAACCCTTGAATTTGTAGTCTTCATGTTGTTCTTTGAACATCCGCCATAGGAAAGCCCGGAAAGGTGCAATACCCGTACCCGTTGCCATCATCACCACCGTAGCTTCTTCGTCATCAGGGAGTAACATTTCCTTACCCACTGGCCCGGTAATCGTCACATCTGCTCCCATTTCTAAATTGCACAGATGGGTCGAACAAACGCCATAGACGGTTTCTCCGGTTTCAGGATGTTTGTATTCCAGTTGACGAACACACAGGGAAACGGTTTTATCATCGAGTTTGTCACCATGACGAGTAGAGGCAATGGAATACAGTCTTAACTTATGGGATTTGCCTTTGTTATCTTTTCCGGGAGGAATAATCCCAATACTTTGACCTTCAACATAGCGTAAGTCCCCACCGGAAAGGTCAAAGGTAAGGTGACGGACAGTGCCCGCACCCCCTTCACTTACGAGTTCATAGTTCTCGATACATTTCCCAATATAGGGACTGTTCGGACGATAGATATTAACGGGAATTTCCGTTTTAGCCTTGGTTTCAGTCATGGGCTTGCTTTTTTCTTCAGATGGTTGACTCTGCTGTCCATGGACGGTAGTTTCGGTGGTTGCAGCTTGAGGTTCACCTGCGGGGCGAATATTGACAATTTTCCCCCCCAATCGAGCAATCCGACGCATTTCTTGATTCATGCGCTCGTAGGGGACAGTGATATAAACGACACCACTGCGACGAATCGGGAAGTTGAGTTTGTCTGTATTTTCCCCTTGTCGGAGTCCCTCCACTTCAAAGATAAAGACACGGCCGTTAGCTCCTGTCTTGGTTGCAACACCAGTTCCACTCTTGAGATACATTCGTTGGTTCTCCCTTATAATACCTAAGCTCTTAACTAACAAAATGTGACGAATACATCACTTGCCAGTTTTTTTAACGTGCGATGGACGGAAACAGTTAAATATTACTTTTCCCTCTCAAACTGGCTTGAGGGCCGTCACTGTTGTCAATTTGCACTTTGCACTATTTTACAGCTTAGTGTTCATCGGCTAATCGGAATTAATCACAGTTTGGGAGAAGCGTGCTTTGAAAATTTGTGCCACAATACATTCGGCCTATTGCTTGAAACTGGATATTTTTTGATGATCATGGGGATTCTACCTTGGGTATTATTAGCAATATTGGGACTAGCCGCGGGAACAACGGCCGGATTACTCGGTATTGGTGGGGGAATGTTAGTTGTCCCTGGGTTATTTTATATTTTTAATTTAATGGACTTTCCGCCCGATTTGGTGATGCACAGTGCGATCGCCACTTCGATGAGTATAATGACTTTTACGGCGACTGCTTCGATTGTGGCACACCATTCTAAAGGAGATGTGCAATGGGGAGTTTTTTGGAAAATTATTCCGGGGATTTTATTAGGTGTTTTATTAGGTGCTTTATTAGATCATACTTTATCCAGTGCTTTACTTAAAATTATTTTCGGATTATTTTTATTATTGATTTCTGTTAAACTATTGTTAGATTTTAAACCTCAAGTACAATCAGAATCCTTACCAAGATTAGCTATAATCAACGCCGTTGGGTTGGGAATCGGTTTTAAGTCAGGACTCCTAGGAGTTGGAGGTGGCGCAATTAGTGTTCCTTTTTTAATTTATTGTGGATTACCTATGTATGAAGTCGTGGGAACATCTTCATCCTTTAGTTTACCAATTTCTATTTTAGGAACTCTGGCTTTTCTATTATCTTCCCATGGTGATTCTTTTCTACCTGGATTTATTGGATATATTTACTGGCCAGCATTATTATTAATCGCCCCATTTACAATTTTAGGAGCTTTTTTAGGGACATCACTTTCCCATTTAATTTCAGGGGAAAAATTACGGATGGCTTTTGCTTTATTTTTATTATTCATTAGTTTAAATATGTTATTGACTTAAACCCAGAGACTGAAGCACCCGATAAGTTTTTATTCGTTGATAAATTCAGCTTCACAGATAGTTGAGTCCCTTTGTTCTAGGTCTTCAGCATCCCATAATCCATTTAGAAATGTAGTATAAAAATATTCTCCCCCATGTTGCATATCAACTTTAGGAGAGTTTTTAGAATAGGGAGTAGGATCGGAAATCCCCCGTTGTGCTTGATAATGAATATAGGTATCTGAATTTACACACATTACATGATAAAAGTCTTTATTCGCGCCGGGTTCATCTCCTAGCTTATAACGAGATAAACCTCGATTCAAATAGGCTTTAATAAAGTTGGGGTCAATATTTATAACTTGATCAAAATCATCAATTGCAGCTTGATATTGTTTTAAATTATGGTGAACACAACCTCGATTATAATAGGTTTTATGATTCTCAGGATTTAAAGATAGAGCTTGATTGTAATTATTAATGGCATCTTGATATTGTCCTGATTGGGCGATCGCTAATCCCAAATTATTATAAACCGCATCACTTTTGGGATTAAAACTTAGGGCGATTTTAAAATCTTGAATCGCTTTTTCATATTTGCCTAAATGTCTCCAAGCATTGCCTCGATTCAAATAAGCATCGGGTAACTTAGGTTCAAGTTGTAGAGCTTTTGTTAAATCACCAACCGCTTTTTGATAATCTTTCAAATAATAATAAATTAGACCCCGATTATTATAAGCACTGGCATAATTAGGGTTTAATTGAATCACTTGATTAAAATCTTTTAAAGCACCCTGATAATTACCTTGGCGTGCTTTTGTTAAACCTTGTTCATAAAATCGTTTATTATTATTAAACATGGAACTCCCTTTTAGTAAATTAAACTCAGTTGATTTTTATAGAAATATTAAATTTGATTAACAACAGGCAAACCCTACTTAAATCTAGGATTATGCTTTGAGCTTGATTTTCTCAGTCTGGGCAAAAATTCCTTTGTACTTCCCCATTGTCCATGATATCAAATTGAGAATTTATAGCGCTAGGGAACAGGGAACGCCGGATCTGGGAACAGCCCCCCCAAACCTGCCGTGCACGGGGGGCTAGGGGGGGAGTGAACAGGGTGGAGGATGTGTAATTAATTTTGTTTAGGTACTTACCCAACCTAATCCCTGATTTATTTATTCTGAATAAAAAACCCCCAAACCGGAAAAGTTTGGAGGCATCTTAAAGTATTTTAACCATTCTAGGTTAAACGACCACAAAATTAACTAATTTTCCTGGGACAACAATCACTTTTTTAATGGTTTTATCCCCAATATGACGTTGACTAACTTCAGAATTTCGGGCATATTCTTCTAAAGTTTGGTGATTGGCGGTTGCTGGTACTTGCAGCGTGCCGCGGGTTTTTCCATTAATTTGAATCACTAAGGTAATTTCATCAACTACCAAGGCTTCTGGCTCATGCTCAGGCCATATTTGAGTATGAATTGAACCCGTTTTTCCAATTATTTGCCATAATTCCTCCGCAATATGGGGGGCAAAAGGTGCTAATAATTTCAACAGGGTTTCAATGCCTTCAGAATAAACGATAGACTCCTGACAATTCGCTTCTGATAAAGCATTACTGAGTTTCATCAATTCAGATACCGCCGTATTAAATTGATAGTCTCCGTTTAAATCCTCGCTGACCTCCTTAATAGCGGTATGAATTGCCCGCTTTAAGTCTTTTTCAACTTTACTTAATTCCCGATTCTTAGGTTTAGAAGTCACAATTTCAGTAAATTCTGTGACAATTCTCCAAACTCGATTTAAGAAGCGAAATTGTCCTTCAACATCGGCATCATCCCATTCTAAATCCTTCTCAGGAGGAGCTTTAAATAGAATAAACATTCGAGCGGTATCGGCCCCATATTTGCCCATCACTTCTAACGGGTCAACCCCATTATATTTAGATTTAGACATCTTCTCATAAAAGACTTCTAACTTTTCTCCCGTTGTCGGATCTTGGGGATTACTAGGACTAACTTGGGAGGCGGAAAAATACTTGCCCGTGGTGCGATTTTTATAGGTAATTCCCTGCACCATGCCTTGAGTTAATAACTTTTCAAACGGTTCTTTACAATGTAATAATCCGCGATCGCGCACAACTTTTGTGAAGAATCGAGAATATAATAAATGTAAAATTGCGTGTTCAATTCCTCCCACATATTGATCTACCCCCATCCAATCATTAGTAATAGCTGAATTGAATACTTGTTGATCATTTTTGGCATCAGGATAACGCAGATAATACCAAGAAGAATCAATAAAAGTATCCATGGTATCGCTTTCCCGTTTAGCAGGAGTTCCACAACTCGGACAAGGTACATTAATCCAGTCTTCTAATTGGGCTAAAGGAGATAAACCTCGACCACTAAATTTGACATTTTCTGGCAATTTTACGGGTAAATCTTGATCAGGAACAGCCACCGCCCCACAGTTCGGACAATGAATAATTGGGATCGGAGTTCCCCAATAGCGTTGACGAGAAATCAACCAATCTCTGAGGCGATATTGAATAATTCCTTTGCCATATCCTTCGTCTTCAGCATAGTTAATAATTGCTTGTTTTCCGTGTTCGGAATGTTCCCCACTAAAATTGCAGGATTCGACTAAAATTCCCGTCCCAGTATAAGCATTTGTGATAGTATCACTTTCCTCATTATCATTATCTGCATCATCAGGAACAATCACCTGTCTGATGGGTAAATTATATTGAGTAGCAAATTGAAAATCACGAAGATCATGGGCTGGAACTCCCATCACCGCGCCTGTTCCATATCCATATAAAACATAATCCGCAATCCAAATCGGAATTTCTTCTTCATTAAATGGATTAATGACTTTTCCCCCGGTAGGAACGCCACGTTTAGGTTTATCTTCTGAGGTGCGATCGGTTTGACTTTCGTTTTTTACCTCTTGAATAAATGCTTCTACGGCGGCTTTTTGTTCCGGGGTTGTTACCTGAGCAACTAAGGGATGTTCAGGGGCTAATACCACATAGGAAACCCCATAAACCGTATCGGGACGGGTGGTAAAAACCGCAATGTTTTCATCTAACCCAATGATCGGAAATTCTAACTGTGCCCCAATGGATTGTCCGATCCAGTTAGCCTGCATTAATTTAACCCGTTCCGGCCAGCCGTTTAAATGCTCTAAATCGTTGAGCAATTCGTTAGCATAGTCGGTAATTTTTAGGAACCATTGACGCAATAATTTCTGTTCAACAATAGCCCCAGAACGCCAAGAACGTCCCTCATTATCAACTTGTTCATTAGCAAGAACAGTTTGATCAATTGGGTCCCAATTCACGGCGGCTTCTTTTTGATAGGCGAGTCCACACTTATAGAATTGTAAAAACAGCCATTGTGTCCAACGGTAATATTCCGGGGAACAGGTGGTCACTTCCTTTTCCCAATCAATGGAGAACCCCAACTTTTGCAGTTGTTCCCGCATTTGGGCAATATTTTGATATGTCCATTCCGCCGGAGGAATTCCTCGGTCAATGGCGGCATTTTCGGCGGGTAGTCCAAAGGCGTCCCACCCCATAGGATGTAAGACACGATAGCCTTGCATCCGTTTGAGTCGGGCGATCACGTCGGTAATGGTATAATTGCGAACGTGACCCATGTGTAGACTCCCCGACGGATAGGGGAACATGGATAGGGCGTAAAATTTGGGCTTGTCTTTATCGGTTGGGGTTTTGTACAACCCCTGTTCTGCCCAGGTTTGTTGCCACTTTTGTTCGAGGGATGCAGGATTATATCGAGACTCCACAGCCATACTTAGTGCCGGATACGTTTTCTTATTTGTTTATTATTTTTGCATATTGGTGTTGAGTGTTGAAGGTTAACAGCGAACATTCAACCGTTAATATCCTACGGGGTTTAAGATCCGTAAAAAAATGGAGGAACTTGAGTGATGTTAATTCCAGAGAAAATGCAAATCCAAATTAATTGCATATTCTTGACCTAAATTATCAAGAACTTTTTAACTTCAGGTAAATATTTTAAACTTCCAATTATATGATATAATATAATTGTGGGCGAACGTCGGCTTCATGCCGTGTGTTTGAGTGGCTTGTCTGCTTAAACCTAGCCCACAAACCATTTTAGTTTATCCAATGATAGCGGGTTAGAATCGGTGTACCACTCTCCATAGTTCTTATTTCGCCGATCATCTAAATCCATAATCATCCTATATTTTGGAGCAAGGGGAATAAAATACTTATCTTCGTGACGCTCATATAATCTTTGTAAAGCCCATAAATAGTAATCAACAACTTGCAAGCCAGCATACTCTGATGGATAGGCTGGTTTAATAATTGTTTGATTATTTGATGGTATTTTCCATTTAGTTTCAAAATTATTTTTTGCTTGATTAATTGCTTGTTGTAGTGCTTCTTCCCGTGCCGTTTTACCACGTCTAGCAAAAACTATATGATTAATATTTGCTTTGTGTAATCTGTCTTTAAATAGTCGTTTTACCAGATCATCATATATATCATCTTGATGAATTTTTTTACTTAGTGCTTCATAAGTTTTTTGGGTTGCTGTGGCTAACTCAGCTTTGTATCTAATAGCCACAAATATTTTGAGTTCAAAAGTTTGCATTAGTTTGAATACTTCCATCCTCACATCTTGATGATCGTCTTTTGCATGAAAGGTAATTGCTGTTTTTTTAGCTGAGGTTTGCATTGAGGGAATATTTTTAAAACAGGGATCATTGCAAAGTTGTTTTCTGAGTTCTGCAAGTTCTAAAATCACCTTTTCTGGTTGAAAAATCTGGGCTACACCTACCATGAAAAATTTAGATGCTCCTGGTTGTCCTACTATAATTCTTCCTTTTTTGTCAAAAAATGTTAAATCTCCTGCTTCGTCAACGAAGTAATGATTAGTTTTTTCTTTTTCTGTCATGCGGGTTAGATAAATTTACAAGATTGATTTTTCAATAATTTTAACAAAGGTTATAGAAATTAACAATTTCAACTGAACAAGGCTGTTAATTTTTAATTGTGATTTTTTTACCTTACTCTAAATTATCCATATTACAAGGAGATTATACTAATTAAACTCTCCGAAATGTTAGAATTTCCGTAATATCAGTCAGCATAATTTGATTGGCTTTGGCTTGATTATTCATTCTAGCCATTTGGGGAGTTTGATTTTGCTGAATTCTACGGCTTGAATAAGCTTTATCGTAAATAAGATACCCAGCTAACTCCCATAAAGACAGGATGCTCAACTGGGAAGCTTTTTGTCAAATCATGTTGAGTTGGGACTTACCGATCGCCCAAACCCCATCTTGAGTTATACCCGCACCGATTCAACCTAACTATACAAACCTAAGTCGCGGGTTTCCAAGTTCCATGAAATCCATTTGGAACTACATGGGGTAATCCTAACCGACAAACAGGTTCCGTGTCTAAAGATTGAGCATCAAATATCCAAACTTCGCTGGAATTTTGCCGAGCATCATAAACAACGGTTAAAATCCAACCCTGTTGAGGATGATCAATATCTTGAACAAATATTGAGCTTTTTTTCCCACCTCTTGGGGGTTGACCGAGGGAAATTCACAATGGCGATCGCAGAGTTCTTCCAATTGTAGTAATTTACCCGTTTGAGGTTGTAATATCATCCGCCATAGGGTTGATTTAGCTAAGGTTTGAGTTTGTCCGGTGGCAACTTCTTTTAAATATTGATTGGTTTGGAAATCTTGATATCGGACAAAATCAACAATAACTGTTCCATCTCCTGCAACATAACCATTACTAAAATGCCACTGAAACCAAGGTTCGGTTTCAATCCGATTTACTAAGGTTAAATTCTGGCGATCAATAATTAAAATTTGGGTGGGGGTTTGGGGTTGCCAGGATAGGGCTTCACTAAAGGATTTCAACTGAAGAAATACGGGTAAAAGTTTTAACCGCAGTGGGGGAATTACAAAAATTAAATATTCACCCGCTAGGACAAAATCATGAATTGCAGAAATCCCATCCAGAGGAATTTTATTTTGTTGTTTGATGTTACCCGTGCGATCGCTCCGATATAAAATTAACTCAGGAGTCGGCCCCAAAATTTGCCCAAAATTAAAAATATCGCCCGTTTCTGGATCAATTTTAGGGTGAGCAGAATAGGGGGTATTTTCAGCTAAACCCTGGAGGTTGTCCAGTCCCTGGGTTTCTAAGGTTTCTAAATCTAAACTATGGGGTTGTCCCCCTTCCCATAATGCCAATAATTTATCGGGTAAAGCTAAAACTGAAGTATTCGCCGCATTTTTTAGGGGTTTACGAAAACGTTCCCAAAGGTTTCCCGAGGCTTTCATTCCATAGCCACCATAGATAAAACGGTTTTTTTGTTCTTCCTCTTGATAGCCTGCGGTTTGAACATAACGATAGACCCCGGTTGCCCCTTTTTCGGTGAAATGAACCGCTAAAATCGCCCCATCTCCATCAAACCAATGTCCGACTCGGTATCCCCCCCGTTCTAATCGTCCAGGGCCATTACGATATAAAGAACCCCTTAACCCTGGGGGGATTTTTCCCGACAAAATCCGTAGGGGCGTGGGCGAGAATTCGGTGCCGGGGGTGGTAAACTGTTGATTCCAGGTCGGTTGGGCGGTTGTTGCTGTCATAACAATCACAGTCAATGAAATTAGATAAAAACTTTAGTTGCACTCAGAATAATTGTCGCTGAATTTGCTAAAATCTACAGGATTGTCCTGATTATATTTTGTAATTATCCTTGAACCAATCTATCAATCTGCCGAAAGTAGATGACTTTTTAGAAGAATTGGCAGCCATTCAACAAACTGGCTCCAAGCGTGTTGCTTTGTTGGGTTCCCGCCATATTCCCCTAACCCATCAAAACTTGATCGAGATGATGAGTTATGCCTTGGTTTTAGAAGGCAATCATTTGATTACATCGGGTTCAACGGGAACGAACGCGGCGGCGATTCGAGGCGCAATGCGGGCTAACCCCAATTTGTTGACGGTAATTTTGCCCCAAAGCATGAAACGTCAGCCTAGGGAGTCCCGCCAGCAGTTAGAACAGGTGATTCATGTGGTGGAAAATGCTAAGGGTGATGATTTATCCCTAGCTGAAGCTAGTGGGTTTTGCAACCAACAGATTATTTCTCGGTGTCAACAGTTAATCTGTTTTGCCTACCATGATAGTGTCACCCTCCTGAGTACCTGTGAGGAAGCTGAAAATCAGCGCAAAATTGTGACGCTATTCTATTTGGATTAGTAGTTAATACCAATGTTGAATCAGTCACTCGTACAGACGCGCTCTTGGCACGTCTCTACGCTGATAATTTTCTTATTAAATAATTACAATTGACTATGGCTTCTACTTATTCATTTGATATTGTTAGTGATTTTGACCGCCAGGAATTAGTTAATGCTGTTGATCAAACCGAACGGGAAATTAAAAGCCGTTATGATTTGAAAGATACTAAGACCACCTTGGAATTAGGGGAAACTGCGATTATTGTTAATACCGATAGCGAGTTTACCCTCGATGCAATTCATACAATTTTGCAAACTAAATCCGCTAAACGTAATCTTTCTTTGAAGATTTTTGATTATGGGAAAGTAGAATCTTCCAGTGGTAATCGAGTCAGACAGGAAATTAAACTCAGAAAAGGTTTAACTCAAGAAGTATCAAAACAAATCACTAAATTAATTAAAGATGAATTTAAAAAATTACAAGCATCTATTCAGGGGGATTCTGTTAGGATTTCAGCTAAATCTAAAGATGATTTACAATTAGTAATTCAACGTCTGAAAGAAGAAGATTATCCGGCTGCATTGCAGTTTACAAACTATAGGTAAAATATACACAGTTATCTTTGATTGATACTCCACTACCTAAAGGCTAGTGGATTCTTAGTTTATTCCATTTCAATTAGGAAAATTAGTTTCTAGCCAACTGGATAAATCACCTACACTAGAAAAGTCGAAAATAGCTTCAGCCAAAGCCGATAATTGCTCTGAAGTTAGTTGTGATAAACTATCTTCTATTGATTGATTTAGTTCACCTAATTGCCGTTTTAATTGGCGTTTAATCAGATTTATTTTACCCCTTTGTTCACCAATTTGTTCACCAATTTGTATCCCTTCAGTTCGCCCTTCAGTTCGCCCTTGAGCTTTACCCAACTCAATAGCACCTATTCTTTCCCGTTCAAACTGTTCTCTTTTCTCCAAATCATCTACTTCCTCTAAACTTAAGTTTACCCGATCAGCGATCGCAAAAGCCTTCTCAATTTCTGGTACTATTAACATAGATTCTGGCACGACTTCTAAATCCGGTGCTTTGCGTAGAAAATAAAGCCATTTATCCGTAATAGTTGTTAATTCTTCCAGAGTTTTATTAAATTTTGGTAACTCCACAAATACTAATTTTAACGGACTATGTTGATAATTTACTTGTAACTCATCTTCCTTGAGCGTAAATTGTGAAATGACTTTATTGTGTTCATTAAACATGATAAAATCCGTCACCGCTACACCAATTGCTGCTCTTAATTCTGGATAAACTTCCCTTAATTTTAGTTGATTAACATACATTTTTGCCGTATTATAAAGAATCCTTTTTCCAAAAGCTGGTACATTAAACGCCTGCATTTCAATTAACACATTTTCGCCGTTATTTAGTTGAGCTTTGACATCAAAATAAGTAGTTTTTAATCCAGAAATTCTCCCTGGTGCGTAGGGATCAATAATTTCTAAAGAAGTGATGAAAGTCTCACCTTGATAGACAATTGCATTCAGGAAACTAATTAAAATATCTTGACTTTGATCCGAACCAAAGATTTTTTTAAAGGCGTAGTCTGTTTTGGGATTAATAAATTTCATAGTGTTAGTGGAAAATAATATAGGTAGGGACTTAGGTAATACCTCAGTCATGTTCAACTAGGGCAATTAGTTTCTAGCCAACTGGATAAATCACCTACACTAGAAAAGTCGAAAATAGCTTCAGCCAAAGCTGATAATTGCTCTGAAGTTAGTTGTGATAAACTATCTTCTATTGATTGATTTAGTTCACCTAATTGCCGTTGTAATAGGCGTTTAATCAGATTTATTTTACCCCTTTGTTCACCAATTTGTTCACCAATTTGTATCCCTTCAGTTCGCCCTTCAGTTCGCCCTTGAGCTTTACCCAACTCAATAGCACCTATTCTTTCCCGTTCAAACTGTTCCCGCTTCTCCAAATCATCTACTTCCTCTAAACTTAAGTTTACCCGATCAGCGATCGTAAAAGCCTTCTCAATTTCTGGTACAATTAACATAGATTCTGGCACTACTTCTAAATCCGGTGCTTTGCGTAAAAAATAAAGCCATTTATCCGTAATAGTTGTTAATTCTTCCAGAGTTTTATTAAATTTGGGTAACTCCACAAATACTAATTTTAACGGACTATGTTGATAATTTACTTGTAACTCATCTTCCTTGAGCGTAAATTGTGAAATGACTTTATTGTGTTCATTAAACATAATAAAATCCGTCACCGCTACACCAATTGCTGCTCTTAATTCTGGATAAACTTCCCCTAATTTTAGTTGATTAACATACATTTTTGCCGTATTATAAAGAATCCTTTTGCCAAAAGCTGGTACATTAAATGCCTGCATTTCAATTAACACATTTTCGCCGTTATTCAGTTGAGCCTTAACATCAAAATAAGTAGTTTTTAAACCAGAAATTCTGCCGGGGGCGTAGGGATCAATAATTTCTAAATAAGTGATGAAAGTCTCACCTTGATAGACGATTGCATTCAGAAAACTAATTAAAATATCTTGACTTTGATCGGAACCAAAGATTTTTTTAAAGGCGTAGTCTGTTTTGGGATTAATAAATTTCATAGTATCACCTGGAAATAATATAGTAAAGATTAACGCAGATGGTTATTTATATTTACTTTTTTTGACTATAACACAAACACATAAAATCAATTTATTCACGACAAATTTGCTAAAGATTACCTGGAAAAATTACTAATACTTAGGTATTGACATCTACCTTTCGATAGATTTACAATATCATGGTTAGGGTTCTCACGCAGTTAGTGCCTTGAACAATAGGTACATAGTTGAACTTGGGCGATTCTTAAGAGTGCTGAAGCGCAACTACATACCTAAGAATTAAATTCCTTTACAAAAAAATCATGCAATCTACCGTGAACAAGCAAATCATTTTCGTAGACTCCTCAGTACAAGACTATCAAAGCCTAATTAATAACGCCGATGCCGCTCAAATTTTCATTTTAAATGAAAATTTGAGCGGTATCGAACAAATTACCAATACCTTAGCCAATCAAAAAGATATTGAATCTGTACAAATACTTTCTCACGGTAGCGAAGGCAGTTTAAAACTCGGTGCAGATGTACTGAATGGGACTGATATAGAAAATTTCAACACTCAGCTACAACAGTGGGGAAATGCCCTAACTGAAAATGGCGATATCCTATTATATGGATGCGATGTAGCCGCCGGGGAAACGGGCAAGAATTTTGTTAAACGATTAAGTGAAATCACCGGGGCAGATGTCGCAGCATCTAATGACTTAACCGGAAATCAAGCATTAGGTGGCGACTGGGATTTAGAAATAGCAACGGGCAATATAGAAGCCGCCGTTCCCTTTAATCAGAAGGCGATGGCAGATTATGACTATACACTGGCTAACTTTGATGTCTCGGTGGCAACGGATGATGGCACTGGCACTGTAGCAGGCACATTAAGCAAAGCCATTTTAGATGCGAATACCGCAGCAGGGGATGACACTATTACCCTTACTACAAATGTCCGGTTTACGGCAGTTCCCCAAGTTCTGATTGACAGCAATATCGCCTTTATTGGTGGCAATTTTACCGTTAGCGGGGATGTCAATAACAATAGTAGCAATGATGCGGGTGATGTTCGTCCCTTCTTCATCAAGTCTGGAACTGTTAGCTTCTCCAACCTAACCATTACCGGAGGCAGGGCACAAGGCGGAAATGGCAGCGGGACTAACAGCGGCGGCGGTGGCGGCGCTGCTGGTATGGGTGGCGCGTTATTTATCTATAACGGTGATGTGACAATTGATAATGTCATTTTTACCAGTAACCAGGCGATCGGCGGGAGTAGCGCCAATAATAATAGATTCTTAGCCGGCGGTGGCGGTTTTGGTGGTAACAGCGGAGTTGGGATGGCTGGCTCTAGTGGCGGCAACGGCGGCGGCGGGTTTGGCGGCAACGGCGGCAGTAACACTAACGCCTCCTACATCGGTGGAAATGGTGGTTCTGGCGGGGCTTTCGGCGGTAGCGGTGGAGCTGGCGGTAATCGCACGAATGGCGGTAATGGCACTGGCGGCGGCGGTGGCGGCGGCGGTTTTAACTGGACCAACGGAGGCAACGGTGCATTCGGCGGCGGCGGCGGTTCTGCGGGCGACCAATCCTCTTTAAGTGGTGGTTGGGGTGGCTTTGGCGGCGGCGGCGGCGCGGCGGCGGGCTCAGGTGGCAGAGGTGGCTTTGGCGGCGGCGGCGGCGTGAGTATTCACACTAACACCCCAGGCGCAGGCGGCTTTGGCGGTGGCGCCGGTGGCAGGACTACAAACTATTCCCCTCTGCTGCCTGGTGGTGGCGGTGCCGGAATGGGGGGCGCGATTTTTGTCAGAGAAGGCTCTTTAACGCTACAAAACACAACCTTCACCAACAACACCACGACAGGCGGCACAGGAGCGAATAATGGCAAAGCCCTGGCAGGTGCGATTTTCGTGTTGGATGCAGCCGCACAAACCGCACAAACCACCCAAGGCAACACACAGGGAATGCCAGCGGCTCTTCCCACTGTCAATGTTGTTGGTTATCTCCGCAGCAGCGGCAACAGTGCTGCTCAGAACGCAAGCGCTACTACAGATAATAACGATATCTACGGCAGCCTCAATACAGCACCCACCCTTGCGGATACGGCTGTCACCCTCACTTCTGTTCTAGAAGATGCGGTTGCGCCCACAGGAGCCGTTGGGACGCTGGTTTCCCAAATCGTCAGTTTAGGCGGGAACGTCACCGACCCCAATACATCACCCCTCACCGGCATCGCCCTCACCGCCGCCGACACCACAAACGGCAGTTGGTTCTACACGATCGATGGCGGCACCACCTGGAACCCATTAGGAGCAGTATCCAGTACCAGCGCTCGCTTGCTAGCTGCAGATGCCAATACCCGCATATACTTCCAACCAAACACCAACTACTTCGGCACCCTTACCAACGCCATAACCTTTCAAGCCTGGGATCAAGTCGCAGGCACCAATGGCAGCACAGCCAACACCAACATCAAAATCGGTATCAGCACCGCCACCGACACCGCAGCCATCATCGTTACCCCCGTTAACGACATTCCCAGCTTCACCGCCACCGACCCAACCGCAGTTAACGAAGATAGCGGGGCGCAAACAGTAGCAAATTGGGCAACATTCAGCGCCGGCCCCACCAACGAATCCGCCCAAACAGCCACTTATACTGTGAGTAATATCAGCACTCCTAGCTTATTTGCTACAGTGCCAACAATAGACGCAAGCGGGAATCTTACCTATACCCCCGCCGCCGATGCCAACGGCACTTCTACCTTTGATGTTGTAGTCCAAGATAACGGCGGTACCCCAGGTGTTGATACTTCCACAGTACAAAACTTTAGTATTACCGTTAATCCTGTCAACGACAAACCCAGTTTTAGTAACGCTGGCAACCAGATCCTAACAGCTTGGACAAACACAGTTCAAACTGTTAGCAACTGGGCAAATACTGTTATCTTCGGCCCCGCGAATGAATCAACTCAAGCTGTTAGCAACTATACCCTTACTAACACCGACAATACCTTATTTACCATTCAACCAAGTGTAGCAACCGATGGCACACTGACCTACACTCCCAGTGGTAAACCCGGTACTGCTACCGTGAGTGTGCAACTGCAAGATGACGGCGGTACGGCGAATACTGGTGATGTTGACCTTTCTGATGCAGCTACTTTTAATATTACCGTTCCCGCACCGAAAGTTAACCTTACTGCCAGCACAACTACTGCTAGTGAAGCCGGGACAACAGCTATTACCTTTACCGCCACTGCTGAAGGTAATGTCGTCGGCAATCAAACCATTGATTTAGCATTAACTGGTACTGCTAGTGCGGCTGACTTTACTGGTGCTATTCCCACTCAAATAACCATCCCAGATGGCAATAGTACGGGACAAGTAACCATCACAGTTAATGATGATTTGATTGCTGAAGGTGATGAAACAGGTATCTTAACAATTAGCAACCCGTCAACAGGAATAGCATTAGGAACTACTAACCAAAGTGTGACGATTACTGATAATGATACGAAAGGCATCACTGTCACTCCCACCACAGTTTAACCTTCACAGCAGCTAACTGGAATACTCCCCAAACCGTCACAGTTACCGGAGTAGATGATTTAGTTGTTGATGGGAATATTGCCTACAATATTGTTACTGCGGCGGCTACCAGTACCGATACTAATTATAGTGGTGTTGATGCTACCGATGTTGCAGTTAGTAATACTGATAACGATACCAAAGGCATTACAGTTACACCCACCACAGGTTTAACCACCACCGAAGCCGGGGGAAATGCCACATTTACAGTAGTTCTAAATAGCCAACCAACAGCCAATGTCACCATCCCATTAACTAGCAGTAACACCGCCGAAGGTACGATAGATAAATCCAGTTTAACCTTCACAGCAGCTAACTGGAATGTGGCACAAACAGTCACCGTTACCGGAGTAGAGGATTTAGTAGATGATGGAGATATTGCCTACAATATTGTTACTGCGGCAGCTACCAGTACCGATACCAATTACAGTGGTGTTGATGCTACCGATGTTGCAGTTACTAATACCGATAACGATACCAAAGGCATTACAGTTACACCCACCACAGGTTTAACCACCACCGAAGCCGGGGGAACTGCTACATTTACAGTAGTTCTAAATAGTCAACCCACAGCCGATGTCACCATCCCATTAACTAGCAGTAACACCGCCGAAGGTACGATAGATAAATCCAGTTTAACCTTCACCACTGCTAACTGGAATACTCCCCAAACCGTCACCATTACCGGAGTAGATGATTTAGTTGTTGATGGGAATATTGCCTACAATATTGTTACTGCGGCAGCTACCAGTACCGATACTAATTATAGTGGTGTTGATGCTACCGATGTTGCAGTTAGTAATACTGATAACGATACCAAAGGCATTACAGTTACACCAACCACAGGTTTAACCACCACAGAAGCGGGAGGTACGGCTAATTTTACAGTAGTTCTAAATAGCCAACCAACAGCCAATGTCACCATCCCATTAACTAGCAGCAATACCGCCGAAGGTACGATAGATAAATCCAGTTTAACCTTCACAGCAGCTAACTGGAATGTGGCACAAACAGTCACCGTTACCGGAGTAGATGATTTAGTTGTTGATGGGAATATTGCCTACAATATTGTTACTGCGGCAGCTACCAGTACCGATACCAATTACAGTGGTGTTGATGCTACGGATGTCGCAGTTACTAATGTAGCTTCCACACCAGTTCCAACGGTAACTCCGACCCCAATTCCAACCGTAGCACCGACACCAGTTCCAACCGTAACTCCGACCCCAATTCCAACTGTAACTCCGACCCCAATTCCAACCGTAACTCCGACACCAGTTCCAACAGTTGCACCTACCCCAGTTCCAACAGTTGCACCTACCCCAGTTCCAACAGTTGCACCTACCCCAGTTCCAACCGTAACTCCGACACCAGTTCCAACCGTAACTCCGACCCCAATTCCAACCGTAGCACCGACCCCAATTCCAACCGTAGCACCGACACCAGTTCCAACCGTAGCACCGACACCAGTTCCAACCGTAGCACCGACACCAATTCCAACCGTAACTCCGACACCAGTTCCAACCGTAACTCCGACACCAGTTCCAACAGTTGCACCTACCCCAGTTCCAACGGTAACTCCAACCCCAATTCCAACGGTAACTCCAACACCAGTTCCAACGGTAACTCCGACACCGGAACCAACGGTAACTCCGACCCCAGTTCCAACAGTTGCACCGACACCGGAACCAACGGTAACTCCGACCCCGGAACCAACAGTTGCACCGACCCCAGTTCCAACGGTAACTCCAACCCCAATTCCAACAGTTGCACCGACACCAGTTCCAACGGTAACTCCAACCCCAATTCCAACAGTTGCACCGACACCAATTCCAACAGTTGCACCGACACCAGTTCCAACAGTTGCACCTACCCCAGTTCCAACAGTTGCACCGACCCCAGTTCCAACAGTTGCACCGACACCAGTTCCAACCGTAACTCCAACACCGGAACCAATACCGAGTCCCACACCGGAACGAATTCCCGAAACTCCGGTATTCAATGGCAGTGTGGATATCTATGACTCCACCAATTTTATAACAACCATCGAATTTCCTACCCAAGAAGTCAAGGTTCCTGGCGATGAACCCATATCACGTACAGCAGAAGCCAATGTCATCTTTGCCTTAGAAGGTAACGATACCGTCCTCGGTGGCAAAGATAACGACCAAATCATCGGAAATGATGGAGCAGATGAACTCTACGGGAACCTGGGTAACGACATCATTACGGGTAATGGCGGGAATGATTGGATTAACGGCAACCTAGGAGAAGACCTGATTGATGGAGGTGATGGAGAGGATGAACTCTTTGGAGGTCAAGAGAATGACTTAATTAAAGGTGGCAACGGAGATGATACTATCTTGGGAAACAAAGGAGAAGACATAATAGAAGGAAACGAAGGTGATGATCTTCTCTTTGGTAACGAAGCCAATGACACCATTTCGGGTAATTCAGGAGACGACATGATTTATGGCGGTCAGGGCAATGAACTTCTCGACGGCAGCGAAGGCAATGATTTGCTCTCGGGTGATCAAGGTGATGATACCCTCGATGGCGGAGAAGGCAACGATATCTTAACCGGAGGTCAGGGTAATGACTGGTTAGTTGGAGCCGAGGGCGATGACACCCTAACTGGTGGTGCGGGTAATGACCGCTTCTATCTGGCCAGTAGTTTTGGGAATGAGCTAATTACCGACTTTACTAACGGAGCGGATATTATCGCTTTAACCGGAGGTTTAACTTTTGAACAGTTACAAATCACCTCTTTTAACGACTCCACCCTAATTAAAATAGCCAGTAGTCAACAACAGTTGGCTGAACTGTTGGGAGTCGATAGTAGATTGATAGGTAAGAGTAATTTTGTTCTAGGATAACAGTCATTATTGTAGAGACGTGCCACGGCGCGTCTCTCTAATACTGATCTTTCCCGATGCAGTCCAACCTTGCTCAATCCCCTCATCAACATATCAACAGCTAACACCTGTACGCTTCAAAAACTGTTATGATGGAGTTTTAAGGTCTTTTTTATCAAACTGCGAATTGTATGTCATCTTCGTCGGAATTTGCGAGTATTACTTCCTCTGAGTCCGATTTAATCACGGTCGATTTGGCTAATAAGGTACAGACTTTAGGATTAAATCAAATTGAACGTCATATTTTTATTTGTGCGGATCAGACTAAGCCCCTCTGTTGTTCCAAAGAACAAAGTTTAGAGGCGTGGGACTATTTAAAAAAACGATTGACTGAGTTAAAACTAGATCAGGTGACTGAGGGTAAACCCAGTTGTACCTTTAGAACCAAGGCAAATTGTCTGCGTGTTTGTACTCATGGCCCTATTTTAGTAGTTTATCCCGATGGGGTTTGGTATCATTCTGCAACATCGGAGGTGATTGAACGAATTCTTCAAGAACATATTTTAGGTTCTCAAGTAGTGCAAGAGTATGTGTTTTTAACCCCTCCTCTAACCCATCCATTACAAATTACGAATGACAAATTGCTTAATTCTTAATTAATTGTTGGGTAATCTATTATACTTGCTGATATATCTATATTTTGGTGAAAACTGTTTGTCTAAATAAACCTATAAAGAGATATCACCGAACTAGATATAAAAAATTGACCTTGATGTTGTTACGCCGATTCCCCATTGGAACAGATTTTAAAATGAAGGATAGAAACGGAGATCAAAAACGACTGATGCTTGTGGATGATGACCCTAACCTGATTTTATTGGTCAGGGACTATTTGGAATTTCGGGGATATGATGTGGTCACGGCAGAAAACGGTGTAATTGCGTTGGAGATTCTCGAAGATGAACTTCCTGATCTGATGATCTGCGATATTATGATGCCAGAAATGGACGGTTATAGTCTGGTGAAAAAAATTCGAGAAGACCCCCGCACCGGATGGATTCCTGTTCTATTTCTATCGGCTAAAGGTCAAAGTCAGGATAAAGTTAAAGGCTTAAATACCGGAGCCGATGTCTATATTGTCAAACCCTTTGAGCCAGAAGAATTAGTGGCTCAAGTCGAGTCTTCCCTGCGCCAAGCATCCCGTTTGACCAACGGCCACAGTGCCAATCTTAATAGTAATGGCCCTAAGTTGCGGGTGCGTCGGAATGTACAACTAACTCCAACGGAGTTAAAGGTTGTCCGCCTAGTTACTCAAGGTTTAGCTAACCGTGATATTGCTCGGATTATGAAAATCAGTCAACGCACGATTGAAAGTCATATCAGTAATATTTTGGGAAAAACCGGCCTCCATAATCGGACAGAACTGGCCCGATGGGCACTAGAAAGCAAAAAATTTTAGCCCCGTCAGTCACCAGATCGAGGTCTTGAGTTCAGAAAAATGTCAGATGAGTTTCTCCATCAGGGATATAGACTTTGAGGGTTTTCAAGAGATTTTCCCAAAATGGCTGGGATTATTGTAAATTTTCGTTAAACTTATAATTAAATATAATCATATATGGTATTTTATAAACATAAAATTATATGAATAACCAAGATATATTAGTGTTGAGTGCCAAATTAATGCAGTAGGATCAAATTATATCTTTACATCTATCGAATAAAATATTTATGGCGAGACAACAGCCTTTGTTGATGCCTATACTTTATTTGATTATGGATGTTAAGATAGAATATTTAGATTAAATTCATTTCTACAAATATTAGGTCTTAATTTTCTATGCCTAACGTAAAAAACCGTCTTTCTATTTTTGTGGACGGTAACAATATGTTCTATGCTCAACAAAAAAATGGTTGGTTTTTTGATCCCCGTAGGGTTTTGACCTATTTCAAAACAGAACAAGTGGATATCACCCTAGTCAATGCCTTCTGGTATACAGGACTCAAAGACCCCCAAGATCAACGAGGATTCCGAGATGCTCTGATCAGTTTAGGTTATACAGTTCGCACTAAAATTCTCAAGGAATATTACGATGATAGTTCCGGTCGGTATTCCCAAAAAGCTAATTTAGATATTGAAATTGTTGTAGATATGTTTAATACCGTAGAACAATATGATCGGGTCGTCCTCTTTAGTGGAGATGGGGACTTTGAACGAGCGATTGAACTGTTACGATCTAAAAATACTCATATTACCGTTGTTTCTACAGAAGGAATGATCGCTAGAGAACTGCGGAATGCCACCGATCGTTATATCGATCTCAACGATATTCGAGAACAGATTGAAAAAACAGACTATTAACGATTAGGGAACACCGGAACAGGCCACTCCCAACCCCCCGTGCACGCAGGGCTAGGGGGGGAGGGAATACCGGAACAGCAAATCAGTTATCGGTTATCAGTCAACAGTCGATAAATTAAGGATTACAAGGAGATTTTCGCGCGATGAAATTTCAACCTAACCCCGACCGAATTATTATTTTTGATACGACTTTGCGCGATGGCGAACAATGTCCGGGGGCTACCCTGAATGTAGATGAGAAGTTGGTAATTGCTCGACAATTGGCCCGTTTAGGGGTGGATGTGATCGAGGCAGGATTTGCGATCGCCAGTCATGGAGATTTTGATGCGGTTTCTCGAATTGCCGAAGCAGTAGGCACAGAAGATGGCCCGGTGATTTGTAGTTTAGCCCGATCTGTGAAAGGGGATATTGAAGCCGCTGCTAAGGCGGTTTCCCCGGCTTTCCATCGCCGAATTCATACTTTTATTGCTACCAGCGATATCCATTTACAATATAAATTGAAAAAAACCCGGTCTGAGGTCTTGGATATTACCTCAGAAATGGTCGCATTCGCCAAATCCTTTGTCGATGATATTGAGTTTTCCCCTGAAGATGCGGGACGGTCTGACCCAGAATTTTTGTATCAAGTTTTGGAGCGAGCGATCGCAGCCGGGGCGACAACGGTTAATATACCTGATACCGTCGGTTATACCACCCCGGCGGAATTTGGGGCGATCATTAGAGGGATTAAGGAAAATGTCCCCAATATCGACCAAGCGATTATTTCCGTCCATGGCCATAATGATTTGGGTTTGGCCGTTGCTAACTTCTTAGAAGCGGTAAAAAATGGGGCGCGACAGTTGGAATGCACGATTAATGGCATCGGAGAACGGGCTGGAAATGCCGCCTTAGAAGAACTGGTGATGGCTTTGCACGTCCGTCGGCAGTATTTTAATCCTTTTTTGGGTCGAGAGCCAGAATCAGAAGCCTCCTTGACCAATATTGATACCCGCCAAATCTATAAAACCTCTCGCTTGGTTTCTAACTTGACGGGAATGTTAGTGCAACCGAATAAGGCGATTGTCGGGGCGAATGCTTTTGCCCATGAGTCGGGAATTCATCAAGATGGGATATTAAAGCATAAACGCACCTATGAAATTATGGATGCTCAATCTATTGGGTTGAATGATAACCTGATTGTCTTGGGCAAACATTCCGGGCGTCATGCGTTTCAATCTCGGATGCGGGAGTTGGGATTTGAGTTAACCGACCCGGAGGTGAATAAGGCGTTTGTCCGGTTTAAGGAATTGGCCGATAAGAAAAAAGAAATCACCGATTGGGATTTGGAAGCCATTGTTAAGGATGAAATTCAACAAACCCCGGAATTATTTCACTTGGAATTTGTCCAGGTGTCCTGTGGAAATCAAGCCCGTCCCACGGCCACGGTGACAGTCCGCACCCCCGATGGTCAGGAATTAACCGATGCGGCGATTGGGACTGGCCCAGTGGATGCAGTGTATCAGGCGATTAACCGGGTCGCCAATGTACCTAATGAGTTAATTGAGTTTTCTGTACAGTCGGTGACGGCGGGAATTGATGCGATTGGAGAAGTTACTATTCGGTTACGTTATCAAGACCGGGTATTTTCCGGTCATGCGGTTAATACCGATATTATTGTAGCCTCCGCTCAGGCCTATTTGAACGCTCTGAATCGTTTGTATGCTTCTATGCAGACCGAAAGTATACCCCAGTCTCAAGAGGTTGTCCAAAGTTCGGTGAGTTAATTAGAAGGTAGTTGGCGGTTAATGTTTAACCGTCAACTTTCAACCCATAATACTAAATTCCATGAATCCAGAACCTTCGGAACAAGAGAAAAAAATTAAACAGGAAATGTTGTTGCAATATGAAGCAGCAACGATGAAAACCAAAAAAGTCTTTATTGTGGTGATGGCAATTTCGGCTTTAGTTTTGGCGGGGTTAGGATTATTGACTTTTAAAAAGGCTAAAACGATCAATACCCCGGTAGAAAGAATACAAAATTAATTGCTAGGTCTGCTGGTTATGTAGGGAAGTTCTGAGATTAACCCAGGGTTTACTTATGAATCTGATTAAAAATTTAAACCAATGGGAAATTAGTTAATGTTAAACTGGAGGGTAGAATAAATGATAGGTAAATCATAAAAAGCCGTCATAAGTGGGTAATGGGTAATAGGTAATGGGTAATGGGTAATGAATGGGTAATAGCAAGAGTTTACTCCCCCTGCCTCCCCTGCTTCACCAAAAGACGGAGCTTTATAATGAATTTTTTGGTAAGGACGAACCATGTTACCCCAACCGATATCTGATGATCGTGCGCTAAGTCAGTCTTTGCATCAGGCGTTAATTAAACGTTTCTCTGACGCTCTCACTCCCTTAAACCAGTCTCAACTTTCTGAATGTAGCTTTGGTTTTGCTCCTAGTCCCACCGGAGTCAAAACCTTTTTTATTGTTACCCCTTCTTTGTTGGCGGCGGAAACATTACTCGTGGATCTCGATCAAATTCTTGAACGAGTGCAAACCTTAATGATTGGAGTTGGACAGGTGGCTGTTTGTATTCAACCTCAAAACAATCCGGCGGAAACTCCTTCCTCCTCATTGGTTTGTCACCCGTCCGGCCCCCACAAACCCCCTGTGCACGGAGAGCTTGGGGAGGGGTTTCACCCTGAATACATGATGTGTAAAGTTTTTCCTGTCAACAGTGTTATCGCCAGTTTAGAAGATTAATTGGTTTTTGAGTTATTGCTCTTACCATTAGATCCGATCACTTCACGAACTCGATAGATCGGTCGATCTTGGGATTCGTGATAGGTTCGCATTGAGAGTTCGGCTAATAGACCAAAACAAAAGAGTTGAATTCCAGTAAGGGTCATGAGTACCGCCAGGGTAAGTAAGGGACGAGCGGCAATCTCTTGGCCTAAGACCAGGCGAATAAAACTCAAATAAGCACCAACAACAATTCCAACCCCAAAAGCTGATATTCCCAACAGACCAAAAACGTGCATGGGTCGAGTTAGGAATTTTTTGATAAAAGAAATCGTTAACAGATCCATCACCACCCTAAAGGTGCGATCTAAACCATACTTACTCTGACCAAAACGACGAGCATGATGGTTAACTGGAATTTCAGTAATTTTTGCCCCTTCAATAAATGCTAAAGCGGGTAAAAATCGGTGTAATTCTCCATAGAGGTTCATATCGGCGATTAACTCAGTCCGGTAGGCTTTGAGGGAACAGCCATAGTCATGTAACTGCACTCCAGTCATTTTGCTAATCAGCCAGTTCGCAATGCGGGAGGGAAGCAAACGGCTCAATTTGGCATCCTGTCGATTTTTCCGCCAACCACTGACGACATCATACCCCTTACCTAATTCCCTCAGCAGGAGAGCAATATCCTGGGGATCGTTTTGTAAATCACCATCCAGGGTAATGATCACCTGACCCTGGGAATACTTAAACCCCGCCGCCATAGCTGCGGTCTGACCATAATTACGTCGGAGAACAATGGCTTTAAGATTAGGATTAATTTCGGCTTGTTGTTTCAGGAGTTCCGTAGACCCATCGCTTGACCCATCATCAACACAAATCAATTCATAGGTTAAACCCAAATCGGCCATATTTGTATCAATCGCTGCAATCAGTCGGGGTAAACTTTCTACTTCATTGTAAATAGGTACAACGATTGAAATAGCTAAGGTGTGGGAATCAAAAATCAAATCTCCATATTCAGGTTCTGGAGTTTTTAAAATTGGTGCTTGTGAAATATCCATTTTTATCTTTTTAAATCAATTATCAAATCCCAGTCCTGAATGCTTACACAGCTTTAGACTGTTTTATTGTAGAGGTTTGAAGACAAAATTCCTATGTTTTTTTCACAGAAGATTTGGGATTGCTATATACTGGTGATATTTTCGCGGAAACGGGTAGGTTACAGTTTTTCACTTATTCTAAATTTTCAATGTCAAAATTGACTTCTTCCCAGGTTCAATTACACAATCGTCAAAAGTTGCTGCTTCAAGTCCAAAATGAAGTGAGACAGTATCGCTTACAATCTTTACATCGAGGGGTATTAACTTATTTAGCTCAAGAAACGCCACCCTTGAAAATGCGACGAATCTGGGATGTGGAGTTAAAAGTTAGTCATCATCCGAGTGTTCGTTTAACGAATGATACGGGAATTATTCAAGTTTTTGATCGTTTAAATGGCAGATTATTAATTTTAGGATCGACTGGTTCGGGAAAAACTACAACCTTAATCGGATTAGCTAAAGTATTAGTTAGTCGCGCTCAAACTGATGTTGAAGAACCTATCCCTGTTTTACTGGATTTATCAACTTGGAAGAATCCCGATCAATTGATTATAGATTGGATTGTTGAACAACTGCATATTAAGTATGGAATTTCTATTGCTGTGGTTCAAAATTGGATTCAACAGCTTCAGATTTTACCATTAATTGATGGATTAGATAAACTTTCTTTGAATCAACAAGTTAAATATATTCAACAAATTAATCAAATGTTGAATGGGGATATTTCACTTTTACATTTGGTGATCTGTGCTAATGTTATAAGTTATCAAAAATTATCGGAACGCTTGGATTTGAATGGGGCTATTTTTTTACGTCCTTTAACGATTCCACAAATTAAAGATTATTTAATTAATTCTCGTAGTCGAGAACTTTGGCACAATATTGAAACCGATAAACCATTATTAAATTTAGCAAAAACACCGCTATATTTAACGATGATGACATTAGCTTATGAAGAAATTTTAATCATGTCTTGGAAACATCTTAATTCCTTTGAGGAACAGCGTGATTATTTATTTAATGCTTATATTCGTCGTCAACTAAATCAGGATATTCATAAATCCCAATATCTCCCCGGAAAAGCTCCTAAATCTGAAGGTTTTAGACGGTGGTTAGGATGGTTAGCAACTCGACTAATAACTGATGAAGTCACAGAATTTTCAGTAGAAAAAATACCCATTCATTGGTTAGATGAGAATGAACAAAAACAGCGTTATAAGTTAATATTAAAGTTAATTCTAGGTTTGATTTGGGGAATTATTCTAATACTAATATTAGCAGGAGTTATTCTCAGAACAACTCCACTTTTAATCGTGGGGATGGGACTAGGATTATTATGGGCAATTTTATTAGAAAAATCGGGTTTAAAGCAAAAAATAGAACAGTTTGTAATTCGATGGATTTTGTGGAAAGATGGGAATATTCCTTGGAATTATCAACGATTTTTGAATGATGCTACGGATAAGTTATTATTACAAAAAAATGGCGATCGCTATCGTTTTATTAATCGTTTATTACGGGATCATTTTTATAATAAAATCTAAACTGGAAACCAATCAATATCTAGTAATTGTCCCAGGGTATAAGGACATTCTGGGGGAAAATAGACGATATTTTGAGTTTTAATCTTGACAAATCCTAACGCATCCTGATAAATAGATTCAAATTCTGAATCTAAATAATTACGCAGATTTGTAGTAATTTTTCGTCTCAACTGAACTCTAAAACTATAGATTTCTTCTTCCGGGTGAACTCTATTATACTCAACTTCCCCTGTCCAATATTGCAGTAATAATAAATGACGGATAATCTGTTCCAAAAGACTCACTACCGCGTTTTTCTTTTCCCTACCCAAATCCTCTAATTCCTCAATTAAATTTTCTAAATCTAGCTGTTCAAATTGGTGATTTTTAATCAATTTAACCGTTTCTTGTAACCATTCAACATCATCGGTTTCATAGAGTGTTTTTAAATCCATGATCATCAATCATTCACCCCCTAAATTGGATAAAATTGTGCTTAATCTTCCTTTGTTTTGCGTTTTCCCCCCGGAGTCATTCCCCGACGTCCGGGATCGTTTTGAGAACGTTTAATAAACTGGCGTAAATGTTGAATCGCCGCATGATCCGGTAATAAATCTAACTGTTCTAATCCTTGGGTAAAAGAATATTCAGAACGATATAATAACCGAAAGGCTTTCTTTAATAAAGAAAAATCATTGGAAGTAAATCCCGCACGTTTTAACCCGACTAAATTAAGCGATCGCACCCGAGAAGGATTCCCCTCAACTAACACAAACGGAGGTACATCTCGATCAATCCGGGTCATGCCGCCAATCATGGCTAATTGCCCAATATGCACAAATTGATGCACCCCTAAAACCCCACTTAATCGGGCTTTTGATTCAATATAAACATGACCTGCTAGGGCGACGGAATTGGCAATTACAACCTGATCTTCAATTACACAATTATGGGCAACATGAACATAGGCCATTAATAAATTTTGATTCCCAATAATAGTCGTTTCCCCGGCATTTGTAGCGCGATTAATTGTTACATATTCCCGAATCAGATTATCATTACCAATTTTCACTAAACTCAAAGAACCATCATATTTGAGATCTTGAGGTTCGGAACCAATTACCGCCCCCGGAAAAAATTGATTGCGATCGCCAATTTCCGTGCGGCCATGAATCACAACATGGGAACCAATGACCGTATCCGCACCGACCTTAACATATTCCCCAATTACAGCATAAGCGCCAACTTGAACCGTCGGATGGAGTTCTGCACCAGGATGAATCACAGCAGTGGGGTGAATTAAGGTCGTCATAGAAATTAAAATTAGTTAAAACCTAACAAGGTATAAGAATTCAGTCTACAAGAGAGAACATTAGTTCTCCTTCACAGGCCAGTTTACCATCGACTTCGGCGCGAGCTTGCATTTTACCAAAACGGCGTTGTTTCACGACCAATAATTCCGTAGTCATGATCAATTGATCCCCCGGAACTACGGGACGACGGAATCGGACTTTATCAATTCCCGCAAATAAAAATAAACTCCCTTTTAAATCAGGAAGTTGAGTTAAAACCACTCCTCCGACTTGGGCCATGGCTTCCACAATCAAAACTCCGGGCATAATTGGACGTCCGGGGAAGTGGCCTTGAAAATGGGGTTCATTAATGGTGACATTTTTGAGGCCCACGGCCTTTTTACCTGGGACATATTCAATAATTCGATCCACCAACGCAAAGGGATAGCGATGGGGTAACAGATTTTGAATCTCCTCAATCATCAATACTGTTTCAGCGTTCAACACAGGGGCGTCGTCCATATCCGATGAATTTAAGTTAACGTTAGTGGTAGAAAGAAGCCCTAAAGGGCTTACTACTTTGATATTTCCTGAACCAGTTGAACATGGAGATGGTGTCCGGCTTTGTATGCTAAGTAATGAGCTTGAGGCAGAAAACCCAATAAACTCAAATCCCCTACTAAGTCTAAAATTTTATGACGCACGGGTTCATTTGCATATCTCAAAGGTGGATTTAACCATCCTGATTTTCCGCACACAATCGCATTATCCAGACTACCTCCTTGAATCAGTCCCGCTCTTGCTAACTGTTCCACCTGTGCTTCTAGGGTGAAGGTTCTGGCCGGAGCAATTTCCCGCGCAAAGATTTCAGGATCAGCCGTGTAACTATACCATTGATTGCCAATGGCTGGAACTGAAAAATCAATCCCGTAGGTAAATCGGGTTTCGGATGCGGGAAAGGCGGCGACAAAACCATCGCCCTGCTGGACGGATAGGGGTTTGGTAATTTGAACAGTAGGGACGTCCTGGGAGGGAATATCGAGGGGTTGACGTCCAACGGTTGCGATCGCCTCTACCCAATTTTGAGCCGAACCATCTAATAAGGGGACTTCTGGGCCATCAATTTCAATTCTAACGTGATCAATTCCCATTCCAGTTAAGGCGGCCAACAAATGTTCAACGGTTCTAACTTTAGCGTTTTTAGTGCCTAATTCTGTGGATAAAGTGGTGGATAATACCGATTCTAATCTAGCCGGAATTTGAGGATTTTCCGGTAAATCAACTCGCACAAAATAGCGTCCTTCCCCTGGATTTGCAGGTAAAACCCTAACCGTTGTATTCACACCAGTATGTAATCCTACCCCAGAACAACTAAACCCTGCTTTTAGGGTATATTCGCTGTGATTAATCAATGTTCAATTCTCCTAATTTTTATGGATTTGTATGTTTAATTATGGCATCGTTTTTGTTATAACTTATTTTTAGTTTAATCCCCTTTGAGAATTTTTTTTGACTTGGGGGAGCAAAATTAAGTATAATCTTGGTAAGTTCGTTGTTGGGCTTTAGCCCCAACAAAAATTGGCTAAAGCCCAACAACCCTAATTAATCATTCTATCAAAACTTTAATCTATGCCAGAAAAATCATCTCCAATGTTATCTAATATGGAAGAAAATCAAGACTATAATAGCAATTTTGATCAGATTTTAAACCAAGCCTTAGATATTGTCAAATCCAGTCTAAATCAACCGGACATCACCTACGAACAAAGGCTAAATGCCGCATTAAAAATATTAGAAATAGGAATATTATCTCAGCAGAAAGATTTTAATTCAAATTTATCAGAAGTTATTCCATCTCCTGATAATTCGTCTAATATTACCGAATCAGAAGCAATTATTATAAATCCTGATTATGTCCAAATTGATAACTTTTTCTCAGAAGAAGATTATCAAAAACTTTTAAATTCAACCCTTGCTAATCAAAATAATTTCTTTTCCTCGGAAGTAATTAATCAAAAATCACAATATCGTCAATCCTATATTTTACTTCCTGAACACTTTGCCGAATTTCATGAACTTATCACCCATAAAATTCTCACCGCTAGACCGCAGGTGATGGAACAATTACAAATACAAATGTTTTTAGTTGCTTATTTAGAAATCCAAATTACGGCTCATTTACATGGAGGATATTATAAAATTCATCAAGATGTGGATGGGGGAAAAGCAGCTAATCGTAAATTAACATATCTGTACTATTTTTATCAAGAACCTCAAGGTTTTTATGGTGGAGATTTGAGATTATATCAAACAAAAATTCAAGGAGAAGAAGCCATCATTTACGAAAATTTTACTCAGATTAAACCGCTTAATAATAGTATTATATTTTTTGATAGTCGGTGTAAACATGAAGTTTTACCCGTGTATTGTCCCTCTCAACAGTTTACTGATAGTCGATTTACTCTCAATGGTTGGATTCATGGTTAACTAAGATTTTTGGATTATATTTTCCAAGACATTAAAAATTAAATCGAACCTAAAATGATTCACCCAATATTCTAATTCTTCCGATAACGCGATTATAAATAGGTTCTAAGGCGCTTATGAGTAAACTCGGTTCTAAAAAGGAAATAAACACATCACTCCAAGATAATTTTCCTGATTTAACTGCTTTCTGATAACTGGGATGTTGACGCAGATCATAATTTTTGACAATCAAATTTCCCGTGGTACGAGTGATCTTGCATAATTTTCCCTTATTAATATTGCTTATTCCCTGTTTTTAGACAAAGACACACCCCCTCTATACCATTCGGTTAGAGGGGGAAATTGTTGCAATTAGTGAGAAAACTTCTCATCTAAATCACTCTGATTAATGATTAGGTATCATAGAACCGAGCTTCTGCCGCGTCGGGATTTTCTTCACAGTACAAATCAAAGGCACTTTTTTCTAAACGTTCGGCTTTTTGGTGAGCCGCTTCTGCTTCTAATTCCTCTACAATATCCCAAGCCGCGGCACATTCTTTTGAGGTTGCTCCTTTCTCGGCACAAATCGCCCGGGCTTCATCAATCGACTCTTGAATCCGTTCTTCTAATAGAATGCTTTTAGGATTTTCTACAAAGTCTCCCTTAGCCAGAATATCAGTTACAGAAATAATTCCTAGGAGTTGATCCTGAATCACAGGAGCGCGACGAATTTTAGTTTGAGCAAAAAGTCGAGCTACATATTCCACACCCAGGTCAGGATTGACGGAAATACAAGGTTTAGTCATAATTTCATAAACCCGGATTTTTTTAGGATCTTTGCCGTAGGCGGTGACTTTATAAACAATATCGGTCTCGGTGACGATTCCATAAGCATCCTGTGGATAACGGCGTTCAACAATCAAGGCGCGTAAACACAGAGTACTCATTTGTTCAAAGGCTTCGGCAACGGTGGCGGAACCCTTGATGGTGACCACCTCGGCGGTCATAATATCTCTAGCTTTCAGCATCATAGTGGCTAATTCACAAAAAACTCTATACTTCTATTTTACCTTGAATTGGCAATAAAAAAAAAGGGTTGTTTTATTTATTCTAAAATGTTGAAATATGGAAATTTAAAACCTTAAAAAACTAGGATTTAAGGAGATTCAGAAAGTCTGACTGGGAACAGCTATCTTAACCTGGATTAACTGTCCCATCCGAAAGGGTAGCCCCGGTTAAATTAACATTTGTTAAATCAACTCCCTCTAAGTTAGCACCGCGTAAACTGGCGCCATAGAGGTTGGCTCCCGCTAAATTAGCCCCGGATAAATCCGCTTTCCAGAGATAGGCATTTCGCAGGTTAGCGCCGCGCAAATCGGCTTTTTTCAAGATAGCTAAATTCAAGTTGGCGCCCATCATAGCCGCATGGGTTAAAATAGCCTCGGATAAATCCGCCCGGATTAACACCGCATCAGTTAAATTACTACTAATTAGATTAGCTTCAACTAAATTAGCATCTTGTAATTTAGCCCGACTTAAATTCGCTTGTTTTAACTGAGTTTGGCTTAAATTTCCCGCCGTTAAATCACAATCTTGTAAATTAATTCGGGTCATTACTGCTTGGGTAAAATTGACTCCACTTAAATCCAATCCCTGAAGATTCAGTTCTAATAAATGGGAATTACTCAGATTAATTCCGGTCATTTGGGTGTCTTTAAGAATCGCCCCCGTGAGTCTAGCGCCAGTCAAATTTGCCCAGTTTAAATTAGCTTGACTTAAATTAGCCCCGCGCAAATTCACCCCGACCAAATTAGCTCCACATAAATTCACCCCGGATAAATTAGCTGCTCGCAGGTTAACTCCGCGTAAAATTGCGCCACTGAGTTTAACGCCACTCATCTCGGACTTAACTAAAAATGCCCCTTCTAGGTTAGCTTTGGTTAAATCCGCATTTTTTAATTCTCCTCGACTCAACTTGACAAAACTTAAATTACTCCCGTACAAAAAGGCATTGGTTAAGTTCACTTCATGAAGTATAGCCCTGGTTAAATCGGCCCGGGCTAAAGATGCTCCAGTTAAATTAGCCCCAACCAAATTGACTTGACATAGATGCGCCCCAATCAAGTTAACATGGCTAAAATCTCTTTCTCCAGCTAAATAACGACGCAACAGTTCTTGAGAATCAATGGTCGATTGTATTTGCACAGAACCTATCCATTATTTATTCGGTAAAATTGCACCTCGGGTATCCGCATCTCTCAAATTTGCTTGATCTAATTTAGTATCAATCATAATCGCTTCAATCAGATTAACACCACTCAAATTAGACCAGGATAATTTAGTGCGGTAGAGTCTAGCTCGGCTCATATTAGCCCCGCGTAAAGTTGTCCAAGTTACATTTGCCCCTCGAAAGTTGGCTTCACTCAGGTTAGCTTCGCTTAAATCAGCCCCAATCATCGTGACTCGGGTTAAATCCGCTTCATGAAAATTAGCCCCAATCATCATTCCCCCACTCAGGGTCGCATTCGTTAAATTTGCCCCTTCTAGGATGCTTTCTCGCATAATCACGTTGGTTAGGTTAGCACTTTCTAAAATCGCTCCGGTGAGATTAGCTTTCATCAAATTAGTTCGGACTAGGGTAGCATGGGTTAAATTCGCGCCCACAAAATTAGCACTGGCAAAATTCGATTCCGTCAGGTTAGCTTCGGTGAGATTAGCTTGAGTGAAGCTAACATTTTTGGAAGAAGACCCGCGCAAACTCGACCCGCTTAAGTTGGCTCGATTGAACTTGGTATCGCCTAAATAGCTCCCAATTAAGTTAACATCGCTTAAATCCGCATCGGTGAAGTCAACACCCGTAAACTTAGTTTCTCGAAAATTTACCCCAATTAAGTTCGCCCCCACGAAGGAGGTATTTTCCAAGTTAGCCCGAGCAATCGTGGCTTCCCGGAGGTCAACACCCCTTAAATCCACTCCGACGAGGCTAACGGCTCGAAATAGGCGCTCTCCTTCTGCATAGCGTTTTAATAATTCATCAACCTCCATATCATTAGCCTCACGAATAGTCCCAGTATTAATTTAGAATGACACAGCCACAGAATACTCCCTCCATCATCCCAGATTACTTAGGTTTTGGGGAGTCTGTCTTTAATCTCAATCTCTAGGAAATGGGCATCACAGGCCATAATACCCTAATTGTTCATTGCTAAATTCAGTAAAAACTAAATCTTCAGGACGATCAATATCTAATAATACAGGTAATTTACCGACGGATAAATTCAAGGTTTCACAAATATTGAGGGTGATATCACAAACCGTTGCTGTACCCCAAGGAATATCTTTAAATAATTCAGGAATATAACTCTTTAAACCAATTAAATAATATCCCCCATCTTTAGCAGGGCCGACCACAATATCATGATCTTGCAATAGCTTAAATCCTTGAGATAAAATATCAACAGTTAATTCTGGGCAATCGGTGCCAATCATCATAATCTGGGTTTTTTCCTCATAAAATGCCATTTGAAATGCCTTTCCCATCCGATTTCCCAAATCCCCAAAACTTTGGGCATCATAAATTAAATCTGCCCCTAACCAATTTTGCATCACATCTAAATTGCCTCCAGTAAATCTAATTTCAATAGATAAAGGCTCTATTTTTTGTAATTTTCGGACTGTATTTAGGGTTTTTTCCGTCATTTGACGATGTAAATTTGCCGCTCCAATTTCTCCCACAACCGGAATTAATCTGGTTTTTGTTTTTCCGGGTTCGGGATAACGGGTGAAAATAATTAAATGTTTATCCATGATAAATTTATCCGTTTGATCTTAAGAAAGAGATTTTTGATCTAGGTTTTATATTGCAATCATAAGTGATTCCTGAAAAAAAATGTAGGAGTTCACTCTCTAAACTAGACCTCAAATCGGGTTTAGAGAACAAACTCCTACCATAGAATATTACAATTTTGACAAAAATTGTAATTTTGCTGACTCCTTCCTATCCTTTGGAAACATTAATATTTTGACTCATTTCTAACATTCTTTGAATCGGACGTAAAGCCGCGATTCTGATTTCTTCGGAAAGGATAATTTCGGGAGAACAATTTTTCATCGCTAAATAAAGTTTTTCTAAGGTATTTAACCTCATGTGCGGGCATTCATTACAAGCACAATTACTCATGGGCGGGGCAGGAATAAAAGATTTTCCCTGGGTTTCTTTCTCCATTTGATGAATAATTCCCGGCTCCGTTGCCACAATAAAACTTAACTTAGGACTACTTTTGACATAGTTTAATAATGCCGTAGTCGAACCAATATAATCCGCCTGGTCTAAAACCGGAAGTTCACATTCAGGATGGGCAATAATTTCCGCTTCAGGATGTTCAATTTTTAGCTGCACTAACTTCTTCTGGGAAAAGTTTTCATGCACCATACAAGCCCCTTCCCATAATACCATTTCCCGCCCCGTTTCTGCCATCACATATCGGCCCAAATTGCGATCGGGCGCAAAAATAATCGGCTGATTTTCGGGAATTTGCCGGACAAGCTCCACCGCATTAGAACTGGTGCAAATAATATCACTCATCGCCTTAATTTCGGCGGTACAATTAATATAAGACACCACAATATGATCGGGATATTGGGCTTTAAATTGAGCAAAAGCATCGGGGGGACAACTTTCGGCCAAGGAACACCCCGCATCCAAATCCGGTAACAACACCAACTTATCAGGATTCAAAATTTTAGCTGTTTCTGCCATAAAGTGAACCCCAGCAAAAACAATCACATCGGCATCGGTCTGGGCCGCTTGTCGCGCTAGTCCCAGGGAATCTCCAATATAATCAGCAATATCTTGAATATCAGGATCTTGATAGTAATGCGCCAAAATAACCGCGTTCAATTTTTGCTTAAGCTCTTGAATAGCTGCAAACAAATCTTCGGGTAAATCGGTAACAGTCGAACGGTTTGTCGCGGAAAGGGTGGATGTAAACATAGGAACAACCTTATCGGAACTCTCAATATTGTTCAGGGTAGTTTAATTATAGTTGAATTCACCAAAAACGGGTATTCACGATCGCCCCCAAAATTGCTTATTCTTAGGTTAGGAACCTTTGAAACCATGACCATTGTGAATACCAAACCCCTGAAAATTGCTGTTGTTGGAGATATTCATGATCAATGGGAACAGGCCGACGCCCTAGCATTGAAGTCTTTAGAGGTCGATTTAGTTCTATTTGTCGGGGATTTTGGCAATGAAGCGGTAGACGTCGTGAAAACCATCGCCGCCGTAGATACCCCCAAAGCCGTCGTTTTCGGCAACCATGACGCCTGGTACACCGCCACCGAATGGGGGCGTCAAAAATGTCCCTATAATCGCAAAATAGAAGATCGCGTCCAAGAGCAACTGGAAATCATCGGGGAAGATCATGTTGGCTACGGAAAACGGGATTTTCCCGATTTACAATTAACCGTAGTCGGAGGGCGTCCCTTTAGTTGGGGGGGGCCAGAATGGAAATATCACGATTTTTACACGGAGCGATTTGGTGTGGATGGTTTTGCAGCATCCGCCCAACGCATGATTCAGGCGGTGGAAACGGCAACTTATGATCGGATTCTATTTTTAAGTCACAACGGCCCCACGGGTTTAGGAGAGGCAGCAGAGGCCCCCTGCGGGAAAGATTGGAACCCAATCGGTGGGGATTATGGTGATCCAGATTTGGCTGAAGCGATCGCCCACGCCCGCACCCTGGGTAAAACCATTCCCTTAGTCGCTTTTGGCCATATGCACCATCACCTGCGTCATACTAAAAGCCGTGAGCGTCAACGGTTAGTAACCAGTCCAGAAGGGACGGTGTATCTGAATTCAGCCTGCGTTAATCGGATTAGAACAACCCCCCAAGGGAAGCAACGGAATTTTTCGCTAGTCAGTTTAGACCAAAACCAAGTATCGGAAGTGTCCTTAGTCTGGGTGGGTAAGGACTTCCAGGTCGTTGAAACAGAATTATTATCTCGGCGCTTGGCACAATCCTCATCCATGCTATAATTATTTAGCTCAACGATGAGCAACTGGAGAGGTGGCAGAGTGGTCGAATGCGCCTGACTTGAAATCAGGTGAGCCGCAAGGTTCCGGGGGTTCGAATCCCCCCCTCTCCGTTATTTTAGGGATAATTAAATCATCTCAATTGAAAGGTGAATTATAATGGAACATCACCAGGATAAAAAACATATCCCACTAGATAAAATTTTTCCAGGGAATTGCATTGAACTGCTAAAAAACTTACCAGATGAATGTGTTGACTTAGTTGTATCCTCACCACCATACAATTTAGGTAAGGAATATGAAGCCAGAAAAGCTCTGGAAATTTACCTAGAAGAACAGACAATTGTACTGCAAGAATGTAGTCGTGTTCTGAAAAAATCTGGTTCACTTTTCTGGCAAATCGGTGCTTTTTCCGACCGAGGAATGTTAATACCCCTAGACGTTCGTTTTTTTCCCATTTTAGAATCTTGCGGCTTAATTCCTCGGAATAGAATTATCTGGGCGAGACAGCATGGACTTCACGCTCAAAAAAAATTTTCTTGTCGCCATGAAACGATCCTTTGGTTTACAAAATCCGACAGTTATACATTTAATTTAGATGCCATCAGAGTCCCGCAAAAGTATCAAAACAAAAAGCATTTCCGAGGCGATCGCAAGGGTCAACTTTCCTGCAACCCAGACGGAAAAAACCCCGGCGATATTTGGATGTTTCGGAATGTCAAACATAATCACGAAGAACAAACAATACATCCTTGTCAATTTCCAGAAGACTTGATTGCTAGAATTGTATTAGTGACAACTTTAAAAGGTGAGATTGTACTTGATCCCTATATGGGATCGGGTACGGTGGCAGTTGTAGCAACAGATCACGAACGTCATTTTTTAGGGGCAGAAACCGATGATAAATATTATCAAATTGCCCAACGGCGGTTAAGTGGAAAACCAGATGATCGCGGTTATTTTCCCAATTTAAAAACTCTACGAAATTATGTAGAAAAAACCGGGGAGTCAATTGATAAATTTCGTTTTGATGTGCAAGTAGGTGAAAGGGCAACCGAACGCAGTCAGGCGAAAATATACCCGGAAGAATATCATTTACAAGAGTTGGAAGATCGTTTACTTTATGAAGAATCGGCTTTTGCTGCTGATATTCGTGGCAAAGATAGACCTGTAGATCGTAAACTAAATGGAAAAGGTAACAAGACAAATAATTCACCTCAACAAATAGCAGAGTATATCCAACCGGAATTATGGAGCTAATCTGTTATATTTTAGAGAATCCAAAGCCCACATTGACTGTTAGGAAATCGCCCAGCAATTATTTGACATTGCCGTTCTTCCTGCGTTAATATTGTCCTTGATGTTTTATCTTTGTAAATAGTCCATTTAGCAGGTACGGTTTCATTTTTCAACTCAAATAAGCCAACAACTTATAGGATAATTTAAAGGATATCAGAATTTATTTAATAATTCTTCAATTTGATTAAATAATATTCCATCATGAAATGTTTGCTACATATTCCTCCTGTAGAGACGTTGCATACAAAGTCTCTACAGGAGGGGTGGAGGGATAATCTGTAGCATCTATAATTGGATTTCATATTTAGGTTGGGGAAATTTTTTTTTGAGAATATCCTGATCAGAACCAATCGCCCAGGAATAAGTAAGAGTAGATGCACCCTGATGGTTTTCCTTCAACTTAGGTTGGGAGAATTTTTTTTGAGAATATCCCGATCAGAAATAATCCTAAAAGAATAAACAAAAATAGATGCACTCTGATGGTTTTCCTTCAACTTAGGTTGGGGGAATTTTTTTTAAGAATATCCCGATCAGAAATAATCTTAAAAGAATAAACAAAAATAGATGCACTCTGATGGTTTTCCTTCAACTTAGGTTGGGGGAATTTTTTTTTGAGAATATCCCGATCAGAAATAATCCTAAAAGAATAAACAAAAGTAGATGCACCCTGATGGTTTCCTTCAACTTAGGTTGGGGGAATTTTTTTTAAGAATATCCCGATCGGAAATAATTCTAAACGAATAAGCAAGAGTAGATGCACCCTGATGGTTTTCCTTCAACTTAGGTTGGGGGAATTTTTTTTTTCAGAATATCCCGATCAGAATTATGCGTTAAAATTTAATGATGCTCAAAAATACCATTAAATTGTAACAAATCCAAGGTCACAAGCACAGGTAAACAGGAAAAACATTGTTGTGCGAGTTCTAAACGGTCTTCTCGCGCTAACATAGAAACCAGCTTTTTCTGTACATTCAATAAATAGCGAACATCATTGGCGGCATAGTTTAATTGATTTTCCGATAAGTTACTCGCATTTCCCCAGTCGGAACTTTGGGAAGTTTTATCTAGTTCGACTTTTTCCAATTCCTGAACTAACTCTTTCAGTCCATGTTTTCCGGTATAAGTTCTAACTAATTTACTAGCAATTTTAGTACAAAAAATCGGATTAACTTCAATCCCTAAATAATAACGAATTGTAGCAATATCAAAACGAGCAAAATGGAATACCTTCAGAATATTAGGAGCTTCTAGGAGTTGTTTTAAATTAGGAGCTTCTTTTTGACCCTTGGCAATTCTAATGGCGGTCACTTGACCATTGGGGTCGCAAATTTGAATTAAGCAAAGGCGATCGCGCCAAGGGAGTAACCCCATTGTTTCCGTATCTACCGCTAAAGCATCTGCGGTCAGATATTCAGATAATAATGCTTCGGAAATATCCCCATCACAAACTTGAAAGTTAGACATATTATTTTAAAACATTTTTAATTAATTTTACCCTATTGAGGATTAGGCAGATTAACACAGATTAAAATCCGTGAAATCCGTGAAATCCTCTTAAATCCGTGATCCCCATTCCTAACTATCTTTTCCTAACAAAAATCTGAGTAAAATAATACTCTCCCTTGGCATTTTTAACAATACCCACTCCAGTTAAGTCAAAATTTCCCACCATATTTCGTTGATGACCCGGACTTTCTATCCATCCTTGAACTGCTTCTTTTCCTGGGTTAGAATAACCAGAATTAAAAGCCACATTCTCGGCAATTTCTCGCCATGGAGCAAACTTACTAATGTTTTGAAACCGAGCTTCTGCACCCCCATGACCAAAAGCAACTTTCCCATTAGCCATTGCATAGCTATGAATTCGGGACTGTTCACTAATATTAGGGTCAAGTTTTAACGGAAGTAAATTCTTGGATTTGCGATATTCATTGACCTGCTGATAAACCGATAATTCTAACTGTTCAATGTTAGAAGAATTTGAAGCTAAAATAGGTTTTGCCTCCGGTAAGGATGGGGAAATTAAGTTAGTTTTCGATAAAAATGTACATCCTCCCAATAATAAGACTATTCCCATTAAAGGTAACTTAAACATAGTTTATTCTGGCTATATTGTTGACGCGGTATTGTTGCGAGAGGTCTGGGAAATTGCGATCGCTTTTTTTGGCATACATCACAAATTTTGATTTTTGTCAAGACCCTTATTTGTGGCTTCCGGTTTCGTTGCTAAAATTTGTTTCTGATCAAGCTAAAATTTCGTCAGAAAACCCTAATATTTTAGGAAAGAATAAGAGCTTTAGCTTAATTTTTTGCCTTTAGATAAAGTAACCCCTTGAGAGATACTTCTCTAAGTGTACCAGAACCCCCATAATCTCGTCAACTATGAATTTCGGGAGTTTTATACAGAAGTTTTCCGTATATAGCAGTCGCCAGACCTATTAGGACAAAGAGTGATGCAGCAAAGCTAGACGGTGAAGTCTTTTCCTCCGGTGTTCCCTGTTCCCTGTTCCCCGCTATAATGTGTAGTTAGACCTCAGTTTTAATTTCCTCCTCTGACCACAAGGTATTGAATTTGCTAGTATAAATTTTGCAAATAGGTTTTATATCCGATAAAGAAATGACCGAAAAAACTCTCCTAGATGAAATTGTTAATTGCTCCCATGCACAACAATGCTTAGGGGATTCTGCTGCTGAAAACCCTTGTCGTGCAATTGTTGAGTATCAAAATACCCTCAGCTTAAAAAAATTCCAAGTTCCTGAACCGTGGAGTGGGCAAATAGAGGAAGCACCCATTCTATTTCTCAGTTCCAATCCATCAATTGGTGGTGATGAGGTGTATCCTACTTGGGATTGGTCATCGAAAGAAGTCCATGATTATTTTAATCATCGTTTTGGAGGCGGACATAAAACCTGGATTCGGGATGGGACAAAATCGTTGCGAACAGATGGAACTTATAGTCGCGTTACTCAATTTTGGGCAGCAGTGAGGAAACGTGCGATTGAACTTCTTCAACGAGATGTTATCCCAGGATTCGATTATGCGCTGACAGAAATTGTGCATTGCAAATCCCATCACGAATTTGGTGTGGAACAAGCGCAAGAGCAATGTGTACAAACCTATCTAATGAGGATTTTAGAACTAGCAAAAGCAAGGGTGATAGTCGTCTTAGGAGCACGTGCAAGACAATTTATTCAAAGGGAATTTAAAATTCCCCCAGAAAAATTGCTATCTGAATTGATTGAAATAGGGCGGAATCAAAGATTGTTTACATTTCTTCCCCATCCAAATGCGCGAGCTAATCGTTCTTTTGCTAAGTGTTTACAAAACGATGAACTTGAAAGGCTACGTTCTGCTTTGCGACATAACCAATAAAGTTCTAGTATCACCCATCCTTCCTACAAACGATTTTGCTGTTAGTGCTGAATTTAACTGTTAGGATGATTCAGGAATTTTTGTACCGTTTGAACATCTTTATCCCCCCGTCCTGAACAATTTAAAATAATCCGAGGACTACCTTTTAATTGAGGACAAAGGGTTTCTAAATAGGCGATCGCATGGGCCGTTTCCAAGGCTGGAATAATCCCCTCCAAACGGGATAACCGTTGAAACGCATCCAAGGCTTGCTGGTCAGTCACACTATAATATTCCGCCCGACCCAAATCCTTTAAATAACTATGTTCTGGCCCCACCCCCGGATAATCTAAACCCGCACTAATCGAATGGGCTTCCATAATTTGGCCATCATCATCCTGTAAAAGATAACTCATCGCCCCGTGTAACACTCCCACCCGGCCATGGGTAAGGGTAGCAGCGTGTTTTCCCGTTTCCACCCCCGACCCGGCGGCTTCGACTCCAATGAGGCGAAGGTCAGTTTCCTGAATAAACTCATTAAACAGCCCCATGGCGTTAGAACCACCTCCGACACAGGCTAATAAAATATCAGGTAAACCACCCCATTTTTCTAAACATTGGGCGCGGGTTTCTACCCCAATCACATTATGGAAATCCCGAACAATCATGGGATAGGGATGAGGGCCAGCAACGGAACCGAGAATATAATGGGTTGTTTCAACATTAGTTACCCAGTCGCGGATGGCTTCAGAGGTGGCATCTTTTAAGGTTCCCGTACCCGCTTCCACCGGGCGAACTTCCGCCCCTAATAGTCGCATTCTAAAAACATTTAGGGCTTGACGTTCCATGTCATGAATACCCATATAAATCACACAGTCTAAGCCATAGCGGGCGCAAACCGTCGCCGTGGCTACCCCATGTTGACCCGCCCCGGTTTCGGCAATAATGCGCTGTTTGCCCATTTTTTTGGCTAATAGGGCTTGGGCGAGGGCGTTATTAATTTTATGGGCGCCAGTGTGGTTGAGGTCTTCCCGTTTCAGATAAATTTGTGGGCCCGTGCCGTCGGGTCTGGCATAATATTGGGTGAGGCGTTCGGCAAAATATAGGGGGCTAGGTCGTCCCACATAGTCTTTCAGCAGGCTTTGTAGTTCGGCTTGGAATTCAGTATCTTGACGATAATGATTATAGGCTGTTTCCAGTTCAGCTAAGGCGGGCATTAGGGTTTCTGGGACATATTTGCCCCCAAATTGTCCGAAGCGTCCGAGCAGGTCTGGGCGTTGTGTGGCGGGGCGTTGGGGGTTGGGAGGTAAGGGAGTGGTAGTCACGGCGATTGGGAAATAATTACTGAAGAACAATTTTATAATTATAGATCGACCCACCCTGTTTTTTCGATATAGAAATTGACATCCTCCCCGGCGTAAACGGGCAGGGATTCCATCTATAATTTAGCAGGTCAAAAAATAATTATAACCTCAGCACGGATTGCTATAAATTTCTATTAATCTTTAAAGGATATCTAAAAAATTACTTCGAGATGCTTGATCAGTTGCTAGTCATGTTCTCAAAACGAAAGCTGATCTTAGGGTTTAAATCATTATTAATTAGTCAATCCTTGCTCCAGGGAATTGTGGGGTTGATTGTAAAGTCTTAACAGAATCTAATATTTTCCTTAAATTTTGGAAAATTTGTCCAACTTCAGGCATTTTAGTGTTTATATATTCCTAAATTGTGAGATAATTAATTTCGATATTGAATTGCTGAAATGGCTGTATCCATGAGTTTAGGAGGGAATACCAATGAAAATTATAAAAACTCAAACCTTATCAGGGCCTAATTATTGGAGTATTGATGTTCACAATCTGATTATTATTCACCTCGATTTAGAAAAGGATAATCGCTACACCAATGAAATTCCAGATTTCTGCGATGGACTTTGTGAAATTTTACCCAATTTAACTCAACCAAAATATCAAGATTTCCTGACAAATCTAAAGACCGGAATCTTGATGAGTGATGTAGTTCTACAAGTTGCCTTAGAATTGCAAAGATTAGTCGGAATGCCCGTAGACTTTGGCTGTACTCGTCCGAGTTCCCAACCCGGAGTCTATCGAGTGATCTTTGAATATAAAATAGCCAAAGCTGGACGCTATGTATCCAGGTCGGCACTGCGGTTATGCCATCGTTTAATTGATCATGGATTTTATCGGGAAACCGAACTACGGCAGGATTTAGAAGACTTACAAGAAATTTTCTCAGAGGCTCAACTTGGCCCGACAACGGAGGCAATTGTTGAAGAAGCTGAAGCTCGTGGAATTCCCTGGAAAGAATTACCCGCCCGCCATGTAATTCAATTGGGTTATGGCAAAAAACAACGACGAATTCAAGCTTCCCAAACCGACGGCACCAGTATTTTAGGAATTGAATTTGCTGGAGATAAAGAAGGCACAAAAACCCTTTTGGATGTAGCCCGTTTACCCGTTCCCAAAGGAACCGTTATTGATAGTTTAGATGATTTAGAAAAAGCTATTGATGATATTGGTGGATTTCCGATTGTTTTAAAACCCCTAGACGGGAATCATGGTCGAGGTATTACCCTAGATATTCAAACCTGGAGCGAGGCGGAAAACGCCTACGAAATGGCTAAAAGTGAATCAAAAATTGGCACTATAATTGTTGAAAGGTACTATCAAGGAAATGATTATCGGGTGTTAGTTGTGGATGGAAAAGTTGTGGCGGTAGCTCAACGGGTTCCGGCCCATGTTATTGGAGATGGTCGCTCAAATTTAGTAGAATTAGTCGAAGAAACAAACCTTGATCCCCGTCGAGGTAGTGGTCACGAAAATATGTTAACTCGGATTGAAATTGATCGCAATAGTATTGATATTTTAAAACAACAAGGCTATCGGTTAGAAAGTATTCCCAAAAAAGGAGATATTTGTTATCTAAAGGCAACTGCTAATTTAAGTACGGGTGGCATTGCCATTGATAAAACCGATGAAATTCACCCGGAAAATATTTGGATTGCCGAACGCGCCGCCCAAATTATTGGCTTAGATATTGCCGGAATTGATATTACCGCCCCCGATATTAGTCGCCCCCTGCGAGAAGTGGACGGGGTGATTGTGGAAGTGAATGCCGCCCCTGGGTTACGGATGCACATTCACCCCAATGAAGGCAAACCCCGAAACGTTGCAGTTCCGATTGTGAATATGCTGTATCCCCCTGGAACTTCCAGCCAGATTCCGATTACCGCTATTACCGGAACTAACGGTAAAACTACTACCACCCGTTTAATTGCCCATATCCTTAAAGAAACTAAAAAAGTTGTAGGCTTTACTACCACTGACGGTACTTATATCGGAGATTTTTTAGCAGAAGCCGGAGATAATACCGGGCCTCAAAGTGCCGCCTTAATTTTAAATGATCCCACCGTGGAACTAGCCGTATTAGAAGCCGCCCGGGGGGGGATTCTCCGGTCTGGGTTGGGGTTTAATCGCTGTGATGTCGGAGTGGTGTTGAATGTTTCCGAAGACCATCTGGGGTTACAGGATATTAACACCGTGGAGGAGATGGCAGAGGTGAAAAGCGTTGTGGCAAAAGCGGCTAGTGAATATGCGGTGTTAAATGCCGATGATCCTTTAGTTGTAGCCATGGCATCACAGGTAAAAGCAAAAGTGGCTTATTTTTCACTAAATGCTGATAACCCAATTATTAGTGAGCACGTTGCTCAGGGAGGAGTTGCCGCGATTTATGAATCGGGTTATTTATCCTTTTTAAAAGCAGATCAAATGATTCGGGTGGAACAGATGGCGAATGTTCCCCTCACCTTACGGGGGTTAGCTCCCTTTATGATTGCTAATGCTCTGGCCGCTAGTTTAGCGGCCTATGTCCAGGGAGTCACCATTGAGGAGATTAGTCAGGCTTTGCGGACATTCCAGATGTCGGTGGAACAAACCCCCGGACGGATGAATTTAATTCCCTACCAGTCTTTCCATGTTTTACTCGATTATGCCCATAACCGTGCTAGTTTTCAAGCAATTCTGGAGTTTGTTCGCAATTGGCCCGATGGGAAACGAATTGGGGTGGTCTGTGCACCCGGAGACCGTCGCCCGGAGGATTTTATCGAATTAGGACGATTATCAGCCCAAATGTTCGAGCGGATTATTATTAAGGAAGATGAGGATAACCGAGGATCTCAACGGGGAGAAGTCGCTAAATATATTGAAATTGGGGTTAAACAGGAAAATCCTGATTTTGATTATGAGATTATTCTCGAAGAAGTGCAAGCTATTCAAACTGCTCTGGGTGAAGCAACTCCGGGTAGTTTGGTGGTGATTTTCCCCGAAGGTGTGAAGAAAGTTTTAGCTCTGCTTCAGTCACATAATTGCCCTTAATTCGTTGTTGGGCTTTAGCCCGCCTAAATTCTTGGGCTTTAGCAGCAACAACAAATTAAGATTAAAGACAATTTCTGATAAAATGTTATAAAACTTAAAATTATTCACCAAAAAACGAGCGAGAAGCCCCTGGCTTTAGACATGGGGAGGAAAGTGGCTGCGGTTTCAACCGCCTTCAATATTTCCTGATCTAACTGATTGAAAAGTTGAGTTAGAATAGATCGTAAGTAAAACAACCATCTGCGTGTTGAAACACTCTAGTATCGGAGAAATCCCGGCACAGTGAGCCACCACACTCCTTGAGGAGTAGTAAGCCTGTATAACTGACAAGTAATGGCAGAGTGTGAAGCGTACCTATCTGGCGTTGTGATGGTCTATGAAAACAAACACAATTTAAAAGTAAGCGCAATTGCAATATCTTTTATAAGGGTAGTTGTTTTGAGCGTGTAGAGGTGATTTGATAGCGCCTTTGAGAGTTTTCGGATTCATTCAAGAATCCCCGTGGCTTCAGCCCTGGGGAGTATCAAAACTCAAATTAGCGGGAGAGTCAGATGGCATTATTTGGTTTGTTTGGCAGAAAAGGGGATTCTAAACCCCAGGAAGAAACGGGAAGTGGTTTTTATCTCGACGGTAATGCAGCCCAAGGTCTGGGGGATATGGACAGATTCAAGGATTTACCTCCAGTCAAGAAGACTTTCCCCGTTGAAGTTGAGGCTCCTAAATCTACAACGCCAAAAGCACAGGTATCTTTTAATCCTGTGGCTGAGGAATCTTCTAGCAAAACTGAACGCCGTCGAGCCGATAGCAGCATGGATATGTACCGAAATCTGGCTAAGGAAATCAAAAAACCGTAACCTCTAGCCAAAAATAATTTAACGATTCATCGGGTTGAGAATTGTAGTAGAGACGTTAAAAACTCGTCTAGTAGCTACTGTTCTTAACCCTATTTTAATTTTATGGGAGAGAAATACCCCCTATAGCAGTGTAATAATAGATACAAATAATAGATCAATAAGTTTAGACAATTGAGATATAGGGAATCAGGATTAGTCTTTGTTGATTAATTCAAGGACGTAACCAATTATGAGCAAGTGGGGGATACCGATGATTAAGCTTGATGATTATTTTAATCTCGATGAAATTCATGCTGTTCAAAATATTAGTGCAGCGATCATTAATCTCAGTGGTCGTCAACGAATGTTATCCCAACGAATTGCTTTATTTTGTTTGAGGTTAGTTAATCATAAAAGTTTGGCAGAACGAGAGCAGATTATCAGGATTTTACAAGATAATCTCCTCAGTTTTGAGGAATCTCATCAAATGTTAATTTTGGGTCAGTTTAATCACGGTTTAAAATCTACTCTATCCTCAGACATTCATAAAATATATTATTTACCTCCCTATCATCTGGATCAACAGGTTCGCGATTATATAGCTGCGGTTAAATCCTTGTTAAATACACCGGATCATAATTTAGGACTGGATAATTTGGATCTAAACTTGATTTTAAGCTCGGCTTCAGATCAATTATTAGATGCTTTAGATGCCGTTGTTAGTCAATATCAGCTTGAAAGTGAGGAAGAACAATTAGAAGTAGAAAAACAGCAAATTTCATTGTATAAAAAAAGCTGTGAAACCACTGCGATCACCTATGCTCAAGCCCAACAACTATCTCATACCTTAAAACAACTCAAAGAAACCCAAGCCCAAATGTTCCATCAGGAAAAAATGGCTTCTTTGGGTCAACTGATTGCCAGTTTAGCCCATGAAATCAATAATCCTGTTAACTGTATTTACGGAAATATTAATTGTATTGATAACTATATTCAAGATTTGATTTATCTCCTGCGACTCTATCAAAAACAATGTCCTCAACCCATTCCAGAGATTACAAGCTATATGCAAGGGGTGAGTTTGGATTTTGTGATTGAGGATTTACCGGAAGTTTTTAAGTCAGTAAAAATATCTGCGGATCAGATTTTTGAAATTTCCCGATCGCTGAGAAATTTTTCACGAAAAGATGAATTGACGGTGCAACCTAGTAATTTACATGAAGGCTTAGAAAGTACATTATTAATTTTAAAAAATCGGTTGAAGGCAAAATCTAATCGCCCGGAAATTATGATTCAAAAAGACTATGGAAATTTACCTTTAGTTGAATGTTATGGCGGCAAAATCAATCAGGTGTTTATGAATGTTTTAGGTAATGCTATTGATGCTTTGGAAGAATCAACAGAAAAATGGGAAAAGGGTCAGGAAACCCCCATAATTCATATTAAAACAGAGGTAATTCAAACTAATACCGTTCGGGTACGAATCACCGATAATGGGTTAGGAATGGATGCGGATGTAAAAATGCGACTGTTTGAAAAGTTTTTTACAACAAAAGTAATCGGAAAAGGTACGGGACTTGGACTCGTTATTAGTCGCGAAATTGTTGAAGATTATCACGAAGGGATGCTATCCTTTGAATCTGAATTTGGACAAGGAACCGAATTTATGATTACTATTCCGATTCAATATCATTCCTCTGTATCCCTCAATCCTTGCTTAGATTCTATGACCTGTTCTTAACTGAAATGGAATAATTGTTTAACGGATTGGCGATCGCCCAATTCCGCGACGTGGGTTTGGGGTTGACCGATGATCAGCTAAAGAAATTACCTGGGCTTGATTTTCTTCTCTAGCTACCCGAATTAATAACCCAGCTAAAGCTAAACTAGCAATCATGGAACTTCCCCCATAACTAAATAGGGGTAAAGGTAAACCTGTAGTTGGTAAAACCCCCGTGGCTACCCCAATATTTAATAAAGATTGTCCCACCATCACTACCATCACTCCCACCGCTACTAATTGATGTTCAATTTGTTGTGCTTTCATCGCCACTCTTAGGGCTAGGGTTGCATAAATTGTTAACAATAATAACAATAATATCCCCCCAATAAAGCCAAATTCTTCCGCATAAACCGAGAAAATAAAATCACTATATTGAATCGGTAAATAATATAATTTTTGGTGAGATAATCCTAATCCCGTTCCCCAAAACCCTCCAGAACCTACCGCTAAAAGACTTTGAACTAACTGATATCCGTCTCCCATTGCATCAGACCAAGGATTTAAAAAAGATAAAATTCGTCGTCTTTGATATTCTTTAATAGTAACACTTAAAATAGCTAAAAGTACCCCGCCTAAAGCTGTTCCTCCTAAATAAGAAAAAGGCAGTCCCGCCGCTAAAGCAACTAACCAAAGAGTCATTCCACAAAGGGCGGTTGTACTGAGGTTTGGTTGGGTAAGAATAGATAATAAAACTATCCCAAAAATTCCTAACCAAATTAACCGAATTTGCCAATTTAAACGATACCAATTACCAAAAAAACGAGCACTTTGTAAGACCAAAAAAGGCTTCATTAACTCCGAAGGTTGAATCGGAATCGGCCCAATAGAAATCCAACGAGTAGCTCCATTAATAGTAGTTCCTAATCCGGGAACTAAAGTCAGAAATAATAATCCCAGAACAATTAAAACCCCCCATTGGGCAATTTTTAACCAAAATCTCAGGGAAGATTGAACAATAAAACTAAATCCGACTAATCCTACGGCTGTCCAAATTAATTGACGTTTAAAATAATATAATCCATCTCCTTGTTCAGCATAGGCGATGGGATAGGAAGCAGAAAACATCACAATTAAGCCTATAAATAACCAGAGAAAGGTTATCCAGTGTAACCATCTTGCTTCCGTTGACCAATGGGTCAAAAAAGAGGTAGAAAAAGGGAAAATTTGTCTTAAGTTCATCAGCAAGAAAATTAATGAGTTAGGCTTAGGGTTATTGACATCCGCCCCGCCGTAAAACGGACGGGGATTCCATCTATTTAAGCAGATCAACCCTTCGACCGTTCGACTGGCTCACGGCTCAGGAGACAACTGCTTAAATGCTGGAAGGGTTGACGCTTCGCCGAGATGCGCTTTCTTTGCAGAAAGTCTTACCTTCTCTCCACGTCCGTTTAGAGTCTCCGTGCATCCCTCCGGCGACTAAAATATTAATTGCAGCGTTAATATCTCGATCATGAGAAATGCCACAGTTTAAACAAATCCACTCTCTAACATTTAGCTCTTTTTTGCCACCTTTAAAACCACAACAAGAGCAAGTTTGAGAAGTAGGAGTCCATCTATCAATTACTCGAAAATCACGTCCATACATGACTGACTTAGCCTCTAGCATAGTTCTGAAATACTGCCAGCCTAAATCAGAAATAGCGCGAGACAACTTTCGATTCTTAATCATTCCTGAAACATTCAAGTCTTCTAAGACTATTGTTTGATTCTCACGAATAATCTTAGTTGACAACTTATGTAAAAAATCATTTCGGGTATCAGAAATTTTAGCGTGAAGTTTAGCTAGTTTCTTTCTAGTAACTTCCCTTCTTTTGCTACCCTTCTGTTTTCTTGACAAATTTTGCTGTAATCTCCTTAAACGCTTTAATTGTTTCTTTAAAGGTTTAGGAGATTTAATTTTTTCACCATTACTTAGTGTAGCAAAATCAGTGATTCCTAAATCAATTCCAACACTTCGTCCGTTTTTAGGTAATTGTTGAGGATTAAACTCAACTACAAAACTAACAAAGTATCGATCAGCACTGTCTTTAATTAAGGTAACACCCGAAGGCGTTGCGGGTAACTCTCTACTCCAGATTACTTTAATCTCACCAATTTTGGCTAAGTAAATGTAATCAGAATTGGGATAGAGTTTAAAACCATTGTCGGTGAACTTAGCAGACTGTTTAGACTTACGTTTCTTGAACTTGGGAGGTTTAACTTTCTTGCCCTTTCTTTGCCCTTTACAGGATTTAAAAAAGCCTGTACTGAGCGGAGTCGAAGTATTTGAATAAGCCTGCTCTAAATCTCTCAAAGACTGCTGCAAGGGAACAGAGGAAACTTCTGTTAACCATTCTTTTTCCTCGGTTTTCTTGAGTTCTGTAAGTCTTTTAGAGAGTTCACTGCTAGAAGGTTTTTTATTACCTGCACGGTATTGCTCTTGGCAATAGGCTAAGGCATCGTTAAAAACTACACGACAACAACCGAACAATTGGGACATTAGCCTCTTTTGTTGGTCAGTTGGGTAGATTCTATACCGATACCTTAACTTCATTCTTTGCGCTTAAAATCTTCTTCTTCACTATACACTACAATTGAATAAAAAGCCGTCGTGGAACGACGGGGTTTTAAACCCATTTTTCTGATAACTCTTAAAAACAGGAAATGAGACTTCTGTAACTTTTGATACTGTCTTTCGATTCAGAACTTGTTAATTTCAGGACAAGTTTTAACTCAAATTAATTGCTTCTAGGGTTCCGGTTTGCTGCAAATTGCTGAAAACGACAGGTCCGAGAGAAGCAAGCTATCCTGGATTCAGATTTTAGGAATCCGTTCTTCAAAGAGGGTAGCTACACGGCGGGAAAAAAGCCCGGGAGAAGTTTGTGAGTGGACGTACCTCGCAACGGCTCTCGGCTTTTTGCATGGTACGGATTGATCTGCATCTAACAGGAGTTATTCCATGAGTGAGCAATCTGTTTTTCAACCTCCCGATGAAAATTTCAATGAATTTTCAACTGAAGCTCAACGCGCATTAGAACGGGAAAATCGCTTACCTTTAACAGGTTGGCAACAGGAAGTAGATCGCGGTTTAGAATACGGTTTAGAAGCCGCAGAAAGTATCAAAGATCGCCGAATTCCGACGTTTTCCAGAGGAGAATTACCCCATTATGCGGGGATTAATACGTTTCTAAAAGCTCCTTATTTAGAAGATGTTCGTTTAGTCGGAAATTATGATGTTGCGATTATTGGAGTTCCCCATGATTCGGGTACAACCTATCGCCCCGGAACTCGTTTTGGCCCCCAAGGAATTCGCCGAATTTCTGCTCTTTATACCCCCTACAATTTTGAATTAGGGGTTGATTTACGCGAACAAATTACGGTTTGTGATGTCGGGGATATTTTTACGATTCCCGCTAATAATGAAAAATCCTTTGATCAGATTTCTAAAGGCATTGCTCATGTTTTTAGTTCCGGTGCATTTCCGATTATTTTAGGCGGAGATCATTCCATTGGTTTCCCCACTGTTCGGGGTATTTGTCGGCATTTAGGCGATAAAAAAGTTGGGATTATTCATTTTGATCGTCACGTTGATACCCAGGAAACCGACTTAGATGAACGGATGCACACTTGTCCCTGGTTTCATGCCACAAATATGAAGAATGCCCCAGCTAAAAATTTAGTTCAATTGGGCATTGGTGGTTGGCAAGTTCCCCGTGAAGGCGTTAAGGTTTGTCGAGAACGAGCAACTAATATTCTTACGGTAACTGATATTATGGAAATGGGGTTAGATGCGGCGGCAAACTTTGCTTTAGAACGGGCATTAGATGGCACGGATTGTGTGTATATTAGTTTCGATATTGACTGTATTGATGCGGGTTTTGTCCCTGGGACAGGATGGCCGGAACCTGGGGGTTTATTACCTCGTGAAGTCTTACATTTACTCAAAAAAATTGTTCAAAATGCTCCCGTTTGTGGCTTAGAAGTTGTTGAAGTTTCTCCGCCTTATGATATCAGCGATATTACGTCTTTAATGGCAACTCGCGTCATTTGCGATACCCTCGCTCATTTAGTGGTTTCAGGTCAATTACCCCGCAAACAAAAATCCTCCTATATTTACCCCGAATCTCAACCCGAACTCGTTCAATGGTCATAAATTAGGTGTCGGGTGTCGGGTTTCTCATGATTTCCCCATCTTTTGCTATCTGCTCTCTCCTGTTTCCTAATTATGCACGAAACTGACATGACAAAGGCGTTAATTCTAACGGTAAAAAACTGGTGGAATTCACAGCCTGAACCTTATAAAATTGATAAAATTCATTTGATTGTGGGTAAATTTACCTGTGTTGAACCTGTTAGTTTGCAGTTTGCTTTTGAAGTGCAAACCCGCAATACTTTTTTAGAAGGGGTAATCCTAGAAATTCAAGAAACTCCATTAATTGCCTATTGTCATACTTGTCAAACGGAATATTCCCCAGAAATCGGTTTACATTATGCTTGTCCGACCTGTCAGTCACCGATGGAAGATATTTGTTCAGGACGAGAATTAAAAATTGATCGCATTGAATATTCTATAGCAGGGAACAGGGAACAGGGAACAGGGAACAGGGAGGAAAAGAGTTTACCTTCTGGTTTGTGCCCTTAGTCTCTGTCCTAACTGCCAGCACAACTTTAATTAACAATAGGAGAACAAAATGCACCAAACCTTTGATGCCAGTTTAGGAATTAATTTACTCCATGCGAATCAACATTTAGCCGATGATAACCGTTCCCATTTTGATCAATGGGGAATCACCTGTTTAAATATTATGAGTAGTCCAGGGGCGGGAAAAACGGTATTATTAGAAAAAACCCTAGAAGCTTTAAATTTAGAGTTAAAATTGGCGGTCATAGAAGGAGATATGACCACAGAATTAGATGCAGAACGATTGCGTCAATATAACGTTCCCGTGATTGCAATTAATACCGGGCGTTCCTGTCATTTAGATGCTAAAATGGTCTGGGGTGGAATTCATAAATTAGAACAAGATTATGATCCTCAAAGTTTTGATTTAGTCTTTGTGGAAAATGTGGGAAATTTAGTTTGTCCGGCCGAATTTGAAGTTGGAGAACACGCTAAAATTGCGTTATTAAGTATCACAGAAGGAGAAGATAAACCCCTGAAATATCCCATTATGTTTCAGGAAGCCGATTGTTTATTAATCACAAAAATGGACTTAGCCCCCTATTTAGAGATTGACGTTGAACGCATCGCTGCTAATGTTCGACAAATGAATCCTCACGTTAAAATTATTCCGGTTTCTGCGAAAACGGGAGAAGGGTTAGAAACTTGGTTTGCATGGGTAAGAACACAAGTCAAAGCCAAGCAAACCCTAACCCCAGAAGCCTTAAATCTTCAGTCCATTTAATCCTAAAAATTTACAATTAAATAATGAGGTTTAAATCAATGAAACGCCGAAAAATTATATCGTTATTAGGCTTATTTGTAGCCAGTTTAATGTTGATTGTCAGTTGTAATCAAGCCCAAAATTCTACCCAAAATAATAACGCTTCAACTCCGACAACACCCCCCCTAATTATAGGATATAGTAATTGGTCTGGATGGTGGCCTTGGGCGATCGCAGAATCTGAAGGATTATTTAAAGCCAATGGCTTGAACGTTGAATTAAAATGGTTTGATGGCTATTTAGAATCCTTACAAGCAATGGCGGCGGGACAATTAGATGGGAATTGTCAAACCTTAAATGATACGATTGCCTTTGTAGGTGATTCTAAAAATGGTCAAGTGGCGGTTTTAATTAATGATAACTCTGCCGGGAATGATAAGATTATTGTAGCAGAAAATATTAATACAATTCAAGATTTAAAAGCTAAAAAAGTCGCCGTTGAAGAAGGTTTAGTGGATGATTTCTTATTGGCGTTAGCTTTAGAAAAAGAGGGAATGTCTCGTCAAGATGTCGAAATTGTTAACTTAGAAACGGGGGCTGCATCTGCCGCCTTCGTAGCGGGACAAGTTGATGCAGTGGGGGCATTTCCTCCCTTTTGGTTAACAGCATTACAACGAAAAGGCAGTAAAGAGTTAATCAGTTCTAAAGAATTTCCGGGGGCTATTCCCGATTTATTAGTGGTGAGTCAAAAATTGATTCAAGACCGTCCTGAACAGGTGCAAGGATTAGTTAAAACTTGGTTTGATATTCGAGAATTTATGGCAAAAAATCCTGAAAAAGCCAATGAAATTATGGCAAAACGGGCGGGAGTTTCTGGTGAGGAGTTCAAAATGTTTAATGAGGGGACTAAATTTTTTACCATTCAAGACAATTTAGAAGCCTTTAATTCTGGAAATTCCATGAAATATTTACCCTTTGCCGCCAAAAAAATGAGTGACTTTATGTTACAAGTGGGACTCCTCAAAACCAAACCCAATTTAGAACCCATTTTAGATGCTCAATTTGTTAAAAAATATGCAGAAACTCTCAAACAATAATTCAATGGAACCCAAACCTCGCCAAGCTTTAAAACCCACTGTTTTTTGGCGTATTGCTGAAAACATTCCTCCCGCTCTCAATTGGGTATTAGTCACCCTTTCCATTGTTATTCCTTTCTGTTTATGGTGGGTCTTAGCGTTAATTCTTAATTCTCGCTTTCTTCCCACTCCTCCCCAAGTTTTACAAGCGGGTTTTGGACTCTGGGAAAAAGGGTATTTAGTACAGGATACCGTAGCCAGTATTACACGGGTAACGTTGGGATTTTTCTTGGGGGCAATGTTAGCAATTCCGTTAGGAATTTCGATGGGATCTTTTGCCAGTATTCGGGCATTAACTGAACCCTTAATTGGGATTTTACGCTATATGCCCGCCCCGGCATTTATTCCCCTTTTAGTCTTATATCTTGGTATTAATGAAGCTCCGAAAATCATGTTAATTTTTATCGGAACATTGTTTTTCAATACCTTGATGGTTATGGATGCGGTGAAATTCGTTCCCAAGGATTTAATTGAAACCACCTATACTTTAGGAGGAAATCGTCAACAGGTGTTAACGCAAGTGATTATTCCTGCCATTATTCCTAATATTATTGATGCCTTACGAATTAATATGGCAGCAGGTTGGAATTTAGTCGTTGTAGCCGAATTAATTGCCGCCGAAGTGGGGTTAGGCAAACGCATTGTTATTGCTCAAAAATTCCTGAGAACCGATGAAATTTTTGCCTGTTTAATCATTCTAGGTTTAATTGGGTTTGCCATTGATTTATCTTTTCGACTCCTATTAAAAACAACCTGCAAATGGGCTGTTGATTAATCAACTGTATTCTAACCGTAGGATGGGCTTTGCCCATTATCTAAAATAATGTATCCTACTTAACAGTTAATGAATTAACTGTTAGTTACAATTAACTCTCAGTTAGAAAGAATTGCCATAGAATTTATAAAAATTTAATTGATACTAACGATAGTATAATTCAGTTTGGACTCAAAAAAATGCACCTAGAAATCAATAATCTTCATAAACAATTTCCCACCCGAACAGGGTTTTTAGTCGCCTTACAAAATATTAATCTGCACGTTGAAACCGGAGAATTAGTCTGTGCTGTTGGCGCATCCGGTTCAGGAAAATCCACCCTATTAAGAATGATTGCCGGGTTAGATTATCCCACTTCGGGTAAAATTATCGTGGATGGAATGGAAGTCACCGGGCCTGGAGCAGACCGGGGAATGGTATTTCAACGCTATACCTTATATCCCTGGTTAACCGTCCAAAAAAATGTAGAATTTGGCTTAAAATTACAGGGGGTTTCCCATCAACAACGCCGAGAACAAACCTCCTATTATTTAGATGTTGTTAGCTTAACTCCCTTTGCCCAATGTTATCCCAAACAACTCTCAGGAGGTATGAAACAACGGGTAGCCATTGCCCGTGCTTTAGCCACACAACCGAAAATTTTGTTAATGGATGAACCCTTTGGGGCGTTAGATATTCAAAGCAAAGAAACCATGCAACAATTTTTACGGCAACTGTGGCAAAAAACAGGTTGTACAATTTTAATGATTACCCACGACGTTGAAGAAGCGGTATTTCTATCCCAAAGAATTTATGTATTAAGTACCAGACCCGGACAAATCCAAGATGAATTTATAATTAATTTACCCGAAGAACGTAATTATAAAATCAAACGTCAATTAGAATTTCAAAAATATGTCGGTGATATTATGGATTTACTGCGGGGAAGCAAAGAAGAATCTGTTATAGCAGGGAACACCGGAACAGCCCCCCCTAGCCCCCCGTGCACGGGGGGTTTGGGGGGAGGGAACAGGGGGGAAAATAGTTCACCGTCTGGGTTCTAAGATCCGTCTGGTGTCCTAACTGCCTTGGCGGTTGCTATACTGTTTATTTTAAGTAGTTACACAAGACGGAAAAAGGTGGGTCTAGCCCACCTCAATCAATCTAATTGATTTCTGGCTTAACCCAATAACGCTTTCGCCTTAGCCAAAACATTATCAACGGTGTAACCGAATTTCTCCATCAACACACCACCCGGAGCCGAGGCACCAAAGGTATCAATGCTGATGCTGTCGCCTTCGCTACCCGTGTAACGTTGCCAACCAAAACTACAACCCGCTTCCACAGCCAGACGTTTGGTAACAGCTTTAGGTAACACAGACTCTTTATAAGCAGCATCTTGTTCTTCAAACAGTTCCCAACAAGGCATAGAAACCACCCGAACTTTTTTCCCAACCTGGGTTAATTTTTCGGCGACTTCCACACACAGAGAAACCTCGCTTCCAGTTCCGATTAGAATTAAATCGGGAGTTCCTTCGCTATCGGACAGAACATAAGCCCCTTTGCCGACCACATCAATAGAACTACCGTTTAAGTTCGGTAATGCTTGGCGAGTTAAGGCTATCAATGTGGGACGATGACGGTTTTCCACAGCGATTTTATACGCTCCAGAGGTTTCGTTACCATCCGCCGGACGCATCACCAACAAGTTAGGAATCACCCGCAAGGAGGCAATGGTTTCCACAGGTTGGTGAGTTGGGCCATCTTCCCCAAGGGCGATGGAGTCGTGGGTCATCACATAAATCACACCGACTTCCGATAACGCCGATAAACGAATCGCCGCCCGCATATAGTCAGCAAAGACTAAGAAGGTTGCACAATAGGGAATTAATCCTGAACCATGCAAACCAATCCCATTACAAATTGCCCCCATTGCGTGTTCACGGACACCGAAACGCAGGTTACGATTTTGATATTGTCCTTTTTGGAAATTACCAAAACCCTTGATCTCCGTTAAGTTGGAGTGAGTTAAGTCCGCCGAACCCCCAATTAATTCGGGAATAGCCGGAGCTAAGGCATTCAGACATCCTTCGGAATATTGGCGAGTGGCTTTACCTTTTTCATCGGGAGTGAATGTCGGTAAGGATTTTTCCCAACCTTCGGGGAGTATTCCACTGGTGCGGCGTTCAAATTCCGCAGCTTCTTGGGGATATTTGGCTTTATAGTCAGCCCAAGTTTTATTCCATTCAGTTTCCAGATTAGCCCCACGTTCAACGGCTTTGCGGGTATGGGCTAAGGCATCTTCAGGAATTTCAAAGGGTTCATAGTTCCAACCCAGGTTTTTCCGAGTCGCGGCCACTTCATCTGCGCCCAAAGCGGCTCCGTGAACTCCAGCAGTATTTTGTCTGTTGGGAGAACCGTAACCAATGATGGTGGTAACTTTAATGAAAGTGGGTTTATCGGTGACAGCCTTGGCTTTAGCAATAGCATCGGCGATACCATCTAAGTCGGTATTCCCATTTTCAACGTGCAGAACGTGCCAGCCGTAGGCTTCAAACCGTTTGCTCACATCTTCGGTAAAGGAAATCTCGGTATTTCCATCAATAGAAATATGATTATCGTCATAAAGGGCAATTAATTTACCCAGTCCCAGATGTCCCGCTAAGGAACAGGCTTCACCAGAAACCCCTTCCATGTTGCAACCATCACCCAGGATCACATAGGTATAGTGGTCTACCAGTGCAGCATCGGGTTTATTGAAGGTCGCCGCGTCATGAGCTTCGGCCATCGCTAACCCAACGCCATTGGCAATCCCTTGACCTAAAGGGCCAGTGGTAACTTCCACACCCTCAGTTTCAAAGTTTTCTGGGTGGCCAGGAGTCCGAGAACCCCACTGACGGAATTGTTTAATATCATCTAAGGTGACGCTATCATATCCCGTTAAATAAAGGAGGGCATACTGCAACATACAGCCATGACCTGCGGATAGGACGAAGCGATCGCGGTTATACCATTTAGGATTTTTGGGATTGAACCGCATAAACCGATCCCACAACACAAAGGCCATGGGCGCGGCACCCATTGGTAATCCTGGGTGGCCGGATTTAGCTTTTTCTACCGCATCAATGGCTAGGAAGCGAATCGAATTAATGCAAAGTTCTTCAAGTGATTGGGCTGGATCAACCATAATTATTGTTATCTGTAAACTTTAGTGAGTGCGTGAGCGCTCATTTTATAGAATCTCAACAAGTGATTCTCTGCCATAAGTCGCTCTGGAATTACCCTTAGACCGCATCACAATCATCTCATCACTTGAGACACGCAAGCAACCCAATTCTTGATTTTTGGTCAAAGTTTATTTTCTTGCCTATGCACAAATTGTCAATTTTGTCAATACCCTACCCGTTACTTGCCATTTTCCCCAATTTAAGATTGCTATATCTTTAAAAATGTTTATCAATTAACACTGGAATTTGTTTTGATTCAACTTTGCTATAATGGATTTTATCGGGTAACATCACAAGATTAGGGCCAGATTTACATTTTTTCAGACATCCTGTTTTTTGAATCGTGACTTGATCTTCTAATCCCCGTTGGGCTAACTCTTTTTCTAATAACGAACAAACCCGATCTCCTCCCCGTTTGCGACAATCGGATTTTTGACAAATTAGGATTTTTGCAGGTTTAACAGGAATAACTGAAGGTTGAGTTAAGGGAATTTCGCCGTCTTGATCAATCTGAGAATTAAAAGAAACTGATGGAGTTAGAGTTGATATCGGTTTTGAACTTGAAAGCACTTGCGTTGCTTTTAGCTTAATTTTTCCGGTTTTAAAATCTTGTTTTTTCTGGCCTGTAACCTTGACTTGATAACCCGGAGCTAAATCAGAAATTCCAATAATTCTGACTTGTTTGGAAACTTTAATCAATAATAATCCCAAAGAAGTCATCAAGGTAATTACTTTAGGTCTTCCATCTTTAATCCCCACATTTTGGATTGTTCCAGTGAGATTGAATTCCATATTTAATGAATGGGATGATTGAACTCTATTTTGAATCATGGGGACAAACCAGCCCACAGATCAAGCCCTAGACTCTGATCGGTGAACCTCTATAGACTAGGATACCTCAAATGAAAATTATTCTCAATAGATCAAATAAAATTTTTCTCAATTCTGACGAGATGGCGATCGCCAGTTGTGGCCAGGGATAAACCCCGATCTTAAATACTGAGAAATGCTAAGTTTATAAAAATTTCTGTTACTTAGGATACATTTTGCTAAAAATATGTAAAAATTTTAGATAGAGAAATCATGGAGTCGATTAATATGAATCTGGAAGACAAAGCCCGGGAACTCTTGGTACAAGATCGCCAACACCAAGAACACATCAGTGAAAATATGCTCAACCGAGTAGCCGAAGAAGAACAAGCGGTGGAACAAACCCACGAACAAGCGCGAGAGTTATTAGCTCAAGATCGCCTACATGACGACCATCTCCAAGAAGCGATGTTGACTCGGGCTGAGGAAAAATCAAGTCATTTTCCGGTGTTCCTTCCTATACTTTCAACTTTCCCCAGTTAAGACCAAAAGCAATATTGAGATTTTCCAAAGATTCCACTAGCCAAAATACTTTATCTCGGGGAAAAGTGGCATAATGGTTAAATAGAATCGAGAACCGTTTTTCTAAATCTGATTTAACCTTCCGACAAATTAAGACAATTTTTAAGAGTAACCCAATTGAACGAGTCACACCCAAGTTACTGCTTAAATCTAAAAACACAAAGTGATGGGGTTGTTGGGGACTTTCTACGACTAGGAAATTTAATAACTTGCGACAGGTTCCCGCTATCAGAGTATCATTCACTTTCTGACTATCATTGTGTGAGAGCGTCCCTTGAAGTTCTCGGTACAAGCGATTATTAAAATGTTTTTTTGCATATTTAGTATCAACTGCCTCCGTTAAATATTCATACAATTCTTCTTTAAATGTCCGATAAGTACGAGCGTTTTGAATTTGATTGACAAAAATTTTGGCTAAATCATCATAGGTATGATAACCGTCAATTCTCCCCGTAAAATGTTTGAGGGAAAAATTCAATTTTTTATCCGTTAATAGGGTAGGGTTTTCCACAGTTGGTAAGATTAACCGTTGTTCCCGAGGAATATTTTTAAAGGTGAGATATTGAGATAAATCATGTTCAAAAGTTTCTTGAGCCTGCGTCCGCATATCCCGAATTTCCTGGCGTTGTTCATCGGGACTATCATCGGTTAAAAAACAATGATCATATAAATAGGGATAACGACTAATTAAACCCTCGACATTATCACTTTTTTTATCTTCTTCCGCTTTGATTTTTTCTTCAAAAACCATACTCAAACGGCGCAGAGCTTGGTATTGTTCGGTTTGAGTAAATCGTTTAACTAATGAACGGAGGCGTTTTGCTGTCCAACAGGAGGGTAAACCCGAGGGTGTTTGTTCAAAACTATGAATCAGTTCAGGAATCGCCCACTGATCCCTGGGATGTTTGCGCCATCGGTTAATTAAAATATAGCAACTGCGGTTCAGAACATACTGAAATTCTATATTAGCTAAATCGGAATCAACAATCCGACCGACGGCTAAATTAACTGCTAAATCGGGGTATTCCCCACCTTGGATAAACAGATTAAAGAAACGCTGAATCAGTTGTCGGGGTGCTTCAAGATCAACACAGCATTGCAGATGAACATAAATGACTTGCTCATCTGACGAATGGTAATACTGGCTGAACCCCGAACTATTCACGGTATAACCCCTCTTTTTCTAGGGACAGATCGAACACAACAAGAAAACTATTACAACCCCACACTGTCACCCAACATCATAACCTACTTGAGTCCGTTTTCCTAACCGTCCCAATGGTCGAACAAGTGAGATTTCAATTTTCCCTCCCGTCTCTTTCGGAGTATGCTCCTACTGGTATCGAGGCAAGTACAACGTCCAGTTATCTTTAACCCACTTCTTCTGTAACAACAAAAGAAATTTGAATAAGAATCAACCAAGGATGACTGAAAACTTGAGGCAGAGTGTGGCTTACGTAAGAATACATATATTCTATAGATAAATCATTACAACTTCTATAAAGATTTAGCAAAAATCAACGATAAATTGTAAAGATTCGGTAAAGCTATTTCTTATCAGCTTTGATCACGGTTAAGATCGATGGCTCCCAGGGCTTTAAGTGTAACTTTTTGTGCCGTTGTGATTCCGGTCACACCCGTAATATTTAAGCCATTGTATGGCTTATCAGCGCGTAAGGTTTTTAAACATTCATTAGTGTGTAAATCCCACACCTTAATCCCTTGATCATGACTTCCACTCGCCAAAAAATTTCCTTGAGGATCACCATGAACTGACCAAACGGGGTGATCATGACCCTTGAGGTTTTTCACACATTCCCCGGTGGCAATATCCCACAATTTAACATTATGATCATAGCTGCCACTTACCCAAACTTCTTTCTGAAGATAGAATAAAATTCCTTGGACTCGTTCAAGTTCACCTCGCCAGGTTTGCAGACATTCACCAGTTTCAACATTCCAACATTTCACCGAACGATCATAACTCCCACTGACTAAAACAGAACCCTTGTCCGTAAACCCCAAAACATGAACCCGATCACTGTGACCTTCGAGAACCGCCAAACATTCTCCCGTTAGTACATTCCAAACTCGGATCTGATGGTCATTACTCCCACTAGCTAAAATCCGATCTCGCGGACTAAAAGCTACCGAACCCACCCAACGCTGATGACCTTCTAAAGTTTGTAACAGTTCTCCAGTCTGCACATCCCAAACCTTCACCGTTTGGTCATCACTAGCACTGGCGAGTAGCATACCTTCGGAACTAAAGGTCACAGCTTGAATCCGATCGCTATGACCATGTAAGGTTTTGAGACATTCCCCCGTCTGTGCATCCCAAACTTTGACCGTTTGGTCATAACTCCCAGTGGCGATTAACCCGCCATCGGGACTAAAGACCACTGACCATACCCAATCCCGATGACCGGGTAAATGCTTGAGACAACGACCTGTCCCCACATCCCACAGTCGCACCTTATTGTCATCACTACCACTAGCCAAACGCCGACCATCGGGACTCAAAACAAACGACCAAACCTGATGACGATGACCCCGTAAGGTTCGTAACCGTTGCCCAGTTTGGACATCCCATAACTGCACTATCCGATCTACACTTCCAGTGGCGAGGGTTTGGTTATCGGGACTAAAGGCTAAGGAACAGACCTGACTTTCCAGTCCGGTTAAAGTCTTTAAACACATTCCCGTTCGGATATTCCAGAGTTTCACGGTTTGGTCATCGCTGCTACTGGCTAATAGTTCTCCATCGGGACTAAAAACCACGATCCAAACCGAGTCTTGATGACCTTCAAAGGTATGGAAACTGTTACCAGTATTGGCATCCCATAGATGAACTGTTTTTTCCTGGGTACTACTGGCGATCAAATGAATTTTACCAGGAGTTAATCCCGAAGCAACGAAGGTAACGGCCCAATTCCAGGCCTCATTTCCATAAAAAGTGCGTAAACAAGTTTCGGTTTGAACATCCCAGAGTTTGACCGTCTGATCCTCACTGGTGCTGGCAATCTGTTCACCATTGGGACTCCAGGTGAGGGTGGATAGACGGTCAGTATGACCGATGAACTGATGCACACATTGTCCCGAATGAATATCCCAGATCCGAATCTTTTGGTCATCGCTACCACTGGCTAATAAATCGCCTTGGGGACTAAAACCCACGCAATTTACTGTTCCTTGATGGTCTGACCAACGGTTTAGGCATTCTCCGGTTGAGACTTTCCACAGTCGCACAGTTCGATCCTCACTACCACTGGCGAGTAAAGTACCATCAGAATTGAAACTGAGGGACTTGACGCTTCCGGTTTGACCTTGACAGACTAATAATAGTTGACCTTCTTCGACTGTCCATAAAATAATTTTGCCTTCTGTATCTCCGGTGGCTAGAATTCCGTTATTTCCCAGGGCGACGGTGAGGGAATTTCCTAGGGTTTTGGCAAACACTGATCGAGATAAATCGGAACCGGAAAAGTTAACGTTTTGTAAGTTAGCATCTTGTAAATAGGCTTGCCAGAGTGTTAATTGAGAAAAGTCATACTCTGCTAAATCGAGATCTAAGTGGTGACAAAGATTCAGAATATTCCCGCCTCCATAACCGGAGGAATGATGGTCTTGTTTTAACCGTTCAATTAGGGTTTTAAATTTTTGATTGAGTTCTCCTGAAATTCGATAACGGTTGAGGAGTTTTTGAACAATCGGTTGCAGGATTAAACGGGTTTGACTTTCTCTAATATAATCTTTGGCTTGGGATTTTATTATGGGATATTGATTAAGAATATTAATGGTTTCTGTTTCGATTTCTTCGATAACTTTTTCAATCAATTTTTCAATGATATATTCCATGACTACGGGTTGTTGGGTGAAACTCCCACTACTTTTTTCAATTAGCGATCGCCGACTCAAGGATTCTAAGGCTTCGATCAGTTCTACGGGGGAAATAATTGATAACAAATCTTTCCTTAAATCCACTATTGTAGAAGGTTCTCGATTAATTGCTAACCAGTACATAGTTTCTAATTCCAGTTCAGAAATTCGCCCCAATTGTTGTTCTAATAAATCCCTAATATCCCCAAATATCGCTGTTCCTTCGCGGATCTGGTCTAAAAAATCACCAACATTCCCCGCAAATAAATCATAAATAGTAGTGGTGACAATTTTCAATGCTAGGGGATTTCCGGCATAGCGTTCAATTAATTCTTGCCATTGTTCTAAGGAACTATAAACTCCTTTAGCTTGAATAATTTCTTGGCAATTTTTCGTATCTAATCCGGGTAAAGGTAAACAACGAACTTTCAGAGTTTGACCTTCTAATGCTGATATTTCTCTGGGTTTTTCTCGACTGGTAATCAATAGACAACTTTTATGTTGGGTTTCTCCTAAACGTTTAAATAGATCCCCGTAATTTTCATAACCTGGATAGTAGCGTCCAACTCGATTTCCTTCTTGTAAAATTGATTCTAAATTATCTAAAATAATTAAACATCGAGAGTTTCTTAATAATTCCATCAATTGAGAAATTTGACGGGCAGGATCGGTCGATAAGTTATATTCAATCTTATTAGCAAAAAATTGAATTAAATCGATTAAAATTTCAGTTAATGGCGGTGCATTTCTGAGCGATCGCCAAATCACATAATCAAAATTAGGATGAATTTGTTGAGCAAATTTTACCGATAAAGAGGTTTTTCCCATTCCCCCCATTCCTAATAACGCAATCACCCGACAATCTTCCTGCAAAGTCCACTGTTCAAGTTGGGCGAGTTCTTGAAGGCGTCCATAGAACTGAGACACATCCGGTGCTTCTCCCCAGTCCACATTTGAGGGGGTTGACTTTTGAGGATTAAGGTTTGAGGGTTGAGGGTTGACGGTTAAGAGCAAACTAGGGAGAACAATTGTACTACTGACTTCTCCATCTTCCTCTAATAAAGCGTCTAAGGAACGACGTTCAATGACGGCGCGAAAATTCTTTTTCCCAACTTTTTCACCTAACTCATCTGATAATAACTTCCATAATTTTGGCCCTACGTCCTGCTTCAGATATTCAGGAGTACAGCGATATTCTAAAGCAATTTCATGATATTTCTGACAGTACCAAGTTCCTTGAATAACGGCGGTTTGTGCGTCAGTCAAGTGTTTTCCGGTTTTGTTAAAAACCAATGTATCGGTAATTGCAAGTGCCTGTTCAAAGTTCATCATGACCAACAGATACAACCGAGTTTGTTTTTGCTGTTTATCCCGCACCTTTACTATACCGTCGCAGGAATTGTAACAGAAAGTGGTTATATCGGAACTTATCTTTGATCTTCTCAAGGTCAGAATTTTATTTTTTATATAGAAGATATCATATCCATTAACATCAATGAACTTTGAAAGTTTTCTTTTTGAGGCGGTTGTAATTCTTAACTAAAATTAAAGTCAGCCTTGTATTAAAGCTGACTTAGTAATTATTGAATTGAGATTGTGGTCGTTGAAATCTTCTAATTAAACATCGTGACATAGACAGAATTTAAAAAATGGGATTTAAGACATTTTCTCAAAATAGTTTAAGCCAGAGGAAACTACGCTGCCAGCGAAACAGAGATATGTATAGTTTCATCCATTGAAGACTGGGAATAATCAGGATAAGAATACATGACGGATTTCGCTTCCATGATGCTTCCAAATCGTTCCAACCAATCAAAAATTCGATCCAGTTGTTCTAGTGTAATTAATCCATACTGCCATAGGATCATCGGTAACTGACCTGAATCGTTTTCAGGGTGGCGCAAAGCTGTAGCAATTGAGGACGCGGGGATCGCTAACTCCCAACGTAAAAACTGAATTAGTTGTGCTTGTTTGGGTGAAATCATTTTGAGGTTCCTAGAAATCGGGCATAAAAAGTTAGATTCTGGTAGAAATTAAGTTCCACATTATTAATCTTACCGAAAATCTAGGGCTACTCAGTGACAGATATCTGGCGAAATCTGTGATTAAATCTGGTTAATGATGTGATCATCATCACAGGGCAAATAATCACTACACTCAGTCTCTACAAGATTTTATTTTCGGGGTTGAATTGAGATAATGCTACCACTCTTTGGGTGAACATCGCTTTTTGATGGTATTTTAGTTATGGAAGTTTGAGTACCTTTGCTAAAAATGGTTTAATAAAAATCGATTCATTAAAAAAATATTAAAAATTCCCGAATTTGGTTAATCGTTGAAATGCAGGTTTTATGAGAAATTCTATCGTTCAGGGTGTCAAAACAGCAGAATTCGTCTATTACCCCCCCAAAATCGCATTAACGGCAAAACGGATTTTGGTCAAACCCAATTTAGGATATCCCGTTGGGCCGCCCGTTACCGTCAGTTTGCAGGTCTTAACCACGGTAATCCAAACCCTGCGACATCAAAACCCTGATGCGGAAATTTTAATAGTAGAAGGGGTTTGTTCTCCGGTGTCTCTGGATGAAATTGTTCGTCGTCATGGGATAGATCAAATTTTAGGGGACGGGATGCGGATTTTGGATGCGGATATCCTCCCTTTAACTGAATATCCAAATTTGTCCCCCCAACCCGTGCGGTTTAAATCGATGTTCGCCCCCAGTTTATTGACAGAGGTGGACTGTCGAATTAGTATCGGGGCATTTAAACGAACTATTCTAAATGGAAACCCTTTAATTTCTGCATCCTTAAAAAATTTATATGGTTTGTTTCCCAGGGCGCATTATCGCGCGAGAAGTCCCCATTCACGAGGACAATTACACCGTCCTTCTGTTCCGTTAATCTTACAGGATGTTTATTTTTGTATCGGACATTTATTTGATGGGGCTATTGTAGATGGCGATCGCCAATTTATCAGTCCTAATTGGAAACCCGACCGAGGTGAATCAATCCCATTAGGAAAAGTATTTTGGGGGGAAGATTTAATCAGCGTTGATCGAGAAGCCTGTAGGGTTGCAGGGGAAATAATTCCCAGTTATTTAGACCGGATTGATCAACTGCGTTCGTAAAATAATACCCCCATTTTGACCACACAAATGAAAGGCTTTTTGGGTAGCTAAAATATGTTCTGGGGTTTCGGCAATCGGAACCGTTACCGCACAATTATCGACTAGATAATCATGTAACTTTGATTAAAATTGTTCCAGAAATCTATTGAAAACGAGGAACGGTTTGATTAAGATATAGTTTAACAGGGGATAGAGCAAGGGATTGTCACTGAGGGAATAGAAGAATAATTTTTATGTTTAGGTTTGATGATTTTATAGTATTTAAGGATATTCTAAAGAAGTGTTAGAATCAAGGAATAGCCATACCACACCGGACGAGGCTTGCTCCCAAGTCAAATTAAAGGGTAAATTCCTGATACCTAAAAAATCCTAATTCAATGAGGACTATGATGCTAAACCGATTCAAAGCGATTTATAGGATAGTAATTTTAAGTTTAGGGTTGGTTTTCCTACTGGGAATCACACCTACTTGGGCTGCTCAACCCCTCCCTGAACCTAATGCTCAAGGTAACTATGTGAGCCTATCTTCCCATCTATATTGGCAAGTTGTTGATTCCGATCCTAATGGGTTGAATTGTCGCATGGGAAATTCAAGCATTGAAGAAATTTGGAATCCTGATAACCCTGGATTTCCTAGTATTAGTAATTGGCCAGTAGTTGCCACATTTAAACCCGATGAGATTTTTCAAGCGCAAGTGAGTTATAGTGGCTTTGTTTTCACCAGAGATGCTCAATTTTTACCTTGGATTTTTGTTAAGAAAAAACTTGATGGCACACCTGCAAACTGTTTTATCCGGGCGAATAGTGCGTTAATTAAACCTGTTGAACAACCAAAGGATAATAACGTTTCAACTCCCACTGTTGAACAACCAAAGGATAATAACGTTTCAACTCCCACTGTTGAACAACCAAAGGATAATAACGTTTCAACTCCCACTGTTGAACAACCAAAGGATAATAATATTATTTCAACTCCACCTGTTGAACAACCAACAGATAATAATATTATTTCAACTCCAACTGTTGAAAATCCAACGGATAATAATATTTCAACTCCAACTGTTGAAACGCTTCCTGATACTAGCATTGACAACACTGAACCCTTTGTTGATTTGTAGGGATCTCTCGTTTCTAGGTTCTACCTAGAAACAAGAGATAGGAGTTACTAATTTTTTTTTGGTTTTTTTTGTGAGATTTAATAGTATTTAATCTGGCAAATCTGGATCAATTCCCAATTCCCGCAACTTAGCCGCCAATCGTTCTGCCCGTTGTTGTTCTTGGTCTGCTCGTTGGCGTTCTTGAATAGCTTCTTCTGAACTCCACAGTAACAAATTACCTGAATTATCCCACCAACGCAGCCAATTCATAGTTTGTTGCAACCGTTCCCCCGACCAAATTCCCAGATATAATTCTAGTTGGGGAATCCATACCCGTCCCTGATCATTTGCTGGGTGTAAAACATATCGCCCATCTTGCAAATAACGGACTTCTAAACTTCTATCGTAGGGGTCATAAGTGACATAAGTAGGAACTTGAAGAATCTGTTCATAAAAGTGGAATTTGCCATAGGGGGGAGTTGAGCGGATGGATAATTCTCCTCCATCTGCTTCTGATAGAAATTCCATCACAATCGCAATATTAGCACCATCAATATTAGGGCTATAACTCCGACGAATAACTCCTTGGGGTAGGGGATGGACTTGAGGCACATAAAACCAGTCTGGAGCTTTAACAACAGTGTTTTTATTAACAGTTGCAACTAACGCTAAATTAGAAGCAATTAGCATTTCTGGCTGAATATATCCGGCGGCTCCGAGTGCATCGGTGAGAGCCGCAGCCAGAACGGGTTGTTGAACATTTTCCACCGGATCATCAGGTAATACGAAGTCTTCGGGTAGGGGTTCCCAGGTAATAATTGGTTTGGCTTTTATATAAGGGGCTTCGAGTACCATTTTATTAACCCTCAGCAGCAACTTGCATGATTGTAGCAGGAAACAGATTAACTACTGGTTAAATAGATCCCAAATGGGTTCTATAATGGAATTCAAAACATCTTAAAGGTATGGGTGCTGAGGGTGGGTACAAGCAAAGCTGAATTATCAAGTTTATTAGAAACGCTGTATTTGTTGCGATCGCCTGCGAATGCTGCTCGCTTAACTTCAGCATTGGAACGTTCAAAGGCAGGAACAGTTCAACCACAGGCAATCAATGAACTGTATCAGAGATTTGGACTTGAAGATAATGATACTGGCAACGAGATTACATCCTCCAGTTAAATCAAATACCTGACACGACCTTATCTTATCATCTGGATCTACTGATGGAAATTTATAAACAGTTTAGCTTCGTTGGAAATTTGAAAAAGCTGCATGAGAATGACAATCAACCTATTGAAAACTTTTCTGCTGGTATTCAGTGCCACAGAAATGGAAATATTTTTCTCGAAATTGATTCAAGGGTACATGAAAAATTAAATCATAAGAAATCTTATGAATTTCCACCCATATATAAATTTACAAATCCCCCGAAGTTTACAGAAGATGAAATGAGAGAGCCATCTTTTCTTCTTCAATTGAACGAACTTGAACAAGAGCTAGTTCAGAAATCTTATAAAGGCAATTACATTATTGAAGGAAAAACTCTTGAAGGATGGGTTGTAATGGCGGAAATAGCAGATTATAATTATACTTATACTTTATCCTTTGGGGAAAAAGTTTACCAAGAAGTTGAGTATATTACCAAAAAGCATCTTATTGAGCTAAATAATTTATCTATTGACTATAATCCTGAATGTACAGAAAGTAAAAAACTAGAAATTGTTTATGGTCTTGCTAACTTAAAGTTAACTCCGAATTTGCCAACTCAAGTCCTAGATTCTAAATATGAATTGAGTCTTGTTTCACTTACGTCTGGAGATCAGAAAAATTATGAGACTTTAAGTGCTGAAATGGTGCTTAGATCTATTGATAAAAATGACACTGAGGTAATTCATTACAAAACTTATTCTGCATGGCTTGAACTGTTAATCTCATTTGCAACTGGAAAATGTCTCAAAGAGATTTATAGAATTGAGACAAGTCAAAGCAATGATAGTCAGAAGAAGGTTGAATACTGGTCTGGTAATCAGTTGTTCAAGGAAGGTCGGGGAATTGCTGTAGTGCAACAAGCACACCTAACTTTATTTATTCAGCAGTGCGCCTCAAAAGTAACATGGGAGAACTTTAGCGATAAAGGATTAGGATCAGCATTAGGTTGGTATACAGACGCATTTTCTAGTAATACAGTTTCAGTTGAATTTCTACTATTCTGTACAGTTCTGGAAACACTTATTGAGCACCATTTTTCAAAAACAAGTAGTAAATTAATTCCAACAGCTATTTATAGAAAAATCAGGAAAGATGTTGTTGAAATATTGCAAAAATATGAATGTGAAATCAATAATCATGAAAATGATCTACAGAAATACAAGAGCTTTCAAGCCAAGTTAGAACAATCATTCCCTGATTGTAATAAGTTAACTAGCTTAAGAACAAAGCTTAAACAAATGCTAGAGTTTTATAAAACCCCTTACAAAGACTTATTTCCAGAATTAGAATTTATAAAAATAAGAAACGATATCGTGCATAGGGGATTTGGTGGGGACAATATTTCATCAGATCTTCGTAAACTTGGAAATCTTATAGTAAGATTAGTGCTTTCAATTCTTCAATATCAAGGTGATTATATTGAGTCTACAAAAAGTGATATTACCAGTCTAGTAGATTTTGAAAAGTATTGTCTTTCTTACAAAAAATTTCCTTTTGACGAGAAGCATTGATTTTAAAAATTGCTTTAACCTTAGTTCAAAGTAGTTATTAGACATCTCCGAAATAAAAATCTTGAGAGAATTACTGCCCGTAAAAATCAAGTCATTGTCATCCCACCAATCGGCAAAACCGCTTCGATTCGGTCATAATTAGATCCGCGATTGATGGGACTTAAATATTTGCTGTTATCTGGGTTTCAAGCAATAATATTGCCCGTTGCCAGTTAAGGAGTTAGGCAGAGCGCGACCAATTGACTGTGATAGTGCTGGTGTTATCGCAGTAACACCCAGGCACGTCATTAAGAATGAAGATTAAAGTTTCACCCGCTTTGACAACTAGAGTCGTTTCTTGACCCACTTCTGCCACAACCGCACCGGTTTGCTTGTTCACCGCCAGCAGAGCAAAGGATGTATTGTTAGGATATTTCATCACATCCTGATATTTGAAGTCCTTAATTCCTGCTGATGTACACTCCGGCAAAAATTCCGCAACGCTAAATCGGCCTGATGGGGTAAATTTAAACGTGACATCCTGACTCTGCTCGTTAGTAAATTCTACCCCTGTTTCCAATTTGCAGGGAATTTGCAATTGGCCGTCTAAAATAATAGGTTTCACTGGGGTCGGGTTAACCACTGCCTGAATTTCTTCTGGACTGAGGGCGACATTATAAATAGATAAACCCTTGATACTGCCCATGAAATAATTCATGCCCGCATTTTGATAACCTCGGCAACCCAGATAGAGGGGACTATTAGTTTTGGTATTCCCAGTAGTCGTATCTGTATTGCTACCCTCTAATTTTCCATTAATATAGAGAGAGAGTTTCCCTTGATTATTTTCCTTGCTGCGGACAAACGCGACATGATGGAATTGCCCATCATTAACTTTGCTGGTTGACCGCACACTAGGATTATTGCTGCCATCATAGCGGGCTGCAACAATTATCCCAGAGCTATTCCCCGCTTTTTGATTTAGGTAGCGAATCACATAAGGATATCCCCCAGAGCCACTGATCCACTTTTCAAGGACATCATTATCTCCATTTTTCGTGTCTTTTTGTTGACTTTCGGCTTTAACCCAAACGGCTATGGTGAAGTCCTGATCGGCGCTAAAGTTGATCGCGTCACTATTATTAACTTTTTCAAAGTCACTGATGCCATTAAAGCTGTAAACTTTGTCCTCTGAATTGTAAACAGGTATGGGAGCCATTTTTTATCCTCGTATCCACGTAATTGTTTTGGGTTAGTTTGAGTTCTAATCTATAAGAAGATCTCAGAAGGAAATTTCTGAAATTTTCGAGCTAGATGCGTTTTTTCTCAACAAATGCACCCCATCAAACAGGCACTTAAGATTAAAACTAAACTTTGCCCAATACGTTACCATATCTTCCACTATCGAAGCAATACTCGCTCTACAAAAGTTTTCCCAACTTCAAGCATACATCTATTAATTCGGGTTATGGATGGGGCTATCTTCGGGTAAGTTTTGATGATTTCAATAATCATCTATTTCTGTTGTAACAATAATTGCCAATCTCGAATTAACTCCTTAGACCACATCCAATTTTGAGATAATTCATTAGGTTCAAATTTATTAGGTGCTTCACTCATCACTTTACTACTAAATTTAACCGCTTTACTCAACATAAACTCTTTTTCTTTACTAGGCAAAGTTTGAGCAAATCTCCACCAAACCAAGGAAATTCCCGCATAAGCAGTTAACTTATCCTGTTGTTGAACTTGAGACTGGATATTATTAGCAGTTCCGGGTGTTATTTTCCCTGATAAAGTCGGTTCCTCAACCTCTAAAACTTGCATCCAAACTTGATAGGCATTTTCTAACTTTCCTTCGGTATAATAAGCAAAACCCAAGGCGTTTTTATACTTCATAGATTTAGGATTTTGTTGAACTGCTTTTGCCCAATGGCGTCGGACGTCATCAATTTTATATTCCGTACTTCCCCTTTGAATTGATTGCCAAGCTAACCGACCATGAAGAAAATTAACCATAGGATTATTCAAATCTTGAAACTGTACCGCAGCTAAGGCAGCTTTAGCTTTTTGTAATGCCCCTCTATCTAACAATTCTGTAGTTGCTTCTTCTGCCGATAATAGATTTCTCTGATAAAATTGTTCAACAGCAATTCCTAAAACATAATCAGTATTTGCTGTTTTTAAATCCGTAGCTTGAGGTTTATCAGTTCGTAGAGACGTGCCATGGCGCGTCTCTCCATGGCGCGTCTCTGCTAATTTTTTCGATTGTAAAGCCATATTTTGCCACCACAAAGCCCCAAAACCCAAGGGAATTAGCAAAAATGGCAAAACCCAGAATAATCGTTTTCCCTTAAACAAATTAACGGCACTTAAACCCGATAAAAAGTTTTTAGAATCAGAGTTTAAAGACTTATTTGTAATAGTTTTTGACGGTGAATTTAAAGATAAAGAAGGTATTTTTTCTGCTGCTAAATTTGGTATTGATTCGGTTTTTATGGGAGGATTTTCAACCTTTGATTTATTTAGAAAATCTCCAATAAAGTCAAGATTATCTGAATCATTGTCTAAATTATCTTCATAAACGATATCATCTAATAAATCTTCGATATTATCATCATTCATATTATCCAATTCGGATAATGATAGAGTTTCAGGGGTAGATTTTAGCTTCAAATCTTGTTCTGCTGGAGGAGAAGGTAAAGGTAAAAATTCCTGTTCTTCCAGAATCGAATTATTGGCGTGATTTGCGGTTAAATATCCATTAAATTGTCGATGTAAATATAAAATTGGCAATGCCCAATATAATTGATCGGAACCATAAGCAGAAATTAATCCTTGTCTGGCTCGACTTAAACTTAAATCAATCGGATAACCCTGATTTAGATTTCTATATAATAATCGCGTTAAGGTCAGTGCCACATCATCAGGAATGCGTTCTGCCATGGCTAACACCCCTGGAATACCGCGCTTAACGGCATATTCAGCTAAATTTAACTGGGCAGAATCATCGCTAACATTTGGTATATTTCCATAAGCTCCCCGACAGGAATTTAACACCACCATTTGCACGCCATTATTAACTAATAATCCGGCTAAATCATCGCCATTTAGGGTTTCTGTTAACCCGGTTCGACGACTAACTAAATATAATTCTCCCCCAGATACACCTAAATTACTATGTCCGGCATAATGAAATACTTGATATTCTCCTTGTTCCAGGGCTTGGGTGAGTTGTTCTCGGTCGGGTTGTTCTAAAATAGTTAGTTGAATATCGGGGGTTATGGGTTTCACAAAATTGCCGTTACTTCGTCTATTTTCCCGTCGCAATTCTTCTTGTAAATGCAACACTTCCCGCTTTAGTTGTAGGGTTTCTTGGTCGGTGGGGGCGGCAATAGCAATTAAAATTTTTAAGGGTTGATTGGGTTTTCTAACTTGGGTTTGGGGAATAGAATTCATCCCAGGTTGGTAACGAGAAAAAACCACATCGGTTCCCGTCGCTATTGGACGATCTGCGGCGTGTAATACTTCCCAAGGTAAACTCGATAATCGTTTGCCTTTTACGCCTAAGCGTAATTGTAATAATTCTTGACGATTTTGGGCGATCGCTTGGGCGCAAGTCCAACTATTGTGTAAAGTTCCTTGAAATAAGCCATGATAAAGCTGTTGACCCAATTCTACTAAACTTAATAGGGGCGGATCACTGGTGGATTGAGTTGCGATTGTTTGGCCAAAACCACGGGAACGACGAACTGTTTGGCCCTCCAATAGACCTAACAGGGGATCATTCATCAATTGACGAGCCTGGGCTAACCATTCGTCCACAGGCCATTTAACTTGTTCTTCGGCTAAAGGAACACCGGATGCGACTTTTTCGGTTCGCACCAAATATTCATTATCTCCAACCGGGGTAACGGAAATATGGAATTCCTGAGTCATAAAAATCTATGACGGAAATGTAACTATTTTGCTCCTGAGTCTAGGGTAACTAATATTAGGCAAATTTGCTTGCGGAAACCGGAAATTTCCTGTCCGTAGGGACTGATGAGGAGCTATAGTAATCCTAAACATTTATGAATCAATTCTACTTCATAGTAAGCCCTTCAGGGCTTAATCCATATTTGCTGGTAAATTTATCCTTGATAATTGGGATTTATGAATAAGCCCTGAAGGGCTTACTACAAATAGGCAATAATCAACATTAAAATTCAAGATTACTTTTTTTGTTGCCAGCGCATCCAAACATTGACACGATAAATTATAAGGGATATTCTGTGCACTATTTTAGAGGCGTGAAGCTATAACTAAGCTATAACTAAGCTAGAATATATGTTACCTCAAAAAAAAGCCATGACTGAAATTACCCTAGACGAAACTAAACTCAAAGAATTGCTCAAAACAGCTATTTTTGAGTTGGTGCAAGAAGAAAAAGAAGTATTTTCTGAACTTTTTGCCGAAGTCATACAAGATATCGGAATGGAAAATGCGATTAAAGAAGGCGAAAATACTGAAGTAGTCAGCCGCGAGGAAATTTTCAAAATTCTGCATAGAAAACCATGAATATTGAATTTAGAAAGAGTTTTGAAAAGGATTTAATCGAGATTCTTGATCCCAACTTATTGCCCAGAATTCAGGAAGTTATTGAACGGGTTGAGCAAGTAGAAAAATTGAGTGAAGTTAGCAATCTAAAAAAACTAAAAGGTGAGGCAGAATACTATCGCATTAGAGTTGGGGATTACCGAATCGGTATCAAATTTAATGATAGTGTCGTGTCTTTCATCAGGGTATTGCATCGGAAAGAGATTTACAGATACTTTCCCTAGATTCTGATAATTATCCAGGATTCAATCAATTAAGAAACCGGGTTTCTTGAAATTTAATCCTGATGGTAGGTGTAATTCATGAATTGCCCCCTAACACAAACTATTCAGGATTGCTATACTTATGAAGAAACTCTAAATGATGTGCGACCAGCTATTCTATTTCATATTGAGACTTTTGGAGAATCGTTGCTAGAATCTGAATCCTCAATCCTAATCCTCGAAGCTTTTGTCGCAGAGATAAGCGTATAATGGCAAGGTTTCCGGTTGACGCCCCCAAATCAAAAGTTATTAAGCGTAGTAAGAAAGACCTTGCTGGGCTTAATCCATATTTGCTGGTAAATTTAGGAGATTAAATCATTATCTATGTTTCCTTTTATTCCTACATTTTTTTTAGCAGAAGTGATTACCATTCCCCCGCCAAATCTAGGGAAACGATATATTACTCAAGCGCAGGAAATTCGAGCTTTACCTGGACAATTGAATGAAATTCCGGTATTAAATAGTAATAGTCCCGAAGTGGTTAAAGGGGAAGGAATTTTATTGTCTACCTTTCCCCAAACAGCGAAAAAATTTCCTAATGCTCACCTAAATGTTCCTATCAGTGGACAGTTTGAATTTTTTTCCCATCATATTGCTCGTCCGATTAATAAACAACAAACCCTATATCAAGGAGTATTAGTTTATAACCCCAGTCCTCAACCTGTGACCCTGAATATTCTGCAAGGGATTAGTTATGTTACCTCACCGGACGCGCCTTTTGTGGAACTACCACCTTTGGTGGAAGACCCCCAAGGTCGGGTATTTTCTGGGCCAGGGTCACGGATGGCGGGGGATATTTTACGGGGAAGAAATCAACGCAGCTTTCCTGAACAAATCATAATTCCGCCCCAACAAACCCAGATGTTGTTTAGTTTACCCATCCCAACGGCCAGCGCCCGTTCAACCCTACTTCGATTACAAAGTAATGGCCCTGTATACCTGGCGAATTTAGTGCGGTTTAATAATTCTCCGATGATTCCCAATATTCCCCGCTTACCTTTATCTCCGTTTTTTCCCGCACAAATCCCAGCTTTAGTCCAATGGTGGGATTTTTTAAATACGGGAAAACTAGCCGAACCCAGAGATGTGATCCCAACCTCCGGCGATAATGTCTACACGGGAGAAAAGGTTTATGGTCGTGTGGCGGGGGTGTCTGTGGGTTCCCAATGGACAGGAACAGTAGTAGACCGTCCGGGGATGAATTATTTAACCATTCCCGATCGGGGTTCGGCTTTTTCCTATCCTTTAAGTACGGTATCGACGGCAACTTTAGGAACCCAACAGGTTCAAAGCGCACCCTTATTAGCTCGTTATCCTGATACAGCCCTACGCGCCCACGGCAATTATGGGGTGCTTTATAGTCTCACTTTACCCTTATATAATTCTACCCGACAATCCCAAACCGTGAGTTTATCAATTCAAACTCCATTTAAACAAAATGTGGCGTCTAATCGGTTAACCTTTATTGAACCCCCCCAGGGACAAATATTTTTTCGCGGGACGGTGCGACTGAGTTATGTTGATGATTTTGGACAAAACCAACAGCGTTATTTTCACCTAGTCCAACGTCAGGGACAACAGGGGGAAGGGTTAGTTAACTTAAATTTACCTGCGGGGGGTTCTCGTGCTGTGGGAGTGGAGTTGATTTATCCCCCCGATGCGACTCCGCCCCAAGTATTAACGGTAAAAACTTTAGACTAAGAGTGGAAACTGACCTTATTTAGCTCTAAAATTAAGCACTATAATTAGGATATTCAATCCCAAGGAAAACACAATGACTCAAAAATATAGATTAGTTACCCGTAGCGATTTTGATGGTTTAGTCTGTGCGGTGCTTTTAAAAGATTTAGAGATGATTGATGAAATTAAATTTGTTCATCCTAAAGATATGCAGGATGGCAAAATAGAAATTACTAATCAGGATATTACCACGAATTTGCCCTATGTTGAAGGGGTTTATCTTGCCTTTGATCATCATTTAAGTGAAACCCTTAGAAATCCTTCTATTAATCAAAATTATATTATTGATCCTAATGCGGCTTCGGCGGCCAGGGTTTTATACAATTACTATGGAGGAAAGGCTAAATTTCCTAATATTTCCGAGGAAATGATGGAGGCGGTAGATAAGGCAGATTCCGCCCAATTTAATCAGGAAGAAGTTTTAAATCCTGAAGGCTGGGTATTATTAAACTTTCTGATGGATGCTCGAACTGGATTAGGAAGATTTCGAGATTTTCGGATTTCCAATTATCAACTGATGATGGAGTTAATTGATTATTGCAAAAATCATCAAATTGTTGATATTTTACAGCTTCCTGACGTTAAAGAGCGAGTAGAAATTTATTTTGAACATGAAGAAAATTTTAAAGAACAACTGAAACGCTGTTCCCAAGTTCATCAAAATTTGGTGGTTTTAGATTTACGTTCCGAAGAAACTATTTATGCGGGAAATCGGTTTATGATTTACGCTTTATTCCCAGAATGTAATATTTCTATCCATATTTTATGGGGAGTTAAACAACAAAATACGGTATTTGCTGTGGGTAAATCTATTTTTCAGAAAACCTCTAAAACCAATATTGGAGAGTTGATGTTAAAGTATGGGGGTGGGGGTCATGAAAACGCCGGAACTTGCCAAATTGATAATGATCAGGCTCCGCACATCCTAAAGGAATTAATTGCTCAAATTAATCAAGACGGTTAAGTTTAATAGTCTAGTTTCTAGGGATGTTTCATGTTTTAGAATGATCGCCTCGTTTTGGGCTATATAGTAATGGACATGGTTATGAGGACAAAATATAGCCATGTCCGGCGGGTAAGCGGAGAGAGAGTCTATGTCCTAAGCACTCTTGGCAACTACTTATATCCCCATTGATAGGATTATAAAGAAGACTGTAAATTATGACTAAATTCAAGAAAGTTAAACGTTTTTTTTGTTAGGGTTGATATCATTTTTAATAGTAATTTTAAGATTATCTCAAGTTGATGCTCAAGAGGTTTCGGTCTCTGAATTTAGAGAAAATTTAGTGGCTCAAGAAGTTGCTCAACAGTCTTTTGAGGAGATAATTAAAGGCAGTAAAAAATTAGAAGGTTTATTCACAATTTATCAAAATAAAGAATCGGGAAAGGTTTATTTAGAATTAACACCTGAACAGTTAAATCAAGATTTTCTGTGTTTTGTGACATTGGAATCTGGTATCGGAGAAGCCGGAATTTTCAGTGGATATGCTCTTAGAGATATTCTCTTTCAATTTCGTCATTTACAGAATAAAATTCAATTTGTTGTTCCTAATATTAATTTTCGTACTCAAGAAAATGATCCTCAAATTGATTCTATCAATCGTTCCTTTAGTGAATCTGTTTTAAAAACTTTACCTATTTTAAGTATTAATCCTGATACAAAAACTATATTAATTGAAATTGGGGATTTATTCAATGGGGAAAGTGATTTACCCGGGTTAATGATCCAATTCTCGGATTTTTTAAAAACTAACTATGCGATTGATCCGAGTAAATCCTATATTTCTGAAATTCAAACCTTTCCAGAAAATGTCGAAATTGAATCCCTATTTGGATTTTCTCTTTCACAATATGCAGATGAACAATATATTCCATCCTTACCCGATAACCGCACCTTTAATTTAAAAGTTCGTTATAGTTTATTAGCAGTTCCTTATGGTAATAATTATGTTCCTCGGTTAGCAGATGAACGAGTTGGGTATTTTACAACCACCTATAAAGATTTATCAAAACGGGATGAAAGATCAACAGCCGTTCGTTATATTAATCGCTGGAATTTGGAAAAACAAGACCCCAATGCTGATTTTTCTCCCCCGGTTAAACCGATTACATTTTGGATTGAAAATACCGTACCTTTAGAATATCGGGAGACAATTCGAGAGGGAATTTTATTCTGGAATAAAGCCTTTGAACAAGCCGGATTTATAAATGCGATTCAAGTCGAACAAATGCCCGACAATGCCCCTTGGAACCCCGCAGATGTTCGTTATAATACCATTCGCTGGTCTACTTCCTTTGATGTTGACTTTAGTGGTTATGGCCCCTCCCATACTAACCCCCTAACCGGGGAAATTTTAGATGCAGATATTATTATAGAAAGTAATGCTATCCGAAGTTTATCTGATGAAATAGATGTATTTTCAGGAGAAAATTTATCAACGATATGGACAGAAAATTATCCGCCCAATTCACGATTAAAGACAGAAAATCAACTTTGTCCGACAGGATTATCCGCCTATTCTATTGCCAATCAATCTGAAGCTCAAAAAAATAAAAAAGCCCTAGCTAATTTTACCCATGAATCCTGCTTTCATCGAGGTTCTAAGCAACAATTCAATGTAGGAACAATGGCTTTATCTCTCTTGGGAAATGTGATGCCCAATAGCCCGAAAATGGAACTCTATATCAAGCAATATTTACGTCTTTTAATTGCCCATGAAGTCGGACATACCTTGGGATTAAGACATAATTTTCAGGGGAGTACCCTGCTATCTCCAGAGGAATTAAATAATACTGAAATTACCCAAAAAAAAGGATTAGTGAGTTCAGTTATGGATTATGTTCCAGTTAATTTAGCCCCCCAAGGAACAATCCAGGGAGATTATTTTTCTACCCGAATTGGGCCCTATGATCAATGGGCAATTGAATATGGTTATCAACCCATTGCTAGTACAACTCCACAGGGAGAATGGCAAAGGTTACAAGAGATTGCAAAACGATCAATTCAACCGGAATTAGCTTATGCAACAGATGAGGATTTGAGATTTTTTCTTGACCCAGCAATTAATCGTGACGATTTAAGTAATAATATGTTGCAATATTCTCAATGGCAATTTGATAATGCAATTGAGATGTGGAAACGGTTAGAAAAATATACCCCAAGTCGGGGAGAAGGTTATGATAAAATTCGGAAAATGTTTAATACAATTGTTAACTATTATTTTATTCAAGCTAATCATTTAACTCTTTATATTGGCGGACAATCTTTTACTCGAACCCGGGCTGGAGATGGAAATAATCGTCTACCTTTGGAACCGATTTCGATTGAAAAACAAAGAAATGTGTTAAAACTCTTGGAAACCTATATTTTTAACGATAAAGCATTTAATTTTTCTCCTGATTTATTAAACAAATTAGCTCCGTCTCGTTGGTCAGATTGGGCAAATCCCGATCAAAATAGTCAGTTAGATTATCCTATTACTAGCTTAATTAGTCTTATTCATCGTTATGTTTTACAAGATTTATTTAATCCTATAAGGTTATTTAGGTTACGAGATTTAGAATTAAAAACAACGGCAAATAATGTCTTAACCATACCCGAATTATTTGAAACTATTCAGAATGGCATCTGGACGGAAATTTTAGCTAATAATGGAGAAATTGAAATTTCCAGTCTACGGCGTTCTTTACAACGGCAACATTTAGACATTTTAAGCAATATGGTATTGCGAAAAATCTCAATTCCTGAAGATGCAGAAACCGTAGCTTGGTATCAGCTTAAACAGTTAAATAATCAGTTAGAAACAACCTTAAAACGAAGCAAGAATAAAATGAATGCTTACACCTTAGCCCATTTAGAACAAACTCAGAATCGGATTCAAAAAATATTGGAATCACAGGTAGAATCTTATTAAATTTATATTGAATTAAAAGGTAATCCAGTGTCAGAAAATACAACCTCAAATCAGCCTCTATCTATTCCTGAACTCCAAAGTCTAGGACATACTTATTTAGGTCAACAACAGTTTTTAAAAGCCATCTCGGTTTATGAACAATGTATTTTAGAGTCTCCTGATATTGTTGCTAATTATTGGTATTTGGGATTATCTTGGTTATTACAGGGAGATGTATTACAGGCGCAAACAATATGGTTTTCTGCTTTTGCTGAATCTAATTTAGAAACAACTGAAATTACTGAATTTGTCAATTTTTTAAAAGGTAAAGCAAGAGAATATTTATCCTCCCAATCTTTTGAATTTGCCCAACTAATTTATGAAGCAATTTTAGAATGGTGTGAAACCGATCTTGAGGTTTATGATAATCTAGGTCATACTATTGCACTTCAAGGAGATTTAGAAGCAGCTATTAGGATTTGGCAAAAAGGGATTGAGTTAGAACCCAATTCTATTCAAATGTATCTTAATCAAGCAAATATTTTTCAAAAATTAGAACAATTTGAAGCCGCAATTCAATGTTATCGAGAAGTTGTTAAATATTCCCCAGATTATTTAATTTATTACCAATTAGGATTATGTTTAACTCAGATTAAACAATGGGAATCTGCGATTAATGCCTTTGAAAATGCAATCCAACTTCAGCCAAACTATGCACCCGCTTATAGTGATTTAGGAATGAGTTTAATAATTTCGGGGTTATTTGAAAAAGGAATTAGTTTTCTTAAACAAGGAATCCAGAAACAGCCTCAATTTTATCAGGATTTAACTGGGAATAAAACTCTATCAACTCGTAATATAAATTCCTTAGTAATTAATTTTTTAAGACTGTTATTATCTCCCTCAATACCCCCAATAGAGTTATATATTGGCTTGAGCAAAATGTTATCTAATTTCTATCCAGATCCAGCCTTGATTTTACTTCAAAAAGCTCAGGATATCGCCCCCAATAACTTTCTAGTTTATTTAAAATCTGGAGATATATTTTATAATTATAAACAGGATTATGTAGAAGCATTTCAGTGTTATTTAGGAGCTAATTTATCGGGTTCTTTATCTGTAATAGATAATACTATTTCCTGGGAAGAAAAACAAGCTCATTATCATTTGGGATTAGGAAAATGTCGATTAAAATTAGACTTTTATCAACAAGCGATCGCTAATTTTAAAACGGTTATTGATTTTAATTATAATCTAGTTGAGGCTTATTATGGTTTAGGTCAGGCTTTATTTCATACTGGAGAAATTGATCAAGCTATTGATAGTTTAAAACAATGTTTAAAATTTGATTCTGAATCAGCTTTATATTCAGGATATTTGGGATTTTTATTAATTTATAATAACCAGATTGAAGCCGGATTATTTTATTTTAAAAAAGCCATAATTTATGAATCTTCTGTTGCGAATTGGATTGATAGTTTATTAAACAATTTATCAGAATTAGGGAAATTAAATACTTCTGTTGATCTCTCAGAAATCAAACCAATTAACCCTCCAATTCAATTTGATCAATCAACGGAAGATTGGCTAAAATCTAATCCTTCAACTCCAGACAATTATCAACAAATTTATCCCGAAACTATTGTTAATCTAAAACCCCCAAAATCCTTGGATAATTCTATCCATTTTAGTTTTAGATTTGGTCAACAGATGGAACTTCCTGCTGCTTTTGTGCTTAAAATTCCTCAAGGGCGATTTTGGTTAAGTTCTGATCAAAATCAATCGGCTATTTTAACCCGAGAACAACATTTTTTAGGGGATCTTTCCCCAGAATTTCCTTTATTAAGTCCGGGTCATCCTGACAAAAATCCCAGTCAGCATTCTATTTTATCTATTAATAAATTACCTCCAATTTATTTTATCAATGGGACTGTGGCTATTTTAGCTGGACTTTCAAATTCAGTTTATTTTCATTGGATGTTAGATGTATTACCTCGAATTGAATTATTGAAAAAAAGCAGTATTAATTGGCATGAAATTGATTACTTTATTGTTGACAATCGTTTATCTTTTCAAAAAGAGACTTTAGAGAAATTACAAATTCCCCAAAATAAACAAATTAATATTAATGAATTCCATCATCTCCAAGCCCAAGATTTAATTGTGCCTTCTTTCCCTGGTTGTGCGGCTTGGATGGCCCCATGGACTTGTGATTTTTTAAAGCAACATTTTTTGCATCCTGATGCTGTTGCAAATTCCCCTAATATTAAACGAATTTATATTACTAGAAATGCCGCAAAAAGCCGTCGAATTTTAAATGACGATGAATTATTAAGGGTTTTACAACCCTGGGGATTCCACTCTATTGAATTAGAATCAATGTCTGTGATCGAACAAGCTGCGTTATTTTCCCAGGCTGAAATAATTATTGCACCTCATGGGAGTGGGTTAACCAATCTTATCTTTTGTCAACCCAACACCAAAGTAATCGAGTTATTTTCCCCAAATTATGTCTATCATTGCTATTGGTGGATTAGTAATTTAGTCGAATTAGATTACTATTATTATATTGGAGAAACCTTCCCAGGTTACTATCTCCACCGTTTAGTTTATCCTCAACCTTTTTCCGAAGATATTTTAGTTAATATTCAAGAATTTTTAAATCTGCTGGTACTAAGTAGTTACACAAAATAAATTACCTAGTTGAGAAAGGGAACATCCCCCCAAACCCCCCGTGTACGGGGGGCTAGGGGTGGAGGGAACAGGGTGGAGGATGTGTAATTAATTTTGTTTAGGTACTTATTGGGAATGGGTTAAAATTACCGATAAATTAATATCTAAAAACCAGCAATCCCAAGCTAATCTTAAATTAAACAAAAATTTTGCCGGATCAAGGACGATCAACGGTAAAAATTAGAAATTAACTCAATTCTATAATCGGGAAATATCTCTGGCTGACTCTGACAGGGTAAACGTGCTACCTTAATCCCAGAGTCCACCAGAAAAATAATCTCGCTGTCGCAAAAGGAATAGACATGGTAACACTGATTGAAAATCCCTTGCGGGTGGGACTGCAACAAGATCGAATTCCCGAACCCCAGATTTTAGTAATTTTTGGTGCATCGGGAGACTTAACCCAACGGAAATTAGTCCCAGCCCTCTACCAGATGAAATTAGAGCGCAAACTTCCGCCAGAAATAACCATTGTCGGGGTTGCTCGTCGGGAATGGAGCCACGACTTTTTCCGCGAACACCTGCGGGAAGGGGTGGAAGCATTTGGGGGCGGTTTATATTCCCAAGCCCTTTGGGACGACTTCGCCCAAGGGATTTTTTACTGTTCGGGGAATATGGATGAACCCGAAAGTTACCAAAAACTTAAAGCATTTTTAGGGGAAATTGATGAACTGCGCCACACCAGAGGAAACCGAGTCTTTTATTTATCCGTAGCCCCACGTTTTTTTGCCGAAGCCATTCAACAATTGGGTGGAGCCGGAATGCTCCCCGACCCAAAAAAACAGCGTTTAGTCATCGAAAAACCCTTTGGTCGAGATTTAGGTTCGGCCCAAATTCTCAACCGGGTGGTGCGTCAAGTCTGTTCCGAAGAACAGGTCTATCGGATTGACCATTATTTGGGGAAAGAAACCGTCCAAAACTTGATGGTGTTTCGTTTTGGCAATGCGATTTTTGAGCCGATGTGGAACCGTCAATTTGTCGATCACGTCCAAATTACCGTGGCGGAAACCGTGGGTTTAGAAGGACGGGCGGGCTATTATGAAACATCCGGGGCGCTGCGGGATATGGTGCAAAATCACCTGATGCAGTTATTTTCCCTAACGGCGATGGAACCACCCAACTCCCTCGATGCCGATAGCATTCGTAACGAAAAAGTTAAGGTGGTACAAGCGACCCACCTAGCAGATACTAATTTTTTAGAATATTCTGCGGTACGGGGACAATATACCCCCGGTTGGATGAATGGCCTACAGGTTCCGGGTTATCGTTCCGAAGATGGAGCCGCCCTGGAGTCCATCACCCCAACCTATGCCGCGTTAAAATTTTATATTGATAACTGGCGCTGGAAGGGTGTCCCGTTCTATTTGCGAACCGGAAAACGAATGCCGAAAAAGGTAACGGAAATTGCCATTCAATTTAAAGAAGTGCCATTTTTGATGTTCCAGTCCGCGGCAAAACAGGCCAACCCGAACGTTTTAGTCTTGAGAATTCAACCGAATGAAGGAATTTCCATGCGCTTTGAGGTGAAAACCCCAGGAAATTCTCTGCGGACTCGTTCCGTTGATATGGATTTTCGCTATGATACGGCTTTTGGTAAAGCGAATACAGATGCCTATGCCCGTTTATTGGTTGACTGTATGTTAGGAGATCAAACCCTATTTACACGGGGGGATGAAGTCGAAGCCTCTTGGCAAGCCCTCACCCCGGTTTTAGAAGTTTGGGATGCTCCGGCTCCGGCTGAGTCTATTCCCTTCTATGAGGCCGGAACTTGGGGGCCAGTGGAATCGGAAATTCTGCTCAACCGAGATGGCCGTCGTTGGAGAAGACTTTAATCAGTCATCAGTTATCAGTTAACAGTTATCAGTGTAAGAGTTATCAGTGTAAGAGTTAAGAATTTGATCAACTGTTTCTTAATCACTTCTTTTCTTTACTAATAACTAATGACTAATAACTGATGACTAATAACTGATGACTAATAACTGATCACTGATAACTGTTAACTGATAACTGATAACTGATTATGACTACACCACTTGTTGCGTTACAAAAACCCAAGGATATTTCCCTCAGTCAAATTGAGGCTGAGTTAGGTAGTATTTGGCTGAGTCAGAATATTGGAAATGGTAAAACCACGGCCATTGCTACCCGGGCGGCTACCTTTAGTATGGTGGTTTATGAACCCGAAGAATTTCAACAATTGTTGGGAGCTTTAGGGTTTTATCTGGGCAGTATTGATGGGATTCATGGAACATCAACCCGGGATGCGATTAAAGAAGCTCAGAAAATTTATGGTTTACCGATTAACGGGCGAGTTGACCCCGATACCTTGGTAAAATTACGCCAAGAATTTGCCAAACTTCCCCCCGCAGATCAAATTATTCCGAATCTGGATGGACGGGGATTTAGTATTAGTGAAACCATTGCCGCTCAAAATCCCTGTCGGATTATTACCCTGTGTCCAATTGTAGGAGAGGATACCGGAGTCACAGCCCAGGTTTCTGCCTACTGCCCGATTCAGAAAAAAAGTGAAGAAGGGTTAGTCTGTTGTGAATATATTACCCTCAGAGGCACAAAAGCAGCCTTAGAACGGGTGGGAAGTGTGGTTTCCTCCCTGATGATTCCCGATTTACCTAAGTTTGTTTGGTGGAAAGCCACACCTAACCCAGAGCAGGAATTGTTTAAACAATTAGCGGGTTGTTGTAATTGTGTGATTGTGGATTCCTCTTATTTTAGTGATCCAGAATCAGAATTGTTAAAAATGAACGATTTGATTGAACAGGAAACCTATATTGCTGACTTGAATTGGCATCGACTTTCCCCTTGGCAAGAATTAACTGCCTCTGCCTTTGACCCCCCAGAACGTAGAGCTTCCTTGGTCGAAATTGATAATATCACCATTGACTATGAAAAAGGCAATGCGGCTCAAGCCCTAATGTTTTTGGGGTGGTTTGCGAGTCGTTTGGAATGGAAACCTGTTTCTTTTGTAGCTAAAGGTGGGGATTATGATTTAAAACTTATGGAGTTTATCGGGCCGAATGATAAAAAAATTATGGCCGAACTCGCGGCAATTCCCACGGCGGATTATGGTGAAATTCCAGGAGATTTAGTGGGGTTACGGTTAACTTCTAGTAATCCTAACGCCAACTGCTGCACAATTTTATGTTCGGAAACCACCGGATGTATGCGGATGGAAGCCGGAGGAAGCGCCCAATCTTGTCGGACTGAACAAGTGATCGCCGCCACGGATCAAAAAGCGGAATCCCTTATGGCTCAACAGTTACAGCGTTGGGGACGGGATGTTCTCTATGAGGAAAGTCTGGATCTAACGGCTCAAATTCTGAAGTTACAATAAGTTCAGATTCAAGTAAGAATAGCCCCCTTTGTTGCACCCCATGATGGGGTGTTTTTTGTTGAGTCCGCCATTAGTTGTGATGGGTGTCATTGTCAAATCATGATCAGTCAACGTAAAATATAATCTAAATAGTTCCATATAAGTTTAGATACTCAACAGGTTGGGGGTATTGTGTCTTTTGTTTCCTTTTGGGAAACATTCAAAATAAATCCGTTGATCAACGGTTATGAATATTTATCATTACGTTGAGTTGAGATAGTAATTTGCTTTTTGCTGGAACAATTTCGATTGATCCATAAATCCTAATCCCATTCAATATGCACTCCAACTCATTCAAAGAAACCACCATATTAATTGTCGATGATAGCCCAACAAACCTTAATTTATTATCAGGTTTCATTGAGAATTGTGGCTGGAGAATTTTAATTGCAAACCATAGTAATCAAGCCATTAAAGTTGCGGAAACTGAACAACCTGATTTGATTTTATTAGATGTGGTCATGCCCGAAACCGATGGGTTTGAAACCTGCAAACACCTCAAAAGTCATGCTTCAACCCATGATATTCCGATCATTTTTATGACCGCAGTGATGGATAATTTAGAAAAGGTCAAAGGCTTATCAATTGGGGCTGTGGATTATATTACTAAACCGTTTCAAGCTGAAGAAGTGATTGCTAGAATTAAAATTCATTTAAAAATTAGTTCTTTAACACAACAATTATTAGAAAAAAATCAAGAATTAGAACAACGGGTTTTAGAAAGAACAGCCGAATTATCCCAAGTATTAGAAGATTTAAAACAGTCTCAAATGCAATTAGTACAAAGTGAAAAAATGTCAACTTTAGGGCATTTGATTGCTGGAGTAGCCCATGAAATTAATAATCCGATTAACTTTATTGCGGGTAATTTGAATCATGCTAATATTTATATTAAGGATTTAATTCAGCATTTAAAACTGTATCAAAGTTATTATCCTAATGCCGATCCTTCTATTCTTGCCCATGCTGAATCCATTGATTTAGACTATTTAATCGAAGATTTACCTAAATTGATTTCTTCTATGAAATTAGGCACAGATCGAATTTCTAATATTAGTACCAGTTTACGCACTTTTTCTCGGAGCGATATTAAAGTTCAAGTTCCTTTTGATATTCATGAAGGCTTAGAAAGTACCCTATTAATCCTGAAACATTTATTACAAGCAACCGATCACCGTCCCGATATTAAAGTGATTAAAAAGTATGGTCAAATGCCTTTGGTTGAATGCTATCCGGGGCAATTAAATCAGGTCTTTATGAATTTAATTAATAATGCTATTGATGCCTTAAATGAATCTAGCGCCACTAAATCCTATCAAGAATTACTGCAACATCCGAATCAAATTATAATTTCAACCTATCTGGTTTCTAATAGTCGTGCTGTTGCTGTTTCAGTTAGGGATAATGGGACGGGAATGTCTGAAGATACTAAAAAATGTGCCTTTGATTATTTATTTACCACTAAACCTGTAGGAAAAGGCACGGGACTGGGACTATCCATTAGTCGAAAGATTATTGAAGATACCCACAAAGGGCGATTATTGTGTCGTTCTCAGTTAGGAAAAGGATCGGAATTTATTATCGAGATTCCGATTTGTAAAGAATTAGAAATCATTAATTAGTAATCAGTATAGAGACGCGCCATGGTGAGTCTCTACTATCAGACCCAACATAGGAATTAAATCCAAAAATAATGACTGATACAAAATATAAATTTCAACTCAAATTATCTAGTTTTACTTTGGGAATGATCTCAATATTTATTGGGTCTATTCTTTTAAGATTTTGGGGTTTAGGCCGATTTAATAGTTTGGTTTTTGATGAAGTTTATTTTGCTCAATTTGCTAATAATTATTTAACTGAAACTCCTTTTTTTAATTCCCATCCCCCCCTAAGTCAATATTTAATTGCCATTGGAATTTGGCTCGGATCTAAACTACCCTTTGGACAAGAAACCATTAATAATTTAACGGGTTCGACCCTATCTACTTGGAGTTATCGGTGGTTTAATGCTTTATTTGGTTCGTTTATTCCCTTAATTGTAGGTGCGATCGCCTATCAACTAACTCAACGTCGCAGTTATACTTTAATTGCTACCTTTTTAATGGCAACAGATGGATTATTTCTAGTAGAATCTCGCTATGCTCTGAGTAATATTTATATTGTATTTTTTGGATTATTAGGACAACTATTTTTTTTAAAGGCTTTACATAAAAAAGGGATTAACCATTGGTTTTGGATGGGTTTAGCCGGAATTGGATTAGGAGCAGCAGCCCTAACTAAATGGAATGGATTAGGATTTTTATTGGGGATTTATTTAATATTAATAGTCTCAGGATTGATTCAATATTGTACCAAAAATTCAAAAAAAATAATCCCAGAAACATCTTTTAAATCTCCCTTACAAAATCTAAATCAACTCACCACAATTATTATTCTAGTCACCTTAATTATCATTCCTATTCTGGTTTATTGGATCGGTTGGCTTCCCCATTTACAACAAAATCCAGATCCGCCCTTTTGGGGTCTTCAAGCTAAAATTTGGGCTTATCATCATAACTTAGGAGATGGTACAAAAGTTCATCCCTACTGTTCTAAATGGTACAGTTGGATTCTGATGTTACGACCAATTGCCTATTTTTATCAGAAAGTTGATACTACCACTCCCCTTGATCCAACTTTACCTTTAAGTTATCCCGATGAACTTCCCATTATTTATTCAGTTCATGCGATGGGAAATCCATTTTTATGGTGGTTATCGACCTTAGCAAGTTTATTATTATGTTTTCTGTTAATTCAACGAGTTTGGATGGCTTTATCTGTTAGATTTCCCTATTTAAAACCTAGATTATCCCTAGAATTTCCGCCGACACCGGAACTGTGGTTGGCTCTATTTTTAAGTTTGAATTGGTTAGCAAATTTATTACCCTGGGTGAGAGTTACTCGCTGTTTATTTATTTATCACTATATGACCGGATTTGTGTTTAGCTGTATGGCTTTAGCTTGGTGTGTAGAACGATGGTTATATAGTCATAATCAACAATTTCGGTGGCTAGGATTTCTGATCATATTCTTGGTTTTATTTGGTTTTTTGTATTGGATGCCCTTATATTTGGGACTGCCTTTATCTCCTCTACAATGGCAACTACGGATGTGGTTTCGATCTTGGATTTAGCTTCTGGGACTGATCCCAATTTAGAATAAAAGGTGAGATTCATCACATTAATTGGTAATAATGATCACAAATAATCTTGATAGATATTGCGGAAATCTCAAGCTAGATCGTGAATACTTGTAATAGGTTCTAAAAAATATAATTTTATGAATAACAATAACTCTGATTCCAAAGAATACCCCGTACCAGAATCCCAAGAAAAACAATTAGATGCGATCGCTAAACTAGCAGTTTTAAGTTTAACCTGGTCTTTAGCGGGTCTATCCCCAAAAAATAGATCCAGTGCCAACCCCAAAATAGCCACCCCCAATATCCATATTAACTTGTCTGGACTCAAAGATGGGGTTTTTCCCTCTTAGTTGCCCATTTTTTCGATAATCTGGGGCAAGGACATATTAAACTAAATTGTGAATTGGTTAATACCCCAAGGAGAACACCGGACGTGGCAATCGAAATTGGTCAAAGAGTCAAGATTCGTCGAGTTATAGAGCGAGTCCCTGCCGATATTATCGCTCAACTCAAGCAAAATCCTTTTGGAACTGTCAAAGGCTTCAAAATGGTAGATGGGAGTGGAGTCGGTTTTATTGTCCAACTCGATAATAAAGCAGCAACTTGGTTCTTTGAAGATGAACTAGAAGTTTCTCGTTAATATTCCCCTATGGTGGGGACGGGAAATATTAAGAGGATGATCTGCAAGTTTGGCTTCGGGCTATTATGGATCATCCTCTTGATTTTTGGAAATTGTCGAAATGTCATTCGCTTCTATAGCAATCCTATTTAAGTTGTAATATTTTTTGAAATTTAATCCTTGTGGTAGGGGCAATTCATGAATTGCCCCTACCACAACCTATTGAGGATTGCTATATATATGACTATTATCGGAATCGGGTAAATAATCAATATTCAGTGTTTCTTCAATAGAAAATGGACAATTTTCAGGAAAAAAAGAACGGGGTAAACCTGTTTCTGCGGCTGCTAATTTTTTAGCACCTTGATAACATTGTATAAAAATATTTTCTAAAAATGGCTTGAGACTGGGACTGTTTTCGAGTGCATCTTCAATCCTTTGACGATGCTCAATGATTGTATATTGCCAACTATTAGAACGTTTTTCTGGCTGAAATCTATATTTCAGTAAGTGCATTAATAAAATCCTCAGATTACTTTTTAAGGCATTTTTATCATTTTTTCCCATACTGTCTAATTCTTCAATTAAATTTTGACAATCTAATTCTTCAAAATGTTTGCTTTCTAGCAATTGAATCGTTTGCTGTACCCATAAATGGAAATCTTGTTCATAAAGTTGGTTGAGTTTGAGTGATAATTCAGAGTTCATCAAATTAGCTCCTTGATGAGTTGAAAATATACCGGATTGCCGTATACCTATTCTAATTGATTTGTTGTAGGATCAAGTTTCCATAAACGAGATTAGGAAAATCATAAATGGCCTTAACATTAACATTTTTGGGCAAGGGGGGTACGGGTCGGACAACACTGGCGATCGCAGCCGCTCAACAATTGGCCGCCAGTGGGAAGCGGGTATTATTAGTCGGACAAGATGGTAGTCCCGCCTGGAATATCCTACTAGAAACGGAAGTGGGGTGTGATCCAACGGAAATCGCCACCCATTTAAAAGCCGTACAATTGAAAAGTGCAGTTTTACTCGAACGCAGTTGGGAAGAAGTAAAAAAGCTGGAAAACCAATATGTTCGTACCCCGTTTTTTAGGAATGTTTATGGTCAGGAATTGGGAGTTTTACCCGGGATGGATAGTGCCCTGGCCCTCAACGCGATTCGCCAATATGATGCCAGTGGCGAATATGATGTAATTGTTTATGATGGGTTAGCCAGTCAAGATACCCTGAGAATGTTAGGAATGCCAGAGATTTTAAGCTGGTATTTACGCCGTTTTCGGAATGTATTTATGGAGTCGGATTTGGGAAAAACCCTCTCTCCTTTTGTACAACCGATTGCCAGTAGTATTCTGAATATTGATATTTCTGGGGATACTTTTGCCCAACCAACTCAAGACATGAATAATATCTTGGAGCAAGGGAAAACGGCGGTATCCGATCCTCAGCGAGTGGCGGCTTATTTAGTTAGTAATCAAGATGAAGTGGCGATCGCCACAGCCAAATATTTATGGGGAAGTGCCCAACAGGTGGGACTCACCGTGGGCGGGATGCTATTAAACCAAACATCCCTAACAGAAGCAATTACAGAGGCATTTGATCCGTTAAAAGTCAGTGTAATTCCCCCACGTTCGGGTCAAAGTTGGCAACCTCTGATCGAGTCTTTACCTGATTTTACCCAGGCTGGGTTAGCGCCAAAACCAATTAGTATTGATGTGGCACAACGCAAGGTTAGCCTGTTTCTGCCCAGTTTTGATAAAAAACAAGTCAAGCTAACCCAATACGGCCCAGAAGTCACGATAGAAGCCGGAGATCAACGGCGGAATATCTTCCTTCCCCCAGCCTTAACCGGAAAACCCGTAACTGGAGCCAAGTTTCAAAACGGTTATTTAACGATTAGCTTTTAATCAGTTATCAGTCATCAGTTAACAGTTATCAGTTATCAGTCATCAGTTATCAGTCATCAGTCATCAGTGCGATAGTTAATCGTTAACTATTAATTTATTCATCGAAAAACAAACCACTATCACCAATTACCTATTCGTAATTCGTAATTCGTAATTCGTAATTCGTAATTCGTAATTCGTAATTCGTAGTTCGTAATTTCCCATTACCCATTACCCATTACCTTAAATTATTAATAGGGTTCAGAGGAAGAAGAACGGGGTGAAGGTTCTACTTGAGAATCTATAGTTTGATTATTTAAGTTTAATTTTTCATTAATTGTCAGGGATATTCCCAGGAACAAAAGACTGCTAATAATCGCTAAAAGTGGTAATCCTTTCGTTAAGCTTAAATCTCGTAGAATTCGGGCAAGGGGATGACTTTGGCGTCGGAGCATTTGGGCAACGGCACACTGTTGGAGGCAAAAGGGATCTCGCACATAATGACCACTGTGACTCAGGACAAAATTGGTATGGCAGTGAGGGCAAGTAAAGAGTCCACCTAACATTCCAATTGAGGGCAAAATGCTAGTATGATGGCAAATTGGGCAGGTAACAGAATGGGTGTTAAAGGTATCTGCGTTCATAATAACTGGACTCAAACGTAGAAAATTAAAGGTTTGTGGAAGCTTGGGCACATGGCAACAGCTTGGACAGTGAGTTATCTTCGTTGCTTTCTATTACTTCTAGTCTACCTCTAAGGTAGGAGAGTTTATCAAGGAGAAACATTAATATTTGTAGAGCAGAAACCACCAACCCTCAACTCCAACTCAAGAGGGGCGATAAATCAGTTAAACTTTATTCAGAGATTTTGATCATCACAAAAAGGGGTTTGGGCATCGCATGGAAAAACCAGTCAGTGGTTCCGCTATGCTGGGACAGGGGGTGCTGCGGGGACTGAATCTCCGTCAGGAAGAAGTAGAAAGAACCCTACTGATGTTTTTGGTCTACACCTTAGCGTCCGTGGGGTTAATTTGGTTAGAACTCAGTACCGTGGGTTTATTCCTGGATGAATACGGCGCTGATAAATTACCCTGGATCTATATCGCCAGTGCTGGGATGGGTTCAGGCTTGGGCTTTGTGTATTCATCGCTGCAAAAGGTTTTTCCCCTACGTCAAGCGATTGTCATTATCTTTGTGATCATGGCAATACCCCTATTTTTATTTCGTTGGGGACTAGGATTATCCGATATCAAAATATTAGGGTTAAGTCTTCAATTTATCACCCTATTTTTAATGTGGTTATGGGTGGAAGCCTCTTATGTTCTCAACGACTTAAATAATGCGATTACCGCCAACCAACTGTTTAATATTCGAGAAATTAAACGCACCTATCCAATTATTAGTAGTGGATTTCTAGTCGCTGGGGTAATTAGTGGGTTTTCCCTTCCCCTACTATTAAGAGTGGTGGGACTGAATAACGTCACTTTGGTTTCCGGGGTGATGGTACTCCTAGCCGCCGTAATTTTATTTTATCTATCCAAACGCTACGGTCAATCCTTCCCCGACTCCACACGCTGGACACCGGAAGATGAAGAACAAGAATTTAGTACCCGCAATCTCAAGGGCCCGGTGTTGGGTTATGTAATTCCCCTAGTCTCGTTTTTTGTTCTAGCAGAAGCCCTATATGTATTAGTCGATTTTCAATTTTTTAGTCAATTAGAATTTCAAAGCGATACGGCTGGAGCCAGTGGGATTGTTAGCTTTCTGGGAATCTTTGAAGGGATTTTGAGTGTGGCTCAAGTCCTAACTCAGTGGTTTGGGTCTAGCCGATTAGTTGAACGCACGGGAGTCTTTGTCACCGCCATTGTTTTACCCGTTGGGGTGATTATTTTAGGAACTATATCCTTGATTGGCGGAATTACCGGGATATTTTCTGTTTTTATAGGATTTGTGATCCTGCGATTTTTAGATGAATTATTCCATTACACCTTAATTGAAACCACCGGAGCCGTCCTGTTCCAACCATTGCCGGATCACGTTCGCAGCGATATTCAATCAATGGTAAACGGGGTGTTTGAACCGATGTCCACGGGGGTGACGGGGGTACTGATTTTAATTACCCTCTGGATTTCGCGGTTGATTTTTCCCGAATCGACCCAAACCCAGTTACAAACTCAACAGGGATTAATGTTCGTCGGTCTGATCATCCTCATGGCCTTCGTCTGGTTATTTGTGGTTTGGTTAATTCGCGCCCAATATGTGAGTTTATTGGTTCGGAGCGCCGAACGGGGGCGGCTGAGTGTGTCGGATATTGATATGCCCCAACTCAAGCGGAATGTGGTGGAAACCTTGAAGAAACCCGGAGAAGAAGCCGATAAACGCTCCTGTATTGAACTTCTGAGTCAACTGGATGCCAAAAACGTCGGTGAAACTTTGGTTCCCCTCCTGGGTAGTCTTTCCCCAGGGTTACAGCGTCAGAGCTTGGAAATTATGCTCAATCACCCCAATCCCGCCTATTTGGAGGAAATCCGAGCTTTTACCCAAGGGACTTTGGCCCCGGAAGTCCTGGCCCTGGCTTTGCGATACCTGTGGTTAACCGAAACCAGTCCCGATATGGAACAGTTGCGCCCCTATCTCCAACCCCAGGTTGATCCGGTGGTGCGGGGAACGGCCGGGGCCTTGATTTTGCGTCGAGGCGATCGCGAACAAAAGGCCGCCGCCACTAATACCATCCGGCGGATGATTACCAACGGCCAAGAACGGGAGCGGGTGATGGGAGTCCGCGCCCTGGGAGAAGCTGACTATTTACAAGGACTGCGGCTCTATCTTAACGATTTATTACAGGATGAATCCCTGCGCGTGCGTTGTGCATTATTAGATGTGATCGCCTCTACCCATTTGGAAGAATACTATCCTTCTTTAATGAAAGCTCTAGCCTATCGTTCCACAAGGGATACGGCTTTACAGGCTTTAGTGAGATTAGGAAATGAGGCAATTCCTTTATTAATCCAGCAAGCTAGTGATATCTATAAACCGGATTTGGTGCGGTTACAGGCTTGGACAGCCCTCGGCGAAATTGCTACTACCGAAGCCCTGGATACTTTGATCGGTGAATTGATGATTTCCTGGGGAACTACCCGACGCAATATCCTGAGAATTTTGCTAAAAATTCCTCAAGATGCTGGAATTGAAGGAGTATTAGATCGGGTCGGACGCACCGGGGTAGAAATTTTAATTGAGCAGGAATTAATGTTCATCGGTCAGATTTATGCGGCTTTGCTGGATTTGTCCCTAGAAACACCTATGCTGTCGGACTCGGAAGATGAAGATTCAGATACCTTTGATCCCTTCGATCCGGTTGTCCCTGATATTCATGCTCCCCAACAGTTATTAAAACGCGCCCTGGAAGGATTAGAAATTGATGCGGTCGATCGTTGCTTTTTGTTAATGAAGTTTTTGTATCCCCATGACTCCATTCAAGCAGCATCCTTTAATGTTCAGTCAAATTCTTCAGATAATGTGGCACGGGGGTTAGAAATTATTGATAATATTGTTGATATTGCCCATAAACGGGCATTAATTAGCATTCTCGATCAGCACTCTAAATTAGAGAAATTGCAAAATTTATCCGATTTAGTTAGCTATCAACCCCTGAAACCAAGTGATCGCCTACGCCGTTTATTAGAGTTACGTCATTTTCTCTCGGACTGGGCCTTGGCCTGTTGTTTCCATGTCGCCAAAAGCTCCCGATGGAGTTTAACGGCTGAACAAGCCCTGATGTGCTTACGTCATCCCACCGGGTTTGTTCGAGAAGCTGTCTTAGCATATCTAAAGATTGCATCTGAACGGGCTTTGATAGAATTATTGCCAATGCTACAAAATGATCCCGATCATTTAGTCGCAAACCAAGTTGAGGAGTTAATGATGCAGCTTGGAGTTAAGTAGGGATGAAAGGTGTAGAGTCCGGAACACAGAAGTTAATGATTTTCCCCCTGTTCCCTGTTCCCTGTTCCCTCCTAGAAATGAATTTTTTAATTTTTTAGTAAACCTATGTTAACTAGCGTTGAACGCCTTTTATTTGTCAGGGGTGTCCCGATTTTTAAAGAATTGCGAGACGATTTTTTAGTCCGTCTAGCATCGGTTATGGATGAATTATCCTTTCCTAATGAACATAGTATTTTTACTGAAGGTCAAGAAGGACGGGCGCTTTATATTGTGGTTTCTGGACGGGTACGAGTTCACATTGGCGATCGCAATTTAGCTGAATTAGGAAAGGGGACTTGTTTCGGTGAAATGTCTCTATTTGATGCCGAACCTCGCTCCGCCACCGTCAGCACCCTAGAAACCTGCGAATGTTTAATATTAACCCAAATGCAACTCTATGATGCCATTGATGAAACCCCCGGAATTGCGATTAATATTATTCGTTTATTATCTCGACGCATTCGAGAACTAAATCAAAAATTAAACCCTCCTACCTCTCCCCCGACCGTCGAGGGTAATAAAGTTATTGAACTGCGACCGTCGGCGGGATAGTCTGTTAGTAGGAATTTTCTGGAGGATAAACGTTCAAAAACTTATATGTCTAATCTCGAAAAAAACTGGTTTCAGTTAACACTCCGTATCCAAAATTCCGTAATTCCAGCCATCATGCCCCGTGTGATTTTATGTACAACATTGGGCATTATTATTTCTCTGTTAGATCATCAGAATTTACCCTTACCTACCGAAGTATTTAGTTATTTTATTTTTCCTGATTTGGTTCTAGGTTTATTATTAGTTTTTAGAACAAATACAGCCTATGATCGATTTTGGGAAGGTCGAAAACTCTGGGGAACTTTAGTTAATACCGTTAGAAATTTTGCTCGTCAAATCTGGTTAATGGTTCCCGAAAAAGAGGTTAATGATACCGCTCATAAAATCGCCACATTAAAACTATTAGTTGCTTTTGCCGTAGCCACCAAAATTCATTTAAGGGGAGAAAAAGTTAATTCAGAAATTGAGGCTTTAACTTCTTCAGAACAGTATACAAAACTGCAAACCATGAATCATCCCCCTCTGGAAATTGCCTTTTGGATTGGAGATTATTTACAGGATAAAAATAAACATCATCACCTTCATATCTACCAATTAACAGCTTTATATAAACTCTTAGATACCATGGTAGATGTTTTAGGAGGTTGTGAGCGAATTTCAAAAACTCCCCTGCCTTTAGCTTATCAAATTCATCTACAACAAATTTTATTAATTTATTGTTTGATTTTACCGTTAAAAATTGTCAATAATTTAGGACTATTTACCGGGTTAATCGTAGCAATTATGACGTTTACCCTATTGGGAATTGAAGAAATTGCCCGCCAAATTGAGAATCCTTTTGGTTATGACGAAAATGATTTACAACTGGATGCAATTTGTCAAACAATGTTAAGAAATATTCAAGATTTAATTTCTCTCCCCCCCAGTGTTCAGAATTATGAACAAGAAATTAAATCTAAACTTAATGATACAGCAGTCGCCCAGGAATTTAGGACTCCTACCGATTCTGAAACCTAAACTTGTACTCCTTCAATTCCCCATTACCCATTAAGTAGTTACACAAAATAAATTACCTAGTTGAGAGAGGGAACACCGGAACAGCCCCCCCAAACCCCCCGTGCACGGGGGGCTAGGGGGGGAGGGAACAGGGTGGAGGATGTGTAATTAATTTTGTTTAGGTACTTACCCATTACCCATTACCCATTACCCATTCCCTATTCCCTATTCCCTTAGTCTTGAATAATTCTAAAAATGAAAGGATAGGAATAGGGTTGATCAGGATTAGAAACAACAGAAACAATGGCCAGAATGGGCATGACTAAACTAAAAACCCCCAAAATCACTAATAAAGGAAACCCAATTAATAAAAAAGTCAGCATTCCAAATACAAACGCATAAACATATAAATTAATATGAAAGTTTAAGGATTCTCTCGCATTGGCTTTGACCACGGAATCTTTGACTAAAAATAAAATAGCAATGGGAATCCCAATGGCGACTAAAGTAGCACTAAAGAAGATTGCGCCATGACTCAGTGCCGATAGAATCAGTCGTTTATCTCGTTCCATGAGGATCACTCCTTAAAGGGTAATTGACTTATTATATCAACTCCGGATAACATTTGTGTTAGACCCAAATTAAATTACAACAACAATAGCAGAACGCACTTTATTTAATTTCTGTCCTTATGAACCGTTTAGAGATTGAAAACCGGACAATTTTACTGGCGTTAACGGGTTCCAGAGGTTATGGACTGGACACCCCTGCTTCTGATTATGATTATCGTGGGGTATTTATTGCCACTGAACCCTATTATTTGGGATTTAATGTTATTGAACAAAAAGATCGGGGTTGGGAGACAGAACCGACAGAAAAGTTCCCCTTTTTATCTAAAGATACTTGTTTATATGAATTAAAAAAATTTCTGAAACTCTTAATTGATAATAACCCTAATATTTTAGAATTATTATGGTTTAAAGACTATGTTCATCTGACGGAAGTGGGAGAACGATTGAGAGAACATCGTCAGATTTTTTTATCTAAAAAAGTCAAACAGACCTATTCTGGCTATGGCTATGCTCAAATTAAAAAGTTAGAATCCCATCGTCGTTGGTTATTGAATCCTCCAACGGAGAAACCGACGGCGGCAGAATTTGGTTTAGTGGAAACACCGCCCTTAACCGTTAGTCAAATGAACGGTTTTTTAGAATATTTATATGGGTTAGTTCGCGATCGCATTGAATTTTTAGAACCCACCCAAGAACTTTATAAACTGCTAACGGCGGATATTGATTTTAAAGGAGTTTTAAAACAGTATCCCTTACCAGAATCTACTTTAGAAATGACTCAAAAGTTGTCTAATTCTTCTAATGATTTTATCCAATTATTGCAGAAAAGTCAACAGTATCAACGGGCTTGTCGAGAATACCAACATTATCAGGATTGGAAAAAAAATCGCAATCGAGATCGGGCTGAAATGGAGGCAAAGGTCGGATATGATTGCAAATTTGCTATGCAAGCAATTCGGCTATTAAAAACCGGAATTGAGGTCTTAGAAACCCAATCTTTAATTGTAGACCGTCGAGAAACTGGAGATGCGGAGGAATTATTAGACATCAAAAAAGGGAAATATTCTTATGATCAGGTGATGGAAATTGCTAAAGGTTTGTATGAGAAACTCGACCAAGCAGCAGAAAATTCTACCTTGCCAAAACAGGTAGATGCGGAAGTTGTGAATCAACTTTGCATTGAATTAGTATCTCGGCAAGGATTTGGATCACAGATTTAAGGGGATTTCACAGATTTTAATCTGTCTCTTAATCAAGTTGAGGGCAGGGTTAATGTGCGTAATTTTCTTAAATCCGTGATGGGGAATGGGTTAAGAATATCACCTTTTAAAAATTCCACATCACCGGACTATCATCTAAATAATCAGTAACAGTTCGTCCGATTTTATCAATTTCTGCAATATCTTCGGGCGAAAGAATAATCTCAGTTGCCAGAGTATTTTGTTGGGCTTGTTCGGTATTTCTAAACCCAATAATTGCGTTAGTTTGAGGTTGAGCAATTAACCAAGCGATCGCTAATTGTCCTAAAGTACAGCGATAAACTTCAGCAATGGGGCGTAATTTGTCTAAGGCATTTTGTACCCGTTGATAATGGTCTTTATCAGCAAAAAGTTTATTTTTAGAACGATGATCTCCTTCGGCAAATTGATGATTAAAACCGAATTTTCCCGTTAATAATCCTTGGGCTAAGGGAGAATAGGCTAAAATCGAAATATTCTGTTCAATGCAATAGGGCATGGCATCTTTTTCTACCTTTCGCCAGAATAAAGAATAGGGGGGTTGTAGACTTTCTATTCTTCCATATTGGGCGGCTTCCTCTAATTGAAAACGAGAAAAATTAGAAACACCAATAGCTCGAATTTTGCCCTGTTCTTTTAAGTGATTTAAAGCCTCCATAGTTTCTGCAATAGGAACAATTTCTGAATTCATAAATCCAGAAGGCCAATGAATTTGATAGAGATCAATATAATCGGTATTCAGATTTTTTAAAGATCGTTCACAGGCTGCAATCACTTGATCATATTTTAAATGATTGGCAAAAACTTTACTCGCATAAACCACTTGATCTCGAACATCCGATAACGCTTGGGCGACGATTTGTTCCGAGTGTCCTTCCCCATAAATTTCTGCGGTATCAACAGTGGTAATACCCGCATCAAAGGCGGCACGAATAGCCTTAATAGTTTCTGCGTCTTCAATTCCCACCCACATCCGTTTTCCCGCTTGCCAAGTTCCAATTAAAATTGGAGTAATTAAAATATCAGATTGACCCAGAGTTCGTTTTTCCATGTTAATTTTCCCAGTTGTAGGTTATTATTATATATAATTTTAGCAAAAATTAGCATCTATAGTTAAATCATGGAAACCGTAACAAATTATGCTTTAAAAGAATGGGATATTGCCATTCAAGCCTTAGAACTGGGTGAAACAATTATGTTATTGAGAAAAGGAGGAATTCGGGAACATGGGGGAAAATTTAAGGTAGATCACGATAGAATTCTACTCTATCCTACCTTTGAACATCAAAAACCCACTTTATTAAAACCTGAATATGCGAACCTTGTGCAACCTGTTGCTTCTGGTTGGCATCCTGAAACCGTTAAAATTAGTAGTTTTGCTGAAATTACTCATATTTTATCATGGAATAATGCTCAAAATGAATCTTTAATTAATTTCTTAATAAAATATCATATTTTTAATCAAGAATTTGTGCGCGATCGCCTTCAATTCAAACCCGATCAACCCCTTTATATTTTATTATTGAGAACCTATAAACTTGAGAAAGTTTATAATATTCCTTATCATTCAAGTTATGGAGGATGTCGTTCTTGGATTGAGTTACAAGAAATGATTCCTTTAACCCATAGTAGACCTGTTTTAACTCAAGAAAATTATGATCAACAAGTATCAATTATCCATCAAATTCTTCAACCCTCGTAGTGAACCCTTCAGGGTTCTATTCCATATTTTTTAAGAAAGCCCTGAAGGGCTTACTACGGGATTCCAACCCTCGTAGTGAGTCCTTCAGGACTCTATTCTTCTTAAGAAAGCCCTGAAGGGCTTACTACGGGAGATGGTGCTGAAGGGCTTACTATTAAATCTGTAACTCCGGGTTGCAATGCAAAGTGATCCTGATTTTTGTCCCAAGCTCAATTGTAAAGAAAGTTATATCTTATCCTTACAGCTATAGTCTGCTCACTTTGAGCTATAATTGAAGAGTCGGGCTGTGATTCCTCGATGAGTTGTGGCTCAATTATGTTATTTAAGATACATATTTACTATCACCAGCAGGATTGGACACATGGGTAAACAATTAGACAAAATTTTTGGCAAAGTAGAATCCAAAGCTCAAGAGCTTAGTGAACACTGGAATAATTTTGCTACAGAAATTTCTGGATATTTACCAGAAACATATCAACCTGAAATACAAGAACTTTCTAGGAAATTAGAGGACGCTTTAAATCATTTAATTGATCAACTTCGTAATCCTACTTTGGTTCTTGCAACTACAGGAACTACCAGTAGTGGCAAAAGCACCTTGGTAAATTTGTTATGTGGTGCAGAAATTGTTCCTGTAGCCGTCAGTGAAATGAGTGCAGGAGCCGTTACTATTGAATATAACCCGGAAAAATCTTTAATTATCCATGAAACACCGGGCGCATTATGGGAATGTGGAGAATGGAAAGGTATTACTGAAAAGCAAGTTTATGATCGCTTAAATCAAGTGATGATAACTTATATTGATAATCGAGAAAAACAACCGAATTTAGCTTGTCCGCAATCTACAATCTTTTACCCTTTTAGACTTTTAAAAGAATCTCAACTACAACTTCCAGAAGGAACAAGGGTAAGGATTTTGGATTTACCTGGTTTGGCGTATGTGGGTGATCAAGGTAATGCAAATATTATTAGACAGTGCCGTGAAGCATTGTGTATTGTAACATATAATAGTGCAGAAACAGATTCACAAAAAGTAAAAAGCTTGTTGCAAGAAGTTGTACAGCAGGTAAAAGACTTAGGGGGTTCCCCTGCGCGGATGTTATTTATTTTGAATCGCATTGACGTTTTTAGAGCCGATAAAAATTGGCCAGAAACAGAAAATCGCTTTATTGAAAATACTATCTACAGTATTAAAAATGAATTAACTGATCACTTAATAGAATATACAGAATATATTGAGAATTTACAGGTCATTAAACTGAGTACATGGCCTGCTTTACTAGCCCTTCAGATCCAAAATAATGATGATGTTTTAAGTGCTGAAGCGTGTAGAACAGCACGCAACTATTTTTCTGGATTAATTGAAGATGTATTAGATGATTTGCCAGGTAATGTACAAAAATGGTCTGGCCATGATCGAATCAGAGTTTCTAAAGCATTATGGCAACAATCTTATGCAGAGGAATTTCAACAGAATTTAAAGGAACATATTACTCAACACTTTCCCCAGTTAGTAATACCGCAAGCTATAGAACAATTTAATGTAGCTGCTGGAAATGCCGTAGCGGAATGGGCTGTACAAACAACAACAGCTATTCTTAATAGTTCAAAAAAAGAATACCAGCAGGAATGCGAGAATATATTACATATTAGGTTGGCGATTGAGCAATTTCTTGAAGAGAACGATAAAAATTTGAGACAGCCATTTGAAGAGATAGATACGGAAATCAAAAAAATTTTTGCAGGTAAATCAAAAAATGATGCTTTGTATCAACTTCAAATCACCATTTCAAAAATTAATGAAAAAAAACCCTATAATGAATTAGGAAATAAATTAAGGCCTCTTTTTGCATGGCGGCAAGAATTAAAAAAAGGGATCAACCAAGTTTTAGAAGCAGTAGGAACGTCTTTAGATAGTGGAAAAGTAAACTTAGACAATCCTAACCTAAAAAGAGCAAGCTTTTCCCATATCAAGCCCCTAGAAAATAACTTAAAACGGCTAATAGGTTTAGGATATACAGCTTCTATTGCTAAAAACGGTGAAACAATACAAGCTAAAACAGATGATGATAAAAAGAAACTTTCCCAAATCAATCAAGAGTTAAATGAATTATCTATCCATCTTAATCATGTTATGGAGGATGTATTAAACAAAATTTCTAGTCAAGAAATAGAGAGAATTTATGAGGCAGTGGTTGAGCTTTTAAATTGCCATTTATCCCATTTAGAAAAAGGTGTTAATGATATTGCACCTAACATAATAATCAGGTTCCCTGAGTCTCAGCTAAACCAAGTTAAAAGAGAACTTTTATTTAGGTTAAACTGTGAATCTGGGTTTTCAATTAAAAAAGAAACTTGGAAGGAAGAAACTAGAAGTTTTTTGTACTGGTTTTGGTTGATCGCAAAATCCGAAACACGATCTAGTGATAATGCTACAATTCCCAGCACTGAACAGCTTCTCAAAAACTGGAATGATCAGCTACAACTAGCTGAATCAGAGATAATTAAAGAAATGATCAGTTGGTTACTCGAACAAATTGATTATCTCAACAAAGATGTTAAGAAAATTCAAAATGATATTTTTGACCGCTATCAGACTAGACTAGATAAAGCTCACCAAGAAATTACTTTAGATTATGAAAAGCAAAAAAACGTTTGGCAACCAATGGAACGCAAAGCCCAAGGATTAGCAGAGGAATTTACTATTTTAGGAAAACTATTGAGAAAGGAGGACTAAATTAAAGTGGCAAATGAGTATTTGGAAACCCTGTATCAAAATGTTTTTGAGCAAGTGTATCCCCAGATCAAAGATCATAAAAACGGTGTTTTATACAAAGTAATATATATCTTACTTGAGGGGCAAGAATCAAAAGCAGATGAGATTTGCACTGATTTAAGGATTAAAGATAATGCTTCACGAGAGGATGATCGAGATCAAATTAATTCCTTCATACCCCCATCGCATCTCTCCTCAGATCCATTTTGTAATAATTGGCTTGATTTTTCTAATTTGTTTAAAAATATTATTAATCCAGATATGGTAATACTTGCTTGGATTGTGATTATAGCCTGCTCACTTGTTGGATTCCTTGTCTGTAGCCAATACATAAATAAACGTAAACAAAAGCCAACAGGTAATACAACAAAGCTGCAACCTTCTCCGTCTTCACAAGAGCTTCCACCAATTACTGCTGCTTTATGTCTTGTTGTTCAAGCCTCTGTATTTATTGATTTAAGGAATAATTATCCAAATGCTTTGGAAGATAACCGCCTAAGCTGCTATGATGTCAAAATGCTCATAGATTATTCCTCACATTTTTTATGTATAGGAGTTGAAGATGTTGCATCAATAGAGGAGCATTTAGAAATAACAAGAGAAGAAATTCCCAATGATAGCAACCAAGAAGTTTATATACGAATTCACATTAGTAATGGGCAAAATATAATAGGAAAAGAAGTTCCTTACATCCTCAAAAGAGACTTACCCTCTGATGGAAAACGAATTATTCAACGGAGGGTAAGTCTAAAAAATCTGTCTGGATTAGAAAATTTTAACCATATTTAAGGAGTCTAAAAATGGATTGGAAAATAGCATCTTCTTACTATGAAGCACGTCTTACCGACGCTTTAAACGTGCAACGACACGCGGTAGATTTAGCTAATTTACCACAAGCACAAGTTCCGCCTCGATTAAAAGACATTCTTTTAGAAGAAGAAGAACCAACTCGTCGCCAACTTGAAAGACTCAAAAAACGTGAGTTTCGTATTGCCGTTGTGGGACTAGAAAAAGCCGGAAAAAGCACCTTTATTAATGCTTGGTTAGAATGTGATTTACTACCAGCAAAAGGAGGACGATGTACCTTTACAACCACCCAAATTTATTCCGTTGAAAATGAGTCTGAACAAAGGCTGGAAGTACAAGCGAGAAACGAAGAACAGTTTATCAATTTACTCAACGAACTTGAAAAAGTAAAAGCGACAGAAGACCTAAATACTATACGCTCAAACGAAATAACTTTACAACAGGTTAGAAAAGAAGGTAATCTGAATTTTCCCTTTACTAGACTGGAAGATATTAGAGATAAACTCAAGAAGTATGTAGCAGATGAAAAATATGCTCATGCTGTTTTAGATGCGAGACTTTATACTAACAAACTGGCTCAGGCTGAAGGGATTGTTTTTTATGATGTTCCCGGTTTAGATTCCGGTTTAGCAAAGCACGTTGATGAAGCACAAGCAATGCTGTCTGACTGTGATGCTGTGATATTGGTACAACGTGATCCTAGTCTCAAAGAGAAAGAACAGGAAATAATAAAATTTACAGAACTTGGCGATAAAAATGTTACTGTTGCTGATAAGCTTTTTGTTTTTTTAAGTCGGATTGATTCATTGGCAACTCCAGAAGCTCTAAAAACACATATTGAAGAAGCATCCCAAGATTGGTTAAGACGCGCAAAACTTCCCCCTCAGCGTATTGTCTCAGGTTCAGCCGGAGCTTACCTAAGCTTGAATAATTTAGCAGGAGAACAGACTAAGTTAGAGATTGGGGATGCTAGTGATATTAAAGCTAAGTTGCAGAAATTAACTGGAATTACTGATGAAGAAACTCTTCGGACAAAAGCAACTGGTATTCCAGTCATTAAAGATAAAATATTTAACTATATTAACACAAAACGGGTTGATATTTTAACAAAAAGATGCGAAGCTTCTATCAATAAAATCATGAGTAGTTCTGAAGAAATTTATCGGATAGTTAGTAAAAATTATCCTGAAAATCCTGAAGAAGCAAAGCTTTTTGAAGAAAATAATCAGCTAGTCTTATTTACAGAGTGGTGGGATCAAAAATGGCAAACTATTAAAGCTGATTTACAAAAATACTATCAAGATTCTATTGCCAATGAATCTTTAGAAAGTTCAGAATCTAAATCATTGGCTCAAATAGAAAAATTTAGAGAGCGATATTTACAAATCGTTGATGTCGAAATGAAAAAACTTCGAGAGGAAACATTTAAAAAGAAAGATACGATTTTTTCTGGCTAATGCTTTTCCAGTCTTTGCTCGAATGAAAGCTAATTTTGCTTGGCGTGATGATTTGTATAGTGATATTACCAAACTTCTTTCTTCAATTGCTCATCAACTTGCTGTAGAACTTAAAGATGAAGCCTTAGAATTAGTTAAATACATGACCCATTTATTATGGGGAAGTAATCAAGTAAAATCCAGACTCATTCAAAATTCAGAGGAGTATTTTTTAGAAAAACTAGAGAATAGCTTAAGTGTATTATTTTTACGCTTTGCTCGTCCTGTTGCAGAGGCACTGATTCGTTGTCCCCTTAAGAGTGATATTCGCCACAAAATTATCAAAAGTTTAGGAGTAGATATTGAAATTATTGATAACTACTATACGGGTGAAGAAATTGCATTTAAAGTCCTTAAAAAATATGCAAAACATGGTTCTGATTTGCTATTTAATCCTGAACTTCGGCAAGAAGTATTAGGAGTTAAAGAAGTAGCGCCACAAATTTCTGATCTATTAAAGCAAATCGTAGCAGATGTTTCTAATGAGCTAGAATTTCCACAAGAAAGAGAAGAAGCTGAAGCGGTAGTTTTTGAGGTACAACATGATATTAATGCGCTTGAGGAATATTTACGCTATGCAATTTTTGATGCAGCAGGTTTTGAGTCCTACTGTATTCAAGAATTAAAAGGTTTAATTGATAGTTTTAGAGATAAAAAAGGGACTTGGAATGGGGTTGCCATCAATGAATGGAGGCAAGGAAATTCACTTCTATTTGCTGAAATTCCTGATAACTTAAAGTCACCAGAATCAAATTTAGAAGTTAGCGAACGATTAAGACAATTATCTATTGCCTTAAAAAGAAATCCTTCACTAGAGGTATAATCATTTGTAGTTTTAATAACTCTAAACCGCAGAATTTATGCGATAGTAAACCCATAAAATTGTTTATTTTACCTAGAAGAAAAAATGTAAAAGTTACGATGAAATGACTTTTTTTTGGAAGCACCGGAAGGTCATCTTCCGCATCTAAATCAACTTGCAAAAGTCATGAAAATGGAATCTAATTATCAGCTTATTTCTCCGAACAATCTCCCCTTGTCTTCTCAAGAAATCAAAGCTAGAACTTTATTTTTTGCCCGAGTTGATACTTGCAAACTGTAGGTTAATATGAGAGTTTAAGAAGGTAGACGGACTTAGGAGCGATGAATTTATCTCCTGGGTTAGTTACTATAGAAATAGATAAATAAAATTGGCTGATTTAAGGTTGGAGCGATCGCATTATGCCCATCTCTCGTTATTTACTTTTAATTTTTGGAATTTGTCTAATTTTAGGCTTAATGATTTGGCTGGTTAGTTCCTTATCGGCTCTTTATAGTCAGGTAATTTGGTCAGCTAATCCTATTTTAGCAAATTTGCTGCTTTTATTGTTAATTATATTGTTAGGATTGGCAATTTTTGCCTTTTTTTATTATACTAGATTCTTCCAAAAATCAGGAAAATCTCGCAAAAAACGGCGACCTTTAAAAATACCTTTAGACAAAATAGAAGCGGCGGAAGCATCCCTCAAATCCGTAGAACAACAGGTAACTCAAATTCAGGACGAAGTGGCTAAAAAAGCCTTATTAAGTCGCTCTCAAGATATGGCTTCAGAATTAGCTAAAGGCAATATTCAAGTTGTTGTATTTGGTACGGGTTCGGCGGGAAAAACCTCTTTAGTTAATGCGTTAATGGGTCGAATGGTGGGGAAAGTTAATGCACCCATGGGAACAACAGAAGTGGGAGAAACCTATCATTTAAAATTAGATGGAATTGACCGGGAAATTTTAATTACCGATACCCCCGGAATCTTAGAAGCAGGAATAGCCGGGTCTGAGCGGGGAAAATTAGCGCGTTCGGTGGCGATGGATGCTAATTTATTATTATTTGTTTTAGATAATGATTTAAGACAGTCGGAATATCAATCTTTACAAGCCTTAGTTGAAATTGGCAAACGATCGCTTATTATTTTAAATAAAAAAGATTTGTACACAGCAGCAGATCAAAATATTATTTTAGCAAAACTTAAAGATAGAGTTAAACTATTTTTAGATGCCAATGATGTTATTTCTATTGCGGCGAATCCGTCATCAATTAAATTAGAAACGGGGGAAATGATTCAACCAGAACCGGATATTATGCCCTTAATTCGACGCATCGCCCTAATTTTAAGAGCCGAAGGAGAAGAATTAATTGCGGATAATATTTTATTACAATCTCAACGGTTAGGAGAAGAAGCCAGACTATTAATTGATAGCCAACGCAAACGGGAAGCTGAAAAAATTGTGGAGCGGTTTCAATGGATAGGTGCGGGGGTAATTGCAGTAACACCTTTACCCGTAATTGATTTAATTGCTACGGCGGCTGTTAATACCCAAATGGTGATAGAAATTGGTAAAATATATGGGTGTGAATTAAATAGCGATCGCGGTCGAGAATTAGCCCTATCCCTAGCAAAAACTTTAGGAAGTTTAGGAGTAGTAAAAGGAGTAATTCAGTTAGTTTCAACCGCCCTACAATTAAATTTAGCAACCTTAGTAGTCGGACGGGCAATTCAAGCGGTGAGTGCGGCCTATTTAACTCGAATTGCTGGTAAAAGTTTTATTGAATATTTCCGCCAAGATCAAGACTGGGGAGATGGAGGGATGACAGAAGTAGTACAACGACAATTTCAGTTAACTCGTCGGGATGAATTTGTAAAACAATTTGTTCAGGATGCCTTTGCTAAAATTATTGAACCCCTGAATTTTAATAATACTGAATTAGAGGAAGAAGAACAACCCATCGCAGCAGATATTAAACCGTTATTAAAGCGTTATTTAGATGATTGGGAAGATGAGTAATCAGTAATCAGTCATCAGTTATCAGTTATAGCAAGAGGCAATAGGGAATAGGCAATCTCGCTATAGGTAAATACTTACTGTGAGCAGCTTTTAGCCTTCAAGAATGTCCTAATAGATGTGGCGACTGCTATATCAGTTTAGGAGTGATCAGTATTCCCTATTCCCTCCCCCCCAAGCCCCCCGTGCACGGGGGTTTGGGGGGCTGTTCCCTGTTCCCTATTGAATTTCCATTTGATTTTGAGTTTTAACTAAAGTGCGATCGCCTCGAATTAATTGATATTCTGCTTTCCAAACTCCAGAAGTTAAGGGTTGTTGAGGATCATTTTTTTTGCCAACATAACCAATCCAAGTTTTACTAGAATCATTAACAAAATTCTCATTATTTAAAACTTTTTGTCCCTGGGGATTATACAAATTAAAAACCATTTTATCCCCGGTTAATACTCCATAAACCTGTACCCAAAATAACAACGCCGGACTATCTTGGGGTAAGGTAGTTTGATTAAATTTCCCCTGCCATAATTCATCCATAGTTGGAGGTTGAGCCGAAAATCCAGCCCGAATTAATCCCGTGGGAATATAGGCAAAAGACTGTTCCCAAATCGGGTTACGAGTGACATTACATCCGGCCGTTGCCCCTGGCCCGACAAAGGGATCAATTACTTTCCCCTGATAATTAATGGTGAGATGAACATGGGGAAAGGATGCCAAACCCGAAGCCCCCACCGCCCCTAAAACCGTACCTTTTTCGACCTTATCCCCTGGTTTGACCTGCACACTTCCCTGGCGTAAATGACAATATTGAGTTTCCCATCCCGCCCCATTGGGAATAGAACTATGGTCAATTACAACACCATTGCCACATTCCGTGCCTTCCACGGTCTTTTTATCGGCTTCGGTTTGAATTCGTCGATCCACAACCCCGTCCCGTACACGCAACACTGTCCCCCCCTGGGCTGCCAATACGTTCACTCCTTTGGCCATGGCCTGTTCATCGGGTATGGCAAAATCCGTGCCTTTATGACCATCGTAGGTTTGCCGTCCACAACCAAAATCAACGACATTGGGGGTTGGATCTCGATCAGGATATAACAAAATAAAGCAATCCTGACCCAATTGACAATCAATGGGTTGGGCAAAACGAGGATTTTGGGTTTGGCTAATCAGTTGTTGGCTGATCCCTTGGGCCATGGTGTGAGCTTGCTGTAGGGAAGACTCAGCCGTTTGGGTGGCTTTAGGACTCCAACAACTAACTAATGCCGTTAACCCTAAAGTTAGGCAGAATGCGATCGCGTATTTTTTAGCCGTGGAAATCCTCATAAGTAGTAAGCCCTTCAGGGCTATCTTGATAAGTAGTAAGCCCTTTAGGGCTATCTTGAAAGAAGGAGCCCTGAAGGGCTCACTACGATTTAATAGTAGTAAGCCCTTTAGGGCTATCTTGAAAGAAGGAGCCCTGAAGGGCTCACTACGATTTAATAGTAGTAAGCCCTTTAGGGCTATCTTGAAAGAAGGAGCCCTGAAGGGCTCACTACGATTTAGCGGAAGATGATATCCGATTGTAAGGTCAAACTGAGGTCTTGACTCGGATTAATCACCACCACATCCACTTTACTCCGTCCAACAAAGACTCCGGTAATGGCGCCGAGTCCCGCACCTACTAAAACTTCTTCCGTTGCGATCGCATTATCCCCGGCCACTGCCCCAATAGCTGCCGCAGCCGCCGCCCCAATAGCTGCCCCACCGACAATAGATTTCGCCGAAGCCCCTTTGCGGACGGTTTCGGTGTGGGTGACAACTTGAGAATTCGCATCTAGGCGAAACCGTTGTCCGGCACCGAGAATCACCTCACTCGCTACAAATTGAGACCCCCCGGAAGCGGGTTTTAATTGTCCGACAATTTCAGCCCCTGCCGGAATCCAAACCCGTCCCTGACTGGTAACAATATCCCGTGCTACCGTGATTGTTATGGAAACGGTTTCGTTCGGCATAACCACAATTTTTTCCGCTTGGGAGTATTCTACCGGAATCTCGGTTCCGGCTAAAATTCTATCCCGTTGTAAGGTATTGGGGAAGGCTTGGGCTGTGGCGGGAATAGCTTGCAGCAGAGGTGTGGCTACGGCTGTTGTTAAACCCAAGGCGAGGAAAACCGATAGTCCTGAACGTGATAATTTAGAAGTTAACATACACTCAAATATCCTTATTTTTTCAAGTTCTGATTTAACTCTTATAATCTAAGAGTCGATAGAATCCGTTTATTGTTCCTTTGAAGATTCAATTTGACCGGACAGAAGGCGCGATCGCAATAAAATCTGCTCGGCGGGTGAGAGGGAATGGATCGCTTGAAGTAAGGATTCTACAAGTTGCAAATTAATGTTTGTATTGTTTACTGCGCTATTGATGATTCCTCCTGTTTAATTGAGAATATTCCCTGAGCTATCTATGTAAAAAATAATGATGCAAATGCGGGCAGAGTCTCAAGGCTTAGAATTAAAATTTGAGTATTCACAAAACCTCCCCCATTATTTAGAAAGCGACGAAGGAAAATTGCGACAGGTTTTATTAAATCTGTTAAGCAATGCGATTAAATTTACTGCTCAAGGGACAGTTATAGATATGCAAAGAGCGATCGCGAATTTTCAAAATTGCCCTAAATATATTTATCTGATAATTTGTAGGTCAGAATGGGTAAAATCATCAATCACAAATGCTACCCCCAAATCTTTTAAACTATTGGGATCATGGGTAGAAGCAACCCCAATAGTTTTAATCCCCGCAGCAATAGCAGAACGAATCCCAGAAGGAGAATCTTCAAAAGTGATCGCTTCTTCTGGTAAAATATTTAACTGATCTAAACAATATTGATAAGGTGCCGGATCGGGTTTCCCAATACCAATTTCATCGGACAAAACCACACTATCAAAATAATCTGATAAATTCAGTATTTCTAGGATAAAATCCGTATTTTCCCGAGGCGCATTGGTAACTAAACCCGTTTTAAAGCCTTGCTGATTCACCCAATCTAAAAACTCTATTAACCCAGGTAATGGTTGTAAATCAATAGCTAGTTCTCGAAATTTTAATTCCTTTAAATCCACCATTTTTACTATATCTTTATCGGAAAATTCAGGAAATAAATCCCCTACAATTTCGATATTTGTTCTGCCACTAATTCGAGTTTGATAAAAACGATGATCAATCGTCAATTGATAAATCTCTAAAACCTTTGCCCAAGTCAGATAGTGCAATGGGTCACTATTAACTAAAGTCCCATCCAAATCAAATAAAATCGCTTTGAGCATGATTATATAAAGTATAGAAACTGGAGTTTTTAACCGAATTTAATCCCATAGCAATCCTATTTATTGCCTATTCCTCATTCGTAATTCGTAATTCGTAATTCGTAATTCGTAATTCGTAATTCGTAATTCGTAATTCCCCACTACACATTATTTTTGAATCGAACCATCCGGCATAATTGCCCCTTGAAAATTAGCTCCTTTCTGGTCTGCTCCGGTTAAATCGGCTGAGTTCAAATCCGCATCTTTAAAGATTGCTCCATTCAGTTTGGCATTATTCAGTTTAGCCCCTCGAATAAATGCCCCAGTCAGATTCGCTTGACTCAAATTAGCATTTGTTAAATTAGCTTGATTTAAAGTAGTTTCACTTAAATCTGCCCCGGTTAAATTCGCTCCAGTAAAATCAACAGTATCTAAAAATGCTCCCTTGAGATTAGCTCCTTTTAAATCCGCTTTACTAAAGTTAGAATTATTCAATTTAGCCCCGGTTAAATTTTGCCCTTGCAAACTTTTTCCGCTAAAATCACATCCAAAACATTCTTGATCTTGACCTAACTTAACTTGAGCAGGTGGTTTTTGGCAACCCGTAACAGTTAATAATAAAACACTAAAACCGATAATCGTTGCCCGGTTAAAAACTTGTATTTTTTGAACTTTCATGTTAGACATTTTAATTCTTAATTTCCCCAATATCGTCGCCAATGAAACAGATTTTCTGTCCAATTAAATAATACCCTATTTTGACAACGGCGTTGATCAATCCAAGCGATCGCACTTTGATGATAAACCTCCGAAAACGTGGGAAAAATCGGAGGAAATTCAGCTAAGGTTTTAAGGTTTACCCCTTGACGAATTGCCAAAGCTAGGGTATGAATTAATTCACTCGCATGGGAACCGACCACCGTAGCCCCTAAGAGTTTACCATTCGCCAAACCCACAAGTTTACAAAATCCCGTTGTTTCCCCTGAAATTTGCGCCTGAGCGATCATTTTTAGGGGTTGTTGCTCTACAATTACTTGAGTTCCATAGCGTCGTTTAGCTTGGGTTTCTGTTAACCCCACCTGTGCTAATTGGGGGTCAGAAAAAATAGCCCAAGGAATGCTTTGATAATCAACTTGAAACTTCGGCCAGTATAGGGAATTTTTGAGGGCAATTTGTGCTTCATATTGGGCGATATGTTCAAAGGGATATCCCCCTAAAATTTGTCCACACCCATAAATTCTAGGATTGGTGGTTTGTAGTTTTTGATTCACCCATAAATGATTCCCTTTAAACTCAACACCGACCAGGCTTAAATTTAAGGATTCGACGTCGGTTTGAGAGCCATAAGCCACCAAAATTTCATCGACTTCTATAGCAGTATTTCCCGCTTGAATCCATTTTTTATCGGCAATTTTTTTAACCTGAATAATTGGAGTTTGGGTTAAAATTTTTACTCCTTCGGCTTCTAATTGACCTTGAATCAACTGCACCGCATCGGGATCTTCCTGGGCTAAAATTTGAGTAGCTGGGGTAATCATAATCACCTCTAAACCCAAACGAGCGAAATATTGGGCTAATTCAATTCCCTTGGGATCACCCCCAATAATTGCTAATCTCTGGGGAATTATTTCTGATAAATTCGGTAATTTTTCTAAAAACAAATCCAAGGTTTGTGGAGTAATAAATCCTGTGGATAATAACCCTTCAATGGGGTGAATTTTAGGGGTGGAAGCTGGGGCTAATAAATAATTGCGCGATCGCAATATTCTATTATTAACTTTAAATCCCAGACGGGGAGATTTGATAAATTCACCTTCACCAACAATTACATCCACTCTCCCAGCCCCTAACCGTTGATGGGAATAAATTTCCTCACAGTTATTTCTAACTAAATCAATCCAAGGTTTGATCGGTTTTCTCCTAATATCCGACCCGCCCCAGACGGGTATTAGCTCAAGTTTAGGGAGGGATAAAGCCATCGAAAATAACCCCGAATGCCCAGTTTTTTCCGGCTCAACTAAAGCAATTCGTCCTTGCATTTGACTGCCTAATAATGCTGCATAACGTCCGGTTAAACTCCCTCCTAAAATCACCAAATCATAATCCAACATACAAAAATCAGTTATCAGTTATCAGAAATCAGTTATTAGTCATCAGTCCAAAACCCAAAACCCAAAACCCAAAACCCATTACCCATTACCCATTACCCATTACCCATTAATTAATTTTGAGCCACCACCAATTGAGAAGATAGCAATTCCAAAGCCGCTTGATATTGGTGATCGGCTTCCGTTGCCACTTGATTTCTAAGTAAGGGTTCCGAAGGAATTAACTGATCGGGCATAATTCCCAATTTATTAATATCAGTATGATTGGGAGTTTCATATTTAGCAACTGTTACTGCTAATCCCGAACCATCGGATAAATCAAATAAAGATTGAATTAATCCCTTGCCAAAAGTTTTTTCTCCAACTAAAGTTGCTCGATGATTGTCATGTAAAGCCCCGGCTAAAATTTCACTGGCACTAGCGGTTCCTGGGTTGACTAAAATGACTAAAGGAGCTTGGGTTAAAGCCGAACCCACCGCTTCAAAACTTCCCAATAAACCTTGACGATTAACAGTATAAACAATCGTCCCTTCATCTAACCAAAGTCGGGCAATTTCTATGCCAGATTGTAATAATCCCCCTGGATTATTTCTGAGATCCAAAATATAGGCTTTCGCCCCTTTTTTTTCTAAAGATTGAATCCCTTGAGCTACTTCTTCCGTGGCATTGGCATTAAATTGATTTAAACGAATATAACCTAATGGAGTGTCTTTCAAATCAGAACGTAGTTCCGTGATCACCGGGTTCAGGGCAATCCGATCCCGAACTAAAATAATATCTTCCGTGGTTTTATTGCTATTTCTTAACACCGTTAAAGTCACTTGGCTACCCCTTAGCCCCCGCATCCGAGCCGCGGATTCATCTAGGGTTAACTCAGAAGTAGAAAAGCCATCAATTTTCACAATCTGATCCTGGGGTTGGATACCCGCCCGTTCTGCGGGAGAATCATCGATCGGAGCAATAACGGTTAAATTGCCCGTTTCCCCGTCCTGGGAGATTTGTAACCCCACCCCCATCAGTTCCCCGGAGGTATTCACCTGTAAACTGCGATATTGATCCGGTCGCAATAACCGGGTAAATGGGTCATCCAAGGTGGCTAACATCTTCTCAATGGCAGAATATGTCTCGTCGCGGCTTTTGAAGGGTTGCCGGATTAGTTTCTCGCGGATAGACCACCAGTTTTGATGGTTGAAACTTTCATCCACATAGGAGCGATTAATAATTCGCCAACTTTCACTCAAGATTTTTTGATCTTCGGTCAGGGCCAGAACCGGATTTGTCCAAGTGATCCAGATTAAGCTAACTTGCAGAATAATTAGAAATGCTATGGGAAAAACGCGCTTTTGCATGGTGGTGATTTAACGTTGCTTTCAAATTAGATTGGGGAATCAACCGATTTAAGACCTTTCACGGCTTGATTTTCAGCATCACCCTTGGGGGATTCGATCCGGGGCAGATTGATTCCCTAGTTTTGTGAAAATTGAGTTGAAGTTATGTTACATTTTTTAGAGTAGGGGAGAACACGCAAGTCTTTTAGCCTAATCTGTCAATCGGATCAAACCGACCTCCCTATTCCTTATGGTGATGGCTTTTTGATATCCAGAGTTCTCTGGCTTCAGACAGTCTAATCTAAAGATATCTATTAATGATGTCTTAAAGGAATAACAATAGGTAGCCATTTATTTTTAGGAATTCTAGCTTCATGTTTTCTAAGGGAATCAAAGAATCTCAGACTTTCAAGTGGTTTGATGAACGGCTGGATATCCAAGCACTTGATGATGACATTTCCAGTAAGTATGTGCCCCCTCATGTCAACATTTTCTATTGCTTGGGTGGAGTCACTTTAGTTTGCTTTTTAATCCAGTTTGCCACTGGATTTGCGATGACGTTCTATTATAGACCGACCGTCGCGGAAGCTTTTACTTCTGTTCAATACATTATGACGGATGTGAGCTTTGGTTGGTTAATTCGCTCCATCCATCGCTGGTCTGCCAGTATGATGGTGTTAATGATGATCCTGCACGTTTTCCGCGTTTATCTCACCGGGGGTTTCAAAAAGCCCCGGGAATTAACCTGGATCACGGGTGTGATTTTAGGCGTGATTACGGTTTCTTTTGGGGTTACAGGCTATTCTCTGCCTTGGGATCAGGTTGGTTACTGGGCGGTGAAAATTGTATCTGGGGTTCCTGAAGCGATTCCCGTTGTCGGTTCAACCATTGTGGAACTGATGCGGGGTGGTACGGCCGTTGGTCAAGGTACTCTTAGCCGTTTTTACAGCTTACATACCTTTGTCCTACCTTGGCTGATTGCCGTCTTTATGTTAGCCCACTTCTTGATGATTCGGAAGCAAGGGATTTCGGGCCCTCTGTAAATGGACGTGGATCGGGTTTGGCGTTTCGGCACTACTCCGGCATCGGTGGCGGTTTGTTCCGAGAAAGTTAACTTTCGATAACGGGTCTCAAACATCCAAGGGTTAGGAGTAGCCTTTGCCAAATTCAAAGACAAGCAACAACCTGTTAAATTTCCCAAAAAGGAGCGACGTTTTAATTATGTCCATCTTAAAAAAGCCGGATCTCAGTGATCCAGTTCTTCGCGCTAAATTGGCTCAAGGCATGGGTCACAACTACTATGGTGAACGGGCTTGGCCGAATGATTTGTTATATACGTTCCCGATTGTAATTTTGGGAACCTTTGGTTTAGTGGTGGCATTGTCGGTTCTCGACCCCGCCATGATGGGAGAACCCTCTAATCCTTTTGCAACGCCGTTAGAAATTTTACCCGAATGGTATCTCTGGCCAACCTTCCAAATTTTGCGGGTCGTTCCCAATAAATTGCTAGGAATTATGTTGATGTCTTCGATTCCTGTGGGTTTAATTGCGGTTCCTTTAATTGAGAACGTCAACAAGTTCCAAAACCCCTTCCGTCGTCCTGTGGCAACGGCTGTTTTCTTATTTGGAACTTTAGTAACGCTGTGGTTAGGAATTGGTGCGGCACTTCCCATTGATAAGTCTTTAACTTTGGGATTTTAAACCACATCCTCTCAAAATTTTTGATGATATGATACCTGTGGGTTTACCGGAATAGCTTGTTAGGCTAGGTCTGGGAGCGTCACAGGTATCCTTTTTTATAGGAACAATTGGAAAAGACGGAATACAAAACAATATTATTCTTGAACCCTGGCTATGTTATTAAAAAAATACCCAAACCTAGATCAAAATCAATTACTTTGGTGCTTTTTAGCTGTTTTTTCTTGTGAAGGAGGAATTCAATCCTATGTTAAAGATATTTTAGATGCTTCCCAGACTATTAAACCCGTTTCTCCCGACTCAAAGATTAATATTAATCCCCAGAATCGGGTTTTAATTTTACGGGATTATCCCGGATGTCCTAACCCTTTTGAAACCCCATCTAGTTCTTTTCAATTTGAGTATTTTAAATCTCAAAATCCCCTCTGGGGAAGGATTAAATTAGCAATATCTTTACTAACTAATTTAGTCCAATATCGGCCTCGACGGGTTTTGTGTGGTCATATTAATTTAGCCCGCTTGGTGCAAACAATTTGTCAACCCTTGGGCATTCCTTACACCGTATTAACCTATGGTAAAGAAGTCTGGGAACCCCTGCCGAAAAAACAGCAAAAAGCCCTACAAAACGCCGATCAAATTTGGACAATTAGCCGATATAGTCGCGATCAAGCCTGTCTTGCTAATCAGTTAAATCCGAATCAATTTCAAATGTTACCCTGTATGGTGGATGGGGAAAAATTTACTCCCGGCTCCAAACCCCCGCAATTAATTCAACGCTATGATTTACAGGATGCTCGGGTATTAATGACCGTTGCCCGTCTGTGGAAAGGCGACCCCTATAAGGGAGTTGATGTTACCATTCGCGCCCTCTCCCAAATTGCCCAAGTCTTTCCCAATGTCAAATATTTAGTTATTGGTCGGGGAGATGACCAACTCAGATTACAACAGTTGGCCGAAGATTTGGGAGTAAGCGATCGGGTCATTTTTGCCGGATTTGTTCCTACCGAGGAATTAGTTAATCATTATCGGGTTTGTGATGGTTATGTCATGCCCTCTCAAGAGGGGTTTGGGATTGTTTATTTAGAGGCGATGGCCTGCGAGAAACCCGTTATTGCCGGGGATAGCGATGGTTCAGCCGATCCCCTACAGGATGGAAAATTGGGCTGGCAAGTGCCCCACCGCGATGTAGAGGCCGTGGCAAAGGCTTGTATTCAACTACTTCAGGGTGAGGATCAACGCTGCAATGGGCCTTGGTTACGGCAGCAATGTTTGGCCCATTTCGGAAAACCCGCCTTTGAGGGTCGAGTCCAAGAGTTGCTGAATCAAAACCAGGGGTAAGCCTAATTTAACCACAAAGACACGAAGACACAAAGAAGTTGTGAATATTAACCTGCTGGTTGCTATAATAGCATAGAAATTAAAATATCAAAGTTCAAATTTTTAAGGGTTCCATCAGATTAAATCTGGCTTGAATAATTAAGGAGATAGCTGTGAACCAACAGCGGTTCAAAACTCTACAAATCAGACTTTCTGGTTTGACTAACTGGCTGATTACTTTAGCTGTAATTGGCATTTTAATCTCTATTGGTTTGGGTTGGTTAGTCAAGGGCGTTCTGATTTTAATTGCGGTGATTGCGATTACTCCGATTTTGGTGATTTTGGGTGTCCAGTGGTGGTTAAAACGCAATCTAATTCAAGATCAATGTCCGGTTTGTAGCCATGAATTTCCGGCTTTTAATAACATTCAATTTCAATGTCCTAACTGTGGGGAACCGTTAAAAATCGAACAGGGTCGTTTTAGTCGGTTAACACCCCCAGGAACTATTGATGTGCAAGCGGTTGATGTTTCAGTTCAAAGGTTAGAAGATTAAATTAAATTCATTGAATAAAACAAAGGAGCATAAATTTATGTCTGAAGATAAAACTACTATTTTAGTTACTGGAGGAGCGGGTTATATTGGTTCCCATGCTGTCCTGGCGCTACAACGTTCGGGTTATGATGTGATTATTCTCGATAATTTAGTTTATGGACATCAAGACTTAGTGGAAACGGTCTTAAAAACCGAATTAATTATTGGAGATACTAATGATCGTCCGTTGCTTGATCAGTTATTTTCCAGTCGCAAAATTGATGCGGTGATGCACTTTTCTGCTTATGCTTATGTGGGGGAATCTGTTACTAATCCTGATAAATATTATCGCAATAATGTGGTCGGAACTTTAACGTTATTGGAAGCGATGAAAGAGGCGGGAATTAATAAGTTTGTATTTTCCTCAACCTGCGCCACTTATGGGGTTCCTGAAATTGTTCCCATTCCTGAAGAGCATCCCCAAAATCCGATTAATCCCTACGGGGCGACTAAATTAATGGTAGAAAGAATTTTATCGGATTTTGATATCGCCTATGATTTTAAATCGGTACGTTTCCGTTATTTTAATGCCGCCGGAGCCGACCCAGAAGGGTTATTAGGGGAAGATCATAATCCCGAAACCCATTTAATTCCTTTAATTTTATTAGCAGCATTAGGAAAACGAGATTCTATTTCGATTTTTGGAACCGATTATCCCACACCTGATGGTACTTGTATTAGAGATTATATTCACGTTACGGACTTAGCAACCGCCCATATTTTAGGGTTGGAATATTTATTAAATGGTGGAAAAACGGATGTTTTTAATTTAGGAAATGGGAAAGGATTTTCTGTTAAAGAGGTGATAGAAACTGCTAGAGAAATTACGAGAAAAGAGATTAAAGCGATTGAATGCGATCGCCGCCCCGGAGATCCACCAAGTTTAGTTGGAAGTGGAGAAAAAGCCCGAACAATATTAGGTTGGAATCCTGAATATCCCGATATTCAAAATATTATTACCCATGCTTGGAATTGGCATCAAAAACGACACACCTAACCCCGTAGTAAGCCCTTCAGGGCTTAATCCCCAGATTAGTAACTAGGATGGATTGAAGCCCTAAAGAGATTACCACGATTTATTTTTGATCAGGATAAAAGATTATTCACCTTTGATTTCTTTCAACATATCTAAATACTCATTCAGAATTGTTCCAACTGAGTCTAATAACTGATTATCTTCAGGAGTTAACTTTTCTTTTTCCTTTTCCTTGTTTTTTAATTCGTTATCGAGAATTAAAAACTTACCTAGTTTAAACCAATCATTTCGTTGTTCTTCTAATAATTTGTCTTCAAAATCCAATCGTTTTTCTATCCAAGAACGATCTTCTTCTTCTTGGATTAATTTAACCAAGAAACGTAGATTTTTGATCCAATCTTTATCTTTATTTTCCATAGGTTGATCTATCTTAGATTTACTGGAAATGGCGGTTTGGGAGTTACCAAACTTTGCGGAATCGGTATTTTCTCCGGCTTTTCCTTCTGATTTTCCATCACCTTTAACGTCACTATCATTGCACTTAATATCGTTAAGATTATTAGGATTACCGCTACCACTTTTATGTTTAACCTGAATCTTGGGGACTTTCCCATTGGTAAATCCCCCTTCTCCTCAGTTTTTTCAGGTTCTATTGAAGGAGATGACAATTTTTCAACTTGATTATCCGTAGGTATTTCAGGCTTAAGATCAAGATCAATAGGTGAAACCGAGACTGCATTCTTATCAACCTTACTGATTAAAATTGCTAAATCATCACCTTTTGACAACCCGGTTTTGATAATTTTATCAGCCAAACTAATAATTTCTTGCTCATTATCTAGTATTTCATATTTTTTGTCCCAAATTTGTTGAGCATCTTCAGCGTTATCTAATTCAGCTTTATCTAAATTCAGAAGTAATTGTTTGAGCTTATTGTCTAAATTTTCAGGGAGTTGATGAATTATATTAAAATCAACAGAAAATTCTTCTAATCCATTAAAATTAATTGCCTCATTGATCGTATTAATAAACTCTGGATCTTTGCCTGCAAAACTTAATAATGTGCGTGCTGCTAAATGTCGTAACATTAATTTGTTTGTAGGTGAAATACTGTTACTTTCATCAGGATTAACAACCCAGGCAACTGCATTAAAGATTGTACTGCCTAATTGATTAGATCGTTCTTCAGGTGCTTCTATTCCTCCAACTAAGAATAACAGTTGTTGAGAATGGCGCATGAGAACAAAGAAAAGCTTTTGATAATTAATCTTATATTCAATTGTGCCTAAACCTCCCTTATTTTTCTTAACCAACCTTTTTTCAAGCATATCAGGATATCCGAAGGCAGACTGACTACTTTCAATCTTACGCCAATGAATTCCCGTCTTACCTAGGGCAGAACTTTTCACATAAAATTCTAAGTTTTTCATTATTTTAATCTCCTTGTATATTACTTATGGGGAATTGGCAACCATTTAGCACCCTGTAAAATAGCAAAACCATCACTATTTTTACAGCCAATGGCAAAAGAAAAGATAGCATTGTTAAAAATCTCAATTTCCTTCTGTGTTGCTTGAACTTTTATTTCAGAGTTTTTAACTTTAGTTTGAGTTTCGTAAACCGTTTTTTCATTGGATTTTAAATTTTCTTCAGCTTCTTTATAAGGTGTGTACGCATCATCAAATAGGTTGGCTACAAATCTAATCGGAAGCCATGTTTTCTGTCGTTCTATATGTGCTTTCTCTCTTTGATCAAACGTCTTTTTAAATTCATCAAGTTCATCTTTTCCTTTAGATAGATTTTTTTCAAGCTCAGATAATTCCTTTTGATATTGCTGTAACTGACGTTTTTTTTCCTCATTATAAAGATTCAGCAAAAACCGTAAAACATATCTTAGAGGTTGATCTCCATCTTTAGGAGCATAGGGAGCTTTAATCTCCGTTTTATTGTATTCAAATTTTATGAAACCATCATCACGAGTTTTATGGTAAGCAAAAACAACATTTCCAACGGTCTGAACAGGTGTCACCACAACTGCAACTTTACCAAATAACCCATCGGATTTTAAAAAATTTAACAGTTTTTGATATCCTATTTGAACGTGCTGGAGTAAGTTGTCAGCATCTTGATAAGTTCTCATGTAGGTTTCGCATTTAACAGGAGCTAAAATGACTAATCTGGGAACGGTCAAACCCGCATAGGCATCTTTTAACAGGGTTGTGATCCGTTCAGGATCATTTTTTTCTTCATGCCAAGTTCCCACTTCGCTATAGTTGACCCTTCCTGTCTTTTTTTCCATTAATGCAGTAGCATCAATGGGAATAATTACAGCATCACACTTTAATAATTGTTCCTTTACATAATCTTTCTGTATTTGTGTGGCATTTAGGTTGAAATATTCCCCTGCTGGGTCAGTAAATCGAAGTTTGAGAAATTTTCTGCCGCCACTCCCAAGCTCAAAAACAAAACCTTCATCATTCCAAGGATCAATAAGATTATCATTAGACCTCTTGCAAAAAAAATCTATGCTATAATAACAAATTTTCACTTTCAGACTAAGAGTGTCAACTCATAATTATAAATGGCCGACAACAAATTACAACGAAGACCATAACGGCGACGACGATTTCGATAACGACTCGATAAGATCCTGAAAATTTTGAGGCTCCGATTAACGTGTTCAATCACAATTCGTTGATGAGCCAAAGCTTGATTATAGTCTTTTTCTAAGACCGAAAGATTGCCATTTTTGGGTTTCTTTTTGGGTACATAGCTATTCAAGTGATAATCCTTAATCCCTTGATAGCCACTATCTTGTAAACTATCAGTTTGGGGGTGAAAATGAATTTTGCTTTTTTTGAATAAGCTAAAATCGTGGCAATGTCCTTCTCCAAAATCTGTACAAATAATCTGTTTAGTTTCTTGATTAATTACTAACTGAATTTTGAGTGTGTGATGTTTTTTCTTTCCTGAGTAATATTTTTTCTGTTTTTTTTTCGGTCTTTCAATAGCCGTTTCTGTGACATCCATCACTACGATTTCGGGGTAGCCAGAATCTTGAATTAATGCTTTTTTTCCCGGAATACGAAACTTTTCTGTTTTGATTAAAGTTGATTCAATATTAGCAACAATTCGGCAAATAGTTGATTCTGATACTCCCCAATTTGTCCCAATATGAAAATATGTTCTGTATTCTCGCCAATACTCCAAGGCTACTAAAACTTGCTCTTGGAGAGTCAGGTGGGTGTGACGTCCTCTCCTATCTTTAGGATGTTCTAACCTGAACTGCTCTATGGCATTAACCATTTCTTGAAAGGTTTGAATCTTGACACCAAATCTCCGTTTAAATTCATGAGGTTTCAAATTTAGATAAAATTGAGTGTTCATCGCAGAGTTATTGTCTAAATTCACTTTCAATTTTTACCATTTTATGGAGTTTTTAGCAAAAATTTGTGAAGAATGGTTAGTCTCTAGGATTTTATGAAATTGAGCAAAACTTACCATAATACCATAAAATTATTTTGCAAGAGTTCTATTGCTGAAACATCCTTACACTGTCCCTTTTTCAATCTTCTTCAGCAAACCCTACTTAACAACAAATATAACATCTGTATAGCTTTTATATTGTTGGTTATTAAATGACCAGTCAAGTTTGAGTTTTTCCCAATCAAAGAACTGATTATTAAGATAATTATCAATCTCTGATTTTAATAGTTGATAATCTCTCTTGATCTTCCAACTGTTTTCAAGATGATTAAGATCAATAACTATTAAAAATAGTCGATTACTAGCATCAAATCTTTGAGTTCCTTGTTGTTCATATAACCATTTAAGAAGGTTTCGAGGTTGTTGTATGGTTTCGGTAATAATTTCACGTCTTGTTGAAATAAATTGATGGTAAAAATCTTGTACTTTTGTTTGTGAATTTTCTGAAAAAGCAGCAATTAAATCTAATAATAGATCCTGATCGCTTCTATTTTTATCAAATGGAATTTCAAAGGAATTAGCTGCTTTTTTTAATTCAGACACTTCTTTAACTGTTAACCCTCTCTCTTTTCTTTTTTTCTCCATGAATCCTATAGGAAAATAGGTCATTTTGAGATCAAAAGGAACTTGATCTATAAAAAAATCTACTTGCTTAATTTTACCAATTGTTGGTAAAACACGAGGATGATCTTTAAAAATATCTTCGATAATAATAGATGTCCAGTTATTATACCATGAACAAAGAATAAAACCTTTTAAACTATTTAATATTTCGTTTTCAATCTTTTCAACTAAGGAATCATAGTTATTTATTTTTTTAATATAATTATTGACTAAGTGTTTATTAATATCATTTTGATGAATACCGCCCCAATCAAAGACTCGTAACTTATAAAGTTCTGCCAAAATTTGACGCTCTAAATTCTTTCTTTCTATTCGTTCTTGGGTATAAATTTCACGAATAGTCATTTCAATCATAGAAGTAGAAACTTCTGCCTCAAAAGTTTTTTTTAATAGTTCTTTAGCTGGAAGTTTATCTACATAAATTTTACTTTTTTCCAACAAATAAAGTAAATATTCTTTTCGAGCTAAAGAACGCAGTTTGAGAAAATATAAACCCTCTTCAGAGTTAGTTAGTTCATGAAAATTACCCTGATTATATAAAGATTCAAGATAAAAAAATGTATTTAAGTTATTATTGGACATGATTCATACCTCAATCTATAAAAATTAGTTAAGTTTTAAAAAATCTTCAGGAAACTCTACAGACCATTCAGGAATTTCCAATAAAGGCTTTAATTTTTCTAAATCATCAATCCCTGATTTTTGATAGATTAAAATAAAATCACTTTTTAAACTTCCTTCTCTATTATCTTGGATCACAGATTTGGCTGAATAATTCATAGGAAAATACCCTCTAAACTTAAGATCTTGTAAAAATGTAAAATGTTGTTTTAAAAATTTCCAACTATCTTTATCTTTAGCATTAAAGAACAAAGCTAGTATTCCACTTGGTTTTAAAATACGACTCGCTGTTTTTAAAAAGATACTCATATTATGGGTATAATCTTCTTTACTTTTTTCTCTATTTTTTGCATTAGAAATTACAATTTCCTCAGTAAAATTTGGGATTTTACCCAATAAAGAGTTCCACATTTCACTCAATTCTAAATAAGGAATTCTATCGCCATGAGGAGGATCAGTTATAATTAGAGATACAACTTCATCAGGACATTCTTTTAAAACAGTAAGATTATTACCTAAAATCAAAGCTAATTGATTATTTTTATTGATAACAGGTTCTAGCCTTGTAGAAACTAAGTATCTTTCTTTTTCTTTGTTGTCAATAACACTTTTAATTAAATTATTTACTTTATTTTCAAAACAGTTCCAAACATTTATCTCAAAATGAAGTTTAGGTCTCCAATATCCCACTACCCAACTTCCTACTTCTATTTTATTAGTTATTTTGTTCTGATTCTTACCTCGGCTTGTGATAGCGAAAACCATTTTTGACATTTGACCAGAAGCAGCTGTTAGCGACAGTAACAAGGGTTTTTGGATATTCTGAGGTAAACGGTTAATTTCTTCTCTTAAAATGTCAATATTATACAAAGCGCGGCCAGTAAATATATCATTTAGAGTTAACAGATTAGTGGTATTAATTCGACTATTATTGAAAAGCTGAACTTTACGCAAACTTTTGGATATATAATTTTCATATTGATTGATTAAAATACAATCATAATCTGTTGGTTGTCTTTCTTCACGAGTTTTTTTTAAGTTTGATACATTCCAAGTTGAAATTAATTCTTCCCCATTCCATAGATAGTGACTTGCTATTTTATCGTCTTCTAAAATGTAGGTTTTATATATTTTATGCTTAATTTTTTGATCTAAATTATTGATGGCTTCTTGAAGTTGAAAAGGACAAGGAAGATTGACCATAAGATTTGATAGTTCAATAGCGATGGGATTAATATCAATCCCGATAAATCTTCTTTTCTTGAGAAGTGCTTCTCTTGCAACTAAACCTGAACCCAAGAAAGGATCAAGAATGAGATCATCTTTTTGGGTTAAAGCGTCAATCAGAAATGATAAAGACTCAATTGGTTTTTTTCCCCAGTATTTGTGAAATCTTGCTAACCCTTTATAGCCTTTAGGATATTTTAAATTGTTGTAATTAATTGAATTCTGACTATGATTAAATAAGTTGAGTTGATAGTAATTTTCCATTTTTACTTTAATCCTAATTAAACAAATTAATTTTTTAGTTGACTATTGTAATTATTATAACAGTTCAATTTCAATAGAAACCCCTGTTTTTTTAGGATCGGGTCAAAAGTACAGGCTTTTCCTGAACGGGCTGGAATTTCATGATCAGACAGTCCACTCAGGGTTTGTAGTAGGGTACTTTTCCCTTGTTTCATTCGTCCAACCACGCCGATATTGAGGGTTTGACGAGCGAAACGAATCCTTAACTTATGTAGTTCTCGTAATTCTTTTTCTATTGTTGATAAAATTGGAGAAAAATCAATTTTATTTAACTTATCAACAATTTTAGCCTCGTTTGGCCATTGGTTAAGTTGTTGCTTTCGGTCACTTTCTAAAATTTGAATTGCATTTTGCAGATTTTTTAAATTAGATTCTACGCTGATGATCCTCTGAGCTAGGGGCTGGCGTTTTTGAATAATTTCAGTAATTCGCGCAGATCTGTTAGCTGTTGTTATGTTCATTTTAACCTGGCTGACTGGTCTTTGATGAAGTCTCCCAATTTTATCATGAGTCCGAATAAAATAACCTCTGTGTACTAATATTTTTTGCTTCGCCTCTGGTTCCCTGGTTATACCTGGGAACCAAATCCAGTTGTTCCAACGTTGTTGCGCTTGCTGCGCATTCTTTTCTGATGCTATACTACAACGAATAAGATGCGCTAAAGCGCAACAACGGGATGATTTATAGGTGATTTTGGATAATTTTTGCTGTTTCTTTTCCGGTTTTTTCCCAACTAAATTGTTTAACTTGTGCTAATCCTAATTGTCTTAAATGCGATCGCATTTCTGTACTATTAGCTAGGGTTTCCATCGCTTCTGTAATTTCTTCTACTTGATAAGGATTAACATATAATGCCGCCTTTCCTCCCACTTCGGGTAAGGAAGATAGATTAGAAGTAATTACAGGAGTTCCGCAAGCCATGGCTTCTAAAACCGGGAAACCAAACCCCTCCCAAAGACTGGGAAAAACAACAGCAATTGCTTGATTAATTATTGTGGTTAATTCATCGGTCGGAACATAATTTAAAAACTTTACCTGTTTAGTTAATTCTAACTCTTGAACTTGCCTTTTAAGTTCCGGGGTATAGGTTTCATCTGTTGGGCCAGCTAACCATAATTCATAGTCTGATGAGTTTTTTAAACCAGCAAAAGCACTAATTAATCGAGAGACATTTTTATGAGCATCATGACGACCAATATAGAGAAAATAATTGTGGGTTGGTAGGTCTAAAAATTGAAATCGTTGCGGGTTGTAGGCGAGGGGAATAGGTGTAATTTTCTGTTCTGGAATGTTAAAAAATTGGATTAAATCTTCAGCCGTTGCGATAGAATTACAGACAATATGTTCGGCTTGGGATAATACCAAGGGAATATAATATTTAAAATAAGCTGTTAACCGAGAACCCCGTCTGGGAAATCTTAACGGAATAATATCATGGGCCATAACTATTGACCGACATCCCGAATATAAAGGAGCTTCTGGGACTGGAGAAAATATCAAATTTCCCTTTAATTGCTGATAAATTTTAGGGAGTTTAAACTGTGTCCAAAGTAACCGCCTAAGATGTCCCTTTGTTCCTTGGTCGGGGGTCATATTATTAGGAACAGAATAACAGGAATAATCGAGGTTTTCTTGAGCGGTTAATAAGGTGGGTTGAAGCGGTTTTAAAGCGGGTAAAATATGACTAGCATAAATAGATATTCCTGTGGGTTCAGGAATTAAAAATGATAAATTAATCAAGAGTGATTTACTCATAAAAAATCTATATAGCAGGGAACAGGGAACAGCCCCCCCAAACCCCCCGTGCACGGGGGGCTAGGGGGGAGGGAACATGGGGGAAATACTTCACCGTCTGGGTTCTAAGATCCGTCTGGTGTCCTAACTGCCTTGGCGGTTGCTATAATTAAAAATATTACTAGATCTATAATAGCTTATTGCTGATATTTTTAACAATAAAATTTATAACTCCTTTGAGTTTATACCAAGATTTTTGAGGGGTAATTAAGAGTGTAATTAAACCAATAAAACTAATTCTAAATAACCAGTAGATAAAAACAGCTTTAGAAGTATGTTTATGAAGACTGAGGAGGTAACTATAAATACTATATTGAAGTTTGAGGTTAGGGTTTCTCTGGGTAATGGATGAAGTTTGATGAAATACTTGAATTTGTGCAGTAATCCCAATTTTATGTCCTTGATTTCGATACCTTAAACAGAAATCAAAATCTTCATAATAGAGAAAATAGTTAGGATCAAATTGAGGACATTCTTTAAAGTTTTTCAAATTAATTAATAGACTGCATCCCGATACCCATTCTGTTAATTGGTAAGGTTGATTTTGCAAAAATTCTGATAGTTGATTACAGACTTTAATTATACCAGTTTTTCGGTTAAATTGACCTTCTGTAAACTCTAATTCTCCTTTGTTATTATAAATAACTGTTCCTAAAATAGATAATTCTGGGTAAGATTTAAAGAAATCAATTGCTGGAGATAGGGTATTTTTGGATAAATACGCATCAGGATTAATTAACCAAACAAGGGCTTGAGAATCCTGTTGATAAACCCAATTTAACCCAATATTACAAGCTCGACCAAACCCAATATTTTCGGGTGCGTCAAATACCAGAATATACGGAGATTTTAACCGATGAATAGAAAGATCGTCGGGAGAATTATTAATAATAATAATTTGATAATTAATTCCCTGTAGAGACGCGCCATGGCACGTCTCTACGAGAGAATTAATTAACCTTTGAATCAATTCGGTGGAGTAATAATTAACCGTTATCCAGTAAATCACGCTAATTCAACTTGACTATCATCTCCAATCATAAATCGTAGGGCTTTGGGTCGTTGAGGGGCGGTACTTAAACTAGCCCGACGACCAATAACAGTATCTACAATTCGTTGGTTAATCCCAATAATTTTAGCTTCACTTAAGATGACACTATGTTCGATTTCAGCATCAATTAAAGTGACTTTATTAGCCACACTACTATAGGGGCCAATAAAGCAATTTTCTAAATAGCAATTTTCCCCAATAATTACTGGCCCCCGCACGCTACAGTTGACTAATTTTGTACCTTTACCAATTTTAACCCGGCCTAAAATTTGACTCTTTTCGTCTATTTCTACTGCTACATCGTAGGTAATACAGGAATCTAAAATAATTTGATTTGCACTGAGTAAATCATCTTTTTTTCCTGTATCTAACCACCAACCTTCTAAGGTACAAGCCTCAACACTTTTATGATCATCAATCAGTTGTTGAATAGCGTCGGTAATTTCGAGTTCTCCCCTGGGGGAAGGTTGGATTTTAGCGATCGCATCATGAATAGTTTTATCAAAAAAATAAACCCCGACTAAAGCCAAATTAGATGGGGGAACCTTGGGCTTTTCAACTAACTTTAATACTCGTCCTTGATCATCAACAACGGCTACCCCAAAAGCGCTGGGATTATTTACAGTTCTTAGTAGAATTAACGCATCTAGTTTTTGCTGTTTAAACCGCTCAGAAAATTGACTTAGTTGACTTTCAATTAAGTTATCTCCCAAGTACATAATAAAGGGAGAATCTCCTAAAAACGGTTGACCCACTTTCACTGCATGGGCGAGTCCGGCGGGTTGTTCTTGTAAAATATAGGTGATTTTTGCGCCAAAGCGATCGCCATTTCCGGTTAAATTTTTAACTTCTTCTCCGGTTTCTGGACTAATAATAATCCCAATTTCCGTAATTCCTGCCGCTACAATTCCTTCAATTCCATACCATAAAATCGGTTTATTAGCGACGGGAACTAATTGTTTTGCACCTGTGTAGGTCAAAGGGCGCAACCTTGTTCCTTTTCCACCTGAAAGAATTAGTGCTTTCATAATTAATAATTAAGGGTTAGTAGAGCAACAGAGACGCGCCGTGGCAAGTCTCTACGGTTTTAATTGTTGTAGCATTTTCCTCAGTCCTTGTCGCCATTGGGGAGTATGATTTCCCACAATATTAGCTAGTTTTTTCCCACTTAAAACTGAATAGGCGGGACGAGTTGCTGGCGTTGGATATTCGGAGGTTGTAATGGGAATTACCCGTTCAATTTTGAGGGGAAAACCTAATAGTTGGGCTTCTTCAAAAATTGCGATCGCAAAATCATACCAACTGGTAACACCACTATTTGTACAGTGATAAATTCCGTAGTTTTGATCATTCAAAAGGGGCATTAATTGCACAATAGATTGTGCTAAATCTCCCGTCCAAGTCGGACTCCCAACTTGATCACTAACAACGCGAATTTCTTCCCGTTCTTTCCCTAAACGTAACATTGTTTTGACAAAATTTCCGGTTCCACCCACACCATAAACCCAAGCTGTTCTGAGGATTGCAAATTTAGCTTGGGATGCTTGAATTGCCATTTCTCCTAATAATTTTGATTCTCCATAAACACCTAAAGGGTGAGTCGGATCGGTTTCAAGATAAGGATGGCTTTGGGTTCCATCAAACACATAATCCGTGGAAATGTGAATCAATGTTGCATCTAATTTTTGACAGCTTTTGGCTAAAATACCGGGTGCAATTCCGTTAATTTTTAGGGCTAACTCCGGTTCACTTTCTGCCTTATCCACTGCGGTATAAGCGGCAGCATTAATCACCCATTCCGGTTTAATTTCCTCAATTAATCTTTCAATTTCTTGGGTTTGGGATAAATCCAGGGTGTCTCGTCCGACACTCACTAACGACCCCATGGAAGCGAGGAAAGGCTGCAATTCTTGACCGAGTTGACCATTTTTTCCGATCAATAAAATTTGTTTCATGAGAAAAACTCCGCCGTTTTCAAAGGTTGACCCTCTTGATCTTTTACGGACAAAATTGGGGTGATTCCATTTAATGGCCAATCAATGCCAACGTCAGGATCATTCCAAAGCAAAGATCGCTCATAGTTCGGGGCATAATAGTCGGTAGTTTTATATAATACTTCAGCAATATCTGAAGTTACTAAAAACCCATGGGCAAATCCAGGTGGAACCCAAAATTGTCGCTTATTTTCTGCACTGAGAATGCAACCGACCCACTCTCCAAAATTCGGAGAGCTTTTTCTCATATCCACCGCCACATCAAAGATTTCGCCCGCAATAACGCGCAATAATTTGCCCTGGGTGTGTTGTATTTGATAATGTAAACCTCTCAAAACTCCTTGTACGGAACGGGAATGGTTATCTTGTACAAACTCTGAGGTAATTCCTGTTTTTTCGGTGAAATTTTTCTGGTTAAAACTTTCAAAGAAAAAGCCTCTCTCATCTCCAAAGACTTTGGGTTCGATGATGAAAACATCTGGGATTTTTGTAGGAGTAATAGTCATTTTTAGGTGGAATTGTGATCAGCGACTAAACATTGTACCAAATTGTTGATACTTGATCAAAACTGAATTAAAGGTTAGTTTTTTTCAAGAATAATATTGACTTCTCCCTTTAACGGGATAAATTCATTCCCATCAGGATTATAGACCCAAGCTTTAACCTTTGTGTTTCCCAAATCATTATCCAATTGTACAGTAGGAATTGTAACTTCCCATCGCGCATAATTATAGAGGGGAGAATTCAATACTTGAGCAATATCTGGACTATTTAAACCAACATTAGCATTGGCAAAAAAGGTTTGTTGATTTCCCCTGGAAAAAAAGACGAGTTGGGGCTGATTTTGTTGCTGGGGAAAAATTGCCCATCCTTTTAATGTCAGGTCATCTTTTGGCTTTAATTTTAATGGTTGATCACCAAAAAGAGGAAAATCAATATAACCATAAAGTTGTTCTGATTCGGTTTTGAATGTGATATTATTTGCCCAATTTCTAAGATTAACGCCCTGAAGTTGTTTAACCCCATCTTGAATCCACCAAGTTGTTTTACTTAATCTTAATAAGCAACGTTCAGGATGGGTTTTAAAGAATTGAGAGTCTTCTAAATAGTTAATTAGTTCTAAGCAGGTTTCCCCCCGTTGTTTATTGATGACATCCGTTTGAGCTTGAGCGATCGCTATTTCTGATTTTACCGCTATTAAACAGACTAAAATTCCCCCGATAAAACTATAAATCAGTTTAGGGTAATAATTTTTTAAATAGAAATTACCTTCTGAAATCATTATAAACCAAAGTTGAATAACGGCAATAATTAATAGTAAAGAATGAGTTGTATATCGAGAGGTATAAATAGCATAATTCGCTCCATAATCATAACGACCTAATGTAATTACAATCGAGCATAGGATAGAAAATATTCCAATCGAAAACCAAGGAGAACATAATTTTATTAAATATTTTTTGTTTTTTAGATTAATCAGACAGTAACTTCCTAAAACAATAAAATTTAAGATAATAATTATTCCGATCCAAATACTAAAATTTTGAGAATTTGTCACGGGCGCAGCAATTACATTAAAAAAGAATTGAATAAAAGTAAATAACTTTTCAAGGAGAGAGAGATTAATTATTTTCGGTTCTTGAGTGTATCCAATTGAATAAATTAAACTTGAACTTAAAAATAAAGTCATCCAAAAAATTAGGTATTTTCTTCTTTGATTCCCTGATTTTGAAATAACTATAACTGAAGGAATTAAAGCTAACCAACTCATTAATCCTTGTGCAGATGAAAAACTGGCAATCAAACAAAGAATCGCAGCCAATAATAGCTTCGTTTTAGGTTTAATTTGATTTTGAGTTAGACCAATTATAATTAATAATATTACAGACTTAACCCCCCCTTGCCCCCCCTTGCTAATGGGGGAGACTAGAAGTGTTGAGTTTTTATCTGGAATTGGGATTAAAATAAAACAACTTAAAATTACGCAAAAGTTGATTAAAAATATAGCAATTTGAAATCCCCAAAGCCAGTTTTCTGATTGAGCTAAGGAGAAAAATATTAAAGCTGTTAATAAATTAGTAAAATGAAAGAAATAATTTTGATTTTTTGAGGTATTAGCAGAAATTTTATATAACAATATAAAGGTTAATATTGCCAATCCTAAACTCAAAAAAAGCTCTAATTTAATATTCCAACTTGAAATAAATCCTAAAGCAATAAAAATTAATCGCGGAAATAGAATACGATGATTATTATGCAGTTCAAATAAGTCTTTAAATTGTAATGTTCCCGTGGCTGTTTTTTCAAATAAAGCAGGTACAACCCACTGATCATAAAAGGGAATATTCACACCAAAGCAAATAATAAATCCCGTTACTCCCAAAATAGGGATTAAATATATCAGCCATAAAATAACAGCAGGAAAAGTGATAATAGAGGAGGATTTTTGAGCCATTAACTATCAATTCAATAACTGCTAGAGACGCGCCATGGCACGTCTCTACTGATTAAAACTACTTCAAGTTTGTAATACTGTTGATCCGACCAGTAAAGCGGTTTAAGAAGATATCTAAGACCGAACGTTTACCGACATTAATCTTAGTATTTACCGACATCCCCGACTGCAAACCAATCTTAATATTTTTATCCTCGTCTAAAACAAAGCTTTGTTTATCCAATTTCACTTTTCCTTTAAACGAAAAATACTGACGGCCTTTTTCGGGATCAGGTTTAATCGCGTCTTGACTCAGCCATTTTAACTGTCCAGAAACCATCCCAAATTGATCATTGGGAAAAGCATCAATGGTTACTTCCACCGGAACACAATCTAGATCAGCAATCCCAATTTCTGCTCGAGCTTCTGGAGAATCTGGACAAATACAATCCTTTTCTGCTTTACATTCAATCACTTCTCCAGCCACGGTTTTGCCATCATAGGGCTGTAGGAATTTACGTTTGACCCGTAGGGCATTTAAAACTAAAGCCAGATCCGTATTTTTAATAAAAATTGTGCCTTCTAATCCTTTATCATCGGCTAAAATTTGCATCAATTTTTCCGTTTGTTGGGCTTCATAATAGGCCTCATTACAACGCTTCATTTTCGGATCGCCGGATTTTAACACTTGCTGATTCACATAATTGCAAATTTCATCCTTATTCATATCGACTTCTGAATTCTGTTTCTTTGAGGGTTTTAAATCATAAATTACCCCCGCCACTGGTGAACGTAAAACTTGAGTATCGCGTTGTTCTTCAACTTTTTCCAGTTGAGCATTAACATCGCCTAATCGTTTTTCGTTTTCTAGTTTATATCGACTGAGTTGAGAGTCAATACTAGCAATCTGTTTTTTGTTTTCTTCAATGCGAAGATACAGGTCTTTTGCCCAAGCATCTTTTGTATTTTGCAATTCTTGTTGAGTTCTCTCAATAGAGGCTAGAACTTTTTGTTTTTCATCTTCTAGGCGTTTAATTTCAGATTGCTGTTTTTCAACATCACCTTTACGCGCATTAATTTCACTTTGACGGGTGGTGATTTGATCCTCTTGTCGTAAAAATTCATTTTGGCTTCTCAAAACCTCCTGTTCCTGACGTTTTTTATTGAGGTCAGACATGGCGCCTTCATCAACTAAAGGGGCAATTTGACCCAAAATAGATTGGTTTAGATCTAAACCTTCTTGAGACTTATTAAGTTGATCCTTGGCTGAATTTAATTGTTCTTCGGAATAGCGAATTTGATTAGTTGCGTATTGCACCTGTTCTCTCGTTGCCCGAATCAAATTTGCTGTCTGTTCCAGTTGTTTATTAAATTCAATAATTCGCCCTTCCACCGCAGACACCCGCGATTGATATTCGGCTCGGTAATTAGTTACAAAACCTGACTGAGCAGAACTATAATTAATCGCTCGACCTTGATTATTATAAAGTTCATTAATCAAAGAACTTAAAACGTTATTTTCTTGGATTCGGGTATCTCGATCTTTAACCATTGTTTCCCATTCAGGCGGTAAAGTTCCTCGACCATTCCCCTGAATAATATTCTTATAGAATTCGTTTTCTTGATTAAGAGTCCCTTGCAAATTAGCTAAAGATTTAATATCCGCGCTGGGGTTTGTCTGACTAAAGGTTAAAAGCGGTTGGTTTTTCTGAACCCGATCGCCATTTTCAACGTGCAATCTAACCACGGCTCCGGTTATTGGGGCTTGAATTTCCCTAGCACCTTCTTTATATTCGAGTTCACCCATGGCGGGAACTGTTTGTTCAACCCGAGAAAAATAAGCCCAAACAACGCCTGATGTGGTGATTAACATAATCAACCAGAGAAACAGATGAGACCACATTGCAGGTTTCTCAAGAATAACCGGTTGATCAACAAGTGATACAGATTTCATAAATATTAATTGGTAAACGGCAACTAGAAACAGGGTTTCTAACAGAAAGATAAATTGATCAGAAATCGGGTTTCTATATAAATCTTGTGTTTGTTACCGATAATCTTGATCACAAACCCGATTTCTAAGGTTTTTTAATTAAGTAGGAGCTTCCTGTTGTTGATACAGGCAGTAATAACGTCCTTTCAGGGCAACTAACTCATCATGATTTCCCTGCTCAACCACAGATCCTTGATCCATCATAATAATTACATCAGCGTTTTTGACGGCACTCAGACGGTGAGTAATAAAAAACACCGTGCGATCGTGAAAGACATCCATCAAGTGATTAATTACAGCCCGTTCCGATTGATAGTCTAGGGCACTGGTGGCTTCATCCAAAATTAACAGTTTAGGATTTTGTAATACCGTGCGGGCGATGGCCACCCGTTGTCGTTGTCCCCCCGATAAAGCCGATCCCCTTTCCCCGACCTGGGTATTGTAACCATTGGGAAGACCCATAATAAAATCATGGGCCGCGGCAATTTTAGCCGCCCGAATAATTTCGTCGCTACTGGCTTCGGGGTTACTCAAGCCGATGTTATCCTGAACCGTTCCGTTAAATAGGAGGGTATCCTGCAATACCACCCCCAATTGACGGCGGACAGAATAGAGTTCCACCTTATTAATATCGTAGCCATCAATTAAAATTCGTCCCGATAGGGGAGCATATAGACGCTGCAATAACTTCATCAGGGTACTTTTACCCGATCCACTCAACCCCACAATCGCCACAAACGACCCAGAGGGAAAATCTAAATTGATGTTAGCCAGTTGCAGGGGCCCTGTGGGATTAAATCGGAAAGACACCTCCTCAAAGGTAACTGACCCTTCAATTTCAGGTAAGGGAATATTATTGCGATCGGCTTCATCGGCTTCGGGAAGGGTATCAATAATATCCCGCAACCGTTCCACCGAAATCGACACCTCTTGGATCTGTTGATAAACACTAATAAACCGTAATAACGATCCTGTAACGTTTCCAGAGATAATCCGAAAGGCAATTAATCCCCCGATGGTCAACTGCTGTTCAATCACCAGATAGGCTCCCACCCATAACAGGGCAATCCCCCCAATTTTATTCAGGAAGTCACTCATGGTTCCCGCGGCCGTTTGGGTGAGAGTGGTTTGTAAACTCGCACTCATGAAACGGGCATACATTCCTTGCCACCGCCAACGGGCTGTTAGTTCAATGGTTTGGGATTTAATGGTTTGAATCCCACTAATCACTTCCACAATATAGGCCATCGAAGCCCCCGCCAAACCTGCCCGTTTGCGGATTAACCGCATAATCACCGGGGAGAAGAGAAAGATAATTCCAGCAAACAGGGGTAGGGGAGCTAAAGCCACCAGGGTCAGAGTTGGACTTAGGGCAACCATCACGGCGATGTAGACCACCGAGAATATCGCATCCAAAACCACCGTTAAAGCTGTCCCCGTTAGGAAGTTACGGATATTTCCTAACTCATTAAAACGGCTCATCAAGTCCCCGACCTGGCGGCTATCAAAGTATCCCAAAGGTAGCCGTAACATATGGTCGATAATTTCCGCCGTCAGTTTGATATCAACGCGGTTGGAGCTATCCACAAACAGATAGGTTCGTAACGCCGTTAATAAACCTTCAAACAGAGCAAACCCTAACAGTAGAATCCCCAGGACGTTCAGAGCATCCATGTTCTGTTGTGCGATCACCGCGTCGATGATCACCATACTCACCAAGGGGTTGACCAAACCAAACACTTGGATGAAAAACGAAGACAGCAACACCTCAACAAATGTTGCTCGATGCTCCATCAAGGCTGGGAAAAACCACCAGAAACTAAATTGTTCTTTTTGGTCAACTCGGGGCGCTTGTAACAGCAGTACCTGCCCTTCCTCACCCCAAATTTCGGCAAACTGCCCTGGACGCATCCGGGCTAAACCCTTTTCCGGGGATGCCAGAATGATTTCCCGTTCGGTAATGCTATAGAGAATAGCAAAGCTATCTTTCCAGACCACCATGGCTGGGGCCTTGAGGCGATTAATAGCTTTGGATGGTACCTGGACTAACTGAGCATTGATTCCCAACATTTGGGTCACGGCCCCGCAAGCCTGCAAACTAATATTACCGACCGTTGCTAACTGATTATCTAAAACTCGACGAACAATATCTTTTTTAAAGCTAATCCCGAAGAACTTAGCAATCATATTGAAGCAGGCGAGGGGCGCGTCAATTTTGCCCTTACCCCGAACCACGGGAAACTTCATGGCCGATTTAGGGACATTAGTTTCCGGGGTCGGGGGTACTTCCGGGGCTGAAGTTACTGCCGATAGGTCGATTCTGCGATTGCCGTTGCCATTATTGGAATCTTGAACACTTACCTCTCCATCGGAGGTTTCTACGGAAGTTTCGACTTCATAAACAGGTTCTCGCAACCCCACTAACCGAACCCCACCGGGCCCCTCCACCTTATAGGATGGATTACTTTCTTCTAATAAAACCCGACTACCTGGGGGAAAACCACCCAAAGTCCCACTACTGACTAACCAAATCCGTTTGGGATCAAGTAGGCTGGTTAATTCTTTGGTTTTCTTATTACCTGCGGCCAGGTTCAGCACAACGGCATCCTGCCCTAGATCAACCGCTAAATTCTTGATATTGTTAACCGGAACAGCCTGGGCCTGTAGATGTTGGCTTAACAGGTCAAAAACTTCACTCAAGCCAGCTTGATCTCGGAATGCTTCTCCAAAAGCCGGTTCTTTTACCACCCATTGCAAAAAATCCGCGGCCGACAAGGTAATACAAATTGTGTCGGTTGAAGCGATCGCGGTTTCACAAGGGACTCCTCGAATTAAGCCCCCCGCACCAATGATTTCTCTGGCTCCGAGCAAGCCCAAACTAACATGGCGTTGGGCTCTAGGATCAAAACCCAGTAATCGAGCCTGTCCTTGATAAATAATCGTGATTTGAGTCGGCAATTTATCCCGCTCAAATATCGGTTGTCCGGTACGGTAGCCCAGGAGTTGACATTTTGGCAACAGGTTCTGAAGTGCCTTTTCCGAAAGCCGATCAAAGGGGCTGGTTTCGGCCAGGAAAGTCTGAATTTGGGATTGAGAAACGGCGGATGTTGTCATGACACAGAAGACACTGAAGTGCGAACAGGTTGTAGTGAGCCAACTTGAGCCATTTGCTCTCGTAGCCAAGTTTCAAACATTTCTTCGATCATACGGCGACGCATGGATTCGTCTAACTGGGCGGGAAGGAATTTTTCTAACCGAATAATCACGAACCATTCTGCCAAGGGGCGCGGTGCCCACAGTTGACCGGGTTGACTCACCGATAACAGTTTACTAATCGCCGGGTGAGGTTGGGATACGGGAACTGGCCCCAAGACCCCCCCAGATCGAGATTCTGGCCCTTCGGAATGATCATGGGCTACCTCAGCAAAGGAATTTTCTCCCTCCGAAATTCTGAAATAGAGTTCTTGAGCCAAGCCAGGATTTTTCGTCCGAATTAAAGAATATACAACTTGATCTAAACCACCTTTGCGAGTCAAAAAATAATTCTCGACTCGACCACCCCAAGTTTCTTGTTTAAATTTTTCAACTTTTACCGGGCGTTCTGCCATTTCCACAAGTTGTTCTGGGGTCATATCATAGGCCGCTAACCAAGCCGATTTTGCTTCCGGGGACGTGAGTTGGTGTTGACTTTCAAATCGTTCGATGGCCGCCGCCTGTTCTGCTTCTGTACAAGTGATCTTAGCGATCGCTTGCTCCAAAATCACTTCTCGCAGAAATAATGGCATTAACTGATAACGCTTGAGCAGAGATGGCAAGTCCTCTGCTGTGATAATAGTGTCTCCGACTTTGAACAATCCTGTCATTGAACTCTCCAACCCACTTTCACTACCCCTTTCAAATTTACCCTTGCTAGTCCTAAATTGACTACTGTATCCAATCTACATTGTCCAAATAATAGCAGACCGTCTACTCCTTACCTTAAATTGATGATCTTTAAATTACCTCAACTTTCGGGAAACTGCTCAAAAAAATTGCTTTTGCCTAAAATGACGCGGATCAATGGTTTCAAGTTCCGGTGTTCGGCTGATCGAACCCTAGTATTGTTATCGTTGATTCAGACTGGCTATCGGTTCAGAACATTGTCCCTTGAATTCAATGCTAAAAAATCAATCATTTTTTTCCTGTAATCATAAATCCTCTGGAGATTAATTTCGGCGAAACCCTCAAAATTCAACTGAGAATATTTAAGATAACACTGGGCGACATAGATCCACAAATCACAAAAAGATGAATCCGTATTTAAGTTTTGAATAATATAAGCCAATAAATTCTCCTGAAAATTAATATATTTTAATCTGTCTTCTGAACACCGAAAACATTGAACTGGAGCAAACAGCCAACTGATAAATTCAGGGAAAAAATATTTAGGAATGATCGCATTTTCGTATATAAAATCAATATCATAAGCTCTTTGATATAACATCAATCCCATCAACCCAGGAATTAAATCACAGGAATACAGACCTTGAGAAAGTTTTTTTCTGATTGATTCAACCCATGATTGTTCAGTCTCACCGACTCCTTGATCAATAATATTACTATTCAATAAATGCTGATAAATTGGACGAATTTCGCTAGAATATCGAGTTTCTAAATCCCCAGGAGTTAAACTTAACCAATATTTAACTAGGGTTTGACGAACTAATTTCAGACACTCTATGACTCTCTCCGTAGGGTTTTCTTGGTATTGATTCAGTAAATTAGTGATTAAATTGAGATAAAATTGCGAGTTAAATAAAGTTTTTTGTAAAACCATCTGTTTAAAAGATTGATTCAAAAAACTATAGCGAGAATCTAGCAAGAGTTTTAAATAAAGTCTTTCATAATCTTTATAATTTTCTTTTTGAACAATATTAACTTGAGTTTGTTGTTTTTTATGAATTAGGAGAGCAGATAATATTTTATCTACAAAAGCAATTTTATAACGTCCCATAATCCTAAACCACATATCAACATCCAAAAGTTGCTGAAGTGTAGAATCAAATTCTCCTAATTCTTCAAAAACTTGTTTAGAAATTAATACCGTTGTCGGTTCTCCAATTTTATTTAATCCTCCGATTAGACAATTAGGATTGGACAATAGATCTTGACCTGATTGTATTGGTTTTAAATCAGACCATTTTTGATGTAAATTAATCGCCCCATTATAAGCAGATTTACAGGTTAAATCAGATTTTGAATCAGGGTCAATCAAAACTTGACGGGGTGAGAAAACCAATCCTATTTCTGGATCTTGTTCTGCTAAATTGACCATTTCTTCAATACAATTAGGTTCTAACCAATCATCTTGAAAAATAAATTTGATATACTTACCTTGAGCTTGTTGAATACAAAAATTTAGATTTTTGACTAATCCATAGTTAGAATGAGTTATAATCCGATAAGGAATAGAACAATTATCTTTAAAAGATTCGGCAATTTTTACAGTTTCATCTGTTGACCCATCATCAGAAATAATAATTTCTAGGTTAGAATAGGTTTGATCTAAAGCACTTTGAATCGCTTTAGATAAAAATTGTTCTCCATTATAAGTCGGAATTAATATACTAACTAGCGGTTGAGATTCAGTTTCACTATGTATATCTAGTTTTTGTTGTAAAATTAGATTCTGATTTTGTACTGCTTCTAGTTGCTTTTTGGTTTGATCAATATCTTGCTGTAATTTCCTATAACTGATAATTTTAAAAATATCATGAGTTCCAGTAAGATGAATTAGATCAGTATATTTAAAGGAATACTGTTTTTCAATATATTCAGCCGATTCAGGATTATTCATCAACCGATATAAGGTAAAAATCCCAAAATATTGATGACTGGGACGGTGAATTTTTAAAGCCAATTTTGCAATTAAAAAATTAAGATCATCAAGGGTAATCGGGGTATTAATCCGTTGCTGTTGAGGAAAAATATTATAAAAATTTTGGCTAACCTCTGGACAGAGATAATGCTCAAGCACTTGAGGGATTCCCCAAGTATGTCGAATCATATTTTCAGCCGTTACACCACTAATATTGCGATCATGAAATCGAAATAAAAGCAAAGGTTCGGGTAGAATATAAATTTCTGATTTCAGACATAAACGTATCCAAAAATCTAAATCATGAATTTGATGTAATCGCGGATCATATAGTCCTACCTGATCATAGCATTTTTTCTTAATTAAAACGCTGGTATTACATAAGGAATTATCAGAGTAAAAAAAAGAATTTAACCACTGAAAACGATTTTTATTTTCTTGAGCAAATAACTGTTGAAAGGAGGATTCTTTACCCTGGTGAAAATCACCATTTTTATCAATAATAATAGCATGGGTAAAAACCGCATCAAATCCGGGGTTTTTATCTAAAAAACTAACTTGCTTTTCAAGTTTATCTGGTAAAAAAATATTGTCAGAATCTAAAATAGCAATTAGTTCTCCCCTCGCCTGACGAATACAATGGTTAGCTGCTGTACTCACTCCTTGATTCTGATCAAAAGAAAAATAGCGAATTCTAGGATCTTTTTTTTCTCGAATAATTTGCAATGTTTGATCCGTAGAACCATCATTAGTGATCACAATTTCAAAATCTTGATAGGTTTGGTTTAAAACACTATCAATTGCTTCAGAAATGTAGGAATCTTGGTTATAAGTTGGAATAATAACGGTGACTCTAGCCATAAAATTTAGGGTGAAAATATGATCAAAAGTTTTTAATTCTAAAATTAACTTGCCAGTGTGACCTAAAACCTGTTATTTATAAAATAGCTCTAGTTTTACTAAAGGTTATGAATAGAGATACTATAGATCAGGTCAATGATCATAATTTGAACCGGAAACCCTCAGAGTTATTGGACTTTTTACCCGCTAATGCTCAAGTCCTGATCGACGTAGGTTGTCGAAATGGAAGTACAGGTTATCATTATAAACGAATTAATCCCCAAAGTTTTTATTGGGGAATTTTAATTGATTCTGAGTTAAGTTCAGAAATAACTCAAGGTCTAGATCAGATTACTCTGAGTTCGATTGATCAATTAGAAACAATCCGGTTAGAACTAGAAGAACAAACCGTAGATTGTTTAATTTATGATGGGATTTTACCCCAAACCAGAAATCCACTCAAGGTTTTAGAATATCACACTCGATGGTTAAAAGATCAAGGTCAGGTTTTAGCTTATATTCCTAATAGTCAGTATTGGCGGAATATTATTGATTTGTTACAGGGAAAATCAGAGATTTCAATTGAAGAAAATATAGATTATAGCGGATTAACTTTAGAAGCTATTCAAAAAATATTCTGGGAAGCTGGATTATATATTTATGAAATTCAAACTCGGGGAAAAAAAGATGATCAGTTTCAAAATTTTCTGCAATTAGTAGAACCTCTTAGGAATATTTTGGGATTAGATCCCAATCGTTTTGCGACTCAAACCGCGGCTGAATTTTATATTGTCCGTGCGATTAAATCATTACAACCTCCCCGTCGTTTGTTGATTCAAACAGCGATTATGGCTCCTACAGGGTGCGATCGCCTGCGAGTATTAGAACCCGATCAATTGAGTGCGACAATACCGGGAACGCGCACAATTTCAGCCTCTAAATCAATTCCCAATGGTTCAATTTTACCTGAAGAAGAAAAGGTTTTTATTTGGCAACGGACGATTTTATCCTATCAGCATCACTTAGAAATATTAAGAAATTTGTTAAAACAGGATTATCTAATTATTGCTGAAATTGACGATAATCCTTTACGCAGACGGGAGTATGCCGATAATCGTTATCTAAGCTATCGTGGCTGTCATGGTGTACAAACTTCAACCGCTCCTTTAGGGGAATTTTTACAACAATTTAATCCCCATATTGCTATCTTTAAAAATCATTTATTGACTTTACCTCCCCCGCGAAATTATTCTGATTCAAAAGTTACTTTATTTTTTGGAGCATTAAATCGAGAACAGGATTGGCAACCGATTATAGAAACCTTAAACCGGGTTTTAATTCAGCATCAGAATTTAGTTAGAGTCAAGGTAATTCATGATCGACGTTTTTTTGATCATTTGGCAATATCTGATAAAGAATTTGAACCCTTTTGCAGTTATGATAGATATAATCAAATTCTCCAAACCTGTGATATTGGTCTGTTACCGTTAACCCCCACTCCTGTTAATCTGATGAAATCGGATTTAAAGTTTTTAGAATGTGCGGGTCATGGGGTTGCGGTTTTAGCTAGTCCAACGGTCTATGAACAATCGGTGATTCATGAAAAAACTGGTTTAATTTATCGCAGTATTCAACAGTTTGAAATGTATTTGAATGAATTAATTATTAATACCTCCCTTCGGCAAAAAATCGCCAATAATGCCTATCTTTGGGTACGAGATCATCGTTTACTTTGTCAACATTATCAACAACGACGAGAATGGTATTTAAAAATGCGAGATAATTTACCCAGTTTAAATCAAGAATTGCGTCAACGAGTCCCAGAATTATGATCACGGATTTAAGGGATTACGCGGATGGCACGGATTATATTTGGGCTTCGTTTAAGTTCTGCTAATTTGTGCTACGGAATATTGGATAATTAATGTTAAAAGGTTTAGTTATAAATTATGCGTATTTTATTTACAATTCCTCACTTTTTTAACCCGGATGGAGATGGGAAACACGCATCTTTAAGTAAAGATCCACGCCCTCGAATTACGGGGTTAGTATTTGCTTTAACTGCTTTGCGGGAACTTTATAGTCAATCTCAGTGCATGATTGATATTGCTCAATGTCAGACTATTCCTGTGAATCAGGAACAAAATTATCAAGTTGATATTGTGATTTGTACCACTCAAGATTATCATTTGCTGGCACAAATTCCCTTACCTTCATGGTTTTGTCAACATTATCCTACCCAGGTAGAACCGATGTTACTGGGATTTCAATGTCATCAAGTTTTGCGTGAATATTTGGGTAAATATGATTATTATTGTTATTTAGAAGATGATTTAATTTTGCGTGATCCCTGGTTATTTACGAAGTTAAATTGGTTTAATCGTCATGCTGGAAATAGTTGTCTATTACAGCCCAACCGTTATGAAGTTTCTCCCCATAGCCAAGCAATTAAAGCCTATATTGATGGAGACATTTTACCCCATGTCACGGCTAATTATCAGAATATTCAAGATCAGCCACAATTTATTGGGAAAGTGATGGAACAGGCGGTTTCATTTAAACGCCCCTTGAATCCCCATTCCGGTTGTTTCTTTTTGAATGCTGAACAGATGGAATATTGGGCTAAACAACCCTATTTTTTAGATCGAGATTGTGGTTTTATTGGGCCTTTAGAAAGTGCCGCAACTTTAGGAATTATGAAAACATTTAAAATTTATAAACCTACGGCTTCCCATGCTAATTTTTTAGAAATTCAGCATTTTGGTTCTGGTTTTATTAATTTAATTGGGCGACAAGTTAAGTATGGCGGGGAATAGGTAATAGGTAATAGGTAATAGGTAATAGGTAATGAGTTTCAGGATTTAAAATAAAAGTGTCCTAACTGTAATGCGTAGTGCTATATAAAAAAACCGAGAAACAATTTCTCGGTCTTTTTTATATTTGAATCTATTGAAATCCCGAAAGTTGAGTAGAGACGTTGCACGCAACGTCTCTACTGGTGTTAACCCAAACTAGAGAACGATCACAATATCAGTTCGGGTTATGGTCGGAATTGTGTTGTTCGGTTGTGCCATGAATGCAACGATATCGGCTGGGTTAGAGCCACCACCACCATCGGAGTCATACCATAGGACTCCACTGGCTTTCTCGTACACTAACACAGGGCCAACACTGGTTGGGGCTTGAGTATTTGCACCACCGCCATCGTAACTGCCTTTATCGAGAACAATAAATTGCTCAAAGGAAATTTCAGTGGTCGGGACACCTGGGCGCAATTCAAAGGCAAAGCCTCCAGGCCCACGGGAGAAGAATAGTTTATCTTCACCAGATTTAAAGTCAGTAATGATGTCAGCAATAGTACCGCTAAGATCGGATTTGAACTGATACAGGAAGGCATCAGAACCTTCACCGCCGACTAATGTATCTCGTTGAGTACCACCTTGCAGGGTATCGTTACCCGCTTCACCGAACAGGACATCACTGCCCGAACCGCCAAACAGGTAGTCATTACCACCACCAGCAATTAGGGTGTCATCTCCGAAACCAACATCCAATTGCGCAGATGGGGCAACGCTACCCCCTTGCAGGAAGTCAGCCCCACTACCAGTAACGATGCTGTCGTTGCCATCACTACCGGAAATGGTGTTGTTGCCGAGGGTGTCAAACAAGACAAAGCTGACTCCGGTGCCTCCCTTGGCTAAACCACCCACAAAGGAAATTTTGTCGTTCCCTTCGACGGAACCTTCACCCAAGAGGCTATCGTTGGTTGTGGTAAAGATAATAGTGTCATCACCGAGACCACCATTATAAATATTAGCCACTGACCCTAAGGCACCGTAGATATAGTCGCTACCCGAACCACCGGATAAGGTGACAGCAGGTACTTTAGTAGCTCCTGGGATATCTAATGTCCAATTTCCGCCATAGAGGGTATCGTTACCATCGCCACCGTCTAATAGGGAGAATTTTCCACTCAGGCTGTCATTTCCGGCATCACCATAGAGGAAATCTGTACTAAAGCCGGCTAGTAAGGTATCATTGCCACCACCACCGTACAGGGTGCTTTCACCGGCAAAGCCCGGTTGACTGGTGCTACCCTGAATGGTCAAAATATTAGGATTGGCTGTGATAATCAAGTCATTGCCTTCACCCCCATACAGGACGTCTTGAAGCGCAAAGCTTCGGATTGTATCGTTACCATCTCCACCCTCAAAGTAGTTCTGGCCTTCTCCAAAGCGACCTACACCACCGTAGAGAGAATCGTCACCAGCCCCACCCAGTAGGGTCGTTTGGCTTACACCAACAATGGCCAAATTCGTTGAGAATTGTTGGGTTGAGAGAGGGTTTTGGATTCTTACGGTGTCATTCCCACTGCCACCATCAAGTAAGTTAAGACTGCCTACACCAACGATGGAGTCGTTATCGTCACCACCGAGGAGGCTATCTCCAGTGTTAATCCCAACAATACTATCTGCGCCAATATCTCCAGAAACATAGTTGTTTCCTTGGTTCAGGCCACCGATAGCCCCACTCACCGCAACCCCTGTGAGGTTACTTTGACCATTGGTACCCACAAATCCTAGGAGGTCTGCTCCTGAACCCCCATACAGGAAATCTCCACCTTGAATACCGCCCAGTAGGGTATCTTCATCTTTATTACCAAAGAGGTAGTTACTGGCAGCCTGACCTATGAGAAAATCTCGGTCTACCCCCCCATAAAGGCTGGCGGTTAAATCTGCCGATAGGGTGTCCCGGCCTGGGCCACCGAGCAGAAGGGTACGAAGTTGTTGAGACCGGATGGAATCATTCCCCTCATTCCCGAAAATTGTGTCGCCAGGGCCTCTGGATGTGAGGATATCATTATCTGTACCGCCTTGTACCTGACTTCCACCGAGGGTAGAAGAAAGGATTGTGTCATTTCCTGCTTCACCCAGAATAGTATCGGGTCTGGGGGCAAAGCCCACATCCTGATCGTAAAATTGTGGCCCCGCGCCTAAAGCTGTTACCATTTGATTTCACTCCTCTGCAATAATGTCATTAGCTCTGTTGGGATGACAGACACTGCCTAAAACACCATAACTTGTTCGGCAGTAGTTTAACCTGTTTGTCTCCAGCAAGTCTAGTCCTTTGTGATCCTTCTTGTCTAGTTGATAGATATGGCAGTTTCGATGGCTGGATTTTATTATCAATTATGTATTGAAAATTTTCATCCTCAACTGGTCTTGAAGCCATCACTCTTAACTCATAAAAGGCACTTTATCTTAACTTGCTTACCTCCGTCAGACGGGTTTATAGACAACAATGTTCCTCATTGACCATTTATTATCTTCTAATCAAAATATCTTCCCGGTGGACGAACGGAACTCAGATCAAGTTCCCACTCTACCCCAAAACCATTGCCGACTCAACCCGGCCAACGGTGGCGGGGAGGGAACGATTGGCGACTTGGGTAATCAGTTGCAGATGTTTTGATAGAAGTTTGCTCAGATCATAACGTTCTAAAGCCGTTTCACGAGCTTTAACTCGCAACTGAGCCATCCGATCAGGATGATCCAAGACTTGATCAACTCGATCCGCAATCTGTTTGGGAGAGAAAAAGTCCACCAGTAAGCCGTTTACCCCATCTTGAATCACTTCCCGCACGGGAGCGGTATCTGAACCCAGGACTAAACAACCTGTTGACATGGATTCAATCATTGACCAGGATAGAACAAAAGGCCGGGTTAAATAAATATGAACATCTGAAGCCTGGATCACTTGCAGATATTGGCCATAAGCTAGAGGCCCAACGAAATGAATTCGGGAAAGATCCAAGGGGATTTTCTTGAGCATATAGTCTTTATAGCTCATGCCGTTGGGTAAAGGTTTACCATAACAAACTCGTTCCGATCCCACAACTACAACATGGCATTTGGGTCTACGTTCCTGAATATAGGCCACGGCTTCGATAAATTCGGGAAATCCCCGATAGGGTTCCATTCCCCGTCCCACATAGGTTACCAGTTCTTCTACACCGGATAAATCCAAATTTGGTAAAACTAATTTAGCACCGGGATTCGGTTTAAAATAGCTAGTATCCACTCCATCATGAAGCACAGAAATTTTTTCGCGCAGTTCCGGGGGAAATTGGGATTGTTGCCAATGGGTGGGTGAAAGTCCCCAATCACAGGAATATAAATCAATTAAAATTGGGGTATTTTTAACCCGAATTCGGGCTTTATCATCAATGCTCAGGGGGTCAGACGGATCGAAGTCCGCATCTGAACCTTCTGCATGATAGAACCACTCGAAATAACATAATAATGGGGTATTTGGAAAGGCTTCTTTGACAAATAAAGTTGGCCCCCAACCGGAATGACCGCAAATTATATCGGGGACAAATCCTTTGGCTTTGAGTTGTTCGGCCATTCTAAATACGGCTTGTCCTTGTAATACTGCACCTTCTAAAACCCGGACATATTGATGGGTGTCTGCACTGGGTTCTCGACTAGGATTAAATACGGCTTTTTCAACTCCGGGAATACTCCATTCAGGACGTTCGTTTTTTGTCCCAAATACAATTTGATTATTGGGATCTGCACCTAATGTTGTAATAATATGGCGATATTGGGCGGGAAAGTTAGGGTGTAAAAATAATGCTTTCATAGGAATAGGGAATAGGGAATTTTAACTCTTAAACTGATAACTGGTAAGGGCGGGTTCTTTTAGATCTTTGTTAATCCCCTAAATCTCGATGAACCCGCCCCTACAACTGATAACTACTAGAGACGCGCCATGGCACGTCTCTACACTGATTTAGATGATTTCAGGTGCTTTACAAACCCAAACGCAGTCTCTTGGTACAGACTCATTATCTTTTCGGATAATTTCATAGTTAAGATGGGTTAAAAATTTCTCCATAATGGTATCAGTCATTAAGGAAAAAGCGGTTCCATGTCGGTTTCCCAATAGGTTTTTATCCCAATCCTGTAAGAATTTTTCCCAGCCTAATTCACTTAATAGATTGGTATGGTGAAAAATACAGAGGCGATCGCCTTTTAATAAAGCGGGGATTCGAGTTAAATAGTTAAAAATATCTCGTGGTTCTATGTGTACCAGGGTGTCATAACAAAAACAAACATCTAGGGAGTTAGGTGCAATTCCATCTAAGGTTAAACCATCTAATTTAACATATCTAACCCGTTCATCTCCCAGACGTTTGTGGGTGGCATTCAGGAGTTCTTTGGAAATATCAGCACAGACCAGACGATCGCAATATTTCAGGAGCAAAGCTGCCGTTTTTCCTCCCCCCACACCAATTTCTAAAACCTGATGGTGTTTCTGAATATAAGGGGCAATAAATTGGTTTTCAATTAGGGCTTCATATTCCGCTAAGGAAGTCGCTGCACCCGCAGCAAATCCAATCCATTCATCTCCTCTATAAACTTCTTCAGATCTGACACTTTGCCAATTTTTAGCATAGTCATCCCAGGCGGATTCATAATCAACTTTTTTCATGATTTTAACTGAGTTTAAGATGGGTTGAGAACTTGTATTTTCAGATAAATCTGGTAATTTAGGCGTTGAATTAGAGAAATTATTGGGGATTTCCCAACTCCAATCTTGACCTAAAAAATCTGTTAATTTTTGGTTAAACGGCTGAAAATAATCTTGTAACTGCTGACGAATAATTGGGTCAATATTGGGATAACTATTAACATTGTATTTATCATAACTCAATAATTGATAATTTGGTAGTCCTAAAAAATCAAAAACTTGATTTACCACTTTTTCGGAATCTGAATATAAATCTTCACTCCTCAGAATCAAAAATTGTTCCCTGGGAAAAAACTTCATCCATCTTTGTAGTTGATCAATATATATTCCCCTGGAAAGGTAGGAATAATGTTGATGGTTAAAACTAAAATAAGTCGGATCTGAACCCATTTTTTCGGCTTCTCCTTGTAGCCGTTGAGTTTCTTGGGCGATCGCATCTTCCAAAGAGAGAGATTCATACCCCAGTTTCACTTCCCAATAATAATGGGAAATCGCCCGATCTACCGGATTTCTCAATAATACAATAAACCGAGTTTTAGGAAAAAATTCATAAATTCGTTGGGGTACTAAGGGATGAAAGAAATAATAGGGAGAACCTTCCCCGCTAATCAATTGCTTTCCATCAGCTTCCGGGGAAAACTGGGATTCATACCATTCTAAACCCTGCTGATAATTTAGCGTAAAAAAATGGATTTCCTTTTGGGTTGCCGCTACAATTTGAGGGTGTTGACATAGATATTGATAGAGGGAATTGGTTCCCCCCTTTTGTACCCCAAGAATGATAAACTGGGGTGCAGTGATCGGTTTTGAATCAATTGTCCTTGCTTGTTGAATCAACGGTGATATGCCTCCAGATTGAGAGTTAAATCATCAACGGGAATAATTCCCATTCGTTCAATTTTGCTATCGTCCAAATCGGGATAACTTTTAAGGAACTGAACAAAATTGAATAAATTTTCAACCCAATTTAGGATTATACTCTAAAGGGTTAACTGTTTCGGTTATGAATTGACTGAAAATTGAATGTAAATTAAGAATGAACTGCTGAGGACATTAAATTATGACACTCACGGCTGATGCTGAAACACTTTCTCCAATTTATACGTTTCGTCGTTTTTTTGCCAACCGATATTTACAGGGAAATGGCATTGAAGTTGGAGCATTAAATCATCCTCTGGAGGTTCCTTTATCCGCTCATGTTCAATATGTGGATCGGATGAGTGTTCCTGATTTAAGAAAACATTATCCTGAGTTAGCTGATGTTAATTTAGTTTCTGTCGATATTATTGATAATGGTGAATTCCTAAAAACAGTTGAGAATGAAACCCAGGATTTTGTGATTGCAAATCATTTCATTGAACATTGCCAAAACCCGATCCTGACGATTGAAAATTTATTACGGGTGATTAGAAAAGACGGGATTTTATATTTAGCTGTTCCCGAAAAACGAACTTGTTTTGATTGTGATCGCCCAGTCACTTCTATTGAACATTTATTAAAAGATTACCAACAGGGCGCGGAATGGTCTCGACAAAATCATTATGAAGAATGGATTGAATTAGTAGAAAAAGAAACAGATGAAACCAAAGCAGAATGGATGGTTAAAGAATTGATGAGGCGAGATTTTAGTATCCATTTTCATGTTTGGACAACTGCCGATTTTGTGGATTTTCTGCTCACCTTAAAACACCAACTTGGGTTTCCTTTTACTTTGGAAAAGATTTTTGATAATTGGAATGAACTGATCACTATTATCAGAAAAGTATAACAGTAGAGACGTGCCATGGCACGTCTCTACACTGATTTAAAATCGTTTAGGACGCAATACACACAAACAGAAATCCGATTCTAACCCTCCAGGAATTTCCATTAATATTTGTTCAAATTCCAACAAAAGTTTAATTAGTGTTTCTCCTTTCGGATCACCGGGTAAAAACTGATTATGATCTAATAAAGGATACAGAGGATGAAGAATTGCGCCCCCAAACGGATTGAATAGTTCAATATCAAAATAATACTCAATAAAGGGTAAAATCAGTTGAGAACGAACCGCTTCTGAGGGGTCAGTGGCAAAGACTTGATGAATACTGGGATTAATAAATTTATTTTCCATAATCCCAGAACGAATTAATTTATGGAAACATTGGTATAGGCGGTTGATTAGTTCCACCTGGCGTTTATTGTAGATGCAATAATTAGCCCCAACATATTCATTAATAATGAAATAGCCCTGGGGATGTAACGCCTTATGAACCATTTCTAAAAATCGTTCTAGTTCCCGAACGTGATGCAGAGAACCGGAACAAAATGCTACATCATATTTAACCTCTGGATTCAGGTTAAAGGTATTAAAATCTTCCTGATAAAAATTAACCTTAACTCCAGCTTTTTTAGCGTCTTTTCGCGCAATTTCTAAGGAAGATTCCGAAAAGTCAAAGGCATCAATGTGTTGAGCAAATTCCAATTCCGCCATCAAAATTTCATGATTCCCAATCCCACATCCCAAGGAAATCAGATGATTAAATTTTTGACCGACAAAATAATCTTCAATTAACCACCGTAACCAATATTTTTGGGTTTGACCTCCAGACATTCTTTGATGGATGGTATCCCCAATAATCGGATTAGAAACCCATTGACTGGCGGCGGCATTAGGATTAGTTTCCCAATAATTTTTTGCTTGAGGTTCGGCAATTTCAGGTTCAGGATGATTGACTTCGACGGCGGAAATCGTGACCGCAGAAGGGGGGTTAATCTGAATCTCTAAGGATTCAACGGATTGGGAAGAAAAGAAGGAATTAGAAGCCGGATAGGGATTAATAAAATAGGCTTCTTGGAAGATTTCTAAATAACTTTGAGTCATTTCCTCAAAGGTATTCAGAGACTCCAAAACATACTGGGAATTTTGAGCAAATTCCTGTCTTAAATCCGGGTTTTCTAATAGCGATGTTAAACATTTGGCTAATTCTTCCGGTTGGTGGGGCGTGTAAAATAAACCATTAATTTCAGGACGCACCTGTTCAGGAATTCCAAATACGGGAGTGGTGATAATCGGTAGGTTATATCCCATGGCTTCCATAATCACTCTGGGATAACTTTCCACGCGAGAGGTACAGACGAAAATATCCGCAGCCAGGAAATATTGGGCGGTTTCTGGAGTTTCTGGAACTAGGGTTAATCGCTGTTTTAAAGTATCGGGAAGTTGGGCTTTTAATTGAGCTAATTCGGTGCTATAAATACTGGGGCGATCGCCAACAATAAAACAACGAATTTTGTTATGATAATTACTTGATAATAGGGGTAACGCTTCAACTAAATCCTTTTGTCCTTTGCGTTCACAAACCGTTCCCAGTAACAAAATAACGATTTCGTCTTCTGCTATTGATAACGCGGTTCTGGCTGCAATTCTAGTTAGCTGTTCTGATGTTTTAAGTAACCTTTGAATATCTAAACCATTATGAATCACCGTAAAGTTGTGATGACTATTTAAAGATTGATAAAGATTTCGGGTTGCATCAGCAACAAATATCACCCGATAGGGAAATTGGAAACACTCTAAGGCTCGGGCTGAAATTTCCGAACCCAATCCATTAAAATAGGTTTGCCAAGCCTGACTTTCATGGATATTCCACACACAAGGAATTGATTTTTGTTTAGCACAATCCACCATAAAAAAGGTTTCTAAAGTATTAGCATAAACTAGATCAAATTGTTCTATTTGTAGTTCATTTGCTAATCTTTCAATGACAGTATTATAGGCTTCCCGTTGATAAATATTAGCTAGGGGATGTTCCCTGACAATTACTCTAATTCCCTGCTGTTCATAGGCATAGCGTAACGGCCCATCATCAACACAGAAAATCGTCGGTTCTAGTTTTCCTTCGGCGGCTAACTTAACCACAATTTCAAATTGATGTAACGGTGCGCCCGTATATTCCAGGGCATTACTGCACATTAAAACCTTTGGAATCGGGGCAAAATTAGCAGTCAATTTTAATTGATAGCGTCGAGGTTGAATTTGAAACCATTCATTATCTAAGGATAAATTAGGGTTATAAAAAGGATCAATTTTATCGGCATATTGGCGACGGAATTTTGCCACTTCTTTCGGGTCATCTTTATAACCGCGACTGGTTCCTTCTCGGTGAATTAATTCCGCTTCCGGGCAATAAACCGATTGATAACCCTGTTCAAATAATCTATATCCATAATCCACATCATTGTAAGCAACGGCAAAATCAACTTGATTAAATCCCCCTAAATCTAAGAACAATTGACGAGGAGTTAATAAACAAGCCGCCGTCACCGCCGAATAATTTCTGACGACTTTAGAATAGGCTAAATAACCGAAATCTTGACGGTGGGTTAACTTAAAAGCATGACCCGCCAAACCATGATGGAGTCCATGTAATATTCCAGCGTGTTGAATCCGGTCATCGGGATAAATTAACCGCGCCCCAACTGCCCCTACGCCTCGGATGTGAGCATAACCCATCATCTGAGTTAACCAATGGGAATTAATCACTTCCGTGTCATTATTCAGGAATAATACATAATCCGTATTCACCTGTTCCACCGCCCGATTATTAATCGCAGCAAAGTTGAATTTTCCTTGATTAGCTATTTTTAAAACTGATATTTTTTCGGTGTCGCTGATTTTCTTGAAATACTCTAGGGTTTTGGGGTCGTCGCTTTCGTTATCAATAATCACAACCTGATAATTTTGATAGGTTGTTTTTTTAATTGATTCGACACAAGCCTGGAGTAATTTAAGTTGATTTTTAGTCGGAATAATAATCGTTACGGACGGCCCTTGGTCGGGAAATTGATGATAAAAAATTCCTAGATTCAGTTCACTGGCCCAATTCGGTTGATAAACTTTTCCTGAACTTTGAAGACGGGTTAAGGCTTCTTGAATGGCGTGTTTTCCGGCATCAAAACTCGCGGGTTTTGCCGCTCCAGAAACGGCCGTTGAGCCGGGGGCGGTGCGCCAATGATAGAGAACTAAAGGAATATGACCAATCTGGCGAGAAATTTCCGTTGCTCGCAGGGCAAAATCATAATCCTGTGACCCTTCAAATCCAATTCTAAATCCGTCTAATTTCTCAAAAATTCCTCGTCTAACTACTAATAAATGCCCCATATACATATAGGAAAGCAAGAGTTGGGGCGACCAATCGGGCTTAAATTGGGGGGCAAATCTTTTGCCATCGGGGTCAATTTTATCGTCGTCGGAATAGAGAAAATCGGTTTCGGGATATTGGATTAAATATAATGCCATTTCCCCTAACGCATCGGGGGTTAATTCGTCATCGTTATCTAAAAAGGCAATAAATTCCCCGGTTGCTTGACTAGCTGCACTATTGGTAGCCGCGCTAATATTGCCATTTTCGCTGCGGAAATAGACTTTAATTCGAGCATCTTTTGCTGAATATTCAGTTAATAATTCTACGACTTGGGTATTGGTACTACAATCATCGGCAATACATAATTCCCAATTAGTATAAACTTGGTTAATTACACTTTGAATCGCTTTTTCCAAGAATTCAATCGGGGGGTTATAAACGGGCATAACCACGGAAATTTTAGGCAATATTTCTGGCGAATAAACTGTTAATCGAGTTTTTAAAGACTCTAAACTGCGTTCTGTCCATTGATTAGCAACTAACCAAGCCTGATAGGGTTCAATTGGTTGCAGTAATTCAAAGCCTTGGGGGGGTAAAAAATCCCCCTGGGGGACGGTTGTTTGCCGATACATCATGCTCATTTGCCGCAGAATTGCTGGAATTTCCCAAGGCATCGGTAAGAGACGACCTAAACGTTGTTTTCGTTCTCCTATTCGTTTTTGAATGGCTGCCGTATAACGAGAAACTTGTTTAATTTTTGTGGTGCTTTTTTCTAATAGTCCGTAGCGGGAAACTTGTAAGGTTTGGGGACAGTTATAAATCAGAATTTCCCCATTTTCTAAATGGGCTTCTAAACTAATTTCCCAAGTTCCTGGGGGTAAATCAATTAAGGCTTCAAACCCACTTTCGGCGCTTCCTATCCAATTAGGAAAAACCTGCCCCACATCAACACGACGTAACCCATAGGCACAAATCACCCATTGATTTCCATAGATTAATTTTAATTGTGTAATTCGCTGATTCGGATGGCAACACCAACCTGCAAATAGGATTTGTCCCTGTCGTTGTTCCCACTGTGACGGCACATCAAAGGAGGCTCTTAAGCTAGAAGCCGTTAGGGGATAACGGGCAAATACCGTCCATTTTCCATTACTATCTTGGGCTTCTAATTCTACTAAGGAATTGCCTTGAGGAACGCGAATTTGAAGATAGAATCCTGATGATTTTGCTTGGGGATAAGCTAAATGAATATCCGCCACATCTTGACGTTCAATACCATATTCTCCGGCAAAAATATCCTTGCCTATTCTAGCTCTCACCGCTTTTAGTTGTTGATTTCCAGTATAAAAACACCAACCGGAAATATTCAAAAATTTCTCCGTAAATCCAATTAATTCCCAATTCAGGGGAAAATCCAGCGAGTAAATAAATCGACGGCGAAATTGTTTTAAACGTCGTTTAGCACCCAGCCATTTTCCTCGCAGTTTCCAAAATTTGGAGGACTTCATAGCGACAATTTCCTGTTGGGCTTTACCCAGTTCATCTTCTAAACTGAATATTTTATTTAAGGCTTGTTCAAATTGAGATTCTGCTCCCAACAATTTCATTTGAGTTCGCCCTAATTCATCTTCTAAGGTTAAAAGTTTGGTCAGTCCATCTTGATATTGAATACTTAAATCTTGGAATTGAAATTGAGTAATTCCCAGTTCCGTTTCTGATTGAAGGCAGCGCCTTAATATTTCTTGATATTTGGCATCTACAGCTTGTAATTGCCCCTGGGTTTGACCTAATTCTATTTCTGTGGTGACGAGTTTATCTACCGCCTGCTCAAATCGGGTTTTAAACCCTTCTAATTCCCCTTGGGTTTTGCCTAATTCTGCTTCTGTAGAGATTAACTTAGTTATAGCTTCCTCGGCTTTAACTTCTATACCATTGAGTTTTAATTGAGTTTCACCCAGGAGATTTTCAGTTTTAATTAAACGTTCAACGGCATCGTCAAAACGTTCTTGCCATTCTTGAATATCTTTTTGTAAAATATCTCTATCTTTGAGCAATATATCTAAATCTTTTGCTAGAACAGACTGATTTTTTTCTAATTTTCTGAGTTTTGCCCAATCTTCAAACACCCAATCGGCTGATAAAGGTTGATTTAAACTCTCTAATTCCAATGCCGTTAAATGGCTATTTAATGGATAAGCATTGTTTTCTAAGGTCTGATATAGTTCGATGGATTCAGGAAAATAGGCTTTAATAAATAGGGGTTTTGGAGTCGCTAAAATCCGATTTACTAATAGGGACGGTTCAAATTGATTGGAAAATTCACCCTGTAAATTAAGATTAAATTTATGATTGATTTGTTTGATAAAATCAGCCGTTTGATTGCCAACAGTATAAACATTTGCTAATAGGCAATTATCGGGATATTTATGATAAAATTCTAAAATTTTGCGGTTATAATTGCTCCACATTTGGATAGCAATTTCGGGATGGTCTAGTAAGATAGCATCCGTCGCCCGACGATATAAAGAGTCGATAACTTCCCAGGGAGAACGATAGACAAAAATAAACTTAGCCTGGGGTAATAATTGATGCCAAAAGTCTAAAAATAAAGTAGTTCTAGGATCTTTCCATCCCCAGGCTGAAGAAGAATCTTGATTAATTTCAATCAGTTTTTTAGCGGATTCTATCTCTTGTTCTGTGAGAGAGATTTCCCCTGAGAATACACACCCCAGTTCATCAATATCATGGCTTTTAAAAACAGATTTGTGAAAGTCTACAAAATCAACATTTTCAAAATGACCTTTAATATTCCCATAGTCTACACCGACTAACTGTTTACCAATATTAACCCCTAGATTTTGCAGTAGGGAAGCGGTTAAAGAGGTTCCTGAACGGTGCATTCCAGCAATAATAATAACGGGAGAGGTGGTGTTAGTTGTATCCATCATGTTCTTGTGTTTGGTTTCTATTTCAGCGTTTTAATCACAAAAAGGGGAATAGGGAATACCAGATAATATTCTTACAACCTCGGTGCGGATTGCTATAGTTCCGATGCTGTTTTTACTAAACCGGACTTGATTTTTAAACTGGGTTCAATCAACAAATCCACTACCCCAGTGCTACAGGAATCTTCATAGGGTTGAACTCGGAACATCCCAACATCAATACAGCGATCTAAATAAGTGAATTCACCCTCTACAATACCAGAAACTCCCGCATTCAGGAAATAAACATCCGGTGATAATTGACATTCAAACTTAAATTTGATGGCAATGGTTGTTCCGGGTTCAATCTGTTTAATCGACTGAGATGTGGCTAAAAAGGAAGCTCCCGCTAATTCAAATCCACTCACGGTTTTAATTAACATTCCAAAGCGAACATGGGAGGCGAGTTTATCAAATTTCACGGAATAGGTGTAAATATAACTATTTCGAGCGACTAAATGATTAACCGTTTCACCCCCTAAAGTAATAATATGGGGTTCTAAAATTTCAGCCCCACGGGAAGGATATTTAATCGGATGATCAGGAACTAATTTGGGATCAAAATAATCTTTATAATGTCCATTTTTTGTATTCCAAGAAGGTAGGACGGAGGGAGAGGCTGGGTTTTTAGGATGGGACTGATTTTTTTGAGAATCTTCTTCAATTACCTCTAAAGGTTGGGAGGATTTACGGGTTAAATGTTGAATTTCATCTCGAATCATGATCATTTGATCGGCATCGGCATAGATCATTTTTTGATATTTAGAAATGATCATTTTAGGAGTATGTTCGAGTAACAATTCTCCCCGATCCATTAATACAGCCGAGTCACAGAGTTGAATAATTGAAGGGGCTGAATGGGAGACAAATAAAATGGTTCCACCCCGATCTTTGATTTCATGAATTCGACTAAAACATTTACGTTGAAAGGCTTCATCCCCAACGGATAACGCTTCATCAACAATTAAAATATCAGGATCAACACTGGTAGCTACCGCAAATCCTAAACGCACATACATTCCACTGGAATAGGTTTTGACAGGTTGATCAATAAAATCTCCAATATCAGCAAAAGCAGCAATACTATCAAATTTGGCTTCAATTTCATGGGTTTTTAATCCCAATAATTGACCATTAAAAAATACATTTTGTCGCCCAGTAAATTCAGGATTAAACCCACTACCGAGTTCTAATAATGCTGAAACTCGACCATTAACTTGCACATCTCCTTGAGTTGGGGTTAAAGTTCCAACAATTATTTGTAATAGGGTACTTTTTCCCGAACCATTGCGCCCAACAACCCCTAAAGTTTGGCCTTTCCAAACTTCTAAATTAATATCTTGCAATGCCCAAAAATTATGAGCCAGACTCTTTCCAGGCACAAAAATTTCCTTCAATCTATCCACCGGATGGCGATAACGTTTGAAGCATTTAGAGACGTGATTAACAGATATAGCAATTTCGGTCATTCGATGTTGATTTCGGTGGTTTATCAGTGATCAGTTTGTGTGTGAGTTGTGTGAGGAACTGTCACCGCTACAAAACGTCAGCAAAGGCTGGACGCAACCGTCTATAAACCCATAGGCCTAAACAAAACATAACCAAGGCGAATATTGAGGACATGGCTAATTCTCCCCAATGTCTCATTTCCCCGACTAAAACTAAATCTCGATAGCTTTCTGAAAGTCCAGTAATGGGATTACACCAAACAATCCAAAATTGCCAGGATTCAGGAACTTTAGCGACGGGATATAAAATCGGCGTCACATAAAACCAAAGGTTCAAAATTACGCCTAAACTCTGGGGAATATCGCGTAGAAATACGGTTAATCCGGCTGTTAAGTAGCCTAACCCGGCGGTTAATAGGACTTGGGGTATCCAAACTAACGGCAGTAACCAAAGGGTAGGGTGGAGGATTTGAGAAGACAAGGCGGTTAAGCCAATTAAGGCCACTAAGCCAAAGGAGCTTTCAATAAAGGCGGAGAAAATCGGTACCAGGGGCAATAGTCCCAGGGGAAAAACCACCTTTTTGACTAAGTTCGGCTGTCCGACAACGGAACTGGCTGCTTGAATTAATCCATTTGTGAAGGCAAACCAAGGAATTAAACCCGCAAATAGCCACAGGCCAAAGGCTAATTCGTTATCGGGAAAACCCTCAAGATTGAGTTTGACCTTGAGAACAATGGAAAAAACATAGGTATAAATCAGCAGTTGGGACAACTGATTCAATAAAGGCCAGAGGTTGCCGAGAATCGAACCTTTGTATCGTGCCTCTAAGTCCCTTCGGACTAATGTACTGAGCAGATTCAGTTTGAGGGATAATTTGCTATCGACAAGCGACCACTGACTCCCACGCCCCGAACTTCTGACAAAACCCTTGATTGACCGCAGCAATTTTTTCGTCCTCGTTCACTACACACACCATGATTTCAAGCTCACCACCGGACACAAAGGGCGAAGAAGACCTCAACCCTAGAGTCAACAGTGTTATCAGATATCCCGGCTAGAGGATTATTACTCCCAGATCTTGATCTTAGTCAATTCAGTGTGCCATATAAGGTGTCCAGAAAGCTAGTCCAAGAGGTAATTACGAATTACGAATTACGAATGGGCAAGAGGCAAGAGTTTACTCCCCCTGCCCCTCTAATTAATGAGCGGAACCGTTACCATGGTAATCGTCGCTGTTATAGAAGCCGTTTTTGGTTCCAAAGAACAGACAGCCCAAGGTAAAGAACACCGTTAATACGGTCAGGATTAATTTAATATCCATTTTTGGTAATCAACTCCACTGAATACGCTTTTGATTGTAGACGTTTCTGAGTTGGCCGGGGTATAAGTACCTAAACAAAATTAATTACACATCCTCTACCCAGATCCGGCGTTCCCTCCCCCCCCTAGCCCCCCGTGCACGGGGGGTTTGGGGGGCTGTTCCCAGATCCGGCGTTCCCTCCCCCCTACTAGCCCCCTGTGCACGGGGGGTTTGGGGGGCTATTCCCTGTCTCAACATCTAGGCTTGATCGGTTACAATAAAACCCAAGAGTTTCTCATCGCTTAATTGAATCTCATGTCGAGAAAAAATCTGTTTTTTAAAGTGATTTTAGTGGGATTGAGTTTGGGCTTTATCCTCGATTTCACCGCTAAGTTTTGGGGTGAATTTCTTTGGTTTGAAGAAGTCGATTATTTGTCGGTTTTTAAAGGAAGATTATGGATAGAAGTTGGGTTAGCGCTATTGGGTTTATTAATCACTGTAGCTTGGTTAATGGGAAATTTAGTTATAGCTCGACGCCATCGATATTTACCTCAACATTTACAAAATAAACCTCCCGATCATCTTTTTGATTTATCTCATCAGAATTTACCTCGATTTTCCTTGGGATTACCTTCGCTTTTAATGCTGGTGATGGGTTTATCCCTATTACTAGGTTTGATTATTATTCATTATAGCCAGATTTTTATTAGTTATTGGCATTGGGATGCGAGTCAACCTCTATTTTCTAATCTACCCGCCCAGTTTGAACCTAATATTTTCGAGAAATGGATTAAAAATTTTAAAGATTACAGTTGGAAAATCCCTGTTTTATTAATTTTAGTAATTTCTATTCTCTGGAATCCTCTGATTATTTTTAGTTTTATTGCTTTAATTTTTGGCTTTGGTTTTAGCCTATTATTATCAAGTCATTGGGCAAGTTTCTTGCAATATTTTCATCCCACTTCTTTTAACCAAATTGAACCATTATTAAATAGAGATATTAGCTTTTATATTTTTAGTCTCCCCATTGCTCACTTGTTAGAATTTTGGTTAATTGGATTGTTTTCAGTTAGTTTTATTACTTGTAGTTTAATCTATTTACTCTCTGGAAATAGTATCAGTCAAGGACGATTCCCAAGTTTTTCTCACCCTCAGCAACGTCACCTGCACGGATTAGCAGGGCTTCTGATGTTCAGTTGTGCGATGCGGTATTGGTTAGCCCGTTATGAACTTTTATACTCCACTCAGGGGGTAGTATTTGGGGCAGATTTTACTGATGTCAATATCTTAAAACCCAGTTATTTATTGTTATCTATAATTGCTATATTTCTTTCTATTTTTCTGATTTGGCAATCTCTTTTTTCGGTTAAAAAAGTTAGACCATATATTGATATTTTTTTAAGAAAAATAGGGGTACTATCTCTAATTAAAAACCGAAATTCACGCCGAGATAAATTATTCGCAGATAGCTATTCCCTTAGAGTAATATTTACTTGGTATTTAGGATTTGCGATTCTGGTAGTAGGTATTATACCAAATTTAGTTCAACAGTTAATTGTTCAACCCAACGAATTAGAGCGAGAATTACCTTATATTAAGCGGAGTATTCAGTATACTCGCCAGGGATTTAATTTAGATAAAATCAACGTTGAAACTTTTGATCCGAATGCTAAATTAAGTTATACCGACATTAAAAATAATAATTTAACGGTAGATAATATTCGTCTTTGGGATAAACGACCTTTATTACAAACTAATCGTCAATTACAACAAATTCGCCTCTATTATGAATTTTCCGACGCCGATTATGATCGCTATTCTATTCTACCCGATAAGTTTTTAGGAAAGTTCAACACAGGTTTACAAAAACAACAGGTACTCATTTCTCCCAGGGAATTAAACTATGAATTAGTCCCAGAAAAAGCCAAAACTTGGGTTAACGAACATTTGGTTTATACCCATGGTTATGGTTTTACTCTCTCCCCAGTTAATCGGGTTGCGGAGGGTGGTCTTCCTGAATTTTTTGTGAAAAATATTGGTGCTGATCCACGATTAGATCAAGATACAACCTTAGAAGTTTCTCCCCGTATTAAAAATATAATTCCTATTGGTAAACCTCGACTTTATTACGGGTTACTTACCAATACTCAAATAATGACTTCAACTAAAGTAAAAGAACTCGATTTTCCCCTGGGAAATGAGAATGTTTATAACATCTACAATGGCGAGGGCGGAATTGTGATTGGAACTGGATGGAAACGGTTGTTATTTGCCTATTATTTAAAAAATTGGCAAATGTTATTTACGGATAACTTCACCCCCGAAACTAAATTACTTTTTCGGCGCAATATTTTAGAAAGGGTAAAAGCGATCGCCCCTTTTCTACATTATGATAGTAACCCCTATCTAGTAGTTGCTGATTCTAACTCGCCATCCATTGATCATAACTATTTATATTGGATGATTGATGCTTATACTACCAGTAATATGTACCCCTATTCCGATCCTGAAGGAGCCGGATTTAACTATATTAGAAATTCGGTGAAAGTGATTATTGATGCTTATAACGGTAAGGTTAAATTCTATTCATTAGAGGAAGATCAAGATCCGATCATATCCACACTGAAACAGGTTTTTCCCGATTTATTTAATTCTATTGAAGAAATGCCCCTCACCCTGCGTCAACATATTCGCTATCCCGTTGATTTATTTAGTGTTCAATCTCAACATTTACTCACTTATCACATGAGTGATCCGATTGTTTTTTATAATCGGGAAGACCTCTGGCGGGTTCCAGTAGAAATTTATGCGAGTAAACAACAACCCATGGAACCCTATTATTTAATCATGCGATTACCGACGGAAAAAACCGAGGAATTCATGCTGATGCTTCCCTTTACTCCCGCTAGTCGGAATAACTTAGTCGCCTGGTTAACGGCTCGTTCTGATCTCGAACATTATGGGAGTTTACTATTATATCGTTTCCCGAAACAACGCCTAATTTTTGGCCCGGAACAGGTAGAAGCTTTAATTAATCAAGAACCCGAAATTTCCGAGCAGATTTCCCTCTGGAGTCGTCAAGGATCACGGGTAATTCAAGGGAATTTATTAGTGATTCCCATTGAACAATCCCTACTTTATGTTGAACCTTTATATTTAGAAGCAGAAGAAAATAGTTTACCGACCTTAGTTAGAGTCATTGTCGCTAGTGAAAACCGAATTGTGATGCGACCGACCTTAGAAGAAGCATTAAGAGATGTCTTTCAATCCAAACCGATTCAACCCTCTGCTCCCTTAAATTTACCTCAGCAAAAAGCCAGTTAAATAACATTAATCCTGAAGAAATTTAACCAATTCTTCCAGTTTTGACCAAGCCACACCACTTTGTAAAATCTCTTGAGCTAAACGAATTCCAAGCGAGTGGTCGCCCATGGGTACAACACCCCCAACTTGTAAGGCTAAAGACCCATTCAGAGCCACCACATCTTTTTGCGCCTGTGTACCTTTTCCCTGCAATAAATTTCTTAGAATCTCCGAATTTTCCTGCACTTCTCCCCCTTTCAGGGCTGTTAGGGGAGCGAAAGTTAACCCCAATTCCTGGGGGTTGAGAGTGGCTGCTTTAACCTCTCCTTGGGATAAAATTGCTAAGTCGGTAATATCTCCTAATCCCGCTTCATCAAGTCTTTCTCGTCCATGTAAAACAATCGCAACCTCCGTACCTAATTGGTTTAAGGCTTGGGCAATAATTGGGAGCATTTTAGGATCAAAAACCCCAATAATTTGTCCGGTTGGATATAGGGGATTCACCAATGGCCCTAATAAATTAAATACGGTTCGGACTTTCAGAGTTTGACGTAGTTGGGCCACGGCTTTGAGGGCGGGATGCCAACCTGGGGCAAATAAAAAGGTGATTCCGACAGTTGATAATGCCTGTTTGACTTTTTCGGAAGGTGCTTTTAAGTTAATCCCCAAGGCTTCTAATACGTCCGCAGAGCCAACTTTACTCGATGCCGAACGATTTCCATGTTTTGCTACGGGAACCCCGGCTGCGGCCGCAATAAAGGCAACGGTGGTGGAAATATTGAAGGTGGAAGCTCCATCGCCCCCGGTGCCGCAGGTATCAATCACACGGTAGTTAGAAATGATGCCGGAATTGCTTTTGGTGAGGGTATCCGAGGAGCCAAAGGATTGTAAAACCGAGGCCATTCCGGTTAATTCCGTCGCTGATACTCCTTTGGCTTGTATTGCCGCCAAAATCGCCCCAGAAAGGACGGGAGGAATTGTTTCTAAGAGCCATCCCTGCATTAATTGTGAGGCTTGGGTTACAGAAAGGGATTGGCGGTCTAACAGTTGTTGTAATAATTGCGGCCAAAGATTGGGATTAGTTTGGGATGGATCAGGATTTGTCATGAAAAGTGGAGCTTATATTAACCATTGTTCAGTTTACCGTATTTTTTGAGAGGAGTTGAACAAGGATTAAGAGGATTACACGGATTTCGCGGATTTTTTGGATTAAGAGTGATTAAGGGATTTTCTTTGTTGAAAGCTATATGATAAAAATAAGTAAAATCCGTGAAATCCTTTAATCCGCATAATCCGTGATTGTGGCTTTGTTTTGATATGAAACTCACTATTTTTAATGAATTAGACTTTTTGCCTGCTTTACGGGCTTTTTTTGCGGAGTTGCAAGTACCGATCGCTTCTGTAACGGATGCGCCAATTCCTGCTAGGGAAATTCTGGAAAATAGTTATAAAGATCGGGAATCTTTTCGTCTCATTGATGATGTTTATTTTTTGGGGATGGTTGATGATGCAGCATTCAAGGGTGGTAAGAGTTTAGCAATTGATAAAATTAAGTCGGATGATGATGGGATATTGATTTTTGGGATAACTTTGCGGGGGCGTGATGATGGTTTATTGCCAACGCGATCGCAGTTAGCAGAAATATCACGGGCTTTTAATCGGGAGTTTTGCTATACACCTGTGGTAGTTGTGTTTAAGTATGGCGAATATCTGGCGTTTGCCAATACGGAGAGATTGAAATATAAAGATAATCGTGAAGGTGAGAAGGCAGGAAAGGTGACACTCTTAAGGGATATTGATATTAGGCAGCCCCATACGGGACATGAAAGAATTTTAGCGGATCTCAAGATTCCAACTGTGGGTAAAGATCGGGTAAATTCCTTTGAGAAGTTATATAAATATTGGCGGAAGGTTCTTGATGTTAATCTGTTAAATAAAAAGTTTTATCAAGAGGTTTCAGCTTGGTATTTTCATGCTTGTAAGCAGGTGGTTTTCCCCAAGGATGCTAAGGACAATCAAGAGAGTTTAATTAGGTTAATTACACGGTTAATGTTTGTATGGTTTTTGAAGGAAAAGGGCTTAGTTCCTGATGCTTTGTTTGATCACGAAGATATGCGATCGCTTCTCAAGAGTTTAGAACCGCAGGAAAGCAACTATTACAAGGCAATTTTGCAGAATTTATTCTTTGCAACCCTGAATACGGAAAAAGATCGGGCGTTTATTAAGCGTTCTGGTAGTCAGAGTCATCAGTACATGGTGCATAATGTATTTCGCTATGAAGACTATTTTCAGGAGCCTGATCAAGTAATTAATCGCTATTTTGCTGAGATTCCATTTTTAAATGGTGGTTTATTTGAGTGTTTGGATATTCCGTCGCAGAAGAATACAACTGAGCCAGAGATTAGAATTGACGGGTTTAGTGATAATTCTAAAAATCCTTTATCGGTTCCCAATGAGTTATTTTTTGGGGATTTTCAAGATGTGGATTTGAATGCGGATTTTGGTACGAGTCGCAAGAAATATCAGGTTCGTGGCTTAATTGAAATCTTTAATAGCTATAAGTTTACGATCGCTGAAAATACACCTTTTGAGGAAGATGTGGCGCTTGATCCTGAATTATTAGGTCAAGTTTTTGAGAATTTATTGGCGGCTTATAATCCAGAAACTCAGACGACGGCGAGGAAACAAACAGGTTCTTTTTATACGCCCCGTGAGATTGTGAATTACATGGTGGATGAGAGTTTAATTGCTTATCTTAAGAATTATTTGC
>NZ_CAWLTW010000001.1:2203839-2227995 GCF_963864145.1 Planktothrix prolifica NIVA-CYA 540 | reverse complement strand
AGAAGGGGGCCGGGGGGATGAGGGCGATCACCTTACTGGTAAGTTACGGTTAATTCCTAAAGCGTTGTTGCTCAGAGCAAAAGAGCTAAGGCAACAGCAAACGCCTGCCGAAAAAGTGCTTTGGGAATGCTTACGCGATCGCCGTTTTTGTGATGCAAAATTTCGTCGTCAACACAATATTGATCGATTTATTGCTGACTTTTACTGTCACAGTGCCAAATTGGTGATTGAACTAGACGGAAGTGTTCATAACTCACAAGTTGACCAAGATCAAGAAAGAGATGCTTGGATGCGATCGCAGGGACTTACAGTTTTACGTTTTCGTAATCAGGAAGTTTTTGATGGTTTAGAGAGAGTTTTACTGAGAATCATGGAGTTTTTTGCCCTCACCCCCAGCCCCTCTCCCTAGGGGAGAGGGGAGCAAGAAAGAAGAGAGCAAGAAAGAAGAGAGCAAGAAAGAGGAGAGCAAGACTCCTTCTCCCTCTTCTTCTCTTTCTCCCCCTTCTCCCCTGGGAGAAGGGGGCCGGGGGGATGAGGGCAGACTTCGCCACTTACTCTCCTATACCGATGAGCCACACCAGTTTACAGATGCCGAAGTAGAGCGTTTAATTCAGGCTTTGGATAATTGTAAGATTCTTGATCCGGCTTGTGGGTCGGGGGCTTTTCCTATGGGTGTTTTGCAGAAGATGGTGCATATTTTGAGCAAGCTCGATCGCCATAATGAACGCTGGAAACATCAACAAAAGGAACGGGAAATTTTGCCTGTGTTGGAGGATTTACGGCAGGCGCAAAAGATTAGTTATGAGCAAGCAAGGGAGGCGGCAGTTAGACAATTAGAGGAGCGTTTGGGGCAGATTGAGGATGATTTTGCGAGTAATGAAAAGGATTATCCCCGGAAGTTGTTTTTGATTGAAAATTGCATTTATGGGGTGGATATTCAGCCGATCGCCCTCCAGATTGCCAAGTTACGCTGTTTTATTTCGTTGATTGTGGAGCAGAAGGTGGACAATAATCAAGCTAATCGGGGGATTTTGCCTCTGCCAAATTTGGAAACTAAGTTTGTGGCGGCGAATAGTTTGATTAGATTTAACGATCAGATGAGTTTGCGGAGTCCTGCGGTTCAGGAAAGGGAAAAGGAGTTAAAGGAGGTGCGGCAAAAGCATTTTACCGCGCGGTCTAAGGCGACTAAGGATAAGTATCGCAATCGTGATCAGGAGTTGCGTAATGCGATCGGGGATTTGTTAAAGGCGACGGGGTTGGAGATGGCTCTGGCTGATAGTTTGGCAACCTGGAATCCATACAATCAAAATACTTCGGCGGATTTTTTCGATCCTGAATGGATGTTTGGGATTGCTGATGGTTTTGATATTGTGATTGGGAATCCGCCTTATGTGCGACAGGAGCAAATTAAGGAATTTAAGCCAATTTTACAAAAGCAATTTGATTGTTATACAGGCGTTGCTGATTTATTTGTTTATTTCTTTGAACGGGGTTATCAGTTACTAAATACTGGCGGCGTTTTGAGTTATATTTGCTCGAATAAATATTTCCGTTCGGGTTATGGGGAAAAGTTACGGGATTTTCTGGGTAAAAATACAACAATTCAGCAGCTTATTGATTTTGGGGATACGGATGTTTTTACAGCGATCGCCTATCCCAGTATTATTTTATTTAGCAAAGAAAAAGCTAGTAAGGATGCACAGTTAAAGGCTCTTTCTTGGCAACAAACGGAAGATTTAAAAGATTTTCCAAGTGTTTTTGATGCTCAAAATTTCTTAATGCCACAATCTGCACTTAAAGCTGATGGTTGGCGGTTGGAAAATACACAAGTTTTAGATTTATTGGCAAAGTTGCGAAATGCTGGTAAACCTTTGGGGGAATATGTAAACGGTAAATTTTATCGTGGTATTTTGACAGGATTTAATGAGGCTTTTGTGATCGATCGAGCAACAAGAGATAAATTAATCGCTGAACATTCATCATCTGCTGAAGTTATTAAACCTTTACTTCGTGGTCGTGATGTCAAAAGATGGCGTGTTGATTATCAGGATCTATGGCTGATTTTTACAAGGCGTGGCACTGATATTAAAAAATATCCAGCGATTGAAAAACATCTCGGTCAGTACAGAAATAGACTAACTGCTGGTGTAGAAGGTGGACGTAAAGCAGGTAGTTATCAATGGTATGATATTCAAGATAATGTTGCATATTGGCAAGAATTTGAACAAATTCAAATTGTTTGGGGAAATTTGGCAACATCACCACAATTTGCTATAGCTTCAAGTGGTTTTTATATATGTGCTCCTGCTAATTTAATTGTTTCAGAACATGAAAAATACTTTTTGTTAGCGATTCTCAACTCTCAAATTACACAATATATAGTTTCCCAAAATGCCGCAGTCAGACAAGGTGGATTCTTAGAATTTAAACCAATGTACGTTTCTCAAATCCCTATCCCCACCGCTACCGAAGCAGAACAAAAAGCTATAGAAATCCTTGTCCAGAAATGTCTTGATGCTAAAGGTCAGAATGTTGGGCAATGGGAACAGGAAATAGATGAAATTGTAGCGCGGCTGTATGGGTTGAGTGACGAAGATATGCAGATAATCAGAGGGAACACGGATTAAGGGGATTACACAGATTGCACGGATTTTTTTAGATTTTGGAAAATTAAATGAATTAAAATCAGCGAAATCAGCGTAATCCGTTAAATCCGTGTTCAGAATTTAATTATGACCTTCAAACACGAAGACATCACGAAAAAGATCATCGGCGCATCCTTTGAAGTCCATAAATTTCTCGGTAACGGCTTCCAAGAAGTAATCTATCAACGCGCCCTAGCTTACGAATTTCATCAAGCAGGGTTAACATTTGCTAGAGAAATTGAACAGCATATTTATTACAAAAACCTACCCGAACCAATTGGTACACGCCGCGCTGATTTTGTTGTCGAAGATAAAATATTAGTCGAACTAAAAGCCACTAAACAAATAGAAGATGTCCACTTTGCCCAAGCCCTAAACTATCTTAAAGTATATAAATTAGAAGTTGGATTATTGATTAATTTTGGAAGTAAAAGACTAGAAGTTAAAAGACTAATACGCGGATAAAAGACTGAACACGGATTAGACGGATTACGCTGATTTCACGGATTATAATTGTCTATTACTGTAACAAATAACTTAATCTGTGCAATCTGCGTAATCTACCTAATCCGTGTTCTAATCTGTGTAATCCCCTTAATCCGTGTTCAGAATTTTTTGGATTTTTGAGATTAGAATAGACGGGACTTACGCAAGTCCTGTTAAAGTCAGTGGAAGTCAAGCCATTTCACCTGAGCGATATTTAGGAAGTTTTGGTTTTTGTGCTATCTGACCCGACTTAAAGGCTTTAAATATTCCCCAAGTCGTTTTTCCTCTAGTGGGCTAAAGCCACCCAAGTACCCAAACTCCCATGCTATTTATATCAGTGGTTTGACACTCTCACCGTCTGAAGACACGCTCGATTCTGCGGACAGAATTAGTTTAATCTAATTCTCGCTACGATTGCCAAATATCGTCTACTGAGTTGATCAAGCGATATGCCTAATCTTCCCGATACTTTTACTTTCAAATCAAGACACTTTCAGAATCCATCACTAAGCCAAATCGCGGTACGCTCCCTATCCTGCCTTTACTTGCTCTTTCTTGTCATACTGCCATTAGAATTAAATCTAACCGTTGTTTCGCGGGAGCCGGGATTTCTCCGATACTAGGATACTTCAACACGCAGATGTTTATTCTTACTTGTGTTTTTTGATTCTATCACATCTTTTTAAGCTCCTCATGGGAATAAATTCCCCTGAGTCGTGTTTCCTCTGGTGGTCTGAAGACACGCTCGTTTCCACACTCCCATCCTTTTCTTATGATTTGTGGTTAGTCCCATGTTAAAATCAAATTCAATACCGATAATTCCGACCGAATTACATGGGTTAGAAAAAAAGCGGGTTTAACTGGCGGGTTAGCTGTAACTAAAACGCTTAACTCGTAGAGTTTTTTATTGAAATAGGTATCCCACGCATGACTTTATCCACAACACCTCCCAAGGTCAGTAAACCCTCAAAAGTAGAAGGGCTCAAAGAACGCAGTAACAGCTTGCGAGAACCCCTCGCCACAGAACTTTTAAATGATTTGAACTACTTCTCTGAAGATGCGATTCAGATTCTCAAGTTTCATGGTTCCTACCAACAGGATAACCGAGATAATCGGGTAAAAGGGCAAGAAAAAGACTATGGAATGATGCTGCGAACCCGCAGTCCTGGGGGTTTTATTCCGCCTCAATTGTATTTAACGATTGATCAGTTATCCGACGAATATGGCAACCATACGATTCGGGCTACCACTCGTCAAGGGTTCCAATTACACGGAATTTTAAAGAAAAATCTGAAAACGGTTTTGGCTTCTATTGTTAATAGTATGGGGTCAACTTTAGGGGCTTGTGGAGATATTAACCGCAATGTGATGGCGCCGACCGCACCTTATAAAAATCGTTCTGATTATGAATATGCCCGGACTTATGCTAATAATATTGCCGATCTATTAACTCCCCAAACCGGAGCTTATTATGAAATTTGGTTAGACGGGGAAAAAGTGATTACCGCCGAAGAACACCCGGAGGTTAAAGCTGCCCGAATTCGGAATACCAATGGCACGAATTATACCGACTCGGAAGAACCGATCTATGGCACTTATTATCTGCCTCGGAAGTTTAAATGTGCGGTCACAGTTCCAGGGGATAATTCCATTGATATCTATACCCAAGATTTGGGTTTAGTGGTAATTACAAATGCTGCTGGAGAGTTAGAAGGATTTAATATTTTAGCCGGGGGAGGTTTAGGACGAACTCATAATAAGGAGGAAACCTTTGCCCGGGTCGCCGATGAAATTGGCTATGTCGATAAAGCAGATATTTATGATGCGGTAAAAGCCATTGTTGCAACTCAACGGGATTATGGCGATCGCAGCAACCGACGTCACGCCCGAATGAAATATTTAATTCATGATTGGGGGGTGGATAAATTCAAGGCAAAAGCTGAAGAATATTTTGGCAAAGCCTTTAAACCCTTTAAATCTTTACCTGCTTGGAAATATCAAGATTATTTGGGATGGCATGAACAGGGGGATGGTCAATTATTTCTGGGCATTTCGATTGAAAATGGTCGGATCAAAGACGAAGGAAATTTCCGCCTTAAAACAGTTTTACGCCAAATTGTAGAACAGTTTGAAATTCCGATATTAGTCACCGGAAACCAAAATGTGATTCTGTATGAAATTTCCCCAGAAGTTCAACCCAAAATTCAAACCCTGCTCAAAGAACACGGAATCAAAACCGAAACCGAAATTGATCCCCTAGAACGTTATGCCATGGCTTGTCCGGCATTTCCGACCTGTGGATTGGCGATCACAGAATCAGAACGGGTCATCCCTAGTCTATTGGGACGGATTCGGGTATTGTTGGACAATGTAGGTTTGGAACCAGAGCATTTTGTCATTCGGATGACTGGATGCCCCAATGGTTGCGCTAGACCCTACATGGCGGAGTTAGGCTTTGTTGGCAGCGCCCCCGATGCCTACCAGATTTGGCTGGGGGGCTCTCCGAATCAGACACGATTAGCTCAAGCTTTTGTTAATCGCTTATCCATTCACGATCTTGAAACTTTTCTGACTCCGATTTTAGTTTATTTTAAACAGGATCGGAAAGTTGGGGAGAGTTTTGGTGATTTTTGTGATCGTGTCGGCTTTGACGAGCTTCGCAAATTTATGACCTCTTACTCAACGACTGCCTCAATGAATATTGAAACTCAAGAAGCACCCGTTTTTACAGGTAGCCAGACCCTACCAGAGATGATTGATGCTGATTCTGATAACCCGGTTGATCCGAGCAAAATTCGGCATCGGGTCAGTGTGCGCGATTCTGTTTATAATCAGTTGAAAGCTGAATCTAAACGTTTGGGAAAACCAGTGGTTGAGTTAGCCACCCAAGCGATTGAAGAATATTTGGAAAAACTGAAAGTAGAATAGTCCAGTTGAACTGAGGGGGTTTTAGGTTAGAGTATCTAACCAAGAATTTAATCGGTTTTATTCATGGTTCAACTTCAACGGATTGCGATCGCCCCGGAACAACTTCAAAATGAATACCTATCTTTAACGGCTGAACAACAGCATTATTTGGGTCGGGTGTTACGGTTGAAACAGGGCGATCGCTTTATTATTATTCAGGGTCAATGGTGGATAGCAGAATTAATCGTTAATTTACCTGCATCTTCTCCCCAGGCTAAATTAATTGAAAAAGTCTCGATTCAAACTGAATTACCGATTGAAGTTATATTAATAGTTGCCTTACCAAAAGCCGATGGATTTGAGGAAATTGTGCGTTGTTGTACGGAGTTAGGGGTGACACAATTTATCCCGGTAATTAGTAAAAGAACGGTATTAAAACCCAGTCCACAAAAGGTAGAAAGGTGGCGAAAAATTGCTAGAGAAGCCGCCGAACAATCGGAACGTCTGATTATTCCTAATATTTTTGATCCGGTTTCATTTCAAATAGGATTAGAAAAAAACGATCATTCTTGTGATCAATATATTTGTGAAGGTCGGGGAAATTATCCCTCTTTAACCCAAGAATTAATCCCACTAGCAGCAGAAAAAAGACTGAATAAAATTATCCTAGCAACGGGGCCAGAAGGGGGCTGGACGGAGGAGGAAATTCACCGAGGCATCGCGGTCGGATTTCAACCTATTTCCCTGGGAAAGCGGATATTAAGAGCCGTTACCGCACCCATTGTAGCCGTATCTCAAATTGTAGGAATCATTGAAAGTTAGCCTCAAAAACCTATATAGCAACCGCCAAGGCAGTTAAGACACCAGACGGATCTTGGAACCCATACGGTGAAGTGTTTTCCCCCAGATCCGGCGTTCCCTCCCCCCCTAGCCCCCCGTGCACGGGGGGTTTGGGGGGGATGTTCCGGTGTTCCCTGCTATAACGGCAGTTTTACCATCAGGCGTGTTAAACTTTTGTGAAGTGAAAATCACTTAAATTTTAAGTTAGAATGACTACCCTAATTTCTCCTAACAATTCCCCTCAATCCCGTGAAACAGATTGGCGCTTACTCGGCGCGGTTGCGGGGTATGCACAACGGAATCGACGGTTATTAATTTTGTGCTTAATTTTATTAATTCCCCTCTCGGTTTCCGGTGCAGTTCAACCGATTTTAATTGGACAAGCGATTTCTTTAATTCGTCAAGAACCGACAGCCCTTCCCTTCCTTAGAGAAATGTCTCTATCGGATGGATTGAACGTTTTAGTTATTATTCTTCTAATTACTATTTTATTCCGATTTTTATTGCAAGCCATTCAAGGATATTGGGTGCAAAAAATAGGTCAACAAATGACGACCGATATTCGGAATGATTTATTTTATCATGTCACTTCTTTAGCTGTAAAATTTTTCGATCGCACTCCCGTCGGACGATTAATTACCCGTTTAACCAGTGATGTTGATGCCTTGGGGGATGTATTTTCTACGGGTGCAATTGGGATTGTTAATGATTTATTTTCCATTTTAGTCATTGCTATTTTGATGTTTATGATGGAATGGAAATTAGCATTAATCTTGGTTTTAATGATGGTTCCGGTAACGGCTGTAATTGTTTATTTTCAACAACAATACCGGAAAGAGAACTATAAATCAAGAGACGAACTTTCTAATCTTAATTCCCAATTTCAAGAAAATATGGTGGGAATCGGGGTTGTACAATTATTCCGTCGAGAAAGATTTAATTCTGAATTATTTCGAGCTACTAATCTTCGATATATTAAAGCAGTTGATAAAACTATTTTTTATGATTCGGCGGTATCTGCAACCTTGGAATGGATTGCCTTAATTGCGATTGGCGTTGTTCTTTGGTTTGGGGGCCGACAAGTTATAGAAAATGACTTGAGTTTTGGGACGTTATCGGCTTTTATTTTATATGCCCAAAGATTATTTGATCCCCTACGACAATTTGCCGAAAAATTCACTGCTATTCAAGCAGGATTAACAGCCATTGAACGGATTAATAATATTCTGAATGAACCCATAGAAATTCAGGATCTTGATCAAATTACTGCCCATCTTTCCACCTTAGATTCTGATGATCATAACTGGGTACAAATGGGAGAAATTCGGTTTGAAAATGTTTGGTTTGCCTATAAAGATGATGACTATGTGATCAAAAACCTGAATTTAACTATTCGTCCAGGGGAAAAAGTAGCTTTAGTCGGGCCAACAGGAGCCGGAAAAAGTACGATTATTCGGCTATTGTGTCGATTATATGAACCCACTCAAGGACGAATTTTAGTTGATGGCATTGATATTCGAGAGTTACGTCAAACCGAACTTAGACGTCATATCGGGGTGATTTTACAGGATGGTTTTTTATTCGCTGGAGATGTTAAAAGTAATATTACCCTAGGAGAATCCTATAGTTTGGCAGAAATTCAACAGGCGGCGGAAAAAACCAATATAAATCGTTTTATTGAACAGTTACCCCAAGGATATAATACCGAATTACGAGAACGGGGAACGAATTTATCCAGTGGTCAAAAACAACTGTTAGCCTTTGCCCGGGCAGCGATTCGGAATCCTCAAATTTTAGTTTTAGATGAAGCAACGGCTAATTTAGATGTGGGAACGGAAGTTTTAATTCAAGAAGCCTTAGAACGTCTGTTAAAAGAACGTACCGCTATTATTATTGCTCACCGTCTTTCAACGATTAGAAATGTGGATCGAATTTTAGTATTAAAACGGGGGCAATTAGTTGAGTCGGGAAGTCATGATGAACTCGTGGCACAAAATGGGTTATATGCCAGTTTATACAGCCTGCAAATGTTAACAATATAGGAATAGGTAATTACGAATTACGAATTACGAATGGGTAATAAACTGATGACTGATAACTGATGACTGATAACTGATTTATATGCCTGTTGATGGAGTGGTTAGGGGTTGATTTAACTCAATCGGAGGTTGATTTTCTCCCTCTGGGGTGGGGGTCGGCTGTGGGGCAGGTTGATCGGGTTCAACGGGGGGTTGTGCCTTTTCTACCGGAGGTTCGTAGGTGTCCACGGGGGGTTGATATTCCGGTGGCGGTGCGGGGGGATTTAACCATTCTTGCCAATCTTGGATTTGGGTTTGAGCTTGGGAATAGGCGGTGCTCTGGGGGGGAATTTTCTTTAAGATCCCAATCGCACCGGGAACATCATAGGTAGATTGATCTAAACCCAGTTGCAATAGATTTTGACCCCATTGATCAATCAGTTGCTCAACCCGACCTCTTAATTTACTGGAATTGGAGACTTGATTCGCCATTTTGATCGCCGCAGCGTAGGAGTCAGGGGTTCCGGGGGAAGCCAGAACTTCTGAATTGCGGAGATTTTCGGCATCTCGGAGTTGACTATTCCATTGGCTAATTTTGGTTTTAGCTGTGTTATATAAGACTACACCCGAACTAATTTGTTGAGCTTGGGCGATCGCCTCGGCATAACTACCTTCGGATGCTAACTGTTCCGCCCGATCTAAGATGGGTTGATATTGTAATCGTTGACTGCGATCTGTCCATTCGCCAATCTGATTTTGAGCATTTTCATATAATGTCCGGCCGCGACCAATTTTTTGAGCCTGGGCGATCGCTTGTTTTAGGGAATCGGCATCGCCAAAACTGGCTAATTGTTCCGCCGTGTCTAATAGGGGTCGATCTTCAATTTCTTCGATCCGCCTTGTCCAACTGACCATTTCGGTTTTGGCTTCGGTGCCCCTAGGGTTAGAGGCGGGGATGGTTTGGACTTGGGCAATGGCCGCCCGCAGGTCACTGACGCCTCCAGGTTGAGCCAATTGTCGCGCCCGTTCTAGGGTAGCAACATCAGCAATTGATTCTTGCCAATTGCGAATATAGGATTGGGCTTTTTGATAGAGGGGCCGATCTTGTCCGATTTTTTGAGCTTGGGCGATCGCATTTTTTAAGCCCACAACCGTATCTAATAAAGCCGGAACATTGGCTTTTGCTAAGACAGTAAAATCCTTAACATTTTCTTGTAAATTCGCACTACCCGGAATTTTATTGGCAATATTAATCGCTTCTTGCCAATTGCCATTTTTTAGGGTTTCTTCGGCTAAAGTCATGATTTTACTACCAATAGTGGTAATTTCTTTTTGTCCGGCATCTTTTAAATAACTCTCAGGAGAAAGTTTTTCAATTAACCCGGCCGCCTCTATCCAACTATCTAAACTGCTTTGGGCGATCAAAATTCTGGCTTTAGCTAATTTTTGGCTATCTTCACGGGTAATGGCAATCAAATCTGTTAGTGTTTGATATTTAGTGGTTGCCCAATAATTATTTCCTAAATTCAATAATAATGTTGCTTCTTTAAACGCCAAATTTAACTTTTCTTGGCGCATTAATTCCTCGGATTTTTGATAAGTTTGTTCCGCTTCATCCCAAATTTCACGCCATTGGTCAATGCGTTTGGAAACTTGAGCCGCAGCCGGGGTATGTTCGGGGGTTTTTTCGGCGGAGGCAATGGCTTCTGAAAGTTGTCCGGCTTGAAACATCTCCTCTACCAAATTCAAAATATCCATTGACCATTTTTCAATTTGGCGATTAATTTCAGGACGTAGGGGATGATCTTTTGATAAACTATTGACTAAATCAATGGCAACCAATAAATCTTGAACAGTTTGTTTATTGGCGGCGGATTCTGCACAATATAACCGCAGGGAAGCCGAGGCTATGGGCCAGAAAATTTTAGGACAATTGGGTAAAGCGGGCAAACGGAACAACAGACTCATCGCTAAAACCCCAATCCCCCCCGGAACTAAAATCAACAGAGCCAAAACCAGGGGAACTAAATTAGCCGGAATGGTTTTGGGTAGAACAAAGCGTTTGCGTTTTTCGGGTTGAGGAGAAGATGACCCTGGAGATGGCTGATAAAGAACAATCTGGCTGGCTGTTTCCGTTAATTCAGGGGAACTAGGAGTTTCATCAACCGTTGCTGGTTGGGTATTGCCAGTTTCCAAACTCGTGCAAAGTTCTTTGAGCCATTGGGCACGACTTTTTCTCACCAGGGAACGAATGGGAATTTGGGGTGAACTCCCTGAATTAGTTGTGTTAGAAGATTGGCTTTGACTTTGTTCTTGTTGGTTTTCGCTCATCACAATTAACTAAAACAGCTTGAAGCAGACTAAGATTCTAACCCTCATTCAACGCCAGGGGGACACAAGGGGGTTCTTGGGTGTTATAGCATTAGGGAGACTCAAACAGCAAGGGGATCAAGGCAGGGAAGGATGGCAAGGGCTAGGGGTAAGACTGTTTCATTTTACTGAATTATTGCTCAAATTGAGTCCCCAGTGTTCAGAAAGAAATCCCTAAAATTCTCTCGATTTTATGGCGGATTTTAGGGAAAAACTTCCGACAGAATCAAAATTTTGTGCCGGGGTTACTTAACCACTGTTATCCTTATATAATAGCCCTGTCCCTGCCCTCTCACCTATGGCTTCCCTTGCTCGAAAAAACCTATTTGAAGATATTCCCCGTTTTTTGGTAGCGCAAGCTGGGATTATGTTTGCTGTTAGTTTAGTAACTATTCAAAATGGAATTTTAACCGGGTTTATTCGGTCTTCTTCTATCTTAATTGATCACTCGAAAGCAGATTTTTGGATTGCTTCTAAGGATATGATTCACTTAGAGTTAACCATGCCAATTTCTTTAGAACGGATGACCCAAGCCCAGACTGTTGAGGGCGTTGAACAAGCCGAAGCCTTTATTTTTAGAAATGCCCGTTGGCGTGATCCCCTAGAGAATAAAATTCATGCCGTTACCGTAGTAGGTTCCGATCCCGATGGAGAATTATTTTCTCCTTGGAATATTATTCAAGGAGATGCTAATGCTTTAAAAAATCCCTATACAATTATGGTTGATGAGAGCAAATTAAATGCTCTAAAAATTAAAAATATTGGTGATATTGCTAAACTCGGAGGATTAGAAGTAAAATTAGGAGGAATTACCCAGGGAACCCAATCAATTGTAAGTAATAGTTTTATCTTTACTTCTTTAAAAAATGCTAATGCTTATGTTAATAGCCCCGTAAAAACTCAAACCCTGTGTCAACTTCAAAATGATGATTTACAATGTACTCAAAGTTATGAGGATCAATCTTCTACTCAAAAACCCGTTAATTCTCCGCCCCCAAGACCTTTAAATCTAGCTGACCCAATTACTTATGTTTTAATTAAAGCTAAACCCGATCAAGACTTAACCCAACTCAAGCAAAAACTAAAAGAAACTTTACCCAATGATGTTCAAGTTTTGAGCCGGGAAGAAATGTCAATGGTGATGCGAACCTTTTGGCAAAAACGCACAGGAGTCGGATTTGTTCTCAGTTTGGGGGCTGCGATCGGAGTATTAGTCGGGATGGTGGTAGTCGGACAAATTCTTTATTCTTCTGTCAGTGACCACTTAAAAGAATTTGGGACTCTAAAGGCGATGGGAGCCTCCGACTGGGTGATTTATGGAATTATTTTAGAACAGGCTCTCTGGATGGCGGTTTTAGGTTATATCCCAGGTATGGCCCTATGTTTTGGTGTTGCGTATTGGGCGGGTGCGACCCAGGGAATTTTGATTTTAATTACTCCTCTATCCGCTTTGGGGGTATTTGGGTTAACGGTTGCAATGTGTACCGGGTCGGCGTTTTTTGCTATTCAAAAAGTCACTAAAGTTGATCCGGCGATTGTGTTTAAAGCTTGATAGGATTGAGCTTTTGTTGCTCTGTTGAGTCAGATCATAGGCAATTGAGAACATTTAAGTTTAGAATATTAAAACTAAACTGTACAGGATAGTTAATGTTCAGTCTTCCTTCTCGGACAATCTCTGATTTATTCAGTAAACTGATAATAAGCCCTTGTAATTTAGTCTATTAGATCTGTCAATTTACGTCATAAGCCCACATCATAATTAATTTGGAACAATGATACCCACTGAAGTTAACGAGGCAAAATCTACTATATCCCGCAATCAGGCTGCATACTATTCACCGAATGCAAAAGTTAAACCGATTGGAATTCAATCTTGCGGTGTGGAAATGGCATATAAATCCGGGCGACAAACTGTTCAAGTCCTGCAAAATATTAATTTTGAAGTTGAACAAGGTGATATTCAACTGTTAATGGGGCCAAGTGGATCGGGTAAAACCACATTACTATCAATTATCGCCGGACTTTTAACTCCAACGGCTGGACAAGTGTTTTTATTGGGTGAAGAAATTACAAAATTATCTCGGACTCAATTGGCAGAATTTCGTTTACATAATATTGGGTTTATTTTCCAAGGATTTAATTTATTCCCCGCTTTAACCGCCTTGGAAAATGTGGAATTAGCCCTTCACCTTAAAGGAATTAGGGGAAGAAATGCGAAAGAAGAGGCAAAAACTCGCTTAGAACAAGTTGGTTTACAGGATAAAATTCATCTGTTACCCCAGGATTTATCGGGTGGGCAAAAACAACGGGTAGCCGTCGCGCGAGCGTTAACAGGAGAGCCACCATTAATTATGGCCGATGAACCTACGGCAGCTTTAGATTCAACCAGTGGTAGGGGAGTAATTGATCTGTTAAAAACCTTAGCTAAACAAGGAAATACTACGGTATTAATGGTGACACACGATCCCCGAATTATGGATGTTGCTGATAGTATTTTGACCTTAGAAGATGGCAGGATTAAAAATTAAAATCCAAAGGTCAGTATCAACTTAATTTCCCCTTAGTAGCTCATCTGCTAAGGGGGTTTTTATCATTTGTCATCAGGGTTATAGATGGTGTTTGTGAGACTTGACACTTTTGAACAGAGGAACGTATAATCAATAACACGGAATCCTATTCAGGTTTATTCTAAAATATGACAACCTAAAATTTAAACACAAAATCACCTGAAAATTATGGCAACTACACCTCTAACTCCAAAAGTACAAGAAGAAATTACCAAACTTTCCCAAAAGTCTCAGAAATCAGAAACCTTTTCAAAAGATCAGGAACTTACTGAAAAGTATGACAGGATATTAAAGACACCCTCAGAAAAACTTTCAAAAAACAAACAACTTAAAATACAAGACCTTAAAGAAGCGATATATAAACACTTTGGCGTTAAAAATACTGATGAATTAAAAAAATCAGAACGATTCAAAATGGCAACTGATGGCATGGATGAATTAAATTTCACCCCAAAACAAACCTGGGAAATGTTATATCGTAAATGGATTGATATTTTACCAAATGAAACCAATGAACAAGGCTATGGTTGTATTAATGGTATTGACATTTTTAAATACTTTCGACCTTGGCAGGTTTTTAATTTAGACTCTAAGACGGCAACCCAAGATGATATTAAAACAGCTTTTCGTCAATTATCTAAAATTTATCATCCAGACAATCAAGAAACTGGCGATCGCAAAATATTTGAACGTCTGATGCAAATGTCTAATAGTCTAATTGCGGCAATACCTAAAAAGTCTTAAGCAAACCTATCATAATCTAATACCAGAGGGATTTTAAAATGGCACTAGCAGATTTCTTTATTACTGAAGAAGATGTTTTACAAGGTCTTGACCTACAAAAACCAGAATTAGAGCAAATAATATCAGCAATAGAAAAGGAGAAAGACAAGTTTGTCTGGGAAGAAGAAACACATTTTAGATATGTCAATAAAAGTCAGAAAAAAAGAGATTTTTCTCGATTAGCTCTAATTGTTATAGGGGAATACTTTGAAACTAATCAGCAATCAGAGCAAGCCACAAAAGTTCTTGATTTACTGACAAAAAAAATCAGTGAACAAGAAAAGAAACAAATTGATCTTGAGATTGTAGAAAGCACCCTTTCAATGATAGATGATAATTCAAGCAAAATAGAGCTAAGGCGGAATCGTTATTGGATAAATTTTCGGGATGTGCTTAAACTACTTAAAACCAATACAGATCGCTTAGAACAAGCATTTGAAGATATTGCAAGGTCTGATCTCCCCTTAATTATAGAGGTGGATTTTGAAGATATAGAGGATGATCGTCATTATTCTTTTTCGGGTTTAGAACGAATTAGCCTAGAATTATCGGAGAAATTAACTGATAGATTGGGACGTCTATTTGCTGCTAGAGTTCCTAAAGTTGCTATCCCAATTATTGAATACAAAGCAACACCGAAGCTGCCTTTAGAAACTGAGATTAATAGGGCGAAAAAAGAAGCCCTCAAAAAACAGAATAATCAATGTCAAATCACAGGAGAAACCCAGTCAAAAACTATGACCTTAGCCGTACATCATCTTTATAATAAAAGTACATATCCTGAACTAGCTGCTGAACAGGATAATCTTTTAGTTATTAAACAAGAAATTCATCAAGAGTTTCATTGTTGGCATGAAGGTTCTATGAAACCTTGTACAATCAGTGATTTTAGATTATTTATTGAAGCAAAATATTCTAGTAATTATGTACTTGTAGCTAAACTTGATGAACGCAAAAGAACTTTAGAAACTAAATTAAAACCCCGTTCAAAGTTCTTAGCACCAGCCCCATCACCCACACCGACACCAGCCCCAATACCGACCCCATCACCCACACCGACACCAACCCCGACACCAACCCCATCACCAACCCCATCACCAACCCCAACCAATAATCAAACATCTAAAACCCAAGAAACTAACACAACATCCTTCTCAGAACTTGAAATCGTTACTATAATTTCCAAAGGTTCGATTAATAGAGATATTCTTGGAAAAGCTACTTTTGCAACGATCAATAATCAAAAAGTAAAAGGTAAGATATTAGCAACTTCTAGTTTAGAACAGAAAAGAGTTTGTTTTCAAAAAAAAGAAGGTGAAACAGGAGTCTGGCTTCCTGAATCTGCTTTTATTATTAATGAATAAGTGATTATAGCAATCCTAAATAGGTTGTAACATTTTAATACTGACATGAAACAGCCAGAAGTATTACCCCTGTTCCCTGTTCCCTTTTGCCCAGGACTTTTGAACACAACTCAAATAGGATTGCTATATATTTTTTAATAAATTAAACAGAGCTAAGTAAGTGGGCGGGAAAATCAACAAATATGTAACGAAAAATTAACTTTGTTGCTCCGAATAATTCAATCAGGAATTATTAAAACAGTTAAATGAATCTAACCAAAACCGGATTACCGTGAACAATTTCGGTTTCGCTTGGAGGTTAGAAGTGGTTGAAAGTTGGGTTGCGGAATATTAATCAACCAGAAACCCGGTTTCTAAGCCTAAAAATCATCCTGAAGACTGAGATAAATTGGGTGAGATCATGCTACTATTTTAGCGTATAAATAGAATCTAAAAATAATTTAATGGATCAGCACTATGGCAACTAAAAAGCGTTATATCCCTTCCGAAGAATATCGTCAGATGTTAGTCCGTGATGGCGATCGCCGTTTTAAAGAATGGCATGACAAATTCTTGAAATATCAACAGCTATTTCTGGCAGATATGAACAAACGCAAAGTAGTATAATTTTTAGTTAAATTACTATTTTCGTAAGCTGTTAAGCATTTAAACCGCATATTTTAGAGGCTGAAAGCCCTTACTGGCTTGGATCGCCTCGAAAATTTAGATGCTTAACAGCTTATTTAATCTTAGGTGCTTAATCGCTTATTGTGATATTGGTCACATAATTTCTACGGAAACATCACTTCAGCAGACCTAAATCAATCACCTCCCAAATCGGGTAAACACGAGATGATAAAAGTGTCGAGTTCAAGGTCTTGCCATGATGCCCTACGTTAATCTTCTCCCCGGTGCGATTACTGAAATGGTTGCTTCTATCGCCGATAACCACTGTTTAACCCAAGCTGACCGCTACGGATTAATGGCCGCGATTTTGGACGATTCCTTACCCGAAGAAGAACGGATGTGTGTTGACCGGGTGTTACGGTCACTACTGCGCGGAAAAATTGCCATTGTGAATTAAGTCTGTTACGATCGCCTCAATTTAAAACCATAACCCATATTTTGTGAACTCGACAAACTCACAATGGGGAATTAGGAATTACGAATGGGGAATTTTGCGATAAACTGATAGTACAGACGCGCCATGGCACGTCTCTACACTGATGACTGATAATATGTTTCCGAGTTTTCTCCCTGAATCTGTACAGAAATTAACCGAAGCTACTTCCATCGCCTTCGCTCAAAATCTCAGATGTGAACCCATTTCTACTCCTTTACGAAAGCAACCGATTCAAACCACTTATATTCGTCAAGGTCAGGGGGGAACCCCGATTTTATTAATTCATGGATTTGATAGTTCTGTCTTTGAATATCGGCGATTATTACCATTATTGGCCACAGAAAATGAAACTTTTGCCGTGGATATTTTAGGGTTTGGATTCACAGAACGGGGAACGGAATTTAAGTTAAATCGCTCGGAAATAGCGACTCATTTGTATTCATTCTGGAAAACTTTAATTAATCAACCTGTGATTTTAGTTGGGGCTTCCATGGGGGGTGCAGTTGCCTTGGATTTTACCCTATTGTATCCTGAAGCGGTGAAGTCTCTGGTATTATTAGACAGTGCTGGTATGAAACCAGGGCCAATCATGGGTAAGTTTTTATTACCGCCTTTTGATTATTTAGCTACGGAATTTTTAAGAAATCCTAAAGTTCGTCAAGCGATTAGTGAAAGTGCTTATTTTGATAAAACTTTTGCGTCTGTCGATGCTCAAATTTGTGCCGCCTTGCATTTAGAAGTTATGGGTTGGAATCAAGGCTTGATTAGGTTTAGTAAGACCGGGGGATATGGAAAGTTTGGCAAGCAATTGAATAATATTCAACAACAAACCTTGATTTTATGGGGAGATCATGATAAAATATTAGGAACTAAAGATGCGTATAAATTTGAAAAAGCTATTCCCCACTCTCAATTGATTTGGGTTAAAAACTCCGGTCATGTTCCCCATTTAGAACAACCCCAAACCACGGCACAATATATTTTAGATTTTGTGAAAAATTAAACCTTGTAGGGGCGGGTTATTCAATAATATTGAATACTCTCAAAAGAACTCAATAAACCCGCCCTTTTTTTCCTAATGGCTACTGCTATACATTAAAACAGGGTGAAATCTACTGATATAGGCGATAAAAAATTAATGTTTAATCAAAGTAAAACCGAATTAAGACGTTTATTAATTAAACAACGTTGTTCAATTGCAACCAGAGAATATCAGGAAAAAAGCGATCGCATTTGTCAAAACTTACAAAAAAATCCCCTATTTGAACAAGCAAAAACTATTTTATCGTATTTCAGTTTTCGCCAAGAACCCGATTTAAGTTTATTATTGAATAACACCGATAAAAAATGGGGGTTTCCCCGTTGTGTTGAACAATCTTTAACCTGGCATTATTGGCAACATGGGGAAACCTATGATATTAATAGTTATGGTATTATTGAACCCGATGCTAATTTGATGCAACTACATCCGAGTGAAGTTGACTTAATCTTAGTACCATCCGTTGCCTGTGATCCTCAAGGATATCGGTTAGGATATGGAGGTGGATTTTATGACCGAATGTTGAGTCTACCCGAGTGGAATTTAATTCCGACGGTGGGAATTATTTTTGATTTTGCTTATCTGATCTCATTACCGATTGATTCTTGGGATAAACCTTTAAACGCGGTTTGTACAGACTCTCAATTTATTAATGTTTCTGATTGTTTACCCGCTTAATTAACTTGAACAATAAAACCATAAAAACAGTAATTATTTATATTATTCTCGGAATAATTGCTGTATTAATGCTATTTCCTCTGGTTTGGTTAGTCAGTACCGCTTTTAAATCTCCCAGTGAAAATATCTTTCAATTTCCACCCCAATTTATTCCCAGTCAACCGACATTTCAGAATTTTATTAAAGTCTGGCAAACTAATCCTTTTGGACGTTATTTATTTAATAGTTCTTTTGTCGCCCTATTAACAGTTAGTTTAAATTTATTATTTTGTTCCTTAGCCGCCTATCCCCTAGCGAGATTAAACTTTAAAGGCAGAGATGGCATTTTTACAGCCATTATTGCCACCATCATGATTCCCTTTCAAATTGTGATGATTCCCTTGTATATACTAACCGTACAATTGGGATTAAGGAATAGTTATTTGGGAATTATTTTTCCCACTATTGCCTCCGCATTTGGAATATTTTTATTAAGACAAGCCTTTCAAACTGTCCCGAAAGAGTTAGAAGAAGCCGCTAGAATTGATGGCTGTTCAGAATTAGGAATTTGGTGGAATGTGATGATACCTGCGGTGAAACCCGCCTTAATTACCCTAGCAATATTTGTGTTTATTGGGTCATGGAGTGACTTTCTCTGGCCGTTATTAATATTAGACCAACCGGAATTCTATACCATGCCTTTAGGAGTAGCAACCCTAGCCGGAACATTCTCCCTGGACTGGCGATTAATTGCGGCGGGCTCTGTAATTTCTATTGCCCCGGTTTTACTATTATTCTTAATATTACAACGCTATATTGTGCCGACAGATGCCGGGTCAGGGGTGAAAGGGTGAATTAGTTGAATTACGAATTATGAATTACTAGATTCGTTTCAATCCCCCGTAGTAAGCCCTTCAGGGCTTCTTCAGTGGTTTTTAACATTTTTAACAGAAACACTGGTATCTTTACAACGGTAAAGTTTAATTTAACCACAAAGACACAAAAACACTAATTCATCATCTCAATTCTGGCTCGCAACCCACTGCGGGTTAACTGTTGCAAAAGGGAATTGGCCCGATATTGATCTCGAAACGCCCCCGCTTGCACAACAGAGCGACCCTGTACCACCGTTGTAAACGCTTCAGGGACAACCGACCGCACACGGCGCAGGTCTGCATCACTACCACTTTCTACCACTACCCGATACCGTAACCCCAAAGCCGTCGGACTCAGAGGGATATTCCCCAAATTCCCACTCGCCACCTCATTTGGGAGTAAACCTCCCCCCGACCCAATCGGAATATCCGGCCCGGGAACCGCTAAAATCCCGATAGCCGCTACGGAAGTCGGTTGAGCTTGGGGCGGTTGAGTAATTGCTTGGGGGGTTTGGCGGGGTTGGGTACGGGGGGGAACCGGAACTGAAGCCCGACGACCCAAAATCAAATCAGAAACCACTGGAACTAATAATCCCAGCACCCGGTCACCGGAACTCTGGGGTCTGGGGGCAGGTTGGGGGGGTAAACGGGAAGACTCCGGGGGGGGAACCGGAATCGGAATGCTGTTAGGGTTAGCCGGATTGGATTCTGGAAGATAGACCGGAAGGGAAGAAGCCGTATTAATTGGGGTCATGGTGCTAGGATCATTGGCCACCGCCGTTCGAGACACTGGGCTGCTGGTGGGGTTTGAGAGTTGACGGGCTAAGGGAGATGTCCCGGCCATGGCCGTTTGGTAGGGGGACAGTTGAATTGGCCCAATAATTTTGTTGGCCGCCAGTTGATTCCCATAGGCCAGGATTTGTTGACCCTTTGTGCCGTTATTGAGATCATAACGACCATTATTGCGAATCACGTTCCCCCCAGGTTCCTGGGTATTGCCTAAGTCTGGCAAGGATTCAGCGATCGCAACAACTCCATCCCGTTGATTTCTTTCAATTTGATTATTTCTTAAAATCGGTCGAGCATTGGCTTGAATTACAATCCCGTCTTTATTATAAAAAACCCGATTTCCAATCACAAAAGGGGCGGCATTTTGAGAAATATTAATCCCAAATCCGGTATTCTGAAACTCATTATTTCTGATTTCTGGGCGAGAATTTCCATAAATTGTAATTCCATTAGCCCCATTTTGAATAAAAGAATTATCTTGAATAATTGGCGCACTAATTCCGACAATAGAAATCCCATCATGGCTATTTCCAGTAAACGTATTTTGAGAGACAATTAAAGAACTCGATTCGATCCAAAGTCCATAACCTCGCTCGTTAGGATTAGTAATTGTGACGCCACTAATTCTGGAGCTATTTGCCCCCAATATTGTAATATTTTGTTGAGCCGAAGTCTTGCTGGTGTAAAAGCCTCCCCCCGTGATGATCACATCTTTTCCCTTAGTATTGGGATTCCCCTGAAGGGTGACATTATTATGTAAAATAATCGGGAATTGTTCTCCCGTTTGACTGCTATAGGTTCCCGGCGCTAAAATAATTGCCGTATTTGAGGGCGCCATACTTACGGCTTTTGTAATTGTTTTGAATGGGGATTGTTGCGTCCCTTGTCCGCCATCATTACCCAGGATAGAACTTACATAAATTACCGCAATAGAACGATTATTAGTCGCCGGGGCCGTTTGTTGATTTCTAGGGGGAATGGCTAACCCGCAGAGGGGGTTAAATAGTCCTAATCCCAAACTGATTAATAAAAATGGCGAAAAAGATCGCAGTACCATTAATGAAAATGGAGAAGTCAATGCGATCGCAGTTCGGGGAAAAGATGAACCAAGTTGAGAAATATCAGATAACCTTGTCATTGTTGGGGGGGGGAGATAAAACTGATATTGATTAACCCGTTGTTGCGCTTCAGCGCATCTTCTCATAAATCATGAATGTGCTGAAGCACTACAACAGTGGGCAAAAACTTAAGGAGTCTGACGGACTGAATTTAGTTTAAAATGTCATTTGCGTCAAATCAGCCTCAATTTTACCTTAAACTTAACATTTTGGCTGTTAAGAATTTTGAACTTTGTTCACACGCACCCAGCATCAAAATCGAACTGGGGAAATTATACCCCGAATCTCACCAAATTACACAACAGAGGAACATTGAATGGATCAACAATACACTCCCCTAGCACAGCCGATTCTTTATCGGATTTTAGATGCTAACCTAGACCGCACCCGGGAGGGCTTGAGAATTATCGAGGAGTGGTGTCGGTTTGGGTTAAATAGCGGAGAACTCGCGGAAGAATGTAAACATCTGCGCCAAGAAATCGCCCGTTGGCATACGATGACCTTACGTTCCTATCGTAATACCACTGATGATCCTGGCACAGAATTAACCCATCCCCAAGAAGAACAACGGTCAGGTATTGAACAACTGTTACAAGCCAATTTCTGTCGAGTACAAGAAGCCTTAAGAGTGCTTGAAGAATACGGGAAATTATATCATCCCGAAATGGGGCGCACCTTTAAACAAATGCGCTATCAAGTTTATACCTTAGAAAGCCGTTTACTCGCCCATGAACGTCATAAGGTTTTACAAAATTCCTATCTCTATTTAGTTACTTCCCCCGGGGAAAAATTATTCGCCATTGTCGAAGCAGCCCTACAGGGAGGATTAACTTTAGTTCAATATCGGGATAAGACTTCTAATGATGAAATTCGATTAAAAACTGCCCAGAAATTATGTCAACTTTGTCATCGCTATGATGCTTTATTCTTAGTGAATGATCGGGTCGATCTTGCCGTCGCCGTTGACGCCGATGGAGTCCATTTGGGCCAAGAAGATATCCCGATTCAATTAGCTCGACAAGTCCTTGGCCCTCAAAGATTAATTGGTCGTTCTACCCATAGTCCTGAAGACATGAAACGAGCCATTCAAGAGGGTGCAGATTATATCGGGGTCGGCCCGGTTTATGAGACTCCTACCAAGGCAGGGAAGGCGGCTGCGGGCTTAGAATATGTTCGTCATGCGGTTAAAAATTCCACCCTTCCTTGGTTCGCTATTGGTGGAATTGATATGAATAATTTTGATGATGTGATGGCGACCGGGTGCGAACGGGTTGCCGTTGTACGTTCGATTATGAACGCTGAACAACCTACTTTAGTCACCCAATATTTTCTATCCCAATTGCATCGCGTTAGAAACCTCCGCACCCACAAAGTTTTACCTAATTAACCGAAAATTAAGCATGAAAGAAACAATGACGGTTAAAGTTAATGGGGAATTAAAAACCTGTTCTTCGGGGTTAAAACTTCCCCAGTTTTTACAAGAACAAGGTTTAAATTCTCGTTTAATTGCCATAGAATATAATGGTGAAATTCTCCATCACCAATTTTGGGAAACTACCGAAATCCAACCTGGGGATATCTTGGAAATAGTAACTATTGTTGGCGGGGGATAACTTACTATTCCCTATTCCCTGTTCCCTGTTCCCTGTTCCCCATTCCCTACTTGTAAGGTTTTATTCTTAATAATCCTTGAGTGGGACTGAATAAAAATACTAGGATAAACAGACCCGATGTTACTAATACAATGGCTGGGCCAGAAGGGAGGTTATAAAAGTAACTGAGGTACATTCCGCTAATACTGGAAATTACTCCAATTATTACTCCTAATATCATGACTAAATGCAGACGTTCTACTAATAAATAAGCTGTGGCTGCGGGAGTAATTAATAGGGATAATACTAGGATAACACCGACGGCTTTTAAACTGGCAACAATGGTTAAGGCAATTAATCCCATTAATCCTAAATTTAGCAGGTTAACGGGTAAACCTGTGGCTTCTGCACCCAGGGGATCGAAGGTATAAAACAGTAGTTCTTTATAGATTAAGGTGACTACTGTTAGGATAATCATAGCAATAATAAATGTATCCCTAACATCCTCTCCTGTTACTCCGAGAATATTACCAAATAGAAAATGATTTAAGTCAATTTTATTGTCTTTTTGAACTAAAGTAATTAGGGTTATTCCTAAAGCAAAAAAGGCAGAAAATACTATTCCCATCGCGGCATCTTCTTTAATTCGGGAATAGGTTCTAATAATATTCATGCAAATTGTACTTATAATCCCAGCAATAAAAGCCCCGATAAAGATATTAGCATTGAGGATAAATGCGATCGCTAAACCGGGTAATACCGAATGACTAATGGCATCTCCTAATAATGCCAGTCGTTGCACCATTAAATAGCTACCGACAACGGCACAAATAATGCCAACTAAAATCGCTACGGTTAGCGATCGCTGCATAAAACTATACTGCAAAGGTTCAATAAAAAGATTAATCATCTGATTTAAACTCACAAAAGAAATTAGATTATTTTTATATCCTCCATGATCTAGGGCTGTTTCATTTTTGATCACAAACTTGTGTGACCTCTCC
>NZ_CAWLTW010000001.1:2130082-2203615 GCF_963864145.1 Planktothrix prolifica NIVA-CYA 540 | reverse complement strand
CGGGTAGGTCTTAAACGAAGGAAAAATGAAACAGCCCTGCTATAATCAAGGGGGAATTATATTAAGCAACAGGGGCGCGTTCAGGAACAATAAAGGTTCGCTCACCTGATAATTCAAAGATTTCATGAACCGCTTTTAAGGCTTCTATGCCTTGGTCTTCATCCACTAAACAACTGACTTTAATTTCAGAAGTAGCAATCATAGAAATATTAATATTTTTATTAGCTAAAGCCTCAAACATTTTAGCAGCCACCCCCGGATGATTTAACATTCCTGAACCCACCACACTCAGTTTAGCAATGGATTTATTCACAACAATTTCACCACAGCCTAATTCAGATACGGCTTGTTCTAAAATTTGTTGAGATTCATCGGCGTCTCCCTGGGCAACGGTAAAGGCAATATCTCTAGTTAAAATCCCATTAATTTGATGACAGCGTTGGGATTGAATAATCATATCCACACTAATATTATGGTTGGCTAAAAGGGAGAATATTCTTGCCGCCATTCCCGGACGGTCGGGAATATAACGAACGGCTAAACGGGCTTGTTTAACATCTAATGCCACCCCACGCACGGGGGGTAAAGATTGATCAAGTTGGGTTTTTTCTAGTGTAGAATTACCGGATTTTTTTTCGGAAATATTCACCTCACAGGATTGACATAAAGCTGCCACAGCCCGTTCACAATCTTGGGCAGCAATCACGCAACTCACCTTAACTTCTGAAGTCGAAATCATCTGAATATTAATTCCGGCTTCGGCGAGGGTATTAAACATTTGAGAGGCAACTTTCGGGCGACCAATCATTCCCGCCCCCACAATACTAACCTTAGCAATGGGACTATCATCGACCGTGACTTCTGCATTACCAATATCGGAACTATTGGGTTTTCCTAAAGCGGGTAATAAGGCATCAGCAACGGCGATCGCTTTAGTAAAATATTTCTGTTCTACAGTAAAAGTAATATCATTAATATTGCCTTCGTGAATTGATTGAATAATCAAATCAACATCTAAATTCTGTAAGGCAATTCCGCCGAATAATTTAGCCGCAATTCCAGGGCGATCTGGTATTCTTAATAAAGAAACCGATGCCTGATCCGTATCAAATTCGACTCCATCGACCGGACGAGCTAATTCTAATCCTTCTAGGGGTCGAGGCTGGGATTTTGGAGGAATAACTTTTGTTCCTGGGTCATCTGTCCAACTGGAACGAACTACTAAAGAAACGCCATAATTTCGGGCTATTTCTACGGCGCGAGGATGCAAAACTTTTGCCCCCAAACTAGCAAGTTCCAACATCTCATCACAGGTAATTTCTGTCATTAATTGAGCATTAGGAATTAAGCGGGGATCGGTGGTTAAAATCCCTGGAACATCTGTATAAATTTCACATAAATCCGCTTTTAAAGCCGCCGCTAAAGCCACCGCCGAGGTATCAGAACCGCCCCTTCCTAGGGTAGTAATTTCTAAATCATCTTGACTACTAACTCCTTGAAATCCGGCGACAACTACCACTTGTCCTTGATTTAAGTGACGTTCTATCCGTTCAGTTTCAATATTTAAAATTCGGGCGCGAGTGTGTTCGGCTTCGGTGACAATTCCCACTTGAGCGCCTGTTAAAGAAATTGCAGGTTGTCCTAATTCCTGCAATGCCATACTGAATAAAGCAATACTGACTTGTTCTCCGGTTGAGAGTAACATATCCATCTCTCGACGGTTAGGAATCGGAGAAATTTGTTGAGCTAAACTAACTAATTGATCAGTGGTTTTTCCCATAGCAGAAAGAACGACAACCACTTGATGATCTTGGGCTGTTTTTAACACCCGTTGAGCAACAGATTGAATGCGTTCAACGGAACCGACAGAACTACCACCGTATTTTTGAATAATTAGCATATTAACTTCAGAGTTAGCAATTGGGATTTGACAATTAAACTAATTTAAGATTAGGCTGAATCAACCTATTGTATTCTACAGGAAAATAGGAGAAAATCATCCTCAAGTTTTGAAAAATATTTTAGGGAATGTTGACATAAAGGAGATAGAAGTTGGGATTTGGGATGTTAATATCATAGCACAGAGAAAGGGAAACCCCGATCTTTTCATGATCTAAGTTGCCAAATGTTGATATTTTTTGTATAATTCATCTACTCTGACTGAGGTTTTTCTGTTTTAGTATTTTAGAGGCAACATTATTAATTTTGAATACCCAATGTTTCAAAAACTTCCCCTTCGCTTTATTTTAATTGTTCCATTTGTTTTACAAATTTTTGCTGCGGTTAGTTTGACGGGCTATTTGTCTCTAAGAAATGGTCAAAAAGCGGTAAATAATTTAGCAAGCAAGTTACAGAATGAAGTCAGTAGTCGCATTTATCAACACTTAAATAGTTATCTTTCTATTGCACCACAACTAAATCAAATCAATGCTAATGCGATCGAAACAGGAATCCTTGATCCCGATAATTTAACTCAACTCGTACAGTTTTTTTGGAAACAGCGAGTTACTTTTGATATTGGTTATGTATTATTTGGAACACCGACGGGAATTTTTTCTAGTGTTGGTAATTATTTTGGAGATCAAAGAATTACCTTCGATACTACTGACCTCCAAAATTATGGCAATTCTTTGATGCACACTTTTGAAATCAATACTCAGGGAAAACCATCAAAACTCATCTTAAAAAGCCAGAAAGATCATTTTTTTAAAAAAGAAGGATGGTATGCCGCCGGAGCCCAATTAGGAAAACCCACCTGGAGTAAAGTTTATAACTGGGAAGTTGAACCCTTTCCCCTTTGTATTGCGGCTAGTCATCCCTTATTTGATGATAATAAAAAATTAACTGGCGTCTTGGGTGTAGAAATGCGCTTATCTCAAGTGAGTAATTTTTTAGAACAATTGAAAGTTAGTCCTTCCGGTCAAACTTTTATTATAGAACGGAATGGATTACTAATTGCTAGTTCTGGTGATCAAAAACCTTTTATAATTAAGCCTGGACAAAAACCGCAAAGATTAAAAGCCATAGATAGTCAACAACCTTTAATTAAAGCCACAGCAAATTATTTAGAATCACAGATTAAAGATTTTCAAACTATTGAAACAACTCAAAATCTCAAATTTTCTTGGAATAATTATCAACAATTTGTGGAAATTACCCCTTGGCGAGATCCATTAGGGTTAGATTGGTTAGTGATTGTGGTGGTTCCACAATCGGATTTTATGGCAGAAATTGATAGGAATACTCAAACCACAATTTTACTTTGTTTGGGAGCATTAATATTAGCAACTATATCGGGAATTTATACCACTCGTCGAATTACTCAACCGATTTTACACTTGAGTGCTGCATCAAAAAATATTGCCAAAGAAGCTGAACAAGGGTTTAGAGGTGACTTAGTTAAACCTCGAGTAGAAGAACCCACAATTAAAGAATTAGGAATTTTAGCCCATGCTTTTAATCAAATGATTCAACAGTTACAAGATGCTTTTGTTAGCTTAGAACAGGCAAATAAAGCCTTAGAAAAACGGGTAGAAGAACGGACAATTGAACTTAAAACCGCCAAGGAAAAAGCGGATGCAGCTAATCAAGCAAAAAGTGAATTTTTAGCTAATATGAGCCATGAGTTACGCACTCCCTTAAATGGAATTTTGGGTTATGCTCAAATTTTACAACAATTAGAGCCTCTGACGGCTAAAGGACAGAAAGGGGTAGAAGTTATTCAACAATGTGGGTATCATTTATTAACCCTAATTAATGATGTTTTAGATCTATCCAAAATTGAAGCTCGCAAAATGGAACTTTACCCCTCGGATTTTCATTTTCCGGCATTTTTAGAAGGGGTAGTCGAAATGTGTAATATCAAAGCTGAACAGAAAAAAATTAAGTTTAATTATCGACCTCAAGAGGGTCTTCCAATTGGAATTAAAGCCGATGAAAAACGTCTGAGACAAGTATTAATTAATTTATTGGGAAATGCAATTAAATTTACGGATCAAGGCAGTGTGACCTTTTCAATTCAAGCTATATTTATCCCAAAATCTTCTATATGTCGCCTAAATTTTCAAATTAAAGATACTGGAATCGGGATGAGTTCAGAACAATTATCCCGAATTTTTATGCCATTTGAACAAGTAGGAGAAATAAAAAGAAACACGGAAGGAACAGGTTTAGGATTAGCGATTAGTCAACAAATTGTTTCCTTAATGGGAAGCCAACTTCAGGTACAAAGTCAAGAAGGAGAAGGGAGTATTTTCTGGTTTGATGTGGAATTATCAGAAGCCAAAGAATGGGCAAATACCTCTCGTAATATTCAAAAAGGAAACGTTACCGGATATCAAGGAGAACAAAAAACTATTCTAATTACTGATGATAATTTGGCAAATCGTTCTGTGATTATAAATTTATTAGAACCGATTGGATTTAAAGTTATAGAAGCCAATAATGGTCAGGAAGGATTGCAGCAAGCGATCGCAATTCTCCCCGATTTAATTATTACTGATTTAGTCATGCCTGTGATGGATGGATTTAAGTTTATTAATCTGTTGCGCCAATCGCCAAAACTAAAAGATATTATGGTGATTGCTTCCTCTGCTAGTGTATTTGATAGCGATCAACACCGCAGTTTAAATGCCGGAGCGGATGGGTTTTTACCTAAACCAATTTCAGCCGATTTATTACTGGATTTATTGCAAGTTCATCTAAAATTAGAGTGGATTTATATTTCCTCTGACCCTCTCGTTAAAAATCTGAATCAATCCGTAGATACTCAACCAGAAAATCCGAAAATTCCGGTTGAAATCCTATCCAGATTATATGAATTAGCTCAAGAAGGGGATGTAGATGGTATACTAGCGGAGGTAGCTCTGGTTGAAACGAGTCATCCAGTTTATTCTGCCTTTACTCAACAAGTAATCCAACTTACAGAAAACTTTCAACTCAAAAAGCTGCGAGAGTTGTTGAGTCAAACCCTCAGCCAATCTTAAACCCTGGATATTTCTCATACAATTCAAATAAAATTCCCAACTTTTATCTATGCAAGACCTTGGTTTTATCTTAATTGTTGATGACAATCCCACTAATTTAGCCGTTTTATCCCAAACTCTAAAAAGTGCAGGATTTGCTGTGCGAGTAGCTGAAGATGGAGAAAGCGCTTTACAATTAGTGGAACGGAAACCACCCGCCCTAATTTTATTAGATGTACAAATGCCTGGTATTGATGGGTTTGAAACTTGCAAAAAATTAAAAGCTGATCCAAAAACCCAAGCAATTCCGATTATTTTTTTAACGGCTTTAACGGATGTTCAAAATAAAGTCAAGGGACTTTCTTTGGGGGCGGTTGATTATATTTCTAAACCCTTTGAACAGGAGGAGGTTTTAGCTAGGGTGCGGGTGCATTTAGAACTCAAAAATTTGACGGAAACCCTAGAACAACGGGTTGCAGAAAGGACAGCAGTTTTAGAAAAAACCCAAGTTCAATTAGTTCAACAAGAAAAACTTTCAACTCTCGGACAATTAGTGACCGGAATTGCCCACGAAATGAATAATCCGATTAGTTGTATTGTCAATAATATTCCTCCGGCTCAGGAATATATTCTCGATATAAATCATATTTTAACTTTATGTCAAAGCCATTATGATCAGCTACCAAAACCCATACAAAAAGCGATAATTGCAACGGATTTAGATTTTGTTTTGGATGATTTAAACAAACTGCTGAATTCCATAAGATTAAGCACTGATCGAATTCAAGATATTTCAATTTCTTTAAGGAATTTTGCCCGTTCTGATGCCTCAATTAAGGTTTTATTTGATATTCATAAAAGTATTGATAGCACTCTGTTGATTTTAAGTCATCGCCTCAAGCCATTAGGAGAAAGAGCCGCTATTCAATTAGTTAAAGAATATGGTGATTTACCGCTTATTGAATGTTATCCAGGTCAACTGAATCAAGTCTTTATGAATATTTTAGCAAATTCTATTGATGCGATTGAAGAAGCGGGTAAAAATGGAGAATTTGATCATCATATTCCTATAATTAAAGTTGAAACTACACAACCCGATTCAAAATCAGTTTTAATTAAAATTTCTGATAATGGAATTGGCATGAGTAAGGAAATTAGTCAGCGAATTTTTGAACCTTTATTTACTACAAAACCTGTCGGTCAAGGAACTGGATTAGGATTACTAATTGTTAATCAAATTATTGAAAGACATCATGGTAAACTCAATCTATATTCAACACCAAGAGAGGGAACAAAATTAGAAATTATACTTCCTTTGAATGAGCAATAGGCAATAGACAGAATATAAAATATTAATATTGGCTTTTTTCCTACCTTTTTAAATTTAGAATTTCTGGTGCAGTAGATAGGGTTTCTGCGGCGGTTTTCAACAGTTCAAATTCCGAAGCACTCCAAAGATGAGGAAATCGACAATGATGAGCAATTAATAAACCCCAGAGTTCGTTATCAACAATCACAGGAACAACTAAATTAGCCCGCACATAAATACTGCGTAAAAAGTTTTGATGACAGGGATGAATAGCTGCGGTTTCAATATCGGAGATCGCTCGAATTCTTCCCTGTTGATACAATTGAGCATATTCCTGATTAAAACAATCATCTGCACCCGTAGAACCATAGATTGAGAAGATTGGTTGACTCGAAGATTCAAAGGTAACTTGTCCTTTCCATTGATAATAAAGATAATATAAAATTACTCGATCACATTGCAGTTGAGTTCTGAGTTTATCCAATTCTGTTTGGACTAAGATATCTCGTCCCATACTGTTTTTTAACCGCAGTGCAAACCGTTGTAAACCGGGATCACCTGAATCGGGTTGATTTTCTCGATCTTCGATACTATTGAATCCGTTAGGGGTTGGAAAAGAATTCATGTAGAACCAGTAAAATCATATTTCAGTTGAAAATTATATCATAAACTGATAATATTAAGCTAATGAATCAGCGAACTTGAATTAAATTTTAGCTTTTCTTTAGATTTATAACTTATGCTAACAGCCGAACAACAAAGGGAATTATTGATTAAATTAGCTGAATCAATTATCGGGTTAGGAATTCAATTTTTAATGGCAATTCTGATCCTGTTAATTGGTTTATGGGCGGCAAAATTTATCCAAAATCTCAGTAAACATCTGATGATCAAGGCTCAACTAGAGCCAACTCTAATTAGATTTTTTGTCAACTTAATTTATATTACCATTGTTACCTTTGTAAGTTTAGCAGCACTGGGACAACTGGGAATTAAAACCACATCATTTATTGCGGTTTTAGGCGCTGCTGGGTTAGCTATTGGTTTAGCTTTGCAGGGGTCTTTATCTAATTTTGCTTCGGGTGTATTTATGATAGTTTTTCGCCCGTTTAAAGTCCATGATTATATTGAAGGTGGGGGAGTAGAGGGAATAGTTGAGGAAATCCAAATTTTTACTACCCTGTTAAAAACACCCGATAATAAAACAATTATTATTCCCAATAGTAAACTCTACGGGGATAAAATAGTAAATCACTCAATTCAACCTATCCGTAGGGTTGATATTAAGTTGAATTTCAGTTATAATACGGATCTGGATCAAGTTAGAGAACTTTTTACTAATTTAGTTCAAACTGATCCACGGGTTTTATTAGAACCGATACCCGATATAGAGATTCAGGAAATAGCTGCGGGTGGGATTAAAACATTATTAACGGTTTGGGTGATTAATTCTGACTATTTTCGGGTACGTTCTGATTTGAATCAAAGTCTGAAACAGATGTTAGATGGGGGTGAGATTCAATTGGTTTGATCCCTTTGTTGTTAAGGTGCGATCGCCAAAATTAGAATTATTTGTGTTTTGACACTCTCAGGTCTGAAGACACTGAGATTCTAACTTCAACCTGGACACTTGCTCGACCAGACTTTCATCAAGATGAGTAGAGGTTTCCAGTCCATTAGCGTTACTTTGGGGATGCCCTCCCCTAGCTTGTTTACCAAGATTTAGAATATTAATTGCAGCATTTGTATCTCTATGCAACTCACATCCACAATTACAAACATGGGTGCGGGTTGATAGAGATTTTTTCACTATTACCCCACAATTAGAACATTTTTGTGAAGTGTAATGGGGTGCAACAGGAATTGCTGATTTATCAAATTTAGCCGCAAAATATTCTATCCATTTTCTCAACAAATACCAGCTAACATCACTAATTGATTTAGCTAAACAATGGTTTTTAACTAGGTTTTTAACAATTAAATCTTCATAGACCACTAAGTCGTTAGACTTGCATACGTTACGCGCAATTCTCTTTGCGTGTTCAATCCGTTGTCTACTTACTTTTAAATGTTTTTTTGCATAAACTTTTCTAGCTTTCCGTCTCCCCGATGAACCTTTAACTTTTTTATAGATTTGTTTCTGAGATTGCTTAATTGATTGTTCAGCTTTTCTCAAAAACTTAGGATTAACTTCTTGATATCCATTGGAGTCTGTGTAAAACGACTCAATACCAACATCAAGTCCTATTTCCTTTCCGGTTTTGGGTTGAATATCGGTGACATTAATATTCAGACAAAATTGTGCGTAATATCCATCGGCACGACGAATTAAACGTACCCGTTTTATGTCCTTAATATTGTAGGTTTGGATATCCCATTTACCCAATAATTTGAGTTTACCAATCCCGTTTTTATCGGTTAAGGTAATTTGTCTTTTGGTTGGGTGTAATTTCCATCCCGATGTTTTATATTCAACGGAACGGCAATCTTTTTGGAATTTGGGATATCCTTTTTTGCCGGAAATGTTTTTCTTACAATTGTCGTAAAAACGACTAATGGCAGACCATCCTCGCTCGGCGGCAGATTGGACTGCCATTGAATTTAAGTCGGCAACAAAGGGGAATTCATTTCTAAGAGTCGTAGAATATTTATTTAAGGCAAATCTATCAATCTTTAATTCTCTTGAATTATCCATCCAATATCTAATTGCTTTATTGCGAATGAATTGGGTGGTGCGAATTGCTTCATCAATCGCTTTATATTGATTGGGTTTGCCTTGGCACTTATATTCCAGAACTATCATAGAAATCTCCTTTTTTCGACCTACCTCATGTTAACATAAATTGGAGAAATATTCACGGTGAATAAATTCCCCTGGGTCGCTTTTCATCTCAGGTCTGAAGACACTGAGTTTTCAAGCTCCCAGACTTATGTTATAACTACTCATAAGAGTTAGGCATAAAATATGGCATCCGACTTAGATCGTGGAATCATGAAATTTAAAGGGGCGGACAGTCCCACGGCAATTATTATTTCTTCTGTGCTGGTTTTGGGAGGTATCGGCGTTCTGGTTTGGTGGGCAATGCAAACAGCCTATTCTCTGTCTTGATCAGGAACTATAACGGATATTGATATTAATAAATCAATCTCCATTACTATTTTAGCAACTGGGTTTCTAACAGAAATCCGGTTTTTTTTTACTTATAACTGTGGGAAACGGGTTATATTAAGATCAATAGGTGCGATTAATCTTCGTCGTAAGTCTAGGCAAGGAAAGCAAAAAAGTATGTTTGAAATTAAACAAGGGTTATTTCAGTTTGAATTTATGGATAATCACGGGATTTTAGGGGTTTCCCTAGAAGCCGAATTTGACGATATTCGCAAACGCTATATGCAGATCGCCCGTCGTTTGCATCCTGATACCTGTCCCTTTGAAAACCCTGAAGATCGGGAATTAGCCAAGCAATTATTAGCTAAATTAGTCAGTCCGGCCTATAATCAGTTTTCTAAGGAAGCTGAACGTAAGGAATATACATTGCTATTAAAAACCATTGGCGATCGCATTGTCAAAGAACAGCATCACCTCAAACCGCAAACAGAAGCCGGTCAAAAACTTCTCCAAGCCTCCGATTATCAAAATGCCTATGAAAGCGCAATTAAAGCCTTAGCAAAACATCAATATGAATCCCCTGAAAAAGTCTTAGATATTACGGGTCAAATTAGTGATTTAAACCTGGTTTATTTGCTTCGTAAAAATCAAAAAAGTGCCGCGTCTCCATCTCCTAAAGTCCCCGAACAAACTCCCACCCCGCACTCAGCAATACCGAAAAAAGATTCCTTTGTCGAACAAGCCTGTCACCGTGCCGAACAGTTAATGGCTAGTCAAAACTATACCCAAGCGGCTTCAGAATTAAAAGATGCCATTAAACGGGAACCTGATAATAGTCATTGTCATGGTTTATTAGGGTTAGTTTATTTAAAACAAAATCAACCTAAACTAGCTACTCCCCATATTAATCGAGCCTTACAAATCGATCCCAAACAACCCCAAGCCTTAGAAGCGAAAAAAGAACTAGAAAAATCCACAGCTTCAGCCGGGACAAAATCCAAAACCAAATCCGATAAATCCTCCGGTGGTGGTTTGTTTGGTGGGCTATTTGGCGGCAAGAAAAAATAGAAATTATCGCAGTCAGGGGCATCGAATCAAAAGTTATTAAAGCTGTTTAATTAAATCATGTCTAAACTCACGGGTTTATCATCTTCTAAAATAGGATTAACTTGGTTAATTGTGGCAGCTATTGTCACAATTATTTTATGGCAACTTCCTTGGGGAAGTTATATTTTATATCCCTTCTCAATTTTAGCAACTTGGTTCCATGAAATGGGACATGGATTAACTGCAATTCTATTAGGAGGCAATTTTTATCAGCTATTAATGTTTCCCGATGGTTCAGGAATAGCCTACAATTCTGTATCTTTTGGAGGTCGAATTGGAAGGGCATTAGTGGTGATGGGAGGCCCTATGGGGCCAGCTTTTGCAGGTGGACTGTTAATTTTATCTAGCCGTCGCTATAAAACCGCCCGTTGGTGTTTAATAGCTTTGGGTTCGGTGATGTTGCTTTCAGTATTATTATGGATACGGACTTGGTTTGGGGCCGTTGCTATGTCTCTGTGGGGACTATTTGTTTTATTAATAGCTTGGAAAACTCCCCAAGGGATTCAGGCTTGGACGGTACAATTTTTAGGTGTACAAGCGATTGTTAGTACCTATCATCAAAGAGAATATTTATTTGGGCAAAGTTCCGTTAATATTAATGGTCAACAGTTAGTTTCCGATAACGGGAAAATAGCCGAATATTTATTTTTTCCCCACTGGTTTTGGGCAACATTGATTATTATTATTTCTAGTTTAATTTTTTGGGTGAGTTTGAATATTGCCTATGGCTCCAATGATTAGAAATCACAGTTTTAATTAATTTTTAGTTTGTGGGTAACAGAATAGGGTATCGTAGGGAAAGTTACGAATTTATCGGTTTGTAACTCTATGTTAATTCTTAATTCTCAAGTATGGTTTATCAACCCCCGTCGGGTGCGCGAGATTTACTTCCCCTCGATGTTGCTCAAAAAATTTGGATTGAAAGGCGTTTACAACAGGTGTTTCACCGTTGGGGCTATCATCGAATTATTACCTCCACTTTAGAACGGTTGGACACCCTCATGGCTGGAGGTGCGGTACAACCCTCAACGGTAATTCAACTGCAAGATGCTGAAAATCAGGGTCTAGGACTGCGCCCCGAATTAACCGCATCCATCGCCAGAGCCATTGCGAGTCGTATGGGCAAACTACCATCATGGCCCCAACGCCTCTATTACAGTGCCAATGTCTTCCGCAAAGGCAAAGCCCTTGACCACGGACAACAGTTAGAATTTTATCAAGCGGGTGTGGAACTTTTGGGCGCTGGTGGGTTACGCGCTGATTCGGAAATTCTGTTATTGTTGCGGGACTGTCTGCAAACCTTGGGGCTAAATAATGCCGATTTAATTATCGGAGAAGCGGGTTTAACTCAATCGTTATTATCACCTTTTCCTGCTAAAGAACGGGAAAAAGTTAGAACTGCGATCGCTAATTTAGATAGAATTGGTTTAGAATCCCTATCACTTTCTTCGGAACTTAGAGAGCGAGCGTTATTTTTATTTGATTTACGCGGTCGTCCCGAAACAGTATTATCCCAAGTTTCTCAACTAGATTTAGATTCTTTCCAACGGCAAGCAGTTAATAACCTAAAATCCTTAATGGAATTATTGCACAAATGTTGGGAAAATTCTGAAGTTCAACCCTCAATTACCCTGGATTTAAGTTTAGTTCAAACCTTTGATTATTATACCGGAATTGTGTTTATTGCCGTGAGTGATACCGCATCTGGAGCAAGGGTATTGGGACAGGGAGGCCGTTATGATCAACTACTAGGACTGTATCATCCCCAAGGACAAAGCGAACCGGGAATTGGGTTTTCTTTGAATACTGAAAACCTGCATCAAGTATTATTAGGACGGGGTGAACTCCCCCATCAAACCCCCGCCAGCGAATGGTTAGTGGTGGCGCAAACTCCCGAAGCAGATGCAGCCGCCTTTGCCTATGCCAGTCAGTTAAGGCAGTCTGGTGATTTAGTCCGGGTGGAAGTGGAGTTAGGACATCGGGAAACCCCCGAAGATATCCGCGACTATGCTCGACGTCGAGGTATTGGTCAAATTGCCTGGATTAATATTAACGGCGACCCCAAAATTGAAGAAATTCTTTAAGTTTAGAGTGGGAAAAGGGAGAAATTTCTAATTCAGTTTAGAACAATTCTATCCTTTCTCTCCCTAACAAATTCTCTAATAATTAACCAGAATTAAATCTTATTTTCAACTCGGAGAAAATTAACCATGCCCCATAGTATTGTCACTAATATTTGTGAAGGTGTCGCCGATTGTGTTTTGGCTTGTCCCGTTGCCTGTATTCATGAAGGGCCGGAAAAAAATATCAAAGGAACAGATTGGTATTGGATTGATTTTTCCACCTGTATTGACTGCGGAATTTGTCTGCAAGTTTGTCCAGTTGAAGGGGCAATTATAGCAGAAGAACGCCCCGAATTACAGAAAACCCCCAAATAAAATCCGCTAAAATTTAATCCCAGAAACCCGGTTTTGTCAAACAATCCTTGTCGGATTTTTATCAAAATATTTAATCCTATCCTTAGCCCTCCATTTGCTAAGGGGAGGGTTGGGAGGGGTCGATAGAGTTGACAATATTACAACTGATTATTTAATATGGAAAACTCTAATCTATCCGGTCAAGAGATTTATCAGAGAATTAATCATAATATTCAGCAGGTGATGAAGGGGCAGTCCCTTGCCATTAGAAAGCTATTAGCCGCCTTTTTTAGTGGGGGTCATGTTCTACTTGAAGATTATCCCGGCACAGGAAAAACCACCCTTGCTAAAGCCCTTGCCGCCTCCATAGATGCTAGTTTTAAACGGATTCAATTCACCCCAGATCTTTTACCTTCAGATATTTTAGGAGTTTCAATTTTTGACCAGAATGAACGCAGCTTTCATTTCCATGAAGGGCCGATTTTTGCTAATATTGTTTTAGCCGATGAAATTAATCGCGCCTCTCCTCGAACTCAATCGGCAATGTTAGAAGCCATGGCAGAATCTCAAGTTAGTATTGATGGAAATTTGAGAAAACTCAAGGATTTATTTTTCGTAATTGCTACTCAAAATCCCGTGGAATCTCGCGGAACCTATCCCCTTCCCGAAGCCCAAATGGATCGATTTGCCCTACAATTTAGTCTGGGTTATATTCTCCCTGAAGATGAAGTGAATTTACTCTCAGATCAAATTAGTCAAAATCCGATTGATACCCTCAAATCCTGTGTTTCCTTGCCAGAAATATTGGCTTTAAAACAACAGGTAAAACAAATTAGAATTAGTGCGGAAATCAAACGTTATATTGTTGATTTAATTAATGCAACTCGCACCGCAGCCGATGTACAATTAGGAGCTAGTCCGAGGGCATCTATTGCTTTAATGAAAATAGCCCAAGCCTTAGCTTTATTCGATGGCTATGAATTTGTCACCCCCGAACATATTCAAGAATTGGCGATTCCAGTTATTGCCCATCGTTTAGTTTTAGAACCTCGTTCAAGATTTACAGGAAGAACTGCCCCTGTTATTGTAGAAGAAATTCTCAAATCCGTTCCCGTTCCTGCCTAAGTTGATGATTAGCGATCGCACTAAAATTACTTAAATTTTACTTCAATTGCTCGTAATGACCTCCAATGGCAAAAATATAAACATATTGATCATCAAATTTGTAAATTAGACGATCTTTTTGAGAAATTCTTCTTGACCACAACCCCGATAAATTATGTTTTAACGGTTCTGGTTTTCCTAGTCCTTTAGCGGGATCATCTCTCAGCATTTCTTTGATAATCTTACAAAGATTTTTATGGAGGTTTTTGTCTTTTTGCCTCAGTTCTTCATAAATTTCCCAGGTGTTGCCCTCAAATACTAAGTATCTCATCTAGTTCTTCCTGATTGGGAGAGTAGCCTTTATTTTGGGTATGGGTTGCCATAGAATAGGTAATTTGTTCCATTAAATAGCTATTTTGTAAAACAGATAAGGTTTCTTGTTGTTGTTCCCAATCTTCAGCACTTATAATAATAAAATCTCCACTATTTTGATCAGTGATTTTGAGAGGAGTATGTTGACTGATGACTTGTTCAAGAAAGTCTTGGATGTTATTTTTAAATTGAATAAATGGGATTGAATTCATTTTTTTATCACTTCAATGCTTGAGTTATCCTCTTATTATACCTGTATGTCAGCTAAGGCTGTAAATTATCTCAATACCTGATATAGCAAAAAGCCTACAAGATCAATTTAAGTCCCATCAGCACAGTCAGTAATATAGAACCAAGAGACTTACATTTTTACCTGAAATCATCTAAAATATATCTTAGCTAAAACTTGATTTATTGAAAAGATAATCTCAATGAAATTCATGATGTTAACCCAAACGGACTTAAAACAACAATTAATCGCTAAAATTGAGTCAGTTCAATCCCAACTTGGAGGAATAGGAGGATCTCCCGTTACCAACAGTAAAATTAAACCCGATCTCGCCGCAGAAATTGAAGTAATGGTGATTCAATTAGAGGCCAAAAACCCCAACTATCGACCCTTACTATTTAAACCATTATTATTAGATGGAGCTTGGTTACTGCTCTATTCCACAGCCAGAGAAATTCGTAATTTAGCCTCACTTCCTTTAGGGTTAAAAGTCGGGAAAATCTATCAAATTATTGATGTCGCTTCGGGAAGTTTTTTGAATCAAGCCTTTGTTAAACATCCATTAGGATTAATTTCTGGGTATGTAAAAGTAACAGCTAATTTTGAAATTGTTCGTGATGACAATAGCTTGCCTAATAACCGTCTGAATGTTTATTTTCAACAACGTTATTTAGCTATTTCTAATATTTTAGGGGTCAAAACTCCGCAACTGGAACCCGCCCGAGTTGTCCCAGCAAAAAATCCCGTTGGGCGCATTCCCAGTTTAGAAATTACTTACCTCGATGAAACTTTTCGTATTGGTCGAGGAGGAGATGGAAGTTTATTTGTTTTGGTTAAAAGTGAATTACCATAAGAGCAGCAGGTAGACGCTGACACTACCAAAGCCTGATGTTAAATAACTCAATTAATAAAAAATGAAAAGGTTATTTTATCGCCTATTTTATTTTAGTTATGCCGTTAAACAATCTCGGAGAAAACGATTTACAACCCGAGGGTTAATAGTTCTTTCGGGTGTCGTAGTTACGGCTTTTTTGGGATTAGATACTAACCAAAGTTTGACCTATCAAATATTTACCTTTCTCGTCTCTCTCCTGGTGGTTTCTCGCATTTCAGGTCTATGGTTTCGGTTCCGTTTTAATGCCACTCGAACTTTACCCCGATTTGCCACGGTGGGTGTCCCTTTTAAGTCGCGTATTATTATTCATAATAACACCAATAAAACTCAAATAGGATTGCAAATTATTGAAAATTTTGCCGATCCCCGTCCGACTCTACAAGAGTTTATTGAAACTCCAGAACCTGGAGAAAAACAGCGAAATTATATTGATAAAATATTAGGTTATTATCGCTGGTTATGGTTAATTAATCAAAAACAATATGCCCTAGCAAAACCTCAAGATTTGCCTCCCCTTCTTCCTCGACGTTCAACGGAAATTGAGATTAATATTATACCCTCACGTCGGGGAGTTTTGCAATTCACCAGTTTAACGGTTTGTTGTTGTGATCCTTTGGGTCTTATCTATGCTCGAAAGACGATTTTTTTACCTCAATCTTTATTAATTCTTCCTCCATTTTATCAGGTTCCACCGATTAAACTTCCCGGCTCAAAACAATATCAATCCGGTGGTGTTAGCCTCGCTTCTTCCGTTGGAGATTCGGAAGAATTTAGAGCTTTACGAGATTACCGTCCTGGGGATTCTTTAAGGAAAATTCATTGGAAAAGTTGGGCAAAATTAGGCAAACCAATTGTTAAAGAGGAACAGGATGAATTTTTTGTCCGCCATGCTTTAATTTTAGATACCTTTCATCCTTTAAAATATAGTGAATGTTTGGAAGAAGCGATCGCCATTGCTGCTTCTGTTGCCTATGAAATTCAAACTCAAGAATCTTTATTAGATTTAATGTTTGTCGGTCATGAAGCCTATTGTTTTACCTTTGGTCGAGGGTTAAGTCATACAGATAAAATGTTAGAAATTTTAGCCTCTGTTGTTTGTTGTCAGGATAAAACCTTTGATTCTATTATTCCGATTATCATGGATAGGGTTTCCCTATTAAGTGGGTGTATCTGTATTTTTATTGATTGGGATGAACACCGCAAAACCCTAATTAATCATCTTAATAGTATGGGGATTCATACTTTGGTTTTAGTAGTGACAGATGATCAAAATTCTGAACAACAGATTGACTTAGAATCTCTCAATAATAATTTTACGACTTTTTATCCATTACATTTAGGCAAAATTCAAGAGGAGTTAATGAAACTATGAAAACCCCACCCTTGCTGTTAGGTGTAACTTTAATCTTTTGGGGATGGCAAACAGGGCTATTAATTTTTGCCCTACCAATGGCTTTAATTATTGAAGGTTCCCGGTGGATTCAATGGCGGTGGGATCTATCCTCTAAAGATATTAAAAATATAGCCTATTTTTGTTTAATTCTTATAATTTTATTTACCTTTATTTTAATTATTATTAATCGCTCAATTGAATTTATTTATACTCTATTACAATGGCTGCCCATCCTGCTTTTTCCCCTGATCATTGCTCAAATTTATGCCATCAGCGATCGCTTTAATATTCGTTATCTATTTTTATTCTTAAATTCTTTTTTGTCCTCACAAAAACAAGAAAGTTTTTATCTTAATTTAACCTATCCCTATTTTATTCTTTGTATGATCTCGACCAGTGCGGTAAATATTCAAGATATATCGTTTTACGTTGGGATGTTTTTATTGGTAGCAATTACCCTCTTTTCTGGTCGATCTAAACGATTTTCTCCCCTAATTTGGACAGGGTTAATAATCATTTCAGGAAGTTTAGGCATGGTTGGATTTATGGGACTCCACCGTCTCCATTTAACCTTTGAACAAGCCGTAATTGAAAAATTAAGCGGTTTATCTTCCCAAGATGCTGATCCCTTTCAAAGAAGGACAGCCATGGGTGATATCGGAGTTTTAAAACGTTCTAATAATATATTTTTTAGAGTAGCTACGGAGGACAAAAAAACAACACCTATTCTTCTGAGACAATCTAGCTATAATAAATATAATTTATCCAGTTGGTTAGCAGCAGATTCTCAATTTCAGCCGATTCAACCTGCTCAAAATTCAACAACTTGGTTATTAGCAAAACCTCATTTTAACTATTCTCAAATCACAATTTCTGGACAGCTAAAGGATGGAAAAGGGTTATTAAAACTTCCCAATGGAGCATTTCAAATTGATCAATTACCTGTTTTAAGTTTAGAAAAAAATCAATATAGTACAGTTAAAATAGAAAGTAAACCAGATTTAATATCCTATCAAGTTTTATTTAATTCTAGTATTAGTATTGATAGTTCTCCCACGCCAGCCGACTTACAAATTCCTAAATCAGAAAAACCAGCCATTGCTCAAATTGCCCAGGAATTAAATTTAAAAGGAAAACCCCCTCAAGAAATTTTAAAACAGGTTCAAGATTTTTTTAATAATAATTTTGATTATTCTTTGAAATTATTAGGACAAGACCAAAAGACCACACCACTCTCTACTTTTTTACTCAAAAATCGGTCGGGACACTGTGAATATTTTGCCACAGCAACAACACTGTTATTGCGGGAAGTTGGAATTCCAGCCCGTTATGCGATTGGGTTTTCTGTTAGTGAATTTAGCCCCCTAGAGAATCAATTTATTGTTCGAGGTCGGGATAGTCATGCTTGGACTTTAGTTTATTTAGATGGAGTTTGGCAAAATTTTGATACCACTCCGGCGGGATGGTCTGCTTTTGAAGATGGGACGGCATCTAAATGGGAATTTATCACCGATATTGGGTCTTTTTTATGGTTTCAATTGACTCTATTTTTAAAATCTATCCCCACCATAAATCTATTAAAATATAGCGGGTTATTTATCATTCCTATATTGTTAATTGTTGGGTTTCAGGCGAAAAAAAGAGTCCATCGTTTCAAGTCTAAAAAAATCCGATCACAACCTATTTTACCTGATCCAAAACCGGGTACAGATTCAGAATTTTATAGGATTGAGAAATCTCTCAATAATTTAGGTTTTTTTCGTTATCCCTCTGAGTCTTTAAAATCTTGGATGAAACGATTAAAATGGGAGTTACCTCAAAATATGTTAATAGATGATTTATCCTCTATAGTTGAACTTCATTATCGTTATCGTTTTGATCCTCAAAGCATTAATCAAGCCGAAAAACAAAAATTAAAGGAGATGATTGAATCTTGGTTAAATCTTTATCAAAAACTAGATCAATGAAGATATGAAATCGTGGTTTACTTCAATACATAATAGGCTAAAACACTTTGAACTTCATAGATATTTAACCTTCTGTTAAACTCCCTTTCTATGGGTGCAGAACTTCCCGATATCCAGATTTTTAATTCAGCATCGAGGTCAAAGTGTCCCGATGTTTCAATGCTAAAATGAATAATACTGCGGTAAGGAATAGAATGATATTCAATTTTTTTTCCGGTGATTCCTTGTTTATCAACAAAGATTAATCGTTTATTGGTGAATACAATTAAATCCCGAACTAACTGATAAGCCCTTTCTACAGACTCACCCTCTGCTAAAAGTTTCACCAGTCCCGCCTGTAGCTTTTCTGAATCGATTTCAGATGCGTTACCTAACAATCCATCCATTAGTCCCATGATTAACTCCTAACTCAAATTAAAGAATATGTCTTTTAAAGGTTATCTACATGATATCCCTCTTCTGTCACTCTCCAAAAACTTTTGCCATTTCTGAATTATAGAGCTTTTGCAGGCGAGGCGATCGCAAGATTTCTTTCTACCAACAAATACAAACCTGATAGTTTTATCCTTAAACTTTAATTCCTATTATCAGAAAAATGGGTTTAAAACCCCGTCCCTTCGACATGCTCAGGGCAGGCCGTTCCACGACGGCTTTTTATTCAATTGTAGTGTATACTGAAGAAGAAGATTTTAAGCGCAAAGAATGAAGTTAAGGTATCGGTATAGAATCTACCCAACTGACCAACAAAAGAGGCTAATGTCCCAATTGTTTGGTTGTTGTCGTGTGGTTTTTAACGATGCCTTAGCTTACTGTCAAGAACAACATCGTGCTGGTAATAAAAAACCTTCCAGTAATGAACTTTCTAAAAGACTTACAGAACTCAAGAAAACCGAGGAAAAAGAATGGTTAACAGAAGTTTCCTCTGTTCCCTTGCAGCAGTCTTTGAGAGATTTAGAGCAGGCTTATTCAAACTTTTTTAAATCCTATAAAGGGCAAAGAAAAGGCAAGAAAGTTAAGCCGCCTAAATTTAAGAAACGTAAATTTAAGCAATCCGCTAGATTTATGGATAACGGGTTTAAACTCTATCCTAATTCTGATTACATTCACCTAGCTAAAATAGGTGATATCAAAGTGATTTGGAGTAGAGAGTTACCCGCAACGCCTTCTAGTGCTACCCTAATTAAAGATAGTGCCCACAGGTACTTTGTTAGCTTTGTAGTTGAATTTAATCCTCAACAATTAGCAAAGAATGGAAGAAGTGTTGGAATTGACTTAGGGATAACTGATTTTGCTACACTAAGTAATGGCGAAAAAGTTAAATCTCCTAAACCTTTAAAGAAACAGTTAAAGCGTTTAAGGAGATTACAGCAAAATTTGTCAAGAAAACAGAAGGGTAGTAAAAGAAGGGAAGTTGCTAGAAAGAAACTAGCTAAACTTCACGCTAATATTTCTGATACTAGAAACGATTTTTTACATAAATTGTCAACTAAGATTATTCGTGAAAACCAAACAATAGTCTTGGAAGACTTGAATGTTTCAGGGATGGTTAAGAACAGAAAATTATCTCGCGCTATTTCTGATTTAGGTTGGCGTAGTTTTAGAACTATGTTAGAAGCTAAGTCATTGATGTACGGGCGTGATTTTCGAGTGATTAATAGGTGGACTCCAACTTCTCAAATTTGCTCTTGCTGCGGTTTTCGCGGTGGCAAAAAAGAGCTAAATATTAGAGAGTGGATTTGTCTTAATTGTGGCACTTCTCATGATCGAGATGTCAATGCCGCAGTAAATATTTTAGTCGCCGGAGGGCTTTCGGAGACTCTAAACGGACGTGGAGAGAAGGTAAGACTTTCTGCAAAGAAAGCACATCTCGGCGAAGCGTCAACCCTTCCAGAATTTCAACAATTGTCAATCTTTGATTTGTTGAAATAGATGGAATCACCGCCCGTTTTACGGCGGGGTGGATGTCAAAAACCCCCCTAAAATAAAAATAGGGGGGAGGGGGGAAACAAAAGATCAAAGTCCCCATTGTTAATAGGAATTTAAGGGTATCTAATCTCGTTGGGAAATTAACGGAGATTTTGTTAGATGAGCAACGGTTTTTGTTTTCACCAATACACCGTCAAACATGGTGCTGTGGGTAACAGCTTCGGTGGATAAGGTAAATAACGGATTTGATAAAATCCCCGCCAAAGAAGTTGCTACCAAAGTTAAAACTAAACCCACTTGTAGGGGACGCATTCCAGGTAAATTCCACTGAACTGCGGGATAGTTTTTCACCACATCCGACATTTCTTGGGGTTCTTTGACCACCATCATTTTTACGACTCGAATATAGTAATAAATCGAGATCACACTGGTGACTAAACCCAACAATACTAAACTATATAGACCCGCTTGCCAACCTGCCCAAAACAGGTAAATTTTGCCAAAAAATCCAGCTAAGGGGGGAATACCACCCAGGGATAATAGACAAATACTTAAACACAGGGTTAATAGGGGATCTTTTTGATACAATCCACTATATTCACTAATTTGATCGGTTCCGGTTCTCAAGGAGAATAGAATCACACAAATGAAGCCACCCAAGTTCATAAACAGATAAATCAACAGGTAGAATACCATGCTGGAATATCCCGCTTCAGTTCCGGCAATTAACCCAATCATCACAAACCCGGCTTGGGCAATGGAAGAATAGGCTAACATCCGTTTCATGCCCGTTTGCGCCAAGGCTACCACGTTTCCTAAGATCATACTCAGGATGGCTAGGGCGGTGAATACAAACCGCCATTCATCGGCAACGGAGGGGAAGGCGTTAATTAGTAAACGAATGGCTAGGGCAAACCCTGCGGCTTTGGAACCGACGGATAAAAATGCCACCACTGGAGTTGGTGAACCTTCATAAACGTCCGGTGTCCATTGGTGAAAGGGAACCGCAGAAATTTTAAAAGAAATTCCAGCAATTACGAAAACTAAAGCGATAACCACCGCTAAAGATTCGCCATTTGATTGGGCTAAAACCTTGGCAATTTCGGTTAAATTGGTTTGACCGCCCGATAGTCCATATAGTAGGGATAAACCATAAAGAAATACGGCGGAACTGGCGGCTCCAATTAATAAATATTTCAACGCAGCTTCATTGGAACGGGGGTCACGTTTGGTATATCCTGTTAATAAATAAGAGGAGATACTTAAGGTTTCCAAAGCCACAAAAATGGTGACTAATTCATTCGCCCCGGAGAGGAACATTGCCCCTAATGTTGCGGTTAATAGAATGGCGATAAATTCAGCTAAGGCGGTTCCCGTCTGTTCAATGTAGCGAATGGACATCAAAATAGTGACGGCTGAAGTTATGGCAATAATCCCCCGAAACACGATGCTCAGGTCATCGCCATTGAAACTGCCGAGGAAGGCGATGGTATTTCTATTGTCCCATTGAGTGTATAATACGCCGACGGAAATCAGTAAACCCGCGATCGCCGCATAAGGTGTCCACAGAGAAGACCGACTGCGCCCGACAATTAAATCACCCACCAACACCACCAAGAGGGTAATAATCACAATCCCTTCTGGCCAAATAACCCCAGTATTCAACTGGGCTACAAGAGTCGAAAAATCCATAGTCTAACCTAAATGGATAATACCGTTTACAACTAATGGGACTTTGAGAATTCCTCTCAATTCCCAATAATTTGACCACGTTTTAACATCTGTTTAAGGATAGCAGACAGGGGCCTCCGTAGTAAGCCCGACCGGGCTTAATCAGGGGCCTCCGTAGTAAGCCCTTCAGGGCTTAATCCCCTAAACCTAATACTAATAAATTTAATTTCTTGTTATTGGTTTTGGGTTTTGTTACTAATTCTGGGGAATGAAGCCCTAAAGGGCTTACTACTTTTAGGAGTGTGATTTTTTCTCTAAGTTTGGGGAATGAAGCCCTAAAGGGCTTACTACGTTTGTTGCCAAATTTTAATTGTGCCATCTCCATGACTACTAGCAAGAGTATGACCATCTTGGGTAATAAATGTAACTGAATAAATTGCACCGCCTTGAGGGTTTAAACTATCAATTAATTCTCCGGTGTGTAAATTCCATATATTAATGGTTTGATCAGCACTACAACTAGCTATTATATTACCATCGGGACTAATGGCAACAGTATAAATCCAATTTTTATGATGATTTAAGGTGTGGAGGAGTTGACCTTTTTGCAGATTCCAAATAAAGATTTTACCATCATCGCTACTGGTGACAATGAATTGATTATCGGGACTAATTGCTAAGGATCTAATATAAAATCGTTGAATTAAAGTCCGGCAAATTTTCATATTTCTCAAGTCCCAAATAATTACTCGTTTATCCCGGCCTCCACTAACAATAAAATCCCAATTGGAAGTCATATCAACACAATCAACTTCGCCAGAATGTCTATAAAGAGTTCTCAGGTTTTCTCCGGTTGCGACTTTCCATAACTGCACGGTATAATCCCAACTACCACTAATTAAGTTTTCGCCATCGGGAGTGAATTTTAAACTGGTGATATAATGGGAATGAATTGTAATAGTTTTAATTAATTCTCCGGTTTTTAAATTCCAGAGTTTTATGGTATTATCACAACTACCACTGGCAATTAAGGAATTATTCGGACTAATCGCCACGGCATAAATATAATCTCGATGTCCTGTAAAACTGTGTAATATTTCTCCAGTTTTGGGATTTAAAACCTTAACGGTTTTATCTTTACTTCCGGTAACTAAAATTTGACCGTTGGTGCTAATAGTACAGCAAAAAATATGAGCAGAATGGGCTTTTATGGTTTGGATACAATTCCATTTTGGCAAGGAAGGGAGAACTTGATTAATTTTTTGAGCATCTCTAATCATTAAATTAATATTTTGAACTGCGTTAATATTGCCTTGTTTTGAATATAAATCGGAAGCATCTAATAAATCATCAATTGCTTCGGTGTTTTTGCCTAATTTAAAGTAAGCCAAGCCGCGATAGCGATAGGCGTCTGCATAAGTTGGTTGCAGTTTTAGTGCTTTGGTATAGTTTTTAATCGCTGAGGTATAATCTTTCTGTTGTTCGGCACAATTTAAGCCTGATTCTAGGTAAAATTCAGGATTATTAGTTAATCCTTTTAAGAAATTTCTTAGACCATCGCCATAATGTAAGTCACTAATATTCAATTTAACAATACTTTTATTCTGATGATATTCTAAACCGATTTCTTTTTGTTCTATACGTTTCTGAAGTAAACTTGCGGGTATAAACCCGGCAATAATTGCGGAATATTCTGATTGAAACTCATCAAATCTAACAATATTCGGAGAATTAGAATAAATTAATATACAAACAATAGCTTGATTTTTAGTGATTTCTTCCCAACTTACCCACCATTGCGCTGAAGTTGGGAAACTATAGCGAGTTTTAACTTGAATTCCGATAGAATCATCCGTACCAATACGGAGATCAATTCGACCATCACCACTTTCGGGGATAATTTCATAGTTAATATTACTGACAAAATCCCCTAAATATTTCTTAACTATTTCTTCTCCCAATTTTCCCATCATCGTATTCCTGAAAACCACCTGGGGGTCAGCTTTCCTATATTTTCTAACCATATCCCAAGCGTGTTGACGAATGGGGTTTAAGTCTTGACCAGAAAGGGTTTTAATCTCTCCATAGATTCCCTGTCTTTGATAACAGAGTAAACTGCTTAATCCAGTTTTGAGGCGATGAATAAATTCTGCTTGTTTGTCTTTGAGATAATCATTCATGTACATGGGTCTATCAATCCCCTCTGATTTGGTGAAATCACTGATTTTATTTTAATTGATTGGGGTGATAAAATTATTAAAAATATAGATGCTCCATCGCAGCGATCGCACCACCAACTCCCCCACACTAAAGAGCGATCGCACCTCAACCTTCCCTAAATCCTAAAGAGCGATACCTACGGTAAGCTGCGCTAACGCACCACTAACTCCCAAGAGCGATTTGCAATCATTAAAAATGACACAAAATGATAAAAATCAGTTAAGCTAAGGTAAGATTATCAAGTTACATGGTTTAATTTATGAATAGTCTCTTGTCTGAACAAATTTTACCCCTAACTATTCCCGAAAAGATTAAATTAATAGAAGATATTTGGGATAGTATTGTTATTAATGCGGATCAAATTCCTTTAACTCAATCTCAGAAACAAGAATTAGATCGGCGTTTAGCATCCTATCAAAATATTGAAAATCAAGGTGAATCTTGGGAAGTAGTTAAGCAAAGAATTATTAAAAATGATATATAAAATTAAAATTTCAGAGGAGGCTGAATTAGATTTAGATGAGGCTTATCAGTGGTATGAATCACAAATTAGTCAACTGGGATCGGAGTTTATTAGAGTTGTGGAAAAGACGTTTATAGCGATCGCACTTTTAACTCACTTACATCCCAAAAAGCGATCGCACCACTAACTCCCCTTTACCTCAAAAAGCGATCGCAAAAGTTCTTAATTTCATTATTTTGTTGATATAATATTTGGCATAGCTATCAAAATTAACATTAAAGCAATGGATAAGAAAAAATACATTTATTGGCAAGATGAGGATATGTTTATTGGTTACTTAGAAGAATATCCTGATTATTGGACTCAAGGAACTTCTTTAGAAGAATTACAACAAAATTTATTAGACTTGTATCACGAATTTAGTAGCAATAATATTCCTTCTGTCAGAAAAGTTGCAGAATTGGAGTTATTATGAAAAGGAGAGATTTAATTAAACAATTAGAAGAAATGGGCTGTGTTTTTATTAGACATGGTGGAAACCATGATTGGTATCAAAATCCGATGACAAAGATTTCACAACCTATTGCTAGACATCGAGAAATTAATCAGAATTTAGCTAAACATATACTTAAAATGCTTCAAAATCCTTAATAGTGATCGCACCACTAACTCCCCTTTACCCCAAAAAGCGATCGCCCAATCAATTTCAAAGTTTAACTTAATTTTTTGTGAGTGTTTTTACTTAAATACTTATTAGCCCAACTATACCTGCGTGAATCCTTTTTAATTAAATCTCTAATCATTTTATCTCTTTTATCTTTATCTTTCATTCTAGCTACAGATTTCTTAATTTCTACATCAATAGACTCACGAGAAGCACCTCTTTCAATCGCTTTTTCAAACCATTTTTCTCCTTCATAACGATCAAAACAAATTGCACCCATTAAAGTATAAGGATGATGACTTGATGGCTGAACTTCCATACTTGTAATCCTAAAAATATAAGGACTAGCAAAAATTAAATATTTTTTAGCCATTTGATATAATACAATTGGGGTGTTTTTAATTCAAAATTAACTGGATTAATCCAGGAAATAATCGATAGGTTTCTGTTGCTAATAGGGCTGGCCCAACCACCACTTCAGCTTGTTTTTTCTCCACCGCATTCCAAATCGCTTCGGCAATATCTTCCGGTTGACTCACCCAAGTCGAAGCTAAAGCGGAATCCAAGCGTTGACGCAGTTGTTCAATTTCTAACTCATCTTCCCCACGAAATTGCGCTCTTTCCATAAAATTACTATTAATAATCCCCGGATGAACAGCACAGACATGAATTCCTTTTTTTTGCAGTTCTAATCTCAAGGATTCCGTGAGTCCCGTCACCGCATATTTACTCGCACAATAGGCTGCCATTTGGGGCATGGGCATTTTTCCCCCGAAGGAACCAACATTCACAATCGTCCCTTGTTTCTGTTTCAAGAAATGGGGTAATAATGTATGAATCATATTTACATAACCAAAGAAGTTTGTATTCATTAATTTATGCCAATCTTCTAGGGTTGTATGTTCCACCGATGCGGTCAAACAAATTCCAGCATTATTTACTAAAACATCAATACTTTCATAATAATCTAAGGATTGATTGACTAAATATTTAACCTGCTCAATATTAGTTACATCTGTCGGAATCGCTAGGGTAGAAACCCCTAAAGATAAAACTTCATTTGCTAGGGTTTCTAAACGTTCCGATTCCCGGGCAGCTAAAATTACATTATAGCCTTTTTTTGCAAATAATAAAGCTGTTGCTTTACCCGTTCCTTGAGACGCACCTGTAATCAAAACTGTTGATGTCATATAAATAGGTAATAGGTAATAGGTAATGGGTAATAAACTGATGACTGATAACTGATAACTGATGACTGATGACTGATGTTATCTTCTGTTATTGCATTTGACGCGCTGACTTTCTATTGTGTAATCTCGCGGAATTGTACTTAAATCCATTCCGGGTCGGAAAATTGTGGCTGCATCCCAGAGTTTTGCTCCAGTTAAGTTAGCTCCAGAAAAATTAGTTCTTTCATCAATAATTGCTCCACTTAAGTCCGTTCTACTTAAATCTGCGCCACTTAAATCGACTCCACTTAAGTTAGCATCGACAAAATTAGCAAAGGAAAAATTAGTGTTTCTCATGGTGCTATTGGAGAGGTTTGCACAGGTAAAAAATGCTCCTCGGAAGTTGGCATCATTAAAGTTGGCATTGGTCAAATCGGCTTGTCTCAGTTGAGCATTAACTCGGCTTTGCTTGCTTAAATCTGCCCCTTGTAAATTACATCCTTGACAGGAGCGAGCATTACCTTTTAAAAAAACAGCCGGATCAGTTGTATTAGATTGAGCCACCGTTGGGGCCACAAAAATAACGGGTGTAAACATGGCTAAAATTGCCAATAATTTATATTTCATGGTTGACTATGTTTAATTTTATAACTTAATTAATAACACATAAAATCCATCATGTCAATTCTTAGGTAAAACTTGATTTTCTTGAAATTGAAAGGGGGGACAAGCGGGATCGGTGGCAACTTTAAGAATATTAGAATTTTTCTTGTCGGGTGCAAATATTGAATTACAAGCTATAATTAAACCTAGACTAATTAAAATTAGGCTAAATTGACGCAAGATTTGACCGAGAGTTAAGTTAATCATTGGTAAAATTTATTGATTACATCTCGAATTTGGTTAGTTGAAATGTCTGTTTGGTCAGATTTTGCATAGATGAGCAGCATCAGGATACAAGTATTATCTTTAAGTTGATAAATAACACGATATCCGCTACTTTTACCCTTTGAAATGTCATTATTTTTGAGGCGAACCTTAAAGACAGTGTAGCCCGTTCCTTGAATTTGATCGCCGATAAAGTTGCCCGATTGAAGGTCATTAATTAAGGGTTGTAGGTCATTGCGAATACTACGATAGCGTTTCGCAAGGGCGCGAATTCTGGTCTTGAAATCATCGGAGAAAAAAATTTTAATGTAGGGGATTTGTTCAGACATCAATGTTATCCCACAGTTCAGATATAGGTTGTACTTTACCTTCTTTAGCTTGTTGAAGGGAAGTGCGAAGACTGGCGAGAATAAGTTCGTTGGGTTCGTCGTCGGGGTCAGTGGGTGGCGTGATCAGATTGCGATCAACGAGCAGTTGGTAGAAATCATGGATGGTCATTTCGGTGATTTTTGCAGCTTGTTCTAAGTAAATACGCTGCTGCTGATAAAGCATAATGGCAATTTCCTGAAGCATTTCTGCTTCAGTCATTTGGGCGGTTTGCAGGAGTTCAGTGGGGAGAGTCAAGTTCATGGATTTTATTAGATAGTTATGGTTTTATTGTACTTTTTAAATATAACTAATTTCTCCATTATTAATTTCCAATTAGAAAAAATTGTGTATTTTACATAACAATAAATTAATGGGATTGGGGATCTAAAGCATCCCTTAAACCATCCCCCACAGCATTGATACTCAAAACCGTTAAAAAAATCGCTAACCCGGGAAATAAAGCTAAATAGGGGGCGGTTTCTAAATAGTTTTGAGCATCATAAAGCATTCTTCCCCAGGTAGGAACGTCGGGGGGAAATCCTAATCCTAAAAAACTTAATGTCGATTCTGTAATAATAGCAGTTCCCACCGCTAAAGTCGCTGCTACAATTACCGGACTCAAAACATTCGGGAGAATATGTACCCAAATTAATCGCCGAGAAGACGCACCAATAGCTTTAGCTGCGGTGACAAAATCCTGTTCTCTTGTGGTTAGAAAACTCGCCCTAACTAATCGCGCTACCGACATCCAATTTAACCCGCCAACTACTATAATAATTAATAGGAAAATTCCCACTTCTGGCCCGACAATTTGTTTGATAGATTCTCGAAATAAATAGATTACTAATAATAATACAGGTAATTGGGGTAAAGAAATAAATAAATCTGTTAATCGCATTAGCAAACTATCAATAATTCCCCCATAAAATCCGGCGATCGCCCCTACTAATGTTCCGAATAAAATTGCTACCGCCATGGCTGCGACACCAACGGTTAAAGAAACTCGTCCTCCTATTAATAAACGGGCTAATTGATCCTGTCCTAAATCATTAGTTCCAAAAAAATGTTTTCCCGTTGGCGGAGAAAGGGAATTAACAAAATCAATTTCTGTCGGAGAAATTCCATAAATCCCAGGGCCAATAATTACAGATAAAATCATTAATCCTAAAATAATTAATCCTAAAAGGGCGATTTTATCCCGTTTAAACTGTCGCCAAGCAGTCTGAATTAGGCTTCTGGGTTGGCGGTTTTTGGAAGTTGTTTCTGAAGGTTTAATTACAGTCATATTTAATAATTAATATTGAACTCTAGGATCTAAAAATCCATATAAAATATCAGCAAATAAGTTGAAAATTACCACTAAAATTGCATAAACCATCGTAATTCCCATGATTACCGGGGTATCACTGCGAAAAATTGAATCAATTAATAACGCTCCAATACCGGGAATCCTAAACACCTGTTCGGTGACTAATGATCCAGCAAATAAACCGGGAATTTGTAAAGCAATTAAGGTTACGACCGGAATTAAGGCATTTCTTAAAATATGACCATTAATTACATTCAATTTTGGTAAACCTTTAGCATAAGCGGTACGAACATAATTTTGATTCAACTGTTCTAAAAAAGAAGAACGAATAAACCGCATTAAAATTGCAGCTTGATAGAATCCTAACACACAAACGGGCATAATAGACTGTTGGATTTGTTGCCAAAATGTTTGTAAATTTGTCACTTCTAAGGTACTATTATAAATAAAAGGAAGCCATTTAAGTTGAACACTGAAAATAATAATAAATAGTAACCCGGTAAAAAATGTGGGTAAGGAAAACCCAATAAAGGAAACCGTTGTGATAATTTGATCCCAAAAAGAATAGCGTTTTAATGCCGAAATAATCCCCAAAGGAAAGGCGATTAAAACCGCTAAACTATAAGCCGCGCCCATAATCCAAAGAGTTGTCGGTAAACGTTGGAAAATTAAATCCAAAACCGGGCTACGACTGGTAAAGGAATAGCCTAGATCTCCTTGTAAAAATGCCCAAATCCATTTTAAATACCTGATCGGAATCGGTTGATCTAAACCTAGCGATCGCTTAATATTTTCTCTAACTTCGGGTGTAATTGAAGGATTATTAGCAAATTCTCCCATCGGATTACCGGGAGCTAATGCTAGGATTAAAAACACTACCATACTAATAGCTATTAGGGTGGGAATGGAGGTTAAAATCCGGTTAATTAGGTATCGGGTCATGGTGGGTTAATTAAGAAATAATAATAAAATAAAAGATAGCCCTGAAGGGCTTACTACGGGGCTTACTATGGGGTCTTTTTCCAATCTTTGATATTCCAGACGGTTAAATCCCAAGGGGTTAATTCTACGCCCGTTAAATTTTTATTGACTCCTTCAACTTCCGCCCGATGAATTAAGGGAATCACAATATAATTATTAACTAACATATCATTCATTTTAATCCAGATTTTTTTTTGTTTTTCGGGGTTAATTTCAGTGGTCGCTTGTTTCCAAAGTGCATCATATTCTGGGTTACAATAGCGAGAATAATTATTCCCTATCCAATTATTCGCTTTTTGCGGAATTTGATCACAGGTATAGGTTTTTAAATAGGCGGTGGGATCGGGATTCGTATTTCCGGTACTAAATAATTGTAAATCTGCCGCAAATCTTTCTGTAGTATCGGGATTAGCAGGATCACCGGAAAAATATACACTGGGATCAATACTTTTGAGTTCTACTTTCATTCCTAATTGTTCTAAAGATTGTTTAATCACTTCTTGGGTTTTTTGCCGTAAAGGATTAACGGAAGTTTGAAAAACTAAGTTCATTTCTACCCCATTTTTATCTCGAATCCCATTATTATTTGTATCTTTCCATCCCGCTTCATCTAATAGTTTTGCGGCTTTTTCTAAATTAAATTGATAGGTGGTATTAGGAGAAACAACTTGAGCCGGATTAACTACAAAATTAGAAGTAGATTTGCCTAAAATTCCATAGAGTTGATTAGCAATAATCTCTCGATTGATTGCTAAACTTAAAGCCTGACGTACTTTAGGATCACTAAAGAAAGGATGGGGGAATTTTAAACTCGATCTTTCTCCATCGGGTGTAGTTTTATTCGGATCGGTTTGATTAATCAAAATTCGTTCCATTAATGCTCCAAAATTAGAAACAATCTTACCTTTTCCCGTCGCTTCTAAGGGTTTTAAAACATTAGATTCTACCTGAAGATTATAGGCATAATCCGCATCTCCTGTCTGCAAAACTGCCCTGGCTGCTGATGCTGCATCCCCTCCCCCTTTTAACTCTAAGCGTTCAAATTCTAACTGTTTGGCTTCTCGAAAATTGGGGTTAGCTTCATAAACAACCACATCCCCAGGTTTAAATTCTACTACTCGATATGGCCCAGTTCCTATGGGTTTTAAATTACCAGGTGCTTGTCGAGCATTTTCTCCATTATAGGCTTGAAAAATATGACGAGGTAAGATCATTCCTTCGGTTCCTACAAACACAGAATACCATCCAGGGGTTACGGATTTAAAGTTAATTTTGATGGTGTGATCATCAATTTTTTCAATATTTTTAATAATCTCATACGTCCCAGATGTCGTAGTTCCAACTTTGGGATTACTAATAAATTCATAAGTAAAAATTACATCATCTGCTGTAAAGGGTTTACCATCAGACCAGTTAACATTTTTTTTCAGTTTCCATGTCACTGATTTACCATCTTTAGCAATTCCTCCATTTTCTAAGGTCGGAATTTCTGCGGCTAAGAAAGGCACTAATTCTAATTCATTGTTGAAACTGGCTAAGGGTTCTAAAGTAATCCGACTAGCTTCGGAATCTTTGAACCCGGTTGATAAATGGGGATTCAGAATAGTTGGTGCTTGCCAATATAATAATTTTAGGGTTTTTTCTGTGGGTTGCTGATTGGAATTAGTTGGGTTTGTTGAGGTAGAATTTGGAGAAGACCCACAGGAACTTAGGGTTAAACTAATCAGAGAAATCAACAGAGAACATTTATAAAAATTCATAGAAATTGTAGAAAAGGGCGATCGCATTCTGTACTGAGTGTGTTTTATTACCGTAGTGAGGCATTTATGCCTCCATTCATGGAAAACCCGTAGTGAGGCATTTATGCCTCTATTCTCGAATTTCGTTAATTCTATTACCGTAGTGAGGCATTTATGCCTCGATTCTCGAATTTCGTTAATTTTATTACAAAATTTTACAAAAACACCGCTTATACTTGACAAAAGCATAACATTTTGCATTGTGAGGACTATCAATATGGGTCTGATCCACCAAGTTGAAGTTCGCAGACTCAACTCAATGAGGTCTGGGATGGTTGAATTTTTCACTCCTCAAACCAGCGATGAAACGATGACAGTACAGGTTGAAGCGGGCGCGGTAGAGAAGTTATTTGTCCATCGTTTTCAAACTGATCAATTGTTAGTTGTCCGGGGTCAATTTGTCCTGGTAATTTTACAGAATCGTCAATATCGTTATATTCCCTTGAGTGATCGGGTTCCAACTGTGGTTAAAATTCCCCCAGGGGTTCCTCACGGTGCAGTTAATTTGGGTACAGAAGACTGTTTAATGGTGAATGCGGTATTGCGCCATGGAGAACCCCATGAACGAGATTATCGGCCTTTAAAACCGCCTTTTCCCTATAATTTAGTCGCGGTAAAACAATCTTTAGAAAGTTTAGATTATCCCCTAACGGCTTAATTTTAAAATCATCTTATATTAATATAGGATACAAAATTACTGTATCCTATATTAATGTCAGCGATCGCAATTTTTTTAACCTTTGGCACTCTTAAAAATTAAAGTTAAACCCAATTCTAAACAGCAAGCTTTCCATGAAGAAACTGATGGAAGTTTTACAGTACATCTGAAATCTCCCCCAGTCGAAGGAAAAGCCAATCAAGAATTAATTAAATTTTTAGCCAAACACTTAGGAGTTCCCAAATCCCAAATTACCATTAAATCGGGCCTATTCTCCCGTCATAAATTTGTAGAAGTTCCTGATCTTAATTCCTAGTATAATCGGTGAGTAGACATCATTAATTTCAGTATTTTTGCCAATGGATGCGTTTCAACCCACCCCTCCAGATTGGACAACCGATGCAATTCACGCTTCTGAATTTTGTTGTCCTGAATGTTCCGCGAGTAGTTTAGAAGCCCAAAAGGTTTGGATTAATCGTCGTTCTCCAGTGTACAGCGAAAATAACCATCGCAAATGGCAGGAATTTTATACTTGTCAATGTGGCTGTGTTTGGTGGGCTTGGAGTAGCGATCGCCCCCCGTCTAATTTGCTTCCTCAACCTGAAGATTCTGATATTTTTTGATCCTCTCAAATCAATAATTTAATCTCAAAAACTAGAATGAATCTAAATTTACTGTCCCAATACTTTAAAATTTCTCCTAAAAATTTATTGGCGATCGCTTTAAATATTCCTTTACTAACAATTCCGGTTCTATTTCTACCCCATTTGTCATCTTTCCCCTTACAAATTGCCGAAAAAATTGCCCTATCTCCCACCGACATTAACACCATTGCTGGAGAAATTACCGTTAGAATTGACGGGCCAAAAGGCGGATCGGGATTTATTGTAGAAAAACAAGGAAATACCTATTATGTTTTGACAAATTGGCACGTTGTTGATCGCGTGGGAGACTATGAAATCGTCACCCCCGATGGTGAACGCCACTTTGTTTATTATAGTTTAATTCAACAACTTCCCAACCTAGATTTAGCCCTAGTTCCCTTTAGTAGTTCCCAACGATATCGAGTAGCAATTCCCGCCGATGCTAATAATATTCAGTCGGGAAGTCCTTTATATGTAGCCGGATGGCCCCGTTCTGGAAGTTCCCTAGGACAACGACTTTTTTTAAGTACCAGTGGAACCTTTAGCCAACGTCAACAACCTCGGTTGGGATATAGTTTAGTTTACACAAATTTAGTCAGAAGTGGGATGAGTGGCGGCCCAATTTTAGATGGGGAAGGAAAGGTTATTGGAGTCAATGGAATTGTCCAGCTAGGCACTAATCCTGATAAAATTGTTTCTGCGGGAATCCCGATCAATTATTTTTTTAATTGGCGAAAAACAGCAACATTATCTTCAATTATTTCCTCCCCTAATCCCTCTGCACCGATTACCAATAATCCCGATCTTAATACTTCAAATTCACCCGCAAAACCCCCTATTAATATCGCTGCGGTCACTAATTCCTTTTCTTTAGCTACGACTTTAACCGAAGAATCAGGAGAAATATTATCCATAGCTTTAGCCTTTCCCTATGCTATTATTGGCAATAGTAATGGAAATATTTCGATTTGGAATATTACCACCAGTGGACTAACTCGAACTTTACCCGCTCATCAAGGATCAATTTATAGTATTAGCCTCAGTCAAGATAACAAATATTTAGTTACAGGAGGGGAAGATGGATTAATTAAAATTTGGGATTTAGCCACGGGTTTACAATCTTCAACTTTGCCCTTACTTCAAACAATTCAAGCCCATAATAATCCCATTTTAGCAGTAAAAATTAGCCCTGATGGTAAAATGATTGCCAGTGGAGGTTGGGATAAAACCATTAAACTTTGGAATCTGCAAACAGGTCAACTTTTAAAAACCTTTATCGGACATGAACAGTTAGTTGGCGCGATCGCATTTAGTCCCGACAGTCAAATTTTAGCCAGTGGAAGTAAAGATAGTAGTATCAAATTATGGAATATTCAAACTGGAGAATTAATTCGTACCTTAAAAGGTCATGAATTATCGGTTTTATCCTTAGCAATTAGTCCCGACGGAGAGACTTTAGCCAGTAGCAGCGCCGATGGAACAATTGGATTATGGAAATTAAAAACAGGTCAACCCATTCGTAAGTTAAGTGGTCATACCGATGGCGTTTGGTCAATCGTAATTACCAAGGATGGGAAAACATTAATTAGTGGAAGTTGGGATAAAACCGTCAAACTTTGGGACTTAGCCACGGGTCAATTAAAAGGGAATTTAAGAGGTCACTCCGGTTATATAAATGCAGTTGGGATTAGTCCCGATGGTAATACCCTAGTTAGTGGGGGATGGGATGGACAAGTAAAGGTTTGGAAGCATCCCTAATCTAAGTAGTTGCACAAAATAAATTACCTAGTTGAGAGAGGGAACACCGGAACAGCCCCCCCAAACCCCCCGTGCACGGTGGGCTAGGGGGGGAGGGAACAGGGTAGAGGATGTGTAATTAATTTTGTTTAGGTACTTAAATATTTATTCTGTTTAATACGGATAAACAAGAGAACGTTTCAATTATTTACAATCCGTCGGAGGAATTCATCAATTCCCCCCATATTTAGGCAGTTTTCTGCTTAATTAATTGTTGGAAAATCCCATATAAATTTTGAGCAAATTGTTGAGGATTCCATAGAGGAGCCAAAGATTCAGATTGCTTAGATTTAATCAATTTTTCTTGAACTAAAGTTCTCAAAACCTGATCCTGACCTAAACGCACCCCCCAGTTAATATAGTCCTTCCAAGACTCAGAAATTCCTTCTTCAATTGATAATCCTTGTAAAAAAGAATAACCCATCCGCGATAAAAATTGTTCCCCTTTATAAGTCACCACAGGAACATTAAACCAGAGGGCTTCTAAAGTGTGAGTCCCACCATTATAGGGGTAGGAATCCAAGAAAACATCCGTAATCCCATACACTTGACGGTGTTCTTCTTCCCTGGGAAAACGGGGGAGAAATTTAATCCGATGTTTCCCCACACCCAAGCCATCACAAACTTGACGATAGGTTGAAATTACCACATCTTGATCCGCCAAACCCTTATAAATTAAAATACTATCGGGAACTTGTTTAAGAATTTCGACTTGAGCTTTAACTAATTCCAGATTGAATTTCCGACCCGACGCCACACATAAATAAACAATTTGATCCGAACTAATTCGATAGGTTTTTCGCAATTGAATTGGATTAGTTTCAACTCGCTCAAACCCAGAAACCGCCATAAAAGACTGCGGCATTTTTAATAATTGTTCCGTGTAGTATTTTTCCGTCCCTTTGGGATGGGTATATTCATCCCCTAAAAAATAAGTTTGATTAGAGACTTGCAAGGCATCAAACCCCAGCCAAGAAATACAAATAGGGGCAGGTTTGTAATAAAAAATATCGCTGTGAATAGGTAAACTTAACGCATCTAAATCTAAAATAATATCAATTTGATCATTAGTAATTTCTTGAATAATTTCTTCCGGTGTGGGTAATCCATTGGGATAGTGTTTAGGAATAAAAAACTTATTTGCGATCGCTTCAAATAATGGGGTACGATCATCCGCCTGGAGGCGATCAGTACAATAAAGATAGAGCTTAACGGGTAAATTTGATAATTCGCGTAAAACATCCAAACTACACCAACCCACCGAATGACGATTAAAATGGCTAGATAAGATGCCAATTCTTAACGGAGAATGGGGAAATGTAGCGGGAATAGTATCGGAAATTGATTGATATTTAGGCTTGAGAATTTTCTCAATATATTTTTTAGTAATTCGATGATGGAGCTTAATGTTTTTATCCAAATCATCTCTTAAATAGGGCATACTAAAGAGTAAATTAGAATACAGGGATTTAATTTCTACTAAAGTCGTCCGATCTAATTTAGAATAAAGTTGAGATTCTAACTTTAAAAACCGATCCTTAGCGATATGGTTTAACCCCGATACCTGATAGGTGCTAATCCCATAAATTGCCGCCATAATCGGGTCAATTTCATGACAACATTCGATATAGCGATCCACCGCTTTACGGGCAGCAGCTAAATTACTACTATCGCGATAAATGCCACATAAATGTTGATGGGCTAGGGGTAAATTAGGTTTAATTTCAATTGCTTTTTCTAATAAAGGAATTGCCTCTTTATATTTTCCCTGATGTCGTAAAACCATCCCCATTTGACCATAGGCTTCAGCAAAATCTGGCTTCAACTCCACAACTTTTTGCCAAAGGGCGATCGCTTCTTCAACCTTGCCTTGGAGCGCTAATTGATTCCCTTGATTAAATAGAACATCCGCCCCTCCCAATTGGGGATTCAAAGCTAAAGCCCGTTGCTCTGAAATCTGGGCTTCCCCGTCCTGTCCTAAGTGTTTTAAAACCTGCGCCAAATTCCAATGGACAGCAGCTAAATCCGGCTGTAAATTCACCGCTTGGCGATAACTATTAATCGCGGATTCCAGTTGTCCTTGTCGGTAAAACATACTCCCCAAATTAACATGGGCTTGGGGTAAATTCGGGTTAATTGCTAATGCTTGTTGATAGGATCGAATCGCCTCTTGTATTTGACCCTGGGCTTGATAAATATTCCCCATGGTCACATAGGCTAATGGCTCATTCGGCTCAAGGGCGATCGCGTTTTGGCAGGCTGCGATCGCCTCAGAATACAATTTCTGAACATAGTAAGTTTCCGCCAATTGTGTCCACCCTTGAGGACTATCAGGCTGTATTGCGGTAGAGGGATCAGAGAATTGATTCGGATTCACGGACATTAGGACAGTGCAATGAAGGTATCACCTATAATTTTAACGGCTAACGGGAGCAGGGGAAAGGGGGAAGTAGGGGAGCAGGAAAAGAAGGGGAAAATTATCTCCATCCTTGAATCTTCAATATCCGAATAAGTACCTAAACAAAATTAATTACACATCCTCTACCCTGTTCCCTCCCCCCCTAGCCCCCCGTGCACGGGGGGTTTGGGGGGGCTGTTCCGGTGTTCCCTCTCTCAACTAGGTAATTTATTTTGTGCAACTACTTATAAGGCAAAATAGGGAAATACAGTCAACCTTGCCGACCCCTATGCCTAGTTTGCTTGCTGATGTGAAGAATCTGTTGGCCGATTTAATGGGGCGTTACCAGTCCCAAGTTGATTATTTAGCCATTCGTCTGGAAGAAGCCGAAGAAACAGATATATTATTACGCGGAGATCGAATTGAAACCTTAAGTGAAGGACTTTCCATCGGCGGTCAAGTTCGGGCTTGCTATCGAGGCGGATGGGGATTTTCTAGTTTTAATCGTCTCTCAACCCTAGAAGATCGCATTGGTGAAGCCATCACCGCCGCCAAACTTATTGGTACAGAAACAACTATTCTCGCTCCAATTCCGATTATTCAAGATAGCTGTAACTTACCCCTAACTGGAACCGATCCCCGTCAAATTCCCTTAGCTGAAAAAAAAGAATTATGCGATCGCTACGGCCAAATTCTTCGCAGTGTTGACCCCTGTATTGCTACAATTGCCGTCCGCTACAACGATAGTACCCAAAGAATAATTCTGATCACCTCCGAAGGAACTCTATTAGAACAATCTTGGGTCGATATGGAAATGCGTTTTGCAGCCACAGCCAGAAATGGGGAAACCGTACAAACCGGACGGGAAACCACAGGTTCCCGCAAAGCATACCAAGACCTGACAAATCTCGATCAGCAGGTTCGTAGTGCGGCGTTGCGGGCGGTGAATTCCCTAGCCCTTCCCCCCGTTAAGGGGAATGTTTATACCGTTGTGATTGACCCCATTTTGTCGGGTTTATTTGTCCATGAAGCCTTCGGTCATTTGTCTGAAGCGGATATGACCTACCAAAATCCTGATTTATTAGAAGTCATGACCTTGGGCCGTCAATTTGGCCCGAAAAATCTGCAAATCTTTGATGGTGCAGCCCCGACCGGACATCGGGGAAGCTATTTTTATGATGATGAAGGAACTCCAGCAACCACTACCCAACTGATCAGAGATGGGGCCTTAGTCGGTCGCCTTCATTCCCGTGAAACCGCAGGTAAATTAGGAGAAGTCCCCACCGGAAATGCCCGTTGTTTGAATTATCATTTTCCGCCCTTAGTTAGAATGACAAATACCTGGATCGAACGGGGTGATACTTCTGTTGAGGACTTATTAAGTGATGTGAAAGAAGGGGTTTATGCTCGTAATTGGTTGGGAGGAATGACCAATGGTGAAATGTTTACATTCACTGCTGGGGAGGCGTGGATGATTAGAAATGGCAAATTGGAAGAACCAGTCCGAGATGTGACGTTATCGGGAAATGTCTTTACCACCCTAGCAGATATCGAAGCGATTGGTGATGACTTTTATTGGGATGAATCGGGGGGTTGTGGAAAGGGAGGACAAAATGGTTTACCTGTTGGTTGCGGAGGCCCAAGTTTACGCCTTCGCAATGTCGTTGTCGGAGGGGAAGCAATAGATTGAGGATGTCACTAGGTGATCAGTTTTCCCGTCGTCCATCACCACGTTTAGGAGAAATATCATCGGTATTTTGATCATCATAGTTGTGGTGTGTAACTTTTATGGGATCGGGGTTCAGAGATATGAAGACTGATCCGGACTGGGAAGACTGAATTTGTTCTGGATCACGCTGTTGCATAATTTGAGGTTGAGGGTCAAAACTCTGAGGCAAACCCACAATGGTACTAATCATTAAGACGGTAATAAAGTTAGACATTTTTGGCTGAGTATTGGGACGACTACCCTTGAATACCAATGCTTTAATTACTGATCCGGATCATCAATAAAATCCTGATTGATCATCCCCTTATCAAAGGTAAAAAAAATGGAGTGAGTCTCAAATTCCAAGAAATATATAGATATGATTCTATTTTTTCTTGACTCACTCCTCTGTAGTTTTAATCATGATAATTAACGTCCACTTCCCCGATGAGGAAGTCCTTGTGTGTCAATATCTGTACTAGTTTCAGTTGCAAGAAAAGCCACAACTTCACTTTTTGAAGATAAATTAATGTTAATAGGATTAAGACATTGACGAGTCATGGCAGAGACTAACAAAGTCGATAATAAAATGGTGCTGTAGATTCGCATAAGAGTTGTCCGTATTAGAGTGTCCATTCTCTAATACAAGTTGAATGAAATTGATCCGGTAAAAAAGACAAACTTTCCCTAGATTGCTTTTGAGTCCTGTAATAGTGTTATAATAAAAGGGATAAATCTTGTGATCAAGAATCAAGTAAGCGATCGCTAGTTATGACAACTCAAGAACAAAAACATCCTCAATACAATACTGATCGAAAGATTGTTCTAAGTCTTTTAGAGCAAGAAGCAACGGACTATAATCTAGTAGAATTAGCCCGTTTAAAAATTCGCTATCGAGGTTTTCCGGGTGCAAAGGATATTCAAAGCGATTTAGAAAGAATTTTACAAATGTGGGGATATACCGACGAAACTTTATTTGAAAAAACTCGTCCAATTCACGCCACAGGTCAAATTTATCGAAGCAAAAAAAACGATCAAGAAGATTGGATTTGAAGGGTGTATTCTTTCTTCTTCAAGGTCAAGATCAGATTCTCCGGCTAAATCCAGAACAAAATTTTCCTGTGCTACTGCGAGTTTTGTGGCGATTTTGTGCAAATATGGAAAGACTGTCTGATAAGAGTACCAGTGACACTTACAGGTGCTATTACCGGGGAGTTAGAGAGGAAATACTAGGTTACAATTTATGAAGGCTGGCGATCGCGTTTCGGTTAAAACATCTGTTGTCGTTTATGTCCATCCCAAACATCGGAATCAGGAATTTGATGCTCAGGGACTCGAAGGAAATGTTCTATCTGTGATTACTGATTGGCAGGGAAGACCCATAAGCCCGAATTTGCCTATTGTTGTGGATTTTGGCGATAAATTTAAGGCCCATTTCCGAGAAGACGAGTTAGAATTGATAGAATAGTTTGAGAAGCTAGGAGAATATTAGATAAATAATTTCTCCTAGTCTCCTATTTTCTGCCCAAAAACCAACCTAAAATATTAATATCTCCTCGCATTTTTTCGATTTCTTGACGGTGGCGTGCGGCGGTTTGATAATACCAGGAACAATATTGAGCAAATTCATCCCGATATTCAACTTCTTGATGGAATTCCCGCGTAAGTTGATGAGCTTGGAGCGCAGCCACCACAGCCTGATCAGGTTGTTTAACAGTCTGTTCCCATTCAAATGGCATGATTACACAATCCTAGATTAAGGAATGCTTTTACCTTAACACAGTTATCAGTTATCAGTCATCAGTTATCAGTTATCAGTCATCAGTGTAAGAATTGATTTATTACCCATTCCCTATTCGTAATTCGTAATTCGTAATTCCCTACAACCAACCTCGCAACCGATAAACTCCTAATCCAATATATTCTTTTAAGGCTTGAGTTGTTTGATGCAAAGACAGAGTATCGGGTATCCAACTGAGTAAAACTCCTTGCCAAGTTTTTTGAGCTTGATTAATTTCAGAAGGAATCATTAAAAAATCCGTGGGTGCTGGAATTACATCCATTCCTAGATGTTTAAAAATTAATAGCGATCGCGGCGTATGTAAGGCAGAAGTAACTAATAAAATCTGTCCTTGAATCTTATTTTCTTTTAAAATATTCTGTACATTCACCGCATTTTCATAAGTATTTAATGAAGTCGGATCTTGTAAAATTGCCGAGGGAGAAACACCCATAGCTTCAGCAATTTTAGCCATATCTTGAGATTCGGGATCTCCCCCACCTTGCCAATTAATTCTACCCCCACTTAAGATTAACCAAGGGGCTTTTTTCTGACGATGTAATAATGATCCATATAAAATCCGATCGCCTGCTTCCCCCACATCTACCCAAGGACGTGGCGGTAAAGCGGGTTTAGTCCCACCTCCTAAAACAACGATCGCCGCAGCATTAGGAAGTTCAGTATTAGGCACATTTTGAGATTCAAGAGATCCGACTAATAATTGAGCAACTCCTCGACTACTTCCTAATAATAAAATTACTAGGGCGCAACTAATTACTGCCCCTGTCCATCGCGGATATTTCCACAGGGTAAATAGAGCCACAAACATTAATAAACAACTCAATCCCAAGGGATAAATAAATAGAGGTAAAAGTTTAGATAAGAATAGAAACATGGTAAAAAATCAATTTTTATTCCGTTTAAAAATCCAACCTAAAAGGGTTGTAGCTTCGGTGGGACGAGGAGTAGATTTAGAAGCAGTTGGTAATAGTTTTGATTTAGCCAGAATACCGGAAAGATTATCGGCGATCGCTTCAATTTCAAAAATTTCCGTTGATTCTGGTTTTTGATCAATTTGCCACCATTTGACTAAACAACCTACAGACCATCCCGATACAATCCCTAACTCTAAACTGCTTAATACTGAATTATTTAATCCGATAAAACAGAGGGTAAAAAATAATCCTGATCCTAATCCTGTACGAAACACTATTGATGATTTTAACATAGATTTTGTCAAATTTGTGGAGCCTATTTCCTAGTTCAGAAATCAGATTGAGTAATTTTAAGCAATCGAAGAATTTTGATGAGAAATAGGACAATAGTTAATTGGTTTATCTTCAGGATAATTTAGGGCAAATTCAACATTTTGATACAGGTGATTGATCATTTGATTCCCTTCCATAGTAAAAGTTAAATAATGCAATCCGGTTTGAATGTATTGGGCGACAACATTTTTAAAGAAATTGGGATAAGCCTGTCTAATATGATCGGGATGGTGATAGCCAAACTGTCGATTTGATCCGGTTTCTTCAAACTCTTGAAATAAATCGGGCATTTTATGAATATACCTTGGATCAGCTAACTGACCAATTAAATCCGCAGCCCGAATTAAACCAGGATAATCACTGGTACCTCGATGTTCTTCATCATTAGGAACCGGAAAACGAGTTAACTCAATATAGTGTTGAATTGTGTTAATATTAACCAAGGGATTATGCTTAAAATATTCTTGAATAAACTGTTTTCCCCGATCAACATGATAAGGAGTTAAACTTGCATCCGTTGTTTCTGGTAAAAGTTGAATTATTTCTCCATTTTTTCCGGTGGAATAGATTCTATCTTCAATCCTATCTTCACTACAAATGCCTTTAACATAGCCAATATCATGGCAGAGTAAAGCAATAATTGTATATAGCCATTCTTGAGGGGAAACATTTTTTTCACTGAGATATTTTCCCCGCAAAATTGCTTGTCCAGTTAAAGTTACTAGAATCGTGTGTTCAACATTGTGGTAGGGTGCATTACTTTGTAAAATTTGATGCAAAGTAAAGTTAGCTACTTCAACCATCAAGTTTGCATAATCAAGTTGTTGCTGGCCATAAACTTGATAGTAACATAAGTATAAACGATGAATGCAGTCTTGAATCATCAGAGTTTGAGTTCGGTGGCACATATAGAGGGTTTTCCTTAAAGATAGAGGGGATTTTCCATTCAATTGTGATCAAGAATGGATTTACTTATATTTTGATTCAATTTGAACTGAATGAAAACCAGAAAAGCTCATTAGTTTTGCCAAATTTTTACCGACCTGTAAAATCCCCCCTGGCTAAGTTGATATTTTATCCTGAATTGTCTCCTTAAAACCCCATAAAACCTCAGAAATATTCAGGAATTACCAAGATTTGATTGACTTTTATCACAATTCTCTATACACTTTCAGTGATTTGACTCACACGGGGATCAAAATAAATACTTACAATTAAAATATACCTGTTCGTAAAGGGTATAATGGTCACGGATGAGAAAGGTTTGTGCAAAAATCTTGATTAAAATTGTAACATCATCAGTTTGATCACGGTATTTTTTATGAATAAACTAAATATATTATAACTAGACTATGGATGCTAAAGCAGCATTAGAATGGATTGACCAATTGATTTTTGAACATCAGGGTAAGCATCTCAATGATTTAGAAAGGGAGGTTTTTATTGGCTCTTGGGAAGGAAAAAGTTACCATGAAATTTATCCTTTAAATCCTAGCTATATTGAGAAATATGTGGGATATAAACTTTGGCAGAAAATCTCTCAAACCTTCGGAGAAAAAGTCACAAAAAAAACGATTAAAGGAGCAGTAGAACGCTATCAAAATCAAGATAATTTTGTTCAGTTGAGTCAAATTTCTGGGGACTTGCTGCAACTCTCTCCCCATTGTTATCGAGTATTTATCAGTCACGGAAATACTGAGTTAAATATTAATTTTGCACAGCAGTTAGAAGCGATTTTAATTCAAGTTGGACATTCTGTATTCTTAGCAGCTTGGGAAGTCACCCGCTCTCAAATCAATCAACAGGAAACCGATTTTTTAGCTGAAATTGATACAGAATTAAAACACTGTGACTATTTTATTTTACTATTATCCCCTCAATCAACCCTTAGTGAAATGGTGATTGAAGAATTGCGTCAAGTCCGAGAATTACAAGATACTCATTCTCACCGTTTACCAATAATTATTCCAATTTGGGTGAATTGTCCGGCAAATTTAGCCTTAAATCATGATCTAAGAAGTTATTTATTGGGAACCGTTCAACGCACCTGGACAGGTCAACAAGATACAGCTTTAATTATACAAGAAATTCTCTGTCTTTTGCAAGATTCTATTCCTGAATCTCCACCGCAAAATTTACAGTTAAATTGGGATGAATCGGAACTCGAAAAACCCGATAATTTAGCCATAGAATCCCATCAACTATCCTCGGTTTCTGCCATTTCAATTAAACCCATTTATTCCTCGGAAATTCCCTCTCCCCTTCCCGTAGCAGAACCGGAATTACCCAGTGGACAAGTCCGTTTAGAATCGGTTTTTTATATTAAACGGGTTCCCCATGAAGATCAATGTTATCACGAAATGACCCATCCGGGGGCATTAATTCGTTTAAAAGCACCCCGTCAGATGGGGAAAACTTCACTAATGGCGCGAATTTTAGAACAGGGACGGAAACAGGGTTATCGCACGGTTCCTTTGAGTTTTCAACACGCGGATAAATCTATTTTTACTAACTTAAATCATCTGTTACAATGGTTATGTTCTAAAGTAACTCGCAAATTAAAATTAGCCCATCACGTTCCCGATTATTGGAGTAATACTTTTGGAAGTAAAGATAATTGTACAGCTTATTTTGAGGATTATTTATTATCAGAAAGTGATACCCCTTTAGTCCTAGGATTAGATGAAGTAGATCGAGTGTTTCAATATCCAAATATTGCCGATGATTTCTTTAGTTTACTTCGAGATTCCATGAGTTTAGAACAATTCGCAGAAATAGCACCCACAGAAGCCGGAATTTATGGCGACCATCTTCGCCGACATTTATGGAATTTGCAACAACATCCTGAATTAGCTCAAGCTTTTTATCAGGTGGTTTGTTCTCCTCAACCTGTAGAATTAGAATCAATTTTGGCGTTTAAATTACATAGTTTAGGTTTAGTTCATTTGCAAGGAAATGAAGTCACTCCTCGTTTTGAACTTTATCAAAACTATTTTGGTCATCGTTTAATGATTAAAACCTAATAATTTACTTTAATTATATGAATTTAACATCTACTCCAACCTATCATTATAAAGTCGGTGGACATCTATCTTTAGATACTCCTAGTTATGTAATTCGACAAGCCGACCGGGACTTATATGAAGCCTTAAAAGCGGGAGAATTTTGTTATGTTTTGAATGCGCGTCAAATGGGAAAAACCAGTTTACGAGTCAGAACTTTACATCAACTACAAGATGAAGGTTTTGCTTGTGCGGCGGTAGATTTAACAAAAATTGGTTCCCAAGATATTACACCCGATCAATGGTATGCGGGAATTATGAGGCGTTTAGTCACCAGTTTTCGGCTTCCCATTCATTTAAAAGCTTGGTTACAGGAACGAGAATTTTTACCCCCAATTCAACGGTTAAGCGAGTTAATTGAACAGGTATTATTAGACTGCATTCAACAACCAATTATTATTTTTATTGATGAAGTTGATAGTATTCTTAGCCTGAATTTTTGTGCGGATGATTTTTTTGCATTTATTAGAACCTGTGACGAATATCCCTTATTAACTTTTGCCTTATTAGGGGTCGCCACACCCAATGATTTAATGCAGGATAAAAGCTGTAATCCCTTTAATGTCGGTCGTCCGATTCAACTAAATGGATTTTGTTATCAAGAAGTGCAACCCTTAATTAATGGATTAGTCGGGAAAATTAGTCAGCCTGAATTAGTTCTAAAAACTATTTTAGAGTGGACAGGAGGACAACCTTTTTTAACTCAAAAATTGTGTTATCTAATTCATCAAAAAGTAATTGAGAATACTCAACCTTTGGATATTCCTAGTTTTCAAGTATCGAGTTGGGTTGAACAGTTAATCTATACCCATTTTATTAAAAATTGGGAATCTCAAGATGAACCTCCCCATTTAAAAACCATTCGAGATCGGATTCTAAAAGCCGATAATCGGATTACATCTCGCTTAACTTTATATCAAAATATTTTGCAAAAAGGTAGTATTTCTACGGATATTACTGTGGAACAAATGGAATTGAGATTATCGGGATTAGTGGTTAAACAGGGAACCGATTTAAAAGTCTATAACCGAATTTATGAAACGGTTTTTAACGAAAATTGGTTGCAAAAAACTTTAGCCAGTCAAGAGCCGAATTTTAATCAAATTATTGGGGAAAAAGAACAAAAACTCCTATCCATGTTGCGAGAAATGGAAGGAAAAGAATTTGATGATATTTTAAGCGAAATTTTAGGTTCAATTGCCTTAAAACTGGTAGAATTAATGTGTGTGGATCGGATGACGATTTATTTTATTGATAAAGAAAAAAACGAAATTTGGTCAATTAGTACCAGATTCACCGGAAATCAAACCACAAAAATTTCAATTTTAGCTAATAATCAAACCGCCGGACGAGTCACAATTTATAAAAAAGCGATTCCCAGGACTTCAGATTATTCTGCGGATTGGTATTCGATTTTTGCCGAAACCCAAAATCCTAGAATTGGGTATCAAATTTATAATCAGTTAACACTTCCTCTAGGAGAAGATAATCAAACAATTTTTGCTTTTGTGCATTTAGTTAATAAACTTAAAAAAACTCATCTTTTAGCCGATTCTTTTCAAGATAAAATTGATAAAGCTGGATTTACTGAAATCGAACCTCAGCAATTTTTACAATATGCTCCCGGTTTACAACGCATTTTAGCAAGCTGTTATGAAAGTTATAAACTAACCCAAAGAATACAAGCCTCTGAAGCCTTAACAGAAGCCACTAGAACGGTTCATCAAAGTAGTTTAGACTGTGAAGAAATTATTCAACGGGTGATGAAAGCCGCTAAAAAATTGATGAATGCAGATCGAAGTACCCTATGGTTATTAGATAAAATTACCCAGGAACTTTGGACACAAATTCCCTTTGAAGATGGATCTATCCGAGAACTGCGATTAAAAATCGGACAAGGATTTGCGGGAAAAGTTGCAGAAACGGGAAATACTTTAAATATTCCCTTTGATTTATATGCTCATCCTGAGTCGGAAATATCGCAAAAAACCGATCAAAAAACTGGATATCGTACCTGTAGTTTATTGTGTATGCCTGTTTTGAATCCCGATGGTGAATTAATTGGTGTAACTCAATTAATTAATAAACGTAAACAGGGTGAATTTGCCGAATATGAACCCGATGACTGGCCGACAGCACCGGAATGTTTTGAAGCGAGTTTTGATGCTAATAGTCAAAAATATATGCAGATTTTTAATTCCCAAGTCGGGGTAGCTTTATATAATGCCAGACAATATGAAGCTATGAAAGAACACGCAGAAAATACTCCCCAAGGCGTGATTAGCCAAACCTTAGCTATGTTAAATCAAGTTATGGATGGACAGGGGTTTGATGAAATTTTAGATGCCACATTACGGTCAATTACTTTAAAAACAGGAAAGTTATTAAATGCAGATCGCACGACTATTTTTATGTTAGATGAAGAACGGAATGAATTTTGGTCAATGATTGCTGAAAGTGAAGGAAATTGTCCCTTGGAAATTCGAGTTCCGGCTGATAAAGGTATTGTAGGAGAAGTTGCTAAATTAAAAAAATTAGTGAATATTCCTTATGATTTTTATGATGATCCTAGATCAAAAACGGCTCAAGAACAAGATCGGAAAAATGGTTATCGAACTTATTCAATGTTGGCTTTTCCATTATTAAATGAACAGGGAATTTTAGTGACGGTTGTACAAGCGATTAATAAGTTAAAATCAGGATGCGATCGCAGTCTTTCCTTATCAGAAAAAATCGATCATCAAGGATTTACAACTGATGATGAACAACAATTTTTAGAAAATGCTCCCTTAATTCGGATGATTTTAGAAAGTTTTTGTTCCTATCATAAAACCGCCAGAGGACAAAGAGTTGCAGCCGCCCTAATGGCCGCGACTCGTTCTGTAAGTCAAAGTAGTTTAGAATTCGATGAAATCCTCAAACGAGTCATGGCTGCTGCCAAGGATTTAATGATGGCAGATCGCAGTACATTATGGTTATTAGATCGGCAAAATCATCAACTTTGGACTAAAATTACTTTTAATGATGGTTCCGAGCATGAAATTAGAATTAAAGTCGGTCAAGGGTATGCGGGAAAAGTTGCGGAAATGGGAGTTTCTTTGAATATTCCCTTTGATTTATATGATTATCCTGACTCAGAAACTGCTAAAAAAACCGATCAAAAAACGGGATATCGTACCTGTAGTTTATTGTGTATGCCTGTTTGGAACCCCGATGGCGAGTTAATTGGTGTGACTCAATTAGTTAATAAAAAGAAACCGCTTGAAGATGATGATCAAGTATTAAGTTATGATACGGAAGTTCCCGAAGCATTTCGAGTTAGTTTTGATAGCAATGATCAGAAATATATGCAAGTTTTTAATAATCAAGTTGGGGTAATATTACAAAATGCCGAACTTTTAGCAGCCGTTAAACACCAGGAGAAAAGTTTCCGCGAGAAATTTAATCAAGGGAATGGGTAATTACGAATTACGAATTACGAATTACGAATTGGTAAGTACCTAAACAAAATTAATTACACATCCTCCACCCTGTTCCCTCCCCCCCTAGCCCCCCGTGCACGGGGGGTTTGGGGGGGCTGTTCCGGTGTTCCCTCTCTCAACTAGGTAATTTATTTTGTGTAACTACTTAATAGAAAAAGTTTACTCCCCCTGCTCCCCCTGCCTCCCCTGCCCATTACCTATTACCATTCCCTCTCTAAACGAGGGGGTAAACGCAATTTAGGAAACTGATAAAAGGTGTTTCCCTCGTCATCAATTTCGGGAAAGGCTAAAAAAACTTGAACTTGATGATCTAAATATTTTTGAGCGACTTCGGGGCTAACTCCGGCTAAAGCTGATAGTTGAATTAGGGATACTTTGCCTCCTTGGGCGGCAACTAATCTATAAAACGCCGAATCTAATTGACGTTGTTGTTCTCGATTATTTCCTAAATTGACAATTAATAAAGTCATCAATACACCCAAACCAGCAACAGAAATTAACTCTAGGATAGCCATAATTAATAATAGATAAATTACACAAAATAAGAGATTAACAATTAACAGTTTACGGTCTTCTGTTAATTGTTAATAATTTACCCTAAATTAAGAGGGTTGAACAAGATTATCGGCCCCTCGAATCACTTTTGCTGATTCAATCACATCTCCTTTTCGCAGTTCTTCTAATACTTCTTTCCCCTCGGTGACATAGCCAAAGACAGCATAACGACCATCTAATAAATTAAGTCCAGCCGGAGTTAATTCCGGTTGAAAAAGGAAGAAGAAAATTTGAGAAGATCCACCGTCAGGAATCGCTTCTGGACGGGCTAAAGCTAAGGTTCCAAAAGCAGAAAAAGGTAAAACTGGATGATCTTGATAACGACCAATTTCTTCAAAAGTGGTGTTATAAATCGGTTCTTGATCTCCTTGAGCTAAAATTTCCAGAGGAATGCCCCGATATTTTCCAGTTTTAGGATCAATAAAACCATCATCTGCACCTTCAGGATCTCCAACTTGTAGGGCATAGGATTCTTCTGAACGAATGAATTTTAAGCCATCATAAAATCCCCGTTGCACTAAATCAACAAAATTACCCGCCGTCACCGGGGCACTATAACCATCCACGACAACAGTTAAGTTACCTTTATTGGTTTTGATTTCAACGGTAGCCCGACCTTTCAATTGAGGCAAATTAGAATATTCTGCCGGAACTTCAAAGGGAAATTCCTTAACCATTAATTCTTCTAATGTGCCAATGTTATCTAATATTTTACCCTGGGTTAATAAAAGCGTTTGCGGATCTTTGACTTCCACCGCTGCCCGCAAGCTATCAATATCTTGTTTAATTTGTTCAACTAAAACTTGAGCTTGGGGTTGGCGTTCTTCGGGAATATTGGCCAATAATTCCGCCTCTTTGGTGCTCAAAACCCGAGAAGCGGTGGTGATATTACCGCTAATATTACTCCAACGTTTTCCTCGCAGTTGGGACTTAATTCCTTCTAAACTCAATTGGATTTTTCTCGCCGCTTCGTTATCAATGGGCAGAGCATAGCGTAAGAGGGCTTGACCATCGGTGATGGCATTGCCTTGGGGGAGGATACTTTCCCGTTTTGGGGAACTGTCACCGTCCCACCAAGCGGCGCTCAGACCCACGGATAGGGAAAATAGCAGCACAGCCACTAAACCCGTTTTCAACCAATGTTTATAGGTGTTTCTCATGGAATTGGAAAAATGCAACATAAATCTTAACTTTTGTTCTCTATACTGATCTTGCCACTATTTAGCCCGTTGTCGCAGGAAAAAAATTAATCCCCTGTTCCCCATTCTGGGGTAAAATAGGATGCCGATTATTCTGCCCAGGTATTAGTGTTTGCATGATTTCCAGTAACGACTTTCGCACAGGTGTCACGATTGTATTAGATGGTTCAGTCTGGCGTGTAATAGAATTTCTGCACGTTAAGCCCGGAAAAGGTTCTGCTTTTGTGCGGACAAAACTCAAAAACTCACAGACGGGTAGTGTGGTAGAACGCACTTTCAGGGCGGGAGAGACTGTTCCTCAAGCGACCCTGGAAAAAAGCGAAATGCAACATACCTATAAAGAAGGGGAAGACTTCGTTTTCATGGATATGGAAACCTATGAAGAAGCCCATTTGAAGGAATCTGAAATTGGCGACCGGGTTAAATACCTCAAAGATGGCATGACCGTTAACGTGGTTCGTTGGGGAGAACAGGTTTTGGAAGTGGAACTCCCGAACTCTGTCACCTTAGAAGTAGTCGAAACCGATCCCGGAGTCAAAGGAGATACCGCCACGGGGGGTACAAAACCCGCTATTGTGGAAACAGGTGCTCAAGTGATGGTTCCCTTATTTATTACTAAAGGGGAACGAATTCGGATTGATACCCGTACCGACAGCTACCAAGGTCGAGAGTGAAAACTCGCCGAACTATGATTTCATATTTAAGCGGTTTAGACTGTTGGGCGATGGGTCAAACATACACCCAACGGACTGAATCAAGATAGACTGCAAATTTAGGGGAGACATACCAACTGTGCAACTAGATTTGAACCAGCTTCGTGAACTGCTGGCTGATCTCGATAAAACTAATATTTCAGAGCTAACACTCAAAAGCGCAGATTTTGAACTGACCGTTCGTAAAGAAGTTTCGCCCGGATCTCAGGCTTTATCCTCGGTTGAAACTCTGTTAACGGCTGCGGGGGTTGGTTCACAGTTGGTGTCGTCTCCGGTGGTGCCCACTGCGATTGTTCCTCCAGTTGGGGAAAATCTCACTACAGCGACCCCAGCAACGCCAGTGGCTGCTCCTCCACCTCTTTCGCCGGAATCGAAGTGGGTCGAAATTACTTCCCCAATGGTGGGAACCTTTTATCGTTCTCCCGCACCGGATGAAGTGCCTTTTGTGGAAATTGGCGATCGCATTTCTACGGGTCAGAGCGTTTGCATTATTGAAGCCATGAAGTTGATGAATGAAATTGAGGCCGAATTTTCTGGCCAAGTCATGGAAATTTTAATTCAGAATGGTTCCCCCGTTGAATATGGCCAGCCGTTAATTAAAATTAAGCCGGATTAAAACCGAAATTCCCGATCAAAAATTGAGCGAGTGATTGGTTGAGGAATTTCTAAACCTTCGCCCCCCAATACCGTTAAAGGTTTTCCGGCAACGGACAGCCAAACTTTGCTGTTGGGGTTAAGGGTCGTAGAAGTATAAACGATTTGTCCTAAGCGTCCAGTCATGGATGCACTCCCCCCGCCTTGGGTAAATTCTGGGGATAAGTCCACATAAACTTCATCATTTTTGGTGGTTAAGTTCAGAAGTTTTGTTCCTTTAGGAATTTCACTAAATTGATTCGGGTCAGAAACCCCGGCTAATAATCGATCCAGGGCGATATTTAAAAATACCGTCGGGTCATTTTGGGCTTGAATTTGTACAGGTTGAGAAATAATCGCCAACTTACCGCTTTTATTATCTACCCAATAAATAGCCAGGGTTTTCTCAACGGTTTCCGATGGCGAGGGAGTGGGCTGTGGTAAGGTTAGGGTTGGGGAGGAAACAACGGGTTCTTTGGGAGAACGGGAGCTTAATGTCCACCAGCTTAACCCTGCGCCCACAGCAATTAAGCAGGCGGCAATTCCTGCCATAATTCCAACGGGAATAACACGAGTCTTTTGGGGATCTTCCATTGATTTTAAATTTTATTTTCGTAGCAACTGAAATTCTGATCAAGGTCTAACATCAAAAAACCTGACCAGGGATAAACCAAGCCAGTCTCAAAAATAATATACTATAATTACCCTTAAAATATTAACATCAAAAATATCCAACAGAATGATAACTTCTTCACTGATGACTGATAACTGATGACTGATGACTGATAACTGATAACTGATTAGTTAATGGCGTCTTTGGTTGCGTCCTTTACATCTTCAACCGTATGACGGACTTTTGCTTCGGCTTGCTTGGCTTTTCCTTCCGCTTGAGTTTCGGGATCTCCAGTTATATCCCCCACGGTTTCTTGAATTTTACCTTCAATATTTTTGGCAGTTGCTTTAACGCGATTTTCTAAACTCATGATATCCTCCGTATTGGCTTGATTACAGCTAAATAAACCGAATTGAACTATACTAATTTTTTACAGTTGGCTTAGTTATCTGTATAAATATTAATAGCAAGCACACCGAAAAAGAGTCTTCCTTAAGACAGATATCTATTCAATTAATCCAAAATATAATGAATGAGTTCGGATTAAGATTTTAGGTTTTCAGCATTCTCATGTTTTCCTAAAGGTTAAGTTCAGTACAAGTTTAGCCAATGTTTTCTAATTTTGGGAAGAAGGATAGGAGCGTTCGGCTGTCCAATGGCGATCAGAAGACTGATAAATTCTTATCTTCTCTAAACCCACAGACTCGACAAAATTAATAATTTCATCTAAGGTATAGGCAGCTTGTAAGGAATCTCTAAATAGTTTTTTCTGATGGTCATTACAATTTCCAGCATACTGTTCAACTAAAGTATTAAGTTCAGTTTCACTACTCGGACGAGTTAAATCTCTCAGAAATATTCCCCCCTGGGGTTTTAACACGCGCTGAATTTCTTGAAAAAATAGTAGAGGATCTGCTAAATGGTGAACAATACTATTGGAAATTACCATATCAAATTGATCATCCGTATAGAGTAACTGTTTCGCATCCACTTGTTCTAATTTAATTTGTTCCTCTAACCCCGCTTGTTCAATATTTTGATTGCCAATAAATAGCATATTTGCCGATAAATCAATTCCGGTAATTTGCCATTGGGGTTGCTTTTGAGTTATTAAAATTGGAATTCGGGCTGTCCCGGTTCCCACATCTAATATTAATCCGGTTTCTGGCCCTAATTCTAGGGCTAATTCGGCAAATTCTTGGTTAACTTGGCTAAAGTCCATCGCATCATATTCGCTGGCTTCTTCCCAAGTATCCATAACTTCTGCTTCGGGAATACGTTCTATCATTATTACTCTTAATTAACCTGATCTCAAAATATAGTATGGTTAATTGGGGGAAGTGGGAAGTCCCTGGAGCTAATGCACAAAATTGCTTTTTTGTCAACCTCCTCAAAATTACCCCTTCAGTTTTTAGAAAAACTCGTGCGTCGTCGCGCCTAAATTACGTCAGGGTTTTATAACTTTTTACGAATTTACTGGGTTTGAGGATAGGGTTTTGAGGTCAAGTTATACTTCCCCAGATGTTCATTTTCCCCATCATACCCCAAACCCCATGATTCCGTCAAGTAATTGCAAGTAATTAGCAATAATCTCTGGGCAAAAATCTGGCTTTTGGGCTAAATCTTTTAAAATTTAAAACCAATTCTCTGGAACTATAATTAATTCTTATATTAACTTGCTTTTGACCCGATCTTTGAGCAATAGTTCAAAAAGGCTTATAATTAAAAAATGTAAACTGTCAAAAATATTAAAATTATCAACGTTAAAATGACACAATTAGCACAAAAAACTTATACTCCGGTAGAATATCTGGAATTAGAAGCAAAAGCAGAAATTCGTCATGAATTGGTCAATGGAGATATGATACCAATGGCAGGAGGAACAACTAATCATAATGAAGTAGTGACAAATTTATGTTTGTTACTTAAACCCCATTTACGTCAAATAAAAGGAAAAGTTTATACGGAAAATGTTCGGTTATGGATACCGGAGTTTAATCTTTTTACCTATCCTGATCTTATGTTAATAGCAGGAGAACCGATTTATTACACTGAAAGTCAAACAACTGTAACAAATCCAGTCGCTATTATTGAGGTTTTATCTGATTCGACCAGGGATTATGATCAAGGGCGGAAGTTTGGTTTTTATCGCTCTGTAGAAAGTTTACAGGAATATATATTAGTTGAACCGGAACAACTGTTAGTTATGATTTACCGTCGGGGAAATGATAAACAATGGTTTTTACACATATTAGAAACTGAGACTGATCTACTAAAATTAGAGTCCGTGAAAGTGGAAATGTGTTTACAAGAGATTTATGAAGGCGTTTAAGGATTCTTTAAAAACCCCTATTATTACCTCGCCAGATTAGGAAATAAATTGCTATAATCCGATTATATGAAGTCGTTATGAGTTTGAAATAAAAATGACCAACCCAACCGTTGAAAACCTTGTAGTTATTGGTTCTGGGCCTGCGGGCTATACCGCCGCCATCTATGCAGGACGGGCGAATTTGAAACCCGTGGTCTTTGAAGGCTATCAAATTGGGGGGATACCGGGGGGACAGTTAATGACCACTACAGAAGTTGAGAACTTCCCAGGTTTTCCCGAAGGCATTACCGGGCCAGAACTCATGGATAGAATCAAAGCCCAAGCCCAACGGTGGGGGGCGGAACTCTTTACCGAGGATGTGATTTCCGTTGATTTGAGTCAACGTCCGTTTACGGTTAAATCGGAAGACAGGGAAATCAAAACCCATACTATTGTAATTGCTACCGGGGCAACGGCGAAACGGTTAAATTTACCCCAGGAAGAAACCTTTTGGAATGCGGGAATTTCCGCCTGTGCTATTTGTGATGGGGCGAGTCCAATTTTCAAAGGAGTCGAATTAGCGGTAATTGGGGGAGGAGATACGGCTGCGGAGGAAGCGGTTTATTTAACTAAATATGCCACCCATGTTCATTTATTAGTTAGACGGGATGAACTACGGGCGAGTAAAACTATGCAGCAACGGGTGATTACCCATCCTAAAATTACCGTACATTGGCATACCGAGGCGCTTGATGTGTATGGGAATGGCAAATTAGGCGGAATTAAAATTAAGAATAATCAGACGGGAGAACAGCAAGATTTACCTGTACAGGGTTTATTTTATGCTATCGGTCATACTCCTAATACCCAAGTTTTCCAAGGACAGTTAGAACTCGATGAGGTAGGATATATTGTTACGAAACACGGGACTCCTGAAACTAGCGTGGAAGGAGTTTATGCGGTGGGGGATGTCCAGGATCATGAGTTTCGTCAGGCAATTACGGCGGCGGGAAGTGGTTGTATGGGGGCGATGTTAGCAGAACGTTGGTTATCGCTAAATGGGTTAGGGGAGGAATTTCAACAGACGGAAACCCCGGAAGTGGAAACCCCGAAGTCAACTCCACCTCAAAATACTACTTCCGAGAATTTCGATATCCAGAATACTCGCCATACCGGGGGTTATGCGTTGCGGAAACTTTACCATGATAGCGATCGCTTAATTATGGTAAAATATTCTTCGCCAACCTGCGGGCCTTGTCATGCCCTCAAACCGATTTTAGATAAAGTCGTGGCTGAATTTGAGGGTAAGATTCATTATATTGAAATTGACATTGAAGAAGATCCTGACATTGCCCAAAATGCCGGGGTAGTTGGGACTCCAACGGTGCAGTTTTTCAAAAATAAGGATTTAATTGAAAACCTCAAAGGCGTTAAACCCAAGAGTTTATATCGAGAATTAATTGAGAAAAATTCATAAAACAATGTAGTGAGTCCTTCAGGACTCCTAACTCAATTAGGAAAAGACAGCCCTGAAGGGCTTACTACCGTAGTGAGTCCTTTAGGACTCCTAACTTAAATTGGGAAGAAATAAGCCCTGAAGGGCTTACTACGTTTGAGTTAAAATACTTGCTGCATACTTCCTAATAAAGCAATAATGACTTGGGAACCAAATTGTAAGGCAAAAATAGCAATAATCGCAGAAAAATCAATTCCACCTAAAGGGGGAATAAAAGACCGGAATAGGTTGAGGTAGGGATCAGTTAATTGGCTTAAGATAGAAAAGGGCGGATCATACCAATTAATTGTCGGAAACCAGCTTAATAGAATCCTAACAAATAGGATCAACATATAAATGTTCAGGAACTGTGCCAGGGTACTAGCGAGTAAACCTAAAGGAAGTGCCATAAAATTTTTTGGATGTTTGACTGAAATTTGACATAAAGTTATGTTCCCCAGTGTACCACATTGGAAACCAGGGGATAGATTCAAACCAGCAGCTAGAATCAATTAATTTTCGGTTTCCGACCCACCATTGCCATTGACACTGCCTAACTGTTGACGAACATCATCAATAGCCTGATTGAGTTGAGCTATTTTATCCTCCAAACCCAACCGGGAAGTTTCCATATTTTCCCCCGTCAATTTAGTCGCCTTCCCCGATTTTCCCTGTGCTTCTAACAGAGGTTCAACCCGATCTTGATTACTGATGCGGTTGGCAAGTACCACCCCTAATACCCCCCCAACCAAACCTCCTAACGTTGCACCGAGGAAGAATCCACTCGTAAAGCCGTCTCGATTACCCATAATTTAACCACTATGTCAGAATAGCTTGATTTTACTCCGATTGGGTAGGCAGACGGTCGAAGGTGCCAAAGGTGCGATCGCCCGCATCCCCTAATCCTGGTATAATGAATCCCTGTGCATTAACTTCCGAATCAATAATAGCGGTATATACTTGCAAACTGGGATAGGCTTGACTTAACTTTTGTAACGCTGGGGGGGCGGCGACAATGGAAATAATTCTAATTAAAGCCGGGTCAAGATGACGTTGGGTAAGTTCGGCCATCACCGCCATAATTGTTCCCCCGGTTGCTAACATGGGTTCACTGATGATCACCCGGGTTTGGGGGTCAAATTGGGCGGGTAATTTATTTAAGTAGCAAGTAGGCTCTAGGGTTTCTTCGTTGCGTACCATGCCTAAATGATATACCGAAGATAGAGGTACAACGCTTTGAATTCCCTCCATTAAGGCTAAACCCGCCCGTAATATTGGAATTACAATTAGGGGAACTTCAGGATTAACAAAAGTTGCATTACATTCGGCTAAGGGTGATTGTACCGTTGTTTCCAGGGTCGGTAACCAGTCCCTCGCCGCTTCATAGGTCAGCCAACGTCCTAACTCCGTCATCGCCGTCCGAAATAAACCCGGAGGCGTCGCCTGGTCACGAGCAACCCCTAACCAATGTTTAATCAGAGGATGGGGTGGGACATAAATACGCAGTTGAGGAGCCATATCAAAACTGTTGGAAATTCTCAACTATCATCCCATAACATTGCTAGGCTATTGTTAAAGGTTTTTAAGTTATCCTTACGGATTAAAATATTGTTTTGCCTTTAGAATTATCTTTATGAAAGCAATTATGATTGTGGGAACGACTTCCCACGCCGGAAAATCAATGATGGTTACGGCCATTTGTCGGATTTTACACCGTCGCGGGGTGAAAGTGGCACCGTTTAAAGGGCAAAATATGGCCCTCAATTCCTATGTTTCTCCGGGGGGATCGGAAATGGGTTATGCTCAAGCGGTACAGGCTTGGGCGGCAGGAGTTACTCCTTCGGTGACGATGAACCCAATTTTATTGAAACCCCAAGGGAATATGACCTCTCAGGTGATTTTGAAAGGTAAACCTGTGGGGGTGGTGAAAGCTAGTGATTATTATGAACAATATTTTGATCGGGGTTGGAAAGCAATTACTGAATGTTTAGAATATTTAACCCAAGAATTTGATATTTTAGTCTGTGAAGGCGCGGGAAGTCCGGCGGAAATTAATCTCAAACATCGAGATTTAACTAATATGCGGGTGGCTAAATACTTAAATGCGAAAACCTTATTAGTAGTTGATATTGATCGGGGTGGCGCCTTTGCCCATGTTGTGGGAACTTTACAATTATTAGAACCCGATGAACGGGCGTTAATTTGCGGTATTGTGATCAATAAATTTAGGGGACAGCGATCGCTCTTAGAATCTGGGATTATCTGGTTAGAGGAATATACAAAAATTCCGGTAGTTGCGGTGATTCCTTGGATTGATAATCCGTTTCCCGCAGAGGATTCTTTAAGTTTATTAGATCGTCCTTCTAGTTCTCCCCAAACGGAATTAACCATTGCCGTGATCCGTTTTCCTCGCATTTCTAATTTCACCGATTTTGATCCTTTGGATTCGGAATCAACGGTTAGTATTAAGTATGTTAACCCGGCTGAATATTTAGGACATCCCGATGCTGTAATTCTTCCCGGTTCTAAAACTACTATATCAGATTTGCAAGTATTAAAAGAATCGGGAATGGCTGATCAAATTAAAAATTATATACAAGCCGGGGGTCAAGTTATGGGAATTTGTGGCGGTTATCAAATGTTAGGAAAAGTTGTATCTGATCCCTATGGTTTAGAAGGCGAGCAAGGAGATTATGAAGGGTTAGGATTATTAGCTCTAAAAACAGTAATTTCTAATCAAAAAACCTCCCGTCAACGGTTAGTAACTTCTAATTATCCCCAGAAAAATTTACCCGTTGAAGGCTATGAAATTCATCAGGGACGAACTCAACTCTTAGATGCTAATGATATTTTTCCTTTATTTGATGACCAAAATTTAGGATATGTCAATGGTCAAAAATCTATTTGGGGGCATTATTTACATGGAATTTTTGATAATGGATCTTGGAGACGAACTTGGCTAAATCATCTGCGAAAAGCCAGGGGTTTAAATCCTTTACCTACTGGTATTGCTAATTATCGAGAACAGCGAGAAATATTATTAGATGTATTAGCAGATACGGTAGAAGCTCATTTGGATCTTAAATCTATTCTGGGTTAAGTTTAAAAATCTGATTTTTAGCGGTTAAAACTAATTATGAAAATACATTTTTTACCCGACGAAGTTACTATTGAAGCCCAACCAGGAGAACCCTTATTAGACGTCGCAAAACGGGCAGGTGTGGTGATTCCTACCGGGTGTTTAATGGGGTCTTGTCATGCTTGTGAAGTAGAAATAGACGAAGATAATTTTATCTGTGCTTGTATTTCTGCTGTTCCCCCCGGAAAAACTGAAATGACTATTAATATTTATAGTGACCCGAGTTGGTAGGATGTTGGGTAATGGGTAATGGGGATCACGGATTTCAGAGGATTTCACGGATTTCACGGATTTTAATCTGTGTTAATCTGCGTAATCCGCTTAAATCCGTGATCGGTAATGGGTTTGACGTTATTGTTAATATCCTAACTGTTTGAATTACTGCTATATAAAAAAATAGGGATTGGGAAACCCAACCCCTACAGGTGTTTTTTTTAACTAATGACTAACTAGCTAAATATTCTCGAACTTGAGCTTTACGACGGCGCAGGTGGTTCAACGCTTGGCTTTCCAGTTGACGAACCCGTTCACGACTGATGCTCATTTGCACCCCCACTTTAGACAGGGACATCTCCTTACCATCTTCCAACCCGTAGCGCAGGGTAATAACTTCCCGTTGTTGGGCTGTTAAGTCCGCCAGTAAATTTTTCAAGTCCTGACGCAGTAACTCTTGGGTGACAAAAGCATCGGCGGAGGTATTATGATCTTCGAGGAGATCTTGCAATTCCGTATCTTGATTATCCCCCACCCGCAAATCCAAAGAAACCGGATGACGAGACGCCAACAGATAATCCCGAATTTGAGCCGGGTCTAACTCTAACGCCTGAGCAATCTCCCCCGGAGTGGCGTTGCGGCCTAATTTCTGTACTAACTCCCGTTGAACTTTTTTAATTTTGTTCAGTTTTTCGGTAATATGGATCGGCAGACGAATGGTGCGAGAAGTTTGGGCAATGGCGCGGGTAATAGCTTGACGAATCCACCAGTAAGCATAGGTCGAGAATTTATATCCCCGCATGGGATCAAATTTTTCCACACCCCGTTCTAAACCCAGGGTTCCTTCTTGGATTAAATCCAAAAATTCCATGTTGCGTTTTTGATATTTCTTAGCAATGGAGACCACTAAACGCAGGTTGGCCTCGATCATTTTTCCCTTAGCCCGACGTCCTTGCTTCAAGATGGTTTGAAGTTCATCTTGACTCATTTCTACCGCATCAGACCACTCTTGCTGACTCGGTTCCCGACCCAGTTGTTCTGCGAGAGTATTTTTCGCTTCCAACTGTTGCATCATGGTCTGTACCTGCTTACCGTAGGTAATCTCCTGTTCTCGGGTCAGTAAGGGAACGCGCCCAATTTCATGCAAATAGGTACGAACTGCGTCGGTAGTTGCAGGTCGAGTGCTTCTGGAAGCCATTTGCTCTTTGTATGTAGTATTGACAGTTGGCATGACTATGAATTACACTCCTAAAAACAGAATTTACAGGGGCAGCAAATTTTTTTCATCTCTCTACAGGAACTTATACCGGAATCGACAACAAAGGCTCCCCCGCACTTTGATTCTGGGAAGGATTCCGAATTCTGTCTGTCTCCGTAAAGACTAATTCTGTCCTATCTTGATTTTTCGTTAGGATTAAATAGAGGATTCCTCTCCAGAGCCTAGGGCTAATAAACGTCCTGACAAGATTATGACATATAACTAGGGTTAAAAGTCAAGGGTTTCATGGCGCAACCTCCCATCGTAGCCAATTTTATTAACATATTTTCATCATGCCCTGATTGTTTTGATAGTACAACTGTAGTAATTGAGTAATAACCGAACTTTCAGGTATCGGTTTCAGGGTGTATGGGTTCTCCCATGCCCATGCAAACAAATTTTGACAGCCAATAAATTAGACTACAGCGAGATTGGGACTGATTACTGAGAAAGTTTCATTAAATTGACTCCCGCTAAATAGTGGTGGTGTATAAGAAGTAATTCCAATGGGTCGATTTAAGCGGGAATCTGGGCCAACAAAGATATTAGAATTGGGGTTATTAGGATTAGGAATAGGAACACCTGTTAGGGGATTATAAGCTAAAACTGCCCCGATATTATTAGAATCTTTTCGAGTATCAAAACCGACGGTATAAAACAGAGAAAATATGAACTGTTTTTTTGTATAATAACACTATAAGCTATAAGGTTTTATTTTTCAATAGGAAATATTAAAATCATCTTAATTTTTGGTTTCCAAATTTTAAAATCCTAAATCATCCTTAGCTAAAGCCGCTGCTTTTAATACCTTTTCATCGGATTGTTGTGTCCAGTCCGTTTCTCCAATTTCTTCATAGAATGTTTGATCATAGGGACGGGTGCGAACTACAACGGGCATCGGGACAGCATGACCTAAGACTAATGCTTGTTGTTTGGAATCTAATTTTGATAACACCGACCGCAAGCTTTGTCCTCCAGAAACCCCGGTAAAAATTGCATCAATATCTTTATCATCGTTTAATAAAGCTGTAATTCTGGTTCCAACTTGAGACATGACTTCCGCATCAATACCAGAGGGACGTTGATCAACAATTAATAGAGTCACAAAATATTTTCGCATCTCTCGCGCAATAGTTCCAAAAATAGTAGAACGTACAATAGCTGGATCTAAAAAACGGTGAGCTTCTTCAATAGTAATTACTAATTGTGTCGGACGGTCTACGGGATTTTTAGAGGCTAAAAAATTCTCGGCTTTTTTCACATAGGCGTGATGAATACGACGAGTGATCATATTAGTTACTAACATATAGGATAGCATATCTGATTGCGATCCAAACTCCACTACAACATTTTTTCCCGCGTCCAAAGATTGTAATATTCTATCGACATAATTAAACGGACAAGTAGGACGCATATATTTTAAATTATCCATCCGTAGTAATTTCCGTTGGAGCGCCATAATTGAACCTTTATGTCCCCGGCGTTCATCACAAAATAGTTGAATTTCTTCGTTAGTCATGGATAACAATTGAGAAATCCAAGATGAGCCAAATTCACTACGGAGAATATTAGCATTATCAATACTAGCTTCGGAAAGATTTAATTCCCGTTGCACTAACATAATATCTTCTACCTCAATTTGAGCATAGCTTAGATATAATTCCTGTGCATCTTTAATCCCTCGGCGTCGGCTAGATTCAGGATCAAGCGTATAGACTTCTACTTGACCAGGAAACAGTTGTCTTAACCCTTTAACCGTACTAAATTGTTTGCCCTCCGATACCGCTTCCCAGCCGTATTCTGAGTGCATATCAAAGATTAAATTAACGGCGGCTTTCTTCTTAATAATTCCCGATAATAATAACCGGGTTAAAAAGGATTTTCCGGTTCCCGATTTTCCGAAAACTCCATTACTGCGTTCTACAAACCGATCTAAATCTAAACAAACTGGCACATCCATATCCAGGGGTTTACCGATGGCAAAATTGCGCCGAGTGGGGTCATCTTCCCAACCAAAAATGATTCTAAAATCCCGTTCACTGGCTTCATAAACCTGGGAAAAATGTACGGGAATGGTTTTTACTGGTAAGAGTTCAATTTCGGTGTTATTGGTTTGGGTTTGGAATGAAGCGATCGCAGATTTTCCATTATTAAGAGGGCGAGAAGACCTCGCCCCTACGGTTTTTTCTTGTTGGGCGATAACACGAATAATTTCTTCTTCTCGTTCTGAGACTTCCCGACTTAACATCAACATCGGGCTGAGTTCAATAGTTCCGTAGGTGCTATTTCCGGCTAAAATTGCTTGTAAAAAATCATCATCGGGGTGAGGTGGGTTGGCGATAATTCGCAAGCTGGATGTTCCTAAAGAGACATCAGTTAATAAACAGAAAAAATGCGATCGCTTTCCTCGCACGACTAAAAATTTTCCTACCCGCATTTCTTCTACAGACACATCGGGATGTAAGCGAACTTCTAAACCTTTGGTCAGGGAACCTTGAATGACAGAACCTAGAGGTTTTTCAGTAGTCATAGTGAAGTTTTTTGGGGGTGAGCAATGGGTAACTTTGGTTACGCATTGGGGGTTTATAGCTGGTTGTTGTATTGTTCATACTTCAACATTTTGCCATAAAATTAATTACAACTTACATTTTACAATAAGAATGTTTATTGTTTTTCGTCAAGAGATTGAAAGAACTTCGTTGTTGGGCTTTAGCCCTAACAGGATGGGCTAAAGCCCAACAACGGGGGATTTTTTGATATTTGTTTATTTTTTCCTATTATTTAGGATGAAAAACTATAAATGGTTTGGGGTTGTAATTGTTGACAAATGGAAGAAGGAAGTTGAGTTAGGGGAAATTGTTCCCGATGGAGTTGTACCTGTAAATTGGTTAGGGGATCAACCCCGGAAGAAATGATAAATTGTAGTTTTTGGAGATGGGGCCATTGAGTAATTTGATCTAAAATTTGGGTAATGGCTTTCAGGTAGGGATGATCTAGTTGTTGATACCAATGGGGATCGGCGACTCCGGCTTGATCAAAGCCTAAATTAACAATTAATTGTGCTTGATCAAATAAAGCGGTTGTTACGGGTCGAGCTTCTTCTTGTAATAGTAAATCATTGGTTTTAGCTAAAAATCTCAACTTTTCTAACCGTTCATAACTGCTGAGAATTGAGGTTTTATTGCGTTTTGACTCCATATATTCTGCTTCTGGATTTTCAACTAAAGGTTGAGATTCATCCCAATTAATAGCCACAGTAATTAAGTAGGTTTGTAATAATAAATGCCCTAATTTTTCTGCTTTTGTAGCCAAATAAACCGTATTATAATCCGTGGCTTCAATAATTAAGGGAACCCGATCCACAATTTCAATCCCATAGCCTTTTAACCCGGCAATTTTACGGGGATTATTAGTAATTAAACGAATTTTACGCACCCCTAAATCATTCAGCATTTGCGCCCCCATGCCATAATCCCGTAGGTCAGGAGCAAAACCTAATCTTTCATTAGCTTCAACGGTATCAAATCCAATATCCTGCAAAGAATAGGCTTTAATCTTATTAATTAATCCAATACCGCGTCCTTCTTGGCGGAGATAAATAATCACTCCTGATCCGGCATAATCAATCATTTTCATCGCTGTTTGTAACTGCATTCGACAGTCACAACGCAAAGATCCGAAGGAATCTCCGGTTAAACATTCGGAGTGAACCCGCACCATTACGGGCATTTCTTTTAATTTTTCCAGATCACCTTTAACTAATGCAATATGTTCCGTATTATCTAAGGAATTACGATAGGCATAAATTTTAAAATCCCCAAATTGTGTCGGTAATTGAGCCACGGTTTCTCGATACACAAAACGGTCATGTTGGAGGCGATAACTAATTAAATCCGCAATAGTAATTAATTTTAAATTGTGAACTTTAGCATATTCAATTAATTCGGGAAGTCGCGCCATTGACCCATCGGGATTTTGAATTTCACAAATCACGCCCCCAGGATATAACCCCGCTAACCGAGATAAATCCACGGCGGCTTCCGTATGTCCGGCTCGTTTTAATACCCCGCCATCTTTAGCGCGCAGGGGGAAAATATGGCCCGGACGTCGTAAATCTTCGGGACGAGTCCCTGGGTTAATCGTTATTTGAATGGTGCGGGCGCGGTCATCGGCGGAAATTCCGGTAGAAACGCCCATTTGAGGGGACGCATCAATACTAACGGTGAAGGCGGTTTGGTTGGCGTCGGTGTTTTTAGTCACCATTAAGGGCAAGTCTAACTGATCCAGACGCTCTCCAGTTAGGGCCAAACAAATTAATCCCCGGGCGTACACCGCCATGAAGTTAATCATATCGGGGGTAGCAAATTGGGCGGCACAAATTAAGTCGCCTTCGTTTTCGCGGTGTTCATCATCCACCACGACAACACAGCGCCCGGCTTTGAGATCGGCTAGGGCGGCTTCTATAGTATCGAATTGGTAGGGGTTTGTCGGTAGCACGGACTCGTTCAAAATCGTTTTCTCATCAACGCTTATTGATTAATTGTAACGCTGTTGATCAATTGAGATCCTATTCTAACTGAAAGGGATTTGATTTTGCCGGGGTAGTTGCAGAAAAATATCTCAACTGACGAATTCAAAACACTTTTAGGCTACTTTTATATTTACCTCAACGTGAATATCCATACCCGCTTGAGCTATCATTATTACTAATTTATTAATACTAAATCTTTCGATATCACCGTTGATCAAATCGCTAATCCGAGGTTGAGTTTCGCCAAAAAATACAGCAGCCTGCTTTTGAGTCCATAATCATAGCGTGATCGCTCCTTTAAAAAAAAGGTGATCGCTTTTCTGACTGGGTTCATGTGTTGGAATGCGATCGCATCTGATACAATTTACTAAGATGGTATAATTAACTTACATTAATTACTAAAAACACTATGACAACCAAAGAAATAATTCTACAGGAATTAGAACAAATTCCTAGTTCTCAACTGGATGAGGTCTTAGATTTCATTCGATCTCTTAAGCAAGCCGTTAAACCGACAGAAAAACCGTATAAACCCATTTGGGAAGTAGCAGATGATATTATTAAAGATATTCCTGAAGAAGTTTTAAGTCAATTGCCAAAAGACGGGGCGGAAAATCATGATTTTTACCTGTCTAAAAACCTCCATCAAGAATTATGAAAACTCTTTTTGTCAATACATTTTATTGGGTCGCTTTAATTAATGTGGCTGACTCATGGCATCAGTCCGTTAGGGATTATAGTCGCAATCTTAATAATATTCAATTGGTAACAACAGAAGAAGTATTAACAGAAACAATTAATTTTTTTGCCTCCTTTCCATCACCTATGAAAAAAGCTGTTTTTCAGTTACTTACTCAAGTGGTGACTGATAGCCATATCAATGTTATTCCTCAAAGCCATGAATCTTTTACATTTAAAATCGCTCAAAGCGAAGAAACTTACCAAGAATTCAAACACCCCCCCCAAACCCCCCGTGCACGGGGGCTTGGGGGGGAGGGAACACCGGAGGAAAAGACTTCACCGTCTAGCTTTGCTGCATCACTAACTCAGAATGGTGATCGCAGAAGAAACTGAAAAACGAGAACCTCAAATTATTTGTTCTTTAGGATTATTTGAATCAAAGGATTAATGATTACCATGACATCAGTTCAATTAACTACAAATTTTTCCCTAGAAGAGTTCCTGCAATTGCCGGAAACTAAACCCGCTTGCGAGTACATTGACGGTCAAATTTATCAAAAACCAATGCCCCAAGGAAAACACAGTATTCTGCAAACTCGCTTAGTAACCATTATTAATCAAGTTGGCGAACCGCAGCAATTAATTTATGGACTTACAGAATTACGATGCACGTTTGCTGGGCGTTCTCTTGTCCCAGATATTGCCGTATTCGAGTGGTCGCGCATTCCTGTTGATGAAGATGGAGAAATTTCAAACCGAGTGGAAATTGCCCCAGATTGGATCATTGAAATTCTTTCCCCCGAACAGTCTCCTAACCGCGTGATTAACAAGATTATTTTCTCTCTTAAACAGGGAACAAAGTTAGGTTGGTTCATTGACCCAGATGATAAATCTGTGATGGTTTTTCAACCCAATCAATTACCAGAAGTTAAATATGATGCCGATATTTTACCTGTTCTCAGTGTGATAGAAAGTTGGCAAATTTCAGCAGCCGATGTTTTGGGGTTGTTAAAATTTCAATAAAGATTTTATAACATAAGTCTGGGAGCTTGAAAACTGAGTGTCTTCAGACCACCAGATGAAAAGCGACTCAGGGGGTTTTAACCCCCGTGAATATTTCTTCAATCTATGTTAATATATCCAGTAACAGGAAAAGGTAAACAACCTGTATAAAAACCTAGTCGCCTAACGGCAAAACGCTGAACCCTTCGACTGCGCTCAGGAGAGCCCTTGACAATTGAATCTATAGGGTTCTACTGCAAAGTTCTAGTTTTCCCCCAGCAGTTGGTAAAAGATTCATGGGAGCTAGACGAACAGTTTTTAAGCAAAAAAGAACTCGCATTAATGCGAATAGGGTAGGGCATACCCGCTCTTTAGCTTGGGGAGAATCCCACCTCTGGTTAAAGCACTGCAAGGTACTTTGATTAAGTGGTTTCGTTGAACCAAGAATCGAGCGCGTCTTCAGACCTGAGAGTGTCAAAGTAATCTTCCTTTTATTTTGTGAAGTAGAGCGAGATAGTGAAACCAGAACAACTGAAGCAAGGTATGATCATTCGCGGTTCAATATTCTCTGAACCAGTAAAAGTGATAACTGTCCAACCGATGATGGATGGAGTCAAACTGTTTGGGCAAGGAATTAATACAAATCAAGTACACCAACCATTCTTAACCTCTGAACAGATTGCCCAGCTTGAAGCTACCCCAGAACAAGAACCCTTTGATGGCGATGCCCAGAAGTTTCGCTATGGGATTGAGGCAATGCGCTTAGGTTTAGCTTATGAATACGATCCATTTTTCGCCCTTACCGTTGCACGAGTTGATCCCCTACCCCACCAACTTGAAGCCGTTTACGACTATTTTTTGAAGCAACCGCGAATCCGTTTTTTATTGGCCGATGATCCAGGTGCGGGTAAAACGATTATGGCAGGTTTACTACTTAAAGAATTGAAGGCTAGAGGATTAGTTAAGCGCGTCCTGATTGTTACACCTGCAAACCTGACATTTCAGTGGCAACGCGAAATGAAAGACAAGTTTCGTGAAGATTTTGAAGTAGTGCGCGGTGATATTCTGCGTGCTAATTATGGTGCAAATCCCTGGCAAGATAAAAATCAAGTTGTTACTTCAGTTTCTTGGATTTCGCGGGTTGATGATGCTAAGGAAAGCCTGTTGCGTAGCCATTGGGATTTAATCATTGTTGATGAAGCCCATAAGATGAGTGCCTATAGTTCTGATCAAAAAACACTAGCTTATCAACTCGGTGAGAAGTTGTCAGAAATGACCGATCACTATTTACTGATGACTGCTACCCCCCACAAGGGCGATCCGAAAAACTTTTGTTTGTTTTTAGCCTTACTGGATCGTGATGTTTATGGGGATGTAAGCAGCTTAGAAGAGGCGATGAAACGTAATCATGCTCCTTTCTATCTACGTCGAACTAAGGAAGCACTGGTCACATTTCCTGACCCGGAAACTGGAGAAGTAAAAAAGCTTTTTACTCGTCGCATTGTCCAAACTGCCGATTTTCAAATTAATAACGATGAGCTAGATTTTTACGATGAATTGACACGCTATGTTGAAGATCAGTCAATTAAGGCAGCAATGGATGACTCCAATCGTGGACGAGCTTTAGGGTTTACGATGGCGATGTTACAGAGGCGTTTTGCCTCAAGTGTTTATGCTGTGCGCCGCAGTCTGGAACGGATGTGTGAAAAGCGTAAGTATATCCTCGAAAATCCAGCAGCATACCGTCAGGAATTAATTGAACGGAAATTACCTGATGATTTTGACGAACTAACCGAAGAAGCTCAAGAAAAGATTTTAGGTGATCTCGAAAATGTAATAGCCAATATTGATCCGATTGCCTTACAAGATGAAATTAGAATACTTAATAAGCTGATTAAATTAGCGAAAGATTTAGAACATCGTGAAATTGAATCAAAATTACAACGACTGAAGCAGTTATTGGTAGAAAAAGGCTTTTTTAACGATCCCAAAATGAAGCTGCTGATTTTTACTGAACATAAGGATACCCTTGACTTTTTAGCAGGTGATGGTAAAAATGAACGTCCTCTAGGCAAGCTTAAACAGTGGGGTTTGAGTGTTACCCAAATTCATGGAGGGATGAATATAGGCGATCGCAATACCCCCAATACCCGCATTTATGCCGAGCGTGAGTTTAAAGAAGATTGTCAAGTATTAGTAGCAACGGAAGCGGCGGGTGAGGGGATTAACCTTCAGTTTTGCTGGCTAATGATTAACTATGACATTCCTTGGAATCCTGTTCGTTTAGAACAACGCATGGGCAGAATTCATCGTTATGGACAGGAAAAAGACTGTTTGATTTTTAATTTTGTTTCTACAAATACCCGTGAAGGGAGCGTATTTTGGAAACTATTTGAACGTCTTCAAAAAATTGAGGCTGATCTTGATCCTGAAAATACGGGCAAAGTTTTCAATGTTTTAGGCGATGTTTTTCCGGCAAATCAAATTGAAAAAATGCTCAGGGAGATGTATGCTCGTAATCTCACCGAAGATGTGATTAAAGATCGGATTGTCAGTCAGGTAGATACGGAACATTTTCGCAGAATTACCAAATCGGCATTAGAGGGACTAGCAAAACGCGAACTAAATTTATCTAATTTGATTGGCAGATCTACTGATGCTAAGGAAAAGCGATTAGTGCCTGAAGTAGTCGAAAATTTCTTTGTTGAAGCATCTTCTATTGTTGGTATTCATCCTAAAGCTATCACCTCCAACCCGAATCCCAAAGGACGAGGGGGGGAGATGGGCAAAAGCTATCGCATTGGACGTATCCCGCGCCATCTTTGGGCAACAGGGGATGATCAAGAATCGCGTTTTGGTAAACTGGGACGGGAATATAAGCAGATTGCTTTTGATAAAAAAGTTCTCGATTTAGATCCTACGGTGGAATGGGTGACACCAGGACATCCTCTGTTTGAGTGTGTGCGAAAAGAGGTACTAAAACAAACAGAACAAGACTTGCAACATGGCGCGGTATTTTATGACTTGCATCGCAACCAACCCGCAAGATTAGATGTTTATTTGGTGGTATTTCAAGATGGGCGTGGTAATAAACTCCATGAGCGTTTATATGTGGTGCAAACTGAATTAGACCAAACTTTATCGCTCAAACAACCAACGATTTTTCTTGACTTAATACCTGCAACGGAAACAAGTGAATTTCCTGATCATCTTAATTTACCAGATAGTCTACAGCTTGAACAGTTTTTGATTGAATCTGAGTTAAACGGATTTCTGTTAGAAATGCAGCGCGAAAGAGAGCGAGAAATTAAAATAATCTCTGACCATACGGAAATTAGTTTATTGGCAATTATTGATCGTTTACAGATTCAATATGGTGAATTATTTGTTAAAAAGGAATCAGGGTCAGAAGAAACGGGTTTAGATGGGCGTTTGAAACAAGCTGAAGATCGTCTGGATGAATTAAATACAAGATTCGATCGGCGCAGGATAGAATTAACACAGGAGGGTAACTGTATGATAGCTGCCATTGAGCCAAAAGGTAGGGCATGGGTGTTACCTCATCCTGAGCGTTACGCGCCTGATATTGCACCAATGGTTAGTAATGCTGAAATTGAGCGCATTGCTGTTAATGCGGTGATCGCGTATGAAGAAGCACAGGGTTGGCAAGTTGAAACTGTAGAGTCTGAAAATCGTGGTTTTGACTTGATTTCGCGCCAACTTCACCCAGAAGATCCCAAGACGGCGATCGCGGTCAAGTTTATTGAGGTTAAAGGGCGATCTCAGGTTGGACGGGTCGCTTTAAGTGATAATGAATACCGTACCGCCGAGCGTCTTAAACAAGATTATTGGTTGTATGTGGTGTTTAATTGTGCAACCAAGCCAGAAGTTCACCCCATTCAAGACCCATCTCAATTAGAGTGGGAAGCAGTGGTAAAAGTGAAACATTATCAAATTGGGGCAAATCTAATTCTGGCGACTGAAAATCAGGAGGAAAATAGTAATGATTCGTAATATTACCTTACCAGATTCGTTGAGTTTTTCAGATTACTTTAAGCTAAATTTTTATCCAGAAGAAATTCTCAACTATTTTGGTTATTCCTTTGAAATGAAATTATTAACTTTTGTGAAAAGTGTTTGTGATTTAGTAGAATTTGATGCTTTAGAAAAAAGACTAAACAAGAGTTTACCTTATATCACTTTTGACAACGAAATGGCAAGGCGTGAGTTTTTAATTGCCCCGGTTTTGATGGATTTAATTGACTATACCAAATCTTATTTGAAGGTTGCTTATACTTTAACTGTGAATAATCAATTGAGGGGAGAGTTAGATTATTTCATCGAATCTAATATCAAATCTAATGGTGAGGTAAATCATCAATTTTTAGTAATTGAGGCAAAAGATGAAAATTTAGAGCGTGGCTTTAAGCAATTAGCCGTAGAAATGGTGGCATTAGCTCATATTATTGAAGATGGACAAAGATATATTTATGGGGCTGTATCAATTGGTAAAGTCTGGCAATTCGGTTTGTTAGATCGTCAGACTAAGAGTGTAATTCAAGATTTGCATTTATACCGTGTACCTGATGATCTAAAAGATTTAATGAGTATTCTGGTGGCAATTTTAAATGGTAAAAATTTATATTTATTAACCTAATCCAACTTAAATTTACTAACTCCTAAATTATGATCTATCCCAAACGCCTAATCGAAGTTGACCTACCTATTAAACGTATTTCTGCCCATGCCAGACGGGAGAAATCAATTAGACATGGACATATTTCAACTCTACATATATGGTGGGCGCGGCGACCATTAGCAGCTTGTCGGGCGGTGATTTGTGCTTCATTGTGGATTGATCCGGTTGATAGTTTATGTCCCCAAAGATTTCGAGATCAAGCGGTAGAAATTATTACTAAGTTTGCTCAGAAAGCAGCCGCAGATGGATGCTGTTCGCCAGAAAATTGGAGTAAATGGAAAATATTAGTTAAACCTGAAAATGCACTAGATCCGCAGAATCCAAAGCATTTAAACAGTTTGCGCTATTTATTGCTAGATTTTATTGCGGATTTTGCTAATTGGGATAATTCAACTCAGTCTGATTATCTGGAAACAGCGAGGGCTTTGACTCAAGCAGCCCATGAAGCGTTAGGTGGGGAAGTGGGGACGCGCCCTCTTGTGGTTGACCCCTTTGCGGGTGGTGGTTCGATACCCTTAGAGGCTTTACGAGTGGGGGCGGATGCTTTTGCCAGTGACCTCAATCCGGTGGCAGTGTTGTTAAATAAGGTGGTTTTGGAATATATCCCCAAATATGGGCAACGTTTAGCTGATGAGGTGAGAAAATGGGGACAATGGGTGAAGGAGGAGGCTGAGAAGGAGTTAGCAGAGTTTTATCCTAAAGATGAGGATGGTAGTACCCCTATTGCTTATTTATGGGCTAGGACGATTATTTCAGAAGCTCCCGATGATGGTACGGGGATTCCTGTGGAAGTGCCTTTGATGCGGTCTTTGTGGTTAGCGAAGAAGGCTGGGAGAAATAAGGCTTTGCGATGGGTAAGGGATGCTTCGGGTGTGGTGCAAACTGAGACGTTAGAAGTAACTTATGCCGATGGAGTAACGCGCAAGGTGCGCCGTCCTTTATTGGAGATTTTTGAGCCGAAAAGTGAGAAGGAAGTTGAAAAGGGAACGGTGGCCAGGGGTTCGGGAACTTGTCCTGTAACGGGTTTTACTACTCCTGTGGTATCGACAAGAAGGCAACTAAAAATAAGAAAAGGTGGAGCTAATGATGCTCGTTTATTTTGTGTAGTGTTATTAAAGCCAAGTACACAGGGAAGATTTTATCGGTTGCCAAGTTTACAGGATTTAGAAGCAAATGAGAAAGCAGTTACAGCATTAAGAGAGTTTACAAGTTTAGATTTGATTCCAAATGAACCATTACCACCACAAGGCTCACTTGGTTTTCGAGTACAACTTTATGGCATGGAACACTGGGGCGATTTATTCACCCCTAGACAATTACTGGCATTAGTGACACTAACAAGACTGGTGAAGACCCTCACCCCTAGCCC
>NZ_CAWLTW010000001.1:1899513-2130062 GCF_963864145.1 Planktothrix prolifica NIVA-CYA 540 | reverse complement strand
TAGGAGAGGGGGACATGATAGTAGGAGATGGGGATAGGATAGGGGATAGGATAGGGGATAGGATAGGGGATAGGATAGGGGATAGGATAGGGGATAGGATAGGGAATGAAACTTCTCCCCTTCTACTGCGGGAGAAGGGGTCGGGGGATGAGGGTAATCTATCTGCTTTGGTGGGCGCAAAGCGACAAATTCCGCGTGTATTGCTAGAGAAGGCAAGAGAATTACGAAAGCAACAAACACCTGCTGAGGAGATTTTATGGGAATGTCTGCGCGATCGCCGATTGTTAAATCTGAAATTTCGTAGGCAGCATAACATTGGTCAATATATTGCCGATTTTTATTGCCATGAACTAAAGCTGGTCATCGAACTTGATGGAGGCATTCACCAACAAACCGCATTGCGTGACCAAGACCGCGATCGCTGGATGCAAGAACACAGCATTCAAGTCCTACGCTTCAAAAATGAACAAATATTCACCAATTTAGAAAACATTTTAGCTGAGATCGCCCATCTCTTGTCCCCATCTGAAACCCCATCTGAAACCCCATCCCATATCCAGTCCCCCTCTCCTGTGGGAGAGGGGCTAGGGGTGAGGGAAAAAGACCTAGCAAATGCAATTCAAACTTGCTTATCTTTAGCTGTTGATAGACAAGCTGATTATTTAACATCTCTTGTAATTTGGGCTAATTCAGGAGAATTTATTGCTCATACATTTGGGAGACAAGCTTTGCCTATAGTCTGGGAGTTTCCAGAATGTAATCTCTTTGCAGATGGTTCAGGTAATTGGATAGGTGCTTTGGACTGGATAAAACTCACAATAAAGGCGAATAGTGCAGAATATCTTACTAATGCCCAAATAGAACAAACATCAGCTACGAATCTTTACTATCTCCCTGATGATGCGGTTCAATTCTTTTGTACTGATCCACCTTACTATGATGCAGTTCCTTATGCCGATCTGTCAGATTTTTTCTATGTTTGGCTAAAAAGAACTTTACCTATAAATCTTTTGAAAAGTTTTTCTAATGAACTTACACCAAAAGATGAAGAGTGCATTGTTGACGAAATGAAAGGAAAAGATAAAGCCTTTTTCGAGCGCACAATGGGGCAAGCAATGGCAGAAGGTCGGCGAATTGTTGCTCCAAATGGCATCGGGTTAATTGTTTTTGCTCACAAGTCCACAGCAGGATGGGAAGCACAACTACAAGCAATGATTGATGCAGGATGGATTTTTACTGGCTCTTGGGCAATTGATACGGAAAGACCAGGTAGATTACGTTCTCAAAACTCTGCTGCCCTTGCCTCATCTGTTCACCTAGTCTGTCGCCCACGCAGCAATAATGAAATAGGCGATTGGCGCAATATTTTACAAGAACTCCCGCTACGGATTAAAGAATGGATGCCACGCCTCACCGAACAAGGCGTAGTAGGTGCTGATGCCATCTTTGCTTGTTTAGGCCCCGCCCTGGAAATCTTCTCCCGTTATTCCAGTGTTGAAAAAGCAAGCGGTGAAATCGTCCCCTTGCGTGAATATCTCGAATATGTCTGGGCAGCCATTTCCAAAGAAGCCCTCAGCACCCATCTGGAAAACCTGACTCATCTTGTCGAAGTTAAAGGCGACAAAGCCCGACTGCTACCTGTTAAAGAACGTGCTGCTTACCTATTTGGTAAAGAAGGCATTATTCCCGATATTCCCAAGAAAAAAGCCAAAGGTGATAAACAACTTACTCTTATAGGCGTACTTGATGAACTTCCTGAAGACGAACATGGGGAAGTCAAAATTTCTCGTATTGGTGAAACCATTTGCGATAAAGTACATCAGGCAATGCTGTTATTTAACTCTGGACGTAGTGAAGCACTCAAACGCTTTTTAGTTGATGAAGCAATTGGTAAAGATGCCAGATTTTGGCAACTAGCACAATCATTTTCCGCCCTTTATCCGGCGGGTACTGACGAAAAACGCTGGGTTGATGGCTTATTAGCTCGTAAAAAAGGTTTAGGACTTTAGAACTATTATAGGAGAAAAGAGATTATGCAAGCCAATGAAATCACACTTTATGAACTAGAAGAACGATTAAACCTACAAGTCGCTACCGATAGCAACTTCTTTACCGAATGGCTAGAACCCATCCCACTCTCTGAAGAAGAAAAAGCCAAGTGCGATCGCATCCGCAACCAATTTATGCGACAAGTGCTATATCGCCGTAAAACCATCGAAGTATTAGTAAAAATGCTGGTTTTATCGCCATTATTAGACATAGCAGGTTTTTATCAAGACCCCTTTGATATTTCTGCTGAAGATCCTGTTATCATTGACGAAGAAGACAATAATGAGCCTGTGCGTGGTCGGTTAGATGTGTTGGTATTTAATAGCGAATTATGGATCGCTGTTATCGAAGCCAAAGGCTTAAAATTCAGCACATATTCCGCCATTCCCCAGACCCTTGCCTATATGTATGCCAGCCCTAACCGCCGAGATCGTCCCATCTTCGGCATGGTGACAAATGGGAATAACTTTTTATTCCTGAAAATGGCAAAATCTAACCCGCCTCAATACGCATGGTCTGCCGAGTTTTCACTCCTCGATCCGCGTGAAAACCCACTGTATGAAGTGCTAGGCATTCTCAAACGTCTATCTACCAAAATTTCGTGAGGTATATATGATTGCTAACCTTCAATCACTCACCATGTCCCCCGCAGAATATTTCGTATGGGAAGCCGATCAAGATACTAAATATGAATACGAAAACGGCAAAATTATCGCCATGACAGGCGGCACAATTCCCCATAGCCAAATTTCCGCCAATCTTGCTGCCCTGCTAATTCCCCACTTGCGCGGTAAAGGTTGCAAAGTCGCCATCAGCGATGCCAAAGTCACTACCCCATCAGGCAAATATTACTATCCCGATCTCATTGTTACCTGTGACGAGCGCGATCGCTTTGCCCGTGACTTTTTGCAATACCCCACGATCATTGTCGAAGTGCTGTCACCCGCCACCGAAGCCCGCGATCGCGGTATCAAACAGCAACACTATATGCTGATCGAAACTCTGCAAACCTATATCCTAATCACACCAGAGCGACCCAGAATCGAGATCTACCAACGCCGTAGCGACTTAGCTTGGGAATATTTATCCCTTGCGATCGAGCCAACAGACTTGGTAGAAAACGATCCAGAAATTCACATCACCAGCCTAAACCTAACCTTTTCCCTCTCAATTATTTACGAAAATATTAACTTCCCATCCGAAACCAATGCCCTATAGCAACTTTACCCTCAGACAAGTAGAAAAAGACTTTCACTTGCAAATTGAAGAAAAAATCGATCTATTTGCCCATGTCGAAGCGATCGCTCCCAGTGACGACCTCAAACGCATTCTTGCCGAAAATATTCCCTTAGCCCTAGCTATTAATACTGAAAAAGCGCGATCAGAATTTTTAATTGCTCCCACCTTACTCGAACTTAGACGGCGATCACCTACTCCCGTCAGCTTATTTTCTGGCACAGAATTTAGCATTAGTCCCGAACAAGGTTTGTCAGGTTATTGTGATTATTTGATTAGTTTATCCAAACAGCAACTAATGATTAGTGCGCCAGTAGTTGCCATTGTCGAAGCAAAAAACGAAGATATTAAATCTGGACTAGGACAATGTATCGCTGAAATGATAGCCGCCCAATTATTTAACGAACAAGAAAACAACGATATTAAGACAATTTATGGCATTGTTACTTCGGGCGAAATCTGGAAATTTCTGCAAATATCTGAGCAAACTGTAGTGATTGATCTCACCGACTACTATATCACTAACATCGACAAAATTCTCGGTATTCTCCTACAATTAATTGTTAATTGTTAATTGTTAATTATCAATTTATTCCCGCACATCCATAAAATACCAGCACAGATCACCATGAAAATCACCCTTGACATACCCCAAAGTGAACTAGAAAAATTAGTTGCTCCGGCGATCGCTGAACCGCGCATTCCGCTCTATGGGATAACTTGGCAACAATACGAACACTTTATCGAGATGTTTTATGGACATCATAATCTACACCTAATTTATCTTAAAGGAGTCTTAGAAATCGTGACGCTTTCACCAGAACATGAAATGCTAAAAACGATGATTGCTAGGTTGCTGTATGTCTATGCAGATGCCCTAAATATTGACTTATTTAGCTGCGGATCAGCCACCTGTAAATCAGAGGCTACGGAGCGCGGTTTAGAACCCGATGAAAGCTTTTGTCTTGGTGAGCGTAAACAATTTCCTGATTTAGCAATTGAAGTAATTGTTACCAGTGGCGGTATTGATAAACTCGAAGTCTATCAAGGGTTAAAGGTTGCTGAAGTTTGGTTTTATAAAAATGAAAAATTTTCTGTTTATTCTCTCAAATCAGATCACTCTGGTTACGATGCGATCGCCCAAAGTCAAATTTTCCCCAATCTTGACTTAGACATTATGGCAGAATATATCCGTCCCGAACGCGAACCAGAAATGGTGAGAGCATGGCGTAAACTTGTTAATAGCCCAAATAGTTCAAATAATCAACTATAAATACCTAATTTAAAATAAACAAACTCAATTAAACTCATTTAAAATCAACAAACCAGATTAAACAAATGCCCCTAAAACCTTGGTACAAAATTGAAGGACTCACCCCACGGGAAGATTTACGGAATAACCGACCCCTTGATGCTTCGGAATTTGCTGTAAACCTTGATCATGTGAGGGAAAATCGCGCCCCCATTGACTACCAAGACCCCGAAAAATTCTTGAGCCGTACCTATCTCACCCGTTGGCTGGCTGAATTTGCCGGACAAGTAATGCGCCGTTTATCGGGTGTGAAAACAGAAGCTAATGCAGTCTATAACCTGGCGACTCAGTTTGGTGGAGGGAAAACCCACGCCCTCGCCCTGCTTTACCATCTAGCCCAAAATGGACAAGCCGCAGAATCATGGTCTGGTGTTCGCAAGATTATTACCCAAGCAGATATTAAAACCTTACCTACTGCTAATGTAGCTGTATTTGTTGGTACAGAATTTGACTCCTTAACTGGTCGCGGCGGTAATGATGGTACACCCTTACGCAAAACTCCCTGGGGGGAAATCGCCTTTCAGTTAGGTGGAGAGGAAGCTTTTAAAATTGTTGCCCAACATGATGCCGAATTTACCGAACCCAAGGGGGATGTGATTCGGGCTTTTCTACCTAAAGATAAACCCTGTTTGATTTTGATGGATGAAATCCTTAATTATGTTTCCAGCTATCGCAAATATGGCTATCATGATCGGCTTTATAACTTTATGCAGGCACTTTCAGAAACTGCCAGAGGTGAAGATCATATTGTTTTGATTGCTTCAATTCCGGCTTCAGTTATGGAATATACCGCCGCCGATGAAGCTGATGAACAACGTTTCAAAAAAATGCTAGATCGTGTTGGTAAAGCTGTTGTCATGTCTGCGGAAGCAGAAGCTTCAGAAATTATTCGCAGAAGGTTATTTGAATGGGATGAACGAGCGGTAACTGCCGAGGGTAAAATTATATTACCTAAAGAAGCGATCGCTACCTGTAATGAATATGCAGATTGGGCTGTGGAAAATCGCTCCTTACTTCCTAGCTCGTTTCCCATTGATAATGCCCGAGAAGCCTTTGCCGCCACCTATCCCTTTCATCCTACTGTAATTTCAGTCTTTGAACGTAAATGGGCAGCATTGCCCCGATTTCAGCGTACAAGGGGTATTTTACGCTTATTAGCTCTTTGGGTAGCTCACGCCTATCAAGAGGGTTACAAAGGCAACCACAAAGATGCACTGATTACATTAGGTACAGCCCCTCTTAACGATCCCATATTTCGATCAGCCGTGTTTGAGCAAATGGGTGAAAATCGTCTCGAAACCGCAGTTACAACCGATATCTGTGGCAAAAAAGACTCCCATGCGTTTCGACTGGATATTGAAGCAACTGAGGCGATTAAAAAGGCTAGATTACATGGTAAAGCCGCAACTACGATTTTCTTTGAATCAAATGGTGGCGTAGTTCGTGAAACTGCAACCTTACCCGAAGTTCGTTTAGCGATCGCTGATTCTAGTATTAATATTGGTGATGTGGAAACAGTCTTAGATACGCTCAAAACAGACTGTTATTACCTGATAGTTGAAAGCACTAAATATCATTTCAGCCTTTCGCCTAACTTAAATAAGATTTTAGCAGATCGCCTAGCTAGTGTGCAAACGGAAGACATTAGTAAGCGGATTGAAAATGAAATTAAAAAAGCCTTTCCTTCTGTATCTGGTGTAGATGTTAGTGTTAGACATTTTCCTAAACAATCTAGTGAAATTCCCAATGTACCTAAATTAACTTTGGCAGTATTATCTATTGATCGCCCCATGAATGACCCCAACACATTGTCATTTGTAGAAAAGCTGATTCGTGAGTCGGGTACATCTGATCGCACCTATAAAAGTGCCGTGATTTTTGCGATCGCTGACTCGGAAAACCTACTCAGAGATGAAGCGCGTAAAGTGTTGGCTTGGGAAAATATTGGTGACCAAGAATGGGATACATTAAATGATGTGCATCAAAAACAACTGAGTGTGAGTCTCAAAAAAGCCGAACGTGATGTTCAAGAAGCCGTGTGGCGTTCCTATAAATATACTATTTTACTGGATAAAAACAATCAACTACGCACGGTTGATATGGGAGTAGGTTCATCTAGTAGTGCCGATAGTTCTAAATCAATTACAGCACTTATCCTTAACCGACTTAAAACAGAAGATATCCTCCAAGATGCGATCGCCCCGCGCTTTTTAGTGCGTAACTGGTCACTCGTGTTTAAAGAATGGAGTACAAAAGCCATCCGTGATGTCTTTTTCTCGTCACCTAGCTTGCCTCGTCTTCTCAATGGTAATGCGATCAAAGAAACCATCGTCAAAGGTGTAAAAGAGGGCAGTTTTGCCTATGTTGGTAAAACATCTGATGGCAAGTATCAGCCATTTTATTTTAAAAATTCGCCCCTGGACATTGACAGCGTTGAAATTTTAGATGATATTTATCTGATTAAAGGTGAAGATGCCGAACAGTACCAAAAAGAACAGGAAGATCCATCTCGACTAACCACTTTAGAGATCACCCCAACAGATGTCACCCTAAAACCAAATCAAGGACAAACATTTACTGTCAAAGGAGTTGATCAACGTCATCAAGATATTGCGATCGCTAATGTCCTCTGGACAGCCACAGGCGGTAATATTGACGAGCAAGGAATGTTGATTGTTGGCGAAATCACCGGAAACTTTACAGTTAATGCTACCGTTGGTGCGATCGCTAATACCGTCAATTTTACCATTGAAAAAGAAACTGTTCCTAGCAATGACACTCCAGATCCAGATGTGGATGAGAAAAAAGTCGTACCAACACAATTAAAATGGTCTGGAGAAGTTACGCCCCAAAAATGGACACAGTTTTATACAAAGGTCTTATCCAAATTCTCAGCCACTAAGGACTTGAAACTAAAACTCAAGGTTGAGGTTGTTGTGGATGGTGAAATTTCAGAACAGAAAATTGAAGAAACAAAAGTTGCATTGCAAGAACTTGGTTTAGATAGCGACATTCAAACACATTAAGTTCAGTGGTGATTTTTGTCTAAAGTAGAAAAATGACTTTACAAAACTTTGCAGTATTTATCGGGTTTCAGCAGTATTTGTATTCACAGGATAGAGCCGCTTAATGGGTCAAGTCGTTACAATTAAACACCTCAGTTCAACGATTAACTTAAAGCTTTTGCGCGATCGCTTTGTACTGTTGGGCAAATAAAACCCCAGTTTTGCGCCTGGGTTAAAAGTCAGGGTGTTGAAGGTTAGCGCGTGTTCGGAGCGATCAAGATTCTACAAGTTTTGTAAAAACTATTGACAAAGCAAAATAGTTTATTTAGGCTGGTGAAACCTACCGAGAAAACTCTATAGAGGTATTATGCCATAATCTTCAGGTTGGTTGTAACGAGTTCTAGTGTATTTGCTATTACCTTAGTTATTATGCACTCAGATTGCATTTCAGCCTTCTCAAAATAATTAATTTAATGTTAACATTCTAACCAGGTTACACTATGATAAATGAAATAATAAAAAGCCTTGGGGAATTATTTAAACTTTTGCCTAATTTAATCGCTAAGTATCAGAATATTCCCAATTTGGAATTTCAAGTAAGTCATCAAAAGAACACAATAGAAGAGCAAGAAAAAAAGATAGAAAAACTTGAGTCTATTATTAAATCTCTTCATGCTAAACTGAAGGACGCAGGTATTCCGACGTTTGACATTTCTATAATAAACGAGAATATAAATACATACAGTGAAAGTTATAAGCTCTGTCAAGCTGCGGCAGCATGGGTAGATATGAAAAAATATGATTGGGTAAAACAAATTAAAAATATAAATTTAAGCACTTACAAGGAGGACTTAAATTCGGAAAGTAAATTAAAAAGTTTTGAAGAAGATATCCTTCATTATCTGGAATTACTTGCAGACAGCTTGCGTTCCACAATGTTTCTAAACATTTCTGCTGTTAAACCATCCATAAACTCTAATTCTTCTAAATTGCTTTATAAAAAAGTCTTAACTTATATCCGTAATATAGATGAGGTTCCAGACATATCTACTGAAGAATTTGCAAAGCTTAAAGAGTATTTTGATGTTATTATAGGAAATTTATAAAAAACGATAAATTTTGGCTGAATTAGAAGCTCTACAAAGCTAATGTTATATAAAACAATAGCTTTGTAGAGCTTATAGTGTATCAACTGTTATGGCTCATTCCAATCTGGTTGGTCAAGCCCATATCCTTCTCCTTTCTCCAATACCTTATTGAGTAAATCAAGGGATTTACATATTAAATCGTAAAGAACTTTCGCTTCTGAGCCTTCTGTTGCCTGGGGTTTTCGAGTTCTGGCATAAGCTTGAATACCCTTTACAAATTTCCTTAAATCGCTATCAGGAGGATGAGACATAAGAATACCTTGTAAACTCTGGTTAATTCTACTAACACCGAATTAAGGATCAGGAAAAGGGGGTTCGGCTTTGTTGGGTAGTGGTCGATTGTTGAATTGGTCTTAGCTTGGTTGCTCTGACATGGCAAAAATAGAAGGTTGGTGTCATCAGGTGCAGCCTTGTAAAGTTTGGTTAATTCCAAAGGACATTCAGGCGTTAAAACCTAAATACGGTTATTTGGTATTGGAAATAAACACTGAAACTTTTCTGTATGGACTGAATCAAAACTGGTCACTTCAACAAATCTTCAAATTTGGTTGTTATCCTTTCATCATTGCTATAATTTGCTTGAGAGAATCCAATTAGTTTTTGAATAATCAAATCAAGGAGAGTTATGAACAAACTGATGAGTTTAGTTATAATATTTGTTTCATTATCTATCAGCACCAATTTAGTATTAGCCCAAGCTAATTTATCAAAAGATACCAGTCAAGATACTATAGCTCAAAAAACATATTCTGAACCGAAATTACTCTCACCAATTAAAGTTAAATTTGCCAGAGGTTCTTATAAAGCAAAAGTCAAAGGATATATAGAGCCATTTACCATTCAACCCTATATCATTAGTTCTAAGGATAACCAACTTTTTAGAGTTCAAGTTTTTCCTGAAGGTGTGGAAGCCTCAATTTATTTTGTCAAGGGGAATTCTAAAAAATATATAGGTAGTGTTAGTGGAGGAGTTTGGTCAGGAGTTGTCCCCCAAACGGGTGATATGGTTGTAGAAATTGTAGCTAAAGGAGAGATTGGATATTCCTACACAGCCGAATTTACAGTTAGATAGGAGATTAATTATTTTCAACGAGAACGGCAATAAGAATTTAGGTAAAAGCCACGAATTTTTCAAATCACAACCCGTCGATTCTAGGAAAACTTGCTCTGGAACTCTGACCCCAATAACAACTCATCTTGCTTTAGTTGAGAAGCTTTGGGATAAGTATGCGGTTTCTAGTCGGGAGTTGGAGGCGGAGCGATCGCAAACTTTAACAGAGTTAAATGAATTTTTGGTTAAACTTGGGTATCTAAATTAAGTTAAGGAATATCAAAATTATGCGGTTAATTAAAAAGCAAATTGTGACAGATGAGGAGCTAAATGTCTTTCCAATTATGCAACTAGCAGAAACAGGTTTTGCTGAATGGAACGATCCAGAAGAGGATATTTATAATGATGTTGCCTAAAACCAATGAAATTTTGTAAAACAATTAGGTTTTCTACCTGTTGATTTAATTTCTTTGGTTCATAATGTCCTTAAAAAATCTCTGAATTTACCAGATTAAAATATCCTTTAAATAGAGTTCATATTGGCAAACTCAAGACAAATCCCAAACCACCAATTCAAAACCCGATTATTCCCCGATGCCCTACCAACTCACAATCAACTACCCCGAAACTTTCCCCGATGCCCTCCAACAAACAAAAGCACAATTTGAACAAGAGGCTAAATGGGCAATGGCAGTTAAACTCTTTGAACTCAAACGCCTTTCTTCCGGTATGGCAGCCGCGTTAATTGGGGTAGATAGAGTTACATTTCTCCTCAAATTAAAAGATTATGGTATCCCCATGATTGACTTGACAGAAGAAGAACTACTATCTGATTTAGAGAATGCCTAGCCCCGAAAGAATCTATTCAACAAATGATTAACCAAGGGATTCGATTAAGTACAACTGTGATTGAATTTGCCCTAAAACAAGCCGGAGAAAATAATTAATCAAGCTAAAAGCTAAATCTAATTAACTCGAAATCGAAACCTATCATCAGAACTTCTGTAGTCTGAATAATTTGGGTTATAATATTTTTATTCTCAATTCACGAATAAAGAACATAGCTGAGTAGATGCTCATGAAATATGCTCAAAAACCTCAAGATATGGTAATTTTGTTAAAGGTTCACTGTTTAGGTTCGGAGTGGACTTATGATGATTTGGCGAAAAGCATGACTACTTTAGAAAACTTTACATCGTGATAAATTTTGCGCGGATCTTGTCTTTACCCCTACAAAGCAAGTTTAGACTTGATTTAGGCTTGACTTTTGTTTAAGCCCCACTATCAACTTTACAAAAATTTTTTTTACTTAACAAATAAAATCTTGACAAAGCCGTCACATCCGTTTAGATTGGGGAAAGAAAGTGCGATTTCAATATTTTTTGATACTCTGGACCCCACCAATCTATGTACCTCACACAACAAAACCTGCAGCACATCAACAGCATTACCCACGAAGGAAAAGTCCTCGTCTTTGCTACCGATGCCACCGGAAAAATTTCCTATACTGTTAAACAAGATGGGTTTGAGGATAGCTACCTCAATACACCCCCAGACCAAAGAACGGGTTGGGAAAGTTGGAAATCTTTGGAATTACCAAATGAAACTGATGATAAGTCAGTAATTGACCAAGAAACAGCCAAACTCACCCACCAAAAAGACACCAGCAATTTTATTCTCAGGTCGCGCTACAAAACTGACAATCAAACAGCAGTCGCCCCTGTTCAGGCTATTTCTGCTCTGGGACATATTTATGTTTTCCGCCAGTCCAAGTCTAATACTCTGTTAGTAGACCGTTTTGTGTTAGATGGGATGACCAATAAGCTAAACCGGAAATTAGAAGTCCGGTTTAAGCGCAGTAAGGAGAAGCACACGCCCACAAAAAATATGAATAAGGGGTCTAATGGACTGGTTAATATTGACACCTTAGACTTTCGTGATGCCAATGGTAACTTTTTCTACGAACCCACTACAGAATTGTGTTTAATTAATAACCTGCACAAAGGCTGGTTTTCTATAGTATTAGTTCCGACAATTGAAAATGATGTTCATCGCTGGCATATTTTCGCCTACAACAGCCAAACCCAGAAAGTGGAACTAACCACTATTCGGACATCAGAAGAAGGGTTATTTGAGGTCAAAGATTATACTGTTTTTGAAGAAATCAATGAAACCCTAGTTCCTCGTCAAATTGCTGGAATCATTAAACGAACCCTAGACATATCAGGAACAACAATTACAAACGGCTTAACCGCTACCAAATACGACCTCCAACAGGAACAACAAACCCAATCCGGGGAAATGCAACTGTTAAAAACAGCTACACGATTAATGTTAGCCATTCCCACTGACAAAGGAACAGCTACACTTAATTTTGCCATTGCTGGAGACGGAACTCTCGCAGAGATTGATGAAACCCCCCACAAAACCATCATTCGCAGTAAGACCAGAGAAATCCTCCTGCCCTTAAACACCCTTGATGAAATCAAAGCCCTAGCCGACAGAACTCCCCCTCCCCAAGGGATGATCACAGGATTAGCCGAAGGGACAGACGAAGATGATGCGGAAAATTTAGTCAAAATTGCCACCCAAGGTAAAGCCAGTGAATTGACGAATGGCGACTTGGTGAAAATCATGGGAACCAGTGATTATCAAGGGCTTTATCAAGCCAAAACCGTTGATGAAAATACCTTTGACCTTGACTTAAAAGTAACCCAAGGATTAGGTTACTGGGAAAAACAAGACGAAGAAGAAGGCGGCTTAATTTTTGATGGCATGATTACGGCCTACGAAAAGACGGCTGATGGTAAATTACGAGTAACCTGTCCTAATCATGGCTTAGAAAATGGCGATGAAGTCCAAATTGCCGGAACAGAAAACTATAACGACAGTTATCCCGTCAAAAAACTGGATGATACCCATTTTGTCATTGAACGTCAATGGGCAATCGGATCGGCTATTAATATTAAATTAGTCTCTCGCAAACGACGAGGTATTGTCTTCGATGGTACAGATGACCATGTTGCCCTGCCGGAAATGAATCATAACTACTCCAAAGGCATCACCGTCGAAGCATGGGTATGGTATGACAGTTTTAACAGTTGGTCAAGAATTATTGACTTTGGCAGTGGATCAGGTGTAGAAAACATTCTCTTTGCCAATGAAGGAACAACCAATAATCTAGGCTTCCATGTCTTTCAGGGAACAACATCACAGAGTATTACAGCTCCAGGTGTCTTAGAAACTGGAAAATGGATGCACTTAGCCGCTAGTATTGACGAGTCGGGTATTGCTACTCTCTACAAAAACGGTGAAGTCATCAAAACAGGGTCTGTTCATCTTCCTAAAACCATTAATCGGACTAAGAATTACATCGCCCGTAGTAACTGGAATGATAGCTATTTTCAAGGCAAAATCAGCGATCTCCGCATCTGGAAAACAAGCCGTACGGCTGAAGACATCAAAAATAGTATGTACCTGCAACTGACTGGCCAAGAAGTCGGTTTAGTTGGTTATTGGCGGTTGGGAGCAATTGCAGAAGGACAAGTGATTGACTTTTCCATTAATGGACAGAATGGTACTGTCTATGGCGATGCTTATGTCAGTGCGGCAACGCTCAACCGCAAACTCGCTGGAGGAACAACAGCAGTTAAATATAGCAATTCTGAGCTATTTGCTGTCAGCGAACGGGCAACTTATGAGGAAAGTTTTGAGTTTAAGATTAACTCAGCAAATCCGGTCGATCTAGCTTATTTAGACAATGCCGATGGTAAAAATATTGGCACGAAGATTTTTACCCTATCCTATTGGGGAAAAACCAGCCGCAGTGCGGAAGAGAAAAAGACCATTTCTGCGGTACAAAACAAGTCTGAAGACTTGGGGAATGGCTGGTATCGCGCTTCCTGCAATGTAACAATTCCCGATGAAGTGAGTCTGTTACGTTCCTTTGAAATTGCCAATGTTCATGGTGACTGGGAATCCTTAGAAATTCGCAAACACCGCATCCGTTTGTTGTCCGATAGTATTACAGAGGCGAAATACACAGATGGTGTGAATTTGGCAACTTTGGTGGATGACCATGCCACATTAGCGGCGAAGTTAAAAGCACTGGAGTTGAAAGAAAAACAGGAAATTGTTCTGCTCAAAGAAAAGCGAGAGTTAGAAGCAAAAATTGCTGCCTACAATGCTCAGGCTGCGACTAGAGCAGAGATTCAGAAATTAGAGAGTAAAATTGCAGCACTGACAACTGAAGAGCAAACTCTTAAATCTGCGTATCAGAATGCAGTTAATAGCCCATTTAACTACTTTTGCCAAATCAAATGTGCTCCTGGTGTCAGGAATGCTCATGGTACGGATTTCTATATCTGGGCGGAGCGAGACAGAGGCTATATCGTTGGACTGCCAGCATGGCAACCACCAGATAAATGGCAATTCATTCATCAAGGAGGGGATTTTTATTCCATCAAATGTGCCCCTGGTGTCGAGAATGCTCATGGTCCGGATTTCTACATTGATGCGGAGCGAAACAGAGGCTATATCGTTGGACTGCCAGCAAAATTGCAACCACCAGATGAATGGCAATTCATTCATCAAGGAGGGGATTTTTATTCCATCAAATGTGCCCCTGGTGTCGAGAATGCTCATGGTCCGGATTTTTATATCTGGGCGGAGCGAGACAGAGGCTATATCGTTGGAGTGCCAGCAAAATCGCAACCACCAGATAAATGGCAATTAATAAAATGCGAACCCTCAAATACGAATATCGATCTTGCTATTAACAAGATTGGGAGGAAGACACAAGAACTGCAATTAGCAAAGAATGACTTACAAAGACTTCAAAAAATATTAACTGCGACTCCTGCGGATAAAGCTGCTTGGGATGCGCGTCTGGCACAAGTGATTGCTTTAATCACTGCGCTTCAAACAGAGTTAAATACCCTGAACACTGACTTCCTGAATGCTGTCAAAAACACCCAGGCAAAGCCCCAAACTATGCCCGAAGTGGCTAAAGATAGCAAGGGGTTAGTGACTCAAGGAGCGTTACTTGGTTTTGTCCAATCTGCCAGCCGCCTCAATGCCATTGAAACTTGTGAAGGCAATGTCCAATTGAGTTATTTGGACAGGGAAGGACGGATGCGACAAACGAACTATGATGCCACAGCAGACGGAAAAAATGCCGCCTTTGAACAGTGGATTCCTGATGCTCAACGGGCTTGTTTGAACTTTAGCAACAGCAATAGTGTCGTTAAGTTAAATCAAGCCTTGTATCTTACCCCAGACTGGAGTATTGAAGCTTGGTTCGTTTATCCATTACCCGAAGCGGCAGAATGGAATACTTTAGTCCGAGGCAAAGATGCGGATCATCACATCCTGGTCAGAAATCGTAAACAGTTAGGGATTTATCTGACCAATGATTCTTTGGGGCAGAACTTTTACGATAGCGGTTTCAATATGGAGTTGTTAACCGAGGGATGGCATCATCTCACTGCTGTCGGTCGGGGAGATACTACGCTGTTTTATGTTGATGGCAAAAAAGTGGGTGATGTGAAAGCAAAAGCCCTAAAAGATGCGGAAGAGAATCTGAATAAAAACCCCAACGATGCTGCCGCCAAGAAAAAGGTTGAAGACCTTAAGAAAGCTAGTCTGAAATCTAATAGCCATGTTTATGCCATTGGTAACTATCAGGGAGGTGGGCAACCTTTTGGAAAAGTTGCCGAAGTGCGTGTTTGGAAAGTTGCCCTAAGTGATGATGAAATTGCCGTCAACAGCACCCTACTTCTGAGTGGCAACGAACCCGGTTTGCTGGCTTACTACCCCATGAGTGAAGCGACAGGAGTGGAAGTGCGCGACCATTCCGGTAATGGCTATAATGCCACGGTATCGGGGGCAAATTGGTGGGGTTGTACGGCCCCCATTGGCAAAGTTGACAATCCCAGTAGTGTCGATGCCCTCGTCTCTGCTGAGTACAGCACCGTGACTGTGGAATCATCCACGAAAACCAAGGTTGCCATTATGCGGCGGTTCTTTGCTTATCCTGCTACCAATGGAGTCACCCTGCTACCAGATAAGCGGATTGAAACCTTAGAACTTAAATGGATTGGTAACGCCCAATTTGCTCCTACTTTGTTGGGTTATATTGAAGGGCCACCCCCCGTACCCAGTGAAAACCTAACGTTGTCAGACGATTACAACGGTGCGACATCTGTAGAATTAACCATGTCGGAAGATGTGGCGTTTAGCTGGAACAGATCCCAAGATAGCGGGTTAGGTGCGAATGCCGAAATCTTTGCAGGTGGCGATACAGAAATGAATGCGGGTCTTGGACTCACAACAAAAATAGGGGCTATGCGTGCTGGTGTAAAAGGTAATTTGGACTTCAACTACCAGTTCCAAAATGAGAGCAGCATCACTTCTAGCTCGTCTTTGAGCATGAGCGATAAACTGGAACTGCGGGGTACACCAGAAGAAAGAGCTAAGTTCCCCCATTTGGGCACACGATTTATTCCCAAGAACATTGGCTATGCGTTGGTCGTTTCTGCGATTGCAGATGTGTTTGTCACCCGACTGGCTCGCAGTGGCAAAATGGTCGGCTACCAAGTGCAACCCGTTGACGGGATTCCCCCAGATGTCAACACCATCACCTTTTTGATGAATCCGGCTTACACGATGAACGGTAGCTTAGATGGGCTCACAGGTAGCAGTGCCACCACCGATCGCTTCTTCAAGCACGTTCCTGAAATGCGATCGCAGTATGGTTCTCTCTATCCCGCCAGTTACTATCGCCTACAAGAAGCTTACGACCTCAAACGCCAGATTGAAGCGGAAGATAAACGCCGAGAATCTTACTTCTCTAACTTTGATGTGCGTTTAGTCGATGAAACCTCTTTGGATCGGAATATCGACAGTGGCCCTGCATCCAGCACGATTGGGGTACAACGGGAAGAAGACAAACCCAGCACCGACATGACTGAGGAAGAAAAGAAAAAAGCCGAAGCAGAAAAACTGAAAAATGCGAAGGCGGATGCTGAGGCGATAGTCAATGAGAAAAGTTCTGCCACAAAGGCAAAACAAGCCGAAATACAAAGCAAAATTGATGACCAAGAGAAACGAGTGCAAGCCACAAACAGTTTTGCGGGTTGGCAAAAACGGATGGAAGATCTGCAAATTCGGGCGGGTAAACGCAATATCGTTAATACCTACGTTTGGGATGCCGATGGTGGGTTGCGAACTGAAGCCCAAAGCTTTGCCAATACCGTAGAACATACCATTGGTGGCTCTTTTAGTCTGAATGCGGGTTTAGGAGTTGAAGGGAAATTTGCTGCTGCTGCTGCTGTAGAACTCACTGTCCAAGCGACTGTTAACTTGACCCAAACCATGAGCAAAACGGAAGCTCGGAGCAAGGGCTTTGAGTTGAATGTGGACTTGGGAGGTCTGGAATATAAAGGCATCACCGACTACAACGACAACCCCATTCTACCCGGGGAAAAAGTCGATCGCTATCGGTTTATGAGCTTCTATCTCGAAGGTAGCACCAATCACTTCCAAGACTTCTTTAACTATGTGGTTGATCCAGAATGGTTAGCAAGTAATGATGAGGAAGCACGAGCGTTGCGTCAAGCTCAAGCGGGTAAACCCAACAAAGCATGGCGGGTGCTACACCGGGTTACTTATGTGGAACGTCCGGCCTTAATGGGTTTTGGTCGAGATGTCCGTAAATTAAAAGCGGCGGCGACAACCTCCGAAAATCAACAACTGTTGGATAAAATTGCCAAGCTGGAGAAGGATAACCGCAAACTCGAAGCGAAACTCGATCAAATCCTCCAGTATTTGCAACAGTCCAAATAAAAAGAAGGCATTGAGCCGAGATCCGTGTCAGTGCGATTTGTTCTGAAAAAACCCAGTATATGGGGGATTTCAGGCTTCAGTAGAGTAACTCCGTCAAGAGTTGAGTCCGCACTTTAATCCTCTGCTGATGACAACTTGATATCCATGTAGGTTAAAAAGAAATTTTTCTTTTTAAGTGCTGTTGACCTGTGTAACGAAACGTCCTTGAATTTTAAATAAATTAATGGGTATTTGGCTTGAAAATCAGATATTTCAGACAATACCCTAGATATTTCTTTGTAGGTTAGGTTACAAGGTTAGGACAATATTAAACCTTGTAATAAGGGTCATAACCTACTGTTGCGGTGTTGCGGTGTTCCCTAGCGCGTAGTGCTATAACTTGCCCAAACTGATACAGAATAGAGTTTTCAGGCTGAATGATCAAAAAATAAGGGGGTTTTAGCAATGGGGGGTGACACCCATCATTTTATGTGTTATAGTTCAATTATTAAGTAGATGCACCCTGAATTTATCTCCCGCAGTACGAACTGATAGGGAGATTTTTGTTTAGTTTGAAATTCCTATGCTGTCTTTCCATGTTAAGGGACTCTCGAATCGACCTATCCTCAAATATGGTTTTTTGGTGCTGACTGCTTGTATATTGTCTGTAACTTTAGCAAAATTACCCAATTTGGTTAATTCCCATTCCCCCACACCCGAAAAGGAAATTTTGGTGCGTCATTTCCTTTCCCATAGCTCAGACATCGCCAGTCACTATCAGCAAAATCAAACCAATTCTATTCCTAACTAAACCTAACCAAAAACCACCTAGGAATTTTCCTAAGTGGTTTTAAGAGTATAGGGGAATGGAGCATATGGGAATCGAACCCATGTCCAGAACAAGTATTTACTCCTCGCTCATTCACAGACTTAGCCTTTCTAATCCTCAAGGCGGGAACCCCTCATTATCCCGAAGGGTGGGATGCAATGGTTAAGTCTTAACTAACTTTTCAACCAAAGAAACTAAGTTAGAGCATCCGTTGGGGGTTTGTCTATTGTCCTTAACGGAGTCAAACAGTAGACGCTCGAACCTACTAGAGGTGTTTAGGCAGCAACAGTAGCCGCTTTACGAGCAAAAGGAACGATGTTGTTCGCAGTTACGTTTTTGTTTGAGTCTTGATTTACGAGAGTTGACTCACTCTCGGCCTGCATCACTCGGTAGCTTTCCTTACCCTGTCGAAACCAGTAATGCCCCTTACATATTTACTATATTACACAATATTTTGGCGATCGTCAAGTTTTTTCCTCTCGTCCACACTGTTAAAACAAGGAAAAAGTTGTAAATTGAGAGTCTGAGGATTAAGGAAATGGTATGCTAAGACAAAAGAAACCCGACCAAAAACTAATCGCCCAATATAATCACATGGGAGAGTATCGGCAAGTTGCTGTTAAGATTATAGATGATCGAGGGATTGAAAGAAAGTTTGAAGATTATTCAATTAACTTAAGAGACTCGGTTTCTGGATCTATGCTAGAATCGGTTAAAATTTTTAATTTCAAGAGGATTTAACTATGATTTTAGCTATCAATAAAAAAGATGTAATTTTAGAGAACATCGAAACTCTAACAGTACAACAACAGGAAGCAGTTTTAGAATTTATTGAATTTTTGCGATATAAAGCGCAAAAGCAGGAGGAACAGGTAGAGGAAAAACAACCAATTTCTGCTTATGAAGCAGCGAAAGAGTGGGCGGGATGTGTAGACTTTGGCCCTGGTGATTTAGGGACAAATAAAGAATATTTAAAAGGTATGGGTAAAAAATGAAAAGAAACATATTACTAGATACAGGGGTGTTACTGACATTTATTAATAAAAGAGAAAAACTACATCCCTGGACAAAGGAACAATGGAAAATGACTAAAAATTCACGAAAAAATGGTTAGTTACTTAAAAGATTTATTGATTATCAATTGTTCTAAGTCTAAATATTCACAACCAGAATTTTTACCAGCAATTGAACGTTACAATGGCGTGGCTTTTCGAGTTGTACGAAAGTTTTTACAGGAACAAACAACTGATTATTTAGATATTTTTATTTTATCTGCTAAGTTTGGACTGATACCTGCTTATCAGTTGATCCCTAATTATGATCAGAAGATGGATCGGGCGCGATCGCAAGAATTAAAACCTTTAGTGAATGTAAAATTTAATGAACTTTTGCAAAGTGGTTTTTACAAAAGATGTTTATTGTGCATGAGTAAGGATTATGTCCAAATTTTTGACTATGATCAAAAAAATTTGCCTAAATCGATCACTATTACTATTGCCAATGGTACAATCGGGAGGAAACTTTCTGTATTATATCAATGGCTCTATGGTCAAGCTCCTGAATACTTACATACTCCCAAAGAAAATGCTATCAAGGGAAAAGCGGAGCTTAAGGGAATTGAAGTTAGTTTGAGCAAGGCGGAAATTTTAGCTATTGCTAGACAAGGTTTAAGGGAAAGTCAAGGTAAACCCTATAATTATCAAACTTGGTATATCTTAGTTGATAATGAAAAAATATCTCCTAAATGGTTAGTGAGTCAGTTAACTGGATTACCTGTGGGTTCTTTTCATTCTATTAAGGCTAGGCAAATGTTACAGCAATTAGGTATAGACATTTATTCTGATTTGTAAATTATGACAGAAGAATTTAATAGACAATTAACTTTATTTGATGTAGAAGAATTTACTCAAGAAAGTATAAAAATCCAACAGCAGCCTCATATTTTAATTAAGCTACAAGAAAACGCTTTAACTGTTGCTGAAAATTTACGAGGTAATTATTTTGAAAATACAGCTAAATTAATTAGTTTTTTGCGTCAGCAGAACCAAAAAAATAATCTTTTTAAAATTGAAAATATTGGTCAACCTCAATGGTCTGATTTTAAGAATGAAGTGGTAACTTTTATTGATGGTGGGGTTGGTCAAATTGAAATGGCAAGTCCTGTTCCTGTTTTAATAAGAGTAGGTTCTTATAAAGTAAAAACAGGAGAGCATGATATTTCTAAAAGAGAAGAATTTGCTTATTATCCGATCATTTTTGGTGATTTAGAAGGAGGAAGCAAAGAGCGAAAGGATTTTGTAGATATTGTTAGGATAACCTCTGAACTTTTAGGTGCAATTGCAGCTTTAGAAAGAACACCTGATTTAAAGGTTTTAATGATTCATGGCCCTTTAGTTTATATGATGAGTGCTTATGCGGGTCATAGTCCTTTTACGGAAAATGATATTGATTTATTTTTAGAACATTATGCTGGTTCTGAAAAATTTGCTCAAAAACTCAAAGAAGATTTCTTGAAAGATGCTGAATTAATTTATCCTAAGATGACTTCTCATCATCAAGATTTAATTAATAAAAGACTTTTTGAACCTTTAACTTGGATAGCTTTTCTTTATAAAAGATTAATAAAGGAAGCCAAAAGCAGTAAACGAACAATTAAACCTCTAATTATAGGAGTTATTGAACGCAATAACCTTAGAGAATTTAGTTTTCGTATTTTTAATGAAATTTTTGATGGTTTACGGAAAAATAATCAATCAGATTATTTTAATAAATTGTATGGAAGAAGTGATCTTAATGATCCTAAAGTTTTGTTAGATCGCTTAAATTATACAGATACTTTATTATTATCAATGCTTCTGGAGACTCAAGAATTTTCTGAACCTTGGGAAATTAGCAATAAATATGAAAACCTTGGTAAAGGCAAAATGTATTTGCCTAATGAATCTTCGGAAAAAGATTATAATTGGTCTTATTTGAAGCCATCTACTCAAAGAAAAAACTCTTTTCCTAGAATAACTGGTTTTTATTTAAAAGTTTCCGATACAACTGAACCCATAAGAATTGAGGTATTTAGCGATTTGGGAAAAGAACAAATTGCAGAAGCCACTAAACGAGTTTTTCTCTATAGTCAGCTATTACCCGGATATGGTTTTCCGGTTGGTTTGGATGTGGTTGATAAATATGCTAAAGTTCCTAAATGGATGACTGATGCTTATGCCAAACAGATTCAATATCATTTAGCCGTTAGTTTACAAAGTGGTAAAATAACAGATGAAGAAATGCGTAAACTGTTAATCCAATCTATTTGTATGACTAAAAGAGATTGGTTATTTCGCCCTAATGTTTAAACAAACAAATTAATTAACTTGAGTGAGGTAAATTACCATGACTAAAGCTACAGAAAAAAAACAACCCAATCAAACTGTTAATAATGATAATTATGTTGGCACTTTAGTAGGAGAAAGTACCAGCAGTGAATTTCGTTTAGCAGTAACACCAGAAGCAATCAAAGAACAAGATATTATCGCTGTTAATGCTGAATTAAACTCAAAGGAAAGTGATAAATCGGAAAATATCCGTATTTGGGCTAAAGTTCAAAAAATTGAAAGACAAAATCCTCTTTTTCCACAAGAATCAGGACATGAATTAGCTTTTACTCGTACTAATCCTTTTGACACAGTAATGTCATTAAGTCGGGAAATGGTAACAGCAGTTTGTAAAATTTTAGGTTGTGAATCCCTAGATAATCCTACCAGTGGTCAGTTGGAAAAATTACGTTATCCCCCTAAACCTGCTTCTAGTGCTTATCGTCCAGATAAGGAAGATATTGCTCGTATTGTTGTCGGTAAATTGGTACAAAATTTACAAGAAGATAGTATAGATCCTAGTTTAGATATTGCAACTCTTGCTAATCGTCCAGACATAGATGTAAAAGTTGATGGTGATGCGATAGTTACTCGTCACTTAGCAATTTTAGCAATGACAGGTGCGGGAAAAAGTTGGACTGCTAGAATAATTATTGAACAACTAGCACTAAAAAACTATCCTATTATTATTTTCGATCCTCATGGAGAGTACACAGTATTAGGCGAAATAGATAATTTGAAAGATAAAGTTAATCTTTATTCTACCCAGTTTCCTATATTTTCTGAAGATGCAGATAAAGTAATGACAATAGTTGAGTCTCTGTCAGGTTATAAGCTTTATAAAACAGCAAGTGAAAATTTTGGATTGATATTTGAAACAGCACAAAAAATCATTAATTTGCCAGAGCCCGCAAGAAAAGATATAGCCAAATGGTTGAAATTATCTAATCCTTGTAGTGTAAATAAAATAGGCGATATTCAGGAAAATTTATACTTTTTAGGAGATTTTTCTGAGGCTATAATTCAGGCAGGACTTTCTCAAAATAAAACTTTTTTTCAAGAAATTGAAGAGTACACGAAAGCTGAATTTATTAAAGACGATAAACTGGTAATTGATAAGACAGTATCTAGAAATATCAAGGGTATGGTTGGGAATATAAGAACGGCAGCTAAAAAGATTAGGCAAATGGAAATGGTTAATCAAAAAAGTTCAAAAACTCAAAAAACTATTCCACAAGATAGAAAAGAGTTGGTTCAATTTGGTAAGATTAGTGTCTTATCATTAGCCGGTTATGATGATAATTTCCGCTCTACTATATATAGCTTGATTGCAGAAGAAATTTTTGAAGCTCGTGTTAGAGATGAATTAAAATATCCTGTCTTATTTATTCTTGAAGAAGCTCATAATTTTGTCCCTGCACAAGCAAATAACTCATTAGCTAAAGAACGTTCAATTTCTATAACTAAACAAATTGCACAAGAGGGACGTAAATTTAAGGTAGGTTTAATGTTAATTAGTCAACGTCCCTCCAGACTGGATGAAACTACTTTAGCAATGTGTAATTCTTATATTATTATGCGAATGCTTAACCCTGCTGACCAAAGTTTTGTCAGAAAAGTAATAGAAAGTTTGGGAGAAGAAGAGACAAAAATGTTACCTGATTTAGCAGATGGCGAGGCCATTTTATCAGGAGAATTTACTACTTTTCCAATTCTTGTTAAAATGAAAAAACCACAATCTCAAGGTAAGCGTCAAGAAAAAAATGCGTTTGATGCTTTAAAAGACGAATATCAAAAATCAAAAAATAAATAATCAAAAAAGGTAAAAATATTTGCAAATTGTAGCTGGTTTTGGTTTAAAAGGAATAAAACCCCGTGTGTGGGATCAAACATCACCGTATTACTTAAAAGACTTACAAGCGGTGATGATTTCTTATGCTGATTTTCATAAAATGCCTAGTCAAAGAAAACAAGCAATGGAAAAAGGTTTACATGAACATTTAGGTGTACCTAAAAATGTGAAATTTTATCTTGATAATGGGGCTTTTTCCTTTGTCAAAAATAATGAAGAAGTACCTGTTAAAGAATATGTTGAATTTGTGAGAGAAGCAAAACCAGATTGGTTTCCTATTCCTCAAGATTTTATTCCTACTCCAAAAATGACATTAGAGGAACAAGAAGAATGTTTTAATAAAACAATGAATATGAACTTTCGCTATTATCAAGGTGATTATGTTCCTGTTGTTCATATTAGTAATTTTTTAGAAAAATATATTGAAAAAATTATTGAAAGTAAAGCTTTGTCAAATAAACCTTATATTGCTTTAGGAGGAATTGTCCCCAATTTATTAAGAGCATCTAAAGCAATTCCCTATAAACAAATTATAGATAATTTAATTCATTTTCGCCAACAATTTCCAGATCAAAAGTTACATATTTTTGGAATTGGGGGAACGGCAACCTTACATCTTGCTGGATTATTAGGTATTAATTCGGTTGATTCTAGTGGGTGGCGCAATCGTGCAGCCAGGGGTTTAATACAACTACCCGGAACAGGCGATCGCATAATTTCTCAACTAGGAAATTGGCGAGGGAGAACTATTAGTAAAGAGGAAGAAGAAAAGCTGAAACAATGTCAGTGTCCAGGTTGTAAACAAGGTGGTTTAGAAGGGCTTAAAATTAGTGGCGGAATTGGTTTTTATAATCGAGCAACTCATAATTTATGGGTATTACTAGAAGAAGCTAGACAAATTCAAGAACATTTACACATATTAAAAGATTATGAAACTTGGTATCAAGAACATTTAGATAATACAACTTATCGCCCTTTAATCCAGGAACTAATTTTAGAACTTAAATTATTTACAAATTAACTAATAAAAATTTGGTAGTGTTGCATTGATTGCTTTCTCTCAAAATTACCCGAATGGGAGCAAAAGAATTTAAAACAATTTTGGCTACCTACCTACTCACCCCAGCTAAATTTAATTGAGATCTTGTAGAAATTTATTAAATACGAAGGTATGGAACCGAAGCATAACGCACCGGAATACCTGTCTGATCTTGAATTTCTTGGGCAAAATTTTGTAAAACAGACGGACTAACGGATTTTAATTTTATGGTCTGATAGGGTAGGTTTTCTAGTGGGGAATGATTTTCCCGTCCAGCTAATTCATGTTTTAACGGTTTGGGACGGGTGGGAGTATTCAGTTGAATTTCAGTGGGTGCGATCGCTTTTACCCAACGGAGATATTCTTGGCGCTCCGACTCTGACCAAGGAGATAAAAGCATCGTTTGTAGTCCCAATTCTCCGGGGAAAATTCGACTAAATTCTTGAATATCATTAAGTAACTGGGTTAGATTAATTTCCTTTACGGGTCGATTTACTCTTTCCAGTTGGGCGGTAGAAATTCCATCGAGTTTTATAGAGACGCGATCGGCTAAAGCTAATTGTTTTCTAACTTGCGGATCAAATAAAGTTGTACCATTAGTTAATACTAATGTGCGACGATGAGTTAAGATTTTAATTGCTATCAGAATTTCCCCTAAATTCGCCGCCAAAGTTGGTTCTCCACTCCCGCTTAAAGTAATTACATCCACATCCCAAGGGGAAAATTCTATTAATGCTTGTAATATCCGATCCGTCGCCACATAAATTTGGCGTTGCTCGGTTTTTAGTTCAATTTCTCCCAGTTGACAATAAACACAGTTAAACGAACAGGTGGAAATCTCACCAATCGGATCAATTCCCAAGGATTTCCCATATCGCCATGAAGATACAGGGCCATAAACCGGGGTAAATTCTGAGGGGGATGGTTTTATAGTTGTCATATTAACTTAACCCATTTCTTGATAAACAATTCCCAATAGGCCAGCCACAAACAGTAACATCATAATTCCCAACAAACCCGCCAAGGGTTTACCTCCTAACCCCGTTACCCATTCTGGAACCTTCCCAGAAGCCGTAACACTTCCCAGGGTATCCACACTCGTGATTCCCCAAATCCAACCACCGTGTAGTCCGATAGCTAAACCTAAAGAACCTTGATCGTAAAAACAAGCGAAAGCCAACACCATTCCCATTAACCCCAGTCCGGGTAATTGGGGTAAGGTGTTGCGGACTTCCCAAAGCAGATGGCTGAGGGCAAAAATCAAGCTGGCGATGGTCGCCGCCACAAACCAGGAATAATCTTGCTGTAATTGTTTTTGTAAAAATCCTCGAAATATTAACTCCTCTGTACTGCTAATCCACAGAGCAATCAGCAAAATCGGCAGTAAAATAGATGCTTTTTTTCCTAACTGAATCCACCTATTTCTAGGGTGCAGATCGGCATTCAAGGTTGAGGACTGTTGATCGGTTTGCACAGATTCCTGGGGTCGCCAATGACTCAAACCCAGAACAAATTGAAATCCAAACAATAGGATCAGGCTGATAACAGCTAGACTGAAACCAATGGCAGTGGATTGAAAAAACTGCGATCGCCAACTTAAACCATAATCCCAGAAGGATTGACCCTGAACTTGGCTAATTTTCCACAAAACTATCGGGGCAATTCCATAAAGAGGCGCCAGCAACCCCAATTTTTGGGTTTCATTTAGGGGTTGAGGAGGACGCCAATTCAGAGTGATCGCACTGATAACAGCAATTGGCATCCATAGACCCATCCACACCCCAAAAAAAATTATAATTTTAATCGGGGTTGGTGCATTTACCAGCCATGAAAACGTCATTTTAATGGCTCAGGTGGTAGAATTTACTCTTCTTCGTCACCGCCAGCATCTTTACCATTTTCGACTTGAATCAGGTGAATATGCTTGTATCCGAGCTTGATATCAAACTCATCCCCCGGTTTAAGTCCCATTTCTTTGGTATAGGTTGAGCCAATCACAATTTGACCGTTTTTGTGAACGCTCACCATATAAGTTGCTTCCCGACCCCGACCATCTTTTGTACCATCGGGACTGAGCGGAATACCCCGTGCTTTGAGCACTGCGTCATAAAAATCCGTGAGATTGACCCGGACTTGACTGTCCTTTGTCGTGCTGTAATAACCGCACAGCTTTGCTGTTTCACGCCGAGGCATATGAGACAGTTCTTTTACTTTTTGAAGCAGAGCCTTTCCGGTTAAGGGAGTTGGTGCAGGTTTATTCATGTTCTTCTTAATCTCCTTACTTCTCTATGGGGTAATTTTTATCCAATTAAACTTTTTGGAGTTATAAGAAATAATATATACTTAAATACATCAATTTGACAAATATTTTTTTTCTCAGTTACAAATCTTTCCATATAGCGAATCACCATCTTCCCCCAGGGGAAAAAAGCCGGACTTAAAAATCCCATTATCATTGAACCGGGCAAGATTGACTTATTCGATGGTACTTGAACCCATCTGTTGTTTTTGTCTGGAAATTTCTATGGCCTTCCTCTTTGGTGGCTTCCGAGTCACACCTAAGCAATTTTTTAATCAAGTCTTCTGCCAAGGTAAAAATGCTCTATCCTCACCACCCCATCCCATTAAAAAAGATCCGCCATCAAAGCAGATCAATACATCCGTGATCACGGGGTAAGAGGTAATAGGTAAGAGGTAATAGGTAAGAGAAAGAGTTTACCTCCCCCTGCTCCCGGTGCTCAACGGTTAGACTTAATGATTTGTTCTAATGCTTTTAAAGAGCGGTAGAGTTCGGGTAATCGTCTATAAATAGCAGCAGTCTTTAAATAGAGTTTATTGGCGAGCGCCGGAGAACCGGAAACCACCTCTCCGGGTGAAATATTATTATGAACCCCAGATTGAGCCGTAACAATTACCCCATCCCCTACTTTGACTTGATTAGCAATGCCAACTTGACCCGCGAGTAACACCCCGTTACCAACGGTGACACCCCCAGCTAATCCCACTAGGGCGGCAAAGGCGCAATTTTGTCCAATCGTACAACCGTGACCAATATGAACTAAATTGTCTAATTTTGTGGCTTTCCCGATGCGAGTTTCTCCCACCGCCGGACGATCAATTGTGCTATTACATCCGACTTCTACCCCGTCTTCTAAAACCGTAATTCCCGATTGTTCCATTTTCAGCCAACCCGAATCTGTCGGCACAAAACCAAAGCCTTCAGCACCAATTACAGCCCCACTATGAATCACACAATCACAACCGATTTGGGCGCGTTCATGGATTGTACAATTGGCGTGTAAAATGCTGCGATCGCCAATTTTCACCCCTGGATAAATTACGACATTTGGATGTAAACAAACCTGATTTCCGATGGTAACTCCCCCTTGAATCACAACATGGGGGCCAATATAAACTTCCTCTCCAATTTGGGCACTTGGATCAATCACCGCCGTCGGATGAATTTGGGGTTGGGGTTGATAGGGTTGATAAAATAAAGCGATCGCCTGGGCGAAAAAAGCCCTAGGATTTGCTACGGAAATCCATGCCTTACCCCCGGCTGTGGCTTGATTTTGTAACGATTCATCTAAGGGCAAAATCAACGCACTCGCGGCAGAAACCTGCACAAAGGAAGCAAATTTTAATCCATCAATATAACTGAGAGTTCCAGAAGTTGCCGTATCCACCGCCGCCACTCCTTGAATATCGGGATTAAGGGTGGGGTCATGGATCAAACTATGAGCATCAATTCCAGGGTTGAGTTTTTCAACCAGTTCACTAAATTTCATTCTTAAGAAGAATACCAGGGGTAGGAAATTTTAATTTTAGGCAGTGGAATATAACCGATTATATTATTAATCCGATCTCCTGTTAACAAATTTTGGTCAAAAAAAATAAACAAAGGCTCCGGGTGCTAGTCAGACAGTTTTAATTGCAATGAAGCAAAACCCTTGGGGAGAAAACCATCTCTAGTATTAAAAGAGTGATCCTATAATATTAAATAGACTCGCGCTCACCAAGAATCCACTTGCCTTTAGGCAGTAGAGTGTCAACGAACTGGACTAATAAATATGAATAATCCTCTCGACAATGGCTCCCAATATGACCTAGATTCCATCTTTAATCAACTGATCCAATCCCTAGACATCGACCCCCAGCAACACCCTATTCCTGAACAGACACACCATAATATTATGTCTGTCCCTGATTTCAATAGTTACGACCCCCATCATCCTCATTTTGATATCTCTAACTCCGGTTGGAATGGGGAACATGATCAAGGTTTGCAGAGTTCTCCTCTCCCTAATTTTGACTATCCTACCCCGGAATTTAATACAATTGGGACGGACTTAGAACAATTTAATCCCTATCAACTACCCGAACAGACGGACTATTCCACAGGATATCAAACCGATCACCATTTGGGAGGCATGGGAGAACACTCGCAACAAATGTCTACCTTTTCCGCAATGCACAGTTCCGATCCTGTAGAAAAGGGAGATTCTAATAGTGTCACAATTTATTCAAATGGTGATGTTTATTGGGATAGAAGTGGCGGACAAGCTGGACATATTGATGGGCAAAAATTTTATAATACTGGCGACCATTATATCGGGCATTTAGGTGCTGATATGAAGGTCTATGATGCCCATGAAAAATGTATTGGTTGGGTGGATGCCAAAGGTCATGCTTATACCTTAGATGGGGCGATTTTTGCCGAAGGAAAGACACCAATTTGGGCGGCGACGGTGTTAGTTTATAACCTCTCTAGTCCCGCTTAAAACGTTGTTGGGCTTTAGCCCCCTCTGGATTTGTTGTTGGGCTTTAGCCCCCTCTAAACTCGTTGTTAGGCTTAAACCCTCAAGAAGAATGGGCTGAAGCCCAACAACGAGGGAAATTGATTTCTACAGAATTTATTAACAGGAGATGGAAAAATGGAACCTTGGAAATGGTTGAATATGGGTTTAGAAGTGGTATCTCGATTTGTGCTTCAAAAAGCCTTGGTAGATGGTCAAAGGGGAAATACGGATAAAATAGTAGCCAACAATGCTGCAATGGAGGAAAAACGACAACAAATTCAATTAGCACAGTACAAATTACAATGTGTACAAGTTGCGAATAATGCTGTAATAGAGGAAAAACGACAAGAAATTCAATTAGAACAAATTAAATTACAATATATCCAAAATCAAGAAAATCGAGAATTTCAAGCCCAACAAGGTGAACTCAATCATCAACGCCAAAAGGAATTACAAGAATATATCCAAAGCGTTAATTTAGCTATTCACAAAAGCAATATCGAATTTCAACGCTGGCGTTTTGAACAGGAACAAACCCTCCAAAAAGAATTAACAACCTATGGTCGAGAAACTCAATTAATAGTAGCTGAATATCACCGAGAAACCGCGCTCAAAGTTGCCTATAACCAAGCAGAAGTTCAGAAAATTTTTGCTAATTGGCCGTTAACATTAACTCCGGCGCAAATTTTAGAATCCTACAATAATAGTTTAATTCCCCTGCGAGTTATTACTGCGCCACCAAGAGTTGAGTTTGACCGTTTTGCCACCACGCCGCAAAATTTCCCTGATATTGAAAAATTCTTGGATCAAAAAATACGCGATTTTTTTGCTCAGTATTCTCAACAGGGAAGACCCATCGAATTTTTAGCCAGGGCTTGGGAAAGCAAACGCTTTCATAGTGAAGCCAGTACTAAAGCTTTATTCGGGATGCTAAAATCAGAACCGACATTAATATTAGAGTCGGAATTTGATGGAGATTATCTCAATTTCAGAATCGCCTATTGGACAATAGGACAACCCAATTATTCCTATCAAACCATTATTTCTCAACTGTCCTATCGGGATATTTTATATGATTCTGCTAAAACTCGCGCCCGCAAATGGAAAGTTACAAAAGACCAACTATTAGCAGGCGGAAAAACCCAAGATTATATTGATAAACGGGGCGGGGATAATGAAATTAATCTGAAAATTTTGGAAGAAGAACAAAGTTTACAAGAGGAGGGAATAGACATTGATGAGTTAGAAATTCACTATAAAATTAATAGCAAGCATTTTGAAGATTTGTACCAGTTTTTAATCACCTGTCATTGTCTAGTCGCAGGTTGGATAGCTGACACTCATCATTTATTTCTCCATGATTTCACGCCTTTATTACCGCAATTACTCCCAGATTTAACTCAGAATATCCCAGAAGGAGAAGTTGCAGATTCAGTAATATGGATGGTCATTTCTGGCTATGAACAAATCTACAAAATCCTAGAAGCAGAAAGTTCTCACCGTCTCCCTGAATTAATCCTAGAATTAGCCCAGGGTTTAGTCAATTTACCCAATAAATCTTGGGCTAAAAATCAATTAATTAATTCTGTAGAATCTTGGTTGAAGTTAAGAAACCCCAGAAACCCGGTTTCTGAATTATGGGATACCGTTAATTCCGTGGTCATGGCTAAGGATTTAGACTATATTGAAAAAATCAATAATTTGTTAGAATCCTTGGGAGAAACTCACCGCGTTAATATTATTCAATCTTGTTATCAACGGGGACAAAACCATTGTCAACAGGGAGAATATACTACCGCCATTGATGATTTTACCCAAGTCTTGTTACTCGAACCTAATTCCCCCGATGCTAATTATAATCGCGGATTAGCCTATAGTAAATTAGGGGAATATTCTGCCGCCATCGAAGATTATAACCAAACCTTGCGACTGAATCCTAATTATGTCGGAGCTTACAATAATCGCGCTAATGCCTATTATAAATTAGGAGAATATGAAAAAGCGATCGCAGATTACAATTCCTGTCTCGCCCTTAATCCTAATTTACCCGATGTCGCCCATAATCGGGATGTTGCTCAAGGAGTTTGGGATGAAAAACGCCGTCAGGGACAAACGGAAGTAGAAACAAAACGCCGTCAGGAGGAAGAAATAAAACGTCAGGAAGAAGCAGAAAAACGCCGTCAGCAAAAGGAATTTGAGTTTGATGTGATTACCGCTAACGCCCAAGGAAAGGAAACCAAACGAGAACGCCGTCGGGCTGAATTTTTTAAAGAAGATTTAGGCAATAATATCAGTTTAGAAATGGTATCCATTCCTGGGGGAACTTTTATGATGGGTGCAGTCCAAAATGAAGCAAATGCGAGTAGCGACGAATATCCCCAACATCCCGTTAATATTGCTGCATTTTCTATGGCAAAATATCCCATTACTCAAGCTCAATGGGAAGCTATTATGGGAAATAATCCTTCTAATTTTAAAGGCGCAAACCGACCCGTTGAGAATGTAAATTGGCATCAAGCGCAGGAATTTTGTCAGCGACTTTCCCAAGAAACAGGTAAAACCTATCGTTTACCTTCTGAAGCGGAATGGGAATACGCCTGTCGCGCTAAAACTACAACTCCTTTCCATTTTGGTGAAACCATTACAGCCGATTTAGCTAATTATGAATGTAATCGTAATCAAACCACCGATGTCGGTAGTTTCCCTCCAAATGCCTTTGGATTATACGATATGCACGGCAACGTTTGGGAATGGTGCGCTGACCCTTGGCATGAAAATTATACTGGTGCGCCAGATAATGGAAGTGTTTGGGAGTCGGGCGGAAATACTCAATTAAGGTGTGTGCGGGGCGGTTCGTGGATCTACGATCCTGCTGTCTGCCGTTCTGCTTATCGTAGCACCGTTCACCCCGACTACTTCTACGGCGACTACGGCTTTCGGGTTTGTTGGGTTGTTGGTGCGTCCCTGGTTAGTGTGCAGGACTTTTAGCCCTGTTTTCTTTAGCCCTTTAGCCCTTTACCCTTCTTTCTTCTTTTCCCTTCTTCCCTTTTCGCGCGTCAGCGCGTTTAAAAATTTTTTTTTCAGGGGGAGCCCCTTGTTCCCTGGTTCTACCAGGGAATGCTATCTTAGAGGCTCCGCCTCCGTTGAACAGCAGGCGGAGCCTGCCAGAAAGCATTGCGAGGTAGAACCTCGCAACGAGGAAAGATGACTGAAGAAACCCGATTTCTGAACACCTATAAGTATTCCGAGACTTCTACCTTATGATTATAGGAAACCAAACTATGACAACAACACAGGTACAAAAACTAACATTTGACAACTTTTTAGAACAATGTCCAGAAACAGGAATCTATGAATTTGTGAAGGGAGAAATTGTAGAAGTGAGAGCAACAAGAAACCATGATGATGTAGCCAATTTGCTTTTATTCTGTTTTAATGATGAAATTAGAAGACTTAATCTTAATTTAGTTGTAACTAATACTGCGGTGATCAAAACGGTAACAAAAGATGGCTTAGAACAGGGTAGAAATCCTGATGTTAGTGTGATTGACCGAACAATTTGGCGTTCTAATCGTTCTGATTATAATGCCTTAGAAGTGCCAATTCAGTTAGCAGTAGAAGTGACATCAACGAATTGGGAAGATGACTATGTAGATAAATTAGAAGAATATCAACGGTTAGGAATTTCTGAATATTGGATTGTAGACTATTTAGCGATCGCTTCCAGGGCTTACTTAGGAAATCCTAAAATTCCGACTATCTTTGTTTACTCTCTGGATGAAAAAGGTCAGTATCAAAAAACTCAATTTATAGGAACTGATCGGATTATATCACCCACTTTTTCGGAATTATCCTTAACAGCAGAACAAGTGTTAAATGCTTAAAAAAAATCTGGTTTCTGTACGGTATAAATATGTGGGAAAATTAATTAATGAAAGTTCGTGAGGTACTAAAGCGATTAGAAGCGGATGGATGGTATGAAGCAAGAATGCGCGGAAGTCATCGAGTGCTAAAACATCCTAAAAAATCCGGTATCGTTGTTGTACCGGGTAATTTTTCTGATGAAGTTGCCATTGGAACTCTCAAAAGTATCTGGAAACAAGCACAATTAGAGGATAAACCATGAAAGAATATATTGTAATTTTTGAATTGGCTGGGAGTAACTATTCTGCTTATGTTCCCGACTTACCCGGTTGTATTTCTACAGGAAAAACCTTAGAAGAAACCGAAAATAATATTAAAGAAGCGATTGAATTGTATATTGACACGCTGCGGGAAGATGGTCAAGCTATTCCCGAACCTTCTCTAACGGTTAAGGCAATTTCTGTAGCCGCTTAACGAGTCGAGAAACCGGGTTTCTGACTTAACCTTTGCTGCATAATAGAAAGATAGCTGAAGAAACCCGATTTCTGAACACCTATCAGCAATTGGAGAAATTACAATTGAGACAGTAATCTCTCATAATCTGTGTGTGAACCAATCCAAAACCAAATAATGATATCTCCTTCTAACTGTCCAACGGCTCGATAATCCTTGTTAATTCTAGCCGAATAAATTGGTAATTCTGGATGTACCTTTTTGAAACGAAGGCTTGGATAATGGGGATCTCGTTTGAATTGTCGATAAGCTTCACGAGCCTGGTTTTGGACTTGCTTTGGCAGAGTGGCAAATGCTTTACGGAAAGAGAAAGTTGTTCGTGATTTCACAGCGTTTCTGGATCTAACTCTTGGGTTTGTCCAGCGTGGTATTCAGCCATTGCATTAGCTGCTAGTTTAGCAAGAGCATCGGGTGATTGAGCAAAGGCACTATCCCACCGCATTTCTGCTTCGAGTTCCTGTAAAATTAGAGTGGCGATCGCATCTTGTTCAGTGGGGGATAAAATTTTCAATTGGGCGATCGCACGTTCAAGTAACTCGGTCATATTCCTAAAAGATATCTCAAAGATTACTGATAGCAATTATAGCACTAATCCCGAACCTTGCCTGAAGATTAAGGCAATTTCTGTAGCCACTTAACGAGTCGAGAAATCGGGTTTCTGCCTTAACCTTTACTGCATCATAAAAAGATGACTGAAGAAACCCGATTTCTGAGCACCTAGATCCGAATTGCTTATAAACGCCGCAAAAATGCCATAGACTCAACATGGGAGGTTTGTGGGAAAAAATCCGCAGGTTGTACCCGTACTAATTCATAAACTCCGGTTTCACATAAAATCTTCAGATCTCGTGCTAGAGTAGCAGGTCTACAACTAATATAAATTAAGTGTTGCGGTTGCATATCTAGTAGGGTTTCTAAGACCGTGCGATCGCATCCTTTCCGGGGAGGATCAAGCAAAACAATATCAGGTTTATACCCCAAATTGGGTAATAACTTTTGCACCGTTCCTAATTTAAACTCCACTTGATCAAGTTGATTAAAAATCGCATTTTTTCGAGCTTGTTCTATGGCGGTTTCTTGGACTTCTAAACCCATGACTTGAGGAAGATCGGAGCCCTGAATTGAACCTCCTTGTTTTTTCAATAAATAGGAAGCTAGGGGTAAAGTAAAGGTTCCAATGCCACAATAGGCATCAACAATGCGTTCAGTTCCTTGTAAATTAAGTTGCTGTAGCATTATTTCTAATAACCCTTCCGCCACTTCCGTATTCACTTGAAAAAACGTATCGGGGCCCAGAAAAAACGTTAACCCCCCAAATTCTTCTTTTAAATATGGATGACCCGCTAAACATCGGGTTTCCTGACCAAAAATCACATTAGTTTGATCGGGATTTAGATTTAAACAAACTCCTTGTAACCCCGGATATTGTTCTAACCAAGTTTCCGCCTGTTCGGTGAGTCCGGGTAAACTAGCTTGGGTGGAAATTAGGGTTAATAACATTTCCCCGGTACGCCGTCCAATTCTCAAGGATAGATGGCGAAGTTTACCCCGATGTTGGGCTTCATCATAAATTGACCATCCCCGGTTTTGAATATCCTGTTTAATATTAGCTAATAAAGGATTTAACCGTTGATCCTGTACCGGACATTGATTTAAGTTAACCAAACGATGGCTATGTTTTTGGAAGTAACCCGCCTGAACTTGACCCGTGGCTGACCTTCCTAGGGGATAGGTAACTTTATTGCGATAGCCTAATTCCGACTCTCCTGCTAATACCTGATCTACCGGAGGATCAATAAATCCTCCAATTTTTTCTAAGGTTTTAACCACTAAATTTCGCTTACTTTGTAGTTGCAGCGCATAATCAATATGTTGCCACTGACATCCCCCACATTTATCCGCCACAATACATCGAGGGGAAATCCGATCATTTGATGGGCTTAAAAGTCGGTCTAACTTGCCTTCTGCATATTTGCTTTTAACCCGCACTAACCGCACCCGCACCATATCCCCAGGAACCGTATCAGGAACAAATATAACCCGCTCTTGGTAACGACCGACGCCACTACCTTCATCGGTCAAATCTGTAATTTCGACTTCAACTTGTTGCCCTTGTTGCCACATTATTAATCAGTTATCAGTTATCAGTTATCAGTTATCAGTGTAGAGACTGCCTTCACCCTATGGGCGCGTTTGTACCAGTTATCAGTCGTAATTGGGTTGATCAAGATTTTAGTTGATTTAAAAAAATCTCTCCAGAACCTGCCTCTACACGCTAAACAGTGAAATAAAGTCAAGATTTATTTTACTCCAAATAACTGCTAACTACCTCTTAACTGATCGCTGATGACTGATGACTGATGACTGATTAACCGTTGAGGGTTAAAAATTAAGAATTGTTAAGGGTATTCATACTGAACCTGGGCAGATAACTCTTGACTCTGCCTGCTCTCCACGACTTTGCACAGGTGTTTCCACCCGACTTTGATCACCATAGGCGAAAGTTTACGGGGTTATGACTTCCCCTGTTCCCCTCAAGTCGCTAAACTACTTAATGGTATCTTGAAAAACTTTAATAGCCCTTGAGGTTTTAGATGACAGTAATTAGCCAAGTTATTCTCAAAGCTGATGATGAACTCCGTTATCCTAGCGTTGGTGAACTCAAAAACATCAATGACTTTTTAAAAACGGGTGAACAGCGCGTGCGAATTGCTTCGACCATTGCGGATAATGAAAAGAAGATTGTAGACCGTGCTAGTAACCAACTGTGGAAAAAACGCCCTGATTTTATTGCCCCAGGTGGTAATGCTTCAGGATCACGGGAGCGAGCCCTATGTATTCGGGACTATGGTTGGTATCTGCGGCTGATTACCTATGGAATTCTTTCGGGTGACAAAGATCCCATCGAAGATATTGGTTTAATCGGCGTCAAAGATATGTATAACTCTTTGGGTGTTCCGATGCCTGGGATGGTGGAAGCGGTTCGTTGTCTCAAGGAAGCGTCTCTGGCGTTACTCGATGACGAAGATGCTAAGGAAGCATCCCCCTACTTTGACTTTATCATTCAAGCCATGTCGTAATTTTGAGCCTGGTTTTCAGGTATCTGTGAAGATGTCCCTAGCGTCCGTCTTCACAGATTTTTTGTATATGGCGGGGAATAGGGAATTACGACTGATATAGCAGTTGCCGCATCTATGCTGTTCACAGTAAGTATTTACCTATTGCCCATTGCCTATTCCCTCCCCCCCTAGCCCCCCGTGCACGGGGGGTTTGGGGGGTTTGTTCCCTATTCCCTTAAGAATTGGGAAAAGAACGCCGATAATTGCGTAGGGTTTGAATTAATCTGCCTCCTCGTTTTAGGGCAATATCGGCTAGTTCTACAATCCATTGATTCGGTATAGCTTGGGGCTGCACCGCCGCAATATAATTGAGAGCTTCCGTTTCTTTTCCGATTCCTAAACGATATGCATATAGGGTAAATGCGATCGCAGTTGATCGGCTAATTCCCGCTTGACAATGAATTAATAAATCTCCTTGATGGGCGCGAACAGATTTCATAAAATGAAGGGCTTTTAAAATATGTTGAAGATTGGGTAAAACATATTCAGGATCATAGTAGGGGGTATCAATATCATCAAATTCTAATCGTAACCGATTCGGAACTTGATCAAATCCTTCAGGAAGTTCACTACCCGGACTACCAATAGAAATTAAATGGCTAATATTTGCGCCTCGAAATTGTTTTAAAATATATTCACCTACTTCTGCCCTAGAAGCAATCCAGAGTTTGGGTAAATTAGCATGGGGAGAATCAATACCAGAATCAAATAATATTTTAAATAGGGTTTTTGACGAAGGAGAATCTAATTTTTTTAAAGCTGTTTCTGCCCAGGAACGAACATAAATATCCGTATCATTTAAGGCGATTTTTAGCCCCCCAATAGCTAAGGGAGTATTCATAGATTGAATGGTTTCAACCACTTTTGCCCGCACAAACGGATCGGGATCATAAATTTTATTTAATAATTTATTGACAATAAAATCTCCTCCAATTCGACCTAAAACCTCAACAACACGGATTCTTACATCTGAATTACCATGATTAAGAGCCTCTAACAACACCTTAACTGCAAAGGAATCGCCAATGGTTTCTAAGCCATAAACAGCATTAGTATAAACATAAAATTCTCGATCATCAAGGGAATTTTTTAACCCAATAATTGCTGCCGCTCCCCCTAAACATCCCAATGCAGTTGCCGCCCGACCTCGAACATAATGATCGGGATCGGAGACTAAAATTTCTCTTAATTTTGTTATGGCTAAACGATTTTTAATTTTTCCTAAAGCGGTGGCGGCTCGCCAACGAACCTGACTATCTTCATGGTGCAAAGCCAGAATTAATCCTCGAATTGCCCGATCGCTGCCAATTTCTCCTAACCCCCAAGTTGCCCAAAGACGGACTTTTTGCTGGGGATCTTTTAAGGCTTTTAATAAAGAAGATTCAGCAACTTGACCGATTTGAGCGATCGCCCAAGCTGACCAAGCATTCACCAATTGATTGTTATGATGTAATCCTTTAAGGAACCAAGATAGTAATAGAGGCGAACGGGTTTGTCCCAACAGACGAATTTTTAAAGCCAGGGGAATATTTAACTGGAGTACCAGAGAAAAAGCTTTAATTTGAAATTCAGGTTTAACATTTTTTGTTAATAGTATTCCTTGAATAATATTCAATTTTAAACCAAAATTTACCAATCGCAGAATTAATTCTTCGGACTCAACCTCTACCAAAACCTTTGCCAGAAAATCAAAAGTCAATTTCCCCCGCAAATAGTCTTGTTTGAGTTGTTCATCACTTAACTGATGCAGTTGTTTTTTGAATATCTCAACATCTGAATAATTAATCATTGAATTGGGACAGACAGGGGAGCACCGGGAGCAGGGGACATCTCAACGTAGTGAGTCCTTTAGGACTCTCTGAGAGGGATTACCGGGAGGTAAACTCTTGCTATTACCCATTCCCTAATTGCCTATTCCCTTATTCAGTTCTTATTTTATCAGAAAAATGGGTTTAAAACCCCTAAGTTCTACTTAGGCTTTTTATTGAGTTGTCAAGAATATCCAATAGTGTTACCATAACGATAACAGGAAAGGTAAATAACCTGTATAAAAACCTAGTTGCCTAACGGTAAAACACGCTCACCTTGACAAGTGAATCTATAGGGTTCTACTGCACAGTTTTAGCCTCTCCCCAGCAGTGGGTAAAAGATTCGTGGGAGCTAGACAACCAGTTTTTGAAACTAATTTGTTTCAATTAAAAAAGAACTCGCATTCATGCGAATAGGGTAGGGCATACCCAAATTTACGCTTGGGGAGAATCCCACCTCTGGTTAAAGCACTGCAAGGTACTTTGATTAAGTGGTTTCGCCGAACCAAGAATCCCCACGCCTTCAGGCACCGGGAGTGTCAAATTGGTTTGGAGACTAATAATAGGATTAGTTTCACCCAAAACCTGCTAAAGTTGGAACCTGTAGCCCCGGTATGGCATAGGTCTATTATGGCGATTATTTCTTCAAAAAAGCAGTCCCCTGAACCCGAACCGTCTGATGAGTTTTCTGGGTTGGCGGCTCCCATGGCTAAAAAATCCAGAAAATCCAAGAATAGTGAGCCGACGGATGAATTGGATTATTTGTTAGAAGCGGAAGCGACACCCGAAGAAGAAATTAATCGTCAACAGGATGAGAAAATCCGACCCCATCGTTTAGAAGATTATGTGGGACAAAAAGATTTAAAAGAGGTTTTATCAATTGCGATCGCCGCTGCCAAATCCCGTCAGGAACCTTTAGATCATTTATTATTATATGGCCCCCCAGGATTAGGAAAAACCACCATGTCCCTAATTTTAGCTTCGGAAATGGGGGTAACTTGTAAAATTACCACGGCTCCAGCCCTAGAAAAACCCAGGGATATTGCGGGATTATTAGTCAGTTTGAAACCAGGGGAAGTATTATTTATTGATGAAATTCATCGCTTATCTAAAGTGGCGGAGGAAATTTTATATCCGGCGATGGAGGATTGTCGATTAGATATTACCATTGGTCAGGGAAGATCGGCAAAAACTCGGAGTATTCCCCTGAAACCTTTTACGATTGTGGGCGCTACAACCCGGGTAGGTTCTTTAACGGCTCCCCTGCGCGATCGCTTTGGAATTATTCAACGGTTACGCTTTTATGAAGTAGACGAATTAAGTTTAATTATTCAACGGAGTGCGAAGTTATTAAATACTCCTATAACCCCAGAAGGCGCGATCGAAATTTCCCAACGGGCTAGGGGAACACCTCGAATTGCTAATCGTTTATTACGTCGAGTTCGGGATTATGTACAAGTTAAAAGTACGGGGGAAATTAATGCAGAAGTGGCGAATATTGCTTTGGAATTATTTAATGTTGATCCCCTGGGATTAGATTGGACGGATCGAAATATGTTAACAGCTATCATTGAAAAATTTAAAGGGGGGCCAGTGGGATTAGAAACCATGGCGGCAATTACGGGGGAAGATACCCAAACTATTGAAGAAGTTTATGAACCCTATTTAATGCAAATTGGGTTTATTCAACGGACAAATCGGGGTCGTGTGGCGACGCCTGCGGCTTGGAAACATTTGGGATTAGATCATCCTGAAAATAGTTAAATTAGCTATACTAAGAATTGCAATAATCATGGGTGAATTATGTCAGGGACGATTTTTCTCTTAGCTGATGAGACTCAGCAAGAAACTCTGGTGGACTTTGTGACTCAACACGCGAATGTTCTTTCCCATTATCATCTAGTGGCTTTAGACAATATCGCAACGGCTTTAACTCAACAGACCTGGTTAAAGGTTGAGACGGTTTTGCCTTTGCGACAAGGGGGAGATGTGGTGATCGCGTCTAAAATCACTGCAAGAGAAGAAATTGTAGCTGTTATTTATTTAGTAGAATCCACCCAAACCCACCTTTATGAATTCCCGCTTTTAAATTTATTAAGAGTTTGCAATATCTATAATATTCCGATCGCCACTAATATTGGAACCGCCGAAGCCATTGTTGTGCAATTGCGACGAACTCGTTCGGCTCATTTGATTTTTAATCCCGTTGCTGGAGTAGGAAATGCCAATCAAGATTTATTATTAATTCGGCAATTATTAGAACCCTATTTTCACTTAAAAGTTTGTTTAACAACCAGAGAAAATGATCCGACTCAATTAGCTCAAGATGCGATCGCAGAAAATGTGGATTTAGTCATCGCATCGGGGGGAGATGGTACGGTTTCCGCCGTAGCTGGAGCCGTGATCAATACTAATATTCCCTTGGGAATTATTCCTAGGGGAACTGCTAATGCGTTTTCGGTAGCCTTGGGAATTCCAACTAATATTCAAGGAGCTTGTGAAGTAATTATTGCCGGATTAACCCGCACCGTTGATATGGCTTATTGTAATAGTTTACCAATGATTTTATTAGCAGGAATTGGGTTTGAAGCGGAAACAGTTAATAAGGCGGATCGAGATGCAAAAAAACGCTGGGGGCCCTTAGCTTATATTATGGCGGGATGGCAACAATTAAAAGAACAAAAAGACTTTGAAACAACAATTGAAATTAATGGCGAAATTAATCAAGTTGAAGCCGCCGCCATTACCATTGCTAATGTCGCCCCTCCTACTTCGGTTTTAGCCCAAGGTTTAGGACAAATTGTTCCTGATGATGGATTATTAGAGGTTTTAATCTATACATCTCCGGCGAATAAAATGCAGGCGGTGGCGGGAATGATGGGTTTATTGGGGGCGGGTTTACTGAAAGTAGAAATTCAACGGGATAATTTGATTGCATTTAGAACTCAACGGATTAGAATTTCTACAAATCCACCCCAAAAAGTAGTTGTAGATGGGGAAATTATTGGGACAACACCGATAGAAGTGGAATGTGTTCCCAGGGGATTAATAATTATGACCCCGGCTTTTTCATCTTTAGCAACGGTTGAAAGTATAGAAGCTATTGATGGGGTTAAAGTTGATCAAATAGGGAATAGTTTAACTGATTGATAACATTGTTTTTAGAGAAGGCGATCGCCTAAGTTATCCTCCATTTACCGAACCAAATTAATAACATAACCATGAATAATTCCCTCGACAATGACTCCCTAGTCCCGCTTAAAACGTTGTTGGGCTTTAGCCCTCTCTGAACTTGTTGTTGGGCTTTAGCCCCCTCTGAACTTGTTGTTGGGCTTTAGCCCTCAAGAAGACTAGGCTGAAGATATCTTATCGTTTCTTACCATGATTCCTTAATCCCAGCAACCGGATAACTAACCCCGTTAACCCCGCCCCGATCAAGCCTATGATCAGGCTCAAAAACAGTGAAATAAAGGGCATTAACGCAGATTCTGGAATTGTCAAACTCCTCAAAACTTGCCCTAAATTCTGCTCTACAAGGGTTTTTGCTTCCTCTGATTTGATAATAGTAACAGGTGCAACAACATTGGGGAATTGTCCAGAAATCGAAGCCGTTACAGAAGCCGCAGCTAAACCCGCACCGACAATACCGAGTGTATTTTGAAATGTGCGATCGCTCTTTGCTTCTCTGACTTGCAAGTTAACTCGAATTAAGTTGACTGCAACTTCTAGCATTTTTACCCCTGCACTCAGATTTTCGTAGTCTTTGCGAACTTGTTTTAAGTATTTATTTCGAGCGTCGGAATGAAACTGCTCTAAGCATTTTACTTCATATTCTGGGTTTTTTTCAAATACCTTTGCAACTAATTCTTTAAGCTGTTGGCGGTAGTTATCCAGATTAACTTCAATCGTACTTCTCTGAAATTCTAAATAACTGAGATTGATGGCATAATCAGAAAATAGATTGTCAGCATCACTGACTTTTTTACTAAGTTGGCCCAAATTATACCCTTCGTATCCTTGAGTTTTAAAGTCTTTGACGTAACTTTGAACCTCTACAAATTTAGCTTCTAAATCTCGTTTAAGCACCCGACTTTTTACATAAGCCCAAAGAATTTTATGGCGATGACAAAACAATTGCATCCAGTGATCAATTAATTCTGCTGCGTTTTCTATTGCCTCTAAATTAGGATATAATATAATAATTACATGAGGATTTTTTTGCTCTAAATTGTAGGGTGCTTTTTGAGGAATATCGTTTAAATTATCGGGGTTCCATTCAAAGAATCTTCCCCCTAATAACTTTCCCTTACCTTGGGGTTTTCCTTGACAATCTGGTTTTTTTTCTACTAGCAAATTGTAACATTTTTGAGCCAGATTTTCAACATCATCTGAATCATCTGATTCTATTTTAATATCTGAAGGGAGTATACCACTAATTAACCAAGTTTGCCCTAAGCTACCCCCTTGATAGTTGAGAACCTTCTCACCAACTATAATTTCTTTGAGCTTTGTTATTTCTTCAATAGAAGTATTAGACTTCTTATCGCTTACCGAACAGTCAACCATCAGCGCATCAGTATCACTCAGTTGCACCGGATAGTAATATCCTTCATATTCAGGCGGAAGGTTGAGCGTTTCTGTAAATTCGCATTCCTCTGTTAATAACTCTACAAATTCTGTTTTCCACTCCATTTTTTCAGGCACGGGAGATGCTTTAATAGAATTTTTTTGAGGGTAATCGCGCTTTCTGAATGCCTCCAAAATTTCTGTTTTCCATTTAGTTTTTTCTGGAAATTGGGAAGATATAATATCCTTTTTTAAGGAGAGAGGCAATTTATCTAAAAATACTAGCTCATTCTCTTTCAGAGTAGCCAAATCCTGCCCTAGTCCCTGACGCAAATCGTAGAGATAGAGGTCAATTGTGGGATAAATCAGATGATCTGTCATATTAGAATAGAGGAGGTAATGTTCGTGGGAGTTTATCTGAATCAGCAGAAACTTGTGACAACTTGTCTAATAGAGGCTGAAAGAGCTTTTTGCTAACTTCCGGCGGATTATTACTTTTGAGAATCGGGACAACAATATCATTAATAATTGTGAGACTTGGAGAACGCTTTGATTTTTTAGGTTTAGGACCTAGCTTTTCCATTTGGTTGTGTTCATTACCAGCCTGAAGTGTTTCTAACACTTCTTCTGAAGTTGGCAAGTAATCTAAATTTTCACTATTTTCTGTTGCTAGAAAACGAATTAATGCTGTTTGATACTTGGTAAAACTTTCATTTAATTTATCGTTTGATTGGATTACAGACATTAACTTAGCGTGGGTTTTGTCCCTCATTTCAGGATGGCGTTTAAGCTGTTCTCCTATTGTAAAAAGTTCCTCTTGCTTGTCATCGTTAAGAGCGACATCTGGATGATCTCTAATTGCCAGAAGCAGGGCCAGGAGAGTAGGGAGAGCAGGTGGTTGGCTCATGCTGGGGGTAAAGTAAGTTAGAATTGCTCTTAATTATAGTAGAATCAGACGCGATCGCATTCTTGCTTTGATTTTTAATCTCTTTCATTCCTCTTTAGATTTCATCATCAAGCGCCCACTCTCGTTCCATTTTCTCTAAGTCTTTAGCTGCTCCCAATTGCACAAAGATTTGGTGGGCTGTATCGTAATGCTGTTGGGCAATTTCGGTATTACCACGCCGCCTTTCAAGCTGTGCTAAATCGTAGTTAGTTTCGGCAATATGCCAAGTCATTCCTAATTCTTCCATTTTCGCCAAAGCTTCTTTTAATAACTTTTCGGCTGCGTCTAAATTACCTCTACCGAGTTCATTTTCTCCTAGACAACCTATTGATATCGCGATCCCAGACTGATTGCCCAATTCTGTCCTTAATTCCAAAGATTGGCGGTAGAGGGCTTCGGCCCCATCCCAGTTCCCTCGATCGCGCTCGATATCTCCCCACGATGCCCAAGAGGATGCCATGCCAGCACGATCGCGCAATTCTGTCTCAACTTCCAAACATTGGCGGTAGAGGGCTTCGGCCCCATCCCAGTTGCCTCGATTGCTCTCGATATCTCCCAACAATCCCCAAGAGGATGCCATGCCAGCGCGATCGCGCAATTCTGTCTCAACTTCCAAACATTGTCGGTAGAGGGCTTCGGCCTCATCCCAGTTCCCTCGACAACTCTCTATATATCCCAACGATGCCCAAGTAGCTGCCATGCCAGCGCGATCGCGCAATTCTGTCCTTACTTCCAAAGATTGGCGGTAGAGGGCTTCGGCCTCATCCCACTTCCCTCGATTGCGCTCGATAGATCCCAACACTCCCCAAGAGGATGCCATGCCAGCGCGATCGCCCAATTCTGTCTCAACTTCCAAACATTGGCGGTAGAGGGCTTCGGCCTCATCCCAGTTCCCTCGCTTGCGCTCGATATCTCCCAACATTCCCCAACAGGTTGCCATGCCACTTTTATTTTGCTTTTTTTCTTCAATGGCTAAGGCATCCTGAAAATATTTCTCTGCTAAATCCCAATTGCCAGTATCGCGATAAATTGAGCCTATGTCTCTTTTATACCAAGCAATTTCGTCATCATCAACATAAGGTAAAATTTGCTCGTATAAGTCCTTTAATAAAGTCCAGTGTCCCCAGAGTCGGAGATATTTTTCTAGCGTCCCCATCAATAAGCTAGAAGCCTCGCGGTAATTGCCTAACTGAAAAGCAAAATATTGAGCTTCTAAAACAGGACGTAAATCATCTAAATTCTTAGGATTTTCGACATTCTTACCGGAACTATAAAACTTATAAACACTTTGCATCAAGTCAGGTAATACATCTTGATATTCCCCTTGCAAAAACTCCACAATTACCCGATGCAAATCATAAAAATCTTCTCCCTGCTCTTCGTCATAGCGACTTTGCACCAAACAACTATCTAGCAAGCCCTCTAAAATTAATCGTGTTTCCCCAATTTCAACCTCGGTAAATTCGGCAGGTTCTTCTAATATTGCGGCCATCTCAAATCTATGATCTTTTTCCAAGACATCTGTATACAAGCGCAAGAAAGTCAAACCTCGAATATCTATCCCCACCCGCAAAACGCACATCCGCCGCAACAAATCCCGTGCAGCTTCACTTTGTCGCGATAGTTGTTCTCGCAGCATGGGTTCTGCCTTGCGCGTCACCAGGTGCGGGTGCTTGCGGAGATACCCCGGTTTATCTTTCCCCAAACTAATTAACTGATTCAGTAACAAAACGTGCCCTCCCACCCGTTCCGCGATCCAGTGCAAATCAGCCTCACAATCCTTTAACTTGCGCCGCAAAATTTCTATTGATGCGGCCACTGATACCCCAGGCACAGTTTCGATCGCGACCAAATCGGCATCGGGTTCGGAATCAGGATAACGCAAATCAGCCAAGTCAGCCGGAACTTCTCGACTGGTTAAAATCACCTGAGAAGAATGGTTGCCGTAGGCGAAAGCATTCAGCAACTTACCCCATTCTGGTAGAATCGCGTTACCAGCTTGAGGGTGACTAGCCGGATACAAAATACTTTCGAGGTTATCGAGTAAAATAATGGAGCGTTGCTGACGCAAACCCGTCAAAATCAGGTTAATTTTATGGGTGGCATTTGTGATAGTTTCATTAACATCAATTTGCAAACCTCGCAACAGAAACCCCGCGACTTCATCAAAGCTACTGCCCTCTTCTGCTTTGAAACAGATCGCGCCATTGTAGATACTATCTGGAGCTAAAGAGGCTGTAGTTAAATTTGCCCCCAATGCTTCTAACAATTTGGCCGCCAAACTAGACTTACCAATACCCCCTTGTCCCACCAAAACCAGCATTTTCAAGAGTGTTTCAGGAGACACTAACTTATCTTTGAGTTGTTGGAGCAAATCATCACGTCCCACCCACACGGGAACAGTGCGAAGTGCCTCTATCCCCACTACCGTTTTTTCTTTAATAGCAATAGTAGGTGGCAGCGTACTAACTGTTTCTTCCTGATCAATTTTTACTCCCTGAATGAGTTGAATTGCTCCGCCAGAATTGTTAAAAACTGGACGCTGGGGAAAGTTTCGCCAGTATTCATTAGTTTGTATTTGTTGCTTAAAGAAAGCTGCTAAAGAAAGGTTATCTATCCATTCGCCAACTCGACACTGATAGGGGTCAAGTCCTTGTAAAAGAATGCTAGTTAGTAGGCCGTGTTCACCAGTTGCGTAAGCAATTTCCGAAGCACTACAGGAGGCAATACAACAGCGATCGCTACCCGGATCGGCTTTATTTAATACGTCGATAAATTGGCCACCATGACAACAATCCAGCCAGATAATCTGCTGTTTAACATTACTTTCTAGTAAAATATCTCGCAGTGAATTTAAAGCTAAACCATATAATTCTTGCTCAGGATTAGTGTCACTGGTAGCTAAAAATCCTTCTTTTAAACCTCGCGGTTTTCGCAAACCGTGTCCAGCAAAAAACAGCAAGGCTGTATCAGGGCAATCTTTTTCTCCTATGCCAAACAGTTGGAGAATTTCTTCTTCTAATACCTTGATGTCAACTTCTTCTTCTCCATAACCAGGTTTAGGATTGACCTTGAATTTCTGATCAGCAATACCAGCAGGTAATCGGCGCACCTTAAAACCGCCGTAGGTTTCGAGAAGATGGGCGATCGCCTCCGCATCGAAAGCCGGTCTTTTCAAATTGTCCAGATTAAGATATCGGTTAATGCCGACTACCAACGCCTGTCGGTTCATGTATGATTAAGGCTACTCAGGCTGAAAGATTTTGATATCAACTATACCCTAAACCATCCCTGAATAAAATAATCAATCTTAAGTGCCACATTTGAGAGGAGAAATCTGGTTTCTCTGAAAGATTGTCGGTGGGAAACAATAAATTTATGCAGAAACCCGGTTTCTAGGTCGCTTGTGGGTTGTCGAGAATTATCGAGTCGAGTTAGTTTAATTGATTGCTAAATTTCAATAGTTTAATAGTTGCTTTTCATGCCTGGAGTGATAGAATTAAGGAAACTGCGATCATCCTATACCTAAAGGTTATTTAAGCCATGACGGAAATCATTTTCCTAGTAGAACCTGATGTTGAAGGGGGGTATATTGCCCAGGAATTAAAATGCTATGATGGGATTAATCTAAATCATCAAAAAACTTGCTTGAGAGGATTTTAATCATTATGATTCAAGAAATCAATGCCATATTTGATGGTAAATCCCTGCAACTGGAATCTCCCTTAAACCTAGATGTCGGTACAAGGGTTAAAATTATTGTTGAAACAATATTACCCCAAAAACAGCCCCCTAAAACATTTCTTGAAACCGCTCAGTCCTTACAGCTACAAGGCAATCCAGATTGGTCTGAGAAAATTGATCAGTATTTATATGGGGAAACTGTTTCTGATCATGAATGAAGTTTTTTTAGATACTTCCTTTGCCATCGCGCTTTCTTCAATTACAGATCAAAATCATGCACGGGCTGTTCAATTGGCTCATCAACTGCAAGCTAGTCAAGCCCGTTTAGTCACCACTCAAGCTATTTTACTAGAAATTGGTAATGCACTTTCTAAATCTAAATACAGAATGGGGTTTAGTAGATTGTCTGTCATTTATCGTCATGCGGAATCGAGGAATTACTGATGCTCTAACTGCTGATACTCATTTCCAGCAAGCCGGATTTCGAGCATTACTAAAAAACTAGATCATGCCTTGAGTGATAGAATAAAGGAAACTGCGATTATCTTGTACCTAAAGGTTATTTAAGCCATGACGGAAATCATTTTCTTAGTAGAATCTGATGTTGAAGGGGGGTATATTGCCCAAGCATTAGGGGAATCAATTATTACCCAAGCTGATGATTTAGAAAGCTTAAAACAAGAAATAAAAGATGCTGTTCACTGTCATTTTATTGATGAAACATTACGTCCTAAGATCATCCGACTGCATATTGTTCAGCAAGAGGTAATTGCTTTATGAAATTACCCAGAGATGTATCAGGTCAAGATTTAGTAAAAGCCCTCAGAAGGTTGGGTTATGAAGTTAGCCATCAAACCGGGAGCCATATTCGATTAACTACACAAGAACAGGGGGAACATCACATTACCATTCCGGCTCATAATCCTTTAAAAGTGGGTACATTGAATGCAATTTTAAAAAATGTGGCTAATCACTTAAAGTTAGAGCGAGAAGAATTAATCAGTCTATTATTTGAGTAATCAATTAAGTATAGTCTTGATACTGGTAAAAGTCCCTATTATCAACATACTGATGTTAATATAACTGCCTTGATTTTGTTTATGAATTGAAGCGATCGCGCCTTTCATCTAACCTATGATATAATAGAGAATATTATCCTCGATTAAAACTTATGACCAACTTAAATCTTTCTATTCCCGAATCAATGAATCACTTTATTCAGGAGCAAGCAAATCAACAGGGTTATCCCAGTCCCAATGACTATATTTGTAGTTTAATTATGCAAGCACAAAAGCAAGTGGAACAAGAGCGATTAGAGCAATTATTAATAGCAGGATTAGAGAGTGGAACATCTATCGAAATTACGGATGAATGGTGGGAGAATAGAAGAAATCAATTAATTCACCAAGTCCCAATTTCTTAACGGGTTATCAGCCATTTAATCCTGTTTATTATTATAGTATAGTCAGGAGGCGATCGCTATGTCTATCGCATTGCTAATAATCAACATACTAATGTTAACATAACTGCCTTGAGTTGGTTTTTGAATTGAAGCGATCGCACCCTTAACCCCACCCATTTATAAGAGAAAAAGTACAATTTCCAGTTAACCTTAATCAATATCAACCTAAAAATATGCTATAATTGTGCTGAATTAAACTACCAATAAAATCGACTACTCAACAGATCTCAAAAATGAAACTCAAACAACATTTACAGAAAAACCGAGAGGCAATCGTAGAAATTGCGGCCAAACATGGAGCCTTTAACGTGCGGATTTTTGGCTCAGTCGCTAGAGGAGAAGAAACCGAAAATAGTGATATCGACTTTTTAATCGATTATGATTTATCTAAAATTTCTCCTTGGTTTCCCGGAGGATTATTGATGGATTTACAAGATTTACTCAAATGTAAAATTGATATTGTCACAGACAAAGGTTTGAGTCCTTTAATTAGAGAAAAAGTTTTAAAAGAGGCAAAAATATTATGAATCGAGAACGAGATATCGTCTATATCAAGCATATTTTGGAATGTATTGATCGCATCAAAGACTATACAGAAAATGGCAAAGATAGTTTTATGAATGAATCTTTACAGAAACCGGGTTTCTCTGAAAGATTGTCGGTGGGAAACAATAAATTTATGCAGAAACCCTGTTTCTATATCGCTTGTGGGTTGTCGAGAATTATCGAGTCGAGTTAATTTAATTAATTGCTAGATTTCAATCGTTTAATCGTTGCTTTTCATGCCTTAAGTGATAGAATCAAGGAAACGGGGAAGGGTAAAAGTGAAGGAAGTTTGACCAAATTGAGGCGGATCTAAGGTCAGATCTCCTTGATGGGCGTGGGCGATTTCCCGTGCTAAACTTAATCCTAATCCGATTCCTTCTATTTGGCGAGTTCGAGCCGGATCACCCCGATAAAAGCGATCAAAGAGGCGATCTCGATCTTTAAGCGGAATATCTTTAGAGGCGTTACTAATATTAATTATAACTTTTTTTCCTCGTTGATAACTTTGAATTTTGATCCAACCTTCCGGGAGATTATATTTAATGGCATTACTAATTAAATTTTGGACAACCTGGGTTAATAAATCCTGATCTCCTAAGACAATTAATTCGGGATCAATTTCAGTTTTAATGATTAAATCGGGAGCTAATAATTCTATATCTTCCATCATGTCTAATAACACAGGATATAAATTCACCTGGGTTTGATATATCCGCATTTGTCCAGCATCTGCTAGGGATAATAATAATAGCTTGCGGGTGGTTCCTCCTAGGCGTCTAACTTCATCTAGTAGATGACTTAATGCTTGTTGTGCAGATGATTCTGTTTCAGCTTTTTGTAACATTTGTTCTAATTCTCCTTGAAGAATTGCTAGGGGAGTTTTAAGTTCATGGGCGGCATCTCCACTGAAGCGAGACGCTTGTTTGAAACTACGTTCTAAGCGTTCTAACATTTGATTAAAGACTTGAATTAACTCTACAAATTCAATATCTGTTGTATTAAGAGGAATCCGTTGATCTAGTCCTCTAGCGGTGACTTGTTGAATAATATTTGTTAATTTTTGAATCGAATGTAATGCACTACCGGATAATGCCCAGGAACCTCCAGCAATCAGTAATAATAAAATAGGAATCGAGACTAAAAAACCATTGCGAACCGATGCCATTTCCTGATCAATAATACTCAAATTAACAGCGATCGCCACTTTTTGATCGGGAAAGCTGACTAAACCAACACGCCACAACCCCGTAGGAGAGCGTCGGGTGATGATTTTGAGTTGAGGAGGAATGGGAGGTAAAGGGTTGCGGGGGGGACGAGGAGGATGGGGAAAACCCAAATCATCGGGAAAACCAAAATCATTGGGAAAATCGGGAGGATGGGGAGGACGAGGGGGATGGGGAAAATCGGGAAAATTAGAAACCTGAAGGTTGAGGTCTGACCCATTAATTGACTGATATCGGGTATAACCGTCTCTATCAAGTACCCAAATTTTGATTGCGGTATCCTTAAAATCACGGGTTAATTGAGTTTCATAAACTTCTAATGAGGGTTGCTCTTGGAGATGGTTGGTTTGTAATAATTTATTTTTTAGTTCTGCGTCTAAACGGCCTGAATAAGCATTATAAATCAACCACCAAAATACAAAACTAAAAGCGATTAAAGAAGCTCCGGTAATGGTTGCTGATAATAGGGCAATACGAACTCGAAAAGATGGTTTTTTCATGATTCTGACTCTGGTTTACGAAAGCGATAACCGACACCGCGTACACTTTCAATACAATCATTTCCACCAATACCATCAATCTTTTTTCTAATCCGTTGAATACAGACATCTACAACATTTGTATTTGGGTTAAAATCATAACCCCAAATGTGTTCTAATATTTGGGTGCGGGTTAATACTCGTCCGGGCGATCGCATTAAATATTCTAACAAGTTAAATTCCCGGGTTGTGAGTTCAATAATTTGTTGATTACAGGTAACTTCTCTGGTAATTCTATCTAATTTGAGCGACCCATAAGCAATAATATTTTGACGTTCACCGATATTCCGACGGACGACAGCATGGATACGAGCGATTAATTCTTCGACAAAAAAAGGTTTAGAAATATAGTCATCTGCACCTAAATTAAGTCCTTCGAGTCGGTCTTCTAATTCATTGCGGGCGGTGAGTAAAATCACAGGAATATTGCGTCCGGCTTTGCGGAGACTTTTGAGAATAGATAATCCATCTTTTCCGGGGATCATAATATCGAGAACAATGACATCATATTCGTTGTTCATCGCTTGTAAATACCCGTCATCGCCGTTGTCGTAATAGTTGACGACAAATCCTTGTTCTTTTAGACCCATTTGTACAAAGTTGGCGATTTTGGGTTGATCTTCAATCAATAGAACATTCATAATTTTAATGAGAATTTGATGAGAGCTTCCTTAATAATAGTTTGATTAATGGTTTTATAATATTACAAATTTGTAATCTAAGGGAGTGAAAAGCGGTAATCATAGTTTGGCTTAATAAAAACATCAAGGATTAGGGAATTAAGCCATGCAACTGTTTCAACTTGAATTTAATCCGGTTTCCTTTGCGGCTTTATTAGGATTTTTAGCCGTTGGAGCTTATATTTTAACGTTACTTCCGACAACTTTAAGAATTGTTTTTCCAGCCACAACAAAAAGCGGGATTCCTAAATGGTTGTTGAAATATCGGCGTTGGATTGGTCTTTTATCCTTTTGTTTGGCTGTCGGTCATGCTTATATTTATTTTAAACAAAGAAATTTTGATTTGTGGGATATTAAAACCTATTGGTTCTATTTTCAAGGTGTTTCAACGTTGACTATTTTTACTTTATTGGCGATTACTTCTAATAATTGGAGTATGAAAAAACTCAAGAAGAATTGGAAGAAATTACAACAGTTAACCTATTTAGCGATGTTTTTATTAACTTGGCATATTTGGGCAATTATGGCTCACCATTGGACATATTTAACTCCGATTGGAATGATGGCAATGTTGATGATTATTGTTTTATTTCTCTATCGTAAATGGATTGTTCAGCAAACCTCAAAAACCGGGTTTCTACAAAAGTCTTGATTTCTATTCCAGAGAAAACGATTAGAAACCCGGTTTTTTTATTTATTATTAATGGAGTCAGATCAAATGTTTGTTAAACAAATTAATTGGAAAATTCCCACAATTTTATTGGTGACAACTGTAATGGTTACAGGGGTTGCTTTGACCAAAAAAATATCAGGATTAAACGCCACATTACCGCGTCTTAAATCTAGTTTATCTTTGCCATCTATGCAAACCTTAAAAGATGATTCAGGATGGATTTATGCGATCGCAATGACTCCCGATGGGAAAACATTAGTGAGTGGAGATTATGGCGGTTTAATAAAAATTTGGGATACGGAAACAGGTAAATTACAAAAAACCTTAAATGCTCACGTTGATGCGATTGAATCTTTGGCTATTAGTCCTGATGGTAATTTAGTTATTAGTGCGAGTTGGGATAATGAAATTAAACTCTGGAATCTGAAAACAGGTCAACTAATTAATACCCTTAAAGGTCATACCGATGATATTAAAAAAATTGCTATTAGTCCCGACGGAAAATTGTTGGCTTCTGGGAGTACAGATAAAACAATTTGTCTGTGGAATTTGTCTAATGGTAAACTGATTAAAACCCTGGAAAATCACGATTGGGTGAAATCTCTTGCTTTTAGTCCCGATAGTCATACCTTAGCAGCCGGAAGCGAAAATGGCAATATCACAATTTTGTCTTTAATTGACGAGGGAAACTATATTTTAATGCAGCATTCTGGGGCGGTTCAATCCCTAGCATTTAGTCCCAATGGTAAGACCTTAGCCAGTGGAAGTGCTGACCATACGGTGAAATTATGGCAGTTTAAAACCGGGAAGGTTTTAAGAACATTAAATCATCATTCCGCCGCCGTTTTGTCTGTTGTTTTTAATCCCAAAGGGGATATCTTAGCGAGTGGAAGTTATGATAAAACAATTAATTTATGGAATCCCAATACTGGGGAATTGTTAAACAATTTATCGGAACATAAAAATCCAGTCTGGTCATTGGTATTTAATTCTGAAGGTACAATTTTAGTTAGTGGAAGTGGAGATGAAACTATTAAGTTTTGGTCAATGAAGACCCCTAAAAACCCGATTTATGCTGCTGCTAAAACTCGAATTAAAAAAGCACCTGTAATGATCACAAAACCAGAATTAATTCAACGCTTAAATCAACAACTATATGCTATAATTGATCAACGTTGGCAAACAAATTTGATGATTAAGGATTCATTAATTTATCAAGTTACTTTAAACGAACAAGGAAAAATTATCGAGTATCAACCATTTAACTCAGCAGCAGTTCGGGAGATGCAAAAAACCGCCCCTATTTTTCAACCTGATACTAAATCTCAATCTCAATATGATGCTCAATTTCGAGTGGTGTTATCTCCCTCTGGAACCCTGGAAGTTAGTCCTTGGGAGGGGTGGAAATAGTGTGTAAATCTATAATTTTTCGGTTTCCTTTTGTTTGATGTTCCCTAAATGCAGTAAACTATAAAGATGAACCAATAATCAAAAATCGAGCAATATTAAAGGAAATGCCGTGTTAGATATCAAATTAATTCGGGAAAATTCAGCCACAGTGCAAGCACGCCTAAATTTGCGGGGCGAGTATGATTTGCAACCTATTTTAACCTTAGATGAACAACGTCGCCAACTGGAACAAGAACGAGTTGTATTACAAACCCGGAGTAATGATATTGGTAAATTAGTTGGGGAGAAAATTAAATCAGGATGTGACCCCAAAGGCGAAGAAGTTAAAGCGTTAAGAGAGGAAGGTCAACAACTTAAAATTAAGTTAAGTGAATTGGAGCCAAAAGAGAAAGAAATTGATGCTCAAATCACTCAATTATTATTACCAATTCCCAATTTACCCAGTGAATCAACTCCTGTGGGAAAAGATGAACGGGAAAATGTAGAAATTAGACGTTGGGGAGATGAATATATTCCTACAAATCCTAATATTTTACATCATGCGGATATTGGGGAAAAACTGAATATATTGGAATTTAAACGGGCGGTTAAAGTTGCTCAAGCGCGATTTGTAGCGTTAAAAGGGGCGGGTGCAGCTTTAGAAAGGGCGTTAATTCAGTTTATGTTAGACCGCCATACAAATAACGGTTATATTGAGGTAATACCGCCCTTATTAGTTAATAGTACCTCCTTAACAGCAACGGGACAATTGCCTAAATTTGCGGAAGAAAGTTTCAAATGTGATGCTGATGATTTATGGTTAATTCCGACATCGGAAGTATCAGTGATGAATTTGTATCGAGATGAGATTTTAGAAGCGGAACAATTACCGATTTATCACTGTTCTTATACCCCTTGTTTTCGTCGAGAAGCGGGAAGTTATGGTCGGGATACTAGGGGGTTAATTCGGTTACATCAATTTAATAAAGTGGAAATGGTAAAACTGGTTCATCCTGATAGTTCAGAAGCAGAACATGAGAAATTAGTTCAAGATGCAGAAGGGGTTTTACAGGCGTTAAAATTACCTTATCGGGTGATAGAATTATGTACAGGAGATTTAGGATTTTCGGCGGCAAAATGTTATGATATTGAGGTATGGTTGCCTTCGGCCGGAACCTATCGAGAGATTTCTAGCTGTTCCAATGTTAGGGATTTTCAAGCTAGACGGGCTAATATTCGGTTTAAAGAAGCGGGCAAGAAAGGTACACAATATATTCATGCTTTAAATGGTTCCGGGTTAGCCGTTGGTCGAACTATGGCCGCGATTTTAGAAAATTATCAACAACCCGATGAAACCATCCGTATTCCTGATGTTTTACAACCCTATTTAAGACGGGAAATTCTCTAATTCGTAGTGAGCCCTTCAGGGCTCTCTATCTTTAATCCCTCTAACCCCTGAAGGGGTTACTACGAGTTTACTACGAGTTTGGTAAATAGGGTTGTAAGGCATCTTTGGTAACAGCAATATTACAAGCTAAAGCAATTTGTTCTTTTTCAATAATGCCAACCAGTTGACGCGGATGTTCACGGGTAACAACGGGTAATTGGGGTAAATCTCTTGCGGCCATCCGTTCTAAGGCGACCTGAACTGGTTCATCTTCATAGGCGCAGAGGATTTCTGTTGTGCAAATTTCCTTTAATATTTGCTGTCCCAAAGCTAAAGAAGAATCGGGGTTTGTAGCCTGAAAAATGGAACGACGGATATCTGTAACCGTTACTAATCCGGCTAATTGAGAGGTTTCATCTAAGATTAAAGCTGTATGACAATTCAGTTGTACCATCACCGCACCTGCCTCTAAAATAGGCATGGAACAGGGAAGGGTTAAATAGGATTGACCCATCACTTCAGAAATTCTAATAGTTTGTAAGATTTCTAATTCATTGGGTCGTTCTAAATAAACCCCCATTTGTTGTAAATTTAATCCAGAAGTCGATTGATTAGATTGCACCACATCCACAATTAAAACACTTACCCCCACCGCCGCCATTAACGGTAAAATAATTAGATAATTTTGAGTCATTTCAAATAATAATAAAATCGCCGTTAATGGTGCTCGCACACTCGACGCTAATACCGCCGCCATTCCCACCATGGCATAGGCGGCCGGGGGTGCAATATCCGGTAAAAAAGGGTGTACTAATCCCCCTACGGCTTGCCCATAGGTTGCTCCTAATGTCGCCCCAATAAACATCGCCGGAGCAAAAATTCCCCCCACTAATCCACTGCCCAAACTAACAGAAGTGGCAAGAATTTTCAGCACTAATAAAATCATTAATAAAGCCAAGGAAAACTGCCCCTCTTGTAATAGGGCTTGAATTGTGCCATAACCCGGGCCGAGAATATGGGGAAATTGAATGGCTACAATTCCGACAAATAATCCACCCAACATCGGGTGTAAGGTGCGAGGAATTTTGGTTAAACAGAAGAAAGCCGGAACTTCTCCTCGAAAACAACGTTGGGAAAATTTAATCGCTTGGGTATAGGCTAAGGAAACAAAACTAGCTAAACAGCCTAATCCTAAATAAAGTAATAATTCCCAATTGCTACGAACCTCATAAACGGGCGGAGAAAATGCCGGATGGTCACCAAAAACAATTCGGGCAACTACAGAAGAGACCACCGATGATAAGAGGACTAAACCCACACCTGAAGCCGCAAAACTTGAACCTAAAATTACTTCTAAAGCAAAGAAAACCCCAGCAATAGGAGCATTAAATCCAGCAGCTAATCCGGCGGCGGCTCCGGCTCCTAATAATAGACGATAGCGCTCTTTAGAAACTTGAAAATTTTGACCTAAAATTGCTCCTAAATTCGCCCCAATTTCTACACTCGGCCCTTCGGGGCCCAAAGAAGCACCCGTACCTAAAGAAATGGCGGCGGCCAAAAGTTTAATAAATGGTCTAAAAGGAGAAATAATTTGGATTCTTTGAGTATTAATTAAAGAAGAAATTCCCTCACCAAAAAACTCTTGATAACGATAGCGAATTAACCCCACAATTAGACCCCCAATCGGTGGAATTAATGCCAATGTCCATAGACCAAATGGCATCATTAATCCCATGAAATCTTCCAGGGTTAACCGTTGTAATAGTTCCACTAATCCGTGAAACATTACCATTACTAATCCCGTCCCCCCGCCAATTACAAGGGCAAAGATTAAAATTAATATTTGTGGGGGCGGTTGTAAACGGTTTAATAAACTGGTTAGGCGGTCAGAAACTGAGGGGAGTTCAGGTTGCTGCGGCAGAATGCCCTGATTGTTGGGCAGAGTGGTTGTCATTAGGATTAATTCACGAATAATCTTTATAAAATTTAAAACAAGTTCTAACCTTGGGAAGCATTAAAACTTCAATAACGTACTCATTGATAAAGAACAGATACTTGAGGTTTATAGATTAAATTCCCAAGACTATACACAGAAAAAAATACACCACTGTATCCCGCCTGCTACTGATTACCCATCCTGGGTTTCTAATCTTTCTCTTAAGTACGGCTATTTCCCGTTTTTATTCGTTAAAACCGAATTGATTCCGGCGGCCGATTTACTATCCTTAGAATCATCAAGGCTGTGGTCAAGCCTATATAAATATTGTATCAAATAATTTGTCAATCGAGGTAACGATTATGCAGTTAGTAAGTTGGCAACCTTTCCAAGAAATTGATTCTCTACAACGAGAAATGAATCGTCTGTTTGATAGTTTGGCCTTTCCTTCGGAAAAACTGGCGATGTCCCTCTTTCCTCCGGCTGAACTCGAAGAAACCCCGGAAGCGATTATCCTGAAACTAGAAGTTCCTGGGATGAATCCAGAGGATTTGGATGTCCAAGTCAGTCTTGATGGTGTTGCGATTACTGGAGAACGTAAATCAACCAACCATACGGAAGAAAAAGGCGTCAGTCGCAGTGAATTCCGTTATGGAAAATTCCGCCGAGTGATTCCGCTTCCTAATCGGATTCAAAACACTCAAGTTCAGGCTGAATATAAAAACGGGATTTTCAGCTTAACCTTGCCCAAAGCGGAAGCAGAAAAAAATAAAGTCGTTAAAATAACCGTTGGTTAGGGATTAGCAATTGTATCAACCTTTGCTCAAGGTAGGCTAAACAAAAATAGTATTGATTATAGTCAAATTTTTAGGAAATTTCGACTATAATTAAAAAAGAGGAAGGCGGATTTATGACAATATTTCCGCTTTTCTTCTTATTGATTTTTATGTTAAAATTGAGGATAGTTGCTTTGAGTATTAACGAATCAGAATCTCAGCCTAATGATGAAAATGAGATAATTGAGGATGAATCTATGGAGAAAATACAGCCAAAAACCGTTGCTATTAATTCCATTATTAGTTATCTTTTAGTTGCAGTTTTGAGTGTAGTTTTAACCTTAATCAGTCTCCAGATTTTTCCGCATTTTTTGATAACTTCTGCCCAAGCTGAACCTATCCTAACCCAAACTCAACCTCCAACAGTTACCGCCATTTCTAACCCAAATTCCTTCGGAAATTTTGTTTCGGTTGCGGTGAATAAAGTCGGGCCAGCCGTAGTTAGAATTGACACAGAACGCACGGTTTCTGCTAATATTTCCGATCCTTTTTTTGATGACCCCTTTTTCCGCCGTTTCTTTGGGGAAGGAATGCCCCAAACTCCCCAAGAATATCAACAACGGGGACAAGGTTCGGGATTTATTGTTGATAGTAGTGGGATTATTTTAACTAATTCCCACGTTATTAAAGGAGTCGATAAAGTTACCGTTACCCTCAAAGATGGTCGTCAATTTCAAGGAGAAGTTAGAGGCAGTGATGACCCCTCAGATTTAGCCGTGATTAAAATTAATGGTAATAATTTACCCGTTGCTCCTTTAGGAAATTCTAGTGAAGTTCAAGTCGGAGATTGGGCGATTGCTGTAGGAAATCCTTTAGGATTAGATAATACCGTTACCCTGGGAATTGTTAGTACCTTAAATCGTCCCAGTTCTCAAGTTGGAATTCCTGATAAACGATTAGATTTTATTCAAACCGATGCCGCAATTAATCCAGGTAATTCTGGGGGGCCGTTATTAAATGCTCAGGGGGAAGTAATTGGAATTAATACCGCAATTCGGGCCGATGGTCAAGGGATTGGTTTTGCTATTCCTATTGATGCGGCTAAAACCGTTGAAGCCGCTTTAGTTAGAGGAGAAAAAATTGCCCATCCCTATATTGGCATTCGCATGGCAACCTTAACGGCGGATATGGCAAAACAACTGAATAATGATCCTAATTCCTTAATGTTAATTCCTGAATTTAATGGGGTATTAGTGGTACAAATTATTCCCAATAGTCCCTCTGCAAATGCGGGTTTACGCAGGGGTGATGTGATTACGGAAATTGATGGACAAGCAATTATTAGTGCTGACCAATTGCAGCGTTTAGTGGAAAAAAGCAAAATTGGTCAACCTCTAAAAATTACTGTCCATCGTGGACAAAAAACCGAACAAATTTCAGTGCGTCCGAGTCAACTGGATGAAGCCGCTTTGCGTTAAGCGTTGTGGTTTTTCTCTAACAAAAAAAATGCACTCTTTCTGAATGAAGTTGAAGGAAGGGTGCATTTATCAGGAGAAAACTTTAAAATATTTTTTAATCAGAAAATCCAGTGTCCCTATTATAATCAATTTAGGGAATATTTGGCAACAAAGATATCTCATCGGATAGATGTAAAAGCAAATATTGAGGTTATTAACAGAGACAAATCAAAAAATGTCTAATAATCATGTAAAATTAGCATAAGATAATTTGATATTAATTAGATTTAGCGCTACTCTTAAAAATAGTAGTGAAATCGTTCATCTCTTGGTAGTCTTTGATTCTCGCATACCAAAATGACTGCTAAAAGACGGAAGTAGGGACTTCTCCCGAAGGAACGCGCCTGTCTTCACTGCGAGTTGAAACAGGAGGCGAACAACCATGACTTTAAGTAAAGAAAGTGTCCGCGAAACTTCTTCTTCGGATATTCCGACTAGCGAAGCTTTCGATTTCGATTTGTGGGCGACAAAAGTGAAACGTCAGCTTGTGGCGGCATTAAATCACCAAGTAGCTCCCGAACTTTCTCAGAACGACGCTCAAACAACCCCCTCCGAATTATAAGGAAATTGGGTTTGAGGAAAACGGTTAATCTCAATTTATTGAGTTTTATACTATTTTCTATTCGATAATATTATTTGTGGGGGTGGCTAATTGGTCGCCCTTACCTGTTTTTATTCAGAAATTTGTTAGAAACCGGGTTTCTCAACACTACTGATTTTAGGCAAAAGATAACTGTTAGAAACCCGGTTTCTGAGATTCTAAAGTTAAAAATTGTTGTACTGTTTTCCAATATTCTTCGCCTCCAACCTGTCTAACATTATTATGACCTGCACCCGCAACAATTAAAAGCTGTTTCGGTTCTGTGGCGGCGTTAAATAGGTCTTCGCTCATGGTTTTAGGAATTAACTCATCTTCGGTTCCATGAGTCAATAATATTGGCATTTTCAAAGCAGGAATCTTAGCTATAGAATCGAATTTTTGAGTTAAAATTAAATTAATTGGAAACATCCAATATCTCTTTTTATAATCAATCATTTCTCGAATATTAGTAAAAGAACTTTCAATGATTAATCCAGCAATTTCAGGATGTTTGCAGGCTAAATCAATGGCGATCGCTCCTCCTAATGAATGTCCAAATATATAAATATTATTAGGATTAATTTGGCGTTCATTAACTAAATAATTCCAGGCATTTTCCACATCTTCATAGACTATTTTTTCCGAGGGAAAGCGATTTGTACTGCGTCCATAGCCCCGATATTCCACTAATAAAACCGATAAACCTATTTGATGAAATTGTTCAGCATAACCCACATTTGCTCCGATAGTATTGCGGTTTCCATGTAAATCAATAATCACTTTTTGATTAGGATGAGTTTCTGAAGGAATCCACCAACAATGTATCATTTCTATTTTTCCCGAAAGAGTAGGAATTTTCAACTCAATATCTTGATAGGATAAACCCACATCATCCGGGGTCATAGAAATTAAACGAGAGGGGAAAAAAATAAATCGAGTTTGTCTTAAAAACAGGAATAGACAAACACAGAAATAAGCGATCGCACCCACCACTAAAAGAGTTAGTCCCCCTTGAAACAGAATTATTAAAATTGAATGTAACATCATTTTAACCCCTCCCATTCTGAATAGAATCACCTTTTTTAATCTTTTTTTATCTCTTAAATAAGTTAAGTTAAAAAGAGAAAAAAGGGTCTTTGCACACAACCCTATTCTTTTCGGTGGAGATCAACCCATTTCCGCTTAATTTCGCAAGAATTTTGAACAACCCATTTCAACCTCGTCCGATGAAATTAGAGTGAGTCAATTATTAATAATCTAACGGTAAAATAGTTCCATAATAAAAAGTTAAGTGCGATCGCACTGATTACTACAATTAATCGCCGTAATGGGTCTTTGTTCTAATTATAATGTGAAAACTTTCCCCTGATGATATTCTTGACGAGAGGCTTCAATATCAGCAATTAAGGTTTTATCTTGAAGGAGTTCGGCGGTTTCTATCCAGCTTTCTAATTCTTCTTGACTGATGAGAATGAAACTTTTATTTTCCTGTACAATAACAACTCCTCCCGGTTCGGTACTGGCTTTTTCTAAAACTTCACTGAAGTTGTTTTTAGCATATTCTCCTGTAACATGATACATGGTTTAACCTCTTTGTTAAGTTCATAAATAACGGAAACCGATATTTAACAATATTATGACATACTTCAATTCTGTTGCATAAAACCCGCTTCTTCCAAAACAATGCTTAATGTTCCCATTATTTCGCATTCTTCAAAATTAGTTTAACACTATCTCCCTTATTTTTAGGAAAAACCTAGAAATCCTTAAAGGTTACTTTGCTACTAATAATAATAGAGGCGGAGCCTCAATAATAGCATTCCCAGGCTGGAGCCTGGGAACGAGAGATTCTTTCCCCCTTTTTTAAGGGGGGTTAGGGGGGATCAATTATTAATAACCCAACGGCGAAACAGTTCCACAATTATCCGCCAATGGTTATCGGTTTCTTGAATAACATCATGACGCGAAAGGGTATCAAGGGCATTTTGTAGCGAATTGGGATCTAAATTTGTAATAGTTTGTAGAGTATTAAAATCGAGTCCGGTGGGGTGAGGTGCGATCGCTTTTATAATCTGTTGTTGACCTGGAGAACCTTCGCCCGCTTGTTGCCAAACCCCGGTAAAATAATAGCGTCCATTCTGATAGAATTCCGGTTGATTAATAATCCCATCGACATCAGCAATAGTAAACATGGGATCTCGTTTATTTCCTAGTTCAAATACTTGATCATTATACCGACGAACTAATAGAAAACCGATCAGTTGCACTAAATAGGGTTGTCCGGCGGTTAAATCATAGATATAATCAAGAGCATCGGGTTTATAATCAAGGGGGAAATCTTCACCGGGGTTAGCGAGAAGATAGCGACAGGTTGCCCGTTCTAAAAAGCTAACCCGGATGGGAATAATACTGGCAAAAAACGGGTTAAAATAGTCTTCGGTCATTTCTTCCAGGGTGTGGAGTCCGGCTAAAGCAAAGGCTATTTTAGGACTCATTTGCACCATTCCCCGCAATACGCCCATAAAGTCTTTGGGAATACGATCTCTTTTTATTAATTCTTCAATTTGTTCAAATTCATCAAGGGCAATAATTAATCCAGTATCGCCTAATTGGGTTTCAATTTGTTTTAAATACCGTTCAAAAGTACGATAGGGAAGATTGATTAAGCTTTCATCATCGGGGGGTGGAATTTGCAGGGTATCTGAGAGGGAATCTGCGATCGCCATTAACACTTCACCGACTCCTTGAATACTATTACCAACCGTTAGTAAGTTAACATAAACGAGTTTAACTTTTTCATCTAAACGGGTTGAAATATTCCGCAAAATTGAAGTTTTTCCCATGCGTCGGTGTCCAAACAAAACTACTGATTGCAGTTGAGAGGTTGAAACCCATAATTCCTCTAATTGTTTAATAATATCTTCCCGTCCGATAAATTGTTTGCCGATAACCGGATCACCGATAATATAAGGATTTATTACTTTTTCAGTGATGGAAACTTTACCAACTTCTTCTGTAATGCCTAATAAAGCAGATTGCCAGTTTTTAGCAATATCAATAATTAAATCTCGTTCTGCTTCTGGTAAAGTTTCGGATTGATATAAAATCCCTTTAATTTCTCCTAATGCTCGATTCAATGCTAAGGAACGAGTAGAAAGAGACACACTATTTTTAATTAAATTAACATCTTCAACAACCTGATATAAAGTTGTTATAGCTGTCCAAGTTTGGGAGCGTAAATAGGGTTCTGGGGGAAGATAAGGTAATTCTAAAGTTGCAATATCATTGATAGTTATAGCCACATTAAAAATCGTTAAAATTTGGGCTAGAGTTAACATTTCCTGACCATACAACAGAGAAGACACAACAGAAAACGCTTCTGTTGCTTTTTCCGGTTCTTTTTCATGGAAATACCAAAAACCCGCAGCAGTAGCGTGAGCAGAAGTATCTAAACGAGATTTTTCTTTAAGTTTTAGATCATGCCACAAGAAAAAACCTTCAATTAATTGAAACTTAAATGCTTCGCCAAGAGAAGCGGAAGCAAACTTAACTAACTTCCAATCAAAGGGATGTTCTGCAAGCTGAGATACCTTAAAAATTAGATATTCTGGAGGCGTTTTTGCTAAAACCTGATTGACCGCATTGACTACAGGAATAAATTGATAGCTATACCTCAATAATTCATTAGCATTTTCCAGTCCCAATTGCCAATCTTGTGTTAACCAAGTTGTTAACCGAGAAGTCAAAAAAGGTAAGGGAATCGGTGTGATTCGAGGAAACAACCAACTCCTCTTTTGTAGTGAACCCAGATTAAATAGGGAACCTATCACCCAAACTTCAGGACGCCAAATCGCCACGCCGAACACCACGCCGGACACCACGCCCAACGCCACGCCCCAGCCCCACGCCACGCCCAACGCCACGCCGAACACCACGCCCAATCCCATGCCGAACACCACGCCCCACAACACCACGCCGAACACCACGCCGGACACCACGCCCAACACCACGCCCCACACCACGCCCAACGCCACGCCGAACACCACGCCTAACACCACGCCCAATGCCACGCCAGACAGCACGCCCAATGCCACGCCCAATGCCACGCCCCACACCACGCCGGACGCCACGCCGGACACCTCGCCCAATGCCGCGCCGAACACCACGCCGAACACCACGCCAGACAGCACGCCAGACAGCACGCCCCACCAATTAACTGAAAAACCAAATTCCTGTAGGATGAAACAGATTAAGAATGCAGTTAAGACAGCTAATAATAATCCTTGTATCCCTAATTTTTTTTTTTGCTTAAAGGTTTCCAGATACCACTCGATTGCTTGAGGAAAGAAAAACACCCAATATAATAACCGGAGATAATCTAAAGGATTGAATAGGGATAAGGGACGATTTAATTTTGGGGCTAAATCTAAACGGGGAATCGGTTTTTGTGTTGAACTCATGGCAATTGCTCCAAGTAACGGTTAAAGGTTTGATAAGATAACGCCATTAATTTTTGGGGATGTCCTTCACTGTTATTAATTAATTCGGTAATTTCATCTTCGGTAAAGATAATGGTTTGATATTCTGGTTTCAATAAAGGTGAATTGAGACGACTTTTAATAAAATCACAGATGGTTTGTTTATCCCATCGGTTTAACTTGTATTCAATACAAATTCCCGTAAAGGGAGAAGTCATCGCTCTATCTTGACTATCGGGAAAAAGTTGATCTAAAGATGTACAACCTGCAACAACTAACCGCAAAGGGGCGTTACTTCCTTCTGCTAACCCTCGCAATTGTCCCCGAATATTATTGGTAAAACCATCCCAGGTCATTTTTTCTACTTCATCAAGAATTAATAATAATCTATGATTTTGTATATTTCGGGTGAGGCGATAACCTTGACATAATTCTATTTCTGCATGATCACATAAAGCCTGATAAAAGTCCTGATCATTATGAATACTTTGTAAATTCAGATAAATCGGTTTACGGGGTTGGAATAATTGGGTTTGAGCTTGTCGGCGAATTTCCATTAATATGGAAGATTTGCCGATTTGTCTTTCTCCAATAATTGCCACACTGCTACCACTATTGAGGGTTTCAAATATTCTTTTAATTTCCTGTGTTCTTCCAAAAAATAGATGAGATTCATCAACAAATCCATTTAAAGGTTGAAAGGGATTATTAATAAACCCAGAAGTAGGTTGAATAACTGGCTCTAAGATTGCGGGTTTTATATTGATTTCAACAATAGGCAATTGTTCCTGATGTTCATTTATTTGATCAAATGTTTTTCCTAACAACAATTTACAAAAACCATCAATTAACCAGCGCTCACGCGGTTTATGTTTTTTTAAAAAATCATCTACGGTCTGGCGTTCAGGAGATGGAATATTTGGTATTTTTTCCACCCAATTGTCTAAAAATTGTTGAATATTACGCCTTGTGCCTGGTTTATACTTGTCGTCAAACGCTTGACGTAATTGTTGATACAGTTCAGGGGAGACTGTTATTGGGTGAGCATTTTTCCTCTTATCGTTGTCATAATTCATCGGGTGGGTACATACGAGGTAATCTTTTCTGTCTGTCCTAATATATAATAAAATTCAATAATTTGTCAAGATTGATCAACCCCATTTAGAGGGCATATTTTTACTTGGTTTATTTCTAATTGACTTCTAATTGACTTCTAATTGACTAGAGTTAAAATTGACTTCAAATTTACTTATAATATTGTTTCTAATTTACCAATCTCTACTTTGAAGATGTTAACTTAATTGTAGTAAACCTCTACCCAGTCTTGTAAACCGGGTAAAGGCATCTAGTTAAATAATCTATCTCTATTATGAACGAAACACTGACTCATCGCAATAAAGTTGCGATCGCGTTTGCTGGGTTGTCTAATTTCTTGAGTTCACTGATCACGATCTGGCGGTTATTAGTTCTCAATGATTATCGCCAGTTAGAAGGATTACGAAAACGGGGAAAATCCCATGAATTTGGATATATTTATACCCCGTTACTGGAAATTGGATTTTTAGAAATCTATGTGATGTTTTGGCCTGTTGGAAGCCGGAGTTTAGCCCATTACCATGGACGAGCTTGGGCATTTGTTCGGGTTCTTTTTAACTCGGTTTGTGAGAGTAAATTTGGTGTTTCCAGGGGTGAAATTCTGTTATTAACATCAACTATTGCACAAGCAAATTATTGGTTAGTAACAGCCCCATTTGAAGTGCATGAAATTGAAGCGACCGAGAAAGAAGGAATTACCTTTCACTGCTATTTAGGTAAACGAAACTAACGGAAGATCCCCCTAACCCCCCTTAAAAAAGGGGGAATTAGATAAAATTAGGAGATAAAATTATGCCAGAATGTAATGGGTTTAACTGTCGTTGGATTCAAGATCGCCATGATCAAGATCATTTAGTGTGTTTAACGTGTGGAAAAGAACATTTTTTCCGCAAAAATGATCCGGTTATAACGTTTATTGTTGGGGTTGCGATCGCTTTAAGTTTAACTTTAATTTTCGGTTTTCATTCCTCTAACCAAGAAGCTCCACCTCCTAGTTCAGAAACAACCACTAAACATCGGTTCATTCCTCAATCTACCGAAAATCTGGAAACGGTAATCAGTTTAGATCCAAAATTCCAAACTTCAACTCCCTCTAACTTCAATAATATTCCCCCAATTCCCAGTGATTTACTGATTTTTTGGTTCAGCTTCCTGTTTGTTCAGTTTTTAATGTTTTTCAACCAAAAAAGGAGATAAAAAATTTGTTTTGAGTGACAATACCGAAATATTGCTTAGTGGTATTGTTGATAATATCCCAATATAGCAATCCTATTTGAGTTGTCATATTTTTTCAAATTTAACCCTGACGGTAGGGGTAATTCATGAATTACCCCTACCGCGATTGATTTAGGATTGCTATATCTCGTAAGGGCGAGGTGCGCCTCGCCCCTACAGGGTTATGAGAGATGCCCAAAATCATGATATTATTAAAATAATATTCAGGAGGTATTGAATCAAAAATTATGTCTTTTTTAAGAAAAGGATTAATCTTTTTCCTGACTTTTTTAGTCTGTTTTACCGTTACAATTACCTATCATTTTAACTTTTCTCCGGTTTCCGCAACGGAAATAACCATCGTTGCTCAGGCTCCGACAGTTAATTTAAGTCAACTGCCACCGGAAGCCCGAAATACTTTAAAATTAATTGATCAGGGCGGCCCTTTTCCTTACCCAGAAAAAGATGGATTAACTTTCTTTAATCGAGAAAAATTATTACCCTATAAACCCAAGGGCTATTATCGGGAATATACCATACCAACTCCAGGGATAGGACATCGGGGAGCGAGGCGTTTTGTTGTCGGTATTCAGGGGGAAATTTATTACACCAGTGACCATTATCAAAGTTTTTTGAGGGTTTTAAGACAATGAATCAAATATTAGATATTATCCAGGGTAAAAGTCAGCCCAATATTTATCAGTTTCCCTTAGATATTTCGCCTAAAGACTTATCTCAACTTTGTCAAGAATATGACTGTCAGTTATTTTATTTTGACGGAACTGGAACCCCAATTAACAATAAATCTGATTTTCTGAAAACAGCCAGCACGGTAATCAATTTACCCGAATATTTTGGCTATAATTGGGATGCTTGGCAAGATTGTATTACCGATCTTAGTTGGTATAAAGCTTCATCCTATTTGCTCGTTTATGATCAATGGCAAAATTTCGCCCAGGATCATCCTAATGATTGGCAAATATTAAATGATGTTTTTTCAGAAGCGATCGCTTATTGGCTCAAGAGAAATAAACGGTTTTATGTATTATTAGTCAGTCCTTGATTCTCCTTGTTTCTAAACTAAGGTATAATCAAAATAGGACTGACACAAGTTGTTGTGCAATTGATTTTAATTCCAAATTAACCAGAATTAACCAAATTGGAATGCGTAAAACCATGACTTATCACTTATCTACTTTTCTGAGATTAACTCAGAAGTATCTTAGTTCAACAGGCATTTTACCAATGACCTCTTGCAAAAAAAATCTATGCTATAATAACAAATTTTCACTTTCAGACTAAGAGTGTCAACTCATAATTATAAATGGCCGACAACAAATTACAACGAAGACCATAACGGCGACGACGATTTCGATAACGACTCGATAAGATCCTGAAAATTTTGAGGCTCCGATTAACGTGTTCAATCACAATTCGTTGATGAGCCAAAGCTTGATTATAGTCTTTTTCTAAGACCGAAAGATTGCCATTTTTGGGTTTCTTTTTGGGTACATAGCTATTCAAGTGATAATCCTTAATCCCTTGATAGCCACTATCTTGTAAACTATCAGTTTGGGGGTGAAAATGAATTTTGCTTTTTTTGAATAAGCTAAAATCGTGGCAATGTCCTTCTCCAAAATCTGTACAAATAATCTGTTTAGTTTCTTGATTAATTACTAACTGAATTTTGAGTGTGTGATGTTTTTTCTTTCCTGAGTAATATTTTTTCTGTTTTTTTTTCGGTCTTTCAATAGCCGTTTCTGTGACATCCATCACTACGATTTCGGGGTAGCCAGAATCTTGAATTAATGCTTTTTTTCCCGGAATACGAAACTTTTCTGTTTTGATTAAAGTTGATTCAATATTAGCAACAATTCGGCAAATAGTTGATTCTGATACTCCCCAATTTGTCCCAATATGAAAATATGTTCTGTATTCTCGCCAATACTCCAAGGCTACTAAAACTTGCTCTTGGAGAGTCAGGTGGGTGTGACGTCCTCTCCTATCTTTAGGATGTTCTAACCTGAACTGCTCTATGGCATTAACCATTTCTTGAAAGGTTTGAATCTTGACACCAAATCTCCGTTTAAATTCATGAGGTTTCAAATTTAGATAAAATTGAGTGTTCATCGCAGAGTTATTGTCTAAATTCACTTTCAATTTTTACCATTTTATGGAGTTTTTAGCAAAAATTTGTGAAGAATGGTTAGTCTCTAGGATTTTATGAAATTGAGCAAAACTTACCATAATACCATAAAATTATTTTGCAAGAGTTCTTAATGGATTTTTATAGCGTTGTTCTTAAAAAAACTGCGGGCTATTGGGTCGCATTATGTTTAGAGAATGGGATTGTTGCTCAAGGGGACAATCCTGAACAATCCATGAGTAAACTTCAAGAAGCGATTGAATCTTTTTTTTCGTTCCCAGGTGGAACCAGGGAACCAGAGAAGTCCCCTCGTTGCTAGGTTCCACCTAGCAATGCTATCTTACAGGCTCCGCCTGCTATTTTAACTGGAGGCAGAGCCTCCTATTTTCGTTCCCAGGTGGAACCAGGGAACGAGGGTAAACGAGGGGGAAATCCTGTTTGCTAGGTTCCACCTAGCAATGCTATCTTACAGGCTCCGCCTGCTATTTTAACTGGAGGCAGAGCCTCCTATTTTCGTTCCCAGGTGGAACCAGGGAACGAGGGTAACGAGGGTAAACGAGGGGGAAATCCTGTTATTTATGAAATAATTTCTACAGGAATTAATCCTGGTAAATCTTGATAGTTTCGATAACTGGAATATCGCCAGTGTACGGGATCATCAATATAACCCCGTTTAACAGGATTGTTATGAATATAGTCTATTTTTTGAAATAACATTTCTTCGCTGAGGATGGCTTCAGGATGAAAGCCTTCTTGCCAAAGTTGATATTCTTGATCCGTTTTATGGGGGAGTTTAGCGAATTTAAGTTGAGTTAATAAATAATGACTTTGATTTAGTTTTAATTGATCAATAATAGAACGGGCAGTAAAGGATTTAAAAGTTCTGATTTCTTTGGATAAATTTTCGGCTGTTCCAATTAAATGAAGATGGTTTTCCATAATCACATAGCTATGTAAAGTTAAGCGGTGTTGATGGTGTAAAAAGTTTAAAGAATCCAGGATAATTTGAGCAAATTCAGGATGGCTAAAAATCGGAATCCAGTTGACAGTTGTACAGGTAATAAAATGGGGCTGGTTTCCTAAGACTCGATAGCGGCTACGTCCCATCTCAATTTAATATAGTTTTTGTTTTTAGGGTTAACTGAATCTAATTATCCCATAAATCTCACCCCTCGTACCCCTCGTTGCTAGGTTCCACATAGCAATGCTATCTTGCAGGCTCCGCCTGCTATTTTAATCGGAGGCAGAGCCTCCTATTTGTATTCCCAGGTGGAACCTGGGAACAAGGGTTAATAAAATAAAACCTCAACTTTAACCCCCTTTAATCTAGTCACCCCTTTAGACGTACAATAGAAGAAATGAACCGAAATACAATTGAGGGGAAATAATTGTTAGGATATCCTGACATTTCCCTTCTTTTGTCATGCTGTATCGTTATTGGAGACATTCAACAGTGGTTGCACAATACCCTGACACCTACGAAGCCAAAACCCTAGAAATTGCTAAACAATTACTAGCGGCGACCCAGGAGAAAAAACGCTCTTTGTTCGGTCAGTTACAAGACCAAATGCGTTTAGATGATAAACTCCTCGACTGGACAATGGCAAATCCAGGTTTACGGGTGCAGTTATTTCATTTTATTGACTGTTTACCTGCGTTGCGAAGTAAACCCGAAATAGCGGCACACTTACAGGAATATTTGACAACGGCAGAAGTTGAACTTCCCGATATGTTGAAAAAATTACTCAACTTTGCTAACCCCGACTCCGTAGCCGGACAACTGGCGGCGACCACCGTAGCCCCGGCGGTGGAAACCCTAGCTCAAAAATATATTGCTGGGGAAAATATTCCCAAAATAATTAGAACTTTAGAACAGTTACGCAAAGATAAAATGGCGTTTACTGTTGATTTATTAGGGGAAGCTGTTATTACGGAAACTGAGGCAGAATCCTATCTAAATAATTATTTAGAATTGATGGAAAAACTCAGTGAAGCGGCAAAAAAATGGTCAAATATTCCCCAAATTGATCAAGCCGATGGCAACCCGATTTCTAAAGTTCAAGTATCGGTTAAATTAACTGCTTTTTATTCCCAATTTGATCCTTTAGATGCTAAAGGAAGTGAAGAAAAAGTCGGTGAACGCATCCGTATTTTATTACGTCGGGCGCAGGAATTGGGGGCGGCTGTTCATTTTGATATGGAACAATACGCCTATAAAGATTTAACCTTCAGCATTTTAAAAAATCTGTTGATGGAATCAGAATTTCGTAGCCGGACGGATATTGGGATGACAGTACAAGCCTATTTACGGGAGTCTCAAAAGGATTTAGAAGGAATTATTGAATGGGTGAAATTGCGAGGATATCCGGTGAGTGTGCGACTGGTTAAAGGGGCTTATTGGGATCAAGAAACAATTAAATCCATGCAGAATGACTGGCCCCAACCTGTCTATAATGATAAAGCCGCAACGGATGCTAATTTTGAACGATTGACGCAATTGATGTTAGAAAATCATCAATATATTTATTCGGCTATTGGTAGCCATAATGTCCGTTCTCAAGCTAGGGCGATGGCGATTGCTGAAACCTTAAAAGTGCCTAGTCGTGCCTTTGAAATGCAGGTATTATATGGCATGGGCGACCAACTGGCTAAGGCGTTAGTTCAGAAAGGATATCGGGTAAGAATGTATTGCCCCTATGGGGATTTATTACCCGGAATGTCCTATTTAATTCGGCGGTTATTAGAGAATACGGCTAATAGTTCTTTTATCCGTCAAAGTTCGGAAAATCGCCCGGTTGACGAGTTATTATCTCCCCCCAAAGATAACCCGAATAGCAATATTTTTGATACCTGGAAACCCGTATTTCCTAATTCAGCCGATACCAATTTTTCTAATGCTGCCTTACGCGATAAAGGGGTGCGGGCTTTAGAAATTGTCTATAACCAATTGGGACAAACCTACAACCCATTAATTAATGGTCAATATGTTAATACCGCCCAAATGGTGGACTCAGTAAACCCTTCCAACCCCTCGGAAATTGTTGGAAAAGTCGGGTTAATTAGCATTGAACAGGCGGAAACAGCTATTCAAGCCGCCAAAACTGCGTTTCCAAAATGGCGGCATACTCCTGTGCGGGAACGGGCAGGTGTGCTACGGAAAGCAGCCGAACTGTTTGAACAACGACGGGCGGAGTTCAGTGCTTGGATGGTCTATGAAGTGGGCAAACCCCTGCATCAGTGTGATGCTGAGGTGTCAGAAGCGATTGATTTTTGTCGCTATTATGCCGACGAAATGGAACGGCTAGATCAGGGCTACCAGTATGATACTGCTGGCGAAACTAACCGTTATAACTATCAGCCGCGCGGCATTTCTCTGATTATTTCCCCCTGGAATTTCCCCCTGGCGATTCCCGTGGGCATGACGGTGGCATCTTTGGTAACGGGTAACTGCACGTTACTCAAGCCTGCGGAAGTGTCATCGGTGATCGGTGCTAAGATTACGGAAGTATTAGTCGATGCGGGTGTGCCACCTGGTGTGTTCCAATTTGTGCCAGGAAAAGGATCGACGGTGGGTTCCTATATGGTACAACACCCGGACGTTCACATGATTACCTTCACGGGTTCCCAGGAAGTCGGGTGCCGGATTTATGCTGAGGCGGCACTGCTGAAACCAGGACAGAAACACCTAAAACGGGTGGTTGCCGAAATGGGGGGCAAAAATGCCGTTATTGTCGATGAAAGTGCCGACCTCGACCAAGCGGTGGCGGGTGTGGTCTATTCTGCCTTTGGCTATACGGGGCAAAAATGTTCCGCCTGTTCTCGGGTGGTGGTGTTGGAACCCGTTTATCAGGCTTTTGTCAACCGTTTAACTGAGGCAGTACGGTCTTTAAATGTGGGAGATGCGGCGTTATTAAGTACGCAAGTCGGGCCAGTGATTGATGCCAATGCTCAACAGAAGATTAAGGAGTATATTGAGATGGGCAAACAAGAGGCCGAACTTGCCATCCAAGTGACTGCACCGGAAACGGGTTATTTTGTCGGGCCAACGGTTTTTATTAATGTTTTACCGACGGCAAAAATCGCCCAAGAGGAAATTTTTGGCCCGGTTTTAGCAGTGATTAAAGCTGATAATTTTGAGCAAGCTTTGGATATTGCTAATGGGACTAATTTCGCTTTAACCGGGGGTTTATATTCAAGAACTCCCTCCCATATTAGCAAGGCTAAAGCGGAATTTGAAGTGGGAAATTTGTATATTAACCGAGGAATTACGGGGGCAATTGTTTCCCGTCAACCCTTCGGTGGTTTCAAACTTTCCGGCGTCGGTTCTAAGGCGGGGGGCCCGGATTATTTATTACAATTCTTAGAACCCCGTCACATCACTGAAAATATTCAACGTCAGGGTTTTGCCCCGATTGAAGGGATGGAATAACCTCACCCTAACCCTCTCCCCTTATTAATGGGGGGAATAACCCCACCCTAACCCTCCCCTTATTAATGGGAGGGAAGAAGATGATCGCTCTTTTTAAAAGGGGCGATCGCGCTATAATTAATATACTATTATTCAGGAATTGAAAGAATATGAACCATAAACTCATTGATTCTTTAGTTCAAATCATTTCTTCATTAACACCGGAAGAAAGACAAAACCTAGAAAAAAAGTTAGCAATTCAGCAACTACCAATTCAACAGTCTTCTATTTCTATTAAAGATAATCTTTGCGTTGGAATGGGGAAAGATCGAGAAGATTTACAGAATTATAGTGAACCTAATCCTCAAGAATGGCTTCATGCAGTTGCTAACAATCCCGCCTTTGACTTTCTAAAAAACCCTGAAGAAGATATTTACACCATTACTGATGGAAAGCCGTTTTATGACTAAAGGTAAAGTTGTATTAGTGCCTTTTCCATTTGATGATTTATCTGCAACAAAAGTCCGTCCTGCGGTTTGTCTTACCAATCCAATTGGGCAGTATAATCATATTATTCTAGCATTAATTACCAGTACAATTCCAACTAATATAACAGAATCAGATGTTTTACTAAATACAGATCACCCTGATTTTAAAGCCTCTGGGTTACACAAACCTTCAACGATCAAGTTAGATTTTTTAGTCACACTTCGATCATCTATTATCTTGCGTGAACTCGGTAAATTATCCGAAGATACACAGGAACAAATTACCCTAAGACTGTGTAAGTTACTGTCTGAATAATACAGAATATATCTTGTAGATGCTTGTTGTTGCGCTTCAGCGCACTAACAATAACTTTTTTTAAAAGGGCGATCGCGCTATAATCATAAAAAAAAGGAGGAAACCCTAATGAGACAAGTGATCATTAAGTTTGGGAGAAAGGCGCGATCGCTAAATTCCATAAAACAACTCCCTTAACATACTCATGGACTGCGGAAGTCCTTGTTTTAGAAGCGTGTCCAGATATTCATCAGGTGTTTTAGGTGGATTTTTGAGTCTCATTCGTTGTATTTCGGCTGCGCTACAGACCATTGCTGGGTTCAAGTTGAGTAAGTGCAGAATAAACTCATCCGGGTGCTGCGCTTCAACACCATATTGTTGAAGTGCTTGGCTGGGAAAGTCATGAAGATTAAAAGTGACAATTACATCAGCATTACAGCGAATTGCAGCAGCAAGAACATGACGATCATCTGGATCAGGAAGTTGTAATCCTAATATTAGGTCTTCGTATCCTGTAACCAGGCAATCTCTAACATGAGAATTCATCAGAGTTTTAGTCCTGGTAAGCTGTTCAAGTGTAAGATCAGGACGATTCTTGAGAACATTTCTGATCCATTCATCGTGAATAGCATCTGTCCAACGTGCCTTAAATAAGTCAGTGATGGCAAGTTCCATTAAAAAATCACGAAGCGGTGCTGGATATAAAACACAAGCATCGTAGACAACGGAAAAATTAGCCACTACATGACTCCTTCGTATCCCATATTCAGTTCTTGAGCTTGAGTAGTAAGCTCATCAAGAGTTTTCCGTCGTGCTGCATCAACTCGATTTTTGTAGTCCATTAAATCTTGGTAACGCACCCTTCGGCGCGTACCCACTTTACGAAAAGGGATTTCTCCAGACTCCAGCAGTTGCACCAAATAGGGACGGGAAACATTCAAAATGTCAGCAGCTTCTTGGGTGGTAAGTTCTGCGTGAATTGGAAACAGCGTTACAGCATTTCCCTTCGCCATCTGTGCCAAAATCTCAAGCAGTAGACGAAAAGCTTCAGCAGGTATGACAACAACTTCATCTTGGCTGTCATCTTGCACAAGCTTGATGATACGGGTGCATCCCTCTTGGTTCTTCATGTATCGTGCCAAAGACGAGCTACTGGCTTGTGCAAGCGTAGTTTCTTCTTCCGTAGGTAGAACAGACCGCAAGTTTGGAGCCTCTGTAAGTGTCATTTATTCAGCCTCTCACTATCTAATATAAAGGTTGGCGTTTACTACAAAAGTGTCTCCAACTTCTGCAAACGAGAGTTCGGATAGAATTGATTATAACCTATGTTAGCAATTTTGCGAAACGAACGCAATCAACGAAATGAGCGAAATTAGTCTTGCTTTCGCTTTCGTCCCCATCCGTTTACCGCCAGTGGCGATATCTTAAATAAACTAGCTCTCCACCATTATAAATAGTTAAAATTACAGTTTTTCAAAAGGTTGCTTAGTTTGTAATACGGAAATTTTTATTCTGTTATCAATCCGTATAAATACATAGATTTGCTAATAAAGACTGTATTAAAAGTTAAATCTTAAATTTACTTGACGTTTAGATAGATTATAAATAAAATATAGATTGACCACCATTGATGATTAACCAGGGGTTTGATTATGAATGCTTTTATAAAATCTGATTTAGAGTCTCTAAAAGACGAACAACTAAAAAATATTTTTAACAACCTTAATCTGATCAATCTTAATATTTTTCCAACTGAGAGGCAGAAAATGATAGATACAATCTACAGTTTTCTGCAAAACCATACTAAGTCTGTAAAAGGTCTTAAAGAGATTGATGATAAAGATATTATTGATTGTTGGCAGGACTACATGATTCCTCTTTTCTGCAACATGAAAGTAAAAGATAATGATAATAATTTAAAACAACAAAAAAATCTGATTTTATCAGAAATTGCTAAAATTCATTCTGTAACCCAGGTAACTGAACAATTAGAAGCGATCGCACGTAATATTTTACTATTGGTCTTCCAATCTTTGGGAGAAAAGCAAAAAGATAAATTAATCAGAAAGATTAGACAAGAGACCGCACATAAATATCATTTTAAGTTAACAGATGAAATCCTAAATCAAGCTTTGATAGAAGCCATTTTAAATGGTGCTGCTCCAGTAGCTTTAGGTGCTGCACTACCGATAGTATCTGGTCTATTATTTAATTATTTATCAACGGGTTTTTTGGTTGGTTGGCTAATACCTGCATTGTTGGGTTGGTTCAGTATAAACGTAGCTGGGTTTAAAGGAATTTTAGCACTCATAGCAGGCCCGATTGGATGGGCAGTTACTGGTATGATAAGTATAATAATTATGTCATTAACAGGTTCTAAGTTTTTTAAGCAGAGAGATCAAATATTATTGATGATAACGATACTTTCTATTTATACTTGCACCTATCAAAACGGAATGCCCACATTACCAGGAAATTAATAATATGAATAATATGTATGACGAGCTTTTAAAACAATTGACTCAACTGAATCATTTAGGAGAGGTAACGATTAATTTTGCTAGTGGTATTGCTAGGAATACTGCTACTAAGGAAATTATTGCTCATGTTGAGCAAATCTTAGCTTGTAGTGATGTGGCGACCTATGCGGAAATTGTACTATCGTCTGCTGGGACTGTAATTGTTAATTCCATTGATATCAAAAAAACCTTGACTCTTGTTAAACAAATTCATAGTTTATCTGGGATTAATATTGCTCTATCAGGAATGAATTTAGGCGTTAATTTAGTCGGTTATTATCTGATTAGCTCCAAGTTAGAAAACCTTGATAAGCAATTATTTATTGTTCAAAATAAAATAGAAATCTTAATCAAACATGAACAGCGTCAACTTTTATCCGAGAGTAAATTCTTAATTAAACATTCATTAAGCTTAATTCAGCTTTTAGAAGATTATGGGCTGAGTGAAAATACAGCTATAGATATAGAAAAATTATTAAATAAACAGGAAACTCATCTAAGAGACTTAATTAGCCGTCACAATAATCGAGAGCAAATCAGCTTATCCTTAGATCGGATTTATATTATCTACTCAGCTTATATAAATTTATTCAAAGCTTATCTGACAGCGATTTACTTAAAACAGCAAAATCTAACTAGACAGAAAAATCGGATTCAAGAAGCTCGTGAAATTAATAATCTTTTATTGTCTAAAGCCATTTTATATTTTATTTATCAAGAATGTTTATTTAATCCTCGAAAGATTTTAACTGAATCAGAGATACAAGAGGTTATTACTTTGTATCAATTATATTGCCAGAGTTATACTGATAATCTCAAAAATCATTATGATTTTTTAATAAAAACTCCTTTAGATAAGTATCAAGATTTTCAGCAAAAGACCAATAATGCTTATCAGCCTATGATTTGGATTAAGCATTGAGTTATTGCACAAACACAATGATTTACCCAACCACCAAAAACATCGACCCAAAAATCTGTCTAAGAATGACAGAGAGATTCATAACTAAAAAAGTAATAGCAATTGCCGTTTCGGAAGTATGAGCTAGTTTATTCATACAGCAACCGGAAGATTAGGGGCGACCAGTTCCCCCGTTTTCAAGCAGGTTAGGGGGGATAAATTCCCCCATTTTTAACGGGGTTAGGGGGGATCAGTTATTGAAACATAGTATCGAACAGTTGTCACAATTCGACATTGATTACTCCGTAAAGCTTGGCGAATAAATAAAGCGGTTTGGTTGTGTAATAGTTCTTCCCACCAATAGCGGGTAACAATTACGGGAATAATAATCGTTGAAAAACTACTAGGACGTTCAGCTTCAAATTTTTTAACAAAATCCAGAATTGGTTGAACAACTGAACGGTAAGGAGAATCCAAAATCACCAGGGGAACATGAATTTCTAACTCATCCCATCGTCGTCGTAAAGCTTGATGATCCGTTGTTCCAATATCAACATGAATCGCTACAATTTCTTGAGCTACTAAACGAGCATAATCTAAGGCTTCTAAGGTGCCTCGATTTAACTGTCCGACTAAAACAACAGCAGAATGTTTAATCGCTGTGCCTGGCGGTGGTAAAGGACAACGATAGGGGGAAAGTTCCTGAGAGCGAAAATATTTAGCAATATTTTTATAGTGACTATGAATCTTTAAAAAAAACATCACTAATAAAGGAATTGCTAACACCACTAACCAGGCTCCCAATAAAAATTTAGTGGTGACAATTACCCCTAAAACAACAGCGGTTGTTAAAGCTCCTAAACCATTCATAACTGCACTTTGTCGCCAACCAGAGGTTTTTTCCTTAAACCAATGGATGACCATGCCCAATTGAGACAACGTAAAGGAGGTAAAAACTCCAACGGCATAAAGGGGAATTAAAGCGTTAACTTGCCCTTTAAAAATAATGATTAAAATGGCAGCACATAGACTTAATAAACGAATTCCATTAGAATAGACTAAGCGATCGCCTAATAAGGATAACTGACGAGGTAAAAATCCATCCCGTGCAACTAAATAAGACAGTCGCGGGAAATCTGCATAACTGGTATTAGCAGCTAACAATAAGATAAATAAGGTGGCAATTTGCAGAAAATAGTAGAAAAAACCATCCCCAAAAATTTGTCGTGCTAATAAAGAAATCGTTGTTTGTCCTGCTTCGGGAATAATATGATAAACCTGAGTTAAGTAGGTAATCCCAATAAACATTACCCCTAAAATTGTCCCCATCCACAATAATGTGGTGCGAGCATTTTTCCATTCCGGGGGTTTAAACACTAAAACCCCATCCGAAATCGCCTCAACTCCCGTTAAAGCGGTACATCCAGCCGAAAATGCGCGTAAAATCAAGAACAGACTTAAGGGTTGGGCTATCGGAAGTATGGGGACAGTAGCTACTACCTGACCCGTTGCATATTTATAGAAACCCAAACCCATTAAGATAAAGACACTAATCACAAAACTATAGGTCGGGAGCATAAAAATCCGCCCCGCTTCCCTTAACCCGCGTAAGTTCGCCACCATTAACAGTACAATCGCAGTTAAACACAGTTCAATAGTGTAGGAGTTAAGGGCAGGAATAGCAGAAGTCAGGGCAGCAATTCCGGCGGAAATACTGACGGTAACGGTCAGGACATAATCAATTAATAAAGAAGCCGCCGCCACCAACCCAGCGTGCAGTCCGAGGTTTTCCTTCGCTACTAAATAGGCACTTCCACCTTGAGGGTAAGCGCGAATCGTTTGACGATAGGATAAGGTAATTACAAACAACAGTAAAATGATTCCCCCGGCAATGGGCAGAGACAGTCCTAAAGCACTACTTCCGGCGGCCACTAAAACCAAGAGAATTTCTTCCGTTGCGTAGGCCACAGAAGACAACGCATCAGAGGCTAAAATTGCTAAGGCGGCAAAGTTTGTTAGTCTTTCCTGGGCGTAGGCACTGGTTGGTAAGGGTTTCCCCAGTAGAAAACGATTAATTTGAGATAGGGTTGGCATAAAGACCTAAAGGGATAAAAACTTAACTAACAGCAGGGAAGTCCCTCGGTGTATTTAGAGGGGATGTCTCGGAGCGCTGGCGCGGAGTACCCCGATTAAATCACCGCTCCCGATGAAATGCTCGTCGGACTCCGTACCTCCGTCCGACAATTATACTTCGGGTAACATATCATCTAAGTGTTGAAATAATCTATACTAGAAACAGGTCGAAAAGGAAGTTTTCAATGCAACTAACGTACAAATACCGCCTTAAACCCACAAAAGCCCAAGTTGTAACGATCACTGCTCACCTAGAACTCTGCCGGAGGCAGTACAACTACCGCTTAGGTGAAAGATTTAGATGGTGGGAATCCACAAGGACACCTATCAATGCTTGTCCTTATAAAAGTAAATAAAATTATTAAGAGAAAACAAATTTTTTAAAGGGTCTGAGTTTGTGCAGCAATCCAGTCTAAATAACCTACTAAACCATTAACAATAGGTAAAGCGATAACTTCAGGTACTTCATAGGAGTGAAGTTGTTTAACCCTTATGGTTAAAGGCTCAAATTTTCTGAGATCCGTTTTAATAATTAATTGCCATTCATCTGCTCGGCATAATTTTGATTCCCAGGTATAAATAGAATGAATTGGCATTAAACTTACGCAGGCTGCTAGTTTTTCTTCCACTAACACTTGAGCAATTTTTTCCGCTTCCAAACGAGAACTTGCCGTAACAAAAACCACAGTATAATCTGTTTCCATGAATGCGCCGTTAAATCTGAATTTTAATTATCCTAACTCAAGTTCACACTTCTGAGTATGAGCTTGATATAAATTAGAGCAGGTCATCGCTAAATCCAGATAAAGTTTTAAAGATTGCGGTAATTGCGCTCCTTGGAATTGAGTATTTTCAAGGTTAGCTCCCAATAATGACGCATCTCTTAAATCCGCATCTCTCAAGTCTGTTTGTGATAAATTTGCCCAGTTTAAATTTGCCCACATTAGACTAGCCTGTTCTAAATTAGCTCCGGTTAAATCAGCTTTAGTTAACCTAATACCTCGCATTTGAGCTTGACTTAGATTAGCATTTATCAGGTTTGCCTCCTCTAAATCAGCCCCATTCATTCTAGCTTCATGCAGATTAACACCCTCAAGATTAACGCAACTTAATTTAATCCCATTTAAGTAGGCTCTTTGTAAATTAACTCCCGTTAATTCCGCCCCAAATAAATTAGCCCCACTGAGTTTTGCCGCCACTAAATTTGCCCATTTTAAATTAACTCCGGTTAAGTTTGTTTCTCTTAAATTCGAGAATGGCAAGTTAGCCGAGCATAAATTAGCATTCGGTAAGCTGGCGCGTCTTAAATTAGCTCCGGCTAAAGTTGCACCGCTTAAATTAGCATTGGGAAGTTTAGCTTTAACCAAAAAAGCCCCCGTCAAATTGGCTTTAGTTAAGTTTGCATCCCCCCCTTGTGCCTCATTCATTTTGGCATAACTCAAATTCACTCGATGCAAACACGCCCCATTGAATTTAACCCGACTCAGGAAGGCTCGACTCAAGTTGGCTCCCGTTAGGTTAGCTCCCGAAAGGTTAACCCCAATCAAAATTACCCCGGATAGGTCTGCTCCTTCGAGGTCTACCCCTGTAAACTCTCTTTCCCCTTCTTCGTATTCCCTCAACAGTTGACTGACTTCCATGGGTGTCTCACTCCAGTTACTTCTGCTGCTATTTTCAATATAACCATAAAATCTTAATAAAGTTTTTATATTTTTGTGTTTAACATTTTTTAATAATTTAATTTTGGCAATCGGGTTCCATTATTTTTGATTTAGTTTAATAGGCTGTTAATCTTCTAAATAGGGTATAGAGAAACTAAGTGAACAGACTTAAATTTAGGGTTTTAACTATTTTTTCCAGAAAAAATAAACCTCCGATAGAATTTCCTTGGGGATCAAGGGGGGGACTGTAACAAGCGATCGCTCCCTGTCGGGGAATAATTGATAATACCGCCCCACTCACCCCCGATTTAGTTGGGATTCCCAGCTTCATCGCAAAGTGTCCCGATGTTTCGTATAACCCACAGGTGAGCATTAAGGTTTTGACGATGCGAATGGCGCTTTCCCATTCCGGGTTAGTGGGTTGTAGCAATAACCAACCCAATTTGGCTAAATCTGAAATTGTGGCCGATAAACAACAAATTTGGTTATAGGTATCTAAGGTGATATCGGGATGCTCCAGATAACCCGAAGCCGCCAGGGTGGAAACCAGGGCCAGGTTTTTGGGGTTGGGGGATGAACGCACGGACTCCAGAATATCCTGGTCTAAAACTAACTGACAATCGGCCAATTGATTTAACCAGGAGCAGAGATACTGACAGCGAGAATTAGCATCCTTTCCAGGTAGCAATCCAGCTAGGGCGATCGCCCCACTATTAATCATTGGATTACGCGGCCATCCGCCATCGGATTCTAGCTGTTCGAGGGAATTAAACGGTTGATCGGAAGGCTGATCCCCCACTTGCTGGAAGACCCGCTCCTCTCCCAATTCCAGCAGTCGATTTAATAATAGAAAGCACTTGATCACACTCATCACGGGAAATCGGAGGGTTTGATTCCCCGCCTGATAACATTGGCCTTGGAGCGTCAGGATTTTGACCCCGAATTCCTGGGGGTTCACCTGGGCTAACTGGGGAATATAGCTGGGTAACTGGCCGAATTGACTCCGTTGTTGTCCTTCCTGAACCCAAGTATTGACTTGCTCCTGAGTTAACTGGTCTAATGGCTTAAACTCCATATTCACTGAGAATCCCTCCGAATTTGTCTTTTTCAGTCTAGCTTTGCGGGGAAGACTCCGCCAAAAGCCCTGTCAAAAAAAAATTTTCCAGAAATGCTTGACAAATTAGAAAAAAGCAGTAATAATAAAAATTGTCGCAAAAAAAAGAACGACAGCAAGGGACTGTAGTTCAATTGGTTAGAGCACCGCCCTGTCACGGCGGAAGTTGCGGGTTCGAGCCCCGTCAGTCCCGTTCTAAAGTTAATAATCAAGAAACCGGGTTTCTAATTAAGTTAATTGCTACAAATCAAGATATCTTGAGAAACCCGGTTTCTGATTCCTCAACTTCTGTAATATATTCTTTAACATGAATTGAAATCTCAAATCCCAAACTATTCAATAACTCAATAAAACCATAAATTTCAGCACAACCTGATTTTGTTAACAGGTGATTAAGTTTTTCATAACATAATTTGGCTTCGTTTGATAAATCTTGATTTTGATATTTTGCTTCAATTACCTGGGCGATCGCATTTTTCAATAATTCAGGTTCGGGGTTTTCTTCCTCTAATATTGCGGTCAAAAAACCCGCAGCGTGTTCAGAATTTTTCAGCTTTTCAATGATAAAATCATGATAGGGTTTAGAAGTTGGTATTTTAATGTTTGTCATAATCTTTCCAATACTCCTGAGCTTGACGAATATCTTGTTTTTGGGTGCTTTTATCTCCCCCAAACAGCAATAACACAATTTTTAATCCGATTTGTCCAAAGTAAAGGCGATAACCAGGGCCATAATTAATTCTGAACTCATAAACCCCTGCTCCTACAAAACGGTAATCTCCTAAATTACCTAACGCAATTCGTTCTAACCTTGCATCTATTTTATATTGAGTTTTAGCGTCGCTTAGGGATTCGTACCACTGATCAAAGGGAATTTTACCATCTGGTGTCACATAACGTTGAATCTCCCTGGGTTGACTTTCCATAATATTATTTATAGCGATCGCACTTTCTCATATTATCAAATCCCCCAATGCGATCGCAAATTGCCAAAAGACCTGATAACTAGGGTTTATTGCCTTTAATATAGATTACAGTAATTGTAAAAAATCATCGACACTTAAGCCAGCACCTCTAATAATTGATCTTAAAGTTCCTTTATCCAGTTCGGAATGATTTGGAACAACCACTTGTGTTAAAGGTTCATTACGTCTGAGAATCAGATGGCTACCTTGTTGTCGTCTCAGATAAAAACCCACTTTCTCTAAAGCTTTAACACATTCCTTACCTGAAATTCTCGGCAATTTACTCATACCACTAACAGTAAATTTTCTAAAGTCTCAACATTTTCGAGGGGTACAGGTAAACCATCTTCTTCTAAAGCTAAAATATAGCCTTGAATTGCTTCTTTAATATTGATTAATGCTTCTTCTTGGGTTTTCCCCTGACTCACACAACCGGGTAAACTCGGACATTCAACCACCCAGTAACCATCCTCACCGGAATAAATTGTTACTCGTCTAATCATAATCACAGCAATTAATAATATTGTTTCCTGGTTTTAGAATAACAGAAATTTTTCTATATCGTAAGGGCGGGTTCGAGACAATCTCGATTAAATCACCCCCGAATGCTAAACCCGCCCCAAATGCGATCGCAAATACCGAAAGAAACCGGGTTTCTAATTCAGTTAATTGCAACAAATCAAGATATCTTGAGAAACCCGGTTTCTGCTACTCGAACCCACCCCTACGGTGCTCGCCACAATTTAATCCTGTTGTCATAACTCCCACTGGCTAACGTCCGACCATCGGGACTGAAAGCTACAGACAAGACATACCATGAATGTCCGGTGAGAGTGGCAATTTCCCGTTGGCTCTGCACATCCCACAATTTAATCTTCTTGTCATCACTCCCACTGGCTAACGTTCGACCATCGACACTGAAGGCTACAGACGTGACATCACTTGAATGTCCGGTGAGAGTGGCAATTTCCCGTTGGCTGTGCACATCCCACAATTTAATCGTGTTGTCATCACTCCCACTGGCTAACGTCCGACCATCGGGACTGAAGGCTACAGACATGACCCAATTTGAATGTCCGGTGAGCGTGGCAATTTCCCGTTGGCTCTGTACATCCCACAATTTGATCGTGGTGTCATAACTTCCACTAGCTAACGTCCGACCATCGGGACTGAAGGCTACAGACCAGACAACACCTAAATGTCCGGTCAGAGTGGCAATTTCCCGTTGGCTGTGCACATCCCACAATTTGATCGTGGTGTCAGAACCCCCACTCGCTAACGTCCAACCATCGGGACTGAAGGCTACAGAGATGACATCAGTTGAATGTCCGGTGAGAGTGGCAATTTCCCGTTGGCTCTGCACATCCCACAATTTAATCATCTTGTCCCAACTCCCACTGGCTAACATCCGACCATCGGGACTGAAGGCTACAGACTTGACATCAGTTGAATGTCCGGTGAGAGTGGCAATACAGATAGGGTTTTGCCAGGGCAGTTGGGGTGAGAGACTTTGTAAGTCCTGCAACACTTGATCAGCAGAGGAGTAACGATCTCCAATATCTTTTTTTAATAGCTGATCAAGAACTTGTTTGAATTGTGGACTCAGAGTTTGCTCCAAATATTGTTGCCAATTTTTCGTCCAACTGTACCCTTCATCTAACCATAATTCCAGAGGTGAAATTTCAGTTAATAGATAAAAACAAGTCACCCCTAAACTATATAAATCAATGGCGGCGTAGGCTTCTCCCCCTTGCATTTGTTCCCGACTTGCATATCCATCAGAACCAACACGGGTTCCGACTTGGGTATAGACTAGCGTTGCGGATAAATCTTTCGCTACCCCAAAATTAATTAACACATATTCCCCATTCCGACGACGCATAATATTATCGGGTTTGAGGTTACGGTGAATGACCTTTTGCTTGTGAATAAATTTGAGAACAGGTAACAAACTGATTAATAATTCCTTAACTTGCTGTTCTGTCCAAACCCCTTGTTTTTGTAAAATTTTATCTAAAGTTTCCCCTTCAATATATTGCTGAACTAAATAGAGTTGATTATTTTCGGAAAAATAAATCGATAATGCCGGAATTTGGGGATTTTGTCCCAGTTGTGCCAGTTGTCTCGCTTCCCGTTCAAATAATTGTAAAGCTTTTTCTAGCCCTGCCGTTCCTTGCCTCATGGGAACAAACTGTTTCACGACGCATTTTTCATACAGTCCATCATCTTCCGCTAAATAGGTGCGACCAAACCCCCCTTGACCTAATACTTTGATCAGGCGAAACCGTCCTCGCAATACGTCGGGTATTTGGACACCGCAAGCTCGACAGCAAACTGTACCATTTGGGTTGTTTGGGTTGGGACATTGGGGGTTGATGCAGCAAGTCATCGTTCTCAAGGGTTAGAATATCCTCTCTATTTTGTCTCAATTTTGGGAAACTGGAGTATCAACGCGGATATCGTTGTATTAAGGCTCGAACCTTGAGAGGGAGTCCTAAAGGACTCACTACGGTATTAACGCGGATATCGTTGCATTAAGGCTCGAACCTTGAGAGGGAGTCCTAAAGGACTCACTACGGTATTAACGCGGATATTGGTGCATTAAGGCTCGTACCTGTTCGGCGTGGTAGGAACTGCGGGTTAGGGGAGAAGCCACCACTTGTAAGAAACCGATAGACTCACCAAAATCCCGCCAAGTATCAAATTGTTCGGGTGTGATAAATCCCTCAACGGCTAAATGTTTAGGTGTGGGTTGTAGGTATTGACCCAAGGTTAAAATATCACAATCAACATAGCCGTTATTATCGTCGTGAGGCACACTGACTTCCTTGAAAGTGTACCTCACTTGATAGGGAACTGCTCTATCCCGCTTTTGTCACATTATTAATTAGCGCTCCAAATTGACCATTTAACGGTTTGAGTCCCACTGTTGTCGCCGTACACATTGGGTTGGTCGTTATTAATAAAAGATACGATTTCTCCCGGTTTCAGTTCCACCAGTTGTTCTTTTCCACTCGCCACCGCTTGGTCATTTTTGACGGCTACTAATGCTGCTGGTGCAATATTGGGAAAACGCACATAAGGCTCCCGTCCACTATTTTCAGAATTACCATTAGCATCTACTTTCTTAGCAAATATCTCGGTGTCGCCGTAATCCCACAACCCCTCAGCTTGCAATTTTAATGTAATGGTTTTATCCGATTCATTCGTCAATTGGGGAAGGTTTTGTTCTTCATTGGCAAAAACGGTAATTTCACCACTGGGAAGTGTGATCTCTGTATTTTTGTCGTTAGAAACACTGTTATTTGTTGTATCAGAACCGTCACTACTAATAGCAGCAATAGACCATTTCAGGGTGAGACTACCACTATTATCACCGTACACACCGGGCTGGTCGTTGTTAATGAAAGTTACAGATTCGGAGGGACGGAGTTCGACCGTTTGTTCTTTCCCACTAGCCACAGGTTGACCATTTTTTACCGCCACTAATGCTGATGGCGTGATGTCTGGAAAACGCATATATGGATTTCGTCCCGTCTGCGTGGTGTTACCATCACCACCTACCTGATTTGCAAAGGCATCTTTACCTCCGTAAGACCACTGACCCTCTGCTTCAAGTTTCAATTTTACTGTTTTGTTTGTGGTGTTAGTTAAGCTGGGAAGGTTGTTTTCTTCATTGGCAAAAACGGTAATTTCACCACTGGGTAGTTTGATACTGGATAGAGTCATAGTTTTTTGGCTTGTTTGCTGATAGGAGCAATTATACAATGATCCAATTTAACACCTATTAAATTTTATATAAATTTTGGGATTAAAAACCTAAGCTTCGACAAACTTAGGCTTTGACTCAAGACCTGATTTCTGGCTTTAGCGAATCATTGCAACTCCAACTAACGCGGATATTCTTCCATTAATCCTCGAACTTGTTCGGCGTGGTAGGAACTCCGAGTTAAGGGAGACGCAACAACTTGCAAAAACCCAATAGACTCGCCAAATTCTCGCCAAGTGTTAAATTGTTCTGGGGAAATAAACGCCACCAGGGGTAAATGTTTAGGACTGGGTTGCAGGTATTGACCCAAGGTTAAAATATCACAATCAACGGCCCGTAAGTCCTGCATGGCTTCCCGAACTTCGGCATCGGTTTCACCCAGTCCCACCATCAACCCAGATTTAGTATAAACTTCGGGTCTGAGTTGGCGCGATCGCTTTAATAACTCCAAACTGCGCTGATAGTCGCCTTGGGGACGAACCCGACGATACAGACGTTGGATGGTTTCGGTATTGTGGTTGAGAACTTCCGGTTTAGCCTGCAAAATTATTTCTAGGGCGTCCCAATTCCCACACAAATCGGGAATTAAGACCTCAATAGTGGTTTGGGGAGAGAGCGATCGCACCCCGTCAATACACCGAACAAACTGGGACGCACCGCCATCGGGTAGGTCATCCCTATTCACAGAAGTGATCACAACATGATTCAAGTTCAGGCGTCGTACCGCTTCCGCTAATCTTTCCGGTTCGGTTGGGTCTAGGGGTTGGGGTTTTTTCTCAAAATCAATATCACAGTAGGGACAAGCCCGGGTACAAGCTGGCCCCATAATTAAAAATGTAGCGGTTCCGGCGTTGAAGCACTCGCCAATATTGGGACAGGAGGCTTCCTCACAGACAGTATTTAGGCTTAAATCCCGTAAAATTCCTTTAACGTTGCCAACGCGCTCCCATTGAGGCGCTTTAACTCGTAACCAGTCCGGCTTGACTACCACGCTGACCTTTTCCTAATAAATTCACATCTTTTTGATCCTAACTGATCTTTTATGTGTTATACTGACAAAGATGTCTAATTTAGGCATCGGGATGTAGCGCAGCTTGGTAGCGCACCTCGTTCGGGACGAGGGGGTCGTAGGTTCAAATCCTATCATCCCGATTTTGACGGTTGTCGAGTGTCAAATTATTTGGAGGAAGAAGAAAGAAATTGTCCCAGAGTCCCCCTTCACTGATGACTGATAACTGATGACTGATAACTGATTAACGCTTCTCCCAAATTCCGATAAAACCATAAATGAATCGGTTCTCCTTGTAATTCTATCCCTTTTTGATAACAATTAATTGCTTCTTTTAAATAGCCTTGACGATGTAATTGTTGTCCTAGATCCTGATAAGTTTCAGGATCTGTAGGACGGTTTTTCTGCATTTCCCGATGGCGGGAAAGGGGATCTAAGTTAACTCCCTTTTTTTTGAAATCACACGACCCATGGCTTCATAAGCTAAATCAAAATCCGGTTTTAGGTTAATTGCTTTCTGCAAATAAGCCAGAGCCTCTTGATAGTTTTCTTTCTGTTCTAAGGCTTCTCCCCAATGTAAATGAATATCGGGAGAATGGGGATAAATCTCACAAGCCCGGCGATAACAACTAATGGCTTCATCCCACTTTTGTAAGATGGCAAAGGTATGACCTAAAAGGTGATAAGCTACTGGAGATCCGGGGTTGAGAACACAGGCGCGACGGAAAGCCACAATAGCATTTTCAATATTGCCTTGTTGTCGGAGAGTTTGTCCTAAATTTTGATAGGATTCAAAGGAATTAGGATTAAACTCTTGGGTACGACGATAGATGGCGATCGCTTCTTCAAATTGACGCTGTTTCTCTAAAATTTGTTGTAGGCGGGCTTGAATTTCACCCTGATTTTCAGGATTCAATTCTAAGGCTTGGCGATAGGTGGCGATCGCTTCTTCAAATTGATAAAACTGTGCTAAAGTTTGCCCTAATTGATCATATAACTCAGCCGAAGAAGATTCTAAATAACAAGTTTGACGATAAACTTTAATCGCTTCTTCCCAGTTATAAATTTGAACTAAGGCTTTGGCTAAACTCCATTGATATTCAACAGAATCAGGATTAAGTTGAACACAACGGCGATAAACTGTTACGGCTTCTTCCCACTCATTTTGTTGAGATAAAGCCTGTCCTAACTGTTGATAAGCCTCTACAAAATCAGGATTAAGTTCACAAGCTCGACGCAAAGCAATGATACCTTCTTCCGATTCCTGTTGGTGAATTAATCCTGTTCCTAAATCATAATAGGCTTCGGCGGAGTTAGAATTCACCTGACAACAACGACGGGAGAGTTTAATGAGTTCTTCCCATTGTTCCTGCTGTTCTAAGATAGTTCGCAAACTCTGGTAGGCTTCTATTAAATTAGGATTCAGTTGACAAGCTCGACGATAATTCTTAATAGCTTCATCGGTCTGACCTAAGTTATCTTGAATCTTGGCTAATTCTAAATAACATTCCGACCAATAGGGATTAATTTCTAAGGCTTGATGGTAAGCTGCGATCGCCTCTTGCTTTTGGTTTTGTTGTGTGAAAGCCTGTGCGAGATAGTAATAGGTTTCCCCATCCTTGGGTTTTAGGGCTAATGCCTTTTGGAAGGAAGAAATAGCTTCTGAAATATTACCTTGTTGAGTCAGCGCGATACCCAAATTCCTGTAGAATTCATAGAAACTGTCATCGAGATCAATAGCTTTTTGGAAGCAATCTATGGCTTGACTTAAATCTCCGGCTTCTAGTTCTACACTCCCTAATCGGTCATAAAACCAGGGGGAATTAGGATTGAGATCCACCGCTTTTTGGTAAGCTGCGATCGCTTCTTTAATACTTCCGGTATTGACCAGGGCTTCCCCTAAATTGTAGTAAGACCAAGCCGATTTTGGGTTTTCTTCAATCGCTTTTTGGTAGCTTTCAATGGCATTGTCAAACTGACTTTTTCTTAACAGTTGATTGGCGGTCTCAAAATAGCTAACACTCATACCAAAAATCTCAATAAGTTTTATGATTTAATTAAAGGTAGATTCTACCGGAGGACGAAAACTTTAGCCAAACACTTAGGAATTGAGAAGTTAATCACGACCTGATTGTTCCAACCGAATTTCCGCCCCATTGTACCTATTCTGAATTTTACACCGAATTGATGTCATTTTCTGTTTCCCAATTAAAAAAGATTGCAGCATTAAAAGAACCAGAAGTAGGACAGGAGTTAAAGCAGAAATTAGAAACAATCGGTCAAAAAGTAGAACTCTGAACCACTCAACTTTCGAGAAAAGACTATTTAGAGCAGCTAAATCGTGCTACAATAACAGTGTTTCTCCCCAACCAAAAAGAAGGAGAGGGTTTTTATCTTCCGGCTTTAGAGGGAATGGCAGTTGGAACACTGGTCATTTTTCCAGATTGTATTGGTAATCGTTCCTTTTGTCTGTCGGGGTATAATTGTTTCCGTCCCGACTATACCACAGAAAGTTGATTCCGAACGAGCTAACAAGCCTTACAATATTCTCAGACTCAAGTTCAGGAAATGTTAACCCATGGGAAACAAACCGCCAATGAACATAATCTACTAAAAGAGCGTCAGGCTTTTTGAGAGATTCTCGATAATATCCGAGAAATTTGGTAGGACAGGCAACCCATTTATACTAAAATTATTTAATTGACATAGTATTCAAAAATTATGCAAAAATCCCACAGCGAACAAACCGTTTTCATTATCACCGGAATGCACCGTTCAGGAACCTCCTTAACTGCATCAATTCTGCAAAGTGCAGGGGTTCATATTGGTCGTCGTTTGATGGAAGCGACCGAATTTAATGCCAAGGGATATTTTGAAAACCCAGATTTTTTTGAATTTCATTTGGATGCCTTTCGTGCCCTAGGGGTTAATATTGATGGATGGACACTTGAGGAAAATCTACAGATTAATGCACCCCTAATTGACCGAGCTAAATATATAGTAGAACAAAATGGGTTAAGTTCTGTTTGGGGATGGCAAGAACCTCGAACTACCTTATTTTTAGACTTTTGGGCAAAACTGTTACCCGAAGCCAGATTTTTATTAATATATCGTTCTCCTTGGGAAGTGGCTGACTCCTTGTATCGACGGGGGGATGAAATGTTTCAATCTCAACCCGAATTAGCGATCAAATATTGGCAGCATTATAATCAAAAAATTCTCAATTTTTATAATCGGGAGCAACATCGTTGTTTGTTAACTAATCTAAAAACAATTGTTCAATATCAAAACGCCTATATTGATACAATTAATCATAAGTTTAACGTTGATTTAAGTCATCCCGCCCCCACTGCTTATGATCCTTCGTTGTTGAGAACAGAAATTTCATCTAATAGTCAGCGACCCACATTAATTGACCATTACTTTCCCGAAGCCATTGAACTCTATCAAGAACTAGAAGGGAGAGGATGGCATCCTGAACAAACACCTGATTTTTCTTGGCAAGAATTATTAAAACCTTCCCTATACAAAACTTGGGCTTTTCAAGAATGGGTTAATTTACGTCAATTAGAAATAGAGAATAAATCCCTAAAATCTCAATTGCAGGAGGAACAAGTTGAATTAGAAGAAGCCAAAGTCATTCAAGCTGAATCAGAGCAAACAAAAACCCAACTAAAAACGGCGGAATCTCTATTAGACGAATCTCAATCTCAGTTACAAGAAGCCGAATCTGTTTTACAACAATTTCAAACTCAGTTAAGTAAAACCGAGTCTGTTTTACAACAATCTCATAATCAACTCCATCAAACTCGTACTGAATTAGAAACAGTTAAAACCCAATTAAGTCAAGCTCAATTTGATGTGATGCGGTATCAATCGCAATTACATCAAACTCAAGAAGAATTAGAAGACTATGAAATTAAGTATCCTCAAATTCAAGAGGATTTAAAACGCTCTCAATCTCAACTAGATGAAGCGGAAGCTCAACGGAATGAAGTTGAATCAATTTTAAGTCAATTAACAATACAGTTACAACAGGCGCAAAAACGGGAAGAACGTTTTCAAATTCAACTGCATCAAAGTTTAGAAGAATTAGAGAAAACTCAAATTAAACTCCAACAGGATCAAGATAAATTACAAGAAACGAGCAATCAAGTTAAACAACTCAAACGAGATTTAAAACGTTCCAATTCCCAACTATATCAAGTTGAAAGTGAGTTTGATCTGTCCCATTCTCAATTACAACAGTCCGAATCTCAACGGTCACAAGCTCAAACCGAATTAACAGAAATTAAATCTCAATTCCAGGAAACCAAACAGGAGTTAGAACAACAACAGACCTATATCAAAGAATTAGAAACATCAGTTTCTCAACTCCAACAAGCTGAAACCGAATTAACCGAAATTAAATCTCAATTTGAGCAAACCAAGCGAGAATTAAAACAAAAACAAGCCCAAGTTAATCAACTACAAACCGAATTAAAACGATCGCAATCTCAAATGTATCAACTTCAAATTGAATTAGCCCAATCTCAATTGCAAACCCAACAAATCCAAGAGCGCCAACAACTAGAACAAACCCTCAGCAATGATCCCAAAAAACACAATGAGATGGACTATAACCTCTTAATTTGGGATGCTTGGAACGCCTATCGTAACGGTAAACTGCCGCAAATGAAAGCCCACCTGCAAAAAGCCTTAAAGTTAACCACAGCTTCCCCTAGCGAAATCATTTTAACCTGGTTAGAAAGTTTCTCTAAATTGTCCTTAGCCCAGGGCATGGAACTAGATTCCGAAAGTTTAACAAATTCCGAGGAATGGCAACAGTTAGTCCGACAAATGACACTAAAAAAAGGTGTTACCCTGACCGAAAAATCTCATGACCCAAGCAAGACCCAAAAGGTTGAAGTTGAAGAAGCGGTTGAAACCGCAGCTACACAAGCAAAACCCGCCGATGCGGGTTGAAGATTTGGATGCTGTGGACGTTATTTGTCCGCGCAGGCGGACATCGTTTGTTTAGCTACGGTTTTTAATTACCCGGCGGTTGAAACCGCAGCTACACAAGCAAAACCCGCCGATGCGGGTTGAAGATTTGGATGCTGTGGACGTTATTTGTCCGCGCAGGCGGACATCGTTTGTTTAGCAGCGATTTCAATCGCCGAGATTTCTTTTTGTCAGAAAGGTTCCTAAATGTAGTAAACTCTGGCTGACACCCAAAGAACTTCTTGCACCTGTAACCTCAGATGCCCCACCATCTGTACCACCTACTCGCTTTTGTAATTTCGGCTCTAGTTGTGATCTGGAGTACGCCGATTGTTAAAAAAATCGCCATCCGTTCAGGACGGGTTGATTTACCCAATGATCGAAAAGTTCATCAACAACCGATGGTGCGCTTAGGTGGCGTTTCCATCTTTGCTGGCGCCTTAATTGCTCTGTTATTTGTTTGGGGGTCAGGTGGCTTTATTGATGCCACCGGGAAACCCCTAAGCCCCCAGGATGAATATGAAATTTGGGGCGTGACCCTTGGGGGTATTGCCTTTTTTCTGATTGGTCTGGCGGATGATTTATTTAACCTATCCCCTGTGACTCGCCTAATCCTACAAACCGGGGTCGCGAGTCTGGCTTGGTGGGTAGGTGTCCGAATTGACTTTTTAACGATTCCGAATTTGGGTCTAGTTCACATTGGATGGTTGAGTTTACCTATTACGGTTATTTGGTTAGTGGGGATGACCAATGCGATTAACTGGATTGATGGTTTAGACGGACTGGCGGCGGGGGTTTGTGGTATTGCCGCAGTGGTCATGTTGATTGTCAGTTTATTTATGAATCAACCCGCCGCGGCTTTAATTGCAGCAGCTTTAGCCGGAAGTGCCCTAGGATTTCTCAGGTATAACTTTAATCCCGCCCAGATTTTTATGGGGGATGGGGGTTCCTATTTCATGGGATTTACCCTAGCTGGGGTTGGGGTGATTGGTTTAGTCAAAGTAACGGTTGTAACCTCGGTGATTCTCCCCTATATGATTCTAGCGGTTCCGATTTTAGATATGTCGGCGGTCATTTTAGATCGAATTCGCCATGGTAAATCCCCCTTTACTGCGGATAAACGCCACCTGCATCATCGACTTTTAGACGCGGGTTTATCCCAACGGAGAACGGTATTATTTATCTATTCTTTAACCCTTTGGGTGGGAAGTTTAGCCCTGGCTTTTTCGGGAATACCCAGTGGTTTAGCCTATGCTATGGGTGCAACTGGATTATTAGGATACACCAGTTGGCAAGCCTTAAAACGAGCTAGATTATAACAACCGTAGTCACCCCTGAAGGGGTTTCTTAATTATTTATTTAATTATTGAATTCAAAAAGATAAAGTAGTAACCCCTTCAGGGGTTTCTTAATTATTTAATTCAAAAAGAAAGAGCAGTTGATTGAACTTCTTGCCAATGTAAACGATAAAGTTGCAGGGGTTCGGTTTTCCCTTTAACAATAACAGGAGGTATTGTTTCTAAAGGCAAACTCCGATCTTTTAACTGATCAAAAGTTGATTGAGAAATTAAAATTTCATTTTTATTAGCTGCTGAACAAATCCTACTAGCTACATTCATGGTATCACCAGTATGGGTATATTGAATCAGTTTTTCTGAACCAATATTTCCCGCAGCTACCTGTCCGGTATTCAGTCCAATATGAATATAAATTGGTTCTCCATAACGCTGTTTCCATTTTTGATTCATTCTATCTACCGTCCACTGCATTTCAATGGCGGCTCGCACCGCTCGATCCACATCATCATGGCGGGAATAGGGAGATCCCCAAACCGCAACTAAAGCATCCCCAATGTATTTTTCTAAGGTTCCTTCAAAGGGAAAAACAATTTCCTCCACCATCAGTTTAAAATATTCATTTAACATAGAAATAACTTGACGAGGCTGCATTCGAGAAGACATTTCTGTAAATCTAGTAATATCAGAAAATAGGGCGGTAACTTCACTTTCTACAATGGCATCAAATTTTCCTTCTTCCCGAAGTTTTCGACTCACTGCTGGAGGAAAAAACCGTTCTAATTTATTTCTAATTACGGCTTCTTCCTGCATTTTTTTATAGAGTTCGGCATTGTCAATCGCGATCGCGGCTTGATTGGCTAAGGCGGCTAAAAATTCTACATCTTCGGGAGAATAAAGATTAGATAAAGATAAATTATCCACATACAAAACCCCAATCACAATATCCCGTAACTTTAAGGGCGCACACATCGAGGCATGAATGGCTTGACACAGAATCGACTCAGACCCCTCAAATCGCTCATCGGCTTGAGCATTATCTATTAATACGGCATTTCCTGTTTCTCTAACAATATTGGTAATTTTTTTACTATAAAAATGTTCATCGGCGAGGGGTTCCTCCCGAAATTTAACGGCTTTATTTTCTAAGTTATTGGTTTTAGGATTAACTAACAAAATCGCCGCCCGATCCAGATTCATTATTTGAAATAATAGATCTAAAATTTTATCTAAGAGTTTATTGGGTTCATTCGGAGAAGATAACTCTTTACTAACTTCTAATAAAATTTTTAACTTATCAACAATTCTTAAATTAGCATCTTGTTGTCGAATATTTAAAACTGAATTTATGGCTTGAGAAGTTCCTAATAAATCTTGAATAATGGTATAACTATTATCGGTAGCAAATTCCTGAATAACCGAGGTTTGATGATTTTCAGCCTCCGATTTTAAAGAGGGTGTGAGGGAAACATTCATAAATTTAAACACTACACGACCACAACGAATTAAATCTCCAGATTTGAGATTCGCGTGTTCAATTATCACCTCATTCACAAAGGTATGATTACTACTCTGCATATCGGTAATCGTGTTTTTTCCCTCGCTGACATCAATGCGAGCGTGATGACGAGAAAGACTCACATCTGCTAAACAAATTGTGTTATCCCGCCCCCGTCCGATGGTATTTACACCGAACTGTAGGTTAAAGGTCATAGCCCCGGTTGTATCGGGATTATAAATTAAATATGGCACTGTCCTCTTATCAGTAATTAGTTATCAGTAGGGACGTGCGATGGCGCGTCCGTATCGGTGATTTCTACGGTTTCCATCCCTTCCCCCTTCCAGTGTAACCCCAATTCACCGATTTATCTAGTTTATAGCATCGTAGCACCGAATTAGCATTGGGTAACAACTCAAAACTTCATTAGATACTATGGTAAAGTAATTCGTAATTTGTAATTCGTAATTACCTATTCCCTCTTGCCATGTATTTGAAATTATTATATCTACGACAGTTTCGCAATTATGCCGATCAAAAAGTTATATTTGAAGCTCCTAAAACAATTTTATTAGGAAATAATGCCCAAGGGAAATCTAATTTATTAGAAGCAGTTGAATTACTTTCTACCCTCAAAAGTCATCGAGTTAGTCGAGATCGAGATTTGATTTTTGATACCCAACCTACCGCACAAATTACAGCTACTTTAAAACGGGATTTAGGGACGTTAGATTTAGGGATTACTTTGCGTTCCCAAGGAGGAAGAACGGTTTGTTTAAATGGGGAATCATTACGCCGACAGTTAGATTTTTTGAGTGTATTAAATGTGGTGCAGTTTTCTAGTTTAGATTTAGAATTAGTCCGGGGTAGTCCCGAATATCGGCGCAATTGGTTGGATCGTTTATTAGTGCAGTTAGAACCAATTTATGCTTATATTTTACAACAATATAATCAAGTTTTACGCCAAAGAAATGCTCTTTTAAAACAAATTAAACAAAATCCAGAAACATCAGAAATTCACCATAAACAAGAGGAATTAGAACTCTGGAATGTTCAATTAGCTGTAGCTGGAACTAGGGTTATCCGCCGTCGCGATCGCGTTTTAGAACGTTTAGTCCCTCTGGCTAAAATTTGGCATGAATCTATTAGTGGAAATACGGAATTATTGGATATTACCTATCAACCTAATGTTAATTTAGATTTACCAAATTACAGTTTATCAATAACTCCACCAGAAAAAATTCAACAGGCTTTTTTTGATAAAATTATCACCAGGGCGATCGCGGAAAAACAACAAGGAATTTCCTTAGTGGGGCCCCATCGAGATGATGTGATTTTTAGTATCAATCAAACTCCAGCCCGAAGTTATGGCTCATCAGGTCAACAACGGACTTTAGTTTTAGCCCTAAAATTAGCGGAATTACAACTAATTGAAGACGTAGTTAGGGAACCGCCTTTACTGCTTTTAGATGATGTTTTAGCTGAATTAGATCTAAACCGACAAAATCAACTATTAGATGCGATTCAAGACCGATTTCAAACTTTAATTACAACTACTCATTTAGGTGCTTTTGATGCTCAATGGTTAAAACATACTCAAATTTTAAATGTTAAAGCTGGGGAGATTAGTCCGTTTATATATTAGGGAATGATGAATTTATCCTGCTAATTATCCCAATTGTAGGGGCGGGTTTTTGTAGATTGTTTGTGGGTATCAAAGGTGAACTCGAACCCGCCCCTACGCGGTCAAATCTTTAATTCTTGACTACGGCATAAAACCATCTTTAATTACCTTAAGTTGTTTCGGATAATGGCGGCGGAGTGTCGGTTTTAAACACAATTCGCAGTAAAGGAGGCGCTAAGAAAGTTGTGATAATTACCATCAGAATAATTGCCACATCCAACGCGGGAGATAATGCACCACTAGCCGAACCAACAGCCGCGAATACTAATCCCACTTCTCCTCGCGGAATCATCCCGACGCCAATTCCAAGACGGTTGGGATTATCCAAACCAAATACCCCCCAACCAGCGGCAATTTTGCCCACAATAGCCACCACAATCAAAAAGGTAGCAATAATTAACCCTTCCCGATTTTCAGGGACTGCTGGGTTCAAAACCCCTAAATTTGTTTTTGCCCCCACCGCCACAAAAAATACCGGAACAATTACATCTGCAATGGGTTTAATTAGTTCTTCTAACTCCCTACCGGGTTCAGTTTCATCTAACACTAACCCGGCTGCAAATGCCCCTAAAATTGCTTCCAGGTGAATCGCGCCGCCAATATAGGCTAGAGTAAACGCTAAAATTAACGCCGGAACTACAACCCGACCCCTGGTTTTAAATTGTGAGGCCAGAGCCACAAAAGTCCCGTTAAAAAACTTACCTAAAACAATTGCACCGACAATAAAAACGGTGGCACTAATAATCAAATAGATAATATTAGCAACATCGACTTCACCTGTTTTTGCGAGACTGGCAACAACAGCTAAAATTAGAATTCCTAAGACATCATCAATTACCGCCGCACCCAAGATAATTTGACCTTCTTGGGTAGACAAACAACCAATTTCTGATAGCACCCTAGAGGTAATTCCGATACTGGTAGCGGTCAATGCTGCACCCGCGAAAACCGCCGGAATTACAGGAACATGGAAAACAATCATTAATCCTGCTGTTCCCGCCACAAAGGGAATCACAACCCCCAAAGAAGCGACAACAAAGGCTTGAATTCCGACAGCCAGCAGTTGTTGAATATTGGATTCCAGACCAATTTCAAACAATAGAATAATGACACCAAGTTCCGATAAAATCTCTAAAACTTCGCTTTGAGCTTTAAAAGTTGCTTCTGCCGTATCGGGAGTTAACCCGGCTGTTTTTTCCAGAATACTGATAATTACAGAGTGAGAACTATCAATACCGCCTTCTGGAAAAACCACTAAATTCAGGGCAGAAATCCCAATAATTACGCCTCCAAGCAGTTCTCCCAAAACTGGCGGAAATCCCAACCAGTTGGCCAACTCTCCCCCCGCTTTACTGGCTACAAAAATAGCGATTAAACTAAGTAAAACCCCCAGTAGTACCATCGCTGATTCTGCTTCAACGGGAGGATGGGCTTCCGTTGCTGTCCCCAAAATCGGCAAGAAATTTAATCCCCAGCTTGAAAACATAGAGTCTAGCGAGAAAAATCCTGTAACTAGATCCACAGTTAGCTCCAGATAACTCAACCCAATCACTTTACCGAAAATAGGGATATTAAGAAAGGGGGAGGGGAAAAATCAATATATACCCGTTTAAACTCTAAATATTAAGGATTATTTAGCCAAAGGAAGTGAAAATCTAAAAATACTACCTTGTCCTAAATGACTGGAAACCGTAATTTTTCCCCCTTGTAATTCCACTAACCGACGGGTGATAGCTAATCCAATTCCGGTTCCCCCGGAATGTCGAGAACGGGAACGGTCAGCCCGCCAAAACCGTTCAAAAACATGGGGTAAATCTTCGGGAGAAATGCCAATTCCGGTATCAATAACCCCAATCCACAAAAAGTTTAAGTCATAACCTATTTTAACAGTAATGGTTCCGGTTTCTGTATAACAAATTGCATTTCCTAATAAATTAACTAAAATCTGTTCGGTTCGATCTAAATCGGCTAAAACTAAAGGTAAATCCGGTGAGGATTCTAACTGAATAATCGGCCCATCTTCTAAGATTTGATCGGAAAACTTTTGTACTAATGATACTAATAAAGGATATAAATTAACGGGTTTTTGATGGATGGGTAAATAACCGGATTCGACTTTCGAGAGTTCCTGTAAGTTATTCACTAACCTTTCTAAACGTTTTGTTTCTTTAGCTAATTGGTGATAAATTTCTGGGGAAGGGGCAATATTTCCGTCGGCTATTTCTTCTAAATATCCTCTAACAATAGTTAAAGGAGTTCTTAATTCGTGGGTTAAATCACCAATCAATTCCCGTCTACCTTTTTCAACATTTTGTAAACTAGCCGCCATTTGATTGAAACTCATAGCTAATTGATTTAATTCGGGAATATCACTAGAAGACATTCGTTCTGACCATTCCCCTGAAGCAAATTTCTGGGTAATTTCTTCCATTTCCGTTAAGGGTTTAGTAATACGTTTAGTTAACCAATAACTGAGTCCGACGGCGGCGGTTGTTCCGGCTAAAACTGACCAAAAGGTGCTACGGTTCCAGGCTATTTCAAAACCTTTAACCAGACGAGTTCTAATATATTGTAACCGAAATCCTGGGCCTTCGAGTTGTTCTAAATTACTGACGAAAAACCTAGGAGAATATATTTTTCCAATAATTACTAAGGATGTTACCCCAATTAACATTACTAACAAATGGGATAAAAATAAACGCCCTCGCAAACCGATTTTATTCATATCAGTAGTAAGCCCTTCAGGGCTTTATTAAATATTTGTTAATCACCTCAATCACAAATAAACCCAGCTAGGGAACAGCCCCCAAACCCCCCGTGCACGGGGGGCTAGGGGGGGAGGGAACAGGGAACAAGCAAACAGTAGGTTATCCCTTTTTACAAGGTTTAGTATTGTCAAACATCTTAATTGGTAGCTGTACAGTAATAACTGTTGACTATTGCCCATTCTAGTTTACCAAATAACGCGATCGCTAATTTTTTCTAATAATTTTGGCCCAAAACCAGATACCTGATCTAAATCTTCTAGGGAAGTAAAGGGTTTTTTCTGTCTAGCTGCTATAATATTTTTAGCTAACTTTTCCCCGACTCCGGGTAAGGTTTGTAACTCCTCTTGAGTAGCAGTATTTAGATTAATTTTAGTAGTTAGATTTGCTTTTGCAGAAGGGGTTTGAGAGACAACAGAATCGCCACAGGCTTTTAAATCTTTTTCGATTTTTGTTAATAGCCAATTGGGAATCCCTAGGGCGGAATTTTGATATAAACGTTCAAATTCTCGCTGAAAATGAGACGCAACTGTTGGATTTTCTACTACAATTAGAGTTTCATCATTTTGGGTATTAGCGGCTTCTGTCCAATTATGGGAACCTGTAATTACAATTTTACCATCAATAATTCCAAATTTATGATGTAGGCGATCGCCCTCTGGTAAATTAGGAATTCCTACGGTTGAAATCGGCTGTTTCCAAGGATTATTTCCCGATTCATAACGACACTTATTAACTAAAGAAATTCCCATCATATCCAAACCTTCACTATAGAAACGATAGGCAAAACTCGGATCAATTAATCCCCGAATTGAGACGTTATTTTGATGTTTTCTTTCTAAAGTATTAACAATATCTTGGGCGGAAAAAACAAATAAAGCGAAATCAAAGGATTGATTAATTCTCAGTAATTTTTGATTAATTAAACCATTAGTGCTATTTTGCCAAGGTTGTTTTTGAGAAGTAGGAGAAAATTGAACTTTTACCGGAGTATTACCAACTGAAATATTCTGCACCCCGCGAAAAGTTTTTTCAATCCCAAATAGACTATCCTTTTTTTTGCCAACTCCATCCCCCCACATTAAGTTAAATTCTTCGGAAAATAATTTTGCTAATTTTGAACTTTCAATTTTTAATAAATTATTGGCATTTCCTAGACTTTCTATGGTCTGAAAATCTCCATGAACATCGCTGGTTGTCCAGTTAGCAGAAGTGACAATTAAAGTTTTTTTGTCTACTACCATAAATTTATGGTGCATTAACCCCGTACCTTTAGAACCATTTTCAGTATCATCAATAATCGGAATCCCAGCCTTTTCTAAGATAATTAAAGCATCCCGTTGTTGACTTTCCTCCGGGCTAATTTTTCCATCCTGGTTTAAATCAGCTAGTAAGATAAATTCTTGATATCGATTCTGTTCTTGTTCAGGTAACTGCTGAATTTCAGTAAGTGTAAATTGACCCCAGGGACGGCGATAATTATTTTCTAAAATCACTCGTACCTGCACCCCAGCTTGATGACGTTCAACTAATGCTTGAGCAATATTCGGTAGACGAAACTCTTGAACCGCGACATCAATTGTTGATGTAGATTGATTAATACTATCAATAATAATTTGTTCTAAATTATCTCCAAATCGAGATATATTCCGATAGGGTTCCGTATAAACTGATGCTTCAGAATGATTAAAATAAACCGCAATTAAAGGATCTTGAGGAAGGGGTTCTAAACGAGGTTTTAAGACCGATTGAGATGACGTTTTAACACAAGCATCCAGACCCAAAGTTAATAATAGAGTTAAACTGATCCGCAAAGATATCTTGACAAGTTGACGCACGACCATAAAAAAATCGGGGCTTTTCTGTTATATTAACTAATGATTGTAATAAGTACCTAAACAAAATTAATTACACATCCTCCACCCTGTTCTCTCCCCCCTAGCCCCCCGTGCACGGCAGGTTTGGGGGGCTGTTCCGGTGTTCCCTCTCTCAACTAGGTAATTTATTTTGTGTAACTACTTATCAGAATAGACCTTAAACTCAATTCGGGGACATTGATTTTTAACCGAGATTTTAGATAACAATCAAAAAATCAATAACTATTGTCCATTGCCCATTTTTCTAAAACCCATTACCTATTGCCCATTGCCTAGCTTCATGATTCAGGTAATCTATTAATAGGACGAGATTAACTTAATTTCTGCCAAGCCACCGACGGAAAAAGATGTAACAGTCTGTCAGCGCCGTAAGCACTTGCTCAGAGCTTGTAGGCGCGGGTAATCACCCTCACTGCTGTGCTGCTATGCCAAAACGAAAGAGGACATTTCCCTGTGGCCATAAAGGATATGGGAAAATCTGTCATCGTTGTAATCAACAAGAGGTGACAAAGGATTCCCATAGTCAGGCCATTGAGGACAAACGAACCAAAAAACTAGAATGGGAAGCCTCTTTTACTCAGGATATCATTGATCTCAGAGGCTTACCCGATTATGTCGTGATTAAAGCCAGAACTATTCTGGCGGGCTTAAGTGACCAAAAAAGTTATCGGGACTTTGGAGGCAAGCGACTGCGCCATAATCGTTTTATTATCAGTATTCCCGTAACGCGAAATTATCGAATGCTTTGTCAAGATAGCGGTAATTTACTCGTTCCGCAAAAAGTTCTTTCTCATGAAGATTATAACGTTTGTAAACCAGGAGATTAATTCATTTAAACACCTTCAATTTTAACAATTTTTAATTGTGCTTGCGGAAAACAAAACTCAACTTTTGATTGATAAAAATCTATGCAAATTTACCTCGATCATAGCGCAACCACTCCCCCCCGTGCAGAAGTGATCACCCTAATGCAAACGGTGATGACTGAAAATTGGGGAAATCCTTCTAGTATTCATGAGTGGGGTAACAGAGCCGCGATGATTTTAGAACGATCGAGAATACAGGTGGCCCATCTGATTAACGCTCCACCGGAATCAATTATTTTTACCTCCGGGGGAACCGAATCCGATAATCTAGCCATTATGGGGGTCGCTCGTCAATATTCCCAACCCCAACATCTGATTATTTCTGCGGTGGAACATTCGGCTATTTCTGAACCTGCGAAACTCCTAGAACAGTCGGGATGGCAAATTACTCGCTTACCCGTCGATAGTTACGGACGGATTCACCCCCTGGACTTACAGGCGGCGATTCAACCAAATACGGTGTTAGTCTCGATTATTTATGGCCAGAGTGAAGTGGGAACCCTGCAACCGATTGAAACCCTAGGCAAAATTGCCCAGGCTCACGGGGCTTTATTTCATACCGATGCGGTACAGGTCGCAGGACGTTTACCCCTGGATATGCAGCAGTTACCCGTTGATTTATTATCCCTGTCCAGTCATAAATTGTATGGCCCCCAAGGAGCCGGAGCCTTATATGTGCGGGAAGGGGTACGGTTAACTCCGTTGTTAGCCGGAGGGGGGCAGGAATTTCAACTGCGTTCAGGGACACAGGCTGTTCCCATCCTGGCTGGATTTGGGTTAGCTTGCCAATTAGCAGCCCAGGATATTGTGACAGAAACCTCTCGGTTAATTAGATTACGCGATCGCCTATTTGACTTATTAGCCGATGTGCCGTATTTATTACCCATAGGCGATCCTTTAAATCGTTTACCCCATCATGTTAGTTTTTGTCTTACCCCAAAACACATCAACCCCACCACCTTGACGGGAAAAACCCTAGTCCGTCAACTGAATTTAGCCGGAATTGGCATTAGTGCAGGTTCGGCTTGTAGTAGTGGTAAACTCAGTCCCAGTCCGATTTTATTGGCAATGGGATATGACGAAATCACCGCGTTAGGTGGGATTCGTTTTACCCTGGGACGGGATACCACCGAAGCTGATATTGATTGGACAGCAATGGTTGTGAAACAAGTCCTCAAGCGTTTGATTCCCTGTGTAGCATTAGCAAGATGTTAGGGAACTTCTATATAGCCAGGAGATCCCCCCTAACCCCATTGAGAAGGGGGAAATAGACTTCAAAGTCCCCCTTGTTAAGGGGGATTTAGGGGGATCAAAACCAGGATAAACATAGGGGTTTAGACTGAAAAGCGGGGAAATAGACTTAAAAGTCCTCTTTTTTCTGAGGATTTAGGGGGATAATCAACCTATTTTTCAACAACAGTTAATCATTAATAAATTTAAAATTATGCCAGAATTGCCCAACAATTTAGCAGCAGCCATTGAACAAGCCAAACAAGCAACTAAAGCCGCTTTAGATGATGGTTATAAATTAATTCAAATTGAATTAGTTTTTCCTGAAATTGAACTCGAAGCCCAATCTATAGCCCTAGAATTTATTCCCGTTATTCAAAAACCCGATAATCAATTAGTCGTCTTATTTCCCGATACCGGAGCCGCCGCTTTAGCCCGTCGGGACTGGGGAGAAACCTCTTTTCGAGTCACGGATTTAGGGACTTCTCGTTCTCCGGTAGAAACTCGTTTACAACCCGAAGATCAGCAATTTTTAGTGGTATCTCCTTCTGCGATAGAAGTGGCACAGATGGAAAAATTGTCTCAATTAGCCGGAGATCGCCCAGTAATTTTACTTAATCCAAAACTAGAAGATATTGCTATTATAGGAATAGGATATGCTGCTCGTCAGTTGCGAGAACGGTTTATCAAGACCATTGAATCTTGCTATTACCTTAAGTCCCTAGAAGGTGCAGCACTCAGGCGTTGTTATCCTTCAATGTGGGAAGTTTGGTTAGAAGTGGATGGACAGTACCAGTTAATTACTGAACAACCGACAAAACCCGTCGGCGATGAGTTGGATCTGATTTTGGCACAGGCGACCCCCGGAGGTGACTCGTCAGTGACACAATCTGTACAACGGCCCAAAAAAGGTGTTTTATCTGGACTTCAGAGTTTTATTCGCGCCTTAAGTCGATAATTTCCAGTTTGAAGAACACCTTATGTGTGTGCAATTAAATAAAAAATGCTGACTCGACGCATTGTTATTGGTGATGTACATGGCCATTATGATGGGTTAATGACCCTATTAGATCGTATTGCTCCTAATGCAAATGATCAGGTCTATTTTTTAGGGGATTTAATTGATCGTGGCCCTAAAAGTGCCCAAGTGGTTAATTTTGTCAAAAATAGTCCCTATCAATGTTTACGGGGCAACCATGAACAACTGATGTTAAATGCGTTGCCCGATGAAGGGAAAAATCCTCAAGCTTGGCAGGCTTGGTTATATAGCGGCGGTTTAACGACCATTACCAGTTATCAGGATTTAGGAATTATTCCCAGGGATGACGTGCATTGGATGGCTTCTTTACCTCTATATTTAGATTTAGGGGATGTTTGGCTAGTTCATGCGGGGGTGCATCCCAAAATGTCAATTAAAGAACAAAATGAGGAAGAATTTTGTTGGATACGGCGAGAATTTCATAATATCCCCAAACCATATTTTGCTGATAAATTAATTATTATTGGTCATACCATTACCTTTACTTTTGATGGCATTGAACCGGGACAGTTAGTTCAAGGTCAGGGATGGTTAGGAATTGATACGGGAGTTTATCACGCAAAAAGTGGTTGGTTAACGGGATTAGATATTACGAATAAAAAGGTGTATCAAGTGAATGTGATGCACCATAATCAAATTCGGATTTTACCTTTAAATCGGGCTGTTACCCATTTAAAACCGCCCTCTTTCTTGGCCCGATTGGGTTATGTTAGACCATAAAGATGTGGCAAGAAGTTTTTAGAAAAAGAATCCGTATGTTAAAAAGCTGCAACCACGAGCTATAGCAATCTTAAATGATTTGCGATCAGAATATAGAACCCCACCCTAGCCCTCCCCTTACTAAGGGGAGGGTTGGGAGAGGTCGAGATAGATGGAAATATTACAACTGATTTAGGATTGCTATAGTGATGTTGCAGAATTGACACTCCCACGGGTGAACCGCGTGGGATTCTCCTGTCTAGCCCCGATTGCTCGGTATTCATGGAGTTGCCCCCTACTGTTTCCAGAATTGCTTCACAGCAATATTAGAGGAGAGTACGAGACTCTGAGGAATGCCAAGTACCTCGTCCCAATTGACGGCTACGACTATTACAGTCTTTGGCTCTGCCAAGATTTTTCGGAGCTTTCTGTAGTCAATAGGGATAATCACAGTGGTTGCCTTTTTCTCGCCATTGACAACTTGTTTTTAAGGAGGTCAGAACATCTGACCAGATAAGCGAGGAACATCCTTGCTATACTCTGATAATAGAGTCTTAAATAGAGTATGTCAAGGGAAAAGAAAATTCAGTTTAATGTTAACGAGAAAGAATATGAACGTCTCAAAAGTCATGCTGAATCAGAAGGATTATCAATGGCTGAAGTTCTTAGGGATTACATTAAAACCCTCACACCCCCTAAAGGGGGTCGCACTACATCCCACGACTGAAGTGCGTGGGCTTTGTGCGAGGTTGTTGTAAAGTATTGTTGATTTTTTATGTTATCAGCTAATCTTTTCTCTAAATCATGGTAAGTTTTCCGACAAGGGAAGCACTAGGGTGATTGCCTCCAGAATATTGGGCAATCACCTGTCAACAGTATATCGGGAAGCAAACTAATTATGGAACAATTTTTAAACACCCTAAAAAACATCAATATTGATGTTTCAGGTGTCCCCGTGGGCAAAATTCTTCTAGTCATTCTGATCCTGACAATAACACAGGTATTCAGACGATTTTTGATCGAAGCAATTATTAAACGCATTGAGTATTTAACCCGAAAAACCGAGAGTACACTCGATGATGAATTAATTGCGATTCTCAAACCCGCCTTAAGTTGGCTGATTCTGATTGGTGGATTTTGGCTCGTCAAGGAGATTCTGGCGACAAATATTGGGCCACAATTGAGCGAAGCAATTACTAAAGTTCTCAACTTAATTGTTTTTTTCATCGTTGCTTATGTGATTTATCGCAGTGCTTCGATCTTCGGGCAGCTAATTGCTAACGTCGTGCTGCGGACTGAAACCGAACTCGATGAGTTACTCAGACCATTGATGCCCAAGATTTTTCAATCGACAGCAATTATCGTCATCACAATTAAAGTCAGTGAGATATTTTTAGGACAATCAGCAGCGGCACTCGTGGGTCTATTAGGGGGTGCTGGGATTACTTTGGGTTTGCTGTTGAAAGATATTGTTTATGACTGGTTTTGTACAGTTATTATCTATTCTGATGGTCTCTATCGAGAAGGAGATTGGGTTTCAGTCTCAGGATTACAGGGTTTTGTGCAGATCATGAGTATTGGATTTAGAACTACAACTCTCCATGTCTATCAATGGGGTTCAATTGTGAAAATGCCCAACTCCAGGATGATTACTGGAATCGTAGAAAATTGGTCACAAAATCCGGGTGATGAGTTAAAGTGGGGTATTAGTTTAACCCTCAAAATTGATGGTATTTCAGCCAAGCAAACCGCCAGAATCTGCGATGCTATTCGAGAAATGCCTCCATCTATTCCGGGGTTATCTAAAGAGATGATTGTTCGGTTTAGCAAGATTGAAAATAATGCCCGTGTGATTAACATTGTTGCCTTTGTTAATGATGATAATCTCTACTTTGATGCCGAGAAAAATTTGAACCTAGCTATATTAGAAATGCTAGAACAAGAGGGTATCGATTTCTTGTATGTGGATCTCCGAACCGATCCCGAAAACTATAAACAAAGTCAGAAAGCTGCGAACAATTAAATCTAGCAATTCTATTCAGTCTAACCAACTTTATTCCCATTAACTATGAACACTGTCGTATCTAATTGTCCTCCTCAACTTAATTGTTGCGATCGCCAAACCCTGATTAATTATTTTCAGGAGGCTTGGCAACTCGAAGATATGCTCCTAAAAAGTTTAGTCGGGGAAGACACATTTTATCTGAATCCCGACCCTTTGAGAAATCCGTTAATTTTTTATCTGGGACATTCGCCATCTTTCTATATCAATAAATTAGTTCAGGTGGGATTATTAGAAAAATGTCTGAATCAGGACTACGAAATTCTGTTTGGAGTTGGCGTCGATCCCGAAATACCAGAGGAGTTAAATCAAGCGATCGCCCACATGGAATGGCCAGAAGTTTCCTCAGCTTGGGAATATCGAGAACAAGCCTATAAAATCCTATCAGAATTAATTCAAAAAACGCCGATTACTCTGCCGATTCTTCCCGATTCTCCCCTGTGGGCCTTAATCATGGGAATTGAACACCAGCGCATTCATGTCGAGACATCTTCGATGTTATTTCGCCAGCTTCCCCTAGAGCGAGTCAAACGCCCCTCAAACTGGAAATATGCACCTTCTAAAAGTTATATTCCAGAGAATGAAATGCTCAAAGTTGCCGGGGGAATTGCCCAACTTGGCAAAGATTTTGATGATTCCACCTATGGTTGGGATATTGATTATGGGTCACGCACCGTTGAAGTTGCACCTTTTTTAGCTAGTAAATATCTAATTACCAATAGCGAATTTCTGGATTTTGTTAAGGCGGGTGGCTATGGAAATCAAGAGTATTGGGATGAAAAATCTTGGCAATGGAAAACTGAAAATAATATCCAACATCCAAAATTTTGGATCTCACAAAATGGGAGTTATAAATATCGCGCCCAGTTTGATGAAATTGATTTACCTTTAGATTGGCCTGTGGAAGTCAATTATTATGAAGCAATGGCTTATTGTCGTTGGCAAGGTAAAGATACTCGTTTAATGAGTGAAGCTGAGTACAATCTAGCAACTTATGGTAATGGTTTAGTAGAAGATGTAGACCATTATAATCTCAATTTAAAATTCGGTTCACCGAGTCCCGTCGGAATGTTAGAAACTGCCAAAAGTCCCTCTGGACTTTATGATTTGCGGGGGAATGTTTGGGAATGGTTGAGTGATAATTTAAACCCCCTTTCAGGATATGAACCCCATTTTTTGTATGAAGATAATTCTGCTATCTTTTTTGATACCCAACATCAAATGATGTTAGGGGGATGTTGGATAACAAATGGCACGGAATCTTTAAAATATTACCGCAATTGGTTTCGTCCCAATTTCTATCAACACGCTGGTTTTCGGATCGTTCAAGATATTTAATTAATACAGTCATCAGTGTAGAGACGTGCCATGGCGCGTCTTTACCCGTTAGCAGTTATCAGTAAATAGTCTATTAAACTCTTGACTCTGAAAACGAAATGAGCGACATATTAATTATCTTGGCTGAAGTCAGCCTAGTGATCATTATTTTCCTAGTCTTGATTGCGTTAGTTAGAAATTCATCCCAACTATTAGTTAAATTTTCAATATTTAAAAGTGACGATTCTCGACTTAAAAACCTGCGTCGAAACATCACCCGATTGTTTGTATTGATTGGCTTAGTGTTGTGTATTGTAATTGTCGGTGCGAATAGTTTTTTGCTATATCAAGGTAAAAATATTCAACAATATACACTCAATTTAATTAGCCGTATTCCCCCAGGATTTTGGATTACCTTTGGCATTGGTATTGCTGAAAGTATTGGTGCGGTTATTGTAGCCATAATTGCCCTTAAACTGCTGAAATATTGGCTAAAAATAGCCAGCACTCGCGCCAAAAACATTGAAAGAAGCACCGCCGACGATGAAAGTATAGATGCTTTCTTTACCGCCCTTTATCAAAGAGTTCGAGGCGGAATATGGCTGTGGGTAATAATTTCCTGTACTCAATTTCTCAAATTACCTGCAATCATTTCTGAATATCTCTATATCGCACTGCGAATCTATCTAATTATTGCAGTCGGATTACTGATCCTAAAAGCCGTCGCCGCCATTGTCGATACCCTCGATATTCTCACTCTCAAATACTCCAACTCGGATAACCTGTTGCGATTTTATGCTCGTCTCCAACACCTGATTCCATTATTAAAACGGTGTCTGGAATTTGTTATCTATGTCTGCATTGCCACATTAGTAACACAACAAATCCAATTAATCGCCCAACTCTCTACTTTTGGTCTACGAATTATTAAGATTATTGCCATAGTTTTCTTGAGTCAGGTGTTATCTGAAGTCATCCACTTACTGGTAGAAGAAGTTGTATTTAAAGAGCAGAATTTGACGGAAATTCAAAGAAGTAGACGCTTAACTCTAATTCCCTTATTTAAGAGTTTATTGCAATACTTAGTGTATTTTACCGTTGGAATTTTCATTCTTTATACCCTTGATATTAATCCCACTCCCATATTAGCAGGTGCGGGTATCGTTGGTATCGCTGTGGGTTTAGGAGCCCAGACCCTAATTAATGATATCGTCAGTGGCTTTTTTATTCTGTTTGAAAATTACTATTTAGTCGGTGATTATATTGAAGCGGGGAAAGCCGAAGAAAAAGTAGTAGAGGGTACGGTGGAGGCGATAGAATTGAGAACAACCCGCATCCGACATCCTAATGGTCAATTACAAATTATTCGCAATGGTGATATGGGTTCAATTACCAATTATTCCAAACAATATATTTTTGCAGTAGTAGATGTTAGCGTCCCTTATGATTCTAATTTGGCTCATGTTTATCAAGTTATTGAGGAGGTAGGACAACAGTTAAAAGCCAATTCTACAGATATACTCGAACTCACACAAATTGATGGCGTAGAAAGTCTGAGCGAGTCTAATTTATTGTTACGGACATTAACCAAAGTCAAGCCCGGAAAACATCTTCAGATTCAGCGTATTTTGCGAAAGAATTTTATGGATACCTTGTTACAAGAACGGATTCTACTTCCGGCTAACCCTAAAAGTAGTGAAGATTAATTGGGTATTATTGGGGATGTTATAAATCTTAAAATGTAGCGATCAATTTTGTAGTATGATCGTTTACAGAAACCATAATCACTAATCTAGTCTTGCATAAAGATCACAAAGATTGGCGTTAGCTAACCCAAAACAGCATCCAAACTCGGTAATTTTATCCTAAATTTATCAGGAATAAAAAATTAATAATTTGCACAATTAAACCCAGAACCCTTTATTTTTTTGACCAAAAAAGTATGAGTGATCCTAAACCCAAAATCCGCATCGAACATCTGATCAAGATCTATGGAGAGAATTGCTCTGCCGCCCTGAAGCTGTTTTCACAGGGAGCCAACCGAGAAGCTATCTTACAAGCCACAGGTCAGGTTCTCGGCATTGCCGATGTATCTTTTACCATTAACCCAGGGGAAATTTTTGTGGTGATGGGTTTGTCCGGTTCGGGTAAATCGACTCTTATTCGTTGTATTAATCGTTTGATTACACCAACCCGGGGACACATTTATATTGATGATGAGGATATTGCTTATATAGATGAAAAACGAATTCGTCAAATTCGTCTTACTAAAGTATCAATGGTATTTCAGCATTTTGGGTTATTTCCCCATCGAACCGTCGCGGATAACGTAGAATACGGACTAAAGTTACTTGGGATGAGCAAAACCCAACGCCGGAACAAAGCCTTGGAAGCCTTGGAAGTCGTGGGGTTAGCTCAATGGGCAGACTATCGACCCTCTGCTTTGAGTGGGGGAATGCAGCAAAGGGTTGGGCTGGCTCGTGCTTTGGCAACGGATGCCGAGATTTTGCTGATGGATGAACCGTTTAGTGCCCTCGATCCCTTAACTCGCAGGGAGATGCAGAATGAATTATTACGACTTCAGAAAGAGTTGAATAAAACCATAGTTTTTATTACTCACGATACTCAAGAAGCCCTAAAATTAGGCGATCGAATTGCGGTGATGAAAGAGGGGGTGATTGTTCAACTTGGGACACCAAAAGAACTGTTAAATCAACCGACTAATGACTATATCCGTGATTTTATTCAAGATGTTAATCGCGGGCAAATACTCAAAGCAGGAACCATTGCCCGTCCAACTATTTGTTTAATTATTGGTGAAGATTTGGAGCCAGGAACACTCAAACAGATACAGAAGCAAAACCTCCAGCGCATCTATATACTCAATTCTGATCAAGAACCTATTGGTTTTATTAATCCAGAACAGCTTGATCTAGCAATTCAGCAAGACCTTAAAAATATTACCAATAAATTGATACAAACCAACTTTTCCCAGGTTAAATCCACAGTGCCTTTAGAAGATATTTTTCACCTTTACCGCAACGAACAAAGCCTAGTTGTGGTTGATGAAACCGGAAAATTTAAGGGAGTTTTAGAATCGGCAGATGTCCTTGCTAGTATTAGTAAGTTCACCTAAATAGATTGTAATAATTTACAATTGAAGGGAACAGGCAATAGGCAATAGGCAATAGGCAATAGGCAATAGAAAGAGTTTACCTGCCTCCCCTGCTCCCGCTACCTTGGGGACTGCTATATTATCCCCATTCGTAATTCGTAATTCGTAATTCATAAAGATGATCAAACAACGCCTAAAAAAATCAGTTTTGTTAGTTCTGACAACTATATTTCTGATCGGTTTAATCAGTTTTTCCTCCGGCGCACAAACGACTACAAATTCTGCTCTACCCGGAAATGCTATTACTATTCGTTCAGGGACAAGTGATTGGATTGAGGATTTGTTTCAAACTGAGATTGTTAATATTGGGTTGGGGAGACTCGGCTACAAAACAGCCCCACTGGTGGCGGTAGCCTATCCAGCCCTGTATACCGCCGTCGCTAATGGTGATTTAGATATTGCTCCTGTCTTTGGAGACCCCGGACATAACGAATTTTATAAAAATGCTGGCGGTGAAAAAAAGTTAGAGAAAGTCGGTCTACTTTTTCCTCTCACACAGGGCTATCAAATTGATAAAAAGACTGCCGATAAATATGGGATTACTAACTTACAACAATTTCAAGATCCAAAAATTGCCCAACTATTTGATAGTGATGGAGATGGCAAAGCCGATCTGGTTGGTTGCGATCCCGGTTGGAGTTGTGAGTTAGAAATGAAGCATCATTTGGATGCTTACAAATTGCAGGATACTGTGAAAATCAATCAGGGAAATTATACCGCCTTACTTGCCGATGCCTTAACTCGTTACAAACAAGGAAAACCGTTTTTTTCCTATGCTTATAGTCCTTTCTGGCTGGGTCAGGTGCTAAAAGTCGGTCAAGATGTTATTTGGTTAGAAGTTCCTTTTACTGCCTCTAATATTGAAAATCTTACCGCCAAAGATACATCTGTAAATGGGAAAAATCTGGGGATGGTTCAAGGTAAATATCGAGTGATTGCCAATAGGGAATTTTTGGCAAAAAATCCATCGGTAAAACATTTTTTGGAACTGGTTAAAATTCCTTATGAAGATATGATTCAGGAAAGCTATCGGATTAAAAACGGTGAAAATAAACCCCAAGATATTCGTCGTCATGCCGAAGAATGGGTTAAGCAAAATCAAGACCTTTTTGATGGCTGGTTAGCTCAAATAAATCAGAGCAGTAATAATTTAGTAGAAAATTCCTCAAATATAGGAAATAATACTAACAGCAAAAATCCACAAGGACTGAATATATTACTAAATCCCTTCCAACTTTACACCATTCCTTTAGATAAATGGATTACAGGCGGCATTAATTTCCTGGTAGATAACTTTCGTCCCTTTTTCCAGACTATTCGTATTCCTATCAGTTGGGTATTAACACAAATTCGCGGTTTATTGCTGGCAATTCCCCCTCTGATTTCTTTACTTTTAATTAGCCTGATGACCTGGAAAATTGCCGGACAAGCTGTAGGCATTTATAGCCTGCTTGCCCTAAGCTTAATTGGTTTTGTTGGGTTATGGGAATCCGCGATGATTACCCTTGCCCTAGTGGTTACGGCGGTTATATTCTGCATCATAGTCGGCATTCCCTTGGGTGTGGCCTGTGCCCGGAGCGATCGCTTTGAGCAAGCATTTAGACCCCTGCTCGATGCCATGCAAACCCTACCAACTTTTGTCTATCTAGTTCCCGTGGTGATGCTATTTGGGATTGGAGAAGTTCCGGGGGTAATTGCCACGATTATCTATGCCCTTCCCCCCTTAATTCGGTTTACTAATTTGGGTATTAGACAAGTCTCGGCAGATGTTGTGGAGGCGGCCTATGCTTTTGGTTCAACCCCTGGACAAATCCTGTGGGAAGTGCAAATTCCCCTAGCCATACCAACAATTTTGGCAGGAGTGAATCAAACAGTATTATTTGCTTTGGGAATGTCGGTAATTGCTTCCATGATTGCAGTACCCGGACTTGGTTTAACTGTATTACAAGGAATGGGGCGTTTGGATGTGGGGATGGCCGCAGTGGGGGGATTAGGAATTGTTTTGTTAGCAATTCTGCTTGACCGGATTACTCAAGCCATGGGAAAATCAAATAACTCTTGAGATCTCTATTTTGTAGAGGATTAGCTCTGATATTGAACCCGGCGATCGCTTTCTTCAGCAACAGAATAAGCCTGAATTATTGTGTATAAATCAGTATCTCTTTCTAATAAACAGGCATGACCGCTATCGGGTAAAACCACCATTTGAGCATTAGGTAAAGTTTGGGTTAAAAATCTTGCTTCTAACACAGAAGGTAATAATCTATCAGCACCACTGGCAATTACTAAAACCGGAATATTAACCCGATTCAGATCGGATTCACTGGGTTTAAATAAGCGCAATAATTCTAATCGCCAAACTGAAGTTCCTTGGGGAACGGACTTCATAGCTGTTAATAGGGCTTGACGTTCTGAAGATTCAATCCGTCCTAAAGCTCCTAAAAAGGGCAATAAACCAACAATAGAACTGGGATAAAACCAATCGGGAAGCCATTGGGTTAAATAGGAACCCCATTGTAACCAAGGCTGTTGTTTAATAGATGAAGCGGGATTAACTAAAATTAAACGACTAAACCAATGGGGGGCAAAAATTGTGACTAATAACGCCAAACATCCCCCAAAGGATTCTCCACATAAATAAATCTCCCGTTTGGGGTTAGTTTTACGTTCTATTTCAATTAAATCTATAGTTTTTTTAACTAAGGTTTCCCAGTCGGATTGATCGGTTTGGGGAATAGTTAAACAACGAATTTCAAACGCATCCATTAACCGAGGAATTTGAACTGTGAATAGTTGACCTGTTCCATCCATTCCTGGAAAAAAGAGGAATAGGGGTAAATCGGGTCTGGGATCAGTGGGTTTAAGAAAATTCAAAGTATTTTAGGTGATTCTAATTAATATTCCCCGTTGTTGCGCTTCAGCGCAATCTTAGAGGCTCTAAAGTGCAACAACGAACCTTAGTATATTTTCTTTCGTTGTCGTTGTTAAGGCTCTTAAGGTTGCGCTGAAGCGCAACAACGGTTGTTAGATTGCGCTGAAGCGCAACAACGGTTGTTAGATTGCGCTGAAGCGCAACAACGGTTGTTAGATTGCGCTGAAGCGCAACAACGGTTGTTAGATTGCGCTGAAGCGCAACAACGGTTGTCAGATTGCGCTGAAGGCGCAACAACGGTTGTTAGATTGCGCTGAAGCGCAACAACGGTTGTTAGATTGCGCTGAAGCGCAACAACGGTTGTTAGATTGCGCTGAAGCGCAACAACGGCAACAACGGCAACAACGGTTGTTAGATGTTTTTTAACAGAATTTCGGGACAAGTCCGTTTCATTAAGCCTGTAAGGACGTTTCCAGGGCCAATTTCTACAACTTGTGTCACCCCTAATATTGATAATTGTAAACAAATTTCTCGCCATCGCACAGAACCCGTCATTTGTTGGGTGAGACGTTGTTTTAACAGAGTAGCATCAGTTGTGGGTGTGGGATCAACATTGGAGAGAACTGGAATTTTGGCATTATTAAAGGCAATTCCGTCTAAAACCTGTTGAAATTGTGTGGCGCTTCGGTGCATTAAGGGGGAATGAAAAGCGCCGGAAACGTTTAATTTTACTGCCCGTTTGACTTTAATATTTGCTAAGACATGATCAACCGCTTCTGGGGTTCCAGAAATTACCACCTGGGCGGCACTATTATCATTAGCCAGAACAATATTTGGGGTTTGTTGAATTTGTTGATCCAGTTGTTCTCGATCAAAACCAATTAACGCCGCCATTTGTCCCCCGACCGAACTATTCATTAATTCAGCCCGACATTGAACTAATTTCAAACCCGTTTCAAAATCAAACACCCCCGCAACATATAACGCCACATATTCCCCTAAGCTATGACCTGCAACATAATCGGGGGATTGTCCTTGTTTTTTTAACTGATCAACTAATAGGCTTTCAACCACATATAAACTAGGTTGAGTATATAAAGTTTGAGATATTTTATCTTCAGGATGTTGACAAATTTCAGGAACAGACCAACCTAGAATTTTTTCAGCTAATTTTAATCGTTCTTGATGTTCAGACTGTTGAAATAAATCAGCACCCATGCCAATTTTTTGCGAACCCTGACCCGGAAAAATCCATGCTGTTGTTGTCATTTTTATTAGTTAATTGTTAATGGTTAATTGTTAATTGTTAATAGTCAATTGTTAATTAGCGGGGACGCTCCCCCTACCTCCCCCATTCAAACAAAGCCGCCCCCCAGGTTAATCCCGCGCCAAAACCAGATGTCATAATTCGATCGCCCGGTTTAATTTTTCCCTCTCGCACCGCTTCATCGAGGGCTAAGGGAATGGAAGCCGCAGAAGTATTACCATATTTTGCTAAATTACTAATCACTTTTTCTGGGGGAATATTTAATCGTTCTGCGACCGCATTTAAAATACGTTGATTGGCTTGATGCAGAATTAACCAATCAATTTGATCGACGGTTAAATTGGCTCTAAATAATGCTTTTTCGATAACTTCTGGAACCTTTTTAACCGCAAATTTATAGATTTCTTGACCATTCATTGTAATCGGATGATAGGTTCCTTGACCAATCGTAATTCCAGGTAATATTTCCTGTGTTTCGGGTTGATAGGATAAATTTAAAGACTGATTTTGTCTGCCATCACTTCTAATTTCAAATCCTAATAAGCGATCGCGTTCATCCGCTTGTAAAACCACCGCCCCAGCCCCATCTCCGAATAAAATACAGGTTCTGCGATCTGACCAATCAACCCAACGGGAGAGAATATCCGCCCCAATTAAAAGAACATTTTGATAGACTCCAGTGCGAATAAATTGGGAGGCGGTGACTAACCCAAATACAAACCCCGAACAGGCTGCGGTCATATCAAAAGCCACCGCTTTAGTTGCACCTAATTGATATTGAATAAAACTAGCACTGCCAAATAGATCATCGGCCGTGGATGTAGCTAAGATAATCAAATCAATATCCGCCGGGTCAATTGCTGCCATGGCGATCGCATTTTGAGCCGCCGCTATTGCTAATTGACTCAACGACGTATCAGGATCAGCTAAACGTCGCTGAGTAATTCCGGTGCGAGAAGTAATCCATTCATCGGAGGTTTCGACCCGTTCAGAGAGTCCATGATTATCCAGTAAAACCGAGGGTGTAGCCGATCCGCAACCCGTAATTGAAATGCCTGTTGTTATCATTGTTTCTGTTCCGGTGTTCCCTGTTCCCTATTCCCTATTCCGGTGTTCCCTGAAATAGCGATTAACCACTAATAACCTTTTCATCCGGTTGAGGGTGTTTTTGATATTGGGATTGAATCCTTTCTAGGACTTGGTTATCGATCGCTTCTTTGGCCAAACGAACCGCATTCGCAATCGTTGCCGCTTTAGAAGATCCATGACTAATAATGCAAACCCCCGCCACCCCAAGGAGTAAGGCGCCCCCATGTTCAACATGATCCACCCGTTGTTTAAACCGCATTAAACTAGGTTTGAGCAGAGTAGTCCCTAATTTAGCCTGTAATCCAGAGGTTAATTCCTCCTTGAGCATTTGTAAAACCGCTTCTCCCACTCCTTCAGCAAATTTCAAAAGCACATTCCCCACGAAACCATCGCAGACAATCACATCAAATTTCCCCGTCAGGACATCCCGCCCTTCGGCGTTTCCATTAAAGGCAATTTCAGGATGATTTTCTAGGAGTTGATAGGTACGAATGGCCAGATCATTGCCCTTACAGGATTCTTCACCAATATTGAGTAACCCCACTTTGGGTTCAGAAGTTCCCAGAACATAACGACTGTAAATCGAGCCCATTACAGCAAACTGTTCTAAAAATTTGGGCCGACAATCGACATTCGCCCCCACATCTAACACCAAAACCGGGGAATCAGGCTTCATGGTGGGTAAAACGGCCCCGATCGCTGGGCGATCAATCCCCGGTAGGCGTCCTAAACGCAACAGAGCCGAGGCCATGGCTGCACCGGAATGACCCGCCGAGACGACAGCATCGGCTTTTTTTTGCCTAACTAGATTCATAGCCACGTTAATCGAAGCTTTGGGTTTGCGTTTTAACGCACTCAAGGCTTCTTCGTGCATTTCGATCGTGCCTTCAGCCGGAATAATTTGAGACAGAGGGAGCTTGCTATGGTGGTATTTGAGGGCTGCTTCAATTTGATCGGGGTCGCCAACCAACAAGACTTCTACATCCCATTTTTCCTGTGCCATTAGCGCTCCAGCAACGATGTCGGCAGGAGCATGATCTCCGCCCATAGCGTCAATTGCAATTCGTGCGCGAGTTGAACTCATTGACCAACTTTTGAGAAACCTTCAGGATTTTACCAAAAAAACGGCTCTAAAGCCCTGTCTTTTCCTCGCGGATGCGGGAGATGGCTTTTTAATTGGGGTGATAGAGTCAATCTTGATCTGGTGCTGGCACGATCAACGGCATAATAAATGAATCAGGACTTACGCTATTACGCTATATGTAGCGCATAGAAAAATTGATATTTTATGATGTAATTTTCCCCTACTTTCAACAATAGCCATGAACAATATAGAAAAAATTTACACTTTATATTTTACAATTGATGATCTAACAAATATAATTTGCAGTATTATTAATAATCGAGATAATTCAAAAAAAGTTAATAGTGATGAACTGTTTAATAAATTCTGGACTAAAGCCAAAAATCAATATTCTGATTTACACTATGATCTTGTTTGTGAAATTGGGGCAGCTAACTTTAAGGCAGAACAGGAGTTTGGGAGAATTGCATCGGCCATAAACAATTCTTTAGGAAAATTAGAAAGTGATAGCAATGTACAATTGATTTATTACCTATGGTTTACTTTGAATTTGGTATTGGTTGAATATGCTTTTACCTCTCCCGCAGCTAATAGCCATAACCTGTATTCTGAGATGGAAAATAGGTTAAAATTGGGTTCTGAAAAATATTTGTCATTGTCCCAATCTAGTCTTGAAGATTGGCAGAATCTTGATTTGAGCATTAAGTCAAAATTGGGCGAGTTTTAAAGGGGTGTTAGGAAACAAGTTGTGGTAGGGGCAATTCATGAATTGCCCCTACCACGAGGATTAAATTTCAAAAAATATGACAATTTGCATATAATTGCTATATAATTAAGGGCATGGAAAAATTGTTGGATGATGGTAAAACCATGAATAAAACCCCCAGAATTTTCATTCCTCCAGAAGTCAGAAAATATGTATTTGGACGGGACAATTATCAGTGTAAGAGTTGTGGTAAAATGGAAAATGAAGCCCAACTAACGGTTGATCATATTATTCCCTTAGCCAAGGGAGGATCTAACGATATTAGTAATTTACAAACCTTATGTTTTCAATGTAATCAGAAAAAGAAAGCCGATCTTGATCCCCGTTTCAAGCGAAACTTCACAAATTGAAAATTCATGCCATAATCCCAAAAATGATAAAATAGTAGATGCAGACTACCCAATTCTTGATTTGAACTGGTAAAGATGATAAATCCGCTTAGAAAAAAACTGCACTACTTAGTGGATCAGATCTCCGAAGAAGACTTAGGAAAAGCATGGAAATCCTTACAAATCCTAATTTATGATACCTATATGCTCAAAGCCATTCAAGAAGCTAAGGAAAATCTCAGACCCGGGGATTCCTTAACCTATGATGAAGCCTTACAAATGCTAAATTTTGAGTATAATCGATCTACAACTACCCATCCAGAACATCCTACCTATCGTCCCATGCCAAAAGTGAATGAGTAAATAAATAACCCTGTCGTGACTCTCGATGTTCGCTATGGTCGTTTTTTTGTCCATGACCTGATGAACTTAGAAGCATCAGCTTATTCTAGGGTCTATCATTTTGTGTTTGTCGAATTTAAAGAGGTTAACAACATCAAAGATTTACCGGAACTTAAATCTTTAGGTTCCAGTGCTATTTTTTATAGATTTACTTTAGAAAATCATTTAATCGGAATTGAAGTGACAGGTCAAATTGTTAAATTTGTCCGTATTTTGCCCAAACCCCATCTATGAGAGTAGGGGGATTCTTGATTCAAGGGTATGCACCCATTTCTTTGATAAGATGGGTAGCACCTGATCTGTTCATCTGGGAGTAGAGAATCGCATGAGTCGGGGAGATGGTCGAAAGCTGAAACTCATGGTCGTCGATGACGAACCAGACAACTTAGATTTGTTGTTTCGGACATTTCGCCGGGACTTCCAAGTGTTCAAGGCCGACAGCGCCCTCAAAGCTCTGCAAATTCTCGACGACGAGGGTGAAATGGCTGTGATTATTTCTGATCAACGAATGCCAGAAATGAACGGAACCGAATTTCTCGGTAAAACCGTTGAACGTTTCCCAGACACCATTCGGATTCTGTTAACCGGATATACGGATGTCGAAGACCTTGTGGAAGCGATTAACTCTGGCCAAGTTTTCAAATATATCACCAAACCTTGGAATCCCGAAGAACTCAAGTCTGTAATTCAACAATCTTCGGAAACATACAAATTCTTCAAACAACGGACAAACACCCTGCGCCGGGCCCTGCGTCGGGAATCTCTATATAACGATGTCGTCAGCGCCCTACGAGAGTCCCTAGACTACTCCAGTATGCTCCAGACGATTGTTCGTACCCTGGGAGAAACCTTTAATGCCACGGGCTGCTGTATTCGCTCTGCCGAAGCGGGGAAACTTTCTGCTCAAACTTTTTCTTATGGGGGAGAAACAGAGAATGTTCAAACTTGGTTATCTCAACTCGAAACCCCCATGCAAGGGGTCTTAGAAAGTCGAGATACTCAAATTCAAATCGAGGAAAACCCCAACCCAGTCAGTCAAATCATTTTACCCCTGACCTATCAACATGATTTACTGGCAGTATTAGCCATTTATCAAGAAAACAGTCCCTCGCCTTGGTCAGAGGATGATATTCAACTGTTAGAAGTAGTTTCCGAACAAGCCTCCTTAGCACTGTCCCAAGCCAAACTCTATCAACGCACGCTAGAATTAGCCGAACAGATGCAAAATGAACTCAAGGTCGCCAGCCAAATTCAAAATAATCTCCTGCGTCAAAGTTGGCCAGAGTTTGAGACCCTGCGAGTACAAGCCTGTTGTCATCCGGCTAGGGAAGTCGGGGGAGATTTCTTTGAAGTCTTTACCCATCCCCAAGGAGATATTTGGGTAGGTTTGGGAGATGTATCGGGTAAAGGAGTTCCGGCGGCCTTATTTATGGCCAGTGCGATTTCCGTCATGCGTCGGGAACTTTCCGTGGAAACTTCCCCAGAACCCGATCAAGTCATGCAAAATCTGAATAGCATTTTGTCGGATGATTTAGTCAGTAATAATCACTTTATTACGATGGTTGTGGCTCGTTACACCCCGTCTACGGGACATTTAGCCTATGCCAATGCCGGACATATTTATCCATTGGTTTGGTCAAGGCTGAATAGTAACCTGGGGGAAAATCACCCAAATCCATCTGTTCCCGTCGAACCTTTGTTTCTCAAGACCCGTGGGATTCCTTTAGGAATTCTTCCCGTCTGGAGAGGCAAAGGAGACAGTCTCACCCTGAATCCAGGTGATATATTTTTAGTCACCAGTGATGGGATTACTGAAGCTACAGTGGTGCAAGAAACAAGCGATGGCAGTCCCGCCATTCGTTCAATGTTGCAACAGGAGGGACTTTGGAAGTTACTCCAACAGCAGGAAAAACTAAATTTAGATGGCTTATTAGCCGCTATCCGAGAACATAATCCCGTTCAGGAAGATGATCAGACTATACTCTCTCTGGAGGTTTTGTTGACCGATGAAAACTGAGCTTCAAGTGCCAAGCGATATTAGATTTTTAACCATAGTTGAAAACTGGTTATTGAGCAGTTTGGAAGTCGAACTAGGAGATCATGTGGATTGGCCCCGGCAGTCAAATCGGTTTCGCCTTGTCCTTGCAGAAGCTTACTCCAACGTCATCCGTCATGCTCACCGCGATCAACCCCATCTTCCTGTGATGGTTCGTTTAGAATTACAAGAACGAGATATTTCCTTAGAAATTTGGGATCACGGTACTGGTTATGAAGTCGATAATTATAATCCACCCAAACCAGAAGATAAACAAGAAAATGGTTATGGTTGGTTAATTATGAATCGATTAATGGATCGGGTGGATTATTCTTTACGAATTGAAGGTGGCAATTGTTTAAAATTACAGGCAAGTTTACCCGATAAAACCCCCAAAGCATAGGCGATTATCGAAGATTTGGGTTTAAAACCCCGTCGTTCTACGACGGCTTTGTGTTAGAATGTTAGTGGTCTAAACAACCCGCCCAACTTTGCAGTCGATATACCATCTACGGAGATGTGAAACCGAGCCTGAAGGAGATCTGGGAAAGCGGAAGTAAGGCAATGGTGTAAAAATAAGTCCAACCTTGAACGCAAATCAAAACATAACAAGCATTTGTTTGTGTTTAGTCGCGGGAGGGCATTCCGAGACTTAAAACGGACGTGGAGACAGTGTAAGACTACTGCTAAGGTAGCAACAGTCCGCGAAGCGTCAACCCCATTTAGCGACCATCCTAAAAAGATGGCGTGGTGATGAATCCCAGTCCGTTTACGGCGGAGTGGATGTCAATCAATACAAACAGGAGACAGAAGGAATGTTAAATTTTCTCCTTCTGTATCCCAATTAGTTTTTTTAAAAATAGCACTACGCGCTAGGGAACAGGGAACACCGGATCTGGGAACAGGGTTTAGAAGTGTCCTAACTGTAATGAGTAGCGCTATAAATATTAATCACCCCATCAAAACCCCCTTTCCTTTCTTTGTGTCTTCCTGTCTTTGTGGTTCCTGCTTGTCTTTATGAATTCACTAATTAACACCAATCTAGTTAAACAAAAAGCCCTAGATTTGGGATTTCATCAAGTTGGGATTGCGGCAATTACTGAAACCGAACAAAACCGTCAACACCTACAATCTTGGTTAGATCAAGGATATGCGGCGGATATGGCTTGGATGAATAGCCCCAAACGCCAAAATATTCGTGAATTAATGCCAGAAGTTGCATCGGTTATTTGTGTAGCACTTAACTATTATACCCCCGATCAAGTACCCGATAATCCCGAATTGGGTAAAATTTCTCGTTATGCCCGGGGACGAGATTATCATAAGGTTTTACATAAAAAATTAAAGACTTTTTCCGAATGGTTACAACAACAAGCAACAGGAATTCAAGCTAGATATTATGCCGATACTGGGCCAATTCAAGATAAAGTTTGGGCGGAAAAAGCCGGAATTGGATGGATTTCTAAAAATAGTAATCTGATTACCACAAAATACGGATCTTGGGTATTTTTAGGGGAAATTTTAACTAATTTAATTCTAACTCCCGATCCTCCCCATACTCAACATTGTGGGACTTGTACCCGATGTTTAGAAGCCTGTCCCACGGGGGCAATTACTCAACCATTTGTGGTAGATGCTAACCGTTGTATTGCCTATCATACCATCGAAAATCGGGCAGAAACCTTACCAGAAAATATTAGCAAAAATTTAAACGGTTGGGTCGCCGGATGTGATATTTGTCAAGAAGTTTGTCCTTGGAATCAACGTTTTGCCCAGGAAACTGATGTTCCAGAATTTCAGCCCTATCCTGAAAATATTGCCCCTAAATTAACCGAATTAGCCGAACTTTCTGAAACCGAATGGGATCAACGATTTCGCGCTTCTGCTTTACGACGAATTAAACCGCAAATGTGGCGTCGGAATGCGCGAGCAAATTTGGATTATTAATACAAAAAAAATCGGAGGAAATTGGGGACTCGAATTGAGTCCCCAATTTTGTTTGTAGGGGGATTTAGGGGGATCGACCAAACGTCTGTAATCACCAGTTTTCGACTTATTTACTATTAATTCGACGCAAAGTTAATACATCGCTGATATTTTTGATTTGGGTACAAGTGCGTTCAAACTGTTCGCGATCGCAAATTTCAATTCCCAATTCAATTAACGCCGGAGCATCGGGAAAAGTCTTAACTTGGGCACTACAAACATTAATATTATTATCTTTCAAACGGGATAAAATATCATTCAAAACCCCCACTCGATCCAATACTTCAATACAAATATTTACCCCATAAGTTTGAGGACGTCCGCCCTGTTGATAGTTAGGATTCCAACTCAAAGGAACGAATCTTTCTCCCTCCACGGTTAAGGTATTAGAACACCCTTGTTGATGAATGGAAATCCCTTTTGTGCGGGTGACAACCCCAATAATTGGTTCCCCTGGAATCGGATTACAACATCCTGCAATATGATAAAGTAATCCTTCAACTCCCGTAATCGGAGAATTACTGGGGGAAGAAGACGGAAGTTGAGAATAGGAAGGTAGGTGAGGAACCTGTAAGGAAGTGGTAGTCAGTTCTTGAGAAACCGTTTGAATTTGATTCTGGGATTTCAACACATCCCGCAAACGATTCACCACTAAATTTAAAGTGATTTCACCATAACCTAATGCGGCTAATAAATCATCAACATTATGATAGTTAAAGCGCTTAGACACCGATACCATACGTTCAGATTTGAGCAGGGATTCAAAGCCATTTTTTCCCATTTCTTTCTCTAATAATTCCCGTCCCCGGTCGATATTTTCATCTCGGTGCGATCGCTTATACCACTGACGAATCCGGTTTTTAGCAGTATTGGTTTTAACAAAATTCAACCAATCTAAACTAGGGCGAATATTTTTCTGGGTTAATATTTCCACAATATCGCCATTTTTCAGGGGAGTATCTAAAGTCACAATTCGCTCATTAACTTTTGCTCCTTTACAATGATTCCCAACTTCACTATGAATCCGATAGGCAAAATCCACCGGAGTCGCCCCGTGAGTTAAAGCAATTACATCTCCCTCTGGGGTAAAGACATAAACATCATCAAACTCTAAATTACTTTTAACACTTTCCAGATATTCTGTAGCATCTTTTAAATCACTTTGCCACTCTAATAATTGCCGTAACCAAGTGAATTTATCATCCATTCCGGTGACTTCACCCATATTAGAATTGCCCTTTTCTTTATACTTCCAATGGGCGGCAATCCCATATTCAGCAATATGGTGCATTTCTACGGTACGAATTTGGACTTCAACGGATCTTCCCGTATTGCCAATTACCCCCGTATGTAAGGACTGATAGCGATTAGGTTTAGGCAATCCAATATAATCTTTAAAACGACCCGGAATTGGACGGAAAGCATCATGAACAATTGCCAAAGTCCGATAACATTCTTCATTAGTTTCAACAATCACCCGTAAAGCGGCAATATCATAAATTTCATGGAACTGTTTCTGTCTTTGGTTCATTTTTTTATAAATGCCATACAGATGTTTAGGTCGTCCACTAACTTCATAACATTTAATTCCCGCTTTCTCTAGTCTTTCTCGTAAAACTTGAGCAAGTTGGGCTAATTTTTCTTCTCGAAATGCTCGGCGATCAAAAACTAATTCCTTAATATTTTTGTACGCTTCCGGTTCTAAATATTTGAAGGATAGATCTTCTAATTCCCATTTTAACCGACCGATGCCTAAACGGTTAGCTAGGGGGGCAAAAATTTCGCGGGTTTCTAAGGCAATGCTACGCTGTTTATGTTCGGGTAAAAAGTCCAAAGTTCGCATATTATGGAGTCGGTCAGCGAGTTTAACTACAATCACCCGAATATCTTTCGCCATGGCTAAAAACATCCGGCGGAAGTTCTCCGCTTGACGTTCTGTGGTATTAGAAAAATTAAATTTAGATAGTTTGGTGACGCCTTCGACTAAATGACGAACTTCCGCCCCAAAATGCTGTTCTAGTTCTTCCGGGGTGACTTCGGTATCTTCAATAATGTCATGGAGAAAACCGGCCGCCACCATCGCCGAATCCCCTCCTAAATAGCGCAATAAACCCGCTACGGCAATGGGATGATTAATATAGGGTTCTCCTGATTTGCGATACTGTCCCCGATGCAATTGATAGGCAAATTGAAACGCCCGCACAATTAAATCGCCGTTTTTTGAAACAGATGTATCAGATTTGACTAGATCTCCAGATATCTCCATACACTGTTGCAACCAATCGGGGATGCTACAATCATAGGAAAAGTCTTTTTTGGCAAGGGTTTTAATATTCATGATAGTTACACCTAAAGGGTAATAATACTGATAAAACGATCAGATAACTAAAAGTTATGTGCTTTTTTATACTTGTGTAAAGGATAAAATCCCCAACGAGTGAAAGGGTTAAGTTTCACGGAATTGAATTGCACTTTATAGAAGAATAACACCTCTTAAGGTAAGCTTAATCTGCCTCTTAATCCATTTTTACAGCAGAGGCTTAACCGCGAATCTCCCTGAATATCAGGATTTGGTCTATGGGGTAGCGGATCGGATTTAGCTAAAAACGGGCAAAAACCCGATCACAATACTTATTTATTATTTAATAATTGTAGACAAGTTTCTTAATAATATGTTGTCAAAATCTGCCTGTGAAGCGATCGCCCAGTTCCAAAATAGCTTAAAACAGTTTGATCGTAAGCTAATTTTAGTTCCGGTTGATCCCATCGGTTTAAAACAAAGTTTTCAGCAGCTAAAAGCCACCTTTGAAACCGAAATTATGGGGATCAGCGATGGTGATTTTGATCCCCCTGTTGAGTCTCCAATTCAATCCTATTTAACCGAAACCCATAAACAGATGCGACTGCTAGAAATGGATTTCAAATTTCTGCAAGCCGCCCGTCAAAGTGCCACCTTTAACAATCGTCTGATCCCAATTCAAAACCGCCTTAATACTTTATTAAGTTATTCTGAGAATATTTTGAAGTTAGGGGAAATCAAAGGTCTGTAATAGCATGAACACTCAATATCACAATTTTTTCATTCGAGATTGGCAACCGCAGGATCGTCAGGAAGCGGTGGATTTAATTGATTCTGTTTTAACTGAATATGGCTTAGGTTGTGAACCTGATGGCGCGGATGTGGACGTTTATAAAGTGGAGAAATATTATCAACAGACTGGGGGAGAATTTTGGGTTATAGAACAGAATCAAAGATTAATCGGAACGGCTGGATTTTACCCGATTAAACGGGGAAATCTGGCGGTAGAAATTAGAAAAATGTATTTATTATCCGAAGCTAGAGGAAAGGGATTAGGAAAGTTTCTGTTATTACAATTAGAACAAACCATTAAACAAAAAGGGTTTAAGGAAATTTGGATCGAAACCGCATCGGTTTTAAACGAAGCGGTACAACTCTATGAACATTCTGGTTATGAACCTACAACGGGAGTCGAAACCAAACGTTGTGATTTGGTTTATAGAAAGATGGTTATATAAAAGATTGAGTCCTGAAGGACTCACTACGGGTTAGGATTAAATAGTTGGAAAATTTGCCGACAAAAGAGTTTTAATTTTTTCGCCGATTCGGGTTCGGGTTCAGTTTTGCCGACAAAATTCCAATTTTCAATGGTGGAGAGTTTCCACTGTTGTCCTTGATGGTCATATCCGGCGGCTTCAACACCAATGACCCGACGGGTTTGATCAATCGGATCGTGATAAAATCGAATTTCAATTAAAATGCAGCGACTTTGCAATAACCGACTCCGACCCGGGAAGTGGAAACCAATATCAATAGAATCAGGATCAACCAGTTCTCGCGTCTCTGGGTCATTTGTCCAGGGTTTGAGATCGACCCGGGCGTCGGGAAATTGAGTTTTAAATAAAGTCACAACCGATGCAATTTTGCTGGCAACCACCACGTTATTCGCCTGTTCAGCAGCATTCACGAACCTACTCTCCTTAAAAACAACTGTCTGAGTACCTGGAATTAACTTAGATTAACTATAGGTTATGGGTAATGGGGATCACGGATTTAAGAAGATTTCACGGATTTCACGGATTTTAATCTGTGTTAATCTGCGTAATCCGCTTAAATCCGTGATCGGGAATGGGGAATGGTTAAGATCAAGAGTTCAGTTTGAGTATCAGTTTATCGAAAATTTGGGTTTAAAATCCCATGGAATTTGATATAATTAGTAAAATAGATTATTCTAAAAGTCTCTATAAAATTTAATATTAATTTAATTTTTACTATGACGACTTCAGAAATTTGTTCTCATTTTCCGAATAGGGGATACCAAGTGTTACAGTCCCCAACCTGGGATGCACGATGGCAGATGAATCAATTTTTGGGAGTGATTCATGATCTGATCGTGATTATTGATTGTGAACAGCAACAAATTCATGTTTTACCCACGAAAGCGTCTCCTAATTTATCTTCGGAATCGAACCCATTTTCTTGGGTTTTACAAGAGTTAAAAAATTGCCAGGAATCCTCTGAGTTTCCCCATCTAATTCAACAGGTGATCGAGACTCAAATAGCCCAAAATATTATTTATAAATGTGATCAGGATCGGTCAGATTATCAGATTTTAGTTGAGATTTATCCCCTATCAACAACAGAAGTTATAGCCGTAATTAAAGATCTAAGTCAATGTTCAACGGTGAAAGCAGTTCTGCAAAAAGTATCTGAAAAAACCCATTCCCCAACTCCAACTCCCACCCCCGTACTTCAAACAACTCAAGAATCCTTAAAAAGACAAATTGAAGAACGACAACGGATTGAAACTCAACTTCAAGCTCGCAAAACCGAACTAGAAACATTAATGGATAATGCGGGGGATTCTATTGTTCGCCTGGATAAAAAATTACGCTATGTTTTTGTTAACCGTCGCACCGCTGTACTGATTCAAATTGCTCAAGAAAAATTTATTGGAAAAACGAATTGGGAATTAGGAATTTCCGATCCGGTCGCTCAAGAATGGGATCAAAATTGTCAACAGGTATTAGATACAGGACAGCCTCAACAATTTGAGTTTGACTTAGAAACTTCCGAAGGACTGCGATCCTTTCAGACTTTAATTGTGCCGGAAATTCAACAGGGGGGAGAGGTTAAAACCCTCTTAGCAACTACACGGGATATTACCCAACAAAAACGCACCTTTGCGGAAACTCAGAAACAAAATCAATTTTTAAACCTATTAACCGAAATTACTTCAAAAATTAGGCAATCTTTAGAAATTAATTTAATTTTAAAAACCACTGTTGAGGAAGTACAGAAAGTTTTAAATGTTGATCGAGTGATCATGTTAAAATTAGATTCCCAGAGAGGAGGAACCGTAGTTCAAGAAGCGGTTATACCCCAATGGTTATCCCTATTATCCCATAGAATTTATACCACGGAATTAATCCCCTACCTGTCCGATGCTGCCGTACCGGATCGAGTGCTTATTTTTAGCGATTTGAGTCAAGAAAATTTAGATGCTTGCTATTTAGAATTAATGGAATTTTTCCAAGTTAAGGCGAGTTTAATTGTTCCGATTTGGTTAGAAAAAAAAGAAATTGATTCGATGATCACCCCACCCAAAAATCCAGAATCAACGAATGATTCCTCCGACCCTAAACCGAAATTATGGGGATTTATGATGGCCTATCAATGTGCAGAACCTCGCCAATGGGCAACCCTAGAAACTAACTTTTTAAAACAACTGGCTGATCAAGTCGGAATTGCCTTAAAACAGGCTCAATTAATTGCCGAATTAAAACAGGCTCATCAATGTTTATCCTGTCATTTTGATAATTCTCCCTTGGTGGTGATTGAATGGGATCAGCAACTCAAAATTAAACGCTGGTCATCCCAAGCTGAAAGGATTTTTGGTTGGACATCGGCGGAAGTTTTAGGTCAACAATGGTCTACCTTTCAAGAAGTTTTTGCCACAAATATCTTGCAAGTGAATCAAGAAATGATTCAACTGATTGATGGCACCAATAATCACCAAATTATTGAAGCTCAAAATCGCACTAAAGACGGCAGAGTGATTGATTGTGAGTGGTATAATTCCGTGGTTCGAGATGAAGGCGGGAATTTAGTTTCCCTCTTGTCCTTGGCGCAAAATGTTAGCGATCGCAAACAATCCGAACAAAAATTACTCAAAAGCGAAGAACGATTCCGAACCATTTTTGAACAAGCCGCCGTCGGATTTGCGGTTGTTGATTTATCGGGAGAACTTCTGCGAGTCAATCAACGCTATTGTGAGATTATAGGCTATTCCGAAAAAGACTTAATCGGTCAAACTATTCATAATTTTATTCATTATCCCAATTCCGCAGGAATGGAGTGGTTAGAACAAATTCAAGATCAAGATTTATCCGAAACATTTTCCATCGAAAAACAGTATATTCGCCCCAATGGTCAACGTAATTGGGTGCAAATTTTTGTGTCTACCCTAGATCAATTATGGCAAGGAAAAAAATATATCTTATTAGCCTTAGAAGATATTCAAGAACGTAAACAAACCGAAGAAGCTCTGCGAAAAAGTGAAGAACGCTGGCAACTGGCTTTAAGAGGAAATAACGACGGAATTTGGGATTGGAATATTCAAACGGAGGAGGTATTTTTCTCGCCCAGATGGAAAGAAATGTTGGGCTATCACGAACAGGAAGTCTGTGACCATTTAACCCAATGGAATCAACGAGTCCATCCCGATGATTTACCTTGGGTGATGAAAGTCATTCGAGAACATTTAGATCAAAAAATACCTTTTTATATTACAGAGCATCGAGTTCAATGCAAAGATGGCAGTTATAAATGGATTTTAGATCGAGGTCAAGCCCTATGGGATGATCAGGAAAATTTAGTGCGGATGGTGGGGTCTTATACTGATATTAGCGATCGCAAACGAGCCGAAGAAGAATTACATCGAGTTAATCGAGCTTTAAGAACCATTAGCGACTGTAATCAAGTCTTAGTCAGAGCTACCACAGAAACCGAATTACTCCATGATGTTTGTCAGATTTTAATTAATATTGGAGGCTACCATTTTGCTTGGGTTGGTTATACCCAATATACCTCAGACAAACAAATTATTCCGATTGCTAAAGCCGGATTTGAAGCGGGCTATTTAGATAATTTAACCGTAACTTGGGATGACAGTGAATGGGGTCAGGGGCCTTCGGGAACCGCCGTTAGAACCGGGCAAACCTGTGTTTTTCAAAACTTTGAAACCAATGGCGATTATGCCCCCTGGAAACAACAGGCCCAAGAACGGGGTTATACCTCCTCCATTGCCCTGCCTTTAATCATGGCGACCGACTCTCACAACCAACATTTACAACCAAAATTGAACGGAGAGATTTCATCAATTCCCTTTGGCGTACTGAATTTATATTCCACTCAAACTAATGCCTTTGATCCAGCCGAAGTTGAATTACTCAAAGAATTAGTGGATGATATTGTCTATGGAATTATAGCATTAAGAATTAGAGCCTCCCATGCCGAAACCGAGAAAAAATTTCGCCAACTTGCTGAAAATATTGATGATGTTTTTTGGATTACCAATGCTTTAGGTAATCAGTTTATCTATGTGAGTCCTGCATATCAACAAATTTGGAATCGAAATGTTAACGCCCTCTATCAGAATTTCCCAGCCTTTATTAATACCATTCATCCCCAGGATCAAAATCGGGTTTTACGCGCCCGGCAAAATCCCGATGGTCGGGGATTTGATTTAGAATATCGCATTCTGCGTCCCGATGGCTCCTATCGTTGGATTTGGGATCGGGGATTTCCAATTTTGAATGAAACCGGAGAATTAGAGCGTCGGGGGGGAATTGCCAAAGATATTACCCATCGCAAAGAAACCGAACAATTATTGCAAAAAAATAATGAAGAATTAGAATTACGAGTCACTCAACGCACAACCGAATTAGAAACCGCCAATGAGCGCTTACAATTTGAATTGATGCAGCGCCATCGGACGGAATTTAAACTGCGAAAAAGTGATGAACAATATCGCACCTTAGTTAAGAATTTTCCCGATGGAGCGGTGTTTTTAGTCGATCTGGATTTTCGTTATACCATTGCCGATGGTATGGGCTTAGTCCTCAAGGGATTATCTCGAAAAATATTAGAAGGAAAAACCATTTGGCAAGTTTTACCGACCGCCCTATTAGAGATTGTTGAACCCCTGTATCGTTCTGCTTTAGCTGGAGAAATAACAATTTCTGAAGTAGAATATGAGGGACGAATTTATTATCATCAAGCCTTACCCGTTCGCAACGAACAGGAAGAAATTTTTGCCGGAATGGTGGTGATGCAAGATATTACCCAACGCAAACAAGCCGAAGCCGAACGAGATAAATTGATTGCTATTATCGAAGCGACTCCCGACTTTATTTCCTCGGCAAAACCCGAGGGAGAAGTGGTTTATTATAACCAGTCGGCTCGACGAATTTTGGGATTAGATAGACAGGGAAAAATTAGCGATCAACATATTCCTCAAAATCATCCCCAATGGGCGGTTGAAGTTATTAAAAATCACGGAGTTCCGGCGGCAATTCGAGACGGATCTTGGATCGGTGAAACCGCATTGACCAGCTATGATGGGCGAGAAATTCCCCTATCTCAATTGATTATTGCCCATAAAAATCAGGAAGGACAGGTGTATCTTTTATCCACGATGGCTCGGGATATTACCGAACAAAAACGAAGTCAAGCGAATTTGCGTGAAGCCGAAAGACGGTGGCGGAGTTTATTAGAAAATGTCCGGTTATTAGTGGTCGGATTAGATCGGAATGGGAAAGTTGAATATGTCAATCCCTTTTTATTGGAAGTTATGGGCTATACCCAAACGGAAGTTTTAGGAAAAAATTGGTTAGGGGATTTTCAAACAAATCCGGCTCATGAGCTTAATTCCGTAGCCTTTGCAGAACTATTAGACTATAATTTTAAACCTTATAGTCAACAGTTAATTGTGACAAAATTGGGAGAGGAAAAAATTATTAGTTGGAATAATACCCTGTTAAAAGATTTACAAGGAAATGCGATCAGGATGATGAGTATTGGGGAGGATATTACCGAAAGATACGCTATTGAACGAATGAAAGATGAATTTATTTCCGTGGTTAGCCATGAATTGAGAACTCCCTTAACTTCCATTCATGGCGGGTTAAATCTGTTATCGACAGGATTAATTAATCCCCAGTCCGAACGGGGAGTCCACGTTATGAAAATTGCCGCCGAAAGTGCCGAACGTTTAGTTAGATTAGTCAATGATATTTTAGAATTAGAACGGTTAGAATCGGGAAAAATTTGTCTGAATAAACAAGTTGTGAATGCGGCAGATTTACTTTTGCAGGCTACGGAACAAATGCAGGTTATGGCTAATCGAAGCGGGATTAATTTGGAGGTTAGTAGCAAAAGTTTACAATTCTATGCCGATCCTGATCGAGTATTACAAGTTTTAACTAATTTATTAAGTAACGCGATCAAATTTTCCGAGTCCCGGGGGGGTAATATTAAGTTGAGTGTGGAGACGGAACTTCCAGAAAATCTCGAAGAAATACCCAAGATTTTATTTAAAATTCAAGATCAAGGTCGGGGTATTCCTTCTGATAAAATTGAAAGAATATTTGAGCGTTTTCATCAAGTCGATGCCTCAGACTCTCGGAAAAAAGGTGGCACCGGGTTGGGTTTGGCCATTTGTCGTTCGATTGTTGAACAACATGGTGGGCAGATCTGGGTACGCAGTAAAGTAGATCAGGGTAGTTGTTTTTACTTCACCCTACCGATGGCAATATTAACAGAAGTGGATCATGACAACAAAACGAATTCTGATTATTGATGACGATGATGGGGTGCGGGAGATTATCCAAATGTGCCTGGAAGTTGCCGGGGGTTGGGAAGTCATAACCGCTTGCTGTGGGAGTGATGGATTGGATTTAGCTCAGAAAGCGCAACCGGATGCTATTCTCTTAGATGTGATGATGCCCGATATGGATGGAGCCACCACCTTTAAGTATTTACAAGCTAATCCCGAAACCCAGCATATTCCCACGATTTTGTTAACTTCTAAGGCAAAAATGAGTGAAAAACAGCAATTTATTCAGTTAGGAGTAACGGGAGTGATTACTAAACCCTTTGAAGCCATGGATTTAGTGAATCAAATTCGTACCCTTCTGCAATGGACGGAGTGAACTGTAACAAATTATTGCAAAATCAGCATGGGAATTTTTTCTTCACAAAATCTTCAAATTTATTAGTTACAGTTCAACCATAGGCAATTGCTTTTTTTAGGTTCAACTGTGTTCCATGTATTTAAACTCTAAAAGTCTAACTTCGGTTGACAACACCCCGACTTCGATTGATCCCCTTCCTGAATTCGTCAAAAGTAAGTGTTCCATTGTTAGCTTTTCCACCTGTTCATCTTTAAATCAACCTTTTCACAGCCTTAGTCATTCGGGACAGGAAAATATGATTAACTCATCGGATCAAGAAAGGGAAAATCAGGGTGAGATGGATCATTCCTATGTAGAATTGACCATTGATGTTCTCCGTGCTCAAAACCGGGAATATATCCAAGCATTAAAGGATTTTTTAACGGTTTTACCCAATCCTGGCTGGATTGAATTGGTTTTAATCAAGGCGATTTATCAACTTGCCGAAATTGATAGGGACGCTTGCAGTTGGGTTTTGGATCATTCTTCCTATTTGATGCCGGAGTTGGATGTCAACAATTATGCGGTGCAATCGGTTTGTTTTAAACTCCAATCCCAGGGATTTATTTTCAATCAGGATTTTTGGTTTGCAGCCCCTTTGCAACTCGAACTCACGAAAAATGCTGAACTGGAATTATGGCAGGATGTTTCTATCGGCGATCGCTTAATTATAGAAGAAATTTTGAAAATTCATGACTCCTAAATTGTATTTTTTATCAGGGTTTAAATCCAGTTCTAATCTTGAATTTCTTGAATTTTTTTTAATTGTTATTATTTCCAATCCTGACTTTGAGGAAGTTAATTATGTCTAACGTGATTTGTCCCTGCTGTTCATCTACACTCCTGCGCCATATTCGCCACACAGGAGTTTATTGGTATTGTAGTCGTTGCCATGAAGAAATGCCTGATTTGTCCCTGAATCCTATAGAAAAAGAGAAAGATAAGGAAATTGTTCCATTATCTTCGGTGAAAGAATTGCCAAATTTTAAGTTTAATTATATTTGTTGGATCAATCGAAAGAATTTGTTAAAAGTTGCTAGTTCAGCCTGATTTAATGTTACAACCTATTTAGGGTTGCCATAATCTTCAACTGATCTTTCCCTTCTCCATCGAAAGTTCCATGACAGATAGAGCAAAATTTGTTAAAATTCCCATGTTAATGGAATCAATTCCAAAACACAAAAGTTGATTAAATTTTAATTAGGAGAAAAAATGGCTGATAACAGACTTCGTAACTTTTTAATTGGTGCCGGAATTGCCACTGCGGGTGCTATTGGAACTAAAGTCGCCGTTGATTATTTTCGGAACAAGGGCAAAGAAGAAGTAGTAGATGCAAGTCAAGGAGATGCGATCGCCGCTTCTCCAGAACAAGTGAGTTATGCTGTAGTTCAACCCAGTGAAGTCCAGACCTTTTTAGATACCAGTTTTGGCGAACCCGGTCGTTATGTTCCCCTTCGAGAACCCAAAGTTTTTGATTATCAAGATCAACAATATATGGTAATTTGGGCCGAAGATAATAAAAACAAAAAAAATCAAATGATGGCCTTCCAATATACGGACTCCGGCCGGAAAATGATTGCCAGTGTCGGCTATACTTCTGCAAAAACCGATTATAACCTTCCTGGCCTGGATAGTACCCCCTTTGCGGTGGAAGTCAATGGTCAAAAATTAACCTCTGGTAAAGGAGAAACAGGCGGCAGTAACGACGTCGATTTTGTTCTAGCTTAATTATTCCTTTGTAGAGACGTGCCACGGCGCGTCTCTCTATCTTTAAGGCGATCTACCTAACTCAGTTGACCAATTTTCTGTTGACAATTCTATAATTTGTCCAAAGTCTGACTGATTACAGGTGAGTAAAATAGCTTGATGTGTCAAACTAATAGCAGCAATTCTCAGATCCATAGTCCCTAAACGAGGGTAAGATTTTCGGAGTTGTTGATATGCGATCGCTGCGGTTCCATTAAACGGAAGAATTGGAATTGAACAGTAGTCTGTTGCCAATTGTTGTAGTCCTTGATAGGCTAAAACTTGTTCATCTATATTTTTAGCTCGTCCTAAAAAACTAAGTCGCCCTCTGGTTTGTTCTTCATAAGTAATAATCGTGACAGCAACTTCAACTTTTTCCAGGTTTTCCAGTCTTTCTAAAATGCGTTTTCCCTGTTCTCCGTTGCGCTGAATTAAGCTCAGATGGTCGGTGTCTAGGATGTACATAAACAAATCTGATTAACCTACTTCACAGAGTTACGCCACTCTTTCCCTAATTCTAGGACAGCATCAAAGGTAGGGTCATTTTCGCAACTACCCGCGACTTTTTGCCACCAAGGATTTTTCTGCTCAATGAAGCTAGATAAAATCTGTTTCATCTCTGCGAGTTCCGTTTCTAAAATGGCAACTCGTGCTTCAATTTTTGGGGGCTTTTCTTCAGTCTGTTGAGATATCATAATTTAGGAGAAGTTTATTTAAGATTTTGTATTGATTAAAGTATAGCTCAGGGGAAGCATCGCGTAACCTAATATTGACTCAATCTCTAGTTTTTGTTCGGAATCAACTATTTGCCACTCCCTAGCCATATTTTAATCCTTATTAAAATGAATGGTATAAAATAGCAACAATATTTCCACCCTGCCCAGTGCCATGAACGAACAACGCCTACTCGCCTATCTGTCCCTAATTCAAGCACTCCTCGACTGTCCCAGTGGGGAAGAAAACCAAATCCTCAACCAACATCTCGATTCCTTCACCAACATTTAACAAAGAAACCGGGTTTCTGAGGTTTGGGAATGGGGTAAAATAAAGGGGCTATCCTAAAAATGTGGCGTCATGCTCACCACCGAAACCGAAATACTAGCTATCCTTCGCAACCTACCCCAACCCGCCCTGGAAGAAGCCAAAATATTCTTAGACTTTCTAGCTTGGCGGTATCAAAACCACTCGCCTCAAGGAGCAAATTTAATCGCCAGTCTGCGGGGAAAAGCCACCGGGGAGATGACCACTGATGAGATTCTCAACTTAACGCGGGGTGAAGAATGACGGATTTCCTCGTGGATAGCAATGTGATTCTGGATGTGTTAACGGAAGATCCCCATTGGTTTGATTGGTCATCAGCGCAACTGGCTGATTGTGCCCAAACCGGAACACTGCATATCAACCCTATTATTTATGCAGAAGTATCCATTGGGTTTAAAGATGTAACGGAAGTCGAATTGGTATTATCTTCTAGCTTTTTTCAGAGAGACGCATTACCTTATGAGGCGGCATTTTTAGCGGGTCAAGCCTTTTTACAATATCGTCGCCGGAAAAGAAACCGGGTTTCTAGCAGCATCTCGATTCCTTCACCAAGATTTAACAAAGAAACCCGGTTTCTGAGGGTTGGGAATGGGGTAAAATTGGGGTCTATCCCCTACCTGATGCGCCACGATGGATGAACAACGCCTACGGGCCTATCTGTCCCTAATTCAAGAACTCCTCGACTGTCCCAGTGGGGAAGAAAACCAAATCTTCAGCCAACACCCGGAACTGATTGATGGGACATTTGTGCAGGTGTGCGAACAAATGGCAGAACAATTGCAGAGTGACGGACAAGAGAATAACGCGGGTTTTCTGCGAAATCTGGCACAAGAGGTGGGGGAATATCTCAACAGTCAAGCCCACCCTACATCAAATCAATACTTGCCAATTTGGTTAGAAATCCTCAAAGCTGAAATAGAAAGTGACAGTGACCCCAACGTTGTCTATCCCATCCTGGAAAAACACCAAAATCAACTCGACCTCAATTTTGCTGAAACCCTGACACAATGGTTTCAAGCGGAACTAGACCCCAATAATTCCCAGAGAAATCAAGCTCTAGCATCGTTACTAAACAATTTTGCCATTGATATTGGACAATTTCCATTAGGCAGTCGAGCCGATAATCTGGAAATCGCTATAGCATCCTACCAAGCTGCCTTAGAAGTTTATAGTTACTGGTTTTATGGACAAATATCCAAACAACCAGCTTGATAAGGTTTTACCCTTACAGGGCTAACTACAAGCCTCTCTATTAGTTTTCCATCAAAGACAGAATCACCAACTACTTTTCTTAATATATTCAAACTGCCATTGAGATCGGCATTGTACTTTTTCCCATTAGAAGCTTTAAACAAGCCCCTCTTAACCCTTTTGCCCAGATATTCAACCTGTTTTTGGATCGGCTCAAAATCAAGAAAACTACATTTTGATGTGTAACTTTCTTCGGTGACAGTAACCTTGATTCCTACTAATTGAGCCTTGTAATCTAATTGTTGAATAAATCTGGCATGAGGAATAGAAGTAAAAGATTGGTTGTTTTGCTTACCTAGATTGAGATTTTGTTTCCAGTTATCGTTTTTACCGATAATAAGATGTTTCACATCTTGCTTCACCAGTTGATCAATAATGAATCGACTAGAGGTATGGAGGTAATAATCCATTTTGGCATTACGTTTGTTAGTCAATGCTTCAATTTTGTGGGAATAAAATCTATCAGTAGGTAGTTGAGACTGGCTCTTGGCTTTGACTTTATTGTATTGCTGATTGCAAGATTTTAAAGCCTTGCCACAAACAATAAAAGGCTGAAAATCCGGGCAATTACTGCCAACTGTAGCTAGGTTATTTAACCCTATATCTACAGCAGCAATCCTGTTATTGATTTCCACTTTTGGCGCTTCTTGCTCATAGACAATTTCTGCAACATAGAAACGACCTTTGGGAATTAGTCTAACTTCTTGCAAAGCAGAAATCTGGGTTTTGAGTTTCAGATGCAATCCTGATGGGACAGCAAAACCTTTACTCAACCATGTTTTTGATACAGCCTGATAATTAAAGGTCAAGATATTTCGTCCTGACTTCTTATCTTTATATCTAGGAAGTTTTGGTTTGCCTAGAAACTTGGTTGAATCTGCTTTATAGGCTGTCAAAGACTTGATATATGAATTAAAGCTATTGCTAACCTGTTTAATCACAAGTTGAGAAACCTTGCTAGGCAAAGCTTTGTAATCAATTCCAGTTTTTAATTGATGATAAAGGTTATTGAAAGATGGGATTTTTTGTTCATTAAGAAATGCTTGACGACAAATATACAAAGCACTATTAAACAAGTTTTTGGAAAGAAACGACATCTTGTCAATTTCTTTAAAATGCCTGTTTGATGCTTTGATAATATGCTTTTCGACTAAGAGCATTCGGAATCCCCCTCCCAACATTTAATCAAACACTCAGTCTTTCTTTTTCTGCTTCTGGTTAGCCTATCTTTATACTCTACCACGATGAGATGATAATTTCATGCCATTTATGATATAGCAATCCTATTTGAGTTGTGTTCAAAATTCTTGGGTAAAAGGGAACACCGGATCTGGGAACACCGGATCTGGGGTAATACTTCTGGCTGTTTCATGTCAGTATTAAAGTGTTACAACCTATTTAGGATTGCTATATAGCAATCCTATTTGATTTGTAGGGATAAATAAGCCCGAAATCTAGGCACAGCAAGGAAGCAATATTACAACCTATTTAGGATTGCTATAGTATAAATGGCTATACTAGAAACCCTCCAAAACCACCCCGGACAACTCGCCATCGCCCTCAAAACCGCTCAAATCTGGCTCCGGGATACCACCGTTAAGGGGTTTCAAGACTGGGTGCGAGAATGCCAGCTATTAGTAGGAGGAGATTGGCAAAAACATTTAGCCGAATTTTTCCAAAATATGGGGCAAAATGAAAAGGGGGTTAATGACCGCCCCTATCAGTCTCCCTATCACTGGGCGGCATTCTGTGTAGTTGGACAAGGAGAACAAAAAATGGCAAGCGATAGCGATAAAATTCAAGCCTTTACTGATTTATTGAGCAATGATCTTTTAGCTGACTATTTGCCAGATTTAGAAGAATTAAAACCCCAACTGGGTGATGATGATGAAAAAAATGTAGAAGCGATCGAACAATGGTTAAATAATGATCAGCGTAAATCAATCTTAACATCTTATCAGGAACAATTAAAATCTATCACCTCTATTAATCCCCTCCCGGGCGAAACCGAAACGGGTGAAAAAGGATTCGGTGGCAGTAAACCTAATCCTAAACCTCCCAGTCCATCCCTACAAGAACTGATTGACAACAGCATAAAAGATAATACAAATTTGTCTAAAAATTCAAAAGAAAACCCCCCACAGTCTTGATGAAAAATATCACCTTTAGCTGCTTCGCTTTCCACTTGCAACAACGCCTTGACGATCCCCCCGATGTCCCTAATCCACAGGCGGAGAGTCTCTGGAAAAGTTTAACATTTCTCCCCTTTCCTGAACTCAAAAATATTAAGTCTCAACCCGATAGCGAAGTTCAGTTAACGGCAATTCCGACTGATTTCGGGTTTAAGTTGGAGGGAAATTTGCAACCGTTTCTCCTGAATGATACCTATTGTGTGGATATTACCCTAAAGCCGGAAGGAGAAAATGTAGAAGTTGAAGTTGAACAACTTTCGGCTTTTCAACCCCTGGTTTTCCTGAATCAAATTACAGCAGATTTAGGCAAAGTTTTAACTATACATGGGGAACAAGATCCTTGGATAACACCAAAACTTGAAGATGCGAAAGAATGGGCAAATGCTTTATCTGAGGAGAAGGAGGATAAGTCATTTAATCCACAATTTATTGATCAGTTGGAATTGTTTAATTGTCCCTGTTTTCTGTTTGAAGCCGGGGATTTAACGATTATTATTTCTTTAGCAAAACCCAAACAGTTAGATTTAGAAAAAGCTAATGATAACTATGAGTCGTTGAGGGATTTATTTTGGTGTCAAAAAAAGATTGTGGCGACCTACTCAAAGGCAAAACAGTCTTATCAAACAGCGAGGGAACTCTATAGTAAATTAGAGAAGAACGTGCCAAAATTCTATACAATTTCTAACGAAACTCCAGAACAAAGGCTAAATAGCTTAGATACAATGGTTCAGGAAATTCCCCAAGATTTGTTATATTATAATTGTTGTTTGCGGGATTTAAAAACTCATTATACCACAATTAAAACCAATTCTGATAATTTTAAAACCTGTTTGAGTTCTTTACTAGAGGCGGGAAATAAGCTGGAGGTGTGGTCACGTTTAGCTGAAAAAACCTATCCTCTTTATCTGCGCCAAATCGAGACTTATTTGGAGTATTTGGAACCGGGGAAAGATTTATTTAGCGATTTGATTAATACAATTAGGGCGAGGACGGAAATTGAACAGGTGAAAAGCAACCAATATTTGCAAGACCATATTCAATCTATTGGTGTGGGAATTGCAGCCGGGGCCATCATATCTTCCCTATCGGGTTTGATGATGGAACCCTGGAGTCCTCCCACACGCGATAACTGGATTAAACCCCTTTCCATTCACCCTTTTATTATCGTCCTGGCTGTCAGTACATTCTGTTCCTGGGGTGCATGGAGATTAATGGAATTGCGAATTGAGAGTCGAAGAAAGCGATCGCTAAAAACTACCTCACAAAAACCCGCTCTTAAAAAAGAGGGAAATTCTACCTAGCCGGACTCGAACCCGGAGGACATTGGATAACAGTACCATTAAGGAAATCTTGCATACCCTATTTATTTAATAAAATGAAACATCAAAAATTACCGGAGATTATAGAATTTATTAAAAATTGGTTTAAAACCAATTATTCTGAACAGGTTGTTCAAATTATTTTATATGGTTCTCAAGCTAGGGGGGAAGCTAAACCTGATTCAGATATTGACTTGCTGATTGTGATGAAATCCGCGTTTAATTACTCTGATGAAATCAAAAAAACCAGTGAGTTTATTCAAGAATTATCCTTAAAATATGATACGGTTATCTCCCGTGCTTTTGTCTCTGAGCAGCGTTTTAATCAAGAAAAAAGTCCATTTATTTTGAATGTTCATCGGGAAGGAATTGTTCTATGAGTGATGAACAAAAATTACTACTAGAAAAAGCTAAACGGAGTCTAATGGGTGCAGATTTATTGGTGGAAAATAATCTAGCCGAACTGGCAACGTCCCGTGCTTATTATGCAATGTTTTATATTGCTTCTGCCTTTTTGTTGGCAAAAAACTTAAGTTTTTCTAGCCATTCTGCTGTGATTAGTGCTTTCGGTCGAGAATTTGCCAAGGACAATCAAAAATTTCGAGAATTTCACAGAGCTTTAATTGATGCACAGGATATGCGAAACCGGAGTGATTATGATTTAGATGTTAATATTACCACATCTGAAGCAAAACAACAAATTGATATTGCTAAACAATTTATGAATTTTTGGGAAACTTATCAGGGGAATTAAATAGATCAAGCCAAACAACAACGCGCCGATGGACAAGCTACTTTAAGTTATACAGAGTAATCCTACCTGACTGGACTCGAACCCGCAGGACATTTTAACCCTTCTCCCGGTGTCGGAGTTGAGGACAAAGCCGGGGGTTCGGTGGAGGGTTGATCAGTTTTGCAAATATTGGCTAAGGCCATTACACCGCCTGCTGTGTGGCTGACAGTCACGACTCCAGCATAACTAGGGAGTCTGTCTTGTTTGGCCGCCGCCGTCATCAACACGGTTTCCGCATATTGACCTTCAGTATTAACACTATAGCGATATTCTCCGGTGTCTAAATTAGCATTCAAAGATAACCCTTGAATAGAGTTCGCAAACTTACCATTGGCTTGATAATAAGCCTGTTGTCCCGTGGTCATCGTTTGCATGACAAATTGTGCTTTATCGCTTTCATTCACTTCGGGTAAGGACAAATTCAGAGAACAACTCGTTAACAGGACAGGAGCAACGAGGAGAACTCCCGAAAGCCATTTTCTTAAAGACTTATCCATATTTACCTTAACCTGTAATCACCGGGTGTAACGTTTGTTATTCCCATCTACAGGGTTAAACTAGAGGATTCCTGAATTCCCTATTCCCTATTCCCTATTCCCTATTCCCTATTCCCTGTTCCCTGTTCCCTGCTATATAAACTTCTAAAGTGGTAACTCGGTTAGGTGTTTCTGACACACTCACCCGCATAATTTGGATATGATTATCAATGGGAATGCGTGAAAAATATAAACACATTTCCTCGGTAGTTCCATGGGGACATAGGGGATGATCATTAACAATTTCAGGTAACTGTTTGGCCCAAACTTGTAATTGATTTTCCATTTCTACCATATCCAACCCATACAAATCTTCTGGATGTCTAACTGCTTGCAATTCTAAGCTAATTTCAAAATTATGAAAATGGCAATCTTTCCAAATCGGCGGATTAAAATGTTGACGGTGTAAAGTGGTTTTAATAGTATAATTAAAGGTTAAGGATTCTCGATAAACTTGTTCATTCACCCCGACAATATTGCGATAGGGAATCGTTTGTTTTTCTAGCCATTCTGCGGGATAGTGGGAACGGAATTCTGGTTTCATAGTTAAATAGGATCAAAATTAAATTGATTAAATAGGACTTACGCAGAAACCGGGTTTCCGAACGATAAATCACCGATTTCATCCGCAAAATCAGTGCCAGAAACCCGGTTTCTAAGGAACTTGTAACCATTTATGAATTTGGACTGATAACCGATAGTGGGGAAATTTTTTTAATAATTCTAAAACTAAAGGTAAAGTGCGATCGCGTTGAGTCCATTCTGGTTGTAGAAACACGGGAATTTGATCATTATGCTCTAAATATTCAGCATAAAACTCTAATTCCGTTCCGGTGTCAATTACCATTTTAATCTCGTTTGCTCGTTTCCAGATTAAAGGAATAACAGGATATTTCGGACTAACATGATGTTTTGGACTTAAAGTTACCCAAACAGAATTGGGAATATCTTGCCAAAAAGAACCCGATGTTTCAATAGCAACAGTTCTGACCGTCGCTTCAATAGTTTGAATTAACTGGGGAAGTTGAGCATATATCAACGGTTCTCCTCCTGATATTACCACCCTTGGCGATCGCAATTCTGCAATTAACGAATCAAAAGATCTAACTTTACGCGGTAAATTCATTCCCCCATCTTCATAACCCGTATCACACCAAGGACAACGAACCGGACAACCTGCTAACCGAATAAAATCTACAGGAGTTCCGACCCAATATCCTTCTCCTTGAATCGTCGATTGAAAAGTTTCATGAACTGGAATTTCAAACATCAATATTTTAACAATTTATCCCCCACTAATTTTAGCTTTATATCCTAATTTTATCAAGGTTTCCATCACTTTAGGACGATGATCACCTTGAATTTCAATCGTATTTTCTTTAACCGTTCCCCCCGCCCCACATTGGTTTTTTAACTGTTTAACTAACAATTCCAAAGTTTCCGGTTTAACTTGAAATCCACTAATTACCGTTACAGTTTTTCCCCTGCGTCCTGAACGAGTTGCTTGGACTTTCAGATTGTGTTGATTGGGGGGAAGTTCAGGAACAAAACCTTGAGAACGTTCTAAAGCCGCTGAATTTGTTCCCGTCCCAAACTCCGAATAAACCACACGGTTTCCCCCAGAGTTAACCTTATCCTCAGAATCCCGTTTTGATGTAGCCATAAGCCAGAGCAAGAATTATATTTAAGGGTAAAAAAACAATCTTTACAAAGATAAAAATTTCCTGATCATCGCACATTGACAACAGATTTGTATTCTTTGCGTCTTTGTGTCTTTGTGGTTAAATTAGGCTAAACAAGCCGCAACCAAAAATAAACTATCAACCAAAATTGTACTCAATACCGCTCCCCCAAAAGCCCACCAATGTTGTTCTTTTGATTGTAACGGAAAAACACCAACTCCAAATAAAAATAGGGCAAATCCGACGGCCCAACTAATCCCCCATGGGGTAGTCACTATTTGCAGGGCGTTTTGAAATATTGGTAAGGCTAAGGCGGGTTCAACGTGCATCAGTTGGCGCCAACTGGGAATTAATCCGGCGATATAAAAATATCCGTCCGTGACCGCCGTACCAAATAGGGAACCCAAATAAAACCAGTTTCCCACCTTTCCCCAACCTCGATATAAACACCAGATGGCAAAGGGGACGCCGATAGCTTCTACGGGTAAATGTAAGAGGGGTTCCCAGCGTAACCAACCCCAATAGATTGCACCCGTAAACCAACTCCAACTAAAGCCGAATAATAAGTCTCCCCAAACCCAAGTGGCGGGTTGTCTGATTAATCTCCAACTAATTCCTAGCCATCCCAATGTCAAAATCACGCTAAATTCTGGCCATTGTCGGACTAGGGGGGCTTGGAAAAACACCGGGACAGTCACGAGAAATACCGACGCGAAAAATACCAGCCAAGTCTGGGAGATCCTAACTTTGGCCAGAACTCTCTGAAGGAATCCAGAGGTGGGTTGAATCGGTTGAGTGGTAGTCAAAATAGAACCTAGTAGGATGTTGAGCAATATCTTTAAGATTTATTAAGTAGGTTATCATAATTTAATATATCTTGACAATTATCCCCCCCTAGGGGATTTAATCTTTAATTTAGCATAATGGGGATCGGGTATCTGGTGTCAAAAAATGTTACATATTGTTGCATGGGTTCAGAAAAACGCCAGATGAGTTGCCGAAATCCCCTAATCTGTACTATAGCCAAGCCTGTCGCTCTAAAGCCCTGAGCGATCGGGGCAACACCCGACCACAAGATAAAAAATAAAGTTGACCTTCAAAATTAAGGAGATATTTAAGGTGGCGCTTCCTTTATTAAGTTATGGCCCGACCAGCCGCAATGTTCGCGTGGCTGGCTTTGAAGTAGCGGGTGATGAACAACCCAGAGTATTTACGACGGAAAATCTGCCTTCGGCTTCTGAGTGGAATGAGATCATTTGGGCTGCTTATCGCCAGATTTTCAGTGAACATCAAATGCTCAAAAGCAACGTTCAAACTTGCTTAGAGTCTCAGCTTAAGTTTGGTCAAATTAACGTGCGGGATTTTATTCGGGGTTTAGCGACTTCCGATCCTTTCCTGCGTCGCAATTACCAAACCAATAGCAACTACCGTTTTGTCGAGATGTGTGTCCAACGCATCCTCGGACGGGACGTTTACAGCGAACGTGAAAAGATCGCATGGTCTATCGTCGTTGCTAACAAAGGCCCTAAAGGGTTTATTGATGAGTTACTCGATAGCGATGAATACCTAGATAACTTCGGGTATGATACGGTTCCCTACCAACGTCGTCGGGTACTACTTCAACGCAATCAAGGTGAAGTTCCCTTTAACCTGAAAACCCCTCGCTATAACGAGTACCACCGGAACCAACTGGGCTTCCCCCAACTGGTTTGGCAAAATGCGGTTCGTCGTTTTATTCCCCAAGAAAAACAAATCAAAGCTGGCGATCCCGCACAGTTCCTGGGTTTAGTTACTCCTACCGTTATCCCTGTGACTCGCATTGCTTTAGGTGATATCAATATTGAAACCATGGTTCCCTACCGCAAACGCTAAGGTAAACCGATTTTCAACACAAATATTATTAAAATATTGTTGAAAATTGATCAATTCTAGGGGCGGAGAATTTGGATCTAAAGTGATGAGAACACCATCATTTAATATCTGAATCCTTCGCCCCTAATTTTTGAGAATATTGATTACACAAAGGAACGAATAACCCCGTTTAAATTACTTTTTAAGGGTGTTCCTAATGCTTTGAATTTCCATTGCCCGTTTTCTTGAGAGAGTTCCCCCAGTAACATAGAAGTTTGTCCTGAGTAAGCAGGTTCACCCGAAAGACTATAACGAGCAATTTCTTTACCCTTAGCATCTATGGCTCGGACAAAGGCATTTTTAACCATCTCGAAGTTTTGTTGGCGGTCTTCGGCGTGGTATATGTTCACTCCTAAAATAATTTGATGATAGGTTTTAGGAAGGGTTTTAAAATCAATAATAATTCGTTCATCATCTCCCGATCCTTCCCCGGTGAGGTTGTCTCCTGAATGAACTACGGTATTATTTTTGGTGGCTAAATGTCCGAAATAAATCACATCTTCTTGCTGATTTCTTAATTTTCCTCGCTCATCTAATAATAGGGCAAATCCATCTAAATCGAAATCAGCAGATCCGCTAAATATTCCGCCAAACATTCCTTTTTTAGAGACATCCCACCCTAAGCCCATGACCATTTTTGATAGGTCATATTCGCTTTTATCAAGAACAATGCTTTGACCTTTTTTTAAATTAATCGCCATTGTTAGAATCCTCAAAATAAATTAAACGTATTTGTCTACAAAACTTTGTAAACCCGCATTATATCCCTGTCCGACGGCTTGAAATCTCCATTCACCATTTTTGAGATATAATCTGCCAAATTCCACGGCGGTTTCCCTGGAAAAGTCTTCTTCTAAATCATATTTTGTGACTTCGGTTTGAGTGTCGCCATCATAAATTCTGATATAGGAATTTTTCACCTGTCCGAAGTTTTGACGCCGTTGGTCAGCATCGTGAATAGTCACCACAAAAATTAATTCTTGAATCTCAGGATTGATTTTTGCTAAATCAACAACAAGAGTTTCATCATCCCCGCTTCCTTCTCCTGTCCGACTATCTCCTAAATGTTTAACGGATTGATCAGGAGAGTTTAAGTTATTATAAAATACGAAATATTCATCAATGGGAATTTTACCATCTCCTGCCAACATAAACACAGAAGCATCTAAATCAAAGGCTGTTCCGGTATCACTGGCGTTGACATCCCATCCTAAACCAATGGAGGCTCGTTTTAACCCTGGAGCTTCTTTCGATAAACTGATTCTTTCGCCTTTTTTAATATTAATTGACATGGTTAATCAATTCCTGAAATTGTGAACAAAAAACCGGGTTAACGGTTAACCCTAAAACTAATTAAGTATACTGTTGAACAAAGGTTTCTAAACCTGAATTATAACCTTGTCCAACGGCTTGAAATCTCCATTCACCGTCTTTGCGATAGAGGCGACCGATTTCGATGGAGGTTTCTCTGGAAAAGTCCTCCTCTAAATCATAGCGAGTGATCTCGGTATCGGTTTCATTGTTATAAATTCGGATATAGGAATTACGAACTTGTCCAAAATTTTGTCTTCTGTTTTCGGCTTCGTAAATAGTGACAACAAAGACAATTTCTTGAATATTAGGATCAACAGTATTTAACTCAACAAAAACTGTTTCATCATCTCCGCCTCCTTCTCCGGTGCGATCGTCTCCTAAAGATTCTACTGAACCATCGGGAGATTTTAGGTTATTATAAAATACGAAATATTGTTCGTTGGGAATTTTACCATTACTCCCGATCATAAATACCGATACATCTAAGTCAAAAGCAGCCCCAGTATCAGAAGCGTTAGTATCCCATCCTAATCCCACTCCGGCTTTTTTGAGACCGGGTGCTTCTTTAGATAGACTAACTCGTTCACCTTTACTTAAATTAATGGTCATGGCGTTAATTATTTTCCTTAAAATTGACTTACAAACATTCTACAATAATCAATGGAACTATTCCGCAAAATCAAGATCGCTGATTTAGATGGATTTCACACAAATCTAATCTGTGAAATCAGCGAAATCCGTGAAAATCAGCGATCCGTTTTTGATATTCGGCTTCGGTAACTAAATCTTGGTTACTTTCAACCCGATCTACAAATACAATTCCATTCAAATGATCTAGTTCATGTTGAAAAATTCTAGCGACAAAATCTGTTAATTGTTGATAGCATAATTCTCCTTCTCGGTTGGTATATTCAATTTCTATAGCCTGATACCGAGGAACTAATCCCCTAATTCTAGGGACACTTAAACAGCCTTCCCAGTCTTTAATTGTTTTGTGAGAATGGTTAAGAATTTTAGGGTTAATCATGGCTGTGGGTTCCATCAAGGGTGCGTTAGGATAGCGCAATGTGGGACGGGAGGCAATAATAAATAAGCGATTGCTAATTCCCACTTGAGGCGCGGCAATCCCCACTCCATTAGCTTGAGATGCGGTGATAATTAAATTATCAATTAAGGTTTGAATTCGCTCCTCCCTAACATTATTAATCGGATCAGCATAATGTCGTAAAACTTGGTTGCCCAATTCAAAAATGCCTAAAATTTCACTCATAAATCTCTTTCCATTCAACAATAAACAGCTTAGTTAATCCCCTGCTCCTGCGGCATATTGCCAGTTTTAACTTCTAAGATTAGGGAATTTCCTTGACGGTTTAGCTCTACTTTCATCGGTATTCCGACATTTTTATTTTGAACTAATTCTTGAACATTATCGGATTTTGTCATAGGTTTTTCATCAATTTTTACAATAATATCTCCTGGTTTTAATCCAGATTTCATCGCCGGTGAACCTGGAATTACCTTCATAATTAACACACCATTATCTTGAGTAATGGGGAAATCTAAATCATGATTTTCTTTTAATTCTTGCAGTAATTCCGGGCTGAGTGTGACCATTTCAATACCTAAATAGGCGTGTTCCGCCCGTCCAGTTGTAGCTAATTGTTGGGCAATTTGTTGAGCTTTATTAATCGGAATGGCAAAGCCTAAACCTTGAGCACCACTAATAATAGCGGTATTCATTCCGATCACTTCTCCCTTGGCATTTAATAGTGGCCCCCCAGAATTTCCGGGGTTAATGGCGGCATCGGTTTGAATAAAACCAATCCGTTTATCAGGAACACCAATATCACTACTCGACCGTCCGGTGGCGCTAATAATTCCCACCGTCACCGAATTATCTAATCCTAATGGGTTGCCAATGGCGATCGCCCATTCCCCAGGGGATAGGGCCTCAGAATTGCCAATTTTTACGCTAGGCAAATTATCAGCATCAATTTTGATTACGGCCACATCCGTCACCGCATCCGATCCTAATACCTTGCCATCGAAGCGACGACCATCTTTTAAAACCACTTGCACCCGCTCAGTCCCCTCCACAACGTGGGAGTTAGTCATAATCACGCCATCGGCTGAGAGAATAAACCCGGAACCCGTCCCCTGTTCAATCGGGCCATCGGAGCGGCGTTTGGGGGGAGTCGCCCCAAAAAATTCTTCGGGAAAGCCATTTCCAAACTGCTCCAATCCTCGGCGCTTGGCTTGACGAGAGGCATTAATCCGAACCACAGCCGGCCCAATCTCGTTAACAGCATCGACAATAAAGTTAGAATCTACGGGCTTTGCAGCCACTTTTTGAGCTAACCAGCTAGTCGGACTGGAGGCAGAATTAGCCTGACCGTTGAAATTAGCAGCAGGGGCGGGGGCAGTTTTGACAGGAGTTTCAGCGATTGAGGGCGGAACAGTTGAAGCGGTACGGGTGGCTAACCAGCGATCGCCCATCAAGGCTAACCCACCTCCAATTATCAACAGAAACAGGCTCCAGAGAGGGCTTTTACGATTTTCTTTGTCAGATGTAATTTTCATGTATTGATAACATCAGTAGTTTTGAGGTATTTCCTCGGCTTGCTGGGTTTTTCCAAGCCTCCGGTTTACGGTATTAACTGTAATCAAAAAAGATATCGAGAGGTTTTTAGGTTATAATCAGGGGTTTGGTTCTCTCGTGAACATCAGAAATTGTCGGCATTATTATTATGCTAACACATACTAATGGAGGTTAACTATGAAATTTATTGTTGAGCAGGACAAATTAAGTTCTAATTTATCTTGGGTATCGAGGGCAATTCCATCCCGTCCGAATCATCCAATTTTATCGAATATTTTAATTGATGCTGATGCAGAAAATCAACGATTAAATTTAACTGCATTTGATTTAAGTTTGGGGATTCGGGCGAGTATGTCGGCGACGGTCACGGAGGGAGGAACCTTAACTGTCCCGGCTAAATTATTTAATGATATTGTCTCCCGTTTACCTGGGGGAGAAATTACCATTGATGATGAAGTTGGGGAAGCAATTGTTAATTTAACTTCCAGTTCAGGAAAGTATCAAGTTCGAGGGATGGCGGCGGAAGAATATCCCGAATTACCTTCTATTGAAACGGGGGATTCTATTCATTTGGCGGCGGAATCTTTAATTTCGGGATTGAAGGGAACGTTATTTGCTACGAGTTCCGATGAAACTAAACAGGTGTTAACGGGAGTACATTTAAAAGTTCAAAATAATACGATTGAATTTGCATCAACGGATGGTCACAGATTAGCAGTTGTGCAAACGGAAAATTTAAGTGAAACCGATCCCGATGAGGAATTAGAGGAATTTGAGGTAACAGTTCCAGCTAGGGCTTTAAGGGAAGTAGAACGCATGGTGGCGATGCGAACTGTTGACAATCACGGCGGGTCTAAAGATGATTCTCCCGTGGTGATTACCTTGCGATTTGATGAGAGTCAAGTGATTTTTGAACTGGGGGAACAACGGTTAAATACTCGTAAATTAGAAGGGGCTTATCCGGCTTACCAACAATTAATTCCCCATCAATTTTTAAATCAAATTAATTTAGATCGGCGGGGATTTGTCGGCGCGTTAGAACGAATTGCGGTTTTAGCTTCCCAAAAGAATGATATTGTTAAATGCAGTATTGATCATGTTAATCAACTGATTGCTTTATCCGTAGAAGCTGCCGATGTGGGAAATGCTTTGGAATCTCTCCCGGCTCAAATTTCTGGGGATGAACCCAAGGAATTAGCGTTTAATGTTAAATACTTATTGGAGGGTTTAAAAGTATTTAATACTTCGGAGGTTTCCCTACAATTGAATGCCGCCACAACCCCAGTTATTGTTAATCCTTTGGGGGGGATTAAAATGACTTATTTAGTTATGCCTGTACAATTAAGAAATTAATCCCCAAGAAACCGGGTTTCTGGGAGAAACCCGGTTTCTGTATTCTATCAAACTTCCCTAAAACACTCTTGAAAATATTGACGATATAACTCACAACTGGGAGTAACTAAATTTCCATCAATATGAACCAGTCCCATACTTTTTAGTTTAAATGCTTTCACTTGTTCAATTTTAATAGGTTGATTTGTACTAATAACTTGTTGATAAGCAGTAACTAAATCAGGATCTTGCTCTAGTAACCATAACTGTTCGTGCAGATGATCTGCATAAATTCCTGTATCACTGGGAGCTTTTTCTATTAACTCTTGTAGGGAAAAATTATGGCGGACACTATAATCAAGGGCTGATCTAACTAAATAAGGAAATCCTCCTACAAATTCTGTAAATTGTGTTAACTCTTGATCTGTTAAGTTTAATCCATATCGTTGAGCTAAAGTTTTAATTTGACTAATATTAAACGGAAGCAAATCAATTCCTAAACCTACATTAAACGGAGATTTATTCGTATCTAAAGGAATATAAATATCCGTTGAATAGACAATTACAAACCTTAATTTTTTCCAATTACTAATATCTCTAGTTTCTTCATGCCAAGATCGTAATAAAGCTAAGACATCCCGAGCTAAGGACGGATACTCAAATAATTGATTCACTTCATCAATAGCTAAAATAATTGGTTCTTGAATTGATTCTAATAAATACCCTTGAAAATATAGGGAACTACTGACTAATGTTCCCACATCTTCATCCCAAAAATCATCTATTTTAGACTCTAATTTCAACTGTTGAGTCACATTTGCACACAGCCAACGGAGGAATTTTTCCGTTGAAGTAAAGACTACACCACTAGCCAGATGGAGACTTAAACGAACGGGATAATAACCTTGTTGTTGAGCATAATCTAAAATTCGGGCCATTAAGGAGGTTTTACCCATCTTTCTAGGGGCTTTAATTCGCAGTAATGCTCCTTGATTTTGAATCTCTTGATAACAAGTTGATTCAATGGGCGATCGCTCAATATAAAATATAGAATTAAGCGGAACTTGACCCTGTGGGGATTCTAAAATATTATGTTCGTTAAAATTGATTTTTGGAAATATTTCATGGCTATTTTTCTCGCTTAATTCTCTTTCTAATAAACAGCGACAATTGGTTTTACCGACTTTTTCCCCCACTATATCCGATAAAAGTTGCCAAAGGTGCGGAGCAACTCCATTTTTTAAGTAATTGGGGGAATAGCCATTTTCTTCAGCAATTTGATCATAGGTTTTTTTATTTTCTAATAGGGCTTGTTTTAAAATAATTTTCTGGATATAACTCAGAGAGTTTTTCCCTTTAGCAATAATCAACGCTTCTATTAATTCTAAAATTTCCTCAACACTTTTGACCATGTTAACCCCAATATTTTTATATCAATAAATTAGACTAATCAATCTGAGTATTTTAAGACTGCTTTAACTAATATACTTATATTCTTATATTATATACAAAAATTGTATCTTTGTATAGAGCTACCCATTAAGCTTAGGACAATACTAAACTTTGTGGTAGGGGCAATTAATGAATTTCCCCTACCAAAACCTATTTAGGATTGCTATATTTAATCCAAAGTTCAATTCCTTTTTGAGTGGGTTTTCCCGTGGGAGTAAATGCCCAAATGCTTCGTTTATGTTGGGGGCCATAACTAATATGAATCGGTCGATTTTTGCCATAAAAATATAGAGAATCAAAAGGAAGTTGTTGTTTTAAAATCCAATCCACTAATTGATCACTATCTAAATCTAAAATTAGGAAATCACAAGCCGCCCCTAACCTTTTACAGTAATATTCTCCATTTTTTTTAACTTCATGGCCAATATGTTGATCCAATTTAGGAGCTACGCGACCATTTTTTATTCCGGTAATCGGATCTTTTTTGTCTAAATAAATTCTTAATTTATGGGAACAAAAACCATAGGTTAGTTTAAATTTAGCTAAACCAAAATAATCAATAACCGGATCAACAATATAATAATTTAGGTTTTTTAATGCTTGAATTGATTCTTCTGAAGTAGGATAGGGATTAATTTTATCAGAATATTTTTGATAAGTATTTGTACAGGTACAAAAATCATTTAAGCTGAGGTATTTTCCTAATTTAACATTTTTCATGGACAATTGACTAGATTTTTGACTATCATATAATTAATCTTAGCCGAATCAGAAACGACGGGATCTAGTTTTGTAGTTAACTAAAATCACGTTATCTTCCAAACCCAAACGATTATGTCTAACCGAACTGAAACATCACTGACTCAGGAACTCAAAAGCCATATCCTAATTTTAGGGGGAATTGTTGCCTTCCTGTGGATAATTGAAATTATTGATTTTTTTGTATTTAGAGGCGCGTTAAATGGTTTAGGAATTCGTCCCCATCATATTCAAGGGTTACAAGGTATTTTCTTTGCTCCTTTTTTACACGGAAATTTCAACCATTTAGCCGCCAATACCTTACCCTTGATCATACTGGGTTGGTTTGTGATGCTGCGGGATGTTAAAGACTTTTTTGTTGTCACATTCATAACCATGATTATCAGTGGTTTGGGAGTGTGGTTATTCGGTTCACCTAATACAATTCATATTGGGGCGAGTGGAGTTATTTTTGGATACTTAGGATTTCTACTGTTAAGAGGATTTTTTGAACGCAGTTTTGCTTCTATTGCCCTATCCTTAGTTGTTGGTTGGCTTTATGGAGGCTTAATTTGGGGGGTTTTACCCTCACAATATGGGATTTCTTGGCAGGGACATTTATTCGGATTTATCGGCGGTGTCTTCGCGGCACAAATACTGACTAAATTCCATCGGACTAAAGCCTAATTGGATTTTCCAAAAATTCATAAATTAAGGTAAAATAAATATAAAGCCCTCTATAATAGAGTTAAAATTCTTACTATAGAGGGTGTTAGTGTGACATCAAAATAATAATCTAAAAATCTAATGGACTGGCTTTCTATTTCAGGAAATTGGGTGTTAATTCCCCCGCGCCCTCAAGCAATACTGCATTTTTTGGGGGGTGCTTTTGTAGCAACTTTACCCCATTTAACCTATCGTTGTTTACTCGAAGAACTCGCCCATCAAGGTTATGCAATTGTGGCGACTCCTTTTATCAATAACCTAGATCATACAGCGATAGCTCAAGAAGTTTTCGAGATATTTGAAGATGGATTATATGATTTATATGATTTGCAATTATTAAAACGGCGCGGTTTACCCATTTATGGATTAGGACATAGTATGGGGTGTAAAATTCATTTGTTAATTGGTTCTTTATTTCCTGTCGAACGTTCAGGAAATATTTTAATGTCCTTTAATAATTATGCCGCCAGTCAATCTATTCCTTTAGTTGAACAAATTTCACAATTCATGGATGTAGAGTTTACACCTTCTCCCGAAGAAACGAACCTTTTAGTTAGCGATCGCTATCAAATTAGAAGAAACCTTTTAATTAAATTCTCTAAAGATACCCTCGATCAAACCTCTAATTTACATCATATTTTAGATCAAAAGTTCCCAGGGTTAACTACTTTACAAAAATTAAATGGCGATCATCAAACTCCCCTGGGCCAAAATATCAACTGGTCAGTGGGAGAAACCTTTACCCCTTTAGATGCTATTGGCCAATGGATTAAACAAGCAGTTTATCAAGATTTAAACCAACTGAAAAAACAAATTTTGTATTGGTTAAATCCTTTATTAAAGTAACCACAAAGGCACTAAGACACTAAGTTAAGATGATTGGGGAACTAATTGGGATTAATTCAGTCTGGTGCTGAGGATTATTTGGGTTAAGGTTGATTTATGGTGTCAATATTTTTACAGCTAAGTTAAGAGAAAATTAATCTTTTTTTTATCTTCAATCCGGTTCATAAGTCCTTGAAACTTAATTGCTATTATCCATTCAGATTGGGAAGATTTTCTAAAAATAGATATAAAAATAGAAGACCTGATCATAGCAGATTTCTAGGAAATGATGCTTAATTTATTAACAATTTTTGTATTTTTCATAACAAATTTTGTGACGGATTGACGTTAATTCCTACTGAGCAATAACTTCCTGGGATTTATCAGCATTTATTCAGATAAATTCTTTCTGCGTAAATCCTGATCATTGATCAAATACTTGTATGTAGGGGTAGCAGTTTTCAGACAACTCCAACCTGAGATCGGATACCAAACACTTATGGTGTTTCAAAGATGATCAAGAGTTACTGAACAACTGGAACATCTTGAAAAAACCCGAATCAATCATGATCCTCATAATTTGTCCTCGAAAAAATTACAAGTTTATATACTTGTCTCTGATTTTTCGACCGTCTCTATCTAAAAGGCTTGGGGTTGAAAGTTTAAATGGTCGAGATTTCAACTTCAATAACCTGTTGCTTTATTGCCCCATTACAAGCTAGGTTATTACTATGTCTATACCAATTTTAAACCCAACAGAACCCGTCCTTAGAGAATCGAATCCTGACTCTAAAGATGGAGGGTTCATTATAGAAGGCTTTATTGATCAGCCTAACAGTCTAATTGGTTCTGATGGCGGTGATAACATCGGTCTGGGTAATCAGAATGATGTTGCTTATGGCGGTGGCGGAGATGATCAAATCCTCGGTTTCCAGGGTAATGATCAACTATATGGAGGAGATGGAAATGATGCCATCAATGCTGGAAAAGGAAACGACATTATTGATGGAGGTGGAGGGGATGATTTCATCTTTGGAGATGAAGGAAATGACCAGATTTTAGGTGCAGAAGGCAGTGATATCTTATTAGGAAATCAGGGCAATGATAATATTATCGCAGGCTCCGGTAATGATGACGTCTATGGAGGTAAAGGTAACGATACCGTAGATGGCGGTGAAGGCGATGACTTGTTATTTGGAGACCTCGGTGACGATGTTGTTTCCGGTGGAGTCGGAAATGATTTCATCTACGGAGGTTTAGGTCAGGATAGTCTCATCGGTGGAGAAGGCGATGACAGTTTCTATGGTGGTAAAGGTCAAGATACTATCATCGGTGGAAATGGAAATGACTTCTTAAGTGGAGATAAAGGTAATGATAGTTTGATTGGCGGTTTAGGGGATGATACATTCAGTTTTGTCTTCGTAGGTCAACCAACATCCAATAACATTACAGAATTATTTGGGTTAGATACTCTCACCGACTTTACCGTTGCAGAAGACAAAATTTTCCTAGATGCAGATTTATTTAATGCTATCAATACCCAAATTGATGGTTCTCTTAATTCTGGAGAACTTACTTTAATTGCGAATTTTGATCCCAACAATTCTTTAGTTGCTGGTAGTGCCAACCTAGTCTATGACAATGTAACTGGAACATTGTATTACCTCGATAAACAAGGACAAGCAACTCCTATGATTCAAATGGGTGCAAACTTGAACCTCAATGATAATAACTTCCGCTTAATTTAAGCAAGAATCAACCCCTTTGCGTTAATCCGATCCCCCCATGAATAATCGTTCTGTTAACACCCCCAAATTATCAGACAACCCGACCGTATTGCTATCTTTTGATGCCAAGCAAATACACCCATCTGAGGGAAGTCAAAGTTCATCCTTAGCCCTGTCAACAATAGGGATTTCAAATCACCAATTACGGAGAGAAATTGAACACTATCAACAGGAAGTGATTCAAGATCCTGATTCCGATTTAGCCTATTATAATCTAGCGGTTGCGCTACAAAAACAGGACTTACTTGATGCAGCCCAGGAAAGCTATCAAATCGCAATTCGGCTGAATCCTGAAGCTGTTAATGCCTATATTAATTTGGGATTAATTTGGGTTCAGAAAGAGAATTGGGAAGCCGCGATTCAAACTTTTAAACAGGGGTTGATTCATTGTCCACAGTCTGCTAAACTCTATCATAACCTTGCCCATACTTATTTTAAACAAGGCAGTTTTGATCAGGCGATCGCTGGTTATTTGCAAGCTATTCAACTGCAACCTGATTTAAAAGAATCTTACTTAAATTTAGGTAAGGCTTTTCAGAAACAAGGGTTACATGAAGTTGCTATTCAATATTTTAAACAACTAATTAAGGTTGAACCCGAATCAATTGCTGCCCATAGTGAATGTGTAAACTCACTTTTACAACAGGATCAACTGGCAGCATCCCTATTTCATTTACAAATAATTATTGAGTTAGAGCAACCTTTTATTACTGCTTACTGTCAGAATGTTAAACAGTTAAAAGGAGATGACGAACTCGATCAAGCCAGAATTACCTGTGGAAAATTAATTGAGGGTTTACAACAGAATCCCCAATCTCCAGAGGTTTATCACGATTTTGCCAAGGTGCATTTTCATCTGGGAAATACTTTAGCAGAATATCGCAATTATCCCCACGCAGAATATTATTATCAACAGTCTATTAAAGCTGATCCGAATTGGATTGATCCCTATTTAAAATTAGCAGAATCTTTTGTCCAGCAACAACAATTTGTTTCTGCGGCAATTTATTATCATCAAGCATTAGGAATTAATCCAGAACAACCGGAAATCTATCAACGGTTAACGTGGGTATTAGAACAGCAGAAATCAGACCACAAAAAGCCAAAATTAGCGGGTTTGAAAGTTAAACTAAATGCTAATTTTGATCCCACCGATTCTAACCATCCCCAATGTCAGGGTTTAGACTGTCCAATTTGTTTAAATCGAGTGTTTAAACTTTTACATCCAACTCGTTTAGCAGAAGGAATTTATGACTGTTCTCAACCTCAAGATATTCCTGGGGATATACCACCCCAATCTATCACTATTATCCCTAATGGAAAAGTTTGGATTGCACCTCAAAAAAGTTGGTGGAATGTTTGTAATGCGATCGCTATTCTCAACTCCAAAAATGAACTTTTAACCGATTTATCCCGATTTTATCCCACTCCCTTACCCGGATCAGATCCGATTGATTGGAAACAACATCAAATCTTTTTTTTAGAGGAATTTCCGCCTTTAGAAAAAATTTCCGGTTCCGTCGCTGTGTTATCGGGATTATCAGGAAATGTGTATTTTCATTGGATGGTTGATATTTTACCCCGCTTTGCTATTTTACAACAGGAGAAACCCGATTGGCAAGAGATTGATTGGTTTTTAGTTAATAGTATTAAAGCTCCCTTTCAGCGAGAAACCTTACAAAAATTAGGGATTCCCGCATCTAAAATTATAGAAAGCGATCGCCATCCTTATATCCAAGCAAAACAATTAATTATTCCTACCTTTACCGGGTCAGTGGGATGGGTAACACCTGAAACTATCAATTTTCATCGGCAGTTATTTTCCGAGGCGATTACACCCTCTAATAATCCCTATCCAGAGCGGATTTTTATTCGTCGAAACCAAGCCAAATATCGGCAAGTTTTGAATGAAAATGATGTGATTACTTATTTGAGTGAATGGGGAGTTATTCCTGTTGAATTAGAAACCCTATCTGTTGCAGAACAAGCAAGTTTATTTGCCCATGCTAAGGTTATTATTGCCCCCCATGGTGCGGGATTAACAAATTTGATGTTTTGTCGTCCTGAAACTATTGTTATTGAACTGGTTTCTCCCCATTATATTCGTCATTATTACTGGATAATTAGTCAACAATTAGGACTAAAACATTATTATATCACAGGGGAAGTTTTTCGATGTTATACCCTGCGAAATTTAATGTATCAATCACCATTAATTGAGGATATTTATGTCAAAATCAATAATTTAGAAAAAATTCTCAAAATCTTAGATTCTGATCTCCAGAATCAAACCCCAATTTACTTTGCTTCTACCCTTGTTAAAGCCAGAGATAAACCAAAAATAGACTTAATTGAAAATACCAATATTTCGTCAAATTTACAACAAATTCAAACCCAAAGTTATCAAAGGAGTTCGATTAACATGGTCACTACTTATTCTAATAAAAACGGACATAACCATTATCAGGGAGAATTAACAGTAATTGAAACTAAAAATTCAGGTAATTCTTTGACTTCTTTAGAGTTATTTCGTCTCTCCAAACAAGATAATACAAACGTTAAGGAATCTAATTTAATTGAAATAGAAAATAGTATTAAAACGGCTGAAACTTACTTTGAACAGAAAGACTATCAACGGGTTGTTCAGGTATGTCAAAAAGTGATTCAACTTGACCCGAATACCGTTGAGGCTTATCACTTGTTAGGAAAATCTTTACAGGGTTTAGGTAAACCAGAAGCAGCCTTAAAATGGTATCAATATATTATTAATCTTAAACCCAATGAAGCTATTGTTCATGCAAATTTAGGGAATTTATATGCCCAACTCAAACAGTGGAAACTCGCTATTTATTCCTATCAAAAAGCGATAAAATTACAACCTAATTTAGCCCTAGCTCACCGAAATTTAGGAAAAGTTTGGAGTAAAATTGGTAAACCCGAACTAGCGGCTTATTGTTGGTATCAAGCCTTCAGTTTAGAACCTCAAAATATTAAACCAGAAGAACATCTTTCCCTGGGTAATATTCTATTCCGTCAAGGCAAAATTGATCAAGCCGAAATTAGTTATCGTCGCGCCCTGGAGGGAAATTCTAACCCCATTGAAATCTATCATAATTTGGGAGAACTCTTTGCAGCCCAAGGAAAATTAGTAGAAGCGGAAAGTTTTTACAAACAAGCAATTCATTACCTATTTCTCTGCAACAAGCGCAGATTTATTATCAGCAACAACAATATGAATCCTGTTTGCGTTTATGTCAGCAACTTTTACAACAAACTCCTAAAGATGTTGCTATTTATCAACTGTTAGCCAAGGTATTTGTTGAACAAAAAAAATGGGAAAAAGCCAAGATTTGTTATCAAAAATCAATTTCTCAACAGCCTAAAAACGAAAAATTGTATTTAGAATTAGGGGATATTTTTGCTCAACAACAACAATGGCAACAAGCGATCGCTTGTTATCAACAAGCCATTTTAATTCAACCCCAACCCCAAGACTACCATCAATTATCCCACCTGTGGCAAATATTAGGACGTTCAGAAAATGCCGAAGATTGTTTATATGAAGCCCTACAATTAGCCCCAGAAAAAGCCACCTTAGAGGATTATTTTAGTTTAGGAAATGCACTTTGGAAACGGGGACAAATTAGTCAGGCGATGATCTGTTATCGGCGGGTATTAGATCGTGATCCCCAGCACGTTATTGCCCATCAACGGTTAGCCCAGGGGTTACAACAGCAAAATGAATTAGAAGATGCGATCGCCCATTATAAACAAGCCTATCAAGTGGCTATTCAACAACTCAATCCCACCCATCTATCATCGGGAAATACTGATTTTTCAGCCTCGAATGAAACGGGTTGGTTAGCCGAAACTCAAGCCCTATTAGGAGATATTTATTCACAGCAGCAACAATGGCAGGAAGCGATTATTTGTTATCAAGAAGCGGTGAAATTAAATCCTAAATTAGTTTCAATTCAAGAAGCATTAGGGGATATTTGGTTTGAATCTCAGGACTGGGAATCAGCAACTAATTGTTATCGTCAAATTATCGAATTAGAACCGAATGCTTGGCAAGTTTACCATAAATTAGGTGATGCTTTACGAGAACATGGTCATCTCAAAGAATCAATTAAAGCCTATCGTCAAGCAACGGAATTAGCTAAGAAATTAGTTAGTTAAAAGTCTCCCAATTAACTTTCAAAATAGAATCATGAAAAAGCATACGCCCTATAAGTTAAACAAAGCGTGTGCTTTTTTATTAAGTACCTAAACAAAATTAATTACACATCCTCCACCCTGTTCCCTCCCCCCCTAGCCCCCGTGCACGGGGGGTTTGGGGGGGCTGTTCCCTCTCTCAACTAGGTAATTTATTTTGTGTAACTACTTAGAAATATATTGGAAATGCAGTTTTAGGATTACCCCAATAGAAAAATTCCTAAAACGACAGGGAAAAGATGACCTGTAACTTTTAAACAGTAAGCTTTTAACCTTAACGAGTATGGAGGGACTCGAACCCCCGACCCTCAGGACCGGAACCTGATGCTCTATCCACTGAGCTACATACCCAAACTTTTGTTAATATAGCATATTCTTGAGAAAATATCATTTTATTTTTAGAATTATGGACTCAATCCACATTTCAGGGATTCGCAGCTACGGTTATACCGGATATTTACCCGAAGAACAGGTTTTGGGACAATGGTTTGAAGCCGATATCACCCTGTGGTTAGATCTAAGACCCGTGGGTAGTAGTGATGCGATCGCCGATACCCTCGACTATCGCCAGACCATCAAAACCGTTGAGAACGTGATTAAAACCAGCAAATTCGCCCTATTAGAACGATTAGCCACGGAAATTACCGACACCCTATTACAACAACCCCGAGTAGAAAAAGTCCGGGTACAGCTAACCAAACCCGCCCCCCCCATTCCCGATTTTAGTGGAAAAATCCAAATTGATATCACCCGTTAAGTCATCAGTCATCAGTCATCAGTTATCAGTCATCAGTTATCAGTCATCAGTTATCAGTCATCAGTCATCAGTCATCAGTTATCAGTCATCAGTTATCAGTGTGAGATTTGATTTGTGATCAGTTAATCATAATCAGTGATCAATGAACTGATTACTGATTACTGATTACTAATAACTGATTACCATTGGGGCGGTGATAGGAGTAGTTTAAAGGCTTGTTCGGGGTTGAGTGGGGCGCAGAAGAAATACCCCTGGCCAAAATCACAATTTAACTGTCTTAATTTTTTTAATTGTTGGGCGGTTTCTATGCCTTCTGCAATCACATTCATCCCCATTTTTTGAGCAATATTAATAATCACGGGAACTAGGCTAAATTGTTGAGGATCTTCGTCTAATTCCTGAATAAAAGAGCGGTCAATTTTTAAGGTATCAACGGGAAATGAATGCAGATAACTTAAAGAAGAATATCCCGTACCAAAATCATCTAAACTGAGTTGAATTTTTCGCTCTCGTAACTGATTTAATATAATCTGTGCGCCTTTGACATTATTCATAATTGCACTTTCTTTAATTTCTAATTTTAAACAATTATAATTGAGATGGGTTTGCTATACAATTTCATCCAATTGAGCAATTAAATTATTTTGAGTAAATTGTCGAGGGGTAAGATTAATACTAATAGTTAAGGGAATTTCCGAAAATTGTTGTTGCCAACAATAGATTTGTTCTCCCGCTTGTCGCAAAACTAAATTGCCGATTTCTGTAATTAAACCCGTTTCTTCGGCTACAGGAATAAACTCATTAGGAGAGATTAAACCTCGTTGGGGATGTTCCCAACAAACTAAGGCTTCAAATCCCACAATTTTTCCGGTTTTTAATGCAACAATAGGCTGATAATTCACTCCGAGTTGTTTTTCTTTAATTGCCGTGCGTAAATCCACATCAAGCTGTAAAAAAGATAGGGCATTTTTATACATACTGGAATCAAAAACTTGATAATAGGAAATGCCTCGGGATTTTGCCCGATACATCGCCGTATCCACATCGCGTAAAATTTGTTCCGGTTGGGTATAGTCCGGTTGACTATAAGCAACTCCAATACTGGCATTAATATAAATGGGATAGGAGAGAATAGAAAACGGTTCAGCCAAAACTTCAATAATTTTCTCGGCCGTTTGAATCGCAATTTCCGGTTCAGTTAAATCCCTTAATAAAATCGCAAATTCATCTCCCCCAAATCGAGATAAAATATCAATATTAGATACGATAGATTGTAACCGTTGGGCAATAGCAACTAATAATTGATCCCCAACGGAATGTCCTAAAGAATCATTAATCACTTTAAACCGATCGCAATCCAAAAACAACACCGCAAAGAGATAATTGGGACAATCTTGTAATTGTTTAATAGTCAATTCTAAATGTCGAATAAATAAGACTCGATTGGGAAGGGCAGTCAACTCATCATAAAGGGCTTTTTTCAGTAATTGAGCATGAACATCTTCCAGTTCTTGGGTACGTTCTTTAACTCGTTGTTCCAATTCCATATTCAATTTTACAATTTTTTGTCGAGCAAATTGTAACGACAATTGATTTTGAACCCGGACTAAAACTTCATCAAATTGAAACGGTTTAGTAATATAATCAGCCCCCCCAGATGCAAAGCCTTTAATTTTATTCTGAACTTCGTCTAAAGCACTTAAAAAAATCACTGGAATATCGGCGGTTTCAGGATTATTTTTAATCTGTTTACATACCTCATAGCCATCTATCTGAGGCATCATAATATCCAATAAAACGATATCGGGTCGTTGAATTTCAATTGCTCTCAAGGCAATCATTCCATTCAACGCTTGACGCACTTCATAGCCTCGGCGGATCAACATTATAGATAGTAGACGCAAATTTTCAGGATTATCGTCGATAATCAAAATATTGCCTTTAGAAATCTCGGATTGGTTTTCAATCATTGTATGTTTTTCCCAGAATCTTCAGGTTGTTTCGCCCATTCCATTACTTGATCAAAGTGGAAATTATCCACTAAATGGTTTAAATATTGAGCCGTTGCTTCATATTCAGAAGGAATTTGATTAATCAACTGGAGTAATAAGTGATCGCTGCACTGGGCCGCTGCGTGATAGAGTTGTTCCACCCATTCGGGTGGCATCACCAAGGCTGTAGCAGTAACCAGAGGTTGAGCCATAGTATTAGTATCAGACTGGGTAAGGAATCCCGATGATTGAGATAAAAATGGGGGCGCATATTGATACTGCACCTTTAAATATTCACCTATTTTACTCAAAAGTTTATCCTCTGGAAAAGGGGTATCCAAAAAGTCATCACAACCCACCGATAAAGCCAAAAGTCTATCCGTCTCTGACCCCGATGGAATCATTGCTAGAATAATTGTTTGATGAGGGCTGACACCCTCGAATTCGGCTTCAGAATTGATCAACCCCTGAACAGGATTTTCCATGGAAAATTCTTCCTGACGAATTTTTTGAATCGCCTCATAACCATTCAAAATCGGCATCCACATTTTCATCAGAATTAAGTGAGGTTTCCAGGTTCGCCAAAGGATTACAGCCTGATCACCATTTTCTGCTTCTCTAATAGTAAACCCCATCTGTTCCAGAAATTCAGTTAGATAGGAATCTGTGGAAATTTGATCCTCAACCACCAACAGACGATAGTTGAGTTGATTCGGGGATAGACCTATAATTTTTCCCAAGGAAAATACCGAAGATTGCGGTGAAATTTCGGGGAGTTGGACAGGAATTACCAACTTTAATTTTATCCCCTGATTTGAGGAATGTTCCATCATAATTGTTCCTTCCATGAGGTGCAGAAATTGTTGACTAATGGGTAAACTTAAATGTTTAGTATTGTCCAAGGTGAGACTGCGTTGAATTGATGTAAAAGGCTTAAACAAATCTTGAATTTCCAAGGATTGTCTATTTGATCCGGTGGTTTCAATTTCAAATTCCAGTTGAATATTTTGGGTAGAAAAATTAGACTCCAAACCCGAAGATTCTAAAGGAGAAAATAAAGGTTTAACTCGAAATTTAAGCGTCCCCGATTCTGTCCAACTCATTAAATGTCCCAAACAATTTAGCAGAATTTGTCTGAGTTTATTTTCATCGGTAATAATCCATTGGGGCAGATTTTCAGCCAGTTCTAATTCAAATTCTAATCCCCTGATTTTAATTTTCGTTTTGAGTAAATCTCGAATATAATCTAAACCTTGAAATAAATCAAAGCGAGTCGGATTTAAGCTAATCCGGTCGGCTTCTAGCTTAGACATCTCCAGAATGTCATTAATTAAGGCTAATAAATGTTTGCCACTCCGATGAATAATCCTAATCTGTTCTTGTTGTTCTGAACTTAGGCTAAAATCTTGATTCATCAATTGTGTAAAGCCCAAAATTGCATTCAGAGGAGTGCGTAATTCATGACTCATATTCGCTAAAAATTCACTTTTAGCCCGGTTCGCAGCATCGGCAGTTTCCTTAGCTTGAGAAAGTTCTTCCGATTGTTGTTGAGTATGGGTTAATAACGCCACTTGTTGCAATGCTACTCCTAATTGGGCGCCAATTTGTACCACTAAATTAATTTCTGATTCTTCCCAATGACGGGGACTTGAATGTTGATAGACCACCAACAATCCCCATAATTTTAACTTAGCTGGAACTGAGATAGAACTTTCGAGTGTAACGTCCACCGTAGGTGACACTATTTGACAAAAAATCGGCACAATTAAATAGGCTTTAACCTGCATCCGTTCTAATAACTGTAAATAACAATCGGGAAATCCAGCTTGGTAAATATCAGAAATACACAAATAACTTAAACCATCTCGATGTACTCCTTCCTGAATATCTCGGAGATAGGTGTCTTGAATTTCATCTTCCTGATTTAAACTCGATAAAACACAATTTTCTGGTTCAAAACTGCTCGGATCAAAGTGTAAGTCTTGAATTGATTGATAGATTAAGGGTTCACAACCCGATACCAAAGATTCCGCCACAAATTGACCTTGACCATCGGAATTAAACTGATAAATTCCTACCCGATCACTATTTAATTCAGAACGCAATTCTTGAGTCGCCGTGGAAAAAATCGTCTCCGCATCCAGGGTTTGACGCATTCGACCAATAATTCGCGCTTGGGTTTGTTGACGCCGGGCTGTTTCGCGTAATAGGGTTTCTGCCTGTTTAGTTTGGGTAATATCAATAATTAAACCATCCCATAAAATGCTTCTATCTGGTTGAGATTCAGGACGGGCATTTCCTTGCAACCATTTAATTTGACCTTCGTTATTAATAATGCGCCAGGTATGACTCCAAGGCATTAAACTTTCAGCCGAATTAGAGATAGAATTGAGCACTCCTTGAAAATCTTCAGGACAGACTTTTTCAAATAATTGATGCACATTGATCATCGCCTGGGCGGGAGATAAACCATATAAATCCCAACAGCCTGAACTGGCATAGGGTAAACTCATAGAACCGTCGGGATGTAAGACAAATTGATAAATCATCCCAGGTATATTATCGGCTAAATTTTGATAGCGGGTTTTACTCTGTTCTAAAGCCTGTTGAATTTCTTCCGTGGTTTGACGAATGGCAATTAATTCGCCCACCAGTTTCAGCCAACTCTGGATTTCTAATGTCCATTCAGTACACCGATGTAAGTTCATAATCCCCATAAATCCCTTAGCTTTTCCGCCTTTAATTAAAGGAATAAAAATCAGAGATTGACAATTGAGACGCCGTAGGGTTCTGCGATCCTGGGGGAGTAAATCGGGAAACCGATCTGGATCGGAAATTGCTAGAATTTCAGTTTTTTTCAGTTGTAATTTTTGATGAATAGATGGGATAGTTTGATTTGATAAAATTGGACAATAATTCTGTTCGATTTGTTGTTCCATCTGCCACCATTGATCCGTAATTTTCCAAGATATAAGTTCAGAATTACAGTTAAAAATAAATGCCCAATCACAATCAAGGAAATGACAGACTTCTTGCAGAGTATAACGAATAGCATTTTCTATAGTATCATTAATAAATAGCCGAGAAATATGGGTCAGCAGGTTATCCATCTGGGATCGATATTGTAGCAATTCCTCGGCTAATTGCCTCTCTAGTTCCGCACCTGCTCGATTGGCAAAGATTTTTAAAATAGATTCTTGACTCAGATTCAGTTGTTTATCTTCAGTATCTATTATTACTAATATCCCAATCACGTCTCGATTAGAATCAAATAAAGGGATTCCCCAATAACTTTGAGCTTGCAATTCAGCTAACTCTGGAGCATTCGGAAATAAAATCTGTACATTTTCACTAAAATGACAGGGTTGAGCCATTTTAATCACCTGATCACAAGGGGTTCCCAATAATTCATAAACCCCAGGATCTTGCCAGTTTTTTCCATCCCAAAACGCTAACGTAGTTAATTTGGACGAGGGAAATTTTAAAAGTTTAAAAATCCCAGCATAACGCACTTGCAAGACTTCAGTTAAATAGTAAACACAGGAACAAAAAAAATCTTGACCTGTTTTTGCAGCCGTTCCTTCTACAATTAGTTGTAAAGCTAGTTCCGTTGTTTTGTATTCCGTAATATCGGATGCTGTTAAATGGGTAATGGGTAATGAACTGTTCCCTATTTCCTCCCCCCCGTTCCCTGTTCCCCGTTCCCTTTTTTTCTTGTCTTTTTGCGATATTTTCTTTTCGTTGATATCATTAAAAATTGATAAAATATAAGTTTTTTTTTCTAAAAAAATTACTTCTTCTGATAATAATAATTGTTTAATTTCTCCGGTTTTGGTTCGATACCCGACTACCTGATTATGAATGGTTGTTCCCGGTTTATTTTTTTGGATTAACTCCTGTTCATCTTGAGGATTAACCCACAAATTTAAGTCTATCGCTCGTTTACCAATCACTTCAGATTCTTGATAGCCAAATGTCTTGAGAAAACTAGGGTTAACATCTACAAAATATCCCTCTTTCTCTGTTCTCAAGGTAATTGGATTCGGACTATTTAAAAAAACTTTAGAAAATTTTTCTGACCGTTGTTGACGGGTTTCTATTTCAGCTTCCAGTTGAAGATTTTTAATTTTGAATTGATAATGTAAACCTTGAATCGTCAGTTGATGGTGAATTCGAGCTAGAACTTCATCTTTTTGTAATGGTTTGGTTATATAGTCCGCCGCCCCCCGTTGAAACGCTTTTACTTTTTCCGATACTTCTTCAATTACACTCACAAAAATAATGGGAATATGCTGAGTTGTAATATCCGCTTTCAACCGTTGACAGACCTCATACCCATCCATAACTGGCATCATAATATCTAATATGATCAAATTGGGCAAAGTCTCTAAAGCCATCTTTAAGCCCAATTCCCCAGAATTCGCCAATTGAACTTGATATCCCTGCAATGTGAGAAGTTTCCCCAAATATTTAAGGTTAATTGGGGAATCGTCAACAATTAAGATATTCAGCGCTTGATATTCAGTAGCATCCATAATCAGTGATCAGTCATCAGTTATCAGTCATCAGTTGTTAGTCAACAGTCATCAGTTGTTAGTTAACAGTCAACAGTCATCAGTTGTAGGGGCGGTGATTAGCAAATATATAAAAGAACCCGCCTGTACCAGTTAACTGTGTTTAGCCCATAAATATTAACAATGAACTCTTTACTGTCAACTAATGACTGATACCTCTTACACTGTCAACTAATGACTGATAACTCTTACACTGTTAACTGATAACTGATAACTGATAACTGATTCTAGGCTTTTTTTAAGAGTTCTGTCCGAATTGATCCGCCTTTCCATGACCAGTTCTCCCGTTCTTCGGTGGGGACAAAACAGGCCCACAGACTGCCCGGAGATACTTCGTAGAAATTTTGAATTTCTGCGATCGCCACATCTCCCCAGGGCGCTCTCACCTCAATTAGATCCCCCAAATGAAACACTTCACCCCCTTGATTTTGGGCTTCTTCGAGTTCAATCCAAGGTTTAGGCGGGGTCACATCGGGGCGACGGGGTTTACTAAACGAAGGTTTATCCCGATCAAACGAAGATTTATCCCGATCAAACGAAGATTTATCCCGATCAGATGGCGAATCGGTGGGACGGACTGACTTTTCACTTCCAGCAGGTGTGAGTCGAATCTCCAGCGCTGGTTTCGGTCTAATAATTGCTGGGGTTTTCTCATCCATGAATAAACGGCTCCATCAAAATTGAATATCACAAATCCAGGTTCAGGTTCAGATTAATATTCTAATCCAACACACGGAATGAAAAAGCCCAATTGTTAAGAAATCGAGGATTTTTCCCTCCACCGATGCCCCCCAATTGTATATCAGGTCTATTTGAATCGACACCAAAACAAATTTGCCCTGATAAACGTGCTAGGTTAGTTTTAGGCAATAAGCTTGTTTATACCTTTTTTCCTCGCCTTGCTGTTCCCCGACCGTTCTATCTTTCGGAATCTGAGTTAATCGGGTTGTTTTTTGTAGCAAGCAGCAAAGATTCACCGTTTCAGGAGTCACCCCGTCATGAATCAAAAACCCCAGGATCTTCGTCGTAGTGCCGCCGAAAAATTTATTGAGTCTTTTGATCAAGAATTATTGCGTGCATTTCAAGAGTCGGAGGCAGTGACTCCTAACCCTCGGCCCGCACCGCCAGAACAAACTGTCTCTGTTCCCTCTCCCCCCAAAGTCCGCGAAGCCATTAGCCTATCGGATTTGGAGGCTGCGATCTCTGATATTGAACAATATCTACACGATCAAAACATTTCAACTTCAGACAACCCCCAAGAATAACTTTCCCTAAATAGCTTGGCGTTGGCGTTGGGCTTCATAGAGCATAAGGGCGACGGAAATCCCCACATTCAGAGATTCTACCCCTCGCTGTAATGGAATTTGAACCTGATGGTCTGCTAGGGCTTGAATATCGGGAGAAAGTCCAGCCCCTTCATTCCCAAATACCAGCAGGGTCGGCCGGGTCAGATCTAATTGCCAATAGGATATCGAAGCCTGGGGGACGGTCGCCACAATTTGTAATCCCTGTTGCTGACAATGGCTGATATCCCTGGCTAAGTTAGGGCTAACGGTTTTATTTAAACCAAACCAAGCCCCCGCAGAAGCCCTTAATACTTTCGGGTGGTCTAAATCTACACTATCGGCACTCAACCATAACCCCTCTACCCCCGTGGCTGCTGCTGTCCGAATAATAGTTCCTAAGTTACCCGGGTCTTGCAGGGTTTCTAAAGCAATCCCTAAACCCTCAAGGGTCTGGGGTTTAGAAGGAATTCGAGGTGCGAGGGCGATCACGCCATCGGGATGAACAGTTGTGGCCATCGCCTCCAATACTTCGGGACTCACCCATTCACATCGGGGGGTATCTTGGCTTAAACGTTCAAGGAGCGGTTGATGACGCCCTTGCCAGAAGGAGGTATAACACACCGTGGTGAGGGGATAGCCTACCTCACAGGCGGCTTCTACTAAGTGGGTTCCTTCGAGTAAAAATAACTGGTGTTCTTTGCGTCCCTTGGCTTGATGCAGCTTGCGAATTTGCTTCACCAATGGATTTTGCAGACTCGTTAACATAAGACCTGATGGCTAAACAACAACAGGGGCGCGAAAATCACACCCCTAACCGTTCAATGCGGAACCCGGGACTTGAACCCGGAAGTCTTTGCAAACACTAGAACCTGAATCTAGCGCGTCTACCAATTCCGCCAGTTCCGCTTTTTTATTTAATTGCACATTTATTAATCCTGTCATAGTTTTTGAAATTTGTCAATCCCCCAGAATCGACAAATTTCAGGCAACACTGGGGAAAAAGCCAAAAATTGTGCCTATTGCCGTTCATTTAGGGGATAATCAGGATCACCGAGTCCACCCACCCGGTCAGGGGGCCAAAACCGCACCGTTGCCCGACCAATAATATTTTCCCGGGGGACAAAACCCCAATAGTGGCTATCGTAACTATTATTGCGGTTATCTCCCAAAACTAAATACTGTCCTTCGGGAACAGTCCCCGGCCCCCAGTTATATTCGGGTCGTTCGGCAATATACTTTTCTGGGAGAGGTTGACCATTAATAAATACAGAGCCGTTTTTTACCTCCACCGTTTCACCAGGTAAACCAATAATTCGTTTGATGAAGGCGTCCTTATATTGTTTTTTTAGTTCATCTGTGGGGTTAAAGACCACGACATCACCCCGATGGGGGTTAACCAACTTATAGCCGACCTTATCAATAATTAATCGATCATTAATTTCTAAAGTCGGTAACATTGAACCAGAGGGAATATAACGAGCTTCTGCAACGAATGTCCGAATCCCTAGGGCTAAAAAGATACTCAAACTAACGGTCTTCAGGATTTCTACCCAGGGGTTTTCTTCCGGTTGAGGGGAAGATTTAACGGGATCTGGTTCTTGATTGGGTAGGCTACTCATAAGCGGTGGTCACAGGACAAAAAACTATATTTATTATATCAAATTTGTCTACAATTGGGCGGTGATAGTTGCCTCCGGCGACAAATTCGTGGTTAAATAGTTTTATAGCAGATTAGATCAAGGTAATTATGTCTGACTTTTATAGTGTATTGATTAATCAAGCTCGGATTTTGTTGCCAAATGGTGATTTTTTACTCGGAGATGTTGCTATTGTTGATGGGAAAATCCTTGAGATAGCTCCAGAAATTGATCATCATATACTAGGGGAAGATGATTGGGAAATTATTGATGCAGAAGGGTTGACTTTATTGCCCGGTGTGATTGATCCCCAGGTACATTTTAGAGAACCGGGTTTAGAATATAAAGAAGATTTATATACGGCCAGTTGTGCCTGTGCAAAAGGGGGAGTGACTTCGTTTTTAGAAATGCCCAATACTCGCCCTTTAACTACCACCCAAGCCCTTTTAGATGATAAATTAAGACGGGCGGCGGAAAAATGTATTGTTAATTATGGTTTTTTTATTGGGGCGACGGCGGAGAATTTACCAGATTTATTAGACGCAAATCCTACCCCTGGAATTAAAATTTTTATGGGGTCGATGCACGGAGATTTATTAATTGATCAAGAAGAAATATTAGAGAGTATTTTTGCAAAAGGCGATCGCTTAATTGCAGTTCACGCGGAAAATCAAGCCCGAATTAATCAACGCCGTCAGGAATTTGCTGGAATTACTGATCCGGCAATTCATTCTACAATTCAAGATAATCAAGCGGCATTAGAAGCCACTCAACTCGCCTTAAAACTTGCTAAAAAATATCAACGACGGTTACATATTCTGCATCTATCAACGGGGGAAGAAGCGGAATTATTACGTCAAGAAAAACCAGAATGGGTAACAGCAGAAGTCACGCCTCAGCATTTGTTATTAAATATAACAGATTATGCTAAAATTGGCACATTAGCCCAGATGAATCCCCCCTTGCGATCGCCCCAAGATAATCAAATATTATGGCAAGCGTTATTAGATGGAGTGATTGATTTTATTGCTACCGATCACGCCCCCCATACCTTAGAAGAAAAGGCAAAAGGCTATCCAAATACGCCATCGGGAATGCCCGGAGTTGAGACTTCTTTACCCGTAATGTTAACACAAGCGATCGCAGGAAAATGCACTGTTCAACAGGTATCAAATTGGATGTCTACCGCCGTGGCAAAAGCCTATAAAATCCCCAATAAAGGGAAAATAGAAGTGGGTTATGATGCGGATTTAGTGTTAGTAGATTTAGAGAATTATTATCCAGTTTTGCGGGAAGAAGTGTTAAGTAAATGTGGTTGGAGTCCCTTTGAAGGTTGGGAGTTAACCGGATGGCCAGAATATACGATTGTTGGGGGAAAAGTCGTTTATGGAAATGGAAAAGTTAATCCAGAAGTTCGAGGTCAGGCGTTAAGGTTTGATGGGTAACTTGGGGAATATTAAGAAACTTTAATCTGAATAGCTTAATCCCCCTTTTATTTAGGGAATTTGAGGGAAGTGACAGCCTGGCAACCGATAAATCAAGGTTGTCCCTTCCCGCTAGAAAAAAGGGTAAATATTAATATCTGGGCAAAGTAAACCCTTCCGCCGCCGCCCGATATTCCTCAACATCCTCATTAAAATCAATCGGTAAAACAGCAACAACATTTTCATGGGGACGGGGAATAATCACCCAAGTTTCTAATGCCGCACCATAGGCTTTATCAACGGCTGCAATTCCGGCATCCATCGCGGTTTTAACTTCGGAAACATCCCCTCGAATCATAATCGTAAACCGTGCACTTCCTGCCCGAATATAGCCCACCAAAGTCACCCGACCCGCTTTAACCATTGCATCGGCGGCGGCTAAAACCCCCGGAAATCCCTTCGTTTCTAAAGCTCCAACTGCTTGTTCTGCCATTAAATTTCTCCCAAATTAACTAGACTTTAAAAGTGTTGCAATTGAATATTTTTCGCAAAATAGAAATTATATTAAGTGCGAAAACGTTCACTCAGTTCTGTGTAACCAATAGACATAACATCTACAATGTTCTCAGGGGGGTTGGGAACAACATAGTAAGTAATTAGTGAACAGCCAAACGTCTTTTCGGCTGCTTCAACACCAGCTTTTACAGCAGGAACCACCTCCGATGTTGGGCCACGAACTGCCACTATAAATTCACCCCGTTCTGCTAAATCATAGTAAACAAGGGTAACTCGCGCAGCTTTGACCATCGCATCTGCTGCGGCTAAAACCCCTGGAAAACCCAGGACTTGTATGACACCCACTGCCTCTGGCATTGAAGTCTCCTAGTAAAAACGGAACCGATCAATATCATTGTACGACTCAATGACACTTTCAAGACCCTCCGACTGTTTCATTCCCTAGAAGATCCTGCTAAATGGGAAATTGCGTAAGTCCTGATAAAGAAAGATTAATTGAAACTTTGAAAGTTCTCAAAAACCGAAATAATATTCCTGTTGCCTATTGTCTGCATTGCTATTCCTGAACCCAAATCGAAACCGAACCCGCAATACAAGAAAATTCACCCCAACCCTGATCATTGGTTTCAATGGGTTCTTTTATATTCCTCGTGAGATCATAGAATTTAGTATTAGGTTTCCCGACTTCCATCGGTTTAATTCCTTCTGGGCCATCACTTAAAATTACCGCCATGGCTTTCGGATGTTCTTCGTCTCCTAGACAAGTCCAACCAATAATATCGGGGTGATCAAAATAGTCATATTGGGGGCCGTAAGCGAAATTTTTCCGCGCATAAAGACACTGATCAATAAACTGTTTACAGGAAGGTAAAACAACTTTATGGGTATTCCCATCCCGTCCTTTATCTTCATATTCTGCCCCGTAATAATCGCCATGAAAAATACAAGGATAACCCTGTTGACGTAATAATATTATAGCATAAGCTATGGGTTTAAACCAAGGTTCTACCACGGATTCTAAGGCTTGTAACGGTTGGGAATCGTGATTTTCCACAAAAGTAACGGCATTCATGGCCCGGTCTTTGACTAATGTTCCATCCAGAATCGTCCGCATATCATAATATCCTCCGGCTTTACTGGCGTAGTGGAAATTGTAATGTAAGCTAACATCAAATACCGACATTCTTTGACCGACAGTATCTAAATACCAATTCAAAACGCTACTATCAGGCGACCAATATTCCCCCACCGCAAAAAGTTGCCGACCTGTATGTTTTTCCATTTCATCTAACCACTCAGGAAAAAACCAAGCGGAAATATGTTTAATCGCATCTAAGCGAAATCCATCCACACCCGTAGTATCAAGATACCATTTTGTCCAGTTGCTAATTTCCTTTCTGACTTCTTCGTTTTGGAAGTCTAAATCTGCTCCCATTAAATAGGCAAAATTGCCATTTTCTAGGGCGACATAATCATCAAAGGTTTTACCTTCAAATAAATAAACGTTTCCCGATTCTTTGCTAAATTCATCATAGTCAACGGCATCAAAATGCCACCAATGCCACTCAAATGTAGAATATTTTCCTTTACGACCTGGAAAGTTAAATAGAGTGTAAGCCTTAATATCTCGTAAATCTCCTTTAGGATTTCTTCGATCATTATTATGGAAGGGTGTTGCTTTGGTAATTTCGGTTCCATCCGCCCCGATTTTATGATTTAATACCGTATCTGCATAGACTTCAATTTCTGATTTATGCAGGCTCTTAATGGCATCTAAATATTGTTGACGAGTGCCATATTTAGTTCTAATTGAGCCTTTTTGATTAAATTCTCCCAAGTCATAAATATCATAAACCCCATATCCCACATCCATCCCGCCACCGGTTCCTTTATAAGCCGGAGGCAACCATAAAGCCGTAATTCCCGCATCTGCTAATTCCTGGGCGTTGTTTTTGAGTTGATTCCACAGGCTTCCATCACCAGGAAGATACCAGTGGAAATATTGTATCATCACACCATTGATTTTAACCATGCTACCCCTTGTTTTTAGATGTTGTTAAACGGAATAGGTTGTTGTAACATTTTATTGTAGGGGTTTGGTCTTCCCACCCTCTTTGCGTTTGGGTAGGTCTTCCAAACCCTACAGGTTTTGATCACAAATTCTACACGGATTTCTATAGAATGGATTTATTTTTCAGTTTTGGGTTTGTAAGTTGAAGTAACTTGGAGTTCCTTTAACTGTTTTTGATCAACACTTGAAGGGGCATTAGTTAATAGACAGCCCGCTTGTTGGGTCTTAGGAAATGCAATCACATCTCGAATAGATTCCTCTCCAGATAATAACATAACCAATCGATCCAAACCGTAGGCAATACCGCCATGGGGAGGGGTTCCATATTCAAAGGCTTCTAATAAAAAGCCGAATTTGCTGTAGGCTTCCTCCAGGGTTAATCCAATAGTTGAAAATACCTGTTCTTGAATTTCCCGTTTATAAATCCGTAGACTACCACCGCCTATTTCATAGCCATTTAAAACTATATCGTAGGCCTGCGCCCGGGCTTGGGATAAATCATTAATATCCTCTGGATAGGGAGCCGTAAAGGGGTGATGTAGGGCTTCTAAACGTTTTTCTTCGTCATTCCATTCAAACATGGGAAACTCAACAATCCACAATAAATTAATTTTACTCGGATCAATTAGTTCTAATTCTTTCCCAATAAATAGACGTAAACGGTCTAAGGTTTTATTAACTGTGGCAATATCCCCCGCCCCAAATAATAGTAAATCTCCGGCTTTAGCATTGGTTCGGGTTAATATTTCCTGTTTTTGTTCGGCGGTTAGGTTATCTTTAATTGCGCCAATGGTATCAATACCATCCTCCCGTACTCGAATAAATGCTAACCCTTTAGCCCCCGCTTCACAGGCTTCTTTAAACAGATCGCCACCGGGTTTAATTCGCACATTAGAAATCGCATCATTTCCCCCCGGAATCGGTAAAATTTTAACAATTCCTCCCGATGCTACCGACCCTGAAAATACCTTAAATCCACAGTTTTTAACAATATCAGAAACATCCACTAACTCTAAACCAAAGCGAGTATCGGGTTTATCGCTACCATAACGATCTAGGGCTTCTTTATAGGTTAAACGGGGGAAAGGAAGGGGAATTTCTATACCTTTAACGGTTTTAAAAATATGAGCAACTAAGGCTTCATTTAACGCCAGAATTCCTTCCTGGGTCATAAAGCTCATTTCCATATCTAATTGGGTAAATTCCGGTTGGCGATCGGCGCGTAAATCTTCATCTCGGAAACATCTTGCGATTTGATAATATCGATCAAATCCTGATACCATTAATAATTGTTTGAACAGTTGGGGCGATTGGGGTAAAGCAAACCATTCCCCAGGATTAACTCGACTCGGAACTAAATAATCCCGCGCTCCTTCAGGAGTTGAACGGGTAAGAATTGGGGTTTCAACTTCGATAAAATGCTCTTGATCTTCTAAAAACCGCCGCATGGCTTTGACCACTTGATGACGCAATTGTAAATTGCGAGTCATGCGTTCTCGACGTAAATCTAAATAGCGATATTTGAGGCGTAAATCTTCCCGAACTGTTTCGGTTTCTGAGGCGGAAATTTGAAAGGGTAATTGTTTTCCCAGTCCATTCAGTAGTTCAATGTGATCGGCGTAAATTTCTATTTCTCCGGTGGCTAATTTGGGGTTGAGGGACTCGGGGGGACGTTGGGAGACTCGCCCGGTGATTTTAACTACATATTCATTTCGCAGACCTTCGGCGGCCTTGTAGGAGTCGGGGGTTCGTTCTGGGTCGCTGACAATTTGAACAATACCCGTGCGATCGCGTAAATCTAAAAATATTACACCCCCATGATCGCGACGCCTATCAACCCATCCGCAGAGGGTGAGAGTTTCGCCAAGATGGGTGGATCGGAGATTGCCGCAGTAGTGGGTTCGCATGACTCTTAATGAAAGTTAAACTAAGGTTTAAATTAGGGCAACTTATCAGTATAAGTCAATGAGACATCACTCGTCAGGGAATAGGGAACACCGGAACAGGGAACACCGGATCAGGGAACACCGGATCAGGGAATAGGGAATAGGGAATAGGGAATAGGGAATAGGGAATAGGGAATAGGGAATCAGTTTGGTGTAAGTTAAAATATCAACTGCCGAATTTGGGGTTGATGGGTAAACAAATTCTAAATAGACTTCCCTGACCGATTTGGGATTCCATTTGAATCATGCCTTTGTGGGCTTCTACAATTAGTGAAATTAGGTGTAATCCTAACCCACTACCGGAACGTTTATTATTGCCTTGACGGAATCGTTCAAAGATGAGAACTTGATCTTCGGGAGCTATACCAATTCCGCTATCTTCAACTTCCAAAACCATGACTTTTTGAGGTTGATTGCTAATATTAAGTTGCATTTCTGTTAGATACAGACGAATTTTGACACTCCCCCGATCGGTAAATTTAATCGCATTTCCGACTAAATTAGTGACAACCCGCCGAATTTCTAATGGGTCGCCAATAATAACTGAAGTCTGGGTTAGACAATCCTGGGAAGGGGTAAATTCTAGGGATAATTCTTTATTTTGAATCAGGGGGCTGAGTTCTGCAATTACTTCTTGGACTAATTGACCTATATCAAAATAGGAGAAGGTTAAGGTTTTTCGACCCGCTTCATACCGATAAACCTCCAGTAAGGTATTAACCATTTGCAGAAGGTTTTGGTTACTTTTAATCATGGATGCGATCGCTTCTCCCATCGGAGAAGAAATTTCCCCTAGGGCACCTTGTTGGAATAAATGTAACATTCGATCGGCTGCTACCAAAGGCGTCCGCAGATCATGGGTCAGGCGGGAAACGAAGTCTTCCCGTTGTCGAGACATCGCTTTCTGTTGATCAATGCTATGTTTAAGTCTCAGGAGCGAGCGTACCCGGGCGAGTAATTCATCAACCTCAACGGGTTTGCGAATGAAGTCATCCGCCCCGGCATCTAATCCCTCAACCACACTAGAATGATCATGGGCAGTAATTAATAAAATGGGGATAAAGGGAAGATCGAGATTTTTGCGAATCCGTCGAGTGACTTCATAGCCATCAATCCCCGGCATCATTACATCTAATAATATTAGATCAGGAGGCTCGGTTTTAATCAAAGCTAAGGCAGAAATGCCATCGGGTTTACAGATAACTTCGTATCCTTCTTCGGCTAAAATAGCTTCCACTAAAAATAGGTTATCGGGGGAATCATCAACGGCTAAAATTCGGTCAATGGATTTTGCAGGAGGGGGAATAGAACGGGGCATAATTTTGAAAATTTTTTCTGAAATAAACATTATGATGAGGTTAATATCAGCCTTGAATTTGGGATTAATTTTAACAACAAATTGGCGAATAATAAAGAACTTTACAAAGCCAGGGTGGGAGCGTGAAAGCCCACTGGCTTCAGCCGTGGGATGAAACGCGACGCAGGCACTTTTAAGTGCCGTCATCTACCAATTAATTTGTACCCAGTTATTAGATATTTATGTTATCATATTTTCCATGATCAAAGTAACTCGGACGATTAAATTAAAATTCGCAAAACTCAACCGTTGTAAAGCTCAAATGTTTGAGCAAATGACGGAAGAAAACACGCAGATTGCTAATAAGCTGTTGTCATTGCCAATTAAAGAACGGCGAAAAATGACAACAGCTAAAATCATGTCCGAGTTAAAATCTGCTCTGGTCAATCAAGTAATTCGACATACCACATCCCCAACGGGTCGTAAAACCAAGCAATATAAAGTTCTTCCTGTAGAAGTTAACAATCAAAATTGGAAATTAACTCAAAAAGGGAGTACCTATTCAATTAGCTTCCCGACCATCAAAGGTGAAAAAAGAATCCCCATTGAAGTAGCATCTCCTCATTGGCAACCCGTTTTAGATGGATTGTTAGAGGAAACAATTCAAGGGGGTTCTTTTAAGTTGATTAAACATCGAAATAAGTGGTATGCCTATCTGTCAATTACTGAGGATGTTCCAGAAGTTGAGACAGAGAAAAGATTGGGATGTGACCGAGGGCAGAATAATTTAGCGGTAGTTGCACCAAAAGAAGGTTTCGGCAAGTTCTTTAATGGTCAAAGTGTTAAGCATCGGAAACGTTATTTTCAACAACGAAGAAAACAACTTCAAGAAGCTAAAAAGTTTCGAGCTTTAAAGAAATGGAACAAAAAAGAGCAACGATGGATGGAAGCTATTAACCATACAGTCAGTCGCCGAATTGTTCGTTTTGCTGAATACCATAACGCCGATATTGTTATAGAGGATTTGGAAGGATGTCGTAAAACCATGAAACAGAGCCAGAAATCTCGTTCTGATTCCGGTGAATCTCGACACACTTGGTCTTATTATTCTTTGGAACAAAAACTTAATTATAAGTTGGCTCTTAAAGGATTGAAATTAATTAAAAGACCTGCGCCCTATACTTCTAAATCTTGTTCAACTTGTGGTGTTATTGGTAAGAGAAATCGGCATGATTTTAATTGCCCTAATGGTCACTACCACAATTCTGATTTGAATGCTGCACGAAATCTGTCTCAATGGGATGGTTTCGCTTGTGATTTAAACCTAAAGAGAGATGCTTCTGTAATGGATTCATCCGGTTTAAATTATGGGGTGTTTGGCGCACCCCCGAACTCGGTGAAAAACAATCAAAAAGAGTATATTCAACTGTCTTTATTTGATTGGGCTAGATACGAGAATCCCACCCCTTTAGCGTAGCGTAGGGGTGGGAGTGTCAAAACAATTAGGAGAATTATGTCATGACTAAAATCAATATTGTTCTGGTAGAGGATCATGATTTAACCCGGGTGGGGTTGAGAACGGCGTTACAACAGGACAGTAATATCAAGATTGTTGGGGAGGCGGCTAATGGGAAAAAGGGTTTGGAAATTCTCAAACAAACCCAGCCCGATATTGCGATTATTGATATTGGTTTACCTGATATGGATGGTATTGAATTAACCCAAAAGTTTAAGCAACATATTGCCAGCAGTGGGGCGCGGGAAACCAAAGTTCTGATCCTGACTATGCACGATAATGAGGATGCGGTTATGGGAGCTTTTGCGGCGGGTGCAGATTCCTATAGTGTTAAGGATGTGAGTCTTGATAAACTCAAGGATGCGATTCATACTACCTATGAAGGAAATGCTTGGATTGATCCTGTAATTGCTCGTACAGTTCTCAAGCAAGCGAAGAATAAACAACCGGATATTCCGACACCCGGTGATCAGAAAACCGTGATGATTAATGCGGTAGAACCTGAGTATCAAGAATTTTTAAAATCTTGCCCTTTAACAGAAAGGGAATTAGAGGTTTTAGAATTAATTGTGGCTGGACGGAGTAATGCTGAAATTGCCGAAAAACTTTATATTACGGTAGGAACGGTTAAGACCCATGTTCGCAGTATTCTGAATAAGCTCTGTGCTGATGATCGTACTCAGGCTGCGGTTCGGGCTTTGCGTTCCGGTTGGATTGATTAGGGTTTTTTGGGGTTAATTTGACAGGACTTACGCATCACCGCTATCAATAGTAGGGGTAATTCATGAATTACCCCTACATCTAGTTTTGATTAAATAGTTGATTCAGATAAAATTCCTTCTTGTACAAAAAGCTGAACTCGAATTAAGCACTGTTCTAGTTTTTCGACTAACTCCATTGCTCCTTCTAAATTTTCTGCTTCGGCGAGATCTTCAAGTTCTTCAGCAATTTCTGGGATCATTAATATTGCTGCGGTTGCACTTGATCCTCTTAAAGCATGAGCTTGTTGTTTAATACTGATGAAATCCCGATTGATAATCCCTTGGCGCAAGCTCTGAATTCGGATTTCGGCTTGTTTGAGGAACAGGTATAGCAATTTTTGTTGAAGTGGGAAGTTTCCTTTGAGTAAACGATTTAGACGTTCTAAATTCACTGGAAGAATTGGAATGGTTAAGATATTCATAATTTATTTTTTAAACCCCGCAAAAATGATATTTTATTGCTTATAGGTTAACCGTCATAGGATATTTTGTCTATCATGTAGCAATTCCTGAATATATTGTAATATTTTATTATTTTAATATACTATAGAAAGCAAAGAGGGTTTGGAGACCAAACCCCTACGGAATTTTTTCACAAATCATTTAGGATTGCTATATGGCAATCTCTATCAGACTTTTAATGATTTAAAATATTGGTAAAATTGCTAAAAGCCCATTGAATATTGCCTTGTGATAGTTCGCATTCAGAGAAAATTAAAAAGTATATTTTCCCTGAATGATTAGCAAATAAAATTTGATTATAAAACCATTTGTAGTTGATATCCCATCATTGTAACAGCTACAAATCCGGCAACAATCATTAATCCAGATGGCATGAATTTACGGGTTTTGAGTAAACGAGAAATAAAAGTAATTATCAGAAAAACCGATAGCACAATGGAAAATATTAATCCCCAGCTTACGCCTTGGATTTGGATAATACCGCCCAAAATTAGCAAAATTCCAGTGGAACAACCCGCAAATAGAGAGATTTTACTTTTGGCTTTAGTATAACCCACAATACCACCGATAAAAGCCAATAAACCGTAAGCGATCGCCGCAATTACTCCAAAATCAATCATAACCCATGCCCAAAAAACAATTACAAAGTTTGTTTATACAACTTCTGGGAATCTATTGATTAACAATTCTTCTAAATTGTATCAAAAATTAAAATTTGACGTTATAAAAGTTTATGGTATTATTGACTCAATCTTTGCTATAATGCAAAGTGAATCATTAATTACTATGTGTTACTTTTTAATCATATTTTATGTCTTCTCTGAATAGCCCTATTATTTCACAGGTTAGGTTCCTACAGCGTCAGGTTGCCACTTTACTACTATATCAAGATATTTTTGATCATGAAATTGGCCAAGCATTTCTATATCTTTTAGAAACATTTCATCATAATGAATCGAGTATTTTAAATTGTTTAAAAGCCTATGGAACTTGGTTTCAAGTCCAAGCCAAATATCAACAAAGTTGGCAGGAACATCTAATCAATCAAATTTTAAGGGCGGATAATCCCTTTACCCAACAGGCCCAACAAACTACTTTTGATCAATTACCTCCGGTATTAATTGAAGCGGCAAAACAAGATTTAAAAATCCTCCAAAGTCTCTATCAATATAACGGGGAAAAAATCAGTCATTGGTTAAGAAATGTCGCCCAGTTATCGGAAAACCCCATAATTTGGCAGCCGCAACCGCAACCGTTAGAAAAAATCCAAGAATCACCCTTACGCAATCAATTAAAAACCCTAGAAAATTGGTCGGAAGCAGTAGAAAATTTAGTAAATCATTATCATCAATTTGGAACTGGTTTATTTGCCCAAGCCGATGCTTTTCGTTGGCAGAATGGCAAGTTACTGACTATTAATCACCCAGATCCGGTAGATTTAAGCCAGTTAATCGGATATGAAAATCAACGGGATCTTTTATTAAAAAATACAGAAATATTATTAGCCGGATATCCAGCTTTAAATGTTTTATTATATGGCAGTCGGGGGTCGGGTAAATCCTCCTTAATTAAATCGTTATTACATGAATATAGCGATCGCGGTTTACGTTTAATTGAAGTGGCAAAATCCGATTTAAAAGACTTACCATTAGTGGTGGAACAATTACGAGGGGTGCCGCAGAAATTTATTATTTTTGTCGATGATTTATCCTTTGAAGAAGATGACGATGCTTTTAAAGCCTTGAAAGTCGTATTAGAAGGAAATTTAACCGCCCGTCCACAAAATGTAATTGTTTATGCTACTTCTAACCGTCGTCATTTAATTCGAGAATATTTTGAAGATCGACCTTCCCCGAAAGATCAAGATGAGGTTCATGTTTGGGATACGGTACAGGAAAAATTATCCTTTAGCGATCGCTTTGGTTTAACCTTAACCTTTCCACCTGCTGACCAGAATACCTATTTGAATATGGTACGACATTTAGCCAGTCAAGGGGGAATTAAAATCAGTCCCGAAGATTTGCAGTTTCGCGCCTTACAATGGGCGACTCGTCATAATGGACGTTCGGGACGAACTGCGCGGCAATTTGTTGACTTTTTGACGGCGGAATTGGCAGTTTTTGGAAAATAAATTGGAAAAAAACCGCAGATAGTGTAATCATAAACGTGGGAAAAATCTACGATAACGCGAAATCACCTCAGGAGGTTTTCACAATGTCAAGCGCGATTCAATTCAACTCTGCGGAAGCGTTTGCGGCGATCGCATTAATTGCGGTAGCTGCTGATGGTTATATTACTGGAAGTGAATCCCAAGCTATTACCACAACCTTCTCTCGAATGCAGCTTTTTAGTGATTATTCAGGGGAAAAAATGCGAGGAATGATTGATCAACTCCTAAATCAATTACAAGCACAAGGAGCGGATATATTATTAAAAGAGGCGGTAAAAAAATTGCCCCATGAACTCAGAGAAACTGCCTTTGCTGTGGTTACTGATATTACTTTAGCCGATGGAGTTATTACCGAAGAAGAAGAAGCCTTATTAGATAAGCTGTTTAATGTTTTAGAGATTTCTGAACCGATGGCTAATAACATTATTGATGTGATGTTAATCAAAAATAAAGGATAATAGAAGCTGATCACGGATTTAAGAGGATTTCACGGATTTCACGGATTTAATCTGTGTTAATCTGTGTTAATCTGCGTAATCCTTTTAAATCCGTGATCGGTAATAGACTAATAAGTACCTAAACAAAATTAATTACACATCCTCCACCCTGTTCCCTCCCCCCCTAGCCCCCCGTGCACGGGGGGTTTGGGGGGGCTGTTCCGATGTTCCCTCTCTCAACTAGGTAATTTATTTTGTGTAACTACTTAACTAATAACTGATGACTGATTTGGGATACATTTATAAGCGAATTATTCGTTTTCAAGATACGGATGCTGCGGGGGTGGTTTATTTTGCTAATATTTTAGCAATGGGTCATGAAGCCTATGAAGCATCTCTAAATCAGGTAGAAATTAACCTTAAAAGTTTTTTTGTTAATCCTGATTTTGCGATTCCAATTGTTCATGCGAGTGTTGATTTTCGGTTTCCCTTATTCTGTGGAGATCAAATTTTAATTGAATTAAATCCTGAAATAATTAATGAAAATTCTTTCAAAATTCAATATAAAATTAGATTAGATAACTCTGATCAATTAATTGCTGAAGCGATAACAAAACATATTTGTATTAATCCTAAAACTCGTCAACGCCAACCTTTACCTCACGCAATTATTCACTGGTTAGAAAAATACAAAGAGGGTTGGGTCTCTTAACCCCTACAGTAGAGACGTTGCAGGCAACCTCTCTACTGATTAATCAGTAATCTTTTATGGGTTTAAAGACTTCTGAGAATTAAAGAATTGGGGATATTTTTCTACAAAATAGCCATTGAGAAAAGCATTCACGGCGGATAAAATTACAGGGCCTAAAATAAAAGCTAATAAACCCTGTACTTGAAATCCAGGAATAAAAACCGAAGCTAACCAGAAACAAAAACCATTCACAATGAATGAAAAACCACCTAAACTTAAAATATTTAGGGGAATGGATAAGGTTGATAAAATCGGTTTAATAAAAGCATTGACTCCACCAATAGCCGCCGCCGCAATTAAAGCTGCTAAAAAGGTAGATAAATTTACCCCAGGTACAACTAAATCAACCACTAATAAACTTAGGGCTGTTGCTACCAACGTTAATAATGATGCGATCATAAATTTTGCCTCAGATTGTATTGTGGTTTTAAAGGGTATCTTTGTTTAAATTGGATGAATCCTCTTTTTTTTCATCAGGTTGGGACTGATTATTAGTAAAGGTTTCAGAAATTGACTTCCACAGATCGTTTAAACGCTGTTTAATTTCTTTTTCTTTTTGAGCGATCGCCGTTCCCGCTTCTCCTAATTTAGTTTCAAAATCTTTGCGTTTATGATCAATTTTTTCGGTATGAATTTCGGGTTCATCTTTGGCTTTTTCATACCAAGATTGTGCTTCTTCTAAATAATCTTTAACCTCCTCATAACGTTGTCCATAGCGTCCAACTAAGTTAGCATTCACGATCGCCAATTGAGCTTTAAGTTGGGCGTAACGTTTCTGCATTAAGGTAGATTCTTCGCTATTTTTAATGGTTGTAATCGCGGATTCAATCGCCGTTTTAACCTGATCTGATTTATTAGTTCCAACTTCTTGAATATCGCTTAAAGCCAAATTAATATTATTTTGTAACTCCTGTTCGTGTTGATCAATTCGAGCTTGAAGTTGTTTCACTTCCGCTTGAGTTTTAGCAATTGACTCCTGTTTTGCTTGACTAATACCATCAATTACTCCTTCAATAGAAGCAGTCACATTTTCTTGAACTTCCTCACCTTTTCCTTTGACGGTTTCTAAAACGGTTCCTACAACCTGTTTAACTAAATCTCGAATTTCTTGAGAACCTCCTTTAAATTCTGAACCAACTTCTGAGATGGAAGATTTAACAATTTCCCGAATTCGTTCAGCGCGTAATTTACCTTCAGATTGGGCTTTTTCTAAATCCGAGGCGAGTTTATTTTGAGTGGGTTCTGACATGGCTATATCCTCAATAATAGGCTCCATTTCCCCTCTATGATAAACAAATTTTTACGATTGTGTAAGTAAAGTTTTCTACACTCTGGATAATAGTCATTTGATGCTAACAGATCTTGATCAAATCACGGAGTTGCGAAGGCGATGGGTTAAAGTGGCAACACAAGCGACTAATTCATCAGCCACAATGGGTTTAGCTAAGTGGATTTGAAATCTGGTGTCCCTAGTGAGAGAGGCGTTGGTTTCTTCTGGATTTGTGGTTAATCCGATCACGGGAATTGATGATGTGTTTCTGACCTCATCTCTAAATATATAGGCCTCCATGTCCGGCATCGCTATATCTGAGACTAAGACATCGGGGGAAAACTCTTGAATCATCAAGAGTGCTTCCTGAGCGGAGCTTGCCATTTTTACTTGGGCTCCGGCCTGGGTTAAGATCGATCCAATTAGAGTCCGAGTCTCGGCTTGATCATCAATGGCTAAAACTCGCAAGCCAGTTAAATTAATGGAGTTGATCTCTGGATTTTGAGGTTGTAGAGAAGTGCCATGGCACGTCTCTACTGGATTTTGAGGTTGTAGAGGTGTACCATGGCAAGTCTCTACAGATTTCATTAAGGGTAACTGCACCGAAAACGCAGCCCCTAAATTTTCGCCTAAACTGTTGGCGCTGACTGTTCCTCCATGTAATTCCGTTAGGTGTCGGACAATGGCGAGTCCCAGTCCCAAACCCCCAAATTTGCGGGTATTTGTGCCATCCTGTTGACGAAAATAGTCAAAGACATAGGGTAAAAACTGAGGATTAATACCAATTCCGGTGTCTTTGACCTGAATTTGGACGTGATCTTCCCCAGATTTTAAATAAATCTCGACAATGCCTCCGGGGGGAGTAAATTTAATTCCATTAGATAATAGATTCCAGATAATCTGTTGCAGTCGGGTTTCATCCCCCAAAACATAGATTAAAAGGGAGGAGAAACCAGAATTTTGAGCGATTTCAAATCTGACTTGAATGCCTTTGGCTTCAGCAGCTAATTTAAAAGTTTCTATTGCCGAGGTGATGATTGTAATTAAATTGACGGGTTGTTTATGTAAGACCATGTTTCCTCGCAACATTCGAGAAATATCTAATAAATCCTCAATCAGTTGGGTTTGGAGTTTAGCATTGCGTTCGATGGTTTCTAAGGCTTGGGCTGTGCCTTGGGAATCGAATTTACGAGTTTGTAGGAGTTTTGTCCAACCCAAAATCGGATTCAAGGGCGATCGCAATTCATGGGATAAAACCGTGAGAAACTCATCCTTAATCCGATTGGTCATTTCGGCTTGCTCCCGGGCGGCCTGTTCCCTGATTAAGAGTTGTTCTCGTTCCTGTTCGACTCGTTTGCGATCGCTGACATCCAAAAACGCCCCAATTACCCCCCGAATCTCCCCCGCTTCATCTCGCAACGGTACGGCCCGCCCATAAATAGAACGAACTTCCCCATTTTCAAAAACAAACTCAAATTCCGATTCAATATTTTCTCCCGTCCGTCCCGCTTGCTGCATGGGCAAATCTTCTGGAGGAATATCTTGGCCCTGGCGTTGAATCTTGAATTCAAATGGATAGGAGCCATCCTCGGGGGTCGCCGTCAGCAATGATCCCGAGGCTAACTGCACCAATTCATGGGCTGCCCGGTTCGCCGTCATCTGGTGGCATTGGGGGTCATGGGCAATCCAGACCGCGGCTGGAACGGTTTCCATAAAAGTTTTCAACTCCTCAGTCCTTGCCCTTGCCTGGGCTTCACTTTGGCGCAGGGCTAACTCTATGCGTTTGTAGTCGGAAATATCAACAGCCGCACAAGTAATCCCGATAATTTCATGGTTAGGATTGTGTAGGGGTTCAATGGTTAAATCAAAACAGTATTGCTGTCCGTCGGCGAAAATAGGAACTTCCTCCCGCGTCCCGATCCCGGTTTCCAGCACCCGGCGTTTGAGTTGAGTCAGTCGAGCGACTCCCGCCTCGGGGAACAACTCAAAATCCGTGTTATCGATAATCTCCTGATCGGATTGGTTGAGGGTGGGATTATGAACCCAGGTGTAGCGGAGGGTTTGATCCTGATTAAATAAGGTAATTGGCGCACTTTTCAGGGCAACCCGTAATCGTTCTTCGCTTTTGAGTAAAGTTATTTCTGCCTGTTTGCGTTTGGTAATATCTCGCCAATAAATGGCTAAACCCTTTTCATAGGGGTAGACATGAACTTCATACCAGAGGTTGTCTTGAGCCAAACAGGTTTCAAAATTATCAGCCACCTGGGTTTGGATTACCTGACGCAGTTTCTCCTCATCTTTAAATCCCAATAAATGAGAATAAATATCCCAAAAATTACCCCCTAACAATTCCTCTCGGGTTTTACCAGAGAGCCGTTCCGATGCTCCATTCACATAAGTTAATCGCCACTGATGGTCTAAGGACAAAAAGCCATCGGTAATGCTTTCGAGAATATCAATTACCCGGGCTTTGGTGTTGATTAATTCCTGTTCTCGAATTGTGGCTTCTTGGCGGAGTCGGGTCATTTCCAAAATCGACTGGACACGGGCCAGGAGTTCCCGGGCAGAAAAGGGTTTAATCAGATAGTCGTCGGCTTTCGCTTCTAGGCCTTCAATCCTGGCATTTTCCTCCGCCCGGGCTGAGAGCAGAATAATTGGAATCCTTTGGGTGTCAGGATCGTGGCGCAGAATTTGTAGCAGTTCCAAGCCGTTCAATTCCGGCATAATCACATCGGTAATCACTAAATCGGGTTTTTGTTCCCGAATGCTCTCTAATGCGGCTAACCCACTATTCACCGATTTTATCTGATATTTTCGACTCAGTAAACGCTGAATATAATTGCACAGATCCGGGTTATCATCCACCAGTAAGATTTGGGGAAGGGGTAATTTGGGGGGGGGCATCTGCTGAACCTCAACCACAACATTGGTTTCCGCAGACCAACTCTTGACTTCATCTAAATAGGTCGCCGTCGTGTTGGAGGGGGTGAGATGGGTGACGGAGGGGAAATTGTGTGGATGGAGATTGACTTGCTCCGCAGGGAGATGACTATAACCAGAGGGAATTGAAACCTTGAAACAACTGCCCTGTCCGGGGATACTGGTGACATTAATCGTGCCACCCTGTAATTGGATTAATTCTTTGACCAAGAATAAACCCATACCCGATCCTTGATAGTTTCTCTCTGGTAGAGACGTGCCATGGCATGGTTCCACCGGGACACGGTAGAACCGTTCAAACAGACGGGGAATCTCTTTGGCTCGAATCCCAATTCCGGTATCCTGTACTTCTAATTCAATACCATTTGTGACCCAGCGCAGAGAAAGTATGATTTCACCTTTAAATGTAAATTTAAGAGCATTAGAAAAAAGATTCATTACTATTTTTTCCCACACTTCTCGATCTATATAAATAGGTTCGGGTAGGGGCGGACAGTCTATAATCAACTGTATTCCCGCCCGTTCGATGCTCGAACGAAACATACTGGCCAGTTCAATTGTTAAAGTGGCTAAATCCGTAGGTTCATAGACCGCTTGAATTCGTTCGGCTTCAATACTGGAAAAATCAACGAGGGTATTAACCAATTTGAGTAATCGTAAACTATTGCGTTTGGCGATTGTTAACTGTTCCCGTTGAGAGAAGTTAAGACAGTCTTCACCCTGGAGAATTTCTTCAACTGAACCCAGAATTAAGGTCAATGGGGTGCGAAATTCATGACTAATACTGCTTAAAAACGCCGTTTTTACTTGGTTGAGTTCCCCTAGGAATTCTGCCCTTTGCCTTTCGGCTTCGTAGGTTTGAGCATTCGAGAGGTTAGTGTTCACAGGTTCGGCCCCATTTTGCTCGGTGATTCAGAAAAATATTGGATCGGAAGATCTTGACTAATTTGATGTCATTATTGCCTAATCTAATTTTATCCTAATGGAAAAGGTTCGGTTTGGCTATTTTGCCCTCGATTAAGATTGTAGAAATACACACCTAATTCTAAAGCCAGTTGGACTGGGAATAAATTCAAGCAATAGGGAGTTTAATCGGTTAATTGTACTACTGCTTGTTGATCTTTAACATTGATAAAATAATGTAAAAATCATGAATCATTAGATGCAATTTACCAGATATTGTGTTAACCTTAGCATCTACCTAAAGATAGACTTATTTTTTTTATCTAAAATTTATAAAAATCAAAAACTGATAAAAAATGCAGTAGAGATCATCAATTATCTATCTCTACTGCATTTTTAGATTTATATTATAATCAGGAAATCCGATCAGTGATTGCAACCCTATTTAGCTAACGGAAACATCCACAACGGTTTGATTATGACCCATTGCATCAACTGGATTCACCTCGGTCGCCTTCTGGGTTTGTTTGCGACGGTTTAACCCTTCAACCAGTAATTGAGATACTTCGGTAACTAAAATTGTAGCAATAATCCCATCATCTAACCATCCGACAATCGGTAGAAAGTCAGGAGAAATATCCAGGGGACTCACCAAGTAAATTAAACTTCCTAAAATTACAACCCAACGATATTTTGTATTCCGTAGCGTCACACGATACCAATTATAAAAAGATTGAATCAGATTTTTCATTTTACAGTCCTAATATTGCCTACCTGTATCTAAGATGACAAATTCTATGGGGATTGAGAAGTGTAGAAAACCCTGTATGGTTGTAGGGATGTTCCACCCCTGCTGTTTCCGTAATCCTTGGACGTTCAACTGTTCTATCCTAGGTAAACAGGGTTTGTACCCTTGTACCCCAATCAACCTTTAATTTTTGTTGAGCATTTCCCCCATTTAATCCGATTTCTACCCAACCATGGGAACCCACTAAGGCGACAAAGTGACCCAAGGGAACATCGCCGTAGGTTTGACCCGCACCAATCAGGTAGGATGAACCGGAAAGAATTTGCTGTTGGGAATTGAGGTTTTTTTTAGATTTCTTGTGTTTATTTTTCCGCGATTTTTTACGTTTATTATTTTTTTCTTTACTAATCGCCACATACCAATTTTTATTGGCTACCACTTCCCCCGGAATATTGGTGACTAAATTTCCAAATCCATCAATATATTGAATACATCCCTGTATTTTTAAATCATGGACTTGACAAGGCGGTAAAGATAACCTAACTAAAGTTTTATGATCAATTATAGTTCCCAGTTTTTCTAGGGGAACACCAGAAGCTAAATGCGCCCCAACCGAAGCAAAAATATCTCGACCATGAAAGGTTGTACTAGGTTTAGCAGTACGCCAATATTCAGGATAATTTAATTCAACTGCAATCACGTTGTTGCGATTTATCGCCTCCATATTGTTATTGAGATTTATCTCCTCCATATTGTTGTTGCGATTTATCGCCTCCATATTGTTGTTGCGATTTATCGCCTCCATATTGTTGTTGCGATTTATCGCCTCCATATTGTTATTGAGATTTATCTCCTCCATTTCACAAGTTAAAAAAGGTTCTAATATTCCCGTCAATAATCCATTATCTGGCCCCACCAAATAATTGTTATTAAATTGAATTGCGATCGCCCTTCTTTTGGTTCCTACTTCTGGATCAACCACCGCAATATGAACGGTTTTTTCAGGAAAATAGGGATAGGCATTCAGTAAATTAAATCGCCCCGCAGCAATATTTTGAGGCGGGATATCATGGGTTAAATCAATAATATTAATTTTAGGATTAATTTGATAAATCACCCCTTTCATGACTGCTACATAAATATCTTTTAACCCAAAATCCGTTAACAGTGTGATAATTTTATGATCTTGTTTCATCGTTAGTATTATTAATTAATAAAAATCAAAAATTATATTAGAGGGCGAGAAGACCTCGCCCCTACGAGGATTAAGTTATTATCCATTCCATTGTTACCCTTTGACACAGAGAATTTGTTTCAAAGTAGCCACAACTTCAACTAAATCTGATTGTTGTTTCATAACTTCATCAATGGATTTATAAGCCCCCGGAATTTCATCAATAATTCCTGTATCTTTGCGACATTCAACTCCTTCAGTTTGTTGAATTAAATCATCCAAAGTAAAGGTTTTTTTAGCTTTACTTCGAGACATTAAGCGCCCCGAGCCATGCGAACAGCTACAGTAACTATCATGATTTCCCTTCCCTTTCACAATAAAAGATTTCGCCCCCATGGAACCAGGAATAATCCCATAATCCTGTTCTGCTGCGCGGACAGCACCTTTACGAGTCACATAAACTTCCTCGCCAAAATGTACTTCTTTTTCAGAATAATTATGATGACAATTAACCTCTAATAAGGCTTTAGTTGGTTTCCCTCCCGCCACGGCTGTTTCTACAATTCGTTTAAACCGTGCCATCATAATATCTCGGTTGAATTTGGCGTAATGTTGCGCCCATTGTAAATCATTCCAATAGGCTACAAATTCGGGAGTTCCTGATACAAAATAAGCTAAATCAGGATCAGGAAGTTTGAGTTCTGCTAATTTTGCCAGGTTTTTTGCTGTGTCAATATGGTTCTGGGCTAACATATTTCCAATATGTCGAGAACCGGAATGCAACATTAACCAAACGTTGTTTTCTTCATCTAAACACAGTTCAATAAAATGATTTCCTCCCCCTAAAGAACCCATTTGTTTAATCGCTTTTGATTCTAAGTTTTGAACCTTGGAATGCAGGTCTTTAAATTCTCGCCATCCTTGCCAATTAGTGACGGCTTTTTCAATATGTTTATTTTGATCAAAACCCACCGGAATTGCGGCTTCAATTTCCTGGCGAATTTTCTTTAGTTTTCCCTCCATTTGTTCAGCAATAAACGGTAATTTGATCGCACACATTCCGCAACCAATATCAACCCCCACAGCCGCCGGAATAATGGCTTCTTTTGTCGCAATTACAGAACCAACTAATGCCCCTTTTCCTAAGTGAACATCGGGCATTAAAGCAACGTGCTTGAAGACAAAGGGCAAAGAAGCGACGTTTTTCGCCATTTTGGTTTCTGCTGAACCTAAATCGTGATTCGCCCAAGATAGGACGGGTTTAGGGCTAGAAAGATTTAACGTTTCGTAAGGCATAAGGATTTTATGGGCTATCTAAATATCAATTTATATCAATCATATTACATCTGTAGTATATTGTCAAGAGGTGTGCGGATTTATGGTAGGGTTCAGTTAAGTAAACTAGAAACCGGGTTTCTGTAGGGGCGGGTTCTGTAATAATTTTCGTTTCCCACCAATAACTTTTATAAACCCGTCCCCTAGGAGTCATATAGCAGGGAACAGGGAACAGGGAACAGGGAGGAAAAGACTTCACCGTCTAGCTTTGCTGCATCACTCTTTGTCCTAATAGGTCTGGCGACTGCTATAAGTACCTGAACAAAATTAATTACACATCCTCTACCCTGTTCCCTCCCCCCCTAGCCCCCCGTGCACGGGGGGTTTGGGGGGCTGTTCCCTCTCTCAACTAGGTAATTTATTTTGTGCAACTACTTAATATATTCAATCCTAGAATTAAGTTAAACCTAAATATCCTATGTACCCAACTAATTCTCAAATTGAATTTAAGCAAATTCAGCATCTTGATCACCCCGATTTTGAAAGCGCGATCGCACTTTATGAACAAACATTCCCATCTCCAGAACAAATTCCGATACCTTGGATACGGGAAGGAGTTTTAACTCAAAAAACTCAACTCTGGTTGGGTTATTTTCAACAAGAATTAGCTTTAATATCAATTTTATATCCCCTTCCTGATTCCAATTTTATCTTATTAGCTTATTTAGCAACAGTCCCCCATTTGAGAAATATTAAAATCGGTTCTCAATTTTTAAATTATCTGATAGATTTAGTTAAAAAAGAGTCAAAAACCTTAGTCTTAGAAGTTGAACATCCTGATTTTGGAGATAATCGAGAATTAAAGCAGCGTAGAATTGCTTTTTATAAACGGTTGGGTGCAAAAGAATTACAAGATATTATTTATATTTTTCCTGCTTTAGATGGAACTAAAACTACAGAAATGATCTTGATGATTATTGATAATAATAATTCAGAAAATATCCAAAAAAAGGTTATTCAAAAGTTAGTTAGAGAGTTATATATAGAAGTTTATCATCTGCATCCCGATCAACCTATTTTTAATTGGATTGAGGATATTCAGGATAATATTGCTTTGATTTGACACTCGACAGAGAGAATCCACACTGTGCAGGAATCCGAGGAGTTTTAAATTAATGGACACAAGTGGACTCGAACCACCGACCCCCACGATGTCAACGTGGTGCTCTAACCAACTGAGCTATGCGTCCGACAATTTATTAATGTAGCACAACCACCCAGATCATGCAAGCTTTTTCCAGATCTTTTTTTCTGCGTGGGTAATCACAAGAGCAGATGGGTTTTAGCTGGTCGCTTATATGAAAACGGTCTAAAGCCATCTAACCCAGTTTTTAGTTTGTCTATTTGCTCTAATTTAAGTGGATAATTAATCGTTAAATAGCGATTGATTAAAGGGGTTGATGAAAATTTTTGACGAAAGAAAACTCCACCCCCCCCATCTATTTCAACGAGTTTCCAATCAATTAATTTCCCTAACGAGTAGGGAGGTGGAGATATTGAGACGGAAAGCTACAGCCTAATCCAGTTTCCAATCAATTAATTTCCCTAACGAGTAGGGAGTTGGGGTGTTGAAATTAACTGGCATAAAGTCTTCAAGTTTCCAATCAATTAATTTCCCTAACGAGTAGGGAGCAAATCGTGAAGCCCACTGAACTGCCAGAAGGCGAATAGTTTCCAATCAATTAATTTCCCTAACGAGTAGGGAGGTCTATCAAACGTTAAAAAAGTCATGGATATGATGGTGTTTCCAATCAATTAATTTCCCTAACGAGTAGGGAGAGGGGAATCAATCATGTCTAATGAATCACGACAAATGAAGGTTTCCAATCAATTAATTTCCCTAACGAGTAGGGAGATAAAACAAATCAATTCTCCTGACTCCCTTATTTTTGGGTTTCCAATCAATTAATTTCCCTAACGAGTAGGGAGAAGCACAAATGAATAAAATCCTGAGTGATGCCAGAGCGTCCCTTGTTTCCAATCAATTAATTTCCCTAACGAGTAGGGAGTAGAAAACGTTGATTGTTTTATCCAAGAAGCTTTTCCTGAATATGAGTTTCCAATCAATTAATTTCCCTAACGAGTAGGGAGTTCCTTACCAAATGGACTTGAAAGATTCACCCCTTGATGAGTTTCCAATCAATTAATTTCCCTAACGAGTAGGGAGCAGCATGGGGATGTTCAAAAAAAGACGCAATCAAGCGCAGTTTCCAATCAATTAATTTCCCTAACGAGTAGGGAGAAAAAACAATAAGTGGATGAACGCCTACAAAGCCCTGAAGTTTCCAATCAATTAATTTCCCTAACGAGTAGGGAGCAACGGAATTTTAACATACCAACTGGGGGCTACAAAGTTTCCAATCAATTAATTTCCCTAACGAGTAGGGAGTGTACTCCTGCCTCGGCTTCTGCCAACCAAGCTCTCGTTTCCAATCAATTAATTTCCCTAACGAGTAGGGAGGAGTTAATTCTAATTCTACTGACTACGATACGATGTGGGAACGTTTCCAATCAATTAATTTCCCTAACGAGTAGGGAGTCCTCCCATTTTAAACCCATACGTCATCGGTTGTCCAGATCAGGTTTGCGAGGCTCAGAAATTTCATCGGCTGAAACAACATTTTACTCCTTAATCAAAACCCTAGAACCCATACCCAGAGGGATAGCGAGGCTACCAACAACAGAATCAGCATTACAGCGATTCTACCTGAGCCTCGCAGAAAAGATCAAATAATTATTGAACTCGGATACTCAGTAATCTCTGGCCCCTGACCCCAAGTTTCCACACTTCCCCAGGTATGGCGGGAAAGGGGATAAAACCGCAGGTTATCTTCAGCTAAATTCACCCCAATAAGTTCGCCACTTTGCGACGACGTTTATGGCAGGGAATATCATAGGCAATAATATAGAATAACATCAGCGATCAAGTAATTGTTGATAAAAAATTAACAATTCTTGAGCGAGTGCCCTATTGGTGTATTGGGTCATGGCTCTTTGATAACCTTTTTCTCTTAACTGTTTTGCTAATTCTGGATTTGTCATTAACTGTTTTAAACTGTTTTGCAAGGCTTGATCATTTCCTTCTGGAAATATTAATCCGGTATCTGCAATAACATGGGGAATTTCACCGGAGTCGGAGCCAATGACGGGAACTTGACAGGCCATGGCTTCGATTAAAACATGACCAAATTGTTCTTTCCATCCGGCGGCGGTTAAGGTTTTAAATTTGTAGGTGGTTTCGGATGGTAAAACTAGGGTATTCATCAGGTTAATATAGCGTTGTACTTGATCATGGGGAACACTTTCTATTAATATTAATCGATCTTGAAATCCAAATTTTTCGGCTATTTCTAGGAGTTGCGATCGCAATTCTCCTCGACCTAATAATACCCATTTCCAAGGATATTCTTTTAATCCTGCTAAGGCTTTGGCTAAAGTTATTAATCCTTTTTCTTCAACAAAACGCCCCACAAATCCAACGACAAATTCATCGGGTTTAATCCCTAATTCGGCTTTTAATTCCGGTTGAGGTTCGGGTTTAAATAATTGTTCATCAATGCCTAATTGGGGCATAACTTCAATGGGTTTATTATATCCTTTTTCGCATAAAATATCTTTGCCATCTTGATTTCCCACCACAATTCCATCGGTATATTTGAGGTTATATCCTTCTAGGAGAGAAACGGGAAATTTTAAATCATAAGGCAAATTCCACCAAGTAAAAAAGATGTTTTTTGCTTTTAAACCTAAAAGATGATTTAAGGTGATAAATTGACTATAGGTTAGGGCTTTAGAACCCTGTTCCACTTGAATAATATCGGGTTTAAAGGTTTTTAGCAGAGAAACTAAATCCCAACCAAAGGTAAGTAAACCTTGATTATTTTGACTAAAATTATAAATAGGAACTACTTTAAAGTTCCCTTCATCTAAATATTGGGATTCAATAATTTTATTTTGAACTCCTCCGGGTCGCCAACGTTTAGGGACAACTATTGTTACTTCTATATTGGGTTGTAAACGGGCTAAAGCTCTAAATTTTTCTCGGTTTAAGTCAACAATATAGGTGTGGCTGGCTACTATAATTTTCATAGGTTTTTTGCATTTTTAATGTTATTATTGTTGTTGGGCTTGTTGTTGGGCTTGTTGTTGGGCTTGTTGTTGGGCTTTAGCCCCTCTTATAAGATTTGCGCTTAAGCAGACAAACTATTAAACATTTTACTGTTGTTGGGCTTTAGCCCCTCTTATAAGATTTGCGCTTAAGCAGACAAACTATTAAACATTTTACTGTTGTTGGGCTTTAGCCCCTCTTATAAGATTTGCGCTTAAGCGCAACAACGGGTTAAGGGTCTTGTTGGGTGTAGATTTGTCCTTGATCCCAAAGGGAGGTGATCCAGGTTCCTAGGGCTTTAATTAAGCCTAATTTATAGAAGAATAAACGACTAATAATTTTGAGGGGAGAACCACTTTTATTGCAGGGAGGATGTCCTAAAACGTGACAATCAAATAGTTTAGCAAAAAAGCGGAAACATTGACCCGGAGTTAGGTTTTTTAACCCCATAAAGAAGTGATTATGGTAGAAGGTAATCTGATATTGTACAGAACGGGTACTCATATCATGACAGCCTCCGGCTTCTTCTCCTAGATGAATTAAATGGGCTTCTGGATCATACCAAATAATATAACCTGTTTGTCTTATTCTTAAACAAAAATCCGATTCTTCTCGCACTGCACTACCTTTAAATCGTTCATCAAAGGTTAAACCAAATTGTTCAAAAATTTCTCGCCGGAAGGACATATTACATCCTCTGGCAGAAATAACTTGTTGGGGTTTAATCGTATGAACTAAATCAAGATGATACCAAGCAATACCAGGATCTTGAGCTTCGGGAGGTAAGTTTTCAATGGTTAATCCTCCGCCAGAATCACTTAATTTCATCCGATCAAAAACTCGTCCCGCAACGGCTCCAATTTTCTCTGGTGCGGAGGTTTCTCCTGGGATATAATTACGAGCATGGGCCATTAAAAATCCTTCGGGAAGTTGCACATCATCATCAATAAATAATAGAATATCTCCTTGAGAACGTCGAACAGCATAATTTCTGGCACCTGGTAAACTTGCCCATTCTAAACGATACCATTTAATTTTTCCAGCTTGGGTTAACTGTTCTAAATAGGTTTGGGTTTCGGGTTCATGGGTTGGGGTTTGATCGACGACTAAAATCTCAAAATTTGGATAGGTTTGTTGTAATACTTCTGCTAAGGTTTCCCGTAATACTTGTTCACGGTTATAGGTGGGAATGATTACAGAAATTAGCGGTAAATTCATAAGTTTTTTTTCTAAAATGAAGGTTTTAATCTCTTTCAAATTGTTTTTCTGATCAATTTTTCTAAATGAATAAATCCTATTAAATAGATACTGAGTAAGATGCTAATTCCGATGATGGAAATTATAATTTTTAGATAGGGATTTATGCTTAGAGAATGATTGAAAACAGGAAGAATAACAAAGAAAAGTGGCTGATGAATCAGATAAATCTGATAAGAATAAATTCCCATTAATGATAACAGGGTTAATCCATAGAATAAATATCCTTTGTATTGTTTTAACCATTCAAACAACCTGTAACATCCTAAAAACATTAGGGGAGTAAAGAGGATATCAAATCCTAGCATATAAACAATATCAACTTTCGTCAAGGCTAGATAAATATATAAAATTAATCCTAGGCCAAAGGCGAGGGCTGAATAGGTGAAATCATGAGTTCTAAAGCGATTTTGATTTCGATAGTAAATAATTCCCCAATATAGTCCTATGCTATATTGAAAAAAGTAACTTAGAAATATATTATTTCCCAAGAAAAAGCCAAACCATTTAGATTGAGCTTCTAACAAATAAAAACCAAAAATTTTGGTAATAATTCCAATAATAATTCCTAGAATTAAAATTAATTTTGGTCTACTTTTACAACTTAAAAAAATTAAAGGTGTGAGCAGATACAATTGTAAAATAACAGTAAAAAACCAAAATCCCGGGTTGATTGATTGCCATTGATAACCTGCTAACCCGAGGAAACTGAGAATAAATTCAAGAGAAGATTTAATCCTGTATTGATATCCGAAAATAAAATATAGCAATAAACTACAAACGACAGCTAAAAAGTAAGTGGGATAAATTCTATCTAATCGTTTCAGGAGCCAAGATTTCCAGTTTGTGGTAATTTCCGGTAAATTATACTTTTGAGCCGCAGCAGCGAGAATATAGCTGGTGTTAAATCCTGCCATTATAAAAAAGATATCAACGGCTGCATAACCAATTTTTGCGCCATTTCGACCTAAGATAGAAACCAAAGGAAGTTTGTCGGGATAATTCTGAAAAAAGTGAAAGAAAATAATTCCTAGAATCGCTAAACCTTTAGTTTGATCAATCCAATCTAAACGCTGTTTTTGAGATGGATTTACTGTACTAGACATGAAAAGATATCCTCATTTATATTTCTGGATCTAGTTCACCTGCTTCGATCAATTTTTTGCGTTCTTCCCGATCAATTTCGGGTAGTTTAAACAGTACCCCGGCAAAATACCAATAATAAACCGTAACCGGATCAACATCTAGGGGGTAATAATAGGTATTGTAGCTAATGATTAACACAAAAACCCAAAAACTAGCGCCAAAACTGCGTAAATTTTTATCTTTAACGGAACGATAGGATTTAAACCCAATCACGACCATGGTAGTAACTAAATAGAGAAAACCTCCGACTCCAATTGGCCCAATTTCAAAAATTAGTTTGGGATAGTAGGTTTCAATTAAAGCGGTTTTCCCAAAAATCCGAGCGGCATTTGTGGCTCGTCCCACTCCTTTTCCTAAAATCCCTTTTTGCCCTCCGCTACTTTGTCCAAACTGTTCTGAGATGAAATCGCTGGGGGGGGAAGCATTCCAACGACCGACAAAGCTATCGACTCGTTCTTGTAAAAATGCCGGGCTGGCTGCCATTGCAATTCCTAATATTAAACCAAGTCCGGCGAGGATGGGAAGAAATCGTTTTAAGTTGGCAACTTGTCCAGTTAAAACTAATAGAATAATTGTCACGACTGGAACCAACGCTAAGGCAATTCGTTGACCGGAAATTACAGCATTTACAAATACCAGTGCCATTCCGACTAAACCTGTCATTCGCCAGAGGGGAGAAGGGTCACTAAAAGCACTCGCAAAGGTAAAAAAGGCATTAGCAATTAAAAACCAAGCCCATTGCCAAGGTGCGACAAAGGTTCCGGGTAAACGAATCATATTTTGAGAGGGACTAAAAACTAAAGACCCGCCCACTAAACATTTAGCATCCAGAGTGGCTTTGAATAAATCATCTCCGACTAAATGATCGGTTCCTTTGCAACGGCCACTGGCCAGCATTTGATATTGAATGACTCCTAAAACACAACAAATTATGGCTAAAACCAGGGTTAAACGAGTTAAAAATAATAGTTCTTTTTTGCCTTTAATTTGATAGTAGGCACAGGTAATTAAGGGCAGGTATCCAATAAATGATTTTAACCCCATTAGTCCGAGTAAAATCGGTTTGTCGCCACCTTCGGGTTTTAGTTGTTGTAATCCATTTACTAATAATAAAGTTAAACCACAAATGGCGAGAAGTACCATCAAAGGTTGCTTTAATGCTTTGGGAACAATCATCGGCATTCGCTTGCTTTTCCATTCCTTATATTTGGCAAATAAGGCGGGAAAATAAAAGCCATCTTTAGCTAGTTGAAAAATCGGGCTGCCGCCACCAATCCAGTAGGTGACTGTGCCACTAAATGGTAAATAAATTAAAAACCCCCATAATGCCATGTCAGGGTAAAGATAGGATAGGCCTACAATTAAAATTCCTCCTCCCCCGGCGATCGCTAATTTCGGGCCAGCAACAACAAATAAAATCGCGCCAATAACGGCAGCAGCAGCAATAATTCCTGACGATGAAGATATAACTTTCTTAATCGCTTTTGACCGTTGCTTTTGGCGAAGTTTTATTTCTGTTTTACTTAAAGTTGGTTTCTTAGATTTCGACTTTTTTTTAGTGGTTTTTCGCTTTTTTTTAGCTTTTGTAACCATGGGAACAGGGCGTGAATTTAGCCCCATTATAGATCAAGTTTTAAGGGGCTGTTAAAAAAAAGATAAATAAATCGCTGGGAGATAGGGATTCAATTGAACCTTTTCTCGCCAGCGATAAATCATTTATTTAAAATAATATCAACTGTTAAACGGCTAAATATTGCTGAACTACTGATACTAACTGTTCTGCCCAATAGTCAGCTAAATCAGCACCTTCAGCTTCTACCATTACCCGAATTAAAGGTTCTGTTCCCGACGCCCTAACTAAAATTCGACCCCGATCTCCCATGGCTTTTTCTGCGGTTTCAATAGCTTTAACAATAGGTTCACAGTGTTTCCAATTGCGCCGTTTATGAACGTCCTCAACCCGGATATTTTTTAACAGTTGGGGATAGGTTTGAAAACTATTATTAACTAATTCTGCTAAAGACTGACCGGAACTTTTAACTAATGTGGCCAAATGTAAGGCCGTCATTAACCCATCCCCACTAATTCCATAATGGTGACAGAGAATATGTCCCGACTGTTCACCCCCTAACATCGCCCCCGTCCGTTTCATTTCCGCGTGAACGTGCTGGTCGCCTACGGGAGTCCGAATCATTTTACCCCCGAACTGTTTCCAAGCCCGTTCAAAACCCAGATTGGCCATTACCGTTGAAATAATTAAATTTTCCGGTAATTGTCCCGCTTTGCTGAGGGTTTGGCCCCAAAAATATAGAATATAATCCCCGTCTACCGTCCGACCTTGGCCATCGACGGCCAAAACCCGATCTGCATCCCCATCAAAGGCAAATCCGAGATCGGCATTGTGTTCCAAAACCGTCTGTTGTAGGGCTTGTAGATGGGTAGAACCACAATTTACATTGATTTGATGGCCATTGGGTTGATCATGGAGACAAATCACCTCCGCCCCCATTTCTGTAAAGACTTGGGCCGCCAAGGGAACTGCCGCCCCCCATGCCAAATCTAAAACCACCCGCATCCCTTGTAAATTCGTGACTGGGAGTAATGGCCTATGCAGAGATTGGGCATAATTTCTAATCAGTTCTGGCCGATAATAGTGTTGGCCACAGTCGCTATAAACAATCGGAAAATCGGAATTTCCTCTAATTCCCGCCTCTATTTGCCCTTGTAAGGCGGTGGATAATTTTGTACCATCTTTTCCAAAAAACTTAATTCCGTTGTCTTCCGGGGGGTTGTGGCTGGCGGAAATCATCACTCCACCAATAGCCTCGGAGGTTAGGGTTAAATAGGAAACTCCAGGGGTGGGACAGACCCCAATATGCCAAACTTCCAACCCCGCAGCAATTAATCCGGCGGAGAGGGCCATGGCTAACATATTGCCGGAGGTACGGGTATCTTGGCCTAATATGACTGGGCCAGGATGGTGGGCTTGCTGTCGGAGAACTTGGCCCGCCCAGAACCCCACTTGTAAAGCCAGAGGCGCATTCAGGAGTCCGCCCACCCGTCCCCGGATACCATCGGTTCCAAATAGGGGGGTAGTGGGGAGTTCCCCAACTTGATCAATAAAGCCGAAATGGGATATGGTTCGAGGTTGGGCGGTGTTAGCTTCTTTTTGCGGGGAACTAAAGTTCTGAGTCCGAGCGGGTGTTGCGACCATAAAATTCACTCCTCTTAATATATATTCACACACTCAATGTGGAGCATAGCACGTCGGGAACATAGGTCAAATATCTTGACCAAGGTGATGTAAATTACGAGGGTGAAAATTGACTGATTTTATATTACCCGTTCTAGGTCTATTTTTTTAAGTTTAAATCAATTATGGAAAATCAATCCCTTGACAGGATGGCTCCAAAACAAGATACTTAAAAAACTTACTTTGCATCGGGTTATCTAAATTTTAACACGGTAATGAAAATAAAATCTTTTCCAAAAATATCTTTTTATTCAATTATTTTAATCGTAATTATTGCCCTAACTGGATTTATTGCTTATTCTAATATCCTGAATAGTTTTTTTCTCTCGGATGATTTTGTTTTAATTGCGCTATTGTCAAAATTAGGGCCTTTTGGGTTATGGTTTAATCAACAACATGGTCAATCGTTATTTTTTCGGCCTCTATTGGGATTAATTAGTTTTTTAGACTATAAAATCTGGGGTTTGAATCATTTTGGCTATCATTTGACAAATTTTGGCTTTCATTTAGCTAATTCTTTTTTAGTGGGAAGTATAGCATTTTTATTCAGTTTAAATTTAAGATTAGATTTAAAATTAAAACGGTTTATTCCCTATTTTGCTGGATTTATTTTTCTATTATTACCTTCCCATTCCGAAGCCGTTTCTTGGATTTCCGCCCGAACAGACGTTATCGCCACTTTTTTCGCCTTACTATCCTTTTCCATCTATTTAATACCAATTAATTATCCTAACCTGACTCCTTCCAGTTCCCCCCCTTACCAACCAGGAACTAAAACTCCTTCCAATTCCCCCCATTACCAAGGGGGGGTTAGGGGGGTAAAACCCTTATCTCCTTAACTGCTTTTTTAGCCGCCTTATTATGTAAAGAATCTATTGTTAGTTTTCCAGGTTTAATTATAGCCTATGAACTCTATCAATATTCGCAAGCAAAGCCCAAAACCATCAAAAAACCTTTAATTAATTGTTTACTATATATAGCAGTTTTGGGATTTTATTTTGTTTGGCGATATCTAAAATTAGGAACCTTAGTTGGAGGTTATGGAGAAGGCATTCATCTTAAATTTAATCCTATACAAATTTTATATAACTTAATTATTTATCCAACACGAAGCGTTTTAACTGGACAATTCAACTCTGGTTTGACATTCTGGATTTTAGCATTTATTGGCTTAGTTTTAATATCCATATTTGCTCTAATTTTAAGTTATTATAAACATCAACTAAAATCTCAAATTCCTCAAACCTTACTTTTAATTATTGTAGGATTTTGGATTTGTGTGTTACCCGCGATTAATGTTTCCGTCTCTCCCTTTGATAGTCAAGGAGAACGTTATTTATATTGGGCTTCAAGTTTTATGTCTATTTATATAGCATTAATTATCACAATTTTGGTCAGTAATTTTCAACTCTGTTTAATCCTATCCTCAATTATATTAGTTAGTTTAGGATTATCCCTGCATTCAGTTAACCAAAACTGGAAATTCGCTGGAGAACTCTCCCAAAGTTTATTAACCAGTATGCAAAAAACACCCATAGAATCCCCGATTATTACCAGTGTTCCTGATAACTTTAGAGGAGCTTATCTATACAGAACCGGATTAATTCAAGGACTCCATCTTTTTGACCTTGATAATCGTTTTAACGTTCAATTTGAGCAGAAATCAACGGATAAACCCTTTGAAACCGTGAGATTTTATACCAACAATATTTTATTGGTAATAATGAATACCCTACGAGAACCCACCGATAAAATTACTATTAATACCCTAAAACCGAATCAATATCAATTTCAATTATCCAATCCCCAAACCCTATTTTTTCCCACCCCCAAAAATACATTAGTCACTAAAGACTATCAAGTTAGTGATGTACAACCCCAAAGCTACACCCTAACCCTCAACAATCCTAACCGTTTTCAGGATTTATTATTGTATTCGTCGGGGGAGTTTGTTAAATTATCCGATTAATCTTGTATTATAGAAACAATTTATCAAACGATAATATTAGGTGTGATGGAACCAATTTATATTTTAGGTGCTGGCCCAGCCGGACTCGCGGCGGCTTATACTTTAACCAAGCAAGGTCAGTCCGTGGTTGTGGTTGAGCGGGATGGTCAGGTCGGAGGATTAGCCAAAAGTATAGAATATCAAGGCTTTATCTTAGATTATGGCCCCCATAGATTTTATACAAAAATTGCTCCAGTTTTGCAACTTTGGGATGAAGTTTTAGGGGATGAACAAGTTACAGTTAATCGTTTAACTCGGATTTATTATGGGGGAAAATATTTTAGTTATCCCTTAAAAGCCAAACAAGTTTTATCCGCATTAGGATTAATTGAAAGTTTAAGAATTGTGCTATCCTATTTAGCTGTTAGATTATTTCCTAAACCCCAAACTAATAATTTTGCTGAATGGGTAGAAAATAAATTTGGCAAACGATTATCAGAGATATTTTTTGAAGGTTACACCGAGAAATTATGGGGTATTCCTTGTACAGAAATTAGTCCCGACTGGGCCGCCCAACGAATTAAAGGATTATCGTTATCAAAAGCAATTAAAAACGCTATTTTAGGCAATGATGGGAAAGTTAAAAACCTCATAGACCAGTTTCAATTTCCCCGTTTGGGTTCGGGTCAACTCTATGAAAAAATCGCCGACTATTTACAACAACATCAACAACCGATTTTATTAAATACGGAAGTTATTCAAGTTCATCATCACAATTCTCAAGTTTCCCATATCACCCTGAGAAACCGCATTACAAAAGCGGAAAATACCGTGGCTTGTGGGGGATTAATTTCTTCTATTCCTTTGACCCATTTTGTTCAACAATTGCAATCTTCTCCCCCTGAAAAAGTTATAGATGCTGCTAAGTCTCTGAAATTTAGAAATACAATTTTAGTCTATTTAATTGTAGAAGGTGGCAATCTTTTTCCCGATAATTGGTTATATATTAATGACCCCAGAGTTGAAGTTGGACGGGTGACAAATTTCGCCAACTGGTCGCCAGAAATGTTAGCTAATACTGAACAAACTCCCCTTTGTTGTGAATATTGGTGCAATTTTGGCGATGATTTATGGCAATGTCCAGAAGATGAATTGAGAATATTAGCTGAAAAAGACCTACGCAAAATTGGGTTATTAAAAAATCAAGCGGTTTCCGATGGATTTATTGTTCGTTTACCCCGAACTTATCCTATCTATGCAGGAAATTATCAAGCTGCTTTATCGGAAATTCAAGGCTATTTACAAACCTTCCAAAACTTGCAATTAGTCGGACGTTATGGTGCATTTAAGTATAATAATCAAGACCATAGTTTATTAATGGGAATTTTTGCGGCGGAGAACGTTCTAACTCCTGGGAAACATAACCTCTGGAATGTTAATAGTGATAGCGAATATGTGGAAGAAGCTCACGCAGAAGCCGCCACAACCGCAGCCACAAATACTCGTCTATCCCGACGTCGCCAAACCTTAAAAACCTTACGAGAATTTGGCGGTTATTTATTCACGGGTGGCGCGGCTACTATTGTCGATGTTCTGATTTTTTCTATTCTCATTCATTCAGGATTATGGTATGTTTTTGCATTAGGAATTAGTTATTTTATCGGATTAAGTACCAACTTTTGGCTCAGTCGTCGCTTTGTATTTGGAATTTATTGGAAAAACTGGTTTGTTCAATATGGCGTGTTTGCGACGGTTGCTTTAAACAGTTTGTTAGCCAATTTAGGGTTATTACAACTGTTAATTAATGAATTGGGATGGCATCCAACTATATCTCGTTTAGCCAGTGCTGCTTGTGTCGCCACGATTAGTTTTACCGGACATAAGTTGTATTCCTTCTCATCCTCAAATCAATCAAATAATCAAGTTTCTGAACTGCAATCTTAACTATAGCAATCCGTGTAGGATTTGTGATAAAAACCTGTAGGGGTTTGGTTTCCAAACCCAGGCGCAAAGAGGGTTGGGAGACCCAACCCCTACGATAAAATATTCAACTTTTCCTACCTGTTCCCTGTTCTCTGTTCCCTGTTCCCTTCTTAAAAATGTCTGAACAAAAACAACAGGCTAAAGTGAATTTAACCACTATTTTTGTGATAACTTTAGCCACTTGGTTGATTCTGATTCCTTTCGTTAATTCGATTAAAATTCCCTTTGGAAATAATCAAACTGGGGTAATTTCTTTAGCCAGTATTAATAATATTAGTCCCTATACAGACTATCTCAAATATATTATTTTACTCCTAACTCCCCCGTTAATTGCGACTCTGGTTTTAAACCTAAATCAAAAACCCCTGAGAATAATTTTAAGGGTTATTAACCATCGTTATACTTGGATAGTAATTAGTTCTATTCTATTACTAACTTGGTTAATTAATACTCCCTTTAACCAATTTAGAATTAATTCAACCTTAATTGATTCTTTCCATGAAGGGGAATTTTTAGGATTTTTACCTAACTTTATACAACTCAAACAACCCTTTATTGATACCGTTTTAATTCATGGGTATGGTGTTGATGTGCTTCCAAGTTGGTTAGCTAAAAATATTGCTACTCAAAATAATGGAATTGCTTTAACTCGGTTATTCGTAAACCTAGAAAATGTAATTACCTGTGTAGGCTATTTTTGGATATTATGGGAATTAATTAATCTGGCAGAAATCAATAAAAATAGATTAAAAATATTCTTAATTTCTTGTATTATTTTTTGTGTTTTTGATGGAATTTTCTATAAATTCGATGGACGCAGGGGAACCAGTTTCATTATTCAATTAGCTTTAACCTTACGATTTTTTAGAATAGCGGAAAGTCAACCCAAGCAAGCCCAATGGTTATCGGTGTTAATTGGAGCTTCAATTCCCAGTAGTTTTTTCTATATCTATGACCGAGCTATTTATTTTATTGCCGTTTATCTTTGTGCTTCTATTCTATCATTATTTCTTGATAAAAAAACCACAATTATTTGGCTTAGAGGAACGTTAATTGGTATTATTTCTGTTACTATTATTAGTATAATATTCCTGGGTTTTGAACAAATTAATGCCATTATCTCTCAAGTTCTATATTGGGGAAAATATGGACGCTATATTTCTTTTATTCCCCTTCCCCCCTTAGAATTAAGCTGGACTTCCCAAACCTTTTGGTTATCAATGTTTTTTCAAAGTGCGGTTTTAGTTTATCTAATTTTAGACTTTAAAAATCAAGAATTAAAACTCCGTCCCTTTGTTCAAAAAAATACTCTAATTATTCTACTCTTAACTCCTGCATCCGTTTACATGAGAATTACCCTTGATAGAAGTGATATCGGACACGCCTATCATGGCGCATTAATTACCACATTTTTAGTTATTTACCTAATTTATCTGGGATATAAACATCAAATAGAACCGCAATTATCCCAACTTAATATAACTCCAATTCAACAAAGTTTAACCGTTCTTCTCTTGATTGTAATTATTTTATCAGAACCCGGTTTTAATTTAGTTAGAGGGATGGAAAAAATAACTCAACTCCCTACATTTTTATCCACTCCCGACTCCAAACTTTTAAAACCAGATTATTTAGAAGCATGGAACACTCTTAAACCCGAAATCGAGCAACAATCTTGCTTTTTCACCTTAACCTCCGAAGGATTATGGTATTATTTATTTGATAAACCATCCTGTTCCAAATATGGTTATGTTCTCTATGCTAAACCTACGGTTGCTCAACAGCAAGTAATTCAACAACTGAATGAAACCAAACCCAATATTTTATTATTAACCAATGAAATCTGGTATCAAAATCCTTGGGATGAGATTTTAAAATCCGAATCTGCGTCTTTAATTTATCAGAATGTTTTAACCACCTATCGACCCTATAAAACCGTTGAATCCCATTGGTTTTGGAAACGTAATAATCAACCATTAAAATTAACTCAAACTCAATCTTTAAATGGTAATATAGAATCCCTTCCTACCCAACCTATTCATCAAAGTGATAATTTATCCATTGGTGGTTGGTCAATTCTTCCTGAATCTTCCCAACCTGCGGATGCAGTTTATTTAAGTTTAGGGAAAAAAAATCAACTGATTGCTGTTGGTCAAGTTAATATTCCTAGACCCGATGTAGTCCAAGTTTTATCTAATCCTAAATATGAAAAATCCGGCTGGATAATTCGAGTTCCAACAGCAATTTTACCCCCAGGAAATAATCAAATGAAAGTCTGGAGTTATGACTCTAAAAAAAATCAACTTACTCAAATTGGAAAAGGTTTCAATTTAGAAATTCTCTCCTAACCCCCGTTGTTGCGCTTGAGCGCACTCTTTCAAATAATTTTTATTAATTTGGGATTACCTTAATGGAGAAAGCCATGAAGAGCTTACTACGGCAATTTTACCCCCAGGAAATAAGTTGTTGCGCTTCAGCGCACTCTTACTCAATAAAATAATTTTTATTAAATTAAACATTTTATTGAGTTTAATATGACATAATTAACAGAGAAAATCTGAAAGATTGTTTCCTATGGCGACCCTAAACCTGAAACCCACCCATAAACCCATTAGAGCTTATTATGACGCTTTACAACAGTTTGCAAAATTGGGAGTTTCCCACGAATTAGCGGTTAAAGACGCCTTTGCAGACCTCTTAAAAGCCTGTTGTCCACAATTTGAGTTAACCTTAATTCCTGAAAAAGAAATTAAATTAGCCACAGGTAAACGCATTCGGGTTGATGGTGCTTTAGTTCGGGATGGAAGTATTAGATATGGCGTTTGGGAAGCGAAAGATAGTCAAGATAAATTAGAGCGCGAAGTTAAACAAAAATTTGCGTTAGGTTATCCTAAAGAAAATATTATTTTTCAATCTCCTGAACGAGTAATTTTATGGCAAGGAGGAAAACAAATCTGTGATCAAGATATCACAAAACCGCAGATTTTAGTTGAGACGTTAAAGTTATTTTTTGAATATCGCACCCCGGAAATTGCCCAATGGGAAATAGCGGCGGCAGAATTTGGTGGCCGGGTTAAAGATTTATCGGGTAAATTGATTGATTTAATCGAAACCCAACGCAAAATTAACCCGAAATTTATTCAAGCGTTTAGTGAATTTACGGAAATTTGCCGTCAAGCAATTAACCCGAATCTTTCTGAAGCTGCGGTGGAAGAAATGTTAATCCAACATCTGCTGACAGAACGAATTTTTAGACAAATTTTTAATAATCCTGATTTCACCCGTCGCAATATTATTGCGGTGGAAATTGAAAAGGTAATTCAAGCATTAACTTCTAAATCTTTTAGTCGAGATCATTTTTTAGGGGAAGTTGATTATTTTTACCGCGCTTTGGAAGATGCGGCTCAAACTATTGATGAATTTAGCGATAAACAGCATTTTCTGAATACGGTTTATGAGAAATTCTTTCAAGGGTTTGCGGTTAAAGTTGCGGATACTCACGGAATTGTTTACACACCGCAACCCATTGTTAATTTTATGGTAAAAAGTGTTGAGGATATCTTACAAAAAGAGTTTGGGAAGTCCTTAAATGACAAAGGAGTGCATATTCTTGACCCATTTGTGGGGACGGGTAATTTTATTTTACGGGTAATACAGGAAATTAAAAAAACTGCCCTTCCCTATAAATATGAACAGGAATTACACTGCAATGAGGTGATGTTATTACCTTATTATATTGCTTCGATGAATATTGAGCATCAATATTTTGAAGCTACGGGAAGTTATAAAGCTTTTGAAGGCATTTGTTTAGTTGATACTTTTTCTGACCAACAGGTGCAACAGTTATCTTTATTTACCCCTGAAAATACCGCCAGGGTTCAACGTCAAAGAAGTTCACCGATTTTTGTAATTATTGGAAATCCTCCTTATAATATGGCTCAAGTTAATGAAAATGATAATAATAAAAATCTAAAATATACGAATAAAGATAAAACCGGAATTGATGATCGAGTTGCTGCAACTTATTCTAAAGATTCAAAAGCAACGAATAAAAATGCTCTTTCTGATCCTTATGTTAAAGCGTTTCGTTGGGCTTCGGATAGAATAGGAGATGAGGGAATTATTGCTTTAGTTACGAATAATAGTTTTATTAATGATATTCCTTTTGATGGAATGCGATGTAATTTACAAAAAGATTTTGATGCAATTTATATTTTAGATTTAGGGGGAAATGTTAGGAAAAATCCTAAACTTTCAGGCACAACGCATAATGTTTTTGGAATTCAAGTTGGAGTTAGTATTAATTTATTAATTCGTAAAAAAAACAACCGATCAGAACCTGGAAAAATTTATTATGCAACCGTTGATGAGTTGTGGAGAAAAGAAGAAAAATACAGCTATTTAAACCAATGTCAAAAATGGGATGTTGTGAAATGGAAAATGATTGAACCTGATAAAAAATATACTTGGTTAACTGAAGGTTTACAAGATGATTTTGAGACATTTATCCCTATTTGCAATAAAGAAACAAAAAATAAATTTGATCATGATTCAGCTATTTTTAAAATGTATAGTATAGGAGTACAAACGTCACGGGACGCATGGGTATTTAATTACCAAACCAATGAATTAATCAAAAATGTAACATCCTTGATGAAAAACTATAATCATCAAGCTGAACTATGGCAGCAAAGACAACCCAATGATACAGTAGATGAATTTGTTGAATATGACGATACTAAAGTTAAGTGGAGTAGTCATTTAAAAGAATCTCTAAAAGCAAATTTAAAAGGAAAATTTGCACCAGAAAAAATCAGAAATTCGCTATATCGTCCTTATTGTTTAGAGTTTTTATATTTCGATGATATTTTAAATCATCGCAGAGGTAAATTTCCCTATATATTCCCTACACCTGATAATGAAAAAGAAAATCGAGTTATTGCTGTAACTAATCATTCACAAATTCCTTTTTTAGTACAAATAACGAATTTTATTCCATCTCTTGATGTCGGTGGTCGTCCTGGTCAATGTTTCCCCTTCTATAGCTACGACGAAGACGGAACAAACCGAAAAGAAAATATTACCGACTGGTCATTTGAACAATTCCGAAACTATTACCAAGATCCGACTATTACAAAATGGGATATCTTCTATTATACCTATAGCCTTTTGCATCATCCCACCTATCGAGAACGCTACGCCGCCAACCTCAAACGGGAACTTCCTCGCATTCCCTACGCGCCAGATTTTCACGGTTTTGCTAATGCTGGAAAACAATTAGCAGACCTGCATCTTAACTATGAACAACAACCCGAATATCCGCTTAAATTTATTGAAAATGATCAAGTTCCCTTAGACTGGCGAGTGGAAAAAATGAAACTTAGTAAAGACAAAACCCAAATAATTTATAATGAGTTTCTCACCTTAAGCGGTATTCCTCCTGAAGTATTTCAATATCGTTTAGGAAATCGTTCCGCATTAGATTGGGTGATTGATCAATATCAAATTAAAACCGATAAACGTAGTGGAATTGTCAATGATCCTAACCGTTTAGATGATGAACAATATATTGTTAGGTTAATTGGTCAAGTGATCACCGTTAGTTTAGAAACCGTTAAAATTGTTGATAGTTTGCCCGATTTGGGATTAGTTTGATGGAGAAAGCCCTAAAGGGCTTACTACTTTTATTATTTTTAATTGATTCCACCGCTTATTACGAGGAACAAAAACCTGGGCTTAGGTAGAGTTTTTAGGAGAAGTAAAAGAGACAGTAAACTTCCTCATGCTATATCCTGAAGCTGGTTCAAACGTTAGAAGTTCTGTTCGTCGGGTGATTTTGCCCAAGTTTTCTTACTCTCTATTTTATCGTATCCTAGAAGAAAATCAGATAGAAAGGAGGAGCAATCACTCTTTAATTACCAATAGATATAGAGCGCGAATTCTTAGTCATATATCACCTAGATTGCTTCGGCAGATTGCAATTGATATTGGCTTGACAGTTGAGAAAATGTTGGAGTCGCGGTGAGTTAAAATAGAGAGCGATCACTTCTTTTATATCAATAAAACCGATCGCTCTAGGATTAGTATTTCAAGGTAGAATCTTGAAATGAGCGACAAGCACATAGCAAAAATATCTTGTCATTTATTGCTTGTTTTTCTTTGCACGAAGGGTAGCAACATCTTGCCAAAATGTTTCCCGTGTTACCTGTTTTATGGAGGTTTCCCTCTCTTTTGTATAGTCACCTCGTCCCCAGCTAAATTCTTGTAGAAAGCGAAGGGTAGCAACTTGACCTAAGTTTTCAACTAGGACTTGATAGCCTTTTTCTCGAAGTTCAAGGGATGTCATAGTTAGATTCTCCTTCAGTTTGAAAAACAGACATTAGCCAAATTATAGGATTTGAGATGGCAACGTTAAGATGATCAATATAACGAGTTACTCGGTTTAGCAAGCGATATGTAGTAAAATGTTATCTAACAATAGATAAAATAGTTATAAGCTAAATATGTTAACTCAATACATTCAGGCTGCGATGAAGCAAGCTCGGTATGAAATTTTTCCTGATGACGGGACTTTCTACGGAGAAATTCCTATCTGTGAGGGAGTATATGCAAATGCTGTAACTCTCGAAGCTTGTAGAGAAGAATTGCAAGAGGTATTGGAAGACTGGATTTTACTTGGTCTCACGCTGAATCTTCCTTTACCCGTCCTTGATAATATCGACCTTACAATTACTAAAGAAGTTGCCTGATGCCTCCTTTAAAACCAATTAAACGTCGAGACTTAATTTATTACCTGAAACAACTGGGATTTGATGGCCCCTATTCGGGAAAAAGGCATCAGTTTATGTTGAAAGAAAACCTTCGTGTTACTATTCCTAATCCCCATAAAGGTGATATCAGTACAAACTTTTTAGCTAAAATTTTGCGACAGGCTAAAGTTGATATTAGTGATTGGGAAAATCTCTAAAGTTGAGTTTTTAAGATTGTCTTTGATTTTGAGGTGCCACAGCACCGCCTAATAATCCTTCGGTACTAATATCTTCATCTATTTCTTCCCAATGAATCCCATAACCCCCGCCACAAATTTCCCATTTTTGTAATTTAATTGTTCGGGATTAGCTTTTAATAGTCGAGGGAACCAAGCTAAGGGGGTGGTGAGAGTGCGTCCATCCATTAATTCCACACTAAAAGCATCTTCATGGATGAGAACATTTTTTACACGAATATCAGTTTGAATTGCCAAAGTATTCATACCATGCCTCTAAAAATTTTTGTTGATTGACTTCCACAAGAGATTGTATTTTTCTTAACTCTTTAGGATTAAATCCTATATTTTTGGCTAAAGATACGGTCGATAACCAGAATTTAGCTGAGAGATTATCTCTATCAATGTGAATATGGGGAGGTTCGTTGGGTTCATGGCTGTAAAAATAAAAGCGATAGCTTTCAAATCTTAAAACTGTTAGCATTTTTAATAGATACTTTTACCCTAATATATTTAATGATATTGATTTGATTTTGTCAATTTCAGTTGGACAAACAGACATTAACCATCATACATTCCCAAGCATGAGCCTGGGAACGAGGAAATTCTTAACCAGTCATAATAATTTAGAGCGATCGCTTCTTTTCTATTACTAAAAGCGATCACTCTAGGATTATGATAGAATTGAGCTATCATAAAATCCTTAAATACTATGACTATTGAAAATCTGGAAGCTCAAGTTATGGCATTGCCAAGGGATTCTCAGGCAATATTGCTATCCCGACTCTTAAAACACTTGGGACAAAGTAGGGAAATTGATCCAGAAGTTACGGCTATCTGGAGTGAGGAAGCCCAAAGGCGCGATCGCGAAATGGATAGCGGCGAAGTTACTCGCATTCCGGCTGAACAAGTGTTTGATCGACGGGGTAAAGAACTTTATGAAAATGTTATCCGCGCTCAAGTAGAGACACCGGAGAATATTGGCAAGATTATTTCAATTAATGTGGAGACGGGTGAATATGAAATTGGTGAAGACTTGGTAGTAACGAGTGGCAAATTACAGGCTAAACAGGCTAATGCAATAATTTGGGCGGAACGGATTGGTTTTAATGCGGTTTATGCCGTTGGTGGTACATTGGTCAGGACGGCAGAATGATACAAGGAAATGTAGTTGGGCGACAAGCTAGAATTAGTTTAACTTTGCGTCTGCCAGAAAATTTAGATATAGAAATTGAGTGTGTTGTTGATACAGGTTTTGAAGGCTTCTTGACCTTGCCATCTTCTGCGATCGCCAAACTTGGGTTGCCTTACATTGGTGAAATTAATGCAAATTTAGCCGATAATTCTAATGTGGCAACTAACGTTTATTTGGCAACTATTTTGTGGGATGGTGTAGAAAAAGATGTTGCAGTGCTAGGAATGGGTCATCGTCCGCTCATCGGGACTGCACTACTTGAAAATTATCATCTCAGTATAGACTTCTGTGATGGTGGTACGGTTCTTGTGGATGATATTTTGCGATCGTGAGTGAGGAGGAATTTGATTATAATTTTGGGTGCGATCGCTTCTTTTATATTAATAAAAGCGATCGCTCTAGGATTAGTATTTTAAGGTAGAATCTTGAAATGAGCGACAAGGGAATTACACTAGGGATTGCCTTTGATTTTGAGGCGCCGCAGCACCGCGTAATAATCCTTCGGTACTAATATCTTCTTATTCTCCTATTAATGCTAGTGCTTGATTCATTACCCGGTCAGACAGATACATTCCTGATAAGCGTAATTTTTCTAAAATCGGGCGTGCGGTAGGAATGATACCTTGTTGTTTAGCATTGAGAACTAAACCTAGTGTTCCCCGAACCGGAATCCCCAATGCTGCTGCACAGTGGCGGGCTGCTAGATCATCGAGGATTACCTCTGTGCCAGGATGGACATAACCCCAAGTTAGTACGGCGGATTCACCTGCACCTAAATCCCAACTCTGAATCACAGTTGGTACTGGCGGAGTTTCCACAACAACTAGCCAGTTTTTCTGAACCAGTGCTATAGCGGTTACATCCATTTCTCCATAGGTCTGAATCTCTGTTGCTACAGCAGCAGGTACGATAATTTCTTGACTGATAATCTGCAATAATTCCAAAACCCCACCCTTTGTTAAGAATATTAGAGGAGAGGTATTGATGGCAGGAGGGATGACTTTATTATCCAAAGAATCAGCCACGCTCAAGCTCCCGTTGTAGGTCATTAAAGTCAATTACAAACACATCAACTTGCTCACGCGCTAGAGCATCTAAGAAGTCTCTGCGGTTTAAACCCGCAATTTGGGCGGCTTTTTCCTGAGAAATTTCAGCTTTTTGATACCAATAGATAGCAGCAGCTAGGCGCATATCCTGAACAAAATCATCAGGGGGAAGGCGACGGGCTGAAAAAATTTCTTCAGGTAACTCTAATGTTACTGTAGTCATTGTTTTTGGGGAGGTTGACGTTTTTTATCTGATCATAGCAGTTCCAACTAGAACCAGGAAGCGATATAAATTTATTTATAATAATAGCGATCGCTTCTTTTATATCAATAAAAGCGATCGCTCTAGGATTAGTATTTTCTCGTTTCTAGGTTCTACCTAGAAATGATATTCGGGTGGCTCTGCCACCTAAAACCAGAGGCAGAGCCTCTGATCAGACATTCCCAGGCTCCAGCCTGGGAACGAGGGAAATTGAGTGTGTTGTTGATACAGGTTTTGAAGGCTTCTTGACCTTGCCATCTTCTGCGATCGCCAAACTTGGGTTGCCTTACATTGGTGAAATTAATGCAAATTTAGCCGATAATTCTAATGTGGCAACTAACGTTTATTTGGCAACTATTTTGTGGGATGGTGTAGAAAAAGATGTTGCAGTGCTAGGAATGGGTCATCGTCCGCTCATCGGGACTGCACTACTTGAAAATTATCATCTCAGTATAGACTTCTGTGATGGTGGTACGGTTCTTGTGGATGATATTTTGCGATCGTGAGTGAGGAGGAATTTGATTATAATTTTGGGTGCGTTAGTGACTATGATAATGTGTTTGGATGCCTTGAATCAATTCATAATTCATTGTATAGTCAGAACCCTCTCTTGTATCAATTCTATTCCAACCACCAGCCCATTTCTCAGAATTAAATATGTTATCCATAAAACGGTTAAATTCTCCCCCAGAATATCTGGCACTATACTTTTTAAAGTCACCATTTTCCAACCAAAAACGCTCTGGCGAACTAGGATATGACTCTTTACAATGTAGATGAAGATGGTAACTAATATTACCTGTGCGAATAGGAACTCCCATTCGTTCGATTTTTAAATTAAAATAATAATACTTTTGATGATTAAGAGGTTGATTTAAAAGAACTATATCTATTTTTGCTCCAGGACCGGTGGCAATTAAAGTTTTCCACCCCTCAGAAATCCATTGTTCATTGTCGTAATCATAATAAGCAATAGCAAACTTCATCAAGTAGGGTTGGTTAAGAGCCAAAATATTCTTTTTTGATACAGACGCTTTTAACATAATGTGATTACACTTAAATTTCAATCCAATTATATTTTGTGTGTTTTACCTTTGACAACTCAAAACCGTAGCATTCAGCACCCAATTTTTCTAACCATCCCGAACCAATTTAGTAGGATTCAGTACAATTCAGTTGACAAAGTAGGATTCGGTAGGATACATTACAAACAATCTCTATCTGTGTCTACTGATGAAAAATGTTGAAGATGTGTTAGAGTGGGCCGATAACATGATTTTTGATAAAACCGGAGAAAATCTCACACCGATACAGGAAGCAATATTAACAGGTGTTTGGGACAGAAAAAAATATCCTCAAATTGCTAAAGATTATAATTGTAGTGAATCTCACATTAAAAAAGAAGCAGCTAAGTTATGGGAAAAGCTGGGTGAAGATTTAGGACAAGACCTGAAGAAGTCTAATTTTCGTTATAAATTAGAGAAAAAACATAAGGTTTCTCAAGATTCCCAATTAGGTTACTGTTTATTACAAGTTGATAATATTAATATTGGTGGTCAATTCATACAAACTATACAAAATCAAAAACCGCGATCGCAATCTCCCCCAGAAACATCCCAAACTCAAAATCAATCAACAATTATCAATTTAATAGAAGCACCCGAATTAACAACCTTTTACGATCGCACTTCAGAACTCTCTACCCTCAAACAATGGATATTAGAAGACCATACTCGCTTAATTACCATTTATGGATTAAGTGGAATAGGAAAAAGTGCGATCGCCCTTAAACTCATCGAAGAAATTAATACGCAATTCGATTATATTATCTGGAAAAGTCTTAATAATATTCCTACGCTTTCAACGCTACAAACCGAACTTAAACAATTCTTTTCTCAATCTCAACAAACTCCCTTATCTACAGTTATTGATTATTTTCGTAACTCTCGCTGTTTAGTGATTCTTGATGACTTACAGGATATTTTTAAACCCGGTGAATTAGCAGGTCAATACTTACCCGGATATGAAGATTATAGTAAATTCTTTAAACAAATTGTCACATCGAATCATCAAAGTTGTTTAATTCTCCTGAGTTGGACAAAACCCATAGAAATCGCCAATTTAGAAGCAGAAAATAGACCCCTACAGACATTAAACCTGAAAGGATTAGGAAAAGAAGCAACAGAAATATTCAGGGAAAAAGGATTAATAGATCAGGAAAACTGGTTAGAATTAATTACCCTATATCAAGGTCATCCGTCCTGGTTAAAGATTATCGCTTCAACAATTATTGAACTGTTTAACGGTAGTGTTTCCTTGTTTTTAACTGAACAAAATGATATTTATTTTGGGGACTTAGAACCCAGTTTAGAATCTCACTTAGAGCGTTTATCGGAATCAGAAAAAACGGTAATTAATTGGTTAGCGAATCAAGATCAACCTGTGAATATTTCCCAAAAACCTGCTAATATTGAATTATCTAAACCTCAATTCTGGCAAGTGATACAATTATTAATTCGACATAATTTAATTGAAAAAGTCGAAGCAGAAGGGCGATCGCTATTTCTATTAAATCCAATTTTTCAACACTATATTAAACAGAAGATTAAGGGTTAGGATTGCTATAGTTCTTAATATTCTCAGAATTAATCGCTATCATTCTCCGACAATCACTCAAAGAATGATAGCTGAAAACATCAATAATCTTTGGCTTTTTTGTACCTAATTTTTGGTGAATGAAACAGTCATAATGAGAGACTTTCAAGCTGAATTTCAGTCTTCATTTTTTAGTGTCTTTGTGGTTTATTAATTCACAGAAAATTGTTTTAATTTCCCAGGAATAACCGCCCCTTTTTCTGTTATAATAGCGGTAATTAATTCCGCCGGAGTCACATCAAAAGCCGGATTAAAAAATTCCACTCCTTCGGGACAAATTCGAGTAGTTCCCACCTGATAAAGTTCTGTCGGATCTCGTTCTTCAATCGGAATTTCATCCCCGGTTGCTAATTTAAAATCCACCGTTGATAAGGGTGCAGCCACGAAAAAAGGAACCTTGTGAGCTTTAGCCACAATTGCTAAACTATAGGTTCCAATTTTATTCGCCGCATCGCCATTAGCTGTAATTCGATCTGCGCCCACAATTACCGCATGAATTAACCCCTGTTTCATACAATGGGCTGCCATATTATCGGAAATTAATGTTACTGGAATTTGATCTTGTACGCATTCCCAAGTAGTTAATTTTGCTCCTTGTAACCGGGGGCGAGTTTCGTCGGCATAAACTCGATTTAACCGTCCTGAATTCCAAGCGGAACGAATAACTCCTAATGCGGTTCCATAACCGCCTGTTGCTAAGGAACCTGTGTTACAATGGGTGAGAATATTGAGTTTTTCAGGAGTTTTAGGTAATACAATTAACCCCGCTTCTCCAATAGCAAAACAGGTTTTAATATCGTCTTCTCGAATTGTATTGGCTTTGTTTAATAAGGCGGTTTTAATCTCCTCAATTGTGCCGGGGGTTTCGGTTGCCGTTTGCAACATTTGATCAATTGCCCAAAACAAATTAACTGCCGTGGGACGGGTTGCCCGCAGGACTTGGGCAATGGGTTCTAGTTGGTTCAAAAATTCCTGACGGTCTGAAGTTTGAATCTCCCTCGCCCCCAAATATAACCCATAGGCGGCCGCAATTCCAATGGCTGGTGCCCCCCGAACAATCATGGTTTTAATGGCTTCTGCCATTTGTTGATAGGTGGTAATTTCTATGCGGGTATATTCATCGGGGAGACGGGTTTGGTCGATCAGGGAAGCGCGATCGCTTTCCCAAATAATCGGATAAACTTGAGTTAAAGTTGAGGTCATTTTTAGAGTTAAAATTGATAGTAGAATATTGTTGCCAGTTATTCAATTATAAGTCTAAATTGAACTTTAACAACGTAAAACTGACTCGTTAATTTTGTGTTTGCAATAGCTGTGATGCCGTCAAAGGAGAGGGTTGGTTATGGTCTGATAATAAACTAGAATTTATTACCATATCCCCGGTAAAAATAGCCTGTTCATAGAGTCCCGTTACTAAAATAAATACGGTAATCTGTTGTTGGATGGGGTCAATAATCCAATATTCAGGGATACCTCTGGCTTGATATTGTGATCGTTTATAACGATAGTCTCGCTGTTGATTTTCCTGACCAGGACTAACAACTTCTACCACCATTTCAGGGGGTGGCATATCTATTGTAATTAAGGAGCGACTTGCCCCCTCCATCACCTGTGCTAAGGTTTCTGTTAATACCATTAAATCGGGAACACGCACTGTAGTTCGACTCCCCATAACCACCAATTCGGTTTTCATTGTTAACCGAGAAAAGGAAACTCCCAATTGCAGAAAATAGGCAAACAAAAAACAAGCAATACGTCGATTAATTTCGCTTTCAGTCGGCATTAATAGAAGTCTCCCATCCTCTAGCTCATAACCAGTATCGGTATCTTGAGCATAATTGAGAAACTCCTGCAAGGACATGATTTTTTCAGTCGTTGCATGGGTCATAGTTGCTTGTCCTCCCATCAACCTATCGGGTGATCCTCATCTATTATAATAATCCTAGACAAAATTAGGTTAAATTGAATTTAAGTTTTAATCTTGTCCAAATCCCACTAATTTTATAGCACAAATACTTGAACCCAGCTTTATATAATCGTTTAAAATCATAGTCAAATAAAATAGCCATCATATCTTCTAAAGATAAATCCTTGAGATAATAAACTCCTTTATCAATAGACTGGTCACTATATTGTAAATATTTACTCAAACCCATTTGTTCTGACCAGTTCCAAGTTTGAGTATAGGTTTGTTTGATTTCTTGACGATATTCGGCAAAATTAGTTATTTTTCCCGATAGATAATCCTGAATATATCCCGCCGCAATATTAGCATTTTCCATACCGTGACGAATACCCTCCCCGCCCAACATATTCACCATGGAAACCGCGTCTCCAATGGCAATAATATTATCCTGATAATAAATATCTTCCAACCCACTACAATATTTTAACATTCCCCCATGATGGTTAATAATTTTATAGGGAATTTCTGTTAAATAATCCGTTAATAATAATTCCAGATATGAACGTAAAGTCTGAGTTTGATTTACCCATTCATGGGAACGATTTAATTGGGCAGAACCGACTTTTAAGCGATTATTTCCCATCGGAAAAATCCAAGAATAGCCCCTGGGCATCCAACGATGACCCAAAAAGAAAATTAAATCTTGAGAATATTTTTGATAATCATTTTGTGAAAGTTCAATTAAATATTCAATTCCTGTCCCGGTTAAATAATTAGGTTGGGGTGCTTTTTTAGCATACATAACAGCCCGAGTCGGCCCAGTCCCATCGACTAAAACTTGAGTTTCTACTGAAATAATTTTCCCGGTAGACCGTTGTTTTAATTCAACAATTGTATTTTGATTCTCTTGAAAATGCTTAATATAGCGATATCCCATCCATACCTCACCGCCCTGGTTAGTAACTTCTGTAGCTAAAAATCCCCGTAATTTAGCAAAATCTAAAACAGCCCCCAAAGGTGTTGGAGACTGCCATTTTTGATTAACATTTGTGGTAATAATCACTAGATTTTGCCAAAAACTTCCAACAACAGTTTCAGGTAAATTGAATTTTTCCAAGGTTTCTAAAGGTGTGGCGGCACTGGAAAAATCATTTTTATAAAAAGTTTCATGTTGTTCAACTAATAACACTTGCTGACCCGCTTGGGTAAGTTTTCTTGCACATTGACCTCCGGCTGGCCCCGCACCAATAATCACAACATCAAAACGTTTCATCGGAATAAAATCTCAAGTTTAAAGAGCTATTATAGTTTAACAAATTACTGTTAATTTGATCTGATGATTTTGGATAGATGCCCAGAGGTCAATATTTTGCGCGGTTTAATTTTTAGAATTGATTTCTCCTTTTAATTCAGGACTTTTTGAGGAGGTTATACTCGATGAAGATTGCAGAATTATTGGGTTGAAAGCAGGAACTTGACAGGTGACTGTATTGGTTTTAGGTAAACAAGCAATGGGTTGAGTCAAAACCGAAGGAATAGAAACAAATTCTCCTTTTAAAACAAAGTCATCGGCATTCAAGACAACGCCTAAAATTTCTTGGGTAGATTTGATTTTAATAACTGCATCATCAGTCCGTCCATCCCCATCAAAATCAATTAATTTCGTATAGTCTAAATCGGTTTCATTGATGCCATCGGTTAAGCCAATTTTATCACCATCATTGAACCAATCAAAATTAGAAATCACAGGAGCATGAAACATATTATGGCTGGCATCTTGAGTTTTAAGGACAAATATATCAGTATTGCCGTTACTACTGGTGGTTTGGGCATTTCCCGACATCGGCATGAACAAACTAATCATAAAAGGAACAATTGTGGCAATTAAACAGCTACGAACTTGATTGGAAATCATACATTTTCCTAATGCTTTGATTTCACTCTACCCGGGGATTGAATAGCTTTAGTGGTTAGTGAGTGCTACTATTCTAAGTTCTACAAGGTTGATATAAAATTGGGGGGTCTATTCCAAGAAAAAACCCTGATTAACTCAAGCAAAATCAGGGTTTTAGAGGTTGTGTCTGTTGGTGAGAAAATAGACAGTTAGAAAATTGGAAAGTTTGCCTTTACACTCTTTAATATCCAGGGGAAACCCGGATTATCCCAAAACCCTAATTTTAAGGATGGGATTTCCCAGTTGTTTTTTGCCTCTTATTTCAACACGGTTTTAGAGACAATTCGGGTTTTCTTCTTATCACTTTCGGATAATTCTTCTCCCGATTGTAAGCGAGTAGCACTGGTTTGTAACACCGTTGCTGCGTTTTTATCCCCCATTTGTAAAGCAGTTTTAGCCGCAGTTTGTAACATAGTTGCTGCCCCCGCCCGGTCGCCTTGTTGCAGTTTGGTTTCGGCAATTTGAGTTTGACGATATTTGGCTAAGGTTAAAATTTGTTGCTGCACAAACCCATCCATTTTAGGTTGATAGGAACTGACAAAATTACCTTCGACAATCACCAAATCAGAATATAAATTTTTTAAATCTAAGGAAGGATCATCATAGCGGACTTGAACATGGGCGATCGCTTGTTTTCCTGGGGGAAATTTGTCAAAATATAAATTGGCTAAGACCACCCGATCCATATCTTTCATCACATCCCCTAAACGGACAATCCATTTATCTCCTTCTTTTTGGATTGGTAATTCAATCGTATCGGGGGCAACTTGGGCGATGGGTTTGAGTTCGGCTAACCGAACATTAGGCATTAAATCCAATAATAAATAGGAATTAGTTAAGCCCACCGACTGCATTTTATTGAACAAACGGCTGAATTGATCCAACGCTTGTTCAGGATGTTCAATATAGGCTAAAGTTCCCCCGGCAGCATCGGCAATTTTTTCTAAAACATCGGAGTTCCAATCTTCACCAAACCCCAAAGTATTAATAGTTAAGTTATAACTAGCGGCGAGTTTGGCTAATTTTAAACAGCGATCATTATCTCCATGTTCGTTTTCACCATCGGTTAATAAAAAACCTTGGGAAATTCGTTCCTGTTTGCCTTTTCCTAATTCCTCAATTCCTAATTTTAGCCCTTCATCAATGGCCGTCCCCCCGGAGGTTTTTAAAGCGTTGATTTTCCGTTTAATATTTTCCAAATCCGTAATATCTTGATTCGGAATTAAAACTTTAGCGCGATGATCAAAGGTTATAATAGAAATGCGATCGCCAGGTTTTAATCGATCCACTAACTCAATTGCCGCCTGTTTCACGGTTTCTAGGGGTTTTCCACTCATGGAACCGCTATGATCTAAAATTAGGCACAAATTCAAAGGGACATCAGCATCACTTTCAGAGGGAAAAGCCGAAATGGAGATCGCCAACTGACGTTGACTGTTGCCAACGGACAGATCAAAGTTGGGATCACTAAGAATTGCTTGTAAACTGAGTTTCATTATGATTACCTGAAGTTGCGCTACTATTTTTATAAGTTTAAGGTTGAGAATTCCTGATGAGAGAACCCATTCAAGCTGTGCAATCGGCATATTCTTACACCGATAGCCCGATTCGGACTCCCCCGCCAGATTTGGAATCCCTTCTGTTGAAGGAAAGGATCGTTTATCTGGGACTTCCCCTGTATTCGTCCGATGACATCAAACGCCAAGTGGGGATTGATGTTACTGAACTGATTATCGCTCAACTGCTTTACTTACAGTTCGACGATCCCGATAAACCTATCTATTTCTACATCAACTCCACGGGAACTTCCTGGTATGGAGGGGATGCAATTGGGTTTGAGACTGAAGCTTTTGCCATTTGCGATACTTTGGGCTATATTAAGCCTCCGGTTCATACTATTTGCATCGGTCAAGCCATGGGAACCGCAGCCATGATTTTAGCCGCGGGGACTAAAGGTTTCCGGGCGAGTTTACCGAATGCAACCATTGTTTTAAATCAAACCAAAAGTGGGGCAAGAGGTCAAGCAACGGATATCCAAATTCGGGCAAAAGAAGTTCTCGATAATAAGAGAACCATGTTAGAAATTTTAGCAAAAAATACCGGACAATCGGTAGAAAAAATTTCTAAAGATACTGATCGGATGTTCTATTTAACGCCAGAAGCAGCCAAGGAATATGGCTTAATTGATAAGGTGTTAAAAAGTCGAAAAGAACTTCCCGCATTGGTGGCAACGGTTTAAAATTAATTGAAGTTAAAAAGGTAAAAGCTATGCCGATTGGAGTTCCAAGTGTTCCTTATCGTCTTCCAGGTAGTCAATACGAAAGATGGATTGATATTTATACCCGTTTAGGTGTAGAACGCATTTTATTTTTGGGTCAAGAAGTCACCGATAGTTTAGCCAATCGGATTGTGGCACAAATGCTATATTTGGATGCGGAAGATTCTAATAAGCCAATTTATTTGTATATCAATTCTCCGGGGGGATCGGTAACAGCAGGTATGGCAATTTACGATACCATGCAATATATTAAAGCCGATGTGGTTACGATTTGTGTGGGTTTAGCGGCTTCCATGGGGGCTTTTCTATTAGCCGCAGGAACCCCCGGAAAACGGTTAGCCTTACCCCATGCCCGGATTATGATTCACCAACCGTTAGGCGGGGCAAGGGGGCAGGCAACGGATATCGAAATTGAAGCCAGAGAAATTTTGAGAATCCGCAGTTTATTGAATGACATTTTAGTCACTCGTACCGGGCAAACCTTGGCAAAAATTCAGAAAGATACGGATCGGGATTATTTCCTATCTGCCCAAGAAGCCAAGGATTATGGTTTAATTGACCAAGTGATTGAAGAACGGGCAACCGTGGCTTTAACCGCAGGTTAAGGGTTAACAATTCACTATAATATTGGATGGGTTTTTCCCATCCATTTATCCTCTATTTGCTTTTCTATTTGTGAAATTCATCTCCCATATTATTAACTTAAGTCACTGATACAATTAGTGATGGATACAACCGACTATTATCGACAATTAGGGTTAAGATTAGGGGCGAGTTTAGAGGCGGTGAAGACCTCTTATCGTCAGCTTGCCAGACAATATCATCCTGACGTCAATCCTGGGAATGAAGTCGCTAGAGATAAGTTTATGGCGATTACAGAAGCCTATAAATTTTTATTAACTATCGCTAAATCAGAAGCGGAATTAGCACCCGTTACGGCTTCAAAAAAAACCGTTACATCGGGATCTAAAGTTCCCCAATATCAACCTACAAAAGTTAAAATCACGCCCAAAAGTCCACCGATTGAGTTTAATCCTGAATTAACAAAAGAAGAACAAAAAATTAAGGAAAATTCCTATTTACAGTTACAACAATTATTAAAATACAAGCGTTTTCCCAGGGCGATCGCATTAATTGAAGGGTTAGCCCAACGCATTCCCCATGATCCTGAAATTAAGCAATGGCAAGCGATTTCCTATCAACGTTGGGGACGACAATTAATTACGGAAAAGCAGGTTGATAAAGCGAGAAATTATTTAAAAAAAGCCTTAAAAACCGACCCCCATAATCGGGCATTATGGGCAGAAGTGGAACGGGATTTTAGACAATTAGAAAAGATTTATTAATCTTAAAAACTCAATTTGTCAACTATAAATCTTTATTATATTCGATATAAAACAGTTAAAAACTCGGTTTATTAAATTGTTTATTTCAGTGCTAATTATTCATAAAAAGCAGAACTTCGCCCAAACTTCCTAGGAGGATCGATAATCTGAAAACAAACAGCTTTCGGATTAAAAGCAATAATAGTTTTAGATCTACCCAGGAATTCAATACTATAACATTCCTCTGGTATAATTGGTGCAACAATTTTTTGGGTTCCTTCCCAATTATAAATATGTACTTCTTGACAAGATTGAACTCGTTCTAAGTTCAAAAGCCAGTAAAAAGTTTTACCTAAAATTGCCAAGGTGCGTAACCCTTCAGGTGATTCATTCAGCGCAGTTAGGTCATCGGAGTATCTAGCCTGACGTTCTTCAGGAGTGATACCTGTTCGGACAACTACAATTTCATTAGTCATGTTGATATTTATTTTAAAAATGATTTAGCGATCACCTATTTTAATAGTAACACCAATTATCAAATTGCTCCTATTAGTTCCGGTGCGATCGCAGTTGGAGAACCCGTTTTTGCGGCCGGATTTCCCATGTACGAAGAACACAGTTTTCAAACCACCTTTGATCAAGGTTTGCAAGTGTTTCGTTTCACCCAAGGGATTATCTCTATTTTACCGCCAAAATCTTTACCGCAAGGATATCGTTTGGGTTATACCAATGAAATTCAAGTGGGGATGAGTGGGGGGCCGATTTTTAACAGTTGGGGGCAATTAATTGGGATTAATGGCAGACTGAAAAACCGTGATCCTGATTTTGGGGTTTATGCCTTTGAAGATGGCACAGAACCCTCTCAAGAAATGTTGGAATTAATGGTTAATTCCAGTTGGGGGATTCCGATTATTCCCTATTGGCATAATACCTTAATTCCTCAACCTGTAGGGGCGGGTTCCGTACAAATTTCTGATCTTAACAGATCACCTTTCTAAACCGCCCCACCCCACCGTTAATATTCAGTTAATCATTAATTTGGGGATGGGTTCGGGGCGGGTTTTGGGAGATTGTTTGTGGGTATTAAAGGTTAACGCGAACCCGCCCCTACAGGGATGGTGAAATGTGGAATTGACAGATAAGTAAAAAGGAATTATTATGGGAGATTAGCGATTAGAGTATATCTTTTATTGGGAGAGTATTATGAAATTTATTAAGTATAACTTTGGTAAGCTCGTTGTTAATTATTAAACCAGCTTATCTTGGTGTTAGTTTATGAAAATATTTCTTTGGAATGAAGACAAAAATAATCAGCTTTTAGCGGAAAGAGAAATCTGTTTCGCTGACGCAATTCAAGCTATCAGTCAGGGAGATTTATTAGATGTAATCCAGCATCACAATCAACAAAAGTATCCTAACCAAAAGATTTTTATCATAAAAATTAAGGAGTATGTCTATCTAGTCCCGTTTGTAGAGAATGATACCGAGATTTTCCTCAAAACTATTATTCCCAGTCGCAAAATGACCAAAAAATATTTAGGAGTATAAAACATGAATTCTTTAGAACCAGAAGAAAAAAACTTGTTAGATAGTGTAGAAAACCAGGAATGGCAGAGTATTGCTAATCTGACTCAAGCAGTAGAGAATTATCGGGAATTTGCCCAAAATCATGTTACTAGACTAGCAGAAAGTCCGATTAGTATTACACTCGATCCAGATGTAGCGAAAGTATTTAAGACTTCCGAATTAGTTAATCAAGTTTTGCGTGTAATAATGAAAAAAAACCTAGCAGTTTCCCTAGAAGAAACTGAATCGTGAACTATCAGTTTAAGTTTGAATCCTGAATTGAGGTAAATTATGGATAGGATTAAGTTTTGGCGAATCGCTTTTATCATTTGAATCAATGTAGGGGCGGGTTCACCGATCAATTTGGCCACCCACCAATAATCTTGATAAACCCGCCCCCACTCAACGAATAACCTCGAATAACCATCCCCGCCTCACCGTTAAATTCAATTAATTGTTGATTTTTGGGTATAGTTGCACATTTGTCAACCAGACAAATGTGCTATAAATTATCCTATGATACTAAATATTCTATTTTGTCCTTCAAAAAAATTATTAATAGTGAAACTGCCCAATGGTCATCTAGCAGATTTAGGCAATAAAATAGAAGAATATTCTCTAAATCTGAATCACCAAGCCGGAAAAAATAAAGCTATTTTGTTTGCCAGCAAGTTAGGGATTACCCTAGAAAATGCTGAACTGCTCAAACAGGCTTTAAAAGAAGCTGCTATAGCAATCCTAAATCAGTTGTAATATTTCCATCTATCTCG
>NZ_CAWLTW010000001.1:1845807-1899133 GCF_963864145.1 Planktothrix prolifica NIVA-CYA 540 | reverse complement strand
TAAGGGGAGGGCTAGGGTGGGGTTCTATATTCTGATCGCAAATCATTTAAGATTGCTATATCAACGAAGATGTTATTATTCAAAGATATTGTTGCTTTAACAGAAGACATAGAAGCAACCCATTTTGAAACCAAAGAAATCATTAAACTATCTAAAGGACAAGTAGGAACAGTCGTAATGGAATTTGACGGCAGTGCCTTTGAGGTAGAATTTTCTCATCAAGATGGCACAACTTATGCAATGGAGACAATTCCCGCCACAATGTTAATGCTTTTACATTATGATTAAAGTGTTGGTGTCGCCTTGCCACAATTTTAATGTCTGCTTATGCCCAAAAAGATTCGAGAACTCAAAAGCCTACTGCTAAAAGCAGGGTTCACTTATCGTTCGGCAAAAGGCAGTCATACCAGATGGGTTCATCATGAGCTACCTAATGAACCAATTACCATTGCTGGAAATGATGGCGATGATGCGAAACTGTATTTAGAGAGAGAAGTTAACCGAAAACTCGGAATATTGAAAGCCATTAAAGAAGAGGACTCGGAATTATGAAATTACCTTATATAATTGTTATTCAATGGTCTGATGAAGATAACTGCTACCTAGTGCATTTACCTGATTTTCCATCCCAGCAGTTCCACACTCACGGAGATACCTACGAGGAAGCTTTGAAGAATGCAGTAGAGGTATTAGAGCTTTTAGTTGAAGAATATCAGATAGATGGTAAATCTCTCCCCAAACCTAAAAATATAGCAGAAAACCTTCTGTTTGCTTGAACATAGGTTGGAAGCGATCGCGCCTCATTAAATTATCTAAAGGACAAGTAGGAACGTGGATACGAATATTTTGCTGCGGTTTGCCGATCGATCCAAATACTATCTCTGAACAATAAAAGTCGATCGGACATTTCTCTCAAATCCGATCACCCTTAAACCAACTCTACATAACACGCACTCCTTAATGCAAAATCTACGAGGGCGATCGCTCTTTTTTAATAAGTAACCCAAGGTAAATAATACGATATTTTCTAATTGTATCAGTAATTCTGGATTAATTTCACCAATTTTACTTCGCAATCTTGTTTTATCTAAGACTCGCATTTGATGACACAATGCAACGGAATCTTGAGCTAATCCTCCCTCACTGCCGGGAATAAAAACACAGGAAGGAAGAGAGGCACGGCGCAGATTATTTGTGAGAGGAATACTGATAACAGTAGTCGTGTACCTCGAAATAGTATCGTTCTGAAAAATAATTGTGGGACGTACACCAGCCTGTTCGGAACCTTGTGTGGGATCGAAGTTGGCAATCCAGATTTCACCTCGTCTGATTGTCATACTAAATCTTCATGTTTTAGGAGTTCTGCATATTCACTAATGCCGAGTTCTGCAAGTTGTTGGTCTTCTTCGGCAAATTCGCTGTAAAGTGCTGCTAAGTTAGTTTCATCAATGGCTGTAATAGTAACTAATCTGGCACGGAATTTTAGAAAGGCAATAAATTCAAATACTTGTTTGAGTTGTTCTTGATCGAGCTTTTCTAACTCTTTTTGGATTAAATGTTTCATAGCAGTTATTCTTATTGTCAAGCTTTCTAAATTATAGAATATATGTGATGTGAAGCATACCTTACCATAATACTCACCTCATCAGAGGCGATCGCCTACCTCTTTGAATATAGCTGAATCCAAGAGGGCGATCGCGGAGGATTGTCCCTACCAATGCGATCGCACCCAATGACTGTAGGGGCGGGTTCGCCTGAATATTTGACACCCCTCAACAAATTATAAAAACCCGCCCCAACCCCACCAACAAATTAACAATTAATTCAATTTAATGGTTATTCAGTGATAGTTATTCGGGATTATTCGTTGGATGGGGGCGGGTTTATTAAGGTTATCGGTAGGTGACATAATTGATCGGTGGGGGCGGGTTTATTAAGGTTATCGGTAGGTGACATAATTGATCGGTGAACCCGCCCCTACAAATTTTATTCAATATCGCCCTTAAACCAACTCTACATCACAGTAACTGGAAATGGGGCCATCACGTGATCCACCATCCAGACCAAAATTTGTGAAATTTGCAATAGAATTTAAGTCGCGACTGCCACTTCTAGCTGAAACGTCTACAAATGAACCTGATGTCCTACAGTCCCCAAAAGCATTTGGCTTGTTTCGTATCCCAAAACTTATTGTGCCACTTGAAGATGAAACGGGAATGATTTTGGTTTGTGTTCCACTACTTGTATCAAGTTCTACGAGAAAATTGTCTATGTCATTTTGTGGATCGCAGTATGTTAGTGTGTATTGTGCCGTTTGTCCGTAGGGGATGCGATCAGGTATCAAATCTACTTTAATGTTTGAACCTCCTCCTGGCAAACAAGTTGGTGGTGGTTCAGGCGTTACAGGAGTAGTCGCAGGTTTATCGCAAAAGTCAAATGGAAAATTATACTTTTTAGTAAGAAACTTTCGGATCTGAGGCAACAAGTCTTCTTTAGAAACTGTCGGCTCCTTCGGCTCCTTTTCCCGAACTGAATCAAGGAGCATAGCACCAGAATAGTTGATCTGGTTTATTGTTGTAGAACTCTTAACTACCCGTCCAAACAAATCACTAATCGCACTCAAACCTAAATCCATATCACTACCCGTAAGCAATATACAACTGTACTTAACGACTTTAAGTGAAATAGCCACTACCTCCAGTCCTGCGGCAGCAATTTCAAGGGGAGGCAATACTAAACCACCAACTGCTGACGCAAGAGCAGCTGTATCAATCACTTGACCCAGTTTGTTAACTTTTTTACAGAAATCATCAAGCGACTGACAATCTTTCGCAAAATCTGGTTGACCAACAGTCGGAGGAGTAACTGGTGGAGGAGTAACTGGTGGCTCAGGAGTTGGCTCAATTGGCAGGGGAAAAGTTACAGTGTCAATAATCTGACCATCTTTGATCCCCGATATAACACCTTCCTCTTGGTTTCCATTTTCAGCGTTCTGGCGAGACTCAACTCGTACAGTTTCATTAGATCCTTCAAGAGTAATATCCGCACTTGTACCATCTCGATTGAAAAGCGTTGTACTACCACGAACACCAGTTGTAGGATTGGGTACAAATATAACTGATTCTACGAAACGTCCGTCAGCATCATCTTGAAAAACAATTGTATATTTGCTACCATCACTCGCCGGAAATTCCATCTGAAATCTATTTTCAGATAGCTTTGTTACTTCTGGTAAATCAATTGTTGCTACATCTTCAGGACGCTCTCCTTCCACATCATAAGGTCTGAAACGACCTTTTAAATCCTCTGGTGTCACTCCTAAAACAGTACCTAACAAAGTCCCTGTTGCAGCTACTTTAATATCTACAGCCGAACCACCAGAAGGCTGCACTTTCGACTCCAAAATAACATCAGATTCCCGAAGATTTGTACTAAGTCCGATGAAATCAATTGTTCTTTGAAAGTCAGTAATTAAATCAAAAGTCGGAGAGCCTAAAGCCGCCTCATAGCGCAGAAAAAACACATCTTGACCCGCACCACCAGTCAAAGTATCATTGCCAAAATCGCCGATTACTAAGTCATCCCCATCTTCCCCATTGACAATATCGTTACCGCGACCACCTCGCAAAAAGTCGTTACCGCCTCCACCGAAAATTACGTCATCACCCCTATTTCCGTTGACACCATCAGCACTTTCACCACCCTGCAAAGTGTCTGCACCATCACCGCCAAGAAGACCGTTTTGGCCCGCACCGCCACTCAGAAAGTCGTTTCCCGGGCCGCCGTAGAACAAATCAGCACCACCGAGGCCCTCAATTCTGTCATCCCCTTCATCGCCATAGACGATATCCGCAGATTCCGAACCCGTAATCGAATCCGCACCGCCTAAACCCCGCAAACCGCCTACAAGAGTATCAAGCAAGCCGAGGGGAATCGTGAATGTGTCGCTTCCCTCGGTTAAAATGTAAGCACTACCATCGCTCGAAAGTGAGCCCCCGCCGACTTGAGAACTTGATCGCCTGATATTCGCAGTAGAACTGGGGAGAAATTCGTTTCCTGTGTTAGCATTTAAGAGGTCTTGCGTGACAGAGCTTTCTAGCGTATCGTTGCCCCCAGGGTTGAGGATACTCTGGACATTCTGAGCATTCGATACCGTTTCTTGAGTCGGGGCTTTTTTGAAGGAACAGCCGCAATCCTCTTGACTTTCTGCACTGCTACCATTCAGTAAGTCATTGTTCTTTTCTAACAAAGCTACATTGTCAGGCATTGTGTCTCACTTTCACTCAGATAAATTTGTGACTACTATACCTGACCTTGATTGCATTTGTCTTGACCAAAAAAGCCCGAAAAAGCCTAAAAAAGCCCGAAGTTTTACACAATTTTATTTTTCCTTGACTCAACATAAGCTCCCCAAGGAGGATCGCCCGTTGCAAGCCGTCCCTGACGAAAACGAACTGCTGAAATTGGTCGATTGCCTGATCTTCGAGAAAACGGGCAAACATCTCAACACGCTACAACAGCTAGTGTTTCAGGGAATGTATGATGGCAAAACCTACGAAGCGATCGCCCAGGACACCCGCTACACTACCAAATACGTCCGAGAAGTCGGCTACAAGCTACTCAAAACTCTCTCGGTAGTTATGGATGAAGATATGCAAAAAGGCAATCTCAAAGCTGCTTGCGATCGCAGAAATATTAGCAATAACTCAAACTTCGGTAGAGATTATATTCAATATATTCAATCCGTTGAATACGTCCACACTCTCAACCTCAACCCCAGTCTTTCATCGCCTAGCAACTCTGACAACAATCAACCCACTGAATCCAGATTCAAAACTCAGATCGAACGCCTCGAAATTGATGTTGCTGATGTCGTTTGCAAATTGCACAATCAAGGTATCCAACCATGCCAAATTGCTCAATTGCTTGGTCTTCCCGATGGGGTGATCGAAACAATATTGCGTGAATTATCTTGACACTCTCGCCGTTAACCTTTCAGGTTTAACGGGAGTCCTCTTTTTGCATTACAGATAGATAAAATACTTCTTTTCACAGATTTAAGCGGATTACGCAGATTAACACAGATTAAAATCCGTGAAATCCGTGAAATCCTCTTAAATCCGTGATCATTATTTACCGTAGACGTTTTTCATCTTCTCTACGTCTGCGATCGCGCCATTCAGCCACCGTTAAATAAATGACACCTCCGGTAAAAATTATCAACATTGAGAAAGCCAATAATACCAAAATCTCAACCAGGGTTAACTCTTGTAAAACTTCCATAGGTTAATTGAAACAGTGCAGTTTTTATCTATTTTAATTCAATTTGTAGAGGGAATCATGATTTGATTCACCCTACAACAATCTAGCAAAAGTATTAATCTGTGAAACTGGGTAACAGTAGTTTACACCGCAGGTAACTCATCTAAAATGGTAAACCGAACATGATTAATTGCTAAGCTTCCCAGAGAGACTTTTTCGCGGTCAACATCAACCCCTTGACTGGTCAATCGTTGAAAACGAATACCCTTGCCAATTTCAATATGATACCAAGCTAATCCCATAAAAAATCGCAGAGGATAGGGCCCGCCTTCTTGAATATCATCGGGGTTAGATTCCATCGGAACCCAACCAAAACCAGGGATATAAAATTCTAACCAAACATGATTATATTCCGGTTGTAAAGGCACTCCTCGACGGTCAGGAAATTGCGGGCATTTATAACGTCCAATAGTTCGACAAGCGATGCCATTTAATCGGGCTAAAGCTAATAAAACCCCCACATATTCCCCACAGGAACCAATTCCTCGCTGCAAAACTACATCGGGATTTTCAATTTTAGAAGTCAGACTATAGGATAACTGATCATAGACATAATTACGAATACCTAAAAGTTTTCGGAGAAAATTAGTTTCATTGCGAATTGCTGTTTTTGCCGCTGCTTGGACAACTGCCGTATTCATAGCCAAATGATCATCATCTATAAAATACTTTTCGGGAAAATCCGAGGAAAGTTTAGGTAAATTTTCTACTTGACGGGGATGGATTTGATATTTAATACTCCGAACTTCTAACAATGCTTTCCAACCAAAAATCAAACGTTCCGTCGAAGTCAAAGGATTAAATTGAAATACCGCGACTCTTTCCCCATCTTCAAATTCCTCTCGAAAAGGAATTCCAATCGCCGAAACCTCTAAAACTTTCTGGCGATTTGTATTAGAAGGTAGGGCAATTCGCCATTCTAAATTTTCGATATGAACCGCATCTAAGGGTTCTAATTCCTCCACATAGGACATTTCAATCAAATAGCCATTAGATGTGGCGTAGTTTTCCTGTTGATTAAAATGAAAAGAGAGGGGATGGATAAAAGTACGATTGCGTTTTGCTAATTCAAATTGCTCATAGGAACTGGGATTATCTCGGATATAAAGTTCACTGCCAGCATAGGCTACATAGAGAACTTCTTCTTGGGTTTCTGGGTCAGTATAAAAGGTTAAACCAGTAGGAGATTCAAAGGGAGTTAACACACTAAATCGAGTTTCTCCTGTGGCTTTTTCCAAACAATAAACCGTCTGTTCTTCTCGATCGCAAACCCATAATTCTTCATTTCTAATCGTGAGGTTTTCTAGTCCAATCCCTGGGGCGGAAAAGCGGGTAATTTCTCGTTTGGTATTTTGACTATAAACTAGAATAGAAGCAATGCGATCGCAAGCAAAATAAAGAGTCGATTCATAAACCGCAATTCCAGTAGCTACATCTGGTAACAGCATAAACAATTGAGGTTCAAGATTAATAATAGAATTACCTTGAACAACCTGGGGACAAAAATAGACTTCATTGCCGCGAGTAAACCAAAGATTATCCTGCCAAATTGCCAAACCCGTCACATCTCTAAAAGCTAAAGTTAAATCAGGATTAACAACCGTGGCATTATCTGTTTTGGGGTCAATTTGCAGTAAAAATCCCCGGGAGGTATCAATCGCCAATAGGGTATTTCCTAACCACGTTAAGCCATATAAAGCTGAAACCCCAATGGGCCGAATTGTCCGAGGTTTAAAACCGCTATTTTTTCCAAAAGTCAATGAGTTAAGATTCATAGAAATTGTCATTATAGTTGAAACCAGGATATTTATTGATCGAATCAGGTCAAAGTTCAGACTTAAGATAGGCAACAACACCTAAATTTTCCTAAAATCTGATTCAGACTCAAACATTTAAGATTAAGCACAGATTTTGACAAATTTTGCAGGAACATTAGATACAATAGTGATGTCGATAAATGCTACTATCTCTGCCCATCGGTAAGCGTGATTAATTATGGCTATGCCAATGTTTTTCCTCCACCGTGCAACCCTTGGACTAACGTTATTGTTGCAAATCGTGGTTGCTAATAGTTTGATTGTGACTGCCGCCCATTCAGCCTCCTTACCTCAGAATCTGGGGGATGAACAGAATCAGGTTAATTTTGGGGATCGGGAACGGGTTCAGCAACCTGAACAATCGGGCCAAAGCAGTGATTCACCGTTTACCAACTGGAATGCCTTTACACCACCCGAACGGGGAGTACCCGGGCGTCGAGAAGGGGGCGGAACTCGGGGCATAGGTTGTCCTAGTTCGATGACTGCTTTAATTCCAGAGTCTACAATGGGTCGCACCGCATCAGGTCAACCCGCATTTTTTCTTTATATTTCAGGGACAGTCGATCAAAAGATATTAGAATTTGAGATTGCAGATGAAGGGGATAAAACCCTTTACAAAACCACATTTCCCATCAGCACCGATCGCCCTGGAATAGTAGGAATTCAGTGGTCTGAGAATGCTAAATCCGTAACTTTACAAGACAATAAAAATTATCGTTGGTATATAGCACTTAAATGTAACAGTAGTGATGCTTCTAATGATCTTCTCGTGAGTGGCTGGATTAATTCCGTTGCTTTAAGTCCCAATCAAAAACTTGAATTAGGACAAACAACCGATCCCTTAGAACGTTTAAAAATCTATGCCAACCAAGGACTTTGGCATGAAACAATATCAACTTTAGCAACCTTAAAATTGAATGATTCTGAAAATTCATCTCTTAACAATCAGTGGAACGATCTATTAAAATCTATTGGCTTTGATCCGGATCAAAAACAAACTCAGATTGATAAAGAAAAAGCTCAATCTATCCTCGATGCTCCTATTCTGAAAATTCAAACCAATTAGTAATCCCCGTAAATGGAAGTAGACAGTCATTGTAACCGAAAAAAGTTTGATTTTATTGTTTTAATGATTGACGGTTGACTGATTACTGATTACTGTTAACTGATAACTGATAAAAAAATAGGCATTCTATGGGTAGGAGTGAAAATTTTACAAAATTTTGTCACGGTGGTCTGATAGTTACCAGTACCCTATTGCTGGTTGTTTCCCTATTTTCTCGTCAAGGCCTTTCTCAAGAATCTCCAACCCTAATCTCCTCTGTCATAGAAACCCCCGAATCCCTGACCCCCGAGCACGAGATTCCAGTTGTAAAATCAATCCCATTCCTTTCTCCTTCACCTGTAACACCCTCAGAACTTGCTGATATTCCTCCAATTCCTCCTCTACAAACCCTGAACTTTGCGGATTTCTCAGGAAAAGGGGTTTCAGGAGAATCTTGTGATTTTGGGAATTGTCCCACTTTGGCCCAAGCCACACCAATTAATATTCCCCCCCAGGTTCCCCAGCCCGATCCTAACAGAGATCGCTTTTTACCCCGACCTCCTATCCCCCCGAAACCCGAACCCCCGCCAAATCCTGAATTAACCCCCACTCCTACCCCCGCCCCTACCCCGCCAACGGATGAAACCCCGATTCCGGTTCAACAGATTAACGTTACTGGTAGCACTATTCTTACCTCAGAGGAAATAAAAACCTTAGTTAACCCTCTGGAAAATACTTCTGTCACCCTAACTAAACTGCGAGAAATCGCCGATAAAATCACAGCCATTTATTTGGAACGGGGTTATATTACCTCCAGAGCAATTGTTCCCGAACAAACCATTAATAATGGCATTGTCGAGATTCAGGTAATTGAAGGAACCCTAGAAAATATCGAAGTGGAAGGAATCAAACGCCTCCATCCCTCCTATATCACCAGTCGGATTAATTTAGGTGCGGCTAAACCCCTGAGTACCGCCGCCTTAGAAGACCAATTGCGACTATTAAGAATTAACCCCTTATTTGAAACCGTAGAAGCCAGTTTAAGGGCTGGAACCCAAGAAGGTCAGAGTATTTTAATTGTGCGGGTCGTAGAAGCACCGCCCTTTGGGGTTAGTTTGAATGTGGATAACTATTCTCCACCGAGTATTGGTTCTGAACGCATGGGGATAAGTGTCCGTCATCTCAATCTTACAGGTCGCGGGGACTTCCTGGGACTGTCTTATAATACCACTCGCCTGATTGCGAATGGGGATTCAGATATTATTGATGCTTTGTATAGTATTCCGATTAACCCCATGAACGGAACCATACAACTGAGAGTTCAACCTTACCAAAATCGGATTACTCAAAAGCCCTTCGACGCCCTGAATATTGAAGGGAAATCTCAACGTTACGAAATTAGCTATCGTCAGCCACTGATCCGTAACCCAATCTCGGAATTTGCCCTCTCTTTTGGCTTTGCTTACCAAGATAGTCAAACCTTTTTAGACAATAACGGAGAACCCTTTGCCTCCGGGCCAGATAGTAAGGGATATACTCGCACCAGTGTGCTGAAATTTGGACAGGACTATCTGATTCGAGACACAGAAGGGGCTTGGGCTTTGCGATCGCAATTTAACCTCGGTTTAGATATCCTCGGCGCCACCGATGTCAGTACCCCCAATGCGGCGTTTTTCAGTTGGTTAGGTCAAGTCCAACGGGTACAACGTTTAGGGGAAAATAATCTTCTAATTGCCCAAGGGGATATTCAATTATCGGCCGATCCGTTATTTCCCTCACAACAATTTGTTATCGGAGGTGCTTTATCCCTGAGAGGTTATCGTCAAAATGTCCGGGCTGGGGATAATGGCTTTCGGATTTCCTTTGAAGATCGAATTACCTTAGATCGAAATCAAGACTCCGAACCCGTATTTCAACTGGCTCCATTTCTCGATTTTGGTGGGGTTTGGAACCATGATCGCAACCCCAACCAAATTATCGGTAAAACCTTTTTAGCGGGTGCAGGACTAGGATTAATTTGGCAACCTGTTAACGGCTTAAATCTTCGCCTAGACTATGGAATTCCCTTAATTAGTATTAGCGATCGGGGTAATAATATTCAAGACGATGGGATTTATTTTAGTGTGACTTATACACCTTAAGCTACTTTCTCAATTGATTAAATTCTGCGACCGTATTTCCCTTGTCTTGATATTCTTCCTGAATCATTTCAAAAACATAAATTAATTCAGATAAAGCTGCTTCTGAACTTTTTCCCCAAGCATGACAACCAGAAATGGCTGGGACGTAAGCGACAAATGTTCCATTATCATCAGGACGGGTAACAATCGTATAGTCTCGTAAAATTTTCATGGCTATCTAATCACGCACATAATATCCAGAATTAGTTAATTCAATCCTATCTAAATCTAGGTATTTTGGCTACTGCAATTAATCCCAATCTCCTCGTTTCTAGGTTCTACCTAGAAATGATATTAATGGAGGCTCCGCCTCCTTTTATTTGAGGCAGAGCCTCAAAGTTGGCATTCCAATGCAGAGCATTGGAACGAGATCATTATTACTCTTATTGATTAATTTGAGAGGCAAATTGAGGACAAAAATGTTTAGTAGCTAAGACCAAACGAAAACTGACAAGGCGAAGATTAGCTCTGTATGTTGCTGAACCTTCATCTTGTTGAGACAGTTTTTCAGATTCAGATTTAATAATATCTTGGTAAGATTGACCTGATTGAAAAGCAGCACAAAACTTTTTGGCTTCATTAACTTCTCCATCTGGTGAATTTTTAATTGTGCTTAATAGAAGACTTTTTAACAAAGGTTCTTCCTGGGAATTAGCTAACTTTTTATAGTTTTGAATAAAAGATTGTTCTACTGATAAGTTATTCAAAATTTGAGCAGGATTTTGAATAGTAGAATTTAATCTTCCACACATATAAGTTGGAATTCGCATATTTTGATCGAGAGAATTGATCCAAAAGCAACCCTCAACTTCTTGAGCTTTAATGTCTAAAATTGAAAAAAAGAAAGTATTAAATAATGTCAATGGTAGAATAAACTTTGACATTATTTCATTGATTTTCATGTTTATATATCCTTAAAATATCAATACCAAATTATTATCTCCAGTCTACAAAAACGGGTGGTATTTTTATATCGCTTTCTCTGCGACCTCCTAAATCTGTGTCTTTCAAAACAGGTTTTCTAAATTCACGTCTTTGGTTGGGAGCCAAATAAGCTTCTACATCTAATGTTTCAGTTGTAATCACATCTCCTGTTGATTTATCCTCAAATTGTAAGGTTATCTGACTAACCTGAATAGTTTCATTTGTTGTATTAGTAATTGTACCTATTATAAAAGGAAATTCTGATCTTTCCCTAATTATTTTTGTATTAGTTAAAGCAATGCCTTTAATAATAGCCGGAGGCTCTAACTCTGCTTTTAATTCAGGGATACAGATTCCATCTAAATTAATAACTCGGTCTGCATGATCAACAATAAAACAACCAGGATTTTCCTGTGCTATAGCAACATTTTGCTGATCAGAAGTTACTAAAATAGTAATCGTTGATACACCCAAAAGTGAAATCAAGCTAATTCCTACAACTTGATTGAAACCGTTAAATTGATTAAGCATACGTTCTCCTTCTGTTTGAAATTTAGCTAGATAGAAACCCGAACATTTTCAATGCCTATAGTTTCTATCTAGCTAAGTTCAAACTTGTGTTAAAATTAGCTAGTTTGAATTAAAACTATTCAGATATTGGATAGCGGGGTTAAATCAAAACTTAAAACTATTTATTTGGGCTAATTAGCTCAGATGAATAATTACTACACATCATTTTAACTAGGTATTATTATAGGATAATTTGTGATTCTGTACAGTCGGAAAAAGTCGGATTAAGTCGGGAATTTTATATTTTTTTCAGATTTGAGAAAGTCGGAAAAAATCGGAAAAGGTCGGAGAAAGTGGTTGAGGTCGGAAAAAGTCGGGTACAATAGAGACAAAACTAACATCTAACACAGGGTATGGACGTGCAAGAAGTCCTCAGACTAGCGGATCACTTGGTTTTTACCAAGACGGGAAAGCGCCTGGATGATCTTCAAGAAGCGATATTAAGGGGGAGTTTAGAGAACGAAAAATACTCAAAAGTGGCGGATGCGTTTCACTGTTCTGAGGGTCATGTCAAGGATATTGCTTCTGATTTATGGAAAATTCTCTCCGATGCTTTAGGCGAAGAAGTGAGAAAATATAATTTACGTTCGACTCTGAATCGGCAAAAATCTTCTAATTTCCTAAATTTTGCTAAAGATTCTGTACAAATTAATCATATTAATGTTTGTCATAAACCTCCTTTATCCTCAGATGATTCTGCTACACCTAAAAACAATAAAAATGAACCTTTATTAAGAGTTAATTTAGATGATGCACCGGATGTTTATGAATTTTTTGGACGAACAGAAGAACTGGAAACTTTAACAGATTGGATACTCGAACAACGCTGTCGAGTGGTGATGCTTTTGGGGATGAGTGGAATCGGAAAAACAGCATTAGCGGTTAAATTAGTTCAAGAGATTCAAGAAAATTTTGATGCGGTAATTTGGCAAAGTTTGGAGGCTCAACCCGCTTTAAATGAATTATTAATAAATTTACTGCAATTTTTATTAGACCAACCAGCAAATCAACTTCCAGTAACTTTGAATGAACAATTGAGTGAATTAATGAAGGTATTGCGATCGCAACGTTGCTTAATTATTTTAGATGATTTTCAAACTTTATTTAATTCAGGTCAATTAGCTGGAAATTATCGACCCAATTTTGAGAATTATCGGTTATTTATTAAAAAAATCAGTCAATTAAATCACCAAAGCTGCGTAATACTCAATAGTTGGGAATTACCAAAAGATTTAATTGAATCAAGAGGGAAAAATACAGCGATACATTATTTATTGCTTTCTGGTTTAGGAGAATCAGCAAAAGATTTGTTAAAAGCTCAGGGATTATCAAATATTGAAAACTGGAATACTTTACTTGATTATTATGGAGGAAACCCATATTTTTTAAATAGTATTTCTACGGTTATTAAAAATTTATTTGGAGGTAAAGTTTCTGATTTTTTAGACTATGAAACTTTATTTCTAGGAGAGGATTTAACGGAAAGTTTGACCCAACAATTTAATCGTTTATCGGAATTAGAACAAAAAATTATTATTCATTTAGGACAAAACCCTAACAGGATTATGCTATCAGAGTTTCAATCTAATCTGAAAATATCTCATTCAGATGTATTAAAAGCCTTAGCTTCTTTAGGACAAAGGTGTTGGATTGAAAGATTACAATTAGAAAGTCGCATCTATTTTACCCTTCAACCGATGCTGAAATATTATATAGCGAGTCTAAATGAATTGTAAAAAATAGGGGTCAATATTTTGAAATATTATCAGGGGAAAATATCCTACCCCAATTCACCCTAAACTTAGAACAAATTTGATCAACCCCGTTGTTGCGCTTAAGCGCAATCAGAAACCTATAATCAAAACAATTAACCTCAATAATTTTCTCGTTTCTAGGTTCTACCTAGAAATGCCGTTGATGGAGGCTCCGCCTCCTGTTATTATTTGAGGCAGAGCCTCAAAATTGGCATTCCAATGCAGAGCATTGGAACGAGGGGAAATTATTCTGAAATATGGAGGTACGCCCAAAAAACCCGGTTTCTTCAAAAAACTAGGTTTTTAATCCTCTGCGGAAAAATTTGCAAAAATTAACATTTAACGGGGTTAGTTTTGATCAAGGAATTTTTAGGGTAAATAATCAGTAAAATTGCTTAGTCCTTTAGGCCAAAAATTCCTGAATTACGATGGGATACCAGAGTCAATGATCACTGTTTAACTGATGACTGATTAGGGTAAAGGGTTTTATGGGGGTAACTTTTGGACATTTCAACCCAACCTAGTTTTGATTTTTTTGCTTATTGTAACTATTTTTATAAAAAAGTAATATAAAAATTAAAAATATTACTTTGAGGCTTAAAATTGATTCTGATTTGATATAGTTAAAATTAATCTTTAATCCGCGATAAATCTTGAATTTATAGCCATATCCATTAAAATCACCCCTTTCCTTTCTGGGGTAGTTAGACAATAATGGCTGTATCAAACCAAGAAAACCACTGCCAACAGTCAACAGTTTTTAATCAAAACCGATAAGGAGAAACAATCGTGAAATTAGCAGTCTACGGTAAAGGCGGAATCGGTAAATCAACCACAAGCTGTAACATTTCTGCCGCTTTAGCCAAACGGGGTAAAAAAGTCCTGCAAATTGGATGCGATCCCAAACACGACAGCACCTTTACCCTCACGGGATTTTTAATTCCCACGATTATTGATACCTTGCAGGAAAAAGACTTTCATTACGAAGATATTTGGCCAGAAGATGTGATTTACAAAGGTTATGCCGGGGTAGATTGCGTTGAAGCGGGTGGCCCTCCGGCGGGTGCAGGATGTGGCGGTTACGTCGTGGGAGAAACCGTTAAACTTCTGAAAGAACTCAACGCCTTTGACGAATACGATATCATCCTGTTTGATGTCTTAGGGGACGTGGTTTGTGGTGGTTTTGCTGCCCCCCTCAACTATGCCGACTATTGCGTAATTGTCACCGATAACGGTTTTGATGCCCTATTTGCAGCTAACCGCATCGCCGCTTCGGTACGCGAAAAAGCCCGGACTCACCCCCTACGGTTAGCGGGTTTAATTGGCAACCGCACCTCCAAACGGGATTTGATTGAAAAATATATTGAAACCGTCCCCATGCCCGTTTTAGAAGTGTTGCCCTTAATCGAAGATATTCGGGTTTCTCGCGTTAAGGGAAAAACCCTATTTGAGATGGCCGAAACCGATCCGTCCCTCAACTATGTCTGTGATTATTACCTAAATATTGCCGATCAACTATTATCCCAACCCGAAGGAGTCGTCCCTCAAGACACCCCAGATCGGGAATTATTCTCGTTGTTATCAGATTTTTATCTAAATCCAACTCAACCCCTTGTTCAAAGTCACGATCCTGAGCTAGACCTGATGATGGTTTAATATGTCTAGCTATCTCAGGATGAGGATATAGAGGTTATGGCTTTCTTCAAAGACTTTTCCACCGCACTTAAAGATAAGTGGTTGCAATATTACCAGGCCAATCGGGAATGGCTGGTGCTGCAAATGGATTTGAATTCAATCCCGACCCCAGATGGCGGTCGAAGACCTGCCTCATCCCTCATTTTAGGAACGATCAACGCCCTTGACCCCGAGGCAGCCCAATTGATGTTGCCCTTTTCCAAGCTCAATCCCGATCCCGAAAAACTGATTGAGGTGTTAGGGCTGAATTTTGACCCGGATTTGGCGTTGGGGGGTAGGTCTACATCGGAACAGCCTACAAAGGTTGTGGTTCAAGCCCCGACTTCTGTTCCCGTTGCCCCGGGTTACTCTCCCTCACCAGAAATACCTACTTCCGTAGCTCAGGCTGTCCCTGGATATCATCCTCCGGCACCTCCAGAAACATTGAGTTTAGAGGCGGAGATCACCCCGGCACAAAAACTCAATGTTGCGGGTGCTGTGGCGGCTGTAGCGGGCGCTACTGCGGTTGTGGGTGTGGCTGCGGTGATGGAGAAAACCCAGGATGACTTCAATCTCGAAGATGATGACTTGGGCATGGGGGATCTGGGTTTAGATATCGACACAGAGACCGCTAACATAGCCGAGGAAGACTTTGAGCTTGGGTTGGAGGATGAATCAGAATCTCTGGGGACTGATGACCTAGACATGGATTTGGAGTCCGATGATTTGGATATGAGTTTGGAGTCCGATGAACTTGAGTCCGATGATTTGGATATGAGTTTGGAGTCCGATGAACTTGAGTCCGATGATTTGGATATGAGTTTGGAGTCCGATGAACTTGAGTCCGATGATTTGGATATGAGTTTGGAGTCCGATGAACTTGAGTCCGATGATTTGGATATGAGTTTAGAATCCGATGAACTTGAGTCCGATGATTTGGATATGAGTTTAGAATCCGATGAACTTGAGTCCGATGATTTGGATATGAGTTTAGAATCCGATGAACTTGAGTCCGATGATTTGGATATGAGTTTGGAGTCCGATGAACTTGAGTCCGATGATTTGGATTTTGGGCTAGAGTCGGAAACAACATCGGCGGAATTGGACATCAATACCGACTCTGATGTCTGGGGAGATGATGTTCAGACCGAACTGGGCGAAGAAAATGGTTTAACCGATGAACTCGATCTCAGTTTAGATGCCTCCGATGATCTGGGTTTAGATGGGATGGACGATTTTGGGTTAGAAGCGGACGAACTCGGTTCAGAAGGTTTAGGAGGGTTGGAATTAGGAGATACGGATTCCGGTCTGGATGATGATCTCGGTGATTTCGGGTTAGAAGATAGTTCCTCCGATGGCTTAGGTCTTGATGCTGGTGGAGATTTAGATGATTTGGGATTAGGAGATGATGATTTAGGGGAGTTTAATCTCGACGATATGGGGGATTTAACCACGGGAGATATGGATGATATCGATATCGAAGGGTTAACTGGTTCTTCAGATGATGATGAAATTTCTCTGTCGGATTTTAAATAATTTCCCGACCTAGTTTCCTAATCCTTAATCGGGTTTGGACTTTGAATCTGCACGATTCAAAGTCATAGATAGTCTTGTCAAATTTTGATTAACAAACATCCGATTAAGAGGAAAAAATTATGACCGTTGCTCAACCACAACCGGAAGGTTTAACTTTTGAGTGTGAAACCGGAAATTATCACACCTTTTGTCCGATTAGTTGTGTCGCTTGGTTATACCAAAAAATTGAAGATAGTTTCTTTTTAGTCATTGGGACAAAAACCTGCGGCTATTTTCTGCAAAATGCCATGGGGGTGATGATTTTTGCTGAACCCCGTTATGCGATGGCAGAATTAGAAGAAGGGGATATTTCCGCTAAACTGAATGATTATGATGAATTAAAGCGGTTGTGTTTACAAATTAAACGCGATCGCAACCCCAGTGTGATTATTTGGATCGGCACTTGTACCACTGAAATTATTAAAACGGATTTGGAAGGGTTAGCGCCGAAATTAGAATCTGAACTGGGTATTCCGATTGTGGTTGCCCGGGCTAATGGGTTAGATTATGCCTTTACTCAAGGGGAAGATACTGTATTAGCAGCAATGGCAGCCCGTTGTCCTGATAAAGCTCCGGTGGCAGAAACGGAAAAAAATGAACGAAATGCGATTCAAAAATTACTGAATTTTGGCAAACAAAAAGAAGATGTTGCTCAAGAAGAATCGGAATATGCTAATCATCCGCCCTTAGTTTTATTTGGTTCTTTACCTGATCCTGTTGTTACTAATTTAACCTTAGAATTGAAGAAGCAAGGGATTAAAGTTTCCGGGTGGTTACCTGCAAAACGTTATACAGAATTACCTGTATTAGAAGAAGGGTATTATGTAGCAGGAGTTAATCCATTTTTATCTCGAACTGCTACAACATTAATGCGGCGTCGTAAGTGTAAATTAATTGGTGCGCCCTTCCCGATTGGCCCCGATGGAACCCGGGCTTGGATTGAAAAAATCTGTTCTGTTTTTAATATTGAACCCAAGGGTTTAGATGAACGGGAAGCACAAATTTGGGCGAGTATGGAAGATTATCTTCAAATTGTTCGGGGGAAATCTGTGTTTTTCATGGGGGATAATTTATTAGAGGTTTCTTTGGCACGGTTTTTAATTCGTTGCGGGATGACTTGCCCAGAAATTGGTATTCCTTATATGGATAAACGGTATCAGGATGCGGAGTTAAGACTATTAGAAAAAACCTGTCATGAGATGGGTGTTCCTTTACCTACTATTGTGGAAAAACCGGATAATTACAATCAAATTCAACGAATTTATCAGTTAAAACCGGATTTAGTGATCACCGGAATGGCTCACGCTAACCCATTGGAAGCCCGGGGTATTAATACTAAATGGTCGGTGGAATTCACCTTTGCCCAAATGCACGGGTTCACGAATGCACGGGATATTCTGGAGTTAGTAACTCGGCCGTTACGTCGAAATAACAGTCTCAAGGATTTGGGTTGGGATAAGTTAGTTAAGGAAGATGCGAAGGTTTAATCATTTCTTTCCTTTTAGGGAATAAATGATTATAATTAAAAGGGTGATCGAATGCGATCGCCCTCTTTGCTATAATCCTCAGTAATCGGTGCATCAAATAGAAGGAAAATTTTCGTCTCCTCAGAGCAAATATCCAGATCGTTGTGGTAATTAACGAATAAAATAATATCGTTAAACCGTTGGGGATCAATATTTTAGGAAAATCACCCCAAAAAACCCCACAAAACTTTCAATTCCCTTAAGATTGTTTATGAAATCGTTAAGTTCACAGAAAAGTTAACCCTTTGCTATGACAATGGAAATACTATATAGAGTTTTATTGGATTATGATCGTTAACTCATCAGTTGATGATCCTATCTGGAGGATTTAAGTCTTATGTCTCCCCAAGCTAACCTCCTGACTTTCCTTCAGGTCGTCCCTGTTTGTCACTATGACGCTTCCCTGGAAACCTTGGGATTTATTTTTTCCCAGGGAAATTGTGAACAGGTGGTGATTGTCAACTCCCAATATCAGCCCCTAGGAATGATTTCGTTGCGTCGTTTCCTTCCCTATCTGCTGAATCAGATTCCTGTTTCCCCACCGAGTCAGACTCAACCGTCCCTCGGAGAAATTTTTCAAGCCATCATTGAGCCTGTGATTGGTATTCCCTCCCATTTAAACCTACAAGAATTCTGGCTCTATTTACAATATCAGAATTCCCAGACTGGGGCGGATCAGACTCAAACTCAAAGTATATCCTTAGCTTTAGTGAATCAGACGGGGGAATTTATCGGATTAATTGATAGTTTACAGGTGTTAGACCATTTGGTAAAGCATTCCCAACCGTTCCCCCCCGTTGAGTCACCGAAAGCGTCACCCCTTCAAACTTTCGACTGGAAGACAGAAAACTCACTCGAATTAAGTTTTTTATCCCCAGACAATTCTACTTTTTCAAATCATTTAATTGAGTTTTTAAGTGAACTACCTATTCCCTTAATGATTCAACAGAATGATGGCACGATCATAAGTCAAAATTTAGCTTGGCGATCGCTAATTGGGCGAGGAGCAGAAGTCGTACAGGAAGTCGCAGAAGCAGTAACCCGTTGGACTGAAACCCCTGAACTATTTTCTGAGCAGGAAAACGGGCTGAATTCCCCTTTAGAAACTACTGGAAACTTGGGATTTTTATCTAACCCCTTAACCCATGTTGCTGAACCTTTAGCCTCAAATTCAGCCTCCTTAGAAATGCCCCAATGGTGTCAATTTGGGAACAAACCAGATACTTATATTTGCATTTGTCCTGTTACTCAAAATCAGGAGCGGGTATGGCAATTTACCCGTCAACGGTTGAACCCAGAATCAGAAATCGCATTATGTTTAGAAGAAAAGACTAATGACCTGTGGTTAGTGTTAGCTCAAGATATTACAGAACAGCATCGAGTTGCCCAGGAACTCACTGCTAAAAATACCGATTTAATTCAACTAAATCGCATCAAAGATGAGTTTATGGCTTGTATTAGTCATGAACTAAAAACTCCTTTAACGGCAATTTTAGGTCTATCGAGTTTATTAAAAGATCAAGTCTTAGGGGAACTCAATGAAAGACAAACCCGTTATGCCCAACTAATTCATAAAAGTGGTCGTCACCTGATGTTAGTGGTGAATGATATTCTGGATTTAACCCGCATAGAAACCGGACAATTAGAGTTAGTTCCTGAACCTTTACATATTCATACCGTTTGTCAAGCTGCCTTTGATTTAGCAATTCAACATTACCAAAGCCAGGATAAATCGGATATTAAACTACAAGCAGAAATCCTAGCCCAAGTTAAACGTCGATTTCACTTAGAGATTGAACCCGGTTTAGAAACCTTCGTCGCGGACGAACTTCGCTTACGACAAATGTTAGTCAATTTGTTGTGTAATGCCCTAAAATTTGCCCCCGATGGCAGTGATTTTGGTTTACAAGTTAGTCGTTGGGAAAATTGGGTAGCTTTTACTATTTGGGATCAAGGAATTGGGATTCCTGATGATAAACAACATCTGATTTTTCAAAAATTTCAACAGTTAGAAAGTCCCCTAACCCGTGAATTTGAAGGAACAGGACTAGGGTTAGTATTAACCCAACATTTAGCGCGACTACATGGGGGAGATGTCAGCTTTATTTCTAAACCCAATCAAGGCAGTAAATTTACGCTATTATTACCACCAAATCCCCCCCGTCACAATTGGGAATTAAGACATAAAATAGGTAGTCAAGACTCTCAATTTTCGACTTCTACTCCTGTAGTTTCCTCGGAAAAATCTCGGTTAGTATTAATTGTAGAAACCGTTCCCCAATTTATTCAAAACCTGAGCGAACAACTGACTGATTTAGGGTATAGAGTCGTGGTAGCCCGTTCAGGAACAGAAGCGGTTGAAAAAGCTCGTTGTTTACAACCTAGGGCGATTTTATTGAATCCTTTAATTCCTTTATTATCTGGTTGGGATGTTTTAACCCTACTCAAAACCGATCTAAAAACCCATCAAATTCCCGTGATTGTTACCGCCACGTTAGGAGATAAACAACGGGCAAAGATGAATCATTGTGATGGATTTCTCCGCCTTCCGGTTCAAGGGTTAGAGTTAGAAAAAATGTTGGCAGAATTACTCCCAGAAGTTCCATATTCTGTGCCACAACAGTTAATTATTCTTTGGCTGAGTTTATCGGGAAATCCTCAAAATTTAGTCTCAACGGGAGCTTGGGAAAATAAAAACTATATTTATCATTCAGCCTTATTTTTATCTCGATTTTCCCATTGCCGAATTTTAGAAGTAGATGATATTAGTCAAGCCTCCATCATGGCTCAAATTTGGCATCCTAATGTCATGGTTTTAGAGCGAGATAGTTCGATACAAAATCCATCCTATGTTTTACGGGAAATTAGTCAACAAGAAAGTTTAGCCCGTTTGCCCATTGTCACCCTAGACCCCCTGACCACTCAGGTTGCTAATCAAGTTGAAAATTTATCAATTTTTCCTTGTTTAGCTAATTCCCCAGAAGACCAACTCAACTCTCAAAGTTTTCCTTTATCTATCAGTTCAGCTTTATTAGAAGTCGTTCAAATTGCGACCCGTTTAAGTTGGAAACCTAGTATTTTAGTGGTCGATTCTTCTGTTTTACATGAAGAACAATTCGGTCATTTATTAGATTCTGAAGACCCTAATATAAACCCAGAGTTTAATTCTGAATTAATATTAGGGTCTGACAACAACTCCCCCTGTAATTTTGAGAAAAATCCAGCCCGTCTTGATCGGATCAATGATACTAATTTTAAGATCGATCAAGCCCTAGTTCAATATATTGAAATTGCTGGATTTCAAGGAATTATGGGGAAAAATTGGGAAGAAATTATTCGGAAAATTCAATGTAAAAGTTTGGATTTAATATTAATTTGTTTTCGAGGTCAATCCTTTGCTAATATCGTTGAAGCCTTGTCAACTTTGGAAAAAATAGAATCAAAAATCCCCATAATTATTTTAGCACAATCAGATATTAATATCTTGAATCAGACCCTCAGTAAAAAACAAGGAAATAAACCATCTTCTACCGTTGAATTAGAGGAGCATATTTGGAAAAAAATGGCTATTTATTTGCAACGCTTTACTTCTAGTTTTCCCCTTAAAGTCTTACCCTTTAATTTATCCGTAGATTCTTTGTTGGAGGAAATTAAAGTTTTACTAACTCACCCTAAACCCTATAAATGAATTCGGCAAAACGTAAATGGTTGATAGATTCCATAATATTTAATCAATTCTTAAAATTTCTAAAAGTCGAATGATTTTATACTGGACTTAAATAGAGTTATATGATTTTACAATAAAACAGGAAAAAACTATGCACTGGTTTTCATCTTTTACCTTAACAATAGCCTCTGTATTATTAACAAATCTCCCCGGAATTGCCGCAGAATCAATTCTTGTCCCGTTGGGAAAAACAAGCATTTCTATCTCCATTGATTCCTTAGAAAATTATGCCCAAAAAGGCACAATTAATTCCCAAGAATCCTTGGCGACCTATCTACAACTATTAAATCCCGAACAAAAACAAACCCTAATCCGACTATTGAAAATTCGTTATACTAATCAATATATTTCTATTCAACCTTTTTTTAATTCTCCTTTAATCTTAGCCTTTTTAAGCTATTTGGGAAATATTATTCAAACCCAATCTGGTGATAATGGAGTAGAAGCAATTCAGACTAGCTTAATTGAGGTTGCTAATATCCCCAATGGTTTTACCATTATAGATGTGATGCGTCGGTTTCCTAGTCCAGAAATTCGTTTAGATGTTGAACAAATATTAGACATTTTAACTCGGATTTTTACTTTAGTTCAGCAAACTCAGACCGTCACAAAATCTTTAGAAGTCTTATCAAATATCGAAGCTAAACAAGCTGATTTTATCGATTTTAGTCAAAAACAAGATTTACGGAAACCAGGAATATTTAAGAGTATTAAAAAAACCATAACAGTCAATAATCCCGAAAACAATCGGAACTTCGAGGTTGATATTTATTTACCCGATACTTCAACTTCTTCAGATCAAATCTATCCTGTAATTGTTATTTCCCATGGGTTAGCTTCTGATCGTTCTCGCTTTGAAAGTTTAGCTCGACACCTTAACTCCTATGGGTTTGCTGTGGCGGTTCCCCAACATCCAGGTAGTGATTATCAACAATTTCAATCCTTACTTAAAGGGGAAGTAAAAGACCTATTTGAACCCGAACAATTTATTGATCGACCCCAGGATATAACCGCCTTACTGAATCATCTTGAAAAACTCAATCCCAGTGATTTCAATAATCAATTAGATTTAAAAAATGTGGGCGTAATTGGTCATTCTTTAGGAGGATATACGGCTTTGGTTTTAGCAGGAGCTACCCTTGATTTTACCCAATTAAAAACCATCTGTAAACAGTCAGATATTCCCTTGAATCCTTCGGTTTTTCTTCAGTGTCGAGCTTTAGAACTTCCTGATAATAACTATAAACTCAAAGATTCAAGAGTCAAAGCTATTTTTGTATTAAATCCAGTGAATAGTATTATTTTGGGAAAATCGGGTTTAAGTGAAATCAAAATTCCCGTTTTTATCACAGCAAGTACCGGAGATTTTCTCACTCCTGCATTATCAGAACAGTTGCAAGCTTTTACTTGGTTAACCACCCCCAATAAATATTTAATGATGCAAAATCATGCAACTCATTTTTACGATATTACTTCAGAAAATACCTCTGAACTCTCTAAACTCCATGAATTTGTTCCTCCCACCTCTAAAATTAGTCGAGAGTATATTAAAGCCCTAAGTACGGCATTCTTTAACACCTATTTAACTCAAAATGCTCAATATAAACCCTATCTGAACGCGGCTTATATTCAAACTATTAGCGATCGGGCCTATCCTTTGAGTTTAATTCAATCCCTAACTCCCAATCAATTAACTAATGCCATTAAGGGGATAACTTCCGATAAAAATTAATCAATTAAATCTCAAAAAGGTTGACATAATTTGATTTTTAATGGTATTATAAATAATGATCAAATAATTCTCCTTTAATTTTATGTTAAAACCTATTAAAAATCTCCATGACTATCAACCAAATAAAAACAATAAAAGGATTCAGTCTCTCTCGACTCGACTGATTAAAATTGGCTTAGGAATACTATCGGGTTTAATCGCCACAACCTCCTCAGCAATAGCCGCCGAACAAATTGCAGTTCGGTATAGTATTGGTACGATCTTGATTTCCATTAAAGACTTAGCCACATTTGCCCAACAGGGAGAAATCTCGCCAATTCTATCAATTCCTGAAACAATTCTTAGCCCTGAAGATGTAGAAAAACTGCGTCAACTTTTAGTTACTCCCATGACAGCCAGCCCTTGGAGTATTCAACAATTTAATGACACCCCTACGGGGACTGTAATTCTAACTCGCTTTGGCAATTTTATTCAAACCGATAATGGTGAAAATGGTTTAAATTCTTTAAAAACGGCTATTAATCAAGCCTCTAAACTTCCTGGTGGTTTAACTTTACTCGGTATTTTAGAAAATTTTCCGGGTAAAAGAATAGAAATCGACCTTAATTTTGGTCGGCAAGTAATTCAAGATTTATCTCAAATTATTTATGAAGATCAATCTATTATTAATTGGATTAGAGAACAGGCTAAAGCTGAAATCAATAATCCAGCCCTGCAAAATCGGCCAATTAATTTGAGAAATCCTGGTACAACTGAATGGAAAAAAGAATCCTTGACCTTTCAAAATCCTCGACGAAATCAGCCTTCTCCCGTTGATATTTATATCCCCCAAATTTCAACTCCAGCCCCTGTAATTGTGATTTCCCATGGTTTAGGTTCCGACCGAACAACCTTCAAATATTTAGCGGAACATTTAGCCTCCCATGGCTATTTTGTTGCGGTTCCAGAACATTTAGAAACCAGTGCTGATGGCTTGGCTAATTTCTTACAGGGAAACGCTCAACCTCCTGGTGCAGACGCATTTGTTGATCGTCCTTTAGATATTACTTATGTACTTAATTTATTAGAAGAAAAGGCAAAAAAATCCGCATTTTCTAGCGATTTACTCTTAGATAATGTGGGGGTTATCGGTCAATCCTATGGCGGTTATACGGCTTTAGCGGTGGGGGGAGCGACCTTTAATACCAACAGAATTAATCAAGAGTGTGCTAAGGTTGCAGACCAACAACTTACTCTAAATATTTCGGTTTTACTGCAATGTCAAGCCACTTCTATTGCTAATAAAGGTTATGATCTTCAGGATAAACGGGTGAAAGCGGTGATTGCTGTGAATCCAATTACCAGTGTGGTATTTGGACAAGAAGGCATGAGTCAAATTAAAATTCCCGTGTTAATGATTGGAGGAAGTGATGATTATGTAGCCCCGGCTGTTAGTGAACAAATTTATCCCTTTTCTTGGTTAACTAGCCCTAACAAATACTTAATGTTATTAGAGAAAGGAACCCATTTTTCCTTCTTAGCATCTGGGGAATCTGTAATTCCTGTCCCGGCTCAAATTATCGGCCCAAATCCCGAATTAGCCTTTCCCTTTTTAAAAGCAATCAGTTTAGTTTTTTTTAATAGTTATATTCGAGGTCAAGCCGAATATTTACCCTATTTGAATGCTGGTTATATCCAGAGAGTTGAAACCTCTCCTTTTAGTTTGACAATTGTTAATTCTTTAACCCAGGAAAATATTCAAGAAGCAATTCATAAAGTTCGTAAATAGTATAAAAATCGTGTAATCAACTGACATTAACCTATTATTAAACTTCAACATGATTCAGCCTATTTACAATCCACCTTTCGCCCTAAAAAATGGTTTTTTAATGACTATTTATGCAGCATTAAGAGCTAGTCGCAGTTGGGAAAAAAGTATTGACTTACCAGAACCTCCCTATCAAGAAACGGTTTTTTTAGGAGCCGCAGGTGTTCCGATTTATGGGATTGTGGCAATTCCTGAAAACCCAAGAGGAACAATTATTTCCACCTATGGAATTACTGGCACTTTAGACAATCAATGGTTTTTAAGACTTTGGGGAAGAAAAGCCTTTGCTGCGGGTTACGCTGTGGTTTTATTTGATTGGAGAGCCCATGGAAAAACCGCAGAATTATCTCCAACTTTAACCTCCGATGGTTTATATGAAGGGGAAGATTTTGTTAGAATTGCGGCTCAATCTAAATTAATGGGTTGTCCGGCTCCTTTTTGGTTTACGGGTTATTCTTTAGGGGGACAATTAGCATTATGGGGGGTTAAAACGGCTCAAACTGTCAATCAATGGGGAACAGATTTAGACCTAAAAGATTCCGATATTGCTGGAGGTGCAGTAATTTGTCCTAGTTTAGATTCAACTCGTTCCTTATCTTATTTAGTCCAACATTCCTGGGGAAAATATTTAGAAAGAGCTATTACGAAAGAACTCAAAAAATTAGCCAGAAACCTTTATCAACATCATCCCAATGATATTGATCCAGATGCGATTAAACGGGCAAATTCAATCTGGGGATTTGATAATGAATTAGTGATTGGACGCTTAGGATTTAAGAGTGTGGAAGCCTATTATGAAGCCAGTAGTGGGTTACAGTTAATTCCTAAACTTAGGAAACCCACGTTAATTTTATATGCCGAGGATGATCCTCTATTTGATCCAACTATTATTCCCGATTTAAAAGCAGCTAGTCATCAGAATCCAGCCATTAATTTAGTATCAACAAATTATGGGGGTCATGTCGGTTATATTAGTAGTAAAATTTGCCAAAATCAATTTGATGACCCTGACCGATGGTGGGCTTGGAATCGGATTTTGGATTGGCTTGATCAACAGGAGAAATCAAAAGATAAGTGATAATACCAAAATTGATTGGGTTAATATTATTATGAAATAAATAGGCTAAAATTAAAATACTTTAGGAGGCAACCTCAATGGTACAAACCCCATCTAAAATTATCACTGTAGCCGAGTTTCTGAAACAACCTGAAACGAAACCAGCCAGCGAATATATTGAAGGTAAAATTATCCAAAAACCCATGCCACAAGGAAAACATAGTACAATTCAAACTGAACTTTCAACCGCAATCAATTCTGTTCTCAAACCGCAGCGAATTGCCAGAGCTTTTTCAGAACTGCGCTGTACTTTTGAGGAACGTTCAATTGTTCCCGATGTTTCCGTTTTTACTTGGGATAGAATTCCTCGTGATCATAATGGTGCTATTGCCAATAGTTTTCTAATGGCACCGGACTGGATGATTGAAATTTTATCGCCGGATCAAAGTCCAACAAAAGTGATTAAAAAAATTCTCTATTGTCTGAATTATCAAACTCAAATGGCTTGGTTAATTGATCCCGAAGAACAATCTATCTTTGTTTATCACTCCCAACAACAAACAGAAGTCTTTGAACAACCGGAATCACCAATATCTGTTCCCCCATTTGCCACGGATATTAAACTAACGGTTGGCGAGTTATTTGCTTGGCTTTTAGAATAAAAAAGATTATAGATTGTTAATAAATATTCAAAAATATGCCAATTAACCCTAGGAATACTCTACAATTCAACCAGGTAAATTGCAGCCAGGAGAATTAGACTCTAAAAACAATTGTCATCAATTGTTGACGATTGGCGAACCCAAAAAGCAGCTAATGGGGAAAACTAGGAACCTGAACTGTTCAGCAACAGCTATATTAATATATTGAACAATCTTGACCGTGCATACCGATTAAGATGACTAACCACCAATACTCAAAAGTTTAACGGAAACAACTATGGGAAAACCGACCGGATTCTTAGAATATCTGCGGGAGTTACCGTCTGAACTCGCCCCCCTTGACCGGGTTCATAACTGGGATGAGTTTCATCTGCCGATGGAGGACGACAAACTGCGTACCCAAGCCGCCCGTTGTATGGACTGCGGCACCCCGTTTTGTCATACGGGAAGTATTATTAGTGGCATGGCCAGTGGTTGTCCGATCAATAATCTGATCCCGGAATGGAATGATTTAATTTATCGGGGACTGTGGAAAGAGGCCCTAGACCGTCTGCACAAAACCAATAATTTCCCCGAATTTACGGGTCGGGTTTGTCCGGCACCTTGCGAGGGTTCCTGCGTTTTGGGCATTCATAACCCTCCGGTGACGATTAAAAATATTGAATGTTCGATTATTGATAAGGGTTGGGAGGAGGGTTGGATAACTCCTGAACCTCCGGCCAAACGCACCGGGAAAAAAGTCGCGGTGATTGGTTCTGGCCCGGCGGGATTATCGGCGGCGGCCCAACTGAATAAAGCGGGTCATTGGGTGACGGTTTTTGAACGGGCTGATCGTCCAGGGGGCCTGTTAATGTATGGTATCCCGAACATGAAGCTGGATAAGGAACAGGTGGTATTGCGGCGTCTGAAGGTCTTAGAAGACGAGGGCGTTAAGTTTATTTGCAATACGGAAGTGGGTAAGGACTTTCCCGCCGAAAATCTGTTAAAAGAGTTTGATACGGTACTTTTATGTACTGGAGCTACTAAACCCCGGGATTTACCCATTGAAGGGCGCGACCTCAAAGGGATTCATTTTGCCATGGAGTTCCTCACTGCCAATACTCAAGCTGTTTTAAATAAGCAACCCGGCAGTGATTTTATCTCCGCAGAAGGCAAGGATATTGTGATTATTGGCGGGGGAGATACGGGGACGGATTGTGTCGGGACGTCTATTCGTCACGGTTGCAATACGGTGGTGCAGTTGGAAATTATGCCCCAACCGCCCTCGGAACGGGCTGCTAATAATCCTTGGCCGGAGTGGCCGAAGGTTTATAAAATGGATTATGGCCAGGAGGAAGCCGCAGCTAAATTTGGCTCTGATCCTCGTGTTTATCTAACTACTGCAACTAAGTTTGAAGGGGATGAAAATGGGAATGTAAAAGCGATTCATACCGTTGAGGTGGAATGGGCGAAAAATGAGCAGGGCCAGTTTATTCCTAAGCCGATTCCCGGTACGGAAAAGGTGACTCCCACCCAATTAGTGTTACTAGCAATGGGGTTTTTGGGGCCAGAACAACCGTTATTAGACAGTTTGGATTTAGAACGGGATGCCCGCAGTAATGTTAAAGCCGAACATGGCAAGTATGCTACCAGTATTCCTGGGGTATTTGCGGCGGGGGATTGTCGTCGGGGTCAAAGCCTTGTGGTTTGGGCGTTTAATGAAGGTCGTGGCGCCGCCCGGGAATGTGATTTATATTTGATGGGACAGACGGATTTGCCTTAATTTGTTGTTAGAAATCTCTCCTGTTTTCCACCTAGATTAGATCCACCAAAGCCCCCCTTAATTAAGCGGGGGCTGTTTCATGCTTGGTTGTAAATTGTATGACCTAACCCCCCCAGATTATTCGGCGGTTGAAACCGCGTCTACACAGACAAAACCCGCCGTCGCGGGTTGTGAGCCGTTGGATTTCTCATCTGTCCGCGAAGGCGGACATCGTTTGTATAGTCGCGAATTTCATTCGCCGGATACTTCTTCTTATTTCATGTTATCATAAAATCACTTCTATATAATAATAAAAAAACCGAGTGTCACAAAACCTTATATGAAATCTTCTCGATTCCAAAAACTGATCGACTATCTGCGTCCCCATAAAAAACCTACAATATTAGGAGTTGTGGCGTTATTTCTTGTTAATGCTTTAGGGGTTTATATTCCAATTTTAATTCGGGATATTATTAATGAACTTCAAGTAGCGATTAACTTTGATACTGTACAAACTCAAGTGTTTTGGATTTTTATTTTAGCCTCGATTATGTGGTTTATTCGGATGATCTCCCGCACTCTAATTTTTGGGGTCGGTCGTCAAGTTGAATTTGATTTAAAACAAAAGATTTTTAATCATTTATTAACCCTAGAATCTTCCTATTTTTCGGAAAGTACCGTTGGAGACTTAATTAATCGTGCTACCAGTGATGTTGATAATATCCGCCGTTTATTAGGTTTTGCGGTTTTGAGTATTGCAAATACCATCTTTGCCTATGGGTTAACCCTTCCAGTGATGTTAGCCATTAACTTCCGCTTGACTTTATTATCCATTTCTGTTTATCCCTTCATGTTGATTTTAGTGCAGGTTTTTAGTACGAAACTCAGAGATCAACAAATGAAAGTTCAGGAAAAATTATCAAATATTAGCGATCTGATTCAAGAGGATATGAGTGGAATTTCTTTAATTAAGATTTACGCTCAGGAAGAAAATGAACGCCGAGCCTTTGCTCAGAATAACCAACAGTTATTTGATGCCAACTTAGATTTAGCTAAAACCCGAAATATTTTGTTCCCTATTTTAGGTGGAATTGCCAGTTTAAGTTTTTTGATTTTATTAGGAATTGGGGATGAATTTATTGCCAATGGAGAACTAAGTATTGGTGATTTTGTAGCATTAATTTTATATGTGGAACGTTTAGTATTTCCCACGGCTTTATTAGGATTTACGATTACAGCCTATCAACGAGGAGAAGTGAGTATTGATCGAATTGAAGCAATTTTAAGTGTTGAACCTCAGATTAAAGATCCCTTAGAACCCTTACCTTTGCCAACTCCGGTTCAAGGATGGTTAAGTGCATTTAATCTGAGTTATACCTACCCCAGAAGCAAAATTCCGGCCCTGAATAATGTTAATTTTATGATTAAACCAGGGGAAACTGTTGCCATTGTTGGCCAGATTGGTTCGGGAAAATCAACTTTAGCTAATGCTATTCCTCGGTTATTAGATATTAAAATAGATCAATTATTTGTAGATGGTCAGGATATTACTCAATTAAAGTTATTAGATTTAAGAAGTGCGATCGCTTATGTTCCTCAAGAGAGTTTTTTGTTTAGTACCAATATTAAAAATAATATTGCTTATGGTGACCCAATAGCAGAACAATCGGAAATTGAAATAGTAGCTAAAATTGCTAAGATTCATGAGGAAATTTTGAATTTTCCTAAACAATATGAAACCCTAGTCGGAGAACGGGGAATTACCCTATCCGGTGGACAACGACAACGAACCGCCCTAGCTAGAGCTTTATTAGTAGATGCACCAATTTTGATTTTGGATGATGCTCTTTCGAGTGTGGATAATCAAACCGCTACGGAAATTTTACAGAATTTAAAAGTCGGAATCCAAAGAAAAACCGTTGTTTTTATCTCCCATCAAATGTCTGCGGCGGCTATGGCAGATCGGATTTTGGTGATGGAAAAAGGTAGCATTATTCAAACCGGAACCCATAGTGAATTAGTCGCCACCAAAGGACTCTATCAAACCCTATGGAATCAACACAAATTAGAGGAATTATTGGTTTAATTCGGGTAAGTTAGGGAGGGAATAAATTTTAGAGACAAAACCCCTAAAATAAAACATTATAACCTCGGTACAGATCGATCTATATTTATTATGATCAGATGACCTTGTTCTGTTTTAGAAAAATTCGACATAATACAGAAAGCACAATATTCTGTCATGCTCCTAAAAATCCATGAACCCCGTTGATTATCTTCGCATTAGTTTAATTGACCGTTGCAACTTTCGGTGTCAATATTGTATGCCCGAAGGCACGGAAATTAATTATATTCTACAACAGAATTTATTAACTTTGGATGAACTCCTAACCCTGTTACAAGAGGTATTTATCCCGGTTGGATTTACTCGATTTCGCTTAACTGGAGGTGAACCTTTATTGCGTCCTGGGGTGGTGGAATTGGTGCAGCAAATTAATGCTTTTCCTGAAACAAAAGATGTGGCAATGACAACAAATGGTTTTTTATTAGCAGAAATGGCAGAGGATTTATATAATGCTGGACTGCGACGGATTAATATTAGTTTAGATTCCCTAGATTCTGATATTTTTGATCAAATTATCGGCAACCGAGGGCGCAGTCGTTGGCAACAGGTTTGGGCAGGAATACAAGCAGCCTATCAAGTGGGTTTTAATCCCTTAAAATTAAATGTCGTGGTCATTCCTGGGGTGAATGATCATGAAGTTTTGGATTTAGCAAAATTAACAATAGAACGACAATGGCACGTTAGATTTATTGAATTTATGCCCATTGGAAATAACGATTTATTTGCCGATCGCGGTTGGATTTCTTCAGAACAATTACGCCAACAAATTCGCGAAAAATGGGGTTTAGAAGCCTCACAGGTGAAGGGAAACGGCCCTGCGGATGTATTTCAAATACCGGGAGCGCAGGGAACATTAGGATTTATTAGTCAGATGTCTGAATGTTTTTGCGATCGCTGTAACCGCATGAGATTCTCCGCCGATGGTTGGTTACGACCTTGTTTATTAAATGAAACCGGACAAATCGACTTAAAAACTCCTCTGCGTCAGGGTGCGACGTTTGAGGAGTTAAGAGAAAAGGTAAGTAACCTATTAGGAATTAAACCCGATATTAATTTTAAACAACGGGACTCTGGTACAACAGGAAATTATGCCCGTACCATGTCCCAAATTGGCGGATAGCAACCTGATTGATTATAACAAGTAGGTGGGGTACGTTATTTTTAATCATTGATAACGCCCCACATAAAATAGAACGGTGAGGAACTCTTAGGCTTGACGAGAATAAAATTCAACCACTAACAGTTCATTAATTTGTAAAGCCACCCATTCCCGTTCAATGACGCTATTTACCTTTGCAGTTAATTGTTCTTTGTCCAACTCCAGATGACCAGGAATATTGGCTAAACCGGGATATTGTAAATTGGCTTTCACCAGTTCACGGGATTTTTCGGTATTTCTAACACCAATTAATTCCCCAGGTCTGCATTGATAGCTAGGAATATTGACACGACTACCATTAACGGTAACATGACCATGGCTGACTAACTGACGAGCCGCTGGAATTGTGGGGGCCATTCCTAAACGGAAAATGGTATTATCCAAACGCATTTCCAAGGTTTGCAGCAACACTTGTCCGGTGGAACCGGAAGCGCGGCGAGCTTTACGGACATAACGCAATAACTGACGCTCGGAAACGCCGTAGTTATAGCGCAGTTTTTGTTTTTCTTCTAACCGAACCGCGTATTCTGAACGTTTACGACGGGCTTGGCCATGTTGTCCAGGGGGATAGGCCTTTCTGGGTGTCTTCCGAGTTAATCCAGGCAAATCGCCCAAACGACGAACAATTCTCAGACGGGGGCCTCTATATCGAGCCATCTAACTTTTTCTCCGCATAAAATTTTTTGCACCAATCTTTTATTATAGTATGTATCCAATAAATATTTCATAGCTTGTCTCGCGCTTCTAAAGAAACCGTGTTTCTTCATCAAATCTCGGTTAGGATGCAGAAACCCGCGCAGAAAAACGGTTTCTCGGTACTTGAACGAGGGCGATCGCTACTCTATCCAACGAAAACCTTTTTCTACTTTCAGCTTGCTATCAAAACTCACTGTTTCTGTACAACCTGCTTGACGGGCGATCGCTCCAATTAAATAATCAGAAAAATCGGCAATGATTGCTTGATGAATATTTTACTTAGATCGCGTGTACCAGAATTGCCCGTATCTCTGCAATCTCAGCCACTTGCAGAGTCCGAAGAATTGCATCTCGTAGGCGCTGTCTAGCGTAGCATATATCGCCCTTCAAGTCATTGAGGGCTCTTCGCCAGAATCCATATCCTCAAATCCTAACCAGAAAAGCAAAGCATCTTCGACTTGTGCTAACTGCTCTGAGTTTAATTCGCCCAGTTTCCTCAATAGCTTCGCGTGAGGAATTGTGATGATATTCTGAACATCGAACACTCCGGGCTTCAGGAATCTGGCTTTGACATCTACCTCAAAGCGTGAACCTCTTGGGCTTGTAGTATGAGGTATTAGAGTCGCTAACGCTCGATCCTGGTTGAGAACCTGGATACTAACCACTAAGCATGGTCTAACTTTTGCCACATAGCCCAGATCGACAAGCCAGACTTCGCCACGATCAGGACTATTCATAATCAATTTCTTGTTGATCTAATGCTAAGAATAATTCTTCAGCATTTAAGATAAAGTCTTCATCTGTCAATGGTGGAAAGTCAAAATGGACGAGCCGCCTCAAGATTTCTAGCCCAATCTCAACTTGCTCTGCGTCAGCCAACCTATCAAAATTATTAAGAATCTCTTGAGCTAAAGCCGTCATAGTTTTTCACTCCTCTAATGAGTAAAGCATTGTGACTAAACTCCTTGATTTATTTATTTTACTGCAAACCCCAAAAGCGCGATCGCGTCCTGACTATAATATAATAATCAACATGATTAAATAGCCGATCAACCGTTGGATGCAGAAATCCTCACAAAATTATGATAGAAACTAAAATTTTAGAGGCTATTAAACAGATGCCGAATGTAGAACGTTTAAAGATTATTGAGTTTACATTGCGGCTGGTGCGCGAAGAAATGGAAAAACCCGAAAAACTCAGTTTAAGAGATGCGGCTGAAATGATGCGTCCTTACTATGCAGAAGGAAGCGATTTGACTGAGTTTGTTGATAGGTCGCATGGGGATTTTTACGAGTATCAAGACTATGCTTAGAGGTCAGATTTGGCTTTATCGGGCCGATCCCACCGTTGGTGATGAAATTGGTAAAACTCGCCCTTGTGTAATTGTCAGTAATGACGAAATTGGTGTTCTCCGGTTAAAGGTTATTGTACCGATTACCGGATGGAATGATGTGTTTGCTAAAATTCCTTGGATGGTGAGAATTGAACCTACATCAGAAAACGGCTTAAGCAAGTTGTCAGTAGCAGATGCGTTTCAGGTGCGTTCTGTTTCCGAACAAAGACTGATCAAGCAAGTGGGAACTGTTTCTGAGGAAACTATACAGGAACTTGGTCTGGCTTTAGCTGTTGTTTTAAACATTTAAGGTCATATCGCGTCTCTAATTTTGCTCTGACTCTAATCCCAAAGAGATTTAGTTTTCAGCAATGTATCTAGCTTTTCATTTTCGACTAATGACTAACCCATGATATCATTGTGCAAAACTTGAAATGGCTATGAATCCTTCTATTGTGATGTTTTCTGGATTAAAAAAAGCACTTCTGACCCACCTCCCAGGACACCACCGTTGGTTATCCGTAGTGGCGACGGTGAGTTTGTTTCCGTTGTTTGTTTCCGTTGCTCCGGCTGAGGCTTTTCCTTCCTTTGTCTTAATTCGGCGACAGGACTATAGAAACTGCACTCAACAGTTAGTTACGGCGGGGCTATCGGTAGAGTTGGCAACACAAGGCTGCGGAATGGCATCTCGGCCTAGGAATATGGGATATTGTGTCACCCAAATGCAGAGAAATGTGGCCGCTCTACCCGTAGAAAAAATATTATCCGGTTGTCTACAGGTTCGACGTCCCGATGAATTAGCTAATTGTGTAGTTAATATTAACAGAAATACCAGTGCATCTGATCCGTTAAATGTTCTGGATAGTTGTCGTCGGAGTGTATTACCGGAAACCTTTTCCAATTGTGTTGTTGGGATGAACCAAGCTAGTACAAATTTAGGAGTTGATCAACTCTTAAAAACCTGTTTAAATCCTCCTGAAAATGTTGTGAAATTAGAGCAGGAAAAATCCATTGATTTGCAACTCAATACACCCAATCAGTAATTAAAAAACCCTGCAAAGACGCGCCGTGGCAGATACGCGCCGTGGCTCGTCTCTACAGGATAGGATATTTAGAACAGGATTACATCATCAGGATTTAGGGTTGTTATGCCCGTAACTCCTTCTAACTTAGCCAGAATTCGAGAATCATTTCCAGTTAAATTATTGCCATTGCCATCATAAATTAAGTAGGTATCCTTACCACTATCAAAGGCAAATAAACCTGGGCTATTTCCCGATAGAACATTGGTTGAAAGATTGGTTTGTACCGTCAGCAGAATATTACCAGTACCCGCAATTAAACTGGTGGATAAACCAATTTGATCGCCCCCAACCTGACCGAAACTATCAAAATTGTTAATAGAATCATATAAACTACTACCAATTTGAGCATTAATTCCCGTCCCCACCGCATTAAACCCGATACCGCCCCCATCCAGGGAGTCCGTATAAATAAACAGGTCTTTTTCTCCAACACTCCCAATTAAACTATCCCGTCCTAAACCGCCCTGAAGTGTATTATTGCCAATTCCACCCTGTAACAGATCGTTTCCACTTCCTCCCGATAAACTATCATTTCCAGCATCCCCTCGCAGGGTGTCATTGCCACCCAGACCGCTCAGGGTATCATCTCCACCCTGACCATTAAGGTTATCGCTAAAACTACCTCCGGTGAATGAGTTGGGGTTATTATCAGCAACGGTTAAGAGGTCAATTGTAATATTGGCCGTAGCTGTTCCACCTTGACCATCACTAATAATATAGTTGAAGGTATCTGGCCCGGTCGCATTTCCCAAACGGGTGTACTGAACTAGGGAACCCGCTTGAGTTACTAACCCCTGGGCGGTCGCCGGATTATCTACCGAGGTCAAGGTGAGAACTCCTCCATCGGGGTCACTATCATTATCCAGGGGAGAAATAGCGAATTGGATACTATTGTTCGTGAAAATTTGGCCGTCATTAACCGCAATCGGAGGATCATTAATCTCCGTGATACTAATAGTTAAGGTTTGACTCACCGCCGGATTTTGACCATCACTGACACTATAGAGGAAGACCCCCGCCGCCCCGCTAATATTGGGTTTGGGAACAAATTCTAACTGAGTAATTTCAGCACTGGTTAAGGTTTGACCAATAATAATCGAGTTAGTTTGACCCGTAATTCTGACGATTCCTTTATTACTATCGGGAATACTATTAACAGTAATAATTAACGGATCATTATCGGGATCAATCGGAGCCACAATCCCTAAATTAGTGATTACATCTTCATTAATATTAACCGTTGTATTCCCTGGAACAATCGGAGGACGATTTAGGCCAGCAAAATCATTCACATCAAGGGTTGTAACCCCATTCACATTATCTAATTTAGCTAAAATTCGAGAATCATTCCCTGTTAAATTATTGCCATTTCCATCATAAATTAGGTAAGTGCTACTACCATCATTAAAGGCAAATAGACCCGGATTTGTACCGGGAATCACGTCCCCTGTAATATTAGTTTGTACGGCTGTTCCAATACTTGCAAAAGAGGCAATTACCGTTGTAGCAAAACTAATTCGATCTCCAACCGGAGCCCCTAACCCTTCAAAGTCGGTAATTGTATCATATAAATTACTACCAATTCGGGATTTAACCTCAGTATTAGAACCAGCATTAAACCCAGACCCTCCGCCATCATCAGCGTTATCATAGCGGAATTGGTCATTTCCAGCATTTCCCGTCATGCTATCGGGGGCTAAACCACCGTTTAGGGTATCGTCTCCAATACCACCCTGTAACAAATCCGTTCCACTTCCTCCCAGGAGTAAATCATTCCCTGCATCTCCTCGGAGGGAATCTTTCCCATCCAGACCGCTTAGGGTATCATCTCCTCCTAGACCATTGAGGTTATCGCCAAAACTGCCTCCGGCGACTGAATTGGGGTTATTATCAGCAACGGGTAAAAGGTTAATCGTAATGGTGGAATTACTGGTACCTCCCTTCCCATCACTAATACTGTAGTTGAAACTATCTGGCCCGGTCGCATTTCCTAAACGGGTGTACTGAACTAACGAACCCGCTTGAGTTACTAAACCCTGGGCTGTGGCGGGATTATCCACCGAGGTCAAGGTGAGAATATCTCCATCGGGGTCAGTATCATTATCTAAAGGAGAAATGGGGAATTGGATGCTATTGTTGGCAAAAATTGGGCCGTCGGGAACCGCCACCGGAGGTTGATTTAGAGCAATTACCGTAATGGTACTAGCTGCGGTATTACTATTGTTAGTTCCATCATTCACCTTCACCTCTACTGTCCGGGTAGTGGTATTCGGAGGATTGGCCGTATTGTTATAGATAATTTGTCCGATCGCCGTTTGATAAGCACTAATCGCAGCATTCCCGGTTAGGGTCAAAACGCCTGTGTTGCTGTTATAACTACTGGCTGTAATCCCCGTAGGTAACACACCATTAACCGATAAACTTTCCACACTGCCATTCAGGGGGTTAGTTAAGGTGATGGTAGCTGACTCGGCGTTGGGATTATCAGGATCGGTAATCACAATATTAGTGGCATTGGCGATCGCAATGGCTGGCTGTCCCTGGGAAAAGGTTACTTGAGTATTATTTCCCGCTTGACTACCATTTAAGTCTAGGGTTGGGGGTTGATTGGGATTAACAGTAATATTGACCGTCGCGCTACTGGTGCCGCCATTTCCATCACTAATAGTATAGAGGAAACTAGCTGGCCCGGTATGGTTAGGGGCGGGAGTAAATAGAACATTAGTATTATTTAAAGTCACTGTTCCATTAAACGGATCACTCACTTGAGTAATAGTTAACGGATCATTATCGGGATCGGTATCATTGGCTAATAGGGTTGAAGATGCGATCGTCAAGAGTACATTTTGCGTCCCCACCACACTATCATTGACCGCATTCGGTGGCTGGTTGGGTTGATTAATCGCAATCGTGCTGGAGGCTTGTTGAGGGCCACCACTACCCGTATTTCCTTGATCCGTTGTTACCACTTGCAGGGTTGCTGAGGTGGTAAAGGATGCGGGTGGGGTAAAGGTTAAACCATTGAGGGCGGTATTAATATTATCAACTTGACCAACTAAGGTAATAGTTGTGGTTCCATCCCCAGAAATTGCGACATTATCCGGGGTTGTACCCAAGGTTAGGATTCCGGTACTAGCGGTTAAAGTAACCTGTACAGGATTAACGCCAGCATCAGGATCACTAATAGAAATTTGATTCCCAGCAGCTTGACTAAATAAAATCGGTTGGCTACCGTTGGCATTTTGTGACCCGGGAACCGTATTTACAGGAGGATCATTAACCGCATCCACTGTAATCGTGCTAATCGGAATATTACTACTATCTTGGCGATCGGTAACAACAACATTAATTACCCGATTTTGAGTATTGGGATTTCGGGAACTATTGCTATAAACCAGTTGAGAAAGTGCCGTTTCATAACTGGCAATTGGGGCAGTTCCAGTTAGGAGAATAATTCCCGTTGCTGGGTCATAATTTCCGGCGGTAATACCACTGGGCAAGCTTCCCAGGATAGATAACCCTTCAATTTCACCATCAGGAATATTGGTTAAAGTAATAGTAGCAGAGGTAAGATCGGTATCATCAGTATCAATAATACTGACACTTCCAGTAATCGCAATGGGAGTTGTTCCTTCAACAAAAACCGTACTGTAATTATTCCCGGGTTGGGAACTGCTGAGATCCAAAATAGGAGGAACATTAACCGATACTACATTAACTGTAACGGTTGCGGTTCCTGTTGCTCCGTTATCATCTCGGATTTTATATTCAAAACTATCAAAACCGGAAAAGTTTTGATCAGGAATATAAGTAATTGATCTTGCACTTCGATTTAAGCTGGCTGTCCCATTGGCAGGTTCTGTAATTCCAGTGATGGTGAGCAGCCCAACTCCCGTATCATTAGCAGTGATGGTACTATTGGGAATCTGCAACAGAGTATTCTGTAAACCCGATACTGTGTCATTCTCCATCGCTAAAATTGCCGGAGTTGGAGGTTCAACAGGCGGAGGTGTGGGTTGAGATGGAGTTGGCGGTGGTGGTGTAGTCGGTGAGGTAGTAGGTGGGGTAGTGGTTGGCGGGGTTGGTGGGGTAGTGGTTGGCGGAGTTGGTGAGGTTGTTGGTGTCGGAGTTGGTGAGGTTGTTGGTGTCGGAGTTGGTGAGGTTGTTGGTGTCGGAGTTGGTGAGGTTGTTGGTGTCGGAGTTGGTGAGGTTGTTGGTGTCGGTGGAGTTGTTGGTGTGGGAGTTGGTGAGGTTGTGGGTGTCGGTGGAGTTGTCGGAGGAAGGGGAATAATAGGATCAAGAATAAAACTATCTTCTGTTAAAATACTGGCATTAACTCCCTGTAAGACGGCTAAAAATTCACCTGTATTTTTATCTTTAATAATTGTATTACTGGAATTAGAGGCTTGACCTTGGGAAATTTGCAGATCTTGAAATGTCAGTCCTCCAGATAACCCAATTTTATCGTTTGTCGTAAAATCCGTAACAATATCCGCTAATTCAACGCTAGTGCCGCCTGTGGTTCCGGTAATAAAGCTACCGCCATTAGGTGCTTGAGTAATCACATAACCAAGAACAAAAATATCATCTCCCGCGCCCCCTGTGAGGGTATCTAATCCAGCTTCCCCGGCTAATAAATCATTCCCAGCATCACCGGAAAGGATATCTCGACCTTTACCCCCATTGAGAATATCTTCCCCTGCTCCTCCATATAAACCATCGGCCCCATTATCCCCATTTATAACATCATTTCCCCCATTCCCAAACAGTTGATCATTATCATCACCGCCAGAAAGGGTATCATTTCCTAAATCTCCATACAGGATATCTGCTCCTTGACCGCCGACTAAACTATCATCATCTCCGCCGCCAAAAAGTTGATCATTTCCAGCCCCTCCATTCAAGAAATCCTGACCGGAATTACCATATAAAATATCGTCTCCATCTCCCCCAGTCACAGTATCGTTACCGATATCACCCGATACCGTATCATTGCCTTTATCGCCATAGAGGAGGTCATCTTCCCCCCCGCCTCCGATACTATCATTGCCTTGGCCACCATACAAACTATCGGCTCCGGCTCCACCATTCAATGTATCATTATCTCTATCCCCAAAAGCCAGATCATTCCCGGCATCCCCAAAGATTAAATCATCTCCTTGACCTCCGCGTAGACAATCATCCTCTGAGCCTCCGATAATGGCATCATTGCCTTCATTACCATTAATTTGATCCTGTCCAGCATCTCCTTGGAGGAGGTCATTCCCTCCTAATCCAAAGATACTGTCATTCCCTGCTAATCCAGAAATCGTGTCATTTTGACTACTACCAATAATGGTGTCATCTGCCTCTGTCCCTGTCCCCGCACCCTGAATCCGAATTGGTTCGAGTTTGGGGCTGGGGGTAGGTGTGGGACTGGGGGTAGGTGTGGGACTGGTGGTAGGCGTGGGAATGGGGGTTGATGTAGGACTAGGAGTAGCTGTGGGATTAGGTGTAGTTGTGGGACTAGGTGTGGCTATGGGACTGGGAGTGGCTGTGGGTGCAGGGGTTTCCGGGCTAAATCCATCGGGAGTAAAAATCAAACTTCCGGCTGGCCCGGTTTTAACAGTTCCGGTTGTTTGACCATTCAGGGTTTGAAATTGACCAGTTTCTGTTTCAGCTAAATAAACAGGTGTATTAGTTTCAATAGATATTGCTTGTACAACAGGTGTATCGGGTACAAATACGACCCCCCCGGTTGCACCGGGTAAGGTAGTTCCGATGCCATTAGAAAGGGGAACAAAAGACTGAACATTTGCTGGAAAAGTCTCAAATCTTCCTTGAATTCCTGATGAAAAAATTAATACTGAATTTCCCGTATTGTACAGGCTATTACTAGGAGAAATTCTTAAGGATAAATTGGCGGGAATTGTATTGATAATAGAACTTGTCATAATCAGAATCCTTTGCTGGGAATAGGGATATTAATGTTAAATTTGTAGTAAGCCCTTTAGGGCTATCTGAAGACAGCCCTAAAGGGCTTACTACAAAATGCCTAGATAATCACAAAATCACTAGGCCCAATTAAGGTACTAATATTATTTGTTTGTGGATCAAGGGATGGTAAAATTCCTAAATCAAAAGCAGGTAAACTATCATCACTTAAATTCGGATCATAGCCCATAACATAAGCACCCGAAAAACCGGCATAAGACAAGTTATTTCGGTAGACAAAGAAAGCGGCAGTATCACCCGATCCATTTTGATTTTTCAAGGCAGCATTCACCGCTTGAACATTATCAAAGGTATCTTGGAAAATGATCACCTGTTTATTACTAATATTATCTCCCCCCGAACCCAGGTTAGAAACAATAATCCCCTGTAGGGGAACCACTGTTCCTTCTGCGGTGGTGAAACCGGGGAAACCTAAAGAATTAAATAGGAATCGATCATCACCATTAACATTAAATTCGGTGATCACATCAACACCTTCGGTGGGGGCTAAATAATAGTAGGAATTATTCCCCAAATTTCCAATTAAACTATCCGCACCCCCGCCCCCGGCTAAGGTATCATCATCTTCACCCCCAAACAGGGTATCGTTGCCCTCATCGCCAAAGACTAAATCATTGCCAATTCCTCCAAATACCGTATCCAAGCCATCTCCAGCAAAAATACTATCGTCTCCAAGATCACCGATAATCGAATCATTTCCAGCAGCACCAAAGACAGAATCATCTCCAATCCCGCCGAAGATTGTATCGGCACCGTCCCCACCATTTGCGAAATCATCTCCATCACCGCCGATAATAGAATCATTCCCGGTTCCACCAAATACGGTATCATTGCTTTCCCCGGCATCAATGCTATCGTTACCTGGGCCACCGAGAACTAAGTCTCGACCGACTCCGGCAAAGATTAAGTCGTCTCCATCCTCTCCATAGAGGGAATCATCTCCGGCATTCCCGGTTAGAGAATCATTACCACTTCCCCCTAACAGGGTATCGTTCCCAATCCCACTAATCAGGATGTCATCGTTATTACCACCGGAGAGTAAATTACTATCATCTCCGGCAATTAGGGTATCATTTCCATCTTCCCCTAACAGGGTATTGCGACCCGCCCCGCCATCGAGAGAATCATTGCCTTGACCGCCAAAGAGAGAATCATTGCCGACTTGACCGAGGAGCGTATCATTTCCTTCTTCTCCTTGCAGGACATCATTTCCTTCTCCCCCTTCAAGGGAATCGTTTCCCGTCCCCCCTTCGATAATATCTCGGTTGCCAGCACCGATGAGGGTATCATTCCCGGCAAATCCCCTGATATTTTCACTGAAACCAGTACCAATAATCAGGTCATCTCCATCGGTACCGGTGATGATGTCATCGACAATGGTGATACTAAAAGAATTTTGGGCTGTAGTTCCAATATTATCGGTCAGGAGAAATAGAAATTGATCTCCTCCTGATACATTGCGAGCGTTAAATTGGATGGAACCCGTATCAATATTTTGTTGAGTAAAGGCACCCCCGGTATTAATTCTTTGGGGTGTAGACCCGACAATTTGTAAGTTCCCTAAGTTGGGTTCTTGGGTGATGCGGTAAAAAATTTCATTGGGGGGATTATCCGGGTCTACCGCAAACAGATTGACGGGAGTGATATTTTTCTGATCATTTTGTAAAACAATAATTCCATTATTGACTAATAATGTCGGGGAAATATTAACAGTAATGAAGACTTGAGCCGTGGACGTTAAGCCATAACTGTTTTGAATGGTATAGGGAAAGGTTGATGGCCCTGTAAAGCCCGGGTTGGGTGTGAAGGTAATATTTCCCCCAGCCGTAATTGATGCACTGCCATTGGCGATTGTTCCGACACTCACTAAGGTGAGTTGACTTCCCTGGGGATCGGTATCATTTTTTAGTACGTTAAATGTCACCGAACCATCGGGAGGCCGTTTTACCGCATCATTTTGGGCGATGGGTGGCTGTAGGGCGGGAGTCGTGGGTGTTGGTGGTGTTGTCGGTGTGGGAGTTGTTGGGGTGGGAGTTGTCGGTGTTGGTGGGGTTGTTGGTGTGGGAGTTGTTGGTGTTGGTGGAGTTGTTGGTGTGGGAGTTGTCGGTGTTGGTGGGGTTGTTGGTGTGGGAGTTGTTGGTGTTGGTGGGGTTGTTGGTGTGGGAGTTGTTGGTGTTGGGACTGGAATCGGAATAATTGTACCGGAAATTGGAGTAAAACTATCTGCGGTGATGGTATTACTATCCACACCAATTAGAACTGCAATATAGCTTCCAGCACTACCGTTTCTAATAATAGTATTCCCGGCGTTTTCACTACTTTGGCTAATAAATAAGTCACTAAATTGTAAACCTCCAGCTAAACCAATGCGATCGCCGGGTTCAAAATCATTAACAATTTGAGCATCTCCTAAATTTGCACCGCCACTTTCGCTAGTCATCACAAAGGTATCATTTCCTGAGCCTCCGGTCAGGGTATCGACACCTATACCCCCAAATAGGAAATCATCCCCGGTTTCCCCGGAAAGTTGGTCATCGCCTTCGCCCCCAAATACGACATCGTTACCAATACCGCCAAAGATTGTATCGTTTCCTTGGTTTCCATAGAGGTTATCGGCGCCGTCATTGCCAAAAATCAGGTCTTCTTCTCCACCACCATAGATGGTATCGTTGCCTGCATCGCCCCAAAGGACATCACTGCCTTTATCCCCAAAAATAAGATCATTGCCCTCGCCGCCCCGAACACTATCTGCTCCTTGGCCTCCATAAAGGCTATCATTGCCTAAACCGCCAATAACGGTATCATTACCCAGTTGTCCAAACCCGGTATCATCTCCAGCACTGGCATCGAGGACATCATTATCCTTACCGCCATTAAGTTCATCGTTCCCTTCACCTCCGGTGAGGGTATCATTGCCTTCATTTCCGTAGAGGGTATCATTGTCTTCATCCCCTCGCAGTTCGTCATTTCCTGCTAAACCAAAGATGGTATCGTTTCCGGCTAAACCATTAATAACATCATTTCCAGAGGAACCTGTAATATAGTCGCTGGTTTCTGTGCCTTTACCAATACCTTCAATAATAATAGGTTGATTCCCCGCCAATACTTCAATAAAAACTTGAGCCGGGGCGGTTCCATTGGTAACAGTATAACTAAAACTATCTACTCCAAAGAATTTGGGGTCGGGAGTGTAGGTAAAAATTCCTCCCCCATTAAATACTAGGGTTCCGTTTGCTGTTGAACTAAACTGATTAACGGTGATACTGGTTCCACTTCCACCCTTAACCGTATCGTTTTCCAAAACATTAAAAAATGTCGCCTGTCCTAAATTAGTTTGAAAAAAGTCATTATTGGCAACTGGGGCTGGACTTGTCCCACCATTATTATTAGAAGAGGTGGGGGTCGGAGGAGTGGTGGGGGATGCTGTTGGGGTCGGAGGAGTCGTTGGGGCTGTGGTCGGGGTCGGAGGAGTCGTTGGGGCTGTTGTTGGGGTAGGTGCTGGGCGATTTTGAGGCACAAAAATGACTGTTCCGTTAGCACCAGGAAGGGTTTCCCCCACTAGCCCAGTAAAACTTTGAAATACACCCGGTATTTCCGTCGGAAATATTAATAGCACTTCCTGAGTATTAATTACTCTGGCACTAACGGTATTAATTACTGCACTTGTCATTTTTTTGTCTCCTCATGAATGAACCCACTCGATCAAATCTACCTTTAACACCCCGACCCAGGATTAATTTATATTATTCCCAGAATAACTGATGATAATAACATCAATCCCCGGGAATTTATTGAATTAATTTCTTGATTTTGAAAACAACATAAATAACCTCATTTTTTATATTATAATTAAGGTTGAATTTAACTTTTTTGGTTGCCTTTTTGAAAGACAATTATCTGAAAGTTTGGTCAAAACTATTCCCTATATTATCTGGGTTTGAAGATAGCGCTCAAGGGCTGACTACATGAACTAGGGGTAAAAGGGGGCCGAATTGTTCTTGACCATTAACGGCTAAATCACTGTGACAGAGAATTAAGCGATCGCTCACCCGACTTAACAAATCTACAATAATACGGTGCAATCGTTGTAGATCAGCCGACCTTGTATTTGCTTCTGTCCCTGAATACTCCGGTTGTTCCTTGAGAAATAGAGGCGCTCCCCAGAGAATACTCGCTCCTCCACTCAACCACAAGGGAGATCCCACATCTAGCCAAAAGTGCCAAGCATGGGAAGCTCGACTAGCTCGATATTGAAAAATTGTTCCCAAGGTTACGGCCGGAGGTTTAACCCCCAAACTGGATACCGGATAAGGGTTAGCAGAAATCACTCCCTGTCGTAATAACTGAATAAACTGGCCGACTTGTTCCGAGATGATCCCATCGGTTTTCGCCTGTAAACGATTCTGCACCTCCCAATAGTGGAGTGCCGTTTCCATTAACTCGCGTAGTGCAGAGAGTTGATCGTTTCTCAAGCTGCGACCCGTGCCATTACCCAGAAAAAATTGCTGAATCCCTCGATCTAATAACACTACTGGACTGGCTAATAACTGGTTTTGATAGTCTTCCCGTTGAACTTCCAGCCAGTGCAAAATCTGATTATAGGCGACCGTCGCCTGATATCCCAACCGATCCCAACGGGGAAAAGCATTCACGGTCAGTAACCGAGGATTATCTAAGTCAGGCACAAAACAATGATCAGCTAATAACCCCGCCCGTACTGGGTCGATGGAGAAGCAGGGGGAAAGAGTGTCATGGGTGTAGCGGCTCAGGGTAACGAGCATTTCGGCGATCGCATCTCGATGCACCAGATGACCATTCCCCGGATAGACCAATACCATTAAGGTTAATAAGCCTCGAACTAGGGAAGAACTGATTAGGGGACGTTGTTCCTGCATCGACTCAACGGCTATTCCTGCATGGTTTAAAATTTCTCGCAGGGTATAACGGGCGATCGCATCTAAACCAGGGCCAATTAGGGCAATTTCATCGGGCCGTACCTGGCCAGTTTTAACCCCGGCGATAATCTGTTCGGCGGTTTGTCGGAGCAAATCGGCCCGTGATACCGTTTGAATTGATTGAATCTGAGTAGAAAATAACAGGGAGTCGGGAAAAGCGATGGCATTCTCCAACACCAAATCTAAAATCGGTTCGGCCAATTGTTTCCCTAAACCCCTGGGTTGGTCTAAGGTTTCTGTACGACATCGCTTTTGTAAATCCAAGAAGGCGATCGGGTCGGCCCCTAACCCCAAACGTACAGCCCCATTGGAATTGTAGGTAAATGCAGCCATTTTTCCCTGCTCCAGAAAGAACTCAAACAAGTGACGGGCTAGGACGGGATATTCGTCCACGTCGTCGGCTAAAACTACCGGATATCGACGCAGTAGGTGTTTTTGATAGGTGGGATGATGCAGCAGGTGTTGACCATAGAGATCGGCAATCATCCCATAGGTGAGTAACCCCCGCTCTAAGCACCATTCCCGCCATTGTTGTAGCCATTCTCCTATCTGTTTGTAGGGGGTTTCGATGTCGCCCGTGGGCAGAAATCCCTTTTCTAAAATCTGGGGAATAGCCTCTATTGAGGTAACACTCAGGGCCGCTAGTTGCAGAATATCCAGAATTTGGCGCACCATCCGGTTAAGGCTAATCCCTGGACGTCTGAGGGGACTGATTTCCAGATCATGACTCCAAAGCCGGAGGGCAAGTTCCTGTTCGGTTTCGGGGCGTAAGCGCAGGGGAAATTGGGCTTTTAACCCTAACTTTTCGACTAATAGGGGCCAAAACAAAATTACTTCGTCTTGAAAAAACCCTAAAGGGGTTGTGGAATAAAAGGAATATTGTCCCTGGGGGGTAGTAGTTAAACGGTTAACCAGGGCAATGCGATTATCACCATTGGCGGCAAAAATTAAGGTCGTGGTGGCGACAGACTCAGGGTTTAACCTGGGTTTGCGTGGAGGTTGTGGGGGGTGGGGAAGGGTTCCCAGTAGGGGTGTCCACTCACAAAATAATTCGATCAGGCGAGTGGTTTTGCCACTTTGGGAACTTCCGGTAATCCAGAGAGCAGGAGACAGCACGGCAATCGGTCTAAAATTTGTTAATATACCGATCAACTAAACCTACTCAAACCTACTTAAAGGCTGAAAGTTCAGTCATTCGTAGTGGGTCAAGCACCACAGGGTTAAACGGCAAACCCTTTATTCCCTGGTCAACGACATCAGGAATTACTTTTCGAGTGATATTAAATGACCCATTAACATCGGCATTTAATAACCTACCCTTGGCTGTTTTATACAAGCCTCTAGCTATTCTATGTCCCTGAAATCTTGGTCTTTTTTCACCATATTTAGGTAGAGCATCCCCATCTACAGCACTGGCAACAGATGTGTAAGATTCTTCTGTAATCACTACCCGGATTCCTTTCAGTTGGGCTTTATAGGTCAACATTTCGATTAACCGATAATGGGGAATGTTTACAAATTGTTGATTATTCCTTTTACCTAAGTTAATTGATTGTTTCCAGGTAGCATTATGCCCAATTACTAGGATTCCGATTTGATGTTGTGTACACCAATCTATGACTCTTTTGCTGGCTGTATGTAGATAATTTTCTACTCTACAGTTGCGTTTATGAGTCAGATTTTTTAATCTTTGAGATTGGGTTTGATTATGCTTGAGTTTTAGCTGGGATTGTAAAGAAGAACGTTGTTTATTGTAAAAGGTATTAATCGCTTTTAAGGGTCTGCCTTTAATCAAAAGAGGTCTAACACCTATTTGATTGGTAGTTACAGCCATTAAATTATTAACTCCTAAGTCTATACCTGCTATTTCTTGATAATTGGTTGTCTCCTCTGCTTTTTCATAAACGATTTCGATGACATAACAACTACTTTTCGGTACTATCCTCGCCTCGATTATTGACCTTTGTGATGTGGGAATTTTTATTTCACTCATCGAGAGGTGACAAATTCCTTTTTTCAAGGCTTTTTTCGAGATTGATTCGTGAGGATAAGGGAGAATATTGCGCCCTTTGGTTTTATGTTTATATCTAGGTATTTTAGGTTGACCTAAGAAGTTTTCGGGATGTTTTTGCCAGACTTTTACAGCTTGAAAATAACTTGTCCAGGCTGAATCTAATCGGCGGATGATTTGCTTGCTAACTTTTGTGGGTAAGGCTTTGTAGTCTGGGGTTTGTGATAGGAGATGGTAAAGTTGGTTAAAGTTTAATTTCTGGTAGTGTTGAAAGAAGTGTTGACGATAATGATAATTCGCTAGGTTAAACAAATTTTTCGACAAAAAGGCTTTCTGGTCAAGGTCTGACCAGAGGGGATGGTTTTTTGTGACGAGATGACGTTCAACTAGCTTCATGTTGTGATTATACTGTGAACAGGGTTTTCAGAAAACCCCCCTCGCCAAAATTGCTCATTATTGGCATTTAGCTATCAAAATGACTAATATTGAGCAGAATTAGTTAGATTTTTGGCAGTTGCATTTACCCCCGTACATTGTACCGATGTTCCACCAGAACATCTTTAATTAATATTCACTCCACTGATTCTTAAGGGGTCTAAACCATGGCCGCTGCTGATTCTAATGTATTTAAACAATTCTTTGGCAATGCTAATCAATGGTTTCGTGATACACCGGAACGGGCTTTAGATCAAGCTTATGATGCAGCCTTGAAGATTCGTTCCCTTGAGAATGAGCATTTTCAAGGTGAAAAAATATCTCCAGAATCCCATCCTGAATATAGCGATCGCGTCCTTTCTTATTTTAATTCTGAACTAAAAAAATATCTCAAAATTATTCAGAATCGCTTAATGGTATTTAATGCCAGCCGTTCGGTTTTGGGATGGTCGGAACAAATCAATCCCTCATCGGGTATTAACCTGGAATTAGAGCAAAAAGTTACCTCGAATGGATCATTACCTCACGGGAAAATAGTTGAGGCTATTTGTGAAAAACTCGATTATATTGATGCGGTAGTTACTCGTTATCAAGCCCCAGAATCCTCGGATTTTTCTCTAAATTTAACCCCAAATTCTCCCGAAAAATCTGTATCACTAAATCCTACAGGAAACCCCCCAAATTCAACTCCAAATTATATCTCTGAAAACAAGAATTTTTTGAATAGTAACCGGAATCCTAGTTCCAGAAAAACGATGAAACCGGGTTTGAGGAACAATAATTCGACTCGGGTTTTACCCCGTTCTTTATTGAGAACATTAGGTCGAATTAAACAGGAACTCAGACCCGGATCGGAGTCGGAAATTATTGCGAGTTATAAGCAAACTCAAGCTAAAACCGTAATTTCTATCCGATTTATTCTGTTGTTGATTTTGATTCCTTTATTGACTCAACAACTGGCTAAAAATTTCTTGGTCGGGCCGATTATAGATGGAATATTTACAAATAAAGAACAAACACCTATTTTTATCAATATCGATCTGGAGGAGGAAGCCTTTATCGAATTAAAACAATATGAAGAACGTCTTAGATTTAAGGCATTGATTAGTCAAGCACCTGCCTTAAATTCAGAGGAATTAGATGAAAAACTCAAGGAAAAAGCTAAAGAAATAGCCGAACAATATAAGGGAGATAGTAGTAGCGCGATCAAGAATGTTTTCGCAGATATTATCTCGGTTTTTATGTTCGCTTTTATTTTAGTTTCCAACCGCAGTGAGGTAGAGATTCTCAAATCATTTATGGGGGATTTAATTTATGGATTGAGTGATAGTGCGAAAGCTTTTATTATTATTTTGTCTACGGATATGTTTGTGGGGTTTCACTCTCCCCACGGTTGGGAGGTGATTTTAGAAAGTACCGCCCGACATTTCGGACTTCCTGAAAATCGGGACTTCAATTTTTTGTTTATTGCGACCTTTCCAGTTATCTTAGATGCGGTGTTTAAATATTGGATTTTCCGTTATCTCAACCGCAGTTCTCCTTCTGCTGTTTCTACTTATAAAACGATGAATGAATAAATTAATGTGAAAAAAATAGAAGAAATTCGTCATCAACTCCAATCGGGTCAATTTGACTTTAGCCGTCATGCTTTTAGGCGTGCCGTAGAGCGGAATATTTGTGAATTTGAATCAATGGATTAACTATTCCCAAAGGAGATAAAATGTCTCAATGTCATGTTTGTGGCGCAACAGAATTTCACACAGAACAAGTCAGTGAGATTTTCCAAATTAATGGAAAATTCTATCTGGTAGAAAAAATTCCTGCTCAGGTCTGTTCTAGGTGCGGTGAAGTTACATTTAGTCGGGAAACGACGGAAAATATTAGAAAGATGTTACATGGAGAATCACAACCTATTAAATCTATTAATTTGGATGTATTTGCCTACCAATAGCTTCTTTTATTCCATTTCTTTAGGTTGGTTTTCTTGAGGTAATAATGCTTTTAAAGCTTTGACTTCCTCCTGTAAGAATTTAACCTGTTCCAATAATTGTTGATTACTCTCGGTTAAAACTTTGGTTTGACTACTTAAATAGGGGTCACTTTCCCACCAATTAATCCCAATTTCCCTAGCTTTATCGACGGAAGCAATTAACAAACGAATTCTAATATTCAGGAGTTCGGTGGAACCCACGGAAACGGAAATATCCCCAGCGATGACAATTCCTTTATCTAAAACCCTTTCTAAAATATCAGCTAAACTCGACCCTTGGGTCGATGTGGGAACACCGCGTTGTATATTTGAGGGACGTTGCTGTGAGTTCATGGTTGAATTAATTCTCCTTGTTTCTGCACCGCAAAGAAACGATTATCCTGCTGTTTCAGATGACCTTGTTTTAATAAAGAGCGCAATACATTAGTCGTTTGGACTCGATTTAATCCTAACGCTACTTCAATTTCTGAAACCCTGGCGCTGGTGGTTTTCTGTAAATATTGATAAACTTGTTCTTCAATTTCTAAGGAGTTATTTTCGGTTAATTGGGTTTCTGATGGGGGTAAAAAACTGTTAGTTGATGTGTCACCATCGGTTAATACGGTTTTGATCACTTTTTCTAATTTATTCTGAGCTTCTGTTAGGGATAGGTTGGTACGGGATAATAAAATATCGGCACAAACTTTAATAAAATCCTGATTATTTTCCTGAATAGAAATATCATGTTCATGACAGATTTTGGCAATAATCAATCCGGGTCTTAATCCCGATGCTTTATCAATATGGGGTCGGGCAGCTTTACCATTTTGAACGGGTTTAATTTCTTTTTTTTGGGTGGTTATTTCTAAATAAATTTTGACTATTTCAATAATGTTTTTGGCATCTTCGGGGGAAATTCCGATTTTTTGAATTAAAATTTCCTGCTGGGTTTCGTCATCTGGTTCGGGCATATCAATAGTAATTAACCGATCTAATAACGCATCTTGAGTCCCATAAACTCCACAATATTCTTCGGGGTTTGAGGTAAAAATAGCTCTAAAATGGGGGTTAACTCGAATATATTCTGAACGGCTATTATTCGGAGGCAGCACTAATAATTTTTCTTCTAAAGCAGAAAGTAAAACGTTATTCACTTCTGGACGGGAACGGTTAAACTCATCATAAACCAGGGTAAAGCCTTCTTTACACGCCAAGGTCAGACGAGAATCAATCCAATTTTGTCGTAATTCATCTTCTAATTTAACAACACTATGAATAAAGTTATCAATAACTTTCTTGCGAGTATAGCCTAGTTGGTTGCCAATTAAATCGGAGGATTTGAGTTCATCATCCCCAAAAATTAAAACGATGGGACGGTTTAATAAATCGGCTAAGTGCATCGCCAGGGTGGTTTTTCCGGTTCCGGCTGGCCCCCGTAAGTGCAGAGAAAAGCCACTCTGAAGATACCTCAAGGCTCTAATTGTAAGTTGTTCAATGGCTGGAGTATTAACAAAGCCTTTAGGACGAGCTTGAAGCACGGTAGTCATATTTTTAATGGCGTTATTTAGCTAAAATACTGCCGAGTTAGGGATTAGCGGCAGGTTTAATTTAATGTTGTATCAGGGAACCGAGAATGGAGGATAAACCTACAAACCTAGGATTTCTTAACAGGAATATAAACGCGATGGAATAGAGCGTTGCGGGGTAATCGCTTTTCGCGGTTTTCGGTGGGAACTCCCCCAAACTGTCTGTTGAAGTTTGAGGTGATAGTCTTGTAGTTCGGCGCGAAATACCCCTAAATCCTCGAATAACTTCTGAACAGCGTCTTTTCTTTCCGTCCGACTCTGTTGGAGTTGTTGTTGTAATTGTGCGGCCATTTGCTGGTGCAGAATATCTAACTCCCCTAAATATTCTTCGACTTCCCGATATAGGGTTTGACGAAAAATAGCTAAGTCCTCAAGTAAAGTTTCCCTAGCTTCTAGGCGCTGTTTCTGATAATTGCTAACAGATCCGTTACCCGATATTCTAGGTCTTCCCGAAATTCAGATAATTGCTGATGCAGTTGGGCTGCGACCTGTGAGCGTTCTTCGATGGTTTGCTGCAAAAACTCACCCACTTCCTGGGATAATTGCTGGATAAAGTTTTCCAGTTGTTCTCGCTGTTGCTGGGCTACCCACAAACGCTCGGTGCTGATGTTTGTTAATAATTCTTGGGTTTGTTGTTGTACACCCGTGACAAACCCCTGTCGAGATTCTTGATCATCTAAAGCCTGATTTTGGCGCTCTTGTTGCCAGAGGGATAGGGTGGTTTGAACTTGCTGTTGCCGTTCTTGAACTCCCTGTTGGCGTCCGATACGATCCTGTTGCCACTTGTCTTTTAAAGCCATAATTTTTTTGAAACCCTCGTGTCAGTGGGTTGTGCATTTCTGGGCATTGGGTATGGGCAGTGAA
>NZ_CAWLTW010000001.1:1767399-1842410 GCF_963864145.1 Planktothrix prolifica NIVA-CYA 540 | reverse complement strand
AATGAATTTGTGCAATAATTCATTCCGATTTCAAAAATTGTTGCATAAAAAACCAAAAAATGTTATGATTCGGTGCACCGTTTCAGTTATTAGTTAAAAATCCAAAATAGAGAGTAGGGATTTATATTTTATCTTTACTGTTGACACTCTCAGGTCTGAAGACGCGCTCGATTCTTGGTTCAACGAAACCACTTAATCAAAGTACCTTGCAGTGCTTTAACCAGAGGTGGGATTCTCCCCAAGCTAAAGAGCGGGTATGCCCTACCCTATTCGCATTAATGCGAGTTCTTTTTTGCTTAAAAACTGTTCGTCTAGCTCCCGTGAATCTTTTACCCACTGCTGGGGGAAAACTAGAACTGTGCAGTAGAACCCTATAGATTCAATTGTCAAGGTTCAGCGTTTTGCCGTTAGGCGACTAGGTTTTTATACAGGTTGTTTACCTTTTCCTGTTACTGGATATATTAACATAGATTGAAGAAATATTCACGGGGGTTAAAACCCCCTGAGTCGCTTTTCATCTGGTGGTCTGAAGACACTGAGTTTTCAAGCTCCCAGACTTATGTTATAACTGTTTACTGATAACTGATAGCTGATTATGTTGTGCCCAAATCACCGGATTAAATGATGCCCCGGATATTAGTCATAGATGATGACCCCGCAATTTCGGAACTGGTAGCCATTAACTTAGAAATGGCTGGTTATGAAGTGAGCCAAGCAGAAGATGGGATTAAAGGGCAAGCCCTGGCGATGCAATTGTTGCCAGATTTAATTATTTTGGATTTAATGTTGCCGAAGGTGGACGGGTTCACCATTTGCCAACGTTTACGCCGGGATGAACGCACGACAGACATTCCGGTGTTGATGTTAACTGCATTGGGACAAACCCAAAACAAAGTTGAAGGGTTTAATTCGGGGGCCGATGATTATTTAACCAAACCTTTTGAGTTAGAAGAAATGTTGGCAAGGGTGAGGGCTCTGTTGCGAAGAACTGATCGCATTCCCCATGCGGCTAAACATAGCGAAATTCTCAGTTATGGCACTTTAACCTTAGTCCCTGAAAGGTTTGAAGCGATTTGGTTTGAGACCACCGTTAAATTGACCCATTTGGAATTTGAACTTTTACATTGCTTGCTGCAACGTCATGGTCAAACCGTTGCACCTAGTGAGATTTTAAAAGAAGTTTGGGGTTATGACCCCAATGATGATATCGAGACGATCCGAGTTCATATTCGCCATTTACGCACAAAAATGGAACCCGATCCCCGTCATCCTCGCTATATTAAAACCATCTACGGTGCAGGATATTGTTTGGAACTTCCCACGGGCAAGGGGAAACCCGATGATCTCGCCCCCCCTACGGAGTCCTCTATAGACGGAAATGGAGCCAAGGGGAAGAAGAAATAGGGAGCAGGGGGAGGGGAGGCAGGGGGGAGAAATCATTAACTCTGGTCTTTTGTCCCCGGTCTTCTGTCTCCTGTCCCTATATAAAGAAGTTAGTCGCCTGTAACTTGTTCTTTGTAGGATTTGAATTCTTGAACTAATTCCTGACGGGTTGAGGCTTTGAGCAGGTAACGATAGACAAACCAAGCGGTATATCCCATACCAATTAACTCAAAGGTTGGAGCTAAAAGAGGAACATCATTCAGAGCATCGATCACCGCAAATAAAACCTTCAGAGTCACAAGGGCGGATAAAATCAGAACAATGGTAATAATTGGTTTTTGGTAGGAGCCAAAAAAACTGGAGATGTAACCCGGAAGTTCGGATAAGACAACTACAACTTTTTCTTTAATTTCATCAAACTGGGCATTGGTTGAAGGGGAGGTAATAGCACCACCTGTTTCTACAGTGACATCTATTTTGGCTCCGGTAGGGGTGGATGTGTCCGTGATCTTCGTGGGTTCTTGCATTTTTCGTCTCCTTGTTTAAAAAAAATATGCAGTACCAATAGATTTTAAGCCAGAGAGAACAGGTTTTTGCCAGAATTAGACTATTTGACCCAAAAAAGGGTCTGAAGCCCCGTCCTAGAAGGACGGCTTTTTATTTGTAATCAAGAAATACCGGGTTAACGGTTTTGGACTTGGGGAGTTTCAGGTTGAGAACAGCCGATCAGAGAGGCTACAATTAAACCCATTAGACCACTGTATTGAATTTGTTGTTTTTTCATCGAAATCTGGTAAATACAATCTTTCCTCCTTATTTATAGGAAACAAGTTTTTCTCGAAATTTACAATACCCCCTAGGGGATTAAATCTAATATAAATCTTAATAATTACTTCTTAAGATAGATGATAATTTTAACTAATTATTATAAAAATGATCAACTGTTGTCATAATGGGTAAAGTGTTTTTAGGTTAAAGACAAAGCATGAGAGATCTTGATCAAGCAAAAGCCATTCAACTCCTCAACACGATTATGGAATTCGAGTTAGCAGGGGTGGTGCGTTATACCCATTATGCTCTGATGATAACCGGGCCGAATCGTTTGCCCATTGTACAGTTTTTCAAGGCTCAAGCCACAGAATCTTTGCTTCATGCTCAACAAGCTGGAGAAATTCTTACGGGTTTAGAAGGACACCCTAGCCAGAAAATTGCCCCCATTGAGGAAAGTTATCAACATTCGGTCAAGGATCTTTTACAGGAAAGTTTAGCTCATGAGCGCAAGGCTTTAGAATTGTATAAGGATTTGCTAGAAGTGGTTGAAAATGCGAGTATTTATTTAGAGGAATACGCTCGGACTATGATTGGTCAGGAGGAATTACATAATATTGAAATCAAGAAAATGTTGCGCGATTTTAGTTGATTTAAGATGTTTTTAGGGCTGGTTAATCCTGGCCGCTTTTCAAAATCATTCATTTTTTTTACGAATACAATTATCATGAATATAACCGAAGCATTACCTACATTTTTTATTACCTTACGAGAAGGGTTTGAAGCGGCTTTAGTGGTGGGAATTGTTCTAGCTTGTTTGAAAAAAGCCGAACAAAGTTATCTCAATTCCTGGGTATTTTCTGGAGTGGGAGTAGGAATTATTGCTAGTGCATTTTTTGGTCTATTATTTGGGTGGTTAATTCAAGGAATTGCTACGTCTGAACATCCCTACGCTCCAGTTTTTGGCGAATTTTTAGAAGCAGGAATTGGGTTGTTTGCGATCGCCATGTTAAGTTGGATGTTAATTTGGATGACTCAACAATCTAAATCCTTAAAATCGGAAGTAGAAGGAGCAGTTAAAGCCGCCATTAATAAAAATAAAACCGCAGCAGGTTGGGGAATTTTTGGGTTGATTTTTATTGCAGTTTTACGCGAAGGACTGGAAACCGTTATTTTTATCTTAGCTACCTTTGAACAGGGAATTATGCCTGCAATTGGGGCGGTTTTAGGTTTATTTGTCGCCGCAGGATTAGGAATATTACTCTTTAAGTGGGGGGTAAAAATTAATATTCGTTTGTTTTTTCAAATCATGGGAATTTTTCTGTTATTAATTGTAGCAGGATTAGTAATTTCAGTTCTCAAACATTTGGATGCAGGAGTAGGAATATTAGCCCAAATTAATCCTGAATATGCGGGATTATGTTTAACTCAACCTGCTTCTTGTTTATTAGGGAATTTGGTATTAAATACCCAGGGATTTTTACCCGACAAACAATTTCCAGGGATCGTTTTAAAAGCCTTATTTGGCTATCGAGATCAATTGTATTTTGTCCAAATTGTAAGTTATTTTCTGTTTTTAATTACAGTGGGATGGTTTTATTTACAAGAAGTTAATGGAAAAGCGATCGCACCCCCAAAAACAGAAAAAACGGTTTCTTAATGTTATTTTAAATTAAGCGATCGCCAATCCTGTTAAACTAGGTATAGATTGTCCGATCACCTGGCAATATTGGGTATACTAATAGTAGTCCTGAATTTATCAACCATGAGTAAGTTATGCTAAAGTTCGTGATGGCAGCTTTAGTGGCTTTAGAAATCGTCTTGCTGAGTTCCTGGGTGATTCCCCCCGCTAATGCCACATCCCCCAATTCAGAAGTGTATATTTGGGATTATGCTTCAGTTGGGAATAGTCAAATGGTCTGTAAAAAAGTCGTTTTCCATGTCGAAAATCGTCCTTTACCTCCCGGTGTAGAGGTTCAACCTGCAAGGATTGATTCTAGGATTGTTAATGATGTTGATTGTAGTCATTTAACCAAACCTATTTTAAAATAAAATAGTAAAGGAAAGTAAGTTGAAACCATCCTAAAATTAGGAATATTCAATTTTCTTTCTTTTTTTGTTAAATTATATCTTCAATAAACCCTTTCCTACAATTTCTCAAATTTCTCTAATAAATTCGGCTGGAGTTTGAATCATTAATCCACTCTGGAATGAAACTTCGGCTGTAAAATCTTTGGTATTTAAGCTCAATAGACGATCAACATTTGCCAGAACAGCCGATGCTAAAATGGGAGTATCCTTAGCTTCAATAATCGTTATCCAGCGTGCTGATTCTTCCGGTGAGGGATCAGGTTGAATTTCTGGGTTAATAGCAGTCAAAAGTTGTGTAAAAATTGGCAAAGCCGCAGGTAACTTTTTATGAAAATTGCGATCGCATTCCTCTAAAACTTGCTCTGATACTACTAGCTTAAACAGACCAATCTCTGCCATTGTTAGTACAGCGCGACTAGCTCCCGTTCTCGATCCAGACCCGGCAATCAATACACTGGTATCTGCAAATATTCTACGCATCAAGAACGTTGCTCCCGATTAATCATTTCTCGCTCTGCTTCCAAACCTGCTAATAAATCAGTCAAACTGACATTTTCATTTTCCATCAGAGTTGCGATCTGATCAATCAGTTGAGGAACTTGAGGTTGTTGAGGAGTCAGTACAATTAAATCACCGATTTGTAGTAATATCAGGTGATCTCCCTCGTTAATATTGAGGGAATCTTGTATAACCTGGGGAATGGTAATTTCTCCTTTCTGTCCTAAAACAATAGGGATCTGTTTAATCTCTAGCTCCGGTGCTTTCATATTATGTATGATAGTTTAGGTTTACTCAACTATTGTAGATCTAAAATTAAATATAGCTTAAAATCAGGGAAAAAGATTGTATAAGGAGTTTACCAAATGTCATTACCAGCAGTCACCAATGTTATTAAAATGATGGAGTCTTTACCCATTGAATTACAAGATCGGATTGTAGAGCATTTGCAAGAGTATATTGATAATATACAAGAGCAAGTTCAATGGAATAAATCTTTGGAAAAAAGCCAATCTCAACTGCTTATTGATCTTCAAAACTCTCAACTTGAAGATCTTCTAGATTTCTATATTTTACGAGGTATAGATGCTGATTTTTCAAAAGGGCATAGATCATTGATAACATATGCACTTCCAACTTATACATTTTGTTATCATAAACTAAATCCCAAAGGTCACGAACCTTTTGAATATCTTGATTTTGCAAAATCAGATCTTGAACTAAATAATAGCAGAGGCGCAAGTAACTCTTTAGGTAATACTAAACTTGCTATTCATTTGACAATTGAAAAAATTTTAGAAATCTTTGGGTTAAATGAGGCTTATGGCTCCAAAAATTTTCCAAAAAAACTCGAAATCATTAAAGAGTTAGAAATATTCCCGACAAACATTATATCTCTTTTAAATAAGAAAAGAAATGATGTAGAACATAAGTATATAGCAGTTAATCGTGATGAAGTTGAAAATTATATAGAAGTAGCAGAATTTTTGCTACTTGCATCCTCTCCATTCCTCCACAATGCAGTTATCGGGGCGAAATTGGGTCTTGAGAATGATAACTTGTGTTATGAATGGAAACTTGAGCCAGAAAGTTCTGAGCTATTACAATATGTAGTTAAACATAATAAATATATTGATACCGATATCGGATCAATATATTATAATTTTTTGCAAGATCAGCCAAAAAAATTAGTTAAAAAAATTAAAATATCAATAGCTAATAAGTCTGAGTGGTTGCCAGCCATAAGTCTTTTCACATATTTAACTAAAAGATCTACTATCAAAAGTTTTTCTAATAATAACGTATATGGTTACACGATTTCAGAGCGTAACCGAGGATTATTTGTTTTTGATAATTGTTTCCAAGAGAATGGAGAAGAAGATAATCAAGTACCTTCCGAGTAGATACTTCTAATATTAAGAGTTTTTACCTTAAGAATCAAGCCTTTAACTTATTAATATAAAGATGAGGTTGTGCTTTCGCCCCTTCCCTGATATTCTTGGTAATCTAACAGGTCAATACTAATTTTGTTAAAATTAATAGCATTGAAAGAGGTAATCATCATGAGTATCCGTGACCTTGTTCTCGCTAAATTAGAAGAACTTCCCGAAACTCTGTTACAGGAAGTTAACCAAGCTATTGATAAGATCATTGACCAAAATCTTGATAAAACGGTTCAGAGTAATGTTGATGAAAAGCTGCTAAAAGCCTGGTTAAAATGGTTTGAAGGAGTTGATCAGTTACAAGTAAAAACTGCAACACCCACTAACGAATATCAGCAAATTCTACTCAATAAATATCGCCAGCAAGGTCTAAACCTATGATTCTTTGTGATGCAGGTGTTTTACTTTGTTTAGTTGATTCCAGTCAACCGAAACATCTAGCCTATAGGGGTGCAATTCAAAAATTAACAAAACCTCTGATCACAACCTGGCCATGTTTAACAGAAGCCATGTATCTTGCTTTGCATCGTGGAGGTTGGGTTATGCAAAAACATTTAGGTCAACTTCTCTTAAATAAATTACTGACTATTTATGAAATTGAAGAAAATGACTATATTCGTTTATTTGGGTTAATGGAGAAATATTTTGATCGACCAATGGATTTAGCGGATGCAACCTTAGTTTTAGTAGCTGAAAAAACAGGGTATCATCAAATTTTAACCCTTGATTCTGACTTCTTATTTTATCGAATTGACAATCAGGATACTTTTGATATTATTCAAGTTCCATAATTAAACGTTCATGGTCAAAAAATAGTAGGGAATATGACACCGCCATATTCCCTACAAATTGATGTTAACTAAAGCTGAAATTACGCATCATTTAACGCTGCAATTCCAGGTAATACTTTCCCTTCTAACAGTTCTAAACTGGCGCCGCCCCCAGTAGAAATATGGCTCATTTGTTCGCCTAAATTCAACTGTTCAACAGCAGCAACGGAGTCACCACCACCGATAATAGTAATCGTGCCTGTTTTGGTTAAATCTGCTAAAGTTAAAGCGATCGCTTTTGTCCCGGCGGCAAATTTCTCAAACTCAAAAACCCCCATCGGGCCGTTCCAAATTACTGTTTTACAGTCGCCTAAAGCTTTTTGGAAAACCTCAATAGAATCGGGGCCAATATCTAATCCCATCCAACCATCGGGAATGTCATTAATGCTAACGGTTTTTGCTTCCGCATCGGGAGCAAATTTATCCGCAATAATCACATCGGTAGGTAACAGAAAAGCCACGCCTTTTTCTTTGGCTTTCGCTTCTAATTCGCGGGCTAATTCCAGTTTATCTTCTTCCACCAAAGAGTTACCCACATTCAAACCGCGAGCTTTATAGAAGGTGAAAATCATCCCACCGCCCAACAGCAATTTATCGCATTTATCTAAAAGAGCTTCAATCACACCAATTTTAGAAGACACTTTAGAACCGCCAACAATAGCAGCTAAAGGACGTTTGGGTTCTTCAATAGCACCTTGTAAAAACTTGAGTTCTTTTTCAATTAAATAACCCGCGACAGAAGGCAAATAATGAGTTACTCCTTCAGTAGAAGCATGGGCACGGTGGGCGGTTCCAAAAGCATCATTAACGTATAAATCAGCAACAGAAGCTAATTTTTTCGCAAATTCAGGATCATTATCTTCTTCTTCGGCATAGAAACGGACATTTTCTAATAATGCCACATCGCCATTTTGGAGTTCAGCAACTCCTTGGGTGACTTCATCCCCAATACAATCGTCAAATTTCTTAACGGGTTTACCTAACAATTCCGATAACCGGGCTGCCACAGGGGTTAAACGCAGGGACTCGTCTACGCCTTTAGGACGGCCAAAGTGGCTGGTTAAAATCACTTTAGCGCCTTTGGAAGTTAAATCTTGGATAGTCGGCAGAGCCGCACGAATCCGTGTATCATCGGTAATTGAACCGTTATCTAGGGGAACATTAAAATCAACGCGGACTAATACCCGTTTCCCAGATAAATCTGATGCGGATAAATCTGCTACAGTTTTTTTTGACACAGGATAATCCTCCTAGGATATGTTGTTGTCTAAATCAGATTAAATTTAGGTGGCATGGGTCAGGTTTCGGACAGTTTAATCCTGTCTGTCAACCCCATCCGGTCTACCACCTAATCGTTCACAGTAAACATTCTACCTAAGTCCGCGTCTTGGAGATGCGCGATTATGTTTAAAACCATTTTATTTGCTGTTGACCAAAGCCGTGAAGCCCACGAAGCGGCGGTAATTGTGACCAACCTGGTCAAAACCTTTGGGTCTAGTCTCTATGTTTTGGCGGTTGTGGAACCCAATGCTGAGGTGACCGAACCTCAACCCCATCCTGAACAAATGTCGTCCCCGGAAGCGGTGGCGGACTTACTAAAACAGGCTCAAACCCTGTTTTCTAAGGATGGTATTGAGGCTCAAATCCTAGAAAAAGAGGGAAAACCCGCTTTTACGATTTGTGACGTTGCTGATGAAATTAATGCGAATTTAATTGTCATGGGGAGTCGAGGAATTGGTCTGACCGAAGATGGTGCGGCCGATAGCGTTACTAACCGTGTAATTAATTTGTCTCCCTGTCCTGTCCTGATTGTTCCTTAAGGTAGGGTGTTGACGGTTGACTGTTAAGCTGCTCCCTCTAAGAGAGTCCTAAAGGACTCACTACGGTGAGACACCCGCCCTGCCTCCCCTGCTCCCCCTGCTCCCCTAACATAATGTCTATCCAATGGTATCCCGGTCATATTGCTAAAGCGGAACGAACCCTTCAAGAACAACTGAAACGGGTGGATGTGGTTTTGGAGGTGCGAGATGCTCGTATTCCTCTGACGACCCATCATCCTAATGTTCCACTGTGGGTAGGAAATAAAATGAAAGTGCTGGTAATTAACCGCATGGATATGATTCCCTCCCATATTCAGAGACAGTGGGAGGAATGGTTTGAAGAACAGGGGGAAACGGCCTATTTTACGAATTCTAGGCTGGGCAATGGAGTGGATGCTGTGGCGAAAGCTGCCCAAGTCGCGGGGGTACAAATGAATGAAAAACGCGCCTCAAGGGGGATGTTACCCCGTCCGGTGCGGGCGGTGGTGATTGGTTTTCCGAATGTGGGAAAATCGGCATTGATTAATCGGTTATTGAATCGGCGAATTGTGGATAGTGCTAGACGGGCGGGGGTGACTCGTCATTTGAAATGGGTGAGAATTTCCGACAGTCTGGAATTATTGGATGCTCCTGGGGTAATTCCGACTAAAATCAAAAAAGAGGAAGATGCGTTAAAGTTAGCAATTTGTGAAGATATTGGGGAAGCTTCTTATGAAAATCGACAAGTTGCTACGGTCTTAATAGAGTTGTTACAAGATTTTAATTTACAACATTTGTTGGTTGCCCGATATCAATTAGAGTTTACGGCTCTGAATGGAGATGTCTATTTACAGGAGTTGGCAGAATATAAGCATAAAGGAGATATCGAAAGAACTGCCCGTCAAATGTTAAATGATTTTCGCAAGGGTTTATTAGGAAATATTGCCTTAGAGTTACCTCCTAATCGTTAGTTTTCAGTCAATTTAAAGCATGAGTTGATAGCCATGACATTTTCTGATAGTACAGAAGTTGCTGCTCAAAATCAGACCGCCATTGTTGTTGGTGCTGGCCCCACGGGAACCCTAATGGCATTAATTTTAGCCCAGATGAACTGGAAAGTTTCGGTTTATGAGCGCCGAGATTCTTACTCCCAATTAGATAATACTCAGAACAGACGGAGTTATAATATTGTCCTATTTTCGCGAGGTCTAAGGGCTCTGAAACAAGCCGGAGTTACTTTACCAACGGAACAGATAGTTGTTCTCAAAGGTAATATTAGACTACGCGAGGGGATATGTAGCAAACATTGAGGTATTTGATCTGAATTGCGATCGCCAAATATTTATTTTTAAATCAAAGTTGATTTTTTTTTTCAACACTGATAGAATATCTGTAAAGCCCCCAATCAATAAAAAATTGAGCGAATTATGAACGGGCAAATCTTAAAAGGTCGTTACCAGATCGTCAGAGAACTGGGAAGTGGTGGACAGGGGATAACCTACCTGACAAAAGATACTCAACTCTCAGGAACACCAGATTGTGTGGTGAAACAACTGAGACCTGCTGATCCCAAAACTCTCGACCTAGCTAGACGTTTATTTAAACAGGAAATTAATGCTCTTGGACAACTGGGAGATCACCCCCAGATTCCTCGTTTGTTAGATCACTTTGAGGAAGGGGGCGAATTTTATCTCATCCAACAGTATATTGCAGGCCATCCCCTTAGTCAAGACATAGTGCCGGGTCAACCTTGGTCAGAAAATCAAGTTAATGGAATGCTGCGAGAGCTATTACCAATTCTTGATTTTATTCACAGCAGAGGTGTGATTCATCGGGATATTAAACCTAACAATATTATTCGCCGAAGTTTCGATCAGAAATTAGTCTTAATTGACTTTGGTTCCATCAAGCAAGTGATTTCTCCTGAATTGATTGTCACTCAACAAAACCAAGTTAAAACTACCGTAGTTGTTGGGACTGAAGGTTATATGCCACCGCAACAAAAGCAAGGCAATGTGTCTCCATCTTCTGACTTATATGCACTAGGAATGATCGGGATAGAAGCTGTTACGGGAATCAGTGCGATTGACTTACAAATGCAATATTCTGATCCCCAAACAGGTGAGATTATATGGAAGCATTTCGCACCCCAAATTAGTGATCATCTAGCCAGTATTCTTAGTAAAATGGTAGCTTATGTTCCGGGTAATCGCTATCAATCTGCAAAAGACGTAGAAAAAGACTTAGGTATTGATCCTAATGATCCTAATCCTAGCCAATGGAAATGCGTGCAAACTATAAGAGGACATAAAACCAGTGTTAATCATCTGGTTCTAACTTCAAATAGTGAGCAATTCGCCAGTGCTAGTGATGATAATACAATTAAGTTATGGGAAGTAGCGAGTGGTAAATTAATTCGCACATTTACTATTATTCCAGGATTCATGAAGCCTGATTCAACTTATTACAAGTGTGTGGCAATCACTCCAGAGGCTAATATTTTGATCAGTGGTAGCTTAGATAACAAGCTGAGGTTATGGCATCTACACCAAGGCAATTTGATTGCTACGATTAATGCTCACAAAGATTGTATTAACTGTATAGATCTTCATCATGATGGTCAAACTCTAGTTAGTGGAAGTCGAGATAAAACGATTAAAGTTTGGCATTTAGGAACTCGCGGTCTACTCAAAAATTTGCTAGGTCATACTAACTCGGTTACGGCTGTTGTAATAGCACCTGACGGTCAGACAGTTATTAGTGGTGGTCTTGACAATACTGTGAAAATTTGGAGTTTGCCCAATGGAAAATTACTATTCAATTGTACTGGACATTTAGATTGTGTGTGGGCGATCGCTATTTCTCCTAATGGTAAGACGGTTGCTAGTGGGAGTAATGATGGCACAATTAAACTATGGAATCAGGAAACAGGTAATTTATTAAAAACTTTGACCATAAATACTAAGGTAAATAGTATTGCGATCGCACCGGATAATGTTACGTTAATTGCAGGTTTGAGAGACGGTAACATTAAACTTTTTAATTTACAGACTGGAGGAGAAATTTTTACTGCTTCTGAGCATTCAAAATCAGTAAATTGTTTAGCTTTCAGTCACAATCAACAAACTATCATTAGTGGTTGCGGTGATGGCATGATAAAAATTTGGCAACCTTTATCTTAGTTCATATTACCTTATTAGGAGATCCGACATGACCAACTCTAATCAACAATACTCTAACGTTTTACCTGTTGGAAAATTTTGCTTTTTATATATTATTACTTTTGGACTTTACCAAATACCTTGGTGTCACAAGCAATGGAAATTTCTTAAGGAAAAAGATGATTTGAACATTAATCCTTGGCTTTATGCTTGGTTTTTTGGGTTTACGATATATAGTCTCGCTAAAAAAGTTTTTCATCTAGCTGAAAAGGAAGGATACCAAAACAGACCATCAGCAGGCGGAATAACAGCATTGTATTGGTTTTTTATTGTGTTGTCAAATTTGTTTCTTCTGCTTGGTTACCTATCTTTGATTCCCTTAGTAAGTATTTTAAAAGCTGTTAATTACTATTGGGAACAAGAAGAAGGAGGAAGACTGATGATTCGAGAAGGTTTTACAGGAGGACAAATAGCTTGGATTGTTTTTGGTGTACTTTTCTGGTTACTGTTCTTAATTGGACTGTTTTCCCAAGCATAATATTGGAGTGATCGTTATCTAATTTTACTCTTACATCTGGAGTGATCATAGTCCATAGCGGTCACTGCATTGACTATTCTTCAAAAAGACATGATTAACGAAATTTTCCTATCAATGGTTAAAATTTATGTCTGAAAAATTCACTAAACTTTTACAAAAAATTGATTCAGTTGAAAAATTTGTCAATGCTAGAGTTAAACAACAAGGAAGATTTAGTCAAGTTAGGGACAACTTAAGAAAACTGACTCAAACCTTGCAAACTGGAAAACTGCGAGTTAATATTGTCAGTCGGTTTCCGGTACAGATGATAGCAATGGGAAATTTTATCAATCACTATCCTAGTTTATCATCAAGCTATCAGTTTAAAATAATTCCTATCCCCCAAGCAACAGAAAAAACTCAAACGCTCCAATTAGCACAATTAATTTTACAACCTTCTGTCACCACCGGACAACAACCCACATCTTACAAATTATCTCTGACTGAAACGATCTCCCTGGGTCGGGGAAGTCAATGTCAGATCAGACTTTATGAATGTGGTTTAGTCAGTAACTATCATGCAGAAATTATTCCGATTTTGACTTCAGGAAATCTTCAACCCAGTTGGGAAATTCAGGATAAAAGTACAAATGGAACTTATGTCAATGGGGAAAAGGTATTAGGGAAGAAACAATTAAAAAAAGGCGATCGCATTACCCTGGGTTATCATAAATTAAGCTTCAAAAGTCCTGAATTAATCTTAAATTTTCAATCCTCAGAAACTAAAGTCACCCAACCTCCCCAATATGATCAACTCTGGACTAACTGCGATCTTCTCTGTTTCGTGTTAAATCCCTCCCAACCCATCACGGAATCTGAACAACAATTAATTGAAAAAATAGCTCAAACCCAGTTATTTAAGTTTTTCATCGTTTGGGATACATCAACAGAAAATCTCCAGTTTTCACAACTGAATAGTCAGAATATTAAACTTTTAACAGAATTGATTAACCGTCAAAATAGTAGTCAGCTTTCTGTTATCCAAACTTGTTTACCTTTACAACCCTTTTATCCCAATTTTTACAGCAGTTCAGCAGAAATTTACCCAAAGAATGAATATCATCTGTTTTGTCAAGTTTGGGAAAATTTACCGAATCAGCAAACAGAAGATATTTTGAAAGAGAGAGTGAAAGCAGAGTTTATTAGCCAAATTTCGTTAATTGAAAAAGTAATCAATGATCGAAATACTCAATTAAAAACCCAAATCAAAGAAATTGAAACTACTGGATTAGCGTCTCAAAGTATCCCTCAATTCCAAAAAAAAATTAATTTGAAATTACAGGAAATTAGTCAATATAAAAACAAGATTATTAACGAAATTAAACTGTCGCATTTTCCCCAATCTAAAGACCGTTTTATTAATCCAATGATTAACGATAGTCTGCTGCATAAAATTCAATGTTTGGTAGAACAAGAATTGGAAGTTAAAACACAAGGGAATCAATTAAACGTACAGTTACCTTCAGCAACTTCTGGTTTTCCCATCCGAGAAAATGAAACTCTGCATGATTATTTAATTCGTTTTTGTCAATCCCAAGTCTGTGAATGGGCAAAATTAGAATGGCAAAACATTCTCTGGGTTTATGCAGAAGGCGGTTTACAAACGTTCCTTCAAAGAAGTCAAAACTCGCTCAAATTGGTTCCGGGTTATCCAGTAAACCTATCATCTCATCACAATTTTGAGGTGGATAAATTGTTGGAAGATGAGTATATAAAACCGACTGATTCACATCAAAATTCAGCCAATGGAGGAATTGCTAAACTGGCGATGGATGTCGTCAGAATAGTAATGTGTGGAGGAATATCTGTAGTTAGGGTAGACCCTATTCCTCTGATGATGGGGGTGATGAATTTAGCGGGTGGAAATCTGGCTTTTTTTCAAGGTAAAAAAATACAACAGGAACAACAAATAACAGCTTTAAAAAGAGAATTATCTGGACATTATAAAGCGATCGCTAGGTCAATGGTCGAGAAAGTTTCTCTGAATATTATTTATCATCTGACTGTTACTGATCAAGCTCTCACTGACACAATTAAAAAAGAGGTTGAACGGATATCATCTGATTTAACTCAAACAGAACAAAAGTTCAAACAATATCAAACTGAATTAGCTAATTTACAAAAAGATCAAGCTGAACTGTTGAAAATCCTTAAGGGGGAATCTGCATGATCATCAGACATATCTCTGTTTTATGGATAGTTCTTATTTTAACTAATACTTCCTAATTTTAAAGGAAGTTAACTTATAAACCCGGTTTCTTAAAGAAACCGGGTTTATTGAGTTGGCAAAAGTGCAAAATATACTGATTTTCATTAAAATATTAAAAAATATTAATATAACTAAAAATCGTTGATGACTTCTAAAATTGCTTACTATAATAGGAGACAGTTAATTGAGGTAAAAATCTGTATGACTTATTCTGGAGATGTAGAAGCTTCCACAGATTTAGAAAGCGGTAATTACACGGGTATTGCTTACGATACCAATACTGATGGTCAGTCTGATTATGTTGAAGTTGATACCAATGCTGATGGTGTTGTTGATCTGATTATTGGTGACACTAATTATGATGGAATCATGGATACAGCTATAGCTGATACTGATTATGATGCTGTCCCTGATATTGCTTACGTTGATACGGATAACGACGGCACTTTTGATGTCAGTATGGTCAATTTTAGTGTTGAGAGTGAAACTACTGTACCTGAAGATACTTCGATTACAGAAGCAGCAGAATCATCGATCGCTCAACTCTAATTTAACGATATCGCTAATAGCAAATTGCCTTGAAATCTATCTCAAATCCTAGACATATTCTAGGCAATTCTTTGACTTTTTCAAATCATAACTTAATTCAAACTGGAGGATCAAGAATTATGACTTATTCAGGTTCAGGTGACCACGAAGTCGGTTATGACCTTAATACCGATAATCACAATGATGTTGTAGTTAATTATAAAGATTGGGATGGTGATGGAATCTCCCATGCTGTTTCAGTAGAAGTTGATAACGATTTAGATCAGAAAATGGAGCAATTCATTGAATTAAATCCAGGGAGTGGTGAGGTAATTTCTACAGGAATTGATCTCACGGGAGATGAAGTATCTGATGTTGTGTACACTCCTGATGGAGATATCCAAATGGCAGATTTAAACACCGATGGAGTATCGACTCAGGAAGAAATGGCGATAACTCAAGCCGCTATTGATTATTTAGATGTATAAGCATCAAAAATAACGGATTTAGGACTGATGCAAAAACCGGGTTTCTTCTCCAGTAATGGATGATTATACTAATTCGGTGAAAACAATGCAATACTTCTGCTTCCCCCCGGTAGAGACGTTGCAGACAACATCTCTACCGGGGGGATTTTTTAGCAATCATAATTTTATTTCATATAAACATGATTCAAAAAAATCCCAAAGATTTTTATATTTGGCTATTTTGGCTAACAACAACTCTGATCCCCCTAATATTTGCTTTGGATAAACGTTGGCGTTATCAATATTCAGATAAAACCGGAATCACCACTGTTATTATCATTTTATTTATTGTATCATTAGTGATCAATATTATCAACACAATTAGAATTTTTATAGAATTTTCAAAACTCAAAAATTCACAAGGATTATTTAAGGAACATATCACAACTTTAGAACGTGCTGCCCAGGGTAAATTATCAATTTCTCAGGATTTTTCATTAATGATTATCGAAAATCGACTCCTTAGACAAGAAAGTTGGGTACAGTTATTTGCTAATTTATCAATTACTTTAGGAATGATTGGAACAGTTGTTGGACTTACCTTATCGATGGAAGGACTATCAGAAGCAATGGGTAGTATGACCAATATAGGTTCAGAGAGTGGGGGTAATCTCAACGATCCTGCCATTGGATTAAAACAAGCACTATCAGGAATGTCCAGTGCATTTATTACAACATTAGCAGGTGCAGTTTTAGGAGGATTTTTCCTCAAACTCCTGAGTCACTCAACGATTAATTTAATTGAAGATTTAATCGATCAGATGAGGTATAAAGCAGAACTTGAAATTATTCCTAAATTACAGCAACAAATCTGGGAGAAAGATGTCAGGAATTTATCAGATGCTTATCAAAATATGAAAACTTTTATTCAATCCTCATCTCAAATCGATCAATCTTTAAGAAAATACAATGAAACGATGTCACAAGCATCTGAAAAATTATTATCTATTTCTAGTAACTTGAATCGAGAAATATTTCAATTACAAATATCTAGTCAAGTTCAAAAACAAGAAAATTTAGAAAAGCTCCTGAATCAAATAGTTATTGTATTAAATGTCATTCAAAAATTAACTTATATCTTAATTGGCTGTATTTTTATATTCATAGTAATTTTTGTTTTATCTTTGATTAATTAAAACCATGAGAAGAAGACCAAAAAGAGCAAATGAAAGTACAATATTTGAGTTGATATCAGATATTGCTTTATCAAGTTTGGGATTATTTTTAATTTTTTTTGTAGTTTATACATTGATTTTTAATTCCGTCTCTGTCACCCAAATTCAAAAATCAAATAGCTTAAATATCATTATTTCTCAATTAAATCAAGAGAAATCTCAATTAAATCAAGAGAAATCTCAATTAAATCAAGAGAAATCTCAATTAAATCAAGAAAAATCTCAACTTATAGATCAAAATCAAGAGTTAACAAAAAAGCTAGACAACGCTAATGACCTTGCTGAGAATGCCGAACAGGAAAAACAGTTAGCGATCGAAAGAAACTTGTATACAGGATATTATGTAGGTGAGTTTGAGGGTAAATTTTATTACAACGGTTGCAATAATGATTATGAGATCATTCAACAAGAACATACATTAATTTACTTGCAAACATCAAACACAATGATTGACTCAACTAAATCCGAAAAAGGAACCATAAGTTATCGGATTAATGGAACTCTGCAAGGAAATACTTTTACAGGTGAATATGCTAATTATTCAAGAACAGAAAATATCGAAGTTTGTGATAGAGAGCAGGTGATGAATCAGCAGATATTTATTGATTTTTTTAGTGATCGCTTAGAGATGTATAATTCACCCAATGATCCAAAATTTGTTTTAAGAAAAACTGGATAGCTCTTAATACTTTTATACAGATAAAAGTTTGACTACAATTTGACAAACCGGGTTTTATCATATCTCACCCATAGCATCAATAAACTTCTTGGTGCGCTGATCGCTTACGCACCCTACAGATCGTTGAATAAAGAGACTATTGATCAAATTCAATAAAAATCAAAAAAGCATATACTTTAATCAATAATTACCCCCGATAAAAATTCATATACAAATCGTTACAAAGTTGAGTACAATACAATTATTCACGGATAAGTATTTGTTCTTACTGTCATGATGGCGGATCAATTTCCCTGGCTGACTACGATAGTCCTATTCCCACTCCTTGCTTCAGTGCTAATTCCTGTACTGCCTGATCAAAACGGCAAACAGTTGCGCTGGTATGCCCTGGGTGTAGGCATCGCCGACTTATTATTAATGTGCTATGTCTTCTTGAAGTATTACGATCCCAGCAGTGCAAATTTCCAACTGGTGGAAAAGTTTCCCTGGGCGCCGCAATTGGGTTTGAACTGGGCCGTTTCTGTTGACGGAATTTCCCTTCCCCTGGTACTTCTGGCTGGACTGGTTACAACTCTATCTATTTTTGCAGCTTGGCAGGTAGACCAAAAACCTCGTCTGTTCTACTTCCTGATGTTGGTGCTGTATTCGGCCCAAATCGGGGTGTTTGTGGCTCAAGACTTGCTGCTGTTATTTATTGTCTGGGAACTGGAATTAATTCCGGTGTACCTATTAATTTCCATTTGGGGCGGGCCAAAACGCCGTTACGCCGCAACTAAATTTTTATTATATACGGCCGCTGCCTCTTTATTTATCCTGGTGGCTGCCTTAGCAATGGCCTTCTATGGCGGTGGCCCCTTAACTTTCGATATGGTGGAACTGGGTCTGAAGGATTATCCTCTCACCCTAGAATTATTTACTTATGCCGGGTTATTAATAGCCTTCGGCTTGAAATTGGCGGTTTTTCCCCTACATACTTGGCTCCCGGATGCCCACGGTGAAGCCTCGGCTCCGGTTTCGATGATTTTGGCTGGAGTGCTCTTAAAAATGGGGGGATACGGTCTGATTCGAGTGAATATGGGGATGCTACCCGATGCCCATATCTACTTTGCCCCGATTCTGGCAATTTTAGGGGTGGTTAATATTGTCTATGGTGGCTTAAATTCCTTTGGCCAGTCGAATATGAAGCGCCGCTTGGCCTATTCCTCTGTGTCTCACATGGGGTTTGTGTTGCTTGGAATTGCCTCCTTTACGGATATTGGGGTGAGTGGAGCATTGTTACAAATGATCTCTCACGGTCTGATTTCGGCGGTGCTGTTCTTCTTGGCGGGTGTTACCTATGACCGCACCCATACTCTGGCTTTGGATGAAATGGGTTATATCGGTAAGGCGATGCCCAGGGTGTTCACTCTATTTACCGCCGGGGCGATGGCATCTATGGCCTTACCTGGGATGAGTGGCTTTGCTAGTGAGGTGTTGGTGTTTATTGGAATTAGCACCAGCGATATTTATAGCACGACTTTCCGAGTGGTGATTGTGGCTTTGGCGGGTGTGGGATTAGTTCTGACCCCGATTTATTTACTGTCAATGCTGCGTCAGTTATTCTATGCCACGGGTGAAGCGCCTGCTTGTATGTTGGGTAATGCAGGTTCACAAAATTCTGATGACCAAGAAGCGGTTTGTTTTGGAACCAGTTGTGTACTGCCCTCGGAAGCTACTTTTAGTGATGCTCGACCCCGGGAGATGTTCATTGCTGCGAGTTTCCTGGTGCTGATTGTGGGAATTGGGTTATATCCTAAACTGGTGACTAAGGTTTATGACGCCACAACCGTTGCCCTGAATACTCAGATGCGGGATTCTTATGCTCAAGTGGCTAAGGCTAATCCTGATTTGTATGCTAAAGGGTTTATGGCTCCTCGGATTGCTAAACCGGAGGTGGCTTCGGTTTCGGGAATGTTGAAATAGATAGAAACCGGGTTTCTTTTAGAATAAGCGATCGCTTTGATTGAAAAAGGCGATCGCTTATTTTATAGTTAGGGTTGGGGTTAATTTAACCACAAAGACACAAAGACACAAAGGAGTTGTCAAGACTAATCTGCCGATTGCTATAGAATGTTTTAATATTTAATTGAGGGAGTAGGAAAATCAATTGCGTTACCGTTTTTTATCGTTAATTATCTTAGTATTAATATTTTTGACCAGTTGCAGTCCCAAGGATGTAGACACAATATCTGATTCTCAACCGCAATCCATTCAGGGACAGATTTTAGTTTGGCATTCCTTTGAGGACAAAATCAAGGAAATTATGCAAGATTCCTTGAATGATTATATGCAAATATATCCTAATGTTAGGATTGTTAGTGAATATGTTCCCAATGATCAATTAGAGCGGCAATTCCGCCAACAAGTTAACAGAGGTTTGGGGCCGGATTTTATCTTTACTGTTTCTGGGGTGATTCCGAGTTTAGTTCAGGATAATTTGATTCCGGTGATTCAAGATTTTGATTTTTCTGGTTATCTTCCTACGGCGATTAGTCATGTTCGCTATCAAGGAAAAATGTATGGTATACCCACCTCGGTGATGACTCAAACTCTTTGCTATAACAAGAAGAAAGTTAAGTTACCGCCTAAAACTTTAACTGAACTCTTGCAACAAGCAAAGATGGGTTACTCGGTGGGGATATGGTCTAATTTTGTAGCTACTTTTTGGGGGGTGCAAGTTTTTGGGGGGAAATCTTTTGATCTCCAAGGTAATTTTGTTTTTGATCAAAATAGTTGGGCAAAATGGATGGAGTGGCTAAAAATTGCCCAAAATGAACCGAATATGGTTTTTAATGATGGTATTGAAGGCTTGGAACAGGGGTTTATTAATAACCAATTGGCCTATGTTTTTTGTGATTCTTCGCGGTTTCCCAAATATAGCCAAGGGTTAGGAAAAGATAATTTGGGTGTTGCCTTATTACCAGGGGAAGATAACAACCCCGCCGGGCCTTTTCTCTATTCCCGTGTGATTTTGTTTAATCAAATATCGAGTCCTAATCAACAAAAATTATCCCTACAATTGGCTCAATTTTTTACAAATCCAGAACAAACTCGCAAGCGGTTAAGCCTCCTAGAAGGCTCTTTTATTCCGGCTAATAACAATGTTAATGTTAATAGTCGTTTGTTTCCTCGACAATCGATATTAGTTGAGCAAGCTAAAACTGCAATAGCAATTCCCCTAGATCAAGTTGAATTAGCGCGGGTTTGGGCGAAGAGGGGTGATAGTTTATATCCTCAAGTATTAGGGGGAAGTATCGCTGCTGAAGATGCTGCTCATCAGATTACTGAAACTGTTAATCAGAAATCAAGTCAACCTTAAAAAAAATCCGATATGTCTAATCAACCCAATTTAACATTTATTGTTGATCAAATTACTAAACTCTTGATTTTTTTGAATCGCTCTCCGGTACAAATTCAATTGTTGGTAATTTTGATCTCGATTTTAGTCAGTCATAGCCTATCCTATTGGGTCGGTAAAAAAATCAAAGCAAATTTTCCACAACTAGCAATTAATCTAGCCCAAGAAACAACTTTAGCTCCCTATTGGTGTGGATTAATCTTAATTCCTGATTTAGCGGGTCGGGGATTTAGCTTAATTGTATTAAATTTATTTCACAATTTATTCATTAATCAAGGATGGATTGCCGGAATTTTAACGATCGCAATTAATATTTTATGGGTTTATCTATTTTATCGAATTTTTATCGTTAGTTTATGTCTATTTATTCCGATTAATCGGGTTAAAGAGTGCGATTTCTATTTTTTTAGACCGATATTTATTTTATATGTTTTGAGAGAAATTTTAAGTTTATTTGTAGATTTTGATCAACTTCTGCAAGTAGTGGTGATTAATTTATTTGGCAGTTCAGTCACCATAGGAGCAATTTTAATTAGTACCGTGGGGTTATATTTATGGATTGTTGCTGTCAATATTTTACAATATATCCTTTGGCAGACTATTATTAATAGCACGAAACTTGATCCGGGTGGTGCTCAAGCCTCTTTGATTTTAATTCGTTATTTTTTAATTACTTTCGGAGTTGTGATTGTTATTGGATATCTAGGATTTAATTCTACAACATTTGCTGCAATTACGGGCGGGTTATCTGTCGGTATTGGCTTTGGGTTAAAGGAAGTATTTAGTAATTTTATTAGTGGGATATTTTTATTGTTTGAAGGTTCGTTAAGACCGGGAGATATTATTGAAATTGGGGGAGAATCCAGTGAAGTTAAAAAAATCAGTATGCGAGCGACAACGGTACAAGTGATAAGAGATAATTCAGAAAAAATTATTCCGAATCAAATCTTTTTTACCCAAGAACTTAAAACCATGACGGGTAGCGATCGCCGGGTGCGAAAGTCTTTAATTGTGGGAGTCAGTTATGATTGTGACCCGCAAAAAGTGATTGAGATTTTGTTAGAAATTATCTATAAACATCCCGAAACTTTAAATGATCCGGCCCCTTTGGTTAGTTTTATTAATTTTGGAGAATCTAGTTTAGATTTTGAGATCACAGTCTGGTTAGCAACTCCGACTGGAGGGAAACGAATTATGAGCGAAATTGCTTGTGAAATTTGGAAAGTTTTTGCGGAGAATAATATTGAAATTCCCTACCCTCAACGGGATTTACATATTCGCAGTGATATTAGAAAGGAAGTTGATTGAAAAAACTTGTTTATTTAGGGTTAAAATGGAATAATTCAGATTAGAAAGCCGCCAATAACATGACCAGTTCTAAACGTCTCATCGTGGGTATTAGTGGGGCTAGTGGTATTATTTATGCGGTGCGTCTGTTGGAATTGTTGCGGGAAACCGATGTGGAAACCCATCTGGTTGTTTCTCGGGCGGGAGAAATCACTAGAGCCCATGAGTTGAATATAGATAGTAAACAACTTCACAACCTGGCCAACGTCAGCTATCCTATTGGAGATGTGGGAGCCGCTATATCTAGTGGTTCGTTTCGGACGATGGGGATGGTGATTCTTCCCTGCTCGATGAAAACCTTGGCTGAGGTGGCGACGGGAGTGACAAGCAACCTCCTAACCCGGGCGGCGGATGTGGTGCTCAAAGAACGTCGTCGGTTAGTGTTAATGGTACGGGAAACCCCTCTCCATGCGATTCATCTTAAAAATATGTTATCTGTGACCGAATGTGGGGGGATTATTATGCCTCCGGTTCCTGCATTTTATACGATGCCGGAATCCATTGATGAAATGGTTACAAATACGGTTTGTCGGGTGCTTGATCTTTTTGATATTGATGGGGGTCAGATGAAACGCTGGGAGGGAATTAGTAATCAGTAATCAGTGTAGAGACGTGCCATGGCGCGTCTGTACCAGTTATTACCCATTACCTATTACCTATAGCAATCCTATTTGAGTTGTGTTTAAAATCCCTGATCAAAAGGGAACACCGGAACAGCCCCCCCAAAACCCCGGTGCACGGGGGTTTTGGGGGGAGGGATCTGGGGTAATACTTCTGGCCGTTTCATATCAGTATTGAAATGTTACAACCTATTTAGGATTGCTATATTACCCATTACCTATTAACTATTACTCACTTAACAATTATAACTTTTTATCTTCAATGCCAATTTCTTTGCCTAAATTTCAGTTAATGTGGATTAAGATTGTTCGGAAAAGTCGGCGTCCGATTCCGATCCGAACGGTTTTGATTATACCTTTTTTACTGCAAATTTTTGGGGCGGTTGGGATTGTGGGATGGTTGTCTTTTAATGCAGGACAGAAGGCGGTCAATGAGGTGGTGAGTCAATTACAAAATGAAATTAGTGCTAGGGTTGAACAGAATTTAGAAGCCTATTTAGCTATTCCAGAAAAGATTAATCAAACTAACTTAAATTTACTTCAGTCGAGAATTTTAACCTTTCAAGACCTAACCCAGTGGGAAAAATATCTTTGGCGACAGGTACAAATTTATCCTGATATTAACTTTATTAAAATTACTAATGCCGCTGGACAGGAACGCACGGGGGAACAGTTGGGGGATGGGTCTTTAAGAATTAATGTGATTGACAAATTCACTAATTTTGACTTCTATTCCTATAAGACTGATTATAAAGGCGATCGCACCGAAGTTGCAACCATTGTTAAAGATTTTGATACCCGAAAAGGTGTATGGTATAAAGATGCAGTAAAAGCCGGAGATGCGACTTGGAGTTCGGTGTATTTATCGTTATTAGAACCGACTCTATTAATGAGTGCTTTGCTTCCGGTTTATAATCCTCAAACCCGAGAAGTTCAAGGAGTTTTAAATACCGCATTACGGTTAGATGAAATTGGAAATTTTTTAAATCGATTAAAGGTAGGAAAATCAGGACAAACCTTTTTAATTGACAGTGATGGCACATTATTAGCCACTTCTACTTTAGAAAAACCCTTTCTAGTAGTTAAGGATGATAGACAGTTATTTGCGGCAATAAAAAGCCAAAATCCCTTAACTCAAGCCACCGCAAAATATTTAAGCAAAACCTATACTAATCTCAAGGATATTAAGCAAGGAAAAGAACTAGAATTTACTTGGAATCATGATCGTTATTTTGTCAAAGCGTTACCTTTTCAAAAGGGCAAAACCGTTAATTGGTTAATTCTTGTAGTTGTTCCTGAATCCGATTTTATGGAACAAATTAATGCCAATACTCGCACCACTATTGCTTTATGTAGTTTAGCATTATTGGGAGCTACATTAATAGGATTATTAACCGCACAATGGATTGTAAAACCGATTTTACAGTTAAATATTGCCGCCAAAAAAATTGCCCAAGGAGACTGGGAACAAAAAGTAAACCTGAAACGGGAAGATGAATTAGGTCAGTTAGCTAAATCTTTTAATAGCATGGCCAAACAGTTAAAAGAATCCTTTACTATTTTAGAAGCCAAGAATGAAGAACTGCAACATTTAGACCAATTAAAAGATGAATTTCTAGCCAATACTTCCCATGAATTACGAACTCCTTTAAATGGAATTATTGGCATTGCTGAATCTTTAATTGATGGGGCGACGGGAGATTTATCCCCCCAAACTAATGGTAATTTAGCCATGATTGCGGCTAGTGGTCGCCGTTTATCGAGTCTAGTGGGTGATATTTTAGATTTCTCTAAGCTGCGCCACCAAAATATAGAACTGGAACTGCGACCCCTTGATATTAGGGCAATTGTGGATGCGGTTTGTATTTTGAGTCAACATCTAATTACGCATAAAAATTTACATATTATTAATCGGATTTCGGTTGATTTTCCCCTAGCGGAAGCTGACGAAAATCGGTTACAACAAATTTTCTATAATTTAATTGGAAATGCGATTAAATTTACCCCAGAAGGCATCGTAGAAATTTCAGCCATCATTTTAACTAAAGGCAATAAGTCTCAAATTGCAATTACAATTTCTGATACGGGAATTGGGATTCCTACTAATAAATTAGACCGAATTTTTGAATCCTTTGAACAGGGAGAAGGGTCAACTGCTAGAGAATATGGCGGCACCGGATTAGGATTAACTATTACTAAACAATTGATTGAATTACATAGAGGTGAAATTACCGTTGAATCGGAGGTGGGTATCGGTTCTCGATTTACGTTTACCCTGCCCATTGCTGAAAATGCAGTTAAAACGCCGACGGAAAACCGAGTAAAAAATCCACTACAACCTCAAGAAATTAATACCTTATTATCAATTAATTCTAGTTTTGTTCAACCCCAAATTAATCTTTCTTCGGAAGTTATTAAGATTCTGATTGTTGATGATGAAGCCGTTAATCGTCAAGTCTTATTTAATAATCTTTCATTAAATCAATATGCCGTTTTTCAAGCCAGTAATGGCGAAGAAACCTTGGAATTAATTGCTAAAGGACTCAGACCTGATGTGATGTTATTGGATGTAATGATGCCTAAAATGACTGGATATGAAGTGACTCAAAAACTGAGAGAAAAGTTTAATGCCACGGAATTACCGATTATTTTATTGACGGCTAAAACTCAAGTTCAAGATATTGTTACAGGGTTAAATATGGGCGCAAATGATTATATGATGAAACCCTTTGCTAAGGATGAACTTTTAGCCAGAATTAAAACCCATGTTAATATTAGTCGCCTACAAACGGAAAATTTACGGTTAGCAACGGAATTAGAAGTAACTCGTCGTTTACAACAAATGATTCTACCTAGACCGGAGGAACTCGCAGCTATTCAAGGAGTAGAAATTGTGGGATTTATGGAACCTGCGGAGGAAGTTGGCGGAGATTATTATGATGTTTTAGAAACCGATGGTGTGGTGACATTGGGAATTGGAGATGTCACCGGACATGGTTTAGAAAGTGGGATTTTAATGTTAATGACTCAAATGGGAATTCGCACCCTCACGGAAATTAGAGAAACTAACCCTATCCAATTTTTGACTATTCTTAACAGCACTCTTTATAAAAATATTGAACGGATGAATGTGGATAGAAACTTGACTTTGGTACTATTAAATTATTATCAAGGATTGTTAACTATTAGTGGACAGCATGAGGAAATTTTGATTGTTCGTTCTGATGGTAATATTGAACGGATTGATACGATGGATTTAGGTCTTCCGATTGCTTTAGATGAAAATATTACGGAGTTTATTAATTCCGCAACCGTCGAGTTAAAAACCGGAGATGGAGTGGTTTTATATACCGATGGAATTACAGAAACCTTTAATGTTGATAGACAACAGTATGGACTTGATAGACTCTGTGATGTTATTTCTGAAAATTGGCAACACCCGATAGAAGATATTAAACAATCTGTGATTAATGATGTTTTGACATTCCGAGGAAAAGAAAAACAGTTTGATGATATTACCCTATTAATTTTGAAGCAAAAAGCATAAATTCATAGTTGTTGCGCTTCAGCGCTCCATATTTGTTGTTGCGCTTCAGCGCTCCATATTTGTTGTTGGGATGAATGCCCCTTTATGGAGCGCTAAAGCGCAACAACGAAATTTTGTATTGATGACCCCCTACTGATTATTTTTCAACTTGATTGTTAATTAACCTTTGAATACTGGCGATAGTCGGGTTAAATTCATATCCTTTTTGTTGGGGATTTTGTAAATAGGCTTTTTGTTCTTCTTCTATCATTAAAACATCCTGTTTAACCAACCCATCTAATAGTTTTTGGGCGGAACCAAAACATAAATTTTTGACAAATTTTCTGAATTTTATAGGCAGTTTATGGAGTCGCCAAAAGGCATTTAATGAGGTAAAATGAATTAAATATGCCTTGGTTTCTGTTAAACTAATCGGACAGAATAAACAATATATTTTAAAATAGTCTCCCAAAGTAGAAACCCAATGGGGATAAATATAACTAACCGTTAAAGGTTCAGGATGAAGTTGTCTTAAACCGGAAAAAAATAGCTGGGAAATTGACCAAATTTTATCAATTTTATAATAACTTTTAGCTTGATAGTAAGCATCAACTCGGTTTTCATCTGCTTCTATCTTGTCTAAAATAGCATCCGTCCATGCTTGTAAATCTTGATGTAAATGTCCGTGGTACATATCCATTAAATTCTCAATTAAAAAGGAAAAATGTCCTTGATAATGAATAACTGAAACCGTTGCAATATAATTTAGATTATCCCATTCTGGAATTGCTAAGGGTTGAATTAAATTAGGATTATCCCCAGGAAAAAGCCAGATAAAACCATCTAATTCTTTAACTGAATATTCTCGGATTTTACAATTTTTAGGTAATTTTTGGTTATCCTCTAAATAGGGAACTTTGACACATTCTCCCTGAGAATTAAATTGCCAACCATGATAAGCGCATTCTATATAATCTGATATGATTTTACCATGACTTAATTTAACTTGTCGATGGGGACAGCGATTTTCCAATGCTTGAATTTTGCCTAAACTATCCCGAAATAAAACAATATTTTGATTCCATAATTTTACTTCCAGGGGTTGAGTTTTGACTTCATGAATTGCTGCTACAACATACCAATGATTCGGGTTTATTCCTGACTGTCGAATATCGTTGGTTTTTGATGTTGTATTGGATAATTTTTCTTGATTCATATTAACCTGGGCGATTTCAATCGCAGCTACACAAACAAATTCCGCCTACGCGGAATTAAAGTAATATCAATTTTATATCTTTAAAAATCCTTCTGGATTTACAGAAAAAAGCGGTCGTTTTTGCAAACCCTCCTGATATAAAATTTCATTTGCTGCTAATAATCCACTACTAACAGCCCTTTCCATTAAACCACAGGGAAAGGGCATTTTTACCCAATCTCCCGCAAACATTAAATTAGTAACCCCAGAATTTGTAGCCGGACGATTTGCATAACTTCCGGGGGGATATCCGGCAAAATTTTTCTGATTGACTAATTCTCGATGTAATAGGGTAGCTAATTTTAATTCGGGGACAATTTCATAAAGTTCCTGTTCAAAAGTTATTAATAAAGCTTCTTGTGTGGGAAATTGCGTTTCTTTATAACAATAAGCATGAAGTTCTACCACAGTCCCCCCAGTTTCTTTATACCATTTAATATATTCCTCTTGAATACGATGATAAAGGGTAATACTATCGGTTAAATTATAACCTGATAAAGAGGTAAAATGGCTATATTCCCAAGGGAAATCTCGGTCAAACCAAAACCTACAAACTGCAAAGGGGTCAGCGACTTGTAGTTGTTCAATTTGTTGTTTCACCTGTTGATTGATTTCCCCATTCATCAAGGTAAATAATCGTTGCGTCCCAGGAATATCCGTCGCTAATACATAATAATCTGCCTGGATATTATTTGTAATAGATGAATTTCTGGTTATATTATTAATACCAACTAACTTAACTTGATTATCCTGTCTTTCTATTACCTGATAATTTGGTAAATCTCGTTGTGCTGGGCCAGAAATTACCTGACCTTTTTGATTAAAAACTGCCCCATGACAAGGACAATGAAAATATCCATCTTCTGCCATTTGTACCGTACAACCTTGATGGGTACATTGCAAAGAAATAGCTTGATTATTCTCTCCAGATACCGCATAAATATCATCTCCAGACCCAAAATATTCTAAACAGTCACCCCCGACCAATTCCTGATATTCACCCCCGCTTACCAAGGGGGGGCAGGGGCAGGGGGGGTCAATTAATGATAGAATTGGATTATATTTTACCCAAAATGGAACTGAATTAATTTGATTACCTTGAAAATAACTAATAGAATCAATTTTTCCTTGATTCCAGTTAATATTATTCACGGTAACATCGGTTAAAACTTCTCCTCCTTTTTGTTGAATTGCTTTAACTAAAGGTTGGACTAAACTGGTTCCCATATCTTGACAAGTTCCATTAAAAGCCAACCCTTCAGGATTACCAAAAAAATAGAAATGGAAAAACTGCATCAATTCCCCCACACTCAATTTATCCGGTGCATTTAAACTCGATTTAGCAAAGGGAAGAAAATATAAATCATACAAACCTTGAGGGAAATCTTGACTCACCCAGTCCGCCACAGAAATGTCATCCAAACGTTGAAAACTATTGGGAATTTTAAACCCACCAATTTCTCTAAATACTTTCCAATGATTCAAATGAGTCAGATTAATTCCCCAGTTTAAACGATTAGCAGAAGAGAACCCTAAATCCACCACATTCCAAGGAAATGCAGACCGACTAGGACGGAATATTTCCGGTTGATATTGGTTATTTTTAAAAACCACGGCATAGGATTCTAATGATTTAAAATTATCTTCAATTTGGATTTCTTTAACTAAGGATTTTAAGTTATAATATTGGGGAAAGAACCCATGAAAACCATGTTCCATTTTAAAGGTTTTATCACCTATTTTAATATCCCAACTAGCAATTTTACCGCCCAATTGGGGAGATTTTTCTAATAAAGTAACTTTAAATCCCCGTTGACTCAATTCATAAGCACAGGCTAATCCGGCTAATCCTGCACCGACAATTACAACGTGCTTAGGTTGGGTTAAAAATTGGGGTAAATTCAGGATATTTGGCTGGAAAATTGTTGGTTCAGGTTTATGGAATCGAGAATAACCTAAGAGTCCACCAACAGAACTAATTCCTAATAGTTTAAGAATAAAACGACGAGAAACATTAGAATTTTCAGAAGGATTAAATAGTTCAGTCATGGATAAAATAAACTTAAAATTTTAAAGCCAGATTATTTTCTAATCTACGAAGCGATGACGCTCACCGTATAATGATTATATCAATTTTGTAGCTATTGGCAAATTAATTATTATTAACATAAACATGATGTTGTATGTTGTTGGGCTTTAGCCCTCAAGATTGCGCTGAAGCGCAACAACAGCGCAACAACAGCGCAACAACGGGATTTTTTTTTATTTGTTGATAAAAATATAAAATTTTATGGTATAATCATGAACAGATAATTTTTTAGATCACTATAAATGGCAATAGAAATTGAACGAAAATTTTTAGTTCAGGGGGATGAATGGCGATCGCTTGCAGTGGGAGAAACCTATCGTCAAGGCTATATTGCTAATATCAATGGTCGCACGGTGCGGGTGCGGGTCGTAGGAAGTCAGGGATATTTAACGATTAAAGGGCTAACAACAGGAAGTAGTCGGGCAGAATTTGAGTATGAAATACCCGTTGATGATGCTCAAGAATTATTAGAAACATTATGCGATCGCCCTTTAATTGAAAAAACCAGATATAAAATTAATATCGGGGATTTAATTTGGGAAGTTGATGAATTTTGGGGAGAGAATCAAGGATTAATCTTAGCAGAAGTAGAACTAGAAACAGAAGATCAAAATATTAATATTCCCCATTGGATCGGAAAAGAAGTCACCTCCGATCCTCGGTATTATAACTCCAACTTAGTTAAAAACCCCTTCAAACCGTAGTAAGCCCTTCAGGGCTTCCCTCTTTTCTTTCTTTTCCCGTCTCCAGGCTCTATGACTATTTTTCCATATTCTATATTGCGATTTTAATGCTCAGGTTTATCTATTAAAACAACTAGATATAGTCGCGCGTGGGACTCAGAAACCCTGTTTCTCCACAAATCTCTCGGTTGAGCAACAAAGATTATGACAGAAACCGGGTTTCTACTGTCAAATCTTATTGATAAATATCCCAACAACCGACTATTTTTTCCCCTCTTTCCTCTTTTTCGGCTAACTCTAGGTTGAGTTTTAATAATTTCTCTAAAAGATCATCATCGGGATTAAATCCATAAGCTTCCATTGCTAATTTATCTATTTGTTGATGGAGTTTATACAGTTGACTACTAGACTCAGTAAAAAAATTGTTGTATAATTTGGTGATTCCCCATTGTTTTTTCTCCATTTGCTCTGTCCGATATTCATGGAGTTTAATCATGGTTTCTCTAATTTTTTCAACTATTTTTTTAGTCGGTGTTTGCGGAAAGGGGAAGGTTTCAAAACAAGTTGTATTAGTATAGCGGGTATCTCCTTTTAAAGTTGAACTTTGTGCTTTTACCCAAATACGATGAATATTTGAGGTTAATATTCCTAATATGTAAAAATCCTCGGATGCAATAATAATATTTAAGTCTCCAGGAAGCCAATTAATTTCAGCAGGAATAAATATCGCCCATTTTGATAGCCGAGGAAGTGAAAAATAATAGGATAAATCCTTAATTGCTTTTCTCATTGTTAATCTTTTACCTTCATATTGCCACCAATATTCTTTTAATTTATTGTTGCGATTATTCGTTCTTTCTTCTGGAATAGTTTGTTTTAATCTTACCAAAGGTAATTCATAATCACTCGCTTCTTCCAAACTCATATTATCAAAATCAATAATCCATCTATCAGGTTTTCCATGAGGAAATTTAGCTAAATTTGTTCCCATAGAAAATAATTTTAAAACATCTTTATTTTTAATATCTTTTTCAAGCCATTCTTGAACTTCTTTTTCAGTAACAATAAACCCTTTTCCATTAGGAATTACACCTTGAAAACAGTGATTAAGATTTGCTTTTAAAGTTTTAGCTTGGGTTACATCAGTTAAACAAGTCAGAGAAGAATTAATAAAATTAACGGGTTTATGATCTAAAAAATAAGTATCAGGTTTGATTTTACACCAATTCACAATACTAACATGAACTGCGGCTTCTCCAGACCATTCTTGAGTTGAAATGGCTTCGTGAATATAACCGTTATTTTCATTGATATAATCTAAAGAAACCTTGCGACTTTTCCCTTGACTAATTGAATTAGTCGCAACTAAACCAACTCTGCCATTATTATCAATATTATCATGGGCTAATCTAAACCAATAACTGCAAAAATCCACATCTTTAGGGTATTTTTCAAAGAGATGATCGACATAATCATCTCCTAAATTTAAACGAATATGTTTACCTCCTAAAAAGGGCGGATTGCCAATAATAGCATCGGCTTTTATCCAAGCATTAAAAAGAGCATCTTTACAGACAATATTATCATCTAAAGTATCTAAAGGTAAAGAATTTTCAGTTAAATTAAACTTATCAATTGCCACCTTACGCGCTATCATTAAAGTAACTCTAGCTAACTCCACCGCAAAAGGATTAAGATCCATTCCATAAAACTGATGGGGAGTAACAAAACTGATCTGTAATTGATCAATATTGGTAGTTTTTTTACTCATAATTTTATCAATTAAAAGCTGTTCAATGCGTTTTAATTCTTGATAAGCAATATAAAGAAAATTTCCACTCCCGCAAGCCGGATCTAAGACTTTATAATTGAGTAAGTCTAGCTGTAATTGATATAATTGCTTAAGGGTATTTGCACCTTCAATACGCTCCTCCCAATACTGACTAATAGTAGGGCGAACAATGTTCATTATATCACTTTCTGAAGTATAATGAATTCCGTAGGAATGACGGTCTTTTTTATTAACCGAGCCTTCAAAAATATTCCCAAAAATTGCGGGTCTAACCTTACTCCAATCCTGCCTCGCAGCCACATCTAAAAATTCTAATTCTTTCTCAGTTAAATCAATTGGATAAATCGTAGAAAATAGTCCACCATTAAAATAATCTACACCTTTATAACGCCCAGCCGGAGTAATTCCGGTTTGATTCATTTCTCTAAATAATCCCCCAATGATATCATAGGAGCTTAGTTTATTTTGGAGACAATCTTGTACACAAGCAATAAATAAATCTTGAGGTAATAATCCCCGATCTTCAGCAAACATGGCTAACACACATTGTAAAATAAAGCGTTGAGCGATTAATTCAGAATTGGTTTGTTTTGATAATCTTTGCTGTAAAGTTGTAAATAATTCCCCCATTCTTCGCGCCGCAATTTCAGTAATTTCTACTTGATTATTTCTAAAAACAGGAGTCCGATTTCCCAACTCCATAAAAGCAAAAGCACTCGCTCTTTCTACTAAATTAATCAGAGCGACTTTATCAACAGGTTCATCTAATTGATTATCAAAATCAAAAATCCAAAATTCATCAAAATTACAAAGAATCACATAACGAGGGCGATTAGGTACTAAACGTTGCCAATAAGCAAAAGCTTGGGCATAATGTTTATTAAGATCCTCACCCCGTTGTTTCATCTCAATTAAAACTTTAGGTTTCCAAATTAAATCAGCAAAACCAGTTTTACCTTTTTGACTCCCTTTTTTAATCGCTTCCTCATATTTTGCTCCCGCTTCTAAAGCACCCTCATAACCAAATGCTTTAAAAAAACGATCTAAAAAAGTTTGTGCTTCTTTTCTTTCCTGTCCTGTGATATGTTCTTTACAGAAATCAATAAATTTTTGTAAACTTTCCGGTGTTGCTGACATTTGACAATCCTCGCTCTTTTAAAGTGTCTTTTAACGTTCTGGAAATAGCTTACATTCCCTGAATGTGGGTTGATTAACTTCCCCTAAACGAGAGTTTAAAAATCGATCCATCCAATTCTCAAAATAGATCCGATTAGCTTGTTTTTGTTCCGGATCATTAGTATTAATAGAATGGGGTGCTAATCCCAAAATAGCAGCCGTTGTCACACAGAACATTGACTTTTGAAAACTTTGGCAAATTTGCACCCGTAAATCATCTTCCCCGCGACAACTATTTTGATAAATATTATGTAAATAATCAGGAAGAAAATGACGCATATCCTGCATTAATTGAGTTGGGGGAATACCTGAACCGCCAATTGGTAGAGGATCGGCGTATAATGCACCATAGGCAAAGTCTTTTTGTTCTGTGGGAATTTGCTGTGCTTGGGCATTATAAGAAACGGTTCCCTGAAAAGGAGTTCCCCTAAAGAACACAGCTTCAACGTAGGGAACGGCGGTATCCATTAAAAAGGTTAATTCGGCAGATTTTGGCAGGATATCATAAACTTTATTATTGATTTTGACGCTATAGGTAATCGGTTTATTGGCAGCTTCTACTAATGCTAATAAAATATGATTAACCACTTCAGGAATAGATTTAATTTCTCCTTGATCATAACGGTCAGAAAGGGAAATAAACATATCACTCATCACCCGCCAAAATTGACCTAATCCACTATAATAGGAGAGTTGTCGGATTTGTTCGGGGAGAAATCCTGGGAAAAAACGATGTAACGGTTGAATGATCAAATTTCCCTTAGTTTTGGCTTGAATAGCCGTTTCTGCTAATAGTAGAAATTCAGGAGAATCTAAATATTGATCTAATTTGCCTCCTCCATGCCAAAACATGGTTTTCATACAATATTCGGCATATTCAAAATTAATCCGATCATGCCACAAATATTGCAATATTTTTTTGATGTTTACCTCTCCGTTGAAATATTTAAAAAAGGGAAATAATTCTAAAAACTGTTCATCTGCAATATAAATTAGATTTTTAGAATAGGCATCCAAAACAATCCCATAACTTTTTAAAATGCCGACAACTTCTACTAAATTTTCAGGATAATCTAGTAATAATGCTTCGCCGGACTCGAGGCGATGAATATATTCAGATAGAGGATGTTTAGACATGGTATTAAAATCGGTAATGGTCATTTTGTTTAAAGGTTTAATTAAAATTAATCTCTGGAAAAGTGATAAAATGGGTTTGATTTTCTACTCAATTATTTAGACCCACTTTATCAAGAAATTCAAACTTTTTCCGCGAGATGTTGAGCAAATAAAGGTTGAGTATGGGCTAAAGCCGTTGTGGAAGCATCAGTTAATCTCACCAGTAAGTTAGGTTGAATTCCTAAGATCACAATAATTAATGCTAAAATCATAGCTGGAATGCGATCGCGCCATTGTACCGAAGGCAAATTCACCACAGATTCCGAGAGGCGACCAAAGAAAGCTTTATTAATCATAATCAGGAAATAAACTGAAGTTAATCCGGTTCCAATCATGCACAATAAAGTTTGTACAGGGAAGACTTCCATACTGCCTCGAAAGATGATAAATTCTGCCACAAATCCCACCAAACCAGGTATTCCCGCACTCGCCATTACCGCCATAATCATAATAGTACCAATCACGGGTAAACCTCGTTCTGGATTGAGTAACCCTTGAATAATATCTAAATCTCGACTTCCGGCTTTTCGATAGACAACTCCAACGGTTAAAAACATTAATCCCGAGATTAAACCATGACTCACCATTTGCATCACAGCCCCTAATAAACTGGTGGAGTTAGCCGCAGCAAAAGCCAATAAAATATAGCCCATGTGAGCAATAGAACTATAGGCGACTATTTTCTTCATATCTTTTTGAGAAATAGCACAAAAAGCTCCATATAAAACACTAACTACAGCCCAACTTGCCACCCAAGGAGATACTACTAACCAAGCATCGGGAAATAAGCCTACACCAAACCGTAATAACCCATAAGTTCCTAACTTTAATAATACCCCGGCTAACAGCACAGAAACAGGGGTTGAAGCCTCAACGTGAGCATCAGGTAGCCAGGTATGGAAGGGAAATAAAGGAATTTTAATTCCGAATCCAATTAACAGACCTCCTAATAAAATCAGTTGGGTGGTTAAAGGTAAAGATGAGACTCCCAAGGCTGTAGCACTAATGGTATCTAAATCAAAATCTAGGGTATGGGTCAGCCAAACAATTCCTAAAAAAGACGCTAAAATTAGAAATCCCGAAACGGCCGTATACAGTAGAAATTTAGTGGCTGCATAGCCTTTGCGTTTGCCTCCCCAAATCGCAATTAATAGATACAAAGGGATTAATTCCACTTCATAAAACAGCAGAAATAATAATAGATTTTGGGATAAAAATGTCCCAGAAATCCCAGCCGAAATCAGTAAAATTGAGGAATAATAGAGTTGATGGCGACTAATAAATAAATCAGTAATTGCGATCGCAATCGTAATTAATAACCCATTTAAAATTACCAAAGGTAAGGATAAACCATCAACCCCCAAAGTATAATTTAACCCCAAAGGTTTAATCCAAGGAATATATTCTTTAAACTGTAAAGCCGGATTATCTGGATCAAATATTCCCGCTAAAACCAACGACCATAAAAACAATCCGACTGTGATCACTAAAGACAATTGACGAGCCGTTTTACCCGATAAATTCGGCCAAAAGCCAATAATAGCCGCACCCAATAAAGGAAGCCAAATTAATACACTAAGCATAAATAAATTGGTGTTGATAGTTGATAGTTAACTTCCGTAGATTAAGAAAAGAAAGCCCTAAAGGGCTTACTACAGTTAGAATTGCCACAACATTAATCCCAGCAATACTCCTACTCCTAAAACAATAGTTAGGAGATAAAATTGAGATTGTCCAGAAATACTGTATTTTAAGCCTTCTCCACTAAACAAAGTTGCTAAACCAAAAGCATTAACAATGCCATCAATAATATAGCGATCGATCCAAGCACTAAAAGCGGAAATTTGACGAACAAATAAAACCACAGTTAGATCGTAAATTCGATCAATATAGAAATCGTAAGCGAATAAATCTTGCAATCCTTTCCAGGGCAATTTGTAAGGCTTAGAACCCACCCCATATAAATAAATAGCAGCGCCAATTGTCACCCCAATAATACCTGACATCACCAATAAAGGAACCGTGGCTTGACGGACACTCTCAGCAAATCCCGTGGGGGGAACTTCCGCCAAGGGGGCCGTCCAACTGAGTAATAATTGCCATTGTTGTAACATCAGGGGTACTAACAAGGTCAAAATGGTCATGCTCACAAGCGGTAAAGCCATTGGCCATGGAACTTCCGGCGCTCGCCGGGTTTTTTGTTGGGGTTTTCCCGCAAAAACTAATCCGAAAACCCGGGTTAAACTCAAAGCCGTTAAACAATTAACCAGCAGCAAGACCAAAATCAACCACAGAGGTAATGTCCAAAATCCATTCACCCAACGGCGCATTGTCCAAAAAGTACCCAATGGCATTAAGGCGACTAAACCCCCCGCACCCACAATAAAAGCCGTTGTCGTTGCGGGCATTTTTGACCATAACCCCCCCATCTCCGTTAGATTTTGGGTATTGGTGGTTAGAATTACCGAACCCGCACTCATGAAAACTAAGGCTTTGGCGATCGCATGGGTGAACAATAATAACAGAGCAATATCAACTTGACTTTCTCCCACCGCAATAAATACCAACCCTAAATAGGCACTGGTAGAATGGGATAAGGCCCGTTTGAGATCAATTTGGGCAATGGAAACCAAAGAAGCACCAATAGCGGTAATTGTCCCCAAAACCACCAAAGTTGTAGATGCAATTGGGGAAAGGGCCAAAACCGGTTGCAGTTTAATTAAAACATAGGCTCCACTGGCCACCACCACGGAATTTCGCAGAATCGAAGCCGGGTTTGGGCCTTCCATCGCCTCATCTAACCAGAGATTTAAGGGAAATTGGGCGCATTTTCCAATCGGGCCAGAAATCAAGGCCAGACCCAGTAAAGTCGCATGGAGGGGCGTTAAGGTGGCGGTTTCAGCCCATCCTTCCAAATCGGAAAAGCTCAAACTTCCGGCCAGGGTGGAGAGATACACCACCCCCATCAACAGCAATACATCTCCGACCCGTTTGGTTAAAAACGCATCCCGAGCCGCCGTTACCACCAAGGGTTGAGCATACCAGAAGCCCACCAGCAGATAGGTAGAGAGGGTTAATAACTCTAGGAGGATATAACTCAGTAATAACGAATCACTTAGGGCTAACCCACTAATTGCCGCTTCAAAGAATCCCATCAAACCAAAAAACCGAGCCAGAGCCCAGTCCTTTTCCATGTATCCCAGGGCGTAGCATTGAGCAATTAAACTCAAACCCGTAATTAATTCTATTGCCCCCAAACTCACCGGGGAGATTTCTAGGGCAAAGGATAGGTCTAAATTGTTGGTGTGTACCCAATGGAAAACAATTTGCTGAATGGGTTCATCCCAGGTAGTGCGGAAAACAACCGAACCATGGACAAGGGCTAAAACCGTCATTAACAAATTAAAGTAGGCTGCGGGTCTAGGCCCAGTGCGTCGCACCAGTCCCGCTGACCAAGGTAAGGTCAAGATTGCCCCAATTAAGCCATAAAAAGGTATCCACCAACTGGTGTGGAGGAGAAAATCTGTCATTTAACTTAAAATTAAAAAATTCTTAGGAAGTCTCAGCTTACTATATCAAAATTTCGGATTCATAGGTCTTTGAGTTAACTTTCAGCCGGGATTGGCGGATTATTATACTATTTTATAGAGCTATATACACAAAAAGTCTTTTCATTAGAGTCTTGCTTACATTGGCACGGTTATAATTCTCAAAAACTTAACAAAACTTAATTAAAATTCATTATCAACAAAAATAATATTAAAAATGAGAAAATATAATCCAGATTAATATTGTCAAGAGTGTCACCCTTCTCCTATTCTTATAGAGGGAGGTTCGTTACTATTTCTGTAAATTGAAATTGTAGGTAATCTGCTGATCTCCGTTTCCATCCTCAATGGCATGGAAGTAAGCAATAGGAAAATATAACTATTGCCAAATCTAGGGATCAATAAGCCCTAAAATTAGACTTAAAGGATAACTACAACATCTGAGTGTAGCCCGAAATCCGACGGTTGAATCTGTTGGAAATTAGCTTATCGCTTAAAAATACAGTGTAGTTTGTTTTGTTCATTAACTAGGAGTTAAACCATGTCAATTGCTGTGGGAATGATTGAAACTTTAGGCTTTCCTGCTGTTGTAGAAGCAGCAGACGCCATGGTTAAAGCAGCCCGGGTCACTTTAGTCGGATATGAGAAAATTGGCAGTGGCCGAGTCACCGTCATCGTGCGTGGCGATGTTTCCGAAGTCCAAGCATCTGTAGCAGCCGGAGTGGAATCTATCAAACGAGTGAACGGCGGTCAAGTGACTTCCACCCACATTATTGCTCGTCCCCATGAAAACCTAGAATATGTTCTGCCGATTCGCTATACCGAGGCAGTGGAGCAGTTCAGGGCTTACTAAGGACTCAAAAAATCTCACGTTGAATTGACCCGTGTAGAAGTTCTAAAAAGTAATTTCACAACCCCAAGTCAATTTTAATTAAAAGCGGAATTATCCCCATTTTATGGCGAAATTCTGTATTATTCCCGAACTGTTTTGATTGATTTTAGGAGTCAAATTTAATGGCGATTGCAGTTGGTATGATCGAGACTTTAGGCTTTCCTGCCGTTGTGGAAGCGGCGGACTCAATGGTAAAAGCCGCTCGAGTCACCTTAGTGGGTTACGAAAAAATTGGCAGTGCCCGGGTTACTGTGATTGTGCGGGGGGATGTATCCGAAGTGCAAGCCTCCGTATCCGCAGGGGTTGAATCCATTAAACGAGTTAAGGGTGGAGAAGTTTTATCCACTCATATTATTGCTCGTCCCCACGAAAACTTAGAATACGTTTTACCCATCCGCTATACCGAAGCAGTAGAACAATTCCGCGAAAGCCTCAGTGGGATTCGTCCTTTAAACCGTCCCTAATTTCCAGAGGATTTTAAAAATCGGTAAATTTACCCTTGATCCTTTGATAAATCCCTCCAAATTCCCATTTATTCTTCCTCAAACTCATTATGCAAATTGCCAAAGTGATTGGCACGGTTGTTGGCAATCAGAAAGAACCTAGTTTAAGGGGTTCCAAGTTTCTGCTTTTACGATTTGTTGATGAACATGGAGAAGATATCTCCAACGAGTATGAGGTAGCGATTGATGTGGTGGGAGCCGGAATCGGTGAATGGGTACTTGTGAGTCGAGGTAGTGCAGCCCGTCAAGTTGAAGGGAGTGAAAAACGACCCAGTGACGCGGCGATTGTTGCAATCATCGACACCATAAATCTGGAAAATCGAACGATTTACAGCAAAAAAGATCATTATTAACAGGAAAAAAGTGGGAGTTATTGAGAAGCGAAAGACTTTAAATTTTTAAGAGGGAAAAAGTTAGGAAAGGTGTTAGTTATAGGATAAATCAAATTTTGAAAAAAAGTTGAAATTCCGCACCCGAAATTATAAACTTCAGAACTTTTTAATATTTAACTGAATCAACTTCTTAATCATCCCTTTTGATCCGGTGCAATAACGAACAACAAACAACAAACAACTATTCGGTTTAGGAGAAATTAAAATATGGCAGTTCGTGGCCTAGCGGCTCCTCCAACCCCTTGGTCGAAGAACTTGGCAGAGCCGAAAATCGACCCAACGGCTTATGTACATTCTTTTTCTAATATTATTGGTGACGTTCGGATTGGTGATCATGTCTTAGTAGCTCCTGGCACTTCTATCCGAGCCGATGAAGGTTCACCCTTTGCCATCGGGGAAAATAGCAATATCCAAGACGGCGTGGTGATTCATGGCTTAGAAGAAGGCCGCGTCAAAGGAGATGATGGTCAATCCTACTCCGTCTGGGTGGGTAAAAATTCCTCCATCACCCACATGGCCCTAATTCATGGCCCAGCTTATGTGGGAGATAATTGTTTTATCGGATTCCGTTCTACGGTATTCAATTCCAGAGTCGGGAATGGTTGCATTGTGATGATGCACGTTTTAATTGAAGACGTGGAAATTCCCCCCGGAAAATATGTTCCCTCCGGTTCAATTATCACCAATCAACAACAGGCCGATCGCTTACCCAACGTTACGGATGCGGATCTGAGCTTTGCTAACCACGTCATCGGGGTCAATCAATCCCTAAAAGCGGGTTATCAGTGTTCTGAAAACTCCTCTTGTATTAACCCGATTCGTAATGAAGGGACTGGAGTTGGTAATGGTAGTGGTCGCGATCGCTCCTATGCCTATACCGGAAGTTCTAATTTAGCCCCTGAAATTGTGCAGCAAATCGGGGATCTGTTAGCCAAGGGCTACAAAATTGGCACGGAACACGCCGATACCCGTCGTTTTCGCACCGGATCTTGGCGCAGTGGCGCTCCGATCAATGCTAAAACCACCGGGGAAGTCGTTGCAGCCTTAGAAGCTGGCCTCAGAGATCATGGCGGAGAATATGTCCGTCTGTTGGGGATTGACTCCAAAAATAAACGTCGTGTCCTAGAAGAAATCATTCAACGTCCCGATGGCAGCGTAGCCCCAAAATCCAGTAATGGCAAGGTCAGTGCTTCGGTGGCTACTTCTGCGGGTTCGGCCAGTGTTGCCAGTTCGGGTATCGGGGGACAAATTGGCGATTTGTTGGCCAAAGGCTACAAAATTGGCACAGAATACGCCGATGTTCGTCGCTTCCGTACCGGATCTTGGCGTGGTGGCCCCAGTATCTCCGGTTCAGGGGTAGCAGATATTCTTTCTAAATTAGATGCGATCGCTAGTGAGCATCAGGGGGAATATGTGCGTTTAATTGGAATTGATCCCAAAAACAAACGCCGTGTCCTAGAAGAAATTATTCAGCGTCCCGATGGCCGCGTAGCCACAAAAGCTGGCACTGCTAAGGTCAGCACTTCGGTGACTACGGCTTCGGGTTCAGCCAGTATTGCCAGTTCCGGTCTCGGCGGACAAATTGGCGATCTGTTAGCCAAAGGTTACAAAATTGGCACAGAATACGCCGATGTTCGTCGCTTCCGTACCGGATCTTGGCGTGGTGGCCCCAGTATCTCCGGTTCAGGGGTAGCAGATATTCTTTCTAAATTAGATGCGATCGCTAGTGAGCATCAGGGGGAATATGTGCGTTTAATTGGAATTGATCCCAAAAACAAACGCCGTGTCCTAGAAGAAATTATTCAGCGTCCCGATGGCAAAGTAGCGCCAACGGCTTCGGCTTCGGCTCCGGCTTCCACCAGTCGTCCTAGTGCAGCAACCGTCAGCAGTGGCAAACTAGATAATGGTGTTGCGGATCACGTTCGGGGTCTGTTAGCCAAAGGCTACAAAGTCGGCACAGAACACGCGGATGCTCGCCGCTTCCGTACCGGATCTTGGAATAGTTGTGCCCCGATTCAATCTAACAATATCTCCGACGTGATGGCAGCTTTAGACGGTTGCTTAAACGAACATCGTGGGGAATATGTGCGGTTAATCGGGATCGACTCTAAAGCCAAGCGTCGGGTACTGGAGGAAATTATCCAACGTCCCTAACATTCCTCTATCAAGGGGATTGAGAATTAAAACGCAACGCTAGAGGTTCGAGTAAAGATGAACATATCGCCACCGCAACTCCTAAACCCAGATGTTTATGTGAGTGGCGATGTCACAATTGATCCCGGGGCTACCCTAGCACCCGGGGTGATCCTACAAGCGGCAGCCGATGGTCAGCTTAGAATTGCTGCGGGGGTTTGTATCGGAAGGGGGGTGATTATTCAGGTTTACCAAGGTATCCTAGAGATAGAGACAGGTGTAGTCTTGGGGTCAGGAGTATTAATTTTAGGGGCAGGAACCCTTGGGGAAAATGCCTGTATTGGTTCAGAAACAACGATCTTGGAGAGTTCTATTGCATCTCAACAAGTTGTTGCCGCGGGATCTTTGATTGGGGATCGCTCTCGTGTATTAGAACCCGAATTAGAACCCGAACAGGTATCTCCGCCACCAGAACTTACTCCTGAACCCACGATCACCTCTCCTTGGTTTGAGGAGCCTGAGCCGATTTTAGAGTTGGTATCCTTTGCCCCTGAACCGGAGAATACCCCGGTATTGGAAGAAATCACGGCTCAACCATCGGAGGTTTTATTCATTCCTGCTGAAACTGAAACGGTCATCCCCTCTAGCCCAGAAAAAACGGAGGAAACGGCTCTGGTTCCCCAGTCCCCAGCATCCTCGGAACTGTCGTCTGGGCCCATTCCTCCGGTAATTTATGGGAAAGAAAATCTGAGTCGGTTATTGGATACCTTGCTTCCCCATCGCAAAGCTTTCAATAACTCCCAGAGTTGAAGAACAGGAGAGCAGGGGAAACAGGAGAGCAGGGGAGGTAAAGGTAAACTCTTTCCATTACCTATTACCCATTACCCATTACCTATTACTCATACGCCACATCCGATTTATCGGAATGATTAAAAATGGACGCAAACAGACGAAATTCCGGCCCTTCTGAACGGTCAAACCAGACCGATTTTAGAGATATGGCCCTGGGTTTAGTTTCTACCCAGAGCTTCCCGGCGATTGTGGGAACGGCGGATATGATGTTAAAGTCCGCCGGGGTTCATTTAGTGGGCTATGAAAAAATTGGTGGGGGACACTGCACAGCAATTGTCCGGGGGAAAATTTCTGAGGTGCGTTTGGCGGTGGAAACCGGAACGCAAACGGCTAAACAGTTTGGTCAATTTGTTTCTAGCTTAGTAATTCCTCGACCCTTTCCAAATTTAGAACTGGTGCTTCCAATTAGTTCCCGTTTATCCAATCTAACTAATGGGGCGGGTCATCGTTTAAGTAATCAGGCGGTGGGGTTACTCGAAACCCGTGGATTTCCGGCGATGGTGGGGGCGGCGGATGCCATGTTGAAGGCGGCGGATGTGAGTCTGATGTCCTATGAACGGATTGGGGCGGGGTTGTGTACGGTGATTATTCGGGGCCCGGTGTCCGATGTGGCGATGGCGATTGAGGCGGGAATGTTTGAAGCTGAACGGATTGGGGAGTTAAACGCCGTAATGGTGATTCCTCGACCTTTGGAAGATTTGGATCAAACCTTACCTTTAGCCAGTTGTTGGTTAGAACAGCGTCAACCTTTGAGAGTGCCAATTAGTGTGAAGGAACAGGAGAAAGAACTGGTGGAAATCCAAGATTTACAAAAGTTACCGAATTCTATTCAAGAAGAATATTTATAGGTTTTAATATTATCTTTTGCTAATTTTTTAGGGTGGGTTTGCAATAATTGAGGTCAGTTTAATTGATGTCATACTCAAGCATGAAAATTGCGATCGCTCAACTTAACCCCACCGTTGGAGATTTAACCGGAAACGCGCAACGGATATTAGAAGCAGCAGAAACAGCGTTTGCAGCCGGATGTAGTCTGTTATTAACAACGGAATTATCCTTAACGGGATATCCCCCTAGAGATTTATTAATTCGTCCTAGTTTTATTCAAGCCACAACGGAAAAATTACGACAATTAGCAAGAGAATTACCGCCACAAATTGCGGTATTAGTAGGAACAGTTGAACAGAATTTAGACTATCAAAAAAATGGGGGAAACCCTATTTATAATAGTGCAGCATTATTAGAACAGGGTGAAATTAAACAATATTTTCAAAAGCGATTATTACCAACCTATGATGTTTTTGATGAGGATCGATATTTTGAACCTGGATTAGAAAGTAATTTTTTTGTTTTAGAAGAAACTATTAAAATTGGGGTAACAATTTGTGAGGATTTATGGAATGATGAATCATTCTGGGGTAAACGGAATTATGCTTGTAATCCTTTAGCAGAATTAGTAGAAAAAGATATAGATTTAGTGGTTAATTTATCCGCTTCTCCCTACCAAGTCGGTAAACAGAAGTTCAGACAATCTTTAATTAGTCATAGTGCAAAACGTTATAATATTCCGATTTTATATGCAAATCAAGTGGGGGGAAATGATGACTTGATTTTTGATGGTTGTAGTTTTGCTTTGAATAAAAATGGCGATCAGGTTTTAAGTTTAAAACCCTTTGATACAGATTTTGAGATGGTAGAATTTGATCAAAATACACAAGATTTAATCTCGGTTTTAGTGGATAATACCCCCCCTAGCCCCCCCTTACCAATGGGGGGGAATGGAATCCCTGCCTTGGGAATGGGGGGTAGTGGTATCACCTCAAATCAGGAAATAAACTTAATTGAAAGTGAAGATCAAGAAATTTGGTTAGCGTTAGTTTTGGGGGTGAAAGATTATGTGCGAAAGTGTGGATTTTCTCAAGTTATTTTAGGTTTAAGTGGAGGAATAGATTCGGCTTTAGTTGCTGCGATCGCAACGGAAGCATTAGGCAAAGAAAAGGTTTTAGGGGTGTTAATGCCCTCTCCCTATAGCTCAGATCATTCGATTCAAGATGCCTTAGAATTAGCCAATAATTTAGGGATAAAAACCCAAACTTTACCCATTGGAGATTTAATGCAAACCTTTGATCAAACCTTAGAACCCATGTTTGCAGAAACCTCTTTTGGGTTAGCAGAAGAAAACCTCCAATCTCGTATCCGAGGAACATTATTAATGGCGGTTTCTAATAAATTCGGACATCTATTATTAACTACAGGAAATAAATCGGAAATGGCGGTGGGATATTGTACTTTATATGGAGATATGAATGGGGGATTAGCGGTAATTGCCGATGTGCCTAAAACTCGGGTTTATTCATTGTGTTCTTGGTTTAATCAATATCATAGCAAAGAAATTATTCCTAATCATATATTAACAAAAGCGCCCAGTGCAGAACTCAAACCAGGACAAGTTGATCAGGATTCTTTACCTCCTTATGAAATTTTAGATGATATTTTATATCGTTTAATTGAAAAACATCAATCCTTAGCTGAAATTGTAGAAGCGGGACATCAAGAATCGGTGGTTAAAAAAGTGATTAAATTAGTGATGATTGCGGAATTTAAACGCCGTCAAGCCGCCCCAGGATTAAAAATTAGCGATCGCGCTTTTGGGACTGGATGGAGAATGCCCATTGCGAAAGGGATTGATTGGTAATCCCTGTTTTGTCACTTTTAAAAAAGCATTAATTTTTAGCGGGCTGCTAAGAAGCCCACATCATACCCGTAACCAGGTTGATGTGGGAGTATGTGTCACGATTATGCCGACTCATGTTGTCGATGCCAAGCGGGATGCCATAATATTTCTGCTGTGGAACGTTTTTCTACCATTTCTTGGGTAATCACACAGTGAACCACATCTTTTCTGGAGGGAATTTCATACATTACTTCTAACATTAATTCCTCCAAAATTCCCCGTAAGGCTCGCGCCCCAGTTTTCCGACGGAAGGCTTCTTTAGCAATAGCTTTTAACGCTTCCGGTTCAAATTCTAACCGGACATTATCCATGCGTAATAGCTTTTTATATTGTTTAACTAAAGCATTACTAGGTTCGGTTAAAATCTGCATTAATGCTCCTTCATCCAAAGGCGAAACCCTAGTTAATACTGGAAGTCGGCCAATAAATTCAGGAATTAAGCCAAATTTAACTAAATCTTCCGGTTGAACATGATACAAAACTTCGTCGGAATGGAGAGGAGTAACCGGAGTTTTATGATCTTCTCTTGACTGCACAAAACCCAGGGATTTTTTGCCTAAACGTTGTTCAATTAGTTTTTCTAAACCAACGAAAGCCCCGCCACAGACAAATAGAATTTTGCTGGTATCAATTTGGATAAAATCTTGATAGGGATGTTTGCGTCCACCCTGGGGAGGAACATTAACTACCGTACCTTCTAACATTTTTAATAGGGCTTGTTGTACCCCTTCTCCAGACACATCTCGGGTAATGGAGGTATTTTCACTTTTGCGGGCTATTTTATCAATTTCATCAATATAAATAATCCCCTGTTGTGCGGCTTCAATATCAAAATCGGCAACCTGTAATAACCGTAATAAAATATTTTCCACATCATCCCCAACATAACCGGCTTCGGTTAAAGTGGTGGCATCAGCAACAGCAAAGGGAACATCTAATAATTTTGCTAAAGATTGGGCGAGTAAGGTTTTACCGCAACCCGTCGGCCCCATCAAGAGAATATTTGCTTTTTGCAATTCTATCGCATCATCAGCCTGGGCATCAGAATCTTTTAACTTTTCTACACTCAGACGTTTATAGTGGTTATAAACTGCAACAGATAGCACTTTTTTTGCCCCATCTTGACCGATGACATGATCATCTAAATAGTTTTTAATTTCGATGGGTTTAGGAATAGAAGTCAGAGAAAACCCTTTATTCGTAGACTGTTTGGGAGAACGTACCCCCGGTTGTCCTGTGACTGAAGCCGCGGCTAGATTTTTATCGGAAAATTCTTCTTCTAAAATCTCGTTACAGAGTTCTACGCATTCATCACAGATATAAACACCAGGGCCGGCAATTAATTTGCGAACTTGCTCTTGAGATTTACCGCAGAAGGAACACCGTAAATGAGAATCATATCTGGACATATTGAATTAATGTTTAATTAACTGCTGGTGGCTTTTCCCTAAATAGGGAAGATAGACTGAATTGCATCACGACTTAGACCAGGGTAAGTTTCCTGGGGGAACATCTGCACGCGAGATCAATCCCACACTATCTTCCCTTAAACTAACACTAAATGAATAAAACGTGGGAATTATCGTAAAAATGGGTTTAAAACCCCGTCGTTCTACGACGGCTTTTTATTGTAAACCTTTGTTGCAATATCAGCCAATCTTGTGCCCAAAGATATAGCATAAAAAGTAAGGCGAGAGGTAAGGCAATGTTAGTATTTGAGTTCAAAACTTACGGAAAAGCAAGTCAGATTGAAGCAGTAAATCAAGCAATTCGTACAGCACAATTTGTCCGCAATAGCTGTTTACGCTATTGGATGGATAATAAAAAAATAGATAAGTACGATTTAAACAAATATTGCGCTGTGCTTGCTAAGAATTTTCCGTTTGCTAATGAACTCAATTCTCAAGCTAGACAATCTTGTGCCGAACGAGCCTGGTCTGCTATTTCTCGTTTTTACGAGAACTGCAAAAAGTCAATTCCTGGTAAAAAAGGATATCCAAAATTCCAGAAAAACTGCCGTTCTGTTGAGTATAAATCAACGGGTTGGAAACTTGCAGATGACAGAAAATCAATCAATTTTACCGATAAAAAAAATATTGGTAAACTCAAGTTAAAGGGCACGCGCGATTTACATTTTTACCAAATTAGCCAAATAAAACGGGTGAGATTAGTAAAACGTGCAGACGGCGTGTATGTTCAATTCTGTGTCGATGTTGACCGTAAAGAAAATATAAAGCCTTCTGGAAATACCATCGGATTAGATGTGGGATTAAAGGAATACTACACCGATTCAAATGGTGTAATGGTTGAGAATCCTAAATTTCTCCGTCAAGGGGAAAAGGTTCTTAAACGTTCACAACGTCGAATTTCCAGAAAAGTAAAAGGTTCAAAAAATCGAGGCAAAGCTAGACAGATTTTAGGGAAACGCCATCTCAAAATAAGCAGGCAACGTAAAGACCATGCTGTGAAATTAGCACGGTGCGTAGTTCAGTCTAACGACTTGATAGCCTACGAAGATTTGAGAATTAAAAATATGGCGAAAAATCATTGTTTAGCTAAGTCTATTAATGACGCATCTTGGTATCAGTTTCGGATCTGGCTTGAATATTTTGGTAAAGTATTTGAAAGAGTCACTGTGGCGGTAAATTCGCAATATACCAGCCAAGAATGCTCTAGTTGCGGTGAAATTGTTAAGAAAACGCTATCCACTAGAACCCATATTTGTAAGTGCGGTTGTGTCATGGATAGAGATGAAAATGCAGCTAGAAATATCCTTAGTCGAGGATTGAGTACCGTAGGGCATACGGGAACTTTCATGCTAGACATGAGCAACGCTTTGGGAGAATCGACCTCTACTCAGGCTGGAGAAATCCTGTTCGAGCAAGTTGGCTCTGTGAACAAAGAATCCCCACACCTTTAGGTTGGGGAGTGTCAATGTTTTGTAACCTTTAGATTAAATCGGGGCTGTTGGAAGATAAACTGTAAACTTAGAACCGACTCCAAGTTGGCTAAAAACGCTGATTTGTCCTCCCAGCATTTTGCAATAGTGATGGGTAATTGCTAAACCTAAACCTGTACCACCATACTCCCGACTTAAAGAATTATCAACTTGGGTAAAGGCTTGAAATAAATTTTTTTGTTGTTCACGAGAAATACCTATTCCGGTGTCGGTGACTTCAAAACAAATCCAATCTGAGTCTTCATTGTGTTCACGCTTCAAAGTTACGGTAACTTTGCCCTGATGAGTAAATTTCAGAGCATTACTAATTATATTATAAAGAATTTGTCGAATTTTAGTGATATCTCCCTCCATGATATCCAAATTATTTTTACAACAAATTTGTACCGTGTTTTGATTTTGCTCGGCTAGGGGTTGTAAGCAAGTCACCACATCATGAACAAAACTAGCCACTTCAAAGGTTTCTAAAGATAAAGATATTTGTCCGGCTTCAACTTTGCATAAATCCAGAATATCATTAATTAAGGTAAGCAAATGATAGCCGGACTGATGAATTTTTTCCACATCGGGTAATAGGTCATAGAGTTTTTGATCCACTACTTCTTCGAGTAATAAATCGCTAAAACCGATAATGGCGTGTAGAGGTGTTCGTAACTCATGACTCATGTTTGCTAAGAAGGTACTTTTCGCTTGGGAAGAAGCTTGAGCTTGATGTAAAGCAGTTTGTAAAATCCCTTCTACTTTCAATCTTTCTACCATTTCTATTCGCAACTGTTGGACAGCTTCTTGTAATTCTGTCGTGCGTTTTTTAACTCTAATTTCTAACTCATTCTTGACCTGAGCTAATGCTTTTTCAGCTTTGATCCGTTCAAATCGTTCAATTGCTAAGGCGACTAAATTGGCTAAGGAATCAATAAATATCCGATCTTCTAGGCTAAAGTCCTGTTGATCAATGGGATATTCAACACAAATAAACCCAATAATTTTTCCGTTTAACCAAATCGGTCTATCTAAACAGTGACTAAAAAAAGAGGCAAGACTATTGCCAATTAGTTCAGATGATTTGGATAAAGATTTAGTTAATAAATCGAGGGGATAAAATGAGAATTTTTTCAAATTAAACGGATTTGAACATAGGGAAAAGTTGTGATTAATAATTGCTGATTCCTCGGGGGAATGGTGATGGTTTTGACGTTCATACAAATCTAAACAAGTCCATTCCAAAGCATTTTGTTTAACCCAAAGTTCGTCCTCACAAGCTGGGTTTAAATCATTAACCCGTTCTTGTTCTGAAATCGAATCCCCCAGGCCACTATGGAGCCAAACACTCACTCTGTCAACATCTAAAGTATGAGCAGCGGTTTCAGTAATTTGACGAATGGCTGTATCAATATGATCATAATTGCAGGTTTGTTCTCGACTTAAATCCCGTAGGGCAACATTTTGACGATAGAGGCGTTCCGTACTTAATTGTAGGGTAGCTTCGGTTTTTTTTCGCTCCGTAATATCGTGAAAAATAGAAAGAATAGCTTGTTCACCTTGAAAGGGTAGAATTTGGAAAGAACCCGTCACCCAAAAGGGAGTCCCATCGGTTTTTTTAACTTGCAGTTCATGGTTATGAATATAGCCTTCTGCGATAATTTGATCAATTAATTTTTGTCGTTCTAAGGCAATAGGATAAAATCCTAGAGTTGTGATAATTTTGATTTGATTCAGGGGGAAATCAAATAACTCACTACAGAAGGAATTAGCATATAAGATTAAACCATCGGATAAACGGCTAATCATAATCGGAATCGGTGTGACTTCTGCGATCGCTTCAAAAATTTCTCGTTGTGGTGGAATCATGAGTTCAGAACTATCGGCAGAAACAGGAGATTTATTTTTTGTTTTTCATGCCAAATTTTTAGGTCAACGGTAGTATTTTTCCAGTTTTCAGATTCTGGAAAAATAGGATTTTTTTGATCCATAAAAGATTCTGGAGAAAGTTTGTTTTCTAGCATCGTTCAAGGGTTTAAGGGTTGAATCAAAGTTCGATTAACTGGTTTTTGCTAATTGTTAAGTTAGGGAAAAATAGACCCGCAACTAATCTAGTTGTGTGTATCTCTTATTCTCTAGTTAATACTAGGTAGAACCTAGATCCGTATTCTGCCGATGACCGTTACTTTGCGGGGGAAGTGTATCGTCCTTTACATTTTCCCTGCACCCTGGAGATTCTAAATAGTGTAGAACAGGATAGTCTGATTTGGGCAAAGATACCCTGATTTTATATGTTCCTCTAATTTAATTCCCAAGCTGTGGGATATTAATTGTTGCACTCTCTCGGACGGATGTTTGCTGTGTCGTTAACCTATGCAATGGTTCATGAATGGTTAACACCCCTGGCGACGGGAGGTTCAGAACTCGTTGTCCAGGAAATTCTCAACCATGTTCAGGCGGATGTTTACTCACTAATTGATTTTGAATCCACCAACCCCGATAGCTATTTGTATCAACGCTCCATCGGTACAACCTTTCTGCAACATTTCCCCCAAGCGCGTTCGGGGGTACAGAAATATCTGCCCTTACTGCCTCTGGCCATTGAACAACTAGACATCCGAGGGTATGACGTGATTCTCTCCTCCTCCCATGCGGTGGCTAAAGGAGTGCTCACCAGTCCCCATCAACTGCACCTCTGTTACTGCCATACACCCATGCGCTACGCCTGGGATTTAACCTTTGACTACCTGAACAGCAGTTTAGCTGGAAAGGGTCTGCAAGGGGCATTTACTCGCTATCTGTTGCATCGTTTGCGGCTGTGGGATGTGGTCTCGGCGAACCGGGTGGATTATTTTATGGCCAATTCCAAACATACAGCCCGACGGATTTGGCGCTGTTATCGTCGCCGGGCTACGGTGATTTATCCCCCGGTACAGATAGAACGCTTTCAGTTTCAACCGCAAAAACAGGATTTTTACTTAACGGTTTGTCGTTTAGTCAGTTATAAAAAAATCGCCTTGATTGTCCAAGCCTTTAATCGTCTAGGATACCCGTTAATTGTGATTGGGACTGGGGCTCAATTAAATGCTATTCAAGAAATGGCAAAACCCAATATTCAGGTGTTAGGGTGGCAGCCAAATGACGTCGTAGACCAGTATATGAGGGATGCTAAAGCCTTTGTTTATGCCGCCTGTGAGGATTTTGGTATCGCCTTAGTCGAAGCTCAAGCCTGTGGGACTCCGGTAATTGCCTACGGGGTCGGAGGTGCTTTGGAAACGGTGCGAGATCTGCGACAATATCCAGATTCTGCAACGGGTTTGTTATTTTCCGCCCAAACCGAGGAGGCCTTAGTGGAGACAGTAGAAGCCTTTGAGCAGTCTAAGGACAAGTTCAACCCCGATATGGCCCGATTAAATGCCACTCAATTTAGCCCGAAACAATTTCAAGAACATTACTTGGGATTCATAGAGCATTGTTTGCAACAGTTTCAATCGGGCAATATCAGCTAAAATGCCAATTAATTTCGGACTTATGAAAATCCGTTCCCGATTATAGAGGGTTGAAAACCAAGGAATACTTAGATTTGTGGGTAACAAAATTTAGCTGTTTCCCCCTCTGTCCTTGAGTTTTCCCGTTTTAAGCAGAATGCTTTTCTATCCGAATTTTGACGAACTAAAGCCGAATTACCTATATTGGGTGTCTTGAGGCTTTATGATCAGGACTGTGTGTGGTGTGAATTGAAGGAGTAAGATGACTGCCAATAGCCAACTCATCTTTGGTAAGGGACTTCGGCGTGGGTTCACAAGGCGAGGGGTTTTACCCTTGGCCTATCGAGCAATACCTGAACGCCTCTCTCTACAGCGTGTAGATGAGGAATTTTGGAAGCGATTATTTGATATTGTCTTCTCTCTGTCTGTTCTGATTTTATTCGCTCCGGTTTACTTAATATTGGCTCTGCTGATTGCATTAAGCTCTCCAGGGTCAGTTTTTTATGTACAGGAACGAGTCGGAAAAAACCGCCAGTTGTTCGGCTGTATTAAATTCAGAACCATGGTGAGTAATGCCGATGAAATATTAACGCAAATCATGGAAACTTCTCCCCATTTGCGAGAAGAATTTCAAAGCAATTTCAAACTCAAACATGATCCTAGAATTACTTGGATAGGTCGTTTTCTCCGAGTGACAAGTTTAGATGAATTTCCCCAATTTTGGAATGTTTTAATAGGAGACATGAGTGTAGTTGGCCCTAGACCTTTAGTGGTGGAAGAACTACACAAATATGGTCGTCACATGGATAAGATCCTAACTATTAAACCTGGAATCACTGGACTATGGCAAGTTTCGGGACGCAATGATATTCCCTATCCTCGGCGAGTTCAGATGGATTTATACTATGTCACTTTCAAGAATTTTTGGACAGACTTGGGAATTGTCGTTAAAACTATTGGGGTTGTGATTTTTCCTAAAAATAATGGAGCTTATTAGTTCAAACAGAAAAATACAGAGATGATTCTATTTCCCCTTAACTCTTTTAATCGACGGGTTTAGGGGTTTTATTTTGAGTCTGATATAATAAAAACTGAAGACTTAAGTTAGGTTTAGATCTCCGGTTTCTAAATTAAACGGGTAGAAGTAGGAATTTAGCCTAACCTTGAATTAAACCTGATCTAAGGTTAATTTGGTTGTAGCTACGATCCTAAAACTCAAGGATCTACAAGATCACCTTGACTACTAAATTACTGAATGTGTTCCAGGGTGCAGATTAACACACTCCCTAGATTAGTTATTAGGTATAATCAAACTAGGGAACATTAACCGATAAAACTCTAAGGGATAGTTTAAATGACAGAACGTAAACGGGCATTAATTACTGGAATCACGGGTCAAGATGGCTCATATCTAAGTGAATTGTTACTAGAAAAAGGCTATGAAGTTCATGGGATTATCCGCCGATCTTCTAGCTTTAATACCGATCGCATTGACCATATTTATAAAGATCCTCACAACCCCGATGCTCGATTATTTCTACACTATGGAGATTTAACCGATGGTACAACTTTACGGCGAATCATCGAAGAAGTTAAACCCGTAGAAGTTTATAATCTGGGTGCTCAATCCCATGTTCGGGTCAGTTTTGACTCTCCAGAATATACCGTTGATGCCGTTGGAATGGGGGTATTACGTCTCTTAGAAGCAATTCGAGACTATCAGCAACGTACCGGAATTGAAGTCCGATTCTATCAAGCTGGTTCCTCGGAAATGTTCGGGAAAGTGTTAGAAATTCCCCAAAAAGAAACCACACCATTTTATCCCCGCAGTCCCTACGCCTGTGCTAAGGTTTACGGACATTGGCAAACCATAAACTATCGAGAATCCTACGGTTTATTTGCCTGTAATGGGATTTTATTTAACCATGAAAGTCCCCGTCGTGGCCCTACTTTTGTCACCCGAAAAATTACCCGGGCGGTGGCTCGAATTGTTAAAGGAAAACAAAAGGAAATCTATTTAGGAAATCTCGACTCCAAACGAGATTGGGGCTATGCTAAAGATTATGTTCGAGCTATGTGGCTGATGCTCCAACATTCTGAACCAGATGATTATGTAGTTGCTACCAACGAAACCCATTCGATTCGAGAATTTCTTGATATTGCCTTTGGTCATGTTAATTTAGATTGGCAAAATTACGTCAAATTTGATGAGCGTTATCTGCGTCCGGCGGAAGTAGATATTTTAATTGGAGATCCAGGTAAAGCTAAAGAAAAATTAGGCTGGGAACCCAGTATTACCTTTGAAGGATTGGTGAAATTAATGGTAGATTCCGATCTTAAAGCCTTAGAAGAAACTAAAGAACCAACCCATCAATTTGATTAATTACTGATACAATAGAGGCTAAATTTATGAGTTCCTTAGATTTGACAAATAAACGGATTCTGGTAACAGGAGGTGCAGGTTTTTTAGGACGTCAAGTGGTCGCTCAACTACTCCAGTCGGGCGCCGATCCAAATCAGATTATGATTCCTCGTTCTCAGGAGTATAATCTTTGTACCTTAGATGCTTGCCAAAAAGTTGTTCAAGGTCAAGATATTGTGATTCATTTGGCCGCGCACGTTGGCGGAATTGGCTTAAATTTAGTCAAACCTGCCGAACTTTTTTATGATAACTTGATGATGGGAACTCAATTAATTGATAGTGCCTATCGTGCGGGAGTCCAAAAATTTGTCTGTGTCGGGACAATTTGCGCCTATCCTAAGTTTACCCCAGTTCCTTTCAAAGAAGATGACCTTTGGGAAGGTTATCCCGAAGAAACTAACGCCCCCTATGGAATTGCTAAAAAAGCCCTATTGGTGCAGTTACAATCCTATCGTCAACAGTATGGTTTTAACGGTATCTATCTGTTACCCGTGAATTTATACGGCCCAGAAGATAATTTTAATCCCAAAAGTTCCCACGTTATTCCCGCATTAGTTCGCAAGGTTTATGAAGCTCAAAAACGTGGAGATAAAACCCTTCCGGTTTGGGGAGATGGTAGTCCGACCCGGGAGTTTCTGTATTCAACGGATGCGGCGCGGGGAATTGTAATGGCAACTCGATTATATAATGAACCCGACCCAGTTAATTTAGGTACAAATCACGAAGTCACAATTAAAGACTTAGTAGAAACGATTTGTGAATTGATGGAATTTCAGGGCGAAATTATCTGGGAAACCGATAAACCTAATGGTCAACCTCGTCGTTGTTTAGATACAACTAGAGCTAAAGAAAAGTTCGGGTTTATGGCAGAAGTTGGCTTTAAAGAAGGGTTAAAAAATACCATTAATTGGTATCGTCAACACGCGGAATAATAGTTTTAAAAAATAATAATTAGGGTGTGTTAACATTAAGTTACGCACCCTTTTTTATCAATATTAAATCCCTTGTTGTTGGGCTTTAGCCCAAGAATATAGGGGCTAAGGCTCAACAACTGGGGAGTTTTGTTTTGGGCTAAAGCCCCCAAAAAAGACAGGGCTAAAGCCCAACAACGAACAACGATAATTAGCTTGATCTCAAGGAGTTTGATTAGCAAAATAATTGTAACAAATTCTTGTCAATTCTTGTCAATTTAAGAGTGATAGTTTATAATATGTGGCATGAACTGGAACTAAGGCATAATTAGTTATTGTTTATCGTTCTAAAGCTGTCCAATTTTGTAATACTTTTTTATGAGCGTCTTCATTTCTTATTTCCAGAGCTAAAATATAGCTAGTATCTAAAAAATAGATATTTTTCATGGAATATACAGATAATAATCATGGTTAACTGCGCCATCTTTTAGATCACATTCCACAGGGTTTGAACCTAAATCCCAAATAGAAGATTCTTTTTTGATACTCGTAATAATAATTTTTTCCTGTTCTTGAATGATTTCAAACTCTTGGTTTTTTCCTAACATTTCTTTAGGTATTAATAATCCTTGCTTTGTTGCTATTAATCTCATTTAAAATTACCTCAATTGATTATGTTATTTAATCTGTCGAGTGAGTTATGCTATTCAATTATAATCTATTTTAGCCGCGATCGCACCTTTTGTTATTTGGGAAAAAAAGGAAGATATGTTATAATGGCATCATACTATTGATAATAACCACACAAACAATGAACAAAGAAAACATAATGCTAACATTGGACAGCGAGAAAAAAGCTGCAATTTCTGCGATCGCTACCCTAATGGAAAGGGATTTCAGCGACGTAGTTAATGAGGCAATTGCCAGCTATCTGGATATTAATCAATGGCTAAGTTCAGAGATCGAGAGAGGTATTGGTGAAGCAGAAGCAAATGACTTTGCCAGCGATGAAGAAGTTCAAGGTGTTTTTGCTAAGTTAATCAATGAAAATTAAGTGGCTGCGAAGGGCGCTGCGAAATCTGGAGATATTGTACACATATATTTCTTCTGACGATGCAGACGCAGCAAGGCAAACTATTGTGAGGATTCAAGATGCTGTGAATCAATTAGCACAATATCCATTTATGGGAAGATATGGTCGTGTAGAAGGTACTAGAGAACTTGTCATTGCTAATACACCTTATCTTGTCATTTACCGAGTAAAAGAGGAAACTGTACAAATCATTCGGGTTCTTCATGCTTCCAGAAAATATCCAGAATGAGGGCAAGTTGTTTTGAAATCGGGGAATGAAGAAAATAAGAACGATCGCATCTTCTAAATAAAGAGTGATCGCCCCTAATAAAAAAGGAGCGATACCAGTACATTTATTCATTAAAGTGAACATCCGACTTGAACCGTCGTAATCATTAAGTAGCGAAACGACTTGTCACGCTGCGTTCAAAAGAACAAGGGGAACAGATAGAAGTTTTTATGTACTTCTATAAAAGGTAAGGTTTTGAGTAGAACACTTACTTAGACTCCCAAAAGTACCCCGGCGGATAGGATGATTCTAAAGGCAATAAACCCATTTTCAAGGAACGTTAAAACCCCCTCATATACCCCTACAGAGGTCGAATATTGTTAGGTAGCCACAAATCTAAGGCGTATGTTATGAGGGCGAGAGATGGAGTCAGAAGCCAATGCCTAAATGTAATGTTTAGGATACGCAGACAGATTCCGGTTTAGTTGTTAGGTAAGGTTGTTAACGTGCGATTCGTTTAACCTAAAATAAGCTGAAAAGTTTATGGGACGGTTAACCCAGTTGTTAAGACTGGTGATAACTGATTACATTTATGAGTGAGTCAGAAGTTCTGACAAGTCTCATCCCTCAAGTGCTGAGGTGAAAGCATAACCCCTAGTTTGTTCGGGTAGCAACCAACAGACTAAAGCGGGGTTAAAAGGTAGAACTACTGGTAGCCAAATCTGGTAACTATCGAGCAAAAAGTCCATGCGTAGCACAAGCAAAGATGTGTTTGAATCATCGTCACTTTAAATGGTGTAAAGGCTAAATCAATGGTAAATCCGTTGAAAAATACGGTAAGAATCCTAGATTAACACCAAGCCAAAAGGCAAGGATAGGGCATAAGCGGTTGATTGACCTGACTTATAAGCACCGCCCACAAAACCCGGTGAATAGCATCACGCTAAAGGCTTCAAACAAATGTGTAATCGGAACGAAGTAACCCCTATATGACTCTGGAGAGGTCGTGCGTCCAGTAAGTAGCTAACGAATGTCATATAGAGGAAGGATGGTATCAAAAGCGAATGCTTTGCTGTAATGGCAAAGATATGCAGACAGATACTCGGTAATTCCAAAGAAATAGAACAAGTAGCAATACAAATGTCTAAAACGCTGATTAAAACTCAGACGGTGGAATGGAAAGACCTTAACTGGCGCAAGCTGGAAAAGGTAACTTTCAAGTTGCAAAAGCGCATATTTCAAGCGAGTGAACGAGGCGATGTTAAAGCAGTTCGTAAACTTCAAAAGACCCTGATTAATTCCTGGTCAGCAAAATGTATTGCGGTTCGCCGGATAACACAAGATAACCAAGGTAAAAATACAGCCGGAGTGGACGGAATCAAAACACTGAATCCTAAACAACGTATGAACTTGGTAGGACGATTAAAGTTAACCAATAAGGTAAAACCAACTCGTAGAGTTAATATTCCCAAACCTGGTACAACCGAAACCCCCCCCAAGCCCCCCGTGCACGGGGGGTTTGGGGGGGCGGAATACCCACAATCAACGACCGCGCATTGCAAGCGTTAGTAAAACTAGCGTTAGAACCAGAATGGGAGGCTAAATTTGAGCCAAACAGTTATGGTTTCAGACCAGGACGCTCATGCCACGATGCAATCGAAGCAATATTTCTTAGCATTAGAAGCAAATCTAAATTTGTACTCGATGCTGATATATCCAAATGCTTCGACCGCATAAATCACAAAGCATTAATCTCAAAAATTCACACATACCCTACATTAAGCCGTCAAATTCAAGCGTGGCTAAGAGCAGGGTACATGGACGGAAAAGAACTTTTTCCTACCAATGATGGTACACCACAAGGCGGGGTTATTTCACCCTTACTTGCGAATATTGCCTTACATGGTATTGAAGAAAGAGTCAAACAATACGTTGAAACTCTAAAAGGGTCAAAAACGATAAATCGTCAAAACCTTAGTTTAATCCGTTACGCTGATGATTTCGTAATAATCCACGAGGATTTAAACGTAGTCAAAAAGTGTCAAGAGATAATTGTGGAATGGTTAATTGACATGGGATTGGAATTAAAACCAAGTAAAACAAGATTAACCCACACCCTCAAGGAAATCGAGGGAAACATTGGGTTTGAGTTCCTAGGGTTCCATATACAACAGTACAAAGTAGGTAACTACAAATGTGCTAAAAACCCTTATGGAAAATTATTAGGTTTTAAAACATTAATCACACCCTCAAAAACAAAAACTAAAACTCATCTTGTCAAAATAACTGATGTAATAGATACCCATAAGAACGCCCCACAAGCTGCTTTAATAGGCAAGCTAAATCCAATCATTAGGGGCTGGTCAAACTATTACTCAACTGTGATTAGCAAAGAAATCTTTTCAAAGGTTGACCATCTAATCTACGACAAGTTAAGAGCCTGGGCAAGAACGAGGGGAAAAGGGAGCATCAATAAAGACAAATACTGGAGAACAGTAGAAGACAGAAATTGGTGTTTCAGTACAGAAGATGGATTAGAATTACTCATCCACAAGAGTACGCCAATCGTAAGGCATACAAAGGTTAAAGGTGAGGCTAGTCCGTTCAATGGAGACTGGATTTACTGGAGTAAACGTAGAGGCGAATATCCTGAAACTCCTAACAGGGTTTCCAAATTAATCAAGAAACAAAAGGGTATTTGTTCTCACTGTGGTCTGTATTTTACAAGTACAGACATTGTAGAAGTTGACCATATTAAACCAAAATCATTAGGTGGAAAAGACACCTATGATAATCTTCAACTTTTACACAAACATTGTCACGACATAAAAACGGTTCATGATGGTTCTGCAACTAAAAGTAAGCAACTACCAATAGTTGAGAATTACGACCTCAATCCGTTTTAAATCGTACCTATAACAAAGGTGGAAATATCAAGGAGCCGTGTGAGGCGAAAGTTTCATGCACGGTTCTGAAGGAGAGGTTAGAGGGGCAACCCTCTAATCGACTCTAACAGCAGTACAAACGGTGAAAACGAGTATAACCAAGACTACGGAAGCATGGAATACAATCAACTGGGCGAAAGTTCAAAGAAAAATATTCAAGCTGCAAAAACGAATTTACCAGGCATCATTATCGGGAGAAAATGCTAAGGCTCGGAAACTCCAAAAACTTCTAGTCAAGTCATATTACGCCAAACTCTTATCCATAAGAAGGGTAACTCAAGATAATCAAGGCAAAAGAACAGCCGGGGTAGATGGGGTTAAATCCATCACACCCAAACAACGATTATAACTTGTCGAAAATCTTAGTAAATACCAAAAGGCGAAACCACTCCGAAGGAAATGGATACCCAAATCTAACGGTGAGGAAAGACCTCTAGGAATCCCAACAATAAACGACAGAGTAAGGCAAGCCTTGGTTAAATCTGCATTAGAGCCACAATGGGAAGCCAGATTTGAGAGCGAAAGCTACGGGTTTAGACCTGGACGCTCATCTCACGACGCAATGTCACGAATCTTCCACAACATCAAACAAGGTGAATATTACATCCTAGATGCTGATATCTCAAAATGTTTTGATCAGATTAACCATGATTACCTACTGTCCAAAACTGATTGTCCATCAACAATGAAAGCTCAAATCAAACAATGGTTAAAAGCTGGAGTGATGGATAACGGCACATTTGAGGCAACAGAGGCAGGCACTCCACAAGGAGGTGTCATCAGTCCTTTACTTGCTAACATCGCACTGGATGGGATGATTAAACGGGTTGAAAAATGTTTTCCAAAAGGAACAAACAACAATAAAAACTACGCCAAAATCATCAGATATGCCGATGACTTTGTGGTAATAAGTCCACAATTAGAAGTTATTCAACAGTGCCAAATTGTCATCGAAGAATGGTTAAAACCTATCGGGTTAGAACTGAAACCAGCCAAAACCCGTATATGTCACACACTAAGAGAAATCGAAGTAAATGGCGAAAAGATAAAACCAGGATTCGACTTTCTAGGTTGGAACTTCCGACAATATCCAGTTGGTAAACACCATAGTTCAAAGACTGGACACAAAAAAATATTAGGATTCACAACCCTAATCAAACCTAGTAAGAAGGCAATTAAAGCTCACGCGGATAAGGTAAAAGAAGTGATTAAAACCCACAAAACTGCACCTCAATACGCATTAATCAAACGCCTAAATCCGATAATTAGAGGATGGTGTAATTACCATTCCAAAGTAGTTTCTAAAGAAACATTCTCCTCTATGGATTATATGACCTGGCAAAGATTAAGAGCATGGACAGTCAGCAGATGCGGAAAGGCAAACTACGGGAAACTGAAAAACTATTTCAGGAAAAACGGTAACAACACATGGAGTTTTGAAACCAAAGATGGTTATAAACTACTAACCCATGCAGAAACACCTATTACCCGTCATGTAACTGTAAGACCTGAAGCATCACCTTATGACGGAAACTGGACATATTGGAGTACAAGAAAAGGAACATCTTTTGATGTACCTAAACGAGTAGCAACTTTGCTCAAAAAGCAAAAAGGCAAATGTAACCTCTGTGGGCAGTATTTTACCCCAGAAGATATTGCAGAAATCGACCATATCATCCCTACATCGAAAGGTGGAAAGAATGATTATAAAAACCTGCAATTATTACATCGCCATTGTCACGATATTAAAACATCAACTGATGGGTCTTATAACTCAAAAGGAGATGGATGCTCTGATGATAACAGTCAACTAGACTAGGAGCCGTGTGCGGTGAAAGTCGCAAGCACGGTTCTGAATGGGAGTCGGGGGTTGTAAAGCCCCCCTCGACCCCTAATAATGGCAATCAGGCTGAAATTTCTCTGCAAAAACTGGTCGGCTACTGCTTAAATCAAGAGCATTCGAGTGGCAAACACAAAGCCAGAGTCTTTGCGTCGGTTTTGGGAATCACGACTAACAATGCAGAGGTTTTGCGAGAGCTTATTCAAAAAGCCGCCATTGAAGGTGAAGTTATCCAACAAAATATTACTGATTTTGGGCAACAGTTTAAAGTTGATTGGACTGTACCCAATACAGCAGGGATTGAGCTTAGGACAATTTGGGAAATTACTTTAACTAATTCTAATCCTCGTTTGATTTCAGCTTTCCTTAAACTATGACAAAACACCTTAAACTTTTGGATTCTGTTGCTATTCTCAAGCCTGTTTCAAATACACGGTTAACGCTAGTGGAACCGGAATACGAATCTGTTTCTAGTTTACCCGAAGGACTTGTGGGAACTATTGTTGAAGTGTATAATACGGGAAAAGAATGTCAGTATTTAGTGGAGTTTGCTGATAGTCAAGGGATTGAATATGCTATGGCTATTTTGAAAGCAGATGAAATTTTAGTTCTGCAATATGAACTCGCAGTTGCTTAGAAATGTAAGAAAAGTATAAGTTAGATAAAAAAAGATCGTGCTTTTGGCTCTTTAGAAAAAAAGGCGATCGCGCTTTTGGTGATTTGGGGTATGGGAGAAAGGTAGCTATGACTCTTGACAAGCATCGGCTTGACGATATCCCTCAAATTACTGCGAAAACTTGAATTAACAATCAGAGTAAATCTTCCTCAGATAGCTGGGCTATTTTCATTAAGGCTCTCAAGGTTCCCACTTTCAAATCTTGATTGCGGTGAATTGGAATTGACAAAATTTGTTCTAATTCTGGGTTTTCATAGATATGATGACTGCCTGTAATTCTTTTCAAAACCCAACCTTTCTGCTCTACTATTTTACAAAGTTGTTTGCCCGAAATAGATTTCATACCGCAATCTCCACAATTTTATCTGTGGAAGCAATGGCTTCACGACTATTAGCAACTTCGAGCCAACCCTCAATAGCATCTTTTAAATTAATCATCACTTCTTCGATGGTGTCTCCTTCGGTAATGCACCCAGGAAGAGCGGGAACTTCTGCCCAATAGCCACCTTCTTCGGCGGGATGGATGATTGCTCTAATTTTCATACATTTCTTGGGTTATTTGTTAAGGATATGATAGCAAATATCAATTAAAGTTTGGCTAATGTTATTGGTGAGTCCTTGAGTTTTTAGGCCGTATAGCGCTTTTGGTGATTGGGAGAGACGTGATCGCACTTTTTGTTATTTGGGAAAAAATGGCGATCGCTCTTTATTTTTACTCTCGAATGCGAATTCTGTAAACTTCTAGGGGATTCTTCTTTACTAATCTTTTAAATGACCTTTTAAAACTATTTTCATAGACTATTTTCATAAATTAGTCTGCCAAAAGATTTGCAATTGCTTCTTCCGCAGTGCCACAAAAAGCTGTGCCATTTTTCTTGGCTTCTCGTGTCAGCTTGACAGATTTTAGTATTTCTTGTTCTTGTAACTCTAGCCGGCGTTTTTGCAGAAACTCAATCAGTTGATCTCGTTCTTCTGAAGTTAAATTATCAAATGTATTAATCAAATTTTGTTTAAAAGTGATGTTCATATTAATATTTCGTCGTTTTATCAAAGTTAAATGGATTATAGCAAAATATTTTTGATGTTCTGAAAACGATCGCCCGATCAAAAATCAAAAGAGCGATCGCACCTTTTGTTATTTGGGAAAATAAGGGCGATCGCACTATTGATGGAATTTCAGTGCTACACTAGAATTACAGTATTGTCTGGTGGCAATTGTGTCATACCCTACTTGCAGGAGGAAAATACATGGTAACTACGCTCGAAATTGACAAAACTCTTCTTCAAGAAGCTCTTGATTTGAGTAACCATCCAACACCTACTACATTAATCGAAGCGGCTTTACGCGAGTATATTCAACGTCGTAAACAACTAAAAATATTGGAATTGTTTGGTACTATTGACTACGATGAAGATTATAACTACAAGCAACAGCGACAAACAACATGAATGTTCTTGTTGATAGTTCGGTTTGGTCGCTGGCATTATAATGAAAGTTGCGACTATTAAAAAAAGTGACAACTTCATCAAAAACATAAGTTGTGGTTACTAAAAAAGGTTTGGAGCTTGCTAAAGCTGCCCAATTTTGTAATACTTTTTTATGAGCGTCTTCATTTCTTATTTCCAGAGCTAAAATATAGCTGGTATCTAAAAAATAGATATTTTTCATGGAATATACAGATAATGATCATGGTTAACTGCGCCATCTTTTACATCACATTCCACAGGGTTTGAACCTAAATCCCAAATAGAAGATTCTTTTTTGATACTCGTAATAATAATTTTTTCCTGTTCTTGAATGATTTCAAACTCTTGGTCTTTTCCCAACATTTCTTTAGGTATTAATAATCCTTGCTCTGTTGCTGTTAATCTCATTTAAAATTACCTCAATTGATTATGTTATTTAATCTGTCGAGTGAGTTAGGCTATTCAATTATAATCTATTGTGGGGGCGATCGCACTTTCGGAAAATCAGGGCGATCGCATCTTCTAAACAAAAATTGATTTCCCTTTTGGTTATTTAGGAAAAATAAGAACGATCGCTGTCAATTTTTACTCTCGAATGCGAATTCTGTAAACTTCTACCAGTAGTAATTTACCTCGATAATGCTCCTCACTATCGTGCAATGATAAGTATTCTGTTAGCCTTGCCATCAACGGAGGAATAATTTCCGGGTGATTTCTCAGTTGAATAGAAATGATTCCTTGATATGAACTTGGCGGATAAGTCACAATATCTGCGAAGTCTCCATTGAGAGAAACAAGTATGGCATTTAATTCCTGAGCTTTGGCAATGACAATAATATCTGGAGATTCAATTGGAATGTAATCTCCCAATACAAAAACTTCATGTTCGGTATCACGAAGGATTGAAATAATAGACTTAGGAACACATTGATCGATGAACAATCTTAAACCCATTAGGCAACTGTTTCAAAATCCGATAAATCGCGAGCATAATCAAGACAAGCAGCTATCTGTTCTTTGACAATATCTGGAAACTCGTCCATGATTTGTTCGACAGTGTTATTTGATGCTAAATATCCTAAAATCAGACTGACGGGAATTCTAGTTCCTTTGATTCTTGGTTTACCTCGCAGTACATCGGGGGTACTAACGATATGTTCTCTCCAGTTTACAGGCATAACTTGTCTTTTGATGAATCTGATCAGTTATATGATCGGATATGACAACTTATATTTTAACTTAAGGAATGGCGATCGCACCTTTTGTTATTTGGGAAAATCAGGGCGATCGCACTTTCGGAAAAAAAGCCCGATCGCATCTTCTAAATAAAAACCGATCACCCCTTTTGTTATTTGGGAAAAAAAGAGCGATCACATCTTCTAAATAAAGAGCGATCGCACTTTCAAAAATCAAAATCATATCAACTATAAGCCTCATCATGACTACCAATATAATATAAGTTTAAAATCCCCTCTCCTGTTGACTCGTCTATTGTTTCCATATCAAAAATAATTCTACAATCATAGGCAACAGAGCAAGACCACAAACCATCCAGATTTCCCTTTAATTTATGGGTTTTTAGGGATGGGATAAAAGGGTCTTCAGATAATAAAGTTATTACTGAAATGACTTTTTCTTGCAGTTGGGGATTCTTCTTTACTAATCTTTTAAATGACCTTTTAAAACTATTTTCATAGACTATTTTCATAAATTAGTCTGCCAAAAGATTTGCAATTGCTTCTTCCGCAGTGCCACAAAAAGCTGTGCCATTTTTCTTGGCTTCTCGTGTCAGCTTGACAGATTTTAGTATTTCTTGTTCTTGTAACTCTAGCCGGCGTTTTTGCAGAAACTCAATCAGTTGATCTCGTTCTTCTGAAGTTAAATTATCAAATGTATTAATCAAATTTTGTTTAAAAGTGATGTTCATATTAATATTTCGTCGTTTTATCAAAGTTAAATTGATTATAGCAAAATATTTTTGATGTTCTGAAAATGATCGCCCGATCAAAAATCAAAAGGGCGATCGCATCTTCTAAACAAAAACTGATCGCCCCTCATAAAAAAGGAGAAACACCAGTAAATTTTAAATTATGAGGATGGGAGAAACAAAAGACAAAATTTCAGGGGGAATTCCGGGCATAGGGTTAAGAGGATCAACCGACTGAGGAATTCCTCCTGGCCCTTCGGGCATCTCTGTTAGTCCTGATTGATTAGGTAATAAAAGGTTAGCTATTGTAATATTAGAAGCCTGAATATTATTCAGTTGGACTAATTGTTCACCTGTACTTTTCAGAACAAGTAGGGTATTAGCACCTGCGGCTTGAATCAAGATGTCACTAATACTTACATCGGCTGGTACTTGAATATAATCAATCGTATTTTCAAAGTCGGTGATGATGTCTAAACCGCTACCTGTTGACAAAGCAAATGTATCACTTCCCTGTCCGCCAGTAAGGGTGTCAATATCCCTATCACCTGAGAGAAAATCATTTCCCGCGTCACCAAATAGTTGATCGTTGCCTTTGCCACCTAATAAAGTGTCGTTTCCGTCTCCGCCTCTGAGCATATCGTCACTGAGATGACCAAGGATGGAATCGTTGTCAGTTCCTCCATCTAACTGATCGTTATCTTTTCCCCCAAACAGGGTATCGTTACCCGCATCGGCGGAAATATTATCTTGACCTTCATTCCCGAAAATTAGTTCGCCGTCGGAGGAGCCTACAACTGTATCGTTACCACCAAGAGCCAACAGGCCACCTGGAAAATTTGTTAGTTGTCCAGGGGAGAGGGTGATAAATTCAGAGGTGTTATCGCCAATTAATAGGCTAAGACCATTATCATTGGTCACTGTTAATGTCATAATTATTTATTTTCAACTAAAAAGTTGACTGAGTTTGAGTTAGGAAAGATTGAAAGCGATCACATTTGGCAAGGACAGAGCGATCGCACTTTGGGAAAAATAAGAGCGATCGCATCTTCTAAATGAAAACAGATCGCACCTTTTGTTATAGAGAATCATGTACAGTAGATATGCCCAGATTCCCTTAAAGTTTAACTTGACAGCTTAAGAATTAATTCCAGATTGTTTGACTATTACCGTTAGAATCTACATAAAATAAACTCTTTATAGGAGGTTCTTTTTGATTCGTTAATAAGTCTGCTGAGATAACACCCTCGTGAGCACGCTCGAATACATAATTTTCAGGCCATAATACACCTTTATCATCAAATCGGTTAAAACTTCTACTTGTGGGAGATAGAGATGGGAAAATTAAGGGTTTATTAGAGACGTGAGAGACAGACGAGAGTATATTAGAGAAAACTCCAGCAACTGCTTGATGATAAACTTCCGCTCGCTTTATGGTAGTGTCTCCTATATAGCCCTGAAATTGAACTACATAGGAATAGTCAGCACTAATAGCTTTCTCATTATCACCTGCTATGCCTCCTGTTGCTCCTAACCCAAACGCTCCTGCCGCATCTGAAGCAACTAATGCAATAGACTTAGTAGCAGCATCACTAAAATTTATTGTATGATCAGTTCCAGGATTATTACCATCTATGTCGTAATTGTCACCAGGCCAAGCTGGATCGAGTGCAACAAGTTCCTTCACTTTTCCACCTATTCTTCCTATCTCAGAAGCAACATAAGAGCCTAAACTATGACCTAAGAGAACAGTTTTTCCAGGATCTATTCCTAATTCTTTCAACTTCTTCGTAGCCCAGTCAGCAACTGGTCGAATCCGGCTTGCTGCGTTGTTAGGAGGCTGTGTCCAATCATTTGCAGCTTCTTTCCAGTCTAAGTAAAGCACCTGAGAGTTTGGGTAATAGTTACTAGCTGCTGCTGTTTTTGCTAAGTTAATTATATTGCTATCTTCGTTACCATCACCACGACCATGAATCACTACAACGGTGTCTTTGTTGGGGTCAATATTGCTACGATTAGCTATCCCCTTTTTACCATCCTTATCGTAAAGCGATAGCTCCACTGAGAATATCTGATTTCCTACCCTGATAGCTTTATTGCTATCCCAAGAGATACTAGCAGGAGAAGAACCAGAAGATGCCTGACCTGTCTGCTCCCAAGAGAGATCGAAATAAGCAGTGTTAGCTATTTCACGGTAGTCTGCTAATACCCAATACTTACCACTATTTTTCGGTGTAAATTGAATAGTCTTACCCTCGAAGGCATCTCCCTTCAACTGATTGCCACCGATCCATTCGATCTGGTTTGCATTAGTTGCACCTATAGGAAAAGCGAATAAAGCATACTTATCATCGGCTTTCACATTAAAATTGTAAGTTCCACCTTGCTGAAAATCAGCTTGTGTCCAAAATCTCAAGTAGAAGTCATCCTGATTTACTCCGTTCGCAGGACTCCCATTTCCCCAATCCTTTGCGAAACCTTTTCTACCATCGCTGCGGGTAGCCGAACCAAAATCTTTGGCCTTGCCATTCCATAAAGGTTCCCAACTTTTTGAATTTCCATTCCGATTCCAAGATTGGACACCCCAGTTATTTCCCCAATCAAATGCCTTTTCAATGGAAATAGCTTGCCCATTGAAGATAAAAGTCCCACGATCATCTTCACTTTCTAACGCCTGAAGCTCACCCTCACTCAATACCTTACCCTGCACAACCGCCCCAAAAATCGCGCCCTCATCTCCAGGTGCATCCGTAATATTCAACCGCGAATCAACAGAATGCCCGATTTCTTCCAGCAACACATCGGCCACCGCCACCGGATTTGCCCCATTCTCGGTTAATAATTCTCTCGATAAATAAATCGTATCTGTCGCCCCTGCAAAAGCCCCATTCGCCCCACCAATTTCGGCAGACGAGACAAATTTAACTGGCGGAATTAAACTAAAATCACCGTTTAACCAATCTTGGGTTAGACTATTTGCAGCTTGATTATCCCAACTTTCTCCAAAGGCTAAATTCATCTTTTCGACAAAATTAGGAACCTTGGCAAACTGGGTTAATTGTTCCTTGACAATATCCATTGCTTCACCCGTCAACCCATCGAAGGAATTGTCATTCAGCAACGTTATATTAGGGTCAATAGTTGCAATTGATCCTTCAATTTGAGCCAGCAATAAACTATCAGAGGGGTTCGGCGTGAGTGCTGTAATATTTGGGTTTTGATTAATATGACCTATTAATAAGTCAGATTGTAAAATAACTGCTGGATTAGGTTCCTGGGGTTCCCAATTCAAAGCGGAAAAACTGGTAGATGGGAGCAAATTCTGACTAGGATCTTGCGAAAGTGGATTAGACATATATCTTCCCTGAATTTAGATAAAAGTGAGATAATTTTGATAAATATAAGTAACTAACTAAACGAACTGATTTAAAAAATAGTATGGATGAAAAACCTATTTTTGTAAAGTAATAAAATATCACTTTTAAGCAGATAATTAAAATCGTTTTCGTCATAAATTGTCATAATATTTTGAGAAATGTCAGGTGAAATCACAAAAAGTCTGATATCCTAGTGAAAATACTGATATGTTGTGGAGTTATGGATATAGAAGAATTTTTAAAGTTAGCAGACAACGTGGTTTTTTCGGAGACAGAAAAACATCTGGATGATCTGCAAAAAGCGGTATTGCGCGGTGTATGGGATGGCCAAAAATATTCTGAAATCGCAGAAGAATGTTATCTTACCGAGGCTTATGTGAGAAATTTAGCCTCACAATTATGGAAAATGTTTTCAGGGATTTTAGGTGAAAATATTAGGAAATCGAATATTATATCCAGTTTGGAACGCTCACAATCAGCTTATTTTTTGAATTATAATGAGTCTGTAAATCTTAGCCATGTTAATATATGCAATAATAACTCATCATCAATCATACCAACAGAGCGATCGCAATCTCCCCCAAAACAACAACAAATAGACTTAGGAACAGCACCGGATATTAAGAAAATATGCGATCGCATTCACGAATTAAAAACCCTACAAAATTGGATAATTCAAGAAAATTGTCGCCTAGTTTCTATTATTGGATTAAGTGGTATTGGTAAAACTACCCTAACTCGTTATTTAATTCAAACCCTACAACCGGAATTTGAAGCAATTATATGGCGAAGTTTTTATACTTCCCCCAGTTTAGAAATTACCCTAAAAAATTTATTATTATTTTTATCTAATCAATCCTTAACGGAATTACCTGTTAGTTTAGAAGAACAGTTATCTTTATTAATCGAATATTTGAGAACAAAACGCTGTCTGATTATTCTGGATGATGTGCAAACCTTACTCAATCAAGGAACCCTAGCCGGACAATATCATCCTGACTTTAAAAATTATAGCCTATTGTTTAAATTAATTGCTGAAACCTCCCATCAAAGTTGTTTAATTCTCAATAGTTGGGAACTTCCTCAAGATATTGTTACTTTAACCGATGATAATGCACCAATTCGCTGTTTAAAGTTGCCGGGTTTGGGTTCAGCATCAACGGAAATTTTACGCGAAAAACGATTAAAAGATGAGGAACAATGGCATTTGTTAATTGAGACTTATCATGGAAATCCCCTATGGTTAAAAATCGTTGCCAACATGATTCAAGATATTTTTAGGGGAAAGGTTGCAGAATTTCTCAAATATGATAATCTATACTTGGGGGAGGAATTAACCGAAATCTTAACACAGCATTTGGAACGCTTATCAAAGATTGAAAAAACAGTCATCTTAACTCTGAGTCAAGAAAAGCAACCCCTAGGAATTGCAGAATTAATAGAAATATCTAAATTACCTGCAACGGATGTATTTAAAGCTATACAATCTTTAGAACGGCGTTGTTTAATAGAATCCGAAGAACAGCAACAGCAAACCTACTTTAAGGTTTCTCCCATTATTCAACAATATCTTATTTTGAATTGTCAATAACCAGAAATCCTGTTTCTATATGTAGGGGCGGGTTCACCGATGAATTTTGCCACTCACCAACAACCTTAATAAACCCGCCCCCACCCAACCAATAACCCCTCACTCGAACCCGCACCTACGGGGGAAGATATTGAACTGTTAAAAAATAGAAATTTATGGTGAATTATCCAGGACTTTTAAGATTCTCTGCAAATCCAAAATTCAGGGTAGGAGGTTCTAAATTAGGAATCATTACATCCACACCCGGCGGTAACGGGGGTAATTTAGGAATTCCGGTTTCAACATCGGTGGTTTTTGCCGCTAATTTGGCAATAAATTCTGAGGAAGGAACTTGCGCCACCTTCATGGTATTTAATAGTTGAGCCAGCGCCACTTCAATATCATTGCGGGGGTCAATAGCTACCCAGCCTTGACTGGTTAACTTCCGCAACTCAAAGTGTAAATGGGGCCCGGTGGATACTCCCGTACTTCCGACCCGTCCAATCACTTCCCCCTGTTTAACCTGCTCTCCGGGTTTAACAAATAATTCCGATAAGTGACCATAGAGAGTTTCTTGGGATTTCTCCGAGTGATTTAGTACCACCGCCATCCCGTAGCCCCCTAACCAGTCGGCGACGGACACTTGACCGGAATAGGAAGCCACAACGGGAGTCCCTTCATCGGCGCCTAAATCAATCCCGGTGTGAAAACGGCCATAACCCAAAACCGGGTGTTGACGCCAACCAAATAAAGAAGTAATTGGGGAGGGAATAGTTAGGGGAAAAAGCACGCTGCTATTGCCATTTCCCCGCACCGCCGCCGGACGTTGGGTGCGATTATAATAGGTCAAACCAGAATTACTCATACTGCTGACCACCATCGGGCCAACTTGAATCGGGCTAAACCCGGTAACGGCTACTTCCCCAGAGTATGACCCACCAGAACCATAATCAACGGATTGAGGTTGCTGATTATAAGTATAGTTGGCTTCATAACCGCCCCCAATATTAGCCTCGGAGTTGGCAACAAAACCATTAGTGTAGGAGGAATTGGGCTGACTATAGGCGGTATTTCCCCCGTCTAGTAAGGGGTTGGGAATAGAGCCTAAATTATTATTGCCAATGTAGGGAGTATTTCCAGTATAGGGAACTTGATTATTTTCAGCCTGATAAATTGATGAGGGATAAACCGGGGCACATAAATCTCCGGCGGCTTGTCCTAATTCTAAAGCCGCTTCGCATCCAGTTGAACGTTCGGAGAATACCACTGTAGAGGGAGCTTCATAGCCGTCCGTTGCGCCAATTTGATAATCCGTTGGATCTATATAAGCATTAGCTGGAGACTCGGCTGCGGGGGGTGTTTCTGGAAAAACAATCTCTTGTTCAGGTGGAGGGACAATATTAGGAATTTCTGGGCTGTAGGGTTCGGAATAATATTCTGGTTCAGGATTAGGGGCGGGTTCAGAATAACTCGGATCAGGTGTAGAGTAGTCTGGAACAGCTTCAGGTTCACTATAGGTAGGTTCGGGTTCAACATCAGGAACAGTCAAGTTATCACTGTATCCTGTAGTCGCTTCAGGAGCGCTGGGAACAGACGCTTCCACAGGTTCCGCTTCCACGGGTATAGAAAATTCATCCGTAGCAATTACACGGCTACTGAATAGGACTAAACCCGTAAGACAACCTAAACCCAAAAGGGCGTAACTTCTTGAACCCAAGTACCAACGTCCTTGGCGGGTATTGGATGTTGGATATTTTTTCTGTTCCGTCATCTTCCTCACACAACCAATAATGATCTAACCGTTTAACTGTAGCCGATACTTATTGTACCGGGCTGTTGGTCAATTTCTTGAGAAAAACCGATTTCGGTTTTAGGATAAAGACCAACTCGCAGGTTCCCTTGTTCCGAAATTCCGATAATTTCACCCATTTGATCCCCAATCTGGATCGGTTTCCCAATACAGGTTAAGAGTTGATTATAGCCCGTTAACATTTTCTTAACCTTAGCATCTGATAGGTGTTGAATCCCTAGGTCTAATCCCTGTAAGACTAGGGCGGCGAGGAATTCTAGGGATTGAATCGCCGGAGGTGTGGCAGAATTGGCAAAAAAGGTTTGTAAATTAATCCCAATTTCAGGAACGGGATTTTCCCAATTTAAACCAACTCCGATCACGGCTTGAGTAATAAACTGCCCGGAAATTTTGGTTTCGGTGAGAATTCCGCCGAGTTTGCGCTGATTTAAGATTAAATCATTCGGCCATTTCAATTGTACGGGACAGGAGCGATCGCGCAATATTGTGGCAATACCCCAAGCGGAACTGATGCTCAATTGGGCTTGTTGAGTCACGGGAAGGTTGAGTTCAACAATTTTTGATAAAAATAGCCCTCCCTGACTCGACTGCCATTGTCGGCCCCATTGTCCCCGTCCGGCCGTTTGTTGTCCGGCGATAACAACTGTTCCCGAAGGTTCACCCTGTTCTAACAATTCCCAGGCGGTTTGATTAGTAGAAATTAGGCTATCAAAATAATGAATATTGGGTAGAGACGTGCCACGGGGAGACGCGCCATGGCACGTCTCCCCGTGGGTTTGTAAGGCAGATTCCAAACGGGATAAATTCAGCAAGTTATTTAAGGGAATGGGAATAAAACACAAAGGCACAAAGACACAAAGAAGAATCGGTTAAAATTAGGGGTGTTTGTAGTCGCAACTGTTCCTAATCATAATTTTATGCACACTTGGCATTGGCAAACTTGGGATGGATTACCCTATTTAACTTGTAGTTTGCTTAAAGATTGGCAACATGGCTTTTTTACTCGTTCTTTTAGTCCTCGAACTCCCTCGGACTTAGTTGATGTTTTACAACCTGGGGTGACCGTCTATCGAGTTAAGCAGGTGCATGGAAATGTAGTATTAAAAACGGGAACCGTTGACCCCTTGGATAATTTGGGATCACAGGAAATTCCTTTGATGGAAGCGGATGGTTTATTTGCGGAAAATTCCTCGGAGGCGGTTTGGGTAGCGACGGCGGATTGTGTTCCGGTGTTAATTGCGGATGCTCAAACCGGAAAGGTGGCTGCGGTTCATGCGGGCTGGCGGGGGACGGCTGCTAAGATTGTTCCAGAGGCGATCGCTCATTTTCAAGCCCAGGGTAGTCAATTAGAGGATTTACGGATCGGATTAGGGCCAGCGATTTCGGGACAGGTGTATCAGGTATCCTTGGATGTGGCGACTCAGTTAGCTCAAAGTTTGGTTTCTGATATAGAGGGATTAGAACCCGTCTATCAACTCCCTAATTCCCCTCTGTTCCCTGATCCTGAACCGGATAAAGTCCGTTTAGATGTGCGACGGTTTAATAGTTTACAACTGGAACAGTTAGGAATTACACCTGAACAAGTGGCGATCGCTCCCTATTGTACATATCAAGACCCGGAGGCTTTTTTCTCCTACCGTCGGGAACAATTGAAACGGGTTCAATGGTCAGGGATTGTGAGTCAGTAGAGTTAATAGATCAACGGTTTGGATCGAGATTGAGTTAAGCTTACAATTAATAAACGGTATAAGAAAAAGTCTGATGAGCGAGCAAAGTCCCTACGAACAGCTTGGGGTTACCCTTGATGCCTCCTTTGATGAAATTCAGGAAGCTCGAGATCGCCTAAAACAGCAATATATTGGCGAAGTTAAGCTGCTGCAATCTATTGAAGCGGCTTATGATGCCATTTTGATGGATCGGTTGAAAATGCGACAAGAGGGCAAAATTAAAGTCCCGGAGCGAATTCGTTTTCCCGAACGAGTGGCCCCAACTCCGCCCTCTGGTGTTCAACCTGTGGCGAATTCAAAACCGAATTGGTTAAGCCAACTGTTAGATACCCCCAGTCGTGCCGATTTATTATGGCCTTCTGGGGTATATGTCACCTTGGCAGGTTTGAGCCTTTATTCGGGTTTTGCTACCTCATTATTACAACTAACTTTAGCCTTGGGTGTGGGATCTTGTCTTTATTTTCTCAACCGGAAGGAAAATAAGTTTGGTCGAGCCGTTTTGCTAACAGTTGCAGGTTTAATTGGAGGATTAATATTAGGAAGTTTATTGAGTTCACTAGCAGGAGCGATCGCGGTAGAACGATTTATTGCTTTTATTACTTTTATTGTTTTGTGGCTTGTGGCTTGCTTTCTGCGTTAATTCCCCAGGGTTTGAAGTTACCAGAATTAGGGAACAGCCCCCCCAAACCCCCCGTACACGGCAGGGCTGTTTCAATTTCCATCGTCAACCCTAAGACCTAACCCCCCAACCCCCTTCCCTACGAGGGAAGGGGGAGTAATTAATCTGTTTAAATCTCAAAGAGATTTAATATTAGGAATCCTTCCCCCCT
>NZ_CAWLTW010000001.1:1382846-1767253 GCF_963864145.1 Planktothrix prolifica NIVA-CYA 540 | reverse complement strand
ACACGGGGGGCTAGGGGGGGAGGGAATAGGGAAAAAAAGACTTTAGCAGTCTTTTTCCTAACTGTTAGGGGCAACTGGTATAAAAATAGGGCTATATTTCTGTTCCCAGAAATAGCCCTATTTTTATTTAAACTGATTTAATTTTTAGGATTTGAATTAAACAACTGACGCCATTTTGACTTCATTATTGGCTAACAGTTCTTGCAATTCATCAGCATCCACCGTTTCTTTATCAATTAAAACATTGGCTAATTGATTTAAAACATGGCGGTTTTCTACTAATACTTGTTTTGCCCGTTTATAGGCGGCATCCACCAATATACGGACTTCGGCATCAATAGTTGAGGCGGTTTCTTCGGAAAAATCCCGTTCCGACATAATATCCCGTCCCAGGAACACATTCCCCTGTTGACGACCTAAAGCCACCGGGCCAAGGCGATCGCTCATTCCATAACGAGTAATCATTTGACGGGCCACCCGAGTCACCTGTTGTAAGTCGTTAGACGCTCCGGTGGTAACTTCTTCTTCCCCAAAGATAATTTCTTCAGCTACCCGGCCACCCAAAGCCACGGCCATTTGATTTTCCAGATAGGAGCGGCTAAACAAACCGGAGTCCATACGTTCTTCACTGGGCATAAACCAGGTTAACCCCCCGGCCCGACCACGAGGAATAATACTAATTTTCTGTACGGGGTCATAGTCGGGCATTAAGGCCCCTACTAAGGCGTGTCCGGCTTCATGGTAAGCGACTAGGGTTTTGCGTTTTTCGCTCATGACCCGATCTTTCTTCTCGGGGCCAGCTAACACGCGGTCAATGGCATCATTGACTTCATCCATGGAAATTTCGGTCAAGTTGCGACGGGCGGCTAAAATAGCGGCTTCGTTTAACAGGTTGGATAAGTCCGCCCCGGTAAAGCCGGGGGTACGACGGGCAATTTTATCCAAGTCCACATCTTTAGCCAAGGTTTTGCCCCGGGCATGAACTCGCAGAATTTCTGCTCGGCCGTTATAGTCGGGACGGTCAACCACGACTTGACGGTCGAAGCGACCCGGACGCATTAAGGCGGAGTCGAGGACGTCGGGGCGGTTAGTCGCGGCAATAATAATAATTCCGTTATTGCCTTCAAACCCGTCCATTTCGGTTAATAATTGGTTCAGGGTTTGTTCCCGTTCATCATTTCCACCGCCTAAACCTGCACCCCGTTGACGTCCTACGGCGTCAATTTCATCAATAAATACGATACAGGGAGCATTGGTTTTCGCCTGTTCAAACAGGTCACGCACCCGGGACGCACCCACACCAACGAACATTTCTACAAATTCCGAACCGGAAATACTGAAGAAGGGAACTCCCGCTTCTCCGGCTACGGCTTTGGCTAACAGGGTTTTTCCGGTTCCTGGGGGGCCAACTAATAACACCCCTTTAGGAATTTTTGCACCCACGGCCGTAAACCGATCGGAATTTTTCAGGAAGTCCACGACTTCGCTAAGTTCGAGTTTAGCTTGTTCGATACCCGCCACATCTCCGAAGGTGACTTGGGTTTGGGGTTCCATCTGGACTCTAGCTTTGGACTTCCCAAAGTTCATCGCTTGGCTGCCCGGGCCATTCTGAGCGCGACGGAGTAAGAAAAATAGGCCAACTAATAGTAAAACCGGGAAAAACAGACTGCTCAGGGCTTTGAACCAGAAGCTTTCATCGTTTTGGGGTAAAACTGAAATATCAACGTTATTTTCGGTCAGGATATCGATCAGGGCCGGATCGTTGGGAAGGTTAACAATAACTTTATTCCCATCCTGGGCCGTGACTAAGGCTCTGGAGCGATCAGAACTCAGGCTGACCCGTTCAACTTTATTACTCTTGACTTCTTGAATAAAGGTACTATACTTCCAGCTTTCCCGGGTTTGGGGCTGTTTATCAAAAAAGGCAGTTGCTAATGCTAAGACTACAATGGCAAGCAGGGCGTATAACCCCGCATTTCTCCAGCGTTTATTCACCGAGGTCTATCCTCCTACTGTTGCGGCGAGTCTACAGGACTCATTGTTATGGTATTGTTACTAATCTTAACGTATTTTTCATCAACGGTACATCGGGTCTTGTTTCGTGATCTAAATTGGTTAAGGACAAAGCTAATGATCGCCCCGGCACTCGCACGCAGTAATATAGTAAAAGATTTTTCCCTCAGTTCAGTTTAAGGTCAAACCATAGTGCAAGTTGAAAGTCAATCAAAAGTTACCCAAAATTCCCTTTGTAAAATTTGTAGTTCCCTATCTCCCTATTTTGCTCAAGCTACAATTTTAAATCGCCATACTGTTGATTATTTTAAATGTTCGGTTTGTGGGTTTGTGCAAACTGAAAAACCCTATTGGTTAGATCAAGCTTATGCTGATCCAATTGCTATGAGTGACGTGGGATTAGTGGCACGGAATTTTAAATTTTCTCAAATCACTCAAGAGTTAATTATATCATGTTTTAATTCCAAAGGCAAGTTTTTAGATTATGGATGTGGTTATGGTTTATTTGTGCGGTTGATGCGAGATTTTGGGTTTGATTTTTATGGATATGATCAATATTGTCAAAATATATTTTATCAGGGATTTGAAGGAAATCAACAAGAAAACTATGATTTAGTTACGGCTTTTGAGGTGTTTGAACACTTTGTTGATCCCCTTGAGGAAATTGAAAAATTATTAAAGTTTTCCCAAAATTTATTATTCAGTACCCAACTGCTTCCGGCGGATCATCCTAAACCTGATCAATGGTGGTATTATGCTCTCCATGAAGGTCAACATATTTCTATTTATACCTATCAATCTTTGGTAAAAATTGCTGAGAAATTTAAGTTAAACTTATATTCTGATGGGAGTAGTTTACATCTATTAACCGCCACAAAAATATCAGGATCATCTTGGAAAAAAGCTGTGTCTATAGAATCTAGTTCTAATTCTCTCCCTTCCTTAATTGAACAGGATTTTTTAAAAGCCGTAGCCACTCGAAAACAGATTAATTCTGGTAAAAATTCCAGTAAAATTATTATTGATGGTGTATTTTTCCAGATTCGTAATACCGGAATTGCTAGGGTTTGGAAATCCTTACTAGAAGTATGGTCTACAAAAGATTTTGCTCAACAAATTATTGTTTTAGACCGGGAAGGGACTACGCCTAAAATTCCTGGGATTAAATATTATCAAATTCCTGAATATAATTATGATAAAGTTGAGGAAGATCGGCAGTTATTACAAAATATCTGTGATCAAGAAAATGCCGATCTGTTTATTTCTACCTATTATACAACTCCCCTAACAACACCTTCGGTTTTTATGGGATATGACATGATTCCAGAACAATTAGGACTGGATTTAACTACTCCTATGTGGCGAGAAAAACATCATGGAATTAAACACGCATCCGCCTATATTACGATTTCTGCAAATACGGCTCAGGATTTAGTTCGGTTTTTTCCTGATATTAAACCCGATAAAATTACTGTCGCCCATTGTGGTGTTCCTGCTGTATTTTCACCCGCAACAGGAGAAGAAATTAAACAGTTTGAAGTCAAATATAGCATCAATAAACCCTATTTTATTTTAGTCGGTCAACGTTTGGGTGCGGGAGGATATAAAAACACTTTATTATTCTTTAAAGCGTTAGCTCAACTGAAAAATAACCGAGATTTTGAAATTGTTTGTGTCGGAGGAGAACCAACTTTAGAAGCAGAATTTTATCCCTATATTCAACAGTTTAAAATTAACTTATTGCAACTGAGTGATCAAGAATTAAAATCGGCTTATTCCGGCGCAACGGCATTAGTTTATCCCTCTAAATATGAAGGGTTTGGAATGCCAATTATAGAGGCGATGGCTTGCGGTTGTCCGGTAATTACCTGTCGAAAAGGTTCAATTCCAGAAATTGCTAAAACAGCGGCTTATTATGTTAATGAAGATCAGGTTTTAGAAATGCTACAAGCATTAGAACAAATTCAAAAACCCGAAACTCGTCAGCCTTTAATTATAGCAGGTTTACAGCAATCTTCTCAATATTCCTGGTCGAAAATGGCGGAAATTATCCAAAATACCTTAATCAAAACTATGCAAAACTTAAAATCAGAAAAAAAACAGCTTAATTTTCAAGATTTTACCTATTCCAAACGGAGTCATTTTAATCAATTTCAACGGTTTAAAGCCTATAGCAATATTAATCCCGATGCTTGTGATCTAAAAATTTATCAAGATTTATTAGTCTATAACTTTATTACCCAGAATTTACCCAAAGGTTCAAAATTATTAGAAATTGGTGGGGGAAATTCCAGAGTATTAGAAGCATTAAAACAAGATTATGAATGTTGGAATTTAGACAAATTTGAAGGAGTAGGAAATGGCCCAAATCAAATTACAAATTATGCCAACTCCCGTATTATTTTAGATTATATTGGTAACTTTAACGCTGAACTTCCTAATCAATATTTTGATTGTGTTTTTAGTATTTCTACCCTAGAACATATTTCTGAAAATCAAACAACTTTTGATCAAATTACCCAAGATATTGATCGAATTTTAAAACTCGATGGTTTTTCCTTACATTGTTTTGATGTGGTGGTTAAACCCAAAGAAGTTTGGACAAATCAATTTTTACCCTATTTATTTAAGACCCAAAAAACCTTAAATTCCATGATTGATTTTGATCAAATTAAACTTGATCCTGATTTATATGGAATGTCAGAAACAGCTTATCGCCAATTTTGGCAACCCACTACAAAAACATCCTATCAAGAATTTGGTCAACCGATTTCCTATAATATTCTTTGGCAAAAATCAGCAATAAATGTCATATCTGTATCTCCTGAAATTTTAGTTTCTTCATCTTTACCTAAAATTTCTATTGTTACCCCTTCTTTAAATCAAGGTGAATTTTTAGAGGAGTGTATTGATTCGATTTTGAGTCAAAATTATCCTAACTTAGAATACATAATTATGGATGGGGGAAGTACGGATAATTCAGTAGAAATTATTAAAAAATATCAGAAATATTTAACCCATTGGCAAAGTCAAGCGGATGGCGGTCATTATGTGGCGGTGAATGCAGGATTTGAAAAAACAACGGGTGAAATTATGGGGTGGTTAAATTCTGATGACAAATATCATCCCGATGCTTTTTATAAACTGGCGGCAACATTTGGGCACAATAAACAGGTGGAATGGGTGATGGGAATTCCCACGGAATGGGATAGAAATGGCAAACATATTCATAGTCAAATGCAGACGCCTTTATGGTCAAGAAAAATGCTTTTAGATAAACAATGGGTGGAACAATATCAACAATTACAACATACCTGGATTCAACAAGAAAGTACATTTTGGACGCGATCGCTCTGGGAAAAAGCTGGATCAAAATTACAAACAAATCTCAATTTAGCGGGAGATTTTGAACTGTGGTTACGCTTTTCTCGTTATGCTCCTTTGTATTTATTGAGAAGTTTAATTGGCGGATTTCGTACTTATGATACTCAACGTTCTAAAATTTATCGAGAGCAATATTATCAAGAAGTGAAGCAAATTGTTCAAGATGAAATACAATTAATTCAGCAAGGGAAATATACTTCAGAACAGCTATCTCCTCCTGTAATTGTGTTGAAAGATCATCAAGTTTTAGCCTTAAAACAACAGTCATTAACTCAGCCTCAAATCAAAGTTTCTGCGATTGTTTCTACCTATAATTCCGCATCAATGATGTCGGGAAGGTTGGAAAATTTAGTTAATCAAACTTTATTTAAACAAGGAAAATTAGAGATTATTGTTGTCGATTCCGGTTCCCAGGAAAATGAACAAGATACTATTTTAGAGTTTAAAAAGCAATATCCTGACTCGATTATTTATATTAAAACTGAGGAAAGGGAAACGATTTATCAAGCGTGGAATAGGGGAATTGCGATCGCGCGGGGTGAATATATCACCAATCAAAATACCGATGATCGTCTCAAATTAAACACTTTAGAAAGGTTATCTAACTATTTAGATCAACATTCAGAAGTCATATTAGTACACGCAGATCAGCAAGCGGTATCACCCGGAGAAAGTGTTAATTTAGAACAGTTAAATGGCAAACCGCACTGGAAATGGTCGGAATTTTCCCGTTTAAAATTATTATTTTCAGCCCAAATTGGTTCTCAACCGATGTGGCGAAAATCTCTACATAATAATTATGGATTATTTGATCAAACCTTAAAAGTTCGAGGGGATCAAGACTTTTATATTAGAATTGCTAATGCGGGCGAATTTAATTTTATTCCTGAAATCTTAGGGACTTTGAATTTATCAGAAAATTCCTTAAGTCATCAACAAGATTTAAGTCGTGAAGAAGAAATATTAATCTTTAAAAGATATACCTCCTCACGGGAAAAATTAGCTCAATTTTTGAATCATGCTCAAATTCAACTAACTGATCAAAACTATCAAATTTTAGTTAATAATTTATCCTGTGATTTAGCAAATCAAGTTTTATCACAGTTTCATCTACCGTTTTATATCAAATTAATCACGGAATTATTAAACTCTGTAGTTGAATTAGGAAGCTATCAACAAACAGTACAAACTAATTTATTAAGAATTTGGAACCGATTTGCTGACCCCGCCACCCGATTTCAATTTATGAAAACATTATCACCAGAAATCATAGAAACTTGTGATGAGCAAATTCAAATTAAAGGGGAGGGAATGGAAAAAATTGATCCTGCTCAAATGTATATTAATTTATCTAAACTTAGTCAAGTTAATGCACCTCGAATTGCTTCGGTTTTTTCCGCTCAACCTCGACCCTTTTGGTCAGTAATTATTCCCAGTTATAATGGCGAAAAATATATCGAACAGGTGTTAAATAGTGTTCTGAATCAAGCACCGAGTTCTGACGAAATGGAGATTATTGTTGTTGATGATTGTTCAACTAATCTAAAATTTGAAGCTCTAGTTAAAACCTTCGGTAAAAATCGAGTTCAATTCTATCAACAACCGCAGAATTTAGGGTTAATTCCTAACTGGAATGATTGTATTAAACGGGCGACGGGACAATGGATTCATCTTCTACATCAGGATGATTTAGTCCTACCTGGATTTTATCATCAGATGCGACAATTATTAGAAAAAGAACCCACCGCCGGGGCTGGATTTTGTCGCCATTATTATATTGATGAACAGGGAAAACAACGCTCACTTTCTGCTTTAGAACAGGAAACAAATGGGATTATTTCTAACTGGTTAGAACGCATTGCTGTGATGCAGCGTATTCAATTTGCTGCTATGGTGGTTAAACGCAGTGTTTATGAAACATTAGGAGGATTTTCTGAAAATGCAGGTTCCGCCGCCGATTGGGAAATGTGGAAACGAATTTCTACCTATTATCCTGTTGCTTATGAACCCCAACCTTTAGCCTGTTATCGTTTACATTCAACTTCAGAAAGTTCTCGGTTAATTTCAATGGGAGCCAATATTTCTGATACTTTAAAATCCATTGAACTCTCTCAATCCTATTTACCCGAAAATCAAGCGGTTATTTTATCAAATAAAGCCAGAGAACATTATGGTTTGTATGCTATTAATACCGCTCAACAACTGTTAACTCAGGGCGATGCTAAGGCGGTGATTGCTCAAATTCAAGAAGCATTAAAATGTAGTCAATCTGATACAATTAAACAGGCAATTATTGGGTTATTTAGTCCTCAACAACAACCCAAAGCTCAAATTAAAACTTTAACTCCGGCTCAAATTTTAGCGGAAGTTTCCCGTTTAACCGAAGAATATAAAACCACCAATAACCCAGATTTTATCCTAAATTCCCTGCGTCAAATTCGGCAAATTGTGGCTCAATATTGGTTAGGTTTAGAATCAGAGAATTTAGAAAAAACCTATGGAGGAGAAATTGGTCAAGCCCATAAAATTCTACTCAATAGCGGCATAAAAAATGAAGCCTTAACACCCCCAGAAAAAGCTCAAGTTCAAGATTGGTATGCTTATCTAAAACAGGGACTCAATCAACCGAAAAGCATACAATATTTATTGGCAATTATCTTGTATAGCTATCCCTACCAGTTATCCCCTAATTGGTATATTCAAGCCCCTATTCCTAAATGGTTTTTACCCGACTATTTCGAGTTTATGTTAGCAGTCCCTCAGTTTTTCCAAGAATTAGGAGAAGCTGAACTATATTATCGTTATTTGGAAAATTGGATTACCTATATTCATGAGCGGTTTACCAGTCATCCTGAGTTTTCAATTTGGCAAGAATTAGCCTGGAAATTCACCCAAATAGCTAACTTTATTCCTTTATATTTTAATACAGCTAATCTCAAAAATATTTATATTAAACGGGCGGAAATTATGGAATTTGCCCTAACTCATTTAGGTTATTCTTTAGATTATCAATTTCCCCAACGTCCAAATCGTCAGAAAATCCGCTTAGGAATTCTCAGTAACCATTTTCTACCCCAAACCGAAACTTACTCAACTTTACCTGTTTTTGAGTATTTAGATTCAACTCAATTTGAGGTGATTTTATATACTCTACAATCGAATAATCATCCCCTAGAAAAGTATTGCCAAAGTCGAGCAGAACGCTTTGTAAAACTGCCTAAAAACATCTCAGAACAGGTGCAATTAATCCGTAATGATGATTTAGATATTTTGTTAATTGGAACCAATGTAACGGCCGTTAATCACGGGATAACGCTCTTAGGATTACATCGGTTAGCCCGGATTCAAATCACATCAACATCATCCTGTGTAACTACAGGAATGCGGAATATGGATTACTATATTTCAGGAACTTTAACAGAAATAAAACAGAATCCCCAAGCCCAATATCGGGAAAAATTAATTCTTTTAGAAGGGACGGCGCACTGTTTTAGTTATTATGCAACTCCCCCGGAACCACCGCAAGTTACTCCAACTCGTTCTGGTTTAGGAATTTCTGAACAGGCGGTTGTTTTTATCTCCGGTGCTAATTTCTATAAAATTATTCCTGAACTTCGAGAAACTTGGGCTAAACTATTAGCAAAAGTTCCTAATTCGGTGTTGGTTTTATATCCATTTAACCCCAATTGGGCATCTCAATATAGAGCGCTTCCCTGGATTAATAAGTTTAAAGAAGTTTTAACTAAATATGGTGTTGATCCGAGTCGTTTAATTATGATTAAACCCCAAGGGAGTCGCAGCGATATTAAAGAATATCTGAAGTTAGCGGATATTTATTTAGACTCCTATCCTTTTTCTGGGGTAAATTCTTTAGTTGATCCCTTAGAAGTGGGTTTAGTTCCTGTTGTCCGAGATGGGGATATTATTCCTAATTTTTCCCCGACAACATCCCAAGCGGGAGAGGTTTTTGTCGTCCGAGATATTGGTTCATTCCGTTCATTAATGGCGGCTTCTTTGTTGCGATCGCTCTCTATTAATGATTTAATTGCCAATGGTGAAGAATCCTATATTAATCTAGCCACAACCCTTGCTAATAATCCTCAACTTCGACAACAAAAGCGCCAAGAAATTCAACAAAAAATGCAGCAGAATCCTGAATTTTTGGATAGTCGAACCTACTCAAATAAAATGGGTATAATTTTCCAACAGTTATTCCAAACTTGGCAACAAAACCAACCCAACTCGCCATCTATTCAACTCAATAGTCGAGAAGCAATCCAACAGTATTTATCGGATTTGGTGACTCATATCAATCATTATGAATTAGAACCCAATAATCAAGTAATTATTAATCAGTTACGTTCTATTCGGAAAATAATGGTGGAACATTGGTTAAAAATTCTACCCGAACAGTTAGAAAGAATGTATACAACAGATTTAGGAAAAGGATATCAAATTCTCTTAAATCGAGGGATTCAACGGGAACTATTAACCGTAGAAGAAGAACAATTTGTTAACCAAATTACTCAACAGGCGATTGGACTTAAACAGTCTGATTCTTTAAATCATTTAATGGTATTAATGTTATATTATCCCCATGGAAAAATGGTAGTTGCTAATGCAAAAACTCGTTTACCTGAATGGTTATTAAAAGAATATCAACGGGTATTTGAAAATCCGTTAGTTGTGGAAAAAGTACAGCCTTTAATTGTTACAAAAAATCTACCGTTAACCAATGCAGAATTATTCAAAAATCGGTTAGTTGGATGTGTTAATTTATATAAAATTGATCCGGCTAATGCTGCTATTGTTGAGGATTTACGTCAAATTCGCCGACAATTTGCTGATTTTTGGTTGGGTTTGGAAACCATACAATTAGAATCTGTTTATCAAAGTTCAGTGGGTCAAGTCTATCGAACCCTATTATATAGTGGGTTTTCTCAAGAAAATTTAACATCTACAGAACAGCAATTCATTAAAACCTTAGCCTCTCAAATGAATCAAGGATTAAATGAAATAGACACCATTAAACCTCTATTGGCGGTGTTATTATATTGTCGCCCTGAACAATTACAAATTCAGGATCTTTCTCGTTTACCGCAATGGTTTCGTTCAGATTATGAACAGTTAACCCATCAATAAACCAATAATGTTGTTACGCCGTTGTTGCACCGTTGTTGCACCGTTGTTGCGCTTCAGCGCATTTCTTCTAAAAATGGTCATAATGTTGTTGCACCGTTGTTGCGCTTCAGCGCATTTCTTATAAAACCTGAAGCATCAACAACAATTTTTCTATAAATGCGAATAATTATGAACACCTACTTAAACAGACCCCGTTTTTAGGCTTTAGCCTGATAAGAGGTGCGCTGAAGCGCAACAACGGCTACTTAAACAGACCCCGTTTTTAGGCTTTAGCCTGATAAGAGGTGCGCTGAAGCGCAACAACGGCGCAACAACGGCGCAACAACGGCGCAACAACGGCGCAACAACGGTGGCTACATTTTTATCTGATATCGTAACCAAATAAATTTGGGTCTACTTCGGTTAAATTCAGATCATTTAATCCATATTCTGCCCAACGTTTTGTCACCATTTCGGCTGTATCAATATCTGACTCTAAAGGTTCTCCCCATTCGTGATTGGTTTCAGGAGGTATTTTTGTAGTTGCATCTATCCCCATTCTTCCCCCTAATCCGATTTTTTGACTAGCAAAATCTAAGGTATCAAAAGGCGTATCTGGAAGAATAAAAACATCCCTGGAAGGGTCAACTTTTGAACTAATTGCCCATACCACTTGTCGCGGATCTCTAATATTAATACTCTTATCCACAACTATTACAAATTTGGTATAAGTAAACTGAGGTAAGGCACTCCAAAACGCTAAAGCTGCCCGCCTTGCTTGACCCGGATAAGCCTTATCAATGGAGATAATAGCGGCTTTATAACTCAGGGCTTCCATGGGTAGGAAAAAGTCTACAATTTCCGATACTTGCTGTCTTAAAATCGGGGTATAAATCCGGTTTAAAGCGATCGCCATCATCGCTTCTTCTTTAGGAGGACGACCGCTAAAAGTCGTTAAATAAATCGGATCTTGACGATGGGTAATACAGTTAAATCTAACTAGAGGAGAATCTTCCACACCCCCATAATATCCCATGTGATCACCAAAAGGCCCATCGGGTAATATTTCTCCGGGGGTAATGGTTCCTTCTAATACAAATTCCGAGTCCGCAGGTACTTCTAAATCCACCGTTTTACACTTGGCTAATTGTACGCCAGAACCCCCATATAATCCCGCAAATAACCATTCCGATAAATCAACAGGAATCGGAGTCGCCGCCGCCATAATAATTAAGGGATCTACTCCTAAAGCGATCGCAATTTCTAATTTTTTTCCCTTCTCCGCAGACTTGCGTAAATGTCTAGCACCGCCTCTTACTGATAACCAATGCACGGTCATAGTATTTTTAGATTGCAATTGTAACCGATAAACTCCGACATTTGGGGTTCCAGTTTCACAATCTTTAGTAATTACTAATCCCAAAGTAATAATTTTCCCCGCATCTTTAGGATAGGGACGAATCATCGGAATTTGGTTTAAATCAACATCATCTCCTTCAATGATAATCTGTTGACAAGGAGGGAAAAAGTTACGCCCAGGTTTAGCTTTAACTACATCAAATAAAACCTTACCAAAATCAATCGCTTGGGATATTTTTTTCGGGGGTTTAGGTTGTTGTAACATTCCTAATTTTTTCCCCAATTCCTCTAACTCTTGGGGTTTTTCCATGTTCATTGACCAACAGACCCGTTGTTCTGTCCCCAATAAATTCACAGCCACCGGATATGGTGAACCTTTGACATTTTCAAACAATAATCCAGGGCCACCTGCTTGCAACATTCGGTTAGAAATTTCGGCAATTTCTAAGTCAGGATCAACTAAAGTTTTAATCCTTCTTAATTGTCCTCGTTCTTCTAACAGTTTTAAAAAGCCCCTTAAATCTCTCGCCATTGTGTTTAAGAATTTTTACGTCTATTTTTATATTATGACAGTTTTTAACAATTAAAGTGAATTTTTAAAAAATAAAATTCCAGAGATTATTAATCATGTTCCTGATATCGGAGAAGATTTAGAAACAACCGATACAAACGCTCAGATTCAAAAAGCAATTATTTCTGTAGACCAAGAAAATCCCAAAAAACAGCATTTTTATTCCCCTGCTATTTTTGATTTTTTCAATGGGAATACACCGCCTCGCTATGTAATAATTGTCACGGAACCGGAATTGGAAATCGACGAAACACCGGAATGGCAAGTTATTTCGGTGATGTTACTGTCTGTAAAAACTGACTATCTTAGTTCAACTAATCTCTTAATTCCAACAACAATTTCCGGTTTAGAACAGGATGTAATTGCGGAAACTTGCAATGTAATTCCGATGCTAACTTGTAATTTATTAAAACCTGTAGGAAAACGATTATCTCGGAAAATATATGACCTTTTGTTAGATGTGGGAGACTTTGAACAAGGATTTATTGAAAAATCTTCTAGTTTAGAAGAAATTTTGGCTTTGGGTTTGAACAAAGGAACTATAAATAACCCCGAATTTCATCAACAGGAATTAGCCTGGAAAACTATATTAGAAGTTCCGGTGGCTGCTTATCATCTCTATGTAAAAGCGGTATTAAACTTAGATGAAACCTTATTATTAGAACAACTCAAGGCAAAAGTAACAACACAATCTATACCCTTAAATCAATGGTTTGAGGGAATTTTTCAGACAGGATGGCAAACTTTTGAGGAGGTTTTTGGAATATTTTCTGCAACTCCCGCGTTAGAAGGATGGAGAGGTAAATCAAACCCTGATTTCCCAGGAGGTGAAGCAGAAATAACCCAGATTGAAACCTTAGTTGAACAAATCCAAATCACCGAAGATGATGACATTCTTTGGAATGCTGTAGCAACTTTGCGACAGTTACAACCGCACCATTCTGCTTTAGGTGTGAGAAAAGTTAAGTCGATTAATATTCAGGAAACAACCTTAGTTTTAACCATAAACTTGATTTCCAGAGTTAAGGAAGAAGTGCGAATTTTATTAGAAGTTTATTCCACAGATAATTCGCCTCTCCCTAAAGATTTAAAAGTGATAATTTTAAATGATAAAAAAGATATTGTATTGGAGGATACCGCAGAGAATCAAATTGTATCAATTGCGTTACAAGGCTTGGTCTGAATTTAAAGGAAGCAAACTTAATGAATGCTAACCTAGAATATGCTAATTTAAGAGGATCTGATGATTTAATCTTCCGTGAAGGAGTTGATTGGCGGGCGTTTATTTATTCCTTTAAAAAAGTTCAAGTTGAGAACTCTGAAACCGAATTAACTATCCAAAGAATTAAAAATAAAGGCGATGGCGTGTTTATTGTGCGGGTGCAGGTTCCCCCGGAAGCTGATAAAACCAAAATTCATCAAAACTTTACTCAAACCTATCAGGAAACCTTACAAACCTTGGAAACGGAATATTAAGAGCGGAATCTGTTAATTTAAACCTACCCAGAACGCGAGTTAGAATTTTAGCGATTTTAGGAAATAATCAAGATATTAATGTTCAGAAAGATCGAGCTATTTTACAACAGATTATCGGTGCGGATGTGACAGTTTTAGATCAACCCCAACGTTTAGACGTTGATGTTCACCTCCGGGATGAAATTGGCTGGGATATTCTGTTTTTTGCCGGACATAGTTTAACCGAGGAAGAATCAGGGATTATTCATATTAATCCGACGGATTATTTAACTATTTCTGATTTAAAATATTCTCTCCGATTTGCTGTTGATCGAGGGCTGAAATTAGCCATTTTTAACTCCTGTGATGGGTTGGGGTTAGCGCGGGATTTAGCGGATTTACAAATTCCTCAAATTATTGTGATGCGAGAACCCGTCCCTGATACTATTGCTACGGAATTTTTAAAGTATTTTCTCCTAGCATTTTCTAAGGGAAAAACTTTATATACAGCCGTGCGCGAAGCTAGAGAAAAACTCCACGCTAAAGAAGATCAATATCCCTGTGCCAGTTGGCTGCCAATTATTTTCCAAAATCCCTCAGAAATGCCTTTAATTTGGGATGATTTGCGGGGTTTATCTTCAACAATAACTGATGGTAAAACCAGTTTAGAAGATTTAGCAAAATTACGAGAAATATTTGAACAAAATCTTGATTTATCTCCTTTAGAACAGGCGAATATTTTAGAGCAATTGCAAGCGTTAGTTCAAATTGTGCCAATGCCTCCCTCGGAGCTTAAACAACGTTTAGGAAGTCAAGCTTTAATGGTGATTAACGGGACAATTTCTGATTTACCAGCTACTTCTATCTTAAAACATGAGGGTCAAAAAAACCCCCCAACCCCCCTTAAAAAAGGGGGGCTTTGATGAAGAAAGTGCGATCGCGTCCTTTTAACAGGGTAATTATTTTTTATTTGGGGTGAATTGTAAGTTTATTGATCCAGAGGCTTTAATATAAGTCTAAAGTGATTTTTAGTCGATTATGTCTCGTTCTAAAGCTTTACAATATTACGTTTTTAGTCGTTTACTGTTAGCCCCCTTAATGTTGTGGACAATTACCACCGTGGTTTTTTTGCTGTTACGCGCCACGCCGGGTGATCCGGTGGATGCGATTCTTGGCCCCAGGGCGCCAGAAGCCGCAAAGGAGGCTTTGCGATCGCAATTGGGGTTAAAAGGTTCCATATTGCAACAATATTTTGAGTATATGGGAAAACTCCTACATCTGGATTTAGGCACATCCCTCACCAGTCGCGGGGAAACGGTTTGGCAAATTATTCAAAATCACTTTCCCGCAACGGTTGAACTGGCTTTATTTAGCATGATGGTGGCTTTGGCGGTGGGAATTACCGTTGGGGCCGTAGCCGCGTCCCATCCTGATACGGTTTGGGATACGGGAGGGCGTTTATTTGGAATCATTACCTATGCGGTTCCTCCCTTCTGGGCCGGGATGCTGTTTCAGTTAATATTTGCGGTGCAGTTGGGTTGGTTTCCCCTGGGAACACGATTTCCGGTGACAATTCCTACTCCTGAAGGTTGGAGTGGTTTGTATACCTTGGATAGTTTATTTACGGGAAACTTAATGCAGTTGGGAGTCGCACTTTATTACCTCTGTTTACCTTCTTTAACTTTAGGTTTATTGTTAAGTGGTATTTTTGAACGCATTGTGCGGGTTAACCTCAAACAAACTTTAAAAGCCGATTATGTAGAAGCGGCTAGGGCCAGAGGAATTCCCGAATTAAGAATTGTTTTAGCCCATGCTTTAAAAAATGCCATGATTCCAGTAATTACGGTTTTAGGTTTAACTTTTGCAGCGTTATTAGGGGGGGCAATTTTAACGGAAGTTACCTTTTCTTGGCCGGGATTAGCTAATCGTTTATATGAAGCCATTAGTTTCCGAGATTATCCAACGGTGCAGGGAATTGTTGTCTTTTTCGCGGCTATTGTTGTTGCTGCTAGTATTCTAATTGATGTTCTGAATGCCTGTATTGATCCGAGAATTAGATATTAGGAAAGTTGGGGTAATGACGGAATAGAATTTTGATTTAATTCGATGGTATCTAGGGGCAATTGCAACTGGAATCCATCGACTTTTTCAATTCGATTTCTCGCAATTTCACAGTATTCTGGACTAATATCAATTCCGATAAAATTTCTCCCCATTTGTTGAGCAACTTTGCAAGTTGTCCCACTTCCACACATCGGGTCAAGAATCAAATCCCCAGCATTTGACCAAGAATAAATATGATCCCTCGCTAATTCACAGGGAAAGGGTGCAGGGTGATTTTTAGCTTCTTGATCTTCGAGATTTTTTCCCACTACATATTCCCAAATATTCCCTTTAATTTTTTGATTCTTTACAGGTTTTGCCATTTTTGAACGTTTTTGATCATCCTTTGAATAATTTTTATAGGTTGTGCCATTTAGTTCTAATCCGGCGTGTAAACAGTCTACCATTAGGGCGTTATGGGTAGCAACTTGACCTTTACTGAAAACAAACATATATTCAAATTCATTACTATATCTGCGTCGATAAATTTGTGGAATAGGATTTCTTTTTCTAAAGATCATGGTATCATGAAGATTAAAACCAATTTCTTTAAAAAATATCGCCTGTTTAAAGCTGGTTCCAGTTTCACTTCCCTCAATAGTGGCGTCAGCAACCACCCAAACCATAACCCCCCCTGGTTTAATCACACGGTATAATTCTCTAGCAATATCTTCAAAGGGAAATACAAAACCCTTATATTTTCTGAGGTTATCATAAGGAGGAGAAGTTAACACCATATCAATACAGTCATTCTCGAAGTTTTTCATCACTTCGATACAATCTCCTTGGACTATTTTATTAATAAATTCAGTAATAGTCATTGAGCTTAAATTTTTGATCATTATCCTAATATAACCCAAACCGTATGGGCGAGTTTAAGACCATCTTTATTAATTAGCATAAATCTTGATCAACCCGTCCCTTGTTAAGACAGAAATGCTATTCCAAAATTTACCCTAACAACGCACAGGTTTGATAAAATTGGGGATGAGCGATCGCGATAATGATCATGATGGAAAGTCAACCTAGGGAAATTCAACGTTATGTTACACCAGAAGGTAAAGTTCCGTTTGCAGAATGGTTAGACTCCCTGCGGGATCGAAAAGCTAGATTGAAAATTCAAACTAAGTTAAGGCGAATTCATTTAGGAAATTGGGGAGATTATCGTTCATTAGGTGAGGGCGTTTATGAATTTAAAATCAATTATGGCCCTGGTTATCGGATCTATTTTGGACAGGTTGGGTTAACCCTAATACTCCTTTTATGTGGTGGAGATAAAAGCACTCAACAACAAGATATTGAAAAAGCCAAAGAATACTGGAGAAACTACCATGCAAGACGTTAAAACTCCCATTAGTGATAGCTGGAAAGATGCTTTTATAGAATCTCTCAAAGATCCTCAAGAAGCAGCAGTTTATTTAGAAGTTGTTTTAGAAGAAGAAAATCCTGAACCAAAACTACTACTCGCCACAATTGAAGATATCATGAGAGCTTTTTCTAGTCAGCATCTTTTATCCGAAGAACTGATTAAAAAGCAAGAAAAAATTTATGACTGCTTAACAGTAAGCGGTTGTACAGAAATTTATACTTTTGTTGAATTACTTAATATTTTAGGGTTTAAAATCTCAATTCAGGTGAAAGAACCAGAAATAGAAGGATATAAAGAATAACTTATATTGAAAAAGTCCCAGTCTGGGCGGGTTTAGAAACATCAATTGTGAGTTATAAAGCTCTGGGTGAACCCGCCCCTAAAACTCATTTTATATTAATCCTAATTTTTTTAAAGCTAGGGTCGCGGCTTGCTTTTCTGCATCTCTTTTCTTTGTAGCTTTTCCTTGAGCATAAACCTTACCCTTGACTTTAACTGCTACAGTAAAGACTTTATTATGATCATCTCCAGATTCTTGAATCACAATATATTCAGGATTTTGTTGATGATTAGTTATCGCCCAATGTTGAAAAGTATTTTTAGCATCACTCAATACCTGAGAACAGTTAGGCTCTATTTTTATGGTTTCTAATTGTTCTAACATCGGTTTTAACCATTCCCAAACCGCATCAATACCAGAATCTTTATAATAAGCTCCAATGACCGCTTCCAAGGTATTACTTAATAAAGTTGGATTTGTCCGACCTCCGGTTAATTCTTCTCCCTTCCCTAATTTTATCCATTTTCCTAAATTAAAATCCTGAGCTAATATTGCTAACGCTTCATTACTGACAATTTTTTCTCGTTTCTGGGTCAATTGTCCTTCCTGTTCACCAAAATATTTTTCATAAACATAATCTCCCGCTAAAAATTGTAACACAGAATCCCCTAAAAATTCCAGTTGTTCGTTATCTCCTTGTGTTTTATTTGGATTTTCAAACATATAACTGCGATGGGTTAATGCTCGTAACAATAATCTCGAATCTTGAAACGGAATGATATCTAAAAGTTCTTTTAATTGCTCTCTAATTTGCTCATCTGCTTGAGACATTTGAGCTTGAGAAAAATTAGATTGCTTTTGAAAAACTCGTTGTAAAACAATTTGTTTATGATCATAAACGACCTTTTCCTGTTCAGCACCAATTTTTACAAGTAACCGATGAATACTATCTAAATCTCGAAAAGCGTCTTCTGCTAAAAAGCGATTATTGTGCGCCCATTTGTTTCGGACTTCAATCAGTTCGCTAACTAAACCTCTTTCGGAAGATAAGTATTTTTTAAAAACCTGATCAAATTGTTTATTGATGATAGTTAATAATACATGAACGTCTTGAAAAATTTCTTCATCGCTCCGATTAAAATTCTTATTTTTTAATAAGTATTGTTTAGCATTATCAAACCATTTATCTTTGTAAACTCCCCTCATTTTTTCCTCGACATAAGGAGATAATGCTTGACTTAATAATGTCAAAGATTGACCTATTCTATCATGGTTGCTGAGTTGCATCTTAAGTTCATCCTTTTACTAAAATAGCTCAAAACAAAAAGCCACACCTATTAGTATTGGAAAAAATCTTCATACCATAGGGTGAGTAACTTAGACCTTAACTACAACTCGACAATATTCGATTTCTGAAAAACTGATATTTTTTTGCTATCCCAAAATTTCATACAATGGGGGATGAGCGATCGCTATAACAATCGAATACTGGAGAAACTACTAGGGTTTAATTAGCTATTCAGGTTTAAATCATCCTAAACCAGTTAAATAGGAGAAGTTAAGTCAATTCATAAAAATTTTTTGAATTCGTTGTGCTTCTCTTAATCCTGATAAATAGGCTCCATGAACGGTTGCTGGGTATTGACGAGAGGTGGCTTCTCCAGCGAAAAATAGCATATTATTAACTGGAGAGGCTAAACTATCTCGTTCTTTTGCCGTTGTTCCCGGTGGAATATAGGAATAGGAACCCAATGTATAGGGGTCAGAACTCCAACGAGTGACTAATATTTCTTGGGGGTTGGGAATAGAATTGCCATACATTTCTCGCAAAACTGCCATGATTTTATCGGTTAATTGTTGTTGAGTCATGGTTTCTAAACTGCTGGCAAAACTCCCTCCGGTTAAAGCCATTAACATCGGAGATGAGTTATAATAATTAAAATTCAGAAATACTGTAAAGTTGGGGCTACTTTTAGGTAAATATCCTAGAAATTCATAACTTTTTTCCCAAAAAACTTTAGGGAATTTTACTACAACTTTATTTAAAACTCCCATGTTTAATTTCTGAATTGCCGTTTTTTTGTCCTGGGGTAATTCTGGGATAAAGTTAACTTTATTGGCTTTTAATACGCCTAATGGTACGGTGATTAATACCGCACTTCCTGAAAAATCACCTTGAGGAGTTTTTACGGTAACTTGTTGATTATTATATTGAATTTCAGTAACGGGATGTTGAAGTTTAATCTCTAGTCCTTGGGCTAAGTTTTGAATAATTTGCTCATAACCATTAGGAAAAAGATAATCCTCTCCGTCAAAAGCTTCATCTTCATCCAATTCCCAAATTGAAAGTTTTTCTAAGTCTGCTCCTGTCTCAATTAAAATTTCTGAAGTTAATAACCAATTGACTAATTTAGCTTGACGAGGTGATAAGTTATCGGGTTTAAAAAAGCGGTTAACAGCTTGATAAACTGAGACATCTTGTTCTTGATTTTCACTCCAAGATTTAGCCTGTGCTATAATTTTTTCATATAGGGATTCAGCTTTTTCCAATTCAGAATCTTGAATTTTATTTTGATTATTCGTATATAAATCTACATGATAATAATTGGTTTGTTTAATAGCAATATTAAAGTCATGGGCTAGTTTTCCAATCGGATTATTTTGAATTCCATGAATCCATGACGCGCCTAAATCGACGGGAAAACCTAATGTTTTATCTGTATAAATTCTACCCCCAATGCGATCGCGAGCTTCTAAAATAGTAACTTGAAATCCTTGAGATTTTAAGGTCTTCGCCGCTGCAATTCCCGCAATTCCCGCACCAATAATAATAATATTTTCTGAAATAGCCTGAGAATTATTTTGACAACTTGACCAAAGGGGAAAAGAAGCCGCAACTAAAGCACTCAATTGTATGAAATTGCGACGAGATTTGTTGAAATTCGGTAAAGACTGCATAAATTCTAACCTAATTATATTCCGTTGTTGCGCTTTAGCGCATCCCCATAGGAATTGGCACCAAAGTGCAACAACGAAGTTTATGGGTTTTATTGATATTAACGAGCGCCAAAAGCCCGAGATCCCTTATATCCTGAAACCTCTGATAACTTTTCTAAACTCTGAATTCCTGTATACATTTTACCCTTAATTTCCCAGGTGGGATAACCTTCAATATTCTTGGCTTTACACAAATCAAGTTGAGGATTTTTACCTTCTTTGTCACACTCAATATAAGGCATTTTATCTACTGCTTGTTGACCAAATAATTGCTTTTGATCATGACAGTGACCACACCAAAAAGCCCCATACATTTTTGCCCCAGACTGGGTTAAATATTCAGCCAGTTCAATATTCGCCGGGTCGGATATTGTGGTAATGTTAAACTGACTTTCTTCAGCGCGAGGGCTATTAATTGGAGCATATACCGCTAAGGTTCCAATTAATGTGATCATTGCTACTACTACCGCAATAAAAAATAGTTTACCTCGATCTTCCCAATCTTTACCTAATAAAGCTAAAACGAATAAACTGATAGAACAAATGGCAGAAGCAGTACAATAAATACACAAGGCTTTAATGACAAATGCCATTATATACATCAGATAAAAGCTGAAAATCATCATGGCAGATGCTTGAGCAAACATCAATATCCATGTCCAATCTTCTGTTTTTGTTCTTAAACTTTTTTGGGTTTCAGGATTAATTAACCAAGGAGAAACTGCCATCCCAGCCATAATAATATAAGCCACTAATCCAAACAAAGGTAGGGGTAAACCAAAAACAATGGCATAGGGACTTTCCAGAACTTGATCACAACCTGTTGTCGGACAAGCCGCACTTCCTCCTGTCAGTTTAACAAAGGTTAAATAGGCGGCAATTACTGCACCAAAAGCAGCTACACTAGCAATGATAAATCTCGACTTTTGATGAATCCAAGGAGTTGAACGTCGGCGAATCATAGCAATATTTTTGTAGGTTATACTGGAAAAAATTTTATATCCTTTTAGGGATTTTAAACCATGAGAATTTTGTTGGTGGAAAATGAACCAGATTTAGGGGAAGCCATTAAACGAATATTAACCCAAAAAGCCTATATTGTAGATTGGGTTCAGGATGGTATAGAAGCTTGGGATTATTTGGAAAATCAATGGACACAGTACACTTTGGTTATTTTTGATTGGTTATTACCAGGCTTATCGAGAATTGAACTCTGCCAAAAGCTACGACACCAAGGCAGTTTGATTCCTATTCTAATTTTAACAGCAAAAGATACCGAAGCCGATAAAATTATGGGGTTAGATGCTGGAGTGGATGATTAAATAGGTTGTAATATTTTATCGTAGGGGTTTGATCTCCAAACCCAGGCGCAAAGAGGGTTTAGAGACAAAACCCCCTACAGATTTTTATCACAAATCATTTAGGATTGCTATACAATTTTTCTGCCCTATTCTCAAGGTAAAAGAACAAACTAATCTATTCTTAATTTAATGAAGATTTGCTATTTTTTATAAAGTTTTATCAACTTAACTAGACTCTCCACTTGCAGGATACTTTATCATATATCTATCAGCAAAACTGGTTAATTCACCAGGAGGACTGAACCATGAAGATTAATTTATCTAAAACTCTAGTTACAGGCGCTGTAATTGCTACAGGGATTGCTTTTATTTCCCTGAATTATTCCCCGCCTTTATTTGCACAGTCTAACTCAAACTCTCCACAACTTACTCCTAAAATGTTGCATGATAGCCTTCAACGAATGAGGAGGGAGCAGAGCATTAATCAGATATGGCAAAATTATCGTATGATGCGTCAAGATTTGGAGATAAATGCTCTGTTAAGACAAAGACAATATTCTGGATTGATATATGATCCGAGTCGCGTAAAAACCTTTCAAGGAACAGTAACAGAAATACAACCCGGAAATCAAGAAAATCCAACATCTCAAGATGTTCATTTATTGATGAAAACGAATAAAGAAACCCTAGAAGTTCATGTTGCACCCCTATGGTATTTAGAGGAACACGACTTTCAAATTCAACTTAATGACAGCTTAGAAGTGACGGGAATGCGAGTCAAAAGGAGACGACAATCCATTTTAATTGTTGGAGAGATTAAAAAAGGAAATCAAACCTTGCAATTACGCGATGAAGATGGTTATCCTCGATGGACAAGATTGTTACAACAAACCCCTGTTAATTAATCGTTAATAGGTTAATATTAAGTAAATCCGGTTTTCTTGATTTTGTCTCCCAAGGATAGCCGGGTTTTATTTGCGGTTATCCTAAAAAACGATTAAACTATAAATTAATCATCAACACTATTGAAGGATATTGAAACCATGCAAATTCCATTAACGAAGCACTTAACAGAGTTTATTCATGATAAAGTTAATAGCGGTCGCTATGCTTCTGTGAGTGATGTCATTGGGGAAGCGTTAATGTTATTAGATCAACGCGATCGCATTCGAGAAGCCGAGTTAGCCGAATTAAAAGCTAAAATTCAAGAGGGAATTGCAGCTTCAGAACGAGGTGAGGTATTTGATGGGGAAGAAGTTTTTGCTGAATTAGAAGCCGATTTGCAACGGATGGAAGCTGAACTTCAAGCAGAGGAAGTAATGTCATGAGCCGATATTTAATTACACTTCCAGCCAAGCAAGACTTAAGAGAAATCAATAACTACCTCACCCGTTTTAGTCCCGTAGCAGTTAGACAAATTAATGACAAAATCAAACAACAATTTAAACGTTTAGCGGATTTTCCTAACATGGGGCAAAGTTGCCATCAACTATCTGAAGGTCTGCGACGATTTCCTATTGAAGACTATTTAATATTTTATCGCCCGATTTCAAATGGTGTAGAAATTGTTCGGGTGGTCAGTGGTTATCGCAATATAGAAGCTGTTTTTTCCGATCAAGAATCATCTGAATAAGAATAACTAAATCAACAACTATAACATTAATTAATATGGCTAAGATGATATTATTTTCCCCTCCAAAGATATTAAGTATATTATGCTTCTTGATCCTCTCCCCCACTCCCACGATCGCCCAAGAACAACAACCCCAACCTCCAGACCTCAACCCGACGTTAAAAATCGGTGTGGTACAACACTTTGGGGATAAACCCAGCGATCAATTGATTCTCAAAGCCCAACCGGGAGATTACTTAACCCTGCAATTTCAGACGCCCCAAGGGAACAAACAACTCCAGACTGAGAGTGTGCTCCTGAAAATGGGATTTGAACCCCTCCCGGAACCGGAAGTCGAAGAAAGAGTGGTTTTAAGTACCCACCGCAGCTATGAAAATGCTGAAGAAGACGCTCAAAAATGGCGATCGCTCGGTTTAGAAGTGGAACTGGCCCAACCCGATCGCTGGCAAGTTTGGGCCAAACGCAGCGTTTACAATACCCCCCTATTGCGGCGGTGGTTAATTGATAGTTTACAGGCCCAAGGCCATAAACTGCCGCGCCTGGAAACCCAAGTTCTCACCCAAAAACGTACCCCCTATTGGACGGCGGCCGGATATCGCTACAACCGCAATGAATTGAAGATCACGGCCTCCGAGAATGTGATTCAAGTTAGTCAAAAACCCAATGATCCCGAACCTTTGGTTTATGGGGGAAGTTTGCGACTGCAACCCGATGCCTACGGGACTTATACCCTCGTTAATAATGTGCCATTAGAGACCTATTTGCGGGGCGTCGTGCCACATGAAATTGGTGCTTGGCCCCCGGCAGCCTCCATCGAAGCCCAGGCGGTTCTAGCGCGAACCTACGCCTTGCGAAACCTGCAACGGTTTGAAGCGGACAATTATCATCTTTGTGCTAATACTGACTGTCAAGTTTATCGAGGACTAACGGAAGTTTATTCGACTACAGATCAAGCTATTGAGGTGACTAAAGGTTTAGCTTTAACCCATAATAATAACTTGACGGAGGCGGTGTATTTTTCCAGCAGTGGGGGAGTCACGGCAAATTATAATGATATTTGGAATGGAGAACCCCGGCCCTATTTACAAGGAGTAATTGACGCTCCGAATAAAATTTGGGATTTATCTCAACAAAATTTAGCTTCTGAACCTAATTTTAGAAAGTTTATCAATCTGAAAACCGGATTTAATGAAACCGGAGAACTTGATTTTCGTTGGCGAGGAGAAGCTACCTTAGAAGCGATTGCAGAACAATTGCGATCCTACTTAAATCGGCGCAATTTGCCTCAAGCTAATTTTAAGAAAGTTCAAAAGGTTGAGATTGTAAAGAGATCGCCAACTGGCCGAGTATTGAAAATGATAGTAACGACAGATCAAGGGATGTTAGAAATTGCTAAAGATGAAATTCAAAGTGCATTTTTACCCCCGATTAGCACTTTATTTTATATTGATCCCGTTTACAATCCCAATAAAACCCTTAAAGGTTATGTTTTTGTTGGAGGTGGTTTCGGACATGGAGTAGGAATGAGTCAGACAGGATCTTATCATCTGGCTAAATTGGGATGGTCAAGCGAACAAATTTTAAACTTTTACTTCCCAGGAACCCAACTCCAACCTTTAAATCCATCAATGCTGTCTGGGAATTAAGTAGTTACACAAAATAAATTACCTAGTTGAGAGAGGGAACACCGGAACAGCCCCCCCAAACCCCCCGTGCACGGGGGGCTTGGGGGGGAGGGAACAGGGTGGAGGATGTGTAATTAATTTTGTTTAGGTACTTAACAAAAATTCAGAGTTCAACATTGGGAGATAGGGTTGAACTTTGAATTTTTGATATCATTTCTTGATGAAGCTATTCAACAGTCAACCATTCGGAAAAGTGCTGGCTAAATTGAGGCAAAGATAATAAATGAATAGCTGAAGATTCCGAAGCTAAATCCCGTTCTTTTTGAAGATTATAACCCCAATTTGCTAAGAATAATTGCACCTTGTTTAAATCCAGTTGTTGTTGCACCGATAATAACGTTTGTAAGCGATCTTCAATAAACCAAATATTCGGAGTCGGTTTAATACTTGCTAATAATTCCCGTAAAATTTCATATTTAGGGCGTTTATAGCCTTTGCCAAAAAGTTGATTCTCTGGAATAGTAACTCCTTGTTCTTGGAGGAGCGATCGCACAAATCTTTCCTCTTTCGTGGTAATAATATAAACAGGAAAACCATCTTCAATTAAAGGTTTAATTCGTTCAATCACACCTGGATAAAACCGATGTAATCCCAACCACCCAGATAAATCCGTATCAATCCATTCATCCCGAACCCTATCCAAATGGGGGCCAATTATTTCCGCCTGTAATTGTTCTTCCGTTACGATATTGTGAGCAATTCCCGACCAATTGTGTAAAATTTCACTTTCAGAAATTCCCAAAACCAAAGCCCGAATTAAAACAGGCATTTCCCAACCAATTTCAATCACCGGGCGAGTTCGATAAAATAAAGGAGCCAATGCTTCCGGCGAAACGCTGGTCGGAACCGACCAAAGTTGACAATAGGTTCGCCATGCGGTTTGAAAATATTCCAGAAGTCCGTCACAAAGAACCCCATCAAAATCTAGCGCCAGTAAAGTTGGTTTATCGTTTATCATAAAACTTTAATTTGAAATTGACAATTTAGGAATTAACTCAACCTAATATTAAATTAACACCGTTTTTTGCCTCTAAAATTTGTAATTGAGGGTCTACTATGGTACAAGCCTTACAACTCCAAACTGAATTTCTGGCTAACCCTCAAACCCCATCCCATGAGCTTAATGCCGACTTAATTAGGGTAGCTAAACAGATATATCATGCCTATGTAGAAGTCCACGCCCAACGAATGCGGCGGCCGTTGGGAGTTGCCATCAATCCTAGCAATTATCGTAGTTGCCTATTATTTTCCGGTCAACCGATTTTGCTCCCTGGGGAATATTTTATCCCTTTTGAACAGATTGAAGCCGATTTGTTTTAACAGCCCAAGTCAGAAATCGAGATCAAGCATGAATATTATACTGAGTTTACCTGCCTGTTTAATTGTGTTTGCCCTGGGAGCATCAATAGGCAGTTTTCTCAACGTCGTGATTTATCGAATTCCGGCGGGTTTATCCATACTACACCCCCCCTCTCGCTGTCCCCACTGTTTAACCCAGTTGAGTCCCTCAGAAAATATTCCCGTCTTTGGTTGGCTGTGGCTACAGGGACGTTGTAAACATTGCCATGCACCAATTTCCAGCCGCTATCCCATCGTAGAAACGACTACAGGACTATTATTTTTAGTCATATTTTTCAGCTTTCCCACCCTCCCCCAGATATTAGGTTATTGGGTATTATTCAGTTGGTTAATTGCCCTATCCCTAATTGACTTAGATACCTATACCCTCCCCAATGTTCTCACCCAGTCGGGGTTAGTCTTGGGTTTAGGATTTCAACTCAGCCAGTCCCCATCCCCCAGTTACGGGTTAATGATGGGGATAATTGGGGCGGTGCTGGGATTATGGTTATTTGACATCATATCCTTTGTGGGAACTCTGGTCATGGGACAAACGGCCATGGGAGCCGGAGATAGTAAACTCGCGGCGATGATGGGGGCTTGGCTAGGGTGGAAATATTTACTCGTAGGCGGATTTATAGCTTGCTTATTCGGGGCTGTGGTGGGAGGAGGAGCGATCGCAATCGGTTTAATCAGTCGCCGTCAACCCATCCCCTTCGGCCCCTTTCTAGCCCTGGGTGCAGCTATTACTGCCCTCTGGGGGCATCAAATCCTCTCCACCTATCTAGGCTTATTTTTTCCCCTTGTCAATTGAAATACCATGTCTTGGATTACCGGAAATTTTGGGTTTAAAGCCCCGTCGTTCCACGACGGCTTTTTATTCTAACTTGATGTATGATAAAACAAGCTGTAATCAACAAAAGTATGAAAGCCAGGTATCGCTATAGATGCTATCCAACACCTTCCCAAAAATTGGCATTAGCCAAATTATTTGGTTGTGTGCGGGTAGTATGGAACGATGCACTGGCTTTTTGTATTTCCGAGTACAAAGGAGGTAAAAAGAAGCCCAAAAATGCTGAACTTCAGAAACAATTCATCACCCAAGCTAAAAAGCTAGAAGAAAGAGAATGGTTGTCAGAAGTTTCAGTAATTCCCTTGCAACAATCCTTAAACAACCTAGAACAAGCCTATCAAAATTTCTTTAATTCCTGTAAAGGAACTAGGAAAGGTCAACGGGTTAAACCTCCAAAATTCAAGAAACGAAAATCACAACAGTCTGCTAGATTTACAAAAACCGGATTTTCCTTCAAAGGAGAGAAAGTTTATCTCGCTAAAATAGGTAAGATTGATGTAATTTGGTCAAGACAACTACCCTCTGAACCCAGTTCTGTCACGATTGTCAAAGACAGTGCTGACCGATACTTCCTGAGTTTTGTAGTAGAAATTCAATCCGAAATCTTGCCACAATCTGAAAACTCAGTTGGCATTGATTTGGGAATAACAACCTTTGCCACATTAAGTAATGGGCAAAAAATAAAAGCTCCTAAGCCGATAAAACAGCGAATTAAGGAGCTTCGTAAATTTTCTAAATCGAGATGTTTTTGATTTGTTGAAATAGATGGAATCCCCGTCCGTTTACGGCGGGGCGGATGTCAACATTCATACAACGGCTCTGCGATGGGAGGCCGAATTTATGCAGCAAGTCTTAGAAGCCCAGGATATTCCCACCCGGGTAATTGACTTAGGAGTCAGTTCTTCCCTGGGGATGGGCAGTCCGGTAGGGCTACAAGTCCCCTTAGCTCATCGCTGGGAGGCGTTGCTCCTATTAAGCCCCATTGATGAAGAATTAGAATCTGTAGATTAAACGTTAAGACTTGCTATATATCGTTCTATTATGGTGTAGATTTTGAATTTAACTAATGGGGCTAACGGGAATCCCCCAATTTCCCAAGGCCTCACAGTCTTAAAATTAGAAATAGCAAAAGTCAAAACAATTTTTAATGTCTCTATTTGATTGGTTCGCAAATCGGCGTAAATTATTACCCAACACTCCCGAACCGCAGGAACGAGAAATTGCTGATGGGCTATGGGTTAAGTGCGAAAAGTGCAATGCTTTAACTTATGCCAAAGACCTACAAGCCAATAATAAGGTTTGTTTGGAATGCGGTCATCATTTCATGGTCAATAGCGACGAGCGAATTGGGCAATTGATTGATCCTAATACCTGGATGGCTTTAGATGCCGAAATGTATGCGGTTGATCCCCTGAAATTTCGCGATCGCAAATCCTATAGTGATCGACTCCGAGAAACCCGGGAAAAAACCGGATTATCCGATGCGGTACAAACCGGAATCGGCTTACTCGAAGGTGAACCCGTGGCCCTAGGAGTCATGGACTTCCGGTTTATGGGCGGTAGCATGGGTTCAGTGGTCGGGGAAAAACTCACCCGCCTGATTGAACATGGCACTAATGAAGGCTATCCCGTGGTGATTATTTGTGCCTCTGGAGGCGCGAGGATGCAGGAGGGAATGTTAAGTCTGATGCAGATGGCGAAAATCTCCGCCGCCTTGCATCGCCACCGCAAATCCCGACTGCTGTATATTCCCGTCCTCACCCATCCCACCACCGGAGGGGTGACGGCCAGTTTTGCCATGTTAGGGGATATGATTTTAGCCGAGCCAAAAGCGACTATTGGTTTTGCTGGAAGACGGGTAATTGAACAAACCCTGAGAGAGAAGTTACCCGATGATTTCCAAACCTCAGAATACCTATTGAATTATGGGTTTGTGGATGCCATTGTTCCCCGTACCCAACTCAAAAAAACCCTAGCCCAATTGATTCGCCTCCATCGTCTTCCCCAAACCTCCGGGCCCTTATCCCATACTGCTGAAGTTATCCCCCTAACTTCGGGTGATACACCCATAGATTTATCTCAGGGTGTCTCAGCGTCTAAGTCAGTCTAGCGGGAACTGTTGATCGATGTTTAGTGGCGATCGCGATCAAATTGTTGGTTTTCACAAAATACCAAAGGTTCCTATAATTTTTGATCAAGACCTATTGTTTAAACAGACTTATGGGTTTTGCCGACCTGTCCATCACAGAAATAGCAGAGGACTACAATCTCCCCGTTGAGACTGTACTCCAACTGTGTGACCAATTGGGAATTGCCTATCAACATTCTCAAACCCGTTTAGCCCTGGAGGATGCTAAGGCTTTGATGTCTAAAATTACAGCCCAACGTCAGTCCCCAGAGTCCCAATAGTTCAATCCACCTTAACCCTCTGTGAAATTATATTTCGCAGAGGGTTAAGGTGGTAAATAACAATAGACGATTGACAAATGCCGATCAGCTAATCACCGGGATCGGGGACATTCAATAACCTGAACCCAAACTTAACTAACTTCTGCTCGCGGATCAAGCCAAGACTGGATTTAGCTTTTAATCACTAACTTAGTCATAAGGAGAACCATGCTAAAAAGATACTTTTGGCTGGCAATAGCCACTGTATTTTTCACCTTTCAACTGTTTGTCACTAATGCCAATGCATTAGACCTGACCAAAGAACTTCGGACTTTACCCCTAAATGACCAGGGCCAAACCGTTGTTCTGAGTGAAAAAGAACTGAAAAAGGGCAAAAAATTATTTAATAAGGCTTGCGCCTCCTGTCACGCTTTAGGGATGACCAAAACCAACCCTGATATTAACCTCAGTCCTCCAACCTTGGCAGGAGCATCCCCCTCCCGCGATAATATTGTCGCCCTGATCGACTTTATCAAAAATCCCACAACCTATGATGGGTTAGAAGAAATTTCCGAAACCCACCCCAGCACCAAGAGTTCAGATATTTTCGTCGCCATGCGAAATCTGACGGAAGATGATTTATATAATCTGGCTGGATATCTATTATTAGAACCCAAAGTTCGTCCTGAACAATGGGGTGGTGGTAAATACCTGCGCTAACATCAGTTAACAATTGACAATTTTAGACTTTAGGTTTTGAGTTGGGGATGATTTTAATGTTTTAGCTATTTCTACTAAAGGTGGGGAAACTCAAACAAAATTATCTTTAATTTAACTTACACCGCCGGGAAGTCCCCCGCTCTACCTGTACCCAGGTGAGCGGTGGGGTGAAAGGCGGGTCAACGTAGGTACGGAGTTGACCCCATCTTTTTTATTATGTAGTAAGATATTCAGACTAGGAGGTGCAAATCGAGTGCTACACAAAGCTGTACAAGTCCGTCTGTATCCAACTACATTGCAAGAAGCACATCTCGCCCAATTACCTATTACCTATTACCTATTACCTATTACCTATTACCTATTACCTATTACCTATTACCTATTACCTATTACCTATTCCCTACTATATAAAACATTTGGGTAGTCTCTTGTTAGTTTGATTACCAACAATAAACCACCCAAAATTAATTATTAATTCAAGAATTAAAGTGACTGGACTTTAATTATTTTTTCAGAACAATTTCACCGGTCATACCCGCGCCACGGTGAGGTTCACAATAGTAGGAATAAACACCAGCAGGCATATCGTCGGTGAAGGCAACTTCAAAGGACTCACCCAGTTTTTGAAGTAATGCTTTATGGGAAAGTTTCACCGCCACAGCCGCATCAGGAGATTTGGACTTATCAAAAACTGCATTATGGGGAGGGAGTTTGTTATTTACAAATTTAACAACATCACCCGGTTTGACTTCTACTTTACTCGGATCAAATTTTAACATCCCCGAATCAGCACCCATTTTAACAGTAAAGGTTTCTGCGGAGGCTTGACCCACACCAAAAACAAAGGTGCTAATCATTAAAAAGGCCACAGACAAAACTAGGGCGACCCGCTTGGACACTGAAACCATCTGATTCATAACTTGCCTCTAAAAAATGTGATCTTCTAAGCGTTGAAAAACATCCTACCATAAACTATGACAACCTGTCGTATTAAAAAACAGCCCTGGCAATCGGGCAAAAAATCTGTCACCAAAAAACGAGCGAGAAGCCCCTGGCTTTAGACATGGGGAGGAAAGTGGCTGCGGTTTCAACCGCCTTCAATATTTCCTGATCTAACTGATTGAAAAGTTGAGTTAGAGTTAGAATAGATCGTAAGTAAAACAACCATCTGCGTGTTGAAACACTCTAGTATCGGAGAAATCCCGGCACAGTGAGCCACCACACTCCTTGAGGAGTAGTAAGCCTGTATAACTGACAAGTAATGGCAGAGTGTGAAGCGTACCTATCTGGCGTTGTGATGGTCTATGAAAACAAACACAATTTAAAAGTAAGCGCAATTGCAATATCTTTTATAAGGGTAGTTGTTTTGAGCGTGTAGAGGTGATTTGATAGCGCCTTTGAGAGTTTTCGGATTCATTCAAGAATCCCCGTGGCTTCAGCCCTGGGGAGTATCAAAATCGTTAACAATTACTGTTATCGTCCAGGGCCCAAATCTTAAGCATGGCAAAAAAGCAAAAATTCCCCTATCTTTTAGGTTCTAAATGGACATCTCATCAAAAAACCTGGGGCTGGAGGCATTTCCAAGTCGCAAACCGCAAAAATCAAGGCAAATGGGTATTTGCTGAAATGGTGGCATCCTGTGACCCCCAGGTGAGATTTTGGTTAAATGCCCAACAACTTCAAGACCGGGCTTTATGGCAACCCGGATGGCAGTCTACCCAGGAATTAGAAGACCTTGAATCACTTTAAATCTACAAATTCCCCCCAACTTCAGGCGACCCTTGAGCTTGTGCAACAAGCCACTCAAAACCTGCAAAACCTATTACAAAACCCGGTTTCTCAAGACCATCACCGTGAGGTTATCAACGAGATTGAAACTCAATTAAATCAGGCTTTAATCACCTTAAAAACAACGATTAATCCGCCAAATTTGGATCATATTCCTCTCGATATTTTAAAACAAATAGAAACCTTAGAAATTTCCTTAGAAAGTATTGATATTCAGAGGGCTTTATCTAACCATCATTTGAGTCAAATTATCGGGATTATTACCGAAATCAATAATAAGTCTGAACAAATTAGAAACAGAAAAGACTATTTTTTAGCCCGTCTTCCCCAAATTCCGGTGGAGAAACTAGGCCCTAGGGTTCCTATTGTGACGGCGGCGGATTTTTTACCGGATTATGAGCCATTATCCCCAGAGCAACGAGAAGAATTAAAGGTCAAATACAATATTAACAAATTAATTCAAAAACGCCAACAATCTCGTTCTTCTTTATTTGAAAGAATTAAACAAGCTGAAAAAATGATTATGCCTCAAGTACAACCTTTAGACAATAATCAAGATTTGGAAGATGATTTGCCTTTTTGAAAATTCAGGTTATAATAGAGTTATATCCTTATTTATAAAAAAGTTAAAATGTCTAAATCCGAAGCTAAAAATCTCTCCAATTCCGAGCCATCTCCTAAGTCTGGAGAGGGTTTAGAAATTGTTAGTATTGGTGTCGATGAACAGCAAGCAAAAACTTCTAATTCAGAAGGTTTATCCCAAGATAAACTCAATCAAGTTGCCCAAAATATTAATGCCAATTTAGAAAATAATCAAGATCCAAATTGGCAAGTAGAAAATAGTTGGGATGAAACGAGAATCCAGGTTAATTTAGATTAGAAAAACTGGTAAATTTAACTCAAATTCAAAATTTCAAAATCCGATTGTCCGTAGGTCATATTCCGGTCAATAGCTGAAAGAATCTTATGATTAGCTACCTCTGAACATAAACAATCACAGAGCAATTGAGCCACATCAGCCCGATGAATTGTTCCCGCTACCCGATAATTTTCTGTTAATACGCCGTTTCCGGTGGCGGGTTCAGATTTCAGTCCCCCCGGACGAATAATCGTGTAATTCAGTCCACTATTAATTAAATGCTGTTCTGCTTTTTCCTTTTCTACCAAAACCGATTTTAAGGTTTCAAACGCTTGGGGAGGTAAAGCCACCACACTTTTGCCACTCCCAATCGAAGATACCAGAATAAACTTCCCGACGCCCGCTTTCACCGCCGCGTCAATTAAATGTTGATTCCCTAAATAGTCCGCCCGCTCTCCATCCTTGGGTAAACCGCCAATGGTACTAATCACCGCCGAAATTGTTTCTGGGCCTAATATCGCCTGTTCAACGGCGGTTATATCCAAGGCATTCCCCATCACCACCCGCACCCCCAAGGCTTCTAATTCGGGGCGAGTATCCGGTGTTCTTAATAGGGCTTTGACGTTTATCTGTTGGTTGCGGAGGGATTTGACCACTTCTCGTCCCACACCGCGACTTGCACCCGCAACAAAAATATAAGATTCTGTGTTCATTAATGTTAAGGTTTCAATAATTACTACTTTCTATGTATTACTGTACTAGATGCTTGTGTGAATCGAAAACTTTGTTGACACTCTCACCGTTTAACACTGGTGAATTTTAAATATCCCCTTTTATAATTAACCTTTCTAAAATTAAGTCCCTATTAACAGTCCTAGCCGTGTCCTTAGAAAAATTATTCCAAATTAGCACCTCGGCGCCGCCGCCAATTCATTGCACCAACCCCGCCTGTCCCCAACCGCGTAACTCCTTGGGACATCAAATTTGTCAGACTTGCCAAACTCCCCTAACCTATAGATATTTATGGGCTACTGGTTCAGGGGCGGGACAAATTCAACCCTGTCAGTTAGTGGGAAATCGCTATTATGTCACCTTCCCCCAAGTTTGGTTAGATACTAAACCCGGTGCCCCACCGATTTTGCCCGATATTCTCTCCGAGTCGATATTATCCTATTTATATCTTTCCCCCCATCATTTGCATATTCCTGGGGTGTTTGGGGTCTATCCATTGGGTATTTCTCCAGAAGCGACGGAAACCCTACTATTGGATAATATTCCCGTCGATAGTCGGGGTCAACTATTCCCGACCTTGGTGGAAGTCTGGCCGAAAACCTCCGCCGTGCGTCAGGTCTATTGGTTATGGCAAATACTACAACTGTGGACACCTTTAACCGAACAGGGAGCGGCCTATAGTTTATTTGTCAAGGAGAACCTGCGGGTAGACGGTTGGCGGGTGCGGTTGCGAGAACTGCATCAGGGCGCATTACAACCTACCCAACGAGATTTAGCCGAATCTTGGGTTGCTTTAATAGAAACAGCCCATCCGACTATACAGTATCGTTTACAGACCATTCATCAATTGATGCGTCGTCAGGAGGACTGCTTAAAAGAGGTGGCGAGTCAACTGAATCAATTATTAATGGAACAGGCGGCCCAACTCCCCTTACATTTAGCGGTAACGGGACTAACGGATGTGGGGGTCAGACGTTCGGAGAACGAGGATAGTTATTATCCGGGTCTGCACGATGTCCGAAATTTTCATCTTTATCCAAATGATAAATTAATTCCCCATTTAAGTATTGTTTGTGATGGGGTGGGGGGTCATGATGGCGGTGAGGTGGCGAGTCAATTGGCGGTACAGTCTTTAAAGCCTTTGATTTATAGTTTTATGGCGGAAATTTCCCAGCAGGAGGAGTTAGCCCCACCGGAATTAATTATGGAACAACTGCAAGAAATTACCCGAGTTGTTAATAATGTTATTGCTGCCCAAAATAATGAACAAGGGCGAGAATTTAGACAACGGATGGGAACAACTTTAGTCATGGCTTTACAGTTACCTCAAAAGGTAAAAACCCCCGAAGGTATTGAGTTAACCAATTGCCATGAATTATATTTGGTGAATGTGGGGGATAGTCGCGCCTATTGGATTACTCAAAATTCCTGCCAACAATTAACCGTCGATGATGATGTGGCAAATCGGGAGGTTTGTCATGGTCGGAGTTTATATTGGGATGCTGTTCAAAGGTCGGGTTCGGGAGCTTTAACCCAAGCATTAGGAACCCGGGAAGCGGAATTTTTACGGCCAACGGTACAGCGATTTATTATTGAGGAAGATGGATTATTATTATTATGTTCCGACGGATTAAGTGATAATCAACGGGTGGAACAATGTTGGCAAAATTTTTCGGCTTCGGTGTTAAATGGAGAACAATCTTTAGAGTCGGCGGTGCAGGGATGGATTGACATTGCTAATGATAAGAATGGTCATGATAATATCTCGGTTGTGATGATTTATTGTGGGGTATCTCCGCAAAAATTAGTATTAGTAGAAACTACACCTCTAGCCACAAAAACTGAATCTTTGGAGTCTGAACCAACGGCAGCATCTAAGGTTTTATTATATGATGAATCGATTCCTGAGCAAGAGGTTCAGCCCCCCTCTAAGTCAATGTCTAAGTGGAAAGAGGTATTTTTTATTTTGAGTTTATTTGCGATATTTATTGCTGGGGGTTTTGCAATATGGTGGCAAGTTCGTCAAACTCAAATCAAATCTATTCCTTCGGGTCAACCAACTCAGACGCGCTGATAGGGTTCAATTTCCGATAACCTATAGCTGTTTAAAATAGAAGGGGAAATTTTGGGTATAAACAGTTTATCTATTAGGGATTGAAATACCCTATAATCCTCATAGGGGATTGAAACGGTAAATTCTGATCTTGAGTTAGCAGTTTTTAAGTGATAGAGTAAAATTTGTAATTGCTTTTCTGAATGTATGAAAAAAGTTTTCTCATTACTTCTATCAAGTTGTCTAATTTCCTCTGTTATCGGGGGTTCCCTTTGTTTAGCTCAAAATAGCCGAATAAAAGATGGGATACCGTCTAACAATGATGGCTTTATCACACTAAACCTGCAAAGGGTAACTATCAAAAAAGGACAGACTCAGGAATTGTCGGGACATCAAAGCAGTAACTCGATTCAACCCGTCTTTATTCACTTAAATGAAGGAGATACTGTTTCCCTCACTCCTGTTTTCATTCAAGTTCCAGTCCGAGGCGTGAATGATCCTATTGTTTATTTCACGTTGCGAGATGATCAAAGTAGAGTAGTAAAAAACATTTTTGGCTATTTGGGGACAACTTCATTGAATTATTCTGCCTCTAAAACAGGAAACTACATTCTTGAGATGGCATCCCCCTCAGAATTTAAGTATCTGTATAGAGTTGAGATCAATTAAGTGCAATCGCACCCCCCACGTCACAATACCTTATAATCCCTATCAGGGATTGAAACCAATTAGGGTTAGGGGCAGCGGGGTAACGGGTCAACCGGAAATATTTAGACTTATCCTTGAGGTAGCACGGTATGTATCACGGAGCGATTAAACGAGCTTTAATTTTGGGATTGTCGCTGCTTTTGGGTTGCAGTACGGCTCCGGTGACGATAAAAGGAAATATTACCAATGATAACGATTTAATCCCTTCTATAGACTGGGAAACAAGGGACTTCCTAAAAGTTTGGTTTTGTCCCAAAAAAGTTGATTTAGCTAAACGATCTGATTCTAAATACACATGGATTGCCCTCAGTAAGTCAGAGGAAATTGCTGATAAAGAATGCTTAAAAGCTGTAACAGTTAAAAATTCAAGTTACACGCTAGAAAATATTCCACCAGGACGCTATACTGTTAATGGGATTATTTATGTAAGAAATTATTTTACATGGGGACTAGATAGCTATTGGTGGATGTTTGACGTTCGGGTTTCCAAAGATCAACAAATAGACCTGTCTGTTGAAAAGGCTTTTTTAATTGAACAATTTAAACAATATTAGAGGATTAATAAAATGACTGTGATTGGATCTGTTGAATTTGAAGCCTCGTTAAGTCTTAAAAAGTTTAGTTGAAATACCTTATAATCCCTATCAGGGATTGAAACGTTTCCAGGTTTAGGAAACAGCCAGAAGTATTACCCCTGTTCCGGTGTTCCCTTCTTAAGCAATATTCGGCGGAATTTTACGGGATTTTGACTGACGCCGTTGTTGATAGTCCTGTAAATAAACCTGAATTAACTCTTGGATTTCACTGCGTTTAATTTCCGTAGCGGACTGAAAATTATTCGGCGTTTCAAAAAAGCATAAACTATCCGGCATTTCTAAAACAACCATTTGAAATAAAATATGAGTCACGGGTAAAGGAATCGCCAAAACCTGAGAATCTGCATCAGGATTAGTATAACTTAAAGCATCTTCTACGGTAGAAAAAGCATAAATTACTCTCTTTTTTATCTGCGGTTGATCTACATTGATAAACGGTTGAATCACCCAACTTTGGTCTAAAGTTTGCAAAATATAATATTCGGGATGTTCTAATTGTTCTGCTAATAATTTTAAGGCCGGAGCGATCGCTTCCACAATTTGAGGAGTTGTTCCATCTTGAGGCGCATGATCAATTAAAGATTGAATTTGTAGGTCTAAATTCATAGGATTAAAAAAAATAAGTATCAAAAATACTAACAGACTGTTAACTGCTGACTGCTGACTGTTAACTGCTGACTGTTAACTGCTGACTGTTAACTGATGACTGATGACTGATGACTGATTCAAACGATCCGGAAATCCAAGCCAATTCACAGAATCACTGTGTTAGGGTCATTGTAGTAATTAGACATCATGGGGGAAATCTGCTGGGGCGAAACAATTTTCCAAAAGCTATTGAGAGAACTGAGTCTATCCACCCGTGCATCTGAACAAAATTGTCGGGATGTAGCCGAACGAATTAACGAAGAAGCCGCCCGCATTTGTACAGAAAGCAAACGGATTCAAGATTCCGGGGACGTAGAAACCTGGGCCATGACACTAGCACAACATCGTTTACAGCAATGTACTCAATATTATCAGCTAGGGTCAAAACAAGGGTCTTTAGAATTACATAGTACCTTGAGCGCGATTGTATATCGATATATTACTCCTCCTCAAGTCCAATCCAGTTATCAAGCTCGATTGGAATTAATCAGGGATTTTTTACAAGCCTTTTATTTAGAAACCCTCAATGCCTTTCGCAAAGAAGCAAAGTTAGCGGCAACTTACCGTCCTCGAACCTTGTTAGAACTAGCGGAATATATGGCATTTACGGAACGCTACGGTAAACGGCGAATTCCTTTAGCCCGAGGTCGGAGTCAACAATTGATTATTTTAAGAGCGCAAACCTTCTCTCAACAACAGCCTAAAGAAAGTTTTGTCGATTTAGAATTAGCCGCCCAGGGCGGAGGGAGTGAATCAGATACTAACAATCATGATTCCTTCCTCGGACAAGTTCGGGCTGCTATGGTCATCGAGTCCAACGAATCAGAGTCCGACTCTTTGCGTCAAACCGTCGTAGAGGAACTAATTGCTTATTTAGAAGAAAACAAACAACCCGATTGTGCCGACTATTTTGCCTTGCGGTTACAGGATTTACCGACCCGTGAAATAGAGGAAATTCTCGGATTAACACCTCGTCAGCGTGATTATTTGCAGCAACGATTTAAGTACCATCTACTGCGATTTGCTTTAGGACACCGTTGGGAATTAGTTCACCAATGGTTAGAAGCAGATTTAGAACGGGATTTAGGGTTATTACCCCATCAATGGCAAGAATTCCTAAATCAAATCGGGGCGAATGAACAGCGTTTATTAAGTTTAAAACAGGAGGGATTATCCGAGGTAGAAATTGCTAAGGTTTTAAATTGTAAAACCACTCAAATTCAAAAACGTTGGTTTAAGTTGTTAGAATTGGCTTGGGAAATCAGGAATCATTCGGTATCCGGAGCAGGGGCATCTAGTGATGAATAACGAAACAAACCAAGACGAGCAAGCGTTTGAACGCCGATTCTTTGACGGGTTGTTACAAAAAGACTTGTATGGGCGGGATACTCCCGTCCCTACCTCTGATTCGGCTGAGGAGGAATTAAACCCCCATACACAGCTTGATCAGAGTTCTGAGGTGGAAAACCTAGAGTGGGATGAATTAGATCCCCTCGATTTTGAGGAGCAGCTTTTCCGCCCGGAAAGTCAATATTCAGCTATAGGAGAGATAGAAATTGTGAAAAACCGATTTGAGACCGTTTTAAGAGAAAAACTTAAAGCCAGAATTGAGATGAACCCACCCCTGTTTCCGTGGGAACCGATCGGCACTGACTTGCTGAATGAGTATCCTGACGTATTTAGAGAAGAACAGGTTCCCGCTACTCATTTATGGATGGCTCATCGACAACAATTGAGATGGTCGATGCCCCTACCCGATCAGGTTTTTGCTCAGTTATTGGCTCCATTGTTTACTCTACTACAATCTGGCCTACGAGAAGGAGCAAAATTAGTTCAGGCGGTGGAAACTTTATTTCCCAACGAGTCCCAACCCTTGAATGAATTAGCAGGTTTAGTGATTCGAGGTTCTTTACGGGGATCTTTAGATTTAAGGGAGTCCCAACCCTGTTATGAAACAGCGACTCCTGAACAACAAATGGTGTTATTATTATTAGCTGCTCAAGAACTTCTGAATACTTTAACCCTCAATTGTCGTTTGAATCAATCGACGGTTCATCAGGAATGGTTAACAACTTTAGGGCTATTTACCGTTGATGTTGACTATGTTGAAACTGAGTCTGGTACAAGTTTGAAAATCCGGGGTGAATTTCCCGATGGCGGACGCTTACAACTATTAGGAAATGACAGATCAGTAACCGCAAAACGCAATTCCCCCGGATGTTTAACCCTGGAATTGACTAACCCTGAACCGAACCAGATTTATCGACTTCATGTTTTATTAGATAGTGAGGAGCAAAATCCCCTCTGTTTTGCAATCATAGGGAATAGGGAATAGGGAATAGGGAATTACGAATTACGAATTACGAATTACGAATGGGGAACAACAACAACAGATTGAAGTTTAGGTCAGATTAAGTTAGAGTAGGGTGGAGCATTTAACCCCCCTAATCTTCAAATCGAAACGATGACAAATTCAATCCCTTTGATTAGTCAATTATGGCGACGGATTGAAGCCATACCAAAGCCAATTCCTGAAGATTCCCTTTGGCTGCGGATATTGGTGCAGTTATTAGTGATTGCCGGGATTATTGCCACGGACGTCGCTATTGAAGAACCCCTGAATTTATGGGCTATTCCGGTCAGCATTGTCGGAGCAACCTGGAGTTGGTTTCGTCGTTACCATCGCAATGTGCCTGTTAAATTTTGTATTGCTATTGGGATGTTAGTTGCCCTGGCTGTATTTTTTGGCCGACTGTTTGGGGAAACGAATGATACGCGGTTAGCCTTAGCGAGATTATTAATAGAATTACAGGTTTTACACAGTTTTGATTTACCCCGGCGTAAGGATTTAGGCTATTCGATGGTGATTGGATTAATTTTAATGGGAGTAGCGGGAACTCTCAGTCAAACCTTGGCTTTTGGGCCTGTGGTGTTAGTATTTTTGGCTTTAGCTTTACCAACATTAATTTTAGATTATCGCTCTCGTTTAGGGCTGGGGGAGATTCAATTTAACTCTAAAAAAACACCCCAGCAACCCGGAAGTGGAATAAATTTTAAGTCTTTAGGAATTATTTTTTTAGTAGTTGTTGCTTTGGGATTAACTATTTTTACTGTTCTTCCTCGGTTTCCTAGCTATCAGTTAAGAACTTTTCCGGTCAGTTCTCCAATTGATATGCCCCCCGGACAATTTAATGGACAACGAATTTTAAATCCGGGTTATGTGTCTTCGGGAAATAATAATAATAATAATTCGGGTGCAGGTGGCACCGGATTAAATCAGGAAACGGGGGCAGGAACTCTTAATGATACCTTCTATTATGGATTCAATACCAAAATTAATCAGAATTTACGCGGCAATTTAAAGCCCCAAGAAGTATTAAGGGTGCGATCGCAAGCCAGGGGATTTTGGCGGGTTGTAGCTTTTGATCGTTATACTGGAGAGGGATGGGAAATTTCTCGAAATAATAGAGCAATGACTTTAAGACGTCCCCGTTGGTCATATCAATTCAATCTATTTCCGCCAATCACTAATGCAAAAACTCAAGAAGTGATTCAAAGTTATACCGTACTTCAACAACTTCCTAGTTTAATTCCGGCGATGAATAAACCGAAGGAACTATATTTCCCGACGGAGGAAATTGCGATTGATCCCGATGGCAATTTGCGATCGCCTTTAGAATTACGAGAGGGCATGACCTATACAGTGGTTTCTCAAGTTCCCCTGCGCGACCGGGTACAATTACAAGCCGCTTCTAAAAACTATCCTCCAAATATCAAAAAATACTATTTACAAGTTCCCGATCAAATTAAAGAGCAAGTCAGGAAAAAGACGGAAGAAATTCTAGCCAGTGTGCATCAAGTCGCCCAAAACAAAAAACCCTTAGATTCCAATTATGAAAAAGCCTTATATTTAGCCCAGTATCTCAAACAAAACCCTAATTATAAATTACAAGCAGAACCGCCGTTTTTAAGAAAAAATGAAGATCTAGTAGAAGCGTTTCTTTTTGGTTATCAAGATAGTCCCCCCGGAGAAAAAATTACCGGAGGCTACCCCGATCATTTTTCCACGGTTTTAACCATGATGTTACGTTCAATTGGGATTCCGGCGCGTCTGGTGGCGGGGTTTAACCCAGGAGAATTTAATCCGTTTACGGGATTATATGTGGTTAAAAATACCGATGCTTTTGCGATGACGGAGGTATATTTTCCCGAATATGGTTGGTTTGGTTTTAACCCTATTCCTGGGATGGATTTAATTCCGCCTTCGGTGGAAGAAGATCAAACCTTTAGTGCCTTAAAAGCCTTTTGGAATTGGGTGGCGGGTTGGTTACCTTCTCCCGTGGCGAATGGATTACAAGCGATTTTAGGCCGTTTAATTTTAGGAATATTCCAAGTAATTAGCTGGTTTTTTAATCTGTTTACTCAAGGATGGTTGGGGATTTTTAGCGGCTTAATCGTCACAACAATTATGGCATTTTTCGGCTGGTTAAGTTGGGATATTTGGCGAGGTTGGCGCTATCGTCGCTGGTTAGCTAAATTACCCCCAGAAGAAAGTCTCTATCAACAACTTTTGCAGGTTTTAGCTAGTAAAGGATATCCCAAATCTCCCACCCAAACCCCTTTAGAATATGCCTCTTGGTTAGATCAATATCATTCAATTTCAGAATTTGAAGTGATTGATGAAATCTCTCAAGCCTATGTGGGTTGGCGCTATGGCGGAAAGTCGGTTAACCTCAAACAAATGCGACAATTATTAATTAACTTAAAATCATCCCATTGGAAACGCTTGAAACAGCGAAAATAGATTTAATACACAAAAATGTTTTTTTGTCAAGCTCGACTCTGAGGTTCTCAACCTAGCCCCGAAAAGATTTGTACAATAGATCGGAAACTAACCAGAGTTGTAACATTAGGATTACACGAAGGATTAAGGTTTTTAATCCTTATTTTTTGAATAAGCCAAACTTCCCCAGACTGTTTTTTTTGTATTATAGCACCAAACCCCGTAATTTCGTCAATAGTTGCGAATAGAATTCAATAACCTCTTGACAAAATTAGCCAAAAAAAATGATTTAATTTTAAAATTCAAAACTATAACCAGTTAAGGATAACTTAAACTTATGCCTAGCTATTTTGTAGAGATGGACTGCTGAATTTTAATTTTCACCTCCGCAACTGTTAACAAATTTTAAGAAAATTTACATAAAATCGGAAAAGGTTGACAACAGCATAAACTTAACTGTGATTTGAAATGACTTCCAAATCTGGGGTTTTTGGCTAGGGGAGCAGCCAGTTTTTCCATTGAACTATGGGACTCCAGTAGAAGTTCGTAAGATGGTAAAATACAGTCTGCTACTAAGCCTGAAAATATCAAATTCTTGTAAATGCTGTTTATGTCAGTTGGGAGAAAAGCGTTGATGAAACGATTAAGTCGCCTGTTGGCTTTGTTAGTTTTGATAGTCGGTTGCTTCGCATGGACTGGAGATCAAAATGTTTTAGCTGCAAACGTCAATGTGATGCAGTATGGGATTGTTGCTCCGCTCTTAGCAACGGAAGCCCCTCGGAAAAATCGGGTTGACGAGAAAATGGCCACCGTTCGCAATAAATTGGACTTAAATAATAGCGATCTGCGAGATTTTCGTCAATATAAAGGAATGTTTCCGAAATTAGGGTCAGTGATCATTAAGAGTGCTCCCTATAATTCCGTCGAAGATGTATTAAAAATTTCTGGTTTGACAGAAAAACAAAAAGAAATTCTGCAAAAGAATTTAGATAACTTTACCGTAACGCCTCCAGAATCTGTATTTATTGAAGGCGACCAACGGTTAAATGTTGGGGCTTACGACTAGGCCATTTGGTGAAATTCATTGTAGAGACGTGCCAAGTGCGAAACGATGCCGTTAGGCGATTGGCTCGTCCCTACCTCATGAATGAATTTAGGGGCTTGCATCCTTTGATTCTTAGGTCAGAATGTTAGGATTATGCTAACAGACCTAAAAAGTCAACATAATCCTTAAAGTTAGTTTAATATGTCGAAATCCGTCTGGACTTGAAACGAATCCTTCATTCTGGCACTGACCCATGACCTCCATTGATCTTTCCCTCCCGTCTGAGTTTCCCTTAACCTTTGATGTATTGGTGGTGGGAACCGGGGCAGCCGGATTATATACCGCCCTTTGTTTACCCAAACATTTGAGCATCGGCTTAGTCAGTAAGGATGTTTTACCCCTATCAGCTAGTGATTGGGCCCAAGGAGGTATTGCAGCAGCGATTTCAACCGATGACTCTCCCAGTCTGCATTTAGAAGATACCTTAAAAGCTGGGGCGGGTTTATGTGAACGGTCGGCGGTGGAGTTTCTGGTTAATCACGCCCCCGAATGTATTCACCGTTTAGTCGAATTAGGAGTAGCTTTTGACCGGAATCAAAGCCAGTTAGCTTTGACCTTAGAAGCCGCCCACTCCCGTCACCGCGTCCTACACGCCGCCGATACAACCGGACGTGCAGTGATCACAACCTTAACAGAACGAGTTTTAGAAAGACCGAATATTAAAATTATTTCCCCCGCCTTTGCCTTGGATTTATGGATGGATGCTTCGGGTCAACGGTGTCAGGGGGTGAGCTTAATTCATGATAGTCGGATTTATTGGGTGAAGGCCAAGGCGGTTGTCTTGGCAACGGGGGGAGGAGGTCAAGTCTTTGCTCATACCACTAACCCCGCCGTTAGTACGGGTGATGGGGTGGCAATGGCTTGGAGAGCGGGAGCATTACTCCGAGATTTAGAGTTTTTCCAATTTCACCCCACGGCCCTAACCCAACCCGGGGCTCCTCGATTTTTAATTAGTGAGGCGGTACGGGGGGAAGGAGCCCACCTGATTGATTCCCAGGGTCACAGATTTGTATTTGATTATGACGAGCGGGGAGAATTAGCCCCCAGAGATATTGTGAGTCGGGCAATTTTTAGCCATTTACAAAAATTACGGCAAATCCCAGGAGCCAATAGTGAACGGGTTTGGTTAGATTTACGGTCAATTCCAACTGAGAAAATCCAGCATCGGTTTCCGAATATTATTCAGGTCTGTCAACAATGGGGGGTTGATATTCTCCATGAACCCATTCCCGTCACCCCCGCCGCCCATTATTGGATGGGGGGTATTGTTACCAATACCCAAAGTCAAACCTCTATCCCTGGACTTTATGCCGTAGGTGAAACTGCGAGTACGGGAGTTCACGGGGCGAACCGTTTAGCGAGTAATTCTTTGCTAGAATGTTTAGTATTCGGTGCTCAAATGGCATTAATTGAAAATCTTAATTTTGCTGAAACTGAATCGGGCCTAGGGGGGTCTGTTCCCGTATCCCAGAGGGTGTCACCAGCCTCCCATTGGGAAGAACAATATGCTACGATTAAAACAATTAGATCTAATTTGCCCGATGTTCTCTGGCGTAGTGCCGGGATCTGTCGCCAGTCCGATCATTTGCAGGAGGGATTAATCCAGGTGAAAGCATGGTCTGAAGAATTTTTAGCCTTACCCATCAGCCAATTTTTATCGACTCTACATCCAAATTCTTTGGCTGAACTGGAAACACAAGAAATCGCCCACAGCGACCTAAAACAGTGGGGGGAAACCCATAACTTACTGAGTATTGGGGAGTTGATTTTGAAGAGTGCAGCGTTCCGTCTCGAAAGTCGTGGAGGTCATTATCGGCAGGAATACCCGCAATCATACCCAAGCTGGAAAGTACATACCTTAATTCAAGCAAACCAAATCTGGAAATCTTCGCCTGTCTTAGATTAGGTTCGAGAACCTGAACCGTCTCCTGCTGGGGGTTTTCCCGTATCGGGAGGAACATATTCACAGATTAACTGCGACGAGGTGTCCAGATGTTTATACAACTGAGCAAAATTGACCTGGGTAGCTGCCTCTAACTTTACCCATAAGCTGAAAACTAGAGCAACACTTAGGGGCAAACAGCTTGCCCATGCGATTGTTTTTTGTAATGTCAAGCTAGAAACCATAATCGTTTTACCCCCTAATTAAACATCATATTCTTCAACCAGGGCAGCCAACGATAAGAAAACTGCCTTTGTAGTTCAAGTATATCAATTATATTCCGTAATTACACTGAGTTCTCAGGAAAAATTCTTGACAATTTCCCCGATTCTCCCGACGGCTTGCAGTCTATGAGTAATAATTGTTATGTTTTCTAAATTCACTGAATGATCAAACTCAGCCATTAACCAACTTTCTTTCTCGTTCTTGATTGATTTTAGTCGCTGTTTTTTTGTTGTTCATGTATTTTAATGTTGGGGAACATAGTTTAATACTAAAACCTCATTAATTTTACCTCGTTTAAGAGCATTAGAATTAATACTGCGGGTTGCAGAAACAGTTTCTATTGTATATTTATGATCTTTATACAAATCTAAAATAAAATCTGTTGCTGAATTACTTAACATCACATTACATTCTTTTTCTGTTAATTCATCAACCACTTTTTTTAAACGTTTTTGTTCATTTTGATTAAACCTATTAATATCATATCCGGTGAAAGAAGCGGTATTAGAAACAGGATCATAAGGAGGATCAAAATAGATAAAATCGCCTTTGTTTGCCTCTTTGACAGCTTCGGCAAAATCAATATTTAAAAAAGTTATTATATTTTGATTAAAATAATTATTAACTCCCCTTAACACCGCCTCGTCTAATATATTGGGATTTTTATAACGACCAAAAGGAACATTAAAATATCCTTTAGAATTAACTCTAAATAATCCATTATAACAAGTTTTGTTTAAATAAATAATTCGAGCCGCTTTTTCAATAGGAGATAATTTATTATAGCTGTTTAAACGATCCATTTCTCGCAGATTATCATAATATTCTTTTGAATTTCTGGCTTTGTGAACTTTTAAAACCTCAATGAGTTCTTCAACATTATCTTTAATCACTCGATAACAATTAATTAATTCCCTGTTACTATCATTAACAATTGCTTGTTTCGGCTGTAACTCAAATAAGAGTGCTCCTCCCCCCAAAAATGGTTCAAAATATGTAGTTTTACCGATATTTTTAGGAAGATATTTGAGAATTTCAGGTAATAATTGCCGTTTCCCTCCTGCCCATTTTAAAAATGGTTTAACCAGAGGATTTTTTTTTGCATTCACAGGTCAGTAATTCCTCAAAATTTTATTAACATATTTCATTTTAACTTGAATTGAAATTTTAGTCAATATTTTGATTTAAAATAAAAATATTGATGTATTCTATAAAATAGATAGGGTAATTAAAGTCTATAGTTTAGAAGCCAATCAAAGAACATTCATAATTATTTTAGAGGATTTTGGGGCATCCTCCTTAACTCAATTTATAGGGAATTTAGGTTATATCTTCCCAGTTTACTATTGGTTTATAAACGAATAATTCCTTGATCAAATACTTGATCATTCGTATCAATTGCCTGAATTATCATCCGATCTGCATAAACCTCAATCGCAGTAAATCCAAGGGTTGAGGCGGCTTTTGCTGTCCACTCCGAACTTCCTACAGGACGTATATTCGCCCCTCCATTACCATTAACTAAATAAGTTATACCATGAATAGGTTGGGTACGTTCATAATTATGTTCATGACCATTCATATAGAGTTGAACCCCATATTTTTTAAATAAAGGAGTTAAGCGATTAATCAATATTTTGTTCACACCATATAACCCAGAAGAATACATGGGAAAATGACTATAAACAATTTTCCAAGGAGTTTTACTCCGTTGAAGTTGGTCTTCTAACCAAGGTATTTGTTTGTCCCAATCGGCATTATCATTCGCATCTAAAACAAAAAATTGTACAGGATCATATTTGAATGTATAGTAACGACCCTGCATATTAAATAAAGGATAAGTCACTTGTCGATTACCATTTTCTGTTCTGATATCATGGTTTCCTAAACAGGCATAAAATTTAACGCTTTGTTCTAGTAAAGATTGATAGGGTTTTTCAAATACATCCTTGATTTTTTCAATTTCACCATTAGTATAAATATTATCTCCGAGTAAAGTAACTACTTTAAAAGGATGATTTTGATGATAGCGAACCATAGCATTTGCGACTTCATATTGTCCTGTTTCTCCCGTTCCTACATCTCCAATAGTGACAAAACGAAATAGGGGTTTATCTTCAGGTATAGATGCGATTTCGTAGTCGTCGCCTTTCGGCATTGCACCGTTTTCCTGGGAAATTTGTTGTTTAGGAATCTCAGGAAGGCTCAGGATTTTTCGAGTAGCTCCTAATCCGATAAAACCAGCAGTACTCAAGCTCGCTAACAATAGAAATTGACGTCTTTTTAGGGACATAGTTAAGAGTGAATTAACGCATTATAGACATACTTCTTAGTATAGAGCAATCCGCTTTAATAAAATAGGATTGACTAATTCTGGGGCTTCATCTTGGGGACAATGACCGACTCCTTCTAATCTAATAAACTGTTTAACCGTTGAATATTGTTTGAATTGTTCAGCAATTTCTATCGGTTCCCAAGGATCATCGGTTCCCCATAATATTATGGCTGGACAAGGTAATCTTGGCAATAAATCCTCCGGTAATGGCCCTTGGGAATAGCGCGTAAATGCGGCAAAAACCTCAACTGCTCCTTGATCTTGGGCAGGTTTTAATAACATTTCTACCAATTCATCTGTAACAGCTTCATCCCGTTTGTAGGCTTGTAATAATACTTTTCTAACGGTTTTAGGAGTTGCCAAAAGGTTAAAAAATAATTGATTAAACCAGGAATATTTTAATAACTCTTGAACAAAACTAGAGCCATAATTTCGATACCAAGGAAGTTCGGATCTTTTGCGATCGTGTAATAATCTTAAAGAACAGTTTAATAACGCAACTTCTTGAACAATATCAGGATTATCAATAGCCGCCTGCATTACTGCAATACAACCAATGGAATTTCCCACTAAAAAAACTTTATCCTGAACAATTTCTCGACAAAAATCAGCAATTTGTTCTCCCCAAGTTTCAAAAGTATAACCCATTTCTGGACTCGGTTTCGGTTTCGCTGATCCCCCAAACCCAATTAAATCTATAGCAAAGACTCGACAATGTTTTGCCAATTCGGGAATATTTTTTCGCCAATGACCCCAAGACGCCCCAAACCCATGAATTAAAACCACCGCCGGGCCATTATCACCCTCTCGGACATAACAAATCGGGTATCCTTTCCAAATCCAAGTTTGCGGTACAGATGAAGTAGTTAACATGGGTAATGGGTAATGGGTAATGGGTAATAGGGATTTATTTTTTAACTGTTATAATTATAGCAATAAATCATTCTATCTTTTGACAAAAATGTTTCCTCTTGTGTCAAAATTAAGAGGTGTTAATTTCCGAATTAAAATGACTGCTACTATAGACTTTCTGGGTTCTGAAATTGTCCCGGAATATGAAACCGCTAAAGTTGTGATTTTACCGATTCCCTATGAAGCCACAACTAGCTATAGAAAAGGGTGCGAGAACGGCCCCGATGCTTTACTGGAGGCTTCCCATCAGTTAGAATGTTATGATGAAGAACTAGACCGAGAAATCTGTTTTGATGCGGGGATTTTTACCCATGCTCCGATTGCAGATACTCGCCATGGAAAGACAGTTTCAGACGCAGAAATGTTGCGGGTGACTCAAGAAACCCTCCAGTCTTTAATTGAACAGAAAAAATTTGTGATTTCCATTGGTGGAGAACACAGTATTACCGAAGGAGTGGTACAGGGATATCGTCAAGTATATCAAGAATCCTTTACCGTGGTTCAAATTGATGCCCATGGGGATTTAAGACATGAATATCAGGATACAATTCATAGTCATGCCTGTGTGATGCGTCGAATTGTGAATATGGGATTACCGACAGTTCAAGTGGGAATTAGAGCCATTTGTCAAGAGGAAGCTGATTTAATTAAAGAGAAAAATTTAACGGTTTTTCGGGCTAGAGAAATGGCTTTTAATCTGGATTGGATTGAACAAGCGATCGCCAGTATTCCCACAGAAAAAGTCTTTTTAACCATTGATGTTGATGGCATTGATCCGAGTTTAATTCCTGGGGTGGGAACTCCCGAACCGGGGGGATTAAATTGGTATTCTACCCTAAGCTTTTTACGCCGTTTATTTCAATCTAAAGATGTAATTGGGTGTGATGTCATGGAATTAGCTCCCGTGGTTGGTTCAGTGGTTTCTGAATTTACCGTTGCTAAATTAACCTATAAATTAATTGGCTATCAAACTGTAGCAAAGAAATGGATTAAGGATTAAAAATTAGGGATCAACTGTTGAGGGTTGAGGGGAGCCGCATCGGGTGAACTTCAGCCCCAAACCTCGCTTTTTTTCCTTCCCCTAACCGATGGAAACCGTCGATGAATCAAAAAGATAGTCGGTTTCCACCAAATCCCAAGCTTTACCATCTAATGCCATTTGTTCAATTAAACTGGCTAGACGCAAGGCTTTTAAGGCTTGTTCTCCACCCACAGAGGGTTGATTTCCACCCCGAACACAACTGACAAAATGTTCCAATTCAGCGTGTAGGGGTTCAATATTACTGGTATGAACTTTTTGAATTAACCCATCTTGACGATAGAGAACTTGACCATAATCCGTAACATAATTAGCCGTGGTTTGCCGATGAATTAAAATTTCATTATTGAGAAAATCGGCTTCGGTTAAAGAATTTTTGCAATGGGCAACAATAGAACGCAATTTGCGATGGGTGACTTTACTGCTAATTAAATTTGCGATCACGCCATTAGCAAAACCGAGGGTAGCGGTCACATAATCTAAATAGCCAGAGTCGGAAGCTCGGCTACCACTGGCGGTTAATTTAACAACAGGAGCCGCCACTAGATCTAACATTAAATCAATATCATGAATCATTAAATCCAAGACCACCGAAACATCATTGGCTCGGTTAGAATAGGGACTCATGCGACGGGCTTCTAATGCTAAAACTTCCTCCGTTTTTAAAACTTTACTAAATTCTTGAAAAGCGGGATTAAACCGTTCAATATGACCGACTTGTAAAATTCGCTGATAATCTGCGGCGGCGTTGACTAACAATTCTGCCTCACCAATACTCGCAGCAATAGGTTTTTCAATTAATACATGAACCCCGGCTTGTAAACAGGCCATCCCCACAGGATAGTGTAACCGAGTTGGAACTGCGATACAGACAGCATCTACTAGGGGCAAAAGGTCTCGATAATCTTCAAAAAACCTGACTCGATACTTACTCGCCGTATCAATTCCCCGTTCAACACTGAGATCGGAAACTCCCACGAGTTCCACGTCCTTGAGCATACTCAAAACCCGGGTATGATGCTGCCCCATATTACCCACACCGATCACACCAACTTGAATCGGGTCAAGGTAATTCCTTCCAGCCATAGCATTTGAATATCCAAGGGACATCCTATTTTGCACTCCTCTACTCTCCTCCACCACGGAAATTCAGCCCATTGGCTGTCCATCAGTAGTGTAAATCCATCCAGATACTATCACAGCCTTGGATTTTGTAAAGAAATTTTAATTAGAGGTTGGCAGTTGGGTTTTAGCCAGGAAGGACACACTCCCTGTGACTCCAACAAAGCCCCGTTTTCGGTATTTTTGATTAATAGGTAATGGGTAATGGGCAATAGGTAATGGGTAATAGGTAATAGCAAGAGTTTACCTCCCTCTGTTCCCTCTGTTCCCTCTGTTCCCTCTGTTCCCTCTGTTCCCCCTTTTCCCCCTTTTCCCCCTGCTCCCAATATTGTCTTTACTTATTGTTACAAAAAGATATTTTTCTCAAAATGGCATTTACTAAAGATCCCATTTATTTTATAATTGGTTTAGCTTTAATCCAAAATTAATACCTAACCCGTCCTTAATTGAGTCAAAGGTTAGGGAAATTTCAGCGATGAAATTAATAACAAGGTTAAGTGTAAATCATGAATTCACCCTGTAAAAAAACTAGGTATTCATCATGACAGTTAGCTCATCTACACCCAAAAGGGGGAGTACCCGAAAGCGAACCGGTGGAACAGCAAACTCAAATCAAGATAATAAAACTGAAGCTGATCAGATTAAAGTAGATCTTGTTGAAAACAAACCAACTACAGATATGAACCAAGAAACGAAATTAGATATTGTGGACAAACCTGCAAAAAAAGGCTCTGAAGCCAATACTGCATCCACCCAAATTCAAGTCGGTGCGATGACGACATTTATGAATCGCCCAATTGAACATAGCCATCTTGAAATTTCAGGAATGCTATCACCAAGACGTCCTATTTTTAAAGCGAATAGTGCTAGTAATGTAGCCTTTATTCATTTAGAAGATACGGTGGGAGCCTTAGCTAATCGCCCCATTGAAGTCAGTCATTTACAAATTACCTCAATGATCATGAACCGTCCCATTGCCAGCAATGATATTGATGATCCCATGACTTTGATGGGATTTTTGGATTAAACTTCCAATTGAATCATTTTTCATAAAAATCGGGTTTCTGAACCAAGGCTTATGTTTTAATTCATGAGTTAAATAGCGGAAATCCGATTTATTTTGTTTTTGTGTTCCCAACCCTAATTTTTATTTTACCGTAAAATGTTTGATTCCTTAAATGACCCTTCTGTGATTTTAACTTTGGCAATTCTTCATGGTGTTATCGGTACGATCGCAGCTTTTGTGGCTCGAGAAAAAGGACGCAGTTATCCCCGATGGTTAATCATTGGATTAATAGGCGGAACCCCAGCTTTAATTGTAGCATTATTATTAAAACCTAATCCTAATAATTCTTGATGGGATAATTGAATTAAGGACAGACAAAATGGATTATCAGACTTTATTTAATACAATTGAAAACTTGGTTTTGCAACATTCTCCCAGTGGGGTAGAATCGGAAATAAATCAATGGTTGTTAGAACGATTTTCTCAACTTGGGGTAGAGGTTTGGCGAGATCAGGCGGATAATATTATTGCCAAAATTCCTGGTAAAACTTCAGAAAGAGCTATCGCCATTACCGCCCATAAAGATGAAATTGGCATGATCGTCAAAACCATTGAAGAAAAGGGACGGGTTTCGGTTAGAAAATTAGGCGGATCATTTCCTTGGGTTTATGGGGAAGGAGTGGTTGATTTATTAGGAGATCATCAAACTCTTAGCGGTATTTTGAGCTTTGGTTCTCGTCATATTTCCCATGAATCTCCTCAAAAAGTTTACCAGGAAGAAAAAGCCTTGAAATGGGAAGATACTTGGATTGAAACCAAATGCACAACGGAAGAATTAGCAACCGCAGGAATTCGCCCAGGAACCAGGGTAGTTGTAGGAAAACATCGAAAAAAACCCATCCGAATTAAAGATTATATTGCTAGTTATACCCTCGATAATAAAGCGTCTCTGGCGATTTTATTAGCCTTAGCAGAAACCGTCAAACACCCGCCCATTGATATATATTTAGTGGCTTCGGCAAAGGAAGAAGTGGGAGCAATTGGGGCCCTATATTTTACCCAAAGACAAACCTTAGAGGCGTTAATTGCCTTGGAAATTTGCCCCCTCGCCCCGGAATATCCGATTGCAGGGGATGAAAAACCGGTGTTGTTGTCCCAGGATAGCTATGGTGTTTACGATGAGGGTTTAAACAGCCAATTACGACAGGCGGCGACCACCGCCGGAGTCCCGTTACAATTGACAATTCTTAGTGGCTTTGGAAGTGACGCTTCTATTGCCATGAAATTTGGCCATGTTGCCCGGGCGGCTTGCTTGGGTTTCCCGACTCAGAACACCCATGGCTATGAACTGGCCCATTTGGGAGCGATCGCTAATTGTATTAAAGTTCTACAAGCCTTCTGTGAAAAGGATTTCAGCCAAATTTAAAAAAGATCAAACGAATTTTGCTCAAAGGGTTGACACCGATAAAAATATAGGCTACATTAATAAAGGTGAAAGGCGAGTGACCAAAACTCAACCGAGAAAAAGTTAACCGCAAAACACCCTAAGCCCCCATCGTCTAGAGGCCTAGGACACCTCCCTTTCACGGAGGCGACAGGGATTCGAATTCCCTTGGGGGTACTAAATATAAAATAGAGCTTGGGATTATTTATTAGTCTCAGGTTTTATTTTTTGGCTTTGATTAAATAATCGATCAAACAATAGATCTGGCGACTGCTGTAACATTATTTCCCTGGGAAAAAGCGATCGCAGCCTCTTTTAAACGGGTCAAAGGAATCAAAATCCAACGAGAAGTTATTAAACCCACTAAAGTTGCGATCAGGAGAGCGACAATACTGAGTAAAATTGATAAATAAGTAACGAAATCACCTATGAAACTTACCGATTCTAGTCGTTTTCAATTCACAGAAGACTTAAATATTTGTCGCATTTTAAACGGAATGTGGCAAGTCTCTGGTGCCCATGGTCGGATTAATCCCACCGTTGCGCTCGAAAGTATGTTTAAATACCTAGACGCAGGATATACCACTTGGGATCTAGCTGATCATTATGGCCCGGCGGAGGATTTTATTGGGGAATTTAGGCGACAATTAATTTCCACCCGTGGACAGGAGGCTTTATCTCAGGTACAAGCCTTTACCAAATGGGTTCCCCGTCCGGGTAAAATGACAAAAGCCCTGGTGGAAAAAAATATTGATATTTCTCGCCAACGCATGGGAGTTGATTGTCTCGATTTACTACAATTTCATTGGTGGGATTATCGAGATCAAAGTTATTTAGATGCTTTAAATTATCTGGCGCAACTACAAACCGAAGGTAAAATCAAACATTTAGCATTAACCAATTTTGATACTCAACACTTAAAAATTATTGTTGAAAATGGGATTAAAATTGTATCCAATCAAGTGCAGTTTTCTTTAGTTGATCGCCGTCCTTTAGCTCAAATGACCGAATTTTGTCAAGGTCATAATATTAAGTTACTTCCCTATGGTGTTCTTTGTGGTGGTTTTTTATCGGAAAAATATCTGGGAAAACCTGAACCAAATGGCTTTAATTTAGAAACCGTTAGCTTGAAAAAATATAAAAATATGATCAATGCTTGGGGAGGATGGAATTTATTTCAAACTCTCTTAAAAACTTTAAATGCGATCGCCCAAAAACATCAAGTAACAATTCCTAATATTGCAGTTCGTTATATCCTAGAACAACCCACCGTTGCTGGAGCCATGGTGGGGACAAGATTAGGGCTTTCCGACCATATCAAAGATAATGCTAAAGTCTTTGAATTTAGTCTCGACTCCGAAGATTATCAAAATATTAATTCCGTTCTTTTTCAATCCCAAGATCTGATGGAAATAATTGGTGATTGCGGTGACGAATATAGATAAATCCCTTGATATTTTCCCCCACTAATCCCCCCCCTACGCCCCATAAAAAAGGGGGGATAGGATTAAAATTTAACGATTTTTTAACTCCTTAACCGCATTAACTAAGCGTTTAATATAAGGTTTAATTAGGGTTTGCTGTTCCGTTTGTAAGACATTAACCTGTTCAGAAAGCTGATCGATTTGTATTTGCATGGTTGCTGAATCCGTAATTGACTGATTTACAAATGCTTCTAAAGTTGCGTTTAAAGATTCTTGATCGTTTTTTTCAAAATTAAGTCCTGATGTCTCCATTGATGTTTTCAATTCATCAATTGTTTCTTGGATTAACTGAAAGCGGACATTCATAACTTCCCAATCATCTTGTCGCAGGGCATTTTTTTCTAACCCTTGAGTCACCCGTTGTAACTCCGTCAGGACATCCGTAATTGGATCAAGTTCGTTCGACTCCGAGGGTAGCAGTTGAATTTGTTGATGGAGCAATTCTACCACTGTCCTAACATCCGTAATCGCCGCATCCAGATCTTGACGCATATCCTGTTCAAACCGTTGGCGATTTACCACATTTAAAATTAAGGCCAAAGTTAGGGGAGTCCCAGCAAATATAATCGGCTGATACCATGCAGCAACGAGTGTTCCCACTGCTGTCCCCGCAATAGAAACATACTCGGCTAACTTCCACCCATCGACAGGATGGGGCGACGGTTTTAATAATTCTTCTTCACTATTCTGCATGGTCGTGGCTGACTTACTACAATCTTAGAGTTATGCTAACTCAAATTCCACAATAATCCTTAAACTGGTGCAAAAATTCTGACCGAAACCTTAATATGGAGCTTGGCTTAATAAAACTTTAGTATCCAATTTTCAGAAATCGACACCAATACCTTTAAAATCAGGGAGAAAGCATTTTTTGGATCAATGACTACTCCAACCGAAATTCCTTCCCTTAATAGTTTGGACTATATTCCCTATCTGGATGAAAATGGCAAAATTCCCGAATCAATCCAAGGGAAAATCGGAGTTTATGCTATTTTTAATTCAGATAAAAATTTAAAATATGTAGGCTATTCTAGGGATATATATTTAAGTTTAAAACAACATTTTATTCGTCAAAATCAAGGCTGTTATTGGTTGAAGTTACAAACTATTGATCGGCCGAGTCGCACTATTTTAGAAGGGATTAAACAGGCTTGGATTGATGAAAATGGTTCAATTCCTCCCGGTAATGGGGAAGATGAATCTATCTGGAATGATCCGATTCAAGTTAAACCTTTCATGACTCCAGAAGAACAAGATCAGTATCAAAAAACCGATGAAATCGGTCAAGAAAAACTGTTAAAACAAATCGCCCGTCGTGTAGAAGAACAAATTTTTGCCGAACTAAAAGCCCGAGGATTACAAGAGGAAATTCGCTTTAATCCCAAATTAAAAACCAGTGGATTATTAGATTTAAAATAATTAATTTATCGGTTGTAGGGATGGGTTCTTTTAGATCTTTGTTTATTATCTAAATCTCGATGAACCCGCCAGTACCAGTCATCAGTTATCAGTTAAAGAGTTTACAGATCAAACTTATATTTTTCCCATTACCTATCACGAATTTAAGCAGATTACGCAGATTAACACAGATTAAAATCCGTGAAATCCTCTTAAATCCGTGATCCCCATTACCTATCACGATAAGGAACATGAATACATCCTAAATGAAAGGGTAAACAAAACTGGGATTCTAAATGTCCGAAGGAAAAATAGTGATTTAATCCCCATCCTAATATTAAACCCAGGGTAGATAATATAGATAAAATAATAAAAGAGTGCCAATCTTTAAAACGGGCAGTTTGTAACTCTAACCGAGCTAAAGCTGTCGCTGAAACCATTAATAAAATATTAATAGAAACCTTAATCCAGGTCAGCATAAATACACCCAGAATAGAGATAAACACAATCATTAAAAATGTGCCTAAATCCGTTCTGATTTTCTTTAAAACAAACGAATTTAATTTATTCAATGGCAGGGTAAAGAATAAATCAATTGACCAAATTAACATTAAAAATAGACCAGAAACTAAAGAATACCAACTCGACTCAAATAAAAACCAACCAAAATGTAGACAAGTTACGAAAAGTAATCCAAAGGAAAACCAAGTAATAATTGTAATTTGTTGTTGTGATTTCATTGAAAGATTAGGATAAAAAATAAATTTTTAGATGAGATTTCCCTTCAAAGATTAGTAGAAATTGCCTGAAGGGGACAGGCTGGAATACATTGTTCACAAACAATACACCGTGAGCGAGTAAACGTCAAATAAAAGGTTTCTGGATTCAGGGTCAAGGCATCCGTCGGACAAACTCCAGTACAGAGTCCACAATCCACACAACTTTGCTCATCAATGATAATCTCCCGTCCGACTAAAGAAACTCCAATATTTTGAGTTTGCATCCACTCAATAGCCGCCTCTAGTTCATCAATATCTCCTGATAATTCTACTACTAATTTTCCGACTTGATTCGGAGCAACTTGAGCACGAATAATATTAGCAGCTACATTAAAATCCTTAGCCAATCTATAGGTAATCGGTATTTGAATAGAACGTTTGGGAAACGTCAAAGTCACTCGTTTTTTCATGTGATTAATCCTAAATTATTTTTGTCCCAGAGTCCATTTCAGAATGGGTTAGTATCGCACCACAGACTTTTATTCCTTTTATATTTCATTGACATTTCTATTTTACAACAATTTTCACAAGAACGTTAATCAATTTGGTTCAAAATCTTGTTAAACTAAAATAATCAATAATAATTATCATCTTTGACAATATCAACATGAACGAAAACCCATTACATTCAACCCCCTCAACCGAACCTTCTGATTTAGCCAAACGGATCAGAAACTTTTTAATTATTATCGCAGCTATGATTCTGAGTCTCTCGGTTTTCTTAGCAATTCGTAGCGAAGCCACTTCCACCTCCCTCCCTCAACTCGTGGAAGAATCAATTCCCCTGGATATTGCCTTGAATAATGGTAAACCAACCTTAATGGAATTTTATGCAAATTGGTGTACCAGTTGTCAAACCATGGCCCCAGAATTAAGCGAAATTAAACATAAATATTCGGAAAAACTCAATTTTGTGATGTTGAATGTCGATAATAGTAAATGGTTGCCAGAACTGCTAAAATATAGAGTTGATGGCATTCCTCATTTCGTTTATTTGAATCAAAAAGCCGAAACAATTGCCCAAACCATTGGCGAAATTCCTCGCCCGATTTTAGAAGCCAATTTAGAGTCTTTAATCGCAGAAAATCCCCTTCCCTATACCCAAGCCATCGGTCAAGTTTCGGCTTTTAATTCTCCCTTAAATATTGATCAATCTAGCAGTAGTGATCCTCGTTCCCATGGTGCTCAAGTTCAATAATTTATTTTCGATAAAAATTTGGAGTAGAGAGACGCGCCCTGGCACGTCTCTACGGATACCTTATTATTTCCGTAAATCGGTTAAAGTAGATTGTAGAGGGAATCTAAGTTAAAACTTCAAACTCAATTCTTCCTATATTCCTATGGCGAAAGAACTGGCAATTGAAACCCGTGGACTGACAAAAAGATTTGAGCGCCATCTGGCGGTTAATGATTTAGATTTACAAATTCCCATGGGAGAAGTCTATGGATTAATTGGGCCCAATGGAGCCGGAAAAACTACATTATTGCGGATGTTAGCAACCATAGAAGAACCCACAAAAGGGGAAATTTATATTAATGGAGAATTCGTATCACAGGATCATACCAATCCTAAAATCAAACAACGTTTAGGATATTTACCCGATGATTTTCCCCTTTATGATGATTTAACCGTTTGGGATTATTTAGATTACTTTGCTCGGTTATATTATCTGCGGGAACCTCGACGGAATCAACGAATTTATGAAGTCTTGGAAATTGTGCAGTTAACCCAAAAACGCAATCGTTTAATTTCCACCCTTTCCAGGGGAATGAAACAACGATTGAGTTTAGGACGCACCATTATTCATGAACCTTTATTACTCTTTCTTGATGAACCAGTATCTGGTTTAGATCCGATTGCCAGAATGCAGTTTCGAGAAATTATTAAAAGTTTACATGAAGCGGGAATGACGATTGTAATTTCTTCCCATGTATTAAGTGACTTGGAGGATTTTTGTAGCTATATTGGGATTATGGAATTGGGCTATTTAGTCGAAAGTTCATCAATACAGGACTTGTATAAACGTTTGAGTGTGCAGCATCTTTTGATTTCGACTTTGGGTAAAATGGAGATACTGATTGGGGAATTAAAACATCATCCTGGGGTAGAAAGTTGGGAAATTTTACACGGAAAACAACAGGTAAAAGTTCAATTTTCAGGAACAGAAAAAGATGCAGCAATATTATTGCGATCGCTAATTTCTGCCGAAGTTCCCTTAAGTGAATTTAATCGAGTTCAAGAAAATTTAGAATCTATTTTCTTAAAACTCGGACACAAACAAGCCTCTTAAAAACCATAAACAGTTCAATTTTATATAGGAATAAAGAGTTATGAGCCGTCTGTCTTTACCTCAATTTAAAGAGTGGAATCCCCAACTGGTTCGAGAATTTAAAGGTCGGTTTCAAGTTCGCAATATTCTGATAGCAATTGGAATTTCTATTCTTAGCCAAGTGATTCTATTTTTTAGCACCTTTGATAAATTTCCTGGGATGGAAAAGATCACTATTTCTAGCGGATACTGCACTTCTAAAAACCAATTGTATTATAAATATGAGCAACAATATTGGAAGATTCAAGATCAACTTAATGACTTTTATTTTACAGGAGACCGTTCTGTTTTAGAACAACAACTGAAAACCCTTGAAAAACTCAAAAATTCCTATTGTCCCCAAGATTTAATTGATTTTAATCGTTGGTTTACGGACTACTGGGCGAATATTTTTATTTGGATCAGTGTTTTAGCGGTTTTCAGCTTAATTGTTGTGGGAACCTATATGCTCATTAATGATTTAGCCACCGAAGAACGACGAGGAACCCTGAATTTTATTCGATTAAGTCCTCAATCGGCTCAGAGTATTTTAATCGGTAAATTATTAGGTGTACCGATTTTATTATATCTGGGAGTTTTCCTCACAATTCCCTTGCATTTATGGGCGGGAATTTCTGCTCATATTTCCCTCCTAGAAATTTTTAGTTTCTATGGTTTAACCCTAGCCAGTTGTGCCTTTTTTTATAGTTTTGCTTTGTTAATTGGAGTAACAACTAGCACCTGGTTACATGGGTTACAATCTTGGCTGGGTAGTGGAATCACTTTAATTTTTCTATTAACAGCTAATAGTAAACCTATTACCTCCGATGGTTACGATTGGCTGAATATATTCTCTCCCACCTGTCTACTTCGCTATTTAATTGACCAAACCGGAGATCATTACTTAAATTATCCCTTCAATCATGCCAATATTAGTCAATTACAATGGTTTGGATTAAATGTGGGAACCAATGGAGTTTCCCTCTTAGCATTAGCCTTACTTAATTATGGGTTTTTAACCTATTGGATTTGGCAAGCCTTAAAACGGAACTATCACCATCCCAATCTTCCCAGTTTAAGTAAAAAACAGAGTTACTTATTAACTCTAAATTTTACTCTCATGAGTTTAGGGTTTATCCTGTCTAAATTTGAAACAAACAATAGTTATTATGTGGGTATTTTCATTGGTAATATTTTCTTGATTTTGGGTTTAATATCAGCCCTATCTCCTCAACGACAAACCCTACAGGATTGGGTGCGATATCGACGGGAACGGAAAAAACATTGGTGGATGGATTTAGGAAAGGATTTAATTTGGGGTGAAAAAAGTCCTGCAACCGTGGCAATTTTGATTAATCTTTTGATTGCTTCTACAATTTGGATAATTACAATTTTCCTCGTAGCTAAACCCACGGAAAAAGGCGAAATGTTGTTAGCCATCGCCTTACATTGTAGTTTCATGCTGTTATGTGCCAGTATCGCTCAATTAATGGCAATGATGAAAACCCCGAAACGAACTTTATGGGCAACAAGTAGCGTATTAGGGGTGCTGATTGTCCCCCTATTATTTATTTTTGTGATGTTTTCCTACAAATCTGAATATTATTCGCCCTTTGTCTGGTCTGTTTTCTCATTTTTCTCGATTTCTTCAGTCCCGTTATCCTCAATTCTCATCAGCTTTGTCGGTCAAGGATTAATGATTATCCTGTGCAATTTGCAACTGACTCGATTGTTGAAAAAAGCTGGAGAATCAGAACTGAAAGCTCTAGTCAGGAATGAAAAAGGAATAACTTGATGAATATTGGATATAATCCCCACCTTCCCCGAATCTGTAATACGCCGTTGATTATCTTTTGTTGCGGTGTCGCCCGTCGGCCTTTTGCCCGTTGCCTTTTGCCCGTTGCCTTTTCCGGTGTTCCCTGAATTTTGGATAAAACTCAAATAGGATTGCCATATATTATAATTAATGCTTGTAGGGATGATCCCCTTCTGGTAAAATTAGAAACAAAAGTTAGTATTAAATACTTAGCTTGCCTAAGTGCCAGGCCTTTTGTCAGTTGGGAGTCCGTTCACTACGACAAAGTTGAGGTTTACTCCATCTTCGGATCAGGTGAAGACTCAACGGTGCTGGCATTGGTCAAGGTTTTAATGCTTTAAATTCAATGATCTTAAGTTGTCAACAGTTTCTTTTAGGGTAGAGGAAGATGGGAAATAAGCCGGATCGCGTGGTTTTAATTGGTGTTGCTGGAGATTCTGGGTGCGGAAAATCAACATTTTTACGTCGGATAACAGACATCTTTGGAAAAGATTTTGTGACGGTTATCTGTTTAGATGATTACCATTGTTTAGATCGTAAGCAACGCAAAGAAACTGGAATTACTGCTCTTGATCCTAGAGCTAATAATTTCGATTTAATGTATCAGCAAGTTAACGCTCTTAAAAACGGTATATCCATTGATAAACCCATTTATAATCATGAAACTGGCGAGTTAGATCCCCCCGAACGAATCGAGCCCAATCATATTATTGTGATTGAAGGATTGCACCCGTTATATGACGAAAGAGTGCGATCGCTGCTTGATTTTAGTGTTTATCTGGATATCAGCGACGAAGTTAAAATTTCGTGGAAAATTCAGCGCGATATGGCGGAACGGGGACATCGTTATGAAGATGTTTTGGCGGCAATTAATGCTCGTCGTCCTGATTTTGAAGCCTATATTGATCCCCAAAAGCAATATGCGGATGTGGTGGTTCAAATTCTACCCACTAACTTGATTGCTGAAGACAAGGAACACAAAGTTCTGCGGGTGCGTTTGGTACAGAAAGAAGGTGTGGAAGGACTCGAACCCTCCTACTTATTTGATCAAGGATCAACGATTTACTGGATACCTTGCGGACGTAAACTCACCTGTTCCTATCCGGGTCTAAAAATGTATTACGGCCCCGATAATTACTACGGAAATGAAGTGTCTATCCTCGAAGTTGATGGTCAATTCGATAACCTCGATGAAATGATCTACGTCGAAGGACACTTAAGCAACCTGTCTACGAAATATTATGGAGAGATGACCCACCTCCTCCGCGAACGCCAAGAGTATCCCGGTTCCAATAATGGTAGCGGATTATTCCAGGTGTTAGTTGGTCTGAAAATGCGGGCGACCTACGAGCGCTTAGTTGGTGCTAACGAAAAAGTTGCCGCTGCGGTCTAATTTTTAGCGGTTAGCTGTTCAATTAAACTCAGGTAACGCGGGATCGGCGAATCTCGCGTTATTTTTTATGTTTTTGCCCGTTGTTGCGCTTAAGCGCACCTCATGAATAAATTATATATAGGGGTAATTCATGAATTATCCCTACATATAACTGCTATACATTTAAACATTAGAGCGGTTTAAAAAATGTAAATCTAAAACTTTTTTAACGGAATTACTTAAGGTTTGAATTTGATTTTCTTCCAAGTTTTGAGCCGCATTGAGTTCAGGTTCAGATCCCATTTCTGTCAATTTAGAATTAATTTGAGGGTTGACATCACAAAACTCAATAATAGCTTCCGATATAGATTCAATTCGATCAGAATTCGATTCTGTCTCTGAGTTATCCAAAACCGCTTCTAATCGGGTTAAATCATTTAAAACTTCCGCCGAAAATAGTTCGGGTTTTTGGGTGACAATTTCAGAAAAAAAGGTAATCATCTGTTGAGATTTCATAGCAATCATTATCCTGACTAAGATTGACAAAGATATTTTAATCCTAGAGTATCAAAAATTGCTCAAAAATGCCAATCATAAATTCCTCCGTTAGTCAAACCCGATCAGATTCAGACTTTCTTCCCCTAGCAAGATTGCCTATTTGCCATTTCTGGATTATGGAGCGTTTGCATAGGAAGCGATCGCTGCTATTTCTTTCTAACAACAAATACAACAACCTAGTTTTTGTAATAGGATAGCTTGTATTGACTGACTAATAAAGATTCTAGGGATTGACATCTCGGAGAGTGACAGAAGAGGGCTAATTGTTAATTCTGTTTTAAATTTCCACAATGTTGTTTTAAACAGGTTTCCAACAATTTAGCATCAAAAATAATCGGCAAAAAGTGAATGCTTTTAACTTCCCTAAAATAGAATAAAATTGGTACAGGAGTCCAGAAAATTTCCCAGTTTATCCAGTCTTGGTAAGGAAATCGACGCAGCAGTTTACCTGACCGATAAACGTCTAAATCCGTGGGGGTAAATTGTAGACGAATGAGGGCGGTTTGCACTAACAAAAATAGGGCAAAAATAGCGACTCCTAAACTCACCCATCTTTGAATTAAAAATAGGGGAAAAGCACTAATGAGCAGCACTATCGGAATTATATAATTCGGAGGTAACTCAACGATATTAGAAGTTTGGGTTGTGGGTGTTGTGGTCATTTGTTATTTTTGAGTCAAAAGCAGTTCAATCAATTTTACCAAAATTATCATCATTTTTATGGATAGTGCGGTTATTATCAGGAAAATATCCTAAAAATTTATCAACCCTTGACCGAGCTTCCCATCCCTTGAAACATAATCCAAGATAGGAAGAAATCAATGATAAAAATAGATAATAGGGCGGTGACAACAGCTGTTGTCGTGGACTGACCCACACCTTTTGCTCCTCCGGTGGTAGTTAATCCCCAACTGGTTCCAATAATGGCAATGGTCGCCCCAAAAACTAAGCCTTTAACTAACCCACTACAAACATCCCAAACTTGTAGAAAATTCCGTACTGAATCTAAAAAGACCGTTGAAGAAATATTGTACATAGTAGTAGAAATTAATAGACCCCCAGCTAATCCCGTAACTAAACAAATTACGGTTAAAATTGGTAACATCGAACAACAAGCAATTACCCTGGGAATTACTAAATAATCCACCGGGTCAGTTTTTAACATATAAAGAGCATCAATTTGTTCCGTGACCCGCATCGTGCCAATTTCCGCCGCAAAAGCCGAACAGACTCGCCCAGCGACAATTACGGCTGTTAATACCGGACTAAGTTCCCTGGCCAGGGACAGGGCCAGAACTCCCCCGACAATATTCACCGCACCCAAAGCGACAAATTCCCGTGCTACTTGAATTGTGAACACCATCCCCACAAAACTAGCCGTGAGCAGAGCAATCATCAAGGATTCCGGGCCAACTATGACCATTTGTTCCAAAGTGTTACGACGGTGAATTTTTCCCTGGAGTAAATGCACCACCACCTGACCCGCCAATAATAGGGCGGCCATAAATCGCTGTAGCCAAAGTCCAAAGCTGGAACGAGTTTTAGAATTGCTCAAGGGAATAACAACTGTATAAAGTTCAACCGATAACTAGAAATATACAAATCTTCAACAAGATTTATGAAGCCTAAATCTTAATTTTTTTTACTTTATATTTAAGATTTCTCACAGATTCGATTAAAACGAGCGATCGCTCCTATCTTAGAAGTTGATAGGCTAGATTTTCCATGATCTCCAATCTAACTGAAGTCAACGGCACTCGCAAACAAGCTGAAGATAGCTGATCTCCTTTGGACAAATTTATGAGCATTTTGCCCCATTTCCTTCGTTCTTTGTTACTAGCAATTACCTTTAGTTTCATCGCCCCGCTCTTATTGATTGCCGTGGGATTAATCACTTTTGTCCTGATGAGTCACCTCCCTATTATACAAAATTTAGGGACGTTAGGCTGTCACCAAATGCTCAAATTTCTTGCCACCTTTGGCGATGGACATCCCTTGCAAGGTTGTTTGGTTATTGCTCTAACCTTTAGTTTAGTGGGCGGGTTATTTGATACCTATGCTTGCTGTCAAAACCTCCGTAGCAATTAAAATTTACAATTATTAATATTTGATTATAAAACTAGGCTGGAAAGATTAATATACGGATTCAATTCGTATATTAATAATAGTTGATAAATAAATATATATCTCAATAATTTATTGAAGAAATGATTAAGAAAAGAACAATCCCATTTTGAGAAAGTTATACTTGTTAAGTATATATACTCAAGAGTAATATAAACAGGTTCATCTGCTTGGAAAGACTCCTAGGAAGTCATATTTTTACCCAACCCTTTCACAAAATAACTTAGAACTGTAAAAAGGAGCATAATTGTATGTCAACGGTTCAAGATTTAACCATTATTTCTCCTTGGAAAGCCGAACTCGTTAAAGATATTTTTCCCGGACAGTCTGACCTTTCCGCAGATCAGTTGACAAATTTTAACAATACCCTCTATTTCCAAGCTGATCAAACTGGATCTTGTTATTATTCCTATTCAGCCAAGGAACAGTTGTGGAAAAGTGATGGCACAGAAGCAGATACTAATTTAGTTAAAGATCAAGGTTTATCCTCTCACGGTTCTTCAGCCTTGAAAGTAGATAACAACACCCTATATTTTCAAGTCATCAATCTAGATCCTAGCACAATGACCTCAAGCTTGCAGTTGTGGAAAACTGATGGCACAGATACAGGAGTTCAGTTAGTTAAAGACTTGGGAAGTTACTGGAATATCAGGAATTTTACTCCCATTGAGAACAGCCTTTATTTTACTACAGTAGGCTCCTCCTATGATGAGAATCAGTTATGGAAAACAGATGGTACAGAAGCGGGAACAACCTTAGTTAAAGATTTCGGCCATACTATATCTAATTTCAGAGAAATTAACAACGTTTTGTATTTAGATGTTAATAACGACAAGAACGTTTTGCATATAGATCTTGCTACCATTAACCTTCCCTCTGCGTTTCAGTTGTGGAAAACCGATGGTACAGAAGCAGGAATAACCTTGGTTAAAGACTTTGGTGATTCAATATTTTGTGATACTTCTGAAAATAACACAGCCATTATCAATAATACCTTATACTTTGAAGTGAATAGTCAATATTCGCCAGAGGTTCCCGTAAATTATCAACTCTGGCAAAGTGATGGAACTAATACGGGAACAACTGTCGTTAAAGATTTTGGCAACATCAGAGATATTAATAAATTTTGGGGAGAAGTCAACAATACTTTTTACTTTTCAGTATCCGTCTCCCCCTCAGAAAATAACAATAAAACAACCTATGAATTATGGAAAAGTGATGGCACAAATGCCGGAACAACCTTAGTTCAAGACTTAGGAAATTATTCTCCAGATTACTTAACAACAGTCAACAATACCTTGTATTTTTTTCGGAATGATTATGACTCTCTTACCAAGATATCCAACAATCAGTTATGGAAAATAGATGGAAATAATGGCAATATTAGTTTAATCAAAGATGTGGGAGATTTATCAATTGAGGACTGGGAAACTATTGACAATAACTTGTATTTTCAAATATCAAAATACGACGATAATACCAAGATATCAACGGCTCAGTTGTGGAAAACTGATGGTACAGAAATCGGGACAACATTAGTCAAAGATTTTCCTAATACCAGTTTCCCTATTAACAACGAAAAATTACAATCCATCAATAACATCCTTTATTTTCAATTAACTGATCCAACTTATGGTAAAGAATTGTGGATGAGTAATGGTACAGAAACAGGTACAATGATGGTAGCAGATATTAACCCAGGAAAAGGAAGTTCTAATCCTTCCATTCCCGTTGATGTGAATAATACACTTTATTTACTCGCTGATGATGGCATACATGGCAATGAATTATGGAAATTAACCCCGACCCAATTAGGAAGTGATGTTAGGAGTTTAGCTATGAGTAATCTCAAGTTAATGTCTGAAGTAATCAGCACTTATCAATTGCCAAATTTTTCTAATTCTAGCAATGGTTTCTAATTTTGTTCAAAATTCGTTTACCATTTTTAGAGGAACTCTTTTTTAATTAGGTTAAATTCTCTCCATGGCTGATATTGTTGATATTGCTGTAAGTGCGGGTTCATTTACAACCCTGGTAGCCGCTGTTCAAGCCGCAGGTTTAGTGGAAGCATTAAAAAGTCCTGGCCCTTTTACTGTGTTTGCACCCAATGACGAAGCGTTTGCAAAACTTCCCCCTGGAACAGTACAAACCTTAGTTCAAAATCCACCGCAGTTAGCTAGAATTCTAAAATTTCATGTCGTTTCGGGTAAACTAACGAAAGCCGATTTAGAAAAATTAGGTTCTGTTACTTCTTTGGAAGGTTCACCAATTCCTATTAACTGTTCCGATGGTTTTGAAGTCAAAAATGCCACGGTACTTGCACCAGATATTGAAGCGGATAACGGCATTATTCATGTCATTGATACCGTGATTTTAATGGGTTAATTATTGGGAAAAATAACCCGTAGGGGCGAGGTCTCCTCGCCCAAAACATGGGTATTAAATTAATCAAAAAATCTCTATCAAGATTACTAAATGCTTTATTTGGCAATGCTGTGGTTCCAATTTGTATTCAATGGATTTGTCAGAGAATCGGTAAAAAAAATATAACAATTCTCCCTCATAAATATCAACAATTAACTTTATTTAATTATTCTTAGTGTCTTAGTGCCTTTGTGGTTTATTCAAAAATTCCCCCTAAATCATTATAAACCGAGGGTGTAGAAAATTTAATCGGATAAACATTAAAGAACTAATCCTACACCCCACACCCAACTTAACGATAATCAGAGCATTGAATATCTCTTAATCGTGCTTCAGGACGTTTAAAACGATCTAATTGAGATTCAAAAAATTGACGATTTGCGATCAAATGTTTAGGATTTTGATCATCTAAAGGATACAGTAAAGCCGTGCGTAACGCTTGAATTACCGCAGACGTGACACAATACATTGACCGTTGGAAACTATTCGCCAACTGAATCAACATATCATCCTCTCCTCGACAATGTTTTTGGTAATATTCGACTAAATAATTAGGCAAGAAATGTAACATATCTTGCATTAATAATGTGGGAGGAATTCCGGCTGTCCCAACGGGAAAAATATCAGCATAAAGAATCCCATAATGGAAATCATTTTGATCATCAGGAACTTGCTGGGCTTGAGCATTATAGGATTTAGTTCCTCGGAAGGGAGACGTCCGATAAAACACGGCTTCAACGTAGGGTAATGCCGCCTCATATAACCACATAAACCCCTTAGATTTGGGGATAATTTCATAGCATTTCCCATCAATATAAACATGATGATAAATCGGTCGTCCTGCAATAGCAAAAATCCCATTAACAAGAAAATTCATCGCTTCAGGAACACTGGTAATTTTGCCTTCATCATAGAGATCACTCATTTCAAAAAACACAGGCGCCATCACTTCCCAGAATAGTCCTAAATTACTATAATAGGACATCATTTTGACCTGTTCTAAGAATAAATCAGGGAATAGTTTATATAATCCCATCATCATCGGATTTTTCTTAAAATAGGCTTTAATAGCTTTATCTGCGTTAGTTTTATATTCATCGGTATCTAAATATGGATCAAATTGTCCTCCCATATCTCGATGCCAAAACATTGCTTGCATACAAGCTTCTGCAAATTCCATATTCACTCGATCATGCCATAAATGATGCAATAGTTTTGGCATTTTTACAGTTTCACCCTTTTCTATAAAAGCTAATAATTCCGGGTGTGCTGTTGCTTCTCCTCGCCAAACTCTTAAATCAGCATCATCGCCAGCATAATGATTATGCAAATCTAAATATTCTTGAGGAATGAAGTATTTTAAAAATGGTAAAGGATTTAAAAAAACTTGTTCTGCAATATAAAGTAAATCCCGCCAATAGAAATCCATTGGTACTGCATAGGCTTTATAAATCCCGATAATTTGCATTAAGTTTTCTGGGGTATCGGGTAACATTGCTCCCCCGGCTTCTAAGCGGTGAATAATCTGGGAAAATTCATGGGTTGAGGGAGGTAATTTTGTTTGAGATAAAGTTGCTGTTGTCATGATTTTTTTTGGTTTTAATTGTTGTTAAAAATTGGGATAGGGCGGGTTTAGTTGGGTTGATAGTGGGTTCAGAAAGATTGATTTTAACTTGATTTTAACCCGCCTCTACGGGTTTATTATTTAATAGCGACTTGGGTAGGAACCGATTGATTTAAGGCAATAACCATGGCTTGGGCGGTGGGTTCCATCCATCGAAATAACCAAGTAGGTTGTATCCCCAGAATGAAAATAAATGCGGCTAAAATTAATGCGGGAGCTTGTTCTGAGAAGGTAACTTTGGGATAATAAGCTAATTTATTATCCAGTTTACCAAAACAAGTTCGGTTGAGGAGAATCACGAAATAAACAGCCGTTAAACCGGAGGCAATAATACACAATAAACTGTGAACTGGGAAGACGGAAAATGTGCCTTGGAAGACGGGAAACTCGGCGACAAATCCCACTAAACCGGGGATACCAGCACTCGCCATTCCTGCCATAATTAATAAAGCACTGGTTAAGGGTAAACCGCGAACCGGGTTCATTAAACCATTCAGAATATTTAAGTCCCTGGTTCCGACTTTTTCTTCTACAATTCCGACTAATTGAAATAGAATAGCCAAGATTAAACCGTGGGCTACCATTTGAGCAATTGCCCCAATTAAACTTAATTCATTCGCAGCCGCAGCCGCCACTAAAATATAACCTACATGACCAATCGAACTATAGGCTACCATGCGTTTAATATCCTGTTGAGCAATAGCGGTTAAAGCTCCATATAACACACTAATTACCCCAATTGTTGCCAGGGTAGGGCTAACAATATGCCAAGCTTCAGGAAACAGTTGTAAACCAAAACGAATTAAACCATAGGCTCCTAATTTTGCTAAAATTCCGCCCAATAAAATTGTCACGGGGGGAGAAGATTCGACATAGGCATCGGGTAACCAAGTATGCAGGGGAACTAGGGGAATTTTGATCCCAAATCCTAATAGTAAAACCGTGAGTAAAATTAACTGAGTCGTTAATTCAAAGTTCTGAGTTTGAATGGCAGAATAATCAAAACTTCCGGCATCACTTAACCACGCCATACCTAAAAATCCGGCTAGAATTAGAATCCCAGAAAGGGCGGTATAAATCAGAAATTTCATCCCTGCATAGGCACGTTTTTCACCACCCCAGATGCTAATTAAAAGATAAATGGGGATTAATTCTAATTCATAGAATAAAACAAACAGGAGTAAGTTTTGAGATAAAAAGGCTCCAGCAATTGCCGCATTCACTAATAAAATCATGGAGTAATAGAGGCGAGGACGCTCCAAATTTTTGTGACTACTGGCAATGACAATAAAGGTTAAAACCCCGCTTAAACCGATTAAGGGAAAGGATAAACCATCTATTCCTAAACTATAGGATAGTCCTAATTGGGGAATCCAAGCTAAATATTCTTGCAATTGGAAATTAGGATTGGTTAAATCAAAATCAAAGCTGAGTTTTATTGTCCAAATTAAAATCACACCTGTGATTGCTAAAGCAATGGAACGAACTTGAGAAGCCGACAATTGTTTAGGTAAGAGTCCAATTAATAGAACTGCCAAAACTGGAATAATAATTAAAGCACTCAACATAGGTTTATGGTTTTAATATCAGGGGTAATCTCAGCGATATTCAAGTTAACCAAAAATTTAGTTTCCAAACTTTATTAATCATAACTTACCAGGCTTTGAAACAGGTAACATTCTAATATTTAAAGTTTGGATAATGGCAATAGAAATTATTTATTACACTCTCAGTAATTTTTTGGATAAAATTTCTATTTCCACACAAATTTTAGGCAATTATCTTGACTTCTCCGGTCTCTAATTTATAAAAACCGCCGACGACATTTAATTTTTCATCGGCAATTAATTTAGCAATAACCGGAGAAGATTTTAACCGTTTTATTTCCAGTTTCACATTAGCAATAACCGCTTCATCCCAAGTTGGGTCGCCTTTAATTGCCGGTTTAATTGCATCAATGATACTACCAATTTTACCAGGTACAGCATTTCCTTCCAGGGTGGCTTTAACCGCTCCACATTTTTGATGCCCCAGAATTATGATAGTTTTAATTCCTAATTCTAAAGCTCCAAATTCCAGACTACCCATTTCTTCGGTGGTAACCACATTCCCCGCATTACGAACCACAAAAATATCGCCCAAACCTTGATCAAAAATAATTTCTGGTGCTACTCTGGAATCAGCACACCCCAAAATAGCTGCAAAAGGTTTTTGACCTTCGGCAACTTCTTTGATGCGTTCTCGATGTTGGTTAGGATGTTTCTGTTTATGTTCCATAAACCGTTTGTTTCCTAAGATTAATCTTTCCAAAGCTACTTCACTGGTTATTTCTTTGGGTTCACAACTAGAAGTTTCTCCGAGAGTTTTCTTTTTTTCTTGGTCTAAAAATTTCGTTGTTATTCCCGCCGTGAACAAGGCCGTTCCCGCAATGCAAACACCATATTGTAATAAATGTCTGCGGGTATAATTGGGTGTATTGTAATCTTGGTTCATGTTGTTTTACCTGGTTAATGCTATGGAGTTAAAACTATCTCAAGCAAGTTTATCCCAGATTCATGGCAAAATGAGCCTGATTATAAACTTGCTGAAGGTAGCTTTAAGCCACAACTTTTATCATTCCGGTTTCTAAGTTATAGTAGCCTCCTGCTATTTTTAATTTCCCGTCTTTAATTAATTGAGAAATAACTGGAGAAGCCTGTAAACTACTAATTCCTAATTTGACATTAGCAATAGTCGATTCTTCTAAAGTTTGATTAGGCTTGATCGCCGGTTTAATTGCATCTAAAATACTGGCAATTTGACCGGGAACTGCATTGCCAGCAATAGTGGCTTTGACCGCCCCGCAACTTTGATGCCCAATCACCATAAGGACTTTTGCCCCTAACACTAATGTTCCAAATTCAAGACTACCAATTTCTTCTGGAGTAGCAATATTTCCGGCATTTCTAACTACGAATAAATCTCCAAAACCTCGGTCAAAAATAATTTCCGCAGGCACACGGGAATCTGCACAACTGAGAATAGCTGCAAAGGGGGCTTGTCCTTTGGCAACTTCTTGAACTCTGGTCATAGTTTGATTAGGACTTTTTCGTTTATTTTCGATAAACCGTTGGTTTCCTTCTAACAGTTGTTTTAAGGCTTCTTCGGGGGTAATATTGTTCTGGGCAACGGCGGGTTGAGATTTGAACAAACTTACTTTTGTTCCTAGCCCGGCAGTTAAAGCCGCAGTTCCCGCTACTCCTGCACCAAATTTTAATAAATTCCGACGGGAGATGGTTAAGTTTTGTTGAGTTTTGTCCATGACTTTTTCACCTTGAGTTGATAGATAATTAATCCTTTGGATGGATTATAGACGAAAATTGGGAAATCTTTTAAAACAAATTCAGCGTAAAAAATCCTAAAAGTAAAGTCACTCCCAAGATAATTGTCAAAGCATAAAACTGGGTTTGGCCAGAAACGTTGTATTTTAAACTTTGTCCACTAAAAACCGTTGCTATTCCGACTAGGTTGACAAATCCGTCAACAATATAGCGGTCAATCCAATACATTGTATTAGAGATTAATCCAACTACAAAAATAATCGTGACTCGATACAGTTTTGCGGTGTAAAAATCATAAGCAAAGAAGTCTTGTACTGCTTGAGATGGCAGTTTAACAGGTTTTTGCCAATTACTATTCCAATAAATCATAGCACCGAGTCCCCATCCTAAAACCGTCGAGGTAATTAATAAACCTGCAACCGTTAGATTAATATTTTCTCCTTGGGGTAATAAATTCCATTGTTTTAATAACAAGGGAATATGCAGACAAAATCCCGCTAAAATTGTCATAGGTAATACCATCGCCCATAAACCTTCAGGGGAACGAGTGGTCATTTGTTTGGGTTTTCCGCTAAAAATCAACCCAAATTCACGAGTTAAACTAAAGACAGTTAAACCATTTACTAAAAATAGGCAAAGTGCAATAGCTGGTTGAGTGTTCCAGAGGGTTTCTGCTAACTCTAATATTGTCCAAAAACCGCCAAAGGGAGGAACAGCAACTAAGGCGATAATTCCGACTAAAAAACACAATCCCGATATCGGACGCCGTGACCATAAACCGCCATATTGGGTTAAATCTTGGGTGACATTATTACTAATAATTCCCCCTGTAGTCATAACTAATAATGCCATCGGCAAAGTATAGGTGAATAATAGAGAAAGAGCCACTTGAGTTTGCCCGGTTCCAACGGCAATAAATGTGATGCCCATATAGGCACTAACGGAATAGGAAAGGGCGCGTTTAATATCAATTTGAGCAATAGCAATACAACTGGCTCCCACTGATGTTGCTAACCCAATAAATACCATAGTTGACATTACTAAAGGAGACAAGGCTAAAACTGGCTGCATTTTGACTAACACCCAAGCTCCAGAGGCAACGACAACAGAATTGCGTAAAATTGTACTGGGAAGGGGGCCTTCCATCGCTTCATCTAACCATAAATGTAAGGGAAATTGGGCGCATTTTCCTAGTGGCCCCGCCAGTAATGCTAACCCTAATAGAGTGGCAACTTTGGGGTCAAGTTGGGCTGTTTGTGACCATTGGGCTAACTCCGTAAAATTCCAAGTTCCGGCGAGAGGAAATAGGGCGACCACTCCCATTAATAGGAATAAGTCTCCGACCCGTTTGGTTAAAAAGGCATCTCTAGCCCCGGTGACAACCAAGGGTTGGTTAAACCATAATCCTACCAATAAATAAGTTCCTAATGTGAGGATTTCCAGAATAATGTAACTGTAGAACAGGGAATTACACAGGACTAACCCACATAACCCGGCTTCAAATAGGGCTAATAAGGAATAAAAACGTGCCCAACCCCAATCCATCTCCATGTAACCGACGGCGTAAATTTTGGCTAGGAGATTTAACCCAGTAATTACTAAGGTGGCTGCAACAGTGATAACAGAGATTTCTAGGGGAATATCAAGGTTGAGATTAACGATACTAAACCAAGGAATGATTAACTGTTGAGGAGGTTGACCCCAAATTTCTGTTAGGGCAAATAACCCATGCAAAAAGGCGAATAAGGTGGTAATTATATTGACATATCCGGCTGGACGGGGGCCAGTGCGTCGAATAATGGAGGGAAACCAGAGGGTAGATAACAAAGCTCCGATTAATGGGTAGCAGGGTATCCACCATAAGGTTTTTAGGAAAAAATCAGCCATTGGTGTGACCTATTGATCAGTTTGCAGAAAGATGAAAATGGAGAATCACCTAGGGGCAAAATCTTACCCCAAGAGCTTTGTAGCTTTCTGAAGTCCCATTGACTTAGGAAAGTTACATAGACTTTTGACTGTTGAATATAAACATACCATAGATATTAGTATATGAATAGATCGAAAAGCATATCAATATAACAGATATATTTAATAAATATCATAGGTTTTGCTTATATCTAAGCCGATCCTCCCCCTTTTCTTTAACACTTGACACTTTCTTACTAAAAATGCTATTTTGGAATGTGATTTAGTAATTTCGGGAGGGATTATGGCAGTCACTAACTCCATTGATATCTCAACCCTCTATGCTCGCCTCCATCAGATGGGATTGAGCAAAAATTTTGTGCGCGAGAATGGGCTTCCTGAATGGTGGACGGAAGAATGTGAAACCCTTCCCGATGCAACCCTTACAGCGGCTGCCTATATCTCCCGGCGCTTCAATCTCGAATTTCAGTCATTAATTACCCCTGAATCTCAGCCAACTTTTCAACAATCCACCAAAACCTGTTACAAAAAAGTTGATCATCCTGTTGTACCAGAAATCAGTATTGCCAGTCATTTAGGGCGACGAGTTGCGGAACTTGTTGTTAAAACATATACAAAAGAGTATCAACCTATTGCCGGGATAACGGCTTATCAGATTAGGGAAGAAATTATCAACCTAGGAAAAGTTGTTAATCTCGAAAGCTTATTAAATTTCTGTGGTAAATATGGTATGCCCGTTTTTCACTTTGCTAGGTTTCCCAAAACCGTTAAAAAGTTTTCTGGTATGGTGACAGATTGCATCTCTAAACCTGTCGTGGTGATTAGTTTGCAAGATTTGTCTCCTAGTCGTCTTGCCTTCATTTTAGCCCATGAATTGGGTCATATTGCCCTCAATCACCTAGAAGCAGGAGAAACCATCAACGATGAGGAAATCAAGCTTGATGATGTGCAAAACGATAACGAATGTGCAGCCAATGAATTTGCGATTGAATTGTTACTTGGAAAATCTGACCAAGTATATTATTTCCCTCAATATATGAAAGCTGAAAGCCTTGCTTTAAGTGCTTGTGAAAAAGCCAAGCGTGATCATAACGATCCCGGGGCGATCGCCTGGAATTACGGCTGGTATAAAAAGAGTCACTTTGGGGTGGCAAGAAAAGCAGTTAATCTAATTGAAAAGAATGAAAACGCCCCTGAAATAATCAATCAGCAATTGAGTCAATTGTTAGACTGGGATTGTTTAAGTGAAGACAATCAAGAATATTTAGCTCTAGCACTTAAACTAGATCGGGATCAAGTAGGAGGGTAGACCTGTTTGTTAGTTTGTTTTTTAGATAACGACATCATCCTAAAACTAGCAGCATACGACCTGTTTGCAGAAGTGATCGCTGCTTTGGATTTGACCTGGCAGGACTTGCGGGTTTTGAATACGGCTATCTACAGTATGCAAGCAAAAAATAAGGCTAAATACTATTCCCCAGAAGGTATACAGAGGGCAATCTCTATTGTCGAGAAATGCCAAACTGTGCAAACCCAACCAACGGATGAATTTCAATTGCTGCTGAGGATTGACGAAATAGATGAAGGCGAAGCATCACTCATCGCCGCCACAGCAACCGAGTCGGCTTTTTGGTTAATGACTGGTGATAAGCGTTGCTTAAAAGCATTAGCAAGTGATCAGAGTATTGCATCAATTCATCAACGCCTAGTAGGTCGTACTATCTGTCTTGAACAAATTTTGCTGAAGCTAATCTCAATTAATGGAATTGATTGGGTTCGACACAGGGTCTCAGTTGCCCCAGACTGTGACAAAGCAATTAGAAATTCCTTTGGATTGTCAACTCCTGCGGATGAAACCAGCGTCAAAGAAGCGTTAAATAGCTACATTAAGCATTTGGAAAAGCAATCACAAGGGTTATTAGCAAATCTAACCTAGGAGGCTATTCCTCTCGTTTATTCTTGGCTCTATAACGGCGAATAGCAGCGTTCATTAAGTTAATTTGCTCTGCATGAAATGAGGGAGGCATTAAATTATGAATGGTATGATCCAATCCATCGTGCATAACGTCTGTGGGCAATGTGGAATGATCCAGTCCAAGTGTATGTCCGATTTCATGGGCAATAGTATTGGCAATTAAGTTAGACAAGTGATTAACACTAAGGTTGGCATCGTAAGAAGCATAAAATACTTGGTCAATACGAATAATTGCACGGTCTGTAACCATTCCTGACAGAAAACTAGCCACTCCTAGATAGTTAACAGGTTGGTTGTCAGCAAATATATAGACGTGAGTAAAATCTTCTCCCCACTCTTTAGGGTCGGGGATATCTGAAGTCAAAAATACGTTGACACTTCTCAAAGCACCATAGAGTTTTGAAAAGGCATCTATAAAAAGAGTAGTGATCCCATCCCTATTTTCCGGTGCGACATCCATTCCCGACACATCTATCCAAATGCAACGACGAAACTCGTGATCTGGGTTTGTGAGAGTTCGCCCGCAAGAAGGGCAAAACTCCCACTGAGGCTGAATCCGAGATCGACACCCTGGACATCGGGGTTTAGATGGCCTAGTCAGGTCAATACGCTGGGAAAGGGGAAGTTTAAGCTGGCGATTGTGTTTGGTTAGATCCAGGCGATCATACAGAGACATTTACTTAGAATGGGGATTTTTTATGATCATAAATTTTTTTGAGCTAATTTCAGCTAATGTCCTTGCCGAAAAATATAGGATATTTCGCTGCATCAACATCCGTCAGAGAGACGGATGCTGATTAGATTAACATTCAGTTGATTTTCTTTTGGCACTCAGCGAATAGTTAGCCATAGGATTTAACAATTTCCACTAAACCGTTCACACTAACACCGTTGCCAATTGCAGCCAATTTCCAATCATCGTTGTGCTTGTATAATTCAGCCATGAGCATTCCGGTCATACCTTTGTACTCAGATCCCGATAGGTTATACCGAGCCAGTTCTTGATTGTTGGACATATTAACTAAGCGCACAAAGGCATTTTTTACCTGTCCGAAATCTTGTTTGCGAGCTATACAATCGTAGATATTAACCGTGAAAATCAGTTTTGTAATCTGTGATGGTATTAGAGATAAATCCACAATGATTTGTTCATCATCTCCCTCTCCTGCACCCGTGAGATTATCGCCTAGATGGGTAATTGCTCCTGAACGGTGGTTGAGATTGCCAAAGTAAACGACATTAGCTATATCATTGACTTTGCCATCAGCATCTAAACAGATTATGGAGGCATCGAGATCGTAGTCTGGGCTATTGGTGAAAGCACCAAATAAACCACCACCCGTTTTTTTGACCACATCCCAGCCTAGTCCGCAAATCAGTTTTTTGAGTCCTGGTGCTTCTTTAGAAAGCGAGATCCGTTGCCCTTTTTGTAAATTAATTCCCATTGGTTTTGCCTTTTAGCTATAGCGATCAAGTAATGTTTGTAAACCGCCTTGATAACCTGCTCCCACTGCATTCAGACGCCACTCTCCGTCTTTACGGTAGAGTTCAGCCATAATTAACGCAGTCTCAATTGAATAGTCTTCAACCAGGTCATAACGGACAACTTCTTGTTTTGTCTCGGCATTTACGATCCGCACAAAAGCATTTTGCACTTGTCCAAAGTTCTGATGCCGTTGTTGTGCTTCGTGGATCGTCACAGTCACAATAATTTTTTGGATGTCAGCAGGGATTTTTTTGAGGTTGATTTTGATAACTTCATCATCACCTTCACCCACACCCGTAAGGTTATCTCCGGTATGCTGAACCGATTGATCAGGGTCGGGACTGGTGAGATTGTTGTAAAAAATAAAGTGATTATCTGAAATCAGTTTTTCATTGGCACCCAGCAAAAACAAGGATGAGTCTAGGTCAAAGTCGGAACCTGTGTCTGTAACTTTAACGTCCCATCCTAGTCCTACGAATACCTCGGATAATCCCGGTGCGATCTTGTCGAGAGATACGCGCTGCCCTTTGGTAAGTGAAACTCCCATGATTCAGTTTTCCTCTGTATTAGATTAGTTATAAATAAGACTATATACGGAATTATAGATGCCCTAGGCTGTATAAGTCAAGATCGTTTAAAATACAAAAAACTCAGCGCCTGATGGGACTCTTACAGAGTAATTATAAAAGTAAAAATCTTTTGATAGTAGTAGTTAGAGGTGCTATAGTCTGCAAAAAAATACCACTGTGGATCAATAAGATTTAATTTTTCAGGATTTGGATAAATTCTTTTAATATTTGTTCATAGCGATCGCCCGCAACTTCACTAACATCATTATGATCAGCCCCTTCTACCCAAAAGGACAATTTAGGAGTATTTACGGCGGCAAATAATCGTTGTCCATGACTAAAAGGAATCACTTGATCAACTGTTCCATGAATCACTAAAACCGGAGCTTTAATCAAAGGAATTTTGCTGAGATTGGGAAACTTATCAAAAGGATATAAAGGCAAGTCTATTTTCACCCGAAAGGTGCTAACAAATGCACTCTCAAGAACCAAACCCGCCACAGGTTTACGAGATGCCAAATCAACCGATGGCCCCCCACCGACTGAACGACCATAAACAATAATCTGATTCGGAGGAATTTTTAACTGTTGTGTGAGATAATTATAAGCAGTATCAATGGCTTGATAAGTACCTAGTTCTGATGGTTCTCCTTGACTCATGCCATAACCGGGATAATCATAGGAAAAAACCGCAAATCCCATCTGACGAAGTAATTCTAATACAACGCGAATATCTCCTAAATCTTCCGCATTGCCATGACTATAAAGAATAGTATATTTAGCTTTAGGATTTGGTAAATATAAGGCTGTGATATTTACACCCGGCTCTGTTTTCAGGGTTAGGAATTCTGGAGTCAGTTGATAGCTAGAAGGTTGAGGGATAAAAATTAAGCGTTCTGAATAGAAATATGCCCAAACCCCAACAGCTACATACAAAATTATCAGAAAACGGATCATGCGTTTTAGGGAAAAGTCACCAATAATAAAGCGTTTGATCAAAGTCTGGCGGTTGATCATGTTATTTACAAGGTAAAGCTGTTTTTATTCTAATTTTGTAGTTTAATAGATTTGGTGAACAATTAATAGAGTTAACAAATTGTAAGGAATCACTATGGCAGACTATCCTGATGATCTCAGATATACAAATGAGCATGAATATGTCAGAATGGAGGGCAACATTGCCACCATTGGTATTACTAGCTTTGCTGTACATGAACTAGGAGATATCGTTTTTGTAGAACTACCGAAGCAGGATACTTGGTTTGAGAAAGGGGCAGAGTATGGAACGCTTGAATCTGTGAAAGCCGTTGCAGAATTCTATGCACCGATCAGTGGGAAAGTGATTGAATGCAATACTACCGTTGAAGATTCCCCTGAAATTATATGTGATGATCCCTATGGAGAAGGATGGTTAATCAAAGTTCAAGTTGATAATCTGAGTGATTTAGATGATATCTTATCCGCAGAACAATATCAAGCCTTAGTTGAAGGCGTTGAATAGAGGGTTTTGGGTTTTAGGTATGTTCAAAATCTTGATTACAAAAGATCTATGACCGATTCATCTATTTCAGTTCCAGAAAACATTACCTTTGAGCAAGGTATAGAAATTACCCAACTGTTGTTAAATAAACTAGAAGAAAACTCGTTATCGGAGGCTGAAATTGAAAAAGTGATCACGGAGTTAGTCAAAACTCAGAATGGAGCTAGGGGATTTTTTGTAACCTACTTAACCGATGCTCGTTCTTGTTTTGATCAGCCCATTGTTTCTCTGATTCAAGCCTTAGAAACTTCGCCGGAAATTGTGTCAGACTTACTGGTTAAAAATGTGGCGATGTCTGCAACAATGGTTATCTATCATCATCGACATAATAACCTAGAAATGCAGGAAAGTTCACAACGGGTTGTTCAACGTTCTTCTAATTTAATTCAACAGTTGAATTTTTCCCTTTTGCGATCGCGGCTTCAACAACTATTCAACAGTGTTCAAACCGGAGCAGGAAGCTATCAAGATTTCCTAGAACGTTGGAAATATGATTCAGAACAACTGGCGGCTATAGTCAAGATTTTAGAACGCTTATTATAGTCATTCTAAATCCAAAAACAAGGAATAGTAATTAAACTCTACCTCTCCTTACTTTCGGAGAGGGGAGAATAATTTTTCATTCAATTAAAGTTACCAAAAATCATCTTATGAATTCTCATCCCTCCCTCAAAACCCTCGGCTGTTTAGGAGATGTTACCCTAGAAGCGGATCAAGTCCGTTTAAAAGGATGGGTAACTTCAATTCAAGGTGAACCCATAGAAGGGTTTAAACTAATTATTGGGGGTCAAGAAATCACCCAATTCAAAATCGAAAAAAACCTGCCTAGTCCCGATGTTTATAAACTATTTCCTACCTTACCTAACGCCAACCAAGCTCGATTTTTAATTTATATTCCCATAGAAGTGATTGCACCGAATCAATTTAATACTTTAGTACAATTAATTCCTTTATTCAAGGGAGAGGAAGGAGAAATTTTATTCAATTTATTAGAATCTAGTCTTCCGGTTCCCGATAAAGAAGATCGGGTAGGAGTGGGAGGAAGTTTTAAATTTGTCGCCTGTGATTTTCTGGGTCATTTTGTGAATAAAGCCCAATTAAAACCCCACGAATCTATTTTAGATGCCGGATGTGGCGTGGGTCGCATGGCCTATTCCCTCGCCTATTATTTAGACGATACCGCCCGTTACGAAGGGTTTGATATTGTTGAAAAATGGATTAACTGGAATCAATCTGTTATTCATGAACATCGACCTAATTTTAACTTTCAATGGGCGAATATTTATAATAAACGCTATAATACAGAAGGAACAATTCAGGTAGAAAATTATGATTTTCCCTATTCCGATGAACAATTTGATTTTGTTTTCTTAACTTCCGTATTTACCCATTTATATGCCAATGCGGTTCAAAATTATCTCAAAGAAGTTTATCGAGTTCTCAAACCAGGAGGACGGTGTTTATGTACATTCTTTTTGTTAAATGAAGAATCAGAAGCTCTAATTAAAGCCGGAAAAAGTTCTCAAAATTTAATCCATGAATTTGAAGACTCATTTTTCTCAAATTTAGAAATTCCCGAAAGTGATATGGGTCATCGAGAAGTATCAGTAACACAGTGGATTGAAGCATTAGGTTTTACAGTTTCCGCAAAATATTATGGGTTATGGTGCGGACGAACTCCCGCCACTAACTACCAGGATATATTAATCTTAAAAAAACCGTAGTAAGCCCTTCAGGGCTTTCTTTATTAATTAATTAATCATCCCAATCCTTCCCATAATCCTTAACCGGATATTGCACCCAAGCATCGCGTAACCATTCACGACCATAATGTTCAATATACCAATGAACACTACTTTATTCTGGAAATTTATCAACATAAACCAACAAATGATAATGATTAGGAAGAATAATCCAAGCCCGGATATCAAAACCCGCATTAATAAATTGTTCAAAAATCAAATTTAATAATTCTTGACGACGATGGGGCGTTGAAATATAGGGTTGATGTTCATAACAAGCAACGGTTAATAAATAAAAAGCTTCAATCTGAATAGGATGGGGAGGTGAGTGAGGCGGAAATCCTTTAGCTAACCGTTGTTTAACCAGTTCTTTGCGTTGCTCAGGTGTAAGTTTACGATATTCATACATCATAAAAGTAGTAAGCCCTTCAGGGCTTTCTCCTATATTTATAAGTTTGAGAAGATTAAGCCCTAAAGGGCTTACTACTATTATTTTAACACCTGACATCATAAAAGTAGTAAGCCCTAAAGGGCTTTCTCTTATATTTTTAGGTTTAAGGGGATTAAGCCCTTCAGGGCTTACTACTATTATTTTAACACCTGACATCATAAAAGTAGTAAGCCCTAAAGGGCTTTCTCTTATATTTTTAGGTTTGAGGGGATTAAGCCCTGAAGGGCTTACTACAGGTGGAGAGGCGAGAAAAGATTAAGGATAAATTTTCGTTTGGGGCTGCATTCCCTACACCATAACAGGCTCGTTTTCGCCAACAAATAATAGGTAAATGTCCTAGCGGTGCATTTAGGGTAAAATTTAGTTCTTCATAATAAAGCCAACTTTCTCCCCGACGCCAACTAACTTGATCACAAAATTTTGGATAATCTCCTTCTAAATCATAGAAAATTTGCCATTGACTTGTTAAACTAAATAATCCCTGACTATAATATTCCCATAGCCAGTTAATGGTGTTTAAATCCGTACAGGGAAACTGTTCAATATCTTCTGGTCTTAACCATTTTTCGGCTTCTCTTTCGACAATATATAAAATCAATTCCCAGGTATATTCATCGGCGGTTTTCCAATCTCCATTGGCTAATAATTCGCTGAGTGAACTGTAGTCTATGCTAACTTCTGATTGGGGAAAATCTGGATAAGATGGCGAATTTATATTGACTAATAATTCAGGATTAATGGTTTCTAAATAATGTAATATCTCTGTCAACAAATTTTCTATTTTTTGTCTTTCTAAGGTAGATTGTTGTAGTTGATTTTCCAAGGAGTCTAACCGAGGTAAAAGGTCGGCAACGGTCAATCTTTTTTTTGATTTAGAAATAGTTTTATGTTTAGAAATATCGACGGTTTGGAGACGTTTCCAAGTTTGTTTTGCCCAGTCTAAAGATTTTTGATCCTGTTTTAAATTTTCTGGTATAGATAGATGGATTTGTAAATCCCATCCACAGACTACACAGGTTTCTGGAATCGGTTTTTGATAGTCAAAGTCACAGACTGGGCATTGAAAGCGCATGGAAAATAGAGATTAGGGGGTTTGTCGTATGTTAACATTACCTCACCCACCAAACTTTATCCACTGGTTTCCTGTCTTTTCCTAACAATATTGTATGATTTGAATATCGGGTTTATCTTCAGGGAGTCTGGAGGTAAGCCAGGAGAAAGAAATAATCAGTCATATCTCTTTTATAGAGATCAGTTATCCAATCCCATTTTTAAACAATTTTTCAAAGGTAATCAATAGTGAATTTTACCTATTTATTGAGGGAGAATAAGTGATGAGTGAGTCCGAATCAACTAATATCTTAATTGTTGATAACCATTCAATTGACCTACAAATTGTCCGAAATTTATTTGATCAAAAACAGGTTAATTTATTGTGGATAAATTCAGATGAAGTTGCTGTTTTTATGGAAAAATCCTCCCTAGTTGATTTGATTTTCATTGCGGTTTCCATGCTGGGTGAGAATGAATTTATGTTGTGTCAACAATTGCAGAGTTCAGGTCTAAATATTCCGATTATTTTAATTACGACCGAAAAACAAGCTACCATCAAGACTTGGTTGAGTTTGGGGGTTATGGATTATTTGTTTACTTGTTTAGATACAGAGGAGTTTTTACTGAAATTAAACAACTATTGGAAGTTAGCTGAATATCGGAAAGAAGTTCGGCAAAATTTGAATCAATTAAAACAAGAATTAAAAACAGAGAGACGGGAAAATTTACAACTTAAAAATATCAATTATCAATTAGAAATAAAGGTTGAATCCAATCAAAAAGAATTACAAAAATCTATTACAGAATCAGAAAATAATAAAATTGCTTTAGAACAGTGTTTCAATAAAATTAAGATTATTCAAACTCAATTAGTCAATAACGAAAAAATGTCAATTCTCGGACAAATGTTAGCTGGAATTGCCCATGAAATTAATAATCCGGTTAATTTTATTTATGGAAATCTAGCTTATGTTCAAGAATACACTGATAATCTTTTAAAGATTTTTGAACTCTATCAACAGTATTATTCTAATCCCCATCCGGTGATTCAACAGGAGGTAGAAGCGGTAGAATTAGACTTTATTTTAGAAGATTTGCCGAAGATGTTAGAATCAATGCAGGTGGGTGCAGAAAGGATTCGAGAAATTGTGCTAAGTTTACGCAATTTTACCCGTCAGGATGGTTCTCAAATGAAAGCAATTAATCTTCATGAAGGAATTGATGGCACCTTAATGATTTTACAAAATCGGTTAAAACGAAAACAGGATCATCCGGCAATTCATGTAATCAAAGAATATAGTTCCTCTTTACCTTTAGTTGAATGTTACGGGGGAGAAATTAATCAAGTTTTTATGAATATTTTAGCCAATGCTATTGATGCAATTGAAGAAAATAATCAACAAAAAAATATTGAACAATTGCAGGTTAATCCTGGTCAGATTTTGATTAAAACTGATATTATTAATGATCATAATGTTACAATTAAAATTAGTGATAATGCCGGGGGAATGACTGAGGAAATTTTAGCCCATCTATTTGAACCATTTTTTACTACAAAGCCTGTAGGTAAGGGTACAGGGATTGGTTTATCTATCAGTAAAAATATTGTGGTTGAAAAACATCAAGGTAGTTTACAATGTATTTCTACCCCAGGGAAAGGAACAGAATTTATGATTGAAATTCCCATTACTCAGGAAATGCCGACCCAAAAACAGGGGTATAAAAAACAAGTTTCTATTTTAAATCAGGGAAATTAATTAATCATCTATTTTGCATCGACTGTAGTTTTTAAACCTTCATTACATTCAAGGAATTAGACATGAAAGTTTTAACTTCTGACTATAGCAATCCTAAATCAGTTGTAATATTTCCATCTATCTCGACCCTCCCAACCCTCCCCTTAGTAATGGGAGGGCTAGGGTGGGGTTCTATATTCTGATCGCAAATCATTTAAGATTGCTATATTTACTTGAAAACCACAAATCTCTTTTAAAAATAACATTGATTTTGTTGGCATTTCCTCTGATTAATAGTTGGAATATATCAAAAGCGATCGCTCAAATCATACCCGATCAAACCCTGCTTCAAAATACTATTATTACCCCCAATGGTAGTATAATTAAAATCGAAGGCGGAACCCAAAATGGGATTAACTTATTCCATAGTTTTAAAGACTTTTCAGTTCCCGAAGGTGTGGCAGCCTTTTTCAATAACTCCGTGGATATTAAAAATATTATTAGTCGGGTTACTGGCAATAATATATCTAACCTCCAAGGTTTAATTCAAGCCAATGGCACGGCTAATTTATTCTTAATTAATCCCAATGGAATATTATTTAGCCCTAACGCGCAACTCAATATTCGAGGGTCTTTTACCGCTAGTACCGCTAACAGTATTATTTTTAATCATGGTGGTGAATTTAGTGCAACTAATCCCCAAGCACCGCCCCTATTAACCGTTAACGTTCCCATCGGGTTACAACTGGGAAATCAACCGGGTGCTATTACAAATCAATCCCAGGGTTTAGGCATAGGAGTTGATGGCAAAAGTGCAATAACAGGATTACAAGTACAACCCGGTCAAAATATTAGTTTAATCGGGGGAGATGTGATTTTAAATCAAGGTTATCTGACCGCTTTTAATGGTAGAATTGAATTAGCAGCCCTAAAAAATGGTACTTGGTCTTTACAACCCCAGCCAGAACAATTCAATACTCCTAACATTCAATTCGGCTCGATTCAATTATTACGTCAAAGTCAAATTGATACCAGTGGAGCCGGAGGGGGATTAATTACCATCCAAGGAGGAACGGTTTCCCTAACCGATAGCTCTCGGATTCTTGCTAATACCTTAGATGCACTCAATGGGGCTGGTATTCAAATTCAAGCCGAACAATTTCAATTAGATAATCGTGCCTTTATCTCCTCCTCAACCATTGGCACAGGAAACGCCGGAGATATTAATATTAAGGCGAACAATTCAATTGATTTATTTGGAACTGAGCCCCTATCCTTCATCGAACAATTATTATCAGAAACCTTTAGTCCCACTAATCTTTATGATGGTATTTTTAGCGTCAGTGCGGGTCAAGGAGCATCGGGAAACGTCACCCTAGAAACCCCCCAAATCCAGATTCTGAATGGGGCGACTATTTTAACCCCCACCGTGGGCAGTGGGTCAGGGGGAAATATTACCCTATTAGCCTCGAAATCCGTTGATATTAATAATGGTTCCCTGGTGGTCACCGGAACCATTAGTACCGGAAACGCCGGAGATATCAATATTTTTACCCCCCAATTGCGCGTCCTCCAAGATGGCTATATCATCACCAGTCCCGGGCGTTCCGGGGAAGGCCAAGGGGGAAATATTACGGTGAATGCCGATACCGTAGAACTGCGGGGGGTAAAATCGGGCGTCGCTTCGCCGGGGGGATTATTTACCGCCACCCTGGGAACTGGAGGCGCGGGGGATATCACGATTAACAGCCGGGAACTGACCGTGGCAGAAGGGGCGCAGGTATCTGCTTCGGCTGCGGGGGCTGGAAAAGGGGGCAATTTAACCGTGAATGCGGAATCGGTGCAACTGCGGGGAGTATCGGAGGATGGGCGGTTTTTGAGTGGGTTACTCACCTCATCTTCCCTGTTGACCGTTCAGGGAGAAAAAGGTACTGCACCCGCCGGGGATTTAACTGTAAATACTCAACGGTTGGTGGTGCAGGGGGGAGCCCAAATTTCGGCGGCCACCGGAGGGGAAGGGGCGGCCGGAAATTTAACCTTAAATGCCTCGGAATCCATTGATGTTGTGGGGTTTGCCACCAATATTGATAAATCCGTAGAATCCGTTTCCTTTGGAACCATTGGCGATGGTATTGTTCCCAGTTCCATTGAGTCAAATACCAGTGGGGCGGGTAGTGCGGGGGATTTGCGGATTAATACTGGACGGTTAACGGTGCGAAATGGGGCAGAAATTGGGGTGCGGGGAACCAATGAAGGTGCCGCGGGTAACTTGGAAATCCAGGCAGATAGGGTTTTATTAGATAATGAAGGAACTATTAGTGCGGCCACCGTCGCCGGAACCGGGGGAAATATTCGGTTACAGGCGCGAAGGGTGGAACTGCGACGGGATAGCCAAATTACCACCAATGCCAGCAACGCCGATGGGGGAAATATTACCCTGGGAACCTCTAATTTAGTGGCTTTGGAAAATAGTGATATTACCGCTAATGCTCAAGCCGGGAAGGGAGGACAGGTGATTATTAATGCTCAAGGGGTGTTTGGAACCCAGTTTCGGGAATTTCAGACTCTCCAAAGTGATATTACCGCTACCAGTGAGTTAGGGGCCGCATTCAGTGGGGCGGTGGAAATTAGTAGTCCAGAAGTTGACCCCAGTGCCGGGTTAGTCGAGTTACCGAGTAATTTAGTTGACCCCACCACCTTAATTGCGACTCGATGTTCGGGAAATCAACAAAATCAATTTGTGATTACTGGACGGGGGGGTTTACCCGCGAGTCCCAATGATGCTTTGAGTTCTGAACCGACGGTGATTAATTGGATTAATCTGGTTGAACCCACGACAGCATCCCTCGTAACCCCAAAATCCCCTGTGGAGACGCGCCATGGCACGTCTCTACGGCGAAACATTCAGGAGGCCCAAGGATGGATAGTTCGGGCTGATGGGGTAATCGAATTAGTGACTAATCCTCCTCATGGTAAGCCACAACCTGCGGGTGTGTTACCTCCTCAATGTTAGGGTAATGGTGGTTTATTTTTTAATTAATTAATAAATTAATAGTTAACCATAACGGTCAATCTTAAATAGAAATAGGGTTGCCCCTGCAATTAATAATACAGGCATTAGCCAATCCCCCCAACGGACATAAAGGGTTTGGGTCTGATCACGATAGATTGTATCAGCATAGAGTTGATATATATTCTGATTTGAAATCCACTGAGTCCTCCCATGGGGGTCAATAAAGCCCGAATATCCTGTATTTGTAGCCCGTATTGTCCAACGATGATTTTCAATGGCTCGCATCACATCTAAGGCATGATGTTGAGCTAAAATTGTATAGGAATAGTAAGCATCATTAGAAGCCGTAATCAGAAATTCTCCCCCCTGGGCGGTTTGGCGTCTGAAATGTTCTGCAAAGGCTGAATCATAACAAATTCCCACCGTAGCTTGACCGAAAGCAGTCTGGAATTGTTGATTGGGTTTACCATGAATTAATGTGGCTTCTAAGGGCGATAATCTGCTAATAAATTTGCCTAGAATTTCACTAAAGGGGATAAATTCTCCTAAAGGAACTAAATTAGCTTTATCATATTGACCGATAATATTTCCTTCCCCATCCATGGAAAATAAACTATTAGTATATCCATTTTCTTTCAAGGCAAAACTTCCCACAATAGCCGGAACTTTTTGCTTTAAAACCGCTTGATAAAAAGAACTATTTTGTCTCTGATTCGAGTCAGTCCAGAAAAAAGGTAGGGCCGTTTCTGGAGTCACTACAAAATCTACTCCTTGATTAGCTAAAGTAATATATCCGGTTGTATAGCCATTTAGGGCTTGTAAAAATCCTGAATAATTTAATTTAACTTCATTGGCAATATTTCCTTGAATAATTCCCACTTTTAACGCCTGGTCTGGATTTTTTTGTAAAGGAATGCTATATAAAATCAATCCCAATCCATGGGCAAAAATCAAAAATAATACCGCTAAAATTAATAATAAATAGGAGTTTTGATCTTGAGTCTGAGAATAACTTTGATCTCGATTTAAGATTAATCCTTCTGCAATTAACCCATTTACAATTAATAAAGTGGCGGTAATAGTTGTCGGGCCAGAAATTTGACCTAAGTGTAAAATAATCAGATTTCCAAAACTTTGGGTGTAGGACAAAGAAGACCACCATAAAGCAGTCGAACTCCATAAAAATTCTAACCCACACCATAAAACTGTGGCAATTAAAACTCGGCTTAATCCTAGGTAAATTTTAGAGAATCTTTGAGCCAATTGAGCCGATAAAATTACAAATAATCCCGTCCAAATTATTACTAAAGCAGTCCCCCAAAGGGTGAGAAAACTCCAACAAAATATAGTAATCGCTAAACTCGCTAACCAGGGAACTCCTAACCAAGTCATCGGATGAATTCCCGTAATCCAAAATAAGGCGGTTCCGTAATAGCCGATTCCCCAAACTAAAGCTAATATTAAAGTAATTTTAAATCTCGCAAAACTTCCCCCACTTAACAAGGGGGGGTTAGGGGGGTAAAATTCGATAAAACATTAACCCATAAAGGAACTAAGGCCACCCAAGCTAATCCCCAAAGTCCCCAAGGTTCGGCAGCTACCCCCATTAAAACCCCTGCTATTGCTGTTAATAATAAAGGCTGAATTAGTTCTCGTTTGTTCATAAATAATGACAAAATTCGGGATTAATTTAAACTATAGATATCTTTAGCTTGACCGAAAGCAAACTTGAGAGAAAGGCGAATAGTTTTATTAGAAAAGGTAGCAAAACTAATTAAAGCAATTAAAGCTAAACCCGCATCTAAAGCAAACATAACTGAATAACCCAACTGTTCGGCAAAGATGCCAAAAATAGGGCCAGCCAGGGCAATTCCCAGATCAAATCCAGTTAAACATAAGGAGAAAAATTGACCCCGTTGTTCAGGTAAACATCGATCAGTAATTAAAGTAATCATCATCGGAATTACAACTCCTGCCCCCATCCCTTCAAGTAATGCAGCCAATAAAATAATATTACTGTGCATAGTTTGAGATAGGAGTAACATCGCTAAAAAATAACAAATTAATCCCCCAGTAATAAACAAACCTCGACCATAACGGTCAGAAGCTCGACCCGTAGGAATACGGACTAAAAAACTAGCGATCGCGGCGGTACTATAAAATAATCCGGCATTAAAATTTAACCCCGATTCTTTCACCGCCAAAGGTAAAAATGTGACTAATGTTCCAAAAATTAAACCCACCATTAATAGCACAAATGCTGGAATTCGTAGGGGGGGACTCCATAAGGTTTTGAAAAACCATAACCCCTTTTCTAAGAGAGAAGTGGAATCGGCTTTTGTTGTCGGTTTATGATGTTGAGGTTCCCAAACTTGGCAAATTCCTAAAAATGCTAAAAACGCAAATCCGCTACTAAATAAAAAGATCGGGTCATAACCCACCATCGCTTGCATCGACCCCCCCACCGCCGGGCCAATTGCCATCCCAATCGGAGCCACTAAACTCATATATCCAATCACTTCTCCCCGACGTTCAACGGGTGCTATATCGGCAACTAAGGCACTGTAACCGATGGTAAATGCCGCCACACTGATCCCATGAAAGGCTCGTAAACTCAGCAGTGATGGAATCGACTCAGCAAACAGATATCCCAAAGGAGCCATCGTCCCCACTAAGGTTCCGATTAATAAGACTAATTTGCGACTTTTGCGATCAGCTAGGGGGCCAAACCACAATCGAGATGGTAATAAACCCAAGGCAAAAGCCCCCATTACCCAGCCAATTTGTTGTGTAGTTCCGCCAAGAGATTCAATATATAATGGTAGGGTTGGTAATAGTGTGGTGATACTTGTCCAGAAACATAAACCGGCAATAAATAAAGCCAGCAAACTGCGTTGACATTTGGGTTCAAAGCTGCGAAAAGCGTTCAAAATACCTATTCCTTAATATTAATATTAACAATTTGTTGATTAAACCAGAGAGCCGCTAAACCATTATCCAATTCAGTTAATTGTTCTAAAGTTTGCTCCAAAAGAATAAAATGTAAAAAATTCAGAAATGAGATCAAGATAACGGGAGAAATAAGAAAAACATTGCTATTAATTATAGCACATTATTTTCAATTTTAGAGAAATCCTAAAAAATAATAAATCTTATCTTTTAAAATCCGTTCATTCTACCTCAAGATTTCACTTAATCATCTTTCTTAGTGTCTTTGTGCCTTTGTGGTTTATTCAAAATCCAAAAATCAATATTTTCAGTTTATGTGATAATATAGAATTAAAATAAAAACCCTATTTCTATGCCTCAATATTTCGGACAGTTACACGCCCTAGAACCAAATTGGTCAAAAATTGAAGCGGTGCAAAGTGTAGAAATAGGCGATCGCTATTTTCTCTTTAACTGCGGAAATGTCTATGTTAAAATTAGTATATTAGCCAATAATTTAATTAGAATTCGTTATTCCCCTTCTGGTAATTTTCTTCCCCGTCGATCTTGGGCGATTAATTTAGATGATAGTGCATGGCAACCCACTCCTTTTCAAACTCACCAAACCGAACAAACCACAGAAATTATTACCGAAAAAATTAGAATATCCGTTCAACATTATCCTTGCCGAATTGAATGTTATGATCTGCAAAATCAACCCTTTGCCACCGATACAGAATTAGGGTTTAGATGGCAACAAGGGTTAACAGTAGTTGAGAAAAAAATTGAACCGGAAGAACATTTTTATGGCTTTGGAGAACGTACCGGGTTTTTAGATAAAACGGGAGAAATAAAAACTAATTGGACAGTTGATTCTTTAGATTATGATGCCTTAACCGATGCCATGTATCAAGCCATTCCTGTATTTATGGCTTTACGGCCGGAATTAAGTTATGGCATTTTTTTAAATAGTACCCATTGGAGTCGCTTCGATATTGGGGTGAAAAAACCAGGGATTTTGCAGATGGAAACCCAAGCCCCAGAATTAGATTATTATATTATTTATGGCCCCAAACCGGAACAAATTCTTAATACTTATACCCAACTAACCGGACGGATGCCCTTACCTCCCCGTTGGGCTTTAGGTTATCATCAATGTCGTTGGAGTTATGAGTCAGAAACCGTTGTTAAAGAACTAACAAAACAATTTAGAACCCGCAAACTTCCCTGTGATGTGATTCATTTAGATATTGATTATATGCAGGGATATCGAGTATTTACCTGGAGTGAAAAACGGTTTCCAAATCCAGAGAATTTGATTCAATATTTATCTAAAAATGGCTTTAAAACCGTGACCATTATTGACCCAGGAGTTAAACATGAACCCGAAGCAAATTATACTATTTTTGATCAAGGATTAAAACAGAATTATTTTATTAGAAAACCCAACGGAGAACTATTTCATGGTTATGTTTGGCCAGATAAAGCTGTTTTTCCCGATTTTTTAAATCCCCAAGTCCAAAAATGGTGGGGAGAATGCCATCAAACCTTAACAAATATTGGTATTGCGGGCATTTGGAATGATATGAATGAACCCGCCTTAGATGACCGTCCTTTTGGAGATAAGGGGACTAAAATTACCTTTCCTTTAGAGAGTTTACAGGGCCCAACAGAAGAAAAAACAACCCACGCCGAAGCTCATAATTTATATGGCTTAATGATGGCAAAATCTAGCGCCCAAGGGCTGTTAAAATTGCGACCAAAACAGCGATCTTTTGTCTTAACTCGGTCAGGTTATGCGGGTATTCAACGCTGGTCATCGGTGTGGATGGGGGATAACCATTCGATTTGGGAACATTTAGAAATGTCTCTCCCAATGTTATGTAATATGGGGTTATCGGGGGTAGCATTTGTCGGTTCTGATATTGGGGGTTTTGCGGGCAATGCTACACCGGAATTATTTGCCCGTTGGATGCAATTGGGAATATTATATCCGTTGATGCGAGGTCATTCCGCTTTATCGACTTCCCAACATGAACCATGGGTATTTGGAGAACGAGTTGAACGCATTTGTCGAGAATATTTAGAATTACGCTATCGTCTTTTACCCTATCTTTATAGCTTATTTTGGGAAGCGACACAAACAGGAAACCCAATTCTTCGTCCCCTATTTTATCACTATCCTAATGATACCAAAACCTATACTTTATCCGATCAAGTTTTATTGGGTTCTGCGATTTTAGCCGCCCCAATTTATCGTCCAGGGATAGAATGTCGGGCGGTGTATTTACCCGCCGGAATTTGGTATGATTGGTGGACAGAAAAACCCTATTCTGGATCACAATATATTTTAGCAGATGCTCCTTTAGAACGGATGCCTTTGTATGTGAAAGCGGGTTCTATTATTCCTTTACAACCGGTGATGCAATATGTGGATGAAAAACCGATTGATTGTTTGACTTTTAAGGTTTTTCCTGGGACTGGAGAGGGAATTTTATATGAAGATGATGGTAGTTCTTTTGAGTATATTCAGGGAATTTATTCAACAACAAAATATCAAGTTTATCAAGAAAATCAAGAATTAATTATTGAAATTGAACCCCGTCAAGGACAATGGACTCCTCCTAACCGGGAGATAATTATTGATGTGGTGGGAGTGGGAGAACAGCGTTTTCAAGATGATGGTCAGGGGAAATATTCAGGTTTAGTTTTATTAAGGATCAGAATCCTTAGCGTTAATAACTATATTTCATAAGTACCTAAACAAAATTAATTACACATCCTCTACCCTGTTCCCTCCCCCCCTAGCCCCCCGTGCACGGGGGGTTTGGGGGGGCTGTTCCCTCTCTCAACTAGGTAATTTATTTTGTGCAACTACTTATGAGAGCATCAATCTAAACTAATTTGAGAACCCCAAATGTTTTGTGGAAGGAAAGATCGATCTTGAGAAATAGAAGCAACGGGTTCTGTTAGGGTAAAACTACCAGATTCAATCCATTTTTTTAACTCTTGTGCAACTTCACGAGAACGGGAAATACTGGCTAGGGGGGCGGTTTTGATGGTTTTGCCTTCTATAGAAATTTTACCTTTTTTTAGTTGACCATAATTTACTAAACCAAAGGTAGGACGGACTCGCCGAGGAATTGCAAAATCAATTACAGGCGCCACAATATCTTGATCGGAAACGGCACAACGAGCAATTACATCTTGATTCAAAACTGGTAATGGAATTCCTACTCCTAACATTAATGAGGGGCCGTAATTTTTGAAATAACAACCCCGTACCCAATAGGGACTCATTTGTTTCGCATCTCCAATTAATGCTAAGGTCGCTGCCGGGCCGATGGGAGTACGATTTTCTAACCGTTTTTGCAGGGGAAAATGTTGGGTTCCTTCCCAAGTAATATAGCCAATTCCTCCTCCGATAAAAATTTTAGTCCCAATGCCAATCAGTTGTAAATCAGGATCATTTAGCAAAGGGTTTAAGGCGCCAGGATTAGAATAAACTGCATTGCCTAAATAGGGTTGTAGGGGGCCAAGATAAGTATATAGAGGGTGCTCGCCTCCATTTACCCCAACAATAAAATTTTGATAGAGATTGCGAGGATTAAATAAATAAAATTGGTTAATCGTATCTCGGGTGATGGTGGTTTCAAAGGAGTTCCGAGGATAACAGTCAGAAACCACGCCGGAGGCTTTCAGATGAATCGGTTTTCCGGCAATTAAATCTTCAATAACGTGACCTCCACCGCGTTCTCGGGTTTCGTCCGCGTCTTCGATCATTTGTGCCGCACCCAAATATAAATCTACCGCCCCAAAGCCACTATAGGCCAGAACCCCATCTAACCAACAGGTTCTAATATTAATCGGGGGATCGGTATGACCTAAGTTAATCACAGCACCCGAACCTTCCATCGGTTCAAAAGTTCCGGTCGTAATCACATCCACCTGTTCAGCAATTTGGGCGATATTGTCTGGGGTAACTCGGGCTTTGAGTTCTTCTACTGTCCAAACAACGGCACGATTTTGAATGATTTTATCATTAATTTCAGAAATAGTTTTCATTTTAAATCTTTGGGATAAGACCAATTAACCAGGATAAATTTAGCCCCAAATTAACCAGATCTAAAACTCCTACAGCACTTTAGATCGCAATAAGGCAATCGGTAATGAAATCATTTTACGAACTTTAGGAACATAAGCCCGTTTACTAAATACATCATAGTGATTGCGTTCAATCGCATCTAAAATTTGTCGATATAAAATTAACGCCGTCCAAACAGGCCCGCGAATATCCTGATTTAAAACACTAATTCCTCTTTCCGCTTCAACATAGAATTTCCGCGCCCTCTGAATTTCAAAGCGCATTAATCCTCGCCAACGCTCATCCACAATCCCCTTGAATAAATCCGCTTCTGTATAGTTAAATAAAGCTAAATCATCTAAGGGTAAATAAATTCGGCCCCGTCGCGCATCTTCCCCCACATCCCGCAGAATATTGGTGAGTTGATTGGCAATTCCTAAAGCGATCGCCTCTTGATCAGGAATTATAATTTCTGGGTTAGGATTCCAAGGGGTAACAATAGGAGGTTCTATACCCATCACCGCCGTTGACATTAACCCCACCGTCCCCGCCACCCGATAACAATAGAGTTCTAACTCCTGAAACGTCTGATAGCGGTTGCGGTATAAATCCATCCGTTGACCCGCAATCATATCTTTAAAGGGTTGAATATCCAACGGGAAACGATGGAGGGTATCCACCAAAGCCACATCTACATCATCCCTCGGATGTCCGGCAAACAATGCTTCTAGGTGTTCTTCCCAACGATCTAAGGTTTCCTCCGTCGTCGTCGCTGCCATTGGCCCATCGACTAACTCATCAGTTCGACGACACCAAACATAGATAGCCCAAATAGCTCGACGCTTGGCCGATGGCATCAATTGAGTCCCTAAATAAAACGTTTTGGCATACTCCGCAGTAACCTGACGGCAGAGTTCATAGGAGTCTTCCAAAGATGCCAGAGTTCTCATGCACGGAGTTTTAGAAAGTTGTAGCATTCGTTATTCTGCTGACCGACAGTGGATAAGCTAGGAAGGGATAGAAGTTGGGGAAGCAACATTAATATCGGGAGTCGCTAAAGCCGGAAAACGATTAGAAGTGAGATCTTCTTGAATCGCCTGTGCAGTTAGCTTACCAGAAAGCACAGCCCCTTCCATACTGGCGAGATAACGCTGCATCGTGTAATCTCCACTCAGATAGAAATTAGGGATCGGCGTTCTTTGGGAGGGACGATGGGCCTGCCTTCCCGGGGTTGCTTTATAAACCGAACGGGGGGTTTTCACGACGTGGGATTTTAGCAATTTGGCTTTGTGGGGAATTTCCTCGGGAAAGAGTGTTTCCAACTCTGCCATCGTCGCTGCCACGATTTCCTGATCCGATTTACTAATCCAATCCTTTGCCGGAGCCAATACCAATTCCAACATAGAACGGTCAGGATGGGAATACTCTTTACAGGTATTACTCATATCCGCATAGACGCTGAGTAGGGGAGAACGGGAAAACAGCAAATGGTCAACATTTGTTAACTTACGATCGAACCACAAATGCACGTTAATTACTGGAACCCCTTCTAAGCCCTCTAGCTGTTTGAAATAGTCCATTTGTTGCCAAGGTTGGGGTAACATCACCTTCAGGGGGTCAACGGGCATGGCGCAAACGTAGAGATCGGCCGTTAAAACTTCGTCGGCGGTATCATCTAACCCGCGAATTAAGAATCCGGTGACGCTTCCATCTGGGTTGAGTAAGAATTCTTTAATTGGAGCATTCAAACGCACTTCCCCCCCCCGTTCGGTGATGTAATCTACCATAGGTTGACACAAACGTTCCGTGGGAGAACCATCTAAAAATGCCATTTTAGAGCCGTTCTTTTCTTGAAGAAAACGGTTTAGGGCAGTTAAAATTACCGTTGAGGAGATTTCATCGGGGTTGATAAAATTTAAGGCTTTAGACATAGCAATAAACACTTCTTTCTCAACCCTGGGCGGAACATTCTGGAGTTTCAGCCATTCGGAGAAAGAATATTTATCCATTTCTTCGACATATTTCTGGCCCTGGAGGATGGCGGGAATTAATCCTAAACCAAACCGGATTTTTTCCGGCCAGGTCAACATATCATTATTACGGAGAATAGCAACCATCCCGTTAATCGGGGCGGGGAGATCGGGAAAATCAAACCGCGAATAGGTTCCAGGTTTCTCCGGTTGGTTGAAGATCATGGAATGTTCTTTCCATTGCAGCCGATCTTCGATGTCCAATTCTTTGAATAACTGCAACACATTCGGATAAGCCCCGAAGAAAATATGTAATCCGGTTTCGTACCAGTCGCCGTCTTCATCTTTCCAGGCTGCGACTTTTCCACCTAAAACGTCCCGTCGTTCTAAGACGATAGGAGTGTGACCAAGATCGGTGAGATACTTGGCACAAGCCAGTCCCGCTAAACCTGCTCCAGCGATCGCAACTCGCATCAATAACCCTTGGTAAATGTTTTCTTAATGTTTTTTCTGATTATACGTTACATCTTGTTACATTCAAACCAAACCAGATCAAAAATTCTGCGAGGAGGTCTGGGAGGAAGGTGTCAGTAACGATAGGGGGACGGTAAGATTAATGTTGATGATGTTTGACAAAATTAGAAAAATTTTGGTCTTCTGTGAGTTTAGTCGGATTTCCAAGGATTAATAATTGTCAGACCACAGCCTTCAAAATCAGAAACATTTCGAGTCGCAAGAGTCGCTTGGTGAGTATAACAAATGCTGGCTATTTGAGCATCAGCTTGGGAGATGGGTTTACCCATTCGTCTTCTTTCGGTGGCAATTCTAGCAAAAGCAATTGCTGCTGTTTCATCAAACGCTAAAATCCGCCCGGCAAAGTCTTCAGCAAACATCAATTCAGCCGATTTACTAAGTTCTGTTTGGCGTTTTCCAGAGGGTAACAAAGCAATCCCATAAAGAATCTCAGCTTGAGTAATGGTTGTGGTAAAAAGATTGGTTATGGGTTGTGCTGCGACCCATTGACGAACCACTAACGAGCCTTGGGAGTGCATCACTTCGGACACTACATTCGTATCAAGGACGATCATATAAATCTTCAAAGTTAGGAGGTTCGCGTAAGGGTTCCCTCGTAATCGTTGGAAGTTCAAAATCGCCAAAATGGGCAAATCGTCGTTCAATTGCTAAGACAAGATTTAAGGGTTCGAGACGGTTTTCTGTCAAGACAGCACGGAGAATTTCTTTAGCTTCTTCTTCGAGGGAACGACCATAATATTCGGCTCGCTTTTGCAGGCGATTTTTTAGGTCATCATCAACGTTTTGAATTGTGATATTTGTCATAGTTAATTTAATTATCAAAACTATATTAATTATAACTTAATGATTGCTGATTAGTCAAGGTTTTGGTGGGCAAAGCCTGCCCTACAATATTAACTTTGGTTGATTTCAGAGATTGGTAATAACAATGTTTGCTCAATCTCATCACGCACTTTGGGCGATACTTTACAACCGCTATTGAGGCAATCTATCAGCAACTCATTAGCATCAGAATACGTTTCAAGCAATTTATTCTGTTCCTCGTTAAACTGCCAGTCATAACCAATATTACGATACTTAATCATCAAACTTCTGTATTTTTCTGTCCAATCTTGACTATTTTGTTTTATCCATTGAGAAAATAGGTGATCATCATTATAATCAGGAATTTCCTGTTCAAGTTTTTGTAATGATTTCCATAGGTTAAAATCAAACCCGCACTCAGGGACAACAAAATCAGGATCGATACCGTTGTTAATGGCATGAGCGAGAGTAGCAGACAAACAAAAATCGAGTGTTAAATCAATAGGAATGAGATCAAAGTCTTCGTGGAAGAATCTAAAATTAGAATCCAATTTAAAGGCAAGTTCTACATAGCATTCGAGATCAGGTGAAGATATGGAGGCAGGAGCTAACGGCAGAGCGAAGTAAAATGCTCGAACTGCGGTTCTTTTCCAAGGAACTTGAACTGAACACGATTTTCGATTGACCCAATACAAAAACTGCTGTAACTTTTCATCAGTTGCTAAAAGCCCATCAATGTGTCGCTTTATTAAAAATAATAGAAAGTCGGTACTTGGTAACATCTCAACAACTAATAACAATACTTCTCTCCAGCGTTTATCAGTAATTTTACCACTGAGAATTTGCCAATCCTCCTGATCTGGTGAATATGAATTACAATTGATTACAATTTTTAGTGCTGTGAAATATTCCTGAAATGTTAAGTGAGAAAAAGAATAAATTTTTTGCGCCCGCTCCACCAATAACCCATGCTGCGCTTCAATTGATTTCAATACCGCCTCACTATCCAGTTGTAAAGCTTCTGGGTCATTTTGAGCATCAGGTAAATTATGAATGTAATCAGAAATATACTGCTCTAATTCTTTTTGTTTAAAGAAATAATCTCCCCGCTCAAATGTTGTTAAAGCAAGTTGACTTAGTAAATCTTTTTTTCGCTGCAATGATAGATTCTTATAAACCTGATCTCGTTCTATGTTTCGTGTTTCATCCCATTTTTTTAGTAAAATATCAATTCCTTCCTCATAAAGTTCTGAACGATTAGCTGGAAATTTTAATGAGTCTTCAAATACTAAACAGAGTAACGTTAAAAGCAGTGGATTAGTTGCTAATTCTCGAATTCGACTATTTTGTTCAAGCTGTTCAATAAATTGTTCTGCTATAGCTGATTCTTCACTGTTAAACCATTTACCAACAAAAGTGTTAATCTGTTTTTTATCAAAATCTGCAACTTCAACTTCTGTAAATTTCTCAAAATTATAGGTTTTGGCTGCAATTCTACAAGATATTACAAATTTATTTTTGTGAAACTTATCAGATAAATTACAAACTTGTTTGATTATACGATTGTTATCCTCAACTTTCACTTCATCCAAACCATCCAGTAAAATCAACAATTTACCATACTTTAATAGAATATCTATCTGTTTACCAGAAACATCATAATCATCTAGGATGTGAGTTATGTATTCAAGTAAACTTGGTTTTTCTTCAATTTCTGCAAATTGCTTGAGTGTAATAAAAATTGGTACAAGTTCAGCTTTTAAATTCGCTTTATTACACTGGAAAGCTAAATGTTTTAAAAACGTAGTTTTTCCTGCTCCTGGATTACCTAATACCATCAATTTTAAGTATTTCTTAACCGCTTCTATTCCTGGTATTCGTTTATCAGTTTTTTTGCTAAGTCCAAAACGATCAAAATTTTCAGGATCAAAGTATTGCAATAGTTCATCAATTTCATATTGTTGATGACTGGGAATTTTTTCCAGAACATTAACGTTAGTGTAAAGGTCACTGACATCAATGGGTTGTGACATCGTAAGCACTCGCATTGTACCACATTGATCTTGAATGCTCTCATAGCACTTCTGGCGGACTTCTTGCACTAAATTATTTAGATCATCTTCTGACAGATTAGAGGTTTGAGAGTCAGGAGCGTTAAATTTTTGATACTCAGTAGTTAGAAAATTGAGCAAGCGACCATATTTACCTGGGCCTTTACCATTTATACTAAACTTTTTGTAAACATGACTCATTCGAGTGCGAAGTGCTGTGTCAGAAATATGAAGTTCTGTTGCTATCTCTAACGCGGTCTTGTTACTGTTAAACCGGATTATAAAAGCATCTTTTTGCTCTGGTGAAAGGTCATACTTACGAGCCATTTCAATTAAAAACTCACGAGGTAGCGACATTAACCAATTTCTCCATAACTTGAAAGCGAATCCAGTCTCTCTAATCTAGCCTAAAACTATAGTTAAGACTACTCTAATATTACTGATTCGGGAATAAGAATAATATTAAAGAGCAGCCTAAAATTGAAGATTGTAGATAAGTCAGCCTAAGTCAGTCTAAGTCAGCGTCAACTTGAGAGTTATCTCCAAAAGAAAATTGCGACATTGAATTTAGCAATTTTTTGGAGATGCTTTTTATGAAATCAACTTATATCAATGGACAGTTTCGCTACCAAGACGAAAAAGGAATCCGGCTACCATCCGTTACCACCATACTGAAGGCTACACAACCTATTGAGTCTGTTGGTGCTCTCTCTAATTGGCGCAATAAGGTAGGAAATACAGAAGCAAATCGTATGGCTTCAATTGGTCGTCGCCGAGGAAAATTATTGCATCAGTGGGTTAAGGACTATTTGCAAGGGTTATCTCCTGTTGCTGATAGCCTAATTGAACCCTATTGTTATAGCGTTCAATCCATTTTAGAGAAACTCAGCGATGTACAGTTAATTGAGACAGTTGTGCCAAATTATGTGGAAGGATACACTGGGAAAGTTTATTTAGTTGCTCGTTATCAAGGTGTTCCATGTATTATTGAGTTGACAACGGCTGAACAACCTAAACAGAAAATAAGTAAACTTTACGATAAGCCGTTACAACTTGTAGCTTATGGGGGTGCAATTAATCGCTATTACAGAGATAGTTTGTTTGGTGCTAAAATTTCTAACGGTTTGATTGTTGTTGCGCTTCGGGATCAAGATGCAGAAGAATTTATGATAGAACGGGAACAATTGATCGTTTATTGGCAAGAATGGTTGAAACGGCTGGAAAGATATACCGAAAAAGCAGCTTGCTAAATGTAGCTTTTGGTTTGGCTTTTGGAGGTTTGTTTTTAAATAAATAATCAGGACTTTTTAGGGCGATTGCTATTATCAAAAGTAGGCGATCGCCTACTTTTGATACGCTATATATAGCGTGCTTGCGTAAGTCCTGTTAGAATAAAAGATGCTCATAAACAGAATAAAAATTTATATGACTTCACGATTTCCTCAAATTTAGCAATTAGCATCGGAACGAGTTGGTCTGTTTTTTAGGAAAAAATGGGGTTATGGTTTCACCAGTTGATCTCAATACTGTGACGGGCTTATCTGAACAAGATGCGATCGCGCGGCTCAAAGAGGAAGGCTACAATGAACTTCCCTCGGCGGGAGCTCGTAATCTGTTCTCGATCGCTTGGGAAATTATCCAAGATCCGATCTTCCTATTGCTAGTCGGTGGTGGAGTTATTTATTGGGTTTTAGGTGATCTACAAGAAGCTCTGATTTTATTAGGTTTTGTCTTTTTTATCACCGGAATTAGTCTCTACCAAGAAGGCAAAACCGAACACGCCTTAGAAGCCTTACGGGATCTTTCCAGTCCTCGCGCCTTGGTAATTCGAGATGGGGAGCGAAAACGGATTGCTGGGCGAGAAGTGGTTCGGGGAGATACTTTAGTCTTAGCAGAAGGCGATCGCGTACCTGCGGATGCGATTGTGCTTTCTTGCTCAAACCTCTCCACCGATGAGTCGTTATTAACCGGGGAATCCCTACCTGTGCGTAAAGTTGCCGCTGTGGGTAACGTGGAAATGGCGCGTCCGGGGGGAGATGAGTTGCCCTTTGTATATTCTGGCACATTGGTAGTTCAGGGACAGGGAATTATTCAAGTCCAAGCCATCGGCGCTCAAACCGAGATGGGTAAGATTGGCAAGGCTTTACAAACAGTCAAGCCAGAAGCCACACCTTTGCAACGGGAGATGAATCAGTTAGTCAGCCGTTTGTTTGGTATCGCTTTATTCCTGTGTGTGGTGATTGTAGTAATTTATGGACTGACGCGAGGAGATTGGCTGAAAGGATTTCTGGCAGGAATTACCTTAGCCATGGCAATTTTGCCCAATGAATTTCCCGTGGTTGTCACTATCTTTTTAGCATTAGGAGCTTGGAGAATTTCTCAAAATCATGTCTTAGCTCGTCGCACTTCTGCTGTGGAAACCTTGGGTTCCGCAACGGTTTTATGTGTGGATAAAACTGGGACGCTGACTCAGAATATTATGGCTGTACAACAACTATTTCCCTATAACCAAGAAGAAAATCCTCAGCCCTATAATTTAGAATTAGATTCAAAAAAACCGCTTCCAGAATCGGTACATGAATTAGTAGAATTTTCTATTTTAGCCAGTCAAAGAGATCCCTTTGATCCGATGGAAAAAGCCTTTAAACAATTGGGCGAGCGCTCCCTCGCAGATACCGAACATTTACATAACGATTGGAAACTGTTGCGAGAATATCCCCTCTCACCGGATTTATTAGCAATGTCTCAGGTTTGGGAATCAGCAGATAGTAAACAATATGAAATTGCTGCTAAAGGAGCACCGGAAGCGATCGCCGATCTCTGTCATTTTACCCCCGAACAACAGCAAATTCTAGCCACACAAATTACTAAAATGGCAGAGCAAGGATTGCGGGTATTAGGTGTTGCTAAAGCATCTTTACTTGATGCACCACCACCATTTTTACCTCCTCATCCTTCGCTCAGTCCTGATAATTTACCCGATAAACAACATGATTTTCCTTTTCAATTTCTAGGATTAGTGGGACTTTCCGACCCAGTGCGTCCAACCGTGGCGGCGGCGATTCAAGAATGTTATACCGCCGGGATTCGAGTCGTGATGATTACCGGAGATTATCCGGCCACGGCTCAAACTATTGCCCGTCAAATTGGATTAATGCAAATGGGGGCGATTGTGACTGGGGCGGAATTAGATGGGATGAATGACGCTGAACTTCAGGAGCGGATTCAAAGTACAAATATCTTTGCTAGGGCAATTCCTGAACAAAAATTACGGATAGTTAATGCTTTAAAATCCAAAGGGGAAGTCGTTGCTATGACCGGGGATGGTGTCAATGATGCCCCGGCTTTAAAATCAGCCCAAATCGGGATTGCGATGGGTGAAAGAGGCACAGATGTTGCTAGGGAATCGGCGGCGTTAGTGTTATTAGATGATGATTTTTCTTCAATTGTGCAAGCGGTTAAACTGGGGCGGCGAATTTTTGATAATCTTCGCAAAGCCATGGCTTATCTTTTAGCAATTCATATTCCGATTGCTGGGATGTCTTTAATTCCAGTATTGTTTAAGTTGCCATTAGTATTACTTCCGGTTCACGTGGCATTTTTGCATTTAATTATTGATCCAGCTTGTTCAATTGTGTTAGAAGCTGAACCCGCAGAAACAACGGTAATGAAGCGTCCTCCCCGCAATTCTAAAGATCCTTTATTTGGTAGGAAAACTGTGGGTTTGGCGATGTTACAGGGAGGGGCAATTTTAACGATTGTTCTCGTAATTTTTGTAATTTCGCTATATCGCGGACAAGGGGAACTTGATGCCCGGGCGTTAACATTTACGGCATTAATTTTAGCAAATTTAGGACTAATTTTGAGTACAAGTTCTTCCCTACCCCTAAGTTTAAAAATACTTAAATCTCCCAATGCTGCCCTTTGGTGGGTTATGGGTGGAGGAATATTTTTTCTGGCGATGGTGCTTTATGTTCCCTTCTTGCGTCAATTGTTTAGCTTCTCTTTTCTGCATCCAATTGATATTGCTATTTGTCTACTTGGTGGCGGGATTAGTTTAGTTTGGTTTGAACAGTTAAAGTTAATCAATCAACCCCAGGGAGTTATTAAATCTAAACCAGGAAAACCTGTCTAAGAAAATCTATGCTGTTCAAAAACTTGGGAGCATACCGATTTTGCAAATATATCCTACAAAGTTGGGATGCTCCCAAAAACTTCCTCTATTTTGTAAAAAAGCCAGTTAGGATAGAGAAATAACATGGGCACTCCCAAAGAGTCCCTCAAAATTACCTTTGAGGACAACTTTTTGCCCTTTCTAAAAGGTTATGTAGCTAACAATGTGCTGTAGTGAAAGATGCCAGTTTCATGGTTATGTCAAACTTATAGAAACACCAAACAAGAGAGAAATTTAATGAAAAATAAGTTATTTGATAAAGTTTTTCGGGATAGCGAAGGTAAAATTATTCTCGCTCAGATGCCAAATCCACCACTTATTGTCTGGATTGTAGCTAGTTTATTAAAGATAGTTTTTACAACAGGTAAAATTAATCTAGGACTAGACATAATAGCTTTTGGCTCCTTGTTTACTTGGGCTTGGGAAGAATTATTTCAAGGCGTTAATTACTTTCGTAGAATATTAGGTTTTCTGGTGCTTGTTGGTCTGATTGCATCAAAACTTCAATAAGTAGGTAAGCATCAATGTGCCAAAAGCCTTAAAATTAGGAGCTTTAGAACCAATATTTGGGCAGGTTTTCAACGCTGTTCCCTGTCCTATGGACTGGGTAATAATTGCCAAACCTTCAAGGTATCGTCAAAACTCCCACTCACTAAAGTATGATTTCGAGGATTAAAAGCCACATTTACCCAAGCTCGATGTCCTTTAAAGGTTCCAACCAATCCGCCATTATCTACTTGCCAGAGTTTCACTGTCCCGGCAAAATCCCCACTGGCGAGGGTTTGACCATCGGGACTAAAGGCAACGGACTGCACCTTATCCCCATGACCCAGAAGAATTTGCGCCGGAGTATTACTAAAATATTGAGATTCTAACTCGTTTAAATCCCATAATTTAATCGAATGATCCCAACTGCCCGTGGCTAAACTCTGACCATCGGGACTAATGGCTACCGACCAAATCGCCTCGGAATGGGCCTTAAATGTCCGCAATAACTGTCCCGTGTGCCAGTTCCAAATATCCACAATCCCGTTACTTCCGCCACTGACCAGGGTTTGATTATCGGGACTGAAAGCCAGGGATTGTACCTCTGTCCCATACCCTGGTAACGTTTTTACGGTTTTTCCGGTGGATATATCCCATAGCCGAATCGTTTGGTCACGACCCACACTCGCCACCTGCTTTCCATCGGGACTTATGGCAACGGCATAAACCCATCCTTGATGACCGTAGAGCATTTTTTTCTGACGCCCACTCCACAAATCCCAAACTAAAATCGTTTTATCACCGCTTCCACTCACTAAAGTCCGACCATCGCCACTGATAGCCAAGGTTCCTACGGGTTGAGAATGTCCCAATAGGGTATTAATTAATCCCCCGGTTTCCGCATCAATAATCTGAATTGACCCATCGGTATTCCCATACACTACAAATTGACCATCGGGACTGACGGCCACCGACCACACTGGGCCAATATTCTGTACTAACGTCCGCATCGCCGGGGGTGATTGGGGAATAATTGGGGTAAAAGTCTCCGGGGGGGGAACCGAAATATCGGGAATCTGATAAATGGGTTCTATTTCTATGGGTTCAGAGTTTGGTTGGGGAACTCGTGAATTCAGGAATAGGGACAACATCGCCAAAGTTGCACCCCCCAAAGCGGTTAATATCCATGGATGTTGACGAATTTGGGGGAGTTTGACCAGAATCGGCCCGGATTTTAAGTCTTGGATGACCTCGACCGCCGAAGCATAGCGTTGAGTGGGGTCACGTTCAATTAGTCGATTCAGAATTCGGGTTAGGCGGTGACTAATGGGGGTTTTTAGATAATCCTTCCAGACCCAAGAATTTGTTTTAATATTCCATAAATCAAAGGGGCTGATTTGAGTTAGCAGATGCAAACAAGTCACCCCTAAACTATAGAGATCATTTTTAGGACTAATTTCTCCTTGTAGTTGTTCGGGGGAAACATATTCGGCTGAACCTTGCAGGGGATTTACTCCAGCAAAATCAACTAAAACCAGTTGTTTTTTAGTCGGGGAATTCGGATTTAAAATTGGACGACGAATAATATTTTCCGGTTTAATATCCCCATGGACTCTATTTTTATTATGAATTAATTCCAGAACTGGAAGAATTGCATTCAATAAATCCCAAATTTGCAGTTCTGAAAAAACGCCCTCCTGTTCGAGTTCTTCGGCTAAATTGCGTCCGGGGATATAATCTTGTACGAGATAACTATAGCTGTGGTCTTCAAAGCAGGCTAATAATTCAGGAAGGGCCGGATGCTGACTAATCTGGTCTAGGGTTTGGGTATACAGACGAAACTCGACACTCGCCTGGGGGATAGATAGGGGAGCATCCAGACATTGTTTAATCACACAGCGCGGTTGAGTCGGTTTGTCCTCATCAATGGCTAAAAAGGTTCGGTGACAATGACTTTGACCCAAAACTCGCATCACACGATAGCGGTTTTTGAGGCGCAGTTCCGACCCACAACCCTGACAGGTAATGGCGTGGGTCGGGTTCTGGGGGTTCTGACATTGGGGGTTGATGCAGTAACTCATAACCAGAATTTGTTAATATATTCTTCTATAATAAGTCTTTCTCAAACTTTAGGTTAATTCAGGGATCGCGATCGCCTATTATCTTACCCATTACCTATCACGGATTGAAGCAGATTACGCAGATTAACACAGATTAAATCCGTGAAATCCGTGAAATCCTCTTAAATCCGTGATCGCCATTACCCATTATTCTCCCCTATTATTTAACATGACCTTAATTCGTATTGTTCCCTCCTGGGAAATTTCTGAAAATCAAATAACACCCGAGTCTGTTTTTATGAATCGTCGTCGGTTTATGAAAAACTTAATTGGGGCAGGATTAACGGCATCGGTGCTATCATTAACTGGATGTAAGTCTACCTCAAAAACCGAAAACCTAGGCAATAATTTAGTCCAAGAGATTTCTGATTTTAGCAAAAATCCTAATTTTGTTAAGGTCAATCGTCCCATTACAGCAGAAGATTTAGCAACAAAACATAATAATTTTTATGAGTATGGCGGAACTAAGTCTATTTGGCAAGCCGCCCAAGCCTTACCGTTAGAAGATTGGAAAGTTGAGGTTTCAGGATTAGTTAAAAATCCGACAACATATACTTTAGATGATCTTCAAAAAAAATTCCCCCTAGAAGAACGAATTTATCGGTTTCGTTGTGTTGAAGCCTGGGCGATGGTTGTGCCTTGGTTGGGGTTTCCAATGCGGGCATTAATGGCGGCGGTTGAACCTAATTCCGAGGCTAAATTTGTCCGGTTTACCTCTTTTTATGATCCTAAAATTACCACTGGGCCAGGATTTTGGGCTAATGGTTATCCTTGGCCTTATACAGAGGGATTACGGATTGAGGAAATGGCAAATGATTTAGCCTTTTTTGCCGTAGGAATGTATGGGAAAACTCTCCCTAAACAAAATGGCGCTCCTTTACGGATGGTGCTCCCTTGGAAATATGGATTTAAGGGGGCAAAATCCATTGTTAAAATTGAATTTTTAAATCAACAACCCGCAACTTTTTGGAATACTTTAGGCCCGGATGAATATGGTTTCGAGGCGAATGTTAATCCAAATAAACCCCATCCCCGTTGGTCACAAGCTACGGAAAGAATTGTTAGCAGTAAGCCTAGTTTTTCTTGGGAAAAACAGCCAACTTTACCCTATAATGGTTATGGTGAATATGTTGCTAGTCTTTATTCTTAATAAGTAGTTAACCAAAGTTAATTACATAACTAGCAAGTAATTATTTATACTAAAAAAACACTCTAAATCTCAAAAATCCGTGATATTATTGAAAGAAATGAATCTCGAAATGTTAAAACTTTTAAACAGAATTTAAGTTGCTCAAGCCAATTTCCTCAAGTCAGAAAGCGGTTAATTAATCCTTAACTATGGCATAGGAAAATCTTTTCAAATTGGCGATGTGTTATCTACCCTCGTAGGCGATCGCGAAACTATGATATGATGCACTCGCTTTGTTGATTCTGTCCATAAAAGACAGATCACCATGTTTAGTGATGGTGTTAGGATTCAAGCCTCGGATTGTCCGGCAATGACCGACGACATCTTAGAATCCCTTTTTGGTGTGGCTGTGGGAGTGTCAAACCTTGACCCAAATTCAATTGTTAATTAAGGTTTTTAGCGTGTCACGAATGGGAAAAACTCTATTTTTGCGTTGGTTAATGCCCGGTTTAGTCAGCTTTTTTATCCTGACCTCTCCCGCCAAAGCAGCCAGTCTGCAATCTTGGCAATTTGAAAGCTCTCAAAACCGCCTCAGCTTTACAACCGATGGGGGGGTACAACCCAAAGCTCAACTGCTCTCCAACCCCACACGATTAGTCATTGATTTGCCTGGAACCAGTTTAGGGGGTGTCAACCGTCAACAATTAATTGGGGGAGCCATTCGGGAAATTCGAGTGGGTCAAGTCGATAACCAAACTACTCGAATTGTGGTGGAATTGGTTGATGGTTATACTCTCGATCCTCAAGGAGTCCAATTTCGGGGGATTTCCCCGACTCAATGGACGGTACAACTACCCTCGCCTCAAGCTGTCGGCACACCTGCTTCCGCTCCCGTAGCAGCAGCAACCCGTCCTTCCCTACCTTTACCTCAAACCCCGCCCGTCAGACCCGTCGCTCCAGCACCTGCTCGTTTACCGGCTCCACTACCTCAACAGACCGTTAATCGTTCTATTTCCCAGCAGCCTCAAACCACCTTAGCTCAAGTTGAGGTGCGGGATAACGGGATTGTGCTGCATACTACGGGCAAAATGGCTGATATTGAATTTAAACAAAGTCAAGATCGAAGTTGGATGACTTTGGATATTCTAGGTGCCACCTTAGCAGCCCGTTCAAACGGAACTGGAAAACAGGTCAACCGAGATGGAGTGACGGTTTCTCAAGTCACCCAACTCTCAAATAACCCCCCAGTCGTTCGGGTCACCATGAGCACCCCAAAACGGAGTCAAAATTGGCAAGCTCGGTCATCGGCTGGAGGGGTAGCGGTTTGGCCCCAGGGAAGCACTCCCCCCGCCGTCCAATTGTCCGGGGGCTTTGCAAAAATTCGTTCCGTTGAAATTCGTAACCAACAACTTCTCATTCAATCCGATCAGCCCCTGAACTATAGTAGTGGTTGGGATAATGAAACTCAGTCCTATAGTATTACGTTTTTCTCCGCAGCCTTGGCTGAAGGTGTTGCCTTACCCCAAAGACAGGTCGGAAGTCCGATTATTTGGACAAGGGTACGTCAGGAAGATCCCCAAACCTTTACCCTGTTAATCAAACCAGCAACTCGAATTGAAGTGGGACAAATTAGCCAAGGGAGTCCTCAACAGTTGGCTTTAGCTTTTGTGGGGGAAGGGCTAGGGGTGAGGGCGGGTAACCCTGTTGCTACGGTTCCGGCTCCCACACCTCGACCCTTTCCTCCAAGAACGAATACCAATCCAGCACCCTTTCCGCCTCGTTCTAATCCTCCTCAAACCAATAGAAATCCCTTTCCTTTTCCCCCTACTCAGGTTAACCCCCCCTCTAATAATCCGATTCCAAATGGTCGGGCGGTGGTCATTATTGATCCTGGACATGGGGGCAGTGATGCCGGGGCTGTGGGTGTGGGAGGACTGCGAGAAAAAGATGTGGTATTCTCAATTTCTCAACAGGTGGCGCAGATTTTGCAGCAAAATGGAGTACAGGCGGTGATGACTCGTTTGGATGATCGCACCGTTGAGTTAGAACCCCGGGTGGATATGGCTAATCGCATAAATGCGACCTTATTTGTCAGTATTCACGCCAATGCAGCTACGAATGCGGCGGCTAGTGGGATTGAAACCTATTACTACAGCAGTGGTGCCCGTCTGGCTCAATATGTTCAAAACAGTATAATGGCAAGTTTTTCACAACTGCCGAATCGGGGTATTAAGACCGCTCGTTTTTATGTGCTGCGAAATAGCTCAATGCCTTCGATATTAGTGGAAACGGGATTTGTGACTAATAATTATGATTCCTATATGTTGGGTGATCCGGCCCAACGCAGTCGCATGGCCCAAGCGATCGCCCAGGGGGTTCTTCAATATTTAAGGGATAATCGATATTAAATTAAAAGGTTGAAGGTTGACTGTTAATAGTGAACCTTCAACTTTTCAAAGATTAACTTCTCATTTCAATGCTTCTGCACCACCAACTACTTCCAAAAGTTCTTGGGTAATGGAAGCCTGACGAGCTTTGTTGTAGGATAAGGTCAAAGATTTAATTAAATCTCCAGCATTTTCACTCGCATTACTCATCGCAGTCATCCGGGCGGCTAACTCACTGGCGATGGATTCTTGCCAAGCGCGTAACAATTGGTTGGTTAAAAATAAAGGCAATAACGCATCCAAAATTTGGGCGGGATCTTGTTCAAAAATCATATCTCTTGGTAAATCCGTGAGAGTGTTTTTGACTTTCTCCCGTGTGACCTCAAATTGACCATTTTTAGTCGTTAAACGGAAAATCTCATCATCTTGAGGTTCCAACCCTTGAGTATCAAGGGGTAACAGGGTTTGAATTACCGGACGAGAAGCAATTAACGAAACAAATTTCGTATAAATTAACTCAATCCGATCCAATTCACCTGATAAAAATAAATCCAGAAGATTGTCCGCAGAATCCCGTACTTTATCTAAGGCTGGATTTTTTTCGGGATTTTCTACCGTAGCGCGAATAGGAGTATCCCGTCTTTGGAAATATTGAATTGCTTTGCGTCCTACTAATAAATAGGTGCATTCAATACCTTCGGCTTCTAACTCTTTAGCGCGAGTTTCAGCCCTTTTAATCACACTGCTATTATAAGTACCGCACAGGCCACGATTACCAGCAATTACCAGTAATCCTACCTTTTTAACTTCCCTTTGTTTGAGCAGAGGTAAATCTGCTTCTTCAAATTTTAAACGGGATTGTAAACCATAAAGAATTCCGGCTAATCGATCAGCAAAGGGGCGGGATGCCAAGACTTGTTCCTGGGCACGACGCACTTTGGCTGAAGCAACTAGACGCATCGCTTCTGTGATTTTTTTGGTATTTTTAACCGAATCAATGCGATCGCGGATCGCTTTTAAATTTGACATAGTTTTGTCTATAGCAGGGAACAGGGAACGGGGAACAGGTTTCACCAGTCAAGGTTGGCTGCATCAGTCTTTGTCAAACACTTTTCTGGCGACTGCTCTATCACCCAACAGTTAAAGAGTCAACAGTGAACAGTATTTTAACTTTTCACTGATCACCCTTAACTCTTTCACTGATAAATGATATCTACTAGCTGATTAAGCAGAGACTAAAAAGGTTTGTTTGAACTCATTGATTCCTTCTTTCAGCAGACCTTCAGCTTCGTCATCAAGGACTTTTTTGCCTTGAACGATTTCGACATATTTGGGTTTGCTATTTTTCAGATATTCCCGCAGTCCAATGGCAAAGGCAACGATTTTTTCAACAGGAACCTCATCGAGATAACCGTTAATTCCAGCGTAAATTACCGCCACCTGTTCAAATAATTGCAGGGGAGAATTTTGGGACTGTTTTAACAATTCTTGTAGACGTTTGCCCCGTTCCAATTGGTTACGGGTGGCTTGGTCTAAATCGGAGGCAAACTGGGAGAAGGCTGCTAACTCAGCATATTGAGCTAACTCCAACTTCACTTTCCCGGCCACTTTCTTCATGGCTTTGGTTTGAGCCGCCGAACCCACCCGGGATACGGAAATCCCGGCGTTCACCGCCGGACGTAAACCGGAGTTAAATAAGTCGGAGGAGAGGAATATCTGACCGTCGGTAATCGAAATCACGTTAGTCGGAATGTAAGCCGAAACGTCACCCGCTTGGGTTTCGATGATCGGTAATGCCGTCATACTGCCACTGCCGAGTTCGTCGTTCAGTTTCGCAGCCCGCTCTAATAAACGAGAATGGAGATAGAACACATCCCCAGGATAGGCTTCCCGTCCGGGAGGACGACGGAGTAACAGGGACATTTGACGGTAGGCTTGGGCCTGTTTAGATAAGTCATCATAGATGACCAGGGTGTGTTTGCCCTTGTACATGAAATACTCGGCGATGGTTGCCCCAGTATAGGGAGCCAGGTATTGCAGGGTAGCGGATTCACTAGCACTGGCGGCCACAACGACGGTATAGGCCATCGCGCCTTTTTCTTCCAGGGTTGCCACCACCTGAGACACCGTAGAGGCTTTCTGACCAATAGCAACATAGACGCAGATCACGTCTTCGCCCTGTTGGTTAATGATGGTGTCAATGGCGATGGAGGTTTTTCCGGTTTGACGGTCACCAATAATTAATTCCCGTTGACCCCGACCGATGGGGATCATGGAGTCAATGGCGGTGATCCCGGTTTGCATGGGTTCGCACACGGAACGACGCTCGATAATCCCAGGGGCTGGGGATTCTAATAAGCGAGTTTCAGTGGTTTTGGGATCGCCTTTACCATCAATTGGACGGGCTAAGGCATCAACAACTCGGCCTAACATGGCGTCCCCAACGGGGATTTGAGCAATTCTTCCGGTGGCGGTGACGGCGGAACCCTCTTGGATCTCCCGACCTTCACCCATTAATACTGCACCGACGTTATCTTCTTCTAGGTTGAGAGCAATACCAATAGTACCGTCGGCAAATTCTAACAGTTCCCCAGACATGGCTTTATCTAAGCCATAAATCCGGGCGATACCGTCACCGACTTGCAGAACAGTCCCGACGTTGGTTTCTTTAACGTCTTGGTCGTACTGTTCAATTTGCTGCTGAATAATGCTACTAATTTCGTCAGGTCTGATCGCTACCATTGTTCTTGTCAGTAGTTAAAGGTTATAAGTTAAAAAAAGATCCCCGACATGATCATGACGGGTCACAACAATTATTGGGATAATTTCATCCCAATACGGCGTAGTTGTCCGCGCAAACTGGCATCTACTACGCGAGATCCAACTTTAATAATCACACCGCCCAACAGATCCGGATCGACTGTGGTGGCAATTTCCACTTGTCGAGCATTGGTCATAGCCTTGACTTTCTCTGAAAGAGTAGTCAATTGTGCCTCTGTTAACGGATAAACGGAAGTGATTTCTGCCAAAACCGTTTGATTCAGTTTCCGCAGTAACACTAAATACTGTTTAGCAATTTCCTCTAGGAATAAAATCCGTCCTCGATCCACTAACAGCATCAAGAAATTCCGCAATGCGGGATTAACTTCATCAGCCGTGATCCTTTGCAGAATGGCTTTTTTATCCTGGGGTTTCACCACAGGACTTCCTAAAAAGGTTTTTAATTCTGCGGAATTGTCTAGTAATTCTAGTAATGAGCGAATGTCATTACCGAATTCCTCGGTTAAATTTCTTGATTGAGCCACGGACATTAACGCCGAGGCGTAAGGCTCAATAATTTGTCCGGCGATCGCACTCATATTCAACCTCCGAGCAGAGCTAGACTCTGATCAATTAAGCGTTCCTGAACATTGTCATTCAGATGCTGTTTGAGTTGAGATTCTGCCAGTTCAATGGCTTGAGTAGCTATCTGAGAACGCAGTTGAGAGATCACCTGTTCCCGATCTGAATCTAACTCTTGGCTGGCGGTTGCCTTCATCCGGGCCACATCTTCGGCAGCTTTGGCTAGAATTGAATCTCTAACCGTTTTTGCCCGTTCTTCGGCTTCGGCTAAAATCCGTTGCGCGTCGGTTTGGGCTGCGGTTAATTTCTGTTGTTGTTCTGCCAGAGATGCTTCGGCTTGTTGTTGACGCTGTTCAGCTTCTTTAATGGCTTCTTCAATGGTAGAGCGTCTTTCATTTAGGATTTTTCCTAAAAAGCCGCGCCCAAAGTAAACCAGCACAACAATCAGAATGCCTAGGTTAATTAGGTTGGTCTCAAGAATATTGGTATTAATACCAATCCCACGGGAGCCAGCTTCTGTGGCTAGTAATAAAACAGTCTCCATGATGTTCTTCTCATAAATGCAAGGCTTAAGTTTTAACCTCCGATGTCGGGTGTTAGAATCTAGCCTAGGCTGTCTTCAAATGGGAATTTTCTCGTAATTTAACAAGCTGATCACAAGTTTGTTTTCAGCTTTAGCGCAGCCAAGATTATCTAACTAACTCAGCCCCTAATAATTTTTCTAAAATTTGGCGACTGAGAGGTTCAACTTGTTGTTCTAAAGCTTGCAGGGCTTGTTGTTTTTCCTGCTCAATTTCTTGAGCCGCTATTTCTCTCAATTTTTGCGCTTCTTGTAAGGCTTCACCAACTTTTCCAGAGGCAATTTTTTGAGCTTCTGCTTGAGCTTTTACAATGATCGCTTGAGCTTTTTTACGAGTTTCTGCTAACTCTAATTCATACTGATGGGCTAATTTTTCAGCTTTAGCCAGACGTTCTTTGGCGTTGACTTCGTTCTCGCGGATATAATCCGCCCGTTCATCAATCGCCTTTCCTAATGGTTTATAAAAAACCTGGTTCAAAATCACTGCCAGAACTAAGAACTGTACCGCCATTAAAGGCAGGGTTGCATCCAGATCAAAAAGTCCTCCTTCTTTGGCAGCTTCTTCAACCGCAAATAGAATTGTCCCGTGCATTATTGTCCCTTGAATAGTTTCATCAAGATGGATTTTAGACTTAGATTTTAGATGATCTGAAACCTAAAACCTAAAATCCATGTTTTGGATTACTGTTTAGGCGAAGGGGTTGGCAAACAGTAATACCAGAGAAACCACTAAACCATAAATGGTCAGTGCTTCCATGAAGGCTAAACTTAACAGTAAAGTCCCACGAATTTTACCTTCTGCTTCGGGTTGACGAGCAATCCCTTCCACTGCTTGACCAGCAGCAATACCTTGACCAATTCCAGGGCCAATCGCGCCTAAACCAATAGCTAAAGCAGCAGCAACAACGGAAGCAGCAGCAATTAGTGGATTCATGATAATTTTCTTCCTTCTAAATACAAAAGAGTTAACAAACAATCAGTTAGACAAAGTGAAATCAATCCCGATCAGCATTGATAAAATTAGGAGGTTTGAAGAAAATATTTTTCTTCTTTGTCCCGTTACAAATGCCAAATTCGTTAGATGGATTGGGGTTCCCAAAACTTTATTTTACCAATAAAGGGGATTAAGTTTAACCCAACAACACATTTTAGAAAAATCAATCCCTAAAAAAAGAAATTTTAAAGTCTTTGTTTCTTTTCCTAGTCGTGATGTTCTCCGCCATGTCCTTCTAGGGCTTCACCAATATAGTTCGCCGCCAGTGTCGCAAAAATTAGGGCTTGAATGGCACTTAGGAATAAACCCAAAACCATTAGAGGCAGAGGAATAAACAGGGGTACCAGGAATACCAACACGGCGACCACCAGTTCATCCGCCAAAATGTTACCAAACAAACGGAAACTCAGGGAGAGGGGTTTGGTAAAATCTTCAATCACCCGAAATATAGCGAGAAACGCCATCGGTTGGGCGTAATCAGCAAAATAACCCACTAGGCCTTTTTTTCTGATTCCGGCGTAGAAATACGCTAAAGAAGTTAACAGTGCTAATGCCACTGTAGTATTGATATCGCTGGTGGGGGCTGCTAATTCACCTGAAGGCAGTTCGATCACCTTCCAAGGAATTAAAGCACCTGACCAGTTAGAGGCAAAGATGAATAAGAACAGTGTTCCAATGAAGGGAACCCAAGAACGATATTCTTTTTCCCCGATTTGATCTTTAGCTAGGTTGCGAATGAATTCTAGGACGTACTCCATAAAATTCTGCATCCCACTGGGAATTCGCTGCACGTTACTGCTGGCCAACACTGAGACGGTAATCAGCAAACCGATTACAAACCACGAAGTCAGAAAAATCTGACCATGCAGTTTTACACCGCCGACTTCCCAATAAAGGTGCTGGCCAACTTCTAAACTAGCGAGAGGGAGAGGATTGAAGGTGTTTAAGACAGTCAGCATTTCCATGTCCGTAGGCTTCCTCTACAGATTGAGGACTGGAGGATTCCGCGTTACTTATTTAGGCTTGGGGGTGAACACTGTGATTAGCACATACAACATGAGAGCTACTTTGTAGGTAAGAAATCCTAAAAAAATCGGTAGAATCTTTAGCTGATGTAATTGAGTGGCTACAATGATTACACCCGCGAGGATCAAGATCCGATTTTGGCTTAGTTTTTTCTTGCCCCTACCTAGTTTTTCTACATCTTTGCCGAGCATTCGCAAGTAGATTATGCCGACAGCCGCCCCAACTAAATAGTTTAGGGCGACATCCAGAGGATAGAAACAGCAAACTGCAACAAAAATTACCCCCGTAGCTGTGATCGTCATCAATAACAACTGGCGTTGCAATTGATCATACTCCAGCATAGAAGTGTCGGGTTCTACAGCAAGTTTAGACCCTGATTCTAGTGTTTCCTCTGCGTTTGTCATAGCTACTTGGACAGGTTCACCAATTTTTAGTTCAGCCACAACTCATTGATCGGAAATCCGAAAGCAACAGTTATAACTTTCTCTAAGTTCACGCACACAGCGTATAGCACGCTCTGCAAGCCAAAATGAATCATATCATGTTCTGTTCCCAGAACTTAAAACAAAATTAATGATCGCTGTTGACTAAATTGTAGTAAGCCCTTCAGGGCTTTCTTAACCATCAACCAACAACTCGCCTAATTTTCCAATGCAGCTTGAATATTCTGTTTAAGTGTGGTAATGACATCCTCAATGGCAATTTCCTGGGCATTGTGGGTGGCCCTTTCTACCAGTTCCACTTTACCCGATTTAATCGAACGTCCAGTTACAATCCGATAGGGAATCCCAATTAGATCGGCGTCTTTGAATTTTACCCCGGCTCGTTCATTCCGATCATCGAGGAGGGTTTCAATTCCGGCTTGGTTTAATTCCGTATAGAGTTTTTCGGCAATTTCCACCTGTTGAGCGTCGGTAATATTAGGAATGGCAATAATCACTTGATAGGGTGCGATCGCCACTGGCCAAATTATCCCATCTTTATCATAGGATTGTTCGACGGCCGATTGCGCTAACCGAGATACTCCCACCCCATAACATCCCATGACTAAGGGTAATTCTTCCCCGTCTTCATTGGTAAAAGTTGCTCCCATCGCCTGAGAATATTTAATCCCTAGTTGGAAAATATGACCGACTTCAATACCTCTCGCACTGTGTAAAATTTGGTTAGGATCATGAATAGCGCGATCGCCTTTTTGGGCTTTTCTAATATCTACAATACGTTTAGGTAAAGTAAATTCTTTGCCCCAATTTGCTCCTACAACGTGATATCCTGATTCATCCGCCCCGGTGACAAAATTCTTTAATTCCGATGCTGTTTGATCTACTATTCGTACAAATTTGCCATCATGGATACCCCCCTTATCCCAGGGGTTGCTAATATAATAATCGGGCAAACCTGGGGAAATATAGCCTAAAGGTAAAGGTTTTGTTGCCCATTTTTCTTGAGCTTCTTGATCAGGAACAATTAAAGATAATATCGTTTTTGCGCTAAATTCAGGGGCTAATTTTGTTAATTCATTTTGTAATTTAACTTCATTAACCTCCTGATCTCCCCGAATACTAATTAAAACTAAAACTTTTGTATCATTATCATAAACTACTTGATACAGAACATTTTTAACAATTTGTGTCGGAGAACAGTTCAGCAAATTTGCTAAGGTTTCAATGGTAGTAGTATTAGGAGTTTCTAACTTTTTATATTCTGAAAAAGCAGAAGATTCAGCATCAACGGGAAGGGATACGGCTTTTTCTGTATTAGCTGCATATTTGCCATCTTCAGTATAGAGAACTTCATCTTCTCCCGCTTCTGCTAATACCATAAATTCTTGCGAACCACTTCCCCCAATAGCTCCAGAATCAGCTTCTACCGCTCGATATTGTAACCCACAACGGGTTAACATATTACGATAGGCTTGATCCATATCTCGATAGGTTTTCTTCAAACTTTCTTCATCGCTATGGAAAGAATAACCATCTTTCATAATAAATTCCCGACCCCGCATTAACCCAAACCGAGGCCGAATTTCATCTCTAAATTTAGTTTGAATTTGATATAAATGAATCGGTAATTGTTGATGGGAACGGATCATATCTTTAGCAATAGTTGTAATTACCTCCTCATGGGTTGGCCCTAATGCTAATTCCCGCTTCCGACGGTCAGTTAGGGAAAACATAATTCCCTCCGCTTTGGTATAGGTATCCCAGCGCCCCGACTCGCGCCAAAGTTCGGCGGGTTGGACTTGGGGAAGTAGACATTCTTGGGCTCCGGTGGCGTTCATTTCTTCTCGGACAATTTGAGATACTTTTTGCAAAACTCGCCACATCAGGGGAAGATAGGCGTAAATTCCACTTCCAATACGGCGAATATATCCCGCCCGGACTAATAGTTTATGACTGGGAATTTCCGCTTCTTTGGGATCTTCGCGTAGGGTGACAAATAGCATTTTAGAGAGTCGCATTGTTATGTTTCCTAAAATTAAAGACTAATTTATTATTATCGCAGAATAGGGTTAAATTAGTATAATCTAATTTAAGGAACCACAAAGGCACTAAGACACTAAGAAATTAGAATGATCATTGCTGTGCTTAAAAACCTAGAAAACTAATTAATCCATCTTTGTTTTCTATACCTTATGGATTTTATTATTCTTTAATTCCTCCTAATTAATTTTAGGTGGAAATACTTTAGATAAATCTAAGGTTAAATCAGGAAAATAAGGTAAGTTTACAGACTGATTAGGTAAATAAATAAGTTTACTAAGATAACCAAAATCCCCTTGTGATTTTTGATAGGGTTCGCTATAACATTCTAAACAAAAATCAACTAAATTAAATATCCAATAATCGGTAATATTATTCTCGGCATAAACCGATAATTTTGTAGTCTGATCATAGTCTAAAGATGAATCAGAAATTTCAATCAAGAGTACAATATCTTCTGTATGGGGATGACTGCTCAAATAGTCATCTTCTTTATTTTTAAGAATTACAACATCTGGTTCAGGTTCACTATAGTTAGATAGAATAATCGGATCTTGACCCTGTAAAGTTGCACCATGACCAATTATGTTAGCTAATTCTCTAGCTAACCGTCTGTTGACAGTTGCGTGAAGCATTCCTTTTGCTGCCATTTCAATCATTTCTCCGCGAATGAGTTCAACTCTATCATCTTCTTGGAAAAAGCCTAATTCAGTTAGGCGGTGATAGTCTTCGATGGTAAATTTTTTAACGGTTGCGATCGCCATAATTTTAAGATTAATAATTTCTGGGTTTAATCTGATTATTTTCTGTTATTCCTAATTAATTTATTGTGAACGGAAATACTTTAGATAAATCTAAGGTTAAATCAGGAAAACACGCTAAGATGATAGACTCGTTAGGCAAATAAATCAATTTACTGCGATAACCAAACTCTCCTTGTAAGTTTTGATAGGGTTGACGATAATATTCTAAACAAAAATCGACTAAATTAAAAATCCAATAATCGGTAATATTATTCTCAGCATAAACCGATAATTTTGTAGTTTGATCATAGTCTAAAGATGAATCAGAAATTTCAATTAAGAGTAAAATATCTTCTGTATGGGGATGACCGTTTAAATAGTCATCTTCCCGATTTTTAACAATGACTCGATCGGGTTCCGGTTCACTATAGGATGATAAAATAATAGGTTGTTGTCCTCTTAAGGTTGCCCGGTCTCCAATGAGTTTGTATAGTTCTCGTTCTAAGCGAGTTTCACAAACAGAGTGGGAAGTTCCTTTTGCTGCCATTTCAATGATTTCTCCGCGAATGAGTTCAATTTTATCCTCTTTTTTGAAAAAGCCTAATTCAGTTAGGTGATGATAGTCTTCAATGGTAAATTTTTTAACAGTTGCGATCACCATAATTTTAAATATTAATCAGGATGATTAATTATAATTCAAGTTAAAAATTTATGCAATTGTTTGTTGAGTGGGCTATGCCCACCCAAAGTTTACCAAATAAAGGGAATTAAGCGAGTTGAGTTATTCTGATATTCTTGATAATTGGGATATTTTTCTGACATGGTTTTTTCTTTAGCAAAAATTCGCTGTAAATAAAGAATCAGAATAAACCCAGGAACAATATATGCCCAAGGAGAACCTGCTACAATTGCAAAACTTAGATAGCGTAGTAAATCCCCAAAATAGTTGATATTTCGAGAAAATCGCCAAATATTATCTTTAACTAACCCCTCACCATATTGTTTTGCTGTTAATTTCTGCACATCCGCCGCCGCATTAATTAAACTGCCAAAATAAAATAGAGGAATTGCAATAGCAACGGTAATAAAAGAAATGGGAATGGGATTGATAAAAGCTAAATATCCGGGTAAAGTGTATAAACATCCAACAATAATTACAGCTAATATCAATCCTACTACTCCTGTAGATTCAGTAAAAATTGCTTTTGATCGTTGAGGATAAAACCATTGTTCAATTAACCACCACAAACAATAACTAATGTGAAAACAGAGATAAATCACCTGTCGCCAGTCCTGAATTCCTAAGACTAAAGCAAAACCAATTAGTAGAATAATTGTTGTTGCTTTAGCAACATTAATGGCGGTTAATTGAGTCATTTCAAACGGAGAATTGGTTGTATTTTCCATATTTTTTGATAAGTACCTGAACAAAATTAATTACACATCCTCTACCCTGTTCTCTCCCCCCCTAGCCCCCCGTGCACGGGGGGTTTGGGGGGGCTGTTCCCTCTCTCAACTAGGTAATTTATTTTGTGCAACTACTTAGTAGATCTAAGGATAAATTAAAATACTTCTGTCCCTTCAAACTGTTTAATATTTTGCAGTTTGGCGGACTCTCCACAGGTGCGAGGAGTCGGTAACATTTTACCAGGGTTGGCTAAACCTTTGGGGTTAAAAACTGTTCTCACCCATTCCATGGTTTCTAAATCAACTTCGTTGAACATTTGGGGCATATAACACTTTTTATCCGCACCAATACCATGTTCACCGGATAAACTTCCCCCCACTTCAACACATATTTTAAGAATTTCTCCACCAATTTCTTCAACGGTTTCTAATGCACCTGGAACGGAATTATCATATAAAATTAAAGGATGTAAATTGCCATCCCCGGCATGAAAGACATTAGCAATACGATATCCGTATTTTTCTCCCAGTGCTTCAATTTCTTTTAAAACATAAGCCATTTTTGTCCGAGGAATTACGCCATCTTGAACATAATAATCAGGACTGACATGACCTGCTGCGGCGAAAGCTGCTTTCCGTCCTTTCCAAATTTTTAACCGATCTTCTGCATTACTAGCAGTGGTAATATTTCTCGCCCCATTGTTTCTACAAATTTCACTAACTCGTTGTTTATTAGTATCGACTTCCACCTGTAAACCATCTAATTCAACTAATAGAATTGCCCCGGCATCCCGTGGATATAAACCAATTTTCACCACGTCTTCAACGGCATTAATACTGAGGTTATCCATAATTTCCATGCCCCCAGGAATAATCCCCGAACTAATAATATCAGAAACCGCAGATCCAGCCGATTCTAAATTGGTAAAATCTGCTAATAAGACACAAATTGATTCTGGTGTTTTTAAAATTCTTAATGTAACTTCAGTAGCAATGCCTAACGTCCCTTCTGAACCGACAAATAACCCGGTTAAATCATATCCCGGCATTTCGGGAATATCGCCACCAATATCAACAATATCACCATCGGGAGTGACGATTTTTAGCCCTAGAATATGGTTAGTTGTCACCCCATATTTTAAACAATGAACTCCGCCAGAATTTTCGGCAACATTGCCACCAATAGAACAAATAATTTGACTAGAAGGGTCAGGAGCATAATAAAAACCTGCCCCACTAACTGCTTGTGTTACCCAATTATTAATTACTCCTGGTTGCACTACAACGCGCTGATTTTCTAGGTCAATATTTAGGATTTTTCGCATTAAAGCGGTGACAATTAAAACACAATCTTCTACGGGTAAAGCGCCACCAGAAAGTCCTGTTCCCGCTCCTCGCGCGACCCAAGGAATAGAATTGCGATCGCAAATTTTAACTACTTCTGCGACTTCTTCTGTGGTTTTTGGTAACACAACTAATGCGGGGCGTTGACGATAACTGGTCAGTCCATCACATTCATAAACCAGTAATTCTTCTCGACGTTGAATCACGCCTTTTTTCCCAACTATAGCCTCAAATTGTGGAATTAAGGGTTGCCAATTTCGGGTTACTTTTGATTGTTCAGCCAGCATAGGAATAAACATCAGGAGGATTAGGGATGGTTTATATTATATCGTTTTTCAGGAATATTTTTATCATTTATTTTAAGCATTCATTTTAATTGGTTATAAATTTTTTGCCAGTATGGAAGACAAAAATAGTTTTTATATAGAATAACTAAATCAAGGATATAATAGAGCTATAGGATTTTTATTCAAACTGTAATTCCTAAAATAAGAGTGCATATTAAAGAGTGTATACTAGAAAAAAGCGATTATGGAGCCGTTTTGAATGTCAACCCTGGTAGAAAGAATCACAATCAATCCTAGGCAATGTGGTGGTCGTCCCTGTATTCGAGGGATGAGAATTCGGGTATCCGATGTGTTAGACTTGTTTGCGGCTGGACTAACTGCTGAAGATATATTAGAAGAAATGCCTGATCTCGAAGCAGATGATTTGAAAGCATCTCTTTTGTATGCCTCCCGCAAACTAACAACACAAGCTAACACTTCATGGCAGCAAAAACTTTGAATTGGATTTAATGGAAAAAACAAAATGAATGAACAATTACTACTCAATAAATGGCAAAAATTAAAATTAGAAGATCAAGAAAGAGTTTTAGCTTTTATAGATGCTATTGACCCAGAAAAGCCAGAAGAAAAATTATCTGAAACTACTGAATCTCTTTACAAACCCCAGACACAATTAGGTAAAAATCTTTGGGAAATCAGACAAAAAATAATTAAAGATCCCAATACTAAATTATTAGATTTGGATGATATCGAAGCTGAGTTAGATGAAATTAGAAGTAAAAATAAATGACAATTATTCTAACTTATTTGGATTCGGGAGTTTTAATTGCTGCGGCTAGGGGGACTGATATAGTATCCTTAAAAGCTAACTCAATTTTAGATAGTAAACAGCGACAATTTTGTTCTAGCTATTTTGTCAGATTAGAAATTTTAACAAAAGCTAAATATCATAAACAGCAAGACGAAGTTAATTTCTATGAAACTTTTTTTGCTGGTTGTGCTATTTGGGCTAATGATTTAGATACCATTGTCAATTTAGCAGAAGAATTAGCCGCAAAATATGGATTAAATGCTTTAGATGCTTTACAGGTTGCGGCTGCTATTTCAGTAAATGCTGATGAATTTATTACTACAGAAAAGACAACTAAACCATTACATCGAGTAACAGAAATAAAAGTTATTTTTTTTGCTAGTTAAACTTAAGCCAAAATTCAATTAAAGCATAATATTTATTTGTAAATAATGCTTGTAACATCCTCTTCTTTGATTTGAATAGTCTTACAAGAATCAGGCAAATTTTCAAAGCTGTCTAGTATTTCTTTTAACCTCTTATTGGGTTTTTCATCTTCATATTTTTTTATAAGTTCAGCACAAGGAGAAATATAATAATATTTATCAGTTTGGGCTATTAAGAAAACAGAATTTAATTTTTTTAATTTTAATTGGTCGCTATCTTTAAGCAGCTCAATTTGTTTCAGATACTCTTTAAAATTAGTATTTCCATTTTGAGATAAAATTAATTCTACAATTGTTGGATTTCCACCTCCTAAATTAGCTGGAATTACAGGATAAATATTATAAGAGTATTCTTTAATATTAAATAGAGTTAATATTGTGATTGTTGTAATTAACCAGTATCTCGCTTGTACAAATAAAATAGTTTTTGAATCAGTATTAACTTTCTTTGAAATTAAAAAATATAATGAAGCTCCTATAATCAACAATGGTAAATACCAGCCTAGAAAAAAATGTGTTAATGAAAAATAATAATCATCGATGTAGGTTTTGAGTGTGAATTTACTGTATCCATTAAATAATAAATTTAATAAATAATCCGGCGTTATATAAATTCTTTTGATGTAACTTGTTGTTAATGATAAATATAAAAATACATGAGTTATTAAGATACTTGTTATTATTTGGATGATAAATAGCATTGATTTGGGGAATCCAATCATTTTTTTATTGAGTATAACCGGTTTGTTCAATAAAATAATTGGTTTTTCTCGAAATTGAATAATTATTATGTTAACTTTGTCTTTAAATTCAATAATCATTTTGTTAAATAGAATAATTATTTCTATTAACGATAATGAGCCAAAAAACAATGTGGCTATTATAAATATATGTTTAGGAATTGTTATACTATCAAGTAAAGCAATTATTATACAAACAAATAAAATCAAAGAAGATATTAAAAAAGAAGGAGATTGAGTTATTTTTTCATTCTGTTTTTCTTCTTCGATCTCATTGATTGTTTGGATAATAAAAGGTAGCCAAACTATAGCTACATTAATGATAAAAAATAACCCTACACTAATATATTTAGTTTGTAGTAAAGTTATTTCAGTTATGCCATAATTCAATAAATGGCTACGAGTAATAATGAAACCAAAAAAGTAAAGTATTCCAGAAACTTTAAGTATTTCACTAAAAAAATTATTGCCCGACAAAAAAACTGTTAATTTATGAAAAAAGCTGGAAGATTGCCCTTCATTATTCATAGCTTAACTCCGTCGTGATGAATATTAATATAATAAACCCCCTCCCCAATTTGGGAAGGGGGTTGAGGGGTTAACTCTTAGAATTGACCACCCTAAATAGCAACCGCCATGCTCGCATCCGACGCTTCAGGACTATCTTTTTCCGAAGGAGGAACAACCTGCCAAAATTTAGGTAAATACTCCGACCAGTTCGCCAGAATAGTTTTAGCCTTCTCGCTGACCGTGTGTTCAGCGTGTTGTGTGATTAACTCTTTTAACTGCTGTTCCCCAGCAGGTGTAGATACCCGTTGAATTTTAACAATTTCCGGGTTAATCATTTCAGGAAACTCCCCATCTTCATCGAGGAAATACCCCAAACCTCCGGTCTGTCCGGCGCCCACATTCCGCCCCACCTTACCGAGAACTACAACCACCCCACCCGTCATATATTCACAACAGTGGTCGCCAGCACCCTCAATAACGGCTTTACCCAAGGAATTCCGCACCGCGAACCGTTCTCCGGCTTTTCCGTAGGCGTATAACGTTCCTCCGGTCGCCCCATATAAACAGGTATTCCCGATAATCACATTCTCCGAGGGGTCGTAGGTAACAGCCGCCGGGGGTTTAATAATAATCTCTCCCCCGTGCATCCCCTTCCCGACATAATCATTCGCTTCCCCCGTCAGAGTTAACTTAATTCCGGGGAGGTTAAAAGCGCCAAAACTCTGACCCGCCGCCCCGGTAAAATTCAGGTTAATTTGGCCAGCAAAGCCACTATTTCCATATAGAGAGGCGATTTTCCCAGCAATGCGCGTCCCCACCGTCCGGTCGGTATTAACTATCCGCAGGGTTTTCGTTACCGTCCCCTGGTTTTGAATAGCGGTGGCAATTTCCGCATCTTCTAATAAGACATCATCCAACACCGGGCCGTTACTATGGATGGGTTCATGGTTTAACCAGTTGCGATCGCTTGTTACAGGCGCTTGGGTAAAGACCTCTAAATTCAAGTGTTGGGTCTTAGCAACATTCACCCCATTCCGACGTTTTAACAGGTCAGACCGTCCAATTAAATCCACTAATTTCCGATATCCCAACCGGGCTAGAATATGGCGGACTTCTTCGGCGACGAAATAGAAGAAATTGACCACATGACCCGGAGTTCCAGGGAAACGTTGTCGCAAACGTTCTTGTTGAGATGTCACCCCCACGGGACAGTTATTAGTATGGCAAATCCGGGCCATAATACAGCCTTCTGCAATCATAGCAATGGTTCCGAAGCCGAATTCCTCAGCCCCCATTAATGCCCCCATCACCACATCCCAGCCACTTTTGAAACCACCATCTACCCGCAACCGCACCCGGTCGCGGAGTTTATTACCCATCAACACCCGATGGACTTCCGTTAACCCCAATTCCCAAGGACTTCCGGCGTGTTTAATTGAAGTTAGGGGAGAGGCGCCCGTCCCACCGTCATGGCCAGAAATTTGGATATAATCGGCGTTAGCTTTAGCAACTCCGGCGGCAATAGTTCCAATTCCGACTTCTGCAACTAATTTGACCGAAACCGTCGCTTTCGGGTTAATTTGGTGCAGGTCAAAGATTAATTGGGCTAGGTCTTCAATGGAATAAATATCATGGTGAGGAGGAGGGGAAATTAAGGTGACGCCGGGTTTCGACCGTCGCAACATAGCAATATATTCGCTAACTTTCTTCCCAGGAAGTTGTCCCCCTTCCCCTGGTTTAGCCCCTTGAGCCACTTTAATTTCAATGGACTTGGCGTTCATCAGGTATTCGGGCGTGACTCCAAACCTTCCCGACGCCACCTGTTTAATTGCTGAACTGGCGCTATCTCCGTTTTGGAGTCCTTTTAAATGGGGACGTCCGGCCGAAATCCCATTTTCATCGACATCGTTAAAAATCTTGTAGCGGGCGGGATCTTCCCCACCTTCCCCGGAGTTGGATTTTCCGCCCAAACGGTTCATGGCGATCGCCAATACTTCATGGGCTTCGGGAGATAGGGCCCCCAGGGACATCCCCCCGGTACAGAAGCGTTTGACAATTTCTTCAACTGTTTCTACTTCTTCTAAGGGGATAGAATTGCGATCGCTATTAAAGTCCAACAAATCCCGCAAGGCCGTGGCTGGGCGGTTTTCCACAAATTGACGATACAGTTCGTACAAATCAAACCGTTGTTCTGCCTGTTGTTGTGCTTGTTGTTGTGCTTTAGCACCATCTACCCGTTGTTGTGCTTGTTGTTGTGCTTTAGCACCATCTACCCGTTGTTGTGCTTTAGCACCATCTGGAGACGCGCCGTGGCTCGTCTCTACAAGGGGGCCAGAACGCACCGCCTGATGTAGCAATTTTGTCATTTCGGGGTTATTTAAGTGATATTCTCCCCGCTTCATGGCATTGACAAACCCGAAGTTTTCTAACTTTTTCGCCTCTAGGGGAAACGCCTTAGCATGGAATTGATAAACCTCCTGGCTTAACTCAGAAATGCTTAAACCCCCAACGCGAGACACCGTACCCCGGAAACCCATTTCCAGTAAATCTTCCCCAATCCCAATAGCTTCAAAGATTTGCGCCCCACGATAGGAAGATAACAGAGAAATTCCCATCTTCGATAAAATCTTGAGTAACCCATCTTCGACGGCTTGGCGATAGTTTTTCTGGGCATCTTCCATGGTCATCGGGAGAACTTTGCCCTTCGACAGATTGTTCTGAATTAGGGGACTAGACCACCAATGACGCACGGTTTCTAAGGCCATATAGGGACAAATTGCCGAAGCCCCGTAACCGACTAAACAGGCAAAATGATGGGTACTCCAAGATTGGGCCGTTTCCACCACCAGGGAGGCTTGTAACCGTTTGCCGATTTTAATTAAATAATGGTGAACTGCTCCCACAGCTAACAAGGGCGGAATATAGGTCTGTTCGGCCGTTAATCCGCGATCGGACAGAATAATAATTTCTTTGCCCTGATCCACCGCTTCGGCGGCTTTTTCACAGAGCCGGGTCAGGGCGATCGTCGCACCATTCGGCCCTCCTTCCAAACCATAGAGGGTAGAAAGGGTGATCCCCGGAAAATCCGACTGACGTAAGGCTTCTAACTCCGCCTCATTCAGCAGGGGTGAGTTAATTTTATACAGTCGGGCGTCTTCGGGTTTCAGGTCTAACAAATTCCCCCGTTTCCCTAACTGCATGGAGAGGGACATGACAATCCGTTCTCGCAACGGATCAATCGGTGGGTTTGTTACCTGAGCAAACCGTTGTTTAAAGTAGTTATATAACAACTGAGGTTTATCCGAAAGCACCGCTAGGGGCGTATCATCCCCCATACAAAACGTCGCTTCCTTGGCCGTACTCGCCATATCGGAAATTTGGATATCCACATCCTCCGCCCCATAGCCAAAGGCGGTTTGCTGTTGGAGGAGGGTATCCGGTGCTAATTGTTTTTCACCAATAAAAGCCTGGGGTTCCGCCTCCTGGCGATATTGTTCTAACCAGGAGCGATAGGGGTGTTCATGGGCGACCCGTTGTTTGATCTGCCAATTTTTCAGAACTTCATGGGTACTCAAATCCACCGCAATCATTTGTCCTGGCCCTAAACGGCCTTTTTCCTGAATTTGGTCTTCGGGAATATCCACCACCCCGGCTTCGGAGGAAACCATGATCACGCCATCTTTGGTGATACAGTAGCGGGCGGGACGCAGGCCATTACGATCCAAACAGGCCCCAATTTGTTTACCATCACTGAAGACCAATAAAGCTGGGCCGTCCCAAGGTTCTTGGATACCGCTATAATATTCGTAAAAATCCGTAATTTCGGGTAAATCTTTCAGGTTAGGCTGGTTTTGATAGGCTTCGGGAACCATAATCATCAGCGCTTCTAAGGGACAGCGCCCAGTTCTCACCAGCAACTCCAGGGAATTATCTAAATTAGCCGAGTCGCTATTAGTCGCATCCACAAAGGGAATTAGGGTTTTTAAGCGATCGCCCCAAACCGGATGGGCTAACACATTTTCCCGCGCCCGCATCCAGTTAATATTCCCCAACAGCGTATTAATTTCCCCATTATGTCCCAATAGTCGCATCGGTTGAGCCAGGGGCCAGCGCGGCATGGTATTGGTACTGAAGCGTCGATGGTAAACTGCGAAATTGCTCTTATAGTCGGGGTTAACTAAATCTAAATAAAATTCTCCCAGGATCGCTGATCGCACCATGCCTTTATAAACAATAGTACGGCAGGAGAAGGAACAAATATAAATATCCTCACCCCAGACTAACCCATCTTGTTTCAAGGCTACCCCGGAAGATCGACGGGCTAAAAACAGTTGTCGGTCAAGATCATCCCCGGTATTTCCCTTAGCCGAATAAACCATAACTTGTTCGATGCGGGGTTGATTTTCCCGCGCCTGTACTCCCAGGACTTCCGGTTTAACCGGGACTTCTCGCCAACCGATAATAACTAATTCTTCTTGTTTGAGGTCAGTTTCAATAATTTCGCGGGCTTTAATCGCTAAATCAGCATCTTGGGGTAAAAATACCATCCCCACCCCAAATTTAAACTCTGGCTCTTGCAGAATATCAATATTTCGTTCAGCAAACCAAGGGGCTAATAATTCCCAAGGAATAGCGGTCATGATCCCCGCCCCATCCCCGGAGTCTTGGTCAGCGCTACAGCCGCCCCGATGTTCTAAACAGGTTAAAGCAGGTAAGGCTTTTTGAATAATAGAATGATTAGCACCCCCGGACGGGTTGGCGATAAATCCCACCCCGCAAGCGTCTCTTTCTTCCACTAACCAAGGTTGACCGGGGTAGGGATAGCCCATATTTCCTGCTATGCAATCTTGTTGATGGTTTTGTTCCGGGTTGTGATTAACTCTAGTGTTATCCATATCTTGATTATATTGAGTGAGGATGCTTGAAGCGATTGAATTTTAACCAAAATTGACATCGGGTTCAAAAACCCTAGTCTGACTAGCATACACCTAATTGGGTCAGGGTAGGGGTGAAAATTCAAGATCTGTTGACATATCAGATTGTTTAGGATAGATGGTTGGTTAGTAACCGTCATCAATATGGACTAATTATTAGGATGGTAATATGCCAAATTTTAATTTAATTCACCAACCGAAAAAGATTATTTTATTGTTAAGTATTTTGGGGTTAAGTGTTTTGCCCATTTCTACCCTCGCCGAATCTCAAACAAATCCAAGCAAAAAACAAGGAAGCCAAATTGAAATTAATGGTAATTTAATTAATCTTCCTTGGCAAATTGATCAATCTAATCGTAACTCAAAAATTGCTGTTAAAATTAGTGATATCGGATTAATGCAGAATCTGGGTATTAATCTCCTTGATACCAATAATAGTTCCCAACAGCCGATTCAATGGTTTTCTTCTCAATCGAATTTATCGGCGGAATATATTAATCCCTATCGCTATTTGGATTTATCAAATTTTGCTGAATCTTCCCAATGGCAAATCAAACCGGAAGGAAGCAAATTAAAAATTACTATTCCTCCTTCTACTATTCAATCTTTGCGGATTGAACCTTTATCTGTAGCCAGTAATTTACCTCAAAGCAATTCTACCTTTTCACCTCAAAAAATTATTATTGAACTCGATAAACCGACAATTTGGCAACAACCTAACCCAGAAATCAAAAAGCGATCGCCTTCTACTCCCTCCCAACCTTCTCCCCCCCTAACGGATGATCCAACTACCCGAAATCAGACAAATTCCCCTCAACCTGTTACTCCGATTTTACAAGATTGGAATTTAATTTTAGAAGCTAATATTACCCCTAAACTTTTATCCGATAGTCCAGAATTTTTTAAGTCTAGTATTCTGAGCAAAAGCCCAAATTTAATTCCACCAAATCCTAATTATACTAATCTACAATTACAATCTCAAAATAATCAAACTCAGGTTAAATTTAGTCTTCCTCCCGGTTGGCGTCCGGTGGTTACTAGCTTAAACTCTCCCTATCGTTTAATAATTGAGATTAAACCAGATTTTCTCACCCCCAAAAATATTTTATGGAAACCCGGAATTAGATGGAGACAGGACTATATTGAAATTCCTAAAACTGAAGTATCTTTAGGATCTTTACTCAATCAAATTTTAAAACCATCTCAACCCTCGGTTGATCAATTTCCGGTATATTGGTTAGAAATCAATATCAATCAACCCGAAATCAACCTAACTCCAATTTTAAGTAATCCTGATGCTCGTCAAGGTACGTCAGCTTTATTAGATATAGCAAAGCAAGCACAAGTTCCCATAGCCATTAATGGCGGTTTTTTTAATCGCAATAATCAGCTACCATTAGGAGCAATTCGCTTAAATAATAATTGGTTATCGAGTCCAATTTTAAATCGAGGAGTCATTGCTTGGGAAAAGGGTAAACCTATTATAATGAATCGTTTAATCTTAAAAGAAACCTTAACTACAGCGTCGGGTCAAACTTTCCCTCTACAATATCTTAATAGTGCTTATGTTGAAGCCGGAATTTCTCGTTATAATTCCGATTGGGGAAAATCCTATAGCCCGATTAACCAGCAAGAAAATATTATTGTAGTTGAAAATAACCAAATTATCCGTTATATTGAACCGAATAAACCAGAATCATCTGTTATTAATATTCCAACTCAGGGTTATTTATTAGTTGTTCGAGGTAATTCCGAATTATTAAAATTATTACCCGTTGGAACTCGTTTACAATTAAACAGCCAAACCGAACCCACTGAATATCAAAATTATCCTAATATTTTAGGGGCCGGGCCCTTATTAATTCAAAATCGTCAAATTGTTTTAGATGCCGCCAAAGAAAGATTTAATCCCGCCTTTCAACAACAAAAAGCCATTCGGAGTGCGATCGCTATTACTAATAATAATACCTTAATGTTGGTCGCCGTTCATAACCGCCCCAATGGTTCCGGGCCCAGTCTAGCAGAACTCGCCCAAATATTGCAAAAATTAGGAGCCGTAACCGCCCTGAATTTAGACGGAGGAAGTTCCACCAGTCTCTATCTCGGAGGATATTATTTAGACCGTCCTTTATCCACCGCAGCACCCGTTCATAATGGTCTAGGAATTGCGATCACAGATCATTAGGGTTAAAGCAGATTATGATAGATCATAGCAAGCCAGGTGTATTTACTAAGGTAGTTGTGGGGAGTATTCTGGAGAACGCACAAGAGCCATCCAAGGGCTTTTGAATACCACCCCAGGTTTTAATATCAATTGAACTTAGGTAAAATCTTTGATAAGGAAATAGGATTATGGTAGCAGTCAAGGAAAGTGTGGCAAATTCTAAAGCTTCCACCGAGAATATCCCCAGTATCGGTAATACTCCCACGGAATTGAGACCTTGGGGTTCATTTACAACCTTGGAAGAAGGGCCAGGATATAAAATTAAACGGATTGAAGTCAAACCCGGTCATCGGTTGAGTTTACAGATGCACCACCATCGGAGTGAACACTGGATTGTGGTAGCCGGAACCGCTAAAGTAGTTTGTGGAGACAGTGAAGAAGTTTTATTCTCTAACCAGTCCACCTATGTTCCTCAATGTACTTCCCACCGTTTGGAAAATCCCGGTGTGATTCCTCTGATTTTAATTGAAGTCCAGAACGGGGAATATTTGGGAGAGGATGATATTATCCGATTCCAAGATGACTATGCTCGTACCCCGGCATAAAGCGCACCAAAAACTCATATTTCCGGTAATCTAAAAATAGATTAACGTTTCTGTGAGTAGGTGTTTCATGATTTCTCTGAGTCCAGCAGCTACCCGTGAGGTGCTCCGCCTCCAGTCCAAGCAAAATAATCCTCATCTATCCTTTCGTCTTGGGGTACAAAAGGGCGGCTGTTGCGACTGGTCTTATACCATGGGATTTGATGAAACCCAGCAGTCGAGCGATATAGTTTATCAGTCTGATCAGATTAAAATTGTAGTTGAGCCAGAAAATTTAAAGTACCTAGAAAACTTAACGATTGACTATTCTGAAGACTTAATGGGAGGTGGGTTTCGCTTCCAAAACCCCAACACCACCCAAAGCTGTAGCTGCGGTCATTCCTTTGTCGCAAAATCTCAATAACATATTCAATTACCCAAAACCCATTACCCATTACCTATTTGCAAAAAGTGTTGATCTAGGTTATTATGATCTTTTGGGTGTCAACATCTGACCATACTTTTGAAAGAAAGTCCCGTCCCCAGGTAGGGGAGGGATATTTCAGTGGAGATACCTCAAAACTTCAAATTGCCGAATTATTTCAGTATGTCGTAACTCATGCCCACTATCCAGCAACTAATTCGTTCTGCACGGGAACAGACTCAGAAGAAAACAAAATCGCCCGCCCTAAAGAGTTGCCCTCAACGGCGGGGAGTCTGCACAAGGGTTTATACAACCACCCCCAAAAAACCTAATTCCGCGCTGCGTAAGGTGGCAAGGGTGCGGCTAACCTCTGGCTATGAAGTGACAGCATATATTCCGGGTATTGGTCACAACTTGCAAGAACACTCCGTAGTAATGATTCGAGGCGGTCGGGTGAAAGATTTGCCTGGAGTTCGATATCACATTATTCGCGGAACATTAGATACGGCGGGAGTCAAAGATCGTCGTCAAGGACGCTCGAAGTATGGCGCCAAGCGTCCTAAGTAGGAGCTTTGAGTCAGGGCTAAGTTAAAAGTTGTGGCGGTGTTGTTGGAGCAAGACTAACAACATTAAGCCTTTGGTGACTTGTCCCCATCGCTGAAAATCTTAAATTATCTATTGTGTTAAGGAAGATACAATATGTCTCGTCGCAGAGTTGTTCAGAAGCGTCCGATCCCAGTTGATCCGGTCTATAACAGTCGCTTAATTAGCATGATGGTACGTCGCATCATGAAACATGGAAAGAAATCTATCGCCTACCGGATCATTTATCAGGCGCTCAAAACCATCGAAGAAAGAACGGGTTCAGAGCCTCTTGAGGTATTTGAAAAAGCCATTCGGAATGCGACTCCCCTGGTGGAAGTCAAAGCCCGGCGGGTGGGTGGTGCAACCTATCAGGTTCCCATGGAAGTTCGCTCAGAAAGAGGAACAGCTTTAGCCCTCCGTTGGTTAATTCAATATGCTAGAGCCAGAACCGGACGTTCTATGTCCGTGCGGTTGGCAAATGAACTGATGGATGCCGCTAACGAAACTGGAAGTGCAGTTCGTAAACGGGAAGAAACTCACCGGATGGCAGAAGCAAATAAAGCCTTTGCCCATTATCGGTACTAAAAAAATGGATAGCAGTGATATCCGTAAACGTATAAAATCTTAATAAAGGTTTAAAAAAGGAGGTAGCTGTGGCACGTACCGTCCCGCTTGAGAGAGTAAGGAACATTGGTATTGCAGCCCATATTGACGCGGGCAAAACAACCACAACGGAGCGGATTCTATTCTACTCCGGCATGGTTCATAAAATGGGCGAAGTCCATGAAGGAACAGCAGTAACCGACTGGATGGCTCAAGAGCGGGAGCGTGGAATTACCATCACGGCTGCCGCTATTACCACCAGTTGGAAAGATCATAAGATCAATATCATTGATACTCCGGGTCACGTTGACTTCACCATTGAAGTCGAACGTTCGATGCGGGTGTTAGATGGTGTAATTGCTGTTTTTTGTTCAGTCGGTGGTGTACAACCCCAGTCTGAAACTGTTTGGAGACAAGCAGAACGTTATAAAGTTCCTCGGATCGTCTTTGTGAACAAGATGGATCGCACGGGTGCGAACTTTTTCAAAGTTTATGAGCAAATCCGCGATCGCTTAAGGGCGAATGCCGTTCCGATCCAGATCCCGATTGGTAGTGAAAACGACTTCCAGGGATTAGTGGATTTGGTAGAGATGAAAGCTTATCTCTACAACGACGACGATAAAGGAACGGATTTTGAGGTCACTGATCAAATTCCCGAAGCGGTGAAAAAGATAGCCGAGGAATATCGGGTGAAATTGGTGGAGTCGGTTTCTGAAACCGATGATCGCCTGATGGAGAAGTACCTAGAAGGTGAAGAACCGACGAATGAAGAAATTCGGACTCAGTTACGCAAAGGGACAATTGCCGGGAAGATTGTTCCTCTGCTGTGTGGTTCTGCTTTCAAAAATAAAGGGGTACAACAACTGTTAGATGCAGTGGTTGACTATCTCCCGGCTCCATCGGAAGTTCCTCCGATCCAAGGCACTTTATCAAATGGTGACGTTGACGTCCGTTATGCCAATGACGAAGCACCTTTATCGGCCTTAGCGTTCAAGATCATGGCCGATCCTTACGGACGCTTGACCTTCGTTCGAGTCTATTCCGGTGTTCTACAAAAGGGCAGTTATGTCCTGAACTCCAGCAAGGATAAAAAAGAACGAATTTCTCGCTTGATTGTTCTCAAAGCTGATGATCGGATCGAAGTCGATGAACTGCGGGCTGGAGACTTAGGGGCAGCCTTGGGTTTGAAAGATACCCTCACCGGTGATACCCTCTGTGATGACACGAAACCGATTATTTTGGAATCTCTGTTCATCCCCGAACCTGTGATTTCCGTGGCAGTGGAACCAAAAACCAAACAGGATATGGAAAAACTCTCCAAAGCTCTCCAATCTTTGTCAGAGGAAGATCCTACCTTCCGGGTTTCTGTGGATTCCGAGACCAACCAAACCGTAATTGCGGGGATGGGCGAACTGCACTTAGAAATTCTGGTTGACCGGATGTTACGCGAGTTCAAAGTGGAAGCGAATGTGGGTGCGCCCCAGGTTGCTTATCGGGAAACCATCCGTAAACCTGTGAATCGAGTCGAAGGCAAATTCATCCGCCAAAGTGGTGGTAAAGGTCAATACGGTCACGTTGTGATTAATCTCGAACCCGGTGAACCCGGTAGCGGGTTTGAATTTGTTTCCAAAATCGTTGGTGGAACTGTACCTAAAGAGTACATCAACCCGGCGGAACAAGGGATGAAGGAAGCCTGCGAAACAGGTGTGGTGGCAGGTTATCCTCTGATTGATGTGAAAGCGACTCTGGTGGATGGTTCTTACCACGATGTAGACTCCTCAGAAATGGCATTCAAGATCGCTGGCTCCATGGCACTCAAAGAAGCGGTGAGTAAAGCCTCACCCGTGCTGTTAGAGCCGATGATGAAAGTTGAGGTAGAAGTCCCAGAAGACTTTATTGGTAACGTCATTGGGGATTTGAACTCTCGCCGGGGCCAAATCGAGGGTCAAGGAACAGAACAGGGTATTGCCAAAGTGACCGCTAAGGTTCCCTTAGCTCAGATGTTTGGTTATGCCACGGATATCCGTTCCAAAACCCAAGGTCGGGGGATTTTCACCATGGAGTTTAGCCATTATGAGGAAGTTCCTCGTAGCGTGGCTGAAGTCATTGTTGCCAAAAATAAAGGCAACTAAATTGGCAGTCGGGTTGGGGTTGACAGTTACGGGTTAATCGCCCATAACCAATACCTAACCCGGTGCTGACCATTATTTTTCTTGAAAACTTTCAATTCTTAACTGAAAATGGCACGCGCAAAATTTGAACGGAACAAACCCCACGTTAATATCGGTACCATCGGTCACGTTGACCACGGTAAAACCACTTTAACGGCTGCAATTACCATGACTTTAGCTGCTCTGGGTCAAGCCACAGCTAAAAAATATGATCAAATTGATGCCGCACCCGAAGAAAAAGCCCGGGGGATTACGATCAATACAGCCCACGTTGAATACGAAACCAAAACCCGTCACTATGCTCACGTTGACTGTCCTGGTCACGCTGACTATGTGAAAAACATGATCACCGGCGCTGCCCAGATGGACGGTGCGATTTTAGTGGTATCGGCGGCTGATGGCCCCATGCCCCAAACCCGTGAACATATCCTGTTAGCCAAACAGGTCGGGGTTCCCAATATCGTTGTCTTCATGAATAAAGAAGACATGGTGGATGATGCTGAACTGTTGGAATTGGTGGAACTGGAAATCCGGGAACTGTTAACCTCCTACGGTTTCGCCGGTGATGATATCCCCATTGTTGCTGGCTCGGCTAAAGAAGCTTTAGATTTCATGGTGGCTAACCCCAAAGCCGTCGTAGGCGACAATAAATGGGTAGATAAAATTTACAAGCTGATGGAAGAAGTGGATGCCTATATCCCCACTCCTGAGCGTGATATTGATAAGCCTTTCTTGATGGCTGTTGAAGATGTCTTCTCCATTACTGGAAGGGGTACGGTGGCAACGGGTCGGATTGAACGGGGTAAAGTCAAAGTTGGCGATAACGTTGAACTGGTGGGAATTAGAGCGACTCGTGCTACCACCGTCACGGGTATAGAAATGTTTAAAAAGAGTCTGGAAGAAGGGATGGCCGGAGATAACGCTGGTCTTCTCTTACGCGGTATCCAGAAAGCTGATATTGAACGGGGTATGGTGATTGCTAAACCGAGTTCGATTACCCCTCATACCATATTTGAATCTGAAGTCTATATTTTGAAGGACACAGAAGGTGGACGTAAAACTCCTTTTTTCGAGGGTTATCGTCCTCAGTTCTATGTCCGGACAACCGATGTTACTGGAACCATTAAAGCCTTTACCTCCGATGAAGGTGACGCAGTTGAAATGGTCATGCCTGGTGACCGGATTAAAATGACGGTGGAACTGATCAACGCTATCGCTATTGAACAAGGGATGCGCTTTGCTATCCGTGAAGGTGGCCGTACCGTTGGTGCTGGTGTTGTCTCCAAAATTCTGAAGTAAGCTGCTTTGTGAATTAAAACTGCAAAGTTGATGGTAAGGTTGCAGAAAAGTGGAAGGGTTTGATCCGGTTTCTGCACCTTATACCTGTCAATATTAAGTGACTGATCAAGCCGATAATCCTGAACCTAGAAAACTGAACACCCCATGGCAACTATTCAACAACAAAAAATTCGGATTCGTCTCAAAGCCTTTGATCGTCGTTTACTCGATACCTCTTGCGAGAAGATTGTAGATACGGCGAATCGGACTAGCGCCACTGCGGTTGGGCCGATTCCTTTACCCACAAAACGCCGGATTTACTGCTTATTGCGTTCCCCCCACGTTGATAAAGATTCCCGGGAACACTTCGAGACTCGTACCCATCGTCGCATTATTGATATTTATCAGCCTTCTTCTAAAACCATTGATGCTTTGATGAAATTGGATTTACCCGCCGGGGTAGATATTGAAGTGAAACTTTAATTTTTTGCTTCGACTATTCCCAACCTACTCAACCTGACCTTTTAATATGGGTTCTGAGTAGGTTTTTTGATATTCAGAAATTGACCCAATATCTGCTACGTTGTTAATAGCTCTTACTTAACGGACAATGGCGTCATTTTCCTCAACTGCTGTTCGAGAACTTCCTCTGTTTCCGCTACCGGAAGTGGTTTTATTTCCGGGTAGACCCCTACCCCTGCATATTTTTGAATTTCGTTATCGGATTATGATCAATACCATCCTAAATGCGGATCGCCGGTTTGGGGTATTAATGTTTGATCCGAATCAAGGTCAAGTTGCTGCCGTGGGTTGCTGTGCGGAAATTGTCCAACATCAACGTTTACCGGATGATCGGATCAAAATGCTGACTTTGGGACAGCAACGATTTCGGGTATTAGAAGCGGTTCGAGAAAAGCCGTATTTGGTGGGTTTAGTGGAATGGATCGAAGACAAACCCCCCCAACAGGATTTAAGACCCCTAGCAACTGAAGTAGAAGGTTTGTTGCGCGATGTAGTTCGTCTATCAGGAAAGTTGATGGAACAAAATATTGAACTTCCTGATGATATTCCCAGTTTACCAACGGAACTTTCCTACTGGGTGGCTAGTAATCTCTATGGAGTCGCAACCGAACAACAAACGCTGTTAGAAATGCAAAGTACCGTCGCTCGTTTAGAACGGGAAGTGGAGATTTTAACTTCAACCCGCAGCCATTTAGCTGCCCGTACAGCTTTAAAAGATGCTTTAGAGTGAACTACCCACACTGACATCGAAAAATTGGGTCTAAAACCCCTAACTTCTTGATCAAGAACCCTTTGATATGGAGTTGATTACTACTCAATACCCACCAAAAAGCCTGGTAATTTCACCAAAAAACGAGCGGAAGCCCCTAGCTTTAGCTATGGGGAGGTAAGCGGTGGTGGCTTTAGCCACCGTCAAGATTAAATTCTCTAATAAGTCTTTTGAGTGCAGCAGACATACTGCACCCCCACAAACTAGCAATCTTGGTTAACTTTTCAGACTCTAGCTCATCTAGGTACGCGGGGACAGGATGTTTTTTTGTTGCCATGACGTTACACACAAAGTATTGATACTATGTTATTCTAGTGTCAGGAGGTAACAAAATGTTTGGATGTCAGCAAAATCTCATTAGTCCCGACACAGAACTCAAAGCAATCCTAGAGTTTTTGTGCGCAGAGTCTTCAAAATTAACTAATTGTGGGATCTATTATTCTCGTCAAATATATTTCAAAGAGGGGAGAATACCCAATAGGGCAGAATTGCATAAAGTGTTAGGGACAGAAAATCAGAACCTACACTACCAAGCTTTCTATTCAGATACCGCACAACAAATTCTAACTAGCGTGTCCGAATCCTTTAAATCCTATATCGGTTTACTAAAAGGAGTCGCAAAGGGTACTGTAACCCAAAAACCTAGACTACCTGGCTACAGAAAAGGAGGACTATCTTTGGTGACTTTTACGGGTCGCTCTGTCAAACTTAAAGACAATCAACTAAGATTCCCTTTGGGTGGCAAAGTAAAAGCATGGTTTGGGATAGATTCTTTTTACTTGCCAATGCCCTCGAATTTAGATTTTAAGGACATTCGAGAATATCGAATCTTGCCTAGAAACGGATGCTTTTATTTAGAGCTTGTCTATAAGTCTCAAAATATCCAATCTAATGTCAATCCATTAAATGCTTTGATGATAGATCATGGCATGGATAATTGGTTAACCTGCGTTTCTAATGTGAGGACAAGCTTTATCGTTGATGGAAGACACTTAAAATCTATCAATCAATGGTATAACAAGCAAGTTGCATTATTAACAAAGGATACGCCCAACGGTTATTGGACTAAAAGGCTTCAGTCTCTAACAGAGAATCGTAATCGCACAATGCGAGACGCTATAAATAAAGCCGCCAGAAAAGTAATCAATCATTGCCTTGACAACCAAATTGGGACTATCGTATTTGGGTGGAACAAGGGCATGAAGGATGGCGCAAATATGGGAGCTAAAACCAATCAAAAGTTTGTTCAGATCCCAACCTCAAGGTTAAAGGATAGAATTGCTCAACTGTGTGAACAGCATGGAATTAGATTCGTCGAAACCGAAGAATCTTATACCTCCAAGGCAAGTTTTTTAGACTTGGATCTACTACCTAAATTCGGCGAAAAACCTGAAGGGTGGCAACCAAGTGGAAAACGAGTCAAGAGAGGTTTATATCGAACTGCTGATAATTGGTTGATCAACGCAGATTGCAATGGTGCGGCCAATATTGGGCGAAAAGTAGCGACAATACTAGGACTTGATCTTAGTGGAGTCAGTAGAGGGGAATTGACAGCCCCTTTGAGAGTCCCTTTGTGGGCTTAGTCAAGAATCCCCCGCATTTATGCGTGGGGAGTGTCAAACAACCAGGCTTTAGAAATTTTTAATCATAAATTCTTCTAGGGCTAAGGTTAACCCAAATGGGTTCCACCGTCGCCTAGCTGAATATCAGTATGTGATCAAGGAATAATTTAGACCCGGCGCATTTCAGCTTCCAGAACCTGAATCAAATTCTCATCTCCATTAGCTCTAGCAACTTCTAAGCGATGTTCCAATCTTTTTTGGATATTAGCCCGATGGACGTCAGAGAGTTTAATGGAGTTTCTGCGTAGATTTGTGTTTAACATGGACTTTTTTAGATAATCTTTTGTGCTTACTCCTCTATTATATAGCCCCTTTTGTTAAAATTGGATGACATAGGTGAAAAATCTTAAAATTTTGTAACGTAAGCTACAGCTTTATTTAAAAAACCTGTATCGAGTATTTATACTTATGGAGATTTGAGCGGTTTATGGGAATGATGTCACCCTCCTGCGGGTTGATTTATTTTAAGATCGCACCCTCAATCCTCAATATTCCTTGGATTTCATTAGCCGTTGCTGGTGCTAGTAACACACCATTGCGATAATGTCCAGTAGCCAATAGAATATTCTTAAACCCTGGTAAATTGCCAATCACCGGGGCTGGAATCCCGTCAGGACGGGGACGTAACCCCGACCATTGCTTAATAATAGTTGCATTTTCCAAAGCCGGACAAATAGCGATCGCACCTTTTAACACTAAATTCAATAGTTCAGAATTAGCTAAAATTTCATCCCCGTGTTCAGGAAATTCCACCGTTGCCCCAATCCAATATTCTGCATTTCCTAACGGTACAATATGAATATCATTACCCGTAATTACAGGTTCAAATCCCAAATTCCCCAAGGTTTCCAGACAACGAACTTGCAACGCCTGTCCTAAAACTGGACGAATATGAATCAATTTTTCCCGATTATTTTCTTTAGCAATATCAGAAATTAACGGCGTTGTCCCTAAACCCGCAGACACCACAACCCAATCACTATCTAACTCTCCTGTACTGGTTTTCAAGAATTGACAAACCTGCTGATTATTTGCCGTTTTTACTATTTCCAAAGATTCTACTTTAACACCGAATTGAAAAGTTACCCCCCGACTTTTAGCCGCCTCGACTAAGGCTAAAGTTAAGGCCGTTGGATCAACTTGTCGATCCTGGGGAGAATAGACCGCACCCAAAACTTTTCCATGATCAATCTGAGGATATTTAACCTTAACTTGATCTTGATCTAACCATTGCAATTCTAACCCTTGACTTTGGCGTAAATTAATTAAATTTTTCCATTTTTCCAATTCATCTTCCCCATAAGATAATAATACAATACCTTGCCGATTAAAAGGAATAATCTTACCCGTAATTGCTTCTAATTCGGGAATTAAACTTTCATAACGCTGCATACTAAACTCTCGCAGTCGCCACGCCCGTCCCTTGGTTTTCTGACTAATAATTCCCATCAAAACCCCCAATGCTGAACCAGTTGAGCCTTGAGCCGGAGGATTTTGATCAATAACAGTAATTTTTAAATCAGGATTTTGGGAGAGTTCATAGGCAATGGTTGCCCCGACCACACCACAACCAATAATAACAATAGAATTCATAAAAAATCTTAAAAAACGTTGTTGGGCTAAAGCCCCTCTTACCCGTTGTTGGGCTTTAGCCCCTCTTACCCGTTGTTGGGCTTTAGCCCTGAGAAATAAAAGAGCGCGCTAAAGCGCAACAACGGCGCAACAACGGCGCAACAAAATATTGAGTTTAATTAAGCGTTAGGAACTAAACTCAAGAATGAATCTAAATCTTTCAGCGCTTCTTGATATCCTGACGCCGCTTGAATTGGATCACGAGCTTCTGCGGCTTTGGAAACCGTAACTAAATGTTCAAACACTTCTCTCGACAATTTAGTCGCTTTCGGTTGAACATCGGGCAACAAATTTTTAGTAATATAATTCATTTCTTGCAACAATGATCCCAATGGCCCATGCACAAAGGCATCCACTTGTACCCAATTCCGAGCACTAATATACCGAGGAAGTTCGGTGGTAAAGCGATCGCGCAGAGCCACAATATCAGTGTTATGTTTTTGGATTTGTTGAATTTGAATTTCCGTGTAGGTGGTGGGAATTGCCGCTTTTGGAGAACTGCAACCGACCACAAAAGTTGTCACCAGGGCTAAGACACAGGCCAAAATTGAACGATAAACTTTCATATCCTAACTGTTTGAATTTTACTAAAAAAACCACATTCCCCAATCTACTCCGATCAGGGATTCTAATATTGTTGCAGATTTGGGGACATTTGGCTAACTTCTGGCTTTGAAGTCCTTAAATTTTGTCTGAAATTCATACATTAACCGATTGACATTATTGGTTTCATTAGGAACAATATCATATTCCCATTTTCGTTTGCGACTCGCCAGGAGTTTTGCTACTGAATTAGAAGAACTATTAGAGACAAAATAACAATCCCCAGATACTCTTAATTCCGAAGAAAAGGCAATAAAAGCCTGAGCTAATTCTAAGGGCAATTCCGAGGCATAATGGTGACAGTCTATGGCGATAAAAATTCGAGATGCCCGAGGTTCTCTTTTATTCGTCCGACAACTATCGGCTTCCATTTTATACAGAACACAAACATCACAATCATATAATACTCTTAAACGACCATGAATTTTAACTCCCAAATGAATTTCTAAAGGGGGTTTTTGTTCAAATTCAATCACAGCATGGGTATAGGGTTGGGTCAGATCATAAATTTGTCCTGCCCGTCTACGAAACACTAAGGTTTCTGGATTTCGTTTCAAAACATCTTTATAATAAACGAAGGCTCCTTCATTACGAGCGGCTTTGATAATAATATTAAAAATGTAGAATTTAAACCAATCCTCAATATCTCTGGCGGTTTCTAGATCGGGATTTAAACTCTGTTTTAACTGTTGATTGATATTATCTAATAAAGCGGTATTAATCGACATTGGTTCCGATCTCCTGACGTAATTGTTCTAGCAATTTTTTTAATTCTTGGCGGTGTTGTTGGCGGCTATTAACAGATTCAATACTATATTTAAACATTGTACCTTTTCTATCCACGGAGGAGGTAAATCTCAATTCCGGTTTTAAATCACTATTCTGGGTTTCATGGCGGAAAATATCCAGAATTTCTGTTTCGATTTCTCCGGTATTAATTACCGATTTCTCAATGGCATTAATTAAAAGTAAAAGTTGTTCTTGGGGGCTATAATAATTTAACTTTAAATTGGGAGATTTCCGTCCTGATACCAGTTCTTCGGTGGTTTTTCCCGCACTAATAACGTCGGCAACTTGTTCCGTTACCCACCCCAATTTTATAGAGTTTAGCATCTCTACAAGTGCCTGATAAATGGCTAAACAATCTTCTTGAGTCATAATGGTTTCTAATGAGTTTCGACACTGTGCGATCGCTCACCTGCTTCTATTCTAACAATTTTTTGTAAAAATGACTTAAAAATCAACTTTTTTTGTGAAAAACCAAAAACCCTTAATTATAGGAAGGTGTAGCGGTTTAAACTGTTAAGCTGCATATTGCCATCGGGGATACTGGCACAACAAGGGATTGATTATCGCAATTCTCAGACTGATTAGGACAAAGACTAATCCAGCTAACCGCTTACGTTGAAACCTTTTCCCTCTGTTACCTGTTCCCCCCTCTGCTAAAATCGAGCTTCCACCGGGGCTTGAGTTTTGAGGAATTCCGTATTGACTCCCGACTCCCGCACCAAGACAATTTTGCCCGTCCGAGCAATTTCCCGAATCCCAAACCGACTTAAAACCTGGACAATAGCCACCATTTTTCCGGGGTCGCCAACCACTTCAATAGTTAGGGCGTCATCTCCAATATCCACAACCCGCGCCCGAAAAATTTGCGCTAACTCAATAATCTCAGAACGAGTCGCACTGCTATTGTAATTAACCTTTAATAGCATCAATTCCCTTTCCACACAGGGAACTCCGGTAATATCCTGCACTTTCAGAACATTGATCAGTTTGTAGAGTTGTTTGGTCAACTGTTCAATAATATGGTCATCCCCAGGAACCACCATTGTAATTCGAGAAATCCCCGATTGTTCCGCCGGGCCGACGGCCAAACTCTCAATATTGAAACCCCGACGAGCAAATAAACCCGCAATGCGCGTCAGGACTCCGGCTTCATCTTGAACTAAAACAGATAGGGTGTGTTTCATGCTGCCTACAAATTAATCTGGGACTACGCTCCCGACTTAAAATTAACTATATTAATCATCAATTGTACACCGAATCCAGATCACGGATTTAATAGGATTACGCAGATTAACACAGATTAAAATCCGTGAAATCCGTGAAATCCTCTTAAATCCGTGATCCATTTCAAGATTAAACTCTCTGATTTGGGCGTAAGACGCTACACTGTACAGTCAGGAAATGCTTAAGAGAATTGACAGTCATGCCTGTTTCTAACCTATCCCAGTCTTTTGCTCGATCTAGTTCTGACTCCGATCAGGAATTTGATGTGATTGTCATTGGTTCTGGTATTGGGGGACTGGTGACGGCGACCCAATTGGCGGCCAAGGGTGCAAAAGTTCTTGTCCTAGAAAGCTATATTATCCCGGGCGGCAGTTCTGGATATTTTGAACGGGACGGATACAGATTTGATGTCGGTGCATCCATGATTTTTGGATTTGGGGACAAAGGAACCACCAACCTCCTAACCCGCGCCCTGGAAGCTGTGGACGTCACCCTAGAAACCATTCCCGATCCGGTTCAAATTCATTATCACCTACCCAATGATCTCAAATTACGGGTACATCGAGATTATGAGAAGTTTTTGCAAGAACTAATTACTCGCTTCCCCCAGGAAGAAAAAGGAATTCGTAAATTTTATGATCAATGCTGGAAGGTCTTTAACTGTCTGAACTCCATGGAGTTGCTATCTTTGGAAGAACCTCGTTATTTAATGCGGGTATTTTTCCAAGAACCGAGATCATGTTTAGGATTAGTTAAGTATTTACCCCAAAATGTCGGAGATATTGCCAAACGTTATATTAATGATCCTGAACTTTTAAAGTTTATTGATATTGAATGTTACTGCTGGTCAGTGGTTCCGGCTGATTTAACCCCGATGATTAATGCTGGAATGGTATTTTCCGATCGCCATTATGGAGGAATTAATTATCCCAAAGGAGGCGTCGGTCAAATTGCGATCAAATTAGTCGAAGGATTAGAAAAATTTGGTGGACAAATTCAATATAAAGCTAGAGTCAAACAAATTATATTGGAAAACGGAATAGCCGTTGGAGTAGAACTAATTGATGGTAAAGTTTATCGAGGCAAAAGAATAGTTTCTAATGCCACCCGTTGGGATACCTTTGGCAAATTAATTCCCTCCGACTCTATTCCAAAGGCTGAAAAAAAATGGCGAGAACGCTATCAAAAATCCCCTAGTTTCTTGAGTCTACATTTAGGAGTAGAAGCCTCAGTCTTACCTCCAGAAACCGATTGTCACCATATTATTGTCGAAAATTGGGATAAAATGGAGGAACCCGAAGGCACAATTTTTGTGTCCATTCCGACTTTATTAGATCCAAGTTTAGCCCCGGAAGGCTATCATATTGTTCATGCTTTTACCCCTAGTTGGATCGATGATTGGCAAAAATTACCCGAGTTTGAATATGAAGCCAAAAAAGAACAAGCTGCGGGCAGAATTATTGACCGTTTAGAAATACTTTTCCCCGGGTTAGATGCCGGGTTAGATTATATGGAAGTGGGAACAGCGCGATCACATCGTCGCTTTTTAAACCGACAGGATGGAACCTACGGCCCCATTCCCGCCTATAAATTAAAAGGACTTCTGGGAATGCCCTTTAACCGCACATCTATCCGAGGGTTATATTGTGTCGGTGATAGCACTTTCCCCGGCCAAGGATTAAATGCTGTTGCCTTCTCCGGCTTCGCCTGCGCCCATCGGGTAGCCGTTGATTTGGGACTTTAATCAGTCATCAGTGTAGAGACGTGACCGGGCGCAGCCATGCCGAAGGCTATTGGTGCGTCTCTGATAATTAAGCTGTTAATTGCAGTATTTTATCGGGTTGTATTTTTCTGTTCAATTACTTTTTCTGTTTTTTCGGGATTCTGTTTTTTCTTTAAATCAGCCCCCGCCGTGATTTTACCTTTAATGCTCTTAGGCGTTGATCATGGAGGGAAGAAGAAATTTTCTCCCCTCTTTTTAAACTAATTTTGCCGTTGATACCTTTAGGCGTTGATCACTCACAAAAACGATAATTCGCCGATCACATCCAAACGCTTAAAATCACTCAGGGCTAGGAATTTTTCCGAGAGGGTTTCCGCAATGGTCGGTGTAATCCAACCCATTTGTTTCAATAGATGAATCGCCGTGGCATATTTAGCCCGGGTTGACCCATCCATGACTTTAATTGCTAATCCCAAACCTTCCCCAATGCGTCCCACACATTGCACTCCTTCCGCCCCGGACTTGCTGACCAGTTCTCCTTCGGTTAAACGCATTAATTCCGTATCAAAATGTCCCTCTCCGGCTACCATTTCGGGATGATGGGTCATGGCCCGGACAATCCGTTCCCGGTCTAGGTTATCCCCGGAAGCTAATTGAGCATAGAGTATCCCCATTTGACCCAATTCCAAATAATAGGTCGGCGCTCCGCAGTCATCCCTGGCGCTGAGGAACTCATCGGGAGGTAGTCCTAATAATTCTCCGACTTTACCAATAATCAATTGTTGTAGAGGATGTTTCCGTTGTAAATAGCTTTCTAATGGCCAATGACATTGTTGACAAACCGCTAACATTCCGGCGTGTTTTCCCGAACAGCCATGTTGTAGGGGGCTATTTTTCCCGGCTGGAATCGGACACTGGAGTTGGACGGGTTCAACATCGGCCCGCCAGAGAATATTAAAAGCCTGTCGAGCCTGTTCGACGGTTCCTTGATGGGAACTACAAATAATCGCTAAATCAATATCGGTTAAATCATATCGTTCCATTGTGCCTGTAGTGGTCACGGCTAAGGCTTGAAAGGGTTTTAAGGCTGAACGGATAAAGGTGGCGGTGTCGGAGTTTCCGGCAACGGATAACACCCGTCCTCGGTGATCACAGACCGTCGCTTGCACCCGATGGGTAGACTCAACCAGTCCTTCCCGCAGGAGTCTAACTTCCAGTTCTTTAGCTTGTGTTCGTTTTCCCCGTGTCATATTTTAAAATTTAGAGTTTATCAAGAGAATCGGTGAATATTTACAACAAGACCCAGATTAATCCTCCTCCAAGCAACAATCCGGCTATTCCATAATAGGTTTGTCGTAATCGAGTTAGAATCGGTTGCACTTGATGGGAGAGAATTAACCGATCTTGGACTAAAAATTCCGGGGTTTTCAGCCAAGTCTGGCCATCATACCATCCTGATTCTTCGTAGAAAATCCTAGGATTGAGCAGACGGGATCTAATATAGTACCAGCCTAAAGATAACCGAATCACGACTAAGGTTAAAATAAAAGTTGCTCCAGAAGCAGCACCAAGAATCAACTGCCCCGGATATTTGCTCGGTGTAAAACTAGCCGCGGCGACGGGACAAAAAATAATCCAGCTAATCAACCACACCCAGAATAATTTTCTCAAATATTGGGGCCAGTTGAGTGTGACCCAACTAAAAAACCAAGATTCTTTGAGTTCTTGATATTCATTAACAGGACGTTGTTCCGGGGGAACCGGACAGATGGATACCGAAACATCTCTCATATTAAGAAATCTGGGATTTTTTAAGATATTGCTTTTAATTTTATGGCAGTTAGGACTTGACATTCCCCCGATGGCAAATATTTAGACAATATTGTCCCAGGTGATCAAGAATATTGTACAGGTTTGGTTAAAATATGATCGACACATCCTGGGTTTGTAGATTAGTCTAGTATCAATAGATAGATTTTTGTAATTGGGAAAAAATTCATGCGCTATCGAGTTCGTGCTATTACTCTCGCCGGTTTGGTTTTTGTATTCGCGCTATGGGTGACACCAGCAAGAACCCAAGAAAATGCAGCAGAAGAAGTACAAGCAGAGCAAGTTCAACCTGCTGCTGTTAGTGCCGATCCCAAATTGGCAATTACGACTCAAGATCCTACAATTCCTGTGGACGAACTGGAATTATTAGTTAGACCATTAAGTTTAGAAGAATTGCAAAATGAATCAGCAGCTTGGCTGATCTTGCTAAAAGATAAAGTTCAAAAAATCAGTAATGCGGAAATAGCTATTAAACGGCAAAATCAAAGCATCAACAAACAACAAGAAGCATCTGATTCCCTAAACAAGTCACAGGAAGCCCTGAAAGCAGCAGAAGAACAACTCAAGACGGCAACTCCTGGTTCTCCAGAATATCAAGAAGCTACAAAAAAAGTAGAAGAAGCCAAAGAAAACCTGAAAAAAGGACAGGAATCTATTAATGAGGCTCAAGAAGCTAAAAAGGACGTTCAACCAGATTTCTCTCAAACAACTGAGAGAACAAATAGAAGGGGTTCAAACCCCTGATCCTAATAAACAATCTTCCCAAGAGTTGAATAAAGCTGCAATTGCTTTAGATAACACCAAAATAGAAGGTGATGGGAGTACCAAAATAGCTGGGCCAGTTGATACTATTGACAATAATGAAAGTCTTAAAACCAAGGGAGAAAAACTAGAAAAAGCCGCAGATCAATTAGATAAAAATGCTGATGCAGAAGCGAAATTAAAGAATCAACTCGTAGCTAACGTTACAGAACTGCAATCAGAGCGAACCGCCATAGTTGACAGATTCAAAGTTGTGCTTGCAGAATTAGAACGCAAAGGAGGAGATCCTAAACCTTATCTAAAATATATTGATGCCATCAGCGTAGTTTCAGTTGACTTGAAAGACAGCGAGGGTGTGGGCGTTCGCTTGATGAGTTGGGTGAAATCAGGAGAAGGTGGCCTGCGCTGGGCAACCAACATCGGTAAATTCGTAGGTATTGTGATTGCCTCTACCATTGTTTCTCAGATTCTCGGAATTATCTTAAATCTCTCTTTAAAACGGATTGGGGGTGCATCTGAGCTATTGCGTCATTTTACCGTCATGGTCGTCAAACGTGGTGGTATCGTTGTCGGTGTAATGTTAGCCCTGACCGCACTAGAAGTCAGCCTGGGCCCAATTCTAGCCCTGCTTGGGGGTGCAAGTTTCATCTTGGCTTTTGCCCTACAAAGCAATTTGGGTAACTTTGCCAGTGGTTTGATGATTATGTTTAACAAACCCTTTGATATTGGTGATGAAGTCAAACTTGGTGGTATTTGGGGTTATGTTGATTCTATCTCTTTAGCCAGCACTAAAATTAAAGGTTTCGGAGGTCAGATGTATGTTATTCCCAATAATACTGTTTGGGGTGGGATGATAGAAAATCTGACTGATGGGGAAATCCGTAAAGTAGCGGTTTGGTTGCGAATTGGCTTTAAAGAAGACTTAGCAAGTGTGCAAAAATTATTGGTGGAAATTATTCAATCACACCCGAAAATTCTTCAAGATCCCAAACCAGGCAAATTTCTCTGGTCAGTTGAAGATTACTATTTCTCTATAGGTGTAAGTGGTTGGACTAAAACAGAAGATTTTTGGGGAGTTCATGAAGAAGTAATTCAGATGATTCAGGAACGTTTTAAACAAGAAAATATCCAGATGTCAGCAGTTCCTGAACGCAACCTGAATTTCGGACAAACAATGATTGAAATGCCTAAGTCTGTTGTGAAAATGCCGACAGCATCTCTCCCTGAATAAATGCCTGTAGACAATATTAAAGATGGGCTTCGATAGAACAGGGTAGTTCACTCCCATTCATTTGGTACAGGACTTACGCATATAACGGTGTGACAAGGCTTTGAAATTGCTTCACGACCCTTCGCAATCACACAATTACGTTATCTGTGCGTAAGTCCTTTAATTTTTGCAAGTCCCGATCAACCTATTCTCAATAAAATCAAGGGAAAATGCCACAATAGAAAAAGTTAAGTTTTGAAAACACAAAATATGACCACGGCAACCGAACTTCCACCTTTAATTCCCCGGGAACTACTGTTTGGCAACCCCGAACGCACTAGCCCCCGTCTTTCCCCCGATGGTAAATACCTGGCCTATATTGCCCCCGATGAAAAGAATATTTTACAGGTTTGGTTAAAAACCGTTGGACAGGAGGAAACCCGAGCTTTAACCCGTGATCCAAAACGAGGTATTCGATTATTTTTCTGGACTTATGACCCCGATCAACTGATTTATGTTCAAGACTCCGATGGCGATGAAAACTGGCATTTATATTTAGTAAATGTCCAAACCCAGGTTGTTCGAGACTTAACTCCGTTTCAAGGAGTTAACTCCAACGTCGTTAATTTAGACCACAAATTCCCTGATCAAATTTTAGTCGGAATGAACCTGAGAGATCCGCAGGTTTTTGACGTTTATCAGGTGAATTTAAAAAACGGAGCCGTTGATTTCCATACGGAAAATCCGGGTAATATTGTTAGTTGGACGGCCGATGCTGAGTTTAATATCCGGGCGGCAAGTTCTAGCACCGATGATGGTGGGTTTGATTTATTATATCGAGAAACTCCCGAACATCCTTGGGAAACCCTCCGTCATTGGGGGCCCGATGAAGAAGGAGGGGCGGCTTTCTTTTCCAATGATGGCAAAATTTTATATATGGTGGGGAACCATGATGCTAATGCTGAAAGATTAATTGCATTGGATTTATCCACCCGTCAAGAAACAGTAATTGCCGAAGATCCTGAATATGATATTGGCGGATTATTAGCCCATCCTACCACCCGAAATATTGAGGCGGTTTCTTTTTATAAAGATAAGGAAGAATGGCAAATTATTGACCCGATTATTGCCGAAGATATCGAGGCAATTAAACAAATTCGTCCGGGGGAATTTGGGATTAGTCGAACATTATCCGATGAAAAATGGTTAATTAGTTTTGTCACCGATGACGGCCCGGTGTATTTTTACGTTTACGATCGCCCCACCAAAACCCATAGCTTTTTATTCAGTAATAAACCCAAATTAGAAGGCTTATCTTTAGCCTCTATGGAACCAATTTCTTACACCGCAATTGATGGGTTAACCATTCATGGTTATTTAACCAAACCCGTTGGGGTTGAGCTTCCCGCCCCGACGGTGCTATTGGTTCACGGTGGCCCCTGGGCGCGAGATACCTGGGGTTATGACTCCCAAGCCCAATGGTTAGCTAACCGGGGTTACGCGGTCTTACAGGTGAATTTCCGGGGATCAACGGGCTATGGCAAAGCCTTTCTAAATGCCGCCAACCGAGAATGGGCGGGAAAAATGCACCAGGACTTAATTGATGGTGTGAATTGGTTAGTTGAAAATGGCATTTCCCAACCGGATAAAATTGCAATTATGGGCGGGTCTTATGGGGGTTATGCGACCTTGGTTGGCTTAACATTTACTCCCGAAGTTTTTGCCTGTGGTGTGGATATTGTCGGGCCGAGTAATATTATTACTTTGATGCAAAGTATTCCGCCCTATTGGGAACCCATTCGCAAGAATTTCTATCATCGGGTGGGGAATTTAGACACGGAACCGGAATTTTTAAAACAGCGATCGCCTTTATTTTTTGTTGACCGGATTGAGAAACCTTTATTGATTGGTCAAGGAGCCAATGATCCCAGGGTTAAACAAGCGGAAAGTGAACAGATTTTTGAGGCGATGAAACAAGCTGATAAACCTGTAGAATATGTGTTATATACCGATGAAGGACATGGTTTTGCCCGTCCCGAAAATCGCTTACATTTCTATGCAGTCGCCGAAGAATTTCTGGCTAAATATTTAGGCGGACGCTTTGAACCGGTGGGAGAAATGACTGGACATTCTGGTGTGATTAAATCCTGAAATTAACCCAGGGCTGTAGAGACGTTGTATACAACGTCTCTACAGGTATTGATGATTTGATTAACCCGTTAATTACCCCAAACTTTACTGTTTATGTTCCAATATATTCTCGGTATTTTATTTCCCATTATCATTGGATTTACACTAAATTCTTCGGTGAAAGTGGTTAGTACCAGTGACCAAGCTATTGTTGAAAGATTAGGTAAATATAGACGGACTCTAAAACCAGGACTGCAATTTATTATTCCTGTGGCGGAGAAAATTGTTTATTATGATACCAACCGTGAACGTTTATTAGATATTGACCCTCAAGAAGTGATTACAAAAGATCAAATCACCCTCAGAATTAATGCGGCGGTTTTTTGGAAAATTGAAGATTTACAAAATTTTTATTATAACGTTGAAACCGATAAAACCAAAGAAGCGATTTCTAATTTAGTTTTAACCACACTTAGGGCAGAAATCGGGTTAACGAATCTGGAAGAATTATTAGCTAAAATTAAAGACATTAACAGAAGATTATTATATGCCTTAGCAGAAGGAACAAAGACCTGGGGAATTACTATAATTCGGGTTGATATTCAAAATATTACTCCTCCTAAATCTATCCAAGAGTCAATGGAACGCAAACGGGTTGCTGAAAGTCAAAAACAGGCAGAAATTTTAGAAGCTCAAGGACAAGCTCAATCGATTCGAGTGTTAGCAGATACTTTAGGATTAAAAACCAATAGTCAAGAATTTTTAAAATTTTTAATTACAAAACAATATGTTGAAGCTAACCAACAGTTAAGTCAAAGTGCTAATTCAAAAATTATCTTTATGAACCCTAGTCAATTAACAGAATCCATTACTAATCTAATGGAAACCAATACGGAAAATTTGAACAATCCAATTATTTTACCCAATTTAGAAGAAGTAACTAAAATTCAACCTAATCCTAATATTCAAAAAACCTAGACTATGCCTTTATAGCAGGGAACACCGGAACAGCCCCCCAAACCCCCCGTGCACGGGGGGCTGGGGGGAAAACACTTTACCGTCTGGGTTCCAATATCCGTCTGGTGTCTTAACTGCCTTGGTGGTTGCTTTATCTCCAAACTACTCAAACTCGAATTTTCTCTCATTTTATTGATTTTTCTAAACTTGGTTTTTCATTCTACCCTATTTAGGGCTTGCTGAATAAGGAATGGAAAAGGAAAAGAATGATTAATTAATTTTGCTTTTCCCTGATCGGGTTGATGGATATAATTAATTAAGGGATATTTTACTTTAAGTTGCGATCGCATTTCACCCGTAAAACTATCATCAATTACGATAATTTCAAAGTCGGTAAAAGTTTGTTGGTAAACACTATCAATGGCCTAACTCCGTAGAGACGAGCCACGGCGCGTCTCCTCCTCCGCAGAGGTCATAGAAATAATCACACTAACTTTAGGGGTATGGTTAGGAGACAGAGGAGTTAAGTAGACCGTTGCATCCGCACTATTTCCCGCCAAATGACCCTGGAGGAAGGTTTGATTTTGTTGTGCTTCTATTCCTTGAAAGGCTTCTAAACGCCGTCCTGATAGATGGTTATAATCGTGATTTTGATGAATAGCGGTAATTAATTGACTTCCATTAATCACCGGAATATTGTTAGATTTAACGAGGGTTGGATATTGGGAGAAATTGATAAAGGGGTCGCTATCATAATATATCCTCACTAATCTTCAATGGTTTCTGTTAGAACTTGGCTTCGACATCTTATGAGAGTTTTAGATATAATACATAATATAGCCATCCTAAATCAGTTGTAATATTTCCATCTATATTTACCCCTCCCAACCCTCCCCTTAGTAAGGGGAGGGCTAGGGTGAGGTTATATATTTCTATCACAAATCATTTAAGATTGCTATAGTAAAATTTTTTAGGGTTAAAGTTAACTATTAATACCATGAATTCTAAAATAGTTTCACAATACGAACAAGATTTTTACGGCTGGACACAGTGGCAAGTACAGGTAATAGCCAACAGACAAGTATCAGAATTAGATTGGCAAAACTTACAGGAGGAGGTACAAGCCTTGGGAAGACAGGAATACCGAGAATTAGTCAGTCGTATTACTGTCTTGTTAGGGCATCTCCTCAAGTGGCAATATCAACCAGAAAACCGTTCTCGCAGTTGGTTTCTGACCATCAGAGAACAGCGCCGTGCCATTAGTCGCCATTTTTATCGTAATCCTAGCTTAAAGTCTCGCATAATTGACGCTTTGGAAGATGGCTTTGAAGCAGGAGTTGATTTGGCACTACGAGAAACAAACTTGCCATTAAGAACTTTTCCCGAAAAATGTCCATACAATTTTGAGGAAGCGATCGCAGATGGTTTTATCTGCGATACTAGCCAAGATTGGGAATATTGAACACCGAGAGTGCCTTGAGAATTAAGTTTCACGTCAGGAATATAGCCTAAACCAAACTCTTTGGCGGTTGCTGACAATATATCCTCCCTAATCTTCCATAGTTTCCGCTAGAACTTTTGCTAATAATTTAACTATTGCTGCATTATCGGATTTTGATTTTTTACTAACGGTGATTTCCGGTTGATATTGAACTTGAGTTAATTGAGTTTTCGCTTGTTCTAGTTCGGTTTTTAGTTTGGTGATTTCCTCTTTTTGTTGATGAAACTGGGAAACATATTGTTCTAACTCGACCTGCACTTCATCCAGTTGAAATTGAGTTAATTCTAATTCTTCTCGAACTTCATGCAGTTCTGAACGAGATTGGTCAAATTCTTTCTGGGTTTGTTTAATGTTGATTTGAGATTGTTCTAATTCCGTTTGAGATTGTTCTAATATAGTTTGAGATTGTTTGAGTTCGGTTTGAAGTTGTTGATTTTGGTTTTGAGTTTGTTCTAATTCCGTTTGGGTTTGTTTAAGGTTGGTTTGAGATTGTTCTAATTCCGTTTGAGATTGTTCTAATTCCGTTTGAGATTGTTCTAATATAGTTTGAGATTGTTTGAGTTCGGTTTGAAGTTGTTGATTTTGGTTTTGAGTTTGTTCTAATTCCGTTTGGGTTTGTTTAAGGTTGGTTTGAGATTGTTCTAATTCTGACAATATTTGATCTCGTTGAGATTCTAACTCAACTAAATTTTCTGCATTTGCGTGCAGTTGAACTTGAGATTGTTCTAATTGAGTTTGGGTTTGTTGGAGTTGGGTTTCTAATTGTGACCGTTGGGTTTGAGATTGTTCTAATTCCTGTAATATTTGATCCCGTTGAGATTCTAACTTAACTAAAATTTCTGTACCTTCGTCCTGTTGAACTTGAGATTGTTCCAATATTAACAAAACCTCTTGGTATTGGGACTGTAAAATTTCTAACTCCTGTTTGGTTTCTTGAAGTTGCTTGGCAATTGAAGATAGGGGTTTAACCGGATGAATTCCGTCCTCAGTCCTAACAGTTTGACGCACATAAAATGCTTCTCCCCAAGCGGGATGGTAAGGAGTATCCTCGGCAACAATATCAAATTGATAGTCGGAGAGAAACTGATTAACTTCTTCCGCTAATGCACCGCCTTCAAATAGTTCTTGATAATGAACATTGGTGTAAATAGCATCTAAGGTATTTAGAAGTTGGTTAGCACCTTCCAAGGCCAAAAGTTCAGCACCTTGGATATCGAGAATCAGAATATTAAAATCACTAGGAGAGAGGTTCAGTTCTTCCAGGAGAGTATCCAGGGTGCGCGAGGAAAGGGTGAGTTGTTGAATTTCTTTAATATTGGGGTAAATTTCACTGTACTGTTTCCAGGGCAAAATAGAACTGCTAGACTCAAGGGAAGTTAGGTGCAGGGTAACGGTGTCGTTATGGTTGGCAATAGCAGCTTGAACCACCTGGATATTGGGACTATCGGCAAAATTCTCTTGCAGTCGTTCAACGGCGCCTTGGTTGGCATCAATGACTAGGATTTTAACGGTATTGGGGAGGTTGAGACGTTTGAGGGTTTTGCCATCGTAAGCACCAATCAAGATAATGCCGCGTGGGGTGATGTTGTGGTGTTGGCAGAGGTCGGGAAAGTTGAGTTTCATGGAGAGGGTTGCTTGAGGTCTAATGATTTGAGTTTCCATTGTATCAGGTAGTAGAATTGAATTAACGGAAACCATTAATAACTGATCCTATCCTTATTTATAATGCCCATTGCTAGGAGTACCAATATGTTTACAGAAGAAAAAGTGACTACTAATGTTGAAGATAAAGATATTCAATTAATGAATTTAGAGGAGTTTTTTGAATGGTATCCTGATGGTCATGGTCGCTTTGAATTACATAATGGAGTTATTGTTAAAATGCAACCGACAGGAACTCATGAACAAGTAGCGGGCTTTTTAGCTTTGGAACTGGGTGTGGAAATTAAACGTTTAAATTTGCCATTTTTTATCCCCAGACAAGGGCTTATTAAAGCAATAGACTCTGATAAATCAGCTTATATTCCTGATGTGATGGTATTAGATTTTAATGCTATTATGAATGAATCTATGTGGAAAAAGCGATCGACGATTACTCAAGGAACAAGCATTAAATTAGCGATAGAAGTCGTGAGTACCAATTGGCAAGATGATTATTTAATGAAACTAGGAGAATATGAAAAATTAGGTATAGGTGAGTATTGGATTGTTGATTATTTGGGTTTAGGAGGTCGGCGCTATATTGGTGATCCCAAACAACCGACTATTTCGGTTTGTAATTTAGTGGAAGGAGAATATATGGTAAATTTATTTAGGGGTAAAGATATAGTGCGATCGCTTACTTTCCCAGAACTTAATTTAACGACCGAACAGATATTTCAAATCGGGCAATAAACCCCTATTATAATCTATAATTAAGTAACAAAAACTTTAATCTCAATGATTTTCATTGTCTAACCTTAGTAAAAATTGATGAATGTCAGTCTCAAGATTTTCTTTTAATTTTAATGCTTTATCCAAATTGATTTTAAGTTGTTCATACTCAATAGTTGCACCATAAGGATGACGAAAAAAGTGACGGAAGCCTCGCAAATTATTCAAAATAGCATGGGTATTATAAGATAAAAATGCCGGACGGATATCAGGAATTTCCATGGTCATTCTCTGGAGTAATAAACTATGCCATTGGCTAGAGTTACTAATATTATTTTCAAAGCAACTAGCCACTATTTTCAGTAAGTCCTCAGTGGCACAGTATAGGTTTTGACATCCACCCCGCAGTAAAACGGGCGGGGATTCCCAAACCTCACGATTTAGGTTTCTGCTTCATAGCACCCGCCTTTACAGATTGACTCTGTTCAGGTCTTACAGTCGCTCCACAGACTGACACTGCGAGTCCCGCAGCCAAAATATTTTTACTCGCGTTGAGATCTCGGTCATGGACTACCTCACACTTAGGGCATTTCCATTCACGAATATTTAGTGGCAATTTATCCATTGTGTGACCACAGTTCCCGCAGCGTTTAGAACTAGGGAACCATTGGTCAATCTTAACTAGATTACGCCCATACCAAAGACACTTGTAATCTAATTGCCGAATCAACTCACTCCATCCGCTATCAGAAATAGCCAGTGCGAGCTTGTGGTTTTTGATCATATTCTTAACTGCTAACGACTCAACGGCAATCGTTTGATTTTCGCGTACCAAGTTAGTCGTCAGCTTATGCAAGAAATCTTTACGGGAATCTGCAATTTTAAGGTGAACTTTTGCTACCTTAATCCTCGCTTTTTCCCTATTCTTGGAACCTTTTTGTTTACGAGAAAGATTCTTTTGCGCCCGTTTCAATCTTTTGTAATGCTTCTTAAATTGTTTGGGGTTAGACACTTTTTCACCGTTGCTGGTAGCAATCAGGCTTGTAATACCCAAGTCAATCCCAATCGCATTATCATTAACAGGCAATGGCTTAATTGTTGGATCATCGAAACGAATGGAAATATGCCAACGTCCCGACGGGTGCATCTTAACGGTTACAGAGGACGGCTCACATCCTTTTGGAATCTGCCTAGACCATCGAATATCTAAAGGCTCAACACTTTTCGCCAGGTAGATTTTTCCATCTTTAAACTTAAATGCCGACTTTGTAAATTCAGCACTACCACCATTCCTTTTTTTCTTGAAGTTGGGATATTTTGCCCTTCCTGCAAAGAAATTAGCAAATGCCGATTGAAGATGTCTCAACCCTTGTTGTATTGGTACACAGCTAACTTGATTAAGAAAATCCAAGTCTTCTTGTTTTTTCCATTTGGTCAGCATAGAGGATGTTTGGTTATATCCAATTTTTTCTTGTCTTTCGTACCATCCTTGAGTTCTCTCATGGAGAGCCTTGTTGTAAACCAACCTTACACAACCCAAAGTGCGTCGCAATAGCGACTCTTGCTCTGGACTTGGGTAAAATCGGTAACTAAAGGCTTTTTCCATACCTCACATTATAGTATATCTTTTTGTGAATGTGTTAAATTAAAAATATCAAAGCCGTCGTAGAACGACGGGGTTTCTACCCAATTTTTCGATGAATTTGATAGGCAATACTTTCTAAGATTACGTCATCATCTACTGCCAACTTCGCAACCCTATCTAGTAGTTTTTGATGAATTCTTTGTATATCATTCATCTGACCCTCTAAGTCAACTTTTAAAAGGATGAGTTTATTGCTGTCCATGGAATACCTGTTTGTCTAATCCGATCGCCAAAGTGACATTTGTAAAGTTCAATTACATCCACATCACGCCCCATAGTCTCAGAAATAAAGCCAATTACAGCAAAAAAATCATCGGGATTAATTTGCTCAACAGCGATATCAATATCAGAGTTTTGATGAAATCTTTGGGGTTGTGTTAGCGAGCCAAAAATATAGGCTGTTTGAATACCATACTGCAATCCATGTTCATCTAGCCATTCCACAACTTTTTGCAACAATTTTTGACGTTCTCTCTCATTTTGTTCATAGCGATCGCGAATAATTTGATCTAACTTAGACGTCTCAAAGGGAGTAGTTAATTTCATACTTGATGTCCTTCGGGAAAAAAATCCTCATCTACCAACTCTTCCCAAGTATAAGGGCAACCTTGAGGAAAAACCTTCTCGTCCAGAAAAGTCTCTTTACTCGCTCCTTTGCGTCCATACTTATACCCCTTACTAACGGCTTCTTGGATTCGAGTTTGCAAGCCAGGATTATCCTCAAGGATACGTTCTATTTGAATTCTTTGCTTGTCAATAGAATGTCGCCAACTTGGGGAGCGACGTTCTTTCTGATATTGCCATTTCAACAAATGCAAGGTTAGCTGTTCAATTGCAGATACAAACGCTCGATATTCACTGCGTCCCAAGTCTTCAATCTCCTCAATAATATTGCTCCAATCCACTTGATCAAATTTTTTTTCCCGCAGTAATTGAGCCTGTTGACAAGACCAAGTATAAAAATCATTCTCGTAAAGATTATGTTGAATCATATTTTCTGTTTTGCTGATAGGCTAATCTCATTGCTTGAATAGGGATTTCAACCATCTCTATCTTAATCCAAAGATTTAAACAAAGGCGGTTGAAACCGCATCTACACAAACAAAACCCGCCGACACGGGTTGAAGATTTCACCGGTCGGATTTTTCTTTTCATCCCCAAATACCATCTTTGTCCGCGAAGGCGGACATCGTTTGTGTAGCCGCGATTTCAATCGCCTTTTAATTACCCGGCTTTATTCCTTTCTACCACTTTTCAACGAAAAGTGCACTAGGGGAAGTTGTGATCGCCTTGAGGCAATTTCTCGTCCGTCTTGATAACACTCTTCAAGAATTTCCTTAAATCAAATCTGGATCAATCCCTAGCTCACGCAACTTAGCCGCCAACTTAGCCGCCCTTTGTTCAGCTTGATGTTGAGCCTGTTCAGCCTGATGTTGGGCTTGTTCAGCTTGATGCTTGGCTTGTTCCATCTCTCTTGGGCTAAGTAATTTAGCTCCTGACTTGGGTGCATAAAAACGCATCTCACCATTTGTCTCTAACCATAGCTCTAAGCCCAGTGTTTCAGAATAAACTGAGAGGTGATCGCCATGAATTTGCTCTGAAATTGGTAAATAATTGCCTTCAATCAAACGAAATCCTTGCAAAGATGGCTTCAAATAGTCAGCAGTCGGATCATATTGAAAATATTCTTGCACTCCCAAATAAGCATATAAACCTCTTTTCGTACCACGATCTTCACTCTTCGTACTTTTTGAAGTAATTTCCAGCACAAAGTCAGGGATTTTGCCCTGTTCCTCCCATGTCTTATAGGAAGGTCGCTTTTTTTTCTCAACGCCAAACACCACAAACACATCGGGAGCTACGACTGCTTTGGGGTTGCCCTGTTCGTAATAGATAAATAAATTTCCAGAAACATAAACATTAGCATTTTCTTGAAAATAACTGTCTAAGGCTTCGACACCATAAATCAAGTAATCTCTAGTTGCATCACTCTCAGCCATTGGCAAGCCATCACTATCAGGATAAGTAACATCAAAAAGTGAATATCTGAGGGAAGTTGTCATCATTGAGACCTCATAAAACCCGATCTTAAGACTAGGGTAACATATTCACCATTTCACCAGACAAGCTTTAAACAAAGGCGGTTGAAACCGCATCTACAGAAACAAAACCCGCCGACGCGGGTTGAAGATTTCACCGGTCGGATTTTTCTTTTCATCCCCAAATACCATCTTTGTCCTGATGGTGCGCGGATATCGTTTTTTTGTTCTATCCATTCCCCTAATCGCTAATTTCCACAATCGCTTCTCCAGCTTCTAGCATTGGTAATGCTTCGGCAAAAGTATTGCTCAAAATCAGTCGCAGGTTTCGGTTAGTAACATTCCCACAAGTCAACCAGAGAATTTGAGGTGGAGTTCCTAAACGAGTAACTAACTCCACAAAATCGCTGTCTTTACTAACAATAACCGTCCCTGGGTTCCTGGCAGCATTGAAAATCTCTATATCTTCAGCATCTCGTAACCCCAAATCTCTAATAGCCGTAGCATTAACATTAAAAGTTTCGACCAACCAATTAGCTAAACTTGGAGGAAGTTGGGCATCAATCCAAAAATTCATACTGTTAATTTAGGAATATTAGTTCGTCGGGCAGCAAACAACAAACAAGCTTGAATATCCTCCGCCTCCAAGTCGGGGAAATCTTCTAAAATTTCCCCACTACTAACATTTTCTGCCAGCATCTCTAAAATATCAGAAACGCGAATTCGCATCCCTCGAATGCAAGGTCTCCCTCCACATTGCCTGGGGTTATAAGTAATTCGATTAAGCAAGCTTTTTGCAGTCATTTTAGTTACATTTATTGCCACAATCAAACAATTTTAACAACCATTATCCTAGCTTTTCCACATCAACCCATCTCCCCTGTGTAGCCGCGATTTTAATCGCCTTTTAATTACCCGGCTTTATTCCTTTCTACCACCAGGGATTAGGCCTTGTTGAAAACATCCCAATCAATCCCCAATTGTCGTAGTGCAGACCGTAGTGTTCCTACTTTGAGGTCACGACTTCCCCAATCGGTGTAGCACCGAAGATTGCTGTGTATTTGGATTAAACCATTTTCGGTGAGAGCCACCCGCGCGTCGAGGCAATTCTTGACAATTCAAGGCTTTGAGTTTTCGAGCCACTTCGCGATACTTCATGGACTGACCACCAGAGTTTCTAGCCACAGGGAATGGTTAGCATCAGCAACGCAGAGATTTAGCGGTAAAGCTCGTCCTAAATCTTCATAAATCTCAACCACAGCAGCTAGAGCATCCTGAACATTGGCCAGAGCTTCCTCAACGGTGTCACCCTCGGTCAGAAGTTCTGGCAATAATGGGGATGTCACCGTAAATCCCCCTTCAGGTTGTGGTGAGAGCAGCAATGGAATCTTATAAAGCATTTTCTGTAGATTCTCCTCTATAGACTTCACGATCGCATCCTCTAAACGCCCCAACTGTTCTCAAGTCTCCCCATTTAACAGCCGAACAAATCTTTCAAATCGGGAAATAAACCCCTATTATAATCTATAATTAAGTAATAAAATGACATCATTATTAAATTGGAGAGTGTAAATCCTATGAGTGCAGGGAATTTGATCAAAAAAGCTAATCAACTTAAGCGAGAAGGTAAGTTAGACGAGGCGATCACACTTTATCATCAAGCGATCGAGATCAACCCCCATTTTGCTTGGACTTATTATGACTTAGGAGATGCTTTGGTTAAAAAGGGAAATTTAGATGAGGCTATTGCTTGTTATTCCCAGGGTTTGAAAGTTAATCCCAATTCGGCTTGGTTATTTTATGCTTTGGGAGATGCTTTAGCCCAACAGGGAGATTTAGAAACTGCTGTTGAATATTTACAAAAAGCTATTGAGATTCAACCGGAAATTAGGGGGAATATAAAACTGCTAGGCTTGTATGAGAATGTTTGTAAAAGATTGAATAAATCGAGCAAAGTTGAGGATGATTCACAAGTTTTAAGACCAGCTAAAAAAATAATTAGAAGCCCAGTATTGCCAAAGGATACCCTGCCTGATGATCATGGACAATATGTACTTCATAAGTATCTAAATGAAGAAGGACATTTTGATTATGATCGCTATGCCCGAGTTCAAGAAGCTGGGAATGAGCGCAAATTAGATCAGGTATGGGTAAAAAAAGAAAATACGGAGTTTCTTCAACATCAGAATTAGATCCTTTTGGGGCAGAGGCTAGTGTGATGCCTATGCTTGTGAATCTGTGGGGACAGGGAAAATATGCTGTCAGTGATGTATTAAACTCTCCTCTTGACGATGGATTAAAAACCGTATTTTTTGTAATAAAAAAAATTAGGGCTACCTAAAATTTTTCTTTCTAACTAAAAAAACATAGACAAGGGATAATCAAGACATGAGTGCAGGTCAGTTGCTTAAGCAGGCGAATCAGTTGAAGCGGGTAGGGAAGTTAGATAAGGCTATAACGCTTTATCATCAGGTAATCACCATTAACCCCCATTTTTCTTGGGCTTACAATAACTTGGGCGATACTTTGGTTAAAAAGGGGGATTTAGATGGGGCTATTGATTGTTATTCCCAGGGTTTGAAAGTTAATCCCAATTCGGCTTGGTTATTTTATAGTTTAGGGGAGGCTTTAGCCCAACAGGGAGATTTAGAAGCATCTGTTGAGTATTTACAAAAAGCTATTGAGATTAAACCGGAGTGCAATAAATTACAGAATAGATTGAGTGAAGTATTCACTCAAAAAGAGAGGTTGTTTGGCAACAAATATCTAAGTCTGATCAATGATCAATACACTGTTAAGGATAGGGGCAGAAATGGCCAAACTCCCAAACAAGACCGAGGTTTATTTATCGATTGTGGCGGATATGATGGATGTTCTGCTATCAAATTTTTAATGATTCATTCAAACTATGATTGCGTCACCTTTGAACCCAACCCTGATTTATGGGATTATTATAAAGATATTCCAACAAAGTTAATTAAAAACGCAGTCTTTACATTGGAATAAAGTTAATATCCCTAAAGAAAGACATGATCGATTAATCAACCAACTTCAAGAATTTATTGAAATCGAAGATTGGGATGGTCAGGATATGAGTATTCATGGTAAACCCGTTGGTTATAAAAGGATCAGAGATAATATATTAACATCAATGAAGGTGAAAATGAAAAACAGAATGACAGGTGATCGAGTAGCAACCAAACGAACTTCTCGCATTGATAGTCTACACCGATCACATTCTGTTGTTGAACACTCCTAAGCCGATCTATATGACTATAGGTTTTTCAAAACGAAAACAGGTTGTTGAAATTTACCTAAATCCTGATCGTTAATCAAAGAATCGGAAAATCCGAAACTGTTCAGCAATTCCCAACCTTCAAACATCATAGGTAAACGGATTTTCCCATAAATTCTATGAGCATTCCAAACTAGGCAATCTTTACCAATTGGAACAGAAAAGAAAAACAGACCATCTTTTTTAATTAATGTTTTTGACAGTTTCATCGCTTCCAAGTCACCATTAGGATTGATTGGATCTCCATAACGTCCTAAACCGTCATGTTCAAAAGATGAGATGGAAATGCCAATGTCTGCTTGAATATTCCGACCTATATAATCCTCATATGAAAAAACTTGTACTTGAGGATGTTCAGACATAGGCAGATTATAATCAATAACATAAACTTGGGATGCACCTTTCCAAAGAGATATGGCATCACAATTAATGCCCACCAACCCAAAAATAAGAACGGTTTTATTAAAAATGCTATATTTATCTAAAGCATTTAATAAGCAATCTAAAGTCTCGCCGTAATATTGAAAGGAAGACTTTGATAATTGCTCAAATGCTTGATTATAAGCTTGCATACTCAGATAGATAGGAGATGAACAAGTATTATTATAATAAGCATTAATCACAGGAATTTTATTACCAATAGTAAAATCAGCAACTAATTCTTCAGGAATTTTCTTAGGTGGTAAAGTCGTGGGTAAGTAAGATTGACGATAAAAGTTTGCTGATAGAGTAGCTTGATCGTCATTAGATATTACATCTAAACTATCTATACAAGGAATCCCATAAATTTCTACTTCATCTAAGTGGAAATATTGATTTTCTCGCAGTTGTAAACGCACAAAACGCGCTGTTTTTTCCTGGAAATTTACTGTAAGTGGTTTTCCATCAGTACCACCAAAGATGTTGTTTTTATCGTTTGAGTAACATAATTCCCAATTGAGTGCATCCTGAGATAATAAAATATTGAGAGTTGAAGCGCGTTCTTTAGAACTATCCAGACGATTATAAATTTTAATCTCCAATATTTGAGCAGTTTTCTCCAGATCAATTTGCCACCAAGGTTGATTTTCTTGACAAGTATGAAAACCAAATCTCCCAGTTTTTTTGCCATTACAAGCTCCATGAGGATCATAATCATATATTTCAGGAGCTAAAGCAGAACTCTGTGCAGTTGGTTTATTTAATGCTAAATTTCTACTCTGTAACTTTCGAGGCTCATTGAGATGGAAGGGAGTCAAAACAATTTCCGGTTTACTTTTGACATTTGGATAATCTAAAGCGGAGGGAATACTTGCATGACTGGGATAAAAGGAAGCTCGATCATTTCGTAGGAAAGTAAATTCAATTAGTTTAGGTAATGGAATTCCAGCAACCAAGGCAATACCACAGCAATTATTGGGATGAATATGCACAACCGTATGATGGGTTGTTAGTAAGTTAATGACTCGATTAACCTTCTGAAAAACTGACATATTTTCCAAACCATCAAACCCATGAAGCTCACAGGCGATGATCCGAAAACGCTTTAACAAATCGGGCGATACATCAAATAAAGCATCCCACTCGGCATTTTCAACATCAAATTTTAAGAATAGATCGCCATCTTCTAAGTGGTTAGTCTCTATCATTTTAGGTAGTGTGATAAAGCCATTGCCATCCTGCGTACCCCAACCTAATTTATTAAAGACAAAATTCTCGTGAATAACCGGAGGTGCTTCAATAGTGTGGTCATATTGAAAAACCTTAACCCCCATTTTTGCCCACTCTAAATCAAAACTAACTTCTCCGCCTATCCCAATCGAAATAATCCCTTTAATATCTGTCAAATCATCGGGAATGACATAACCACCATCACCCTTGCTTCCCAGACGAACCTTACCCAGTTCCGTATCATACATCCCTAATTTCTTTAACATACTCATAATTAAATTCTGTTTAGCATGAAAAGAAGGAGGGACATTATGGTGAAGATAAAAATTGATTGCTAGGGCATTTTCATCGTGATTAGATTTCAACTGAGAACTATCAAGTTTAACCGGGATACCGTAGATTTCGACTTCATCTAAATGTAGGGTATCAATCTCTCGTAATTGCAGTCGCACAAACCGTGTGACTTTCTGCTGTAAATCTACCGTGAGGGGGTTACCATCACTGCCACCAAACAGATTTTCTGGATCATTTGAGTAACATAATTCCCAATTAAGTGCATCCTGAGACACTAAAATATTTAACGCAGAAGCTCTTTCTTTAAAGTCAATACGATTATAAATTTTAATCTGAGAAAGCTGATAGGTTCCCTGCAAGTCAATTTGCCACCAAGGCTGATTTTCTTCAAACGTATGAAAACCAAATTTTCCTTTTTTCTCGCCATTACAGGCACCATGAGGATCATAACCATATCTTTCCGGCTGATAAATAGAACTTTGAGCCGTGGGCTTATTTAAGGCTAAGTTGACATGAAGGAGGTTAAGAGTGTTGCTGTCCATGTTTATTTGTTTAGATGTAATTTGATAATTGATCTGCGAATCGAAATCTAACGCATTTGCTGGATACTCAAGCATCAGTTTTCGCTGTGATTCCGTGTTTTGCCAGTTGCTGCTTAAGATTTCAGATTTATAAACACCCTGTTTATCAATGACTCTTATGCAGGAAACATTGGGGTTCTCCAATGAAAAGACACCAAAGACCCCCTCAAAATAATACACTGTTTCTAAATTTTTTGAAATTGTTGCAATGGCAGGGGAAAAACTCCCTCGACTAACTACTAAAATTCTTGCTTTGAGCAAATACTCTATATCTGATCTCAAATCACCACTAATTTCCTGCACGATCGAGCATCTGTGTTGGCAAAAATCAATTAAGGGTTGAATGATCGGATTAGATTTGTCTTCAAAAACTAAAGTGATTGAATGCCAGCTTTGAAGCTCTACTATCTTTTTATAGAAGGAAAGCGGTGGTTGTCCATAATTTGAATGGGGATTTTTAAAAATATCACCAGAGCGTATATGGATTACCAGATCTTGCTCACCTAATCGTTCAGAATGTTTTAGATTAAACGCCTCGATTAAATCTATCATGTTCAAATAACCGTTAGGCTTACTGAGTTTTTTTGGAGAGAGCGGAGCCAAAGTTTGGTAATCAAAAAACATCCCTTCTAATACTATTTTCTCTGATGAAAAATTTGGTTTATTGAAATTTATTATCTTTATTCCTGACTTTGTATTTGTTTCCCCACTTTTAATATACCAAAAATTGGGCAAATAGATTTTATATACTCCTATTTCTTTAGCAATTTGAATAGATTTCGACCTCATCCAGATGAAGATACTCAATATCTCGTAATTGTAATCGCAAAAACCGTGCGACTTTATATGGCACATCTACAATCAAGGGTTTTCCATCAATCCCACCAAATAGATTTTCTGGATCATTTGAGTAATATAATTCCCAGTTGAGTGCATCCTGAGATAGTAAGATATCCAGCGTCGAGGCGCGTTTTTCAACGTCAATCCGATTATAAATTTTAATCTGAGTAAGCTGATAGGTTGCTTGTAAGTCAATTTGCCACCAGGGTTGATGTTCTTGATAAGTATGAAAACCAAATCTCCCAGTTTTTTTGCCGTTACAAGCTCCATGAGGGTCATAACCATAGACTTCCGGCTGGTAAACAGAACTTTGAGCCGTGGGTTTGTTTAAGGCTAAGTTGACATCAAGATGGGGGTGAAGACTGATGTTATTCATACTCTTTTTTTGTGTCAGTTAACATTTGTAATCGGTTGTGTCAGTAAACATTCAATATTGTTTTGACAAGCTCATATAATAGCTAGAAAGTTCCTGATCTTGAACATACTTACTAATAAATATATAAACCAAACTTTTCCTTTCATTTGTCATTTCATTATTATTATTATCAAGATATGCCATTAATTCATCTGCCATATTTTCCCAATCTATATTTTCCCAATCCGTGAGAGGTTTGGCTCGATAAGTATTGCCAACAAACTCTGCACAAGTTGAAAAAGTGCTACTAAAGGATGTCAATATCTTAGCAGCATCAGACATAATAATTAAGTCATAAGCAGCGGATTGAGTTTCACTAAGAGACTGGGTAAACTCAGCTGTTATATAACAATTTATCTGATGATTATTTTGCTTGATTTGATCAACAAGGATTTGAGTTGAGTCTTCACATTCCGAGCAAACAACAACATCTTTGAATCCTGAGTCCAATACAAACTTAACGGCTGTTTTAATCGGTAAAAATCGTCCAAATATAGTTGGAATATCTCGATTCAGAGTTTGAATATTATCATATAAAAGCCTCTGGATAATATCTCCTCTACGGATATGAACAACAAGATAAGACCTAGAATTGACTTGATTTTTGAATTTTTGAATTTGATCAATGATTTGGTGATGCCAGTTGATTTTTTTCCAGTAATCCTTAACCTTTAAAGATACTTCTTTGAGTGTATTGTCATATGGAACGACTGCCCAAGGATCATCCCAAATTAGAAATTTATACCGGAAAATATTTTCAGTTTGCTTTTTGTTTAAAATCAAAAAGCATCCACTTTTCTTAAAATCTTTGTTGACGCTGCTCAATAATTGTGTATGTAGCATAGAAAAATCTTCTTCCTTGATCCAAGGAACATCAATATCTTTGAATATTTTTCCTCCCTCAAAAATCTCTGATAGGCTATTAGTATTAAGGATATTTGAAGAGTAATATCTGCTGACTATGCGCGGCCAAGATACATACAAATTACAACCTAAGTATTCACAGGTATATCTGGCTGATAAAATAGACATTAATCTTCCACCTAGTCCATCAACCCTTCGTGCAATAATTCCTTGAATAATAGAAATATCCCCTGGTAAGTTGTCTTGACCATAAAAGTTTGCAGATAGAGTAGCTTCATCTTGATTAGATTTTGATTCAAAGCTATCAGGTTTGACAGGAAAGCCATAGATTTCGACCTCATCCAAATTAAGATACTCAATACCTCGTAATTGTAACTGAACAAAGCGTGCGACTTTATATGGCATATCGACAATCAGGGGTTTCCCATCAATCCCACCAAATAGATTTTCTGGATCATTTGAGTATAATAATTCCCAATTGAGTGCATCCTGAGATAATAAAATATTTAACGCCGAAGCCCGTTTTTCAAAACCAATTCGATTATAAATTTTAATCTTAGCAAGCTGATAATTTGCTTGCAAGTCAATCTGCCACCAGGGTTGATTTTCTTGACAAGTATGAAAACCAAACTTCCCGGTTTTCTTGCCATTACAAGCTCCATGAGGATCATAACCATAGACTTCAGGCTGATAAACAGAACTTTGGGCTGTGGCTTTATTTAAGGCTAAGTTGACATCAGGATTTGGATTAAGATTGATACTATTGTTACTTGTTAGTCTGGTTTCAATAGCAATGGCTAAACTGGATTGAAGTTGCAGTGAGTGAGGATTGATTTCAATAGCTTTTTTGTAGTTAGCGATCGCCAATTCTTGATCACCTTTTTTAAGCAACGCTATTCCCAATTTATAGTAAAACCAGCTACAATTTGAATTGAGTTTGATCGCTTTGCGATAAGAAATAATTGCATCTTCCAAATGCCCCAACTGTTCTAATGCCTCGGCCAATTTGTAGTGAGACCAATGGAAGTTGGGATAATTAGTGATCGCACTCTTGTAGGCAGCAACAGCCTCCTCTAGCTTGCCACTCCGCAGTAGTTGATTACCCCGAATTAAATCGCTCACAGTTGTATTAACTCCAGAAATAATAGTAGAAAGTTAAAAGTCAAAGCTTCGTCATATTGCTGTATTTTCTATTGTTCCACTTTATGAAGTGTCTTATAGAAAAAAACATTTTCTCTGGAAGTCCCAAACTCATCGTCTATTAGCTTGGGATATAAATTCTTCTGCCACATTAAAAAACAGAGACTAAGTTGATCACGGTGAGAATACATTTCTATATGTCGCCACCATTCTTCCATAAAATCCGTAATACAATTGTCAGAGTGCTGACGCCAAATGAACGAACCTTCGCACAAACCCGTATTATTAGGAATTCCGGCACTGACATAAGCTTTTATTTGGTCAATAATGGGTTGAGGTTTAGCTTTACGCCATCCCAAAATTGCACAACCTTCTTTAAGTAAATCTGTACGCAGAGGATGTCTCCACATTGTAAACTTTCCAGAATCAAGAAGCATTAATATCAACTGCTCGATGTTACCCGTAAAAACAGTATTAGCATCTACAAACAATGAATAACTGTATTCTTTTAAATACTTGTGAGGAAGAATCTTGTACTCCTTGGCTGAAAGGTTATCAGAAGTAGAGTTGGCTGGGCAGATAATTTGCTTCCATCTCGAATCTACATCCAATCGTTGTTGATCCGTAAATGCGATTAGATCAATCCCGGTAGGAATATCAGTTTGAACTAAGGGAAGATCATCATAATTGCCAAACAAACTGGTATATATACATATTTTATTATGATCTAGGTTCAATTCTCCTATTATATCCTTGTTGCAAAAGCTAGTTTTATTATTGTATATTTTAAGAGGATCATACTCCATATCATATTGAAGCAAACGATGAGACTTAATCGAAATTAAAAAATTAGGATTAGCACTCGACTGATGATAAATTGTCCAATATCTAACAGCTAAATCCCATTCATGATTTAAGGTATAGCAGATAGCAAGAATCTCTACGATATCTGGTGTAAGAGGAGCTTGAGAAATTATATTTTCCGCAGTAGCCATAGCACCGATAAAATCTTCATGTTCTGTTTGCAATTTTAAAATATCTCTCGCTGCAATTATTTCAGGGATATAATGCTCGATCAAATGTAAAATTGATACAGTAGAACTATCAACGAGAGCGTTACCAGGAATTGTATTACACTTTTTCTGCTGTGTAATTACTTCAATATTTCCTATAGCTGTTAATATTTGACGAAAATCTGTATTTTCTTCTATTGCATCAAAAAATTTACTAGAAGTTAAGTGATTGGGAAGAAACTTCGAGATTAGTTCTGTGCACATTAATTTTGTAAAGATCGTCGGGCGTTCTATCCTACCCCGCGATATGTAATGATATGCTGATGGAATACCTGATCTAAAAACATCTTCTCTAACAATTTTATACAATGATGATGAGAAGTTATTTTCAAAACGCCATGCTTCACTAAAATGATCACTAAAGAATAAATAATGTGCGTTTAAGTTCAGGCTCAATTCTTTTCTTAAAAGTAAGGCTTGGGAATACTTAAGAAAATCAACTATCTGTGAATAATCTAATTTGAGAGCATTTGATAACTCAAGCCATCTATAAGAAGCATCATTGCTTCCTAATTGAAAAAACTTCTCGTAGCTTTCAGAAGCATACTCCCTCTCAGAAAATACTGTATATATATTTTTCTGACTGAATTCTCTAGGATTTATAATGCCAATATCGTGAGCCTGAGATTTGACGAGAATAGGAAAAAATCTTTCTAATGTGTGTGCATAGGAACCATCATTATAAGTGCTTTGTCTAATATTTTCAAGATTTAGAAGATGATTTATTTTAGAATATTGCAGTGATAGCTTTTTTAGCAAATATCCTCTAATTCCAAACATAGTTCCCGCAAAAAATATTACACTTTTACCTGGATGATAACATCCGGTAATATCTTTCAGTTGTTCAATCTTATCTCGGTTTCTATACATTAACTTATCAATATGTCTAGCAAATGCCAAAGGCCCCCAGAGTCCGATCGTATTCTGGGAAGTAATGCTCAAACCGATTGCTGATAGAGCATCATCAGTGAGAAGGCTATCAAGATATATCTGCATCATATCTATAGATTTCTGGTTGAAATTATTCTTTGTGTGTATTTTAATTACCAGATCGTATGTCCAGAGTTTATGTTTGTTGACAGCAAATAAGAATGGCAGCACATCCATTCCTAGATTTCTAGTTCTTTCAATTACCCTATAGTGTACGCTTTGGTAATCGCTAGATTTTAGTTTATGGGGAGTTGTTATGTAAAGGTCTATAGGTGTGCTTAATTTGTTCAGATAGGTTGCAATATTATTATGAAAAACTTCTGGATAAAAAACGTGAACTACAATTGCTATTTTCATGGATTTTGTGTCTTACAAATATATATTTTTTGAATAAAGCTTTCAATTACAAAGTTTTGAATAGAAAGTCTGTAAAATCTTTTTGTGTTTTATTTATCAATATAGAATCAAAGATCAGATGGTGTTCAAAAGCCCAGCGTTCCCAATTTTTGTCTTTTATACGTTTAGCAATTTCTTCCAGTCGTACAATTCTATCATACGCAGTTTTTAATATGACGGTTTTCATGCTGTTATAGTCTCCAGTATTATAACCAATATGGGGAAATGAAGGAATAACTCCTATAGGAGGCGCAATTGATAACTTTCCACAGGATAAAGCCTCCATAAATGGCACTGGCCCGCCTTCAAGACGGCTAGGCACTAACAAATAATCGATCAAAGAATAGAAAAGTTCATGAGAGTTTACCTGTAATGTTTTAACTCCCCAACAATCATCAATCGATACCAACTCAACAACATTGCTAATATCTGGATCAAGACTCAATCTTTTGACCAAATCTTCTCCTTTTCTACCATCATTGTAAATTCTCCCAACGATCCCAATAACGATTTTCGGTTTGAATTCTTTTGCTGCACCAATCTCAACTACCGATATTTTTTCATCTGGAATCCCTACTGCTAAAAGTTCTCTTCTAGTCGATTGAGATATGGCAATGCAGTGATCAACTTTCTGCGCCACTTTATAAAACAATGCTTCTGCATTTGTTCCTGAAACAAAGTGAGTAAAGTTAGCAACTGCATATCTACCTTTTACCTGTTCTTCATTATACCTTGCGTAATGAATAAAATAAATAATATCAGGTGATTGATAAGTTTCATTAATCTTGACATCATAGTTTAATAAATTCTGCTTGATCTCTTCAGCCATTCTGTAAAAAATCCAGCCTTTTTCTTCAGTTTCAATGGAAATAGATGGTTTTTTCCTCCGATGTTTGGCAACATGGCTCCTGATTTTAGTAAGATCGATTTCTGGTGTCCCTTGCCTGCCCAACTTTCCTCTTGTGTATCCCTCTTTGTGTTCAGCAATAACATCATTAGGAATTATAACACTCAAGCCTGTGCGGAAATTCACATCAATGGAAAAACAAATATCTTCTCCACACTCCTGAAAAGATTCAATCATTTTGATGCTATTAAAAATTTCCTTTTTAACAAAGAATAAGGCACCAGTACAAGCCTCAACAACTCTTGGAGCATTCATACAAACTGACTCATGAAGGTTAAGACCTTTATCGATGTGGAATGGTGTCATATCTGGCTTAAAACTAATGCCACAGTGTTGTATTTTTCCATTAGGGAACAGTAGTATACTTCCGACTATCCCCACGTTGAAATAATCAAGCCATTTTAGACCATTGGATAAAGTCTCAGGTCTGAGTTTTACGTCATCATTAATGATACATAAATGATCACCAGACGCTTTGCTTGCTAAAATATTGATGTTAGAAGCAAAGTGGTAAGAGCTTCTATCAACAATATTGAATTGAACACCGCTAGGAACAAATATATCTTTTTCTTCAAATTTGCTGCCATTCCATGAACAAAGAACTTCAAATTCTCCAATATCAAGTTCGATGCTTCTTGCTATTGAATTCAATAGTTTACTGACATTATCAGCAGACCTAGAGACCGTTAAAATTGACAAAAAAAGAGGTCTCTGACTATCTTGATTTTCTTGATCAACTTGACCTGTAAACTCAAAGGATGAGACATCTTTGTCTAAGTCTAAGATATTCCTTTTTATACCTTCGCTATCTTCAGCAAAACTAGCTAACTTTGGCTCAATCTTCGCTGCTTTTTCCCTGGCTTGTTGAGCTTCATCAACCCGCCCTACCTGTTGCAAAACTTGACTCAAACCCAAAAGAGACCAAGCCGCCTCTGGCTTTAACTCCAATGCCTGTCCATAAGCTTCAACTGATTCTTCCCAATGTCCCAATTTTTCCAGGGCTTCCCCTAAATTATGGTAACCCAAATAAAAATCAGGGTTATTACTGATTGCACGCCGATAAGCAACTACCGCTGCTTCTAAATTTCCTTCTCTCAATAGTTGGTTGGCTTGCTGAAAGGCTGTCACCGTCATGGATTCTTCGCTCTCAAAAAATAAGTGTTGCTGGTCTGGGATTTAGTCAATGTGAAACATCCTATCACAATTTCAACATTGAAACCGACAGGCGCAATTGTTAGGAGGACGATTAACCTGCTCAAAAGTTCCCCCTAATTATATGCTAATCTTAGTTTATCATCTTCAAGTATTCAATTTTTTCTGGATATTATTCAAGGGAGAACATTAATAATGGAACCAGAATATGCCACAACTAATGATTGGTATAAAGCCAATCGTCCCCAATTAAAAATATATCGGGGCCAATGGATCGCTTATACGAATCAAGGAGTGATTAGTCATGATCGAGATTTCAGAAAAATGATGGATGCTATCCCCCCGGATACTCCTAAATTGAGTTATACAATTGAGCGGATATATGAAAGTGAATTTATTGAACCCGTTAAGTTTTATCCCGTGAGAATGCGATCGCTAAAAGCTCACGATTGGCAACCCAAATATGAATTGATTTTAAAATTTCAAAACGAAGAAAAGGTCAAAATTCTAGTGGACTCTGGGGCTGATTTTAGCTTAATTACTAGACAGCTTGGTGAGCGATTAGGCTACACTAAAGGAGAGGGAGAAAACCTGGTTAGTGGTGAAGGAATTGGTGGTAGTATTGAATATCTATTAAGACAGGTGGAAATAGAGATAGAAGGTCATCGTTTTACCGCTCCTGTGGCGTGGATACAAAGCGATTTTTGTGAAGAAGTTTTGTTAGGACGAGAGGTGGTGTTTGATTTGTTTGATATAGAATTTAAGCAAGCTGATGAAACGATCGTTTTTAAATGGCGTGGCGGTCAAGCATAAGCAGTTAATAATAAAAATTGAGTTGACACTCCCCACGCATAAATGCGGGGGATTCTTGACTAAGCCCACAAAGGGACTCTCAAAGGGGCTGTCAATTCCCCTCTACTGACTCCACTAAGATCAAGTCCTAGTATTGTCGCTACTTTTCGCCCAATATTGGCCGCACCATTGCAATCTGCGTTGATCAACCAATTATCAGCAGTTCGATATAAACCTCTCTTGACTCGTTTTCCACTTGGTTGCCACCCTTCAGGTTTTTCGCCGAATTTAGGTAGTAGATCCAAGTCTAAAAAACTTGCCTTGGAGGTATAAGATTCTTCGGTTTCGACGAATCTAATTCCATGCTGTTCACACAGTTGAGCGATTCTATCCTTTAACCTTGAGGTTGGGATTTGAACAAACTTTTGATTGGTTTTAGCTCCCATATTTGCGCCATCCTTCATGCCCTTGTTCCACCCAAATACGATAGTCCCAATTTGGTTGTCAAGGCAATGATTGATTACTTTTCTGGCGGCTTTATTTATAGCGTCTCGCATTGTGCGATTACGATTCTCTGTTAGAGACTGAAGCCTTTTAGTCCAATAACCGTTGGGCGTATCCTTTGTCAATAATGCAACTTGCTTGTTATACCATTGATTAATAGATTTTAAGTGTCTTCCATCAACGATAAAGCTTGTCCTCACATTAGAAACGCAGGTTAACCAATTATCCATGCCATGATCTATCATCAAAGCATTTAATGGATTGACATTAGATTGGATATTTTGAGACTTATAGACAAGCTCTAAATAAAAGCATCCGTTTCTAGGCAAGATTCGATATTCTCGAATGTCCTTAAAATCTAAATTCGAGGGCATTGGCAAGTAAAAAGAATCTATCCCAAACCATGCTTTTACTTTGCCACCCAAAGGGAATCTTAGTTGATTGTCTTTAAGTTTGACAGAGCGACCCGTAAAAGTCACCAAAGATAGTCCTCCTTTTCTGTAGCCAGGTAGTCTAGGTTTTTGGGTTACAGTACCCTTTGCGACTCCTTTTAGTAAACCGATATAGGATTTAAAGGATTCGGACACGCTAGTTAGAATTTGTTGTGCGGTATCTGAATAGAAAGCTTGGTAGTGTAGGTTCTGATTTTCTGTCCCTAACACTTTATGCAATTCTGCCCTATTGGGTATTCTCCCCTCTTTGAAATATATTTGACGAGAATAATAGATCCCACAATTAGTTAATTTTGAAGACTCTCCGCACAAAAACTCTAGGATTGCCTTGAGTTTTGTGTCGGGACTAATGAGATTTTGCTGACATCCAAACATTTTGTTACCTCCTGACACTAAAGTAACATAGTATTAATACTTTGTGCATAATGTCATGGCAACAAAAAAACATCCTGTCCCCGCGTACCTAGATGAGCTAGAGTCTGAAAAGTTAACCAAGATTGCTAGTTTGTGGGGGTGCAGTATGTCTGCTGCACTCAAAAGACTTATTAGAGAATTTAATCTTGACGGTGGCTAAAGCCACCACCGCTTACCTCCCCATAGCTAAAGCTAGGGGCTTCCGCTCGTTTTTTGGTGAACACCCCACTACGGGTTTATTTTTGGTCGGGTAGTGCTAAACAATCTGTTGTTCCCCAACACACATAAACAGGGGTATTGCTATCCGGTAAACTTTCCCCAGTTTTGGGTTGACGAACCATCACATTTTCCCCAGATAATAATTTCACCACATATTGAATATGGGTTCCCAAATACATTGTATTTAATAAACGGCCTTCAAAACAGTTCACAGAACCACTAACAGGATAAAAACTCAAGATCACCTTCTCTGGACGCACACTCACCACCGCCGATGCACCGTTTCTTAAATCCTGTTGGGGGAGTTGAATACCCGGAATTTCAATCTGTTGAATTTCAATACTCAATCCCGTTTCCGTAACAATAAATAAACGGCTGGCATCGACACTTTCAACCGTCCCCCGAAATAGGTTTGTATCCCCAATAAAATCGGCGACAAAAGGAGTTTGAGGATATTCATAAATCTCGTTAGGACTGCCAATTTGTTCAATTCTGCCATCGTGCATAACTGCAATTCGGTCAGACAGACTCATGGCTTCCTCTTGGTCGTGGGTGACCATAATAAAAGTTAAACCCAAATTGCGATGGAGATTGGTAAGTTCCACCTGCATTTGTTTCCGCAGTTTTAAATCCAAAGCCCCTAAAGGTTCATCCAATAATAATACGGCTGGACGATTAACTAAAGCCCTAGCTAAAGCAACCCGTTGCTGTTGACCCCCGGACAGTTGAGAGGGATAACGATTCGCAAAGGATTCCATTTTGACCAAAGCTAACGCTTCCCGAACTTTTTCCTCAACTTCCGGCTTGATGAGACGTTTTAGCCGGAGTCCAAAGGCGATATTTTCCCAAACCGTCAAATGGTTAAACAGGGCATAACTCTGAAATACCGTATTTACTGGACGCAGATAGGCGGGAGTTTGGGTAACGGACTGACCTCGAATTAAGACTTCTCCGGCCGAAGGCATTTCAAACCCAGCTATCAGTCGCAGTGTTGTTGTTTTACCGCAACCTGATGGCCCCAAAATACTAAAAAATTCCCCTCGACGAATATCGAGATCCACGCCACGAACGGCCGTTTCCCCATTAAAAACCTTGAACACTTTACGAAGTTCAACATCAAACTTCGCTGGTGCCCCAATAGCACCTTGATTCTGCGTAGCCGCTTGCAGCATAGTGTTACGTTTGGAGATTTACCCTGATTACAGCTTATCCGATCAACAGTCTTACTGACAAGATGATAGCCTAGGGAAGTCCAGATTGCACTTTGGAGCATGAGACCGATTCCGGTGTAAAATATCGAGCGCGAAAGCGCAGCAATTAAAGGGCTAACTTGGTATGAGGAGTTAAACGAATGAATTGGCAAAAAGATCCCCTGTCCGTCCTGCAAGATACGAGTCGAACGTTTTATATACCCATTAGTCGTTTACCTCCTTTACTCCAAGAAGCAGTGGCATCTGCGTATTTGTGTATGCGGGCGATTGATGAAGTTGAAGATCATCCCGGTTTGGATAATGCCACAAAAGCCCGATTGCTGCATAGGATGAGCCAAAATTTTCAAGCGGCGGTGTGTCGAGAAACCATTGCTGATGATTGGTTTGCGGAATTTTCCGATATTGAAACCTTGGAAGAAGTCACCCTACGGGTGGGAGAATGGGCCAAATTAGCCCCGGAACGGATTGGCCCTCGGATTTGGGATGCCACGGCGGCGATGGCTGACCGGATGGCATTTTGGGCCGAACGGAATTGGCGGATTGAAACCGAAGCGGAGTTAGATCAATATACCTTTGGAGTGGCGGGTGCTGTGGGGCTGTTGTTATCGGATTTGTGGGCTTGGTATGATGGTACACAAACGCACCGAGTTTACGCCATTGGCTTTGGTCGAGGGTTACAGGCGGTGAATATTCTGCGGAATTACCGGGATGATGGCAGTCGAGGGGTAGATTTTTTTCCCGAAGGTTGGACATCGGAACAAATGCACAGCTATGCAAAACGGAATTTAGCCTTAGCAGATGCCTACACGGGGGCCTTACCCTCTGGCCCAGCCTTGGATTTTTGCCGAATTCCTCTAGCTTTGGCCCATGCCACTTTAAATGTATTAGCAGACGGTCAGGACAAACTAACTCGCAGTGCCGTTGTGGAGTTGATTGAACAGGTTTGTGGTGGTAAATAATAGGAGTTTGTTGTTGCGCGTTGTTGCGCTTCAGCGCTAAGAGTTGTTGCGCTTTAGCGCTAAAAGTTGTTGCGCTTCAGCGCTAAGAGTAAGGGCTAAAGCCCAACAACGAACGAACTTTTTTATGATAATAGGAAAAAATGGCTGAATTTTTGGGAATTGGGGGGACAATTGTGGCGATCGCCACGGCTATTGTACCGCAACAGGGAAGTGTGGGAATTGTTCGGATGTCGGGGAGTGAAGCTCAATCTATTGCCCAACAGTTGTTTTATCCTCCCGGGCGACAAACTTGGGAAAGTCACCGCATTTTATATGGGTATATTCGCCATCCCCAAACCCAAAAAACCATTGATGAAGCGTTGCTATTATTAATGTTATCTCCCCGTTCCTATACCCGGGAAGATGTGGTAGAATTTCACTGTCATGGGGGGATAATTGCGGTTCAACAGGTGCTGCAATTGTGTATAGAATTAGGGGCAAGATTAGCACAACCGGGAGAATTTACCCTGCGAGCTTTTTTAAATGGCAGATTAGATTTAACTCAAGCCGAAAGTGTAGCGGAATTAGTCGGATCTCAATCAATTGCGGCGGCACAAACGGCTTTAGCAGGATTACAAGGAAAGTTAGCTAATCCGATTCGAGAATTACGGGCAACCTGTTTAGATATTTTAGCTGAAATTGAAGCCAGGGTAGATTTTGAGGAAGATTTACCCCCCTTAAACGAGTCAGAAATTATTGCCCAAATTCATCAAGTTTTAGAACAATTATCTCAATTTTTAGCAACTGCTGACACCGGAGAACTATTAAGAACCGGGTTAAAAGTAGCCATTGTGGGTCGTCCGAATGTGGGAAAATCGAGTTTATTAAATGCTTGGAGTCGGAGCGATCGCGCCATTGTTACGGACTTACCAGGAACCACGCGGGATGTGGTAGAATCGCAATTAGTTGTCGGAGGAATCCCGATTCAAGTATTAGATACGGCGGGAATTCGTCACTCGGAAGATCAGGTGGAAAAAATTGGAATTGAGCGATCGCATCAAGCTGCCCAATCTGCCGATTTAGTGTTATTTACCTTAGATGCTGTTGTGGGTTTAACTGAAGCAGATTTAGAGATTTATCAACAGGTAAAACATCGTCATTTTATTGTTATCATTAATAAAATAGATCGGGTTAAGTCAGAGCAATTAGAGGAGTTAAAACAAACCATAATTCACACTTTAACGATAGAAAATATTCAGATAGTTTCTATGTCAGCAGGGTTAAATCAAGGGATTCCAGATTTAGAAATAGCCATATTAAATTCAGTTTACGGCGAAAATATTCAAGCTGCTAATTTAGAATTTGCGATTAACCAACGTCAAGCCGCCGCCTTAACCCGTGCTAAAATTTGTTTAGAAGAAGTGGAAACAACCATTAATGATCAACTTCCCTTTGATTTCTGGACAATTGATCTCCGAGGTGCGATTCATGCGTTAGGAGAAGTCACGGGAGAGGAAGTCACAGAATCGGTTTTAGATCGAATTTTTAGTCGTTTTTGTATTGGTAAATAGTATTAATTCAATTTAATAGCAGTGCCAGCGTCCTCGCTGGCTAGAATAATAATAATTAGAATAATAACTAGAATAATAATAATTAGAATAATAACTAGAATAATAACTAGAATAATAACTAGAATAATAACTAGAATAATAACTAGAATAATAACTAGAATAATAATTAGAATAATAACTAGAATAATAATTAGAATAATAACTAGAATAATAATTAGAATAATAACTAGAATAATAAACAGAATAATAAACAGAATAATAATTAGAATAATAAACAGAATAATAATTAGAATAATAAACAGAATAATAATTAGAATAATAAACAGAATAATAATTAGAATAATAAACAGAATAATAAACAGAATAATAATTAGAATAATAAACAGAATAATAACTAGAATAATAAACAGAATAATAACTAGAATAATAAACAGAATAATAACTAGAATAATAACTAGAATAATAAACAGAATAATAACTAGAATAATAACTAGCGAGTGAGGACACTCGCACTGCTTAAGGAATAAAACGATAGAGAAGTGCTATGGCAGATATCTACCCTTGGATGTGTAAGTTTTTACACTTTAGACTGTGGAGTTGAAGCATTCAACCCATAATGTTTTTCTTCAAAATCTTCAATTAATTTAACTAAAAGTTCTAGCAATATCTCCTGTTCAGGAGTTAGACTAGGACAAGCTAAGAGTGCTTCCACAATAGCTAAAAATTGTTCATTTTCTGCTTCTGTATTAATCAAATTAGGTAGCATTTTATTAATTATTGAATTATGTTATTGAACAATGCTTTTAAAAACCTTTGACCGGACTGTTCTAAATCATCTTCTAAAGAAAAGGTGAGACTCTGTAAACGGATTGAACTATTAGGAAATAGACCATTTAGAGGTTGATTTAAAGGTTTTGGATAAACTAAAATAGCATTTTGGCTATTTTTCAAAGTAGCATAGGCGATCGCTTGATAAATGTCTTGATTTGACGGTTTGGAATCAGGAATTTTATATTTAGTATCGAGAATAAAGATAACTTTCTTTGTATTTTTATCATAAATTACTAGATCAATCCTAAATTCTAAAACTTTATCGAGATCAAAATTTTCTTGAGCTTTAATTTCAAAATTAGCGGGAAGATGGGATTTTAACCAAGCATAAACAAATTTTTCATAGAGTATATCAGTTCTAACTAAAAAAGGAAACATTTGATAATTTCCGACTTGATGCGCTACCCCACAATAATCTAAGAAAAATCGACATAAACTGTGTAAAGTCTGATAATCTTGATTCAATCTATTATAGGATCGATTAATACAATCATCCCCCTTAAAAGGTCGTTGAGTCGCTAGACCTTGTAAGGTATGATACGCTTTTCTAACGGTTGTTGATAGCTGTTCTGAACATAACCCACTGCGACCAATAATATATAATGTCCATAACAAGATTTGATTATCTTCAATATCAGCCGTATACTGATTATATTCGCAATTGAGTTTAACTGTCCCAGGATGTTTAAACTGATATTTAAAATCAACCTTTCCCCGAACATAAGGCAAAAGTTCAGTATTTTTAACATAAGTTCGATAAAATCCTTTGCGACTTTGAGCTAATATTTTTTGTGTTAAAATATTAGCTAATCTATTATAAAATTCTGGGATAGTTTCACAATGAACAGATCCGTCTAGCAGTTGAAAACTTTTGAGATCATAAGTATATTCCAACATCCTAAATAAATTAGCAATGGGAACTTTAGGTTTTAGGAAAATCTGAATATCAGGGGTTAACGGAATGAAACCCACATAACTTTTAGCGGTGAGTTTATATTGTTTCTGGGTTTTTGGGGATGGATATTCAATCTCAATATATTTAGAATCTTTAGAATATTTATGATAAATGAGATCTGCGATCGCTTCCTCTAATTCCTCTGGTTTAAAGAATTTATCTTGATATTCTATCAGTTCAATTATTTTCATCAGCATTTAAACCCAGTTTAAGTTTAACCTTATCCCATCGAAATTGTTCTATTTTATCCAGTGAATTATAAAAATATTCTTCTAAATATGGTTCGATTTCCATTTCCCAAATATCTTGAAGATTATCCTTAATATTGGTTATCATAAAGAAGGATATCCCGATTTCATAATTGGGATCATCAATCATTTTGTTAATATCTTGAAGGACTTGAATTAATTGATCTATCGAAAAGTTGATTTCATCTTCTTGATGATAACGTTTTAAAATATTATAATTTGGAGCAATTTTAATAAAAGCAAAACGACGACGCAAAGCATGATCAACTAACGCAATAGAACGATCTGCGGTGTTCATGGTTCCAATAATTCTAACATTTTCAGGAATCTTAAAGGGTTCATGACTACCCGCTAAATTAATTTCTTGATCTCGATATTCTAATAAATACATTAATTCCCCAAACACATTCGATAAATTTGCTCGATTAATTTCATCAATAATCAAAACACAAATATCATCATAAGATTCGGCTTTTTTACAAAATTCCAAAAACCGACCAGGGACGAGATCATAAGTTAATTGTCCGTTTTCAGTCCGAGGGCGTATTCCTTGAATAAAGTCTTCATAACTATAGGAAGGATGAAATTGAATTATTTCTGAAAAACCATCTCTACCTCTAGTGAAATGTTCAGCTAATTGTTTAGCAATAAAGGTTTTTCCGGTTCCCGGTGGCCCTTGTAAAATAATTTGTCCTTTGCGGTTAATATTGTTTATCCATCTGAGAAGTTCAGTTTCATTAATTCCTGTTTCTTTAGAAAATTCGCGTAACCCATATCTAATCAATAAGTCAGATTTAATCAAGTTATGGTGATTTCTAAATTTTTCTTCAATTAAATTAATAATTGTATTGGTTGAGTAATTTATTAAATCATTTTTGCTAATAACTATTTCATGATAAGATAAGGAAAATAAAGATTCTAAATCAACACAATTCCCTAACTCCCATGAAGTTTCGCTTTTAATTAAGTTATTGAAAAGTAAATCTCTCTGCTTATTTTTGTCAACACCAAAAGATAAAGAATTTTGATTAATCTTGATATATAAAATATTATCAACCCCCAATGCTTGCTTTAATTCTGCTTGATACCATTTTGGCTGTGTATAATGGGAAGTTATTATTGGAAGTTTATTAAAAACAGCACAACACAGTTGATTAAAAGGTTGTTCAATAAATTCCTCTATTTTCTCATTATTATTTTGAGTAAAACTAAGGAATGATGACAGACCTTGATTGTACTTCATAGATAACTTCTCTATAATTTCAAAAGTTTGACTAGAAAATAAATACTTAGGAAGTACGGAATCATAACTGGATGCGTTGAAATTTTTAGATTGCATATTTTTTTGATCTCCTATAAAACAATTTTTATCATTATATTCTAATAAGTCAATAATTTGCCCATCAAAATAGTAAGCCAATTTTCTAGCCACTAACAATGACTCATCAATTTCTACTTCCTCCCAATTATCTAAAAGTTGTTTTATTTTTATTTCTTGTTGATCAAATTCTGTATTTTCTCTTTCAAAATAATCAAATTCATTTTCCAAAAAACTATGATCAATTTCTATTTTTAGTGTTTCTTTAATTGATTTATCTAAAAGATATTTTCCTCCAAAGACTAATTCTAAACATTCAGATATTTTTTTGTTTTGTAAAATAATTAAATCAACAATATGATTATTAATTATATCTAATAATTGATTGTCTTCGTATTTTTTTTCTGGGTCTATTTTATTTATTCCCAATTTAAAATCAATTAATTTTACTAGAGAAGAAATCTCTATATCCAATTCTTGTAGTAATAGACCTATATATACTTCTTTAAATATGTATAAATCAACATTAAAATCAAAATCATAAATCTTTTTAAAATACAAAAATACAAAAATAACTAAATCTATTTTAATTTCATAATAATCTATAGAGTTATAAAATCTTGATTGAACCAGTTTAGTCCAATTTGTTTTAAGCCAGTCTAATATCCTAAATTCAAAATAACTCGTTTCATATTCTATATCTACTATATTCGATACATAGTTTCTGGGGGTTCTAAACAAGTCCAGATCGAATTTAAAATAAATATAATCAAATGAAATATCTTCATACCAGGCATAATACCATTCATAGAATTTATCATAAATATGTTCATATATTTTTGGAATTTTTTGCAATCCAAATTCAATAATTGATTCTTTGCCTAAATTATCAATTTCCATTTTTAGTAAGTTTGTAACTTTTAGGATGGGTGAGTCAATAAAATTAGCGACTAGGTTCAAATCTTCATGTTCTCACCCACCCTACAATATTTTAATATTTTTTCACAAAAATTAACTTTGAAATTGCAATAACAACCAAGCGCTAACTTTCCCATGATTGGTTTGACGACTGCGACGAAACGCTTCCTCTAATATCCCCATTTCTAACCCAGGTAAAACTTGAGATTCTTTAATTCTATAACTACCTTGATTTTTAACCTCAAATGCAATTATTTTAACCGCTTGAACATCAATAATCCAATATTCTTGTACCCCTAAAGATTCATAAAGTAACCGTTTTTCTCCTTTATCATCTGCTAAAGAAGAATAGGCAACTTCTATGACTAAATCAGGCGCGGGAAACTGATCTAAATCAATAATTGTGGTTTCCCAAGGAATGATTTCTGCATTCACTCCAATATAAAAAGAAGCATCGGGTTGGGCTTCGTCAAAACCTCTTTTCCGGTAGGTGCAGTTATCATGGCCATCTAAATCAATGCCCCGCAGACTGGCAAATAAACCAATGGCCAAAGAAATAATAAAGTGATCACGAGAATGGGGATTTCCTAGGGGTGACATTTCTAACCTCATGCGTCCATTAAAATAGTAACCTCTGGCGTTAGAATAGATGGGATCATCCAATGCGGTCAGGTATTCATCCCAGGTTGCTGTTACCCAGGTATCGGTCGGGAGTAGGGTTTGAACAGGACTCATAACGGTATCATTGATGAGCGATCGCTTTTATATTAACAAATTCAAATATAACTTACCAATGGCTGTCAAATAATTTTTTTCACCCCGGCTCAGGGAGTTTATAATAATAAAATGTTACTCGATTTTAATTTAATTAGATGGTATTATACAATAAATATCAATAACAAAAAGCCCAAGGATAACCGAGGGGCTTTCAACCCATTTTTTTTGTGAACTAGGAGGATTATTATTTATGGAACAGACTCAGGAAATCTTAAAACAACAACTCAGTGCCCTGTCCCAACGCTATCCCGATTTAGGCAACCGTCTGGCCGAAACTGCACAAAAACTGAAAACCGCAGGAACTCCGGCGACAAAAACCTTAGTTGATGAACTGATAGCCTACTCTCAAGACTTTAGCAATATTCAAAAAACACTACTGGGCCAAGGACAGCCAACGGCCAGCCAAGCCACTTCTGTACAACAGTTAGAGAATTTATTGCCAAATCTAAAACCTGCTCCAACCCATCAAAAGACGCACCAACAGGCCTTACAAATTTTAGAGCGAGTCCTGTCCCTAACTCACAACGAACAAAAAGATTTTCCCCCGTTACAAACGGCTCAAAATCAGGCGCGGGAATTGCAAACCGCAATTTCTCAACAAACTAACCAACTGCATTCCGGGGCGGAAGCCTTAGCAACCGGAAATCATCCCTTGGTGGCCTTAGTTAATTTAGTCGAAAAACAAGACAGTTTAGACGATAATCAATGGGCGATTTTAGAAGAACAAATTACTAGCGCCTTTGGTAAATCTTTGGGTGTGGCAATTTCTAGGGTAAAAATTAATTTTACCGTTAAAACCACTGTTGTTTCTGCTGTTACTGCTCCGAAACCTGCAATTCCTGATATTGTAATTTTGGATGAACCTCAAGGATCTCGAGGCCCGGAATTAATTATTGTTCCCAGTATTGATGTTACGAAATTACCGCCAACAATTGATGGTAAAAATATCTTTTTTGGCAATGCTCCCCTAGTAGGTAAAACTCAAGAAAAAGCGACTCTTTCTAATATTAACTTAAAGATTTTAGTCCATTTACAGGGATTAGGCGATCGCACTTTTGCCGCCAGGGAATACGCCGGAACTCGGGGACAGGGACGGCGTTTAGAAGCCTTTCAAATTAATATTGATCCAGCTATTGCGGGTTTAAGTTTGCGCTATATGGCTCATATTGCAGCCATTGGTGACACACCCCTAACTCCCGAAGGTGAACTGGTGGGAGAGCGGGGCAAAAACCGACAAATCGAAGGATTAGCCATTGAATTGATCGGCCCTCAAGCCCCTAACTACAAGGTTTTCTATACCGCCCATATCCAAAATAAAGGAGATGTTCCCGTCTGCACTAACGGCGAATACTGCGGCACTAAAGGTCAAGGATTAAGGATTGAAGGGATGAAAATTTGGATTGAAGCTAAATAGAAGGCAATAAATGGGCAATAGGGAAATGCTATGAGTCATCACATCCTTAATTATCAGATTTCACCTATTGCCTATTGCCTATTCCCCATTGCCTATTTACGTTTTTTCCGATTTTTCTTGCGAGATTCCTGCGCCTGTTTTCGTTTTGCTTTTGTTTTCTGATCGAGCTTACCAAGATTATAATTAGAAGTCGAACTTTCTTCTGAGATATCTATTCGGCTAGGGAAACTTCTGAAATAGCTATTTTCAGATTCTGGACGAACTTCATCTTTTGATTTCAAACCTAATTCCACTTGTGCATCCCACCAATCTCCTATGATAAAGGGTTCGACCCGATCAGTTGCAAAGGCTCGCTCAATCACCCTTGCAGATTCTACTGCTTTTAAACCTACTAAACCCCCGACTAATATTCCATTAAAATCTCGGTCTTGTTCGGTAAACTTACTTAACTGTTTCGTCAGAATAGCAACACATTGATCACGGAAATCTGGATGAAAATTACCTATTTTTTCCAAGGCATCAATAGCGATCGCACGAGAGTAGATTTCTGCATCAGAGTCACCTAAATGGGCTATAAGAAAGGGAATTGCGGCGGGCCCAATTAAGCTATAAACCTGTGGCAGTTCAGACATAACCCAATCATCATCAAGATGGAAAATTGGATTTAACCCTTCAATCGCCGCTTCTGCTTTTAGTTGTGCCAGTGTTCGCCAAGCATGAACAGGAGCCCAGATGTCTAAACGGTCTGTTTCTTCCCCAATATCGAAAAAAGTTTTATCCGTTGCCATTCGGATCAATTCACTAATATGTTCTTCCCCAAAACCCAGTTCTTCGACATAGTTAGGCCACTCATCCGAATTCATTTTATTACAGTCGCCATAGCTTAATAACTGACTGACTGGATGTTTATAGGATTCAACACTCATGATAATAAAAGTTCAAAAGTTGATATAGCCATCCTACTCAATAGGTTGCAATCTAGGATAGGATGCAGACGTAATAGGTAATGGGTAATAGGGATCACGGATTTAAGAGGATTTCACGGATTTCACGGATTTTAATTTGTGTAATCCGCTTAAATCTTTGATAGGTAATGGGTAATAAAAAGAGTTTACCTCCCCTGCTACCCCTGAAGTGCCACAACTAACACTAATAAAAAGGCTTCTGTCCATTCAACAACAGCCCCATAGGTATCTCCAGTGTGTCCTCCCAAACGGGCGTTAAACCAAGCCCCAATTAAAATCGCGATCGCACTTCCCCCTAAAGCCAGACCCACAGCCACTAACCAACGTTGGGGATGGAGAATCATTAATATCCCACTTAAACCCATCAGCATCAGCACACCGGGAATTAAATCCCAGGAAGAATAGGGGGTATCTTTATGAAAAGCCCCTTTTCCCGTAGCTTTCAAATAGGGATAACGGGCGATCGCCACCAACTGTCCCCACCGTCCCCAACCTGCTACGGCCATTAAAATCAATCCTCGGTCGGCTGTCATATCCCTTAAAGCCGCGACTTTCAACAAAACGATCGCGATCGCGGCCATCACCCCAAAGGCTCCTGTAACGCTATCCGCCATCACTTCCAGGCGTCGATTTGGGTCAGCCACAGCCAAACCATCGGCCGCATCCATCGCTCCATCTAAATGCAATCCTCCAGTAATTCCAATTCCGGTCACAATCACCAATACCGAGCGCGTCAAAACCGGACACCCTAAAAGAGATAGTCCCCCATCCATCAATCCTAAAATACCCCCAATCAATATCCCAATCACCGGAGCAAAACGAGCGATACCGCGAAACTCCAAAGTCCAAGAGAGGGGAATGGGAAAACAGGTATAAAAAGCGATCGCTGCTGCTAATGCAGCCCCCTGGCGCTGGAAAAATTTGGAGAGCGATCGAAAGTAATCCTCTGACATGGTAAAAAATTAAATTTGCATAGATGTATGAATATTTTCTAGGGTATGCCAGAATTGAAATAGGAACTCAGGTTTTGTCTGAAAGTCAAAACACTTCAATCGGAGTTTACCAACTCCAGGGTTGTTAAATCGCAGTTCCAAAAACAAATCCATCCTTTTTGATTGCTTCCGATCATCAAAGATTAGAGAAGGAATAGAGGAACAAAAGATTTAAGGTTTCCTAATTGTAAGGTGTATGGTAGTTAGCTACCTGTACAGCCAGATACCTTTATTCGTAATTCCTCAAAACCTAGGGATGGAAAAACTTCACAACTACAAATTTCATTTAACAGAATCATTGCCATTCTGTAATTCACAGATTACATCTGAGGCTTTTGTTCCATGAGTTATGATCAACTAGACTACAGGGTGTCTGCTCCTTGCATTATTGATACGGGGATCATTGTTAACAAGCGGGATATGCAAAAACTGCTTGTTGATTTGGGTCGTGTCCGTTATATTAGTATTCAAGACGGACAAATATGCAGCGAAGCAGAAGGATACATCCTAGAAGTTTTTGCTAATCCGCAACAGGCGACTTTAGTTGCCAATCATTCTTTGTATTTGAATGTTTATAGTTTCGATTACTTAGAACTCAAGCAATCTTCTGAGCAAGAAACTTATTTTGATCTAGTTCAAGAAGGGGGGAGATTATTACGATTAATTCCCTTAACAAATCCCTTACAAGAACAATTTAATCGTAATTTTAATACAGCGGCTCTTGATGCAGTTATGGATCAAGTTTTGTCATCAAATTGGGAGAATCCCCTGGATGATGAAGACTGCCCATTCTAAGTAATTAAGCCGTTTTCTATTGTTTTATGTCACATCCTTTTTCCTTTGAAATTCAGGCGTGCTGTAGTCAAACTAAAGCCCGTGTTGGCTTATTTCATACTCCCCATGGTTGGGTAGAAACCCCTCGATTTATGCCCGTGGGAACCCTCGCCAATGTCAAAACCCTGACTCCAGCACACCTCAAGGATGCGGGCGCCCAGATGGTTTTATCTAATACCTATCACCTACATTTACAACCCGGAGAAAAGATTGTCGCCGGGGCGGGGGGACTGCATCGGTTTATGGGCTGGGATGGCCCAATGCTGACGGACTCCGGGGGATTTCAAGTATTTAGTTTAAGTAAAATCAACACCATTACCGAAGAAGGTGTTACCTTTCGTTCCCCCCATGATGGACGACTGATTAACTTTACCCCAGAACTTTCGATCCAAATTCAAAACGAATTAGGGGCGGATGTGATTATGGCCTTTGATGAATGTCCTCCCTATCCAGCGACGCGGGAGGCGGTTGTCAAGGCCACCGAACGGACAAAACGCTGGTTAGAACGGTGTATTAAGGCCCATAAACGGCCTGACCAAGCCCTATTTGGAATTGTTCAGGGGGGCGTTCATGCGGACTTACGACAACAGGCGGCGCGAGATTTAGTGGAATTTGATCTCCCCGGATACGCCATTGGTGGGGTGAGTGTGGGGGAACCTTCGGCTTTAATTGAAAAGATTGTTCAGGTGACAACCCCAATTTTACCGTTTAATAAACCCCGTTATTTAATGGGAATCGGAACCTATCGAGAAATGGCCCAAGCGATCGCCGCCGGGATTGATTTATTTGATTGTGTAATTCCGACCCGTTTAGGCCGTCATGGGGCGGCGTTAGTTCAAGGAGAACGATGGAATTTAAAAAATGCTCAATTTAGGGAGGATTTTCGGCCATTAGATGCCACTTGTCCCTGTTATACCTGTCAAAATTTTAGTCGAGCTTATCTGAGTCATTTGGTACGAGCTAAGGAAGTTTTGAGTTATACCCTAATTGCCATTCATAATGTTACCGAATTAATTCGTTTTACCCAAAAAATTCGAGAGTCGATTTTAAATCATCGGTTTGCGGAGGAGTTTCAATTTTGGTTAACTTCAACCGATGCTGAAGCCACCTTAGAGGACGACGAAATCGACAAACGTTCCGATCATTAACCTCCCTCGTAGTAAGCCCTTTAGGGCTTCTTCATTGATTTTTGACATTTTTAGTATCTTAACAAAAGTAAAGTTCAATTTAACCACAAAGACACAAAGACACAAAGTTTAACCCCCCTGTTTTTTCTCTAATTCTTCGATTCTGATTTTGGTTTCCTGGGCTGCTTTTTGATTTCCAGTTTTTTCCAGAATAGCTAAGGCTTCTTTCCAGGTTTGTAGGGCTTGGGAATATTCTCCTTGAGCATAATAAAGGGTTGCTAAATTATTTAAAGCGGTGGTTAAATTAGTTTGATCATTGGCTAATTTTGCCAGTTCAATTGCTTTTTGATAGGAGCTTAAAGCCTGATCTGGTTGTTTTAATTTTTCCTGAATTTCTCCGATTAAATTATGAATTTTTGCCGCCCCAGTATTATCTGCAATTCGAGTCATGAATTCTGAGGCTTGTTTTAAATAAACTAAAGCCTGGGTATCATCCCCTAATTGACGATATAATAACGCCATATTACCTAATAGTCGCCCGACTCCGGCTTGGTCGCCAATTTGACGCCGCAGGGCTAGGGCCTGTTGATAAATTTCTAAGGCTTTTTGGGTATCTCCTTGAACTAAATATAACGCCCCTAGATTATTTAAAGTGCGACTTAGATCCCGTTTATTCCCCACTTCTTCCCGAACTTTTCGGGCGTCTTGATAGAATTTTAAGGCTTGATCATATTGTTTTAAACTGCTATAATCAGAGGCTAAATTATGTAAGGCTTCGGCAATATTGGGTCGATCATTAATAGACTGAGCAATTTGTAAAGCTTCTTGATGGAGTTTCAAGGCTTCTGAGATTTTGTTTTGATTGCGATAGGAAAATCCGATTAAATTTAAACTCCGACTGATTCCTATTTGATACTCTGGCTTTTTATTTTCTGCTTGTTGATTTAATTGTCGATAGGAGGTGAGAGCTTGTTGTAGGACTTTTAACGCTTCTGTATCGTTGCCTAAATTGCTATAAACTTCTCCAATATAAGTGAGGGTTTCGGCAATTTCTTCGGGTTTCCCTTGTTTTTGTTGTTGTTCCAAAACCGTTTTAAATGTAGCTAAGGCTTCGGGAAATAACCCTTGACGAAATTGTTCAATTCCGCTTTTAAATAAAGCATTAAGATCGGTTTTTTCTGGAGTTTGAGCTAGAACTATTGTTGATTGTCCCCCGATAAAATTGCACGGGGGGGTATGGAGTAACAACCAACTGATTCCTACGCCGAGGGAAATTGGCAAAACTCCCGCACTAACCGTTAGAATACCTAGGGGTTTTAATAAAAATAACCGGTTTTGAAAAAATAGCGAATTATTCATCGAAAAACTGGGTTTGAAACCCCGTCCCTTCGACTGGCTCACGGCTCAGGACAGGCCTTTAGCGAAGCGAAGGACGGCTTTACACAATCTTCTAAGTAACAATCAACCCGTTAGAACGACGAATTAACTGTACTTTACTATAAGTAATCTGTCCTAACCGTTTCCAATTAGCATCGCTGACAGATACCTGTCTTTCGGTATCACCACTGACGTAGCCAACACCCTTGGGAGATTTAACCAAATCACCCTTGCGAAATCCATGACGAGTGGTAGAACCCCCATACTTACGACGCATTCCACCTTTTGCTGGGAGCATTAAGTGAAGTTGGCGACGAGAAAAAGGCGGTCTGCGAATCACTCGGAATTGAGCAGTTGTGATCACAACATTACCAAACCAATTAGCACCATCAGTTTTTGCCGTGTGATATTGGCGATACTCAACAAAAGCTGTTGCTGCAATCGCTACACCATCAACCGCATGAGTGTTGAATTCAGCCTTAGATTTGTCTGTTTTGTTCTTGGTTAGCCCCAAGTATTTACGAGTTACCGATGTTCGATAGCCTTCAATTTTAACAACTGGCGCAAACTTTTCCAGTTGGTTACACATCCATTTTTGCCCAACCATAACAGGTGAAAAACCTTTGCCAGATTTAGCTTGTTTACGTCCACTGGTTAAGTCAATATCAGCTTTTACATACTCGTATCTGATTTCTGCAACTGGGTAGATTTTGAATAATTCAGAAACTATTCTCAATTCCAATTGGCGATTAGCACGAATTGATGGAGCCAGTTTACCTTGGCGACGATTACTAAAACGTTTTTGGCGATGGTTGCGTTTTGAAAACTCAACCTTCCGGTTAATTCTTCTTCCTCTACGACCTCGACGCATTAATCGTCTTGTATCCATGCGCTCACGGACTGTCTGAAACGGTAAAATTAGATGAGCCGTATATAGTGTGAACTTAGCTGATTGAACACCAATCCCAGAGAATTTCTTGCCAGGGTCAATCCCAATCACAAGATTTTGGGTTGTGTATCCACTCGGCTCAACCGTTAATTGGAGATAAAATTGCCCACAATCTGACCAGCGTTTAACTGCTTTTGCCGACTCAATCCACTTCCTCGCTCTTGCTGGTGTGGTTGGCATCAACGGCTTGTTGTTTTGATCAACTACTGGGATTCGCATTTTGGTATAACCCATAAATGTTTAAGTCTCTTTGCTCAACTCAATTAAGATGTCTTGGCTTTACCCAACACCTGAACCAATCAGGTTTAGATTTTGTCCGAACTAGAGAAGTATTTGGAAGTCTGTACCAAATTGAGTCTCAATCAGCTATTCACTTCTTGCGTTGCCTAAATTGGTTTAAGCAATCCCCGCACTTTTAGGGCGGGGTTAGTGAAGGCAAGATTTAAGAATAAACACCGGAGTTGATCCGAAAAATAGGGGAATGGGGAAACACAAAGAATTGATATTCGGTGATTTCTCCTATCCCACCCGCGATTAAGTTCACCTCTATATTAATATTGATCAAAATGCTCCTAAATTTAACTGTTGATACTATTCTTAACCGTGCTGTAGCAGGTGATGATTTATCCCCAGAGGATGGGGTGATTTTGCTCGAACAAACTGATCCGGTGATTCGGGAGAATATTCGGCTGGTGAGTGATACCTTGCGATCGCAACAAGCCGGGGAGACGGTGACTTATATTATTAATCGCAATATCAATTTTACGAATATTTGTGAACAGCATTGCAGTTTTTGTGCTTTTCGTCGAGATGCGGGGGAGGAAGGAGCTTTTTGGTTAGACATTCAGCAAATTTTGGAAAAAACAGCCGATGCAGTTACCAGGGGGGCGACGGAAATTTGTATGCAGGGGGGGTTAAACCTAGAAGCGAAAATTAAAGGGAAATCCTTACCCTATTATCTAAATTTAGTCCAAGCTATTAAGACTAAATTCCCTCACCTGCATTTTCATGGCTTTTCACCTCAAGAAGTCCAATTTATCGCCAGAGAAGATGATCTTAGTTATGCGGATGTGATTATGGCTTTAAAAGATGGGGGAGTGGGTTCGATGCCGGGAACTGCTGCGGAAATTTTAGCAGATTCAGTCCGAAATATTATTTGTCCTGAAAAAATTAATACCGCCACTTGGTTAGAAATTGTTGAAACAGCCCATAGTTTGGGGGTTCCGACCACGAGTACGATGTTATCGGGTCATATTGAAACACCCCAACAGCAAATGCACCATTTACAGCAGTTGCGATCGCTACAACAAAAAGCCCAGAATTATCCCGCCCGAATTACGGAATTTATTGTCTTACCGTTTGTGGGAGAAATGGCTCCAGCCCCCTTGCGGCGACGGGTAGGACGGGATCAACCGATTTTATCCGACACCCTGTTATTAACGGCCGTGGCTCGAATTTTTCTGGGAAATTGGATTTCTAACCACCAACCCAGTTGGGTGAAATTAGGGTTAGAAGGGGCTACAGAAGCCCTGCGATGGGGTTGTAATGATATCGGTGGCACTTTAATGGAGGAACACATTACTACCATGGCGGGTGCTAAAGGTGGCACTTGTATGGAACCCGAAACCTTGAAAAATGCGATCGCCTCCCTGGGACGTCCTCATCAACAACGGGATACGCTGTATAATTACGAATTACGAATCGGTAATCGGTAATCGGTAATGGGGATTAACACAAATTAAAATCCGTGAAATCCGTGAAATCCTCTTAAATCCGTGATCGGTAATGGGGATTACGCAGATTAACACAAATTAAAATCCGTGAAATCCGTGAAATCCTCTTAAATCCGTGATTGACTCGCCGGGATGAAGATTAAATCATCTTGACGAGTCGAAAGGACAAAACAGAAACTTTGATTTTCAGGCGACAGAACTATCATTTAATTCTTCAGTTAATTCTTCAGTTGAACCATCATTTAATTCTTCGGTTAAGTAATCCAAGACCGTATCTAAGGTTTGTTGTTTTACCCAACCTTTCATCACCGCAACTTCTCCAAATCGCAGATTCAATTGACCTTGTTCTTCTAGGATTGAGTCTATTTGAGCTTCATCTAACAATTTAGCTTTATAGAGATAGTAACCTAAAGGATGTCTATGTTTAGAAAGTCCTAATTCGGGTAAGAAGTCGGCAAAAAAATCGACAGTTTCCTGTTCCAACCATCCTAACTCTACGACGAAAGCACCAAAACGTTTTTCCGGTTGTTTCTTTTGCAATTCTAACACCTTATTTACTTGTTCAGCAGATAATAAACCTGCTCTACTGAGCAATTGTCCCAAGCGGGGAGATTCCCAATTCACAAATTCTTGTCGGCTGGAAAACGGCGGGGTATAAAGTTTTAACTTTTGTAATAGCAGTAACCAGAAAAAAGGAAAATCCTCAACTAGATACCGCTTCCACATCCGTCCGGGTTCTGAAAATAGGCGGTATAACCATTCGATTCCCAGATCGCTCATCCATTGGGGAGAGCGTTTTTTTTCTCCCGCTTCAAAGTCAATTGTTGCACCAATGGCTAGGAAAACTTTGACATTTTTGAGTTGATTTCGGTATTTAGCAATCCATTTTTCTTGTTTGGGTGCGCCGACACCAATGGCTAATACCGTAGCTCCAGACTCGTTAATTCGAGTAACAATCCGTTGGCATTCTACCTCATCTTTCTCAAACCCAAAGGAAGGAGAATAGGACTCGATAATCATTTCTCTACCTACTTTGGCATTAATTTTTTCCTGAGCGCGTTTAGCGACTCCCTCGGCTGCTCCCATCAAAAAGATGGTCATTTTTTCATTATCTTTGTAATAATCGTAGAACGCTGGAAATAAATCTGATCCTGAAATCTTTTATTTGATGGGTTGACCTAAAAATTTAGACGCATAAATCAGGATTTTACTATCACAAACCCGGTAGGTTGAACCCTTATAGATCTCATAAAATTCCGGATCTTTTTGCAACTTCATCAAGTGATCAACATTAGGAGTAACAACAGTACCACCTTCGGAACCAAGTCTTTCCAGAAGCTCAATGATGGTGATGTTATGAATGCGTACATTGAGGATGTTAATTTCTTCGTCCATAGGGTTTGGCCCTCCTATCCTAAAAAATACTGGGATTAGCTCAATTTAGCAATAGCTTAGTTAGAGTTATACCATAATACTCGACTTGGCTATTGGCTACAATTTGATGGTGCAATGATTGAGTTGTTAACTAATCTTTGTTTTAGATGTTCTTGATTTTGCCACCCGTTTCTGTGATTTAGAGACTTAGCTCTATCTGTTACTAACATATTAGTGTAGCTGATCGATCAATGAGGAGCTACGACTTTGTAGTTATATTAAGTAGAGGAAAGCTATTCTGAATAAAACTATTCTACAACAAAATCCGGCATTTTAGCTGACTTTTTTGTAAAACTCAATGGGAATTTCTGTAAAGACTGGGTAAAGAGCCACTCCGGTTGAAAATTTTGTTATAGAATCACATCTTATTGGTCTATTTGTCTTAAAATTGCTGGGTGTATTCTGGCTCCTGGTAACAATTATCTGTACAATAATGAAGCCAGTTACGGTTTCAAATTCAGAGGTGGACAATGATTGATGAAGGCGTTGTTAAATATTCCTGTGAATGGGTTTTGGGGGAAAGAGTTGCTCCTGAATCGATCAAATCTTTAATCCAATGGCGAAATCACATTCATAAATTAGGATTAATTGGAGTTTATGACAATGGTATTGGATTTGGAAATATCAGTATCCGTATTCCTCATACTTTACAATTTATTATTTCTGGGAGTCAAACCGGACATTTAGCTCAATTAGAACCGGAACATTATACCGTTGTGACGGATTTTGACATTCAACACAATCATCTCACCTGTTACGGGCCAATTCAAGCCTCCTCTGAATCCCTAACCCATGCTGCAATTTATAGTTATCAACCCGATATTAATGCCATTATTCATGTTCATCACCCCCAACTTTGGCACGATCTATTATATCAAGTTCCGACTACCCGGAAACAAGTTCAATATGGAACCCCAGAAATGGCAAAGGAAATGTTTAGATTGTTTGATCAAGAAAATTTAAGTCAGCAAAAAATATTAGTGATGGCTGGACATGAAGATGGATTTTTAACCTTTGGAAAAGATTTGGATGAAGCAGGAGAAATATTATTGAACTATAGCAATCCTATTTGAGTTGTATCCAAAATTTAAGATTAAGAAGGAATAGGGATAGGGATAGGGATAGGGATATGGATAACAATATCAAGCCTGATTTAACGACATAGAATGGGATAATGAAGACACAACATATTGATTACGTCCTTGAGCTTTGGCTTGATATAGTCCTTGATCTGCGATCTCGATCAATTGTTTAGAATTCATCTTTTTCGAGGGAATAACCATGCCAATTCCTAAGCTACAAGTCATATAATAACCCACCGATGAACCTGAGTGAATAATTTTTAATTTTTTAATCTGGGTTTGAATATTTTGGGCGATTAAAATAGCTTCATCTATCCCGGTTTTAGGTAGAATAATGGCAAATTCTTCTCCCCCATATCGGGCGACGAGATCCGTAGAATATCTCATGGCTTTAGAAATAGCCTGGGCTACCTCTCGCAAAGCCTGATCCCCGGCTAAATGTCCATAGGTATCATTATAGGGTTTAAAGAAATCTAAATCGCAGAGAATCACTGATAAGGGGGCTTGTTCTTGAGATAATTGATCCCATTGACTTTGTAAATATTCATCAAAATAACGACGGTTAGCAATTCCGGTTAAACTATCAGAAGTTGCCAAATATTTTAATTCATGATTAACAATTTGTAACTGATGATAAAGTTCTGATTGTTGAATAGCGATCGCCAATTGTGCGGCTAAAGAGACCAATAATTCCTGTTCCCAAACCTGCCATTTTCTAGGACTAGAACATTGATGAGCGACTAGCAACCCCCACATTTTCTGTCCATGCCAAATTGGAGTGAGTAAATAAGCTCGAATTTGAAGTTTAATCAATAGTTCTTGATGACAATTACTTAAATTACCCGTGTCAATATCAGCAACGGATTTAACTTGATCGGTTTTTTCCAGACTCAAAGTTTCCTTGATGCAACAATCTTTATAGCGATTACCTAATATAGAGAAACAGCCATTAGCAAGGGATTCTGTTAATACTTCTCCTTCTTTATCGTTATCAAAACGGAAAATAATCACCCGTTCATTTTGTAGAGCCTGACGAACTTCCGTAACGGTGGTGTTGATAATTTGACTTAATTCTAGGGATTCGTGTATGCGTTGGGTGAGTCGGGTATTCAGTTGTTCCCGTTCCGCTTGCTGTTTTAGTTGTTGTTCAATTTCTAAGCGATCGCTAATATCCCGCGCTAAAGTATGAATTAATTGTTGTCCCCCAACTTGAATTAATCCCAGACGCACTTCCACCGGAAAAGTGGTTTGATCTTGGCGACGGTAAATTCGTTGTAGGGTGATGGGTTGACCCTGGACTAAACTTTGAAAAAATACTAGCGGAAGCGGATCAACTTCTATCTGTTCAAGGGATAAACTTAAAAGTTCTTTTCTGGTATAGCCCAAACTCTGACAAGCAAATTCATTCACATCCAAAATCCGGCCATTAAAATCATGCAACAGAAATCCATCCGCCGCCTGTTCCACTAAGGCTCGAAAACGAGTTTCACTTTGCATCAGGGCGATTTCCGTTTGCTGTAACCGTTGGGACGCTAGACGTAAATCCAACTGTTCGATCACCAATTCCCCTAGAGATTGCAGGGTTTGCACTTCTAATTCACTTAATTCATGGGGTTGATGATCCATCACACAAAGGGTTCCTAAGCGTTGTCCATCGGACGTACACAAAGGAGCCGCCGCATAAAACCGCAGACCAAATTCTCCCGCGACTAAGGGATGATCACACCATTGGGGATCGATTAGGGTGTCATTGATGCAGTAAACGCCCTGATTGTACATGGCAAAACCGCAGAAACTGCCTTCTCGATCAACTTCAGGACAATTAAGTCCCAGGCGGGATTTAAACCAAATTCGATCCTGCTCAACTAAACTGACCAAGGAAATCGGAACCCCTAGCAACCGAGACGCTAAAAGCGTAATTCGGTCAAATGCAGCTTCAGAAGCCGTATCTAGGATGTTGTAATGATAAAGTGCTTCTAATCGTTGATTTTCCTCAACACTCGGAGATAGAGACATACCTTGAGGTTACCTAGAATAACTACCGATTATATCTGGTTTGGATTAGCACAGAGGTTGATGGTGAATTGGGATGCAATTGATACAATTGGCTTGAGAGGCTAAGAATCTAGGAACTTGATTGGGATTCGATTCTAAAAATATCTATAACACATTTTTGGGGCTGAATTTTTGTAAGATATGATACTGTAGAAAAGCATCAAATTCAGAAGTAGGTTCCCGCTCGCATTGTAACACTCTCTATAGAGGGTTGGGGGTTAATTCTGCGGTCTAGGTCAGAAAGCCAGGAATTAATAAAATAAATTCAACCATTAAATTGGTGTTGCTAAACTCTCAAACTAACTTCACAGTAAATATTATAAATCTTCCTCTTAGTCTATGAAGCTAAAAATTCTGCCGTTCAGGAAAAAACATATTATTTTTTGGGTTTCTGGTGTTTTCTATAGTCTTCTATTTTTACTTTATTTTTTAGTTATTAATTATCGACATTATTATGTTTCAGTCTGTCCAATGAATCGGCCGTGGGAAGTTAATTTCTTACTTCAGGAGTGTCAACATAAATATGATAACGTTATTATTTTAAACATAGAAGTTCTATTATACCCGCTTGGCTCTCTAGGATATTGCCTTCTATTTATTTGGTCATTAATTCGAGGATTTCTAAGGTTCAAACAGGATAACATAAAATCTTTCCTACCCTTTTTAATCCAAATAATTATGGGTTCATTTATTTATTCATTAATAGTGGGACATTACATTACTTTGGTAATTGAATGAGTCTTAATGCTTGATTTTTTCCTCTTAGATTGATCACTGATGAAGCGTCATTTTCTAACTTTAATCGGACTGGTTTTAACAACATTTTTTATAGTTTTAATCAGTCAAATCCTAACTATTGCCACCGATGATAAAATTCCATTTCAACCCCACCCTTTACCAGAAAGTTTAGAACATTGGCAAGATCCAAACAATCAAGGCGATTATTTTGATAAAATTGAAGCTCCTAATTTTGGTCATTTAGTTTTTTCAAACTTTCCGATCAAAGTTTATATTGAAAATCCCGTTTCCGATCAAAACTGGAAAGAAAGTATTTCATCGGCTATTTTTAAATGGCATAATTATCTACCCTTCAATCTAGTTGAAGAACCTGAAAATGCTGATATTGAAATTATTAGAAAAAATCCTCCCCTAGACCCCCAGAAAAAACGCGCTAGTTCCGCAGAAACCCGTTATCAAGTTTCGGTTAAATATACCCCCCAAGGGTTTCCCTATTTATCCCACCGCTTTACAATTTGGTTAAGTCCCACCCAAACCGGAAAATATATTCAAGCCGCCGTCCTTCATGAATTTGGTCATGCTTTAGGAATTTGGGGTCATAGTCCTGAACTCACAGACGTCATGTATTTTTCCCAAGTTCGAGAACCCCCGCCTATTTCTGCTAGAGATATTAATACTTTAAAACGGATTTATCAGCAACCGACTCGTTTAGGATGGCCTGTATTGTAGTAGGTAATGGGTAGTAGGTAATAGGTTTTGGGTTTTGGGAGGGAAAATACTTTAATGTAGGGTTTGCTGGATCAGTCTTGATCAAACACTTCCACTATAGCCCAAAAATCCAGTCCCAACGATTAAGGTCTGGTACAGAATGACCAGACCTTAATTATTATAAAACAAACTAAGTTGACTCAAGCAAATTTCAGATAAGTTAACGAAAAAAGCAAAACACTAAACTAAGGTGGACAACAGATTGCAACTTTTCCAATCAGAAGTATTGCACTAGGAAAGTCGATACAGACCTTTGTTCCGATATTGACCCCAAAGCCAACTAAATCCTTATCGTTTTGAAGCTCCAGGCGAGTCCTTGACCCTCTACAATATCAACAGTTTGGTAGTTCACAGTGCCACTGACGGTGTTGCAAGGGGATTAAAGCAGAACGGACACGAGCATTTAATCCGGTGGGGTTGTTATCAACAGTTGCGTTTTGTTGAGCGGTGTCCTATAACTATTAAGTTAGCATGACTTTTGCGATCGCCTACCCCAAATTTACGAAAATTTACACAGTTTAATATTTTGCAATAATTAATAAGAGCAATTTCAATTAGTATAAATAAAGTTTTAATCAATCACTTTTAACCATCCGTTGTTTAAACGATTAATAATTTCACTGATTTGTTTACATTCGCGTAACCCTAAAACTTGGTCAGAAAAAACTAAAGCCATTAACCCGTTTTGGTCGGCGCGGGTAATTTTACCTGTAGCGTAAATTTTGCTGACGATATGCTGAATATCAATAGATGTTCCCGATAATACCTTGTTCATGCTTTCACCCGGTCAGGTCAATTTGTAATCTATACAGACCTATTGACTCAGAATCAGGATAAATTAGAAAATAGGTTCAAAATCAGATCGATTAAGCACTACAATATCAACATTATATAGCAACCGCCAAGGCAGTTAAGACACCAGACGGATCTTGGAACCCAGACGGTAAAGTGTTTTCCCCCGGTGTTCTCTCCCCCCCAAACCCCCCGTGCACGGGGGGCTAGGGGGGCTGTTCCCTGCTATACTTAAATCAATTGTAGTAGAAATTAATGATTAGAAATGTAAGTTGCTAATCCTCTGAATTTAAGCCCTAAAATAATATCATTCCATTCGGAACCTAAATAGTTTCCAGTCATAGTAATAGCATTAACAAAGTAGAATCCATCTAAATCCGTTGCTTGTTCTGCCCAATTATTAATATCAAACGAGTCAGTTTTATTAAATTCTGGTACAGTTTTATTATTATTTTCATCGGGTAATACATAGAGATTGTCTCCGTATTTCTCCACAATTGTTACCCCTTTAACTTTACGAATCTTCATCGGGGAAATTGTTTTTGATGGGTTGTATCCTTGAATGATTTTCATGTCAACCTTTCCTTATGGGTAATGATTACATTGAATTGTTGGGTGCGAGTCGGATTAGAATGATGTTGATATTGCTACTATCTCTGGTGAAGTCGGTTCTGATAGGGAAGATTGTTCCAGTTCTTGGCGCGTCCCCAAAATCTTTGCTCCCCATACACAAAAGACGAAATCCATTATGTAACGGATGTGACAGTTGAGCAAGTGGTTTTGCCATTGTCGTTACTTTTTGTAAAATTTCCGGTTTTTGATTATTCTTTCTTGAATAAAAAAACCCCTCTCTGGGACTGAGAAGGGAATAGGGAATAGGGAATAGGGATTTTAACGGACTGCTACGGCGGTTTCTTCTAATATAATTTCGCAGGTATCACCGTTATATCCTCGTTTGGGTTGAACAAAAACTTGATCACCCGCTTGTAGTTCCAGTTTGTTCAACTGTTCTTTGCTTAAATGGGCAACAATTTCACGCCCATCGGCTAGGGTTAAATCCACTTGAATATCCCAGCCTAAATGAGTCACCCGTTTCACGTCTGCAACAGCACTAAGTTGTTGATAATTACTGGTATGTAATTCCAGATCATGGGGACGAACAAAAATATTAGTAGCAGTAGAATCTAAATCAAAATCTTGAAATAGTGTTGTATGACGGGGTAACAGATTCACGCTACCGATAAACTGCATAACAAAGGGGGTCGCCGGGTGATCATAAATTTCTGAGGGGGTTCCCACCTGTTCAATTTTGCCCTGATTCATCACCACAATTTCATCCGCGACAGCCATGGCTTCTTCTTGATCATGGGTGACAAATACACTGGTAACGTGAACTTCATCGTGTAGTTGACGTAACCAACTGCGTAATTCTAAGCGAACTTTGGCATCTAAGGCCCCAAAGGGTTCATCGAGTAATAAAACCTGGGGTTGCACGGCTAAAGCTCGGGCTAAAGCCACCCGTTGACGTTGACCGCCAGAAAGTTGGGAGGGATAACGATTTCCTAATCCGGTTAACTGAATTAAGTCTAATAATTCTTCGACTCTAGCTTTAATTTTTTGCTGAGGATGTTTGCGAATTTCTAAACCAAAGGCGATATTTTGACGGACGGTAAGATGTTTAAACAGGGCATAATGTTGGAAGACAAATCCAATATTACGCTTTCTGACATCTAAATAAGTGGTATCTTGACCGTTGATAATAATTTGTCCACTGGTAGGGGGTTCTAATCCAGCTATTGCTCTTAATAAAGTAGACTTTCCTGAACCGGAAGGCCCTAATAAAGCGACTAAAGTTCCATCTTTAATTTCCAAGTTAATCTGATCTAAGGCTTGAAAATTACCGAATACTTGAGAAACGTTGTTAATGATAATACCCATAGTACCTCTAAGAATTACGAATTACGAATTGAGGAATGATTAAAACAATTACGAATTACGAATTGAGGAATAATTAAAACAATTCGTGATCTCTAATTGGTAATTAATTAATTTATCCGTGACTGGTTTTTCTTTCTAATATCTCCTTGAGAACTAAAGTTACTAAAGCCAGTAAAGCTAAAATTGTGGCGGCACCAAAAGCGGCTTCGGTTTGATAATTTTTGTAGGCTTGTTCTACAAAGGTTGGTAAGGTTAAAGTTCGACCTGCAATTAATCCAGAAACAACCGCCACCGCTCCAAATTCACCCATTGCTCTAGCATTAGTTAATAGAACACCATATAGCAAACCCCATTTAATATTAGGGAGCACCACACGCCAGAAAATTTGGAAATCCTGAGCGCCTAAAGTGCGGGCGGCTTCTTCCTGTTCTGAACCTAATTCTTCTAAAACTGGAATTACTTCCCTAGCTACAAAAGGTAAAGAAACAAATAGTGTTGCTAGTACCATTCCTGGGAGAGAAAATAACACTTTAATATCCAGGTTTTCTAATGCTGGCCCAAACCAACCATTACGACCATATAACAGCACAATCATTAACCCAGCTACCACAGGAGAAACAGCAAAAGGTAGGTCGATAATACTAATTAATAAGGTACGACCTCTAAATTGATTTCTAGCAATTACCCAAGCGGCGCAGAGTCCAAAAACCGTATTAATCGGAACGACAATTAAAGCAATAATTAAGGTCAGTTGCATGGCTTTTTGAAAGTCGCTGCTATTAATAGCAATCACAAACTCTTGGGTTCCTTTATGAAAGGCTTCATAAAAAACTGCTATTGCTGGAATAAATAAAACCAGAGCCAGATAGAGTAAAGCAATGCCAATCAGCAGCCATTTAACCCAAGGGAATGACTGAGATTGAGCGGGATTTGTTGGGGAAGATGCCATAAAAGGTAAACAATTAACTGGTTAAAAATCTTAACTTTTCAGAGAATAACGGCGGCCCCACTGTTGCAGCGCATTGATTAATACTAATAAGAACAATGAGATAATTAAGAGGACTGTACCCACGACCGTCGCACCTACATAGTCATATTGTTCTAAGCGCTGAAACACTAAAATCGGGGCAATTAAATCTTTAAAGGGAATACTAGAAGAAATAATTACCACCGAACCATATTCTCCGACAGCACGGGAAAAACCCAGGGCAATTCCGGTTAAAATTGGTGGCATTAAGGGGGGCAGTAAAACCCTGATAAAAGTTTGGAATTGAGATGCACCTAATGACCAAGCTGCTTCCTCCGTTTCCCGTTCCATTTCTTGCATAACTGGTTGTAAAGTTCTTACCACAAAAGGTAGAGAAATAAACAACATAGCAACAAAAACCCCTAAACGGGTGAAGGCTATTTTAATTCCAAAAGGGGCAAAAAATTGTCCAATCCAACCTTTATCACTATAAACCGTTGCTAAGACTAAACCAGCAACAGAAGTGGGTAAGGCAAAGGGTAAATCAACGGCGGCATCAATTAATTTTTTCCCAGGAAAGCTATAACGAACTAACACCCAAGCGATTAAAGTTCCCATGATTCCATTAATTGCCCCGGCAGCTAAACCAGTTACAAAAGTAACGTTATAAGCGCTCATGGCAACGGGACTAAAGGCAATTTTCCAAAATTCCTGGGGGGATATGGTTAAGGATTTTGTAATTAATGCTGCAAAGGGCAGAATTAACATAAAAATCAGATAGGAAAAGGTAAAAACCCAGGGGAAAGAAAGCCTCCCCCAAAGTTCTTTTAATGGGTTATTAGAAGCTGGTTTCTGGGTTTTAAACTGGTCTACAGAAGTCACCATTAATGTTTAATACTCTACGGGGAATAGGAATTGAATTGATTGTTTACCAACCATCTACTTCTGATTGGGAATCCCGCCAAATTTCAACATCCAAATCGGAAAGATAAATCAGGGCGCTATCAATTTGTTGGGGAGTTCCTTTCAGGAGTAAATCAAACCAACCATCTTCCCGGGCATTCTGACCTAAAATTGCTCCGATAATGTTAACTTGTAAACCATAATCGGAAGCTAGGCGAGAAATCACGGGTTCTTGGTGGTATTCCTTGGGAATTCTGACTCTAATTCGAGAATCAGATTGATACTTTTCTCTGGCATTTAATCCAGATAAATCTGTATTTTCTTGATCAATATTTGGAGAATTCAAAGACATTTTAATCTCCTCAAATAAATGACTAGAATTTTGGGGACTGAATCAATCTCTATTTAGATTGGGCAATTTGGGCTTGGATTTGATCAAAAATTGCTCCATCAGCAAAAAATTGAGTATCTACCTCTTTCCATCCACCTAAATCCTTAATAGTGAACAGTTTTTCAACTTTAGGAAATTGGCTGGCAAATTCGGCTTCAACCGTGGGTTCAACGGGTCGGAATCCGACTTTGGCAAACTCTTTTTGAGCTTCCGGTGTAAACAAGAACTTGGTAAAAGCTTCTGCTACTTGACGGGTTCCATGTTTGTCTACATTTTTATCAACAACGGCAACCGGGTTATCAATGGAAATGTTATAATCCGTGGGCACAATATAGGGTTGTTTATCTCCTTTTTGAGCCGCTAAAATCACCTCGTTTTCATAATTAATTAAGACATTGCCTTGACCCTGTTTATAGAAAACATCACTGGCTTCCCTGGCATCTTTTGGTAGCACCGGAACTCGACGAAAGACACTTTCTACAAAGGTTTGAGCTTCTTCCGTGGTGCCTCCGGCTTGGGTGACGGAACCCCACAAGGCCAGGACGTTCCACTTCGCTCCGCCAGAGGTTTTGGGGTTAGCTGTAATCACCTGAACATCATCACGGGTCAAATCAGACCATCCCTTAACGTTGGTATTGGCATCTCTGAATACCAAAGCCGCGACGGATTTATGGACAATTGACTCATTGGGAAGTTCCTGTTCCCAACCCGGTTGGATGAGTCCAGCTTTTTCTATTTTTGCGGTATCTCCGGCTAAGGCCAAAGCCACCACATCGGCATTGAGTCCATCAATAACCGCACGGGTTTGGGAGCCTGAGCCACCATAACTTTGTTCAAACTCTACAGTTTGCCCGGTTTGGGCTTTCCACTGTTCCACGAACTTAGGAATAATGTTTTCATAAGCCGTTTTAGTGACTGCGTAGGATACGAGGGTCAGTTTAATCGGTTTATCCGTTTGGGCGGCTTGGGGTGCAGGAGTATTCGTGGTGGTAGGAGATGGATTGTTGGCGGTGTTGTTGGGTGAGGAGCAAGCTGCCACCATGCAGTTGAGTGCAAGTCCAGTCAGGACATAACCAATAGACTTAGCAGAGAAACGTTTTGGGGGTAACGGTGAACTGATTCGCATTATCACACTCCTGAAATCCATCTGGAATTTATTTACACAGTCTTTTGTTTTTGACTGCCTTTGGATTCTATACTAAGTTAGTTTGAATTTCAATACATCTGCATTACAAAATTAAAAACTTAAATTTATCAATCAATGCTTTTACCATGTCAAAATACATATAGGCTGACCCAGTTATGTAGTCAGAGGCAGTCCAATCCAGTTATCCTCCCCTGGTGTTCAGCCCCGCAATGCGGTTCTAGGAACTGCACTCCCAGCATCGCTACCCTAGGCCAGCTATAAACTATAAATTTGGTGGAGTCCCAATAGGGAAGTAAAATATGGCAGCACAAGCACCTTCATCACCTGAAGCCGAGTTAGCAAAACTTTTGATTCAGACTAACTATCTTTTCCGAGACTTAGAGATTAACTGGCTGGCTCAGTATCTTTCTCCAGACCTGACTATAGAAAAACTGTATTCTAATCGTCCTGTCTATACAGCCTTTCGTCCCAATATCTTTTTAGATGTTCTCTATATTATTCTCAGTGGCGGGCCAATTATTACTCGGAGTACACCCCTAGACCGAATTATTGCCATCAGTTATCCGGGGGGATGTTTTGGGATGAGAAATCTTCCCTTTGGTTTTGGCCAGATGAGTCGGGCGTTTCCCAGTTTAGTCGAAGCCTACAAAACCACCGATATAATTAAACTGCCCCTAGATACCCTGAAAGAAATTTATCAGGATAGTCCAGTGGTGCGGGAACGCTATGATAAATTCTTTGAACTGCGGGAAAAATTTCAGTATCATCTACTTAATTGCAGTTCCTATCCTCCTCAAGCCGTGGCTGCACTATTCAGGGCATTGGTCTATCAAGAACGCAGTCTAGGAAATCAACCCCAGTCCGACGGAGTTTATACCTTCGATTTGCCTATTGATGTGATCGCTCGTTCCTGTCAGTTAAACCACCGCACCGTTGAACAGGTTCTCAAAGGAATGCAGAAAGTCAAATTAATTGAAGCCGCGAAATCCAGTGATTCCTCGGAAGATACGATTCGAGTTATTGACCCCGAAGGATTAAAAGAAACCTATAGTGCCACCCGGGATAAGGTTTCCTGGTGGCCGTTGAAGTAGGTAAGGATTAGGGGAGAGAAATAATTAACTCCTGATTCTTGGGTTTTGAGTTGTGAGTCCTAATTGTGCAATGGGCTTGAATAGCGCTGCACCCAGGAGTCCGAGGGCAACACTAAAGGCAAGAATCACACCGACTGGAAGTTGCACAGATTCTAAAAATAGGAACCTCAGAGAAATCGGTGTAGCGTTTTGGACTGCAAGAATGGCAATCGTACTAATCCAGAAAGCTAGGATAAAACTGGTGACAATGGCAGGGGCATTAGGCATAAATAATAACAATCTATCTTAGGAAAGAACTTATTTTCAATCATAATCAATCATAATCAATAATTAGAGTTGAACATTAACATCATTAGAGTGGGTTGTATCTTGGAAATCCCGACGTCCGCCGCCTCTGTCTGGTTCGTAGGGGCCATTGAGTCCTGTACGGGCGGAAAGTAATTGTGAGGTGCTCAGAACATCTGATAATTTATTAGAAGCAGAACTAGCTGCTAAAGCGTTAGCAGTAAGACCAACGGATAAACAAACTGATAAAACTAAAGATGTATAGGTTTGCATAATAAAGTGTCCCTTTAAGTCTGTCCACTTCCTTATACAAACCGTTAATATTTAGATCAGGATAACTGTTAAAAGTTTTTGTTAAATCCGGCTATAACCCCTCTAAAATTAACCAGTTACCGGAAAAGTTTAAACGCCCGAAAACTTTTAGGGAGGAAGGAGTGGGAATATTTTGTAATTGTTCGTTGATTTCTGGGTATAGGGTGACTAATTTCCAGGTTTGACCTGTAAACTGTCCTTGAGTTAGGGTAAAACGATAGTCTTGGTGACTCTGACGCTGGAAAATACCCTCGAAGGCGTGACTATTTTTAGCAGGATAACGAGGGTTTGAGGATGCCGGACAATTACCATCAATGGGATATAATTCGGGATGCTCTAAATAATAATATTGCCAGTGCAACCAATCGGGATGATCGGGTGGTAAATTAAATAAAGGAATTACTGCTTGGGGGGCAATTATATCAGTTAATAGGGCATTTTGTAAGGTTCTCACTGATAATTCTTGGGGTTGTATTCCCTGTTCAATACATAAAGCTGCGGCCATTCCTGCGGCTTGTCCAATCCCTAAAACCACAGGTTGTAAACGGGTCGCACCGTTAGCAATATGGGAAACGGAAATATTTTTTTCACAGACTAATAAATTATCAAAGTTAATAGGAATTAATGACCGATAGGGAATAGTAAAAGGGGTTCCTGTCCACCGTCCACCCCAACGTAAACTTTTAGGTTGTAGGGTTAATTGAAATTGGGTATAATGATGATCATTAGCGTAATTTCCGATCGCGATCGCTTCACATTCTCCGGCTTCATTTAAAGGTAAGAGAGCAGTATAACCATTTTCAATCGGTAAAATATCTTGTTCTATAATTGTTTTTAATCCTTCAATTCGGCGACTTTCTCGATAGTAAGGATGGAGAGCAAAAGCCGATAAAATATCAGGATTAATATTAAAATTAGGTCGATTTTCTATAGGAAAAGTTCCCGTTGCTAATCCATATCTGCGTCCTAATTTTATTTGAATAAATCGGGCAAAACTCAGACTATGGTAAAAACTTTCTTGCCAGAATTGCAAACGCTCAGAGTTTGAACCGATTAACCTATCTAAATTTTGATCATAATCATTGCCCTGTATCGGCCAGTTAATCATAAACTTATTGTCGGGTAATCTACCATAATTTAGGAATGATTCTATATCATAATTTTGCCAAGCATTAGTAAATAATTCCGGGGTATCAATGGGTGGGATATCAATTTCTGGTGCTATGTTACCTTCTCCAAAATCCTGCATGATAAAAACCCAGGTTGGAGCTTGAACCCCCCCAAACCCCCCGTGCACGCAGGGCTTAGTTGGGGTAGTTTTCATTAATGTTGATAGCTCAATTGGGGCGCTGGGTTCTTGCCATTGGTCTTTGGGTTCCCATCCCCAACGATAGGGAATTTCTGCGAGTTCTAAAAGGTCGCCTAATTCCGTCCCATCTAATATAATTTTAGCATGAATAGTACAGGAATTAAATCTAACCTCTGTAATTTTATTCCCTTGTTTAATAACTTCTAAAGGTTCTTGTTCAGGTATCCATAATAAATTAGGTTCTGCTTTAACCCAATCGGCAAAAATATTAGCTCCTATTTGGGGATGATAGGTAAAGAAACTCACCCAAGCATTATCTAAACCTTGGGGTTGACGGTGGTTTAATTCGCGTAAAAATGCCCCCCAAATTCCAGTTTGAAATGCTGCTAATTCATTACCATCTGGTGCAACAACGCCCGCAGAAGTTAACATTCCTCCTAACATCGGCCATTGACTAACTAAAATTGTTTTTGCCCCCCGACGGGCGGCTTGCAATGCGGCGGCTGTCCCTCCAGTTCCGCCTCCAACAACTAAAACATCCGCTTGTAAGTGATTCATCAGCTATTTGTTAACAAAAAAAACAATCCAAAAATTATCGACTAAAATAGAACCCAGTATTGACACTCCCACGGGTGAACCGCGTGGGATTCTCCTGTCTAGCCCCGATTGCTCGGTATTCATGGAGTTGCCCCCTACTGTTTCCAGAATTGCTTCACAGCAATATTAGAGGAGAGTACGAGACTCTGAGGAATGCCAAGTACCTCGTCCCAATTGACGGCACACGACTATTACAGTCTTTGGCTCTGCCAAGATTTTTCGGAGCTTTCTGTAGTCAATAGGGATAATCACAGTGGTTGCCTTTTTCTCGCCATTGACAACTTGTTTTTAAGGAGGTCAGAACATCTGACCAGATAAGCGAGGAACATCCTTGCTATACTCTGATAATAGAGTCTTAAATAGAGTATGTCAAGGGAAAAGAAAATTCAGTTTAATGTTAACGAGAAAGAATATGAACGTCTCAAAAGTCATGCTGAATCAGAAGGATTATCAATGGCTGAAGTTCTTAGGGATTACATTAAAACCCTCACACCCCCTAAAGGGGGTCGCACTACATCCCACGACTGAAGTGCGTGGGCTTTGTGCGAGGTTGTTGTAAGCCCTTCAGGGCTTAATCCGCTAAAAGTAATTACCGACGGCATCTATCTAACTTATGTTTTTTGCATAATCCTTGGGAAGAAGCCCTAAAGGGCTTACTACTTTGGGAAGAAGCCCTGAAGGGCTTACTACTTTTATTTTATTGGGATATAATGGTAAAGATTCTATCTTCAAAATCTAAAATAACTGCTAATTTCTTGGGTTTATGGGGGGTTTGGCTTCCGGTTGCTGTCATTTTGGGACATATTCCCATCGCCCAAGCCCAAGGGCCAGTTCCTCAACCGATGGCTAATCTTCCTCCAAGTGATACGGGTTATACCCTTGGCCCTGGAGATTTGCTGCAACTCGATATTTTTAATGTTCCTGAATATAGTGGTAATAATGGTCATCATCAAGTCTCGATTGATGGTTCTGTGAATTTGCCTTTAATTGGTAATATTTCAGTTCAAGGAATGACGGTAGACCAAGTAACGGCAATAATTCAACAGCGCTATGGAGAATATTTACAACGGCCGATTTTAGCTCTTAAATTAATCGCCGCCCGTCCTCTACAAGTGGCGGTGACGGGAGAAGTTCAACGTCCGGGGTCTTATATTGTCTCTCCGTCCGCAGCTACGACCCCGAATAACCCTATGATGGGAACCCCAGAAGTATCGGGTACAGGGGGACGTTTACCCACAATTACAAGGGTATTACAAATGGCTGGAGGAATTACCCCTAGCGCGGATATGCGACAGGTAAAAATTCGGCGCTCAAGTGGAACTGGGGGGGAAAAAATTATCAATTTGGATTTGTGGGAACTCCTACAAACGGGAGATTTACGTCAGGATATTACCCTGCGGGACGGGGATACGATTTATATTCCCACCAATACCGAACATAATGCGGCGGAATCTTCCCAATTAATTACGGCTAATTTTGCTAGTAATAATAATCAACCCATAAATGTTGCTGTGGTTGGTGCGGTAAATCGCCCCGGAACCCATACCCTAACCTTAGAAACGGTTCCCAGAATTCCCTCTGAACCCGGTCAACCCTCTGAAGGTTCAGTGGCGACGACTGGGGGACTGTTTACGGTGACGAAAGCACTGAAAATGGCGGGGGGAATTACTCCGGGCGCGGATATCCGTAATATTCAGGTACGACGTCTGACCCGCACTGGAACCGAACAAAAGATTACTGTAGATTTATGGAAACTGTTACAAGAAGGAGATTTGAGCCAAGATGCGATGTTACAACAGGGCGATACGATTGTAGTTCCAACGGCGACAACGGCCGAAAGTCAACAAAATGCTGAGGTATTGGCTGCTTCTTTTTCTCCCGATACCCTGAAAATTAGTCTGGTGGGTGAGGTGGTATCCCCAGGGGCGAAAAGTCTCCCTCCCAATACTGCTTTGAATCAAGCTTTGGTGGAAGCGGGGGGATTTAATGAATCCCGGGCGAATAAAAAACAAGTGGAATTAATTCGTATTCATCCGAATGGAACGGTTTCTCGGCGCCAGATTTCGATTAATCTATCGGCGGAAGTGAATGAGGAAACTAACCCAACCCTGAGAAATAATGATGTTATTGTCGTTGGTCGTTCTGGGGGTGCGGCTTTCCGAGAGGGTTTAGGAACTGTGTTAAATTCGTTAAGTCCGATTAACAACTTTTTAGGGCTTTTTCGATTTGTGAATATTTTAAACTAAAAAAAACTATGAAAAATAAAAAATTATCTCAACTCTCTATTGCTAAAAATACTAGGAAACGCTTACATCCATCGGGAGAAATTTTATATTATGATGCTGATTTATACCCTGGATATGATGAAGAAAAATCTAATTTTTTTCAGGTTTTATGGAAACGAGCGATTGCTGTTTTAGGGGTGACAACGGCCGTTACTGCTGGAGTTTATCTGTGGACAATTAATCTAACCCCGGAATATAAAGGGTCATTTCAAATTTTAGTTGAAACTAATCCCCAAACTTCCCCCCCCCAACCCTCCGAAAACGAGGGGAGCTTAGACTCGAATTCAGAAAAAAATTCAGACCTCGATTATTATTCCCAACTGGAAATTTTACAAAGTCCCAAATTAATGTCGGGAATTCTCAAAGGGATTCAAACCCGCTATCCTGAAGTTACTTATGATTCTCTATTTAATCAAAAAACTGGACAAACATTTTGGGGAAATGATAACCTGGCGATTAAACCCTTAAAACAAACCCGAATTTTTGAAGTCAGTTATCAAGATTCCGAACCTCAAAAAGTCCAATTTGTTTTAGAAAAAATAGCTGAAGGTTACTTGAGATATAGTCATCCTAAAGATGTAAAAGATCAACAAAAAGAACAGCAATTAAAATTAATTCAGGCGCAAATCGACACCTTAGAGAAAAAACTACCACCGATTAAACAAGAATTTCAGAAACTCCAACAACAATATAATTTTATTGACCCGAAACTACAAACTGAATATTTATTCAAACAAAAGATTGAATTACAAGCTCAAAAATTAGAAGCTCAATCCCAACTTGTTCAACAAGAATCTCAATATCAATATTTACAAAAACAATTGGGATTAAAACCAGAACAAGCGTTACTTGCATCCGCCTTAACTCAATCTCCCCAATATCAAGGGTTACTTCAAGAGTTATTAAAATTAGAAACACAAATAGCGATTGAATCCGCCCGTTTTAAAGGAACAGCACCGCAAATTCAAGCTCTATTGGATCAGCGATCGCAAATACTTCCCTTATTAGAAAAAGAAGCTAAAAATGTATTAGGCTCAAATACCAATCAAGTCGATCCTAATATTATTCGGTTTCAAGATTCGATCCGCATGGGACTAATTCAGCAGTTAATTTTGGCGGCGAATAATATTGAAATGCTGAAGGTGAGAAATCAAGTTTTAGAAAAAGCCACTCAACAATTCAACCAATATTCCCAAGTATTTCCAGGGGTTTTGGGTCGATATAATGATTTACAACAACAGTTAAAAAATACTACAAATCAATTAACAGAACTGAATAATAAATCTCAAGAAATGCAACTCCAAGTTGTTCCTAAAGTCAAGTCGGAACCTTGGGAATTAATTGCCCCTCCTCGGATTCCCAGTAATATAAATGGAGAATTAATTACGGTTTCTCCTAATGTTCTTTTAAATCTAGCTCTAGGGGGATTAGCTGGGTTATTTTTAGGGGTAATTACGGCTCAAATCCTAGAACGATTTAACAATGTTTATCGTACAACCCACGAAGTTACCGATAGGATTTCCTTACCATTATTAGGGGTAATTCCAGCTAGTAATGAAGCCTTAATCCTTCCTGGTTCAGTTGCACCAATTATTGATATTTCTGATCTCACCTACCCCGCTTGTAGTCCATTCCAAGAGGCATTCCGAGCTTTAAATACTAATTTACGTCTCTTAAACCCTGAAGGTTCTGTACGGTCTTGTGTGATTACTTCCGCCACTCCCGCCGATGGAAAATCAACCATTGCTATGAATTTAGCCCAGGGAGCCGCCGCCATGGGTCAACGGGTTTTATTAGTCGATGCTGACCTGCGTTGTCCTCGGATTCATACCCTATTAGAAATCACAAATCAGTTGGGATTAACTAATATTTTAACTCAAAAATTAGATTTTAAAACCGTGATTAAACAGGTCAATTCGGAGGCGAATTTATCAGTGTTAACCGCCGGACAATTCTATCCCGACCCGACTCGGTTATTATCCTCAAAACCGATGCAGGAATTAATGAAACAATTGCAGGAATCCTACGATTTAATTATCTACGATACCGCCCCAATTTTAGGGTTAGCCGATGCCAATTTATTAGCCCCTCATACCGATGGGTTAATGATGGTTGTAGGTTTAGGAAAAACCGACCGAGAAGCCTTTAGTTTAGCCTTGAGAGAAATTAACACCGCCGGGGTTCCCGTATTAGGAATGGTTGCTAACGGGGATAAACAGGAAACCCATTATTATCGGGATTATTAAAAAAGTTGTTGAATTCGGGTTGATTTATTTGAGTGAAATATTGCATGAAATTCGGCTGGTTTGGACTATTTAGTTTATTGGTAGTGGGGGGATTAGCAGGACGGGGGAAAAAGTCCGATGCCATCTTATAATAATTTTTGAGCAAAAGCGATCGCTTCTTCAATCGTTGTGACTTTCCCTTCAATTTGTCCTAACTGAATTTCTAATAAAAGTTCTCCAATTTTAGGACTCGGACGGAGGTTTAATGCCTCCATTAATTCATTCCCAGTTAATAATAATTGCGGATGGGCGACGGGATCATCAGAATTGAGATAACGATTAATTAAAGGGGAAAGACTATCTAAGGAAAATCCAGCCGCCATCGCACTAACAATTAAAGCCGGAAATAATATTCCTAACCCTTGGAATAGAAAATATTGTTCTCTTAAAGATAATGCTCCGGTTTTCAAAAGATTGATTTGCGATTGACCCTTGAGAATTGCTAAAACACTTTTTAATTCTATTTTACTAAACTTCAACTTTAATAATTCCGCTTCAGCTAGAGTTGTATTTTGATTGCATAAACAACTTAATTTTGCTATTCCCAAAAGCGATATTTTTAAAGTTTCCCGTAATCCTTGGGATAATTCCTGGGAGAATTGGGGATAAATTTTTCCTAATTTTTTCGCCGATAAATCCATCTGTAATAATTGCTGAAACTGTTGATTAGCACTCTTAAACCAAGGAGAAATTAAGCCCACTTCCCAAGATTGTTGTATTATATTCGTGGCGTTAGGAGTATTTAATAAATAGACTAATTCCGTGCGAATACGTTCAACTGCAACTTGACTTAACAACGGGGCAAATAATTTAATTGCAGCCTTTGTTTCAGCCTCAATTTCAAATCCTAATTGAGCCGCTTGACGATATCCCCTTAATAATCGTAACGGATCATCCTGTAAATTTTCAGGAGAAATCATTTTAATTAAACGCCGTTGTAAATCTTCTTGACCGTTGTTAGGATCAATAAAGGTTTTTGTAAAGGGATCAAAAGCGATCGCATTTACAGTAAAATCCCGGCGACGTAAATCCTGTTCTAAACTATTGCCTTCAGCTTGAGCAAAGTCAACTGTTATGTTTTTAAAGACAACCCGGGCAATTTGCCGTTCCGCATCCAATAACACAAAACCAGCGCCATAATATTTAGCAAGGGTTCGTGCTGTTTGAACCGCATCTTGTAACAGGACAAAATCCAAATCCAAATCCGTCACGGTGCGACCCACTAACCCATCCCGCACAGCACCCCCGACTAAATAAGCGGGTTGGGGTAACTGACTCAGTTCAAACGGCCAACGGGCGGGAGAGAAGACATCAGGTAAAGCTTTAGACATAGCAATAAAAATCAACGTTCATAATCCAGCCAGTTTCAGGCTACCTAAGTTAAATTAACATCAAAGGGATGGGCAATTGTTTCCGCCCTGGACAAATACAGAGGAGAAAATTATGTGTATTTGTGTGAATTGTTATTATGTTGATGACTGTACCACCTACCACGCAGTAGAAATCCAGCATCAAGAACGTCATTTGACTGAAAATCCCACCTTTGAACCGACCGAACCCACCATTAACGTCAATATTCGTACCCCTAATAACCAAGATATTGAAATAGAATGGGATGTAGTCGGATGTCTGAGTTTTACAGCAGAAAACGGTAAATGGGCGAAATTAAGACCAGGGGAATTAATTCCGACTTAATCAGTCATCAGTTGTAGGGGCGGGTTCATCAAGATGCGCGGTAATTAACAAAGATCTAAAAGAACCCGCCCGTACCAATTAAGAGTTAACAGTTAACAGTTAATAGCTTTAATCGCGGTATTAATAATGAGTTATTGTTTTAATCCCAATTGTTCTAATCCACAGAATTCTGATGATGGCAAGTTTTGTCAGAATTGTGGATCTAAATTGTTACTTAATTCTGTGTCTGATCAAGGTGAATCGGTTATTTATCGAGGGATAAAATTAATTGGACAGGGGGGATTTGGTCGGACATTTTTAGCGGTTGATCAGAGTCAAACCGGAACCTTCGATTGTGTAATTAAGCAATTTTTCCCCCAAAGTAGAAATACGGAAAAATCTACAGAACTATTTCAACAGGAAGCCGAACGATTACAAACCTTGGGACAGCATCCCCAAATTCCCCAGGGTTTAGGTTATTTTCAACAAGAAGGCTATCAATATTTAGTTCAAGAGTTTATAGAAGGTAAAAATTTAGCTCAGGAGTTGCAAGAAAAAGGAGCCTTTGATCAAGAAAAAATTATGATTATTTTAAAGAATTTATTGCCCGTTTTACAGTTTATTCAAGAGCATAAAGTTATTCATAGAGATATTAAACCTGAAAATATTATTCGTCGATTTAATATTAAAAAAACTACTGGAAATCTAGTTTTAGTCGATTTTGGGGCAGCTAAATTAGTCACAGGGGGAATGTTGCCAAAAACTGGAACTGTAATTGGTAGTGCGGCCTATACCGCCCCCGAACAATTAATGGGAAAAGCGGTTTTTGCCAGTGATTTATATAGTTTAGGAGTGACTTGTATTCATTTACTGACAGATGTTCCGCCCTTTGATTTGTTTGATAGTGCGGAAGGAAATTGGGTTTGGCGAGATTATTTGAAAACTCCGGTTAGTGATCAATTAGGACAGATTTTAGATAAAATGTTGCACGGTGCAACCCGTCACCGTTACCATTCGGCGGCAGCAATATTACAACAAATTAATCCCAAACCAGATTATGTGCAGCCGATGCCCGGATTAACAATTAATCCTGAAATTGGGTTTAAACCTTTATTAGAACAGCCGGAATTAATTAACCCTTCTCCTGCGATTCCTGTTGATAAAACCCCTGAAATAGCCGAAATTCCTTCAGCAAAATTTATTGATAAAATCACTCAAATTCAAGAGGCAATTAAAAAGCGTTTAGAACCCGATGGAATTGTTCAAGTACAGGTGAATAAAACCCAGATTAATCAGTTAACAATTGTTTTAAATAGAGATCAATATAAAGAGATTAATTATCAAAAATTAGTCCCTATTATTGGTTATGAATTGACTAATTTTCAACTAAATAATATTGAGAAAGTTAAACTTTTGGGACGAGTCAATAATCGTGGTATTCCTGAATGGGAATTTTGGTTAAAAGTAGACAAAAAAACTAAGTTTCAGAATAAAGTTATTAGATTTAAAAATAATATTGCACTGTTTAAATATAAATTATCCCAACTCAAATCTCCCTTATTTTGGATTGACCAAATTCAAAGGCGAGAATTTTGGATGGATACCTTAATGATGGCAATGATTGTTTTTATTTTTACCGATAAAATTATTATCTTAAAACCTATCATTTCGTTATTAATTGCGGCAGGATTTTGGGGGGTTAAATATCAGGTTAATCGTACCCATCCCCTGAATCTCAATCAACTATTTATTACGATCACTACTTTGTTTTTGGTATTTGGCTGGTTAGACTTAAGAATTTGGGTGCACGGATCTTTTGGTATAATCTTAGCGGGCTTATTTATGTCCATGCCTATTTTCTTTTCCCGTCATTCCTCTTAACCTAAGTTTAAACAACGTGCCATCTATTTCCGCCCAAACCTGTTACGGTTTAGCCATCCATACCAGTAGTCCTGATTTGGGATTAGCCATCAGTAATTTTCAGGACGTTAAACGCTGTCAATCCTGGGCGTTAGGACGGGATTTATCTACCCAACTACACCAGTATTTGTTAGAGTTTATTCAGCCTCAAACTTGGTTAGATTTGGGATGGATTGCGGTGGCTAAAGGGCCAGGAAGTTTTACCGGAACTCGGATTGGGGTAGTTACGGCCCGCACCTTAGCCCAACAGTTGAATATTCCTATTTTTGCGATTTCTAGTTTAGCAGCGATCGCTCAAAAAGAACAGCTTAACTTGATACAAAATCAAGATAAACATTCAGTCATTGCCTTAGAAATGCGGGCGCAAAGAGGTCAACTTTTTGTAGCAATTTATGGTAAAAATAGAGCAACCGATTTTGGTTTAGTTCCCCTATTAACCGATCAGGTTATGTCCCCTAAACAGTGGGAACAAACCTTAGCCTCTTATGACAATTCCTATCATCGGGTGCAGATAGAATCAGGGTTAGGAGAAACTGCAATCCAATTACTAGAATTAGGGTATTTAGATTGGAAATCAGGAAAACAACCCCATTGGTCAGAAGCTCTACCCTATTACGGACAACATCCCGTAGACCTCTAAAAAAAATTCTGGAAAAATGTCATGTTGAGCATAATTGATTCCTCTGAGTATTTGACTGATTTATTCCGTAACTTAGCCATAAACAATCTCCTAATTCAAGCTCCATCTGCTCCAGAAGTGACAACCCAAATCAATATATTACAGGCATTTTTCTTGGGATTAATTCAAGGATTAACGGAATTTTTACCGATTAGCAGTACCGCCCATTTAAAAGTAATTCCCGTGATCTTAGGTTGGGGAGATCCGGGTATTGAATTTACGGCGATTATTCAGTTAGGCAGTATTGCGGCGGTGGTTTGGTTTTTTTGGCAAGATTTAACTCAAGTTGTTACAGGCTCATGGCGAGCAATTCAAAAAAAAGATTATGATTCCGTAGACTTTCGTTTAGCTTTGGGCATTGGTTTGGGTACAATTCCAATTGTGTTTTTTGGACTTTTAATTAAAATCTTTATTCCCGATTATGATAACTCTCCCCTGCGGAGTATGGAAGTGATTGCGATCGCTTCTATTGTGATGGCATTTTTATTAGGATTAGCGGAAAAAATAGGAACCAGAAAACGCGATTTTGAACATCTAACACCGCGAGATGGAATATTAATGGGATTAGCGCAAACCTTAGCTTTAATTCCAGGGGTATCTCGTTCTGGTTCTACCATTACCGCCGGATTATTCCTAGGTTTGGAACGGGCAACCGCCGCCCGATTTTCCTTTTTATTAGGAATTCCAGCCATTACCTTAGCGGGAATTGTGGAATTAAAATCGGTGTTTGTTGATGGTATTGGAAATATAGAAATCTTGCCTCTGTTGGTGGGTTTAATTTCCGCCACGATTTTTTCCTATCTATCAATTGCTTGGTTAATTCGATATTTACAAAGCAAAAGCACCTGGATTTTTGTTTGGTATCGTCTCGCCTTTGGAGTTGCTATTCTAACGGCGGTATTAGGAGGTGCATTAAAAAATATTTAGAATCACAATTCCGTAGAGACGTGCCACGGCGCGTCTTTCTGTTCGTAATTCGTAATTCGTAATTCGTAATTCGTAATTCGTAATTCGTAATTCGTAATTCCCTATGATTAATCCCGCTAAAATTACAACAGTATTACCCGATTCCATCGCCGCAGAAATTGGCTTTGAAGCCGGAGATGCAATTATTTCTATCAACGGACAACAACCCCGTGATTTAATTGATTATCAATTTTTGTGTGCCGATGAATTTTTAGAATTAGAAGTATTAGATACCCAAGGAAAAACCCATAAAATCGAAATAGAAAAAGACTATGATCAGAATTTAGGATTAGAATTTCAATCCGCTTTATTTGATAGATTAATTCAATGTAATAATCGTTGTCCCTTTTGTTTTATCGATCAACAACCCCCAGGAAAACGGGAAACCCTCTATCTCAAAGATGACGATTATCGCCTAAGTTTTCTTTATGGTTCCTATTTAACCTTAACTAATTTATCGCCAAAAGAATGGGATAGAATTGCTCAAATGCGCCTTTCTCCCCTGTACGTTTCCGTTCATGCCACCGAACCAGAGATCAGAATTAAGTTATTAAAAAATAACCGGGCAGGACAGATTTTAGATCAACTCAAATGGTTTAAAAAAAATCGCTTACAAATTCATGCTCAAGTCGTCGTTTGCCCCGGAATTAATGATGGAAAACACCTCGAAAAAACGATTTTAGATTTAGCCCAATTTCATCGCGGAAGAATCCCCACCGTTGCCTCCGTTGCCGTGGTTCCGGTGGGGTTAACTCGCTTTCGTCCAAATCAAGATGAATTAATTCCCGTCACCCCCCAAAAAGCCCAAGAAATTATTACCCAAGTTCAGAATTTACAACAAAAATTTCAACAAGAATTAGGGTCAACCTGTGTTTGGATTGCCGATGAACTCTTTTTAATTGCCGGGGCAGAATTACCCCCCGAATCCCATTATCAAGATTATCCTCAAATTGGTAATGGTGTGGGTTCGATTCGCAAATTTATCAAAGAATTTGAACAAACGGTAAAAGACTATCCAATTCAATCTTGTTCTACCCCCCGTCAATTTACTTGGGTGGTGGGAAATGCGGTGGAAAAAGCCTTTCAACCTCTGGTAAAATCCTTAAATGAAATTTCAGGACTAACGGTAAATTTAGTTGCCTTAGCTAGTCAATATTGGGGTCAAGAAATCACCGTAACTGGTCTATTAACCGGACAGGATTTACGACAAAAATTAACCGGAAAAATATTAGGAGATGGAATTTTATTACCCTCAGTGATGCTCAAACAGGGAGAAGCCATATTTCTCGATGATATGACCGTGGCAGAACTCGCTGAACAACTGCAAATTCCCATTTTTCCCGTCAGTAATGTTCAGGAATTGCTCTCAACGGCTATGGGGGATTAACCGATAGAAACGAAAATTAATCCGTTTGACCCTAGACCATTTTAAACAAAAAGAATTGGGTTGAAATTTTCTTCTTGTCTCCTGGTATTGCTAAACTGGGAGAAATCAATATTTTAATCGCGGAGGATTCTATTTGTGAACTGGCGAGTTCGAGCAATTCGTGGCGCAACGACGGTTTCAGAAAATTCAGTTACCGCCATTCGAGAAGCGGTCATAGAATTATTAGACGAATTGGAAACCCGCAACCAACTTGATCCTAATGAAATTATTAGTATGACGTTTTCTGTTACTAAAGATTTAGATGTAATTTTTCCCGCCGCCATTGCCAGGGAACGTCCTCTTTGGCACAATGTTCCTTTATTAGATGTTCAACAAATGCACGTCGCAGGCAGTTTAGAAAAATGTATTCGCTTCTTAGTTCATGTTAACTTATCCAGCGATAAAACCCAAGTTTATCACCCCTATTTAAGAGGTGCAGAAAACCTCCGTCCCGACTGGAATTTAAGCCCAATTCATTCTTCTTAAATAGGCCATAGGGAATAGGCAATGGGAAATGGTAAAGTGTTTTATCCCTTATTTTCTATTCCCTATCCCTTCTTAAAGCTAATATTAATAGCATGACAATGATACTAGGAAAAGAATCATCAATTTATTCTTTTTCAGTAGCTAAGGTAACTGGATCGGATTTGCGATCGCGCCACCAAGCTAACAGTGTACTAGCAATAAAAATACTAGAATAAGCCCCAGCAATAAATCCCACTAATAAGGCTAAAGCAAAATATTTCAGGGTATCACCACCAAACAAGAAAATACAAGTTAAGGGCAATAGAGTGGTTAAAGTGGTATTAATAGACCGGGTTAAAGTTTGGTCTACGGCATCATCCACCACTTGATTAATATGCAGATCAGGATTTCGGGCAATCACTTCCCGAACCCGGTCATAAATCACCACCGTATCGTTAACAGAAAATCCCACAATTGTCAAGAGAGAAACCAGAAATAAGCTATCAACTTCTACCCCTAAAACTAAGCCTAAAATTGAAAAAATTCCCACGGTAATCAGAACATCATGGAATAAAGCAACAAAGGCAAAAAAGGCATAATCAAACTTAAACCGAAAGGTTAAATAAACCGTAATTCCGGCAAAAGATAGTAATAAAGCCGTTAATCCCGAGATAAAAATTTGACGACCTACCGTGGGGCCAACGGTATCAATTTGAATTCCTTTCGGGTCAAAGGCTCCGATTTTTTGACTTAAAGCCGATTGTAAATTTGTTCTTTCTTCAACATTTAAAGTTTTCGTGCGAATTGAAACAATTTGTTTATCTTTTTTACCCGAATCTTTATCTAACAGTTGAATCGAACTATTTGCTAAACCTTGACTTGCTAAAACTTCCCGAACTTGAGCAATATCAATCGGGCCGTCACAATTATTTGGAACCGAACAATCTAGTTCTAATTGTAGACGAGTTCCACCCACAAAATCCAAAGCCGGACGTAACGGAGCGCCAATATCTGGCCGACTCCAAGAAATCCCCATGGCGATAATTCCCGCTAGAATAATCGCACTGGAAATCGCCCACCATAAGTTGCGTTGTTTAATAACACTAAAAGCCATAAATCAGTTATCAGTTATCAGTTATCAGTTTAAGAGTAATCAGTAATCAGTTGTAGGGGCGAGGTTTTCTCGCCCGTCAGAGTAATCTAATAACTGATTACTGATAAATTCTTTTTCAAATTTGGACAAAACAATTCGGGTTTTCTTAACTCTGGGAAATCAATAGCTATAAATAGGAAACTACGACTACAAGTAATAGCAGTAAACATACTCACCACCACCCCTAATCCCAAGGTTAAAGCAAAACCTTTGACTAACCCGGTTCCGAACCAAAACAGGGCAACACAAGCAATAACTGTTGTCACGTTACCATCTAAAATACTACCAAATGCCCGATAAAAACCCGATTCCACAGAACGATATAAGGTTTTTCCCGCCCTCAATTCCTCACGGGTGCGTTCAAAAATCAGAACATTAGCATCCACCGCCATCCCAATACTTAGAATAAATCCCGCAATTCCTGGTAAGGTCAAAGTTACACCCAATAAATTAAATAGGGCTAAACTTAATAAGGCGTAAATAATTAAAGAAAAATCCGCAATTAATCCGGGTAAGCGATAATAAACAATCATGAAAATCAGGACTAGAATTAAACCCGTCACCCCAGCATAAATACTGCGTTGAATACTATCCCGTCCCAGGGTAGCCCCAACCGTGCGGTTTTCCACAATTTCCACCGGAACAGGTAAAGCTCCCCCGCGCAATTGTACAGCCAAAGAATTAGCTTCTTCGGCGCTAAATTTGCCCGTAATTACTGCCCGACCCCCGACAATTCCCGTATCGGCAAAATCCACCGGAACCGATGGAGAACTTAATAAACTATTATCCAGAAAAATCCCAATAGTTCGACCCGTTCCCGCTAAATTTTTAGTCAGTTCAGCGAACTTTTCTCCCCCTTCAGAACTAAAAACTAAACCAATATTCCAGTTCCCTCCTCCTTGTACGGGTTCAGGATAGGCGTCTTTTAAATCTTGACCCCTCAAAAGAGGACTATTATAGAGTTGAGAAATCGCATCATTACTCTTATTTAAAGATTCTATAGCAGCGGCTAAATCTTTAGAATTTCCCTGTTTTTTAGCAGCTTCAATTTGTTGTTTAATTCCCTGTTGGACTTGAAATTCCACAGCTAACTGTTGTTCAGTTCCCGATTTTTGTTCCCGGAAATCTAACTGTGCGGTTCCCCCTAAAACCCTTTCTGCTTCTTGGGGGTCATTCACCCCGGGTAACTGTACTACAATCTGATCCTGTCCCACCGTTTGTACCAAAGCTTCCGATACCCCCAGTTCATTCACTCGATTATCAATCACACTTTGAACCGAGGTCAGAACCCGTTCATCAATTACAGGAACCGCTTCCGAAGGTTTCAATTGAATAGTAAGCTGGGAACCTCCCCGTAAATCTAAACCCAATCGAAAGGGAACATTAGTTAACACAATAATAGACGCAATAAGCATCACCAAAATCAGAATTAAAGCAGAACGTTGTTTTCGCATTTTTATTAATAATAAATAATCAGTAGAGACGTGCCATGGCAAGTCTCTACCAGTTATCTTACAATGATTACTGATAACTGATCACTGATTTAACTCCCTCAACAATTTGTTCCGGTTGCACAATAGTCAGTCGTTCTAAAGCACCGTTATAAGGTGTAGGAATATCTTGAGACGCCAATCTTAATACAGGTGCATCCAATTCATCAAATAGACGATCATTAATTGAAGCCGTAATTTCCGCCCCCAGTCCCCCGGTTTTCATACATTCTTCCACGATAACTACCCGATGGGTTTTGCGAATAGATTCCCCAATCGTGTCAAAATCGAGAGGTTTAAGAGAAATTAAATCAATTACTTCTGGATCATAACCCTGTTTGACCAAAGCCGGAACCGCTTGCATGACATGATGGCGCATCCGAGAATAGGTCAGAATTGTTACATCTTTCCCTCGTCTGACTATTTCCGCCTTATCAATGGGGACAATATATTCCTCGTCGGGGATTTCTTCCTTGAGGTTGTATAACAGAACGTGCTCAAAAAATAGCACCGGGTTATCATCTCTAATCGCGGCTTTCATTAATCCCTTAGCATTATAGGGAGTCGAACAGGCGACCATTTTTAAACCAGGAACAGACTGGAAATAGGATTCTAAGCGTTGGGAGTGTTCCGCCCCCAGTTGACGGCCCACACCTCCAGGGCCACGAATCACCAGAGGCATTTTAAAATTTCCCCCGGAAGTATAGCGCAGCATTCCGCCGTTGTTAGCAATTTGGTTAAAGGCGAGTAACAAAAATCCCATGTTCATGCCTTCAATAATCGGTCGTAACCCTGTCATTGCAGCACCAACAGCCATTCCTGTAAAACTATTTTCGGCAATCGGAGTATCTAAAACCCGCAAATCCCCGTATTTTTCATAAAGATCCTTAGTAACTTTATAGGAACCGCCATATTGACCCACATCTTCCCCCAACACGAACACTCTGGGGTCACGAGCCATTTCTTCATCGGTTGCTTGTTTCAGGGCGTTAAAAAGTAGGGTTGGTGCCATTGCAATTGTTGATAAGCGAGCGTGGATCACAGCTAATCTTACCAAAAGACAGCGGCTTTAATCCGTCCTTTTAAATGATTTAGCAATTTTAGAAAGATCTGCCGAAATTCATGCTAATTTGAGATTAAGAGGTTTACCCATTCAAACTTAAAATATTTTAATTGCTGCTACTGCTATGGTTAAAGGTTTAACTGTGGTTCCTAATGATAGTGATTTAGCCAGAGTTAAAGGTTTAAATTTAGAGAATTGGGTAGAATTATAAAATTTATACTTGATGAACTATTTAACACCAAAACAAAAACAAGACTTGGCAGAAATAGCTAATAATCATCCTAATTTACAATGTGTTCAATGTGCTTTAGCTATCAAAAAGTATCTACAATTAGCAGAAATTAAAGGTAAACTGATTAAAATTAATGCACAAGCAGATTTAGATTATCGTAACTGTTTTCTTTATGATGATAGTATTGGCGGTGATGCTATTTCTGAAACTGGATACCATGAAGGTGTTATAATTATCATAGATGGAGTTGAAATTGTTTTTGATAATCACCATCCTCAAGGAATACCTAAAATAGAATGGTTGGCTAATTTTCAATTTTTTGGTAAAATTCACTTAGGACAAGAGTTAATCATCACTGAAGAAGATTTTTAGTAAAAACAAGGAATAAATTTATGCTAGATTTAACTACAACTAACGGTAATAAAAATACTCAAGAATATCTCTATGATTTATTAGCAAGAATTAAACAACGTCCGGGAATGTATTTAGGAAAAGTGTCTCTAACCCGTTTAAAAATGCTATTAATGGGTTACAGTATGTCAAGAGGTGAATTAGGATTACAATTAACACAACAAGAAAAACAATTTGCTCAATTTCAGCAATGGATACAAACGAAATATCAAATTAATTTGTCTCAAGGTTGGGAAACAATTATTTTATCTCAAGTAGAGGATGAAAAATTAGCTTTTGATTTATTTTTTGAGTTATTTGAACAATTTAATCTTGAGTTTTTTCCCTTAGATAAGACTGCTGTAAGTGTAGGGAAATAATAATATTTTTTAATATAATAACTGTATGGTGAACAATTAGCGTTTTTTAAATGTAGGTAAATAATAATAAAGCGATCGCACCTCAACCTCCCATCCCCAAAAAGCGATCGCATCCTGGTTTATAAAAACTATCCTTCATATTTTTGTTTTTGTCTTTCTTCCTCTTCTTCAGGATTATTTAGAAAATCAATCAGTTCTTCAAGAACTATTAAATTCATTTCGTGTTCATTTGTGTAACGATTATACATGATATGTGTTACACCATGATAAGGTCGAGGATGAATATTATCCTGATCTAAACACGAAATAATATAATAATTGTTTTTCCAGTTTTTTCCTGTTTCCCATACTACTAGCATATCAATATCATTAGAATTTTTTTCTCCATGTTTGAAGTCTTCAATTAATCCATCAATTGAAAATTTATATTCTAAAACTTTTGGTGAATTAGAGCAAAAAGGAAACCCGAACTTTTCATACTTATTTATAATTTCTTCCTCAAAAAGCCCAAGTGGATTCTTTTCTTTATTATATATATGTGTGTGTGAAGGCTCTATTTTGTATTGAAATAAACAATCATAGGTGAAAATTTGATCAGTTGACATAATCTCAATTCCGCAAATTACTTTTGCTCCAAGTAACTGATTAAACAAAGCGACTACTTCTTGTTCTCTTGCTGGTTTACATATAATCGGAATATTATAGATTGATAAATTTAGAGGGTTTTTCTCTGCATATTTTTTATATTGATCCTTCCATCTATCAACTGATTCTGGGTTTTGCCGATAGTCTTTTCGTCCAGTAGGTCTTTTTAAAAAATGGCGGTATTTAGAATAATAAATAACAAGTATTTTAGCGATTTCTTGAGCAAAATTTTCTAAATCTGGAGAAAATGATTTACGACCTATATCAACTTCACAATTATAAAAATGAATTACAATATATGTCATGTCGGCATTCACAGATTTGAAATCTATAGGACGTATTTCTCCTTGCGGCATATTATCGGCTGCTAGTTGAATGCCACTTTTAAAAATTTTTGCTGTACTTCTTATGTTTAAACCATTATTTAATTGCTCCCAAAAAGTTTCAGAATAAGAATAGCAACAGTAAATGTAAGGTTCATATTTCTTACAAATATCTAACAATGATTTTTTTAATTCATCATCTTTTAAGTATGTTAAGTCTGAATTTTCGATTAGTTGTATTAATGTCTTATAGTTATGAAAATCATAAATTATATCTAAATCTTTTAATTTACTAGGATAAAGCTTTAAATCTTTGACATCTTTATCTTTTTTATACAAATTATCTTTTTTCTCTTTTATGTCATGAAATCGAGCATTTTTTATTATAAGAGGTAACTGATGAATCCATAAATATTCGATCCCCTGTTGTTGATAAATATTATTTTCTCCATTTTTATCAATTACTTCAATACATACTTTGATATTGTCTTGTTTTTTAATAGAACCTAATCCAGTTTTTATACTTAAAATATGTAGCCAAGTTTTGGCATCTTTTACTTGTAGCCAACTTAAATCACGGGGAAAAGTTTCTTGATCACACTGAATACAAAGAGAAAATCCTTTATCAATGTTGTTAAAATTTGTATCTTTAGGCTGATCGTTATCACTACTCATCTTAGGAAATTGATCTAGGTTGGAATCATCAACCCATTTTTTTGCCTTTTCCATTTTAGCAATTATTTTAAAATCAGGAGTTTTACTACATATTTGAACATAATTAAAACTATAGGCTAAATATGTTGCACCTACTCCTTTATGACCTCTATATCCTTTATCTTTTAAAGTTACATTGGGTTGTAGAAAAATTTCAAAGTTTTTTTCATCTAATCCCGTTCCATTATCAGTTACCATTAAACAATTATTTTTTAAATCAATTGTTACCCAAATTGAAGGTTTATACTCTCCATCCTCTAATTTAATTCTTGCGTCAATAGAATCTAGTGCATTTTGAATAGCTTCACAAAAAGGATCATACCAACCATTATAAGAAGTTAAAAGATTATGTATTAATTTTTTGACTGCTATGGAGTTTAAACTAGAGTCATTATTTTCCAGAGGGTTAAAGGGGAGAAGTTGTGACATAAATACAATACCTTAACATTTAAACAACGGTTAAAATTCAACTTTGATCTGTTAATAGTTTGGAAACTCAAAGTTAGTCATTTAATATCAACCCTACCATTATACTATACTAAAGCCTCTTCAAGTTTAGGTATTTTCTCCACAGTGATGACCCACGCGAAACCCTCAAAACCTCTCTAAGCGACAGCAAACTCTGTAAATTTACGAGTTTCAGGATCATGAAAAGCTAAAACAATATCCTCTTTAGGTACACCCTCGGTTAATAACTCGTTAGCAATACCTTCCTCTGTCCAATCTTCCTCAATATAAATTTTATCATTTTTAATGCGAATATGAACATGAGTATTATTAATTCTTTTTTGATTAACCCAATCTACAGACATCCATAAATAATGATCATGAGTTTCATCAAAAACTAAACAAGTTTCATATTTTTTCTTAGATGAACGATTAGCAAGATAATCATGTTCTGTTAATATCTTTTTAATAGTTTGACGATAATTAGTTAATTTATCCATTGTACTATTTCCTCCTTATCCGTATTAATAACAAGTAAAGCAACTTGATTTAATTTTACCACAGCTTTAATTGATTTTCTTTGAAAAAAAGTGTCATAAATTTCATCTTTAATCGCTAAGTAAATTTCTTGGTATTCATCTTGAGCCAATTGAATTAAATCACGATACAGTATATATTGTCCTAAAGCTAATTCAAAATCTTTCATTAATGAAGAACTAATAAAACTTTTAATCTCAATAATAATTTTACGTTGTTTTTGTTCTTCTGAAATGACCTTTTCTACTGCTAAATCAGGATAAAGTTCAACATCCTCATATTCCAGAGGATAGGGATCGGCTGTGATTGTCCAACCATCCTTAATTAGAGCGTTTTTAACTGCTTCATGGTAAATATCTTTTGCTGGCATTGTCCTCCTTTGTCACTAATTCTACCATTATAAACAAAAACTATTAAACCACAGCAAACTCTGTAAATTTACGACTTTCAGGATCATGAAATGCTAACACAATATCCTCTTTTGGTACACCTTCGGTTAATAACTCATTAGCAATACCTTCCTCTGTCCAATCTTCCTCAATATAAATTTTATCATTTTTAATGCGAATATGAACCTGAATATTTCTGATTTTTTTCTTGCCTTCCCAACCCATAAACAGCCAAAAATATTGATCATGTATTTCATCAAAAACCAGACAACTCTCTTGATCTAAATTAGCTGAACCTGAAACCCATTTGTGATATTCTGTTAATACCTTTTTAATAGAATTACGGTATTTTTCTAATTGAGCCATTGTAAAATCTCCTCCTTGTAATTTTTTAATTGAGTAGGTGAGCCATAAAGATCCCCCCAATAATAATACTAACCAAAAATACCTCATAATAAGCGATCGCACCACCAACTCCCCTTAAAACAACCATCACACCTCAATTTCCCTCTAACGTTCCTATTGAGTGGCAGAAAATAACTTTCGCTTTCAACCAAAATATCACAACCCTGTCTGCTCCAATGACTTGTTATAGGTTTGTTCTAACATTTTTTGGGTAATTTGTTGTTCTCCATGATAGTGTAAGCGTCGATTCAAACAGCCAATGGTTTTGACATAGGAAGACATGGTATTAATATCATGGGTAATCATTAAAATTGTCATATATTCATTTAATTTTAACAATAACTCATAGATATTCGCGCACATTTTGGGGTCAACACTAGCCGTAGGTTCATCTAAGAGTAAAATTTGGGGTTCACTGGCTAAAGCTCTAGCAATAAAAACCCGTTGTCTTTGTCCCCCTGAAAGTTCGCCAATGGCGCGATTTTTTAATTCTAACATTTCGACTTTTTCTAAAGATTGAATCACAATTTCTTCATCTTTTTTTGTATAGGGTTGAAATAAATGACGATTTCCTAACCGTCCCATTCTTACCACTTCATCTACCCGGACGGGAAAATTGCGATCAAATTCTAAAATTTGAGGGACATAACCCAAATAACGCCGTCCTTTAGTCACAGAATTACCCATAATTTTTACATCTCCTTTTAAGGGTTTTAGCAGTCCTAAAAGCACTTTAATTAATGTGGTTTTTCCTCCCCCATTAGGGCCAATTAATCCGATAAAATCTAATTCATTAACCGTTAAATTAATATCTTCTAAAATAGGTTCATGGGAATCATAACCCGCCCAGACTTCTTTTAAGCGGATGACTTCATTTTTTGGATAATTTTTTGGAGATAATTCTTGAGGATTTTTCACGGATGTAAATGTAAAATTAGGAAGTAAAATCATAGTAAAAAATCAAATTATTTTATGGTTTTAAAGTTTGTGATAACAGTTCAGAAACTTGAAGTAAATTATCAGACCAATTTTCATCTAAATCACTAACAAAAATAACTTTTCCCCCGATTTCTTTAGCTATGGTTTCCGCAGAACTGGGATTAAATTCTGGTTGAGCAAAAATTACCTTAATATTCTCTTGTTTAGCTTCAGAAATTAACTTAGCTAACTCGGCTGCACTAGGTTCCTGTCCCCCGACTTCAATTGATTCCTGTTCTAAGTTATAATCCTTGGCAAAATAGCCCCAAGCGGGATGAAAAACGATAAATTTACGGTTTTTGAGCGGGGTTAATTTCTGACTAATTTGTTGATCCAGTTGGTCAAGTTCTGTGATAAAATTATTTAGGTTGGCTTGATATTCAGCTTGGCGTTTTGGGTCAATTTTGACTAAGCCATCATAAATATTTTGAGCTTGAATTTTAACTAATTTAGGAGATAACCAAATATGAGGGTCTAAAGTTTCTTCTGAGGGATAATTTTCTGCTCCTTCGTGGTGATGTTCTACCATTGGAATTCTCTCAATCCCTTGAGTTGAATCTATAATTAACATTTTTTGATTAGCAGCTTTAATTCTATCTATCCAAGCTGTTTCAAAAGCAATCCCCGTGGTAATATAAGCTTTAGCATCATTCAAAGATTGTAACTGTTGAGGTTTGGGTTCATAATTATGTAAATCAACACCAGGAGGAATCATAACATTCACTTTAACATTCTTGCCCCCAATTTTTTCCACAAAATATTTCTGGGGCATAATACTAACCGTAATATCAACAGCATTATTAACAGTTTCATTTACTATTTGTTTGGCTTCAGAAGAATTATTTTCAACTGAATTTTTTGGTGTGGAAATGGTGTTACAACCACTAATTATACTCATAACCCATAACAGCATTACTATTCGGGCTTCAACCGACAATCTCATCTTGATGTCCTCAATGTAGTTTTGCACCTCATTGGCCCAACACAGTCCCAGCATAGGGATCTTGAGGGCTTAACTATAATGATAATCGTTTTCAAAACTTTTGACTAGGAGGGTAGATTTTAGTGGCGGTGTCTTTTCCAAAATCGATCAGGTTAAGAGATATAGCAGGGAACACCTCTGATCCAAAATCTACAGTACAAAATTCTTAGTCGCGGTTTATGCTAAACAAAGTATTTTGTATTTTCTGATGATGACTCAACATTCTAATTCTCTAATTTCTGTGCGGGCATTTTTGCAGCACTATTCTGAAATGATGGCGGCGATAGTTTGTGCTGTTTTAGTATTTATAGGTTGGGTGTGCTTACAAATAGGTTGGCTAGGGTTAGCATTTTTAGCCCTACCGATTGCTTATGTTATCGGGGGTTATGGCATTGCTAAAGATGGGTTAACGACGCTTGTAGACGACAAACAATTTGATGTTGATTTATTAATGATTGTAGCAGCATTGGGGACTGCGACTTTAGGAATTTGGAAGCAAAATTATTTTTTAATCATAGATGGTGGAATCCTAATTTTAATTTTTGCTTTGAGTAGTGCTTTAGAAAGTATAGCGATGGAACAGACAGAAAGCAATATCACAAATTTAATGCAGTTAACCTCGGATACAGCTTGGGTAATTACCGATCAACAGGAGCAACAAATCCCAATTAATCAATTAAAAATTGGGGATATTATTTTAGTCAAGCCTGGGGAAATAATTCCGACGGATGGGGTGATTATCTCTGGAAATAGTTCCATTAATCAAGCTGCAATTACGGGAGAATCAATTTCGGTCGATAAAACCATTGGTGATCAAGTATTTGCCGGAACATTAAACGAAAATGGGGTACTACAATTAAAGGTTCATCAATCTCCTGAAAGTAGTTTAATTCATCGGGTGATTCAGTTAGTTAAACAAGCTAAAACCGAGGCATCTCCCTCTCAACAATTTATGGAAAAATTTGAACGTAATTATACTAAATTTATTATTGTAACAGGTATAGGATTAGCCATTTTACCGCCCGTATTCCTGGGTTGGAATTGGGAAACAGCCATTTATCGGGCTTTAGTTTTTTTGGTGGTTGCCTCTCCCTCTGCTTTATTAGCATCAATTATGCCTACCTTATTATCAGGAATAGCAAATGGGGCAAGATATGGAATCCTATTTAAAAATGGGGCGCAATTAGAAAAAATTGGCCGAATTAATGCGATCGCATTTGATAAAACTGGAACCTTAACCACGGGAAAATTAAATATTGTTGATATCATTCCGGTGGCGGGTATATTAGATACAGAATTATTAGGAGTTGCCCTAGCGGTAGAGTCACTTTCTGAACATCCTATCGGACAGGCAATTTCTCAATTTGCCCTGGAAAAAAATATTCCCAGAATTGCCGCAGTTAATGTCGCCACTCAAATCGGGGAAGGGATTATTGGAGAAGTGAATCATAACCAGATTTTTGTAGGGAAACTAGAGTGGATTCATCAACATAATATTTATGTTAGTCCTGAATTGGTAGAAATTAGTGACCATTTAGAAACCGATGGTAAAACCGTGGTTTGGGTGACACAAAATCATCAAACATTAGGATTAATTGCTGTAACAGATACGGTGCGTTTAGAAGCAAAAACCTTAATTAAAAATCTGAAAAAATTTGGCATTGAACAAGTGGTAATGTTAACAGGAGATCATCAAAGAACAGCCGATAGTGTGGCAAAACAGTTAAATATTGATCTGGTTTATGCTAATTTATTACCGGAAGATAAATTAACCATTATTCGACAATTGAAAAATCGGTATCAAGGGGTAGCAATGGTGGGAGATGGGATTAATGATGCTCCAGCTTTAGGATTAGCTGATGTGGGAATAGCCATGGGTGGGGCGGGAAATGATGTAGCCTTAGAAACCGCAGATGTTGTGTTAATGACCGAGCAATTAGGAAAAATATTCAAAGCGATTAAATTAGGTCATCGGGCTAATCGAGTTATCAAACAAAATATTGCTTTTTCCCTTTCGTTTATGGTATTATTATTAATATCTAATTTTTTCGGTTTGATTAATATGCCCACGGCGATAATCGGACATGAAGGATCAATGTTATTAGTAACATTAAGTGGTTTACGGTTATTAAAAAGTTAGAGAAACCAACAGAAACCTGTTTTCTTGAAGAAATTCGGTTTCTGTTAGGGATTTTGTAGATTAACAATTTGTTGGGAAAACCAGAAGGCGGCGTTAAAATTATTGGTTTTTTCTAATTGCTCTAAGGTTAATTCTAATAAAGCGATCGGCAATCCATTTAAAGCAATAGAAGTGTTAACTTCCTGATATTTGCCATTCTCTTGTAAACGAAAGGCGATCGCTCGTTTTCCTCTAATATCAATTACCCAATATTCGGGAACTCCTAAGCCAGCATAGAGTTGTTTTTTCTCATCTAAATCTATCGCTAAAGTGGTATCGGAAATTTCTCCAACTAAATCAGGAACTCGCCATTGTTCTAAATTAATTCTGCGGGGTTCTCCTTCTTGCCATTTGGGGGAATTTTCACCAATATATAATACTTTATCGGGTGCGGCTGCCCGTTGGTTGGGTTTTTCGATCACACATCCACTAAAAGAGTTTGCTAATATCCCAGGTTCACGAGAAAACCAAATATATAATAAAAAACTCAACAAATCGTTCACATTAGAGTGATTAATTCCTTCGTTACCCATATCAATCCACAAATATCCTTGATTAAAACTAACATTAAAGTCTTCTAAATTGGGATTATTAACATAAGCTAAATAATCCTCCCAAGTAGCAGGTTGACCTTGGGTTTTTTGAGGAGATTCAGGAATAGAAACTAAAGTTGTCATGGTTTCATCTTTTTGTTAGGGATTTTGTAGATTAACAATTTGTTGGGAAAACCAGAAAGCGGCGTTAAAATTATTGGTTTTTTCTAATTGTTCTAAGGTTAATTCTAATAAAGCGATCGGCAATCCATTTAAAGCAATAGAAGTATTGATTTCTTGATACTTTCCATTCTCTTGTAAACGAAAGGCGATCGCCCGTTTTCCTCTAATATCAATTACCCAATATTCGGGAACTCCTAAGCCAGCATAAAGTTGTTTTTTCTCATCTAAATCAATTGCTAAAGTTGTATCGGAAATTTCTCCAACTAAATCAGGAACTCGCCATTGTTCTAAATTAATTCTGCGCGGTTCTCCTTCTTGCCATTTAGGGGAATTTTCACCAATATATAATACTTTATCGGGTGCGGCTGCCCGTTGGTTGGGTTTTTCAATCACACATCCTCCTAAAAGATCAACTAACAGATCGGGTTGACGGGCAAACCAAAACCCAAAAATCAAAGTTAATAATTCATTAAATCGAGCGTGATTGATTCCTTCGTTACCCATATCAATCCACAAATAGCCTTGATTAAAACTAATATTATATTTTTCTAAATTGGGATTATTAACATAAGCTAAATAATCCTCCCAAGTAGCAGATTGACCTTGGTTTTTTTGAGCAGATTCAGGAATAGAAACTAGAGTTGTCATGGTTTCATCCTAACTAAAAAAAAGTATATATAGCAACCGCCAAGGCAGTTAGGACACCAGACGGATCTTAGAACCCAGACGGTGAAGTATTTTCCCCCCTGTTTTCTCCCGCCCTAGCCCCCCGTGCACGGGGGTTTGGGGGGCTGTTCCCTGTTCCCTGCTATACCATTTTAACATAGAATTAAAGATGGTGCTTGACACTCCCACGGGTGAACCGCGTGGGATTCTCCTGTCTAGCCCCGATTGCTCGGTATTCATGGAGTTGCCCCCTACTGTTTCCAGAATTGCTTCACAGCAATATTAGAGGAGAGTACGAGACTCTGAGGAATGCCAAGTACCTCGTCCCAATTGACGGCTACGACTATTACAGTCTTTGGCTCTGCCAAGATTTTTCGGAGCTTTCTGTAGTCAATAGGGATAATCACAGTGGTTGCCTTTTTCTCGCCATTGACAACTTGTTTTTAAGCGAGGAACATCCTTGCTATACTCTGATAATAGAGTCTTAAATAGAGTATGTCAAGGGAAAAGAAAATTCAGTTTAATGTTAACGAGAAAGAATATGAACGTCTCAAAAGTCATGCTGAATCAGAAGGATTATCAATGGCTGAAGTTCTTAGGGATTACATTAAAACCCTCACACCCCCTAAAGGGGGTCGCACTACATCCCACGACTGAAGTGCGTGGGCTTTGTGCGAGGTTGTTGTAAGCCCAGCACACGCACCCTACGAATTAGAACTGTAGTTCTTGTAATAACCAAAATCCGGCAAAAGATTCAGAATTGGGGTCAGATTGAACAGCTAAAAAATGTACATTTTTGGCTTTTTCTTTGGTGAGTTCAAAATTTTGGGCTTCTGTTTGGGTTTTACTATCGGGTAAATTAGCTAAAATCCAACTTTCATTTTCCCCAGTTTCTAATAATAAATTAGGACGGGAATCTTTATTTAATCGTAAATAAGCTAACTCTAATCCCGACATCCAAGCCGCTAAAGGAGTAGCCCGGGAGGAGTAAATAATTAACCCAGGAATTGGGGTTTCTGGTGTTAACCCAACCATCGGTAATCCGAAGGCTTCACCAAAGCTAATATCCCATTCTGATAGGTCGGAAAAGGCACTGGCTTCTAAAGTTACAAAAGCCCATTTATCCCCCTGCAAAGCATCAGGAAGGGGCTGGGGTTGAGACTCCATAAATTGAACCGAAGGATTAGCCCCCGCTTGATAATTTTCCAAGGTGGGATAATAGGTTTCTATGCGTTGGTTTAACCATTGATAAAGGGCATAGGTACGACGGCTTGCAGAAGCAGGAATCGCTAATTCTTTACAGGATTTAGAAATCATATTTGCCATCGGACGGCGGAAAAAGCGAATCCTAGAGGGGGGCGTGGGGGCAGTGGCGATCGCATTTTCAATCGCCTGTTTTAACCAAATAGAGTTAACTTCGTTACTAGGGCAAAATTGGGTGTAGCGAAACATCGTCTCGGTGCTATCTTCAATATTGAGCGGGGTTTCACAGATTAAGACTTCCCAAACTTTTTTCCCTTCTTCGTCCCGCAGGGGGCGGCTATAAAAATCGAGTTCCCAAATAGTTGATTTCATCAATGACTGGATTCTGTTGATAATTAACGTCTAAAAATAAATCCTACCAGCAATTAGGGTTAAGCTGCACCTAATGATTGATTTTTCAGGGATCAACTCACTTATTCTATCTTTAAATTAAACGGTAAACGGGTATAAATTCCTTTCGGATCATTCATTTCTTTAATCATCAATAATTCCTCTTGAAGTCTGATAAATTCACGGGTGAGGGGATCAACGGGAGTCGGTATTTTTGTGAGGTTATCTCCGGCTAAATTCTCTAAAATTCGTTCTTCTAATGTCCGAGGTTTAGCAGGTTCTTTGAGTGTCCAATCCTCTCCCAAATTCGCTTTTTTTGCCGCCGCCGCGATCGCCGCATCTAAACCGCCAATTTCATCAACTAACCCTAACTGTTTAGCCTGTGCGCCCGACCAAACTCGCCCTTGAGCAATTTCTTGAACTTGATTTTTAGATAACTTACGATGGGTGGCTACGTTAGAAATAAAGCGATCATAAATTAAGTTAACCACCTTTTGTAACCGAGCTAATTCTTCGGGACTTTTCGGCCGACTATTGGTTTGAATATCTGCAAACTTACTGGTTTTGACAATATCCCAGGTAATCCCATTTTTACTGGCAATATCTTGAATATTAAACAGTAATCCAAACACCCCAATTGATCCGGTCACGGTATTAGCTTGGGCAAAAATTTGATCCGCACCCATAGCAATCCAATATCCCCCGGAAGCGGCAAAATTTCCCATGGAAACTATCACAGGTTTTTGTTTTCTGATCAGATCTACTTCCCGCCCAATCACTTCTGAAGCTGTGGCACTGCCCCCAGGACTATTAACCCGTAAAACCACCGCTTTTACCTTTTCATCTAAGCGTAATTTTCTTAATTCTTTAGCTAACCGATCACTTCCAATTTGGCTAGAAGTTCCGCTACCATCAACAATTTCACCTTCGGCATAGACAATTGCAATCTTATTTTTACTATTCTGATTACCATTATTAATATCAGCAACTTCAGGAATTTTGGAATAGGAATTGATACTAATTTGCCGAAATTGTTGACTTTTATCCTGGGATTCCCCGGTCATTTTTTTAAAGTCTGCAATCACTTCATCACTATAGGCAACTTGATCAACTAATTTTCCTTTTAAAGCCGTATCTGCTAATAAAATACCTTCAGTATTAGAAAATGCCTGTAACTGTTGGGGTGTGACTTTGCGACTGGGTGCAATGGTTCTTAACCATTCTCCCCATAAATCTCCTAATAGTTTTTGAGTTTGTTCTCGATTTTCTGGACTTAATTTTTTCAGTAAAAATGGTTCAACGGCTGCCTTATATTTTCCCACCCGAATCACCTGCACCCCAATACCATATTTTTCTAATGCTCCGGTTAAAAACATGACTTGAGAACTTAACCCTTTGATGTCTAAAGAACCCAAGGGATTAATCACAACTTGATTAGCAACGGAAGCTAAATAATATTCTGGTACTGTCCAATCAATATCATAAGCAATAATTGTTTTTCCGCTTTTTTTAAACCGTTCTAGGGCTTGACGAATTTCTTTTAAATTAGCTAATCCTGTAGAAATGGGAGTATTAGTTCCTTGCAAATAAAGGGCGACAATTTTGTCATCTTTACTGGCTTGATCAATTGTTTGAACTAAGGTTCTTAACTGAATTGAAGTTGGACTATCTTCTGATAAAAGTTCCTGTAAGGCTTCAGAAGTTGAGGGATTAGGCCCAGTATCACTTACACTTAATGCTAAATCAAAAACTAATACTGATTTATCCTTAACTAATGGCCCCGACTCTTGACTTGCCATCAGAATTACTAGGAAAATTAATCCTCCAATTCCTAGGGTGGTAGTTAAAACCAGTCCAATTAAGTTTCCTAATAAACTGGCAAATGTAAATTTGAGAAAATCTTTCATATTATTATTAATAAATGGGATAATCTAACTTAATCCGGCGCGGGGTTTAGGGTTTTGGTTTCAATACTCCTGATGTTTGTAAATGATTTAGGGTACGGTTATTTGTACAAAATAGCACGGTGATCAATTCTGCTTTTAAAATCTCTACTAAATTATAGACTGCTGCTTCCGATTCGGCTGCGGCTTGCAAAAATGGCCAGGCAAACCCGGCTAAATTGGCACCGAGGGCGATCGCTTTGGCCGCATCTAAACCACTGCGTAACCCCCCCGAAGCAATTAAGGGAATATCGGGAGACACTTCTCGAATACTGGTGATACAATCAGCCGTGGGTATGCCCCAATTGGCAAAGGTTTCCCCTAGACGACGCTGTAGGGGGTCTTGGGCGCGTTCTCCTTCGATTTTAGCCCAGGAGGTTCCCCCCGCGCCTGCCACGTCAATAGCGGCCACTCCTACCTCAATTAATCGTTTCGCCATGACTGCATCAATCCCATTTCCGACTTCTTTGGCAATCACTGGAACCGGAAGTTGGGTACATAATTGTTCTATTTTATGGAATAATCCTTTAAAATTAGTATCCCCTTCGGTTTGAATACATTCTTGTAAAGGATTCAGGTGTAAAATTAAGGCATCGGCTTCTAATAAATCAATGGTTTTTAAACATTGTTCTAAACCATATTTATAGTTTAATTGAACGGCTCCTAAATTGGCAAAAAGTAAAATATTAGGGGCGAGCGATCGCACGGCAAAGGTATCAGCCACATCGGGATTTTCCACCGCAACCCGTTGGGAACCGACTCCCATGGCAATCTGATAATGTTCAGCCACAGCCGCTAACCGACAATTAATTAATTTTGCTTGTTCTGTGCCTCCAGTCATGGAGGAAATTAATAGGGGTGCTCCTAATATTTTACCTAAAAATGATGTGGTGATATCAATTTCACTGCGGTTTAAATCGGGTAAACAACAATGGGTAAAGTCATAACGTTCTAACCCCGTTGTTGTTTGTCGAAACTGCACATCTTCTTCTAAACAAATTCTTAGATGATCAGCTTTGCGGTTTTCAATTTGATTGGGAAATACCATATTAGTTATAGCGCTAGGGAACACCGGAACAGTTAACTAATAACTGATACAGACGCGCCATGGCACGTCTCTACACTGATGACTGATGACTGAATTAGGATCGTCGAATATTAAAACAACACCAATCTTGACGACGCCAGAGGGTAGCAACAACCCAACCCTGTTGTTCTAAAGTATCTGCAATTGGTTTAGCTTGATCCATTAAAATCCCGCTTAAAATCGCCCAAGTATTTTTCTTGGATATGGCATTAAATTGAGGAATTAAATCAATAATTACTTCTGCTAAAATATTACAAACAATTCCATCTACAGGTTGCTCTACTGCTTGAATTACCTGCTCAATACTGCCATCTTGAATATTAATTCTTTCCGGTGAAATTTGATTTAATTCACAATTTTCGTAAGTTGAACGAGTTGCTAACGGATCATTATCCACCGCATAAACCTTAGAAGCTCCTAATAAAATTGCCCCAATTGATAAAATACCAGAACCGCAACCAATATCTGCAATTACCCCATGGGTGTTTTCTCCACCTAAGCGCATTTCCAAAGATTCTAAACACAGTTGAGTTGTGGCGTGGGTTCCGGTTCCAAAAGCAACCCCTGGATCTAAACGTAATAGAATACGATCGGGATTTTCAGGTAATGCTAACCAAGCCGGATAAACTAAAAAGCGATCGCCAATTGGTGTCGGTTCCCAATATTGTTTCCAACTACTTGACCAGTCCTGTTCATCAATCAAATCCCAAGTCACCGCCGGAATTGGCATTTCTAAACACAAAGCATCTTGACGTAACAATAAAGCCAGGGCTGCTAAATCTAGTAAATGGGCTTTTTCTTCGGGTAAATAAGCTGATAACAAGCAGGAATTATTTTTAATTTGACTCGCGGTTCCCCGACAACCAAACGCTTCCATGCGCCAAAAGACCGCATCTTCTAGCATCGGATCACACAATACTTTAATTTCCCACCAGCTATTAGCCATAATCAGTCATCAGTTATCAGTTATCAGTTATCAGTCATCAGTTAACTGGTACAGACGCGCCATGGCACGTCTCTACACTGATAACTGATAACTGATTAAAGCGTTACAGTATAGGCATCGCGGATGCCAGACACTTTGATAATTTCTGCAAGAATACCTTCAGGTAAAGGATCATCAAGACTTAAAACCATGACAGCCTCACCCCGAACAATTTTGCGTCCGACTTGCATACTGGCAATATTGACATTAAATCTGCCCAAAAGCGAGCCAATGTTACCAATAATTCCCGGTACATCCCGGTGGAGAGTAAACAACATATAGCGGGTGGGAGGAACATTAATCGGAAAATCGTCCACACTGGTGATCCGAATTTCGTGATCCCCTAATAACGCCCCGGTCACAGAATGAGTGCCTAAACTGCCCTTAGCTTCTAAATGTAGTGATCCGGTGTAGTCCGTCACCGAAGCATCACGGGTTTCAATTACTCTGATCCCCCGTTCCTTGGCTTCAATACCTGCGTTAACATAGTTCACCCGCTCGCGTAGTGCTTGGGACAGTAACCCCTTCAGAGAAGCCACAACCACTGCTTGGCTACTGGTTCCGGCTAGTTCCCCTTGCAAACGCACATCCAGGAAGTCCACCCGTCCTCCGGCTAACTGACCGACCAAATTACCCAGAGTTTCTGCCAGTTGCAGATAGGGTTTGAGTTTTTCCAAGACATCGGGATATAACCCGGGAATATTCACCGCAGAACGGGCTGGCAGGCCCAGCAACACATCCCGAATTTGTTCAGCGACATCGATCGCCACATTGACTTGAGCTTCTTCTGTAGAGGCTCCCAGGTGAGGAGTGAGAACAATTTTAGACCCCAATTCCCGCAGGGAAGAATCGGCTTCTAGGGGTTCATTTTCAAATACATCTAAGGCAGCCCCGGCAATTTGGCCAGTTCGCAGGGCATCGGCTAAGGCTGTTTCATCAATCACACCGCCCCTAGCACAGTTAATTAGGCGGGCGGTGGGCTTCATCTTAGCGAAGACTTCCGCATTAAACAGATGATAAGTTTCTTTGGTTTTGGGGATATGCAGCGTAATATAATCGGACTCCTGAATCAACAGATCCAAGTCCACTAACCGACAACCAATTTGATCCGCTCGTTCTTGGGATATAAAAGGATCATAGGCCAAAAGTTTCATCCCCATTGCTTTCGCCACCGCCGCAACATGGGAACCAATTTTACCCAAACCCACAATACCCAGGGTTTTCTTATAAACTTCTACACCAACGAAGCTTTTGCGATCCCACTGTCCAGTTTTCACCGATTGGTTAGCATCGGGGACGTAGCGAGACATGGACAGCATCATCGTCAGGGCGTGTTCGGCGGCGGCAATGGTGTTCCCTTGTGGAGAATTAACCACAACAATCCCTTTACGGGTAGCGGCGGGAATATCCACATTATCCACACCGACACCCGCCCGACCAATAATTTTTAAGTTATTGGCAGCTTCAATAATTTCTTGGGTTACACGAGTTCCAGACCGGATCATCAAAGCATCATACTCTGGAATAATCCGTACCAGTTCTTCTGGGGGTAAACCTATTTTGACATCCACCTGAGCCACTTGAGACAGGATGTCTATACCAACTTGATCAATAGAATCGGATACGAGAACCTTAGACATGATTTAGGAAGATGGGTTGCAATTTTTCTGAAAACGAAACATCACCCCCCGACAAAATCAGCTAGGGGGAAGTTCAGGAGAGTCTTGATTAGATTAGTTATTCTCCCTCCCAAATTAACGGTCTGTATTAATACCGCAGTAGGTTATTTTAACTCTTAATGGGTATATGCACTGCGAATTATTGGAAAAAATTTAACTTTGCGGGGACGGAGGCGAAAAGATGGGCACCGGAGAAGTGTAGACTAACAATAGATTGATTGCCTATTCCCAACGATAATTGTCAGCACCCCGCACTAAAGTGACAGGGCTTCATGCCTCTAACTTTAGTTAGTTGACCAGCCTAAGTCTTAACTGACTCCGTTATTGGTAAGCGTTAAAGTTCTTACCTACAGATGCGTAGCTAGTTTGTAGCTCTAAAACTCGAAAGTTAAACAGTTTTACGAGGGGTAAGGCAGTGCTTTTGAGATAGTACCGACCGATAACATTGGCGAAGCTAACATTACCTGAGAAATCAGTGTGGTAGAAATACCGAAAAACCGGGAATCGGCAAATACAACAATTTTTGTCGATTCCCAATCTAGTATTCACGAAGAATAAATTCTCCTGAGTCGTTTTTCTTCCGCGCTCTTAAGAGACGCGGTTTCCAAACTTCCCATTTTTTTATTATGAACTATCTGGTCACTGTCCTAGCCGATCGCTTTCACGCCGAAACAGCCTATGTTGAATTAGAAAAAGAAGGTGTGCCCACCAGTCAAATCAGTATTCTAGGAAAAGGTTATAAAACCGCCGATGAATTTGGCTTAATTGACCCGAATGAAAGCGCCATTAAACAAGTGAAATTAATGGCAACTTGGTTAATTCCCTTTGGATTTGTTTCAGGTTTTGGCTTTAGTTTAATTACGGGATTAGATACCTTTGCCTGGGCGGGAGTTCTGGGAAATCATTTAATCGGTGCGGTTCTGGGTGGAATTTCCGGGGGGTTAGGGAGTATATTAGCCGGGGGTGGCGTCGGATTAATTGTTGGTGGCGGCGATGCTTTACCCTACCGTAACCGCCTGAATGCTGGGAAATATTTAGTCGTGGTCACGGGTTCGGAAACCTTAATGCGGAAAGCTAATCGGATTTTAAGAGACTTAGAACCGGAAAATATTCAGGGTTATACCGTTGGTGAAAATGAATAATTAAAATAGAATGTTATCATAATTTTAGCATAAATTTTCATCTTCCTTAACCTAAAATCCCTTAATGTTACCAAGAGAAGAACTCCTAAAAGGTATCGAAAATCGAGATACTATAGCACGGGTTATAGATCTGGCAGAACAAGCCCTGAAAACCTGGGAAATTACCCTAACAGATTTCCTTTCTCCCCCTGAATTAGCTGAATCTGAAAAGGTCTTTAGCCGCTTAACAGAAGTACAAATGATCCCATGGGGAGGCTATCCCCAAGCGGAACGCCAACGGTTAGGAATTGCCCGATCTGAACTTCCTCTTGATACTTCTCAAGTCAGCGTTATTGTTTTAGAAATTTCGGGTAATTTTCTCTTTGATCCCGCTACCCATCGAGACTTTTTAGGGTCGATGTTAGGGACGGGAATTGTCAGAGATAAAACCGGGGATATTATTGTTTTAGGAGAGCGTGGAGCCCAAACCATTGTCACCCTAGAATTGGCGGATTTCCTAGAGTTAAATCTGACTCAAGTTCGATCTGTTCCGGTGAAAACACGACGGATTGATCCGGGGGAATTAAAAGTTAGAGAACCCAAAAAGAAAGAGTTAACAACTGTAGAGGCTTCCATGCGGTTAGATGCGATCGCATCTGCTGGATTTGGAATGTCTCGTAGTAAGATGGTGAGTTTAATTGATGGGGGAGATGTGCGGGTTAATTGGAAGGAAGTTACCCAAGCTAGTTATCAATTAAAATCCGGGGATTTAATTGCCATTCGGGGAAAAGGACGTTTAGAAGTTAAAGATATGGCTATTACTAAAAAACAAAGATATAGAGTTGAATTAACTCGCTATCAATAATCAGTTTGTACTGAATAATTTAAGGAGAATATTAGTAATGGTAAGACTCTATAATCAATCTTTTGAAATTTTAAAAACCGAGTTAAAAAAATGCGCTGAAAAAGATTTAGTTGGGGAAGTTGGAGAAAAAATTGTTCTTAAACGCTTAGAAAAAATGCGATCGCAATCGGGAGAATCTCTAACTTTAGATGAATTAAAAAACTTAGTTTCCGATCAGTTTTATGAGTTTGATGAAGTAGTTTTACAGAAAGCTGCAAAAGCAAATCATCCACCCGGAATTGGGCAAAAGCTGGCTTTAGGTACAGCTATTTTAGGGGGATTTGTGGGACTTGTGGCTCTAGCTAATTTACCCTATCCCATGATTCGGTTTCCTGTTTCAAAAACCGTCCCTATTTTATTAATTCCCAGTTATATTAGTATGGATTATAACTATCGACAAGCCGTGTCTTTAGTAGAACAATCCGATCAATTAATTAATCAAGCTACGGCAATTACTGATATTGAATTAGGAGTTGAAAAAGTTGGAAAAGCTCAACAGCATCTGGATAAACTCCCAGTTTGGTTTTTAGGTTATTATCCTCAAGCCTACTGTTCATTTACGGGTTGTGTTTGGCGATTTACCTTCGATGAATATGAAGGTGCTAGAAAGAATATTGGCCGGATGGAATCTAAAATTTTTCAAGAACAAAATGCTTATCAAGAATATACAAAAGCCGAACAATTAATTAAGGAATCTCAAAACAATTTCTCTAAAACTCCTCCGGGCAATGAACAACAACAGATGATTAACCTTTGGCAAAAAGCGATTGATCAATTAGATAAAATTTCCTCCGAAACCTTAGCCGGAAAATTAGCTGAAAAACAGTTAGAAACCGCTAAACGAGATTTTCAACAACAACTAGGATTTGTTGCGGGAACCCTGAAAGGAAATACCTTAATTGATGCCGGGATGCAGTTTGGAATTCAAGCTGCAAAAGCCGCTAAAAATCCCCCTCACACCGCCAAACAATGGGAACAAGTAATCAAATTATGGCAAGAAGCAATTCGTCGCTTAGAACAAGTTCCAACGGATAATCCTAGTTATTTGGATGCTCAGAAAAAATTAGCTGAATATCAATCAAATTTAGGAGTTTCCGAAAGTCGGTTAGAAGCGGAAAAAGACGCGGTAGAATCACTTAAACAGGCAAAAGCCGAGATTGCTCAATGGCAAACCTCAGCCCGTTCTAAAGAGCCTAATATTGGTTCCTTAATTGGTCAATTAACCGATATTATTAGTATATTAGAACAGGTTCCCGCAGGGACAACAGTTAGCGCAGAAGCCCAAAAATTATTAGGATCAGCACGACATACTCGTGATAAATTATATATGAACTAACTTGATATTTTGAAACCATTCCGTCCTTAAAACTGATTAATTCTATATAATTATGACTCAAACACCAGAAGATTTTTCCCCATTTATTTCCTCAACACCCGATCCATCAGTAGATACGGCTAAATTAATACAATTATTACGGCGGAAAGAAAGAAATTGGGTGGAATGGGGCGACGCCTGTGCTCAATTACAAAAATCTGGTTATAACCCCCAACAAATTTTTGAAGAAACGGGTTTTGAACCCATTCAACAAAATCAAATCATTGTAGCAGGACAAGTCTTTACTTCCTTAGTAAAAGGCAATTTATCCGAGGAAATTCGATCCCGTTTTCAACAACGGGGAAGCGATATTTTATATGAATTTCGTATCCTAAATCAAGCAGAAAGGGTGATGGCGACGGAGTTTTCCGATCAGCGCAAATTAGATGCCGATGAAGCTAGAGAATTAGCCAAAGCCATCAAAGAATTCTCTCGGTTTTCGGTTCTCCCCCCGGGTTTTGCCCATCATCCTGGGGACGCTTTAGCCTATCAAGCCTGGAAAGCTGCCCGACAACAACATGATTTACAACAGCGATCGCGTTTAATTGCTAAAGGATTAAAATATGCTCACTCCCAAACCGCACGAGAAACCATAGAACAACTATTAACAGATTTTTCGATTACCGCCAAAAAATCAGCGCCTCGTTTACCAATGTATCGTTTAGAAACGGAAGAAGATCTACCCCGTTTAATTCCAGTCGTGGGGAAATTTCCCTTAACTCCATCGGATTTTAAAGCCGTTCCTTTGATTGAAGAATTAGGAGCATTTTCCATTGTTAAATCATCGGGAAATGCAGCTTGGGTAGCGGTTCCTGGCTGGCAAGTGGTCAGAAAGTCAGAAGATCCAATTGCTGTTTTAGGAAATAGCGCTAATTTACCGAATCCCTTACCCGGTAAATCAGAACCCGTTTTAATCCTGATTGATCGCGCTCAACGGGAATGGGATATTGATTCTTATTTCTTAGTTGAAAAATCTGAAAATTTAGAACTGCAATGGTTCGATGAAACTCCCGATATTCATTTACTAGGAAAATTAATTTTAATTATGCGTCCTAAAAAGGTATTAGATGAGGATCAAATTCATGATGTTTGGCAAATTGATGAATAGAAAAAAGAGAGGGAACACCGGAACAGCCCCCCCAAACCCCCCGTGCACGGGGGGCTAGGGGGGGAGGGAACAGGGTAGGGGATGTGTAATTAATTTTGTTTAGGTACTTAATAACTTTTACCCATTACCCATTACCCATTACCCATTACCCATTACCTATCTTATTCTATTATGACGATACCAACGATAACCATAAATTCCCCCTCCAATGATTAATAAATAGGGACTAAAAGCCAATAACCATAAAATCAATCCTACTAATAGCCAGGTAAATTCACCCATGGTATGAGTTGCTTTTCCCCAAGTTTCTTGGACTCTTAAACCCAGATTTTCTTGAGCAGGAGACACAGAAACCGACGATTCAATTGTTAAATCAATAGTAGAATAAGCGACTTGATTTTGTAAATTTCTTAACTGAGCATCAATCCGTTCAATGGATTCTCGAATTGTACTTAATTCATTTGCTGCTTTCAAAACATCCCCAACTGAACCCGAACGCTCCATAATTTTTAACACCATTTCTTCCGATTTCCGTAAATTTCGCAGTCGCGCCTGGACATCGACTAATTGATCCGAAACATCCTCCGCCGTAATCATTTGATTTTCTACTGTTCCCAACTTTGCTAACGCATTTAAGGTGGTTTCTAAGTGCTGTTGGGGAACTCTGAATTGGATATAAGCCGTTTGACGCTGACTATTATCAGGGGATTTTTGAGCCTCAAATTTTAAAATATCCCCTTGCTGTTTTTTAATAATTTCTGTAATAGATTCTGTAGTTTGATGAATTGATTGTACTATTAATGTTAATTGAGCGCGTTTAATCAGTTGGGATTGTTTTTTGGGTTCCGTGGTCGTTGGTGGCGGTGCAGAATTAGCCATTTCCAGACTATCTGCTGTGGCTAAAGGTGCGCTGGCGGGAGACATCTGTTTAGCTTTATTCGCCTGAGCGCAACTCGATAAAGCTAAAATTGATACCATTAACCATAAAAAAAATCTGGGTTTTAATCCAGTCTGAGAGCGAATTTGATCATAATTCATAGTGTTATATTCCTATTATCGTTCATTATCCACTTAATATTGAGCCTAGCATGACAGACGATCTTGATCTCGATTCAGTTTCCTCCGTTAATCCTATCCTAACTTCGGAAACAGTCTTTTCTGATCTGACAATAAATCCATTAGAAAATATTGATCAAATTCGTGCATTCCGAGAGCAGAAAATTAAAGAAATTTACCAAAGTTTACGTCCGGGTCAACAACAAATGGCTGATTGGAATGGGGGGCCCCTAGCCATTTCTGCGGTTCCAGGGGCGGGAAAATCAACAGGAATGGCCTTTGCTGCGGCATTGGCGAGCGCCCGCCATCAACTCCATTCCCAGCATCAATTAGTGATTGTCACCTTCACCCGTTCCGCCGCCGCTAATATTCGTGCAAAAGTGAGTCAAGAACTCAAAGAAATGCGATTACCTTTGGGGGGATTTTTTGTTTATACATTGCATGGTTTAGCCTTAAATATTGCCTTAAAAAATCCCGAATTATCAGGATTAAATTTAGAGAATTTTACCTTGATTTTACCCACTCCTAGTAATCGAATTACCCGCAGTTGTGTAGAACAATGGATTGTGGCAAATCCTCGCCATTATCAACGATTAATTGAGGGAGTTAAATTTGATGGGGAAGAAACAGAAAGATTAAGACGTCAATCGGTTTTAAGAACAGAAGTTTTACCGAACTTAGCTTGGAAAGTGATTCAAGAAGCTAAAAGTTCAGGACTACAACCGCAGGATTTAACCAATATTTCGGAACAAATTCCTGATGATTATGAAACCTTAGAAATAGCCGCCGGATTATATGAAAATTATCAAAATATATTGCGATCACTGAATTTAATTGACTATGATGAGATGATTTTAGCCGCATTGCGAGTTTTAGACAATCCAACGGTTCGTCAAGTTTGGCAAAATCAAGTATTTGCTGTTTTTGAAGATGAAGCTCAAGATTCCACTCCCCTACAAAGTAAACTCTTGAGAATTTTAGCCAGTTCTTCTAAGTCAATTACTGATGATTTAGATACTTTAAATTTAGTTAGAGTCGGCGATCCAAATCAAGCGATTAACTCCACATTTACTACGGCTGATCCTATTTATTTTCGTCGTTTTTGTAATGATTGTGAACAGTTAAAACGATTAGCTACCATGGATCAAGCCGGACGCAGTAGTTGTATTATTATTGACGCAGCTAACTATATGTTATCCTGGGTTAATCGTTCAAAATTAGCTGGGAATGAACAACCTTTTCGAGAGCAAATGATTAAATTAGTGGGATTTAGTGACCATCAATCTAATGCTAATCCCCCGGCTTATGGTCGAGGTTTAGAACTCTGGGAAATGGCGGACATTTATCAGACCGTTGAGTTAATTGTCCAAAAAATTGTGAAAATATTTGAAGATGATCCTCATGGAAAATTTGCGATTTTACTAAGAGAAAATAAACAGGGAGAATTTATTTCTAATGTTTTTAATCATCCCCAATTATATAATATTAAAATTCCCGAAGATTTTAAAAGCAAAATTCGGGTTTATGATGCCTCTCAGCAGGCTAGAAATTCTCAAATTCCAGCAGAAATTTTATCTTTATTTCAATTTTTGGATCGTCCCCATTCACCAGATTATTTAAAATTAGCATTAAAAGTATTAGGCGATCGCAATTTAATTCCGAATTTAGATTATAATAAAATTGCAATTCATCCCGAAGAATTTTTGTATCCCGGCCCCCTTGACCCCCCACAATCGGAAGAAATTCGCCAATGTCGTTATTTTTGTTGTCAATTATTGCAAGCGCGTTTAGAACTTCCTCCCTATCAATTAATCTCCTTTTTAGCCCTATCATTGCAATATGAAAAAACGGAGTTAGCCACGGCGGATAAATTATCAGAACGCATCGGTCAAAAAACCTTTGGTAACCATTCCATGGGAACAATTTTAGATGTTTTAAATGATATTGTCAGTTCAGAAAAGTTTGAACCCGTGGATATTGATGAGGAAGCAACCTCTAAAGATAGTCCCTATACCCGGGAAGGTCAATTAACATTAATTACCATGCACAAAGCCAAAGGATTAGATTGGGATTATGTGTTTATTCCCTTCTTACAAGAGTCTACAATTCCGGGGAGTTTAAGAGTTTTACCCCAAGCCAAATTTCTAGGAGAATTTACCCTTTCGGAAGTCGCCCGCGCCCAAATTCGAGCCGCTGCTCACGGAGAAGAATTAATTCCTGATATCGCCACTGCTTGGGAGCAAGCTAAGGATTTAAAAACCGCAGAAGAATACCGATTACTCTATGTCGCTATGACCAGAGCTAAACGTTTTTTATGGATGTCTGTGTCTCGTTTTTCTCCCTACAGTTGGCATAAACCTGAAAATCAGCAAGAACAAAAAGCCTGTCCGGTTTTTATTGCGTTAAAACAACAATTTCCTCAACATTTTTTCGAGAAATTTTAGTTGTTGGGCTTTAGCCCTCTATATTGTTGGGCTTTAGCCCAACAACTAATTTTTTTATGACATTAATATCTCTAATTTAGGTTGAATTTCAGCATCAAATCCAGCGTTTTTTAAGGAATCAATTGTTGCTTCGGCGTTCTGTATCCAGAAATCACGACCTAAACAAATCCCTTTATTACTAGGTTTAAATTCTCCTTTAACCGTAGCAACAATTGGAATATTAGCCTGTTGTTGATTACCCGAAGATTGTTCTTTTAGTAGTGCATGAAGTTTTTGGAGTCGGGATAAATCATAAATTTCCTCAAGTTTTAGGTGTAAAAGTACCATTGAATTTGATTCCTCTATTTCCAAATCTTCCAATAAAAGATCAGGAATTTTATCAATCTGAGGGAGAGTATCCGCCGATTGTAAATCATCAATAACAAGCTGAATTTTATCTTCCTTTTTTTCAATTTTACCCGTAATTAAAACTATATCATTTTCATTTGGAAAATCCTTAATTTTTTGATGGGTTGTTGGGAAAATAATCGCTTCCATTTGTCCGGTTAAATCTTCGATTTGTAAAAACGCCATCCGATCACCTTTTTTGGTGGTATGTAGTTTAATAGCAGTGATTACAACAACTACTTTAACCTTAGATTTTTTATCAGTTGATTCTGCTAAAGTCACTCTTTCATCTACAGAAATCGATCTTAAGATGGATTGTAAAGGATGTTCAGAAACATAAAATCCTAATAATTCTTTTTCAAATTGAAGTTTTTCCTGAACTTTGAAATCCTCAAGTTTTGCGGGTTTTGGTGCATCTTCATGGGTATCTTTTGTATTAGTTCCACCCCCTAAAATATCGAATATACTTTGTTGACCCACGGCTCGATCTTTGGCTTTACTTTGCGCCCAAGAAATTAATTTATCTAAATGATCAATAGCTTGGCGACGGTTGGGGTTAAGTTTATCTAAGGCTCCACATTTAATTAATGCTTCTAAGGCGCGACTATTCACCATTTGTAAATTAATGCGATCGCATAAATCAGGAAAACTCTTAAATTCTCCCCCTTCTTGACGAATTTCTAATAAATGTTCGATCGCACCTTCCCCGACATTTTTAATCGCAGAAAGTCCGAAAATAATACTCTTATCCGAGGGGGTAAAATCCATCCCCGAAAGGTTTATATCGGGCGGAATCACCTTAATTCCCAGGGACTTTTGACAAGATTCAATATATTTTTGAATTTTATCCGTATCTCCACTATTAGCACTTAATAAAGCCGCCATATATTCAACGGGATAATTAGCTTTTAAATAAGCAGTTTCATAGGTAACATAAGCATAGGCCATGGAATGGGATTTATTAAAGCAATTAGAAGCCACTAAACCGTTGTTGAGAAGAAAGTTATGATCTTCTTGTACGCCAATATCATAAACGGGTTGAGTTCCTAAAGATTTTCGACTAATAATTTTAACCATTTTTATAACTCCCTAAAATTTGCTCAATTTTTAACTTCTTATGTTGCAATCCTAAATTTGGATATTGATCAATTAAATTATATAGCAATCCTATTTGAGTTGTAAGTAGTTACACAAAATAAATTACCTAGTTGACGGAACAGCCCCCCCAAACCCCCCGTGCACGGGGGGCTAGGGGGGGAGGGAACAGGGTGGAGGATGTGTAATTAATTTTGTTTAGGTACTTATCTAAAATTTAGACTTAAAAGGGAACACCGGATAATGACCTCTTGCAAAAAAAATCTATGCTATAATAACAAATTTTCACTTTCAGACTAAGAGTGTCAACTCATAATTATAAATGGCCGACAACAAATTACAACGAAGACCATAACGGCGACGACGATTTCGATAACGACTCGATAAGATCCTGAAAATTTTGAGGCTCCGATTAACGTGTTCAATCACAATTCGTTGATGAGCCAAAGCTTGATTATAGTCTTTTTCTAAGACCGAAAGATTGCCATTTTTGGGTTTCTTTTTGGGTACATAGCTATTCAAGTGATAATCCTTAATCCCTTGATAGCCACTATCTTGTAAACTATCAGTTTGGGGGTGAAAATGAATTTTGCTTTTTTTGAATAAGCTAAAATCGTGGCAATGTCCTTCTCCAAAATCTGTACAAATAATCTGTTTAGTTTCTTGATTAATTACTAACTGAATTTTGAGTGTGTGATGTTTTTTCTTTCCTGAGTAATATTTTTTCTGTTTTTTTTTCGGTCTTTCAATAGCCGTTTCTGTGACATCCATCACTACGATTTCGGGGTAGCCAGAATCTTGAATTAATGCTTTTTTTCCCGGAATACGAAACTTTTCTGTTTTGATTAAAGTTGATTCAATATTAGCAACAATTCGGCAAATAGTTGATTCTGATACTCCCCAATTTGTCCCAATATGAAAATATGTTCTGTATTCTCGCCAATACTCCAAGGCTACTAAAACTTGCTCTTGGAGAGTCAGGTGGGTGTGACGTCCTCTCCTATCTTTAGGATGTTCTAACCTGAACTGCTCTATGGCATTAACCATTTCTTGAAAGGTTTGAATCTTGACACCAAATCTCCGTTTAAATTCATGAGGTTTCAAATTTAGATAAAATTGAGTGTTCATCGCAGAGTTATTGTCTAAATTCACTTTCAATTTTTACCATTTTATGGAGTTTTTAGCAAAAATTTGTGAAGAATGGTTAGTCTCTAGGATTTTATGAAATTGAGCAAAACTTACCATAATACCATAAAATTATTTTGCAAGAGTTCTTAATACTTCTATAGTAGGGGTAATTCATGAATTACCCCTACATACCCCACCACGGTTCCGGTGTTCCCTGCTATATCTGTCAATTCACAGCCAGTTGTGAAACTGGTCTAGGGATAATATGAACAACTCTGGGTAAAACTTGCTGTGATCAATGGAAATAAAATAGGGTTGTAATGCTGATTACATAAGATTTTCAGGGTGATGCACAAGGGCCGAATGTAGAGGATAAACCCACCGCATCTAATTAGTTACATCAGAGAGTGGAACATTGATGTCACTACTCCAAAGGGGCTGCTTCTACTATTCAAAGTGTAGAGAGTTGAATCACCGAAACAACAAACCGCCTTTAACTCTCGCCTTCTGTACACAGTGCTTTACCCAAGGAAACCCATCATGTTTGCACAAGATATTTCGATTCAAGATTCTGAAGTTACTCTTAATTCTCTTAATTCTATTGATCCCCAAGCCTTAGCTCAACTCTTATTACAAGAATTGCAAACAGCCGTCAAAACCCTCCCCGCCAGTGGTCGGACAGTGACGCTACGGATGGCCCTAGAAGTAGAACGCATTTGTGAAAAAAGCAACCGGATTCAAACCTCTGGCGATGTGGAAACCTGGCAGTTAAGTTTGGCCCGTCATCGCTTACAAAAGTGCTTAGAATATTACAAACTTGGCTCTCGTCAAGGTAGGGTAGAACTCCACTCCCACTTAGCCGCGATGGTCTACCGTCACGTTGCTTCCTTTGAGTCTCAGTTGAGTTTCCAAGCTCGTTACAACTTAATTGAAGACTTTTTACAAGGATTTTATGTTGAGTCTCTGCGGGCCTTTCGTCGGGAACACAGCCTGGAAGCTAACTATACTCCCCATACCCGGTTAGAATTAGCGGAATATATGGCCTTTACCGAACAGTATGCTAAACGTCAGATTGGTTTACCCGGTCGTAACCGTCAACGGTTAATTGTCTTACGCGCCCAAGGGTTTGCTAAAGGTCAACCCCCTGAAACCTCTATGGATATTGAATTAGCCGTTGAAGGTGGCAAAACCGAAGAAGCTGAAGCTCAAAGTCGGACATCCGCGATGCAGCAAATTCGGGAAAAAATGGTATCTGAAACCGTTGACCCCGCAGAAAGTGTTTTACGAGATCGGGTGATTAATGAACTAATTCAATATTTAGAATCCCAAGGACAAACCGATTGTGTTAAATATTTAAAGCTGAAAATGCAAGATCTCCAAGCCTGCGATATTGATAAAGCCCTGGGGTTAACCACCCGGGAACGGGACTATCTGCAACAACGGTTTAAATACCACGTCGAAAAATTTGCCCGGTCTAACAACTGGAAACTCGTCCATGAATGGTTAGGGGCTGATATTAACCAAAAATTGGGGATGAATAGCGAACAATGGCAAGCTTTCCAAGCCCAATTATCCGTCGATCAGCAACAGTTATTACAACTCAAAGACCAAGAAGAAAGCGATAAAGCGATCGCCTCTATCCTCAAATGCACCCCCAAACAAGTCCAAAAACGTTGGGCTAAAATCCTCGACCTGGCTTTCAACTACCGTAACAACGAGGCCTCAGCCCAAATTTCCCCCGACAAAATGTAATATATTGTGAGTTAAGGGTATTCACAAGAGAGAAATTTTTGAATAATAATTTATTACATTTTATCGTGCGGAATATGGGTTTTATATATCTGAATCTCCAAACAATAAGGGCGAGTTTTCCTCTCCCGAACAGAGAGACTTTCTCGCCCCCATCTTTATGTAGTTTCGCACAGTCCAATCGTTTATTCTTCGTCGCCTGCTTCTGCGTCGTCAGTGGGATAGTAAAATCCTGTTGAACGACCTGTGAGAACTGACTTACCGAGGGATAAAGCTTTTTCAGCTTTTAGTCTTGCTTTCCGTTTCCAAGTCGCCTTCCGCATATCGCGTCTCGACCTGGACATTTTCTTCTTGGGTACAGCCATGAGCCTAGATTAATGAAGATTTTGCACAAACTATTATAGTACCCTATTTGTACCCTTTGCTAAATATTTTTTTCCCGAAAGTTGAGAAAGGGGACTAGAGAGTTATAATAACGGGGGTGTGGTCGCTGGGTTGTTCCCAGGTTCTAGGAGTTTTATCAATGATAGAACTACTGGCGACTTCGTACAGGGGTAAGGTCAAATAATGGGTATCAATGCGCCATCCAGTATTCCGTCGGAAGGAGCCTTGGCGATAGTCCCACCAACTAAAATGTCCCCCTTCAGTGGTGAACTTGCGAAAGGCGTCTTTAAAGCCTAATTCTAATATTGATTCTAAGGCTTGACGTTCAGCATCACTCGCCATAATATGATTTTCTCGACCTTTGGGATTATGAATATCAATATCTTCTAAAGCAATATTAAAGTCACCGCAAATACAAATCTTTTCAGTTTGAGTGAATAGCAGTTTTAAATAGTCTTTGAGATGGTTTAACCAGTTTAATTTATAGTGATATTTGTCACTATCAATACTGGAACCATTGGGAACGTATAAATTAACTATAGCAACTCCATCAATAATTCCGGTTAAAACTCGTTTTTGTTCATCAAATGTTTGAGAGGGTTCTGTATTTAAAATATCAGAGAATCCAAAATGAACCGCTTCTAAGGGAGTTTTACTAAAAATTGCCACCCCATTATAGGATTTTTGACCATAAATATAAAGATTATAACCCAATTCTTCAAAACCAGAACGAGGAAAATCTTTATCAATTACTTTAGTTTCTTGTAAACATAGAATATCAATTTCATTGGTTTGTAACCATTGCCATACCTGATCTTTTCTAGTTCTAATTGAATTAACATTCCAAGTTGCAATTTTCATTCTAAACTCCTAATTAAATTTGTTGTTATATAATATTATTTCTTAGTTGTTTCAAAATTCTTAGTACATCATAAAGCTCATTCTGTAAAGGTAAATGGGAAAAAATACGAGAAATATCATATTGGGGTGTCCCTTGACAATTTAGCTTAATAAAAAAGAACTCTCCCCCATTAGTTACCATACCAAATACAGGTTTTTTAACATCATAATTAGCCATCATATAAGCTAAAGTTTGAGGAATTGCCATATCGAGATTAATTTCAGTTCCCTTAGATTCTAATACCACTATCCAAAATTCTCTTGATACCACTAAAAAATCAATTCTTCCTCGCAAAATTTCCTCTGATACTTCATTCGTAGCTACCGATGTATTAACTTCAACAGCAACTTCTCCTTGCATCTGAAATGGAGGATCATAAAAACCAGCTAATTCCAGCAATGGCGATAAAACTACGAGATTAACTAACCCTTCAGCTAGATGTCTATTGGCTCGATGATAGCGATATCGGGCTTTAATTCTATCTAATACTGCTTTCTCAGAGTCAGTTAAATTAATTGAATCTTCCGTCCATTCTAGGAAAAAATTAACATCCGCAGTACGAACTAAATTAAATTGCTTTTCTGCTTCGCTAATGGTAGTAATTCTTTTAGTAATGGCTGTTGGAGACATCTTAATCACTAGAAAAATAAAATTACAAATGACAAACTAAACAGGGTAATTCATAATCTTCTTGAGACAAAATTGCTTCTAATGCTTCATCCAAAGTACGATTAGGGCTGCATTAGTTACATTATACCACAATAGATTTATAAAAATAGCTTTGCACATATCTTGGTGAAGCATCGCACAAAGCTATTTTTATCGTCTTTGAGTTAGAAATGATAGTGCTGAAGCACAACAACTATTGGGTGCTGAAGCACAACAACTATTGGGTGCTGAAGCACAACAACGGTAAAACAACTGGGGTTAGATAGGACAACATAAACCGCCCGCCCGTTGACTAAAGAGAGCATTTTCTCGATAGTCTACGGGACAATCAATCACAACTGGAACATCTTGATTTAGGGCTTCTTTGAGAATCGGAATTAAATCGGTTGTGGCTTCCACCCGATATCCTTTTAACCCCATACTTTCGGCAAATTTAACAAAATCAGGATTGCCAAATTTAATAAACGAAGATGACCCAAATTGGTCGTTTTGTTTCCATTCAATTAATCCATAACCGCCATCATTAAAGATTAAGGTAACAAAGGGAGTTCCTACCCGTAAAGCGGTTTCAAGTTCCTGATTATTCATCATAAATCCGCCATCTCCTGTGACCGCCACCACCTTCCGATTAGGATAAACTAATTTAGCGGCAACTGCACCCGGAATCGCAATTCCCATGGCTGCAAATCCATTAGAAATTAAACAGGTATTTGGCGTTTCACAATGATAATGTCTCGCCATCCACATTTTATGAGCGCCAACATCTGAAATCACAATATCTTCTGGGCCCATAACTTGACGCAAATCATAAATAATTTTTTGCGGTTTAATCGGGAAAGCATCGTCCTTGGCATAAAATTCGTAATTATTACGAATATCTGTTTTTAATTTTAAAGCATAGGGTTCGGGTTTTCCGGTACGGTCTGAACGTCTTAAAATCTCTTGGAGAGAGTCAGAAATATCCCCAATAATTTCAGCAATCGGAATATAACTGCTATCGACTTCGGCGGAAGCTTCACCAATATGAACAATCGGAATTTTGCCTTGGGGATTCCATTTTTTCGGGGAATATTCAATTAAATCATAGCCAATGGCGATGATTAAATCCGCCTTATCAAAACCACAACTGATATAATCCCGCAGTTGTAATCCGGTTGTCCATAACGCCAAAGGATGGGTATAAGGAATCATTCCTTTGCCCATAAACGTATTTACAACAGGGATATTCAGTTGGGTAGCAAATTCTGTTAAAGCGGCACTGGCATTCCCCCGAATTGCTCCATTTCCTACTAATATTAAGGGATTATTGGCTTTAGAAATTGCGATCGCTGCTTCATTCATACTTTGATAAGCAGAATAAACTTTTTCTCGCTTGTCTTGTTTGAGAGGATAGCCTTCGACCTCCATACTAGCAATATTTTCGGGGAGATCAATATGCACTGCCCCAGGTTTTTCAGATTGAGCTATTTTAAACGCTTTTCTGACAATTTCTGGCGTAATACTAGGGCGAACAATTTGGGCATTCCATTTAGTAACTGGGGCAAACATTGCCACTAAATCCAAATATTGATGGGATTCAATGTGCATTCGATCAGTTCCCACTTGACCTGTAATTGCAACTAACGGTGCTCCATCTAAATTCGCATCAGCAACCCCGGTCATTAAATTCGTTGCTCCAGGGCCTAATGTTGATAAACAAACTCCCGCCCTTCCGGTTAAGCGACCATAAACATCGGCCATAAATGCAGCCCCTTGTTCATGACGAGTTGTAATAAATTTGATCGAGGAGGTTTTTAAGCATTCGAGGATTTGCATATTTTCTTCACCTGGAACACCAAAAATATACTCGACTCCTTCATTTTCCAAACATTTAACTAACAGTTGTGCTGTGTTCATAATTTTTAATAAGAATGGTTTTTTTTACCCTATTTAATCCAAACGGTTTTAATATTCACAAATTCGTGAATCCCTTGGCTACTCAATTCCCGTCCGTAACCGGAACGTTTGATCCCTCCAAAGGGTAAGCGAGGATCGGATTTAACTAAACCGTTAATAAAGACAGCACCCGCTTCTAATTCTCGAATTAAACGCTCTTGTTCGGCTTGATTTGTTGTCCACCCACTGGAACCCAAACCAAAGATGGTACTATTAGCAAGGGTAATGGCTTCATCTAAAGAATTAACCCGGAAGATTAACGCCACCGGCCCAAAGAATTCTTCACTGTAAGCAGGGGTTCCTTCAGGAATTTGAGTCAAAATTGTTGGCGGATAAAAATTACCCGGTTGTTCCAAAAGTTGACCTCCGGTTAATACTTTGGCTCCAGCTTCAACACAGATTTGAACTTGTTGGTGTAATTCCGTTAAAATATCGGGGGTTGCTAAGGGCCCCACTTCGGTATCGGGTAACATTGGATCACCGATTTTTAAAGCCGCAAATTTTTCCGCCATACGACTTTCAAATTCATCGGCAATACTAGATATCAAAATAAACCGTTTTGCTGCAATACAGGACTGTCCATTATTTAACATTCGTGCTGTAACGGCGGCTTCTACTGCTGCATTTATATCCGCCGTTTCTAACACAATAAACGGATCACTTCCACCTAATTCTAGGACGGTTTTTTTAATATTTTGACCAGCTAAAGAGGCTAAACTAGCGCCTGCGGGTTCACTTCCGGTTAAAGTTCCAGCTTTAACCCGATCATCGGTAATAATTTGAGCGACTTTATTAGAACCTACTAATAAAGTTTGAAACACCCCTTCAGGAAATCCAGCTTTTTGAAAAATTTCCCCAATGGCTAAGGCGCATTGAGGTACGTTGGAAGCGTGTTTGAGTAAACCAACATTTCCGGCCATTAATGCGGGTGCAGCAAAGCGGAAGACTTGCCAGAAGGGAAAATTCCAAGGCATGACCGCTAAAATTGCCCCCAGAGGTTCGTAAGCAATAAAGCTATTACTGGCGTCGCTTTCTGCGGGAACATCGGCAAGAAATTGAGCCGCATTTTCCGCATAAAAGCGACAAACGGAGGCACTTTTTTTGACTTCTGCGATCGCTGAGGTAATGGGTTTTCCCATTTCCAATGTCATGATTTTGGCGTAGGTTTCGGCATTTTCTTCTAATAGATTAGCCGCGTTTTGCATCCATTGTGAACGAGTATCAAAGGAGACTCGCCGATAGTCTCGAAAGGCCCGATCTGCGAGTGCTAAAGCGTTCTCAATTTCGGCATCGGTCAAAGCGGTAAAGGTTTTCACCGTTTCCCCAGTGGCCGGGTTAATTGTAGCAATGCCCATAATTGATTTTTTAGTTTTAAGTTAAAATTAAGGATTTACTTTTTTATCGTAACGCTTAAAAACTCTCTATTCTCACTGAAGGGATCACTGATTGATTACTTGATACAAATCTGTACAATAGTACAACTAAATTTAAAATACTTAACAAAGGGAATAAAAAGTTAATAGAGAAAATAAAAATGGACATAAAATAATCAAGCAAACCGTCTAACCCATCATTAATCCTCAACAAAAAAATATATGAAGCATTTTCGCCTATCATCCCCGCTTGCCCGATTTTTCCCAATCTTGACCTGGTTACCCAATTATCAACGGGATTGGTTACGGGCGGATCTGATTGCTGGGTTAACGGTTTGGGCGGTCATGATCCCACAAGCAATGGCCTATGCCGGGATTGCCGGAGTATCCCCTTTAATCGGGCTTTACACCGTACCCTTTCCTCTATTCTTGTACGCATTCTTGGGAACTTCTCGGTTAATGGTTGTAGGGCCAGACTCAGCGACAGCTTTAATTTCTGGTGTGACGGTATCGGCTTTAGCTGCGTCGGGCTCTCAAGATTATTTGGTGTTGACTTCGGCGATGGCTGTCATAGTGGGCTTCTGTTTTCTGCTCTTTGGCAGTTTAAAAATGGGCTGGGTCGCAGACTTTATCCCAACACCTGTAATGAAGGCATTTGTCCAAGGCTTAGTTTGGGTAACTATTGTGGGGCAAATTCCTAAACTTCTCGGTCTGCACCCGATCTCAGGCGGTTTTTTACAAAAGTTAATTCAGATTCTGGAACAATTACCCGACCTTCATCCCCTAACTGCGTTGATCGGTGTCTTGAGTTTGGTGCTGCTCTTTGTTCTCAAAACCTTTGTCCCCCAAATTCCCTCGGCTTTAACAACGGTTATCCTTTCCAGCCTGGGAGTGACAATCTTCCATTTAGGGGAAAAGGGTTTGGATCTGATTGGTGCAGTTGAGACAGGTCTTCCCCATTTCACCCTGCCTTTAGTTTCCCTAACTCAACTGAACGCGCTACTGCCGGGTGCTTTAGCGATCGTTCTTTTGGGCTATGCCGAATCCCTCGGTGCAGCTAAGACCGCAGCAGAAAAAACGGGCGAAGAAATTGATCCCAATCAGGAATTAATCAGTCTAGGGCCAGCTAATATCGCGGCGGGGCTGAGTTCTGGCTTTCTAGTGGTGGGCAGCCTCTCGAAAACTTCTGTTGCTGTTAGGGCGGGGGGAAAAACTCAGTTATCCTCTTTGGTGCTTGGGGTTTTGGTGTTATTAACCCTGTTATTTTTGTTGCCTTTGTTTCAAAATCTCTCCGATGCTACTCTAGCTGCAATTGTGATTGAGGCGATGCTCGGTCTGGTGAATTTAAGCTACTTTAAACAGTTAAGTTACATTAATAAAAACGAATTTGCGATCGCTCTATTGGCTTTTACTGGAGTCTTAGTCTTCGGGGTACTGCAAGGTATTAGTTTAGGGGTGATTACATCAATTGTTTTTCTGATCTATCGGGCCAGCCATCCCCACACCGACGTTTTAGGCTGTATCCCCCAAACGGAGATGTATCGGGATATTAACCTTCACCCCGAAGCGATTACAACTCCTGGGTTATTAATTTTCCGCTTTAGTAACAACCTAATTTTTGCGAACAGTAGCTATTTTCGCACGGAACTTAAGAAGAAGATTCGGGAAGCTTCGACACCCACTCAAATGGTGCTGATCGATGCGGAAACCATTAATTTAATTGATAGCACGGCCTTGGAAATGTTGCATAAATTACGTCTGGAACTCATGAAGAATAATATTGTTTTAGCTTGGGCGAGGTTGCGTGATCCCCTGTATCAGAGGATGTATCGGGCGGGATTAACGAAGGAAATCGGTGAACACAATTTTTATGAACGGATTACTGATGGTGTGTCGGAATTTATGCGCCCATCTTCATAAGAAAAGGATGGGAGTATGGAAACTCAGTTTTCTTAATCCAGAAAGATTGCCCACAATTTTCTTCGGTTTACCAGTTACAGAAGATGGATAGGTTGTCCCCCCTGTTTTAAAGATTCACTCAACCCGCACAAAATATTAACTAATTCTGCACCCACCCAACCGGATGAAATTGGGGAAGGTTGATGATTTTGAATAGAATTCAGAAAATGATCACAAACTTGAGCTAGGGGTTCTCTGGGTTCAATCTCAATCACTTCTCGATTGATTCCGGCGGCTTTCCAACTGTTATCAATAACATCAAAATAACCCTGTTGAATTATCAGAGGAGATTCCGATTGTAGTTCATCAAAAATTAAAGTTCCCTGACTTCCAACCACGGCTAAACGTCGTTGTTTGTCTGGGTTTAACCAACACAAATGTAGAAAGGCTTCAAACCCACTGGGATAGGTTAAATTAGCAATCACTAAATCCGATAATCCCGATGCAGGCTGTAACCAAACCGTTCCCGTTGCTTTCACTTGAATCGGTTTTTCCCCTAACCAACTATTAAGAATCACAATATCATGAATCGCTAAATCCCATAACGCATCCACATCTTGTCGCACTGGTTCTAAATGGGTTCGGGTGGCGTAACCATATCTTAATTCCCCTAATTTCCCCGATTCAATTACGGTTTTCCCCCGTTCTACCGCCGGATGAAATAAATAAGTATGATCAACAAAAAGTTGTAGCTGTTTTTGTTGCGCGAGTTCGCATAATTCTAATGATTCAGTCACACTCAGGGTTAAGGGTTTTTCGGTAAAAACATGATAACCCTGTTTTAAGGCGGCAGAAATTAAAGCAAAATGTGTAGCCGCAGGAGTGGCGATCACAACTGCATCTATATTAGGTAAATTCCAAATGGTTGAACCATCGGTCGTTAAAATAATATCATCGGGAAGTTGAAACCGTTCTTTTGCTGTTTGTAAACGATCGGGATTAGGATCGGCGATCGCCACAACTTTAGAATTAGGGTGTTGATCGAAATTACGAATTAAATGAACTCCCCAACGACCCGCACCAAAAATAGCAATATTAATCATAAGAAATTAAAAGATGGGCAATAGGGAATAGGGAATGGGCAATAGGGAATAGTAATTTATTTTTTGATTTTGATCATAGGAGCAATAATCATTTAATCCCGGCAGTTTTTTGAGTTTCTACCACAGAAAGAAAAGCCACTTCCGCCGCCGCCTGTTCCGCCGCTTTAATTGAACGTCCGGTTCCCTCCCCCAGTTGACGACCTTGTAACCAAACCACCGCTGTAAAACGCCCCTCATCGTTATGAATTTGGCGATTTTGCTGGACTTTATATTCAGGTAAAACTTTATAATGGCTTTGTGTCCATTCCTGTAGAGCCGCCTTATAATTATTTCGGGCTGGATCACGAATAATTTTGGCAGCGCGATCGCAAAAATGGGAATCTAACCAGGGACGAATTAAGGTTAAATTTTGACTACTCAGATATAAACTGGCCAAGACCGCTTCAAAACAGTCCGCCAGACGGGATTCTTCCCCCGCTTTGTCCCGGATCGCGCTCCCGGCTGCGAGTAAAAATGTACCAAATCCATACTGATCAGCAATTTCAGCCAAAGTGCGATCGCTCACTAAAATCGAACGAATCGCGGCAAATTCTCCCACCGGACAGTCAGGATAAACTTCGTAGAGTAACTCAGATGCTGCTAATCTCACCACGGAATCCCCGACAAACTCTAATTGTTCATAATTAGCCTCGGCTGAGAGTGTCGGGTGAGTTAAGGCTAAATCTAACAAATCCCATCGAATCTGGACATGATCCGAGAGTCCCAAACGTTGAATCAGCTTTTGTAACTGGCGTTTTCGATTTGGATAGCCAATAGTCATAGATTTTGGGTCAATAGAAAATGGGACTCACTGTAGGGGCATCAAATCAAGGGGAGTTCAGAGTCAGACATAAGCCGGGTTCTGTTATCGGTGGCTAAAATTAGCACACCAACGGCGATTATCTATCTGGGATGTCTGTTACCAAACACCTCTAGCGGTACCACTATTCACGGAACGGGAAAAAGACCAACCCTAGTTCCTCCGACCTTGCTCCCAACCGGGGTTTACCGAGCCAACGCCTCACGACGTTGCTGGTGCGCTCTTACCGCACCTTTGCACCCTTACCCGAAGGCGGTATTTTTCTGTGGCACTATCCTCACGATCGCTCGCACTGGGCGTTACCCAGCAAGTTTGGTCTTTCGGGAGCCCGGACTTTCCTCAGACTCTATCGAGTCCGTAATCACCTACGCTCACTATGAACCCCCCTCTCCCATACTACTGCAAAATCAGTGATCAGTTATCAGTCATCAGTTATCAGTGTCAAGACGTGCGTGCCGTAGGCTATTGGCGCGTCTCTACTCAGTTGGGAGGCAATCTAAAGTTATAATTAATTAATTAGTAAAGTCCTGATTTTATTTATTTCACTGATGACTGATAACTGTTTACTGATAACTGATTATTGTGAGTATTTTAAGAATTAATAAATTGAGTAATAAATGGCTTGATCTATCGGAGATTTCTGCCGTAATTATCGCCACAATTCTTGTGTTATCTATACTCTTGGGAATTTATTATTTAGGTTGGTTACAACCCTTAGAATTAGTCGCTTATGATCAAATGGTCAGATTACGTCCGGCTTTAGCCGCTGATCCTCGATTAGTAGTAATCGGAATTACCGAAGAAGATATTCAAAAACTTGAGCGTTGGCCCCTGTCCGATGAAGTGATTGCACGATTATTAGAAAGACTATCCAAATATCAACCTAAAGTCATTGGTTTAGATATTTATCGTGACATTAGATATGAACCAGGATATGATAAATTTCAGAAACAACTTCAAATTTCCGATAATGTGATTGTGATTAGTAATTTAGGATATAGTGAAATTAAAAGAATCCCGGCACCGCCTAATATTTCTGATGAACGAGTCGGTTTTAATGATTTATTGCTTGACCCCGATAATGTTGTTCGTCGAAATTTGATGTTTGCTAGTACCCCAGATGGGACTTTTTATTCATTCTCTTTAAGAATGGCATTACATTATTTATTTAATCAAGGAATTACACCAAATAATAGTGAGATAGATCCTAATTTTATTACCTGGGGAAAGGCTGAATTTGTGCCGTTATCTCGAGATTCTGGTGGTTATCAAACCATTGATGATCGAGGTTATCAAATTTTATTAAATTATCGCGCCCCCAATAATATTGCCAGGATGATTAGTTTAACACAATTCTTAGATCAAACCATTCCCGAAAGTTGGATTAAAGATAAAATTGTTTTAATTGGTACATTAGCTCCTAGTGGCAAAGATGTATTTCTAACTCCCTATAGTCCGGCCGAAAAAAATGCCTTTAAAATGCCAGGAGTTTTAGTTCATGCCCAAATGGTGAGTCAAATTTTAGATGCGGTTTTAGGTCAGCGCGATTTATTTATTTTTTGGGAACAATGGGGAGAATTTTTATGGATTTGTAGTTGGGGTTTAATCGGAGCAACCTTAGCTTGGTCAAGTCGAAATCCTTTAATTATTACCCTAGGAAATCCATTTTTAGTTGGTGTTTTATTTGGATTAAGCTTTTTCCTATTTTTACATAACCGTTGGGTTCCCACCACAACTCCTGGTTTAGCCCTTCTATTTGCCAGTGGCACTGTGACAGGTTATCGTGCCTTTCAAGCCCAACGTCAGCAACAAATTGTGATGCGATTATTAGGACAAAATACCTCACCGGAAATTGCCAATGCTTTATGGAATAGTCGCGATCGTTTATTAGAAGATGGAAAGTTACCCGGTCAAAAATTAATTGCTACTATTCTATTTAGTGATATTAGAAATTTTAGTACCGTTTCTGAAGAAATGCCTCCAGAAATCTTGATGGAATGGTTAAATGAATATTTATCTGTTTTAACCCAATGTGTTCAAACCCATCATGGTATTATTAATAAGTTTACTGGGGACGGAATTATGGCAGCTTTTGGAGTACCTCTAGCTCGTAAAACCCAAGAATCCATTGCTAGAGATGCTTATAATGCCGTCGCCTGTGCTTTAGCCATTGAAGACCATTTAAAACGGTTAAATCAAGATTGGAAAAACCGCAACTTTCCTGAAATTGCCATGCGAGTTGGCATTTTTACAGGCCCGATTGTCGCCGGAAGTTTGGGGGGAAAAGAACGGTTAGAATATGGGTTATTAGGAGATAGTGTTAATATTGCTTCTCGTTTAGAAAGCTGCGAAAAAGATCGACAATCGGGCATTTGTCGAATTTTAATTGCTGCTCAAACTTTAGAATATATTGCGGATAGTTTTGAGGTGGAATCTTGGGGACTAATTCCACTAAAAGGAAAACATCAAATGGTTGACATTTATCTAGTTATTGGCTGGAAAAAATAGCAAATCTAAATTAATTTATATAAATAAAAAATCAGAGGATAAAAAAATGATCGAACAGGAAAAATTAACCCCCCAATTAACTGCCGATGGCTCCTTTACCTTTTTTTCCTCGGAATTTGGAGAATTATTTCATAGTCATTTTGGCGCAAAACAGGAAGCAGAATGCAAGTTTGTAGAACCCTTACAGTTAAGAAAAAAAGCCGCAACATCTTCCCTATATTTACTTGATATTTGTTATGGTTTAGGTTATAATACAGCAGCAGCATTAACCGCAATTTGGGAAGTCAATCCTAACTGTAAAATTGAATGGATTGGCTTAGAATTTGATCAACGGATTCCCCAATCAGCCTTAGAATATAATTTACTCAATGCCTATCCTAATTACATTCAAGATATATTAAAAGAAATTGCCCAAAATCAGCATCTAAAAACAGAATTATTTAACGCTAATTTAATAATTGGCGATGCTAGAAATACTATTTCAACCGTTTACAATTCCGGGTTTAAAGCCGATGCAATTTTCCTTGACCCCTTTTCTCCCGCCCATTGTCCCCAACTGTGGACAGTAGAATTTTTAACCATAGTCGCCCAATGTCTCAAACCCCAGGGACATTTGGCCACTTATTCCTGTTCGGCGACGGCTAGAAGTGCCTTAATCCAAGCGGGACTACAGATTGGTTCCACCCCTCCGGTGGGGCGACGCACACCCGGGACAATGGCCAGTTTCGACCCTAGGGATTTACCCCCCCTGTCTCCCAAAGAACTAGAACACCTCAAAACGCGCGCCGCCGTCCCCTATCGAGATCCCAGTTTATCCGATATTGCAGAAGTGATTATCCTGCGACGTCAAGCTGAACAAGACACCTGTACCCTGGAACCCACCTCCCATTGGAAGAAACGATGGCGCATTGATACTCCCCAGGGCTGAAGCCACGGGGATTCTTGAATGAATCCGAAAACTCTCAAAGGCGCTATCAAATCACCTCTACACGCTCAAAACAACTACCCTTATAAAAGATATTGCAATTGCGCTTACTTTTAAATTGTGTTTGTTTTCATAGACCATCACAACGCCAGATAGGTACGCTTCACACTCTGCCATTACTTGTCAGTTATACAGGCTTACTACTCCTCAAGGAGTGTGGTGGCTCACTGTGCCGGGATTTCTCCGATACTAGAGTGTTTCAACACGCAGATGGTTGTTTTACTTACGATCTATTCTAACTCAACTTTTCAATCAGTTAGATCAGGAAATATTGAAGGCGGTTGAAACCGCAGCCACTTTCCTCCCCATGTCTAAAGCCAGGGGCTTCTCGCTCGTTTTTTGGTGAAAAGATACTTGAGGATGCGATGATTGTGTCTGTTACTTACAATTGACACCCAAACAGTAAATGGTAGCGGTAGCAATTTTAGCGGCGGGACGCGGAACTCGCATGAAATCTGATCTTCCCAAGGTTCTGCATCAGTTGGGAGGACGCACTTTAGTTCAACGGGTTTTAGAGAGTTGTGTCCAGTTGCAACCCTCCCGTAGATTAATAATTGTAGGCTATGGGGCCGATTTAGTTCGTGATAGTCTGCAAAAAACGGATACGCAACCTGGTTTAGAATTTGTTGAACAAACCGAACAATTAGGGACAGGTCATGCAATTCAACAATTACTGCCCTATTTAAAAGACTTTACCGAAGATTTACTGGTTTTAAATGGGGATGTTCCCTTATTACGTCCTGACACTTTAGAACAGTTAATTAAAATCCACAAAGAAAATGGAAACGGGGCGACATTATTAGCTGCCCATTTTCCTAATCCTACCGGATATGGTCGGGTATTTTGTGATAGTCAAAATTTAGTTAATCAAATTGTTGAAGAACGGGATTGTACCGATGCTCAACGGCAAAATCATCGGATTAATGCCGGGGTTTATTGTTTTAATTGGCCGCAGTTAGCCAAAATTTTACCCGACCTGAAAGCCGATAATGATCAACAGGAATATTATCTCACCGATACGGTGCATCATTTAGATAAAGTGATGGCGGTGGATGTCGCAGATTATCGAGAAATTTTAGGGGTTAATAGTCGCAAACATCTGGCTAATTCCTATAGGGTTTTGCAAGATTGGGTGAAAACCGATTGGATGGCGGCGGGGGTAACAATTATTGACCCCGATAGTGTCACCATTGATGATACGGTCAAGTTAGAAACCGATGTGATTATTGAACCCCAAACTCACCTACGGGGAAACACAATTATTCAAACTGGAAGTCGAATTGGCCCAGGAAGTTTAATTGAAAATAGTCAGATTGGAAAAAATGTTACGGTGCAGTTTTCCGTCGTTTCTGATAGTGTTGTTGCTGATAGAACCCGCATTGGCCCCTATGCCCATTTAAGAGGTCATGCAAAAGTTGGTGAACAATGTCGGGTTGGGAATTTTGTAGAATTAAAAAATACCGAAGTAGGAAATCGGACTAATATTTCCCATTTATCTTATATAGGAGATGCCACATTAGGAGATAAGGTTAATATTGGGGCGGGAACAATTACCGCTAATTATGATGGGGTGAAAAAGCATCGAACAACAATCGGAGACCGGACAAAAACCGGAGCAAATAGTGTTTTAGTTGCCCCTCTAACCTTGGGAAATGATGTTACTGTGGCAGCAGGTTCTACTATTACGGATGATATCCCTGATGATAGTTTAGCCATTGCCCGGGAACGTCAAATAATTAAACCCGGTTGGCGCTTAGAATCACCGGAATAATATTAATTGAATTAGGGAGGAGAAATTACCAAAGAATAGGATAGCATTAGATATCCTATTCTTTGTTCCCTCCCCCCCCAAACCCCCCGTGCACGAGGGGTTTGAGAGCGCCTATTCCCTGTTCCCTGCTTTAATATGACTAAAACTTCTTCTCCCTCTGTGATGATTTCTTCCCCTAATTTGATACAACAAAATTTTCCAGGGTTATACTCTTTTTGGAAATTTTCCCGTCCCCATACCATTATTGGCACAACTTTAAGTGTGTTGGGGATGTATTTAATTGCTATTAGTGAGTTTAGACAATTTCCTGGTTTTAATTTCAGTTTACTAGCTTTATTTTGGAGTTGGTTAGCTTGTATTTTTGGTAATATTTATATTGTTGGATTAAATCAACTTGAAGATATTGAAATTGATCAGATTAATAAACCCAATTTACCCTTAGCATCGGGGGAATATTCCAAGTTTCAAGCTCAAATGATTGTCGGAATAACCGGAATTTTAGCTTTAACTATTGCAGCGTTTCAAGGCTATTATTTATTGGGAATGGTGACAATTAGTTTGCTATTGGGGACAGCTTACTCCTTACCTCCAATTCGTTTAAAACGGTTTCCATTTTGGGCGGCATTTTGTATTTTTACCGTTAGAGGAATTATCGTTAATTTAGGGTTATATTTACACCTGAGTTGGATTTTATCAGCAAAATCAATATCATCAATTCCGATAATTCCCCCTTCAGTTTGGGCGTTAACCTTATTTGTTTTAGTATTTACCGTTGCGATCGCAATTTTCAAAGATATTCCTGATTTAGAAGGCGATCGCCAATTCCAGATTAACACATTAACCATAAAATTAGGAACAGTAACAGTATTTAATTTATCTCTATGGATAATCACTGTTTGTTATTTAGGAATGATTCTAGGGAGTTTTCTATTACAATCTTCCTTAAATCCCATATTTTTAGGATTAAGTCATTTAGTCTTATTAATAGTATTATGGTGGCGCAGTCAAACAATTGATTTAAGCGATAAACAATCAATTAGCCAATTTTATCAATTTATTTGGAAACTGTTTTTCCTAGAATATTTAATCTTTCCCCTTTCGGTGCTTATTAACTTAACCCAACCCTAGCAATCCCAAATAGGTTGTAGTATTTTAATATTGATATAAAACAACCAGAAGTATTGATCCAATTCATAATTCGTAATTCCCCGTTCCCTATTCCTGCCCCTCGTGCACGGGGGGTTTGGGGGGGCTATTATAACCCTAAAGTTTGCACACAATTCAAATAGGATTGCTATACTTATATAGACTTATAAAAATTTAAAAGCCCCATTAATCATGACAGCAAACGATCCAATTCAACGCCAAATTCTCCCAATTCCTGACCGACCTCAGATCGGGACAACCACTTACGACGCCAAAGATCCAGACACCAAGTATCCCCCGATTCGAGATCTGCGTCCCCCGGCAGGTGCGCCCAATGTCCTGATTGTTCTGCTCGATGATGTGGGTTTTGGTGCGTCCAGTGCCTTTGGTGGCCCCTGCAACACCCCAAACTTCGAGAAATTAGCATCCCAGGGACTAAAATACACCCGCTTTCACACCACCGCCCTTTGCGCCCCCACCCGACAAGCATTACTCACCGGACGGAATCATCATTCCGTGGGCATGGGCAATATCACTGAAACCGCCACGGCTGCCCCCGGCTATAGCTCCGTGCGCCCAAATACCAAAGCCCCCCTAGCAGAAACACTCAAGTTGAATGGCTACTCGACGGCCTATTTGGGCAAGTGCCACGAAGTTCCGGTCTGGCAAACCTCCCCGATGGGGCCCTTCGACGCTTGGCCCACAGGCGGTGGCGGGTTTGAGTATTTCTACGGCTTTATTGGTGGGGAAAATAATCAGTGGGAGCCAGCCCTGTATGAAGGGACAATTCCCATTGAGCCACCCAAGACCCCCGAAGAAGGCTACCACCTGACGGAAGACCTAGGGGATAAAGCCATCTCCTGGGTTAGCCAACAGAAAGCCCTGATGCCCGATAAGCCCTTCTTCATGTACTTTGCCCCCGGTGCCACCCATGCCCCCCATCACGTTCCCAAGGAATGGATCGAGAAGTACAAAGGCAAGTTTGCCCACGGCTGGGATCAGCAACGAGAAATTACCTTTGCCCAACAGAAGCAACTAGGGGTGATTTCCCCCAATGCGGAGCTAACAGCCCGTCATGCAGAAATTCCCGCATGGGATGAGATGAGCCCCGAACTTCAGACCGTGTTGCAACGGCAAATGGAGGTTTATGCAGCGTTTCTGGAACACACTGACCACCAAGTTGGGAGGCTGATCGAGACTCTGGAGGAGTTAGAAATCCTCGATGATACCCTCGTCTATGTGATTATTGGCGATAACGGTGCTTCCGCCGAAGGCACAATTCATGGCGCCTTCAACGAAATGGCGAACTTCAACGGTCTAGCTGGCCTGGAGACACCGGAATTCCTGTTGTCTAAGCTGGACGAATTTGGTTCTCCTGAGTCCTATAACCACTATGCGGTGGCTTGGGCTTGGGCGATGGATGCCCCCTATCAATGGACGAAACAGGTGGCATCCCACTGGGGCGGTACTCGCAACGGCACAATTGTCCGCTATCCCAAGACCATCGAGGAAAAAGGCGGTATCCGCAACCAGTTCACCCATGTCATTGATCTGGCTCCGACGATTTTGGAGATGGTAGGCATTCCTGAACCAACCATCGTCAACGGGGTGCTGCAAAGTCCCTACGAAGGGACAAGCATGGTGTATAGCTTCAATGATGCCCAAGCTCCAGAACGTCATGATGTGCAGTATTTTGAGATGTTTGGCAACCGGGGTATCTACTACAAAGGTTGGAGTGCTGTCACCAAGCACCGCACCCCCTGGGTGATGACTGGTCAAAAGATGTTGCCCTTTGATGATGATATTTGGGAACTTTACGACGGTAGCAAAGACTGGACACAGGCCCATGACCTCTCCAAAGAGATGCCAGAGAAATTGCACGAATTACAACGTCAATTTCTGATTGAGGCGGTTAAATATAATGTTCTGCCATTGGATGATCGCCAAATGGAACGGGTTGATCCTGAAATGGCGGGCCGGCCGACTTTGATTAAGGGGAACTCGCAGTTGTTCTTTACAGGTATGGGACGACTTTCGGAAAACAGCGTTGTCAATATCAAGAACAAATCCTTCTCCGTGACATCCCAACTAGAAATTCCCCCGGAGGGAGCAGAAGGTGTGATTATTGCCCAAGGCGGTCGGTTCGGGGGTTGGAGCGTCTATGCCCATGAAGGGAAAGCCAAGTTTGTCTATAATGTCCTGGGTATCGATAGTTATGTTACCGAAGCCGAACAGCCGATCTCAACAGGGAAACATCAAGTGCGCATGGAGTTTGCCTACGATGGTGGCGGTTTGGGTAAGGGAGGTAACGTTACACTCTACTACGACGGCCAGCAAGTGGGCGCGGGTCGTGTGGAACAGACCCAAGCATTCATCTTTTCAGCAGACGAGACGACTGATGTGGGCTACGAGTCCGGTACACCCGTAACTCCCGACTACAATCTCAAAAGTAGTCGCTTCAACGGAAAAATTACTTGGGTACAAATCGACGTCGGTACGGATAACCACGACCATTTTATTAAACCCGAAGATCGTTTGAAGATCATGATGGCGCGACAATAGGTTAAATAGCGATCGCCTATCATTACCCTTGTGTAATGATGGGCGGATCATCCTCTTAGTGTCTTAGTGTCTTTGTGGTTTAATAATTTGGCGCGGGCGTTGCTACCAGAAGTTAGTAATATTATATCCTAATTCTTGGATCATTTTTCTTAATAAAGGTAGACTTAATCCAATCACATTGGTATGGCATCCTTCTAATTTTTCAATAAATAAACCGCCCTTGCCTTCAATCGCAAAACATCCAGCGCAATTTAAAGGTTCTCCGGTATCAACATAATCCTTAATTTCACTATCGGAAATATTAGCAAAATAGACATTAGTGGTTTGAGAATAGACTAATATTTGATCAGTAGAAACATTAATTAAAGCATGACCCGTATACAGTTGTCCCACTTGACCCCGCATGGTTTGCCAACGGGCGATCGCTTCCTCAATATTAGCAGGTTTGCCATAAATTTCTCCCCCAACAGCCAAAACCGAATCACACCCCAAAACCAATAGAATTTCCCCCTCATTTTTAGGTTGATTCATTAATCTTTGGGTGATAACTTCTGCTTTACATTGGGCAAGTTTTTGGACTAATTCTACAGGGTTAGAATCTGCGATTTGGGATTCATCAAAATCACTTTTGAGAATAATCGGCTGAATCCCAATGGTTTCTAATAACCGTTTACGCGCCGGGGAAGCAGAAGCTAAAATAAATGTGATTCGATTGGGCTGATTCATGAAACTCAATTAATAAACTTTAAAAGATTGCACCACTTGTTTTAAAAGTTGTTGAGTTTTTTCCCAACGTTTTTCAGTAGTGGAAACATTTAATGTAAATAGGTTTCCACGACTAATAGTAACACTAGCAAAGTCATGCCGTTTTTGTTCATTCGGAAGTTGTACCGCGTATTCTAACCAATAATAAAGATTTGATCCTTTTTCAAAGGATTCTGCATTAATTAGTTCTGCGGTACGTCCTGAACCTTCTGGGGCGATCGCTTTTTTACTCAATGTATATCCTACCTCAGTGGGAGTGCCAATTTCTGCGAGGGTTTGATTCGGATTAGAAACCGGATTGATTACCACACTAACATTTTCACCTTGTTCAATCATATCGTGTAGTACCGTATCGGGGCCGTTAGCAACACTCACCTGTGTCCATCCGTTAGGATAGATAAATTCATAGCCATCTCCGGTATCCACAAAACTATTTAATCCCGCGCCAACGGATATACAACCTGTTAAGCTCAGGCTAAAACAGACTAAAGCTATTGCTAAAATTCGTTTGAACATTTGATCTTTTTCCTCATAAAATCGTGAATGAGTGCATTTTGTTGTGATCAGGGTGATCCCAATTTTCCTATTTTCTCATTATTCGGGCTTTTGGTTTCAATTTTTATTAATTTGGAGTTAGAATTATCGGATAATTTATGATTAATTATGGGTTTATAGATCAAGAATTAATAAGCCCTGAAGGGCTTACTACTTTTGGTAGTTTATCTCAAATTTTTGTCAGGTTTTATGGCACAATTGATAGAGCATTGGAGACGCTCAGGTAATTTTTTATGACTAAGTTTGTTTTTATCACGGGTGGGGTAGTATCGAGTATTGGTAAAGGAATTGTTGCCGCTAGTTTAGGACGTCTGCTCAAGTCGCGGAACTATTCCGTATCCATTCTTAAACTCGATCCCTATATTAATGTTGACCCTGGAACCATGAGTCCATTTCAACATGGGGAGGTCTTTGTGACCGAAGATGGGGCGGAGACGGATTTGGACTTGGGACATTATGAGCGCTTCACCGATACCTCCATGTCCCGTCTTAATAGTGTCACGGCCGGGGCTATTTATCAAGCGGTGATTAATAAAGAACGTCGGGGAGACTATCAAGGAGGTACGGTTCAAGTCATTCCTCATATTACTAATGAATGCAAAGAACGGATTCATCGAGTGGCAAAAAACACGAATCCTGATGTGGTAATTACGGAAGTTGGGGGAACCGTTGGTGATATTGAATCCCTACCTTTTTTAGAAGCAATTCGTCAATTTAGGAAGGATGTGGGTCGGAAAAATGTTATTTATCTGCACGTTACTTTAATTCCTTGGATTGGTGTGGCGGGGGAAATGAAAACTAAACCGACCCAACATTCGGTTAAAGAATTACGATCAATTGGGATTCAACCGGATATTTTAGTCTGTCGTTGCGAGCGCCAAATTCCCCTCGGAATTAAAGAAAAAATTGCTGGTTTTTGTGATGTAGAAGCTGATTGTGTTATTACTTCCCCCGATGCAGATAGTATTTATGAAGTTCCCTTACTTTTAGAGAAAGAAGGACTTGCCGAACAGAGTTTAAAACTGTTACAATTAGAACAGCGACAACCGAATTTAACCGCATGGCAAACTTTAGTTGATCGGCTTTATCATCGGGATATAAATACAAAATGTCCTCTCCCCCATCCTCAAATCAAAATTGCGATTGTGGGTAAATATATCCAGTTAAGCGATGCCTATTTATCGGTGGTAGAATCCCTGCGTCATGCAGCTATTCAGGAGGGAGTAGAATTACATTTAGAGTGGATTAATTCCGAAGATATTGAGGGGAATAATCCCGAAAATTATCTCAAAAATGTGCAAGGAATTGTCGTTCCTGGCGGGTTTGGACAGCGAGGAACCGATGGTAAAATCATGGCGATTGAATATGCCAGAGAACATAAAATACCCTTCCTGGGGTTATGTTTAGGAATGCAATGTTCTGTGATTGAATGGGCGCGTCATATTGCCAAACTAGAGCGGGCGCATAGTGCTGAATTTGATCCCCAAACCCCTAATCCTGTAATTCATTTATTACCAGAACAACAGGATGTAGTAGACTTGGGAGGAACCATGCGTTTAGGATTATATCCCTGCCGCTTACAACCGGATACTTTAGCGTTTAAACTGTATCAACAGGAAGTTATTTATGAACGCCATCGTCATCGTTATGAATTCAATAATGCCTACCGAACACTATTCTTAGAATCTGGATATCTGATTAGTGGAACTTCTCCCGATGGCCGTTTAGTAGAAATTATTGAATTATCCAACCATCCCTTTTTCGTGGCTACCCAATTTCACCCCGAATTTCAATCCCGGCCAAATAGTCCTCACCCGCTATTTCAAGGATTTGTGGCCGCAGCCACCCATTTATTAGAACCTCAGCCCAGCTTAAAGGACAGCACCCTACCCATGGACAATTAGACCTGACCGGGTTGCATTCTAATTCCCTGTTTAATTCTTCGGCTGAATTATCCTAAAATTGTTAACTTAGTCAGAAAGAAAGAGCAGGGGCATCAATTTCTAATTTCAGGGGTAAATTAACAGTAGTTAAAAAGCTAACAATTTCTAACAATTACCTACTTATGCTTGCAGCCAAAGTCAGATTTTCTGTAACAATGTCGGGCTGGTGTAAAATATAATTGCTACTAGGATTCAAGACTCAATTGAAGGTCAACAAGCAACAACGTCTACTACTGGCGCAACACGCAGGAGTAGCCAGACACGCTTGGAATCAAGGTTTAGGATTATGTGAACAGGTTCTCATACATAATAAACTTAATCCTGATGACAAAATCAAATTTCCCACAGCCATAGACTTACATAAATGGTTAGTAGCAGCAGTTAAATCTATCCATCCTTGGTATTATGATGTATCTAAATGCGCTCCTCAGTACGCATTAAGATATTTGTCAGATGCCTTTCAATCTTTTTTCAAAAAAGTTAAAGGATTTCCCAACTTCAAGAAAAAAGGTAGACATGATTCTTTTACATTAGATGGTGCAGTTCATATTGACCATAGAAAAGTAAAAGTTCCGATAATTGGATGGATAAAGACCTATGAACTTTTACCGTTTGGATATAAACCCAAATCAGTCACAATCAGTAAACAAGCTGACAAGTGGTTTATTTCTTGGAAAATAGAAGTAGAAACCAGTCAAACCCCTAAAAAACAAGAGTTTGTCGGAGTTGACTTAGGAATAAATCATTTAGCCACATTATCAACAATAGAAGTATTTGATGGAGCAAAAAGTTATAAAAAGTATGAACACAAGTTAGCAAGAATGCAATACTTGAATCGGCACAAACAAGTCGGTTCAAATAATTCCAGAAAAGCCCAAATAAAAATAGCGAGACTACACCAAAAAATAGCCAACATTAGGAAAGATACATTACATAAAATCACCACTTATATCAGCAAAAACCACGCAGTTATAGGGATAGAAGATTTGAATGTATCAGGAATGTTAGCTAATGGTAAGTTGTCTAAAGCTATAGCTGACATGGGCTTTTATGAGTTCCGTCGGCAGTTAGAATATAAAACTCAACTATATGGTAGTAAGTTAGTGATTGTGGATAGATTTTATCCCAGTAGTAAAACTTGCTCTAGTTGTGGTGAGAAAAAATTATCTCTGTCACTGTCTCAAAGAGTGTTCCAGTGTAATAACTGCGGTTTTGAGTGTGATAGAGATTTGAATGCTGCTATTAATTTAAAACAAGAAGCGGCTAGATTAGTCGTGTTAGCCTGTGGACTGGATAGTGCCGACACTTCCAGGTGGAAACAGGAAGAAAAAGCGGACAATAGTTAGCATTTGTTAGCTTTTTTGGATCGGAAAGATTTTGATCCTATCTGATCAATCATTATTCTATAATGATACAGAATGGGTAAGCGATCATTGTCCTCTGGTCTGTTGATCCGATTTACAAGTGAGTTGAGTCCCGGGAAGGATTCACAGGTCTGAGGAGGTTTTGTGGCGTACTGGATCAAAATGAATTATGAGCGAGAAACCTATCTCGTTGATCTCGATAGTGTAAGTGCGTTTGCGTCTGGATTTAACAAACGGATTGCGTTTTGGTTGCCAGCTAATGGCAAACAAATGATTATTAACCATCAAATTAATCCCAAAACCTATGAGGATATTTTGGGGTATATTCAAAGAATTACAACCCATTGCCCAACGAACTATTGGGTTAAAATTATTTATGATCGTCATGAATATATTATTGACTTGAATCGTCTTAATACCTTTGTAATTGATGCCAGCCAACGGATTACATTTTGGCTTCCCGATGGTAAAGAACCCGTTATTATTAACCCTCAAACCAATGCTGAAGCCTATTCTAAAATTTTAGATTTTATTCATAACAAAACCGGACATTCTTTGCTATAAATAATTACGAATTACGAATTACGAATTACGAATGGGTAATAGAAGGAGTTTAAATTCCTTGTCTCCCCTCAACCCCTTTGTCGCCAAAGTTTAATTGTTCCATCCGTACTTCCACTGACAATTAAATCTTCAGAAGGACTATAAGCCACCGTCCCAATCCCACCTGTATGACCAGTGAGGGTCTGAATCGGGTCTGATTGGTTTCCGACCTGTAAATTTGGGCTAATTTGCCATAGCTTTAAGGTTTGATCTTGACTAGCACTGACTAAAATTTTACCGTTTGGGGAAAAAACCAGGGATTCCGCAGTACCCGTATGACCAAGGAAAGTTACTAACTCCTGGCCAATTTCCAGCCACCAGAGTTTAATGGTTTTGTCCTCACTCCCCGTAGCCAAAGTTAAACCATCGGGACTAAAAGCCACCGACCAAACGGGGAAGGAATGACCGACTAAAAGAGCATCGGAATGTCGGTGATCTAAACTCCATAATCCTACTGTGCCATCTCCACTCCCACTAGCCAAAGTCAAACCATCGGGACTGAAAGCTAATGACCAAATCGGAAAGAAATGGGCTTTTAAAGGGGGGAGGGGTTGATTAGAGGTTAAATCCCAAAACCCAATCATACCATCAAAACTTCCCGCAGCTAGAAGTTGACCATTAGGACTAAAGGCTAAGGAACAAATCGGAACCGATAATCCTAAGTCCAATACTTGATTTTGACGGGTAATTACATTCCAAAGATGAACATTTTTGTCAGATTCAATCGCTAGTATGGGAGAATTTGGACTGAATGTTAACCCATAACCCTGATATTCTCGCTCTAAATTATCAGCTAGAATGATAGGCTGGCAGGGGGTTTTTAAGTTATAGAGTTGTAAAGTGGTATCATCACTACGACTGGCAAGAATTTGGCCATCATAACTAATCGCCACCACTCGGACTGCATCGGAATGGATAGGAAGGGTATTGTAACATTCCCAATTTGAAAGTTGAGGCTGTAGCATATTGAAGGAGTTAATCTCTTGAAACTAGCAGACTGGATCGGGTTTCTTTGTTTAATTATTGCTTTAATTATTCTATGGCAGTTTAGGCAGATCTTACTGCTGGTCTTTACCTCGGTTGTTTTCTCAATTGCAATTAATAGTTTAGTCCGTCGGATACAACGGCTTGGACTCAAGCGAGGGTGGGCTGTTCTGTTGTCACTGACTTTAATTACGATCATGGGTGCGGTGTTGATTAGTGTAGTCTTACCTCCGTTTTGGGGGCAATTTCAAGAACTAATTAAATTGGTTCCCGTCGGATACGATAAATTTCTGATTTGGCTGAACAATCTGATTAAAAATCCTCCAATTTGGCTTCCGAATCTGAATATTGAACTGCCGAATGTTACTCAAATAGCGCAACAAGTTGGGCCCCTAGCTCAAAAACTATTAGGAAATTTCTTTGCGTTCTTTTCTAACTCGATTGGCAATTTTTTACAGTTTGTGTTGGTATTAATATTTACCTTAATGTTATTAGCAGATCCTTTGTCCTATCGTCAAGGATTTGTGCGTCTATTTCCCTCATTTTATCGCAATCGGACAGATTATATTCTATCTCAATGTGAAATAGTCCTGTTGCAATGGATGGGGGGTATTGTGATTACTTCCACCTTTGTTGCAGTTTTGAGTGGTATCGGTCTATTAATTTTGGGGGTTCCCTTTGTTTTTGCCCACGCCCTATTAGCGGGAATCTTTAACTTTGTTCCTAATATTGGGCCAACAGCCAGCGTAGTTTTTCCCGTTGCGGTTGCCCTATTAGATACACCCTGGAAAGCCTTGGCAGTGATTATCTTATACGTTATTATTCAAAACTTAGAAAGCTATTGGTTTAGTCCCCTAGTCATGCAAAAACAGGTCGATCTGTTACCCGCGATCACCTTAATAGCCCAAATCTTTTTTGCCACCTTTTTCGGCGTGTTAGGCTTAGTTTTAGCTTTACCCTTAACCGTAGTTAGTAAAATTTGGATTCAAGAACTTTTACTCAATGATTTATTAGATCAATGGAAATTAGGTGATTAGAGGAGGTCAACTCTTACCTATTCCCTATTCCCTATTCCCTATTCCCTATTCCCTGTTCCCTGTTCCCTGTTCCCTGTTCCCTCTTTTTAAATTACCCAAGGAAAAAAATGGTTGACCCCTATCTAAACTATGACTCAAATTCTCCTAATATTCATGAAATTGCCCAAGATTTTCGTCGTTTGGGTTATCTGGGGTTTTGGGTACAATCTATCTTAGCAATCATTCCCATATTGCTTTTAATTTTTGTGCTATTTTTGAGACCGGCTTCTCCTTCTAATTCGCAAAATTCGGCCTTGGTTATAGTTTTAGGATATGGCTGTTTATTTGCTTTAATTTTTACAATTTATTGGTGTTTCCGATACACTCAAATTGGCGGTAAATTAGAAGACCCGAATGAACGCCCCCCGAAAGCAGAAGTAGTTCATGCCCTATGGATTGGAATTGTGATTAATCTTATCGGTATGATCTGTGTAATTTTAGTAGGTTTCTTAATTGTGGGAACCTTATTGTATCGGATGCTAACCTTACCCCCAGGAGGGTCTAAAATTCTGACTCCAACTCCGGGGACAACGGTTTTGAATCCGGGTTCTATTGTCACTCCGTTCAATCTAATTGCAATTCAGGCTATGCTAAGTGCCATGGCTGCGGAGGTAATCGGAATTATCGTGAGTTTGTGGTTATTAACTCGCGTCGGTTCCCATCAGTCTAATTCCTAATACATACTCTGCATTTATAAACCGATTGCACCTTGTTTTTAAGCAATATAATGGAGTATAATTTATGTCACAATCCCTTATTTCTGCGATTATTTGTACTCACAATCGAGAACAATATTTGGGTTTAGCGATTGATAGTTTACTGCAACAAGATTTTAGTGATTTTGAAATTATTGTTGTTGATAATGCTTCAACGGATAGAACTCGTCAAGTAGTTGAAAGCCGTCTTCCGAATCCTAAACTGCGATATATCTATGAACCAGTTACGGGGTTATCCGTTGCTCGTAATACAGGGGCAAAAAACTCCCAAAGCCCCATTATTGCCTATTTAGATGATGATGCTATTGCTACACCTCAATGGTTAAGAGTGTTATATTCGGCTTATGAAAATCACCCGAAACTGGCGATCGCTGGGGGGAAAGTCACATTGATTTGGCCAGAGAAAATCATTCCCCCACCTTGGTTGTCTGATAATTTAGCCGGAAATTTGGGTGAATACAATTTGGGAGACCAGTGGGTTGAAATTAAAAATCCTGGTTTGACACCCAGAGGGTTAAATTATTCCATCCGTCGCAGTTTCTTAGAGAAAATTGGCGGTTTTGATGTCAATTTGGGTCGGGTGGGAAAACGGTTATTATCTAACGAAGAATTACAGATGACTGAACTCGCCCTCCAACAAGGTTGGCAAGTCGCTTATGTTCCTGAAGCGTTAGTTGCCCATCATGTTGCACCGGAACGGGTCAACAGAGCTTGGTTTATGGAGCGGGGATGGTGGCAAGGCATTAGCGAATGTTATCGGGAACAGTTAGCTGGGCGGGATGGAATGGTACAACTCGGACGAGGTGGGGAACGCATTATCCGAGGGTTATACAAAACCCTTAAATATTTTGATAATCCTGCCTTACGATTTGATAATTTCGTGTATGCTTATGGTCAAATCGGCTATTTGGGTGCTGCAATTTCTGGTTTAGTTCATTCTGAATCTAAACGAGAGAATTCTCAAAAATAAATCGCAATCGTGGTCAATCATTTTATCTATTGTTAAGTTTAATTATGAATTCTAATCCCTCCAAACTTCCGGTTTCTGTATTGATTCCTGCTAGAAATGAACAGTCTAATTTACCTGCCTGTTTAGCTAGTGTAGCCCGGGCTGATGAGATTTTTGTTGTTGATTCCCAAAGTAGCGATCGCAGTGTAGAAATCGCCGAAGATTATGGGGCTAAGGTGGTTCAATTTTATTTTAAAGGAGGATGGCCAAAAAAGAAAAATTGGTCATTAGAAACCTTACCCTTTAGAAATGAATGGGTATTAATTGTAGATTGTGATGAACGAATTACTCCTGAGTCTTGGGATGAAATTGCTGAAGTAATTAACAACCCAGAATATACAGGATATTATATTAATCGTCGGGTCTTCTTTTTAGGAACTTGGGTGCGTCATGGGGGCAAATATCCCGACTGGAATTTACGTTTATTTAAGCATAAATTAGGCCGTTATGAAAACTTAAATACGGAAGATGTTCCCAATACTGGGGATAATGAAGTTCATGAGCACGTTGTCATGTCTTCCGGTCAAGTGGGATATCTGAAAAATGATATGCTCCATGAAGATTTTCGAGATTTATTCCACTGGATTGAACGCCATAATCGTTATTCTAATTGGGAAGCTCGGGTTTATTATAATACTTTGATGGGGACAGATGACAGCAAAACTATTGGTGCTGATCTATTTGGGGATTCGGTTCAACGCAAACGATTCTTAAAGAAAATTTGGGTGAGATTACCCTTTAAACCCCTATTAAGGTTTATTATATTTTATATCATCCGCTTGGGATTCTTAGATGGCAAAGCCGGATATATTTATGGCCGTCTTTTAAGTCAATATGAATATCAAATCGGGGTAAAATTATTTGAATTGCGTACATTTGGCGGCCAATTAAATGTCACCCCAAAACCTGATAAACCCCCCATTCTCAATTGATTTATGTTGCAAGAAGAAACAACTTTTGTGGATTTACGCCAATATGATCAATCTAATTTTGATCGGGGAAAACCGGGTTGGTTTGTGTTGTTATGGTGGTTAGTACAAGCGATCGCATTTCCCCTCACCTTACATCCTTTTAATGGAATTCGCTGTCAAATCCTACGATTATTTGGCGCTAAAGTTGGTCAGGGGGTGATAGTCCGTCCCACAGCCCGATTTACCTATCCTTGGAAAGTCACCGTCGGGAATTATAGTTGGATTGGGGATGATGTGGTGTTTTATAGCTTAGATGAAATTACCGTAGGGGAACATTGCGTTATTTCCCAAAAAAGCTATTTATGCACCGGAGGTCATGATATTAAAGATCCTAAGTTTGAATTAAAAACAGCCCCCATTGATATTGAAAATGGGGTTTGGGTAGGTATGGATTGTTTTGTTGGGCCAGGGGTTAAAATCGGGTCAAATTCAGTGATTGGAGCGCGTAGTAGTGTATTTAAAACTATGCCCTCCGACCAAGTTTGTATCGGTTCTCCCTGTCGTCCCTGTTATCCCAGACCGATGCACTAATTTAAGGGAATAGGTAATAGGGAATAGGTAATAGGGAATAGGGAATAGGGAATAGGGAATAGGGAATTAAGAGGTCTGTTTTTCTCCTAGTTTTAGTTTTAATCCCGTTTAATTTCTGAATGTCTTTCTAAGGCAAATTGGATTAATTGATGCACCAATTCAGGGAAAGAAACCCCCGTTGCAGCCCACAGTTGAGGATACATACTCGTAGCCGTAAAACCAGGGAGAGTATTAATTTCATTAATTAAAATTTCTCCAGTTTTTTCCACATAGAAAAAGTCAACCCGTCCTAACCCGGCTGCATCGACGGCTAAAAATGCTTCAACAGCCATTTCTTTAATTTTATTAGCAATTTCATCGCTAATTTTTGCTGGGATAAATAGATCGGCTTTGCCTTCGGTATATTTGGTTTCATAATCGTAGAAATCACTATTAAAGGTAATTTCTCCAACTACAGAAGCCTTGGGTCTATCTGTTCCTAATACGGCACATTCTACTTCCCTAGCAATGACTCCCGCTTCTACAATAATCCGTCGATCATAACTGGCTGCGTTATCTAAAGCAGTTTCTAATTCTTGACGATTTCTGACTTTAGAAATGCCAACGGATGAACCTAAATTAGCAGGTTTCACAAAACAGGGATAACCTAATTCCGCTTCTAATTCATCACATAATTTAGGGAAAATACAGGGGTTTGAATAAATTTGCGATCGCATCACCATTTTATATTTAACTTGAGGTAAACCCGCTTGAGCAAATGCCATTTTCATCGCAATTTTATCCATCCCAATCGCCGAACCCAATACCCCAGAACCCACAAAGGGAACCTGGATTAAAGTTAATAACCCTTGAATTGTTCCATCCTCTCCATTGGGGCCGTGTAAAATCGGAAACCAAAGGTCAATTTCTGATAAATTAATATCTTGAGGAATGCGATCGCGACGTTGAGCTTCATCGGTAATTAATAGAGGTTTTCCTGACTCTAAAACCTGTTGAGCAATATCGCTATCTTTCCAAACCCCATTTTTTTGAATATATACGGGTATCAGTTCGTATCGAGTTGTATTTTCACCAGTTGTTAAGGCTTTTGCGATCGCTCTAGCAGAACTAATCGAAACTTCATGTTCACCAGAACACCCACCAAATAATAATCCCACCCGTAATTTAGCCATAGCCATCGGAATCAGTGATCAGTAAACAGTTATCAGTTATCAGTTTAAGAGTTAATAGTTGATTTATTAACCCATTATCGATCACGGATTCAATAGAATTACGCAAATTAACACAGATTAAAATCCGTGAAATCCGTGAAATCCTCTTAAATCCGTGATCCCTATTCCCTATTTCTAATTTTTTGAATTTTCGGTAATTTCAAACCCTGGACAGTACCTTGAGGCTTTATCAAGGGTAAAAACTCCTCTACTTTTTCAGATCCAGCTATTTGTAATGCTTTTAAAAGTTGGCTTGTTTCATCCATCAACTGTTCTACATCAATCCCACTATAATCAGGATAATAATAGTCTAGCTTTGCCAATCCTTCCCCCATCAAAATAACAGCTCCTTTCCAATTTTTTTGGCTTAAATGATACAACCCGACAGCGATTTGTAAAACTCCTTGATAGAATTTTTTCTCCGGTTGTGGTGCTTCCATCCACAAAGCCTCTAAAGTGTCGTGACAAGCATAGAATTGTTGTTGATTAAATTCTTCAACTCCTTGCCAAAACGCCTTGGGAATTTCCTCTTGCATGGATTTAAACTCCTAACCTAAAACTAGATATGAGTCAGAATTTACTAACTCTATCCCCCCTAAAATCAAAGACCTAACACCAAAACCAGATAAAATTATTACAAGGTGGAGCGAACTTTTTCAATTTCTTCTAGGGAAATTTCTTGTTGATCTCCAGCAAAATCATTATCAGAGGTTAGGAATAACATACAATGACATTCCTTGCGTTCTCGCATGGGAACACATGGACAATTCCAGAAAGTATTTTTGGCCTCAGCTTCTTTGTCTTCGTAATGACGACAGGGACAAAGAGGCGCTCCTAACTCGTCTTTATGTTTCGCTAAACCTTCAATTACCACAGCAGTTACCGAAGGATCGGCGCAGAAGTAAGTTCCCGTGCGTATGGCATACTGTTCGGAGAACTGCTTCATCGCCATTAAGCTCTTTTGAGTGGATAATTTATCGTTAGTTTCTGGGGTCATGGATCGGCGTGTAATTTGTATAACAATACTATTTTAATTGTACCGCAAGGGGTGTCAATTTGGAAAATAACAGGATACAGGATCAATGAAATTACAGAAAAAAAAATTAATTCATCCTGATTAATAGACTAAAAATTTGATTTTCTCAAGGAAGATTGCAGTTGAGATTTTAGAGGTTGATCGGGAATAATTTCTAATCCCAAATTAGCTAACTTTTGGCCGGGGTTATCGTTTTTTTTCTGAGGCAATGGGGCAGAAGAATTTGGCCAAAGCAACCAACGACTTGCCCTGGGCAATTTTTCTAAAGATTCGGGATTTTGAGTTAACCAAATTATCGGCAAGTTAGGGAAATTTTCTATAACTCTATCTTCCCCATACTGAACATCTGCTAAGGTATACAGAACCACTCGATTACCAGAAACCAGTCCAGTTTTTGCCGTCCATAACTGCACATTTAATTGACTGTGAGACGCATAAAAATATAAAGAAGCGGCGGCAATTACAGCTTGTTCAAAATCATCGGGTTGCCAGAAAAAACTACTATCTAAACCAATAATAACTTCTTGACCGCCATTAGAAGTTTCCAATTCCCTGACCCGTAATTCTCCATAACGCGCACTAGAACGCCAATGAATTAAACGGGTAGCATCACCATAACGATAGGGTCTTAAGGTGCGGGTAATGCCTTCGGTTGCCATTTGAAATTGACGATTTTCATAGACATTCGGGTTATAATCCTGTCCCATTTCATCAATTATAGGACAGGTGGTTAAGGGCAAAACTAACGGATAAACAATTGCCGTTGCTGGGGCTTCTCGTTCCCGACTACACCAGAATAATCCTAGGGGTGTGGCGGTTCTTAATTGCACTCCCAGCCAATGATAAATTCCGCGTTTCTGGGTGGGAATATAAGTTACATAAGGACGAGATTCATGGGGAGGTAAATGTTCAATAACTGTGGTAGATTTTCCTAAATTGGGGGGTAATAAATCCTGAACTTGAATCAGCGTTCTCGCTTGATGGCTAGAATTTTCAATCGTTAATTCCAGGGTTAAATCATCTCCCACACTCACGGGGTGAATGGTTTCTCGTTTAATGTTTAGGGCTGATAGGGAACGTTGGGGTAAAATTGCGGCGATCGCTAATAAAGCAAAACTAATTCCACTAATCACATATAACCATCCCGCCATGGTATTAGTAGCGGAGCCAAAGAAAAATATAGATAATCCGATCAGTAATCCACCACTATAATCAGGAGTTACCGCATGAGATTCTAACCAACGTTGTAATTTAAACCGATTTTTTTTCATGATCAAAAGTAATTGAGGACAAAGGAGATTAGGGTTGGGTTACAAAATTTTTACAAAGCCGACAGGGGAGATATATATTCTTTATAATTTAATTAATGCCAAACTGTGTTGAAGTCAGCCAAATAACCATGACCCATTCCGCTTCCCCCAAGCCCGCCCCCAAAATGCCTCCACCTCCTAGTGCATTGGAGCCTTCATCCGTGGCTATCAATCCAGCATCTTCGATCAAAATGATGGTTAAAGATGCTTATAGCAAAAAAGCCTCAGATATTCATATTCGGGTCGGACATACCCCTCGATTTAGGATTCAGGGTCAAATGACCAGAGCCAAGGATCAGCCTAAAATCACTCCTGAACTATTTGAACATTATTTGGATGAGGTTCTGACTCCCCATCAACGCCAACAGTTTGCGGACACAAAGGAACTAGACACAGCCGTATTTTATCCGGGGTTGGTGCGCTGTCGGGTGAATTGTTTTGATTCCCTGACCGGAGGCGCGATGGTTTTACGTTTAATTCATCTGCAAATTCCCTCTATTGATGAATTAGGATTACCTCAAGTTCTGAAAAATATTATTGCTTCTCCCCAGGGTTTAATCTTAATTACAGGGCCAACGGGTTCAGGGAAATCTTCGACCCTAGCGGCGATGATTCGTCACTTGAATGAAACAGCTAAAAAACATATTGTCACCATTGAAGACCCGATTGAATTTGTTCATCCCTCGAAGATGTGTTTAATTAGTCAACGGGAAGTCGGGTTACATACCTTAGAATTTAATAACGCATTACGCGCAGTTTTGAGGGAAGATCCCGACGTGATTTTAATTGGGGAAATGCGCGATCGCACCACTGTTAATACCGCTTTACAAGCCTCTCAAACGGGTCACTTAGTTTTAGGAACTCTCCATACCCGCAACGCTTTAAATGCGGTTAATCGTCTGTTAAACCTGTTTAATGTAGACGAACAGCCGGCGGTACGGATTCAGATTTGTGATTCCTTAGTGGCGGTGATTGCTCAATTATTAGTTCCCACCGTGGATAATAAACGGACGGCGGTTCACGATGTTTTAGTTAATACCCCAGCCATGCGAGATTATCTGCTCAAAGGCGATGAGGAAAGCGCCCTACAGTTAATGGAATCCGATACCTATGAAGGAATGCAACTGATTAACCAAGCCCTATTTGAACAGGTAATTGCTGCCCGAGTCACCATGGAAGAAGCCGAAAAAACCTCTCCCGACGCCACGGACTTAGACCGTCGCTTCCGTATTGCTGGGATCGACGCTGGGGGTATCACCCGCCAGTTCAAAGCAGGTAAATCCCCCTTTAGTTAGAATCCTCAAATCTGAGTGTCAAATTTTCACTAATTTCGATGTTCAGTTTCTTTTTTAATTGCTTCTAGGGTTTGTTTTAAGCTATTTTCATAGATACTATAAAATAAAGATAGACTCGGAGTGGAACCCGGGTCAACCTTAACTTGATGCTCAATTAAAATTTGTTGAGCCGAAATCGGTTGAATTTTCCAACTTCCTTGTAATGCCTTTAAGTCCCCATCAACCAGCTTAAAATCAATTTCTTTGGGATAGGTTTCCGTACTAGCGATCCGAACTCTAGTTTGTTGTTTAAAAATAAGGGCTTGAACTTGATAAATTTGTTCAAATATTTTCTGATTTCCTTGAGTTTTTAAGACTTTACTGCTGATAACATTCGGCAAAAATTGATAAAAATTGTTATAATCTGTTAAGACTTTCCAAGTTTTATCCGCAGAACTATTAACAACAATTTTAGCGATATATTGACCATCTTTCCCCGTTACCGTTGCTGCTTGAGGTTGACTAGCTATTAAGGTAGGATTAACCATTTCACCAATAGCTAGAGGGCTATTAATCAAGGTTAAACCTAAACCTAAGACAGAAACGAATGTTGTCAAAACTGGATTAGATTTATGGGGATTAGAATTAAGAGGCATTAGTATTTTAAATTAGTTATTGAGGAGAGACGCAAAATTTCACGTTTCCACAGGTTATGTTTATTATAGCAGAAAAACATCAATAAAACCATTATCTTTAAAATAGAATTTATATTCTACTATAATATCCCTGGAGGGAATGGAGTTGTGTTTCCTTGACAAACCCAAGCCGCCCAAAAATAGGGATGAGCTAAGGGTTGAAAATTAGGAGAATTTTTAATATTATCTAATGTTAATGATCTGAGTTCAACTAATTCTGCTAGGATTTCTTCACCGATGGAAAATTCTTGTAATTCTTCAATTTTAATAGAACGAATATACTCTTGAGCCTTAATTAAAGCATCATACCGACCATAACCGGATTTTAATAAATCCAAGAATTTATCCATTAATAAAATACTGGCTTTGGTCGGAACAGACCATAAACTCATCACTAATGTTTTGCAACCGGAGACGGCAAATGCTCGACGTAATCCTAATACTCCCTCTCCAATTTTAACATCTCCTAACCCACTTTCACAAGCAATTAATATTGTTAATTCATTAGCCCATAAATCTAATACGGCGACATCTTGGGCGAATAAAAATCCCTTTCCTGCTTCGGGGGGTAAATCTCCTCCTAATTTCCAAGTATTAGCACCTGCTAAGGCTAACCCTGAACGCATGAGAGAGTTATCAATAGTAGGAGTAGAAAAGCGATCGCTACCCCCCTAACCCCCCCTTGGTAATGGCAGGGCTGTTTCAAAGTCGGGTGGAAAAGAGTAAAGAAAGAGCGATCGCTACCTGATAAAATCAAGAGCGACCGCTAGTTTTTTACAAAAATAAAGATGCTAACAACTCTAATAGAAAAACTGAAAAAAGTCAAGGATTACCGGAAAGCCCAAGGAATAAGGCATCCGATTTGGGTAGTATTATTAATAGTCATTTTGGGGCTAATGTCGAGAAATTTAGGGTACAGAGAAATCGAAAATTTTGCTAAAATCAATCAAAAAGAACTCAGTCAAGTTTTAAAAATTCAGCTAGAAAAACCGCCATCATACTCAACAATAAGAAGAGTAATAGAAGGAGTAGATTGGTCAAATTTAATCGAGATATTTAATGAGATGTGTATTAAACCTGAAAAAGTTGGAGAACAAAAAAGTTTCGGTTTATCAAGTGAATAGCAACTTTCACAAAGGCTGGAAACATCTGAAAATTGTGATTCAGATAGAAAGAAGTGGCAACAGAGGGAAAAAACCCTACAAAGAAAAAGTATATTATATCAGTAGTGCAGTCAACGAGGCGAAAACCTTAGCTCAAATTATTAAAGGACATTGGGGGATTGAGAATCAATGCCATTGGGTAAAAGATGTAATTTTTCAAGAAGATAAAAGCCGAATCCGTAACTTTCAAGCGGCTACCAACTTCTCAACTCTAAAAACTCTGGTGATCAATCTTTTCAGAAGTTGGGGTTTTGTATCAATAACAGAAGGACAACGGTGGTTAACTGATCACTGGCACAAAATTTTTATTATCTCGGAACTGTTTCCCCTGAAATCCTCAAGATAATCGAGTAAATCAGCGGCAAAAATCCAAATAAAATAGATATAAATCCTCTATGGTAAAGATATAGAGAAGTTTTTTTTGCTTAAAAATCAGAAAGATGATACCTTGAGCAATATTCCTGATAATTCAGTTAGAATTACTCGGTTTTTTCGCCGAATGAGGCAAAAATTGGGGAGTTAAATTGAGTCCCCAATTTTGGAAAATGAAACAGCCCTGCCCCCCCCCTAGCCCCCCGTGCACAGGGAACGCCGGATCTGGGATAATACTTCTGGCTGTTTGATGTCAGTATTAAAATGTTACAACCTATTTAGGATTGCTATATAATAGTAGCCAAAAGGATAAAACCATGACAGTGAGCAGAATTATTCAACTTTTGAGAACGGGTAAACTTAACGAAACCGTAACGGTTCAGGGTTGGGTCAGAACCAAACGGGAATTGAAAGAATTTACCTTTGTAGAAATCAATGATGGTTCAGCTTTGGCTAATTTGCAAGTAGTATTAAATCCCGATTTAGCCGATTATGGGAATATTTTAAAACAACTAAATACAGGTGCATCGGTAGAAATTTCCGGGGTATTAGTCGAATCTCCCGCTAAGGGACAACGGATAGAATTAAAAGCATCTCAAGTTACGGTTTATGGGGAAGCAGACGCTGAAACATATCCTTTACAAAAAAAACGTCATTCCTTTGAATTTCTCCGCGAAATAGGGCATTTACGCGCCCGGACTAATACCTTGGGGGCAGTTTTTCGAGTTAGAAATGCCTGTGCTTCGGCGGTGCATCAATTCTTTCAAGAACGGGGTTTTTTATGGGTTCATACTCCGATTATTACTGCTAGTGATTGTGAAGGAGCGGGGGAAATGTTTAGTGTAACTAATTTTAAATTAAAGGATATTCCCCTAACAGAATCTCAACAGGTTGATTACGATCAAGACTTCTTTGGAAAACCAGCTTATTTAACCGTAAGTGGGCAATTAGAAGCAGAAATTATGGCGATGGCGTTTGGGAATGTTTATACTTTTGGGCCGACATTTCGGGCAGAAAATTCTAATACTTCTCGCCATTTAGCGGAATTTTGGATGATTGAACCAGAAATGGCTTTTTGTGATTTAGAAGGAGATATGGATTTAGCCGAAGATTTCTTAAAATATATCTTTAAATCGGTATTAGAAACCTGTCCTGAAGACATGGAATTTTTTAATGAAAGGATTGATAAATCGGTATTAGAAACGGCTCATAATATTATTAATAATGAGTTTGGAAGGATTACTTATACTGAAGCGATCGCAATTTTAGAAAAAGCGGATAAACAGTTTGAATATCCCGTTAGTTGGGGTTTAGATTTACAATCGGAGCATGAACGTTATTTAGCTGAAGAATACTTTAAAAAACCGACAATGGTTACGGACTATCCTAAAGAAATTAAAGCCTTTTATATGCGCTTAAATGAGGATGGAAAAACCGTTAGGGCGATGGATGTTTTAGCTCCGAAAATTGGGGAAATTGTCGGAGGTTCCCAACGGGAAGAACGGTTAGAAATGTTAGAAAATCGGATGAAAACATTAGGAATAAATCCAGAGGAATTATGGTGGTATTTGGAATTACGAAAATATGGAACCGTCCCCCACGCCGGATTTGGATTAGGATTTGATCGGGTGGTACAATTTATGACGGGGATGGGGAATATTCGGGATGTAATTCCTTTCCCCAGAGCCCCACAAACCATTGAGTTTTAAAGAGTTAATGGTTGACGGTTGACTGTTAATAGTCAACTGTCTATGGAAGGAAGCCCTAAAGGGCTTACTACGTTATTTCCCGGTTAACTTCTTCAAACGTTCTGCTTCAAAGGGCGCACCTTTTAACATCCGATTCCAATATAACCAAGGTAAAACATAAAGCTTGGCTAACCACATAATATACCGTTCTTCGGTAGGATCAAAAGGAAAACTAGAGTCGGGTTTATTCTCATAAGTAAACTCCGCCATAATCGTTTTTCCGTAACCCGTAATTAACGGACAACAGGTATAACCATCATAACTTCCCGTTAGTTTTTGAGCATAAATTAACCCATAAAGATTTTCCACTAAAGCAGGCGCTTGTTTCCGAATAGCCGCCGCCGTTTTAGAAATAGGTAAAGAAGACGCATCTCCTAATGCAAACACATTCGGATAAACATTATGTTGTAACGTATTTTTATTCACATCCACCCATCCTCCCGGTTGTACTGCTAAGGGACTATTCTTAATAAAATCAGGGGAACTCATGGGCGGCGTGACATGAATAAAATCATACTTAATACTGACTTCCTCCACACCGTTATCCGTTGTCACCGTAAAAATGGCTTCCTTAGTTTCTGGTTGAATTGCTTTGAGATTATGTTTATAATTTACCTCAATATTTCGACGTGCTACCACTTTTTCCAAAGCTTCACAATAGCCCGGAACTGGGAACATTTTAGCCACCGCCGTACAATACATCACCCGACTTTTTTCCCGCACCCCATTATTGCGGAAAGTATCATCGGCTAAATACATAATTTTTTGGGGCGCTCCTCCACATTTAATTGGTGTAGATGGAAACGTAAAAATTGCCGTTCCCCCTTTAAAATTCTTCAACAATTCCCAAGTATAGGGGGCATATTCTAGGGAATAATTACTGGTGACTCCATTCTTGCCAATCGCATCTTTTAATCCTTCAACTAAATGCCAATCAATTTGAATCCCCGGACAAACTACTAAGTATTGATAATTAATTCGTTGACCATCTTTTGTAATCACTAAATTATTTTCAGGTTCAAATTTATCCGCATAAGCTTTAATCCACTTGACACCCGCCGGAATACAGTCTTTTTCATCCTTAATTGTATCTTCAATATTATAGGCTCCCCCACCCACCAACGTCCAAGCGGGTTGATAGTAATGTTTATCCGAGGGTTCAATAATGGCAATATCAAGGCTGGAATTTTTCCGCATTAGTTGGGCGGCGACGGTAATTCCTCCGGCTCCTCCCCCAACAATGACAATTTGATGGCGGGTTATCGGAGTTGTTAGATCGGAATTTGAAGGTTGCGAGGTTGTACTAGACATAATAGTTTGTGACTTCTGGACTGATCTGCTTATTGAGTTTATCGGAGAAATGAGCTAAATATCCAATCTATTAACAACTTTTAAGATTTCGGTTTCAGAAGCCCTGCACAGAATAAATTTATAGGGAATTTAATTAAAAATTAATCATTGATTATTAAAAGAAAAACACATAATTATTTAATATAATTATTGCTAAAATAAATGAAGATTTAAAAAACAAAAATATATTTATTAATTTTTGCCAAGATTAATAAATATTTTTATCCATATTCATGATTAAATGATAGAATGGGGTTGGTTAATACAAGTTCATCTGCTTTTAATAAAGCTATCTCATCAATTCTAATCGAGGCTAACTTCCTAGAAAAATTGTAATATATCGATTTTATTATCAATAAAATTATAGGATTAGTATGGATTTAGTTTTGGTTTTAATGTGAATTTAACCGATATAATTTAACTCAAAAAATATAAAAATAGTTAATTGCCTTTGATTTGAAGTTAAAGTTCTGCCCCATCATCTTTAAATTTAGCTGTTATAGCAACCGCCAAGGCAGTTAGGACATTAGGACAGAAACGGATCTTAGAACCCAGACGGTGAAGTATTTTCCCCCGGTGTTCCCTCCCCCCAAGCCCCCCGTGCCCTCAGGGCTGTTTCAAAGTCGGGTGGAAAAGAGTAAAGAAAGAGCGATCGCTACCTGATAAAATCAAGAGCGACCGCTAGTTTTTTACAAAAATAAAGATGCTAACAACTCTAATAGAAAAACTGAAAAAAGTCAAGGATTACCGGAAAGCCCAAGGAATAAGGCATCCGATTTGGGTAGTATTATTAATAGTCATTTTGGGGCTAATGTCGAGAAATTTAGGGTACAGAGAAATCGAAAATTTTGCTAAAATCAATCAAAAAGAACTCAGTCAAGTTTTAAAAATTCAGCTAGAAAAACCGCCATCATACTCAACAATAAGAAGAGTAATAGAAGGAGTAGATTGGTCAAATTTAATCGAGATATTTAATGAGATGTGTATTAAACCTGAAAAAGTTGGAGAACAAAAAAGTTTCGGTTTATCAAGTGAATAGCAACTTTCACAAAGGCTGGAAACATCTGAAAATTGTGATTCAGATAGAAAGAAGTGGCAACAGAGGGAAAAAACCCTACAAAGAAAAAGTATATTATATCAGTAGTGCAGTCAACGAGGCGAAAACCTTAGCTCAAATTATTAAAGGACATTGGGGGATTGAGAATCAATGCCATTGGGTAAAAGATGTAATTTTTCAAGAAGATAAAAGCCGAATCCGTAACTTTCAAGCGGCTACCAACTTCTCAACTCTAAAAACTCTGGTGATCAATCTTTTCAGAAGTTGGGGTTTTGTATCAATAACAGAAGGACAACGGTGGTTAACTGATCACTGGCACAAAATTTTTATTATCTCGGAACTGTTTCCCCTGAAATCCTCAAGATAATCGAGTAAATCAGCGGCAAAAATCCAAATAAAATAGATATAAATCCTCTATGGTAAAGATATAGAGAAGTTTTTTTTGCTTAAAAATCAGAAAGATGATACCTTGAGCAATATTCCTGATAATTCAGTTAGAATTACTCGGTTTTTTCGCCGAATGAGGCAAAAATTGGGGAGTTAAATTGAGTCCCCAATTTTGGAAAATGAAACAGCCCTGCCTTGGTAATGGGGGGAACTAGAATTTGCTATTAGCTGTGTAGAAGTAGAATAAGTAGAATTAGAAATCAAAGAACCTCCGATCCCCTCCCTTGATAATGGGGGGCTAGGGGGGGTCAACTTCAGGGTTTGATCAACCATGATCTGAACAATAGGAATCAAATTCTGTAACCAAGTGGCTTTATTTGTCTCTCCTTGTTTATTCACACTATCAATAACCGTTTCTAAGCAATTAATCAAGGTTTGATTTAACAAATTAGGGTGATTTTGTAAAATTTCCTGTTCCTCTCCCTGGGGACACTGTAACAGCGATTGAATTAAGTTAAAATAGGGATTATCCCCTGAGTTAAAATAACCGTGAGTAGCAATTAACAAAATATTAGGACAATTCACCCGACCGAACAAAGGTTCTAAAGCTTGTTGTTGCAAATAGGGTTTAACGCCTAATTTTTCCGCTATAGTTTCCGCTAATATTCCCGTTTCTGGAAGCGGATCAAAATATTCCCCACCCCAGCGTTTAATCACATCATTCGTAGTAAGCCCTTCAGGGCTTTCATCCCCATTCGTAGTAAGCCCTTCAGGGCTATTCTGAGGGCTGAAGCCCTCACTACGGGATAAGTTGAAGTCAGGATCAGCCATAATAAAAGGAGGAGATGCAGGGCGTTCTGTTTCAATAGTTCCCCGGAGAATATCTCGCCCCGTACTCAAATAACTAATTTGATAATGATCAATTAATAGCCGCCCCTCCTCTGGTAAAATCCCAAAGGGAACGAGACATAATTCATAATCTGGGGCAATAATTAAATGGGAATATTCGGCTAAATTTACCTGTTCTAAAATAGGATTATAAATCGCTTCTCGCAATTTTATCCCCGCTTCCAGATAAGATTTATGTTGAGGAGGTTTTGCTTTTGGGCGTAGTCCTAAATCTTTTAATCTCAGTTCAGATATCGTTTCTCGAAATACCTTAATTAACCGTTCAATGGGTTCCGCATCTCCTAATAAAATCATCTGCACCGCATCGGGTTGTTGAGCGGGTAAAACAAACGCTAAATATTGGGCAGGTTGCCATTGATCCGTTTTAAAATCATAGACATCAAACCGCACAAACTCCACTAATGCAGAACCTTCGGGTAATGCCAACGCCACCGCCCGTCTGTCGGTTTCTTGGTCTTGGAGTTGAATTTCTGGCACTTGGGAAGCGAGTTGTTTTTCGATTTGTTCACATTCCTGTTGTAATTCTGTGACTGATTTTTGATGTTCACGGCGGCGGAGGAGATACTGTTCTTGGGGTTCTTGGGGTTGGATGAAAGGCGGATCAAACATCAGATGGGTTAACTGTTCTCGCAAGGATCGTAACCGTTGAAATTCCGGTTGCAGGTGGGAATAGCGTTCACTATAAATGGCAAAATTAAACGCAGCTAAGGCAGTGGCGGTGATACATTTACGTTGAAGAACAACATCTAAGGCGATTTTTGCTGCTTCGGGAGAGTCGGAAAAATAAGTTAAAATTAGAGAAAGAAAGTGATCAAACCGATATCTAATATTGTCGATATAGGTGAGGCGATCGCGTTCTGAACTATAAGCAAAATTGGCACGCAAAAGCCGATCATCCATTGCGATCGCTTGCTGCATTAATTTTAAAGATTCTGATGGTAAATTCCTCGCAGCTAATAACAAGGCTAAATTATTAAGAACTCTGATGACATCAGGATGATCCTCATCAGAAAACAGCCTTTGAAACATCTCCTTAGCTTCTTGATACAATTCTTGTGCTTTTTTAAACAAGCCTTGTGTATAGTAGAAAAAAGCTAAATTATTCAAGCTTGCTGCCACATCAGGATGATCATCAAGAAACAGCCGTCTTCTCATAGCTAATCCTTGTTCATAGTACAACTTAGCTTCATCCATTTTTCCTTGCATTTCGTACAGTGCAGCTAAGTTATTAAGACTATCTGCTATATCAGCATGATCACCTTCAAACAATTCTTGTCTCATTCTTAAAGCTTCTTGATATAAATCTTCTGCTTTGTCGATAAACTGTTCTTTTGTATAGTAAAGAGTCGCTAAATTGTTAAGACTACGGGCTACATCAGGATGATTACCAGGAAACAGTCGTTGCCTCATTTCTAAGGATTCTTTATACGGAGATTCTGCTTCGATCAATTTACCCTGTGAGTGGAGAAGACCAGCCAGATTATCCAGACTTGTAGCAACATGGACGTGATCATCTGGAAATATACGTCTAATTATGTTTAATGATCTTTGATAAAAATACTCTGCTTGACTTAATTGTCCTTGTTGATGATAAAGAAAAGCTAAATTATTGAAAGCAGCTGCGATATTAGGATGATCGCCATCATATAGTAATTGAGCAAACTCTAATGCTTGTTGAGCAATAGGTATAGCCTCACTAAATTTGCCCTGATTAGAAAGTTCAATAGCTTTATTGTTGGCTTGATGATAACAATAAGTTTTGAACAGATTTAAATATTTATTTAAAACAATTATTAAATAAGCAAAAGTTTCCATATTTTTTTATTATTTAAACTAAGTATTTTTATGATCTTATTATTGTACAATGTCCCACTTGGATTATAGTTTTGATTAGGATGTGTGCGATGCAGCTTACACACCCTACGCTTTGGGATAGGTTGAGCGTTCGCAATTTTTAAAATTTAAGAATTGCGAACAATGGGTAAAATTTTAACTCTTGATCGAGATGTTTCTAGGGTAATTAAAGCACCTGTTTCTAATTGTTCCTGAAATTGAAATAAGGTATTAATCATCAATTTTCCAATAGCATCAGGTAACAAATCCTGAGTCCGAACTTGGACAACACTAGGGGATTGTGTTTGAGTCGCTGCTAATATTGCGCCGAAGTCTAAATCATTCGTAAATATAATGTAATTGTTATCAACAGCCCAAGCCATAATTACACGGTCAGTTGCACGGGGATCTCCGACAGTTGACCAATGAACTGAATCAATCCCTGCATCTGTAAATGTTTGCACCCATTCCGGCGACAAATTCATATCAATTAAAATTTTCATACAGAAGTTAGATGGACTTCAATCTCCTCAACTCGCCATGCAGCATAAGCTAACGCTTCATAAATATCTGCTAATTCTAAATAAGGATAAGCTTTCAAAATATCTTCTGGCGTGCGTCCTGAAGCCATCAACCCGACAATGGTTCCAACGGTTACTCGTAAACCTCGAATACAAGGTTTTCCGCCCATGACTTCAGGATTAATCGTAATTCTTGTTAACGGTTTCATTGTTATTTCCTGTTAATCGTTATTATTGTACCCATTTTAAAGGGTACGGTGGGAGATCAAACAGTCTTTAGAACATCAACAACTTGATATTCTGTATAAAATACCTGGAAGTCTGAACGTTCCTCTATATAGGTTAACAATTCATAGAGATGTTGATAATCCAGTTCTAATGCTTCCTGTTGACTTTTTGCCAACCAATTTAAGGACGGTTGATCAGGAGTAATAACCGCTAAAATTTGTTCTTGTCCCTCCTCGGTTGCTGTAAATACAGGATAAGGAGAAGGGGGATATTGAGGTAAGGTTGTTTCTCCCGCTTTAGTCTGAAATTCTGGGGCATATTCTGAGGGACAGATGCAAAACATTCCCCCAGAAGGTTCCCGTTCTAATAATATCAAATGTCCGGGTTGATCTAAATTAACTTTAAACAAAATATCGCTATCCTTGGGAACCTTATTCAGATAAGGGTTAGGGGTTTTATGTCGCATTCCCAAATGTCCCACATTTCCCGCTAAAACCGCCCCTATTTTATTTTTAGCGGTTGTTTTTGTTTTCAGTTCATCCCAAAGGGTTTGTTTCAACCATTGGAGATAAACTTTTCCTCGTAACCAAGATTTAGCACTTAGAGATTTATCTGTACTTTTAAAAACACAGCCTTGTTCTGTCATCTTCTTGAAGATATAGTTTCTGAGATTGTCTCTTAAAACGTGTTGATGATTTTTAGGCTTAGATTTAGTATTTTTTAAATTGTCTTCTAAAACATCAGCTAGAGCATCACGTGTTAAATCATCATTGCTACTGCGAAACCGTTCAACGAATACTAATTTACATCTATCCTTGAAACCCCATTGATCAGCGATCGCATTTAGGAACATCTCCTCGTTATCGTTATAGTCCTTAGAAATCATATTAAACCTGCCTTATTGGGTTAATCACTATCATCAGTATAAAAGCAATTTCATGATCTGCCTAGAGGGTTTCTACTTTGTTCTACCCAGTTCTACTCAGTTCTACAAAACTCTAATTCTTTCTATTTTTTGCGATTTACAACCTCAGATTTAAAGATTAATTTAAAGAGGTAATCAATAAATAGAGGCTAAGGCAATGCAACCAAGATTTAAGTATTATAGCTGGGTCACTCGTTTAGCTGAAATCCTAGTGGATGACAAACAGTGCCATTATGCACAAGCGTTAATGACTCAGTATCAAGTTGAGAAAAAACCGAGTAATTATGATTCCTCAGAACATGATCAAATGGTTATCGAAAGAGCAAGACAATTACAAGCAGAAGGTTATAAAGTGTATGTTGAGGAGGAAAATTCATTCAAATATCATGGAAAATACTTTCCGATTTGTGTCGGAGGTAGACCGGATCTTCGACCCATGAAAGGTAATCAATTGATTGTAGAAGATTGTAAATCAGGTAGACGCAAACATTCTCACAAGATGCAAGTATTACTCTATATGTTTCTCCTTCCCTTTGCACCAGAAACTAAAGCTCTCTATCAAGGTAAAATTCCGCATGGACGAATTATTTATCAAGATGGAATTGTCGAAATATTTCCAGAAGAAGTTAACGCAGAATTTCAACAAAAGTTACGAAACGTGATTGCAACGCTATGTAATTCAACATTACCTCAAGCAACACCGAATAAATGGGAATGTCGTTATTGTCCAATTCCTCATTCTCACTGTCCTGCTCATTATGCAGGTGAAATTGCATAATCATTATAAGTTAAAATTGCCGCGTAGGATGAAAAACACCCATCCTACGCCATAGGATCAGGTCTAAGAATGCGGTGCATATCTAAACTGGGGGGTTTAACAATAGTTTGGGTTAACATATCGTGAATTTGTCCGCGATGATGGGTTTGATGGTTGAAAAAGTGCATGATTAATATATCAATTGGATCATCATGAATATTTCCAGCACTATTACGATAACGAATAGTTTGATCAAATCGAGTTTGGTCAAATTGTTGAAAAAAATCTTCAATTTTAGCATCTTCAATTTGACGATTTTCCCATAATTTATTAAAGTCTTCATAGAGAATTGTATCTAACCCGGTTGATGTAATTTCACCGCCGGAAAATCGAGCCATCCATAAGCGATCGCCCACCATAATATGATTTAATGTGTTATGAATACTCTTAAAAAAAGCTGGTCTAGTTTGTTTCCGTTCCGCGTCGGTTAATTCTGCACAGGCTGAATATATTCGTTGATTTGCTAAGATATTATAACGAGCTAAAAGTTGAAAATGGGCAATTAAAGGATGAGTCATAGGATTGAGTATTTTTTAATTAAACAGAGTCAAAAATATTTTATATGGCAGTGATCTTGATCACATTTATTGCACCATAAAATCACAAATAAACTCTACCTAAATCACAAATCTTACTCTTAGGAATCACAAGTAAAGCTGATGTAAAATCACGTCCATTATATAAAAAATCTGTAAAGATTAAACTATTGGGTTAAGATAAATATTTATGGTTCCTAAAGTTCAACTCTTACAATCTGCCCTGGGTGATTTATTCGCTCAAGTGAACGCCACAGGTCATTTAACCCTTGCGGATCGTTATGGACTGATGGCAGCGATTTTAGATGAATCTCTCTCAGAAGAAGAAAGACGCTGTGTAGATCGATTACTCAGAGGAGTCTCTCGCGGAAAAATTAAAATTGTGGATGAATTCTCTAATTTACGATAATTAACATTTTCCTTTTTGTCCATCGGGCATAATTGCCCCACAGAAATTAGTTCCTTGTAATTTAGCATTATTCAGGTTAGCATTTAATAAATTAGCATTATTAAATTGAGCATCTTCTAAAAATGCTTGATAAAGATCAGACCAAGACAGGTCAGCATCCTCTAAATTAGCCTTTATTAAAGTGGTGCTATGGAGTTTTGTATCGCGTAAATCTGCCCCTGATAAATCCGCTTCGATTAAATTAGCTGAACTTAAATCAGCACCTTTTAAATTAGCTCCTCTCAGGTTGGCTTTTTGCAAATTTGCTCCTAATAAATCCGCCCCTTCTAACTTTGCATCTGCCAAATTAGCCTGACTCAAATCACATTGTTGACATTGATTGGTACTGATTAATCTTTCTACATCCCTTTGGCGTTCTGCTAAAACCGGAAATCCCACCCCTAAACTAATTAAACCCGTAACAATTATTAATCGCAATTGGGCTTTTCTCCCAGAAGTATTAGTATCGTTTTTTAGCCCTTGAAATAATCGGAAATTGATAATTCTCATAACTTTTTAGGAAAACCAATTAACAAAAGTACCATTATTTGCTATTATAAGATATTGTTCTGTCATTTCTAAAGCTATGTCTGCGCCCGTTAGCGCCCCTGTGATTACCTCCTTTCCATTAACCGCAGTGATTGGACAAGGTGCCATTAAGCTGGCTCTCTTACTTGCGGCGGTTGACCCTGGTTTGGGTGGTGTTGTGATTGCCGGAAGACGGGGAACGGCTAAATCCGTTATGGCGAGGGCATTACACGCTTTATTGCCTCCGATAGAAATTGTTAAAGGATCAATTGCTAACGCCGAACCCTTTGATCAGACTCAACCTACGGAAATTGTCCCCACAGCCTTTGTGCAAATTCCGTTAGGGATCACCGAAGATAGATTAGTGGGTTCGGTGGATTTAGAACAGTCCGTTAAACAGGGACAAACCGTATTTCAACCCGGACTTTTAGCTACAGCGAACCGAGGGGTTTTATATGTGGATGAAATTAATTTGTTAGATGATAATATTGCTAATTTATTATTAACAGTTCTAACCGAAGGCCGGAATTTAATTGAACGGGAAGGGATTAGTTTTGAACATCCCTGTAAACCTTTATTTATCGCTACATTTAACCCGGAAGAAGGTTCTTTAAGAGATCATTTATTAGATAGAATTGCGATCGCCCTATCCGCCGATGGGGTTCTGAGTTTAGATGAACGGGTGCAAGCGGTAGATCAAGTGATGGATTATGCGAAATCACCCCAGGATTTCTTAACTCAATATAACCAAGAATTAGATGATCTAAAAACCCAGATTATTTTAGCCCGGGAATGGTTAAAAGATGTGGTAATTACCCCGGAACAAATCTTATATTTAGTTCAAGAAGCTCTGCGGGGCGGTGTCATGGGTCATCGGGCGGAATTATTTGCAGTGCGAGTGGCTAAAGCCTCCGCCGCCTTGGAAGGACGCACTACCGTCAACGCCGATGATTTACGTCGGGCGGTGGAATTAGTTATTGTTCCCCGGGCCAAAATTATGCCACCTCCCGAAGAACAACAGCAACAGCAACCGCCTCCACCCCCACCGCCTCAAGATCAGTCCCCTGAAGATCAGGAGGAGGAAGAAGACGAGGACGAGGACGACGAGGAAGACCAGCCCGAAGAAGAAGAAGCCACTATCCCCGAAGAATTTATTTTTGACCCGGAAGGCGTGCTCCTGGATGATAGCGTCTTGTATTTTACCCAAATGGCGAACCGTCAAGGGAAATCTGGCAGCCGCAGCGTGATTTTTTCCGATGACAGGGGGCGGTACATTAAGCCCGTTTTACCCAAGGGGAAAGTCCAAAGAATTGCCGTTGATGCCACGTTACGCGCAGCCGCACCCTATCAACAGGCCCGACGTCTACGGGAACCGGGGCGGAAAGTGATTGTGGAACAGGGGGATATTCGCGCCAAACGGTTGGCCCGCAAGTCCGGGGCGTTAGTAGTATTTGTAGTAGATGCGTCGGGTTCAATGGCCCTAAACCGGATGCAGTCGGCTAAGGGGGCTGTGTTACAACTGTTGACGGAAGCCTACCAAAGCCGGGATCAGGTGTCGTTAATTCCCTTCCGAGGGGAACAGGCGGAGGTGTTGTTACCGCCCACTCGTTCGATTGCTGCGGCTCGAAAACGGCTGGAACGCTTACCCTGTGGGGGTGGGTCGCCCTTAGCCCATGGGTTAACGCAGGCGGTGAGAGTCGGGGTGAATGCTAAACAGTCGGGGGATATTGGTCAGGTGGTGATTGTGGCCATTACCGACGGACGGGGGAATATTTCTTTATCTCGGTCTTTGGGAGAGCCCCAAATTGAAGGAGAGAAGCCGGATATTAAGAAAGAAATATTAGAAATTGCTGCAAAAATTCGTGGGTTAAAGATGCAATTGTTAGTGATTGATACCGAAAGTAAATTCATTTCTACGGGGTTCGCGAAGGAGTTAGCAAAAACGGCGGGGGGGAAATATTATCATTTACCAAAAGCAACGGATCAAGCGATCGCGGCGATGACCCAAAATGCTTTAAGAGATGCGATCGGTTCTTGATAGTATTGCTGGTTCCCCGTGTCTCGCGGGTAATGCTTTTTTGAGGCTCTGCCTCTAGTAATATTAGTGGCGCTGGCACAATATCAACCTTTCTAGGTAGAACCTAGAAATCAGAGTACGTCTATTAGTCATTGACAAAATATGCTAAATCTGGCATAATGATTAAAATGCCAGCAAGTGCAATTTGTTCTCTCAAAACGCTACTAAAGTCGTTGGGAAGAGGGGCAAGGTTAAAACCTTATAAAAAAAATTGATATATGAAACATCACCAATTTAGTCAAAATGACCCAACCATCAACAAAACCTGTTCAATGGCTCGGCAGTTCTCAAGATGATCTCAGAGAATTCCCAGAAGAAGTTAGGGATGTTATAGGCTATGCACTATATCTAGCTCAGATGGGAAGTAAGCACGAATCTGCTAAACCGCTTAAAGGATTTGGGAGTGCGGGAGTTCTGGAAATCATTGATGATTATGATGGAAATACTTATCGCGCTGTCTATACAGTCAAATTTTCAGATATTATCTATGTATTACACGTCTTCCAAAAGAAGTCAAAGAAAGGAATTTCTACTCCTCAACAGGATATGCAACTGATTCAAAAAAGATTAAAACGAGCAGAGGAGGATTATAAATTAAGAAGAAATCAGTTGTAATATAGCGGTTCTTCTAGTGGTGAGGTACGCTGAATTCCTTGATGATTAGGCTTTTTAACTTCAAGATGTACATCACCCGACAGGGAACCGCTATAATCTAAAATGAAAAGGGATGATTCGATTAGAAAAAAATTACTTTACAATATTTATTGTAAGCCAAACTTAAACAAATTAAACCAGGAAAACATCATGAATAAAAATACTAATTACCAATTAAATGTTTGTCATTTATTTACAAATTTGGATTTTGAAAACTCAGATAAAATTTTTTCGATAGCCCAACAGGTAAGCCAGATTATTAAAATTATTAGTCAACGGCAATTTAACTCAGTTAAAATGGCAACAGTGTTAGATATTAACCACCATTATACAAAGTATTGGATGAGTAGGATGGGCTATGCCCATGTCACTGCAATAAAAAGGAAAAGCCATGAATAACGATATCAAAATTCAAGCTAGTAGTGGTAATATTTTTCAAGACCTCGGTTTTCCTAACGCCGATGAAATGCTAATGAAAGCTGAACTGGTGCGCCAGATTAGTGAAATTATTGATCAACGGGAATTAACCCAGGTTGAAGCTGCTAAACTGTTAGGAATTGATCAGCCAAAAGTATCAGCATTAATCAGAGGAAAACTATCAGGTTTTTCGATAGAAAGGTTATTACGATTTTTGAATCTGTTAGGATGTGATATTGAAATTGTAGTCAAGAAAAAACAAAAATTACCGAACCAAACAGGGATAAATGTTGTTAGCATCTAAAATAATGTAAAATTTGATTATTTTGATAATCCCCAAATTGAGGGAAAACTTTATTTATATAGTGAAAGAAATCCCTGTGAGAGTTGCCAGGGCGTGATTACACAGTTTAAACAAAAGTTTCCCAATCTTGAAATCACCTTGTTTTGGGATTTTCCTTATCCACCCTGATCTTAACAGGAGAAATCATTTATGACAGGATTAGTTTCTGTTTATCCAGAATTTAAACTGAGTTATTCTGCACAAATTCCCGAACAATTGCGTGATTTAATTTATAGTGTTTGGCAATATCGCTATCAAGAACTGTATGAAGATCCTGCTAATTCACCTATTTCTCTTGAGCAAAGTTGTGAAAATATTCTTGATCATTTGATCAGTTATAATTCTAATTCATCCTATCTATATTTGATGTGGATGGGTTTAATTTTAGGATCATCGGTGCAACCGACTCTAACAGCTTATTTGCCAAATGATCCTAGATCTGAACTAATTTTAAATTTAGCTTTATCTCATTTTATAAGAACAAAAAATCAAATTAAATATTATAAAAATTTTAATTTCAAAGAAAACATTGAATTTTACCCCAATATTAATCAATTTCATAAACAGCTATTTTCTCAACTATCAGAAGGAACACAAGCACTGGATGAAGCGTTAGATGTATTTCAAAATTTGCTAAAATTAATTGATCCTTATCAAGCAAAAACAGCTATTTTAGAAATATTAGACGATTGTTTGGAAGGCTATGCAATTTTTCCGGGTTCACAACACAGACGAGATTTATTTAACTGGTGGCTTTTAGATGTAGTTCCGGCGATATGGTGTTTTAAATGTCCTAAAAAAATCTACACAATTAAGGGATTAAAACGGTTTAGCTCGGAGCAATTTTTTGAAATCTAATTATTAGCATCTCAAATAAACAAACACGAACCGCATTTAATCGAGGCGGTTTAGTCAGTTATAAAAAAGCAAAAATTATCGAGTTAAACAGGGATTAATATTGTTAGCCTCTAAAATAATCTAAAAATCTTGACTTCAATATTTTGATTCTGTCTCGTAACAGTTATAATCATTGGTTGAACATGAATAACCCAGATTCAGAATTTTTCATCAATTGTACCTATGTCCAGAACCATTATATTGCGCCTTCGCCACTTCCATCAACTGATCTTAGCATTGGCAATTGCTCTATTGGTAATCAGCTTGAATGCGAGTATCCCCCCAACCCTAGCAGAACAGCCATTACCCAGTGATATTAACCCGGTAACTTCCGTGATTCGGGTGGGAAATATGATTTCTGAACCCGTACATATTGATGGAGAGGAACTGTTTCGAGTTGCATCCAATATTCTCCTTGACACTGATAAAAAAGATAACAATATTTCCATTAAACAACGAGCAAAATTAATTGAAAATGAGTTAGATGCAATTTTAGATAATCAACTGTATGGGGGATTATTTGCTAAAGGTTTTGAACCCAATACATTGACCCTAACGGTAAAAAAAGAAAAAGAAAATATCGTCATTTTTGCGTCCGATCAGGATGAACTTCGAGAACGAGCAATTATGACCGTTACGCCTATTGATGCGGAATTCAATGGTTATTCCCCTGATATCTGGGCTAAAAAATTAACTATTCTGATCAAGAAAGCTTTAATGAAAGGCTATGAACAACGCCAACCTGCCTATTTATATCAAGGGAGTTTATGGGTATTGGGTATAATTTTAGTCTCCAGTATATTGAGTTTTGGAGTTCATATACTTCAAAAACGGTTATATCAACAAAAACTGATTCTCATTCAGCAAAAACCGGAATTTAATATAGCAGAAAATAGCCACAATAGTGACCCTAATGATCTCAATAATCAGGCGCAAATTCATGAAGCTACTGAACAACAGCAACGTTGGGATAAAAAACTCAGTAACAATCAATATCGACGTCTTGTTTTAAAACTGGTTCAACTTTTAATTTGGGTGTGGGTTCTCTGGAAAATTACCAAATTTTTTCCTCAGACTCGATTCTTATCTGTTTGGTTGAGTCACGATCCATTTGTTCTATTAATCATTTTCCTGTTTGTGCTGTTGGCAATTCGCATCAGTACCTTAGCAATTGACGCTTTCTTACAATCGCTTCAAGATCACTATAACCTTAACCAAATTGCTCTTAATCGACAAGAATTACGCTTTGTAACTTATGGTATTGTTTTAAAAGGAGTTAGCAAAGTTATCTGGATTATTCTAGGTTTGATTGTCGCTTTAGATAGTCTAGAAATTCCTGTTGCGCCAGTTGTAGCGGGTGTTGGGATTATTGGTATAGCTCTCTCCTTTGGTTCTCAAAATTTGATTCGAGATGTCTTGAATGGAATTTTTATTCTGTTAGAAGATCACTATTCTGTAGGAGATTATATTGCGGTTGGTGATACATCAGGCTATGTAGAATATATGAACTTACGCATTACTCAAGTTCGAGGAAAAGAAGGACGGTTAACAACACTTACAAATGGGAGTATTAATATTGTTCATAATCAAACGAAAGAATGGGCAAGAATTGATTTTAAAACAACTATTACTTATGATTCAAATATTGATTTGGCATTGGATGTGATGCAAAAAGTAATTGAGGAAATGTTCCAGGAAACCGACTGGAAAAAGTCGATTTTAACCCCCGTTATGTCCAGTGGTGTTAGTGATATTCTCGATACGGGAGTTGAATTAGAAATCCGAATTAAAACCAGTCCTGGTACACAGTGGAAAATCGCTCGCGAATATCGTCGCCGATTAAAACTTGCTTTTGATCAACAAGAAATTAAATTTGGTAGATTTGAACAAACTGTATTTCTCCCGGAAGTTTCTCAATTGCTGAGTCGGCAAATTATTAATCAGTAAACTCAGAATATTTCTTAGTAAAATTGAGTTTAAACACTGTTATTGCTAGAAAATAGAAGTCGTAAAGTTCTCTCTATATCAATCTAACTGATGACTGATAAATAAGGTGTAGTTTTTAACAGCTTTGGGTTCGGAGGGAACACCTTTTTTGATTAAAATTACTCCATCTCTAAAATCAATAATCCCGTATTCTTTATTAGAGGTTAATTGTTCAATCCGTTGAGTGATTTCTTTTAAGGCATCGCGATCGCCTGAAAATGCAATACCATATTTTTTTAATTGCCATAAATCCGCTAGAATATAGTCAACAGAAATTACCTCTCCCGCATCATTTCTTAACTGATATAATGGAAACCTTAATATTTCTCGGCGACTGGATAAATGCGGTACAATATAAGTCGTGGTGGCAACACTGGCATCGGCAGGAATTGCATCTATTAACGGTCTAAATTGGGCAACGTGCGACCATTGAGTGGTGACGGGAATATAAACCCAAGGATCAACCGAATCAGGAATAATAAAATAAAGGCTACGATGGGGATTGGATGTGAAACTAAAGAATAATGATAACCCAATACAAAATAACCAAAATCGACGGAATTTAACCGAGGGTAAAGCCACCTTTGCTCCCGAAATTTCTCCTGATTCGGGGTTTAATTGCAGGTCAGACTGTTCTTGTAACTGTTTTTGACGATTTGACCACCATAAAATTGTGCCATAAAACAACCCTGGAACCACCGTTAAGGCATAACGAATTGTAATTGATAAAACCGATTCTCCCTTCGCCATAAATAGTTTTAATAAAGGAAAACCCGCTATCATCCAAGACGCTGGAGCGATCGCTGGAATAAAAGCCAAGGGCAACCATTGGCCTAATAAATATTTTAATGTTCCCCCAAAAGGAGTAAAAATTTCCATAATTAATCTGCCGGGATTACTAATAATTCCCCAAATAATTTCTAAGGTTGAGGCTTTATCTCCATCGGCATATTGACCAAACCTTTCCATCATAAACCGTTCGGAAATATCAGCCGAAAATAAGGGCATAATCAAATTAGTTAGGGCTAAAATATAACCAAAACTAAGAATACAAACCATCACACCTTGAATTGGATGACGTTTACTCAAAATTAGGTAAACCCCAACCCCAAATAAAATAACCCCCGAATCCTCCCGCACCATTAAAATTAAAACCGCACAGATCCAAAATAGCCACCACCAGCGTTTTTCCATCGCTAGTAGCGCAGTAAACATAAATAATGGAATTTGACAGATATCATGGAAATTGCTTAAAGTGGGGCCAATAACCGCATTAGCCGCATAAAAACTGACACTGATTAAAGCGGCTAAGGGGGGTTCCAAATGCTGACGAGCTAGGAGATAAAGCACCAGTCCCGCGAGGGTAATTAATGTTACCTGTAATACCGAGAGGGTAACGGGGGAAGGAAACAGGGCGTAAAGAGGTAACCAAAGTAATAAGGCCGGGGTGAAATGCTGTCCTAAACGGTGGTAACTAACGCTGGGAAACTCCCCCTGATGGACAACATTGGTGGATAGGGCGGAAGACAGGGAACTTTGAAATAACCGCCCGTGTGCGCCATTCCAAAACACTTGATTAAAAATGCCCTGGTCATAGGAGGCATAAAAACTAAAGTAACGGTGTAGAGTTAGGCTTAAACAAATGATCAAAAATGCGATCGCAACTCCTACGACCAATCTCAACGACGAATTTTTTTGCCAGTTTTGCCCGCTTAGGAACATTTGGGATCTACCTAAATTTTTTCAACAGCTATCACCCCATACACTCAACAGAGGTGAGGGAGGCCAAATCATAATCACGCAATAGTCTACCATTCTCTCTCGGCTTTCCAGTTTCCCTGATTCAAAAAAATCAAATCTAAAGAAGATGTTAAATTAAACTATAAATAAATGCAGTTGCCCATGTACTATCCTTCTTCCTTCAGAGACAGTGAAAATAGTTTACCGCACCTGCTCAAAACCCATGAAATGCAGGCATTTCCCGAAAAACAGTCCCCGTCCCCAGAAGTCCCCTTGCAACTTCTTTTATTTGTTGATCAGCGTCCTAGCTCCCAAGAGCGGATTCGGCGAATTCGTGATTTCCTAGAGGAGTTAAAGACTCAGAATGAATTTGAACTTCAGATTATTGATGTCGGTGAACAGCCCTATTTGGCTGAACATTTTAAGCTGATGGCCACACCCACCCTAATCAAAATCCACCCCGAACCTCGACAGGTTCTCGCCGGAAGTGATTTAGTGGCTCAACTGGAACACTGGTGGCCCCGTTGGAAACAAACGACGGAGTTATTGGAGTTAAATGAACAAAATTCAGGTGCCCCCGCTACTCATGCAGCTAATTCGGTGGCCCATGTTGCTGAATTAATTCAACTCAGTGATCAGATATTTCACCTCCAACAAGAAAAGGAACTTTTACAACAACAATTACAGTTTAAAGATCGAATTATAGAAATTTTAGCCCATGATTTGCGGAGTCCTTTAACAGCGACTTCCCTAGCCATGGAAACGTTATCTTCAGATCAAATTACTCCCGCTTTGAAAGTGCGTTTGATTCAACAAGCTCGCGCTCAAATTCATATTATTGATCGGATGATTACGGATATTTTAGAAACATCAAATAGTCCTAATATTCGTTTACAAATTCAACCAAATCAGTTAGAATTAACGGTATTTCTACATCAAATTTTAGCGCAGTTAGACTCACAATTTCAGTCTAAATCGTTGAATCTGAAAACAGATATTCCCCATGATACCCCTTGGGTTTATGCCGATCCAGAACGGATTAGGCAAGTGATTGTTAATTTATTAGATAATGCAATTAAATATACTCCCCGAGGTGGAACCCTAGAAGTGATTGTGTTACACCGCACCAGTCAAAAAGTACAGGTGAGTATTGCCGATAGTGGGCCAGGAATTCCCCAAGAAAACCGCGATCGCATTTTTCAAGAAGGTTTTCGCCTCGCCCGGGATCAAGCTCAAGATGGTTATGGTATTGGTTTATCGTTGTGTAAAAAAATTATTGTCGCCCACTACGGAAATATCTGGGTCGATTCTAATTCAACCCGAGGCAGTTGTTTTCACTTTACCTTACCGGTTTATAATTAGATATCTCCAAAGCGGTATTGCTCTATTTTTTCATTTTTAACTTTCGGATTGAGAGATAGCCAGTAATTTCTCCCAATTTACCCCCATTATTACCTTTCTTATTGTTGAATAAGGTGGCATTTTAGCTGGAGCAATATTGAAAGTTTTATTCAAACTTTGATGGTTAGTCTTTACAAAATATCCGATTTCTCGATATCCTTGATATCAAGATATTTGCGCTAGTATCACTACGAATAATACCCACCATATCGGATATATTTCCCCTTGAGATTTTTGGAAATCCTTGACTTTTTTCAGATATTATATTAGACTGTTCATCATTGTTTTTTTATGAAAGAATGCGCTCGCCCCCGATTTTATCATCAAGCGGTCGCTCTTTCTTTACTATTTCACTCCCGATTTTGAAACAGCCCTGGAGGTTAGGGGGGTGGGGTTATGAAATCAACATAATTGTTAGTAGTTTAGGAAGAATTATGGAAACATTAAAAGGACGGGATTTTTTAAGTTTGGCGGATGTGAGTATTGATGAACTCTATTTCTTATTAGATTTGGCGACAAAATTAAAATCAGGAATGGTCAAATTGCGTCGCAATAAAGTATTAGGATTAATATTTTCTAAAGCTTCAACCCGAACTCGGGTTAGTTTTACCGTTGCCATGTATCAATTGGGGGGTCAAGTGATTGATTTAAACCCGAATGTTACCCAAGTAAGTCGCGGAGAACCATTAATAGATACGGCTAGGGTATTAGATCGATATTTGGATATTACCGCAATTCGTACTTTTGAACAAAAGGATTTAGAAACCTTTGCTAATTATGCGGAAATTCCAGTAATTAATGCTTTAACAGATCGAGAACATCCCTGTCAAGTTTTAGCGGATTTAATGACAGTTCAAGAATGTTTTGGAACCTTAGAAGGTTTAACTTTAAGTTATTTTGGCGATGGGGCTAATAATATGGCTCATTCCTTATTATTAGGCTGTGCCATGGTGGGAATGAACGTTAGAATTGCTACCCCGGCTAACTATTTACCCGATGCAGATATTGTTGAACAAGCCAAAGATATTGCTAAGGGAAAAACCGAGGTAATTGTTACCGAAGATCCTATTAAAGCGGCAAAAGATGCAAATGTTGTTTATACAGATGTTTGGGCAAGTATGGGACAGGAAGAAGAAGCCAGAGCTAGAATTCCTCTGTTTCAACCCTATCAAGTTAATAGTAAATTAATCGAAAAAACCGCCGATAATTCAATTGTTTTGCATTGTTTACCCGCCCACCGAGATGAGGAAATTACCGATGAAGTCATCGAGGGATCTCGTTCAAAAGTTTGGGATGAAGCGGAAAACAGAATGCACGTTCAAAAAGCATTATTAGCCGTATTATTAGGAGATGATTAACCTTTAAATTCTGAAAAAATAAGCGATCGCATTTTCTTAAAGCCCTCCTTATCAAAGGGTTTGGAGGGATCTCCACTTATATTACCCAAAGAAGATCCCCCCTAGCCCCATTAAAAAAGGGGGACAAGATGTTAGTAGGAATTATAAGTTAAGTTGAGGGGGGAATAAGATGTTGATGGTAATTTGTGTTAAAGAGAGCGATCGCTTACCTGTTTCTTAATCCTTAATTGCCTGCCTTAATCTCACCAAACGCCTTTGTCTACTATCATTTTCCAACTGCATCGTAATGTCTTCTAATTCCAGGGTCGCTGCTTCCATTGCTAAACGACTGCGGCGCAAATTAGCCAATAATCTCTTGGCTGTTTCAGGGTCAGGAATACGCGGTTGGCTATTCATGGCAAATTCCACTCCGTTTTCACTTCTTGAATACTCCGTTCCATTGCCGGAATTTCCATCTGGATGCGTTCAATACATTGGTTTACTAAGTTTAGCATATCAGCCGAAATCGTGGGTTGAGACTCAGCTATGCGTAACTGAAAATTAGACAACCGAGAAAACCAAGGTGCAGCACGTTCAGCCACACTTTTCAATTCATCCAGAAATGGCATCGTATCACTCGTTTCTCCAAACAATTCAAACAGAGTCAATTCTCCTACTGTTGCTGCATCAATAATCTCTAGTAACTGGCGTTTTAAATTCCAGATAATTTCCGCAAGTTCGTTCGGAAATTTTGCCATATTTACACATTCCTCATAACTCCTTAATTATTGTAAGTCTAATTGTAACTTACTGATTGTTTTATTTACCGTTGAGAAAAGTAAATATGTATTTCTTTTTCTCAAATCAGAGCGATCATACTCCACTCTTATCCCCCCCATTTTTAATGGGGTTTGGGGGGATCTCCACTTAGATTATCCGAAGAAGATCCCCCCTAGCCTCCCTTAAAAATGGGGGACAAGATGTTAGTAGGAATTATAAGTTAAGTTGAGGAGGGATAAGATGTTGATGGTAATTTGTGTTAAAGAGAGCGATCGCTTTTTGGGGATAGGAATGGCGATCACAATTAGGGGTAATTATTAGGATTTTCAACTCTCAAACCTTGCCTAGCTGCTGCTGCATTCAACTCGTTATCAGCAGATACGAAGCTGATGTAGCTCGAAAATTTCCAGCACTTCAAGCTGATTAAAGATTTGTTTGAGAATTACCTCTGACATAGTTATTTTGCTTTCTGCTAAGGCTTCTCTATCTATTATATCAATGTTTCCGTGCCATAGCTCGGCAGCGGAGGGCGATCGCTTTTTGGGAATAGGAGAGGCGATCGCATTTTCTTAAAGCCCCCCTTCTCAATGGGGATTTGGGGGGATCAACCCCTAGCCCCCCTTTCGGTGAGCATTTTTGTTCACTCTTTACCCATGATGCGGACAAAAGGACTTGAACCTTCACATCTTTACGATACTAGAACCTAAATCTAGCGCGTCTACCAATTCCGCCATGTCCGCGTTTATTGTTCAACTTTTTATCGTAGCACAGATCCGCAGAATTGAACACTAATAATTTGATTTCATCCGATCAGCTACTGCTTCAATAGCTTGCAGAAGTTGGGTATTATTCCAACCCAGCGCCAGATCAGCAGCGATCGCAGCCCCTCCAGCCCCCACCCCTTCCTTAACATAACCCTGTTCATAGGCCCGCAGTTGCGGATAAACCGAGGTAGAAAAATTAAGTTGCGTGGCTAATAGGGGGACATTTCCCACCATTTCCGCTAAACCAACCGTGTCCCCCGTGGGATCTTCAGCCACCCAACGGGTCGTTCCCACCACCACCCCATCAGCACGCCAAGGAATATGATATTGAGTCGCGATCGCTTCTACCAAACCATAAACCGCTAACATCTGAGTTCCACCCGCTAACAGCACCCCGACGCTACGACTAGCCGCCAAAGTCATCCCCGCCACCACAATTTGCATCGGATCACCCACCGCAGCCACCAACTCGAACGGATCAATCCCGATTCCCGATAACGGCCAAAACCCGGCTTGCTGTAATCCCGTGGTGGCGATCGCTAATTTTTGGCCATGATTACACCGGGGATGACTACTATTCACCTTATCTATGGCAGAAATTCCCAAACCCAGCAACACCGCTAAGGCCGTAGTCGTTCCCCCCACCACGCATTCCGATAAAATTAGATAACTATTTTGGGCATCCTTGGCCATCCGTTCACCCCAGATTAACCCCTGCTCAAACAGATGCTTGACAGTCCCTAAAGTCATGGCCGCACCGGATGTTATACATCGGGCTGCACCCCCCCCCAAATCAATCGTAGGAACCGAAGGAGCAACGGATAATCCGGCATTAAACAGATATAAAGGACATTTTAAGGATTCCACCACAGCCCGGGAAATTAACACCGGAGAAGCCCCCGCATCCAGTGGCGGTAAGGGATACTGGGGAAGGGGTTGGGGCCCATTATGAAGAAACTCAGCATCCGCAACGGCCGTATATTGTCGGGAGTCGCTGGTAGCTCCAGCGGCGGAAATCCCTGGAATTAAGGCCGTTGCTGTAAATCCCAACACACAAGCAAACACAGGTTTAGTCCCGTGATAGCGATGTAACCACCGATTCCCCTCAGCAAACTGGGTATAAACCTTAACAGCCATTTAACCTTCGTAATCTAATAAAACTTGTACCCATTTGGGCGGGCGAGGAATGGGACTATTGAGACGATCTAATAATAATAAAGAGACTAGATGAACCACAAATAAATAGACAATACTATTAATTAAAATCATCAGAACAGCAAGCACCTGCACAAAAACTAAACTGGGTTGAGCCAAAATCCCCAACTTAATAAAAATCCAGTCCGCCACCGCAGTCATTTGGATCGTGGCGTAGGCCCACAAATTCCGCCCTAGCAGGATGGAAAGTAACCAATATTTAAAGAAAAAACCAATAGCAACAATCAAAGAACCCGTCCCAATGGACATCCACCAAGGAGATTTGCGTTTCCACATTCCCCCTAAAACTACTCCTAACCAACCATAAGGAATTAAAAACACAATACTGCGAGTTGGCCCCATTAACACCGATAACAATAAAAATGAAGCTACCGCCCCCATAACCGCAGCCCGTTTTCCCCATCGTAAATATAATAAAGCCATCGGTAAGGCGAAAAACAGCCGCAGCACCGGCCCCATGGGAAAATAATAATTAACAAACCATATCAAACTTCCGGCACTGGCTAAAAAAGCCGTTTCTACTAGAATCAGGGAGTTTCGATGGGCATGGGATAGTTTCGCCAGATGACCCGAAGCTTCAGAACGGGGGATATCTGCATTAACAGATACCCATTCCTGAGTTTCAGATTCACAGGGGTTAACAGAGGAACTTGATGGAGAAGAATCACTCATTTAATAGGGAATGGGCAATGGGCAATAGGCAATAGTGCCATTCAGACTAATATCCGTTCTAGGGCATGGACATCGGGAATACTCAAAATATCCCGTTCCCGATGAATTAATCCTTTTTTCTCTAACTTACTCAGAACCCGAGTTACGGTTTCCCGAGCCAGACCACTCAAACCACTTAACTCCCGATGGGGAAGATTAGGAATTTGTGTTCCGCCTTGATCTGAAGTTGTACCTTGGCCCTCTGCCAGAAATAGGAGAATATCGGCAACCCGGGATGTACTATCAGATTCGCGCAATCTCAGACGTCGATTCACCTGGCGTAAACGCCGTCCCATCAATTGAGCTAGTCGCATTCCCGCCTTGGGTTCGGTGGTAATCAACTCCACAAAATCCTGAGCAGGCATATTCCCAATTAAGGTTGGCGCTAATGTAATAACATCGGTGGAGCGGGGGACTTCATCGAGTGCTGCCATTTCTCCAAATAGTTCACCCTTACCCAAAATATTCAGCGTTACTTCTTTACCATCCAAATTATAGGTACGAATTTTAACCCAACCGTCCAGAATAAAATAAACGGAACTTCCCCAGTCATTTTCTAATAAAATCACTTGGTTGGCTGGATGGTTTCGACCCACAATATGAGAGGTTGCTTTATCCGCCGCATCCGGTGGCAAGCCTTGAAAGAAAGGCGTTGAGCAGATCATCTTGTGAATATCAGAGTGATTGTCACGGGAGAAATACCGATCTTCCATGAGGCTGTGATAAAATTATGAGTTAGTAATTACTAGGCAATTTCATATTTTAGAGCTATCAGGACATAAAAAAGTTAAAATGGTTTAGTTTCTAACCCTATTGCCTTCGGTGGGTGATTAGCCAATAAATTCAAAGTCAGCCGTTTGAGTCCTTCGTGCCAAGCCTAACATATTATGTAGATCACAACTGCTTTAATCAAGGGAATCCTTGAGATTAAGCAATTATAGAGTGCCATTAACATAACGATTATTGAGGGGGTTCAGCCTTGAATGTTCAGAAAGGTCAGATTCAAGCACTCATCACCGAAATTGACGAGGTTCTTAGTCAGCCCAGCTTACGTTTGCCCTGGGTCGTTTTTGGCGAAACTGTCACACGCTCCCGTCAAGTCCTAGAGCGTGTCCGTAGGTATTTGGTCTTTCTTCAGGAACATACAGACGAGCAGGCTCTCGGTGTTACCTTGGAAGCCCATCAACCTTCTATATCCCCCGGAACGCGCGAACCTCTGTGGCAGGCAATCCGACGGGAAATGATTTATTTGCGGAGTAATTTGACTCAACCCCTTCAGGATGAGATCGATCGTTTGCGTACCGAACAACGCAATTTAATTCAAGAAATTCAACAATTAGAAGCCCGAAAAGCCCAAGCTATAGGACAAGTCCCTCCTCAACCCTATCAACAACAACTCAGTCGTGAATTTTTGCAAGAGTTCATGACCAGATTACAAGACAGTCTGATTCATAATGTGACCCAAACCCTGAACCATATTGAAACCCGATTTTTAGATTCGGTATTATTAACTGAATCCAACTCGCTGCCCGCCCTGGTTTCTGAAGCTGTGGACAGACCCCAAACAGCCCTCGACCCCCTGACTCCAGCCCAACGCCTGGAACAGATGCGACAGTTACAAGCGCAATCTGATCATTTACTGATGACCCTCGATTCCAGTCTGAGTGTGATTTTTGAGGCCTTGCAACGAAACCTCCAAACCTATTCTGATTCCCTTTCCCAAAGCTTAGAAAGGATGCACAGTCTGGGTAAACAGGGGGAGGTCATGTTTACCACCTTAGTCAACCAATTAGCCCAGCAGGTCGGTCAAGAAACGTCTTCCTATTTACAATCTTCATTACAATTAACTCAATCGGAAACCGCCTCGAACACGGATAATTTACCTTCTCCTGAGTCTGTGGTTTCTCCTCCCCAGGATTTTTCCTCCGCTTTTGAGGGACTCTTTCCCTATGCGGGGGCAGAAGTTCCTAGACAATCGACTCCTTCTGTTACTTCTAATGATGAGGATAACGAAGAACAGCTAAAAATTACCGATGAAGATGAATTCGAGGTTGCGTTTGAGACCATTGAGGAATTACCTACTCCCCCTATCGAGGATGGGTTAGATAGAACGCCAGAAAGCTCTCTTTCCCTCGATTGGGATGAGTCGATTGTAGAACAGTCTACCCCTGATGCTGATTCGGAATTAGAAAGTTTGTTTAATCTGGCGACGGAGCCAGAATCCTCGGCTGTGACTGCGGCGCCTCAAACACAAAATACTGATTTATTTGAGGATGATTTTGATGTCATTCAGGTACTAGATGAAGATGATGTTTCTGAAGAGATAGAAACTTTATTACTAGATGAGGAAACCGATATTCCAAGTCCTTCAACGGTCGAGAATGAATCAGAAATCCATTTAGACACCGAAGATTTATTTGGGGATGGGTCAACACCGAAAATCACAGCCATAGAATCGGAAAATATTGACACCGAATCCTTCGAGGAAACGGCTGATTTCTTGAGCTTAAATAGTTTAGATATATTCAGTCAACCGGATCAAAATGTTCCGATAGAATCTGATTTATCCTTAACCGCAGATGCTATCGATCCTGTATTCTTAGAGTCTGAGAACTTATTTACACCAGGATCTGAAGCAGAATTGGTGTCCCCTATAACCGATGAAATTGTGGATTCGTCTTTTACTTCTGCACCGAATCCCTTTGAGGAAACCTTAGCAGATTTAAGTGATGTTTTTGAGGAACTCACCTTTGAGGAGGTTTCCCCCCCAAATTCTGATGTGATCTCGGCAAGAACCCAACAAGAACTCACCGGAATTACGAGTCCGATGGCATCTCCCTCTCCTATGGAAAGCCCAACAGTTAGTTGGGAGAAAGATGCTTATGTTCAAGCGTCCCCGAATGAAAATTTACTTCCCCTAAATTTGGAGGACGATAGTGAACAAGTCGATTCTCGTTTATTAATTGATCGCAATACTTTGGAACATTTAGAGGCAGATCTATTTAATTTAGAACAACCTGAAACCATTCCAATCTCCAAGAAAAATCCCGTAAAATCAACTTATTCCCAGCCTCAAGTTTCTACCCAAAAATCATCAGCAAAAACGAATTCAAAAGTATCTCAACCTGAAGAACTAATTACTTTTGAAGATTTATTTAGAGATATTGGGATGGAACCTCGTTCGGATCAATCAGTTCCCTCTGTTTCCCTTGAATCCTTAAATAAACCAGCATCAGAAAAGCAAAATATTGCATCAACTCAAGGATTATCAGATTTAACTTTAGATGATGTTTTCAACAGTTTGAACTTGGCGGAGGAAAAAAACTTAAATTGGGACACCGAACAGGAGGAAGATTCTCTCAGTCTTGAAGCCTTGAGTCAGGAGTTTTTTAAAAACTGATAACTGATAACTGATAACTGATAACTGATTATGACTCAATGGTATTTAGGAATTGACTTAGGAACAACGGGAATATCCGCCGCCTTATTGCAGAGCGAAACCCAAAAAGTTTATCCTATTTATTGGCAAGCGGAACAGACAGAACTCTCTGGAATCGAGGATCTTCCCTTTACCTTTCGGCTAACGGCATCAATTTACTATTTAGATCCACAGGAAAAAACCACTCAAGGCCTAATACAACGGTTTAAATCCTTATTAAACCTGGGAATTCCTTATCATTCAGTTAATTCTCCTGAATTAGCAGGGCTTCCCATGATTCATTGGTCAGAACAACAGTCCCTGCCCTTGGGGGGATTTCGAGAGGCCTGGACAGCTTTATTATCTACCTTACATCCCCATCGAATGTTGTCTGGTCGCAGAATTTCCCCATCAAAGCAGCCTAATCGGGAAACTCCCCCAATCATGGCTTTACCTAATGTCTATACTGTGGGTGCTGTGGGACTCGATACGATCGAATTTCAGCAAGCATTAAATTGTTTAGATGGGGTGGTTTTAGGCTGTTCCACGGCTTCTACAGAAGCCTATCGTTTTAATCTTAGGGAAGCTGTATTAGCAGCAGGAATCATTAAACGTCCTGAACAAATTTTTATTATTGAGGATGCGATCGCAACTTTATTATATCAATTCCATCTCCATCCCCCCGATCCCGATAGCACAATTTTAATTATTAATATTGGTGCGACAACAACTGAAATAGCCCTAGCTAAACTTCCCCAGGATTTAACCGAGTTTAAAGCTTCCCAAGTTGTTTGTCATCATTTAGCCTATGCTGGAGATGCCTTAAATCAGGATATTATTACTCAACTTTTGATTCAGCCAGAGGGTTCACCCTTCCCCATATTTAATATTCCAGATGTGGAATTTCCTGAACCTGGACATCCTGATTTAGCCAAACGTTATCGTTTACAACAAATTTTACAGAGTGATTCTACGGGATTAAAGTTATTAGAAATTGCAGAAACTTTAAAATTTGAACTACAACAAAGCGATGTCCTTACCGACGCGAAGCACCGCTATACCCTAACATTAAATAATTATTCTTGGGAAGTTTCCCAACGAGATTTAGAACAAAAGATTTTTATTCCCTTTATTCAACAGTTAAATCGAGAACTAAACCATCTTTTCAGTGAGCAGGGGATTTCTCCAATTAGAATTAGTCAAGCCATTTGCACAGGGGGAAATGGAACCTGGCCAACTTTTAGCCGTTGGTTACGCCAAAAATTACCAAATGCTTTGATTACCCAAGATAGTCCCCATGATCAAAATCATCGAGACAACAATTATTCCCATTGTAGTCGCTTGGCTTGGGGTTTAGCCGTATTACCCCTTTATTTTCAAGTCTTGGATATGTCTCGACATCAATACAGTGATTATTTTCTTTTAGCGGAACTATTGCGAGTGTTCAAAGAACAACCTTTATCTTTATCAGAAGTACATCAACTCTTAGAAAATCGCGGGGTCAATACCCGTTCTGTTTCAGATAGAATTATAGCAATTTTAAAGGGAAAATTACCTTCTGGTTTAATTCCCTCACCTTCTGATGCGATTTGGTTCACTTTAGAATCTCAAAAAAATCCTGATTATCAAGGTTTACTCGAAGGCGCATTATTTTATCAAGATGTCGATAATAATTATTTTATAAGTTTAGACCGCGCCGACCTGACCAGAAAATATTTAGCACAATTAAGTCTACATTCCCTACAAAATTGGGAAGAACCATTAATCAGTTATCAGTCATAAGTGAAAAATATAAAATCTTGATTTTGCGGGTTAAAAAGTACCGAGGGGGATTGACAAAACCCGCGGCTGATGCGACAATATTGTAAGGGCGAGTGTGGGCATACTCTTGACTATTTAGTCAACATTGGAAATATCGGCAAAACTTCTTTGTGTCTTTGTGGTTAAATTAGTCTTGACCCCAGCAAAGATCCCAGATAACTGATTTATGAACTTACCGAATTGGATTACGATTTCCCGTTTGTTCGGAGTTCCATTTATACTTTATTATTTATATGATCCAACTGTTACTAATCGTTGGATTTGTTTAGGAATTTTTTTAATAGTAGCCAGCACCGATTGGTTAGATGGATATTTAGCTAGAAAACTCAATCAAGTTACAGATTTAGGAAAATTTCTTGATCCCTTAGTCGATAAATTATTAGTTTTCGCGCCCTTACTTGCCTTAATTGAGTTAGGACAAATTCCCGCTTGGGGAGTATTCTTAATCCTAGCACGGGAACTAACCATTGCCGGATGGAGAGTCAATCAAACTCAAATTTCTGGAGCCAATATTTGGGGTAAACTAAAAACAGTTAGTCAAATTTTAGCGATCGCATTTTTAATAGCACCTTTACCTGAACCTTGGCAAACTACCAGCTTAATCCTATTCTGGATTGCAGTAGGATTAACCCTAATTTCAGGTTTAATTTATCTAATTCCTCAACCTTCCGTAAAATCAAGTCTTGAAAATATCAAAACCTAAAACAACCAAAATCTCAATCTTCCCCATCACCTATCACGGATTTCAGAGGATTACGCAGATTAACACAGATTAAAATCCGTGAAATCCGTGAAATCCTCTTAAATCCGTGATCCCTATTCCCCAATAAATATGGGGCGACAAAAGCCACCCCATATCATATCAAACTAGGAATTAGTAGTCGAAATCGCCGCCCATACCAGCGCCAGCACCTGCCGCAGCACCATCTTTAGGTTCAGGTTTGTCAGCAACAATACACTCAGTTGTTAACACCATTCCAGCAATAGAAGCCGCGTTTTGCAGAGCAGAACGGGTAACTTTGGCAGGGTCAACAATACCCGCTTCAAACATATCCACAAATTCGTTAGAAGCAGCGTTGTAACCAACATTAAAGTCTTTTTCTTTGACTCGTTCGGCCACCACAGCACCGTTAACGCCTGCGTTTTCAGCAATTCGTTTCAGAGGCGCAGCCAAAGCACGGGAAACAATTAAGGCCCCTGTTAAGGCTTCGTGGGTTAGGTTAGCATTAGCCCATTCTTCCAGTTGAGGAGCTAAGTGAGCTAAAGTTGTACCGCCACCAGGAACGATACCTTCTTCAACGGCCGCTTTCGTGGCGTTGATGGCATCTTCCAGACGCAGCTTGCGATCTTTCATTTCGGTTTCGGTAGCCGCACCAACTTTGATCACAGCCACGCCACCAGCTAATTTAGCCAAGCGTTCTTGGAGTTTTTCACGGTCGTAGGAAGATTCGGTTTCTTCCATTTGACGGCGAATTTGCTCACAACGAGTTTTAACGGGGGCTTCATTGCCTTCAGCAACGATGGTGGTGTTATCTTTGGTCAGAGTGATCCGACGGGCTTTACCCAGCATATCCAGCTTGGTGTTTTCCAGTTTCAGACCAGCATCTTCGGTGATCAGTTGGCCACCTGTTAACACGGCGATATCTTCTAACATCGCTTTCCGGCGATCGCCAAAACCAGGCGCTTTCACCGCAGCCACATTCAGCACACCGCGCAGACGGTTAACCACCAGGGTTGCTAAGGCTTCTTTTTCAATATCTTCAGCGATAATCACCAAAGGACGGCCAGAACGGGCAACTTGCTCCAGAACAGGCACTAAGTCCTGAACTAAGGTGATTTTTTTATCGGTAATTAACAGATAGGGTTCTTCCAGAACTGCTTCCATCCGTTCGGTATCGGTGGCGAAGTAGGGGGAAATATAGCCTTTATCAAAGCGCATCCCTTCGGTAATTTCTAATTCGGTGGTCATGGATTTTCCTTCTTCCAAGGAAATCACGCCTTCTTTACCGACTTTATCCATCGCCGAAGCAATCATTTTACCGACTTCTTCGTCGTTTCCGGCAGAGATAGAACCGACCTGAGCGATCGCTTTGGAATCTTCCACTTGGCGAGCGTGTTCGGCGATTTTTTCTACTAAAAAGATAGTCGCTTTATCAATACCGCGTTTGAGTTCAATGGGGTTAGCACCCGCAGCAACGTTCCGCAGACCTTCTTTGACCATGGCGTGGGCTAGAACCGTTGCAGTGGTGGTTCCGTCGCCAGCAGCATCGTTGGTTTTGGAAGCGGCTTGACGAATCAAGGCAACTCCAGTATTTTCGATGTTATCTTCTAGTTCAATTTCTTTAGCAATGGTGACGCCATCATTCACAATTTGGGGCGCACCGAATTTTTTTTCTAATACGACGTTGCGACCTTTGGGGCCAAGGGTAACGGCAACGGCTTCCGCCAGGATATCCATACCACGCTCTAGGGCGCGACGAGCATTTTCGTTGTAAATAATACGTTTAGCCATGTTTTGTCTTCAGGTTTTAGGTTGATAATTAGAAATGAATTTCTCAAGGAGGGGGTTTTAACCGGCTAGATCAGATAACAAATTTGTGGTTTACGATCTAAGGTTAAAAACGCCGATTAGTTGACAATCGCTAAGATGTCTTTTTCTGCTAACAGAACATATTCTTCGGTACCAAGTTTGATGTCAGTGCCAGCGTATTTGGAGTAGAGAACTTTGTCACCGATGCTGACTTCTAATTCAGAGCGGGAACCATCTTCATTACGTTTGCCAGGGCCAACGGCCACCACTTCGCCGACTTGGGGTTTTTCTTTGGCGTTATCAGGCAGAAAAATTCCACCTGCTGTTTTTTCTTCGGACGCACTTACTTTAACGAAAACGCGCTCACCGAGGGGTTTAACGGTTGATACGCTTAGAGATACAGCAGCCATTTATTAGCCTCCACTTTATGTAAATATTCGGTGATCAGAGTTTTATGATTTCCTTTGAGGAATTCAAATTAGCACTCTCGACTCCTGAGTGCTAATTTACCGAAAAAAGCCTCCCCATTGCAACAGTCTAATTTGTACGGGTTCCCGAACAAGGGGGCGGGGGGAGTAGGGGAGTAGGGGGAGTCAACAACAGTTGGCTGAACTGTTTGGCGTTGATATTAGCTTGATAGTTAAGAGGAATTTTATTCTCGGATAACAGTCATTAATGTAGAGACGTGCAACGGCGCGTCTCTAATACTGATCTTTCCTGATGCAGTCCAACCTTGCTCAATCCCCTCATCAACATATCAACAGCTAACACCTGTACGCTTCAAAAACTGTTATGATATGGATTCCTGTTTTATTTCTATCGGCTAAAGGTCAAAGTCAGGATTTAGTTTCTAACCAACTGGATAAATCACCTACACTAGAAAAGTCGAAAATATCTTCAGCCAAAGCCGATAACTGCTCTGATGATAGCTGTGATAAACTATCTTCTATCTCTTGATTTAGTTCACCTAATTGCCGTTTTAATTGGCGTTTAATCAGATTTATTTTACCCCTTTGTTCACCAATTTGTTCACCAATTTCAATACCTTCAGCCCGTCCTTGAGTCAACCCTTGAGTCAACCCTTGAGTCAACCCTTCAGCCTTACCCAACTCAATAGCACCTATTCTTTCCCGTTCAAACTGTTCCCGCTTCTCCAAATCATCTACTTCCTCTAAACTTAAGTTTACCCGATCAGCGATCGCAAAAGCCTTCTCAATTTCCGGTACAATTAACATAGATTCTGGCACTACTTCTAAATCCGGTGCTTTGCGTAAAAAATAAAGCCATTTATCCGTAATAGTTGTTAATTCTTCCAGAGTTTTATTAAATTTGGGTAACTCCACAAATACTAATTTTAACGGACTATGTTGATAATTTACTTGTAACTCATCTTCCTTGAGCGTAAATTGTGAAATGACTTTATTGTGTTCATTAAACATGATAAAATCCGTCACAGCTACACCAATTGCTGCTCTTAATTCTGGATAAACTTCCCTTAATTTTAGTTGATTAACATACATTTTTGCCGTATTATAAAGAATCCTTTTGCCAAAAGCTGGTACATTAAACGCCTGCATTTCAATTAACACATTTTCGCCGTTATTCAGTTGAGCCTTAACATCAAAATAAGTAGTTTTTAAACCAGAAATTCTCCCTGGTGCGTAGGGATCAATAATTTCTAAAGAAGTGATAAAAGTCTCACCTTGATAGACAATAGCATTCAGAAAACTAATTAAAATATCTTGACTTTGATCCGAACCAAAGATTTTTTTAAAGGCGTAGTCTGTTTTGGGATTAATGAATTTCATAGTGTTAGTGGAAAATAATATAGGTAGGGACTTAGGTAATACCTCAGTCATGTTCAACTAGGGCAATTAGTTTCTAGCCAACTGGATAAATCACCTACACTAGAAAAGTCAAAAATAGCCTCAGCCAAAGCTGATAATTGCTCTGAAGTTAGTTGTGATAAACTATCTTCTATTGATTGATTTAGTTCACCTAATTGCCGTTGTAATAGGCGTTTAATCAGATTTATTTTACCCCTTTGCTCACCAATTTGTTCACCCCTTTGTTCACCTCTTTGTTCACCAATTTGTTCACCAATTTGTATCCCTTCAGCCAACCCTTGAGCTTTACCAAACTCAATAGCACCTATTCTTTCCCGTTCAAACTGTTCCCGCTTCTCCAAATCATCTACTTCCTCTAAACTTAAGTTTACCCGATCAGCGATCGCAAAAGCCTTCTCAATTTCCGGTACAATTAACATAGATTCTGGCACTACTTCTAAATCCGGTGCTTTGCGTAAAAAATAAAGCCATTTATCCGTAATAGTTGTTAATTCTTCCAGAGTTTTATTAAATTTGGGTAACTCCACAAATACTAATTTTAACGGACTATGTTGATAATTCAGTAATAACTCATCTTCCTTGAGCGTAAATTGTGAAATTACTTTATTATGTTCATTAAACATAATAAAATCCGTCACCGCCACACCAATTGCTGCTCTTAATTCTGGATAAACTTCCCCTAATTTCAGTTGATTAACATACATTTTTGCTGTGTTATAAAGAATCCTCTTGCCAAAAGCTGGTACATTAAATGCCTGCATTTCAATTAACACATTTTCGCCGTTATTCAGTTGAGCTTTAACATCAAAATAAGTGGTTTTTAAACCAGAAATTCTCCCCGGTGCGTAGGGATCGATAATTTCTAAAGCAGTGATAAAAGTCTCACCTTGATAGACAATTGCATTCAGGAAACTAATTAAAATATCTTGACTTTGATCGGAGCCAAAGATTTTTTTAAAGGCGTAGTCTGTTTTGGGGTTAATAAATTTCATAATATCACGGGAGAATAATATATTACAAATCAACGCAGATGGTTATTTATATTGACTTTTTTTGACTATAACACAAACACATAAAATCAATAATATCATAAACCCCCCCTCGCGCCCTGTTAAATCGTGGCGACTTTTTTATGATTCCTTTAAAATAACCCAGAGAAATATAAAGATTTATAAATGAGTATGCTGAATCACTGAAAATCGAAAATAACTTTGTTAGGCTAGTGAAGTAAAGACTATTGGCTGTCATCTGTCGAGAGGTATAAATATCACCTCCTAAATTAAGTCAGGCGACGGACTCAACAAAAAACCATTTCAGCAGGAGCAGAAACCAATGGGAACTCTACCTCAACTTAACCACACCTCCGAAAAAAATTTTTTGAATTGGGATTTTTGCTAAAGCAAAAATCCCAATTCAATAGTCATCCTTGACCCCACAGTACCCGATAGTCACCACATAGCCCAAGGCATCAAACCCGGCACGCAAACCTATATCCTCGAAAGCCAGCCTAATGCCATAGAGCAAATCACCACAATCCTAGCTCAACATACAGGCATCGAAGCCTTACACATCATCTCCCACGGTAGCCCCGGCCATCTTTACTTAGGGACAACAGAACTAAATAGCAGCAACATAGAAAACTACACCCAACAGTTGCAACAATGGCGAAACGCCTTCACACCTCATGCCAGCATCATCTTATATGGATGTAACGTAGCCGCCGGGGACTCCGGTAGCCAATTCCTGACTCAACTTTACCAACTCACAGGGGCAAACATCGCGGCGAACCCCCACCCCACAGGGAATGCGAAAAAAGGCGGCACCTGGGACATCCTCCAACTCATCCCCCCATCCCCCCAAAGGCCTAAACTTGCCCTCACAGAAACCAGCCTCAAAACCTACATCGGTGTACTAGACTTCGCCCCCAAAGTTGACTTCACAACTGGCACTAGCCCCAAATCCGTCAGCATCGGCGACTTAAACGGCGACGGCAAACCCGACTTAGCTGTGGGGAACGTGGGCAAGACCGTCCTCATCTTCCTCAACACCACCGCCACCGGAGCCACCACCCCCACCTTCGCCCCCAAAGTTGAGTTCACCACTGACTATAACCCCATCTCCGTCAGCATCGGCGACTTCAACGGCGACGGCAAACCTGACTTAGCAACGGTGAACTCCAGCAGCGCCCGCCAGACCGTCTCCATCCTGCTCAACACCACAGCCACCAACCCCACCGCCTCCATCCTGCTCAACACCGGAGCCACCACCCCACCTTCGCCCCCAAAGTTGACTTCACCACTTCTAGTAGCTCCCAATCCGTCAGCATCGGCGACTTCAACGGCGACGGCAAACCTGACTTAGCAGTGACGAACGTGGGCAACGACGCCGCCTCCATCCTGCTCAACACCACAGCCACCGGAGCCACCACCCCAACCTTCGCCCGCAAAGTTGAATTCAGAACTGGCTCTGACCCCCAATCCGTCAGCATCGGTGACATCAACGGCGACGGCTTACCCGACTTAGCTGTGGCGAACTCCTTCAGCGACACCGTCTCCATCCTGCTCAACACCACCGCCACGGTTACTCCTACACCGGAACCAACGGTTACTCCTACACCGGAACCAACGGTTACTCCTACACCGGAACCAACGGTTACTCCTACACCGGAACCAACGGTTACTCCTACACCGGAACCAACGGTTACTCCTACACCGGAACCAACGGTTACTCCCACACCGGAACCAACGGTTACTCCCACACCTCAACCAACGGTTACTCCCACACCGGAACCAACAGTCACTCCCACACCGGAACCAACGGTTACTCCCACACCGGAACCAACGGTTACTCCCACACCGGAACCAACACCAACTCCTACACCGGAACCAACATTAGCTCCCACACCGGAACCAACTGCCGTATTTGATCCCTCGAATTTTATTGTCGGGCTAACGTTAAACACAACCGAACCCAGTGGAACAGCCGAACAGGGGACAGGTGATAATGATCAAATATTCGGCACAGATGAGGATAACTCGATTAACTCAGGTGCTGGAAATGATCAGGTGTACGGGTATAAAGGCAATGATTACCTCGATCTCGGTAGCGGAGATGACATCGGTTATGGAGGTAAAGAAGATGATTATATCATAGGTGGTGAGGGAGATGATCTGATTTTTGGGAGTGAAGGCAAAGATGTCCTAATCGGAGATGACGGTGATGACATCCTGTTTGGCGGTAAAAACAATGACTTTTTACAAGGAGGCAACGGTGACGACCTGCTGTTTGGCGGTCAAAACGATGACTCCATCCAAGGCGGTGACGGTAAGGACATCCTATTCGGAGATATTGGAAGCGACGTCTTAGAAGGCAATGGAGGTGATGACCTGCTCTTGGGTGGAGGAGACCAAGACACTATGTCTGGTGGTGCAGATAATGACACCCTCTACGGCGGTCAAGGGAATGACCTTGTAGTTGGAAATGATGGCGATGATATCCTATTCGGAGATTTAGGGGATGATACCCTCGATGGCGGAGAAGGCAACGATATCTTAACCGGAGGTCAGGGTAATGACTGGTTAGTTGGAGCCGGGGGCGATGACACCCTAACTGGTGGTGCGGGTAATGACCGCTTCTATCTAGCCAATAGTTTTGGAAATAACCTAATTACCGACTTTACGAACGGAGAGGATATTATCGCTTTAACCGGAGGTTTAACTTTTGAACAGTTACAAATTACCTCTTTTAACGGCTCCACCCTAATTAAAATAGCCAGTAGTCAACAACAGTTGGCTGAACTGTTTGGAGTCGATAGTAGCTTGATAGGTAAGAGTAATTTTGTTCTCGGATAACAGTCATTATTGTAGAGACGTGCCACGGCGCGTCTCTAATACTGATCATTTTTTACCCGGGTGTGGGTTTACTACTTCATGCTTTAATTATAGAAATAACCCAATCAAATGTTTTTAGGACTTGTTGTAATACGGTTTTATCTTCTAAGTTGGATAACTGTAATGTTGGCTCTCTATATTCCGTAGGTTCTAAAGGGAGAGATAAACCGATCGCACTCAATTTATTTCTGAGTTCTAACCATTTTTCCTGTCGATCAAAAGGTGGTTGAGAACCATATTTATTAGAAGAAATTTCTAAACGTCCAGAAATATCAACGGTAAATAACTTTAACTGTTTTCGACCTTTTTCTTTTTGGTTTAATAAAGCTGTAAATCCACCATAAACATCTCCCATCCCCCATTGTATAATAACTTCCGGTTCCTGAAGTTTTGCCCAATTATGAATTTCCTGGGCTATTTGTGTTTCATCCTCTCCCCGACGTAGGTGGAGTTCTTCAAAAAACGAAACCTCATCCCAGCGACGACGTTCTCCCGTGGCGCTGGATTTCTTTTGTTGGGCTTCGGCGGTTTGACCAATTAATCGAGGAACAAGGGTTTTTAAACCATCTTGACTGACATATTGTTTAATTTCTAAAGCCAAAACCTCGACTAAATCCGTTTGTTTATTCAGAAATTCAACTACCCTTCTTAATGGACTGGTAATTTCATCCGCCACAAAGACTAAACGCAGTTTTCCTGCTTGCAGATTGGTTTTAACTTTTTGCCAAAATCCATCTTCATTTAGATCTGAACCTAGAAAATCTTCAAACACTTGTTCAGGATCTCGACCTTGATCTCGACAGTTAGCTTCAAATTGAGAAATGATAGATTCTATCGGCCAATATAATCCTAAATTTGCCGCATTATCTAACATTTGACCAATCATTTTTTGTCGAGTTTCCACATTGCGACTGCGTTTAACTGTCACCAGCGTAGGAATAGAATCTTGATCCAGAAATAAATGATCCATTGACCAACGACTCCCATTATCTTCCTCAGCCGGAAGGGTTACGTCCCGGGAGATTAATAACCATCGTCGTAAAGATTTACCATGGCGCGTCTGTAACCGATCAATTTCATCCCCCGCTAAAAGATTGGGATAGGTTTCTAATAATTCCTGTATTTGATCTTCAGAATCGTAGGGCTGTTCCATCATTTCAACGAGCCGATCATCATCCTGAATCAGATAAATCCCTCCGCCCATATTATTTACCTTTTTAACTCTTAAATTAGGTGATTTCTCTTAATAATTTCCGGTAAATACCCGTTGTGCTGGCCCGGTCATATACAAATGTTGATCTTGATTTGACCATTCAATCTCAAGACAACCTCCGGGTAATTCCACTGTAACAACAAAATCGCAATTTCCTGTTAAAATTCCGGCAACCACAGAAGCACAAGCCCCGGTTCCACAGGCGAGAGTTGCTCCAGCCCCCCGTTCCCATACCCGCATTTTAAGATAATTGCGGTTAATCACTTGAATAAATTCCGTATTGGTGCGTTCAGGGAAAACGGTATGATGCTCAAATAAAGGGCCGATTTCTGCGAGTTTAATTTCCTCAACATCCTCCACAAAGGTAATACAATGGGGGTTTCCCATACTCACACAGGTAACATTCCAAGAATGTCCAGCTACTAACAAGAGAACATCGACTACTTTCTCATCGGCGGCGGCAAGAGTGGTAGGAATTTCCTGGGCTAAAAGTCGCGGAAGTCCCATATCCACTTTAACTTGGCCATTGGCTTGTAATACCGGGGTAATCACACCCGCTAGGGTATGGATTTTGTAGCTTACGGGGAAGGTGCTCGGATCGCGGTTTTCCAGTTCAGCGATAAATTTAGCTAAACAGCGAATTCCGTTTCCACACATCTGAGGTTCCGAACCATCGGAGTTGAAAATTCGCATGGTATAGTCAGTGTTGGAGGTTCCACCGAGGGCGAATATCACGCCATCAGCACCAATACCAAAATTGCGATCGCACATTTCTATGGCTTTTTCTGGGGTGATTAGGGGTTCCGACTGATGACGATTATCAATCAGGATGAAATCATTCCCTAAACCGTGATATTTCGTAAATGTAATGGTCATGAATTCCTCCACTTTTATCGTTAGTGTGATTTAGGCGTTTGGGCGAAAGTGAATCAAAAAGTTCAAAATCCCTTACACCTTATATATTATTGTTTTAATGTTGATAAAAACAACTACTTATGTCTGAATTTAATACCGATTTACCCAGTATTCGCAAAGTTCAAGGGTATACCAAGGATAAAAACTCAGTAGAAATTAAACTGCTAACGAATGATCTTCTTCTGGGAACGATTATCTGGCAAGATCCCAACTGTATTTGTTTACAAGACCCAAACAACCTACAAATCTTGATTTGGCGACATTCGATTGCTTTTATTCGTCCGAAATAATAGAAGTTTACCCCGCTCTTTATAGGGAATTGGGTCGATGCTTTAAATAAAGACCGATCTTTATAAAGTTTCTGTAAAACTTTCAGAATTTTTGATAAACAGGGGTGACAAACCAATAAAGTTTGTTATTGTAGTTATTAACAGCTTGTATGTAATCACTCTGGTTGCTGAGATGTCCCACTCTAAGGAGACAAGCAGGGAAACAGAGCTACGAGTTCAGGGTCAAAGTAACCAGTAGGATATTCACACACAGGAGTCCCCATGAAAAATACATTTTTTACAACCTTAATCTCAACCCTAGCTTTAACCGGTATTTGCGCGACCTCAGCCCAAGCGTTTACCTTCAAAACCAACTACACCACATCAGATACAAGTGAGTGGAAAAGCGACATCTCTTTGAGTTCGGTTGAAATTGGCAGTAAGACCTACAGCAATTTCTCCCTGGTCAAAGATGTTAATATCATCCAAAACGATCTCTGGACAGGTGATAATACAGGCGCAGCCAGTAGCGACAGAGGGGATAATGCTTCTGGAGTTCAGGTAGAAAATCCAACGGGAAGTAATTTAGCAGCCTCTCTAGGAAATTTAAACCTCAGCAATATTATTGATACCGAAGACCGTGGTAAATTTACCCTAGACTTGTTCTTTGGTAAACCTGTTGATAATTTCCTGTTCTTTGAACGGGGCAAAAACAGTAAACTCCAAGTTCAAGCTTTGAATAAAAAAGGTGAATTGACTGGAAACTCAATTCTACTAGATTCATCAAAATGGCAGAACGCGGGTTATAGACTTGATACCAAAGAAATCAGTGGTGCTCAAACAGTAGGGTCTTTAGGAGTCAGTTTGTTTGATTTAGGACTGACCGATGCCAAATCTTTTGGTGGTCTACGGTTAATCAGCAAATCTAATTATGTGGGCCCTGATTTTAAAGTGGTGGGTCTAAATAAGGCTGTTCCTGAACCTGCGACTGTTTTAGGATTAGGTTTAGTCGGTGCTGCTTTAGCAATGTCTCGTCGCAAAAAAGCTCAATAAAGCATATCTGTTGAAGAAACCAACATTAGACATCTTTAAATTGACCACCGCCCCAGGACACAAGACAACAGTTTTATTGGAATTTCATCAACTCTTTACATAAAAGCTAATCTTTGTAAAAGTTCTGTAAAACTTCTGGAAATTTGGATAAACAGGGGTGACGTATCCTGCCCATATTGTTATTGTGTTATCGACAACCTGTATGTAATAACTCTGGTTGCTAAAATGTCCCGTTTTAAGGAGACACTCAGAAAAACAGAGTTACGAGTTCAGGGTCACAGTAGCCAGCAGCATATTCACACAAAGGATTCCAAATGAAAACTACACTCCTCACAACCTTAATCTCAACCCTAGCTTTAACCGGGATTTGCGCGACCTCGGCCCAAGCGTTTACCTTCAAAACCAACTACACCACAACAGATAAAAGTCAGTGGAAAAGCGACATATCTTTGAGTTCGGTTGAAATTGGTAGTAAGACCTACAGCAATTTCTCCCTGGTCAAAGATGTTAATATTATCCAAAACGATCTCTGGACAGGCGATAATACAGGCGCAGCCAGTAGTGATAGAGGGGATAATGCTTCGGGAGTTCAGGTAGAAAATCCGACGGGAAGTAATTTAGCAGCCTCTCTAGGAAATTTAAATCTCAGCAATATTATTGATACCGAAGACGGTGGCAAATTTACCCTAGACTTGTTCTTTGGTAAACCTGTTGATAATTTCCTGTTCTTTGAACGGGGCAAAAACAGTAAACTCCAAGTTCAAGCTTTGAATAAAAAAGGTGAATTGACTGGAAACTCAATTCTACTAGATTCATCGGGATGGAAGGACGCGGGTTATAGACTTGATACCACAGAAATCGGTAGTGCTCAAACAGTAGGGTCTTTAGGAGTCAGTTTGTTAGATTTAGGACTGACCGATTCCAAGTCTTTTGGTGGTCTACGGTTAATCAGCGAATCTAATTATGTGGGCCCTGATTTTAAAGTGGTGGGTCTAAATAAGGCTGTTCCTGAACCTGCGACTGTTTTAGGATTAGGTTTAGTCGGTGCTGCTTTAGCAATGTCTCGTCGCAAAAAAGCTCAATAAAGCATATCTGTTGAATTAGTTAATATTAGATATCCCTGAATTAACCGCCGCCCCATGAAGTGAAAAAATGATGGGGTGGCAATTTGATTTTATAGGGATATCAGGGAACACCGGAACAAGATTCTTCTAAGTAGATATAGCAGACTAATCCATCAAGGTAATATTAGACAACTGACCACAACGACAAATCGGACAAGCATAGGTTTCTTTTGAGATGATTAACAGCTTAATCATATTCAAAGTTTTTCAATTTAGGAATCCCGAACCAAAAATCCGTGGGAATTAGGGTTTTCAGGGTGGGATCGTGACCGCCGACTTGATGGGTGCGGAGAATCCAGAGATAGGCGCCTAATTGTAGGAAAATCATGGCAATTTTATCATTAATTAATCGCGGTAATAATGAGCGCCAACTAGAGCCTAATTGAGATAAGGTTTTTAAGGGAGTTTCTTCAGTAAAACGCCCTAAAGTTGGAGAACCATATCGCCAATCTTTTCGGGCTTTCCCTCCAGCAGTTAAAATACTTTCTAAACTTGCTACTAAGGTGGCTAATTGAAGAAATCTTTCGGTTTGTTCGTGGTGGGGATTTTCCCGCAACCATTTCATTAATAAAGGATTGAGTTCAAACTGAGCTAACATCCGTCTGAGGGATAAATATAAGGCTTGACTGGAATCTTGAGAACAGGAATTAATTGCACTCACAAAGGTAGTTCCAGTTCCATCTCCCACACGATATCGAGCCGTCATAATATCCAGTTCATTAATAACAATATCCAAGGGAGAAAACTTGAACCCATCAAAATCATAATCTTGGGTGAGGGGATCAAATTTAATTAGAATATCGGTGAAGGGACGAGATCCTAACCAACCAAATTGACGATCGCCACTATACCTTGTCCAGTCTAAACTTCCTGAGATGATTCCATCACAATTATGGGTATAAATTTGGCGATATGCGATGTTAAATCGCAATTCTTGGGTAAGGCGATCGCGCACGACTGTAGCGATTCCATAGGCAAAATGTCCGAAATAAATCCCAAAGGGAGTATTATCTCCATTCGGCCCGCCAATGCCGCCATAAACGTGCATTAATAAGGCTCTATCTCCTTCTTTCCAGATGGATTCCGGCACAATATTGTTAGTAGAATGATCCTGATTTGGATTGAGGAAAATTGTCTTAACTTGTCCTTGGGGAGTGACTTGATTTTTCCAGTATTCCCAGTTAATATAATCTAGGGTTTTTTGTTGTCCTGAAATCACCAAATCAGGAGTTAAAGAAAATAATTGATAGGGTGCGATCGCCTGTACTACAAACTGACCATCAATATTTTTTTGTCCGAATATATACCACCCAGAAGCATTAACCGGAGATTGTTCTAAATCCTGATTTATTGAAGATAAAGCCCCATCCCGGTTAGCAATCACAGAGGGCAAATAGACCCTTTCTTCGGGGCCGTTAAATTGTTGAGAGGCGGGAGAATAATGACGTACCAAAAAGAAGTCATTGCCTAAATTTTCAATAAACCGAACCAGCGCATAAAATCGGCCAGTAATTTCAATTGGATCATTTTGAATATAAAGACTTGGACGTTCTAAACCCGTATCTTTCAAGACCACAGGATCTTTTAACACCACAATCACATCATCCTGGGGTCTAGCTCCAGCCATGGATTCTAAGGGATCAACTTTTGACCAACTATTGATTCTTTCTGGGTGAATATTGCCTTGGGATTGACTAACTTTTACCTGATCAATAAAGTTAACATCTTGGGTGACTAATTTAACTCTTTCCTTGACAGAAGAAACCTGTAAATCCCATCTTAAATTAACAATTTGTCCGACTCGATGCTGATGGGATGAATCAGCATGATAAATCTCAAATAATACGCCCTGCACCTGTTCCCGCTCTGATAATTTAGGTAAAATTAATCGACCTATCCAATTGCCTACGGGTTGATATAACTCTGGATTAAGAGTTTGTTTAACTGGATAATATGCAACTTGATTAAATGGGGCTTTTTTGTAGAGTTCATAGTTACTAGATTTTTTGAAAATATTAGGATCTAGGCCAGTAATTTCCCAATTTTCTAATAAAATTCCAGTCACAACATCAACGGTTTGTTGCAGGTAGGTTTTGCCATTTGGTAGTTGATGATCTCCCATCGGGCCACCCATCATATTATGTCCCACTGGCCCCAAAGAGATAAAACTAATTTTGCCCCGCCGTTTCGCAAAATTCCAGTTTGATAACAGAGAAAACGGCCAGCGTCCAGGGAAAATAATCGCCCCCACTTTTTCAACGCTATCCTTATCCCCAACTAGATGATAGAGATGTTCCGTTACCATTGTCCCCGTATTTCCACTGATCACACCAGCAATAGAAATTACTGTGATCGGGGCTTTAATGGTACGTTTGAGAAAGGTTACAGCCCCCATGGACATTTGACCACCACCACTGTAGCCCACCAATGTCACCGGAATTTCACTACCGACGGGATAACCATAGCTAAGTAAACTATTATACAAGACTTGTGCCAGACCTTGATTTTGAATCGGGCCGTAACGCGGATCGGCTGAAACTGCTACGGAGACGACATTTCTGGCATTAATGATAAAACCAATTGGGTTAGAAGGATTTTGAACCACCATGGAGTCAATCATCCGCCACAAAAAGGATAATAACCGATTTTCAGTTAAGGGTTTATTAGTAACAGAATAGGGCATAATCCCTTTAACAATCGCTACATTATCGGGAGTGGCAATGGCAAGGGCATCTAAAAAACGTTCAACTTCTGGTAAATATTGATAGGAGCCTTGATTGATCCCATCTAAATACATAACATAGTGATTTACTGGAGTATCAATATTGTGATTTTTGACTAATGTTCCGGTATTTTCTAAGGGTTTAACTCCATACCATCCTGCCCACCAAGTTAAGGATTCTAAGGGTGTTAGGACAATAGAAATTAACAAGGCAATTAAACTAAAATTAACTAATTTCAAGCCCAATCTAAAGCTATGATTGAGTAGACTAAAACCTATGGTTAAGGGGTTATTAGAATTAGGATATAAAATAAAAACTAATAATAAACCTAATAATGCTAGGGCGACAAATTTAACAGTAGAGGAAGTTTTTTGTTTAGGAATATCTTCTTGTTGTTCGGCTTCTAACCAGATTTCCTTGCCAACGGTCAGAATTTGAGGCTCATTCCCGTCATACATGACCATTTCTTCTAGTTTTTTCGGGTCAGTAATTAATGAAGTTCCCGCCACCGAATTAGATAACCAACGACTAAAGGCTAAAATCGGACGACCAATAGTTCGTTGTACAATTTGGAGGACGACCCAGCCAATTAAAGTACAAATAAAGACAGACCAATCTTCAAATCCGGCAACGCTTTCTAATCCTACAAATTGAGCGAGTAAACTCCAAATTGAAAGTAATACCCCTATCGCAATTCCCATATAGGGTAAGGCGATTAAAAACCCCAACATTTGGGGGGCATAACTGAGTCCTAATGTTTTAAAAATCAGATTAAAACTGAGAGAAACATCAAAAAATAAGTTACTTGCAATCCAAATACTTCCCGCCCACAATCCATAACTTAAAGCAAAAACAATCGCAGAAATTCCTAAGCTGAGAAAAAAACGAATCGGTGTAACTTTATTAGCAAATAAAACAATACATTGTCCAATGGCTTGTGATAAACCAGCGATCAGAACAATAATTAATGCTACGGTGAGGCCATCGGGTAAGGTATTGATTTGATCAAAAACCTCTGGGTTGAGGGCAAATGCCCCTGAAACCAGATGCCAGAATTGGTTAAATGCGGTTTCCATAAAACAAAAATTTACAAAGATGCAATTAATGGTTTTTAAGTGGTTTCAAGTGTAACCTGAACGACTCTAAAAAGCAATATTTAGTCTGGATTATGGTTAAATCAATTTATCTTTCAACCGTTAAATAAATTTTAATCCTTTACTTACTGTGATGTAGTCTAACAATTAAATAACTGATTGATAGGGCTAAAATCGCAATAGCCAGTCCAATCAAATCTTGACCTCCTTTTTTATCGAGATCAAAAATAATGATTTTTCGTCCTACCGCAATTAAAGAGGTAACAATCACTAACTCAACTTGGATAACGTGCTTTTTCAAGTAGGATGAAATATTCTCTAAAATCTCTAAGGCAATCAAAACATTTAAGAATAATCCGAAAATTTCAAACAAAGAATCTTTAAATATTAGGGAAGAATCTGTTAATAATTTTTGGGCTAAATATACAATTAGTTGACCACAGCAAACTATGATAATGATTACCATAGCAATTGATAAGGTTTTAGCGATCGCCACTTGAATTTCTTCTAATATTATTAAGAAATTTTCGTCGCTAAACCAATGGGTGAGGGATTCAAAAAAAGTTCTTTTGCGTGACATAGTGACCCGTGAATTGGAGTTAAACAAACTAATATCAATATATAATTTATAGTCAGTTAATGCAAGACTATTCTTTAAAATCAATCTAACTATTCCCTAAATCCAGTTTCAAAGGTTTCTGGGCAGAATTTAACAATCATATCTATGTAGTTGATTTCTGACATACCTAAAAATAGAATGGTTAGATAAAAGGATATTGTAGAATGTCTTAAAATGCAAGAATCAGCGTATACTAATTATCTAGGTTAATTTACATCCCATTAATTAAATGCCGAGTTTAACTGAAATCCATAGTTTAGGATTCCAAATCCCATTAGTTGCCGGGTGGTTAGGTTTAATTTTAGTAGTAGCAGAAGGACTGAATCGAGTTTTTTCTGTTAATGCGGAAGTTTCGCGTAAAATTGTTCATATTGGCACGGGAAATGTGATTCTATTTGCCTGGTGGCTAAATATTCCGACGTGGGTAGGAATTGCAGCGAGTGTAATTTCAGGAATTATTGCCCTGATTTCCTATCAAACACCGATTCTTCCTAGTATTAATAGTGTAGGACGTAAAAGTTTAGGGACGTTTTTTTATGCGATTAGTATTGGGGTTTTAATCGGTTGGTTTTGGACAATTCAACAACCTCAATATGCGGCTTTAGGTATTTTAATTATGGCTTGGGGGGATGGTTTAGCGGCGGTGATTGGTCAACGATGGGGTCAACATAAATATCAAGTTTTTGGTAATCGTAAAAGCTGGGAAGGTTCGTTAACAATGCTGTTTGTTAGCTTTGTTGTTTCCGGTATTATTCTATTAGCAACTCAAGGAAATAATCAAATTGCTTGGAGTATTGCAATCGCTGTAGCAATTACAGCTACTGGATTAGAAACTTTTTCAAAGTATGGAATTGATAATCTAACTGTTCCTTTAGGGAGTGCGTCACTAGCTTTTTTTCTAAATCAAATTCTTTAGGGAACAGGCTGCGTCGTTATATAATTTAACCACAAAGATAAAAAGAAGTTGTAAACAAGCTGCTATATGTTCAATATTTTATTGCCTAATTGACAATAAATCCCCCATAAAAGTTATGGGGGATTTAAGTAGATTTTGAAACACATAATAATATTTGAATACAATTATTTCTAGTGTTTCCAACGAGGATCTTTGTTAGGATTACCTTCAAATGGTTGTGTACCTACCGATGGGTAAACATCATCGCTAACAATAAACATCCGCCCAGCGGCTTCAGTTAAATAGGTCATCATTTCTTTAAGAGAACGTAAAATATTCATAATTCCTAACCTCAACTCTACTATTCAGGCTTTTATACTAATCATTCTATCGGAAAAAATTAGAAAGTGTGCAGATCTGCAACATTTATTTGCAATTTTGTATTTACTGAAGTTATACAATCTGTTAAAATTGTCAGAAATACTTAATTTACCTGGTTCGGGGTTTGGTCTTCTTGCCCAACCCCTACAAACCCGATTAAGGTTTAAGACTGCAATCCTTTTAAGACCTTATCGGTAAAAGCATTAATTGATTTACCCACGTTTTTTTTCAATTTCCAGGCTTTAAAAGCTGCTTCATAATCCTCTCCTTCTAGTTGATAGGTTTTCCAAGCTCTGAGGGTTAAAAACAATCCCCAAGTTAAAAAGACAAAGGCTGCAAATCCGATTCCATGCCAAATTACTAGGTTAATTAAAATCAAGAAAGAGTTAACAATCCCAAATTGAATTAGATTTTGTTTCAGTCGATTTTGGCGATAAGCGTTAAAAACTAACTTTTCATCGGCTTCTTGTTTTTGTAAATTCCATTGCTGTTCAGCAAGTTCTAAATCCCGGGGAGAAATTCCTAAATCTTTGGCAATGTCTAACAAATCTTGACGAGTCATTTCCTCGTTATCTTGTTTACGACAAATCGCAATATGGAGAATTTCTTGTATATCTTCCTGTAGATAGGTCGGGGTAATTTGAGTGTCTGAGTTGGTCATAGATTTTTCTGATCAAGCTAAAATACGAATAGGACGAGGTTTACAGGTAATCTGCAACCCTAATAATATGAAATCTTAATCTAGCCTAACCTATCCTATCAGGGTATAGGGCGAGTTCTAGGGGCGAGATTTAAGATAAAGTTAAAAAAAGTCGGTCATCAATAACGTTACCCGGAGAATCGTTCATGAATCTGGTTGTACTCCAGAATGGATTAGATAATATTTCTTTTGCCATTTTGTTTATCACCCTACTGTTGTATTGGGTGGGGGCGGCGTTTCCTAATATTCCCTATTTGTCGGTGTTGGGTACTGCGTCCATGGCGATCGCTAATCTCTCCATTGTCGCATTATTAGGGGCAAGATGGATTGAAGCGGGTTACTTCCCGATTAGTAATCTCTATGAATCCCTGTTTTTCCTCACTTGGGGTTTGACGACCATTCATCTGATTGCTGAAGAAATGAGTCGCAGTCGCTTAGTCGGGGTGGTCACCTCTCCGGTAGCGATGGGAATTGCGGCGTTTGCCACCCTGAAGTTACCGCCACAAATGCGGGTCGCTGAACCCCTTGTCCCGGCGTTGAAGTCGAATTGGTTAATGATGCACGTCAGCGTCATGATGTTGAGTTATGCAACGTTAATGGTGGGATCTCTATTAGCGATCGCCTTTTTAATTCTGACTAGGGGAAAGGAAATCGAGTTAAGTGGGAGTTCTTTAGGAACTAGGATTTCTCGAAATCATCATAAACCTGTTAGCAATATCATCAATTACGCTCCAGAAATCCTGGCGGAGTCCCACCCCAAAGGGTTAACGACCAATGGTAACGGCACAACGGCTGTGTTAGAGTTCGTCAAAACCGACAACCCAGAATCAGTTACCCGGCTTTCCCCACAGCGATTAACCTTAGTGGAAACTATTGACAATATCAGTTATCGGATTATTGGATTAGGATTTCCGCTTTTAACCATTGGGATTATTTCCGGGGGGGTCTGGGCGAATGAGGCTTGGGGTTCCTATTGGAGTTGGGACCCGAAAGAAACTTGGGCCTTAATTACTTGGTTAGTGTTTGCGGCCTATTTACACGCCAGAATTACTCGCGGTTGGCAAGGTCGAAAACCTGCTATTTTAGCTGCTACGGGGTTTGTGGTGGTCTGGGTATGCTATTTAGGAGTTAATCTATTAGGAAAAGGTTTACATTCCTACGGTTGGTTTTTCTAAATTAGTTAATCCTTAGTACAAAATACAATTTTCAGGACATAAACATGAGCGATTTTACCTCTATTCTCGGTGATGATGATGTGATTAATACCAGTGAAAGTGCATTGATGTTTCAATGTACTTTTAAGGCTAGTGAATTTCTGTCAATTATGGAATCCAAGTTAGAGGAAGAAAATTTATTTAAGGAAGGAATTGAGTGTCAAATCTTGCGTCCGGGCCAATCTTGGAAAACCGGAAAATTTCGGATTTGTTTAGAATTTTGTTCCGATGAACCTGAAGTTGAAGCTGAAGCCAAAGGAGGTGTCCCAACTTCTGAATATGCTCCTCCTACGGTTCCCTCTGAATCGAATACTGACCTACCACCTTTTGTTAACCAACCAACTAAAAGTGTCGGAATGTGGAGTTAGTTATTAGTTGAAAATTTAACAAATTTTATTAATGTTCAAAGTTCAAGAGATTTAATTTTGAATTTTGAACATTTTTTTGTAGTAGTAAGCCCTTCAGGGCTTATTAGAGGCGTGAACGCCTCACTACAAAATATGTTAATCAAGATAGCACAATCCTTTGTAATCAATACCTGCTATTTTATTATTGGTTTGGAGGATTTTAACGATTGTTGGCTCCAATTTGAATTAAATTATTTTCTTTATAATTTATTTTTGACTCAATTAACTTCATATCTTCTTCGCCTTGTTCTGGATTCAATAAGGAAGGATCATGATAAGAGTCTTCTTCTGGAACATAAGAATCAGGTAAATTTTCAGGGAGTATCCAAAAAGTATTTTTAACTTCTAAATCATTATCAATATCAATCGCATAATGAAAAGCATCAACAGGATTTAAAATTAAATCTCTTAGAGAAACTTTACCGAGTAGATAGTCCTGCAAAGAATTTTTAGTTACTCGGAAAACTAGCCATCTATTATCAACTGAATTAACATCAGACCAACAATAAAGATAGCTTTCTCCAGATTCATTTTCCAATAACGATACTAATGGCCCATCAAAATAAATTAGATCAGCCACATATTGAAGATTAAGGGGAAATTTATTTAAAGGACAACCATTTAAAGTATTCATCAGCTTAATTTATTTCTAATTGATTAATAATTTTAAATTTCTGTGATAAGTCTGTATGTTGATATTCATGAAGACTAAAATGTCCTTTTTGATCTACTGATGAAGCTATACCATCAGTCTTGTCAATACTTCCTTTTGCCAAGTGGGTTCCTAAGATTTGACTGATATTTGGTCGGTTTTTTATTAGTTGGTTATAGCGTTGTTCTGCATGGTTTCGAGTATCAAATAATGACAGAGCATAACCTTGACAACATTGTTGAGGTGTATTAAATTTTCGGTGAGGTTTTATGATCAGAACAGGTAAAAAACTATTTTTTGACTGTTCATGATTTTCCTCAAATATAAACCGATAAGCTGTCATTTCTATGTGTTGATAATCTGAAGGTGGACAATTAGAAAGTTCATTAATATATTCTTGATACTTAAACGTCAATCATTAACCTCCTAATTTAGTTGATCATAACATTCAGTCTATCATAACACTTTACAAAACACAAGGTTTACTGTAGAGAACTTAACCTCTCTACAGTAAACATGATCCTAAATTAACCAGGATTACGCCATAAGACTTTGGGCATAATTTGGCTATTATCAACCCGATTCTTATACTTAATGGCAAAATTCAACAAAGAATCTAACAGAGAATCAGATAGAAAATGGGGCTGTAATCCTAAATCCAATAGATTAGTATTCTTAGCGTTGAAATAATGTTCTTCTAGTTCAACACGAGGATTAGGAATATTTTCGATTTCCACATCTAACCCTAAAGCAATTCCCGCTTGTTTCACCATCATTGCTAAGTCACCAACACTATGCAATTCGGTAAACTGATTAAACACCCTGAATTGTCCAGAATCCGCCGGATTTTCTAATGCTAATTCGATACATCGTACCGTATCCCGAATATCTAAAAAGGCTCTAGTTTGTCCGCCTTTTCCATATACGGTTAACGGATGACCAATGGCGGCTTGAATACAGAAACGGTTTAACGCCGTTCCAAACACGCCATCATAGTCGAGACGATTAATTAATAACTCATCCATCCCGGTTTCTTCTGTTAACACCCCATAAACCACACCTTGGTTTAAATCCGTCGCCCGCAGACCCCAAATTTTACAAGCAAAATGGATATTATGGCTGTCATGAACTTTGGATAAATGATAGAAACTACCCGGTTGTTTGGGATAGGGTAAAGTATCCTTCCGACCGTTATGTTCGATGGTAATATAACCTTCCTCAATATCAATATTGGGGGTTCCATATTCTCCCATCGTTCCTAACTTCACCAAATGACAATTAGGAAAATGTTCCTGCATGGCATACAATAAATTTAGGTTGCCAATCACGTTGTTAGCTTGGGTCAGGACAGCGTGCTCTCGATCAATCATTGAGAAGGGTGCAGAACGCTGTTCTCCGAAGTGAATAATCGCTTCCGGTTGAAATTTTAGCAAACTTTTGATCAGGAAATCGTAGTTGTTAATATCCCCAATAAATAGGTCAATGGATTTTCCCGTTAAATCTTTCCAACACTGAATTCGTTGCTGAATTGGAGCAATCGGAGTTAGTGTATCAATACACAGTTGTTGATCCCAATAACGTCGAACTAAACTATCCAGAATACCGACTTCATAGCCACGGTTGGATAAATACAATGCTGTCGCCCAACCGCAGTAGCCATCACCACCAATAACCAGGACTTTCATAAATACACTTTTTGAATCTTGATGTGCCAATACTCGGTAAATTTATCAGGAAAGGGGATCAAATTTTTACCTCCTCAGCAAAACTTGTCCAGCGCACGAATTGAAATGGCCCAGCTAAGGCGCCCCAAAGTTGTTCATCGGTTTCGGGGTCGCGTCCTCGGTCGTGACTAATAAAGTGGTGTTCATCAATTTCAAATTCACTCGCTAAATAGGTGACGTTTCCTTTGCGTTCCACCATACATCCTTTCCCTGGTTCCACTTCCCCTTTAAAACTATGTCCTGTCCAATGGGTAATAAAAGAACATTTTTCCATTTTTTTTAATCGTTCTTTTGTTAACCCTTGAAGTCTTTCCGGTTCCCGGGATGCACCATGAAATTCGGCTTCATTTTCAATCACATAATTCTCAATTTCAATGTGATTTTCCACCGCTACTAATTTTAATACCCGCACTCGATAGGGTTGTTTTAAGTTAATATCATAAGCCTGTTCTAAATACAAGCTCACCCCATCTAATAATTCCGTTGGTAGGGGACGCATACACACCCGAATATGGGCAAAAAACGGTGGGTTTTCAAAGGCTTGGGCTTGGTTACTGAAGTCCGCCGCCATTAATTGTGCTAATTTGATAGTATCGGTGGAATGACTCATGACTTTTATCAAAGTTGATCAACTTCGTTTTTTAGGATACAACGTAATCAGGAATTAAGAGAAAAAATTTCTAATCTCTGATGTTATCTGATCTCAAACTGAATAATAGAAACTCAGTTCCATCATTTTGATGATTTAAAATTACTAGACTTTGACTTCCATCGGGTAAACGAGATCCTAGGGTCATTCCGGTTAAATTGGGAACAGTTATTCCTAGGTCTTGTAAATCTAATAATAGTTTTTTTCGCACGGGTTGGATTTTGCTTAAGTCTCCTTTTAAACTCGCAATACGGGAGGTATCCGTTGCATCTCCGGTGAATAATTGATAAATTTTTCCACTGTCTCCCGATTGTTCTAAACTCAGAAAAATTCCGCTTTGACCTGCTACAATATTAACTAACTTTTGAGAGGTTTTATCCAAAAGATATAGGGTTTCTGAAACTAAAAAAGAGGCTCGATCTGCAATTACATAATGTAATAATCTTAATTTAGTTTCATCCTCTGGATCTCGATCTTGAATTAATGGTTTTTCGGTGACAGTAAATAACCGAAAGGGATCTCGACCATCGGGACTAAAGCCATCGGGAGAAATAGTTAAGGCTTTAAAGCCGAATTGGGGTTCTATTCCTCGAATTTGGTCAGAGTCTTTGAATTGGGGAAGATAAAAGGAGGAAAGAGGAACTGTATTTTTCAGTTGTCCGGTTGTTAAATCATATTCAGCAATAGACGGAGGAAGCTCGGATTTTTCTAAAGTTTTTGTGGAAATAAAAACGGAATTTCGAGGAGAAAAGGCAATACTATCTGGATAAAGTTGGCTGTCCGATAGGGGTTGATTTTGTTGATTTTTGAGAATAGTTGAATTTTCTAGGCTGATATCTTGTAAATTCATCGACCCGGAAGGGTTTAAATCGAATTTGATAGTCTGGATTTTTGCGGAAGCATCGGTTAACCCATAGAACCTAATTCCTTCATCCGTTGGGTTTCCATACCCGGGTATTTTGTAAGTTAGGGATGAAAAAGTACCGCCGGGTTGATCATTAAATAGAATGAATTTTGAGAGTTCATACTTCTCTAAAAAGTTTAGAGATAAATCAACAAAAAATCGAGATTCCGCCGATACTTGGGGAACGGAACAAGCTGTTAAAAAGACAAAGCTACAGCCTAAAACCATCAGACTTTTAACCCATTTTTTCCAAACTTTCACCTTTCTCTCCTCCCTAACGCTCCGATTCTGATTATCCCATATTATTGCTTTTTCGGTCAATTCGGCCCAGCAAAACTGATTTGATGGTTTGCAAAATAGGAAAAATAGTTATACAATAAATAGATTATATTTTAAATATTAGGGCTATAATTTTATGATTAATCTAAAGAATCGCAGTATTCAAAGACTAAACTTTATTTTAATCCCGGTTTTTATTCTATTATCAGGTGGGGTTAATCTGGAAGTTGCGATCGCTCAAAAACAAAAACAACCCGAACCCGAAAAACCCCTACTCGATGATTTTTCTCCCAATCCATTATTTACCAAAGAACCCGATCCTTTACTCCCTTCCCCTCCCCCCGATGGTCAAGTATTAGGTCAAAGTCAACAGCAAATATTAGAACCTGAATTAATTAAACTAAATGCGGAAGCTACAGCATTATTAGCTGCTGGAAATATTCCAGGTGCGTTTGAATTATGGAATCGAGAGTTAAGAATTAGGCGTTATTTTGGATTATCTCAAGAAATTGCAGCTTTAAATCGAGTCGGGTTAATTGCTTGGAATAATAGCCAACGACTATATATAAAGTTTATCACAGAACGTCTGGATCAAATTGTACAAAAAATTAATACGGAAAAGATTAATGATCTTAAATTATGGGAATCATTGGGATTAGCATTTAAGAATATTAGGGCAAAAAATTCGGCTTTAAGCCTATATCAACAATTATTAGAAACGGCAAATAAAAGTCAAGATAGTTTAGCAGAAGAACAATATTTTAATGAAATTGCTCAAATTTATATGATGTGGTTAGACTATCCCAACGCCGCAGAAACTTATGAGAAACTATTGGAATTACAACAGGAAATCCGCGCCATCAAAGGGGATATTCTACCGCCTCAACCCCAACCCGCTACCCCCGAAAATCCCAACCCGACACCCCCGGCGAGTGAAGTGCGATCGCTACAACAATTAAGCTTTATTTATGAACAAATAGGAGAATATTTAAAGGCTATTTCTGTTAAAGAAAGATTAGCTGGATATTATGCAAGTCAGCAAAATTTATTACCAATTCCAGAAATTAAATTAGGTATTGGTGGGAATTATGAAAAATTAGAACAATTTGAACAAGCGGGAGCAACCTATCAAGAAGCCTACAGTATTGCTACCTCTATTCAACAGTTTGATAACGCCAGTGAAGCATTAGGAAGACTGGGTAAACTCTATCGATCTCAAAATCAAATTAAAACGGCTTTAGATATTTATCAAGCCCAAGTTTTAGTCAATCAACAGACTAATAATTATTATGGGATGATGAATGCTTATGATCAAATAGGAGATATTTATTTATCACAAAAAGCCTATCAATCTGCGATCGCAGCCTTCCAACAAGGATTAGGATTAGCACAACAGTTAAAATATCGAGAGGATTATTTTGTTAAAAAAATTGATCTTGCTAATCGTCAAATGAATCGCTAAATTTTAATAGTATGGACAATTCATGAATTACCCATACCACTAACTATTTAGGATTGCTATATTGCGATCGCTATCTTTACAAATCCCCTGATTTTCTGTTCCCTATTACCTATTGCAGATTCCCCTATCCTATAATTAAATCAATCTAGCTCAGGGGTGAGAACGTGGGAATTCTCGATTTACTTAGTCAACGCAATCTCCGTGTGTTAACAGCCTTTGGGGCGATGCTGGTTGGGGGTGTTGCTTGTCCCCTGATTCCTGGTTTACAAGGAATTGGCCTACTGCAATGCGTTAGTACCATTGGTACAGGACTTGCTGGGAACATATTTGCAAGTGATCTTGGGGCCATTGCTGACAGTCTGGGACAAGAGGATATTCTTTCTAACCATGATCTTACTAAAGCGGTCGGATTAGCGGTTGGGTTATTATTAAAATCCATCGCTACCTCAGAACAATATCGCAGTTTCGAGAAACCTTTAAAAAAATTGGCGAAAGCCACGCCGAAAAAGTGGCTCAAATTGGCAGAAGCCAACCGCAACGGCGAAATTAATCTTATTGATCCGATTCAAGAGGAAGAATTAGTTAACCTCTTTTCTCAAACCCATACAGACTTTTTTAACCAACAACCCTTAACTCCCGCAGCCTGGGAAAGTCTATTAAAAGATTGGTTATGCCCTGAAGTCGGGATCACCTTACCACCGGTCGTAATCACCGGAGTTGCCCAAATCTTAGCCGAGAAATTCCCGAAAGCCCTACGGGAAGTCTTAAAACGGGATGCTGAACAGGGGGGGAAAGCCTTTGGGGGGTTAATGTTATCCCTGTTGGGGCAAATTTTAGCCACCTTGCGAGATCAGCCCCAACAGACGGCTAATTTAGAACCGATTCAAGCAGGTTTAACGGAGATTGAAAAGTTACAGAACGATCATACAGAACAGTTTAAAAAGTTAGGAACTGAGATGGAATCGGGGTTTGATGCCGTCTTACAACAGTTGGGAATAACTCAGGCACAAATTCAAGAATTGCGGGGTTGGTTATCAGAGGAATTACAAACTTTACAAGAAACGATCACTGCCGGATTCGAGCAAGTTGGTGAACAGAATCAACAGTTAAAACAAACCGTAGAACAGGGTTTTGAGACGATTATCGGCTTTTTTGAGCGAGACCAATCGAAAATTCAACCCATTTGCTTTAGTCTAAATATCATACCCCCGGAGGTGGGCGATTGGCAAGGGCGAAAACGAGATTTAGCGATTGTTAACGGTTGGTTAGACGATGAAAATAATAAACTAGGTGTGATTGTGGCGATCGCAGGGATGGGAAAATCAACCCTGGTGGCAAAAGTCTTTGAGGACAGAACGGATTTTGTTGATAAATTGTGGATAGATTTAAGCCAACGTCCCCTTTTCTCCCTTGTCGCCCAGGGCATTTTAACCCATTTTGGAAAACTGTATCCAGACCAGTTAAAAGAAATTGAAGAAACTCGTTTAACCGAGGTTTTAATCTACTATCTGCAACAGCAACGGTTTTTACTGGTATTAGATAATCTGGAATCGGTGCTCCAAGATGAAGGCTATCAGAATTTCTTGCAACACTGGCTGGGGAAATGTCATCAGACGGAAATTCTGGTGACGACCCAAGTTGTGCCGAATTTAGTCCAGAATAAACCCACAGAATTAGCCCTAGAGGGACTTTCAGCAACCGAAGGAAGACAATTACTTCAAAATTTAAAGATTGGAGGGACAGAGGCGGAATTAGAGGCTTTTATAGTTAAGGTGAATGGCCATCCTCTGACCTTGCGACTGGTGGCGGGGTTACTGAATCGGGAAATCGGCGAGGGGGCGACTATTGGGGATTTAGCCGGGTTAGGAATAGCCGATGTCGGCGAGTTGATGCGGCGGTTACAGGGATTCCACCGTCAGGTGGAGGTGCAGTTGGTGGCGGTGTTGGATGCCAGTTTTAACTATTTATCGGAGAAGTTACAACGGGTGTTGTTGTCCTTGGTGGTGTTGCGTCGGGGGTTTGATGCAGTGACGGCGATGGCTATTTCAGGGGAAACATTGACGGATAAGGAATTGCGGGAGTTAGGGAAACGGGGATTTTTGGCGTCGGAAACCAGGGGAATTTATAAGTTTCTGCCCTTGATTTTGGAGTATCTCAAGTATCGGGTGGGGGATTTAACGGGAGCGCATCAGAAGGCGATTGAATTTTATCAAAGTCGGTTTAAATCCCGTGACCAGTGGCAGACGGTAGAGGATGTGTGGGAATATTTAGAGGTGTTTTATCATTTGTGTGAGTTGGGGGAATATGAAACGGCGTTTGATGTGATTCAGGATGAGAGTTATAGCGATAATTGTGTTGCTAAATTTCTCGAATTACGTGGTAATAACCAACTCCGTACTGAACTCTATCAGGAATTAGTCGAACATCTTACCGATAAGCAAGACTGGCGATATACGGCCTCTTTAACTTCGTTAGGCGATGCTTACGATTTGCTAGGACGCTACCAAGAAGCTATATCCTATCACCAGCAATCTCTGGAAATTGACCGAGAGATTGGGAATAGATGGGGGGTATCTTATTCTTTAAACGGTTTAGGCAATGTTTACAATTCCCTAGGACGCTACCAAGAAGCTATATCCTATTACGAGCAATCTCTGGAAATTCGACGAGAGATTGGGAATAGATGGGGGGAAGCTAATTCTTTAAACGGTTTAGGCAATATTTACAATTCCCTAGTACGCTACCAAGAAGCTATATCCTATTACGAGCAATCTCTGGAAATTCGACGAGAGATTGGGAATAGATGGGGGGAAGCTAATTCTTTAAATGGTTTAGGCAATGTTTACAATTCCCTAGTACGCTACCAAGAAGCTATATCCTATTACGAGCAATCTCTGGAAATTCGACGAGAGATTGGGAATAGACGGGGGGTAGCTGATTCTTTAAATGGTTTAGGAGAAGTCTATGATGCTTTAGAAAACTATCAACAAGCTCTTTCTTTGTATCAAGAGGCTTTGACTATTGCAACAGAAATCAAAAGTCCTCAATACCAAGCCGAAATCTGGTTTAACTTTGGTAAAACCCTAACTAAACTTAACCGCATTCCCGACGCTATGGGTGCGTACCGTAATGCTCGCCAATTCTATCAACAAATGCAACTCGATCACAAAATCCAAGAATGCGATCGCGCCCTTGAGCAACTCGAAACCCCACCTATTCCGCCATCCCCGACCCGGTGGCAAAAAATTCGTCGCTGGTTTAGTCAAATCAAGCAATTTTTCCGCCAGTTATTCTCCTAGTTTTAACCCCCCTAACCCCCCTTATTAATGGGGGAACAAGATTCAAAGTCCCCCTTTTTAAGGGGGATTTAGGGGGATCTAATCTTGAAGGTAATCAGAGATTTTTGGCGGTCGTTACCCAATTTAAAACTAAGATCATGAAACAAGAACTTATTCAAGAACTCGAAACTACACCCGACTTTGTAATTGAGGAAGTTTATCACTTCTTGATTTTCCTGAAAACCAGAGTCAAAACCAGAAACACAACGGATTTAACCTTACCCAAACTTGACAATTCTATCCTAAATATGATCGATGAAATTATATCAGAAGTCCCTCCCGAAGAATGGGAAAAACTCCCTAAAGATTTTGCCGAAAATATTGATTATTATTTGTATGGTGCTCCCAATAGAATGATTAAACAACAACAATGAAACAACAATATCCTCTATTTTCCCAAGTCGCCCTAACTGAAGATTTACCCGAATATCAACTCAAACGAGGGGATGTTGCCACTATTGTTGAGTATTATCCAATGGATAATCAAGAAGATGGGTATAGTTTAGAAGGGTTTGATGTCCCGCATATTACCATTGAAGTTGCCGCCTCACAAATTATTCCAGTTAGTCAGTATTCTAGGGAAGAAGCGATTTTAGACAAGTTACGTCAGCTATCCCAAACCAGACAGCGACAACTTGAAGAATACCTTAAATTTTTGTTACATAAAGAAAAAAATGAACCCCAAAATCCAACAGATTATACAAAAACTCAAAACCGAATTTGAGTAACTCTATCAAAATGGTATTTGTGGAATGTAGTTGCGCTTAAGCGCAAAAATAAGGGCTAAAGCCCAACTACTAACTGATCACCGGAATTGCTATACTGTTGGGTGCTGGGGTGCATTAGGTAAGCGATTGATGGGAAGTTTGACAAATTTTCGGCTACTAGCCATTTGCTTATTTCGCAAATCATCAAATATAGCCTTGAGGTCATAGTTAAATGATTTTGCGTACTCCTCTCTATAATTATGAATTTCTTCTAAAATTGGATCTTTATACATTGTTATTCTCCCAGAGGATCAAGGTTAAGAAATTCGTAAGGGGTACAGATAAATGGTAGGGTATATCCTAGATTACGGCTAATTTCAGATAACTTTCTTTGGATCTGAGAATTTGCCATGTGCTTGCAGTTCCATGTTAACAGATAATTCAACCCGTAAACCGTAGCTAGGGCAATATGCAGAGCATCATTAGAGGCTTTTTCGGGTAGGTTACTCTGCTGTAGAAATTCCTGTGCGAGATCTGTGGCTTCTTCTGTAAACTCCAGAAATGTCAAAGATTGTAGTAGGGTCAAGCGTTGAGTTGCGATGATTGAGTCTCCTCTTTGGGCTTCATCTTCAACCAGTTCTGAAGTATAAAGTACCAGTGAGTTACAATACTCGTCCCACCAGTCTTGAGTAATCTTCATATTGGCTGCCACAATTAAATTATCTGTGGGGCGGGCAGTCAGGTAGCCAATAATACTGGTCTCAATGTAAACAGTTTGAATCATTCTCAAAGATTGTGGATAATTAAGTTCATCATGCCACACAAAATAGATGTGTCAAGCGTCATAACGATCAAAACACCTAAGATAATAAACCTAGAAAGGAAAATAAAATGGACTCACCGACTCAACGAAACATGGTCATAACTTACACTAAAGTTAATCAAAAACAACAAAAAAACGACTTCACCTATTGGCAAAAACAACCCTATTTAGAACGCCTTGCAGCCCTAGAACAAATTCGTCAAGACTATCATCAATGGAAATATCATGCTGAACCCAGATTTCAAAGAATTTATAGAATTATTAAACAACAATAGCGACAACTTGAAGAATACCTTGAATTTCTATTACATAAAGAAAAATAGGATTTATTAGAACCAGCCTCTACGGTCTATAAATTGACAGTAATAGGGGTCGGATCACCCCTATATATTAACAATCAAAACCTAAGTTAAGGCGAAGACAGAGACTTTTCCGGCGATGCGCTGGGCGATCGCAATTAATTCTAAAGCCGCGGCGGAATTAGGATCAGAAATGACAATGGGAACCCCCGTGTCTCCCCCTTCTCCGACGGGTATTTCCAAAGGAATAGACCCCAGTAAAGGAACACCTAACTCCTGGGCGGTTTTTGCCCCTCCCCCGGAACCAAAGATATCGTATTTTTTCTCCGGGGCATCGGGAGGAATAAAATAACTCATATTTTCCACAATTCCCAACACCGCAACCCCCAACTGTTGGAACATTTTTAACCCCTTACGGGAGTCTAGCAGGGACACTAACTGAGGTGTTGTCACAATTACGACCCCGGACATAGGAACAGCTTGGGCGAGGGTTAATTGGGCATCTCCGGTTCCTGGGGGCATATCCACGAGTAGATAGTCTAATTCACCCCAATTGACCTGATAGAGAAATTGACGAATAATCCCATTTAACATCGGGCCACGCCAAATTACAGGCTGATCTTTATCGATTAAAAATGCCATAGAAACCAACTTCACCCCATGATTAAAAGCCGGTTCTAGGAATTCTCCCTGGGGACTTTGCTGCACCATAACCTGAGCATCGGCTAACCCTAACATGGTCGGATCATTAGGGCCATAAATATCCGCATCAATCAACCCGACTTTAGCACCCATTTGGGCTAAGGCAACGGCCACATTTACCGCAACGGTACTTTTTCCTACGCCCCCCTTACCACTAGAAATAGCCAGAATATTTTTAACACCGACAATGCCTTGACGGTCGGGTAAAGCCTTTTGTTGAGGGGTTTCAGCCGTAACATCAATAACAACACTTTCCACCCCTGGAAGTTGTTTAACCGCTTTCTGACAATCTTCGACGATAAATTCCCGCAGGGGACAGGCGGGGGTAGTGAGGACTAGGGTAAAACTAACCTCCCCTCCTTGGATTTGAATGTTACGAATCATGTTTAACTCCACCAAACTCTTTTGGAGTTCGGGGTCTTGTACAGGTCGTAATACCTCTAATACGTTATTGAGATCAAGCATATTGGATCAAAGTGTTCTCAGTTTGAGGGATGGACAAAGGGCTATTTTAGGAGAAACAGACTCTATTCCCCCTCTTAATTATTAAAGGATTGGGTCATGCAAAGGGTGTTAGTATTTTGATCATCAGTCTTAAACAGACTTAAACCCACTTAAAATTCAAGTAAAAAAGGTTTACGGTATCCAGGTTTGACTGTAGAAATTCCCGTTAGCCACTTGACTCAAGGGACACAATGCAGACATGATCATAACGCTTGGTAAGATTGCAACCCATTGTTTGCGATCGCGAAAAAGGTTAAAAAAATTATGACAGCTTCTCAGGTATCGGAAACTACTACGCCCCACTTGATCCCTGCGACTGACTCTCAAACCCGTGTCAGTCAGTTTATGAAACAACTCCAGGATGAAATTTGTCAGGGCTTAGAACAGCTTGATGGCCTTGGCAAATTTAGAGAAGACGCTTGGGAGCGTCCCGAAGGCGGTGGAGGTCGATCTCGTGTCATGCAAGAAGGCGATGTCTTTGAACAAGGCGGGGTGAACTTCTCGGAGGTTTGGGGCCAACAGTTGCCTCCTTCGATTCTGGCCCAACGCCCAGAAGCCGCCGGATCTGGATTTTATGCCACGGGAACTTCCATGGTATTGCATCCTCGCAATCCCTATATTCCCACGATACATCTCAATTATCGCTATTTTGAAGCCGGGCCGGTCTGGTGGTTTGGCGGAGGTATTGATTTAACCCCCTATTATCCCTTTGCCGAAGATGCTCACTATTTCCATCAAACTTTAAAAGAAACTTGCGATCGCCACGATCCACAGTATTATTCTGTATTTAAGCCCTGGTGCGATGAATATTTCTATTTGAAACATCGCCAAGAAACCCGGGGGGTAGGCGGTATCTTTTTTGACTATCAAGATGGACAAAGCCAACTCTATAAAGGCCCTGATCCGAAAGGAGCAGCCGCCCTGTATAGTGATAAAGTGGGAATTCCTGATCCGAAAGATTGGGACTCTTTGTTCAGTTTTGCAAAAGACTGTGGAGGGGCTTTTCTTCCCGCTTATTGCCCGATTGTAGAACGCAGACGTTCTCATGACTATGGAGATCGAGAACGGCAGTTCCAATTATATCGGCGGGGTCGATATGTGGAATTCAACTTGGTTTATGATCGCGGAACGATTTTTGGCTTACAAACCAATGGTCGCACTGAGTCAATTCTCATGTCTTTACCGCCTCTGGTAAGATGGGAATATGGCTATGAACCAAAACCAGGGACTCCAGAAGCAGAACTGTATGATACTTTCTTGAAGCCTCAAGATTGGGTGAACACAGACTGCTCCAAATTCACAGGTCTAAGTTAAACTACAGATCAGATAAGCAACCAAAGCAATATCAAAAATTCCGAGGGGACGGTCAGTGATTCATATCGATCAAAAAGAACATACGACCCAGGATGGCACAAAGGTCATTGTCTTGGCACCAACAGGACGCCTAGACATCACAACAGCTTGGCAATTCCGCCTCAAGTTGCAGGAATGTATATCTAAATTGAGTCGCCATGTCGTGGTAAATCTAGGTCAAGTGAACTTTATTGATAGTTCAGGTCTGACTTCACTGGTTGCTGGAATGCGAGATGCTGACAAAGTGAAGGGAAGTTTCCGAATTTGTAATGTTCATCCCGAAGCCAAGTTGGTATTTGAGGTGACCATGATGGATTCTGTATTTGAGATTTTTGAGACAGAAGATGAAGCTCTTGATGGTGGAGTAAGGGCCAGTTGAAGTTAAAATATCCTGGTTTTCTCACTCCAAAGGTCGCCATTAGGCCGTAGGGACGTGCTTAGGTGCGTCTCTACCCGCGGCTGACCAATGGGTTTTGGAGTTTAAGTTGGATTTGAAGGCAACATTGCCACAAAACAACAGCGTTTTTGAAAATAACCGAATCTAATTCCCGACTTCGACTAATCAGCAGGAGTGGAGGGTAAATTAACAGTAGTTAAAAAGCTAACAATTCCTAACAATTACCTACTTATGCTTGCAGCCAAAGTCAGATTTTCTGTAACAATGTCGGGCTGGTGTAAAATCTAATCATGCTACTAGGATTCAAGACTCAATTGAAGGTCAACAAGCAACAACGTCTACTACTGGCGCAACACGCAGGAGTAGCCAGACACGCTTGGAATCAAGGTTTAGGATTATGTGAACAGGTTCTCATACATAATAAACTTAATCCTGATGACAAAATCAAATTTCCCACAGCCATAGACTTACATAAATGGTTAGTAGCAGCAGTTAAATCTATCCATCCTTGGTATTATGATGTATCTAAATGCGCTCCTCAGTACGCATTAAGATATTTGTCAGATGCCTTTCAATCTTTTTTCAAAAAAGTTAAAGGATTTCCCAACTTCAAGAAAAAAGGTAGACATGATTCTTTTACATTAGATGGTGCAGTTCATATTGACCATAGAAAAGTAAAAGTTCCGATAATTGGATGGATAAAGACCTATGAACTTTTACCGTTTGGATATAAACCCAAATCAGTCACAATCAGTAAACAAGCTGACAAGTGGTTTATTTCTTGGAAAATAGAAGTAGAAACCAGTCAAACCCCTAAAAAACAAGAGTTTGTCGGAGTTGACTTAGGAATAAATCATTTAGCCACATTATCAACAATAGAAGTATTTGATGGAGCAAAAAGTTATAAAAAGTATGAACACAAGTTAGCAAGAATGCAATACTTGAATCGGCACAAACAAGTCGGTTCAAATAATTCCAGAAAAGCCCAAATAAAAATAGCGAGACTACACCAAAAAATAGCCAACATTAGGAAAGATACATTACATAAAATCACCACTTATATCAGCAAAAACCACGCAGTTATAGGGATAGAAGATTTGAATGTATCAGGAATGTTAGCTAATGGTAAGTTGTCTAAAGCTATAGCTGACATGGGCTTTTATGAGTTCCGTCGGCAGTTAGAATATAAAACTCAACTATATGGTAGTAAGTTAGTGATTGTGGATAGATTTTATCCCAGTAGTAAAACTTGCTCTAGTTGTGGTGAGAAAAAATTATCTCTGTCACTGTCTCAAAGAGTGTTCCAGTGTAATAACTGCGGTTTTGAGTGTGATAGAGATTTGAATGCTGCTATTAATTTAAAACAAGAAGCGGCTAGATTAGTCGTGTTAGCCTGTGGACTGGATAGTGCCGACACTTCCAGGTGGAAACAGGAAGAAAAAGCGGACAATAGTTAGCATTTGTTAGCTTTTTTGGATCGGAAAGCGTTAAAATCCGACCGCCAAAAATTAGAATAATATTCAGTCCCTTTTAAGATTGGCTTGTGAACAACATCCGCACGGTTTCAGATACAAAGCGCACTTTTTACAGTCTACATACTCGCCCTATCAACTCGATCTATCGTCGTGTGGTTGAGGAGTTGATGGTGGAAATGCACTTGCTCTCGGTCAATGTTGATTTTAGCTATGACCCCATTTATGCCCTGGGTGTTGTAACGGCTTTTGATCGCTTCATGCAGGGGTATGATCCCTTATCTGATCAAGAATCGATTTATCATGCTCTGATCAAAGCTGAACAAGATGACCCCCAACGGTATCGGGGTGATGCTGAACGCTTACAGGCATTGGCCCAAAATCTATCAATTAAAGACTTAATTGCCAGTTTAAAATCTCCTAATGATGGGGGGTCAGATCAGGAGTTACAAGGGCATTTTCAACGGATTATCAGTAATTCCAAGTTCAAATACAGTCGTTTATTTGCCATTGGTTTATTTACCATTTTAGAACAGGCTGATCCCAAAAGCATTCAGGACAAGGCGACCAGGGAAGAAATCTTAGGTCAACTGGCCGAAGTCCTAAACTTACCCCAAGACAAACTGCTCAAGGATTTAGATCTCTATCGCAGCAATCTGGAAAAACTCGCCCAAGCTCGGATCATGATGGAAGAAATGACCCAAGCCGAACGCAAGAAACGGGAGAATCGTGCCAATCAAGCCGTCGGGACTTCCCAACAAGATACCTGATATCTTCCAGATTTTACAGCCCTTACAGCAAGATATAGCAACCGCCAAGGCAGTTAGGACACCAGACGGATCTTGGAACCCAGACGGTGAAGTATTTTCCCCCGGTGTTCCCTTCCCCCCTAGCCCTGCGTGCACGGGGGGTTTGGGGGGCTGTTCCGGTGTTCCCTGCTATATAGACTGAATTGCGCTGAGATTTATAGCCTCTGTGAATGGGGTAAAAATAGGACTCCCCTGCTCTGTACCCAGAAGGTAAGCGGGGGAGTCTTAATCTACGGCTTTAATTGCTGGTGCGTTCGTAGTTTTGGGCATAGGTTTGTAACAAGGCACTCACTTGGGTTAATACCGTGTCGCCACCAGCCTTACCGAAAACGGTTTGATTTTGGGCAACCCGGTTGAGGTTCCGTTCAATCGCCGCTTTAATTTGGCCAGAAATCAGGACTTGCAGTTCTTCTTTTGCCCTTGAACGTTGGAATTGCGCCCCTTCTTCGGTAGTCGCATAAAGGGGAGGAAGACGGTTTAAGGCATAGGCAGCAATATCTCCGACATCTAGGGTTTGATCACTGTTTTCTTCGATTTCTGCCACCTTAGCGATCGCTTCGCTGAGGACTAATTCCTCCATGACATTAATAAATTGCTTGCGGGGTAAAACAACGACTTCACCCGTTAACAAAGCACCCATCAACCGATCCAAAGCCATATATTCTTCAATGGACAGTTCTGAAGCGGTGTTACAAATTCGTCCAACCTCTGCCTCCATCGAGGGGGTCAGATACCCGTCTCCTAACGCTTGCTCAACAATTTTTTCAATACTCATAATGCTGTTGCACTTCGCATCATTGTTTTTTTAACTGCTATGCGCCTCAATATTCCCTAAAAAAAGCTTTTTGGTATCTTCACTACTGGAATTTACCGCATAAATAGGGAAAACGAGAGTCTCCTAAATTTTAAAATACTTAGGGAATTAGCCTAAACCAAGCCAGAATCAGTTTACAGTTTTTGACACACCCCCTAAGAATACCATACTTACGAGTAGCTATTTCTCTGTAAATTTAGGGGAATTGATCGTCTTAATCAATGGCTGCATAGCGCCAGGGAACCGGATCAACTGCTTGGCCCTGGACATAGAGACCCCAATGCAGGTGCGGCCCAGTTGATGCTCCCGTTGCCCCCACCGCCCCAATCACTTGACCCGGTTGGACAAAATCCCCTTCCTTAACATCAATCCGGCTCAGGTGCATGAAAATACTCGCCACCCCCTGACCATGATCCAAACCAATAACATTGCCATGAATTTCAAATCCCTCAGATTCTCGTCCCACTAAGGCCACTCGTCCGGCTGCTGGAGCCACCACCGCCGATCCCGTTTCCCCACCATAATCTACGCCGCGATGGTAATAGTCTTTGGCAAACTCGCCATTGTAGTAGCGACGCACGCCATAAATTGTAGTAATTTCTCCGGCATTGGGACGTAAAAATGGGCCTTTCCAGTATTTTTCGGGAGTCACCAAGGCCTTAAACGCATCCACCCGATCAAATTCCTTATCCGTGCCGTTGAGTTCTTCTTTATCGGGAGGTAGCCAAATGGACTGGGTAGGAAAGGAGCGATCGCGCAACTGTACCGTTAAGTTTTGTAGCTGTGTCCCATCATTAATTTGTAAGGGTTTAGCCCCTGGCTGATCCAAAGGTGTCGTCGGTAATAAAGCCCGCACACGGTTTGGCCCAATGGCAAACATCGGGTAGGTTTTGCCCTGCCAAGTTACCTTCGGCGTCGCGGAAGTTGGGGACTCCAAGACCACAGACAAGGTATTCCCCAACTCCGGGGAGGTAGGATTTACCCGTACCTGGGCAGCCATTCCTGGCGCGGCAAGAACCACCCCAACAGTGATCAGGGCTAAAACCAAGGATTTTATCCACTCAGGGACTCTTATTCTCATCTTGATCTCTCTAAGGTTGACTGGTGATTAATCTTAAAATACCGCAGGAAAATCTTGGAACTTACGCCAGAATCTCTATAATTTTATTATCCTGAGAATTAGTAACAGTCTGTTACATTAAATAGTTTAGTTTAAAATCAACCGATGCCCGAAGACTTTCGTTTAATTGTAGATTTAGTTCTTGTCCTTGCCGCTGCAACTATTGGGGGACTTTTAGCCTCTTTACTGCGACAACCTGCGATTTTAGGATATTTGATTGGGGGGATCATTGTTGGCCCCGGTGGATTAGGAGTGATTAAAGAGTTAATTCAAGTTGAAACCCTAGCCCAATTTGGAGTGGCGTTTCTGCTATTTGCTTTAGGGGTAGAATTTTCTTTTGCTGAGTTAAAAAAAGTCCAAGGGATTAGTTTAGGAGGAGGGGGGTTACAAATTGTCTTTACGGTATTAATTACTGCCCTAACTATGGGGATTTTAGGTTGGGATACTTCTCCAATTCAAGGCATATTTTTAGGAGCGATTTTATCCCTATCTTCAACGGCTGTTGTCCTGAAATGTTTGATGGAACGCAATGAAATGGCGAGTCCTCAAGGACAGATCATGTTAGGAATTTTAGTCGTACAGGATTTAGCCTTGGGCTTAATGTTGGCGGTATTACCTGCTTTAAATCAACCTGAAGGCGGGGTGATTTTTGAAGCGGTAGGGCGATCGCTTTTATTAATTGGATTATTCGCTTTAGGGGCCGTAGTTGCGGGAATTTGGGTGATTCCTAAACTATTACAATTCTTAGCAAAAACCGAAAGTAAAGAACTATTTTTATTAGGAGTTGTTGCTCTATGTTTAGGAATTGCGCTGTTAACTGAACATTTAGGTTTTTCAATTGAAATGGGGGCTTTTGTAGCTGGGTTAATGATTTCTGAAGTGGAATATGCCGATCAAACCTTAACCTATGTTGAACCGATCAGGGATATTTTTGCTGCTTTATTTTTTGTGGCGGTAGGGATGTTAATTGATCCGATCTTTCTCTGGGAACATTTAGAACTAATTATTGGTTTAATGTTACTAATTGTCGCCGGAAAAACCTTAATTATTATTCCGATTGTAAAATTATTTGGCTATTCCTGGCGAACTTCAATTATCACCGGATTAGGATTAGCTCAAATTGGAGAATTTTCTTTTGTTTTAGCCAGTGCTGGACAAGGATTAGGGTTAGTTTCTCGACGGGTTTATTTATTAATTGTGGGGACAACGGCTTTAACCTTAATAATTACCCCTTTTATTTTGCAATTTGCCCCAAAATTATTAGATTGGATTGAGGAAAAATGGGATTTATCTAACCTTTTAGAAAATAGTCAAAAAATTACTAATATTGCCGAAGATTTACCGCAACAAAACCATATTATTGTCTGTGGATATGGTCGGGTTGGTCGTAATTTAGTTCGACTTTTACAAAGTCATAATTATGCGGTTATTGTCATAGATCAATCGGAAAAAACTGTACAGGAATTAAGAAATAATCAGATTCCTTATTTATATGGAAATGCAGCTAGTTTGCACGTTTTAGAAGCCGCTGGGGTGGATCGGGCGGCATCCATGGCGATCGCCCTTCCTGACCCCATGAGTACCCGATTATGCTTAAAAAGATCATTGGAATTTTCGCCTAATTTAGATGTAATTGTAATCGCAGATCGGGATAAGGATATTGAGTTACTATATCAATTAGGGGCGAAAGAAGTAGTACAACCCGAATTTGAAGCCAGCTTAGAATTATCAAATCATGTCTTAACAAAAATGGGGTTAGGAGGGGATAAAATTCAACAGGAAATGCAGAAAATTCGTCAAAGTCAGTATTCGGATTTTCGTCCAAAACAATCGGCTCAAGAAGTAGCGCGAGATTTACAGCAAGCTACCCAAGAAATGAATAGTAAATGGTATGCTTTACCTACTAATTCTCCTTTGATGGGAATGACTTTGGAAGAAAGCAATATCCGTCCGATGACGGGAATTAGTATCATGGCTATTCGACGCTTTACGGGAGAAGAAATTGATTATCCCGATGGTCAAGTTCGTTTGGAAAAAGATGATAAGTTATTGGTGGTGGGGGAAGCCGCCGCTTTAGAAACTTTGGATCAATTGGCGAAAGGGGAAGTCACAATTCCGGCGGAAAGTATTTCTTGTCAATGGTTAAATATTCCAGAAAATAGTCAGGTGATCGGTAAATCTTTATCTAAATTAGATTTAGCAAATCGGTTTGGGGTACAAGTTCAAGCCCTACGTCGGGAGGATAAATTTTATCGCTGGCCGAATCGAAGTTTGGATTTAGAAGCGGGCGATCGCCTATTATTATGTGGGAGTTTTCATGATTTAAACCAAGCCCGGAGAGAAATGATTCCAATTAATATTCCGTCCTTAAAAATTTTAAAGGAAATTGAGATAGTTGAAGGTTGATCGGCGGGTATTTTAAGATATTGAAAGGGGTGTAGGGGAGAAGATCTCATACACCCTAAACTTAAAATAATTGTCCCCCTCGAAAACGCCAGTAAGGAAATAAAATTCTCATCACACTTTGGGAAGTAATAAAAATAGCAATCCACACACAACTATAGTGGTAAATAAATATTCCTAAATTAAATTCTGATGCAGAAAGACCGGGTAAACTAATTGTTTTGATCAGAGTTACTAGAAATAAGGCTTCCCAAATTCCTGCTAATAGTTGAAAAGCACCTGGCCAATCTCGATCCCAGCGAAATTGTTGGATTTTGATATAGAGAATGTCCCAAAAAAAGCCAAAACAGGTAATATATCCTAAAACCCAAAAGTAAATTGATCGGGGTTGATCACCAATTTTTAGCCCCAAAAAGGCTAAGGTTACTAAAACACCAATGGTTGCAAATAAGAATAGACGAGTTTGCCAGCGTCCGATTAATGTTGGAGTCATGGGAGTAACAATTAAAAATTTTAGAGAATATTATTGTTAATTTTTATTAAAAATCCTGATCCGATATGGTTCTAATCAACTATAATAACATATTAGAATATTGATAGTATTGCACCCGGATTCAGCGCCCACTAGGATGGGCGTTTTTTTATTTTCAAATATATTGTAAGAGTGAAATCTATCATAATTGAGTTTTTAATTGTCAATTATCCTAATACTATTCGGTGAAATAACTATGTTAACTCGGTCGCCAATTTTAAATTGTTGTAACTGATCTTGATGCCAATTTTGTAGGCGAATAATCATTATAATTTTATCAGTTAAACGCACTCCATAACGGGTATCTGTTCCCAGATAAACAGATTCTTCTATTGTTCCTTCCCAGGTTTGTACATTTTGATAATTTCCTAAATTTTCATGGGTCTTAGGATAGATAGTTACTTTCTCAGGACGAATGACTAAATTAATTATTTGTCCTAGTATAATCGGTTGAGATACTGTCAAATGAATCGGGATTTGTTCATCAATTAAAGCAGTAATTTGTTGTGCTTTGGTTTCGGTTACTTTTGCCGTGAAAAAGTTAGTTTCTCCAATAAAATCAGCAACGAATTTAGTCTGAGGATATTCATAAATTTCCATCGGGTTTCCTACTTGTAATAATTCTCCATGATTCATAATTCCAATTCGATCAGATAGGGTTAGAGCTTCTTCTTGATCATGAGTAACGTAAACAAAAGTAATCCCTAATAGTTGCTGCATTTTTTTGAGTTCTAACTGCATTTCTTTTCGCAATTTTAAATCTAAAGCCCCCAAAGGTTCGTCAAATAATAACACTTTGGGTTGTTTAACTAATGCTCTAGCTAAAGCGACCCGTTGTTGTTGTCCGCCGGATAGTTGACGGGGATAACGAGTTTGAAAATCGGTTAATTTAACTAAGGATAATGCTTCTAAAACTCTACTTTTAATTTGGGGACGAGGCAAATTTTCCATTTCTAGTCCAAAGGCAACATTTTCGGCAATGGTTAAATGGGGAAATAAGGCATAATTTTGAAAGACGGTATTAACTGGACGATGAAAGGGAGGACTATTTTTCATCGCTTGTTGATGAATTAAAATTTCCCCTGAAGTGGGATATTCAAATCCAGCAATCATTCTTAATGTTGTGGTTTTTCCACAACCAGATGGCCCTAATAAGGAGAAAAATTCTCCGGTTTTGATTTGCAAATTAAGTTGATTAACAGCTAAGAAATCCTTGCTATTTAATCCCTTAAATAATTTAGAAACGTTCAATAATTCAACAGCAGCATTCATGTTACCCATTACCCATTACCTATTACCCATTCCCCACGCCCGCTTTAACTTCCGTCCAAGCTTGATCATATAATTGGGTGGCTTCTCCTACATCTTGGAGATATTGGAGCTTTTCAAAAATTTCTGGGGGGGGATAAATCCCAGGATTTTTTAAGTTTTCAGCGTCAATTAATTTTTGATCAATAGCAACTTTATTGGGGGAAGCATAATCAATGAAATTAGAGATTTTAGCACTATTTTCTGGTTCCAAAATAAAGTTAATAAAGGTTTCAGCGAGTTTTTTATTGGGTGCGCCTTTGGGAATAACCATATTATCCATCCCAATAATACTTCCCTCTTTGGGAATAACATATCGCAAATCGGGATTTTCTTTCATAACTTGAAAAATATCGCCACTATATTCCATGGTTAAATTAACTTCTCCTTGATTTAATAATTGTTGACCTGTATCGGGGGCAAAAGCGGCAATATTATCTTTATTTTTAATTAGGAAATCTTGGGCTTTTTTGATTTCTTCGGGGTTTTTTGTATTGGGACTATATCCCAAATATATTAAAACTGCTCCCATCGTATGGCGCATATCATCTAATAAAGCAACTTTACCTTTATATTTGGGATCAATTAAGGCTGACCAACTGTTAATTTCTTCTCCGGTTTTTTTAAGATTATAGCCAATTCCTAACGTGATCCATTGATAGGGAATACTGTATTTATTTCCGGGGTCATAGGGAGGATTTAAAAATTTAGGTTCAATGTTTTTAATATTAGCAATATTAGCCGAATCTAATTCTTCTAACATTTGCTCTTTTACCATAATTTTAACCATATAGTCAGGGGGAAATGCCACATCATAACCGGGGTTTCCGGCTTTTAATTTAGCATAAAGACTTTCGGCACTATCATAAGTATCATAATTAACTTTAACTTGATATTTTTGTTCAAAGGCTTTAATAACTTCTGGGTCAATATAGGTTGACCAGTTATAAATATTGAGAACATTTGCTGTAGGGGCATTTGGGGGTGTGCTGGACTGATTAGCTGTGCAGCCAAAGGGTAAAAATACACCCAAACAAAATAGCAGAATTAAGGTTAAAATTCGTTTCATGTTCTATAAATTAATATCAACGTTTAGGGTGAGTTATGGATTGATTTATTTTAAACTTAATCGGTATAAATACAAGCAGTGCAAGTATCCTCCCTTACTATTTTACCTTAACTCTATCTTGTAATTTCAAAGATGATATTACCAAAAAAAGAGAAGCTAGTAACATTAAAGTTGAAATCGCATTAATAACTGGACTGACGGATAATTTAATCATTCCATATACAAATAAAGGTAAGGTAGTTGCACCTACTCCAGTTGTAAAAAAGGTGACAACAAAATCATCCAAGGAGATTGTAAAAGCTAATAATGCACCACTTAAAATAGCGGGGAAAATTAAGGGAAAGGTAATTCGCCAAAAGGTTTTCCATTCATTAGCTCCTAAATCTAATGCTGCTTCTTCTAAAGCTGGATCTAAGTCAGATAAACGCGCCCTAACCGTAATAGTAATGAAGGCAATACTAAAGGTGGCATGACTAATAATTACCGATGGTAAGCCTAAAGTCAAGTGAATTCCGGTAAGATTTTCTAGGATTCTAAAAACTAAGGTAAAAAAGACTAATAGGGAAACACCTAATGTAATTTCAGGAATAATAATAGGTAATAATAATAATGCTTCTAATAATTTAGATCCTGGAAACCGAAACCGCTCTAAAGCTAAGGCTACCATTGTTCCTAAAATCGAGGCTATTAAGGTGGAAGCGATCGCAATAATTAAGCTATTTTGCAAGGAATCCCAGAGACTTTGGGTAGAAATATCGGCGGTACTTTCTGTTAAGCCACTGAATAACTTTTGATACCATTTTAACGTAAATCCTGTCCAATTTGAATTAAATCGAGAGTCATTAAAGGAATAAATGATTAAAATTAAAATCGGTAAATAAAGAAACGAAAAAACTAGGGTAGCCTGTATTTTTAATCCGGTTTCCCCCCAAGTATGAATAAAATTATCTAGGGTTTTAATATTCATAGTTTTAAGATAAATTATCCGTATTAGAATTTCTAAAATAAATCATAACAGGAATTAATACTAATACCATTAATCCCATTGATAAAGCCGAACCAAATGGCCAATCTCGGGCTTGTAAAAATTGATTTTGAATTAAATTTCCAACCATAACTGTTTTTGCGCCTCCTAGAATATCCGGGGTAATAAATGCACCTAAAGCCGGGATAAAAACCAGAATAGATCCGGCAATAATTCCGGGTAAAGTTAGGGGTAAAATAATTCTAAAAAACGTTCTAATCTGGTTTGCACCTAAATCTTGAGCCGCTTCAACTAAAGAAAAGTTTAATCGTTCAATGGTAGCATATAATGGTAGAATCATAAAGGGTAAATAACCATAAATTAAACCGACAATAACAGCAAAAGGTGTAAAGAGTAAATTCAGAGGTTCTTGAATTAAATTTAAACTTTGTAACATGGTATTAATCATTCCTTCAGAACGAAGAATAATCATCCACGCATAGGTTCTAACTAGAAAGTTTGTCCAGAAAGGAATAATTACTAAAAATAATAACAGGTTTCGCCAACGGGTCGAAGATGTGGCAATAAAAAAGGCTAAGGGATAACCAATAATTAAACAAATTAAGGTGGTTAAGGAGGCAAGTCCTAGCGATCGCCAAAAAATATTTAGGTATAAATCATTAGCTAATCGTTGATAATTTTTTAAGGTAAATTCCCAGGTAACTCCCCCATAGGTTCCTCGTTCTAAAAAACTATAAACTAAGACAATAATCAGAGGAATAATAAAGAAAATTAGTAACCAAATTGTAGCAGGAAGTAATAGGATTAATAGATTTCTGGTTTTTCTAGTTTCTAGGGTAGAATGGGACTGTTTTTTGAGTAAAAAATCCATAAATTAAAATCAATAATATTGAATTAAATCGGTTATAACCTCAACAAATGACGAATAAAGGTTCAAGAGTTGATTTTAGCTCCAAGATCAGCTATGATGCAACCGGAAAACACTATCCAGCTAAAATTTGCTGTGAGTTGCCGTGCAAACGCTTCAAATACCCGAATCTGGTCATCCACTGGTCAAATCCCTATTTCATCATAAAGACCAGGAATTGTTAACTCTGTTTCAGAATTATCCTGATCAGGGGAAATACTTTGTTGCTATTTTCTGCCGTTACGGTTTAATTGTCTATACTTTAATTCGTCATTCAGTGCGATCGCCTGTACAAGCGGATTATTTATTCTCTCAAACCTGGCGACATATTTTTTATGAAATGCGTCCATTAAATTTAAGAGAACAAGACAGCACAGAGGGGGGAAATACCCTACAAAATTGGTTAATTAATGTTACCGCAGTTTGTATTAATCAAGGGGAGTTACCTCCTGTGGAATCTATCCAATATTCTTTATCAGCAGCGCCTCCTCCTCTGTGGTGTTATGTCGGATTAGTGTTAGATAGAATGGAACCTTTATTAAGGTTAATTCTGGTAATGGCACAAACCTTTCATTGGAGTGAAACTCGAATTTCTGCTTATTTACAAGCTGAAGGTGAGTTGGTTTCTCCGAATGAAGTCAAAGAACTCTTAAAAGGAGGCTATCGCACCTTAGATGAAAGTTTACCTGCTGATATTCGGGAAATTTATTTCAATGAAAATAGCCCAATTTTTACCCCAGATCCCGATGTCAATCAACAGATTTTAAAGTCTTAAATTTAGAGGTGCGGTAGCCGAATCTAAATTAATTTAAAAATACCGATCCTGCTTCTGTAATATTCATGGATCTTGTATCAAGACTAAAATTGTTTGTGACTTCAAATTGCACTTCTAAAACTCCAGGAGAAGTTTGCTTAGGTATGACTAATAAAGAACCTCCATCCTGGCGTTGATAGGTAAGTGTAATTGGGGGTGAACCTTGGACTTGAATTGTGGCATTTTTGGCTAATAATTCTTGACGAGTTCCTCCAATTAGTTGATATTGAATGGGTGTATTACTGTTATTAATTAACTTAATAGTGACTATTCCATTTACAGCACCAACTCTCGCACTGGGTAAGGGAAATCTAGGGGGAAGATCATCTTTTTCTGAATTAGAGTTAGAATTGGGTTGGGTAGTTGCAGGGGCGGCTTGGGGTCGTGTGGGTTTCCCAGGAGGAGGGCCACCTGCTAAGGCGATCGCCGATAGACTTGTAAACACTTCACCAATAGCAAGTATTAAGACGATCAAACGGGATACAGTTGCTTTCATGATTCGTTGTCCTTTAATCTTTACAAAATTTATGATCAGTTGATGTGAACCAGTTTAAGCTAAATTATCAATTTAAGGATAGAATATTGATAATTGTTCTATAATCAATGTATCATCCTGATCCAATTTGCCCAAATAGGTAACAGGTTAAAACACAATATTGTGATCATTTTCCCTATGCAATTGCTCAAAAAATTTCCGATTTTTACTTTAGCATTGAGTGTTTTTATTATCTCGGTTTTGACACTTACACAACCGATATTCGCCTCTCGCCAGACTCATAGGTTAATTGCTCAATCCATGCCCATTATTCCCGCTAAAATTGTATTTCTAACCCCTCAAATTCCTTCTCAAACCATCATTAAACCATCTTTGAGTCTCAATCAAATCTCTCCTACCTTAGCCTCAAACTGGACAACTGATCATAGCAACAGCCCAATTAGAGGATGTAATTGTCCTCAGTGTCAGTTAACGGTTTAATTTGACTAAACTGTATTACTTCTGGTGTTAACTGAAATTAAAAACAACATCAGAAGTTTTCCAATGGGTAGCACTATAATAATTTAGATGCTTAACAACTTAACAGTTTTCAACTATAACCCTAAAGAGTTTTCTAATTGCTCTAAAATAATATCGGTTACAACTTTAATTCGATAACGACAGGCCATGGTTTCACTACAGGCGAAAGTTCCATTTTCCCAATATTTATTACTTCCCGCACCGCCCCCACAAACTCCAAAATATTCACAGGTTTCACTACATAATTTAATTCCTTCCTGCATATCTGCATAAATTTTCTGGAATTTTTCTGTATCACAAACTGATTCAAAACTATCTTTTAATACATTTCCTAAAATAAAATTGCCATAAGGTTCAATATTCACCGATAATAATTCGGGGTCAAAGGTAGAAAAATTCCCTTGATAATCAATATTAATTAAAACAAAAGGGTTATTCATATCCGTTTGGGTCAAACGGGTATTAGAATAAATTAAACCACAAATAGCTTCAAATTCTCTAAGGTTAAATTCTCCCTGGACTTCTGAGGTTAATTCCCAAAAACGCTGCATAAACGCACGATATTTTTCCGGTGTGCCAATTTCTTCTAAGGTAGATGATTGATTCACACCTTCAATTTCTTCTAAATTAAATCCCACATCATAAATTCCATTTTCCCTGAAAAAATTAAAGATTTCATCGGCATAATTAAGCGAATCTTGAGTAATAACAGAAATCACATAAAAAGGAATATCGTTTTTTTGTAAGAAAGAAATTCCTCGCATAGTTTGGGCGTGACTTCCTGTTCCCTTACGGGTTTGGCGATGGGCGTCATGGATAAATTCCGGCCCATCTAAACTCACCCCGACACAAATATTATGTTCTTGAATAAAATCACACCATTTTTGATTAATATATGTGCCATTTGTTTGAACTGAATGCCAAATTTTTGCTTGTTTTTGATTATATTTTTGATCGGCTTCTTGAATTAGTTGAAATGCCGATTCATAAAAAGAAATCGGAACCGCCAAAGGCTCTCCAGCGTGCCAACAAACGGTAAATTCATCACCGAGAAACGGAGAGGTGAAGATATTTTTAAAGATAGGTTCTATTAAATCTAAGGATAGGGTATTTTTCAAGTCTCGGTTAGGTAAATAACAATAATCACAATTGAGATTACAAAAAGATGTGCCTTGAATTACGACTAAATTAATCGGGCCAAATTTGCTAAGATCAATCTTTTTAGGATTTAATAAAGTTGGATTTGTCATTGATTTTAATAGATTTTAATAGATTTAAAAGGGTTAAAAAAAATCAGCGCTGCCTGAAATCGCAACGCCTTTTTTAAAACAGGATAACATCTAAATAGAACTAACGGGAATTAATAAAGCGACCCCCATCACCCCAACCATTGCGCCAGTTATTCCCATTGCGCCAACTACCCCCATTTCCCCAGGAGCCGCCACCTCCGCGATTAATCCAGCCTCCCCGTCCTCCACCATTTCCCCAGGCTCCCCTGGCGATTTGTTCTCCGGGTTGTAGTGCTTCCGGTTTTTCTTGCAATTGGTTTTCTCGCTGTTTTAAAGTCTCTGTGATTCTTGACAAACGGGACTCAATAGTTGTAGATTCAGGGGTTTTAACTGTAGCATTAGCCGCCGGAATATTTAAGGCACTTAGAGCCAAGAAAAAGCCAACTAATCCTATTTTTGTGCTAATTTCCAAAATGGTTACTCCTTTTATTAATAAATTTCATGGCACTATAGCATAAATTTTGATATCAATTGATTTAAAAAGGATAAAAAATTTACCGTTGGTCACGATCGCAACACCTTTTTCAAGATCAGGATAACATCTAAACGGAACTAACGGGAATTGATAAAACGGCCCCCATCGGCCCAACCATTGCGCCAATTTCCACCACCCCCGCCTCCACGATTGACGAACCCACCACTACCATTCCCCCAGGCTCCGGCAATTTGTTCTCCCGGTTTTGGGACTTCCGGTTTTTCTTGTAATTGGTTTTCTCGCTGTTTTAAAGTCTCTGTAATTCTGGATAAACGGGAGTCAATAGTTATAGAGACTGGGGTTTTAACTATAGCATTCGCCGTAGGAATATTTAAGGCGCCAAGAGCCAAGAAAAAGCCCACTAATCCAGTTTTTGCACTAATTTTCAAAATAGTTAATCCTTTTATTGATAATTTTTCTGGCACTATAACATAAATTTTGATATAATTGGGTGGGTTTTCTGAAGAAAACTTGATTAAAGTTGTGTGAGGAAAAAAATGATTTTATCTAAAAAAATTGCGATCGCTGCTTTGGGTGCTGTTTTTTCCCTAAGTCTATCGAGTGCTGCATTTGCAGAAACAGTAATGGAAAAAGTAGCCCGAACTGGGGTATTAACCGCCGGAGTTCAGACGGATTTTATTCCCCTTTCCTATGTCAATGATCAGGATGAATTAGTTGGTTATTCCATTGATATTCTGAATCAAATTAAAGCCCAACTTGCCAAGGATTTAGGACGGGAAATTACTTTAGAACTGGTTCCGATTACCATCGGTGATCGGATTCCCAAGGTATTATCGCGGGATGTTGATATTGTCTGTGAGGATGTAACTTTTACTTGGAATCGCGATCGCTATGTCGATTTTTCCGTAAGTTATGGGGTTACAGGAACTCGTTTATTAGTTAAAAAAGGAAGTAATTTAGGCACACCAGAATCCTTAGTAAATCGGCAAATTGGTGTATTAGAAAATGGCAGCAGTGAATCAACTATACAAGTCGTACAACCCCAAGCCAAAATAGTCAAATTTAAGACTATTGGCGAGGGAATTGCCGCTTTAGAACAGGGTAAAATTGATGCTTTTGGTTCCGATGGGGTTTTGCTAGAAGGAGCTCGACAAACCCTCCCTAACCGTGATGCTTTAGAAGTAGTTCCTAATCTTCCCTATGCCCGGGAAGGAATTGCTTGTATTGTCCCTGAAAATAATTCTGCTTTTTTAGATCGGGTAAATTTTGCGATCGTAAAATTGATGCAAGGTTATGTCATGGGAGATAAAGAATCAGTGGCTATTGTCGATCAATGGTTTGGAAAAGATGGTGTGATCACAATAGATAATGATTTAATCAAAAATTACTTTCAAGGTGTGATTAACTCCAGGGAACAAATCAAACTTAACTAAGTAGGTGATTATAACTGTTCGTTGTTGCGCTTTAGCGCTCTCTAGTTAGGGGCTTTGCAGCAACAACAAACTTTTTTATCTGTTCAAATAATTATAAACATCTACTTACAACTAATAAAAATCATGAATGAAATTTTACTCTATAATCCCCATGCTGGAGATATCTTAGAACATGAATTTTTAGAAGAATTAGGAATTAATCAAAACACTTTGGCATCGGCAATTGATGTTGATTCTAATAAAATTCATGCTATTATTAAGGGAGAATGTCCAGTGACGGCTGAGATAGATTTATGCTTATGTCGTTATTTTGGACTTTCAGAAGGATATTTTTTAAGATTACAAAATACCTATGAAATTATGGAAGCTAAACGAAAATTAGGAGAAAAATTAAATCAGATTAACCCTTATTCCTATAGCCAGTAAATTCTTGATTGTATTATAAAAAGGGGGTTATGGGGTATCTATCGGGTAACAAATAGCGGTATTATAGAAGTTGTAACCACTGAATTATGAGTTGATCAGAATATGACTGAACCCAAAAGCGAAAAGTTGACTCGGGCTTTAAATCAATTAATTGAGGAACATGGGATTAAAAATCTTGTCCATTCTTTAGCCAATCATTGTTTCAAAGAAGCAGAATTTTTGCGGCAAGATCGCAGTACAGATTTAGCTGAAAACTGGCAAGATATTGCTGAGAAACTGCAAAAAGTTATGGAAAATCAAGAATCCTGATAGTTATTTAGTAATCTTAAAATAGGTTGTAATATCTTCTTGTAAGGTTTTGGAGTTCCAACCCTATTCGTGCTTTGGGTTTAGTCTCCAAACCCTACAGTTTTTTCAGTTAATTAAACCTAGATAGTACAATCTTTTCTCCCTATTCCCTATTCCCTATTCCCTTAATAATATGACCAGTTCACAACCGTTGTTTTCAGATATTAGCCAACATTGGGCGCGTCCGTTTATTCAACGTTTGCAAGCTCAAGGTTTAATTAGTGGATTTAAAGATAACACATTTCGCCCTAATCAAAATCTAACCCGTGGGGAATTTGCTACTATTTTAAAAGTGGCATTTCCCACTTCTATTAAACGTGAATATATTCCATTTAAGGATGTACCCAAGGAGTTTTGGGCGGCGGAAGCAATTAAAATTGCCTATCAATCTGGCTTTATTTCGGGGTTTCCTGATGGACAGTTTCTTCCTCAAAGTCCGGTGACTCGCTTACAGGTTTTATTGGCTTTAGTTTCGGGTTTGAATTTACCTCAAGGAGAGAGTTTAAACTTAAAAAATATTTATGAAGATGGGGATACCATTCCTAGCTATGGGACTCAGGCCATGATTACAGCCACTCGTTGTGAATTGGTAGTTAATTACCCCTATCCCCAACTTTTTAATCCTAATTCTAATGCAACTCGGGGAGAAGTGGTTAGTATTATCTATCAGGCTTTAGTGTTACTAAAAAAAGTTAATCCAATTATTTGTCCCTATATTATATCCTTAGCTCACCCCGGAATTATTAAAACAGGAACCCATCTTTCTGTTAATGGGAGAAAATGGAAATTACCCTGGAGTCAATGGAATTCAGGAATTGCTACAAATACCGGAATTAGTGATAAAGGAATTATCCAAGTTTTAGGAATTAATCCCTTAAATACAACGGAATTTAGTCTTCAACCCTTGAATTGGTTTGCTTTGCATTCAACTCCGGGGACTTTTTTTGATGCCGAATATCGTTATCTAAAAATTGATCAATTAGCAGAATTATCAGCCTGGGATTTGGAAATTCAAGAAAATACCCTTAATATTATTTCTAAACTAGGTACTATTCAAGCCATAAATTTTGAAGAACGTGCTAATATTTCTCAAATGACAATAACATTAAATCAACCGACTCCCTGGGAAATCTATCAACAAAATACGCAATGGGAAGTTGTTGTAGATGGAATTACAAATCCGACAATTGCTAAACCCTTTCAAGACCCGACTCAACCCACACCCACTTCTGGAACTTCCGAACAGCAAAATGAAGGAGAAACCGGAGTAATAACTCAAAAACCCTCTCGCCCTTTGGTAAAAATTACGAATAATCAAACTATAATTCAAGGAACTTTACCCGATGGTTATGGGGTAAAAGTTTGTACCTTGAATAATCCGAATCGGATTTTAATTGAGTTACGCCAGGATGCCTTAATAGAAAGGGATATTACCTGGGCAAAAGGGTTACGTTGGCGACAACAATATATAACTTTAAATAATAGCCGTTTTCCCGTAGTTTGGTTAATTGTAAATTCGGATTTTGGCTTGACTTTACGACCAATTTGGGCAAGTCAAACGGGAATGAAAGGCATTGACAGTTTAGCCAAAACCGTTGATAATAGTCAATGTATAGGGGCAATTAATGCCGGATATTTTAACCGGAATAATCTTTTCCCTTTAGGAGCAATTCGGCGGGAAAACAAATGGTTTTCGGGGCCAATTTTAAACCGAGGAGCGATCGCTTGGAATGACTCGGGACAGGTAAAATTTGCCCGTTTAACTTTAAAAGAAACCTTAATTCCATCATCGGGACAGACCTTAGACTGTGAATTACTCAATACCGGATATGTGAAGGCTGGAATAGCTCGTTATACTCCTGAATGGGGCGAAAATTATACCCCCTTAACCGCCAATGAAATTGTAATTGTGGTAGAAAATAATATTGTTAAACAACAACTAGAACAAACAAATACGACCGCCGCTATTCCTATTCCTAAAAACGGTTATTTATTAACCTTGCGTTCATTTCGTAGTGCTTTAAATTCGTTTTCTGTGGGTACATCTATTCAAATTCAATCCCAAACTACCCCCTTGGATTTTAATTCCTTTCCCCATATTTTAGGCGGCGGGCCATTATTATTACAAAATGGGCAAGTGGTGGTAGATGCGATCGCCGAAGGGTTTAGTCCCGCCTTTGCAGATCAGTCTGCCATTCGCAGTAGTGTCGGGATCACCGCCAAGGGAGAATGGTTGATTGCCACCGCCCATAACCGCGTCGGAGGGGTGGGGGCCAAATTAACCGAAATGGCACTCTTAATGCAGCAATTAGGAGCCACAGATGCGTTAAATTTAGACGGGGGAAGTTCGACCAATTTAGTTTTAGGAGGTCAACTTTTAAACCGTATCCCCGATACCGCCGCCCCAGTTCACAATGGTTTGGGGGTATTTCGGCGCTAAAAAACCCCAAGTTAGAGATATATGTTAAGCTGTAGCACTAATATAGATTGTTAGCTAAATTCTTAATTGCGGACTCCTGCCATGATCACTCCCAGTGAGTTGAATTACTATTATAAAGTGTTAGATCTGAAGCCTGGAGCCTCCTTAGAATTGGTGGATCAGGCCTATAAAGACTTAGCATTTATTTGGCATCCCGATCGCATTCCTGAAGAAAATCAACGATTAAAAAAAATCGCTGAGGAAAAACTCAAGGAAATTAATCAAGCCAGGGAAAAATTGCGTTCGTTATTGCGTAAATCAAGTCCAAATTCAACTCAACATTCCTCAACTGTTTCGCGTTCAGAATCCCATTCCAGAGCATCCTCAAATAGTACAGGAAATTCCTATACCTATCAAAACCCCTATTCTAATTATCAATCCTCTACCTATCAAAGCCGGGTAAAAACCTCTGAAAATAATAATTTTCAACGCCCCCCAGCCAGTAAACCTCCGGTTACGCCCCCACCGCCAACTCCCCCCGCACCAACGCCTCCCCCCACTAGACCGACGGAATTAAGTGGATTAAGTTTTAAAGGTGCGGATTTAAAAGAAAGGGATTTTTCCAGTCGCAATTTAAGCGGTGCGGACTTAACTGAAGCCGATTTAAGTGATGGGTTTCTGCATAAAGTTAACTTAAGTGCCGCCTGTTTATATAAGGCGAATTTATTTAGGGCGAATTTTTTACAAGCTAATTTAACCTATGCTAATTTACAGGAAGCTAATTTAATTGGGGCTGATTTAAGTGGCGCTGATTTAAGATGTGCAGATTTAACCGGGGCTAAGGTAGGAATTGGGGATAAAATTATGGTAAAATTAACCGGAGCTAAATTAGCCGGGGCTATTTTACCCGATGGTAGTGTTCATATTTGATTTAGATCTACCTAAATAAATAAAAGGATTTTATCAATAGTAAGGGTCATTTTTTCAACTTTTAACCTAAATAGGCTTGTCTAACTCGTTCATCTATTAATAAATCAGAGGCTTTACCAGTGAGGGTTAAATATCCAGCTTCTAAAACATAACCTCGATTTGCAATTTCTAAAGCTAAATGGGCATTTTGTTCCACTAATAAAATTGTAACACCGGATTGATTTAATTGACGAATTACCGAGAAGATTTCTCTAACAATTTGAGGAGCTAAACCTAAACTGGGTTCGTCTAATAATAATAGCTTAGGACGACTCATCACCGCCCGGGCGATCGCTAACATTTGCTGTTCTCCACCGCTTAGAGTTCCTGCTAATTGATGTTTTCGTTCTGCTAACCGAGGAAAAATCATAAATTGTTTTTCAATATCGGCTTTAATTCCTAAGCGATCGCTACGAGTATAAGCCCCTAATTCTAAATTGGTTAATATGGTTTGTTGAGATAGTATTCTCCGACCTTCTGGACTTTGGGCTATTCCCATTTTAACAACTTGATCGGGACGTAAATCGGTGATATCTTTTCCTTGATAAAGGATTTTTCCTTGGCGGGGATTAATTAATCGAGAAATGGTTTTTAAGGTGGTACTTTTCCCTGCTCCATTCGCTCCAATTAGGGTGACAATTTCCCCTTGATTAATAATAATATTAATCTCTTTTAATGCTTGAATTGCACCATAATTAACCGATAGACTAACTAATTCTAACATAACTTATTCATCTCCTAAATAGGCTTCAATTACCGCCGGATTATTTCTCACCATTTCCGGTTCTCCTAAAGCAATTAATTTTCCAAAGTCTAATACCGCAATGCGATCGCATAACCCCATCACTAAGGGTACATGATGTTCAATTAAAATTACTGTTAATTGAAATTGTTCTCGAATTTTTCTAATTAAATCACTGAGTTCTTTTTTCTCACTGGGGTTCATACCCGCCGCAGGTTCATCTAATAATAACAATTTCGGTTCTAAGGCTAAAGCCCGAGCAATTTCTAAGCGTCTTTGGTCGCCATAAGCAAAATTACGAGCTTTTTGTTCAGCCCTTTCTGCTAATCCAAAAATTGCTAATAATTCCCTAGCTTTTTGATAGTTTTCCTGTTCGATTTTTACCGCTTTTGGTAAACCTAAAACCCCTGAAATTAGATTAGCTTGATTATGGATATGACGAGCAATAACAACGTTTTCTAAAGCCGATAAATTGCCAAATAACCTAAGATTTTGGAAGGTTCTGGCTATGCCATTTTCAGCAATTTGATAGGGTTTTAATTGAGTAATAGAATTATTTTGATAAATCAATGATCCTTGAGAGGGAGGAATTAACCCGGTAATTAAATTAAATAACGTAGTTTTTCCCGCCCCATTAGGGCCAATTAAACCAAATATTTCTTGATCTTGAACCGCAAACGAAACCTGATCAACTGCTAATAATCCCCCAAAATATCGGGTTAAACCTTGGACTTCTAAAAGGGGTTTTAAGGTTGATAAACTCATTTTTTAACCCTTATGATTGTTTTTTTAATAGTCCCCGCCAGGGATTTTTTCGGGTAATTTTGTTTAATAATTCGGGAGTAATTAAACCTTGAGGATAAAAAATTGACCCCAAAACCAGTAACACCCCAAAAATAATTAAACGTCCTTCCCGTAAGAATTGGGCTAACCATAAAGGTAAACCACTAATTTCTCCCATTCCCCGTAAAACTTCCGGTAAAGCGGTGAGAATAATTCCCCCTAAGACGGGGCCCCAAAAGGTTCTTGACCCGCCAATTAAAACAAAAGCTAAATAAATAATACTACTATCAAAGGTGCCTTGACGAGCATTCCAAGTATTGAGAAAATGGGCACTAATAGTTCCCACTAATCCTGCTAAAATTGCCCCCAAGGTAAAGGATAACACTTTATAATGGGTAGGATTAACCCCCATAGAATCGGCGGCTAATTCATCTTCTCGAATTGCACTAAAAGCGCGTCCGGCTTTAATTTTTTCTAAGCGATATAAGAATATCATACTCAGAATTAATAGGGGAATTGCCACCCATAAATATTCTAGGGGAGTTGCAAAGGGTTGGGGAATCCCAAAGATACCAACTGCACCTCCAGTTATCTCTAGATTTAAGGCTAAAACCCGTAAAATTTCGACTAAAGCAATAGTTGAAATGGCTAGATAAATTCCTCGTAATCTCAATACTGGAATGCCTAATCCTATGGCTAAAATAGCAGAAATTATGGCAGTGATCAATAGTTCTAAAAACAAAAAAGGTAAGGGAAAAATAGTCCCTTTAAATTTAAAAACCTGGGTAGATAAAATCGCCGCAATATAACCCCCTAACGCATAAAATCCAGGGGTTGCTAAGGAGAGTTGACCCGCCATTAAGGGTAAATAAACGGATAACCCTAAAATCGCTCCAAATAACATAGAAACGATTAAAAACCCGTAGGTGTTCAAAAAATTAATCATGGAATGAATTATACCTTTTGAATGCGTTTACGTCCTAATAATCCCTGGGGTCGAATTAATAGCATTATTAATAGAATAGCAAAGGAAATCGCTTCTCGATAACCAGAAAAATCCGGCGGGACAAAAGCCTCTGCTAACCCTAATAATAACCCCCCAATTACCGCTCCAGGAATACTTCCTAACCCCCCTAAAACGATTACTCCTAACCCCTTTAAACCGAAAGCAATACCAAAATAAGGCCCCGCAATACTCACACTAGATCCTACCAAAGTTCCGGCGAGTCCCGCTAAAAATCCACTGACAAAAAACGTTAATATAATAAACTGTTCCGGGTTAATTCCTAATAAACTGGCGGTAATTTCATCCTCAGCCACCGCTTGTAAGGCTTTACCAATCTTTGTTCTATTGACTAAATAGGTTAATAAAGCCACGATGACCATACAAACCGTAAAAATAATCACCTGAACGCTTCTAATCATAATCGGTTTTGTGGCTGTACCGAAATTAATTGCTGCGGGAATATTGCCATAAATATTATCAGGAAATGTGTAAATTTCTGCCCCGACTAAATATTGAATTGTATTCACAATCACCACCGCAGCCCCCAAACTGGAAACCAAGGTTAATAGGGAATCAGCCCCTCTAACTCTCAAGGGTCTAAAGGCTAATCTTTCCAAGATAATTGAGGCTAACCCAGCTAAAATACTCCCTAGAATTAAGGCGATAAAAAACGGGAATTGAAAGGGTAACTTACCATTGGCTAATAATCCATTAAACCCAAAAACGCCCCCGGATAAGATATAGGTAAAATAAGCTCCCAAGGTAAAAATAGCACCATGAGCAAAATTAATCACCCCTAAAATTGAAAAAACTAGAGTGTAACCCAAGGCAAAAATAGCATAAACACTCCCAATTGATAAACCATTTAAAAATGATTGTAGGAAAAAATTAAAATCCATCTATATAGGGAATTACGAATTACGAATTACGAAAACCAGATAATACTTTTTAGAACCGTTCTCCTAAACCGAAGTGAATCCGACCATCTCCATTATTATTAATCCCATAATCAATCCGTACTGGCCCTAGGGGAGTTTGTAGGCGCACACCAACCCCATAACCGAAACCACTTCCGGGTTTATCCCGCACACCCCCAGGAGAGCCAGGAACTGTCCCCTGGGAACCTAAGTCCGTTGCCGCGTCCACAAAGAGCGCTCCGCCAAGAAACTTGGAAAACAGAGGAAAACGATACTCAATGGAGGCTTGGATAAAACTTCGGGTAGAAGCGATCGCCCCTTCTTCCCAACCCCGTACTGAAGTCGTCCCACCCAAGGGAAAGGCTTCATAGGGGGGTAAGTTCCCAATTACCGTACCTCCTTGGAAGTTAAAAGCAAAGGATTGATCGCCTTCGGGAATCAAACCGGATAGGAATTTCACCGGAACATAAAAAGTATATGCAGCCCGCAAACGGTTCATTAAAATACTTCCCGAACCTACCGGGATAGATTGTTCCGAACCAAAACGCACTAAATAACCGGAGGTGGGTTGTTGCTTATTGTTGCGGCGATCTCGAAGAAATCCAAACTGAACGGTGAATAAATCGTCTTTTCCACTCCCGCTATAACTGAGTTGATTCCCAAATTCATCGGTACGGTTAATGTTCCCATCGGAGTCCGTGATTTCCACCCGTTGATATTGGAATCCGACGGAAGCGACCCAATTGGGATCAGAAAAAACATTATCCGCATACGGACGGGTAAAACTAATACCTCCTCCAGTCCTCACTACCCGGGGGCGATCGCCATTGGCTAAGTAAACCTCTTTTGGCCCATTTTCAAAGACCACGGAAATTGTCCGACGTCTAAAAGCATTCACACTATAAGAGGTGCGATAGGGATCACCCGCAATCCAAGGATCGGTAAAGTTTAAATCCATTTGAAATACCCGATTTCCCGCCTCTAATTCCGCCCCTAAGCGTTGGTTATTTCCCCCTAAGTTAACTTCTTGATAACTCAATGTTCCAAATAATCCGGCGGCGGAACTTACACCTCCCCCAAATGCGAGTGATCCGGTGGTTTTTTCGATCACATTCACAACAACTACCGCCTCCCGGGGATTATCTTTTCCGGGTTCTAATTCTAAGCGGACATCTTCAAAAATTCCCAAACCAAATACCCGAGCTAAATCCTGTTGTGCGGTTTTTTGGTTAAATACGTCCCCGGGTTTTAATTGAATTTCCCTGGTGATAATAAAGTCTCTGGTTCTTCCCGAAATTGGTTTTCCTTCTTCATCGGTTGCTTCTCCATCGCTATTCAGGAAACGCACCCCAATATTTTCAATCACCCCTTCTGCAACTTCTAGGTTAACAACACCTTCTTTTGTAACTTCAGGAGCGGCGACAACCTGCGCTAAAACATAGCCATTATCCTGATACCATTGATTGACTTTTTTAATTCCTGCTTCTATTTGATTCAAGTTGATGGTTTTATTCAATTGCTCGCCGAAACTTTCGTTAATAATTTCTTGGGGTAAAACCGTATTCCCTTGAATTACAACTTCTTTGAAGATGGGGTTTTCTTCGACTTCAAAAGTAACCCGTACTCCTAAAGGTGTATCTTCTGGAACAGCTTTGACATTTCGGAATAAACCTGTAGCGAAAATTGCATTAATATCTCTTTGTAATTGAGTTCGGGTTGTTGTTCGTCCGGGTTGGGTGGAAATAACGCTATATACTTTTTCAATTAATCCTTGGTCTTGGGTTCCTGTTACCGTAATTTCTCCGACTAATACTTCGGTTTCAGAGGGTGCGGGTGTGCTAGGAAGGGGGATAGTAGCAGGAGTTTCAGGTTGTATTGGAACTTCAGAATTAGGGGGTAAAGTTTCGGGTGTTGCTTGAGCAATAGTTAATGGAATTATGGGAGAAAATTGCGATATTTTTTCTAAATTTTTATTTAAACTCGGTTGAAATAAATCAGATTCGGGTAAGTTGGAATTAAGGGCGATCGCTGATTCTGTTGCGACAGGAAAGCTAAAATTACCGACTTTTTCAGTTTCAGCTTTATTCAGGATAATTCCTAAATTCGAGAAATTATTAATTTCTGCAATTGCAATTTTTTCGGGAATTGAAGTTGGGAATTGGGCTATTTTTCGGAATCTTTATGTAAACTCGGTTGAAATAAATCAGATTCAGGTAAGTTAGAATTGAGGATGATCGCATCTTCTGTTAATACTGGAAAGCTAAAATTACCGACTTTTT
>NZ_CAWLTW010000001.1:1349956-1381237 GCF_963864145.1 Planktothrix prolifica NIVA-CYA 540 | reverse complement strand
GGCTGAATTAGAAAAATCATTAGCTTCAGTATTGCTAATTTCAGATGAAACCTCGGTTGAAACTTGTGCTAATTTTTCTAAATCTTCTGTATTTTTACCTTTATTTAGACTAATATAATTTTCTGGTAAAACCTCTGATTCCGTAGGATTCAAAGAAGAATCTAAAGCAGAATTAATTAGAGGTTGAGATGGATTAAATTCGGGTAAATTTTGAGAATAGGAAGTATTAACCCAAGCATAGGAAACCTGGTTTCCTATGGATTGACCTAGAGAAAAAGCTAGATCTGGATACGGCGATTTAGTTTTATTTAAAACTATTCCTTCAAAAGAATTAATAGGTGTAGAGGGAATACTCTGATTAACATCTAAAGATGGTTTTGCATGGGTTTCCGATTGGTTTAAACTCGGATTTATTTGATCAAAAGCTTCTTGAGAACTGAGGGAACTTTCAGATTCTGAATAGGCGGTTTGACCATTTGCAGAGTTTGATAATCCAAACGTAGCTGAAGCAGTAAAAACCGCAACTAAGACGGGAGATAAACGCATGATACTCACTCTTTTAGACAATCCCACACCTACAATTTGTCGATCCTCAGCGAAGGCTTAGAGAGATGGTTACACCCGTTGCCATTGCTGCGACATCTGACATCTTAACAAGCTTTGACACTTCTACATCGAAAAGCTTTGAAAATCACAGGTTGCGATCCCCCCACACCCCATGACAACAGGATTTAGGGGGATCAAAATATTTAGCTTTATTCCGATGGGTTGGAGGTATGCTCTAAAACCCGTTTAAGCACTTGTTGATACCCAGATTCAACATTTCCTAAATCTCGACGGAAGCGGTCTTTATCCAAAACTCGTCGGTCGGGGTCTGTTTCGGATTGATCCCACAAACGACAGGTATCAGGACTAATTTCGTCGGCGAGTACCAATTGACCCTCAGAAGTCATCCCAAATTCTAATTTAAAATCCACTAAAGTAATCCCACATTCATTAAAAAATTCCGAGAGAATTTGATTAATTTTTAAGGATAATTGGGTAATTTTTTCCAACTGTTCCGGCGTGGCTAATTTCATTAATAATAGCCGTTCCCGTGTTAATAATGGATCGCCTAATTCATCATTTTTATAGCAAAATTCTACTAAAGTCGGTTCAATAATTGTACCCGCAGGAATCCCAGTTTGTTTACATAAACTTCCCGCCGCAATATTGCGAACAATCACTTCTATCGGCACAATTTTAACCCGTTTCACCCGCATTTCATTGGGGGTAGGACAATCAATATAATGGGTCGGAACTCCTTTTGCTTCTAAACATTGAAATAGATGGCTAGAAATCGCATTATTAATTTCTCCTTTCCCTTGAATTGTTCCGCGTTTTTGAGCATTAAACGCCGTCGCATCATCCTTGAAATAGGCGAGTAATATTTCATGATCATCCGTGGGATAGATGATTTTGGCTTTTCCTTCGTAGAGTTTTTCGGGAGTAGACATAGAAATAGACTATTGAAAGGTTAAACAATTAATTATAAATCAGATTATATTTATTTTAACAGCTATTGTCGCTTAAGTGGCAATAATAATTCCTAATCTTTTTCGAGAATCACCCGATAAATAGCATCCGCAACTCGACTCACATCCACCATTTCTTTAACATCATGAACTCGTAAAATATCCGCACCATTAGCAATAGCCACCACACAGGTCGCTGCTGTTCCCCAAACCCTTTGTTTTGGGTCAGGTTGATTTAAAATATGACCGATAAAACTTTTTCGAGATGTTCCGACTAAAATCGGACAATTGAGCGATCGCAATTTTGTTAAATTCCTCAATATTTCTAAATTCTGTTCAAAGGTTTTTGCAAAACCAATCCCCGGATCAATAATAATATTTTGAGGTGAAATTCCTTCGGCGATCGCTTCTTTAATTCTATCTTGTAAAAACCCTTCTAACTCCCTAATTAAATCCTGATAATCGGTCAAAGTTTGCATGGTTTTTGGCGTTCCTCGCAAGTGCATTAAAATAATAGGAACCTGCAATTTAGCCACCATAGATAACATTTCAGCATCAAAAGTAGCCCCGGAAATATCATTAATAATATCCGCTCCGGTTTTAACTGCAACTTCCGCCACATGAGAACGAGTTGTATCAACAGAAATCGGAATATTTGCTAATAATTGATTAGCACTATTTCTAATGGTTTCAATCAAGGGAATAACCCGATTTAATTCTATTTCTAAACTCACAATTTCCGCCCCAGGACGGGTTGATTGTCCCCCAATATCAATAATATCAACTCCCGCTTCCACCATTTGTTGTGCTTGATGCAAAGCCCTTTCTAAACTATTAAAATCTCCCCCATCGCTAAAACTATCAGGAGTTACATTCAAAACCCCCATAATATAAGTTCGTTTTCCCCATTCCAGACTTTTATTTCTAATATTTAAAGGGTTGAGAATAGTCATAAATTTTTATAGTTAATTACGAATTACGAATTACGAATGGGTAATAGGTAGCGGGAAAAATATAAGTTTGATCTATAAACTTTTTAACTGTAAACTCTTTAACTGATATAGCAACCGCCAAGGCAGTTAAGACACCAGACGGATCTTGGAACCCAGACGGTAAAGTGTTTTCCCCCGGTGTTCCCTGCCCCCCAGCCCCCCGTGCACGGGGGGTTTGGGGGGGCTGTTCCGGTGTTCCCTGCTATAACTGATGACTGATTATTGATAATTAACAATACGGGCAAAACCTTCTGGTTGTAAACTAGCGCCTCCAACTAAAGCCCCATCAATTTCTGGCTGTGCCATAATCTCATCAATATTATCAGGTTTGACAGAGCCACCATATTGAATAGTGACATTAGAATTGACTAATTTACTGCGAATTAAACCAATTACCCGATTCGCTTCAGTGGTTTCACAAGTATCCCCAGTTCCGATTGCCCAAATCGGCTCATAAGCAATCACTAAATTATTTTGATCAACCCCAATTAAATCCTTTTCCAACTGAGAGAAAATCACCCCTTCGGTGTCTCCAGCATCCCGTTGTTGTTTGGTTTCTCCCACACATAAAATGGGGGTTAAACCATGGCGTTGAGCCGCTCTAAGTCGCAAATTCACAGTTTCATCGGTTTCGCCAAAATATTGACGTCGTTCACTGTGACCGACAACAACATAACGGATACCAAATTCTAGTAACATCGGGCCAGAAATTTCCCCCGTGTAGGCTCCAGAATCTTCCCAATGTATGTTTTGAGCGCCGGGGAAAATTCGACTCCCATGTAAACTTTTCGACATGACACCCAATGTGGTAAAGGGTACACACAGCACCACTTCCCGGTCTTCTGGAGTATCATCTAAATGATTAGTAAACCCTTGCAGAAACTCTTGAGCTTCCGATTGGGTTTTAAACATTTTCCAATTACCCGCAATAATTACTTTTCTCACCGTTAATGTAATTAACCTTAAAAAACAATAAAATCCTACCCTTCAGTTTAAAGCGTTAGGGTCAATTTTTATAGTCAGGGGGTCGGGGAGAGTTAAGAATCAAGTTCTGGGTTTTGTTTTTTAAAGGGATGGGTTATTGGCCAAATTCTAAGCGGGCTTGTTCCACCATTTCTGGGGTCACAATTCCTTGTTCGGCTTCCCTGGCCAGTTGTTCAATACGTTGTCTAGCCTGAGTCCGAACAAAATAGGGAATATTTTTTAGTTTGACTTTGGCTTCGGGAAGCCACTGAAGTTCATCGAAATAATCAGTGTTAGCCATAAACTTAACCGTCACTTTGGAATCATAGTCTTATTTTACCTAGGGTTGAACAGCCTTAAAGCATTTTCAGAAATTGACGAATTACCCCAATGGTAACGGCGGGAAGTTCTAAATGGGGCGTTAATCCCACATTATCTATTTTTTGAAAAACCTTGACCGCCGTTGGATTTAAGTTAGCTAAACGTTCACCCGTTTCGGGACTGGTAAAAGATGATTTCTCACCCCAAATAATACCCGTAGGCGTGATCAATTGACTGATATATAAGGATAAATCAAAACACAAATCTCCCCCCACAAAAGACAAAGCTGCGTATTCGGCATTCGGTTGTTGAGCCGATTTTAAATAAGCCTCCACAATTTCGGAATAAATTCGATCAGGTTGGGCAAATTGGCGATTGTGTAAAAAACCGTAAATCCCAGCAGGATTAGCAATTCCGGTAAAATACAAAACTCGATCTAAGAAAGGTGTTTTCACTATTTGGCTGAATAAACTTTGTCCATAATCTTTGCCAAAATCAGATAATCCAGAGGGAGTTACTAAAATAAGTGATTTAAACAAATCAGGACGTTGAATTGCGACTCGAATGCTAAAGGCTGCGGTTAGGGAGGAGGCAATTACAATAGCGGGAGTTGAACAAGTTTGTTCTAAAAATTCGGTAATTGTGGTTAGATAATCCTCAATTTTATAACTTTTTGCTGGATGTTCTGAACGTCCCCAACCGATTAAATCGGGGGCTAAAATTTGGTATTCATTCGCAAAGGCGGGATAAACTTTTGACCATTCATAAGCAGAAGATCCCCCACCAAAGCCATGTAAAAATACTAATGGGGGTAATTCTTCATTAATATTCCAGGGGGCAGTCTCCGCCGTGTAATAGACCATTCTGCCTAGAGATGTGACAATTGAACGCTGACCAAATCCATTGGGTTCAAACATTATTAACCTCTTGAAAAATAATAAGTAATGGGGATCGCGGATTTAAGAGGATTTCACGGATTTCACTGATTTTAATTTGTGTTAATCTGCGTAATCTTCTTAAATCCGTGATCGGTAATGGGTAATAACAAGAGTTTACCTCCCCTGTCTCCCCTGCCTCTCCTTGCCAAATCTTCCCGATTCCGCCTCAGAACCTTTGTAGGATCTTGTTAATCCTAGACCAGTGTTTGCAAATTTTCTCCACTTGTTTATAATAGGGGGTGATACCCCTCATGGGTTAAGCACTTCTTTTTGGACACATCCTCCTAAAAGATAGCAGTTTGACACCAGAACGGTGGAATCAACCCTGTCGTATCAATAATTTGGCTTTGGGTAATTATGAAAAACCTTATGATAGACGAAGACTTTCCGGCGGTTGATGTAATTGAGCTCTTTGAGTTAGAAACTCCTATTTATTCTGAATCCAATTCTGCTGAAATTACTGTTTATCCTCAACGGGGAGAACTAAATTTAGATCAAGAATTTACAATTAAAACCTCCACTAAAATTCGGTTAGCATTAGAAGACTTAAATTGTTTTGAAGTAATTGAAAATCAGTTTAAACATTGGGGTATTACTTTTAAGAATGCGATCGCTCTCCAACCGTCTAATCCCGCTTTTGTGATTAAACCCACAACGACTGTCATCATGGGTGCGCCCAAAGGGGGACACTTAGAAATCAACTTTAAATATCCCATTCATAAATTTTGTGGAATGATTACCAGTTCTAGTGCAACGGTTTTATCCGCTTATGATACCGAAGGCCAAAAAGTAGCAGAAACCGGAATGAGCGTTTCCCATCATATTAGTTCCGATGCCCTTAATTTCCCCCATGCTCAATTAAAACTCACGGGTTTAAATATTCAAAAAGTAACTTTTGAAACCTTTGATGGTCAATTAATTTTACATCATTTTCAAGCTCAATTCTAAACTTTAATTTCTAAGAATAATGCTGATGATTCTGTTCCAGAATTTGTAACCCTTCCAATAACGCTTCACGGACGAAGGGTTCATTTTCTTGATATAACATTAACTGAAAATACTCAATAACATGAGTCCGATCAATACCTTGAAAAGACTGGAGGGTGGGTAAAGGTTGCCAACGTTGGGCTTCTAATAATAACTGTCGATTTCCCAAACCTTGGGGAGAATCTTTAAAAGATTGAGTGATTTGACGGACAGCAATCAAGCGTTTCAGACTATTCTCCTGGGTTAAATCTTTTAACCATTGATTGAGTTCGGATTTACCCAAATCGGATTTTTGTTGATACCATTGCCCTAAAATCAAACCCAAAATTCCTAAAATTCCTAAATTTTGTCCAATTAAACTTAACGCAATTTCTGGACTCTCGGAACTTGTCCAAATTGATAAACAAATATAGAGAAATACCCCGGAACTCACCCCACTCCCCAGCGCCAATAAAAATTGACGTTGAGATTTTTCCAGGTGTCGATACCAGTCCCATTGGTTGAAGTTAACCGGAAGTTCCCGTAGACGATATACCCAACCGACGACCGCCATTGCCAAAGCCGTTGAAAACAAAAGTTTACTATTCCACCAGCCCCAAATTCCGCATAGAATCAGGAGGAATAACCAACTTCTCAAACGTTCCGACCGACGGTGGCGTAATCGTTTCCAAGGTTGAACCCAGTTCAGATTAAGCCCTAGCGGTAAAGCCAGGAACATCTGGGAAGAATTAACTCTCCTATCCCTGGAATATAATAGAGTTTGAACTTGATGCAGGAATTGCTGACCGTTGGTTGATAGGCTAATCCGAATTAGCTCAAGATGATCAAGGGTTTTACTGACTTTATCCATTCTGACGATCCCAAGTTAAGTCTTGCGTTTTGTGATCTCAAATTTGATCTAATATTAAAATGGCATTATGGCTAGTTTATGGCATTTTGTCACATTAGCTAATATTGATCCGAGATCAACTCGCATTTCAATCGGTTACGATTAAGTTTTCCAGCCAAAACTTAATTATCTTAACCCACTCAACTGCCTAACTCCAACTAGCAATTAACACCTATGTCTAATTTACAAAACCAGTTCACGGTTCACTTTTGGGGAGTCAGAGGGAGCATCGCTTGTCCGGGTTCGGAAACAGTTCGCTACGGGGGAAATACTCCCTGTGTTGAAATGCGGGTTGGTTCAGAACGGTTGATTTTTGATGGGGGTACGGGTTTACGAGTCCTCGGACAATCTTTACTTGCTCAAATGCCTGTAACTGGGCATTTATTTTTTAGTCATTATCATTGGGATCATATTCAGGGATTTCCATTTTTTGTTCCCGCTTTTATTAAAATTAATACTTTTTATATCTATGGTACAATCGCCCCCGATGGTTCAACGGTGCAGCATCGTTTGAATGATCAAATGCTCCATCCTAATTTTCCAGTTCCTTTACAAATTATGGGAGCAGACTTAAAGTTTGTTGATATTAATGTGGGTAAGTCGATTAAAATTAGCGATGATATTGTTGTTGAAACAGCTTTATTAAACCATCCGGGGGAAGCGGTCGGATATCGAGTTAATTGGCACAATTATTCCGCAGCTTATGTCAGTGATACGGAACATTTTCCCGACCGCTTAGATGAAAATGTGTTATTTTTAGCCAGAAATGCTGATGTTTTAATTTACGATGCTACCTACAGTGATGAACAATATCATTCTGAAAAAACCAGTAAAGTAGGTTGGGGACATTCTACTTGGCAAGAAGCAGTCAAGGTGGCAAAAGCAGCTAATGTTAAACGGTTAGTAATTTTCCACCATGACCCCCTGCATAATGATGATTCTATGGATAAAACTGGAGAACAAGTTGCCGAACAGTTTCCAAATAGTTTAATCGCCAGGGAAGGATTGTCGATTCAGTTAAGTTCACCTTTGAATTCAAGTCCTCCTGTCTCCTAGTTAGCCTAACTCTAGGGTTGATTTAACAGGATTTTCTGACAATGGCGATCGCAAATTTCAAAATTATGTCAAAATGTGAAGCGTGTGGATAACATCATCGCTCGATACCATATTAACGCCCACTGCCGTTGCTTTAGGGAACTTTGATGGCTTACATCGGGGCCACCAACAGGTGATTCAGCCGATTTTAAGTGTACAGCCGCAAATTGATTCCCGACAACGGACAGAGATGCTTTTAACTAACCCCGTCGCCCAGTTGACGCGGGATAGATTTCCTTTGGATAGTAATTTAGGAGAATCGGAACTCGGTTATAGTACAGTTGTCACCTTTCATCCCCATCCTCAAGAATTTTTTACAGGTCAACCCAAAAAGTTACTAACTCCCCTAGATGAAAAAGCGGAATGGTTAAAAAGAATGGGAGTAAAACAGTTAGTTTTATTACCTTTTGATCAACAAATGGCGGCTTTATCCCCAGTAGAATTTGTGGAAAAGATTTTAATTCAAAAATTACAACCTAATTATATTAGTGTCGGAATTGATTTTCACTTTGGGAAAAAACGGGCTGGAACTGTTAAGGATTTAGAAAAAATTGCCGGAAATTACGGAATCAAGGTAGAAACCGTTCCTTTATATTTATGTGAAAATGGCGAACGGATTAGTAGCTCAGAAATTCGCACCTCCTTAGAACAAGGTGCGATTAGTCGAGCCAATCAATTATTAGGAAGATCCTATCATGTAGTTGGCTCGGTGGTTCAGGGTCAACAGTTAGGACGAACTATCGGATTTCCCACAGCTAATTTACAATTACCCACGGAAAAATTCTTACCTCGCTATGGGGTTTATGCCGTAAAAGTATCGGAAATGGGGGTGAAATCACTCACAGAAACGGGAAGTGATGCTAATTTTGAGTTAGTGAATCATCCGGGGGTGATGAATATTGGCTGTCGTCCAACGGTCGCAGGTCAAAACATCACCGTGGAGGTTCATCTGTTAGATTGGTCGGGGGATTTATATGGTAAAACCTTAAATGTTAGCCTAGAACAATTCCTGCGCCCAGAACAGAAATTCACCTCTTTAGATGCCCTCAAAACTCAAATTCACGCGGACTGTTTACAAGCTAAGGAGATACTATACCCCATGTAGAGACGAGCCACGGCGCGTCTCTCTATCGGCAAGGATTATAATTGACACAATTGCATTTTGTCCTACTATCAATAAAAATATCCCATGAAACAACGAATTGAACTTCTAAAACAGAATTTAAGCCGGACAATTGTAGGCAAAGAAGACGCCATTCGGCTGACATTAGTAGCTTTATTAGCCGGGGGTCATGCACTATTAGAAGATGTTCCGGGTGTCGGTAAAACCCTATTAGCAAAATCCCTAGCTCGTTCGATAGCAGGACAGTTTCATCGGATACAATGTACACCGGATTTATTACCTACAGATATCACCGGAACTAATATTTGGAATCCCCGAACTGGGGAATTTGAATTTTTACCAGGGCCGATTTTTACTAATATTTTATTAACCGATGAAATTAACCGGGCAACCCCCCGAACTCAGTCGGCATTATTAGAAGTAATGGAAGAAAGACAAGTTACCGTTGATGGAGTTTCTCGGTTAGTTCCAAAACCATTTTTTGTCATCGCAACTCAAAACCCCATTGAATATCAAGGAACGTTTCCCTTACCTGAAGCCCAAATGGATAGATTTTTATTATCCCTAACTTTAGGATATCCCACGGAAGCGGAAGAATTGCAAATGTTACAAGGATTATCTCATGGAATAACGGTAGATGATTTAGAACCTTGTATTTCTCAGGATGAGGTATTAGAAATTCAAAATTGGTGTCGTCAAATTAAGATTGAAACATCATTACAACAGTATATTCTAAATTTAGTTAGAGCTACAAGAGAATCGGATGAAATCACATTAGGGGTGAGTCCTCGCGGTGCAATTTCTTTACATCGAGCCACTCAAGCCCTAGCATTTTTATTAGGTAGAGATTATGGCACACCGGATGATGTCAAATACCTAGCGCCCCATGTCTTATCCCATCGTTTAATTCCGGCGGGTGGAAGGCGGGCAAAAACAATTATTGAACAGTTATTAAGGACAATTGCCATACCCTAGTAGTGAGGCGTTCACGCCTCTTTAGGATGCGCTTAAGCGCAACAACATATCCCCATAGGATGTTACAGTGTTGCACAACGAGTGGTTGCACAAGCTTTAGCAAAGCAAGGGGAATGTATGTCAAACTTTGATCCAGCACAGTTCGTTAATCGCATTGGGCGACGGCTTGTAATGGAGTTCGCGGATGCAAGCGAGGCTGGTACGCCTGGACTGATTGGTAGCGCGCGCGAACATCCGGCACGTGTGCAACTCGTGAAATTATTACCGGCTTATGTATCTATTGGAACCGGTTTGCTGATCGATAGCTATGGTGGGCAGAGCAAACAACAAGATATTGTTATGTTTGAGCGTGACTTTTGCCCTGTCTACTCAATTAATGACGCTCCGGATGCCACCTATTTTCCAATTGAGGGCGTTATTGCAAACGGTGAAGTGAAGAGTTCAGTTAATAAAAAGCTTTTATTCGAGGCATTAGATAATATTAGGTCAGCTAAGTCGCTTCGCAGGTATGCTCACAAGACTAACGAAGGACTTGGACTTCTTGCCCCCTTTAGAAATTTCGGGATGGGGGTTCCCTTCGCCGCCACACCTAGCGATGAATTTAATCAAGATATCAACTTTAGGGATCAGATTTATAGCTTTATTCTTTGTAACTCATTTACTAATAGTCCAGATGCGGTTTTGGACAATCTCGTGGAATATCAACGCCATCACGGACACGAATGTATGCCTAATATTATAATATCTCTGAACGACGGATTTATTCAGGGTATGCAGTCGAACCAAAGCACCCTACAGTTCTCATTGCTCACCTCTAATAGTTTCTCATTTGTACCAGCTTCGGATCGGTGCTTTGCGTACTTAGTCAATCAGCTACAGCAATATGTTCGCCAAGCTCGCACTGTCCCGCTTCAAGCACTTGACCGTTATATGACATCTCTCAATGGCGAACTTCCTGAGTACCGAGCGCGTAGTTTTGAAATTCGGCAGCAGTCTGATCTCGCGTCATCAAGCATCACCTAACAACCCTGGTGCAGCAGATTGACTAAAGCTGTCTGTAAAGTTGCAAAGATAACAGCAACCGCTAACCAGGAACGTTATCTCCCATCCTAAACTACACTAACTCAATGGAGTTGCAAGTTCATCCTTGAGAAAATCAATAAAGCATCTTAACTTGGCAGGTAAAAATCTGCCTCTTGAATCTAAATTTAATGTTGAACGTCACTGTTGATGAAATACAACGCGATCCCTTGAAATATCTGCGCCAAGTAGAGGCAGGTGAAACTATTGTCATTGTTAGATCTGATCAGGCGATCGCTGAGATTAGACCTATTGCCAGTAGTAAGCATAAGCAGTTACGACCATTTGGTTTGTGTGCAGGGGAGTTTACCGTTCCAAATGATTTCGATGCTCCTTTACCAGAAGATCTGCTCAGTGCATTCGAGGGTAAATGAAGATTCTGCTAGACACGCACATCTTTTTATGGTTCATCAGTGGCGATACTCAGTTGTCAACGAATCTTCTGAGGATTCTTCTTAACTGTGGCTTTAAAAAATCTTGCTCTGACTCAGACAGAGATTCTGCCATTTCTAAAACTTGATTAAAATTGGCTTTTTGCATAATAGGTTAATTGATTGTATTTTGACTTAGAGTTCCTCTAACTAACTACGATAAGCATCCCGCCGATGCCTCACCCGCATGATAAGCACTATCCTATCCTCATCATCAATAATATAAACAACCCGATAATCACCGATCCGAATCCGATAGGAATTATCGCCCCCTTTCAACTTCACTACCCCTTCTGGTCGAGGTTCTAAACTTAAACAATCAATAGCTTCACTAATGCGTAATTGAAGATCGATATCTAGCCCCCGCAGTTCCTTAGCCGCCGACTTCTTAAAGCGGATAGTATAACCCTCATTTTCCATTAGCTTCAGCCTCGATTTCTTGCTTTAGCTCCTCCCAAGACACCTCCTCCTCATCCTGACGAGTATGAGCTACCAACAAATCATAGAAATCTTCCCACAACTCACCCCACTCTGATAAATCAATTAATACCGCCTGCTTTTCCCCCGCATCATTCACAACAAATTGAATCCCTTTCATCGTTTTTTTCCTTAGTAATGGGGATAACTGCTATTTTAACTAAACAAAGCTGACTCGATGTTTATGAAACCCAAAACAATCAAGTTGTTAGATGTGGTAGCTCTCACCTTAGATATTAAAACAAAGGTTTTATTCCTGCTAAATCCAAAATCTTAGGAATTAAATCTTCCCGTTTAACCGCCATAATATGCACCCCATGACAGAGTTCACGGGCAATTTTAACCTGTTCCGATGCAATTAAAATACCTTCTTCTAGGGGGTGTTTAGCCTGTTCTAAACGATCAATAATTGAATCGGGAATACAAACCCCAGGAACATATTTATTAATAAATCGAGCATTTTTGGCGGATTTTAATAGAAATATTCCGGCTAAAATGGGCTTTTTACTACTATCAGCAATTTCGGTCATGAATTTATCTAACCGATCAAAATCCGTAATTAATTGACTTTGAAAAAACTGCGCCCCCGCTTCTATTTTACGTTCAAATCGGCTTTTTAACCCTGACCAACTGGAAGATTGGGGATCAACCGCCGCCCCAGGAAATAAATCCGTCGCCCCATCGGGTAAGGTTTTATTATTCCAATCTTTGCCTTGATTCAGTTTATCAATTGCTTGTAATAACCGCACAGATTCTAAATCAAAAACCGCCTTAGCATCGGGATGATCTCCGGCTTTGACGGGATCACCGGTTAGGGCTAAAACATTTCTAATTCCTAACGCTTGGGCTCCTAATAAATCCGCTTGTAAACCAATCCGATTGCGATCGCGACAAGCCAATTGATAAATCGGTTCTACCCCATGATGGATCAAAATAATCGAAGCGGCCAGGGAACTCATTCCTAAAACAGCCCGACTCCCATCCGTAATATTAACCGCATGAACTCGACCTTTGAGGAGTCTGACCATTTCAATCATGTGGCTAGGGTCTGCGCCTTTGGGGGGGGCGACTTCCGCCGTCACAATAAATTCATCTAAAGTTTGACAAGCAGTACGGAAACGATTCATTCTTAAAGTTTAAGGTTGTTTTTCAAAGGTTAATGTTTAGAATTTGTAGCCTTAATAAAAGTTCCTGAATTGGATAGTAAAATCAGGATGATCAATTAGAATTGATCGGAATTAAACTTATAAAGGCAGGGAATATCCCATGGCTTGCTTAACCTGAGTTAAGGTTTGGTTGGCTACCGCTTCGGCTTTTTCTCGACCGTTTTTTAACACCGATTCTAAATAGCCTCTATCATCCATCACCGCTTTATATTTTGCTTGGATGGGTTTCAGACTTTCAATCAGAGTTTCTGTGAATAAAGGTTTAAATTGACCCCATCCCATATCCTCAGCTTCTGCTGCGACTTCTGCTTTAGTTTTACCCGCTAAAATTCCATAAAGCATTAATAGATTATGACATTCTGGACGGTCTGGATCATCAAAGGTTAAACCGCGAACTGCATCGGTTTTACAGCGTTTAATTTTTTTAGTAATCGTATCAGGATCATCTAATAAATTAATCCGACTTAATTCGGAGGGATCGGATTTTGACATTTTGCGAGTACCATCGGTGAGACTCATTACCCGCGCACCTTCAGGACGAATTAAGGGGTCAGGTAATTTTAATAGGGTTTTTCCTTTTCCAAATAAATGATTAAACCTGACTGCTAAATCTCTGGTTAATTCCAGATGTTGTTTTTGATCTTCTCCCACGGGGACTTTATCCGCATTATAGAGTAAAATATCCGCCGCCATTAATACGGGATAATCGAGTAAACCCACACTCACATTTTCCCCCTGTTTAATTGCTTTTTCCTTAAACTGAATCATGTCTTCTAACCAATTCATTGGGGTAATACAATTCAGCAGCCAGGTGAGTTCAGTATGGGCGGAAATATGGGACTGGACGAATATTGTAGAATAGTCTAAATCAATGCCACAGGCTAAATAAAGAGCCGCAATGGTGTAGGTATCGGTTGCTAAGGTAGCAGGATTATGGGGGACGGTAATGGCGTGTAAATCAACGACACAGAAGAAGTTATCGTATTGCGCTTGATGGTCTACCCAGTTGCGAATTGCACCCAGGTAGTTCCCCAAATGTAGGTTTCCGGTCGGTTGTACTCCAGATAGAACTCGTTGTTTACCCATAAGATGATATTAACTGAACTTAATACTCTATCTTGGCACGAATGGGATAATATGGTTGAAAAATTGAAGCGTCGTGTGTTTCTGCTTTTACAGACGAAGGAACACCCACACCCGTTAGGCCGATTTTTTAAATATTTTTTGATATTTTTAATTACTTTAAATACTCTGGTGGTTTGCATTGAATCGATAGATGAAATGTTTAAAATTTATAAAACGATTTTAAACGCATTTAATCAGTTTTCTTTGGGAGTTTTTACCTTAGAATATCTATTAAGGGTCTGGTCATGTACGATCCTTAAAAAATATAGTCATCCCTTTTGGGGAAGGCTAAAATATATGTTAACTCCCCTAGCAATTATTGATTTAATTGCTTTTTTACCATTCTATTTTCCTTTTGATCCTGGCAATTTTCAAGAGATGAAACTCTTGCAATTGACTCGCTTTTTACAAATTTTAAAATTAGGTCGTTATTCCCAGGTCACTCAAATTTTAAATCAAGTAATTTACCTGCGAAAAAAGGAATTAGTCTTAACATTAAACGTGGTATTTTTTTTGTTGATATTTTCAGGAAATTTAATTTATTTTGCCGAACATGAAGCACAACCGGATAAATTTCCCCATATTCCGGCGTCAATGTGGTGGGCGGTAATTACCTTAACAACGGTGGGTTATGGAGATGTTTATCCTATTACTCCCCTGGGAAGATTATTAGGGGGTATTTTAGCGTTATTAGGAATTGGACTTATTGCCTTACCTGCGGGGATTATTGCATCGGGTTTTACTGAAGTTATTGCTCGGAATAAACAAGCTAATCAAACCCTTTATCCTAAAATTTGTCCCCATTGTGGTAAAAATATTGATCAACCTCTGGAAGATTCCACGGATCTTGATCATTAATTGATTTTGCGGTTATGATTGAAAAGGTTTAATCTAATTTTGCTAAAATAAAGGAGGTTTAATCATGGGACTAGAACGTAAACTATTTAGAGGAATGTTTGAACAAACAGAAATGGTCGAATTGAGACAAATATGTTTTACTCCCAGTCGCATTTTTGAACCCGGACATTATATTGCTGGAGAGTTACCCGATATTGCTTTTGATCTGGGTTTAGTAGATAAATTACCCCCAGTTCGTGGCAAAAGTGCCGAAATTAGTCAACCCTATCCTGATGATATTCAACATGATCAATGATGCTTATGCTTGGATTGAAAAAGCACTCCATACGATTCATAAAGCGGACTGGTATCGTTCGGTTCAAACCATTGAAAGCCTACCGGGATCGACTTTGATCATAGAAGGTAAATCCTTAATTAATTTTGCCAGTAATGATTATTTGGGATTGACCGGAGATCAACGGTTAATTGATGCAGCGATCGCAGCTACCCAACAATTCGGTACCGGAGTAACAGGTTCTCGATTATTAACTGGACATCGCCAACTCCATCGAGATTTGGAATTAGCGATCGCTGCTTTTAAACAAACTGAAGATGCTTTGGTTTTTAGTTCCGGTTATTTAGCTAATATTGGCACAATTGCGGCTTTAGTCGGACAACGGGATTTGATTTTATCCGATGAATATAATCATTCTAGCCTTAAAAATGGGGCGAAAATGAGTGGGGCGACGGTGTTAGAATATCAACACAATCACCCAGAACATTTGAGAAAACTATTAGAAGAACATCGTCTTCCCCACCGCAAAGCACTGATTATTACCGATAGTGTATTTAGCATGGATGGGGATTTATGTCCCCTACATGATTTACTCGATTTAGGGGAAGAATTTTCCTGTATGGTATTAGTAGATGAAGCCCATGGTACAGGAGTTTTTGGTAAAAATGGCGCCGGATGTGTAGACCATTTTAACTGTACGGGAGAGCCTTTAATTCAGATGGGAACTCTTAGTAAAGCCCTGGGAAGTTTGGGGGGTTATGTAGCAGGTTCGGCGGAATTAATTGACTTTTTAAGAAATCGCGCTTCTAGTTGGATTTATACGACTGGTTTAAGTCCTGCGGATACTGCCGCCGCCTTAGCAGCGATTAATATTGTCCAAACCGAACCCCAACGCCGGGAACAGTTATGGCAAAATGTGAAAACCTTAGAAACCCTATTTCAAGATCAGAAAAAAACATCTAACTTACAGATTTCCCACTCCCTTTCACCGATTTTTTGTATTCCGATTAAAGATGCAGCCACGGTATTAACCCTAAAACATCAACTCAAAGAACAAGGAATTTTTGCCGCCGCTATTCGTCCCCCAACTGTCAATACCAGTCGGATTCGGATTTCCTTAATGGCAACTCACACCCCCATGCAGTTGCAAACATTGGTTCAAGTTTTAACCGATATAATTTTTGAAGGAAACACCAAGGCACAAAGACACCAAGAGGTATAATAAAGGAATATTAAACCTTAATTATGTTTGTCAGGTCGAATTACTTTTTATTACCCCCATTCCCCATCAATGATTTAAGAGAATTACGCACATTAACACAAATTAAAATCCGTGAAATCCGTGAAATCCTCTTAAATCCGTGATCCCCATTACCCATTTTCTATATCAATGAAAAACATTCTTCTATTTACAGGTTTAACAGTTAGTTTAATTGCCACTCTATCATCCTGTGCGAATAGTCCCACGGGGGAAGCTATCGGAAATTCTCTAAAAGCTGATTCTCAGTTAGAAACCAATTCCCCCTCGCCTGAACCAATAATAACACCCACTCAAACCCCTGACCCCATACTTCCTGCGGTTGAACTTCCGGCTGATTTTCCCTCAGAAATTCCGCCCTATCCTAATGCCAGTTTACGAGAGGTTATGCCTTCAACCACCGATAAAACGGCTGTCATTACCCTCTGGGAAACGGGTGATCCGAGTAATGCTGTTCAGAGTTTCTATAAAAAAGAATTAGAAACAAAAAGCTGGAAAATTATCAATAATTCAGATAATGAAAATAGCGATAATCTGAATGCTCAGAAAGATAATTTAAAAGTTACTATTGCTCAACAATCTAATCCTAAACCAGACGGAAAAACCTATTTTCAAATTCGTTATCAACCCATTCCGGTTGCTGCGGTAATATCTCCATCTCCTACGCCTAAACCTACCGTAAGTCCTAATCCCGAAACACCAGAAAATAATGCTATTTCTCAGGAGTTAACTTCCTTTATTGCTGATATCGCAAAATTGGGTATTTTTAAAGCCCCCAATTCCCAAGAAACCGGAATTTTACCCGACCCAAATGGTACGATTACTCGCAGTCAATACGCCCGTTGGCTGGTGGAAGTGAATAATAAATTATATGCCGAGAACCCAGCCAAAAAAATTCGGTTAGCCACGGAAAATAATCAACCAATTTTTACAGATGTTCCCAAAACCCATCCTAATTTTGCTGAAATTCAAGGATTAGCAGAAGCCGGGTTAATTTCAAGTCCGTTATCTGGAGATAATACAATAACAAAATTTCGTCCAGATTCTCCTTTAACACGGGAGGATTTAATTGCCTGGAAAGTTCCCTTAGATACTCGACAGTCTTTACCAAAAGCTAATATTGATGCAGTTAAAGAAAGATGGGGTTTTAAAGATACCTCTAAAATTGATCCTGGGGCTTTACCTGCTATTTTAGAAGACTATAATAATGCGGATAATTCTAATATTCGTCGGGTTTTTGGGTATACAACTTTATTCCAACCGAAAAAAACTGTGACTCGCGCACAAGCCGCAGCTACCCTTTGGTATTTTGGATTTCAAGGGGAAGGAATTTCGGCTAATGAAGTATTAAATAACCCTAATCCTAATCCAAATCCAACACCAAATTAAGGGGAGGAAAAGCTGATGATTCAGGAATTAGCAGATTTAAAAGCAAGTCTTTTAGAAGGACGATATCAGGATGCGTTAACCCTTGTTGAACAATTGGATGGCATGAGCAGACAGGCTAAAATTGATGCCATTGAATCACAGTTAGTCAGAATGTTGATTCACTTAGTTAAAAATCAATTAGAACAGCGATTAACAAATTCTTGGGCGGCATCTATTCGCGGAGCTTTAGTTGAAATTAAAAGATTGAATTTGCAAGACAATAGAATATCTACTTATATCAAGCAGAATGAATGGCAATCTTTGATGGAAGATGCTTTAGAATCAGCAATTAGTGATGCTTCCGTAGAGGTTTTCCAGGGAAATTGTACCCCCTTTCAGTTATCGGAAATGGTCGATAGGGAGGCTGTGATTTCAGTGGGTGATAGTTTAATTAATTTAACCTATCGTTTTTCTAAAAAGGAGTTACCAAATATTGTTAACCAGGCGTTAATTCAATTACCAGGGGGAATAGCTTGGGGGACAGGGAATTAGAGAAGATTGCGCTTAAGCGCAACAACGGGGTTTTGATAAGTTTTACTGATGTTTTTTGCAAAAATGTTTTGTTTTTTAAAGGATTGTCAGGGAATCTTGATATTTTATTGAAAATTACTCTCAAATAGTTGACGGAATCATGGGGGTTCTGGTATAGTTAAGGAAATACCTCTCAAGGGTTTACTGTGTCTAAAGCCCAAAACAGAAGCTGGGACTCCGATCCTATCGTCAAATATCTTGATTTCCTGACACAATTAAGGGAAGATGATGCACCAATTTTAGGCTAAAAACCACAAGCTCAAAATAGGTATCTTGACAAAAAGCACATTTTGTGCAACAGACTCCAAAAATGGAGTTTCCCCTTCTCCTTCTTCGTGTCTTAGTGTCTTTGTGGTTTTTTAAAACCCTAATGTCCAAGCAATTTATCGCGTAACTGTTTAATCCGATCTCGCAACTTAGCTGCTTCTTCAAATTCCAACTGTTTCGCCGCCATCTTCATTTGAGTTTCTAATTGGATAATTAAATCGGGAATACTTTCCAAGGGAAACTCCTCAAAGGTTTCTATCTGTTTCGCTGTGGTTTGAGCATTTAACCGCCGGGACACATCCAAAAATTCCAAAATAGAATTACTATATTTTTTAATAATTTGTTGGGGAATAATTCCATGTTTTTGATTGTATTTCCGTTGAATCTCCCGCCGTCGGTTAGTTTCATCAATTGCCTTAATCATACTTTTGGTTAAATTATCCCCGTATAAAATCGCCTGTCCTCGGATATTCCGCGCTGCTCGTCCGATAGTTTGAATTAGTGAGCGATGCGATCGCAAAAACCCCTCCTTATCCGCATCTAAAATAGCCACCAAAGACACCTGGGGTAAATCCAACCCTTCCCGTAATAAATTCACCCCAATTAAGACATCAAACTCTCGATTTTGTAATCCTTGAATAATCTCTATCCTTTGAATAGACTGAATTTCCGAATGCAGATATCTAACCTTAACTCCCCTTTCTTGCAAATATTCGGTTAAATCTTCCGCCATTCTTTTGGTTAAGGTCGTAATCAAAACCCGCTCATCTCTGATAACTCGTTCTTGAATTTCCCCATATAAATCATCCACCTGTCCTGAAGTGGGACGGACAAAAACTTCTGGGTCAATTACTCCCGTCGGACGGATAATTTGTTCCACCACTTGACCTTGAGATTGCTCAATTTCCCAATCTCCCGGCGTCGCGGAAACAAAAATACACTGATTCACCGTTTGCCAAAATTCCTCCGCTTTTAACGGACGATTATCCGCCGCACTAGGTAAACGAAATCCATGATCAATTAAGACTTTTTTCCGCGCTTGATCGCCATTATACATTCCCCGAATTTGAGGCACACTAACATGAGATTCATCCACAACTAATAACCAATCATTGGGAAAATAATTAATTAAACATTCTGGAGGTTCTCCCGCCTGTCTACCAGCCAACTGACGAGAATAGTTTTCCACCCCATTACAATATCCCACCTCCCGCAACATTTCCAAATCATAACGGGTGCGTTGGGATAACCGTTGCGCTTCTAGTAGTTTACTTTGACTTTCTAGTGCTGTTACCTGTTGTTTTAATTCCTGCTCTATGTCATCACAAGCTGTTTCTAAACGGTCTTCTGGAGTAACAAAATGTCGGGCGGGATAAATATTTAAACAGTCTAAACTTTGCAAAACTTCCCCCGTCACCGGGTCTGTATAACGAATTGCTTCAATTTCATCCCCAAAAAATTCTACTCTAATAATTCGATCTTCATAAGCGGGGCCAATTTCTAAAACATCTCCTTTCACCCGAAACCTTCCCCTAGTTAACTCAACATCATTGCGAGTATATTGTACCGATACTAATTCCCGTAATAATTCCCGTTGATCAACTTCTTCTCCCACCTGCAAAGAAATAGCAGCTTTTAAATATTCGGCTGGCATTCCTAACCCGTAAATGCAACTAATGGAAGCGACAACAATCACATCTCGCCGTTCAAATAATGAGCGGGTAGCGGAATGGCGTAGCATATCAATTTCTTCATTAATTGATGAGGTTTTTTCAATATAAGTATCTGTAACAGGAAGATAGGCTTCCGGTTGATAATAGTCGTAATAACTGATAAAATATTCGACAGCATTCTCAGGAAAAAATGACCGAAATTCGTTACATAATTGGGCGGCGAGGGTTTTGTTATGGGCTAAAACTAGGGTCGGACGTCCGATTTTTTCGATTACCGAGGCGATGGTAAAGGTTTTTCCGGTTCCCGTTGCCCCCAATAGGGTGCTGAAGGGTTGCCCGTTTTGAATATTATCGGTAAGTTGGGCGATCGCCTGGGGCTGGTCTCCCTGGGGTTGAAAGGGGGCATGAAGTTTAAAGGGTTTCATTGCCAAACTTGATTAAGGATTCAACTAGAATAGCAGCAGGATATCATAGACGGGCGACTGTTAACTGGTGTATGCTAATTTTTATTAAGTTTTGTGGCTTGCTGAGAGGACATTATGGATTCGCCGATTCTAGTCTCGATTAAACCTTGGCTGAATTTTTTTCATCCGGTGTTGATGTGGATTTTGTTAGGATTATCTATTTATGCGATGTATTTGGGGGTACAAATTCGTCGTACCCGGGAAGCGGACGGAGACACCAAAAAAGAGTTAATTAAGGGAAAATTCAATATTAAACATCACCAAATTGGCTCAGTTTTGCTGGCTTTAATGGTGTTAGGAAGTATTGGTGGCATGGGTGTGACTTATATTAACAACGGGAAACTGTTTGTTGGCCCCCACTTATTGGCGGGACTGGGAATGACCGGAATGATTGCGATTTCTGCTTCCTTAACTCCCTATATGCAAAAAGGAGTTAATTGGGCGAGATATAGTCATATTACCCTGAATACTATCATCCTGGGACTGTTTGCTTGGCAAGCTATTACCGGAGTCGAAATCGTCCAACGAATTATTAGTAAAATGTGATCCCGGAGGGAATAGGAAATAGGCTGTTACTCTCAACAATTGGGTTAAGTCAGGTGTAAGAAATTAAGAATTATCCCATTTAATGAGAGTACAGCTTAACCCGAAAGTAATTGAATAAAATTAAACACTTACTATGATTCAAATAAAGGTTAAAAACTTCTAAATTTAAAGTGATTAATTTTGATTATTTCCCAATACTAACTATAGAAAATAATATGATTTTAATTGTGGGATATGGGAACCCCATTCGAGGGGATGATGGGATTGGTCAAGCGGTAATTACTGAATTGGAACAGTTGAATTTAATGAATGTGCGATCGCTTTCTCTGCATCAACTCACCCCGGAAGTTGCAGCAGAAATGGCTGAAGTGGATACAGTAATTTTTGTCGATGCGAGTTTAGAAGGGAAGACGGTTAATATTACCTCCTTAGAACCTTTACCCTCAGATTTATTTAATTGGGGACATTCTTTAAATCCGCGATCGCTTTTATCCTTAACCCAATTTCTCTATCAAAAGCAACCCCAATCATGGTTAATTGCTATTCCTGGCGAAAATTTTGAACTCTCTGAAAGCCTTTCGCAAAAAGCTCAACAAGGCATCCAAGAGGCTTTAAGAATTATTAAAACTTTTATCAATAAAACCTAAAAATAAGTTATAATTAAAACCAACCGTAGTGAGTCCTTCAGGACTCAAAAAAAACCCTAAAGAGGTTACTACAAATAATTATGCACGAAGTTAGTATTATGGAACAAACCCTAGAGATTGCCTTAAACCATGCTAAACAACAAGGGGCAACTCAAATTCATTGGCTTAAAATGAAAGTAGGGGCTCTATCGGGAGTTATCCCAGAGGCGTTAGAATTTGCCTTTGATGTGGTGGCGAAAGGAACAATGGCAGAAACCGCTATTTTTGAAATCGATTCAATTTCTGTTCGCTGTTATTGTCATAATTGTCAGGTTGAATTTCAGCCGGACGATTATATTTATGAATGTCCCCATTGTCATCAATATAGCCTTGATATTCTTCAGGGAAAAGAGTTAGAATTAACATCTTTAGAGGTTTCTTGATTATGTGTACAAATTGCGGTTGCGCTGTTACCCCTGGAACAATTGAAATCCATAGTCATGATCATCACGACCATCTCCACACCCATGATCATCACCATGATCAACATTCTGATCATGAACATCCCCATCAAACCTTAACAATTCACGAAGCTATTCTCTCTAAAAATGAACGATTAGCAGAACGAAATCGAGGCTTTTTTTGGGGTAAAGGACTATTTGTTTTAAACGTTTTATCCTCCCCTGGTTCGGGAAAAACCGCTTTTATTGAACGGGCTCTAACTGATATTAATTCCTATCTTCCTGGGGCTGTAATTGTTGGAGATTTAGCCACCGATAATGATGCTCAAAGACTCAGACGGTCGGGGGCGCAAGTGGTTCAAATTACCACCGGAAATGTTTGTCATTTGGAAGCGGATATGATCGCTAAAGCCCTTTCTGAAATTAACTTAGATTCAGTCAAATTATTAATTATTGAAAATGTCGGAAATTTAGTCTGTCCGGCGGCCTATGACTTAGGAGAAAATCAACGAATTGCTTTACTTTCCGTCACGGAAGGGGAAGATAAACCCTTGAAATATCCGACATTATTTAAAACTGCTGATGTGGTAATTATTAATAAAATTGATATTGCGGAAGTCGTGGGTTTTGATCGAGAATTAGCCTTAAATAATATTAAAAAAATTGTTCCCCAAGCTCGAATTTTTGAAGTTTCTGCTAAAACAGGTGTTGGGATGAATGAATGGTATCAATTTTTAGAGCAACAGATTTTAGAATTAAAGATTAATTAGCTATTTACACTGGAGAGACAGAGAAACCGAGTTTCTTGAAGAAATCCAGTTTCTCTAGTCAAAGTCCAATTTAAGCCGCTTGTCGTTCTTCCTGATCAAAACCATGTAGAATTGGTTTCGGGCCGAATTTAGAAGTAACTCTGAGTAAACGGGGAATTTCAAAACTATTATAAACCCGAAACTCACTTTTAATAGTAGCTTCTGCGGTTCTAACGGCTTGGTTTAATACCAAAGAACCATCGGAGTCTGATACAGAACGATGGAACGTTCCGGGGGGAATCCTTAAAATGTGACGGTTAGCATCTAATCTAACAATATGATAGGGATTTTTCCAAGTAAAATTAACTAAATAAAAAGTACGTCCCCCACTCACTGCTAACAAATTATCTTCTTGATGGGGATGAAGATAAAATTGCCAATATCCAGTTTCGGTGTTATTCGGGCTAATAGCTGGCCCCTCATGGAATACTAAATCGCGGGCGTTAGAATTGGCAATGGTAATATCAAAAAAACGAACACTGGGAGTATCGCGGAATTTATGAAAGGGGATTAATTCAAACATACAGATTTTATTTAAGTTATTCGTTTTTTTTGTCGGTTGTCCCTAGCTTAGTCACACTTCTTCAAACAATCAAAACCTATTGAGCATAGTTTCTATGCGGAAACCGAATAGATAGGTCGGGAAGGAGAGGGGGAATTTTTAAGGTAAGATGTAGTGAGTCCTTTAGGACTCTCTCAGAAAGCCCTGAAGGGCTTACTACGGTTTGTAGTGAGTCCTTTAGGACTCTCTCAGAAAGCCCTGAAGGGCTTACTACGGTTTGTAGTGAGTCCTTTAGGACTCTCTCAGAAAGCCCTGAAGGGCTTACTACGGTTTGGAATTGGAGGAAGTCCGACGGTTTATACTCGTCCCTTAGCTCGACTCATTGAGCAATTACAGCATTTACCCGGTGTGGGGCCAAAAACTGCCCAACGCCTAGCGCTGCATATTATTAAGCGTCCTGATGAAGATGTGCAAGCCTTAGCCCAGGCGTTATTGGATGCTAAACAGCAAGTCGGTTTTTGTCAGGTTTGTTTCCATCTTTCGGCTGAACCCGTTTGTGATATTTGTCGCAACCCTCAACGCGACCCCGATACAATTTGTGTGGTTTCCGACTCCAGGGATGTCATCGCTTTAGAAAAAACCCGGGAATATAAGGGTAAATATCATGTTTTGGGTGGGGTAATTTCTCCTATGGATGGGGTTGGCCCCGAACAATTAACCATTCAACCCCTAGTGCGTCGGGTGAGTCAACAACAAATTAAAGAAGTGATTATTGCTATTAGTCCCAGTGTTGAGGGGGAAACCACGACTTTATATATCGGTCAACTATTAAGACCTTTTACGAGAGTAACTAGAATTGCCTTTGGTTTACCCATGGGAGGCGAGTTAGAATATGCCGATGAAATTACCTTAGCCCGAGCATTAGAAGGGCGGCGGGAGTTAGATTAAAGAATACCCACCCGCAGAGTTTCTTGATTTAGACTTGGGTTTTACCAAAAAACCTTAATTATTGATCGCGTCAGCTTCTTGTCGAGCTTGTTCTTGATTACGACGATATAATGCAGCCCGATTTTGGGCGGTAGCATAGCGTTCAAAATCGGGAGAAACTGCTTCCATATAATCGGCGGCTTGCTGCCATTTCTGGGCTATTTCTAACCATTCTTGACGGGTATCAGCAAATTTTCCCTCGGCGGCGGCTTCTTCTGCAATTTTTACTCCGCGACTAAATTGTTGGGCTGAAGATAAAATTTCTGGCGGTTGAGGAGAAGATTCTATATCATTTTGTGGCTGAGATTGTAGGGATTCTAATAATTGAAATTGTAAGGCATTATACAGAAGAAATCCCATTAATATTAATACTACAGTAACAGCAATAGCCCAAATTAAATTTTGTTGTATTTGACTAGATTTGGGTTGATTAGATAAGGATTCAATGGCGGAATCTCTTGGATTTGAACCTGGAATTTTATAAAAAATATTAGGTTTTTTAAGAATAATTTCTTCCGACCATAATAGTTGATTTTCAGGATCTTGAGTAATATCCTCTAACCAGAGTAATTGCTTTTCTTGTCGGATACGACTATTAATATGAACTCGACGAATATTATGGGGTGAAATTGATTCTAAAATCCCACGAACTTTACTAACAACTATTGATTTTTCTAAGGATTCAGCATTCTTCGCTTCACACAGCAATTGCAAGATATTATTGATATAAATAGCCCGATTAGTTACCCCTAAATCAGTCATTTCTTGATTAAGAATTTCAATGATAGCTGCAATACGGCCTTTGTGAGCTTGTTTATTGATGTCATTCATAGAATTTGACATTTTTAACTCGATAATCCGGTTTTTTCTTGAAAAATATAAAGGGGATTTAGAAGTTATCCCCTATCTATTGAATCATCTTTTATTTCTGAATAAATTCTCCTAATTTACGAGTAATGGTTTCAATCAGTTGTGCTTTTGACGGGGTGTAATCGAAGGGGGATGCGGAACTTCCATTAACCTAACCTGTGAATATTTCCCCCTAATTATGTCATATAGAAGGAAACAGGGATCACGGATTTAAGAGGATTTCACGGATTTCACGGATTTTAATCTGTGTTAATCTGCGTAATCTTCTTAAATCCGTGATAGGTAATGGGAAAGAAAAGATTTCATCACCTTTGTGTGACGGCTATAAATTGTGGTAGGGACAACCTAACCAACCTTCAAAGTTTCGTTTTTGTTGGGGGGTGGGTTGGGCTACGGAAATAATTTTGTAATGATTAGGACGGGGATAGGTTAAGGTAACTTGACAAGTTCGTAATAAATCTTGATGAAAAAATGTTAATTCTACTATATCCCCAGGTTGGTAATCTTTTAAACGTTCATGGAATTGGTCGGAGGTGACTTTAAAGCCATTTAAGGCTAAAAGTTCATCATTAATATCTAATCCGGCGGTTTCGGCGGGACTATCCGTTTCTACAAATTTGATGATTTCTTTGCCTTTTTCCGATGCAACTTTACAACCCAAATAGGGGGTTTCATCGGTGGTTTCTGCAATTAATTGTAAACCAAAGGGTTCTAAATATTCATTATAGGGAAGTTCGGTAATTCCATACAAATATTGTTGGAAAAAATCGCTTAAAGATGTTTCCGCAACGGACTCTATAATCTGTTCTAATTGTTCGGGAGTAAAGCCAATTTCCGGTTGACCAAATTCTTTCCACATTTGGCGCATTACATCATCCAAAGAACGGGAATTTCCATGTTTACTTCTAATCAATAAATCCAGTAAAAATGAAACTAATTCTCCTTTTAAATAATAGGAAATTTGGTTATTATCACTATGGGATTCTCGCCGATAAAGTTTAATCCAAGTATCCCAACTCGATTCACTTAATGGTTGAACTAACCGCCCGGGAATGGTTTGTAAGCGAGTAATTTCTTTAGAAATAGCATGAAAAAAGCCCTTAACATCAAAAATTCTCGCCCGATAGGGAATTACCATATCGTAATAACTGGTTGTTCCTTCGGAAAACCACAGGGAAGGAGTATAATTTTCCTGTTCATAATCAAACACTTCTAATGCTTTCGGACGAATGCGTTTAACGTTCCATAAATGGAAAAATTCATGGGCGACTAACTGCATAAATCTATTATATTTATCGGGGCTACGGAAGCCAAATCGAGAATAAATTAAAGAGCAAGATTCTTTATGTTCTAAGCCTCCAAAACCATGATTAGAAAGATGTAATAAAAACAAATAGCGTTCGTAGGGGAGTCCGCCAAATAATTCCGATTCTATGGTGATAACTTTTTGGAAATCCGTAATTAACCTTTCAGGATTAAGATTTCCTTCGCCCCAAATAGCTAATTGATGGGATTTTCCCTCGATTTCAAATTCATATAAACGATGGGTTCCAATTTCAAAGGGACTATCAACTAAGGTATCAAAATCAGGAGCATAAAACGTATTAGGTTGATGGGAAACCGGGGGTAAAGTGGTGCTAACTATCCAATTTTTAGGGGGTTCTATGGTGACTTGAATTGATTGTTGTTTATATTCGGGTACATATAAAAATAAAGCCGCCCCATTAAAATAACCATGGGAACTATCTAAATGATTGGTTCTTACACTTAATTCATTCGCAAAAATTCGATAATCAACTGTGATTTCTGTGGCGGAATTAGTTGTAATTCGCCAATGATTTTTACTAATTTTTTGCCAATTTAAAGGGCTTCCATCCTGGTCACGAACAGCAAAATCCTGTAAATGTCGGGAATATTCCCGCACTAAATAGGAGCCCGGAGTCCAAACGGGCATTTTTAAATCTAATACGGAGGATGAAATAATATCTTTTTGAATCCGTAAGGTAACTTCAAATAAATGGGATTCTGGTTTAGGAATGGCTACCCAATACTGTAAGCTAGGAATAATTATAGCTTGATTATAAGCACGGGTTTGAGTTGCTTCAGTCATGATTTTTAAAGATAAAAAAAATTGTTAATAAACAATAATTTTCCCCTCCGTCAAAGAGAAGGGAAAATTAACAACGCTGAATTTTAGCGTTGAATATTTGGGATTTATTGGCTAGAAAGATGGTTTAAATGTTTGAGATTGAGTAAATGAATCATTTGTTTTTCTTCATCAATATTCATCCATCCTTTACTCATAATTTTATCCATAATTTTAGTTGTTTCTTCTAAAGAAATATCCGTAACATCTGCTAAATCTTGGAAAGGAATATTAAAAATATCCGCCCCTTTTTCCGTGGGCTGACCGTAATTTTCAGCTAATTCTACCAAGGTATTGGCGAGTTTAACCGCCGGAGGTCGGTGACGAATTTGATACCGTTGGTTGGTTTGACGCAAACGACGCACCATTAACTGCAACATTCTATGGTGAAGTTGGGGATCTTTAAACAGCGTCTGGATAAAGCGTTGAGCCGAAACACTAATTAACCGCACCGAAGATAGGGCGATCACATCATTGGCCCGGGGAGATTCATCTAAAATCGCCATTTCTCCAAAGAAATCTCCTCGCCCCAAAATGGCTAATGTGACAACTTCATCCCCCGATAACCGTCGGACTTTCACCCATCCAGAAACGACAAAATAAACTGCATTTCCCCAAGCATCCTCCATGACCACCGCCCTATCAGCCGGATATTCATGTTTGACAGCAACGGATAACAGCCATTCTAATGTTTCAGGATTGGCCCCTTTGAATAGTGGAAAAAGCTCGCTAAAAGCTTCAGTTTGCATGAGAATTTGCTACGTTTTTTAATTAGTAGATTACCGATCTACTATGATGAATATTACCAAAATATCTCATAAATTGATCTAGTTGCAAATAGAAAAACGGGTTAACCCCGATAAATTCAGGTTAACCCGCAAGCTTGGGAACGCTTAGACCAACTATTTTTGGACAACCAATTTCACGTTGGCGTTTTGCAGACCGCGCTGTTTAACATCAGCTAAGGTCTTATTAACGGCGTATTTTTGATTAATAGAGTTGATCAGTTCGGTTTGGTTGTGTTTTTTAGCCACACCCCACAGATCAGCAATTAAATCGAAAGTACCATCGCTGTTGCGAGACCAACCGAGGTCATATTCGCCTTCAAGGACTGCAACCAAGTCGGCACGAACCCGTTGGCCATTATAGCCACGAACATCAGCATTAGTTTTAGTGCTAATACCAATATCACTCAGAGAAGCTTTCAGGATTTCGGAATCGGCGATTTTAGTACGCAGTGTGCTAAAGTGAGACATTTCGGTATCCTCCGTGAACTGAAAACGAAACAACAACGGTTTGGTTAGAATCAATGCCGTCTTTATAAGAGGGGACGGCTTTTTTTTGGTTTTGGGAACTGCTAGTCGGTTTTGGGGACTAGCCTTAACTCCTATTTGGACTAGGAGTAAGCCTTTAGAACTCCATGCGCTGATATTCAGCGACGGAGGACGCAGCCGGACGTGCACGCTGTCTTGCCCAATCTCGTAGTGCTGTGACCTGTTCGTTCATGGTCTTGGACAAGGGCATCGTGGACTTAATCGCGGCAATGATATCAAGCTGCGTAAACTCGCGGTCTTGAGCAAAGGCTTCGTACATCGAAGCGATTACGGCCTGCTCAATTTCTGCTCCAGAAAAGCCTTCGGAAACCTTAGACAATTGTTCTATATCGAAGCGTTCGATTTCCGGGCGGCGTTTGGACAGATGAATTTTAAAAATATCTTGGCGTTCTTCTTGGGTTGGTAGATCCACAAAGAAGATTTCATCAAATCTGCCTTTTCTGAGGAACTCCCCAGGTAGGCGTTCGACGCGGTTGGCCGTTGCCATGACAAATACAGGAGAGCTTTTTTCCTGCATCCAGGTCAGGAATGATCCAAAGATCCGGCTTGAGGTTCCACCATCGGAGTCTGCTGATCCGCCACTACCCGCAAAGGATTTATCTAATTCGTCGATAAATAAAATCACGGGGGAGATTGATTCGGCCGTTTTTAAGGCGTTTCTGAGGTTGGCTTCGGAACGACCTACCATAGAACCGTCATAGACCCGACCCATATCTAACCGGAGTAAGGGTAATCCCCATAACCGAGAGGTGGTTTTGGCAATTAGAGACTTTCCGCATCCGGGTATCCCTAAAATTAACATCCCCTTGGGTTGAGGTAGACCGTATTCCCTGGCTCTTTCGGTGAAGGCGTTGGAACGTTGATGTAACCAGCGTTTCAGTTCTTCTAAACCGCCTACGGAATCTATGGTTTCATCGACATCAATGTATTCTAAGATGCCATTGCGTCGAATTAGTTGTTTCTTTTCGGTCAGAACAACATTCACTTCTTCTTCCGTCAGACGTCCGGCGGTGACTTGGGCTTTCCGGTAAACTTTTTCGGCCTCATCCTGGGTTAAGCCTAAAGCTGCTTTGAGCAGTTTTTCTCGTCCTTCGGTGGTTAAACGTCGAGACCGGGCTTGCTCCAGTTGGGAGGTTAAGACTAAATTCAGTTCTTTCATATCGGGTAGAGCGAAGTCCAGAACCACAACTTCTTTCTCTAGCTCGATAGGAATGGATTGGATCGGCGACATTAAGATGATGGTCTTATTTGTGCCTTTGAAACTGGCGATCGCATCCCGCAAACACCGGGTCACTTCAGGGGAATCCTTGAAGGGATGCAAATCCTTAAATATATAGATACTTCCGCTTACGTTAGGCTCTTTGTGCCGAATCGCCCACTCAATCGCCGCTTGTGGAGAGACTGTGTTAGATTGAACCGCCGTTCGGGCCTGATCATATTTGACTAAACCGCGAGTGACTGTCCACACATAAACCTCTCTCTGGCGCTTGGCTTGTGCGATTTTAGCTATAGCCTGCTCAGACCGCTCTTCCTCGGAGGTGACGAGGTAGATCAGAGGATATCGGGCTTCAATTAAGATACTGAGTTCTTCTTGCATAGTCCTCGATCCAATAGAGACGGTTTAACGTTTACAGAATTTGCTAGTCCTAACCTCCGATGAAGCTAGGGATTTAGCAGGGAACCAGTTTTTCCTCTCCTGATTGGGCTGTGCTAGATTCCATCTCTCTTACAGACCCGACTGGTAGTTCGTCATCGGATAGGATGCTGGGTTGCTCTCTCAGGGAGGTCAATTCCCCTTCCTTGAGGATGATGGAACTGGAACAGTCTGGACAGGAGTAAACCCGATGGGCTTGTCCATAGGATGCCTCCACTTCATCGACTAACTCGGAATTGTTCAGGTAAAAAACAATCGCCCGTTCAGCAATGGATGACATCGGCTCTGATTCAACTGCCGCTTTTATTTTTAATTTGCGATGCAGTTCTGGCGGAATATAGAGAGTGACTTTTTGCTTATTTTGCATAAGACTGTGAACTTGTGTACCCGGGTATGTGTCTCAAGATAACGAACCTTTTTCAAGATGTCAAGACGTTATGCCTCTATGACGGCATTTTTGTAATATTTCGTTACATTGTGTGGGTAGGCGGTTGAATAGCGGTTGACTAGCGATCGC
>NZ_CAWLTW010000001.1:1303547-1348855 GCF_963864145.1 Planktothrix prolifica NIVA-CYA 540 | reverse complement strand
GCCTCCTATGATTATTTGAGGCAGAGCCTCAAGATTAGGATTCCAATGCAGAGCATTGGAACCAGAGAAAGTCTTTTACCCATTACCCATTCCCTGCTATATATAGATAGTTGAGTAACTTTGTTGCTGATCATGAACAATAACCAAAGACAACCGAGAGAAGCATTAAATAAAGCATTTCTGAAAGTCAAAGTCAGCCGCAGTGATATTGAAAAATTCAAGGCTAACTTGATTAATCTCCTCGAACACATCAACGATAAGGAGTCGGAAGAATTTCATAAAAATCTCATGGCTGATTTCCTGAAAAATACCTATTATAGTCCTAATTATTTTATTAATACCAAAGAACGCAACGATCTAGTTATTCACAATCAAAAAGATTCTAAAAGCAGTGTAGGTATTATTCTCGAAGTCAAGAAACCCAAAAATAAAGCGGAAATGGTTAAGATTGAAAACCTGAATGCTAAAGCCTTACAAGAGTTGGTTTTATATTTTTTGAGAGAACGAATTACCAATAATAACCTAGAAATTAAACATTTAATTGCTACTAATATTAATGAATGGTTTATTTTTGATGCTCAGGTTTTTGAGAAGTATTTTTGTGAAAATAAACAATTAATTCAACAATTTGAAGATTTTGCAGCCGGACGCTTAACGGGTAAAACCACCGATTTTTTCTATAAAGAAATTGCCAAACCTGCCATAGAAAAGATTAAAAATGAACTACAATTCACTTATTTTAATATTCAAGACTATGAAACATTTGTTAGAGATGATAACCCCGAAAATGATGAAAAACTGATCGCTTTATTTAAGTTACTTTCCCCGCAACATTTATTAAAATTACCGACTGTTAATGATAGCAATACCCTGGATAAAGGTTTTTATAGTGAATTACTCTATCTTATCGGTCTAACGGAAACCAAAGAAAAGAATAAAAAACTGATCAAACGTCAACCCGAAGCACAAAGAAATCCAGCTTCACTGCTAGAAAATGCTATTTTACAACTCGATAGTTTAGATAAAATTTCCCGACTGGAAAAACCCGAACAATTTGGAGAAACTGCACCCGAACAGGTTTTTAATATTGCTTTAGAGCTATCAATTACTTGGATAAACCGGATTCTATTCTTAAAATTATTAGAATCTCAATTAATAACTTATCATAAAGGCGATCGCAATTTTGCCTTTCTAAATTTAGATAAAATTCATAATTTTGATGATTTAGATCGGTTATTCTTTCAGGTATTAGCCGTTAAATTTAGTGAGAGAAAGCCCGATGTAAACAAGATATTTTCTCAGGTTCCCTATCTGAATAGTTCCCTATTTGAACCTACAGAACTCGAACATCAAACCCTAGTTATTAGTAATCTGAGAGCCGAAAAACTCCCGATTTTATCATCAACGGTCTTAAAAGATCCTAACGGAAATAAACGCACGGGAGAACTGAATACCCTACAATATTTATTTGAATTTCTCGATGCTTATGATTTTAGTAGCGAAGGTTTAGAAGGTATTCAAGAAGAACAGAAAACCCTGATTAATGCTTCGGTTTTAGGACTAATTTTTGAGAAAATTAACGGTTATAAAGACGGGTCATATTTTACCCCTGGTTTTATTACCATGTATATGTGTCGAGAAACTTTGCGGAAAGCAGTTGTCCAGAAATTCAATGAAATTAAAAGTTGGAATTGCCAAACTCTTGATGATTTATATGATAGAATAGAAGATAGAAACGAAGCTAATCAAATTATTAATAGTCTCAAAATTTGTGACCCGGCGGTGGGTTCGGGACATTTTTTAGTGTCGGCGTTGAATGAAATAATTGCAATTAAAAATGATCTGAAAATTTTACAGGATAAAAACGGGAGAAGATTAAAAGAATATCAAGTTATTGTAGAAAATGATGAATTAATCATCACCGATGAAGATCATCAACCGTTTAGCTATACCCCGAAAAACCCAGAAAGTCAACGCATCCAAGAAACCCTATTTCATGAAAAGCAAACAATTATCGAAAATTGTTTATTAGGTGTGGATATTAACCCCAACTCGGTTAAAATTTGTCGGTTACGGTTATGGATAGAATTATTAAAAAATGCCTATTATAAACCGGAGAGTAATTACACGGAATTGGAAACTCTACCGAATATTGATATTAATATTAAATGCGGTAACTCTTTAATTAGTCGTTTTCCCTTAGATGCGGATTTAAAACCAGCGTTAAAGAAAAGTGGGATTGATATTGAAACCTATCAAAACGCTGTCCAGACCTATCGCCATGCGGAGAATAAACAGCAAAAGCGGGATATGGAAAGGTTAATTAATAGTATTAAAAGTAATTTCAAAACCACACTTCAAGGAGTTGACCCCAAGAAAACGAAGTTAAGACAGTTAGAGGGGGAAGTTTATAATTTAGAGAATCAACTTTCGCTATTTGAGGAAACTAAAACCGAACAAAAAGCGCGGGAGAAAAAAATTATTAAGTTGAATAATGAGATTGATAAGTTAAGGGTGGAAATTGAGGAAATCGAAAGTGGTAAAATTTATGAAAATGCGTTTGAATGGCGGTTTGAGTTTCCTGAAGTTTTGGATGATGATGCTAATTTTATTGGTTTTGATGTTGTGATTGGAAATCCTCCTTATATTCGACAAGAAGAAATTAAAACCCAAAAACCATATTTACAGACTCATTTTAGAACCTATTCGGGAACTGCTGACTTGTATGTATTTTTTGTAGAAAAGGCGTTTGAAATATTAAGAGGATTTGGGAACTTCTGCTATATTATGCCTAATAAGTGGATGCAAACAGGTTATGGGAAAGCATTAAGAATCTTATTTTTAGAAAATCAACTCCAGGGAATTATTGATTTTGGTTATCTACAAGTATTTGAAGAAGCAACTACTTATCCTTGTATTCTTAATGCTTCAAAACAAAGCAATAATGCTGATTTTATTTCTGCTGCTGTGAAAACACTTAATTATCATAATGGATTTAGCTCATATATAGAAAGTATCTCTAATCAAATAACAGTTGAAGCCTTAAATGATGAAACTTGGGTAATTTCTTCTGATGGTGATCAAAAATTACTTTCAACAATAAAAAGTAAATGTGTTTTATTAGCTGAATATGTTGATAACAAGTCATTTCGAGGAATTGTAACAGGTTTAACAGAAGCATTTTTGATTGACAATTCCAAAAAGATAGAGTTAATATCTCAAAATCTTAAATACAAGAAAGTTATTAAATCAATATTACAAGGACGAGATGTTGGAAAATATTTGACTCCAAATGCTGAGAAACATCTTCTATTCATACCTTGGCATTTCCCTTTGCAAGATGATGTAAATATAAAAGGAGCATCTGTTGAAGCTGAATTAATGTTTAAGCAAGAATATCCTAGTATCTATAATCATTTGCTAGGTTACAAAGAAAAACTTGAAAAAAGAAATTTAACAGAAACAGGTGTACGATATGAATGGTATGCAATGCAGAGATACGCTTCAGATTATTACCAAGAATTTGAAAAACCTAAAATCATGTATCAAATATTTCAAGTAAAACCATGCTTTATTTATGATGAGCAAGGGCTTTACTGTAATAATTCTATGTGGATTATTTCAAAAGAAGATAAAGTTTTATTGGCGATTCTTAATTCAAAAATGGGTTGGTGGCTGATTTCAAAATACTGTACAGCTATTCAAAATGGATATCAATTAATTTGGAAATATTTTGGACAAATCCCAATTCCTAACATAACTAAAGAACAAGGTAAACCTATTATTTCACTTGTTGATGAAATCCTCACCGCCAAACAATCTAACCCCAATGCAGATACAATAATATTAGAACAACAAATCGATCAACTGGTTTATGAATTATATGGATTAACAGAAGCAGAAATTAAAATAGTTGAGGGTAAAACCTAAAAAAGATTATCCACTCTCCCTAATTTTCCCTTGATAATCTTCATTTCTTAGTGTCTTAGTGTCTTTGTGTTTCCTTCTTTGTACTTTCTTTAACCCGTATTTCTAGTGATTTTGACTATGAAAAATAACCAAAGACAACCTAGAGAAACCTTAAATAACGATAGCAATACTCTCGATAAAAGTTTTTATAGTGAATTACTGCATATTATTGGTTTAACCGAAACCAAAGAAAAGAATAAAAAACTGATCAAACGTCAACCCGAAGCACAAAGAAATCCTGGTTCACTGCTGGAAAATGCTATTTTACAACTCGATAGTTTAGATAAAATTTCCCGACTGGAAAAACCCGAACAATTTGGAGAAACTGCAACCGAACAGGTTTTTAATATTGCTTTAGAATTATCAATTACTTGGATAAACCGGATTCTATTCTTAAAATTATTAGAATCTCAACTAATTACTTACAAAGGCGATCGCAATTTTGCCTTTCTAAATTTAGATAAAATTCATGATTTCGATGATTTAAACCGTCTATTTTTTCAGGTGTTATCAGTTAAACGAAATCAACGCCAGGAAGATATAAAAACAATTTTTGCTAATATTCCCTATCTGAATAGTTCACTATTTGAACCCACAGAACTCGAACATCAAACCCTAGTTATTAGTAACCTGAGAACCGAAAAACTCCCAATTTTATCAACAACTGTTTTAAAAGATTCTAACGGAAATAAACGCACCGGAGAACTGAATACCCTACAATATTTATTTGAGTTTCTCGATGCTTATGATTTTAGTAGCGAAGGTTTAGAAGGTATTCAAGAAGAACAGAAAACCCTGATTAATGCTTCGGTTTTAGGACTAATTTTTGAGAAAATTAACGGTTATAAAGACGGGTCATATTTTACCCCTGGTTTTATTACCATGTATATGTGTCGAGAAACTTTGCGGAAAGCAGTTGTCCAGAAATTCAATGAAATTAAAAGTTGGAATTGCCAAAATCTGGATGATTTATATAATAAAATAGAAGATAGAACCGAAGCAAATCAAATTATTAATAGTTTAAAAATTTGTGATCCGGCGGTGGGTTCAGGACATTTTTTAGTGTCAGCGTTGAATGAAATTATCGCCATTAAACATGATCTCAATATTCTACAGGATCAAACTGGAAGACGATTAAAAGAATATCAAATAATGGTAGAAAATGATCAGTTAATAATCACGGATGAAGATCATAAATTATTTAGCTATACCCCGCAAAACCAAGAAAGTCAACGCATCCAAGAAACCCTATTTCACGAAAAACAAACGATTATCGAAAATTGCCTATTTGGTGTGGATATTAACCCCAACTCCGTTAAAATTTGTGGGTTACGGTTATGGATAGAATTACTAAAAAATGCCTATTATAAAGCGGATAGTAATTACACAGAATTAGAAACCATACCGAATATTGATATTAATATCAAGTGCGGTAACTCTTTAATTAGTCGTTTTCCCTTGGATGCGGACTTAAAACCAGCGTTAAAGAAAAGTGGTATTGATATTGAAAGCGGTAAAATTTATAATAATGCGTTTGAATGGCGGTTTGAGTTTCCTGAAATTTTGGATGATGATGGTAATTTTATCGGTTTTGATGTGGTGATGGGAAATCCGCCTTATCTGGGATTTCAAGAAGTTTCTAATAAAGAATTTTATCATCATCATTATTTTATAGCTAATGGGAAATATGATATCTATGTACTATTTATTGAACTTCTAAATCAAATTACAAAAAAATCCTCCTATTCTGCATATATTCTTCCACATAAATATTTAGTTGCTGACTTTGCTACTAATACAAGAGACTATCTAAAACAGAATCAGTTTGTTAATAAAATTATTCATTTTGAGGATCATAAGGTTTTTGAAGATGCAACAACTTATACTTGTATTACCTTTTTCTCCCGCAATAATTCCCAACTGCAATTCATAAGAATTAATCCTGAAATGCTTAAATCTGGAGAATATTTAAAATTCAATAAACTTAGTTACGGAGAATTAAATCAAAATTCATGGACTTTAAGTAACTCTAAAATTCATCAAAAAATTATTGATCATGTTAAAACCAAAGGTAAACCCATTAATTCAATATTTGAAGGGATTTTTCAAGGAATTATCTCAGGAGATAATGATATATTTTATTTGTATAATTGTATTGAATTAGAAGAACATATTTTCGGCTATTCTAAAGCACTCAATAATCAGGTTAAACTAGAAAAACAAATATGTAAACCTTTGCTAACGGGAAAAAATATAAAAAAATGGAAAAATCAAAATTCTGATCTTTATATAATTTATCCCTATTATTTATTAAATAAGCGTACTATGTTAATTCCAGAAAAACAATTAGTTGAAGATTATCCTTTAACCTATCAATATTTAAAAACCCACGAAAATAGGTTATCAATGCGAGGAAGTTCAAAAATGAAATATCCAGCTTGGTATGCTTTATGGAATTATCGTCAAATCATTAACTTAAATAGTCCTAAAATTTTAACTCCTGATATCTGTTTGGGGACAAAAATGAGTTTAGATAGGGAAGGAAACTATTTTCATAATGACACAACCTACGCATTAATTTTGAAAACTGATGTACATTTAAGAATCGAATATTTTTTAGCTATTCTTAATTCTCGACTGATGTGGTTTTTCTTATCAAATACAGGTAATATTGTTCAAGGAGGTTATTTTCGCTTTAAAACAAAATATTTAGAACCCATATCTATTCCCCTAAATCCTACAGATAAACAGCAAAATGAACTGGTAAACTTAGCATCAAAATTAATCAATGATCCTTCAATAAATAATACCTTAGAACAACAAATAGACCAACTGGTTTATGAATTATATGGATTAACAGAAGCAGAAATTAAAATAGTTGAGGGTAAAACCTAAAAAAGATCATCCAATTCCCATGATTTCCCCCTCGTTTCTAGGTTCTACCTAGAAATGCTATTCATGGAGGCTCCGCCTCCTATTATTATTTGAGGCAGAGCCTCAAGATTAGTATTCCAATGCAGAGCATTGGAACAAGAGGAGTTAATATGGTCTAAAATTGGTAATTGATGACCCAAACGTAACCCTAAAATGATCCATCCTTCTAACGCATCTTGTAAATTTTCTCGACATTGTTCTAAGGTTTTAGCACTACTCCAAACTCCCTGACAGTCGGGTATTTCTCCATAAAATATCCCATCATCTAATATCTCATATTTTGCTCGATTCATGGCTGTGTAAATATAATCTGTTAACATCATTTAAAGTTTCCTTAATAATGAGTTTAATTCAAATTCAGGATAATTAGCGATCGCAAAGAAGATTCAATCGAGAAGGGAGTTAATCCAGTCACGCACTTCTCCTTTATGAATAAGAGTTGAAGGTTCTGATTGATTATTTACGGAAGTTATAGTATCTTTCAAAACTTCAGACATTACAGGTTCATAAGCCGGATGATCTCGTTCTATGACCTCTAATTTTTGATATCCTAATGCTTTCATATCCTCAATCAAAATTGGTTGAGTTGATCTTGCTTCTGAGGATAAACCCTGACGTGCTTTTTTCCAAGGAAATTCTAGGTGAGTCATCCCACTTAATCTATAAGCGTGATACCCGCCAAAATAATCCCAAACTTCTTCTAAAACTGACTTCTGATCATCAGGAATTTCTAAGATAATTTCTGCGTCAGGAATTGGGAGTTGATTGGCTTCAAATTCACTATAATATTGATAAGCAGGAGGACAAACAGGGCCATAACGCCAATCTTGAATTTCTTCTTCAAATAAAGGCTGATCATAGAGGGCTAAATATAAGCTTTGTGCATAATATAAAAGTTTTTGTACTTTCATATTTGTCATTTCTGCTTCTATACCATCCTGATAAGCTTTTACAATAAAATAGCGAGCCATGTTGAGAGAATTAATCATGTCTCTAACCTATCCAGCTAAATTGAACGAGTTAATTTGACAAACCTTTAAAACCTATCTATATTGTATCATAATTGATTCAAGAATACAATTAATCAAAATGGTAACTTCCATGCAATATGCTGTCCTGAACGTAAATAATCTGCGGGTTGAGTTTGAAACCGACGAACGGACGCTTACCGCCGTTGATGACATTTCCTTCCAGGTCGGACGGGGACAAACCTTGGGAATTGTGGGCGAGTCCGGTTCAGGAAAATCCGTGACAGCATTAGCAATTATGGGGTTACTTTCGACCGCAACCACTCAAGTTGATGGAGAAGTTTGGTTTCAAATTCCTGAATCTGAAGACTATAACCCCTATTCCCAACCTGCTAATTTATTACAACTTTCATCAACTCAAAAACAAACCTATCGCGGCGGTCAAATTTCCATGATTTTTCAGGAACCAATGACCTCCCTGAATCCCGTATTTACCATTGGTTTTCAGTTAGCAGAAGCTATTATTCAGCATCAAAAAATATCCCCTAAACAGGCGATGTGGAAAGCAGCATCGTTATTACAGGAAGTTAAATTACTCCCAAGTGATGATCAATTAATGCAGCAAGCATTAGAAGAACAAAACCATCAAGCAACATCCCGTTCTCCCCAGGAATTACAAGATAAACGCACCAGAAAAAGAGAAGTAATTCAACAAGTGAATGCTCAAAAACGAGCTATGTTAGATCGATATCCCCATGAATTATCGGGGGGACAATTACAACGGGTAATGATTGCTATGGCGATTTCTTGTAACCCGATATTATTAATTGCGGATGAACCCACAACGGCCTTAGATGTTACCGTACAAGCAACAATATTAGAGTTACTTCAAGAGTTACAAGAATATCGGGGAATGGCGATGATTTTTATTACCCATGATTTGGGAATTATCGCTCAAATTGCTGACCAAGTGGCGGTAATGTTCCAGGGAAAAATAGTCGAGTCAGGAACTATTCAGCAAATTTTTACAGCCCCTCAAAATCCCTATACTAAAGGATTATTAGCCTGTCGTCCTACCTTAGATAACCCGGCGGTAAGATTACCAACGGTGGCGGATTTTATGGAGGTTGTCACCTTAGAAAATGGCGAAAAAGAAATTAGGGAAAAACCTCAAGCAGAAGTCAATAAAATTTATAATAATATTTCTAATATTGCTTTAAGTTCTAAATCATTTTTATCAAGTCCACCCTCAGATAATCCAATTTTAGCAGTTAAAAATTTAAGAGTTGGTTTTAAAATACCCGGAGTATTGGGTCAAACTAAACGGTTATTTATGGCGGTTAATGATATTTCTTTTGAGGTTTATCCAGGGGAAACCTTGGGATTAGTGGGAGAGTCGGGCTGTGGAAAAAGTACCTTAGCCAGAGCGATTTTACAACTAATTAAGCCCTTGAGTGGTCAGGTATTATTTGAAGGTCAAGATATTACCGCCCCTTATTTAGAAACAGCTATATTTAGTGGATTTAAAAATTATCGAAATCAACAACAATTTAATCATAAAATGCGTTGGGTGCGGCGGAATATGCAGATTATCTTTCAAGATCCTTTTAGTTCCCTTGACCCTAGAATCAATATTGGAGACGCGATAATGGAACCTTTAATTATTCATCAAGTGGGAAATAATTTTAAGGAAAAATGCGATCGCGTGGCTTATTTATTAGAAAGAGTTGGATTAAATCCTGATTTAATGCGTCGTTATCCCCATGAATTTTCCGGGGGACAAAGACAACGGATTTGTATTGCTAGAGCTTTAGCATTGAATCCTAAATTTATTATTTGTGATGAATCAGTTTCTGCCCTAGATGTGTCGGTACAGGCGCAGGTTTTGAACCTATTAAAAGAGTTACAATCGGAATTTAATCTAACTTATATTTTTATTTCCCATGATTTAAGTGTGGTTAAATTTATGAGCGATCGCATTATTGTGATGAATCAAGGAAAAATCGAAGAAACTGGAACCGCCGAGGAAATTTATCGCTATCCCAAACAAGCCTATACCCGTCAATTAATTGCGTCTATTCCTTCAGGGAATATTAGAAATAGTAACTTTAATTGAACGGATTAACAGAAGCAGAAATTAAAATAGTACAAGGGAAAAGGTAAAAACCAATAGTTTCCCTTGGTTTATCGGCTGGAGTTGGGAAAAATTTATTATATAGCAGTTGCCGCATCTATTAGGACATTCTTGAAAGCTAAAAGCTGCTCACAGTAAGTATTTACCTATAGCGAGATTGCCTATTCCCTATTGCCTCTTGCTATACTTTAGCCTTAGCTTCTTGAGCCACAATCTCAACTTCATCCTCCGCTAATTGTTTTAACATAGTTTCAACTTCGCTACCCCCTAAACGACTTAACGCTTGGGCGACACGATAGCGAATTTGCCAGTCTGAATTGGTCACATAGGGAACTAATAAAGGCACTGCCCGCCTGTCACCTAATTCCCCTAATGCACTAATAGCAATGGTTTGAATTAAACTATTTTCATCTTGAAGCGCTGTTTCTAATAATTCAAAAGCGCGAGGTTCTTCGATGACTCCCACCGCCGCCACAATACTCAGTTTAAGTAACCATTCTGGTGTAGTATTATAGATGTTTTGTAAATCATCAAAGGCATCCTTAAGTTTCAACGCCCCTAACCCATCCGCCGCCGCCGATTGCACATCAATTTCAGGATCATTTAATAAGTGATAATGCAGGACTTGATAGGAGGTTTCTAAATCCTGCTCCCCCAAAGTTGCCATCTGACTAATAGCCGCATATCGTACCCGACTATTACTATCTTTAATCGGGACTTGAATTAACTCAAAAGCGATCGCTGGGGGCAGTTGTCGGAGTTGATTGACACCGCGCAAGCGATCGCCAAAATCACTAGAACTTAACAACTTCTCAACAGATTCAGGGGTAATTGTCATAAAAATTAAGGTTTTGAAATGAACGATCTAAATGGTTTTGAAATGATCAGGATAATATCATATTTTTTGACTTCAATAGATCAATATTTTTTTAAAAACTTGGCAAAAACAAACACCAAGCCGGGGTCAAAACCTAATGTCCCGACCAGCCTTGTTTTTATTCACAAAATCCGATAAATTTTAACTCTTTGCCATTGCCATCACCCGCAGAATATCGCCACAGGTGAGAATCCCAATCACCTTACCGGAATCATCCACCACAGGTAAACGATGAATGCGCTTTTCATTCAATAACCGGGCGGCATCGGATAAAGATTTATTAGGGGTAATCGTAATAATCGGTGCGGGAGTCATCACTTCCCCTACAGTTTGGCCTAATGCTTTATGCAATTCCTGTTCATACCGGGAAAAATTTTCCAGGTAAATAATACTGTCAAGAAAAGTAATATAAGTAGGTGGAGTCACACCGCTTTCTTGCCACATCAAATCCGTTCCCGAGATAAAACCCACCAAATGGCCGGATTCATTTACCACAGGTAAACAACCAATATGTCTTTCCACCATCAGTTGCAGTGCTTCTCTGAGTGGCATCTCTGGCTTAACCAGGATTGGATTCGGGGTCATCACCTCAGCAACAGTCTTGGGCATGATTTCTGCGTGTTTGTTAAACTTTCCAATCCCGATCATATCAGTTATTAGTAGCCCTGACTTGTTGCTGCAACCGCCAAATCTCAAGCCAACACAAGAAAAATCCGCCCCATCAAGCCACTGAGCCTGTCGAGATAAGGACGGAGCTTGATTCCCTTGGAAAATTGGATTGAACAACAATTGTCCAACCTATTCGGGACTAGATTCGGAAGTGGGATTATGAATTTGTTCCGCTTCGGGACAATCTTCAGAAACTGGCAGATCAAAATAGCACCTGGGAACGGAGGCCAACTTCTGACTAATTGATCCAATGCTTTCTATGCGGATCATTTCTTCCCAAGAACAGACCTCATCCTCCTCATCTGTCTCATAACGTAGCGTGACTAGATCTCCCTCAATGTCTGTAATTCGAGCTTTCTCAATCCAACGTTGCTGATCTCGTAAGAAAATAGAGACTTCCCGACCGTCACAACAAAGTTGATAAATCTTGCGATGTAGCATTTTTTACTTTTCCTGAGAAGTTCGCTGGCTGATCTGAATTTCCCCTGTGAACCTAAGTATTTAAGGTTGAACAGGACACCTAAGCACCTGGTAGTATACCGGATTACAAGGTGATCAGTCTAGTCAAAACTGTTGTCCTTATATTTTAACCCTTAACATAAATTTAGCTTCAATAAAGCCTAAATAAATTACCCCGTAATGGTTGTTTGATTCTTGGAGGGCGGGGAATAGCCAATCTTGCTATGGGTGATGGAAAAAATTGTACTCTATAGGTTTTGAGTTCTGCAACTGCGATCGCTCCCATGGTTTGACTTGAGGAGGTGACTCAAATAGGAGCGATCGCCCAGCCTCCAATGACTATCATCATATAGGTCAAGGCTTTTCTATAGAACGTAAGGAAATTTAACTAAAACAGGACTTACGCAATTGCGTAAGTCCTGTTAATAAAACCTGACTCTTTAATCTTTGTTTACAAAGATTAATATTCCTAGATCAGAAATGGCATTTAATCTGTACCGGGGCGTCGTTACTATTCTTCTCGTCAAAATCTGACATTTTTAAAAAAAAATAATTTTAACACTTGACAATGACAGGTTGGGACACTACCATGAGAGTGAAAAGAAACCCCAACTGTTGGAGGTGATGTTATGGCTGATGGAGATATTATTCACAGCAGGCTCGGAGGGATTTATCAAAAGCCTTATAAGTGGCTTTGTGAAGGAAAAGCAACGATTGATGAGTGTGCTCATGTTCTTATGCAAGCATTCAAGAAGGACATTGTGAAAAAAGGAGATCTTCCTGTTCAGCTTGCCCAAACCATGGCGGAGATTTTAGATAGAGCTATTAGTGCTGCTGAGAATAGCCCTGTGAACTGGGCTGGTTTGACTCTGGAATTTGATAAGTTAGTGCAACAAGCCGATGGCTCACATCGCTTGAAAGAAGTTGTTCGTCTCACTGGCAAGAGCTTACTTCACGATTTCAGATATGGACAATACATAGATTCTAGTAACACTATAGAAACATTTTTGCACAGATACATGAAAACTGTCTATGAATCTGAATTTAAGGAACGGGTTCCACTCACCTCTACACATCATGACGGAATTGATCAAGCAACTCTTTCAAAACGTATTGGAGAAATTAAGCCAATTATCGATGATGTTATAGGCAAATGGGCTAAAACTGCTATTAAACATCACAGTATAGAAAAATTGCCTATACCTCACCGTTCTGCACAAAAACCAATAGACCTAAATGAAGACCTTCGATGAGGTTAAATATTATGAAAAAACACTACACCTACGATAGCGATTATACGTTACACTTTGACTCCATTTTGAATAGTAATGGAAAGGTTCGATTTATCGATCACTCAAGCGGTAAGGAAAGCACTATAGGAATTACTGTAGATGATCAGGATTTTAAATATCGCGTCTGGCAGGAATTTCCATCAATCATTGCTGATCTAATTGACCTAGCGGTTGCAATCCAAGCTAGTGATCGTCTTGTCTTACAACATTTACACCAAGAGCAGAGGCATATTTTTGTAGTGCTTCCCGTGCGTCATCCCGAATTACTAAATACCAGTATATTTCATGCAAAATTAGAAAATTTGCTTGAATGGACTACTGGGAGCCGATGGTCTTTTGATTTCCAAAAACGAACTACACTAGACCGAACAATTGAAAAACAGCAAATTCTTCCCATCGTTCCTGAAGGGTGTGAGGTAGCATTGTGGAGTGGCGGACTTGATGCTCTTGCAGGTCTTTATACCAGACTTCAAGCCAGTGATACAGAGCCGTTTATGTTGTTTGGAACTGGGAGTAATCATAATACCCATGATCTTCAGCAAAAAGTCTTCAAAGCACTCAATCCATATTTCCCCAATCGTCTCAACCTTTGCCGAGTTCCAATTCATTTTTCTGATAGCAAACAGCATCGAAAAAATAAAATTTCCCGTGCGCGAGGTGTTGTATTTACATTATTGGGTTCGGCTTGTGCTTATTTGATGGGTCAGAAAGAGCTTTTTGTTTATGAAAATGGAATTGGTGCAATCAATCTTCCCTACCGTAAATCTGCTGTTGGATTAGATCACACTCGATCTGTTCACCCATTGACTTTAATTATGGTGAGCGATATTGTTTCAGAGCTTTTAGGACAAGAATTTAGAATAAAAAATCCTTTCCTATTTTGGACTAAAGCTCAAATGTGCAAAGCTTTAGCTGAAGATGACAGAAACAACTTAGTATCGCTAACAGTTTCATGTGATAGTCCACATCGCAAGAAGCAAATCTTTCAATGTGGATATTGTTCTTCCTGCCTTTTAAGACGGCAAGCGATCGCTGCTTCAAATATGAACGATCAAACCCGTTATGTTGTGCTTCATGGCGAAAAACCAGCAGGAGATCCAAGCTTGTATCTGCAAAATATGCTCGAACAAGTTACCATGCTCAAAAAGTTGCTGAATAATTCAACTAACCCTAACCTTTTGAAGGAAAAACATTATGACTGTTAACATTCTCGATAAAATTGATCTCCGCCAATTGGGTGAACGACTGCAACAAGCGCGGAAGAAATCTGGCATGACTCAAGCTGATGCCGCTCAAATTATTGATGCTGCAAGAACAACTATTGTTGCTATTGAAAAAGGAGAACGTCGCCTTAAACCCAACGAACTAATTAAACTGGCTCGTGCTTATGGGCAGGCTGTTAGTAATTTTGTTCGACAAAGCCCTATTATTGAGCCGTTTGAAGTTCAATTTCGCGCCGCTTATCGACGTAGCGAGACAGAAGAAGCCCAAATTAATCCGGCAATTTGGCGCTTAGAGGAACTCTGTCAAAACTATTTAGAACTTGAGAAAATTATGGATGCTCCTTTACCTCGGAATTATCCTCAAGAATATGATGTAACGAATATGCCAATAGAGGCAGCAGCAGAAAGTATTGCCATTGCAGAACGTCAACGATTAGGGCTTGGTGATAGCCCGATTCCCATTCTTAGGGATGTTTTAGAACAGAGCGTAGGACTGCGTATTTTCTATTTGGAAATGCCATCTAAATATTCAGGTGTATATAGCTACGATGAACAACTTGGTGGCTGTATTGCGATTAATGCTAAACACCCAGAAGATCGGCGGCGTTGGTCACTTGCTCATGAATATCTTCATTTTCTAGCGCATCGACGCAAGCCTGTACTTGACTATGAAAATCAATACCAAAGAAAGCCAGATACTGAACGACTAGCTGACAGTTTCCCTGACTATTTTCTAATGCCAACCAGTGGTTTACTTAAACGATTTAATGATATGTACCAGACTCACGGGAAGTTTACTCCCACTAATTTATTTACCTTAGCTCATTATTATGGGGTATCTATTGAAGCCCTTGGTAATCGTTTAGAATCTATAAAACTGATACCTTCTGGTACTGTGGATCGACTGCGCGATCGCGGATTAAAAGTTAGAAAAGTTCAACAAGAACTTGGGTTAGAAGAAATTCCACAGCGCACTGATATGCTTCCCATTCACTATCAATACCTTGCAATTGAAGCTTTCGATCAAGGGCTGATTACAGAAGGACGTTTTGCCAATTTCTTAGGGGTTGATCGTATAGAAGCTCGTCGGATTGCGGAATTATTACGGGATTATTCAAGTGGAATGATAGAGGAAATTGCCCATTTAGATTTACGTCAACCGTAGAATTTGGGAGAATTTTTTATGTTGATTCAACACTCCCATCTTGTTCTTGATGCTTGCTGTATTTTAAACTTTTGCGCGTCGGGCAATTTCCTACCAATCTTAAAGGCTATTCCAGCCCAGGTTGTGGTGACAGAAGTAGTTAAAGCACGCGAACTATTGACCCTACAAAAACTTGAAAATCAGGAAAACGAGGGCGCAGTTCAGTTGCAGATGGCGATTGAGCAAGATCTACTTATAGTTGTAGATTTTGAGTCAGAAGCTGAGGAAGAAACTTATATTAATTATGTCTTTGAACTTGGAGATGATGGTGAATCAGCGACTTGTGCGATCGCTGTTCATCGAGAATATGCTATGGCAACAGATGATAAAAAAGCGATCACATTTTGTCAAAAAGAAGGACTTAATCTACAGATTTTTTCAACCTTAGAAATCATTAAATATTGGTCAGAATCAGCTAACCTTAATTCAGAAGAATTACGGACTGTACTTGATAATATCCAAGTTAAAGGACGGTATATTCCCCATAGAAATCATCCTTTGCTGAGTTGGTGGAAAAATGCTACTATTAGATAAATCTATTTTTTCAATCATCTATCAACAACAGGAGGGTTATGGTTGGAATAGAAGAACGATCAAAAACCGATATTATTTACCCCGATAGCGATGGCAAACCCATGTCAGATAATACCAAACAATTTCGCTGGATTACGGTTATTTACCATAATTTAGAATGGTTATTTGCTAATGATCCTAACGTATTTGTGGCGGGTGATTTACTTTGGTATGCTGTTGAGGGAAATAATAAAATCCGTCAAGCACCGGATGTTATGGTAATATTTGGTGTTCCTAAAGGCGATCGCGGATCTTATATGCAGTGGAAAGAAAATCACATTTCCCCCCAAGTCGCCTTTGAAATTCTTTCCCCGGGAAATACCTTGACGGAAATGAATAAAAAGCAGGTCTTTTATCAACGTTATGGTGTGGAAGAATACTATATTTATGATCCAGATAAGAATGATTTGACGGGTTGGTTACGGGGAGAAAATGGTTTAGAAGTGATTGAAATAATGGAAAATTGGGTGAGTCCTCGTTTGGGAATTCGTTTTAATTGTTCTGAGGAAGAATTAAAACTTTATCGTCCCGATGGTCAACCTTTTGTTAGTTATTTAGACATTTCTCAACAACTCAATACGGCGTTACAGGAGGTTGAACAAACTCAACAGCGTTTACAAGCAGTTGAACAACAAGCAGAACAGGAACGTCAACGGGCTGAAAGGTTAGCAGAACAGTTGCGATCGCTTGGAATTAACCCCGAATAAAAAATGATCACGGATTTAGAGGGATTTCACTGATTTCACGGATTTTTATATAGGGGCGGGTTTTGCTAGATATTTATTCATTAAAATAAACCCAAATCTTGAGAAACTCGACCCTATTTTTTCATAATCAACAGTTAACAATTCTATCACTTTTTCCCCATCCGATTATCTTGAAAAGATGTGCCAATTCCCTGTAAAATCCCTTTTCCAATTAAACCCAATCCTCGACCGACAACATTAGTTAAAACATAAATAATCGCACTTCCAACAAAGGAAATCGTCGCCCGTAGAGGAGGAGCAACCGCATCACGGGTTTCTAATATTAATGTTATCGTTAATGGAATTCCTGATAACTTTTCTAACTCATCTCGGCGGGGGGAATAAATTACCTGTTTTTGAATTCCTCTTTCTCCTAAAACCAGGAGTAAATAAGAACTTTCAAAAATTGCCTTGGGTTCGGCGACATATTGATCAAGACGATATCGCCAGGATAAACTATTCCTAAATTTCTCAATTTCACGGGTCGATAATAAACGTCGATCATAAAATTTGAGTTTGATTTCTTCATAATCTGAAAAATAATTGAGTAAAGGTTGAATAATCGCATTTGCTACTTGAATTAACAGATTTTGTAATAACGCTTCTGCACGTTCCACTGCGTCTAAACCTCCCGCCGGACAGGATAAATTATCAATAGTTAAGGGTCTACAAAATAATAAATGCTCAAATAAATCTTTTACTAAAGGGATTTTATTTAAAATATTGTTTTGAATCAAATCAGCATCTTTTAATATAATTGTCACAATTTCAATATTTTGATTATTCTTAATCACAGTATAATATTTCCCAAAAAAATCGAAAGTTGCAGCTTGCCAAAAGTCTGTAATTAAACTAGGTATTTTTTCGGCTAGTTGTTCATATTGCAGGTCAGACAAAATTAATTCATCTAATAATATTTCTAATTGTTTTAACAATATATATAGCAATTCTCGTTTTTTAGATAATCTTAGAATATCAATTTCTAAAGGCATTCCGGTTAAATTAATTAATCCTGATTGCAGTTTTATTACGGTTTTATCAAATAAAACTGATTTTAAATTATTAGCTACAATTCCTGAACTTTGCTCATTTGTAGGGTTAGAAGTGATAACTAAAGCACTATTTTGATAGTTATTCAGAGGTTCATAATTATCATAATTAAAATCATCACTAGAAACCTGAGCAGATACCTCAAGACTGGGTGAGGTTTTGTCCGATGAAAGTTGACTAACAATCCACCTTGCTGTTAACAATTCCCGCCGTTTTCCCGTCAGAATTAACTTATTAATAATCGTAATAGTATCTTGTTGATTGAATTGTTCTAAATTTCGTTTAATTTCTTGATTAACTTCTGCGATCGCTTGTTCAATTTGTCGCATTCCTGGTTGAACTAAAAACCCTTGAATATTTCCCAAAAATGATCCAGTTTTTCGAGATACTATTCCCACAAATGGTTCTCGATTTAATGCAGCTAAAGATTCTAACCAATAGCGTTCTCCCGCGACTAATTGATTAATGATAATTACTAATTCTCTAACTGGAATCCCCTTATTGCAATAACCATCTACCCCAATTTTTTGGGCTGCTAGTAATAAATGTGGTTGTTTAACTGTAGTTAACAACAAAATCAGAATTTTAGGATATTGAGTTTTTAACTGTTGGCAAAAATCCAAAATAGGATGATTTTTAACCGATGGATTTTCCTTAATTTTTAACCCCAATTCCAAAATAATTAAATCAACAGGTTTCTGCTCCTCTGAATTAATCTCAGTTTCTAAAACCCTGAAGGCACTCTCTAAACTCTCAACTTCTGCAACAACTTCCAAATCTGAAAACGGTTCTAATGCACTTAGTAACCCCATCCGAAAAATAGGGTCATCATCAATGATTAAAAGTCGTACAGTAGATGAGGTCATAAAACATTAAATTTCGGGTTTCGGGTGGTGATCAACTAAATCCACCAAAGTATTAATAATTCGATCCCGTTCCATCGGAATAATTTCCTTACCTTGCAAAATCTCTTGCATTAATACATAATGGGCTAGGGTTCCAATAATTACCCGCGCCATCGCTTCGGGGTCAAGAATAGTAATATAGCACTGAGTTGTTAGATATTCTGTTAAAACTTCAATTCCTGGTTTTCCCAAATGATGCACAAAGGTTTTAGCTAATTCTGGAAATCGCCCCGACTCCCCAATTACAAGCCGAACAAAAGCTAAATGTTCTTGATCATCCAAGGAATTATCTAAAATTGTATTAGCAATTTGTCGCACCACAACAGCAGGTTCAGTTTCCATCAATTCGGCTTTGTGGGACTCCACCATAATTTGATATTTTTTCTGAGCTAACCGCTTAACCAGGGCAATAAATAACCCTTCTTTGTCCCCAAAATGGTTATAAACCGTTGCCTTCGACACCCCCGCCGATGCAGCAACCCGATCCATACTGGTACCCGCATACCCATGGACTAAAAATTCTTGCAGCGCCCCTTCAAAAATTTGTTCTGCTTTCTCGCAAATACTATCCAACTGGGAGATTTCGGTCTGTTCTACTGCGTCCATAAAAAATACAGAGGAGATTTGTGAATGAGTGTGTTTTGAAACCACCAGAGGAAAATCGACTCAGGCCAATACATTCAATAGAAATTCCTCCTATAATTCCCTACATTGTAGCAATTTTAGCCGATAATCTCCCCTTGGCAATAATTAGAAAATTTTTTCTGGAATTTATTGCTAGGTTGATGTAGCAATCTTGAGTACGTAGAGACGTGCCACGGCGCGTCTGGGATAACGGTTATTAGTGTAAAAATTCATCGTTAAATGTTAATTTGTTATTATACAAAAAACTAAAATTATGAACAATTTTTTTGGACAACTCCGACAAAAACTGAGCAAACCTTTACTATTTGGTTTATATGGTGCTATGGGTTGTTTAGGTGCGGCAACATTATTGGGTGAACCCCTATTACTATTAACAAAAATTTCCCCCAAAGTTGATCAATCTCCCTTAGCAATTGTGCTATTAATTGATACTTCTGGCAGTATGAATGATGATGGCAAATTACGAGAAGTTAAAACAGCGGCTCAAGCCTTTGTAGAAAGGCAAGATTTATCGGAAAATCGTTTAGCTGTATTTGGTTTTGGTACTAATGTTCAAACTGCGGCTAGTTTAACTGACAATAAACCTACTTTAGAAGAAGCGATCGCCCGAATTTCTGACGGGGGCGGTACTAATATGGATCAGGCCCTACTCGCTGCCACCCAAGAACTCCAGTCAACCCCACAACGGCGCAATATTCTCCTATTTACCGATGGACAACCAGGGTTTGCCGGAGCAAATCTGAACCGAGAACAGGCAAAAACCTTAGAGGCGATGAGAACAGCTGCATCCCAGAATATTAACTTAGTTGCGGTTGCTACAGGGGATGCTGATACCAATTTTCTTGCTAAACTAACGGGCGACCCTGATCGGGTTTTTTATGTGAACTCCGGTGACTTTGACCAAGCCTTTCGACAAGCTGAAAAAGCCATATATAGCAGTCAATTGGTGGAATCTGGCCCCACGGGAAATTATAGCGTTATTTACTCGGTTTTACGGATAGGCGGATGGACGGCACTTTTGGCCATTGGTACATCCCTAGCCTTAATTGCTGGCCAAAACTATTACCTCCGTCGCCGTCTCTTGACCCCCAAACAAGCGGGTATGGGTGTTGTCGGGGGTTTAATGGCGGGACTGGTGGCCGGAGGAGTGGGTCAACTATTGTTTATTCCCTTTGCTGGTATTCCGATTCTGGCCATTGGGGGCAGAATTATCGGTTGGGCAATTTTAGGCTCAGTTGTCGGAGGGGGAATGTCTTTCTTTGTTCCGAACTTGCAACCGAGGCGGGCGGTTCAGGGCGGTGCGCTCGGTGGAACAGCCGGAGCCATTGGATTTCTGATTATTTCGGCGGTATCGGGTGATTTAGTCGGACGATTAATTGGGGCGGCAATTATTGGGTTTTTTATTGGTTTAATGATTGCTTTAATTGAACAGTTCAGTCGGGAATCTTGGTTAATTGTTTATTGGACACCGAACGAACAAACTAAGATTAATTTAGGAGCAGAACCAGTTTTATTAGGAAGTTCAGAAAATAATCATATTTACCTCAGAAAAAGTCAAGGATATCCCCCAATTACTGCCAAAATCTACACCGAAGGAGAAAAAATTATTCTGGAATTTGACGAAGAAATGAAGGAAAGAGGGATGAAAATTCTCAAACAAGAACTCCATGATGGAGAACAACGCAAATTAGGAGATGTCACCCTAGAAGTTAGAACCGCTAACAACCCCGTTGTTGGGCTTTAGCCCCTCTTAGGGATTTCCCGTTGTTGGGCTTTAGCCCCTCTTAGGGATTTCCCGTTGTTGGGCTTTAGCCCCTCTTAGGGATTTCCCGTTGTTGGGCTTTAGCCCCTCTTAGGGATTTCCCGTTGTTGGGCTTTAGCCCCTCTTAGGTATTTCCCGTTGTTGGGCTTTAGCCCCTCTTAGGGATTTCCCGTTGTTGGGCTTTAGCCCCTCTTGGAGCGCTGAAGCGCAACAACGGGGATATGCGCTGAAGCGCAACAACGGGGATATGCGCTGAAGCGCAACAACGGTTTTTGTGATATACTGAACCAAACAGTTTAGTTTTAAGATTGGGCGGGAGAAAAAATTATGGTACGCCAAACAACAGTCGGTAAACTTTCATCCCCGAAATTACCCCATACGGGGATTTTGATCACAGCAACTACCCTAGCCTTGAGTGGTTTAATGGCCTATACTTTCTGGCGGTATCGTCCCACTCCCGCCGAACCCGCAGCCCTACCCGAAACCGTTGTCCCAGAAATAAAAACCGTTACGGCGTTAGGTTGGTTAGAACCCCAGGGAGAAATTATTAAACTATCTGCCCCCCAGTCCAACCAAGGGAGTCGGGTAGATCAACTTTTGGTTAAAGAAGGGGACTTGGTAGAGGTGGGACAAGCGATCGCAATTTTGGATAGTCGAGATCGGCTACAAGCGGCCCTAGAACAAGCCAAAACCGAAGTAGAAGTAGCCGTTGCCCGTTTAGAGCAAGTTCAAGCCGGGGCGAAACAGGGAGATATTCAGGCCCAAAAAGCCCGATTTCAGGGCAACCAAGCGGAGTTAGATGGGCAAATTATCACCCAAAAAGCCACTATTGCCACCTTAGAAGCCCAATTGCGGGGAGAACGTAGCGCCCAAAAAGCCACCCTAGACCGCATTCAAGCGGAACTCAACAACGCTGAAACTAACTGTCAACGCTACGACAATTTATATCAGGATGGGGCCGTATCTGCCCAAGATCGGGATAGTCAATGTTTGCAGGCTGAAACCAGTCGCAAACGCTTACAGGAAGCCCAAGCTAACCTGAACGAAACTATTAGCAGTCGCACGGAACAAATTCGAGAAGCCCAAGCTAACCTTAGCCGCACCATCGCCACCGTAGACCAACAAATTGCCGAGGCCCAAGCTACTTTAACGGCGGTTAGCGAAGTCCGTCCAGTGGATGTGCAGTTAGCCAAAAGTGAGTTAACTAAGGCTCAATCCTCCGTTAAACAAGCCGAAGCTAATTTAGAACAGGCCTATGTGCGATCGCCCCAAGCCGGACGGGTGATTGAGGTGAATACCCACGCCGGAGAACTAATTTCTAATGAAGGTATTATTGAATTGGGACAAACCGAACAAATGTATGCGATTACTGAAGTTTATGATAGCGATATTCCCAAAATACATTCGGGACAAACCGCAACTATTACGGCTGATGCGTTACCTGAACCCTTAAAAGGTACAGTTGAAAAAGTTGGGTTAAGAGTCAAAAAACAAAGTGCTTTAGATATTGATCCGACCACAAACATTGATGCTAGAGTTATCGAAGTTAGAGTTAAATTAGATGATATTTCTAGCAAAAAATCCGCTAGTTTAACTAATTTACAGGTTAAAGTTACCATTAACCAGTAATTCGTAATTCGTAATTCGTAATTCGTAATTTATGATTGGATTTATACAGAGATTAACAAATAGAACACCGTTGGGATGGTTGCAATTAAGTCATGATAAAGCCCGGATGTTAGTGGCTTTGTCAGGAATTGCTTTTGCTGATGTTTTAATCTTTATGCAATTAGGATTTCAAACAGCATTATATGATAGTAATACCAGATTGCATAATCATTTAGATGCGGATATTTTTATTATTAGTCCCCAAGCCAGAAATTTAGTCAATTTATCAACTTTACCCCGGCGACGTTTATATCAAGCACAGGATGTTCCGGGGGTAAAATCCGCCGAACCATTATATGTTAATTTTTCCGATTGGAAAACCCCAAAAACAGGCAAAAAAACAGCTATTTTAGTGATGGGATTTGATCCGCGTCAGTCAGCTTTTAATTTACCCGAAGTTCAACAAAATTTAGACGTGATTAAATTAGCGGATCAGGTGTTATTTGATCGATCTTCGAGAGGAGATTATCAAGAAGTTATTGCTAAAGTTGATCAGGGTGGAATTGTTAGTACCGAATTAGAAAAACGCACCCTAAAAATTGCTGGATTATTTAAAGTGGGGGCTTCCTTTGCGGCGGATGGAACATTAATTACCAGCGATCGCAATTTCTTACGATTATTTCCCCGAAGAAAACCAGGCGGAATTAGTGCTGGATTGATTAAAATTGAACCGGGTTATGATGTGGAAAAAGTAGCAACAGACCTACAAAATTATTTACCCAAAGATGTAAAAGTTTTAACCAATGAACAATTTTTAGCCTTTGAAAAAGATTACTGGTCAAAAAACACTGCTATTGGATTTGTGTTTAGTTTAGGGACAGCAATGGGGTTTGTCGTCGGAGTAATTATTGTTTATCAAGTTTTGGCTACGGATGTCGCTGACCATACCCCCGAATATGCTACTTTTAAAGCCATGGGATTTAGAAATGCCTATTTATTAGGGATTGTTTTTGAAGAAGCAATTATTTTAGCAATATTAGGTTTTATCCCCGGTGCTACGATTTCTTTAGGCTTATATCGTTTAACCCGACAAGCGACAAATTTACCTTTATATATGACCTTATTTCGTGCCGTTCAAGTGTTAGTATTAACGATTATTATGTGTATGTTATCCGGTGCGATCGCCACTCGTAAATTACAAGCCGCCGATCCCGCCGATATCTTTTAGTTAAAACGATGGAGCTAATCTTTAGTTCTTATCCTCCTCATTGAGATATTCTAGTTCAATCAGTAACTTTTGTGTAAGAAACCGGGTTTCTTAACAAAATCTTTGTTAAGATGTAAAGGTGATCGGAGAAACCCGGTTTCTTCTTAACAAAATCTTTTTTTTTAGGTTAACTCCATGCAAACTCAAACCCAAGATATCCAAGATTTCACAAAAACCAATACAGCCATCACAATTCAAAATTTAGAACATTATTTTGGTAAAGGTCAATTGCAAAAACAGGTGTTATATGATATTAGTTTAGAGATTGCCATCGGTGAAATTGTGATTATGACTGGCCCCTCTGGTTCAGGAAAAACCACATTATTAACCTTAATTGGGGCGTTACGTTCTGTGCAGTCGGGAAGTTTAAATATATTAGGACGAGAACTCTTAGGTGCGCGTTCAGGAGACTTAGTTAAAGCCAGAAGAAATACGGGTTATATTTTCCAAGCCCATAATTTACATGGTAGCTTAACGACATTACAAAATGTGCAGATGGGGTTAGAAGTTCAGGGTAAATTTTCTCGTTCAGAAATGCAGCAAAAAGCCACGGCAATGTTAGAAAAAGTTGGGTTAGGAAATCGCTTAAATTATTATCCTGATAATCTTTCGGGAGGACAAAAACAACGGGTGGCGATCGCCCGGGCATTAGTCAGTCATCCTCCCATTGTATTAGCCGATGAACCCACCGCCGCCCTTGATAGTCATTCGGGGAGAGATGTGGTTAATTTAATGCAAACCTTAGCCAAAGAACAGGGCTGTACTATCTTAATTGTTACCCATGATAACCGGATTTTAGATGTTGCGGATCGGATTATTCACATGGAAGATGGCGCATTAATAACTAATTCTGAACTGACACCCAATAATCAATTAAAATCAAACACTTAATGTGAATTAATTCAAGGACAGATCAGTTATAATCTAAAAAAATACCCAATTAACGATGCAAACCCTAACAGATATTGGAACACTTATCGTGTCTACCCCCGGAACCTGTGGAGGTCGTCCTCGAATTGCCCAAACCCGGATTACCGTTCAATATATTATTAATGAAATTAAAGCCGGAATTACCCCTGAAGAAATTGTTCAAGACAAACCATTTTTAACCCTTGCCGGGGTTTTTAGTGCGCTGGCATATTATTATGCAAATAAAGTCTTATTAGATACTAAATTTGCTGCCTATGATGAAGAATGTCGTCGCCTTGAAGCTGAATTTAAGGTAGGAAATCTATCGTGAGCCGAATTCGCTTATACCTAGATGAAGACACCATTAAAGCTGCACTCATACAAGCCTTAAAAAGTGCAGATTTAGATGTTGTTACTGTTGCAGATGTTAATAGATTAGGTTATTCTGATGAAGATCAACTCCTTTGGGCAATAGAACAGGGGCGGATTATCTATAGCTTTAATATAGGAGATTTTTGTCATTTACACCGTGATTTTATGGTTCAAGAAATTAGCCATGCTGGAATTATCTTAGTTCCACAGCAAAAATATTCTATAGGACAACAACTTCAGGGATTACTCAAACTTGTTTCTCAATACTCAGCCGAGGATATGATCAATCAATTGCTGTTTTTGAGTTATTATATTGAGCAGAAATGATTTATTTTCTTGGCTTAAAAAGTGAATCAAATTAAATTAATAACAAGCCCAACTAAAGGTTAAAATATGCTTATGTTCAGGACATTGGGTAATATGTCCGCATCCCCTATCACCCAAAATAATTGGTAAGTTATCATTAGAATCGATTTGAAAGACAAATTGCATTCTTCATTTTGTTTTTATCCCCCAGAACATGATTTTAACACCCAACCGATGACAATTCCTAACCCGCCAAACCGAACCGCTTGCCAAAAAGGTTCCTTAAAACTGCCCCAAGTCACCAAACGACTTTCTAAATCAAATTCTATAGTTTCTAACTGCGTTTTTAATTGGTTTAATTCCTCTTTTAACTGTTGCGATTTCGTTTGACGAATTTGAGGAATAATTTCATCAATACGGTTTTTCAATTCAATTTGACGCCGTTCATCCTGTTGAATTTGCGTCAATCGTTGTTTAAGATTAATCAAAGATTGTTCAACCTCTGTTAACCCATGTTCAATATCTTGAGTCCCATCCTGATCAGAATTATTCGTTGATGGGGGTTGAGACGATGGTTGACTTGCCATAATAATAAAAGACCGAATTCACCCCGCAATTAACACTATCATTTATGACCAACATCAATTCCACGACTCCCGACCTTTCTCACCCTAATCTCAGTCCGCGCACGGCTAGTCTCAGCGAGTATAGCACATTAGAACTCGCCCAAGCCCTGTCGGAACGGTTAGCCATTCCTGAACGAGACTGGCACCGCCTCAAGTCTGACCGCAATGCTCGCGCTGGGGAACATTTAGCAGCCGCCTTAGTCTTTCTGCTCAAGAATCAGCCGAAAGAAGTTATTCCTCGGTTAAATCAAGCGGTGGGTTGGTTAGAACGATTGATTTCCGCTCCCCCCTGTCCTACCCATGGCACAACTAAAAAAAATAAGTCATAACTATCATGAACTAACCCTAAAATTGGGAGTTGAAATCAAGCAATTTAGGACAAAATTAGAGATCAAATCTCTACCGATAGTTGCTCAACTCCCTATGGAATAAGTAGTTTTAACTGATTTTAACATATTGAAACTATTACCAATCCTGTCGTCTATAAGCAGTTGCCACTTTCTTACATAACGTCAGTTCTGTTCCGGTTCGATTCCATTGCACACGATCAAAGATTTGATAGAGAATGTACAAACCCCGTCCACATTCATGTTCATCATGAGGTAAATTAGAATCGTGGGTTTCTTGTTCGCAATCTTCCTCCTGACGCAATTGACATTGACAAGGAGGTTTAAAACCACCGCCCTGATCTGATATAATCCACCAACAATAATCTTGAATCAGACAAAAACGGACGACTACTGTTTTACTTGGGTCTAGCTTATTGCCGTGCTTGGCAGCATTGACAAGAGCTTCCTGTAGTCCTAGACGAATTTCGGCTTGCAACGGGTCTGGAATGTCAGACAGAAGCAAGTCCAAAACTGGACAGAGATACAATGTGGAAGCAAAGCTGATAGTGACCCAGTTTCGTTTAACCGGACGCGATGTTAAAGCAATCACACGGAAAACTCCCTGGCAACGTGGTGGATAAACCTCACACCCTACATAGTTATAAATTCTCTCTTACTTTGGAATTTAATCTGAGTGGGTGAGCGTGAGTACCCGTTCATTCATTAGATTACCAAAAGAATAGGAAAAAACACAATTGATTTTGAAAAATAGTGTATTTTTTTGTATTATTTCTGAAATACAAACAATCTCAACCTTCGATAAATCAAGGAATTTTGCAGTAAAACAGTCAAGAAAAGACCGAGATTTGACTGTTGATTATGATGATAAAATCAACCCTCTTGATTTATCCTAATGGATAAAAGTTAGTAGCTATTGATACAAAAGACCAAATTAGCTTTCATTCTTATAATACTTTTGTTAATATTATTAATGTAACTTAACATTTTTTGATAAAACTACATGATAACCCCCCCAACAATTACCCCGGAAGTGATCCTAGGACAATATTGGCAGTGGCGGGATCAGTCCGTTTACTATGTCCGTGCGGGTGAACGTCATCCCCAGCGTCCGCCGTTACTGCTAGTGCATGGGTTTGGAGCTTCTACTGACCACTGGCGTAAAAATATACAAGGGTTACAATCGGATTTTGAAGTCTGGGCGATTGATTTATTGGGGTTTGGTCGTTCGGCAAAACCCCAGGTCGAATATAGTGGACAACTGTGGCGAGATCAACTCCACGACTTCATTACAGAGGTGATTGGTCAACCCGTGATTTTAGCTGGAAATTCTTTAGGAGGGTATGCGTGTTTATGTGTTGCCGCCCAATGTCCATCAACGGCAAAAGGTATCATTTTACTCAATAGTGCCGGGCCATTTACGGAGATTGATCCCCGTCCAGAACCGACTTTTTGGCAAAAGGCCATTTCTCAAACGATGCGATCGCTATTTCGCCAAGATTGGGTAAGTTTTTTAATTTTTCAATGGACAAAACGCCGTTCAATTATTCGTAAAACCCTACTTAAAGTCTATCTTGATCCCAATGCAGTTACCGATCAATTAGTCGAAGAAATTTATCTTCCCTCCTGTGATCCTGGTGCAGCGCAGGTGTTTGCCTCAGTATTCAAAAGTCCCCAAGGAGAAAAAGTTGATATATTATTAAATCAGTTAACTGCTCCTCTATTATTAATTTGGGGAGAGGGTGATCCTTGGATGAAATGTCGAGAACGAAGTGGCAAGTTTCATCAATATTATCCCCAGTTACAGGAATATTTTCTAAATGCGGGTCATTGTCCCCATGATGAAGTTCCTGAACAGGTTAATATTATTATTCGTTCTTGGGTTTTAGAACAGGTTTAATCGCTTAATTATGGCCTCTCAATCCCTCTTTTTAAGGGGGATATAATAAATCCTTTGCTCATTAGTCAAGGTTGTTAAGATGCGATGAATCGCAACAACGGTTTAATAATCAAGATGCGATGAATCGCAACAACGGTTTAATAATATTGATATCGGGGATGAAAGCGGGGGTTGAGTTTTTCTTGGACGGGTTCGCCTTGTTTTAAATGTTGTTCAACTATCAGGGGAACATCTTCCGGTGTAACCCGATAATACCAAATTTCATCGGGAATTACTCGCACCGTCGGGCCAATATTACACTGACCCAGACAACCACTGGCTTCCATTGTGACGCCCTCAATATTACAATTTTGGAAAGCCTCCAGAACTTTACTAGACCCTTGGAGTTGGCAAGACTGATGTTGACAAATTAACACACAACGAGGGGATTGAGTTGGCATAAATAAATATTTAATTTCAATTAAAGACTAACAATTAACTCCATCTATAATTTAACTTAAAACAACTCGGAAGATCAAAGTTAGTGTTTACAACTTCTTTGTGTCTTTGTGGTTAAATTAGCGATTAAAGGATAGAATATTGCGCACCCTACAAAAAAACTGCTCTAGCAGATGCTAAAGCAGAGATTGACTTACACTATATTACACCTGTTGACCTAGAGGGATGCTTCCATCTGAGCAATATCCAAAGTTGTCCTCAACACCGAATCAGGATTTAAACTGATGGAATCTATTCCTAATTCCACTAAGAAACGAGCAAATTCAGGATAGTCACTCGGTGCTTGACCACAAATTCCAATTTTACGATTATATTCTTTAACCGTAGTAATTGCCATTTCAATCATCCGTTTTACTGCTTCATTCCGTTCGTCAAAAATATGGGCAACTAAAGCAGAATCTCGATCTAATCCTAACGTTAATTGGGTTAAATCATTCGATCCAATTGAGAACCCATCAAACACCTGACAAAATTCATCCGCCATCAAAACATTACTGGGTAATTCACACATCACATAAACTTGTAACCCCTCTTGACCGCGAACTAACCCGTGTTTTGCCATTTCTGCTAAGACTTTTTTCCCTTCCTCCGGTGTGCGACAAAAAGGAATCATCGGGATCACATTTGCTAATCCCATTTCATTCCTTACCCGTTTTAACGCTTGACATTCTAAGGCAAATGCTTCTTGATATTTCGGATCATAATATCGGGAAGCACCCCGCCAACCAATCATCGGATTTTCTTCGATAGGTTCAAATTGCCGACCCCCCAATAAATTCGCGTATTCATTACTCTTAAAATCGCTCATCCGCACGATAACAGGGTTGGGATAAAATGCCGCCGCAATCATACTAATTCCTTGGGCAAGTTTATCTACAAAGAAATCCGGTTTATGTTTATATTGTTCGGTTAATTTGGAGATTTGTTGTTTAACGGTTTGATCCTCTAATTGATCAAAATGAATTAACGCTAAGGGGTGAGTTTGGATATGATTAGCAATAATAAATTCTAACCGCGCTAACCCAACACCATCATTAGGAATAGCAGATAATTTAAACGCTTCTTCCGGGTTTCCCACATTCATCATAATTTTGGTATGGGTTTTGGGAAGATAGTCTAATACCGTTTCTTCCACCACAAAAGGAATTAAACCTTGATAGACTTTTCCTTCTTCTCCTTCCGCACAGGAAACCGTAATTTTATCTCCGGTATTTAAGACTTCCGTGGCATTAATTGATCCTACAATTGCCGGGATTCCTAACTCCCTGGCAATAATCGCCGCGTGACAAGTTCTACCCCCGGAGTTAGTAATAATTGCACTGGCTTTTTTCATAATTGGTTCCCAGTCGGGGTCAGTGCGATGGGTAACTAATACATCCCCAGATTGGAACTGATCCATATTTTTAATATTAGTCATGATGCGGGCTTTTCCCTGTCCAATTTTATCCCCAACTGCCCGACCTGTAACTAATATGCGACCTTGACCTTGCAATTTATAATTCTCTAATACCCGACCTATTTTTTGAGATTGTACGGTTTCTGGGCGAGCTTGAACAATAAATAACTCTCCAGTTAAGCCATCTTTTGCCCACTCAATATCCATCGGTGAATAACATTGTCGGACTTGAGAATAGTGATCTTCAATCATCACTGTCCATTGGGCTAATTTTAGAATTTCATCTTCGGAAAGGGCATATTTTTTCTGTTCAGAAATCGGAACATTAATATTTTTGGTAGTTTGTCCGATTTCATAGACCATTTTAATCGCTTTTGTCCCTAAGCGTTTCTCTAAAATAGGTTTGAATCCTTCCCGCAAGGTGGGTTTAAAAACTAAATATTCATCGGGATTAACTGCACCTTGAACAACGTTTTCTCCTAACCCATAAGCTGCCGTAATTAAGGCAGCATTTTTAAACCCTGTTTCGGTATCAATGGAGAACATAACTCCCGATGTGGCTAAGTCGGAACGTACCATTTTTTGAATCCCGACGGAGAGGGCAATATTTAGATGATCAAACCCTTTTAAAGCCCGATAGGAAATAGCGCGATCGGTAAAAATAGAGGCAAAACATTGACGAGTTGCATCTAATAAAGCTTTACCTCCTTTTATATTTAAGTAGGTTTCTTGTTGTCCAGCAAAACTAGCATCCGGTAAGTCTTCGGCGGTGGCGGAGGAACGCACAGCAACATCAGTATTTTGACCGTAGCGATCGCCAAGTTTTTGATAGGCGGATAGGATTTCGGTTTCTAATTTTGGCGGAAATAGGGTATTTAAAATTAGCGATCGCGCCCGTTGACCACAATCACGCAGATTTTTCAGATCTTCGACATCTAATTTGGCAAATAATTGTCTGAGTTGTTGTTCTAAATTAGCATAGGTAATAAAATACCAATAGGCGTAAGCTGTAATTGCAAATCCTTGGGGAACATTAATTCCTTTGGGTTGTAATTGTTGAATCATTTCTCCCAAAGAAGCATTTTTTCCTCCGACTAACCCAATATCTTTAATTCCGACTTGATCAAACCACAGAATTAAGGCTTGTTCTTTAGATTGAGATAGGGGTTTAAATGGTAAAGTTTTTAACATGGTTTAAATCTCTCCAAACGCAACTGACTATCTAATAGTTAGATAGGGTTTGTGTACTTTTGTTGCAAAATAAGTCCGTTGAAGGAAAAGGTTAGTTTTTTCTGTCTTTCGACGGAGTTAACATTTCCTTTACAATATAAAAATCCTTGATCCCCATAGTTTAAACGTCTAGTTCAATTTTGTTTAAGTTGGAGAGCAGGGGTGGCTGACTCAATTGTTGGCGTTTAATTGTTCCTACTTTTATCTTATTTCTTCTGTGGGAAATCGGCATCCCTCTTGCTAAAATAGTCTTAGTTACTTAAAGGAAAGAATAGCGACCTATCGGCTTCTGAGAGATATTTTAAGAAACGTTAAGTTTTATTAGGAGGCGCGAATGAAAGTTAAGGAATGTTACAAAACCACGGAAATCTGGGAAAGCAACCAATGTCTGGACGCCATTTGCCCCATTGAGTTCATCCTAGATTTGATCGGAACAAAATGGTCAATCTCCATCCTGCGGGAGTTATTTCAGGGACACCAACGCACCCATCAATTATTAGAATCCTTACCTGGAATTAGTACCAAAACCCTGACTGTCCGCTTGCGGGAGTTAGAAAAACATGGGTTAATCCTCCGCACGGTTTATGCTGAAATTCCTCCACGGGTAGAATATTGTCTAACCGATAAGGGACGGGAACTTCAACCGATTTTAGTCGCATTGAAACAGGTGGGAGAACACTGGTTAAAGGATAGTCACTGTATTTGTCCCCTAGAATTGGGAGTCTAGGGAATTACGAATTACGAATTACGAAAGCAAACTGTTCCGGTGTTCCCTTTCCATATCACTCATAAATGTAAAATTCTGTAACAATTATTACAAATTTAATCTTTTCTTCGGGATCACAGGTTAGGCTACAGATATGAAAACAAATTCAACTATCTGATCTCAATAGGAGGTCTGCAAATGGTATCCTCTCCTGTCAGAATTAATCCCGCACCGACTCCAGCCTATATTTGTCCCTACGATCGCACCTGTAGCTATTTAGGACAAGCGGCGGTTGAATTGGATCTTGATGACAATGTGCTGGTAGTATTACAACAACCCCGCAAAGTTGTCACCGTCTCGATTCCCGTCAAACTCGATAACGGTAAAGTTGAGGTATTAGCCGGACATCGTGTGCAGCATTGCGATGTACTTGGCCCCTATAAAGGAGGTCTACGCTATCATCCTTCGGTGAACCTGGGGGAACTCTCCGCCCTGGCGATGTTAATGACCTGGAAATGCGCTTTATTGGGAATTCCCTACGGGGGTGCTAAGGGTGGCATTGGCTTTGACCCCCATCAATATAGTGTTAATGAATTAGAACGGATCACCCGTCGCTATGCAAGTGAACTGATCAAAGATATTGGGCCAGAAACCGATATTCCTGCGCCCGATGTAGGAACTTCCGCTCGAGAAATGGCCTGGATTATGGATACCTATTCGATGAATATGGGGCGGGCGGTGCTGGGGGTGGTAACTGGAAAACCCCTATCCATTGGTGGGTCAAAAGGGCGGGAAATGGCAACCGGACGGGGCGTGATGATTGCCGTGCGGGAAGCCTTAGCCGAACAGGGCAAATCCCTCAAAGGTACATCCATTGTGATTCAGGGTTTCGGAAAAGTCGGGGAGGCGGCGGCGCAACTGTTTTATGAAGCGGGAGCGAAGGTCTTAGCGGTTTCTAATGTCCATGGCGGGATCTATTCAGAAAATGGCTTAGATATTCCAGCCCTGCAAGTCTACGCGACTCGAAATAATCATGATATCACGGGATTTCCTGATAGTGAACCGATTGACAATGCCGAATTATTAACATTAGCTTGCGATGTGTTAATTCCGGCGGCAATGGAAGATCAAATTACCGAAGAAAATGCCGATCAAATCAAGGCTAAAATGATCGCTGAAGCTGCTAATGCCCCGATTACATTATTGGCTGATCAAATGTTAGAAGCTCGGGGAATTATGGTTTTACCCGATATTCTCGCTAATGCGGGTGGCGTGGTCGTTAGTTATTGGGAATGGGTACAAGGTCAATCCTTTGTATTCTGGGATGAAGAACGGGTTAACTCAGAAATGGAACATCTGATGGTACAGGCCTATGCTCGTGTAAGTGAACGAGCCAGACAACGGGGGGTTTCTATGCGATTAGCAGCTTATACTTTAGGCGTTGGTCGAGTAGCTCAAGCCTTAAAAGATCGGGGTTTGTATCCGTAAATTAGTTTACGCTTAATCAGGACTTACGCATGAGGCTCAAGAAACCGGGTTTCTCTGAAGGACAGTAGACTTTATTGATAAAAACGGAACAAGAAACCCGGTTTCTGCGTAAGTCCTGATTAAGATGAAATTCGAGATGTTGCTGAAAAGTTTGTCTTAGCCAACTGCTATGACCCGAAAGTGGCAATGCAATTTTTTAATGAATCTTGAACGTTTAACAAAGCAATGGGTTAACTTGGCTGCTAGTTCATCACTGGAAACCCTTGCTTTTTGAAAAATTCCTGTGGTTTTGAGTTAGGAAAAAGCCGATGTTTGTGTAAAAAAAAACCAAAAATTAAGCTTGACAAAAAGCATGATGTTCTTATATGCTAAAGGTTACAAGTCTTTGCGCGAGAGAAGAGAATAGTTTCGCCTTATATACCCGATGATCCCGTGCCCGAATCCTCCGGAATCTCAACACGTCCTCCCGCCGCAACACCAAATATAAATCAAACACCACTTCAAACCACCACATATTCTCACCGCTAAGATTCCCATCATAAGGGTTCGGGAGATGTCCCCGGGCTGCTTCTAGATCAAAGTTAAGGTCTTTGTAGTACAACAACCAATCTCCGTTGACACGCCAACCGACGCGATCGCAAAACTTTTTCCACACCTCAGCATTATACTCTCTTGTGCCTCCCAGACTTTGGTAAATTTCCTTCTGAACACTGAAACCAAACTTGCCGTTACTGTAGTGCAACCAAAGTTGATTAATGGTGCGTAAATCTTCACAGGGAAAATTATCAATATCTTTTTCTCGCAGCCATCCTTCTTTCTGCGTTCCCGCAGCCAGACACATTACCATTGACGTTTCCACGTCTGCTTCCTTCCATTTTCCTGCTGCTAAAAGATCACGCAGTTGAGAGTAGTCAACACCCTTTTCACTTTTAAGTTCAATTTTTGTGATTTGGGGAATATTGGGTGAGTTTAGCTGTTGCTTTTGTTGCTCCTGCTCTAAGAGTACAACAGAAATTCTGGTTTTTAATTTTTGAATCTCTGTGTCGCATTCTTCAATACATTTCCTTAACTCAAACTTCTTTTCTGCACTGGCAGTAATTGACAATTCATACTCAAAATAAGCAAGTTTACTTTGCCAGTTACTAAGTGATTCTTTTAATTTTTTTAATGTTTCTGAGTTCATTGACTATTTAGTGTTTATTTTTAGATAATAAGGTCATTAAGTTCAATAAATACTTTCAAGGATTGATATACTAGAATTTACAAGTCTTTCCGTGAGAGGAAAGGTATTGTTACCATCATTTTAATAGATAACTTAATTCCTCCAAGTATATGAGCCTGAAGCTGCATAAATCCCGCCTTATCTATTGAATTACTGTCTATTTTTTTACCATCACATTTATCCCAAAAAACAAAATATATCCCAGGCAGATGACCTAGAGGAGCATTGAGATTAAAATTCAGGTCTTTGTAATTCAACCAGTCATCTTTAATGCGCCAGCCAAGATGATCACCCAACTTTTTAAAGATGTCTGGTTTATAATTCCTCGTTCCGCCTAGACTCTGGTAAATTGCTTTTTGAACACTGAAACCAAACTTGCTATTACTATGGCGTGTCCAGAGTTGGTCAATAGTTTTTAACTCTTGAGGGGGAAAGTTATCAATTTCTTCCTCTCGCAGCCATCCTTCCTGCTCTTTTCCAGCAATTAGACAAATTACTCTTGCAGTTTCCTCGTCTGCTTCTCTCCAGTTTCCTGCTGCTAGTAATGATTCAAGCTTAGTATAATCAATACTTTGCTCTAAACAATTCCCAGCTTTACTCTGCTGTTGTGAACTAGACTTATAAATATTAGCGATGTTATTTTCTAATCTTTGAATTTCTTTCTCACATTCCTGAATATTTTTCTTTAACTCAAACTTCTCTTTAGCACTGGAAGCAATTGACAACTCATACTCAAAATAAGCCAGTTTATCTTGCCAATTTTTAAGAGCTTGTTCTAGCTTTTCATCGCCGACTTGTTTATCAATCATATATTCCACTTTTTTAGTTTCTCCTTTAATTTCTTCTGTATCAGGAATGCTAATTAATTTAATTTGCTTGCTTATTTCATTGATTTTAAATTTATGCTCTTTAATAAGCATATTTATATAATCTTTTTTACTAAAATCATAATAGGAAGTCATTGATAATTCATACTCAAGATAAGCAATTTTATTTTGCCAATTTCTAAGTGCTTGCTTTAACCTCTCCTCAGACATTTCTTATCTCCGTATCTTAGCCTTAATTGACTTCCAAACTTTGTACATAAACGCTTCTGTATCCATCTCTAATTCATAAGATGCAAGGAGTGGAATTAAAGGCAGTGCGACTTTTAACTTGGCAGATGCTGCTTTATCTCCTTCGTCTAACTTGGTGCGGATTTCTTGTAATAGGCTCATGAGTTCTGGAGGATACTCACTCTGTGGGATACGCTCAATGGCTTCAACTGCCTGCTCTACTCTCATCAACTGAGTCGCCGCTTCTTCATCAGAAATCAGAATTGCTTCTTGGGGGTAAAGCTCCCAATATTCGGCTTCATAGCGTCGGATACTGGGCGAAATCTCACGCTTAATTCGCTGTCTGAGTTCAAATTTTGTAGGAGCGTGTGCAGTGATAATCAACTCCTGCTCAAACTCTCCCAATTTTTCATAGAGAATTTGCAGGTTTCTTTCTAAATCTTGTAACCGTTGGCGATCGCTCATTTTTCCTCGTAACGGGGGAGTATGTCAATGATATCTGATTGTGCTACCATTTCCGGTAACAGGAAAGGTAAACAACCTGTCTAAAAAACCTAGTCACCTAACGGCAAAACGCGATCGCCTATTTAAAAATAACGTTATGGTAAATTTCTGCCATCGGTAATTCTATACCAACAGAATCCAAGGCAACTGACGGTTCCAAACCCTGAAAATCACTCAGTAACCAACCTTGAGATTGTCTACTATAGTGTTCGACAAAGGGTTCATCCTGTTCAATTAACAAATATTCACAAAAACTGGGAATTGTTCGATAAATCCGAAACTTACTTTCGCGGTCATAACTTGCAGTTGTTGGCGAAAGCACTTCAACAATTAGGAGGGGATTCAAAACTTCATCATGGCGATTGCCGTTGAGTTGCGGTTCACCATCAAAAAGCATCATATCTGGATATAAGCCCCGTTTATACTCAGGAATCCACAGCCTTAAGTCGCTATTAATAGGTTCAAATTGCGTATCCCTAAGCACAACAGATAAATAGGTCAAAATATTGCGACCAATGCGACTGTGATTGAGCGATCCTCCAGCCATGGGTACGATTTCTCCATCACGATATTCACTACGTCCTTCTGATTTTTCTTCAAGGGCGCGATATTCATCCAAACTATAGTGATGAGCAACGTTAGCGATCATCGAAATTATGTTGGTTATAGACTTATGAATTTTACCGCCCACCTGCTTAATGGAGATTAAAATAAACCATGAATGTTAAAAACCAACGACAATCATGGCTTTAAAGTTTATCTCCATCCCCCCTGAAACTGGCAAACCCCCTCAAGGGTTAATTGTACTAATGCACGGTTGGGGAGCAAACGCCGAGGATCTCACCTCCCTGGCTCCGATGTTGCGTTTGAGCGACTATCAATTTATCTTTCCCCAGGCCCCCTTTCCCCATCATCAAGCCCCGATGGGATGGGCTTGGTACGCCTTAGAAACCCCCGAAGGTGAAGGATTAGCCGAAACCCAACAGCAGGTCAGGGAATGGCTAGAATCCTTAGAAGCGAGTACCGGAGTTCCCCTGTCCCGAACTATTTTAGGGGGATTTTCCCAAGGGGGGGCGATGGCGTTGGATATGGGACGTTATTTTCCTTTAGCGGGTCTAATTATTTTAAGTGGTTATTTGCATTTTTCCCCCGAACCTTTAGACCATGATCTACCCCCGATATTAATTGTTCATGGTAGACAAGATCGGATTTTACCAATACAAGCCGCCAGGCAAGCCAGGACTGCTTTTGAACAGTTGGGGGCAAAAGTTCAGTACCAAGAATTTAATATGGGTCATGAAATTCGACCCGAGGTTTTCGGGTTAATAAGAAGTTTTGTAATAGATTCTATACCACAATCAACCTAATAGCCTTAGTATAGAGGTGGGGTTATCCATTAATGGTAACTTCGCCTAGTCGTGCTCAAAGCAAATGCAATTCACGGGAGGTTTAACTCATGACAACCTTGACTCGATCCTCACCGAATATTCCTACTCTAACGGCCGATGATGTGGCTGAACTTGCTGCTCGTCTGGAAGGAGATGATTATGATAATGCCTTTGAAGGACTCAATGATTGGCATTTGTTACGCGCTATCGCATTTCAACGTCCAGAGCTAGTGGAACCCTATGTTTACTTGCTCGACCTTGAAGCCTATGATGAAGCCTAACTCTTTGATCGTTTTTAGGTTACAACTGGATTAATTGATGGAAACGATGACGCCTTCCACCTTTGAGAATCATATTCTAATTGGAATTAGTGGAGGCATTGCAGCTTATAAAGTCTGTGAAATTGTTTCAACTTTAGCGAAAGCTGGGGCTGATGTGCGCGTGATCTTGACCGACTCAGCCCAAGAATTTATTACTCCTTTAACCTTTGCGACTCTCTCCCGTCATCGGGCCTATACGGATCAAGAATTCTGGCAACCAACTCACGGCCGTCCCTTACATATTCAGTTAGGGGAGTGGGCGGATATTTTTTTGATTGCACCCCTCACCGCTAATACCTTAGCTAAATTAGCTACAGGATTATCGGATAATTTACTCACCAATACGGTTTTAGCATCCAGTTGTCCAGTGTTACTAGCTCCAGCTATGAATCGGGAAATGTGGAAACAGGTTTCCGTACAACGCAATTGGCAACTTCTGTTAACTGATTCTCGATTTCATGGTATTACTCCCACTACCGGAATTCTCGCCTGTGATCTTCCCGCCACAAACCCAGGCAATTTCTCCACGCCAGGAGCCGGAAGAATGGCTGAACCCAAACAAATATTAGCTCACATTAATTCTTTATTAAATACCAAAGGCAAGCGAGATTTAATTGGAAAAAGAATATTAATTAGTGCGGGTGGAACCCGGGAACATCTTGATCCGGTGCGGTTTATTGGCAACCCGTCAACGGGTAAAATGGGACTGGCTTTAGTACAAGCAGCAATTCACCGAGGAGCCTCAGTCACCTTGGTTCATGGCCCCATGAGTACGGAATTACTGGGAAATTTGCCAGAAGTAGAGTTAGTCTCTGTCACCAGTAGTGAGGAAATGTATCAGGAAATGATCGCCAGATTTCCCCAAGCAGATATAACAGTGATGGCAGCGGCCGTGGGAGATGTGAAACCTGCTATTTATAGTCAGGATAAATTACCCAAAGCTCTTTTACCCAAGGAACTACGATTAGAACCTATTATTGATATTGTAGCAGAACTGGGAAAAATGAAACAACCTCACCAAAAATTAGTCGGATTTGCGGCACAAACCGGGGAAATTTTAACACCTGCTCAAGATAAATTACAGCGAAAAAATTTAGATGCTATTGTCGCAAATCCGATTGATTTAGCTAATGCTGGATTTAGTAGTGAAACCAATCAAGGGATATTATTAAGTCGTCAGGGACAGAAATTAGAAGTTGGGGTTTGTAGCAAGTTACAATTAGCCCATCAGTTATTTGATTTTATCTAATTAACTAATAACTAATAACTAATAACTATAGCAATCCTAAATCCGTGATCCTCTTTACTTCCGTTTTTGCGGTTTAGTTTGAACACTAATCGGGCCATTAACAATAGTTTGGCAAGCCAATCTATAGCTATCGGGTTTTTTCTTCAGAATCCGGGATTCAGCCTCCGTGCGGGGAGGAAGATTATCAATACCTTCGACAATTTCCACAATACAAGTCCCACACTGACCATAACCGCCACAGTTCATCATTTTGCCGGTGAAAGTATATAAATCAATCTGGTTTTCTAGGGCCTTAATTCTTAAATTTGCCCCGTCCGCGGCAATGATTTCCTTGTTTTCACTCACGAATCTGATATTACCCATTTTGATGTCCTATTTTCCTAAAATCTTAACTGGTAGAGTTTTGAGCAATTGTCAACTAAAGAGGATAATCCGACAGAATATTCCCCGGAAGGTTACTAACAGCCCGTTGCAAGGCAGACAAAGCACGGTTATAACCAATAATGGCATTGAGGAGTCGGTTTTGAGCGCGGGTTAAGTCCGTTTCTTGGTTAATCACTTCTAACTGAGTTCCCACCCCGGCTTGAAACCGTAAACGCGCTAAACGTAACGCTTCCGTTGCTTCCTCAACCCCCAAACTAGAGGTTTGAATATTATCAAAGTTAGCTTGGAGGTCATAGTAAGCCCGTTCCGCATCCAAACGAATTTGATTCAGTAATTGATTAAAGCGCTCATCCGCGATACCAATATCTAACTCACGCTGTCGGGCTTGAGCTTTAGCCGCACCCCCATCAAAGAAATTCCAAGATAACTGAACTTGAGCATCATAGCCATCGGCCCAGCCCCGCACAGCCCGGTAATCAGGGTTATCGTTGATTCTTCCCAAAACGTTGTAAGTCGCCCCCACGGTAACATTTGGACGAGTGGCGGCTAGGGCAGCCCGGCGTAATTGTTGAGCGCGATCGCGTTCAGCTAACTGTTCTTCCAACTCCGCCCGATTTTGATAGGCTTGAACAATCGTTTCTTCCAAGGTTAAATCCCAAGCTCCCGCCAAAGCAATCGGGTCAGCCGCCAATAAATTCGTATTTTCATCAATATTCAGAAGCGCGGCCAGTTCTCGCCGACTTTGAAATTGATTGCGCTGAGAATTAGTCAGATCCTGTTGGTTATTGGCGAGGGTGACACGAGCTTGCAACACTTCAAAACGGGTTCCCACCCCAGCCCGTTCCAAAGCTTCGGCATCCTCTAAACTCTTTTGAGAGTTTCGCACAGCAGCCGCTTGAATTTCCACTGCCGCATCTGCTTCTTGCAAATTGTAATAGGAACGAGCCACATTAAATCGGATTTCTTCTAAGGCCGTTTCTAACCTTAACTCCAGAATCCGTAACTGTTCTTCTGATGCTTTAATTCTGGCCCCTCTCAATCCATTAATTCCCAGGTCGTACTGCAATTGAAAGGAATTATCAAAGGAATAGGTTCCATAGCGGGTCTGAAATTCCCTATCATTCGCCCCGGGAACGTTATTGAACCTATTCACTCGTAGGGTACGGTTGGCTGCACGAACCTGTAAGTCCTCCGCAGCAGACACATTGCGAGAAAAACCGGAACGAAAGACCAAACTCGGATATAAATCTGCTTGGGTTTCCCTGACCGCCGCCAAGCTTTGTTCAACTTGCAGTTGGGCAATACTGGCATTTTCATTATTCCGAATCCCTAAATCAATCGCTTGTTGAAGGGTGACAGGAACCGTTTCCTCAATATTTACCTGTTCCGGTAAGGTGGGGCGATACAAGGGATCACTACTCGGGAGCAGAATCCGGGGAGGATTGGTTTGTAAGGTTCCATTGGGAGTCGGAGGGGGAAAGGGAGTCGTGGGAGGGGTCAGGTCAGGAACCGTTAAAGCGGGTCTACTGACTTGAGCCAGTTGAGTGGGTTGAGATTGCTGAACTCGATTCACAGAATCGGTTAGGGTTGCAGCTTGGGTAGAGGGATTGGGTAATGCAACCTCAATCTCTTGGAGACTATTGTTTTGCGAGGATAGTCTATTGTTCCCTAGGGGATGGGGCAAGTTAAAAACGGGGTTGACCCTAGTTGTTGGTGTTGGGGGAGTCTCTGCGGTTGTTGGGTTAGAAACAGCCGGGGTCATCCTCGGTGTTGCTTCAACACCAGTGGATGCCGTTGTCATGGGTGCAGGCTGTTGGGCGGTTTTTGTAGGATTTTGTTTAAAAACTGGCGTGGGTAATTTCGATGGTATCGAAGACTCAGTAACGGATTCCTTTGTCATTAATAGATTATCAATGATCCGACGGCCAGGACTAGAAGCCCTAGACTGAGATTTTGTAGGATTTTGTTTAAAGGTTGAAGTTAGGATTTCTGCGGGTAAAGACGTTTCTGCTTGCTCAGGAGCCGGATACTGAGATTTGGTTGAATTTTGTTGAAAATCCTGCGGTTGAGTTGTATTCGAGTCAGGCAATTTATCCTGAGATGCAATGGGGGAAGGAACTGCTGTTCCTGGCCCCACATTGATTAAGGTGATTGCTCCACTCACTCCCACAGCCATCAAATTACGAAGAACGGACATAAGGCTTCTTTTCTTGTCTACAAGTCCAGAAACAATTTTAGACTAAGGAAGCAATATTCCTAAGTTTTTTGATGTTAGATATCTGATGGGATCGCTCAAACCCAACCGGGTCAAGCCTTGCTCTAGCAGGCAATATGTTCTGCTTCTAAATCTAATAAACGCAGCAGATGAAGATCGCCCCGGGCCACTGCTGCTTGACGTCTACGGTCGAGTAAACGGCATAAATGATTGGCATGAACTTTTGCCAGATTCTCGTCCAGTGGCTTCTCAGATGCGGCTAAATGGAGTAAGGCTCCTCCACGGGTTTCCGCCACTTGGCTTTTGTTGGAGGCAATGGCTTTGACTTCGTGCAGAGGATGAGGATGTCGTGGCTCCGTACTTCCGTAGGAAATACCCCGATATTTCATGGGGTGCGGGGTTTGAGGCACGGGAACATGGCGAGGATAGTGAAAGTGGACGCTTTGACCCCGATATTTGCCTGTTAATTCGCTTTCTACCAGATCAACTGGCGAAAAAGAGGTTTCGTACTGATGACCACGATAGGTTAGTTTCATCTGCTGTTTCTCCTGAGCTTAGTTTTAAAGGGACTGTCTTTAAGACAAATTGTAAACGGATTTTAAATGATCTTTTTATTTCTGTATTCATTGTTACACTTTTTCAGGTTATATCCATAAACTTAACAATTATTTAAGAATGATCTCTCAATTTGCGTTGGGGGAGAGGGTTGATTCTGGTTTAGATCCATGGCTATAAAACTTTTGTTAAGAAAATTATTAAGAAATGTAAAGAGTGTTAATATTGTCTTATACTGAAGTCTTAATCTAACCATCCATGCTAAGTTCCAACTTGCCCGAAGAGTCAGAGCTTCTCAAATCGATCTTAGAACCGCTACTAGAGGATTTTGAATACTGGTTTGAGCGATCGCGCCATCTTTTAGAAACGGAGGAGATGTCCTTTTTGACTCAGCCTCAACAATCTGACCTGTTGAACCGAATTATCCAAGCCCAACAGAAGGTGATAGCGACCAAAACCATGTTTTATGCCACGGGGGGACAAGTTGGAATAGAAATGACCGTATTAATGCCTTGGCATAAACTATTGACAGAATGTTGGCAAGTGGCGACTCGCTTTCGGGTGGAACAGGCTAATCATGTCAAAAATTGAGATGGGAGGCTGAACTCCCCAAAAATTAATCAACTTTTTAAGTAGAAAGGTTCAATCTGTTGATAGAATATATCAAAATCCAGGTAAATGAGCGTTTCAATGACCCACCCCGGATCAAGCTCTAAAATAAAATACCCTTTCTATTAGAAAACGGCTTTAGATTAACCAAATAAACCCTAGCATTAAGGAGATAAAAATGTTACATTTAGTTTACGTCTTAGCTTTTACAATTTTGGCTTTTCTCGCGGTTCGGAATTTAATTCAAAGTCTTTTGACAGTGAGTATGGAATCCCATAAACTTCATGACCCTCGAAACTATGGCGGGTTAAATAATTCAGGACAGACGCGAAAAACCCTACATCCAGAACTACTCGATGAAACGGGAAATTTAATTAATGAACCTTTGTTAGTGATGCGCTCTTTGTCCGTTCAAGATGCGCGAAATCAATTAGATAATTTATATAAATCTTCTCCCGGTTATGGGGATGATATTCATGACGATGAATAAAAAACATTAATCATTAGAAATTTAATCATGATCGGGGGACTTAGCCCCAGTCCCCAATGATCCAATATTCTGATAGACTAAGCTCAAATATTGATCGTTAACTGTGATTTTCAGTTAAATTAGAAATTATGGGGAATTTGTTCTCCATCGGACTGATCCCCGCCAATGAATTTGGGGGCTGGCGTCCTCGGATTTTCGGTCAACAGCTTGCGGTTATATATATGTTGTTAAATAAAAAAGATACATCGATATTGACCTTAACGTTATTGTTATCAATAGCGACGAGTCCCATCGCCTGGGCGACTTCTCGATGGAACTCTAACTCTAGCGTCAATTCTTCCGCGCTTTCAGAGTCGTCCTTGTTGTCTCCCCCACAGGTTAGGAATATTAATATTGTTCCCCCAGTAGGAGAGTTGAAACCCAAACCGGGATCAGATTCTGGGTTAGGGTTGAGTTCCCAACAACAGATTCTATTGAGCCAGATTGATTCGGGTTCACCCCAAACTAACGCGAACAATGATAGCCTAGTGGGGCAATCTTCCCAAATGCAGCCGACGACGGTTCCCGCAACGGAAGGAGAAATCCCGATTTGGTTATGGTGGTTACTCCCTGTGATCCCGTTTTTGGGTTTATGGGTTAATTTACAATTGAAAGCTCAACGTTCTAAGTCCCCAGTCAAAAAACAAGAAGACCCTATTTCTGTTCCCTTATCTACAAAACCCGATGTCACCGGGGAGCAACCTCATAAAAATTCTACTCAACTGGATTTTAATAGTTTGACAGAACCTCTGAAAACACCATTTTCTCCTAATATTAATCATCAGTTTATAGAACCTTTAAAAACACCATTTTCTCCAGCAGTTACTACTTTTTCTCTCCCTCGTACTATTATTCAAAAACGGCATCAGACAGAAACATTTCAACTAGAAAATAATTTACAAACCCAAGGATTATCTATTAGTTTAATAGAATCGAAGAGGGATAATTTAGATTCTGCGATCGCCATTTCCCCGCATGAATTAATCCTATTTGAAAATCAGGTTAAAATCCCACCGAAAGGAGAATTTTTCACCCCAGCAAACTCTCCTGAGCCGGAATTTTATCCTGTTAAAAATGGGGGAATTGAAGAAGTTTCAGAAGTAGTATTAATCAATGAAATTGACCCGGATGAAGATGAAACTGTAATTGCAGAATTTTTGACAACAAAAACACAAATTGAGAATATACCAGTTTCAGAAATAGTAGAATCTGAGC
>NZ_CAWLTW010000001.1:1268484-1303290 GCF_963864145.1 Planktothrix prolifica NIVA-CYA 540 | reverse complement strand
TTGAAATTCAGAATAAATCTGTTATTTTGGAATCTGATATTATAGAAATAGAATCAACAGTTGCTACGGTTGATGCTCAATTAACGGAACCGGAAATACCAGTTTTAGAAATAGTAGAATCTGAGCTTGAAATTCAGAATAAATCTGTTATTTTGGAATCGGATATTATAGAAATAGAACCAACAGTTGCTACGGTTAATGATCAATTAACGGAACCGGAAATACCAGTTTCAGAAATAGTAGAATCTGAGCCTGAGATTCAGAATAAATCTGTTATTTTGGAATCGGATATTATAGAAATAGAATCAACACTTGCTAAAGTTGATTATCAATTAACGGAACCGGAAATACCAGTTTTAGAAATAGTAGAATCTGAGCCTGAAATTCAGAATAAATATGTTATTTTGGAATCAGATATTATAGAAATACAATCAACAGTTGCTAAGGTTGATCATCAGTTAATAGCAGTAGAATCTGCCCCCCCAACCCCCCGTCTACGGGGGGATATGAAGAAATAGAATTAGGAGTATCTCATCAAGATGTTCGTTCAGAAACAGGCGTAGCGGCTACTAAATTTAATGTAGGAAAGGAAATAAAATTTGAGCCATCCCTGGCGGATGTAGACCAGGAACTTCCACCATTACCCAATGGATATGGTCAAAGTCAGATTTTCCTGTTACCCCGTGACCCAAATTGGGCCTATGCGTATTGGGATATTCCCAACGAACATAAGGAACATCTACGTCACCAAGGAGGAAAACACCTTCTCCTGCGGGTTTATGATGTGACTGCAATTGATCTTGATACCCAGCCGCCATTGTCGGTGCAGGAATATGAGTGTGATGAGATGGCTAGAGAATGGCATATTTCTATTCCCATGAGTGATCGGGATTATATCGCAGAATTGGGTTATTTAACCGTAGATGGACGTTGGTTAATCTTAGTCAGATCAAATCATATTCATATCCCTCCTGTTTATCCCACAGACTGGGAAAATTACCAATTTATTAATATTCCTTGGGATGAAGACTTGAGAGGAAAAACCTTTTTCAGACTCTAACAAATTCTACAAGATTAATTTTAGAGATTAAACAGGCTGTTAGTGAAAACTGACAGCCTATCTAATTTATACTAAATCTTCAATCATCACATCAAATGTTCGTGTTAATTTTTTTTGCATCTTTTATAATTGATATCAAAAGTTTAAACCCATCCAAATTTAAAGGACAATTTAACATGATCTCACCACAATTATTAGAAATAGAAAAATCAATCAATAATTTATCCTTAGTTGAAAAACTATGGTTGTTAGAAAATATTGCTCGAAAAATACGAGAAGGAGATTCCGAGATTAATCAAAAAGAATCTATTCAAGAAATTACCCTGGAGGATAAACTAAATCAGATGAAAGAATTTTTAGCTACTCCTTGGGAGGGAAAAGAGGAGTTTTTAGAAATTATGACCGAAGTTGATATGGAGTTGAGTTATATTTGACTATAAAAATACCCAAGTGTCTATGCCTAAGAATCCCCCACCTCAATTATCCTCTGAACCAGAAAAATATCTTCACCTAAAACTAACGGGTTCCATCTGGCTGCAAAATAAGAAATACCCTTATTTATTTGAACCCAATGGCACTTGCGAGATATTAAACCACCATCGTTCGGGTGATTACACGATCTCACCGGATGGTCGCTCTGTCTTACTGACTTGGACAAACCCGGCTTTCACTGAAGAATTATTTGTCCTAGCGGATGGGAGTTTTTTCTTGGGTGGGAGTGTGTTGATTCCCAGTAATAAATCACGGAATCATGACTTTCCTTGCTATCCCTTACCTCAGCCCGATCTAAATAACTATCAGTTTGAGATCGATACGGGTAAAATGCCTAATTATGGAAATATCACCCTAGATGGTCGGCAGGTAAGGTTCATTCATACTGGTTATGGTGGAAATCTGTTATCTGACGAAGTGCGTGAGTTTGATTCCGAAGAAGCAGCCGAAGAATACTACCATTCCACCATTCGCGGTGAAGATCCTTACTATACACCAGGTCATATCAATGAACCCATTTACCTAGAATTTTCCGATGACAAGTCCCACAAATTCTGTGAAGTCACGGTGAGTGGATTAACGGTCACGTTCCGCTATGGGCGTATTGGTACGACGGGACAAACCGACAACAGCACCTATGGCAGTCCCAGAAAAGCCCTAACTGCTGCCTATAAGAAAATCAATGAAAAGTTGAAAAAAGGCTATGTGCTATTGCCTAAAGGGAAGCCAAGCCCATCCCAATCTTCTGAAGTACCTTTACCTACCCAAATAGTAAATGATTCTCCTAACTCTAATCTCAATATTACCCAATTTGTTCGTCCCGCCTGGAAGCCGATTGTGATTGAAGGGGATGGCGATCGCCTAGCTTCCAAGTTTTCCGGTCGTCCCTGGCTGGGAATAGATGAAACCTGGCCCCCTTGCCCCTGTTGCGCCGAGCCCCTGCAACTGTTTTTGCAACTGAATTTGAGTCAATTGCCAGAACCTGTCCGTGAGGAGTTTGGTACAGGTCTATTGCAAATGTTCCACTGTATGTCTGATAAATGTGGGTTCGAGGTAGAAGAAGGAACAATTTATTATGGTAGAGTTCCATTCCTAATTAAAAACGTTAGAATTCGTGTAGTACAACCAGTGGGTATGGGCTCAACTCCACCACTACCGCAAATTGATGGAGAAGATTATGGAACTTATTTACCAGCCAAGACCATCACCGAATGGCTAGAAATTGAAGACTATCCCGACCCTGATGATTTGGTGGCGCTGGTAAGCGGCTGGGAGCGGTTGCAGGAAAATGACTTGTGGGACGGGGTGATGGAGCGTTTGGGTCTGGATGATTTGGATAACTACGATGAGCTATACCCGACGGATGAGAGCGATAAGCTGGGGGGCTACCCGCGCTGGGTTCAGGGTATGGAGTGTCCAGGCTGTCCCGTTTGTCAGGCTCCAATGCGGCAAGTGTTTCAACTAGCTTCGGAGCAAAACCTTAACTATGCGTTTGGTGATCTGGGAATTGCCCATATTCTGCAATGCAAAACCCATAAAGATCAGTTTGCGTTTGTTTGGGCTTGTGGCTAGGGAAGATAGCAGAAGGAAGCATCTACTAAGTTGATCAGATGTCATACCTACTCTATGATATTGACTCTCTAAATCGAGGTGTTATTTATTGCCTTTAACATTCAGGAATTGTATGCTCCAAACCCCAAAATTATTGACCAATATCCTACTGGGAATCATCACTTTAGTGATTATTGTCAGTTGTAGTCAGTTGAATCAAGAACAATTGACAACCTCCGATTCCCAGAGTCAATTTAAAGTAGCTAGTATATTACCGGGTTCCATAAAAAAAGATGATAGTTGGAGTCAAGCCAGTTATGAAGGATTAAAATTAATTGAAAAACAATATAATGCTGAAATTAATTATACTGAAAACGTGCCAGATACTGACGTTGAAGCCTCAATTCGTCGCTATGCCCAACAGGGATATAATTTAATTATCGGTCATAGTGGTGGTTATATTGAGGCAATGGAAAAGGTGGCTCAAGAGTTTCCAGACATCAAATTTGCCTTAGTTACAAGCTATTCTGGAAATAATAAAAATTTAGGAGCGGTTGCTTTTCGTTCCGGGGAAGTAGGTTATCTAGCCGGAGCATTAGCCGCAATCAAAACCAAAACTAATAAAGTCGGTTACATGGTGGGATATGATTACTCAGTTTATCAAGAAGAAGCAGAATTATTTAGGCGGGGTGCAACCGCAACCAAGCCCGATATTGAAGTCTATACTAAATTTTTACAGACTTGGACAGATGCAGAAAAAGGTAATAAAGTTGCCCTAGATTGGTTGGAAAAAGGAGTAGATATTATGGCAATTAACGCAAACGAAGCTGGAATTTCAGCTTTAAAATTAGCCAGTGAAAAACCAGAGGTTTATGGGATTGGTTGGACGAAAGATCAATATAACTTAGTCCCGGGCAAAATTTTAACCAGTGTTCTACAGAATATTCCTGAATTAGTCTTAAAAATTGCCACTTTAGTTCAACAAGGACGCTGGGAAGGCAAACAATATAAATATGGTTTGCGGGAACAAATTTATGATTTTGCCCCCTTTAGAGGCACGTTAACAGCCGAAGAGGAAGCCAAATTTAATCAGATCAAACAACAAGTTATAACCGGAAAAATTGATATTACCCCTTCTGGGTCAACAACAGATTACAATAAATCAAAATAAATCAAAATAGATCAGTATAGATTTAGTTCACTATCATTAGAAAAATCATGAGCCAAGCGGAGAAACATCATTTTTTATCTATGCTTGGGGGTTCTTTTTCCTTTACAACCCCCCGTTTTTTTTCCCTAGCCAAACAACTTCGTAGTAGTTTACTCATTGTTGGATTGATTAGTGTTTTAAGCAGTGGGGGATTATTAATCTATCTGAGTTATCAATCTCAGATGAAGCAATTACAATCTCTACAAAGAGAGCGATCGCAAGTTATAGCCTATCAAATTAATAACTATTTAGATGATCTTCAACGAAAATTAAATTTTTTAGCCCGGGTTAAAGGCTTAACTGATTTACCCCCAGATATTCAAAAAAACTTGCTAGAAGGATTAGTTCGTCATAATGATGCTTATCATTTAGTTGCTATCTTAAATTCTGAAGGAAATGTGATAACATCTATACTCACTGATGATCAAATTTTAAAGAAAAACTATGCTGATTATCCATTATTTATTCGACCGTTTAAACAACAAGAAGATTATGTAGGCACAATTGAATTTGATCCTTCTGATCAAAAATATAAAATGGTGATGTCCGTTGCCATTCGAGATAAATTTGATCGAATTGATGGGGTTTTATTTGCTGAAATTGACTTAAGTTTTCTCGGTTTTATTCTGTCTCAAACTCAAGTGGGTAAAACCGGATATGTTTATCTTGTGGATGAGCAAAATCAAGTCTTTACCACATCTAAAAATAGATCTAACATCTTTGATATTCAGAATTTACAAAATCCTAACATTATCAATTTAATTAATAATCATAATAATTTAGATAAAAATAAATTAAAAATAAATCGTTATCTAGGATTGAAAAATATAGAGGTTTTGGGAGCGACATCCCTAATTCCTGGTATGAATTGGTTTTTAGTCGTTGAACTTCCGATTAAAGAAGCCTATGCTCCTATTTATAAAATGATTTTTGTTATGGGAGTAGTAGTTATTTTAATTACAGGTTTTGCCATTGGTATCGGCATATTTCATGGTCGGCAAATTATTTTACCACTCAAACAATTAACCGACGCAGTGATCAAAATTAGTCAAGGAGATTTGAAAACGAAAGTTGATGTGCAGTGTTCTAATGAATTAGGCATATTAGCCACAGCTTTTAATCAAATGACCACTCAAATTGATGAGTTATTTGCAGCCATTGAAAAAGAAAGAAGTTTTATTTCAGCTATTTTAGATATCGCTGGAGCTTTAGTGATTTTAATGGATGGAAAAGGTCGAATTGTCCGATTTAATCGCGCCTTTGAACAAACCACTCAATATAGCTTTGATGAAATTAGAAATCGCTATGTTTGGGATATATTTTTAAGCCCAGAAGAAGCCTCTAAAGTAAAATCGAATTTTGCCTTTTTACTGATTGATCAATTTCCTAAATATTACGAATCTCGTTGGAATACCAAAAATGGAGAGCAACGAATTATTAGTTGGTCGGACACTGTTCTCCTGAATGAAGCTAAAGAAATTGACTATATTGTTAGTGTGGGTGTGGATGTCACCGAACAGCGTAATACAGAAAAAGTATTGTGGAAGACTGAAAAACTTTACACAACATTAGCCGAAGTTTCTCCGGTAGGAATTTTTCATACTGATACTGAGGGTAACTGTCTTTATGTGAATCAAAGATGGTGTGAAATTGCGGGCTTAACTCCAGAAGAAGCAAGGGGAAAAGGTTGGTCGCGGGCGATTTATTCCGAAGATAGAATTCAAGTCTTTCAAAACTGGGAAAACTGTGCCAAAAATCAAGTTCAATTTAATTCTGAATATCGCCTACAACGTCCTGACGGTAAAATTACTTGGGTTTATGGTCAAGCTGCTGCGGAGATAAATTCTGATGGAGAAATTATTGGTTATGTCGGTACAATTACGGATATAACTGATGGGAAACAGGCGGAAAAAGCTTTACGAAAAGCTAAAGAAGAAGCCGAAATTGCCTTAGTTAATTTTCGCAAAGCCCAAACCCAATTAATTCAAGCCGAAAAAATGTCTAGTTTGGGTCAATTGGTGGCCGGGGTTGCCCATGAAATTAATAATCCAGTTAACTTTATTTATGGTAACTTAGTTCACGCTCAAGAATATACGGAAAGCCTGTTAAGTTTAATCAACATCTATCAAACTCATTATCCCGACCCCCCGGCTGAAATTATTGATTTTGCGGAGGAGATAGAACTTGATTTTTTAATTGAAGATTTTCCCAATATTATTAATTCTATGAAAATGGGATCAAACCGAATTAGAGAAATTGTACTTTCCCTTCGCAATTTTTCACGGTTAGATGAAGCCGATATGAAAGCGGTTGATATTCATGAAGGAATTGATAATACGTTATTAATTTTACAAAGTCGTTTAAAAGAGAGTGTTCAACATCGAGGGGTTGAAGTGATTAAAAAATATGGGACTATTCCCTTGGTAGAATGTTATGTAGGCCAATTAAATCAAGTGTTTATGAATTTAATTTCCAATGCTATTGATGCTTTACAAGATTCCGGTAATAATTACCCTATTATTAATCAACAAAATCCCGATCAAATTACGATTGAAACTGCATTAATTGATCAAAATAAAATCATGATTAAAATAGCAGATAATGGTATAGGAATGTCAGAAAACATTAAATCTAACTTGTTTGATCCCTTTTTTACCACCAAACCCGTCGGCAAAGGAACCGGGTTAGGGTTATCAATTAGTTATCAAATTATTGTCGAAAAACACAAAGGTTCAATTCAATGTAATTCCGAACTAGGTCAGGGAACAGAGTTTATTATTGAAATTCCCTCCCATCAAAAAGTAGTAAGCCCTTCAGGGCTTTCTGAGTCCTGAAGGACTCACTACCAGTAGTAAGCCCTTCAGGGCTTTCTGAGTCCTAAAGGACTCACTACTTTAATGGAAATAATTATAGATTTCTTGGGCTAATTTCGGCCCAATTTCTGACACTTCTGCTAACTGTTCTGGGGTAGCTATTCTAATATATTCCAGGGAACGAAAATGAGCTAATAATAATTTTTGTCGATGATGTCCTAACCCGGGAATATCATCTAAATGCGATCGCTTCATGCGTTGAGTCCTTTGATTTCGATGAAAACTAACTGCAAACCGATGGGCTTCATCTCGTAATCTTCTTAATAGTTGAACCCCCGGTTGTTCGGAGTCGGTTTCTAAGGGTAAACTTTCTCCAGGTAAAAAGATTTCCTCCCGTTGTTTGGCTAAACTAACTACGCGAATTTCCTCTAATAAATTCAGTTCTTCTAAGACAGTAACTACCGCCGAAAGTTGACCCTTTCCCCCATCAATCATAATTAAATCCGGTTTATCTGTTGAAGTAGCATAGTCTCGAAAACGGCGCCCAATCACTTCTGCTAAACTGGCAAAATCATCGGAATGTCCGGCGTGAACGGTGGGGTTTTTAATCTTATAATGACGATAGTATTGTTGGGCGGGTAAACCTTGAATAAATACTACCCGGGAGGCGACTGCATCTGACCCTTGAATATGGGAAATATCATAACCTTCAATCCGATGGGGAAGATCGGGTAAATCGAGAATTGCTGCTAAATTTTCTAAGGCTAAAGTATTACGATCGCTTAACTTTTGTACCCGTTCTAATTCATATTCCGCATTCTTTTCTACCATCTCAATTAACTCCGCTTTACCTTGACGTTGGGGGGTTAAAATCGTGACTTTTTTTCCCTTGCGATCGCTCAACCAATCTGTTAAAATAGATTCATCTGGTAACTGATATTGAACTAATATTTCATTAGGAATTTCCACCGGATCAACAGATTGATAATGTTCTTCTAAAACCCTCTGTAAAATTAACCCCATTTCCGTTGATTTTAACTCCGGGGGAACTTGGGCGGTAAACCCTAAGCGTCCGACTAATTTTCCGGCGCGAATTTGAAATAACTGCACACAGGACTGTTGAGAATTAGCCGCCAGTGCGATCGCATCACGGGACACACGATCATCGGGTAAAGAAACTTTTTGATCTGCATTTAAAGACTGTAACCCTTGAATTTGATCTCGAATTATCGCCGCCGTTTCAAAGTTTAAGGCTTCCGAGGCTTGTTCCATTTGTTCCGCTAAATGATCAACCAATTCCCCCGATCTTCCCTGAAAAATCATCGCCACTTTTTGCACAATTTTTCTATATTCTTCAGGAGAAATTAATAGTTGACAAACCCCCGGACAGCGACCAATATCATAATTTAAACAAGGACGATCTTTAAATAACGGTTTAGGACGTTGACGCAGGGGAAAAATTCGTTTAATTAAATGCAAGGTATTTCTTAATACCCTGGTATCCACATAGGGGCCATAATAACGATCTTTAATATTACCTAAACGGCGTTTACGGGTAATAAAAATTCGCGGATAATCCTCCGACCAAGTAATACATAAATAGGGATATTTTTTATCATCCTTGAGCAGAACATTAAAATGGGGTTGATGTTGTTTAACTAAATTGGCTTCTAAAGCTAAGGCTTCTGCTTCCGTATCGGTGACAATAAATTCTATCTCGGTAACTTGTTGTACCATTAAATAAATGCGTGGGGTGTGATGATGCTGTTCTCGAAAATAGGAACGTACCCGCGATCGCAATTTTTTAGACTTACCAATATAAAGAATATTATCCTGACCATCTCGCATTAAATACACCCCCGGAACCGGAGGAATATCTCGTAACTGTTTTTCTAACCGTTCAGGATCTTTAATTAGAGGAGAAGTTGTAACAGATGGCATAATTAGATTTAGACTTGAATTTGACATCCGCCCCGCCGTGAACGGTCGGGGATTCCATCTATTTTAGCAGGTCAAAAATTGATAGCTGCTGAAATTCTGGTGGGTTGACGCTTCGCCGAGATGTGCTTTCTTTAGAAAGTCTGACCTTCTCTCCACGTCCGTTTAGAGTCTCCGAAAGCCCTCCGGCGACTAAAATATTTACTGCGGCGTTAATATCTCGATCATGAGAAATGCCACAGTTTAAACAAATCCATTCTCTAATATTTAGCTCTTTTTTGCCACCTTTAAAACCACAGCAAGAGCAAGTTTGAGAAGTTGGAGTCCATCTATTAATCACTCGAAAATCACGCCCGTACATGACCGACTTAGACTCTAGCATAGTTCTGAAATACTGCCAACCCAAGTCACTAATAGCACGGGATAATTTACGATTCTTAATCATTCCCGACACATTCAAATCTTCTAAGACTATTGTTTGATTTTCACGAATAATCTTAGTTGACAATTTATGTAAAAAATCGTTTCGGGTATCAGAAATTTTAGCGTGAAGTTGAGCTAATTTCTTTCTAGCAACTTCCCTTCTTTTACTACCCTTCTGTTTTCTTGACAAATTTTGCTGTAATCTCCTTAAACGCTTTAATTGTTTCTTTAAAGGTTTAGGAGATTTAACTTTTTCACCGTTACTTAATGTAGCAAAATCGGTTATCCCTAAGTCAATTCCAACACTTCTTCCATTCTTTGCTAATTGTTGAGGATTAAACTCAACTACAAAGCTAACAAAGTATCGATCAGCACTATCTTTAATTAAGGTAACACTGGAAGGCGTTGCGGGTAATTCTCTACTCCAAATCACTTTGATATCACCTATTTTAGCTAGGTGAATGTAATCAGAATTAGGATAGAGTTTAAAACCGTTATCCATAAATCTAGCTGATTGCTTGGATTTACGTTTCTTGAATTTAGGAGGTTTAACTTTCTTGCCTTTTCTTTGCCCTTTACAGGATTTAAAAAAGTTTGAATAAGCCTGCTCTAAATCTCTCAAAGACTGCTGCAAGGGAACAGATGAAACTTCTGTTAACCATTCTTTTTCCTCGGTTTTCTTGAGTTCTGTAAGTCTTTTAGAAAGTTCATTACTAGAAGGTTTTTTGTTTCCGTTTTGATACTCTTGTTGGCAATATGCCAAGGCATCGTTAAAAACCACACGACAGCAACCAAACAATTGAGATATTAACCTCTTTTGTTGGTCAGTTGGGTAGATTCTGTACCGATACCTGGCTTTCATTGTTTTTGTTGCTCACGATCACTTCTTTAGTATACTCTAAAATAGAATAAAAAGCCTAAGTAGAACTTAGGGGTTTTAAACCCATTTTTCTGATAAAAAAATGAATTGCTATAATTCTATTATAACAATACTTTTGTTGCAATTATTCAAGCCGATCAATATTGATCAAGAATTAGCTAAATTATCGGGAGGTAAAGATTGGTTTGATCTGTTATAATTATAAAAACGCTAAATTTAAGGTTTAGGTGTTAATGATGATTCAAGCTCCTCCTTTAATCACAATACCGACGGATACTTGGGTAAAAGCGACCTGGGAAGAATTTTTAGCCTTAGCCGAGAATCCTCAATATGCTGAGGGTAAGTTTTATTATGATCAAGAATACATGAGGATAGAAATGGCCCCACTAGGTTCAGCACACGGACACGATAACACAATTCTATCAACGGTAATCTTAGTTTATGCGGCTATTAAAAATATTCGGATTAAAGGATTTACTAACACATCATTCCGAAAAACAGGAGCCAGAGAAAGTCAGCCAGATATCGGGTTTTATATTGGGGATAACTTCCCATTTCCTCCTCGCAATAATTCCCCAATTAATTTAGATGAATTTACCTCCCCCAACTTAATTGTTGAAATAGCTGCATCCTCTTTTGTAGATGATATTGGTCGAAAAAGATTACTCTATGAAAACTTAGGAATCCAAGAATATTGGGTTGTTAATGTTGAAGATAATACAATTTTAGCCTTTGCTGTTGAAAACCAAGGGAGTCGATTAATCGAAGAATCCCAAGTTTTACCCGGATTAAAAATAGCTTTAGTGACTGAAGCATTGCAACGTTCCCAAAGCGAAGATGATGGAAGTATTACACGCTGGTTAATGGGGACTATTAATTCTTAATTCAAGATAACTTAATCTCACCACGAATCAATTTAATCTCTCTATTACTAGCTATCATGGCAAGGGTGTGCTACTGTTGGCACTAAGAATCTTGACCCCGATGCCCAATAATATTATCGCACTACGCATTACAGTTAGGAGTTCTAAGTCCTGAAACTCACTCACTGCTTACTGTTCCGGTATTCCTGTGTGTGTAGCACTATAGAATAATTTAACAATGTTTAAATTATTCTATACAAGTCTGGGAATTTGTATTTTTGTGTTAGGATTTTTGCAAGTAGTTTAAAGAATTTTAATCTTTTTTGTAATTTAGATTACTAAAACTGAGGCACTCATCAAGTTAAAGTATGATAATAACTTGCGGTAAAAGCTAAAAACTGGCTCTGTTTCCGTAAAAACTATGCTAAAGAGGGTGTTAATCAGTATTAGTCAATGATTTGAGGGTTCGGGGAGCAGAAACTGCATTTATGATAATCCGCTTAAACAATTTTGGTTTATGGTTTAGTTGGTTATCGGTCTAACTTCAACATTAGTCTTGATTCCATCGCTCAACAAACTTTTTAGGAGTTTTCCTAAAAGTCTGAGTGATATATACAGCATAAAGGAGAAATCCAGATATGAGTAAGTGCCCTTTTCACAAAGACTTCTTGAATTACACTCCCATATTTGATTCGGTATGGGAAGATTTGAACCAAAATGCTATTTTGGACAGAATACTAGCTGATTATGAACGCTTAATCGCAGAACGGAATTATTTAGAGAAAGGACTAGGAAAAGCCCATCAAGAAATTTATCAACTGAAAACAGCACTGGCGAGTTCTAGCTTAGTTTTCCTCAATTTAGACAATGAAAATCTTAATCCCATTCAAGAACAATATGATCAAATAACCAAGGTTTTAGAACAAGCAGAAGCTAAAACCAGCAGTTTTATTCAAGCAATTCCTGACTTAATGTTCTGTATTAGTAACGAAGGAGTGGTCGTCGATTATTATCCCGATAAGCAAAATCTTCATCCCATAAAAATCGAGGATGTAATCGGCAGAAAAATTGAAGATGTGTTTCCCAAGGATTTAGGGGATTGGACAAGATATTATTTGGAAAAAACCCTAGAAACGGGTCAAATTCAATTTGGTGAATATGTAGTTAGAGGTGATGCAGAATGGCATCATTATGAAGCCCGTTACGTCAAAAATGGCAGCAATGAAGTTTTAGCAATTGTGCGGGATATTACCCAACGCAAACAGGTCGAAGCTAATTTAAGAGTTTCAGAAATTCAAGAGCGGGAAAGGGCATTACAACTGGAAAAAACCCTGCAAGATTTACGACAAACCCAAGATCAATTAATCCAGGCCGAAAAAATGTCCGGTTTGGGGCAAATGATGACAGAAATTGCCCATGAAATTAAAAACCCAATTAGTTCCATTCACGGAAATTTGACCTATGTTAATCAGGATATTCAGACCTTGATGGAACTGGTCAGCCTCTATCAGAACTATTACCAAGAAACCCCTTCAGAAATTCGAGATTTTATTCAAGCATCGGAGGTTAATACCATTGTTAATGAATTACCACAGAGTTTAGAATTTATGCGATTAGGTGCAAATCGTTTATATGATTTAGCCCTATCTTTACGGAATTTTTCCCGCTTAGATCAACAGGAAATGGTATTGGCGGATATTCATGGGGGTTTAGATGGAACCCTAAAAATTCTCCATAATCAACTGAAATGCAAGGGAAATCATGCAGAAATTCAAGTGATTAAAGACTATGGACAAATCCCCTTAGTCAAATGCTATCCCAACCAACTGAATCAGGTATTTATGAACATTCTGTCTAATGCAATTGATGCCTTAGAACAACAACCTATTCCTCGACAAATTACCATTAAAACCGAAACCTGCAAAATGCACTCCGGGTCAATTATAGAAGATGCGATTTGCATATCTATTTCCGATAATGGCCCTGGAATTCCTAAGTCGGTGCAAGACCAAGTTTTTAATGCGTTTTTCACCACTAAACCCATGGGCAAAGGTACGGGTTTAGGTCTATCCATTTCTCAGCAAATTGTGGTTGAAAAACATAATGGTCGGCTAAAATGTAATTCTGAAGACGGAAAAGGGACAACCTTTGAGATTCTCCTATCCGTGCAACCCTGTGTTTCTTAGTTTTGTCGATAACTGATTGAATTTTTATCGAAAGTGTGAAAAGGAGAGGTGCATACCGATACAATTGGGGCAAGCATTCCATCGTCAATCTCTCATGAATATTCGTACCGTTTCAACTCAACCCTTTAACGACCAAAAACCGGGAACATCCGGCCTACGCAAGTCCGTTCCTGCCTTTCAAAAACCCCATTACCTAGAAAATTTCGTTCAGGCGATTTTTGATACCCAAGAGGGGTATGAAGGCGGAACCCTAATTTTAGGTGGAGATGGTCGCTACTATAACCGCCAAGCCATTCAAATTATCTTAAAAATGGCCGCCGCTAACGGCGTTGGAAAGGTTCTCGTCGGATGTGGGGGCATTGTTTCCACTCCAGCCGCATCTTGTATAATCCGCGAAAATCAAGCCTTTGGGGGGATTATTCTCTCTGCAAGCCATAACCCCGGAGGGCCAGAAGGAGATTTTGGGATCAAGTTCAACGGCAGTAATGGTGGGCCAGCCGTCGAAAAAATCACCGAAGCGATTTATGCCCGTACCCTGGTGATTGACCGCTACAACATCATGGAGGCGGCTGATATTAATTTAGATCAACCCGGAAGTTTTAAACTGGGAACCATGGACGTTGAGGTGATTGATTCCGTCCAACCCTACAGGTCATTGATGGAATCCTTATTTGATTTTGACCTAATTCAAAAATTATTAACTTCGGGTAAGTTTCGGATGTGTGTGGACTCCATGCACGCGGTAACTGGCCCCTATGCCAGTGCCATTTTTGAAAACCGCTTAGGGGCCGCACCCGGAACCGTGGTCAATGGCATTCCCTTAGAAGATTTTGGCGGCGGTCATCCCGATCCTAATTTAGTTTATGCCCATGATTTAGTCGAAATTATGTTCGGGGAAAATGCCCCGGATTTTGGGGCGGCGTCCGATGGCGATGGCGATCGCAATATGATTTTAGGAAATAATTTTTTTGTCACCCCCAGTGATAGTTTAGCCATCATCACCGCCAATGCCCATTTAGTTCCCGGATATAAAGGCGGTTTAGCCGGGGTAGCCCGTTCCATGCCCACTTCCCAAGCGCCTGATCGTGTGGCGGCAAAATTAGGCATAAACTGTTATGAAACCCCGACCGGATGGAAGTTTTTCGGCAATTTATTAGATGCAGGAAAAGCTACATTATGCGGGGAAGAAAGTTTTGGAACCGGATCAAATCATGTTCGGGAAAAAGATGGATTATGGGCGGTATTATTCTGGTTAAATATTTTAGCCGTCCGTCAAGAATCCGTGGAAGATATTGTTCGGAATCATTGGCAAACCTACGGACGCAACTACTATTCTCGCCATGATTATGAAGAAGTAGAAACAGAAAAAGCCAATCAATTAGTTGATAAATTACAGGCAATTTTACCGAACCTAAAAGGTAAACAATACGGTTCCTATCAAGTCGAATATAGCGATAATTTTAGCTATACCGATCCGGTAGATAATAGTGTTAGTAATAATCAAGGGATTCGGATTGGATTTACCGATGGTTCTCGAATTGTCTTGCGGTTATCGGGAACCGGAACTAAAGGCGCGACCTTGCGGGTTTATTTAGAAAGTTATGAACCCGACCCCACAAAACACAATTTAGATCCCCAAGAAGCGTTAGGAGAATTAATTACTATTGCCGATGAAATTGCCCAAATCAAAACCATAACCGGACGTCAACAACCCACGGTTATTACTTAATTGTTTAACCTGTTCCCCCCTGTTCCCTCCCCCCCTAGCCATGCGTGCACGGGGGGTTGGGGGGCTGTTCCCTGTTCCCTGCTATAACATCTTTATTTTTGTAAAAAGTTAGCGACTACTCTTTATTTTATCAGGTAGCGATCGCTCTTTCTTTACTCTTTTTCACTGGACTTTGAAACAGCCCTGCTGCATAAAAAAGGGGGACTTTGATCCCCCCTATTCCCTTGTTAATGGGAGTTATTATGTCTTCCCGATTTTAAGACACAGAAATAACCTGTTCAACGCTTTCATTTCCCATTCTATCTACGGCGCGAACTGCATAATTTCCTGGGTTAACACGAATAGAAGTAGTATCTTTATTCACCACTTTCACTAACTGCCAACCCGTAGAAAATTGTTGATAAATTGCCCAAGAACGGATATCATTACTATTAGAAGGCATCCAAGAAATCATCCCAGAATTAGTTTCAATTCCGCTAGGAGGTTCCGGGGGTTGATTATCCAACCAAGGCATAATCGGAACTAAAGCTGGAGTGGGATAAACCGCACTTTTGAAAATTTCATTCACTCCCTGACGATTATCTCGAAATATCTTCATACTAAAAAAGATATTTCCTAAAGATAATTGGGGGGCTGTTTGTCGGGAAATTGCGATCTGTCTTTGGATTTCAGAAATAGACCATTCATTTTCAATTCGATAGAGAGCATTTCCGACATAAATATGACGTCTTTGAGGATTATTTTGTAACCACCAATTTAACAAAACGGGATAACTTTGTTGAGGGGGATCAATTTTCCAATAAAGTTGAGGCGCTAAATAATCCATCCACCCTTGTTCAACCCATAATTTAACATCCGCGTATAGAGAAGCATATTGATCTAATCCAACAATTCCCGGTGCTTTCCCAGGGCGATAAATACCAAAGGGACTAATTCCGAATTTAACATAGGGTTTAGTCGCTTTAATCCCATCATGAATGCGTTTAATCATCAGATTAACATTTTGTCGTCGCCAATCGGAAAGTGCTAAATTTCCTCCTGATGCGCGATAGGAATTATAGGTTTGACTATCAGGAAAGGGAATACCCTCTTTAGGATAGGGATAGAAATAATCATCTAAATGAACGCCATCAAGATCATAACGTTGTACCACATCCATAATTACATTATAGGTTTGATCTTGAACTTCCTTTGCCCCCGGTTCCATCCACATTAAATCCCCATATTGATAGGCATATTGGGGGAATTTTGACGCGATATGATTGGGTGCAAAGGGCGCATTTCCTCTTAATCTTGCCCGATAAGGATTAAACCAAGCGTGGAGTTCAATATTGCGTTTATGGGCTTCTTCAATCGCAAATTGTAGGGGATCATAATAGGGATTTGGGGGGGTTCCTTGGGTTCCTGTTAACCACGCACTCCAAGGTTCTATACTGGAACTATACAAGGCATCTCCATTCGGACGCACTTGCAGAATTAAGGCATTTAAGTTTAATTCTTGCATCCTATTTAGGATAGCAATTAGTTCAAATTTTTGTTGATCAACGGATAAATTTGACTTAGATGGCCAATCAATATTAGCGACGGTTGCTACCCAAACTCCCCTAAATTCTCGTTGATGACTAATCGAGTTTGTCGGATTAATTATTCCCTGGGATAATAAATTTTCCGATTGTTCTTGTCTAACTGTTGAGATATTAACAGAAGTAGAAAGAACCGGAAATTGAGCTAAGGTTAATCCCAAGAAAATACAACAAATACTTAATGCCAAATATCGTTGAAATTTGGTAATTTTTCCAAGTCTAATTTTTTGACTTTGACTTTGAAGTGAACGAGTTAAAGATTTTAACCTTTTAATTCCCAAAGCCCAAAAACGATTCTGGTGTTTAATAGAGTTCCAATTCATGCTTTTTGTTGAAGGATATGACTAATATCAGTTATCAGTGTAGAGACGTGCCACGGCGCGTCTGTATGAGTGAAGTAATCCGCGAAACAAGTCAAATCAAGACTTAATTAATTAATGAGAAATACCAACAAATTCATAACTGATAACTGTTACGGGCAGGTTTTTTTAGATCTTTGTTAATTACTTAAATCTTGATGAACCCGCCCCTACAACTAATAACTGATTAATAGCTTAACTAAGAAGGGGACATCTTACAAGGGAATGATCCCAATAGGGAAAAAATCCATATCTTCCCTGAGTCAATACTGCACAATTTTCGGTACAATATCTGAGTACAACTTAATCAAGGAAAAAGCATGACTCAGGTTAAAATTGGCATTATTGGCGGTAGTGGGTTGTATAAGATGGAGGCATTTACCGATGTAGAAGAACTGCACATTGATACTCCCTTTGGTCAACCTTCCGATGCTATTTTAGTAGGAACTTTAGAAGGAATGCGCGTGGCATTTCTGGCCAGACATGGACGCACCCATAGATTTTTGCCGACGGAATTACCCTATCGGGCTAATATTTATGCTCTCAAAAGTTTGGGAGTTGAATATATTATTTCTGCTTCGGCGGTGGGTTCATTAAAAGAAGAATTTAAACCTTTAGATTTAGTTGTTCCTGATCAATTTATTGATCGAACTAATCAACGAGTTTCTACTTTTTTTGGGAATGGTGCTGTGGCTCATATTACCTTTGGTGATCCTTTTTGTCCGCAATTATCAAAAGTATTAGGAGAAGCGATCGCTAGTTTAAATTTACCCGATATTAATTATCATTTATCGGGAACTTATGTCTGTATGGAAGGGCCAGCCTTTTCTACCAAAGCCGAATCTAATTTATATCGGAGTTGGGGCGGAACAATTATTGGGATGACCAATTTAACCGAAGCCAAATTAGCCCGGGAAGCGGAAATTGCCTATACAACTTTAGCCTTAGTTACCGATTATGATTGTTGGCATCCAGACCATGATCATGTCACCGTAGAAATGGTAATTCAAAATCTCCATAAAAATGCGGTCAATGCTCAACAAGTCATTCAAGAAACCGTGCGCCGTTTAAAATATCATTTACCAAAATCCGAAGCCCATTCTGCCTTGAAATATGCGATTTTAACCCCCTTAAATCAAATTCCTTCTGATCGCAGACAACAGTTAGAATTATTGTTAAAAAAATATATCTAAACCAAAGGTGGCATCAGCCACCTAAATCTTAATAAAATTCATGTTGTTGCGCTTAAGCGCATCTTTATTAATAACTGAGTCAAAAATAAATCATGCTAAAATCCCCCATTAAAACTCTCAGTTTAGAAGATTTTCTTAAACTTCCAGAAACCAAACCCGCCAGTGAATATATTCAAGGTCAAATTATTCAAAAACCTATACCCCAAGGACATCACAGTACAATTCAGGTTGATCTGACTGAAGCAATTAATTCTGTGGTTAAAAAACAACGAATTGCTAGAGCTTATACAGAACTTCGCTGTGTGTTTGGAGGACGGGCAATTGTCCCTGATATTACGGTATTTGCCTGGGAAAGAATTCCCATTGATGAACAGGGAAAAGTTGCTAATGTTTTTAATATTGTACCCGATTGGATCATTGAAATTCTCTCTCCCGAACAAAACCCAATCAAAGTCACCGGAAAAATCTTACACGCTCTCAATCAGGGGAGTCAAATAGGTTGGTTAATTGATCCAGAAACCGAATCCGTTTTAGTTTATCCGCCCCAACAACAACCCCAATTATTAGAAGAAGAAACTGCTATTTTGCCGACTCCAGAATTAGTTAAAGATTTACAATTAAAAGTCGGAGATATATTTGCATGGTTGAAACATCAATGATATAATTATATAAATTAGTTTCTCTTACCCGCATGATCATGTTAGCCACCTCCCCCACCTACACAATTACTTGGGAAAAGTTGCCAGATGATTTTGTGCTACCCGATGACCCTGTGGATAATATCAATCAACCCGCCCTGGCTGCGGCCCTAACCGAAAGTTTGCAACTGGCCGGAAAACTGCCAGAAACAGCCCTCACCCCAACAAACTACGGTATTTGTGCCACTATCAATGGCAAAATGGCCGTAAAAGCCCCAGACTGGGCCTATATTCCCCAGATTTCCGTGAGTCGGGGGGAAGTGGTTCGCAGTTATACCCCGCAACTCCAGGGAGAAATTCCGGCCTTGGTCTTAGAATTTTTGTCCGATACCGATGGGGGAGAATATTCAGTTAAAGAAACCTATCCCCCTGGGAAATTCTTTTTCTATGAACAGATTTTGCAAGTTCCCAATTACGGAATTTTTGAACCCAACTCAGGGAGCTTAGAATTGTATCGTTTCGGTGACATCCAAAGGTATAGACTGGAATCGGCCAATGAGCATGGCTGGTTTTGGATACCGGAAATGCAGCTGTTTCTAGGAGCCTGGCAAGGAACTCGCGAAAACCGTCAGGGCCATTGGTTGCGCTGGTGGGATGAACAGGGTAATTTGCTATTGTGGGGTACAGAAAAGGTTGAACAGGAACGTCAACGGGCCGAGCAGGAATATCAACGGGCAGAAAGATTAAAAGCCCAACTACGCGCGGCTGGAATTGAGCCTGTAGAATAGGACAAAATATAAACTGTTAATTGCTACTCCCTGAAGGTTTTATGATTAGGACAGGTAAATCAAAATCATGCTTGAACACCTCAAGAGGATAAAGGGCCGATGCTCTATTTAGCGGAAGTACAAAAGCAGAGTAACAAATTTGGTCTAGGAGGCGGGAGGACGGAACTCAAGCTATTGGCTTGTCAGCGAGGTGAAAACAATTGGAGTGCCGTATCCGGGGATGAGGTCGTTCTCGCTGAAGATGCAACTAATTTCAAGGATGGAACTTTAGTTTTAGTCGATCTAAATACGGGTAAACAGGTACAGCGCATTCAAGAAGCTGCACGCCAACTGGTGGGAATTCTCCAGGATTTTTCTCGGTTGCAAGAAAAATTCAAAACCCAACAGGAAGAAATTGAACAGTGGAAAGAGTCCTTGACTTACCAAAGTCAGGAATTGAATCGTCGGGAAATGGAAATGGAAGCCCGACGGGAACAAATGGAACAACTGGAGGGAGAATTAGAGCGACTAGAACAGCAGCGTCAAGAAATTGATCGCTCTAAGGATGAAAGTAAACGTCTACGTTCTGAAATTGACCAAGCCCGTCAAGATATTCAAACCACTAGAGCCGCATTACAACAGCAACGACAACAGCTTGAAGAACAACAGGCCAGCTTAAAGTCGTCTCCCTCCTTAAATACGGAACAGTCGGCACTCTTGGGGAATTTACTGAATCAACTGTCTAACCCCATTTCGATTTCGCCCCTACAAACACAACTGGATCGCTCCCGGGAACAGGTGGCTATTGCTCTGAATGGGCTAGAACAACATCGCCAACGTTTACGGTCACAACGTTTAGAAGCAGAACAACTTCAACAAACCGTAGATAGTACAACCACAGACATTGAACAGCAATGGCAACAATGGCAACAAGCTCAGGATACTTTAACCCAAAACCGAGCGGAGTTAGTCGGTGAACAACAGTTACTTCAAACCAAACAGGACTATGCCCAAACCTTAAAAACCCTGATCCAAAACCGTCAAACCCTATTAGAACAGTTACAAAATTTAGCCTCCCGTCAATCTGAAAGTGATCCGGTTACTGTCAGTGTCAAGGTAGATGTTCAAGCCTTAGAAGCGATGTCATTGGAACAATTAGAAACCGAAGTTAAACAACTGGAAAAAGAGTGGGATCGCTGGTTTCGGATGGTGGGAGAACAGGAGGAGGAACTCAAATACAAGCTCGAAGATATTAAGGAAATCCAGGAAAAACTCAAAACCATCAGTGATTCCGAACGGGAAAATTTACAAACGGAATTAACCGATGAACAAGACGCCTATCAAATGCTGAATGAAACCTTAGTGGGTCAGCGTCGCACCCTCAAAGAACGGGAGGAACATAAAACCCAATATCAAGCGGTTTTACTCCGTCGCCAAGGTCTACCGCCTGTAAACCCTGGAGGAGCCAGTAATTTTAAATTGGTGATTGCTAGTTTGGAAACCCAACAACAGGAACAAAAACAGCAACTCCAAACTTTGGAAACCGAAATTCAACAAATCAGTTCGGGCTTTGAACAACGGCAAACCGATCTTAATACTCGCACCAACACCACCGAACAAACCCGCCAACAGTTAGAAACGACTGAACAAAGTTGGATCGAACAGCAACGGATGGTAGCAGAACTTTGGGGCCGGATCAGTTTGTATCAGGAAATGTTACAACCAGTTCAAGATTCCTGGAATCAAGTTCGCCAACAGTTAGAACAAACCACAACTGAATTGAATCAGTTGCTCGAAATCTCCCAGAATCAAACCCAGACAACAGAACAGTTACGGCAAGTTTTATCAGTTATCAGTTAACAGTTAACAGAGACGCGCCATGGCACGTCTCTACACTGATGACTGATTATTCTTCTTCCTCAAAGCCTGATTCTGCTGTTAAATCTGAGGTTTGATTCTGGGTTTCCGGGTCAACGGGAATACAGATGAAGTTATCATCCTGAGTATAAATCAGGTTTTGTTGACGGAGTTTCCCCATCAGCCGGGTTACAGTAACCCGTGTAGTCCCGATCGCACTACCAATTTGAGAATGAGTTAATGACCAAGGGAGACGATAACCCTTAAACCCATCTTCCCTGTCACCACTGGTATAATACTCGCCGTGTTCTTCAATCAGTAAGGTCAAAAATCCTAGAAGTCGGTCAATGGTACGTCGTTGACCCAATATACTTAACCACAGTAATTTCCGTTGATGTTGATACCGGAAAGCATCGAGGACTTCCCGACGAAAATGGGGCCAGTTATCCAAGTCATGCCAATACATCCATAAAATCGTTGTATCATCGGCGTGGCTATAGGCTTGCAGGCTAAAGGGCGACTGGGCAATTAATTCAAAGGGTTGACCCGCACCGACAAAACCCAAAAAGGCTTGGTCTAATTTGCGATTACGCGGTCTGGATTTGGGTTTACTCTCGGCATATTTTAGTTCGGCGCTACCCACTAACCGGACGGTACCCCGTTGCACTAAATAAAGTAACCCCGGACGGGCTGGAATCCGCTCATCTTTACTGAAACTTCGACAACGGTAATGTTCCTGCGCCCAGTCAGTAATCCGTTGCCAAGTTAAAAACGGTCGGTTAGAATCGGTCGGAATCGGGGAAGACTGCATCATTAGATCGGCTCATTAAAATTTTTCAATCACAATCAAAGGCAGGAGGAATATTAAGACACCTAAGTAGGTGGGCGAGAATATCCCACCATCCCAGTGTGGCTGAAAGCCATTTACAGCAAGGGTTTACCCTATCTACATAGTTAGGTTTAATTACGCCTACCTACTTAGAGGTTGAACAGTGTGTTTTAGACTTGAAGTATATGGGCTTAAGACATCTTAACCAATGTAGCAAAAAACACATCCCTTTGGGAATCAATAATCAATTCTTTTCAAAAATAAATTTCAAAAAATTTTGGTAATGCCTTAACCCAATCTACTGATAATATCAGATTTGAACAACTTGCCAATGGAGTTTGATCAGTCATGCTAACTCTAGCAGGAAGGTTAGGGGCACAACTGGGAAGAACCTTGGGTTGTTTAGGAATTAATACGGCTGACTCTCAGGAAATTCCCGTAAATCGGATTAAAAATCAAACTGGCGTAATCTATGGATCGGCGATCGCCCTGAAATTAGCTTCCCGTTTGCATCAATCCCCTTTGGATCTGGCCACGTCCATCGGTCTGAAGTTCCAAACCCTCAACGCAGAATTAGGTAAATTCCCGCCGGATGTCACGATTCAGGTATTACCTTCGGGAATGTTGCAGTTTGAGTTCACCGATCTCGGAATTGCCGCTTGGTTAGAACAAATGATCCGATATCCCTGGATATCCACTCCAATTCAGGATCGGCAAATTCTGCCCGATCTATTTGGGATTCAATATAGTCATGCTCGCTGTTGTTCCTTATTGCGTCTGGGCGATCGCGATCAGTTAATTACCTTAGAAGCATCTAACCTAATTTCTACATTACCCTTAAAAATTAGTCCCCATTCTCCCCCAATTCCCTGGTTAAATCCCCAGGAAAAACTACAATTTACCCAAAGTTATGAATATCAGCTACTAACCGAATCTGTGAATCTGGTTGATATTCTATTCTGTTCTGCTAGTCCTCAAAAATGGCTCAAAATTGCCGATCAATTTAGCCAAAGTTTTCAACAATTTTATCGTTATTGTCAAATCTGGGGAGAAGTCAAACAAGGCAAAACTGAGTTAGCTCAAGCTAGACTAGGTTTGGTTTTTATTACCCAATTTCTCCTTAAAATTTTATTAGAAGAAAAACTAGGAATTATGGCTCCCCTAGACCTCTAGTAAGCCCTAAAGGGCTAACTAATCCACTAAAAAATCCGTCAGAATTTCATCCGGTTCATCTTGATCATTATCATCGGCTAAAAGTTGGGAAAAAGTAGAACTAGGGGAAATAGAAAGTTCAGGGATAACTATTTTTTCCAATGCGACTATTTTGGCTTCTAATTTAGCAACTTTATTTAATAATGGTTTTAAAGATTCGACTTTTTCCTGTAAATTCAATAATTCTTTTTGGAGATTAAAATATTCCAAATCAACCGACTGACTACTCAAAAATACCCTAGTTTTATCTAAATACTGACCAATAGCTTCTTGAATTAATTCTTCTAAGGAATGTCCAGTTTCTAAGGATAATTGATTGAGTTGTTCAGCCCATTCTGAAGAAACAGTTATTTCTATTTTTGTATTATCTAAGCTCATCTTTTTTCCCCCTTAGAGACTCCCGCTATATCGGTAAGTTGTTGTTTATTTAAACTGTGATTATAGCATTACCTTTGTTTTTAAGTTTACGTCCCCATTTAATAGATAACTGTCCTTCATTTAAAATGAATTAACGGGTTGCGCCCAGATATAGTTACAATAGGGGCAGTATATTGTTGGTTATTTTTACCCTTTATTGACAACCTGAACGATGCAACCGACCGATCCGACAAAATTTACAGATAAAGCCTGGGAAGCCGTGGTTAAATCCCAGGATGTGGCGCGTCGTTTTCAAAATCAGAATTTAGAAGTCGAACATCTGATCACCGCCCTACTGGAACAAAATGGACTCGCCACTAACCTCATGAGTCGGGCGGGAGTCGATACGGATATTTTTGGCCAACAGTTGGAAGCCTTCACCAAACGTCAACCCAGAGTTGGACGCATTGAACATTTATATTTGGGACAAAGCCTTGATATCCTATTAGATAAGGCAGAAGAAGCTCGTCAAACCCTACAAGATGGTTTTATCTCCATAGAACATTTAATCCTGGCCTTCTCAGAAGATGACCGCATTGGCCGTAAACTCTTAGCCGGAGAACAACCTACCAGTCAACGCCCCGGACGTCCGGGTTATGATCGCCCATCAAGTGCTCCCTCCATACGTCCCAAATTAGAGGAGGCGATTAAAGCGATTCGAGGTAGTTCAAAAGTCGAAACCCAAAGCCCAGAAACCAGTTATGAAGCCTTAAAAAAATATGGTAAAGACTTAACAGAACTCGCTAAAGCTGGAAAACTTGATCCGGTGATCGGTCGGGATGAAGAAGTCCGTCGGGTGGTCAGTTGTTTATCTCGCAGAACTAAAAATAATCCGGTTTTAATTGGCGAACCAGGAGTAGGAAAAACCGCCATTGCGGAAGGTTTAGCTCAAAGAATTGTGAACGGAGATGTGCCAGAATCCTTAAAAAATCGCCAGTTAATTTCCCTAGATATGGGGAGTTTAATTGCCGGGGCAAAATATCGGGGAGAATTTGAAGAAAGACTGCGATCGGTATTAAGAGAAGTCACCCATTCCGAAGGGCAAATTGTATTATTTATTGATGAATTGCATACCGTTGTCGGGGCGGGTTCCGGGGGCGGTTCGTCAGGAATGGATGCTAGTAATTTATTAAAACCAATGTTAGCCCGGGGAGAATTGCGTTGTATTGGCGCTTCAACTGTGGACGAATATCGTAAACATATTGAAAAAGATCCCGCCCTAGAAAGACGGTTTCAACAAGTTTATGTCGATCAACCTTCTCCTGAAGATACGATATCAATTTTAAGAGGATTAAAAGACCGTTATGAACGCCATCATGGGGTAAAAATTACTGATAGTGCCTTGGTAGCCGCGGCAATGTTATCAAGTCGTTATATTAGCGATCGCTTTTTACCAGATAAAGCCATTGATGTTGTCGATGAAGCCGCCGCCCAATTAAAAATGGAAATAACTTCTAAACCCGTTGAATTAGAACAAATTGATCGGCGGGTAATGCAGTTAGAAATGGAAAAATTATCCATAGAAGGCGAAAGTTTAGGAACGGGAGAAAGTAACCGCCGAAATGATGGCGGGGTAGCCCTTCGTTTAGGCAGAATTAAGGAAGAAATTGAAAGTTTAAAAACCAAACAGGAAAAACTCGCCTCCCAATGGCAAGGGGAAAAACACCTATTAGATAGTATTAATAAACTCAAGGAAGATGAAGAAGAATTAAGGGTACAAATTGAACAGGCAGAAAGGGCCTATGATTTAAACAAAGCCGCCCAATTAAAGTATGGTCAATTGGAAGTTTTACATCAAGAACGGGAAGGCAAAGAAGCGGAATTAGTTAAGTTACAATCCCAGGGTTCTTCGATGTTGCGTGAGGAGGTTACAGAAGCCGATATCGCGGGGATTATTGCTAAATGGACTGGTATACCTGTTAACCGTTTATTGGAGTCAGAACGGCAAAAATTATTGCGCTTAGAGAGTCATTTACATCAACGGGTAATCGGGCAACAGGAGGCAGTGGCGGCCGTTTCTGCTGCTATTAGAAGGGCGCGGGCGGGGATGAAAGATCCCGGTCGTCCGATTGGATCTTTCCTGTTTATGGGGCCAACGGGGGTGGGAAAAACCGAGTTGGCGAAGGCGTTAGCAGAGTTTTTATTTGATAGTGAGGAGTCGATTATTCGGATTGATATGTCTGAATATATGGAAAAACACGCGGTTTCCCGGCTAGTCGGGGCGCCTCCGGGCTATGTGGGTTATGACGAAGGCGGTCAACTATCGGAAGCGGTGCGACGTCATCCCTATTCGGTGATTTTATTTGATGAAGTGGAAAAAGCCCATCCCGATGTGTTTAATATCTTATTACAGGTATTAGATGATGGCCGAATTACCGACTCGCAAGGAAGGACTGTTGATTTTAGAAATACCGTAATTGTAATGACCAGTAATATTGGGGGGGAACATATTTTAGATGTGGCGGGGGATGAGTCCCGTTATGGGGAAATGGAGAAGCGAGTTATGACGGCTTTGCGATCGCATTTTCGCCCGGAATTTTTAAATCGTGTGGATGATATTATTCTATTCCATTCGTTAAGTAAAGGGGAATTAAGGTATATTGTGGCGATTCAAGTTAAACGGATTCAAAGGTTATTATCGGATCAGAAAATATCTATTGAATTATCACCAGCAACCTTAGATTATTTAGCGGATATTGGTTATGATCCAGTCTATGGGGCTAGACCGTTAAAACGAGCAATTCAACGGGAAGTAGAAAACCATATTGCTAATTTATTATTAGAACAAAAATTCATAACGGGAGATACAATTTATGTGGATCATGTAGATGACAAATTAGTGTTTAATCATCAACCTTTGATTTCTAAACCGAAAGAAGAACCGTTAATTATGAATGTTCAACCGTTGCGAAAAAACACATCTGACCCATTAGAAATGGACGTTAAACCCGTGATATTAAACACTTCTAAAACAGCAGAGGGGGATGATATTATTACCGTTGAAACGGTGAAAGATGAATAGGTCTTGATAAGTAGTTACACAAAATAAATTACCTAGTTGAGAGAGGGAACAGCCCCCCCAAACCCCCCGTGCACGGGGGGCTAGGGGGGGAGGGAACAGGGTGGAGGATGTGTAATTAATTTTGTTTAGGTACTTAGAATAGTAAGAAACATTTGGTGCACCGTCTCTTGCTATTCAACTGAGCTATAATAAAAACAGGAAATTTTAATCCCTATCACTCATTATGGTTGATATTACTATCGCTATTCCTACCTATAATGGCGCGACCCGTTTACCTGCGGTTTTAGAAAAATTGCGATCGCAAACCGGAACAGAACAGATCAACTGGGAAATCTTAATTGTTGATAATAATAGCACAGATCATACCGCAGAATTAGTTAAAAATTATCAACATAATTGGTTAGATAATGTTCCTTTAAAATACTGTTTAGAAACAGAACAAGGGGCAGCTTTCGCCCGAAAAAGAGCAATTAAAGAGTCGGAATCTTTGTTGATTGGCTTCTTAGATGATGATACTATTCCTGACTTAGATTGGGTGGAAAAAGCCTATAATTTTGCTCAAGAACATTCTCAAGCTGGCGCATTTGGAAGTCAAATCCATGGGGTTTATGAAGTAGAAACCCCGACTAATTTTAATCGGATTTCTGGTTTTTTTGCTATTACTGAACGGGGAGATAATCCCCATTTATATGAACCCAATCTGAAGATGTTACCGCCTTCTGCTGGGTTGGTGGTGCGTCGTCAAGTTTGGGTCGAAAATGTACCGGAAAAAACATTTTTAACTGGACGTTCTAGTCAATCTATTTTGAATAGTGAAGATTTAGAAGCGATCATGTATATTCAAAATGCTGGGTGGGAAATTTGGTATAATTCAGAAATGCACCTCTATCATCAAATTCCCAAACAACGATTAGAAAGGGAGTATTTATTATTTTTGATGCGGAGTACGGGGTTAGCACGGCATCATATTCGGATGTTACGGTTAAAACCTTGGCAACGGCCGTTATTATTTCCCATAGGGTTAGCCAATGATATTAGAAAAGCGATCGCTTATTATCTGAAACATCGAAAAGAATTAAAAACTGATGTGGTGACAGCCTGTGAACTGGAATTTTTAAAAAGTAGTGTGACCAGTCCTTTTTATTTGTGGAAAACATCTTATCTAAAAAAATTATGATCGATTTTACTGTTGTGATTCCCACCTATAATGGTGCCAGTCGGGTTCCTGATGTTTTGGAGAAATTGCAATTACAAACCGGAACAGAAAATATCACTTGGGAAATTATTGTTGTTGATAATAATAGTAATGATCAAACGGCTGATGTAGTTCAGAATATGATCATATCTTGGCAGGAAGTTTTTCCGCTAAAGTATGTATTTGAAGCAAAACAGGGAATTGCTTTTGCCCGACAAAAAGGAGTAGAAGAAAGTCAAGGAGAATTAATTGGATTTCTCGATGATGATAATTTCCCTAATTCAGATTGGGTTTTACAAGCCTATTTATTTGGTCAAGAACATCCTAAAGCTGGAAGTTATGGGGGTCAAATTCATGGTATTTATGAAGTCAAACCTCCTGAAAATTTTAAACGAATTGAACATTTATTATTAGCTATTCGAGAAAGTGGTGATCAATCCTTTTTATTTTGTCCAGAACAGTTAAAACTTCCTTCTGGTGCGGGGTTAGTTGTGCGTAAACAAGCATGGTTAGATCACGTTCCTTTGCAACTCATGAATACGGGACGAGGGGGAAATGATTATGAAATTTCCTTAAATTTATATAAGGGAGGTTGGGAAATTTGGTACAACCCAGAAATGCACCTTAATCACTATATCCCTTCTGATCGTCTCGAAAAAAAATATTTATTATCTCTGGCTTCTTTATATGGTTTAAAATCCTGTGAATTTAGAATGTTAATCACGCCTAAATGGAAAAAAACAATAACATTTTTTAAAGTTATGTTAGGAGGTATTAAACGTTATATTCAACATCAAATTAAGCATAAAAAAGATATTGAAATTGATATCGTTGCTGCTTGTGAATTGAAGTTTTTTCGAGCGAGTGCTATCAGTCCTTTTTATTTTTTACAAAAAGTTATATTCAAAAAATCTTAGTTTTCTCAGGTGAAAACAACTGAATACTAAACAATCTTTTTTAAGGTAGATAAGATTTTTTTGGCGATTGACGGTGGAAATAAAGCAATAATTAAACTTTTAAAAAGAATGATCAGACAAAATCTCCATTGTTGTAAAGCGGAGGAATCATATCTAATATAATTGAATAAAAATCCGATGGTAGCACGACCCTTTTCTGGGGAGGGATATCCTTGTAAAGCACGATCAATAAAATACTTATAAATTTTGGCTAAACTTTGTTTTTTTAAATGCTGTAATGAGGGAGGGGCTTGTAAAAAGGCTTTTTCAATAACCGCTACACATTGTTTTTCTTGTCGGAGTATTTGAGATGAAATAGAATTGGGAGACATTCGATAAAATACCTGAACCAAAGGAACTGCTACAAAATGATAATGAGCCGCTAAACGAATATATAAATCTCGATCTTGTCCCCCCAATAGGGATTGATCAAATCCTCCAACTTCTGCAAAAGATTCTCTATGAATTAAAGGATTAGAACCATTTTCTAAAAAATTTTGAACTAATAATTCAGGATAAACGTCTCCATTAAAAGTTAGATGTCTACCGAATTTTAAAAAGTTCCCTGACTCGTCAATATAATCTGTCCAGCTATAGGCTACAGACGCTTGAGGATGGCTTTTTAAAGCATTATATTGAGCTTCTAATTTATCAGAAGTCCAAAGATCATCGGCATCTAATAAAGCAATATATTCACCTTTGGCAACATCAAATCCTCGGTTTCTACTGACAGCCGCCCCAGAATTAGGATAGGAAAAAATCTTAATTCTAGGATCATTAATACCAGAAACAATATCTAAAGTCAAGTCCGTTGAACCATCATTAATTACGATAATTTCAAAGTTTTGAAAGGTTTGATTTAAAACGGAATCAATGGTTTGTCGAATCGTTTTTTCTGCATTATAGGCGGGAATAATAACAGAGATAATAGCCATAGTTATAAAACTTAAAATAATGTTGACAAAATTAATGAAATATCCAGCCAATAACTAGAAAATCTATAGTAGATTAACTTTATATTTTATTTTATCAAAATATTTTCGATTGTAAACCTCAAATTATGAATTCTCAAGACATTGCACCTTGTACCAAAATTAAGATTTTAATGCTACCAGATTTTCGCAACGATAACCCCTATCAATCCCTACTTTCCCAAGGGTTAGCACAAGAACAGATTCAAGTTGAATTTTGGTATTATTATCTAAACTATTTTCCAATTTTAAGAGGTGTTTTAAAAAATCAACCTCCTGCGGTTGATATTGTTCATTTGCACTGGTTAGATTTTTATATCAATGCACCGAAAAAAGGATATAAATTGCTGGCTTGTATCAAATTTTTATTGGATATTATTTTAGTTCGGATGTTGGGAGTTAAAATTGTTTGGACAGTTCATAACCAAGTTTCCCATGATGATAAATTTTCAGAATTAGAATCTTGGACAAGGGAGATTTTATCAAAGTTAGTTAATGGGATTATTTTTCATAGTTATTCCAGTTTGAAATTAGTAGAAACTGACTCTAAATTTAATAGCCAAAAAGCCATTGTTATTCCCCATGGTCATTATCGAGAGGTTTATGGGGCTTCTGTTAATTCAATTGACGCTCGCAAACAGTTGGGATTACCCTTAACAGGTCGGATTTATATGAATATTGGCTTCCTCAAACCCTATAAAAAAATAGAAAAATTGATTGATATTTGGAAAAACAATCAAGATATTTTTGCTGATGATACCTTGGTGATTGCGGGGAGACCTGTTAACCATTCTTATTATTTAGAATTACAGGAACTTTCTAAAGATATCCCTGGATTAATTCTGATTCCAAAGTTTATTGAATCTAGTAAAATCCATCTTTTTTTCAGTGCTGCGGATGTGGTTGTGTTTCCTTTTGAAAAAATCTTAACATCAGGAAGTTTAATTTTAGCTATGTCCTATAATAAACCTATTATTGCACCGGATTTAGGTGGAATTGCTGAAACTTTGGGAGTTGCTAGTCAACTTTTATATAACCCTAATGATGAACAAGGTTTACTAAAGGCATTACAACAAAGCACCACGATTGATTTACAAGCTTTAAGTATATTAGTTAAACAGGAATGTGATGCTTTAGATTGGGGCTTAATTGCTCAAAAAACGGCACAGTTTTATCAAGATATTCTAGGTAAAAGTTAATTAATCTTGAGATATCAATTTTTGAATTAAGGGTTGAATTTTATCAGCAACCGCTTCCCAAGAATATCTAGTTTTAACTAAATTATAAGCGTTATCAACACAGTTTTTATACAGGGTAGGATTCGACCAAAATTGATTAACAGCATCAACCATTCCCTCGACTGTATCATCAATTAATAAATGTTTTTGAGTTTCAACTTCTAGCCCTTCAGCCCCTTTTGTGGTACTAACAACGGGACGACCAGCGGCAAAGGCTTCTAATATTTTTAAGCGAGTTCCTCCCCCTTTAAATAGAGGAGTAATTACCACACTAGCTGCTGCTAAATAGGGTTTAACATCTTCAACTAATCCTGTCCATAAAATTCCAGGTTCTTTTTGTGTTGCGGCTGTTAAAGCTGGGGGGGAATTTTTCCCGACAATAATTAATAAAGTATTAGGATAAAGCTGTTTAATTTTAGGATAAAACTCTTGAGTTAAAAATTGTGCTGCTTCGACGTTGGGAGGATAACTAAATGTCCCAATAAAAATCAAAGTATGGGGGTTAAATTGAGCCTGAAAAGCTGGAGTACATTGACCATTACGCACAGTTTCATAGTTAGTTACATTGATTCCATTTGGGACAACATAAGGATTGAGTTTATGTCCGTATCGCTGTTGTAGTTTATCAGCATCGGATTGACTACACACCCAAATTTGATCGGATTTGTATGCAATTTTTCTTTCCATTGATTGAATATAATTTTTTTGTAAGTTCATCTTGATTTTGGGTAAAAACTCTATAATTTGATGAATTTTTTGCTCAAATAAATCCGCTTCTATGTTATGTTCATCAAAGATAATTTTACAGGGATAACCTTGAACAACTCGAAGGTAACGACATAACCATAAATGCTCAAAAACTACTATAGAAGGCTTTAAATCTTGAAGAATTTGTTTTAATAATTCGACAGCAGGTTGAGTATAAAACCAGTCAATATAAGAATATCTCCAGGGTTGTAACACCGATAAACGACGTTCTAAGCGTTCTTTTAAAGGACGTTTTTGCCCCAAATCATAGTGATACCAATTTTCAATCCCGGGTAAGGTTTTTTCCGGTGGTTGTCCTTTGAAAATAGACAATACAGCCACATCCCCATATTGTTTCATCAGGTTAATATTCTGCCAATTACGAAGGGGCGCTCCGGCTCTGGGGGGATAGGGTAAATCAAGGGTAATAAATAGTGTCCTTGCTGAAGTATTTAGCATTAAATTTAACCTCCGATGATGACAATTCGCCTAAACAAATTGTATAATATAAATTACCCTAAAGCTATCAGTAGAGGTCTGGCTTCCGTTGAAACATTCTTACCCCCGATTATTTCTAGTTGGCTGTCCCCGGTCAGGAACAACGCTATTACAAAGTTTATTAGCGGCTCATTCTCAAATTGCCTCTTTTCCTGAATCCCATTTTTTCCGCTATTTATTGGGAAATCGTTCAACTTGGCGGAGAAAATTGAGAATTCCTTCTCCTTTAGCTCGACAACGATTTGACCAATTTTTAGTAGAAACAGGTCATCCCGAATTGGAACGATATTTACCCAAAACGGCGGTTTTTACTATTCAGTATATCAAGGGATTTATTCGAGTTTTAGATGAATTAACCCAACAACAAGAAAAAAGCCTATGGTTAGAAAAAACCCCTGGAAATTTATATTATATTAGCTATATTGAAAAACGAGTTGAAGGTGCAAAATTTATTCATTTGGTTAGGAATGGGGCCGATGTTGTCACATCCCTTTATGATGTCACTCACCAGTATCCTGAAGACTGGCGAGGGGCTTGGGATTTAGACCGTTGTATCAGACAATGGATTAATGATGTTCGGTTAAGTTTGAACCATCTCCATAAACCCAATCATATCCTAGTTCAATATGAACAATTAATTGATAATCAACTTTTAGTTTTATCTGAACTTTGCGATTTTATTGGCGTAAAATATGAACCTACAATGTTAGAGAATTATCAGAAAGTTGCTGAAAACGTAATCTTACCCTTTGAATATTGGAAGGTTTCCGTCCAACAGGGAATTTATAATACCTCTGGTCAAAAATTCAATCAATTGTTTAATGAAGAACAGAAACAGTATATTCTACAACAACTCTCAACAGCAAATTTGGAATTTAGCGAAAAATTAGCTAAATTGCAGATGCGGAAATCCGAATCAACTTTGGGGCGGTGATCCATCCCTAGTAAGGGAACAGCGATCGCACACAATCTAAATACAACCATGATTTTATAGATAACCTGACATCACTATGACTGTACTTGAACAGGGAACGATTACAATCCATACCGAGAATATCTTCCCGATTATCAAAAAATCCCTCTATACAGACCATGAAGTCTTCCTGCGGGAACTGGTTTCTAACGCCGTTGACGCCATCGCTAAACTGAATATGGTGTCGCGGTCTGGGGAATATTCCGGGGATGCGGGCGAACCCGAAATCACCATCACCCTCGATAAAGAGAACAAAACCCTCTCCATCACCGATAATGGCATCGGGATGACCGCCGAGGAAGTCAAAAAATATATTAACCAAGTCGCCTTTTCCAGCGCCGAAGAATTCATCGAAAAATATCAAGCCAATTCTGACCAGTCTATCATTGGTCATTTTGGTTTAGGGTTTTACTCCTCCTTCATGGTAGCCCGTCAAGTCGAAATTGATACCCTGTCCTACAAAGAGGGTTCCCAAGCCGTCCACTGGATTTGCGATGGTTCTCCGGTATTTAAACTGGAAGACTCTGGCCGCATCCAACGGGGAACTACTATTACCCTGACTTTGATGGATGAGGAAATCGAATATACCGAACCCTCCCGCATCCGTCAATTAATTAAAACCTATTGTGATTTTATGCCCGTCCCGATTAAGTTGGACGGCGAAATCATCAACCGCCAAAAAGCACCCTGGCGGGAATCTCCTAATAATTTAACCGAAGAAGATTATTTAGAACTCTATCGCTATCTCTATCCCTTCCAAGAAGAACCCCTATTATGGGTACATCTGAATACGGATTATCCTTTTATTGTGAATGGGATTCTTTATTTTCCCAAACTCAAACCCGATGTGGATGTCACCCAGGGCAATATTAAACTGTTCTGTAATCAGGTCTTTGTCAGTGACCACTGCGAAGATATTATCCCCAAATTCTTGATGCCATTACGGGGGGTAATTGATAGTACGGATATTCCTTTAAATATTTCCCGCAGTGCTTTACAAAGTAATCGCACCGTCCGTAAAATTGCCGATTATGTGGCGAAAAAAGTCGCTGACCGTCTGAAAGAATTATATCGGGATAACCGCAAAGAATATATCCGTTGTTGGCAAGATATCGGCACCTTTGTTAAGTTTGGTTCCCTCAACGATGACAGGTTTAAAAAACAAGTTGATGATATTCTGATTTGTCGTACTAGCTATACCCACCC
>NZ_CAWLTW010000001.1:1122664-1268464 GCF_963864145.1 Planktothrix prolifica NIVA-CYA 540 | reverse complement strand
GGGGGGCTGGGGGTCAACTCCGCAGGGGTCAACGGAGGATGGGCCTGTTGCCGTTCCTACCCAAGTCCAAGTGCAAACCGAAGACGGGGATGTTTGGCAGGATGTCGCTTCTCCAACTTCTGATAATACCGATGAAAAAGGTCGTTACTACACCACCTTAAGCGAATATCTTGAACGCAATAAAGAACGCCATGAAAATCGGGTATTTTATTGTACCGATGAAACAACCCAAGCCACTTATATTCAGTTACATACCAGTCAAGGATTAGAAGTTTTGTTCTTCGATTCCTTTATTGATAGTCATTTTATTAGTTTCCTAGAACGGGAACACACTGATGTTAAGTTTGCCCGGGTGGATGCGGAACTAGATGACAATTTAATTGCTAAGGATAATAGTCCTGAAATTGTTGATCCTAAAACCAATAAAACCCGCAGTGAAATCATTAAAGACCTGTTTACCGCAGCTTTAAACAAGCCTAAATTAACGATTCGGACTGAATCCTTGAAATCCGAGAATACCCCGCCCGCGATGGTATTATTACCGGAATTTATGCGACGGTTACAGGATATGACAGCCCTGATGCAGCAACAAAAAGTTGAATTTCCAGAGGAACATATTCTGTTAATTAATATTGCCCATCCGTTAATTCAGAATTTAGTGAATTTGAGTCAAGGAGCGATTATTCAAGAAGGTGGTGAATCTCCTTCGACGGAATTAGCGAATATGATTTGTCATCATGTCTATGATTTAGCCTTAATTGCTCAAAAAGGCTTTGATGCTGAAGGAATGAAGGACTTTGTAGAACGTTCTAACCAAGTATTAACGCGGTTAACAACCCACTGAGATGACGGTAAAAAACGCTAGTAGAGGTAATTCATGAATTACCCCTACATATAGGGTTACATCCCCAAATTTGCGTAAGTCCTGAAAGAGTAAAAAGTTAGCGATCGCAGCCTGATATAGCAGGGAACAGCCCCCCCAAACCCCCCGTGCACGGGGGGCTAGGGGGGGAGGGAACACCGGGGGAAAACACTTTACCGTCTGGGTTCCAAGATCCGTCTGGTGTCTTAACTGCCTTGGCGGTTGCTATAAAATCAAGAGCGATCGCTTGCTTTTTACAAAAATTTTGAATTTAAAATGATAATTAAAGCTGAAATTTAAGTTGGTTAAAAAGATCAGCATTAATAGGCGATATTGCTAGAATGGGATACTTAACACCACCCCAAATACTACCCGATCGCACCCGATACAATGCTAATAATTCAGGAATTTTCGAGGAAATAAAAACTTGTGGGGGTGCAAGTTGATCGAGTAATCGCGCCCGTTGGTATTGAATTGATTGTGATAAAGCAATATCTAAATTTTTAGCTAAGATTTGTGGACTTTCTACGGCTTGATCGAGTAATAAAATATAGTGAGGTGGATTGGCAACTGGAACTAAGCTTTTAAAGCAGGTTTCTGGAATATTTAATTGCGCTAAAATATCACAAACAAAGCTTTCTTGTAGCTTTTCACCGACTAGATCGCTGATGGCTTCATTTCGTCCTAAAAACTCTAAACAAGGAGTGTGATGATATATCCCCGACACGCGAATGCGATCGCCAATTCGATAACGATATAATCCTCCCTTTTGTGATAGAATGATTGTATATTTCTGCCCAACACTAAGTTCATGTAGTTGATAAAAGCAACCCTGATCATCTTCAAATTCAAAAAAAACTTCATCCAGAACAGGAACATACCCGTTAGCTTCTATTAACGGAATTGTCATTGGGGCTTCTGTGGCTAATAAACCTTTACCTTGAACGAAGACATTAGGAAATTGTAATTGCAACCCTTTCGCCCCATCTCCTGAATTAGCAGCATCCCAACAGGAAATTAGCTTTAAATTAGACCAAAGTTGTTGCCAAGTAATTTGAGGTTCTGCTAGTAATTTCAGGCGTTCACTTGATATCTTTTTTTGTAATTCTTTTGACAATAATTCCTGATTTTCTTGAATATAGTTTAAATGTGTTTTAAGAAAACTAGGACTCCAAATCGAAATTATTTCGAGTTTTTCTGCTTGTAATAGTGCTAAAGAAAGCTGATGTTTAAATTGCTGGTAATTCTGCAAACTTTCCAGTTTTTCTGGCATGACTAACCAAGGATGCAAAAACCAGCGCAACCAATTATCTAAGTAATCTAAATCATTTTGCAAAGAGAGGGAATTATTGAATTTAGAATCGAGGGAATCTAATTGAGGTGAAATACAAGCATAGAGTTTACCTGTGGAAAACTTAGGGCCATTTTGTATTAAATCATACGCCCATACACAAAACATTTGATTGAAGGATTTTCGCAGCGATCGCGTGTAAGGAATCCATTTAACTGCACCGCTACTTCCAGAGGTTTTTTCATAAAATAAAATGGGTTCTGGTGTCAGTGAAATTCGCTTTTGTTTAGAGTTTTGTTTTCCTAAAATCCAAGGTTTAAGTTGATCATAATCAACGATTGGAACCTGATGCCAATCTGCTACAGAGCGAATGTTTAAAGATTTGCCGTACTCGCTTTGAATCAAGCGATCGCAAATTTCTATTTGCACCAATTGTTGTGCCGCTTGCGGGTTATCTAATGCTCGATAAAATCGCCGATAACTTGGGGCTAGAAGTTTCCCAAATAGTTGAATAAATTGACGCATTATTTTACTTTTTGATTCGGATAAAGGTTAGTATCAACAGGCATATAAACACCATTTTCAATAATTACTCCGGGCGCAATATGCGATCCAGCACCGACAAAAACATCATTGCCAATTTTGACTTTTTTGACATACAACATTAAGTTGTGTTTACGGGGTTTAATAACATGAGAATAAATGCCAACTCGATGTCCAATTACAACGCGATCGCCAATTTCTAACAAACCGCGATCGGCAATTTCTAGTCCCGGTGTCCAGTATATATTTTGCCCGATTTTCGCCCCCCACAATCGCAACCAACCGGAAAATACGCCTGGAATTAATCGCAATACAGCCTCTAAAACTGGAATTGCAATATAGATCACCTGAATTTGATGGCTACCCCACCAAGGGCTATATTCTTTTCCCTGTAAATAACTAATCCCTTCTTTAATCGGATAAATCCACTGATGTAATCGATAAATAAAAACGGGCAAACCATAAAGAGAAAATAATACAACCACAGCACTAAAAATGCCAGGTGAATGTGCAAAATAGATTAACGATCCGCCTGTTAGTAATAAAACTATAGCAGGAAAAAATAAAAGAATTTTACTCAGCAGTGTCATGAAAAGGGAAATAAAAGTTTTTGAGTGAAAGTTAATGGAATTGCATTTCCAATTTGAGTTGGTAATTCACTGTTTTGATAATAAGTTCCATGCAAACGATCCCAAAGTTTTAGATTAGCACCATAATTACAGTTAGGAAACTGGCTAGAATGATGCCATGAGTGATCCTGGGGCAAAATCAACCAAGGAGATAGAAAATGGTAAAACCAACTATTTGCAGGAACAATCAGTTGGCTATGCCTCCATAGATCTAGGACAGAAGTTAAGCTAACTCCTAAAAGATAGCCTGTAGAATTAGCAAACAAGTACAAAAAAAAGCTATTAATCCACAAATAAACAATAAAAAAGCTTGCCCAAATCGTGTTACGAGATGTTCCTAAAACATCCAAATTAGTCACTGTATGATGCACTTGATGAACGTTCCAAAAAAAAGTAGAATGTAGCAGGCGATGATTCCAGTAGTAGAGATAATCAACGGCAACAAAGCTAATCAGAAAGGATAAAATTGGAGAAACATGAAGATATCCGGGTGATATCGGTAGCCAGTAACGATAAAGTTGATAAATTATCGTCGCTTGCATAAGTGGAATTAGCATTCCTTGTACAAATAATCCAGCGCTATCTAATAGCCAATCTTCAAAAGATTTTGCTTTAAGTTGAGTTCTCCCTGATTTATCAAAAATAGTCCAGCCAACTAAGCCGATAAAAGCAACAAAAACTATAATTTGGACAATAATTTGCATAAAAAAGGTTAAACGAAAAATGTAACTTTAACCGATTGATTGGGTAATTGTCGCGGATCTTTTCCAGATGCGATCGCATTTCGGATCGACTCTACAAATACATGAATTGTATCAGCAGGCGTGTTAGAAAATTGGGTTCCATATTTAGCGATCGCTTCCCCTTGAATCCCCAATATTTTCACATCCTGCTGAATAATATGTTGTGCTGTCCAACGGATAAACGGACGCGCTAGTTTATTCCAAATGCCATAGTTATAAGTAACATCCGTGTAAACTAGGGTTGAATTTTCCGTTTCGGGAATCGACTGACTGGTAATGAACAAATGGCGGTTGTTTCCCATCTGATATTCGACACTGGTAATATTTGGCATATAAAAGCGATCGCTATGTTTAATTTCCCCACCTTGCTGATTAAGAAAACGACTATACCATCCTAAATTACTCGTTTCGTTACAATAATTCACCAAAACAGAACCATTTTTCCGTTCTACAATCATTTGTAGCATTTGTTGGCAAGATTTGCGGAAAATACCGGGATGCACAAAGGCAGTATGGGGAATATCAATAAAGTTTTCTACACAATTAGTCACATTATTTTGAAAACGGTTAATAACTCGTATTGTTTCCCATCCTTGCTCTTGATAATGAGGCATAAAAAACGGGTTAAAATCTTCACTAGGATCGTCAGCTAACCGCACATAAACATAACCATCTTGTTCTTTTGTTGCATAACATTTTGCTCGACGTTGTTGGGATAATTTGATTGAATTTCCCTCCGAAGGAACAGCAATAACATTACCATTTTGATCGTAAATCCAACCATGATAAGGACATTGTAGTGCGCCGTTACAAACCTTTCCGACGGATAGGCGACTACTGCGATGCAAACAGCGATCGCGCAACGCCACAGCTTGTCCATTTTCTCCCCGAAATATTGCTAACCATTCTCCTAAAAGCGATCGCGCTAATACCGTGTTAGGCTTTAATTGGTTGCTCAGTGCAACAATGTACCAAAAATCTTCAAATTGCATGACTAATAGTACCGAGAGACGAGGACGATCATATTTCAATTCTGACAAATTATCAAAAAAATAAAAATATCAGTTAATCCATTGCCTGCCAATAGTCACCTGATTTATAATTAAAAGTGATACTTATAGGCAAAAAATCATAATGAATTTACAAGAATTACAAAAACAGGTATTGCAGTTACCAATTAGCGATCGCTGGCAATTAGTAGAAACGCTGTTAGAGTCATTACAGCGAGAATCCAGTTTTGAATTGAAAAAGGGAAATCTTTCTCGATTACGAGGAATTGCCAAAACAACAGAAACATCAAGTGAAGATGTCGAAACAGATTATATTAACTATATTACAAAAAAATATCAGTTATCAAAATTATTCTAGTTTGCGAATTTTAACATTAACTGTGAGGTCAATTTGACAGGCTAATCTTGCATTTGAAACATTAGAAGCCAATATATCCAAGACCTCCTGCTCATCTGCTTTAGCAGCAGGAATATCACCGATTACTTTAACTAAACAAGTTCCACAGATTCCAGTCCGACAGCCAAACAAAACAGGTGAATTTTGAATGGTTAGATGTTCGGATAAGTTTTGATGACGTTGCAAAGTAATGGAAAGATAATCAGTTTCGGGAAAAGAGATTTTACACAAATTAGACATGGCAGAAATCCTGTTAATATTGCTGTTCAAAGCGTTGAAAAGCCGTTTTTTGAGTTGCTAAATATTGGGGAATGGAATTAGATGACATTAGGGTCATTTCTCGATTGCGTTTCCATAGGTAATCGAGCTTTTCCACATACACTTTATAAGATTCCATTGCTTCTTGATGGGTTAAATAACTGCGATGTAATCCCTCTGATTCTTCAGTAAAGCAGCGTCGCATCATGTCTTTAGCATCTTTTTCAGTTAGGTTAAAAATAGGCGATCGCAACACGCGATAAATCTTACTATATAACGCCGGATCGTACCAAAAAATTCCATTAATGGCAGCAGAAAAGTGAAAATGATCTTGTTGACATCCCCATACTCCTAAATTCGCTACAAACTTTTCAAATGCTGTTGGAGGTGCAAGGCAAGTGACAACTTCGTGAGATACAATTGTAGAACTATTAAAATGAAAACTCTCATCTAAAAAATGATAGTAAGAAACTTTAGCGGGAATAGGTGCTAAGTCTTGATTGGTATGTTTTTGATAGTAGTTGCTGAGTTTATGCTGAATTAATTTACCATTTAATGTCCGCACGCCTCGGACAGTAAAATACTGACAAGCCAAAAAAGTATTATTTGCAGAAATTAAACCAAAGTATTGAAGTTGAATCTTTTTCCACCAGGTTTTTAACGCATTTGTATCTGCATAAACCATTGTTTCTGTAAAGGGCGATCGCATCGGGTAAGTGAAAATTAATTCTCCAAACAAAGCTTTTTCTACTTGTTTGGAAATCGTTCTAAATGCGTTAATATGGGTGCGCTCTTGAGACGATTCTAAATCTAATGTATCGCAAATCAAACGGAAATCTTCATAGGCGTAAAGACCAGTAGCGCTAGTTTGATTAAAAAAGATAGTGGCAATTTCAGCCGAGACAATTTGCGAATAGTAAGCGACCCAGTAAAGTTGATTTAAAATTAAGCGCTGATCTGGACTCGATTGCTCCCATAAAGGAGTACCATACAGTAAAGAAAACTCTTCTGGATTCCAATATTCATTTTTACAATCTTCATAACAAAACTTTTCAACAGCTTCATCCATTAAAGTCGTCTGATCTTGCTGTTTGTTGCGTTTATAATTAATTTGTAACTTGCGATAAATAGTGGGATGCTCTAACAGTTGATTTTCCATATTAAAGTTTAAGTTAAGTTAACACATTGGTGAGCAGGTAAGGGGACAAAAGCACCTCGTTCTTCTAAAGTTTGAATGATCGCCTCTACCGATTTTATTCGCATGAGCGATCGCAATAATTTTAATCGGGTTCCGCTATGGGTTTCCGTATCCAACTCTTCTAGGATTTGGATTTTTTGCGATCGCGAAAGGTGTCCTTTCACCTGTGTGATCGCCGTTAGCACATTCTGGGGGCCAACTTGTACCATCATTAAAAACTTTGCCAATAGTTCAATCATTAATTCTTGACTAGATTTTGAAATTAAAATTTTCTCAAACAATAAATTTCCAGTTGCGTGATGGCGTGCTTCTGCATCCAAAAAACTAGAAAAAATTTCTGCAAGATTTTGATGACAACATTCCTTTGCTATTCGGCGATAGTGACTTAAACCCCATCCTTCTAACACCACTTGCAACACAAATAATAACACAGTTTTATCCGTACCTTCAACAACTTCTGCCAATAAGTTTAGAAATGGATCTTGATGATTAGTTAATTCAATTTCTGGCAAAAAACAACTGATTTGACTCAGATGATTGGCTTCATCTGCTGCAAATAAACCGTAAAGTATTCGTTCTTCAACGGTTTCTGCTAAAAGCGTCATTTTTGCCATATAACCAACGCCTGCATTCTCAATATAATAGGCTTCTTCTAATAAGCTGCGATTTGTGATTTGAAGAATAGCAGACTGTTCGCGATCGCTTGCTTCTTGAAAAATTTTGACTCGATTGAGATGAAAAAAATCCGCATTCCAATATTGACCACTTACGTCAATTTTAGGACGTTCTTGCTTTGGCAATGCTGCCGTCAAAACCCGTCTTAATTTGTTATTCGAGGTGATATGAGGTAAATTTAATCCGGCAATTTGGGATTCTGATAATGGTTGATTCATGCTAGGGTACTCAAAAAATAGATGGATTGCGATCGCGATTTTCTACTTGATCAATAGGTTTCCAAGTTTTCCAGTTCAGTGCTTTCTGGCGGTTAACCTGTTGGATAAATTCTCCAATGGAATGATCCGCTTTTGTGGGAGTTTTTAAGTCAAATTGAATGGTTTGAAAAACTTGTGTATCTCCCTTAGCAAAGTAATTACCAACCTGTTGAGTTAACCACAGTAACCCCTGATTAATTCCCCATTTCAAACATCCCGATCTTTTGGGGGTTATTAAAATTGTTTGTCCCTCGGTTTTTCCTTCCTCAATCATTCGCAGTGCAAAGACAATATAGAAGTGTAAGAAATCGGGGCCAAGGGTTACTGTTCCTGTACTACCATACCAATAACACATACTATAAGTCACTTCATTTTTATAAAGCGGACGAATCAAACGAATTAACCCAGAATTATCACCTCCCCTGGTTGTATTGCTAAAAGTAATGGCATGAGAATTCAGTTCTTTAGACTCAAAAATAATCTCTAAAGGTAAATTGTGAACGGTATTAAAGTGATGAGCATCGATTGCATTAATTAACAGTACATTGGGATGACAGTTTTTAATAAATCGAGTCCCCAAACGATAATCGCAATCTACCTGTTCTAATTCCGGTACAAAAGGCAGTAAATTAGGTAAATCTTCTCCCACCCACACCCAAATTAAACCATAATTTTCTGCTGTTTGCCAAGTTTTTATACACACATTTAGGGGTTTTTCCAATGAAGGAATATCAATGCAAATCCCCTCCGCATTATATTTCCAATTATGGAAAAAACAACGAATTCCATCCCCTTCTACTTTACCTTCTGCCAAATGGGCTCCCATGTGGGGGCAATAGGCATCTACCGCCACCACCTGACCACTAATACCCCGATAAATGGCTAAGTTTCTACCCAAAAGCGTGACCGCTTTCACCTTCCCAACTTTTAATTCTTTAGAGGGTAATACCCAGTACCATCCCTCAACAAATTGAGTGGGATTATTAAAAATAGCATGAGGTTTTTGATCAGACATAAGAATTAAATTAAAACTGAGTTTTGCACAAATTCTAGGGGTGATTCTGCATCCCACATTCGTTGTCCAGCCGGGGTGAGATTTTCATAACAAATTTCTGTTAAACACACCAATTCATCACCTAATTTATAACCTGGGTTTTGAGTTGTAAAAAAATGAATATGGCGGTTAGTTTGTCGTCCCGATGGAATTTCTATTAATTTATCCTGAAGAATTTGGGGAGATTTAAAGCGGACAATACCCGTTGCTTTTTTATAAAAATCGCCATAATATTCTTCTGCTAAACTTGCCATTAACTTTTCAATAAAAACAGGGGTATTTGTGTTGTATTGAGGATAGAACTCTTTCCAAAATATGGGTAGAAAGCGATAGGTACGAAAACCCGAACAAATAAGCAGCCAATATAGTTTATTTTCAGTATGTTGTTGACGTAAAAAATTAACGGCAGCGATCCAAGTTCGAGGTAAGGTGGTGCTTGACCAAACACTGGGATCGACGATCGTATCCCCTGAATAAACAACACTAATTTTTTCCCCTAAAAAACTCGTCTGACACAACATTAAGGTCGAAAAACCTTTTAGAGTATTAGTTGTTTCATCTCTTAACAATAACGCCCAATTTTTGCGCTCAAGATCGGTCTGGAACCCATCCCATGTAATACCCAGAAAATGATTGTTTAAAAGGGCATACATGGCAGTGCGATCGCTAGGATGTAGCTTGGTAATGGGAACTAGCCAACTCTTCATGATTGGGAAACTACCGGAACTCGGTTTTCAAGTATACTCTTCTAGTTTACTCAATGTTATTTGATAACAGCAATAGCTCACCTCTATAAGATAATAAACTTAATGCAAATAAGTTTACTATTTTTTTAGGATTAAGTTATTTTTGATGGATTGATTTCAAATGACAATTTTCATCCTGTGACCATTGAGATGGTTCAAGTTGATTAACATACTGTATATATTGAACTAGGGGTTGATCAATAGTGAGAATTACTTGCGGATTAAACCGAATATTATCATAAATTTTGCCATCTTCATCCCTGAGCATATAATAAGCCAAACGGGTACAAAATAATAAAAACTGACTGAACAAATAACCCAGGATTCCCTTCCGTTTTTCGGTGACATAAATCGGTTGAATTCGGGTTTTTTGTGGTGCGATCGCCGTATAAGCATAGATCATGTAAAGCGAAGGAAATAGCCGTACATTTTTCATCATTGTGAGTAAACCAATACAACCATCTGCATAACGCATAGAATACTCATAACTAGAACCTAAAAATCGCTGTCCTAACCTTTCTCGCCAAGTCGTTTGGGGGAATTGTCCCCGCATCGTAAAGTCAATTTGCGTCCCTAATTCATTTATGTTTAAAGATAGATCCATTTTGATATCTAAATGATGAATAGTTTTCAAATGTTGGGCATCAATTCCATTCATCATACAAATATGATGATGGCAACTTCTTTCAAAAGCATTATCAGCTTGACTGATAATTTCTTTACCCTTCAATTCATCAAATTCAACAAGTTTTTCCGGTGCTTTAGCATTAGGATGAATCCAAATAAAGCCATATTTTTCCTCGGTTGCGTAAGCTGTTAATTTAGCTTGATGGGGAATTTCTGATTGACAGGGAATATTTTGACAAACTCCTGTTTCATCAAATGCCCAATAATGAAATGCACAGCGAATCCAATTTCCCTCAACTTGCCCAATTCCTAAATCTGTTCCGAGATGAGGACAATAGGCATCTAAAGCCCGAACTTTTCCATCTTCCCCTCGAAAAATGACAATTTTTTGACCGCAAATTTCTATAGATTGTGCTTTTTTCTGAGATAATTCTTGACTAGGACAGGCAATATACCAACCTTTGGTAATAATATTCCAATTGTTAAAATTTTTCATAAAAAATCTTTATTTATAAGTCGGTTAATTTACTTTTAATTGATACTGCTGTAAAATTTCTTGACATTGGTGGATATCCTCTCTATATTTGCCCGATAAAACCCTAAATAGCATTTTACCTAAACAGAAAGAAGCTCGCCACGAGAAAACTGCATCTTGTAAATTAATATGACTTCGTTCAAATAAAAAATGTCCAGCTAATCCGATTAACTGAGTGAGGGGCAAGCCTAAAAGTAACCAGTAATTTTGCGATTTACAAATGGTAAAAAGTAGGCTGTAAAAGAATATTATACCGATAATATGCAGGGCAATATTGATAGGATGCTGGTGTTTGAGAACAAAAATATCCCAGTAGTCTGTAAAAGGATGATCGAGAATGCGATCGCTAATTCTATTTCTCAATTTTGGATCGATTGAATTCATAAATTATTAGAGTTAAAAGATGGAAATAAAACGGTTCCCAGACGTTCTCGACCTAAAATTTCCCTAACTTGACCCCGACTAACGACTTGAATTCCCTTAATATAAACCGCTTCTACAATTTCTTCAGATCCCCGTTTAACCATGCGAGGTTCGCCATCTAAAATGGGATCAAAAATTTCGACTTGGGGACTAATTGGTTGGTTAAAAGATTGAGGATTCAGTAAAACGAGATCAGCTTGAGCGCCAATATTCAGAACACCTGTATCTAGCCTAAACCAACGAGCGGGTTCTCCGGTAACGCGAGCGATCGCCACTTCTGGTTTCAGAAACTTCGTTGCCACCGCTTGCTTGAGCAAAGATAACGCCCCATCGTAGTAACCCAAGTTACGGACATGAGCCCCCGCATCAGTAAAACCGGGCAAAATATAGGGGTGCTGCATCAGTGCTAAACGAGGTGCTAAACGATCGTTCGCTCCCGTCGCCACCCAACGCAGATCCGTGTCATATTTCCGCAACGCCTCAATAAACAAATCTACAGGTTTCTGTTGCTTTTGAGCAGCAACTTCAGCAAAACTTAATCCTTGCCAACTCGTTTCGGGACAACGCACGATTTCCATTAAATCTAACTGACGATGAAATGATTTCCGCCAATTATTTAACCATTCTTGGCGAAATTGACGGCGAAACGTTTCCGACTCCCATAATTGTTGCCGTTTTTGTCGTGAATTGCAGCTATTGAGTTGTGCGCCTGTGGGGAATTCTTCAAATAAGGGAGTAACAGACCCATCAGAATAAATTGTAAAGGGTTCGGTCAATGTTTGAAAGCGAACATTCCCCTTAAGAATTTGGTTCCAAAAATAGAGCAGAGGCGAAAAGATGCGCCACAATTTACGATCATGAACGGCATCCAGGGCTGATAAAACTGTCAATCTTAAGGGTTTTTGTCCAATTCCCGAACCCATACGAAAAATATCTAAAAAAGAAGCAAATTTTTGTAAATTTGGAGTGACTTGAAATACTAAATCTCGTTCTCGACAAAGATTAGCAAGCATTGCGTATTCTGGAAGTTTGGCGTGTTGGGATGGGATCGTGCAACCACTCCATTCTCCACTCATCCGATGCCAGGGAAACATATCTATTGAAATGCCAACAAATCCTGCATCTAAAGCATCTGCGGCAATTTGTTGCATAGTTTTAAGTTCGGTTTCTGAGGGTTGAACTGTTAAGCTGCGTTCCAATCCCATCACATGAGCGCGTAAGGCACTATGCCCGAATAAAGGCGCAATATTAGCACCAAGTTGTAATTGTTTTAAATGTTCTAAATATTCTGCGGGTGTCTGCCAAGAAACCGATTGTTTTAACCATTTTTCTATTAATTTATGGGAAAGAGTTTCGACTCTCTGAAATATATCTGCCAGCATTTGGGGTTCACCAACTGCAACCGATAAGCTGCAATTACCAATCACAACGCTGGTAACACCATGACGCACTGATTCGCTTAATCCGGGTGCAATTTCTAGCTCTAAATCGTAATGAGTGTGAATATCAATAAATCCCGGTGTTACCCATAAACCGGACGCATCGATAATTTGATGAGCATTGGGGGGAAGAGAAGATGCGATCACCACAATCTTACCCTTTTCAATCCCAATATCCCCCCGCATTGGCTTAGAGCCTAAACCATCAAAAATTAACCCGTTTTGAATTAGCAAATCTAACATGATTTTTTGTTATTTGGGTTGTTAGCTGTAATTTATCCTAATGCAATAGAAGTTAAGCTATAACTGTTCGATTCTTGAGCGTAATTCCATAATATCGGGATGTTGAGTAAAGTCAAGGTTATTAATTCCCCAACGAAAATATTTTGTTAGAGAAATATAGTGATGTTTTTGTTGCTGCAATTGCTTCTGCATTTCCATTTGCCTTTGAATATCTTTTCCATGAAACCATATTAAATACTGTTTCTGTGTCCAGAAATTCTCTTGTTCAAACTGATTTTGATACATCGCAAGGCTGTCTTCAAATTTTTCTGTTGTGACTGTTTCAACAGCTTGTTTAAATTCGTTAATTAATCCTAAAGCTTCACTTTTACAATCTTGTAAATCCAATGAAGCGGGCAGTGTACCACTATTGCCTGTCCATGTTGTTTTGAGTTGTTCTCGTGCTGCACTCATGTTAACCAAGTCACTCAACGCCCAGCGTACAGCTTGGTAATCTTGCAGGTTCTTGGCACTACTTTCAATCCATGCTGAAATGAGATTGATTCCTGGTGAATCTTGATGTCCCCACTTAGAAAGTTTAGGATTTTCCTGCTTCTGCCTGTAATTTTCTACCCAATAGGTGTGAATTAAATTAGGATCTAAGAGATAGTTCTCAATACAAGCGCGATAAGTTAAAACAATAGAACTATTACCTAACCTATTACCTAGTGGAAGTAATTGGCAGTTAGCAGTTGGTTGAATATCGAAATCACGATCGCGAAAAATAATGTATTTCTGATTTACTGCTTGATTATTAGAGAAGTAGCCTTCAGCAAAGATTGAAAAAGTAAATTTACTACCCGCAGGCACAATTGTGCATCGATCGCCTGGTATGCCATCAACTACTTTGTCAAGCAAGCTATAATCTAAGCTGCTCCCCTTCCCTTCACAAAAAATTATTTTTCCACCGCTAACAACACTCACAATTATACCTCGATGCGGACAATGGATGCTTCAGGTATTAACTGCTCTACATAATCGGAGTGAGTTGTAATGATAAATTGATTATTTTTCCCTAATTTGGGTAAAGCTCTCAACAATGCTTGTTGCATAGGTGGGTGTAAATGTAACTCAATCTCATCAATCAATATCACCGAATTATGAATATTCCAATTGGCAAAGTCCATCAAGATGGGAAAGGTAGCACGCTCACCCCCAGACATCTCAGAAATTTCATAGTGATTTTTACCATCGTAGAGATAAAACCAAGGTTCGCTGAGAATATCATCGATACCCTCTCGTGGAATTGAACCTTCAAAGCTACGTTCTGGAAAAACGGCTTTATAAGCTTGTTCAATTTCAGCATATAAGTCTTTCTGCCCAGGACGCAATTGCAGATTTTTGTCTTTCACATCTTGATGAAATATTCGCCACTTTGATAGGCGATCGCGTAAAATATCATCTGTGATTTCAATTTTGCCATCCACGTTTTCAGTAGTTAAGCTAGTTGAAGTTCTTTGCTCTGTATACCAAAAAACTGTGCCAACTCGTTCAAACACCTGAAAGCCTTCTGAACGAAGTAATTGCTTTGCATATTCTCGTCCTTTGAATTGAAACAATTCAGCCGCCGTGTTTGCTTGAACGTCCTCACCTTGCCATCTAAGAGATACACTATGTTCGTTAGCGGGAGAAACTGGTAAATCGTGGCTCATCTTTTGTAATTTGTGATGAAACTCACGCACTGCTTCGAGTTCTGGGCTAGGAAATTGTACTTTTAGAGTTACTTCTGGTTCAAACCTTCCCCAATTACTCCCTAACAATTCATAGTTAAATCCTGGCCATTGTAATTTAGGAAGTTTTTTTAATCGCCCAGTTGCAACTCCCAGTGTAGCAGCTATTGCTTGTAAAAGGCTTGTTTTTCCAGAGCCGTTCATCCCTATTATGACTATAATATCTCGTGCTAATCCAGTTTCTGGATCGGTGAAATCGAATGACCGTTCCCGAAATTTTTTGAAATACTTTAACTGGACAGATTGAACTTTCATGTCAGAAGTTTATTGAAAAGGATAGAGACTGTTTGTATAGAGTTACTTTATACTTATTTTATAACCCTTTTGGCCATAATGCTCTGTTTTTATCCACTGCGATCGCCCCCCTTTCACACACATCCTTAATGTAACAAAAATCATCACAGGAATCCAATGCACCATATAAAACGAACCTTGAATGGTTGCCCAAATTAATCGCCATCCTCTTAAATTTTGATATTGGTATATTCCTGCTATAAACCCAACCGTTAGAAGAAAACCGAGTAAAGTTTGCAGAGGGAAAAGAACCGGATGATGGCTATAAAAAACTGTCCATAAGAGATCGGCAATTAGCCCGATGGGAAGTAAAAATTGCAATAATAAAAATAATAATAAATCCAGTTCTTTTTGCCAATTTAAAGTTAAAATATTCGGAAAATAATCGAGGTAACGCTGATAGCCCCCTTCTGCCCAACGACAGTGTTGATGCCAAAGGCTTTTCCAGTTTGTCACCCCTTCCTCCTGAACTGCTGATAACGTGAAAAACTCGATTTCTGTACCAATTAAATATAGTTGGAATGTGAAATCTAAATCTTCAGTTACCGTATCTTCACTCCAACCGTTACACTGTTCTAGCAATTCTCGCCGCACTAACATTCCATTCCCCCGGAGTTCAGTCATTCCAGCCGCAGCAATACGATGAGTTTGCAGAAAAGCATCACAATTCATTTCCATTTGTTGGCAACGAGTTAGGAAATTGGTATCAGCATTAGAAATCGCTTTTCTGGTTTGTACTGCACCGATCGCATTTTGCCCAAATAAAGGAACGGTTTGTATTAAGAAATCGGCCGGAAGTTGAGCATCGGCATCACAAATTAACATAATCTCTCCCTGGGTAAAGGGAAAAACTGAGTTCAATGCCCCAGCTTTACCGCCTTTTGATTCTCGACGATGCACTTTTAACCCGGAAAATTGACTTTGCAATTGATTCAAAATATGGGGAGTTTGATCCGTACTCCCATCATCAATTACCCAGATATCCAAAAGAGCAGTTGGATAATTTAGGTGAAATAGGTTATCAACTAAATCAGTTAAAACGGCACTTTCATTTTTAGCGGGAACTAATATAGAAACTCTGGGCAAATCAACATCAACTTCTATCTGGGGCGAAGTGGTTTTTGCTATCAACATCCGTAGAATTTGAATCGTCAGGATTGCCGTTAATCCCCCCATCAACCATTGTGTTTGGGGTTGCCAGTGCAGTAAACTGACGATACCCCAAATGAATAGAACAACCAGCCTTGCTTTCCAATGTCGATTCGACTCGACACGGCTATCACGACTTAAGTGATCAATACGAGTTCCCATTCTATGAGCTACAGCCTTGACGTTACTTGTTTGCGGCTACGATGCCAGAACAGCATCCCCACAGCCCCCACGATAACACCGCCCAACCCCGTAGCAACGGCGATCGCACGCCCCGCTTTTTGAGCACCATACAGTAAAGGGTTATTCAGTAGATTAGACGAGAAATGCAGGGATTGAATCGTCCATCTCCCCTGAAACTTTTGCATCACGGCTGTCCAGCGCATTGCCATATTAGCAGAATTACCATCTTGGAAAGAGAAAGTTGCGATCGCATCTCCGTAGGAAACCTCAGTCTCCGACGAGAGAAACCTTCTCGGATCGTCCACCTTAACTTCCATTGCGATCTTTTGGATCGAACTGGAAAACTGCTGATTCCAGTATTTCTCAAACTCTTGCACCTGATGAAACACCTGGTTATCCACAGTTGTAATCGTGAATGAGGGGTGTAAGTAAGGCTCAATTTTGGAAAAATCACGAGTGTTGATAGCTTTCAAGGCTATCTCCCGCGCCTGAATAATCCCATTGATGTCCTGTTGATTAGCCTCTGCTAAGGCGCATTGAGGCATATTCCAAATTATCAACACTAGCAAAATGCTCCAAAGTAGCTGCCAATATTGATGTGCAATTGTGAATTTTTGTTTGTTCATAAGTAGTTACACAAAATAAATTACCTAGTTGAGAGAGGGAACAGCCCCCCAAACCCCCCGTGCACGGGGGGCTAGGGGAGGAGGGAACAGGGTGGAGGATGTGTAATTAATTTTGTTTAGGTACTTACCAGCTTGTTTTTTGACTTCAGTGCTAATCTAACATCTGATTGAAGTGGAAGTGAAAACTGCTGACCGTTGGAGTTAGAGATTTGACATATTCTATTTAGAAGAACGAACCAATAAAAAACTCGCAATTCCAATTCCTAAAAATGTAGGTAACCAAGCTGCAAAAAAGGGAGTCATAATTTCTTTTTGACCTAATGCTCCGGTAATAAAAGACAGTAAATAATATCCGAAAATCACGATTACACTAATCCCAAAACTGGTTGCTCGACTGGTACTTTGGGGTCTGCTTCCTAATGCAACACCCAATAATGCAAAGACAACACAGGAAAAAGGGAGAGCATATTTTTGTTGAATTCTAACTTGAGTTTTAACAATTTTTTGTTGATCTCCACTCAATTTCATTAACTTTAAATAATCTCGAGCTTGAGCAATATTCATCTCATCAAACCCTCGTTTCCGTGACGCTAAATCTAGGGGAGTACGAGAAAGTTGAATCTGTTTATGATCAAAACGAACAATATTACGATAAGAGCCATCGGGATTGACAATATAAACCGTACCATTAAAGAAATCCCAAGTATTAGCAGAAAAATTCCAATTAGCAGATTTTGAAGAAATAATTTGAGTTAATTCCGGTTGGGAAAGATCTAAGATAGTCACCTCTAACATTTTACCTTTGTCAAATCTTTGGGCATAAAATAACCGCACTAAACGACTAAATTTTTTATCAGTTCCTTCTATTTTAATTTTCTCATATTCGGGATAAAAAATATTATCTTCTTGAACAGGAAGGTTGCCTTCATTTAATGCCTGTTCATAGGTGACAGATGCTTTATAATTAGCCGCCGGAACAATTACCTCATTAAACCAAAAGGTTAAACCCGTGATCATTAAACTAAAAATCAATGTTGGTACTAATAGCCGATATAAACTAATTCCACAACTTTTCATGGCAATTAATTCACTATCACTTGATAAACGACCATAGACCATTAAGGTACTTAAAATCATCGCCATGGGAAAGGCTAAAACGATGAATTCTGGCATTTTTAAAAGAAAAACCTCAACCGCAATCCCCACGGCTAAACCCGACTCCGCCACCTGTCTAACCAAGTCAAAAACCGTTCCTACGGTTAATGCAACGGAACTAAATAATCCCACTCCAAACACAAAGGGCGGAACTAATTCTTGAATTAAATATCGATCTAAAATTGAAAGATAGGGCGGGAGAAATTTACCAGAAATAAAAGACTGATCAAAAGTAATTTTCATATAGCAATTCTAAATAGGTTGTACCATTTTAATACTGACATGAAAAAGCCAGAAGTTAGACCCCTGTTCCCTCCCCCCCTAGCCCCCCGTGCACGGGGGGTTTGGGGGGGCTGTTCCGGTGTTCCCTTTTGATCAGGGATTTTAAACACAACTCAAATAGGATTGCTATAGTTGAAAACTGTCACCTAAATAATACTGCCGCACTAGGGGATTATTATAGAGTTCTTCAGCAGTTCCCGATGCAAAAATTTGCCCATCTCGCATAATATAAGCTCGGTCTGTAATAGCTAAAGTTTCCCTAACATTATGATCCGTAATCAAAATTCCCATATTTCGAGTGCGTAACTGAGCGACAATTTCTTGAATTTCAGAAACTGCAATCGGGTCAACACCAGCAAAGGGTTCATCTAAGAGTAAAAACTGAGGTAATTCTAACCCCGCCGCTAAAGCCCTGGCCAGTTCCGTCCGTCGTCGTTCTCCCCCAGAAACCTGATAACCTAAAGTCGAGGCTACTTTTTCTAAGCGAAATTCCCTTAGTAAAGTATGCAGACGTTTTTGCCACAAATGACGCGGAACATGGGTTTGTTGCAACACCAATAAAATATTATCCTTGACAGTCAGATGTCGAAAAATACTCGCCTGTTGCGTTAGATAACCAATTCCTAACCGGGCGCGTTGATGAATCGGTAAATGGGTAATATCAATTTCATTCAGATAAACATTCCCTTGGGTCGGTTTTTCTAATCCCGTAGCAATATAAAAGGTTGTAGTTTTACCAGCACCATTTGGCCCCAATAATCCCACAATTTCCCCTTGAGAAACCGATAAATTAACCCGACTAACAACGGTACGTTTCCGATAGGATTTGTGAATATTCTCCAGCACTATTTTCATAACCAGATTTGTTAGAAATTATTTAAGGATTACGCGGTGCTGAAGGCGCGCTTAATGGGTTTTTAAAAGCAGGTTTAGGATTAAAAGGTTCAACTGTTGTGTTTTTCGGGCTGGCACTTTCATCGGGTACTAAATACATAGATTCGACCTGTCCTCCCCCTTGCGGTAAGGCGATAAACCGTCCTTCATCAATTAAATAGGTGACGGTTTCCCCGCGAATTGTATTCCCTTCTTGCAAAACAAATACATTTCCACTGAGAATGATTCGACGTTCTCGACTAAAATATTGGGCTTGGGCTGCGGTGGCCTGAATACTGCGGGCGGGATAGTTAATTTGAACATTGCCCCTAGCGGTGACAATTCCCGTTTGAGCATCGGCTTCTTGAATATCGGAGCGCACGGTCATCGCCCGCCCGACGGCGTTTTTAGCGGGGGGGGCCTGGGCATAACTAGCCGCAGAACTGACTACACTATCTGTAAGGAAACTACTGACTAGGGCAATGGGTAACAGGAGTGTAAACCCCAAGGGAAGGGTGATTGAATTTAACAGTTTGGCAATCAGCATTATGATGTTGGAAACTCTAAAATGTTGACTGGGCGGTGCAATTGAGTCGTAGACATTGAAATTGACACCTTATAGTCGGTGTGTCCATTGTACTCTATCCGCTTCATGACACTTACACCTACTCAAATACTTAAAATGCTGAATATATAGCAAAAGGCAATATAGATCGCCCTTAAACCAACTCTACATCACACGCACTCTATTAATGCCAAATCTACGAGGGTGATCGCTCTTTTTCAAGGTAAATAACTCAAGGTAAATAAGATGACAGGCCCACACAAAACTAGACAGTATCTACTGATTAGAAAGATTTATGATTTGATTCATAGAATCTTCTAAATGTTTTAATAAAGTATCGACATCTTTTCCAACTTGTTGAAAACATTCTGGGGGAGTAGGATTAGATTCAAAATAAATTAATCTGACATGATCAAAACCAATTCCAATGATTAATACTTCTTTTTCCGGTTGATACCCGTCTACAATTCCGACAATTTCTTTTAAGCGATTTTCAACATTTTGATTTAGTTGTTCAATAGTTGATTTCGGACAGGCGACAAAGTGGGGGGTAGGTTTGAGATCAATTCCGAGGGTATTGGGTTCTTCTCCCCATTTTAGGTGTAAACCCCAAGTTAAGGCGGCGAATTCCTGACGGTTATCTTTCACAAACTGATCCAACTGACTTTGCCAACTTTGCTGTCCTAAACCGGGTTGAGTGCTATCAGGTTTAATCATTTTTTGACTACTCGTTTTCACTGAGATATTATTTTAACCCATTATGGGTCAATTCTATCAAATTCTATGGGTCTAAGTCGATCTACTGATCAAAACTAGAATAACTGTAATAAAAGTCATGAATTTACTCAGTATTTTTAATGAGTACAGGATGTAATTAATAACTGAGTATCCTTAAAAATACGGTATTTTTTAAAATTGATGTATATTAAATTACTTTTATAAATCAATAATTTGGATAAAAAAAATCTAAATTTGAGAAACTTTTTGCCTCAATAAATCGTCTTCGCTGTTTAGTGCATTACTTTCAGGGTCAGGGTTTAAACAGCTTTTAAATCTACTAAATTTTTAATCAGATTAAATTAAATATTTTCCTGATTAATTGAAAATATCCTGAAAAATAGTATAGCTATTGTGAGTCTTTGCGAGGAAAATTAGATTATGAGTCTCGACACTTTTGATTCTGGAAATTTGTTTTTCAGTCCGACCCAAATTATTCCTAATCCTCAAACCTTATCTTTTGGTTTAGGGGTTAATCTTCCCATGGGTAGAAGTTTTACAAATATTACTCCGACTGAAACTAATTTTATTCCTACCAATAATTCTGATTTAATTATTGGTACTGCATTTCAGGATAATATTTTTGCTCTGGGGGGAAATGATACTATTTATGGTTTAGAAGGGAATGATATTTTAGGAGGAAACCAACAAGCTGATCTAATTTTTGGTAATCTAGGAAATGATAGTATTTATGCTGGTCAAGATGACGATACTTTAGCGGGAGGTCAAGATGATGATCTGATTTTTGGTGATGTAGGAAATGATTTTATTTTTGGCGATCGCGGTGCAGATACATTATTTGGAAATCAGAATAACGATATTATTTATGGGGGAAAAGAGGATGATTTAGTCGCCGGAGGTGAAGGAGATGATCAATTATTTGGTGATTTTGGGGATGATATTCTCTATGGAGATTTTGGTGCTGACACGGTAACGGGTGGAGATGGTAATGATCTATTTTATATTGGCAAAACGATGGGAGGATTTGCGATTAATGATGCTGATATTATCACAGATTTTACTTTAAATCAAGATACTATTGGATTATTAGGAGATCTGACATTCTCGGCTTTAAATATTACTCAAGGTACTGGAGAATATGCTAATGATACGATTATTCAGGATAAAAATTCTAGTGAATATTTGGCAATTCTCAAAAATGTAAATAGTAATAGTCTCAATTCTGATAATTTTGTTTTTGACGGTTTTGATCCAACACCCGATCCAACACCAATACCAACACCCGATCCAACCTCTGTACCGACTCCAATACCAACACCTGATCCCACACCAATACCAACCTCTGTACCAACTCCAATACCAACACCAGATCCGACACCAATACCGACTCAAATACCAACACCAATACCAACAACCGATCCGACACCAATACCGACTCCAGTACCGACTCCAATACCAACTCCAATACCAACCTCTGTACCGACACCAGTTCCAACACCAATACCAACGTCTGTACCGACACCAGTTCCGACACCAGTTCCAACACCAGTACCAACACCAGTACCGACACCAGTACCGACACCAGTACCGACACCAGTACCGACACCAGTACCGACACCAGTACCTCTTAGTGTTTTAGGGTTTAGTTCTGCTAATTTTAGTGTTAATGAAAATGGCACACTTATTAACACTATTACCATTAATAGAACGGGAGGAAGTAGTGGTTTAGTGACGGCACAAATCACCCCAACGGATGGAACTGCAACGGCAATTTTAGATTATACTAATACTCCCGTAACTGTGACTTTTGCAGATGGAGATATTACTCCAAAAACTGTAATAATTCCGGTCATTGATGATACAATATTTGAACCGACGGAAACCGTTAATTTAGCATTAACTATTACCGCCGGAACTGCAACGGTCGGAACTCAAAACACAGCTATATTGCAAATTGTTGATAATGATCCGAGTGATAATCTCCTGTTAAATAGTGCAACCTATTTAGGAACTACTGGAAATGATAGTGGTGCATCGGTTGAAATTTCCCCGGTTGATAATAACATTATTATTGCTGGGAATTTTAACGGTGTGGGAGCAATTCAACGATTACAGAATGGCAATACTGCCCCCTTATCCAATACACCATTAGGCGGTATTGTTAATGATTTAGATGTGGATCGAGATAGTGGGGAAATTGTAGCAGTTGGGGATTTTGGAATTAAGGTTTATAACCCTACAGCTAATACAGTTTTATGGTCACAACCGGGAACTTTTAATCGAGTTGCGATCGCCAATGATGGTACAGTTGCCACTTTAAATAATAGTACCGATACTATTACTTTATGGAATGGAACCGGAACTCAATTAACTAGCACAACCTTAACCGGAACCAATGTCAATCCGGCGGATATCACTATTGATCCTACCACAAAACAAGTCTTTGTTACCGGGTATAATCAAGTTACCAGTCTCTTACAAACTCCTTTCTTACGAGGGTTTGATTCTGCCTTGAATTCCTTATGGAAAACTTGGGATTTCAGTGCAACGGAAGTCACCGGACAAAACTTAGGGGCAGATACCCGGGGAGAACGGATTACTATTGGTAAAGATGGCGGACTTTATTTCTTAGGAAGAACAGATGGCGGCAATAATGTTTTTCAACGCAATGGTCAAAACATTACTCAAACTTTAGCAACCCTAGTTAATGTGGATTCTTTTAATAATTTCTCTGGTGCTGGTGCAGGAACTTTCACATTTCACGCCAAAATTAATCCTAATACTGGAATAGTTGATCAGGGTCAATTTATTGTCACCCGCACTAGCACTGGGGCGAATAGTTTTACTCCCAATTCGATTACGGCTGACGAATTTGGTAATATATATATAGGAGGATCTTCGGCTTTCCAATTACAAAATCGTCCTGGTAAAACGATTAATAGTCAACCCGTTGGTGCTTATACCTTGGGAGAAATGGCAGTATTAGGATTATCTGCAGATTATACTATCAGAAAATTCTGGACTCCGTTAACCCAAACTGGTGACGTAGATGGTGCTAAAGGCAGTGTGAATGGTTTTGCAGTTGCGAAGGGTCAAGCGGTGATTTTGGGAACAGTAACCCAACCATCTGTTACAATAACAACTAACGCGATTAATCCTAATCCATTAGGAGGAAATGATGCTTATTTAGCCACTTGGTCGGTTTAGGAAATCATTGATCACTCGCTAGGTTTCTAACCGTTATCTTTGATTGAGAAACCTAGTTTCTTAGATCTGCGTCGATCAGTTTAAATACCCTCTGATGATGCGCTAGAAGCGCAACAACGGGTTTTTTAGTATAACCTGTAAATTATCCCTGCACTTATTATGTTAAAACGTTTGACAATTGCCAGATCTTTGCGCCGTCGTTGGTTATATCCGGTTATTTCAATAACTCTTAGCCTGAGTATTGTATTGAGTTCGACGGTTGCAACTTTGGCAATTCCTTTTCCAGAATTAATTTTTAGAGGAATTCAGGTTATCCAGTTATCGAATTTATCTGCACGTCAGGAAGTTGCGATCGGCGAACAAATTAATCAAGAATTACTCTCAAAACAAGTTAAATTATTTCGTAATCAAGAGGCTCAAAGCTATATTAATCAAATTGGTCAACGTCTAGTCCAAGCCAGCGATCGCCCGAATATTCCCTATACTTTTCAAGTAATTGATGATAGTAGTGTCAATGCTTTTGCAACTATGGGCGGGTTTGTTTATGTTAATACCGGGTTAATTGCCGCTGCTAGTAATGAAGCAGAATTAGCGAGTGTAATGGCCCATGAAATCGGACATATTGCCGGACGTCATGCGATTAAACAAATGCGCCAAGCAGCTGTGGCTGCGGGGGTGGCTACGGCTGTGGGTGCGGATCAGAATAAATTAGTCCAAATTGGGGTGGAATTAGCCTTAAACCGCCCTAAAAGCCGTGAAGCTGAATATGAAGCCGATCGCATGGGTTTAGCTACCCTAGCCCGGGCGGGTTATGCTCCACGAGGCGCCGTTGATTTTATGGCTAAACTGTTAAAAAGTGGTTCTCCGCCAACAATTCTCAGCACTCACCCGGCTACAGGCGATCGGATTTCCGCCATGCAAAGACTTATTGATCCGAGTCAGGTTAATTCAGGTGATGGATTAGATAGCAATTCCTATCGCGCTACCGTTGAACGAATTTTATCTTAATTTCTGATCGAATTAATCGAAACTTCACGCGCCTTGAATCGAATTCAGGGCGCTTTTGATTGCTATGGATAGACAAAATTCAATCAATATGTTAAGTTAACCTATCAAGTAGAGTCAGTCAGCCTAATCCACTCTTTTTTAATGAGTTAGGAGCGGGGGAACCATATTTAGGGGCTTATCTTCGATTGTTTGTGATTGTCGAGAAGGACATCTCTCAGTCCTAGCCCGTCAGCTAACCCCGTCGGCTGTGAGAGAAGACTGTTGATCGGCAAAGTTTTAATCATTGCCCTCACCGGAATTCTAAGTACATCAGACTCTGTTATTAATATTCAATCCGTGAAGGTTGAATACTAGACACTTGCAAAGGTGTGTTGGGGTCATGGAAATGGCTAGGTTTTGTGGTTTGCTAATTTTAGGTAATCACAGATATAGATAACTCATTCTAAAATTCAATGAGTGCGGGGGTGAATAAATATTAATCTCCCTTTAACTTTCGTATTGTTCCAATTTGATGCTGACTATGAACCCTGCGATTTTAGTTCTCCTGCAAGTTTTAATCGTGATTGGATTATCCCGATTAATGGGATTATTCTGTCGTCAAATTAAACAACCCTTAGTAATTGGAGAAATTATTGCTGGAATTATGTTGGGGCCATCATTATTAGGGTTAATTGCTCCTAATGTGATGACGGCTTTATTTCCTGCCGAAACTTTGCCCTACTTGAATATTTTATCACAAATTGGACTGATTTTCTTCATGTTTTTAATTGGGTTGGAACTAAACCCTAAATATTTAAGTGGGCAACTAGAAAAGGCAGTTTTAATTTCTCATGTTAGTATTGTGGTTCCCTTTGCATTAGGAATTTCGACCGCATTAATTCTATATCCAATTGTTTCTAATAATGGTGTTTCCTTCACAGCGTTTGCTTTATTTTTAGGTTCGGCTTTATCAATTACCGCTTTTCCCGTTTTAGCCCGAATTATTACAGAAAATAATTTACAAGGAACTCGTTTAGGAACCTTGGCTTTAACTTGTGCCGCCGTTGATGATGTGACTGCATGGTGTTTATTAGCCTTAGCGATCGCCGTTACCCGAACTAACAGTATATCGGGGGCATTTCCCACAATTATTGCCTCAATTCTGTATATTATTTTAATGGCAACCGCCGGGCGGTGGTTATTAAGAAAACTCTCGATCCATTATCAACGCACAGGGCGACTTAGCCAATGGGTTTTAGCTTGGATTTATATGGGAGTGGTGGCTTCGGCTTTAATTACTGAATTGATCGGAATTCACTTGATTTTTGGAGCCTTTTTACTGGGGGCTGTGATGCCTAAAGATCCAGGTTTAGTCCGAGAATTAGCTGAAAAAACCGAAGATTTTGTCTTAATTTTTTTACTACCAATTTTTTTTGCTTACAGTGGATTACGCACGGAAATTGGCTTGCTAAATCGTCCTGAATTGTGGTTATTATGTGCATTAGTTGTGGCGGTGGCAATTATTGGCAAATATGTCGGAACCTATGTCGCGGCGCGGGTTAGTGGAATTGAAAAACGAGAAGCCTCCGCCCTGGGTTGGTTAATGAATACCAGGGGATTAACTGAACTAATTGTTTTAAATATTGGCTTAAGTTTAGGGGTAATTTCACCGTTACTTTTTACCCTATTAGTCATTATGGCATTAGTCACAACCTTTATGACTTCGCCATTATTAGAAATGACCTATCCCAAAGAGTTAATTAAACTCGATATTATTGAACCGGAAACTCAAACAACAAATCCTCAATCTCTTACTCCTGCTTATCGAGTTTTAGTTCCCGTTGCTAATCCCAATACTCAAAAAGGATTAGTACAATTAGCTTTAGCGATCGCCGGAAAACCGCCTGCTGTTGTTCATCCTTTAAGTTTAATCGAACTGGAGGAAGATTATTTATTTCAAAGTACCCCCGATGAAGCTAATCGCTTAATTGAGAAACAACGCCAACGTTTAGAAGAATTAATTCAAAGTTTAGAACCTCCTGAACTTAGACAAGGAGTTTATCCAATTATCCGCATTGCCCAGGATGTTGCTAAAAAAACGATAGAAATTGCACAAGTTGATCAAGCTAATTTAATATTAGTAGGCTGGCATCGTCCCGCCTTCAGTGACAATCGTTTAGGTGGGAGAGTGGGCAAAATTTTGAATACTTCTCCTACGGATGTCGCCGTATTTGTCAATAAAGAACAGCAACAAATTCAGTCTTTATTAGTGGCTTACGCTTCTAATATTCACGATGATTTAGGGTTAACTTTAGCTTTAAGAATGATGTTCAATGACCCCAATCGTCAGTTAAAAATTCTAGTCACATCCAACGAGGGGGAGGAAGAATTAAGCCATGAATTACGGAACATGATTAATGTATTACCTACCCAAATTCAATCCCGTTTAGAAGTGATTAGACTGCAAGAAACCGATCCTATTCAAGCGGTAATTGAAACTTCAAAAACCGTAGATTTAACGATTGTAGGTACCAGCCGCACCTGGGGAATTGAAAGGCAAACATTGGGAAGGTATACCGATCAACTAGCTCAAGATTGTCATTCATCTTTACTAATTACTCGGAGTTATTCTCAAGTTACCTCCCACTTGGAATCATTATTACAACAACCAATTAATTCCTAACAATTATTATCAAACTATGAGCCATAATTTTAACTGGAAATCCTTCCTATTTTATGCAGCTACAATCGCCTCAGTGCTGATCCTTTTTAAAGGAGTCACAGCCTATGGAGAAACCCAATTAAAAGCACCTGTAAGTATTGGGGGTGATTATTCTATAGAGTTTGATACCCCTCCCAATTGTTTAAAAGATAAAGATTTAACCTTGAAAATTGAACAGTCAGGGATTTATATTTTTGCTAATTTAGTATTAGAAAAATCTAAAGATAATTTGGATAAAATTCCGTTAAGTGGCAAATTCAAAGAGCCAGAAATGATCTTATCAGGAAATTCAAATCCGTTATTATTCTGTTCATCCGATCTTTCCCAAAATCCTAATCAATTAACACTCACAGGAGAATTTAAAGAAAAAATATTCATAGGTAAAATACAGGATCAAACCTTATCGAAGCCGATCAATTTTACCGCAAAAATAAACTCTGTTTCTCCCTCAGAAAAATCAACTCATTAATCACTAAAAATTATTGTTATTTTGGGAAATATGTGATACCATTAAAACAATTAATTAATTTTCAGGTATTTGTTTGTTTTCAACCCATATTATCAATATAAACAATGGATTCTTTAATTGCTGGAATCATCTTTGTTGGAGTTATTATTTCAATCATGGGGGAATGGTTACACCTCACCATTGCAGCGTTTTTAGGGGCTCTCCTCCTGATTTTTTTCCATGTAATGACTTTAACCGAGGCTGTTAATTATATCAGTCGAAGTTATGCAACTTTAGCCTTATTTTTTGGCGTGATGGTTTTAGTTCGTGCCTTTGAGCCGACTAAAATTTTTGATTATTTAGCCGTTAAAATGATTTTGATGGCTAAGGGAGAAGGGAAACGGTTACTGTTAGGAATTGTAGCCTTAACCACTCCCATTTGTGCCGTATTACCCAACGCTACAACCGTGATGTTATTAGCGCCTTTAATTCCCCCCATTGCTCAGGATATAGGAATTGATTTTGTCCCCTTATTAATTTTAATGGTATTCATTGCTAATAGCGCCGGATTATTAACCTTAGTAGGAGATCCGGCCACATTTATTGTCGGAGATGCGATTAATATTAGCTTTGTTGAATACCTACAACGCTTAAGTATTGGAGGAGTATTAGCAGTAGTAAGTGTAGTGATTTTATTACCAATTTTATTCCGTAAAACTTGGAATACAAAATTTGAACATTTAGAAGATTTGCCCCATCCTAAAATTAATCATCCTCGGATTCTAGCACTGGGAGGTTTAATTATGGCCTTTGTTTTAACCTTTTTTGTAATTGGAGAAACCTTACCCGTTCCCATTTCTCCGGCGGCGGTAGCTTTATTAGGTGCTGCTTTAGCCTTAATGTTAGCTCATCACAGTAAAATTGATACCGTTAATAATATTTTGCGGGATTTAGATTGGAGTACCTTAATTTTCTTTATGTCAATTTTTGTTTTAATTGGAGGATTAGAAAAAACTGGAGTGATTAGCAATTTATCGGGACTTCTAGCGGTGATTTTAGGAAAAAATATCGCTCTCGGTTCAATTTTACTGTTAGTAACAGTAGGGATTATTTCTAGTGTTGTGCCTAATATTCCCCTAGTGGTGGCGATGGTTCCCTTATTAAAACAATATTTAGTTAATGTGGGATTTGTCGGTGCAGAAGTGCTTGACCCGGCTTTTAACGGACAGTTTCCCCCGGAAGTATTACCGCTATTTTATGCAATGATGTTTGGGGCAACCTTGGGCGGAAATGGCACATTGGTAGGAGCTTCTTCTAATATTGTCGCCGCCGGAATTTCCGAACTACATGGACGGACAATTTCCTTTAAAACCTTTCTTCATTATGGGATTCCAGTCATGGTTGTGCAAATATTCGTGGCGATGTTATATGTTACCTTTGCCTTCCTAATTTAAACCGGGGTGATAACAGGAATTTCTTCTTTTATCCAATCTAAAACCGCATAAACTTCTACGGGCTTTTGGCGACCTTTGACTTTAATTTCACCCAAACTTTTAAGAACAATACCATGATGTTCTGCAATACCGTTAGCAGTTAATTCATTAATTAAAATGGTATATTCAGGATATTCTTTAGTTAAGGTTTCCAAACGCGCCGCCACATTTACTGCATCCCCAATCACCGTATATAATAACCGTTCTAAGGAACCAATTTGTCCCGCAACAACTTCTCCACTACTAATACCAATTCCCGTTTGAATAGTGACTTCACCCCGTTGAATTCGCCGATAATTTAGTTCTTCTAAACGTTCACGCATGGTTAATGCGGCAGCTACTGAACGCCATTCTGTTTCTGCTGGGGATAAAGGCGCTCCGAAAATTACCACAATTGCATCCCCAATAAAATTATTGACATATCCCCCCCAAGGACGAATTGCATCGGTCATTTCGGTTAGATATTCATTTAAAAATGCCACCACTTCTTGGGGTTGCATTTGTTCCGATAGGGTAGAAAAATTGCGAATATCGGTAAATAAAACCGAGACCCAACAGAGTTCTCCTCCTAATTTTAATTGACCCTGTAATAATTTTTCTCGGACTTCAGGAGAAACCACACGGCCGAAAATATCCCGTTCTCGCTCTCTTTCTCGAAGTCCCACAATCATATTATTAATCGCATGGGTTAAAATTCCTAACTCCTGACAGGTTTCAATTTCTAGTTTTTCAACTTCTAAATCTCCATTTTCAACGCGATGAGTTACTTCTTTAATCTGATTAATTGGTTTGACCAATAATCGATCACTAAGGGTGATTACTAAACCCGTTGTTCCTAAAATCAATATTATTACAAACCCCAATAAAATCTTATTATTTTTTTTGATTGTTCCCATGTATTGATCTTCTGGAATTACTGTTCCGATGAACCAATGTAATTGATTCATTGGAGTTACAGCGCGAGTGAGAGAGACATAATAATATTTGCCATTCTGGGGATTTTTAGAGATCCACTGTTGAGGACTACTAAACAGTTTTAGATCTATTGCTCGTTCTTCTAATATTTTTACAGCCATCTGAAAATAGGGATTTTTAGAATTTTTTAAGAGTTGAAGCTGGGGTTGATCTTGCCCTTTAATTTGAATTGGAGAATGCTCATTGGGATCGGTGGAAGCAATCATTTCTCCTTGGGAATTAATCACAAAAACCTCAATATTTGATCGCCCTTTTTGTTGTTCTTGTAAACGCTGAGAAATTTGTCTGAATTCAAACCCTACACCAATCACGCCTAAGAGTACAGATGGGTTTTCGACCCGCCAATAGATGTTATCCGTTTGTTCTTTATAAAGCGCGATATTAGAGTCAATTCCAGGGGTATTGGTAGAGCGATAAACATAGACAGTCCAAGCCGCTTGACCTGGGGTTTTCAGTGCATCTCGATACCAAGGACGACCCGGGGTATACCAATTCGGTTCTTCAATTTGGGTGGTTTTAATTAATTGCAGTTTTTGGCCGATTAATTCATACTGATCTGTTGTTTTAATCGCTAATTTTCTTTCTTCATCCCATTGACGAAAATGCAGTTTAAACGTATTCTGCTTTTCAAAAGCTGTTGTTACCCTTTGAGCGCCGACATAATCCCCATTAGGATAGGCAAATTGTACAAAGGAAAAGTCGGGATTAGATTGCAGAATACTTAAAAAAAAGCGATCGCGTTCTTCGGGATTATTAATATCTACTATATTACGATTAATGGCACTTCTAATAAAATCCTGGGTATAGTAAACATTATGGAATAAATCAGTAAATTCTTTTGAGGTTGATAGGGCAATTTCTTCGTTGATTTGAGTAACAATTTTATCAATATTTTTTTTAGAGGTAAAAAACCAAGGGAAATAAACAATTGCCGTTGTAAAGCTGATGGTTAGAACAATAAAACCAGTTAACATTGTTTTTAAACTTATACTGGTTTTTGTTTTCTGTTTTCCTGTGATTTTTTTCATAGTTATCTGATAATAAAATTCAGTAGATTAAATAAATTTTTCTGTTTTTATGACTGAAATCCGGTAATTTATTAAACCGAGGTATTCCAGTGGGAAAGTTTAAAAGTAGATGCTTTATCTGCAAAATGTCAGAAATTATGCCCAATTTCAACTAAAGATGTAGAATTTTCCGGACGCAGTTATGAATTTTTAGAAGAATAGCACAATCAGAGTATAATAGGAATTAGAGTTTGGAAAATAATATGTCAATTCCCCCAGGTAGGAAGCGAACAGTTCTCAAATTGATCGGGATTGTTGTTTGTATAGCAACCATTGTAGCTATCCTGGTGACAAGGGCAGATTTTGCTATTTCAACCAGCAATATCTTATCGAAGGAAACAACAGGAAAAACTGCTGAAACCCAAGCAATACCTGTTACTTTTCCATCTAATCCAGATCAACAATTACCCACTCTTAATAGTCAGGGAAAGGAAGTTATCGACTTACAAACTCAACTGAAAAAACGAGGATATTACCCAGGTGCATTGGATGGAGTCTATGGAGAAGGGACACAAGAGGCTGTTTATAATTTTCAAGTCAGTATGGGTTTAGAGGCAACGGGAATAGTTGATCCTCAAACTTGGCAATACCTCCAGCCCAATGATAGCATTAGGGCTGAAGTTACCCCCACCATCGGGTTAACCACTTCCTCTGTTAGTTTGTCCCCCGACCTGCAAACCATTGTAGATCGAAATCAGCTAATTGTTGCTATTTTAGGAATTGATAGTCCTCCATTTTTTGTCAAAAATAAACAAAGTAATTTAATCGGGTCAGATATTACAATAGCGCAAGATTTAGCCACGGCTTTAGGTGTTTCTCTCAAAATAGATCGGACGGCTAAAACCTTTAATGATGTCGTGGATATTGTTAATTCTCAAAAAGCCGATTTAGGCATTTCTAAACTAAGTCAGACCTTGGCTAGAGCCAAAATGGTTTCTTTTTCCCGTCCCTATTTAACCTTACGGCATGGTCTATTAATCAATCGTTTACAATTAGCAAAAGCGTCAAAAGGGAAAGATACGGTTGATTTTTTAAAGAATTTTGAAGGCAAAATTGGGGTGATTAAAGGATCATCCTATGTGGGATTTACCAAAGAGAAATTTCCCCAAGCTCAAATTGTTGAATTTACGACTTGGGAGGATGTAATTAAAGCCGCAATCAATGGTGATGTTTTAGCAGCCTATCGGGATGAATTAGAAGTAAAAAAAATTATTCTGAATCAACCTAATATAGCATTAAATTTTAAAACGGTTGCCCTTTCAGATAGTTACGATCCGATTGCAATTGCCCTTCCTTGGTCAAGTGGGCATCTTTTACAATTTGTTAATCTCTACCTAGACTTGAACAAAATCAACTATACCGTTGATAGTCTGATTGAAGAATATTCTGATATCTTTGGAAAACCCGGACAAACCAAAAAACAATAAATATCATCCTGAAAATGCTGAAAAAATATTTTAATTTTGCTCAATTATTCAAAATCTTACGTCATCCCTTGGCGATTGTTCCAGGAATTATATTAGGGCTATATTTTGGCATATTCCAAAAAGAAATAGCTGCTTTTTTAACGCCCTTTGGCAATTTGTATTTAGCCTTATTAAAAATGTGTGTTTTGCCGATATTATTCTCGGCGACAACCATGAGTGTTGGGCGATTAATTAGTAGTCAAGACACTGAGAAATATATCAAACGCATTCTGCTGGTTTTTTCTGTTGGACTATTAGCCTGTAGCGTCATCGGTATGACCCTAGCTATCGTGACTAATCCAGGGGGAAATTTAGATGAATCAACTTTAACAGCTTTAGGGGTAATTGTTAATTCATCAGAACTAGATTTAGAAGTCTCTCTGAGCAGTGATACCCCTAAACCGGAAGAAACTTCTATGTTAATCTCTTTTTTATTCAACTTAGTTCCTGACAATATTTTTTCAGCTTTGAGCGATGGTAATACCCTAAAAATTTTGTTTTTTTCAATTATTTTTGGCATCGCTTTAGGGTCGGTAAAAGAATCATCATCTTCTAGCTTTTTTCAGCTTCTTGATACTATTTATAAAAGTTCAAAACAATTAATTGATTGGCTGATTCTGCTCTTACCTTTTGGCTTATTTTGTCTATTAGCCAGCCAAATTGCTAAAACTGGGTTTGGCATTGTTCTGGCTATGGGTGATTTTGTGGGAGTGGTAATTCTTGCCTATGCCTTAATCTATTGTCTCAGTACCTTAGTGGTTGCTAAACAAGCTAAGACTTCCTTCAAAAATGTCTGTATAGCTTTAAAAGAACCCACCATATTAGCCCTAGCAACCCGAAGTAGTTTTTCCTGTTTACCCTCCTCTATTTCCTCCTTAACTGAGAGCTTAAAATTTGATCTGCAAACAGTTGATTTAGTCACTCCCTTAGCGATTACAATTTGTCGATTTGGTTCCGTTACCTATTTTGCGATATCTTCGGTTTTTATTGCCCAGTTGTATAATACATCCTTAAATTTATCCAGTTTTTTAATTATTATTATTGCCTCCATTTTTGCGGGTATGGCAACATCAGGGACAACGGGAGTTTTAACCCTAACTCTATTAGATTTAGTCCTAAAACCCTTGGGATTACCATTGGAAGCGGTGTTAGTCCTGTTAATTGCCATTGACCCGATTGTTGAACCTTTCCGAACTTTATGTATTGTTCATACTGCGATCGCATCAACTTCGGTTATTGCCGATCCTAGAATTTTAGTTGAATATCCAGTATCAGACCAAAGAGAAATGGTCTAAATTGCAGAATATCCCCAAGCTAAATCTAAAGTAATTTCGGCCATAATTTTCATCGGATCAACCCAAATTAAAGGCAGATTCGTTAAATAATTAAAGCCTACAGAAAGTTCTGTACATCCAGCAATCACTAATTCTGCACCCTGATCTGCTAACCAATGAGTTGCATTAACTAAGATTTCTAAAGCCTGGGTAGAAACTTTAATTCCTGTGGCTTTAATGCCCCAAATCGGATGATAAATGGCATTCATAATCTGGTTTTGGACTTCAGAATTTAAGTCAGGTTGAATATAATTTAGTCCTAATGCGGTTAAACTGTGGTGATAAAGTTGGGTTTTGAGTGTTCCTGTTGTTGCTAAAACCCCAATATTTTGATATTGCGGATAATGGGTTTTAATGAATATACTTGTAGACTGCATCCAATGAATCCAAGGAATATTTAATTGAGGTTGAACTTGATCATAAAAAGCATGGGAAGTATTACAAGGAATCACTAAAAAATCAGCCCCGGCGGTTTGTAAAATTTTGCCATACTTAACTAACCAGGGGGTGCAATTTTCCACCTCTCCAATAATACTTTGAGTCCGATCAGGAATATCCGTAGCATTAATTAAAAACCAAACGGGATACTCTTGATCACAACAGGCTCCTCGCCCTTGATTTATAGCAATTAAGTGACGCTCTAATTCAATATGAGCTAAAGGCCCTAACCCCCCAATAATTCCCGGAATTGCTTGTTGTTTGATTAGCTGGTTCATGGATTAAATAGTCACATTTTATGATCAAATCTAACCCGAATAGGATTAAACCGGAAAAATACAAAATTTGTAACTTCTTAAAAACCCAAAAACCCTCCGATCCAACAGCAAGAGGATTGATAGAATTGATGGCTAAATCCCTCACTAAGATTGACGTGGAAGTTAAGGTTAATTTTCCCAGAACATTAATTATTTTCAGCGATCGCTTTTGTTAAATCAATAATTACATCATACCGAAAATCATCGGCTAATTGAGTTAATAATTTACCAATCGACTCTTGAGAAAGTGGAATCTTTTTAACCGCTTCAGCAACTAACCTAGAGTTAAGTTTTAATCCGGCTTGATATAACTCTTGAACAATCGGTTTTGCCAATAATTCTAACACCTCTGGAGTTAATTCTGCAAGCTGGTTTAATTCTAAGGTCGAGGTTTTTAAATCCTCTAAATTTTCTTCATAAATAAAACTAATTCCTAAATGTTCAGAAAGTTTTTCAAATAACAAATCAACTCGAAAGGGTTTTCTAATAAAATCATCACATCCCGCCGATAAAGACACTAATTGATCCTGTTGTAAAGCACTAGCAGTTAAGGCAATAATCACCGTAGATTGACCTGCTTGTAAATGCTGTTTAATCCTTTGGGTTGCTTCATAGCCATTCATAATCGGCATTCGCATATCCATAAAAATTAAATCTGGTTGCCAATTCTCCCAAATTGTAACGGCTTCTTGACCATTTTCTGCTTCTTTTAATTGAAATCCCAAGGGTTTTAAAACCTTAATCACTAACTGTCTATTTGTCCAATTATCATCAACTACTAAAATCCGATAGTTAGGTTGATTGGGGGCTAAATTGATGACTCGTCGGGTCAATTCTTCAGAACGAATATCGGAAAAAATAGCTAAATTAGCTTGAATATAAAATTGAAATATTGTGCCTTTTCCGACTTGACTATTGACGGTTATTTCTCCTCCCATTAATTGCACAAACTGTTTACTAATAGATAGACCTAATCCAGTTCCTTGTTCAGATTTTCGGCCTGTTTCAGTTTGGATAAACGGTTGGAATAGTAATTCTAATTCTTCTGCTGAAATTCCCGATCCAGTATCTTCAATTTCAAAGCCGAGTAAAATTTGATTTGGGGATATCTGATTATTTAAGGGTTTAACTTTTAAAGTAATAGACCCTTTTTTGGTAAATTTAATTGAATTTCCTAATAGATTAATTAATACCTGTCGCAATTTACTTTCATCAGTTTCAATATATTCAGCCATACCCAAATCGGAAATAATATTAAACTCTAAACCTTTAGATTTGGCTTTAAATGCTAACATATCTTTAATCGAATCAAGAAGACGCGGTAAATCAAACTTACTGGGATTTAATACAATTTGTCCCGCTTCAATTTTAGACATCTCTAAAACATCATTAATTAAATTCAACAGATGTTCACCACTGCGACCAATAATGTCTAAATGCTCTTGATGTTCGGCTAACAATACCAAAGGATTTCGCTTTAAATCTCGTTCTATTAGTTGCGTAAATCCTAGAATAGCATTCATCGGTGTTCGCAATTCATGACTCATGCGGGCGAGAAATTCACTCTTAGCACGATTTGCGGTTTCCGCCGATTCTTTAGCTTGCTGTAAGGCAATTTCAGCTTGTTTGCGATCGCAAATATCCCGAACAATTGCACAACCGTATTCTTTATTATTATATTCTAAATAACTGAGCGTAATTTCAACACTAATTTCTTGACCTGTTTTGGTTAAATGAACAGATTCAAAGGTAAAAGAACCCTGTTGTTTTAACTCCTCCCAAGAAATTGGCCAGGCATCATCAAGTGCTTGAACGTCAATATCTTTAACCTGCATTTTCAATAATTCTTCTCTGGAATATCCCAAAGCATTACAAGCGGCTTCATTAACATCAAAAAATTGTGCTTTACTATCTGTAAATAAGAAATAATCCCTTGATTTTTCAATAGAAAACTGCGTTAATCTCAATTTTTCATCAATTTCTTTTCGTTCCGTAATATCTTCAATTACCCCCAAAATTCCAATCACATTTCCATCAGAATCCTGCATGGGAATCCGACTAATATCTAACCATAATTGTCGCCCATCAGCAGAAAGTTTTTGTTTGGGTGCAATTAAGTGCATTTCCGCTTGTTTAGATGCCATTACCCGCCGATCTTGGGCGCGAAAAAAGTCTCCAATTTTAGGATCAGAAAATAAATCATGATCGGTTTTTCCCCTCACATATTCTGGACTTTCTAACTTAGCGGCTTCTGCCCAATTTGTATTACACCCTCTAAAGACTAAATTGGTGTCTTTCCAAAACACTTGTTGAGGAATATTATTTAAAATTAAACGTAAATATTCCTCTCGTTCTTTAATATCTTCTTCCGCTAATTTACGTTGGGTAATATTCTGAATTTGAGTCATCACAGAATAAGGTTTCCCCTGAGCATCTAAACGTAAATAACCATTGACAATCGCATAAACCCAATGTCCTTGTTTATGTTGATAACGTTTTTCTAGTTGAAATTGTGATATTTTTTGAGTAATTAACTGATTGAAAGATTCAAAACTAATGTTTTGATCATCAGGATGGGTAATTTGATTAAATTGAAATTCGATTAGTTCAGCTTGAGAATACCCCACAAACTTACAAAAAGAAGAATTGACTTCTAAAAACTTCCCCTCCAAGGAAATTTCTACCATTCCAATCGGAGATAAGTGGAATAAATCTCGCCAATGGGATTGCCTTTCTTGGAGTGCAATTTCCAGTTGCTGACGCGCTTTAATTTCTGCTTCGAGTTGCTGTTGTAATACTTGTGTTTTTGACAATTCAGGAGTTTTCATAATTACCTTTATCTGATTTTGGTAATGTAAAATTAAATGTGGTTCCAATTTGCCATTCTGATTCTAACCAAATTCTCCCTTGATGACGTTCAATGATCTTTTTACAAATAGCTAACCCCACCCCAGTTCCTGGATACTCTTGATTGGTATGAAGACGCTGAAATACTTGAAAAATCCGATCAAAATTTTCTGGTTTAATCCCGATCCCATTATCCTCAACTCTAAATAGCCATTCTTCGGGTTTTTCTTGAACAGAAATTACGATTTTAGGTTGAATATTAGGACTTTGGTATTTAATTCCATTCGCAATTAAGTTCTGAAATAACTGTCCTAATTGAATCCGATCTGCCATTAGTATTGGTAGCTTCTCACAAGTAACAATTGCAAGACTATTTTCAATTATACTATGTAAATCAGCTAAAGATTTTCTTAAAATTTCCTGACAGTCTGTGGGTTCAAAGTTACGTTTTTTGGTTCCGACTCGGCTATATTCTAACAAGTTTTTGATTAGTTCTTGCATTCTAATCCCCTCTTCTAAAATTGGGCTAACATATTCCTCCGCTTCTTGTTCTAAATTGATTTCGGATTTTAAGGCTAATAACAGTTCTGCAAATCCCGTGATTGTTTGTAAAGGTTGCTGTAAATCGTGAGAAACGACATAGGCAAATTCTTCTAAATCTCGATTAGAACGCTTTAACTCTTGATTTAATTGTTCCAGTTTAATATTTTTATTTTGTAGTTGTTGTTGTAAACGGCGAATGGTCAGTTGATTTTCAATTCGAGCAAAAACTTCTTCTACCTGAAAGGGTTTAGTAATATAATCCACACCCCCAACAGTAAAGGCTTTAACTTTATCGAAAACATCATCCAAGGCACTTAAAAAAATTACCGGGATTGCAGCCGTTTCTTCTTGCATTTTTAGGCGTTCACAAACTTCATACCCGTCCATTTCTGGCATTTTAATATCTAATAAAATTAAATCCGGTGGCTCATGTTTTACCGCCATTAATGCTAATTTTCCATTAATAGCACATTGAACCTCGTACCCCTGTTCACTTAAAGTTTTGGATAACAGTCTTAAGTTATCGGGGGTGTCATCAACAATTAAAATATGACCTTGATGATCTGACATAAAGTTTGTACCAAAAATCTAGGTTTAAACCCTCGCCTTTTTAGAGCGGCTTTTCCAGTATAATCTACTCAAATCCAGTTGTGGAAAAAAAGTATTCCAAAGGAGTAGAGGTGTAGGAGGTAGATAGGGGGATTAGGTTAACCCAAAAGTCCCCAAATCCCCCTGTTTGATTTAGGGGGACTGGGAAATCTTTACCTCAGATTCGGTGATTACTGGCCTCCTACACTCTCCACACTCAGGGGAACCATATCGCCTTGAAATGTGAGTCCCAGAAACATTGCTTCTTTGGGTCGGATAATATTGCCTGTTAAAACGCAGCGTTCCTCTTGTTCTGCAATAGCGGAAATATGGGCGCGGATATCTTCTCTGGTCAAGGGGGGTCGATAATCTCCTGATTTTTGCTGGACATAATTCCAAAGGATATCTCGAATCAATGCTTGATAGCCTTTGTTCTTGGCCAGTCCTTTTAATTTTTCTTTGAGATCCCGTTCTAGGCGAATGCTGGTGACTTCCATATCGGTTGTTGAGGTTCGAGGAAGGGTATACATAATTTTTTCTCCTTGAAAAACTAGACGTTTGTGTAATATTAGTGTAGTATAAATAACGTGAGATTAAAACTATCTAAATTAAGGTTTGGCTTTTGCCAACGGTGTTAACTTCTGCTATTGTATTAGGGTCTGTACTCAAAAACCCTATCAATTTTTCTTCCTCAAGACCTAGACTAAACTCCAAATATAGGGTATAATCATTGGTGATTCCCAATTAAGACGCTATATCTAGTATTTGGGAAACTATCGTGCAGAATCTAGGTGTTTGCCCATGTCTCATAATTTAATTCAGGCTGGAGTGATTGTTCCGAGTCAATGGCCTCTAGCCCGTGTCTGGTTGGAAGTTGCTACCTTACTCAGTATCGCACCTCGAAACATTGAGCGCCTGGAATTCTGGCAACACCAAATTTGGGTAAAAATTGAACATAAAAAAGCTGTTTTTATCAGCTATCGTCGCCTACCCCTCTGGAAAGAAACGGGGTTAGATGCGATTAAAAATAGTGGCGATCGCCCTTACTTAGATCAACTAGGGGAAATGCTCAGTTTAGAAGTGAAGCAATACCCAACTCAGTATGACTCCTCCCTCTTAGAAGCATGGCGGTCTGCCTGGGCGCAAAAATCCCAACAATTGAAACTGGAAGCCCAACGTCAAGCTCAAGAAGAAGAACGTCTCAGACCCCTGCGGGAGCGTCAACAAGCAGGTCAACAATGGTACGACGGCTGGAAAACCATTTTGCGTTACTGCAATAGCTTTGATGGCTTAGAACGCTTGGCCCCCGAACTCCAAAAACAAAGCCAAGAATTTATTGACATACCCCAGGGGGAAACCGCCATGGAACTTTGGCATCAACGATGGCAAGAACTCACCCACGCCACTGCCTAGTCCACCTTCGTGCAGTGCGAGTGTCCTCACTCGCTGGTCTAAACCCAAACTCCAAGCCTAATTCCTAATTAATGATGATATCCCCATTAACTATTCCAGAAGCCCAAGCCATTTTAAAGGGCTTTATTTGTACGGATGTAATTTCCCCTATTTCCGATCCAGAAAAGGTGAAGATTCAAGCCGCATTATTATTACTTAACCGTGAATCTGAATATCAAATGATTGGCATTTGTGCTGATGACATGGCACAGGCTTTAACCGCATTAACTGAGTATTTAAAAGCCTTTGAATATTCAGTTAATGTAGAAGATCATGCCTTAGAACCCATCTCGGAATCGGTCTATTTAAAATTCAATGGTCGCAGTCAAAATTTTTATATTAGTCCCTATTTAGAAAAATATCGTGGGGTGCTAATTTCCTTTCAATCCACCGAAGAAAATGGAATTAATGGAGTATACGGACATTTTCCTTTAGATTTATTTGCTTAAAATTAATAAATTAAGAACAGGGAATAGGGAACAGGGAACAGGGAACAGGCTGCGTCGTGAGCTTGTCGAACGAGAACAGGGAACAGAAATATTACCCATTACCCATTACCCATTACCCATTCATTACCCATTACCCATTACCCATTACCCATTTAGGTTAAACTACAACACCAGGAGTTGTTGGTGGTGGTTGAGGTGGTGCGGGTTCGGGTGCGGGTTCATTAGAAACACCGCCATAACCATCCATCACATTGTTGTAAAGTTGGATATACTCTTTAGCGGAATTTTCCCAACTAAAGTTTTGACCCATCGCCCGACGTTGCAGTTCTCGCCATTGATCTTTAAACCGGAAAGCTTCGGACGCCCGAACCATTGAGGTATAAAAATCTAAGGGTTCATAGCGATCAAAACAGTATCCCGTACCATGATAATTAATCGGATCATTATAGGATACCGTATCAACTAAACCGCCCGTCCGTCGAACAATCGGAATACAACCATAACGCATCGCCAACATTTGACTAATGCCGCAGGGTTCAAACCGACTTGGCATAATAAAGGCATCACAACCCGCATAAATCCGCCTTGATAGGGCATCATTAAACAATAATTGTGTCGTCATCCGACCTGGATAACGGGAAGCCATGTGCCATAATTGGGTTTCATAATAGCGATCGCCCGTTCCTAAAACAATCAATTGAGAATCGCTATAGGATAAGAATTGATCCATAATTTGTATTACCAGATCAATCCCTTTCTGATCGACTAATCGGGTGACCATCCCCATTAAAAAAGTATTAGAATTAACTTCTAATCCCACTTCTTCTTGAATGGCAACTTTATTGGCGCGGCGATTTTCCAAACTATCAGCCGTAAACCGTTCGGGAATATAAGGGTCAGTCGCTGGGTTATAGGAATTAGTATCAATTCCATTTAAAATTCCCGTCATTTTACCACTGACAAAGGAAAGTAACCCTTCTAAATTTTCCCCATAAGCTGCGGTTTGAATTTGTTCAGCATAAGTCGGTGAAACCGTTGTTACTCGGTCAGCGGCTTGTACCGCCGCCGCCATGGTGTTGTGACCCTGCATATACCAAGGACACCAAGTAATTCGTTCCAAATACCAACGCCAAGGCCCTTGATATGCTAAATTATGAATAGTGAAGATTGTGGCAATATCGGGTGTTTCTTGCATCCATACCGGGATCATTCCGGTGTGCCAGTCGTGGCAGTGAATGATATGGGGTTTCCAATAATTCCAGGCAAATTCCGCCGCACCACTAGAAAATAAAGTGAACCGCCACTCCTCATCCTCTCCGTAATAAACGCGACGAGGCATAAAAGAGGGATGCCCAAATAAGTATAATGGCACATCGGTTTTTGGAAATACCGTTTCAAAGACAGCGAAACGCTGATACATGGCATTTCCCCACCAGATCGGGTCTTTTGGGACTTTGATCTTATCGGCGAGAAAGCCATAATAGGGCATAAAGATGCGGACATCGTGTCCCATTGCTCGCAACACCTGCGGCAATGCACCGACCACATCTCCCATCCCACCTACTTTTGCTAAAGGTGCCGCTTCTGCGGCGACAAATAGAATTCGCATTTTGATTTTGCGTTCCCTTAGTTGCTCCGTAACGTCATCATACCTCTGGTGGGCGTACTATTGAAACGCTTTAATCTAGTTTCGATGAATTAGCGATCTAGGTCAATCGAAAAGGTAATGCCCACTTCAAAATAATTTCAAAATAATATTGTATGTTGCAATTAGCAGCAAACTTTACCGAAATTCACTGAATTGATGCTGTAGCTAGAGATTCGGTGATCAATGCCTTTTTTCGCAGGAGATTCAAAAAATGCTTGATCAACTGCTCAATTCTATTTCATCTTGGAGTAGGTTTTGCCGGGTATTAACCCGACTTTCCCCCTTGACTCATACTTTAGCCTTAACGGTAATCATAGGTTTTGGGGGAATTGCTTCGGCGAACACCGTCTTAGTTTCACAAAATCCTCAAAATCTGGGTTCAGAAACCGCCGTTGTCCAACGTAATTTCCTTAAAGATGGGGTTTACCTCTATGGTGAATCTTCCCAACCGGAACAAATTGGACAATCTTATATGGTGTTTGAAGTCAAGCAAGGTCAAGTAACTGGGGCGTTTTATATGCCGCGCTCGTCCTTTGACTGTTTCACCGGAGTTCCTGAAGGCAATTATCTGAGTTTAAAGATTATTGAAAGTTATACTCAAGAAACCCATTCCTATCAAATTGGTTTGAATAATACTGCTGTTGTAGCGACAACCGGAGGTCAAGTTAGCGAAAATAATCTGGTTTTAGAAGGATTTAATCGTCTTCCTAATGTTAGTGAAAACGATACTCGGATTCTGAATCAATGTAAAGCCGATCTCAATTCAAGGCTTTAGCTGAAACAGCCTCAAGCCTAGGGTTTCTATTTTTCTCGATAAACTCGAATTAATTCTGCACCAATACTAATGGCAATTTCTTCAGGAGTTAATGCTCCAATTTCTAATCCAATCGGAGCATGAATTTTTTCGAGTTGATGGGGAGAAATTCCAGATTCTTGTAAATCTTGGTAAACCCAGTTAATTCTTTTTTTGCTACCAATCATGCCAATATATTGATAGGATAAATCCCAATTTAAAATCACCTTTAAGGCTTCAATATCTTGAATATATCCTCGATTTACCAAGGCAATATATAGGTTTTTATGGGATGTCAATTGTTCTAAAACATTGCTGACACTTTCATTAAAAATCTTGGTAAAAGGAGGAAATCGTTCTGGATTAGTTAACTCAGTACGAGAGTCTTGGATAATAATTTTAAAGCCAATAAAATCAGCTATTTGAGATAACTTTTCTCCAATATGACCCGCGCCTATAATTAATAAGATCGGCGAGGGTTTTAGAGTTTCTATAAAGGTCTGATCAGAGATTGAAATTGGGTTATTTTTAGTCAGTAAATAGGGAAAAGTTTGATCAAAAGAAGTTACAAGAATAATAGATTTTCCTATTTCTAAATTCCGTAAAATTTTTTCAGTTAATGCGATCGCTTTTTCCCCTGACCATCTTTCTAATAAAACCTGCATTAACCCCCCACAAACCCCCTGAGTTTCACGTTCAGGGGCACCGGATAAGTCAATTTCAACTAATTGCTTTTTTCCGGTTTTTAAGACTTCCCCAGCTTGCTGAATTACCTTAAATTCTCCCGCGCCTCCTCCAATTGTATCAAAAGTTCGACCATCAGCACAAATGATCATTTTAGCCCCTATTTCCCTAGGGACTGAACCTTTAATCCTGGTGACGGTTGCTATCACCACATCTGCTTGATTTAAAACTTGAATAAGTTGTTGGTAGAATTTAATCATTATAACACAAGAAAGTCAAGTGGATTTAGTAGAGACGCGCCATGGCGCGTCTCTACTGTAATGCGTAGCACTATAACTGAATTTTTTTAAGAATCAACTGAGTTTAATTGTACCTGTTCAATAGCATTTAAAATTGCTTCTGGGGTAGCAGGAGAAGCCAAAAAAACTGAATCCGTTTGACCAAAAGCTGCAATAGCTTCTTTAATTGCTTCCCTGACAGAAATTGCTAACATAAAAGGAGGTTCTCCCACTGCTTTACTTCCATAAATTACCCCATCCTGTGCCGCCCGTTGTAATAAATGAACCTGAAAATTTTTAGGAACTTCTTTGATCGTCGGAATTTTATAGGTACTGGGGGCAAAAGTTTTTAATTTTCCTGACTCATCCCAAATCAATTCTTCCATGGTTAACCATCCCATTCCCTGCACAAAACCTCCTTCTATTTGTCCAATATCAATTAAAGGATTTAAGGATTCTCCCACATCATGAACAATATCCACTTGGCGGAGTTTAAAAGTTCCCGTAAGTCCATCAATTTCCACTTCACTTACCGCCGCCCCATAAGCATAATAATAGAAGGGTCTACCCTTGCCTATTTTGGGATCATAATAAATATTAGGAGTCCGATAATAGCCCGTTGTTGATAAACTTACTCGTTGATTATAGGCTTGTTTAACTACTTCATTAAAATCTATTTTTTGACTAGGATAACTTTGACAATAAATCCAATTTTCAGCAAAAACTAACTCTTGGGGTTCATCCATATTTAACAACTTTGCAGCCACCTTTGATAATCTTTTTTTGAGGATTTCACAGGCATTTTTAATCGCTTGACCATTTAAGTCAGAACCACTAGAAGCCGCCGTAGCCGAGGTATTAGGCACTTTATCGGTACTTGTGGGCATGATTCTAAATCGTTCAATATTCACCCCTAATGCTTGGGAAGCAACCTGTAACATTTTAGTTTGTAAACCCTGACCCATTTCCGTCCCCCCATGATTAAGTTGAATACTCCCATCCAGGTAAATTAAAATTAAAGCACCTCCTTGATTATATTCGGTTTTGGTAAAAGAAATTCCGAATTTAACCGGAGTAATTGCTAACCCACGTTTTTGATAATTATTATTTTGATTAAATTGTGCTATTTCTATTTTTTGCTGGGCAAAATTTGATTTTAATTTAATTTCCTCCCAAACCCTTGAAATGCGATTATCAAAAATTTCTTGACCATAATGGGTAGTATTAGTTTCTGCTTTTCCATGATAAAAATTACGTTCTCTGACTAATTCAGACGGTAAACCTAATTTACGCGCAATTCTATCCATAATTTCTTCAATAATTACCATACCCTGCGGCCCCCCAAAACCCCTAAAAGCCGTATTAGAAACTTTATTGGTTTTCAGGACTTGACCTCTAATTTCTAAGTTAGGAATATAATAACAATTATCGAGATGAAACATCGCCCTTTGTAAAATAGGAAAGGATAAATCCGCACTCCAACCGCCATCGGAATATAAATCAATATCTAGGGCTAAAAGTTGACCTTTTGAGTTAAATCCAACTTGATATTGACCCAAAAAAGGATGGCGCTTTCCAGTTATGATCATATCTTGATCTCTTTTGAGTCGAACTCGCGCCGGACGTCCGGTTTTTTGAGCGGCTAAAGCTGCTATAGCTGCGGTAGGATTAGCTTGGGTTTCTTTTCCACCAAACCCCCCACCCATCCTTAAACAAGTGACAACTATTTGATTTCTGGAAATACCTAAAACCTCGGAAATAATCGCTTGAGTTTCACTAGGATGTTGAGTCGAGGAATAGACTTGATAATTGTCTTCCATATTCGGAATAACCCAACTAACTTGAGTTTCTAAATAAAAATGATCTTGACCTGGAATTTCAATCTCTCCAGTTAAAATAAACTCAGATTCCTGTAAAGCATGGGTGATATTTCCCCGACGCATAATATTTTTATCCGCGTGAACACTATTGTTTTTAATTACATCTTGAATGGTTAAAATAGGCGTTAATACTTCATAGTCAATTTTTATAGTTTCGGCTGCTTTTTTGGCTGCATTTTCTGTTTCTGCAACTACCCAAACCACAGGTTGACCCCAATAGTTAATTTCATCCGCAGGTAATAGGACTTCATCGTGTTTAATAGTTCCGGTGTTATTATTGCCTTTGATATCATTTGCTGTTAAAATAGTAACAAACCCCAGAATATTATCTAAATTTGAACTATCAATTTTTAATAGTTTAGCTTTAGCATAAGGAGATAATACTGGCCATAAATATAACATTCCATTGGGTAATCTTTGGTCATCGGTATAAATCGCTTTTCCCGTAACATGACCAACGGCGCTTTCATGGGGTTTAGATTTATTATTGTTATTATTTTCTTCCATATTTTTATCCTTAAATTCGTTGTTGCGCTTAAGCGCAATCTTTACAAGGGCACTCATCCCAAAAACGTTTTATAGCATATCCATCAAAAATTCCCCGAATCAAAATTAACAAGGACTGGGGGCTAAAGCCCAACAACTAACAAGGACTGGGGGCTAAAGCCCAACAACTAACAAGGACTGGGGGCTAAAGCCCAACAACTAACAAGGACTGGGTGCTAAAGCCCAACAACTAACAAGGACTGGGGGCTAAAGCCCAACAACTAACAAGGACTGGGGGCTAAAGCCCAACAACTAACAAGGACTGGGGGCTAAAGCCCAACAACGTTTTATCGGGGAGAAAAATCTAGGAAAAATTTTTCAAACAAATTAGCAACTAATCGTTTTCTATAACTAGCACTTCCTCGCAAATCCGTCAAGGGATTAAAAACATTTTTTAACATAATTTTAGCCTGTTGAATAGTTGCTAAATTCCAGGGTTTTCCGATTAACATTTCTTCAATCTCAATCGCTCTCAGGGGAATTGCTGCGACTCCACCATAGGCGAGTCTAGCATAAATAATTGTATTATTTGTATCCAAATCAATTGTAAATGCTGCGGAAACAATACTAATATCATCTGTCCCCCGTTTTCCGACTTTATAGGATTGACTAAAACGCCTCACTGCATTTTTAGTAATGGTTTTAGGAATAATAATTGAAACAATAACTTCTTGGGATTTTAATTGGGTTTGACGATAACCTTGAAAAAATTCATTAATATAAATTATTCGTTCTCCGGTTAAACTTGCTAACCGCAGTTGAGCATCTAAAGAGAGTAAAACCGGGGCTAAATCTCCAATGGGAGACGCTGTGGCAATATTGCCTCCAATAGTAGCACGGTTACGAATTTGTTTACCCGCAAACCAAACTAACATTTCATCTAAACTGGGGAATATTCCCCTTAATTGTGCTTGAATATAACTCAAGGGAATAGCGGCACCAATTTCTACTGTATCTGAATTGTGGTGCATTTGTTGGAGTTCTGTAACGGATTCTAAAGAAATTAGGGTAGGAAATTCTTGGCGATGATGACTAATTTCTAAACCTAAATCCGTTCCACCTGCAATTAATTGAGCTTGGGGATATTGTTGTAAAAGATCTAAAACTTCTGAAAGTTGAATCGGACGGAAAAACTGTTGACAAGGAGTAATATATTCGATATAATTAAGTTGTGAATTAATTTGTTGTAAACGGTGACTAAATTGATCACAGGGATGGGAGTTATTAACAGCTTCGGCGACTTTAATAATCGGTAAATAACCCGTACATCGACATAAATTACCCTCTAAAGATTCATCATCCACTTGACCATTATAGTAGGCAGCAAATAAACTCATAATAAAGCCCGGGGTACAATAGCCACATTGAGAACCCCCCAAACTAACCATCGCTTCCTGTACCGGATGCAGACCATTTTTCCCAACACCTTCAACGGTAATAATTTCCCGCCCCGCCATCATTGCTAGGGGAATTAAACAACTATTCATCGCCAGATATTGGGGTTGTCCGTTCGCCCCCTGACCCACAACAGCAACCGTACAAGCACCACAGTCCCCATCCCCGCAACCTTCCTTTGTCCCTACCCTTCCACTACTTCGCAAATATTCTAATAAAGTCAGGGTGAGAGAAAGGTCTTGGATATCGACTTTTTGACTATTAATTATTAGACTAAAGGTGTTATTTTGCATAAGGTATAGTCGTTTGTTGTTGCGCTTCAGCGCTCTTTGTTGTTGCGCTTCAGCGCTCTTTGTTGTTGCGCTTCAGCGCTCTTTGTAGGGACACTCATCCCAACAATTTACTTAAATTATTTCAAAAATACCAAACCACTATATAAATGAAAAGCATTATCCCAAAGACTTTCTGATTTTCGAGATAAATCAATATGGGGTTTAATCCGACCGAGAAATTGAGTATAATCTAATGTTGTTTCGGCAAAAGGTGTAAACTCAGACCATAGTTGAGCATGAGTTAACAATAAATTTAACTGTTCTTTTAACAGATTCCAATTAATTCTATTTGTATTTTGAGAAACTGGGAGAGTTTCTTGAGAAAATTGACTAAAATCAACTCCTTGTTGAAAATCATAATTTTGATCACAAATTCTTAAAATACAACCCCGTTTAGGCAAATGTAAATCATAGATTTGAACATAATCTTGAGTGGTTTCTTTATGACGAAATCGTTCAGATTTAGGACGACGGGGATCATAATCTAAGGATTCCACAAATATAGGTAATAATCCCTCAACCCGTTGGGTAACTTCCTGCCAATTAAACGTCATAGACCCTAATTGATCCTGTTCATTTTGACAGATAATAGTCGGTTGAGGGGATAAAGATTGAATTGATTGTATCCGAAAAACCTGGAGTTTTTGAATCTCCGTTAAAGATACCCAAAATACTGGTATTCCGGCTTCTAACATTTCCTGACCATAAACCTTTAATTCCCCCATTTCCCCAGTTTTATACAGACGCCAACCCCGACTTTGTAGCTGCATTCGGGCGGTATAGGGATCGGTTTTTAACATTCGGGCTAAGGTTTGGGCGGCGGCTGGTTTTTTTTCTGGGGCTAAAGGTTCTAAAATTAAAACACCTAATTCTTGATTAATGGGGTCAGTTTTAGCTTGAATAATTGCTTCTTGACGTCGATTTTGTTCAATGGTTTCAATTCTTTGTAAACCCTGACGCGCCTGGGAGACAATTTTAGGGTTTGTCGCATCTTTGAGTAATTTACGATAAACCTTTTCGGCGGTTTCTAATTTATCAGTCCCTTCATACCAACGCCCAGCATATAACTGTACCCAAAAATTCTCAGGTTCTTGTTTTTGCAGTTGCTTTAACAGTTTGGCAGCTTGGCGGTAGTCCTCACGGTCTAGGGCTGCCGCGACTTCTTCGAGTTCTTTCATGGTTTTATAGAAGGGAACAGGCCCCCCCAAACCCCGCGTGCATGGGGGGCTTGGGGGGAGGGAACAGGCAATAGGCAATAGGCAATAGGGGGAAAGACTTGACTATCAGGTTTGTGGCATCTGTCTGTGTCAAATACCTTAATGCACGCGACTGCTATAACCCTTTGCCTTAATATTATTGTGCCATTTCTTTTCTAATAAAATCACCTCCCCGTAATCAACAGGAAGGTGAAAAAAAATAAGGATAATTAAATCAACTTATTTAGGGCAAACGGAAATATTATTAGCGTTCAGAACAACTGTTCCGGCGCTTTGCTGTTGGATTAAAATGGGGTTGCCTGTATCAGTTTTGATGATTAAAGGACTTAAAGCCAGACATCCTTGAACCAATTCGCCCCATTCTTCCACTTTGCGACTATATTCAGCCCGAACCCGGGGAACATCATCTAAGGTAATACCATTGGGGATCGGAGGTAAGTTAGGGATGAACACCGTATCGGTAATTACTGCATCACTGGTGATGCTGCTATCAGCCCCTAATTCATAGATAATCGGGAATTTGAAGGCCGAAGGTAGGGTTCTATCCGGGTAGCCCAGGTCGGGTAAGCTGTAATAAATCGGGGGCTCAACTCGTCCAAGATCAGGATCTTTGGGTTGATATTTATAATCAAAGTCAGAGGGAACTACAGGTGTCCCAATAGGATTTTGAGCGACAGCAGGTAACTGTGAAGCTACTGCGATCAGGGCGCATAGGCCACCAATCAGTTTAGAATTCATCGTTTTCATCTCCTCAATCTCACCAACGTAAAAATTAACGAACTCTGGACGTACAGTTGATTCTAGTTTGATCAACATTACTCCATTTGGCTTTACAGAACTATAGCCTATCTTAACCCAGATTCAGAAAGGGTTTCTGCGATCGCCTTGAGTTCGAGTAGGTTTCTATCTTAGATTTTGATAGAGCTACCTGGCAACTCTATCAAATTTTAGTCTGTATATCAAGGGAAAGGGGCTTAGGTTAGAATAACAGGGGACTATCAAAACTGGAACAGAAATTGAATGGATGGGTCTGAAGGCGTAACAATTCCCTTACCGCCAGAGGGATATAAGTCTGGGTTTGTCGGAATTATTGGCCGCCCGAATGTGGGGAAATCAACATTAATGAATCAGATGGTGGGTCAAAAAATCGCCATTACTTCCCCCGTAGCTCAAACGACGCGCAACCGTCTGCGGGGGATTCTGACCACGGCTGAGGCTCAAATTATTTTTGTCGATACCCCCGGAATTCATAAACCCCATCATCAATTGGGTAAGGTTTTGGTACAAAATGCGAAGTCGGCGATTTCGTCCGTTGATGTTCTGTTGTTGGTGGTAGATGGGTCTGTGGAGGCTGGAGGGGGCGATCGCTATATTATTGAGTTACTCGAACAAGTCAAAATTCCGGTAATTCTGGGGATGAATAAGCTGGATCAACAACCGGAGGATACGGTAATTATTGACCGGAGTTATGGCCAACTCTCCCAACCTTATGAATGGCCTGTAGTTAAGTTCTCAGCATTAACCGGGGATGGTGTCAATGAATTGCAACAATTATTAATAGATCGTTTAGATCCTGGCCCCTACTATTATCCCCCGGATTTGGTGACGGATCAGCCAGAACGCTTCATCATGGGGGAACTAATTCGAGAACAGATTTTACTCAATACCCGCGAAGAAGTTCCCCATTCCGTGGCGATTTCCGTTGACCGGGTAGAAGAAGACCCGAAAATTACTCGGATTTTAGCGACTATTCATGTTGAGCGCCCTTCCCAAAAGGGGATTTTAATTGGCCATCAGGGAAGTATGTTGAAAACTATTGGCAGTGATGCGCGACAACAGATTCAAAAGTTGATTGATGGTAAGGTCTATTTGGAGTTGTTTGTCAAGGTACAACCGAAATGGCGTCAGTCCCGAACTCAGTTGGCGGATTTGGGTTATCAGGTTGAATAGGAGTTTCTAGGGAATGGGTCAACTTGATTCGCACAGATTAACAAATTTGTTGTTAAGCTTTAGCCCCTAGAAAGAGCGCTAAAGCGCAACAACGTATCAAAGTTTATTTCCAACCTGCACGATCCATAATTTGAATTGCCTGGGAATTGAATTTTCCGTAGGCTGCAACATTGATCGGATTACTCTTAAATGTGCCAAAACTTGAGAGAACAGGAGATACAGCAACACCCGCAACTACAGGATATTCAAAAGCACTTTGAGCAAAAATCTTTTGAGCTTCAGGACTTGCTAAATGCTCTAAAAATTGAATTGCTCCCGCCTTATTGGGGGCAGTTTTAATTACCCCAGCCCCGCTAATATTGGTGTGAGTTCCCTGGGCTCTTTGGTTAGGAAAAAATAAACCAACTTTACTGGCGATCGCCTTATCTTCGGGTTTGGGAGAGGCGACTAAACGCCCTAAATAATAGGTATTAGCTAGGGTTAACTGTCCCACACCCGCAGCCACCGCTTTAATTTGAGAAACATCATTTCCTTCCGGGGGTCTAGCAAAATTAGCCACAAATCCTTTCACCCAAGTTTCTGTAGTAGCCGTTCCACTTTCTCCAATCATCGAAGCCACTAAGGATTGATTATAGATATTATTAGAAGAACGAGCTACTATTTTTCCTTTCCATTTAGGATTGGCTAAATCTTCATAAGTAGAAAGTTGAGCCGGATTCACCTTATTTTTATTATAAACAATCACCCTCGCCCGTTTAGAAAACCCAAACCAATTACCATTTGGTTCCCTTAAATTCGCTGGAATTACTTGATTTAAAGTGGCAGAAGAAATAGGTTGAAAAATTCCCTGTTGTTGCGCTCTCCAAAGGTTTCCCGCATCAACGGTAATTAGAATATCTGCCGGACTATTAGCGCCTTCGCTCTTAATCCGTTCTACCATTTCCTCCGCTTTTCCTTCCACCAGATTGACTTTAATTCCAGTTTTTTTAGTGAAACTTTCATAGATCTGATTATCAGTATCGTAATGGCGGGCGGAGTAAATATTTAACACTTGGGGGTTAGCTTGCGATCGCTCCATCGGGCCAAGTCCAACCGCGGCAACTACAGCCAAGGCCGTTCCCAGGGTGAAAAACCCACGTCTAGTGATTTTGTTCATCTGACTTTAATGCAATAGTTTATCAAGAAGACAGTATACAGTTAATGCTAGTAATTCTCAATAATTGTTTTTTGAGAACACTTGTGGTAATATGGCCGCTTTTTTACAGTCAATCAATTTGAGGAGAGTTCACCCGCTTTTGAGGGGCTTACGGGCTTAACTGCCTGGGTTAAGCTGAATCTGAGTTAAGGAATAAATGATTTAAGTGATTAATATTATTTTCTCAATAATCAAAAACTATTGAAAATAATAATCAAATAAGTACCTGAACAAAATTAATTACACATCCTCTACCCTGTTCCCTCCCCCCCTAGCCCCCCGTGCACGGGCGGTTTGGGGGGGCTGTTCCCTCTCTCAACTAGGTAATTTATTTTGTGCAACTACTTATAGGGATAAAAAATATTCACAAGTTTGTCCAACCTGTGAATATTGAGGGTTAAAATCCGGTGTTTCAGCCTGGCTTAATCACAATAGAGGGTATCCCGGGTGTTGCGTCCGGTGACGGGGTTAGTTCCGGTTGCGACTTTGCAGAGGGTTTTTAGGGAATCTTTGCGTAACATCACATCGGTGAAATCAGCCCCTTCGATAATTGCCCCTTCAAATTCGGCATTATAGGCATAGGCGCCTTCGAGAATCGCGTTGGTTAAGTTGGTGCGCCTAAAACGAGCCATGTCCAGAGTGGAATTTCTCAAATCCGCACCTTCCATGTTGACGTCTTGAAGTTTCGCCCCAAATAAACTAACCCCACGCAAATCCGTATGGCTAAAGTTGCTTCCCCGTAAATTGGCAAAACCAAATTCTGAGTCGGTTAGGACTTGGCCAGAAAAATCGGCATTTAATAAAGTCCGCTTTTCATAATTTTCAGCTAGGGCTGATGGGGTTTTTAATAGGGTTAAAACAATCCAAAAACTAATTACCAGTAACACTCCTAGAGTTTTCATGGGTGAGACTATTCTGAAATTTATCAGATTCATATTTTTGCCGAGATCAATCAATGTTTTAAGATAAAATTCGTACTTACCAATTATTGTATTTCTAATCCTAGATCCGATGTCTAAATCAAAAGTAATTGGTTCTTTAGGGGAAAAATTAGTTAGCCATTGGTTAGAAACACAAGGCTGGGAGATTTTGCATCATCAATGGCATTGTCGATATGGAGAAATTGATTTAATTGCCGTTGAAACCGGAGAATCGGGAATTAAGACTTTAAGTTTTATTGAAGTGAAAACTCGTAGTCAACGGAATTGGGATCAGGGGGGACTTTTAGCTATTACTCCAAAGAAGCAAGCTAAAATTATTCAATCGGCTGAATTATTTTTAAGCGATCGCCCCCAATTCCTAGAATACCCCTGTCGGTTTGATGTGGCTTTAGTCAGTTGTGTTCCCTACCCCAATCGAAACCCGATACCAGAGGAAGTTTCCAGCTTTTCCCCCCCTATAAATATCGGTCAGTCTGTATTGATAAACGGCTACCAACTGATTCTACAAGACTATATTGAATCAGCATTTAGCGCATAATCGAGGAAATTAAGCTAAAGCTTCGGGACAGTATCCTAAACCCCTAACAAATTGAGTTCGGAAAGATTCAACATCCTCGCGGTTAGGAATACCATGGGAAACAACCGCCACTTGGTAACGACGCATGACACTCAGGGGAGATTGTCCGGTTTCCAAACCCCAAAGGGCCATTAAAATCCGCATATCGGGTTCATAAGGAATACCCAATTCCTGCATAAAAGCTCTAAAGTCTCCGTGTTCCTGTGGGGTAAGATATTGACACATTTTGACTTTAACAATCCAGCCATCAATTTGGTGAATCACCGTAATAAACTCAACTGGGAAAGAATGATTCGAGCATAAAAAGTCTATGACTCTCAGGGTAAGACTGGTGTTGGCAAGGTAGTAAAGGTATTCCATCGGTGATCTCCTGCATGATTGTTCCGCTTTGTTTGTTGCTCAACTCCAGTCTGGAACTCTGCAACAAAAAGCAATAGGAGCGGTATTTTTGCTTGTCCTGTAACCGCTAAGGTCTGAAGTTGAAACGGAGCCAAGAATGATGGGACTCTAATAAACGTCAGATCTGTAGGTAACATAACCTTATACCTATTATAGTGACAAGATTAAGGACAATAGGATAGGGGAAAAGCACCCGATTTTTTATGGGGGATTCTACCCAACTCCAAATTAGGGAATTACCTGGGATCAAAGTAAAACCGATTAAGATCATCATAGGGATCTGCAAATATTGAGTTACTCTATTATGGGATAATGTATAAAAAAATTGGGTTAAAAGATAATTAAGAAAAATGGATCAGTTAGATTATCGGTTAGAAAGCTATAACTATGAACTGCCAGAAGAAAGGATTGCTCAAAATCCAGTTGTACCGAGGGATCACTCCCGTTTGCTGGTTGTAGATTCTCCAGACTCCCATATTCATTGTCTATTTAAAGATTTACCCGAATTTCTCAGACCTGGAGATTTACTGATACTTAATAATACCCGTGTACTTCCGGCTCGTCTGTATGGACACAAAAGTAGTGGGGCAGAGGTGGAGGTATTACTACTCGAAGAAAAACAGCATCATTGCTGGTTAGCTTTGGTTAAACCGGGTAAAAAATTTAAACCGGGTTCTGTAATTGAGTTTGAACTTAATCCTGCTTCAAAAAATAATTTTAATTGTGAAAGATTGCGGGCGACGGTATTAGAAACCGACGAAGAAACCGGGGGAAGGTTATTAAAGTTTGAAATCCCACCTGGGAAGTCTTTAATTCCGTTTTTAGAAGCCTTTGGCAATATTCCGTTTCCTCCATATTTGACGGAAACCGAAGCCTTACCGGAACAATATCAAACGATTTATGCAGAACGTTCCGGGGCCGTCGCCGCACCAACTGCGGGGTTACATTTCACTGAAGAATTATTTCAGCGTTTACAATTAAAAGGAATTGATCAGGCTTTTTTAACTTTGCACGTTGGAGTTGGAACTTTTCGACCTGTTGAAGTAGATAATATTATCAACCATCAAATGCACGGAGAATGGATTGAAGTTCCGGCGGAAACCTTTGAAAAAATCGCAAAAACCAAGGCATCCGGGGGGAGAGTGATTGCAGTGGGAACAACTTCTGCACGGGCATTAGAAGGGGCTGCGATCGCCCTTGCTAACGCCACAGAAACCCCCCAAGAATCAACGTTTACAGGCTATTGCGGGAAAACTGATATTTTTATCTATCCTGGGTATCAATGGCAGATTATTGATGGATTAATTACCAATTTTCACTTACCCAAATCCAGTTTATTGATGTTGGTTTCAGCCTTAATTGGACGAAAAAGGTTGTTAAATTTATATCAACAGGTCTTAGAAGAACCTGCTAATGAGTTTGGACAACAATATCGCTTTTATTCCTTTGGAGATGCGATGTTTATTGCGCCTGAAAGTGTTTTATAGCGGTTCCTGTGGCTAGGTTTACAAGGGTTAAGTCTAATTTAACCACAAAGATACAAAGACACAAAGAAGTTGTTAGATGAAATCTCATTATAGATGCTACAGATGATCCCCCCTAACCCCATTGGAAAGGGGGGAATTAAAATCAGGACTTATTTTTTTTCCCAATTAATTGATCAACTAAATTTTTATGGTAATTGGGTGGAACTTTAATCACTTCACGTTGGGGCGGTGCGGGGGCGGGGGTCGCGGGACGGGAGGCTTGGGCCTGAATCGGGACAGAATTAGTATAGGGGGGACGTCCGAAGCCTAAAATGATTCCCTGAGTTCGGGTTCGGCGCATAACTTCACCGCCATTGGCATCATTACCCACTCCGGTATTTCCTTCAATACTAATAATACTGCCATCGGATTTAACCGATTCTACGATCCCAACATGATCGGCAATTCCATCCCCCCGCCAACAGAAAAAGACCACATCCCCGGCTTTTGGATCTTGAAACCATTGACCCCGTTGTCTAAACCAGGACACTCCATCGGGACAGTAGGCGAACCCTTTGGGGCTTCTAATGGGCAGGGGTAAACTGACTTTATCGAAACAATAGGAGATAAAAATTGCACACCAAGGAACGTAATTCATTCCGTACCATTCACCGTACTTGTTACCATTACTACCTGGGGGATATTCGGTATATCCAACTTCACCCGCAGCAATATTAATTAAATTACCTACAGTTGTCATAATAATTCTCCAAAATTTCAAATTGATTCGGGATAGTGGAGGCTAATCAGTGCATGACCTGTTGATTTGGGGATGGGATTTTCCTCCTTGACTACCACTATTTTACTATTTTTATTTCTAACATAGGGAGTCAAGGTTTTTATCCGGTGAAATTATCCTTAATGTTCTTTAAAGAAAGATAACACCGGAATTACCAGTCCATTTTTATTTTCAAGGGGATTTCTGGGTGATCAGAATTAATTATAAAATTAGGAATTATTTTGATTGGTGCGTTTGATTTGTTCCCGCTCTATGGCTTCAAATAAGGCTCTAAAATTACCTTCTCCAAACCCTTTAGCCTGTCTAATTTTACCTTCGATAGTACAAAACTTTCGTTCAATAAATTCCAAGAAAAATGTCGGTTTTTCAAAAATAGGTTGGCTAAAAATTTGTAATAGCATTGCTTCCGAGTTTAATGCTTCCCAATCTGCTAGGATTTGGTGGGCTTTTAATTCTTCCCAATTAACAAATAAGGGTTGATCAATCCACCGTTTTTGTAATTGCAGATAATATTCATCTGGAACTGTTAAAAAAGATAATCCTCTTTGTTTTAAACAATTAACTGTTTGGACTAAATTAGAGGTTCTTAGGGCAATATGTTGAATCCCCGAACCTCGATTGATGTCCAAAAATTCTTGAATCTGAGAATTTTTAGATGCGGGTTCATTGATGGGAAACTGCACTTTACCTTGGGAATGAACCATAACTTGACTTTGTAATCCAGAGCGTTCTGTTTGAATATCAAAACTTTGTTTGGGTTGAAATCCCAAATGATTTTGATACCAAGAAATTGCTGTTTTTAAATTACCTGATTGTACATTTAAAACAACATGATCGATGGTAAGTATATCGGGGTAAGAGATAGGAATAATATCGAGAAAACCAGGAATAGCTTTACCGGGTATTGTTCCTATTTGTTCAACTAAGGTATGACGTAAACTCTGCCATCCTTCTATAGTTAACCATTTTAATTGTCCTCCTAAATAGTCCTGAGATTTCAAGGGAGAAATCACCCTAACTCCTTGTTTAACAAGCTGTTCAAGTCTCAATTCTAAATCTTTAACTTGAAAGGCAATGTCTGCAACTCCCGACGGATGTAATTGCAAAAATTCGGTGATAGGACTCTCAATAGTTAAAGGCGAAGATAATAGGAAATAGACTGAACCCTGATAAACAATTTCTGTTTGGGTATGACCAAGGTTGCGACTGCCAATTCCTTGAAATCCTAGATTGTGAATAAACCAGTCCCGTGTTCGTTTGGCATCTTGAACATAGAAATGGATATGATCAAACTCCATAATTCTCCGTTCAATAAGCAACAATATAATTAAGTTTAAAAGAATAAATGGCTTTCCGGTTGAATATTAATTTCTATCGGCACCGCTTGAGGTTCGGCGGCTAAGGCAAACATAATAGAATTAGCAGCAGTTTCCGCACTCAACATTTTTGAACGGTCAACTTTTAAACTAACATTATCCCAAAAAGAGGTATCGACACCACCAAAATAAAATAGGGTGACTTTAATTCCATAGCGTCTAACTTCATCCGCAAAACATTTACTAAAACCCACTAAACCAAATTTAGAAGCACAATAGGCACTAGACATCGCCATCGAATGTTTCCCTAAAATTCCGATAACATTACAGATATGTCCTGATTTTTGTTGCTTCATAATATTAGCAGCAGCTTGACAGGTATAGACCGATCCTTTTAAATTTAGATCCAACATAGCATCTAAATCAGTCGGTTCTATTTTATTCCACTGTTTTAAAATTCCCGCCCCCGCCGCATTTACTAAAATATCAATTTGACCGAAATAATCGGTGGTTTTTTGGAATAAACTCTCGACTTGTTGGGGGTCGGTGATATCTGTTGGGACAATTAACAGTTCCGTTGGGGCTAACTCCGTCGCCAAGGCTTGCAATTGACTGCTATTTCTGGCGACTAAGACCAGTTTTGTTCCCATTTGGGCCAATTTTCTGGCTACGGCCGACCCAATTCCTCCGGTGGCGCCCACAATCACAGCAACTTTATTGTTCATTTTACTTTACATTTCTTAACAATCATCTTTCTTAGTATAACAAATTATCGTTCCCCCGTAGAGACGAGCCACGGCGCGTCTATCTACTCTCTCTACGGGAGCAACAAATTTTAAGCCTTTGTAAAAGTTCGAGTCTTTGCACAGACGTGCCGTGGCACGTCTCTACGGGGAATTTAACTTAACTCTCCAATCTTTATCCGTTTTTTCTAAATTAAAGGCGGGGCTGACATTTAATAGCTTTTGAAAATTACCCCCTAATTTTAATTTTTTAATAATTTTAGTAATAGAAATTCCATACTTTTGATGAAATTGGGTTCCCAGAATAGACATAGAAACATTATCCTCCGATGAATTTAAAGTTAGTTCTTTGATGATTTTAACTAAGGCGGTTTCTAAATCTTCTAAAGATTCAATCAGAATTTTTTGAGATAATTCCGTATTTAATAAAGCCCCAGGTTCGGTAACAGAAGATTGAATCTCAAATAGAGTAACATAGCTAGGAGATTTTTCCGCAGGTTTATGGACGACAAAAATATGGGGATTTTTGATAAATATATCTCTAGCTTGATAATCTGAAAAATGGGCAGAAACTACTTGACTAATGGTTAAATTGTAGGCATCTTTATATAAACTATCAACTCGATTGAGTTTAATCCATTGACTGTGAGAGCGTTTCTGTTCTAGTTTGATAATCTCTTGTAATTGGATAATAAATTGATCTAAAGTAGGAATTTGAGGAGCGGTTTTTAAAGAATAGGTATTCACCTGACTGGTGCGGGTATTCAGCACGGTAAGATTAGTTTTATTTTTAGTAACTTGATAAACGGTTAAACCATGGGTTTGCAGGGCATTGCATAAATGGGTTAAGCCCCGGTCAGAGGAACAAACTAAAACCTCTTTTGCCGTAGGATAATGCACAAAAATAGATGACCCCACCGTTGACATTTTTAAATCTGCACTATCTTTTCCTGGGGGAACATGAATAAGTTGATAACTGCGTTGATGATATTCTAAATCCTTTTTTCCCATGCTGCGCCAGTTAGCAAAAGCAACTTTAATTTGCACGGGATATAAGCAAATAGTCTCTAAAAATTTCTCTGTTTCTATGTCTAAAGTCAGATTTTCGACATCTAATAATAAAATACTAATTCCGCTTTCCTTGGGATTTCTGCCATTTAATAATAAGTGAGAAGAAGAATTATCAACTAAAGGATAATGAGCAAATAGGGCGGCAACATTGGGGTCTGTCAGTTGTTCGAGTTTGGCAATTAAAACTTTATATTCAGGAGAACGTAAGAATTCAACACTAAATAAACGGCCTAAATAAGCGTTGATTTTTATTAAAAGTGCCTCTCGATTTCGTACTTGACTTAACCCGTGATTAAGTTGACGAATCAGTGAGGATTGATGTTCAGATTGTTGCCAAGGAATATGGCGATAACGGGGATTAATCCAGTGCGGATGTTGGACGTTCACTAATGTTTGACAAACATAGTGACTAATAGCAGGAACAACCAGGGTTCCATTTTCTTGAATTGTGCTGGCTTGCTTAAACATAACCGATATAAAATGCTAACAATTCCGTATTGAATCCTAGTAGCATGACGATATTCTACACGAAAATGTCAACTTTATCTAAAAAAATTACTAAACAGGAAAATTGCAGTTTTTAGTGTTATCAGGTTTTTCACCGAAACACAAAGACACTAAGGCACTAAGAAAGAGAGCAGGATAATTAAGGCATATTAAAGATTTATCGAGGTTTTTAGAGTTTAATTCCGAGGACTTGGGTGTAAGCTCCTCTGGCTTGGGTGACGCCGATGGTGCGTTGGGACGCTTCCATCATGGGACGACGCAAACTAACCACAATAAATTGGGCTTGTTCGGTTTGACTTTTAATCATTCTAGCTAATCTTTCGACGTTGGAACCATCTAAAAACATATCGACTTCATCGAAGGCATAGAAGGGTGAGGGACGATATTTTTGTAGGGCGAAAATAAAGCTTAAAGCGGTTAAGGATTTTTCACCCCCGGACATAGATGTTAACCGTTGGACGGGTTTTCCTTTGGGGTGAGCAATTAAGTTTAAACCACTGGTAAAGGGATCTTCTTGGTTATCAATTTCTAAGTAACCATCGCCTTCGGAAAGTTGAGCAAAAATGATTTGAAAGTTCTCATTAACAGCATCAAAGGCTTCTTGAAAAGCGCGACGGCGGAGGGTGGTAAAGTTCTCAATTCTGAGTAATAATTCGGTTCTTTCTCCTTCTAAGGTTGTTAGTTTTTGGGTTAATTCTTCTAAGCGGGTTTGGGTACGTTCAAATTCTTCTAGGGCTAACATATTCACGGGTTCTAAGGCTTCCATTCGTTTTTGGAGCGATCGCAAATCCCTTTGCAGAGCAGCTAAATCTAAGTTATTAGGAATATTAGGTAGGGGTTCGGGTAGTTCGATTTTAATGGCGGCAATTTGTTCTAATTTGATGGTTAATTGTTCCCGTCTTCCCTGTTGGGTTTCTTGTAATTTTTCTATTTGCCAGTCTAATTGTTGTTTGGCTAAACGCAATTCTCCTAAATTGGTTTCTACCTGATCCCGTTGTCTTTTTTCTTCTCCTAATTTGGCTTCTACTTTGGAGACATTGCCACGAATTTGTTGAATATTTATCTGAATTTCTGTTAATTGATTCTTGACAGTTTCTAACTTTTGTGTTAAAAACTTTTGTTCCTGACGAGTGGCTTCTAATTTCTGGTTTCCGGCTTGATTTTTTTCTTGTAAACGGGTTTGTTGATTTTCAATTTCCGTTAACCGTTGTTGCACGGTTCTCATAGCATTCTCTTTCTGTTGGAGCTCGGTTTCTTGGGTTCTTAATACCCCTTGAAGTTGTTGCCATTCACTATGGCTATGGGTGTCTTCTAGTTGGGCTAATAGTTCGCGATCTTGTTGTAATTTTGTTTCTAAATTGGGAATTTCTGCCTCTAAATTCTTTAAGCGAATTTGGGCGGTATTGAATTCTTGGGTATTTTTTTCTAATTGCGATCGCAGTTGTTCTTGTTGATTATTTAAGGTTCTAATTTCTGACTCTAATAGGGAAACTTGTTGTTGATGATCTCGCAAAGTTTGTCTGGCTTCATTCATTTCTAGCGATCGCTCTTTCACCGTTTGACTCGCTTCTAAAATACTGCGGTTACAGCGTTCTAAAATTCGTTCAATTTCCTCTAATCTTTCCTTCAATGCGGCAATATTTCGGGCTTCTGCTGACCCTTGATCTGTGCCAAAATGCAAGCTAGACCGAGACGCTACACTTCCCCCGGTCATCGCTCCAGTGGTTTCTAATAATTCCCCTTCTAAGGTAACTATCCGATATTGTCCTAATACTTTTCGAGCATTAGAGAGATTATTGAAAACTAAAGTATTGCCAAAAACATAAGCAAAAATATCTTGATAACGGGGTTCATATTCAATTAAATTAACTGCTAAATCAATTAACCCCGACACATTTCTCATCGTGGCTAAATTGGGTAAATTAGAAGGATTTCCCTTAATTTTATTTAAGGGTAAAAATGTCGCCCGTCCTGCTTGTTGGCGCTTCAAAAATTCAATGGCAGCCGCCGCCACACTATCATTTTCTACGACAATATTACCCAACCTCGCCCCGGCTGAGGTTTCCAACGCTAACTGATATTGGGGTTCCACCTGTCCCAACTGACAAACTAACCCACAAATCCCTGAAATTCCCGACTGAGCTATGATTTTAGTGGCATAACTTCCTGTCGCTTCCTGTTGCGCCTGATGTTGGGCTTCGGACTTATCCAGTTTGCGCTGACGTTCCCGTTGTTCCTGTAATAGACGGGTTTGGGTTTCCTGTTGCACCTGTAACTCCGTTTCCACTTCCGTCACCTGTTGGGTTAAGGTTGTCACCCGTTGAGCAGTTGCATCCCTTTGAGTGGTAGCGGTTTGCAAAGTTATGGTTTTTTCCGATAATTCCTGACTCAAGGTAGTAATAGACTGTTGCTGTTCTGAAAGTTGGCGTTGTAGTTGTTCAACTCGCTCCCGCAGTCTGGCTTGTTCAGTTCGATGGGGGTCAAGGGTTTTTTGCAAGGCTTCAATTTGGCGGTGCAGTTCTGTTTGTTGCACCATCCAGCTTTCCGCCTGTTGTGCGACTTCTGAGGTGGCTTCGCGCCCCCGTTCCACCGTTGCTTGTAGGGTATCCCGTTCCCGTTTTCGTTGATCTAAATTCAGGGTTTCTTGGTCTTTTTCAATAGCCAGACCATCCAGGGTTTGATACTGTTGGCGCAGTTCCTGTTCGGTTTGGTGAATTTGGGTGATCGTTTGTTGGATAGCGGTTTCCAGTTCCGCAGACCGGGTTTGCAGTTGACTCTGTTGGGCTTCTTGGGTAGCTAAACTAGACTGGAGGGCAATTAGTTCTTCTTCACCCATGGCTTTAACTAGGGCGTTGAGTTGTTCTAGTTGAACAGATGTAGTTTGAATTTGTTGATCTTGGTGTTGACGCTGTTCGCCGAGTTCGGTTAAGGTGCGATCATCGGCTTCTATTTGTTCCCGCAGTCGTCCCTGTTGTTGTTGTAAAGTTTGATAATTGAGAACGGTTTCCCACTGGCTTTTTTGTTGAAATTCTTCTCGCAGTTGTTGATATTTTTCGGCTTTTGCCCGATCTTTGTCTAAGCGATCGCGTTGGGCAATTAATTCTTGTTCTACAATACGGCTACGTTCTTCTCGATCCTTGACCGCATCTAATTTTTCCTTGGCTAAGGTAATTTTCCGGTCAAAGGAAGCTACTCCCGCCAACTCATCAATAATTTCTCGACGTTCCCTGGGTTTCATCGTAATAATACCCGTGACGTCCCCTTGTAAAACCACGTTATAGCCTTCGGGATAAATTCGCAGTTTATTTAACTGTTCGTGGAGTTCGGTTTGGGTACAGGCTTCGCCATTAATATAATAAGTCGAGGTATAGGTTCCCTGTTTCGTTACCCGCAGTTTCCGGGCCACTGTCCATTCTAACGAGGGTTCAAAGTTCGGTATTTGTAGAGACGAGCCATGGCGCGTCTCCCCGTCGGTTTCCGCTTCCAAGTATGAACTATTATCAGTTTCTTCGCTATCACTCCCCAAGGGTTCGCCCTCGTAGTCGGAGAGGTCAAAGGTAACTTTTACAAGGGTTTCAACCGTTCCCTTCCGGCTTTGGGCGTTATTAACCAAGTCGGGTAAACGTTCCGCCCGCATTCCCTTAGAAGACGATAACCCCAGGGCAAATAATAACGCATCGAGAATATTAGATTTGCCGGAACCATTGGGGCCGGAAACAACTGTAAACCCGGGTAGTAATGGTACGGCTGTTGTACCACCAAAGGATTTAAAGTTAGTGAGTTCGACGCGCTTGATATGAACCATTGAGACGAATTTAGGACGAATGAGGTGAGTGGGGGAGACTCACACTGCATAGTTGTCTGAATAATCAACAATATTAACAGTTTAGCCTGGATCAAGCAAGGATAGGGTTTTTTAAACTACAGTAACACACCGAACAGGTGATGGTGTAACGTTAGCTCTTGTTTGTTTGAATAAGCAATTTTTTACTTGTTTAAAATAATATAAATAGGTGTCGGGTGTCGGGTGTCGGGTGTCGGGGAATGAAACCTGCTTTCTACCCGAAACCTGACACCGGCTTTCTACCTGACACCTGCTTCATCACATAGTTAACACCCCAAATAATTACTGGTTATTTAACACCAATTCCAAACGGGATAAAGCACTTGTAGCAGACTCGCGGAGATAAGTATCAGCAGTTTCATCACTCGCTAATTGGGTTAAAAATTCCGATACACGCGGATCAGCAATCCCACTGATAGCATTAATCATTGCTACCGCCATCCCTAAATTATCTGTTGTTTGTAACGCTTCTAATAAAACATCTAAAGCCGGTAATCCAATTTCTCCCAACGCCATCACAGAAGCAATATAAACCACGGGATTCGGATCATTAATGGCAATTTTTAGTCCTTCAATTCCCTCCACAGGAAAAGGCTGATCAGGATGATTATAGGCAACCTGGGCTAATGCTTTGGCACAACTGGAGCGAATCGTCGAGTCATCATTTTCAAGCAAAGTCTTGACCAGGGAAGGAACAGAATCCGAACCAATATAACCCAAGGCTTTCACCGCCGAGCGCCGATAGGTGACATCTTCTTCCCCTAAAATACTCATCAGTCGAGGAATTGTTTCCTGATTCCGGGTTTGGGCTATTTCTGCCATTGCTCTTTCTCTGAGATTGGGATTAGGATGCTTTAATTGTTCAAACACTGAATCTGTGGTCATTATTTTTATTGATTATGGGTTAGGCATAAACGGCGGAAAGTGAGGCTGCTTTGGCTCGAACTAACCCATCCGGATCATTCGCCACCAAGGTATAGCTTGTAGAATCCCCCAACTGTTCCAAGGCCATTAATGTAGCATATTTCAAATCCCAGATTCGGGTGTTTAAACTATTGATTAGCAGGGGAATCGCCCGTTGATCTCCCAGTTCAGCTAAAGCTAGGGCTGCTGCGGCTCTTGATTTCTGGAACTGAGGGGCAGGATTTTGTAATGCTTCCACTAAGAGATCATAACTAGGAGCATACCGCAACCAACCCAAGAGTTTAACAACGTGATAATGGGCTCCATAATCATTATGGGCTTCTTCTTTATAGGTTGCCATTAAAGCTTCTGGAGCTTCTTGGGAATAGGTTTCTAATAGGGTTTTACTGGCTAAATAGCAACGGCCAAAATCCGTTTGATACAGTTCTCGAATCAAAAACTCTAGGGTCGGTGGTTGATCATATTCATGGACTAAGTTTAGATCATGGGGATGATCTCGCAAGACTTGTTCTAAACTGGGTTGAATTTCCTTAAAGCTAATCTCTCCGCTTCTGTCTCCCAGTTCTCCTAATAAGCGAATTCCTCGCAGTCGAAATACTAAAGACACCGGACAGCGTGCAATTTCAGGAATTGCGACATAATAACGGGCATCAATTAGATCTTGAATACAACCCCGGCGAGCATTGACATTTTCATGCTGTAGAAAGGCAACAACTTGCTCCATTAAGCTGTAATCTTGACTCAGACGGCAAACCGCCGACAGCGCAGCACAGGCAATGGGGGGATCATCGGCATCAATGAATTGGCGAATCCGTTCTAAAGCGGGTTGATAGTTTAATTTAGCTAGAGTATGAATAATTGTCCGATACAGTTGTCCTGGTTTCTCTAATAATTGAGCCATGTCTTCGAGTATGTCTGGATCACTGACCTCAATTTCGCCCAGAGCCCAAACTGTATTCTCAACCATATAACAATCTGGATCGGCTAAACAGGTATGAAAGATTGATAACGCTTGGGTAGCTTGCAATCGTCCTAATGTCTCTACACACTTGCGGCGTACAATCTGATTATCCAGAGATGGATCAAGGGTTTGTACCGCCCGAATTAAAGCAAGTATGGTATTTTCTGTGGGGAAATTAACTAAATGGGAAGCGGCTACATAGCGAGAATCATCCTCTCCTATTTCCTCCTGGGGAGTATCTAAGAGGGCGATCGCCTGTTCTTCGGTTAAATTATAAAGATTAAAAAAACGTTTATCCATAATCGGTGTTCTAAAACCAACAAACCTGGGGACTCTTTGAGCAATACTCGGCTTTAGAGTGGCAAAGCATTGTACTAAGAATACCCAGGTTTATAGAATCTAAGGCAAAAATAATTTGACTTAAATTCAGTCCGTTACAATCTACTAAGACAAGGAGTTGATCACATAGTCGAGCAGAGCATTGTATTCAAGCAGAGCTTGAGCGGACATATCACGAGGAGCGCAACCCCGGTTCCGAGAGAATCTCAATGCTTCAACATAGGGAGCGGTGGGCAGACTTAAAGCGCGATAGACTTCACGTTGGCCAGCAATTCCCCACTCATCCAAGGGCCCCGTACCACCGACAACCAGGCAGTAGTTGACTAAGCGCAGGTAGTGTTTGATGTCACGGAGGCATTTTTCTTTGAACACGGCGGTAGAATTAGCTTCCCCGTCGTTGTTCAGGTAAGGATATTTTTTGATAGCGGCATCATAACCTTCCCGGGCAACTGCATCCAGATTGGAAGCGAGTTTTTCGGCGGCTTCTAAACGAGCAGCAGCACGTTGAAGACTACCTTGTACGGATTCTAAGTCAGAGGTGCTAGGAAAACGTCCGGCTGCATCCGCAGCACCGACCGCAGTGGTAACAACTGATTTCATGATGGGGATATCTCCTGAATGGATCTGATTACTTGTTGGTTTCAATTCAGCTAGTTCATCAATTAGAAGAACAATAGCTATTAGCTGAGGGCAGCAATCACGCGATCAAAGTAGCTGGCGGCTTCAGCAGACAGAGCCGAGCAGTCGCCTTGGGTTGTATCCATTTTGCGGAATTTGTTACCAGCCATCGCAGGAGTGTTGGTGCTATTGATGTGAGCAACGGAAACTGCTTTCATGATTCCAACAGCACGAGCCGTAGATTGGAGGGGAACACCCAAAGCGATGTAGGTTTCTTTCAGACCATTCAAGCAACGATCATCGAGAACGGAGGCATCACCAGCCAACAGAGCATAGGTCACATAGCGCAGGATGATTTCGCCATCACGCAGACAAGCAGCCATCCGACGGTTGGGGTAGCAATTACCGCCAGCTTGGATTAAACCTGTATTTTCGCAGATCATCCCAGCGATCGCATCGGAAACGCAGCAGCTTGCATTACTGGCAATAGCGTTGACTGCGTCAAGGCGCTTGTTCCCTTCAGCAATAAAATTTCTCAGGCTACCGAGGTCAGCACCACCAATTGGGGCTGTTTTGGTATCGGCAGTTACTACTGCTCTGGAAAAAGCGTCAAGCATTGAGTTCTCCTTAAATAAGTTAAAAGGAATTTTTTAATTCAGATGTCGTTAGTTGTTTGACTAACTTGTATACGAGAATACAGGCAGGCTATCCCCTTTGTCTTTTGTCTGAGAAACTAATTAACAATTTGTAAACTTTACTGAAATTAACCCTCAACTAACCCCAAACTTTCGGCGGTATTGTGGCGGGTAAACTGGTTCCAAGTCCCTAATTCCTCCGCCGGACGACTGCACAACATTGCTTTTGTCTCCTCGCTCAACCCTTGAACTAAAGTAAAATCAGCCCCAGCTATACTTTCAATTTGCTCTAGGTTAGCATCGGTTAAGTCCGCCCCCCGGAAATCTACCCCCTGAATTTCTGCCCCAACTAAACGGGCTTTGCGTAAATAAGCCCCGGTTAAGAACGCTCCCTGAAGGTTCGCCCCGCTTAATGCCGCATCTTCTAAGTTAGCCCCACTCAAATCGGCTCCACTCAAATAGGCTCCCCGCAGGTTAGCCCCCTGCAAATCGGCATTTCTCAGATTTGCCGTATTCAGATAGACTCCGTTTAAGTTGGCTTTTGGCCCCACAGCCCCGGAGTTGCGGTAGTTATATCCCTCTGGCCAGAGGGTATGAGCATCATAACGAGCCAGTTGCAGTTTCGTGCCTTCAAGTTGAGCCTGACTCAGACAGCATCCCTGTAAATTAGCCCGAAATAATAGACTATCTGCCAATATTGCTTGGGTGAGGTTCGCTCCTGTTAGGTTCGCTGCGCGTAAATCAGCCCCGGTGAGGTTCGCCCCGGTGAGGTTAGCATGACTCAAATCTGCTTGAATTAAGTTGGCTCCTGTGAAATCAACTCCTGATAAGTCGAGGGAATGCAGATCAAGGCTTTGTAAGTCGGCTTTGGCTAAACTTTTGCCTTGTTGGAGAAGTTGTACAATTTCATGGCGGGTTATGGTCATAGTTGTTGAAGAAAAATCATGCCCAATATTATCGGTGGGCGTGGTGACTTACAATACCTTTGCTATTTTTTTTCTGTAGAAGGAACCACAAAGACACGAAGACACGAAGGAAGAAATTAAGGGGGATATTCCCTAGTTCCCTGGTTTGGGTTTGCTGGATTCGTCTTTGTCAATCACTTTTGATGGTAACTGCTATAAGTCTGTAAAGGTGTAAAAATAGAGGTTTAATAGTCATTTTAATCGCTATAATTTTAATTAACAAGGAGAAAAACGGTCAATGAAATTACCGATGACGATGATGGATTTTTTTAGAAAGAGTGAAGGAACGTGGTTTTCACAAAGAGCGGTTCATCGCTTTGATTCGGCTGCGGATGAATCGGGAGAATCGAATTTAATTATTAAAGTTTTAGATAAAACTGATCCGACTATCTTAGAAATTTGTTCAGAACAAGGAATTGATTCTAATTCAGTGGTTGGAGGGGCTAGTTTTATGTGGCAGGGAAATTTTAAGGAGGGAGAACCTAATCCTAATTATGGCGCTATTTTGATTGATGTTCCTAATCCAGATAATCCCCGTTATGGTAAATTCTTCCGCAATAAAGGCTATGTTGAAGGCATTCCGGTTGTGGGGATTTATCAGTTTGCTGATGATGGGGTTTTAACAATTGATACTGAATATGAACGCAATCAAGGTCAAGAACGTTGTTGGTTTATTACGGATAATTTTCGGGTGAGAGTTAGTACCGTTAAGGTGATGAATGGTGTTAATTTGATGACTTATTCTTCTGAACGTCGCTGTGTTTTGCCTTCTGAATTAGATGCAATGATGGAAACCAATCGTCAAAGAGCGTTACTTTCAATTTAGGGGAAGGTAGACCATCAGAAACCGGGTTTCTCAATAGAATCTGAATTATAAACTCGGTTTCTTGAGATGAGAGCGATCACTTTAACCCTTTAGCTAAAATTAATTTATAGACTTATGCTACCTGTTCATGAATCTGATAATTTTTGCCTAATCATATTACAAAATTCTATCAAGTCTTGAAAAGTTTTTAAGTGTTGAGGTTGTTCTTGAATTCTTAGCATTAACTGTTCTAAATAGTAACGTTCTTGTGCATCTCGTGGCTTGTTCTTCGTGTAAACTTTATTGTTTGCTCTAAAAATTTTTTTTAAATAAGCATAATGGAAATCTGCATGATTTTTATGAGTATAGCTTCCCATCATTTCTGGATCTTCCGTAGAAACATCATAATAGTTAGCATAATCTAATAACAAGCTTTCCTTCGGTTGTATTGAATTAAACATTCGTCTATTTCCCAGAAGCCATGTTTCTATACAACGATTTTGAATAATAGTCACAAGCTCGGTTTTTCCAAGGTCAATATTATTGTTTATAATAAACTCATCAACCTCTGTTTTTCTATCTTCTACCGTATCTTCATCTGCATCAAGACAAACTACCAAATAGTTATACTTACCCGTTTCATGAATTTTATCTATTGCATTAGGAATACCATGCTCAATAATATTAGGATATCCGTGACCACTAATTAAAAAGTAACTATTTTTATCTACCTGATCATAAAAGTTAACTCTTTTCAATTGTGGCAAAAGATAACTCAGCCAAGATGGATAAATTTTTTCTCTGTATTTTTTCCCTCAACAAGAATATAAAGATTCATGCTTGATCAATTCCTTCTGGATATTCTTCTAACAGGTTAATTAAATCAATAAATGCTTTTTGTCTTGAGGGTCTAATTCCCCAATCTTGAGCATTTTTTACCGTTACTATTCCTCCTTTTCTGGTGATAATTTTCCAGTGGCTAGGGTTGATATTATTAATAATATAAGGATGGTGGCTTGTCATAATGATTTGTAAATCACGTTCCTCAGATAATAGGGTATCTGCTAAACTATCAAGACAGTTAACTCCTAGACTATTTTCAAATTCATCGATTAAGATTAAACTTCCTTTTGGTAATAAAAAAAGTTCACTTAAACACATTAATGTTTTGAACATCCCAGCAGAAATTCTAGATTGTTTAATCCAAGAAATAATTCCTTTTTCTTTAAGGCTAATCACTGTAGATTCATTTAAAATTTTACTTAAAGACATGGGTAAGGAGAAATTATTAGTATCTATAGGTTCTATTTTAATATCTTCAATTTGTGTAAAAATATCTATAAATTTCTGTTTTATAATTTGAAATTGATCGGGAAATTTACGATAAATTAAAGACAGCTTTATGGGGATAGGAATATCACTTTCTTGAATCTGATCTAAGGAATAATTTTCACATTTTTTAAAAATAGCAAGGGATAATCCATAAATCCCATTCGATGTTCTATCAGGATCACTAAAGTAAATTCTATCAAGTTCTTCTTTAGCCATATAAATATCTTCTTCTTGATTCAGCAAATGTATAATACTTTGTGTTGGTGATAATTTAGGGGTAGTTTGGTGTTTGAATATAATTTTTTCTGCATCTCTCTGAATCAGATGATTTTCATCTTTGTACAAATTTTCTGTTAAAAGATTAAAACCCTTTGGAGTATCTTCTGATTCTAGTTGAAACAGATCTTGATCAAATTTTTCTGTCTCAAATTCTCCATCCCATCGATAAATTACCTGAGATCTAGTCTGGAAAGTAACATTCCATTTGACTCCATTCAAAGAGGCACCATTAGCTATTTTTTTTAAGTTAAAAATTGATTTAAGAATCTGAGTTTTTCCGGCTCCTGATATTCCCACCATTAAAGTTAAATTTGATGATAACTCTATAGGTTTATAGCTCCAATCGTATTCTTTGTCGTGATATTCTATACTTAAAATTTTCATGACTTTTATCAAACATTGCTCTAAAACTCTGAATTCAACTTATTATAGCAGTCCTAAACAAGTTGTGCAAAAATTCTGTAGGGGTGATGTCCCTCTAAACCCAGGATTAAATAGGGTTTGAAGACCAAACCCCTACAATAAATAAAATATTACAATCTCCGTCTCGACGGCGCGGATTACTCCAGATAACGTTCTAAATCAAATAGAAACCCGTGAATATATTCTTCAGTCCATTCTTCCCCATAGAAACGAGTAAACATTCCCCGTGCGGGGTCTTTTTCTGCCCGATAACTAACATAACGTTTTTGGGCTTGTAAAATGTCTTGGCGTTGCTCAGAATTATCAATGGGTTGGGCTTGTTCTACAAATTCCAGATAGGCTTGTAAATAAGCTTTAAACGCTTCAAAAACATGGGTTTTAACAACTTCTGTTTCTTGAGGACGAGTCCATAAAAACGCCGGAGAAAAGAAGGGTTGAGCTTCTTCGGGAAAATCTCCACCCCAAGGTAAATGTTGTTGATACTGTTGAAAAATAGGCAATATCGGCTCAGTATATTTTTGTTGATAGGTGGAATTATGAAATAACGGCTGCATATCTAAGGCGATTAAATGTCCCCCGGGTAGGGTGACTAAATCAGCCCCAAAGAAGGGTAAATCATAGTTTAAATGGGGGAAAATAACAAAGTTGAGAACTTGTAAAGCTTCTCCCCCTTGAACATGAGCAGCTCGAATTTGTCGCAGTTTGGGTGTTTGATAACCGTAACTGGTGGTAATCACAACTTGCTGTCTTTTTCCTTTTCCTGTTATTTCTTCTTTTTGTTCAAATCCTGGGGGAATGGGGTAAGAAGTCAGGGGGAGTTTTTCTTTAAGAAGGGTAAGGGCGTAATCTAAAAAGGGTTGATAGAGCGTCATATTGTTGAAAATTTTTATTTCGCAGCAACCGCTAAGGGAACAGCATCTTCAAATAAGAATTCATAGAGAAAACGTTCCGCCCATTCATGACCAAAGTAGCTACTAAATAAGCCGGATGCTGGATCTCGGTCAGCGCTATATTGATCATAGGCTTTTTGGGCGTTGATTACCTCTTGAATTCTTTGGGGTTCTGAAAGGGGTTGTGAATTTTGTAATAATTCCCAATAGAGATGAATATAGTCCTGATAAGCTGAAAATACTTTTTCTCTAACGGTGGCTGCATCGGTTTTAGCAAACAGAATATATTTAGAAAAATACTGATTTGCATCATAGAATTTCATCGGTAAATCCTGGGCTAAATCATCATATTTTTCCCAAATCGGACGCATTGGTTCAATATATTTTTGTTGATATTGTTCGTCTCGGAATAAGGGTTGAAAGTCTAAAACAACTAAATTTTTAACTTTACCAAAAGAGAGGAAATCAATCCCTAAAATGGGTAAATCGTAGTGATAATTGGGATAAATGACACTATTAAAAATTTGAGCCGTTTCACCTGCATCAATATAGGTGTAGCGAATTTTCCGAAATTGAGGACATTCGTAGCACCAACTTTGAATCCGAGCGGGATTTTTTCCCCGTTCACTAACCTTAGACTCTAATCCGGCTGGAATAGAACGACTGACCACCTGGAAACGAGAAAATATCTCTGCTTCTAAAAATTCCTGAAATGGCTGATACATAAAAGTTGATATGGATTTTAATGTTATCCGTTTAGATTAACGGAATCCCACCGGACTTGTCTGGCTTTGCTTAAAGAAAGTAACATTTCTTCAACTTACAAAATTTTCCAGTACCGCAGCCACCACGCGATGATCTTCATCCTGCTTCAATGCTTCTAAGGCGGTTTCGGCTTGGGGACTGGAAAAGCGATGCAGAGCGCGAGCGACTCTCGCCCGAATTCGCCAGGAAGAATCCTTGACTTTAGATAGAAGTTGTGGTAACGCTTTTTCTCGTTGGGGGGTACTAGCGAGGAAGGCTAAACTATCAATACAGGCTTCCTGTACCGTTAGATCTTCTCCGTCAATCCCACAAACACAGATTTCTAATAGGTGTTCTGGACAGTCTAATTCTACCATTGCTCCAATAATACTTCGACGCACGAGCCAGTTGTCGTCTTGGTAAAATGCAGCGACCAGATGAGAAGCAACGGGTTGTCCAAATAGAGATAGGGAATTGCTGGCTTCGGCTCGAACATTAGCATCGCGGTCAAATTTAACCATTTGTAACAAAGCGGCTAAGGATTCTGCGGTGCGTTGTTTCCCCAAACCCATTGCGACAAAAGACCGAACTAAAAAGTCTTTTTCCTGCATTTGACTCAAGAGTAAGGGAATAGCGATTTCAGGTTCATACTGATGCAACTCTTGAATGGCTTTGAGTCGGTCTTTGGGGTCGGAGTCGGCTAGACAGGCTTTAATTTCGCTGAGTTCCATGATTTCAGGTTGAGGAGGGGAGGTATCTTGAGTATTATATAATATCAAGTGAATAATTTATCCCTTTTTTATTCTCCCTGGCATCGGTTGAATTTTTATCAAAAATCCATACAAATTTATGCAGTTAACTGAACGCGCTAAACAATTAATTCCGCTTGCTAGAATTGTGAGTTTTGAGGCTTGGAAAAATCACTACTCAGCCGAATTAATTGAGATTTTTCAACAGGCTGATGATCAAGGACGTTATTTAACAGATCAGGACTTAGAACTGATTGCAACGATGATTCCTGAGTCTTTATCGGCTCTCGAATCTGCTCGATTACTCAGAGATAAAGCGGATACCATTATTGAATCTGCCCGTCAAAAAGTGTTAGATGAATATCCAGGAATTGTTGAGGTTGGGGGAGATTTATATCCTCCGGCACGAGCGCAGGCTTGTTGGCGAGATTTTTGGCATTTTCTTCGTTGTATTACCTATGGAATTGCTGGAAGTTGTATTCCGTTTACATCTTCTGAAGGCTTGAATAATATGCAATTACTCTATCAAGAATTACAGGTTCCTTTACCTGCAATGATTGTGGGGTTAGAATCTTTAAAAACCTTTGGTCTTGAGGAATTTAACCCGGAACAACAGATAGAATTGAGTTCTTATTTTAACCATTTAATTGAGGCGATGAGACGGTTTCAGTAATCGCTTTTTCTCTGAACAAAGGGTTCGAGTCACCAACACCAAGTTTTAGGTTTATGAGACATAAAAGCTTCCTAGAGAGGCAAATGTTACGAATCTTTACGGATTATCGGGAAAATGTCTAATCTAAAACCTTGTCTGGTATAACATTAAACGAACAGGCTTAAGTGTAGCTTTCAAGACAATTTCTGATTTTTAAATCTTAACAGCTTGTTAAGTTTCGTAACAAACTTCAGAAATCCTAATTTTCGCCAACTTATCGTGCATCGAGGAGATTGTTTCATGGTTTTTGGGCCAGCATCCCAACTGGGCGTGGGTCTATACGAAGACACCCCCCCGGTAGAAATGATTCTCGGACGTTCTGAAGAAGAAGCCGAAGCCGTGATTTGCGCGGTTTATCGGCAAATTCTGGGCAATGCCTACGTCATGGAGAGTGAACGGGCCATCGTCCCCGAATCTCAATTTAAGCGGGGAGAATTGAGTGTCCGTGAATTTGTCCGCGCTGTTGCCAAATCTGACTTGTATCGCGTTCGCTTTTTCGAGAGTTGTCCGCGTTATCGGTCTATTGAACTCAATTTCAAACATTTTCTAGGTCGCGCCCCTCGGGACTTAGAAGAAATGAGAGTGCACAGTACCCTGTTAGATACCCAAGGGTTTGAAGCGGAAATCGACTTCTATCTCGATAGCGACGAATACCAAAACGCCTATGGCGAAAACTTCGTTCCTTACTATCGGGGTTATAAAACTCAACCCGGTCAAACCATGGTTGGGTTTACCCATTTCTTTGCTCTGGCGCGGGGCGCGTCCAGTAGTGACCTCAAAGGTAGTTTGACAGGGAAAGCATCGGTGCTGAATCGATATGTGATTCAAAAAACTCCCTTAGCTGTAATTCCTCCTTCTGGGGGTGCAATGGGCAATGGTTGGTCTTTCCAAGACCCAACCGGAAGTGCTCGCACCCGTCATGGAGTTGGGGCGTCCGAAGAAGGTAAAGTTTACCGCATCGAAGTCACGGGTTATAGCTCTCCTGGGAAAGTTAACCGAGTGTCAAAATTCCGTCGCAGTAACCAAGTTTTTTTGGTTCCCTTTGAGAAACTATCTCAGGAATATCAGCGCATTCACCAACAAGGCGGCGTGATTGCCAGTATTACTCCGATTAGTTAATTGGGTTTGGGATTAATATCAATATCCAAAATCCAACTTTTTAATATTTTCTCTGAGGCAATAGGATTTCAGTCATCATTTATTGATGAATTGATTGCCTATTTTTTCTATATTCTATTGCCCAGATTTCTTGAATTCCCTCAATCTATTTTTAGGAGATCTAAATCATGGGCGTTGTTGTCGATGCTCCCGTAGAACTGCGGACAGTGGGTTGTTCCGATGAAATCTCGACGGTGATTCGGGCTGTTTATAAACAAGTTTTAGGCAATCCCCATATTATGGAGAGTGAACGGTTGGTGACAGCCGAATCTCAACTGGCAAATGGCGGTATCTCCGTGCGGGAATTTGTGCGTCAAGTGGCGAAATCGGAGTTTTATCGGAGTCGTTACTTTGAGTCCTGCGCCCCTTATCGGTTTGTGGAACTCAATTTTAAACATTTACTGGGTCGCGCTCCCAGTTGTCAAGCCGAACTCTCAGAACATATCCGTCGTTGTATTGAGGAAGGATATGATGCTGAGATTGATTCCTATCTCGATAGCCAGGAATATCAAGATATGTTCGGAGAAATGATTGTTCCCTACTATCAAGGGGCAAAAACTCAGGTGGGACAAAAACAGGTCAACTATAACCGTACTTTGTCTTTATATCAGGGCTATGCGGGAGTTGATAGTGCTTTTACGGCTTCTCGCTTGGTGGAAGCGGTGGCTACAAACAGTGGCAATAAAATTCAGTTGCCTAGTTCTGGCGGCCGTTTAGGGGCTTATCAGGATGCCACTGAAAAGACGTTTAAAATTGTGGTCAAGGGGTCTAAATTTGACGCTCCCCGTCGGTTGAGCAATACCGTGTATTTGGTTTCCGGCGCGAAAATGACTCCCCAAATTCAGCGCATTCATCGGAGCGGTGGCAAGATTATTAGCATCAATGAAGTTTCCTAATTCCGTTTGATTTTCATAGAATTAATTCGGAATTAAGAATTAGGAATTAACCATTAACGGTTGAACAGTTGGGTGTTGAACACTCAGCACCCAACACGCAATAAAATCACCTGTAGCGAGGAAGAATAACAATGACAACTTTAACTCCAAGTTTCACATCAGAACGCCTAGAATTACGTCCTAATACAACAGAAGAAGATTTACAAGTGATTATCCGAGCCGTTTATAAACAGGTCTTGGGTAATGCTCATTTGTTGGAAAGTCAACGGAATCAAACGGCAGAATCTTTACTGCGAAATCGAGATTTAACCGTGCGGGGTTTTGTGCGGGCAATCGCTCAATCAGAACTCTACAAATCTCTGTTTTTTGACCCTAATTCTGCCTATCGGTTTATTGAATTAAACTGTAAGCATTTATTGGGACGGGCACCGTTAGATCAAGCGGAAATTTCTGCTCATGTTCAAATTTGTATTTCACAAGGTTACGCAGCAGAAATTGATTCTTATCTCGATAGTGCAGAATATCTGAACAACTTCGGAGAAAATTGTGTTCCCTATCCTCGCAGTAACACCACACAAACGGGGATTAAAAATGTTGTCTTTAATCGGACAATCAATTTATTAGGTGGTGCCGCTACCAGTGACAGTGAACACCAATCTAAATTAATTTCCAGTGTTGCTACCAATTTACCCCAAAAAATCAAGGTGTCTTCCTTGGGTCAAGGTGGCGCTCAAGAAAAGCGGTTTCGGATTGTGGTAACAAAAGGCGTAAATTCGCTGTCAAAACTGGCGAATAAGACCTGCTGTGTCAGTTATTCCCAACTGTCTCAAAATATTCAAAATATTCAGAAGACTGGGGGTAAAATTCTCAGTATTACTGAGATGGTCTAACTGTTGAATTTTGGGGGAATCTTCACCCCTAAAATTGAACCTGTGGGTTGTTAAAACTGACAAGGGTTAGGTTTTAATTACCCACATTGAAAATCGTTTTTCTCTTGACATAGCTTCTATGATACTCTTTTTATTTTCTGCATGGATATTGCTGAATTTGTTGAACAGTCTTTAGGACGATGGCGTTCACAACGGAGCGCTCATCATCTGGCTTTTAGTCACTTTGAAGCTGTTACTTCTATTATTGATATTGTGCCTTTAGAAGAACAGGATTCTGATGTAATTGCCTTGTGTCATTCTTATCAGATTGATCCTGAATCTTCTACTCATCCTTTTCGGATGACTTGGGAGGGAGAATCGGATTGGGAGGAGGGAAATATCATTAAAGGAACAACGATTTTAGTTCCTATTCCCGATCAAAATGACTTTACAAAAGGTCAATTATTGCGGGATCAAGGCTATGCAGAAACCATTCCTTCTGTGGGAGATTATCAGATTAATCCAGAAGGGGTTTTTACGCTGTTAACGCCCTATGATCGAGCGATGGCTGAAGAAAGAATTTGGTTTGCTACTCCGAATCTGCGATTTCGAGTTTCATTGATTAGAACGAGTGCTGGAACTGGAGTGGTAACGGCTTCTTTTTCTTCCGAAATCCGAGATTTAAAACAAGAATAAACGATGAGCTTAATCCCACGTTTTTCTCGATGTATCGCTGGGGATTTTAGCAATGCTAAACAAACGATTGCTGACCCTAAAAATTTTGCTCATATTCGGATTTTTTTTCGGCCTTTACCCTGGGAATTTTTTCAAGGCATTGGTTTTTATTCTGAGCAAACTTATGATTATGATCTGTGGAGTCCTTATCGTCAAGGATTGCATAGATTAGTTGAACAAAACGATGAAATTTATATTGAAAATTATGGGATAAAAGACGCTTATTTGTACGCTGGAGCCGGACACAATCTGGATATTTTACGAACATTGACTCCAATTGTCACCGAACGTCGTTATCACTGTTCGATGATTTTTCAACCTTGTGAAAATGGATTTCAAGGACGGGTTGAAGGGAATCAATGTTTAATTGAACGCAATGGTCGTCAAACCTATTTAGTTAGTGATGTGGAACTCACAGAAACGACTTGGGTGAGTTTAGATCGAGGCATGGATATTAATACCGATGAACAGGTTTGGGGATCGGTACACGGCCCTTTAAGGTTTGAAAAACGACAAAGTTTTGCGGATGAACTTCACCGCGAGGATTGAATAATTTTTTTGTAGATTGACACCAAAATGAATAATAAAAACAATGTTACCTCCAGTCGCCCGAAAAAAAATGGAGGCATGGATTCGGAGTCGCCATTTGATTTTTTTAGATAATTTTTTGATTTTTGAAACCTTAGATTATTCAGCCATTGAAAGATTTGAATCTTCCATCGCTAGTTTGAATGGAACTTTTATTTCTGTGGCGATTAAGGAAAAAATTTGGATGGGAAACCATCGACAGGTGATTCTTTATCAAGCCAAGGCTTATTTAGCTGTTCCTAATCATCAATTAAAACAATATTGGATTAAGTATGGAGCATTTTATACTCGGTTTGATCAACAATTCTAAATGTTTTATAAAAAAGGTTTACTCGGAGTCACCGAATCTGAGAAAATCTGAATAGATCCCAATCTAAATTATCAAAATATGACAGAACAAACCGAAATCACTAGCACAGAACCTGTTGTTTCTGACGAATTAGCAGAAGTTATTCAGGAACTAGAACAGTATCGAGAACGCCTCCTGAATGAAACGTTGACTGCGGCGCAACGGGCTAAAATGTCCAAGACAAAGGCAATGGCACAACTAGAGCCGATCTTGGCTCAAATTGATGCCAAACTTGAGGAACTCCGCAGCCAACAGGCGATGGTGAGTGTTGAGAATTAAGTTATCCCACTTGATCTGTATATATGTCTAACTCGGAAACTTTATCTGGAAATGATGCTGTTGTCCTGTCTCCTGAAGAAACAGATATTTTGTTGGCGAGGGTGAATCAACAGTTAGCCGCTAACGGTTTTGACTCTAGCGACCTTACCCTAATCAAACAAATGGTGGAGTGTCTAGGGGATACACGGGGGATGGTAAGACTGGGTTTTGCGGAAGCGTTGGGTCAAGTGGGAAAACCTGCTGTTCCCTTTTTACTAACTGCGCTGGCTAATCATCCCAACCCGGTTGTCCGAAGGGCGGCGGCGAAAACCTTAACCTTGATTGCTGACCCGGAAGCGGTTCCGATTTTAATCAAAGCGTTGTTAGAGGATGAGGATACGGTGGTCAAAGGTTCGGCAATTGGGGCATTAGCGGGTACAGGAGCCGCATCTGTCCCACCTCTATTAGAGATTTTGGCGTCCCCGGATTCCCCAGAAAGCACGAAAGGACACGCGGCTTGGGCCCTGGCTTTTATTGGGCCAGCCGCAAAAGAGATTTTATATCGGGAAATTCATTCCGATTCCCCAGAAGTGCGGATGGCGGTGGTGGGAGCGATCGCTAAAATGGCTGAAGAACAACCGGACTCGGAAGCATCGGAGATGCTCTTCCAAGCTTTAGAGGATGTTGATTCAGAGGTTCGCTGTGAAGCGATCGCCGCTTTAGGAAATATCAGCTATGCACCTGCGATTCCCCGATTGATGGAGTTATTGCAGCATCCAGATGGAGAAAGTCGGAAAGGGGTAGCGATGGCTTTGATGAAGATGGGGGATGAAGTTAAAGATCAAGGTGCAATGGAATTGCTGAATACGGCATTGATTCAGGAAACTGACCCCACGGTGCAACGGGCGATGCAGTTAGCAATTTCTCATCTGAGGCGGGATTAAGGACGGAATTGGATTTTTCCTCTAAGTATTTTCACTTAGCAAAAATGCGATAATGATGAAAAGCAGACTGTGTTTTTTACCTAAGACATTGTTCGTAATAAATTTTAACGCAACAAATAGCGACGGCGTTGTATAACCAATATCTGAAGGGCAAAGATAACAGCCAAATGTTAGTCTCCCAACAATTGATTAACATTTGATTAAAAAAGTTTAATGTCCTTTCATAAAATGATGTAAAATTTCTAAGGTTCCTCTAAGTAAGGCTACTGTTACTTCAAAAACAGTAACAGTAGCCAAACAAGAGAGACTCTCAAGAGTCAGGATCGGGAAAACCCATCATTTCACTTTGAGTCGAAAATAAAGTTAAGCAAGTCAAGTAGGAGATTGATCCATGTTTGATGCCTTTACCAAGGTGGTTTCTCAAGCTGATACCCGCGGCGAAATGTTAAGCCCCGGCCAGATCGATGCTCTCGGCCAAATGGTTGCCGAAAGCAACAAGCGTTTAGATGCCGTTAACCGCATCACTGGTAACGCTTCTGCCATTGTTTCTAACGCTGCTCGCGCTTTATTTGACGAGCAAGCCCAATTGATCGCTCCTGGTGGCAATGCTTACACCAACCGTCGTATGGCTGCTTGCTTACGCGACATGGAAATTATTTTGCGTTATGTCACCTACGCAGTCTTCGCCGGAGATTCTAGCGTTCTTAATGATCGTTGCTTGAACGGTCTGCGTGAAACCTACCTGGCTCTGGGCGTTCCTGGTGCTTCCGTCGCCGTTGGCGTTGGCAAAATGAAAGATGCAGCTTTGGCTATTGTTAACGATCCCGCAGGAATTACTCCTGGAGATTGTAGCGCTCTGGCTTCTGAAGTCGCCGGCTACTTTGATCTCGCTGCGGCTGCTGTCGCCTAATTTTTCAAAAATTAGATTTTCAAAACTCCATAGAAGTCTAATTAAACGACTTCAATCTGTACCTAAATTTTGTAAACCCATAGGGAGATAACTCAAGCATGAAAACCCCCCTGACTGAAGCGGTAACAACCGCCGATTCTCAAGGCCGTTTCCTGAGCAGCACTGAAATCCAAGTGGCTTTTGGTCGTTTCCGTCAAGCCAAAGCCGGTTTAGAAGCAGCCAAAGCTCTGACTGCAAAATCTGACAGCCTGATCAGTGGCGCTGCCCAAGCAGTGTATAACAAATTCCCTTATACCACCACAATGCAAGGGCCCAACTACGCTTCTAGCGAACGTGGTAAAGCCAAATGCGCTCGTGACATCGGTTACTACCTCCGTCAAGTCACCTATTGCTTAATTGCCGGTGGTACAGGCCCTATGGATGAGTACCTGATTGCTGGTGTTGATGAAATCAACCGGACTTTTGAACTTTCTCCTAGCTGGTATGTGGAAGCTCTGAAATACGTCAAAGCCAACCACGGTCTGAGTGGCGACGCAGCTGTTGAAGCTAACTCCTACATCGACTATGCTATCAACGCTCTGAGCTAGACTTAGCGCGCTTGATGCTCCTAAGCGGTAAATAGCTGTTAGCAACTGGGTTAACGGTTGTTTAACGCTTAGGGGCATCTTTGATTATTTGGGTATGAACTATCCGACATTAACAAAGTTTTTCTTTTTTGTCTGTTTTGAAAATCTCTTACGGAGCATAAGGATATGGTTGGCTTGCTTGAGGGTAGCCGACTTGGTATCCGGGCCTTTGAAGAAACAAAACCCGTAGAACTACGCCCCAACTACACGGAAGCAGACGTGCAAACCGTGATTGTGGCTGCATATCGTCAGGTGATGGGCAACGAACACCTGATGTCGCGGGAACGGCTCACTAGCGCGGAATCTTTACTGCGCCAAGGACAAATTACCGTTCGGGATTTTGTCAGAGCTATTGCTTTATCCGAGGTTTACCGGACTAAGTTTTTTTACTCTAATTCTCAAACTCGGTTTATTGAGTTAAATTACAAACATCTGCTCGGTCGCGCCCCTTACGATGAGTCAGAGATTGCGTTTCACGTCGATCTCTATGTCAGCCAGGGCTATGAAGCTGAAATCAACTCCTATCTTGACTCTCCAGAATATCTGGAGAATTTTGGGGAAAATGTCGTCCCCTATTATCGGGGATTTTCTACCCAAGATGGACAGAAAACCGTTGGTTTCAACCGCTTGTTTACCCTCTATCGCGGGTATGCCAGTAGCGATCGCGCTCAAAACCAAAAGCAAAGTCGCTTAACTTGGGAATTGGGCCGGAATTTGGCTGCTCCGATTCAAACACCGGATCATGGTCAAAGTCTGGCAGGTACGACAGGCGGCAGTCGTGGACAACTCTACCGCCTGACTGTTATGCAAAAAGCAACACAGTCTCTGCCTCAAGTGCGCCGTACCCAAACTGAATATACCGTACCCTATGACCAACTGTCTACTCAGTTGCAGCGAATTCATCGCGCCGGGGGACGGGTGATGAGAATTACTTTGGCATAATCTCATTGATTTTAACCTTAATGCCAGTTTGTGTCAGAGGATTTGGGGTTAGAGCTAACTGTTAACAAGGAACGCTTAGACCCTATATTCTCTGACTAACAAACATTGAACAGCGAATCAATGCACGCTACAATCGCAACTTGATTCTGAAGTGATGTTCTTAAATATAAGAGGAGGATTTTAGGTGGCTATTACAACAGCAGCATCTAGGCTGGGAACTACTGCGTTCCAAGAAACGCCTCGTGTTGAACTGCGACCAGATTGGACTCGGGACGATGCTCAACGGGTAATTCGTGCCGTTTATCGCCAACTCTTGGGTAACGATTATTTAATGAGTTCTGAGCGCCTCAAAGGTGCTGAGTCTCTGTTGACCGATGGTAGCATCAGCGTGCGAGAGTTTGTCCGTTCTGTGGCTAAATCAGAACTGTACAAAACCAAGTTTTTCTACCCGAATTTCCAAACCCGTGTAATTGAACTCAATCACAAACATTTATTGGGTCGCGCTCCCTATAGTGAATCCGACGTGGTTTTTCACTTGGATTTATACCAAAACGAAGGCTATGACGCTGATATTGATTCCTATATTGATTCAGCCGAATACCTGGAAAACTTTGGGGAAAATGTGGTTCCCTACTATCGCGCCTTTGAATTTCAACGGGGACAAAGAAGCGTCGGTTTTACTCGGATCTTCCGGTTATATCGCGGTTATGCTAATAGCGATCGCTCTCAATTAGACGGGAATTCGTCTCGCTTGGCTAAAGAACTGGGTCAAAACAGTTCTTCTCCTATTGTTGGCCCCTCTGGTGGTAGCGGAGGTTGGTCTTATCGTTCTTCCGGTCAAGGTGTGGTTCCCACTACGGGATTCAGCACAGGTGGCGTGTTAGGACAATCTGACCGTAGCTATCGGGTTGAAGTGGCTGGAATTGTTGAGCGTCGATATCCTAAAGTTCGTCGCAGCAGCAAGTCCTTTATTGTTCCTTACGAACGCTTATCTCCTCTACTTCAGGAAATTCAACGCCAAGGTGGTAAAGTCGCCAGTGTTACACCTGTTTAGAACTGTTTTTTTTTGAAAACCAGGGTGCGCTGATCAGCAATCCCTGTTTATTGTTTTTGTACAACTTTATTAGATTAATTCAAAACAATGTTAGGTCAAGTTGCAGTAGGTAATTCAGCCGCTTCTCCATCGGGAAGTCGCTTTTTTCGTTATGAAGTTGTGGGTTTACATCAATCGGGTGAAACCGACAAAACTGATTATTCTATTCGTTCTAGCGCCAGCCAGTTCATCATTGTTCCTTACAACCGCATGAACCAGGAAATGCAGCGTTTAACACGGATGGGTGCAAAAATTGTTAGTATTCAACCTTTAACTTCCGAGGCAGAATAATTACTATTATTCTCTAATTAGATCGAAGTTCAAAACTGAATTTAACAAGTAAACGGACGCTAGTTAAATTTAAACATTGATATTTGTGGTTAGGTGTTTCAAATCCGAAACACCTAACCCTTTTTTATTCTCCAATGTTCTGATTATATACCCTACTGAAAATCATTTTTTCTACCAAAGAATGCCAATCTCCTGAAAATAAAGGCTCAGAAGCTAAAATGACCGAATTAACCATATTGAGAGCGTTATTCGACCAGTAAAGAGAAGGAGCGGTTGCATTAATGGCAAAACGACAAGCAACTAATTGTTGTCCATTACTAACAATAACTATAGCAGTCCTAAATCATTATCAAGAGCATGATATAGCGAGTCTAAATCAGTTGTACAAAAGCATCATATTTTTCTAAGTTACGAAGAAAAAAGCGATCGCCCAAAACTCAAGACTCATAGTAATAGCGATCGCTAATATCAACCAATTCTCATTTTATCCAGAAATTCTACAAATCTTTTTTTATATTAATCAAATGGTAATTGGTGATTGGACATAAATTGTCGGATCTTCCATCGTAAAGACAATTCCCTGTTCAGAAAGAGATCTAGCAATTTCGACACTTGCCCACTCTAATAAACGTTTACGCACCTCGATCGCATTATCTTGAGAGCCGAGAATTGCAAAACTAACCCGCAGTCGCTTACCTGTACCATCAGCATCAGAAATATTAGTGCTATTCGCATCAATTCCTGATAGGGTGTAAGTTTTTTCAATGATTACTTGTCGCACCAGAGCGTGTTCCCGTTCCCCTAAAACTGCCACAAAATCCATATATAGTAACACCATAATTTTTTGGGCAAGGGTCACATTTTCAATTTCGACATTAACTAAAATAGAATTGGGCATGACAATAATTGTGCCAGTACCAAGGGAACGAATTTTAGTTGATCGCAAACCAATACTTTCTACTTTGCCTAGTTCTCCCCCTGGTAAGCGGATGTAGTCGCCAGTTACAAAGGGACGATCCAGATAGAGAACTAAAGTTGCAATTAATTGTTCGAGAATCTTTTGCGCCGCAAAAGCAACTGCTAAACCAACTAATCCTAAACTTGCCACTAAGCCAATTAAGTCAAAGTTGAGACTTCGCGCAAAGGCAACTAAGGCAATAATAAAAATAAAAATATTAATAATAGTTTCAAATACAAGAATTGCGTCATCACTACTGGGGCTAAAATTTCCGCCTATCTTGAATCCATAGGTACGCAAATATCGACTAATTAGTTTTATAGATATCCAATATACACTACCAATTAAAAACAGATTAGAAATCGGTTTAATCAGGTTGTAAGCAATCGGTGCTAAGGACTCTAACAAAATCAAAGACCAACTAAGTGCAATATTAAGAACTACAAATTCTAACAGGTGATCGCTGAGATGAATTACATCCTGATAAATTTTTTCGGCAGATTGAGGAGCTAGTTTTCTTAGGGCAAATTTTACTAAATTTGTAGCGTAGTAGCTACATATAAAAGAGCCGATTAAAGCACCGAAAAATATCAACCATTGGGCTTGAAAGAATGGAGAAATAATTTGATAACGCCAACTGCGTAAAAATGGGAACCATTCAGAACTAACACCTGCGATCGTAATCCAACCTAAAGTAAAACTAATCTTGCTGAGAATTCCAGTTTTGATCTTAAATATTCGATTTGCCAGACCTAGTAAAAACTGTAATCCGATTAATGCAGTGATCGCCATCAAAATCCAAATACTTCGCTGCCAAAGATATTGCGGAGTTCGTTCTTCCTGAGCTTTTGCGATCGCGGTCTCTAAAATTTTCTGCCATTGATTAGCTTGTTGTAATGGCGAAAGATTTGGTGATACATCATTAGCTGTAACTGTAAGCAGATATTGATTATTTAAGGAAATATAAGTAGCACCGGTACTTTTATCATTAATTACCTCAAAATTTATCTTTTGAGAGGTAGCGATCGCTTCGGTGATAATATTATTTGCAAATTGGGATCTATCCTTGGCTGTAAAGCGATCTACTGGCTGTAAATCAAAAAGAGGAATCCCATCGACGACGACAGGCGCACTAGCAGAACCAAATCCATAACCAAAATTTGGTGTAGGACTAGGGACAGAACTTTGAGCCAAACTCAGGGGTGTGAGAAAAACCAACCAACTGATCAAGAATAAGATAATTAGTCTAGTTAATTGCTTCATTACCTGCTTGTTAACGCTAATAGAATAAAAGCCAAACCATCTATTTATAGCTTTTAGAATCTGTAAATAATTGAACTTTAGATACTTAGATAAACATCTAAATAGAGATGGGAGAATCCACATAAATTGTTGGCTCATCAAGAGTAAAAGAAATATTTTGTTTTGTTAGTTGTTTGGTAATTTGTTGCGTAGCAAGATCTAGTAATTGTCTTCGCAGATCCATTGACAACTCATTAGAACCCAAAATAAAGAATGAAATTTGGGCATGATTCTCTCCAAAGGAAACCTCGGTGCTACGCCAGTCTAAACCAAAAATGTCCACTGTGCTGTCCATGACGATTTGGCGAATCAATGCTTGCTCGTCAATCGATACCTGCTGTGGAAAGGCTATCATCATTATTGACATAACTTTCTTAGCACCTGAAAAATTCTCAATAGTGGCTTGAGTGAGCGAATTATTGGGAATAATTGTGAGTGTACCTTTGCCAGAAGTGCGGATTTTAGTTGACCTCAAACCAATACTCTCAACTCGCCCAAATGTGCCTTGTTTGCCTTGCTGACCATCAGATAAACCGATATAGTCACCAACTGTAAATGGGCGATCTAAAGTTAAAACAATTCCACCTAAAAATTGTTCTAATGTTTTTTGAGCAGCAAAGGCGATCGCAATACCGCCAATTCCCAAACTAGCGACAATACCAAAAACGTTAATACGATGACTGATGCAAAAAGTTAGAATTAAGGAGATGGCGATCGCAAAGTCGCCCAAATAGCGAAGTAAAAAGATTGATTCACCTCTTACTTTCGGATTAGATTCAAAGGTGATTCCTAAAATTTTTCTGTCAAAAAATTCTCGAAACAGTCTTGAAAACAGCCATCCACTAAGTATCGTAATGCCTACACTCAAACAAAATTCGATCAAGTTTAGCCATTCTGTTTCAGGAATTAGTAGCAACGTTACTTCCATTACCGATAGCATAATTAAGGACAAAATGACAGATTTAGATGCAATCACGACTCGCATATAACTTTCTGTTAAGAATTGTGGAGCGAACCAACTGAAAAGAAATCGTAAAATAGGAATAATCACGATCCCTCCTAAGAAGGTAACTCCTCCTGCGATCGCAATCAGGCTAACTTGTAACAGGCGATCGCCATTACTTAAAGCCAATTCTGATGCTTTGTTAATCTCATTAATTACTTCTGTCATGGCGAGTTAACTTCCTGTTATACTTTAAACGACTTAATTTTTGTAGGCTGGTTTGAGGCAGGAAACCCAACGAAACCTTTATTGATTTTGGGTTATGAAGATCGCTAATGCCGCCTACACAAAAAGTCTATTTTTTAACTGTTTACAGTATAGCAAAATTACGGATTGATTGCTGTCAATGGTGTTTTGGACATAGAAAATATCCTGATATTTAGCTAATGCCTTAATACCTTATACTAAAAAGCGATCGCCCAAAAATCACGAATCACACCGAATAGCGATCGCCACATCATCTAATTTATTAACTATCTTTTTTCTTGCTTCGCTTTTTCTTCTCGACTTTGAGCAATGGCGCACTTAGGGCTTCATAGAGGCTAAATAAATACTCAATGCGATTTAGTTCGCTAACGAAGGGCTGGGGACGATAGCAGAGGTCTACCGCTTTATCTAGGGCTTGATGGGCTTTTACCAAGTCGGGCGGCATGGTGAGAGGATCGTAAAGATCGGCGAGGCTAATATCAGGATATTTTGCCCTTGTGTCTAATACTTTTTGGGCGGCAGTTTCGACTTTTTGCTTTTGTTTGTCGCTGACGTTTTCAGGGAATGGATAGTTGTTGTAAACGATTGTACTTGAATAATCAAAATCACTTTTTAATCTTCCACAGACATACCTAACCCAAGTCATGTGCATTTCAGATGTAAGAATGCCAAAAAGATAGAGATTTGCATTATGAATAATTTGAAGCTTATTGCTAGCAATTATGGACTTATCTAAAAAGCCAATAGGAATATATTTACGTCTCTCTGATGATACTTCAGGAATTGCTAAGTAGTTGGTGTCTGGTTGCGAAATGTAAAAGAAAAGAGATGGAGTTAGAGCGGTTTTTCTTGTTGGAGCAGCCGTACTATTTTCTCTAAATTTCCTAACCTTATCAATTTTTTCTAAGACTAATGGCATTTTCTTTAATTCGACTGGGGGAATGTCTTTTAACCATAGACACCAACGAAACGTATTATTAATCAACTCTGCTGAACCAATATATTTTCTAAAAAAACTGTGTGCTAGAGGCTCTTTCTTTACAAATTCATTTTTCTCTACATCGCTAAAAATAAAATTTCCATCATCGCTAGGCTTATTACCACAGGTAATGGGGCTTACATTACTTAGAGGTTTAGATCGTTTACTAATTAGAACGAGTGAACCAGAATTGAGATAAGGATTGATTTTTTCAACTATGATTTTTTGTGGATCTGAATTTATACTTTCATAATCAAAAATTTCTTTTCTAGGTCTTTCAAAGAGCGAGAATCCAATAATTACGCAATGCACTACAGCATTTCCTTTGGCTTCATTGCTCCATTTAAAAGTTCTATGAACAAAATTAATTTTTACTCCAAAATCATTGATTAATGAATTCCATAATAAATAAACTTGCTCACCTTGAGTTATTGAACTGGTAGCAACAAACCCTACTTCAACTCTAGTGTTTTTTATAATCGAGGCTGCTTTGTAAAACCATGCCGTGACATAATCTAGATCAGACAATCCTTTCATATAATCAAAAACTAACTGCATATCTTCTTTTTGATTTCTACTCTGTAAATGTTTCCCGACAAATGGAGGATTACCCAAAATAAAATTTAACTTATCTTTTGCAACAACATCCCCCCAATCAATCCGCAACGAATTACCATGCACAATCTTTGCTGCTTTCTTCAATGGCAAACGCACAAAATACTGCCCAAACTCATTACTCACCTTCAAATTCATCTGATGATCAATTAACCACATCGCCACCTCAGCCACCCGCACCGCAAATTCATCATATTCAATCCCTGCAAACTGATCTACATCGACTTGAATAATTGAGCTAATATCCGTCACTAACTGCCCACTCTTATTCAATTCCAACAAAATCAGAATCTCTAAATCTCGCAATTCCCGATAGGTAATAATCAAGAAATTACCACAACCACAGGCAGGATCGAGAAAGTGTAAATTTGCAATCTTTTTATGTAATGTTTCTAGTTTGCCCTTACTACCCTTAGCCTTCTCAAATTCAGTATAAAGATCATCCAAAAAAAGCGGTTTAATCAACTTTTGAATATTCTTTTCAGAAGTGTAATGCGCTCCTAAATTGCGGCGTTCCGTCTGATTCATTACCGCCTGAAACATCGACCCAAAAATTGCCGGGGAAATCTTACCCCAATCAAACGCACAAGCCTTTAACAACATTTCACGCATCGGTTTATCAAAAGTCGCAGGTTTTACAGTCTCCTCAAATAACTTCCCATTCACATAGGGAAACTGCGCTAAATTTTCATCTAAATTTTTTAATCGCTTCTCATTAGATGTATTTAAAATATGGAAAATTGAGGCGATGTGCATCGCCAAATCACTGCCATTTTCCTTCGTATGCAAATCAATATATTCCCAAAAAATTCCCTTATTATTAAAAATGCCCGTATCATCGGCAAACATACAGAATAATAGCCGCACTAGATAAACCTCTAAATCATGCCCTGTATAGCCAATTTCTTTGAGGCGATCGTGCAGTTCTCCCATCAATTCCGCCGCTTTAATATTGACAGGATCTTCATCCTTATAAACCCGTTTTTCATATCCCGCCATAAAGCCGAATAGATGGACATGATCTAAAAAATCCTTTAGCTCAAACTCTGTAGTTTCGGCCGTATCTAAATCATAAAGCCGGAATTTTTGGAAATCCGAAACCAAAATATATTTTGGTAATTCATGTTCTTTTAAATTTGGAAAATAATCTTTTGCTTGTTGTGTAGCCTTATCTAAGTCCTTGCCCCTAGACTTATGCTCCACCAAAATCGTCCCCTTCCACAGCAAATCAATAAACCCTTGCTTATTGTCTGCCTTTTTAATTGGTAGTTCAAAACTTCCTACCCGCCGCCGTGAAATGCCAAACACATTAAAAAAGTTATTCCAGAATGATTGCGACTCTGACTTCTCTGAAGTTTCACTTTCCCATTCCTTAGAAAAGGTGATCGCCCTTTGTTTAATCTCATTCCAACTTAGAGGCATATCGGCAAATGTTAAGACATAATTTTAGTTAATATTTTATACTAGCACTCATTTTCTAAAATTATAGCAGGGAACAGGCTGCGTCGTGAGCCGTGAGCCAGTCGAACGGTCGAACGAGAACAGGGAACAGGGGGGAAATACTTCACCGTCTGGGTTCCAATATCCGTCTGGTGTCCTAACTGCCTTGGCGGTTGCTATACCTATAATCAACTTGAGGAGAGAAAAAACAGGAATATGGCGATCGCTAAATCAACCAATTCTCATGCTTATTTCTGGCTCTCCAGAATCTCTTTCGCTTTTAAAAGCTCCTTATGTTGCTCTTTACTGAGACTAGGATACTTGAGATTCAGTTCCTTTAACTGCGTGTAAATGATACCCGCCACAACTAGACGAGTAAACCATTTATGATCGGCAGGAATAATATACCAAGGGGCATATTTTGTACTGGTGTGATTGAACATATCCTCATAGACACTCATATAGTCATCCCAAAATCTACGCTCTTTCGCATCATTTTCAGAAAATTTCCAATTCTTTTCAGGGCGATTAATCCGTTCTAAAAAACGTTCTTTTTGCTCCTCTTTCGATACATTGAGAAAAAACTTGAGGATGATCGTCCCATTATTAACTAGATGCTTCTCAAAATTGTTGATTTCTTCAAAGCGGCGCTTCCAAATATTATTATCAATTATGCTCATAGGGAGCGGTCGCTGCTCTAGGATTTCTGGATGTACTCTTGTTACTAAAATTTCTTCGTAATAAGATCGATTAAAAATTCCAATTCGTCCTCTTTCGGGTAAAGCCTTAGAACATCGCCATAAATAGTCATGATTTAACTCCTCCGTAGATGGTGCTTTAAAGCTATGCACCTGACATCCTTGAGGATTAATACCTGACATAACGTGCTTGATGGTGCTATCTTTTCCCGCCGCATCCATCGCCTGAAAGATGATTAGCACAGCGTGGGTATTTTGGGCATAAAGAACATCCTGATATTCAGCTAACGCCTCAATTCCTTCCTTTAATTGACCTTTAGCTTTCGACTTTTTGAGATGATCGGCTTTGTAGCCTGGATCATAGTCTTTGGCAAGGGAAATTTTTCGTTCTGGTGGCACAATAAAAGGACGAGTCAAATCGTCAATATTTTTAATCGGAAATAGGTTCAATGATGAATCAGTCATACTTTTAACTCTCCCCTGTTAAGGTAGTGTCTTGAGATAAGTTATTAAATCAGCTAAGTCTTCATTCCCGATGTTCCAGCGCGGCATATAATTATTCAACTGCTTCTTACCGTCGGGGTCTTGACCTTTCGTAATTGCTAATCGGAATTTTTCGGCATCAAATTCATTTTTTAAAGCTGACCAGCGAATGTCGGGTGCATTCATTGTTTGTATTCCCATCATGGTGCTTGTACCACCACGACCATTCAAACCATGACAGGAAGCACAGGTCATGTTGCTATTACCCATCATCCCACCGGATGATCCACCGCCCATCATTCCACCCTGGGAACCACCGCCCATGCTACCCGATGATTGTTCGTTAGTATAAGTAATGTTTGTGCCGCGATCGCTTGTAGAAGTCACATAAATCCGTTCGCCGTTGGAGTTAAATGTTCTTGTTGCTTGGGCGGTTTGACTGCGCTCTACTGACTGTGGGCTCGAAGTGTTTACTGCTTGGGCGGTTGGACTGGGCACTACTGAATGTGGGCGCAATCCACAGGTGACAAGTAGTAAAGTAAACATGAAAACCAACAGGCTGTTAACAATAATTTTGATTTCCCGGTTCATAGTTTGTTCTCCTTTAATGGTGATTGCTAGAAATTTTTGTTTTGATTACTTAGTTAACAGGCTTATGAAAAAACCATTGATTCAACAGTCTTAAACCCCGTGTTACATAGACAGGCTGATCATGATTAAACACACCGTAGGCAAGTTGTTTTACCCAGTCTGCAATCAAAAACCAGATCAACGCATAAATCCAGACAAAACCTGCCAAACCCCATCCGAGAGGGGTCATAAAGATGCCATACACTGCAATCAGGGTGGCGATTATTTGAGTTCCCACGACGGCTGCAAGTAAAATTCGGGCTGGTTTAATTGACCAAAATGGCCCCTTAGTGCGGGTTACGAAAATAGTTAAATGTCCAGCAATGGAGAGCTTCAGGTAAATTAGCGTTTGCAGAATGCTGCGATCGAGGTGAAAATACCGTTCTCCCAAATACAACATCCCAAAAGAACTGGCTAATCCAGTTATTCCCAAAATAGTTGCCAGTCCCAAGACGATGGGCATATTCCAGGTTTCAGGACGCTTGGCGGGACGGGTGTTATCGTAGGCAATGGAGATAATTGCACCATCATTTAATAATGCCAGCAGCACAATCATGATGGCGGTGACGGGATAGAAGTTATAGACCACAATGGAAAGGGTCATGAACAACAAAACCCGGATGGTTTCGGTAATCCGGTAAATAGCGTAATTGTTCATCCTCTGAAAGATGCGGCGACTTTCTTGAATCGCCTCTACGATTACAGAAAGTCCAGGGGTGAGCAAAACAATATCGGCAGCCGCACGGGCGGCATCAGTGGCTCCAGAAACCGCAATCCCAGCATCAGCTTTTTTCAGGGCAGGAGCATCATTAACCCCATCACCAGCCATACCTACGAGATGCCCCCGTTGCTGCAAGACATCGACGATGTGGTATTTGTGTTCTGGGAAGACTTGAGCAAATCCGGCGGCGGCTTCAATGGCATCACCAATTTGTCCAGTTTCGTGAGGTGCGGCGGAACTTAGCAGGCTGGCATCGAGGATATCTCCCTTTAGTCCTAGTTGATGGGCCGTTTCACGGGCGATCGCCTGTTGATCTCCGGTTAACATTTTCAAGTCAATTCCCAGCTTTTTGACTGCCTGAATCATCAGTTGGGAGTCGCTGCGGGGTGGATCGAATAGGGGTAATACGCCCAAAAACTGCCAGTTATCACCATCGTCAGTCCGGGCAACCCCCAGGGATCTAAATCCGCGTTTGGCAAAACCTGCGATCGCTTGATCCACTTGCGGTTGCACCTGATCGACATTTTTTGAGAGCGCCAGAATTACTTGGGGTGCACCTTTAGTTACTTTAAAGTTATCGCCATCGCTTTTAACGGTGGCTTCAGTACGTTTTCCCACGGGGTCAAACGGTTGGAAGTGGACAATTTGGTAAGTATCTAAAGATTGATCTGGCTTCAAACCAGCGAGAATTGCCAAATCGATCGGGTCTTTATTCTCATCACGGGAAGCCAGGGCAGCGTTGAGGATCAGGGATTCTGGAGCCGTATTGCCTACACAAAAAGGCTCTCCCAAAGTTAACTGGTTGAGAGTTAAAGTACCTGTTTTGTCGGAACAGAGAATGTCAATACCAGCCATCTCTTCAATAGCTGCTAACCGACTGACAATCGCTTCCTTTTTCGCTAGTTTTTGCGCTCCTACAGCCATCGTCACTGACAAAACCGTTGGCATGGCTACGGGAATGGAGGCAACCGTTAGCACCAGTAAAAACCGCAGGGTAGTTAACCAAGGATCGCCCCGAAATAGTGTTACTACCAGCACTAAGACCACCAGCACCAGGGCAATCATGATCAGGTAATCGCCAATTTTTAATACTGCTCGTTGAAAGTGGCTGACTGTCTGAGCCGATTCTACCAGGTGGGCGGTTTTGCCCATGTAAGTATTAATTCCCGTGGCATAGACAATGCCATCCAATTCTCCTTGCTTGAGGATGGAACTGGAATACAACACACTTCCAACTTTGCATTCTACGGGTAGTGATTCCCCCGTTAACGCCGATTGGTCAACCTGTGCCGGATCGCCTGACAAAAACCGTACATCTGCGGGGACAATATCGCCCAGACGTAACCGGATCAGGTCGCCAGGAACTATTTCACGGGCGGGTATCTGCGTCCAGGTGTTTTCTCGTTTCACCCGTGCTTGGAGTGCTAATTTTGCCTTGAGAGCCGCGATCGCATTTCCGGCTTGAAATTCTTCCCAAAAACCCACTACTCCGTTGCCAATTAGGAGTACCAAAATGATGCCAAAATTAACCCAGTCTCCAACTATTGCCGAAAGAATCACTGCTGCCTCTATCATCCAAGCGATCGGCCCCCAAAAGTGCGATAGGAATTGCATGATTGGGTTGACGGTTGTTTCGGGTAACTCGTTGTAGCCACCTGTTGATTGTCGTTGCAGAGCTTCTTTTTTGCTCAATCCCTGATTAGAAGTATTTAGTTGCTTTTGTAATGCTTCTAAAGATAGATGCGAAAGTGTTTCTTGATCGGTAGATACTGTCATAAAATGGCTCCTATAGAACTCATTTGGGATCTTAGATTTTGTATGGCACTACGCATTACAGTTAAGACATCACTGCTTACTATTTCCTATTCCCTCATTTATACTCAGAAATGCAGAAAGCCAGACCATCATTCCACACTACCTGTACACACCCAAATGACTTGGCTAATGCCAATTTTTGACGGAGTGCTGGATAGCATTTATAACGATATCTGGCTTTTATTTATGGTTGTTGACTTTATTCTAATTTAGTCTATCATGATTTTTGGTAAGATGAAAAATAGACGCCGTACTCTAGTAGATTAACCGAGCATTTATAGATTAATAGGCTCTCAATCAGCTATTCAATTAAGAAAGTGTCCTTTGTTTTTTACTTAAAGTGAACTGTTCAATTAATTCTCTATATTGAACCAAATAATTTTCATATTTGATCTGACCTGTTCCTCACGTCAAGGGTTTCAAACTATCACAGGTTTATCCAAGCTCTATCACTGCAAGTCAAAAATTAAAACAGGCAAAAATCACTGAAAATGTTCCTTTATTGTGGATGAGTCGATGTCGAAGGTGCTCAAAAAATTGTGGGGAAAATTCAACTTCAAATCCGTTCTCTACAAATTCCCCATGCTTCATCCCCGATTAGTTCTTTATTGCACAAGGCTCTATTAATGAATTACAAACCCATCTTTTTCTGGTTGAATCTGTAGGATTATGTGAGAAAAAAGATATAGAATCTTTAATAAATGATCTACAATCTGAAACTAGAATGATTATTTCTCTTATTAGAACACTTGAAAAATAAATCCCTATTCTCCAGTCCTTTTTTTCCATTGCCCATTGCCCATTCCCTATTCCCTAATTATTTATATTTTAATTAATTTTCCCAAGGTTTGCATGGCTTGATCGAGTTGATCTGACCAAGGTAAACCACAGTTTAAGCGAAAACAGTTTTGATAGGCTCCCGATGCTGAAAACATCGAACCCGGAGCAATACTAATTTGATGTTGATAGGCTTGTTCATGTAATTCTAAAGCGTCAAAATGAGCGGGCAATTCCACCCACAATACATGACCCCCAGAAGGACGAGAAACCTTAGTTTCTGGAGGAAAATAATCACAAATTGCCTGGGTCATTCTCATCACTTGTTCATAATAAGCTCGCCTTAATTGGCGTAAATGTCTTTCATAGCCACCATTGGATAAAAAAGCGGCGATCGCTAACTGATTTACCGTCGCCGTAGCCATATTGGTAAATAGTTTTAATTGTTCGACTTGAGTTTGATATTGTCCTGCTACCAACCAACCGACCCGTAATCCTGGGGATAGGGTTTTACTACAAGAAGAACAATATAAAACCAATCCTTTTTGATCAAATGCTTTAATAGCTTTGGGGCGATTTCCTTGAAAACATAAATCCCCATAAATATCATCTTCTACTAAGGGAATATTATATTTTTCTAGGACAGTTACTAATTGTTTTTTATGTAAATCACTCATACAAGTGCCTAAAGGATTACTAAAATTAGACACTAAGGCACAAGCAGCAATTGAGCCTTTTTTTAAGGCTGTTTCTAAGGTGTCTAAACAGAGTCCGTCCCGGGGATGGGTCGGCAATTCTAAGGCGCGTAAATTCAGTGAGGCTATGACTTCTAATAATCCATAATAGGAGGGGGATTCAATGGCAACGGTATCCCCAGGTTTGGTGATCGCCCTCAGTGATAAATACAGGGCTTCGGTGGTGCCATTGGTAATCAAAATCTGATCCGGTGTGATCGAACATCCGGCTTCCATTAACCGACGGGCGACTTCATGCCGCAGGGGTTCACAACCGGGTAGGACATCATAGGAATGACAGCGCTCCGGGTCATTTCTCAAGGTTTGTCCGATCAAACGGTTTAATGTGGCCAGGGGAAGCAGGGAGGGATCGGCTACTGCCGCCCCCAGTTTAATAATATTCGGTTCCCGTAGGGCGCGATTAATCCGAACAGCGAGGGACGTATCAACCTGTAGGGCTCTGTGGGGAGGGGCTGAGGGGTTGGGTTCATCTCGATGGGATAACAGGCCTGGACGGACAAAATAACCGGACTGGGGACGCACGGCAATTAATCCCCGGTCTTCTAATAGACGATAGGCTTCTAAGACTGTAGAAATACTTACGTTCATCTGTTGGTGCATTTTTCGCACGGAGGGAATGCGATCGCCTGTTTGTAAAGTGCCTTCGCTAATTAAGCCTTCTATGCGATGGGCTACCTGCTCATAGAGGTTTGTACCATTTTCCATTTCCAGGGGTCTAACTTTCATGGGGGTAGAGGGGTAACAGTTAAGGGTAAGAACTAGCATAACAGTTTAGATCAATAAAACTGTTATGGTTACAATTTAGTATAACTGCATCTGTACGGGTGAGAGAGAAACCGCAACAATAGGAATATAACAAGATTAGTTTTCCCAAGTGGGAATTAAGCAAGGATTGAGTATTTGTTTAATTTTGGGATAACTCACCATCCATTTTTAGTGAGGTGATTCGGATGAAAATGACCAGAAGTTCATCATTGGCGACGCTGCAAATATCTTTTCCTGTATTGCCCAGTTATCAGGCTAAAGGGTTGAATGTTGGCAAAAATATTCTTCATAGCCTCAAAAGTATTACAGCAATATTTGTGAATGCCTTAACTTCACCAACTGAACCTAAAATCTGGCAAAAAAAAGACGCTGATGGAAATATGATTTGGCAGATTTATGATCCGGTGACGGGTCATCAAGCCCGGTTTGATACGGAACAGAAAGTTAGAATTTGGTTAGAAAAACGTTATAATTTATAGAAAAATAAAATTATCTAAATCCTCCTTAAAAAGAGGATTTTTATCTAATAATTTTAATTAAAACACAAAGACACAAAGGCACAAAGAGGTTGTGTAAGGGCGGTTTCTGTTAGATATTTTTTAATCACCTAAATCTCGATTAACCCGCCCCTACAACTGCTACAATTATTCTTAAAACCATTCTTCTACTTGTTCCCAGCCTTGACCTTTTCTCACAATTACTGGTTCATCAGTGGTTAAATCAATAATAGTTGAAACATGATATCCTGGGTCTGAGGTATCATCTACAATAATATCAACTAACTTACCTAAACTATCGTACAATCTGGCTTTATCAACTTGATGTTCTATGGGTAAAGCAATCGGGGCTTGACCTTCTTCTTCTGTGGTAATATGGGCAGAAGTGGAAATAATGGGATTGCCTAAAGTTTTAAGAATGGACAAACAACCTTGATGATTCGGGACACGAATACCTGTGGTTTTACGTTTAGGAGACATGACTAATTTAGGAACTAATTTAGTCGCGGGTAATAAGAAAGTGTATGTCCCTGGAACTAATCTTTTAATTAAACGATAAGCGGGGTCACTAATGATCGCATAATCGGTAATATTAGATAGGGAAGAACACAGGAACGTCAAGGGTTTATCATTGGAGAGTTGTTTGATGCGTCGGACTCGTTCAATGGCTGACTTGACGGTTAAATCACAACCAATGGCATAGACCGTATCGGTAGGATACAGCATCACCGCCCCATCCTTGAGGTCGTCTTTGATTTTTTCTAGGATGCGTTCTTGGGGGTTTTGGGGATGGATTTCATATAGAATTGCCATGGTAATATGTTGTATTTTAGAGAACAAATTTTATATCGATTTCAAGACTAGCAGACTAACGACAAATTATGGCTAAGATTGCTTATTTTCAATGTCCGACAGGAATTTCCGGCGATATGTGTTTGGGAGCATTAGTCCACGCTGGTGTTCCTTTGGATTATTTAAAAGAAAAGTTAGAGTTACTGGGAATTGGGGCAGAATATGAGTTAAAATCTGAACCTGTTCGTCGTCAGGGACAGTTAGCAACAAAAGTTTCTGTTAATTTAACTCAACACAACTCTGATGATCATGAAGATCATCACCATTCTAGTACCACCCGGCATTTATCACAAATTGAAGCCATTATTCTACAAGCTAAATTGCCTCAACAGGTGGAAATTAGGAGTTTAGCTATTTTTAGGAAGTTAGCAGAAGCGGAAGCGGATGTTCATGGTATTCCCGTTGAAGAAGTTCATTTTCATGAAGTTGGGGCGACGGATGCTATTGTTGATATTGTTGGGACTTGTTTGGGTTTAGATTGGTTAAATATTGAACAATTTTATTGTTCGACATTACCCACGGGCGGGGGAACGGTTTGGGCAGCCCATGGACAATTACCTGTTCCAGTTCCGGCGGTTTTAAAGTTATTTGAAATGGGGAAAGTTCCGGTTTATAGTAATGATATTGAACGGGAATTAGTGACACCAACGGGGGCGGCAATTGCGGTGACTTTAGCTCAAAGTTTTGGAGAACCTCCGGCTTTATCTATTCAAACCATAGGCTTAGGTGCAGGTTCTCAGGATTTACCTATTCCTAATATTTTAAGGCTATGGGTTGGGGAACAACATCCATCCCTAGATAGCGATATTTTCTCAACGGTTAATACAGAAATTCAAACGATTACAGAAACTATTTCTGTACTACAAACTCAAATTGATGATTTAAGTCCTCAAGTGATTGCTTATACTTTTGAATTATTATTTCAAGCGGGGGCTATTGATGTTTTTAGCCAACCAATTACCATGAAAAAATCCCGTTTGGGGGTATTATTAACGGTTATTTGTCATCCCGAACACCGTCAAGTTTGTGAAGCCATATTATTTCGAGAAACCACAACATTAGGAATTCGTCATACCCTACAAAATCGCAGTATTTTGAAACGGGATATTCAAACTGTTGAAACTCAATATGGTGCAGTTAGAGTTAAAGTTGGTTTTTCAGGTAAAAAAATCACTAATGTTCAACCGGAATATGAAGACTGTGCAAAACTCGCTAAACAGCATAAAGTTAGTTGGTTAGAAGTGCATAGATTAGCATTACAAAGTTGGTATGGTTTGCCTTAAAGATGGGTAATAGGTAATGGGTAATAGGTAATGGGTTTAGTTGGATTTTAGTTTGTTGATTATGGATGTTAGTATTTTGATGATTGTGAAGAATTATATTTTTTTAATTTCGCATAGGGAACTTCCACCAAAGAATAAGTAACAGCAGATAAAATAACGGATAAAATCACAACGACGGAGAGTTTATGAAAAAATGTGGTTAAGGGGTCAGTAACTTGAACAATGGGAGCTATTTTTTGGATAATATGATAATGCCATAAATAAATTCCATAGGATAATACTCCCATAATTTCTAACACTCTAACTGGATTTTCCAGACAGGTTTCAAAAGATAATTTTTTGTTTTTTACTCTATTATTATACTGACCATTCCGCTCAAAAGCATAGATAAAGAATGTTGTACAAATTCCAGTGATTACAGGCATAAAATAATAACTAAATGGAGTAATAAATAGGCTTCTTTGCATTAATGTGGCTGGACGAGTTGCAACATTCCATAATTCTTGATGGTAGCCATGATAGGCTGAAATTAGATATAAACCTATCATAGCTAAAATAGCAATTACTTTTAAAGAGATTAAATTTTTAAACCGTTTTCTGAAAGGCATAAAAATTGAAGTCTGAATATTTTTTATAGGTTTACACTGAAACCAAGCATTGAGTAAAAAACCAGATAAGAACACATCTAAGTTGAGGACAAGGGAGGTATGATGGGGAAAGAAAAGTAACGCAAAACCTCGACAAATTGATGTAAACCCAATAATGGCTAGGGCGGTAATTAAAATTTTAGTTCGATTAACCAGAATGGGTCGAAACGCTGTATATAAAAAGGGTACAATTAAATAAAATTGAACTTCCGTTGATAATGACCAAATCACTGGATTAAAATTAAAATCTGGATGATTAGGGGATAAAGGCAAAGGAAAGGTATAGGTAAAAGTTAGAATCCTGAATAATTCAAACCATTTTTCTGCTTTTAAAATTTCAGGATAAACAAAAATTGCAATAATTAATACGGAAAAGTAATAGAGGGGACAAATTCTTAAAACTCGATTCATAAAAAATGCTTTATATCCCGATACCGTGGGTAAATAACGATAGGTATAAAAGGCTTTTCCCATTAAATATCCTGAAAGGGCAAAAAATATCCAGACGGCAACAATACCATCCCCTAGTAATAACCAAGAAAAATCATAGGGGGGATAAACAATTAATTGCCGTGAAATACTACAATGAAATAATACAACGACTAAACAGGCAATTCCTCGCAAGCTTAATAGCGCATCAACGGAGTTAGAAACAGCAGGTGATGATTCTGAGGACAAAGGATTCATAAAAATTTTAATTTGGGATTCTCCCAAAAATTACCAAACTGGTGTAAAATTATATCATAAAAATTAATTCTCCTAATCATAAAATAATATTAAGAAATTAGGCTTAACTTCTGGTACTGTTTATAATGGAGTTGAGATTGGAGATCAAAAAACCATGAATTATTTCTTTGGCTCTTTCTTTATTCTATTAGCTTATTTAACCATTTCCGGCTTTAAGTTAGATCGAGAATATCAACGGGGAGTTGTTTTTAGATTGGGGCGAATTCAATCGGTTAAGGGGCCGGGTTTATATTGGATTATTCCAGTATTTGATCAAAAAATTCAAGTGGATATTAGAACCAAAACCGTTGATATAGAACCGCAAGAAACCATCACATCTGATAGTGTAACCATTCGAGTAAATGCAGTTCTTTATTACCGTTTAATTGATCCTTCCAAGGCAATTGTTAAGGTGGAAAGTTATGAAAAAGCAGTTTATCAAGCTGCCTTAACAACCCTGCGGAATGTCATTGGTCAAAGTAGTCTTGATGATGTTTTACAAAATCGAGATAAGATTAATCAGAAAATTCAAGAACTCGTGGATGAAATGACTGAATCTTGGGGAGTTGTGATTGAAAGAGTAGAAATGAAAGATGTTGAAATTCCTACTTCTATGCAACGAGCTATGGCAAAAGTAGCAGAAGCACTTCGAGAAAAACGTTCGCGTTTAATTAAAGCAGAAGCGGAACAAGAAGCCTCTATTAAGTTAGCAGAAGCCTCTCAATTAATTATGGCAAATCCCGCCGCCCTGGAGTTAAGACGGTTACAAATGCTCTCGGAAATTGGGATAGAAAATAATACCACAACTATTGTGGTGCTTCCCTCAGATTTATTGCCATTTGTTCAAAATTTGAGTGTTCCACCTACACAAAAACCCCCACTTCCTCCGAAAGTCTAATTCTAAGTATAACCCTCAAGAAAGTTTGGAGATCTAACCCCTAACGTTATTTGAGGGTTAATGATAGTCAATATTAATATGCAAATTCACCCTTTTAAGATTAAGCTATAAGTTTAGATGTTGTTTCTTTCATATCTGTTATGGACTTCTCATTCTCAACCGCAGAATTGCTAAATTTTGCTAAATGGATCGGAATTGCTACTTTAGTTCTGGCTATCGTTACCGTATTCTCATTTATTTTTAAATGGGGTATTCGGTTTAGGTTAGTAGGAATTACAGCCTTTACAGGAGTTTTAACGGGCGGGGTTTTTGGTTTGAGTTTGGGTTTATTTCATCATGTTCAAGTTCCTGGGGCGGCGCGCTATAGTCGGGTATTTGATGATGGGAGTAGACAGATTGTTATTGCTGTTGCACCTAATATTACCAAAACTGAATTAGATGCCACCTTACGTCAAGCGGCGTCAGATTTATATTCCTCTGGACGGGGAGGACAATTTCAAGCACCACTATTAATTCGCGCTAGAACTATTGTTCACCCCGATGCAAATGTTTCTCAACCACTCTATTTGGGTCAAGTTAAACGTTCTGTTATTGAACAACAGGAGGATAACTTAGACATTCAGATATTTGAGAAAAATCTAGCTCGTTTAAAACAAGTTCAATCTTAATTTTCTGGTTTCTTAACAATTAAATGGGTGGGTTGATATTCGAGAATAAAGGTTGTCATCATCTCACGTTCTTCTATTGTCGGTGTGGCTAAACATCCTGATGTTCCCGTTTCAGAAACATATAACAAAGCCGAAGGATCATAATGTACACCTAATCCCACTCTTTCTGTGGGAAAAGTCGGTGTAATTGCTGACCAAACTCCGCCAAATTCTCCGGGTGCATCTTCAACGATACCCGGAGCATCAAAGGTATAAATCCCAAAGGGTAAAGGAGTTTGAGAACCCGATATATCCGAGGGAATTTGTTGACCAATGCGACCAGAAACACAGCGCACGGTATTAATAATTGTACCTGTATTATCCAGTAATTTAGTTTGATAAACTTGTAAACCCCCTCCGATTTGTTCCTCGGTTTGTGTAGATATTATTTTAGCGCCTGGAATAGCTAAAATTTCGTCATCAATAAGCGTTAAGTATTTCGCAGCCACCCAACGATTTATCCCAATGGGTGTCCAGATTTCACCCTCAATATTAACAGAATCTCCACTAATTTCAACCTGGGTGCCATCGTCCAAAATATCAACAATTTCACCGTTAGGAGTAGAACGCACATTCAGGGTATCACCGGGAGTCGTAACAATAGCTGTAGGAGTCATATAGCAGGGAACAGGGAACAGGGAACAAGGGAACAGCCCCCCAAACCCCCCGTGCACGGGGGGCTAGGGGGGGGAGGGAACACCGGAGGAAAAGACTTCACCGTCTAGCTTTGCTGCATCACTCTTTGTCCTAATAGGTCTGGCGACTGCTATATTAAAATTGGCAAGTCTATTAGTTCTATTTTATCCTATTCTTTTGAATATGCCCTCTCTCCCATAATATAGGTGGCTTGAATAGCTCGGTCATCCCCTAATATAATTAAACTAAATATAGTTTCCGCAATTTTTAATCGGGTTTGAGGTTCGGAAATTTGTTGATTTCTCAATCTCATTAACGGGGTCGAGTTATAGTCTAAAACAATAAAATCTGCTTCTTTCCCGATGTCAAAATTACCAATTTTATCCTCTAATTTTAGAGCTTTTGCTCCGCCTAATGTGGCTAAAAATAAAGATTGAAAAGGTGAAAGAGTTTGATTTTGTAGTTGAGCAATTTTGTATGCCTCATTAGCAGTTTGCAGGAGGGAAAAACTGGTTCCCGCTCCAATATCGCTACCCAAACCGACATTAATGGGATAGGTTTTAGATTTAGCTTGATGGAGTTTAAACAGTCCACTTCCTAGGAATAAATTAGAAGTGGGGCAAAATGCGATCGCAGATTTAGCCTCTGATAACCGTTGAAATTCAGCTTCTGTTAAATGAATACTATGGGCAAAAATTGAACGTTCTCCGACTAAACCCGCTTGGTCATAAACCCCTAAATAGTTTGGAGATTGGGGGAAAAGTTCGGCGACTAATTCAACTTCTTTGAGATTTTCTGAAAGATGGGTTTGTAAATAAACATCGGGAAATTCTGTTAATAATTTTCCAGCTATTTTTAATTGTTCAGGACTAGAAGTTATGGCAAATCTGGGAGTAATTGCATAGAGTAAACGTCCTTTTTTATGCCAAGTTTGGATTAATCTTTTGCTATCTTGATAGGAGGTTTCCGGGGTGTCTTTTAAATAATCCGGGGCGTGACTATCCATCATCACTTTACCCGAAATCATGCGTAAATTTCGCCGATAGGCTTCTTCAAAGAAAGCATCAACGGACTGGGGGAAAACCGTGGCAAAAACTAGGGCGGTTGTGGTTCCATTTTTAAGTAATTCATCTAGGAAAAATGACGCAATTTGTTGAGCATATTCTTTACTACTAAATTTACGTTCTGTGGGGAATGTATATTGATTTAACCATTCTAATAGTTGTTTTCCATAGGAGGCTATCATTTCGGTTTGGGGGAAATGAATATGGGTATCAATAAATCCGGGTAATATTAATAAATTAGAATAATGGGTAATTGTAAACCCTTGATATTTTTCTTTTAAAATGTTATAATCGTCGAAGTCTATAATAATTCCAGATTCTACGACTAATAATCCATCAGGAATATAACGAACACTATTCTGTTCTGATTCATAAAATGGGTCATCAATAAAGTCTAAAAATGCTGAACGAAATAGTTTTAAATGGGTCATCAGTGAGGAGATTTTAGGTTGGTAAGCTGTTGTGTATTTAAACTGTGATTATAGCATTAAGTACCTAAACAAAATTAATTACACATCCTCCACCCTGTTCCCTCCCCCCCCTAGCCCCCCGTGCACGGGGGGTTTGGGGGGCTGTTCCCTTTCTCAACTAGGTAATTTATTTTGTGTAACTACTTACCTTTGTTTTTAAGTTTACGTCCCCTGGTTGTTTCATATCAGTATTAATAATTCTGTTGATTGTGTGATATTAAAACCATTTATTTGAGGTTAGGAAGGCAAATAATCCCTAATCCTTTCATTTGGCGTATATGTTCATCAAAAGCAAAAACTTCACAAATATTGAGACGATTTGCCATTACTAAAATAGAACAATCTGTATAACTCCATTTTTTGTCATCATATTTACAAAAGGCTTCCCAAACAGCCTGATCATCTTGATCAGAAATAGTGACATAGCGATGTTCAGTTCTTAAGATTTGACCAATTTTAATGGAAGCAGAACTAGAAATTTTTGTTCTAATCCAAGTTACAGTTTCATCAAAGACTGTCTCTAAAATCACCCAGCGATAATGATAATTGTTTAATACATACTGTTTGGCTATTTGATGGTTAGTTTCGGATTTAACAAAAAAAGCAATTAAAGCTGATGTATCAACAATTATTTCTTGATTCATAATCCTACTTTAATATAAAATTTGATCAATCTTTTCAGCGTAGTTAGTGGATAATTCTGAGTTTTGCTCACTAACAATAAATTCTGGTTCGGGATTGGGTATTTCTAAACTACCGCAAAGTTCCCAAGTTTTTGTTTTAGTAATATCTAAAGATTCTTTGGTCAAATAATCCTCTAATGCTTTGAGTAAAATAGATTCTATAGATTCTGATTTGTCTCGGATTAGATTCATTAATTGGTCAGGAATTTCTAAGGTAATTTTGTTCATCTAATTAACTCCGTGTTTTTAGTATTCTTGATTTCTTACATTACAGGGTTTTTCTTATGCTGGAGAATCAATTTAGGACAGTTTTGCTCAAATTGGATGAGAAGCCATCCGAGCAGTTAATCGTCTAAACTCAGCCCCGGAAGCACGTTGTCGGCAACTAATATGGTCAGTATAGTTTTCTGCCTGGTGTTACTACTAAATATTATAGCTAGGACTAACCACACAATCTTTAGGTGCAACCACAGGGAGATTGCCCATACTACCGATAGATACGGGGTAGGATTCTGGCTGTTAGCGAACTGTTTTTTCATAAAGACGAAATTGGGCGATTTTATAAATTTCTTCTAGGGCGGTTATTTTTTCGGCTTCAATAGAATGATTTAACCGTTGTTCAAACGCCGCTAAAATACTGGTTTTGGTATGATTTTTAACGGCAATAATAAAGGGAAACCCGAATTTATCTTTATAGGTTTGGTTGAGTTGATGAAAGTATTGATATTCGGCAGATGTTAGACGGTCTAACCCAACTCCGGCTTGTTCTTTGACTGAAGATCCTGCCATTTTTGCTTTACTTCCTAAGTCGGGATGGGTGCGAATTAAGGCTAATTGTTGTTGTGAATTACTATTTTTAACGATGGCAACCATAGTTTGATATAATATTTCTATAGTCCCAAAGGGTCGTTTTAATTCTGCCTGTTCTGCCACCCAAGGAGATGCTTCAAAAATAGTTCCTAATACTGCGATAAATTCCGCTTTAGTCATTTGATTAACTTGGGATAAGGAATAGGTTTGCATGATGTTTAACTGCCTCGATAGGTACTATAAGACCAGGGAGAAACTAATAGGGGAACGTGATAGGCAACGGTGGGGTTAGCAATGCCAAATCGAATCGGAATATTATCTAAAAATAAGGGATAATCTAGGGATTCATATTGGGTTTTAAAATAGTCCCCAACGGCAAAGACTAATTCATAAATTCCCTGCTTTAATTCGGTTTCTGTTAATAGGGGGATATCGGTTCTACCATCCTTATTTGTAATAGAAGTTTTGAGAAGGGTTCGTTCTCCTATTTCTGAATTGATTTGCCATAATTCAATCTTTAAATGGGCAACTGGACGACCTTGGGCTGTGTCTAATACATGGGTTGTTAGTTTACCAACCATAGGAAAAAGTTAAGGGTTAAAATTAATAATACCTCAGAAACCGGGTTTCTAATTATGGTCTATTAACTCAAATCAAGATTTTTTTAGAAACCCGGTTTCTTTTCTTTTAGTGAAAGGGGCCGCCTAGGATGGTTTTAGATAAAGCATTGGTAACATCCTGTTCGGTTTCTTGTTGGAGTTGTTGATACCATTGTTGGGTTAAATGGGGGTCTTTTCCATAAATCATATCGGCTCGTTTTCGGGCTTTGAGAACTAGGGTTGAAGTCCGTTCTTTGCGTTCAGATTCATATCGTTTTAAAGCATATTCTACTCCTAAATTAGTAGTTAATAGAAATCGAGATAATATTTCTGCATCTTCCATGGCTTGACAGCCGCCTTGTCCGAGGGTTGGGGTGGAAGCATGGGCTGCATCTCCTAACAGTGCAACTCGACCTTTAACGATTGTTTCTAAGGGGTCTAAATCATGAATTTCTAAACGGTTTAATTCCTGGGGATTGAGATTTTCTATTAAAGATTGAACTGGAGACGGCCATCGGGCAAAAATTGATTTTAACTCCCGTTGACGATACTCTGGTTCAACAATTGTTCCCCTTGCCATCGGACAACCAAAAAAGTAATAAAATCGGTTATTTCCTATGGGCATCATCGAGGCTCTTTTGCCTTCTCCAACATAAATAACCCAAGTATTTTTATCTCCTAAATCGGGATTAATTTTAATTAAACCATTCCAATTAACATAATCGGCATAACGCAATTCTACCGGATGACCGACCACATAATCCCGTAATTGAGAATGAATGCCATCGGCGGCAATTAATAGGTCTGCACTGGTTTGATATCCATTGGCAAAATAGGCGGTCACGCCCTGGGTATTCTGTTCAACGCCAATACATTGAGCATTCAGTTTAACGGTTTCAAGATTATTATTAAAGGCGTTTAAAAGCAGGGATTGTAATTCCGTTCGAGACACGGGATAGGGTCGCTGTCCTACGGTTTCGGTCACAGGATTGAGATTAATTTGATTTAATAATTTATCGGTATGACTGCGATATTCCATCCTATCCATCTGACCACCGATTTTGGCAATTTCATCCCCCAAACCTAAACTATTCAGAACTTTAACCCCATTTGACCAAATAGAAATTCCTGCCCCGGCGGGACGAATTTCGCTGGTTTTTTCATAAATTTCTACGGTATATCCTGCCCGTTTTAGGGTTAAACCTGCGGTTAAACCACCAATTCCTGCACCGATAATAATAATTTTGAGATGATTCATAATTTTAAGGGTTAGAAGATGGTTCTAGGGCAATTTGACTATAAATTTTTAAGGCGGAACTCCAAACTAAATAACCTTGTTGATTTAGATGTAAACCATCGGTGCTTAATTCCGGTCTTAAATTACCATCTGCATCGGTAAATAGGGAATGTAAATTTAAAAAATAAGCTCCTTCTTCCTGGGCGATGAATTTTAACTCTTGATTTAAGTGACGAATGCGTTGATTAGAAATTTTTAATAGGCGTTCCCGTCCTTCCCAATTAGAATTTTTATCACTATGGGGAAGAATTGATTGGACAACAATTTGAGTATCGGGATGTACCCAACGTAAATCCCTAATAATTTCTCGATAATTATTTAATAATGTACTATCATCTATGCCCCGAATTAAATCATTAATGCCAATCATGACAAAAATAGTTTCCGGTTGAGTAATATCAAATAATTTAACCCGCTTTAATAATCCTGCGGAAGTTTCCCCAGAAATTCCTTGATTTAACCAAGTTCTGTCTTGGGGTAAAAGTTCCGCCGGAAACCACAAACTTAAGGAATCCCCCGCTAAAATAGTTAAACGTTCCGGGGGGATAGCCGCCACCGCATTGGCTTCGCGCCGCAACTGTTCCACCCATTGTTCATAAGTCCAGCGATGACGGGGGCCTGTAGCATTAATTGACGCCGATTCTGAGGGCAAAGGATGGGTCAGAACAACATCCGTCAGGGAGGAGGGAGTATGGGAAACAGATTGTCGGTGCATTATCAATCCCAGGATGATAAACAAGAGTAATCCATTGCCGATTAAGGATATCCAAGCCCAATACGGAATTATTTTCGAGCGAATAAATACTGGATTCCAATGCTGCTTAAACAAAACTCACTCAACCTAATCTGTCCATTAATATTTAACCAAGATTTCTTCAAATCCACAAAAAATCCCCAGCTAAGGGAAGCCAGGGAAGGAGTCGTGGGAGCACCGGATGCTCCCTAATAGTCGGCTAATATAGCAACCGCCAAGGCAGTTAGGACACCAGACGGATCTTAGAACCCAGACGGTGAAGTATTTTCCCCCCTGTTCCCTCCCCCCTAGCCCCCCGTGCACGGGGGTTTGGGGGCTGTTCCGGTGTTCCCTGCTATACCTGAAATATTATTAACGACTTTTGAAGGTACTTCCTTCGGAGGGAAAGCTAGAGCCAGAACTGCCTAATCCTGGGCCGACTTCATCCTTGAGGAATCCGGCGTAGGCTTCCATCCCGTGTTCAGCAATGTCTAGTCCTTCAAATTCCTGTTCAGGATGCACCCGTAAGCCGACCGTGGCTTTTAGGGCTAACCAGAAAATCGTACTCAGAGCGACGGTAAATCCGCCCACGGCAAGAATACCCAGGATTTGGATACCCAAATTAGCGCCACCAAAAATGCCCGCCGCTAGGGTTCCAAAAATCCCACAAACCAAGTGAACAGAAGTAGCGCCCACGGGGTCATCAATTTTGATGCGGTCAAAGAAACCCACGGAATAGACAACAAGCACCCCAGCAATCGCCCCAATAATTACAGCCTGGAGGTAGCTGACCGAATCACAACTAGCGGTAATTGACACTAAACCCGCTAAAACCCCGTTAATAATCATGGATAAATCGGGTTTACCATCCTTCAACCAGGAGGTGGCACTGGCAGTGACGGCTCCGGCGGCGGCCGCTAAGTTGGTGGTAACAGCGATGTAAGAAATTTGTTCATTAGCGACTAGGGTGGAACCGGGGTTAAAGCCAAACCAGCATACCCACAGGATTAAACATCCCAGGGTGGCGATACTCATGTTATGACCCGGAATCGCACGAGATTGTCCATCGGCCCCATATCGACCCAAACGGGGCCCCAGGAAAGCAGCCCCCATTAATGCTGCCCAACCACCAACGGAGTGAACGGCAGTTGAACCAGCAAAATCCTTGAATCCCGCTTGAGCTAACCAGCCTGAAGCATCCCAAATCCAGTGACCTGTAATTGGGTAGGCAATCCCCACCAACAGTAAACTAAAGAGTAAAAAGGCAATAAATTCAATGCGTTCGGCAACGGCTCCCGATACAATCGTGGCTGCGGTTCCAGCGAAGGCAACTTGAAATAAGAAATAGAGAGAAACAGGTAATCCCGCCGGAAAGGGTGATAAACCGTAGGTTTCTGGCTGTCCGGTCAGAAAATAACCGCCCCCGCCAATCCAAGGGTTTTCTCCCCCAAACATAAAGGAGAATCCAAAACTCCAAAAAATCAGGGTAGCTAAGGCAAAGACAATTAAGTTTTTTGCCAAAACGTTAACGGCATTTTTCTGGCGACAGAAGCCCGTTTCTAACATACAGAAACCCGCATTCATAAAAATCACCAGAATTGAAGCGATTAGAACCCAGGCAATGTTTAAATAGCCCTGAACCATTTCCGCCGTCAGGGGAGGGGCATCTGTTTGAGCAACGGCCGCGAAACTCCAGACTCCGACGATAATCGCGGTTAGGGGGATACAAGCTAACCAAGTCGGAGACAGCCATCGAGAATGCTGTAATTTTGAAATCACCCTATTGATTTTAGCGGTGAAACGACTCACATTTTTGTGTCGTCGATTTCCTAAATCGGTCGTTTTTTTGGAGATAAACATCATGTTGGGTTTATGAATCGACATTAGTAGGAGAAACCAATTGCAGATATCTATTGAAATTGGCTACAGATAAATCACGGTTTCTGTGGCTGAATTTTTAGCTAAAGTGCTAACAATTTTTGATAGATTATTAACCTAATTTCTGTATTAAGTAATACAGTTTTTTCATCAATTTTCGATTAAGGGGGCAGGTTTGTGGTTGTGGGTTAACCATCAATGGTCAACAGCCGTTCACTGGTTTTGTTGACTTTAGACTCCAGGGTCTGTTTGACCGGAATTTCGATCAAAAATTTAGTGTATTCTCCCACTTCTGACTCACACCAGATTCGACCCTTATGGTGTTCGACAATAATTTGATAACTAATGGATAATCCTAAACCCGTACCTTTTCCGACGGGTTTAGTGGTAAAAAATGGGTCAAATAGCTTAGACCGAATCTCTTTAGGAATACCCAAACCATTATCAACAATTTCGATAATAATTCTTTGGTTATTCACCGATAGGGTTCTAATCAAAACTTGGGGTTGGATTCTGGATTTATCACAGGATATCAGAGAGAACTTATCCTGCATCATCGAGTCATGGAGGGCATCAATGGCATTACCAATCAGATTCATAAACACCTGATTCAGTGGCCCAGGATAACATTCAACTAAGGGAATATTGCCATAGTCCTTAATAATTTCAATTCCGGTTAATTTCCCCTGGGGTTTGAGTTTGGTTTTCAGAATCATCAAGGTACTTTCTAATCCATCATGCAGACTTACCTGTTTTAATTCGGCTTCATCATGGCGAGAAAAGGTTCTTAAAGACCTAACAATATCCCGAATTCGGTCAGCCCCTACCTGCATTGATTCTACAATTTTGGGAAAATCCTCCTTGAGAAATTCCAAATCAATAGATTCAATTTCCTGCTGAATTTTAACGCTAGGATTAGCATATTCTTTTTGATAAGTATCTAATAAATTCAGCACATCTCGGGTGTAATTTGTGGCATGGATTAAATTACCATAAACAAAATTAACTGGATTATTAATTTCATGGGCAACTCCAGCGACTAACTGACCCAAACTCGACATTTTTTCGCTTTGAATTAGTTGAATTTGAGTTTTTTTAAGTTCTTTGAGGGCGTGTTTGAGTTGGTCATTTTTTTGTTTTAATTCCAGGGAAGTTTTTAACCGTTCTTCGGCTTGCTGTAGGGCTTCTTCGGCCCGTTTATGGGCAGATAAATCCCGAAAACTTCCCAAATAAAAGGATTGATAGCCGAATTTTGCTTGATTAATCGTAGCTTCTAGGGGAAAACAAGAACCATTAGCTCGTCTCCCCACAACCGCTTGCCGTCCCTGTGATAACCATTTTTCCAATAGGGTTTGCTGTTCTTGAATTTGGGAAGTCGGCCATTCAAATAACTGTAAAATGGAAGTTCCAATTAACTCCGCAGCCGAATATCCAAATATTGCTTCTGCACTAGGATTAGTCCTTAAAATTTCTCCCGATGGGTTACTAAAGGTAATCATGGCATCCGTGGCATTTTCAATAATTGCCTCGGTTTGGTTTAAGGAATCTTCTAAAGCCTGCATTACTTGGTTATAGCGACAGCCAATTTGACCGACTTCGGTAAATTGATTTTCGGGAACCCGCCGTTTAAAGTCTTGGGTACGGGCTTGATATTCCATGACTTCAAACAAATCATAAATTTCAGTTTTGGCTCCATGTTCAGAAATATTTAATCCCGTGGTTTCTGCCTCCAGAGAAACCCGTAATGGAAAATAATGATTAATGGTGTATAAAACCAGCCAGGTTAAGCCAAATCCCCAAACAAAAGAAACTCCAATCCCCAAAACTTGAACCAGCAATTGTTGACTACGCGATAACCCCGTATGCAATAAATCCAGATTTCCAAACAAACCTACGGCGAGGGTTCCCCAAACCCCACCACCCGCATGAACCGCAATGGCATCAACGGCATCATCAATCTGACATCGTTGCAAGGTCAAGGATACTAACACCATAACGACAGCACCCACCCCACCAATTAAGGGAGCCGCGGTCGTCGAGATAGCATGGGAAGATGCGGTAATTGCCACTAAACCCGCCAAGGAACCATTAATAATCAATTCAACTTCCGGTCGGCGATATAACAGCCAACCCAAAACCGCCCCGACTAACATTCCCGACGTCCCGGCCAAGATGGTATTGACAATCACCGTGGCGACTCGAATATCTAAATGTAAATAACTGCCCCCATTAAATCCTAACCACCCTAACCACAACAACATCGCCCCCAATACGGATAACTAAAGGTTAGAGCCGCGCATTTCTTGGGTGGTTTTATCGGGGGTAAACCGTCCCAGCCTTGGCCCAATCACTAATAGAACTGCCAAAGAAACCCATCCGCCCATACTATGAACAATGGTAGACCCGGCAAAATCCACAAATCCAATTTTTCCTAACCACCCCAATAAATGGTTAGTTTCAATCCCATTCCAGGCCCAATGGCCAAAAACGGGGTAAATAATTCCCGAAGTTAAAGCCGCAACTAATAAATAAGCTCCAAACTTCATCCGTTCCGCCGATGCCCCTGAAACGATTGTTGTGGCGGTACTACAAAACATAGCTTCAAACAGAAAAAATGCGGCTTGCCCCGGATTCGATGTCGTATCAAAAAACAAAGCCTGGGGGTCAATCCCGCCCATCGCCGCTCTGCTGAACATAATGGCATAGCCAAAGGCCCAAAACAAGGCCACAGAAATGCCGAAGTCGGCAAAATTTTTGACGGCAACGTTAATACTATTCTTGGAACGGGTCAAACCCGACTCTAAACACATAAATCCGGGCTGCATCAGAAAGACTAAGCCCGAACAGACTAGCAGCCAGAGAATATCAATCACTGAATTATTGGTTACTTAATCAACCTCCCATTCTCTCAATTTATCTTAGGAATTTTTGTGGACTTTTATACCGTTACGCAATCCGAATGGATTTTACAAGGCCCAAACCAGCATCCGTCAGTCAAAAAGCCTTATTTTATGGGCTAAAACCCTGAAATCAGAAAAAAAAATATTTTAGGTGTTGACAAATGGGATCGGGTTTGGGTAGAGTAACAAGCGTGTGAGGAGCGAACCAGTTAAGGACACCGAGACGAAACACGGCCAGTCGCCGGTGTCCTTTTCTGATCAAAAGGAAACATACGTTCTTTGTGAAAACTCTGATTTTGCAGAGAATATTAGGAATAATACAACTGGGTTGAAATCGGTAATTTACCGGGTATTTTTCTCTTGTTTATGGTTATATAGTTTTAACCCTGGCTTTGTTGTGGGATTATAAAATAGTAATATTCAAAATTTTCTCCTGAATGACCCAGTATTTTGCCACGGTTGCCAAGGGTTTAGAGCTTATCGCTGCTCAGGAATTGGAACGTTTAGGTGCTCATGATGTTCGTCCTGATTTTGCTGGCGTTCATTTCGCTGGTTCCCGCCAACTTCTCTATCGGGTGAATCTTTGGGGGAGAACTATATATCGGGTTTTAGTTCCTATTGCTGAATTTCCCTGTCCCAATGGAGAACGGTTGTATCAGGAAATTCAAAATATTGACTGGAATCAGTATTTATCACCCCTGAATACTTTTGCTGTTAATTGTACAGGCAAAAATGAAGTTTTAAATCATACCCATTTTACCGCCCTTCAGGTCAAAAACGCCATTATTGATCAACAGCGTTTGGAATTTGGAGAACGTTCTGATATTGATATTAATAATCCTGATTTATGGATTAATCTTCATATCCATGAAAATCAAGGGATTCTAAGTTTAGATAGTTCGGGAAGCAGTTTACACCGCCGGGGATATCGTCCGGCCGTGGGACTAGCCCCTTTAAAAGAAAGTCTAGCTGCCGCCTTATTAGAGATGGCAGAATGGCATCCTGATTTACCATTTTTAGACCCCCTATGTGGCTCAGGAACCTTACCCATTGAAGCCAGTTTAAAAGCCTTAAATATTGCCCCCGGACTATTCCGAGAAACCTTTGGGTTTATGAAGTGGAAAGATTTTGACGCTCAATTGTGGGATAGTCTAAAACAGGACGCTTTAGACGCACAATTAACTACCTTAACCGCGCCGATTGTCGGTTCAGACGAGGATGAAGATACCATTCATCAAGCCTCGGAAAACGCTCAACGCTGTGGGGTAGCGAAACAAATTCGACTACAACAAATAGAATTATCTCAAGTTGAACCTCCGGCGGCTCATGGGGTAATTATCTGTAATCCTCCCTATGGGGAACGTTTGGGTCATACTGAAGACTTAGCTCCTTTATATAAACAATTAGGAGATACTTTTAAACAACGGTTTAAGGGATGGACAGCTTATATTTTAACAGGAAATAAGGCATTAGGAAAACAAGTGGGGTTGAGAACATCTCGAAGAATTGCGGTTTATAATGGTGCTTTACCTTGTACTTTATTAAAGTATGATCTTTATTAAGGGAAACACAATACTATTAACTTAACCTATGTCTAAAACTGTATGGATAGCCCGCCATGGAAATCGGATTGATTTTGTCAATCCCGCCTGGTTTGATACCGCAGAAAGACCTTATGACCCCCATTTATCCGAGGATGGTCAAATTCAAGCCCAACAATTAGCTAATCGTTTAGTGGGGGAAGGAATTACTCAAATTATTGCTTCTCCCTTTTTGAGAACCGTACAAACCGCTAATGCTGTGGCTAAAAAATTAGATTTACCGCTTAAATTAGATTGGGGTTTAGGAGAATGGTTAAATCCTGAATGGATGGGTTTTCCAGAAACATTATCCCCAGATTTTTTAGCTAAAAAATTCCCTAAAATTGATTTATCCCATCCTCTGGGAGTTCCTAATTATCCTGAAACTTGGAAAGATTGTTTACAACGAACCGGAGAAACTTCCCAACGTTTAGTTAACACCTTTCCCGATGATAATTTATTATTGGTTGGACATGGTGCTTCGGTATTAGGAACAGCCATGGGATTAATTCCAACCTTAGAAGAAATGGATATTAAAGCCTCCCTTTGTTGTTTAGTGAAAATTGTTCAAAATGGAGATAAATGGATACTAGAACTCAACGGAGATACCGCTCATTTGACTGAATTAGAAACGGTTATTCGGTTTAATTAACAGATATAGCAATCCTAAATCAGTTGTAACATTTTAATACTGACATGAAACAGCTAGAAGTATTACCCCTGTTCCGGTGTTCCGGCGTTCCCTCCCCCCCTAGCCCTGCGTGCACGGGGGGTTTGGGGGGGCTGTTCCGATGTTCCCTCTCTCAACTAGGTAATTTATTTTATGCAACTACTTATATGTCTCTGACTGAAGAAATTTTATCTCAAATCCAGGGAAATCCTTTCAAGGGTCTACAAAAAGCGGATGAACTTTGGACGGGGTTAAAAAATAATACTCTCCCCCTTCCTGATACCATTAAACAGGATGATAAACCCTTGGAAAGTCTGGATTATGATGTAGTTATTTGTGGGGGAACTCTGGGAATTTTAATCGGTGCTACCTTAGCAATAAAAGGCTGGCGAGTGGGATTAATTGAACGGGGAAAACTCCAAGGACGGGAACAGGAATGGAATATTTCTCGTCAGGAATTAGAGGTTTTTATTGAATTAAATTTACTATCTGAGGTAGAATTAAAAACAGCGATCGCTACGGAATATAACCCCGCCCGTTTAAGTTTTCCCCAGGGTAATGATATTTGGGTGAAAGATGTTCTTAATATTGGAGTTGATCCGGTTTATTTATTAGAAACTCTCAAAATTAAATTTTTAGAAGCCGGAGGAATATTATTAGAAAATACGGCTTATCAAGGGTCTATTATTCATCCTGATGGTGTGGCGGTAAATGTAACCGAAATTCATTCCCCTCGCCTTGCAGGAGATGGGTTAGGGGACAGGTCAATCATCCTAAAAACCCGCTTATTAATAGATGCAATGGGTCATTTTTCCCCCCTAGTTCGACAAGCTAGACAAGGACAAAAACCCGATGCAGTTTGTTTAGTGGTGGGAACCTGTGCGACGGGATATCCTAATAATCAAACGGGGGATATTTTCGCTTCTTTTACTCCTTTAAAAAATCAATGTCAATATTTTTGGGAAGCGTTTCCGGCTAGGGATGGAAGAACAACTTATTTATTTACCTATTTAGATGCTGACCCCCAAAGGTTTAGTTTAGAATCTTTGTTTGAAGACTATTTTAAACTGTTACCCGAATATCAACAGATTGAGTTAAATCAATTAACCTTTAAACGGGCGTTATTTGGATTTTTTCCCTGTTATAAAAATAGTCCGTTAAAAATGCCCTGGAATCGGGTTTTGGCGGTGGGAGATAGTAGCGGAAATCAATCTCCCTTAAGTTTTGGGGGATTTGGGGCGATGGTACGTCATTTACAACGGTTAACGGATGGAATTGATCAAGCCTTAACCACCGATCAATTAAGTCAAAATGCCTTATCTTTATTACAACCCTATCAACCGAGTTTATCCGTAACTTGGTTATTTCAAAGGTCGATGAGTGTGGGGATTCAACAAACTATTAACCCCGAACAAATTAATCAATTATTAACTACCGTATTTCAAGAAATGGAACAATTGGGAGAACCGATTTTAAAGCCATTTTTGCAAGATGTGGTAAGGTTTTCCGCCTTAACTAAAACCCTATCAAAAACCGCAATTTCCCATCCCGGTTTGATTTTTAAAATTATTCCCCAGGTGGGGTTAATCAGTTTAATTGATTGGACAATTCACTACTGGAATTTAGGGCTGTATACGGGTTTATATCCCCTGGCAAAAACCCTAGAACCGATGTTTAATAAATTACCCCTTTCGTCTCAATACTATTATTATCGTTGGTTAGAAGCGTGGAAATATGGGTCAGGACAGGATTATGATTAAAAGTAGGAGTAATTCATGAATTACCCCTACTAAATAAAATGAGTTAAATAACTCCTAAACTAGATAATCCTAAAATCACACCAGCCCCTAAAACATGACCAAAACTTGTGGTTGCTAAAACCGCAGGTAAGCCAAACCCACCGAACATATTAGGTGAAGGTAATTGAGGGCCAGCATTAGGCTGTTGGATGGAGAATTTACCAATGGCGATCGCTACAATATTACACACAATCATCACAATAGCGATGGTAGGACTCCAGGCGTGGGTGACGGGAGTGGCGACGGTCGCGGCTAAAAGCATCATGGAATTATCTCCTAAAGTTTTTTAAACTGTAACCAATGGAAATTAATCGTTATATAGCAATCCTAAATAGGTTGTAACATTTTAATACTGACATGAAACAGCTAGAAGTATTACCCCTGTTCCCTCCCCCCTAGCCCCCCGTGCACGGGGGGTTTGGGAGGCTGTTCCGGCGTTCCCTTTTGCCCAGGACTTTTGAACACAACTCAAATAGGATTACTATAGTTAAGATGTTTTACCAAACAAAGGGAATTGATTTTCGTCCTTGTAGCAATACTTAACATTTTTTGACTAAAATTGCTATCCTAGTTGAAAGAAACAGCCCGACTCAAAAACTCCTAATTTTAATATGACTGAACCGCAAACCCGCATTTGTATCCTTGGTGGAGGCTTTGGTGGACTGTACACCGCCTTACGTTTAAGTCAACTTCCTTGGCAAAAATCGGAACAACCGGAAATTGTTCTGGTGGATCAAAATGACCATTTTTTGTTTTTACCTTTGCTGTATGAATTACTGACTAATGAACTGCAAAGTTGGGAAATTGCCCCCGCTTTTGCAGATCTATTAAAAGATACCAATGTGCAGTTTTGTCAAGGAATTGTTAGCGAAATTGATATTGAAAATAAACAGGTTAAATTGCAAGATGATTTGCAGATTTCCTATGATTATTTGGTTTTGGCAATGGGAGGAGAAACAGCTTTAGATAAAGTTCCAGGGGCGAAAGACTATGCAATTCCTTTCCGAAGTATTGCTGATGCTTACCGTTTAGAAGAACAGTTAAGACGATTAGAAACCTTAGATCAAGATAAAATTAGAATAGCCATTGTAGGTGGCGGTTATAGTGGGGTAGAACTCGCCTGTAAATTAGCCGATCGCCTAGGAACAAAAGGACGAATTAGAATTATTGAACAAGCGGAAGAAATCTTAAAAACTTCTCCCGAATTTAATCAAGAATCCGCTAGAAATGCCTTATTAAATCGCCAGGTTTGGATAGATTTAGAAACCACTGTAGCGGCTGTTGAAGTCAATAAAATTTCCCTAGAATATCGAGGTGAAATTGATGAAATTCCAGTGGATTTAGTATTATGGACAGTGGGAACCCAGGTGTCTCCGTTAGTGCGATCGCTACCTTTAAAACACAATCAACGAGGTCAAATTGTCACCACATCAACCTTACAAGTAATTGATCATCCTGAAATTTTTGCATTAGGAGATTTAGCAGAATCTCAAGACGCTGACGGTCAAAAAATTCCCACCACAGCCCAAGCCGCTTTTCAACAAGCTGATTATACCGGATGGAATCTTTGGGCGTTATTAACAAGAAGACCCTTATTACCCTTCCGATATATTAATTTAGGGGAAATGATGACATTAGGAACTAATAACGCTACCTTAACAGGTTTAGGGATAAAATTAGAGGGTCAATTTGCCCATTTAACCCGGCGTTTAATCTATTTATATCGCTTCCCCACCTTTGATCATCAAATTCGAGTGGCGTTTAATTGGATGACCAAACCCTTGCAGGATTTCTTAATTTCAATCGATCAAAAAATGGCAGATAGAGAATAACTCATATTCCGTTGTTGCGCTTAAGCGCATCTTAAAATTTAATATTCTAAACCAACAAACCGGGTTTATATAAACCCGGCTTATCGCTAATTATAGCAATCGTAAATATGACTAATTCGCAGAATTCTACAATGGAAAAACCCCGTGTTATTTTTTTAGATGCCGTTGGGACGTTATTTGGTGTGCGTCATAGTGTGGGGGAAGCCTACCGAATTATTGCAGAACAATTTGGGGTCAATGCTGAAGCTGAAATTTTGGATAAAGTGTTTTTTAATTGTTTTTTAGCGGCTCCGGTTATGGCATTTCCAGGGGTTGATCCCAATGAAATTCCCCCCTTAGAATTTGAATGGTGGAAAGCGATCGCTGAACAAACCTTTAAAACCGTCGGACTCTATAATGATTTTACAGATTTCTCCGCTTTTTTTCAAGCTCTATATCATTATTTTGAAACCGAAAAACCTTGGTTTGTTTATCCCGATGTTCTTCCTAAATTAAAATCTTGGCAAGAGCAAGGGATAGAATTAGGGGTATTATCTAACTTTGATTCCCGATTATATCCGGTTTTAGAATCTTTAAATTTAGCTGATTTTTTTCAAACCGTGACTATTTCTACAGAAGTAGGAGCCGCTAAACCCAGTGCTGAAATTTTCCAAATTGCCTTAACCAAACATCAATGTTTACCCCAAGAAGTTTGGCATATTGGTGATAGTTTTAAAGCCGATTATCAAGGTTCAAAAGCCCTAGGAATACGCGGAATATTATTGCATCGAGACGAACCCCCAAAAGGGATTTTAGATGAATATGAAAGTTTAGAACCAATTCCGATATTCTAAAGTAGAGACGAGCCACGGCGCGTCTTCCTACAGGACACAGGAGTAAAAAAAACAGTGGAGTACCCTCGGAAACCCCCAGAAGCACCCCGTCAAAACCGTTTATTGCGGGACTATTCATGGCCCCTGTGGCCCGTTGTCCCGATTTATCCCTACAGTCAGCGGCGCACCCTCCGCACGGAAGTAGTTCCCGATAGCATTTGGACATTTGAGCAGGTACAGGGGATTCTCTATGTTGTAGTTCCCATTCGGATGACCGTGGTAAAACTAGAACAGGGGGGTTTGTTGGTGTATGCTCCCGTTGCTCCAACTCCAGAATGTCTGAATTTAATCAGAGAATTAATTGTAGAATACGGCGATGTAAAATATATTATTCTACCTACGATTTCAGGAGTTGAACATAAGGTTTTTGTTGGCCCCTTCGCGCGAAAATTTCCCAACGCCCAAGTTTTTGTCGCCCCCGGACAGTGGAGTTTTCCGATTAATTTACCCCTAAGTTGGTTAGGTTTCCCCGCAAAACGCACCCATATTCTACCCCAGGACAGTCGAAATACACCCTTTGCTGATGAATTTGACTATAAAATTTTAGGGCCTTTAGCATTAGGAATTGGACAATTTGCCGAGGTAGTTTTTTTCCATAAGCGATCGCACACTTTATTAGTAACTGATACTATTGTTTCTATTCCTAACACCCCTCCAGCGATTCTACAAATAGATCCCTATCCCCTCCTATTCCATGCTAAAGATCATACTTTTCATAAAGTAGAAAATACAGAAACTACCCGTCGCCGAGGATGGCAGAGAATCTCGTTATTTTCCTTTTATTTTCGTCCGAGTGTTTTAGATACGATAGAATTGGGGGAAGCGGTGCGGGAATCGTGGCAAGCTCCCGACCGTTCAAAAAAAGCCTATTTTGGGATTTATCCGTTTAAATGGAAACCCAATTGGCAAGAAACCTTTGAAGCATTAAGCAGAAATGGGCAGTTATTTGTGGCTCCCATTTTACAAACTTTAATTTTAAATCGCGCCCCAGAAGAAACCTTAAATTGGGCAAATCAAGTTTCTAAATGGGAGTTTAACCGGATTATTCCTTGTCATTTTGATTCCCCGATTATGGCAACACCGGAACAATTTCGGCAAGCATTTAGTTTTTTAGAAAAAAATAGTCATTATGATTTATTGCCTGAATCAGAGTTTGAGTTACTATTAGAAATTAATGATCTTTTAAATAAATTTAAGATTACACCCCCCTCTAAACCTAAAGTTTAAGGAGAAAAACCCATTACCCGACTGGAAGTGAGTTTGAGGGTTAATTCCAAAAAGAAAGCCACAGTCCCTAAAAAATAGTGGCTGTGGCTAGATCAGTTATCAGTTATCAGTTATTTTCGATTATAACAGCGATCGCAAAATTTTTCTACCCATTTGGATAAATATTCTGGCGGGCGTCGGACTCATTGACACTCCCGGTGCCTAAAGGCGTGGGGATTCTTGGTTCAACGAAACCACTTAATCAAAGTACCTTGCAGTGCCTTAACCAGAGGTGGGATTCTCCCCAAGCTAAAGAGCGGGTATGCCCTACCCTATTCGCAGTGAGCCTGTCGAACTGCTGCGAGTTCTTTTTTGCTGGAAACAAATTTGTTTCCAAAAAACTGGTTGTCTAGCTCCCATGAATCTTTTACCCACTGCTGGGGGGAAACTAAAACTGTGCAGTAGAACCCTATAGATTCAATTGTCAAGGTTCAGCGTTTTACCGTTAGGTGACTAGGTTTTTATACAGGTTATTTACCTTTCCTGTTACCTGAAATGGTAGCACAATCAGATGTCAATAGACAACCCCATATAAAGCCGTCCTAGAAGGACGGGGTTTTAAACCCATTTTTTCGATAAGCTCAAGGACGGTATAGCAACCGCCAAGGCAGTTAAGACACCAGACGGATCTTGGAACCCAGACGGTAAAGTGTTTCCCCCCTATTCCCTCCCCCCCTGCCCCCCAGGGCTGTTTCATGTTTGAAAATTATAGCCTACTTTTGGGTCATAATTCTCAAACATGATAGCTATTTTCCGAATAATTAATATTTCATATAATTGCTATATTAATATTAATTATAGGAGGTATTATCTAAGCAGCATAAATATTCTTATTCCCTATGGAGTAAGACTTACATTCCCGATTTTTATCTATTTTTCCTAAATTAATTGCTCTATTTTTTCATTTTTAACTTTCGGATTAAGAGATAGCCACTAATTTCTCCCAATGATTTCCTAACCACCTTCTTCCCTCTGTTATTGACAAAAATCCTAAACCTCTGAAAATATTCAATCCTAGGGTGTTGAGCAGTGCCCAATTAGTCGCGGCTTGTACTTGATGAATTTTCATACTATCCTCTTTAAATAACACATCTTTTACCCAATGAACTTGATTCTCAATCCCCCAATGCCCTTTAATTTTTTTGGAAAAAAAATCCGCCTTTTCCCAGATACTACTTATATAATAAACCGTTTCTCTATAAGGCTTTTTTCCTCTGTATCCCCACCTTTCTACCTGAATTATACTTTGAATATGTTCCCAAGGGCTTTCAATTTTTATCGAATTTTTAAACACTGATACCCGACGAGTTATTTCTCGTCCATGACCCCTCTCTTTTTGAGTATCTATACTTTCAGCTTTCGTCGTTTTTGTAATTTTTTCAATTTGATTATACAGTTTGATTTGATTCTTTTTAACCGCGATTAAATAATCGTTTTCACTCTCGATAATCTTTCGGACTGTGGTGACATTACAATGTAACGCATCCGCAGTTATTAACTTTCCTTTTAGACCACATTCTTCTATTATCCCTTGGGCTACAGCTTGTTCTGAACCGGTTTTACTCTCGAACTTTTCCGTCGCTAATACTAATCCGGTTTCTTGACTAAATAGAGATACCATTATTACCATGTTTTGCTGCTGATTGCCTGGGTCTTTTACCGTACTTCTTAAACTTTTTCCATCTATTGCTAATCCCTCTATTCCCTTTAATTTAGGAGAATTCTCTCTTGACCATTCTTTTACTATTTTGCTTAAATCCTTCTCGTCTACTCCTCTCATCACCCTCCTTATTGTTGAATAAGATGGCATTCCTTGGCTATAGATATTGAATGTTCTTTTCAGGATAACTTCGTTGGCTTTGACAAAATATTCCATCTCTCGATATCCTTGATGCCCTGACATCACCCCTAAAACTACTACTAATAGCACTTCCCATAAACTATACCTTTTTCCCTGATTTTTTCGGAAATCCTTGACTTCTTTTAAATTTTCTATTAAACTTGTTAGCATCTTTATTTTAGAAAAAAATGGTGATCGCTCTCCATTTTATCAGGTGGCGATCGCTCTTTCTTTACTCTTTTTCACCTGACTTTGAAACAGCCCTGCCCTAGCCCCCGGGGGCTGTTCCAGTGTTCCCTGCTATAAAAGGTAACGGAAACCCGCGAGGAAGACCAGGAGAAAATTCCCTACCCTTGAGGGTAAATCCCGAACCGGAATCTGGCTGAAGCAAAATTAAAAAAACGTTACAGTATAGATAAAATTGTAGAAAAACTCCCACAATCAAGGAAGTGAGGAAGTCCGTAAACCGGAATCAATAGAGCCTCTGTTGTCTTCCTCAAGAGAATTTTCCAGTTTCTATGTCCTAAAAAAATGAGATGTGATTTATGTTCAAAAAACTTTTAAAACCCGTAGCTATTTTCAGCCTAGTTGCTGTTTTGTTTTTCAGTCAAGTTGATGGTGTATTGGCCGCTAGAAGTGGGGGACGCATTGGTGGTGGCTCCTTTAGATCGTCTCCTAGTCGCAGTTATAATACCAGTCCTGGCCGTTCTGGAGGGGGGTACTACGGTGGTGGCGGTTTTGGATTTCCCTTTCTGATACCCTTCTTTGGGTTTGGTGGGGGTGGGTTATTTTCCCTGCTGATTTTCATGGCGCTCGCCGGGTTCATTTTCAACAGTATCCGGTCAGCCATGGGACAGGGACAGGATGAACCGGGATATAGCAGCAACCCGACGGTTTCTGTGGCCCGTTTGCAAGTGGGGTTACTGGCCCAAGCTCGAAATTTACAAGGAGATTTAGACCACATGGCCCAAACCGCCGATACGGGTTCGGCCTCCGGTCGCGCCCAAGTTTTGCAGGAAGCCACCTTAGCCATGTTACGCCATCCTGAATATTGGGCCTATGGGTCTTCGGCGTCGGAACAAACGGGGATGAATTCGGCTGAAGCTAAATTTAATCAATGGGCTTTAGCCGAACGGAGTAAATTTGCTGAAGAAACCCTGTCTAATGTTAATAATCAGTTAATTGGTGGAGCAGCCCATTCTTTGGCTGGAAATAATCCAACTTTAGCGAGTCAAACCGGAGAGTTAACCGCCACGGACAACGAATATATTGTGGTGACATTAGTGGTAGGAACTTTGGGGAAAATTGAACTTCCTCAAGTTAATAGTCCTGAAACATTACGTCAAGCATTAAGTCGTTTAGGTTCGGTTGGAAGTGAACAATTATTAGCCGTAGAAATTCTCTGGACACCCCAAGCCAGTGGGGATACCCTCAGCACCGATGATATGTTGGCATATTATCCTGATTTAAGTTTAGTTTAGTCCGTTGGGTGGCGTAAGCCACCTTTTTAATTATCGTATTCCGGTTCAGACTTTCCCTCAAAAATTCCCAGATCAAGATTACCTCTTGCTATAATCAATGAATTCAAAAGCCCACACTGTAACGTCTTACCAAGCCAATGAAAAACGTACTTTAGGATTTGCCATCAGTTTTCTGGTTAGCGTTACCCTATTGGGGGTGCTATAGTTAGAGTGATTCTCTCGCTGATTTCGGCAGTAAAATCCCCCCTATTTTGAATGTTCTGTAATCTTTTGTTTGAAATCCGATGGCAACAACACTTTTACCTTTAGAAAAAAAACTGAATCTGCACACCCTTGAAAATCAACTGTTGCAATCAGCTTTATTACAAGCTGAAACGGTGGGTGAACTCACAGCTTTGATTATTGATCATACCCATTTAGAGATTATGCAGGCTTTTGAACAACTTTCCTTTCCTGAGCAACAGCGAGTACAGGAACTTTGGGAAGCCAGAATTTCTCGACGTTGGAAATAACTATTAGCCCCTGATGTCTAACTTCCACAGCCCCCCTGAAAAATCGTCACTTCTGGGTCAAGATAACCCTGAACTTAATCAAGTCCCCTGTCCTGTTATTGAGAGTGAAAATATCTCCGCCACGAGATCGGATTTTCTGCGGTTTTTGGGCATCGTCAGCGCAGTAGGATTGTTAGTCGGACTACTGCTTTTTGCCAATGGGTTGAGTGCAATTACCATCACCCTGATCACTTTGGCTCTGATCATTATGGCGCTTTGTTGGCGCTATCCCCGTCAAGGATTATGGGCTTTTTTAATTTATTTACCTTTTGCGGGGACGATTTCTTATTGGGTGGGTAACGATCATTATCTATTTCATTTAGCCAAAGATGGGTTGTATATACCCGCATTAATCGGTTTGGTTGTGGAATTAAGGAAAAAAAAGTTACCCCTAATTAATCCCCCGCAACTTAAAATTCCTCTGTTAATTTTATTTATAATTGCGATCGTTACATTAATTGCTGTTAATGGTGTCCTACAGAAACACGGGACAACGGATAATCAACCCTTTGCTGTAGGACTGTTTGGCTTAAAAGTTTTAATCGGATATATTCCCCTGATCACCTGTGGTTATTATCTAATTCGTCATCGTCAAGATCTAGAATTTTTTACTCGGTTACAAGTCATTTTAATCTTAATTTGCTGCATTTTAGGATTAATTCAATTTGGATTAGTTGTTAGCGGATACTGCCCTGATAATACGGGTTTACCCGAACATTTATTATTGAGGGCAAATGTGCAGCGAAAATGTTTGGTAGGAGGGGCTTTGGGATATTTACCCGCAGAAAATTTTATTCGTTTACCCGGAACTTTTGTTGCCCCCTGGCATTGGGCTTGGTTTTTAGTTTCCAGTACGTTTTTTTGTTTTGCTACATCCTTTAGTGATCCCAAATTACGTTGGCGTTTCACAGGTTTAGTTACCTTGGCTTTAGTGATTCTAAATGCCATTGTTTCCGGTCAGAGAACGGCCCTTTTAGCCTCTCCATCAATTGTGATTTTACTACTGGTTGTCACCAGTCACATTTCAAGAATTAAGCGAGTTTTAGTGATTGTTTTGGGGATGTTGGTTTTTATCATGGGAACCTGGATTGTTGCACCCGAAATCATGACCGAAAGGGTCGATAACTTTATTGGACGTTGGAATGCCGATCCTCCGGCGGTGTTTTTAACCAAGCAAACTAATTTGAGTTTGGAAGCCCATCGAGGCTTTTTAGGTAATGGTTTAGGGCAAGCCACAACTTCAGCCCGAGGATTAGGAAAAATTCGATTAATTGAAGCCTATTATCCTAAATTGTTCTATGAAATTGGGCCATTTGGAGTAGCTGCTTTCTTGTTCTTAGTAACTAATATTACGGTTTTAGGGTTTAAATCCTATCATCAATTACAGGATAATAGTCTGTGGGGCTATGGAATTATTTTCTGGATTTTTATTGTTTTAATTAGTTATAATCCCTACTGGTATCCTCTGGATACCGATCCAGTAGCGGTTTATTATTGGTTTTTAGTTGGTGTACTTTTCAAATTACCTAATATTCAAAAGCAAGAACAGAAAAAAGATCGGCCAGAGGTATCTATTCCTGATTAATATTGTTTTTATAAACCTTGATATAAATGTTAATCGGATCACAATTCAACGGGCTTGAGTTAAGTAGCAAAAAAATGTTATAATCGTAAACTATATTTTAATATGAAGGATTATTAAAGAACACGAGCTTTGGGATATGGATTATTTCTAGGATCAAAGTCCCCAAGCCTCAATCCATCCCCTATCTTATCTAATTGCCAAATGAATCATTACAACCTTGATCCCACAAAAACGGAAGATATTCTCATCGTTGATGATACCCCGGATAACCTGCATTTATTGTCCCGAATGCTGACTCGTCAGGGATATAATGTGCGTAAAGCTTTGAGTGGGCCCATGGCTTTAACCGCGGTTCAAACCGTTGCTCCCGACTTAATTCTCCTAGATATTATGATGCCGGAGATGGATGGTTATGAGGTTTGCCAAAATCTGAAAGCCGATGCTAAAACCGCAGAAATCCCAATTATTTTTTTGAGTGCTTTAGATGATGTTCTCGATAAAGTTAAAGGCTTTCAAGTTGGAGGTGTGGACTATATTACCAAACCTTTCCAGTTTGAAGAAGTCTTAATCAGAGTTCAAAATCAATTGGCTTTACGAGCCGCGGAATTAGAGATTCGGGTCTTGAATGCGGAACTAGAAGCCCGGGTTAAAGAACGCACTCAGGAATTAGAAGCAACCAACACTCAACTATTAGAAATGGCACTGCATGATTCCCTAACAGGCTTGCCTAATCGGGCTTTATTGATGACGGATTTACGCCGATCTATTCATCAGGCAAAAGCTAATCTGAACTATCAGTTTGCGGTGTTATTTTTAGATTGCGATCGCTTTAAAGTGGTGAATGATTCCTTGGGTCATTTAGTTGGAGATGAACTCTTAATTTTAATTGCTCACCGTCTTAGCTGTTATGTTAAACCCCAAAATACATTAGCTCGTTTGGGAGGCGATGAATTCGCAATTTTATTAACAGAAATTCCTAACTTTCATGATGTAACCATACTATCAGATCAGATTTTACAGTGTTTTTCTCAACCCTTTAACTTAGAACGACACGAGATTTTTATTAATGCGAGTATTGGTATTGTGATCGGGAATTGTGAATATAACGAACCAGAACATTTACTCCGAGACGCAGATACGGCAATGTACCGAGCCAAAGCCCTAGGTAAAGGACAATATCATCTATTTGATCCGGTGATGCACACCGCCGCTTTAGAACGATTACAGTTAGAAACGGATTTACGTCGTGGGATTGAACAAGAGGAATTAGTTGTCCATTATCAACCCATTGTCTCTTTAATTACAGGCAGAATTTCCGGGTTTGAAGCGTTAGTCAGATGGCGTCATCCCAAACGGGGATTAATCCCACCGGGTTTATTTATTCCTATTGCTGAAGAAACCGGTTTAATTACAGCGATTGGCTATTGGGTTTTATCAGAATCTTGTCATCAATTACGAACTTGGCAACAACAAAATTCAATTGATCCCAATTTATTTGTCAGTGTTAATTTATCCGTAAAACAGTTTGCTCAACCCAATTTATTAGAACAAATTGATCAAGTTTTAGAGCATAGTCAACTTTCCCCCGACTGTTTAAAACTGGAAATTACCGAAAGTGCAATTATGGACAATCATCAGGACGTTGCTACTATTCTTAAAGAACTCAGAAAACGTCGCATTTTAATTAGTATTGATGATTTTGGGACGGGTTATTCCTCTCTAAGTTATCTGCATTCTTTTCCTGTTGATACCCTAAAAATTGATAAATCCTTCGTGCAAAGACTAAACCTAACATCGGAAAATATCGGCTTAATTCCTGTGATTATTAGTTTAGCTAAAACCATGAATATGAATGTCGTTGCTGAAGGAATTGAATTAGTTGATCAATTGAAAATACTCAGGGAATTAGACTGTGGATTTGGTCAGGGATATTTCTTTGCTAAACCTCTACCCGGAGAAGAATTGATCAATCTTTTATCCTTAACTCCCCAGTGGTAAATTCAGCTAAAATCAAATTTAGAAACCTATGAGATTCCGATCATTTTTATTAGTGCGCTGAATCAAATTGAAGATATTATGCAAGCCTTTTCTGCTGGAGGGGTAGATTATATTACCAAACCTTTTAAAGTGGATGAGGTCTTGGCTCGGGTCAAAAATCAGTTGACCATTTGTGACTTTAAAAAGAAACTTGTGGAACAAAATCAACAACTATTACAACAAAATTGAATCAAAAAATAAAGACAACCTTTAAGTCCCAGTTATCTCCCTCTCGAATAATCTCAATTGTTCTAATAAATTCTCTAAAATAAAATCTTCGTTCAGTTTCCGATAAATCCAACCAAAACTGTGGAATACAAACCGCCTGCGCCGTTTCTTTTAAATTAACTGGGGGAAGTTCTGCTAACTTTCCTTGTAACTGAGCAATTTCTATCAGCAGTTTATAACTTCTTAAATCTGCTGTTTCTAAATCCAATATTCCAGAAGTTAATAAATCGGGAATTTGTAATAAAATATTTTGTTTGTGATTAATCTCCTGAATAATACCTTGTTTAACTATCTGTAAATCTGGTAAATTTAAACCAGAAACCGCTTGCGGTAAATCTTGACAAATGCGTTTAATAGTTAACTCTAATCCCCTTTGATAAGATAGGGCTTTACACTTAGGATTTTTCGGACAATTTATCGGACGTAAATATAAATATTCCCTGTCTTTCCGATAGGTTGTAACCCGCGCAACAGTCATTAAAGATTGACATTCTCCACAATTAACTAACCCCGCCAAAGAACGTGGCGCACTGGCTGTTCGAGGGGGAAGTCGTTGATTTCGCCGTAATAATCGATCCACCTGGGCGGCTTCATCTCTGGAAATAATTGGAGGATGGGTATTAGAAATAATCTCTCCATTTTTATATTCTAAATCCCCTCGATAAACGGGATTTGTTAACCATCTTCTTCCGGTAGTTACTGATATTTTTTTCCCATAACGTTTTTCTAAATGTCGCACCGCACCCCGCAAAGATCCATAAATTAAAAATCGATCAAAAAACTCTTTAACAATAGGTGAAACACTCCGATCTAAAATATAACGCTCTTTTCCCCGTCGATATCCATAAGGTGCTTTCCCGGGCGGAGGTAAGGCTTTAATTCTATTTTTAGCGTGTCCGTGACAAATGCGGCGACTGCGTTGGCGATTTTGAATTTCTATAAATAATTGGATTAAATCGGAACGATTAATTTCACCTACAGAGGTCTTAAAATCCGACTCAATGGCAATAATATTAATCTGGAAAGATTCTAATTGTTGTAAGCGATCGCTCACCTCTAAAACGGAATTTCCCAACTCCTCTAACCGTCGAATTAATAAATAATCCGGTGCTTCTAAATTACAATCTTGTAACAAGTCTTCGAGTTCCTGTCTTCCCCCTAAATCCTGATAAACCCGATCCACTTCCCATCCCCAAATCATCCGATCAGGAGGCTGTTCAAACAAAGGATCGGTATAAGAATAGGCAATAATTTTCATTGTTCATTTAATTCTATAATATTGCCATCGGGATCTTTTGTAAATAATGCCGCCCGACCAGAAGCACTCATTTGAATCGAATAATTATCAGCAATTAGCTGTTGTTTTGCGGCTTCTAAATTCTCAACCGAAAAAGCTAAATGTCGATTTCTTCCCCACTTCTCATCATTAACTTGATCATTAATTACAGTTTCAGCTTGAATTAAATGAATTTGAACCTCACCAATTTGATACCAAATCCCCGGAAAATTTAACGGACGTTCAACTTTTTCCAAGCCCAAAACCTGACTATAAAAATGTTCTGATTGTTCTAAATTAGAGACTAAAATTGCAGTATGAAGATATTTGTTAATTGGCATAATATAAAACTTAAATAAATTCTTAATTGATCAGTATATTGCTATAGAAAAATCAAAGGTGGGGGTTGCCCACCCTGGTTTTAATTTTTAAACAGTAAACTGGCATTTGTCGCACTGACATACTCCAACACTTTTTGCTGAAGGTCAGTTTCAATCTCTTGTTGACTCACAGGTTGAGGATACAGGGAGAGAATATCTGTAATTTCCTTAACACAGGCTGATAGCCGTTGAATATGTCTGGCTGTAATCTTTGTATCCGAGGAAAAATCCAAGGTTTCTTGGGTTTTTTGTATAGGTTCAACTGTTAATTTATCCTCCTCTCGAACACAAGTTCCGCCATCACAATCAATGTGTAATTCATGTTGATAATGGTTAGGAATTGCCCAGCCTCTTTGTCCCGCGTGTTCATGACCTAAACGCTCATTTTCAATATATTCACTCGCGGATTCATAACGGTGTTCATGCCAATAGGGAACAGTAAAATAACCAAAGGATTTACGATATTCCTCCGAGTCTACTATTTCTGAAACCAGTGCGCCAACGCCACGGCGAACTAAGATATCATCCCATTTCTGAATTTCTTGATTATTTCTCGGAGCTCGTCCTAAAAAATGTTTACAAGCATTTTCAATGAATTTCATATTAGAGCTATTTTCATAAAAATGCTCTAAATAGACAGAACGAACCGCCAGACTTTTTAAAAAATGTCGAATCCCTATTTTCCCCTTGATAAAATCTTTTTCTAAATCCGCTAGTTGCTTGTGTTCAAACTCATAAAGTTGACGTTCTATTACTTGCTGATAAATTTGTTTTAAAACAAACTCTCGTTCTTCTGGGGAAGCATCATGACGAGTTGTAACCGGTTGAGTTAGGGACATAAATTGAACTCCTGTGTGCATCAGTATTCCAAGTTAATTTGGAGTGATCTACAATAGAATGAGCAGTAGCTTGAAATCAAATAACACCCTGATATACAATACAAAATCAATCGGGTTTAAACCCCACTTCTTTGGACATTTGCTAATAGTTTAGGGGGAGTATCTAAAACTTCTAAAATAATGTCCATATAGGGCTTTAATAATTGATTACACACACTGGGCAATTGTTCTTGTAAGGCTTCTTGAAGATAGGTATAGGCTTGTAGACATTGGGTATTTTTTTCGTGGGCTGCCAAAATATTGGCTAACCATAACATTAAGGATTCCTTAAAAAAGTGCGGGTCATCGCGTAATAAAGCCACGGACATCAAACACATCGTCATTGACATATCATACACACAGCGTTTTGAATGCTTTTCCATGATTTCTGGATGGGAGAACATGAATTTCTTCAGGGTTTGTTTGATTAAACCTGCTGATTTTACCCGTAGAACTTCATAGGTTTTGGTGCGAGCATTTAAAGTCTGAACGTACTGATGCAGAGGCTTGAGTTCTGCATTGGTCAAATATCGCCCGTCACATTGGAGAATTAAGTCATCCCAGGTCGAGTTAATTGTCGGCATTTTGCTGTCCTCTGTATAGCCAGAATCCTACCTTCTAATTTGATACAAAATTCGATATAAGTCAAGAAAATGATGTAATTTTTAATTTAAACTATAGATAGCATCTGACCCAGTACCCGACATTTTTTTGTCGGACGACTGACTTATCCCCCAATTGAGAGTGTTTTTAGACCCGTTTAACCATCTAGGAGGCAATTTTGAGATAAACTATAATTTGTTGAAGTGCCATCAAGATCTAGGTTATGCCATGAAAGAAATTGCTTTCGTGATTAAAATTGGGTTAATTTTAAGTTTAATGGTGGGCTGGATATTGCCTGCCGATGCGACTAATTTGAAAACAATTCAACAATTGCTAGAAACCAAAGATTGTCATTCATCTCTTTGGAAATATTGTAACTTAGAAGGAGCTAATTTACAGGGATTAGATTTATCAAATACCAACTTATCAGGAGCCAATTTAAAACAAGCTAATTTGAGAGAAGCTAACTTAAAATATGCTAACTTATCGGGAGCCGATTTAAGACAAGCTAACTTAGAAAATACTAATTTATTAAGAGCAAATCTGAACAAGGCTAAATTATCTGAAGCTAATTTAACCCAGTCGAGCTTATTGGAAGTTAATTTAACTTTAGCTGATCTGAGATCGGCTAATTTAGAAAAAGCGAAATTGTTAGGGGCAAGATTATGGGGAACCAATTTAAGTCAAACTAATTTAAGCCATGCCAGTTTACGGGGAACAAATTTACAATATGCTAATTTAGAAAATAGTAATTTAAGTTTTGCCGATGTCAATAGTCTATTATTTCGAGATGCCACTCAATTTACTAATCTTAGTAATGCCAATTTACAAGGAGCAAATCTCGAAGGCGTTCACTTAGAAACCGTAATTTTACAAGGTGCTGTTATGCCCGATGGTTCAATTCATGAATAATCAATTAAGAGTCAAAACAGGGTATAATAGTATATTAAAGGACACCAATTGTTGAATAAATTTCATGCTGGAAACCCTACAAATTAGATTGTACGAACTGGCACAACTGGCAAATAATCTAGTTCAAACTCAACTCCATCATCTCAGTTTTTTGAGTATTGGCATTATTTTTATAGCGGGTTTATTGACCAGTTTAACCCCTTGTATGCTCTCAATGTTACCGATTACCATTGGTTATATTGGGGGCTATGAAACCGAAAATCGACTGCAAGCCGCGATTCAATCTATTTGGTTTGCATTAGGGCTGGCTACCACCTTAGCTGGGTTAGGAATTTTAGCGTCTTTTGTCGGACAAGTCTATGGTCAAATCGGTTTAGGTTTGCCCATTATTGCGAGTGTGATTGCAATTTTAATGGGGTTAAATTTATTAGAAGCTCTCCCCCTCCAATTACCCGCTTTTGATACGATAGGCTGGATACCTAAAGAGTTTCCCCATAGCTTGAAATCCTATTTATTAGGATTAACTTTTGGGTTAGTGGCTTCTCCCTGTAGTACCCCCGTTTTAGCAACGTTATTAGCCTGGGTTTCAAGCACCGGAGATGTCATTTTAGGCGGAGTTTTATTACTAGCCTATGCAGTAGGTTATGTCGCCCCATTAGTATTAGCTGGAACCTTTACCGCCACAATTAAAAAGTTACTAGCACTGCGAAAATGGTCAAGTTGGATTACACCTACAAGCGGAGTTTTATTAGTTGGATTTGGCGTATTTTCGCTATTGTTTAGATTTCTACCCGTCGTTTAATTGAATCAAAGGAAAATAAAAATGGATACGGAACTTTCACTATTTCAAAAAATAATTACAGGGGAAACAACCCTGCAAAAGATGATTAGAAAAGAACTTTTGCCCCTTTTGGCCGATTTAAGATTAGCTATTGTATTGTTATTATTGATTGCCGTTTTCAGTATTTCAGGAACACTGCTAGAACAGGGACAATCCCTAGAATATTATCAATCTAATTACCCTGAACATCCGGCTTTATTTGGCTTTTTAACCTGGAAAGTTCTGGTATTTATTGGACTTGATCATGTTTATAGAACTTGGTGGTTTTTATCACTTTTAGTCTTATTTGGTAGTAGTTTAACTGCTTGCACCTTTACCCGACAATTACCTACTTTAAAATCAGCCCGTCGCTGGGTCTATTACGATAAACCCAAACAATTTCAAAATATTGCTTTAAGTGCTGAATTAACTACAGGTTCATTAACAGCTTTAGAACCTTTATTGAAAAAACGCAATTATTTAGTGTTTCAAGAAGGCAATAAACTCTATGCTAGACGGGGACTGATTGGCAGAATTGGGCCGATTATTGTTCATGCTAGTATGTTAATTATTTTAGCCGGGTCGATTATCGGTTCTATGACAGGATTTATGGCTCAAGAATTGGTTCCAGGAGGAAATACTTTTCAAGTCAAAAATATCATAGATGCCGGACAATTTTCTCAATCTCAAGTACCTAAAGATTGGTCAGTTAAAGTAAATCGGTTTTGGATTGATTATGATGCTGAAGGTAGAATTGATCAATTTTATTCTGATTTATCCGTATTAAATCAACAAGGAGAAGAAGTTGATCGCAAAACCATTCATGTTAATGAACCTTTGCACTATCAATGGGTTACTTTTTATCAAGCTGATTGGGGGATTGCAGCGTTACGAGTACGGGTGAATAAAAGCCCTGTATTTCGTTTACCGATGGCACAATTAGACACCCAAGGAAAGGGCAGAATTTGGGGAACTTGGATTCCAATTAAACCGGATTTTAGTGCCGGGGTTTCTGTCTTAGCTAGGGACTTAAAAGGAAATGTATTAGTTTATAATGGCAAGGGGGAATTAGTTTCAACGGTTAGAAAGGGAATGTCAACGGAAGTGGATGGGGTGACTTTATTTATTGATGAAATTATTGGAAGTACGGGACTACAAATTAAAGCCGATCCGGGGATTCCTATTGTTTATTTAGGGTTTGGATTATTAATGATTAGTGTGATGATGAGTTATGTTTCCCATTCTCAAATTTGGGCTTTAAAAGATGGCGATCGCCTTTATATTGGGGGTAAAACTAATCGAGCAAAAGTAACTTTTGAACGGGAAATTGTCGCCATTTTAGATGACTTGGATAATCTGGATCAGAATAATACACTTTCGTTAGGGAGTTTGTCGGAAAATCCCCAAAGTTAACAAATATCACTCTTCTAAGGCACTAAGACACTAAGGATGATCAGGCAAATGAGTGAGTTTCAAATGGCGATCGCTATTTACCAACCTCTACTTTACCCTATAAACTATCAATACTTGAGATAATTCTTCTGGCTAAAGTAAGCGATTCTTGGCAAGTATTAGCAGTTATAGAAGTTGATGATTCATAATCAGCTTGGTTACGATAACCTCGCAAAACTTGTAAGCGATTGCCGATTTTTTGACGAATGGGATCAGGATGATTTTGAAATTGATTTATCACAAATTTATGAACATTTTGTAAAGGAATTGTTAATCTATCTTTTTCTTCTAAAACCTGTTTGGCTTGGTGAAAAGCTGCATAGTAAGCTCGACTAATAGCTGATCTAAATTTAGCTTGTTCACTAACAATAACCGTTTGTCCCGCTAAATTTTGAGCTAAGGTTAAATAATCCAACCAATCAAAAGTCATAAATAATCATATCTGACATAAATTTGACTGCGGATATCTCCGTCATAGCTTCCTAACCACTGATCAGAAAGTTTTTCAATTTGTTCAATCGCTGCTTCTGTATCTTCAATTATTCTTGTTAGGTAAACAACCAATTGGGACTCAGCTAATTCTGGATCTAAAATCCAGTCAAGAAATACATTTGATTCTGGGAAATATTGGCTGATTAAATCTTTACCTAATACCAAAATTGATAATAGATGGGGATGAATTGCTAAAAATTGAACAACATCATGCTCACGGCGAAACTGATAGAATAATTTTAAATCATCTATGTCCGCTTGATTGACAACTAGAGATTGGGAGATAGTGCCGATCATAGTATTAACCAAACTTGATGGAGTTACTTGAATCTTAACACAACCTATTGCCCAAACTATGAGTCACCATAAAAAATTCTCTACTTTTCATGATTTTATCCTTGATTTTCTTAGATTGATTCCTAATCTTTCAAGTTGTTGATTTATCCAAATAGTCACTGTCTGCTCATCGGTTTCAATTGCTCGTTCTACTCCTATTTTAGCAATTTCTAGTAGTTATTTAGATTTTTGCCGATTCTTTCTTATTGCTAATAATTCCAAAAAACTAAAAAGTCACAAAAGTCAAGAAATGTGAAAAATTATGACATTTTTCTTGTCGAATTGTTGCGAAGGGTCATCAAACCTGCCCAGAATGACCGTTTTCTGGTAAGAATACTCAAAGGTGAGTCCTAATGATCTGGCAATGCCCATCGCCGATCACCCTAAAAAAGCAGCAGACAAAAAAGGAACAAATTAAGATATGTTTACTTATGTAAAACCCGCCATTAGACACATCAAGCCAGATGACCTAAACGGGCGACAACTGATGAAAGTCGTCTATGTGGTGTTAGAAGCGCAATATCAAAGCGCCCTATCGGCGGCAGTGCAGTCTATTAACAAAAATAACCCTAATGTCGCGATCGAAATTAGCGGTTATTTGATCGAGGAGTTACGATCTCCCGAAAACTACGAAAGTTTTAAACAAGATTTATCTGGGGCTAATATATTCATAGCCTCCCTGATTTTTATTGAAGATTTAGCGGATAAACTCGTTGAGGCCGTAGCCCCCTATCGGGATACACTGGATGTGGTAGTGGTGTTCCCCTCCATGCCGCAAGTGATGCGTCTGAACAAGATGGGGACGTTTTCGATGGCGCAACTGGGACAAAGCAAAAGTGCGATCGCCCAGTTTATGAAGAAACGTAAAGAACAGTCGGGGAGTTCTTTCCAAGATGCCATGCTGAAGTTGTTGCAAACTTTGCCTAAAGTCCTGAAATATCTACCGATGGACAAGGCCCAGGATGCCCGCAACTTTATGTTATCCTTCCAATATTGGTTAGGGGGTTCTTCTGAAAACCTGGAAAACTTCCTGCTGATGTTAGGATCAAAATATGTTTTCACGGGCAAAGACAAGCTGCAATTTGCCGATCCTGTAACTTATCCCGATATGGGAATATGGCATCCCCTGGCGCCAAAAATGTTCGAGGATGCTAAAGAGTATTTCCAGTGGAATAATAGCCGCGACGATATTTCCGACGATCAAAAAGATCCCCTCGCTCCCTGTGTGGGGTTAGTCTTGCAACGGACTCACCTCGTCACCGGAGATGATGCCCATTATGTGGCTATGGTACAGGAAATTGAAGCATCAGGGGCGCGAGTTTTACCTGTGTTTGCGGGAGGGTTGGACTTTTCTAAACCTATTGATGAGTATTTCTGGGATAACCCCCCGAAAGGTATTCCACCCCAACCTCTTGTGGATACTATTGTGTCGTTAACGGGTTTTGCTTTAGTTGGTGGCCCGGCTCGACAGGATCACCCGAAGGCGATAGAATCCTTAAAACGGATGAACCGCCCATATATGGTGGCTTTGCCTTTAGTCTTCCAAACCACTGAAGAATGGGAAGAAAGTGATTTAGGTCTACACCCGATCCAAGTGGCGCTGCAAATTGCTATTCCTGAACTTGATGGTGCGATCGAACCAATTATTATATCAGGACGGGATGGTGCTACCGGAAAAGCGATCGCCTTACAAGACCGGATCGAAGCGATCGCCCAACGTGCCTTAAAATGGGCTAATCTGCGGAAAAAACCCAAATTAGACAAAAAAGTTGCTATTACCGTTTTTAGCTTCCCCCCGGATAAGGGAAATGTCGGGACGGCGGCTTATTTGGATGTGTTTGGTTCTATTTACGAAGTGCTGAAAGCCTTACAGGGCAATGGCTACGATATTCAAAACCTGCCTGAGTCGGCTGAGAAACTGATGCAGGAAGTTATCCACGACGCCACCGCCCAATATCAGAGTCCGGAATTAAATGTCGCCTATCGGATGTCCGTGGGTGAATATGAACAGTTAACCCCCTATTTTGAGCGCTTAAATGAGAATTGGGGGCCACCACCGGGAACCTTAAACAGCGACGGCGAGAATTTATTGATTTTCGGCAAACAGTTTGGGAATGTGTTTATCGGAGTTCAACCTACCTTCGGCTATGAAGGCGACCCGATGAGGTTGTTATTCTCCCGGTCTGCGAGTCCCCATCATGGCTTCGCCGCCTACTATACCTATTTAGAGAAAGTCTGGAAAGCCGATGCAGTATTACACTTCGGCACACACGGATCGTTAGAGTTCATGCCAGGTAAACAAATGGGAATGTCGGGAGAATGCTACCCCGATAATTTAATTGGTAATATTCCCAACCTGTATTACTACGCCGCCAATAACCCCAGCGAGGCTACTATTGCCAAACGGCGGAGTTATGCCGCCACGATTTCTTATTTAACTCCGGCTGCGGAAAACGCTGGGTTATATAAAGGGCTGAAAGAACTCAACGAGTTAATTGGGTCTTATCAAACCCTAAAAGATAGCGGTCGGGGTGTGGCAATTGTTAACACAATTATAGATAAATCCCGCTTGGTTAATTTTGACCAAGATATTACCCTTCCCGAAACCGATGCGGCGGAATTAACCCCCGAAGCACGGGATCATATTGTTGGACAGGTCTATCGGCGGTTAATGGAAATTGAGTCGCGGTTATTACCCTGTGGGTTGCACGTTATTGGTAAACCACCCACGGCCGAAGAAGCAATTTCAACTCTGGTAAATATCGCTAGTATTGATCGGGAAGAAGATAATCTTCTCAGCTTACCCCGAATTATTGCCAATAGCCTGAACCGCAATCTTGAGGAACTCTACTCTAACAATAACTTAGGGTTGTTAGCGGATGTGGAGTTATTACAAAAAATCACTGAAGCGTGCCGCGCGGCTGTTATCGCCTTAGTTAACGAACAAACCGACGCCGAAGGACGGGTTTCCTTAGTCTCGAAACTCAACTTCTTCAATATGGGTAAAAAAGCACCCTGGATTGAAGCACTGCATGAGTTCGGTTTTACCAAAGTTGACCCCGAACCCATTAAACCGTTATTTGAGTATTTGGAATTCTGCTTACAACAAATTTGCGCTGATAACGAGTTGGGCTCCTTGCTGCGGGCGTTGGAAGGGGAATATATCATCCCAGGGCCAGGAGGCGACCCCATCCGTAACCCCGATGTCTTACCGACGGGCAAAAATATGCACGCCCTCGACCCCCAGTCCATCCCCACGGCGGCAGCAGTTAAATCTGCTCAAATCGTCGTAGAACGGCTGTTAGAACGGCAACAGGTTGAAAATGGTGGAAATTACCCCGAAACCATCTCCGTCGTCCTCTGGGGAACCGATAACATCAAAACTTACGGTGAGTCTCTGGCTCAAGTTATGTGGATGGTGGGGGTTATACCTGTACCCGATGCCTTGGGACGGGTGAATAAGTTGGAGTTAGTCTCTTTAGAAGAATTGGGACGGCCTCGAATTGACGTCGTGATCAACTGTTCTGGGGTGTTCCGAGACTTATTTATTAACCAAATGGCACTATTAGATAAAGCGGTAAAAATGGCTGCGGAATCTGATGAACCTTTGGAAATGAATTTCGTTCGCAAACACGCTTTAGAACAGGCGAAGGAGTTAGGAGTATCGGTAAGACAAGCTGCTACACGGGTATTTAGTAATGCTTCCGGTTCCTATTCTTCTAACGTCAATTTAGCCGTAGAAAATAGTAGTTGGGAACAGGAATCTGAGTTACAGGAAATGTATTTAAAGCGCAAATCTTTTGCCTTTAATTCTGATAATCCGGGGATGATGGAACAGGATCGAAATATCTTTGAGTCGGCGTTAAAAACCGCAGAAGTCACATTCCAAAACTTAGATTCTTCGGAAATTAGTTTAACGGATGTCTCCCATTATTTTGATTCTGACCCGACGAAATTAATTGCTAATTTACGCAAGGATGGCAAAAAACCGACCTCTTATATTGCGGATACGACAACAGCTAATGCACAGGTGCGGACGCTATCGGAAACGGTGCGTTTGGATGCACGAACAAAACTTCTAAATCCGAAATGGTATGAAGGAATGTTATCCCATGGTTATGAAGGGGTGCGTGAACTTTCTAAGCGCCTGGTTAATACAATGGGATGGAGTGCTACAGCCGGGGCGGTGGATAATTGGGTTTATGAAGATGTGAATGAAACGTTTATTCAAGATGCAGAAATGCAGAAACGTTTGCTGAACTTAAACCCCCATTCTTTCCGTAAGATTATTAGCACTTTGTTAGAGGTTAATGGTCGCGGCTATTGGGAAACCAGCGATGAGAATTTAGACCGTCTGCGGGAGTTATACCAAGAAGTTGAAGACCGAATTGAAGGGATAGAATAAAAAAACCCTTATTCCCCTGTAGAGACGTGCCATGGCGCGTCTCTACCAGGTCTAGGGAACACCACCCTGATATCCTATAAAAACCAATAATAAACACCGATGACATTATATAAAAATAAATATCGGATTGAATCTACACGATTACCTCATCATAATTATGCTGCCAATGGCTGGTATTTTGTCACCATTTGCACAAAGGATAAACTGTGGTTTTTTGGTGATATCGTTTCCGGTAATATTCAATTTTCTGCTATTGGTGAAATTGCGACTAAATTTTGGTCAGACATTCCGAATCATTTTCAGGATGTTTACCTAGATGCTTATATTATCATGCCTAATCATGTACATGGGATTATTGTTATTGAGCGATCGCATAACGAAGAGAGTCACGAACAGACGCACGGAGATCAAGGAGAGACGCGCCGTGGCACGTCTCTACAAAGCACGTCTCTACAAAGGACGGATGAATCTAACAAATTTGCCCCGTTAAAACCAGGTTCCTTACAAGCTATTATTAATGCTTATAAATCTTCTGTAACTCGTTGGTGTCGTAAAAATGGTTACGATAATTTTGCATGGCAACCCCGATTTTATGATCATGTTATTCGAGATGAACATTCATTAGCTAAGATTCAGGAATATATTGTTAATAATCCAGATAAGTGGGATGAAGATCAAGACAATCCTGCTAATTTATGGATGTGATAAAATATCAATATAGACTTTTGCTTATGACTGTTATTTTAGAGCTATATATTATTAGTTTAGCAGGCGATCGCTATTTAGTCTTAACGGATGATTTAAGGTTAGCTCACTATCTGCAAAAAATCGGAATTGATACCGTAAATTTTAATAATATTCGGGTATATGGTTGGAAATAATTATTATTTTAAAACATAATTATACTATAGAAATTAAAAGCGATCAAATATTTTAAAAACTAAAAACCAATGAATTCTTTTAATTCTTCTAAAATATCGTTAACTCGATTGTCTACATCCCAGTTACTTATTCTGAAGATTTCCCATCCTTTTTGGCGTAAATCTCGATCTTCTTTCAAAGTTTTTGAATAAGATTCTTGATTGGAGTAATGGCTTTCACCATCTATTAAAATAGCAAACCTTTTATTATTCCAAAATGCAACAAAATCTATACGATATATATCATCTTTAAGTGAATGAGTGGGTTTTAATTTATCTTTAGATGATGAATGCCATTGAATCCATGCTTGAGGTATTAATATAGGGGCATCGTTTTTTCTGATTTTTCTGCATTGAGAAAATTTTCCATGTTTATAGAAAAAATCTTTTTCTTATTTAGTTTGATTCATTTCTATTAAACAGTCGCGCAGAGTATTATTATCTGTATCACATTTTAAGCAACTAGCCAGTTTAGGATAAGTAAAATTAGGATATACATCAACATTATTTTCAATAATTCCTATTCCTGTCTTCCATTCAAATTTAAAAATTTGACTTTGATCTACTGCTTGAATTAAATAGTCTGGTTTATATATACCAAATGGTAAACCCGATGAATTCCCTTAGTAACCCTTAAGAATTATCCTAAACAATCTTCTTCTATTGTTGACTTTATTTATGACCACCTACTTACCTGAAATAGATTGTTAATAAATAGGGGTTACTTCGTTGGGAAGGCGTGAAAATGAAACAGTGGGGGGTTAGGTCTTAGGGTTTACTTGGGAAATATTTTTCGGGCTACCCAAACTATCAGCAATGTTAGCAAGCCAAATCCTAAACCGAACAGTACACTACAGATAAGTGTGGCAAAAAAGGGATGCAAAGGTAGAGAAAAATCGGGTTGCCATTGAATTGGTGTATCCTTAATTAAAGGATAGGCTGCGGAAAATATTTGTCCGCCGCCGATGGCAGTTCCGACAAAAAAGATGATATTCTCAAGTTGGCGATCACGGTTTTTTTCATTTTGTTCCTGTTCCGTATCTAATTGCATTTGTTGGCGATCGCGAGTTTTTTCAGCTTCTTCCTTTTCCCTGTATAGTTCCATTTGTTGACGATCGCGCGTTTTTTCATTTTGTTCCTGTTCCGTATCTAATTCCACCTGCTCAATTTGCACCATCCCTCGCACAGTGGATATCGACTGCTGGAAGAAATTTTGACTAGCAATTAAGTAGTTTAAATCTATTTCAATTTGCCGTTGATATTTATTTTCAGCTAAATCTAAAAACTTCTGCAAAAATTCCAAATTGTCGCCGTCGATGCACAAACTTTTAATTTTTGTCAAGGCATCACTATAATTTTCAGCATTAGTATCAATGGTATTTCTATCTTCTTGTAAATACCGCATTTGTTGAGAAAAATCTAACATTTTAGTGCGGACTTCAGCCAGCAATTTCTTTAATTTCTGCAATTTAATTTGTCTATCTTGTTCCTTTTCTATTTCACTGAATTCGGGAAGTTTCCTTTCTAATTCGCCGACTATTTGCTGTGCTTTGCGATACTTTTTTCGAGATTCGTGATAGACAAATACGATTTTTGCGCGAAAACAAAGTAGATTAATCAAGTAAAAGTTGAACTCCGCAACGTCGGCGTTTAAAGTTTCGGGATTTTGTTTCAGCCATACGAGAATATGACACCGCTTAGTCGCATCATCATCTCGGCTGTCATACTCAAAAATCGGACTACCAAATAACTTTCCTTCGGCCCGAAAGTCTACTGATTTATCCTGTTTATTTTGTACAAAAGCTTTAACGCATTCGTCAGCCAGTTTCCGGTAAGTATCATAAACGGCGGGTTCGGCGTATAACAATAAGGTTTGTCCCAAAGATGGTTTAATTGCATTGGGCAACAAGCAACCTTGGGGATTTAATTGAGTTAATTCTGATACTTTTATTTTGGAATTTTGATAGTAAAATGTTAAATCTGCGGTGTAAGTGTCGTGAACTCGTAGGGGACAAATAGAACCGTAAAGCGTCGGGCGATCGGGCTGAGTAATGGGCTGAAACTTCAGAGTTTTTTCGTCGGACGTTAGTAATTTTCTGTCATTCAGATTTTCCTGTTTATCGTCTGGTTTGTAATGTCCGTTTTTGTAGCAAATTAGCTTGTCTCTGAGGGATTTTAGTTCGTTAATATCAAACTCTTTACCAACATTATCCGCTAGATTTTCCCACAAATTTTGAGCATTTTTGGCTACTTGCTGATTGCCTTCGTCCCTATCATCCCGCAGGTGGAAAGGATAGAGGGTAATACTGGGATTTTTAATTTGCTGTGCTTCGTTCATAATCAAAGAAAATATAAGACATTATCTTAATTCCATCTTAGTCCGCGCAGGCGGACTTCGTTTCTGTAGACGCGATTTCTAATCGCCGGATTTCTGTAATCTAATCGCTCTAATTTCGGCGATTGAAATCGCGTCTACACGGACAAAACCCGCCTGCGCGGGTTGAAATCCCTGGATTTCCTAATCTTGGCGATTGAAATCGCGTCTACACAGACAAAACCCGCCTGCGCGGGTTGAAATCCCTGGATTTCCTAATCTTGGCGATTGAAATCGCGTCTACACGGACAAAACCCGCCTGCGCGGGTTGAAATCGCCGGATTTCCTAATCTTGGCGATTGAAATCGCGTCTACACAGACAAAACCCGCCTGCGCGGGTTGAAATCCCTGGATTTCCTAATCTTGGCGATTGAAATCGCGTCTACACAGACAAAACCCGCCTGCGCGGGTTGAAGATAAATTTAGTCTATTGTAATTAAAATGAGAGAAAATTTTACGCAAATGTATCTCCATTATGTTTGGGCAACCTGGGATAGATTACCTTTGATTACTCCCGATATTCAGCAACAAATCTATGCAGCTATTATTGCAGAATGTAACAAGTTAGAATGTACTGTAATCGCAGTTGGAGGTATAGAAGACCATGTTCACTTGCTAATAGGTTTTCCAACAACTTTAGCCGTAGCTGAAATAATTAAGCAAATTAAGGGCAGTTCTTCTCATTTCGTAACTCACCAACTTAAACCCGGTGATTTTTTTAAGTGGCAAGGCAGCTACGGGGCGTTTACCGTTAGCCGCGATGCCATCGACAGTGTAGCTAATTATATCAGAAATCAAGCTGTTCACCACCGTCAGCAATCAATGATTTCTGAGTGGGAATTAATTTCTAAAACTACCCCTAGTCCGCGT
>NZ_CAWLTW010000001.1:1110291-1122493 GCF_963864145.1 Planktothrix prolifica NIVA-CYA 540 | reverse complement strand
TCTACACAGACAAAACCCGCCTGCGCGGGTTATAAGAATCTTCGATTGCAAATTCTCTGCTCCCTTCCTAGTCCGCGCAGGCGGACTTCGTTTCTGTAGACACGATTTCCTAATCGCCGAATTTCCAATCGCCCAATTTCCCTATAATCATTATAATTCCTATAATCGCTCGGCGATTGAAATCGCGCCTACACAGACAAAACCCGCCTACACGGGTTGTAAGAATCTTCGATTGCAAATTCTCTGCTCCCTTCCTAGTCCGCGCAGGCGGACTTCGTTTCTGTAGACGCGATTTCTAATCGCCGGATTTCTGTAATCGCCCAATTTCCTGATTTCCAATATAAACATTTTTTATAATAAAAATATGGTTAATACTTTAGAAACAAAACTTAAATCTAATCAAAAAAATACTCCCTTAATTCGGGTAGAAAACTTACAAAAACACTTTCCAGTCATGGAAGGTATTTTACTACAACGTCAAGTTGCAGCCATTAAAGCCGTTGATGGAATTACCTTTAATATTAATAGGGGAGAAACCTTAAGTTTAGTCGGAGAATCAGGTTGCGGAAAAAGCACAACGGGGCGGATGATTTTACAGCTTTCTCCTTCTACGGGGGGGAAAATTTACTTTGAAAATACCGATTTAACCGCTTTAAATCCCAAGGAATTGCAGCCCTTTCGCCGCCGGATGCAAATGATTTTTCAAGACCCTTATTCTTCCTTAAACCCTCGAATGACTGTAGGAAAAATTATTAGTGAACCTTTAATTATTCATCAATTAGCTACTACTAAAATAGCTCAAAATCGCGTCAAAGAATTATTGGAATTAGTCGGATTAAATAATAATGCAATTAATCGTTATCCCCATGAATTTTCAGGAGGACAACAACAAAGAATAGGGATTGCAAGAGCATTGGCAATGAATCCTGATGTCATTATTTGCGATGAACCGATTGCCTCCTTGGATGTTTCCATTCAAGCCCAAGTGATTAATTTAATCCAAAACCTACAGCAAAATTTAGGTTTAACCTATCTTTTTATTGCCCATGATTTAAGTATAGTTCGCCATATTTCTGACCGAGTTGCAGTTATGTATTTGGGCAAAATTGTTGAACTTGCAGATAGGATTTCTTTGTATGAAAATCCTCTCCATCCCTATACCCAAGCCCTATTATCCGCCGTCCCCATTCCTGACCCAGAATTAGAAGCCAAACGACAACGAATTTTATTAACTGGAGAAATTCCTAGTCTCCTAAACCCGCCCATGGGATGTCGATTTTCTAGTCGTTGTCCCTCTGTTATGGAACAATGTTGGCTGGAGGAACCGCCATTAAAAGATATGGGTTCAAACCATTCTGTAGCCTGTCATTTGATTAAAGATTAATCACAAATTTAATCAATTTAGCCCTAAATATAAAAGGATTCTATCAGATTCGACATCTAATAGTCCTCAAGAAAATATTAAGTTATGAGTCCGGTTTGGACAGCCCACAGCCCACACTCCGATCAAAATTCAAGCTATCATATTTCAAATTAACCCCTATTGTTTATGGAGGGCCAGGAAACTGGTAAAACGTGCCTATCGAAACGATTTATGGTCAACTACAAGGTCTAAAAGCCAGTCAGCTTAAACGGTTGCAAAGCCTGTATCATCAACGATTACCAGGCGATTTAATTACAACCGTAGAATTTGCCCAGCGACTGGCGGCAATTAGTACAGAAATTGATCAGCCTCTGTGCGCCTATATTAACCGTCGGGGACAGGTGATGCGGGTGGGAGTCGGAACTCCTCGCCAAACTCAAATTCCCCCCTTAGAACTCCCCCGGTATGGGAATGGACGCCTGAGTGGAATTCGTTGTATTACCACCCAAACTAGCCCGGAACCCCCTAAAGAAGCAGCTTTGACTGCCATGGCGATTCAACGTTTGGACATTCTGGTAGTTCTCACCCTGACCGGAGGTGGTTTTCAGCGACGAGGAGGGGGTGAAACGGGCTATATTAAAGACACTTATATGGCTCACCTTGTCCCGGAAATGGACACGACTAAGAATCAACAAATTGATAACGGTTTTTCTGCCATTCCCTATTATTTGTCGTTGCCGATGAGTCTGGATGCCCTATCGCAACAGGATTTTCTCGATTTAGTCAACGAACTAGAAACGGAGTTTGAACGGGAATTTGTCGCCCGGGAAGTCGATTCTAGTCAGGATAAAGTGCTGTTAGTGGGGGTGAAAACGGATAAAATATCCCCCCAACGGTTTGAAGATGGGTTAACGGAATTGGTGCGTTTAGTCGATACCGCCGGGGGTCAGGTGTTACAAACTTTACGCCAAAAGCGATCGCATCCTCACCCCCAAACCGTTGTCGGAGAGGGGAAAGTCCAAGAAATTGCCTTGGTTGCCCAAACCATCGGAGCTAATTTAATTGTATTTGACCGGGACTTATCCCCCGCCCAGGTTCGGAACCTGGAAACCCAAATCGGGGTCAGGGTTGTAGACCGAACCGAAGTTATCCTTGATATTTTTGCTCAACGCGCCCAGTCGGGGGCGGGAAAATTACAGGTAGAACTGGCCCAACTGGAATATAGTTTACCCCGGTTAACTGGTCGAGGTCTGGCTATGTCTCGCTTAGGGGGCGGAATTGGAACCAGAGGGCCAGGAGAAACCAAACTGGAAACGGAACGGCGGGCCATCCAGCGTCGAATCTCCCGGCTACAACAGGAAGTGAATCAACTACAAGCCCATCGTTCTCGTCTGCGCCAAAATCGTCAAGCTCAAGAGGTTCCGACCTTGGCCTTAGTGGGCTATACCAATGCTGGAAAGTCAACTTTATTGAACGTTTTAACCCAGTCGGAAGTCTATACGGCTGACCAACTCTTTGCTACCCTTGATCCCACGACTCGCCGTTTAGAGATTCCTGATATGATAACGGAGGAGCCTTTAACAATTGTTATCACGGATACAGTCGGATTTATACATGAACTTCCGCCTCCTTTGGTTAATGCGTTTAGAGCTACTTTAGAAGAGGTGACGGACGCGGATGCCTTAATTCATTTAGTGGATTTATCCCATTCCGCCTGGGAAAGTCAAATTGAGTCGGTAATGCAGATTTTAAGAGAAATGCCTGTGACTCCTGGCCCGGGATTATTAGTGTTTAATAAAATCGATCAAACTGATGGGGAAAATTTACGATTAGCGCAGGAAAAATACCCCCAAGCGGTTTATATTTCCGCTTCTAAAGCCTTGGGGTTAGAAACCCTCAGAAAACGCATGGCTGCTTTAGTCCATTATGCGATTTCTAACCGTTAAAATCTGGGGATAGAAACTGGATATTCTGAATAAAATCTCTGATTTTTGCCCAGAGATCAAATTAGAAACCCGGTTTCTATATTTATTTGTTATAATGCAAGTAAGCACTTACGTTATAATCTATGAATTCTCAGGAGCAGAAAACCGCACTCACTCGCAGTCGCTTATTGAAAGCGGCTTTAGAAGTGTTTGCTGAAGCTGGAATTGCGGGAGCCACCACAAAAGCAATTGCTCGGATGGCGGGAGTTAATGAAGTCACGTTATTTCGTCATTTCCATAGCAAAAAACAGTTACTTGCCGCCGTTGTCCAACAAGCAACCGCCTTGCAAACGGAAGCATTGACTCATCAAAAAGAGTGGACGCAGGATTTAAAAAAGGATTTAACCCATTATAGCTGGCTTTATAACACCATGCTCGAAGAACATGAAGCCCTGATTCGCACTTTTATCGGAGAAGCTAAACGCCATCCCCAAGTCGCATCTCAGATTATTGCTGAAGCTACCCAACCCCTACGAGAAAAGCTAATTAATTACCTCAAAAACAGCCAAAAACGGGGTAAAGTGCGCTCAGATTTAAGATTAGAACCCGCTATAGATTTATTTACCGGAATGCTATTGGCAGGAATGCTGCGACGTAATGCCATCCCCAATTTCATCCATTATAACCGCGAAGATTATATCGAAACCTGTGTCGATCTTTTCGTGCAGGGTATCAGTCCCTTGCCTACTAATAACACCTTGATTAATAGAGAACAGCAAGATGAAATCCAACACTGTTATTGATTCTCACTTAAAAGCCGAACCCGTTGAAGTTCAGAAGCCTTTATCTTCTGAACAGATTCAAACCAATGGACATCAACCGCCCATCGCTGAAATTCCCGTGGTTGAGGAAGCCAAACCCTCTGGAAAAAAACGGCCTTGGGGGTTATTGTTAGTAGGAGCGATCGCATTAATTACAGGAGCCGTTTTCGGAAGCCGTTGGTGGCAATTTCAAAGCACCCACGCCACAACGGATAACGCCCAAATTGAAGGCCATATTTCTCCGATTGCCCCAAAAATTGCGGCTACCGTTCAAAAAGTATTAATTAAAAATGGGGATTATGTGCAAGCTGGTCAACCTTTGGTAATTTTAGAAGATCAAGATTTATTATTAAAAATCAAACAGGAAGAAGCCAACTTAAATGCAGCCGAAGCACAATTACAAACTGCTAAGGATAATGTTTCTTTAACCGCCAATACTAATATTAGTCAAGTTGAACAAGCGCAATCCAATTTAAAAGCGCAACAAGCAGCCGTTACCGCCGAACAAACTAATGTTCAGCAAGCCGAATCAGAAGCAATTGCCGTCCAAGCCCTACTGCAACAGGCTCAACTCGGTGTTAACGTAGCTCAAGCTCAACTCCAACAAGACCAAGCCAATATTGCCGCCCAACAAGCTCAAATTCAGGAAGCGGAATTAGGCGTAAATGCAGCCCGGGCTAAAGTTGTCCAAGCAGAGGCTGAAGTTACCAAAACTCAACAGGATTTTCAACGCTATCAATCCCTTTATCAGCAAAATGTAGTTTCGGCTCAACAACGGGATACAGCCCAAGCTGCCTTTGCAGAAGCTCAAGCTAGTTTAACCGTTGTCCAACAGGGGGTAGGACAGGCTCAAGCAACGGTGAATAATGCCCAGTCCCAACTCCAACAAGCTCAAGCCCAGGTTGTTAATAGCCAAGCTCAACTTGCCCAAGCAAAATCGGCGGTAAAAACTGCCCAAGCTCGACTCCAACAAGCTCAAGCTAAAGTCGGTCAGGCCCAAGCCGAGGTAGAAAAATCCCAAGCCCAAGCGGGGGCGTCTCAAGCTCAGGTTGCAGAAACCCAAGCTTCAGGTCAGGAAGTGGTTATAAAACAAGATCAAACCCAACTGGCTCAAGCCCAGATTAAACAGGCGCAAGCCTCCCTCGCCTTAGCCCGTCAACAGCTTGCTTATACTACTATTACCGCCCCGGTGAGTGGATATGTCGGTCAACTGACGGCGGAAGTCGGGAAAAAAATCCAACCCGGACAACCGTTATTAGCGTTAGTTCCCCTGAAGACCGATGATATTTATATTGAAGCGAATTTTAAGGAAACGGAGTTAAAGAATTTACGAGTCGGGGAAATGGCGTTAGTGCGGGTAGACGCCTATCCGGGGGAAATATTTCGGGCAACGGTAACGGGAATTAGTCCCGCAACGGGGGCTGAATTTGCCTTATTACCTCCCGACAATGCCACAGGCAATTTTAACAAAGTTGTGCAGTGGGTTCCCGTGCGACTAGCGTTTGTCGCCAATGCTGACCCCGAACACAAACTGCGGGCGGGTTTGAGCATTACCGTAAGTGTGGAAACCGCAATTAGTAATTAGTTGTAGAGGTGGGTAACCCCCATCGGTGTCAAACATCAACACTTATATGAATCAACCCCATTATATTCAGGGTTATTTGAAGTGGGCGATCGCATTAACGGCCGCTTTGGGAGCCATGTTAGAAGTTATTGATACCAGTATTGTTAATGTTGCCCTGACGGATATGCAAGCCAGTTTGGGGGCGACGGTGACGGAAATTGCTTGGGTGGTGACGGGTTATGCGATCGCTAACGTGATTTTAATTCCCTTAAGCGCTTGGCTCGGAGATTTTTTTGGGCGTAAATCTTATTTTATTTTCTCCTTAGTCGGTTTTACTCTGGCATCTATTCTTTGTGGATTCTCTGTTAATTTACCTATGTTGGTTATTTCTCGGATTCTGCAAGGGTTGTGTGGGGGTGGGTTACTGGCAAAGGGTCAAGCCATTTTATTCCAAACCTTTGCCCCCCATGAACAAGGTATCGCCCAAGCGGTGTTTGGCGTTGGCGTAATTGCTGGCCCCGCCATTGGCCCAACTTTAGGGGGATACCTGACAGATACCCTGGGTTGGCGGTGGATTTTCTTTATTAATCTGCCCGTTGGTATTTTAGCAACCTTGATGGCTTGGCTATTTTTGCCCAAGAATGAAGAAAACAATTCCCAAAGTACCAAAGTTGATTGGTGGGGGATTATTTTGCTGACGGTGGCAGTTGGCAGTTTCCAAGCGTTGTTAGAAGAAGGAGAACAGGAAGACTGGTTTTCATCCAGTTTTATTCGGACTCTAGCGATTACAGCGACGGTGGGGATGGCGTTATTTATTTGGCGGGAATTGACCACCCGAAATCCGGCTGTTGACCTGCGGGTTTTGCGGTATCGGTCTTTAGCCGCCGGGAGTATTTATTCTGGGATTTTGGGGATAGGACTGTATGGGACGTTATTTGTCGTCCCAATTTTTGCCCAAAGTATTCTTCATTTTTCAGCAACACAAACGGGATTTTTATTAGCTCCAGGGGCGTTATTTTCGGCGGTAATGATGATACTATTAGGAAAAATATCAACGAAAGTCGATGCCCGGTTATTAATTGCTTTAGGGGCCATTGGTTCGGCTTTGGTGATGTTTGACCTCTCCACTATTAGTGCCCAAACGGGTACGGATCAGCTATTTTGGCCGTTAGTAGCCAGGGGTGGGGTGACGGTGTTGATGTTTTTGCCTTTGAGTTTAGCCACTTTGGGAGGATTGCCCCAACAGGCGATATCGGCCGGGTCGGGGTTTTATAACCTAACCCGACAATTGGGCGGGAGTGTAGGAATTGCCGCCCTCACCAGTTTGTTAAGTCAGCGAGAAGCCTTCCATCGAGCGGTACTTCTCACCTATTTGACTCCCTACGATTTTGTCACAAATCAAAGGTTACAAGCGCTGACGGCGATGTTCCAAAGTCAGGGTATGGATGGGGTAACAGCCCAAAAACAAGCCTTAGCGTCATTAAGTCAAATTGTCGATACCCAGGCGGCGGTTCTCTCTTTTGCCGATATTTTTAGGGTGGTGGGAGTAACATTTTTATTTTCGTTACCGTTATTATTCTTTTTAGGTAAGGGAGGTAAAGGTGCAAAAGCGTCCGCAGCCCATTAAGTTTCGTAGGGGGGGGTCAGCAAGATATTTCATTATAGATGTAATGGCTGAAGACCTGATTTTTCCCCAATTGAAAATTTTTGGTCAAAAGTGAAATCGATAATTTTAAGATAATCCCTTTCTGGTGAAGATTCAATTCAATTTTTCGTGATATAATATGCAGAAAATCTTAATTAAAACTTACCCCAAACAACACAAAAATTAAGGGTTAACCCGCAGTTCTAATCCCCAGACTTTCCCTGATAGCTCTATGAAGCGCAAATGGCTGTATAAGTTTCTCTCTCCGAATCGGCAGATTGTTCCCTACTTAGTGCTGTTGGGGACTTTAATCCTGACGGCGATCGCCACTTATTATGTAGAATCAACAGCCCGTAACCAGGATCGGTTACAGTTTAATGCCTCCGCCCAACAAACGGAAAACCTAATTCGAGATCGGGTTAAAACCTATATTGCCTTACTCCGTGCCGGAAGTGGGTTATTTGCCAGCCATGATACCGTGGATCGAGAGGAATTCCGCACCTACATGGAACAATTAAAACTGCGGAGGGAATATCCAGGGATTCAAGGGATTGGGTTTACAATTCGGGTTCGACCCTCCGAAAAAGATCAATTAATAGCTCGGATGAAAGCTGAGGGTATCCCTAACTTCGCTATCAATCCCGATTACCCTCGATCCGAATATCATGCCATTATCTACCTAGAACCCCTAGATGAACGTAATAAAGCCGCCATTGGGTTTGATATGTTTACCGAACCCGTGCGCCGTCGCGCCATGGAACACGCCCGGGATGGGGGAATTCCGGTGGCGTCGGGTCGAGTCAAACTCCGACAAGAAATTGATGCCAAAAAACAAGCGGGATTTTTAATTTATTTCCCCATTTATCGAGGTAATTATACTCCGCCAACGGTAACAGAAAAACGGGAGAAATTACTAGGATTTATCTATAGTCCCTTTCGGATGGATGACTTGATGCAAGGGCTATTTGGGAATTATCCAAATGTTTTTATAGATTTTAAAATTTATGATGGTTTAGCAATTACTCCCTCCTCTCTCATATACGATTCTAACTCTAGTCGTTTATTAGGGTTTAAGCCTCAATTTGAGGGGCGAAAAATGCTCTCAATTGCTGGACAAACTTGGACGATTATCTATACTTCCCGTCCTAAACTTGATTTTAATTCCCAACGTTTGATTGCTCCCTATATTGCTTTGGCGGGAAGTTTTGTTGGTATTATCTTATTTGGATTAATGCGATCGCAAATTAAAGCTCGATATATTGCGGAAAAAATTGCAACGGAACTGACGAAATCAGAAAAAGCCCTGCGAGATAGTGAAGCCCGATTTCAGGCGTTTATGGATTACAACCCTACCGTAGCTTGGATTTGTGATCATCAAGGTAAAATGTTATATTTAAGTAAAAGTTATACCCGAACCTTTAATGTTTCTCCAGAATCTTTAGAAACCACTATATTTGATATATTTACCCCAGATTTAGCCTCCAAATTCCTGAATTATATTTCGATTGTGGCTTCGCAAAACCTAGTTTTAGAAGTTATTGAATCTCTACCTGGACGAGACGGCAAAATTGGAGAATTTTTAATCTATCAATTTCCAATTTGGGTTGATCAGGAAGATCCATTGGTTGGGGGTGTAGCCATTGACCGCACAGAAAGTCATCGAGCCGAAACCTTATTACGTCGCTCGGAAGTTCAATATCGGACAATGGTTGAACAATCTCCCCTGAGTATTTTAATCCTATCATTAGATGGTTCGGTTAGGCGTGTAAATCGAGCCTGGGAGGAGCTATGGGGAATCAAAGGAGAAATGATTAAAGACTACAATTTGTTAGAAGATCAACAACTAATTCAAAAACGGATAATTCCCTATATTCAAAAGGGTTTAGCCGGGGAAACCGTGGCGATTCCTCCAATTTTATATGATCCTCATCAAAGCTTCCCAGGATTATCGAATTATGGATATGCTCAACGCTGGGTTGAGGCTTATATTTATCCAGTGCGGGATGAGGTGGGTAAAATTCGAGAAGTCGTATTTATCTATGAAGATATCACCGAACGTAAACACGCAGAAGAAGAATTACAAGAAAGTGAAGCTCGGTTTAGAACCCTAATTGAAACTACATTTGATGGTATTATTATTCATGAAAATGGCATCATTCTTGATGCTAACCAAGGGGCATCTATTATGTTGGATTACCCTTTAGGAGAAATGATGGGAACTTCTTTTCTGGATTTTGTCACCCCCGAAAGTCGGGATTTAATTTTACAAAATATTAAAAACAACTTAGAAGCCCCATTAGAAGTCTTTGGATTAAGAAAAGATGGCACAATTTTTGATGTAGAAATCATTGGTAAGTCTCAAATTTATAAAGGACGTCAAGTTCAGGTGACAGCCATGCGGGATATTACTAATCGTAAACAATTAGAAGCTGAACTGCGTACCCGGGCTGATGAATTAACAGAAGCCAACCGCCTCAAAGATGAATTTTTAGCTACCCTTTCCCATGAATTACGGACTCCTCTGAATGCTATTTTGGGATGGACACAAATGTTGATATCACGAGATTTAGATAAGGAAACATTTAATCGGGCGACGGAAACAATTAATCGTAATACACGGGCTTTAGCGCAACTGATTGAGGATTTATTAGATGTTTCTCGAATTATTAGTGGAAAACTGAATTTTAGCCCGAATCCGACTGCTTTAATTCCGGTAATTGAAGCAGCAATTGAAACGGTACACTCAATAACTGAGGCGAAAGATATTAAAATTAATATTTCCTTTGAGCCTAATATTGGGATGGTTTTAGGGGATAGTAACCGTTTACAACAGGTGATGTGGAATCTATTAACCAATGCAATAAAATTTAGCTCAGAAGGAGGAGAAATTCAGGTGAGACTACATAAGTCTCAGAATCAAAATTCCTTGGGAAATAATAGCAATTATGAAGTCAGAGATTATGCAGAAATTCAAGTTAGTGATACCGGACAAGGAATTAGTAAAGACTTTTTACCCTTTGTGTTTGAAAGATTTCGTCAATCCGATGGTTCAATGACTCGGAAACAGGGCGGATTAGGATTAGGATTAACCATTGTCCACCATTTAGTTGAAATTCATGGAGGAAGTGTTACTGTAGATAGTCCAGGGTTAGGAAAGGGGACAGTATTTACCGTAAAATTACCCATGATGACATCGGATATGTTAAAAGATTATCAGTATCTTCAAGAGGGTTTCGGTGATGATGATTTGATGTTTGAAAGTTGTTTAAAAATCAAAGGAGTTAAAATTTTAGTGGTTGATGATGAAGTGGATGCTCGGGATTTAGTTGCTCATATTTTAGAAAATTGTGGGTCAGAAGTGGTGACCGTTGGGAGTGCAGAAGAAGCCATTAATATCTTCAAAGCCAATAGTGCTATATCTCCATTTCATATTTTAGTCAGTGATATTGGACTGTCGGGGGGAGACGGTTATTCACTAATCCGTCAAATTCGTTTATTACCCCCAGAAGCAGGAGGGCAAATACCCGCTTTAGCACTTACAGCTTATGCCCAAGATGAAGACCGTCAAGCCGCATTCTCCGCCGGGTTTCACGCCCATTTAGCTAAACCCGTAGAACCCCATGAATTACTGTTTACTATTGCTAATTTAATCGGAATTATTGGATAATTAGGGAATGGGGATCACTGATTTAAGAGGATTTCACGGATTTCACAGATTTTAATCTGTGTTAATCTGCTTAATCCTCTTAAATTCATGATAGGTAATGGGTAATGGTGGATTTTGTATAATTAAGTCAATATATAGGGAGATTTTAAGCTGATGTTAACTTTAGAAACGCTATTTGATGAAAAATTCTATTTGGCTCAATATCCTGATGTGGCTCCGGCGATTGAAAGGCGAGAATTTCGGAACGCTTTTGATCATTTTGTTCAGGAGGGTCAATTTTTGGGTTATGAACCTAATCCTTTATTTGATAGTCAATATTATCAGCAAGGAGATCCTGAACTTTTAACTCAAATAAAGGAAGGATTTATTACACCTGCGGAACATTTTATTGATTTTGGTCAATTTCAACCCCGTTCTCCTAATCCCTTATTTGATCCAATTTATTATTTAGAACGATATCCCGATGTAAAAGTGGGTTTTCTTAAAGCAGAAATTAACCCGTTTGAACATTTTTTTCTCCATGGACAATATGAAGGACGCAATCCCAGTATTGGTTTTGATACTAACTTTTATCAAACTCGATATCCCGATGTCTTATCTGAGATTAAATCCGGGCAGTATAATACATTTTTTGAACATTTTTGGCGACAAGGATTAAAAGAATCAAGATTAGGGATTGCTCCGGCTTTTAAAGATGACCTGACCCAAGCTATTAATATAGATATATTATTAGGACAAAAAACCATTGTAGGCTTAATTGACGCGGCTAACCCCGTTGATATTTATGAGTTTATTATTCCTAATTTTAATAGTAAAGTTAGTATAATCATGAATCAAATGAAAGCCAATTTAGACTTAGACTTGATTTATGATCTGAATAACAATCGAGCCGTTCAAAGTAATGAAATTGTTGCTAGTTCCGCCAATTTAGGCCTCACCCCAGAATCAATTAAGTTAGATAAATTACCCGGTGGAACCTACTTTTTGCGAGTCTCTCCCAGGGACGGAAGCACCCATTATCTTTTAAATTTATCGGCTGCTCCGATTTAAGTTTGTTCTTGCCCCCGTTGTTGTGCTTCAGCGCACTTAGGAGGGGCTAAAGCCCAACAACGAAAAGGTCGGCTTGATTCCCCGTTGTTGCGCTTCAGCGCTCTTAGGAGGGGCTAAAGCCCAACAACGAAAAGGTCGGCTTGATTCCCCGTTGTTGCGCTTCAGCA
>NZ_CAWLTW010000001.1:1042541-1109589 GCF_963864145.1 Planktothrix prolifica NIVA-CYA 540 | reverse complement strand
AACAACGTCGGATTAATAAGTCCAGTTTTGCTTAGTCTGCAAACTATAGGTTCCATCCTTCACATTCACCCGCTCAGGAATCAGATCAAGATCCCGAAACAAATTAGCCTGATGCTGTAGGGCATCAAGGGATTGTTCATCAATCGGGATAATCGCCCGTTCAGCACTCCGTTTCTGTAAAGTTTCTAGGATAAATGGATCGATTTCGTGTTGATCTAGCAAACGTTGAGTCGCTTCTAATTCCTGTTTTTTAGCCCAGGCTCCCGCCTCATTTACCTCCTCTAAAATCACTTTTAATAGATCGGGATAGTCTCGGACTAACTCTGGAATCGCATAGTAATAGGTGGGAACCTCCAAAGAAGCCCTATCCCCAAAAATACTTTCTAGGTCAGCAATAGAACGCCCTGGATAGGAACTTCGGGCTTGAGTGGGTGTGTAGGGAACCCAAACCACCCAAGCATCCACTTCACCCTGTCGGAATAGGGGCAACGCCTGGGGCTGGGTCAGATAAATGGGGTCAATATCGCTAAAATCGAGTCCGACTTTCCGCAATGCTTTGATCAATATATAGTGCGCGCTGGAGCCTTTATCAAAGGCAATCTTCTTACCCTTGAGGTCAGCAATAGTCTGAATTGGCGAATCCTCTGGGACTAGAATCGCTTGACCTTTGGGAGCAGTATATTTTTCTTTGGCCACCCGCACAAAGACATGATCCGCCGCCTGGGAGAAAATACTGGCCGTACCACCCCCCCCGCAAAAATCAATTGTCCCGTTACTGAGGGCCTCAATCAGAGCCGATGCCGATAAAAAGCTTGTCCAGGTCACAATTAGCCCAAAGGGTCGCAAACGTTCTTCCAGTAAGGCTTGACTGCGAAGAACTTCAAAATTGGTCATTCCCTCTGGATACCCGATTTTGAGTTGTTTGAGGCGTCGCGCTTGTTGGGCTAAGGGTGTGTTACCCGAGTGCGCCGAGCGGTTAGAAAACCAACGATCCAAAACAATACAAAACACGATCCCCCCGACAAACAATCCCACCGTTTCTAATAACCGAATGCTTGAGTTTTTCGGTGGGTTAGCCTGATTGACCTGACTGATTAGAGGGGAGAATACATGGCCGGATTCAGGAGTAGCAACAACATTACTATTAAAGGTTAGACTCAAGACCAAACTTGAGGCAAGACCGATGCCAAACTGGACTACAAACTTGGATATAAGGAATCTACGAGGAATTGATCGGAATGGTTTCAGAAGATTTTGGTCTTTGTATTTGGGCAAAATATCGCGTAAATAGCTAATCATAATAACTCCTTTGATAAATATAAATAATGGACATTGTTAGATGAATTGGAAATACGAGAATGTAGCCAGGGTGTTAGACTTTTTAACGCTCTTTATATATTATTAGGACTTGTGCAATTATTCTATAGTTTCGGTAATCAGACAGATTTTGAGTGAGGGATAGTGATGGATTGGTTAATTGAAACAATTAAGGTTGCGATAGCTGTTGCCATAGCAACAACCTTTGACGATAATATTTATCTGACTGGCTTCTTTAGTGAAGTTAATCGGACTTTTCGTCCTAAACATATTGTAGTAGGTGAGCTTATTGGGTTCACCGCATTAGTGCTAGTCAGTTTGATTGGTTTCTTTGTGGGACTGGTGATTGACTCGGCTTGGATCGGATTATTGGGGATTCTACCGATACTGATTGGTCTGAATAATTTGATCAACTTGAATAAGGATGATTCCGCCGCGGATAAGTCAGCTAACTTGAAAATAAACGCTAAATATCGAGGATTTGATTCTCGAAAACGATCGATCTGGGACGTAATTCGCAATCGCCAAACCTACAGTGTTTCCGCCGTTACCATTTCCAATGGTGGAAACAATTTGGGGATCTATATTCCCCTATTTGCAAGTAGCAGTATCCAAAATCTAGCGGTGATGATCCCGATTTTATATTTAGTAGTTTGCTGCTGGCTATTTCTCTCCTATAATCTGACTCGTCAACCGGGTATCGCCGTCGTCCTGAGTCGTTATGCCGGCAAAATATTTCCCTTTGTCCTAATGTGGCTGGGTTTTAGAATTCTGATAGATAGTGAATCCTATCGTCTTTTTTTACCGAATATATAGCTATCTTATTTGATGGGTGTTAAAAATTTATTTTTACCCATTACCCATTACAATCTCCTTAATTAAAATTTATAGTTGCTGCCATTCCCATAAAATCGGATTCGTCTAATCCCGAGTTCTACTTCCCCCCTGACCCAAGTAAGGTTGGGGGGATTTAGTCTATCAAATCATTAGACAACACGGCGTCCGGTCAGTACGTTGTAGATAATAGCAATCAGCGCCAAAACCAAAAGAATATGGATTAAGCCACCTCCAACATTAACTGAGAATCCTAATAACCAGAGGATGAGTAGTACACCAACGGCACTCCAGATCAGATTGTACATATTTTCTCCTTCTATTGAGATAAAATTTAATGATGTGATTGAGTCGGTGATTCTATTCTGGCTTAAATAGATCACGAACATCAGCTTCTACACCTTTGATAGCTTCACGGTCTTGCTTTGCTGCGGTGCTGGTTTTTCCACCCGGCTTGTAGTTAGGGTTTTTAATACTATCAAGAATCCCCTGTTGGGTGTTGGCGTCAAATTGCTGATCGTTTTGAACAACATCAGTTTTCAGATCATCTGTGATGTTAGCGATCGCTTCTTGGGCTTTATCCTTAACATTATTGATCATCTCTTTCGTTTGATCCATCATAGCAATTTGAGTCTGCGGTGGATTCATGCCCTGGGTTGATGAAGTTGCAGCCCAACTTGATCCCGATGCCAAACTAAAGATGATAGCAGTGGAGATGAAAACAACCACGCCAATAGACAGCAGAAATTTACGAACTTTGCTAAGTAAAATCATGTTAATATCCCAAAAAAATTGATTAATTGAAAAATGATTGAGTTTTTTATTCGTTGGTCAGTCTACCAAAAAATATAAATTTCAAACGGGGGTAGATCACAGTTGAAACACCCCAAAAAAGTCAATACGCAGGGAATCTATACCATTTTTGAGATTAAATTTTTATCAATTTTATGATTAATTAAAATCGACTTTAAGTGTCAAAAATGGCAAAATTTATTTGTTAAATAGCCTTTTAGTCGAGCTTGGCTTTTAATTCATCTTTCACATCTTCAATGGTATGAATCACTTTTGCCTCTGCCTGTTTTTCCTTACCTTCTTCCTGATCTTTAGGATCTCCAGTTAGGTTGCCTACGGCTTCTTGAACCTTGCCTGTGACATTTTTGGCGGTGGCTTTTTCTCTATTTTTTAAACTCATATCGGCTCCTTATTGAATTTGCTGAATCTGATATTTATTAATCTGAGCAGACTTAACAACCCTGTTAATAAATTTCATATTTTTATTGTAGTAGCCTTTTTATAAATTGATTTCGTTTTTATCAATTCATACAAAAGATATACCATAGGGAATAGAATCTCATCCATTCCCAGATAGAACCCAAATTCCCAGGTCTGAAAGCAGGCGATATTGTTGATAACAGTGCAAGGGGAGGATTATTCTACAATCAAAATGGCACAGCCACAGGTTTTGGTAATAGAGGTCAATTCTTCACCTTAACTAATAAACCTGCCTTAACAGCTAGTCAATTTCTAATTCAAGCGTGAATCTAACTCTTTTTTGTAACGTTTAGTAACAAATTTAACTCCGAGTCAAGATTCAGACTATATAATTACAATTGAATAAAGAAAGAAAGGCTCACAGGAACAGTTGGACATGATCCGATCCGTGTGATCGCTGTCCGGTTTGTTTTGTACCCTCGTTTCAGGGAGCCTCAGTTGCTGAACGTGTGATTGATGTCGGAAGTCCATTATCAGTAAGGGAGCCGGGTCGTCATGGAGACGAAAGATAAAGATTTGGAAATGACTTTGATTTAGTGTATCAACTTCTGCTTAATGCTTGTCCAGGCTTGATCTAAGGCTAGAGTGAATAGCATTTGTGCCCAAGTTTATTCCCACAAGTTCATTGTGAGTATAGGAGTAGAATCATCATGGTTACAAATTTTAGCTCAGAAGTCCCATCTGGTTTTTTAGCCTTGCAAAACTTGGTTAAATCGTCGAAAGAAGGGCAATTAAGCAAACTTAGCTCTGACTTATCTGAATTATTTACAGGTGTCGATCCGCTCAACAGTCAAGTCAACTCGTCATCTCTAAAGCCAGAGTCATCTCTACAGGTAATTGGGAGTAGCGTAGCAATTGAGGCAGTGGCGGATACTGACTCAGCGCAATTATTGTCTGACTTAAAAGCACTAGGACTCCAGCAATCCTCTGTTTTCGGACGGGTAATTTCAGGAGTGATTCCCATCAATGCCCTAGATGAGGTCGCGGCTTTGTCTAGTTTGCGGTTTGTTCGTCCCGCCTACAAGCCTATCATCAATCAGTTGGACAACATTGGCACTACTACCTCCGAACCGATCGCTAACGCGGATTCAGTCACCAGTCAAGGCGATCAAGCGCAAAGCTCGGACATTGCCAATCAGTTGGACAACATTGGCACTACCACCTCGGAACCGATCACTAACGTTGGTTCCGTCACCAGTCAGGGCGATCAAGCGCAACGCTCGGACATCGCCCGCACGACCTATGGCGTGAATGGTGCGGGGATCACGGTGGGTGTTCTCTCGGATAGTTACAACAACTTAGGGGGGGCGGCTAGTGATGTTGCTACTGGAGATTTGCCCTCTGGTGTGATCGTGTTACAAGATTTACCATCAGGCGGTTCCGATGAAGGGCGGGCGATGCTACAGATCGTCCACGATGTAGCGCCGGGGGCGAAACTTGCTTTCAACACTGCCTTTGCGGGAATGGCGGGCTTTGCCAATGGGATTATCAATTTGGCAAAACCTGTTGCCTCGGGTGGGGCGGGGGCAAAGGTGATTGTCGATGATATCGGTTATCCCCAGGAGCCTTTTTTCCAGGACGGAATCGTAACGCAGGCAGTTGATCAAGTTGCATCCACCGGCGTTGCCTACTTTTCTTCGGCAGCTAATCTCGCCCGTCAATCCTATGAAAGCGCTTTCACTCCTGGTCAAACCATCGGCGTTTTAACCTACCACGACTTCGATCCCAGTGGGGCCGTAAATATTTTCCAAAAAATCACCCTGAACAACGGAGTATTTACACCTGCCCTGCAATGGGATCAGCCCTTTGCTTCGGCTAGCACGACTGGGGCAGGTTCACAAAACGACTTGGATATGTTCCTGTACGCTGATAGCAATGGTGATGGTACGCCAGATCAGTTAATTGCTTCTAGCATTGATAATAACGTTGGCGGCGATCCTTTCGAGTTTTGTAACATACAGGGAACTGGTACAGCATACCTAGCGATCGCCAAGTATAACCCCGCAGGAGGCCCCAACCCCTCCAAAATCAAATATGTTGATTTTACCAAATCTCATACTACCATCTATCAATTCGCGACCAATAGTTCAACGTCCTTCGGACACAATCAATCCGCGAACGGACAGGGTGTAGCTGCGGCTTATTATCAAAAAACTCCCGCCTTTGGCACGAATCCGCCTGTAGCCGAGCCATTCACCTCCCTCGGTGGTACGCGAATTCTGTTCGATAAGGCGGGTAACCGACTGGCAACACCGATTATACGCAATCAACCCGCGATTACCGCACCCGATGGAGTCGTTACCACCCTTCCGAGTAGTAGCGGATTAAACCCCTTCTTTGGCACATCAGCCGCCGCCCCCCACGCTGCGGGTGCAGCCGCTTTAATCCGTCAAACAGTTCCTAGCGCGACCAATACCCAGATTTACAACGCGCTGAAGAGTACCGCGGTTGACATGAATACCCCTGGGTATGACTTTCTCACGGGCACGGGCTTAATTCGGGCAGATGCCGCGATCGCATCTCTTTGCATTAATGGCACTGCTGGCAATGATAACTTAACCGGAACTGCCAATGCAGATGTCATGAATGGATTCGCCGGTAACGACACCCTCAGTGGATTAGCTGGAAACGATATCCTTAATGGTGGCACTGAGAACGATAGTTTGAATGGAGGGTTGGGGGCCGACCAACTCAAAGGCGGTGCAGGTAACGATATCTACGTTGTCGATAATACGGGAGATGTTGTTACAGAATTAGCTTCTGGAGGAACAGATTTAATCCAATCTTCTGTAACTTATACCTTACCTGGGGAAGTCGAAAACCTGACTTTAACCGGAATTACTGCTATTAACGGTACAGGGAATACTGTAGCTAATATTATTACCGGGAATACCGCTAATAATACCCTAAATGGCAGTACCGGAGCCGATCAACTTAAAGGCGGTACAGGAAACGATACTTACGTTGTCGATAATACGGGAGATGTTGTTACAGAATTAGCTTCTGGAGGAACAGATTTAATCCAATCTTCTGTAACTTATACCTTACCTGGGGAAGTTGAAAACCTGACCTTAACCGGAATTACTGCTATTAACGGTACAGGGAATACTGTAGCTAATATTATTACCGGGAATACTGCTAATAATACTCTCAGTGGTGGTGCTGCTAATGACACTCTCACCGGGGGACTCGGTGCTGATAGTTTTATCTACAATACCAGTGCTGCTTTTGCGACTTCGGCGGTGGGTGTGGATACAATCACTGACTTTACTATTGGTCAAGGGGATAAAATTGTCTTGGATAAAACCACCTTTACCAGTATTAGTAGTATTCCGGGAACTGGGTTTTCTGTTGCCAGTGAGTTTGCCAAGGTAACAACGGATGCCTTAGCTGCTACCAGTGCGGCTGATATTGTTTATAATACCGCGACGGGAGGATTATTCTACAATCAAAATGGCATAGCCGCAGGTTTTGGTAATGGAGGTCAATTCCTAACCTTAACCAATAAACCTGTATTAACAGCTAGTCAATTTCTAATTCAAGCCTAAATCTAACGGTGTTGTTGTGTTTAATGCTTAATCAAAATTGGGTTAAACACAACAACATTATCCTAACTTTATAAACGTCTCAACTGCACTTTTAAACCATCCCGGGGACGGGGAGTGGGAATTGTAATTAAGTCTAAAGATTGATTTGGTAACAGTTGCCAATCATAATTTCTGACTAACAATGCCGCAAATAATTTGATCTCTAATTTAGCAAATTCTTTGCCAATACATTCGCGCATTCCGCCACCAAAGGGAACCCAACTAAAGGGTTTAGGTTTATCTTCATTGCGGGTTTCACTAAACCGCTCAGGATCGAATTCTTGCGGTTGAAAATAAACCGTTTCATCCTGATGGGTTTTGGCAATTTGATATAAAATAGACCAGTCTTTGGGGATAAAATAACCGTTATATTCACAATCTTGAATTACTTCTCGAAACCCACCCCCAACCGGAGGCACAAACCGCAATACTTCTTTCATCACCTGTTCTAAATAGGTCATGGATTTTAAATCTTCAAAGGTAATCGGTTGAGTGGGATCAAATTGTTGTTGTTCGGCTCTAATTTTTGCTATAATATCAGGACGCTGACCGACTTCTAAACAGAAGGATGCGTAGTAGTTGGCACTAAAACTTTGTTACCCATGCTGATTTCCCCATGCTTTTCAGGCTCACTAATAACGTCTTTGCAGAGATGGCGATCGCTCTCATTAACATTAGGGTTATTCTGCAAATAGTCACGCACGCGATCGCAACCTTTGGCAAGTAGTTCATCTAATTTACCAATTTCCCACAACTTGGTAGTGCCGTCCTCGCCAATGGTAGCCAGCATACTACTGTCGGGACTCAAAATGACGCTTTTGATTTTGCGATCGGGGTCTTTAAATTCTCCCATCTTGGTTCCATCCAAATACCACAAGCTGACAGTACCGTCTTCTTGGACAAAGGCAGCTAAACTACCATCTTTGTTAGAACTGATACCGGAAAATTCATCTGCTCCAAGATTTTCGGTAATAGTCTGTAGTTGTTTTCCTAATTTTACATCCAACAATACGATACTCTTGTAGGCTCTACTTATTTCTTGTACGCCAGCTAATAGGATTTGGTCGTCTGATTTCCAAATCACATTGTTAATCCTAATAGTTTCCTCATAAGGAAACGACTTATCATTTGGCTTGCCTGAAGATACATCCAACAAATAAACTGTTTTATTATTGTCATTTCCAGTAACTGCTAGTTGCTTACCATTAGGACTAAAACTCAGGTTACTGTCAGGGTCATATTTTCCGTCAAATTCTTTGTGCTGCTGACTCGACAAATCTAATATGCCCACAGTTCCTTCGTTGCTTAGGGTTGCCAGTTGCTTGCTATCAGCACTAAAACGCAGGCTATTAAAGACAGGATATCGATTGTTAAACTGCTGCACTAGCTGGCCGGATAAATCTAATAAGCGGACAGTTCCATCTATTGCTTGAGTTGCTATCAGCTTGCCATCTGGGCTAAATGAAATACTGTTAAGTTTGTCTGGAAGTTCTTGTGATTGACCTAGCTGTTGTTCTTCCAAAGCCCAAAGACGGAGAGTACCATCAGCACTGGCGGTAGCAAGGACTTTACCATCTGAGCGAAAATTGAAATTGGCGATTTGACCTTGATGTCCTTTGAGTTCACTAATTATGGTGCTGTCTAAGTCCCGCAAGCGTATAGTACCGTCATTGAATCCTGTAGCAGCAAGTTTTTTGCCATCTGGGCTAAAACTAATATCCTCGTTCCGACCCAACAAATTTGTCCACGCTTTTTGCGCGTCATTTGGTTGTCGCCAATCCCACAAATAACTTTCACTACCCATGGTGCTTCTAGCTTGTCCGTAGATAATTCCTATATCCTTACCATTGGGACTCAGTATTACTTTATCGACGCTTACTGGAAACTGCTCGGTTTTACTTAACTCTCGAAAAGATGAGTTAAACACGCTGACAGTTTTACCATCCAGCAGAGTTGTAGCAACCAATAATAATTTACCATTGGGCTGGAAACCAGCAGTTACGATTTTGTTGTGAGGTACTTGTTTGTTCTGAGGTACTTGGAATTCTTGGGATTGGTTGTTAGATAAATCCCACAAACGAGCAATACCGTTACCTCCAACGCTAACGAGTTGACGGCCATTCTGATTAAAACTGAGGCTTGTAATCCCACATGAATCGGAACTAGAAATGTCATTCCCATTCTCACATTTATTTTGTTGTAATACTGTCGCCTGTGATTGATTTTCCCAATCCCAAAACAGGATAGCACCCTTGTTTGTGCCAATAGCGAGTTGGCTACCATTTGGACTAAAAATTACCTGTGTAACTGTGTATTGATTTCCTGGTAACTCAGCTAACTTTTTCGCTTGTTTGTCCCAGACTCTGACAGTGCCATCATTTTCTGTACTAACTACCAGTAGCCTACCCTCTTTTGCCCAAAAAATACTTTGAACCCCACTGGGAAAACCTTCTTGTCTGTTGTATTCTCGGACTGTATAAACTGCCTTTCGTAGTGTTCTAATTACTTGAATTTGTTCGTCTTCTTTTGGTGGGGTAACTTTTAACAGCAAGTTAGTTTTAAGGGATTTTCCAGCCGATAAACTATCGACCAAGGCATCTAAAATCAGTTGATTTGAGCGCAAGTTACCATCTGCGGACTCAGTATTAGTCAGCATTTGGTTTATCGTTGATTGCCTAAGATTTATCAATGCCCAGATAGTTAACCCACTTAATCCCAGCATAACTGCGATCGCAATCCGCCACCGCCAACTAATATTCTGGCGTTTTTGCAAAACACTTTCCTGCACAAACTCAGCTTCTACCTGGTTTAACCAGTGATCATTGGATTTGAGTTCTTTATCCAATACATCGAGATAAGGATTCGCATTCCACAAAAACTGTACGGGTTTCTCTCTCGATTGCCCTTGCTGATTCTGAGCTTGTCGTAACAGTTTAGGAAACTGAGCAGGAATTTTATTGACTAAGTTTTCGACCGTTAAAAGCCGTAGATCTACCCAATCCAAAATAGGAGCAGTCTGGTCTATAATCCCTTTTGGCTGTTCTTTCTCCTTATTTCTAAGGCTATCCCACTCTATCGCGGCTGGAGTTAGCCGTCGTTGTAGTAATAAGCTTTCTTGCTCCTGTTGCTTCCAGCCCAGCAACTTTTGCCAACCCCGCACCAAAACATCATGGGCAGGTTCGACATAGAGATTCCCCTCAGCATTTTGTCCTTGAACCAGTAACCGAGCCTTGGTAAACCGCTCAATGACTGCTTTAGCTAAATTCTTCTTCTCGGCTGGATATTCTAGTTCCGATAACAGGACTCGTCTGCGTGTTAATTCATCTCTACCAAGGGCAACCATCCGCAGCATCACATGACAAATAATTTGGGCATAAGTGGCATTTTCTTTCACTAACGCTTCATATTCTTCATCAGCCCTTTGAGTCAGTGATTGAATTACTCCTCCCAACTCTTGATAATCTTCTTGAGTCAGCGTCCGCTCAATAATTAGTCCCTGGTTTTGTGCCTCCCATTGTCGGTTTAAATATTTGAGATAAAGTTCACTCAACGCAAAAGAAACTAGGGGTAATGCTCCTGGCATATCCACCACTTCATCAATTAATTGCTCCACCAATTCTGGAGGCTGAAAAAACATCACCCGTGCTTCTGCGGGTTTCTGAATAGCTTCGCGCAGTTCCCCTCTGGTCATCGGAGAAACAATAAATCGTCCGCTTTGCCAACGATTTTTTAGCTCAGTATTTTTGACGCTATAACCTTTAGGGATAAACTTAAAACCTGTATCTCTGACTTGGGGTTCAAAGTCAGAACGGAGGCTTAATACAACCCGTAATTTATCCCGATGGGCATCAATTGCTGTTAATATTTGTTGGAAAAACTCTTTGCGTACATCCTCGTTTGAACAGAGGGTAATAATTTCTTCACTTTGGTCAATAAACAGTAATAACTTAGAGTTGGGATTATTTTTAGCCCAAACCTCAATACTCCAAGCCAGGTTCTTCTCCGGTTGTTGTGGCTGAATTTCTGAAAATTGAGCCTCTTTCAAAGCATTATTTAACGCTTGCAAGGGAGTCTCACCGGGACGAATAGGGGGTATAATCAACCATTTCTCAGTTTGATCTTGTCGTAATTGGGGAATTAATCCTGCTTTCACTAAGCTAGATTTACCCGAACCGGAAGCACCCAACACGACTGTAAGAGCATGAGTTTTGACAAAATCCTGTAACTTTTTGACCTGTTCAGTTCTGCCAAAAAACAATTCATTATGTTTCTCGTCAAAAGCTTCTAAGCCTCGGTAGGGATTTTTTGAGGCATCTAACGGGGGTGCGGGTATTAATTTATCTGGCACAAAGCCGGGTAAAGTAAAAATAAACTCGCCTCGGTCATGCTTTTTTAACGGCCAAATTCCAGGGGTTTGCAATTCACTATAACCATCTTGACTGACTAAGTGATCGCGCAAATAAAGATAAAGTTCTAGAGCAGTAATCACACCATCTCTCGTTGAATCTGCTTTGAGATATTTTTTTGATCTATCAACTGTTAAGCGATCAATCAGAGCTTTAGCAAAAGGAGAATGCAGAGAGTCAGGATCTATTCCGCGTTTATCAGTATAATGGTCTAGAGCTTCTTGATTATAAGCAGCAGAGGTAATAGCTTGCCAAGCAGGATAGCGAATAAAGCGGTCATAATTCTCTCGATGAATTGTTTCTGGGGCTGAAATAACATTTCTACTACTAGACCAGCGAAAATTTCCTGCAAAACAACAATCTAAAATCACCAATAAATGATGACAGTTTAGTTGAGAAAGTGCAGTGTTTAAATCCTGCATGGGTAGATAAGTTTCCTGCTTTCCTGACTTAGCATCTTGAGGAATTAAAAAGCCTTTTGGCCCATCTTCACTATTACGAGTAATCCCATGTCCGGCGAAGTAGAAGAGGAGTCTGTCGCCTTCCGTTGGTTTAATTTTATTGGGAAGCTCGTCAAACAAGAGTTGATTAATTTTTGCCAATGTAGCTTCGCCCAATGTAGCTTTGCTATGATCATCGGGAAATAATCGGATTACTTTTTGATACTTGTAGTCTTTTTCTAAAAGATCTGCGATCGCTTTAGCATCATTAACAGCCGTTTTCAGGGAGTGAATTCCATTTTGATAATTGTTGATGCCGATAACGACTGCGATGTTGCGCTGAAAATTCGTTTGACTGAGTGACCAAACCATTGCTGATTCTCCAAATGACTTAAAAACTAGAAACTTGAGGGAATATAAAAACAAAAACTTGCTTTAAGAATCAGCCGTTGAGATGCACCTTAAATTTAAACTTACGGCTGACTTAATTTCAGGTATTACTAGGAAATGCTTACACCTTTTTTAACCACAAGTGTGACCTGTTCTGTTGTCCATTCATAACTAGCAGAAACCGCAGAATTAACATTTTTAGTTGGCGGTGCATCTTCACTCGCAAAGTAAGTTGCTAAGAATTGGGCGAGGGGAGTGGTCGCTTTTCCAGCATTTTTAGGTTGAATGGGTTTATCTAATGGGGGTAGTTCTAACCAGTCAAAGCTAGTGCCATCAACTGTGGCAAACACTTTAAGAATATCTAACCCTTCCTGATAACCGTTAGGAAGGCTTGTTTTAAGTGGCCAGGGAATTTCACCTCCTGGATCTAAAGGTTGAAAAGCTGCACCCGTTGGGTAGCCTTTTTGAATACTCCAATCCGGTTGAATTGCCAGTACAGTAATATTCAGCGTTTGAAAAGATTCATTGCGAATCCGCAAACAAGCGAATTGATCGACATCAAGAGTAGGTATATTACCCGAAGTATTAAAGGGTCGTAATTCCAGCGGATCGCCTGGTTCGTAATTAGCTGGTAAAGCGCATAATTCTACCTTGATTTTCCCTTTAAGAGGAGACTGAGGATCATGATTTTCTAGGTCTATAGTGGCGCGATATTTAGACAAATGCACCAAGCGTTTTACCACCGTAATCGCCGCATGAGGATCACCCACTTTAAGAGCAGGTCGTAAATTAGCAACAAGTTCTCCAGCACTATCCAGAATTACATATTCATCCCCTTGGATAGACACCTGATAATCAACAGTTTCATTGCCAGAAACTAATTCTATCCACCCCTTACCTTCTGACATTGCCAACTCAACAGGTTGCAATGCAATTTCTGAAGATTGATCTTTTTCCTGAAGCGTTAATAAACGAACCTTACGCACAAGCTGGGTATTCGGAGACAGGAGTAACGCGCAAGCACTCGAATCAATATCCTCTATCTTGCTCTGTCCAAGCATTTCGGTAATCGTTGCCCAGGAAGTTCCGCCACCGAGTTTTGTAATTTCAACTAATCCTAATCGCTGATCGATCTGGCTCAAATCTGCTAGACCCGGATAGATAGCAAATTCTGCACCTTTACGCAAACCTTGCGCTTGACCCGCATTTAACTTAACCCGTTTATTCTGTAGATCAACCTCGATCACCGATACCGTTAAGTCGGGGGAGGCGAAGTCATTTCCGAAGAAACTGCGATCGCTTTCTCCCTGCAACATCGGTGTTTGTTTTTCAAATTGGCTATGAACTTTACCGAAAATATGATTGTGAAGTATTTTGGCAGGAACTCCTGTTCCGAATTTCTCTAAAGATCTTAACAGCCAGTAAGTTAACGCTCCATGACGTTCTCCATCAAAATCCGTCTCGTAAGCATACTCGTTGTCTCGACAAGCTGCGAATAAAGTATAACCTTTGGGTTCAGGTAGCCAACCACTACTGGTAATGTTGCGAGTATTGTTGTTGTGTGGCAAACTTTGCCAAGTTTGAGCCAATTCATCCGTAGAAGAGACTAAACTTTCTATGGGTCGTGGTGTTGTGTCAATATCACCCCCTTCTGCTCGGCGAATATCACAATTATCTGCAATATTTCGGGAGGACGCTCCGCCAGAATGACAGCTATCAAGAGCAACTGTAACGACTAACCCTTTTTTGACCATATCCTGTAGGAGTTTTGCTAACTCTATGTCTCGGAGATAACGAGCTTCCGGGTTGCCAATATCCGTAGGAACCAGGGACTCATCCACTCCATTCTCTCCTTTGAGGTTGGGATAAATGGTTGCTGCACGTCCCCCATGACCTGAGTAGTGAATATAAACTTGATCTTGAGGTTGAGCCTTCTCAGTAATTTCCTTAAACTTGGCTACTATATTTTCATAAGTAGGCCACAATTCTTTGGGTTCCGATGGTTCAGAGGAACCTGCAACATGAGAAGCTGTTAGTTTGATAATCTGCGTTTCTGGTACTTGCAGTCTGTTTTTCAAAAAAGCCTCTACACCATTGATGTCACGGACACATCCTTTCAGGTTCTTGTAGTAGCTACCATCCGATAATTTATTAGGTAGGTAGCAATTGATTCCGATCAGTAAGGCGTGGAAATTAGAGGAAGTTACAGTGCTTGGATTAGCCATATTTTTCAACTTTTAGAGTTTAATAAAGAACGGCGTTGATGTTGATTAGTAAGTGGAGGCAACAGTTAAACATTTAAAAAACTTTCCAATCTTGTCCTAAAAACAAGGCTCTTTCGGCTTTTCTGCGTCGGGTTAATCCTTCTAAGACTTGACCTCCGGCTTTATTCCATCGAGGAAATTGATCCGCCGTCCCTTGAAAGTCTCCTTGGTTTAACAGCTTTAATAACGTAGATTGAAATAGAGAATCTGCACCTAAATTAAAACAAAAAGAAACTAAGGCTGAGAATTGATTAGGATTAATTGAAACTTCTACTGCTTCTGTAACTGCTTCTTCAAATTCTTGTAAATCTTGACGAAGTAATTCTTCCGCTTTTGCTTCTGTGATCACCATTCCAGGCTCTACGGTTTTGGTGTGTCCATATCCAATTGTCCACACATCAACAGCATCTAGGTAAGCTTCTAATTCTAAGCCTTCAAAGGATTTAATTAAGTTAACTCCTTCTGAATTAATGGTCATTCCGCCACGAGTTGCACTATCGGTTACAACCGGAGGAACTTGATCAGCAGAAGCAACCGTAAAGGTTTCAGCGAGGGTAAATAGTAAGGCTTTTTGCAGTAATTTGACTTGTTTGTGAGTCGGAATAACTTTAACGGCTAAACCGTCTTTATATTCGTAAATGTTACCATCGGGGAAAATTTCGAGTGTCCGATTCATTTTTTTCTCCTTAATAATTGTTATCTGAGGGTGTAGTTTAGAGTTTGCAGCGTGATTTTCTGGGAGTTAGAAACCCAGTTGATTAAGTAGCGATCGCGGATGGAGAAACCGTTTCTGGTGCAGATAAAGTTGGGGACTCGGTAGACTCATCAACTTTAGTTTTCCAAAGTTCACAAACGGTTTCAGAGGTTGCTGATGATATCCCAGAAGTGGCTGAAGAAATTGTTTTGACAATTAACACCGCCAGCAGAACCGCGATCGAAGAAGCTAACCCTAAATGACTGGCTAAAATGGGTGCTAACAACGCAGCGGCTTTCTCTGAATTTTCTTTGTAAGCCACTAGGATTTTCTGCTTCAATTCCTGATCATCAAACAAATCGCTACACATCAATTGATAAGCTTTGACGTTGAGTTTTTGGAAGAAGCGATCGCCGGCTTTAATAGTTTCTTGATCAAACCCGCCTCTAGGCGTTGCAATTAACGCCTCTTCTAAACTTTCTAACGAAGAAGCAGAACGAGAGGTTGATTCGTTGGCGAGTTCTTGTTCCTGAATGGCGAGTTGTGCTTTGAGAGTCTCTTCATCAAGTTCTATTAGCTGTTTGGCAAATTCATCACTGATCATCATCAATTTTTCCTTTAAACAAAATTCATCAGTTCTATTAGAGAAAATAAAGAACTTGAAGCTCTCTAACGAGAAATAAAATGTACGAAAAACTGTCCGTCGGGAATGCAGGTATCTTTAATCATGCCGTAGGAATAATGAAGAAATTTACCTTTTTGATTGTTGCCGTGGGGGTCATTGATATCATAACCTTCTGCAAACCATTCTCCATAGGGATCGTGAACAATAAATCCTTTGTTGTCATATCCAACTAAGACGATAATATGCCCACTTCGAGTAAAAAAGCCATGTACAACGGCTGGATTTCCATTAGCTAACCAATCTTTTACCTGTTCAACGGTTGCTGTTGTTGTGAACTTATCTTTGGCTCCATAATCACGAACAATCACAGCCAGATCATCACCCAAATGGCGACTTAATCCTTGATCTAACGCATATTGATAAAGCTCATCCTCAAACTGTCCTTGACTTTGTTTACGGGAGATTTTGAGATATTCTAAACACATGGCAATTGAGGTAACATTACAGGAACCCGACGGGTTCTGTAAGTTATCATTTTGAGATTTGTAAGGGACTGGCAATTTAATTTCGTTGCGTTTTGGATAAACTTTAGTATTGCCTTCTAAAACCTCGGCGTGTTCTCCAAAAATATACCAAGTCCAACTGTTGTTAATAGGTGTATCTGCTAAGGTAATTTTTAAATGACCACGCTCCACCTCAAATGATGTGATATTAAGGGGTTTACCGACTTTGATCTCTTGTTTTTCGCTCGCTTGTAGGGTATCAGATTGTAAGGGTTTTGTTTTTAGGAGAGTATCTTTGATAATGTGAACCTGAATGAGTGGCACACTTTCTCCGCCTCGTGCTGCAACTTGATCAGATTCAAGCAATTCTTGAGCCGTTCTGCTTCCTAAAAATTCGGGTTCATAACAGCGCTTTAGGTTTTGAAATCGCTGCAAAGCTGCAATAGACACATTATCAAAGACATCTTCTACGTTGGGGTAAAGAAACCCTTGATTAATCAAAATTTCCTGAATTTGTGAACTTAAGTCTTGATCTTGTTGAAGACGATAGAAGTCATATTTAAGATTGGCTTCTACGAAAGATTGCAGATCCATTTTTTTTCCTTAACTAAAAGATTGATTTTGGTGTTGGATTTATCTGTACAATAATTTCTGATAAAAAACATCATAACACACTTCACCCAAACCTCATAGAAAAGCTCATGGTAATCGGTAATGAGGCTATACTTACGTATACTGGCTGATGAAAGAATATTTGATTTAGGGTTAAGCCAATTTACAAGCCTGTTGTAAACAACTCACCACTAAATCTTAGAAATCCATTGGGCAATGGATTTGGGGAATTAGCCAGAAGTATAGAATCTGCGATAGTCTCTAAGGGTGAATAAAGATGAACTTAGATGTTGTCCTTGAAATCGTTAACCGGAGCCTGATTGACAGTCACAATCCTCCTCTAAATACTGCTGAAGATCTGATTCTGCGAGGTATTTGGGAATATAAAACCTATAACCTCGTTGCTGAAGAAGCGGGTTACAGTCCTGGTTACTTTACCAATGTGGTTGCGCCTGAGTTATTCCGACGACTTTCTGAAATTATTGGCCAACGAGTTACTAAAAAAAACTGCCGATTGCTGTTGGAGCCTTATGTTGCCGCCTGGAAAATACCAGAGGAAACCTTACCCAGCCCAGAGCCTGTCAGCTTGTCTGTAACTCCCTTACCAGATTGTTCTCCTTGCTTTCCCAATGGAGCCGTTGCTCTGGGTTCGCCGTTTTATATAAAACGCTCTGCGATTGAGGAACAAGTTTATGCAGAAATTAGTAAACCAGGAGCTTTGGTGCGGATTAAGGCTCCTCAAGAAATGGGTAAAACGTCTCTACTGTGGGGTGAAGTGAGCAGTCGTACAGAAACTTACGCTAAGGAATTAATTAGCCATTTTGAATATTGCGATCGCATCTAAAAACCTGTACCAATTGATCTGTCTGAAATTTTAAAGCCTCAAAGCCTTACTGTGCCGTACACAAAAGCTGTACCAGTTTAACTATAGTTAAACTGGTACATTTTTCAAGATACAAAACGTTAGAAATGTTAACATCTTAAACTACTGATATAAATGAGTTTTGGGCTTAACGGCACTTTTCGCACAGTTGCTACTCAAACCCTAGCTTCTAGAGATTGACCTCTCGGAGAGTGACAGAAGAGGGATATCTTTATCTTTCATCTAAGATTATCCATAAAAAATCTGGAGAAAATGACAAATATAATTCATCCAACTAACAAACTATATGCCTTACTCATTGGTATAGACTACTACTTGCCGAATCGATTATCAGATGGTAGTTCCTACAGTAATCTGGGTGGGTGCGTGCGTGACATTAACCACGTAGAAGACTTCCTCAAAGCAAAGTTAAAAATGTCACCGGAACAGATTTTTAAACTGACCGCCTCTAACAGTGGCAAACCCGAACCCGCAGAACCCATAGAACAATGGCCAACCTACAAAAACATGGTGGCGATGTTCAAGCGTCTCACCGAAATTGCCCAACCTAGAGATCAAGTTTATATTCACTATTCTGGTCATGGGGGTCGCACACCCACAAACTACCCCCAACTCAAGGGAAAAAATGGCATTGATGAAGCGCTGGTTCCCACCGATATTGGCAACTCCAGCGCCCGATATTTGCGGGATATTGAAATCGCTAAACTCTTAGAAAGAATGGTGGATAAACAATTAGTCGTAACCGTGATATTAGATAGCTGTCATTCCGGGGGTGCTACCAAAGGAAATGATGCTCAAATTCGAGGATTAGATACGATTGATAACACTCCTCGTCCTATTGAAAGTTTAGTTGCTTCCGATCAAGAATTAACCCAAACTTGGCAAACCTTAACTCAATCCCAAACCCGTAATTTTCAATTAGGAAGTGGATGGCTACCTCAACCCCAAGGTTATGTTTTATTGGCGGCTTGTCGTTCTAATGAATCTGCCTTTGAATATGCTTTCAATGGCAAAGAACGCAATGGTGCGCTGACCTATTGGTTGTTAGATTCTCTGAATTCCCTAACACCAGGGTTAACTTATAAGGCACTTCATGATCGCCTGCTTGCCAAAATTAATAGCCAATTTCAACGACAAACCCCACAACTTCAGGGAGAAGGCAATCGTTTAGTGTTTGGAAGCGATCGCATTTCCCTACAATATGCCATTAATGTTAAACAAATCAACCCACAAAAAGGAATTTTGCTCAATGGCGGGCAAGTTCAAGGATTAGCAAAAGGTTCACAATTTCTAATTTATCCGCCAGGAATAACGGATTTAACTGATGTTAGCCAGCGATTAGCGTTAGTAGAAATTACCGAACTCGGTGGAACCGAATCTTGGGCTGCAATTCAAGAAACGTTTCGGTCTCAACCCATTGAACAAGCGGCACAAGCTGTCTTAATTAATCCCAAATCGATTAAATTAGTTAGAAAAGTTCGTTTGATTGAAAAAACAGAAGGAATACAAACAGATCAGTTACCTTCAGATGTTTATCAAAAACAGTATCAAGCGTTGCAAGCAGTTAAAGAAGCACTGTCCATTGGGAACGGTTGGATTGAGTTAAGTTCTAACGAGGAAACAGCCGATTATCAAATTATCATTAACCAAAAAGGTGAGTATGAAATTTGTGATCCGACTACCACTCCTATTGCCAACTTACGACCTTCTTTAAACATAAATGACATTGATGCAGCGGCAACTGTAGTCAAGCGTTTAGTTCATTTAGCGAAATATCGAGCGACTCAAGAACTTAATAACTATTATCATCGCTCAAATGTACCAGGAACTAAACTGGCATTGACTTTAGAAATAATCGGAAAACAATCGAATTACGATCCCACAGAAGCTCCAGAACCCCAACCGCTTGATGACCCTGGAAATACACCCACTCTCAAAGTAAATGAATGGGCATTTATTCGTATCCGAAATGATTCCTCTCAACCTCTCAATATTACCATTTTGAATCTACAAGCAGATTGGGCAATTACTCAAGTCTATCCTTCTGAAAGTGGAAATTTTATCACCTTTGATCCGGGACAAGAGGAAACTCTTCCACTTTATGCTAATTTACCGGATGGATACGAAGAAGCACAAGATATTCTGAAGGTATTTGCCACCTTTGGTGCAACAGATTTCCATTGGTTAGAATTACCTTCTCTCGATCAACCTATTTTTTATCCAGTTGGCAAAACAACAGAAAATCCCTTGGAAGAACTCTTAGCTGCGGTTGCTGCATCTCACCCTCCAGCTAAAAATTTAACTCCCGTCAGATCCCCTGCTAGTGAATGGATTACCGAACAAATTGTTGTCAGCATTGTTAACCAATAGAATAGGCGTTTATTCATGAAAAATCTAACTCCAATAACGATTAATCAATCGATGATGAGCAGTACCCATGCTTTAGTTGTGGGAATTGCCAACTATCAGAATATAAAACCGCTTCCCGAAACGGTTCTGAAAGATGCCCAGGATATTTATCAACTGTTAATTAGTCCGCAACATTGTGGTTATCAACCTGATCAGGTACAATTATTATTAGATAGTGAAGCCACTCAACAAAATTTACTTCAAGCCTTGGCTAAACTCGTCCAAGAGAGTAACCTTAATTCGACGGTTTTTATTTATATTTCCAGTCATGGAGGACAGTTAAAATCCGGTTCATACTCAGGGGAATACTTGTTACCCGTTGATACGGATTTCACCTCAGAAGCAGTATTAGCTGAAACCGCTATTTCTGGAACCCAATTTACTGAAGCGTTACGTGCCATTCCTGCTCAAAAATTAGTGGTTATTTTTGATTGTTGCCATGCGGGGGGTATCGGTCAACCGAAAGACGTTGATGCCGCTGAAATCAAAACAGGTTTACCGGAAAGTTACTATGATGTTCTTAAACAAGGACGAGGACGAGTGATATTAGCGTCTTCCCGCAGTAGTGAACAATCTTATATCTTATCCGGTGCTAAGAATAGCCTTTTTACTCAATACTTATTAGAGGGACTTCAAGGAGGAGTGATTGCCCCTGGAGGGGTAATTCGGATTCTAGATTTATTCAGTTATTTACAACCCAAAGTTACCCAAAATTTCCCGAATCAACATCCGATTCTCAAGGCAGAAATTGAAGAAAATTTTCCGATTGCCCTTTATTTAGGTGGTAAAGCTGCCACACCCCTACCGACAACTTTACCCAATGATGACTATGCTTATGATGTTTTTATCAGTTATTTGGCTAAGGATGCCGATAAAACCTGGGTTCGTAAGACGTTGTTACCCGCTTTAGAGTCCCAAGGACTGAGGGTGGCGATTGATTCTCGGTTCCCCCTGGGAGTTCCTTTAATTACCAGCGTAGAAAAAGCAATCCAGCAAAGTCGCTATACTGTTGTTGTTCTTTCTCCCCATTACTTGGAAAGCAGCTATGGCGAATTTGAGAACTTAATCGCCCAGCATTTAGGGTTAGAAGAAAGCAAGTATCGGTTAATACCCGTAATGCGGGAAGAATGTACGCCCCGATTAGGGTTACGCATTCTCTTTTTATTAGATATGGCCGATGAGGATGAATTTGATACTAATATTGAGCGATTAGTTTACCAATTGAAACAATTGTCAGGGGGGAGACAGGGCTGATTTTAGTTTAAAAAAGCTGGTGATTGGGTGAAAATGCCCTTATACTAATACAAGAATCTGGTGCATCATGGAAAACTTAGCTTATTTGCATTTAGCCTTAGCTTACGAGACAGCAGAGCAATTCTCCTTTTCAGCTAAAAATTTACCACAAACCTGTGATCGGAGCAGTAGGATTAGGAAAGTTATTGCTTCTACCGGGTTGTAAGCTTAAGGAAAACTTGCCTTCTGCCAAACCTTGATAAGGTTTATAATTTTGAAACCCTGGAAAATCATGATTATCTGTTAAAACAAATTTTGCTTGAGCAGCAAATGTCCCTTGAACATTATTATTCTTTTTGGTTAATTTTCCTTTAAATGAAAAGCAAACCATAGTCTGTTCTGGAAAACTACACGGAAGACCAATATTACTTTCACTGAAAAATAATTCAGGGGTAATGAACTTATTGATTCGAGGAGAACCAGTCTCTACACTTCCACAAGGGCGAGCCATAAACTCAACTGATTTATTTTCAGCCAGAGGTTCCTTTAAAAATATACTAATATATCTATTCCTAACAACAAGCGTAATTTGTTTCTTGGTCGGGTTATAAGTTCCAGAGCTAATCTGAAAATTCTTTCCCAACCCGATAGGTACAACTTTAGGATGGCTGCTTTTTGTAATTTCTCCCTTACCTCCAATGACCTGATATTGTCCAGACGTTTGAACACTGGGTATAAATGGAAAACATTCAGATTTTTCAGCAGCTTGAACAGCCAATAAATTCTGATTTTTGCGAATCCAAAATGAGGAGAAAAGAGGAGTTAATAAAAATATCGTTGTTAAGATAAAGTTGAATTTTCGCATATTAAGTTAGGTTCCTTATTTAACTTGACTTTTAACCGACTACTTAGAAACTACTTCGCAGTTCGAGTATTAATAACTTGACAAGAGTTAAGATGCTTAATGATGTAACCGTAACTAACTTCAGGAAAGATTAAAGCTGTCAGGGTGTCATCTGGATAATTTTGAGTACATTGACCTCCTTTCAAGTTATGTGTAGCACTATACCAGCCACACTGATTATTCGTATACCTTCGCCACAATTCATCAATCCCTTTCAACAAGTTACAGGGAATGCGTTTAGCTTCATTGGGGCTTAAAGTTCCAATACGGTTAATATCTGCTCCTAGATCGATCATAATAACTTCATAAGTTGCCTTTAAAGCACTATTGGGTGTAAATTTTTCGTCATAGCGAAGATAGGTTGTACTTTTTACATCTCCAATTTGCTTGCTTTTTAATTTATCTTCTATTTTTTTTATCCCGTAGGGCAGAATTAACTCATCCATGATCGCGTTAGCCTCACCTTTAATTCGGTTAATCTCTTTTGATTCTAACTGCAATTCATGAATACGGAAATTTGAATTTTCAATTCTAAAGATTGTATCTAAAGCTGCTCTCGAATACCGAATCCCCGTTTCCTCAGATTCTAAAGCTGTTGAGGTATTTTTTTCTTTAATCGATTGACGAGTATTAAACTGAGCTTCCTTCGCTTTTTCAAGATACGTGTTGAGGATTGGTAAAATCACAGCTAATGTTTCAGGCTTAATATTGCCAAGTTGTACATCGAGAATAATTTCCATATTATTTGTTTCGACCTGCTGCTTCCAGACAATGCCTGATGCAACTAAAACAGCAATCCCTAAAATGGAAATTGCACCTGTAACCATTTTCTTCATTCGTTGGGTTCTGGAAACTTCTTTCTGACTTGCTTGAATGAAGTCTTCAACTAACTTGTCATAACTGAGATTGATCGCAGTTGCACTTGCAAGCCAACGTTCTGATTCTAAGATTTCAATTGCATCTAACAACCCACCATTTTTCCTGCCCAACCGTTCCCATTCCTTTGCTTTATCGGTTAATCGCCTGCGAGTTTGTTCTGCATCTCGGTGTTCAGAAATCCACTGTTGCAAAGTCGGCCATCCAGAGATTAAAGCTTCGTGAGCAATATCTACAGTTTTGAGAGATGAATTTTTTTGATCTTTATCTGAAGTTAATAATCGGCAATCAATTAAATGCTCTAAAGTTTGTTGAAATAATCGAGGATCATCACCAATGCCTTGTAATTCGTTGACAAGTTGCCGACGACGGGTATCTGCACGCCCCTCTCCAAAGTGAACTAATCTTATAAAAATACGACGGGCAATTCCATACTGCTTTTCTGGGTCAATGGTCAAAGAGGCGAGTGCTGCATCTGCTCGACGGGCGATCGCAACTTGTAATCCCGTGCGATTTCCTTTGCTTAAGCCCCCATAGGCATCACGTGGCAATACCAATGCTTCATAAGCTCGTAACGGTAAAAAGCGACGTTCGATTCGTTCCCACAGGAGCACCAACGTTTCTTGAACTAATGGCAATACACCGGGTTCTCCAGAGGCATCATCAACCAATCGTTCAACCAGCGTAGGTTCAATAAAGACTTCCACGCTTTCTGCGGGTTTCAAAATAGCTTGCCTTAAACCCACATCATCAAGGGGTACAACTTCCATGCGACTCCGTTGAATCTGATGCCACAATGGAGAAGTCATTAAATCTGAGTAAAAATCTGCCCGTACCGTTAACACGATGTAGCATTTGGGAATTTCAACTAACTTCAGGATGATCTGTTGAAAAGGATTGACTTCTGATCCGGGTTGGGTAAACAGTTCCTCAAATTGATCGATCACCAGCAAGAGTCTTTGACTGTTGGGTTCAGCTAATAGCACTTGCTCCACAGCTTCAGTCGTATCACTCAAATCATGACTCAGCAGAGCTTGTAACGTTTGCAAAGGAGTTGTTCCGGGACGCATTGAGATGACTCGCCAATTTCCGGCTCCAAACAAACCACTTTGTCTTAATTTAGGAATTAGCCCTGCAAATACTAGGGAGGATTTCCCGCTACCGGATGGCCCAATTACGGTGACAAATGGGTGCGATCGCAAACGCTCAACTAATTCGTCGATTTCTTGCTCTCGCCCAAAAAAACGCTCCTGATCTGCCTCACGAAATGGCATCATCCCAGGATAAGGGCAAGGCGGTTTTGGGATCGAAGAAGAGGCTCTAGAACGTTCTAGATCAGCACAAAGTCGGGCAACTGCCACATCTTGGTCTTCTGGTGTTGTGGCATCCAGCCCCACAAGCACCTTTAGACGGAGTGGCAGTGGTGTTGGCTCCAGCACTAATGGAATCACAGGCCATGTTTGTGTATCCTGACCGTAAGACTGCCCTAGTAACTCAACAAACTGGTTGAAATCATCTGCGACATACGCAGGAGAGATGACAAGCAGTGTACGACGGCTTTGCTCAATTGCACGCTGAAACTCCTGAATACGAGGAACACCTAACCGAAAAGCTGCCTCAGAGAGACTTTTTACTCCGGCATCGGTTAAGGCATCTAGTAAATATCCCTTTACCCATGCCTCATCTGCTTCTACATAGGAAATAAAGAGATCGTAAGTTGTTGGTTCTGGCATTTCTCACCTCCATCCAGTTTAGAAGCCCATATTTCCCCGATTGCCACTTGAATAGAAAATGTTAATTTTCCATAGGTTGAAAGGACGTAGCTTTGTGAAACGGAACTACCAATCAGTAAAGATACTGTCATCCGTATACTATATCTAAAAATTAATTTAGATACCCAAGTTTAACCAAAAAATCATTTAACTCTGTTAAAGTTTGCGATCGCTCTGCCTTCAACTCCCGACTAGAAACCGCATACTTATCCCAAATCTTCTCAACCAAGGCAATCAGCGCCCTTTTTGCCCCATTCAAATAGCGGATTACAGCAACCGCCTTGGTGGTTAAAACATAGAATATGAGGAGTCTGTGTTTTTATGTGGCGATCGCCCACCTATCTATAGCCAAACCCTATAGTTACGACCTGCGAAAAAACCAATCGAAGCCATCACACCTAACAGAAGATTTTTCAGTCACTGCATAGCATAACAATAATAACGCTATCTCTGAGAATAGCAAAATTTGATATTCTGTTATTGAGATAAGTTGTGATTAGGTCTGGGCGCGGCCTCTAAAATTGCCCAACGAGATAGTCGTTTAATTGAAATGTATAGTTTCGCCGCGATCGTGTATTTTTTAATTAGTTTTATTTTGTCCCAATTGGTTAAACAGATGCAAGCAAAAACAAGTTTAGCGAGATCATAAATTTTACGCAATCACCCTTTATATTTTACCTTAATTACTAATATTTTTAGCGACGAAGGCAATAGCGGCAGGATACTCAATGGAATGAATAGAAACCTCCGTAAAACCCGCTTCTAAAATATAAGTCCAGGCATCCGCACCAAATTCGGTATGAACAACAAAATCTTCGGGCATGCGATCTAAATTTCCGTGAAAACTTGGGGTAAGGCCATCACGATTGCGGGACAAACGACCAACAATAATAGGAACCGTAAAACAAAGACCTCCATTGGGTTTGAGTACCCTGCGGCATTCTTGCAACCCATGAATAGGATTTTTGATATGCTCAAGAGTATCAGAATGAATCACCACATCGAAAGTAGAATCTTCGTAGGGAATGGCGTGAATATCCACATCGGGATAAGCTCCAAAGGTGTGGTTACTAAAAGTTTTAAGAATTGGGTGTAAGGTTCCTGCTTGATTGATTTCTAAAATGGCCAGGTCTTTGGCTAAAGGAGAAGACGCAACCTCTTTCAATGTCAAGTTGGTTCCGATAAATGCCCTAAGTGCATTGGCTAAGGCAATAGAGCGAAGATTTGCCCCACACTGATCGCAAGTTTTGCCTTGCTGCTGATCAACATAGGCTACCTCTGCTGGAGAAAGCTGCCATTCATTGGCTAATTTTTCCCACGAAATTCGTTGAAATGTAAAGCTTGTTCCCCCACAGACTCCGCATTGCATTTTGCATTACCTCAGAAATAATTAGGCTAGAAATGAACTGTTCAATAATAAGACTTATTCGGGGTAAAGACAAGATACGCGCAAAATTTATCACGACGTAAAGTTTTGTAAAGTAGTCATGTATTTATGTCTTTCAAATATTGCCTAGTTTGGGTTTACAATCTGGATGGTGTTGAAATCATCCTCATTAAGATATGGCAGTTACAGGGAAGCTGGAATTAACCCTTAAAATTACGGAATTTCCGACGGATGTTCAGACCGTTGAGAATAACTGGAAGCAATTTATTGTTGACTGTGATGGCAGAATCTTCACAATAACAGTGAAGCCGAAAATGTTCAAAAAACTAGAGGAAGCGCAAGCGAATTTTCCGATGTGGGTGGCTGCGATTGCTGGGAAGCTGGGAGAAGCTACTCCCGATGGCTTTGTCTTAGCTGACCCCGCAATTCAAGTGTTTGAGAAAAAACCGAAAGACCCCAAGGAAACTGCATCTGAGTAGTTGAAATCAAGGGTTATTTTGGGGCTATATTTAGGAGAGGATAATGGCTTATCGTATCAAAATCAATGGTGTAGTGGCAGTTGTTGAGAATGGAGTTTGGACATCTTCAACCCCACATTATGCCGAAATCCTTAATAATATGTTGGCAATAGAAAAAATGGGCGCAATAGACCCAGATTCGCCTTTTTTCTGGCTTAATTCCCCTGCGACTCCCGACCCTGATTGGCTGATTGCGACGGAGATGGCTAAGAGCTTCGACGGGGTTGTAATGGATGATCCTTTGCCTCGTGCTCCTTTAATAATTGACGGGGAAGAAATAGATGAATCCGAAATATTGTATTAATAGGCATTGAGCCAAGATTGGTTTAAAACTGTGCAAGATAAACCTCAAAAGCCTTCTACAGAAGGTTTTTGACTGCGTGCGACATGAAGTCATCTACTAAGCACGACAGTGCCTGATGACTGAGAGGCTGTCCTCTCCAGAGAATCCTTTCTCTCTGTTCCCACGTAAAAGGGTCACGTTACCCCGCCTACGCTGAAAGTAAGTAATGAAATCAGTGGAATGCAAGGCACGAAAGTCCAATCTACTAATAGCCTAAATTGGTAGAAGGAGGAGGGAAAGACCGAGACGGGTTAACGAAAGTGAACCATTATAAGCTCCGTGATTGGCAGAGGAGTGAAATCAGGCTGAAACACTCTAACCAAAATGGTAAGTGAGCGGGTTGCTGGGGTGCGCTTATCAGCAATGAAAGGACAAAAGCTCATCGGAGTATAGATGGAACCCAACACGGTTGATAGTCAAGTAGATGGAACATGGTAAGCCCAATGGATTCTGTGAACAGTTTCCTCTGTTCAAAGTAGGTCAACTGCAAAGAAGACGGAACTATCCAGTGGGTAAAGGATGCCAGAGGAAGCAAAAGCTCTCGGTAATGCGGGAGATAGAGGCGAAAACTTAACCTCACGTTGAAAGACGGCAGACTTCTGGCAGGTCATCAACGATAAACCAACGTAAAGAAACCTAATAAGAGCGTGAAAGATAGAGTCTCATCAGACATCGGAGCGCAAAGACAGCCAACGAATTGGTCTGACATTGATTGGAAGACCGTTAAGAAGCGTGTCAGGAATCTGCGACAGAGGATTTATCGTGCTACTGAGAACGGTCAATGGAATCGGGTCAGAAGCCTGATGAAATTGATGTTACGCAGTTACTCCAACCTATTAGTATCCGTGCGACGGGTAACTCAAGAAAACAAGGGAAAAAACACCCCAGGTGTAGACGGGCAAATTGCTTCCACCTCGGAGCAAAGGCTCAATTTAGTGCAGAAAATGCAGGAATACTCTCTATGGAAAGTTCGCCCAACTCAGAGGGTTTACATCCCTAAAGCTAAGGGAAAATTTAGACCATTAGGAATTCCAACCCTGACTGACCGAATTGCACAAGCCCTTGTGAAAAACGCTTTAGAGCCAAGCTGGGAAGCTCGCTTTGAAGCGAATTCTTACGGATTTCGTCCCGGTAGAAACTGTCATGATGCTATTGAACAGGCATGGCTAAGATTACACTCTGGGAGAGATACCTGGGTTTTAGATGCTGATATTAAAGGAGCATTTGATAACCTAAGCCATGATTATATTCTCAAAGCAATTGGACAAGTTCCAGGCCGAGAATTAATCAAACAATGGCTCAAAGCCGGATACATTGAAGCTAAGATGTTTCATGCAACCGAAAGCGGAGTTCCACAAGGGGGTATCATCTCTCCACTTTTAGCAAATATCGCGCTAGATGGCTTAGAGAGATTGCTATCTAAATACACTAAAATTAAAGTGTATAAAACAGCAAAGCATCATCCCCCTAAATATGGATTTATTCGCTATGCGGATGACTTTCTAGTAACAGCAGAAAGTCAAGAAGACATCATAGCTATTCTTCCCGTTATCCAAGTTTTTCTGGCTGAAAGAGGATTAGTATTAAACCAGGATAAAACCAACATTGTTTCTGTGGAACAAGGTATTAATTTTTTAGGGTTTCATATCCGGCGGTTCAAGAATCATTGCTATAGCTTACCTCAAAAGGAGAAAGTGAAAACCTTTCTTCAGGGGATTCGAGACTGGTTAAAAGCTAATAAACAAGTGAAGCCAGAAGCAGTGATTTATCATCTTAATCCGATTTTACGAGGCTGGGGAAACTACTATAAAACGGGAGTAAGCAAACAGGTGTTTAACTATATTGACCACGAGGTTTGGAAGGCTCTGTGGAGATGGGCTTTAAGACGACATCCTACAAAAGGGAAAAGATGGGTTGCTAAAAAATATTTCCGAACTCTTCATGGTAGAGATTGGAACTTTACAACTCAAGTCCTAAACCGAAGGGGTAAACCGCAGGCTCTAACCTTGATTTGGCTATCGGATGTTCTAATCCAACGTCACGTTAAGGTTAAAGGCACATCATCCCCAGATAACCCAGCACTTTCAGACTACTGGTTTCATCGTCAAACTCGATACGGCAAAACTTATTGGGATAAAGGCTCTAAGCTTTATCGAGTTGCGACTAACCAAAATTGGCGATGCCCAGTTTGTAACGAACACCTGTTTAATGGAGAACCGCTACATACTCATCACAGCGTGCAGCTAAAACATGGTGGAACTGATGCAGAGGAAAATCTGATTCATCTTCATCAATCTTGTCACCAACTTCTGCACCGCTAGGAAAATGTTCTGAGTTGCAGATGGCTTGAGCGGCTTGATGGGAAACTGTCACGAGCCGTTCTGAGGGGGGAAGGATGCGGCGACGTATGCCTTCCTACCCGACAAAGTAGCGGTTCGTGTCAGCTTCGCTATTTCTACGCCCAGTTGCAGTTAATCCTGGCTCAAATGAAATTATAGTTGCAGTTAATTCCGGTTTGAAAATGTCTTGATTGCAGGTTTGGGCATTTATAATTGCAGGTCGCTACACCTAATAACTGTATTATATTGAGGTCGCACCCCAGCAATCAGCAAACCTATAAAAAATATATCATTGAAGCGATCGCCTAAAAATCACGTCTCACAATAATAGCGATCGCACTAACAAATAATTCGAGAAACAACTCCCGCACCTACAGTACGACCACCTTCACGAATAGTAAAATGCAATCCCTCCTCCATAGCGACAGGATTAATCAGGGTGACACTCATTGTGATATTTTCTCCAGGCATTACCATCTCAACGCCTTCAGGTAATTCTATAGTGCCAGTAATATCCGTAGTACGGAAGTAGAACCCTGGACGATAGCCTTTAAAGAAGGGTGTATGACGACCTCCTTCTTCTTTGCTCAGCACATAGACTACCGATTCAAATGTAGTGTGAGACTTGATGCTACCTGGCTTGGCTAAAATCTGACCACGCTCAATATCTTCACGCTTGATACCACGCAGCAGAACTCCTACGTTTTCACCAACACGACCTTCATAGAGGAGTTTTCTGAACATTTCAACACCAGTACAGGTTGATTTAACAGTGTCCTTAATCCCAACGATTTCAACTTCATCGCCTACTTTAATGATGCCGCGTTCGGCTCGACCATAAACCACCGTTCCACGACCAGAAACGGATAACACATCTTCAATGGGCAAAAGAAATGGCTTGTCAATATCACGTTCAGGCTCTGGAATGTAACTATCGAGGAAGCCAGCCAGCTCGATAACTTTCGCCTCCCATTCTGCTACGCCTTCCAGAGCTTTCAGTGCAGAACCACGGACAACTGGGAGATCATCACCTGGGTAATCGTACTGAGATAACAGCTCACGCACTTGCATTTCAACTAGTTCCAGTAGATCTTCATCATCAACCAGATCACATTTATTGAGGAAGACAATGATATAGGGAATACCAATTTGACGCGCCAGCAAGATTTGCTCACGGGTTTCTGGCATTGGTCCATCGGTTGCTGTAACAACCAGAATTGCACCATCCATCTGAGCAGCACCCGTGATCATATTTTTTATATAATCAGAGTGACTTGGGCAGTCAACGTGACTATAATGACGTGATGGAGTATTGTACTCTACATGAGAAGTATTGATACTGATACCGCACTCTCTTTCTTCTGGGGCATTATCGATTTGCTCGAAAGATAGTGCATTACCACCATAAGTCTTGGCAAGAACAGTAGTAATGGCAGTGGTGAGTGTAGTTTTACCGTGATTTATATGACCGATAGTGCCAACGCTAACTTGCGGCTTTGAGCGTTCAAATTTTTCTCTCATGATTAATCCTTAATTTTTTTCCCTTCCGTTGACTCAACAAGAATATCGATTGAATTGTAATACAGTCGGACTTTTATTCAATCAACAATCACTTTGAAAGTATAACCCTAAAATATATTTGCCGTCAATAACTTCAAGGATTTTCAAGCAATTCCAAATTCAAAACGGTAACAAAAGATACACAATACTGGAAGTAAAATTAACACGAATCTGCAAACACAGGAGTATCCCCAAGCATTCGATTAAATGTTGCCAACTTTTAAAGAGAAAGTACTTGGTAAGAGAGAGAATATCTTGAAAGAATCCTCTACGATTACCACGCTTACGCCGAATCTCTTGATAACTAGAATCTATCAACTGTAAAACCGTGTGAAATAGAAAAGCTAACAAATTAAGAGTAGGTTTTTAAGAAGTCAGGTAAATTAAATTTGACTTTTCGGTTGGGTTTAGAAAATGCTCCTTCAATCTCTAACACTTTCTGATTCAGTTTTTTCAACTCGCTCTTAATCGCTACTAATTCATTCAAGGAAGGATTGGGTTGACCGGAGGGAAGGGGCGGTTTAGGCAGTTTGGGATTTGTCATGAGTTTACTGATTTAATTTATCTTCAAATCTGAGCCAATAATTCCTTTAACTTTGCTTCTAAATCATCATCATAACGAATAACAATGACGGTATAACCCGAATCAAACTGAAAATTTTCTCGATCAACTTTATCTTGTTTTCGACGTTCAGGATGGTCATGAACAGAACCATCACAGAATAGAACAATTTTAGCTTGATGATAAACAAAATCCGGTTTTAAATTCGCTTCAGGAAAAAAGAATTGAGCCGCATCGGGTAACTTCATTCCTCGGTCATAGATAGCTTTTAAGACAACACGCTCTAACTCAGAATTGGGGTCAGTTTGAGCGAGTAACTGTTGATATTCTTCATCACGGGAAAGTATACCAGAAGAACGGTTTAAGGTGCTATGGGTTAATTTTTCTAAGGTATCTCGAATTAAATGACGATTGAGTAAGGGGTGATCAAACTGATTGCGATAGGATAATAAACACTCATAACAAGCATTTGTACAACTGGGTTTTGGTTGTTTAAAATGACAAATCTCTAATGCAGCTTCAGCCAAAGTTTGGAAAGATAAAGGATTATCTAAAATCTGAGAGAGAACCCCAGCACCGCCTTCTGAGGCTTCCCAAAATAATAAATAGTTTTCTTCTCCGACTCGTTCACAAGAAAGCTCATCTTCTTCTAACTTATAAACCGCTTGAATTGCCCGGGATAAGGCAAATTGTAGAGAAGCTAGATAACCTTCAGTATCCTGAGTTGGTAACTGAACAGGTTTAATAATTAAAATATTAGACGTATCAGAAACCGTTAAACTAACTTCGGTCTGCAATTGCCCTGGGGGTATATTTTCTGTTGTAGAATCTCCCCAATACCCGGTTTTTAAATCTAACTTAAACCCTCGTTCTCCGGTTCGACGTAATCCGCGATTAATTCTCAACAGTTCAGCCGTTTCTCCATAGGTCAGTTTCAAAAGTTCTGTGCCATCATCAGCAACAACTTGAGCTAAATCTTGGCGTTGATTGGCATAGCGAAAATGAGTCGTAACATCATAGCCATATTTTAACCGTTCTTCCTCATCACAGGTAATTCGTTCCCGCCGTTGGGTGAAAGCCGTATCCATTTTTAAGACTTTAGCTAAATAAGCGGGAGTTCCTGATGAATTTGGGGTTAATCGTGAGCCACAATTATCACAATTATCTTGGTTCGCTTGAGTTCCTTCGTGAAAATAACCACACTTAAAACAAGTAGCAACTTGATTAAATTCTAAACCACTAACCGGAATTTTTGATTTAACAATTTGAAATTTATTCCCTTCATAATAAACAATATTCCGAGGGGCAAATTCTCGAATTGCCACAACCCGGGGACGGGATAGAAAATCGCTATCATTCCCAGAAGGAATAAACGCCCGAACCGGAAGACGAGGGAAATTAAACCCTGGTAAAAACCCTTCAGAAGCTAAATAACGATAGGGATAAAACTCAAAATTACTAACCCCAGACTGAGAATTAGATTGACCTATCAGTAAATCAATTTGTCGTTGAGCTTCCCGTTGGGCATTTTCAGCTTTCTGACGTTCTTCTTGGGTAATTCCTCCACCACGAGAACGGTCTATTGTATTTCGAGCATCTTCTAACTGTTTAACCGCTTCTTGATACAATAACCGCCATCTATCAAAAGCTTTATCAAAAGTTGTTAAAGCATTATCTAAAGTCAATTTTAACCAATCCCTTGAATACCAACGGGCTTTATTCAAATCTCCTTGACAGAAAACATCTGCTAAAATGATTTCTGCGGCTTGTAAACACTTATTTAAGGTTTGAGGGGTTAACGTTAATTGCAGTTTTAAGCTATCTTTAAGCGGATAGTTGGGTAAATCCAAATCCAGAATTTGATTCATTGAATCCCCTAAATCAGCCCCCGTATAAGCTAACCATAAGGAATAAATATGAGATTGAATTAAATCCTGATTTCCTAACTCTAATTTAGGCGGTGCGACAACCCCGGCAACCATTTGGGGTTGACGATGGTAGAAATATTGATCATGTCCACTTCCGGCCGCAGCATAGGTAATCACTAAAGCAGGTTGTCCACTGCGTCCGGCTCGTCCACTGCGTTGAGCATAATTGGCGGGAGAGGGGGGAACATTTCGCAAATGCACCACGCTGAGGTCAGCAATATCAATTCCTAATTCCATTGTTGGAGAACAGAATAAGGCGGCTAAGTCTCCCTGACGAAACTTATTTTCTCGTTTTTGACGGTTTTCATTATTAACTTGACCTGTATGTTCTCGCCCTTCCATTGTGCTAATTGTTTGAGCATTCTGTTGATAAAATTTCTGAAAGAACAAATTAGCATCTATCAACGTTAGTTCGCTTCCTTGTAGCCGTTTAGCCGTTAAAATATCAGGAGAAAGTTGAGAGAGTTGTTGAGCTTTCCAGAGCATACAACTAACCTGTAACTGAACTTCATCCCCATTTCTTTTGAGAAACCCTGAATCACAGAGAATATTAACAAAAGCTTTAATTAAACGCTCATATTCGGGTTCTGATAAATTCACGTTTAACCAGGGCCATGCACGGTCTGAGCGTAAGAAACGACCGAGTTTACTGTTTGATGTTAGTTTGACCTGAGTTTTATTTTTACCTTTATTTTGATTTGTTCCTGAAACTAATGTTGCAACTCTCGCTTCATGTAATACTTGATTGAGGTCAATTGTCCAAGGTTCTTTCAATGCTTGATTAACTTCTCTTTTTAACTTATCCGTTTCTTGAGGTTGTAATAACTCAACATCAATTACTAACTCGCGGCGCAGTTGGTCAAGAAAAGTTTTAATCACGGTAAAACGTTGTTCTGGAGTGGCTTGTAATAAAATAGAATCAGGAAATTTTTGCCACAATTGAGGGTTTTTACATTGGTTTTCTAAATTAGAATATTCAATGGCTAATAAACCACATTGCTCTAAATTCGGTTGCACAATTCGCCATCCTCGGCGTAAATCTTCATAAAGCCGATATTCAATTAAATGCTGAAAGGCTTGCTGATTGCGATCGCTATAATCACTAACCTGTTGAGCATAATCTTCCTGAGTTAACTTCATTTTATTAACAACTTCTATCGCTAAATCTTGATGAGTTAAAACTTGTTTAGCTTGTAATGCACTATATAAACTAGACCTTAAAAAACTGGTTTGGACAAAATCATTAAAATGTCCAGCTTGTAGGGAAGCATCTTGACGGTTATCGGTAAAACTTAATACTTTAGCGGATGTGGGGTTAATAGCCGAACAATCTTTTAAACGGCTGACTGTTGATAAACATAATAACGTTGTAGCGGTACTGCGACCTTCTGAACTCAGACGGGCTAATTTAGTAAATTCGTTCTTTTTGCGGTCATGAACAACACCACAATTTAAACAAGTTAAAAACGGTTTTGGCACAAACCAACAAGCGGTAGGCTTCTCTGAATCTTTAGCAATTCCTAAGTGGCTAACTCGTCCATCTGGAAATACAAATAACTTTTGAGGAATAAATTTTTGATACTCTGGTTTGGGTTCCCGTCCGCGTTTTTTTGTCACCTTAAACCAACTATCAGGTAAACGGTCTTGGTCGTCCCTTTCCCAGAGTCCCTCTTCATCGAGGGTGAGATATCCTTCTTGAATATCACTATCGGGTTCTGTATCCAGACTGGCGGCTAATAACGGCGTGACTTGTTCGATATTGTTATCGTAACGCACGGCGTAATATTCCTGGCCACAATCCCGACAGAAAACCAACGGATACAGTAAGCGGTTGTTGGTGGTGGTATATTGTCCTTCTAAGGTGAGAAACCGTTGGTCAGGGGCTTCTAAGGTAGCGTACACACTTCCCCCCTGGGAGATGAACTGATGGAGCCGAAATGCCATTCCTTTGGTCTGACTTCCCCATAACAGCATTTGTTTAAGAATATCAAGGCAAATTTCAGGAGAAAAACTCAATTCCTGAGCTAATTGTTGAGCGCCTGTTTGTAGAGAAATAGGAGTTCTTCGCACTAAATGACCGTCTTCTTCTTTAAGTCCTAACTGCATTTCTATCCAAGCACTGAGGGGATGTTGTTTAAATGCTTCTAAGGTTTTTTCTGTTTCCGGGGGCAACCCAGCAGTTAAACTATTTTGTAGTTCTTGAATAGTCGGATAGGGTCGTTGAATGGCTTTTTCTAGGGTTTCATCAATAACGTTATCGGGTTTAATTTCGACTCCAAATAATTTACTCGCTACCTCAGCAACGGTTTGACGGCGACTACTACGATTTCCTTCTGTGGACATAGTAGCAGAAGTCCCAATACAGAGAAAATTTTGCCCACAACGTTGTCTTAATTTGCGAATAACCACAGCAACATCAGCGCCTTGTCTACCTCGATAGGTGTGGAGTTCATCTAAGACTAAAAATTTTAATTCCGGTGAACTGACGAGGGAGTTTTCATAAATCCGAGTTAACATTAATTCTAACATCACATAATTGGTGAGCAGAATATGGGGCGGATGATTTTGAATTTCTGATTTTTCCTTTAAGCTTTCTTGACCTGTATATTTTTTGACCTGAATAAAACAATTAGGAACCTTTTCTAAAAATTTATTAAATTCTTCAGCTTGGGAATTAATTAAGGCATTCATGGGATAAACTAGAATTGCCTGTAATCCTTGTTGATGAGGATTTTGGAGTAAATAACTAATAATTGGCACAACGTAGGTTAAACTTTTTCCTGAACCTGTTCCTGTTGTTAATACATAAGGAATTTGTTGTTTAGCACGGCGAAAGGCTTGTTCTTGATGATAGTAAAATCTATAATTAGGAAAATAGCGTTTACAGTCGGGATGTAAAATATTTTGTTGAATTAAGGTTTCAATACTAGCACTTTGTTTATAGGCGGGATTAATTTGCACTAAAGGATCTTTCCAAAGCTGACCTTTATCGAGTTCGTTTTGAATAAAGGTTTTAATTTTAGAATCTCTGATTTTTAAGAAACTTTCAATATAATTGCGATAATCGGAAATAACTTGTTCTCGGAGTTCAAAAATATCTAAATTGGTTGTAGGTTTTAAGCTCAGATGATCTAAATTAGAAGCCGAACTGTTTTCGGGTTGTGAAGGAGAATTATCTGATAATCCTAATCGTTTGTTAAGATAGTTAACCAGTTGTTGTGTAAAATTTTCGGTTAGTGTATTACTATCGAAGACTTCACTAAGTTTGGCAAAATCCCAATCTTCAGGAATACTAGAAAATAAGGCTTCTAGTTGTTCATCGGTTAAGGATTCAACTTCTGTACAATCTAATTGTACCGTTTTTAAACCAATTAAAGGGCTAGTGGCTGAGATAGCAACTAAGGGTTGTTGTAATAAATCTTTAAGTCTGATGGGAATTTTCATAGTAATTTATTGAAAATAATAAATGTAGGGGTAATTCATAAATTATCCCTACATTATTAATTGAAGGTTTAAAACAAATCCAGGTAAAACATCTTCTCCCGATAAGGTTGGGGGATTTTCTAAAATTTCCTTTTCTTGTCCCTGACGATAAATTTCGACTTGGCGGTTTTGGGGGTTAATTAACCAACCTAAACGAGTACCATTATCAATATATTCCTGCATTTTGTCCTGTAGGGGTTTTAAAGAATCGCTAGGCGATCGCAATTCTATGATAAAATCGGGGGATAAGGGCAAAAATTTGTTTTTTTGTTCTGTCGTCAGTGATTCCCATTTAGCTAAAGGTATCCAAGCTGCATCAGGAGAAAAATTAGCCCCATTAGGAAGTATAAATCCCCCCGATGAGTCGAAGGTTATTCCTAATTTAGTTTGCCGATTCCACAAACCCAAATCTAGGTTAATATCTGAATTGCGCTTACTGGTTTCGCCTCCGGTGGGTGGCATAATAACTAAGTCTCCTTTAGCAGTTCGTTCTAATTTTAATTCACGGTTTGCGACACAAAGTTGATAAAATTGTTCATCGGTAATTGGGATGATTTCTGGATTGTTTAAAATTAATGCTGTCATGTTTTTATCTCCTTGATAATGGTGATTAAAACTAAACCTATCAAAAGCCTAACATATTTCCCAACTTTAATTTAATTCGTTGTTGGGCTTTAGCCCCTCTTGATTAAGAAGATTGCGCTGAAGCGCAACAACGGCGCAACAACGGCGCAACAACGGTTATGTTATTTTATCCCAGGCTTCTAATACTAATCTTTGGGTGCGATATTCTCCATATTTATTGATTTCCTTATTTTTCAGAACTCGGAAGGTTTCACTGGGAAATTCATCGCCATAAATATCCGCAGGGTCGAGAATATAGCGCAGTTCATCACGGGTTAAACCGTATAATTTGGCATATTTAGCATCAAGTTCGGCTCTTAATTTTGCCCGTCTTTCTTCATCCCAAATAAACGGTTCTCCGTCATATCCCATATCTTCTGCAAAGGGTTTCATATCATAAGCGGTGTAAACGAGTTCAATGACTCGACTGCTTATAAATTCGATATCTTCTGGGGTGTACCAGTCGGGGGGAATGATGGGGAGTTGTTTAACAATGAAAAAGTTAAAGTTATTTCCTCCTGCTTTTTGACGAGTTACAAAGTCAAATATTAAACTATTTAAACATCCATATAAACAGGCTATTAAAGGCACACTGTTTGATGTTGGAAACATTATAAATGCACTATCGCCAAGCGCGATTTGAGGTAATAAACTAAATATTGCTGTACGTTCGCTAGTTGCATTAGTAATACGTCTAAAACCTAACAACCATTTTTTATCCCATTTATCAGCTAATTTATTTTCAACTTCTTTTTTATCAACCCAGTAACGAGGAGTAACATTAAAATTAAAATCTTGTTTCATTTCGGGAGTAGTTTGAGGTAAATTTCCAGCGTTTAAATTGGCTTGTGTTGCACCTTCATAAGTCGAAAAACGATGATCAAATTGATGAAACATTTTAGCTTCATATAAAGGCAATAAATTTTCTCCTGCTTCATTTTCAAATAAACCGCTATCAGTATTCATCATAAACATGATCATAAATGAAATACCCCAAGGGTTCACCCCAGTTGCTTCATTTTCTAAAACAGGCACATATTGATAGATTTTTTTTGTTAATTCTGCATCTTGACGAGTCCGAAAGATAGGACAAGTTTTAGTATTTGGGTTAATAAGGGCGATTTCTTGCGCTGTCAGAGTAAACCGACGTTGTAAGTTATTGATATCTGAAAAATATCGACAATAAAATGTAAAATCAGCTTGCGTAATTTTTGCAGCATTACCTGTAATGGCTAGAGTACAAAATTTAAAAGCGTGGTGAACCGCAGAAAAAATAAAAGCTTCATTTTCAAAACCTGTTAGACTTGCTAACCGTTGAGATTTAATCAAATCAGCAAAAAAGTATTGGTTAAAAGAATCTGTTGCAATTCCAGTTGGTACTATAACACCTGCTCTACCATTTAATGATAAAATATTTTTTCCAAGTTCAGAAAATAATGAATATAAATTAATGCGTCCAAAACTTGTTAAAGGAAACCGATTAGCAGAATGGATGAATTTTTGGTAAGCATCAATATTATGTTTTTCCAACTCAAATTCAGCATATAAGCTAGAATTTAGAGTTTTTAATTTAGCAATCATTTTATCTCTTGCTGCCATGTTTGGAGCTTGTGAAATTTTCGCATCATGAATAGTAAAAAATTCCCTGGGATCAAATTGCAATTGTTCCCAAGGAGGATTACCCAAAACACAATCAAACCCGTTGTTGCGCTTCAGCGCATCTTCTTGAGGGTTAACGCCCAATAACGAAGTTTGTTCAAACACATCAGGAAACTCCAAACACCAATGAAAAAACCGCTTTTCTTCCGCCAACTTGTTCGCCGCATCAACCAACCTTTGAGTTACCGGATTTCCACCTAATAACTGTTTTAACGCCTCCGTAGTTGGTAATAACTGTAAATTCTGTTCAGTTAAACCCATAAAAAACGCCGCCGTCCATAAATTACAAGCCGAAAAATCACGCCACCAACCCAGATTATTTTCACTATGATTTTGTTGATATTGACTTTGTTTTTGCTTAATTTCCTTTGGTGTAGTTTCCGGTATTTCCGCAAACTCTCGCCATTTTTCTATATATTCACTGCGTCCGGTTTCTAAATCAACAAAATTCAAAGGAATTTGACCCGTTTCTAAATCTTTTCGTTCTTTCTTATTCCGAGTTTTAAATAAAGTCGATAACTTCTTATCATCTCCCGTCACCGCCTTAAAAGCATCATCCGGTATCCCCTCATCTAAACAGGAAATATCCAACACCCCCACCAAAGAATTACCGCATTTAATTCTATGGTCTAAAAAGTTCAAAGGTAAACCCTTACAAAACCCCTCTATCCATAACGCCACCTTGCATAAATCCACCGCCAACGGGTTCAAATCCACCCCATAAATACAATGTTGAACAACATCTCTAATCGCCTGTCTTAAAGCTTCAGGTGCGGGTTGAGATTCACCCGTTCTAATAATAGCTAATTCCTTACCAATTCTTCTCGCCGCCGCTAATAAAAAATGACCCGACCCACAAGCGGGGTCACAGACTTTTAAACTTAATAAAGCTTCTTCCTGTTGTTGGGCTTTAGCCCCTTCTTCTGCGCTAAAGCGCAACAACGGCGACAACAACGAGCGCAATTTTTCCTCAATTACAGGTTCCAAAGCACTCTTAATCAATTGTGCTACTAACTCAGGAGGCGTATAATAAGACCCGGTAGTTTTCCTATCACTTCCTATTACTAAAACAAACTCATACACCCCATTTTGTTGTCTAAATTGAGGCGTAAAATCTAATAAACTTTCATATACACTCCCCAATTCCTCCACATTCAACGCCCCATAATTCACCCGTCGTAATTGTCCCTTATTTTCATATAAAGATAACTCCCGAATTGATATCAATAAATCATGGTTATCAATCGCACAACCTTCTAATATTTTTAAAGTTTTCTCCCCAAATAAATCCCCATTCAAAGGCGATAACCCTAACACCTCACCCCGCCAATTCTCATTAAATAAGGCAAAAGTTACAATCAAACCTTGCCAAATATCCTGAAATCCTTCGCGGCGATAACTCGGACGTTCTGCTAAAGCTCTTAACCGTTCAATGCTATAATATTCTCGATAAATTCTAACATTTTCTGTATCTTCCCCCGCCAATAATAAATTACGGGATTCTGCCACCATTAAAAATAATAACCGATAAATTAAAAACAATAATAACCGATAAAAGTCCTTAGAAATTAACTGATTTTCTTCAATTAATTGCCGTAAACTTTGATTCTGTTGATGTTGTAAAAACCCCGTTCCTAACCTAATAATTGCCCGTTCCACCCCATCGCGTAACCTATCCCGTACCCGTCCCCCTTGTTGTAAGGTTTCCTGGTGATAAAACTCCAATAAACATTCATCCGTATCCTCAATTCCTTGGGGTAATCTAGTCCGGTGAAATAACCGATAAAATAACCCAAATTCAGCAAAATTTTCCCCATTAAGAATCTGTTCTAAATCAAACTCAAGATAAGTTAAACGAGTCATTAAAGAACAATCTCGCAACAACCGCCAGCGTAACCCATTAGTAACAATTCCCCATAAATGCTCAGTACGGTTTAAATATTCCTGCATTAACCCATGGGCTGAGAGTCGAGGAGTGCCAGAAGGAGGACGTTTTTCTAAAGTAGTCCGACAGCCAATAATATGAATCGGCGGTTGATTTTCTCCCTCCTCAACCCGATGGGAAATAGCGAAGGTTTGTTCATCAACAATTTCAGCTTTCGGTTGATAAATCGGGTTATATCCTAATAATTTTAATAACGGAACTGCCCAATATTCACGGGTGATGCTAGTGGCTGTTTCCGTATTATCTCGACTTAAACGGCGTTGAAAAATATTCCATAAATCCTTCGCTTCTCCCCAAGCAAAGGCAATTTCATCTTCTAACTTTTGACTGGAACTTAAGCCAAAATTTTCAGGTAACTGACCCTTGAAATCCCTTGAGACAATATCAATGGTCAAATCAAGAGCAATTAAATTTCCTTCAATTTGGATTCCGGTTAAAGTAGTCATAATTTAGACTCCATAAACAAGGTCATTTTTTATGTTGTTGTGCGTTGTTGCGCGTTGTTGCGCTTCAGCGCATCTTATTAAGGGCTAAAGCCCTACAACAGTAATTGATTACTTAGGAATTAAAATATAAATGCCTAAAATATCCATCGGTAACTGGGGATTAACTTTAACTTTTCCTTCCTTGGTAATAGCTCGGACACGCTGATGAGATGTTAATAAAACTTGCGCCCGTTCTTCAGCTATCGCTTCTAAATCCGGTTCTAAATCATCCAAACGAGTTAAAATTTGATTAATCCGATTGCGTTTATTTTCTATAGGTAAATTGCCCACAGGTTCACAGGACTGAAGTAAATCTAAAGACTCCTCCGTTGATAACCAATTAGCATTCGCCGGACTTCCAGTAAATCCTCTGACTAACGCTTCCTCAACTAATAATAGTTGTCCTTTTGAACTTTCTAATAAATGCCGAATCCTCAATAATAAAATAACCGTTGGTTTCGATACCCCTTCTGTCACCGTCACCCCACAACGGGCGGCTATGGGTTCCCGTTGCTGTTCATCTAAACTTTCTTCTAAAATATGACGGGCTAATCCTTCAACTAAGGGATGATTGCGCCCAATATATTCCACTCCTTCGGGGGCAGGAGAAGTAAAGGTAATCAATCTTGAATCATTGCCTAAAATCGGTTGGACACAAAGGGGAATATTGGCTAATTTCCAGCTTTTTTTCTGTTTAACTAAAGAACAACTTAACTTTTCACAAGCATTTTTAACAAACTCTGCCACATCAGTTTCACTACCTAAAATTTGGTCAGATTCAATTAACTCCTGTTGTACTTCTTCTGGTTTAATTGACCGTTGAGCAAAACGAGTCCGGTTCAATTTCTCCCTTTCTACCGCTTGATTCCAACTTTTATGAACTTCTCCCAAAGCAGAATCCTGATGCTCTAATAAATCAAAAATTGTTAATTGTTTCGCTTCTGCGGCTCTATCAAATAAAGATTTAAACACCGCTTCTTGTACGGTACTACTATCCATTGGTACGGGAACTGTAATTCCTAAAGATTTATGAATTTCTACAGCTTTACGAATTAAAACTTGTAAAACGGCTCCATCAATCGGGTTATCCTGACCATAAAGCAGAAAACATTTAACCTGTGGTGCTGTTTGTCCGTAACGGTCAATGCGTCCTTCCCGTTGTTCTAAACGATTAGGATTCCAAGGTAAATCATAGTGAATTGCAGCCGTAAAATGTTCCTGTAAGTTAATCCCTTCACTTAAACAATCCGTAGCAACTAATATCCGTTGGGGTGCATTTTTGAGTTCTTGTAAACGGATTTCTCGCTCATCTTCCGACTGTTCCCCAGTAATCGCAATTACCCGCAAGTTAGTTTTTTTAGTTTCTAATTCCTTCAGAGCTTCAGCAACATATTTAGCAGTAGCAATATAACGACACCAAATAATCGGATTTAACCCATCTTGAAGTAAAGTTTTAACCAGGGTTTTAACCTGATGTAATTTGCGGTCATTTGTCCCTTGCAGTTGTTTAGCTAGGATAACAAATTCTCGTAATTGACGTTTTTGAGAATCATTAAAAGTTTGTTTCCCCTTTTCAACAATAGTTGTCGGGGCTACATCTATTATTTGTTCCTGTTCGGTAGAATCATAAACATAAGTAGCGGCTAATTCTTCATCAAAATCTTCCGTTGTTTCCTCCACAACACTATATTTTTCAGTTTGACGGCTTAAAGTAGCAATTGCCGCCGCCGGAGAAGACATCACACAGCGCAAAATTGCCAAAGCCGACCAATAACGTCCCCGTCGTTGAGCATGACTCAGGGGAGTTTCCTCTGCGGTTTTCACCAGTCTCCAAGCAAAATCATAGACAGCTTCAAATAATTGGCGGTATTCTTTAGAAAGAGAATAGGGTTCTTCGAGAGAAACTCGTTGGGGAAATGGGGTTTCATTGCCTAACCAGTGCTGAATATCAATGCGTCGCCGTTGGACAAAATGACGGGCTAATTCAATCCGTTGTTTTTCGTTTAATTGGTCTAGGCTAAATTGTTTGAATTCAGGATTTAGTAATCCTAATAAAGATAAAAAAGACGCTTCAATTCCACTGTGAGGAGTAGCGGTAAGGAGAATTAAATGTTGATTAGATTTTGCAGCAATTTTTTGGACAAGTTGATGGCGTTGTTGTTGAGTGCTCCGTTCACCGCCTGTATGGGTACAGGTGTGGGCTTCATCGACAATCACTAAATCAGGACAATGGACAAGAAAACTCTCTCGGCGACGGTCAGATTTCACATAGTCCAAACTGACAATCAGATGGGGATAATAACTAAAAATATGGCTATCCCCAGCAGGTAAACTTCGTTCTAGCTTGGAAACCGTACCAGAACGCACCACAACCGCATCAATATGGAATTTTTGTTTCAGTTCTCGTTGCCATTGGTCGCACAGTTGAGGGGGGCATAAAACCGCCATTCGTTTGGCTTCTCCCCGGTCTAACAGTTCTCGAATAATCAACCCGGCTTCAATGGTTTTCCCAATCCCGACATCATCAGCAACCAGTAACCGTACTGTTTCTAACCGCAACGCCATTAATAAAGGAACCAGTTGATAGGGTCGTGGACGCACCGATAAGCGCCCCAAACAGCGAAACGGCCCCGCTCCACTGCGGAGACTGAGGCGAGTCGCATCCATCAGTAGTTGGGCGGCGGTATGGTTTTGAATTGTTTCCGGGTTGGGGGGATTAAATTGGGCAGGTTCAATGTTTTCTAAGCCGAGGCGGGTGAAAACCCCACAGATTTGTTCTTCGTTACCACTCAGGGGCCGTAACCGGACAACTTCGGAATTATCAGAAGGCAATACCACCCATTGCCGTTGCCGACAAATCACAATAGATCCAGGTTTTGCTGATTCACTCATGGGTCAAGAATAATAGATAGCTTGCTTAATTATATTAAGTTTAAGGGGAGATTGAAGTGCGATCGCTCTTGGGAATCTAGGGAGTTTTTAAGGTGGGCAATGGTTTTTAATAACTGATAACTGATAAGTACCTAAACAAAATTAATTACACATCCTCTACCCTGGCCCTCCCCCCCTAGCCCCCCGTGCACGGGGGGTTTGGGGGGGCTGTTCCGGTGTTCCCTCTCTCAACTAGGTAATTTATTTTGTGCAACTACTTAACTGATGACTGATTTAGGGTTTTCTCCACTGTCTGACAAATTCATCTAAGGTAGCCGGAGGAATTTGACTTTGTAGCCATTCTAGTGCCTTAATTTGACCGGGTAAACCCTTATAGTATTTACAGACATCCTCTAATTTAATACTAGGTGGTGGTAAAGTTTGTTGATTCCATTTTTGAGCTAATTCACTCAAGAGGGTAGGTGAAATTTTCTCTTGTAACCAACGCAAGGCTTGATCTTGATTAGGCAAACCTCGATAATATTTACAAACATCAATGAACTTTACAGAAACAGTTGGAACCTTTGTTTGGTTTCTCCAGAGTTTAGAAAATTCTAATAATATAGTCTGGGGAATTTGTGGCTCGAACCATGTTAGCACTTGATCCTGATTGGGAGTTCCTTTATAAACTTTACAAATATCAATCAGTTCAATACTGGGAATAGGCGCGGGTTCGGGTGTGGGAATAGGCGTAGGTACAGGCGTAGGTACAGGCGTAGGTACAGGCGTTGGTACAGGCGTAGGTACAGGTGTGGGTACAGGCGTAGGTACAGGTGTAGGTACAGGCGTAGGTACAGGCGTAGGTTCTACACTTCCCACAGGTAGAACAAAAGAATCGGAGGGCCCCATCAACGCCGTCCAGGTTTTTAACCCCGCGACTCCATCCGCTTGTAACTGTTTTTTTTGTTGAAATTTGATTAAAGCAGTTTCCGTACCATTGCCAAAACTCCCATCAATAATTCCTGGATCATGACCTTGATTTTTTAGCAGGTTTTGAATCTTTTCAACTTTTGTTCCCTTATCCCCTCTGCGAATACTTTCAAATAAATTAACATCCACACCCCCACTAATTCCATCAACTTGGCCCTGATCTGTAAATTGCCAAAATACCCAGGTTTTCCAACCGCCAGGAATAATTGGTTGTTCGGCCGTGGTATAATGGGCAATCCACAGAGGATAATCGGAAAAACGAGTAGTATTAAGTTTTTGCCAAAACCCAGGATAAGTATAAATAATCGGACGAAAACCCGTTTCTTTTTCAATCACATCAATCCACTGTGCGGCTCGATCACAGAGGGTTTTGGCATCTACGGTTCCCATGGTTTCAATATCCAAGACCGGAGGCAGATCTCCATCTTGAAGTTTAACAATTTTCAGAAAATGATAGGCTTGTTTAATCGGATCACTATCAGGCTTAAAAAAATGATAAGCACCCCGAATTAAACCGTTGGCTTTTGTTTGTTCCCAATAGCTGGGGAAAACTTTACAAACAAAGCTTTCTCCTTCTGTTGATTTAATCACAGCAAAGGAAATCCCAGAACGGGCAACGGCTTGCCAATCTACTATAGGCTGGTAATCTGAAACGTCAATACCCCGAATACTCATTAGTTTAGAAGTTGAGGAACAAAGAGCTATCGTGTCGTCAATACTAGAGTTAAAAAGTAACTTGTACTATTCTACCACAATTATTCACCGAGGATTTATCAGGATGAACAAACCCTTGACAAAAAGGACAATTCCACAGAAAGTCGGGAAATTTTTATTAATGTTAATGGTTTTGGGTTTACCCCAGGCAAGTTTAGCCCAATCAGAGGCGAATTCCCAGACCTTTAAAACCTTTCAAGATTGGTGTTTGAATCGTCAGCAATTGTCACCAGAGGCAAAAAGAACCCTTGATGTTTTATTGCAGAAAGTGGGAACTTCAAATTGCGATCGCGCCAATCAAATGATGGCGGAACAAAAAATGCTAGATTTAAGTACATTTCTCCTCTCGGATTTAAGTCCATTACAAGGATTAACCCAGATCACTGTCTTGAAATTAAGAAATAATCATATTTCTGATCTGACTCCCTTACAAAGTTTGACTAATTTAGAAGAATTGGATTTAAGTTATAACAAAATTACGGATATTAGTCCCTTAAAATCCTTAACTAAATTAATCCGAATTAATCTCAGCTATAATCAAATTTCTGATGTTTCACCACTTCAAAATTTAAAGGTTGTCAGTGAAATCAATCTCAATAATAATCAAGTGGTTGATATTACACCATTAAAATCCTTGAATAAAATTCGTTTTTTGTTTGTTCAAAATAATCCTCTAACATCAACTGAATGTCCGATTAATCCTAAATATATTTGTCGATTTGATACTTAATTCCGATTTACCTTTGGGGAAATTCATCCGAGTCTAATTCATCTAATCCTGAATAAATTCGTTTTAACTGAAGAATTAATCCCAGGGTAACTTGCTTCATTAATGTATAGGATATTGTAATGAATAAAAAGGTAATAATTACCACAAACAAAGGTTTTTTATCGGTTAAATCATCTAAAGTTTGCAAGAAAACCACATCGGGTTGAGTCACCAAATCCCAACTATTAAACCGTCTAAATCTTCCCAAATAAACCCCAATCGCACATAAAAGATGAGTCATGATTTCCGAAGCAAAAATATATTGTTTCACCCCTTGCCTTTTTAAATAATGCCCTTGATTAATTAACGATAAAACATAGAATTGTAAACCCGCCATAATTGCAAAAACATGGAGTGGAATAAAAATTAAGGTAATTACCCAAACCGAATACCCAGCCTGAATAATCCGAATTAAATGAATAATATCTGTGAGTAGATAGGGAGCATTGGGTAAGAAAGCAATAAAAATAATATAGATCATCCACCAACCCCAATTTCGAGTCATCACTTTTCTGCGAAATAACCAAAAACTTAAAGCCCAAGGAATAAATGCCAGAAACAGATTCCAAATAATCCAACCACTGTGTCGGTCAAAGATCTCCAGTGTATTTGCTAACATTTCTCGCATGATGTTTTCAGGTTTCTGATGAAATTATTCTTGTTTAGTATAACAACTCGATTCTCAAGAATTCCGTAAAACCTATTGTTTTGGGTGATATTCCCCCTATCCTTAACACATTTAGGACTATAATAGAACTCAAAACCAACAGTTACACCCAAGAAAAATTGCCATGAATCTGTTTAAAACCGTTGCTTTACTGGGATTATTAAGTGTTCTTTTAGTCATGATTAGCTATTGGGTGATTGGCGGAACTGGCGGTCTATTGGTGGGTATCGTATTAGCCGCGGTAACTAATTTAGGAAGCTGGTATTTTTCCGATCAAATTGCCCTCAAAGCCTATAATGCCCAACCCGTTACCCCCGAACAGGCCCCAGGATTATATGCGATGGTACAACGATTATGCGATCGCGCCAATTTACCCGTACCCGGAGTTTATATCGTCCCGACTCCGGCGGCCAATGCCTTCGCCACAGGTCGAAATCCCAAAAACGCTGCTGTTGCTGTCACCGAAGGAATTATGAATCTGTTACCCGAAGATGAATTAGAAGGCGTCATTGCCCATGAATTAAGCCATGTTCAAAATCGAGATACCCTCACCCAAGCGATAGCTGCAACCATCGCGGGAGCTATTTCTGGACTCGCTCAATTTGCCAGTTATTCGATGTGGTTTGGAGGTTCACGGAATCGGAATCAAGGGGGAAATCCCATAGGATTATTATTAACAATAATTCTAGCTCCTATGGCTGCTACTGTGATTCAATTAGCTATTTCTCGAACTCGCGAATTTTCCGCCGATGCGCGGGCGGCTAAATTAACCGGAAATCCTAAAGCTTTAGCCAGAGCGTTACAACGGTTAGATGCTACGGCCAGACAAATTCCCATTGAAGGAAATCCCGCTTTTGAAGCTCTATTAATTATCAGAAATTTTGGGTTTAAAACCCCGTCGTTCCACGACGGCTTTTTATTCTATTTTAGAGTATACTAAAGAAGTGATCGTAAACAACAAAAACAATGAAGTTAAGGTATCAATATAGAATCTACCCAACAGACCAACAAAAGAGGCTAATGTCTCAATTGTTCGGTTGTTGTCGTGTGGTTTTTAACGATGCCTTAGCTTACTGCCAAGAACAATACCGTGCGGGTAACAAAAAACCTTCTAGTGGTGAACTCTCTAAAAGACTTACAGAACTCAAGAAAACCGAGGAAAAAGAATGGTTAACAGAAGTTTCCTCGGTTCCCTTGCAACAGTCTTTGAGAGATTTGGAGCAGGCTTATTCTAACTTTTTTAAATCCTGTAAAGGACAGAGAAAAGGCAAGAAAGTTAAACCCCCTAAGTTTAAAAAACGTAAATCTAAGCAATCAGCTAGATTTACCGACAATGGGTTTAAACTCTATCCTAACTCTAATTACATTCACCTGGCTAAAATAGGTGATATTCAAGTAATCTGGAGTAGGGAATTACCCGCAGTTCCTTCTAGTGCTACCTTAATCAAAGATAGTGCTGATAGGTATTTTGTCAGCTTTGTCGTTGAATTTAATCCTCAACAATTACCTGAAAACCAAAATTCAGTAGGAATTGATTTAGGTATCACTGATTTTGCTACATTAAGCAACGGTGAAAAAGTTAAATCACCTAAACCTTTGAAGAAACAATTAAAGCGTTTAAGGAAATTACAGCGTAATTTGTCAAGGAAACAGAAAGGGAGTAAAAGAAGAGAAGTTGCTAGAAAGAAATTAGCTAAACTTCACGCTAAAGTTTCTGATACCCGAAACGATTTTTTACACAAACTTTCAACTCAGATTATTCGTGAAAATCAAACAATAGTCTTGGAAGATTTAAATGTGTCAGGGATGATTAAAAACCGAAAACTATCCCGTGCAATTTCCGATTTAGGTTGGCGTAGTTTTAGAACTATGTTAGAAGCTAAGTCAGTTATGTACGGGCGGGATTTTCGTGTCATCGATAGATGGATTCCTACTTCTCAAACTTGCTCTTGCTGTGGTTTTCGTGGTGGTAAAAAAGAGTTAAATATTAGAGAGTGGACTTGTTTAAATTGCGGTACATCTCACGATCGTGATGTTAATGCCGCAGTAAATATTTTAGTCGCCGGAGGGCTTTCGGAGACTTCAAACGGACGTGGAGGCAGACGTAAGACTACCCTTGGCGGTAGCTGTAGCCCGCGAAGCGTCAACCCATCCAGTATTTGAGCAGCTATCAATTTTTGATCTGCTTAAATAGATGGAATCCCCGTGCGTTCACGCCGGGGCGGATGTCAAGAATAGTTTTTCAGGACAAACCATGGCTAGTTTATTTTCAACTCACCCTCCAACCGAAGCTCGAATTCAAGCCTTACTTAAGTTGGATCAACAAATGTCTTGATTCAGATTTATACAGAATACGGCAAGATTAGAGTTTCATTGATGCGGACGTGCAGAATCTTCGCGCTTCGTTTCAGTCGTATTTGTCGCCGCTTCCGGTTCCTGGGAAATGGTATTAATTGGTTGACCTGGAGAACTGGGTAAGCTAACCTGAGTTTTATTATTACCAATTCCTCCTGACAACCTACCTTTCACTCCCGCTATGAAGCTTTTGCGGTACATCCACCCAGAAGCGATACCCCATGCACCTAACCCCGCTATGAAGCTAAAAAGGATAACAGCTGTGAAAGTATTTAGAGAAGTAGAGGTAAAAGGTTTGTCAATGTTTATTTTCTCTGGATTCTGGTCGATCCAATAGGGGGCGCTAGTTGCGACTACGCCTGCTGCACCTATGCCAAAGCCTACGGATTGGATGGTTTTTTGGAGGTTGCGATCGCATTCTGCTTGCTCAATCTCTACTATACCTCGGATAGTTTCCATCATCTGTTGAAACAATTGTCGTCCTACGGTAAGATAACTCATATTTACTTTAATCTGCTTCTGAAATATCTTGCAACTACTAGCATAGAAATCTTGTATAAAATCTAAGTTGTCTATTTCTTTGACGCTGCAACTGACAAGTTCTTTATGACAGTTACGATAGTTGTAAGCATTCGTTTCAATTGTAATCAGATGAAGTTCTATATCTCGCAAATAACGGGCATAGTTCAAGCCGATTTGGGGAAGTTCAGTTAGCAATTTTTCTAGTTGTTGCAGTCGCTCTTTCTTGTCTGATTTTAAGTTGCTAAACTCTTCTACTTTTTCTTCTAATTGGCTGTAAAGTTTCCTCGCTTCCTCGTTGCAACGCTGCGCTTGGTAGTAGACATAAATGATTTTAGTCCGACAGCATAACAAATTGAGCAGTGGACGATAATAATTACCAGATTCCTCTAATTCTGAAGTTTTTTCATCTGTGTTTAACCAGACTAAAATATGGCAGTTTAAACTAGGATTTTCTTGAGCATTGTCAAATTCAAAAATGGGACTACCGAGAAGTTTTCCCTCTGCAATAAAATAGGGTTTTGGCTGGTTTTCTAAATCTTGAAACAAAGCTTCTACACAAGCTGCTGCTAATTCTTGATGATTACCAGAAAAATCAACGGGTTTGGCAAATAATACCAGGGTTTGTCCCAGTGATGCTTCGATTTTATTGGGTAGCAGACAACCTTGAAAATTCAGATTGTTTAGTTGGTTGGTTTCTACTTTATCTGTGGCAAGCAGCGTCAAGTCAAGGGCGTAAGTGTCGTGCAGTTGCACTGGATAAATTGTGCCTTGCAGGGGTACTTTATCGGGTTGGCTGACAGTCGTAAATGATACGAATCTATCACCATCTGACTCATAAAGTTCTAAATAGTCGCTTTGTTGGCTACCTTGGCTCTTTTTGTTGGCAAGATGTTCTGGTAAAGAATCAAGTTTTGGATTGGTTTGCAGCAGGTTGCCCAAAGTAACACATTGATGCCATAAATGGTTGGCATTATTCACAGGTTGTTTGTCGCCTTGGGCAAGGTTTCTGCACAAATGAAAGGCAAACAGTGTGAGTTTTAGGTTGGCAAGTTTGCCTGTCAATTCATTGCTATTCATCACCTAGAGCCTGAGTGCTATTTTGACTGATTAGGAAAACTTTCTTGGATGGCATTTAATAACGTTTCTCTCGAGACTTTGGGAGGTGGAGGCGGTGGAGGGGCTTGCAGGTTGTTTGTTCCTGGTAGCTTGGTTGTTCCTGGTATGCGATCCTTATCAACATCACCGTGCAGCTTTATCAAAGCCTCTAGTATTTGAGGGCGACTTTCACAAGCACACCAAGTTGAGACAGCATCAGATATTTTCTCGATATCATCTGGCAGAGTAGCACCTAGCTGGTGTAATTCAGCCTCGTGTTTAGAAAATAATTGAGGCTCGGTAGTAATTAACTGTTGAAATGCTCTAATATTGTCTTCTGCAAATGACATTTATAGACTCCTATTTACCTACTGCACAGAAAGCAGCCCAATAGTCAGGCGATTGAAAAGGCTTAGTGTTAGCTTCCATCTTATTAAATAACGCGGGTAACTGTATAAGTTTTTGGGTGGGATTCAAGGGAAGTTTGCTTGTCCATGTTTGCAAATCTTCTTTAGTTGCATCTCGCAGCCAAATTTGGGCAGTATTGAGGGCTACTGCCATATCAGCAGTTTTCAGATTTTCATAGAATTTAATCATTAAAAACGCCGTCGCTAAGTCATTGACTGACCACAAACTAGAGAGTACCCCCTGACTACCAGCATACAAAAAGCCTGTAGCCAAGCCAATACAGTCATCACTCTGCTTGGTTGTGTCTGTCAACCCCGTTTCGCAAGCGGAGAGGGTGACGAGGCGACATTTAGGTAAGTTCAGTGTAGCAAAGATGTCTTGCAGAGTTAGGCATTTGGCGGGGTTGGCTTGTCCCCCGGAACGCAATCGGAGAGATTTTTGCCCGGTGGGGGTGGGTGAGTCCGTTGATTCTATGGCTCCTGCTAAGATTAGGGATGAAATTAGGGGTGTCTGGAAATCAAAGGAACCGTGACAGGAAAAGTGGACGTAGTGCGCTTGGGCGATGGTTTCTAGGTTATCAAGGAGGGCGGTTTTGGTGGCTTGTTGTTTGCTTAAAATGTCGGCGGGTGAAAAGTCACGTTTGATGGTTTCTACTTCTATATCAGTGTAGTCAAGGTCTTCGGTAGGATTTTGGATAGCGAACAGGGTGCAGCTATCGGCGGGTGGGCGTTCTCGCTGTTGTACCCGTTGCAGGAGTTGACAACTGGGGGCGTATCGCACGCCTTTTTTGAAGCAATCTAGCAGACAGGGGTTGGCGGGGGGTTCCAGATGGGGAGTTTCTGGGTTAAATCGCTTCCAAGTTTGTTGGCTAACAGATAAGGCATGAAGGGGAAATAGATGCAAATAGCGGTGGGGAACTAAAATCAGGGACTCACAATTGGCTAGGGCGGGATGATTGAGAATTTCATCAAAGCGCAATATCTGGGAAAGACTATTCAGCGACTCGGAAAGATTATCTTGCCAGGTTTCGGTGTTGTTAAATAAGGCTTCGAGATACTTTTGATTCAACGCTTCCAGCTTTTCTAATTCGGCTTTGTCAAACTCCACGACTTCCAAATTTGACTGGGTGACAATGAATATTTGGAAACTATCTGTGCCAATATACCACTCTAAAATAGCGGTGTGGGAGTCAATTAAATCGCGAATTTCGGCAACGGTAATATGGTTGACTTTTTGAGTGAGGGTAAAGGCGGGATCTAGTTCCTGACACTGGGCGAAAACTTCATCAAGTTGGCGCTGATATTCTTGCAGGAGTTCGCGCTGTTGGGCGATATATTCGCGGGTGAGGCTGGATGTTTCACTACTACGCAATCCCTGGAAACTGTCGCGATTAAATGTGCTGTTATTATCTGAGTCGGCTAGTAATTGCCGTATTGATGAGATGGTGCTTCTTAGCCTGCGTAATTCCTGTTTGAGTGAATCATCAGCGCCTTTGGGTTCAAGTTCAGAATTTGCTAGTAGTTCGACTAAGTTGCGGGATTTGCTGCGTTCGACGGTTTCGAGGGCTTTTTCAATTTGTCCGTCATTGATGCAGGCTTGCACCATTTTGATATAAATATCTATGGCGTTTAATTGGATTTCTTGACGGGCTGCTTCGTTGGTTGCCCATTCCCGACTTTGTTCGACTGCTGCTATTGCATTGGAGTAACTTTGCCAAGCTGCTGTCCACCATTTGTTTGCAAAAGTGAGTCCACCGAAAAACTCCCATAAATTAAAACATTCTCTTGGAAAAGATATAGGGGTGAAGATTTGTAAGGCTAAATTCAAACAATCAACCATTTCTTTAAACTGTCCTAATTCCTTATGTACACCCACTAGGTTAGTTTGAATTCCTGCCCATTTGTAAGGAAACTCTTCACGAGTCGAGACTGTTGCCGCTAATTCAAAATTAGCGATCGCCAGCTTCAAATTATTTGCTTTGTCTTCCCTAATTCTCTCTGTATATGCTAAACCTAAAGTATTCAGAGTATTAGCCCAACTTTCGGGGAAGTTTTCACGTTTATAAACTTGTAAAGCAGCCTCACAACATTTAATCGCCTGTTCAATATTTTCTTCGGTGGACTCTCTAATTCTTTTTAGGTAAGTACCTGCTAAATTATTATGATTTCTAGCCCAGTCTTCAGGATATGCTGTACGAGTATAAACTGTCAGTGCAGCTTGATAATATTTGATTGCTTTCTCTATATTTTCTTCTTTATCTTCTCGAATTCTGTGTGAGTATGCAAGTCCTAAATTATTCTGAGTTTTTGCCCATTGTTCGGGATTGCCTTCAGGAGTATAAAATTCTAACCCAGCTTCGTAACATTTAATCGCCAGTTCAGTATTGTCTGCTTTTGACTCACGAAGTCTGCAATCGTAAGCATATCCCAGACTAAGTTGAGTCATTGCCCATACTCGCTCGTATTTTTCACGGGTACGGACTTCTAACGCAGCATTATAATATTTAATCGCTTTTTCCAGATTATCTGCCTTCTCTCCCCGCAGTCTATCGTTGTAAGCTATTCCCAGATTATGCTGAATTCTTGCCCATTCATAATCATTTTTATCGCGGGTATAGACTTCCAAGGCAGCTTGATGATATTTAATCGCTGTTTCAAAATTTTCTGCGGTTGACTCTTGAATTCTGTGTGTGTAAGCAAGTCCTAAATTAATTTGAATTGTTGCCCATCGTTCGGGAAAGTCTTTACGAGTATGGACTCTCAAAGCAGCTTTTAAACATTGAATCGCTACCTCAATATTTTCTGCTTTCGATCCCCGAATTCTTTGTATGTAAACAATTGCCAGGTTATTAAGAGTTTCTGCCCAATCTTCAGGAAAATTTTTGTAGGTGTATACCTCACCAGCTATCTCATAACCTTTGATAGCAATTTCTAGGTTGAGCGCTCGATCACCTAACGGAAACTCCTGAATCAAGTTACTAAAAATGAAAATAACTACTGCAAAACCTTGATGTTTTTCTAATTGTTCGCTTTTTAAATATTGGTCTGCATAAACTTTCAATGTGTATAGAAAATCTATATTTAATTTTTCCTGTTGTTTTTCTAAAAAATAATATACTTTTTCTTGATCGCCATTGCTTTTTTCGGTTATTGTTAACACTTCTAATAAAAAATCTATACAACAGGTAAAAGTCACCGCACCAGTCTTAGTAGCTAGTTGATTCGCTATATCTTCTAAAAACTCTGCTGCACTTTCATCTCCTTGGGCAGTAAGCTGTTTTACTACTTGCCTCATCCAATGTACTAATCCACCATCAATCAGTTCTTGATTAGCGTTCAAAATTTCATTTACCTGGGTGGGATAAACCAACAGCATACGAATCAGAGTTAAGTAAGCTTGATCTCGACTATCATCCATTGGGAATCACCTTCAAATTTATAATGCTTGATTATATCCTCACTACAGATAACTCTCCCTGAATTGTCAAATGATTTAATCTGACTCACAAAAGAGGCTGTGATTTATCTCCTTGATGCTTCGGGGGTTGAAACCGCAACTACACAAATGAAGTCTTAGCAGAGAGGGACTAAGAGATGAAGGGAATATTAAGAATATTGTAAAATGCGACTATTCAAGTGATGCCATAAATCAAGGTTTAACGCAGAATTTTACCATAGATACAAATAGCTTTAGTCTTCAGGTCTAAACACCCGCTCAAAAGCCTGTTTTCGATAACGTCGATAAACACCAAAAAAATCACTATCCAAAGTAGCAATAGCCGGAATATTCAGCCGTTCGGAAATAGCAACCAGAGACAAATCAGCAAAATCTCCCGGTAAATCTGCATACTGTTCATCTCTCAAAAAAAACTCGCGCCTGTTGATGATAGCTATCTTTTACACTGTAGTAAGCTACAAGAACTCCACTATCTACAATAATTACGGGATGATAAGTCATTGAGGATGATATTGAGGATGTCTTTTCTCCAAATAAGCTTGGATCGCTTTTTTCCGAGTTGCGCGTTCTGATAAATCAGGTGGCGCATCTTCTAACAGATGTTCAGGATGTCCCCCCAGTCTTTCTACAATTGTTTGACGCGGTTGTAAACTCAGCCAGCGATCTTTAACTAAGCGTTTAATCAATTCATCGCTGGTAGTTTTCTCCCTTCCCAAAATTTCTACTAAATAAGCTTCCGTTTCCTTGTCTAATTCTATATTCAGCATGACAACCTCCGATTAACTCCCCTAAATTATACATTACATTTTCGGCTCTTTCGTACTTACAATGCTAAGATTTTAGGAAAATACCAACAAAGCTTCGGCGGTTGAAACCGCAGCTACACAAACAAAGTCCGCCTACGCGGACTAAGAGATAACAAAATATTGCTCCTTTTAAGCATTCCCAGTCTTCTAATGCCACAGGTTCAGTTGGGTCATCTTACTGTAAATCCCCCGGTATTACAGCCTTCGTAAACCTGCTAATAAACCTTGACAAACTCCGGCAAGAAAATCTAAATCTAGGGTTTCTAAAGTATCCGTAGGTTGATGATAGTGAGGATTCCTTAAATTTGCCGTATCTGTCACCATAATTGCTGAATATCCTAAATCCCAAAAAGGAACTTGATCACTGCGTCTGGTATCGGGAACCATTATACCTCGGTTGGGAACCGGAAGCCATTCACAAGGCGTTTTAGTTTGGCGAATACCTCGACTGATTCTAATTAAATCAGGGATAGTTTTTAAGTTACCAATTAAGGCGATATAATCCCCACAATTCGGATAAAAATATTTTAATCCGAAGGGATATTTTTGGGAATTAGGATTAGGATTACAATAGCCTAACATTTCTAGGGAGAGCATCAGACGAATAGACTGGTTTTGCTGTTTTAAGGATTCAGCATAATGTTGACTCCCCAGAAAACCAAATTCCTCTAAATCAAAAGCTACACATTGAACTGGATATTTTAGGGGGTGTTTTGCGATCGCCTTTGCTAATTCCAATAAAGCCGCAACTCCCGTACCATTATCATCGGCTCCAGGACACCCGGGTACAGCATCATAATGGGCACCAATTAAAATAATAGAATTGTTTGATTTTGAAATACCAGGTAAATTTAGGATCAGATTTTGATGGGTTTTTCCCCTAAGTTCAAACTCATTGGTGATCACTGTTCCCCATTGTTGGAGTTGCTGGCGAATATATTCACGGACATAAAAATGACCCTCTGAAGCCAGATAGGGGTCACGTTCTCTAATGATTTGTTGTAAATGCTCGGTTAATTGAGGTTTTAAATTTAAGTTCATTGATAATCTTAAACAAATTTCTTAGCTTTTATTTTAACATAAACTTGAAAAAATAAGTTTAAGAAATTTTGTCAAAATTTAATAATTGTCAGCAACAACAATTTTTCTTTTTAGGTATAGATTTTTCTGCAATATTATTCATGTTTTTTGACCTCATGAACGGTAGAATGTATTCAGGTTGGGTTCAGGAAACTTTCTGCTCTTTTTCATCGGGTATGCCATAAAATTCCGCATCTACCCGATCTAATAAATAAATAAAAGGTAAGGCGGCTAAGGAACAGGATTTCCAATGACTTTGGACAGGCGCGTGAAACATCTGACAAATCCCCCCCCGTCTGCCTTCTGGTTTGTAGTGGAGGCAATTGCGGCAATTCGAGGGAACGGCATTTTCCCTGTTCATGTTGATTGATCCCAAATAATTATATAAACTCAATTATGGATGATGGATTTCCTTAACTTTGTTATCTAACTTACAGTTCACCTATATTTTTGTTAAGTTTAATGAAGCTCTTGACTCCAAGTAAAATATTTCTTCAGAGAGTTGAAAAAAATATAGTTTTAGATAGAGAAGGAATTAAATAATATTTGCTGAAAAAATATACAAAAATTTTGTTAACTGTAAGTACAGATCGGGGTGATAACACCAATCCCCGGCTAAAAGTTGACGCTTGACAGACAAGTGTGTACAGTCAACAGTTAAGAACTCCAAACCGTGATCTTTCATCTGTTGTTAAAAATGAGTTTATTGGCGAAAATTGAAGCAATTTTGTATTTAAAAGGTCAGTCGCTTTCCATTGCCGGACTAGCAGAATTAGCCGGGTGTGATCGCACCGAAGTCGAAGAAGCACTAATTCAACTGATGTCCGACTATGCCCATCGGGATAGTGCCTTAGAAGTCGTAGAAACCGATTCTGGATATAGCTTACAACTGCGAGAAGCCTATCGGTCATTAATGCAAAGCTTAGTAGCACCGGAGTTAGGAGTTGGGGCATTAAGAACTTTAGCCGCGATCGCCCTCAAGGGTGGCATTACCCAAACCGATTTAGTAGAATTAAGAGGGTCAGGAGCCTATCAACAGGTCACCGAGCTCGTAGAACTGGGATTTGTTCAGAAACGCAAACAAGCTAACTCCCGCTCCCATTGGTTACAAGTGACTAAAAAATTCCATCAATATTTCCAAGTTGATCAGCTTCCCCAACAACTCTCATTAAATTTTAGCGACGATTTACCCATCGACGCCCCCATACAATAAGATAAACTATAGATAGCATAAGCATGATATAGAGACGCAGATCATGGTTTTTAACTCTGACTTCCTTAAATCTGATGTTCAAGAAACCGCCGAAAATCCCTTGTTGACCTACCTGCAAAGTCAACATCCCGATATTCTGGCGACAGTTGCTCAGTCTGCGAGTTTGGAAATTAAAGAAATCATTAGTAAAAACGTCCAAGGATTAGTCGGGGTACTCCCCTCCGATCACTTTGATGTGCAGATTACAACCAACCGCGAAAACTTGGCGGGTCTGTTAGCATCGGCGATGATGACCGGGTACTTTTTACGTCAAATGGAACAACGGATGCACCTGGAAGAAAACCTATCCCGCACCGCTTCAATTGATCCCAAAACACCGGATTAATTATTGAATTCTCCAGCCAAGGCAGATTCTGGGAACACGGCGGTTTTAATCATCAGGGTTTGTTGTTGGCCCTGGCGGTTAATTTCGATGGCAAGTTCTTCCCCAACCGTCTTAGTTTCAATTTTTTCTTGGACTTGGGCTGGAGTATTCACCGCACTGCCGTCAATTTTTGTGAGGATATCCCCTTTGAGAATTCCCATTTGGGCGGCGGGGGAATCCTCCACCACCCGCACCACAATCACTCCGGTGTCTTGGGTTAACTTAACTTCTAGTTGCTGATTTATTTCTGCCTTCACCACCGGACTGAGTTCCACCATCTGTACACCCAGATAGGGATGATCGGCTTTCCCTTTGGCAAAAAGTTGACTAGCAATGCGGATCGCCACTTGAATGGGGATGGCAAATCCCAGACCCTGGGCATTAGCCCGAATTGCCGTATTAATCCCAATCACATGACCTTGATCGTTTAATAATGGCCCGCCAGAGTTGCCCGGATTAATCGCCGCATCGGTTTGAATAAAGCGAACTCGTTTATCGGGAATTCCGACTTGGGTACTGGAACGATCTGTGGCGCTAATAATCCCAATAGTTACGGTATTATCTAATCCTAGGGGATTGCCAATGGCGATCGCCCACTGACCCGGAACCAAATGATCGGAGAAACCAATTGGGGCTGTCGGTAACTCTTTCCCGTCAATTTTCACCGCCGCCACATCGGTTATCGGGTCAACTCCTTTGACTTTCCCTTCCAATACCCGACCATCTTTAAGGGTGACTTGTACCGTATCCGCCCCATCCACAACATGAGCATTAGTAATGATCCGACCATCGGAATGTAGAATAAATCCTGAACCTGTTCCCCTACGAACTCGGTCTTCATTTGTGGGGATTTGATTGCCAAAAAAGCGTTTAAATAGGGGATTTTTAAAGGCATCGGGCACATCTTGTGCCGATTTGCGGGTCGCATCAATTCTCACCACCGTCGGGCCAACAATTTCGGCGGCATCGGCAATAAAATTAGAACTACTACGGTCAACCACCGGATCTTCTGTAACTCTAGGGGGGGAAACCGCAGGGTTATGTTTAACGATGGCTACCGTCGCCGATAACGGGTCTGAGTTATTGGTTTGGACATAGCGACTTGCCAGCCATCCACCACCGCCACCTAAAGAGACTAAGGCTAGGTATATCGTAAACTGTTTGAATGATAAATCCATCTTTGTTGCTGTGGTGGAAATCAGTAATCAGTTATCAGTAATCAGTTATCAATAATCAGTGGAAGAAATCAAACAGGACTTACGCACCCAACCAAAGAAACCGGGTTTTTTTACGAAAATACTTCGTTGTGACCTACATATTTTCTAAAAAACCCGGTTTATCGGGCCCCGTGCGTAAGTCCTATCAAATCAAGACTTCACCCTTCAATGATAACTGCAAATTACCGATTAAGGTAACTGACAGGGGAATCGGTTTTTTTAACTAACACCGCCGGGAAGTCCCCCGCTCTACAATAACCCAGGTGAGCGGTGGGATGAAAGGCGGGTCAACGTAGGTACGGAGTTGACCAAATCTTTTTTATTAGACCTCTTGCAAAAAAAATCTATGCTATAATAACAAATTTTCACTTTCAGACTAAGAGTGTCAACTCATAATTATAAATGGCCGACAACAAATTACAACGAAGACCATAACGGCGACGACGATTTCGATAACGACTCGATAAGATCCTGAAAATTTTGAGGCTCCGATTAACGTGTTCAATCACAATTCGTTGATGAGCCAAAGCTTGATTATAGTCTTTTTCTAAGACCGAAAGATTGCCATTTTTGGGTTTCTTTTTGGGTACATAGCTATTCAAGTGATAATCCTTAATCCCTTGATAGCCACTATCTTGTAAACTATCAGTTTGGGGGTGAAAATGAATTTTGCTTTTTTTGAATAAGCTAAAATCGTGGCAATGTCCTTCTCCAAAATCTGTACAAATAATCTGTTTAGTTTCTTGATTAATTACTAACTGAATTTTGAGTGTGTGATGTTTTTTCTTTCCTGAGTAATATTTTTTCTGTTTTTTTTTCGGTCTTTCAATAGCCGTTTCTGTGACATCCATCACTACGATTTCGGGGTAGCCAGAATCTTGAATTAATGCTTTTTTTCCCGGAATACGAAACTTTTCTGTTTTGATTAAAGTTGATTCAATATTAGCAACAATTCGGCAAATAGTTGATTCTGATACTCCCCAATTTGTCCCAATATGAAAATATGTTCTGTATTCTCGCCAATACTCCAAGGCTACTAAAACTTGCTCTTGGAGAGTCAGGTGGGTGTGACGTCCTCTCCTATCTTTAGGATGTTCTAACCTGAACTGCTCTATGGCATTAACCATTTCTTGAAAGGTTTGAATCTTGACACCAAATCTCCGTTTAAATTCATGAGGTTTCAAATTTAGATAAAATTGAGTGTTCATCGCAGAGTTATTGTCTAAATTCACTTTCAATTTTTACCATTTTATGGAGTTTTTAGCAAAAATTTGTGAAGAATGGTTAGTCTCTAGGATTTTATGAAATTGAGCAAAACTTACCATAATACCATAAAATTATTTTGCAAGAGTTCTATTATGTAGTAAGATCTTCAGACTAGGAGGTGCAAATCGAGTGCTACACAAAGCTGTACAAGTCCGTCTGTATCCAACTGCATTGCAAGAAGCACATCTCGCCCAAACATTTGGATGTTCGCGGTGGTGGTGGAATTATGCTTTAAATAAATCGATTCAGGTTTATCAAGATACGGGCAAAGGGCTAGGACAGGTAGCACTCAACGCCCTACTTCCTAAACTCAAAAAAGCCGAAGATACCCTGTGGTTAGCTGATTGTTATAGTCAGGTTTTACAATCTACAACACTTAATTTAACCACAGCATACAAAAACTTTTTTGATAAACGTGCAGGTTTCCCTAAGTTTAAGTCTAAACATGGCAAACAGTCAATTCAATACCCTCAAAATGTCAAAATTGTTGATGGTAATGTCAAACTTCCTGGCAATATTGGGATAGTCAAAGCCAAAATACATAGACCAATTGCAGGGAAAATCAAGACTGTTACTGTTAGTAAAACACCATCAGGCAAATATTTGGCATCTATATTGACCGAAATTGAAGGGGAAAACCCTACGATTTCAGAAGGTAAAATCTATGGTATTGACTTAGGAATCAAACACTTTGCAGTTGTCACTGATGGCGAAAATGTTTCTAAATACGATAATCCTAAACACTTTGCCAAGCACGAAAAAAACCTCAAGCGTAAGCAGAAGAAGTTGGCGCGTAAACAAAAGGGGAGTAAATCCAGAAATAAATATCGTAAAATTGTAGCTAAACTGTACGAACGAGTTAGTAATTCTCGGCAAGATTTTTTACATAAACTTAGTCATAAGTTGGTCAGCGATAGCCAAGCTGTTATAGTAGAGAATCTTCATGTCAAAGGCATGGTTCGTAATCACAATTTGGCAAAAGCAATATCTGATTGTGGATGGGGAACTTTCACTAATTTTCTAGCTTACAAACTAGAACGAAAAGGCGGGAAGTTAGTGGAGATTGATAGATGGTTTCCTAGTTCCAAACTCTGTTCTAATTGTTTCTATCAAGTCAGTCAAATGCCATTAGATGTTCGTGAATGGACTTGTCCTAATTGCGGTACTGATCATGACCGAGATGGAAACGCAGCTATGAATATTAGAGCAGAAGGTATCAGAATCCTAAAGACGGATGGTTCAGCCGTTTGGCGCTGTAGGAGGGGAGGTAAGACCAAAAGGGGGATGCAAGTCCGTCTTGAGGCATTCCCCTGTGAGTACAGAAGCCGACACTGTACTTGGTACTCCAAGTCAGTGTCGGTAGTTCACAGTTAAATTGGATTAATTGTTGATTATGCGGTTTCAACGTTTAGAAATATTATTATTGCGGTTGATGGCTCTAATCGGAATATTAGTTAGTATTACGCCATGGATAAGGTCTGTAGAGGCGAATGAACCCTTTAACTCAGAAGCTCAAGATGTTTGCCCAACCCCGGTATTATCCCGTTTAAAACCCCATCGGATTGCCCCTGGAGACACCCTCGAAAGTATTGCCCGCCAATATAACCTAATTCCGGCAACCCTACTGGGGATCAATCCAATTTTACAACGGGGGCCAATTCCCATGGGACAGGAAATTTTGATTCCCCCCCATAATGGGATTAGGGTAGATATTCCCCCTGGTCGGAGTTGGCAGGAAGTAGCCAGAGCTTATAATGCCCGTCCTGACGTGGTTTTTGAAATGAATGGTTGTCAAACTCAACCAACAGCCTTATTTTTACCCGGTGTGAATTGGTCACCCAAAGGGCCACCAACTGTGGCGATATTGGTGTTACCCGGTTATCCCTTACCGCAACGGACAACCCTACAAATGGGTTATGGTTGGCAACTCAATCCCGTTTCGGGTCGGGTAATATTTCATAGTGGTTTAGACTTGACGGCGACGGTGGGAACCCCAGTTTTATCCGTTGGGATGGGAAAAATAGCCTTTGCGGGAGAACGGGAGGGGTATGGAAAATTAGTTGTAGTTAATCATGGGTCAGGGAAACAAACCCGTTATGCCCATTTAGACAATATTGGGGTAAAACTGGGTCAATCGGTAAAGTTAGGGGATGTATTGGGAACAGTCGGGACGACGGGACAACCGGATACCGATCAACCCCATCTCCATTTTGAAATTCGTTATAACTCCGATTTAGGATGGATTGCAGAAGATCCTAATCCTTATATTCAAGTTAAACGATAAGATATAAACACAACTCTAGGGTTAGGAAATTATAAACTTCATGCAAAAGCGTACCCATCCAATAGACTCAACAGAAATTACTCGCCGGGCTGCCGATCTCGTCAGTGCTGCGACCAATCGCTATCGGATTACAGTACAAGTCGCAAATCGGGCTAAACGGTGTCGTTATGAAGACTTTGATAATGGAGATGAGAACACCATCAAACCTGTTTTACGCGCAATTATTGAAATGTCCGATGAACTAAATCAACCGCAAATTATCGCGGATCGTTAGATTGATCAATTGCGGTATTGGGTGTCTTTAACACCTTATTTATTGAGGTGATAAAGACTCCAAAATATCTTAATCTTATGTTTATGTTGAAATCTCGAAAACCCAAAAAACCAGTTAGTTTAAGTTTTCTATTAATCGCCGTTATAATTACCCTATTCATTGTTTTGGGTGGGTTTATAGATGGCCTGGAAATTCAAGGACTCGCCCAAACTCCGCCGCCAGAAATATCCTCCCCATCGGGACGAGTCAGGGTTTCAGAGGTGTGGAAGAAAGTCTATGAACAATTACCAAATTTACCCCAGGAAAATCAATATTTTTCCCAGGAAACGGGGAAAGTCGCCGAAGATAATACCTTGATTGGTCGGTTAATTCGTTATCATATTTATGTGAAAGATCGACCCACTCAATATCGTTTTGATTGGAAACTCACCTTAGCCGATTATCTAGGGGTGAATGAACCGATGTTAGTGTTAAGTTATCCGGGTCAGGAAGTATTAAAAGAAAATCCTTTAGTCGGGGATCAAAAAGCCATTCAACAGTTAAATAGAGTTGAACGGGATGCGTTAGTTAATACACTGGCGAGTTTATTTAATCCCAATTCTGTCAATAGTGACAATGGAACAATTCCAAAACCGAGCCCTGCTTCACCCACCGCTAAACCGCCAACCCCCTCCTTAATTCCCCTACCGGAGTCGGGAGATGCTCAACGGTTAAAATAACCCGGGGAATATGGAGAAAATTCTAAAAACCGGAACCGGATGGCGTTTAGGTTGGAACCCCCAAGCCCATGAATTTCAGGGGTTAGTCGGGGGCGATACCTGGGCGATGGAATTGACCCAGGCGGAGTTTGATGATTTTTGTCGGTTGTTGGGTGAACTAGCCGATACCATGAGCCAAATGAGCCTTGAGTTGATGGATGAAGAAAAAATAGCCTGTGAAGCGGAAAGCGAGCGGTTGTGGATGCAGGTAGAGGGCTATGCTAACGCTTATACGGTGCTGTTGATTTTGAATACTGGACGGCGGGCGGAAGGTAGTTGGCCCGTGGAAGTGGTGGCGGAATTGGTACAAGCGACAAAAACCTTGAAAATCTTTTGAAATAGTCTTGACAAGTTTTTGTTTGCTATGCTACATTAGTTAATTGTGTCGGGGCGTAGCGCAGCTTGGTAGCGCACTACCTTGGGGTGGTAGGGGTCGCAGGTTCAAATCCTGTCGCTCCGATTCTAAATCGGTAACTATATTAAATAGTTGTGCATTAACAAATTGTTTATCCATATTTAGTTAGCCAAAAGGATTCTGTAATAGGAGTCCTTTTTTTACATAGTAGCTGTTTATGAGCGTTCCTCAAATACAGAAATAATTTGATCAATTGTAAAGTAAAGTCTTTGACTAGAGGAGATCCCATGGCAAGGCAAAAGAAACCCGATCAAAGAAATATAGATCAATATAATCACGAAAATCAGCAACGAGTGAATAATCCACCTGTGGGACTGGTTACGCCAGAAAGTGATCCTGATGGTGATAATAAAAATTATAGCTACGATCCGCACCTTGACCCGCAATTAGTTTGGGCTGGTAAGGCGGAACATACTAATTTTGAAGTGCCAACTGTATCATTGCACGTTCACGAACGCATCGATCCTCGCAGCATTATTGAAGCAGTACGGAAGCAAAATCAAACTCCGGGTTTACAGTTATCTTTATTTGAAATACCTGAAGAAAATCCGCCTATTCGACAAGCGATTGAATTTTATAAACATCAGCATAATTGGAGTAACCGTTTAGTTGCTGGAGATTCGCTTTTAGTGATGAATTCCCTATTAGAAAAAGAGGGCATGGCGGGACAAGTACAGATGATTTATTTCGATCCGCCTTATGGGATTAAATATGGTTCAAATTTTCAGCCATTTGTGAATAAGCGGGATGTGAAGGATGGGAAAGATGAGGATTTGACCCAAGAACCGGAAATGATTAAGGCATTTCGGGATACTTGGGAGTTGGGGATTCATTCTTATTTGACTTATTTAAGAGATAGATTGTTATTGGCGAGGGAGTTATTGTCGGAAAGTGGTAGTGTTTTTGTGCAGATTTCGGATGAAAATGTGCATCATGTTCGAGAATTGATGGATGAGGTTTTTGGTAGAAAAAATTTTATTTCTAAAATAGTTTTTGTCAAAACAACAGGATTATCAAGCAATTTTTTAGCCAGCCGTTATGATTTTATTATTTGGTATGGTAAGGATAAACAGCAGACAAAATATAAACAACTTTATATTGAAAAAAGTTTGAATGCAGGAACAGCATCAAATTATACATGGCTAAAATTGGCTGATGGAAGCAACCGAGGAATGACTCAAGAAGAAAAACTGAATCCGTTAAAAATTCCAGTAGATGCAAAAATCTATAAGCCTAATGATATAACTTCCCAAGGAAATTCAGTTTTTCCATTTGAGTATCAGGGTAAAGTTTATTCAAAATCGTGGAAAACAAGTTTACATGGACTACAAAAACTTGGATATGCTGGAAAATTACATATCACTACGAATAGCATACAATATATTAGATATTTGGATGATTTTCCTTGTGTTGCCTTAACTGAACTATGGGAAGATACGGCAACAGGAAGTTTTACAGACCAAAAAATATATGTTGTTCAAACTGGAACAAAAACAATACAACGCTGTCTCCTAATGACCACCGACCCAGGCGATTTAGTCCTAGATATCACCTGCTTGCGAAAAGGAACAAAAATATTGACCCCCTCCCCAACCCTCCCCATGAATGGG
>NZ_CAWLTW010000001.1:914838-1041863 GCF_963864145.1 Planktothrix prolifica NIVA-CYA 540 | reverse complement strand
CACGGGAGATTTAGGGGAAGAAAAACTCATTCCCATCGAAGAAATACAACCCGGTACTTTAGTCTACGGTCACGACCAAAAACCCCACCGAGTCCTACGCACGATCCAAAAAGAATACCAAGGAGAAATGATCGGTTTAACCTGTAAAAACAACAATACAACCATGTGGTTAACAGCCGATCATCGCGTACTAGCAAAACTTAGACCGCGCAATTTAGGAGGTAATCAAGACTGGTCAGCAACCCCCTATAGTCACCTAGAACTTCGCCGAAAACTTCGTAAAGAAATGACACCTCCTGAGCAGAAATTATGGGATATTTTACGAGGGAAAAAACTAGAATTTAAGTTTCGTCGTCAACATCCTATCGGTCGATATATTGCTGATTTTTATAGTCGAGATGCTCATTTAGTTGTAGAAATAGATGGGGCAACCCACTTTGAACCAGAAGCAATAGAATATGATCGACAACGGGATAGTTTTATGCGTAGTCTTGGTCTTGATGTGCTGCGCTTTACGACAAAAGAAATTTACGAAAATTTAGAAGGAGTTTGTTTAGCAATTGAATCTCAATGTCGCATCCGCATGGAATCAATTGAGGGTGCAACTTGGGTTCAAGCGGGTAATCTAAAACCAGGAGATATTGTTTTTAGTGCACTTGTGTCCCCCCCAACCCCCCGTGTACGGGGGAGTAATAGGGGGAGTAATAGGGGGAGTAATAGGGGGAGTAATAGGGGGAGTAATAGGGGGAGTAAGAGAGGGAGTAAGAGTAGGAGAAATAGGGGTAGAAAAGATTAGTCTTGAATGTGTGGAGATTGCAAAAGTAGAAAATTGTTGGTCAACTGAAACTGTTTATGATTTAGAGATTGAAGGTAGTCATTCTTTTATTACTGAAGTTTGTACAGTTCACAATTGCGGTAGCGGTACAACTGCCTACGTTGCCGAACAATGGGGACGCAGATGGATAACCTGCGATACTTCAAGAGTAGCAATAACCCTAGCCAAACAAAGGTTAATGACCGCCACCTTTGACTATTATCAATTAGCAAATTCCCAAGAAGGGGTAGGCGGTGGTTTCAAATACAAAACCGTCCCTCATATCACCCTTAAATCTATTGCCAATAATCCCGAAATTCGGGAAGGAATGAATCGCATAGAAATCGAACAAGCGATTAATAAATACGCCGACCAAGAAACACTTTACGATCAACCTTTATTAGACAAATCCAAAGCCAGAGTTACGGGCCCCTTCACCGTCGAAGCCGTACCCGCGCCTACAGTTAAACCAATTGATGATATTATCAATCCAGCCATTCCTGATAATTCAATCGCCCGTTCTGGCGAAACTTTGCGACAATCTGAATGGCGAGATGAACTGCTAAAAACGGGGATTCGCGGTAAAAACGGACAATATATTTTATTCTCCAGAGTCGAATCTTTACCCGGCACTCGTTGGCTTCATGCCGATGCTGAAACTAAACCAACCCCCCCTGAGTCCCCCCGTTCACGAGGGGAAGAAAATCTCGCGAATACAGTAAAAGAAGCTGGCGGTAGTTATGGTCAACCAATGCGAGTAGTGATTTCCTTCGGGCCAGAACACGCACCTTTAGAACAAAGACAAGTTACCCAAGCGATTGAAGAAGCACAAACTTTAGTGCCAAAACCGAAATTAATTGTCTTTGCCGCCTTTCAATTTGACCCGGAAGCTGCTAAAGATATCGAGGAAACTAATTGGCCGGGTGTGACATTATTAAAAGCGCAAATGAACGCGGATTTACTAACAGAAGATTTGAAGAAAAAACGTGCTAGTAACGAGAGTTTTTGGTTAATTGGTCAACCTGATGTTGCGCTGCGTCGCATTAATAGAGGAGAGGATGCAGGCAAGTGGGAAGTAGAAGTTCACGGCTTCGATTATTATAATACCAAGACTGGAAATATTGAGTCTGGCAGTGTGGAAAAAATAGCTGTTTGGATGTTAGATATTGATTATGATGGCAGAAGCATTTTCCCCCGTCAGGTTTTCTTCCCGATGGCAGGAGAAAAAGATGCTTGGTCGCGCCTAGCCCGCAATCTCAAAGCCGAAATAGATGAGGATTTAATTGAGTCCTATCAAGGGACTGTCTCGTTGCCCTTTGAAATCGGCCAGTATCAGCGCGTTGCTGTTAAAATTGTGGACGATCGTGGCATAGAGTCGTTGAAAATTATTAACTTAAAGGATTAAGCTAATACGAATGTTTAAGAGTATCAAACTAGAAAATTTTAGAGCTTTTAGCGAAGAAATTTATGTTCGCATCCGACCGATCACTATTCTTATCGGTGCTAATAGTGCTGGGAAATCCACCCTAATTAAGTTTCTCCTAATGTTGCGACAAACACTTGAAACAAGTGAAGATGCTTTTTTAGTAACCGAAGGTAGGCACGTTCATCTTGGAGCTTTTCAAAATCTCAAAAATAGCAATTATGCAAGTCGTTCTTTAAAGTTTGAGTTGCAGTTAGAAACACAAGATTTACCCCCAATTACTATCCAAAAGTTAAGAGAACAAATTAAAAAAAGTAAATTAGTCCAGGAACCAGGGGGCGATCGGGCTGAATTAAAGATTGAGATAGACAGGCTGGATACACGCAAAAACAATGATTTAGCCTTGTTTAGTATCTTGGCTTCTGTTACATACAATAAAATACCCAATCGAGGGACTCATACTGTTTGTGGTGAAATTGATGGAAAAAAGATTTTCAAAGCTCAATCTAGGAATTTACGCAGAGCAGGATTTTTATCATTTCCTCCAGAATCAGACAATCCAAAAGAGTTAATTAATACTTCATTGGATGACATATTTTTACAAGGTCTTCGATATGAAATTCGCTCGTTTCAACACCTCTCTCCCATTCGTGAAGAATCAGAAAGAGCTATTATTCTTGCCAGCCCTCCACCAAATGATGTTGGACACATGGGGGAATTTGCTATGCCACATTTACAACGCATCTTGACTGAAGGTAGTGAAAAATCAGCTTTCGTTAAGAAACATATTGAATCTGTGGCAGAAATTGAAGATTTAAAGTTTGAGTCTTCAATGCAAGGATATATTTCTCAATGTCGCGCTCGAAACAAAAGAACTGGTGCTGAAGCTTATTTAGCAGACTTTGGCTTTGGTGTTAGTCAATGTATACCAATCTTTGTACAAGGAGCCTTATTGAACAAAGGACGACTCTTAATTGTTGAACAGCCTGAAGCTCAACTTCATCCCACAGCACAACTTGAGATGGGTTCATTTTTTGCTGATTTATGGAATCAACGAAAAGTACCTTCTTTAATCGAAACTCATAGCGAAAATATTATTCTCAGACTTCGCTTACTAATTTCTAAAGGTCAATTAAAGTCGGAAGATGTTTCAATCGCCTACTTCCATACAGAAAATAAAGTGGTAAAAGTGAAAAACTTAGATATTAACCCAGATGGAAGCTTTGAAAGGGGTTTGCCAATGGAATTTTTTGGCAGGGATTTGATAGAAGCACTTCAGATTGGGGTTTAAAATGTCAGAAGAGACTCAACTTTTACCGATAGTGATTGACACAAATGTATTTGTTCACCTTTTGAATCCTGAGAAAAATGTCAACAAGCACATCAGTCAGTTGCTAGTGACACTTCAGGATACGCATCAGCTACAAATTGACAAAGATGAAAGAATCAAAGCTGAATATGCTCATAAACTTAGTGAGGCAATTAAAAATGCAAGTGACTTAGGTATTGAAAAATATATTTTAGAGATTTGGATTTATAAAAAATCCATGTGCTTGCTTGAAGAGGAACCACCTGATAATCTAAGGAATTTTGTGAAGCAAGTTATAAACGATCCCACTAAAAGAGTGGATAGATATCTTGTAGAAACTGCTGCCTTGAGTGATTGCGATTTAGTCACGAATGATGAAATAGATATCTTAAATAATGCTCAAACACTTAAAAAAGAACTAAAAAAAATGAAAGGTGTAAAATGTAAAAATCTCCGCTTTATGAGTTCCCAGGATGCTTGGAGCGAATATTGCCCACCTACTTAAGTGTTTTTAAACAGATGAGTACCTTTTAAAAAGACTGTTTCCTATGGACAAAGATTATGAGTGCTAAATCGACAATTGATCAACTAATCATTAATTCTCCCTACGAAGAACCGAAACAATATTGGCACTACGATCGCACTTCTCGCCTATTTAATCGTACAGAAGGAAGATGAGTGCTATAATGGTTTTAGGTATTTAATTGTGGAGAATATAACTATGACTCTGGCTATCAATAAAAAAGATGTAATTTTAGATAACCTCGAAACGCTAACAGGAGAACAACAGGATACTGTTTTAGAATTTATTGAGTTTTTGCGATATAGCAGTCGCCATCACGATTAGGACATGGATTGCTTTCGGGGGTGCTGGACAGCTTATATATTGTCCTAACTGCCTTGGCGGTTGCTATATCAGGCGAAAAAGCAGGAGAAACAGCAAGCAGAGGAAAAACAACCGATTTTGGCCTATGAAGCAGCGAAACAGTAGGCCGGATGTGTCGATAGTGGATTAGGCGACCTTTCTACTAAATAAAAATCAGATGATAGATTTAATTATTCCCAATCAATTATTGAATTAATTTAAAATTCATTAAAAAATGTTTTACCGATGATTCTGAATATCAATCAAACCTAAACCAAAAATGGAGTAATAAACCATGCTAATAGAAGAATATTTTGAATTTTTAGCCGATGATGACATTCGAGTAAAAGGGACAAGAGTAGGAATAGAAAGCATCCTTTATTATTTAACCAATAAAGAAGCCACAAATAAATATAATGAATATCAAGATCAAATTATTCATCTACCTATAGCAATCCTAAATAGGTTGTAACATTTTAATACTGACATGAAACAGCCAGAAGTATTACCCCAGATCCGGCGTTCCCTCCCCCCCTAGCCCCCCGTGCACGGGGGGTTTGGGGGGGCTGTTCCGGTGTTCCGGTGTTCCGGTGTTCCGGTGTTCCCTTTTGCCCAGGACTTTTGAACACAACTCAAATAGGATTGCTATATCACTAAAATTGAAGACTAAAAGACTAATTACCCGAAAAAAAAGTTGGAGGTTTTCCCAATGACTCAAACAATATCCAAGTTAATAACTTTCGATGACTTTCTGGAATGGAAACCAGAAAACGGACACTATGAACTACATAACGGAGTTATTGTTGAAATGCCAAATCCAACTGGTAAACATTCAGCCAGCGCAGGTTTTCAGGCGTTCGAGTTTGGTTTAGAAATCAGGCGACTACAACTTCCTTACTTTATTCCCAAGGAATGTACAATTAAATTTAGCGATAACTCTGGCTACGATCCAGATGTCATTATATTAGATAAACAAGCCGTAGCAGCGAATGAGTCTCGATGGGAAAGAGAATCAGTTATTACTCAGGGAGATTCTATCAAATTAGTGGTTGAAGTTGTTAGCACAAATTGGCGCGATGATTATGCACACAAAATGATTGATTATGAAGCATTAGGAATTCCCGAATATTGGATTGTAGATTATTTGGGTTTAGGTGGTAGCCGTTATATTGGTTCTCCAAAACAACCTACTTTATCGGTTTATCAGCTAGTAGATGGTGAGTATCAAATTAAGCTGTTTCGAGGAGATGAAAGAGTTGAATCAGTAGTTTTTCCAGAATTGAATTTGACCGCCGTACAGATTTTTAATGGTGAGTAAGTATTCAGACGATCAATCTTATTATAATAAAAAGCGTTTTACTATAATAAGATTTCGATCCAGCCGTCTTATTTCACTGAAATAACATAAGTTGACAAGACCTCAACCTTTGTCCCTCCGTCACCCAACTATGCGATCTGATTGATACGATACGTCCAACAAATTGAAGCATTATGTCATCACAAACTACAATTAATCAACTCATTATCAATTCTCCCTACGAAGAACCCAAACAATATTGGCACTACGATCGCAATTCTCGTTTATTTAACCTAGCAGCAGGAAGACGACCCGCAGGCTATATTATCGCTTCCGAAAGCTCTAAAACCTTCGACGATCCTGGTAAATTTGTCGAGATTCCTTTAGTTAATCAAATTCGTCCCCGCGTTAAAGCTTGGTGTGATGATGGATACCCAGGTGTTACAGGCGTTACCAAGCGTCTACTAGAACACTGGGATAATTCAGAAGAACGGGATTTTCCCTTCTTTTTCTGTCAGTTAGAAGCCATAAAAACCCTAATCTGGCTAACAGAATCACCACCATCTACAAAAGTTGGCATTGATATTCCTGACGATGGCGGAAACTTCAAACGTCTCTGTTCCAAAATGGCAACAGGTTCGGGCAAAACTATCGTCATGGCAATGTTAATTGCATGGCAAATTATCAATAAAATTACCTATCCCCAAGATACCCGTTTTTCTAAAGCTATTTTTATTGTCGCCCCCGGACTAACTGTTAGAAATCGTCTACAAGTTCTGCTTCCATCTGCGGAAAATAACTATTATGAAATATTCAATATTGTTCCTCTGGGATTATTCGATAAACTCCGTCAAGGGAAAGTATTAATCCGCAACTGGCACGCATTGAATTGGGAAACAGAAGCACAAATTAAGAAGAAAAAAGGAGTTGATAAACGGGGTGCAAAAAGTAACGAAGCCTACGCCAGAGAAGTATTAGGAGAAATCGCCAATTCTAGCAACATTGTTGTTATTAACGACGAAGCACACCACGCATGGCGCATACCTGCTGAATCCAAAATTAAAGGTGTCAGTAAAGAAGAATTAGATGAGGCCACAAAATGGGTTGGTGGACTCGATCGCATTCACCAAGCCAGAAAAATTATCACCTGTTTTGACTTTTCTGCCACACCCTTTGCACCCTCTGGAAAAAAGAGTTCAGAAGAAGCTTTATTTGGCTGGATTGTCAGCGATTTTGGCTTAAATGATGCCATTGAATCCGGTTTAGTTAAAACCCCTCGCGTGGTGATTCGTGACGATTCCAGACTGAATGTAAAAGACTTTAAATCCCGTCTTTACCATCTTTATCGAGATCCAGAAGTTTATGATGATGTCAATCGTAAAGCCAAACCTAATGAATCCCTCCCTGATTTGCTGGCTAATGGCTATCTTTTACTCGGAAAAGATTGGCTAGAAACTGCGAAAGCATGGCAAGAATCGGGGCATAAAGTTCCACCAGCCATGATTTCTATTGCTAACCGTACCGAAACTGCGGCTAGAATTAAATATGCTTTTGATCATCACAAAATTCATATCGAAGAACTCTGTAACTCAGAACGCACTTTACATATTGATTCTAATGTTTTAAAAATGGCAGAATCCCAAGAAGAAAGTAGCGAAATACAAAATACCACCGCAGAAAATAGCGAAGATGATAACTCTGATGATGAACCTATTCGCAAACTTTCAAAGAAGGAACAAGCAGAACTTTTACGAAAAACAGTTGATACAGTCGGTCAACTTGGGAAGCCTGGGGAACAAATTCAAAATGTTATTTCTGTTGGGATGTTATCTGAAGGTTGGGATGCTAAAACTGTGACTCATATTATGGGGATTCGCGCATTTTCTAGTCAACTTCTTTGCGAACAAGTTGTAGGTAGAGGTTTAAGGAGAACTGCTTATGATATTAACCCAGAAACAAACTTACTCGAAGCCGAATATGTTAATATTTTTGGTGTTCCTTTTACCTTTCTTCCCCACGAATCTGATGAAGGAACTCCACCACCACCACCTAATCCTAAGACTGAAATTAAACCCGATCCTGAAAAACAGCAGTTTGAAATAAGCTTTCCCAATATTGTCCGCATTGATTATATTTATAAACCAGAACTAAAACTCGATCTGAGTCTGGTTGAACCTTTAAAGTTAGATGCCTTTGAAAATATTACCCTAGCAGAACTCGCTCCGAGTGTCGATGGCAAACCGGATGTAACAAAAATCAAGGCAATTGACCTAGAAGATTTAGGTCGAAAACAACGGATGCAAAAAATTGCTTTTGAAGTTTCTAGGGATATATTTGAACAGATGAAACCCGGTTGGCAAGGTAATCGAGAATACTTACTAGCCAAGCTGATTCGATTATTAGAAGAATTTATCCAATCAGATTTCATCGAAATTAATCCACCCTTATTTAGTGTGGACGCAATTAGACGGCGGATTCTGATTACTCTCAATATGAGTAAAATTGTGCAACATATTTGGCAGGCTATTTATTTAGAAAATACAGAAGTAATTGAACCAGTATTTGATCCAGAACATCCCATCCGTTCTACATCTGATATGCGCCCTTGGTATACGGGTAAACCTTGTGAATATACCCAAAAATCCCATATTAGTTGTTGCATTTTTGATAGTACATGGGAAGCCAGCGAAGCCTTTGAATTGGATCGGAATGACTATGTTGATGCTTGGGTAAAAAACGATCACCTGGGATTTGAAATTCTCTATATTTTTAATGGAGTTGTTCGCAAATATCGCCCTGACTTTATAGTGCGTCTGAAAAATGGCAATTTATTGATTCTGGAAACTAAAGGACAACCAACTCGCCAAGATGAGGCTAAATGGGGATTTTTAGATCAGTGGATTCAAGCTGTTAATCAGCATGGTGGCTTTGGTTATTGGCAACGTGAAGTCTCAAGAAATCCATCTGACGTTAGACCAATCTTGGAAAAAACTGTATTTCAGTCGAGATAAAATTACTTGTTTTTGGGGAAAATATTATCTAAACAAATCGAAGAATTAACCGGGATCAGAACTAGACCGATGATATAGAGAAGACTGATATAAAACCTTTTCTTGATGGGTAATGAGGGTACAATCTGAACGGGGATAGGCGACACAGGTTACAGTATAGCCCAGGGCAATTTCCCCAAGACGAAGAAATTTCTGTTCACTTTGATCTACTTGACCCTGGAGGAGTTTAGCCACACAAGCTGAACAATCTCCTTGTTTACATCCTGATGGTAGACGAATCCCGTTGTCTTCTGCAATATCGAGAATATATTGGTCATCAGGAACTGCAATTGTGCAATCTAAACCTTCAGCTTCGTTAATCAGACGGACTTGATAAACCATGGTCATAAAAAGATGATAAGTACCTAAACAAAATTAATTACACATCCTCCACCCTGTTCCCTCCCCCCCCCCGTGCACGGGGGGTTTGGGGGGGCTGTTCCCTTTCTCAACTAGGTAATTTATTTTGTGTAACTACTTAGTAGCATATTCTTGATATTTTTTTAAGCAAAACATAATTTAAAACTTTTTTTATGCGCCATTTGAATCTTCTCAATTCGATTAATTGTTTACCCGTAGAACAGTTTAAACCGAATCTGAAATTATTGATCCTGCTATGGCAATTTTCTCGCCTTCGGTATATTCAAGTCTATTATTCCGGCTCAACCTTTGACAAATGGAATTGTTACTATAGCAATTTTAGAAGGGAAAGTGACCGAGATTAATATTAAAGGAAAAGGACGTTTAAATCCCAACTATATTAAAAGTCGGTTAGAATTAGTGACTCAGAAACCCTTTAATCAAAACCATCTGTTACAGGCTTTACAATTGCTACAACTTGATCCGGTGGTAAAAACGATTTCGGCGGAATTGGCAACTGGAACTCAACCTGGGGAAAGTATTCTAAATATTGAATTTCAAACGGCAAAAACCTTTGATCTGAATTTATTTACCAATAATAATCGGTCTCCGGCGGTGGGATCTTGGCAACGGGGAATTGAAGTCAAAGAAGGGAATTTATTGGGACAGGGCGATCGCTTAGAATTATCCTTTAGTAATACCCAAGGAAGTAGTATTGGGGATGTTTTATATACCTTTCCCCTGACATCTCGCAATGCCACATTAGGATTTTATTTTAACTCGACTAATAGCCAAATTATTGAACCGCCGTTTAACGATTTGGATATTAGGGCAAATAGTCGGACGTATGAATTGCGATTTCGCCAACCAATTATCCGCACTCCAACGGAGGAATTAGCATTAGGATTAACCTTTGGCCGTCAGGAAAGTGATACAAGTATTTTAGGAGTGGGTTTTCCCCTGTCTAGGGGGGCTGAGGAGGATGGAAAAACCCGACTTTCTGTTTTGCGGTTGTTTCAAGAATATACCAATCAGGGGCCAAAACAGGTCTTAGCGGTGCGATCGCAACTCAGTTTCGGGGTAGGATTATTCGATGCCACCCTCAGTTCTAATCAACCCGATAGTAAATATTTTTCCTGGCGCGGTCAAGCTCAATGGGTACGTTTATTAGCGCCCGATACGATTTTTTTACTCCGTTCTGATGTTCAACTCACCAACCAAGAATTACTAGCTTTAGAACAAATGGGACTGGGGGGTTTAGAGAGTGTGCGAGGGTATCGTCAAGACGTTTTGTTACGCGATAATGTGATATTTGCCTCCGCAGAATTGCGTTATCCAATTTTGAGAACTAAAAATGGTGAAGGTGTCCTACAACTCACACCTTTTATGGATTTTGGTCAAGCTTGGAATGCGCCCGGAGAATCGGCATTACCCGATCGCACATTATTATCAATTGGGTTAGGATTAAGATGGCAATATAGTGATCGGATAACTGCACAGATTGACTGGGGCATTCCCTTAATTAAATTAGAGTCTAGCGATCGCAGCTTACAGGAACAAGGGATTTATTTCCTTTTCAACTGGAAACCCTTCTAACCCCGTAGTAAGCCCTTTAGGGCTTTCTCACCCCCCCCCGTAGTAAGCCCTTTAGGGCTTTCTCACCCCAAACTTTGTCAAGTCGAATTAATTGTTTGATTAAATTTCAGTATAATAGATGAGAATTAATTGAAGTAAAAAAGCATAACTTCCGGTTGAGATTACCTTGATGCGGTAGGAATTATCAGGAAAAAGGCTCAATTTATAGACAAACTCCGGCAATTAATTATACAATGGAGGGTAAGACCCCTCATCAGGGTAATATTAAATTTCAATGAATCAATATCTTCCATCTTGTATAAACAAATGGAGTTTTCCTAACCCAATTTTGACGGAGGGAGTGTCAAATCGTGGATAAACAAGTTCAACCCACTACTATTTCCAACCCTTCTGACCCACCGGGGACTGGGTTCGGTGCCCCAGATTCTGACCACTCTGATCCAGATTATTTCCGTCGCTTCGTGGAATATCTGCCGACGGCGATGGCCATGGTTGACCCGCAACTGCGATATTTAGCCGTATCCCGTCAATGGCAACAGGACTATGGCGAAGGAAATATTAATTTAATCGGTTCTGCTCATCAACAATGGTTTCCCCATTTACCCGAAATTTGGTATCAGAATGCCCAACAATCTTTGGAGGGGAAATTACCCCGTTGGGAACTGGAAACCCACCACCCTCAAGCCCAGGGTTCGACTCAGTGGAATAAATGGGTAGTGCAACCTTGGCAAACTGCATCGGGAGAGATTGGGGGGTTAATTTTATACTTGGAAGTGATTGCGCCTCAAAAACAATTACAAGAAAAATTAAAACTGACTCAAAAGGCATTTGATCAGGCGGCAACGGCTATTTTTTGGATGACTTTAGAAGGTAATTTTTGCTATGTGAATCAATCCGCTTGTCGGATGTTGGGCTATACAGAAAGTGAATTACTGCAACTGAATATTCATAATATTGATCCCGATTTAACCGCCGTGGTTTGGCAGGAATATTGCCAAGAATTGAAACAAAAAGGATCATTAACCTTTGAGTCCAGTTATCAAAGAAAATCCGGGTCTATTTTTCCGGTTAATTTTAAAATTAATTATTTAGAATTAGAGTCCTCCGATCCCACTTTAACCGTTGAAACCGAATTAGGTTCAGTTTCAGTTCCAGGTTTGCCCTTAATTTGTGGTTTTGCCCATGATATTTCTGAACAAAAAGCCACTTCCTCTGCCATTTTAGCCTCCAAGGATCAATTAGAAGCGGTATTAAATGCCGTCCCCGGATTAGTTTCTTGGATTAGTTCCGATTTGAAATATTTAGGGGTGAATCGCCATTTAGCTAATTCTTACAATGTTCCGGCGGAAACCTTTATCGGGAAAGAGGTGGGATTTCTCCAAACTAGCCCAGAATTTAATCAATTTGTCTATGAATTTTTTGCTCAAGATCATTGGAAAAGTTCACGGGAATTAACAGCAAATGTCCGAGGACTTCCTTGCACCTATTTGATTGTCGCCCAAAAATATCACCGAGGTTCGGCGGCGGTTTTTGTGGGTTTAGATATTACGGAACGTCAACAAATGGAACAGGCATTACGCCAAAGTGAAGAACAAGAAGCGAAACGACGAGCCGAATTAGAAACTATTTTAACTCAACTTCAACGCACCCAAACCCAACTAATTCAAACCGAAAAAATGTCATCTTTGGGGCAGTTGGTGGCTGGAATTGCCCATGAAATTAATAATCCAGTTAGTTTTATTTCGGGAAATATTGTTCATGCTAAAAATTATATTGAAGATTTAATGAATTTAGTTAGCTTATATCAACAGTATTATCCTGAAATTGTTCCTGAAATTGCCGATGAGATAGAAGAAGTTAATTTGAGCTTTTTAAAGCAGGATTTACCCCGGATGTTAGAGTCGATGAAAGTTGGGGCTGAACGAATTAGAGATGTCGTGCGATCGCTACGTCATTTCACCCGTTTAGATGAATCCCAAATGAAGTTTGTTGATATTCATGAAGGGTTAGATAGTACAATATTAATCTTACAAAATCGTCTGCAAGCAAAAGCCGGAAGATCGGGTATTACTTTAGTTAAAGAATATAGTGCTTTACCCAAAGTGGGTTGCTATGCGGGACAACTAAATCAAGTGTTTATGAATTTACTTACCTACACCATTGATCGTTTAGAAGCCACCAGTTTTAAGGATGATTTAGTGGAGCAACCTAAGATTATCATTCGCACCTATTTAGAGAATGAAAATACCGTGGCTATTTCGATTGCGGATAATGGAATTGGGATGTCAGAAATAGAACGGAAAAGTATTTTTGATCCGTTTATTCCCCCACAATTACAGGGAAAAGGCACCAGTTTAGGATTATCAATTGCCTATCATTTAGTCACGGATAAACACCACGGAGAACTTACTTGTTTTTCAGTATTAGGAACCGGAACTAACTTTTTAATTGAAATTCCTTTAGGGAATTAGACTTTAGTAATTGTTAATTTGTATATCACCAACCAGGGATGAGGCTGGCAATACTTTGATATTTTACTCATCCATAGAACTATGGGAGGGAATAATTTTAACATCATTTTGTTGTCGCTTGTTGTTGCGCTTCAGCGCATCCTATCAAAATTTCCAACATCTCACAAACTCATCCAACCCCTGTTCCATCGAAATTCGAGGTTCATAGCCTAACTTAATTTTAGCCGATGTCATATCCAAGGTTTGACTAAAGGCTAATAAACCCAGAGTATAACGAGTTAAAGGCGGTTCTTGATCGGGTAATAAGTATTTATATATCCATTCCATATTTGTAATATCAACGGGTAAAAATTTCAGTCCTAATTGTTGTAAGCGATCGCCAAGGCAGTTAGGACACCAGACGGATATTGGAACCCAGACGGTGAAGTATTTTCCCCCCAGATCCCTCCCCCCCTAGCCCCCCGTGCACGGGGGGTTTGGGGGGCTGTTCCCTGCTATAAGCGATCGCCGATAATTAAGTTACGACCTAAAACAGTAACATCCTGACCTAAAGAATGTAATTTCAACGCCAATTTCTGCCCTAAAAATCCAGTTCCCCCCGTAACTAAAACCCTTTTCATATTCAGACTTGAATCAAAAAATTATAACGGTTCAATTTCAATGGAAACCCCAGTTTTTTTAGCATCGGGATCGAATTCAACAGTTAATTGGGGTAAACAACTTAAACGGTCATCAATTAATACCCCCGCACCATTTAAGGTTAAGGCATCTAAACAAGCACCTGCTAAATTATCAATATCGGAATTTGTCCGATGATTTCCTAATAATTTAATCACAATTGCTGCTTTGCGTAAAGGAAATTTATGGGTAATATTTTGTTCTGAAATTTGCCGATATATTTCTACTTCGGCATGATTTCGCCAAGCGCGATAACGGGGCGGTAAATAGGTTCCATTTTTGGTTACCCGAGGACGAGCTTTCGGAACAACAACGCCAGGAATCATTAATTTAATAATTTCTACGGGTTTTTTATCGGGTTTGGGCGGGTCAATTGGTGGAGGTTCCGGGGGATTAATAGCAGTAAATTCAACATCAATACTGGACTCTTTAGGGTTAATTTGAATCCGAGTTACAGGAGATTCTAATATTTCTAATGGTTCCTGAATTGTAGTGGTTGATTCAGTTGAAATCCCCGGTAGAGACGTGCCATGGCGCGTCTCTACATGGTACGTCTCTACATGGCACTCTGGATTTAATAACGGAAAGTCGGGTTTTGGAGGTAGAATTTGAGAGGATTTATCAGAAATATTTTTAACTTCATCCGTTGAATTAAGAGCTTGAGAATATGGTATAATTGGAATAACTAGAGTTTTTGTGGGTTGAGAAATAGAATCAATTGTTGAGGAAAAAATACCTGGATTTACCCCCGGCATTTTCCTGGCAATTTGCATATACATGGTGGCAGTTTGTTGGGAAAAGGTGAAATGTTCCTGAAACCAAACTTGCCAATGTTCCGGGGAGAATTGAGTTTGAACGTGCAGCAACCATTCTCCCGCATTCCGCCCATGAATTAAGGAGGTTTGTGGAGAATCTAAACACTGTTTGTGTTCTTGATTAATCCGTTGGGCAAAATCATCTAAAGTCGGTAAAGGGGGCTGAGAATCGCTGAGGATTTGTAAATAGGTAGATAACATTAAATAAAAGTTTTGAAGTGCAACGGGGCTGCGATAGAAAATTTCCCCCATTGATAAAAATGGGGAAGTTACAGAATCAGAATGGGGGTAAAATTTTTGATTCACCGACGGTAATCAAGATAACGATTAATGCAGACCATTCAGTTAAGTTGTAGCATCTTTTATCCAAAATTATCAGTTTTGTTTTTTGATGTCTGATTTAACTAAAACTCCGGGTTCTTTTTGGATGGGTAACACATCTAAAATATCCTCTTGGGCGCAATACTGCAAGTCTTCATAACACCCTAAACGTAATAATCGTTGACCATGACTGGCATGATTTAACAGTTCAAACAGGTTATTTTGCCATTGGGAATAAAGGGAAATAGCGGCAAAAACTTCATCATTTCCCGCAAAATCATCTAAAGGATAACCCATTTCATGAACTAAATTTTGGGCCACTGCTCCGGCACAGGCGGTATCTTCGAGGGAAAAACTACCTTCCCAACCAGAACCTAATACCCAAACGGTTTCTGGACTTTTGGCGATCAAATATTCCACAATGGCCCGTCGATTAATAAAAGCGGCGGTCAAGACGACCGGGGTGGCTTGTATCCTTTCTAAACTGCGGGTTCCGTTGGTGGTGGTCATAAACAATCGTTTGTTTTTGACAAATTCTGGGGTACAACTCAGGGGAGAATTGCCTAAATCAAATCCTTCTACCTTGGCCCCACCCCTTTCACCGACCCGGATGCGTTTATCGGCCGGCCAGTTTTCGCTGGTTTGCAGCAACGAGTCAATGTCACTGAAAACCTGCACCGCCTCGGCTCCAGCGTTTAAAGCGGTGGCAATGGTGGTGGTGGCGCGTAGTACGTCCACGACGATGGCACAGTCGGGAAGAACATTCGCAGGGGCTAGTTCAGGAGTATGATAGACAAAAAATTTCACGGTTGGGGTTATGTTTGATAAAATTGTCAGTTTTCATTTTACATAAAAATTGATCAAAAATTGATCATTAGATGAATTAAATCTTAAATTGACGAATACTTTCAGATAATTATAGCATGGTTTTATGAATAATCAACGAATTTTATTTTTAAGTAATGGTCACGGTGAGGATACTTGTAATGGGGAGATTATTAAGCCGTTATTATCTTTAGATACAAATATTAAAATCGCCGCCGTTCCTATTGTGGGAGAGGGTAATATTTATAAAGAGTTGGGAGTTACAATTTTGACCCCGACTCGAACTTTGCCATCGGGAGGATTTTTATATATGAATCCTTTGGTTTTTTTACAGGATATTGCATCGGGTTTAATTGGTTTATTGGGGAAACAATTAAAAATTATTTGGAAACAGGCTAAGGATTATGATATTTTAATGGTGACGGGAGATATTGTGGTGGCTGCGATCGCTTATTTCACAAAAAAACCCTATATAATTTTTCTATCTGCCTATTCTAGTTATTATGAAGGTAAACTAAATTTAGGGTTAATTCTGCCGTTTTTTCTTAATTCTCCTCGCTGTTTAGCTATATTTACCCGTGATAATTTTACCGCAGAGGATTTACAAAAACAAGGAATTAGAAAAGCTCAATTTGTCGGGACTCCCATGATGGATAATCTGACTCCCAGGGGAGTTAATTTAAACCTTGATTCTGCATCCCTAATGATTGCGTTGCTTCCTGGTTCTCGTATTCCTGAAGCTAGAAATAATTTAATCTTGCTGTTAAAATTAGTGGAAATGATTGATCAAATTAGTTCCCAAAAAATTCAATTTCGGGTAGCTGCGGTGGGGAGTTTAATGGCGGAATTAGATCAAATTGCCATAAGTTTAAATTGGCAACATCAAAACGGCAGATTAACTAATAAAAATGGTTTAGAGGTTATTTGTTATTCTGATAGTTTTGCCGATATTCTAAACGCGGCTAATTTAGTTCTAGGAATGGCGGGAACTGCGAACGAACAAGCGGTCGGTTTGGGCAAACCTGTGATTACAATTCCTGGGAATGGCCCCGCATTTACCTATCGGTTTGCCGAGGCACAGTTAAGATTATTAGGATTATCAATTCAACTAATCGGAACTAAACCTGCGGATGATTCTATCTTAAATCAAACTGCCCAAAAAGTCAAGCAAACCTTAGAAAATACCGAGTATTTAAAATTATGTTTAAATAATGGAGAACAGCGCATGGGAAAACCTGGAGGAAGTTTGAAAATTGCTCAGTTTATTAGAAACTCGGTTTCTGGAAAATTATCATGAAAAATTTTTTATTCAGTAGTTTAATATCCCTATTAAGTTTATCCCAACCCGTTTGGGGTCAAACAAATTCCTTGGCTAAAAACCTTTGTCCTGCGGAACTAGAACCTGCAATTAGTGCGATCGCAAATCGTCCTCAATTTCAACACTCTAGGTGGGGAATTTTAATAGAAACCCTAACTACAAATATAACCCTTTATGAGCGAGATAGTCAATATTATTTTATTCCCGCTTCCACCGTTAAACTATTAACCACCGCCGCCGCCTTACAAAAATTAGGAGCAAATTTTAGGATTAGAACTTCTATTTATGGAGATAGTCAAGGTAATATTTATATTGTCGGGAGAGGCGACCCCAGCTTAACAGAAATTCAACTGCAAGATTTAGCCCAACAGTTAAAAAATCGAGGCATAAATCAGATTAATCAATTAATAGCTGTAGATAGTTATTTTACGGGTTCGCCCATACATTCAACTTGGCAATGGGAAGACATACAAGCGGGTTATGGCGCACCAATTAATAGTTTAATCTTAAATCAAAATTCCCTAGATTTAATCCTATCTCCCCAAACCGTAGGACAACCATTAAAAGTTACCTGGGTACGTCCCGAACAAGCAACGGGATGGACAATAGATAATCAAACACAAACTGTTAGAGAAAATCAACCGGAATTTGTTAATATTGGACGAGATTTAAGCCAACCTATTATTAGGGTTTCAGGACAATTAAGAGTTAATGGAGAACCAGAACCAGTTTATGCGGCTGTTATCGAACCAACCAATAACTTTATCCAACAATTCCAGAAAATTTTAATTAATTCTGGAATCAAAGTATTAGAAACCTCAATTTCTTCTAATTTTTCCTATCCAGAATCAGAATTAGCATTTGTAGAATCTCCACCTTTATCTGAATTAATTAAAACCCTGAATTTGGAAAGTAATAATGTTTTTGCTGAATCTCTATTAAGAACATTGGGGGCGCAAAATTCTCGTTCCGATAGCGTAGAATCAGGATTAAAAGAAATCAAATTAATTTTAAGTAAATTAGGAATTAATCCTAATAATTATCAATTATTTGATGGTTCAGGACTATCTCGAAATAATTTAGTTACGCCCTTAACATTAGTACAAACCTTGAGAATTATGGCGGCTTCTTCTAATGCAGAATTATATAGAAATTCTCTCCCGATAGGGGGAGTTAGTGGAACTTTAAAAGCACGGTTTAAAGACAATTCTGCTACAGGAATTATACAAGCTAAAACTGGAACTTTAACCGGAGTTACATCCTTAGCGGGGTATATTTCATCCCCAAATTATCAACCATTAGTTTTTAGTATTACCATTAATCAAAGCAACTTATCTCCTCAAGAACTCAGACAAGCAGTTGATGAAATAGTATTACTATTAACACAATTAAAATCATGTCCCTAAGTTGTTGCGCTTTAGCGCATCTTATTATTCTATTTCAATCAAGATGCGCTTAAGCGCAACAACGTTTGGTATAATATTGATTAAATATAATCAATAAGAGTTGATAATGAACCTACCTACAGCAACCTTATTAGTTTCTTGTCCCGACCAAAAAGGTATTGATTTAGTAGTTCTCCCTAAATATATGCAGATTTTAACTCCCAAAATTGTCGAAAACTTCTCCCAAATCATCAATATTCATCATTCATTTCTTCCCGCTTTTGCCGGGGCCAATCCCTATCAAAGAGCGCACGAACGCGGGGTTAAAATTATCGGTGCAACCGCCCATTATGTAACCGCAGATTTAGACGAAGGGCCAATTATTGAACAGGATGTCGTGCGGGTTAGTCATCGGGACACCGTAGCAGATTTAATCAGAAAAGGCAAGGATTTAGAACGATTAGTTTTAGCTAGGGCGGTTCGTTTACACATCCAAAATCGCGTGTTAGTCTATGGAAATCGAACCGTTGTTTTTGCTTAAATACTCAAAGGAAATGATCAAATGAGCCAAACTTTAGAAAATTTACAAACAGAATGGGACGCGATTAAAGATCAAATTAATGCGGTCAAAGCTGAATATAATAGGTTAAGAAGTAAGCGTTCTAACTTTCATGTTACTGTTTTATTTTCCTCGGATTCTTCCCCTGAATCCTTAGCCACCTTACAACAACAAACCCAAGACGAAGCCCAGCGTTGGTCATTGAATTTACAACAACTCGATCAAGAAATTCAAGCCACTCGGATTAAATTAAGACAAGTTAGGGCTAAACTCGCCGTTAAACAGGCTCAAATTAATCGCTTTCAGGCTCAAAAAAATTGGATTGAACTTAAAAAAAATTGTGATCGTATTAATCAATTGGCTAATAGTTTAGAAGAAGAAATTTTTTTATTATGTAAAAACGCAGAAAATTTTCAACCTATTTCTGAAAACTGGCTGCCTAAACATCCTCAATTATTGGAATTAGAAACCATAAATATTCCCTATGTTAAAATAGAGGAGAAGCAATTTAAGCTAACCAGTAAACCGATTAATTTCAATTTGGAATGAAGGTAAAACCGTGGATTAAGATTTTTTTGTGGATGGGAATTGCCATCGGAATTATTGTCGGATGTTATGCTGGATTGCCCGATGATAAAATAGAGTCAATTTCCTCCCATTCTCAAACTCAAATTACACCTTCTCCTGCCTTGATATCTCCTCAACTAGATACAATTGATCCGCCTCAACTATGGAGTCATATTAAAGTGTTAGTAGGAGAAAGATTTCAAGATTCTGATCGACAAAGGGTGCGAAATTATTTGATCAAACAATTGGAATTATTCAACTTTGCTCCCAGTTTACAATCCTTTGATCAAGGTGTTAATATTGTAGCGGAACACCCAGGAACCGATCCAAAAGCCGGAGTAATCTTACTCGCTGCCCATTATGATACTGTTCCCAATTCTCCGGGTGCTAATGATAACGCCAGTGGGGTAGCGGTAATTTTAGAAATCGCCCGTTTATTGGCTCAAAAAAACACACTTCGGGGCTTAAAGATTGTCTTTTTTGATCAAGAAGAAGTCGGGCTTTTAGGAAGTTTTGCCTTTACGGAAAAAACCCAAAATTTGACAAATTTACAAGCGGCAATTATATTAGATATGGTAGGTTATGCCTGTCATTTACCCGGCTGTCAAACCTATCCTTCAGGAATTGCTATAACTCCCCTTTTAGAAGCTGCTGGAGTTGAATTTCCAGACCGAGGAGAATTTTTAACCGTAGTGGGAGAAATTCAAAATTTATCCCTATTAAAAGTGTTTCAAAGGGTCGGTCAATCCATTAAAATATCAACCTCTAATTCCGTTCAATTTCCGCCCCTTGTAGCTGTACCTATTCCCTTAAAAGGTTTGCTCACACCGGATGTTTTACGCAGTGATCATGCTCCCTTTTGGTATCAAGGTATTCCGGCGGTTTTAATCACCGATACGGCGAATTTGCGATCGCCCCATTATCATCAACCTAGTGATACAATGGCTAATTTAGATCCCAACTTTTTTGAAGGATCAGCCACAATCATTTATAATGTAGTTGCTGAACTTCTAAATAGTCAGACCCCCTTTAATATTCCCCATTCCCTTAATTAAATCAATTATTTATGATCTAATATGAAGACTCAAGAAAACCTACGACAGCTATTATTTGATCTGGATAATCGAGGTTATAAAGCTTATAAAGATATTGTAGGGACTTATGAATTTCCCAATTTCACCCTAATTATTGATTATGTTCAAGGCGATCCCTTTGCTGCACCGAGTAAATTCCGTGTTCAAATTCCCCCAACAATTGCCGGATTTCCTGCTGAATTATACCGCACTCACAGCCGTGAAATTGCCCTGCGAGACTATCTAATTCGGGAATTTGATCAAAATGCAATCGAGATTAGTAGCCATCGGGGAACGGGCAAAAGTGGCATGATTGCGGTGACAAAAATGGGTCAAGAAATATTAGAACGGACGGCCGCTTCTACTTCAGAAAAAGGGGTAGAAATGCGTTTTTTTGTCGGACTTCCTGCCCGGGGACGCAATATTTTAGGTCGTCAAGCCACGATGATGATTTGTGATGATATTCCCAGCCTGGTAGACCGATCTTTAAGATATCAAAATTTAGATAAACAGGCTATTAAACGTCATATTGAAACGGCAGAAGATGCGGATTATTTACGGGAACAATTAGCCGAAAAAGCGTTAGTTGCCTTTGTCGCCAATGGTGCAATTTTACCCCGTAAAAGTGGGGTTGATAGTCGTCCTTTGACAGAAAATGTGATTAATTTTCAATCCCCAAAATCCTTAGAAGTGGAGTTTAATTGTCCCAACCAAGGATTAATTAAAGGCATGGGAATTTCTCAAGGAATCAGTTTAATTGTCGGTGGCGGTTATCATGGGAAATCAACCTTATTAAAAGCAATTGAATTAGGGGTTTATAATCATATTCCTGGGGATGGTCGGGAATTTGTAATTACCAATCCATCGGCGGTAAAAATTAGGGCAGAGGATGGTCGCAGTGTGGCAGGAGTGGATATTTCTGCATTTATTAATCAATTACCTCAAGGTCGTTCGACAACGCAATTCTCCACGGAAAATGCTAGTGGAAGTACCTCCCAAGCTGCTAATATTATGGAGGCATTAGAGGCATTAGTTTTAGCCGAAAATTCTCCCTCAATTCCGGCTGTATTATTAGTAGATGAAGATACCGCCGCCACTAATTTTATGATTCGCGATCGCCGAATGCAAGCATTAATTTCTAAAGATCAAGAACCAATTACTCCTTTTATTGATAAAGTTCGCCAACTTTATCATGATTATTCTGTGTCTACTATTTTAGTCATGGGAGGCAGTGGGGATTATTTTGATGTCGCAGATCAGGTAATCGGAATGGAGAATTTTCAAGCCTTAGAATTAACAGCAAAAGCCAAAGAAATCGCCTATCAATATAGTACGGGTCGCACCTTAGAAGGGGGTGAAAACTTTGGTGTTATTCGTCCGCGAATTCCTCTTTCTGAAAGTTTAGATCCCAGTCGGGGACGTTGGGATGTGCGGGTGAAGGTTAGGGATGTGGATGAGGTATTATTTGGAACCGAAGATATTGATGTTTCTGCGGTGGAACAATTGGTTTCTCAAGATCAATTACGCGCGATCGCGGCGGCAATGGTTTATGCTAAACAACAGTATATTAATGGAGAGAAAACCCTACCTCAAATTTTAGATCAAATTATGAATGATATTGCCAGCAAAGGATTAGATATTATTGCCCCATTTCCCCAAGGAGATTTAGCAATATTCAGACGATTTGAATTAGCTGCGGCTATCAACAGAATTAGAACCTTAGAAGTCAAACAATCTTAAAGTGATCCTCCCTTAATAAAGGGAAAATGGATAGTTAAACCTTGATAAATTCTCTAATTCATTTAACTTTTTATTGACAATTATTAATGATTATGTTCCCTATTCCTCTCCGAGTTACTGTGGTTTTTGGGACTCGCCCAGAAGCGATTAAATTAGCCCCTGTAATTCAACAGTTAAAACAAACGTCTGGATTTGATACCCAGGTGGTTTTAACTGGTCAACATCGAGAAATGGTGGCCCAGGTGATGACGTTATTCAATTTAACCGCAGACCAAGATTTAGACATCATGCAAGCGCGGCAAACCTTAACGGATATTACCTGTAAAAGTTTACGGGGATTAGAAGATTTATTCAAACAATTAAATCCCCATTTAGTATTAGTTCAAGGAGATACAACCACGGCTTTTGCTGCAAGTTTAGCCGCTTTTTATCAAAAAATTCCCGTTGGTCATGTTGAAGCCGGATTACGCACCAATGATGTGTTTAATCCCTATCCTGAAGAAGCTAATCGGCGGTTAATTTCTCAGTTAACCCAATTACATTTTGCCCCCACGACTCAAGGAGTTCAAAACCTGAAAAATTCTGGAGTTTTAGGAGAAATTCATCACACTGGAAATACAGTTATTGATGCTTTATTATCCGTTGCTAAACAACAACCTCAACTCCATATTCCTGAATTAGAAAATAGGGACTATCGGTTAATTTTAGCCACAGTTCATCGGCGGGAAAATTGGGGAAAACCCTTAGAAGGAATCGCGGAAGGATTCCTAAAAATTCTGAATGAATTTCCTGATACGGCCCTATTATTACCTTTGCATAAAAATCCAACGGTTAGGGAACCTTTAACCGAAAAATTAGGGAATCATCCCCGGATATTTCTCGCCGAACCTTTAGATTATACCGAATTAGTGGCGGCGATTGATCGCTGTTATTTTGTATTAACGGATTCCGGGGGATTACAAGAGGAAGCACCCAGTTTAGGAAAACCGGTATTAGTATTAAGAACAACTACAGAACGTCCTGAAGCTGTGGAAGCAGGAACCGCTAAATTAGTTGGGACAAGATCACAGGATATTTTTACAGAAGCGAGTCTATTATTAAAGAATGAAATTGCCTATCAAAACATGGCAAATGCCATTAATCCCTTTGGGGATGGTCACGCTTCGGAACGGATTATTAATATTATCAAAAATTATTTTAATCCTATCAACAATTAAACCAACACCGTTGTTGCGATTCATCGCATCCTAGTTGTTGCGATTCATCGCATCCTAGTTGTTGCGATTCATCGCATCCTAGTTGTTGCGATTCATCGCATCCTAGTTGTTGCGATTCATCGCATCCTAGTTGTTGCGATTCATCGCATCCTAAACCGTTGTTGCGATTTATTGCCGAGGTACTGTTAAAGTGGGAAGAAAGCCCTGAAGGGCTTACTACGATTGCCGAGGTACTGTTAAAGTGGGATGATGCCGTCATCCAAATGCGCCAGGATTTAATAGCTGAATCCACACTGTGTTTTAACTATATTGTCCTGGTGATTACAGCCTGTTTAATTGCTACCTTTGGATTATTAAGTAATAGTACCGCCGTGATTATTGGGGCGATGTTAGTGGCTCCGATTATGTTACCCCTGCGGGGATTAGCCTTTGGTCTTTTAAAAAGTGATCAAGAATTATCTCGCCGTGGTATTATCTCGATTATTGTGGGAACGGTGGTGGCACTAATATTATCAATGATCTTAGGAAAAGTAACCGGGATTCAAGATTTTGGTTCGGAAGTTTTAGCCCGAACTGAACCGACATTAATTGACTTGGGAATTGCCGTTGTAGCGGGGGGATTAAGCGGTTTTACCAAGGTAGAAAAGGGAATTAGTGATGCAGTAGCCGGAACCGCAATTGCCGTGGCTTTAATGCCTCCCTTATGCGTGGTTGGTTTAACTTTATCCCAAGGTTTTTTTGATTTAAGTTATGGCGCAACATTACTTTATTTAACCAATTTAATTGGGATCGCCTTAGCTTGTATGATCGTTTTTATTTTAGCAGGTTATTCCCGACTGCGAAAACAATTTGTTTTAACATTAATTGTTGCTTCTGCTTTAGCAATTCCTTTAGGAATTAGTTTTTTACAGTTCGTAACTCAACTGCAACTACAAACTGATTTAAGAAATATTTTTGAACAGCAAACCTTAACGGGACAACGGGTAGATTTACAGGAAACTTATATTGATTGGAAACAAGATCCTCCTATTGCTTATTTAAAAGTTCGAGCTACCGAACCTGTTACTCCAAGACAAGTCGGTTTAGTTCAAGATTTTATTAATCAAAAAATGAGGCAGAATTTTACATTAGTTTTTTTAGTGGAAGACATTGAACGAGTAGAGGCGGAAAAGGAATAGATATTAACCCTTAATTCTTACTCCTTTGCACCCTATTATCACCTGTTATTAAAAACCACCAAAATCAAGGGGACTGGATACAGGACTGGTGAAAACAAAATAAATAATTCCTGACCCTAATAATGTAATTGCTAAACTAAATAAAATCACCCAACGGTCAGGGGGTTCATAACTATCTTCTTCAATATCTCGACGGACAACAAAATATTGAAACGTCGATAATAATACGGTTAATAAACCTACCCCGGAAAATAATAATCCTAATTTCCAGCCATAACCGGGGCCAGGGACAGCAATGGGTTGAAAAGCGCGCAGACGTAAAATCACCACCCCAAATCCCATTAAACCAACCGCAGTTCGCATCCAAGCTAGATAGGTACGTTCATTGGCTAAATGATCTCGAACCCGGGAGGGATTGAGTTTTTTTCGCTTTTGATTAGTTTCAGGTTTAGAGTCTGGTAAGTCCATCGATTTAGAGGAGTTAGTTTCGGTATAATCTTCAGTTTTCATTGTTTAGAATTAAAAAAAATAGAGAGAACTGTCTTAACCTAGATTGTGGAAATTGCCAGTAGTCAATTTATGATTGAAGGGTTTCAGAAATAGCCCCTTAATTCTAAAATTCAACTCAGGTTATTTTATCGGGACTAGAAAATAAGACCCAAGCATAACTAATGAACAGGGCTAGAAGTGCTAATAAAAGGTTCTCTTTGACGATCAAAACTCCTAAACCAATTAACACACAGGGAACAAAGGTATGACCATACCCGGTTAAAATTCTGGAAATAGCGGGAAAACGGGTTAACCGATAGGCAAGATAACACCAAACCCCTACCAGGAATAAAAATGTACATATTATGGTTAATAGACTTTCCCAACTACTACTGGCAAATAGGGTAAAATAAATCGCAATATTATCACTACCATTGGCAACCGTTATCGCTGCAACTCCATAGATTTGAGGAGATAACCAATTTTGCCAGAAAGAAGGGTTATTTGATATTTTTAGAGTTTCTACATCTTTTAAATCTTCCTCCTTGTCTGTTTTGGATTTTAATAGATAAGAAATCCCAAAAATCACCGGAACTACACCTAACCAGCGAATCCAATCATAAGGAATAAATAAACTGCCAAAAAAACCGGGCAAACTGGCAAGTAAGAGCAGAACAAATCCTAAATATTGACCGATGATAATTTGGCGAGGGCGGAACTGATCATTGACTTTGGAAAAAAATAGGGTGAGGATGAGAAGATCATCAACATTTGTGGCGGTAAAGGTGGCAATTCCAGTGAAAATATCAGCAATTAATGGGTTCATTTTTTAGGGTTTTTTGTGTTCTTAGTCTTCTGAATTCGTTCCCTCAGTATGTGTTGGAGTTTTAGGACGAGGAATTCGTTGCCGTTTATAAAAGGGTTTATAAACTCGTAGCCGATAAATTGAAGTCAGTTTGACTTTTTTGAACCCTCTTAAAATGAGTAAGGTCATTAAGGTTCCAATTAAACTCATCCGCCATAATCCACATCCAGCGGCAGTTCCTAAACCTGCGGTTAACCATAAAGCTGCTGCCGAAGTTAGTCCTTTAACTTTGGGTTTAAGATTGGGTCTTGACTGCTGCAAAATAATTCCTGCCCCAATAAATCCCACTCCCGTTGCAATGCCTTGAATACTACGACTCAAAGCATTAGTTGAGTTAAGATCAAACCCGGCTTGTAGGGTAATCATCACAAAAATTGCAGCCCCTAAGCTAACAACCATATAGGTTCTCAGTCCGGCTGGTCTACTTGGTTGCTCACGATCTAATCCAATCACACCTCCAATTAACAAAGCTATTCCTAAGCGGAAAATAATGGTTAACCAGTCATCGGACAGAAAAAACATTGGGTTAGAATTGACAGCCATTGATAATATAAACTCCAAGGAAAGATTCTAATTATTCTCGATAACCTGATCATCAAGTTTATCAAGTTAGTTATCAAAAAAACTAACTAATTAAATTTCATAATGCCAAAAAGGTTGATGTCCAGGGAGAATAATAAATTGCCGATTCAACCGTTCAATGATACCTTGCTGTTCAAATTCTTTCAAAAGTCGGGTGACAGTGACTCGTGTTGTCCCGATACTTTCAGCAATTTCCTGATGGGTTAAATGAAACTCAATCAGTTGTCCATGGGGAACATCACTACCAAATTTGTTGGCTAATAAGATGAATAGTTTATGTAAAGCTGCATCAACGGGACGAGAATGGACAATTTCTAAAAAGGTTTGCAGTTGATGAATATGTTCAATTAATAGGGGATGTAAGTCATCAAATTCAGAGATGGGAACGGAGGTTGCCTGAACGGGGGTGACACATTCCATATAGTAGGGGTCAGATTTCGATAAAACCCGGGATACCACATCCCCTACCCCCCATAAACCCAGGGTAACAACGGTTCCATTTTCCAGGTAGGTGAAGGTACGCACAACACCCGACTCAATTCTCCACAGGTGATCCCGTCTTGCCGGAAGTTGGTCACGACGCTGGAAGTAACGCTGTTGCTGACTAAATTCAGGGGCAATCCTTTGAGCTAAAGTCATGTAAGATACAGACTAAGTGAAATTCAACTAGAATTGTAAAGCATATTACCTCAATTTGCATTAGAATACAATTATGATTGTATTAAATTCTGTTTATTCCCCATTCAGACTAATCCCAATCCCCTGATTATGCGCGAGGTAAGTGACTTTATAATGGCTGGAATGACCCTAGAGCAACTGCGAATTTTTTTGGCTGTGGCGGAACATCTACATTTTACCCGGGCGGCTGAAGGCCTTTATATTACCCAACCTGCGGTGAGTGCTGCGATTCATAGTTTGGAAACGGAATATCGAGTTAAGTTATTTCATCGGATTGGTCGCCATGTTGAAATTACAGAAGCGGGAGAATTACTACAACTTGAAGCCCAAAAAATATTGGAACAAGTGGCTTTAACTGAACGGGGATTAAGAGAGTTAAATAATCTCCAACGGGGGGAGCTAAAATTAGGTTCTAGTTTAACCATTGGTAACTATTGGCTACCGGAAAAAATTAGTCAATTTCAACGGCAATATTCAGGAATTATGGTCAATTGCACCTTAGCAAATACGGAAGAAATTTGTTTAGGGACAGCCAACGGACAGTTTGATTTAGGCTTAATTGAAGGAGAAGTAAAACCTTCCCTGCAAAAATTGTTAAATCAAGAGGAAATTGGTAGCGATCGCTTATTAATTGTTGTCGGACAATCCCATCCTTGGTTTGCGCGAGAACAGGTTGATTTAGCCGAACTCAAAAATACGGATTGGGTAATGCGAGAACCGGGTTCTGGGACTCAACAACGTTTGGAAGAAGCATTGCAAAATTGGGGAATTAACCTGAATGAATTAAAGGTTATTTTAGTTTTAAATACCGGAGAAATGGTGAAAGCTATTGTCGAAGAAGCTCATGTGGCGGCGGGAATTTCTGAACTGATGGTTAAAAAAGAATTAAAATTAGGATTGTTAAAAGCAATTAGGATTATTGATGATCGTCAAAATTCTGGTCAAGAATTAGAATTAATTCGACCTTTTTTAAAAATTAAACATTACCAACGGTTTCAAACCCAAATTTCTCAAACCTTTGAAAAAATGTTATTATTAAATGACATAAATATATAATAGATCAATCAACGATTAAGTAAGGTGTCCAGATTGAATCTATGAATTGACTTATCATCCAGAACTAAGGGTAGTTTTCCATTCCATTGAGCAACAACTTGCCTTTGCAATATTTGTGGAGTTAATGTTTTTTGCAACAAAGCATTAGCTTCCGCTTCTCCTTTAGATAAATTAACTTTAGCTTCAGCTTCCTTAATGGCTTTTAAAACTAAAAAACCAGCTTTTTTAGCATCCTGTTCAGCAATTTGTTTGGCTTCCACAGCATCCATAAACCGTTGGGAAAAATGAACATGAACCAGAGAAATATTATCCACTTGAATATGATAATTAATTAATTGACCCGTTAATAAATTATCAACTTCTGATTTTACATTTTCTCGGCGAGTAATAATTTCTTCGGCGGTATATTTTGCCATTACTGCTTTAAGAATTTCTTCAATAACAGGATTAATAATCGCTTCTATAATAGCTTGTTCATCCCCAATTTGTTGAAAGGCTAAATTCGCTTCTTCAGGAATAATATGCCAATTCAAGGCTACATCGGTAAACACCTCTTGTAAATCTTTAGATGATGCTTCGGCGGATATTTCCTGTTTTTGAATACGGACAGTCATCTTTTCTACGGTTTCCGCCACAGGAATAATAAAATGCAATCCTTCACCCAAAATTTCAGTCTGAACTTTCCCGAAAACCATAAAAATCCCCCTTTCTCCAGCCTTAACAATTACCAGGGGATTAAAGAATATCAGGAATAATAATAACAAAAAAAATAGATTAATGGGTTTCAACAATTCTGAATATCTTGGCATTGATGTAATTATAATTCAAGGGTTAACTTAAGTCGATGATTGATTATTTGGAATGGGATTAAACTGATGAATATTGAACAATAAACTACTAAAAATTGACCAAGTTATCGCCAAAAACCAACCCCCTAGAATATCACTAGGAAAATGAACTCCTAAATACAGTCTTGTCCAAGCAATTGCTAGGGCAAATAATCCCCCTAAACTAATTACTAACCAGCGCCACTTTGTCTTCCAAGTTAGAATTATTAAAGTGATCACAAAAGTCATACTTAATGTAGCATGACCACTGGGGAAAGAAAAATCTCCAGGTAGAGGATAGGAAGATTCAAACAAACTAGGTCGCATCCGATGGAAGAAAATTTTAGTGGATACACTGATAATTCCACTACCTAAAATAGTTAAAACTAAATATAAGAGCGATCGCCATTTTTTGTGATATCCTAAAGTTAAAATAACTGGAATTATCAGTAACCCAATTCTAGGGAATATACCAAGAGAAGTTAAAATGATAACTAAGGGTTCAATTTCTGGTTGCCAGGTGGAATGAATTGCAGATAAAATCGACAGATCCCAGGAAAAACCACTGGCATTTTCACCGACTTTTAAAGCTAGAATTCCAAACAAAAGTAAAGGTAAAGAAATGCCTAATATTAAAAACCGCCAATGCAGGATGAACCACTTTTGCACAGAACCCCAGTCCCCAAATGACGGTTTATTTGGACTCAAATCAGACATGATCTTTTCCTCAAACTGCACGGATGTACAGTCTAATGAGGTAACAGTGAAAGGTCAATCACATTAGACTGAACTAATGCTACCATAACCAGAGTAAAAGCGGTTGATGAAAATACACCTATTGCTAAATCTTTCTTGATATTTCGTTCAGGAGTCGAAGATTCAACGACATTCATGGCTCCATATTGCATGAGTAAAATTCCCACTAAATTAGAGAGCCAATATCCTAAAATAGAACTAGGAAAAAATAAGTCTTGAGACAATTTGCTAAAAACATATCCAAACCCATAAGCAATAGGTAAGTTAAAAATTAAATCATTCCACCAGCACAACGGAGACATCATAAAACCTAGAAAAACTAAGATTCCGCCAATCATTTTTTTAGACATAAATACCTCTATTGTTTACAGTTTCAACCCAGTTGATCTCAAGTTTTATCAAAAATACTCTGCAAAAGCCAGAAACCAAATTTTCTGGCCATGATTTGGGGTTTGAAATCAATTTCTGTCAAGATTGTACATGAATCATGCCTGAATTTCAATACATTTAGAATTAAATTTACCTTCAAGACCCCCAAGTTAGCCCGATTAAAGTCCCTCGCAGTCCCCATGGGGGTTGTTGAGGAACCTTGATCTCCATTTGGCCACTATAGAGCTTTTTTGCATCTCAGGAGTTTCTAAAACAGGCCAATTTTCTAAGACTCGTTTTTTTCATTAATTAGGGTGTCCCCAACCGCCCCATTTTTCTGATAGGTGAGGGTAAGGCGATCGCCTGCTAAACTTTTATAACTTATATTTTCCTTAATTTTTACAATCTTGATTGACAATTTCCGTTTGATATAATGCCATTTTCAACCATAAAATAATCTGTTCATAATAGTTTCAACCGTTGAGAGTGGGAATCAATTTTTTCATAAATTATAAGTCATAACTCGGAACATTTAGGATAAAATAGGAAACGCAGTCAATCGGAGGATTTGTCAGATGGGATATGCGATCGATGTTAATCAATCTAACTTTGAGCAAGAGATCATCAAGGTTTCCTATGAAAAACCTGTATTGATAGACTTTTATGCCACTTGGTGTGGCCCTTGCCAAATTTTAAAACCAATCTTAGAAAAGTTGGTGAAAGAATACGATTTTATTTTAGCAAAAATTGATATTGATCAAAGTCCTGAATTAGCAAGTGAATATCAAGTCGAAGGTGTACCCGATGTCAGAATTGTTGATCAAGGAGAAGTGCGTCCAGGTTTTGTTGGTGCTTTAACGGAAATCAAAATTCGGCAAACCCTGAGTCAAATGAATTTAAAATCTGATTTTGAACGGAGTTTAGAAGCGTTAAAAAATGCAATTACTGATCGAAAATTTTCCCAAGCTAAACAATTACTTGATCAGCTATTTTCTGTCTATCCAGATCGACCGGAGGTGGTGTTAGAAGCGGGTAATTTTTTAATTGTGTTAAACCAATTTGAAAATGCTGAAAAACTGTTAAATACAATTCCAGAAGATCAGCGAGAATTTTTTCTGAAAGCTCAGGCGTTGAAACAATTAATTCAATTTAAAAAAGATGCTACCGCCTCTGGAGATAGCGAATTAGAACAGAATTATGCTAAAGCCTGTCAATTGACTTTAGATCAGGTATATTCCGAGGCTTTATCTTTGTTTTTAGAGATTGTGGCAACCCATCGTAAATTTAAAGAAGATGCCGCAAAAAAAGCGATGTTAACTATTTTCAATTTACTCGGAGACGAACATCCTTTAACCCAGGAATATAGGAAAAAATTAATGCTAGAATTATATTAGAGAGAAGGGAATAGGGAATAGGGAATAGGGAATATAACCTTTTATTATCATTTAAAATGGAATCGACAATTTAACGGCTTTTCCATTAATTATTTTCTCTAAAAACTAATACATTATGACCAATGCTTCACTGATTTTAGGGGAATTAAATGATCGAGATATAGACTGGATGGTGACAGAAGGTAAACGAGAAACCATTCAAGCTGGTGCTATTCTGATCGAAGAAAATCAACCCCTGGATGCTCTATATATTGTATTGAGTGGAACCCTAAATGTTTCTGTGGCTGCATTGGGGAATCAAATTGTCGGAAAAATCGGTGAGGGTGAGGTATTAGGAGAAATGTCTTTTGTTGATGGACGTTTACCCTCGGCTACGGTACAGGCGGCGGCAGAATGTTATGTATTATCTATTTCTCGACCTCTGTTGTCTCAAAAATTAGAAGAAGATGTTTTATTTTCTTTGAGATTTTATCGTGCTATTACTAAGTTTTTATCCTCTCGTTTACGGGCAACAGTGAACAATCTTGGCTGTGATGAAAACACTAATTCATTAGCTAATAAACTACCTCAAAATGGTATTCAAACTGAGCAAGATCATCGTTTAGATTGGATTATGCAGCGTTTAAGTGGATAAGGAACTCGATATTTTATGTAAATTCCAATATTTATTATCTTAAAATAAGGATAAAAGCTAATGATTTTAGGTCAAAAAAAAGGTTTAATTTTTTTGTCGGTAGTCTTAAATTTAGTCGGTTTTAGTGTAGCAAATTTAGTGATAAATTCTGCCATTACTCCTGTCATCTTATCGGCTCAACCTGAAAATCCGGTGGCTAAACAATTAGTAGGAAAATGGCAAGTTCCCACAAATCTTTACTCCGGTATTATTTTTACTGAGGATGGCAAGATTTATATATTTGTAACACCCATAGAAGCCATACAATTACAATACACGATTGATCCGACTTTTAAACCCGGATTTATGCTGTTTCGTGATCCTCAAGGAAAAATTGTTGGAACTGCAATTTTTGAATTACAAGAAGATGGACAACTTCAGTTAGACTTAAATATTAGTGGGGATGAACAACCCGCGATTACAACATTTAAGTCTCAACCTTTGCTGTTTAAAAAAACATCTGAAGACCCTAGAATTGGCACTTCAGTTACTATTAAAATGCCAACAGCATCGGAATTAAAAGAACAAGCTGATCGAGATACCCAATTAGAAGCACAACAATATATTGACATTATGAATCGAGGTAATCAAGCCAGTTATACTAAGTATAATGTTTTTGGGAATAATTTAGAGGAATTTATTAAAGGTCTTCCCGAAGAAACTCGAAATTATCGCTATAATATTAGAGTTATTGATGAAAAAAATATGGTTCAATCTGTCGCGGTGGCGAAACGAGACGGATTAAAAAGTTATATTGGAATGGTTTATCTTGAACCTTCACCTATTAATAGTATCAACACGAAATCAATTATTTGTGAGAGTGATCAACCGACCCAAAAAGTTTCTGCTCAACCCGTATTATTCAGCACTCAAGCGATCAATTGTCCTGCGGGATATTCGATAGTAAATTAGGAGTTATTTTTATAAGGGCAATTCATGAATTACCCTTACTTTCTATCACCGTATAGATTAATAGAACTTTAAGACGCAGTGACTTGATTCGTCAAAGGATTTCCCTGCTCAAAATCAGAAAAATTAGCAATCGTTGTCCGGGCAATATCATCTAAAGCATTTTCAGTAAAAAAGCCTTGATGGGCAGTAATCACAACGTTAGGAAAAGATTGCAGTAATTGAAAAGTATCATCTTGAATAATTGTCGTAGAAAGATCCTCAAAGAAAAGTTTGTCTTCTTCTTCATAAACATCAATACCGACATAACCAATTTTCTCTGATTTAATCCCTTCAATCACTGCTTTTGTATCCACCAATTTTCCCCGACTGGTATTAATTAACATTACCCCTGATTTCATTTTGGCAATAGTTTCCTGATTAATCAGATGGTGAGTTTCAGGAAACAAAGGACAGTGGAGAGAAATAACATCTGAACGTTTCCAGAGTTCTTCTAAAGAAACATATTCAGCATTTTCTAGTTTCTCAAAATTGGGATTAGGATAAACATCATATCCCAAAAGATGACAGCCAAATCCCGCCATGATTTGGGCAAAAATCTGCCCAATTTTTCCCGTACCCACCACCCCGACGGTGCGATTATGGAGGTCAAACCCTAACAATCCATCTAATGCAAAATTATCATCCCGAACCCGATTATAGGCCCGATATAATTTGCGATTGAGCATCAGAATTAATCCCACGGCGTGTTCAGCAACAGCATAGGGGGAATACTCCGTGACTCGTACCACTTTAATCCCTAACTCAGCCGCAGTTTTGAGATTAACATTATTAAATCCTGTACAACGAAGGGCAATTAACTTTGTCCCTTGAGATGCTAAGATTTCCAGGGTTTCTGTTCCTAAATCATCATTCACAAAAACACAGACCGCAGGAAATCCAGCCGCTAGTGATGCGGTTTGGGGTTGCAAACGAGCATCAAAGAAAACTAACTCATGATTCGCTTTAGAGATGGTATTCTCTAGCTCAAGAAATCTGCGATCGTAGGACTTGGTACTAAAAACAGCAACTTTCATGGGTAGATTGTTAAACGTTACAACACTTTGATAGGATAACAGAAGAATTTTCAGAAATATCATTGCTTCTGTATCGGGCTAAATATCTTGTAACATTATTAGGTAAGGGAATCAATCTATTGATCGAGGATAGGGTGTTTTAAAATATAATTTATAAAGTTTTATTCAAGATAAATTTTCAAGTTATACAGATTATAGTTAATGTTCAAGAATATAGGAGTCTATTTTTTGTGGAAGAACGGATATACTGGTTAGCATGGTCACAAATTAATGGGGTAGGTTCTATCTCAATTCAGCGTCTAAAACAGCATTTTCAACGATTAGAAATTGCTTGGCAAGCAACGACAAATGAGTTAAGGTCAGTTGAAGGTTTTGGCCAGCAAACGGCTGAGAAAATTGTCCAACAGCGATCGCAAATTAACCCCCAAGAATTCTTAGAACAACATACTGCTAAAAACCCCTATTTTTGGACTCCTGCCGATGCCGAATATCCCCGATTATTATTAGAAATTCCCACCTTTCCTCCGGTTTTATATTATCGGGGAAAAGTTGAAACCAATGAAAATCAAGGGATTACTCCTACGGTTGCTATTGTTGGAACCCGCACTCCCACGGAATACGGTTGTCGCTGGACTCGTCAAATTAGTATGACCTTAACCCGTCGAGGATTTACGATTGTTTCGGGGATGGCGGCGGGAATTGATACCCAAGCTCACCGCAGTTGTTTGGAGGTCGGAGGACGAACTATTGCAGCGTTAGGAACTGGGGTAGATATTGCCTATCCTAAAGAAAATCGTCAACTTTGTGAAGCGGTGATTAATCAAGGATTATTAGTTAGTGAATATCCATCGGGAACTAAACCCAATCCCCGTCATTTTCCCCAACGAAATCGGATTATTGCCGGGTTAAGTCGAGCAGTTTTTGTGATGGAAGCTCCCCAAAAATCCGGGGCATTAATTACGGCTCATGTTGCCAATGAATTTTGTCGAGATGTTTATGTTTTACCCGGTCGTTTGGATGATCAAAATTCTCAGGGGTGTTTGAAATTAATTAATGGTGGGGCGAGTCTAATTCCGGTTAATTTAGACGAATTACTCGAACAATTAGGAGCAATACCACCTTTAGATGAACCTCAACAATTATCTTTATTTGAAATTCCGGTTCAACCCCCAAAATCTATACCGGATTTAGACCCCGAATTATCTAAAGTATTACAAGCACTTTCATCGGAACCGATGGCTTTTGATCAAATTATTGTTAATCTGAATTTAGACGCTGGCAACGTATCCGCAGCATTATTACAATTAGAATTATTAGAATTAGTGGAACAATTGCCTGGAATGCGATATAGAAAATTAGCGTAATCTATATAGGGAACAGTAAGATTAGAAAATATAGCAACATTCAAGGCGGTTAGGACACAATTTATTTCTGTTTTTTTACAACTGATTTTTTACAACTTATGACTGATGACTGTTTCGGTTCTTAATTCTCGTAACATTTTGCTAGTTCCAGCATCAATCGCTTTTTGCACCAATTGTGGAATAAGTTCCGTTAGGGATAACTCAGGAAAGGTAGGACTATTAACAGTTTCAGTGTAACCTTGATCAGAAAGTAAGTAAATTTTTAACTGTTGATTTCGATAAATCCAAACTTCAGGAACCCCGATGGCTTCGTAGACATCTAAAGTCGTTTTAGAGGTAACATCCGCTTCTATGGCTAAGTCTGGGGGTGGATACTGTTTTAAATCTAAGTTGGTACAACCTTGCACCCGTTGGGCATTTTCGATATAAAAGCAAGTATCGGGTTCTATTCCGCCAATCGGTGGACGTTTGAGGGTCGTTGAACCAAAATCCTCCCAGTCGCGCCCTTGAATATCTAAAATCGTTTTAAGGATATCGGCGATAATCCGATGGGGACGTTCATGCAGTGCCAAAGGGGACATAATTTCTAGGGTTCCTCGGTAGTAGGTAACGCGGCTGTTGCGTTTTTCTCCTAAGTCGATCAGAATTTGTTCAAAATCTTGCCAGGACAGGTTAGAAATAGTAATCTGGCTGCCCGGAGTGAGTTTAATCGCTTGAATAGGAAAAGTTACACTCATGTTTTTGCCTTGTGTTAATTCGCTGTTTCCTTAATATTAATCCTCAAAACCTATCCCACTTCTCAGGTTAGGATATTATTTTTGTTTAGCATTGGCTTTTTTCTTAGCATCTTTAGCTGCTTTTTTAGCTGCTTTCTCCGCTTCTAATTTTGCTAACTGTGCTTGTTCTTTCTCCTCCGCTAGTTTATCCAGATAATAATGATAATCCCCTAAATAAACCCGAAACTCTCCGTCACGAATTTCGACAATTTTATTGGCAACTTTAGAAATAAAATACCGATCATGGGAAACAATTAAAACCGTTCCATCGTAATGTTGAATTGCTTCCTCTAACATTTCTTTGGCGGGAATATCTAAATGGTTTGTAGGTTCATCTAAAATTAAGCAATTCACAGGTTGGAGTAATAATTTTGCTAAGGCTAAACGAGCTTTTTCCCCTCCACTTAACGCATTAACCTGTTTTAAAACCGTATCTCCACTAAATAAAAACCGTCCCAATAAAGTCCGAACTTCTTCATTTTTCCATTCGGGAACTTCATCATGGATAGTATCCATAACGGTTTTTTCTAAATCTAATGCCTCGGCTTGATTTTGTTCAAAATACCCTGGAATAACGTTATGTTCTCCTAAACCAACCTTGCCCTCCGTTGCTTCTTCTAAACCCATAATTAAACGCAATAGCGTTGATTTTCCGCAACCATTCGGCCCTAAAAAGGCAATGCGATCGCCTCGTTCCACTAATAAATCCGTACCTAAAAACAAGACTTTGTTATCATAAAAGTGGGTTAAATCTTGAATATTGACAACTTCTCGACCACTTCTCACCGAAGCCGGAAATCGAAATTTCAGGGTCGCAGAAGAAGAACTGGGGGCTTCAATTCGTTCTATTTTATCCAGTTGTTTTTCCCGACTTTTGGCTTGGGTACTGCGGGTGGCACTAGCCCGAAATCGTTCCACAAAAGCCTGTTGTTTTTCTAACTCTTTTTGCTGGCGATCATAGGCACTTAATTGAGCTAATTCGGCATCTTCTTTTTGTTGTAAATAAGCGGAATAATTCCCTAAATAGGTTTTAGAAACCCCCTGTTCTGTTTCCACAATTTGGGTACAGAGACGATCTAAAAATTCTCGGTCATGGGAAACAATTACCATCGGAGTTGTTAACCCTTTGAGATAAACTTCTAACCATTCAATGGTTTCTAAATCTAAATGGTTAGTCGGTTCATCTAATAATAATAAATCCGGTTCTTGGAGTAAAATCTTTCCTAAACTCATACGCATTTGCCAACCGCCACTAAAGGCACTAACTAAGCGATCGCCATCTTCCGACTCAAACCCCATTTCCGGTAATATTTTCTCAATTTGAGACTCTAAGGTATATCCCCCAATCGCTTCAAAATCTCGATGTAAACGATCTAATTTTTTAATTAATTGATCTAACTCCTCTGGACTAGCAGTTTGCATTTCATGTTGTACCTCAGTCAAGGATTCTTGAATTTGATTAGCGGCTTTAAATACCGTCCAAAATTCCTCCCGCACCGTATGGGTTGGGTTAACTTCAAATTCTTGGGTTAAATAGGCAATTTTCAAACTAGCCGGACGAATAATTTCCCCAGAAGTTGGTTCCATTTCTCCCGCAATAATTTTTAATTGCGTTGATTTTCCCGCCCCATTTACCCCGACTAAACCAACGCGATCGCCCGGCTTAACTTCCCAATTCACATCCTTAAGAACTAAACCTGTAGAATAAATTTTACTAATATGTTCAAGTCGTAACATTGAGAATCTCCTTAACTATAATAAAAGAAAGAACACGGATTAAACGGATTAAGATGATTACACGGATTACGCTTCTTGCTTCGCTCTTAATATTTAATTGAGCGCAGCAAGGAACCTAATCTGTGAAATCCGTGAAATCCGTTTAATCCGTGTTCTGCTTTGCTGCTTTATAGGTTTCTACCGCCTTTTGAATAATAGCTTTAAAAGCTTCAGGATCCCAGGGTTTGGTAATACACTTAAAGATATTAGTTGATGCCATGTTTCCAGAATCTAAATCCAAAGCATCTTCAGAATAACCCGTGAGCAGAATTCTAATGGTATCAGGGAAAAGCTGGGTAACTTGGGTGAAAAACTCAATCCCAGTCATTTCGGGCATACTTTGGTCAGAAATGATTACCGCCATTTCCCCTTCGGTGTCGAGAATATTCATCGCCCCCGAAGGACTATCGGCTCTAAATACCTGAAATTCCCGCCGGAATGTCCGATAGAGCAGATCGAGATTATCTGGCTCATCATCAACCACCATGAGTTTCAGTTTGCTTTCAGGCATACTTTTATCTCTAAAACTTATTTATAAAAAAGGCGAGACTCCAAAGAGTTCTCGCACTTTCCGCATCCAGGGCTAACCTAATGGGCGCTCTCGGTGATCACACTCATCAAAGCCAAAACCCCTTGAATTACACTGAAACTGGACTAGATGTGGAATTTGCTAATTCAGCCAATCTTTCCTCTTGATCCTTAACAATACAGGCACTGAGTACACTTTCCAAACTTCCTTCTAAAATCGTAGCTAGAGTGAAGTTTTCACCTAAGCGGTGATCCGTAACTCGACTATCTTTATAGTTATAAGTCCGAATTTTTTCAGAACGTGACCCGGTTCCCACCTGGGAACGTCGCATAGAAGTTACGGCTTCCTGTTGTTCCCGCAGTTTTGCTTCGTACAACTTGGCCCGTAAAATCTGCATCGCCCGTTCTCGGTTTTTTAGCTGACTCCGTTCTTCGGTACAGAAAATCCGAATCCCCGAAGGTTTATGGAACAGGTCAACAGCCGTTTCCACCTTGTTAACATTTTGACCACCAGCACCCCCGGAACGAGCCGTGGTCATCTCAATATCCTTGGGGTCAATAGCGATTTCCACTTCATCGACCTCGGGCATAATTGCCACCGTTGCCGTAGAAGTATGAACCCGACCACCCGCCTCCGTTACCGGAACACGCTGAACCCGATGAACTCCCGCCTCAAATTTGAGTTTACTGTAAACGCTGTCCCCTTGGATTTCTAAAATAGCCTCCTTAAAGCCCCCCATATCGGCGACGGACTCACTGACCATACTTACCCGCCAGCCCTGACTTTCGGCATATCGGGTATACATTCGGACTAAATCCCCCGCCCAAATACTGGCTTCTTCCCCTCCGGTTCCCGCCCGAATTTCCAACATGATATTTTTATCATCATTAGGATCACGGGGCAGTAACAGGACTTTCAGAAGAATTTCAAGACGACTAATTTTAGCTTCCAACTCCGCCACTTCTAAAGCAGCCATTTCCCGCATTTCCAGGTCATCCCCGGCTTCTTTCATGACTTGACGAGAGCCAAGCAGTTCTTCTTGAGCCGTTTTCCAGTCCTGATAAGCTAAAACAATTTCTTCCATTGAGGAGCGAGCCATTGCCACCCGTTGAAATTCATCCGGGTCAGTAGCTACATCAGGGTCAGCTAAACGGAGGGTTAACTCATTAAAGGTTTGTTCAATCGATTTGAGTTTATCGACAAGATAAGCATCAGCCATAATCTCAGTTGTCCTTTGTCGGTTCGGTAAAGACGCGCTAATGGCACGTCCCTACTCAGAAATTCAAGATTTAGATTCCCTAAATCTGATTCAGGGCATAGGCACCGGGTGAATTCGAGATGAAATCAACCCTATTAGCCCTGGATTTAAAACAGTCAGTTGTCTGTTGTAAACACTACATACAACTAACCACAGACAAACGACAACCTTGCTATTTTTCCGACTGCTTATCGTCGATCATCCCGTATTTCCGCAGAAAGCGCTCAACTCGTCCTTCTGTGTCTAGGATTTTTTGATTTCCGGTGTAGAAAGGATGATTTCCTGACCACACATCAACATTAAGTCGAGGCTGTGTAGAACCAACGGTAGTGACTAATTCACCGTTACAATAGACTTCGGCTTCTGGATACCATTCAGGGTGAATACCAGGTTTAGGCATGGTTTTGACGTTCTAAATTTTACGAGTTGTCAACCGACAATTTTAACACCGGATCATTCCCCCGGGAGACACCGAAACGGTAAGTAAACCCATGGGGTTTTTAACGTTTGGAGTATTGAGGAGCCTTACGCGCTTTGCGTAAACCATATTTTTTCCGCTCCGTAGCCCGGGGGTCACGGGTTAAGTACCCTTCGGTTTTTAGGGGTTTGCGGTTATCCGGGTTAAGTTCACACAGGGCACGGGCTACCCCTAAACGGATAGACTCCGCTTGACCAGTTAAACCGCCACCACTGGCATTGACCAAAATATCATAGTCATTTTCTAAGCCCAAGGTTTCTAAGGGAGACTTAGCCGCGACTAAATAGCCCTGGTTGTATTGTAGGTACAAATCCCCATCTTTACCATTAATGGTTAATTTGCCAGTACCCGGAACGAGGCGAACTCTTGCTACGGAAGATTTACGACGGCCAGTTCCGCCGTAAACAGCGCGTGTTGCAGTATCAGTTGCTTGCATTAATTACCTCCTGTTGGAATAGTATTGATGATTAAGGTTTCAGGTTTTTGAGCTTCATGGGGATGATCAGGCCCCGCATAGACTTTGAGTTTAGTAAACAGGTTACGTCCTAAAGCATTTTTGGGTAACATCCCCTTAATCGCCTGCTCAATAATTCTTTCTGGAATACGGGCTTGCAATTTTTCAAAGGTTTCAATTTTCATCCCACCGGGTCTACCGGAGTGACGACGATACAGTTTTTGACTGCGTTTTTTACCCGTGACTTCAATTTTTTCCGCATTGACAATAATTACAAAGTCCCCCGTGTCGATATGAGGGGTGTAAATGGGTTTATTTTTGCCCCGAATAATTCGGGCAACTTCGGTGGCTAAACGACCCAAACGTTGGTCAGCAGCATCGATTACATACCATTTGGGTTCTAGGGAAGCTTCCGAAGGCAGGAAGGTTTTTGTGCTCATTCTTGATTGTCCTTAAATTTAAGAATAAATGGAGTGTTGGCTTTTGAGGGGTTAAACCTTACTCGGTTTACCATCAACCAACGACAAGTTTAGGAAAGGTGTCAAACCAAATATCAGGCTCAAAGGGAAACTCTGGATAACCGACTCGCAATAAGCAAAGTCCTTGGGCGGGCGCTGCATATTTAACAAGTTCTCGGCGTTCTTGAGTCCAGATATCTCGAAATTCCTCTAGGGATCGTTCCCCATTTCCCACCTGTACCAGTAACCCGACTAACAACCTCATCATCCCGTATAAAAATCCACTGGCTTGTACTTCGATATGGATGAAGGGATTTTGGCGTTGACAACTGACGAACTGCACGTCTACCCAAGCATGGGGGCGAGAGGTTCCACTCCGTTGAAACGCCGATAAGTGGTGATATCCCACTAACTGTTCCAGGGCGGCTTGGATTAACTGTTCATCTAAAGGATGATGATAGTAATGCCAACTGAAAGGACGGACAAATAGGTTGGGTCGAGCATCTGTATAGAGGGTGTACCGATATCGACGCCATTTTGCCGAAAACCTAGCGTGCCAGGAGCTAGGAACGGAGGCAGATGCCCGAATCAACACATCCTCCGATAAACGATTATTGAGAATCGTCGCCCAACGATAGTCAGGAATATAGCTGGGGGCATTAAAATGAGCCACCTGTGCCGCTGCGTGAACTCCAGTATCGGTGCGACCTGCCGCGTGGAGTGTAACCGGAGCTTGAGTTACCGTTGCGATCGCGGTTTCAATTTCCTGCTGCACTGTCCGTTGATTGGGTTGTCGCTGCCAACCTTGAAAGTGAGTCCCCTGATACTGAATCACTAAGGCAATACGCTGTTGATCTATCACACAAATCAGTTATCAGTTATCAGTTATCAGTCACCAGTTATTATTTATCAGTTATCAGTTATTATTTATCCAGCAAGGATTCAAAGATAGCTTATTAACTATTAACTCTCACACTGATAACCGTTTACTGTTAACTGTTAACTGATTACACCAATTCAATAATAGCCATTTCTGCATTATCTCCCCGACGGCTCACAGTTCTGATAATCCGGGTGTAACCCCCATTGCGAGAGCCATACCGTGATGGAGCCGCATCAAATAACGAATGAACCAGTTGTTTGTCATAGATATACCCCATGGCTTGACGACGGGCTGCTAAGGAGCCGTCTTTGGCTAGGGTAATCATTTTTTCTGCTTCTGATTGTACCGCTTTGGCTCTAACTTTAGTGGTTGTGATTCGGCCATGGCGAATCAGTTCTGTAGCCAGCGATCGCAGCAATGCTTTTCGCTGATCAGCAGGTTTGCCCAATTGGGGAACACGACAACGATGACGCATAATTACCTTGAGATAGAAAATGATGGAGTGGTTTAATCAGTGATCAGTTATTAGTAAACAGTGATCAGTGCAAGAGTTAATAGTAAACAGTTATCAGCTTAAGAATTAAGAGTTAATGAACTATCTTTAAATTCTTACCTGATAACTGATGACTAACTACTAACTACTGATTTAGATGCCCTTTCTTGAGGCAGTGTAATCCCTAAGCGTTTTTGTAACGCCTCGATTACTTCCTCCGCAGACTTCTGACCGAAGTTTTTAATTTCTAATAGGTCTTCTTGAGTATAATCCCGTAAGTCTGCGACCGAGTTGATTTGAGCGCGTTTGAGACAGTTATAAGCCCGAACCGATAACTGTAGTTCTTCAATCGGGATTTGACTGGTCGGATCAACATCATCATTCTGGTCACTTTTGATTGATTCCAAGGTGATGTCTTTCAACGGAGTGAACAAGTCCACCAGTTTGGTCGCGGATTGGCTGATGGCTTCTTGGGGGGTTAAACTCCCATTTGTCCAAATCTCCATGATCAGGCGGTCTTTTTCTACAGTTCCACCCACCCGTGCATCCTCGACGGTGTAATTCACTTTCCGTACAGGCATGAACACAGCATCAATTTGGAGAAAATCTACAGCCAGTGCCTCGTCCCGATTACGCTCAACGGCGTGATACCCAGTACCCTTATCAACTTGGATTTCCATTTCCAAGGTTGATCCTGGGGATAGGGTAGCGATATATTGGTTTTTGTCTACAACCTCAACTTCTGAAGGCAACTTAAAATGACCCGCCGTCACCGTCGCTGGGCCTTGAACTTCTAAGCGACCGATTTGTTTTTGGTGGGTATAGCTCTTGAGTACAACTTCTTTCAGGTTCAGCAAAATCTCTAAAACATCTTCCCGAACCCCTTGAATTGTTGCAAACTCATGATTAACATTGGCAAACCGTGCCGATGTAATCGCCGTTCCTTCTAAGTTCGATAGTAAAACCCGTCTTAGAGCATTACCAACCGTTGTCCCTTGGCCCCGTTCTAACGGTTCTAAGACAAATTTACCGTACTGACTCCGGTCTGTATCAGTGTTCGATTCAATACACTCAATCTTAAACTGCGCCACCGATGGACCTCCCTTCTCCATTGAACCCCAAAATGAATTGACAGTATAAGGCAAAGAATGAAACTAAACTTGAGTATTCATTCTTCCTAAATAAAGACGCTAACTTTCACGTTCGTAACGAAAAGTGAAAGCTGTCGTCAAACGCGACGTCGTTTGGGAGGACGGCAACCATTATGGGGAATCGGAGTAATATCTCGAATCAAGGTAATTTCTAAACCAGCCCCTTGCAAGGCTCTAATTGCGGTTTCTCTACCTGCACCCGGCCCACTAACCATCACTTCAACCTGACGCATTCCTTGATCATTGGCTCGGCGTCCAGCGTTTTCCGCGGCGGTTTGAGCAGCAAAAGGAGTCCCTTTTTTTGCCCCTTTAAACCCCGTAGACCCCGCAGAAGCCCAAGAAATGACTTCCCCATTCGGATCGGTAATCGTTACAATCGTGTTGTTGAAGGTAGATTGAATGTAGGCCAACCCATTCGGGACATTACGCTTTTGCTTTTTCGGCCCTGTTTTTTTCGTTTGTCGCGCCATAGTAATCTCGTTTACGATTTTCTTTGCGGTGAGTTGAGGAAACCTGCTTGGGTTTAACCAGCAGTTCTTGTAAGTTGAAACGCCTGGCTTAATTATTTCTTAGCTGCCGCTTTTTTCTTACCAGCAACGGTACGGCGAACACCCCGACGGGTTCTAGCGTTCGTCCGGGTGCGTTGACCCCGCACAGGTAGACCTAAACGATGGCGACGACCCCGATAGGTGCCGATATCCATGAGGCGCTTAATGTTCATCGCCTCCATCCGTCGCAGATCTCCTTCTACCTGATACAGTTGGATGGCCGCCCGTAGGGCTGCCACATCAGCATCATTTAGATCTTTAATCCGGGTATCAGGATTAACACCCGAGTCTTTGAGAATTTGTTGAGACCGCGAAAGTCCAATTCCATAAATGTAAGTCAGACCAATTTCAACACGTTTATCTCGTGGAAGGTCTACTCCGGCTATCCGTGCCACAATGAACGTCTCCCTTTAAAATGTAACTAACGACAATGCCTAAATCATGCAGTAAAATGATAGGCAATTAATGGATTCCCAATTTGCTGAATCGCCCGAGGCTACACAAGCAGGTTGAAGCTACTGTACTGATTTCAACTGCACATTCTTTCCCTTGATCTGGGAAGGAATGGGATTTTGGCTACTCTTGAAACTTAACAAGGGTTGAGACCTGTGCAAGTAAGGGCTTGAATCACAGAATTTTAATTGGTAAGCGTCTGTTTTGACCGTTTCAGCAAGACTCATAATCCGTCCTTAATGGACGACCTAGGGTGTTAACCTTGGCGCTGCTTATGCTTGGGATTAGAACAAATCACCATTACCCGTCCGCGACGGCGGATAACACGACACTTTTCACAAATTTTGCGGACTGATGCTCGAACTTTCATGCCAATTAGAGCGACGCTACAACAAATTTATTATTATATCACTGAAAGCTGATTTTTATCTAGTCTAACCCTTAACCTTTGGGATAAGGGGTAAGATTTCCATCTATTTTTTGCGTAAACGATAGGTGATCCTGCCTTTGGTCAAGTCATAGGGGGTTAATTCCACTTTGACTCGATCTCCGGGTAAAATCTTAATGTAATTCCTACGGATTTTTCCCGAGATGTGGGCCAAGACATTAAATCCATTATCTAGGTCTACGCGAAACATAGCATTTGGAAGGGATTCAGTGACTGTCCCTTCCATTTCAATCAGATCCTGTTTAGCCAAGTTGTTTTTCCCTCAATTCAACAATCCATCCCGCCGATCAACAAATGACCGAGATTTGCTCATCCGATGACATTCAGAAATCCGAGTTTAAACGTATTTCTTAACATATTTTATCAAAAATTGGAGCTCAATCTCTGTTTTTTGTCAATCTCTTAGCCTTAATTTCCATTAAAACCCCGGGTAAAGCCGTAAAGGGGTTCCAACTTGACCGACCCAGAATTTTTACTAAGCAGAAACAACCTGTTTCAACTCTTGAGTAATCTCATCCATGGAACGGTTCCCATTGATAGATTCGAGTTGATTTCGCTGACCGTAATAATCAATTAAGGGAGCCGTTTGTTCCCGATACACTTGTAAACGGTGACGAATAATTCCCTCGTTATCATCCTGACGCCCTCTGGCCAACAATCGCTGTACCAGAATCTCATCAGGAACATCAAGGTTAATCACCTTGAGTTCTCCCTCGCTATTTTTAGCTTCGCTGTCTCCCTTGAGTACAAGGGCGGCGATAAAATCAGCTTGAGAAATATTCCGAGGAAACCCATCCAAAATCCAACCGTTCTGAGCATCGGACTCCTCAAGACGATGTTCCACCATATCTAAAATCAGTTGATCTGGGACTAATTCGCCTTGAGCCATATAGTCCTTAGCTTTTTGACCCAGACCAGTTTTTTCACCGACATGGGTGCGTAAAATCTCACCCGTCGAGATATGAGGAACCCCAAAACTCGCAGCTATAATGGCTGCTTGAGTCCCTTTGCCTGCCCCTGGAGGGCCGAGAAAAATCAAACGCACTATCGTTTCACCATCCCTTCATATCGTTGAGAAATCACATAGGTTTGCACCTGTTTCGCCGTATCAATAGCTACACCCACCAAAATCAGGAGAGATGTCGCACCAAAGCCCCGAAAAGTCGGAACCCTTGTGGCGCTCTCAACAATGGTAGGGATAATGGCAACTAAACCTAAAAAGATAGCTCCCAAAAACGTCAATCGATTTAAAACTCGCTCAATATACTCACTGGTTGTGCGACCTGGACGAATCCCCGGAACACTAGCCCCCATTTTCTTCAGGTTCTGTGCCATATCCACAGGATTCATAATTAATGAAGCGTAGAAATAGCTAAAGAACACAATCAGTACCAAATAGAAAGCCGCATACAGCCAGGGAGTTGACCCGCTAGGAGTTAGAGCCGTTGCTATTTGAACCAGAATCGGATTGTTAGTAAATTGAGAGATGGAAGCAGGCAAAACCAAAACTGCCGAGGCAAAAATAATCGGCATCACACCCCCTTGATTTAATCGCAGAGGCAAATAGCTCGTTTTTTCTCGGTATAATTTCCGACCCACTTGCCGACGGGCGGAAACAATCGGAATTCGACGAGTTCCCTCCTGAACAAAAACAATCCCAACGATCATCGCCAGGAAAATAATTAACAGAAGAATCACCCGACCGACAATCGCTTGATCCCCACTTTGGGCTAATTCTAGGGTCTGACCCAAAGAAGTTGGTAAAACTGCTACGATACCCAAAAAAATCAGTAAAGAAGCACCGTTACCAATCCCGCGTTCAGTAATGAGTTCCGAGAGCCACATCACAAACATTGATCCGGCTACAAGGGCTAGAACCACTTGAACTTGGAATAGGGAGCCAGGGTTATTGGCAAAGGGATTAATCCAAATGGAGATCCCCACACTTTGTAACACAGCCCACCCTAAAGCCACATAGCGAGTAATTTGGGAAATCTTCCGGCGTCCGGCTTCTCCCTCATTTTTCTGTAAGTCTTCCAGACTGGGCAAAGCCGTCGTCATCAATTGCATGATGATGGAGGCATTAATATAGGGCAAAATCCCCAGGGCAAAAATTCCCAGAGCCGAAAGTCCACCCCCAGAAAATAAATCGAGGAATCCAATCACCGGGTTATTTTGAATAGCTGCTCTGAAACTAGCCGTATCAATACCGGGAATCGGTAGGAATACACCCACACGCACCAGGAGCAGTAAGCCAATGGTGACTAGGATTCGACCTCTTAGACCAGCAGCTTGGGCCATCTGCAAGAAAGTTTCCTGTGCAGTTGGCGCTTTGTCTCGACTAACGACCATGAAGGACTACCTCAATCAGTTATCAGTAATCAGTTATCAGTCATCAGTTAAGAGTTAAGAGTTAAGAGTTAATAATTAATAGTTGTTGGCTATTAACTATTAGACCGATAACTGTTTACTGTTGACTGATAACTGACAAGTCCCACCGGCGGCTTCAATTTTGGTACGGGCACCTTGAGTAAATGCAGCCGCATCTATCCGAAGGGCAACATTCAGTTCTCCGTTCCCTAAAATTTTCAGAGGGCCACGACTCGCGGTTAGGAGTCCCGCTTCTAGCAGGGAAGCTAGGGTGACTTCTGTATTCGCCGATAGGGATGACAATTCACCTACATTAATCGTAGTGTACTGTTTTCGATTAACTTGAGGAAATCCCTTGAGTTTGGGGAGGCGTCGATACAGAGGGTTTTGACCGCCTTCAAAACCAGGGCGGGTGCTGTGACCAGAACGGGAATTTTGTCCCCGCATCCCTTTACCACAGCTTGCACCTTGACCAGCAGAGATCCCACGACCTAGGCGACGTCCGCGTTTGCGAGAGCCTGGTTTGGGTATAGCATCGTTGAGTCTCATGATTGCTTATACTTGAACAGTTTCAGATGGACAACGGAATTAGGCGTAAAGATGCTCAATGGGAACTCCCCGCTCTTTAGCTACATCCGCGAGGGTGCGTAATGATTGCAAAGCGTCAATGGTGGCTCTGGCATTATTCAGAGGATTACTAGAACCCAGTTGTTTAGCCAAGATATTCCGAACCCCAGCTAGTTCTAAAACGGTACGGACGGCTCCGCCAGCAATTACCCCCGTCCCAGGAGAGGCAGGACGCATCATCACCTGAGCGCCTCCCCCTGCCCCGTTGATGGGATGGGGAATAGAATTGGATTTGGTTAAAGGAACCTCGACCACGTTTTTGCGACCGTCGGCAACGCCTTTTTTAACGGCCCCAATTACATCGGCAGCTTTACCGACACCGACACCGACTTGACCTTTTTCATTCCCGACGATGACTACAGCCCGAAAGCTGAGTTTTTTACCGCCCTTTACCACCTTAGTGACACGACGGATTTGTACAACCCGTTCTTGCCACTCGACTTCTTTTTCTTTGGTGCGGCTACCTTTTTTGTTGTTGCGCCGCTGTTGCTGCTGCTCTGCCATAGTTTTAATATCCTGAACAACGTTAATTTCAGTGATCAGTCATCAGTAATCAGTAATCAGTTAGGTCGTTGCCGTTATTCATGGTTGATTAACAATAACTTCTATTTTATTTGATTGACTGTTTACTGTTTACTGCTTACTATTAGAAGTCTAATCCAGCTTCTCGGGCTGCGTCAGCTAGGGCTTTAACGCGACCGTGATAGATATATCCACCCCGATCAAATACCACTTTTTTGATGCCTTTAGCCACAGCCCGTTCAGCAATTAATTGACCGATTTTGACAGAGGCATCACAGGTTGCCCCGGATGAATCTGCGGATTTGAAATCAGGTTCCACGGTAGAGGCTGCAACTAATGTTTGATGTTTTGTATCATCAATCACCTGCACATAAATGTGATGATTGGAGCGAAACACTGCTAATCTGGGCCGTTCAGAGGTTCCAAAGACCTTGACTCGAACTCTCCGATGACGACGATCCCGGGATTCTTGACGAGTTAGTTTCATAGTTTATTTTTTCCCACCCTTACCAGTTTTACCAGCTTTACGTCTGACCACTTCGCCTAGATAACGAATGCCTTTGCCTTTATAGGGTTCCGGGGGACGCACGGCACGAACCTTGGCGGCCATATTACCGACAATTTCTTTGTCAATCCCGCTAATAATCACGTTAGTGTTATTTTCAACAGCAACGCGAATACCTTCTGGGGGAATCATTTCCACGGGTTTGCTATAACCGACGTTTAACACCAGGTTTGTACCTTGGACTGCGGCTCGATAACCGACCCCTTGGATTTCCAAACGACGTTCAAAGCCATTAGAAACCCCTTCAACCATATTAAAAACAAGGGTTCGACAGAGACCATGACGTTGACGAGCGGTACGAGATTCGGAAGCCCGTTTGACGTTAACGGTTTCTCCGTCCTGTTCCACCACAACTTCAGGGGGAAGCACACGGGAGAGTTCACCCTTGGGGCCTTTAACTATAACCTGTTGACCATTAATGGTTAGGGTGACCTGCTTAGGTACAGAAATTGGACGTTTACCAATTCTAGACATAGTTATTTATTTCAATTCTCGAATAGAAAAGGGTTGGATTAGTTCTAATCGCGCTTGCTTGAATGTTCACCGAGACACAGAGACAAAACATAAGGCTTTGAAACCCCTAAACCCGAAGTCTGACAAGCGATAAACGAACTTTTTACCAAATGTAGCAAAGCACTTCACCGCCGACACCTTGACGTCGGGCTTCTCGGTCAGTCATGACACCAGAAGACGTAGAAATAATTGCTACGCCAATGCCACCTAAGACGCGAGGGAGTTCTTTACGGTTGCGATAGACTCGCAAACCCGGTCGGCTAACTCGCTGTAATTTCTGAATGGTTGGAGCTTTGGTTTTAGAGTTGTACTTGAGAGAGACCACCAAGTATTTTTTAATGCCTTCGCCTGTTTCCTCAAAGTCTGCAATAAAGCCCTCTTGTTTGAGAACTTGGGCTATACTACGAGTCATTCTTGTAGAAGGAATTTGTGTAGTTTGATGCCGCGCCATGCAAGAATTGCGAATGCGCGTCAACATATCCGCAATAGTATCGTTTGCCGCCATAGTTTCCTCGTTACTTTACTACACACCGCTTTCCCGAAAAGGCATTCCCATTTCTTTGAGCAGGGCTCGCCCTTCTTCATCGGTTTTTGCCGTGGTGACAATTGAAATATCTAAGCCTCGAATTTGATCAATACTGTCATAGCTGATTTCAGGAAAGATCAGTTGTTCTCGGACACCCAAACTGTAGTTACCTCGACCATCAAAACTTTTTCCACTCACACCCCGAAAGTCACGAATCCGAGGTAGGGATAAGTTGATCAGTCGATCTAAGAAAGCATACATCCGTTCTGAACGCAGGGTCACCATCACACCAACGGGCATTCCTTTGCGAACTTTGAATCCAGCAATGGCTTTTGTGGCTCTTGTGACCACGGGTTTTTGTCCGGTAATCACAGCCAATTCATTCAGGGAGGACTCTAACGCTTTAGCATTTTGAGACGCTTCACCTAAACCTCGGTTGATTGTGACTTTAATAATCTTAGGAACCTGATGGATGTTCTCATATTGGAACTGCTCCATCATTTTGGGGACGATTTTGTCCAAGTAGACAGTCTTGAGTTTAGCTACCATAGTGAGTTGCTCTTTATAAATCCTGGGCTTTGTCAGGATGGTTGACAATTGGAATTACGAATGGGTAATGGGTTTTGGGTAATTCCCTGTTCCGGTGTTCCGGTGTTCCCTCTTTAATCAATAATTTCACCCGTTTTTTTCAGCATTCTCACCTTACGTCCGTCTTCGGTAAAGGTGTAACACACCCGACTGGCAACGTTTTCTTTAGTGGAATACAGCATCACATTAGAACTGTGAACTGGGGCTTCAAAAGTCGTAATCTGACCGGATTCTCCCTCTTGACGAGGTTTAACGTGCTTGGTTCTCACGTTGACATCCTTAACAACGACTTTACTGGCTTTGGGAAGAACCCGAAGAATCTCTCCGACTTTCCCTTTATCGCTACCCGTAATCACCTGCACGGTATCGCCTTTTTTAACGTGCATTTTATAGCGTTCGGGTTTATTAGATGTGGTTTTTTTGGACATTACAGAACCTCCGGTGCAAGAGAAACAATTTTCGTGAAATTCTTATCCCGTAGTTCCCGAGCCACAGGGCCAAATACACGAGTGCCTCTGGGATTACCGTCTGCGTTGATAATCACAGCCGCATTGTCATCAAACCGAATGCTCATGCCACTATCTCGACGTAAACTATGACGAGTACGGACGATTACAGCCCGAACTACATCGGATCTTTTCACCGCCATATTGGGAATAGCATCTTTGACAACGGCAATGATCACATCACCGATTCCGCCATAGCGACAGTTACCGCCCTTTAAAACGCGAATACACATTAATTTTCGCGCACCGCTATTGTCAGCAACATTGAGAATTGTTTGGACTTGAATCATGATCTTATTTTTTCGTTCTCAAGTAATAACCAAATCCCTACAGATTGGTTTTGTCATTACCGCCTAGAATTTCGACCACATTCCAGCGTTTTGTTTTGCTTAAAGGGCGAGTTTCGGAAATGCGAACCCGATCTCCTTCTTGACATTGGTTGTTTTCGTCGTGGGCTTTATATCGTTTAGTTTTAACGACAATTTTGCCGTATTTAGGATGGGGAGAACGGTTTTCTACCGTTACAACCACTGTTTTATCCATTTTGTTACTAACGACCAAGCCAACTCTTTCTTTTACTGCCATAGTGCAAATCTCTCCAAAATCAGTTATTAGTTATCAGTCATCAGTCATCAGTCATCATCAGTTAACAGTGATTAGTTGGCAGTTATTAGTTAACTGTTATTAGGAATCAGTTATTAGTCAATAAGCCAACAGTTGATTAACTCTTAAACTGATAACTCTTAAACTGACAACTGATCACTGGTAACTGATGACTGATTACTGATTTGGCGTTCCCGTTCCACCGTCTTTAATTGGGCTAAACGATGGCGCGTGTGCTTAAACTCGTGGGGTTTTTCTAAACGCCCGGTGGCTTTAAGTAACCGGAGGTTAGCCAATTGTTTTTTGATCTCCAAGATTTGCTGAGACAGTTCTTCATCATTTAACTGTCGGGCTTCTTCGATTTTTGGAAAAGACATAACAAAGTCCTGTGGGATTGACAGTTAACCGTTAACGGTTAACAGCACTTTTATTGAGCTTCTTCGTCAACGGGACGGGCAATAAATTTGGTTTTAATCGGCAATTTAAACGCCGCTAACCGCATCGCTTCCCGGGCAATTTCTTCGGTAACTCCGGCAATTTCAAATAATACTCGACCGGGTTTAACCACAGCCACCCAATACTCAGGAGCACCTTTACCAGAACCCATCCGGGTTTCAGCGGCTCTCATGGTTACGGGCTTATCGGGGAAAATCCGAATCCAAATCTTTCCACCCCGACGAATATAGCGAGTCATGGCTCGACGGGCTGCTTCGATTTGGCGAGAGGTAATCCAACAGGGTTCTAAAGCTTGCAGTGCGAAATCACCGAAATTTAGATCATTACCCCGGGTCGCTTGACCTCTCATGCGACCACGCTGTTGTTTGCGGAATTTTGTTCTTCTGGGACTTAACATGATCGAATCCGATAATCAGTATTCACCTATCCGCATTATCAGTTATCAGTAAATAGATAACAGACAACAATCTTTTTATCCTTCGTTAGAACGGTCGTCATATTTTTGACGACGAGGTTGACGATTCCGACGGGGTTGACTGGTCGGAGAATTCGCTAATTCCTCTTGTCCTGGGATAATTTCGCCCTTAAAGACCCAAACTTTAACACCGAGAATGCCGTAGATTGTCAGCGCCGTGCAGTAGGCGTAGTCAATATCAGCGCGGAGGGTATGCAAAGGTACTCTCCCTTCCCGAGTCCATTCAGTCCGAGCGATTTCTGCCCCATTTAACCGACCACTGACTTGAATTTTGATGCCTTCAATTCCGGCTTTTTGCGCCCGGGTAATCGCTTGACGAACTACACGACGGAAGGAAACTCGTTTTTCTAGTTGTTGGGCGATATACTCAGCAATCAAGGTGGCGTCCGCATCAACTTTGGCAACTTCCACCACGTTGATCCGAATTTGGCGATTATTGCCGAGTTTTTTCTGGAGACCCAGACGCAGGGTTTCAATTCCTGCACCCCCACGACCTACGACAACACCCGGTCTAGCGGTATGAATTTCTAAGTCAACTTGATCGGCTTTGCGTTCAATTCGGACTTTAGAAATTCCGGCATTATTCAACTCCTTGCGAACATACCCCCGAATCGTATGGTCTTCTTGTAACAGTTCAGGATACTGTTTAGAATCCGCAAACCAACGAGATCTATGTTCTTGGGTAATTCCTAACCGGAACCCAATAGGATTAATTTTTTGTCCCATGTTTCAATTCTTTTTTAGAAAAGAGTTAGAATGTCCTACTCGCGCCAATCGCTGATTGGGGGTACCTACTCCGTGGCTGGAGCTACGGCAACCACAATATGACAAGTCGGCTTTCTAATTTGGTAGGCACGACCCTGGGCGCGAGGTCTAAACCGTTTAATGGTTGGCCCTTGATCCGCGTAGGCCTGGGAAATCACTAAACTGGCTGGATCTAAACCAGAATTGTGTTCTGCGTTAGCAACCGCAGAGCGTAAAACTTTGAGAATTGGCTCACAAGACCGATAGGGCATGAATTCCAAAATAATCAAAGCTTCTCGGTAGGATCTTCCCCGGATTTGATCCAAGACTCGTCTTACTTTATGAGGTGACATCCGAATGTAACGAGCGATCGCCTTCACCTCGGCGCTAGTATCTATAGCCATAGTTCATTTGTCAGTCATTATGTATCCGCATCATCAGTTACCAGTGAAAAATATCGACTGTTAACCTTTAACGGCGGGCTTTTTTGTCACTTTTAGCGTGACCTCGGAAGGTACGAGTTGGAGCAAATTCTCCTAATTTATGACCTACCATTTGCTCCGTCAGAAACACGGGAACGTGTTGTCTGCCGTTGTGGACGGCGATCGTATGACCCACCATTTGAGGAATAATCGTTGATGCTCTTGACCAGGTTTTAATTACCTGTTTTTCTCCTTTGGCATTGAGTTTTTCAACTTTGCTCAGGAGATGATCAGCCACAAAAGGGCCTTTTTTAAGTGAACGAGACATAGTTAATTTATTAACCGTTAAGGTTTCAATGGCGTGAAGTGTTGACTGTTGACCTAATAAGTTGTCAACGGCCAACCGACAAGCCGATTAAGTTTGCCGTCCACCTTTACCCCGTTTCGAGGACTTCCGACGACGACGAACAATCAAAGCGGTACTGCGTTTTTTCTTGTTCCGAGTCTTCGCGCCTAGGGTGGGTTTACCCCAAGGAGTAACAGGGCCAGAACGACCGATAGGAGCGCGTCCTTCACCACCACCATGGGGGTGATCCACAGGGTTCATCACACTACCGCGAACTTCAGGACGACGACCTTTCCAACGCTTACGACCGGCTTTCCCGATACTGATGTTGCGAGCATCAATATTACCCACCTGTCCAATGGTGGCGTAGGATTTAGCTGGGATTTTGCGTTGTTCGCCTGAAGGTAACTTCAGGGTTACATAGTCCCCTTCTTTCGCTAGAACTTGAGCCGTAGTACCAGCCGCCCGCACGATTTGTCCCCCTTTACCGGGAATCAATTCGACGTTATGCACATCTGTCCCTAACGGAATTTTATACAGGGGCAGAGCATTCCCGACTTCGATCGGAGCTTCTGGGCCAGAAACAATCATGGTTCCGACTTTGAGTCCTAACGGATGCAGGATATAACGCTTTTCCCCATCGGTGTAATACACCAGGGCAATCCGAGCATTACGGTTGGGATCGTACTCAATCTCAGCGACTTTGGCGAGGATCTCGTGCTTATCGCGACGAAAATCAACAATTCGATACAGCTTTTTGTGTCCGCCACCCCGATGACGGCAGGTAATCACGCCTCGGTTGTTTCTTCCTTTATCCCGGTGTTTGGAAGTTGTTAAAGAACGTTCCGGTTCAGAACGGGTAATTTCTGCAAAGTCAGAAACAGTATGTTGGCGAGTACCGGGAGTATAGGGTCGGTATGAACGAATTCCCATTATGTAATCCTTACTAATCAGTAATCAGTTATCAGTTATCAGTTATCAGTCAAGAAAAAATGCAAGATTTAATGTTTAATTCTTACAATATTTACTGTTTACTGATTACCAACAACTGACTCTACACCCCTGGGAACAAGACTTTCCGCAAAGGCTCCCCATCCTCTAGGGTAATAATTGCCCGTTTGTAGCCTGTTTTAAATCCCACAAATTTACCGACCCGACGACGTTTACGAGGCGGAATATGGGTATTAACAGCTTTGACTTTAACGGGGAATAACAGTTCAATTGCTTGTTTGATCATCGGCTTAGTTGCGTGCCGATCAACATCAAAGGTGAACTGATTAATTTCCATTAACCTTGTGGCTTTTTCCGTTACAATCGGACGCTTCACCAAATCAATCAGATCGCCGGGATCATGTTGCATCTCCGTAAACCTCCTGAATTTTGGCTAGGGCAGCAGCAGTTGTTACAATTCTGTCAGCAGCTAGGACGTCATAAACGTTTAAGCTATCGGACAAGCACATTCTCAATCTAGGAATGTTGCGACCGGACAGATAAATATTCGGTTGTTTCTCTGACAGTACCAAGAGGACTTTTGAATCGGGTTCAATTCCCCAACGGGTCATCGCCGATACTAGATCTTTGGTTTTCGGCTGAGAAAACTGATCTGCAAAGTCTTCTACCACAATTAAATCCTCAGCCCGGCTTTGAAAGGCGGTGCGTAGGGCTAACTGTCTTTCTTTGCGATTCATTTTCTGGGAATAGTCTCTGGGTTTTGGCCCAAAGATCACCCCGCCCCCTCGCCATAGGGGAGAACGAATAGAACCGGCTCTAGCGCGACCTGTGCCTTTTTGACGCCAAGGTTTGCGACCGCCCCCCCGAACTTCCGCCCGGGTTTTGGTGCAAGCTGTGCCTTGACGAGCATTGGCTAGTTGCCGGACTACGGCTCTATGAACAATATGACTGGCATTTTCGGGGGATGCGACTTTCAGATCAAGGGTTGCTTGTCCAACGCTTTCACCCTGCCAATTTCGGACTACACAATCAACCATAGTTATCTCCTTGACTACTTACCACCGACGATATTAGCTGGGGCGATGCTTAACAAACCACCGGGCTTGCCAGGAACCGCTCCTTTGACTAACAGGAGGTTACGTTCAGGATCGATACGCACAACGATTAATTTGCGTGTGGTCACTTGGCTGGCTCCATAATGTCCGGCCATGCGTTTTCCAGGGTAAACACGGCCAGGAGTGGTTCCAGGGCCGATCGAACCGGGTTGACGATGGTTTTTGGAACCGTGGGCCATGGGGCCTCGTTTGAAGTTATGCCGTTTTTGATAACCTGAGAAGCCACGACCCATACTGGTTCCACTGACATCCACCAGTTGTCCCGGTGTGAAAATGTCAGCTTTGAGTTGTTGGCCTAATTCAAAAGATTCGGGTTCGCTGACCCGATATTCTTTCAGGTGACGTACACAGGTGCCGCCGGATTTGGCTAAATGTCCTTGTTCCGCATTGCTGAGATACTTATTGACCTCTTTGTCGGGAGTTTTTTTTGTATTAAGCTTGCGTTTGTTATCAGGAACTTCACCGTATCCTAGTTGGATAGCTGTGTAGCCGTCGGTTTGTTTGGTTTTAATCTGGGTCACGATGCAAGGCCCAGCTTGAATGACGGTGACAGGAATAGCTTTCCCGCTTTCCGCTTCAAAGATTTGGGTCATACCGACCTTTGTGCCGAGGATACCTACAGACACTTAAACTAGCCTCTCTTTTCTAAGCATTACAAATAAGATTCGGATCGACTTTAAGGAAGAATCCGCTTGCAACAGATGAACAAGACATTTGCTAAAATGGCTTGTAGATGTTTAAACACGCCAAAATCATCTCCTACCGTTTAAGCAGGATAAACCCTGGGGAATTTAGAACAGTTTCAGGCTATTAACAAGTTCTAAGCTGTTTGCAAATCGAGGATTGCCCTCAATAATGCACTTATGTCGCCCGGACTTGAGCAGCAAGCTACTCAGTATCCTTTGCTGATGTATCTCAAACCCTTTGCAGATCTCTTGGCTCGCGCCGAATTTGTTTAGAGTTTAAGGTCAGTCGGTTGCTGTTTCCTTGCGGATTCGGCTTAACTGCTCTACTCCTAACTCCTGACTTCTTTGGGGTGAACACCGTTAACGCGATGTCCTCACAGCCTCTGAAATTTGGTATTTTAGAAGCTAACAGTATTTGACCGATTAGCGACAATTTTTAATTGTAGGGTAATTTTAACAATCTGTCAATAACCCATTGGGATTCTGATCAAAATTGTGTCAAAATATCTCAAGCAGAGATTCAGCAAGATGCAGTTAAGAGGTTAATCACCAAGTTATGGCACTGATTACAACAGGAAGCAAGCTGATTAGAGATTTGGAAACATACAAGGCATTAGGAATGTATGTTCCCCTGGAAGGGGGGTTTGAAGGACGGTATCGTCGTCGGTTGCGGGCGAATGGATATACAACCTATAACCTATCTGCACGGGGTTTAGGAGATTTATCGGCTTATTTAACCGGGGTGCATGGGGTTCGTCCTGCTCATTTAGGTAAAAAAAGCAGTGGGAATGAAGCGGCTGTTGGGGATGTTTATTATGTTCCTCCGATTTTAAATACCCAGTTAGAGCAACTTCCACCCAAATCGAAAGGTTTAGTGCTGTGGATTATTGAAGGTCATATTTTGTCGAGTCAAGAGATAACGTTTCTGACTCAGCTACCCCAACAAGAACCTCGGGTCAAATTGGTGGTGGAAATGGGTGGAGCGCGAGTCGTCCAATGGACACCGCTCAAGGATGTAAATGTTGCGGCTTGAACACTGTTATTAATTTTGAGGTTGATTTTAAGCCGAATGAGTTGGGTATTTACCCAACTTAATTTTTTTAACAAAAACCATGTGATTAATCAATTAAAAAATGATTCTAAAACGCTGATTCTTGTGTCACCATAGAAAGTGTGAACAATTATGATTCTCCTTTAACAGCTTTACAACAAGGTAACTGGTTCAAACTCATTTGCGGAGCCAGTTATCAACATTTGCCTGCGATCCGAAATTTAACCTTAGCCTACACCTTAGCCGGGGCGGACTGTATTGATGTGGCGGCTGACCCGGCGGTGATTACAGTGGCTCAGGAAGCCTTAAACCGGGCTGAATTTCTCGGTGAACAGGCCCAAACCCTGGGATTTGGCTATCGCTATCGTCCGTGGTTAATGGTGAGCTTGAATGATGGTGAAGATCCGCATTTTCGGAAGGCGCAGTTTGAGGCGACCGTTTGTCCTGAAAGTTGTTGGCGACCCTGTGAAACGGTTTGTCCTACGGGAGCGATCGCATTTTCCCCCCTAAAATCTGGTGTCATAGATGAACTATGCTATGGCTGCGGACGCTGTATTCCAATCTGTCCAGTGGATTTGATTGATGCTCGGTCTTATGTTTTTCGCCCGGATGAGATTGCTCCTCTGGTATTACAAACTGGGATAGATGCCTTAGAAATTCATACTCAAGTGGGACGAGAGAAAGACTTTCAACGACTCTGGAATAGTATCCAACCCTATTTGGAAAAACTCAAACTGGTGGCAATTAGCTGCCCGGATGGGGAGGGGGTAGTCAACTATCTGAAAACCTTATCTGAAATGATCCTACCCCTGAATTGTCCCTTAATTTGGCAAACCGATGGCCGACCGATGAGTGGGGATATTGGGGCGGGGACAACCTTGGCAAGTGTGAAACTGTGCCAAAAAATTTTGGCGGCAAATTTACCTGGATATGTACAGCTTGCGGGTGGCACAAACGATTATACTGTAGCCAAGCTCAAATCCCTTGGGCTTTTACGGTCAACAGTTATAGATGATCCTGTGCTTAACTCCGTTTTTCCAAATCCTGATCAACAAACTCAGACCATCGGTGAAAAACAGTTAAGGTCAGTTAATTATGGTCATCGGGTGGCGGGTGTTGGATATGGTAGCTATGCCCGTGTTCTGTTGTCACCCCTGTTGGAACAGTTGGAATCCCGATCCACGACCGAACCTCAAAGGGATAGTTTTCAACGGCAGGAAACCTTCATTGAAGGATCTCAACCTTTGAGTCAGAAGAAGACGCTTTCTTCCGTCGAGACGCGCCCTAGCCTATCTGTACTGGAAGCTAACCCGGAGTTGCTCTGGCAAGTGGTCGGTAAAGCCTCAACCCTTGTCTCCCAGATTAAATCAGTTATCGGCGATCATTAATCAGTTATCGGTGAATACAATAAAAAGTTTTGCTGATAAAAAATTCATAAATGACTGCTGAAATCATGACTGATTCATCATTGATAACTGATAGCTATTTACTGATAAATGATAAGAGTATGCAAATTACAGACGACCTGAACAAATTACTCTCCATTGTTCCTGATGAGATTCGGCAGAATTTGCAACAGCATCCCCAACGAGATAGTCTGATTGAGATTGTGATGGATTTGGGGCGTCTTCCAGAGGCTCGTTTTCCCTCCAAAGCCGAATATCTCTCGACTATCCCTGTCTCCTTGGACGATCTGGAACATTGTATTGTGCAGATTGGGGAATTTAGCGGGGATAACCGGGCTGGGATTGAGCAAACTTTACATCGAATTAGCGCAATTCGCAACCGGACGGGAAAGGTGATTGGTTTAACCTGTCGGGTGGGTCGAGCCATCTTTGGTAAGATTGGCATGATTCGAGATTTGGTGGAAACGGGTCAATCGCTCCTTTTGCTGGGTCGTCCAGGAGTGGGAAAAACCACGGCATTGCGAGAAATTACCCGTGTGTTAGCGGATGAACTGGAAAAACGAGTAGTCATTATTGATACCTCTAACGAAATTGCTGGGGATGGAGATATCCCCCATCCTGCCATTGGCCGGGCGCGTCGGATGCAGGTGGCTCGTCCTGAACTGCAACATCAAGTCATGATTGAGGCGGTGGAGAACCATATGCCAGAGGTGATTGTGATTGATGAAATTGGCACAGAACTGGAGGCTTTAGCGGCGCGAACCATTGCCGAACGGGGGGTACAGTTGATTGGTACAGCCCACGGTAATCGGATTGAAAACTTGATGAAAAACCCCACCCTTGCCGATTTGATTGGGGGAATTCAAGCGGTGACTTTAGGGGATGAGGAAGCTCGACGTCGGGGTTCTCAAAAGACGGTATTGGAGCGTAAAGCCCCTCCGACCTTTGATGTGGCGGTGGAAATGTTGGAACAGCAACGGTGGGTTGTACATGAATCTGTAGCGACTACGATTGATCATCTGTTACGCGGAATGCAGCCGATTTTGCAAATCAGAACTATGAATGATGCGGGTGAAGTTGAAGTTTTTGAAGAACGATATACTCCCGTTAACCCCATTACCAGTCCTGGACGCTCAACGATGAAATCCCGGGAACCTGCGGCTACAATGCCTGTTGTTCGGGGGTTGCGAGGTTCAGGGAAAATGATGCCTTTACCTGTGGAAAATACGGCGTCAGAATCTCAATATTTTGAACAACTACTAGAACAGTCTTTTTCTGGGGTTATCCCTGGTGTTCCCGATGAGGAATTTACCTTAATTCATAAACTAGGGGAAGGTTCACCGTTAAGTATTTATCCCTATGGGGTTCCTCGTCATCAAATTGAACAGGTGATCCAAATGTTGTCTTTACCTGTGATTTTGACTAAGGATATTGATAGTGCGGATGTGGTGTTGGCGTTGCGATCGCATATTAGAAATCAATCCAAAATCCGCCATGTTGCTAAAACTCGTCAAGTTCCGATTCATACGATAAAATCACCGAACAACCCTCAAATTGCCCGTGCCCTGCGACGTCTGTTACAAATGGAAGATCCCAGTACCCCAGAAATTGCGGATTTGAATTTGTTTGTGGCCAGTGGTTCTTCTGATGAAATCGAAGCCTTGGAAGAGGCTCGTTTAGCGGTGGAACAAATTGTGATTCCTAAAGGACAACCTGTGGAATTACTGCCTCGGTCTTCCCAAGTCAGAAAAATGCAGCATGAATTAGTAGAACATTATCGTCTGAAATCCAATAGTTTTGGGGAAGAACCAAACCGTCGTTTAAGAATTTATCCCGCCTAAACTCAGTCATCAGTCATCAGTCATCAGTCATCAGTTAACAGTTATTAGTTGGCAGTTATTAGTTGGCAGTTATTAGTTAATAACTGATAACTCTTGAACGGATAACTGATGACTGTTAACCGATGACTGATTTTGATTAACTCTTAAACTGATAACTGATGACTGTTAACTGATAACTGATTATTATATGGAACCAGCACTAATCGAACTTTTTATTAAGCTGATTACAAGTCAAACCGGGTTATTTATTCGTTTGCAGGACTACGGTGTACTGGCTGAAAAAATAAAGATCAGAGTTAAATCTTTAAAACTGCCTCATCCTCAATTTTATTTAGATTTATTAAGTACCGATAGTTCCCAAAGTCGAGAGGAATGGAAACAATTAATTCCTTTAATTACAACCATTGAAAGTTATTTTTTTAGAGATCAAGGTCAAATTAATCTCTTACGAACTGTAGTTTTACCAGATTTAATTGCATCGCGGCAAGACACCAAAAGTTTAACTCTTTGGAGTGCGGGTTGTTCGACGGGGGAAGAACCCTATACCCTGTCTATTTTACTTCAACAGTTAATCCCAGACTGGGGAAGTTGGAATCTTCAGATTCTAGGAACTGATGTGAATGAGGAAGCCTTAAAAAAAGCCAATCAAGGCTTATACACCGCTTGGTCTTTCCGTATGGTTGACTTAGAACTGAGAAATAGATACTTTATGCGACAAGGAGAAGATTGGAAAATCAATTCGTTGACTCAGAATTCTGTTAAATTTTTTAATTTGAATTTAGTTAAAGATTCCTATTGTCATCCTAATTATAACCCGATTCAAGATGTGGATTTAATTATTTGTCGGAATGTTTTTGTTTATTTTGAAAAAGACTATATTAATCAAGTAATTTATAAGTTTTTTAATGTTTTAAAACCAAGAGGTTATTTAATTACAGGTCATGCTGAATTACAAGGTATAGAAAATATTGGAAAATTTCAAGCAAAAATTTATCCTGAATCCATGATTTATCAACGACCTATTGATTTATGGAAAGAACCCTTGACTATTAACACTAAATCAATTATTGATATAGATAATCGTTGGAATAATCTATTATATTCTTCTCGGAAATATCAGGAGCCATACCCTAAAACCAACCAGGTTGAGAATCATCAAGCTGAAAATTTAAAGTTATCTCAAAAAAGCCTAGAAGAAGCAAAAAGATATTTTAAAAATAAACAGTATTCAGCCGCCATTCAAAAAACTGAACAATTTCTTCAAACTTATAACTATTATGTAAAAAATCTGGATTTGACCATCACAGAAAAAAAAGAAAGAAATGAAAATCGCCACCTAAAATCCGAAACTAAATTTGATGCTTATTATTTATTGGCACAAGCATGGGCAAATCTAGGACAATATGAACAAGCTATATCTTACTGTAAAAAAGCGATTGAAATAGATTCTTTATCTATATTACCTTATTATTTACTGTTGCATATCGCTCAAGAACAGGAGGATTTAGTTGGAGCAAAGTTATTATCCAAAAGAATTATTTATCTGCTTCCCTCCTCCATTCCAGCCTATCTGGAACTCGCATCGATTTATGAACGGGAAGGAGATCATACCCGATCAGCTAAAATGTATGGTAACGCTTTAGCTCTCCTCAAATCCTTACCTCCGACCATGGGGATTGAACATTTGGAAGGAGTTACGGCTCAAGATTTAATTGTTTTTTTAGAAAATAAACATTTAGCTATTGACTGTTGACTATTGGCCGTTTACTGTTTACTGATAACTGTTTACTGATAACTGAATTATGGCTTATTTAATTTTTACACTGAAGTCGATGTGTTATGCAATTATGGCTTCTGTAGTTGAAGAAATTTTTTTCCTGCCCGAATTAACACCAATTCCCGCCGCCCCTGCTGATTTAGTGGGTTTAATTAATCTGCGGGGAGAGTTACTTCCCATTATTGATTTAACTATTCGATTAGGGTATCCTGAGCCGAATTATACTGTATCAGATAGCGTAATTATTTTAAGATTTAATAACATTAGATTAGGAATTATTGTCACTCAAGTTTCTGAAGTGAAAATGATTACTAGCGATGCCATTAAAACTGAATTAGCTTATAAATTTCAACAGGAATTTAATCAGGTTCACCCTTCCTATTATCTTCAAGGTGTGGCTCAAGTTGATGAACATTTGGTCATGATTTTAAATCCAGAAACCCTGATTCAATATATTAGTCACTCTCTCCCAGATTTTAATTTAGAGAGAATAAATCTCGAAAATCATCAACCCCATCTCCAAGGAGAGTCCTCCAAACAACACACCTACCAGAAAGTACAAAATTATATTTTCTCTCCCGATGCAACCCCAGAAGAACGCATAATTTTTCAAGAACGAGCTAAAAATTTAAGATGTTCCATTGATAACCAAGATTTTACTGGGTTAGTTGCTTTAGCTGTGATCAGTTTAAATGGAGAATATTTTGGGGTTAACCTAGAAATTATCCGAGAATTTACAGACATTCATAATATTACACCGATTCCTTGTACTCCTCCCCATATTGTTGGAAATATGAATTTACGCGGGGAAATATTAACTTTAGTGAATATTCGGAGCCTCGTGAATTTACCTTTACAAGCCTCTCAAGTATTATCTAAGGCTATGATTGTTAAAATTAATGATATTGTTGCCGGAATCATTGTAGAAGCAATTTTTGATGTAATATACTTAAAAGAATCCGAGATTAAAACTATTCCTACCGCGGTTCATCTCAAACAGGATGAATACTTACAGGGGACAGCTTTTTATCAAGACAAAATGATGAGCATTCTGAATGTGGCAAAAATTATGACTCAAGGAGAATTATTTGTTGATCAAGAGGTTTAATCCCAGGTAAGATAGATTTCATGAATTTTGTAATCAACCATCAAAAATTATATGTTTAACAATTTCAAATTAAGAGAGAGGTTACTCTTAGGATATAGCATACCCGTGTTTTTATTTATGGGATTAACCGCATTGGTTTATAGCAATATTAATCAAGTATCTAATACTTTCAAAGAGGCAGAAAGGGTTCAAGAGGTAATTTTAAAAGTCAATGTTATGGAACGTGGTGCTCAAGGGATGGTTCGGAGTTTAAGGGGATATTTAGCTCTAAAAAATCAAGATTTTTTAACGGAATATAATTCCGGTTTAGTTCTTTATCGGGAAGCGGCTAAAACATTGGAATCCTTGGTTTATCGTCCAGAGCAAAAACAACGGTTACAAAAACTTGATAACTTAGTGAATGAATATGATCAAATGGCACAACAAGTTTTTATCCTAGCAAATCGAGGAAAATTATCTGAAGCCATTGAAAAAGCTCGCACTGCAACTCAATATGTGATCGATTTTGATCGAATTAGCGATGAATTTTCGACAACAGAAGCTAGTCTTTTAACTCAGGAAACAACTAAAGCAAAAGAATCATTGAACGGATTATTAACAACGCTCGTGTTTGGAGCCTTGCTAATTTTGGTGACGGTGATTATTATTGCCCTATTAATTGCGGTTAATATTGGTGGAACCATTCATCAAGCCACACAAGTTATCGCCACTTCTTCCACCGAAATTGCTGCTACCCTTGCAGAACAAGAACGAACAGCAAATCAACAAGCGAGTTCTGTTCATGAAACTACAATAACTATGGATGAATTGAGTGCTTCCTCTGGGTCAACGGCGGAACAAGCCGAGTCAGCTACATATCAAGCTAGACAGGTTTTAGGATTAACAGAAGGGGGAAAACAAGCGGTCAATAGTACCTTAGAAGGGATGGAAAATCTTCAACAAAAAGTTGAAGTGATTGCCCAACAAATTATTCGTTTAAGTGAACAAACAAACCAAATTGGGAATATTTCTGAATTGGTCAGTGATTTAGCAAATCAAACCAATATGTTAGCTCTGAATGCTGCTGTGGAAGCAGTTAGAGCCGGAGAACATGGCAAAGGATTTGCAGTTGTCGCCACGGAAATCAGAAAATTAGCGGATGAAAGTAAAAAATCTGCCTTCAGAATTAATACCCTGGTTGCTGATATTTTAACTTCAATTAATTCAACGGTAATGGCAACGGAAGAAGGGACAAAAACTGTTATATCTAATGCAGAACTCACCCGGGAAACCGCAGATACTTTTGCTGTGGTTGCGGAAGCGGTGAATAATGTGGTCTTGAATAATCAGCAAATTTCCCTTAATGTTAAGCAACAAGCGATCGCCATTGGACAGGTTTTAGAGGCGATGAATGTTTTAAGTCAGGGGGTTGGAGAAACCGCTAATGGATTAAATCAAGCTAAAATAGGAATGGAAAAATTGAATGAAGTCGCGTTAAATCTAAACTCAATTGTTTAATATAGTAATATCACCGGAATATGTTAAAAATCAATGGTTTAAGGTACTGGATTATTGCGGGTTATTTAATTCCAATTTTGCTTTCTTTATTAGTAGCTGGAATTGTATCCTCCAATGTCGAAAAAGTTCGGAGAACAACCCTAGAAGTCCAAACATCCGGTGATGCTATGCAAGCTATTAATAACTTGGCTTTAGCCACGAAAGACTTAACGATTGCTGCCCAGGGATATATTTTAGTTAAAAATCCTCAGTCCCGTGAGTTGTATAAAACTTCTGAATCTCTTTATCGAGAAGCATTGGTAGATGTGAAAACACTGATTACCAATCGTGAAGTGATTCAAGATTTAGATAGTTTAACTGGATCGGTAGACCAATTAGAACAATACTATTCGGCATTATTCAAATTAATTAATGATAATAAAGTTGACCAAGCCCTAGAGATTTGGAAGCAAGGAAAAGGTACGGAATTATCAACAACGGTTTTAGAGAAAACTCAAAAATTTATCGCCTTGGAAACTCAACAAGTAGAGGCGTACCATCAACGGCAAAATGATGCTTTAGATCACCTGATTAATACGGTTTGGATCGGAACAGGAGCAACTATATTTTGTTCAATTTTATTGGGAATTAGCCTCATTACTCTCATCTTCAAGCGAATTAATCAAGAAGCATCCCAAATTTTGCAAGCCTCCCAAGAATTAGTTAATATTATGGAATCTCAAGAACGAGTCACTGTTCAGCAAGCAAGTTCAGTGAATGAAACTACAGCTAGTATGGATGAATTGGGTGCATCAAGTCGCCAATCTGCCGAACAAGCATCAACAGCCGCCACCGGAGCTAATCAAGTTTTACTCTTAGCGGGTGGTTATCAAAAATCATCTGTTGAAACGGGTAATAGTTTCAGTTTGAAAATAAAAATGGAACAATTACAACAGCAAATTATGCGTTTAAGTGAACATTTAGGAAAAATTTATAGTATTACAAATGTGGTCACGGATTTGGCAAGTCAAACAAATATGTTAGCCTTAAATGCTTCTGTAGAAGCTGCTAGAGCCGGAGACAGTGGGAAGGGATTTGGGGTGGTGGCATCTGAAATTCGTAAACTAGCAGATCAAAGTCGTAAATCAGCCGAAAAAATTAGTTCAATTGTTACGGATATTCAAACGGCGACTAATTTAACTATTAGGGTGACAGAGGAGGGCTCGAAATCCGTTGAAGATATTGTTCATGCAATTAATGATGTCGCTATTAATTTGCAGCAAATTTCCCTAAATACCCAACAACAATCTATTGCGGTTGAACAAGTTGTTGATGCCATGAATAACTTAAATTTTGTTTCCACAGAAATGGCGACCAGCATTAACCAAACCAAACAGGGAGTTCAAAAGTTAAATGAAACCGCCAAAAATCTGCAAACTCTGGTTTAATCGTTCAAAATTGAATTACATTGACAGGATCAAAGACTTATGATGATTGAAGATGATGAACTACGGGAAGTTTTTAAAACTGCTAGTGAAGAACATTTGCAGAATTTAGATGAAGGATTATTATATCTGGAAAAAAATCCCAATGATGCGGCAAAAATAGAAGAATTATTGCGAGAAGCCCATAGCCTGAAAGGAGATGCGGGAATGTTAGGGGTCAAAGATGTTGCCACCTTATCCCATCAAATTGAACATTTATTAGGGGGGTTGAAACGTCAGGAAACCACCCTCACGGCTGATTTAGTGGATCGAATTTCCTATGGGATTGATGCGATTCGTCAGTTAGTTTATGCTGCGGTTACCGGAGAACCCTGTGAGATTAATGCTTTTCATAGTTTAGCCTATCTGATGGGGGCTAAACCCGAAACACCGACGGATGCAATTTCAGCTATACCGACGGTGAATTCTGAACCGCCTCCCCCTGATGTAGTAGAGTTTGAAAGTCAAGAGGAACCGAGCGAAATCGAGGAGCCGATTATTGACTCAGTTCCTTTGCCCGATGTCGCACCGGATGAAACCCCTATTCCAGTAATGACCGTGGCTGAACCGATGAATGCTACGATGCCTCCAGTAACGGCCAGTCGCGACTCTACTTATAAAATTGAAACCATTCGAGTCCCGACTCGTAATTTAGATGGGTTAATGATTCAAACGGGAGAATTAACGGTAACAAAAATTCGGATTGCCCATCGGTTAAATGAAATTGAAGACCTGGTGAGTTTATGGGAAGAATGGAGTCGAGATGCCTTTGTGAATCGGTTTGTGGTTCATGACTTAGAAAATAACCTCAATCGTTATAGTTCTGAAAAGGGAACAATCGGGCAACTGCAAAATTATTATCATCGTAGTACGGAACGTTTAGAACAGTTGGGATCTTTAATTAATCAACTTAGAAATACTTTTTCTGAAGATATTGCCCGTTTAGATATTATTAGTGATGAACTTGAAGATGGGATCAGAACCTTACGTTTATTACCCCTATCAACTATTTTTAATTTGTTTCCTCGCATGGTACGGGATTTAGCGCGGCAGCAGAGAAAAGAAATTGAATTAGTGATTTCTGGTGGAGAAACCCGTGCGGATAAACGGATTTTAGAAGAAATGAAAGATCCTTTGATGCACATTTTAAGAAATGCGATTGATCATGGGATTGAAACTCCAGAAGAACGGCAAAAATTAGGTAAGCCAGCGATCGCAAAAATTGAGTTACGCGGTTATCAAACGGCGACCCATATTGTGTTAGAAGTTTGTGATGATGGTTGGGGATTAGATATCGAAAAAATCAAACAAACTGCTTTAAAACGGGGAATTTGTCAACCGGAAGAATTATTGGGAATGACTCCACAACAAATTCATAGTTTAATTTTTGCTCCTGGTTTTACCACCCGAACAGTCGTCACCGAAGTATCGGGACGGGGTGTGGGAATGGATGTGGTACGAACCAATGTAGAACGTTTAAAAGGCATTATTCAAGTCGAATCTTCCCCAAGAAAGGGTAGTGTATTTCGGATTCAATTGGGAACTACCTTAGCAACAGCCCATGTTTTAATTGTATCGGTTCAGGAGATTTCCTATGCCATTCCTGTCGAATTTGTCCAAATGACACGACTGGTTCAGGCTAATGAAATTTTTGCGATTGAAGGCCGAGAAACGATTGTTTTTGAAGACCAACCGATTTCCGTAGCTCAACTAGCTGATTTATTGGAAATTCGGTGGACTTCTTCTCAGTTTGAACCGGAATCTACAATTTCTCAAGAGTCCAAATCTCGTTTTTCCCTTTCCCCATCCTTGATCCAAAAAAATCCCAGTTCTCCCACAATGGATGTGGCTTCACCCTGCATTATTCTAAAAGTGGGAGAAGAAAAATTAGGATTGTTTGTTGATGCTTTAGTTGATGAGCAGGATGTGGTCTTAAAACCCCAAAGCCAACTATTAAAACGGGTCAGAAATGTGGCGGGAGCCACGATTTTAGGAACGGGGGAAGTCTGTATTATTTTAAGTCCTCAAGACTTAATTAAATCCATTCGTAAACAAGCGGGTGTGATCAGTTCCCCCATCGTCCGATCTGCTTTAAAGGTTCAGGATAATTCCTCTGTTAAACCGGTGATTTTATTAGTAGAAGATTCAATCACCACTCGGACTCAAGAAAAACGAATTTTAGAAGCCGCGGGTTATGAAGTTGTGACGGCGGTGGATGGATTAGATGGGTTTAATAAACTCGGCACTCGTTCCTTTGATGCGGTGGTTTCTGATATCCAGATGCCTAATTTGGATGGGTTAAGTTTAGTCACTAAAATTCGACAAAATCGGGACTATAGTGAACTACCGATTATTCTAGTGACTTCTCTAGCTTCCGATGAAGATAAACGCAAAGGTGCAGAAGTTGGGGCAAATGCCTATATTACTAAAGCGTCTTTCAATCAAGAAGTTTTGATCGAAACTCTAAAAAGATTAGTATGATTAGGAATATCTATCTAATCAGTGACTAACTGTAAAATGCCAATTCGAGTTGTCCTAGTTGAAGATTCGGCTGTTGCTTTGATTATTCTCAAACGAATTTTATCAACATCGACCGAGATAATTGTTGTAGGAACGGCTCGAACCGGTAAGGAAGCATTGATATTGGTGCCCACTGTCCAACCGGATGTGATTTGTACGGATTTTCATATGCCCCAAATGAACGGACTGGAATTTATCCAAGAAGTCATGGTGATTTATCCCCGTCCGATTTTGGTGATCAGTGCTTCGGTTCAATCCGATGATACTCAAAATGTTTTTCAACTGTTAAATGCTGGGGCCGTTGATGTGTTTCCTAAACCGACAACGGGTTTAGCCTCGGATTATGAATTGATCGGACGGGAATTAATTCAAAAAATTAAAGTGCTTGCGGGCGTCAAAGTTTTTACTAAACATCGTAAATCCCAACCCAACGTTAGTAATAACCATTTATCGATCACCTCACCTCCACTGATCAGTAAAACTCTTTTATCCTCACCCCATTCCAAAGTTGTAGGTGAACCCTCAAGATTTTTCGGTGCATCTTCTCAAACAATTAAAATTCTGGGGATTGGTGCTTCTACGGGTGGCCCCCAAGCTTTACATACAATTTTGACACAATTTCCCAGTAATTTTCCCGTTCCTATTGTTTGTGTTCAGCATATTAGCGAAGGATTTTTGCCCGGGTTAGTCAGTTGGTTAAATGGGGAATGCAATTTATCTATTAAAATCGCCATGGTCGGTGAACTTCCCCAGGCGGGCTCGGTTTATTTTGCCCCAGACGGATACCATTTAGAATTTAGCCATACGGGTCGTTTTTCCTATTCAAATGCACCCCCACTGGCGGGTCATCGTCCGGCGGTGACAGCTACTTTAAAGTCTGTTGCTGACTGTTATGGAGCCAGTGCTGCGGGGGTTTTGTTAACCGGAATGGGCCGGGATGGGGCTGATGGAATGAAGGCTATTTTCGATCAGGGTGGGTTAACGATTGCCCAAAATCATGATAGTTGTGTAGTCTTTGGAATGCCCGCAGAAGCGATCGCTTTAGGGGCTGCCCAACACATTCTATCGGTGAATGATATTGCTCCTTTTATTCTTAATCGGGTGAAGGGGTTAATCTAAGATTAATGTATTTTTGAATAAAGGACTATTAAAATGAAGTTTAAGTTAAATTTAAAACCGGAAGTTAATTGTCAGGATAGACTTTTAAACCTAAGCAAAGTTTTGGGTTTAATTGGAGGACTGTCTTTAGTTAATTTTCCGGCTTTGGCACAAATTAATCTTGCTACTTTGACTGATATTATTGGTAATAATAATCAAGTATTTATTGAAAATCAAGTGGCTGAAGTCACGGAAAAAGCGACATTAGGACAGGAAATTAGAACCGAACAAGCCCGCGCTCAAATTGATTTTAATACGGGTGCTAATGGCAGAATGGCAGAAAATTCTAAGATTACGGTTGGTCAATGTGCGGAAATCCAAGCAGGGGTTTTCATTGCTTCTGGCCCTGCTAATGGTTGTATCTTAGGATTTGCCACGGGAGTTCAAGGTACAACTTATGTGTTAAATGTTGATAAAAATAACCAAACCAATGTTACAACCGGGACAATTCAGGTTTTAGAAGGTAAAATTAAATTATTATCAAAAAATGATCTAAATAATCCTAACCCGCTCACAATTGAAGCCGGACAAAAAGTTTCCAGTTTAACCCCTGATTTAACCTTGTCTCAAATTTCTATTGAAAAAATGACGAAACAAGAATATGAGATGATCATTACAGGGCCATTATTCCAAGGGTTTAAAACTCCCCTGCTCCATCAAGATAAAATTAACGATGTTTGTAAAGTTCTCTATGGTAATTGTCGCCCCGTAGGAGGGGAGAAACCCGTGCGAGGATTATGGTAAGAATCAGTAGAGACGTGCCATGGCACGTCTCTACAATTAATCTAGTTCTTGTTCTAAAACATTGGCGATCGCTTGTCTGGCTGTTTCGTTAAATTCTCGAATATTTACACGATTTAATAATACAATTGCTAGAATCATGCCAACAGCTTGTACGGCAAAAACCGAACCATAAGCGAGGAAAGGAACCTGAAAGATCGCCCGTCCTAAATCTAAAATTGCCCCCCCTAAAACCGTTGCTAATCCCCGCGCCATAGCCTGTGCTAAACCCCAGGCTCCAATAAAGGTTCCGGCAGTTTCAGCTAAGGTTAAATCTAACATTAAATTAATCGCTCCTGCTGTCAAAATCCCCGAATTTAAACCAAACAATAATAACGCTCCTTTCAACAATCCAGCATTAGCATAAAAACCTGCTATTATAAAAAATAATAAACAAATTGCGACTCCAATACAGCCGATTTTGACGGTATTTTTTTTACCGATCCGGGGAATAATTAAAAATCCGGTTGTAGCAATTCCGATTAAAGTTCCGATGCCAAAAAACGCATTTAATTTGGTGGTTTCCGAGACACACATTCCAAACACTTCACCGCCATAGGGTTCTAATACAGCATCCTGCATAAATAAACTAATAGTCATCACCAATAAAAAGCTAAAAAATAATCCTGTTTGTCGGCTGGCGGTGAGAACTTTAAGGGCGCGACTAAAGGTAATTTGATCTTCCCTTTCAACTATCTTTGAGCGCAATTTGTAGCGAGAAAATTTGCGTTCAATACCAATTGTTGCCAGAAAAGATAAACCGATTACTATTAATGGGATAACAATAAATAACAGATTAACAGAGGTTTGTAATTGGGGTAAATTTGTAGTTGTTGATGTGGCGATGGGATTATCAACTAAAAGATCTGCACCACAGAGTTCGGGACGATGGAGAATTTTAGAACTAATAATTGCTCCAATTACAATTCCCACCATCAACATTGACCAAACAATACTGACTAATTTAGAGCGATTATTTTCATCGGAAATATCAAATAATAGGGCCGTAAAGGGGGTGGAACTTGCACTTAAAGCTAAACCATATCCAGCAAAAATTAATGCTAATAAACCCGCCCACAAATAGGCAATTCCATTGAATCCATTGCTTTGAATACTAGCACCTAATGGCCAAACTATTTGTAGGGCTACAAATGCCATACTGGTAAATAAAATTAACCCAATCCAAACATAGCTACTGCGATGATATCCCCATAACGGTTTAGCATCGGACATCTGACCAAACCATACCCTAGCCGGGGAAACAAATTGGTGCATAGCGATCGCTCCCGCCGCTACCAATGCTGGAACTTTTAACTCATCAATCATAATCCGATTAATCACCCCCAGGGTCAACAAAGACATAATCCCTAACCCCATTTGAAACAGACCTAACCGAAACATGGTTAATATGTTAATCGAGGGTAAGGGTTGCCCATTCGGGGGATCGGTCGATGGCAATTTATCCGAGGAATCACTATTTTTCATGGAATGTGAATTGGTACAACAAAAGGGGAAAACTAATCTTTGACAATTCCGATTAAAGTTTAGACAAAACTCTAATCTAAGATTATAATAGAATTTGCTCAGAAAAAACGGGTTGTATTTACTCCATAAAAGTTACTAAAAATATCATTAAAAAATGACTCATAAAACAGAAAAAGCACTGTTTCTTATCGGTGGATTAAGCAATGATGATCTACACTGGGTTGTCCATAAAGCAAAGGTAGAAACAATCCCCCCCGGAGAAAGGCTAATTTATGAAAGCCGCCCAATTAATGCGTTATATTTTGTATTAAGTGGATTATTAAGTGTGGTGATCGGTACAAATGAAGATCGAGAATTAGCCCAAATTACAAAGGGGGAAGTGGTGGGAGAAATTTCTTTTATTGATAGTCGGCCTCCTTTGGCAACGGTTAAAGCCATAGAAACGACTCAGGTTTTAGCAATTTCTCGATTTGAACTTAATAGTAAAATACACAGTGATGCTAAATTTGCTGCCCGATTTTATCAAGGTTTATCCCTGTGTTTAGCTAGTCGGATGCGAGGAACAATTCGGCGTTTAGGTTACGAAGATCTGATGGAATATGAACCAGAACCCGATGAATTAAGTTCACAAACACAGGAATTTCTAGCCTTGGCTCAAGCGAAGTTTAACTGGTTAGTTCAAAGTTTGAAATAAAGGGAATAGAAATTACTAATTTAATTTGATACAGAGGCGATTAGTGATTCTCTGTCACCATAATCCACTTCCAAAGCGGATGACTGGGCCCCTGTTTCAATATTTTAAAAATCTGCTGTTCTAAACGTTTTTGATAGGCGGGAGAAACCCCGAATAAAATGTTACGACTATGCCAAACTAATGTGGCTGTTGTTGTACCGAGACACAACCCTAAACCAAGGGCTGCAAAACGGTTATAAGCTAAACCATAGCGAACCGCAGACCAAGTAAAATAGTTTTGCAAAAGGGCAATTTCTTCCCGCAATCCCCACAAACTCAATGGTGCAACTATTACCCACAAAAGTCCAATTACCACCCATCGGCTGTAAACGGTAATTTGGTGCATTTTTTGGACTTGACGCTTAAAATTTGCATCATCCGGTGACGGGTTTAATTCCATTACTATCTCCCTTTTTTTAACTAAAAATAACTGTGTTTTTTAATTAGGACAATTTTAAATTTGGCTATTTTTAGGTATTAAATTGTTGAGCATAAAATTGAGCATAGCGATCGCCTTTTTCTAAGAGTTCTTGATGGGTTCCTGATTCCACAATTTTACCCTGTTCTAATACTAAAATCCGAGTTGCCCGTCTGACTGTGGCTAAACGGTGGGCAATAATAAACACCGTTCGATCCTGCATTAATCGTTCTAAGGCTTCTTGAACTAGGGCTTCTGACTCGGAATCTAAGGCGGATGTGGCTTCATCTAAGATTAAGATTCTAGGGTCTAATAATACGGCCCTGGCGATCGCAATTCTTTGTCGTTGTCCCCCCGATAAATTAACGCCACGTTCCCCAACAAGGGTTTGATATCCATTAGGAAACTCCATAATAAAGGCATGGGCATTAGCAATTTTAGCTGCATTTTCTACGTCATTTAATTCATAATAGGATTGACCAAAGGCAATATTTTGGGCAATAGTTCCTGAGAATAAAGTAATATCTTGGGGGACAATTCCAATTTGTCGCCGTAGGCTTTTTAAGGTGACATCCTGAATATCAATATCATCAATTTTAATTGTTCCTGATTGACGATCATAAAATCGGGGTAACAGGGTAACTAAGGTGGTTTTTCCCGCTCCTGACGGCCCCACTAAGGCCACCATTTCCCCCGATTTAACTAATAGGTTCAAATTTTCTAAAACGGGTTTATTATCTTCCTGGCTTTGGGAAAAATCGGTTTTAGGATAGGTAAAACTAACGTTAGCATATTCAACTTTTCCGGTGACATGGGGTAGAATAAAAGCATGGGGTTTTTCCACAACCGTCGGTTGTACATCTAACAGTTCAAAAATGCGATCGCACGAAGCCTGACCCTGTTTAAAATCACTATAATTACTGGTAGTTAATGATATGGGATCGATTAATAATGCCACCGCCGCCACATAACTAATAAATCCGCCCCCAGTTAAATTCCCTTGGGAAATTTGCCATCCCCCCAAAAAGAATAATAAAATTACACTCATAGCTTCTAAAAAGCCAACAACCACAAATTGTAAAGCCTTAATTTGTTCAGCTAAATATTTAGCTTTGCGGTTTTGTTCGGCTTCTAAACTAAAGCGATTAATTTCATACTCCTCGGCGGCAAATGCCTGGACTAAGCGAATACCACTAAAGACTTCTGTTAATAAAGAGGCTAAATTAGAAACTCGGTTTTGACTATGGCGAGTAAAAGTTAATAATTTTTCGCCAAACCAACCAATTAATACCGCCATAAATGGGGCTATAATTAAAGTAGCTAAAGTTAATTGCCAGTTAAGATAAATCATATATCCCAAAACTACAATTAATTGCAGGATACAGGGAATAAATTGATGGAAAAATTTATTAATTACTTCCCCAATTCTATCAATATCTTCTGTAAGACGATAGGCGAGATCTCCAGTTTTGGCAGTTTCAAAATACCCAATATTTAGTTGTTGTAAATGACGATATACCTTTTTTCTTAATTCCAAAACAATCGTTAAAGCCGCTTTTGCCATCAGGGTATCCTGACCGTATTGTACCGTTCCTCGGACAAGGAAAACCACCGCCGCCACCCCCGCTAATTGAGCAATAGCGTTCACATCTCCCCTACCAATATAACCCGCCATTTGTCCGGCTAACCAGGCTAATAACGGCCAAAATACGGTAAATGCAACCGTACAAACCAAGGCTTTAGTAATAGTTTGTCCTTGGGTACGAATATAGGGAATTAATTTTTTGTAACTAGAGGGTTGTTTTTGTTTCAAGTTGCGATCGCCAAAATACTTTTTTTAACTTATCATATTTTGGTATTAAGGTTACGGTTTTTAGGATTGTTATATTGATAATAAATTGCCCAAATTGCCATCGCCCTTAAATAGTGACTAGCGCGGAAAGTTCCGGCGGCGGTAATTGCTTCTGGTGTGCGAAATTGTAAGCCATTATCATAGATTTGTTTAACCACAACTTCGGTTAATTCTAAGGCTTCGGCTTTCATACCCATTTGCAAGAAAAAGGCGGCTAAACCAAAATTAATTCCTGTCCAAACTTCTAAGGGGTGAGTATCTTTCGGGTTAACTGCTTCTCCATTGGGTCTGACACCATTGGCGGCTCCAAATTGTCCATTATGAAACTTTTTAAAACAGGAATCATAAACGGTTTTTAAAGCCGAAATTGTACAATCAGCAGGAACAATATCCGGCAATTCTAATAGTTTAGCATAGAATTGACCACATAATTGATCTGTCATTACTACATCGGAACCGCTACCACTATCTAAACGATAATATTGACCATTCCAAAGGGTTTTTTGATAGAGAGGTTTAGCGGTTTCTAACCATGTTTGATACAGGGGAATTACCGTATTAGGATGGGGTGTAACGGTTTCTTTTTCTAACAGTGTTCCCATGGCAATCATCGCTTCTAACGCGGCTAACCATAAGCCTCCACAATAGGCACTAATTCCCTGTAATTTCCAATCATCAAAAGTTTGATCCGGTGCGCCACTATTCTCAGGAATAGAATCTTGATCAAGATCAAAAGTTTTCAGATAATTGATGGTTTCAACCATCGCTGACCAACAATCTTTTAAAAACTCATAATCCGTTGCACCTGTCAATAGAAAATCTCGGTAAACTTGCAGGACAAAATCACAGGGTAAATCCTTCCATAAATTACAATCTTGATAACTGGTATAGTTAGTTTTCTCCCAGGGATGTTCATTCGGTGCGCCTAAATCATGGGGGGTTGCACCCACGGCTTTTCTAATAGCTGAAGCCTGATTATAACCAATTATTCGGGGAGTATTATCTCCTTGAGAAACTGCGCGAGAATAGGCAATTAATATGGATTTTTCTAACTCCGGCCATAACATTAATAGAGAAAATGATCCATATAACCGCACATCTAAACTTTCATACCAGCGATAATCTAAACATTCTAAAACCCCAAATTGACCGATAGGATCACGTTCATCCGCAGCACTCCAAATTGCTCCCCCATCGGTGAGTAAATATAACTCATTAAACAGTGCCATTTTAAACCAATTCGGTAAATCTTGACGCTGTAAAATTGGGTTTTGCCATGCTTGAATATGTTCTCGCCAGGTGTCAGAATGTTTCATTGCAGTGCGAATCATTGACCAAGCATTATGACCATTACGACCAAAAAAGTCAGTATAACGACGATAATAATTAATTCCCGATGCGAATTCAGTAATTGGTAAATCCCAAGCTAAATAAAAGGGAATCTTTCTGGTTTTCCCTGGTCTAATCGTAAATTTAACCGCCAAAGCCACCGCAATTCGTTCGTCTTCTTTAGCAGGATGTTCACTTTCTTGGTCTAAAAGTGTACCATCTTCTGAAAAACATTGCCAAATATCTTCCCCATTTCCTGTTGGGTTCCAACGGGTTTGATAATATACTTCAACCGCCGGATTTGTAATAGTTGCGATCGCAATTTGTCCATCTCCTTCCTGTACATCTTCATTGACAGTTGGGCGGGTCATTAAACAGCCAATACGATGAAAGTCTTCGACTAATCTATTAATACTTCCGGCACTTTTTCCCCAATTCGGTTGATATTCATAAACCGGACTTCCATCATCTCTAACTTTCACTTCTGGACTGGCTAAACTATTAGTAAACCAGCCAATTGTATTTTCCCAAGTTAATAATATACTTAATGTAATTGGTTCATCCGTTGGGTTATGGGCTGTCCATTCAAAAATTGCGATCGGATAACTACTTTCTTGATAGTTTTTTGCCCAAACTGGAGAAAATTGTTCACAAGTTAATTGGGCGGAAAAGACATTTTCATAAACAAACCAACTGCGAGGATATAGGGCATGATAGGTTCCATTTTCTGGTTGATTTGGATACCAATTCCATTCCGATAAACTACCATCTTCCGGGGATTCTGTTGATAAAGCATAGGCCTTTTTCTGACCGTTTATTTCTTCATAAATGCTAAATTGACAAGCCGGAAGTGTCTGAAAAATATGTTCTCCCCCGTCCAAATGCCAAAGGTTAAAATCTCCCCTGGAGGAGCGTCCAATGCAACCCGCACCCAACCCCCCTAAAGGCATTCCGTGCCAAGGGCCATCATCTAAATTACTTGCGTAGCGGACGGTATAGGGTTTTTCCCACCCTAAACCAATGGGGCGACTCCAAGTAGACTCAGGAATATTGTTAATAGGGCTGGAATTGGTCATGCTGTTAATGGATAATGCTGTTTTAATAAAATAAAATTCCCCCTTGGGATGTTTTAAATTTTCCCACAATTGAGTTAAATAAGCAAGGGTAATTTTATTTACTCAGTCTTGTTTTATGATAAAAAATCCATAATTCTGCTAGATAATAAAATATAATAATCCCAATTAAACTTGAACTTAAATCGAGTAAACTAAAGGTACGAGTAGGAAAATGAGTTTGCATGATTTCTTCTGCGACGGTCACAATAGCAAACAAAAACGGCCCTAGGGGAAGGAAAAACCGATAAATTACAATCTTTCGTCCTCCCAAGGCTAAATGGCTTAAAAAAGATGCTATTCCATATAAAATAAAGTGCCCATAGACATCATAATAGGGTATTTTTCCTAATAAATTGTAGGGTAAATTTCCCCCATTGGCTGTAATTACAATTAAAAATAATAACATAAAATAGAGGAGGCAGGCAATTCGCCAAGATTTTTGAAATCGTTTCATTGTCAAATGATTGAATCAGGGATTACCCTAAATCTACCACCGCCACCTTGAAGATTTCGGATGATTAACAGTAGAAAGGCTTGATGACTTAAAAATGTAATTTGTGTTATAAATAAACAAATGTTTTCTATAGATAACTAAGTTATGCCACCTCGCTTCATCAACGATCGCTATGCTCTATCCCCCAACCCGCGATCAGGTGGAATGGCAGATGTCTACCGGGCAAGGGACTACAATCAAGAAGAAAGGCTAGTTGCGGTAAAAGAATTCAATCGTGGGCAAATTGAAGCAGATATTATAGCCGAATCTTTCAGACGTGAAACCCTAGCTCTCCAAGAGTTAAAGCACCCTGGAATTGTGGAACTCCTTGATTTTGGAAAGGATGAAACTACGGGTAACTATTTTCTGGTTCTGGAGTGGATGGACAAGGATTTGCTAACACTTCTCAAAGAATCTCCCCCTGATAGTTGGGATTCATTCTGGAAAGCGGTAGCGCTACCCATGTTGGAGGCTTTGGCATTTTCCCATAGTCGAGGCATAATACACCGGGATATTAAACCTAACAATATTTTAGTGGGAAGTGACGGTAAACTCAAACTTGCTGACTTTGGCATATCTAAGCTTAAAAGCTATTTGCAACCCAGTATTACTCTCAAAGAGTTTAGATCGCGTACATTCACGCCGCCAGAATTCGATGATGGTTCCCATACCTACACCCGTGATGTTTTTAGTTTTGGTGTATTGGTTTTGAAGTGTCTAACCAATGTTGAACTTATAGATCATAATAATATTCCCAGCGCATTAAAAGTGTTTGATGCACCCTCTGAAATCCTTGAAATTATCGAGCGTGCTGTTTCCCTTGACCCCGCAGAGCGTCAGCATAATGCAGAGGTACTGTTAGCTGAAATTCATGCTATTCAAGGGAAGACAAAAATAGGAGCAATTAAGAAACGCCCTTGCTTCCTTGAGCTTATACCAAGGTGCTTAGAACGACTTAGGAATGAATTAAAGATTTCTTCTGAAGTTGAGATCAAGAATCTTATCCTTGAAGATATCAATAATGAATCTGGTTGTGGGATTCGTCCCTATAAATGGAAGGAAGAAGTAGACGATCCATATTCTGAAGATCACTACGAAATTTATGGTATTTCCTATCGTTATCATATCAAGGTAGATCAAAACCGACGAAACCACCTAGTGATTTTCAATGCTTGGTCTACTTCTTACTCGCAACTGGAACAGCGTCGAGAACGTGCTTGGATTCTTCCCTACGAGTTCAAACTGGGAACGCCACTGAATTTATCTGAAGCAAAAGAGGTAATTCAGGATCTACAGGATGCAGTTATAGAGCATGAAGATAACTTAAAAGAACAGGAAGATGAGAAAGAAAAGCAACGAATATTTCAAGTTTGGTGGGATATTCTTAGAGCGAAGGGTGATTGGGAAAAAAATAGAGAGAAACCGATTAAATACAAAGACTTTACTCCTCATGGAAATCGCGTTACCTTTGAATTATCAGAACTTCCAGAAGATGATCTAGCTGGACAACCGCGCCATGTGAAAAACGCCAAAGAATTGAGCATCTTGGGGGGAGATGTTGAGCAAGTTATCGGTGACAAATTGACTCTTTATATTAAATATGGAGAAGCATACAGACTCCCAAAATTTGGAGAATTGCGTTTTGATACTCGTGCTGCTGAAGTTGCCCTAAATCGACAAAAAAATGCCCTAGATGCAATTAGATTTGACAGGGGAGTCCGTTCAGACATTCGCCAATTACTTGTCAATCCCCAAGAAGTTCGTATTCCTGATTTAGAAGTGGATGTGCAGTTTGTTCAATCTCTGAATCAATCACAGGAGGAAGTTGTCAAAGCCGCACTTTCTACAGAAGATTTTCTAATTGTTCAAGGCCCACCGGGGACAGGAAAAACAACATTTATTACAGAAGTTGTTCTGCAAATTATTAATCAAAAACCTGATACTAGAATTCTGCTCAGTTCACAAACTCATGTTGCAATAGATAATGCCTTAGAACGGATTAAAGCTAAAGATCCTAACTTGAAATTGTTGCGAATTGGCAACCATGAAAGGGTATCAGAAAATGTTCATTCCCTCTTACTCGAAGAACAGATGGAACAATGGAGAGAGTCTGCGATCGCTAAAGGACAGGAATTTATTGATAATTGGTCAGCAGAACGAGGTATTTCTGAGCATAACAGTGAAATAGCCACACTATTTCAAGAAATGAGAAATCTTGGAATAAAAATTGAAACTTTCAGGGGAGAAGTTGATGTCTGGAAACATAATTTAGATGAAATTCTAGCAATAAATTACGACACAGAAAATCCAGATTCATTGTTAGACACTAACATTCCCAAGGATAAGCTAGAGGAATGTCAGAGTATTGAAGTGGAAATTAGCATCCCACGTCAGCATTTAAAAGAAGCGCGACAGCAACAGAAAGAAAAAGCCAAGCAGTTAAAAGAATTAACCGAAATTAGCATCAATAAACTTTTGAGATTATCGGTTGAGGAGATAGAGGAGCAGATCAATCAACTCATCGATCCCAATACACCGTCCGCGAAAATGCTCCAACGACTGATAGCGATTCAGACAGAATGGTTTGAGCAGTTTGGTCGAAATAACGAATTCAATATACCTTTAATTAAGCGATCGCAAGTAGTTGCTGGGACTTGTATCGGTATTCCTAAAGAGATTCAAGACATAGAATTTGACCTTTGTATTGTTGATGAAGCTTCAAAAGCTACGGCGACAGAAGTATTAGTCCCAATGGCGCGATCGCATCGCTGGATATTGGTTGGCGACCCTAAACAACTACCACCGTTTAAAGATGAAGTTAGTAGAAGTTCTGACTTTCTGGAGGAATACGAACTGACTCAGGATGATATTCGAGAAACCCTATTTGATCGACTGCTGAGAACACTCCCAGATGGGTGTCGCAAGATGTTAACAATTCAACATCGGATGGTTGCACCAATTGGCAATTTAGTTAGTGAATGCTTTTACGAGGGTCAGCTAAAAAGTGCCAGGACTGATATAGATAAAGACCTTGTTAAAATTCTACCACAACCCGTTACTTGGTTAACAACAAGTAAACTTAAAAATCCTCGTGAACAGTCTTTCAATTCTAGCTTTAATAATACCTGTGAAGTGCAAGTCATTGTTGAGTTTCTCAAACAGCTAAATCAGACAGCAGTAAAAGCTGAAAAAAAATATAGTGTGGCTGTTTTGACCGGGTATGCAGCACAGCTAAAATTACTTAATCGTAGCCTTGATTCAGAAGGAAACAATTGGCAAGCATTAACAGTTGAGTGTAATACAGTAGATGCTTTCCAAGGACGGGAAGCTGATATTGCCGTGTATTCTGTAACTCGTTCTAACCAAGAAGGTAAAGTAGGTTTTTTGCGCGATGCAGAACGATTAAATGTGGCTTTATCCAGAGGTAAAGTGGGTTTAGTAATTGTGGGAGATCATTACTTCTGTCGAACCTCACACGAGAATCCATTACACCGAGTTTTGGATTATATTGAATGTCACCCAGAAAATTGCGCTTTAAAGGAGGCTAACTTATGATTTTAGAAGAATCAATTTCTCTTACTCCAGAAGAACAAGAATTGCGTCGCTACGACAATCGTACAGGCTTCGATTTAGTAAGTTGTAAACCCGTTGGTTTACCTGTTTATAAAATTACTGTTCAAGCTCTAACTCAACTTCATAAACAAATTCCACCGATAGAAGAATATGTCTTAAAATCGATTAATGCTGATTTATCTTCTGAAACGGATATTGCTGGATTTCTTGGCCTTGAACTGCCTATTGTCAGGGATGCAATGATCAATTTAAGGATGAGTGAGGATATAGATCTCATAGCTCCTGATGGCTCTCAGATGCAGGTTTGGAAGTTGACAAAAAAAGGTGAAGGAACACTCCGCGAGGCTAAAATTATTGTTCCAGAAGAGCGAACATTTGATATCAATTTTGATGGGCTTTTACGGCATCCTCGCTGGTACGGAAGATTAGAATCACGTTTACTTAAGAAAAAAGACTTGCGTAATCAAGACATTATAGAAATTGACCCCTTTCCGAAAAAGTCACCAGAAATTTCCGATCTTAAACTCAAAGATGTGGACGAAATTATTCGCCAGATTGACAGAGCCAGCAAAGCCAGAGTTAAGCAAGAGCGAGACCTTTTAGCCTTGAAAGATATTGAGCGCAGGTCGATATTTTTTCAACCAGCTTTGATGCTAATTTATAAGGCGAAAGATAGTGATAATATTCAGGTAGCTTTTGCAATTGATGATGTTATTTCTAATGATCATGAAGCAATTTTTGCTCGTACTAATGGTGTAAAAAAACTTCGCATATTAGAAGATTTAAAGGAAAGCGCGCCACGGAAGTTAGCTGAAGAAGTTTTAGGATATGAATTTGTTGCTCAAGCTCCCTTACAAGAAATTGAAGCTATTAAGGAAGAAGTTTTTGCTGCTCAAGCTCAAATAGAAGAAAAAATACAAACAACTCGAAATACCCTTGAACAAACTGAAAATGATCAGGAAAAACTCATTCTTAATCAACAACTTCAAGAAGCACAACAGCAAATAAAAGAACTTCAAGCTAAACTTGATTCTATTCTAGCTTTAGTTCCGATGCGATGGTTAGAAATGTACGAACACCGTCCCATCCTCGAACAAGCACTTCAAGACAGTCAAAAACGTTTAATGATTATCTCTCCTTGGATTCGAGCAAGTTCTGTGGATAAAAAGTTTCTCCAACAGTTTGAAAATCTTCTCAAACGGGGAGTACAAGTTTTCATTGGTTACGGTTTGGGAGAGAACAATGATAAAAATTACAAATCTGATATTCAAGCTGAGAAGAATATTCAAAAATTAGCGAATCAGTACAAAGATAATTTTATCCTTAAGCGTCTTGGAGATACCCACGCCAAAATTCTCATATCTGATGGAAAATTTGCTGTCACAACAAGTTTTAATTGGCTTTCTTTTAAGGGCGATCGCGATCGCACCTTTCGAGATGAACGGGGGACACTTGTATCTGACCTCCAAAAAATCGACGAACTTTTTGATAGCTATAGATCGCGGTTTAACGATTAATACAAAATCTGCTTGATCTAGGCTGCTTCATAAAAAATAATTACTTCGCTTCCTTCCAATTTTGTCCAGCATGAATATCCACAACTAACGGAACACTTAAGGGAAGCACTTGTTCCATAATAGTCTTAATTTGTGGTTGGATTTCTTGCCATTCTGTTTCGGGAATTTCAAAGACTAATTCATCATGAACTTGTAACACCAATTGAGATTGATATTGGCTTAAAAGTTGATGTACTTGTACCATTGCCATTTTGATAATATCAGCACTAGAACCCTGTATGGGGGCGTTAGCAGCGGCTCTTAATAGTTGGGAATCATTTTGACCCATTTTTTTCTTCAATTGGGTTAAATCAATTTCATTAATATCAACTCCTTTTAAGGTTTGTAGACTATCTCCTTGGAAATCAAAATAGCGTCTTCGTCCTAATATTGTTTCGACATATCCTTGAGAAATTGCTTGTTTTTTTACCCTTTCTAAATAGGCAAAAACCTGAGAATACCGTTGATTAAATCGTTCAATAAATATCTTACCTTCTGCACTACTAACTTTGGCTTCCCGGGCGAACCTTTGCGCCCCCATTCCATAAATTACTCCAAAATTAATCGTTTTTCCTAAGCGTCTTTCTTCTGGAGTTACGGTTGCTTTTTCAAACAATAACTTAGCGGTAACAGTATGGACATCTTGATTATTTTGATATGCTTCTAATAAAATCGGTTCTTGACTTAAATGAGCTAAAATTCTCAATTCAATTTGAGAATAGTCGGCTGAAACTAATAACCAGTTTGGTTCGGTAATAAATGCTTTTCTAATTTTACTCGAAAATTCGGTTTTAATCGGAATATTTTGCAAATTAGGATCAGAAGAAGATAACCGTCCCGTGGCGGTAATAGTTTGGTTAAAACTGGTATGAATGCGTTGGTTAGCATCTACTAATGTGGGTAAAGCATCGACATAAGTTGACTTGAGTTTGGCTAAGGTTCGATGTTCTAATATGATATCAATAATGGGATGATCTCCTTGTAATTTTTCTAAAACATTCACATCCGTTGAATATCCGGTTTTGATTTGTCGGGTTTTTTTTGTACTTAATTCTAAGGTTTCAAATAAGAGTTTACTGAGTTGTTTGGGAGAAGCTAAATTAAATTTTTCTCCCGCCACTTCATAAGCTTGAATTTCAGTAATTTCTAACTGTTTATCTAATTGTTCTGCTAAGGTCTGTAAATAGTCAATATCCAGATGCACACCCCCATATTCCATATCAGCTAAAACAGGTTCTAAGGGCTGTTCAACTTCCGTTAGGAGTTTTATTAATTGGGGTTTATCTATGAATTGTGCTTTAATTTTATCGACTAATTGAAAGGTAACATAAACCTGCATTCCGCAATATTCGGCGACTTGAGCAATATTAATATCTGCAATAGTTTTTCCTTTTGGTACTAATTCATTATAACTCGGTGCTGTTAATTCTGAACCCAAATATTTGCGGGTTAAATCAATTAAATTATGAGTATCTTCAGGATCTAATACATAGTTTGCTAACATCGGATCAAAGACAACGCCCTTTAATTCTATCCCATGAACTCTAAAAATTAATCGATCATATTTAGCATTTTGAAAGGTTTTAGGATAGCGATCGCTTTCTAAAATTGGACGTAAAATATTTAAGGTTTCCACTTTATCTAAATTCGTTCCTTGGGTATGATTTAAAGGAATATAAGCCACCTCTGTTGGCGCTATTCCCCAACAACAACCTATTCCAACTAATTCCGCTTCTCTCGGTTCTAAAGAGGTGGTTTCCGTATCCCAAGCAACGGGATAATTAGTATCAGTATGATTTTGTAAAATAGCAACCAACTGTTTTAAGTCTTCCGGTGTTTGAATTAAACGCAATTTAATCTTAGATGCGGGATTATTTGCTGTTTTTTGTTGTTGATAAATTTCGGTTTCTTCCTTGGTAAAAAAACTGGTATCTTCCTCGGTATTAACTGAAGTTTCTGATGTTTTTGGTTGAATATTTCCTTTAAATTGCTTTTGAATTTGATTAACTTTATCTAAAAAGGTTTGCAATTGTAAATGTTCTAAAATCGGTTGAATTTTAGCTGGATCAAAACCTTGTAATTTTAAATCTTCTAAACCAACTTCTAATGGCACATCTTGAATAATTCGCGCTAATATTTGAGAATGATCAGCATCCGGCTTACCTTCTTCTAATTTCTTGCGAGTGGCTCCTTTAATTTCCTCGATATTGGCATAGATATTTTCTAAAGAACTATATTCTCCTAATAATTTAACCGCCGTAGTTTTCCCAATGCCTTTTACCCCAGGAATATTATCGGATTTATCCCCACATAATGCCTTATAATCAATGACTTGATGGGGATAAATCTGTAATTTCTGATAAACCTGTTCGGCTAAAAACTCCGTAGGGTTGCTTCCTTTACCCGGTTCTAAATGTAAAACAGTAATATTTTTTTCCAGATTAATTAACTGAAATAAATCCTGATCTCCCGATAGAATTTTAACCCGATAATTCTCCTGACTTCCCCTATGAGATAACGTCCCTAAAATATCATCAGCTTCATAACCTGGGGCGGTAATAATGCTAAGATCAAAGGCTTGTAATAATAGTTTTAAATTCTCCACATCCTCAATAAAATCTTGAGGGGTTTCTGTCCGATCTGCTTTATAATTTTCATCAGCCTCATGGCGAAAGGTGGGCTGTTTTAAGTCAAATGCGATCACTAAATAATCGGGTTTATGACTCGCCATCACATCCAATAAGGACTTAAAAAATCCAAAACAAACACTGGTGGGAATACCTGTTGACGTGCGTAAACCCCCTTGGCGACTTTTGCCAAAGGCATAATAGGAGCGAAACGCCAACGAATGACCATCAACTAAAAGCAATAGGGGATATTCCAACACTGTTTTAATACCAACTGCAATACAATTCCTATTTTAAACCCTGTATATGTTAATCTGTGCCAATATTGTAATATTTCAGGGTAAGAATTTCTTCACCTTGACTTTCCTCGGTGAATCCTTGGGAAGATTCGACCTTTACCCTATTGATTAGAATAATACTCTGATTCAGGAGATTTAATTATGCCACTTGATTTGCCTTTGGTTTTAGTATTTGTGATGATTGCAGGGCTTACACCTGCCTTAAAAACGATTTCAAATCCTCCTATTTCTCCGTCAGATTCATCCCAACATTCTCCGTCTGTAATCCTATCTCAAAACTCAGAATTGACTGTCAGTGATGTTAAATTAGTGAGATTTGGAGAGAACCCAGTAATTCGTTATTCGATTGAAGGAAAAGTTAAAAATAATAGTTCAACACCGATGCGATCACTAAAAGTTATTTATCGAGAATATCAACAACAAAATGATCAATTAGTTGAAATAGAAGCCGGGGAAGCAACGGTTAATCCCACGGAACTAAAACCGGGAGAAACCGGGATATTCGGTCGAGTCGTCAAGAATCCATCGGAAGTTATTTTAATTGAAAGTATTGTTGCTATGGGTCAGAAAAAAATAACCATTAACCAATGCTATGCCGATAATTTAGAACGGCGAGAAATGTGTCGTAGACAATTGAATCCTCAAGCGGTTTATCCTTTATAAAAAAATATTTGAATTTCCCTTCTTTAGAGTGGGAAATTGATCTTAATTTACATTTTGATCGGGGAATCATCCCAAAAATGGTAATATCAGCAATTAGCTTGTTCAATAGACACCAATGGATATAGCAGAGTTAGCAGCCCCCTTAGAAACCTTTGGACGGCAAAGCCAATTTCAACAGATCACCCAAGCATTAGCCCGTGATCGAGATTTGTTAATTGCCGGAGTGCCGGGCAGTGGCCGTCGAACCCTGGTCAGAAGGGCGGCGACGGAAGTTGGGGCAAAAATTATTGAAGTGGACTGTATTCGGGCAACCGATGGCCAACGCTTGACGCAACTGTTATGTGAGGGGATATCCCAGGCGGTGAAAAGTCCCCAAGCCATTGAGTGTTTGCAACAGTGGACAAATACAGAGGCGGCTCAATTTTTTTCCTGGCAAGGAAATATGGCAAAAAGCTTGCGGTTAATTGCGAAACCAGAAGAAGTTTGGCAAGCCTATAAATTATTAATTCATTTTCCCCAACAGTTAGCAGAATTTGTTGAGCGGCAAGTGGTATTGATTTTGCAAGGGTTTCCCCATATTCGCTCTTGGGATCGACAGGGAGATTGGGAAAAGTTATTGCGTCAAGAAATTCAACAGCAAAGTTCTGTAAGTTATGTTTTAGTTGCTACTTTAGCTGAAACAAGTAATCAAGAGGAGTTTCACCAAAATTTAGATATTGTGCAGTTAACGCCCTTATCTAATGATGTGGTTGCGGCTTGGGCGCACGGGGTTTTACATCGGGAAAATTTGACTTTTGATCCGCGATCGCAAGCATTACAATACTTTTTAGAAGCGGTGCAAGGACATATCGGAGATGCTTCGGCTTTAGTGCGTCGCTTGTGTAAAGTTAAAAGCACAAATGGTCTAATTGGAAATCGGGAAATTGAAGAAACTTTACAGGAATTATTAGCAGATTTTTCAACGGTATTTGAGTCTTTGTTAGTATTACTTCCATCTTCTCAAGCCCAATTATTAGAGTCTTTAGCCCTAGATCCTACAGATAAACCCCAAAGTCGAGAATATATTACTAAACATCATTTATCCCGAGGCGGCAGTTTACAAGGGGCAATTATTGGTTTACAGCATAAAGGCTTAATTTATGGTTCAGAATTAGGCTATAAATTAGCTTTACCGTTATTTGGTTTATGGATTAAACAAAGGTTAAGTTAAATTAAAATTCAGGATAAAATTTAATGGATAGTGACATTTTCATGAAAAAAACAAGTTTATTTTTATTATTGTTTTTATTAACAGGTTGTGAAATCCTATCGGAACATTGGCGACAACTTTCGACGACGATGAATATTGTTAACTCTAGTTCATCCAATAAAATTGAACAATGTGGGGAACAACCTTCAGGAAATATTGCTCCACCTAATATTAAATTAATCAATTTAACCGCTATTAATACCAAGGAATCTGGCCAAATTCGCCAAGGAAGTTATTTAGCTTATCAATTTTCTGCTAAAGCGGGTCAACAGTTAAATTATCGGACGGAAGATAACTTATGTATTTGGGTTTATGCACCCGATAGACAACTAATTAAAACCAAATATTTACCCCAAACAGGTCAATATACAATTGTTTTAACAGCTTTAAAAGGAGCTACAACTTTTGATCTAAAAATGAGTTTAGGATCTCATGGTGCGACAGGAACACAACCCTTACAACCCTTACCTCCTTTTGCTAATTCTCCCACCACTTCCCCAACTCCTACCCCAACTTCGACCCCAACTCCTTCTATTTCTCCTCAAGCTAATAACGCCACCGAAAGGGTTAAATTTGACCCAGGAGCAACGGGAACAACGGTTACAGGTATGATTAAACCCACAGAAAAACGACAATATAAATTAGAATGTGCCGCCGGACAAAAGATGTCCGTTGATGTAAAGGAAGGAACAGTTGATATTAATATTTTAGATCCTAATGGTAAAAATATTGGTACTATTAAAAATAGCAAAACTTGGCAAGGAGAATTACCCATTAGTGGAGATTATTCTATAGAAGTTTCTGGCTCAAAAGAAGCCAACTTTAAACTTAATATTGATGTTCCTGCATTGTAACTCTATTCCTGGGATTATGATGTTAGAATGTGATATTATATAGCAATCCTAAATAGGTTGTAACATTTCAATACTGATATGAAACGGCCAGAAGTATTACCCCAGATCCCTCCCCCCTAGCCCCCCGTGCACGGGGGTTTGGGGGCTGTTCCGGTGTTCCCTTTTGATCAGGGATTTTAAACACAACTCAAATAGGATTGCTGATGCCTTGAGTTTCTATTTAGATAATCAAGAGGAAATTAATCATTATATTGAACAAAATCGCATTCCTGAAGAATTATTAAAACCCCAGCGAGCGAGGACGCTCGCACTACAAAGATTTAAGGATTTAAAAATATAGCAATAAGTAGAGATGGTGTTTAAAACTTCTTTGTGTCTTTGTGGTTAAATTATAACTATATTAATTCAACCCAAATAAATGAAAAACTTTATTGATTTATTCTCCGGCGCAGGCGGAATGTCCTGTGGGTTAGAAATGGCAGGATTTAACTGTTTATTAGGAATAGATTTTGATCGATATTCCTTAGAAACCTTTCAAGCTAATCATCCCCATTCTCAAACAATTTTAGGAGATTTACGCGAAATTACAACCGAATCCATTCAAGATATTATTGGAAATCAAACAATAGATTTAATTTGTGGTGGCCCTCCTTGTCAGGGATTTTCAACTATTGGGACAAATAATCAAAAAGATCATCGAAATTTTCTATTTTTTGAGTTTTTGCGAATGGTAGAAACCTTTAAACCTAACTTTATTATTCTGGAAAACGTTACCGGGTTATTGGCAAAAAAGAATGAAAGTACATTAACATTAATTATTAATAGTTTTAACCAATTGGGTTATACGGTTGATGTTAAGGTATTATCCGCCCATCATTATGGTGTTCCCCAAGCCAGACGACGCACTATTTTATTAGGAAATCGCTTTGGAGTTGGTAATATTTATCCAGAAAAACGATTTAAAGACTCGGAAAAAGATCCTGATCTTTTACCCTTACCCCGCACGGTGGAATGGGCGTTTAACAACTTATTAGAGTTTGAAGGTAAAACCTTTAACCATGATTTGAAAACGGCTGAAATTAAAAATGAATTAGAAATAAAAAGAATTCATCATATCCCTGAAGGGAAAGGAATTCGTTATGAACGAGATCAGTTAGCCTATCTTCCGCCTGCGTTATGGTATGATATAGATTGGAAAAATATTAGAGAAGAACGATTTCGAGAAACAAAATTAAAGCGTTTAGATAGTAATTACCATTCAGGGACAATTAACACAAATAAAACCACTTATTATCATCCCACAGAAGATCGTTATTTGACGCCCAGAGAAGCCGCCTCTATCCAATCTTTTCCCCCCCATTATATTTTTTATGGAACATCATCCCAACAATGGCGACAAATTGGTAATGCAGTCCCCCCGTTATTAGCTGCATCAGTAGGAGAGGCTATTTTAAAGTTAGATAAACTCAAAGATAACTTAGAAAAAACCAATTCTATACCAGATTTTCAAGCTGTACGTTCCCAGGCTTTTAATTATCGGTTTAAGGAAAAAATAACCGAACAATTGCACTAAATCCAGGTAATAACGGTGATGTGATTTCATCCATTTCTAATAGGGTGGCGACCTTAACTAATTGTGCTTGTTCCCGGCGATAAATTTCAACTTGTTTGGTAAAATAATTAACAATCCAATATTCCTGAACTCCGGTAATAGAATAGAGTTTTAATTTAGCTTGTTTGTCTCGACGTTCGTTTTGTTTTCCAGGGGATAAAACCTCAATTACTAATTCCGGCGCTCCGGTTAAATGTCCCGCTTCATCTTCAATTTGTTCGAGTCTTTCATGACTCACCCAAACCACATCAGGAATAACACTATCAGTATCAGAAAAGATTAAACCCGGAGCAAAAATTGTGACTCCTAACTTACTTGACTCTGACCAAGTATCCAGTTGAGTAGAAATCTTAACACAAGCCTGTTGATGGCGACGATGGGGAGAGCGAGTCATAAATAGTTCTCCATTGAGAATTTCATAACGTATCCATTCATTTTCCGGTAGTCCCTCGACATCCTGAATTGTCCAGATTACTTGTTCTAGGGTTTGATTCATCATGACCCCCGTTTTGGGTTTAATCCTTTTAATTATAGCAAAAAATGGGATATTTTCAATACATCATAAATTCGGGACTTCCTAAAATTAATGCGCCTCTTAAATTCGGGGAATTTTTTTCTAAAACGGAGCGAGTTTGAGGGGAGAAATTATTTTCTAATGTCGAGGCTAAAAAATTAGCATCAATGGGTTTTCCATCGTGAAGTAATCCGTTAGATAAGGGAACAGATAAACTACTGCGACGAACCATGGCGTCGGGATTTAACCAAGCGGATTGAATATTTTTGTACCCATCGGGAGACGGACAACCATAGAGAGGCATTCCTAATTGATTCAGGATACCATCTAGGGGTTCAAAATTGGTGACAGTACCGATAATTCGCATAACTGAAACTAGATATCTATAGGGTGTTTTAAATTTAGTTTGATAAGTATTAGTTTGCCAAAATTCGTTACTTTGAAATAGGGTTTGGAGAACAGTTGCAATATTTCCATCGCTATCTAAGAAGGTTTTAGCTAGTTTTTTGACGAGGGAATCGGGAGGAGTATCACTAACAAAATTTTGAGCTAATTGATAACTAATATGTTGGGCTGTGGAAGGATGTCTTGCTAGAATATTAAGAGCTTCTTCTCCTTCATTTATCCCACTGCTTTTAATTGAATTTCCTAAAAATACTTTATCACTAAAATCATGGCGGGTTTCGTCAAAATAAAATCCCGATTTAGTTGAGGTTTTTACAATCGGTTTGAATAGTCCCCATCCGGTTAGAATTTTGGCTAATTCAATAATATCTTTTTGGCTATAACCCCCATTAACTCCTAAAGTATGTAATTCTAATAATTCTCGCGCATAATTTTCATTTAACCCTTTAAATGAGCCCTTTGCCCCCGGACTTCCTGGTGCAGTATTTTGCCAATTATCTAAATAGACTAACATGGCGGGATGTTTAGCAGTTGCCCCTAATAATTGTCTAAAGTTTCCTAAAGCATGGGGTCGGATAGCGTGTTGTTCATAGGAACTAAAAAACTGTCGAGTTAAAACTCCTTTACCAAAAAATACATTAAAATGGTTATACCAAAAATCCACCATTATTTCTTCTAATTGACGAGGACTGGCAAAGGCTCTTAATAAACGTCCTCGTTTGGCTTGCTGGATAATTTTTTGATAAAAACTTTGCTTAATTTTCATCATTGATTTACTATCTAAACCGAGGGTTTTGGCTTGTTCTATGGTTTGTTTTTCTGCTAGAATAACTTCACCTGGTTGCCAAACTAATGTATTTAAAGGATTAAGTTTTTCAGTTAAATCGGCGGGATAGGAAATCGTTTGCGGTTGCAGTTGAGTCTTAATATAAGCATCAATTCCCATCTGTTGCACCTGTTGAGTTTGTCCTGGGGTGACACCAAAACTTAAACGATTAATTAGATGAAAAATTTTAGGTTCAGTCATAAATCAGGGAACAGGGAACAGGGAACAGGGAACAGGGAACAGGGAATAGCCCCCCAAACCCCACGTGCACGGGGGGCTAGGGGGGGAGGGAACAGGGAACAGGGAACAGGAGTAATACTTCTCGTTATTTGATATCAGTCGTAATTCGTAATTCATAATTCGTAATTCATAATTCCCCCTCAATTACAAATTCTAACAATTGCCCCTGAGAACTGCCAAATTTTAACTGCATTCCCGATATTAACGGAATTTCTTGATGGTGGATGCGTTGCCATTCTTGAGTATGAAAAACCAGAGTTCCATAGCGAGAAAAATCCCTTAAAAAATAATTAGGTTGGGTTTTGCCATCGGAACTATGACGACAAAAAATTTCGGCGTGTTTAGAAGAAACCCACTGTTCAGAAATAATCACATCATTCCCATCCCCGCGACCTACCCGCATTAATCCGGTATCAATCGGCAAAACCTGGGCTGGGGTATTACTCCCGGGGTTATAGAGTCGTAACCACGCCCGAGGAACATCCCCAAACCCCGTCACCGTACTACTAGGCATTTCCGTCCTAATCCGTTCTAAGGGCTGGACTAACACCCCGTCAAATTCCGGGTGCATATATAATATCGGTAACGTCCAAGCGGGTTGATTAAACTTATATAAAGCTAATAACTGCTGACGGGCGATGGCCACGGCCTGATCCACGGGAAGACGTTCCCCTAAAGCTCTAGCAAAGGCCTGAATAAAGGTTAACGCCTCGCCGTCGGTAATGGAGTCCCGCATACCCAACACCGCCGGAACCCCATGATGGATTAATACCTTAGCTAAACTACTGCTAGGAATCGCTTGAAATAGGGAATTAGAGGGAGTTGACACCGTTTCTACCGCCGGGTGAGCACTCCAACAGGCGTTAAACACCGCTAGAATAATCCCACATCGGACTAAGACCTGGGCCAATTCTGTCCCATTAATGGTGGTATCCCGACACAGAAATAATAACCCACCATCGGGGGCCGGAACTCCATGTCCAGCATAAAATAAAACGTTATAACGGTCGGTTTCTAATTCCGCAATCAGTTCTTCAACAGTGGGTTCAATCAGGGTTTTAACGCCACAGTAAACCCCGCTCTCGACTCGATTTCCCTGGGTATCCATGCCACATTGTTCAAAGGCTTTACCCAGGGCGATCGCTTCTTTTTCTAAAGCCAATTTCGAGAATTCGGAATTAGGGGAAACCCCAGGGGTTTGACTTTCCCCCAAAACCAACAAAATATTCAACCCTTGGGCCACCAAACGCTGGGGGAGAGGGTTAACATCAAAGGTGGTACGACTAAACCACAGATTTTGACTCAGGGAAATCGCTGGTTGACCGCCTTGGGGTTGCATCGTTTCCCAAGGAATAGGGATTAAATCAGGATCTCTCAGGTCTAAGCGAATGCGGAGGGGTTGATCCTGGCCAATGGCAATCCCTTGACTACGGTGTAAACTAGCTTGAATTGACCCCTGAAATAACCATTGCCAGAGATTAATCCCAAATTGCTGCATTAAACGGGTAGTATAACTAAGTTGTCGTCCCGAATTGGCAGCAGCAGTTAAGGACAAATTGCCAGGAGGGGGAGAACACAAACCATTAGGAATACTATGGGGCGAAAATAGTTCTAACCACGCTTGCCAAGTTTGGGAAAGGGGTTCGGGCCAGCTACTATCATGGTGAACATATCCATTCCAATCGGGAGATTGTACCACCCAAGTTGCAAAATGATGGGCAACGGAGGTATTCATCCGAGCGATCGCAATACTTAAGCAAGGAGTTTCTGAGGGGGACATTCAACTGAACACACAGTTTTATTGGGATTTTCTGCTAGTTTATCGCGTTTTTAGCACCAGCGATCAGTTCTTGATCACAATTAATGATAATCTGGGTTAAACATTGCCTAGAAAACAACATTTGAATACAGCAACTAATAATCGAGAAAACTTGCAAGGAGTTAAAAGCGTGCATCTTGATATTTTATCTGGTCAAAGCTACCCCTTGGGAGCCACAGTTTATGCTAATGGGGTGAATTTTTGTATTTTTTCTAAAAATTGTACCGCTATAGAATTACTTTTATTTGATACCCCCGATGCCCACGAACCGACCCGGGTGATTCCTTTTGATCCTAAACATAATAAAACCTTTTATTATTGGCATATTTTTGTGCCTGGAATTCAAACTGGACAAATTTATGGCTATCGAGTTTATGGCTTATATGAACCGGAATTAGGCTATCGTTTTGACCCTCAAAAAGTATTATTAGATCCCTATGCAAAAGCCATTGTTAATACTGAAAATTATAGTCGGGCTGCCGCTTCTATTCCAGGGGATAATTGTAGCCAAGCCTTAAAAGGAGTGGTGATTGATAAGCGAGGTTATGACTGGGAAGGAGATAAACCTTTAGAATTACCCTACGCCCAAACAATTATTTATGAACTGCACGTTGGCGGTTTTACGCGCAATCCTAATTCGGGAGTTGCTGCTGAAAAACGGGGAACCTACGCGGGATTAATTGAGAAAATTCCCTATTTGAAAGATTTAGGAATTACGGCTGTTGAATTACTCCCGATTCATCAATTTGATGAACAGGATGCAGTTCCCCCTCGCAGTAATTATTGGGGATATAGTACCATCTCATTTTTTGCTCCCCATCGCGAATATAGTTCTAATCGAGATGATTCTGGCCCGATTAATGAGTTTCGAGATATGGTCAAGGCTTTTCATAAAGCTGGAATTGAAGTTATTTTAGATGTGGTTTATAACCATACCGCCGAAGGGAATGAAGAAGGCCCGACCTTCTGCTTTCGCGGATTAGATAACAGTATGTATTATATTTTAGAAAAAGATAATCCGGCGTATTATAGTAATTATACTGGCTGCGGAAATACCATTAAAGCCAATCATGAAATCTCAGGACAGTTAATTATTGATAGTCTGAGATATTGGGTTTCAGAAATGCACGTCGATGGATTTCGCTTTGATTTGGCTTCAATTTTATCCAGGGATAAAGAAGGAAATCCGATTGAAGATGCCCCGATTTTATGGATTATTAAATCTGACCCCGTATTAGCCGGGGCAAAATTAATTGTTGAAGCTTGGGATGCTGGCGGATTATATCAAGTGGGTTCTTTAGCGGGCGATCGTTTTGCGGAATGGAATGGACAATTTAGGGATGATGTCCGTCGTTTTGTCAAGGGAGATGAAGGACAAATTGAAAAATTAGCCTATCGAATTATGGGGAGTCCTGATATTTATCCCCATCCCGATCGAGAAGTGCATTGTAGTATTAATTTTGTTACCTGTCATGATGGTTTTACCCTGCATGATTTAGTTTGTTATAATGAAAAAAATAATGAGGCTAATGGAGAGGAAAACCGAGACGGTTCTGAATATAATTTTAGTTGGAATTGTGGCATTGAAGGGCCGACGGATGACCTCTATATTCAAGCCTTACGCCTGCAACAAATTAAAAATCTGTGGGTGATTTTATTATTGTCTCAAGGGACTCCGATGATGTTAATGGGGGATGAGGTTTGTCGAACACAATTTGGAAATAATAACGCCTACTGTCAGGATAATCCGTTAGGGTGGTTTGACTGGAGTGATGTCGGGAAACATCCTGATATCTTGCGGTTTGTGAAAAGTTTAATCCGCTTTAAAAAAGAACTCCATCTCTTTCAATTAGATGATATTTTAGAAATGAATATAGAGGGTGATTTGCCCTATGTGATTTGGCATGGAGTCAAAATAGGAAAACCTGACTTACATGACAGTTCTCGCACTGTTGCTTTTAGTTTATATCATCCCCAAAAAGGAGAACATCTCCACATTATGTTAAATTCCTATTGGGAACCCTTAAACTTTCAATTACCTCCCCTCTCTAAAGGAGAACGTTGGCATCGTTTAGTAGATACGGCTTTAGCGGTTCCTAATGATATTAGTCGCTTGAATGTTGCCCGACCAATTATAGGAAAATATTATCATCTCAGCCCCCGTTCTGCTGTGGTTTTAGTTGCTATGGTAGGGAATATGGAACAGGGGATGTAACCTGAGATCTAGGAGTAATTCATGAATTACTTAATTTTTTAGTAGCTTTATTAGAATTCTATCACGATCATTAGAGAATTGCCCAAAATTTTCCCACTTGTTGAACAGACAAATGATGAGTTAGTCTTTTGTTGCGATGCGGCGTATTGAAGCCCAACAACGAACTTTTTATATCAAGATTATAAGTTGTAATTTTCATGGGTTTTGATTAAAGCGATCGCCTCCAATTAAAAAACCGTTCTAAAAGCGTTTGTTGCCAAGTATTAGCTGCATATTTTTGTTTTTGTAACAATAAAGCTGCTTTACTATTAACTTCAGATAAAGTCGGATAAATATGAATCCCAGTTAAAGCAGAAACCTTCAAACGATGGGACATTGCTAAAACAATTTCATGAATTAACTCTCCGGCGGATGCACCCACTAAATGAGCCCCTAAAATTTCACCATTACTCCGAGTAATAATTTTAGCAAATCCTAGGGTTTTTGCTTCAGCAATGGCGCGATCAACTCCCGCAAAAGGTTGTTTCAAAACACAAATATCCTCCCCATACTGTTCCTTTGCTTGTGCTTCTGTTAACCCAACTCTGGCTAATTCAGGATCGGTAAAAGTAGCCCAAGGAATCACCCGATAGTTAACTTTACTAATCGGAAAAAATAGGGCATTGGTTAACACCACAACGGCTTCATAACCCGCAACATGAGTAAATTGATACCCCCCAATCACATCCCCACAAGCGTAAATATAGGGATTAGTTGTTTGGAGTTTATGATTAACTTTAATCCCCGATTGATTAATAGTAACACCCGCCGCTTCCAAATTCAAGGATTCAACATTAGGAACTCGTCCAACTGAAACTAAAATTTCATCGGCTAAAATAATATTATTCCCCGCAATAATTTTCTTTTTGCCATTTTCTATTTCAACTCTTTCCGCTTTAGTATTATTTAAAATAACAATATTTTCCGATAATAATTGCTCTTGAACTACCTTTGCAGCTTCAGGATCTTCTTTCGGCAAAATCTGATTTCGACTCGATAAAATTGTCACCTTTGACCCTAACCGTGAAAAGGCTTGTCCCAGTTCACAACCAATCGGCCCCCCTCCAAAAATTGCTAAGGATTCAGGACAATTTTGTATAGAAAATATCTGTTCATTAGTAAGAAAACCCGCTTGATTTAACCCTGGAATATTAGGAATAGCCGCCCGGGAACCCGTGGCAATTACAAAAGCTCTAGCGGTTAGTTTACGCCCATTAATACTGAAGGTTTTGTTATCTAAAAACTGACCATCTCCAAAAATAACCTCAACTCCTAAAGATTCAAACCGTTCGGGAGAATCATGGGGTTGAATAGTAGAAATAACCTGTTGAACATGACTTGCAGCTTTGGCAAAATTAATGTTATAATTATCAGTATAAATCCCAAATTTAGCCGCGTTTTTTACTTCATAAGCTACCCGGGAAGCATGAATTAAAGACTTACTAGGAACACAGCCAAACCATAAACAATCCCCCCCTAAGCGATCGCGTTCTATTAAGGCAACTTTTGCCTTTAATTGGGCAGCGGCACTAGCAACAACTAACCCCCCAGAACCACCTCCAATCACCACTAAATCATATTCAACGGCCATGATTTTACCTTTAAATTGTAGAAACCGGATTTCTTCAGCTATCCTTCTATTATGCAGCAAAGGTTAAGGCAGAAACCCAATTTCTCGGAATACTAAACAGTTAATACCTGTTCTGCGGTTAAGGATAATTCCGAAAAAGTGGGTGATATAATCCGATCATTCCCTCTAAATTCGTTATGATCGCAACAATTAACCCTATCCTAACTGCGGTTACAATCGTTAATTGTAGCGTGTGTTAGTACAGCGATCGCATCATCTAGGATATCTTGAATCATTGGATCATTAATCAACAGCCTTGAATTAAAATTCAGGCTCAAAGCTAAAACCTATTAAAATAGGTTGAAAGCTGAGTGAATTTAAAACTTTAGTTAGTTAAAATTGACTAAAGTTTTTAGTATTTAGGAGTAAGGATAGATGCCAGCTAAAGACTTTTATCATGATCCAGTAAAAAATGCCTTGGTTAAAGATGGCTGGACGATTACAGAGTCAGAGAACTTTTTGTAGATTTGGGGTTAACTAAAACCGGATTGTTTGTTGTATCTGGCTGTTCGTAAAACAACCTATCAGGCGATTTTTTCTGAGCCAATTGGACAGTTAGTGATTAACAAATATCGAGTTAATTTATTAATTTTTGAAAGTCAAAAGGAGGAAATTGTTCAATGGATAGTTTAGTTCAATATCGAGAAGTTATTCAAGAAAAACTTAAAGAATATACAGAAATTCCCTATGCTTATGGGGATTTACAATGTCGTTTGATTGTGAGTGAAGATAGGAACAATTTTTTATTGATTACTTTGGGATGGGAAGATGATGTACAGGTTCATGGGTGTTTGGTTCATATCGAGGTGATTGGCGATAAAATTTGGATACATCGAGATGGATTAGAGGATGGAATTGCCAATGAGTTAGTTAAGGCAGGAATTCCTAAAACTCAAATTGTTTTAGGGTTTCATCCCCCTAATATTCGTCCTCACACGGAGTTTGCTGTTAATTAATAATAAAAAGGGGAGGGTTCAGTGAAATTTCTTGCAGGTATTCGAGATATTGGCGAACCCGCCCCTACGGAAATTATATTGAATTAAGCGGAGAGAAAATCGGATGAAGAATAGCGAATTGTGCTATTAGCTGTGGATACATTACGAGCGATCGCTAATACTTCACTATTATTACTGCTTAAAACAATAGCGGTATCATTTGCAGAGAAGCCGTAAAGATTACCAGGCTTAAGGGCATATTGACTTAAACTACCTTGGATTTTGATATAGTCATCCCGCCAGTTAAAATCCTCAATAACAGCATAACTATTTCCTAAGTAACCTTTGCCGTAAGAATCACCAATAACAAAGGTATCTACACCTGCATCTCCCCTTAAGTAATCAATTTCTCCATTACCACTAAGACCACTGTAATAAAAGGCATCCAAGACATCGTTGCCATTACCACCCGTTACGGTATCGTTTCCTGTCCAACCCATTAATGAATCATTCCCATCATTACCAAATAGTTGATCATTGCCACTATTCCCATTAAGGGTGTCATTTCCTGCGGCTCCTGATACGGTGTCATTTCCAGCTAAACTATTGATATTGTCGTTACCCGCACCACCAGTAATATTATCGTTACCAGATGTGGGAGTTCCCCCCGGAGTTGGCGTTGTTCCACCAGTTATAGGTACAAATTTCGCACTGTTAAATGCAGTTGTACCAGGGGAAACAGTGCGCGAGTTGAAATATTGTCCGGCAAAGTTTGCTTCCGACATAGTGAATGAGCCATCAGCGTTAACTCGTTCTACAAAACCTACATGACCGACATCATATGATCCCCCTTGCCAGGGGTCCCAAACAACAAAACTATTAGCTGATGGTTGACGAGTCCATCCTCCTAAATTATCATCCCACTGACCAGCATTTCCAAACCATTTTGCACCTAAGCCTTGATTGTTTTGAAATAGCCCTTTTTCAATGGCACGACCATAAGCAAATTCCGTACACCAAAAAGTAGGATCATTGTTACCAGCAACAATCTTATTGCCTGCTGCTTGATAGTTGATAGAACTAAGATTGATTCCAAAGTCTGAAGGACTAGGCATGATTTTGTCTCCTTGAAAGATGAGTTGATTAACTGTTGTTCTGAACACTAGATTAAAGATTTTCTCTTGAAGCGTCAGTAGATTAAAGTGAGTAATTAAAAATCATTTTTTAACTTTAAATCAGGTAATAAAGTTACCCATAGTTAACCAAAGTAAGTCAAAGTCATCTATAGTTATTATTTAGAGGCTGCGACTTACCAGTGGATACATCTATGGACATCACTTCAGCGTTGGACTTTATCAGTTCACAACTAATGGCCAAGAAGCTCAAAACCTTGAGTACCCTTGAAACTACTATCTTGAAAGAAGCGTGGAAGGGTAAAGATGGCAAAAGTTATGACGAAACTGGAAATAGCGAAGGGTTTGCAGGTGAAAGTGTTAAGACGGCTGCATACAAGCTTTGGCGAAGGTTGTCAAACCTATGTGCAGAAAAGGTAAATCGGGATAATGTACAAGCGGTTGTAGAGCGTTACTATAATAAAGTTGCGATCGCCTCTCCCTCCACACCTATACCCTCTGCACCTAATTCTATTGAGAGTAACAGTGCGATCGCAATTGCCGAAAATATTGTTAACGAAAATATTAATTTTATTGGTCGGGAAAATGCGATCGCTCACCTTAAAACCAAAATCAATCAAGGTGCAAAAATTATTTTAATTCAAGCCGCAGCAGGAATTGGTAAAACAACTCTGGCTACAGAATTTCTGAAGAATCAAAATTTTGATAAAATCTTATATTTGACGATGGCGAAGGAAAGGGAAACCATCTCGCCTGTTGAAAGTATTGTTGAGGAATGGCTAAGAAAGGATTTTGAGGAGGAACCTGGACGGGATTTTATGGTATCCTTGGAACGACTCAAACGACTGTTACAAAATCAAAAAATTGGGATATTAATTGATAACTTAGAACCTGCACTGGATTCTGAGTTTAGATTTATTGAACCCCATCGACGTTATATCGAACTATTGAGAATGTTAACAGATCCGATGGTGCAGTCAGTAACTTTAATTACCAGTCGTGAACGTTTGTGTGAAGGAGATATTACGGTTGAAACCTACCGTTTACCTGAGTTGGACTATTGTGCATGGAAACAATATTTTGAATATTATCAGATTAATAATTATGAGTCTATTTTAACTGAAATGCACAAAGCTTATGGGGGAAATGCTAAGGCGATGCGAATTCTCTGTGGTGCAGTTCAAGAAGATGATCAAGGAGATATTCAAGCTTATTGGAATTATAACAAGGCTGAAATTTTAGCTAAACCCGATTTAAAAGATTTAGTAAATTCTCAGTTTAAGCGTTTGCAAGAACTTGATATTAATGCGTTTAAATTATTATGTCGGTTGGGGTGTTATCGTTATCAAGATGTTCCCACTGTTCCTGATAATGGGTTATTGTGTTTATTATGGGATGTTCCAGAAGGTGAACAGCGCAGAGTAATTGAGTCGTTAAAAAATCGTTCTTTAGTAGAATTTCAAAAGGGTGAATTTTTTTTACATCCAATGGTTAGGGAAGAAGCTATCGCACGTTTAAGAAAAAGTGAAGATTGGGAAACCGCTAATATTAAAGCTGCGGAGTTTTGGACGGAGAGTGTTAAGTGTGTTGAAACAGTGCAAGATTGCTTAACAGCTTTAGAAGCTTATTATCATTATGTAGAAATTGATGATTTTGAACAAGCAGGTTCTATAATAGAAAAAGAAATGGATAATAAGTGGGAAAAAGGTGACTCACTAGGTAGATCATTTTCTAGATTTGGCTTATTACAACAAACTGCTTCATTAATTAATAAAGTTAAAGACAAGCTAGATAATAGTTATGTTAAAGCTAAATTATATAATATATTAGGTTATATAGAAGGGCTAAGAGGCCATATATACCAAGCAATAAATCATCATAAGGAATCTAAATCAATAGCAGAAAAAATAAAAACAATATATATTGATAAAAGTGAACATTGGAAACCTAGAGACAGGATTTGGAATAAAGCTTACACTTTTCTATTTTTAGGGACAGCATACAAAAATATCAACGAAACTCTGAAGTCATTTCAAATGTATAATCAAGCCATATCATCTGCTGAAGAAGCTAACTATACTCAAGTAAAAGCCAAAGCCTTAACAGGTCTAGGCGAACTTTACCGAATACAAGGCGAATTTGCAGAAGCACTCACCCATCATCAAGAATCTATAGAAATCTTAGAATATATTGGGGCAAAATGCGATCTAGCTGAAGCCTATTATCAACAGGCTTTAACCTATCAACTGATGGGAGATAGGGAAAACAGCAAACCTAATTTTGATAATGCTATTCAACTATTTACAGAAATTGAAGCACCTCTACAGGTTGAGAGAGTGATAAAGTCAATCATTTGAGAAAAAGCAGGTTATTCCAGTAGCTTAGTCTGTGATTTCACCTTAAAAGCAACTACAATTTGACCCGTCACCACAGTCCGTGATAAAGCAAAATGAAACATCACAAATTCCTTGTAAAATATCTTCAGGTTTGCATTGACACTTCTGACTGATTAAATTTTGACACGGACGCTGTTTTTTCTGCGTTTCACTGTGGAGAATAAGAGAAGCATTTTTACAGGATTTGAAGCGTTGATTAGCTAAGGGAATAGCATCAATTATACCATATTTTATAATCAATTTTTTAATATATTGGGAGCAAGAATCAGTCTTGTGTAAAACTCGATATGCACAGGAGAATCCTTTACGCGGAGAGATATATTTCTGATATCCCGTAATTGCTGCGATCGCAGTTTGATTCACAGCAATTTCTAAAGTGTTTCCTAATAAATCGGTAACTGAACTTTTCATGACAATATTGCCTTTTAAATAGAAATAAATCAAGGATGTGATAGACCCATGATCAAGATCAATTGATTAAGAATTTTATTCTGTACTGAATGTTCCGATTAACTGACCATTAGCCCAAATTATAGATGCTTTTGCCATGAAATTCACCGATTTTACACTGACCCTTCATAACTCACAAGCGTCATACCCTCTAAAAAAGAGAATAAAACCCCCAAAATTTTGTAAACTTAAATGCTAAGTAGTTACACAAAATAAATTACCTAGTTGAGAGAGGGAACAGCCCCCCCAAACCCCCCGTGCACGGGGGGCTAGGGGGGGAGGAAACAGGGTGGAGGATGTGTAATTAATTTTGTTTAGGTACTTATTAATCACCAAAATCCTATAACTGGTTTCTAGTAAATATATTTTTTTTTCCCTTGCCTTTAGTTCCCAATTAATGTTATAGGATGACAGGAGGTTTTAATCTGGTTAAGAATCTAATGCAAATGGACAAAAAACTTGCTGTTTCTCTTTTGAGTCTTCTTTTCACCGTTAGTTTTCCCCTCTCGGTTTGGGCGGAAACTGTGTTAGAAAAAGTCAGCCGAACAGGGGTACTGACGGCCGGGGTGAGGACGGATGCGGTTCCCTTTGGTTATACAGACAAAAATGACACCTTACAAGGGTATTCCGTTGATTTAATTAAACTTATTCAACAGCGCCTAGAAAAACAACTGAATAAACCGATTAAATTAGAATTAAAAACCGTTAACTTGAAAAATAGATTTGAGCAGGTAGAAACAGGTAAATTAGATATTGTCTGTGAAGCAACCAGTATTACTCCAGAACGAGAACAAAAGGTAGATTTTTCTACTCCCTATTTTACCAGTGGTATTCAACTTTTAGCAAGAGAAGCGGATGCAGAACGTTTAAACCCGACTCGCACTTCCGAAACCAAATTAAAAACAGTCAGGGAAAGTAATATTACAGTGGGATTCCTATTGGGAACAACAACCGATGATCAATTCCGTCCTGTTTATCCTGAAGCGAAATGGCAAGTTATTGGAAGTCGTGCGGATGGAATTCGTCGCTTAAAAGCGGAAGAAATTGATTTAATCGCTAGTGATGGGATTCTATTATTAGGCGAATTGTGGCAACAAGGACTAGACTTTAAAGCCTTTGCTTTAGTCCCCTCACAACCCCTAACCTTTGAAAATTATGGTTGTATTTTACCTAAAAATAGTTCTCAATGGGGAACTTTAGTTAATCAAACTATTACCAGCGAAGAAAATACCCAACTCTGGAATAAATGGTTTGATCCCAAAACCGGGCGTTTTCCTTATCAACGGTTTCAAACTAGCACAAAATCTTAAAAAAATAGAACCACAGGCTGTTAATTCCTGTGGTTTTAGTTCTGGGTTTAAGAGTAATTTATGATATTTAATCAACAACATGAATTAGCCCCCGTCTTAAGCGTTCAAAAACTTGATCAATATAGGAATGTTCCTCTACACTTAATGAGTCTTTGGAAAGTAGCAATGACATCAATAATCGTTGGTCATTGCGGGTGATTTTTCGAGAGCAAAAAATTTGATTGACTAATCTTTCAACACTAACAGAGGGTTCAGTTATTAACATGGGAAGCACCTAAAACAAAAACGGGTTCTGTCTTCTAATATTATTGATTGAAAGGATAATTTTGCCAGTGACAGAAACCCTGAAATGAATGTGATTAAAGTCACTTTTTAATCGTGATTTTGATCAACTTAATATAAATAGAGATCAAACCGAAAGTCTGCTTGAGAACGGTAGCAATTACCCCAATAATATTCTATCATAGCGATAAAAATCTTTTGATTAGTCTGTCATGAAACAAAAAATTATCGCTGGTGTTGCTCTGTTAGCAGTATTCAGTCCCCTAACCCCAGCCCAAGCCGAAAATTTACAGCAGACTCAACAACTTCTGTCAACTAAACAATGTCAAAATTGCGACCTTAGTGGTGCGGGTTTGGTACTGTCGAATTTAGTCGGTGCTAACCTCAATGGTGCTAATCTGGTGGGAGCGAACCTCAGCCGAGCTAACCTGACGGGAGCAGACCTGCGGGGGGCAAACCTAGCTGGGGCAAGTTTATTCGGGGCTAACTTAACCGGGGCGAACCTGGCGGGGGCTAACCTCAACGGCACAGATTTAAGAAGTTCCTATCTCACTAATGCGATTTTAGATGCCAAAAGTATTAATAATGCTCAGTTAGTGGGTGTTATCGGACTTCCGGCGAGTGTGGGCGATGCGGAGGACTTTTACCGTCTGGGAGTGAGTGAAGCGAAAGCGGGACATTATGTTAATGCTATTGATTTTTATAATCAAGCATTGAGATTAGATGACAAGTTAGCCGCTGCCTATTTTGCTCGCAGTATGGCGCTGGCTGATTTAGGGAATTTAACAGGGGCTATGGCTGATGCAAAACAAGCCGAACAACTGTATAAAACTTTAAATTCCCCAGAGGGCGAAAAATTTTCCCTCCAGTTAGTTGAAGCCTTGGAATATAAATTAAATCCTGAAGAAAATAAACCTCGGGGCGGATTTGTCGGAATGTTAGAATCGGCGGCCCCGATATTATTAAAGTTGCTGTTTTAATCCAGAAAATCCTAGGAGCAAAACTCGTTTAAAAATAGGAGTTGATTTGAGCTAAAATAATTTAATGCCAACTATTATATAGCAATCCTATTTGAGTTGTGTTTAAAATCCCTGATCAAAAGGGAATAGAGAACAGCCCCCCCAAACCCCCCGTGCACGTGGGGCTAGGGGGGGGAGGGATCTGGGGTAATACTTCTGGCCGTTTCATATCAGCATTAAAATGTTACAACCTATTTAGGATTGCTATATCATGGCTTTAGGGGAGTTCAGGGGAGAATAAATCAATGGGCGATCGCAAAAGTAAATCCTTATGGAATTCGATTAGTCAAAAAGCAGCCAAAGCTAGTCAATCTTTAACGGAAAAAGCCACCGAAGCCGCTAAAAATTCCGTATCCCATGCGGGAGAAGCCATTACCCATAAAGCCACCGAAGCCGGAAAAACGATTCGGGATACAGCAACCCATTCCGTAGAATCTACTTGGAAAAAAGGTCAAGATTGGATGGATTATTTGGGTTCAGAATTAGAAGAACCTTTATCCAATCCCCACGGAACTGATTGCAGTTTAGATGAACTGTATCATATTTTTATAGCCTATCAAACAGCCGATCAAGGGGGAAGTCAAACCGTTACCTTAAAAAACGGTAAAACCTATACCGTGAGAATTCCGCCCCACCGCACAGAAGGAGCAAATTTACGACTAAAAGGCTGTGGAATTAGGGGAAATGATGCCTTTTTAGTCCTGCATAGTTTTTATAACTCAGAATTGAATATAGATCGACAAATCAATCGTTTAATTAATCAATTCTCTCTCTATGAACAAACTAAGACTAGATGTTTAGAAGCCTATAATCGTCTCAATAATGGACAAGCAACCCAAGATTTTACTGCCTTAGATTTATTAGATTATTTGGTGCTAACCTCTAAACTGTATTCTGATATCGGTCAACGTTATATTATTGCCAGCCATCATTCCCGTTGTTTGACCTTAGAACATTGCTTGGAAAAAGCCTTAGAAACATCGGATTTAGAGTTAGAAGAAAAAAATCAGTTAAAAGGAACCTATCAATATATCCGTTCAGGGGAAGCGGTTCCCGATTTAGATGCGTTAACAAAAATTGATACGATTATTCTCAATTCCTCCTTAAAATCCAACTTAAAAAAATACTATTTGCGCGGAAGTATTACCGCCAGAGTTTTAACCTTAGATATTCTGATTATTAATACTATTTATAATCAATCCCAATTATCCGAATCCGATAAAAAGCGCTATGCAAAAACCTATATTCAACTACGAGAAGGGAAAAATATTCTCGATGCTTTAACCTTAATTAGTTTAAATGAATGGATGATCAATGCAGAGATTCCAGCCCAGGGAAAAGTGATTTATCAACTCATCCGTCAACCGAATTTAGCTTTAAATAATGAGTTTGACGATAATGAATATTTAGAAGCATTTAAAACTATTCAAACAACGATGCAATCTATTTTAGAAAAGCATCAAGATTATCCCAGAATTGATATTCAACGGATTGATATTGCGGAGGTCAAAATAGATCGATTAGCGGAAAAATCCTATAATTCTGTTTCTCGGGGCGGCTTGGGTTTATTATCGGGAAATGTAATTATTAAAGGGGCGATTCCTTTAATAGAAATTACCGCTAGGGTGGCGATCGCAGATGTAGCACAAAAGTCAATTTCTGATAAAATTAAATTAGGGATTCCGACGGTTTCTGAAACTAGAAATCCCTCCACGGCGATCGGCAATAATTGGATGGCGGTGGGTTCCTTTGGAGAGGGAGAAAAACCGATGGATCATCTATTCGGTGCGGCATTTTATCGGACAATTATGGGTGAAATAGACGGGGTAAGCGGCTTTGCTGAACCCGCTAGTAATAAACCGATTCATCAGGGGTTAGGACTGCTGAAACTCTTGAAAGGACAACCGGATAAACAACGAATTATTAAGGATTTGGAAACTCAAATGTATCGTTAAACCTTTAACGGTAAAATAGAATTGTTTAAAGATTAAATTGGATAATTTACCATGACTTCAGAAGCTAATATATCAACGGAATCAACAACGGGCGCGGATGCAATTGATGTGGCGATCGCGAAAGGAATTGACTTTGATGGTACACCCATTCCTCCGGTTAAGTTAGATCTTTACCATAAAGTTATGGGTTTAGAAGCCGGACGTCAACGCAGTGGTGTTAGTAATACCATGCGGTCTCGAATTGTTCGGATTGGTGCTAAACATATTCCTGAAACTGAACTGAATCAATTATTAATTGATGCGGGATTTCAAGGCTTAAAAGAGAAGGAAATCCTGTTCTATTATGGCGGTAAATCCTAAACAATTGAGTCGTCTAATATTTATACGATAGGCCATTCGTTGTTGCGCTTGTTGTTGCGCTTTAGCGCATGGGCGACGCATCGTAACAACGAACTTTATTATTTATAAATTTGTAGTTGTTGTCTCAACTCATCCAATGCAGAATCAGAGGTTTCTAATGGTTCGGGTTCATCGGGACAGAATTCTAGTTCGATTTCAATGGTAAGTTGAGGTTCTGATAAGTTATTATAGTTGGCGATCGCTTTAAATCTCAATTTTCCACTTTTCCAAGATGCAGCGCCTAACTTTAATAGTTGACAATCAATTTCCTCACTAATTGTATTCCAGCTACTTTGATTGATTTCAAAGGAGAACTTATTATCAATATTATATTTTGAATTTAGCTGGTGAAAAAAGGATTTATGATAACTATTTCTGCTTCCTCCATCAAAGAGAAATTGCATTTTCTGATTTAAACCATTAAGTAAATGCTCTTTAATTTTTTCTACAATAAATATATTCTTTTCATACATTAACATACAATCATCACTCAGCGTATAAAATGTATTGTTCATGTTGATATTATCCTCAAAATTAAAATTTTATTTGATATAGCAATTTTAAATGAATGATAACACAGATCCTCCAGAAACCCGGTTTCTAAGAACCCACTGAAATATCCCCCAATTCTAGTATTATTTATAAATTTTTTAGTTGTTGTCTCAATTCATCCAATGCAGCATCAGAGGTTTCTAATGGTTCAGTTTCGTCGGGATAGAATTGTAATTCTATATCAATTTCCGATTTTGGGTAAGATGGAGATTTGGGATCATAAGTAAAGTTTTTATAGTCTTCAGGAAAAAAGTTAACAGTGCTTTTTATAATTAATTTGCCACTAATCCAACCTTTACCAGAAGTTAAACTTAATAATTTACATTCAATAGACCCACTAACATTACTCCAAGAGCTTTCTGTTAATGGTAGTCTTACTTTATCATCAATTATATAATTATAATTATTAAGAATATTAAATAAAAGTTTTAACCTTTGTTCTTTCGGATAATGATTGGGGTCATCGTAAATTTTTTGATTCAAAGAATACATCGCAAATTCTTTAAACCTAGCAACAGTAAAAGTATCTTTATCAATCAATAAAAGATCATCATCACAAGTTAAAGGATAAAAATTATCAGTCATTGGGCTTAACCTCAAAAGCAAATGTAGACATAAATCGCCCCTATCCTCAAAACCTATTAATCAAAATAGAATCATTCTTGGGTATATTATAGGAGAATTTAAGAAATACCTAGGGAAATATAGCAATCCTAAATTCATAATTCGTAATTCGTAAAGCGCGGGAATCGACTGCCTTTTGCCATGGTCTTAAACTTTCCATAACAACTTCAAACGCTCCCCGCCTCCCCTGCTTTCTTATTTAACCCGGGTGGCTCGGTTAGCCGGATTTCGTTCAATTTCTCTGGCAGATTTTCCTCGCCAAATTAACTTAATCGGTGTGCCTTTAAAGCCCAATTGTTTACGGAATTGACCATCAATATAACGACGGTAATTGTCATTAAATCGTTTAGGATCATTAACAAATAAAACCAGCGTCGGAGGTTTACTACTGACTTGGGTTCCATAGTAGATTTTCCCCTGTTTCCCTTGGCGAGTGACGGGGGGAGAATGCCAACTAATCGCTTCTTCAATCACTTCATTAATTACGGCCGTTGATACTCGTCGTTCGTGACCTTCGGCGGCAGTATCGACTAAATTCAGAATTTTTTCAACCCGTTGACCCGTTTTAGCACTGATAAAAATTAATTCCGCCCAATCCATAAAATAGAGTTTGGCTCGGACTTCTTTTTCATAGTCTAAAATAGTATAGGTATCTTTCTCGATCGCATCCCATTTATTCACCACAATTACACAGGATCGACCTTCTTCAATAATTCGATCAGCTAATTTTTGATCTTGATCAGTAACTTGATCAATCGCATCAATCACAAGTAACACCACATCCGCCCGATTAATAGCTTTAAAAGCTCGATTAATCCCAAAAAATTCCGCCCCATATTCCACATTTTTCTTGCGTCGAATTCCGGCGGTATCAATTAAGCGATAGGTTTTTCCATCCCGTTCAATTACTGTATCAATTGCATCTCTGGTTGTCCCCGAAATCGGACTAACAATGGCGCGATTTTCCCCTAAAAAGGAATTCAATAAACTTGATTTTCCAACATTCGGACGACCAATAATTGCTACTTTAATTTCTTTTTCAGTTTCGATTTCATCAATCGGGGGTAAATGTTTAATCAAATCATCTAATAATTCCCCGGTTCCCGATCCATGAATCCCAGAAACCGGATAGGGTTCCCCTAGTCCCAATTCCCAAAAATCGGCAGCTTGAACAATTCCAGTGGTGGGAGATTCACATTTATTTACTGCTAATAAAATCGGTATTGATTGTTCTCGTAACCAACTTGCGATCGCTTCATCCCCACCCGTCAAACCCACCTGACCATCTACCACAAAAATCGCGGCGGTGGCTTCGGTTAAAGCGATCATTGCTTGTTCTCGAATCATGGGCAAAAATTCTGTGTCATCATCAAAGACTAAACCGCCCGTATCGACGACTTGAAATTCTCGATCCTGCCAAAAGGCGGGGCGATAGGTGCGATCGCGGGTAATACCGGGCTGATCATGCACAATCGCTTCGGGATTTCCCGCCAAACGATTGGCTAGAGTTGATTTTCCGACATTGGGACGGCCAATAATAGCAACAATAGGTAAAGACATAAATCTGTTTGGTAAGACGTAATTAACGGTAGGGGTATAATTGCTTTTCTCCTACAGTGTGCTGGGGCTAACAGTAATTGGCAAAGGGTTGATTTTGGATTCTGACGCTTTTTGCACAGCATTCTAATTGTACATTGAAAATCTACATTAAATCAAACAATTATGGAACGTGGAATTTCACTTTTGGGATTATTTGTTTTTGTAGGAATTTCCTATCTCTGCTCTGTGAATCGTCAAGCGGTGCGTTGGCATCCGGTTTTATGGGGGATTGGATTACAGTTTATTTTAGCCGTACTCATCCTCAAAACTCAGGCTGGTTTTGCTTTATTTGAGTTTTTAGGAAATGCGGTCAGTCACTTTCTTAACTTTTCTGATCAGGGGGCTAAATTTGTTTTTGGAGAAGATTTTCAAGACCATTTTATTGCTTTTAAAGTTTTACCAACAATTATTTTCTTTTCCTCTTTTATTTCTATTTTATATCATTATAAAATTTTACAAAAAATTGTAGAAGCTGTGGCTTGGGTAATGATGCGAACTTTGAAAACATCAGGTTCAGAAACTTTATCCTGTTCGGCGAATATTTTTATCGGACAAACGGAGGCTCCATTATTAATTAAACCCTATATTCATACCTTAACAAATTCAGAACTTCATGCGGTGATGACCGGGGGATTTGCTACAATTGCGGGAGGGGTGATGGCCGCTTATATTTCCTTTGGTATTCCCGCCGAACATATTCTGGCGGCTTCTGTGATGTCGGCTCCTGCTGCTTTAGCAATTTCTAAAATATTCTATCCTGAAACGGAAATCTCTTTAACTAAAGGAAAAGTTAAAATAGAAGTTCAACCTACTTCTGCTAATGGAATTGATGCGGCGGCAACTGGCGCCAGTGATGGCATGAAATTAGCTTTAAATGTGGCGGCTATGTTAATTGCTTTTTTAGGATTATTAGCCTTAATTAATGGGGTTTTACAATGGTTGGGAAGTTTTTGGGGGATGCCTTCTTTATCTTTAGAAGGAATTTTTGGTTATTTATTTGCTCCGGTGGCTTGGTTAATGGGAATTCCAATCGCAGATTGTTTACAGGTGGGAGTTTTATTAGGTAAAAAAACAGTTCTAAATGAATTTATTGCCTATTTAGATTTAAAACAATTGATCGAAAATTCTCAACAAATTGCTCAAGGCAAGGGGGGAGAAAATACCCTTTCTACAATTTCTGAACGGGCTATAATTATTTCTACTTATGCCCTCTGTGGGTTTTCTAATATTGGTTCGATTGCCATACAAATTGGGGGAATTTCTGCGATCGCTCCCGAACGACAAGCCGATGTTGCTCGATTAGGAATTAGAGCGATGATCGCGGGTTCTATTGCCTGTTTTATGACCGCTTGTATTGCTGGTATATTATTATAATAAATAACAGCCCCCATCCTCGTCAAAAAATGATTAATTTTTGTAAAGCAAAACCAAAAACTTGCAACACTATTTTACATTAATTGAGTCGATTCAAAACTACAATATTAATAAAACATAAAAAGATTATTTGCTGTTGCTAGACTTATGAATTATTTGTCTACTTTTGTTTCTCTTTATAAAAAGATATTATAATAATTGTTATGGTTACTGATTCTTGAAATTACTATGACTGCATCTCAATTGATCGTTTCTCCAAAATGGTTAGCAGAACATCTCGAAGATGATAATATTGTGATTGTAGACTGTCGGTTTTCCTTGGCCAATCCCAAATTAGGACAACAACAATATCAAGAAGGTCATCTTCCAGGAGCATTTTATTTAGATTTAGACCAAGATTTATCAAGTCCGATTCAAAAACACGGCGGACGTCACCCCTTACCTAACCCAGAAAAACTATCAGCAAAGTTATCAGAAATTGGTATAACTTCTCAACAAACCTTAGTCGTTGCTTATGATGATTCTCGGTTAGCTTTTGCTTCTCGGTTGTGGTGGTTATTGCGTTATTTTGGGCATAATCAAGTTGTTTTATTAGATGGAGGGTTTAGTCAATGGAAAAATTTAGACTATCCCATTAGTTCTAATATTCCTAATCCAAAATTAGGAATATTTAAGCCAGAAATCCAGTCAGAAATGTTAGTTGATATTGAAACTGTAAAAGCTCGAAAAGACTTACCCGGAGTGGTGCTGATTGACTCCAGGGAACCCGAACGCTATTTAGGAAAAACCGAACCCATTGATCCAATTGCCGGATGTATTCCGGGGGCGGTAAATTATCCTTGGCAAGAGGTGACAGAAACCACGGGTTTTGTTAAAATAAACGAACAATCCCAACGCTGGCAGAATATTAAAGACTCAGAAGAAATAATCGTTTATTGTGGTTCAGGAGTTACTGCCTGTGTGAATTTATTTTCCTTAGAATTAGCAGGAATTGATCAAGCTAAATTATATGGGGGAAGTTGGAGTGATTGGTGTTCCTATTTAACAGAAGCACAAAAATCAGATCACGGATTTAAGATGATTACGCAGATTAACACAGATTAAAATTAGAACACGGATTTAAGATGATTACGCAGATTAACACAGATTAAAATCTGTGAAATCCGTGAAATCCTCCTAAATCCTTGATCCTCATTACCCATTACCCATTACCCATTACCCATTACCCATTATGCAAACCATAGAAAAAACTAACTCATCTTTCCTTGATACTTCCTTAATTATTGCGGGAAAAACCTTTAAATCTCGGTTAATGACCGGGACGGGGAAATATCGTAACCTCCAAGAAATGCAGGATAGTATTACCGCCAGTGGGTGCGAAATTGTTACCGTGGCCGTTAGACGAGTCCAAACCCAAGCCCCAGGACATGAAGGGTTAGCCGAAGCTATTGATTGGAGTAAAATTTGGATGTTACCAAATACCGCCGGATGTCAAACCGCAGAAGAAGCAATTCGGGTGGCTAGATTAGGACGGGAAATGGCAAAATTATTAGGACAGGAAGACAATAATTTTGTCAAATTAGAAGTAATTCCTGATAGTAAATATTTACTTCCTGACCCGATTGGCACGTTAGAAGCGGCGGAACAGCTAGTCAAAGAAGGTTTTGCCGTTTTACCCTATATTAATGCCGATCCGCTGCTGGCGAAACGTTTAGAGGATGTTGGCTGTGTCACGGTGATGCCTTTGGGTTCTCCCATCGGTTCAGGACAGGGAATTAGAAACGCTGCCAATATTGCCATTATTATTGATAATGCCAGGGTTCCAGTGGTTGTGGATGCTGGTATTGGTGCGCCCAGTGAAGCAGCCTTAGCGATGGAAATGGGGGCGGATGCGTTATTAATTAATTCGGCGATCGCCCTGGCCCAAAATTCCACCGCCATGGCCAGAGCTATGGGAATGGCCACGGAAGCCGGACGTCTGGCTTATCTGGCTGGGCGAATTCCGGTCAAAAGCTACGCCCAAGCGTCCTCACCCCTAACTGGGACAATCGCCCGTTAAACTGTCAGTCTTCAAATTATTAAGTTTTTCCATGGAGTGTAAATTTTTGTTAAATTTTTGTTATTCTTGATCCCAGATAGTAACATAAGGATTTTTCATCATGCCCTATATCAATGAACAAGGTGGACGTCTGAATAACTTCGCAGTGGAACCTAAAGTTTATACAGCCGAACCCCCTACCAATTCACAAAAACGGAATTATATTATCGGTGGTCTTGCTGGGATTGCCTTGGTAGGGGTTTTATTATTCCTTGCCTTCACTGTATCCTGAGATATTAATCATTCAGTCCGGGCGGGTTTTGGGTATTTTTACGTTTGCTAATCGTAAAATGCCCCCCGGATTTGAAGCAAACCACAAAGATATAGAGACACAAAGAATAGGAATAACCCTTAAAAACCCGCCTCTCTCCTGAACCTGAACCGCCAGATGGAAGAAGATAATTAGATGTCCTAGGTGATGGTTTAAGGGTTGATAATGGCGATGACCAATAATTGTTCTGTTTTAGTTTCCCAAACTCATCAGCGAATCTACGATCGTTTACAACAGGCGCTGGCTTTGCAACTTCGCCGTCAAGTTTTTCTTGGAGTTTGTGATAACTTAAATCTGCGAAATCATTTGGCGCTACAGTTACGAACAGATTTTTTATCCAAACATCAGGAGAATATTATACCCCAATCTCCCATTTCTTCAGGTTTAATTAGTGTAAAACTTGATTTAAGTGATCCGAATCCATTTCAGGCAATTATCCAATGGTATGCTCAAAATAAATCTAATGAGAGTCATCCAGATATTATCGGATTTCAAATTTTAGGGGTAGAACATTTAACCCGTCAACCTCCGGCGGTACAATGGTCATTTTTAAGATATTTACGCACTTTAGAAAACCATCTCGACCAATTTGAATTTAGTTTGCTGTTGTGGATTTCTTCCCCTTGGTTATCTTGTATTCAACAGTCAGTACCAGAGTTTTGGGAGCGACGAACCGGAGTATTTGAATGGATCAGTGATCCCACTCCGAGTAACTTGGAGTCGGAGACCATTTCCTTAGATTTTGGGGAAACTTCCGAACCTGTTGAACGGGGTCAAATATCTGATCCGTTGCAGGAACTTCTCGATCAGATTCAACAATTTGAGCAACATTCTGCCCTTTCCTGCTTATCTCCAGCCTATCGTAAATTAGGGAATATATACCGCGATCGCATTTTAGCTGGGGACAATTCAGAACTCAACTATACCCAGGCTATTCAAGCATACGAAAAAGTTTTAGAAATTATTCCAGAATTGAATAAAAGTTCTATTGCTTCCGACGATCTTGATGATTCTATTAATGTTTTTAATGACTTAGGAACATTATATTGGATGGAATTTCGCCAAAGGGTTCAAGAGAATCCAAAATCTCTGGATGTGATGTGTTATTTAGAAAAAAGTATTATTTTTTATCAAAACGCTTTAATGAAAGTTGATCCTGAAATTCAACCAAATTTATATATACAAATCCAAAAAAACTTAGGAGCGACTTATGCAGATTTAGCGACTTGGCAAGATGGGAGTAAAAATTTAGAACAGTCAATTATTGCTTATACAGAAGCCTTATGTTATTTGAATTTGAACCTTTCTGAAATCAAGGGTTCCCAGATTCAAGATTATGCAACAATTCAAAATAATTTGGGAACGATCTATTGGAAACTGGCCCAAAAAACCCAACCCATTCCTCACCTGAAAGCTGCCATTGCTGCCTATACCGAAGCAATGGAATTTTATACCCCGCAACACGATCCCCTCAATTATGCCCTGCTACAAACCAATTTAGGCACAGCCTACTGGACATTGAGTCAACATCAACCCTCGGCTAAATTGCTATTACAAGCCACTCACGCCTATCATCAAGCCTTGAGCTATCGGACGACCGCCTCAGCCCCAATTGCCTGTGCAGCCACCTATAATAATTTGGGTATCGTCTATTGGCATTTGGCAAACCACTATCAAAAATCGGAAATTCGGGCTAAATTTTTAAAAAGAGCCATTGCAGCCTATCAAAAAGCCCTCTCCATTACGGCGGATCTCAGTCGGGCCCAACTCAATTTTGATCCCTTAGCAACCCATAATAATCTGGGACTAACCCACTACCAACTGGCAACCGATCCTCATTTACATCTCGAAAAAAACACCAAAATTTCTTTTTTAAAAGCCGCACTCAAACATCACATTCAAGCGATTATTAATGATCTTAATCAACCAGAAGGACAAGAGTTTATGGAGAGTTCTGTTTCCCAATCAAAAACCACCGAACATCATCAAACAACTTTGGGTTACTTGCTGCGAACTATTCGCGCCTTCTACAATGAGTCTGGATTAGAAGGACAAAATCAGGCTTTATCTCAGATTCCTGCTCATCTATTGTCTGAAATATTACCAAAAATTTGGGTCTAAAGTTCTCTATTTGTTTGGCTAAAAATGGTATTCTTTCCCAATCAAGAGCAGTCCATTCAACTCGCTCCCGGAAACTGAGGCATAATCTGGGGATTATTACGGTTTTTGCTAAATTGATATTTTATTGGGTGTAGGTTCAAGTTTTCCATTAACATTGAGATGTCTATTTAATATTCTGGCTCAACCTTCTGCTTAATATGCTTGGTTATGGCATCTGTAAAAATTCTCGTAGTTGATGATGATCCAGCAATACGGAACCTCATAAGTCGTTATCTTAGCCAACAGGACTATCAAGTTGAAATAGCGAGTGACGGCCATTCCGCATTGGAAAGGTTTGAACAGTTCAATCCTGACTTAGTGGTATTGGATCTAAATTTGCCGGATACAACCGGTTTAGCATTGTGTAGGGAAATGCAAAGTCGAACCAGTGTATTTATCCTAATGCTAACCAGCGAAAAAGATCCCAAACTTGGGTTAAAGGAGGGAGCCGATGACTTTGTGACCAAACCCTTTGATTTAGAAGAATTAAACCTTAGAATCAAAGCAATTTTAAAGCGTCAACGAAATCAAGTAGATACACAACCCAAAAATTTAATTTATGGGGATTTAATCATTGATCCAAATCGTCGAGAGGTTTATATTGGTGGTGAATTAATCGCCCTAAGTGCATTAGAATTTGACCTGCTCTACTGTTTAGCCCGCAAACCGGGTCGAGCCTGGCGACGGTCAGAATTATTGCAGGAAGTGTGGGGTTATGAGTATGAAAAGGAGCAGCGGGTTGTTGATGTTCATATTGGTCAGATTCGCAAAAAAATCGAACTGGATGTGGAGCAACCTTCCTTTATAAAAACAATTCGGGGTGTGGGATATATGTTTGATCGGCGCACAGGTGAACGTTAATTGTAATGGATAATTGTCCTATATTCTTAACCATTCATGCCCGATTATCAATCGTTAAATTCTCACGGGCTTTTTAGTTATGAACTCAGCAAAGATTCTTGTTGTTGATGATGATCCGGCAATCCGAAATTTAATTAGTCGTTATTTAAGCCAACAGGATTACCAAATAGAAGTGGCCGCTGATGGCAAGACGGCGTTGAAAGTATTTGAACAGTTCAACCCCGATTTAGTCATTTTAGATCTGAATTTGCCGGATACAACGGGTTTAGTATTATGTCGAGAAATGCAAAATCAAACTCATGTTCTGATCCTGATGCTCACCAGTGAACAAGATCCAAAACTCGGGTTAAAAGAAGGAGCCGATGACTTTGTAACCAAACCCTTTGATTTGGAGGAGTTAAGTCTGCGGATTAAGGCTATTTTAAAACGCCGCATATCTATGTCTAATTTAGAACACAAAAATTTAGCCTATCGGGATTTAATTATTGACCCGAATCGGCGAGAAGTCTATCTGAAAGGAGAATTAGTAATTTTAAGTGCGTTGGAGTTTGATCTGCTTTATTGTTTAGCCAGTAAACCGGGTCGGGCTTGGAAACGCACAGAACTTTTAGAAAAAGTTTGGGGTTATCAAGACGATAGTAGTGAAGGGGGGCGGGTTATTGATGTTCATATTGGTCAAATTAGAAAAAAAATTGAACCTGACCCTAAAAATCCTTCTTTTATTCAAACGGTTAGAAGTATTGGCTATCGTTTCAATTAATAGAGGGGATTATTAGTATAATGTTTATGGTTTATTGTCTACTCTGGTCTAACTGCTGTCTACGTTCTGTCTTCTGTCCCATGTTCTACTATGCCTAAGTTGGGTCAATCGTCATTTCGCCGGATTTTACTCTCGCAGATTTTACTGCTTAGTCTTCCTGTACTACTGGTGGGAGAATATGTTACCTATAGAAAAGCCCGTTCTGGTTTGCTCGAAACGGCTAGGTTAAATTTAACAGAAAGTGCGAGTAAAAAAGCACAAACCATTAATGAATGGATTGATTTTAACAAGTCTGGTTTGACGATTGCCACCAATAATATTGTTTTACAACCCGAAAAACCTCAACAGTATTCTGTGCTGCTTTCTCAACTTCAGCAGCAGTTTTCTCCCTTGGTTAGTTGTCTCCAATTGACTGATCTACAAACGCAAAAACTGATTGCTACGACCTGCGGGAAAAAGCCTATACATTCTATTCCTAAAAACTTTTGGTCGTCCCAAAAACAGCAAAATCCTGAGATTTATATTAATTATTTAGTTCCCAGTCTCGATCAAAAAAATTCAGAATGGCGAAATCAAATTACATTAGTATTCAACTCCCCGATTTATGTCAATCAAAACAATAAAAATCAATTAAAATATGCGTTAAGTCTGCAATCAACTTTATATTTAGAATCGAAAGAACGTCCTAAATCTTTAACGGGATTTACTGTTATTATTGATCAAGGAGGAACAATTATTAGTCATCCAAGTTTGAATAAATTGGGACAAAATATTCAAGATCAAGCCGATGCTAATAGACTCAAAAATTTATTATCTAATGCGTTAGAGAGTAAAAAAAATTCTTTTATTCACTTATTTTCTTTTGATCAATCGGGGAATGAACTTCTAGCGGGATATGATTCAATTCCTAGCCCGATTACCTCGGAAAACGATAAGCAATGGGTGATTTTAGCGGTTGTTGATTTACAGCAAGCTCTATCGGGATTAAAAGATATTAAATCGTTGTTAATCTCCTTGGTTTTATCTTTAGTTATTGCTAGTATTATTGCTGCGGTGTATGTTTCTAGGGATTTAGCAATTCCTTTAGAAAAATTGAGAGATTATGCACTCAGAGCTAAAAATTTAGATAGTCCGGGTGATGTTCCTGACAATCTAAGAATAACAGAGTTTAATCAGTTGGCTGAAGCTCTAAATACAATGGTAGCAAGTCTTAGAGCGAGAGCGCAAGCCCTAGAATATGCGTCCAAAGAAGCCCAAGTTGCTAATCAATTAAAAAATGAATTTTTACGAGTTATTTCCCACGAATTAAGAACCCCTTTAAATGGGATTATTAATTCAATTAGTCTGATTCAAGATGGTTACTGTGATACCAAAACAGAGGAGGAAGAATATCTGAAAATTGCCTCGGATTCCAGCCAACATCTATTAAATTTAGTTGATGATATTTTAGATATTGCTTTAATTGAAGAAGGCAAATTATCTGTGATGCTTGAACCCACGGATTTAATGCAAATTGTCAAAGATGCGGTGAATTTGCAAATGTTGGATATTCAACACAAAAACTTAACCCTCGACTTACCCACCCCCGATCAACCGATTATTGTTCAGGCTGATCCTGATAAGTTAAAGCAAGTTTTTATTAATATTCTCAATAATTCTGTCAAATTTACTAAATCGGGAGGAATCACCATTTCTACCCGGATTGAATTGGCTACCAATTCTCTGATTGAGATGCAAAATAATACCGCCTCAAAATCTACGACCGTGCGATATCAAGTTGTAGTCACCATTACCGATACCGGAATTGGTGTGGCGTTAGGACATCAGCAAAAAATCTTTGAACCCTTTGCCATGGCCGATGGTTCAACCACAAGGGAATTCGGGGGAATTGGATTGGGTTTAGCTATTTCTCGCCGTTTAATGCAAATGATGGGGGGTTTTATTACCCTAGATAGTCCAGGTTTAGATCTCGGAACCACTGTGATGATTAGTATTCCCCTATCTGATACTAATACAAAATCACCTTCAACTCAAAGCTCTATTTCTTCCCATCCCTTAAAACTCATGAATTGAGACTAATTTAATCCTGGTGTCGGGCGATTCTCTGAGCTAAATCAACAAAAATCGCCCGATTTTCTATGCGCTATATATAAGTAGTTGCACAAAATAAATTACCTAGTTGAGAGAGGGAACAGCCCCCCCCAAACCCCCCGTGCACGGGGGGCTAGGGGGGGAGGGAACGCCGGATCTGGGCAGAAGATGTGTAATTAATTTTGTTTAGGTACTTAGCGTAATTGCGTAAGTCCTGAAAGAGTTAAAAACATTAATCGCAGTGTTCCCCTACCTATCCGCCATAATTCCATCCTGTGCTGGCGAGGTTAAGAATTTCGGCTTCTTGATGAACACCTGCGGCGATGACTTCCCCGACGAATACCGTATGGTCGCCGTGTTCAACACAACCCACCACTTGACATTCTACATAACCCAGGGCGGCGGAAATAATCGGACAACCGGTTTCTCCTAGATAAAATTCGATGTCTTCAAATTTGTTTCCCACTCGATGTTGGGGTTTAAAGAATTTCTGGGCGATGTCTTTTTGACCTTCAGCCAGGAAACTGAGGGCGAACACACCACTGGTTTTAATCATGGCATGGGATTTAGAATCATTTTTAACACAGTTGACCACTAAGGGCGGTTCAAAGGAGGCTTGTGTCACCCAACTGGCGGTAAAACCATTGACTTCCTCTCCCTCTTTGACTCCACAAATATAGAGGGCGTGGGGAATTTTACGCAGAATTGTTTTTTTAGCGGCTTCGTCTAACACGGTTTTAATTTAAGTATTGAGTGATTTTACGCAATTAGTTTAGCAAAAAACTAGAAGTTAAGACGGCATTACCCCTAAAACATAATCCCATTGATTTACGGAATGATTTTTGGTGATATCGAAAATGAGTCCGTCTCCTTCGGCGAAAACCTCCCGAATTTGGGGTAATTCTCCAATTTTATTAAAACTCAAAATAGTATAGAGTTTCTGATTTTTATAAATAGTTTCTCCCAGTTTAACATAAAATTCAATCATGCCTCCGCCGGGGGAATGATAGCGTTGAATTTTGTGTTTAGGGGTAAGATGAATCTGATGATTGGGGTTGGAAGCTAAGGGGAAATCTTTTATTGATAAAAGTCCTTTGGTCACTAGATAATTTTTGATTCCCCTAATTCCTTTCTGCACAGATTCGGGATTCATTTCTAACCCGGAACCAAGTTCTAATGTCCAAGATTCTATCTCAAATCTAATATTTTTTCCTAGTTTAGCTAATTCGTTTTCTAAGGCTAACCAGGGCTTCATAAAGGCTTCATCAAAGGCATCCCCATCATAATCATTCATTAATATTCCTGTATCTAATAGAAAGGCATTAGCACTTGCTTCTCGACTGTGAAAACAATATAAATAATCCAGGGCGTTATTCGTTGAACTGTGTAAATCAATCAGATAATCAGCATCTAGGGCTAGGTTTTGGAGTTGATAGCGATAATAATTATTGTAGGAAACTCCGGGGTAACTTCTAATGAGTTTAGCCAGTTGATAAAATTGATTTAAAATAGTTTGACGATATTTTGCTTGAATTTCATCTTGTTCTAAATCCTGATTATCTTGGGCAAATTGGCTAATATCTGCTCCGGTTTTTTCATAATCCCAAAAAATTCTATTCCAGTCTTTGCCATCATAAAGATTATATCGACCGGAGGAAAAATAATGCGATCGCTGATTCACCCCCAAAGGATTACAAACAGGAACTAATAAAATTTCTCCAGTTAATTGAGTTTTGTCTAAAGTCATCAAGAACTGAATTAGATCATGAATAACAGCATTTCCACTAATCTCAGCCCCGTGTAAATTAGATTGTAAATAAACTTTTTTGCCTGGATTTTCGCCTTTAAACTGATAACTTTGAATAAATAATTGATCGCCAGAAGCTAGTTGAATCAAGGGAATAGTTGAAATATTAGGAATCATAAATCAGTCATCAGTAATCAGTTAACAGTTATCAGTTATCAGTTAACAGTTAATAAGTTTACAGTTAATAAGTTTACAGTTAAATGGCAGGTCTCTACACTTTTGAAAAAAATCCATGCTATGATGGGGGTTTTAACGTTAAAATTAGTCTTATTATTTATATTCCTGTGTCCTACTCTACCGAAAACAATCCCCAACTGGATCTCAACGCCCTATTTCCATTTCCCCTGGATGACTTTCAACACGATGCGATTACAGCGTTGGATGATGGAAAGTCCGTTGTGGTTTGTGCGCCAACGGGTTCGGGAAAAACCTTAGTAGGAGAATATGCTATCCATCGGGCCTTAGCAGGGAATCGGCGGGTCTTCTATACCACACCCCTAAAGGCACTATCTAATCAGAAGTTTCGGGATTTTCGAGAGCAGTTTGGGGCGGACAAGGTGGGGTTATTAACGGGGGATATTTCCGTTAACCGGGACGCGGCGGTGGTGGTGATGACCACGGAGATTTTCCGCAATATGCTCTATGGTACACCGATTGGAGAAGTCGGAGTTTCCATGGAAGCGGTGGAGGCGGTGGTTTTGGATGAATGCCATTATATGAACGACCGCCAACGGGGAACGGTTTGGGAAGAATCAATTATTTATTGTCCCAGGGAAATTCAATTAGTGGCGTTATCGGCAACGGTGGCCAATAGTGAACAATTAACCCACTGGATTTCTCAAGTTCATGGCCCAACGGAGTTAATTTATTCTACCTTTCGGCCAGTACCCTTACAATATCATTTTTGTAATATTAAAGGCTTCTTTCCCCTATTAGATGATTCCCTGAAAAGAATTAATCCTCGCCTCAAAGAAAAAAAGGGCCTTCCTCCACGGGGTAGACGCAATGATATTCCGAATTTAGGCGCGACTATATCCCATCTAAAAGAAAGGGATATGTTACCTGCTATTTATTTTATCTTTAGTCGGAAAGGTTGCGATCGCTCCGTCGGAGAAGTGCGTCATTTATCATTAGTTAATGAAGCCGAAACCGCCCGGTTAAAAGAACGAATTGATGCGTTTTTAGCCTCAAGTCCCGAAGGCATTCGTCCCGAGCAAGTGGAAATTTTATATAAAGGAATTGCCGCCCACCATGCCGGACTTTTACCGACTTGGAAAGGGTTAGTAGAAGAATTATTTCAACAGGGATTAATTAAGGTGGTATTTGCCACGGAAACCCTCGCCGCCGGGATTAATATGCCCGCTAGAACTACGGTAATTTCTAGTTTATCAAAACGCACCGATGACGGTCATCGCCTGTTAAAAGCCTCGGAATTTCTGCAAATGTCAGGACGGGCGGGACGGCGCGGCATGGATACGGAAGGCTATGTGGTGACGGTACAAACTCCCTTTGAAGGAGCCAAGGAAGCAGCCTATTTAGCGACGTCTAAAGCTGACCCCTTAGTAAGTCAATTCAGCCCCAGTTATGGCATGGTCTTGAACTTATTACAACGGCATAGTTTAGAAAAATCTAGGGAATTAGTTGAACGAAGTTTCGGACAATATCTGTCTACAATTAATTTAATTCCGGCTCAAGAAGAAATTGATATCATGCAGGCGGAATTGTCGTTAATTGAAGCCCAATTTGGCTTTAGTGGCGAACAAAATATGGCATTGTTGGAAGAAACCCTAGCCAGTTTTGAAAAAGTTTATGACCGTCTACGGGAAGAACGTCGTTTATTAAAATTATTACAACAGCAAGCCGAAGATGTCCGAATGCACCGGATGGCATATTACATGGATGCTACCCCCTTGGGTACAACTGTAGGTTTACGGGGAAAAAATGTTCCTACGGCTCGCAAAATTGAGTCTGACCCCATTCCGGCCGTATTAGTCGCCAAAACCCCCAGTTCGGGACAGGCGCCCTATTTCCTCTGTTTAGGACGGGATAATCGCTGGTATGTGGTGAGTGCGGCTGATATTGTGATTTTGCAACCCGATTCTAAACGGTTAAATGTGGATTATCTGGAAATTCCTAATATTCCGTTTAAACTCGGTCAATGTCGTAAAGGAGATGAGTTAACCGTAGCCATTATCCAACAAATTTCCGAATTAAATATACCTGAACCCCCTCCAGAAGTTATCGCTCAACAAAAACAAGTCGAAAGGTTAGAGTTAGAATTAGACGCCCATCCTATTCATAAATGGGGTAAACCGAATAAACTGTTAAAACGGTGGCAACGCTGGGCAGAATTAAATGAAATGATTGAAGAAATGCGAGGGGAATTAGAAGAAGATTTAGCCCGTCATTGGGATGAATTTATGGCTTTAATTTCAATTTTGCAATACTTCCAAGCCCTAGATGAGTTGAAGCCTACGGATTTAGGACAGGCTACCGCCGCCCTGCGGGGAGATAACGAATTATGGTTAGGGTTAGCCTTGAAGTCGGGGATTTTTGACCAACTTGACCCCCACCATTTAGCAGCGGCCTGTGCAGCTTTGGTAACTGAGGTTTCCCGTCCCGATAGTTGGACGCGGTATGACTTATCGGAGGAGGTGGAAAACGCCCTAGGACAGTTGCGCCATCTGCGCCAGGAATTGTTTAAACAGCAACGACGGTATCGGGTTGCTTTACCCATCTGGTTAGAAAGGGATTTAACGGGTTTAATTGAGCAATGGGCTTTAGAAACCGATTGGTTGGAGTTGGTCTCTAATACCAGTTTAGACGAAGGAGATATTGTCCGAATGTTCCGAAGAACTTTAGATTTTCTTTCTCAAATCCCCCATGTTCCTTATTTAAGTGAATCTTTGAAAAAAAATGCCCTACGCGCCCGTCAGTTAATAGACCGATACCCGATTAATGAGGCGATAGATTAGGCTTTTGTCTCCCCTACCTCCCCCTGCTCCCATGGCTGTTTCATTCTTTTCGGTAAATCCCTCGTGACCTAACCCCCCAACCCCCTTCCCGACCTCTCCCTGCCCTCTCCTACAAGGAGAGGGAAAAGGAAGAATATTTTTATTCGGAAGGGGGAGTAATTAATATTTTTAAATGCAACTACCGATTTAATATTAGCAAAAAATTCCC
>NZ_CAWLTW010000001.1:898482-914579 GCF_963864145.1 Planktothrix prolifica NIVA-CYA 540 | reverse complement strand
AATATTAGCAAAAATTCCCCCCTCTCCTCGCAGGAGAGGGGTTGGGGGAGAGGTCACAAAAGAATCTGTCTCTATCTCCCCTGCTCCCCTACTGCCCCTTACATATTTCTAATTTCGCCCCTGTAGCGCAGGCTTCTTCCGCCATTCCTAAAGCCACACCGTCAAATACAGGGGTCGCCCATTGTCTCCCGGCTTGAATAGACCCCGCCCGTTGAATAATTTCTGCGGCCTGGGCAACTTCAATAATAGCCACTTTAGGATTATATTCCGCCGCCCTTTCAATCATCGGATGCCAAGCCAAAGAATGACCCTCACGATTATTTTTCCCCCCACGAACTCTCGGCCCAATATTAACTAAACCCTGCTGTTGATAAAACCCAACTAAACGGTTTTGGATGCGATATTCCCACCATAAATCTCGTTGATGGAGTCCCGTAACTAACATTTGAGCACCAGGACGGGGGTTAGCAGCATTTGCCACATTAGCATCGGCGGTTAAAACCACCGTTTGCACCGAAGAATTTCCCTTATGAACTCCGGCAATAAAATGTTCTAAAGCTTGAAATCCATCTATATTTTCTCCATACATAGAAATCGTCGGAGTTAACACATAAAACCCTAACGCTTCTAACCGTCGTTTCATTTCTTCAACCGTAATAGAATTCCAAATTCGACCCACGGAAACACCGTTAACACTGGCCCCGGATTGTACACCATTGCTAGTATATTGCATCGGTAAAATTGCAATCGGTTTGTTAGTATTAATCCGAATTGGAGCCACATCAGCATGAGTCCAATTTTCTCCAGTGTAATTGTAGCGAACTCGATAAATCCCCTGTCCGGCTTCATATTCATAAGACCGACCATCTTCTAAAATCGCCACGGTTTCTGTTGAGTTGGAGTTTTGACAAGCAGAAACAGAATTCGGACAAGGGTTAGGATTCTGTGCATTTACTGGGTAAGAAAAGCCTAAAATTAGGGAAGTTAAACAGAGGGCAATTTTTGTTTTCATAAGTTAATTTAAAGAATGATTCAAGGTTCAACAGAGGACTTTAACATAAATCAGGAAAATTGAATCAAATCAAGCTGGTTTAATCATATTTTTTAGGCTTAAACTGAATAAATAAGCACAACCCGCGACTAAAATAATCGTTGCACCGGAGGTTAAATTAAGAAAGTAGGAAATTCCTAAGCCTAGGGTGGTAAAAACTATTCCTAAAATACTGGATAATAGCATCATTTGTTTTAAGTCTTTAACAAATTGTCCTGAAATTGCCGCCGGAATAGTTAATAAAGCAATCACCAAAATTAAACCTACAACTTTCATCACCATCACCACGGTTAAGGCGATGGCAACTATTAACATAAGATAAAGTTGGTCAACTGGTAAATTCCGAGTTTCGGCAAAAACTGGGTCAAAAGAAATTGCTACTAATTCTTTATAAAATAAAATAATCATCACCCCAATTAAAATATTTAAGATTAACATTAGAATTAAATCCGATTGGGGGACGGTGAGAATACTGCCAAATAAATAACTCATTAAATCCACTTTATAACCAGGGGTTAAGTCAATAAAAATAATCCCAATTGCCATTCCTATTGCCCACATCACCCCAATAATAGTATCTGCCCGTTGTTGGGTTTTACGATATACTAACCCCATTCCTAGGGCAGAAATGACAGAAAATATAATTGCTCCTAATACGGGACTAAATTTAAAAAAGTAACCCATACCAATGCCTCCATAAGCTGCATGGGCAATTCCTCCACTAATAAAAACAATCCGATTCACAACAACAAATGTGCCAATCATGCCACAGGCAATACTAACTAAAAGTCCTGCTATTAAAGCATTTCTCATAAATTCAAATTCAAACAATTTAATTAATTCTGTTAGCATTATTTTTGATTATAGAAAATGGAATAGACTAGAAAATCGTCAGCTATATTTTCTCCAAATTCCCCCCTTTTTAATGGGTTAGGGGGGTAACTCCTTAATCGACTCTAACCTCCTAAATTAACTAAAACAACGCCCCAATCGAACGCCCCATATTTTCAAGTTTCATCGCTTCTATTGCGGCTGTTGGTTCATAACCACAGTGAACCATACAATCTACACATTTAGGATTTCCGCTTGATTTACCGTATTGTTCCCAGTCGGTTTTTTCCAGTAATTCTTGATAGCTGGAATAGTAACCTTCATTTAATAAATAACAGGGTTTTTGCCATCCTAAAACACTATAACTCGGACTTCCCCATGGAGTACAATCATAGTCTTTTTCTCCGATGAGAAAATCTAAGAATAAAGGATTATGATTAAAATTCCATTTCTTTTTACCTGATTGATAGGGAGATAAAATTTCACGGAATAAGGCTTTAGTTTGTTCTCGTTTTAGGAAATGTTCTTGGTCGGGTGCCCATTCATAACTATAACCAGGAGAAATCATCATCCCATCTAAACCCAAACTCTCCAGAAAATCAAAGAATTTCTGCATTTCTTCCGGCTTAGTTCCAGCAAATACTGTTGTATTAGTTGTAACTCTAAATCCTTTTGATTTAGCAACTTTAATCGCTTTTACTGCAATTTCAAACACGCCTTCTCGGTCTACACAGTGGTCATGATGTTCTTTTAAACCATCTAAATGCACACTAAAAGTTAAATAGGGAGAAGGTTTAAATTTTTCTAAACTTTTTTCAAGTAAAATTCCATTAGTACACAAATAAATAAACTTTTTGCGAGCAACTAAACCCTCAACAATTTGATCAATTTGTGGGTGTAATAAAGGTTCACCCCCAGGAATTGAAACCACTGGTGCGCCACATTCTTCCACAGCTTTAAAACAGTCTTCTGGGCTTAAATTTTGCTTGAGAATTTCTTTTGGATGTTGAATTTTTCCACAGCCAGAGCAGGCTAAATTACAACGAAATAAAGGTTCCAACATTAACACTAGGGGGAATTTTTTTCGCCCCATTAACCGTTGCATGAATAAATATTTACCAACGGTGATTGCTTGTTCAATTTGAATGGCCATTTTTTTGTTCACCTTAAATAAATTTAGAATTGGGTTAATCTAAAATCACCCTAACCCATCAACATACCCTTGTGTTATAAACCAATTAACGGCATCTTTCAAGGCAATTTTAATTGAAGATTGAGGTAAACCCAATTCTTGAACCGCTTTTGAGGGATTATAATACATCGGTTGTCTTGACATTTTAACGCCATCTAAGGGGAGAGAAGGTTTTTTTCCTAAATTAGCTAAAATCATTTCATCGACCCACGCTATGCCCAAGGGAAGCCAAACTGGGATGGTTTTTTCAGGGGCGGGTAATCCGGTTATTTCTGACAATAAATCTAAGAATTGTTTTAAAGTTAAATTTTGATTACCTAAAATATAACGTTCTCCGGTTTTGCCTTTTTCTAAAGCCAGTAAATGACCTTGGGCGACATCTCTAACATCAATAAAATTCAATCCAGTATTAACATAAGCGGGCATTTTTCGGCGGAGAAATCGTAAAATTAAATCCCCCGTTGGCGTGGGTTTAATATCCCAAGGGCCAATGGGTGTACTAGGATTAACAATCACAATATCCTGACCTAATTTTACCGCATTTTGGGCTTCCTGTTCTGCCCAATATTTAGATTTTTTATAATATCCAACTAAATTTTCAACTGGACTTTGATAGGTTTCATTAACAGCAACTCCAGGTTTTACTCCAATAGCAGCAACGGAACTGGTATAAATTGTTCGTTCAATTCCCGCTTGTCTAGCGGCGGCTAAAATATTACGAGTTCCGATAATATTATACTGTTCTAATAATAATCTATCCCGTTGCCAAAGGGAATAATGGGCCGCACAATGAAATAAAACTTGACAACCTTTTAAAGATTGAGATAAGTTAGCATCTGTTAAGTTTCCTTCAACAATTTCAACCTCTAAATTTTTCAAGTTATCTAAATTACTCTCAGGACGAACTAACACCCGAACTGCATAATTATTTTGCAATAATAATCTAATTAAATTCGCCCCAATAAACCCCGTTCCACCCGTTACAAATACTTTCATTATATCTTAGTGTCTTTGTGGTTTATTTCTATAAACTTTGTTTCTTAAATCGTTTTTTAATCTTTAACCATTCATCTTCTAAAAACGTATTTAAAACCGGAACAACAATTAAACTTAATAAAGTAGAAGTGATTAAACCCCCAATAATCGCAACGGCCATCGGTTGTCTTAATTCTGACCCTGCACCTAATCCTAACGCAATTGGTAACATTCCCAAAATCGTCGAAGCGGTAGTCATCACAATGGGTCTTAAACGTACAACTCCCGTCTCAATAATTGCCTGATTTCGACCCATACCTTTTTGACGTAATTGGTTAATATAATCCATCAATAATAACACATTTTTATCTAATAATCCTAACAGGAAAATCAACCCAATTAAAGAAATAATGCCAAAATCACTTTGAGTGATTAATAAAGCTAACATTGCTCCCACTAAACACAAAGGAAGCGTTAACCCAACTACCGCAGGTTCTACCCAACGACCAAATAATAAGAATAGCAACCCTAACATACAAATAACAGAAAATAAAAGAGTTACCAGAAAGCTATTTAAAACTTGACCAATTCTGGCAGAATCTCCAGTTAATTTTAAGGTAACTCCATTAGAAATTAAAGGTTGAGCAATCTCAATAACTTGATTTGTCGCATCCCCTAATAATTGACCTTGGCTTAAATTAGCAGTAATATAAGCCGCCCGTTGACCGTTAAATCGTTCAATTTGGTTGATAGTATTAGATATATTTTCTTCACCCGTTACCCGAACATCCACAAAACCCGGTAATTTTGCGACTTTTTCTTTAATGGTTTTGGCTATATTATTTAATTGTTGAATATCCTCTCCAACTAACACAATTTGTAGGGGTTTTTCATCCCCTGTTTCTACAAATTGAATATCTTCCACACTGATAGTAACGTTATTAATTTTGGGCAAATTTGAACGAATTTGATCTTGAGCTTCTAAGGTTGTTAGTTGACGATTATTTTTTAGTTTGACATAAATTCTACCTTTATTTGGTTGTCCTTTAATTCCAATAATTGTTAAGGCTTTTTCAACATCGGGAGTATTCAAAACCACCGTTTCTATTTTTTCGGCGGTCGTGCGAGTTTTTCTCAGAAATAGTTGAATTGGATTTCTGGCTAAATCTGTTAACCAATCAAACGCTCCTTGCTGTTGAAATATATCATTGGAGTTAGAGGCGGGTTGTGGCTCGTCTGGCGCGGCGGCGGAGGAGACGCGCCGTGGCTCGTCTCTACGTTGAAGATTAGAAATTTGAGGGAGAGGATAGGAATAATTAATCACAAATTCTCCCCTATCGAGTCGCGGTAAAAACCCTTGGGGGACAAAAGGAATTAAGGCTAAACCAGCAACAAAACTCAAAATAGCGATTAGAATAACTCGTTTTCGGTGGCTGAGTGACCATTGCAATAATCGACGATAACTTTCGATAATTGGGTTGGGTTTGGGAGTATAATTTTCCGGTCTACTTTTTGCGGGTTTTAACCAATAAACTGCTAAAACTGGAGATAAAGTTCTGGCGACTAATAATGATATAACTACAGCCGAAGAAATCGTTAAAGCAAAGGGTTTAAAAAACTGTCCTAACGCATCTCCCATAAAGGCTACGGGGAGGAAAACTGCTACAATTGTTAAGGTGGAAGCTGTCACCGTTAACCCAATTTCATCTGTTCCTTTTATCGCGGCTTCTCTGGGTGTTTCTCCAGCATCAATTAATCTGGCAATATTCTCTACATCAACAATAGCATCATCTATAACAATTCCAATTACTAATGCTAAGGCTAATAGGGTTATTGTTTCTAAGTTGAATCCAGCAATTGCCATCACAATGCAGGTTCCTAATAAAGAAGTAGGAATAGCTAAAGCGGTAATTAAAGTTGCCCTAAAATTCCTTAAAAATGGAAATACAATGGCAATGGCTAAAACAATTGCTAACAATAATTCATTAATTGTAGAATTGGTAGCTTCTCTAATATAATCGGCTTGGGTTTCTGCTAAAATTAGCTTGACATCTGTTAATTTATTTTGTATACTATTAATGGTATTTTCAACTTGATTAACTACTTCTAAGGTATTGGCATCACTGCGTTTTACCACCTGAAACGCTAAGACATTTTCCCCATTATATCTAACTAAAGTTTGCGGGTCTTGAATTAACGTTTGAGAACTGGATAAGGAGGCAATATCCTTTTTCGCCTCCCGACTTAATCCATCTCCTAATAGATTAACTTTTAACACCCCTGGTAAATCTTTGAGTTGGGGAATAATTGCACTTTTAGTAATTGTGGTTAATTCTTTTAAGGTTTTGCTTTCGCTTTTAATTGCGTAAGTAATTGCCGTTGATTCGTTTAAGTTTAAAGGAATTATATTATAAGTAGTTTCAGCAGGTAATTGAATAGTTTTTAAAGCTGTTTCCACTTGATTTGTTGAGGATTCTAAACTGGTTCCCACTAAAAATGCTAAACTAACAATACTCCTACCTGGATAAGTCGATGAACGGAAATCATAGACCCCAGGAATAGATTTTACCCCCGTTTCAATCGGTAAAGTAACCTTTAATTCCGTGTCCGTTGCGGTAGAAATGGGTGCAGTGGTACTCACAATTACCACCGGAAATGTCACCTCTGGAAATAAGGCATATTTGAGATGACTAAATGCCAAAATTCCGGCTATAATTACCCCAATCCAAAACCCAATTGCAATTCGAGGATGAGCGATACAAGCGCGAGAAATATTAAACTGTTCTCGCATAGCAGGTTTGAGAGGAGACTGAATCATAGCAAAGATTGACAATAAATGATTATTCAAAAAATTATTATCTTCTTTAAGATAAACCTGAAATAATTAATTTGCAAAATTAAGTTTATTGGAGCAATTTTTCAGCACATTCAATCCCAACATCCACAAACTCATCAGGGGATTCTTTTGTCTTTTGAGCTTGAGTATAAATTTTTATAAACTGATCAAAACTGTACCGAGATTGAAATTGATTAATCGTACATTGACAAACAGTTTTCGCCTGTTGCTGGGTTAAACCTTCTTGAACACTGCGTTGACTACAACCACTGATATAAGTATTAACAATTTCTTGGGGATATTGATATTTAGGTTTGGGTTGAGTAGAATTATTTTGAGCCAGGGTGGAAACCGGATAGAGTCCTAAAGCCAAGAATAATATAAAATACAATAGACGAACAACGACGAAAGGACTGATAATATTCATAAAGGATTGGTTTTAAATGAATTGGCGACCATTACAATTAAAACATAAATTGTGCCTAAAAATTTTACTCCTAGGTGTTATTATTCTATTGATCACGTTTTCGAGTAGTGTTTGGCATCAATTCCAGAAGCTATCTGTCGCCTCCGGGCAACCTGTGGATACATTTTTCGTCCTGGGGGGAAGTATTAAACGGGAAATGTATGTCACCGAACTAGCAAAACAAAATCCCGATATTCGGATTTTAATTTCAACCGGATCAGATGATCCCTGTATTTTAAAATTATTTGAACGCGAACAAGCTCCGACGCAACAAGTTTGGTTAGAAAAGTGTGCAAATTCTACTTTTGATAATTTTTTTTATAGTCAACCTATTCTGAGCAAATGGCAGACTCATCATGTTAAATTAATTACCTCTCCCACCCATTTACCCAGGGCAAAATGGATGGCTCAAATTATGTTAGGATCTCATGGAATTTGGGTAGATGTGGAGACAGTAAAAGAAACCGGAGTTCCTGCAAATCGGGAATTGTGGCTAAAAACAGGAATGGATGTAACCCGAACTTTTTTATGGGCGTTAGCAAGTCAAGTGATTCAACCCTCCTGTTCTAATCTAACTCAACTTGAGGAAGTGAATCTGAAAAAGTGGTGTCAAGAAAAATTTAGCTGTGAATATCAAAGTGGGATTGATTCTAAATCAATTTGTCAGGAAAAGCAACCCTAATTAGAGCTTAACTTTACATGAACTTTTGACAAAAAAGTCCCTCAACCTGACCTATCATCGGTATTATAAGCCCTAAAATTTCAGCCATCAATATAAAGATTGAGTTAAAGATTTAATTAAGATTATTAGAATCTGCTTCAAGTTCAGGAAATCCGTGATTAAAATATGTCATTATGCCAACAGATATTACGGCGATAGGCAACTTGATTGAATATCAGAATCCTCTAAATTATCTGAAAAGCAATCGGTGCTGTTAGACCTTGGTTTTTACTCAATTGGTGCTTGACTCTTGTTTGTAGGAGTCTCCCTTATCAATGGGATCTCACCGGACAACTGTTAACCCCCCCCAACCCCCCTTGCTAAGGGGGGGGCTAGATTCCCGTTTGCTAAGGGGGGGGGCTAGATTCCCATTTGCGAAGGAGGTTTTGAAGGGACTAGAAAAGCCTAATTTGTATTCCTACGGGCTGCTTCATTGATTGCTAATCTACACTATTTATACCCTCAAAACCATGATCAAACCTAACTTAACTGAACGGGATCGGGCGTTTACACCTAGCCCTAAGACTTCTCAATATTTATTGATTGCCACCTTAGAAAATCTCTTAACACAAATCCAAGTCGATACCATTAATCTTGCAGCTTGGAGTCAACATTGGCATCTCCACTCGTTTCAACTAGGAGATTCTATTGATAATATAGCCATTTTTACCAAAAAAACAGTTAACAGTGAACCCAATCCAAAACCCCTGGTTTATTTAGTCGTTGAAGGTCGAGTCCGACTCCTAGCCTGGGACAAAAATCTAAATCGGGAGGTTTCAGTTTCAGTGATTGAACCCGGTGAAACCTTTGGCGGGGATCAAGCCGGATGGGAATACTCAAATTTATCTTATCAAGCGATCGCAGCCAGTGATGTGATTGTGGCTTCGATTCCTCTTGTCGAAATTCCAGCCCAGACCCAACTACAAACCCATCTAAAAACCACCATCGAAAGCCGACAACGGTTATTATTCTTCAAAACCCAAACGGACTGGCGACGGTTGGCCAGTCACCGACTACAAGAACTTTTATCCAACTGCACCCAACACCACATCAACGCCGGAACTCCCTTACAGTCAGCGATCCCAACCCAACAGAGCCGATTTTGGCTGTATCAAGGACAAATTACAGGCGCCGATACCGTTCCCCAGGTGGGCGACAGTTGGGGAGAACCCGATCCCATCCCCCCAGAATGGAGCGCGGCAACGGAGTTAGTAGTGTATCAACTTCCCGCAGAAACCTTACAGATAACATCTGTACAAGGTGGGAAATCTCCGATGCGGAAACAGCAGACAACAATAACGGTGTCCCCTCAACCCGCCACCGTTAAACCATCCCCGGTGATCGTTCCCCCAACCGCCCAAATCCTCAGCTTCCCAAAACCCAAACCTCAACGAGTCTGGCGAGGATTTTGGCAACGGTATCCATTTATACAACAACAAAGCTCCTCCGACTGTGGGATCGCTTGTTTGGCGATGATTAGTCAGTATTGGGGGAAATATTTAAGTATTAATAGCCTGCGTAATATTTCGGATGTAGGAAGATCTGGAGTCTCCTTAAAAAATCTCACCCTCACCTCAGAACGCTTAGGCTATCAAGCCCGACCTGTACGGGCAAGTTTGAATCGTTTAGAAACCGAAAAAAACCCTTGGATTGCCCATTGGCAGGGGGATCATTATATTGTGGTCTATAAAGTCCGTCGCCATCAAGTGGTGATTGCTGATCCGGCGGAGGGCAGAAAAACCCTCTCTCGTCAGGCGTTTTTAACCGGATGGACGGGCTATGCTTTACTTTTGGAACCTACGGAGCAATTCCATGAACTCAAAGAGCAGAAACGCTCTCTAGGTCGGTTTGCCGGGGTAATTTGGCCCCATCGGCTTTTGGGATTACAAATTGTTTTGTTATCCCTATTAATTCAGATATTTGGAATTGTAACTCCTTTATTAACCCAGATTATTTTAGATCGGGTTGTGGTGAATAAAAGCCTCACCAGTTTGAATGTATTTGCCTTGGGATTGTTATTATTTGGCGTGTGGAGTTTAGGGTTATCTTCGATTCGACAATATCTATTGAGTTACTTATCAAATCGTTTGGATTTAACCCTGATTGGTGGGTTTATTAACCACGCCCTACAACTTCCATTAAAGTTCTTTGAATCCCGCCGCGTCGGTGATATCCTTACCCGTGTTCAAGAAAATCAGAAAATTCAACGGTTTCTCGTCGGTCAAATTTTGTTGTCTGCGTTGAATGTTTTGACGGGGTTTGTGTATTTAGGGTTGATGCTTTATTACAACTGGAAACTCACAATTTTAATTTTAGGAATTGTGCCTTTAATTATTCTTCTAACCTTAGCAGCAACGCCAATGTTACGACATATTTCCCGTCAAGTATTTAATGCCTCTGCCGATCAAAATTCAACCTTAGTGGAAATTTTGACCGGAATTAATACGGTGAAAGCGGTATCGGCGGAACCGGAATTACGTTGGCGTTGGGAAGAAAAATTAACCAAACAGATGAATGTTCAGTTTAAAGCTCAGAAATTAGGGATTAATTTAGAATTTGTCAGTGGGTTAATTAATTCAATAGGAAGTACAGCCTTACTTTGGTTTGGTGCAACTTTAGTAATTCAAGATCAATTAACTATTGGTCAGTTTGTCGCCTTTAATATGATGCAGGGTTATGTAATTAGTCCGATTCTTGCCTTAGTAGGATTATGGGACGAATTACAAGAAGTATTAATTTCCGTAGAACGGTTAAATGATGTATTTGAACAAGAACCGGAAGAAACCCCGCAAAAACAATTAATTGTATTACCAAGAATCCAGGGAGAAATTCACTTTGATAACATTACTTTTCGTTATCAAGAAGATGCGGAAACCAATATTCTGCAAAATCTTTCTTTTAAATTTCCCCCCGGTCAAACCATTGCTATTGTTGGACGTAGTGGTTCAGGAAAAAGCACCCTAGTTAAATTACTACAAGGGTTGTATCATCCCACAACCGGACATATTTATGTAGATGGACATGAAATTCGCCATGTTTCCCCCCCTTCTTTACGGTCACAAATGGGGGTTGTTCCCCAGGACTGTTATTTATTTTCAGGAACCCTTTTAGAAAATATTACTCTTTATCGGGATGAATATACTTTGGATCAGGTAATTGAGGCAGCTAAATTAGCCGAAGTTCATGGATTTATTCAGGGTTTACCTTTAGGATATTATACCAAAGTTGGAGAACGGGGATCAAGTTTATCGGGAGGACAACGGCAACGAGTAGCGATCGCCAGAGCCTTATTAGGAAGTCCTCGAATTCTAATTTTAGATGAGGCTACCAGTTCTTTAGATACCGAAAGTGAAAGCCGTTTTCAACGCAATTTAGAACAAATGCAACGAGATGGCGTAGCCGCCGCCTTGCGGCATCGCACCACGATTATTATTGCCCATCGTCTCTCAACCGTGAGAAGTGCCGATTGTATTTTAGTTATAGACAAAGGTATTTTAGTTGAACAGGGCAACCATGAACACCTAATGGCAACTCAAGGACTCTATTACCATTTAGCCCAGCAACAACTGGCTTTATAGCCCAGGGCAATTGCGTGACTTCTCCCCCAACCCCTCTCCTACAAGGAGAGGGGGGAAGAATTCTTACTATTAAATCTTAAAATAAAAAGATTTAAAAATATTAATTACTCCCCCTTCCGAATAAAAATATTCTTCCTTTTCCCTCTCCTTGTAGGAGAGGGCAGGGAGAGGTCGGGAAGGGGGCTGGGGGGTTAGGTCTTAGGATTTATCATCAAAAATAAAACCGCCCCAAATCCTAAGCTCATCTTCTCCGATCTGCTATTTTAAAAAATTTCTGTAACAAATGTGCCAAATTGGCAGTTTAAAATCAAAAGTTACCCTAGTATAAATACAGAGGATTTTGATAAAAACAAGAACACTGGCCTAAACGTAAGATCACTTAAACCCTAGAGACTGGTTATAGGGTGCTTGTATGCGTTTGTTAGTCTCAACCACCTGTAATCAGTCGCTGCTTTTTGTTAACAGTCGATTTGACCTAATCTCATTTTAAAAAAACAATTAAAGTTAGCCAGTTTTTACATAACCCTATGAAACCGTACAAACTGTTCTCCTACTTCAGTAAAAATACTGATGATTCAGACTCCCAATTGTCTGTAACCTCACAGGAGGAATACTTAGAGGATCTGCAATTTAGTCTGGAACAGACAAAACTAACCGATCATATTTATGGCGGTATAGCGGGTTCTGTTCCCTTTCCTCAACTTGCACCCCCCCAAAAAATCCCCAAAAAATCTCCTCCTCCAGCTAGTGTTCCCACGGCGAAACCAGACTGGTCAAATGCCTTACAGTCCCTACTGGATCAACCCCCGGCGTCTTTTCCCCTGCAATTAATGTTAGGAGGATTTGTTTTTTGTATCGCCTTTGGTGCATGGGGATATTTCGGAACCGTTGATGAAGTCGGTCAAGCTAGAGGGAAATTAGCACCCCAAGGAGAAGTTTACAAAATCCATCCCGTTGAGTTGGGAAAAGTTTCTCTAATTTCGATTAAAGAAGGGCAAACTGTTAAAAAAGGTCAGGTTTTAGCCGAACTAGATCGACAAATTGCCACCCAAGAATTAGCGGGATTACAACAACAACTCACCGCCTTTCAAGCCGAACTAACTCAAAAACAAGGGTTAATTGAACGGATTCATTTAGAAGCCCAAACCCAAGCCGCGATCGCCACGGCTCAACTTCAATCTCAACAAGCCAGTATTGAACGAGTTGAAAGCCAAATTACATCGAATCAACGGTTACTAGGTCAACTCAATTTTGAGGCGTCAGCAACTCAAAAACGAGTTGAATCTTTACAACCCTTAAAGGCAGAAACTCAAAGCCTAATTGAAAAATTGCAGGAGGGAGAATCAGCGGCTAAAGAACGACTAGAACGGCTACAACCTCTGTTAGAAAGTGGTGCTATTTCTAAAGACCTATTATTTCAAGCCGAACAAAACTTGCGGGATCAACAAAGAGGCATTGTTCAAGCTCAATTATCAGAAAAAAATAGTACCCAAGAACTGATTTTTCAAGCGGAACAAGGTTTTCGGGATCGACAAAGATTAATCACCCAATCTCAAGGAGAATTAAAACAATCTCAAGTTGAAATTGAACGATTAAATGCGGAATTAGCCCAGAAACAAGCGGAGGCAAAAACAATTCAAGTCGCAACCCAGCAAAAAATTCAACAAACTGAGTTAGAAGTAACTCAATTAAAAGCGCAAATTACAAATACTCAAAATTTAATTACAACGGCTGAAGCTAAACTTCAAGAACGATATCTCTATTCTCCCATTGATGGAGTTATTTCTGCCTTGAATGTGTTTAATGTGGGAGAAGTCATTCAACCCGGACAAACCGTGGCTGAAATTACGCCCAAAAATGCACCCCTAATTTTAACAGCTAGTCTCCCGAATGAGAAAGCTGGATTTGTGAAAACCGGAATGTCGGTTAAAGTCAAATTCGATGCTTATCCCTATCAAAATTATGGGGTATTTGAAGGAACAGTTCGCTCAATTTCACCCGATACAAAAGTCGATCAAGCAGTCGGGTCAGTTTATAAATTAGAAATTGTCTTAAAAAAAGACTACGTTTTGCAAAAGGATCAGAAAATTCAGTTAAAATCTGGACAAACGGCTAGTGCGGATATTATTATTCGTCGTCGTCGGATTATGGATATTCTACTTAATCCCATTCTGCAATTGCAGAAAAATGGCATAGATTTGTAGAACACTATTTACTAATTAGGAGTGCAAGAAATGTCTGCTCAATATTCCTACAATAACTCGAAAGTCGCTAAAGCGATGAGTGAAGAACAATTTGAACAAATCCTAGATGCGATTTTATCGGGAAAGTATTCTTGGGCTTGTGTTTTAATCCTGCGTTTTGCCGGATATAATCCACTGCATTATATTCCCTATCGCACCTATAACCGACTGGCTAAGGATAATAATTCTAATTCTCAGTCTCAAGGTAATCCGACATCTGTTAAGTCAAGTGCTCACACCCAGACTATACCTTCTGGTGCGGGCAAAGTTCGGGACTTAACCTATTTGGAGCCTATTCCTGAATTGAGTCGGGGGGTTTCGGGAGGATTTCGGCATTTAGAGGTTGTCGAGAACTTCTATAGTCCTTAGAAACTGCACTAAACGACCGATCCAACTTTAACCTTCTGTTCGCCTAAGTTTAAAATCATTTTTTTGAGTCTGTTTTTCACTTTTTTAAAAAAATCCGCTTTTCCACATCTTTTCATCTTTTATACAACCTGTGTTCAAGCAGGTTTTTTTTTGGAAAATATAAAAAAACTGCCAAAATGACAACAATTATTCCGAAACGTAATTACAATACCATTTACACGACCTTGAATATTAAAGTTTGAATAAAACGAACTCCTCTGAAAGTTATTTCTGATTTTCAGAGCCTTATTTATGGTCGGTTTTTCAAAATCAATCCTTTTTCATCTATTGATTTCAACTCCAAAAAAATAATCTACAAATATGCCAAAATGGCAACACAGGCAAGAGAAACCAGATTATATTAGAAACATCAACAAACAAACAAAGTTGATACCCAAGTAAACCATTCTTTAGGAAAAAAACCATGTTTATTCAAGATTTAAACCATTTAGAAGTCGTTAACGAAGCATCCAATATCAAAGGCGGTATTGTTTTTGCTGATGCTTATGCTGGTGCTTATGCAAACGGTAACTACTTTGCTTCCACTTTTACCAGAACTTATACCGCTGCCTCTCAAGGGTCTAGCTGGTTCTTTGGAAGCTATACCTCCGCTAACTCTGAGTCTGTTAGTTCTTCGGCGGCTGCTTAATCAAATTCCGAATTTAGTTTGGATATAAAGCTAGTTGCAATACCATCGCTGAAAGCTAATTCAATTTAATCATTGAAAGCTTTCAGTGTTTTTATATTCTTTTGGAGAAATTTATGAGTCAGATCACCATTGCTAATTTGAGTTTTTGTGAAAATACGGGTACTAATGCACAGGAAATAAAAGGTGGCGGTTATTTTTCTGCTCCTTCTAAATCTGTCAGTACCGATCATAGTTCCAGTTACAATGCCTTCTACATTATTCAAAGATTTGATGACAGCTACTCGATATATGCTTCTTATGGTGGCTCTGCTGCTGGTGCGGTAGCTGGTGCGATTTCAGATGGAAATACATCTACCTATGCCTATGCTTCCAGCTATGCCAGTTAACCTCTGTGAAGGGGCTTTTTTTCTAATGATTCACTTTTTGATTAAGTAAAAATATTCAACAGATAAAAATCCCTATTCCTGATAAAATAGGGAATTTTTTATTTTAAACTTGTTAATCTAAAGTTAATTAGGATAACTAGAGGTTGAGGAAGAACTAGAACTCGATTTAGCCTGACTGTAACCATTAACAGATGAAATATTGACAAAAACACTTTGGCTAATTTCATTTTCTTGATCATCTGATGTTGAAACTATGCTTTTAGCCTCCGCAATAACTTTACCATCCGGTGAGACTATGCGTTTGAATACTACTTTATAGTTAGACATAATTTTAATACCAACTTATTAGAATGAAGCATAAAATAATTCATTAAGCTAATGTTGCCAAAATGGCAACATTTATCAAAATCATTTAGTTACACTTTGATTTAATAGCTTGTCTTGAAAAAGTTATTAAAGTTACCGACTTTGACAATGATCTTGCTACTACATTACTTAATTTTCTGTAACAGCAATGAGCAATATTACCAACAATTCTAACGATATTCCCGTTATCCTAGATGAACCTATAAATACAGTATCTCCGACCACTACAATTAACTCCCCCGATGCCAATTTTCAAGGGAGTAATTCTAGTTCCACTACTATTGTCAATGACATCGGTGCGGGGGGAGAAAGTCAAGCTACAACAATTTCCCCAACTGGAGAAGTTAAACAGAGTAGTGAGTCTGTGTTTATTCCTGGTGCTACTTCTAGTGAAG
>NZ_CAWLTW010000001.1:857945-897313 GCF_963864145.1 Planktothrix prolifica NIVA-CYA 540 | reverse complement strand
TATATTACCAACGACCGAGACAACCGTAATCATAGAACCGGATAATAACGATAGTAATTCTAGTTCTAGTTCTAGTTCTAGTTCTATTGTCAATGACTCAGGTGCGGGGGGAGAAAGTCAAGCTACAACAATTTCCCCAACCGGAGAAGTTCAACAAAGTCAGGAGTCTGTGTTTATTCCTGGTGCTACTTCTAGTGAAGCGACAGCAACAGCTATTAGTGGTACGGATATATTACCCACGACCGAGACAACCGTAATCATAGAACCTGATAATAACGATAGTAATTCTAGTTCTAGTTCTAGTATCTTAATCGGTGGCAATGGTGATGATATTCTAATCAGTGATCTCGGTCAAGATGAATTAACAGGAGGAGCAAATGCGGATGTATTTGTCTTAAACACAAATCCCAATTTCCCTAACTCCAACCCCAATTTAGCAGATATAATTACGGACTTTAATGCTGCTGAAGGTGATAAGATTGGATTATCGGAAAACTTAATTACACAACCATTAATATTAGAAACCTTTGATTCTAATGCTGATGGAAGTCTTGATGCTACTGTAATTAAACTCGGTAGTGATAGTCAATCTGAAGTTCTTGGTGTTGTGTTAGGTACAGTTTCTGCAAATGGACAAACGACATTAACGCCAACCGATTTTACCGTAATTTCCAATGGTCTGCTAATGTTAAGCTAAAAGAGTTGGGGTTAAATACAAATGATCATGGTGCAACTTTCCAAAGGCTCACTTGATGATGAGGAAATTATTGGCTTCCTGAAACAAAACCTGGAATTCAAGGAAGTCTATCAGAAGATTTTGTCTCAAAAAGTTATAGATCAAGTTGCTGAGGAAAGAGGAATTACGGTAACGGATGAAGAAATTCAAAACCAAGCTAACCAACAACGTCATGAAAAACGCTTAGAAAAGGCGGCGGATACCTTAGCATGGTTAGCTGACCAAATGATTACTTCCGATGACTGGGAAGCGGGAATTCGAGAACGTCTTTTAGCCGAAAAATTAGCAGAATTTTTATTTGCTAAAGATGTTGAAAAATACTTTATTCAAAATCGCTTGAATTTTGAGCAAGTTTCATTATATCAAATTATTGTTCCCTATGAACGCTTGGCTAGGGAATTATTTTATCAAATAGAAGAAGAAGAAATTAGTTTCTATCATGCCGCCCATTTATATGATATTGACCCAAAACGTCGTGAACAATGCGGCTATGAAGGTAAACTGTATCGTTGGGGATTAAAAGCGGATTTTGCCGCCATTGTATTTGGTTCAAACCCAGGAGAAATATTAAGTCCAGTCAAAACTGACCAAGGTTATCATTTAATCTTAGTTGAGGAGTTTATTCAAGCTGAATTGACTCCTGAACGTTATCAAGAGATTCTTCAGAAACTATTTAAAGATTGGTTGGCTAGTGAATTGAATTATCGGCTATATAACACTTAAAGTTTTACTTTAAAGTTATTGTAACCCGATAAAATGCACCCTGAAATTGATTAGTTGACAGAATTAATCAGATAAACTGGATTTCTTTTTTAAGCCCAATGCTGTTCCTAATGCACCGAAAATTAATAAGCTCAAAGCAGTTGAAGGTTCAGGTACTTTAACCTTTGTTGAACTGGTTTGATAGGTAATTAACGTTAGGTTTTGACCTTGACTAAATTGACGAGAATATAATCCTGATAACAAAATATTGACAGATGCTTGATTTTCTTCGGCGTTTGTTGTTGTCAAAGGTGATGATTGAAACCCCTGACTATTTTGGATCGATAAATTATGTTTTTTAGCAGAATTTAACGAGCTATTTAGACTAAAGAAGTCTAATAAATTATTGGTAGAATCTTCAAACAAATAGAAAGCGATATAATTCGCTGCTTGAGCCGATTCTTGTTGCTGTGATTGTTTGGTTTCTAAATTTAAAACCGAGAAAAAATCAAAAGAAAATTCTTGATTTTTAGCAATTTCAAATTGATAACCAATAGCTTTTGCTTGACTTTGAGCTAAACCTAAATATTCTTTACCTTCTCCTTGAGTTTTCGCTTGTGAACTATTGTTAGCCAGGGTAAAACAATTGTCAAATTCTAAACAAAAATTAACATCAAAATTCGCATTAGCATTCGCTTCAGCTAATACAGCCCCTTTCCGAGCTACTGCTAGGGTTCGAGCATCTGTAAACGTGGAAATGCTGGTAGGAACTTGACTAAAATTATAAATTAAGGTTTCAGCTTCAGCATTAGCAAATGTAGCTGCAAAACCGGGAGAAATACTACTTAATAAAGTAACAACAGGAGTGGCTACTATCAAGAATTTCAAAGTTGATTTGGGTAGAATATTCATGTTAAATTATTTTGTTAAGTTTTAAATCAAAATTGATCACGGTATCAATACCGATAATCTATATATTTAATATAGTCTGGTGATCCAGGAATTAACAGGGGTTAGTGTAAAGATTTTAGTTTTTTTTGTAAAGATACAATAAAAAGATTAATGACAACAAATTATCCCTATAGTTTATTGCATTCGATCAATAGTTCGGTATTGAATAGCCTCGGCAATATGGGCGGGTTTAATATTATCTTCCCCCGATAAATCAGCAATAGTTCGACCTACCTTTAAAATCCGATCACTCGCCCTTGCTGACAACCCTAATTTCCTAATTGCATTTTCTAATAAACTCTGTCCCACCGTATCCAATTGACACCATTTTTGAATATGGCGACTCTGCATTTCCGCATTGGATTTTAACTGGGGCTCATCTGCAAATCGTTGAAAAGTTCGTTCCCGGGCTGTAATTACTCGTTGTCGAATATTAGCAGAATTTTCACCTTGAGATTGTTGTAAAATCTCCTCCGGTTTTAATCTATTAACTGCCACTTGTAAATCAATCCGATCCATCAATGGCCCCGATAATTTTGCCCAATATTGTTCTCGTTGACGAGGCGAACAAGTACAAGGTTGAATAGTATCCCCATAATAGCCACAGGGACAGGGATTTGTACTCGCTACTAAAGTAAATTTAGCCGGAAAAATCACCGATTGTTTAGTACGAGAAACCGTCACAAATCCATCCTCTAAAGGTTGTCTTAAAAACTCTAATACATCCCGTTTAAATTCTGTCAATTCATCGGCGAACAAAATACCCCGATGGGCTAAAGAAATCTCCCCTGGTTTCGGATAGGTTCCTCCCCCAACTAAAGCCGGGCCGGAAGCGGAATGATGGGGACTTCTAAAAGGGCGATCGCTAACTAAAGTTCCACGATTTTTTAATAGTCCCGCCACCGAATAAATCCGAGTTACTTCTAAAGATTCTTCAAAACTTAAAGGGGGTAAAATCCCAGGTAAACGCCGGGCTAACATGGTTTTTCCACTCCCTGGTGGCCCGACAAAAATTAAATTATGTCCTCCGGTCGCCGCAATTTCTAACGCCCGTCTAGCGTGAGCTTGTCCCTTAACTTCACTCAAATCTAAGCCAATTGTTGTTTTTTGAGATAATAAATGCGATGCAGTTAATTTAATAGGTTGATAAGCACTGGGATGATTTAAAAAATCAGTAACATCTAATAAACTTTTAAATCCATAAACCGATAATCCCTGAACAACCGCCGCTTCTTGAACATTATCTTCAGGAACAACTAATCCAGTAATTCCCATTTTTTGGGCTGCTACAGCAATCGGAAGTACCCCAGCAACGGGTCTTAATCCGCCATCTAAACTCACCTCTCCTAAAAATAAAAAATCCCCCAATAAATCAGCTTTAATTTGTTCCGATGCGGCTAAAATCCCAATACTAATCGGAAGGTCAAAACTTGGCCCTTCTTTGCGTAAATCCGCCGGAGTTAAATTAATTACAATATTTCGCATCGGGAAAGCGTATCCGGCATTTTTTAAAGTCGCTTTTACCCGTTCTCGTGATTCCTGAACCGCCGCATCGGGAAGTCCCAACACCATAATTTTAGGCAGTCCCCCGGAAATATCGACTTCCACCCCAACTTTAACCGCATCAATTCCAACAATAGAGGCACTCCAAACCCTAGCTAACATGATTTTTAACTCTTAGGTTTTAAACCCATCATAGCATCGTTACCGTGACCAATCGCCACCATTGGGAAACAATCTTCATTCTGAGTGACCTGCACATCTGATAAAAAACCGGGTTTATGGGTAATGACGAATTGAAACGAAGCCAGGGTTAAATTACCGCAACAACACTAACCGGAGTTTCCTGCTGTTTAAGTAATAAACCATATTCTAAGCCTTCTACAACCGCTTGATAGGAAGCATCAATAATATTAGTAGAAACTCCCACCGTTGTCCAACGTTGCTGACCGTTACTGGACTCAACTAAAACCCGAGTTTTTGCCGATGTTCCTGAACCGCCATCAATAATTCTAACTTTATAATCCCGCAGTTGAAATTCAGCAATCATCGGATAAAAATTTACTAATGCTTTTCTTAAAGCAGCGTCCAAGGCTGATACAGGGCCATTTCCCTCAGCGGCTTCTAAAATATCTTCAGCATTAACAGTAACTTTCACCGTTGCTAAAGCATGGCAAACTTCATCGCTGAATTTATCACAATGTACCTGAAATCCTTTCAGTGTAAAAAAGGTTTTGCGCGTCCCTAATGCTTCTCGCATTAATAAATCAAAACTCGCCTCTGCCGCTTCAAATTGATAACCCTGATTTTCTAAATTCTTCAGTTGTTGTAAAATTTTACGACTGGCGGGATTATTCCGATCTAAATCAATCCCAAAGGTTCTAGCTTTGGCTAAAACATTACTTAAACCAGCTTGATCTGAAACCACAATTCGCCGTTGATTTCCAATAATTTCTGGGGGAATATGTTCATAGGTTAGGGGATTTTTTTGTACCGCAGAAACATGAATTCCTCCCTTATGGGAAAAGGCAGATAATCCCACAAAAGGCGCGTGATCATCCGGGGCTAAATTGGCAACTTCACTCACAAACCGACTCACTTCTGTTAGTCTTTTAATCTGTTCATCTTGAATACAATTATAGTCTAATTTTAATTGAAAATTGGGAATTAAAGTACAAAGATTAGCATTTCCACAACGTTCTCCATAGCCATTAATCGTTCCCTGTACCATCTTTACCCCTTCTAATACGGCTGCGATCGCATTACCAATAGCCGTTCCCGAATCATTATGACTATGAATCCCAAATTGCAGAGGAAAAGGCGTTTCTAAGTCTTTTGTAGCTTGGATTGCATCCCTAACAATTTTAGTTACTTCATGGGGTAAAGTCCCTCCATTCGTATCACAAAAAACCAACCATTCTGCCCCCGCTTGTGCCGCCGTTATTAAGGTTTGTAAAGCATAATTAGGATTGTTTTTATAGCCATCAAACCAGTGTTCTGCATCATAAATTACCCGTCTTCCTTGACTCCTAAAAAATTTAATTGTATCCGCAATCATCGCCAGATTTTCTGTTAGGGTTGTTTGCAATCCTTCGATGACGTGCAAATCCCAGGATTTTCCAAACAATGTGATCCAATGAGTTCCGGCGGATAAAATTGCTTTTAAATTATCATCTTCTGCCGCATTACTATTCGGTCGTCTGGTCGAACAAAATGCCACAACTTCCGAATTAACTAAGGGTTGTTCTTGCAACTTCCAAAAAAACTGCACATCCTTAGGATTAGCCCCCGGCCATCCTCCTTCAATAAAAGGGATTCCTAAACTATCTAATTGACGGGCAATTCGTAATTTATCATCAAGAGATAAAGATAATCCTTCCCGTTGGGCGCCGTCTCTTAATGTTGTATCGTATATCCAAAGGGGATGAGTCATAGGTTCTAAGATTTATAGTTAACAATTAATCATATTTTAGCGTTGGGATTTGGTGCTGTGACCTCTATGGGCTTATAATCATCCATTCCAGCTAATTTTTTCTTTTTCAATATTATTTTACTTTTAAATCTCTCGTTTTGGGCTTGAAAAAAGTAACAATTTGGTTAAGAATCATTGCATAACTTTTATTCAGGGAAAAATGGTACAAATTCAAGCTCAAGGGAAAACGATTACTTGCGATCGCGGTGCTAATCTCCGTAAAGTCCTATTAGAAAATGGAATTGATCTCTATAATGGTCAGGCTTCGGTGATTAACTGTCACGGGTTTGGGACTTGTGGGACTTGCTGCGTGGAAATTGAAGGGGAAGTCTCCGAACCCCAATGGAAAGAGAAAACCCGCCTTTCCCTTCCTCCCCATTCCTCTAGTAGCACCCGCCGTTTAGCCTGTCAGGTTCAAGTTTTGGGGGATATCAAAGTTAAAAAATATGACGGTTTCTGGGGTCAGGGTTCCCAAACCGCCTGGACTCCCTAATTAGAAATCCAGGTTTTGGATCACCTAGTATGCTAAAAATTCAGAAATTTTAAAAACTTTCAATCCAAATGTTGACTGAATTAGCATTTGGATTGAAAGTTGAGAATATTCTTTTATGTTAATATCATGCTAAACTAAAATTAATCTGAGATATAGCACCAGGAGGGTTTAATCATGTTAAGTGGTATTAAACAGCAAGTGGTCGTTGGCAAGGATGGCAAAATAGAGATTCAAACCTCTGAGTTAGCCGAAGGAATAGTTGTTGAAGTGATTATTTTAGTTAAACAAGATGTTTTTAATACACATACTAACCCATCTATTCAACAAGATGAAACAGAGTATTTGCTGTCTACTCAAGCCAATCGTAACCACCTGATGGCCGCTATTCAAAACATTGAAACAAAGACCAACTTGGTCAGTTTTACGCCTGAAGAATGGAATGAAAAATATAACATTCGCTCATGAGGCATTTGAACAATTCAACAACTGGGCAGCACAAGACAAGAAAATTCATCGAAAGATTATCACCTTCGAGATAAGCACAAGGAATTGATCAACTATGACAAAAATACAACTACATTTTAACGGTAATTTTTCTCTAAAAAAAGAAGAAATTAAGAGAATCCTAGATGCGGCTTCAGAAACACAAGGGTTAAAAGATACTTTACAAAACCTAATGGCAAAAACGGGTTTAGGAAATGCCAAAGTGGGAAAAATTAAAACTTGGTCAGTTAGATCGGGTTTAATTAAAGACAACTATTTAAGTCCAGAGGGAAAAATAGTTTTAAAACATGATCCTAATTTACAATCAATTATTACTGATTGGTTAATGCACTTTTACTTAAGTTTTGGAAATCAAGGCTTAAATAAAATACCAGAAAATCCTTCTGATTGGGGAGGATGGACTTATTTTGTTTATACTTTTCTTCCTCAAAATCCAATTTTTACTAAATATATTTTAGAGCAAAATAGTATTTCTATCTTTGAAGAACCCGATAAAGTAATTCCTGAAAGAATGAAATATATTTTGAGAGCCTATACGGAGCAACAAGCCCTAGCTAATTGTCAATTTATCAAGGAAATTAAATCAGATCACTATGAATCAGGACATCCTAATCTTCCTAATGCTTATTTAATAGGTTACTTCCTGGCTAAACTTTGGCAACGAGATTTTGGTCAAGAAACTTCAGTTTTAACCGAGGATATTGTCAATCAAAAAATGGGAATTTTACCCGTTTTAGGGATTCAACCTGAATCATTACAGCAACATCTTAATGCGATAGAAGCTCTGGGAATTATTGAACAAAGACGAACAGTTGCACCCTATCAAATTATCCGGCGCTGGAATGATCCTTTAACGTTATTAGAGAAAGCTTATGTCAATCATTAATCATCGATCTCTTGCAGATGCCAAACCGACGGATATACCCCATTTGTTATTGTGGGATACTCCGAATGATTTGGAAATCAATCAACTTTTGTTTAACAATAATGCTCAACGAATAAGTTATCGGGATAATTTATTGAGTCGGATTAACAACAAACAAAAATTTTTAATCCTTCATGAAAATTTAGGTCAAGAATTAGAAGCAATTAAACAAATTTGTGAATCTGCCACAAAACCTGTTATATTACTAACAGACCTTGATATCTTGATTACCTATCTTTACACACAGCCAGATGCTCCTATTAGCTTATTTTGGCACAAATTAGAATATATGAGACATTTACAAAGTATTCTATGGATTCTACTACCTTCTAAACTTAGTCCGCCAAATTGGAATAAAAGACATCTTCAATCCGTTGTTAGTGACCGCCCTAATTAACTTAGATAGGAGGGCTAAAGCCCAACAACCAAACACCCAAAGGAAATTTAAACTATGCAACTTCATCAAATTGTTAGAATTAATGAATCGGGAATTGTAGCTAACGCCGTTAACTTTGGGATGATGGCTGATGCCGATAAAAACTTAAAGTTATGTCAAGGATTTATTTTTAATTACAATCATGGTAATCCTAAATCCTCAACATTAGGTATTCTCGATGCCATTCAGAAAAGTTATCAGAGTGTTAATCAAGCTAATATTCATTTAGTTGTCCAAGATTATGGTCAGGGAAAATCTCATTTGGCCTTAGTTGCAGCCAACTATTTTAAACAATTATTAGAGAGTCCCGAAGTTAAAGGGATATTAAATCAAATCAAAATCGCTTCAGAACATAATCAAGGAATAGTAGAAGATTTAACAACCTATAAAAGACGTAATCCTAAACATTTAGTTATTTGTATTAATGGTGGTTCATCAGAATCAGATTTAAGAAAAATATTTTTGCGAGCTTTAAGTCAAACTTTAGAGACAGAAGGAATTACGGATTCTTTAGCACAACAAATGTGTCAAAAACCCCTTGAATATTTAACCCAACTAACAGAAAGTCAAAAAGAAATAGCTAATCAATATTTAGAAAAAAACGGTCATAAATTCGGGGATTTATATAACATAATTAAGGAATTAAATCAAAATAATTATCGAGTTGTTTCTACAGTAAAATCAATTAGCGGTGAGCTAAACAATGGATTTCCTATTGATTTTGAGACAGATTTAAGTGTTGAGAGAATTTTAGAAGAATTAATCACTGAATTATGCTCCAGAGCAGATGCCAAATATTCAGGAATTTTAATTTTATTTGATGAACTTAATAATTATCTTCAAGCCTGGTCAACAGATCCATATAATTCGGGTGGACTGACTTTACAGAACATAACTGATGCTTGTGAAAATTATAAAAGTAAAATAGCGCTCGTTTGTTTTACTCAAATTAGACCTTTAAAATCAGTTCCAAATCAATCAGCAGAAGATTATAAAAAACTAGCATCTCGGTTAGAAATTGCTGAAAGCACTTATGAACCCGTTTCCAGTTTGGAGTTAGTAATTAAAGGATTATTAGATCAACAAGTTAATCCTAATTTATGGAACCAATTTTGTCAAACCTGGGATAATACTCTTTTTGCAGATAGTAGAAAAGCCCATCAAACTATAATTAATATTGATCGTGAAAGGGACTGGAAACTTGAAGATTTTCAAACAAATTTGACCCGCCGCGGTTGTTTTCCCCTTCATCCTCTCAATAGTTACCTACTTTGTAACTTAGATTTTACTCAAGGGCGTACAGTAATTCAATATATTAAAGAAAATGTTAAACAGTTTATTAATTCTCAACCCGTTGAAAAAAATGGTAAATTAAACTATATTCCGGCTATTTCCTTAGTCGATGCTTTTGAAAGTAACTTTGCTCAACTCGAATTTTCTCGCCATTATTCAGAATATCAAAAAGCCTTTGATACTATTGCTTCCTCAGCTACGGAAGCTGAGAAAGCAGTTTTAAAAGGACTTTTATTATTTTATGTGAGTCAAAATAAACTGAATAAATCCGAATCAGAAAAACATGATGTCATCCTTAGTGAATTAACGGGTTTATCGGAAAAAGAAACTAAAGAAACATTAGATATATTATCTCAGAAAAAACAAGTCATTTATCTTAATACTGGAGATAATACCTATCGTTTTTATTCCGGGAGCAATTTAACAGAAATTAGGCAAGAAATAGAAGAAGAAGTTAGTAAAAAACTTAATGAAATCTCGGTAAATTTAGCGGTTAATCATTGTCAAGAAAAAGTTGAAACTTATTTTCCATCTGAAAAAGTAGAAGGAACAGATTTTATTAACCAAAATAAATTACTGAATGATGAATGGTTTTTTGAATATAAATTCTATAACATTTCTGATTTTAAACGGGTATTAAATAGTCATCAAGTGCTAGAAAACCTAGAAGGGAAAGGAATTTTTGCTTACGTTTTAGCGGAAACTCTTGAAGAATTACAAGACCTGCACCATCAAATTAATGATTTGCTTTCCCAAGCAAAAAATAAAAACCAGATTGCTGTTGCTATTCCCAATAATAAACCCATTAGAGATATCTGTAAAGACCTGTTAGCAATAGATATTATTACCAGAAAAAGAAAAAGTGAAAAAGAAGAATCAGGAACAGCTTATGAACAATATAAAAAACAACTGCAAGACGAAATCAAAAGAGAAGTTAAAGCAATAATTGGTTCTTCTACTTATTATTGTCTTGAATTAGATCAACTCACTACTGTTCAAAAACAAAATCCAGAGAGTGTCGTTAGTCATCTTTTAAAACAACTTTATCCTTTTGTCCCTCCCCTGGCAAAAAATGATAAAATGGCTTTAAACAGTTCTACTGGAAATACTATAATTGGTTATACAGTTAAACGATTACTAGAAGACGAGCTTAATCCTACTAAATTTCCCAATCAATCCTATCATACTTTGGTTAACCAAGTATTTGTTAATGTTAATAGTTGGGAATTATTTACAACTACTTCTCAAAAATATTCAGTCCAAATTCCCATCAATAAAAATGTTAGGGAAGCATGGGATAGAATAGATCAATTAACAGCTTTAGGAGACAAAAAACACACATCTATTAATATTAATAAAATTTGGCAAGAGTTATCTAACTCTCCCTTTGGTTATAATGAATATACGTTTACGATGCTATTGACTGCGTGGATAGTTTATCATCGTAGTGAAGTTATCAGATCCAGCAAAAGTAGAAGAAATTAAACTGAAAAGAAAACAGCTTTCAGATGAAGTCAAAAAAATTAATGATTGGTTTAAACCTGTAGAAGAAGCAGAAAACTTACCCGATAATGTCAACCTGGAAACCTTACTAAAACTTTATCCTAGTCTTCAACAACAACCAAAAAATATTAATCTCGCGTCACCCCTTAAATCAGATAGTATAGATAGTATTGTTGTTAATCGTACTTCGCAACAAAAGCAACGTCAAGCTGATGCTTTAGAAAAAGTTCGAGATAAAATTGAAGAAATGGTTATACAATTAAGTGAAAAATCAGAATCTCTAAAAACGCAACAAGAATATGGACGCTATCAAGGAGAACTTGAAACAGCAATTGAGAAAATTACTCAAGTTTCTTTACCTGAACATTTAATTAAAACCTTAAATTATTCTCTTGATGTTGCTACAAGAAAACTAGATGAAATTCAACATCAAACTGAAATCAAAGACTGTTTGGAAAAAATCAACCTTCGTTATAATTCTCTGAGTACAAATGCGAGTCAAGAGGATTATATTAAAGCCTTGAGTGAAATTGAAAACTTAACTAATAATCTTGAAATTGTTAAACAAGAATCTCAGTATCAAACAATTATTCAAGATATTGAAAGTCAACAAACTGATTTAGAAACAACTCTTAAAATTTGGTCGGAAAAATTAACAGGGATAACTAAAAACGAAGCTCTTAAATTGTCTCAAGAAGTTAGTCAGCAAAAAAATCGTTTTACTCAAATTGAATCTGCTCAAAGAGTTAATCAAATATTAGAACAATTAAACCCGATTATTTTACAAATCTCTAATGAGGAAGAAACCGAAGTAAGAAAGCAACAGCAAGACAGTGAAATTATGCAACAGTTACGCCAAAATAATCCTAAATTCTTAAATACTATTATCTTATGTCAACAAGGAATTAAAGAAATAACTAATTTACGCTCTCAGCTTAACTATCCTGAAAGATTTAATACGGAAATCGAACAATTAATTAATGATCTTAATAATCACGTTTTTGATTTTCAACAACAATTTGAAAACTTAAAAGAGCAAATTTCTAAAGTAGAGACAGATCAACAGTTAAGTCAGCTTCAAACTGATTTAGCTAAATTAGACTTGATTTTTAAAGACTCTGATGATTATTCCGACTATCAAAAGTTATTGGAAGTCATTAAAACTCGATCTATAGATCGACAAAATGAAAGTCAAGAGGAGCAAATTATCTCTTTATTTATACAACTTCCCCCTGAAAGAAAACATAATTTATATTCTAAATTAGGCCAATATTTATCTAAAGGAGAGGAAATTAATGAATAAAATTATCTTAGACCCTACGGGATTATATCAACCACTTACTGACTATCTAGTTATTACTAACGAAGTGGAGTGGTTACAATCTTTTACACTTGAAGCTAACGCTTATTGGATTAAAGGGAAAAGACTTTGTGATTGGACAAAAGAATGGTTAAGAGTAAGGGATAAAGCTGATTTAATTATTGAGATAAAACAACACCCCCGTCCAAAATTAGAAGCTATTTTTGCTCCTTTATCTATACCCAATAATTGGGATGACCAGCATATTTTGAAAATGATTACTCAGCTTGATAGTTATGCTTCAAATCATCCTGTTGAATCTTTATTAGCTAAGATAACGAATACAGAAAACAATTTTTGGTTAATAGATAAGCTATCAGTAGAACATTTAGCACAATGGTTAGGTATTGAAGTTCACCAAGACTATCAAATATTTGAAGATGTTTGGAAATATAAAATTAGTCAAAACCATGACAATGATAATTTAATTAGTTATTATCAAAGCGAAAATAAGCATCAAGTTTTAATAAATTGGTTAGGTTTAAGCTCGGATTTTAATATTATTAATATATTAGGGAAATACCTCTTAAATATTCCTGATGTTTATTTGAAAGAATTTAGTGATTTTTGGCGACAAAAAATTTATCAGACAGACGCTAAAATTTTAGATGAGTTACTATTAAATCAACAAACTGGTAATAAAATAATAGCTTCCATCGCCTATGATATTTTATTGGATAAACCCATCTGGATCACTCCAGAAAGAATTAATAAAATTAGTTTCTATTTAGGAGGTCAAAAAACATCCAAACTACAGCAAAAATTACCGCCTATTCAACCTTTACCCTTATCTACTAATGCGAGTCCTCAAGATGCTTTAGAATGGGTAACAGAATCTTATTTACCCTTTAGACGTTGGGAAACAACAATTAATCATACTCCCAAGGAAAAACAAATTAGTCAACAATTAGCAGATAATTTTGTTAACTGGATACTAAAAAATTACCCAGAATTAAAAATGGATAATGTTGACAAGTCATTTTTAAATTATAACGGGACTTCTCAATTGCTAAAATTAGCGCAAGAAAGTATTGTGATTTGGGTAGTTGTTGATGGTTTAGGATGGTTAGATTATCAAGAATTAATTGCAATTTTGACTACAAATAATCAACTATCACTGGAGACAGATATTACCCCGCACTTTAGTATCCTTCCCACCAAAACTGAATATGCAAAATGGAGTCTTTATTCTCAACTTTTACCCGCAGATTCATCTTGGAAACCTAGCGCAAAATCCGGTTTTTCTATGGTAAAATCAGGAAACCGTTATACCGATCAGAATAAACATGAATTAATCCAAGACTTAAAAGAGAATAAATATCAGATTTATTGTTGGGATACAGATCAATTAGATGAACTTTATCATCAAGAAAAAGATTGGAAAACTTTATATCAAGTGGAAAGAATCAGTCGTTTAGAAGGAATTGCTAGAAATATTCAACATTTTTTAGATGACTGTCCTAATTTTGAAAAATTAAAAGTTGTTATCTCTAGTGATCATGGTCAAATTATGGGAGAAGTTCAAAAATTATCTGATTGTCCAGAAGAATTAGAATCAAAAGGTAGAATGGCGATTGGTAAAACTGATGATTCTCGTTTTGTTTTTCTTGACGCTAGACGTTTTGGTCTTCCTCACGATATTAGTATTGTCAGAAATTCCGACTGTATTAGTGCGTTTAATTATACAAAAAACAAGGAAATTATTGGTTCTCATGGTGGACTATTTCCCGAAGAAGTTGTCGTTGGATTTTCAGTTTTAAGTCAATCTTTACAACGTTATCCAGTGATAGTAACTTGTAGCGGAGAAGGGAAAGCAAAACAACCAGGAGAATTAACGATTACGATTCATAATCATAATTCAGTATCCTTGACTAATCTTTGTTTATATATCGATCAATTAAATGATTTTAAAACTGGAAAAATGTTAGATATTACCATTAAACCCAATGATAAAGTTATTCATAAAATATCTATTAGCGAATATTCAGAGTTAGCACCCAATAAAAATGAAAACAAGATTGAATTATCAGGTCAATTAACTTTTAGCTTTTCTAATACTGATTTGGGTCAATCAAATCTTGATTCACAATCATATATTATTATCAAACAAATCTTTAGTAGCGGTATTCAAGGAGGTTTAGATGACTTTTTCTAATAATTATAACAATGAGTTGGTCACTCAAGTTTTTACAACCCTAAGTATAGATAAAAAACGTTTACCCTCTAGTAGATTAACTACTTTAGGTATTCCTAGTTTTGTCGCTGAATGGTTACTGGATAAAATTGTCCCTGGAACTGGTACTTTAAATGATTCAGAACTAGAAAAAATCAATACTTTTGTGAAAAATGCTTTTCCCCGAAAAGATGATCAAGAAATAATTAAATTCAAACTAACTCAACAAGGAGAAATACATAAATTAATTGCTTTACTTCAAGTTAGAATAAAATTAGAACCAAACGCTAAACAAATTCCTGAACCCTTAGCTAATATTCCCGTTTTAAATTTATCCGATTGTGAAATTTCTACAGATATTGTAGAACGTTATCAAATGTTACTAAGACAAGGAGTATGGGGTAAAATCACCTTAAGATATAAAAATACTACGGATGATAAATTTAAAGTCTCTGTGATTGATTTTGACCCCTTCCAATGTTCTGAAGTTAACCTCACTACTTATGCTGAATGTCGCTCAAACTTTACTACAGAACAATGGCGAGATTTAATGTTTTGTTCCATGGGTTGTAATCCTGAACATCCCAGCTATAATCATCGAGCAAAAACCTGGATTTTAACTCGTTTATTACCTTTAGTAGAATCTAATTATCATTTAATTGAATTAGCCCCAAAAGGAACAGGAAAAAGCTTTGTTTATGAAAATATTAATAATAAAGTTTCTGTGATTAGTGGGGGAAAAGTAACCCCTTCTCAACTATTTATTAATGGAAGAACGAAAGAAGTGGGCTTATTAGGGCGTTATGATGTTGTGGTTTTAGATGAAGTTCAAAGTTTAACTTTTGAAAATCCTGATGAGATGATTGGGCCCTTAAAAACCTATCTTGCTAATGGACGTTATAATCGTTCAGGATTTGCTGATATTGCTAGTGATTGTTCTTTAGTATTATTAGGGAATATTGAACTAAATGAATATCTCCGTCCTAAAAATGAATATAACTTAATGGCAAATTTGCCTAAGTTCTTCTCGGAAACAGCACTTTTAGATCGTTTTGCTGGGATTTTACCAGGGTGGGAAATTCCTAAATTTCAAAGCGATATGATTGCTGATCAAATCGGGTTAAAAATGGATTTTTTTGGGGAAGTATTATTATCTTTAAGAAAAGATAATCGTTTTAACCAATATGCTCAACAACATACTCAATTTGGTGATAATATTATGATCCGAGATCAACAAGCAATTCTCAAAACAGCATCAGGATTTTTAAAATTACTTTATCCTAATCTGGAATTAACCTTACAAGATTATCAACGAGATTGTTTAGAACCCGCCAGAGAACTTCGCCAACAAATTCGCAATTTACTATATAACCTTGATGATGAATTTAAGCAATACGAAAAAGATATTTATGTGGATGTTAAATAATGTTTAATGTATCTTGATTAATTTTTAACACCCAGTTTGGAATTAGACGATATAATAATAATTAATAGCGATCGCATTGGTGAGACTAACAATATGGTTATTAGTCCTGTGATATTAAACCTAGATCGGGTTCAACTTAGTGATGAACAGTTCTATCAACTCTGTCAGAATAACCGAGAATTAAAATTTGAAAGAAATACTCAAGGAGAATTAACAATTATGTCTCCAGTTGGGGGAGAAAGTGGAAATCGAGAAGCAAATCTCATTGCTGATTTAGTGATCTGGAATCGTCAAACAAAACTGGGTTATACTTTTAGTTCCTCAACCATTTTTAAACTTCCTAATGGTGGAGATCGTTCTCCTGATGTTGCTTGGATTAAAAAAGAACGTTGGGAAAATCTCACTCCCGAACAACGCCGGAAATTCCCCCCAATTGCGCCGGATTTTGTCATAGAATTAAGGTCAGCAACGGATGAATTAGAACCCCTACGTCGGAAAATGTGGGAATATTTGGATGGGGGAGTTAAATTAGGTTGGTTAATTAATCCCAAACAGCAACAGGTAGAAATTTATCGCATTGAAAAACCCATAGAATTGAGAAATCTCCCCACAGAATTATCCGGTGAGGAGATATTACCAGGGTTTAGTTTGAATTTATCTCTTTTTTAGAGAATATTGTTTTTTATTCTATTAAAATTATCCTTAAACTATTGGGTGATGTGTGTGCTTACGCTATAGCAACCGCCAAGGCAGTTAGGACACCAGACGGATCTTTGAACCCAGACGGTGAAGTGTTTCCCCCCAGATCCCTCCCCCCCTAGCCCCCCGTGCACGGGGGGTTTGGGGGGGCTGTTCCGGTGTTCCGGTGTTCCGGTGTTCCCTGCTATAACACACCCTAGAATAAGTTATTGTTGATTATCTTGAACCTGATCGGGAGTAGTTGGCAAATCGGGATTTGGTTTAGGGTCAGTAGCAGTATCAAAATATTGATAAATAGTAGAAGAAATTTTACGAATTAGTTCATTAGCTTGGGGATCATCTGCTTCTCGTTGCACTAAAACCCCAACTAAATAGCGTTTACCATTAGGCATATCAATTAAACCAACATCCCCAGAAACCGAGTCAATATTGCCCGTTTTATGAGCAATAAACGCCCCCTCTCCTAAACCACGAGGTAACAAAGAACGATTGCGAGTTTGCTGCATAATTCTTAACATAAAATCGCGGGATTTCAAAGAAACTAACTTTCCTTGATTGATGTCCGCCATTAAATTAACTAAATCCCTAGCACTGGTTTTATTTGTTCCTTCCAAATCAGGAAGAATATTTTGCATTTGAGTTTGTTTTAATTGCCAAGAAGCAAACTGTTGATTCAAGGATTCAATCCCACCCAAGCGATCAATTAACATATTTGTAGCGGTATTATCACTATTTGTAATCATTAAATCTGCTGTTTCTAGGGCTGTAAATTTACTCCCGACTGGTTTATCTTGCAGTTCTCCAGACCCCTTAGCAACGTGTTTTTCTTCCATGGTTAAGACTTCATCTAAACGTATCCTGCCTTCATCAACCGCTTGGAAAAATGAGACTAAAATAGGAAGTTTAATGGTACTCGCAGCCGGAACTGCTTCTTGCCCTTGAATATCCACATAATTTCCCGTATCTAAATCCACTAAAAACACCCCAGGTTTTAACTTAGGTAAATCCTTCGCTAAACCCAGAATTGCTGTTTTTAAATCCGAAGATTCTTGAGTTAATTGTAGGGATGAAACTAAAGTATTAGAAGACGTAGAATTTTGTTGTTGTTCCAGGCTTAAATTTACAGTTTGATCGGCGGCGGCACTAGAACGACCCAAAGCATTTAAAACCGAAAGAATCGTCCCCGAAATCACACCAATTCCCAGTCCTAAAATCACCAAGCGGGCAGCATAAATTATCGGAGAGACTCGACGTTTTTTTCTCACCCGTTTTACTAATTTATCCCTAGGGGCGAGGGGAGAGGTCGGAGCCGGAATAATGTCCCCCTCCGGTCTGCGACGGGGAGAAGGATCAGCAGGCTTACGAAAGGGCAAAACAGAAGCACCAGTAGCCGCATTAGGGGGGCGTTTACCTGGGGTCGGGCGGGGTTTACGAGATTTAGGCGGAACGGGTTTTTGTCGCAGTTGAGAAAGTAGAGGATCAAAAGACTCCGAACGGCCTAAATCATTATTCTGTCGTGGTTCTGTTGACGGAGAGCGACGGGGAGCCGTTTTTACCGGATCATGACGAGATCGACGCCTCGGTTGCGGTTGAGACGCTTTCCCATTGCGAGATTTTGGCTCAGAGGACTTAGAGCCAGACTTATTAAAGGAAAAGATCGAGAATAACGACTGACGAGGAGATCGTTGAGCCACACCTAAACACCTGACTAGAATTTTACTTTTCAGTAGAGACGTGCCATGGCACGTCTCTACCGATCACTGATCATTGATAACGCCCATTCTACTTGACTCAGGATACCGCGCAACATCGCCACTTCTTCAGAGGTTAAATTAGCTCGATTATACAGACGCCGAAACTTTTTCATTCGACTACTGGCGGTATGGGGATAGACATATCCAATCTTGAGTAAAATTGCTTCCAACTGTTGATAATAACCCTCTAACACCTCCAAGGGAACCGTAGAAGCCGGGGGAATTTCTATAGAGTTGCTTACCCTCTCTTGAGGTTCTAACACACAATATCGTAATTCATAACAACACACCCCCACCGACTGAGCCAAATTTAAAGACGGATAAACAGAACTAGACCGAATTCGGAGAAACCTTTGAGCATAACTCAATTCATCATTATTTAAACCCCGATCTTCTGGCCCAAAAATCAAAGCCGAGGGACAGTTTAATAACCAAGGTAAAACCGTTCTGGGATCTTCTAAATCAGTAGGTAAAGCACCTGATCGGGATCTAGCCGTGGTTGCGATCGCCCGTTGACATCCCACTAAAGCCTCTGGTAAAGAAGACACTGTGATCGCCCCTGCTAAAATATCCCCAGCATGAACCGCCATTCTTTTCGCTTCATCCCCCATGGGATCGCATTGAGGATTAACTAACACCAACTGCCCAAGCCCCATATTTTTCATCACCCGGGCAACAGAACCCACATTTAAAGGCCCTGCGGGTTCCACTAACACAATCCGAATCGGGGTTAAGGGGGTATAGGGTAAGGTCTGTGACATGGAAATGATATAATCATCCCTGATTAAAGCGACTTCAATAACTTAGCATGGCACGCCAGCGATCTAAGTCCGACTTACCGACGAAGACTTGTCCCGTTTGCGATCGCCCCTTCACCTGGCGAAAAAAATGAGCCGACTGTTGGGAAGAAGTCAAATATTGTTCCGAACGTTGTCGTCGTCGCCGTTCTGCTTAAAAATTATTCATTTGCATCATACATTCATGGCCGTTCAACCTAAACTAATTATTCATGGCGGTGCTGGTAGTTCTCTCCAAAGCAAAGGAGGATTAGAAGCTGTACGCAAATCCCTCTATCGAGTCATTGATCAAGTTTACCCCCTACTCCTCCGGGGAGCGAGCGCTAAAGAAGCCGTAGTGCTTGGCTGTCAACTCCTAGAAAACGATCCTCGGTTCAATGCGGGCACGGGTTCCGTCCTGCAATCCGATGGCCAAATCCGCATGAGTGCCGCCTTAATGGATGGAAGCCTCCAACGTTTTAGCGGGGTGATTAACGTTTCACGGGTGAAAAATCCTATAGATTTAGCTGTGGTTTTACAAGACGCCTCCGATCACGTTTTATCCGATTATGGGGCCGCCGAATTAGCCCGGGAACTGCAATTACCCCTATATAATCCCCTCACCGACCAACGTTTGCAGGAATGGCTCGAAGACCGTAAGGACAATTTTAGACGCAGCATGGCGAATGTGGTTTCTGAACCCGCAGGCACCGGAACCATCGGGGTTGTGGCCTTAGATCAAAAGGGTCAATTAGTCGCCGGGACATCCACCGGGGGCAAGGGATTTGAGCGCATTGGCCGGGTGAGTGACTCTGCAACTCCAGCCGGAAATTATGCCACCGATCAAGCTGGGGTTAGTTGTACGGGAATTGGGGAAGATATTCTCGATGAGTGTTTGGCGGCTAAAATTGTGATCCGAGTCACCGATGGTCAGTCTTTACAGACCGCCTTTAAAAAATCCTTCGCCGAAGCCCACGAACATCAACGGGATTTTGGAGCAATTGGAATTGATCGAACTGGGGCACTCGCCTGGGGAAAAACCTGTGATGTGATTCTTTGCGCCTTCCACGACGGCCAAAATAAAGGAGATAGTTTAGAAGCTGATAAAGGAACTCAGGTCTTTTCAGATCACATTTAACTGCACCAACCATAAGGGAGAAAGTATAGCAGGGAACACCGGAACACCGGAACAGCCCCCCAAACCCCCCGTGCACGGGGGGCTAGGGGGGGAGGGAACAGGAGTAATACTTCTCGTTATTTGATATCAGTCGTAATTACCCATTACCCATTACCCATTACCCATTACCTATTCCCTATTCCCTGCTATATAAGCAATCGGATCTATTAATTCCAGTTCAGCAAAGGCAGCTAATCGTAAACGACAGGAATCACAAACACCACAGGCTTGTTCCTCTCCGGCATAACAAGACCAAGTAAATTCCCAGGGAACCCCTAAGCGATTTCCTAATTTGATAATTTCTGTTTTTGCTAAATGAATCAGTGGAGATTCAATCGTAATCGGATCACCTTCTCGACCTTGTTTTGTTCCTAATCTAAAGACTTCTTCTATGGCTTGAATATAATCGGGACGACAATCGGGATAACCCGAATAATCTAACACATTAACACCAATATAAACTTTCCGGGCGGCGATCGCTTCTGCATAGGCTAAAGCAAAACTTAAAAAGATAGTATTCCGAGCCGGAACATAAGTAATTGGAATACTTCCAGCCATTGTTTCTGGGGATCTATCCTGGGGTAAATCGAGGCGATTATCGGTTAAGGCAGACCCCCCCCATAGACTCAAATCAAAAGTTACGACTTGATGTTCGACGACTCCGGCAAATTCGGCAATTTTTCGCGCTGATTCGAGTTCCTTACGGTGTCGCTGTTGATAATCAAAAGAAATCGCATAACATTCACAACCATCTGCTTTTGCTTGGTATAAAACCGTCGAAGAATCTAAGCCACCGGACAATAAAATAACTGCTTTCACTTTAATTATTTATCCTTTTTCTTAGTGTTGATTATATCTGGGTTAATTTTAGCAAAAATTCATGCCATATTACTATCCCCTCCGCAAGTAACAATTTTTACAATTAAGAAACCGTATTTTATCGGAAAATTTAGGCTGTCTAAAAAAAGATTTCAAAACTCAGCTTTTATCCTGTTTAAGAACCAAGACTTAAAGATTTATATTTTTTTGTAAAGTTTTGTTATACAAAATACTTCACATTCTATTGTGAAAATATTCGCTATTATAAAAAGTGAAGACAGCAATTATTATTCATACAAGGTAATCATTACTATGGCTACTATCTCTAAAGCAGAATATCATCCCACACGCTGGCTGACACTGGTGTTAACCACTCTCGGATTATGGATGGCGGGAAGTTTAATTCTTGACTTTGTAATTATGCCGACGATGTATATTTCTGGCATGATGGAAGAAACCGGATTTACTTCGGCGGGAACTCTAATTTTTTCAGTCTTTAACCGGATTGAATTAGTTTGTGCGGCGGTTGGTTTAACGGGTTTAATTGCTTTAGCGATGAACCTTCCTGAAAAATTCAGTAGTCGCCTACGGACAATCACTGGATTATCGCTATTTCTGTTTGCCATTGCCATGGTTTATACCTATATTCTTACTCCTCAAATGAGTGCATTAGGAATTAACTTAAATCTATTTAATGGATTCAATACAATTCCCGATGGCATGAACCAACTGCATTTGAGTTATTTTACCCTAGAAATGATTAAATTATCCGTTTTAGGCATCATTTTAGGCTGGTGTTATCGCAACCATAGTAAACTTGATCTCACATTCTAAATTGATCATCAAAATTAAGGTAGGTTGGGTTAAGAAAACAAAATCCAACCTATTTTTTATATATGAATTCTAAGGTTAGAACATAGACGGGTATATTCTTTCTGTTCCCTGTTCCCTATTATATAATTAAAATTAACTGAGTTTAGGATATCTCATGACAACCCAACTCCCCATCACAGAATCTCAACAAACTTCTGATTTATATGAAGAAGATTATCATTTGTGGTTAATGAATACTATTCATCAGTTACAACATGGAAAATTAGCTGAAGTCGATATGATTAATTTAATTGAAGAATTAGAAGCTATGGGAAGAAGTCAAAAATCAGCAATTGAGAGTAATCTCAGAATTTTATTAATGCACCTATTAAAATATAAGTATCAATCTGATAAACGAACGAATAGCTGGCTATTTACTATTCGAGAACATCGCAAAAGACTACGAAATGATTTTAAAAATAGTCCGAGTTTAAAGCGATATTTTCTTGAAGTTTTTCCAGAATGTTATCAAGATGCTAGAGAATTAGCTGCTGATGAAACTGGATTATCAATTAATACTTTTCCTATAGAATCACCGTTTTCTCAAGAGGACACCTTAAACCCTGATTATCTACCGGAGTAATACTAATTCACGGTTTTCTTGATTCGCTAATTTCAATCGTTCTTTAATTGATAATTTTTGTAAATTTTCACTTAATTCATATAAATCAACCTGCTGATATTTTCCTGTAAATAAAGGAATTAACGCTTCAACTAACGCCACAATACCATCAGGGGGAACCGCATTTCCAATTTGGCGACGAATTTCTGTAAATGATCCTTCAAAGATAAAATCATCTGGAAAAGATTGTAACCGAGCGCGTTCCCGATTGGTTAATGCTCTGGGTTCATCGTAATGATATCCCCAAGTTCCGCCGCCACCTCCTGCGATAATAGTAGTTGAAGGTTGGTTAGGGTGTAAACGCCGATAAACATGACTAATCATGCCTTTAACATAATATTCGCTATCTTTAGGAATATCGGTAAAATTGCCACCGGGTTTAATCCGTTTTAAAATTTCAATAGTTCTCGGTTGGATTTTTTGATGTTCATTATTATTGGAAATATTTTCGACTCCTGCTAATGCGTCCGATGCAGTCCGATAGGGATATTTTCGATTTAACCCATATTCCGGTTGAGGATGAATAAAATTAAATCCCGTATCTTTTCTAATTCCTACTAATAATACCCGTTCTCGAAATTGAGGAACCCCATAATCGGCAAAATTATAGAGTTTGGGTTTAACTAAATATCCGGGTTCAATATTCTCAAAGTCAGAAATAATCCGTTCAATTGCTTGATAATTATTAGCACTTAATAACCCTTTAACATTTTCAGCAATAAACGCTTTCGGTTTTTTGTCTTGAACAAATTTAAGAAAATAAGTATATAAATTTCCCCGTTCTCCTTCTAACCCTGGACGTTTCCAAATCATTGAAAAATCTTGACAAGGAAAACCGCCCGTAATTAAATCCGCATCAGGAACTTCAGCAATATTAATATTTTCAATTTGATTATTAACAATTACATCCCCAATATTTCGGCGAAAAGTTTGACAAGCATCTCTATTAGCATCAATCGCCCAAACCACTTTAAATCCAGCTTTATGCAAAGGTAAATCCATCCCTCCACATCCCGAAAATAAAGACAGAGTTGAGGGAATATGCTCCCATTTAATTTTAGATAAACGTTCAGTTAATGGCATTATTTATTTTGATTAGTATTGAGTAATTACTATTATGTTGTTGGGATGAGAGCCTTTGTAAAGATTGCGCTTAAGCGCAACAACGATTAGGCTTTACCAATTGCAATAATAGCATTTTGTCCCCCAAATCCAAAACTAAAACATAAAGTATTTTTGATAACCATAGAACGAACAGAGGTAACAAAATCCAAATCAAATTCTGGTGTTTTTAAACCCACACAGGGGGGTAATAGTTGATGTTTTAATGTCATTAAACTAAAAGCTACTCCTAACGCTCCTGACGCCCCTAATGTGTGTCCGGTTGCGCCTTTTGTTGAACTAACAGAAACACCTTGGGGAAATAATTGTTTAATTAATTGAACTTCATGATCATCATTTAATTTTGTAGCGGTTCCATGGGTATGAATATAATCAATTTCATGACTCGATAAATTACTATTTTTTAAACAGGTTTGAATCGCGGCGATCGCACTTTTTCCAACTCTATCAGGTTTATTACCATAACAAGCATCTGCTGTCAATCCAAATCCTAATATTTTCCCATAAATTTGAGCATTTCGCTGTTGCGCTAGATCTTCTGATTCTAAAATTAAAATAGCCGCGCCTTCCCCTAAAACAAATCCTTCTCGATCTCGATCAAATGGATAGCAACCTGTGTTTGCTAAGGCTCCCATTTGTTCAAATCCTGCTAAGGTTAAAGGAGTAATTGGTGCTTCCACTGCTCCCACTATTACACGCTGACACTGTTGGGTTTTAATCAGTTCAAATCCTTGAGCGATCGCCCAAATTCCCGTAGCACAAGCCGCCATGGGTGATAAAATAATTCCCGTAGAACCTGTTTTTTTAGCTGCATTTAAAGCAATATTAAAAGGTAAATATTCTACAAATTTGCTTAAACTAATCCCCGCATCTTCTCCCCGTTCCACTAAGGAAAAAATGCCATCTTCTCCCCCTTGCCATAAAGGGGAAACTCCATCTTCTCCCCCCCTCCATAAAGAAGAAACTCCATCTTCTCCCCCCCTCCATAAAGAGGAAACTCCATCTTTTCCCCCCATTAGTAAGGGGGGTAGGGGGGGTAAAATCTTGCTAATTGTTCTAATTTTCCTTGATATCCCCGACTAGAACCAATTACAACACCACAATCTAATAAAGGTGGAGTTAAATTAGCCATAATTAAGGCATCGGCGATCGCAGTTTCTAATAATTCCGTAGGATCAGAAGGAATATTATTAATTAAAGCCAGGGGTTTAGTAAAAAGTTCAGGAAAAGGTTGATGGGGTAATATTCCTGAATGACCCGATAACAATTGTTTCCAGGTTATTTCCAAATTTCCTAATGCCGAGATTAAACCAATACCAGTAACAACAACTTGCATTCTTTGTTAAGACTCAGCCAGGATAGCGGTCAGGGCGGGTTGATCAAGATGATCTGTCAAATCCGATTAATCTCGGTGAACCCGCCCCTACAGGGACTTAATCTCTATGCCATAAATCGGGGATTCGTGTTGACATTTTTTAAGAGTTGATTAATTTTTCAGATTTTCTAACCCTTGGGTGACTTTTGCCGAGTCAATGCGATCGCCTTGTTGAATCTTATCCACAACATTCATCCCATCGGTAACATTCCCAAAAACCGCATAACTCCCATCCAGAAAAGGCAATTCCGCTAAAGAAAAATAGAACTGAGAAGAAGCCGAATCGGGAAATTGAGAACGGGCCATAGCTACAGCACCGCGACGGTGGGATAAAACGGGTGCTGCGGTGATCCGGGCGCTTTCTAAGGTTTTACTATAAATCGGCTGTTCCGCGCCTTTGGGCTTAATTTCCAAAGGAATCATGCGTTCTTTAGAAGTAGCGGGATCAATAAATCCCCCAGTACCTAATCTAGCGCTGGGAAAGTTAGGATCTTTACTTTGAGGGTCGCCACCTTGAGCCACGAAGGGATCAGGCTCACGGACAACCCGGTGAAAAGCTAGACCGTCATAAACTCCTTTATTGACCAGATCAACAAAGTTTCCAGCCGTAACCGGGGCATTAGTTCCATCCACTTCAATCGTAATCGGCGATCCGTTGACCGTCATTACTACCGTAGCTTTTCCGTTTAATTGAGGTAAATTTGTCATCGGTTGAGTCGGATTTTGGGAAATAGGTGTAGCAGATTGACTATCAGCAGAATTGTTATTCTGGATTTCGGTGGAGGTTGTATTAGAAGCACAGCCCCCAACGATTAATACACAAATCAGCAAAAAAGGTAAAAACCAGTGCTGTGTGTTGAGTTTCTTCATCTTAGGTTTCAATGTTTTTGCGGTCGGAGGTTCTAAAGTCCTTCTAAGGGGACTTGTAAAAACTTAGCTAATTCTGCCCCTTGGTTTTCCACATCAGACAGAGGTAGGGGTTGGCCCACACGGGTTAAGGGAATTTGCCGACGGTCTTTGAGTTTTAGGTACAAAGCTCGACGGGGGTTAATTCCATCCTTGATATCAACACGAATGGATTGAATATCATTCAGGTTGCTACTGAACTCCACCTTGCGGTTTTTTCCAGGAAACCCCCATCGGAAAATACTTACTTTTCCCGTATCCCGGTTAAATTCATTGTATCCCCCGCCTAAATCCCAGAAAATCACTAACCATAAATACAAAGCCAGTAATAAAGCAGCGGCTCCATATAAACCCATGACAATGCCTTGGGGGATAAAGATCAGTTGAGTCGGATCGGCGAAGGGTAAAAGATTAATTTTCAAATAGCTAGAAATACCGGATAAAAGGAAACCCGTACCCCCAATAGTGATCACACTGGCCCACCAGTAGTTGCTGAAGCGACGGGAGCCCGTAACTTTCTTAGAAAGAATTTGATTCGTTGTAGTCTTTGTTTCGGTACTCATGAAAGTAAGAATGTGAATTTTTACAGTCAACACCTTTGCAAAAATTGTTAACTGTAATATATAGTTATGTTAACTTGCTTAAGAGTCTACCGCTAAATGTCCCCCCGATTAGACGAGGGAAAAAGTGGTAAGCTATAAGCATCCGACCAATTGCTGAACAGTTTATACCGCAAGGGATAGAAACTGCTTTGTCAGACCTTCCTCCGAACTCCGTTCGGAAGTATTCCCACAAAAGGTTAAGCAACTGAGAAGGTTAGCCCAAACAAAAATCGAGATTCCGATTGATTGCTGGGTACTTCACAAAGGATAATGTTTTTGATAAACCCAAGAGGATCGTTCACCAAATGACTATAGCAGTCGAACGGCCGCAGGTCGAAAGAGGCGCCTTTGATGTCCTTGATGACTGGCTCAAACGCGATCGCTTTGTCTTCGTGGGTTGGTCAGGAGTTCTATTGTTCCCCTGTGCTTATTTAGCCCTCGGTGGCTGGTTAACCGGAACAACCTTTGTAACTTCCTGGTACACCCACGGTTTAGCAAGCTCTTATTTAGAAGGCTGCAACTTCATCACCGCCGCCGTCAGTAGCCCCGCTAACAGTTTAGGACATTCCTTACTGTTCCTTTGGGGGCCGGAAGCTCAGTGGGACTTCACCCGTTGGTGTCAACTGGGCGGTTTATGGGCTTTTGTGGCTCTGCACGGTGCTTTCGCGCTGATCGGCTTTTGTCTGCGTCAGTTGGAAATTGCTCGTTTAGTCGGCATTCGTCCCTATAATGCGATCGCCTTTACTGGCCCAATTGCGGTATTTGTCAGTGTATTTCTGATGTACCCATTGGGTCAGTCTAGTTGGTTTTTTGGCCCTAGCTTTGGGGTAGCCGGAATCTTCCGGTTTATTCTGTTCCTACAAGGCTTCCATAACTGGACGCTGAACCCCTTCCACATGATGGGAGTGGCTGGAATCCTGGGTGGCGCGCTGTTGTGTGCTATTCACGGAGCGACGGTGGAAAATACTCTGTTTGAAGATGGAGATACAGCCAATACTTTCCGGGCTTTTGAACCGACTCAAGCTGAAGAAACCTATTCGATGGTGACCGCCAACCGTTTTTGGTCACAAATTTTCGGGATTGCTTTTTCTAACAAACGTTGGTTACACTTTTTCATGTTATTCGTGCCGGTCACGGGTCTGTGGATGAGTTCTATCGGCATTGTTGGTTTAGCTCTGAACCTACGGGCTTATGATTTCGTTTCCCAAGAGTTACGGGCGGCGGAAGATCCTGAATTTGAAACGTTCTATACTAAGAACATTCTGTTAAATGAAGGTCTGCGGGCTTGGATGGCTCCTGCGGATCAACCCCACGAAAACTTTATTTTCCCTGAGGAGGTATTACCGCGTGGTAACGCTCTCTAATACTTCTTATGTCGGCGGCCGTGACCTAGAATCCACTGGATTCGCCTGGTGGTCAGGTAATGCCCGTTTGATTAATTTGTCTGGTAAGTTGCTGGGCGCTCACGTTGCTCACGCTGGTTTGATCGTGTTCTGGGCTGGGGCGATGACCCTGTTTGAAGTGGCTCACTTCGTTCCCGAAAAGCCCATGTATGAACAGGGTTTGATCCTGATCCCCCACATGGCTACCCTCGGTTGGGGTGTGGGCCCTGGTGGTGAAGTGATTGATATCTTCCCCTACTTCGTGATTGGGGTTCTGCACTTAATTTCCTCTGCGGTTTTGGGTTTAGGCGGTATTTATCATGCCGTCCGTGGCCCTGAAATTTTAGAAGAATATTCTTCTTTCTTTGGTTATGACTGGAAAGACAAAAACCAAATGACCAATATTATCGGGTATCACCTGATTATATTGGGTCTGGGGGCTTTCCTGTTAGTGTTCAAAGCCATGTTCTTTGGGGGTGTCTATGACACTTGGGCGCCTGGTGGTGGCGATGTCCGTGTGATTGCCAATCCGACTTTGAACCCGGCCGCGATCTTTGGCTATTTAGTTAAAGCTCCGTTTGGGGGAGAAGGCTGGATCATCGGTGTTGACAACATGGAAGACATCATCGGCGGTCACATCTGGATTGGTCTGATCTGCATTTCCGGTGGTATCTGGCACATCCTAACCAAACCCTTTGGCTGGGCGCGTCGGGCTTTCATCTGGTCTGGAGAGGCTTATCTGTCTTACAGTTTAGGCGCTCTGTCTTTGATGGGCTTTATCGCTGCTTCCTATGTTTGGTTTAATAATACCGCTTATCCCAGTGAGTTCTACGGCCCCACAAACGCTGAATCTTCTCAGTCTCAGTCCTTTGTGTTCTTAGTCCGTGACCAAAAACTGGGTGCGAATATTGGTTCCGCCCAAGGCCCGACAGGTCTGGGTAAATACCTGATGCGTTCTCCGACTGGGGAAATCATCTTTGGTGGTGAAACCATGCGCTTCTGGGATTTCCGTGGCCCTTGGTTAGAGCCTCTGCGTGGGCCTAATGGTCTTGACCTCAACAAGCTGAAAAACGATATTCAACCTTGGCAAATTCGTCGGGCTTCTGAGTACATGACCCACGCCCCTAACGGTTCGATTAACTCCGTGGGTGGGATTATTACCGAAGCTCAAGGGTTTAACTATGTTAACCCCCGGGCTTGGTTGGCTGGTTTCCACTTCATCGTGGGTTTCTTCTTCTTGATTGGTCACCTCTGGCACGCGGGTCGCGCCCGGGCTGCGGTGGCTGGCTTCGAGAAAGGCATTGACCGGAAATCGGAAGCTGTACTTTCTATGCCTGACTTAGACTAGGGTTTCACCTAGATGTCTAATCACTGCTTAGATTGTTAATTAAACACCCTGCCTGATTCGTCAGGTGGGGTTTTTTATGGGAATTAATGAAGTATTATTAAAATTAAAAATTATACAAGTAATAGTAAAAGTCTATGACATTAGCACAACCTATTGCTGTTGATTTGTTTGCGGGTGCAGGTGGGTTTGGTTTAGGGTTCAAAATGGCAGGTTTTTCTATTCCGTTATCAGTGGAGATTGATACTTGGGCTTGTGACACACTCCGTTATAATCATCCTGATATGACTGTTATTCAGTATGATATTCGTGATTTTAACACCGAAAGTCAGGTTAAAGAAATTTGTATTTTTAAACCTGATATTATTATTGGTGGGCCGCCGTGTCAGGGTTTTAGCATTGCAGGGCCAGCCCAAAAAGATCCTAAAGATCCTAGAAATACTTTATTTATTAACTTCGCTCAATGGATTAGTTTTCTGCAACCTAAAGCTTTTGTCATGGAAAATGTTAAAGGCTTACTCTCACGGAAAAATGTTGATGGAATAAAGGTTATAGATATTATAAAAAATACTTTTGAAGAATTGGGGTATCTTGTTGAAGTTTGGTTATTAAATGCGGCTGAATATGGTGTTCCTCAAATAAGAGAGCGTGTTTTTATTATTGGAAATAATACGGGAAAAAAAATTGGTGCCCCTCCTAAACGCTATTCTTTAGGCCTATTAAATTTTAATCATTTTCAATTATCTATATTAGACCATGAGAAGTTATTTCCTGCTTTTACTGTAATGAAATTATTGCTAAAAGGGTAAAACTTCTCTCGGATTACAAAGATTTTTTAGACAAGCAACATTATGCTGAAAAATTCGATTCTCGCTCTAATCTTCACTCTACCGTATTAGAGGAGTTTCTTTACTATTTATTTAAAGATTTAGTTACTGGGTTGTTGTATTTGTTGTTAGAAAGAAATCTGGCGATCGCTTCGCTTCCTATGCAAACGCTAGTAAAGTCACAATAAGACATTTGTATAGCCTCAAAATACCTAATATTTATTCCTAAGCTAAATCAAGTTCTTATTTTTAGTTTTGACTCGTCGGTAAAACTCCTCCATAACTTGAATAAAAGAATCCTCTTTTTTCCAAAAAGCCGGAAAATCTCCTTGTTTTTTAATTAAAATTGCAGGTAAACTCACAGAAGAAGTTTCTTCAACAACTTGAGGAAGTCGATGGGTTCCTAACCAAAACTCTCGCGCACTAATTTTCTCTGGTACGCCTTCTGTTTCCACAGTCGTATAGAAAGATATTGAGGGTTGTATAGAAACTTCCTGGGTTGTCAATTCTTGAGATAAAATCTTCCCTAAAGGAGATTGAGATAACTCCGCTTTGAGGACATCTTTAGATAAACCCCTCAATTGAAAAAGCAAAAAAGGATCATCATCTAATTGGGAAGCTACTAAATAATAAACCCCCGCAATATGTTTACAAGGATTTGACCAATCTGGACAAGAACAAGTTGTTTTAAAGTCTTTTTCGCTTTGGGGAAGTAAATGTAAACCTAAATCCGAAAACACATCCTCAATATTATCAGGAACTTCATTCATTAATAATTTAGACACAAAACTTGCTTTTGAAGACAAATGTTGAATCGCTTTCGACCAATCACTAGAACTAATTGGTGTAATTTCAATAGTCGTATTATATCGAGGTTCTTTATAAACCCCAAAGTAGGGATTAATTGAACCTTTAACCTTTGCCGTAATTCGATTCCGATCAATTTTCGACTTCAGAATTTTACCATTCCTTGCATAAGAACGTCCTCGACCCAAGCGTGACGGGTCACTAAAGGCTTCTAACGCTTCAATAAATTGTTTTCCCCACCAAGTGCGACTAAATTGAGCCATAATAGATAATTACTCCTTTTAAACACTACAAAATTAAAACTAATCAACTACTCCAATAAAGCCAGTTTATTCAATTGAATAAGCTGTTTAAACGCTTCATTATCTAATTCTGTTAACCAAGATTCATCACTACCAATAACCTGAGAAGAAAGTTTTTTCTTATCTTCTATCATCTGGTCAATTTTTTCTTCTAAAGTTCCCAAAGCCACAAATTTATGAACAAATACATTTTTCGTTTGACCAATCCGAAAAGCTCGATCCGTTGCTTGATCTTCCACCGCCGGATTCCACCAGCGATCAAAGTGAAATACATGATTTGCTTTGGTTAAAGTGATTCCCACACCTCCGGCTTTCAAAGAGAGAATAAAGACAGAAGGTTCGGTCTCAGGATTTTGAAATTCAGTAATCATTTGTTCTCGTTTCGTGCGATTTGTACCTCCATGAATATAATAGGTATTATAATGATAATGATGTTTAAAATGTCGTTCTAAACCATCACAAACTTCTGTAAACTGGCTAAAGACTAATAAACTTTCTCCTTCTGAAATAGCTTCTTCTGCCATATCTGCTAATCGTTGTAATTTCTGCGATCGCGCCGCCGAAAATTCACTTCCATCCTGTAAAAACTGAGCCGGATGATTACAAATTTGTTTTAACTTCATCAGCGTCGATAAAATTAATCCTTTTCGCTTCATCCCTTCAACCTCATTAATTTTTTCAGCCACATCTTTCACCAAGGCTTCATACAGAGAGGCTTGCTCTTTGGTTAAGTTACAATACACTTTTTGCTCAACTTTATCGGGTAAATCATTAATAATTGACGGATCAGTCTTGACTCGTCTCAAAATTAAGGGCTCTACAAGTTTCTTTAAAGTTGCAGATTTCATCCGGTCATTATCCTTTTGAATAGGAATTTCAAAGGACTTGCGAAATTGAGCTTCTTTCCCCAAATAACCGGGATTCAAAAAATTAAAAATTGACCACAAATCCAGAAGACGATTTTCAACTGGAGTTCCGGTTAAAGCTAATCGATATTGAGCCGAAAGTTTTAATATCGCACGAGTTTGAGCAGTTTTAGGATTTTTAATATTTTGAGCTTCATCAACAACAATTCGTCGCCATTCAAGATGATTGAATAGTTTTTCATCTTGACGAACTAAGGTAAAAGAAGTGATGACAACATCACAGTTAAGACAAGTCGATTTAAACGCTTCTAAATCTTGAATTCGACCGCTACCATGATGTATAATAGTTTGCAAATGAGGGGCAAACTTTTCAATCTCTTTTTGCCAATTGCCAATCACTGAAGTGGGTGCAATTAATAATGTTGGTAAAGTTGAGTCTACCGTTTCTTTTTCTTGAACTAATCGAGCAATAACCTGAACGGATTTTCCCAAACCCATATCATCAGCTAAACAGCCATTTAACCCTAAGTTTTCTAAGTATTGTAACCAGGATACTCCTCGCTTTTGATAATCCCTTAACGTTCCTTGCAATTGGGGAATATCACCCACCATTGTAAGTTGACTTTTATCTTGCAATTTCCCCATCAAATCGGATAATATTGAGTCATGTTCAACTTCTAATTCATCCTCTAAGGAAGCCGACATTTTTACGAAATCTAATAGCTTGATTTCCGGTTTTTCTTCTGTGTGTTTTTGCCAAAATTCCAACATTTGCTGCATTTTTTGTTGGTCTAATTCCATCCACTGACCGCGAAATTGAATCAGATGTGTTTTAGCATTAACGAGTTGTTCCCATTCTTTTGGCGTAACAACTTCACCGCCAATGGATAGGGAATATTGATATTGAATTAACGTATCTAAATTAAAAAATCCTTTGCTAACTGATGCTTGTCCTGAAGAACGAGAGGACGTTTTTAAACGAATTTTAGCACGCTGACGACCTTGGGGTGTCCACCAAGCGGGAATGATGACTTTATATCCTGAATCTTCCAGTATCCACGCACTTTCTTTGAGAAATTCAAAGGCTTCAATCAGATTTAATTCTAATCCAACTGGTTGATCTGTTTCTAATCCCTGCCAAAGTTTAGGATACATTCTCGCGGCATATCCTAAATTAAGTAATAGGTATTTTTCAAAATCCTTTCCTACATAATTATACAGTTCTTTTTTCTTTTTTTGAGTTTGTTTCCAGTAATCCTTTAACAACAGCTTAAAGGAGGGATCTTGTTTCGAGGAAACTGAAAAATGAATTAGCCAATTGTCTTGTTCCTGAGTGGCTTCTTGGAGTTGAAAGCACAGGTCAAAGGCGGCTGCGGTTTGGCTGTGGGTGAGTTTTTCTTTCCAAACTAACCATTGTTTATATTCTTCCAAATCGGCCGGACTGGTTTTGGGATTCTGGGAATTTGGATGAATACAATGATGCACTAATGTATCAGCAATTTGTTGATTAAACTTAGCTGTTAAGGGAGTTTGGGTGACAATTTGATGCAGTAAGCATTCAGAAAAGTTACGCAGTAGGGTTTCTGGGTTATAAAATTTAATCGGATTTTGAGCAACCAGAGAACCCGATACACAGGCTAAAGGCATCGCGTTGACAGATTGAGTGATTAAAGATTGATATTGTTCTGATATAATTTCCCAGCCGGAATAAATTTCAAATAACGGAGTTTGAGTTGCACGTTTGCCTTCGGTTTTAGTAGAAGCAAGCTGACGATATTTAAGAGCGGGTATATATTGATCTTTGTAAAGAATTTGTTTAAATAATTGGGTATAATGATACCAAAAGAAGAGGTCAGAACCGAGGCTCATTTCTGAGGGGTTTTGTTGAGCGAGGAAGTGAATCTCTTTAAGAAGTTTGATAATTGTGTTGAGGGAATTAAATGTATTCCGACTAGATGCTAATTGATAAGTTGTAATTTCCCATGTAGCAAATTCTTCAAATTCTAAGTTTAGGTCAGTTTCTAAGTATTTTGCTAATTCAGGGGAAGGAAGCGGTTGCTGATTAAGGGTTGGCAGGGCAAAGTATTTAAGGGAAATCCGATTCGAGATTAAACGCGAATAATCTTCAGAAATCCCTATTTCATTTTGCACAAATGCTTGTAAACTCGATGCTGTTAGATGTTGGGGATGGAGTGTGTCCGGGTTTCGCTTTGTTTTGCGGGTCGAAGTTTCAACCCAAAGGTAAAATGCACCTTGTTCGATGAAATCACCTGTTATTTCAGGAATCCAGGTTCCGTGCAGGATTTTCATAGGGGGATGTTATTTTAATTTGTTTATATTTTATCAAAACTTACGCAGATGCGCTATGTGTAGCGTAGCTCTGTATAGAAAATTGCGTTTTCACCCGCGGCGGGTATGAAAACTAACTAAACAATTTAAAAACATAATAATTCTTTAATTTTTGATGATACAGAAAAGAAATATCAACCGATAAAAGCACCCTGAAGCATGAAATAAAAACTAAGAGTCTGATGTTCCCAGATTGGAGATAGCGTTCTGGGACTCGACTTTTTTTAAAGTCTCTAAACCCAGATCATACAGTTGAGGAGAATTTTCAACTTCCCAAACTTTAAGTAGAATCAAATATTCATAGAATGCTTGTAAAACACACCAAGAAAACCCAGAACGACCGTCTAAAAATCCTCCCAATAAAAAGTACATATAAACAAAGCGAATCAGAGGTCTAAACGGTAAACGTAAGGATAAATCTTTTAAGGCTCGTCGTCGTTCAACTTCCGAACTTCCTAATAATAAATCCTTCCAATTCACAGTTCCCGTCTGTAACTGTCGCAGGGTTTCTACTGCTTCATCGGTTGAGTAACGATTGTGTTTGTCAATCCAACGGGATAACCCTTTACTACAGGTGTAATGGGGATAGGTTTCTCGAATAAATCCCGTCGGGCCATCACAAACTTCCCGTTCCGTATGACCATAATCGTTAAACCAAACTTTATCCTTGTGAAATAGACGCATTTGATACCGAGGATATTGGGTACTGCGTCGAATCCAATTTCCCAAAAATATCACTCTTTCGGCGACATAATATCCAATATAATCATCACTTTGAATCGCCTGTAAACATTCTGTAAACAATTCAGGAGTCATCCGTTCATCGGCTTCTAAAATGTAGACCCAATCGTGTTTGGTCGGAATTTCCTGTAACATCCATGTGCGCTGTTTTCCGTGACTTTCAAAACGATGTTGTAACACCCTAACTGGATATTGTTGGGCAATTTCAACGGTGCGATCTTGGCTCAAAGAATCCACCACAATCACATCATCTGATAATAATGCAGACTCAATACAATCCGCAATATCAATTTCTTCGTTTGCGGTGAGAATATAAATTGAAAACATGAAGGATAATTAAAGTTATAACAGGGAAGGAGGAATAGGGAATAGGGAATAGGGAATAGGTAATGGGTAATGGGTTTTGGGTAATTGGTAATGGGTAATTGGTAATGGGTAATAGAATCAATAAAATCAAGATTTTATTTCTTCCACTGATAACTGATGACTGATAACTGATAACTGATGACTGATAACTGATGACTGATGACTGATGACTGATGACTGATGACTGTTAAGCGGTTGGTGTTTTACGACGATTTGCACCGCGTAAAATTCCTAAACCTTTGAGTCCTGTCCAACCTAGAGTAATATAACCAATCGCTAATAATAAACTACTAATTCCTGTTCTCAAACTCGATTTTAAGGACTGAGTTTTAGCTTGTTTTTCCAGTTCTTGTTTGCGATCGCGAATTTGACCTAACAATTGTGTGGGTAAATTATCCGCTTGTTGATTCAAAAACTCCTCAACAGCCTTGGGATTCGATTTAGACTGTTCTAAGATTTGTCTAACTTCGTTAGGAAGATTCGGGTTGGCAAGGGCTTGATTCAGAGCTTCGGGATTTTGTGCTAACCCGGCAAATTGATCTTTAAGCTGGGTTTTTTTCTGTTGAATTTGCTGCTGAAATTCGGGACTTCCGAGTTGACTTTCCAGTTGAGTTTGAGCTTGAGTAGCTTGTTGATTAATTTCTGCGAGGGCCTCGGCTCTGGCTAAACGGGTATTATTGAGATGCAAAGGAAATAGTAAAAGATACAATAACCCGAATAAACTCGCCAGCAATGCTATCCAAAATCTTAAACTCGCAAAGGGTTTAGCTGGCTTGATATTCCCTTCGGTGGCGGCATCCATCCAAAAAGCAATAAAGACTAAGGCCATTCCCACCATCGGGACAATGCCTCGATCTACTAAATCACTGGTAACGCTAATTTGCCAGCCTCGGTTGAGAAAATTGGGCGGAATCAAAATTACCAGAAAATCCACGAGGGACGAGAAAATTAAAATAACTCCAACCAGTTTCAGGATGAGAGAGGTTGTAGAAGAAAATTGACGGCTAGAAGTAGCTTTCATTAAATGATCCGTAAACTAAGTTATGATCTCGATTTGGGCTTGTTGATATTTTCCCTAACCCTAAGTTTGTAGGGCTGGCTCGGAAATATTCGAGATTAAAGATCAACAAACGTTACAATTCTAATCGGTTCAGACCTCTGGATAGACTGACTTAAATAAATTTCTTCCTCCCCAATTAACTGGAATGACTGCTTATCTTTACACCTTAACCGAATTACAAGAAGACATCACCTTGAATCCTCAACGATGGCGTCCCCTGGTTTTTACCAATGGTTGTTTTGATTTAATTCATGCGGGTCATGTTCGCTATTTACAGGCAGCTAAGGCATTAGGACGATCACTGGTGGTCGGATTAAATAGCGATTCATCTGTCCAAACCCTGAAACCTCAAAAACCCGGACATCCTCCCCGCCCCATCGTCCCAGAAGCACAACGGGCTGAAGTCTTAGCTAGTCTGAAGCCCATTGATGGGGTAGTAATTTTTTCCGAAACCACCGCCGATTATCTCATCCAAACCCTGAAACCCGATATTTATGTTAAAGGTGGAGACTATACCTTAGAAACCTTGCCAGAAGCCCCGATTGTACAAACATACGGGGGTCAAGTTGCCTTCATTAATATTGAAGTCCCCTCCTCCACCAGCGCCCTAATTCAAAGGATTCTCAACGGTTAACTATTGACCGATCCTTGTACAATAGTCAAGGTGAAGAATGCCATGCTCAACCCCAATTACCTAATGCCACGCCCCATGACTGACCTGACCACTTCCCCCCAAGAGAACTATGCCATGAGTGCGGATGAATTGCGCTCTGGGCTTTTTAGTGCCTCAGCAAAGGCTCAATTCCAACTATTAGAAACATTAACCCAAGGTGGGGAAACGGTTTGGGAAGTGTTAATGGAATTTTTATTAAAACAACAATCTAATCCCCCTAGTTTAATTAACGGTAAAGTTTATCAAATTTTATATACCGCTATTCCCACTTCCGAAAAAGTGAGTCATTTTTTAAAACTTCATTTTCCTACGGGAATTGTTCCCTTAAAATCCGATACCGGAATTGATTATATTCCCCTACAAACCTTACTCGCCCAACAAGACTTTTTAGAAGCGGATAAATTAAGCGTACAAAAACTTTGTGAATTAGCCGGAAGTTCTGCGGTACAAAGAAAGTGGCTTTATTTTTCCGAAATTGAACGATTCCCGATTACGGATTTACAAACCATTGATAGCCTTTGGTGTATCCATTCCGAGGGTAAATTCGGCTATTCTGTCCAGCGAGAACTTTGGCTGGGTGTGAATAAAAATTGGGATAAATTATGGCCTAAAATTGGCTGGCGCACGGGTCGCAATTGGACACGCTACCCCCAAGGATTTACCTGGGATTTAACCGCCCCAAAGGGTCATCTTCCCCTATCTAATCAGTTACGGGGCGTTAGAGTCATTGAAGCCCTACTCTCCCATCCAGCTTGGTCGCAGTCTCAACCCTCAGTGACAATCAGATAAATTAATCAAATGCGTCAGCTTTTAATCATTAACATTAAATAGTTTAATGAATACTAAAAACTCGTGGCTTCGATTATTAGTTATAGCATTAGCAATCCCAGTTTTTGTTTTAAATGGTTGGTTATTATTACTAACTTTAGAATACTTTAAATCAATTATTAATATTTTTGTCACCGCTACCCTATTATCATTTCTTTTAGATTATCCCGTACAACGGTTACAAAACTATGGACTCAAACGGACAATCGCAATTTTAGGGGTTTTATTAATCACATTAATTATTTTCATGATTTTAGGGATTACCCTCATCCCCATGATCATTCAACAGTTTGATACTTTAATAGAACGTTTTCCTAGTTGGATTGAATCAGGGACTCAACAAGTTAAAACCTTAGAATCTTGGGCTATGATTCGTCATATTCCAGTTAATATCGGAGGAGTCACCTTTCAACTTTTAGAAAAATTATCGAGTCAAGTTCAGAGTTTAGGCGGAGATTTTATTGGAGGAGTGTTTACGGTTTTTAGTCGAATATTAGATGTGGTGATCACCGGAGCTATGACATTTTATCTATTATTACATGGAGATCAGCTTTGGGACGATTTGTACAAACTATTTCCAGCCCGAATTCGTACTCCTATTCGCCTAGCACTCAAGAAAAACTTTAAGAATTATTTCATTGGCCAAGCCTCCGTAGCCACACTCATTGGAACACTGATGACCTTGGCATTTGTAATTATTCAAGTTCCCTTTGGCTTATTATTTGGCATGGTAATTGGGGTTATGGCTTTATTTCCCTTTGGAGCCAGTTTAGGAATTGGTTTAATCTGCTTTTTAGTTGCTTTAAATAGTATTTGGTTAGGGGTAAAAGTTTTAATTACAGCAATTATTGTAGATCAAATTATAGAAAATGGTATTGCGCCTCGATTATTAGGCGGATTTACTGGATTAAACCCCGTTTTGATTTTACTTTCTCTATTAATTGGTGCTAGAATTGCCGGATTTCTCGGATTAATTATTGCAGTTCCCCTAGCTAGTTTTCTTAAATCCTTAATCACTATTTTACAGACCCCCGCCTCTGAATCTATTTAGATGGACTTAAAAATAACTGGTAATTTAAGTACCTAAACAAAATTAATTACACATCCTCTACCCCGTTCCCCC
>NZ_CAWLTW010000001.1:603539-856936 GCF_963864145.1 Planktothrix prolifica NIVA-CYA 540 | reverse complement strand
TAGCTAGTTTTCTTAAATCCTTAATCACTATTTTACAGACCCCCGCCTCTGAATCTATTTAGATGGACTTAAAATAACTGGTAATTTAAGTACCTAAACAAATTAATTACACATCCTCTACCCCGTTCCCCCCCCTAGCCCCCGTGCACGGGGGTTTGGGGGGCTGTTCCCTCTCTCAACTAGGTAATTTATTTTGTGCAACTACTTATAACAATTTAGGTTGACATCCGCCCCGCCGTAAAACGGGCGGGGATTCCATCTATTTCAACAAATCAACCCTTCGACCGTTCGACTGGCTCACGGCTCAGGAGACAATTGTTGAAATCCTGGACGGGTTGACGCTTCGCCGAGATGCGCTTTCTTTGCAGAAAGTCTGACCTTCTCTCCACGTCCGTTTAGAGTCTCCGAAAGTCCTCCGGCGACTAAAATATTAATTGCGGCGTTAACATCTCGATCATGAAAAGTGCCGCAATTCAAACAAATCCACTCTCTAACATTTAGCTCTTTTTTGCCACCGCGAAAACCACAGCAAGAGCAAGATTGAGAAGTCGGAGTCCATCTATCAATCACTCGAAAATCACGCCCGTACATAACTGACTTAGCCTCTAACATAGTTCTAAAATACTGCCAACCCAAATCAGAAATGGCACGGGCTAATTTTCTGTTTTTAACCATCCCTGAAACGTTTAAGTCTTCCAAGACTATCGTTTGGTTTTCACGAATAATCCGGGTTGACAACTTATGAAGAAAATCGCTTCTGGTATCAGAAATTTTAGCGTGAAGTTTAGCTAGTTTCTTTCTGGCAACTTCCCTTCTTTTACTACCCTTCTGTTTTCTTGACAAATTTTTCTGTAATCTCCTTAAACGCTTTAACTGTTTCTTTAAAGGTTTAGGTGATTTAATTTTTTCGCCATTACTTAATGTAGCAAAATCAGTGATTCCTAAGTCAATTCCAACACTGCGTCCATTCTTTGCTAATTGTTGGGGATTAAACTCAACTACAAAACTAGCAAAATATCTGTCGGCACTATCTTTAATTAGGGTAGCACTAGAAGGCGTTGCGGGTAACTCTCTACTCCAAATCACTTTGATATCACCTATTTTAGCTAGGTGAATGTAACTAGAGTTAGGATAGAGTTTAAAACCATTGTCGGTGAATTTAGCAGACTGTTTAGACTTACGTTTCTTAAATTTAGGCGGTTTAATTTTCCGACCTTTTCTTTGCCCTTTACAGGATTTGAAAAAGTTAGAATAGGCCTGTTCTAAATCTCTCAAAGACTGCTGCAAGGGAACCGAGGAAACTTCTGTTAACCATTGCTTTTCCTCGGTTTTTTTGAGTTCTGTAAGTCTTTTAGAAAGTTCACCGCTAGAAGGTTTTTTATTCCCTGCATGGTATTGTTCTTGACAATAGGCTAAGGCATCGTTAAAAACCACACGACAACAACCAAACAATTGGGACATTAGCCTCTTTTGTTGGTCAGTTGGGTAGATTCTGTACTGATACCTTAACTTCATTCTTTGCTCTTAAAATCTTCTTATTTAGTATACACTACAATTGAATAAAAAGCCTAAGTGGAACGACGGGGTTTTAAACCCATTTTTTCGATAAATTATAAATTAAATCTTGATGAGAAAAGTTTCATCAAAGAGAAATCAATTTTTAGGGAACCTCCATCTACGGGATAGAAGGATGATTGGTTCCCCAAAATAGCCTGAGTTAATCGAATTTATTTGATCACGTCTTGAGACAAAACAATTTTTTCCATTTGCATTTGAGAGGCTACTCCCATTGAGAATAATGGTTTATAGCCGAACCAGTTCAGACTGACTTGCAAATGCAGAGACAACGTAATAAAAGCAGCCAACAATAATTTTTCTAACATAATCAACTCCCCAATCAAAAAACTTCTAGCCGCACCCTTCTATCGTAGATATATCTATATTAATAAGACGATGTTTCTTTTCCGTATGATTCCCTACAATGTTGATAGGTGATAAAATTCACATCAAATTCTGATCTGAATCACAAATCGTCAACAGCCAATCGTCAACACCTCAACGGCTAACCGTCAACCGTTAACGGTAAAATAACGCAATAGAGGTTTTTTGATAGAGTGAGAAGGAAAAATGCTGGCATATATTCTAGCGATTGCAGTGGGTTTAGCAAGTTTTGGCCTTTATATGGCCGCCTTCTTCTTTCCAGAAGTTCACCGCAAAAGTGATTTCGTCTGGAGTGGAGTGGGATTATTCTATGGCTTGATTCTGTGGGCCTGTGCGGGACGAATTACCGGAGCCGTACTATTAGGTCAGGTGGCGAGTGTGTCCCTGTTGATTTGGTTTGGATGGGAAGTTCTGACCCTACGACGAACAGCAACCCCCGTCACAGAACAAACCCCGATTCCGGCGAAGGTGAAAAAACGAGTTAAGGGTTTGATTGGTGTTCAGTCTCCGGTAATTTTTCCTGAACCTGTACAGGATATTGTTACTACTCCCGAACCCGTCTTTGAGAACAACCCAGTAGTTGCTCAAACCCCAGTAGAAACACAGGAACAACCCGAACCAGAAGTTATTTCCCCATCCCCAGAAATTGTAGAGGAACCTCCACTTCCCCCTATAACCGAAGAACAGAATCTTCCTGAAGTCGAAGAAACACCATCAGTAACTCCCTTAACTTCGGATACCCCGGTAAAAACACCCAAGGTTAAAGCTGACAAACCTCCAGTTATTCCCAAGGTTAAGACTGCAAAAACGACTTCTAAAACCCAAAAATCTATCCCGGCGCTCGCTGGAACTTTATCTGGTTTTATTGGTAATTTAACGGGTTTATTTAATAAAAAACCCAAAACCCCCAGCAAACCGAAATCCCCGGAACCCACCCCTGTTCCCCCCGTTAAGGTTATAGAAGATAATCAGAAGGTGGCGACGGATGAATTTGCTGAATTTGAGGATTTAGAAACAAAAATTGTTGAGGAGAACTCTACTCCAAAAACTGCGGTTAGTGTTCCCGAAATCCTAGAAGAAGTTGAAAAACCTGCTCCTTCACCCTTTGAACAAATTATTACTTCCCAGGTTGAAGGAGTGGTGGAGATAATCACAGAACAAGTTAATCCTATAGTTGAGGAAATACAGGAATCTGTGACAGAAGAAATATCCTCAGAAACTAATAATTTAGAACCAGAAACCGTTGTGGAAGTTATTACAATTTCTGAAATTGAAACAGCTTCAGAAACACTGGAATCCGAGGAAATCAACCCGTCCCCATTGGTTACACCTGAACCGTCTGACCAAAAATAAGCGCGAATCTAAACCAGAATCATGACCACTTGGCTTTGTATCAAACAATGTGGGGCTTGCTGTCATCTTGACCCCAGTGAACGTCCTGAATTAGATCAATATTTAGCCCCGAAAGACTTACAATTATATTTGAGTTTAGTCGGGGAAGATGGATGGTGTATTAATTTTGATTCTGAAACTAAAGAATGCAAAATTTATGATCAGCGCCCTCGATTTTGTCGGGTAGAATCCGATATTTTTCAAGAATTATATGGAATTGAAGCATCAGAATTAAATGATTTTGCCATTGATTGTTGTCAACAACAAATTGAAGGAGTCTATGGGGATTCTTCCCCGGAAATAGAGCGTTTTAATCAAGCGGTCGGGTATGAATCCTAGGGACTTTCTCAGTTTTTTATTGCCGGATGGGGTAAAATATGAAAAGATTATGATATAGTTTCAATATTACCCCAACCGTCAACCAATGATGAACACAGATTCAAGAGGATTAAGAGGATTTCACCGACTACGTTCCTTGCTTCGCTCAAGATTTATTTAGTGCGAAGCTCTTAGGATAATCCGCGCAATCATATTAATCCGTATTAATCAGTGTCAAACAAAGGCAAAAAACGTAATCCGTGAAATCTGTGAAATCAGTGTTTAAAGACCCCGCTAGTAACCTATCTGCGATCGCTAATTCCGAAAAACAGACAGATCAACAGCAAGATTCAGCAAAACCCAATACGGGGAAAATTTTTGTCTCCACATTCATTACTATTTTTTTAGCTGAAATTGGAGATAAAACCCAACTTACGACTTTATTAATGACAGCAGAATCCCATAATCCTTGGATAGTTTTTGCTGGGGCGGGAAGCGCATTAGTTTTAACCAGTTTCTTAGGAGTTTTAGTCGGACAATGGTTAGCTTCTCGGATTTCACCCAGAACCTTGGAACTGGCTGCGGGTAGCAGTTTATTATTGATTTCGGTGCTATTGTTTTGGGAAGTTTTACACTAAATTAGTTATAATTAAGTCTATGGATTTTCAACTATTAGGATTGACTTTTATCACGGTTTTTCTATCAGAATTAGGAGATAAAAGTCAAGTGGCTGCGATCGCTCTCAGTGGTACTAGCAAATCTCCCCGCGCGGTCTTTTTTGGTACAGCCACCGCCTTATTATTAGCCAGTTTCCTCGGTGTGATAGTGGGACAAGGATTTGCAGAAATTCTACCCACTCGTCTAGTTAAAATAGCAGCCGCCATCGGTTTTGCGGTATTAGGAATTCGATTATTATGGTTTACGGGAATACCCGGTAAGCCTAAAGATCAGTCACTTGAGTGCTGAGATATAAGCGACTCGTTCGGTTTTGCCTGGTTAATTCTTTAATTGTTCTCACTATAGCAGAAGCAAAGGCTTTTACAAAGTGTGATTATTTTTCTTAATCAAACCTTTGTTATTTTATCTGGTTATGAGTTTAAAATGAATAGATAACCTGTAATAGTTAAGACCATGACCGCACCCTCTGAACGGCCAGCTATTGAGAATCTTCGGGGTAAATTTACCAGTCCAGACATCCAGCAACGACTTACAGCCCTTTCAGACTGTCTGAAATTTGAGGGAGGCTTGGATTTACTAGCGCAACAAGCATTAACTAACCCTTCAGAACAGGTTAAACAATCTGCTTATTGGGTGCTGTATGGTGATAATCCTTATTTAACTGAAAATGTTAATTTGCGATCGCCTAATATTATACAAGATACTATTTCCTCTGTAGCAATTAGTTCAGAGCATAAAATTATCGTCGGTGGTGGTTGGAAAACCATCAGAATTTGGAATTTAGATACAGGAAAATTAATTGATACAATTAACGCCCATTCCCATTGGGTTTTATCCGTTGCGATTAGTTCCAATGGTCAATATTTAGTTAGTAGTAGTATTGACAAAACTGTTAAGTTATGGAGTTTAAAAACTAAAATTAATTTGCATACTTTTACAGGTCATACAAGTTGGGTTAATGTGGTTAAAATCACCCCAGATAATCAAACCTTAATTAGTGGGAGTGCAGATAAAACGATTAAAGTCTGGAATTTAGAAAAGAAAGAACTTGTCCATACTTTTAATGGTCATACCGGATGGATTTCTTCTTTAGCAATAAGTTCAGATAGTAAATTTTTAGTGAGTGGAAGTACAGATAAAACAATCAAAGTATGGAATTTAACCCAAAAACAATTATTAAAAACTATTGAAGAACATTCAGATTGGATTCAAAATGTCGCCATTAGTTCTGATAATCAATCTTTAGTTACAGGTAGTCGAGATGGAATTATTAAAATTTGGCAAAAAGATCCTAATACTCAAGGTAAAAATGAAAATTTTAATATTCCTTTTGTAACCGATGTTTTGAGTTTCTTTTTTGGAAAGAGTAATAATCAATCCCCATTTCAATTACTTGTCAATAGTTTAAAATGTGTTAAGACTATCACCGGAAAATTTCAAACAATGACTAATTTTGATATTACTCCTAATGGTAATATTCAAGTCATGGGAACCAATAATGGCAGTATTTATATTCAAAGCCCTAATCAATACCCTAATCAATCTCGTATCAATGGTCATGCTGGATTTATTAGTTCTATTGCTGTTAGTTCTAATAGTAAACTATTTGTTAGTGGGAGTCGGAATTGGATCAAACTTTGGAATTTACAAACAGGAGAAATTTTAAATATTTTAGAAGGTGAGTCTCCTAAACTAACATCGTTAAAAATCAATTCCCCAGGAAAAACTTTATATTGTGGTGACTATCAAGAGTTTACTATTCAAGGTTTCGATCAATATAATAAACCGATTAAAATTGAAAATATAACTTGGACTGCTACAGGAGGAGAGGTCGAAGACGGACTATTCCAAGCCGGAAATATATCAGGTTCTAACTTTAAAATTCAAGCACAGGTTAACTCGGTTAGTTGTCAAATTTCAATTACAATTCTTGAAAAACCTAAACTAACATCCTTAAAAATTAACCCTTCAGAAACAAGTCTATATTGTGGTAAATCTCAACAATTTAATGTTAAAGGTTTTGATCAATATAATCAACCTATTCCCATCGGACAAGTCACTTGGACGGCCACGGGGGGAACAATTAAAAATGGACTATTTACAGCCGGAAATATATCAGGTTCTAACTTTAAAATTCAAGCACAAGTTAACTCTGTTAATTGTCAAGTTTTAATCACAATTCTTGAAAAACCTAAACTAACATCGTTAAAAATTAATCCTTCAGGACAAACTTTATATTGTGGTGACTCTCAACAATTTAGTGCTAAAGGTTTTGATCAATATAATCAACCTTTTTCCCTCGGACAAGTTCGTTGGACTGCTACAGGGGGAACGATTAAAAACGGACTATTTACAGCCGGAAATATATCAGGTTCTAACTTTAAAATAGAAGCACAAGTTAACTCTGTTAATTGTCAAATTATAATTACAATTCCTGAAAACCCCAAACTAACATCGTTAACAATTAATCCTTCAGGACAAACTTTATATTGTGGGGACTCTCAACAATTTAATGTTAAAGGTTTTGATCAATATAATCAACCTATTTCCATCGGACAAGTCACTTGGACGGCTGACAATATACAACTTCCTAATAATGGAATATTTGTTGCGGGTCGCTTTGAAAAAACGGTTACTATTACCGCAAAAGTTGAAACAATTAGTCAATCTGTCCAAGTTGAAGTTATTGAACGTCCAAGATTAACCTCTTTGATTATTTCTCCATCATTGATAGAAATGTGTCCGGGTCAAACCTATCAATTTACAGTTGAGGGTTTCGATCAAAGAGGAAATTCTATTGCAATTAAAAATGTCAATTGGACTGCAACCGGGGGCAAAATTAACAACAATGGAAATTATATTGTTGGGGATAATAGTAAAGGACAATTCACCGTCACCGCTTCAATACCTGGTAAAACAATTAGCGCAACGGCTAAAATCATTGTTCCTTCTATTCTAACTAATCTGATCATTTCACCGCAGACTATTTATGCTGAACCCAATGAACCTATCACGTTTCAAGTTATGGGTTTAGATCAGATTGGAGATTGGTTTTGGGTGAATAATATTGAATGGAAATGTACCGCCGGAGGTCGAATAGACCGAGAGGGAGTTTTCAAAGGAGGTTATGAACAAGAACAAGTTACTGTAACCGCCAAAGTTGGGTTACTTCAAGTTAGTGCAACTGTTAATATATTACCTGTTTTAAGACGGATTCAGATTAATCCTAATCGGAATATTTCTCTTAAACCGAATGAAAGTATAACCTTTAATGTCGTTGGGTTTGATCAATATGGAAATGAATTTGAAACAGGAAATATTGTCTGGGAAGCAAAAGGGGGAAGAATTGATCGGAATGGGAAATTTACCGCTAAGGATAATGATAAAGGGTCATATAAAGTAACGGCTAAAGTTTCTCCATTATCTCCCTATGATATTCGCTCAAAAATATTCCAGATCAACCTGAAACAACTAATAATATCTCACCCACTTCTGAGCAGAATTCGTCTTCAGAACTATTTAATTTTGAAATCGCTTTTCAAGCCTGGTTGATCAAACAAGCGATTAAAATAAGTGTTCGTTTATTAGATTGGGTGGGGAACTTTTGTATTAATTTGGCTCAAATTAGTGATTCTGTTAATATCCAGGTTGTTCCTGTTTTAACAAGTCCAACGCCACGTCCAACACCACGCCCAACACCACGCCCAACACCATGTCCAACCCCAACTCCGACTCCAACTCCAACTCCGACTCCAACTCCAACTCCAACTCCAACTCCAACTTCAACTTCAACTCCAACCCCAACTCCAACCCCAACTCCGACTCCAACACCAACTCCCAAACCCAAGGAAAACCCGAAAAACGCAGAAGATTCTGATAATGACTCTGGTACCGATTCTGAATATAACGAAGATTCTGATAACGACACTGATACCGATTCTGAATATAACGAAGATCCTGATAATGACTCTGATACCGATTCTGAATATAACGAAGATCCTGATAATGACTCTGATACCGATTCTGAATATAACGAAGATTCTGATAACGACTCTGATAGCGATTCTGAATATAATGAATATTACTATAGAGAATTTTATATTCCTCTCTATCTGATACTGATAGATGATTCCTTATCTGATCAAAATCATTGGTTCTATAAAAGTCAACTTTTTTACGATGGATACTTTATTAATGATATCGAAACTTATGCTTATTATTTAGCCTATCAAGATTTTTGTAGTTTTTGTCAATATGATCAAGATTGAGATATAGCAGTTATGATTTTATGACTTAAAGCAGTGCGAGTGTCCTCCCTCGCTACACCCCAACATCTACTAATTAATTGTTTTAATATTATTGTATTTGCGATCGCCTATTCTTATATTAATATCAATTTTAGTAAGATGGTGCGTGTTAATTTGATTGAGGCTGCGATCGCTAATTTTTAAAAAAGTCTAACTGCTTGAAAATTTATCAAATTTATGATATAATTTTACACTCTTATCTATAAGTTGATTGATTTCCGATGAAATATTAGAAAATCGGGGATTATCAGAATTTGCTAGAGTTAAGCTAGTGCTTTCTACTGGAGCAGCAAAATTATGATTCAAGTAATGATTAGCCCACAGTCCTTACTGGAAACAGGCATTAAAGTTGAGAAGGTTGATAGCCTTCGACTCTTCAAATTTACCGACGAGTTACAATCTAACCTCGAAGACCTGCTAGACAAAAACAAGACAGGTTCGCTAACCCTAGAAGAAGAGGCAGAACTCAATGCCATTGGGGAACTTGACCGCATCTTTACCTACCTCAATTCTCTCTTAGTTGCCGAGCAATGACTATTAATGAATTGACAAGGCAACTCGTGCGGAAACGCGCAGGCTACCTGTGCGAATATTGCCATTCTCCAGAGAAAATCAGCACCTCTCGTTTCACCATCGATCACATCCAGCCGCGCTCTCTAGGTGGCTCTGACAATTCTGATAACCTGGCTTTAGCTTGTAGCCGCTGTAACCAGCGTCGTTATAACTTCATTGTGGGTCGGGATGTGGAAACCTCAGCAATTCTGCCTTTATTTAATCCCCGTCAACAGCAGTGGGCTGACCACTTCATCTGGAATGCAGAGGGTACGGAGATTGTCGGCACAACTCCTATCGGTCGAGCCACTTGTGAGCGTCTTGACCTCAACGACGAACGCTATAGAGGAGAACGTTCTATCCAAGAAGCCCGGACGCTATGGGTTCAGGCTGGCTGGCATCCTCCCTCAGAAGATCCCCGGCAGCTTGAGTAAGCAGATTTGTCCGGCTGCTCTACTTAATTGTTTTAATATTATTGTATTTGCGATCGCACATTCTTATATTAATATCAATTATTAATTGCGATCGCACTCCAGAAGAAATTGCCGAAAATATACTATAATTAAATTCAGTAACGAGGCAAACTCTATGAACTTGACTACGACACAACACAAGTATATAGAACTGAATGAAAACAACGTTCCCTACATTGCCGGAACAACCATGAAAGTAATTGAATTAGTTTCCGGTCATCTTGCTTTTGGTTGGAGTCCCGAAGAAATTAAATTTCAACATCCCTATTTAAGCATGAGTCAAATTTATTCTACCTTAGCTTACTATTGGGATAATAAAGAAGAACTAGATGCCGATATACAGCGACGATTTGAGAATGTTGAAACGTTACGTCAACAAGCAGGTGAATCTGCTTTAGTTAAAAAACTTCGCACCCAGGGACTTATTAAATGACCCTAGCCCTTTATATGGATGAACACATTCGCCGAGCAATTACAAATGGTTTAAAATTGCGCGGTATAGACGTTCTCACAGTACAAGAAGATGGACGAACTGGCACGCCTGACCCAATTTTACTTGATCGCGCCACAGAACTTGATCGTGTTATCTTTACCCAAGATGATGATTTTTTAGTAATAGCTAACCGTCGCCAGCAACAGGGGGTAAAGTTTAGTGGGGTTATTTACGCACATCAACAGTCTGTCACCGTTGGAGAATGTGTGCGGGACTTAGAAATAATTGCCAAAGCAAGTGAACCAGAAGATTTAGTGAACCAAGTTCAATACTTACCTTTTTAACAATAAAATTATTGTTTTAATATTATTGTATTTGCGATCGCACATTCTTGTATTAATATCAATTTTTAGATATAATAAATTAATCCTAACTAGGGTTATAAACCGATGCAACTCGAAGACTATTTCGACTTTTTACGTCCTGATGATATTCGGATCAAAGGAACTCGGATAGGGATCGAAACGGTTCTTTATGATTTCATCCATCGCGCCCGTACCCCTGAAGAAATTGCTCAAACCTACCCATCTTTAACCTTAGAACAGGTTTATGCCACAATTTTGTATTACTTACACAACACAGAAACCATCAATCAATATATTGCCAACTGGTTAGAGTGGAGTCATGAAAAATGGCAAAATCAGCAATTAAATCCAACACCAACCCTGCTACGATTACGCGAAATTCGAGCAGAAATGAAAAGAGCAGGAAAAAATAATGGAACTGAAATATCTGTTAGATGAAAATATTGCTCCTATCTATAAAGTTCAACTTGCTAAACAGAATCGGGATTTAATTGTTTGGAGAGTTGGTGATCCGAATAGTCCAAAAATGGGGACACTAGATCCAGATATTCTAACTTGGTGTGAGAAATTAGGTTTTATCTTAGTAACAAATAACCGGGCTTCTATGCCTGTTCACTTGGTTGATCATATCAATGTAGGGGGTCATATTCCTGGTATTTTTATCCTTAACCCCAAGTTAAGTATAGGTGCAAATATTGAGGAACTGATTTTTCTAGCAGAGGTTTCTTTTAGAGATGAATACCAGGATCAAATTATTCATCTACCTTATAGTTATTTATTGTAAATCAATGGTGATTATTGCTATTCTTTAAAAAAGTTTAATTATTTGAAAATGGATCGAATTTAAGATATAATAATCTATACCGTTTTTAACTCATTAATCCCTAATAAACTCATGAACCTTGATGACCTGCTGAAAAGTTATCGTCAAGAAATTTTAAGGATTGCGGCTCAATATGGAGCCTATAATATCCGAATTTTTGGATCTGTGGCTAGAAATGAAGCAGATTCCAATAGTGATGTAGATTTTTTAGTTGAGCTTGAACCCGGAAGAAGTCTTTTTGATTTAGGTGGACTCCTGATGGACTTACAAAATTTATTAGGGTGTCCAGTTGATGTTGTTACAGAAAAAGGTTTAAAAAAACGCATTCGTCAACAAGTATTAAAAGAGGCAATTTCCTTATGAGAAGTGATTCCGAAATATAGATTTTAAGCTCACCTTTAAGAATCAATGTTATTGTTTCCACAACTTCACCGTCCGGTCATAACTTCCCGTTGCTAACCATTGACCATCCCCACTAAACGCCACCGTAAAAACATCACTTTCATGGGCTTTAATTGTTTCTAATAATATCCCTTTTTGTACATCCCAAATATCAATTATTCCCTGTCCTCCTCCACTCACTAAAAACCGATTATCTGGACTAAAAATAATATTAAATATCTCTTGATCATCGGCTCTTAATGTTCTTAATAAACCCCATTTTTCCTGTTGCTTTTGCCATATTCTAATCATGCCATTTTTAGACGCCGAAGCCAATAATTGACCATTTAAACTAAACGCCACACTTCTCACCCAGTCCCCATGACCTGTTAAACTTTGGACTTCCTTTGCTGTGTTCAAATCCCAAATTTTTACCGTTTGATCTCGACTCCCACTTGCTAACTTTTGACTATCCAAACTAAACGCCACACTATAAACTCGATCCTGATGACCTGTTAAGGTAAACCCCCGTTTTCCCTTATTCATATTCCAAATTTCAATACTTTTATCTCGACTTCCACTAGCTAATAATTGACCATTGGGACTAAAGGCTACCCCTTCCACCCCGTCTTGATGACCCGTGAGGGTGTACCACCTTTTACCCTTGGTCATATCCCAAATTTCAATGGTTTGATCCCGACTCCCACTCGCCAAAGTCTTGCTATCAGGACTAAAAGCAATAGTCGTGATCCAATTACTATGACCAACCAAGGTATACCACCGTTTCCCAGAGTCCAGCCGCCAAATTTCAATCGTCTGATCCTGACTCCCACTCGCCAAAGTCTGGCCATCGGGACTGAAAGCCACTCCGGTGATGGCGTTGCGATGACCACTGAGGGTATGGACACACTTCCAAGAGGGCGCTTGCAACGGTTGAACACGCTGCTGTTGGGGGGGTGTAGGTTGTTGGATGGTGCGGGGGGGTAAGGTCTGGGAGGACGATGGAATGGGAGTTCTAACGGTTTGGGGTGCGGGAGTTGGGGGGGATGGGGTTTGTAAATGGCGGGCGATCGCTGGAGGTATGCCACTCGGATGTAGATCTTTTAGGACTTTTAAGGCAGAATCATAACGTTGACTGGGTAATACTGCTAACATTTTATCTAAGATTTTTCCTAATTCTGAATTCACATAATTTTGTTTTAAATAATCTCGCCAAATCCACCGATCCTCATGAATATCATATAAATCAAAAGGAGAAATTTGCGTCATTAAATAAATACAAGTTACCCCCAAACTATAAATATCACTACTATAAATTGCCTGTCCTCTGGTTTGTTCGGGAGCGACATATTCGGGACTACCAATTACTGTTCCCATGATTGGAACTTGACTATCGCTAACAACTTTTGCCGCCCCAAAATCTACTAATACTAACTGACCTTGAGGTTGAGAACTCCCAGGAACATTTTGAGGCGAAGATTGACCGCGAAATTGTTGCAAAACTTCGGGACGAACTAATGGCAATTGTGCTGATAAAGATCCCTCTCTAAGAATAATATTAGCGGGTTTAATATCTCGGTGAATTACCCGATGATGATGAATAAATTGTAAAACAGGTAATAAGTCATCTAAGACTTGAGAAATTTGGGCTTGATTAAATACTCCTTGATGTAAAAGTTCTTCTTCTAAATTCGGCCCGTTAATAAATTCTTGGACTAAATATTGATGATTGTCTTGTTCAAAATGGGCTAATAATTCAGGAATTTGCGGGTGTTTTCCTAACTCATCTAATCTTTCTGCTTCACGATGAAATAACTCAATTGCTTTTTGGGAATTTCCCTGCATTTGGGGATGAAATTGTTTAATCACACAAGCAGGGCGGGAGGGTTTATCTTCATCCACTGCTAAAAAGGTTTTACCAAACCCTCCATGACCAATCACTTTAACAGCGCGATACCGTTCTCTCAACAATAATTTTGCCCCACAGGTTAAGCAAAATTTAGCCTCTGGGGTGTTCTGGGGTTGCGGACATTGGGGATTTAAGCAATAACTCATGATGATATAACTCAAACTAGCCTGAGTTTATTTTAGTCTAAGATAACCTGAAGAAACCATTTTTCTTAGAAACCCTGTTTACAGGAATTGTTATACTATAAAAAATTAATTTCGTTGTTGCGCTTTAGCGCTCCTACTCTTGGCGCTGAAGCGCAACAACAGAATGCGCTGAAGTGCGACAACAGAATGCGCTGAAGCGCAACAACAGAATGCGCTGAAGCGCAACAACAGAATGCGCTGAAGCGCAACAACAGAATGCGCTGAAGCGCAACAACAGAATGCGCTGAAGCGCAACAACAGAATGCGCTGAAGCGCAACAACAGAATGCGCTGAAGCGCAACAACGAACTGTTTTCTTATTGTTGCTTTATCAAATGATCGATGGTGAATATATGGTAAATTTATTTAGAGAAAATGATAGAATAGAATCGGCCATATTCCCCGAATTAAATTTAACCCCAACACAAATTTTTCAGTTATAATTCCCCGTAGAGACGAGCCACGGCGCGTCTCTCTTTCTCTTGATTTCTCAAAATAATAAAAAATTATCTAGCAATTTGACTCATATAATCTCGCCATAATTGAGCCGCATTTGCACTACTTCCATTGGTGGGAGAATTATCATCATTACCTAACCAAATTCCCGTGGCTAATTTAGAATCAGGAAGATAACCAATAAACCACAAATCAACATTATCATTTGTCGTTCCGGTTTTACCCGCTTCTCCTAAACCAATATAGGCACTTTGACCCGTACCCCGACGAACTGCTCCTTGCAACAAAGTTGTCATGGTTTCCGCAACAGAAGCCGATAAAACTGAAGGAATTGTTGGATTTTGTTGATCATAAGCATAAATCACCCGACAGGTATTAATATCATTAAAATCCGTACAATCACTACTATCTAAAATCCGTCTAATTGCATGGGGAGAATGACGTAAACCATTATTAGCAACGGTGCTATAAGATCCCGTAATTTCTAATAGATTTACCTCACTTTGACCGATAACTAAACCTGGAACTGGATCAAGTTTTGACTTAATTCCTAAGCGTTTTGCCATGTCAATAATTCGATCTAATCCAACATCTTGAGCAATTCTCAGGGCGATCACATTTTCTGATAATGCTAACCCTCTATACATATCCAGATCATCCCCACTGCGTTCACACCCTTGATAACTTTGTCCTTTCCAATTTAATGGTTCACAGGAATAGATTTGACCCGGAGGAATACCCTGAGCTAGTGCGGCTAAATAGGTAAATAATTTAAACGTTGATCCCGGTTGACGTTGAGCTTGGGTAACACGGTTAAATTGACTTTCTTTATAATCTACACCCCCCGCCATTGCCAAAATTTCCCCGTTATTAGAATCTAATGTTACCAGACCTCCTTGAGAAAATCCATTAGTTGCTCCTGTGGTCTGAATCGAACTTTTTAGGGAAGATTCTGCAATGGTTTGCATCGAAGGAGTTAATGCCGTTTCTACGATAAAATTTCCTTCTCTGGCTAATTGTTCCCCTAATAATTGCTGCAATTCAGCAAAAATATAATCATAAAAATAGGGAGCAATGGTACTTTCTAAAAACTCCTGAGCTTTAGGATTAATTTCAATCCGAGAACGACGAGCGCGATCGGCTTCATCTTCACTCACCATACCCAGTTCTAACATCCGACTAATCACCCGATCGCGATACTGCACCGCTAATTGATAATTTTGAATCGGATTAAAACTATTGGGTGCGGGTAAAATTCCTACTAATGTTGCTGCTTCTGAAAGGTTTAAATCCTTGGCAGATTTGTTAAAATAGAATTTAGCTGCATCTTCAAAACCATATAAATTAATTCCTAAATAAACCCGATTCAAATAGGTTTTTAGAAGTTTATTTTTTCCATAAACTGCTTCTAATTTTAGGGCCACAACCGCTTCCCTAAATTTACGCCCAGCAGAATCCTCCGTACCGACATAATCCCGATATAAACTCCGGGCTAACTGTTGAGAAAGGGTACTTCCCCCTTCTCGAATTTCCCCATCCCTAACATTGGTTAATAGGGCGCGTAATGTGCCAAAGGGATCAATTCCCAAATGCCAATAAAACCGAGCATCCTCAGAGGCGACAACGGCTTTGGGTAAATAGGGGCCAAAATCCGATAACTTATCTGCTTCTAAATGGGCGATGGTATTAGCTTCTCGCAGGGGACGGCCATCGGCGGCATGAATAATAACTGGCCCGGTTACGGTTTTCGGTAGGGGATCAACTTCAAATTTCTGCGACTCAAATAGTACCACAATGCCCACGGCGGCGCTTAAACCACAGATTCCATAAAATCCATAACGGAGGGTTTGAAGATACCAAGGAGGCGGATTTCGATATTCTACCCGGGAAACCGAGGCCAATTCTGGTGGCCCCAAGGTGAAACTATCTCCATGTCGCAACGGAAGTACCTTAATCCGTCGCCGTCCCCAATATAAGCCATTTGTGGAGTCTTCATCCTGAATCATAAACCCGGTACGACCCGAAAATAATCCCATCCGTTTGGGATCTCGGACAACACTGACATGAATTGTGCTAACTAGGGGGTTTCGGACTACGATATCGCAGGTTCGGGATGAACGTCCAACAACATAGCGATCGCCTAATAGGGGATAAACTTCGGCTTTGTTAGTATCGGCTTGATGTACTATTAGTTCTGGGACTTTAGCATTAGGTTTCAAGATCAGCCGGGAAAAATTAACTTTAGCGTGAAGCGTCTGGACAACCTGTGTGATTGTGTTCAGGAGAGTTTGGGGTTTCTGAGGGGGCAAGGGGGTGGACATTTTCAGCACTCAGACTTGCATTAGTATGTATTTATTGTACCGTCTTGTTTCAGGACTCAGGTTTTAATTGTGTGAATGTTGCAATAATTAAAAACCAGATTCCAATATTAATCGAAATATCTGCCAAATTGAATATGGGAAAATTAATTAGGCGAAAATCTAGGAAATCTACAACATGACCGGAAATAAACCGATCAATTCCATTCCCTAGGGCACCTCCTAGGATTAAACCATATCCGATCTGTTCCCAACGGTGCTGACGGGGGCCAAACCAAGCCATTGCCATTAGTCCTAGACTCACTAACAAAGATAACCAACGCAACCACAAGATACCCCCATTACTAAATAAACTAAAGGCTGCTCCTGTATTTGTAACATAGGTCAGGTGAAATACACTATGCCAAAGGGGTAAAGTTTCTCCTGGTTCAAAATTTTGCACCACCCACAATTTAGTTAGGTGATCCATAATTAAACTCACCAGAGCAACTATCCAAAAATTCCAATTCTTCTTAAATCGCATAAATTAGGGAATAGGGAATAGGGTAATGGGTAATGGGTAATGGGTTTTGGGTAATATCAATCAACGGTCAACAAACTACTTCAATAAAATAGTAATCCTCTTAAAAGATAAGATAAAACAGCTACCGCACAACTGACCGCTAATTGTCCGGGGAAAGGTTGGATAGAATATTTTTCCACCGCATCTCCAAGAATAATTCCTTGGGTAGCAACGCCATTAAAAACATGACTTAAACTTAAATAAATTAACCCTACACTGTGAACGGTAAGTAATCCACATAAACAACTAAAGGCTAATAATTCTAATTTAGGTAACGCTTTAAACGCTAAAAAACCACAGACCCATCCCCCAGGAATAAACCCTAATAAGTATCCAAAGGTAGGCTGTTTTAAATAATCTATTCCTCCGCCTTCTGAAAAAATGGGTAATAGAGTTAATCCCAAAGCCAGATAAGCAATTTGGGACATGGCGGCGGCATTTTTCCCTCCTAAACAACCCACTAACAAAACTGCCCCAATTTGATAGGTAACACCCAAAGAGTGAACTGCAACATTTTCTTGTTGCCAAAGCCAAGAGGGACTGGTGACAAAGGCTTCTAAAAAAGTACCACCAATCGTTAATAAAACACCAATAATTGCCCAGAAAAAATCAGAGGTCGTTGTCACAATAGGGAAATATTAACCATTAGGAAAAATTAGGAATAGTAGCTTCACCCCCTTCAAGTCCCAAGGATTTTAACATCGCCTGATCCTGTTCGGGAGCTTGACCTAAAGTGGTTAAATAATTACCAATTAACATGGCATTAATTCCCGATCTTAACCCCTTTCCTTGCAATTCTCCCATGATCGCTTCCCGTCCTCCAGCATAGCGGAGAATTTGAGTTGGAAGAATTAAACGAAAAATTGCGATCGCTTTTAAGGCTTCATAGGGATCTAGTTTAGATTGTTCGGATAGAGGAGTTCCCGAGCGTGGGTTTAATAAATTAATTGGCACAGACTCCACCTCTAATTCCTGTAACGAGAAGGCCAAATCTATCCGATCTTCCCAAGTTTCTCCCATGCCAATAATCCCCCCGGTACAGGCTTGAATTCCCGCCGCTTTCAGGTTTTTAACGGTTTGTACCCGATCTTCCCAGGTATGGGTAGTTACGACTTGCGGATAAAAGGCTTTTGAGGCTTCTAAATTATGGTTATAGCGAGTAACTCCCGCCTCAGCTAAAGCCTGAGCTTGTTCTAAGGTTAATTCCCCTAAAGCACAACAGGGTTTAACGTTTGTTTCTTGAATAATTCGTTTAACCGTGGCTAAAATCTGTTCAAATTCGGAGGATTTCGGACTATTATATTTAATCCCTCGTCCTTGAGAAACTAAACAAAACCTGGCGGCTCCAGCGGCTTCTGCGGATGCGGCATGGTCTAAAATTTCATCACTAGACTTTAATCCATACACCGGAGAGGCTTCCCCCGGATGATGAACAGATTGAGAACAAAAACCGCAGTTTTCTGAACAATTCCCCGATTTAATATTAATAATACTACAGAGATCAACGGTATTACCACAGCAAGATTGACGAACTTGATCGGCAGCTTGACAGAGTAATAAAATTTGTTCTTGATCTTCAATCTGGGTTAGAACTAAGGCAACTTCTCGACTAATGCGATCGCCAGATATAATTCTTTCAACTAATTTATTTAGCCAGATTTGTAGGTCTTCTAGGGTTTCCCAATTTTGAGGAACTTCCAATGGGGAATCACTCAACGAAGACAAACTATTAAGAGCGGGTCGTGCTGGAACTACATTGATCATGCCAGAATTGCCAGTTATTAAAATGATTGTTGACGGTTAAGAGTTATAGCGGGGAGTTATGAATTACGAATTACGAATGGGTAATGGGTAATCGGTAATGGGTAATATTTGATTTCCCCTACTCCCCCTGCTTCCCCTATTCCTGGGTTATTTTACCATCAATGGCATCGGGGCAATCCTTAACCCTCCCTTAACCCTAACTTGTTATGGAGACGATATTCTTTACCGTATTGACCCTAACAAAATACTGATTTTTTTAGTTATGCCGTTTTCTTTGAATTCTATTCGTTCTTCCAGTCGATTTGTAGCTAGATTTTCCGTCTTAGCCTTGAGTTTGAGTTTAGCCGCCTGCGGTGGCAGTAATACTACAACTAGCACGGCTCCAAATGCAACACCAGGGACAGAAGGAGCGGCTAATAATACCCCCGCCCCCAGTCCAGCCCAACTCGTTGCGTTAGAACAACCTGTGGCATTAATCGGTGCGGGGGCTTCATTCCCGGCTCCTTTATATCAACGCTGGGCTAGTGATATTAGTAGCGGCACCAAAAATCTACAAATTGATTATCAATCCGTGGGTAGTGGTGCTGGGGTAGAACGTTTTGTACAAGGGTTAGTTCAATTTGGCGCCAGTGATGTCGCTATGACCGATGAAGAAATTGCTAAAGTCCCCAACGGCGTTTTATTATTACCCATGACCGCCGGAAGTATTGTTTTAGCTTATAATGTCCCCGATGTAGCAGAAGTCAAATTATCCCAACAAAACCTAATTGATATCTTTTTAGGTAAAATTACTAATTGGAATGATCCAGCCCTAGCCACAGATAATCCGGGTGTCACCTTCCCTGACTTACCGATTCAAGTGATTTATCGTTCCGATGGTAGCGGAACCACCGGAGTTTTCACTAAAAATTTAAGTGCAATGAGTGAAGACTGGAAAAATAGTGTTGGCGAGGGTAAAACCGTTCAGTGGCCCGTAGGAATTGGTGGTAAGGGCAATGAAGGGGTGACGGCCCAAATCACTCAAACTCCTGGTGCGATTGGTTATGTTGAATATGGTTTTGCCAAAGGTGCTAACTTAAAAACGGCCTCTTTGCAAAATAAAGCGGGCAGTTTTGTCAAAGCTACCGATGAATCCGCCGCCAAAACCCTTGAATCCGTAGAATTACCCGAAAATTTACGCGCTTTTATTACTAATCCTGAAGGAGCCGAATCCTATCCGATTGTCACCTACTCTTGGATTATGGCTTATCAAAAGTACGATAAACCAGAAACAGCTAAATCCGTTGAAGCCATGATTCAATATGGACTCACTGAAGGTCAAAAAGTCAGTCCCCAACTGGGTTATATTCCCCTACCTGCTGCGGTAGTCAAAAAAGTAGCAGCAAAAGCGGATCAAATCAGCCCAGACTTTACAATTAAAGTTGAGTAATCGGGTAAATTCCTGCACAGGATGAACCAGGCTTAGTTAATACTCAACTTGACATTTGTAAGTTGTAAACAGACGGGCAGGATGGCATTTGAAGTATTTAAACCTGTTGAGGTTCGACTTGAAATTGCCTCCTTGCCCTATTCAGTTTGGGGTTGTTATCTTTTCAAAAATGATAATCAAGGTTATTTATTTCCATTAATCCTGTATAATTTTCAATGTATGGTTGTACCCAATCAGAATGTAACAGCAATTCCGCAATCTCGTTCCCCGATCGAAAAAAAACTTGATCAAGGTTTTGTTTGGTTAACCCAAATTTTTGCCTGGGGGATTGTTGTCGTCTTATTATTACTGGGTTTTCCCATCGCTCAACAAGCAATTCCCGCCATTCAACAGTTTGGATTGGGGTTTTTATTCGGTAGTGATTGGAACCCGGTTGCTAATCAATATGGCGCGTTTCCCATGATTGCTGGGACGTTGATGAGTTCATTAATTGCCCTATTATTTGCAGTACCTTTAGGTGTGGGAACCGCAATTTTCCTCAGTGAAGATTTTATTCCTCCCTCGATTCGCACCGCCTTAACCTTTCTGGTAGAATTGTTAGCCGCCATTCCCAGTGTGGTTTATGGTCTTTTGGGAATTTTTGTATTAATTCCTTTTTTAAGACCTTTTGGGATGTTCATGTATAAAAATTTCGGCTGGATTCCTTTATTTAGTACCCCTCCTGGGGGGCCGGGATTATTTCCCGCCGGGGTGATTTTAGCGATTATGACTCTGCCAATTATTACGGCAATTTCTAGGGATTCCTTAGCCAGTTTACCTCCTGATTTACGTCAAGCTTCTTTAGGTTTAGGGGCGACTCGGTGGGTGACAATTTTTAGAGTTTTAATTCCGGCCGCTTTTTCTGGAATTGTGGGCGGAATTATGTTAGGACTGGGGCGGGCTATGGGAGAAACTATGGCAGCTACAATGATTATTGGTAACTCTAATAATCTCAGACCTTCCATATTTGCTCCGGCGAATACTATTGCTTCTTTGATGGCTAATCAATTCCCTGAAGCTTCGGGTTTACAGGTTTCGGCTTTGATGTATGCGGGCTTAGTTTTATTTGCCCTCACCCTGTTGGTGAATATTGCGGCGGAGTGGATTGTTAATCAAGTTAAAGCTAAATATCAATAATCTGCATCAGGAGTAATTAATCCTGTTAGAAGAATCTGATCAGCTTGAAAAATTTAGTATTTTTTCTGTATGTCAAATCTAACAAAAGATCCGAATTATTCTGAAGGCAATAACTTTAGTTTAATTCGTAATCCTAGAAGTTCCAGGGATATTTTTGAATTGTTAATGACGGGGATTGCATCGGCTTGTATTGTGATTACCTTGATACCGCTTGTGGCGGTTTTGTCTTATATTTTTATCAAGGGGTCTGCCCGTTTAAATTTAGATTTATTCACCAAACTGCCCCCATCTGCGGGACAAACCACTGGAGGCATTGCCAGCGCGATTCTAGGAACAATTCAAGTCGTTTCTATTGCCACTTTAATTGCGGTTCCCTTTGGGATTCTAGCAGCTATTTTCCTCTCTGAATTTGGGGGAAATGGTCAAGTTGTACGGTGGATTCGATTTACTACTAATGTTTTAAGTGGTGTTCCTTCTATTATTGCGGGGGTATTTGCTTATAGTTTTATTGTGTTGAAAATGGGGTCGTTTTCAGTCCTGGCGGGGGCAATTGCCCTCTCGGTTTTGATGTTACCCACGATTATTCGTACCGCCGATGAAGCCTTACAAATTGTTCCCCAGGAAATTCGCTGGGCTTCGGTGGGGGTAGGTGCTTCTAATTATCAAACGGTGTTACAAGTAGTGCTTCCTGCCTGCTTACCTGCGATTTTAACCGGAGTTACCTTAGCCGTCGCCAGGGCAGCCGGAGAAACTGCACCTCTATTATTTACAGTTGTTTATACTAATAACTGGCCGGGAGGAATATTTTCTCAAACTCTCCCATCCCTAGCCTATTTGGTTTTTGAATTTGCTAGAGGATTTGATCAAGTTTTACAGGAATTTGCCTGGGCTGCGTCTTTGGTAATTGTGGTTTTAGTTTTATTAACTAGCATAATTGCTCGTTGGGCAACTCGGCAAAAACAGTTTTAAGTCTGAGCTTTCCAGCTGGGAATTTTTATTCCTGGGTTAGTTGGTTCTGTTTAACTTGAATCTGTATCTAACGATCATCATAATTTAGTATTAATTAAATAAAATACTCTATTTTGATGTTGATTTTTTTGATATTGTATACTATCAGGAGTTAATTTTTATGTCCGATACCCATGACCATCATTCTACCCAGACGGAAACGGTAATCCAAACCGAAAATATTGATATATATTATGGGGATTTTAAGGCCGTTAGGGGTGTTTGTTTAGAAATTCCTAAAAATAGAATCACCGCTTTTATTGGGCCGTCAGGTTGCGGGAAAAGTACAATTCTGCGCTGTTTTAATCGTCTCAATGATTTAGTTCAAGGATTCAAACTGAAAGGTAATATTTTCTATCATAATCAAAATCTGTATGCACCTAATGTTGATCCCGTAGAAGTTCGTCGCCGCATTGGGATGGTATTCCAAAAACCTAACCCTTTTCCTAAGTCAATTTATGATAATATTGCCTACGGAGTCCGGGTGAATAAATTAGCCAAAAATAAAGCCGAATTAGATGAAATTGTCGAAAAATCCCTGCGTCAAGCGGTGTTATGGGATGAGGTTAAAGATAAACTGGGTCAAAGTGGTTTTGCCCTATCTGGAGGTCAACAACAACGGCTTTGTATTGCTAGGGCGATCGCGATTAATCCTGATGTAGTATTAATGGATGAACCCTGTGCTTCCCTTGACCCGATTTCGACTTTATCGGTAGAGGAATTACTCCACGAACTCAAACAAAAGTACACCATTATTATTGTCACCCACAATATGCAGCAAGCCACAAGGGTTGCCGATATGACAGCATTTTTTAATGCCAAAGCTATTGAAGGTGGCAAACGTTTTGGCTATTTGGTGGAGTATAACGATACCCAAAGTATTTTCCAAAACCCCAAAGAAGAATCCACTCAACAATATGTGAGTGGTCGCTTTGGTTAATCAGATTACGAATAGAGACGCGCCGTGGCACGTCTCTACGTTGATTATGGGTTTTTGATCCATTGACGCAGGAGATTATCTTTAACCATACTCTGGCGTAATACTTCGAGTAGGTAGTCTTGGGCTTGTTCTAAATTTAAGTTTTTGACTTGTTCGCGTAGAATTTGTAACTTGAATTGTTGTTCAAGACTGAGGTTTGCAGGCGTTTTCATGTTCACTCCTCTAACTGAGTTGTACAAATCACGAAGATTGGGACTGACTAAGTTGATCTATATCACACTGAATGTAAACTATCGTAATAAGTTCTTGACAATCTGTCCATAATGCACAATTTGAAACTAATCTCTGTTACAGAAATTTAAAATGGACTCAGAATCGCTTTATCATAAAGGGTGAAACCAAGAAAGATCAGTGATTAAAGGGATTTTAACTGTGATGGATGCAATAGAATTTTTTCGGAAAAGTGCTGGAACATGGCGATCGCAACGGACAACCCACCATTTAGCCTTCAGACAAGCTGAGAAAGGCTTTTCAGATATTCAAGTCACCAGCCTAGATGCAGACGACCCTAGAGTGATCGAAATTTGTCAGATGCACAATGTTGACCCCAGTTTATCCGCCGGGGGAGCGTATGTTACTTGGGCGGGGGAAATGGCCTGGGATAAGGACGATGAAAACCACAAGGGAGAAACGGTATTTGCTATTGTTCCTGACCCAGAAAATCCCCGTAAAGGTCAAATGTTGCGAGAACGGGGTTATGCGGAAATTATGCCCGTTGCGGGTCAATTTGAGATGGATGAGAACGATGCTTTAATTTTAATTACTGAATATGAAACCATGAGTGCGATTGAGCGTTTCTGGTTTATGGGTTCGGATATTCGGATGCGAACCAGTGCGGTTAAACGGTTTGGTGGGTTCAATACCTCCACCTTTTGTACGGAAATTCGGGTTAATCCTGATACTGAAACCGTATCGGAATCTACCCCAGAGGATAGTCAGTTTTATTCAGCTTTTGGCTGGTAATTTCTACGTTGGGTGGGTACAAATCCCTAACTCACCTAATCTTTACGGGACTCAAGCAAGCACCCCATATATATCGTGCTTGCTTAAGTCCTGTTTTATCAGAAAATTCTTAACAGCTTAAGGTTTAACCTCTACAGGGTCAGTTGAGGTTTCAGTAACTTCAGGTTCTTGGAGAAGTAAGCGTTGTTTTTCCCGAAATTGAGTCGCCGCATCTTGAATATTTTGGCGTTGTTTATTTCCTACCGCTTCATAATCAACATTAAATCTCCCTAACCGAGAATTATGAATAATATCTAACATTGTTCTCCCACTATTTTCACCACTCAGGGGGTCTGGGTTATCAGAACGTTGAAATTGTTGTAAAGGGGTAGCGGAAGTGGATTGAGCTAGACTGGCTGAAGTGAACCCAAAAACTCCCATCCCAGCAGCTAAAAAAGTACAAGAGAAGATGCCCAGAGCCGATTTTAATTGCTTAAATTGCATGATCACAACCTCACGATTTCAAAAATAACTATAAAAACTTAGATTCCCATATTATAGCTACATTTTCTGAAAATTCAACATAAATATTCCCCCCTAACATTGGTGAACAGTTGGGGGGATTAATAGGCATAAAGTTTTTCTAAAGTTGATGGGTTTGTTTAAGCAAAACGACGCTTTAATAAAGGCTGAATCGATAATAAAGCCAAGGTTGCAAACCCTATTAATACTAACAACGCACCGCCAAAAGTAATCGTAGCAAAGGGGGCTTCCATGACCACACTATTGAATGCCCAATCTTGATTGAGGTATAAATAACGAATGGGTTCAATCGCATAACTTAGGGGATTCAGACAAACCACCACCTGTAACCAATTTGGCATAAAAGATAAAGGAGCGAGGGCGGTACTGGCAAATAAAAGCGGTAAATTGGTGACAAAAATTACCGCAATTAATTCAATATGACCGGGTAAGGCAAAAGCTAATCCTAGACTTAAACCTGTTACTCCCAAAACTAATAGAAACACAATCAGGGTAATGATACTTAATCCGGTAATTCCGGGTAATCCTGCCCCTAAAAATGCTCCGGCGGTAATAATAACAGAGGTTTGAATTAAACTCAGAGTAACTATATAAATTGCCGAGGCTAAAACAATCGAAAATCGAGAGACTAAAGGAGCGACCAATAACCGATTTAGAAAGCCAAATTCTCGATCAAACATAATTGGTAATCCGGCATTTAAGGCCCCGGCAAATGCTGTGAAAACAATAATTCCCGCAGCTAAAAACTGAGCATAATTCAGAGTTCCGCCAAACAATCCTTTGGGGGCATTTTGAAATAATGCTCCAAATAAAATTAACCACATTAAGGGTTGAATAATCCCCGCAATTAAGGTGGAAGGACGACGTTTTAATTGAATAAACAATCTCCGGGTTAAGGCCATTGTTTCTTGGATAAATTCCCCGACTAAATTTGGTTGCTGATCAGCCGTTTGATTCGGGGTTAAAATTTTAACAGAGGTTGTTGAACTACTCATGATTATTAAGGTTTTGACAATTAACGATATCGGTAACAGTTTGTTTGATTAGATTGTACAAAAAATTAGGAAATCTGGCTAAGAGCGCATACTTTTCTTTTTCTCAGCTTTCAAATCTCGATTACTAGAAGCCGCAATTTCAGCATCGAGTAAGGTTCGACCCGTGGCTGCTAAATAAACATCATCTAAACTTGGGCGAGATTGGGCAATCCCAAAGGTGGGTAAACCCGCATCTTTTAACGCCTGTTGAATCGTAAATAAGGCATCACTTTGAGTTTTAACTACTAAATTTAAAGAATTACCTTGAGCCGGATTAATAATAATTTCCTGTACAAAAGGCAAAGATTGTAATAGGGATTTGGCTGTTTCTGCTTCTTCAACCGGGGAAAATTCTCTAATTCTGAGGGTAATGCGATCGCCTCCGAGTTGATTTTTTAAAGCAGAAGGTGTACCCAAAGCAATCACTAATCCTTGGTCAATAATTGCCACCCGGTCGGCTAAAGCATCCACTTCCTCTAAATAGTGGCTTGTAATTAAAACCGTTGTGCCATTTTCTCTTAATTGACGCAGAAAATCCCAGACCACGACCCGACTTTCAATATCTAATCCCACGGTAGGTTCATCTAATACTAATAAATCCGGTTGATGGAGTAAACCCAAAGCTAAATCTAAACGTTTGCGAATACCCCCGGAATAGGTTCCAGTTTTTTGATCAATCCAATCTTGTAATCCTAATAAATTTGTAACTTGATTAATTCGTTCGGCAATATTAGGCCGAGGAATATGATAGAGAGCAGCCTGTAATTGCAATAACTCTCGCCCGGTTAAGACCTTATCTAAGGCGACCTCCTGGGCTACATAACCGAGGCGTTGACGAACAAGTCTGGGTTGATCAACCACAGAAATACCAGAAACCTCTAAACGCCCAGCATCGGGAGTAATTAAGGTACACAACGCCCTTAAAATTGTGGTTTTTCCGGCTCCATTGGGCCCTAGTAAACCAAAGATTTCCCCCGGTTGGACATCGAGAGACACATCTTTAATGGCGGGACAAGCACCATAGGATTTTTTCAGATTTTGGATCACAATAGCAGGAATCATATTATTAAACTTTGTGTCTTTGTGGTTAAACCATACTTTTTGCTAAAGCTGCTAACGGTAAACCCGGAGGATAAATTCCTTCTTCCTTAATTCGCCGAATATTTGCTTCTGGAATAGGAACTTTTAGATAGTTTGCCACTGATCTTACCACATCTCCGCGATCAATAATCCCGGCCACGGCGACCGCCGGAGATAATATTGTAATTCGACGCAATTCTTGGTCTTCCATCAGATTAATTACCTCCACTAATGAGGCTTTTTCCGAAACCGTAATCAGTGAATTCAGAGGTTGAACAATTTGATTTAAGGTTTGCTTCTCCCACTGACTGCGCTCAATCACGCGCAACGATTCTACAGAAACTAACCCCCGATAACGACCATTAGAAGATGCAAAATAAACGGGAATCGTTTCAACTCCAATTAAATATTCATCGGCGAATTGACGTAAACTTAAATCCGCATCCACAACTCGAAATTCTCTGGTCATGGTATCCCCCGCTTGAATATTAACCAAAGCTTCCTGTAGATCGGTGATTCGATTATAGGAAGCCGCATTTTGTAAAATAAACCAACCGATTAAAGCTATCCATAACCCGCCATAACTTCTGGCTAAAAAAACCGCAGATAAGCCTAAAGAAATCGCTAAAATTCCTAAAAACTGTCCCGTTTTCGCCGCCCAACGAACTCCGGTCAAACGATTTCCAGTAATTTTCCAAACCGTTGCTTTGAGCACCTGTCCCCCATCGAGGGGTAACCCAGGAATTAAATTAAATATCCCTAAAACTAAATTAATTCTGGCTAATTCCCCAACCACGGAATAAATTAAACTGGAATTGGGTAAGAGTTGGGTAACAAGATTCAGAATAAAAAATAAGCTAAAACTTACCAAGGGGCCAGCGATCGCTACTTGAAACGCTTGACCGGGGGTTTTTGATTCTTTATCAATAGCAGCCACTCCCCCAAACAAAAACAGAGTAATCGAGTTGACTCGAATTCCCTGGGATTGAGCCACCAAACTATGGCCCAGTTCATGTAACAATACCGAAGCAAACAATAAGAGTGCAATAGCAAACCCAGCAACCCAAGATAAAGTTTGCCCCCACTCCGCATAACTCTGGCGATTGGCGACTGTGAACAGCAAAACAATCACAAACCAAGAAGAATCAACAAAGAAGGGAATTCCAAATAACGATCCAATCCGCCAACCTGCTTGCATGAGATGTCTTTAGACTCCGTTTATTTTATTCTAGCGGTCTCGCGCCTGTGATCATCGACCCCAGCCAAAAAATAGTCTGGAAAATTGCGACAGCCTTTACGGTATGATTGGGGTCAATAGAAACATCTATCTAGTCAAACTTTAGCCTGGTTTGGGCGATGCCATTGTTAGGAGGAACAAAGTAAGTGATTAAGGTCGCAATCAACGGTTTTGGACGGATTGGACGTAACGTTTTACGCTGCTGGTTAACCCGGCAAAATAGCAATTTAGAGTTTGTGGGTATCAATGATACTTCTGATCCCAGTACCAATGCCCATTTGCTAAAATACGATTCCATGCTCGGCACACTCAAAGGCGTTGATATCAAAGCCGATGAGAATTCCATTACAGTCAATGGCAAAACCATTAAATGTGTTTCTGATCGTAACCCATTAAATTTGCCTTGGAAAGAATGGGGTGTGGATTTAATTATTGAATCCACCGGGGTATTTATTACCGAGGAAGGCGCTTCTAAGCATATTACCGCCGGAGCCCAAAAAGTCCTGATTACGGCTCCTGGAAAGGGTGAAGGCGTGGATACTTTTGTGGTGGGTGTGAATCACCATGACTACAATCATGATCAACACCGAATTCTGAGTAACGCCAGTTGTACTACCAACTGTTTAGCTCCTTTTGCCAAAGTCCTGCATGAGAAATTCGGCATTGTTAAAGGCACAATGACCACAACCCACAGCTATACTGGAGATCAGCGTCTTTTAGATTCCAGTCACCGGGATGTGCGTCGGGCTAGAGCCGCGGCGGTGAATATTGTTCCTACTTCTACGGGTGCTGCAAAGGCCGTTTCTTTAGTGATTCCTGAGCTGAAAGGAAAACTCAACGGGATTGCTTTTCGAGTTCCTACCCCTAATGTCTCGATTGTGGATTTAGTGGTACAGGTGGAGAAGGCAACCTTTGTTGAAGAAGTGAATTTAGCTCTGAAAGAAGCTGCTGACGGCGCAATGAAGGGGATTCTGGAATACAGCGATCTGCCTTTGGTGTCTTCTGACTATAAAGGACATGATGCTTCTTCAATTGTGGATGCCAGCTTAACAATGGTGATGGGTGGCGACATGGTGAAAGTGGTCGCCTGGTATGATAACGAATGGGGTTATAGTCAACGGGTGGTTGATTTAGCCGAATTGGTAGCTTCCAACTGGAAAGCCTAGATTTAATTGGGACACCAGGCAGGGTTTTAACTGCTTGTTATCTGTGAAAAGTGCTGAAATCCTCGACTCAAGGATAGTTTTTCAATGGTTGAGGGTTCAGCATCATCTATTAATAAAATATCTGGATTAGCAGTAATTTCACCAATAATAGTGGCGGTTTTTCCTAGGTATTGGACAACTATTTCAGCTATATCCGCAGCCACAGACAATACCAGTTGAAAGTCTTCGCCCCCATACAAAGCCCAATAAACTGCTTTTTGCGGGGAAACAAAGGTTTTTAAGGCTTGAGATATCGGAATTTGAGGACGTTGGATTTTAGCCCCGACTTGACTTCCTCGACAGATTTGGACAATCGCATCGGCCAGTCCATCGCTACTATCCATTCCCGCAATTGTTGTCTGGGGATGGGAGGCTAAAAAACTTTGCAATTTCGGGACAATATCCAAGCGGGGTTGGGGCCGTTGATGGGCTTGAATTAGGGATAAACGTTGATTAGCTGTTAATTCGGCTCCTAATTCGGGATGTAGGAGTAATTCTAATCCAGCCCTGGAGTCCCCATGATCTCCAGTAACTATAATTTTATCGCCAGGACGGGCAACGGAACGCCGAATTGCTAATTTTGGGTTAACCCTTCCAAAAGCAGTAATAGAAATACAAGTTACCGCCGACCGACAAATATCGCCACCCACAATCGGCGTCTGATACTGATTTAAACAGGTGGTTAATCCTTGATAAAGTTGTTCTACCCAGCTAACGGTTTTATTATCTGTTATTCCTAATGCGACGGTAATTCCGATGGGAAAAGCACCCATAGCCGCCAGGTCGGATAAATTCACCGCAGCGCCACGCCAACCCACATCAAAAGGTGATGTAGTGCGATCGCTAAAATGTACTTCATCTACTAACATATCCGTAGTAATTACTAAGGATTCATCCCCAGAAACCGCCAAAATTGCCGCATCATCCCCCACAATTTCCGAGGGACAAAAACCCTTAACAATTTCCAGTAAACCCTGTTCTCCTATATCTTTAATTAGCATCGTAAATCAGTCATCAGTTATCAGTCATCAGTAGAGACGTGCCATGGCGCGTCTCTACCAGTTTATTACCCATTCGTAATTCCCCCTCACACTAATGCTCTTAATAAAGCCTGTAACTTTAACTGAATTTCAGCTACTTCTTTTTCCGGTTCTGAACCCGCAACAATTCCGGCTCCTGCATAGAGTCTAGCACGATTTCCGTCTAATAAAGCCGAACGAATCCCCACCACAAATTCTCCATTTCCTTGATGATCAATCCAACCAATGGGGGCGGCATAAAGAGAGCGATCAAAATTTTCATAATTATGGATATGTTGTTGGGCAATATCTCTGGGAGTTCCCGCAACGGCGGGAGTTGGATGTAATTGTGATAATATTTCCAAGAGATGAATATTGGTTGAAACTTGACATTTAATTGGTGTCCAAAGGTGTTGAATATTTGTGAGTTGTCTTAAACAAGGTAAATCCGTTAAATCTGGGGTTAAACCCAAACTTAATAAACGTTCGATAATAAAATCTATTACCACTTGATGTTCCCGCAGATTTTTTTCACTATTGAGTAATTCTTGACCTAAATTAATATCTTCTATTGGTGTTTTTCCGCGAGGGGCTGAACCCGCCAAGGCATCAGTAATTAATTGATTATTTTTCAGACTAATTAATCTTTCTGGACTCGCACCAATAAACTGTTGACCCTTGCCATTACCCGTGGAAAAAATATAACAATCAGGATACAAAAGTCTTAAATTATTTAAAGAATGAATTAAATTAAATGGGGTTTTAGACACCACATCAATCGGTTGAGAAAGAACTAATTTTTTCAAGGATTTAGAGTTAATTAAATCTAAAGCAGAATGGACAGACTGTTTAAATTGTAAATAGGGTTTGGGGTCAGTTTCCACTTGTTGGGTTAATAATAAACTAGGGGTTTTACTGGTGACAGAAGGAATTGAGGTGGTTTCTAACCCATTAATTTGTTGACTTTTATACCAAACATCACTCAAAATATTTTCAATTTTAGAGTTTTTCTTCAAAACAATATTAACAATCAAAATACAGCGATTTTTTTTTCTAATCACTTGCCATTTAGGTAAAAATATGGTAGTCGGTGGAAAGTAAATATTTTCCGGTTCAACTGAAGGATTTTGTCCGCAATTCAAGGATAAATTAGGATTAAAATATTGATCAAAGAAAGTAAAACTACAACAAAAATAAGGTTTAGGTAAATTGCTATTTTTAGAACCAATAATAACGGTTTTATCTAAACAAGATTGAATAAATTTTTGCGCTTCAATAAACCTATTTTTTCCCGCCGTTGTGAATTTAATAGCCGTATCAACCGCCACAAAGGACTCCTCAAATTGAGGTTTTTCAAAATAAAAATGAATTAAATTTGGATGATAAAATTGCTGTAAAATTGCTAAAGGATCAATCCATTGAATTTCATGGGCAATGCTCAGAATTTTAGTCTGATAGTCCTGTAATCCATAATTTTGAAACTCTAACAAAAAACGATGCAGTTCTTGGCGATCTTGCAATAACGGGGTTGCAGAAGGAAAAACTGGCATATAAAAAATGAACAAAAAAAGGTTAAAATAGGGAAAACTGTCACCGAAAAATCGTCAACTCATGTTATTTTAATCTATGTTAACGACTTTCAGAGTCATTTACCCCTTATTCATAATCTACCCTCTAAAAATATTGCCCTCAGTCTGTAAAAAAAGTTCATAATTCTTCCCTCCTTCCCCTACTTCCCAACTGTGACAGACACCGGACACCCACACCACCTTTCCTCTACCCTCCTTGCGGGTATTAGTCCTGTCAGTATCAGATTCAACCTTTTTCAAGTCCTCTAGCATGATCAGATAGTCTTATGGGACAATAAGCCAGTCAAAGTTTAAAATCCTGTTTCTATGACCACAGAATTAATTGCAGCCTCAAAAAATAAATTATGGTTAGCAGCGATTAAACCCCCGATGTATAGTGTGGCAATTATGCCAATTTGGGTGGGAACTGCTGTTGCTGTTTTTGAAACTTCTACGATTAATTGGAAAATTTTTACCACTTTTATTACGGCAGCTATTTTAATTTTAGCTTGGGAAAATATTCTCAATGATGTCTTTGACTCAGAAACGGGAATTGACAAAAATAAACATCATTCTTTAGTCAATTTGACCGAAAATAAATCATTAGTTATGGCTATGGGAAATAGCTGTTTAGCCCTAGCAATTTTAGGTTTATTAGGGATTTGTTGGTGGCAACAGGATCTAACGGTTCTAGGCTTAATTCTGCTTTGCTGTGGCTTAGGTTATTTATATCAGGGGCCGCCATTTCGTTTGGGTTATCAAGGTTTAGGGGAATTTTTATGTTTCTTTGCCTTTGGGCCCTTGGGAGTTTCCGCCGCCTATTATAGCCAAACTCAAAACTGGTCTTGGGTCTGTTTAGCCACCTCAATTATTGTGGCAATTCCGATTACTTTAGTTCTCTTTTGTTCCCATTTTCATCAAGTTAAAGATGATATTAATGCGGGGAAAAAGTCCCCGATTGTTCGTTTAGGAACCGAACGGGGAGCAAAACTTTTACCTTGGTTTTGTGGTAGTATTTTTATTCTGACGGGTGGATTTGTCCTATGGGGAATATTCCCGATTTGGACTCTACTTAGTTTTGTTGCAATTCCCTCTGGGATTAAACTTTGTCGCCATGTCAGTCAATACCATAATCAACCTAACTTAGTCAGCAATTGCAAGTTTATCGCTATTGCTCTACAGTTTTGGAGTGGCTTATTCTTAGGAATTGGTTTGATTTTAGGTTAATTGAATCTATTATTAGGGTGGGTTAATTCCACCCAGAAGAAAACAAAGCAACTAGAGGTTAAATAATGATTCAGTTTATTCCCTTAATCGGTAGAACATTTTTAGCAACAATTTTTATACACGCAGCTATTAATAAAATCTTCAATTTTGCCGATACTCAAACTATGATGACGGGACGAGGATTACCTTTGGCTGGGGTATTATTGGTTGGAACAATTGCTGTTGAAATTTTAGGTGGATTATCTTTAGTATTAGGTTATAAAACTCGTTGGGGGGCTTGGCTTCTGATTGTATTTTTAATTCCCGCTACGGTGATTTTTCATAATTTTTGGGAAGTTCCCTCAGAAAAAATTGATTTCCTCAAGAATTTATCTATTATGGGCGGGTTATTGATGATTACCTATTTTGGGGCTGGGCCAGTGAGTGTTGATGAACATATTACCATGAGTAATACTGATTTTACTGATCCTGATAATCCATAATCCATTCTTTAATCTGTTGTTGATTGATTTTTCCTTGAGAATTGCGAGGTAATTGTTCTACAGAAATCCATAATTTTGGGTGTTTAAATTTAGATAATTTTCCTAAAATTGCTTGTTCTAATTGAGCTTGTGAAACCTCTTTAGAATCAGGAACATACACCGCAACAACAATTTCACCCCAATATTGATCGGTTTTTCCAATCACACAAATATCTTTAACCAAACCCGTAGCACGAATTACTGCTTCTACTTCGGTGGGAAATACATTTTCTCCCCCGGTAATAATTTTATTAGTTTGTCTCCCTACCAAGGTTAAATATCCCTGTTCATCCCAATAGCCTAAATCATCGGGTGTAAAGGTATTAATTCGTAAGTTTGGATTAAAATTATCTTGATAATATCCTAACATTAAAGAATCAGCTTTAATCTTAATTATTCCTGTTTGATTAGTTTTTAATTCCTTTCCATTTTTATCATATATTTTAATTTCAGCATGGGGTAAAACCTGTCCACAGCTATTATTACCCCGTAAGAAATCCGAGGGTTTTAAAGTCACAATTTGGGAGGCGGTTTCTGTCATTCCGTAGGTTAAAGCTAGGGGAATTTGATGTAAACGACTCTGTTCTAATAATTCTAACCAAGGTGGCGCTCCTCCCAATAATACGATCTGAAATTGAGATAACCAATGGGTTAGGGATGGAGATTGTAATAGACGATGTAATTGAGTCGGAACTAAGGAGATAAAATAGTCAGTGGGATTAAAATTAATCCATTCTTCTGCTTCTACAGTCTTAAAGGATGTGATAATCAATTGTCCATCGGTTAAAAGCGATCGCATCCACTGCATTAATCCACTAACATGATAAAGAGGTAATGTACAAAAAGAATTAATAGCTGATACATTAAAATATTGTTTGACTCCTTGAACTGAAGCTATTAAACTATCCCAATGATGAACAGTAAACTTGATATTTCCCGATGTTCCTCCCGTGGGAATCATAGTCAAACTTTTGAGGTTTTCATGATTAGAATTTAAGGGGTTTTGATAGTCTAAGATCTTACCTTGAGATATTAATAAATTGGGTTTAACTATTTGATAAACCTGTGTCCATTCCTGTTGTCCCCATTGAGGGTTACATAAAAAAATCGGACATTTTGCCGTTATCGCAGTCATAAAAGCCGATAAAAATAAAATAGGGTCGGATTCTGATATTAGAATTTTAGGATAATTTTTATTAAGTTTAATCCATTGATTGATAGTTTGTAAATGAGTTTTATAACGATCAATTAAAGAGTCTTGATTGTTTAAAACTAATCTATTTTGAATTTTATCAATTATATTCACTAGGGTATATCTTGCCAGAATGGTTGCTCATTTCCTACATGAGTCGTGTTAGTAGCACTGTAAATATTTCCCTGTAATTCTTGATAATATTCATCATCTAAGAAATTAACATTAATTCCAGCAACCGCAACCCGACGTTTAAAGTCTTCCTGGGTATAGTCTCGTCCATCAATTAATGCTCCTTTAGGGTTAGAAACTAACAATTCCCCATTCACATAAACCGAATTAATTAAATTGGGCCACCAAGCATACCCACTATAACTAAATAAAGCCGGAACTCTAATAATTTGGTTATTTCTGAGATTAAATTCTGTTTTGAGTTGATTAATTAAGGGTTCGATTTTCTGTTTTTGTAAATTCAGATTATGTTGGATTAATAATTGATTATTTAAAGTAGCTCTGACGGTGGTTTGAGTGCTTAATCCGCGATTAATTGCCGCTCCTTCATAACCTTGTTTTTCCAGTTCTTTTAATAGTTTAACTCCTTCTTCTGGACTAGCAATTAACATTAAAGGTTCACCGGAAGCACTAGGAATAAAATTAATAATTTCATCAACATGACGCAACATTAACCAAGAAGTATCAATAGCAACGGGATTACCTTGAACTTTTTGGGCTTTTAAAAACTCAACAACTTCGGGATTTAAACTAACATTATCGGCTGTGCCATAATAAATTCTTCCCAAAGGATAATCAGGTAAAGCGGGAGTTACGGCTAAATTATTATACCAATCTGCCCATTGATTAAAAGCATCTAATTGACGAGGTTTACCCACTTCAAACCAGCCAAAATTTTGATTCATTAAAGATTTAGCATAATCATCACTCTCCTCACTCCGATTGCCTTTTAAAACCACCGGATATTGCTCTAATCCTTCAGGTTTAGGAAACTGAACGTAGCCGATTTCTTGAGTTCCCTGCATCCACAAAGTCGCTCCAGGTGTGACTTTAACCTTTGCTCCAGTTTTTTCAACAATGGTTTTTACATCTTTAATGATAGTTTGATTATCACCGCGATCGCTAATATGAACCTCAGAAACCGATTCAGTATTATCAGACATAATCCAAGGAGCAACTCCCATAGAAATGCTATCCGTTGCGGTCACAATTCCTTGTTTCCGAGCGATGGCTTTTAGATTAACTAAACCCGACCAATTGCTATTAGCAAATTGTTTTGCTTCTACTCCTAAAACAATATCTGAACTAAATTCTAAAGGCGTTGCACCCGATAAATCAATAGCTTTCCACCCGGTTGAAGTTTGCTGGAAAATATTAATATAGGGTTGTGCTGCTTCGTCAACGGTGAGCAATAATTCCGAACCTTTGTACTCTGGATTAACTTTAAAATGAACCAAAGCCAAATCCTTTTCATCTTCAGCCCCATTAACTATTTTATCTCGCCAATCGGGTAATCCATTAACATCATCATCATCATTATTAAATAATATTAACGGCCCTAGGGATAAAGACCATTGTTCCGGGCGTTGTTGATCTTGTTCATTCACAATACCATCTCGGTTGGTATCTCCATAAAGTTTAAAACCGGGAAATTGAGGATTAGCAACGGAAACGGGGGAAATTGTTTGAGGTTTTTCTGGTTGTTGTTGTTGGGATTGTTGGATTAAGGCGCGTTGATAGGTGGCGATCGCTAAATAACCTTGATATTCTACGGTTTTATCAATAGCTTTAGAACTCAGAAAAGACTCTTTAGGAATTTTCCGTAGGGTATCAATCGCTTGAATCCATAATTGTTGTGCGGTTTCCCAATCTTCTATTGTATTAGTTTCAGATTGTTTGCCAAAATTTGCTGCTTTAGTGGCTATTTTAATCACCTGATTCCAAGTTTCCAGGGTTTTTTCTTCAAATTTAATTTGAGCTTCAACTTGGCGATTAGCTTTAACTAAAGTTTCATATTGTTTCAGTTGTAGTTGATATTGCCAAACTTCTAAATTACTATTAATATCAGGAGGACTAGAAACTTTCTTCAATTCAGCTTTGATCAAATCCTGTAATTGATATAATTCCTCTAAGGATTTGGGTGTAACTTCTGTGGTTTCTGTGTTAAAATTGCCATTATTGCCTGCTTCAAATCCTTGAAATTGCACCCCGGAGTCATTAATCCGATACTCCAAATTGAGATCCGTTGGTGAAGATTGGGCTAAAGTTGACGGGGCGGGAACTAGGATAATTCCAACAACTACACCCAAAGCATTAATTAAAGCAACAGCAATGTAGCGCATCCAATTCATACTTAACCTCAGATATCCTGATTAATTGTACCTGAAATTGGCTAACTGTTGATCAGATATCCCTCAATCCTTTTTAAAGAGGCAAATTTTAAAATTATTAATGGTAGGAGCGAGGTCTTTTCGCCCTCCTGATATTCTCAGGACTGACGCATCACCGCTATCAATAGTAGGGGTAATTCATGAATTACCCCTACATCTAGGGTTACATCCCCAAATTTGCGTAAGTCCCTATCAGTAGGGTGTGTTAGCGCAGTGTAACGCACCATCAAAGCTATATCTGGAGTGACTTCGTAAGTCCTGTTTATAAAAGGTTTTGCTTCTGCTATAGTGAGAACAATTAAATAACTAACCAGGCAAACCGGATCAATATGGAAATTAACCCTAATCCCCTCGAATTTCTATCTGCCAAGGTTCAAGAAACAGTTGACAATACCCAAAATTTGGCTAACCAAATGGCTGCCAAGGTTCAAGACAGTGCCAATGTGGTAACGACATGGGTAGAATCCGCCCCCGCTTCCATGGTTGGTGCTGGGGTCGTTGTGACTCAGGAAGCCTTTAAAGTCGCCCATAATATCAGGTTTGAAAACCTACCCAGACAGTTACAATTCAAATTTGCTACAGTAGGTGTGCGTGAGGGAATGCGAAGTGTTCAAGAAGCCGCCAAGGTGTTTGAATCTATACCCGCCCAAATTCGTGCCCAAGGGCCAGAAGCCATTCGTAATTTCCGTCAAGGTAAAGATTGGAGTCACATCAAAGCCCACGTTAATGGCGGGGGAAGCGAAGCAAATAATGGGATTTTTGAAAATTTCATGGTGAATCGTAAGCGCAGTGGGGTGGACATGACCCACAAAGAATTAGCCGCGGCGAAGAAGGTTTTAGCGGACGCCGCTTTTAAAACAGCAGTTGCCGAAATCGTTGGGGCAACTCTTAAAGGAGCGATTGTTGCGGGAGTTATTGAGTTAGTATTTTCTATTTTAGAAAACTCTTTATTGTACGTTGAAGGCAAAATTACCAAATCAGAGTTAGTTAAAAACGTCGCCACCGCCACGGCAAAAGCGGCTATTGCGGGGGGTGTAATTACCGCCATTCTGTTAACAGTTTGTATGATATTTCCCCCCATTGCCACGCTTTTAGGTGCCGCTGCCATACCCTTAGCGGTTGTCGGGATTGGTTTTATGGGAATTCGCTCTTGGGAAATCTTTTGTCATGCCGATCGCCTATTTGGTATAACTGAACAAACACAACAATTTTTAGGGATAACTGAAGCGACAATTTAATTTAAGTAAAACCCTTTTTGAACAGCATAAGCAGGGGCTTCTATAATCATGATATGGTCGGGAATATCTGTCATTTCAAGCTCAAAAAGATCATCAGATGTTTTGACTAAAATAGATTTTACAGCCCCTTTAATTTGAGATGCTTTATTCAGTAAAGCGAGTGCTTTATGTAAGCTTTCTCCCTGGCGCTGTACCCGAATAGGAACTGGTTTTCCTTGATAATTTTTTTTTAAAATTGCATCTATTCCTTGATTCCTTTGAACTGGAATAATATCTAAACTAGCAATAATATTTAGTGCATCTTCATTGGCATTAAGATAGGCTTTTCGACCTTTCTGAAGGAGCAAAGATTCGGATTTAATTGGGGTTTTCAATCTATCTTTAGAAATTTGAACAGCATCGGGGGAAATATCAATTCCCCAGGCTGAACGATTTAATAATTTAGCCGCAATAATTGTTGTACCACTTCCACAAAAAGGGTCTAATATAATATCCCCAGGATTAGAGGCTAATTCAATGATTTGTTCTAGGAGTAAAATTGGTTTTTGACTGGGATAACCCACACGCTCTTTAGCTTTAGGGTTTAAATAGGGAATCTCCCAAACATCACTTAATGGCACTCCCTTTTTGGGATCAGCAGGAATAATTTCCCCATGATCATCCCTAGCATAAACGGCTTTACCATGCTCATCTCTAGTACGTTTTTGTAAGATTTGATCAATATTCGTAGACTCTGAATAATCACAATAAATTGGATTAAAAATAAATTGATTTGTCTTAGAATAAAAGAATATGGTTTGATGGGCGGGTAACAATCCCTTTTTAGAATTTGACCATCGTTTGTAACTCCAAATAATTTCTGATCTAAAATTTTCTTGACCAAAAATATGATCTAAAATTGCTCTAATAATATAATTAGCATGGGTATCACAATGTACAAAAATTGACCCATCTTCCCTTAAAACGTTATATAGAACAGCTAACCTATCATGAAGAAATTTTGCATAATCTTGATGACTTTCCCATAAATCATCATAGCTAAATTCAAATTGTCTATCTCTCGTTTTTAAAGAATGTTGTTTCTGAGTAAAAAAAGGTGGGTCTAAATAAATCAGATTAACGGAATTTTGCTGCATTCCTTGGACGATATCAAGACAGTCTCCTTGAATAATATTGTAAGTATTGCTCATAATTTTTAATGGATTAATCAATTATTATTCATCAGAAGCCGTATTTTGATCCGCAATTCTTTGTAAAATTGCTTTTAAATCTATGCCTGTTCTTTCAGTTACATAGTTCCATGCACTCTCTCCATAGTAATATTCACCGCCAATACCCTTATAAAGTGTCTCTAAAGTTTGTTGAATTCTGATAGCTTGTTGCCTATTGGGGTAATAAAACATAATACGAATAGGTTTATAACCTGCGGTTGATATAGCTTTGATTCTAGTATGTTCTTTTGTAATATGATCTCCATCTGTTGTTGCATCTCTCCATTTAATTTCAATGGCATTATTTCCTTCTAAACAATCAATTTCAAATGTTTTCGGTCTTGAACCCAGAGTATTAGTAATTTTGACTGATTTTGAATCAGGGTATTTTTCTAGGAAAGATAATTGAGTAGCCTTCTCTAAAAATGAACCTGCATATTTATATAAAAAACGACCTTTGTTTTGATAAATATCTATTAATCTTCCTTCTTGCTCAGTGATGCCCAAAACTCTATAGATTAGAAAATGAGAGGTGTCATCAACTTTCATTTCTTCTAAACGAAAGTTGATTTGTTTTAGTAGAGCTTCGGAAGATTTTTGTGCTAAATTATGGATTTTTTCTTCCAAACTTGAATTCGTGATAGATGCCATAAATTAAATAATATTTTTATAGACAAGTATAAGTTATATTTAATTAACATTATGATGGAATAGTTTGATTATAGCTTTAAGTTGTTCATCATGTCAATATATTTAATACTAGATTCTCGATTCATTATTCCCTATTCCCTACTCTCCAAAATTTCAACAGTCCCTTGATAACCATCAACTCGCACCCGTTGACCGTCTTTTAAATAGGTAGTAGCGCCTTGAATATTCATCACCGCCGGGATGCCATATTCCCTGGCGATAATTGCACCGTGAGAAAGTTGTCCGCCGACTTCAGAAATAATCGCTTTTGCTGTTAAGAGAATTGGCGACCATCCGGCATCGGTGTAGGGAACTACGAGAATCATATTCTCAGTTTGATCAATAATATTGGTTAAACTCCGGCAGATTTTAACGGTTCCTTCTACACAGCCAATACTAGCAGGAATACCTTGTAAAAAAGCCGGATTTTGTATGGTTTTTGATCGAGGTTTCGGTAATATATTACCATAGATAATAGCCGGAACAGTGCGATCGCTATCTTCTATGAAAATTTGCCTCCGTTGACTAATTTTAGAGACAAAATCCGTGGCAATATCTGATTTTATCCAATCTTTAATTTCATCCCATTCTAAATAGAAAATATCTCCAGCATTTTCTAATACTCCCTGGGTTATTGCTTGGGATTCTATGGCTAATATTGTCCATCGTAAATGAGCTAAAAGTTTACCGTAAATTTCAGCGATTTGGCTTTTTGTTAGGGTGCGTTGATAACATTGTTTTTGCCGCCATCTTTCCCATCGGGTTAAGTTGGAAACCGTTAAATTTTCTATGCGGTAGTTAGGATTTTTAACGATTTTAAAGAGCATTTCTTTTAATATCTCTGGTTGTTCTAACCAATTAGGAACAGAAATATCGGTTCCGACTTCACTTAAATAGCCGTAGGTTTGTAACCAAGTTTCAAATTGTTGATTTTTAGCTAAAATTTGATTAAAGGATTCATGGGTTATTTGTTCGGGTTCTTTGAAGGTTTCTCTGATGTTATTGGCAATCGTTTGTAAGGCTTCTATTGAGGCAATTTCTGGGGCGGTTTGGGTTGGTATCCAGCTATCAGATACTTTAAATAATGTTCGTCGAATTGCTAACCCAATCGGGGCTATTATATTATAAAAAGTGGCTGATTTTAATATAGTTTGAATGGTTTCACACCGTTCTAAAAGTTGGGTTAAAGTTAGGGATTCTAAGGACAATTCCGCCTCTAATTGTTGCAATATTGGTAAAAATAGCTGTTCTAAATCCTCTTGAAAATCCTGATCTAAATGTCGTTCTCGTTGAATTAATCGCCATAAACCTGCTAAGGAAGGTAAGAGTTTACCAATTGGAGGTTTTCCCATTTTTTGTCCTCGGACTAAAAACTCTAACCCCTGTTCTGGTAGTCCCATTAAGGTAAAGATTTCCCCTAATAAGGTGGCGTTAAAATAGGCGTGAGAACCGAATAATGTAGCGGTTTGATTAAAGTCTAATTTTGCTACTTTTTTCCCTAAAACTAAGGTAAAGATTTCTCCCCAAACTCCACAGGTTAAGGGGCGATTAATTGACCAAGTTAGGGGGGGAATTACCCCAGGAATCACTTCTGCGGCAATGGTTCGCGTCCAAATGGGGTGTAAATTGGTAATGGGACGAGTTTGCAAAATCCAGACTTTTACCCCATCCCAACACCACTCAATATCTTGGGGTAAACCATGATAAAAGGTTTCTATTTCTTGGGCGAGTTTGACTAATTCCAAAATAACTGTTTTTGGTAAAATATCAGGTAGTTCTAAATCATCAATAGAGGTATTAATTTCTATTTCTAAATGAATCGGAGTAAATTGCCCGCCAACAACGGATTCTGCCCCTCCTGGTAAGGCTTCAATAATAATTTGTGAATCGCCATCTAAGGGGTTACGAGTAAATATTACCCCGGCGACTTCACTGACTAAATAGGGTTGAATTAATACGGCTATTCCCATATCAGGAAGTTGTTGATTTTGACGATAGGAAATGGCTTCTGGAGTCCAATAGGATTGACGACATTGAATAATTGCCTCGTGTAATTCTGAAGCGGAATAAACAGGGCCAATGGTTTGATATTGTCCCGCGGCTGAAGCATAGTTACTATCTTCTCCCACCGCAGATGAACGGACAATTAAGGGAAAATTAATCGGATCAATTTCTTTTTTACAAGAAATATTTACATCTTCTAAACGGTTAATTGCTGGCAAAATCCATCCTAAAGTAACTTTAAATCCTGCCCGTTTTAATTCACTTAATCGGGTGGCTTTTTCGCCACATTGTTTAATATTTAGTTTATTTTCTAAAGCAAAAAACTGTTGTTTCATATACAATCCTAAATCATCTTTTTGAGCTAAATTAATCATCACTAATTCAATAGATAACCCCATAACTGCCACCAATTCCCCAGGAGACAAAGGAGGAGATTCAGGGGTTTGATGCCAAAACCAGACCCAAAATGGCCCACTTAAACACCCTAAACGGGAAGCCCAAAGTCGGGAGGAATATTTAGAAATTGGCAATAATAAATAACTGAATCTCCAGATGAATAATCCGGTGATTCCGCTACTAATCGCAATAATTGGAGAATAAACTAATATTCCCCAGGTTGCATTGGTAACTCCGCCTCCTTTAGCAACAAAATATCGTCCTGCGACTAATAAAATTAAACTCACCAGTTGCCAAACTGGAGCATTTGGGAATAAAATCTTAGCAGTAATAACTGGAATAATTCCTCGTGCTATTTCTAGGATAACAGCAATAATTCCCGCTTGTTTTCCTCCTTGATAAAAAGCGGCGGAAACGCTAATATTTCCTGTGCCTAATTCTGATAATTTTTTGCCAGATAGGAGTCGGACAACCCAACCCGTTAGGGGTAATGTCCCCAAACTAAAGCTACCTGCTAATAGTAATACAATCACCCAAAAAGACATCAGAAATATTCTCCGGTAATCAGTAAGATCTTCAGCATCAGATCCTAGGGTTAATTGGGGTAGGATGTCATCAATAGAATCTTTAACATTTAATTAACCAAAAATGAGATAATAGTCAAGGTATCATTATAATTAAGGAAAAATCAACATTATGGCAAGTAGTAATACTCTATGGATTCCGATTGCAGTGCTGATTGTCGGATTTGTAGCGGCGGTGGGTATTGGATCAATTGCTTGGTATAACTCCAAGCGTCCCCCAGGTTGGGAAGATAAACAAAGACCGGATTATGTTCCTGAAGTGAATCAAGAAGATGAGAATAAATAAGGGTTAAGATTAATTTAACCATAAAGACAAAAAAATACATAGAGCTTTTCAATATCCTCGGAACTTATTGATCTGCTTTTAAGAGGAAAGTCGGGAAGAATACTCGCTTTTCCCGACTTTCAACTAAAAGCAATGGTCTTGAACAATTCTCCTCCAGCAATCAAATTTAAGGGCAAATTAACAAGGATTTAGTTTTTCTTACCCTTGGGAAATTGGTTGATTTGGGCTGACCCATAAAAGATGAGGGAATTGTTTTGAATTCGCAATCTATCTACTTTTAATTGGGTTCCATCTAAGGCAAATTTGTCCAGATCTAATAAATCATTAACATGGTTGACTAGGGCTTGACTGAGGTTAATTTCCTCCTGGTTTCCGCTATATTGAACGTCAATAAATTGGATTTTCCGACGATCTTCCACCTCGACTTGAGTGGTGAAATCAACTTGGACGGGTTCTTCTGCATTTCCGAGTAAAATTCCCGATTGAATTCTAAGATTTTTCTCGGGAGTAACTGTCATCAGGGTTTTTGTAAAGGTTAAGGATTCTCCCTGATATTGCAGGCGTTGGAGTTTTTCGACCACAAAGGGTGTGTTAAAAGAGTCTGTCAAGTCTTCCTCGGTTAATACCACCCGCAAACTGGCTTGAGTGGGTTGTCGTAACTTGACTTGACCTGTAAAAATCGCGCTGAAATCAATGGACACCGCCTGCACATAGAGTTCCATGACAGCAATGCGGAGGCCATTGTACATCAGCATCCCGTTACCGATAAAATCGAAACCATCGACGCTTCCCTGCAAAAGCTTGGCTACAGGTTCCGCCCGAACGTTGGCTTCAATTTTTTCAGAACGTTTGAATAAAGCTGCGATCGCAGCCCCAACCACCTTACTGACAAGGCGATCGCCACTTTGATTCTGAAAAGAAGTGCTTCCAAACAAAGCCTGTACCATTCCTATTGCTCGTTAGCTGACTTCCCTATTATAACTTTTTATAAAGTTTTATAACAATTAGTAATGCTTATCAACAGAATAAGGAGGAGCGGGGGTGCGGTGGGATCAGAACAGGGAAGAGTGAATTCGTTTGCTGGACTTATAAGTATAGCAGTCGCCAGACCTATTAGGACAAAGAGTGATGCAGCAAAGCTAGACGGTGAAATCTTTTCCTCCCAGATCCGGCGTTCCCTGTTCTCGTTCGACCGTTCGACTGGCTCACGGCTCACGACGCAGCCTGTTCCCTGCTATAAGTGTCTTAACTGTAATGCGTAGTGCTATAACTTCAACAGAGTGGCAATCTTTCTGAAATCGGGGAGATCCTTGCAACAACGAAATATGATTACCTACTTATGAGGTTAAAATCCTTAACAGTTTATCCTTCAATAAAAAATTCCCTAGCAGAACCAGGGAATGAGGATAATATAGGTTTATTGAGCTCGGAAAATATTAATGAATTAACTCAATAGCTCGTTTCGTCAACGCCTCAGAAGTAATACCATTAAATGCCATTAACTCCCCTGCGCTGGCGGTGGTTTCCCCCCGTTTCCAAGCGAAAGTATCCCGCTTAGAATTGCTGCGTAACATAATCGGTTCTAACATCAAACTGGAACCACCTGTTACTCCAATTAACGCATCTCCAGCAAACAGTTGATTAAAGGTTTCATCACTGGCAAAATTGTTATCGGGTTCGGAACAAGTCTCGGATAAAACATCGTGAGAACGATATAAACGCCGAGGGTTAATAATAGAAACAATTCGCACCCCAATACCTTCAGTTTCTAAAAATGCCGCCGCTTCAAACACCGGAATTAAGGTCATATCGCCAATTACCGCAAACACCACGGTTTTATCCCCTGGAACTTCCTGTAAGACCACCGCCCCATCTTTTAACCCTTGATCAGTTTGCTCAAAGGTGGTGCGGATGGGTAAGGGGGACTTACTGGCGGTGATAATAATGCTCTTATTTTTGGTATTTAAAGCCCAATTATAGCACACTTGAATGCTATTGGCATCGGGAGAAAACACCGGAAAAACGTTGCCACTTCGCATCATAGCCGCGAAATAAGCCTCAATTTCAGGCCGTTGGTGTGTCCAACCATTGCGACCCTGTTCTAAGGCTCCGGCGGTGAATAAACACACCGTTGAGGGGGTAGGACGTCGTAACTCAGCCATAGCTTGAGCTACGGTTTGCAAAACTGGCACACCGTTAATCGCAAAAGACTCATAAGAACACCATAATGTTCGGGCTCCTAATAGGGATAATCCCACCGCTAACCCGGCACAAGCATCTTCGCTTAAGGGTTCATAAACTTGCCCTTGGGGTTGTTGAAAATAAATATTATCCGTTGTTGGGTGAATAATCTTTAATCCCTGGTTAATATTGTTAATTCCCGAAGCCGCATTTCCATCAGCATTGGTAACAATAAAATGGGGATCTTTTTGCCCAACATGAACAACTAACGCCCCCATTGCCGTTGTTGAAACCTTGGGATCACCGCCAACAGCATATTCTTCTAGGGGTAATTCACCCAGATCCGCTAAATGGTAATCAAACTCTGTGACAACGGTTTTGGCTGCTGGGCCACCACTAGAACGCTCTAAATTTGTCCGCACTAATTCCCAAGCCGCCACAGGTAAGGCCCGTTCTTTTAAAGCGTTAATAATATGGGGACTATCTAAGGTATCCCCTGGATAAAGATTATGGGATTTTGCACCCAGGGCGTGAACTCCCGCTCCTTTCAATTGTTTAATAATAAACACGGTTAATTTACCCCCTAAAGCCGATTTTGCAGCTTTATCCATTGCCACTAAAATTGCTTGGGTAAATTCAATCCGTTTATTAATAGAAAAGGCGGTACTATCAACATAATTACCCGCTTGATTTTGATCATCAAAATCTTTCGCATCGACTAAAATCACTTCTGAAAATCCATTTCCTTTCCAGTAAGCAATCATTTCTGCATTAGTTTTCGTAGAAACCATGCTATGATGCTCTTGACTGTAACCATTCCAAACCAACACAGGCAAGAAATTAGTCACTTCAGGATAGGCGGTGTGGAAGTGCATCATGCTACTCATGGGGTAGGGTTCGCCCATGCCCCCATCTCCGAGAGTGAACGGAAACAGGACGTTCCGGTGTAACAGGGCGGCGGCCATGGCAAAATGTTGTCCCTGTCCCAATGGCCCGGCGGGGTTGAGCAGGCCAGGAATAAAGCCAGAAAGGTGGCCAAGTAGTCCATGTTTTTCGCGAAAGCGATCGCGCAATTGTTGGACGGTGACAATTCCCATATCCTCCAGGGAGCGATCCAAGAAGACCGCACTATAAAATCCTGGGGCATGGTGTCCCACTTCTGTCATAATATTTTTATGACCCAGCATCACCAAGGCCGCATAAGCTTCCACACTAGAGGCAAATCCTCCAGGGTGTCCAGAGGCTTTACTGGCGGTGACTTGTAAGGTCAAATAACGCAGGGCATCGGCATAGAGTAAGGTTTGATAGGCAGCCTTAGTATCATGGGCATCGGAAATTGATACAGTATTTTCAGCAATAATTGGGGTATTCCCATAGCGGTCGAATTCGGGGAAACTGTCTTTAAAATACTGAATTCCTTGACAAAATTCTGGTATTGTTGTTGTCATATTTAATCCCTTCTCGGTCATTCTAATTTTTTGAGTTAAGATTTATTTTACAATTGCTTGTCCCTAAAAATGATTTTATTTTTGAAACCGATAAATAAATTAAAATCATTGATGTCAATGAATAGAGAGAAAATTAGTTTACTATTGGGGTGTCCGGGGAGTATTTAAACCCGGTTGCAAATTTTTTGTATATAGTTAATATAGAAGAAACTATAACCTAATTTGATCACTCTGAAACTTTGATTATGAATACACAACTTCCTCCCGCATCCCCACGTCCAGCTTTTCAAGAAAAAGTATATTGGATTTCTGATCCGCTTAATTATATGGATACCCATACCCAAAAATATGGGGATATTTTTAGTAATTATATTCTGGGGGCAAAAACTCCTTGGGTTTTCGTGAGTCATCCCCAAGCCATTCAGAAAATTTTAACCGATGATATCTTTGAAGCTCCAGGTGCTTTTAATAAAATTTTACAGCCTTTAACCGGAGATAATTCTATCTTTATGTTAGAGGGCGATCGCCATAAACGAGAACGGAAATTATTAATGCCCTCTTTTCATGGGGAAAGAATGCGAGATTATGGGGAATTAATCACGGATATTACCCAAAAAGTCATCGGTCAATGCTCCGAAGGACAGTCTTTTACTGCCCGAGAAACCCTGCAAGCAATTTCTTTAGATGTTATTTTAAAAGTGGTTTTTGGGGTCTATGCGGGAGAACGATATAGTCAGTTAAAACGTTTGTTATCAGGAATATTAGACGTTTTTAAATCTCCTTTCAGTTCTAGTTTTTTATTCTTTCCTATTTTACAACAAAATTTAGGCTCTTGGAGTCCTTGGGGATATTTCTTAAAACAACGTCAAGAAATTGATGAATTATTATATACAGAAATTCGAGAACGTCGTGAAAACCTCGATGAATCTCGTAAGGATATGCTGCATTTAATGATGGCTGCCAGGGATGAAGAAGGCAACCCGATGACAGATCAAGAATTACGAGACGAATTATTAACCTTATTATTTGCCGGACATGAAACCACTGCTACGGCAATGTCCTGGGCTTTATATTGGATTCATAGCCAGCCAGAAGTCCATAAAAAATTAATTCAAGAGTTAAAAAGTTTACCTGAAAATGCTGAGGGAATGGATATTTTTCGCTTACCCTATTTAACAGCAGTTTGTCAGGAAACCTTGCGAATTTATCCCGTGGCAATGTTAACATTTGCTCGAACCAATAAAGAATCTGTCGATTTAATGGGTTATCAATTACCGCCAAAAACTCCAGTAGTCGGCTGTATTTATTTAACCCATCGACGGGAAGACTTATATCCGCAAGCGGATCAATTTAAACCGGAACGCTTTTTAGAACGTAAGTTTTCCCCCTATGAATTTCTTCCCTTCGGAGGAGGAAGTCGTTTATGTATAGGAATGGCTTTAGCTCAATATGAAATGAAGTTAGTATTGGCTACAATTTTGTTGAATTATGAGTTAAATTTGTTGGAAAAACAACCGGTAAAAGCGGTACGTCGAGGGGTAACTTTAGCCCCCAAAGGCGGGATTAAAATGCAACTACTAAAGAAACTTCCACTTCATATTATTTTTTAAGATCCCGAATAAAATCTTGATAAAATTCTGCATGGGAACCCGTGAAATCATCCATATTTTTATGGGTTAAATATCCTCTGGTTTTTTTAGTATGGGGATTTTCAACATAACTATAGATGGATTTTGGATAATTTGGATCTTCATGCCATCTAATATTAAATGCTGCATATTTCGGAAAAAATTGCATCTCAGCATAACCTTTAATCTGATCATGTATCCACCAAGCTAATGCTGTCCAGTCTTTAGTCCGTTCATAATAGGGAATAAAAGAAGTGACAATAATACAAGCCGTTGCTCCCATATAACCATTTTTATCTCGTCTATCCCAAATATGGGCGGCATAATTGCTTTCATTGGAGGCACAATTATATTGATTTTTATTTTCTGCACCTTTAGCATTCACTTCACAAGACCGATAAGCCGAACGAATACTAATTCTTCCGAGGGCATCTTGCAAGGGTTCTAGTATATTTTCACAGAGTTTTTTTCCGGCTGCGATCGCTAATTCTGGATCATCAGGTATATTAGGAATACCTTCAATTTGAGAAATTTCTGAGTATAGAAATTCCCGCATAAAAAAACTTTTAGAAAGTTGTACCCGTCCGAGTTCTTCTAAAGCTTTAACAGTTTCTGGTTTTTTCATCGCATTATTCATTTCATCCATCATTTATTTGAAGGATTTTATACCCAAATCTTTACAGATTTTATGAGCTAGAATATCACTAATTTCAGTATGTCTGGGAACGGCTGTTCTTTTATTTAAAACAGGATTATACCACCAAGAGTGACGACTTCCTTCTCGAATTAACTCACAACCCTGAGAATGAAGATAGCGGATAAATTCTTTACGCTTCATACCGCTATTTTTTCTTCTTGGTAATTACCATTAGCAGCATTAATAGCATCTTGGCGATTAAATTCTAATGCTTCTTCCAACGTAATTTTAAGGCTTTCCAATAATTGATCGCGGGAAGATTCTTGGCAATTCACGCCTGGAATTTCTTCAATCCAGCCAATCCACCAATTACCCTCTTGTTTAATAATTGCGGTATAGGTATTGCTCATATTTAGCCTATTTTACATTGATCTTAGGGTACAAATTAAAACATAATTCCAGTATAACCGATTCGGTTTTGAGTTTGGTCAAGAGCGATCGCTATTTTTAGAAAGTTGTACTCGTCCAAATTCTTCTAAATTTTTAACAGTTTTTAGTTTGTTCATCAAATTCTTTCCTAAATTTTTATATTAATTACATAAAAAATAAACTCTACTCTCGATAAATATTCCTCCGATGTTTACAGTGAAGAACTAACACAGTTAGTATTTTATCATTAACCTCATAACGAACTCGATAGTCACCTACTCTTACACGATATTCATTATCAAACCCTTTTAGTTTCTTAACCCCTACTGGACGAGGTTCTATTGTAAGAGACAAAATTTTTGCAGTAATTCGTTGACGGATATCTTCGGGTAAATTATCTAACTGTTTCTGAACAGGTTTAGGAATGATAACCGTATAACTCATGTTTTTTTGTCAAGCTGAGTTGCAATATAGTCTTGAATAGTTTGATAGTCTCCTCTTTGATAAGCTTGACGTGCTTCCTCAATTTCAGCAAGAGTGTGTGAATCTTCTTCTAGTTCTTCTTCTGCTTCAAAAATTTGATCTTCTAAAATTTCTAAAAGCTGATGTTTTTGGGATAAATCCAAAGATTTAATTGCTGTAATTAATGAATTGAAGGAAATATCAACTTGAATTATTGTTGTCATAATTTTTTATCCTACCTATTTCTAGGGTACAGATTAAAACATAATCCCAGTATAACCGATCCGGTTCTGAGTTAGGTAGAGAGCGATCGCTATTTTCTGCCATAAGCTTTGTTATTCAACCGAGAGATGAGTTGATAAACCCGGTTTCTGAGCCCCCACGCGATCGCGGCAAAGACGGGCGGAAAACAGATAACCTTGTTATAATAAAAATTATAATTTTCTCTTTTGACACCAGCCCATGAATAACCCCTTTGACGACGCATCCCAGAGTGGTAGTCATTCTCCCCTGGATGACTTTATACAATCTTTAAGTTCAGATTCCCATAGTTCAGACTCGCACCACAGCAACCATCACCCCTCAGATCCTCTTGATTTATCTCACCTTAACTCGAATTTGGGTGAGGTTCACCATCCCCATGATTTAAACCATGTTGGTGCTTTAGATGGGGTCGATCGTTCCCACCATTCATTGATGACTCCGGCGGGTGCTTTGGATGCTGCATATCGAGAGAGTTTGGCTGAGTTCAAAACGGATCTTTATTCAGAAAATTATGCCCAAGGTTTAGTCTCTAATTCAACTATATCGCCGACTGATCATAACCATTCTCAGGATAGTTTTTCATCCGATAATTACTCGGAAAATGTTGTTGAATTTTCGGCCAATAGTTCATCTACACATTCAGGGGCGATTACTAAAGATGATAGCAATTCAGTTAACTTTGTTGGCGATGAAGTTTTTTGGAATGGTTATGCTATGGGTCAAGCGGGGACTGTAGATGGACACAAATTTTATCGCGACGGTCATTATATCGGGCGTTTAGGTGCAGATATGAATGTGTATGATGCTGATGCACATAAAATTGGTTATGTCACCCCTTCTGGCAAAGCTTATACGACTGATGATCAGCTATTTGCTACAGGAGGAAATGCTCGTTGGGCAGCAGCGACTTTAGTTTTTAATACTTGTAGTCGTAGTTAATCTTAGAAACCGGGTTTCTGAAAGAAACAGAAACCCGGTTTCTGAAATTCTGCAAACACAATTTCACATCAGGAGAAATGATTATGGTTTGGGATTTAGCACAAGGAATGATCACAACAATTCAAGGTGTTTTTACGCCATTTCAAATAGAAGCGAGTCGGCAAGAATTTCAAACTGATGTAGAAGTCTTTAGAACTGCTTCTCAATTTGTATTAGAAGCCAGTCGGCAAGAATTTCAAACTGATTTAGAAGCGAGTCGGCAAGAATTTCAAAAAGATGTGGAAATCTTGAGAACCGCTTCTCAATTTGCACTACAAGGAAGGCAGCAAGATTTTCAAACTGATGTAGAAATATTTAGAACCGCTTCTCAATTTGCACTACAAGGAAAGCAGCAAGAATTTCAAGCGGCTTTGGAAGGAGTGCGTCAAAAACATAGCAAGGAAATGGAGGCATATCGACAATATTGCGAAAATGCACGACTGCAAAAACGACAAGATTTTGAACGGGAACAGTTAACTCGACGCTTACAACATGAACAAAGATTAGAAGAATATCGTCGGGAAACTCAATTGATATTATCTCGCCTTCAATTGCTGATGGGTATAGAACTCGCCGATGATAAACAAATTCGAGATACTTTCCCCCTGAAAACTCCAGCCAGAGTGATTTTAGAGGCTTATAAAGGCTATCAGGAAAGTTATCGAAATATTCCGCTTTTGGTGATTATTTCACCCCCAGCATTAGAGTTTGAAAAGTTCCCCAATGCGGCTCAGGGTTTTAGTAAGATTGAGGTTTCTTTGACGGATAAAGTGCAGGAATTTGGCAAATATTACCCCCTCACCAGTCAGGAAAGACCTGTTAGATATCAAGGTGCTGATTGGGAAAGTAAATCTTCTCATGGTAAGAGTGCGGTGGATATTTTGCATCATGTTCTTAACTCAATTCCTACTGTGGTTTTAGAGTCTAAGGTGGATGGGGATTTGCTGCGGATTTATTTAGCGGGTTGGGATATGCTAGAAAAAGTGCCTCATTATGAAAAGGTGTTGACGATTCCTTGGAAAGATGTTTTGTATCCTATCGCCCGCAAATATGCCCAGGAGTGGCGAGAACACCGGATGAAGTTATTAGAAAAAGGCAGAAGTTTAGAGGATATAAAGCGGCGTGGTGGAGATGATGAACTGAATCTTTTAATCTTAGAGGAAGAGGAGGAAGATCAGGAGTTTGGTAGAAGTGGTCAGCATGATTATAAATACAATGTGCGGGAAGATAAGTATATTCGAGAACTGGCGCAATTTTTAGGGATTTGCCATTGTATTTTAGTGGGTTTGATGGCAGATCGCTATCATTTTTCTCATGGTGATGTGCGTCCGAAATTGCCGGAATTGTTACCCGGATTATTGGAAAAGGTGCCGAGTGATAGTTTAAAGGAAATGCTGGTGGGTGAGATTGTTTCTAGCTATCAAAATCTCTATCAGTTGACGGGAGTCGATCGCCCTCATCTGATTCCCTATTTATTTTTGGATTTGGCGCTGAGTTTGAGTTATTTACCGGATAAATCTTGGGCAAGAAAACAGATTGAGTATTCGTTGCTATCTTGGTTGAAACTCAGAAACTTGGTTGATTCTTTTGCAGAACAGAAAGGGGGTTTGTTGGATTTATTATTAGAAGCATTCATATCAGCTTTGATCATGGCAGATGTAGAATATACGGAAAAGCTAAATGGGTGTTTAGCCGCGATTGGAGAAAGTTACCATCAGGAGACAATTCGGAACGCGATACAGGGTGAACAAAACGCAGAATATCAGCGACAACTGGAAGCGGAACGCCTACGCCAAGAAGAAGAAGCGAAACGTCAGCGACAACTGGAAGAAGAAGCGGAACGCCTACGCCAATCAAAATATCAGCAATTAGAAGGTTTTCTCGCTGCTGCAAATTGGCAAAAAGCTGATCAGGAAACAGCTAGAATGATGTTAAAAGTAATGGGAAAAGAATACACAAATTATAGTATGTGGTGCAACTTAATGTGTACAAAATACAATATGAATGTATATATGTACTCATGCTTTTATGAAAACGCTAAGGCGAGAATAATAGACGAATATCGTATCGTCGAAGATAAAGAGGCGAAAGTAATAGACCAATATGTGAGCGTCGAAGATATCGAAAATTTCCCCAGTGAAGACCTCCGCATTATTGATCAGCTTTGGGTAAAATACAGTGATGGTCGGTTTGGTTTTTCGGTACAAAAACGAATCTATCAAAGTCTGGGCGGAACAAGGGAATATGATGAGAAAATATTCGGAATTTTCCGCGATCGAGTGGACTGGTATGAACTAGGATACAAACAGGGGAATAACTGGGGTATGATCTCGTGGGACATCCAATATAAATACAACGCTCCCGTTGGCCATCTCCCCACGTTATGTGAAGAACGCTACTCCAGTCACAATATTCTATTGTTTACGAATGACAAATCTCCATTACTGATGGCTCTTCTCTCGCGTCCCGATTTGTAGATAGGTATCGAGAAACCGGGTTTCTATGATGATTTGGGTATCTTCACCGAGATGTAGGTAAGAAACCCGGGTTTCTTTTCCCCACGCGATCGCACCCTCAGCCTCAGCCAAGAAACCGGGTTTCTGCGATAATTTTGGCATCCTTACCGAGATTTGGGTAAGAAACCCGGTTTCTAAACCCCACGCGCAACTATATCTAGTTGTTAGAATAGAAAAACCTGAGCATTAAAATCGCAAATGTATGACAGCCAAAATACACATCAGCAACTTGGGTAATTCCTTAGCTTTGCCAATACCGGACTATATTGTAAAATTTTTCAACCTGAAAGCAGATGATTCGGTAATTTGCAGTATAGAAAATGGAAAAATGGTCATAGAACCTGTAAATCAGAAAGTTTCCAAATATACCCTAGATGAATTATTAGCAGGCGAAATAGAACCCAGCGAAGAAATCTATTGGGGAAAACCAGAAGGAGAAGAATTTTGGTAAAATATATCCCCGAACGAGGTCATTTCATTCGCCTCAATTTCGATCCTCAAGCAGGGCACGAACAAATGGGAACTCGACCTGCACTGGTTGTGAGTCAAACTAAATTTAACCAAAAAATGGGGTTTGTGTTTGTCTGTCCAATTAGTACCACACAACGCAAAAATCCGTTTTATGTTCCCATTCCAGAAGGTGAATTGGTGACAGGTGTAATTATGGCAGATCAACTGCGTTCCTTAGATTATCGCTCAAGGCAAGCAAGTTTGATTGGTGAATGTCCAGAAGATTTAGTTAGGGAAGTATTGAAGCGAATTGAACCTATCTTATTCAAAAATATGACCTCCTAGAAACCGGGTTTCTGCGATAATTTTTCTGTTTCAACCGATATATGGCTTGAGAAACCTGGTTTCTGAGTCTCTCATATTCAATACCAGTCCGCGATCGCAAGTCCTAAAACTCTCGAAAACTCCTTAACATTGTGGGTAACAAGAGTTGCTTGAAGTGAAGCGGCTGTCCCTGCAATCAAAACATCGATCGGGCCGATGGGAGTACCTTGTTGCTCCAATTGAGCGCGAATTGTCGCAGCAGCAACAGCAGAATTGCGATCAAAAGGAACAATGTTAATTCGGTTCAAAAGTTGCTGAAGTTGTTGGGTACGTTTTGCAGGGGAGGTAGATTTAGCAATACCCACTTGCAATTCAAACAGGACGATCGCGGAAATACCAATTTCTTGAGAAGATACATTAGCAAGGTTTTGGGCAATTCTTCCTTGTCCTTTAAAGTAGTAAATTAATGTATTTGTATCCAAAATGTACACTAGAAACTCTCCCGCAAGATGTCTTCCCCCGACTCGGCACGAATATCTTCCAGAGTAGGAAAGTCTTTTTCCCACGTTCCAGCTAGGGAATAAACCAGTTCCGCCCAAGGAGTCGAAGTATCTAATATTGCGATCGATGGGTTGGCATTTAGGTGCTGGGCGCGAATAAATTCCGCAAAAGTGAGAATTTCGCGGGCTTGCTCTTGGGGAAGGCTTTTAACGATCGCGTAGATTTGTTCAATGATAGTCATAATCTGGTTGGTGATCGAGTATGTTTATTCCTATTTAATCTAACTTATTTCATGTTATCATAAAATCACTTGAGAGCAGAAGGAAATGATCATGCAAACCCAAGAAAAATCAGCTATCGAAAAGCAACCCAAAACCGAAAAACGCTATTACACCCCAGAGGAATATCTAGCATTAGAAGAAACTGCGATCGACAAAAGTGAATACCATGATGGGGAGATAGTAACAATGACAGGCGGAACAACCAACCACAACAAACTCGCACTGAATTTTTGCCGCAAATTTCCTTTGACTATAAAGGAGCAAAATTATGAGATATTTATCAATGATGTGCGTCTGTGGATACCCCAAACTCGCCGTTATGTCTATCCCGATATCATGGTAATTCAAGAAGAACCAATCTATCAAGAAAATAACCAAACAGTTGTAACAAATCCTCTGGTAATTATTGAAGTTTTATCCAATTCAACTAAAAACTACGATCGCGGTAATAAATTCTTCTTTTATCGCTCAATCCCTACCTTTAGAGAATACATTTTGATTGACCAATATAGCTATCATATTGAGCAATTTGCTAAAAACTCTAAGAGCAAATGGGAATTAACAGAATATGATTCAGAAGACTCTGTATTAACCCTAGAATCCGTAGAATTTCAAATACCGATAAGAGATATTTACCAACGAATTAATTTTGAGGTTAACGCAGAAGAAGTAAACGAGCTAACCGATGAAATCCAACAATAAGAAACAGGGTTTCTGAATTCCCCACGCGACTATATCTAGTTGTTATAATAGATAGACCTGAGCATTAAAATCGCCAATGTATGACAGCAAAAATAAACATCAGCAACTTGGGTAATTCCTTAGCTTTGCCAATACCCGACTATATTGTAAATTATATCCCCGAACGAGGTCATTTCATTCGCCTCAATAGTGCTCCTAGAAACCGAGTTTCTGCAATAACCTTTGTTTCCCAACCGAGAGATTTGTGGAGAAACCCGGTTTCTGACGAAACCGGGTTTCTAACATTTAACTTCCGCCAACCCGCGCCACATCACGGGAATTAGCTTCAAACGCCGCCGTTAACGCTTCATCCCCAGTTAAACCGGATTTTTCAGCTTCTTTTAAAGCTTCTAAAACCCGCTTATAATCCCGTGGAATCACTTTAACAAATGTCGGAATCATTTCCGTCCAATTTGCCAAAATTTTCAGCGCTTTCTGACTCTTGGTATACTCCGCGTGTTTAGCAATTAATTGGTAAACCTGATTAATTTCTTCCGGGTCTTCCAACTTTTCTAAATCCGCCATAGACGTATTGCAACGGGTAGCAAAATCGCCACTTTCATCGAAGATATAGGCAATACCGCCACTCATCCCCGCCGCAAAGTTACGTCCAGTTGCACCCAGGACAACGACCTTACCTCCGGTCATATATTCACAACCGTGATCTCCCACGCCTTCCACAACAGCATTCACGCCGGAGTTACGCACCCCAAAACGTTCACCCGCTAACCCTCGGATATAGACTTCTCCCAGGGTTGCGCCATATAATGCCACATTGCCGATAATGATATTGTCTTCAGGGATAAAAGTGGAAACCGCCGGAGGATAAATAATAATTTTGCCTCCGCTTAATCCCTTGCCTACATAGTCGTTAGCATCCCCTTCCAATTCTAACGTCACCCCTTGAGGCACAAAAGCCCCAAAACTTTGACCCGCACTGCCTTGGAAATGCAGATGCACCGTATCTTCGGGTAAACCTTGCCAATGGTTTTTGGTGATTTCATTACCTAAAATCGTTCCCACCGCCCGGTTAATATTTTTAATCGGTAAGGTAGCTGTAACCTTCTCACCCTTCTCAATAGCGGGTTTACACAGATCCAGTAACACGGTGATATCCATAGATTTATCTAAACCGTGATCTTGGGGAATTTGACAATAACGGCCGATATCGTCCCCAACTTCCGGTTGATAGAGGATTTTCGAGAGGTCAATACCCTTGGCTTTCCAATGGTCAACGGCTTTCTTTCCTTCCAAAATATCCGTCCGTCCCACCATTTCAGTTAAGGTGCGGAAACCCAACTGGGCCATGATTTCCCGGACTTCCTGGGCGATGAACTTCATGAAGTTAACGGTATACTCAGGATCACCCGAAAAGCTTTCCCGCAGTTGGGGGTTTTGGGTGGCAATACCCACAGGGCAGGTATTCAGGTGGCACACCCGCATCATAATACAACCCAAGGTAACTAACGGGGCAGTTGAAAAGCCGAATTCCTCTGCTCCTAACAACGCCGCAATTACCACATCCCGTCCGGTCTTCATTTGACCATCGGTTTCCACCGCAATCCGCGATCGCAAATTATTCAACACCAGGGTTTGATGGGTTTCTGCTAACCCCAACTCCCAAGGCAGTCCAGCGTGTTTAATCGAAGTTTGGGGAGACGCCCCCGTACCCCCATCAAAACCGGAGATTAATACCACATCGGCATGGGCTTTAGCAACCCCCGCAGCAATCGTTCCCACTCCGACTTCCGAGACTAATTTCACGCTGACCCGCGCTGCCCGATTCGCATTTTTCAAATCGTGGATTAATTCGGCTAAGTCCTCAATAGAATAAATATCGTGGTGAGGAGGAGGGGAAATCAAACCCACGCCGGGGGTAGAATGGCGAACTTTGGCAATAGGCGGATAAACCTTACGTCCGGGGAGTTGTCCCCCTTCTCCGGGTTTTGCGCCTTGTGCCATTTTGATTTGAATTTCCTTAGCTTGGGAAAGGTACAAACTCGTCACCCCAAACCGACCGGAGGCGACTTGCTTAATGGCGCTATTTTTCGAGTCCCCCTGTTCGTTTGTCCAGGTATAACGTTCTGGGTCTTCGCCGCCTTCTCCTGTGTTAGACTTACCACCAATCCGATTCATGGCGATCGCTAAGGTTTCATGGGCTTCCTTAGAAATCGATCCATAACTCATCGCCCCGGTTTTAAAGCGTTTCATAATTGCTTCAATGGGTTCGACTTCTTCTAAAGGAATCGGTTGACGATCTTTGAATTGCAATAAACCGCGCAGGGTGAAATATTTCTGATTTTGTTCATTCACCAACTGGGCGTATTTTTTGAACAATTCATAATCCCCTAGACGCACCGCTTTCTGTAAAGAATGAATCGCCTCCGGGCTTAATAAATGGGCTTCTCCTTCCTTACGCCATTGATATTCCCCACCCACATCTAGGGTATGGGTTTTATCTCCGGGTTGGTTGGGGAAGGCGTGGGTATGGCGGATAATTGCTTCTTTGGCAATAATCTCTAAATCAGCACCTTCAATGCGGGTAGCTGTCCAACTAAAGTATCGATCAATCACCGATTGATTTAAACCAATAGCTTCAAAAATTTGGGCTCCACGATAACTTTGTAAAGTGGAAATACCGATTTTTGAAGCAACTTTAACTACCCCTTTTGTAGCGGCTTTGATGTAGTTTTTACAGGCGGTTTTATAGTCCACACCGACTAATAATCCTTGCTGGATCATATCGTGGATACTTTCAAACGCCATATAGGGATTAATTGCACCACAGCCATAACCGACTAAAAGGGCATAATGATGGACTTCTCGCGGTTCACCGGATTCTAAGATAATTCCCACCCGGGTGCGTGTCCCCTGACGAATTAGATGGTGATGTAAACCCGATACGGCTAATAAAGCCGGGATGGGGGCATTGTTGGAGTCAACACCGCGATCGCTCAAAACCAAGAGGTTCACCCCTGCTTCAATTGCTTGATTAGCCTTGGCAAAAATCCCCTCCATGACCGTTTCCAAGCCTTTTACCCCATCTTTGGGGTTAAACAGAATTGGCAGGGTAACGGATTGAAAACCGTCTTCATTAACAAATTTGAGTTTAGCTAATTCTTCGTTACTCAGAATTGGGCTTTTGAGTTCGATCAGGTGGCAACTTTCCGGTTCGGGTTTTAATAAGTTGCGTTCCGCCCCGATAGTAGTTTCGGCCGAAGTGATAATTTCTTCCCGAATGGAGTCAATGGGGGGGTTTGTTACCTGAGCAAAAAGTTGTTGGAAATAATCATAAAGCAGTTTGGGGCGATCGGACAACACCGCCAAGGGGGTATCAGTTCCCATGGAACCCACGGCTTCTACCCCATCCCGCGCCATTGGGGTTAATAATAGGCGCAGATCCTCGAAGGTATAACCAAAGGCGGTTTGCAGTTGGACTAAATTCTCCTGTAGAGACGCACCATGGCTCGTCTCTACGGGTTCTTTCAGACTCGCCAATTCCACCATATTCTGGTTGATCCAGTCCCGATAGGGCTGTTCCGTAGCGATTTTAGTCTTAATTTCCTCATCCGTAATGATCCGCCCCTGTTCCATATCTACCAGGAACATCCGCCCGGGTTGCAAACGGCCTTTATAGGCGACTCGTTCTGGTTCAATAGGGAGAACTCCGGCCTCCGACGCCATAATTACCAGATCATCCTTAGTCACATAATAGCGGGAGGGTCGTAAACCGTTACGGTCTAGGACAGCCCCCATCATTGTGCCATCGGTAAAGGCAATGGAAGCGGGGCCATCCCAAGGTTCCATTAAACAGGAATGGTATTCATAAAACGCCTTTTTCTCATCACTCATGGACTCGTGGGCCGTCCAAGGTTCGGGGATCATCATCATCACCGCATGGGGAAGCGATCGCCCAGCCAAGACTAACAATTCTAGGGCATTATCAAAAATAGTAGAATCGCTACCATTAATATTAATTACGGGTTGAATTTTTTTCAGATCCTCCCCAAACAATTCCGACTCCAACATCGACTGGCGGGCGGTCATCCAGTTAATATTGCCTCGCAGGGTATTAATTTCGCCGTTATGGGCAATATAACGATAGGGGTGGGAACGTTCCCAACTTGGGAAAGTATTGGTACTGAAGCGAGAGTGAACCAACGCTAAGGCGCTTTCCATATCAGGATCATGGAGTTCGGGGTAATAGTCACCCACCTGTACAGGCATCAGCATCCCTTTATATACCATTGTCCGACAGGAGAGACTCGACGAATACAGATAGGTGTCAACTTGTGTCACCCGGATCTCAGTATGGGCGCGTTTGCGGATCACATACAATTTCCGTTCAAAAGCTAAATCATCAACTAAGCCCGAACCCCGTTGAATAAACACCTGCTGCATGAAGGGTTCACTCATTTTAGCAGTATTTCCCAGGGAAGAATGATCGGTCGGTACGTCCCGCCAACCTAAGACCTGTTGACCTTCATCCGCCGCAATTTTCTCAAATATCCGGCGACCGCTTTCCCTGGCGTTGGTATCGGGGGAAGCGTACATCATCCCAACGCCATACTGACCGGGTGCGGGGAGGGTAATATTCTCCGCCGCTGCCACTTTTTTCAGGAACTTGTGGGGGAGTTGGATCAAAATTCCCGCCCCGTCACCCGTATTAGTTTCCGCACCACAGGCGCCGCGATGGTCGAGGTTGAGCAGGATAGTTAACCCCTGTTCCACAATATCGTGGGACTGTTTACCTTTCATCTGCACAATAAACCCGACCCCACAGGCGTCGTGTTCAAATTGTGGATCGTATAAACCCTGTTTTTCGGGGAATGTGTGAGTATTCATGGCAGTCAATTTAGAGTTATGAATGTAGATACCTAGGGCTTTACTGTCTCCGAGGGCAACGAAGGCCCATTAAGGGAGGGAAAAACCTATTATGTCAGCTTACCTTGGTTCAGGGGAGTTGTGGGGGATTTGGGGAGTTGGGGAAAACAAAAAATTGTTCTGTTTGTTGGGATACATTTGGACTAAATAGAATGATGCCGAGGTAAAATTAGGTAGATTACTAACAAGTTAAAAACTTATGGATAACAATAATAAACAGGTTTACAATTATACAGTGATTCTGCAAAAAGAACCCGAGGTCGGTTATCATGCTTTTTGCCCTATTCTAAAAGGTTGTCATTCTCAAGGAGATTCTTTTGAAGAAGCGATCGATAATATTACAGAAGCGATTGAATTATATATTGAAAGTTTAAAGGCTGTTTTGATTGTCATTCTGAGCTTGCGAAGAATCTCATTGTACTCTAACTGAATCATCAGAGATCCTTCATTCCGCTTCGCTACATTCAGGATGACAATTTTAAAGGTCTTTTGACATTTACTGAATAATTTCTAAACTCCATTCCTCCGATAATTCCTCAGTACGCTGTTCTTCTAAAACCTTGCTTAAAAATGTTAGATAATTTTCCGAAACTTTCTGCGTATTTGAATGATTTTCCCGTAATTTCTGCATAAAAACTCTCAACACACTGACTTACTCAGATCACAATGTTTTAGGTTCATCTGTTCTAAATTTAGGGATCTCAGATCCGCTTCCCATAGAGGTAATCCTGAAAAATCTGCTCCCGTTAAATCCGTGTTAATAAAACACAATAAATTAATTATATTCCCAACAGCATAACCGCATGGGATTTTAATTTCTCGAAGTTTGATTAAAATCAAATTCAACTGTTCAGCAACATCTTCTGAACTTTTATATTGGACTAAAAGTTTTTGAATTAAAGGTTTAACAAGATCCGAAATCTGATAATTTTTAACAGAATTGCTCGCAGTTACCTTGAAAATTGGGTAATTTTGCAATATCAAAAATAATGGACAATAGCGAGGAGTCTTTTTGTCATATTCCAAAGTTAAATCTTGATAAAAATCTTCAATAATTTTTTCTGTTATATAAGCTCTAATTAAATGAGTTTGAGTAAATCCTAAACTTTGTTTTTCAATCAGCGATCGCCTTTGCAAAGATTCTAAATTTTCCATTAATAGGGCTTCAGAAACAGGCGGAAATACATTTTCTACAAGTTGTTTAACAGAAACAGATTGACCCTCAATCGTCAACCAGTACATGATCTTTTGTTCTAATTCCGATAAATGGTTGAATTGCTGATCCAATATTGCTTTTATCCCATTAAAAATTAGATGATTTTCGCTTATAAATTCTGCGATACTATTGTTAAATAAATCTTGAATTGATGTAGCAACCAGTTTTAATAAAAGAGGATTACCCGAATAATCTCTAACCAGTTTTTTATACTCTAAAGAACTTCCTTTAATCTGTTTCAGTTTTAAAATTTCCTCTCCTGCTTGAGAATCTAAACCTTGTAACTTTAAGACTCGCACAGGTAAAAGATTTCCGGCTAAAACAGCAATTTTTTGAGGAGTTTCTCGACTGGTAAGCAAAATACAACTTTGATGGTTAATTTCTCCCAGTTGTTGCAGAAGTTTCCGATAGTCTTCATATCCATTTCGGTAGTGTCCCGTTAACATTTGCTCTTGAAAAACAGCCTCAAATCCATCAAAAATAATTAAAAAGTGATGATTTTGTAAATATTCAATCAAGCGTAAAATTTTGATTTCAATTCTATCAGAAGATTTCAAAGGGGGAGGATTAATTAAACAATGATCAAATATTTCTGTTAGTAATTCAGAACAAGATAAGCCTGTATTAAGATTATAATAGAAAACAAATTCAAACTCTTGCTTAATTTCATGGGTCAGTTTAACGGATAAAGCCGTTTTGCCCATTCCTGCCATCCCGACAATTGCAATTAAGCGACAATGTTCTTCTAAAATCCATTGTTTTAGCGTTGATAGTTCAGTGTTTCTACCATAAAAAAAGGAAACATCAATTGCTGTCTTTAAACCATAACATTTGGGATGATTTATGATTTTTATTGACGCTAATTTTTTAGCTATTACGATCTTTAAACAGGAAGAACAATCATGAGTCGTTAATGGTTTTGATACAATCTCAGACTGAGTAGATCCCTGTTGTGATTGATGGGCGTAGCAGTTAATTACAGAATGTAAGTTGGCTTTAGTAACAGGTTTTCCTAAGATTTGAGAGAGCAATCGCCACAACCGAGAACCCACCACTTTAATATAGTCTGTATCATACTCAAAGGCTTGGGCAATTTGTTGATAGGATTTTCCTTGCCAAGACTCCCGCAACACCAGTTCTTGAGTATCATTCAACCGATGGGGGAGAAGTAGAGGAGTTACAAGGTCTACAACTTCATCACAGTTGATCTCTGGCATGATTGACTACCACCACATTCTCATTTTGTTTGTATTCTATCACCTTTGATCACTTTTTTAACCGTTCTTTATTTATCTTCAGGTTTCTTTACATAAAAGTGATCACCTTTTCTTACTTTCAATCAACAAGTGATCAAGTTAGTCTAAGAACAGAAAGTTAGAAAGCCTAATAACTCAAGGAGAGTTAAGGAGGGATAAGATTATGAATAAGATCTATAGGACAGTTTTAGCTATTTCTTGTGCTTTAACACTAGGAGTTTTAAGTGCGGGTAGAGTATTGGCTGAAACTCAGGTATTTCTAAATGACGTTACAATCGATGGTAAGCATGTAGATCGGTGCATCGCTTCTTATCGTTTTCCTAGTGCTTGTAGTGAAGCTGCTACTAAACTAGCTGCCAATAAATTTTGCGAGAAAATGGGTTATCGATATGCTAGTAAATGGTCTTGGCACAATCGTAGGAATGCAGCCGATGTGGAGTCTGTTTGGAAGTACACTGAAGAATACCGAGATGGTGAGTTATGGAGTGGATGGAAAATAACAGAAGGAAGTTGGTTGTTTGAAACTATAGTTTGTGAGAGATAAACCAGTCAAATCAGTCAATTGTAGGCAAAAATTAATCCCAGTTTTTCTAGGCTATTCAATCAGTTCTAATTTCTATTGTTCATAAATAGCCTCAAATCAATACATATCAAGGAGCAACTAAAATGTTTGAAAAACCTCGCCGAATTCTTTCATTTGATGGTGGTGGTATTCGCGGACTTTTAACCGCAACAATGTTAGAAGCAGTTGAAGACAAGCTGAAAGCAATCAATCCCGATAAACAATTGAGAGAGTATTTTGATATTATTGCTGGCACATCTTCAGGAAGTATTATTGCTCTAGCTGTTGCTCAAGGAAAATCTGCACGAGAAATTAGAAATTTTTTTAAAGGGGACGGTGATAGAATTTTTCCTGATGTTAAATCAAGTTTAATCAATCTGATTAAAAGGTTTGCAGAGCAAGATTTTGATTTGAATCTATTTAATCTCTGCAATCTTTTTGACAAAGACAATAAAGAAATTGATAAAATCATGAGCCAGCCTTTTTATGATGATCAAGGGTTGGAGGAGGTACTCAAAGAAAAGTTTTCTGATCAGTTATTTGGGGAGCTAAAACCTTTAGTGATTGTTCCTAGTTATGATGTCTATAATCGTCAAGCGACAGTGTTTAAAAATCGAGACGACCGTTATAAAAATCTAGCGATTTGGCAAGTATGCAAAGCTTCTTGTTCTGCTCCTACTGTTTTTCCGGCTCATATTATTAACAATGATCAGTTTTTCTATGAACTCAAAAAAGATGCAAAAGAGGCTAAAAATTTAGATAAAAGTTTCAATCTTGATATTCCCAACGAAGGTCTTCCATTTGTTGATGGTGGTTTCGTGGCTAATAATCCTGTACTTTGTGCTATGGCTGAATGTCAGAAAAACTTTAAGACACTTCCCGATTTAGTTGTATCTTTTGGAGCAGGTACAGGATTCAAGCGAATTAGTGTTCAACAATCCCAAGGATGGGGTGCTTTTAATTGGGCTAATTTAACCAGAAGTATACCTTTGATGGATGTATTTACAGATGGCTCCAGTGATGCAACGGATTACATTACCAAACACCTGCTTAAACAAGAAACTGACTATGTAAGATTTCAGCCTATTTTTGTTGAGAAAGATGTAATTACATTTAGTGCGGATCAAAAAAACATGATGGTTTTAGAAGAATCTGTTGATGATTATATTAAAACCAAAGATTATCGAGATCAAGTGCAAAAAGTCGTTGAAGAACTAACGTAATAAATTAGGGTTTTAATAATTCTAATTTAGCCTAACCATGCCACTTAAACTATTAAGATAATTCCCTTTTAATGATCCGAATTCTAAGCCAGAGTTATCAACTAGAGTAGGGAATAAGTTAAAAGGGTTTTATTTGTTGATAGTTAGGGTCAATTCAGCCAGAGGAAAACATCATGAAAGTTTACACTAACAAAGCAGAACTAACCCAAATCGGCTCCCCCAACCTGTGGATAATATTAGGGTTAGGAACCGCTTTATTCCTGATCTCAATGAGTTTTATTTATCCCTTAATAACAAAGGACTCACTATTATTTGTTGGCATCTTTGCTCTTCTTGTTGTCTCAATTGTAATGATTGTCATTTATATCGCTTGGGCGGCTATTCTTAATCTCAAGAAAACTCAGATAACTGATCAAATTAATCGTCAACTAGCCGGAGATTTTATTAGTAATCCTGACAACTATTGGTATCGCTGGGAATACACCGAACGAGATCGAAAATGGATTGCATCTCATCTTTTTTTAGAAGGACTTGGGATATTATTATTATGGTCTCCCTTTATAGCAATTGTTATTCTAATCATTGAAATTATAAACGGGAGAAAATTTAATTATAATCCGACGGGGAATTGGCTTCAATATCTGATTCACTTACTAGGAGTAGAACTTGGTATTGGCTTCGGAATCGGATTAGTCTGTTTTATACGTGGGATTTTTCAATCAGCCAAACGCAGCAACAATATTTGTGATGTTTATATTGGTGAAAATGGGTTTTATGCGGATGGTGAATATTGGTGCTGGGAAGGAACACCCTATCATTTATATGGCATCAATTTATCAAAACGAGTCTTAAAGTTTGAATTATTTTATCAATTGCTAGTACAAGAATCCGAACAAGATAAAGATTTTGTTCTGAACACTCGTTTATTTGCAGATGAACCCACTGGGGAGATCACTCGCTCTATTTTTGTTCCTCTTGGTCAAGAACAAGCTGCTGATCAAATAGTAAAAGAATTAACGAAAAAATGTATTCCAAACCCAATAAAGGGCAGGTATTCTAATAGTGACTATTATGGCGATAGTTACTACAGTGATAGTGATTCAGGTGATTCTGGGGATAGTTGTTCCTGGGGTGATTCAGGTGATTCTGGAGATAGTTGTTCTAGCGATGATTAGTCTTTTAGGGATAAAGCCCTGAAGGGCTTACTACGGGTTTACCAAATTAAGGTTAAATTAAGAGGAGTAGATTTAGGGAAAATAGTGTCGCTGAGTCATTGTCATCACAACGTTAACCGTAAGTTCAGGGAGATCACCCAAAGTGGGCAAAATATCTAAACCTGAACAAACTAGGGGTAATTCATCGCCACAAAAACCTACTTGCTGTTTAGCATCCAATAACGCCTGGGCTAAGGCTTGTACATCTTCATCAGGACGCTTAATAATATGGTTTTCCAAACCGTAGTAAGCCCTTCAGGGCTTTCTTAGAGAGTCCTAAAGGACTCACTACAAAATTGTTTACACCAGTTACTTTGGCAATTAGCCTTGCAACTATAGCAAGTTGTTGATGCGATCGCTACTTTTTTAAGTGAGAAGACCAAACAATACCTTGATCACCCTTCGACCCAATGTTATGAAAATATGACATTGAATCGAAAGGCGTCCACATTCGGATGATATAATTAAAAGTTGGCTTTTTATAGAACTAACTCCCCCTTCAGCAACCGCTTAAGTGGGGTTTTGTAGTGACTCAAATCTCCTATCAGTAGAAAACCGTAGCGTCTACCCTATTGTACCTAAAATGACAGAATCAATTCGCTTTCTGATGTGTTCTCCAGACCACTATGATGTGGACTATGTGATCAATCCTTGGATGGAGGGAAACATCCACAAATCCTCCTTTGACAAGGCTAGAGAACAATGGCAAAGTTTGTACCATCTGATCAAAGATCACGCCATTGTTGACTTAGTAACCCCCGCCAAAGGTTGGCCGGATATGGTATTTACCGCCAACGCCGGGTTAGTTCTCGATAAAACCGTCGTTCTTAGTCGTTTTTATCATAAAGAACGCCAAGGAGAAGAACCCTATTTCAAAACCTGGTTTGAAAGTCAAGGATTTACTGTTCACGAACTTCCTAAAGACCTCCCCTTTGAAGGCGCTGGAGATGCCCTATTTGACAGGGAAGGGCGCTATTTATGGGCGGGATATGGATTTCGATCTGAACTCGATTCTCACCCCCTAATTGCCGAATGGCTCGATATTGAAGTTCTATCCCTGCGGTTAATGGATGAACGTTTTTATCATTTGGATACCTGTTTTTGTCCCCTAAAAGGCGGGTATTTAATGTATTATCCTCCCGCCTTTGATTCCTATTCAAATCGCTTAATAGAACTGCGAATTCCTCCCGAAAAACGGATTATTGTTGAGGAACCCGACGCCGTTAACTTTGCTTGTAACACCGTCAATATTAATCAGATGGTGATTATGAACAAAGCCAGTGAAAACCTCAAAGCTAGAATCGAAGAAGCAGGTTTTACTGTCTTAGAAACTCCCCTAACTGAGTTTTTAAAAGCCGGGGGAGCAGCCAAATGTTTAACCCTGCGGGTCACTGAACCTGTGATTGTTGATCGTCATGCGGTGGTTAAAGTCGAAAGCCACACCGTCCTGATGGAAGGACATCTATTAGACGCCGGGTTAATTAACCGCGCCCTAGATTTGATCGTCGAAGGCGGTGGTAGTTTCAAAGTCCTTAACTTTAATTTAGGGGAACAACGCCAAAGCACCTCGAAAGCCGAAATTAAAATTTCCGCCCCCTCCCATGAGGTGATGGAAGAAATTATTAGCCAATTAATTGATATTGGCGTGGTGTCCTTAGAAGATGACCAACGGGACGCCCGCTTACAACCCGTCGAACAAGATGGCGTTGGCCCCGATGATTTCTACGTCTCCACCATTTACCCCACGGAAGTTCGGGTTGATGGCCAATGGTTGACGGTTCAACATCAACGCATGGACGGCGCGATCGCGATTTTTGAAACCCCCAACGGTCTTGTCGCCCAATGTAAAATTCTGCGGGACTTAAAGGTCGGAGAACGGGTTGTTGTGGATGTGGCTGGTCTTCGCACCATCCGCAAAACCGAATCCAGGGAAGCCCGGAATGCACCCCAGGAATTCAGCTTTATGTCGGCTGGGGTGTCCAGTGAACGCCGGGTGGAATTAATTGTGGAACAGGTCGCCTGGGAACTGCGCCAAATTCGCGATCGCGGCGGGAAAGTGGTGGTGACGGCTGGCCCGGTGGTGATCCATACCGGAGGGGCGCAACATTTATCCCATCTGATCCGTGAAGGCTATGTGCAGGCGTTATTAGGGGGAAATGCGATCGCGGTTCACGATATGGAACAATCGATTATGGGAACCTCCCTTGGTGTCGATATGAAACAAGGCATCGCTGTTAAAGGAGGGCATCGACATCACCTTAAAGTGATCAACAGTGTTCGCCGTTATGGGAGTATTGCCACTGCCGTTGAAAATGGCTTGGTTAAGAGTGGGGTAATGTACGAATGTGTGAAAAATAATATTCCCTTCTCCTTAGCGGGTTCGATTCGAGATGATGGCCCGTTACCGGATACCCAAATGGACTTAATTAAGGCCCAAGAAGATTATGCCGAACTTTTGCAGGGCGCGGATATGATTCTGATGCTGTCCTCGATGCTGCATTCGATTGGGGTGGGGAATATGACGCCTTCGGGAGTTAAGATGGTCTGTGTGGATATTAACCCGGCCGTTGTGACCAAACTGAGCGATCGCGGTTCTGTGGAGTCCATTGGCGTTGTCACCGACGTGGGACTATTCCTAAGTTTATTAGTCAATCAATTGGATAAATTAACCAGTCGTTACGGGGTCGTACAAGTCGGTTAATTTCATTTTGAATTAACGAAAAGTGATCACATTCAAAATTTTTGAATGTGATCCTTTCTGTTATAATCAAAAAAAATAAAGCCCGTGACGAGGATTGAACTCGTGACCTCTTCCTTACCAAGGAAGTGCTCTACCACTGAGCTACACGGGCAAAAAAAATTAATAACAAAAAACTAAAATATTATAGCTTCTAATCTTTAATTTTTTTAATTTTAGAGGTGGGCCGAGCTGGATTTGAACCAGCGTAGGCGTAGCCAGCGGATTTACAGTCCGCCCCCATTAACCGCTCGGGCATCGACCCATTTATTCAACAATTTTATATAGTAGCACGATCTCAGAAAATGTCAATGGTTTTGGCAAAAAACTTTTTTAGTCTAGGGTAAAGGGGGCTGATAACCCTAGCGTTCAGGGAGTTTACGGACTTTTTTGGTTGGGCGGGTTGGACGGGAAGAACGGGTGCGAGGCCGGCCTGTCGTGAGTTTATCAAGCGGTTGGGTGCGGCTGGGAAAATCGCTCTCATCGTAAATTTCCCCGACTAACTCCTCCAAAATATCCTCCAGGGTTACTAGCCCAACGGTTCCCCCATATTCATCCACCACAATTGCCAGATGTAAGCGTTGTTGCAGCATTTCCTTGAGTAAATCCCCAACCCGTTTAGTTTCGGGGACATAAACCGGAGGACTCATGGCTTCGGTGACAGAAATGTTGTCCCGTTCCTCATCGTGGGCATGGGCTAATTGTAACGCCCGTTTCAAATGGACAATCCCGACAATTTGATCCTTTGATTCTCCCTGCACTGGAATCCGAGAATATCCCGTTTCTAGGCATAACTCAATCACTTCTGGTAAGGTAGCTTGATGGGAAATAGTTCGCATCTCAATTCGCGGTTTAACCACCTCTCGGGCGATTAAATAATCCATCATCAAGGCTTTATTCAAGAGTTGATGTTTTTGCCAATCTAACTGACCCCGACCCCCTAAAATTTCGATCATCAATCGCAAATCCTGTACCGATAATCCCTGCTGAACCCCCCCCGGACTAAACATCCGAATAATCCCTTGGGTAATACTTTCTAACAGGACAATCACTGGCGAGAGGACAATAGATAACAAATAAATCGGCCGAACCGTAGCTTTAAAAATGGGTAAAATGTTGTTAATAGCAAAGGATTTCGGGGTAATTTCCCCAAAAATTAATACTAGAAAAGTCACAACACCCGTAGCTACCCCAATCCCCGCATTACCTAGCCAAATCGCAAATAAATTACTGGTGAGAATCGCCGAGAAATTATTTACCAGGTTGTTTCCGACTAACAAGGTGGTGATAAATCTGGCCCGCTTTTCTAAAACTAGGGTATACATCCGGTTGGGGTCGCCCTGTTCTTTAATTAAAGCTCGTAATTTTAAGTTATCGAGGGCGGTAATGGCGGTTTCGGAACCGGAGAACAAGGCTGATAGAATCAGCATAAATACCAGCGCTAGAATATCTAGCCCGATATTTCCCAATAAAGGTACGCTTGCAGAAACAGCAAATAGAGATTCTGAGGGAAAGGTTCCGAACATCAACGGGATAAAGTTATCTGAAAAAACTGTTTTGATTGTAGCCGATGGGGTTTAATATAGCAGGGAACAGGGAATGGGTAATGGGTAATGGGTAATGGGTAATAGGTAATAGGTAATCTGCTGTGCTATACAATAAAAGACTTCCTGGGAGTAGGAAGTCCTATAAATAAATAGATTGGGTTTTGGTGTCAGACCCAGATTAAATAACGGTATAATCGGAAATTACCGCATTTTTCAGGATCACAACAATACCACTGCGGATATAAAATCCTAAATCTTCCCTTTCCGCTTCTTGGATATCCTCTTTATTGATAATTTGGACATTGCGACCAATGCGAGCATTTTTATCAACAATAGCCTTACGAATTACGGTATTGGAACCAATACCCAGTGAAACTTCACCTTCTCGTAAACCCGAAGAACGTTCTGAGAATGCTTGATAAAAGTCGGAACCCATGAGTAGGGTATCTTCAATCACGCATCCAGCTTCCACCCGGGAACGTAACCCCAAAACAGAATGATCAATCCGACATTCTTTCAGGATACAACCTTCAGCAATAATAGACTCCGTAATCCGACAATCTAGGATTTTCGTAGGGGGTAAGTGACGAGAACGGGTATAAATCGGAGATTCTTCGTCGTAGAAACTGAAGTTGGGGTGGGGTTGTTGTGTTAAACCCAGATTGGCATGATAAAACGCTTCGATGGTTCCAATATCTTCCCAATAGTCTTTAAATAAAAAGGCTTGAACGTTTAAATTGGCCGATGCGTTGGGAATTACTTCTTTCCCGAAATCAGTTTCCTGGGGATTTTCATCTAATAGCTTAATCAAGGTGTCTTTGTTAAAGACATAAATCCCCATAGAAGCAATATAAGGATTTTCTTTAGCCTGTTCGGGAGATAAACCTAACGTCGAGGTATCCACCTGCATTTCTTTGAGGGCGTCCCCTTTGGGTTTTTCGCTAAAACTCACCACCCGTCCAGAGTCATCAAGTTTCATTAAGCCAAAATCCGAAGCCCGTTTTTCGTCAATGGGCAATACCGAAAGGGTAATATCCGCTTTGGTGTCTAAATGACGTTGGACAAATTCCCGATAGTCCATGCGATAGAGATGGTCACCGGATAAAATCAGAAATTGGTCAACGTCCCATTCCTTCAGCAGCCACAAATACTGACGCACCGCATCCGCCGTACCCTGGAACCAATTGGGGTTTTGGGTGGTCTGTTGGGCGGCTAGGACTTCTGCAAAGCTATCATCAAAGCCAGAGAAGTTGTAGGCGCGAGCAATATGGCGGTTTAAGGATGCTGAGTTAAACTGGGTTAAAACGTAGATTTTGAGAATTTCTGAGTTAATACAGTTACTAATGGGGATGTCGATTAACCGATATTTCCCGGCGATGGGAACCGCAGGCTTGGCCCGCATTTTGGTTAAAGGATACAGGCGGCTACCCGCACCGCCACCGAGAATGATTGCTAAAACTCGTTTCACAAAAAGTTACCTCTCAACTGCCAATAGTCTTCCCAAGTCCAGTGTCCGACTGTACGGTACTCTTGACAAGGGGGGAGAGGCAAAACCGACATTAAGTTTGGGTTTGGGTTAAGTTAAGAGGAAGGGAAATGGCCAAAGAATTGTTAAAAGGTTATTGAATTTTAAGGGTTGAAAATTTTTTAGCTGTTTATAACTTGATAATTCTTTATATTTTTTTACCGGATTAGTCGGGGATTGTTTTGTTAATTTCAGGTTATACGAGAATAAACACGATCAATTTTGATTAAAGATAGAGGATTTATGATGTACCCATATTGGCATAAGGTTTCTCAGGCGATTAAAGTGGCTGTGGTCGGGGTTTCTTTACCTTTATTGTTGTCGAGTGCAGCGTTCGCGCAACAGAATGTTAAGCAAGAAGCTATTCAGGTCGATCCCAAAATTCAAGAGCCGATTGAGATGTTGATGGATGATAATCCAGATAATGATCAAGAAGCTATTGAAGAACTTAAAAAAAATCCTGATATTGTAGATGTATTGATTCGAGAGTTTAACAATAATAAAAATTCTTTTGAAGCTCGATCAGCTATTGTGCAGGCGTTAGGAGAAGTAGATCGTAAATCAGAGAAAGCTGTTGATCAGTTAATTAAAATTATAGAAGACCAACAAGAAGATGATAAAATTCGTATTTCAGCCACTAGATCTTTAGTAACCATAGGAAAAGTCGCTCAAAAAGCAGTTGATTCATTGATAAATCAAGGATTAAATTCTAGAAACACAGTTTCCTTTAGAGGATCGTCTTTATATCGTTTAGCTAATGGAATTTCAATTGAAAATTTAACGCTTAATGAGGAAAAAATTGATAAAATTTTTCCTCTATTGAATCATGAAAATTATATAATTTATTTTGAAGCAACCCATATTATTACAGAAGCAGTAAAAAGAAATAATTCTCCAGATTTAGTTCCCAAGCTCAAAAAAATTGCTCAAGATAAAAATAAACCTTGGAAAACTCGAATAGGTGTGGCACAAGCGCTTGGATCTAGTGGTTATGATGTTAAATTATCGATGGAAGTTTTAACAAAGTCTCTTCAATATAAAACTCAAAGTCCCGCAATCCAAAGATTTGCTATTGAATCTATAGAAAGCATAGCTGATGAATTGCAAAAATTAGCCTATACAATTGCCAACAAAGAAGATCAGAAAAAAGATTGGCTTGAAGGATTGAATTTAGCAGTAAAAACACTAGAAGAAAATAATTTTACTAAATCGGATAGTGATAAAATTGAAACCACAAAAAAATCTTTAAATAATGCAATTCAATCGATTCCAAAGCCAGCAAATCCTTTCGTGATCTGGCTGACTGAAAACAAAAACCTGTCGATCCCTGTATTTTTATTCGGCTTTTGGCTTTTTCTGCTTTTTTTATTACTCCGTGTCAAACCATTATCTTTATTATGGTTGCACATATTTTTACAAAAAACTGATTTATCTTTAGAATTTATCGGGATCAATTTTAAGACTGCTACATTGAGAATATTATTGTTTGACTTACAATATCATCCCAGGGTACTAGATGATTGGGTGAAAACGAATCTGGAAACAGCACGCCGTCAGTTTGAAAATAAGCAGACCGTTAAAGATAGAAAAATTTATGTTCCTACTATTCCTGTAATTTTGAATGGTGATTCGATTCCTGAACTCACCCCTAAAGATTTACAATATAAGTTTAGTGAATCAAGAGAAACTTTACTAATTTGGGGAGAAGGAGGTTCTGGAAAAACAACTTTAGCCTGTCAGTTAGCAAGGTGGGCAATGGCAGATAATCCAGAGCAGCGTCTTTGCCAAAATCATCGAATGTTACCAGTTTTAATTGATCAAGAACTGAGTGAAGAAGTTACAAATGGACAACAGGTTTTAATTCAAGCTATTCATGGGCAACTGCGGGACTTAATTGAGGCAATAATGCCTATATCCGAGGAATTCGTTGAACATTTATTAAGGCAAAGACGGCTTCTGGTGATTGTTGATGGCTATTCTGAAATGCGTCCAGCAACTCGCAACAAAATTAAACCAGAATTACCTAATTTTTTAGTGAATGCTTTGATTGTTACCTCACGGAGAAAAGAATCTTTAGGAGGTGTGAATCAAACTATTATTCAAATGATGCGGGTTCACAGTAGTAAACTGGCAGAGTTTTTACAAGCTTATGTTAATAAAAAAGGAAAACAAGATTTATTCAAAACAGATGAAGCACTTTTTCAAGCCTGTATAAAACTTTCTCAGCTTGTGGGTGAGCGAGATATTACCGTTTTATTAGCTAAACTCTATGCCGATCAACTGATTGCGGCTGAAGCGGATCAGATGACTCAAAATTTACCTGATAATATTCCTGATTTGATGTTATCTTACTTAAATCAACTCAATTATCAACTGATTGAAAAAGAGCTAGAAAATCATTTAGAAAATCTGATTGTTCATCGGGTGACTAAAGTTATAGCATGGGAATGTCTAAAACAAACTTATCGGCCTACCACTGTCTCTCTTGAGATCATATTAAAAGTATTAGGTGAACAATGGGGTGAAGATCAGGCAAAAACTCACCTTAAATACTTAGAAAACTCTCTGCATATTGTTGAAATCCTCAAACCGAGTGAAGATCAAATTCGTTTTTCTCTTGATCCTTTAGCAGAATTTTTAGCAGGTTTATATTTAGTTGATCTTTATAAGGACAATGAGAAATTATGGACGGAATTTCTGGCGCAAGCGGATCATCAACCCGGTGCGCCAGAAAGTATCAAAGGATTCTTACAGGCTGTGCAAGATTGCTGCCAAAAGAAAAAGGATATAGTACCTAAAATGATATTAGAAGAACTCTCTCAAAGAATTATCGATTGCGATTATTCGGAAAAGAGTACCGACAATACCACTTATCAAGAGGGAGGAGATTAAGGCTTAGGAATGAAAATTCAATAACTTGAGTATTGGGTTGGTAGTTTCGCCCTGGGGCGCGAAAGCAGGCTAGAAGCCTACATCACTTTATTGAATTTTCAACATATTGTACCAGCAGGACATTCAACAAATTGTTGATCACTTAATAAGTTACTATTATTCTGCGCGTGTGAACTTGCTTCTCCTAACGCTTCCATAGCATTAGCCAACAACTCTGATCGCTCTTTAACATCCGTGATAGCTGGTATATTGGATTCATCAGTGATTGCCAGTGCAAGAAATGCAATCGCTTCTTCTTGATAACGACCTAGCTTTAATAATCCTTGTGCAGCAAAAATTTTAGCTTTGAGATCAGCTTCTGTATTATTTAGGGTGGTCATCAACTGATAAGCTGCTTTTGAAATGGGCGATCGCGGTACAAAATTGGCAGCACTAATGACTAACTCATACTCACCCTTAATTTCTGGATCTACATTTTGCAGGGCATTATCTAATGCACACAAAATTTTCTCGTAGTGCTTTCTGAGTTTAGAATCCATAGTAACCTCTGTTAAAGTAATGGGTGTTTTTTGAGATGAAAAATTACGTTGCTTGTTAGGTTTTGGTTTAGGTGAATGGGAATTTTTGGCTAAACGTTGGGCTGTTTTTACCGCCTCAAACCCATTAACTAAACCGTTTCCCGTTGCCCAATCAAATCCGGGTTTAGCCGAATGTCCTCCGGTTGCAGAATTGCTATTTCCTGCAATCACGTCCAGGGCAGTTTGTTGCAAAATTTCTTTTGCTTGTTGGGGAGATAATTGCGGATTAACTTGCTTCATCAAAGCGCAAATTCCCGCGATTTGGGGCGCTGCGGCCGATGTTCCACTAAAGGCTGCCCAACCATCTTCTGATGAAGTTTCATCCGCGTCAGGATGTTTAACTCCGGGTAAACCAAAAAGGGCATCTAAAGTGCTTCCAGGGGGAACAGGTAAAACAATATAAGCCGCTCTAGGTTTCTTTCCAACTAACCCACAAATATCAGGAACAATCCGCCCAGAATAGATATTACTGCTAAAACCACTAGCATAATTACTGGCTTCTAATTTACCATCGGAATCCAAATAAACGCCCCCAGCCGCAATCACATCCGGGTGTTGAGAAGGAAATCCCCAATGCCCATTTCCGGCAGAAAAAACAACAATAATTCCCTGATAAACTGCATCGGCAATATTAGCAGTTAAGGCAATATGATATGCAGATAAAGGCAGATATTGTTTGCTACTTCCCCAACTACAAGAAACAATATCAGGACGCAAGAAAACCGCTTTTTTAAAGGCAGCAATGGAATTTTTGAAGTTCCCTTTTAGCATCGTAAAATCTATTTCTGGAGCCATAGAAAATAGATTGGCAGATTCTCCGGTTCCATGTCCATTTTCATCGACTTCGGGATTAATACATCCTGCCCCTAAGATGACTTGACCCCGATATCCATTCCGGGCAAAAAAAGGATGACGATACCATCCTGAATCGACCATGACAACGTTAATACCTTGACCTTTAATTCCCTGTTGATGAGCCGTTACTGCATTCAGTTTCGGGGCAATATCCTGGGGAATTAAATGCCAATAGGAAGTATCAGGGGGATCTCCTGAAGGCAAACCGACATCGGTATAATAAGCTGGTTCACTTAAAGCAATTCCTTCAATTAAATCAGATAAAGGACTTGAAGATGTATCAACAAAACCGATAATATCAGTATCAGGAGTATCTAAAAATGTGCCTATACTTTCTAATCCTCCTCCTTTTATAACCGTTTTGTCTTTAGCAATAATTTGCGTGTTGAAAACACGCTCATACAAATCAGCAGAACCTGCAATACTAAGAGTGACTCGTCCCGTTTCTAAAACTTCAAACCCTTCAGCTTTTAGACGTTGAATTGCTAAATTGACCTGTTGAGGATGAGAATAAAATTGAGTAATATTCTCGCTGGTAATTAGTTCTGAAGATCGGAATAGGGAAACCCCTCCTTGTGAATTAACTGAGGCTTCTGCGTAAACAATGGGTGGTACGTTACTATTGGGGTCATTCATTCCTCTGGGTGTACATCCAATAAGTTGTTTCTAATTTATCATCGGTAAATAAGATATTCAGGGCTGCTTAATAAAACTTTAATATCTGAATTAGAGTGATTGACTTGCTGGAGAGGTTAGCGATCGCCTACAATTAAAGAGCTAATTTCTAAGCTCAGTGCAGTTCAGCTAAATCGGATAACTTGGTAAAATTCCGCTTAATTCTAGCATTTATACTTATGATATGTGGTTAAATTTATCTATGCAAATACAAACTCCAGATTGGGTCAAACACGCAGTATTTTATCAAATTTTTCCCGATCGCTTTGCTCAAGCAGCTATTCCGCGCAAAAAATTGTTAAAATCCGATCGCTGGGAACAATGGGATTTACCACCGAGTTTACAGGGATATAAAGGAGGCAATTTATGGGGGGTGATTGAACAATTAGATTATTTACAGGATTTAGGGATTAATGCGATTTATTTTACTCCTATTTTTCAATCGGCTTGTAATCATCGTTACCATACCCATGATTATTACCAAATTGACCCCATACTCGGAGGAAATACAGCCTTTCAAGAGTTATTAGATGCAGCCCATCAACGCCAGATTAAAATTGTTTTAGATGGAGTATTTAACCATGCCAGTCGCGGCTTTTTCCAGTTCCATGATATTTTAGAAAACGGCCCCAATTCTCCTTGGTTAGATTGGTTTAAAATTGAAGGCTGGCCGTTATCTGCTTATGATGGCAGTAAACCTGCTAATTATGTGGGTTGGGTTGGCAATCGGGCTTTACCTCAATTTAATCATGATCATCCTCAAGTTAGGGAATATATCATGGAAATTGCTGAGTATTGGATTGATTTTGGGATTGATGGTTGGCGTTTAGATGTGCCTTTTGAAGTGAAAACTCCTGGTTTTTGGCAGGAATTTCGAGATAGAGTTAAGGCTATTAATCCAGAGGCTTATATTGTTGGGGAAGTGTGGGGAGATTCGAGACAATGGTTAGATGGAACCCAATTTGATGGAGTGATGAATTATTTATTTACCGCCCCGACCATTGCTTTTGTTGCAGGCGATCGCGTTCAAATGGAATTAGTCGAAAGCCCGTCTTATTTTCCATATCCGGCTATATTTGCTAAAGAATATGGTCAAAAAATACAAGATTTATTAGCGTTATATCCTTGGGAAATTCAACTAACTCAATTGAATTTACTCGATAGTCACGATACCGCCCGGTTAATTAGTGTGGCGGGAGGAGATAAAGCAAGTGTTGAGTTAGCAACTTTATTGTTATTTACTTTTCCAGGTGCGCCCAGTATTTATTATGGAGATGAAGTCGGGTTAGAAGGACACCTTGACCCCGACTCTCGCCGCAGTTTTCCGATGCAAGATTCTTGGCATCAAGATATTTTAGAATATCACAAAAAATTGATTGCTATTCGTCACCAATATCCGGCTTTAAGAACAGGTTCTTACAATATATTATATGCTCAGGAGATGGTTTATGGATTTGCTCGATGTTTAGACCATCAAGAATTAATTATTGTGGTCAATTCGGGAACAGAAGCAGCCGAAATCAACTTAATGGTTACTGAGTTAAAAAATCGTCCTAATCAGTTAATTTATGGAGAATGTAAGTTCAGATGGAAACCAGAAAATGGCACAACGGAATTAGAGGTCTATCTTCCTCCCCGTCAAGGAATAATTTTAGTTAATTCTTAGTTATATCCGTCGCCAGAGCAGTTACCGAGATTGATTTTTCATATATTCTTTAATCACAGGTTCAAGACTCCAGTAAGATTCTTTATTATTCCTCGCTTGTTGAATTAAGCCTCGTTTTTTTAAAGATTGTATAGCCCTTAAAAAATCGTTATCAGATGAAAATTCTGTGGGTTTACTCAAAATATTGACTGTTTTATCTTGGTTAGCTAACCACAACATCAGAAGTTGTTCAGATTCGGATAACCGTTGATAATGTTGTTTAATCAGAGGTTCTAAATCTCCTAAAAATAGGGTTTTATAGGATAAAAAATGCTCAATACTACCATTAAATAAATCTTTGATCGTAGAAGCAATAATATTTAACCAGAGGGGGTTGCCGCTATAAAGTTGGATTAGTTCTGGCCATTTGTGTTGATCTGTGAGTTTTCTGTCAGCTAGGAGTTGGGTAGCTGATTCACCTAAACCTTGGAGTTGTAGGGTTTTACAGTAGCGGTTTTCGGTTTCTAAGTTGGCAATTTCGATGGGTTGTTCCCAACTGAGGAGGAGCAGACAACTATTATGGGGAGATCTGCCAATTTCCGTTAACAGTTTACCATAGTCTTGATATTCTGACAGGTAGTTTCCGACGAATTGACGGGGGGTTAAGGTGTCTTGGAAGTCGTCGAGGATAATTAAGCAACGGTGCGATCGCAAATCATCTAGGATGGAATGGCGGGACTGTAAATAGTTGATAATTGAGGGATTTTCGGAGGGTGGAGTTGGGGAGAAAAACTCGATTAGGTTGGTTTTGAGGGCGTTGAGAGTGGGGAATTTGCGATGAGTTCGCCACAGGATGGAATCAAAATTATCTCTGATTTGTTCTACCAGTTGTCTCGCTAGGGTGGTTTTACCCATGCCCGATAATCCGGTTACAGTAACAATACGGCTATTTTCTGTGAGTATCCATTGTTTCAGGGTAGTGAGTTCGTCGGTGCGATTATAGAGGCGATTATCGTATTCTGGGGCTTCGCTGAGGTCGTGGCGGGGTTGAGATTTAGCGTTTTTTGAGTGAGTAGGCGTTCGATTTTTTTGTACTTTGGGATAGGGGCTAATTTCGCTACAGATATTGATATTACCAAAAATTTGTGTAGAATTTGAAATATTAGAAAATTCTACTCGTTTTAATATAGATTTAAAGTTAGATTTTTTAACATCTTCCCCCAAGACATCAGAAAGAAGTTTCCATAGATCCGAAGCAACTCTTTTCGCATGGTCTTTACTACAATGATAATCCTCTGATAATTGCTTATAAGTTTGATTTTCTAAAGTCCCCTCTAATATAGTTCTTTGAAGCGAATCAAGGTGCTTTCCAGTTTTAGTAAAAACTCGATCATCCGTCCACTCGATAGCTTCTTGAATATCCATAGATATTAGATGAGGTCATAATTTTAGTTACAATTTGATATTAGTCTACCACACTTTCGCTACTTTTGCCACTAAATCTTACTTTTTGACACCCAATAAAAACTTAACAAACGAGAAACTTGTCACCAAATGTCACCTAGTATACCTTGCCAGAAGGAAAATTGAGTGACAAGATAATCAAAGAAAAGGCAATTTTATAGACTAGCGATCGCTCATCTAAATTCTGCAATAAAGAAGGAGGTAATTGTTTGCTACTTGTGTCAGGGTTAAAGAAAATCATCAGATCCTTTGCCCCGTTGGTTAAAAACGATCGATTAACAGTTGTATTTTTTGGTAAAACCGGAGTTGGTAAAAGTAGCACTCTCAACGCTGTTTTTGGGCTAAACTGGGCTACCGATAATGCCGTTGCTTGTACGAAAAAACCTCAATTTGCAAATTTAGATATCTTTGATTATCTTGATTTTCCCGACCAACAAGTAAGAGTTGTTGATCTGCCTGGAATTGGTGAAAGTCTCAGGGACGATCAAAAATATATGGCTTACTACAAAAAATGGATATCTCAAGCAGATTCTTTAGTCTGGGTGACTCAAGCAGATACAAGAGCTTACAAACGGGACGAGATTTTTTTAAAGCAGTTAAAGCCATTCTTTAAGCCGTCTCTATTCCTAATTGTTGCTCTTAATAAAATAGATTGCCTGGGAGTTTATGAGGGGGAAAAACCATTTGATATTGAGGGGGGAGAACCTTCAGAAGACCAATTTAGGCTAATTCCTGAAAAAATAGATGATGTTTACGGCATTTTCAAGAGTGCGGTGGATGGCAAAATAATCTTTGAGAAAAATCAGATTGTAACTTACACATCTGTTTACGGTTGGGGATTAGAAAATCTGAAAAGAAAAATATTAACAAGGAGCTAAAAAATTATGTTTGAAGATATATGGGCTAAGATATCTAGCTTTTTTTCTGGAAAAAGTCCTAAAACACCGCTTAGACTTGTTGTTGGTTTAAACCAAGTTGATAAAATGATTCCTAACGGTTGGAACAAGCGTTTAAATAGTCCTACTGATGAAGCAGAAAAGGAGATTGAACGTCGGTGTAAAGATATTATTAAACAATTGGGAAAAAATGTAGAAATATCTGAGGCAAACATAGAATATTATTCTGCCTTACAGCGTTATCGTTTGATCCCTTTGCTAACCAAAATTATCCGAAATGCTTATGCTGGATTCAAGCTGGGTAACGTGAAACCTGCCGATCCATTTGAATTAGCAGATCCAGAGGTCAAAGCTTTTGTGGATCAACAACGTCAAAAGAAGGTTGATTCTAAGACTAAAACTTTAGAGGACTTCAAAAAAATCGAAAATATTATCCCAGAAACCAATTTAAAATTAATCTTAGATCAGCTTCAAAAAGAAACTAAATTACCACCTAAAGTTGCGGTGATTGGTAAATCTGGCGTTGGTAAAACGACGACTATTAATAATCTGTTTAATGGTCAGTTTAAAACAAGTCCCACAACTGTTGGTACAACTGAAGCACAAATTAAAGAATTTACACTCTCAACAGGTGGAGCTTTAACTGTAGTCGATTTACCTGGCTATGGACGCAGCGAAGCGGAAGATCGAGAGTATGAAAAAATCTATCAAGATCTCATCCCTTCTTGTGATCTAGTCTTTCTTATTTTGCAAGCGGATACAAGAGATTTTTCCGATGATATTGAGATGATTAATAAGATTACAAAATGGCTGAAAGATCATCCGATTCCCAAAAGGTAACAAAAACCAGAATATTGTTGAGTAGTAAATTTACAAACCGAAGGAGTTTTATATGGCTGTAACCGCAGCAGAAGAAGATAAATTACGCCAATTATTTGCGCGAGAGAGCGAACAAAAGCAAAAGTTAGTTCTTGCCAATGAGAACAATTTTAAAAGTTGGGTAGAACAAGTAGCGTCTGGGATTGTCGCAGCAATCGGTGTAGATGCAATACATTCACTATGGCACTGGTTCTTGGGATCGTTGGGATCTTAATATTAAATCGTGTTGGACAATGATCAGTTATGCTGATCAGCCTATACAATACAACAATACAAGCGATCGCGCTTCATTTCCTAATTCCTTGAAATGCGATCGCTCTTTTATTTCCCAGAAATGCGATCACAGATGTTGATAGAGTGATTTGCTAAACTAGATATTATCAGATATGCTAAATACATAACAATCATTTCCTAAAAATATTGATGAAAAGTGAAAGTTTAACTGCCATAATTTACTCCAGAAGATGATATGTACATAGCCGAGTGTCCAGAAGTAGGAACAGTTGACCAAGGCGCAACTATGGAAGAAGCGAGCGCTAATCTCAAAGAAGCTACAAGACTTTATCTTGAAGAATCTCCCTTAGTAGAAACAACCCCAAGATTAGTGACAAGTATAGAAATTAGTTATCCGTTAATCATAAAAATATCCCCACTTGCTCAGGCAAAGCGGGGGCATTGATAGATTCATAATGAATTTACCGTTATCTTAATAACAACTGAATTAACTCATGGACGAGCCACTGCGGTCATAGCTGCTAACGCTGTCAGTGGGTTTGCCTTGAATCGTTGTCCGATAATCTCCGGGTTCAATGCCGACTTCATCCGCGACTCGGTTGAGGAGGGATTGTTGACGGTTTTTAATTACTTGATGATGACGCATCATTAAAGCCCGAGCTTGATTTTGAGTATCCATAATTTGTTTCTCCTTTGTTTAAAATTGAAGGTTTTTTTGAGGTTAATCTTGGATTCGACTAACCTAAATCATCCCGTTACCACGGTCATAATTACTAACAGAATTGGCACTGGGTTTGCCTTGAATGGTTGAGACATCACCGGGTTCTGTACCGACTTCATCCGAAACCCGATTTAACATCGATTGTTGACGGTTTTTAATTACTTGATGATGACGCATCATTAAGGCCCGAGCTTGATTTTGAGTATCTATAATTTGTTTCTCCTCTGTTTAAAATTGAATGGTTTTTTGAACTAAAATTTGCTTAACTAAAATATGAAGAAAGATTACAATTATTAATCTTCCTAGCTCATTGTGGCATTACTGCGATCGTAACTGCTGGCAGAATGGGCTCTGAGTTTTCCTTGAATCGTGGTTGGCTCACCAGGTTCGGTACCGACTTGATCGGAAATCCGGTTGAGTAAAGACTGTTGACGATTTTTGATGGTGTGGTGATGACGCATCATTAAAGCGCGAGCTTGTTCTTGAGTACCCATGAGTTTGTTCTCCTGAATGAATAGCCTAGAAAATAAAAGGCTGTTTTGGTCTTCAATTTCTAATATACCAGAACATTCTGTAGTCTACTTTACAAAACGCTCTAAGTTAACAAATCTTTACATTTTTCTTAGAATTCCGTCATAAACGTAGTAAGCCCTTCAGGGCTTTATTCCCCAGAACTATTAGCAAAACCTAACACCAATAACACTCATAAACGTAGTAAGCCCTTCAGGGCTTCATTCCCCAGAACTAGCAGCAAAACCTAACACTAATAATCAAGAGATTAAATTTATTAGTGTTAGGTTTAGGGGATTAAGCCCTGAAGGGCTTACTACGAATATTACCTATAACCCATTACATCAAGGGTCGATAGACGCGAAAATCGATATTAGGGAAGATATTATCAATGGCTTCGACCTTTTCCAGCCAATCTAAATCTACCTTGCCAATTTTGAGATCTTCGTATATTTTGTTAAACCGCATTAGGTGGGAACGGGTACGACGCACGGCGTAGGGGGTCATAGTTCCCGAACTCATGATAAAGGCCCAGTCGGAAGACTGTGCTAGGAGTAATTCTCTTGCGGCTTGATTAAGCGCCCGTAATTCTAGGTCGCCTCTAGGTTCTCGACCCGCCATTTTAATCATCCTTTCGGCGGCTTTGTGGAGATGGGGATAAATCCAAGAATTGGTATGATTGAGCCAATATTCATGGAATCCCTTATATCCCCAACTGGACTGGGCGGGATGACAAACCTGTTGGGTGGGAAAGGCTTGGAGATAATCGGCTAAATGGGTCATGGCGTAGACCTTTTGATTTTCCCAGGTTTTGCGGAATAATTGATCGAGAAACGAAGGCCCTTCATACCACCAATGTCCGAATAATTCGGCATCGTAGGGAGAGATAATAATCGGGGGACGCTGCATAATTCCATGCAGATGTTCTACTTGGCGCTCGCGGTTAAATACAAAGTCCGCCGCGTGTTCGCTAGTTTTAGCTTTTGCCCAATAGGGGTCATAAAGTTCCTTCTCTCCCAGTCCTAGACCCCGACCCGTAATTTTGTAATACTTAATCCCGGTATTTTTGCGCTGACCATTAGGCATAATATAGGGCTTAATATACTCATATTCGGCTTCCCAGCCCAAATCCTTATAAAATTCTCGGTATTCCGCCGCCCCAGGATAACCTACTTCCGAAGACCAGACCTGCTGAGAAGATTCGTTATCCCTGGCAAATACAGCCACACCAGATTCCGTATAAACAGGGGAATAGGTGCCAAAACGGGGACGGGGACGGGCGTAGAGAATCCCATGACCATCGGTGAGAAAATACCGAATTCCTGCATCCGCTAACATTCGTTCTAAGCCATTATAGTAGGCACATTCGGGCAACCAAATCCCCCGAGGGCGACGGCCAAAGGTTTCTTCATAGTGTTGACAGGCGACTTCAATTTGTCCCCAAACTGCTTGGGGATACATATTCATTAGGGGTAAATAGCCATGAGTCGCACCGCAGGTGATAATTTCTAAATTATTACTATCTTGAAATTGTTTAAAAGCCGTGACTAAATCGCCTTGATAGCGTTCCCAAAGTTTACGGGCTTCCTGCCATTCTTCGGCATAATGTTCGGCGAGGTAACGAAGATGAGGGGTTTTTTGATAGCGATCAATTTCCTGTTCGGTTAACTCTTGGAGTAAACTCAGGTGTTGATCATATCGGTCTTGGAGCAGAGGGTCTCGCAACATCGACACCAGGGGTGGAGTCAAACTCATGGTGATTTTGAAATCAATCCCATCCCGCTTTAACCCTTCAAACATTTTGATTAGAGGGATGTAGGTTTCGGTAATTGCTTCAAATAGCCATTCTTCCTCTAGTACATAGTCACTTTCAGGGTGGCGAACAAAGGGAAGATGGGCATGGAGAACCAGGGCGAGATAGCCAATAGCCATAGGGATTTAATGGAAATACGCTTGTTATCGGAGCTAGATAGTTTTTCAATATTATTAAGATTTTAAAACGAAAGGGTAAGATCCGAGTCAATTGAATTTTAGGAGGTGATTTTAGATAATTTTTGCAACTCAGCCAAAGGCTATGGACAATAAAATTGATATCCAAGATTATAAGTGATGTTTTATACTGTAGATAGATTGGCAAACTGATAATATTAGGCTCTTGTATATGATCGTAAATCAGCAATTTATAATAGTTTATATACTCCGATTAAAGATTCGGAAGGAGGGGTGACAGGTGTAATTGGAGTTTGTCGAGATTTTACCCATTTAAGGCAACTTCAAGATACCTCAAATTCTCTTTTAATTCAAGCTCAATTGCAATCTCAACGTTATCAATCTTTATCAAAAATAATTGGTCAAATCAATCAATGTTTGGAGTTAGATACCCTCTTACAAAAATGGAAGAAATTGAATTTGAGTTTATTCAAGAGGATCTCCCTAAGATTTTATCTTCGATGAAAGTTGGTGCTTACCGAATTCGTCAGTTAGTTTTATCTTTAAGAAATTTCTCCCGTTTAGATGAATCTGAGGTGAAAGCAGTTGATATCCATAAGGGGATTGATAGCACACTATTAATTCTACAACATCGCTTAAAATCTAATGCTATTGATGAATTAGAATCTTTATCTATTGAATGTCAAGCTTTACCCTAAGAAGGGACAGAATTTATTGTGGAAATTCCGGTTTATCAAATCCGATAAAAATGGTCACTTACCCTTGATTGTGAATTAAAATTGAGCGCGAACAGTAAAAGAATAATCCCCACCAGGTTCTAATTGATAATCATACTTTTCTAAAAACCGTCCCAAGGGTTCTTGTATTAAAGCTCGTCCTTGGGATGGTTGAATTGTGAGTTTTTTGGTATGTCGAAATCGCCACTGAAATCGCCACTCATAATCCCCAGCACTGACCTCCCCTTCGAGAAAACCCTGGTGCCAAGATTGTCGCGTAATTCGCACATACGCCGTTGTTTCAGGTAAACTTTTAGAACTCACTCTGTACTATCAACAAAACTACGATTATTGTACAGACTCATGGCTTTTTCTACACCTTGATGCAAACTTAAATCAATCGCTTCCCCCGCCCATTTTAGAACTTGTTCCATAATTTGCATTTCCGGTGAGGAAAATTTTCCTAGCACATAGGAAACCGTTTCTCGTTCTCCGGTTCCAGCCATTGATTTGGGTTTACCAATACCAATTCTCAACCGAGGAAAGTTTTGGGTTCCTAAATGGGAAATGGTAGATTTCATCCCATTATGACCTCCTGCTGAACCAGACAACCGCAGTCGCAACCGTCCTAATGGTAAATCCATATCATCATAAATTACTAATACTGATGTGGGCGGGAGTTTATACCAATCAACAACAGCGCGAATTGCCTGTCCTGATAAATTCATATAGGTTAGAGGTTTTAATAATCTAATTTTTTCCCCAGAAGATGTTACCCCTTCGCCGAATTTTCCTTTAAATTTGCGATTTTCTGAAATTGGAATTCGCCAAGCCTTTGCTAACGCATCAATAGCCTCAAAACCAATATTATGTCGGGTTTGCTCATATTTAGTTTCAGGATTTCCTAAACCTACGATTAATTGAGGAACAATTAATATTTTAGCAGGCGTAACCTCCATAATCATAATTATTGATATATCTAAATAACGTTAATTTATTGATTTTACCTATTAATTAATCAAGGGTATTGACGGAATTTTCCGTTGGGGTAGATGCGACAGTTGAGTTTTTTTCTGGCTGAATTTTAGCTGTTTCTTCTAACTTTTGAGCTTCTTTTTTAAATTCATCTTCAAACTCTTTAGAAGCCTGTTGAAATCCTTTTAGGGCTTTACCTAAACTACTGCCAATTTCAGGTAATTTTTTCGGGCCAAAAATTAAAAGTGCCAGTACCAAAATTACTGCCATTTCTGGTAAACCAATTCCAAATATATTCATTAAAATAGTCTCCTAAGTTGCAAAAAATAATCGTTATCAATAGAAAACCGTGAACTGTGATTTTTAACTTTCCAGAAGTAGCAATACAGGATTGAGGTTAAGTATTTTTAAATTATTATACCTTAAAACCTATTTCCTAAATTGATCCTCACAGTTCACGATTAACTGGATTTTAAACTTGATTAGCGGGTTAAATTAGCCCAGTTTACATCCACATTTTCAAGCAGCAGTGAGGAATTATAAATCTGTAAAATAATTAACAGAAACACGAAAAACAGACCCATAAACACTGCCATTAAGGAGGTGGTTCCCCAACCGGCAGAAACCTTACCATACTCGGAATTTAAAGGTCTTAATAAATCTCCTAACCAAGTCCGTTGTGCCATAGTTCACCTAAATTTTTTACGTCAGCAAAATTTTTTCTGGATTTTGGACACTCTCACCGCTTCAAGCTAGGGAAGACAGGAGAGGCTTAGGCTAATGTTACCCGATTTAGGTGTCCCCATATCGGGTTAAACACAATATCCTAACCCCAGAATTGAAACAATTGTTAAATTGTCTTAAGTTTTCTAATTATTTTATTATAGAAGTACACGAATAACAAGGGATTAATCATAATGGAACCCGCATTAACTCTGAGCATTTGTATTGCTGTGTTTGTGATCGCCCTAACGGGATATGCGATTTACACAGCTTTCGGCCCCGCTTCTACCGACCTGCGCGACCCCTTTGAAGAACACGAAGATTAACATGGGGTTGGGGATATCCGTAGAGACGTGCCACGGCGCGTCTCTGATATTTTGTATTTTCTACGGGTTTCAGGTCTGATTTAGCTCCATATCTGCTATAATAAAGAGTTTGGCAAAATAAACACAACCATTATGGGCAACACATTTGGGCATTTATTTCGGATCACGACCTTTGGAGAATCCCACGGTGGGGCGGTGGGAGTTGTGATCGATGGTTGCCCTCCCCGATTAAAACTTGATATTACAGATATTCAGGCGGAATTGGATCGACGTCGCCCCGGACAAAGTAAGATTACTACTCCCCGCAAAGAAACCGATACTTGTGACATTCTCAGTGGAGTCTTTGAGGGACGAACCTTGGGAACCCCGATTATGATTATGGTACGGAACCAAGATACTCGCCCCCAAGATTATAGTGATATGGCGGTTAAATATCGCCCTTCCCATGCCGATGCTACTTATGATGCTAAATATGGGATTAGAAATTGGCAAGGAGGGGGACGATCTTCGGCCAGAGAAACTATTGGAAGAGTGGCGGCTGGGGCGATCGCTAAACAAATTCTTAAACAATATGCTGGGGTAGAAATTATTGGTTATGTGAAACGAATTCAAGATATCGAAGGAGTGATTGATCCCAATAGCGTCACCCTAGAACAAGTGGAAAGTAATATTGTTCGTTGTCCCGATGGCAATTGTGCCGAAACCATGATAGAACGGATTGAACAGGTTCGGGATCAGGGGGATTCTATTGGTGGCGTGGTAGAATGTGTTGCCAGAAATATTCCTTTAGGACTCGGATCTCCAGTATTTGATAAACTAGAAGCAGATCTAGCCAAAGGGGTAATGTCCTTACCCGCGAGTAAAGGATTTGAAATTGGCTCTGGCTTTGCTGGCACTCTGCTCACAGGCAGTCAACATAACGATGAATTTTATATTGATTCTGTGGGCGGCGTCCGAACAGTAACCAATCGATCGGGTGGAATTCAGGGTGGCATTTCCAATGGAGAAAATATTATTATCCGAGTAGCATTTAAGCCAACTGCTACAATTCGGAAGGAGCAACGCACCGTCACCCAGGAGGGAGAGGAAACGTTGTTATCGGCGAAAGGACGGCATGACCCCTGTGTTTTACCTCGGGCTGTGCCAATGGTAGAAGCGATGGTTGCTCTAGTTTTGTGCGATCATTTGCTGCGTCATCATGGTCAGTGTGGAACTTTGAAGCCTGAAGAATAAAATGGAAACCAGCCTATCGTCTGTGGGGGCTAACCCTCAGAAGCTCTCTAATTTATCGGCTCCCGACTCTAACCCAGAGGATTTTGTGATCCAGTTCTGGGGGGTTAGGGGTAGTATTCCCACCCCCGGAAAAGAGACGATTCGTTATGGGGGTAACACCTCCTGTTTGGAAATGCGAGTGGCTGGTAAACGCTTGATTTTTGATGGCGGAACTGGCCTGCGACTCCTAGGAGATGATTTACTTAAAGAAGCCCCGGTGGAGGCGTATATGTTCTTTACCCACTACCACTGGGATCATATTCAAGGATTTCCCCTGTTTACCCCGGCTTTTATGCGGGGTAATTGCTTTCATATCTATGGGGCAATTCCACCGGATGGGGACTCGATGAAACAACATTTTATCGACCGAATTTTGCATCCTAATTCTCCAGTTCCCCTGACGGGACTACAAGGAGACTTGAGATTCTATACACTCAAGCCTGGGGATTCGATGATGTTGGATGATATTCTGATTGAAACCGGACAACTGAACCATCCGAATACGGCTATGGGATATCGGGTGACTTGGAAGGGACGGACGGCGGTTTATTGTTCCGATACCGAACATCTCCCCGATGGCCTGGATGAGAATGTCTTAAATCTGTCTCAAAATGCCGATATTTTGATCTACGATGCTATGTATAGCGATGAGGAGTATCATAATCCTAAATCTCCGAAAATCGGTTGGGGACATTCCACTTGGCAAGAGGCCGTAAAGATGGCTAAAGCTGCCGGAGTTAAGCGAGTGGTGATTTTCCACCATGACCCTAGCCACAGCGATGACTTTCTGGATCAGGTAGAAAAGGAAGTCCAAGCGGTATCTCCCCAAGCAATTATGGCACGGGAAGGGTTAGTGGTTCCCGTGGGATTTTAGAAAATATTTAGAGTAAGTTCTTGTTGCCATTGGACGGTGCAAAAATCCAGATGAAATTAGCACTAAAACGAACTATTGTCGCCTTGATCATCGGGATATCAGTCCTGAGTTTTAGCTTAAATGCGATCGCGGTTGATTTTGACCAAAAAGAGGTGGAACAGGATCGATTTGTGGCGATCGCTGTGCCTCGCGCCTTTGGACATACTTTAGTAGTTGTGGAACAGGTCTCGGATCGTCGCCCCTGTTGGAATGAGAGTGGTAGTCAACCTACGATTGTTGATCCGTTACTGCTGAATTTTGATTTTACTGGGATTTGTGGACGGGCCACCGATAGTAACGGTTATTCGGTGAGAATGGCCGGAACGGATTTGGTGCTGTCCCATTCTTTGAGTGTTCAAAGTACGCCGAGTGATATTTTATTGGTCGCCCAGTCCCGGGCTGATGCCTACGCTCCACCGATTATTATTGGTAGAACTTATGGATTTACGAGTGGTTTCGCTAAAATAATTTTAGAACCGGGTTGGCGTTTAACCAAACGAGTTTATCAGGGAAAAACCCTAGGTCATATTTATTTTACCAGCGATTCTCCAGCTTCTTAAACAAGATGATTTGATGGGTTTATGATTACTGAATTAGACCGAGTGGTTTTAACTCATGATTTAGCCGAATATAATTTAAAAGCAGGCGATATTGGTACTGTAGTTTTAGTCCATCAAGAAGGTTTAGGATACGAAGTAGAATTTATGACCCTCACAGGTCAAACAATTACTATTATTTCTTTATTTAGTTCTCAAATTCGGGCTATTGGTAATAGAGAAATTGCCCAAGCACGAGTTCTGAGCTAATTATGTTGAAGGGATTTAATCTATCGCCCGTGAGTTTAAACAATTCTGATTATATTAGAGAAACAGCCTTTACACTCAAAGTTATTCAAGTTCATGATGTTACACGATACGACCTGCTGCAAATATTTGTTGAGCGGTGATTTTTAAATTGGGAAAGATTAATGAAACCAGTAAATCATTATTTTGAAATAATTGTTTTTGATACTGATCACCGACTAGATTACAAATAGTAAGAGTAGGTTGTTTTGGTTTACCAATATATTCTCTACCTCCTATTCCTAAATAATCAATAATCCAATATTCAGGAACTCCGAATAAAGCATAATCTTCCACCTTCCGCGCATAATCATTTTGCCAGTTGGTACTGACAACTTCAGCAATTAGTTGAATGGATTTTCCTGATGTAATTATAGGTTTTTGTTCCCATAGGGGTTCATCAATCAGTTTTGTTTGATCTAATACAATCAGATCGGGACGAAAAGCGGTTTCTGTTCCTAATAGTTTGATCAAACAACGATGGGGAATTAGGGAAGGCAGGTCTTGACGATCAATTTCTACATTTAGTTTTCGACTGATAAAAGCTCCTACTTGTTCGTGTAGTCCAGTCGGTTCCATTTCAATTAACTCTCCATCTATTAATTCATGGCGATCGCTATCACCATATTCAGTAATAAATTGATCAACATTTAAGAGTTTTGTTGCTGATTGAATCATTGTAAGTAGTTACACAAAATAAATTACCTAGTTGAGAGAGGGAACACCGTAACAGCCCCCCAAACCCCCCGTGCACGGGGGGCTAGGGAGGGAGGGAATAGGGTGGAGGATGTGTAATTAATTTTGTTTAGGTACTTAATTATTCCTTATACTAATAATTAATGAATATAGCAATCCCATTTAAGTTATGTTCAAAATTGTTGAGCAAAAGGGTTTAATAAATTCAGGATAATCAAAGCCGGAAAACTTAATCAAGATGATTATAACCTGGCTTGATTATCCTAATCATGGGAGAGAAAATCTCGTTTATTTTTAGTCTTAAACCTGAGAAAGTTTTTGTGAAAAAATCCGTTCAATTACTTCTTCCACCACTTTATCAGGCGTCGATGCACCGGACGTAATTCCAACTAAAATCTCCCCATCAGGAAGCCAGTTTTCTTGAATTTCCAAAGATTTGCCTAACGGTTTATGTTCAATCTGGTTATCCGCTAAAATGCGTTCTGCACAGTCAATATGATAAGATAAAATTCCTTTTTCCACGGACATTTCCTGTAAATGGGTGGTATTAGAAGAATTAAAGCCCCCAATCACAACCATTAAATCTAACGGTTGATCTAATATCCCAATCATGGCATCTTGGCGTTCTTGGGTGGCATCACAAATGGTATTAAAACTTTGAAAATGATTATTTAATTGATCAGGGCCATATTTTTTGATCATCGTATGCTCTAATAGTTTGCCGATTTGTTCGGTTTCACTTTTCAGCATGGTGGTTTGGTTAGCAATGCCAATTTGCTTTAAATCTTGATCGGGATCAAAACCTTCGGAACAGGCTCGACTAAATTTTGCTAAAAACTCTTGACGATCGCCTCCATTCAGAATGTAATTAGACACATATTCCGCCTCTTTATAATTCAAAATTACTAAATATTTATCAGCAAAGGAAATGGTAGCAACGGTTTCTTCATGTTTATATTTTCCATGAATAATAGAGGTATAATCTCTTTTTTTGTGTTTCTCAATGCTATTCCAAACTTTAGACACCCAAGGGCAAGTGGTATCAACAATTTTACAGCCTTTTTCGTTTAAGGTTTGCATTTCTTGAATACTTGCCCCAAACGCAGGTAAAATTACCACATCCCCAGAATTCACTACTGAAAAATTCTTATTCCCATTTTCGACAGGAATAAACTCAACTTTCATATCCTTTAAATGTTGATTCACCGAAGGATTATGAATAATTTCGTTGGTAATCCAAATATTTTCCGTTGGAAAATGTTCACGAGTTTCATAGGCCATAGCCACAGCCCTTTCCACACCCCAACAAAACCCAAAGGATTGAGCCATTTGAATCGTAACATTTCCCCGTTTAATACTATAGTTATTCTCTCTAATCTCTTGAATTAAAGAACTTTGATAGGCTGAGTGCATAACATTTGCCACTTCTTCCTGATGACCAAAGCCTTTGCGATGATAGGTTTCTGACTCTTGTAAGGAACGTATAAATGCTTTTGTATCCATTTTTTTATCTTGAAATCAGGTGCATTGTCATTGATGATCTTAAACTACCATGGCGTCAGCAAACACGCCCCAAGGGGTTGAATACTCGGCTTCAATGGTCTGCAATTCCCTATCTGAGAGGGCCTGTATTACCCATTCTCCCCCGAACCAACAACGGGCTGCTACCCCCAAAGCATCAATAACCGTTGAAACCAACTCCTCCCCAAACGGTAAAGTAGTTAGGGTTGGTGAGGGCATTTCCAGACCAAACACCTGACGAAACAGTTCCGCATCAGGAGTTAACCGAATGGAGCCATGTTGTAGAATTGTCCCATTTCCCTTGAGTTGGGCACTGCCAATTAATTTAGTGCCATCGGATAGGACTAAATCGGCGGCGGTGGCGGTGGCAAAACAGTTGGGGTTGTGAATATATCCCCGTCCAGCAGAACCATAGTGGAGTTCATAGCCGAGCGATCGCCATCCTTCAATTAAAAATTGGCATAATGTTTGATAGGCTACCCTAGAATTTTGGGGCAATCCCGAAGCGATGACCGCATAGGTTAAATCCCCTTGATGTAAAACCGCCCGACCTCCGGTGGGACGTTTAACTAACTCTAAAGGTTGGTTTTGCCAAGTTAACTGTTGCCAATGTTCCGGCCAAGATTTCTGATGATAACCTAAAGAAATACTCGCAGGTTCCCAAAAATAAAACCGTAAACTGGGGGGATGTTTTCCCTGTTGATGTTGACGAAACAACCAATGGTCAATTGCCATTTGCAAATGTCCAGAGGCTTTAAATACAGGAATTAAACGCCAAATATTAGACTTTGAACTCGGCTTGTAAGCTATCATCGTTATTATCGGCAATTGTCGCCACAATGGTAATAATGCGTGAGATTTCAGTGGCAGAAATATCTGCTAAATTGCGGCTCGATAAAACTACAACTTGATCATTGGTAATCGCAAAATGGGATTCTAAAGTAGATAACCAGTTCATTTCTAATAATTTTCGCATTAACTGATTTTCATTTTTCACCGGAAATTTTAGTACCGTCGCCCAAACCGTGATGGTATCTTCATCGGTTTCTCCGGTGAGTTGCACAAAAACTTCCACACTACCATATTCAAATTGCCAAACCTTACCCGCTTCGGACTGTCCGACCATTACCTTTTGGTCTTGAGCTAAACCGATCAGGACGTTTTCAATTTCTTCTGAGGGTCTGACGGTGGCCATAGCATTATCAATCAGTTCTGCGTCAGTCTCAGTCATTAACGGTGCTTGTTCTGTAGTTGTCATAATACTTGATACTAGCTTTTAATTGAATTGTATCGTAACTAGCCCTGCCTTTGTGAAGATTATTTAACTCAATAATCTTTCAACAGATATCTCAATATCTGGAAAAGCTAAGGAGTTAATCATGCCTTGATTAATAATTTGTTGACTCAAATAAATATTATTCTCAGGATTTCTAAATACGATTAATTGTTTTTGGGATAAATCTAAAACCCAATATTCTTCAATTTGAGCTTGAGCATAAATTGATAATTTTAATTCTAAATCTTTTTTTAAACTACTTTTAGCCACTTCTATGAGCCAAAAAATATCCTCAGCATAGGGATGATGATCTTGATAAGTTGACTCTGGTAGTCGGACAATAGCAATATCCGGTTCTGGTTCAGATTCAGATAAGGTAATGGGGCCATTAAAACGAATATCCGCTTTACCTGTCAGCAAGATTTCTAAGTATTCTACTCCTCGCTTGGTTTTGTTATAATGAATCGGAATTTCTGGACTCATTTCAATAATTTCACCTGCTAATAATTCAACTTGGCGATCGCACAAAATCCCAGCATTAATCATCTGGTGATAATCCTCTACAGACCATTTTACTAAAGTTTTCATGGCAGAATTACCTATTTTAATTATATAATTGAGTTATTCCTATATTAACATTTTTTAGGGAGTTGCCACAAAATAGAGTAAAATTTTATATAATCATTTACTCTGGTAAAAATTCAGGGGATAAAATCTCTGTTAAGGTATAGGGACAAGTTTCAGGAAATAAAGATAACCCGGTTTCTCTTTCCGCGCTCAGAGTCGCCAAAGGATAGACATCTTCTATCGCTTCAGTCAAATTCGGTTGAAGACTAGGGTTTTTTTGTAGAATTTTTTCTAACCGGAGGCGTTGCTCTTTAATCGTTAATTGCCAACTTCGAGAGCGTAGGTTAGGCTGAAATTGCCATTTTAATAAGTGCATAATTAAGACTTCTAATCGGCTTTCTAATTGTCGTTTTTCCGAGCGTCCCATGTCCTCTATTTCTTCAGCAATGTTTTGCCAATCAATTTGATTAAGTTGTCCCGTTTTTAATAGCTGTACCTGTTCATTCGTCCAAGCATAAAAGTCTGTTTCATGGGTGGTTGAGTTCATGAGTTCTCCTGTAATTCAAGCTGCTATTTACTTTGTTTTTTAATTTAGCAGAATTACCTATTTTAATTATAGAGTTGAGTTGTTTCTATATTAACATTTTTTAGGCAGTTGACACAAATCTGATAACCGTAATCTAATTAAAATAAAAATATTGCTTCATTTTAAAATATCTAGCCAGTCTTTAATTCGCTGTTCTAAATTCAACAAATCTTCTGGACAAAGTTGCCGTAGTCGTTTATAGTTTCCAGCAGCTTTTTCAGCCATAATTTTTCGACCTTCTCCTGGGGTTTCTAACAGATTTTGTTGTTTAGCTAAGGGGATAAAATATCGTTCTTTTGGATGTTCTTCTCGACGGACTTCTTGCCATTTCCATTCTGATGATAAATCATATCCAGCTAACACCCATACCTCTATTTCTTGCCAAGCATTTTCCGCTAAAAGTAAACTCTGACGGGATGTTAAAATTTTTGCAGCTTCTTGTTCTAGTTTGTTTAACGCTTGTTTTCGTCCCTCTTTTCCATCACGGTCAACACATAATATAAATAAATCAGCTTTTCCGCGATACTGTTCAATAATAGCTAATATATTTTCAAGTTTTAAAGCTTCATTAACTCCACCTAATAGGGGGTCTTGACAAACTTGAACCTGAGCTTTTGTTTTCCCTAAGTTTGACATCATTGCTTTAATAATGGGTTTGAGCATATATTGATCTTTACGGAAATCTTCAGGAATAACTAAAACTTTCATAAATTATTCCTCCTCCTGAGAAAATTCCATAATATTTTCTAACCATCCTGACTCATGAAGACGGGCTAAACTTTGTTCTTTAATTAAAGTTTCTGTTTCTGGAGAGATATCAAAAATTCTTTTAATTTTGGCATCAGGTTGATTTTCTAAGCGATAAGTTAAAGAGGTATTTTGTAAAGTCTCATAACTTAATAATCTTAGAAGTTGCGAAGAATGGGTTGTGGCAATAATTTGCAAGTTAGTTTGTTTAACACGAGTTTCAATTAATTCTATGAGAAGATGTAAACGGGTGGGATGAAGACCGTTATCTAATTCTTCCAAAAAATAACAACTAAAATTAGGTAAATCATCAGATTCATTAAATAAGGCTGCAATGATAGCTAAAAATCTTAAAGTTCCATCGGATGCACTAATAATTGGGATTTTTTGACCATTCGCTTCTATTAATACCAGTAAGATTTTACCCGTTATATCTGTAACAAATTCTAAATCCGTCGCATCCATTGGCGTTAATGCTTTTAACCATTCTAATACAGCGATTTTACGGGTGGGATTTTCACAAATTCCTTGTAATACTGAAGATAAGTTTTCTCCGCGATCGCCTAAAATATTTTGACCTGGGTTAGAGGGTCTTCGCATCGCATCAGGAAATAAATCTAAGAATTTTAAACTACTTAATTCGTTAAAAGTATCATCAATACTCCAACCAATTTTATCTTTATCTATTATGTCATTATTTTTTAAAATATTTTTTATTGAGTTACTATCAGTAAAGGATTTACTGTTGTTTCTTGAAAATTCTATTTCTTTTATATCTTCTGACTCAGAAGATACATAAAGTAACATTTTTGCAGAATTATTAGGTGATTCATTGACCTTAAAGATAAGATTTTTTTCCTTTGAACGTCCTAAATTATATAAACTTTCCTCTATAACTTTAGGCTGTTTACCATTAATTCCTGGATTAACCTCTACACGATAGATTAATTCATATTCACCTGCTCTTAGCATTGGCCGTAAGTGATCTTCTTTTTCATCTATATCACCTATGGGCAAACTAAAAGTGACTTCTATAGCAAAAGTTGGAGAATTTTGAAAAGTAATATTCTGTTTCCCTCCTCTAATACCTTCCCATTCCAAAAAACCTCCTTGTCCCCACTTTTCTCCTAATATTTCAGCTAAATTATAACCTCGACTAATTCCATGTAAAAAACGTAAAGCGTCACCAATATTACTTTTACCTGTAGCATTAGTACCCACTAAAATTGTAAAATTACCCAAAGTTAATTCGGCTTCTTTAAAATTTTTAAATCGTTCTAAACGTAATTTTTTTAGCATATAGCGAATCAATTTTGTGTTTAGTTAATTATTAATAATATTTTCCAAGGTAAAATGAGTTCCATACAGCACATTATAACCTGTAATCACATCTTCTAATGTAACTAATTCTTGACCATTTTGCTCAATCACAACTTTCTCACCCATCTGTTCAACACGACTCAAAAGTTCTGAAAAATTCCCTTGAATTTCGGTAACATCAACATTAGTCATTTTTAACTCCCCTTGAACTTTATGAAAACCTTAGCCTAAGATGATATCAATTTTAACCGCTAAAATCAAGAAATAAGTCTATAAAACCTTAACCTAACCCATGACCCTAACACCCTCAGTAGAATTTTTAGATGAATTTGACATTATTGTGGTCGGGGCCGGACATTCGGGCTGTGAGGCGGCGCTGGCTGCGGCCCGGTTGGGAAGCCGTACCCTGCTCTTAACCCTTAACCTCGATAAAATCGCTTGGCAACCCTGTAACCCGGCCGTTGGAGGCCCTGCTAAGTCCCAACTCGTCCATGAAGTCGATGCTTTGGGGGGAGAAATTGGCAAAATGGCCGACCGTACCTATTTGCAAAAACGGGTGCTGAATATTTCTCGTGGCCCTGCGGTGTGGGCTTTACGGGCGCAAACCGATAAACGGGAATACGCCGCCGTGATGAAAAATATTGTGGAAAATCAGGATAATCTTACCGTCCGAGAAGGGATGGTAACGGATTTAATTTTAGGTAAAAATCAAGAAATTATTGGGGTTGAAACTTATTTTGGAGTTGCTTTTAAATGTCAAGCGGTAATATTAACAACAGGTACATTTTTAGGCGGTATTATTTGGGTTGGTAATAAATCAATGGCCGCGGGACGGGCGGGAGAATTTGCCGCCGTTGGGTTAACAGAAACCCTCAACCGTTTAGGCTTTGAAACCGGAAGATTAAAAACCGGAACTCCGGCGCGAGTTGATAAACGTTCTGTGGATTATTCTAAATTAGAACCGCAACCAGGGGATACAGAAGTGCGCTGGTTTAGTTTTGACCCAGAAGTACAAATTGAACGGGAACAAATGTGTTGTCATTTGACTCGAACTACGGCCGAAACCCATCGAATTATTCGAGAAAATTTGCATTTATCTCCGGTTTATGGCGGTTGGGTGGATGCGAAGGGCCCCCGATATTGTCCGAGTATTGAAGATAAAATTGTGCGGTTTGCGGATAAAGAAAGTCATCAAATTTTTATTGAGCCGGAAGGTCGAGATATTCCTGAATTGTATATTCAAGGATTTTCTACGGGTTTACCTGAAACTTTACAATTGCAAATGTTAAGAAGTCTTCCCGGGTTAGAAAATTGTGCCATGTTGCGTCCGGCTTATGCGGTGGAATACGATTATTTACCCGCAACTCAATGTTATCCAACTTTGATGACCAAGAAAGTTGAGGGGCTATTTTGTGCAGGACAAATTAATGGTACAACGGGGTATGAAGAAGCCGCAGCCCAGGGTTTGGTGGCGGGAATTAATGCGGTAAGATTTGTCAAACATCAACAGATGATTGTCTTTTCCCGTGAACAAAGTTATATCGGAACTTTGATTGATGATTTATGTACAAAAGACCTGCGAGAACCCTATCGGGTGTTAACCAGTCGGTCGGAATATCGCTTATTATTACGGTCAGATAATGCCGATGAACGGTTAACGCCTTTGGGTCGAGAAATTGGGTTAATTGATCACCGTCGCTGGGAGTTATTTGAACGTAAACAAGGTAATATTATTGGGGAAAAAGAACGGTTATATGCTACCCGAGTTAAGGAAAATGATCCCGTAGGAATTGCGATTGTTAATGATACCCAACAAAAAATTAAAGGGTCAATTACTTTAGCGGATTTATTGCGCCGTCCGGGGTTGCATTACGTTGATTTAGAACGATATAATTTAGGTAATAATCTCTTAAATCAAGTGGAAAAAGAAGGAGCAGAAATTGAGATTAAATATTCAGGATATCTGCAACGGCAACAAAACCAAATTGACCAAGTTAGTCGCCAATCTAATCGAGCCTTATCGGAAGATTTGAATTATCTCAAAATCGAAACTTTGTCAATGGAAGCGCGAGAAAAGTTAATGAAGGTTAAACCTTTAACCATTGGTCAAGCGTCGAGAATTGGGGGGGTAAATCCGTCGGATATTAATGCTTTATTGATTTATTTGGAGGTCAGAAATCGTCAACAAACTGTTACTCTCAATTCCTAATAAGTAGTTGCACAAAATAAATTACCTAGTTGAGAGAGGGAACAGCCCCCCCAAACCCCCCGTGCACGGGGGGCTAGGGGGGGAGGGAACAGGGAACGGGGAACAGGGAACAGGGAACAGGGAACAGGGCAGAAGATGTGTAATTAATTTTGTTTAGGTACTTAGCAATCTTAAATAGGTTGTCACATTGGCTCCTTGCTGTGCCTGGGTTTCAGGCTAATTTGTCTCCATAACCTATTTGGGATTGCTATAGCCATCTTCTGTTACTTATTTTCTTGGTTTAATTTTTGACGAATATCATCTAAAGATTTTACCAGTTCATCAATTTCTTCTTCCTCCTCAACTTCATCTTCTTCAGGTTCTTCTGGGCAGAATTCAAGAGTAACTTTCATTTTAAGGGTTCCAGATTGCCATTCCTTCGCACCTAATTTTAAAAGTTTACACTCTTTTCCTTCTTCAAACCATTGTTTGTCATAACAACTCCTATCTATAGATTGTTTGTTAGCAAGTGAGTCTAAAATACCTTGTGCACGTTCTTTCAAAGCATACTCAAGATCTTGTTTCAGTTTTTCAACAAGGCAAGTATGATTTCCAAATAGCAGAACTTCATAATCTTCACAATTTTTTACATCAACTAGATCACTCATGTCTAAAAATGACCTCATAAAATATCAATACATTTATTTTAGAGTTATAACAATATTTTGTCAATATTAAAATTATTATAATCCGGCGTACCCCAAAAACCCGGCTTCTCAAAGAAACCGGGTTTTTTATAGCGTTTATGAGTCTAATTAGAAATCAAACTGCTCATCAATAACACCAGAATTAGCAATAGTTGGTAATAAGTGTTCAAACAGTTGCATCGACTGTAAACAACTATTAATTTCCGAAACAAATTGATTGTATTCGTTAATCTTTTGATTCACTTCCAAATGAGATTTGGCATTATTTTTAATTTTCTCCTCCGCTTCCTGTGCCAAAGTTTTTTCCAAATAAACCCGCGCTTGACTATACTGCTGCATAATCTCATCCGCTTGAATATCCGTCATCGGTAATAAATGGGTTTTTAGAGTTTGGTTAACAGTTTGGCGGAAGGTTTGATGAATCGTTTTTGAGACTTTGGGTTCAAAATCTAACTTCAACAATTGACGGATAGCGGGTTCGGCATCAACTATTGCTTTCACGTCATAACTGGATGAGGTTTGTAATAGAGTTTGGCGAAATTGATAAATCGAAAATGTGCCTTCATCATAGAATTTAGGACTTTCTCGGACATAGCGATCGCATTCAGTTTTTGCCATCGCAATTAACGCTTGATTAACTTCTGCTTCTAACTCTTTTAACCGTTTTTCTAACCCGCCATCATTCCCTAATAAACGATTGAGTTTGCGATAATATTCAGTCTTGCGAACTTTTTCAACTAAACGACGGAAAAAACCAGCATTCACAGATTTAACTGACTCAACTAAAATATCCTCTAATTGATTAGCTAAATAATACAAAGCCTCAACTAAAACTGCTAATAAAGGTGCAGTTGCATTCCGAGGATGATTGAAAGTAGCCCGACTATAGGCTTCTTTTACAGAAAAACCATCTAATAATTCATCTAAACGCCGTACCATCCGAGATTCTAATTGCTTAAAATCCTGTTCAAAGCTATCACATTTATTGGTAATAATCTGATTAATTTCCTCCATAATATGATCTCGAAATTCCAGTCCCGCTTCTTGTAATTGTTGATTCAGCAGTTGTAATTCCTGGGCTTTCATCGCTTCAATTTCACGGGGTTGACTGTCTAAATCCCGTTCAATTGATTCATAATACTTGCGTAGGGGAATACAAATATCTTCTAAATCATCGGCTAGATTTTTAAACAGTTGCGGGCGTTTTTCTTCGGTTAAATAGTAAGTAATAGCGTTACGAAATTCCTCAATTCCGCTATCTTTAATTAACTGATCAACTAAGGGTTGTCCCCAATCGGCTAAAATTCGGGTGTAGTTTTGATTCGGAGATTCAAAACCATTAATAGTGACTCGAAACTGGATGGGAAGTTTGCGAGAACTGCCACAATAGTTATTAAAAGCATAGACAAATTGGGGAGTTTCTTCTTCGCCTCCAAACCCTTTAATACTTTCGGCGAAAATACTATCTAAACCAAAGCGATCACGTCCGCTTGTGCCTTTAATTTGACTACCATAAAACCCTAATAATCCACTGGTTTTATAGACCCTGGTGGTATCCTGAAAGTCAGAATAAATTAAGTTCTCTAACCGTTGACGTAATTGGGCATTATACCAGGTTTCATCAATTCGATTAAAGATATAAAAAACCCGATCACGGATACTCGGATTTTGACGAATTATTTCTAAGAGTTCCGTTTCTTCAATGGTCATTTCTCCCGCCGATGCTGGTTTCAAAACACAGACCACCGCCGATGTATCGGGATGTTCAATTTTGTTATAGGTTAATTGGGCATCTTTCTCCACGGGTGCATCAATTCCAGGGGTATCTATAATTACATTTCCATCTTTTAATAGGGGATGGTAGCAATAGTATTCAATCCGTTTTAAGACCGCGCTATTACTCCCTCGACGGGCATAACTCGCCGCTTCTTTGAGGTTGGAAAAGTTAAACTGTTCCATTGAATATGTCGCATTATTTAGGGTTTGAATGCGATCGCGATTTTCCGTAAATCCTTTGATTAATAAATCTAAGGCTTTAGCTTGTTTGGCCCGTTCAGATTTATTCACTCCGCCTTCTTGCTGAATAATTCTTTCGCATCCTTCTACTAATATATCAATCATATCATTTCGATTGATATTAACATTAGAAGATAAGCCCAATAATTGACATAAATTAGTGACTTGTTCCCTGATTTCGGCTTCACTTAAAAAGGTTAAAACTACCCGTTCTTGATCAAGTTCAGCATAATCAATATAACATTCAGTTCCGGTGGCGTGTCCCTCGGCACTATATAATAATTCCCTTTCTAAAAGGGCATTAATTAACATGGATTTTCCGGCACTAAACGCCCCCGCAAACACAATTTCAAATTTGGGAGAAATGACTTTCTTTAAAGAAGCATGAACAGCAGTAATATCCTGTTGGCGCAGAGTGGGTTCTTGATGTAGAAGTTTGACCAAACCTTCAACCTGATGTTGTAAGTTTTGGCACTGGGGCGATAGGGGATGGTTCATATATAAGACTTTACTCTTGCTAAAAATTATCTCACTTTAGATTATCTCTGATTAAATATAACTTGGGCATTAAATTTTACTTTAATTTACAATTCCCGTGTTGATCAGGTTCCCGTTTTAGTTAATTTAGGTAAATAAAAGAAAGTATGCTATAATCAAGTGCCGATTTAATTTATATACTGGTAAATCTTCACTTTAACAATAAACCTTATTATTCTTTGTTTTCTATTATAAAATATGGACAGTTTAACAACAGCATCAACCCCTCAAGATATTAATGTGACCATACTCCTTTTGGGGGGTTATCAATATCAAATTACCTTGGCCTCGAATTCTCCCTTACTCTTAAATTTATTAAATGCGGTAGTTCATCCCACCGAAAAAAATTCCGATGAACCGCCAAAATTGTTTCAAATTCCGATGAATGGACAGCAACAAGCCCTCTGGTTTTCTAGTAATTCTCTAGTCGGAGTAATTACCGAACCACCGATTTTTATTAAAGCTCATACTCCCGCAATTCCATCTACACCCCAAGCGGAAATTTTTAAACTTAAATATTGGCAAATTGATAATTTTTTATCTCCAGAAGACCATCAAAATCTTCTGAATTATGCTTTAGAACAAGAACAGCAATTCCAATTAACTGGCCCAGCTACCAACACATCAGACTATCCTGAACATCGGGATTCTTTGGTTCTCTATTATTCTCCAGATTTTGGTGATATGGTTATCAACCGAGTTAAAGCGATGTTCTGGAAAGCCTTAGAAAAACTTGATATTCCCCCGTTTCCAATTACCCATATTGATGCCCAACTGACTGCCCATAATCATGGTCATTATTTCCGCACTCATAATGATAATGGTTCGGCTAGAGATGAAACTCGAATGTTAAGTTACGTTTATTATTTTTATCAGGAACCCAAGGCTTTCACTGGAGGAGAATTATTAATTTATGATACCCAATGGCAAGGTCAATATGCTTATTCCAAATTAGAAAATTTTCAAGCTATTGAACCTCTGAATAACCGAATTATCTTTTTCTATAGTGGTTTAATGCACGAAGTTCTGCCCGTTAATTGTCCTTCTAAACAGTTCAAAGATAGTCGATTTACGGTGAATGGTTGGGTGAGACAATAAAAGCTATCGTAGGAAACCGGCCCCCAAACCCCCCCATCGGTGTCAGGCTTTTTTAAATATTGCCCGAAATGACTTAGACATCACAACTTCGACACTCAGAGTGTCTTCAGACCTGAGAGTGTCAAAATTATGTGATAATATGGGGAAAAAATGGACTCTCGACGATTTTTTATTTGTCGTCGAGTCCATGCAAGTTTATTTAAAATTTAACCATGAGTAGCTCCCTCACCAAAGCTGTCTTATTTGTAGACGGCTATAACATAATTGGAATCTGGCCCCTATTGCGACAGAAACGCGATGTTGATGATATGGAAACAGCGCGGAGACATTTGATTGAAACCTTAGTGGACTATAGCGCCTTTGAGGGACTCGACGCTCGACTGGTCTTTGATGCTCACTATCAAAATACCCCCGGTGTCAGCGAAACTATTACCCGCAATGTGTCGATTCATTATACCGGTTTTGGGCAAACCGCAGATACTTATATTGAAAAACTCTGTGCTTCTTTGGGGCGTCAACTGCGGTTGTCGCGACGTCGGTTGATTGTGGCGACTTCAGACCGCGCTCAACAGTTAACCGTGACGGGCTATGGTGCTGAGTGGATGTCCGCCGAACAGTTAGCAGAAGAGGTGGAAGCCACTACCCAGCGTCGTCAGCGTCGTCATCAACCACGGAAGCCATCTTCGAGTCGTTTCTTGGCTAATTCCCTAGACGCAGAAGCTCAAAACCGTCTGGCTCGCATGAGGATGGGGTTATAATCACGGTATCAAGAGGGTTTCAGCTTTTGCAACCAAAGTCAAAAAAATTTTTTTCAAAAAAGCTTGCAAAAAATTAGGATCAGGCGCTACTATTAGTAACTGTGGCTAAAAGAGAGACACAACGTTCCTCGGTAGCTCAGTGGTAGAGCGATCGGCTGTTAACCGATTGGTCGTAGGTTCGAATCCCACCCGAGGAGTTTAACAAAATATTCTTTGAATCTCAGGTTAGATTTTAACCTAATCTGAAATTTTAAGCCAGTATCCTACATTTCTATTGAGAAAGGTAGGATATTGTTTTGTATATGCTCAAAACCATTACATCTGATATCAAGGATGATCCTACCTTTATTTGTGAGTTTAACCTTATTGGCCCAAGCCACCCCTCCGGTGAATGAAATTGTGCAACCGCAGCAGGTGCGACCCCTACCAGGACAATTGGATAAAATTCCGGTATTTAATAGTAACAGTCCCGAACTGATTTTAAACGAAGGAATTTTACTTTCTACTTTTCCAAAAACCAATAAAAAACAGCCAGAAGCCCACTTAAATTTTCCCTTTCAAGGCAAATTTGATATTTTTGCCCACCACATTGCTAAACCTCCCCAAGAAAATGATTTAAGAACCCTTTATTTAGGAATATTAGCCTATAATCCAGGTAATCAACCCGTTACTATTAATATTTTAGAAGCAGCCAGTTATTTAAGTCAACCTGATGCGCCTTTTATTCCCCTTGATGCTATTTTAGATAATTCCGCAGGTAATATTTTTGCTGGGCCAGGAAGTCGGGTAATGAATGATATTTTACGGGGAAAAAGACAGCCTGAATTTGTTAAAAAAATTATTATTCCCCCCCAAAGTAGTCGTCTTTTATTAAATGCTCCAATTCCGGTTAAAAATTTAGAACCTCCTTTAAATGGTCGGTCTACCTTAATGCGTTTAGAGAGTGATGGCGCGGTTTATATTGCTAGTTTAGCTAAGTATGCAACGGTGCAACAAAATAAAACAGAAATTGCACCGACATTAACAGAATGGGAACAATTATTACAGCAAGGAATGTTAGTTACACCTAGAGATCGTACCCCCACACCTCCTAATAATAATTCTGAGCAAATCATCTATGGGCGAGTGGCTGGAGTGGCATTAGGTTCCCGTTGGAATGCTAATATTGTTGATCCAAATAGTTCTATTTTAACTATTCCTGAACCGGAAAAAGCATTTTCTTATCCGATTGCAACCTTACCTAGAGGACAGTTAGGAACCAATCAAATTCAAAGCGCTCCTTTAGTGGTTAGATATCCCGATACCGCCTATCAAGCCCATGGCAATTATGGGATAGAATATAACTTAATTTTACCACTTTATAATCCCACAAATCAACCCCAAAAAGTTATTTTAACCTTACAAACTCCCATCAAAGAAGAAAAATTATCCCAATCTGGATTAAGGTTTTTTGATCCTCCAGCCCCTCAAGTTTTCTTCCGAGGAACTGTTAGATTGAGTTTTGGAGATGATCAGGGAAAATCCCAAATTCGCTATATTCATTTAGTTCAAAAACGCGGTCAACAGGGGGAATCATTAGTACAATTAATATTGAAACCTCAAGAAACTCGATCCGTTAAAGTTGATTTTCTCTATCCTCCTGATGCTTCTCCTCCTCAAGTTTTGACGGTGAAAACATTACCGTTAAAATAATATATTTTAGTCTTTGTTTAACTACAAAGACACAAAGACACAAAGAATTTATAAACACTAATTTTGTAGGTTGATTTTATGTCTCAAAGCGATGCACCAAAACCTAAACCGCCTCTGGATAAACCCCCGCCACCGCCCCCAAAACCTCCTGATTGGGGGACATTAGGATGGTTAATCGTTGCATTATTTTTATTCATTATTGCGATAGGAAATGCTTCGGGATTTGGAGATAGTCAAAACCGACCATTAACTCCTAGTTTTGATCAAACAGAATCGGATAATTAGGGGGTTATAATTTCGTTGTTGTGCTTTAGCACCACTATTAAGAGCGCTAAAGCGCAACAACATTCTATAAAAATTTCGTTGTTGTGCTTTAGCACCACTATTAAGAGCGCTAAAGCACAACAACATTCTATAAAAATTTCGTTGTTGTGCTTTAGCACCACTATTAAGAGCGCTAAAGCGCAACAACATTCTAATAAAAATTTCGTTGTTGTGCTTTAGCACCACTATTAAGAGCGCTAAAGCACAACAACATTCTATAAAAATTTCGTTGTTGTGCTTTAGCACCACTATTAAGAGCGCTAAAGCGCAACAACATTCTATAAAAAATTTCGTTGTTGTGCTTTAGCACCTCTATTAAGAGCGCTAAAGCGCAACAACATTCTATAAAAAATTTCGTTGTTGTGCTTTAGCACCTCTATTAAGAGCACTAAAGCGCAACAACATTCAAAAAAAATTTCGTTGTTGTGCTTTAGCACCTCTATTAAGAGCGCTAAAGCACAACAACATTCTATAAAAATTTCGTTGTTGTGCTTTAGCACCTCTATTAAGAGCGCTAAAGCGCAACAACATTCAAAAAAAATTAACCAATGGTTAAGGCTAAATCCGTGGGTGATGTGATGACCGTGGCTGTTTGGACAACACTAGGTTGGACGTTTTTAACAATTCCTAAAATTCCTGAATTTGTAATCTTAATTACGGTGTCATTCCCAGAGGAGGTAAAACTTAAATTAGCCAGAGGAATTGTATCAAGGATATGAATTTTATCGCCTTCTGAAACCTTAAAATCCGTAATAATATCAGCTAAATTGATATCAGAAACCGTAGCGGCTTCATCCCCTCGCAACATGAAAATATCAGTCCCTCCTCCTCCGGTTAAAGTATCTGTTCCTAAATCTCCGATTAGGAAATCATTACCATTATTGCCATTTAAACTATCATTGCCTTGTCCACCTCGAATAAAGTCTGAACCAGCACCTCCAAAAATGGTATCACTCCCTCGATTTCCATTTAAAATATCATTGCCTTGTCCCCCTGTAATAATATCATTATCTTTTCCTCCAAAAATATAATCATTGCCATCATTTCCATCCAGAGAATCATTGCCAGCATTTCCATTAATTACATCATTTCCTGTCGAACCAGTAACCAAATCATTACCGCCTCCAGCTAATAGTCCCCGATGATTATTTAGGGTAATATCAGGAGTCATGGTTATGACATTATCTGCATCTAAATTACGAGGATAGGCATAACTTAAAGGCAAACTAGCACGATTTATGGTATTAATAAATCCATTCAAGATATTCGCATCTGAAATAATTCCAGAAACCCGACTGGGAATAATTCCATCGACAACGGCTGCATCCCAAATTTGATTACCTACTCGAATTTGATTGACGACATCAAAGCCTTGAGTTACTGTGCCAAAAACCGCATAATTTCCGTCTAAGTTTGTGGAATTATCTGCTAAATTAAAATAGAATTGGGATGAAGCCGTATCGGTTCCCGAAGACCGCGCCATGGCAATGGAACCGACGACATTACTTAACACCGGAGGAACGGTAATTCCTGCTTCTTTAAAGGTTTTGCTATAGATAGGTTCTGTAGCACCTTTGGGTTTAATTTCTAAGGGAATATTTCTAACTTTACCCGTAGCAGGGTCAATAAAACCTCCACTTCCTAACAAATTTGCAGCCACATTAGGATCTTTACTTTGGGGGTCGCCACCCTGAGCAACAAAGGGCGTGGGGTCAATAACAACGCGATGAAATAGGGTGTTATCATAAACATTTCGTTCAACTAAATCAACGAAATTTCCAGCCGTTATCGGAGCATTTGCACCATCAACTTGAATCGTAATTGGTAGTCCTTCAACTACCATAATCACGGTAGCAGCACTGGTTAAGTTGGGTAGATCAGCCATAATAAAATAGTGGGTTAGATTGTATGAAATGAGGTATAATTAACCTAATTTGCTCTTTATATTTTACAATAAAGATTGCAATTAGAATCAGATATTGCCAATATTAGGACACCCAACCTCAAATTTAAGTTCCTGTTATTCCTAAGATTGGGTAAACTGGATCAAAAGTTGTAATTATCCTTCATAATCATGTCCCGTCGTTTCTTTCTAAGTTTCCTCTTATCTCTGGGTTTAGCTGTGTTTAGCTTCAAACTCACTGCGCCCGCTTGGGCGTTAGGGGGAAAATTGCCACCATTGAATCAACCCGCCCCTAATTTCACCTTACCAACTAATAGTGGAGAGGGAAAAATTTCTTTATCCGATTATCAAGGACAATGGGTTATTCTCTATTTTTATCCTAAAGATTTTACTTCTGGATGTACTTTAGAAGCTCGTCGTTTTCAACAGGATTTACCAAAATATTTAGCTAAAAATACTAAAATTTTAGGGATTAGTGCCGATGATATTCAATCCCATGCTGAGTTTTGTGATTCAGAAGGTTTAAAATTTCCCTTACTGGCTGATGTTGACGGAAAAGTAAGTAAATCCTATGGCTCATGGATTAATTTTATATCAATGCGTCATACTTTTATTATTGATCCTGATGGAATTTTAAGGGAAATATTTTTAGGGGTTAATCCTGCTATTCATAGTCAGGAAGTGTTAGCACGTTTGGATGAATTGCAAGAAACCAGTTAGTTTAAATTCACAGCCAAAAAGGGAAGGTTAAAATCATCCTCCCTTTTTTAAAATTACTTTTTTTTAAACTGGGTTTAATCCTAACATTGCCTTTAAGGTAAAAAAGGTAAATGCAAAAACACTTAATAATAAAATTATTAATGCAGTTGCAGTTACGGGACGATTTAAGAGGGGTTTTAGACGTTCAAATAGGAAAAAGAAAATTCCTAAAGTAAAGGTAATAAAATAACGGGGATAACGAGAAACGTTTTGAAAAAATTCTTGCATTGTCGTGGTTGGGATTAATTTCAGATTAAAGGTTTTATAATTTTAACAGATTTCGGGATTATTTTTTAAGATAATTTTAGGATAAGCGATCGCCCGATTCCGAGTCAAACCAGTGTATCCGTTGGGGCGATAAACTCAACTTGATAGTTTCACCTTCCCAAGTTTGCTGTGCGGGAACCAAAAAACGGATTGTTTCATGGGATTGGGTGATTCTCACATTCAACAGTTTTTCTTTTCCTAAATCTTCCACTAAAAAAATTTTACCTTCTAAATTCACAGAATCTTCCCGATTTTCTAAATAAATATCTTCGGGGCGAATTCCTAAGATAATTTGAGAAGGTTGGGTTTTCAACTCAGGTAAGGGAATTTGAAATTCTCCTAAAATCCCATAATTTTCGCGACAATTTAAGCGAATTAAATTCATCTGAGGACTTCCCACAAAACCCGCAACAAATTGATTAGCCGGAGCATTATAAATCTCTGAAGGAGAGGCTAATTGTTGTAAATAACCTTGATGAAGTACAGCAATTTTACTCGATAAAGTTAGGGCTTCGGTTTGGTCATGGGTAACATAAACAACGGGTTTTTGTTGAGAATTAAATAACTGTTTTAAATCGGCTCTTACCTGTTCTCGTAATAGAGCATCTAAATTACTTAAGGGTTCATCTAATAAAAAAACTTCGGGATTTCTGACTAAAGCTCGTCCTAAAGCAACCCGTTGACGTTGCCCCCCGGACAGTTGAGCAGGTTTTCTGAGTAATAAATGTTTAATATCTAAGCGATGAGCGACATCATTAACCCGGGTTTCAATCTCAGAAATAGGAATTTTTCTTAATTTTAAAGCCGTTGAAATATTATCAAAAACCGTTAAATGGGGGTACAGGGCATAACTTTGAAATACCATGGCAATATTCCGTTGACCGGGGGGAAGGGTGGTAACATCTCGATGGCCTAAAATAACTTTTCCCTCGGTGGGTTGGTCGAGTCCTGCAATCATTCTTAATAAGGTTGATTTTCCACAACCCGAAGGGCCTAATAGGGTGAGAAATTCCCCATCATTGACCTCTAGGGTAATATCTTTTACTGGAATGACTTGGGGGGAAAATTGCTTTTTTAAATTGATAATTTCGAGTTTTGCCATGGTTAATGATCTCCATTAATTGTTAAAATTATTGTTAACCTTTGACGGCTCCTGCGGTAATGCCTTGAACAATTCGCCGTTGAAAAATCAAGACTAAAATGATTAAAGGAAAAGTTCCGGCTAAAGTTGCAGCCGCCATTGGCCCATAGGGAATTTCTAATAAAGAAGCACCCCCCAGTTGAGCGACGGCCACGGGAATGGTATATAAATCTTCTCGGGTAATAAAGGTTAGGGCAAAAATAAATTCATTCCAGGCGAAAATAAAGGTTAATATACCCGTGGTGACTAAGGCAGGAAGGGTTAAGGGTAAAACAATATTTAATAGCATAGATAGGGTATTGTAGCCGTCAATTTTGGCAGAATCTTCTAAATCTTTAGGCAATTGTTGGAAAAAAGTTCTTAAAATTAAAATGGTTAAGGGTAAATTAATTGCTGTATAGGGGATAATTAATGCTAAATAATTATTTCCAATCTGAAAAAATTTAACTAATTCTAATAACCCCATAAATAACAAAATATAGGGAAATAATGTTATAATTAAAATCAGTACCAAAATTAAATTTTCTCCAGGTAGCTTTAATCGAGTCAGGGCATAGGCAGCCGGAGCGCCAAGGGTTAAGCATAATAAAGTTGAAATGATAGAGACAAAAGCACTATTGAAAATATATCTCAGAAATTGACTTCCCAAGCTGAGATAATGTTGAAAAGTCAGTTGTTCTAAACTGGGAAAATAAATATTAGGAACCGTTGAAATCGCCGCATTAGTTTTAAAAGAAGTGAGTAATTGCCAGAAAACTGGAGCCAAACAAAATAAAACTGTGGAGATTATTCCCAGGGTGAGTAAAATCTTTTTTCGAGGGATAAAACTAACGGAATTTGAGGGATTAAAATTTGCCATTTATTGATCTCCAATAATATTAACACGCAATTTGGACAGGAAAAAAGCAGCAATACAAACCGCAACAATTAATAATAAAAAGGTGACGACCACTAAAGCCGCCCCATAACCAAAATCCAGATACCTTCTAATGGTGGCATAAATATAAACAGAAACGGTTTCCGTTGCCCCTGCTGGCCCCCCTCCAGTCATGACTTGAACTAAATCAAAAATCCCAAAGGCTTGAGCAAATCTAAACAATAAGGCAATAATAATTTGAGGGGTAATTAAAGGAATTGTGATTTGATAAAAACTTTGAATTGAGTTTGCCCCATCCATAGCATGAGCTTCATACAAATCCTGGGAAACAGATTGCAGTCCGGCTAGTAAAATAATAGCAATAAAAGGGGTGGTTTTCCAAACATCGGCAATAATCAAAGCAAACATGGCTCGACTGGGTTCTCCTAACCAAGTCATGGGACTATTAATAATATTAAGACGCTGTAAAATATCATTCACCACACCATATTGGTCATTAAAAATCCAAGCCCAAGCTAACCCCATGACCGCCGTAGGTAAGGCCCAAGGAATTAAAGCTGTGGTTCTGACAAAACCTCGACCTTTAAAACTTTGATTCAGAATTAAAGCAATGAATAAACCCAAGATTAATTCTAAGATAATAGAAATACTGGTAAAAACCGTTGTATTCCATAAGGTTTGCCAAAATCGACCATCCGCTAAGATGCGTTGATAATTATTCAATCCTGAAAAAATGGGTTGTAATTGAGTTCCTAAATTTTGGGTGAATACACTTAATGAAAAAGCCCTTAAAATTGGGTAAATAAACACTAAGGCAATGATGAACAAAGCGGGTAAAATTAACAGCCATCCGGTTCGTTTTTCTTGTTTTTCTAAAGAGTTAGTATTCATGCTCAAAATTCACTCATTAATGTTTAATAAAGTTCGAGTTTCCCTGGCTGCCTCTTTCATGGCTGCTTCCGGGGTTTTACTCCCGGTTAATGCCGCACTCAAATAGCGTTGGAGAATATCCGAAACTTGGGCATATTGGGGGATGGGAGGACGTAAAACCGCATTTTCAGCCCCTTGTAAGAGGTCGGGTAAATAGTTATATTTGGTGACTAAAGTATCATCGGTAAATAGGGATTTTCGAGAGGGAACATAGCCCGTTTCTAAAAAATATTGTCGCTGAATATCCGGTTGATTAAAATATTCAATCACTTGCCATGCTTCCCGTTGATTTTTAGAACTTTTAGAAATCCCAAATCCCCACCCTCCTAAACAAGCACCGCTTTGTTTTCCGGGTAAATGAACCATAGGTTGAATCCCATATTTTCCCGCAATAGGAGAGTTAGAAGCTAAGGCATAAACGTAGGGCCAATTTCTTAAAAAAACCGTATTTCCACTTTCAAATAATCGGCGAGTTTCTTCTTCTGCATAGGTGGTGACTCCCGGGGGAGAAATACCTTGTTTAATCGTTTGTCGTAAAAATTTAACTGCTTCTATACTTTCAGGTGCATCTAATCCGATGGCTTGGGTTTCAGGATTCACCCAAAATCCCCCATATCCCTGTAAAATTTCAGTGAACATGGCGGCTAATCCTTCATATTGTTTCCCTTGCCAAACATAACCCCATCGAGCTAAATTTTGGTCTTGAAGGGTTTGGGAAGTGGTGAGTAAATCTTGAAAGGTTTTAGGGGGTTTTAATCCGGCTTTTTCTAATAAATCCGTTCGATAATATAACATTCCAACATCTGTTCTAAAGGGCATTCGATACAGTTTATTTTGATATTTTCCCCCTTGAACATCGCCCTGAATATAATCAGTTAATTTCTGAGGATCAACTTTTTTGGTTAAATCTTCTAACCATCCTGCTGCGGCAAATTTTTGTACCCAAACCACATCCATATAGACTAAATCATAGGGAGAATCTCCGAGTAAATAGGCAGAGGTATATAAATCTTCAACCAGATTACTATTATTCGGGGCTTTAACCACTTCTAAACGAATTTTTGGATGGGTTTGATGGAAACTATTAATAATCGGTTGCCATTGGGTTGATTCTAAGGCTTGAACTAAAACTTTAAGGGTAACAGGTTGTTGTGTGAAGGCAGGTTTAATCATTAATATACTGATGATAACTCCTATCAATGAAGTTAAAATAAATTTATAAAATAATGGAATTTTAAATTTAACAAAAATCATTTTTTAAACCTCAAAATTATGGATTTTTATCTTTTCATTTTCCTAACAACATAATTTTGTCCTTAGACTCCTTATTCTAGCAGGGGTTGACAGGGCTTGGAGGAAGAAGATATTGATTAGGAGTCTTAACTAATCTGGGATTTACCAGGGATTTTGGGTTTAAAGCCTTGCCCTTTAATTGTAATGGAGGGCGGTATTATTTTTTATTGTTTTCTGATATAATTCTCTGAACTTGAGCAGACGGTTTTCTTGCGGGGATTGATTAAAATGATTCTGAAGTTGCAAGAGGCTGGTCAAATTCCGATCTCAAAAATGTGTGTCACCTGTCGCTTTTTTCAGGCTGATCGTTATCCGAATAGCGATCGCCCCCATCATTGTGATTTCGTGGATGCACCCTTTAGCGATCGCAATTTGCATCTGGAATGTCCTGAACAAATTGGCATTTAATTTTAATTTATGGATATTTTAATTGTTGAGGATGAACCAGAAATTGCCCGTTTAATTCAGCATACCTTAGAAGCGGAAGGATTTTCTTGCCAAATTTCTAATAATGGTTTAGCCGCTTTACAAAAATTTCAAGAATTACAACCGGATTTAATTATTTTAGATTTAATGATTCCGGGGTTAGATGGCTTAGAAGTCTGTGCTAGAATTCGTCAAAAACCCGGGCAAAAAGACCCCTATATTTTAATGTTAACCGCAAAAGGTGAAGAACTAGATCGGATTATTGGTTTATCTACTGGCGCGGATGATTATTTTGTTAAACCCTTTAGTCCTAGAGAATTAGTTGCTAGAGTTAGAGCATTATTAAGACGGAGTTTGCGCCAAGGAAGTCAACCGAATCAAGTTTATCAAACCGCGCATTTTTTAGTCGATTTAGACCAAAGAATTGCCAGCTATCAATTAGAGTCAGGGAATACAGAAATCCTGGATTTAACCACTTTAGAATTTAATTTATTATCAACTTTTCTGAGTTATCCGGGTCGGGTTTGGAGTCGTACCCAACTAATAGATAAACTTTGGGGAGATGACTTTTTTGGCGATGAAAGGGTTGTGGATACCCATGTCGCTAGACTGCGTAAAAAAATTGAACTTGACCCCTCCCATCCCACTTTTATTAAAACTGTTACCGGGGTGGGATATAAATTTGAAGATGCTGTTATAGGAGGGAATAGGGAATAGGGATCACGGATTTAAGAGGATTTCACGGATTTCACGGATTTTAATCTGCGTTAATCTGTGTAATCCGTTTAAATCCGTGATAGGTAATAGGTAATGGGTAATGGGTAATGGGTAATAAGACTTTATTGGCTATTGCTATATTTATACTTAAAATTTAGGTAGTTAAGGTATAATAGATTAACTGTATTAATAATGTTATCATAACATAATGAGTAAATCAAAACCCCTGACAGACCTAGAATTAATTGATTGTGCGAAAGCTAATGCTAAACAAGGCGTTGCAAATGCAGCCAAACTATCGGGTTATGGGGATGATGTAGACAAATTTATGGACGCACTGCAAACCGCTTGTCGTAGAATTGGAGTTAATATTGATTCCCTATCGGATTTAATTACAGAACACCAACAAATTCGACAAATACCAGGTTTAGAAATTGCTCCAGATTCAGAATCAAGTTTATAAAGTATCCAAACCCAGGCGCAAAGAGGGTTGGAAGACCCAACCCCCTACGATAAAATGCTATAACCTATTTAGGATTGCTATAGTTTGTATCTCGCTCTATTTTAACTCATTATAAGCCAAATAAACCGCTTTAACATTATACCAATTTAGAAATATTCGAGCAATTTCTAAAGCTAATTGTGATTTTCCTTGATTAATTAAATATTGTAAAAACCCTGCCATTGTCCGTTCGTTTAAACGCCCTCCCAAAGATAATAAACCCCATAATATTTTATGTAATATTGTCATTTGAATCATCATTTTAACTTCAAAAGAGGGATGTTTTTGATAAAATAAAACTCCCATTCTCCCCCGTTGAATTTCTCGATCTATTAATTTCGGTAATTGTTCCAAATCAAACGCCGGATGCCAATGATAACCCACAGCATCGGGGCATTTAATTAACTTTAAACCTAATTTTTTTAACCTAACTCCTAATTCTAAATCTTCCCAGCCATATTGTTGAAATTGAGGATCAAATAACCCGGCTTCTATTAACCAATGACGAGCGATCGCTACATTTCCGGTAGCAAAATAAGCCGCCGAAAAATCAGTAATTTTATAAGGTTCAGAAGTTGGATCTTCAAAATTACAAGTATTAATTACCCGACCATAGGTAAAAACTTGATCTGAAGTTTGATATCCCTCAACTAAACTATTAGCATGGGATTGTAAAAACGTTTCTGTCACCACTAAATCACTATCAATAAAAATAATAGTTTCTCCCAAAGCCTTTTCTATCCCTAAATTTCTCGCCGCGGCTGGCCCTTGATGGGATTGACAAAATAGCTGAACATGGGGAAAATCTAACTTATTTTCCTCTAACCAATTTAAGGTTCCATCCGTTGAACCATCATCAACTAAAACTACCTCATAGTTAGTAATAGTATGATCATATTGTTGCTGTTCTAAGGCTTTTAAACACTTTTGTAAAATCGGTAAACGATTATAGGTAGGAATGACAATACTTAAAAACACAGTTTTTCTAACCTGAAACTTAAATCACTATTATTATTAACTACTTACCCGAAAAAAATCCAGTCCCCTCCCCCTGAAAGTGGCCCCAACTCAAATATATAGAATTCCTGACATCAAAAGGGCATGAAAGGCGAGATAATGTAACATTTGGTTACTTGAGGAGAAATATTAATCATGGGTCGCGCTGAAAAAGTTGTGCTTGCTTATTCAGGTGGGGTGGATACCTCCGTTTGTATCCCCTACTTGAAAAATGAGTTTGGCGTCAAAGAAGTAATTACCCTGGCCGTAGACTTGGGACAAGGGGATGAATTAGGGCCTGTTCAACAAAAAGCCTTGGACTCTGGCGCCGTCGAGTCCCTGGTAATTAATGTCCAAGATAGATTTGTCAAAGACTATGCGTTTCCGGCCATTCAAGCCAATGCTTTGTACGAAAACCGTTATCCCCTGGCCACGGCCTTAGCCCGTCCGTTAATTGCCAAAACCTTAGTGGAAGTGGCCGAAAAATACGGAGCCGATGCTATTGCTCACGGTTGTACCGGAAAAGGTAACGACCAAGTGCGGTTTGACGTCTCCATTGGTGCGCTCAACCCGAAAATAAAAATTCTGGCCCCCGCCCGGGAATGGGGCATGAGTCGGGAAGAAACCATTGCCTACGGGGAAAAATTCGGCATTGCTTCCCCGGTGAAAAAATCCTCTCCCTACAGTTTAGATAGAAATTTGTTAGGAATTGCGATTGAAGCTGGGCCCTTAGAAGATCCTTGGACGGAGCCCCTGGAAGAAGTCTATGCGATGACTAAACCGATTTCTGAGACTCCTAACGAACCTGAATATATTGAAATTGGCTTTGAAACTGGAGTTCCGGTGAGTTTAAATGGTAAGGCAATGGATGGTGTTCAATTAATTGGAAAATTAAATGAAATTGCCGGAAATCATGGGGTTGGACGCCTGGACATGATTGAAAACCGTTTAGTCGGGATTAAATCAAGGGAAATTTATGAATCTCCGGCGATGATTGTGTTAATTAATGCTCACCGAGATTTAGAAAGTTTAACCTTAACCGCCGATGTGACTCGTTATAAACGGGGCATTGAAGAAACCTATAGCCAGTTGGTTTATAATGGCCTCTGGTATAGTCCGTTAAAAGCGGCTTTGGATGCCTTTATTCAACAAACTCAGGAACGGGTTTCGGGTGTTGTCCGAGTCAAATTATTTAAGGGAAATGCCACAATTGTCGGCCGGAAATCTGCCAATTCCCTCTATAGTTTGGACTTAGCAACCTATGGCTCCGAAGACGTTTTTGATCATAAAGCGGCGGAAGGTTTCATTTATGTTTGGGGTTTACCAACTCGCGTTTGGTCTGAGAAAATAAGAGACTAATAATCTGATTAGAAATCAAATTCATCCTAGGGGTGAGACGCACCTCGCCCCTACACAGCAATCTCGGTCAGGACTTACGCAAGCACGCTATATATAGCGTACTAAAAGTAGGCGATCGCATACCAATGATAATAGCAATCACCCTAAAAAGTCCTGATTATTTATTTAAAAATAAACCCAAAAGAATCAAACAAGTTCCATTTTTATCGAAGGACAATTCAGTTCTTTGATTAAATAACTGGACAAAGATTCAGCTTTTAACTGATAGACTGTTTTCTTTGTCAGATGAGCTAATCTTTTCAATTGATTCCAAACTAAAAGGGCACAAGCAATATGATTTCTTTGAATACTAGCTTTACGACACTGGCAAGATTCAATCCCAGTTAGGAATGAAAAATCAATAAATGGATTAATGAGTGAGTTGAGGTACGGCTCGATAGTTCCATTTGGGTAAATGTTCATCAAAAATAATTTTTAGAGTTTTTTTGAAATTATCAGTTACCTTTCGACCCGTTTGATAGACTTGATCAACGACATTAACAACGACAGATAGCCCTGTATTAGTGCGAGTTTTTTCCATGAGAGTTTTGACCAAACCGAGACTGGTAAAAATCACTCCTTGACAAGCTCGAGTTAGATGAGGAAAAAGTCGATGTTCAATGGGATTATATTTAGATGTATACTGAAGACAAAGCAAAAAAAAATGGTTATAGTTACAAAATAGGGCTTTGCATCTCAAATAAATTTATGTCAAATTTTATATTTCCAGTGGTAGCCACCAATCAGTCAATCTTGGCTGATTTGTCCCAAAAAATTCAAGATAACCAAACTCCTCCAGTCAGCCAGTTTCAGAGGGATGATGGGGGGTTAGAGATTATCGGTTCACTAAACCAGGGCAATGTATTTGTAGGCAGTACCGCCAATGATTTTGCCACGGGTGGCAATCAAGCTGATGCTATTGATGGGGGTGATAGCAATGACATCATCCTGGGTTTAAAGGGAGATGACATTCTCCTCGGTGGTAAGGGGAGTGATAACATTTATGCTGGCAAAGGAAATGACCTAGTTAGTGGTGGAAAAGGCGGTGACCTGATCTCCAGCGACGAAGGAGATGATAAGATCTTTGGGGAAGAGGGTAACGATATTATCTATGGCGGCAAAGGAAAGGATGCCCTGGATGGAGGGGCTGGAAATGATAACCTTTATGGTGGAAGTGGTGACGATACCATTGTTGGCGGAGAAGGAGATGACCTGCTCTTTGGTGATCAAGGCAATGATACTCTTGACGGTGGGCCAGGGAAGGATACTCTCTATGGTGGAGAAGGAGACGACTCCCTAACCGGAGGATTGGATGATGATCTTCTGTTTGGTGGCAAAGGTAAGGATACCCTTTATGGTGGAAGTGGTGACGATACCATGGTTGGCGGAGAAGGAGATGACCTGCTCTTTGGTGATCAAGGCAATGATACTCTTGACGGTGGACTAGGGAAAGATATCCTTTCTGCTGGAGAAGGGGACGACTCCATGACCGGAGGATTGGATGATGATCTTCTGTTTGGTGGTCAAGGTGAGGATACCCTGATTGGCGGTGCGGGGAATGATCTCCTAACGGGTGGTAAGGGAAATGATACCTTTGTTTACGAAGGAGCTATCGATCAGTTAGGCCAAGATACATTAACTGATTTTAATGTTTCAGAAGATGTAATTGCCCTAAATTCCACGGATTTCTCCGCATTAGCTCCGGGTGTACCAGGTGCTTTAGCCGAAAGAGAATTCCAAACCATTGCTAACTTCTCTGGAAATGCTGCGGATGCGGGGGATGCTAATTTAATCTACGACCCAGAAAGTGGTTTACTCTACTATATTGACAAACAAGGGATTACAACTCCTATGTTAGATATGGGTAAAAATTTAACATTAGGTAATGATAATTTTGATTTGATTTAGAACTCGAATAGTTAGTACCCTCAAAATCTAAAAATAAATGTGCTTTTCTCGGATTTTTACAGTCTTGGTAACTTCATGCAAATGTCAGATTCTGAAGCAAGAAAATTAGCTGATAAGGCCTTATTTTACCAAAATCAAGGACAACTTGATCAGGCTATTTTATCTTATCAGCAGGCTCTTAAAATTCGTCCTAACTGGCCGGAAGTTTATTATAATTTAGGGATTATTTTTGAACAACAACAGAACTTATCGGGGGCAGTTAGCTGCTACAAACAAGCTATTTTACAAGCCGATAATTATGCCGAAGCCTATTATAATTTGGGTGTTGTTTATCAGAAACAAGGTTTAATTGAAAAAGCTATCAAGACATATCAAAAAACAGTTATTCTTGCGCCTGAACTTATTCGCGCTTATAATAATTTAGGATGTTTGTGGTTGGAAATAGGGGAATATTCCCAAGCCATTGAAGTTTTTACACAGGGGATTAATCTCAATCCAGATCAAGCAGAACTTTATAATAACTTAGGTCAGGCTTGTTTAAAAAATGGTAATTTAGATGAGGCGATCGCCCATTATTTAAAAGCAATTAAATTAGAACCAAATTTAGTTAAAGCCTATCAAAATTTAGGTCAAGTATTTTATCAACAAAACTTATTTGCTGTCGCCCTACAATACTTTCAGCAAGGCTTAAAAATCCAACCAGACTCTGTTTCACTTTATAGTCAATGTGCGATCGCCCTTCTCGCCCAGAAAAACTATCCCGAAGCTACTATTTATCTGCAAAAAATTGTAGCATTAGAACAACCCTGGATCACCGCCTATTGTGAATGGACAGAACAGTTTAATACGGAAGATATTATCGATCAAGCTACGGTGGCTTGTGGTCAATTTTTGCGAACATTACAACAGCAAAACCCTGATATTAATCAAGTTAAAAAATATTTAGCTCAAACCTATTTATATTTAGGGAATGCTTTTGTTGAATATCGCAATTATCAAAGTGCAGAACGTTATTATCAACTAGCAGTTGATATTGATCCTAAATTAGCTGAAACTTATATTCATTGGGGAGATTCTTTAGCCAAACAATGGCGTTTTAATGACGCAGCTTTACAATATCATCAAGCTTTAGGACAACACCCGCAGAATCCTGATTTTTACCAAAAAGTTAGTCAAGTTTTAGAGAAACAGCAACAAGTCGAACAAGGTAAATTAAAATTTATTTTAGTCAAAGATAGGGAAAATTTGACACTCCCAATTTCTCTGCAAAATCCAGATTTATCACAGCCTAAATGTCAAGGATTAGATTGTCAACCCTGTTTAAAAAAACTCCGCCAATACTTTCGACCCCAGCATTTAGGATTAGGAATAGAACAGTATTTTCCCTTGGATGATTTACCAGATAAATTAACCGAAACTACCGTAACAATTATTCCTCAAGGACGGGTTTGGGTCGCCCCTAAAATCAGTTGGTGGAATGTGTGTAATGCGATCGCTATTTTCAACAAAGACAAGGAATTAATTCCCGAATTATCTCGATTTTATCCCACACCGTTACCCAACTGTAAAAATTATGATTGGAGTCAACATCAGATTTTTTCCCTAGCAGAAATTCCCCCCTTAAAAATCATTGAAGGGCGAGTTGCTGTTTTATCAGGACTGTCGGGAAATGTCTATTTTCACTGGCTAGTTGATATTTTACCAAGAATTAAAATATTACCAGAAAATGGGATTGATTTAGATTCCATAGATTGGTTTTTAATTAATTCTACCCAACAAAACTTTCAACGAGAAACCTTAGAAAAAATTGGAATTCCTCACCATAAAATTATAGAAACTGATCAAGTTTCCTATCTCCAAGCATCCAGTTTAATTGTTCCTTCCTATCCTGCTTCTGTCGGGTGGGTTGTCCCCCATACGATCAACTTTCTGCGAAGTCTGTTTTTAACCGATATTTCTCCACCAATAAAAACCTATTCCCCCCGAATTTATATTAGTCGTAATCAAGCCCGATATCGGCGACTTTTGAACGAACCGGAAATTTTAGACTATTTGAGTTCATGGGGATTTGTTTCTGTAGATTTGGAAACCCTAACTGTTCAAGAACAGGCTAATTTATTTTCCCAGGTTGAAGTTATTATTGCACCCCATGGAGCCGGACTAACTAATTTAGTTTTTTGTCAACCCCATACCGTTGTGATTGAGTTAGTTTCTCCCCATTATCTGCGCCCTTATTATTGGCAAATTAGTCAGCAGTTAGGACTCCAACACTATTCTATCCAGGGGGAATCTTTGGAATGTGCTTTTTTGCAACAACTGATGTATCCTACGCCACTGTTTGAAGATATACAAATTAATCTGAAATCTTTACAAAGATTGCTGCAAGTTTGTGATATTCTTAAAGATAAGGGTAAATCTTATAATTCCTCTGGTAAACCCAGAATAATTATGCCATCTTCTGTTGATCAGGTCACAACCTTAGCCAATAGGTTGCAAGAGGCTAAAAATCATTTAGCTCAAAACCACTTTGAGTCCGCGATTTTAGCCTGTCAAAAGGTATTGGAAACTGATGTTAATTGTGGGGAAGCCTACACGATTTTAGGCAACGTGCTACAACTTCAAGGGAAGTTTGAACAAGCTCACAACTCCTATAAAACCGCAATTCAGTTACAACCCGAATCCCCGGAACCTTTAGGAAATTTAGGGAGTTTGTATGCTAGAAAACAACAATGGGACTTAGCGGTTAAATATTATCAATTAGCGTTAAAATATAAACCTAATTGTGATAAACTTTATCGCAATTTAGCTAAGGTTTTAACAAAATTAAATCGCCCGGATGAAGCGACGGAGTGCTGGTATCATAGTTATCGGTTACAGCCGGAACAGGCAGGAGCAACAGAGCATTTAGAATTAGGAAAAACCTTATTAGAACAGGGGAAAAGCACCGAAGCGATCGCTTGTTTTCAGAATGCCATATCTTCAAGCAAAAATTCAGAATTATTTTTACAGACAAAGCTAGAAGCCTATTCGTTGATGGCAAAAGCTTTGTATCAATCTAATCAATTAGAAGAAGCGTTACAAACCTATCAAAAATTGTTACAACTAAATCCCCAAGATGCTATTGCCTATACAAATTTAGGAAATTTATACGCCAAACGTCAAGACTGGAAATCGGCACTGACAGCCTATCAAAAAGCGATCGCTTTTAACCCGAATTTAGCCATAGCCTATCGCCATTTAGGTGAAGTATTCCAGCAATTAGGAGATCAAGACCAAGCCATTGAATATTGGTATCAAGGGTTTAATATAGAACCGACAGCTTTTCGGGCAACGGATCATTTAGCATTAGGTCATTTACTCTGGCAAAAAGGTTTACTTAAACCCGCAACAACCTGTTATCGTCATGCCTTAGAATGCGATCCAAATAATGCCACTGCTTATCATAATTTAGGAGAAGTCTTAGTTGCCCAAGGTCAGTTAGAAGCCGCCATTGATGCCTATTACCAGGCTATAGAATTACATCCGAGTTTTGAAACCTACAATAGTTTAGGGAAAGTATTAGGACTGCAAGGACGCTGGCAAGAGGTAATTGCTTGTTATCGTCAGGGGATGGAGTTGAACCCTAGACTATTGATGGCGATGCAAACCCTCACCCAAGCATTAGCTTATAGCCAAAATCATCAGGGTCAAGGAGAGTCCCAACCCTTGTTTTCTCTGATGGCTGGCGAGGTTCTCTCTTGGCAACCCCAAATTCAAGGGAATACCACCAGAGGACTACTCCGGGGAGAACAGGAGCAACCTCTACAGAAAATCTCTGTATCAGTATCCTACACCGTTGCCGAGTCAGACTTAGTGCAGCAAGCTCAGAAATTATTTGACCAACAGCAATACCTCCCCTGTATCCTCCAATGTGAACAAATCGCGGCTTCCCAACCTCAAGAGGCATCAGTTTATCTACTGTGGGGAAAAGCTTTAATGGCGGTGGGGAGACGGGAGGAAGCCCAACAGAGGTATCAAACGGCACTTCAGCTACAACCGCAACAGGGAGCAGCCTATCTGGGTTTAGGAGAAATCTATGCTCAGGAAAAATACTGGAAAGAAGCGATCGCGTGTTATCAAAAAGCTCTGACAATTCAGCCCCACAATTCAGAAATTTATGCCCTGTTAGGAGATATCTATGCAGAACAGGAAGAATGGGACAATGCCATTCAATCTTATCAAACTGCCCTTCAATTCAATCCTGATTTTGTTTCCGTTCAGGAAGCCTTGGGAGATATTGGGTTGAGTCAAGGTCAATGGCATCTTGCCATCCAATATTACCAAAACGTATTAGCCTTAGACCCCCAATTACAGCCCGTATATCAGAAGTTGGGGGATGCGCTCTGGCAGGTCGGAGAGATTAACGCCGCCATCGATGCCTATAGAAAGGCAACGGAAATCTAATCAAATTTTTACTTTTAGAAACTATTACTTCCCTCACTTAAAACGATGATCGAGCCACAGCCTAAATCCTTATCCACTCCCAGCCGAATTCGGATTCGAGCCGAATCAACAACGAACGCTCATTATCGTCTAGCTAAGGCTCTATCCTATCAAGGAGATTGGCTCGGAGCGATCGCAGCCTATCAAAACGCATTACAATTAGAACCCCATCGGGGGGAATTTTATCAAGAATTAGGGGATGCTCTGAGTAAGGTAGAAAAATGGGAAGATGCCATAGAAGCCTATCAACAAGCCATTCAATGCAATCCTGATTTTTCCTGGTCGCATAATAATTTAGGGGATGCGTTGCGCTCGTTAGAACGCTGGTCAGAGGCGGTGATAATGTACAGTCGAGCCATTGAATTGAACCCAGATTTTGCCCTTTCCTATCACAATTTGGGAGATGTATTCGGGAAGTTGGAACAGTGGGAAGAATCCGTTGCTGCCTATCAACACGCTATTGAGCTTGATCCTAATTTTGTTTGGTCTTACTACAATTTAGCGGAAGGGTTGGTGCAGTTGAAGCAATGGGATAAGGCACTGGTGGCTTATCGTCAAGCCCAACAACTTCAGGCGAATTTGCCAGAGATGGACACTAAACTCAAAAGCACACTGCATCAACACATCAAACAGTGCTTGCAATTAGCTCTACTCTACTACCGTCAAGCAATTGAGCAGAATCCCAATGATATCGAAAGCTATGAAAAAGCGTTAGAATTGCAACCCGATGATGTCATGCTCTATGTGGGGTTAGGGGATGCTTGGGTGGCAAGACACCAACCCCAACGGGCGATCACTGCCTATCAGCAGGCAATTACCCTAAATCCCAGTTTGCTCACCGCCTATCAAAAACTGGCTGAACTACAATACCAGATGGAAAAGCCTGAATTGGCTTTAATGACCCAATGGCAATCTTTAGAGCATTCCTTGGAGAACAAGGCTGAAGAATATTTGAGTTTAGGTGAGGAATGTTTAAAACAAAATTACCCAGAGTTAGCCATTCGTTGTTATCAACAGGCGATTAAACGCTATCCAAATTGTGTGGAAGCTTATCTTCAGTTAGGGGAATTATTTTGTCAGCAACAGCAGTTAAAAGAGGCGATCTCTCTCTATCAAACCGCCCTTTTAACTCTACCCAACCAAACCGAATTATACAAATGTTTAGGTGACGCTTTAGCTCAAAAACACCAGTGGCAAGAGGCGGTAACTTACTATCAACAAATGGTAGAAATTCAGGGGGATAAAACACGACAGTTAGCAATGATTCAAGAGTGTGGGCTGATTATTCCTCGCAGTGATCAGCCAACGGTTTCTGTCATTATTCCTGTTTACAATAAAATTGACTACACCTTTCAATGTTTAAGATCTTTAGCTGCTCATGTTCAACCCCAAACAGCTTTAGAAGTGATTGTGGTTAACGATGCTTCGACGGATAGAACCCAAGAAATTTTAGCCAATATTGAAGGTTTAATTTTAATTAAAAATCCCGAAAATCTAGGGTTTATTCAATCTTGTAATCAGGGGGCTGCTATTGCTCAAGGGGAATATCTCTATTTTTTGAACAATGACACTGAAATTCGTCCGAATGCAATTGAATATTTAATCGAAGTTTTGGTCACTGATTCTCAAGTTGGTGCGGTGGGTTCTAAATTAATTTATCCCTCTGGAGCGTTACAGGAATCAGGAGGAATCATCTGGAATACTGGGGAGGGCTGGAATTATGGCAGAAACGAAAATCCTTACAATCCAAAATACAATTATCTCCGCCCTGTAGATTATTGTTCTGGTGCAAGTTTAATGGTCAGGTGTAAGATTTTTCAGGCGTTAGGTGGTTTTGAACGAGAGTTTTCTCCAGCCTATTATGAAGATACGGATTTGTGTTTTGCGATTCGAGAATGGTTAGGACTAAAGGTCATGGTTCAGCCCAAATCCGAAGTGATTCATTATGAAGGAATTAGTTCGGGAACGACCCTTAATGAAGGCATAAAACAGTATCAATTGATTAATCAAGAAAAGTTTAAAAAAAAGTGGCATCAGTCACTCATTCAGTATCCGATTAATCAAGGATCGGAATTTTTTGAACGAGCCAGCCGTCGCTATTTAGGTCAAGCTGTTATTTTGGTAATTGATAGTTATATGCCTTGTCATGATCGGGAATCGGGATCAAGGCGATTATTTTATATCATGAAGTTATTGAAGGAGTTAAACTATCATGTTATTTTTGCTGCTGATAATGGGTTTAAGGCTGAACCCTATACTTCAGAATTAGAAAATTTAGGAATAGAAGTTTTATACACTCAATCGGGTTATGGTTATCCGATAGAAGCCCAAATCCAAGAGAGAATTGATTTGATTAATCTGGCTTGGGTCTGTCGTCCTGAATTGAATGAAAAATATAAATATTTGTTGCAGAATAATACTAAAATCAAGATTATCTATGATACGATTGATTTACATTACTTAAGAATGAAACGAGCCTGGGAGCTTTCATCTACAAAGGATGTGCAACAGGCTAAAGCCTGGATTAATATGCAGGCTATGGAGTTAAAACTAGCAATGGAGGCAGATTTAACCGTAACCGTAACTGCGACGGAAAAAGAAATACTACAAGAGCAAGGAGTATCAAATGTAGCAGTTATTCCTAATATTCATCCCTTGATTTTTCAGAAAAAAAATAGTTTTTCTGAACGGGAGGGGATTTTATTTATTGGAAGTTATAATCATGACCCTAATGTGGATGCTGTTCTCTGGCTTTGTCAAGAGATTATGCCCCTTGTTTGGCGAAAAAATCCCAATATTCCTGTAACAATTTTGGGCAATGAACCGTCAGATATTGTACAGAATTTGGCCAATGAATGGGTAACAGTCACGGGATATGTTCAAGATGTTTCTCCCTACTTTCTGAGTCATCGGTTATTTGTAGCTCCGCTCCGGTATGGAGCCGGAATGAAAGGTAAAATTGGGCAAAGTTTAGAATATGGTTTGCCTGTTGTCTCTACCTCAATTGGCATTGAAGGTATGAATTTGGTGAATGAACAAAATGTTTTAGTTGCTGATACAATAGAAACATTAGCAGAACAAATTTTGCGCTTGTATCAAGAGCAAGCGTTATGGGAAAAACTGGTAGCCAATACTGAACAGGCAATTGCCCCCTATTGTCCTGAATTTGTTAAATTAAAGTTGGCTCATTTGATCCAGAAAATCACGTCGTAGAGATGATTACTTCATCTTCACTTTGTACAGATATTATATACAAATCCTCTAAAAAAGAGGTTTACACAGGAGGTTTTATGAAAAAAAAGTTTATTTCACCCTTGCTCAATTCTTTAGACATTAGCCCCGAACAAATTCAAAAACAAGCTCATGTTCTGAAAAAAAGAATATCAGAGGATTATGGAGATAGATTATTTGAGGGGTTGCTTCAAGAGTTAGCAACAATGGAATTAGCATTCAATCAATTGCTATTAAAACTCAATTTAGTTGATCATAAATTAAATCTATTGGATTATCCATTGCCTGAATTGTTAAGTCTATCAGAAACGACTCAAAAAGTTACGATAGAAGCAGATTTTCCTCTCAAGTCAGAGCAGGGATTTTATCACCTGGAATATGATCAAAAAGGCAATCCCTTTCGATGGACAGGGCCAGAAGAATTTTTTAATTTTGATGTTGTCATTAAACGGGAGCAACCCTGGGAATTGGTTTTGCGTTTATTTTCAGCTTTAGCTCCTGTTAATTTAAAAAAAATCCGGTGTTTTGTGGATGAGTTGGAAATTGAATTAGAACAGAAAAAAATTAATGGAATTTTTTATTTTCAAGGAATTATCCCATCCTGTACTGGCAAGTTCAGAACGACCAAAATCAGTTTTTTAGTTCCTAAAATAGTCAAAAATTCAGAAATTAACCCAGAAAGTGAAGATCATCGTTTACTGGGTGTGGCATTTTCCCAACTTTTAATTCACCCTCCAGTAGAGACACGCCATACTACGACTCTACCCGGTGATTATCTTTCTTCTGAATCCACCTTGAATCCTCTTGAAACCGATGTCTAAAATTTCTGCTGTCATTTGTACTTATAACCGCTATGATTTGCTCGAAAAAGCCATCCATAGCCTAAAACAACAAACTTTGAATTCTGATTTATATCGAATTCTTGTAATCGATAACTCCCCTGATTTAGAGTATGCCGAACAGGTTAAACAACACTATGATTCTCAACCATTTTTAGAGTATGTAATTGAACCCAAACCGGGGTTGTCGAATGCTCGAAATGTAGCCGCCCATCTTTGCAATACGGAATTTATTGCTTACATGGATGATGATGCCATTGCCGATCCCAATTGGCTAGAACATATTTTGGTAGCCTTTCAATTATTCGGTCAAGAGGCAGCTGTTGTTGGGGGAAGCGTGGAACCCCTTTGGCCAGAAGAACGACCTTCTTGGTTAGATGATTCACTCTTAGGTTATGTTTCCGTAGTCGATTGGGGGGGTGAAACTCGAATTGCTAAACCTCGTGAGTGGTTTGCGGGAACGAATATTGCCTTTCGGACTGAAGAAATTTTGAATCGGGGTGGCTTTGATGTGACATTAGGACGCACTGGAGGGGGAGCAGTTTTATTAAGTAATGAAGAAACCCATTTGTTAGAGCAAATTAAACAAGATGGCAAATTAGCGATTTATGCTCCAGAAGCTAGAGTTCACCACCTGGTTGAACAGAAACGGTTAAAGCAGTCTTGGTTTCGCCAAAGAGTGGCATGGCAGTCTGTTTCTGATTATATGATGAACCCAGAAGTTACAGTTGCGGATGCTAAAAAAGATTGGAATTTTATTTTAGAGTATTTCTTTGGTTTACCCCCTCGCTATCGCACGATTAAAGGACTATTTTATGATACAGATGATCCGAATAAATTTCGTCAACAATTGAGCGTTTTATCGGCTGTAACTACACTTATGCTGACCGGATTCGAGGACATAGAATAAATTGAAATTTACTCAGAAATAACCGTTATGAACCCCCGTAATTTGATCCTAAAGGGAACTGATATTTTAGTGTTATCCCCAACACCCACTTACCCAATTATTAAGGGGAATTGTAAGCGAATTTATTCCGTTTGCCAACAATTACGCGATCGCGGAGCCAAAATTCATTTTCTCCACTATCCTCAAGACTGGGTGAATCATCTGCCTTTGACTTCCATTCAAGCCATGTCTCAACAATGGGACTCCTTTCATTTAGTCCCAACAACTCGCCCCTTACAAACTCCTGCTATCTATCAAGATCATAGCATTGATGAATGGTGGGATGAGGCCATTGGTGACTACTTAAAATGGTTATTTTCCCACTATTATTTTGATGCCTTTCTCGTTAACTATACCTATCTCAGTAAAGCATTTGAATTTGCACCTAGTTTTGTTTACCGAATATTAGATACCCATGATCAATTTACCGGAAGGCGACAATTACTCGCCGAGCATGACATTGCGCCTGAATTTTTCTATTCCACTAAAGAGCAAGAAGCGATCGGCTTAAAACGGGCAGATTTAGTCTGGGCAATTAAAGATGAAGAAGCCTTATTTTTCCGTAAAATTGCATCCACACCCGTTTGTACTATGCTGCATACAGAACCCCGTCTCAATATTAAACGGGCAATAATTCCGGGCGACGAAGATTATCTGGTCTTAGGAATTTTGGGAGTCGGGAATAGTATTAACACCCAAAATGTCCAACGTTTTTTGAAGCAGGCATTAGCCAAATTTCGGCGAGATTTAGCCCCGATTAAAATCAAAATAGCAGGGAGTTTGTGCGAAACTCTACAAGAGTTTGAGCTAACCCATGGAGTAGAATTAATGGGGCGAGTGGAACGAATAGAAGAATTTTATCAAGCTATTGATGTTGTTTTAGTTCCTTTAAGTTTTAGTACAGGATTAAAAATCAAAGCCGCAGAAGCATTAGCAACGGGTTTGCCCATTGTTGCCCATCGTCATGCCTTTGAGGGAATTCCGGCTGATCACCGCTACCATACTTGTGACACCTTTGAACAAATGGCGGATGCTTGTTTAGAACTCGCCTATTCTCGGAGTCAACGGTTGGAGTTAGCAGCCGCAACTCGATCTAGTTATCGGCAAATGCAGCAACAGGTGGAACAGACGATGACTGAAACGGCATTACGTCTGTTGAAAGGACGTCCGTTGATTGTCATCGTTTTCCCGCCTCGGTTTTTCCAAGCTGACACCCTAGAATATACCCACACCCTACAAACCATAGACTATTTCAAGCATTTGGCAGATATAATTTATTATGTAGACACGCCCCTAGATGCTCAATCAAGTCGGCTGTTTCAAGGATACGACCTCGCGGGTCGGGTGGTGTTATCGGCCCAAGCTGCGAGGGAGTCGGGATTGGACAATGGGAGTACCTCATCGGATACCGTTCCCCCCTTGGATCTGTGCTACTCCGTCATGAGCTTAGAAGAACTCTGTCACAAACGGCAAGTCATTGCACTCTGGTTGTTGGATTTACCCAGAGAACTTAATAATAGTGTTGCTCCTGCGTTGCGAAGAATTCCCACTTACATCAGAATGGATGTCATCGGCAATAACAACTCAAACCTCCTTAAAGAGCGATTAAAAGAGTTGAGAGAGTTTAAGCAAGTGACGTTAGTTCACTGTAGTTTCGTGGTATTATTTCAACAGCAAGATCTGCTATCCAAAGCTGAAGTTGCAGTGGTTCCCTATTGGCGTTACTTACCCAAAACTATCCGTCAATCTTGGACATCAACACCGATACACCAGCAACGGGTGATCCTCTTAGTCAATCCTAAGTTAATCTCACTCGCTTATGCCCTCTGGCAGATTGCTGCTCGTCTATTCCCCAATCAATCCCAACCTTTAGTATTTATGAGCCATGAGGAAGAAGATCTTCAACAAAAAAACAGTTTAGCTTGGCAACAAGATCGCCGTTTTTTGCAAGTTAGGGCTACGGTTTCAGAGTTATATCAAAATTGCCTAACGAGCAATTACATTCCTAAGCTAGTGATTGATCTTAGTTGCGAAGATCAGGCTTTTGCGGTTTATATTGAAACTCTCAAACGGGCGGGTGTTCCCCTAATTCGGCCCCAAGGCGTGGATCATCAGAGGGGACATTCTCTATTCCAACAGTGCGGAAAACTTCATCCAAACTCCGCGTTTCGTTTAGTGCATCTGTTAAATCAAGTGGCGACTCAGACGGGCTTATGGGAGGAGTTAGGGATGGAAACTCAAAAACAAGCGACTACAGAATATAGTCATGACGCGGGTTGGTCAAAAATTTGGAGGGAAATGAAAAGCCACAAACAACTCAGTAATATCATTGGAACAATGGATTGGGTTAGTTAAGGACAACAACAGTTAGGTAGCGAGTTAATGGGTAGGTTTAATGATACTATCTTTAGAATTCATAAAATATAAACGCTATTTTTTTACAAATTCATGATCAATCCTAAATCTTATGTGATTTGTACAACTCCCCGTTCTGGAAGTAATTTACTCTGTGATTTACTGGCGGCGTCAAAAGTGATGGGAAATCCCCAAGAATTTCTCAATGTTGATTCGATGCTCAGTCCATTTTGCAAAAAGAATGGTTTAGTTGATACAGAATCCAAAGTTAATTTAGAAAGCTATATCAAGCTAGTCATGGAAAAATTCTCCTCTCAAAATCAAGTTTTTGGCATGAAAGCTTTGTTTGATCAACTGGAACCTTTTCTGGAATTAAATTCCACTCGCCAGTTTTTACAAAATAGTAAATTTATTTGGCTAGTTCGTCAAGATGTTTTGGCACAGGCGGTTTCAATGTATATTGCTCAGGCAACTGATGAATGGACATCTTTGAACGAAGAAAATAACCGCCAGCAAGAAAATAAAAATCGTCGAGATACTTTAAAATATAATCAGGAAAAAATAGATAAAAAACTGAAATATTTAACCCGGTATAATCTGAAATGGTTAGAATTTTTTGCAATCAATAAAATTGAATATTTAACTGTTTTTTATGAAGATATTTTTAAAAATCCTACTCTAGCCTGTCAAGATATTTGTCGATTTTGTGGAGTAGAAACAGATTATAGTTTTCCGATGGAAAAGGCTAAATTTAAAAAGCAAGGAGATCAAATCAATGAAACTTTTATCACCACCTTTAGCGAAAATTCGGGTTTAAATTTAAAAAATATTAGTCCTACTTTTGAACTTGACATTAAAGGAGTAAAATTAATTGAGTAAAGTCTAAAATCTCAAATTTTTCGAGTTTACATTCATACAGAGGATAGTTAAATTTATGGAACGGAAATTTTATATAATTTGTACAACCCCCCGTTCAGGAAGTAACCTGTTGTGTGACTTACTTCAAAGTTCTGGAGTTATGGGGAAACCCTCAGAAATGTTGAATCCTAAAGGGTCAATTCTTCCTTTTGCTAAAAAGCACGGTTTAATCGATTCTAACTCTCAAATTTCCCTAGAACAATATCTGAATCAACGAATTGATCAATTTTCTTCTGATAATGGGGTTTTTGGTTTTCAGATATTTTATCGGCAATTAGAACCTTTGCTTGGTTCTAACACTATCAACGATTTGCTTCAGCATTATCCCATCATTTGGTTGCAACGTCAGAATATTATTGCTCAGGCTGTTTCCTTATATATTGCTGAAAAAACCGGACAGTGGAAGTCTGATAAAACCCCTAAAAACCTTGATCAGAACCTAGAATATGATCAAGCTAAAATCGAGCAATGTCTGAAAAATGTTATTCGACAAAATTTGGGGTGGAGTGAGTTTTTTGCACTCAATAAACTGAGGTACTTCCCCATTACCTATGAAACAATCATTAGCAATACTGATTCAGTATGCCAAGAAATCTGCAAGTTTTGTGGGATTGAGGCAAATTATAAGTTTTCCATAGAAAAAATGTGGTTAGAAAAACAGGGGAATACTTTAAATGCTGAATTTGCTGAAAGATTTTGTCAAAACTCTAGTTGGAATCTGAATGACTCTACTTCTGTTGAAACCCTTGATTTAAAAAAAATTAAGCTCATTAATAAAAGTTCGGGGCTGTTAATGCCTATAGATAAAAAAACTGAGGAATTACACAGTCAAGCTAACTTAGAATCTGTACAACAATTGAATCCCGATCTGGATGCTAAACAATACTGGGAATTAGGAAATACTCAAGCTGAACAGAGCCAATGGGATGAAGCAAAATCTTGCTATCTAAAAGCAATTCAAATTCAGCCTGATTATGTTGAAGCCTATCTCCATTTAGGAGATATTTTTAAAAAACAGAATCAATTAGATGAAGCTATCCACTATTATCTTGAAGCTGCTAACCTTAAGCGTAATTTCTTCTTGCCTTATCGAAGATTAGATGCTCTTTTAAAAACAACTAAAATAACACAAGATCAAATTGAAAAAATTAGTGAAGTTGCTGTGAAAGCTTTACAAAAGTATCCTGATAAAAAGCAAACCCAGACCCTACGCCTTAGTAGTTTAATTAAACTTGGTAAAAAATCAGAAATTATCAAGTTTTGTCAAGATCTTACCTACAGGAAAAATTTAGATGCTAAACCAGAGTTCGCTAACCAATTTTGGGAACCAGAAAAATTGGGTTTTCCTAATTTTATGATTATTGGATTTATGAAGTGTGGGACAACATCTCTGTACGATTATATGACTCAGCATCCCAATATTTTACTAGGAAGAAAAAAGGAAATACATTTTTTTGATAATCCTGATTTCGATAAATTAGGATTAGATTGCTATGGTGCGAATTTTCCTCCAATTCCTGAGAACTCTTTATATTGGGTAGGGGAAGCAACGCCTGAATATATTCGACATTCAAATATTGCTCAAAAAATTCGAGAAAACTTCCCCAATCTTAAAATTATTGTACTTGTAAGAAATCCTGTATCTCGAACAATTTCACATTTTCATTTTTCCAGAAAAATGCGTGGAGTTAAACATAGTTTAGAAACAGCGATTCAATCCCAAATTCAAGAAATTGAGAATATGACAGATCTTAATCAAGAATTAGATCACAAGAATGGGTTTGTTTCACTGAGTTTGTATGCTTATTACTTGGAAAAATGGATGAGTGTTTTTCCAAGAGAAAATTTTTTGGTTTTAAGCCTAGAAAATTTATCAAAAAACTCCCAATCAACATTAGATAAGGTTTTTGAATTTCAGAAATTACCATCTCATATAATAGATTTTGATAAAAATTATAACAAAGGCAACTATTTACATTCTAATGATGAAATTTCTAGGTTATTATATGATTTTTTTAAGCCTCATAATCAGCGCCTAGAAAATTTAGTTGAGCAAAAGTTTGACTGGGATTAAACTTTGCCCATTATCTTAGTAAAAATTGTAATTTTTAGGGAAACCCGCCAATGAATGACCAACAAAAAGTAGAAAAGTACGCGGCAGAAAAATTGACTCCAATGAAACCTGTTTCAGGGGTGAATCAGTCGGAAAAAAATCTGAACAATACCACTAAAATTGTGACTCATGCAAAGGAATATTGTATTGAAGTTGAAGGAAAAACTTCTATCTACTTACAAGATAAACAAGGTAATATTACTTTAGAACGTTACCCCTGGATTGAGAAATTCTTGGCTGTCAAACCAGTTGGCGAAAAGTATGAAATTTTGTATCAACAGAAAAATGGTCAGTTTTTTAAGTGGATAGTAAATCACTTAGGAAAAAAACAAAGCCGTCAACAAATTGAAGAACAAGATATAGTTAAATTGGCTCAAGAATTTTCTGTTAATATTGACAGTTTATCGGTTAATAAATCAGCATCAGCCGATTATCCTAAGCCAGAAAAACTGATTATTCATTGCTGCTATCATAAAGTAGCTACTTCTTCTTTTACCCAAGTTTTTAATAAAATTTGTAAAAAATTTAATTGGGAATTTCAAGAAAGCTATCTCAACAAAAAATTGCAACCCGAAACTAAGATTTTTTTAGCTAATCATAGTAATATTGATTGGTCTAATTTACCTCCCTATATTGGCTCTCATATTATTCGAGATCCAAGAGATGTGATTATCTCCGGTTATTTCTATCATTTATGGTGTCATGAAAAGTGGTGTCATACGAAAAAACTTGAATATGACAATCGAAGTTATCAAGAACTTTTGAACTCGGTGTCTCAGGATGAAGGAATCACTTTAGAAATGAAGAGAGTCAAAGGCATGATTAAAAATATGTTAGCATGGAACTATTCTAACCCTAACATTATTGAAATTAGATTAGAGGAGTTAGCCGTCAATGAAAAAGCAGTATTTGAAAAAGTTTTTCAGAAATATGGATTTAATCAGGAGCAAATAGACCTCTTGCAAAAAAAATCTATGCTATAATAACAAATTTTCACTTTCAGACTAAGAGTGTCAACTCATAATTATAAATGGCCGACAACAAATTACAACGAAGACCATAACGGCGACGACGATTTCGATAACGACTCGATAAGATCCTGAAAATTTTGAGGCTCCGATTAACGTGTTCAATCACAATTCGTTGATGAGCCAAAGCTTGATTATAGTCTTTTTCTAAGACCGAAAGATTGCCATTTTTGGGTTTCTTTTTGGGTACATAGCTATTCAAGTGATAATCCTTAATCCCTTGATAGCCACTATCTTGTAAACTATCAGTTTGGGGGTGAAAATGAATTTTGCTTTTTTTGAATAAGCTAAAATCGTGGCAATGTCCTTCTCCAAAATCTGTACAAATAATCTGTTTAGTTTCTTGATTAATTACTAACTGAATTTTGAGTGTGTGATGTTTTTTCTTTCCTGAGTAATATTTTTTCTGTTTTTTTTTCGGTCTTTCAATAGCCGTTTCTGTGACATCCATCACTACGATTTCGGGGTAGCCAGAATCTTGAATTAATGCTTTTTTTCCCGGAATACGAAACTTTTCTGTTTTGATTAAAGTTGATTCAATATTAGCAACAATTCGGCAAATAGTTGATTCTGATACTCCCCAATTTGTCCCAATATGAAAATATGTTCTGTATTCTCGCCAATACTCCAAGGCTACTAAAACTTGCTCTTGGAGAGTCAGGTGGGTGTGACGTCCTCTCCTATCTTTAGGATGTTCTAACCTGAACTGCTCTATGGCATTAACCATTTCTTGAAAGGTTTGAATCTTGACACCAAATCTCCGTTTAAATTCATGAGGTTTCAAATTTAGATAAAATTGAGTGTTCATCGCAGAGTTATTGTCTAAATTCACTTTCAATTTTTACCATTTTATGGAGTTTTTAGCAAAAATTTGTGAAGAATGGTTAGTCTCTAGGATTTTATGAAATTGAGCAAAACTTACCATAATACCATAAAATTATTTTGCAAGAGTTCTAATTTGTGTGCACAATCAAATGATTCCACAGGGAAAGCTCACTGTGGGAAAGCAGCTATTATTTCTCTAGATGGTGGAGCATCATGGACTAGCCCAAATCATCCATATGGTATTCAACTTACACCTGCGGAGGGACAGAAAATTGCTCAAATGATGAAATCAGGTGATTTCTCGTCAGCGCAGGCCAATGGTATCGTGTTAGAAGGTGTGAAATATCAATTCTTGAGAGAGGATGGTAAGGTAGCCTTCGCAAAAAAGAAAGGTTTTGGCGCGATAACGATACAAAAATCCAAATCGGCTGTTGTTATTGGTCATACGCTAGAAGGCTCACAACAGGGAAACACGAATAAAGCAGTGGGTGTTATTGCAGATTATTTAGAAAGTGTGGGAATGTAACAGGATGCCGAGTGCGATCGCTTTTTCTATCACTTCTGAATACCCAAAATTCTATGCTTTAATTCTGAATTTTAATCATCATCTTGATCCTCGTCTGACTCGTCTAACAGCCCTAATCTCAATAGCTTTTTAGGGCGATCGCTAATTTCTTTTAATAGTTTGAAAGCCGTAGGTTGAATAACGACGCGATACATTACAGGTCTAATTCTCGTTTAGCTGATTCCCAATCTATTCCTTGTGCTGATTTCGCCTCGGTAATACCTTGATGCAAGTTAGCCATAAGGTTCGCATCACCAAGTATTTCTATGGTTTCGAGTATTGCTTCGTAATGTTCCCAGGTCATCACAGCTAGGACAGGCTTGCCTCTGCGGGTAATTGCCAGTGTACCGCCTTGCTGGGCAAGTTTTTCAGGCAATGAGGTTAACTCCTGTCTTGCTTCTGTAATAGGAATATTGGATAGCATTATTTTTGAATCTATCTGTACATCTAAGTGTACATCTAAAATACAGCAAAAGCGATCGCCTAAAAATCACGACTCACACCGAATAGCGATCGCACTTCATCAGAGAAAGTGATCGCAGTAACTTGACAATTAGCCGAAAAAACATTTATAATGGTACTATTGATATCGGCTTTTTTTAAACTTAATCTAATTTCTTTGTATAAAATTTTAAGGTGTAAGATCATGTCTAAAAAACCATACCTAGAACAATTTGAAGAGTTTCTATCTCAACAAGAATTAGAAAAAGTCAATTCACTTATTGACTATGAGGTAGAGAAAGAAACATGGCTTGGTAACATTGATGATTTTTATAACTTAATTCGAGGATTTGTTGGTAATTATCTTAAACAAGGTAAAATTATTGAGGAGCAGAAAACAATTAAACTTCAAGAAGATAATTTTGGAGAGTATCAGGTTCAACAATTAATTTTAAAAATCGGTAAGAAAAGGCTAATTTTTAAACCTGTTGGTCGCTTTGTGGTTGGTTGTAATGGTCGTATTGACTTAGATTCTAGTTTAGGGAGCGTTCGATTTTTATTCCTTCCTAAAGATTTTGATAAACCAAGCACTTTCTTTATGGGTGATTTTAGCCCTCAGACAGAATGGTGTTGGAAAATTGCAACTCCGCCACCTAAAGTTAGCTACTTAGAGCTTACGGAACAAAGTTTTTTTGAGGCTTTAATGGAAGTTGTTAATGCTTAAAAAAGTTTCATTATCGGGTCAAAATTTATCGCTGTCAGATATTAATGATTATTATGTTGATAACCAGCGTGCTTTGAAAGTTTATTTTAGTTCCCACAGTTTTAATTTTGATTCCAGATTTGCCAATTATACAATCAACGAAATTGAGACAGAATTGCAAGCTAGATTAGACGAGCTAGACAAATTAGTCTCGTTCTCTATTTTATCTGCTTTAGAGGCTTCTTTTCGCATTGATTATTTAAGGAGGTGTGATCAAAAAAAGAAAGATAGTTTATCCAGAAAAATGAGAGAAATTTACCAAATGAAAGGGAGTCGTGCATCTTTAGAGGATGATATTTTAAGACTATGGAAGGAGGATTTTCCAGAATACAAACGTTTAATTTCAGAAGTAATTACTGCCTTTAAATATCGGCATTGGTTGGCTCATGGTCGTTATTGGGAGCCTAAATTAGGTCGAATTTATGATTATTATTCGTTGTATGATTTAGCCGATGCTGTAGAACATTTAGTGACTTCTCTAAACTGAAAACAAGCAGTGATCGCATTTCTATTTTGCTGAGATATTAAGCGGCGATCGCATTACGTTCTTGCTGTAGTGATAAACAGCGATCGCCTAATAATCACGACTCACACCGAATAGCGATCGCCAGATCATCTAATTTATTAACTATCTTTTTTCTTAACTCGCTTTTTCTTCTCGACTTTCAGTAATGGCGCACTTAGGGCTTCATAGAGGCTAAATAAATACTCAATGCGATTTAATTCGCTAACGAAGGGCTGGGGACGATAGCAGAGGTCTACCGCTTTATCTAGGGCTTGATGTGCCTTTACCAAATCGGGCGGCATAGTGAGGGGATCGTAAAGATCGGCGAGGCTACTATCGGGATATTTTGCCCTTGTGTCTAATACTTTTTGTGCGGCAGTTTCTACTTTTTGCTTTTGTTTGTCGCTGATGTTTTCAGGGAATGGATAGTTATTATAAACAATTGTACTTGAGTAACGAAAATCACTTTTTAATCTTCCACAAACATACTTAACCCAAGTCATGTGCATCTCTGATGTGAGAATTCCAAATAAAAATAAATCAGCATTAGAAATAATATAAAGTTGATTGGATGCAATAATATCAGGAGATAAAAATGCTACAGGAATATATTTTCTATTTTCAGAAGAGAGTGTCGGAAAAGCTAAGTAGTTTGATTCTGGTTGTCGAATTTCAGCAAAAATAGAAGGAATATTGGCAAGTTTTTTTGTCGTATTTCTATTGCTGTTTAATCGCCAGTTTTTAACAGCATTTACTCTATTCATAATTACAGATATTTTTTTTATTTTATCAGGTTCGGCATTTAATAACCATAAACAAAATCTTTTTTCGTTTCTAATTAGCTCTTTACCACCGATAAATTGTTTGATGTATTTTTCAGCTTCTGGTGAAGATTTTATTATTTCTTTTTTGTCTGCTTCAGAAAGAGTAAAATTACCATCATCTAAAGCAAAACTGCCGTAATTTATTTCTTGTATTTTACAAAGAGACTGACTTCTTTTTTGAATAATTAAATCATTTCCTTCTGTTAAATATGGATTAATATTTCTAACCTTTCTCTCTGTTGGTTCGCCTTTAATATCTGCATAATCAAATATTTTCTTATTTTCAATATCTTGTAAGCCAAAACCAACGATTATACAATGAACTCCAGCATTTCCTTTTGCTTCATTTTTCCAGCTAAAAGTACGATGAGCAAAATGTATTTTTATTTTATAGTTGCTATAAAGTTCTTGCCAAAGAATCCCGACTTGCTCACCTTGCGAAATCGAATTTGTACTAACAAAAGCACAGCGAATATCAGTATTTTGAATAGTCTGACTTGCTCTAATATACCAAGCAGTTACATAGTCTAATAAACCCGAACTTTTTACATTCCCAAAAATACTTTGCATATCAGACTTCTGTTGTGAATCTTGGTATGTTTTCCCGACAAATGGAGGATTACCCAAAATAAAATTTAACTTCTCTTTTGCAACAACATCCCCCCAATCAATCCGCAACGAATTACCATGCACAATCTTCGCCGCTTTTTTCAACGGCAACCGCACAAAATACTGCCCAAACTCATTACTCACCTTCACATTCATCTGATGATCAATTAACCACATCGCCACCTCAGCAATCCGCACCGCAAACTCATCATATTCAATCCCCGCAAACTGATCTACATCGACTTGAATAATTGAGCTAATATCCGTCACTAACTGCCCAGTTTTATTCAACTCCAACAAAATCAGAATCTCTAAATCTCGCAATTCCCGATAGGTAATAATCAAGAAATTGCCGCAACCACAGGCAGGATCAAGGAAATATAAATTAGCAATCTTTTTATGCAATGTTTCTAGTTTGCCCTTACTACCCTTAGCCTTCTCAAATTCAGTATAAAGATCATCCAAAAAAAGCGGCTTAATCAACTTCTGGATATTCTTTTCAGAAGTGTAATGCGCCCCTAAATTGCGCCGTTCCGTCTGATTCATTACCGCCTGAAACATCGACCCAAAAATTGCCGGGGAAATCTTACCCCAATCAAACCCACAAGCCTTTAACAACATTTCACGCATCTGTTTATCAAAAGCCGCAGGTTGCAAAGGTTCCTCAAATAACTTCCCATTCACATAGGGAAACTGCGCTAAATTTTCATCTAAATTTTTTAACCGCTTCTCCTTGGATGTATTTAAAATATGGAAAATAGAAGCAATGTGCATCGCCAAATCGCTGCCATCTTCCTTTGTATGCAAATCGATATATTCCCAAAAAATCCCCTGATTAAAAATCCCCGTATCATCGGCAAACATACAGAACAATAGCCGCACCAGATACACCTCTAAATCATGCCCTGTATAGCCAATTTCTTTGAGGCGATCATGTATATCCCCCATCAATTCCGCCGCTTTAATATTGACAGGATCTTCATCCCTATAAACCCGTTTTTCATATCCGGCCATAAAGCCGAATAGATGCACATGATTTAAAAAATCCTTTAGCTCAAACTCTTTGGTTTCGTTCGTATCTAAATCATAAAGCCGGAATTTTTGGAAATCCGAAACTAAAATATATTTTGGTAATTCATGCTCTTTTAAATTGGGAAAATAATCTTTTGCCTGTTGTGTAGCTTTATCTAAGTCTTTGCCCCTAGACTTATGTTCCACCAAAATCATCCCTTTCCACAAAAGATCGATAAAGCCTTGTTTATTATCCGCCTTTTTAATCGGTAGCTCAAAACTTCCCACCCGCCGCCGTGAAATGCCAAACACATTAAAAAAATCATTCCAGAATGATTGTGATTCTGACTTCTCTGAAGTTTCAGTTTCCCATTCCTTAGAAAAGGCGATCGCCCTTTGCTTAATTTCATTCCAACTTAGAGGCATATCGGCAAATGTTAAGGCATAATTTTAGGCAATCTTTATACTATAGCAACCGCCAAGGCAGTTAGGATAGAGACGGATCTTGGAACCCAGACGGTGAAGTGTTTTCCCCCTGTTCCCTCCCCCCTAGCCCCCCGTGCACGGGGGTTTGGGGGGGCTGTTCCCTGCTATATCATTCAGAACGGACGGGGATTCCATCTATCAGGACTTACGCAAGTACACCATATATAGCGTGCTTGCCTGAGTCCTGACAGATTAAAATCCGTGAAATCCGTGAAATCCGCTTAAATCTGTGATCCCTCTTGCCCTATTTTGTCCAAATTGGTAGAACAAAACACAGATGAGAATCTATACTAAGTGGAATAATAGTTTCACAAACCGGGCTTGCCCTAAATCGGATACAATTTAGCCACTTGTCAATATCCAACGTAAACTGGTAAACAGTAATTGTCTATGGGCTATTTTCTTTTGATAGTTCAAAACTTAAAAAAATATTAATTTTCCCCTAAAAGACTGTTTCAACCCCAATCTATGTATTAAAACCCTATGAAATCTGCATCCCCGACCAATTCTATATCAGGAGAATCAACGGTTGTTTCAGCACAAGTAATTGATGTAACACCCGTTGAGGAGTCTACAGTTAATCGAAAGGGTATCAGCAAAGTGGGGGGTGAGACCCCTCTTGAAGAATCATCTTCCTCAACGAATGGGGGTTTAGTTCTCACAGGTGCAGGAGGCAGCAGTTTCTCCTCTATTCTGGCTCCTTTAACCAAAGACAATTTCGTTATTGTGGTTAAAGAAGTTGAGGATAAACTGAAAACAGTTAATCAAACCCTGTCGATGCTGAATAATCTGCTCGATGCCCAGGGGTTTGAGGAAATTCTCAATGAAATGTTGCGGTCGATTACTATTAAGATAGGAGAACTTTTAAATGCTGATCGGACAACGATCTGGCTGGTAGATGAAGAAAAACACGAACTCTGGTCAATTGTAGCTGGAGGACAGGATGGTAAACCCTTAGAATTGAGAATCCCATCCACCGCCGGAATTGCTGGGGAAGTGGCGACCACTCGCAATGTGGTTAATATTCCCTACGATTTTTATAATGATCCGCGTTCGGCCGCCGCCAAGAAAATGGATCAGAAAAATGGCTATCGGACTTATACGATGGTTGTTATGCCTCTTTTAAATGATGAAGATGGCTTGGTGGCGGTGGTACAATTACTGAATAAATTAAAACTGAATTCAAGCCACCTAGATCCCTTAGATGAAAAAATAGACTTAGAGGGATTTACGGTAGACGATGAAAAACTATTTGAAGAATTTGTCCCCTCGATTCGCCTAATTTTAGAGTCTTCTCGTTCCTTCTATGCGGCGACGGTCAGACAGCGAGCGGCTGCGGCTTTAATGAATGCGGTTAATGCCCTCAGTAAGAGTAGTTTGGACTTAGAAGAAACCCTAAAAAATGTTATGGATCAGGCAAAAGAATTAATGAATGCCGATCGTAGCACCCTGTGGTTATTAGATGAAGAAAAAGGCGAACTTTGGACGAAAATTCCGATTAATGAAAAACTGATAGAAATTCGGATTCCTCGAAGCGCCGGATTTGCTGGAGTTGTTGCCCAAAGTGGTGAACCTTTATTAATTCCCTTTGATCTGTATAACGATCCCCGTTCCGAAACCTCTAAACAAACTGACCAAAAAACTAAATATCGGACTTGCAGTATGTTATGCACACCCGTTTATAATGCTGACAATCAACTGATTGGTGTGACTCAATTAATTAATAAGAAAAAACAAGGAGAACACCCGCCTTATAATCCAGAAAATTGGCCAGAAGCCCCGGAACAATGGAAAGCCAGCTTTAATACTAATGATTTAGAATTCATGCAGGCATTCAATATTCAAGCGGGGGTTGCCTTACAAAATGCCAAATTGTTCCAAAAAGTCAAAGAACAGGAACAACGGCAAAAAGATATTCTGCGATCGCTCAGTAATGGAGTCATTTCTACCGACAAAGAAGGTCGAATGATTGCCACGAATGATTGTGCCATGGAACTCCTAGGAATTCGGGAGGAAGATGTTGTTAAGGGGCGTTCCGTCCGAGATTTAATTCAGGTTAAAAACGGAGATTTTAGCAAATGGTTTGATCTAGCTTTAGCCCCGAAAGATATTAAAGACAGACAACAATATTACCCGGATCAAACTTTATTCTCCGAAACAAATGAATCCTCTCGAAGTGTGAATTTATCAATTAATTCCATGTCTGATATCAATAACCCAGAAAAAGTTAGTGGGGCTTTAGTGGTGATGGAAGATATCAGTGGCGAGAAAGAAATCAAGAACTTAATGTATCGCTACATGACTCCAGAAGTCGCTGAACAACTGTTAGCCAGTGGAGATACCGGGTTAGGCGGAAAACGCAAAGACGTTACCGTTTTATTTAGTGATATTCGCGGCTACACCACCCTCACCGAAAAACTGCAAGCCGAAGAAGTAGTCACCATGCTCAACTCCTATTTTGAGGAAATGGTAGACACGGTATTGGGCTATAAAGGAACCCTGGACAAATATATCGGAGATGCGTTAATGGCCGTATTTGGTTCTCCCGCCCCCCTTGCGGATCATCCCTGGATGGCGATGCAAGCGGCCGTGGAAATGCGTTACCGTTTAGCCGAATATAACGAAGGTCGGGTCGCCCAGGGATTAATGCCTATTGGTATTGGTATGGGTCTCCATTCCGATGAAGTGGTATCGGGAAATATTGGGTCAAGTAAACGGATGGAATTAACCTCTATTGGGGATGGGGTCAACCTCGCCTCCCGTTTAGAAGGAACCAGTAAACAATATGGCACGGATATTGTAATTAGCGAGAATACCTATATCCATTATGCCGATAAGGTAATTGTGCGGGAACTCGATTTCATCACCGTTAAAGGCAAAAGCCAACCTGTGAGGATATATGAACTCGTTGGTATTCGGGAAGGGAAATTAGTTCGACCCGTTTCTGAAAAACAACAGGGGATCATTGATCACTATCATCTGGGACGGCAATATTACCTCAAACCCGCCACGGACAAATTAACCGCAGAGGAAATAGTGCCGTTATTAGAAGAACTCGAAGAAGTCTCCGAAGTTCAAATGAAAAAACTATCTTATGATGATAAGGATTTATTGGGACAAATGTTATTAAAAAATTCTCTGGAGAAACTAACCGAAATGTTAGATGAAAATATCATCAAGCGGTTAGCCATAGAAGACTTTAAACGGATGCCGATGGAGGAAGCCTTAGCCATTTTACCGGAAAAAGTCAAAGGATTTACTCCCCGGGAAACTAAAAAATTACTCATCGTTAAACTAAAACAGTTTACAACCGATGAGAATACCCAAAAAATGTTGGAAGACGAAGCCGCAGAAATGCCCCTAACCAAACTTCGGAAAATGGTTGATTTAGCCAAACGCAAATTTGCAGCAAAAGCCAAAGAATCTTTGCGGACTGCCAAACGGGAATTTCTGGCGGTTTTGGATCTTGATCCGAAAAATAAGGCCGCTAAACTGCACGTTGATCGCTGTATTCTGTATGAAACCACCCAACCCCCAGATGAAACTTGGGATGGAGTGTGGAACCTGACTGAGAAGTAATTGAAGATATTGAATGGAGAGACGCGCCGTGGTACGTCTCTTTTAATTTTATAGCAGGGAACAGCCCCCCCCAAACCCCCCGTGCACGGGCCAGGGCTGTTTCATGTTTGAAAATTATAGCCTACTTTTGGGTCATAATTCTCAAACATGATAGCTATTTTCCGAATAATTAATATTTTATATAATTGCTATATTAATATTAATTATAGGAGGTATTATCTAAGCAGCATAAATATTCTTATTCCCTACGGAGTAAGACTTACATTCCCGATTTTTATCTATTAAATTTTCTATTAAACTTGTTAGCATCTTTATTTTAGAAAAAAATGGCGATCGCTCTCCATTTTATCAGGTGGCGATCGCTCTTTCTTTACTCTTTTTCACCTGACTTTGAAACAGCCCTGGGGTAAAGGGGGACTTTGATCTCCTCGACCCCATTTAATAAGGGGGTTATTTTTTATTCTTCTTCTCCAGATTCTCCAGATTCTCCAGATTCTCCAGATTCTCCAGATTCTCCAGATTCTCCAGATTCTCCAGATTCTCCAGAATTGGATAGACTTTCCACGTCTTCTTCCCCGGAAGCGGGAACAATGGCCACCGCGGCAATGGAATCTTCCTCGTATAATCGCTGAACACGAACCCCAGTAGCACTTCGAGATTGTAGGGGAATGGCATTCACGACTTGACGAATAATAATCCCTCGACTGCTAATTAACATTAATTCATGGGTTTCATCCACGACTTTTAAAGCCACTACTTCATCTTTCTTAGCATGGGGTTTAAACTTGGTGGCAATAATCCCTTTTCCAGCCCGATTTTGTAAGCGGAATTGAGACACTGGAACCCTTTTTCCATAACCACTAGCGGTTATGACTAAAACCGATAGTCCTAGGGAGTTGACCTCCGCTACTACTTCGGTTTCTGTTTCGTTTTCTTCGGTAGTTTCTGCGGTTGTTAGTTCGTTTTCTTCGGTAGTTTCTGCGGTGGTTAGTTCATTTTCTTCCTCGGTAGGAACTACCGTTGTGAGCATCAATTCGTCATCGGTTTCAATTTCTTCTCCCTCCGCTTCAGCGAAATTAGAAATAATTGCACTGGGCAAAATATCCATACTGATTAAGGTATCATCCCCTTTCAATTTCATGGATTTAACGCCACGGGTTGCCCTTCCTAACGGTCGCAATTGTTTATTATTGGCTTTAAAATGAATTGCCATACCGTGACGGGAACCAATGATAATGCCATCGTCAACTTTTGCCCGTCTCACCCAGCGTAATTCGTCTCCATCTTCTAAGGAAATAGCAATTAAACCATTAGTTCTAATATTACTAAAGGCGGATAATTGAGTTTTCTTAATAAATCCACCTTTGGTTAACATTACTAAGTATTCATCATCGCTAAATTCGCTAACATGAACAATAGAAGTGATCCGTTCTTCCTTGGGAATGGGTAACATTTGGATGATCGGAACCCCCCGCGCCGTGCGGGATGAAGCCGGGATTTGATAGGCTCTGATACTATAAACCACCCCACGATTACTAAAGAATAAAATCGTGTCATGGTCGCAACAGGTAATAAAGTGTTCAACTCCATCATCCTCTTTCATTTTTGTGCCTTGTTTACCTTTTGTGGCTCGACTTTGGGCAGCAAAAGTATTAACAGGCATTCGTTTCATGTAGCCCTGTTCTGTTAACAGAATTAAGGCTTTTTCATTGGCAATTAAATCGGTATCTTCTAACTCGCCTTCTGTATGTTCAATCACAGTACGACGAGGGGTATTAAACTTTTGTTTGATTTCTAGGGCTTCATCTTCAACGATTACTAAAATTCGTTCTCGTCTAGCTAAAATATCCTCTAAATCAGCAATTTTTATTTGTAATTCTTGGTGTTCTTGGTCAATTTTTTGGGATTCTAAAGCTGTTAGCCGTCGCAATTGCATTTGTAAGATGGCATCGGCTTGTTGTTCAGATAACCCATAGTTAGTAATTAATTCTTGTTTAGCTATGGGAATATCTGCCGCATGACGAATTAAGGCAATAATTGCATCTAAATTGTCTAAGGCAATTAATAATCCCAGTAAAAGATGATCCCGTTCTTGAGCTTTTCTGAGTTCATATTCCGTGCGTTTGCGGATAGTTTGTTCCCGAAAATGCAGGAATACTTCTAAGAAGCGTTTGAGGGTGAGAATCTCAGGACGACCATTAACTAGGGCTAACATATTCGCCCCAAAATTGGTTTGTAGGGGCGTTTGTTTGTAGAGGTTATTGAGGATAACTCTGGGGTAAGCATCCCGTTTGAGTTCAATTACGATCCGCATCCCATCCCGATCGCTTTCATCACGAATATCGGAAATTCCCTCTAATTTCTTATCATTAACCATTTCAGCAATGCGTTCAATCATCGCGGCTTTATTGGTTTGATAAGGTAGTTGGGTGACAATAATTGCTTCTCGATCGGGTCTACCTTTATGTTCGATGGTTTCAATGGTAGCAATCCCGCGCATGGTAATCGAACCCCGACCATCATTATAGGCTTCTTTAATGCCCGATGTGCCTAAAATTTGCGCTCCAGTAGGAAAATCTGGGCCGGGAATATGGCGCATTAATTCGGCAATAGTAATCTCAGGATTATGAATTAATGCCAGTAAACCATCAATTAATTCTCCTAAATTGTGGGGGGGAATATTAGTCGCCATCCCCACAGCAATTCCCGAAGATCCATTTAATAGTAATTGGGGAATTCGTGCGGGTAAAACTAAGGGTTCCTGTTGAGATCCATCGAAGTTATCGCCAAAGGCCACGGTTTCTGAATCAATATCTCGCAGGAGAGAATCACTGGTTAAGGCCTGTAGACGACATTCCGTATACCTCATAGCCGCCGGAGGATCATTATCCACCGATCCAAAGTTGCCATGACCGTTAATTAAAGGCGATCGCATGGAAAAATCCTGTGCCATCCGCACTAAGGCGTCATAAACGGCCACATCTCCATGGGGGTGATATTTACCGAGTACCTCCCCCACCACACGGGCGCATTTACGGAAGGGCCGATCGGGTGTTAAGCCCAGTTCGTTCATCGCGTACAAGATCCTACGGTGAACGGGTTTCAAACCATCCCGTGCATCTGGCAGCGCTCGGCCTACGATTACGCTCATGGCGTATTCTAGGTAGGACTGCTGCATTTCATTTCTGAGATCCGTCGGGACAATTCTCGACTCAGAGGTACTCATACCTTCAAAAACTCCATTACAATTTAAAATTAGTCACATTTAACCGAAAATATTAATAGAAAAAAAATTACTTTCGGTAGGGGTTATAAAATTAGTGACTAATGCTTAAAATTTTACCATAATTTGCCTTCTTTTTGGGGGTAAAATCTGGGATTTAAAATTGCAAAAAACTCTTGACAAATGCTAACAGTTATTTATTCTGATGAATTCCTCAATCATAAGACGGGATTATTCCATCCCGAACGACCAGAAAGGTTAACGGCGATTGTTAATGCTCTAAAATCCTTGTCTTGGAGAGAACAGTTACGATGGCAAAAGCCGACTCCGGTGGCCGATCGCCTGGACTCTTTAATTAAGCTCTTGGAAAAAGTACATACTCCGACCTATATTCAGCAGGTGAAAGCGATCTCGGATCGGGGGGGTGGTTATTTAGATGGGGATACCCCGATGTCGGCGGAAAGTTATGATGTGGCACTTTTGGCGGTGAGTGCTTGGTTGGATGGGGTGGATCGGGTCTTGGATAACGGACGTCCGGCTTTTGTTTTAGCTCGTCCCCCTGGACATCATGCGGAAAAAGATCGAGGGATGGGATTTTGTTTGTTTTCTAATGCGGGGATCGCAGCCTATTACGCCCTGAAAAAACCGGGAATTAATAAGGTAGCTATTTTAGATTGGGACGTCCATCATGGGAACGGAACTCAAGGGTTAGTGGAAGATAATCCTCGGATTGCTTACTGTTCTTTACATCAATCTCCCTGTTATCCGGGGACGGGATATGCGGATGAGCAGGGATCTCATAAAAATGTTCTGAATATTCCTATGTCTCCGGGTAGCACCATTGGGTTATACAAACCTGCCTTTGAAGATTATATTATGCCCTTTTTACGTCAATTTCAGCCGGATTTACTGATTGTGAGTGCCGGGTATGATGCCAACGCGGATGATCCCTTAGCCAGTATTGCCCTACAACCAGAAGATTACGGACTTTTTACCGAATACTGTCTACAACTGACGTCTAAAATTGTCTTTGGACTCGAAGGTGGTTATGATTTGCCCAGTTTATCTCAATCAGTTGTGGCTACCTTAGAAAAATGTTTGTAGGACGGGGAATAGGGGGAAATCTTTCCCCCTCCAGGTTGGACTGTCAAACTTCATCGGCCCATTGACTCAAATCACAACGGTTATCGAGATCAATCACAAATTTACATAGCTTTGAATCACTGAATATTCTGTACAAAAAGTTCACAATGAATATATACAAGCTCACAGACTTTTATCTTTGAGCAAGCCATTCTAAGTAGAGGTGATTTATGATGACATACTGCCCGATCCCCCTGGAGGAGCTTTTTGGTCAAATTATGTTTTCTAGTGTGGTGACTCGTAGCGATCGCCAACATCTGAGATCCGCCATTTTGGGGGATGGTTTAACTGAAGACGAAAAAGCGATTATTAACCGATTACTTTACAATGTTCGCAGAGGTTGGGTGAAGTTGGTAGATATGTAGTTGATGGTTTTAGAATTAAAACATGATCAGCAACTTTTTTTTAAAAAATTATTTTGGTTTGTGCTTTCTATTCCCAAATTTGTTGAAGTTGATCAATTTTCGATACAATATCAATCGTTAACCGCATATTCAGGATTGATCCTAACCCTTGTTATCCCCATCTCTACTGGTTGCTCATGGTAGCCGCGATCCTCGTCCCCAACAAGCCTTAAGTCAATTGGCTAAACATTTAGGGGAGCTTCCAGGCTGTTCTTTAGTTGGAACTGCAACTTTAGAATTAGCTCCCCTTCCTCTACATCAACAGATTCAAAATTTTGCCAAGTTAAGTCAATCTTGGGGATATTCTCAAGTACAAATTTTACCGTTATTTCTCTCGTCGGGTGTTCATGTTAACACGGATTTACCCGAAGAAATTGCGATCGCTCAAGCACAAATTGGCTCGGAAATTCAACTCAATTTATTACCTTATTTTGGTTCTAAAGTCAACCGTTTAGCCCCTTTGATCGCTACAAAAATGGCAACGGTTGAAATAGAAAATTGGATTTTAATTGCCCATGGAAGTCGCCATCTGGAGGGAAATCAACCCATTGAACAATTAGCGACTCAAATTGGGGCAATTCCTGCCTATTGGTCGGTTACTCCGAATTTAGAAACTCAAATTCAAGTATTGATTGCATCGGGAGTTAACCGAATTGGAATTATTCCCTATTTTATGTTTTCTGGTGGTATAACCGATGCGATCGCCCAATCAATTAAACAGTTTTCTGAACAATTCCCCACCGTTAAATTTGATTTAATTTCACCTTTAGAAATAGATGAAAATTTAGTGAATTTAATTGAGGATTTATTGCTATAAATAGAAACAAAAATAACTCATATTTCACTTCACGGATTTAAGAGGATTATGCAAATTAACACAGATTAAAATCCGTGAAATCCGTGAAATCTTCTTAAATCCGTGATCCCTATCTTGGTTGTAACCTAGGAATTTCAATCACACATTCTGTCCCTAACCCGACTTCTGAAACGCAGGACAATTGACCTTTATGGGTTTCAACGATAATTTTATAACTGGTAGACATTCCTAAACCTGTTCCTAACCCGACATCTTTAGTTGTAAAAAACGGATCAAAAATTTTCGCTAAAATCTCGGCGGACATCCCAATTCCATTATCAGCAATTCTAATTTGTACGCGCTGGGAATCTGTTAATGAGGTTGTGATCCAAATCATCCCCGGATCGGCAATAATTTCCTTTAATGATCGTTGTTTATTGCGTTGTTCCACGGCGTCAATAGCATTAGCCAATAAATTCATAAAAACTTGATTTAGTTCCCCCGCATAGCATTCAACAGGAGGTAAGTTTCCATATTGTTTAATCACTTGAATAGCTGGATGATGGGGTTGTTCTTTGAGGCGACTTTCCAATAACATTAAGGTACTATCTAAATTTTCATGTAAATCAATATTTTTCAGTTCTGATTCATCTAAACGAGAAAAAATTCTCAAGGATTTAACAATATCCCTAATTCGCTCCGCCCCAGTTTTCATTGAATTTAATAATTGAGGGAGATCTTTTGCAATAAAATCGAGTTCGATATCTTCTAATTTTTCTTCTATCTCTGGGTGGGGATGGGGATAGTGTTTTTGATAGAGTCTAATTACAGAAAATAAATCATCCAGATATTCTTTAGCATAGGTAAGATTTCCAAAAATAAAGCTGACTGGGTTATTGATTTCGTGGGCAATTCCAGCAACCATTTGTCCTAAACTTGACATCTTTTCCGAATGAACTAACTGAATTTGAGCTTGTTGCAATTTGGAAACTGTTTGTTCTAATTCTTGAGTTTTTGCCGTGGCTATTGTAGCAGATTCTTGAGATTTTGTATAGAGTTTTGATTGATTAATTGCAATTTCTAACTGATTGATAATAAAGCGTAAAAGTTCAATTTCCTGGGGTTTCCATGGTCGAGGCTCCTGACAATGGGCTAAGACTAAAACCCAAATATCACCGGATTGAAGTTTTATCGGCAAAATTAAAACGGATTCTAATTCTAAAACCATTAAAAAATTCCGCACCGATGGAATTTCATAGGTAATTACCTGATCAATTTGGATAATTTTTTCTTGTAAAATAATTTCACTAATGGGGTGGAGGGCATTCCCTGGATATAGTTCAGAAATACTCATTAAATTAGGGGCTTTAGATTCCTTGAGAATTTCCCATTCTGGAGGATTTAATTCTAAGTTATATCCAACACAATAACAGCGATCAATTCCTAATAATTGACGAATTTCTTCTACCGTTGTCTCTAAAATAGTATTCCAATCTAGGGAATTTCTAATCAAATTACCGATGCAGTTTTGCATCTTTTCTCGTTCGGCTAATTCCCGCAATTGTTGTTCTGAATTTTGCCAAGCTGCTTCGGTTTGTTTGCGATCGCTAATATCTAAAAGTAAACCATCCCAAACAATTGATCCATCCGGTTGTTTACCTAAACTTCCTCCGGCTTGAATCCATTTAATTTTACCCGAAGGAGTAATTAAACGGTATTGATGTTGCCAAGGTTTTCCCGTATCTACAGCTTGAGCCATGGAATCGACAAAGCTATTCAGATCATCAGGATGAATTAGTTTCCACAAGAAATCAGCATTTTTTAAAATCACTTCGTGTCTAATTTCTGTTAATTCTAAACATTTGGGGCTTAAATAGGTAAAACAGCCCCGTCCTTGATGATTATATTGATGATATTGATAGGTAACACCAGGGACATTTTCTGCTAATTGTTGGAAGCGGATTTGTGAATTTTGCAAGGCTATTTCTGCATTTTTTCTGGCGGTGATATCCAGAGAAGTCCCAATAATTCTATAGATTTTCCCACTGGAATCTGAAATAGGATTGAGGGTGGTTAAAGAAAAGGTTTGTTTATCCTCAAACCAAATTTCTTCTTCATATTGAATTAAGGTTTTTGCCTGAACACAATCTCGATAATGTTGGAGCATTTTTTCCCCTTCCACTAAACCAAAAATTTCTGTAAAGGTTCTTCCATAAACTTCGGTAGATTTTTGTCCTGTGATTTGTTCGGTTTTGGGATTCCAACCCAAACATTGAAAATTATTTTCATTAAAAACCGCAATAACAAAAATAACCTGTTCTACGCCGTTATAAATATTTCTTAAAAATTCTTCTTTTTCTTCTAAAACTGCTTCGATTTTTTCCGGTTCCATTGAGTCATCTGAGGAGTCAAATCGGCTTAAAACTTGTTCAATTTTATTGGTTGTAATCCTTTCAATCTCGCAGGTTTCAGGGTGACAGCAACAACAATTATCGAGGGTTGGGGGTGGAATTTCTAAAATTAATCCATCCCAAACTAGATCGCCATTGGGTTGAGGACAAGGTTGGGCGATCGCAGACAAATATTTGATTTTTTCCGATGGAGTTTGATATTGCCATTGCCGTTGCCAAGGAATTAATTTTTGAGCGCAGGTTACAAGGGATTGAGTAAAAACCTGTTGATCCCGATCATTCATCAATCCCCACATTAAAGCGGCATTATGCTGAATTTCATCGGGTTCTCGCTCGTAAATTCTTCGGCAACTAGAACTAATATATACATACTCTTGAGAACCATCATGGTGTAGCAGCAATTGATAAATTACCCCCGGCAAATTATCGGCGATCTGATGCAGATCTACTTGATACTGCTCACCCTGTGGAATTGTACTGGTCATGTTAAAGGTACATCCGAAAACCTAAAGAAATTATATCGTTTCCTAGGATTTTTTGAATCTCCAATGTCAAAGGATATGGTCTATATTTTACCCAAATCCGTTATAATTCAGACGTTAGACTAACTGTCTGATTCAGAATTTTTGCAATCGTATGCACCAGTTCTTCTTCAGAGAAAGGCTTAGTCAAATATGCCGTTGCCCCGGATAATCGACCCTCTACCTGATCCTGAGCCCCATTCCGGGATGTGAGCATCACAATCGGGAGGTGGCTGAAATTGGGCAATCCTCGCAAAACTCGACACAGTTCTAAACCATCCATTCCGGGCATAGAGATATCCAAAAGCATTAAGTCAATGGACTGCTGATGGAGTACCGTTAAAGCCTCGGGGGTATTGTTTGCAAAAACTAGCTGATAGTGTTTTTCCAACATCCGTTTCACCAGTTTTTGCACAGGAATGCTATCATCAACAGCGAGAACTGTACTCTGAGATTTTACAGATGTATACATATTGACTGCTCCATTTTATTCTCTAAGTCATTAACATTAGGCATATTTTAGAATGGATTGTTTTGGTGGCATTGATTCATCACATAAATTGATTATACCCTACCTAAAACTAAGTTTTTCCTGTGTTGTGATCATTCTGTTAAACTATATAAATCTTTGTGATACACAATAAAAATTAATAATTAATTATCCATCTAAAACAAATCTAGTTATCCTTTTAGGATATAATGGTGTTCTACCCTGTTTTAATTTACAAGGAGGATGTTAGAAATCTGTGTCAACCATAGATTACCAAGCAAAAAGAGCCTATCAACGAGGAGTTAAATGGCTAGTGGTGATGACTCTATTAACTGGAGTCAGTTTAGCAGGTGTGGCTTTGTATTATAAACTACAAAAAAAGGATGCCGAAGCTGTTGCTGCTGGGTTACAGAAAGTGGAATTGGGAACAGTTGAAAATAAAATTAGTGAAGGGGGAAGCGTTGAATTAGGTGGCCAAAGAACGATTAAATCCCCTACTGATAGTGCGGTGGAGCAGATTTTTGTTAAGGTAGGTGATCCAATTATTCGGGGGCAAAATTTAATTCGGTTAAGGTCTACCGCAGGGGAAAATTCCTTACTACAAAAACAATTAGAGATTCAGAAGCAAGAACTTGCAATAGAACGAAATCGCCAAAAAGTAGAGGAAGCACAAACTAAATTAAAAATTGCCAAACTTAATTATAAAAACGAGTTAAATAAGTATCAACAGCAAGTTAAATCTAAACAAAATGAGAAAAGGATAAAAATTCAAGGAGCTCAAGCAAAATTAGAACGCCAAAAAGAAAAATTGCTGGAGATTCAAGAAGAAATAGATGCTTTAGAAGTAGACTTAACTAAATCTAATTTACTTTTAGACCGGGGGTTTTTAGCCGGAAAAGACTTAGATGATAAAAAATCATTAATTCGCCAGAAAAAAGCAAATTTAATGGATGAAAAATTAACCTTAAAAAATGATATTTTTAACTTAGAAACCGATCAAAATCAATTTTTAGATGTCCCACTCCCCAGCAATAATATCTTAGAAGCTGAAGTTACCCTTCAAGAAGTTCAGTCCGAGCTTCAACAAAATTTAAGTCAACTTCAGCGACTCAAAGTAGAATATAAAGAACAAGAATCAAATTTACAGAATAACCTTGTTATTTCTCCCTTGGATGGAGTGGTACTAAATATTAATATTAAACCCGGGGATGGAATTAGCCGAGGAAATGATTTAATTACGATTGGAGATCCGAATCAAGAACTGGTTCAACTTAGGTTATCGACCTTGAATGCGGCTCAAATTAAACCCAATCAAGCCGCCCGAATTACGATTATTGGCCCTGATTCAAAACCCTTTTCCGGGCGGGTTGAGCAAGTCAATCGACAAGCAGTTTCTGAAAATGCTAATAGCGGCCAATCTAGCAGTTCATCCGGTCAAGTCACCGTTCCTGCTACAGTAAGATTAGATCAACCAACCCGGGTATTAATTCCAGGGGGTCAGGTGAGTGTTGAGATTATTTTAGAACAACAAAAAGATGTGATTGCGATTAATACAGAATTAATTCAATCCGAAGGAAAATCATCTTTTGTCTGGAAATTAGACGCAAATAATCAAGTTCAAAAACAACCCGTCACCCTGGGATTAAAAGATTTAACTAAAGTTGAAATTAAATCCGGTTTAAAAGTGGGTGATACCTTAGTAATTCCTCCAACTGATATCCCCTTAAAACCGGGAATGGTAATTATTGAGGAAGAAAAAGATAAAAATTCAGATTCAGAAAGCTGATGGGGCTGTAAAATGCTATAATCAAAAGATTAGATTCATCCTTAACGTTTTTAAACGATGGTTAACCTATTAAAAACTCTATCAAATCCCTTAAAAAATCTGCATCCATCCTCCCAAAAATTTCTGACTCAATGGATAGGTTTGTTCTGCTGTTTTTGTCTGATTCTGATTAGTTGTACTCCCGATCACAAAATTACGTCTTCCCCTTCATCTTCCCCCAATAATGAACGAATTACCATAGGAACCACCCTAAAACTTCGCACCCTTGATCCGGCCGATGCCTATGAAGTTATCTCAGGAAATATCCTGTATAATTTAGGCGATCGCCTCTATGATTATGAAATAGGAACCAATCAACTTGTCCCTAAATTAGCCACCGCTTTACCCACCCTGAGTTCCGATGGATTAACCTATACTATTCCGATCAGAAAAGGCGTTTTGTTTCATGATCAAACCCCTTTTAACGCCGCCGCGATGGAATTTTCGATCAAAAGATTTATTCAAAATGCTGGGTCTCCCTCCTCCTTATTAGCAGATACAATAGATACAGTTCAAGCAACAGGAGAATATGAATTAACCATTAAACTTAAAAAACCCTTTGCCGCCTTTCCTTCCCTATTAGCTTTTTCAGGAATTACGGCGGTTTCTCCCCAATTTTATGAAATTGGAGAAGGGAAATTTAAACCCAATGAATTTGTCGGAACTGGGCCTTATAAATTAAAATCTTTAGGGATAGATGTAATTCGCTTAGATGCTTTTGACCAATATTGGGGGGAAAAACCTGCTAATAGAGGTGTTGATATTCAACGCTTTTCAAGTTCCTCTAATTTATTTAATGCCTTTAGAAGTAGTGCGGTTGATATTGCCTATTTATCCTTAAATCCCGATCAAATTTCGAGTTTACAAAAAGGAGCAGAAGCCGGGAATTGGCAAATGATTTCTGCTAATGGAAATACGATTAATTATCTACTGATTAATGTTAAATCGGAACCCTTAAATCGGATAGAAGTTAGACAAGCCCTAGCCGCTTTAATCAATCGTTCTATTATTAATGAACGGGTATTACAAAATCAAGGAGAAAAATTATTTAGTTTAATTCCTACCACCTTTAGTGATTATAAACCCACCTTTTATTTAAAGTACGGTGATGGTAATATTGAAAAAGCCAAACAACTTTTAACCCAAGCTGGATATACTCCAGAAAATCCAGCCATCGTTGAGCTTTGGTATGCGTCTAATTCATCTAATAAAGGGTTTTTAGGATTAACCTTAAAAGCCTTAGCAGATAGGGATTTAGGCGGGTTACTAAAATTACAACTCAATAGTGTAGAATCGACTACAGCCTTTAAATATTTAGAGGAGGGAATTTATCCAACTTTTATCTTAGATTGGTATGCGGATTTTCTGGATGCAGATAACTATATTCAACCCTTTTTAGAATGTAGTAAAGGTTCAGTTGAAACTGGATGTGTCAAGGGTTCCAGTCAATATCAGGGTTCTTTCTATTATAGCGATCGCATGAATCAATTAATTGCCCAACAACGGCAAGAACAAAACCCAGAAACTCGCAAATTAATCTTTGAGGAAATTCAAGAACTTCTCGCCGAAGATGTGCCTTATATTCCCCTTTGGCAAGATAAAACCTATGTTTTTGCTAAAAACGGAATTGACAATATTCGGTTACAATTAACTCAACAGTTACCCTTTTGGACAATTAAAAAATAAACCGACCCTATGAAAAAACTACTCCTATCCCTATCCGTTGCTAGTCTATCCATTCTGTCTATGATTAACCCCTCTATGGCTTCTGATGCTCTCAGTGGAACCTCTTGGAAATTAATATCCTGGGGGAATGAAAAATCCACCCAAACGCCCCTAGATGAAACGGAAATCACCCTACAATTTGAAAATAATCAAATTAGTGGTTCATCGAGTTGTAACCGTTACTTTGCATCCTACACCATTGAGGATGAACAATTAAAATTTGGTGTAGCCGGAAGAACTCAAATGGCTTGTCCCGAAGAAATTATGAAGCAAGAAGATCAATTTCTCTCAGCTTTAGAAAAAACCCGAACTTTTGAGATTAATGCTGAAGGTAAACTACAAATTAAATATAAAATAAATCAAGGATCTGGGGTAATGATATTTACCCCAAATCAACCCGAATAACCCGTAGTAAGTCCTTTAGGACTCTCTATATTTGAGTCCTAAAGGACTCACTACTTTTTATGGAAATTAATCTTGGGGTAGAATAGCAATTAGTTGAGCTTTCTTCATCTTTGAATATCCTTTGATATTTAGTTCTTTCGCAATTTTTTTGAGTTGAGCTACAGTCATATTACTATAGTCTTGCTCCCTAATAGTCTCCGTGTCAGTGGGCTTTTTACCTAGTTCATTAACAATAGCCATTAAATCCTTAACAGTCTTTTCAAGCTGTTGTAATCGATTATTAATTTCTGAATCACTAGAAGCTATGATTTGAAATAACCTTTCTAATTTATCATTTGTTTCTCTATGATCTCGATTATGTAATTCTCTGAGTTCATAAAGTTGTTTTTCTGATCGTGATTCTAAGGATGTTTCATCTATAACTTTGACTTCTTCTTGTTGAACAGGAAATGAACGATTCTTTAAAAAATCAGCCTGCTTTAATAAAGTGTCCTGATTTGAGGGTTGTACAATAACAGCATTAATCATTTCACCCTGTCTAGGATTCTTTTCTTTAGCTCTGACTGCTGCATAATATTCTAAATCTCCGACTAAAACGTTGTAACTATTAATTCCAGTTTGAGTTAATAAAATAACGTTTAAAACGCCTTCAGACTCTAAGATCATATCTGCTAATTGTTCAATTTGTTCCTCAGAAAAATTAGAGCGAGGAACATTAGATTGAATAGCTTTTACGTCAACGAAATAAAATTTAATCATTAGTTAATTGCCATTTTACTTAAGACTTCTTCTGCTAAAGACTCAAACTCAGCCGCCGATTGACCTGCGTTTGCATGAGTTTCTTCATATTTAAAAATAGACTGGGGATTAGGGATTTCTAAATCTCCTACGGTGATGGTTTCATTTAAACATTGAGCTAATGCAGTCCGTTCAAAAATCACACTATCCATCAAAGGTAGTTCGTATTTATGGGGAATAACAACCATTTGACGCGGTAAAACATATTTTTGATATTGGGCATTTGTAGAGATTTTACAGGGAAGCACACCCATAATTTTTAAGGGGAGTTGTCCAGAGGAGGCGCGAAATTCGTTAACGTCTTTGACTGATTGTTTAACATTGGTTAAACCTTGATTAGCAAAAGGTTTTAAATCGGACGGAATAATTAAATAATTAGCCGCAATTAATGCTATTTTTGCATATAGATCTCGAGAAGGAGGAGTATCTATAATTACAATATCATAATCTCCTTCAACTTGTTTAAGTTTGTTAATTAAGCGAAATAGACTCGCAGGAAAATTTTTGAGTTCATCCTGACGTTGTAACAATTCAATATGAGAGGGAATGACATCAATTTCAGGATGATTAAAATCCACCGACTTTCTAACTAAATCGGGAATAAAATCAAAATCTCCTGACTTAATTAAATGATAAATATAGCGTTCTCTGATATTATCATCTTCTTCAAATTGAAATTTAATCAATCCTGTGGCAAAAGTTGTATTCGCTTGACTATCAAGATCAATAATCAGAACTCGATAACCTTTTTTACTTAACGCTGCGGCGAGATTAACAACCGTTGTTGTTTTGCCAACGCCACCTTTATTATGATAAACAGCAATAACTTTCATAGATGCTTGATTCTCCGTTTTACAAGGGATAATTTCAAGAGATTGACTCTGATTTTCAGTTAGTTGAGACTCAGAAATATTTTCTATATTTTGTTGATTACTTTCAGGAAAAATAGCAACTTCTGGATGAGAATTGGGTTCAGAATTATCATCAGAAATAGGTTTAATACTTTGGGATTGTATGTATTGTAAGCTATCTCGGCTTACTAATCCTTTAATTTCTTCTATTCTTGCCTGAATTTCATTGCCTCGACATTGAAAAACTAATTTAACTTCGTCGGTCAATCTGGCATAGATTCTTAATTCTTTCCCGTTAGTTAATAAACCATATCTAACATTTAAACTTGTTAGATAGCGTTTCAGTTTCCGAATATGCCGATCTAAATTTTGTTTAGGGTTTTTTGCCTCTAAAACTAAACTTAAAGGAGAATCTGCATTGAGGGTAAATGGGATAACTTGAACAGCAAAAGATAGGAAATCTAAGCGAATATTACCAAAGGTGATCTCTTGATGCCAAGTATCGGGAGTATAGCCCAACTCAGGGAGTAAATAACTGACAATCAGTTTACTTTCTACCTCGCTTTCATTGCGACATTGATCAGGGTTGAAGATCAAAACTGTCTTTTTCACCTATTTCTAATAAGTTAGTAGTGAGTCCTTCAGGAGTAAAATATAGAGAGTCCTAAAGGACTTACTACTAAAACTGTAGTGAGTCCTTTAGGACTCTAATTAATGCTTTTTCTATTCTGGAAAGGAAACATAAGCATTTTCAGCATCATATAAATGACACTGATCGACAATATGAGTCATTAAAGACCAGGAAAAATCACATTCAGGATAGAGATATTCACCCCAATTGTCTTGAATAATTTTATAGGCTTTCCGTAAATTGTAGGAAGGAATAGCCGTAGAAATATGGTGAGGAATGTGAACATTAATATCGTGACAGAAAAACTCAACCCAAGCGGGATAATTGCAGTGAACTGTTCCCGATAATTGGGCTAAGGCTTCATTCCAATCTTCAGGTTCTTGAAACTGAATATCGGGGGCAGTGTGGTGAACAATCGTGAAGGTACTCATCCAGAAATGGTACACTAACCAAGGCATTAACCAGAATTTAACAAAGCCCCAAATTCCAAGAGTAAAAATCATTGTAGGAAATGCGATCGCCGCACATCCAATCACAAATAAAGCAGAAAATTTAACCTGTTCCTGTCCTTTTCCTTCAAACTTGCGCCAATCAAAGTTAACAATTGCCCAATGCAAAATTGAACCTAACCACCACAGTCTAGCTCGGGTTAATTTATAAGCAATTTGTACGATTTTAGGGGACGCTTCATAATTTTCAATTTTCCAGGGTTCCCAAGCATTATCTTCAGTCAGTTTATTAGTATGTTTGTGATGATGATTATGTCCTAAACGCCAACCATGGAAGGGATAAATTAAAGGAAGAAATGCCAGATGACCGACTAAATCATTCACCCAACGACGGTTAGAAAAAGAACGATGTCCACAGTCATGACCAATGACGAAAAACCCCGTTAATGCTGTCCCTGTAAAAACCCAAGCTAAGGGTAAAAGAAACCAGGGAGAGTAAGCAACCGCAAAATAGCCCGCAACAACCAGAAGAACATTAATAAAAACCGTCAACCAAGCTTTTTTCTGATCTTTAAGAAAAACTTCCCGAGGGAGACTTTTGATAATGTCCTTTAAACGTAAATCCGATGGAAAACTAGCAGAAGATGCTAGGGTTTGAGGTTGAACAGAGGATAATGTCATAGAATCTTTTAAACTTTTAAATCCCTCAGCACTGGGGGCCAGGGTAATACTAAGGTTGTGTGGTTTTATCTTCCCAATTTTTGGGTAGTCTGATCAATTACCTAATTTGACAACAAAAATTTCACCTGCATGGGAAAAACAGGCACTTTCCGTTGATCCATTTAACTCCAACTCCGATATTAACCCTCCTCTAAATAGAGTCCATCAAAAACTAGGGTGTTTAGCAGTTTTTGCTAAACCCAGCTAGTAATGATCGGGGGAGTTGAACTTAGAGGATAACTCAATTTACGGGTGAGGCTGTTTCTTGGCGCTGTTGCTTGATGGTTTGCAATTCCAGAAGCAAGGTTTCAACTTCAGCGTGCAAATGTAGAAACTTCACTTGCTGATCGGCGTTGTACAGATTTTTCATCGTATCAATCGTCAGCGGCTTAGACATAACAGAACCGGAAGTCCGACTTAAAGGGGCATCTAAGGTTTGAGTCCCAGATACGGTGGATGAACGAGTGGGCATCAGCAGTTGATTTGACATCTAAAAATATTAGCTCAACAAATCTTAACTATATTTTACCCTCAAGGTCTACTCCCATTGAAAAAAACATCAAAATTGATTAGTTTTTTCACGGAATGTAAACGAGAAGGTAAACTAAATTAAGGAATACACCCAACGGCTGATCCTGTCAACTGATACAGTTTATGGATTTAAACCGTTGAGTGGATTCTTTGGTATCATGAATCTGTTAATTTGTCAATCCTTAACCGGATTATTTTTGGTTTATTATTAATGACTACCGAGATGACGTTGACTTTGCCTACAACCCAGTCCTCATTAAAGTGCTGGCCCGGTCTGATTGAAGCCTACCGCAACTATTTACCTGTTTCCGAATCTACCCCCGTTATCACCCTACAAGAAGGCAACACGCCCCTGATTCCGGCCCCAACCATTGCCGAAATAATTGGCAAACGGGTGCAGGTCTATCTGAAATATGACGGACTCAACCCCACAGGCAGTTTCAAAGACCGCGGCATGACCATGGCGATTTCCAAAGCCAAAGAGGAAGGTAGCAAAGCCGTTATCTGTGCCAGTACCGGAAATACTTCGGCGGCGGCGGCAGCCTATGCTCGTCGAGCCGGAATGAAGGCTTTTGTCTTGATTCCCGATGGTTATGTGGCCTTGGGAAAACTAGCCCAAGCCTTATTATATGGGGCGGAAGTCTTAGCAATTAAGGGAAATTTTGACAAGGCCCTTAATATTGTGCGGGAGATGGCCGAACATTACCCGATTACTTTAGTTAATTCTGTCAATCCCTATCGTTTAGAAGGTCAAAAAACCGCCGCCTTTGAGGTGGTAGATGCCCTGGGAGATGCCCCCGACTGGTTATGTATTCCCGTGGGAAATGCTGGGAATATTAGCGCCTATTGGATGGGATTTTGTCAATATCATGCCGTTGGTAAATGTTCTCGTTTACCCCAAATGATGGGATTTCAAGCCGCCGGAGCCGCACCATTAGTTTTTGGCTATCCGGTGGAAAACCCCGAAACCTTAGCAACGGCCATTCGGATTGGAAATCCGGCCAGTTGGGACTTTGCGGTGGCTGCTAAAGATGCCAGTAAGGGCAGTTTTAACGCCGTCACCGATGCCGAAATTCTCGACGCCTATAGATTATTAGCTTCTGGGGAAGGGATTTTTTGTGAACCCGCTAGTGCCGCGTCCGTTGCGGGATTATTGAAAGTGAAAGATCAGGTTCCAGAAGGAATTAAAATTGTTTGTGTGTTAACTGGAAATGGGTTAAAAGATCCCGATACGGCTATTACTCACAGCAACAATAAATTCAAAGCCGGAATTGCACCAGAAATGGAAGCTGTTGCAACAGTAATGGGATTTTAATTTGTTTGTAGAGGCGTTGTTAAATGCAATGTCTCTACTGAGTTTTTAAGGGTATTTTCGGTTAAGTATTCCAGTATTTATTGGGACTGTTCAAAGATGACTAGGATCAATAACTTTAATTTGGGAACACCAAGAAAAATCCTTGACATTAAAAGTGTAAATACTGGTGACTTGATGAGATAACATAATGGCAATATGAAGTAAGTCAAAAATTCCTCCATTGGTCACAGGTTGTTCTTCTAATAACCTCATCCAACCTTCAAAAAGATCGAGAGGAGTTGAGAGCAAGCAGACATGAGGCATTTGACAAATTCGTTGAATGCGGTTAATGGCTTCTGTTGGCTCTAGGGGTTTTGCTAAGATAGCAGGATTCGTAATGTAGGAGTAAAATTCTGCTAAAACTTGTGATGAAACGCAGAGAATTTCTGTTTCACAGGGTCGAAAGATTTCTAATGCAGACCTGTGGTGAGGTGCTTTGGTATTAGCAACATAAGCGAGAACGTTGGTATCAAGATAAATTCGTTTAGATTCTGTTGCCATAAAGCAGACTCCGATTAAACGGTTGAAGGATTTCACTTTCAAAAAACAACTCCGTTGGATCAAATTCTGATATTTGATCTTCTGTTAATGGGTGTTGATGTTTATTGATACCCCTAAATGTGTTGATCATTGCATCAATTTGCTCGATTTGTTCAGGAGTCAAGCCAGTCACATCAAGAGTTTCTCTCATTGCTGGCTCTAAATCTATCCCCTTAGCCGCTAGTAAAGCATCATAAAATTCGGTTTTCTTGGCGCGGATTTTGTGATCTTTTGTTTCGGTATAATACCCGCACAATCGAGCCACTTCTGATCGGGGTAAGTTCCCTAAATCTTTAACTTTCTGTAACAAGGCTTTGCCCGTTATGGGAGTGCTTGAAGGTTTTTCTGTTACTGTTTTTGCCATAAATGTTCTCCAGATATAACTAATTTTATCCTATCATATTTAACGAGTTTGTTTGTCCTAAAAGAGCAACACCGTTAATATTTTAATATATTTATCGTCAAATCGATGTCACCACTTATCGAAACCAGGGGCATCGCTGCGGGGGTTGTTTGTTTGATTTGTCATTCTCTAACAGCCGTATCGCCTACTAATCTTAAATTTAACCCGTCGAACTCACGTTTTGTTAGGGTTCAAAATGTAAAGGTTGTTCTAATTACACCAATAACTGCATCATCATTATTATTATTTTGGGCGGGTGCTGTTAACCAAATTAACCCAGGAGTGATCGCAATATAATCATTTAATCGATATTTATAAAATGCTTCAATATGAAAAGGTATCCCTCTTCTGTCACTCTCCGAAAAATCTTGCATTTTTTGAGCCCTAGAGCGTAGACACAGCAAGCGATCACGCTATTTTTTCCGAGTAGCAATTCCTGAGAGTGTGAAATTGGCTAAAATGCGATCGCCCCATCCCAGATAGTTGACTATAACGTGGCTTTGGAAATTACTAATCATAGGAAAAACCGGAGAGTGACAGAAGAGGGATATAAGTTTGTTTATGGATACATCGAACTGAGACAGGGCGGGCTGAGGTATTCCAACCCCAACCATCATTAAATCTTTCAACAAGCAGAGGTTCTTCTGGGTGAGCGATAGCAGATTCTAAAGCATCTCTCCATTGTTCTCGTTGTTGCTGGTGGGTTGGTTTACTATTCACAAATTAACCTTAAAGAGTCAGGTCATCTCTACTAAATTAGTACATAATAAGCTATTATTTAATCCTGAAAATAAGATGAATAAATTTTATCTAAATCAGAAGCTATCAAATATTATCAATGGTTAAAATAAAATATTGAGGTTAAAATAAAATATTGAGAATTTCCATAATTTTAAAAAAAATGATACAATAGCAAGGCTTAGACAGTGCGATCGCTAACTCTAGCTGAATTTGAAACAGGATAGATGAGATCCAAAGAATAGGGTAACACTTCCTTTACACGGAAGGGTCACGGGCGAAAAGCTCGATAGAGCCTAAGATTTAGTTTATGAAATTTAATGGGCGATACGGGATTTGAACCCATGACCCCTTCCGTGTGAAGGAAGTGCGCTACCACTGTGCTAATCGCCCGCACAACTTATCAATATAACACAGCTTTTTACTGTTTGTCAACCCCAAGATCTCTCCGTTGAGTTTGAGAATAAGGCAAGTTATTCTGTTGTCTGGATTTTGAAGGGTTGAGAATTGTTAGCTAGAATAGATAAATAAGGACTTTGGTGGATAACCTCCGATAATTTTATGTTTGTTCGCTGTATTAGTTATTCTTTGACTCACCTAACTTTACTTGTAGGAATTCCCCTGATTTCCGCCTTCCCCGTTAAAGCCCAAACCGCTCCTCTAATTCCGCTTTTACCCAAACGGCAACCCGTGTTAGGAAACCCAGTTCAGGATTTTCCATATCTTTTAGGAGTGGGGGATAAAATTCGTGTGGATGTTTTTGGAGTAGAACGATACGGGGGCGAACAATCGGTTCTCTCCGATGGAACTATTAGTCTTCAAGGGATTGGGCCTGTCCCTGTGGTGGGTTTGACTCTGGTGGAAACTCAAAAATTAATCACTCGACTCTATTCTACGGTACTCCGACAACCGATCGTTACCGTTAATTTAACATTACCTCGTCCTGTACAGATTGCGATCGCTGGAGAAGTCTATCGTCCCGGTTCCTATAATCTACCAGTAGATCAACAATTTTCTCGACTAACCCAAGCCATCAAACTCGCTGGAGGTCTAACTCAAGCGGCGGATTTAAGTTTAGTTCAACTGCGACGGACTAGCCCACAACAACCCATTGTCACCTTAAATTTAGCAGAATTATTAGATCAGGGAAACTTAAAGCAAGATCCGATTCTCAGGGACGGAGATAGTATTTTTATTCCCACGATGACGGGTTTTAACTCAGAACAAATGCGCCAAATCGCTTCTTCTAGTTTAGCCGGGTCTGCCAGCCAATCAATTCAGGTGGTAGTTGTCGGGGCGGTCTTTCGTCCGGGGGCCTATTCCTTAACTTCAGAAGCAAGTGGAACCGATACTACCAGTAGCAGTTCTGGAACCACAGCAACAGCAGCAGTCAGAATCAATTTACCCACGGTTACCCGGGCGTTACAAACGGCTGGAGGGATTACCAATATAGCTGATATTCGCCATATTGAAATCCAACGCATCACCAGAACCGGGGTACAAACCACAAAAATCAATCTTTGGGAACTGTTGCAATCGGGAGATATCAACCAAGATGTATTTTTACAGGAAGGGGATACTGTAATTGTCCCGACGGCTACTAATATTGCCACGGTCGATTTACAAAAAATTGCTTCCGCCAGCTTTTCACCCGCCACCATTTTTGTGAATGTGGTCGGGGAAGTCAAAAATCCCGGTGTGATTCAAATTCCCCCTAATCGTCCTTTGAATCAAGCCTTACTATCGGCGGGAGGGTTTGATAACAACCGTGCTAATAAAAGTTCCGTGGAACTGATTCGTTTGAATCCCAATGGTTCAGTAACTCGAAGAACAATTGATGTAGATTTTACATTGGGGAATGCCCAGGAGAATAATCCTGTATTACAGAATAATGATGTGATTATTGTCCGTCGGTCTTTTATAACTAGATTAGGTGATAGCGGTTCTTCGTTGTTGCAGCCGATTCAGAATGCCTTTACATTGTATCGGTTATTTAGTGATGTAATTCCAACTAGGTTAAAGAAATAGTGATTGATGAACAGTAATCATTAATCAGAATATTGACCTTTGCGTCCGGGTTTATTTACATCCCCGGCATTCCTGAATGTCCACCTAATATCGCAGGACTCAGCATTCCAAAAATCATGGCAATATGGGCAACAATCAGAAAAATAGCCACAAAAGTAGCATGAATTTTGAGTTTATATTCTTCACCTTTATGTTTAGCAATTAGGTTTAATTCTAAAAGACTAATTGCCAATAAAGGCACAACTCCTAATAAATAAAATCCCACCGCAATCACGTCAATAATGGTTCTCCATTGTCCCGCTATTGTGATGGGAATTACGGCTTTAAAAAATAGATGTAAAAAGATGATTAAAAAGTAAAAACCAGCTAAAATACCTGCTACTTTATTAATAGTTCTAACTTTACCTTTCAAATTTCGAGTAAATAAAATATAAAGTTCAGACACGGCAATTGTTTCTGCCAAAATAACAGGCACAGCCATAAAAATCAAAAGATTCCAGGGCTGGTTAGTCGCTAGAAGCTCCATATAATGAGTCATATTCATTAGACATTTTCCTATATTTTTATAACTAATTATTAATCTATCACATTCCTATTTGATTGGCGTCCAAAATTTCTGATTCATCGGGAATAGGCGATGGTTTTTAGGAAAAGGGGGAATAGGGAAGATGACGATAGGATGAAAGTCATACAGGGCGAGGTTTCTAGGAATAATTCAATCTTCGATTACTTTTATTTATCATTTTAAAAACAAAGAACATTTGCTTCTATTGTTGAATCGGTATAGATTAAAAGTAATCAGAAAAAAACCAAATTGAAACCAAAGTTTACAGGTGAAATATTCAACAGATTAAGGAGAGATAAAAATGAATGAGATTTTTACTGCTATTTTTACTGGTATTACAGCTTTTACTGCTACAAATTTGGATGATTTAGTTATCCTCACCTTACTGTTTTCTCAAGTTAATGCTACCTTTCGTCGTCGCCATATTATTATCGGTCAGTATCTCGGTTTTTGTACTTTGATTCTTGCTAGTTTGGTGGGTTTTTTTGGGGGTTTAATATTACCCGCCGAATTGATTGGACTTTTGGGTTTAGTTCCCATTACTATTGGACTTAATCGGTTACTCAATCCTGATGATGATAATGATTCATCTTCTGAGCCGGAATTGGATACTAAAATTTCCCCCGCTTCTGGTTTAGCCAGTTTAATTTCTCCTCCGGCTTATAGTGTAGCAGCGATTACGATTGCCAATGGTAGCGACAATATCAGTATCTATATGCCCTTATTTGCTTCTACGGGTATCTCTAGTTTACTGATTATTATTTCAGTCTTTTTGCTACTGGTTGGAGTTTGGTGTTATATGACCTATAAATTAACTTGTCAACGGGATATTTCCAATTTACTCGCCCGTTATGGGAATCATTTTGTGCCCTTTGTGTTAATTGGTCTGGGTGTATTTATTATCCTTGATAGTGCTTCTTTGAGTCCCATTGCTTTAATCACTAGCTGTTTGTGTTTAATGGGATTAATCAAAATTATTCAAGCCTCACAATTCAAAACTCAGAGTTTGTAAACGAAAAACAAGATGAAGGTTTTCCATGTCTGTCGTTGTATTATTACTAGGAATTAACTTCTTTGTTTCTCCCTCCTCTTGGGCAGAAACCTCCCCGACTTCAACCAGCAATTCCGATGCTCTGGAAGTGGGTCAAAAAGTCATTTGGCTTTATAAAGCCCGTGCTGATTCGGCGAATGTTCATAAAGTTCCGGCGGAAATTGTTAAGCTAGGTTCTAAGCAAGTACAAATTAAGTTTTGTAGGAATAATAATGAATTTGTCAATCGCTGGGTGAACCGAAATCGACTGGAAATGATTCCTTCTATTCCCAGTCCCGACCCAGAAATTTAATTGATTAAATTTATTAAAATGACAAGTAAGACTATTTGCTTTTATTAATTGATGTCACTTAAACTAAGGTTATAGCAAATTAGAGCACAATGGCTATAATTCAATTGTTGACATCTACCCAATTTTTAAAAAAGGAAAACAATATGCGGTTTCTCAAAATTGTCCTTGTCGGTCTTTTATTATGCGTGAATCTAATGATTGCTCAACCCTCTTGGGCAAGCAAAGATTTTACTAAAGGGGCTGATTATACAGAGGTTACTCAGGCATTAAATCAACTTCTACTGGTTAAAGATACACCAGAAGAAGCCGGTTATACTCCTGAGCAATTTCAACAGCGATTAGCTCAATTAGAGTCCCAGAAAAAAATTATAGAAACTGCGAAAAAACGGGCGCAGTGCCGCAATGAAACAGGGAAAACCATCGGGGTTTATGCTAGTGACGGAGGCAAAACTCCTAGCGAACTTTATTTCCTAGCAACAGGTCAAATTACCGATGATGATTGGGATTGTGATGGGTTTTACTTACCCGCAGGAACTCAAGTAATGTTCAGTCCTAATACTCCCGCCCAAGAGTTAACCGAAGCCATTACGGTGAAGTTTGTTGATGGTAGTCAGTCCATTGCTACTGCTGACCCAACCACCGGGGCAATTCAATTAAATCTTGAACCCGCTAAAATTGTTAAAGCCGGGGAAAGTAACGGGTTAATCCCCACATTATCCCCAGCAGAAATTGATACCCAAATTCCGAGTCCAGAGTTGATTGACTAACAGTTAAGTTCAGGGAATCAATTAAAACTAATTTATTCCCTGGGCTTGAATAGCGGTAATCGCAACGGTATTCACAATATCGGTAATCGTACAGCCCCGACTTAAATCATTAACGGGTTTATTTAAACCTTGTAAAACCGGGCCAATGGCAACAGCATTCGCAGACCGTTGTACGGCTTTATAAGTATTATTTCCGGTGTTTAAATCGGGAAAAATAAATACCGTTGCGTGTCCAGCTACTTCGCTTCCTGGTAGTTTAGTTTGAGCTACCCCTTCATCAACAGCCGCATCATATTGGATAGGGCCTTCTATTTTTAAATCTGGGCGTAATTGACGGGCAATTATTGTAGCCTCTCGAACTTTATCCACATCTTTTCCTTGACCCGATTCTCCGGTAGAATAGGATAACATTGCTACTAAAGGTTCAACCCCAAATTGTTGAGCAGTTAACGCCGAACTAATGGCAATATCGGCTAATTGTTGGGGGTTAGGATTAGGATTTACCGCACAATCTCCATAGACTAAAACCTGGTCTTCTAAACACATAAAAAACACACTGGAAACAATTGAACATCCCGGTGGAGTTTTAATAAATTCTAAGGCGGGACGAATGGTATGTCCAGTGGTATGAATAGCCCCAGAAACCATGCCATCGGCCATGCCTTTATGAACCATCATTGTGCCAAAATAACTTAAATCGTGCATCACATCTAAGGCACAATCTTCCGTAATTCCCTTATGTTTTCGCAGTTGATAATAGGTTTGAGCATAGTCTTCATGCCAGGGGGAGGTCATGGGATTAACAATATTTACCCCTTCTAATTTTAGGCCTAGTGAAGTTGCTTTTTCGCGAATTTCTTCGGGATTTCCTAATAAAGTAATATCGACAATTCCCCGTCTTAATAGAATTTCAGTGGCTTTTAAAATTCGTTCTTCTGTGCCTTCGGGTAAGACAATATGTTGACGTTGTTTTTTCGCCCGGGCGACCAGTTCGTACTCGAACATAATCGGAGTAATGCGGGAAGAATGGGATAAAGCAATCCGTTTTTCAATTTTAGAGCTATCAATATGGTTTTCAAAAAGTCCTAAAGCAGAAGCAATTTTTCGTTCATTGTCGGGGGTAATTTTTGAGTGAATATTATTAATGATGGTTGCAGTATTATAGGTATCTGTTTCTACCGTAAACATCGGCACTGTCCATTTTTTAAATCCTTGAATCAGTTTTTGCAGGGAAGGAGGCAATTCAAACCCCCCAGTTAAAATAATTCCGGCAATATTGGGGTAAGTTTCTGAAAAAGCCGACGCTAAACAAGCTAAAATAATATCAGCCCGATCTCCAGGGGTAACAATTAAACAGCCTTCTCGAATATGATAAAGAAAATTAGGAACGTGCATCGCCGCCACCTTAAACGATAACACTTCCTGTTTTAATTGTTCAGGATCGCCATGGACAAATTTAGCGTCAAGGGCAGTCACAATTTCCCCAACAGTAGGTTTAGAAAGAGCTTCTATTTCAGGTAAAATAAATACCGGATCATCATAACACCAAATCTGTTCTAATTCCTGGGTAACGGATAAAAATTGTTCTGAAGAAATCCGATTAACCATTGTTGCTACCAGAGTTAAATCTTTTTCTATAAAAGCTTTTCGTTCACTTTTAACACTACTAATCACTTCTTCTTGGCTTTTTCCCTGTCCATTCGCTACCAATAAAATCGGTGCGTCTAATTGATTAGCAATTTCCGCATTAAAGTTAAATTCAAAAGCAGAAATAATATCAGTAAAATCCGTGCCTTCACAGACAATAAAATCACATTTTTCTTCTAAAGCCTTATATTTCTCAATAATCCGTTTCAGGATTTCTTCAAACTGTCCCTCCGCAATTAAAGCCCTGGTTTCTTCATGGGTAACGCCATAATAATCTTGATAGGGAAACTCTAAATGATAGCGACTGCGAATTAGCTCAATATCATTATCCGGCTTAATTCCCGCCTGAATAATTGGACGGAAAAATCCTAATTTTCGGATGCGTTTCGAGAGTAATTCCATAATTCCTAACAGAATTAAGGATTTACCGCTATCGGGTTCAATGCTAGTAATATATAGGTTGCTAATCATAACTTAAAAAGGATATACAGATTCTTGGAGTTATTGTAGGCTGATTTTCGGGTTAAAGGGTTGTAATCCCAGTAATTTCAATCTTTTTTTAAGATTGTTACATTTATTAACAAATTAGGTACATCCAGAACCCACCCGAATGGGATAATTAACAATTGGTCTTTACTAAAAATATTTTTACCCCGTTTCTTATGTCTTCAGAATCTCATAAAAATGCCCTAAATCTGGTTCAACGTCCCCGTCGTCTGCGTCGCACCGATGCCCTACGGCGGATGGTTACGGAAACAAGGCTTACTGTCAATGACTTAATTTATCCTCTGTTTATCATGGAGGGAGAAAATCAAAAGGTTGAGGTTTCTTCCATGCCCGGAAGTTACCGCTATACCTTAGATTTACTATTAAAAGAAGTCAATGAAGCTTGGGAATTAGGCATCCCCGCCATCGCCTTATTTCCCCTAGTGGCTGAAGAAAAAAAAGATAACGCCGGAACTGAAAGTTATAATCCAGAGGGCCTAATTCAGCGTACCGTTAGGGCAATTAAACAGGCGATTCCTGAGATTATGATCATCACGGATATTGCCCTTGATCCTTTTTCCAGTAAGGGTCATGATGGTATCGTCAGCGAGGAGGGCGAAATTCTTAATGATGAAACCGTGGAAGTTTTAGTTAAACAGGCGATTTCCCATGCCCAAGCCGGGGCCGATATCGTTGCACCTTCGGATATGATGGATGGTCGGATTGGGGCGATTCGTCAAGGGCTAGATGAAGCGGGATATACTCAAGTAGCGATTTTAGCCTATACCGCTAAGTATGCCTCAGCCTATTATGGCCCCTTTCGGGATGCCTTGGATTCGGCCCCGAAATTTGGGGATAAGAAAACCTATCAAATGAATCCGGCTAACTCCAGAGAAGCCTTGACAGAATTGGCTTTAGATGAAGCTGAAGGCGCCGATATTGTCATGGTTAAACCCGCCTTAGCCTATTTAGATATTATTCATCTATTGCGTTCGGCAACGGATTTACCTGTGGCGGCCTATAACGTCAGTGGGGAATATGCGATGATTAAGGCGGCTGGAAAAATGGGTTGGATTGATGAGAAAAAAGTCATGTTAGAAACCCTCACCAGTATTAAACGGGCTGGGGCTGATTTAATTCTCACTTATTTCGCTAAGGAAGTTGCCCTAATTTTGCGTCCTTGACACTCCCACGGGTGAACCGCGTGGGATTCTCCTGTCTAGCCCCGATTGCTCGGTATTCATGGAGTTGCCCCCTACTGTTTCCAGAATTGCTTCACAGCAATATTAGAGGAGAGTACGAGACTCTGAGGAATGCCAAGTACCTCGTCCCAATTGACGGCACACGACTATTACAGTCTTTGGCTCTGCCAAGATTTTTCGGAGCTTTCTGTAGTCAACAGGGATAATCACAGTGGTTGCCTTTTTCTCGCCATTGACAACTTGTTTTTAAGGAGGTCAGAACATCTGACCAGATAAGCGAGGAACATCCTTGCTATACTCTGATAATAGAGTCTTAAATAGAGTATGTCAAGGGAAAAGAAAATTCAGTTTAATGTTAACGAGAAAGAATATGAACGTCTCAAAAGTCATGCTGAGTCAGAAGGATTATCAATGGCTGAAGTTCTTAGGGATTACATTAAAACCCTCACACCCCCTAAAGGGGGTCGCACTACATCCCACGACTGAAGTGCGTGGGCTTTGTGCGAGGTTGTTGTAAGGAATGCGAGTATTACTTAAACTGAAACCCTGAAGACCTAACCCCTTAACCTTCTTCCCTTATCGGGAAGGAGGGATAGTAAATATTTGTCAATCTCCAAGATATTTAATATTATGAATTCTTCACCCCATCTCCTTTTTTTTAAAAGCTCTTGAAATGTTGCGTTAGCGAAGATTGCCGAAGGCATCGCTAATTTTACCTGGGGTTTTATCCCCATAAATTTTAGCAAACTCATAAAATTTATTCGAGATTCTAATAAATCTAAATGTTCTGACTTTGCCATATTTTTTAATCCTATTTATTCGGGATTAAAACTACCTAGTAATTATCTCATTGTGAGGGTAGCAAAGCAATCTCAAAGCCTTGTTAAACCGTTATAGCAGGGAACACCGGAACAGCCCCCCCAAACCCCCCGTGCACGCAGGGCTAGGGAGGGAGGGAACAGGGGGGAAAACACTTTAATGTCTGGGTTCCAATATCCGTCTGGTGTCTTAACTGCCTTGGCGGTTGCTATACTATCCGTAAATCCCGTGAATCTTTGTCACAAATATTCAAAAAATTGGTTCAAACTCGACTGTAAGAGTTATAATTTATCAATGCCCTCGCGTCTATCTCATTTAAGCCTATGAGTAACCTTACAAAAATACCAGATAACAGCGATCTATCCGATCGCTTTAGAAATATAGGAGAACAAATTCAGTTATTCTTCGACTTTGCCGAAAACAACCCTGATCAGGCTGTTCCTTTTTTCGTCAATATCTGGGAAACTCAAGCATCCCTAACCACCTAGACCTGAAGGAGTGATAACCCCATCTCCCTTTAAATTTTTAAGACTTAGTGGAATTAACCAAAATCATTAACTAGAGAGGTATCCAGTGGAACTAAATATTGAATCTAAGTTAAACAACACCCGCAACCTGTTACAAGAATTAGGTAACTCTGTCTCTAGCTTAGTCAACTCGTCCCCTGATGTTTTTGCTGATCCAGCGATTCAATCTTGTCTACAAGATTTTTTAACAGTTTATCAAGAAGCCATCCAACGGCTAAAACATCCTAGTTTTCGGATTGCTACTCTGGGAACAACTTCCTCTGGAAAATCAACGATTGTTAACGCGCTGATTGGTCGAAAAATCGCGCCTATTGAAGCCGGAGAAATGAGTGGGGGTGTATTAACCATCAAACATTCTCAGGAACAAAAATTAATCATTGAAAAAACAGAGGATGCGGTTTGGGATACTGGTGAATCGACAGGCAGTGATGAGGACTTATACCAGCGAATTAGCAGCGTTATGCGCTCCTATAACGATGAACGGAAAAACCGGGAGTATGTTGCGCCACAAATAGCTGCTCATGTTCCTCTTTTACCTGCTTGTGATGCTTCCTTACTGGGTTTACCCAACGGAATCGGAGTTGAATTGATTGATTTACCTGGATTGAAATCGGTTCAAGATCGGACTAATTTAGCAACTATCCAAAAGCAAGTTAATAAAGCTTTTAGTTTAGTGGCTTTGGACTATATGCAGGTAGATGATAAGCACAGAAAATGCCTCTTGGAAGAATTAAAGAAAGTTGTCGAATACCTACAAGGACGCACGGATTCGATGATTTTTATCTTAAATCGGGTCGATCAGCGAGGAGCCGATGATTTACCTCTGTCAGTGCGGATTGATAAGTTAAGAGAGGAAATTAAAGAGGTTTTATCACTGCGAGAACTTCCTGATGTCCTGCCTTTTAATGCTCGTCTTTTATATTATGCTCAATGTGCTTGGGGTTCAGGATCTTTTAACCAACCATCACTGATAAATCAGGAACTACGGTTAAAACTCCTTAAGGCTATGCTTCAAGATTGTGCAGTAGTTATTAAATTAAATACTAAGGAGAATCGATATTTAAAGAATTGGTTTCGTGATATTGATGATCAAGTAGAAGACAATGAAGCTATTGATGATGAAACCATGCGAGAAATTCTCCGCTATTCTTTAGAATGGAGTGGTGGTAGAGAACTTTGGGATTGTTTCCGTGTGCGGGTTCAAGAATCATTTGCTGAACTGGTAATACTTCCTGCATTGTTGGAAGTATTCGATAATTACGATGCTTTGGAAAAATTACTAGAGGTTGTGATTCAGACCCGAAAAATTGACAATAAAAAACAGGTTGAACAAGAAAAAGATAAAATCGCTAACATTCGTCAAGATTTACAGAAAAATATCAGAAAAATTGGAAAAGAATTTAAGGACGAAATTGAGCAACTGAAAGCAGGCTTGAAAAGCCATAAACCTGAAATTGATGATAAAGCCGTACAAGAGGCTCTAAAAAAAGGACGTAAGGGATTTGAGCTAATTTTTGATGCGGTTAGATCTGTTGTGACAGATTTAACCACATCTCTAATTGTTCCAGTTCGTGATGCCCTTAAGAATAATCAAGGAGCTTTTGAGTTAAGAGATAAACTACGGGAAGTCACATCACCTTCATTGGCTGATGATATTTCTAAAGCCTATGATAATGTTAGTCGAAGATTCAGTAAGTTTTCTGCTGAGTCGGAATACTTAGTTAAGCGTGTACGGGCTGATGATGATAAGGGAGAAAAAGAAATTGAACATGATCAACACTATTTTCTCCTGCTATATCACACGATGAGAGAAGCTATATCTGCAAGGGCAGAGTTTTTATTGCAAGGAAAAGCTCAACAATTTGAACAAGCTTTAGAATCATTAGTGGATGAGCAAGTTAAGAGATTAAAAGTTTGTTTGTCAGATGAACAGTTTTCTTCGATTAACCTTGAAAAAGCAGCCATCAGTAATTTACGCAAAAAATTAGCTCAAAACTTGCCAACTTTACCTGAGAAATTTTTTGAACTTCCAAAAGCTATAGAACAAAAGCAATCCAAACAAAAAGAAGTCGTTGGTACGAAAACCGAATATGAAACTCGCACAAAAACTGAATATCAAAACTATACAGAAACCTATGAAGAGGGTTCTTGTTTCAAAAGCACAAAAACGAAGACAAAAACACGACCTGTAACCCGTGAATACCAAGAAGCGGTAACTCGGAATATTTACCAAGATATCGAGTATGTCGAACTTTTTCTTCCTTCTCCCGACTTAATGGCAAAACAATGGTCAAGTGGAATTGAGAAAGGGAAAGACAGTTTGTGGGATATTTTGTTTAACTGGATTCTTGAACGGTTAGAGGCTGTTAGCAGTATCTTTGAAGAATCCGTTGATGAGATTACCAATCTAGCTGAACGTGCTTTGAAACAACAATTAACTATCATTGAGGAGAACTTTGAGCAGGAAAAACAGTTCTGGCGTGATTTTGAAGTTAAAAAAAATCATGCAACAGCAGGTTGTGAAAAGTTACAAGATATTTTTCGTCAATCTTAAGTTGGCTATTGTATAATTTTAGGGAGTATCTTGCTCCCACTCTAAAAAATCTCTCTTTTAGGATTTAAGATGTTATTATGTTTGTTGAAACATTAAACCAAGTAACGGCTCAAACAATTAGGGAATGCCAAGGTAGTAAATGTTTTGGAGAGTATCTAAGTCATGCTATCGGTATTTGGTGTAATCAACTCAATATTTCTCAAGATATAACTGACTATATTCTGAGAGGTTATGTTCAGCCTGAAATAAAAGACTTCACAAAGTATATTTATAAAGAAGGTAAAACAGAAATGAATAATTGGACAATACCAACTCCATTCGGTGAGGTGCCTACAATTTTTGCACTTGAAAATCCATTCTATCAACAGATAAATACCCTTTTAAATCGAATGAACATTAGGGGTGATAACATTAAATTCATTGTAATTATTGCCTTTGCTATTACCGCAATTGGTTACTTTATCTATATACTCAATCAACCAAAACAACAACAAACAACTCGTAGAGAAGAACCCATAAAATCTAATTCTCATCCTCCGGTTACTAGCATTTCTACAGTTCAAACTCCTCCAATTCCAACTCCTTCAGTACAAATAATTACTAAACAGTTTTTAGTTTTAGTTATTTCTGCCTCACAATCAGAGTTCCTTGAATCTCTAAAAGGCAAAAATCATATTGATGTTAGTCAGGGAGAACAACTTTACCAAATTACTAGATATTTATGGCTAGGATCTGAAACTGAACTTTCTCAGAAAATACATGATATCAATCAGTATTCAGTCGCCAAAGGAGCAGAATCAGAATATAATATTTACTTAGTTAAGATTAAACTGGAGCAAGATGAAGAAGGATTTAAGCCTAATGTCAATCAAATTGATAGATATGATGCGTTTCGTAAGTTAAATGATTTAGCAGTTGAGGTTAAAGTGTCTGAGAGATTGCAAATAAAAGCTTACGAAAAACTTGGAGTTTACAATCGCTAAATAGGAGTAATTAAAATGTTAATTGATACCACTCTTTTAGTTAAAAATCCCGAAATCATCAACGGTTTACTCGATGGCTCAATGACACGCTATGGAAGCGTTATTAGATGGGCTGCGGGTAATGCAAATGGTGGTCAAATTGTTCGCCATTTAGCCGAAACCCCCGGACTAACTAGCAAACTGATGACAGTTCCCTTTTCTCCCATCTTGGGAGGAGTTGATATTATTGGTCATGGGCTTACCTATCATAAATTAATGGGTATTGAAAAAACCCTATCCTCAGTAATGGGATTAACTCAAATTGCTGCGGGCGCAAGTGTTTTAAACCTTGGTGTTAGTATTGCGGGCTTTGCCTATATGGGCTATAAACTGCACCAAATCCAAAACACTTTAGGCAACATTCAACAGTCAATGGAAGCAGGTTTTAACCGAATTGAAGATGACTTAAATCGGATTGAAAAGAACTTAAGCGCAGGTTTTATTCATCTTGATAAGCGCTTCGATCAGGTTGATAAGGGCTTAGATATTATCTCTGAACAATTGGCCTATTTGTATTTATTAGTAGAAGATAGCCGCCAAAAACAAAAAAGCCTCGCCAAAGCTATTTCCCATCTTCATCAAGCCATGCTAATTAAAGAAATTGCCGCTTTAAAAGCTCAACTTGATGATCGTTCTCGTTTTCCTGATGAATCACCGAGATCGGCCATTAAAACAGCTTCCAGAGTGCGATTATTTCTCAGTAATCAAGCCATACAAGCTACCCCAGAATTAGATGCTGAAATTATGCTTAATGCTGATGTTTCTATTCAAGGTTGGGCTGTAGCCACAGCAACAGAAGCAAATCTTCTCCTAGAAATAGGAAAACATCAAGAAGCTAAAGAATTACTGGCGGTAGAAATCCCCCAATTTAAACAAGTAGCGGAAAGATGGGGTCAAGCATTAATCAATAATGAAAACTCTTATTTATCTACCGCTTATCGCTTTAGTAATTCTCGATTTAATAACCATATTACCCCAGAACGAGTAGAACGAATTACGAAAATATCAATAAGCGATCGCGCCTTATCTCCTGACCAAATTAGAAGCAAAAAAACTAATATTGATGTGGAATTTGATATGTCCTATAGTGCTACTAAATTTGATCTAGCCTGGACTTATCGCCAAATTGCTATAGCTGAATATTTAGATACTTTGAGCGAACTTTCAGCCAGATTAGAAAGTTTAGAATATTTTGCCGATCTGTGCGAAAGTAAAGGTGTTAAAAGCAGCCGGGAAATTATGCCTGGGGATGACGCTGAACCAGGTATATATGCACTATAAGATATGCGGATACTACTAATAAAAGAAAAGCACCACGAATGAAGCAAAATTCGGCTAATTGTGGCAGTATTGATGAATCAGAAAGAGCTTTTGGTGCAACAGAAAGAGCGATCGCAGAATTTCTCAAAACAGAGGGAAAAAATGTTAAAGCCTTAGCAGAAAAAACTGATGGAGGTAGAAATCCCGATGCTGAGGTAGATGGAGAACCCACTGAATTTAAAAGTTTGGATTTTGGTGCTACAAGCGCGACAGTAAAAAATCAGATTAACAACTCGATTAGACGAGGGGGACAAGCTAGGGATATAATTATAGATGCTAGGACATCTGGATTGATAGAGTCTGAGGCTGAACGAGGTTTGCAGAGGGCAAAAAATATTACACGCGGAAAAATTGATAGCATCCGAATTATTGGCGATCGCTATGACATCACTTTTACTGAGTTTCAATAAAGGAGGTTTTTATGTCTCGCACACTAGATATTTTTATAGAATTTCCCCAGGAAATCGAACATTTAATCAAAGAATTAGAGTTGATATTGGCTCTAAAATTCGAGCTTATTTCTGATGGTACTGACAATTGGTATGAGTTTAGTAACTCAACCATCACTCTTACTGTAGGAAAGCATGATTTTGAAAATGATCAAGATATCAACTTTGAAGAATACCATTATAACTTATCAATCAGATCGCTAAACATCTCGAATGAACTTGATAGGCAAAAGTGGCGTAATGATTTTGCTAGTTATGTTTTCCAAAAGTTGAAAGCTACAGAAAGGTATCGTTTAATGCTAGTGGATGACCTACAAGTGAAATTAGAGGAGTTTGCGCCATTGGTGAAAGTTTAATTGAACATCATAATGCGCGATCGAGTTCAAAAGGAGATAGACTTATCTTTGAATATAAAGTGGATTCTCGTTAAATTCTGTCGTGACACAATCATTTTCAAATAATGCTCCCATTCCTTGCTTTTCCAATCAGTCTCCTGGGACTTTAAATGATGAACTTCGGTCAGCAGAGGAATTAGGCATCAGACCAATTAAAGTGGGAGAAGCAGGATTTGATGATATAATTAATGAAGGGACTGTCAAATGGGCAGTAACAACAAAACTAGAACTCCTTGTAATTCCGAAATTTTTAGATGTTAGCAATGAAATCTACCATACGGTTATAACTCTCGGTGAGCCTGTTTTGGCTGCGGGAGAAGCCGAGATTGTTGGCAGCAAAGGTTTATATATTTTGCTAACTATCAGCAATCATAGCGGGCATTTTAGACCCACTTCAGAGAGTTTAGAACTAGGAATAACAGCCTTTAGGCAGCAAGGAGTTGACACAAGTAATGCTGATATCGAATATGTGGAGTAGATAAATTATGACTCAATCTCCTACGACAATATCAATTGATAGCATCCTCGAACAAGATGCCGAATCTGTACTGATTTGGGTAAAAAAGATATTTTCAGATCAAGCCACCCAACCACAAGAGTTTAACTGGTTATTATTAGCCGATGTTTCCTCTGCTAAGGCTCGAAAAGGTCAAAATGGTTCAGGTTTACCTGATCGCCAATGGGCAGAAGTAGCCACCACAATTTACGATCGTCTAGCCAATGATGCCGAACACAAAAAAACAGGAAGTGGCGAGTCTTTTAGGATTTCCTCAATGATGCTCCGGGCTGGCGCGATCGCGAAACTTGGAGTAATTTCCGATCATTGTGTTCTCGATGTTAACTTAATTTTACAATGGTTTTGGGATAACATCAAAGAATCGCCCGAAGATGTGGAAAAAAAGGCCGCGAAGTGGAAAATGCTACCCATTGCAGAAATTCGCGAATTAAGACAACTAAAAAATAGATTGAAAGTTATCGCAGCCCTCGCGGATAGTGATAAATATGTTTTGGATGAATCTCTCAAATCTTGGCTTGACTTGCGCGAAAAACTACCGTAAAAGCAGCTTAAATTGGCTTTACTTAAAATTGTAATAAAGCTAAATGTTCTGGATTTGCCATATTTTTTTCTCCTAATTTATTCGGGATTAAAACTGCCTCCGTATTCTCGTCCCGATACATTTTCAATCGCTTCTAAAGCCGCTTGTGAACCTACCATAATATCCCGTTCTTCTCCCCCTAAATACAGCCGTCCAAAACTACCAACGGCCGTCACTTGCAGAATATTAATTAACGAGGCTTTTTCCGCTTCATTCGCCGCTAAAGCTGCATAAGCTGCGGGTTGAACTTCCAAAATATATAAACTTTGACCGCCTAAAATTAACTGCCCTCGACGGTTACGATTAATTAATTGGGCTTGGTGCGGGTCAAGATTCCGAATAATTTGACTGGACATAATTTGAGGTTTCAGGCGATCGCTTTCTCGTAACCCTAAAAAATCCAAAATTGCCCGTCCTGCGGTAATTGTATCCCCTTGACGACTTGAATGAATTTCTAAAAGACCATAAAGCCGCTCAATAAACAACACCCCAGGACGCACCGAGGTCGCTTTCAAAGCAATATCCGTAATTCGGTTAATTTCAATCCCAGGAGAAACTTCAATCCACAAAGAAGAATCCCCAGGTAAAGGCAAAAAACCCAGGGACACCGTACCAATATAGGCCGCGTGTTGCCGTTGAAGATTATCTAAATAGACGTAACTGCGTAATTCTATTCCCATTTTTAGTTATCAAGTACCCGCATTATCAATTATCAGTGTAGGGACGTGCCTTAGCAAAGCTATGCCGATACAAATGATTCTATAGTCAGTCATTGAATTAATTCAGAGGTTGAAGTAGTGCTACAATCACTCTAACAGGTCAGGGTAACAAACCTGTCTAAACACCCCAATAACCGAACAAAACGCTATACTTTCACCCATTACATCCCCTTGTGTTTAGACCGGGACGCTCAATTGCATGAATTCAGACGAAACTCAAATCCGAGATCAAAACCCACCTGTAAGCGGGGTAACTTCTTCAACAACGCCACCCTTTAATCCCTCTCTTGGAGAAACCGGAGGGAACTCGATTAATATGAATCCTTTACCCATTGCTGACCCTTGGGAGTCCAACGAATTCCACAATCCTGAACCGGGATCAAATTCCGCAACCTCACCGAGCTTGTCCGAACGTCTGATGTCCGAACCCATAGAAGAAGTCACCACCCAGTTAGACCAACGGGTGAAACGATTACAGATTCAAGAACAGGAACTACAAAAAAGAATTATCGGGTTACAGGAGACCAACGAACGCATCCAACAGGAACAACTGGTATTAACCCAGTCCATGGGGAAATTAATCTCCTCCGCCTTAGATCAATTAGAACAACGCAAACAAACCTTACAAATCGAAATCGAAAAACTCGAACGTCGTCGCGATCGCATCCAAAAAGAAATGCGAACCTCCTTCGCCGGAGTCTCCCAAGAACTCGCTATCCGAGTCCAGGGATTTAAGGATTATTTAGTCGGGAGTTTACAGGATTTAGTCGCCACCACCGAACAATTAGAACTCATACCAGAAAACCCACCCGAACCCCAAATCCCCGCCCAACCGCGAGAGGTGACGAAGGTGATCATCCCCGTAGAAAATCCTCAAAACACTGCAAACCCACAATTTTCAGAACAGGGTTTTGCCGAACAAACCCAACGAATTCGCCAACTCCTCGATCAATATCGCAACGCTCCCGACTATTATGGCCCCCCTTGGCAACTGCGTCGCACCTTTGAACCCATTCACGCCAAACGGGTTTCCAATTGGTTTTTTAACCAAGGAGGACGGGGCGCCTTACGCACCATGGGCAGTCGTTTACAGAATATATTAGTCGCCTCGGCAACGATTTCTATATTGAGAAATATCTATGGAAACCGCCTAAGAACCCTGGTTTTAGCCAATAGTCCCGAACGGTTGGGAGAATGGCGCCGCGGTCTCCAAGATTGTTTAGGGATTGACCGTCGAGATTTCGGCCCAGAACAGGGAATTGTTTTATTTGAAGAAGCGGAAGTTCTTTCTCAAAAAGCCGATCGTTTGGTCAAAGAAGGACGCTTACCCTTCATTATTATTGATGATATGGAAGATAGAATTAGTCTATCTTTACTGCAATTTCCCCTCTGGTTGGCCCTGGCCCCCGACCCCCAAACCCAACAACCACCTACTGAACGGTTTTAACAACTTCGGCAACTTGAAAATAACGGTCTTTTAAACATGATTGAATGGTTATTAATTAATACCGGATTATTAGTAACGGCCTATTTCTTAGGTTCTATACCCACAGGATACGCCATCGGACGCTGGTTTTATGGAGTTGATATGTTGGCTGAGGGTTCCGGTTCTACGGGTGCAACCAATATCCTGCGAACCTTGGGAAAATTACCCGCAGCACTGGTTTTATTAATTGATATTTTAAAAGGAACCTTAGCCGTTCTTCTGGTTTTTTGGACTTATTCCCTCTCTTTTGCCTCGGAACTCGCTACCAATGCCGGAATCCAACATCCTGATATATTACAATATTGGATCGCTATTCTAGCCGGATTAATTGTAATTATTGGTCATACAAAATCCATTTGGATCGGATGGAAAGGAGGAAAATCTGTTGCTTCTAGTCTGGGAATTTTATTTGCCTTAGATTGGAAATTAGCCTTAGCAACCCTAGGAATTTTTGCCATGGTTTTAGCAATTTCTCGAATTGTTTCCTTGAGTTCAATTTTCGGGGCGATAGGAATTGCAATTTTAATGATTATAACTGGGGAACCTCTGCCCTATCAAATTTTTGCGATCGCCGGGGGAATTTACGTTATCTGGCGACACCGGACTAATATTGATCGAATTCTCAAAGGAACAGAACCCAAACTAGGCGAGAAATTAACTACCCAAATCCAATAATTATTCGTTAAAATCAAGTCAATCAACCTTGGGTAATAGGTAATAGGTAATGGGTTTAGATCCTTATCTTTCAAGTATGTCAGTTTAGAGACGAGTAGTTAGGGCAGTTAAGGGCGCAAACGCTTTAATAAGTGGATTAAAAACCCATTACCCATTACTCATTACCCATTACCTATAGTTGGGGGGTGCGAATCGTTGATTTTGATATCAGGGACAATCACTATGGCATCTCTATCTCGTCGTCTATTAGGATTGAATAAAAAAGCACCTAAACTATCCCTGCGGATTGTTTTTGTGGTTCCTTTTCTGATCCAAATTTTTGCATCCGTCGGACTAACAGGATGGTTGTCTTTTAGAAATGGTTCGATCGCCGTTAATGATTTAGCGACTCAATTAAGAATTGAATTAAGTAACCGCATCCAACAGGAACTTAATACTTATTTAGAAACCCCCCACATCATCAATCAAATTAATGTTGATACCCTGAGAATGGGATTAATTAGTGTGGATAATGTTCCCCAGATGGAAAAGTATCTGTGGAGTCAGTTAAAACAATTTAAAACCGCTAGTTATATTGGAATTGGATTAAAAAATGGTTATTATGTGGGAGCTAATCGTAATGATGATGGTACGATAGAATTTGATATTGTTGATAAAAGTACCGCCGGAAAGTTTCATAAATGGTTAACTAATAATCAAGGCGATCGCCAAGAATTATTGAGTGTGAGAGAAAATTATGATCCTAGAGTTCGTCCTTGGTATGAAGCGGGGGTAAAAGCCGGAAAACCTGTTTGGAGTGAAATTTATGCTTATTTTGGGTCTAAAGTTTTAGTGATTTCCGCCAACCAACCTATTTATAATCGCAATAAACAGTTATTAGGAGTAGCGAGTACCGATTTAACCTTAGAACGGATTAGTCAATTTCTGAACCGTTTAAAAATTGGCAAGACCGGACAAACCTTTGTCATGGAAAGAAACGGATATTTAGTCGCCACCTCAACCCTAGAAGAAACCTTTATTGTTCATAAAAAAGAGAAGGAAACCAAACGAATTAAAGGAATTAAAAGTAGTGATATTTTAACTCAGGCTACCTCCAGTTATTTACTGAAATATTTTGGTAATTTAGATCAGATTAAAACCTCAACTCAACTGACCTTTGAGATTAATGGAAAACAACAATATTTACAAGTCACTCCCCTATCTGATCAACGGGGAATTAATTGGTTAATTATCGTTGTTGTACCGGAATCGGATTTCATGGCGGAAATTCATGCTAATACTCGGACAACTATTTTATTATGTATTGTGGCGTTATTAGTAGCCACATTATGTGGCATTTTTACCGCCCGTTGGATTAGTACCCCGATTTTTCGTCTGAGTCAAGCTAGTCAAGCGATCGCCAGTGGAGAATTAGAACAAACAATCCCGGTCGAACCCATTAAGGAATTAGGGATTTTAGCTACTTCTTTTAATACCATGACCCAACAGTTAAAAGCCTCTTTTAATGAGTTAGAAAAAACCAATGCCGAATTAGAACAAAGGGTCGAAGAACGCACCGCCGATTTAAGGTTAGAAAAAGAAAGATCGGAACAATTATTATTAAATATTTTACCCGAAGTTATTGCCAATCAACTCAAACATAATACAAAAGCCATCGCTTCTGCGATTGAAGAAGTGACCATTTTATTTGCCGATGTGGTAGGATTTACTCCCCTATCTTCTCAAATTCCGCCGATAGAATTAGTCAGTGTTCTGAATGAAATGTTTTCGATTTTTGACCATTTAGCAGAAAAACATGGATTAGAAAAAATTAAAACCATTGGTGATGCTTATATGGTAGTAGGAGGTTTACCCTTACCCAAAGCTAATCATGCCGAAGCGATCGCCGATATGGCATTAGGAATGCAAGCCGCCATGGCTGAATTTAAAGTGCCTTTAGAAAGATTTAATATCGACTCTCAATTTCAAATTAGAATTGGGATTAATACTGGATCTGTAGTAGCGGGGGTGATCGGAATTAAAAAGTTTATTTATGATTTATGGGGGGATGCAGTTAATATTGCTTCTCGGATGGAATCTTCCGGCGACCCCGGACGAATTCAAGTCACAGAAGCAACTTATCACAGAATTAAAGATCAATATAATTTTGAAAAACGCGGCATAATTTCTATTAAAGGAAAAGGAGAAATGACCACCTATTGGTTGATGGGTAAAAAATAGTTTTTAGGTAATAAGTCTGCTAGATTATTGTTTGAGACAAGGAACAGGTAACAGCCAACAGTAAGTGTGTTAAACTAGGATCAACCAGCCAATCAGGACTAAAATTAAGTCTATACTCCAGCCCCAAAATTAGGATAAAAATATGAGAACATGGAATGATTCTTTAAAAATTGGTATCCCCTTACTAGACTGTCAACATGAACAGTTATTAGATCAAATGGATCAGTTATTAACTGCCATGGATAATCACAAAGGCGATCAAGAACTTCGATCAATTATGGGATTTCTAAAAATGTATACAAATAATCATTTTAATTATGAAGAATCCTGCATGGATAGCTATAAATGTCCTATTGCTTGCGATAATAAAAAAGCCCATGCTAATTTTTTAACAACCTTACAAGATATTAATAGTAAAATTGATCAAAAGCAACCGTTAGAATTAATTCGAGTTCAGGTTAAACGAGAGTTAGTAGATTGGTTTGTCAACCATATTAAAAATATTGATACCCAGCTTAAATCCTATATTCCTAAAAAATAAAGCATAATAGGCTATTAGAGATTGCACCTATAAAGAAAGACCCAATCAATCAAAAACCAAATCTAACTTACAATTAGAATTCCCCTTAAAATAATGCCAAATCTGTATATAATTGGTGGGGCAAATGGTTCAGGTAAAACCACCTCAGCCCGGCAAATTCTCCCCTATTTTCTCGAAGTTTTTGAATATGTCAATGCCGATGAAATAGCATCGGGACTTTCACCTTTTAATCCTGAATCTGTCGCTATTCAAGCCGGACGATTAATGTTAGGAATGAAAAATAAATAACTTGCACAATTAAACCCTGGAAACCCTTATCTACCGTAAACTATTGCTCAATTAGTCACCTTATTGGTTTTCCATTCCTATTAATTGATCTGTGGTTTGAGTGAGGTCATGTCCGGCTTGACCTACTTGACTGTTGGAAAGATTACCATTAATATTGATGGATGGTTTAAAGCTGGGCTGAGAGGATGAATCATCGTTTTTTTGAGCTTGTTGAGCTTCCTGAAGATCTGAAACATAATGTCGAGGTCGATAGCGAATTTGTGGAGTATCCGACTCCGGTATTCCTTCTAAATTAATCGAATTACAAGCAACGTTGAAACATTTATCATAAGATTTTCCTGCACCTAAAGCTTCATAAAATGCCGTAGAGAAATTAATCGCTGTGTTATCTCCAACCGCTTTATTCATCCCCACAACACAATCAATAAATTGATGAATAGCTTGGGCTTGTTCTTCACTGTAGCAAGCATTGAGGATAACACATTGAACTTCCGTTTGAAACTGTTTAAACAGCTTGGCTAAAGCCTCACTACTCACGAGTTGAGTTTTTCCTGAATCATTTTCTAAAACCAGTCCGTTAGTCCCAGAACCATGACCCGAAAAGTGAACAATTGCGGGTTCATATTCTAATAATGCTCGTCGCAAATCTTTCACTCGAACGGCTGACTCACTCACAATTTCAAACTGTTCTCGATTTTTCGACTGTTTCAACGCCGCTTTAATTTCGCGGATTTCTTCGTTCAAACGCAACTGGACAGAATCTTTGGGATTGGATAATAAAATCAGTATGGTCTTCATGGTTAAATCTCCTTGATGTTACAAGTTTAGTTAGAAATACTATCAGAATTTAATGCAGTTCCACACTTTGAACAAAAGTCAAAGTCAGATGGATTTTCATGTTGGCAATTTCCACAAATTTTATTAGAGACTGATTCGGCTTCTAATGTCTCAACGGTTTTTAAAGTCTCAAGTTCTTCTGAGTTAACCGGATTTAATTCTTGTGCATTAGACGCATTTATCAGGTCTATTGACTGAGAAACTTGAACTGAACTTTCTGGAACTTGTTCCGGTTCAACTTGGGCAAAATGTTCGAGTAGCATTCGGTGAATAAAGATGTAACCACCCCCAACTTTTTGCAGGAATATTAGTTCTGTGGCGTAGTCCAGAAAACGAGCATAATTCCAGGGGGCAAAGCCTTTTATGTCAAGCCTTGAACGCAAAGTTAAGTGTTGAATGACAGCATATCCACCACCGAAAGATAAGCCAATAATTAAACAAAATAATATAGTCAGTAATAAAATATAACTGAATATATCAACATTATTGTGGCCATTAATCCCCGCTATTAACCACAGACCAAATGATCCTATCAGTCCTGCCACGATAGGTATAATTATTCCCAAAATTATAGCGTTAAGTATTGATTTTTTAATTCCTTGATTCGGGATTTTTTTGACCTCTATTTCTGGGCTTTTAAATCCTTGAATAATAGCATAGAATATCCCGACAAACAGCATTCCAAACAGCCCGACAATAAACCCTACCATCGTCTGTTCAAACGCCCATAAAATCAGCCCGAAAATCAGCCCTAAGATCCACAGTAAAGTCGGCATTTTTTTTAGAGTTTTTTTGAATTCTTGAGCCGACCATGTTAAGCTTTCAATAGGTTTAATTTCCCCTCCAATCAGCCCCTCATTCAGCCCTCCAATCAGCCCTCCAATCAGCCCGAAAATCAGCCCCTCATCCAGCCCGATCCCCCATCCAATCAGCCCGAAAATCAGCCCTGAAGCTAATACACTCATAATGCGATAAAAGATACGTTCTCCCTGCTTTTCTAACCAAGTAGGTTGGATTTTCTCAATCAAAAATACAGTTTGAGATTCCCGCACCATCCCAGTCGCCAGCCAAGTGAGCCAATGTTTGGTTTGCTCTGGTTTATAGTTGCTCCTCATCGAGCGTCCATGACGCTGAAACATTCGCTCAATATAGGTTTCAAAAAGATGGCGACGACGTTCTTGAGTGGAACCGAATTGCTGTAGATTTTCAACAGAGATATCTTTGTAAGCCATGCTGACAATACTGAGAGTCAGGGGAGATTTCATCATCTCCTCCATGGCGGTATCTTGTTGCAAAAGGGTTTTGACTCCCTGAAGTTGTTCCCCCGCTTGGTCTAAATATTGGTTAACTTGTTCTGAGGTTAAAGGTTGAACACAGATAGCACCCCGTACTTGTAGACGATTTGAGAGGGCTTGATAGTCTTTGATACGACTACAGACGACCATCTCAGTTAACCCATAGTTTTGCATAAACTGATTGATGGCTTCTACACAAGCTTCTCGATGTTTGGCTTGCACCTCATCCAAACCATCCAGTAGTAGTAACAATTGTTGGTCTTTTACCCATGCTTTACCTAGAGACTTGGAAACGCCATAGTTGCTCTGAAGTTCATCCACTAACCAATCAGCAATTTTCTGCTGCTTTTTTGCCCAAGAAGATAAGTTAAAAACAACAGGTATGGGTCGATTCAAATTTTCCGATGTTTGAGCAATTAAATCCCGCGTTAATTTCAACAATACCGTTGTTTTTCCGGCTCCGGGTTCACCCAAAATTAGGAGTGTTCGTCCCTCTCCCATCCGATTAAATGCAGTGTTAATTCCTCGACTTGTAGATAAAGGTTTTTGTGATTGTTCTGGGGAGATTTGAACATTACCAAAAGGACGCGCTACTAAATCGGGTCGTTCTTCCAGTCCGAGGTCAATCATCGCCTTATTATGCAGTGACCGTTCTAAGACATTCTCTACCCAAAATTCTTGAACTTGGTTGAGTAATTTTTGTCGGAAGCGATATTCTTGTTGGGTTGGGGGTTTAACTTCTCGATGAAATAAACCTGCAAAACTCAAACTTTCATAGACCGTTACATTTTGAATCAGATCACGTCCAGCCTGCCCTATTGGAGAGTTTTCTAGGGTCTGACTATCAATATTGAGTCTGTAATTGGGTTGTTGAGTCATATGCCCGTTTTTTGAGAGATTGTAAAAATCAAGGTTATCAGATTAACTTAATTTATTTTTGGTTACAAAGTCCAGAATTGGCGATCGCCAGGGTACGCAGACGGGTAGAAAGCGGGGGTCACAATATCCCAGAAGATGTCATTCGCCGTCGTTATCAACGGGGACGGAAAAACCTAACTGATTTATATTTACCCCTCTGTAATCGCTGGATAGTTTATGATAACTCTAGTCTCAATTTGCAGATTATAGCTGAATGCCCTTTTAACCAAGACCCGATTATTTATCAACCTCAATTGTGGACACAAATTACAACTTCTAACGATGAATAAACCCATTCCTGATAAATTATCAAGCCAAATTGACACAGGTGTAAAACTGGCTATTGCTAAAGCTTTAGATAGACATCGGAAATTAGGAGAATCTATTAGTGTTTGGGAAAATGGAAAAGTTGTCACCTTAACCGCAGAGGAAATTCCGCAGATTTCATCAGATAATCAAAGTTAATTATTATTTTAAATCCCCATGAGTAACCTATCATCTACTATTGTTCAAAAACTTTGGAATTACTGCAACGTCCTCCGAGATGACGGCGTAAGTTATAGCGACTATGTAGAACAGTTGACTTATTTGCTATTTTTAAAAATGGTAGATGAACAAGCCCAACTCCCTGCACCCTTGGGCAAACCTTCTACTATTCCCAAGGAATATGACTGGCAAATCTTACTATTAAAAGATGGGGATGCTTTAGAAATTCAATATCGCAAAACCCTAGAAAACTTAGGCAAAGAAAAAGGACTTTTAGGGGTTATTTTCCGTAAGTCCCAAAACAAAATTCAAGACCCGGCTAAACTAAAACGACTGATTGATTTAATTAATTCCGAAACTTGGATAGGGTTAGATATTGATGTTAAGGGGGAAATTTACGAAGGACTGCTACAAAAGAACGCTGAGGACACCAAAAACGGGGCGGGACAATATTTCACCCCCAGACCGTTAATTAAAGCCCTTGTAGAAGTCATGCGTCCCCAACCTGGACAGCGTATTTGTGACCCCGCTTGTGGGACGGGGGGCTTTTTTCTGATTAGCCATGACTATATTAACAAGCATTATCAACTCGATAAAGCTCAAAAACTGTTTCTCAAACATCAGACGTTTAAAGGTTACGATGTGGCGGATGGAGTGGTGCGGTTATGTGCCATGAATCTGCATTTACATGGTATTAGTGGCGATGAAAGCCCCGTTGAAGCTAAAGATAGTTTAAGGGCTGACCCAGGTGATAGGTTTGAACTGATATTAACTAACCCTCCATTTGGGAAAAAAAGCAGTATTACGGTTTTTAATGATGACGAGAAAGCGGATAAAGAAAAAATTGTTTATCGTCGGGATGACTTTTGGGCGACTACTTCCAACAAACAATTAAACTTTATTCAGCACGTTAAAACCCTGTTAAAAATTAACGGTAAAGCGGCGGTTGTTGTTCCTGATAATGTACTTTTTGAAGGCGGTGCTGGGGAAACGATTCGGAAAAAATTACTTCATAGTTGTGACGTACACACTTTATTGAGATTACCTACAGGGATATTTTACGCCCAAGGGGTGAAAGCCAATGTTTTATTTTTTGACCGTAAACCCGCCAGTGCTGACCCTTGGACAAAAAAACTATGGATTTATGATTTTAGAACGAATCAACATTTCACTTTAAAAACTAATCCTTTACGGTCTGAGAACTTACTAGATTTTATCCAGTGTTTTAATGTTGAAAATCGTTATGAACGTCAAGAGACGGAACGATTTAAAGCGTTTAGTTATGAAGAATTAATCCAACGGGATAAACTAAGCCTCGATATTTTCTGGCTGAAAGATGAAAGTTTAGAAGACTCGGATAACCTGCCCAAACCGGATGTTTTAGCAACGGAAATTATGGAGGATTTAGAAGCAGCTTTGCAACTGTTTCAGAGTATTACCAGCAATTTAGAACCAGGGGTTGAGATATGCGATCCAACATGAAACAGCCCTGTCCTTCTCCCCCTAACTCGTCCGGTGCTACCATGACTTTATAGTAAATGCAGGCATTTAACAAATATGCACCTAAGTGAAATTACTCATCCCAATCAACTCCATGGCTTGTCGATCCATCAACTCGAACAAATTGCCCGCGAGATCCGCGAGAAACACCTAGAAACCGTTGCCGCCACCGGAGGACATTTGGGGCCAGGGTTGGGAGTTGTGGAACTAACATTGGGTTTATATCAAACCCTCGACTTAGATCGAGATAAAGTGATTTGGGATGTGGGACATCAGGCCTATCCCCATAAATTAATCACCGGACGTTATCAAAATTTCCACACTTTAAGACAAAAAGACGGCGTTGCAGGCTATTTAAAACGCTGTGAAAACAAATTTGATCATTTTGGGGCTGGACACGCTTCTACCAGTATTTCTGCGGGTCTAGGAATGGCGATCGCCCGTGACATGAAGGGGGAACACTTCAAAGTCGTTGCCATTATTGGGGATGGTGCATTAACCGGAGGTATGGCCTTAGAAGCTATTAACCACGCTGGACATTTACCTAATACTAATTTAATGGTAGTTCTCAACGATAACGAGATGTCAATTTCTCCCAATGTGGGGGCAATTTCTCGTTATTTGAATAAAATGCGTTTGTCTCCTCCAGTTCAGTTTTTAACTGATAATTTGGAAGAACAATTTAAGCATTTACCTTTTGTGGGAGAAGCCCTCACCCCAGAAATGGAACGGATGAAAGAAGGGATGAAACGGTTAGCAGTTTCTAAAGTCGGGGCGGTGTTTGAAGAATTAGGTTTTACCTATGTCGGGCCGGTTGATGGTCATGATTTAAAAGAATTAATTAATACCTTTCAACAAGCCCATAAAATACCAGGGCCAGTGTTAGTTCACGTCGCCACGGTGAAGGGAAAAGGTTATGCGATCGCTGAAAAAGATCAAGTCGGTTATCATGCTCAAAACCCCTTTAATTTAGCCACTGGAAAAGCTGTTCCGGCGAGTAAACCCAAACCTCCTAGTTATTCTAAAGTCTTTGGGGAAACCTTAGTTAAATTGTGCGAAAATGACTCTCGAATTCTGGGAATTACGGCGGCAATGGCAACGGGAACTGGGTTAGATATTCTCCAGAAAAAACTGCCGAAACAATATATCGATGTCGGTATTGCCGAACAACACGCTGTTACCATGGCGGCGGGTTTAGCAACGGAAGGAATGCGTCCAGTGGTTGCTATTTATTCCACCTTTCTACAACGGGCTTATGATCAAATTATTCATGATGTTTGTATTCAAGAACTTCCAGTTTTCTTCTGTTTAGATCGGGCGGGAATTGTTGGGGTAGACGGCCCCACTCACCAGGGAATGTATGATATTTCCTATCTCCGATGTTTACCCAATTTAGTGATTATGGCTCCCAAAGATGAAGCCGAATTACAACGGATGTTAGTCACCGGAATTGAGCATACAAACGGCCCCATTGCCATGCGTTATCCTCGCGGATCGGGTTTAGGTGTTCCTTTAATGGAAGAAGGTTGGGAAGCCTTACCTATCGGCAAAGGAGAGATTTTAAGACATGGAGATGATCTGCTATTAATGGGTTATGGCAGTATGGTGAATATGTCAATGCAAGTAGCAGAAATTCTCAGTGAACATGGCATTGAAGCTACTGTAATTAATCCCCGTTTTGTTAAACCTTTGGATGTAGAATTAATTGCGCCTTTAGCCAAACAAATTGGTAAAGTCGTAACTATAGAAGAAGGTTGTTTAATGGGTGGTTTTGGTTCCGCCGTTGCGGAAGCTTTATTAGATAATAATGTGGTGGTTCCAGTGAAGCGTTTCGGGGTTCCTGATATTTTAGTTGATCATGCTGAACCTAATGAATCTTTTGCTGATTTGGGTTTAACCAGTTCTCAAATTTCTGAACAAATTCGTGAAGCCTTTTTTGTTCAGAACAAACAACCCTCTAAAGTTAGTTGATTTGATCAAAAATCACTAATTTTGAGATAGAAACTGGGTTTCAAATATATAGCAGGGAACGCCGGATCTGGGGAACAGTCCCCCCAAACCCCCGTGGGGGGCTAGGGGGGAGGGAACAGGGGGGAAAATACTTCACCGTCTGGGTTCTAAGATCCGTCTGGTGTCCTAACTGCCTTGGCGGTTGCTATAGCAGTTATTGTGGCTATTTTTACAAGGATAAAGCCTAATTTAACCACAAAGATACAAAGACACAAAGAGTTTGTAAACACGCTCTATATATAGGAGAAAATGATGACACAAGCTAACTTTTTACAACCGCTTGCGGTCAATATTTCACCATCGTTAATACTATCGATCACCCATAAAAATTTCATTCAGTTAGCTCAAATAAATCGAGACTTACAATTAGAAAGAACGGCTAAAGGAGAGTTAATTGTAATGCCACCAACGGGAAGTGAAACCGGAAATCGAAATCTTGATATCGCCGGACAACTTTGGTTATGGAACCGTCAAAATCAATTAGGGATAGCTTTTGATTCTTCTACAGGTTTTCATCTTCCCAATGGTGCTGATCGCTCTCCTGATGCCTCTTGGATACGTCAAGAAAGATGGGATTTACTAACACAGGAAGAACGGGAAATCTTTGCGCCAATTTGCCCTGATTTTGTATTGGAATTGCGTTCAAAAAATGATGCGATAGAGAAGTTGCAAGCTAAAATGATAGAATATATGGAAAATGGAGCTAGTTTAGGTTGGTTAATTGATCGAAAAAATAAAACCGTAGAAATTTATCGACAAAATCAGGATATAGAATTATTAAATCATCCATTAATCTTATCAGGAGAAGATATTTTACCGGGGTTTATGTTAGATTTAACTGAAGTTTGGAATTAACAAAAATATCTAGTTAGGGAGAATGAAATGGTTGTTACATTTGAATTACAACAAATTGATATTCAACCCGGACAACACCTAATTTTGCGTCAGGTGAGTTGGAAGGAATTTGAAGCCATTTTAGAGGAAATGGGAGAACATCGCGCTTCACGGGTCGCTTACTATCAAGGAGTGTTAGAAATTCGGATGCCATTACCAGAACATGAAACAAAAAAAGAATTAATTAGCGATTTTGTAAAAATTCTATTGGATGAATTAGAGTTAGATTCACAAACTTTTGGATCGACAACTTTTAAGCGACCAGAAATGGCAGCAGGTATCGAACCAGATAACTGTTTTTATATTCAAAATGCTGCTTTAATGATCGGAAAGCAACGAATTAATTTATCTGTTGATCCTCCTCCTGATTTAGCTATTGAAGTCGATGTTACCTCAAAAACTAAACTCGATGCTTATTTAACTTTAGCTGTACCCGAATTGTGGATTTATACAGAAGGAAAACTACAAATTTTTGTTCTACGACAAGGAGAATACTTGTCAATAGAAACTAGCCCTATCTTTGGAAATTTGCCAGTTATAGACAGAATTTTACAGTTTTTACAGGAAAGTGAAATTAGAGGAGATAGTGCAGCAAGGCGAGGATTTCGGCAGTGGGTGCGATCGCAATTCAATCGTTAATTTTAGACTTGCTATAAATATATTATTGTCAAAAAAATAATTAACCTAATCTTAAATCCAGTAGAGACGTTCCATGGAACATCTCTACATTTAGATTTCGTTTAAACTTAAGATTTTTCTGAAGAAACTTTAGCCCGTTTTTTACGAAAAATTCCCGTCATATTAATTCCGGTGACAATCATGGCAATTAATCCTACACCAATTAAAGCAACGTAAATTGGTTTTCCCACCGAGCCAAAATAAGCACCTTGATGAATTGTGAGTAAAAATTCAGCCGATTCATCTGACACACCCAACCAATTTGTACCGATTGCATATAGAATCCCTGTTGAAGCACTTAAAAACAAAGGTAATAATAAAATGGGTGCTAAAATTTGATGAACTTTTCTAGCATTCAATGGAGAATCTTTAGCAGGATTTTTACGTTTTTTTTGCGTTAACCGAACCATTGTCAATCCCGTGACCAGCATGGCTATTAGCCCTAAACCTACCGATAATACATAAATAGGAACTAAGGGTTCTCCTAAAAATTCTCCTTGATGAATGATCAGCAAAATATCCGCTTTTTCTTCTGATAATCCCATCCAACTCCTTCCCAGGCGATAAGCCATTCCTGTGAAAGCAGTTAAAAATAAAGGAATAAATATAATCGGTGCAATTTTACGATGCAGTTTCCAAAGTTGATGGGATTTAAAAAACTGTAGATTTGCCATTATTATTAACCTAAATAATTATATACTTGTAGAGATGTAAAGTTTCTACGTCTCTACAGTTAGGGACAGGAGAAAGGGAATGCCTCTTAATATAACAGCAGAAAGACGATTATCCTAGCCCTGGGTTTTAGAATAAACCTAAAAAGTGACAAACTGGTGACAAATTTAGATACTACCCATTAAATTGTATGGTTTTAATTGGGTATTAGCTGTGGGCTAGAGTGGGAAAACGCACAGAAAAACAGCTACCCTTTCCTAACTGACTGGTGGCTGTGATTTCTGCTTGATGATTTTGGGCTAAAGTTTGAGCGATCGCTAACCCTAACCCAGACCCTCCTTTTCTGCGATTTCGAGCTTGATCAGCACGCCACAACCGATCAAAAACAAAAGGTAATTGTTCAGAAGAAATTCCGATTCCGGTGTCTTCTATTCGTACCCAAACCCATTTCTCTTGCTGCTCTAAATATACTGTTACTTTCCCCCCGGTATCAGTATAATAAATTGCATTTTCTATTAAGTTTAAAAATAATCGCCAAAGTTGATTTCCCTCCCCTTTTATTTTAATTTCATTATTCATATCTAAGATTAATTGCACCCCCTTTTCTTCAGCTTGATACAGGAGAAATTCCACCAAATCTTCTAATAGTTCATTCATGGGAATAATTACTAAATTCGTTGTTATCGGAATAGAATCTTGATCTGTGCGAGCCAAAAGTAATAAATCTTCTACTAAGCTGGTCATTTGATTGACGCCACTGGCGATCGCTTTTAATTTATCAATATCAGCAGGATGAATTCGTTCTGGATGACTCTGCATAACTTCCACACAAGTCCTAATTCCCGCTAAAGGATTTCTCAATTCATGAGAAGCATCGGCGGTAAATTGTTTGAGTTTTTCAAAACTTTGTTCAATCGGTTTTAAAGATTGTTTTGTTAACCACATTCCTCCAAAAGCAGTTAATCCTGATACTAATATTCCCCCTAACATCATTCCTAATCTTAATTTTATCAACACCCTTTCCACGGGTTTTGTAGACTCACTGACCCGTACATAACCGATAATCTGTTTTTGTAATTCTGATTCTTTATTAATCTGTAAAGTTAGAGTACGAATTTTTTTGCCGTCAACTATATAAGTCCAATGATAATGGGATAAATCAATAGGAGGAAACACTTTTCCAGTTTTAGCAATCAGTTGGCGGTTTTGATCAAACCATTCAATTCCTTGACTGGCTTGCTGAATATTTTGCCAAGGAATATCTAGATCACCATCATCATCTAATCCTCTAAAATCATCGGTTTCAAATGCTTCTTTATGTTCTTTAACCTCTGATAAACTATGGGTAGCTGCATCTGCTAATATTAACAATTGACGATCTAATTGTTGATATAAACTCAGGGAAAAAAACTCATAAACGGTAATCATTGATATTCCTGAAATTGCCATCATCACTCCTAAATAGGAAAGCAATAACCGCCAACTTAAATATCTAAATTGAGGGTTAATTTCCTTGCGTTTTGAGCCGATATCCCAAACCATAAACTGTTTCAATTAATGTAGAGGGTACACCAACTATTTTAAGTTTTTGTCTTAATCTTTTGATATGGGTTTTCACCGTATCATCACCCGGAATATCCTCAAAAGACCAGAGATGCTCTAAAATTATTTCCCTAGAAAGCACTCGTCCGTGGCTGCGTAAAAATAACTCTAATAAACCATACTCTTTAGGTGTTAAAGATAAAAGTTTTTCTGCATAAGTGACTTCACAACTATTCGGATCTAAACGAAGACTTCCCCATTCTAACACCGGAGGTAAGGCCGAATTTCCCCGTCTTAATAAAGCCCGAACTCTTGCTAATAACTCCTGTAAATCAAAGGGTTTAATCACATAATCATCCGCTCCCACATCTAAGCCTAAAACTTTATCAGCACTGGTATCTTTTGCCGTTAACATCAATACGGGTGTAGTTTTCCCCTGTTGTCTTAATCGTTGGCAAAACTGAATCCCACTCAGTCCGGGTAACATCACATCTAATATAATTACATCATAAGCAGCCGATTCTGCAAACTCCCACCCCATCTGACCATCATGAACGACATCCACCACATAATGATGATCCATTAACGCTTCTGCTAAGGCTTTCGTAATCCGTTCATCATCTTCAACTAATAAAATTCTCATCTTTCCCCATTTTAATTTTAGATAAAATTAAAACTATTTTTTTATAGTATAGCAAAACTTCACCGAAAATGTTGATCAAAAATATCCTAGCTGAAAGTTTAATTCAGATTATTAGAGATTAATTATTATGAACATCAGTCAAAAGTTAACACATTTTTAAATTAACAACTGAACCAATTACAGCGATCGCCGGAGCTTCAAAACCCGTTTCTGCTACTTTTTGAACAATCGTTTTTAAGGTGGCAATTAACTCCTCCTGCTCCGGTCGAGTTCCCCAACGAATTAAGGCGATCGGAGTCTCTAGGGGCTGTCCAGCATTAGTTAACTGTTGAATAATATAGGGTAAATTGTGAACCCCCATATAAATTACAATAGTTTCTGAACCCTTGGCGATCGCTTCCCAATTCACCTGCGGGCGATATTTTCCGGCGGTTTCATGACCCGTTACAAAGGTAACTGACGAACTATGATCTCGATGGGTTAAAGGAATTCCCGCATAAGCAGGCGCCGCAATTCCCGAAGTAATTCCGGGGACAACTTCCACAGAAACTCCGGCTTGAATTAAGTCTTGCATTTCCTCCCCACCGCGACCAAAAATAAACGGATCTCCTCCTTTAAGTCGCACAACAACATCGTGAGTTTGAGCCTTCTCAATTAACAGTTGAGTTGTTTCTTCTTGCAATAATGAATGTTTCCCTCGCCGTTTTCCGGCATTAATTTTTTCAGCTTTAATATTAATTAAATTCAAGATTTGATCACTAACTAAGGCATCATAAATTACCACATCTGCTAATTCTAATAAAGTTTTTCCTTTAACGGTTAACAGACCGGGATCTCCCGGCCCAGCACCAACTAAATATACTTTACCTAAACTTTTTTTAGATTGATTCATTTTACTCAAATTTTAGTTAGTTAGCAATTTTTGGGAAATAGAAGAGGATAAGTATAGAATAATACGAAACGGTTGAATTTTTAGGAGAAAATGATTTAGATTTAGACATTGATATTGATTTTATATTTTACCGAGAAAACTTCATGGATTCCATCAATTCAGCATCAAGAGGACAACGGACTTGATAAAAGTTGGGAACAGGAGGTAGAATCGGAGTTGGAGCAGTCATCGAGGAGTTAGGACTTTTACAAATTCCTCCCACCAGTACGACAGAGTTATTTGTTTTAATCTTAAATAAAGCTCCAGAGTAACTAACCCGACGCCAAATAATCGGAATGGCTTCAAAAAATACCTGATCCGATTCTACCGTCATTTTAAATTTATAAGTTCCGATTCCTTTTGAAGTCCCCCGATATAAGTTTTCTAGGTTAGGTGTAAATTTACCATGGGTTTTAAATTGTTGATCTTGATTTTTAATCAAAGTTTTTAAAATCGATCTACCTTGGGCTTGATGACCACGGCGAATTTTATTGTCGAACCGGAATAAACCCAAGATAAATAGGATTAAAAGCACACCAAAAAAAGATAAATACATCCATTTTTTTGGGGGATTTAAAAAAGTGAATTTAGACATATTTTTAATTATTAACTCAATATAAACAGATAGTCAATCTCATTTAATGATTCAAAGTTTACACTAGAGATTTTGAGTGAAAAAATTACTGATAGTCACTATAATATAATTTACAGCAACTCAAGTTAAAATTTTCTCGGTGAGTATAGAAGCTCATAGCGAGTCGCTAACAGTTAAAAGCAAGATGAATATTGATCAACTTGAAATTTTACTAGCGGTAGCAGAACAAGGAAGCTTTTCAGAAGCAGCATTGAGTTTAAGTACCTCTCAATCCTCCGTCAGTCGGGCGATCGCAGCTTTAGAAGATGAACTCGGCATTCCCTTACTACTGCGAGGACGCTTTGGCGCTCGTCCTACCCTGATCGGAGAACGGGTGATCTTACACGCCAGTAAAATCCTAGAACTGCGTGAAAAAATCGATCATGAAGTCAATTTAGAAAAAGGTTTACATCGAGGGAAAATTCGAGTTGCCTCCTTTCGTAGTGCAGCAACCCATATCCTTCCCTCAAAAGTGGCCCAGTTTCGCAGTCGTTTTCCTGACATAGAAATCACCATTACCGAAACCGATCCCCTAGGGATTGAACAAAGTTTACGCACAGGCCAAGTAGATATTGGGTTACTTCCCTTACCCCGTTCGGAAGAATTTGAAACTTGGGAAATTGCTAGAGATGAATATGTAGTTTTACTTCCCAACCTCCCTAGCTCCCCGTCTACAGCAGGTTTGGGGGGAGCGGGTCAAATTCCCGAAATCCTAAGCTGGGAAGAACTCTCGACCTACTCTTTTATTTTATTCAATTATGCCGAATGTACTTCTGCGGTGCGGGAACATTGGTCAAAATGGGGACAATCGTTAAAAGTCGCCTATCAAATTAAAGAAGATTCAACGATTGTCAGTATGGTAGCTCAGGGATTAGGGGCCGCCATTTTACCCCGTTTAGCTGCTTTACCCATTCCTACCCAAGTCCAAGTCAGAGCCTTACCTGTTCCCCTAGAAAGAGTCATCGGAGCCGCCCTCTGGTCAAATGGCTTCCATGTCCCTGCGGTTTTTGCTTTTCTGGACGTCCTCAGAGGAACCGGAATATTTTCCAAGTAGACTAAGGCTCGTCCACCGACTGATAACTGATTACTGTTAACTGAATACTGTTAAGTAGATTTCCGCTTTGAGCCAATCATACGTTCAATACTCATCGCCCCCACACCCAAAATTACTAAGGCCATCCCATAGATTTGTTGTTGCTTAATCGCCTCACCAATAATCCAGAAGGCAAACAACGCGGTTAATGCTGGCCCGGTTGTCCCAATAATGGAGGCTAAGGAAGCTCCCGCCGAGCGAATAGCGAAATTATTTAATAAATAACTCGATAGAGTGAGAACACCTAAAACCACACCCCCAATCATTAATCCATTCCAAACTCCCGGTTCAATATTAACCCCCAAACTATCGGGTAGTATCATTAAACTCACAGAAGAAAAGACAAAAATTGATGCAAAGTTCACCAAACTAAAGGGAATAGGATGGAGTTTTCCCGCAGCCACCTGAGTTAGCAAAACATACCCGGCAAAAGCCACACCCGCACAGATCGCAGCAATCACTCCCACCTGTACATTGCCCATGGCAATATTAGGATTTCGGGCTGGTAAACAGAGAATCCCTCCAGCCAGAATAATAATCATGGCAATCACCCGAATTAGGGTCGGTCGATCTCCAAATAAACCCCAAGAGGCAATTACCGTCACAATCGGATAGATAAAGAAAATCGTAATCGCAATTCCGGTAGGAATCTGACCAATGGCTACATAGATAGCGACTTGAGATAAAAACAAGAAAAATCCACTACCAATTACCGTCAACATTAAGCGACGATCACCGGACTGAAGAAAACGTCGCAGATCGCCCCACACCGGAGGATAAAGGAACGTTGCCACAATCGGCATTAGTGCCATGACCACAATCATGCGGAGTAACAAGATTAATAAAGAATTCCCGATCCCCGGAGAAATAATTCCTTCTAAGGAAAATATGCCAAAGATTTCTCGGGGTTGTGGCCCTTTGAGAATAATCTTTAAACAAACGTTAAACAACGATAGAGATACCGCCGAAAGTAACGCCAAAAATAAACCCACTTGCACTGGAGAAGACTTAGGTTTAGGACTAGCAACGGATTCCGCGCGATTTGTGAGTCCCGTATTTCCAGGGGGAAGGGCCTGATGACCGTCGCCCGGAAGTTCCCGTCTGGAATTATCCCCCCTTATGGTGGGTTGTTCCACCTGTTCTTGCAAACGATGAACCAGGGTTTCCAGCAAGGCTTCAACCTGCTGTTCCAAGGTTTGCATATTGTTCAACCGTTGAGACAGGTTACTTTGATAGTGACCTAACTCCTCCTGTAAACTTTGAAAAGTTTGGTTCAGACTGGTTTCCAAAACCGCTTCCAACTCTCGATTATTGAAGTTTTCTGCATCGAGATCCTCACCTGGAAGCCGTCCACTCGAATCAGCCGCTAATAAAGGCGGATCACTGGCTGCTTTAATTTGATTAATGCGTGCGATCAAAGATTGCTCCACATCACGCGCCACAATTTGAGTCAGTTGTTTAAGCCAAGCTCGATTGGGAGGAACGCGATCGGACAGTGTTTGTAACTGCTGGGATTGCAATCGCCGATATTCCGTTTGTAGATTTTCAATATCCTCAACTAAGCGAACTTTATCCGTTTCCAGTCGTTGGATATCCGACAGATATCTTTCCTTAATCTGGTGATGGAATGTTTCTAATTCCTGTATCACCGAACTTAGGATTATTTCTGCGGATGTGCTTTCTCCCGATCCTAAAGGTGGCGGTTGATTGTCCTGTGTCCCCATTCGTGATTAACCTCTTATTGATCTGCTGATTCAGCTATGACGCCACTCATACCAACGCTGCATACCGGGTTTCACAATTTACAGACTAGAAATCCTAGTCTCTACCGATAAAGGCACAACGGGAAAAATGGCAAAGCCAGGGAAGAATTATCCCCAAAAACCTAAACTAAACAATAGCTCACTGAGCGTCTAAAGACACGCTAGTTTCCAATGTGCCACATTTTATTTATAGTCTATTGAATATTTTAAATAGAATCCCACTAATTATAGCGGCACTAGGAACAGTAATCACCCAGGCTAAGGCAATAGAACGAACGGTATCCAAGCGTACCTCTTTTCCCCCCTGTACCAATCCAATTCCCACCACACCCCCCACCAACGCATGGGAGGTAGAAGCGGGTAATCCTAAACGGGATGCCAATAATACGGTGGTAGCCGTGGCCAATTCCGCACAAAATCCCTGACTCGGAACGAGGGAAATAATATTTTCTCCGACAGTTTTAATCACATTTTTACCCCAAATGGCGAGTCCGGTAACAATCCCACTCCCCCCCAACAGTAAAATCCAAATCGGGATTTCAATATCGTCTAGGGGAACTGAACCCGTTTTAATTACGGCTAAAATCGCGGCTAAGGGAGCGATAGTATTTCCTACATCATTTGACCCGTGGGCAAAAGCTACAAAACAGGCACTAATTACCTGAAATCCCGCCATTTGTTTTTCGATCCCAGGGAATTTTTCCGGTATGGAATTAGAACTAGAATCCTGCTGCTGTTGATCTAATTGTCGCCAACTAACCCAAGTTAAACTGATTGCAGCGATCACCCCAATCCCCACAGGAATATCATGAACGGGTAACGTCCACCCCCATTGGGTTAAGATTTTTTGCAAGGGCGAACTCAAAATTGGGAAGACAATCACCCCAAAAATTCCGATTAAGATACTACTTAACCAGGGAATCCATTCTTGAATTTGGCGCTCGGGATCGGGTTGGTCTAAAATCCAATATTTGATCAGTTTGTAAAATAACGCTGCAATTAAACCACTGATCACCGGAGTGACTAACCAAGTCAGGGAAATTAAACCGATAGTTTGCCAGTTTACCGCCTTGACCCCAGCAGCAATACAACTAAATCCAGCGATCGCTCCCACCACCGCATGGGACGAAGATACGGGTAATCCCTGACGGGTGGCAATTTGTAACCATAATCCCGCCGAAAGCAATACCGATACCATCCCGATCACAAAGACTTGAGGGGTGGAGCTAAAAACTTCCGGGTTAATAACCCCCGTGGCTAAGGTTTTAGAGACTCGCTCTCCAAAAAATACCGCCCCGCTAAACTCTAAAATCCCGGCGACGATAATTGCTTGTTTCAGGGTCAACGCCTTGGAACCCACCGACGTCCCCATCGAGTTTGCCACATCATTAGCCCCTAGATTACAGGCAACATAGAAGGCTAACCCGCACAGCAACACAATTTCAACGATGATTGGAATGGATTGTTCTAACATCTTTGTGAATCCAGGTGAATGCTATGGATTTTACAGTCCTTTTCGATCTATAATCAGATCTTGTGAGTTTTGGAAAATTATCATGAAAGCGGGAGAAATTATCCGTTCTATTGAAACGGAAGAAATCGAAAGCCTCCGACAGCAACTCAATAAACCCGATCTTCCCGATATTTATGTCGGTGATACGATCAAGGTTGCGGTGAAAATTCAAGAGGGTGGCAAAGAGCGAATTCAGCCCTATGAGGGGGTTGTGATTGCTAAACGTCATGGCGGAATTAACGCCACCATCACTGTGCGGAAGATTTTTCAAGGAGTAGGAGTTGAGAGAGTTTTCTTAATCCATTCTCCGAGAATTGCGGATATTAAAGTTATCCGTCGAGGTAAAGTCCGACGGGCGAAACTATTCTATCTCCGCGATCGCATTGGTAAAGCCACTCGCGTTAAACAACGGTTTGATCGGAGTCTGTAATTTGGGCAATGCCAGAGATTCCATGATTCCCCTGGTGATGATCGGAAAAAAAGTTTAACTAAAGTCTGTAATTTGTGTTAAGCTAAATAAGGTGGAAGATCAGCCACTCCGCTATGCGCTCTTAGTTCAGTTGGTAGAACGCAGGTCTCCAAAACCTGATGTCGGGGGTTCAAGTCCTCCAGGGCGCGCTGGATACCTCCAATGCCCAGACGCAAGATTACTTTCGTCTGGGCATTGTTCCGAAAAGCAACAAATCGGGACATTGTGTTGATGGGTTCAGTATGATAGTTTTAAAAGTTTGGGCGGCTGTGTGACCCTCTTCCAGCTAAGATCAGGATCAGATACCGTAAGATCGCAAGGGGAGTTCATGGTGGTCAACAAGAAAGAAGAAGTTGCAATTGAAGGAACGACTTCTGGCTTTAACGCTTCTACGTTCCTCAAAGAAACGAAAGAGGAATTAGACAAAGTGGTCTGGCCTGGCCGACAGCAACTACTGAGTGAGTCGGCAGGGGTATTGTTGATGATCACTCTCTCGGCTAGCTTGATCTATTTAGCAGACAACTTCCTTCGTTGGGCGTCGGGGCAAATCTTCGGATGACTTTTACATCAGACGAATCACAACATTCAGACCTCATGGCAGATACGGACGAACGTTCCCAGGAGTTTTCACCCGGAGAGCGACGTTGGTATGCTGTTCAGGTAGCTTCTGGCTGTGAAAAACGAGTCAAAGCGAACCTGGAACAACGGGTACAAACCCTAGATGTTGCGGAACGAATTTTGAAGGTGGAAATTCCCCACACCCCAATGATTAAACTGCGGAAAGATGGCAGTCGTCAACATGGTGAGGAGAAAGTGTTTCCAGGTTATGTTCTCATCCAGATGAGACTAAAATGGAATAACGAACTCAATCGCTGGGAAATTGACGATGAAGCTTGGCAGGTGGTCAAGAACACACCGCACGTTATCAACTTCGTTGGGGCGGAACAAAAACGGCATTCCGGTCGGGGTCGAGGTCACGTTAAACCTCTACCACTGAGCAATGCTGAGGTGGAACGAATCTTCAGACAAGCGCAACAACAGGAACCGATTGTCAAGGCAGCAATGGCGATTGGGGATCATATCACCGTGCTTTCAGGGCCTTTTAAAGACTTTGAAGGAGATGTGATTGAAGTTAGTCCAGAGCGGAGTAAGCTTAAAGCTCTACTTTCGATTTTTGGACGGGATACTCCAGTAGAATTAGAGTTTAATCAGGTTGAAAAACAAGGCTAAGGAATGGCAAAGAAAGTTGTAGCAGTTATTAAGTTGGCAATTACTGCGGGCAAAGCCAACCCTGCACCCCCAATTGGCCCAGCCTTGGGTCAACATGGGGTGAATATTATGGCGTTTTGCAAAGAGTATAACGCCAGAACCGCAGATAAAGTAGGTCTTGTAGTTCCGGTAGAAATTTCGGTTTTTGAAGACCGGAGTTTTACCTTTGTTCTCAAGACTCCTCCGGCTTCGGTATTAATTCGTAAAGCCGCTGGAGTTGAACGGGGATCGGGAGAACCGAACCGCAAGAAAGTCGGCCAAATTACGCAAGCTCAGTTACGAGAAATTGCAGAAACCAAAATGCCCGACTTAAATGCGAATGATGTGGAAGCGGCCATGAAAATTGTGGCTGGAACCGCCCGCAATATGGGTGTGACCGTTGTTGATTAAGCTTATTTGTGACTGATCACCAAAAAACGAGCGAGAAGCCCCTGGCTTTAGACATGGGGAGGAAAGTGGCTGCGGTTTCAACCGCCTTCAATATTTCCTGATCTAACTGATTGAAAAGTTGAGTTAGAATAGATCGTAAGTAAAACAACCATCTGCGTGTTGAAACACTCTAGTATCGGAGAAATCCCGGCACAGTGAGCCACCACACTCCTTGAGGAGTAGTAAGCCTGTATAACTGACAAGTAATGGCAGAGTGTGAAGCGTACCTATCTGGCGTTGTGATGGTCTATGAAAACAAACACAATTTAAAAGTAAGCGCAATTGCAATATCTTTTATAAGGGTAGTTGTTTTGAGCGTGTAGAGGTGATTTGATAGCGCCTTTGAGAGTTTTCGGATTCATTCAAGAATCCCCGTGGCTTCAGCCCTGGGGAGTATCAAGGCATTCAAACTGTTGGTGGTCTCAATAAGCAGCCTATTGGCAACAAGTCAATTAATTCCTAGTAGTTTAGGGAATTTCCGTTAACCCTTTATTGGGGGAGAGGTACATCTTCGTTATCACCCCAGGAGATATAGAATAGAATGGCAAGACAAGAATCCCGTCGATTACGAGAACTAAGAAAAAAGGTTGAAGACCGACCTTACGAACCTTTAGAGGCGATTAATCTGTTGAAGGAAACCGCTACAGCTAAGTTTCCTGAATCAGCCGAAGCCCATATTCGTTTAGGTATTGACCCCAAATATACCGACCAACAACTCCGAACAACGGTAAGCTTACCCAAAGGTACGGGTCAAGTGATACGGGTGGCGGTATTAGCAAAAGGGGAAAAAGTCACCGAAGCTCAAGCAGCCGGGGCTGATCTGGTTGGATCTGAAGATTTAATTAATGATATCCAGAAGGGAATGCTGGATTTTGATTGCTTAATTGCCACACCGGATATGATGCCTCAAGTGGCTAAACTGGGGCGTTTATTGGGGCCGAAGGGCTTAATGCCTTCTCCTAAAGGGGGAACGGTGACAACGGATGTGGCAAAGGCGATCGCCGAATTTAAGGCTGGGAAGTTAGAATTCCGGGCTGATCGTACCGGGATCGTTCACGTTATGTTTGGGAAAACTGCATTCTCCGCAGCAGATTTGCTGGTGAACCTATCTACCCTACAAGACTGTATTGACCGCAACCGTCCCTCTGGGGCTAAAGGTCGTTACTGGCGCAGTGTGTTTGTCGCATCCACCATGGGGCCGTCTATTGAAGTAGATATTACGGCACTGCGGGAACTGAAAATTGCGGACATTGTTTAATCAAAGGATTTCAGCCATCCTGTAGGTGTAATTCGCCTAGAGGATGTTCTGATTTCCTTGGTGATCTAGTCGGAATTGGGGGTTGACAAATCCAATAAAATATGCAATGATTAAAGACTGCGTATTTAAACCAATAAACGACTAACTCACCGCAGACAGCAGGAGCGAAACGCTTAATTTCCTGCCGAGGTTCAATAAGTTTAAAGCTAAACAATCAGGTTACAGACCTAACTAATCTGTCTGTGTTGATGATTTATGTTTAAGTTTTAAGTTTTGACCTCGGTGAAAAAACCGAGGTTTTTTATGGCGAAATCGCTGCTGTTTTATCGGGGAAGGAGTCAACCGTTGTGGATCATTACATCGCCTTGAGGAGATGAAAATGGGCTGCAATGCTACACGGAGGTTCAACAAGAATGGGAAGAACCCTAGAAAATAAACAAGAAATTGTTGCTGAACTTAAGGAAACCCTTAAAGATTCACAACTGGCTATTGTGATTGACTATAACGGTCTGTCCGTTGCAGAAATCACTAATTTACGGCAACAGTTGCGTCCTTCAGGTAGTGTTTGCAAGGTAACAAAAAATACCTTAATGCGAATTGCCATTCAAGGTCAAAGCAACTGGGAGCCGTTGAATGGGTTGCTCAAGGGTTCTAACGCCTTTTTATTAATCAAGGAAGATTTCGGTAGTGCCATCAAAGCCTACCAAGCCTTCCAAAAGGCTTCTAAAAAGACGGAAGTTCGCGGCGGCGTCATGGAAGGCAGGCTGCTGAGTGAAAGTGACGTTAAAGCATTAGGAGATTTACCCTCCAAAGAGCAACTTATGGCTCAAATTGCTGGGGCTATCAATGGTGTGGCGACTCAACTGGCCGTCGGTATCAACGAGGTTCCGGGATCTTTGGCACGGGCACTTAACGCCTATGTCGAAAAAGATCAAGATAGCTCAAACGACGAAGCTGCTTAGTTTTTATCTGGCTTTGGCAACAAGTCTCAAATACAAACCGTTACATTGTCTAGGAGTTTAAGAAATGTCTGCAACTACTGATCAAATTCTGGAACAACTGAAATCTTTAACGCTGTTAGAAGCGTCTGAATTAGTCAAACAAATTGAAGAAGCTTTTGGTGTGAGCGCGGCGGCTCCTGTGGGTGTTGCGATGGTTGCTCCTGGTGCAGCAGCCCCTGTGGAAGAAGTTGAAGAAAAAACTGAATTTGATGTCATCTTGGAAGAATTCCCTGCTGATAAGAAAATTGCCATTCTGAAAGTGGTGCGTGAACTGACTGGTTTAGGTCTGAAAGAAGCTAAAGATTTAGTGGAAGCAGCACCCAAAGCGGTTAAACAAGCTACTAATAAAGATGACGCTGAAAATACCAAGAAAAAACTTGAAGAAGCTGGTGCTAAAGCTTCCATTAAATAGTTTTAACGGAGTTTTGTTTTAGTTTTTTATTCATCCCTAACCTGGTTTCTGATTCAGAAATCAGGTTTTTTTGCTTGATGAAAAATAGAAAAAGAGACGCGCCGTGGCCCGTCTCTACAATCAATTAAAATTAATCCTTTTAATCTTCAGGTTGCTGTACAACTAATACGGAACATTTGACATGGTGAACCACATAATTACTCACACTTCCTAAAAACAATTCTGCCAATTCTGAACGGTTACGTCTGCCCACAATCACTAAATCAGCACCCCATTTTTTGGTCATTTCTCGTATCCAATATCCCGCTTCTCCCACTTGATATTCCGTTTCAATAGAAACTCCCTGCTGTTGAGCATAACTAACAAAGGTGGCTAACCACCCAGAGACTTGATTAATTTCTTTTTCAATTAATTCATGTTGAATTTGTGCGACTTGGTTTAACCGTTGACCATATAAATCCCCCGGAGAACCCAAAATCATCGGTGATACACTAATACAATGAAACAGTTTTAACTGACTTTCGTACAGTTTGGCTAGTTGTAAAGCTTGATCAAAAACAAACTCTGCTTGGGGAGTTCGATCAATTGATACTAAAATTTTTTGATAAGCCATATTCTTGTCCTCCTTAACTGGTTTAATTCCGTTATTGGTCGAGTTCTAAAATCTCTTGTCTAAAAATGTTTAATTTCCCACTTCCTATTTTAAACTAAACATGATATTTTTTCGTAAAAGAATGCTATATTTGAAGGTTGGGCGATCGCTAACCCGGTTCACCCTCGTCTAAACTAATCTGTTTTGTTTTCTTAGGATTATGAGTCAAAACTACCGCATTACTCTCCTTCCTGGCGATGGAATCGGCCCTGAAATTATAGCGGTGGCGGTCGATGCGTTAAAAGTCGTTGGCAACCAACTGAATATTACTTTCGATTTTCACCAAGCATTGATGGGAGGGGCTGCCATTGACGCCACCGGAGAACCCCTTCCCCCAGAAACCTTAGAACATTGTCTCAAGAGTGATGCGGTGCTGTTAGCGGCGATTGGCGGATACAAATGGGACAATTTACCCCGCCATCAACGGCCAGAAACCGGGTTATTAGGGTTACGGGCGGGATTAAAATTATTTGCTAATTTGCGTCCCGCTACCATTTTACCTCATTTAATTGATGCTTCTTCTTTGAAAAAAGAAATAGTAGAAGGGGTGGATATTATGGTTGTCCGCGAACTTACTGGGGGGATTTATTTTGGACAACCCAAGGGCATTTTTCAGACGGAAACCGGAGAAAAACGGGGTGTTAATACGATGGCCTATACCGAATCTGAGATTGATCGGATTGGCCGTGTCGGATTTGAAACCGCCCGGAAACGTCGGGGGAGACTTTGTTCTGTGGATAAGGCAAATGTCTTAGATGTGTCTCAGTTATGGCGGGATCGAATTATCCTACTTGCCTCTGAATACCCCGACGTTGAATTATCTCATTTATATGTTGACAACGCGGCTATGCAGTTAGTTCGCGCCCCGAAACAGTTTGATACGATTGTTACGGGGAATTTATTTGGTGATATTCTCTCCGATGCTGCGGCTATGTTAACCGGAAGTATCGGGATGTTACCGTCTGCCAGTTTGGGGGAATCTGGCCCTGGGGTATTTGAACCCGTTCATGGTTCAGCCCCCGATATTGCGGGACAGGATAAGGCTAATCCCCTTGCCCAAGTCCTGAGTGCGGCGATGATGTTACGCTATGGTTTAGATCAACCCGTGGCGGCGGATAAACTAGAAAATGCGGTTTTAAAAGTCTTAGATTGGGGATATCGGACTGGTGATATTATGTCTGAGGGGATGAAATTAGTCGGTTGTCAGCAAATAGGAGAAATATTGTTAAAAGCCCTAGAAGAAAACTATAGCAATTAAAAATAATAAAGAGCGCTCTCCCCCTTTCAGTTCAACAGAGCGCTCAGTCCCCAAAATTTCATCACAAAAGTATTTTATCATAGCGGCCTCGAAAACGATACTCCCCTAGGGTAGAAAATTTTAGATAGCATCCATTTCATGAGTACAATAGCAGGCGCGTCCCTGCTGTTTAGCTAGATACAAGGCTTGATCCGCAGCCCCAATTAAAGCAGAGGGGGAGATTTCATCGGAAGGGATGGTACAAGCTATTCCTAAACTCAAAGTTAGCCATTGACTGACCCTGGAATTGGCATGGGGCAATTGCAGTTGTAGCATAGAATTTTGAATGTGTTGCGCCAGCTTAATCGCCTGATTCCAAGAAGTATGCGGCAAAATAATTGCAAATTCTTCGCCACCATATCGAGCAACCAAATCCACAGGATCTCGTAGAATATTCTCAAGGGCTTGAGCGACTTTTTTCAAACAGCTATCTCCGGTAAGATGTCCATAGTAATCATTGTATTGTTTGAAATAGTCAATATCACATAAAATCAAAGCTAAAGAACTTTTTTCCGCCTGTAAATCTTGCCATTGTTGTTCCAAATATTGATCAAAACGGCGACGATTGGCAACTTGAGTTAAACCGTCAATGGTAGCTAGGCGTAGTAATTGTTGGTTAGCAATTTGTAATTCTTGATAGATTTTAGACTGTTGAATTGCGATCGCTAATTGTTCTGAAATTGCACAGGTTAACTCGATTTCCGATTCTTTCCAACCATTCAGATTTTGATATTTAAGTAATCCCAAACAGCCCCAAATTTCAGAGCCAACCCGCAAAGGAATCGGCAACCAATTTCCTAAAATTCCGGTTAAATGTTGAATTTCCTCGGAAGTAAGAACATTAAAATCATCACTTTCTAAACAATATGTTTGTTGCATCGGAGAAAAAACTGGAGGAATAATAGAGTGATGATCACCAAAGCAAGCCACCTCTTGCCATTGTTTTTGCTGGGGAAGATATTGCAAAATACAAGCCCTATCCAAGCCTAATACACTAACAATTTCAGTAATAGCCATTGAAAAAATTGTATCCAAGTCTAAGGATTGACGAATTACTTGAATCACCTGATTTAAAATTTGGGCGCGATGAGCTTGATCTTGAATTTCTTGATAGAGGTGACCTTGTTGAATTGCAATTCCCACCTGTTCTGATATTTGTCGCAATAAGTTGGCTTCCCATTTTAACCAATGGCGTAAACCCTGATTTTTATCAACTTCTCTTAACAATATAGCAACATCATATCCTAATAAGGTTTTAACATTATTACTGATAAATGTTATTGGATATTTGGGTTGTGGTTGACAACTAAAAATCACCACTTGGCTATTTTCAAGGAGTTGTTTAACCCGTTCCTGAGTTTGGAAAGAACGATTCAGGAGCTTATGATTGTTTGACTTTGGTTCAATTAGATCTGCTGTTTCATTTTGAGAATCTGGGTATTTCATAAAATTAATTTGACGGATAATCCACCCGGTTAATGTTTTAATCAAACTCAGACATTTATGAACTAATATTGATCAACCCAAAGTGATTACTGTCATTTAGATTTAAAAATGTCAGTATTTTACAGAGTAATCAATGTTAGCTTTAATTTTCTGGGTTTTTCCTCTATCTAGGGCTAGGAAAATGGGCTTATTTTTGGGAAAAAATAAATTTTCAGATGAAGACTATTACCCCAGAGTCAAACCTGGAGGAAAATTGGTTGCTATAGAAAAAAGAATAGATGTGACAGGCACTATTATGATCAAACTTCAAGCTGGACTTGATTGGCGTTGATCCTAGCATACCAACGAGAATAATGGAGAATAGGGGATTCGAACCCCTGACCTCTGCGGTGCGATCGCAGCACTCTACCAACTGAGCTAATTCCCCCCGTGCGAGTCAAAGGATCAAAGTGTGAGGAATGATCTCTGACTCCAATTTACTATTGTAACACAACTAAACTTGAGATTGCAAAGGTTCCTATAAAAAATTTTTTTGCATCCGCTCCAATTCCAGATCACTGAACCGATCAACGGCCCAATTTGCCCAGCGTTGCAGGATATGGAGGGGATAGGTATGGGCGACACCGATAACTTGCATTCCGGCTCGCCTCGCCGCCATGATCCCCACGCAGGTATCCTCTACGGCTAGAGATTCCGATGGCTGTAAATTTAGGTGAGGGTAGGCTTGATTTAATCGTTGTAGACCAAATAAATAGCCTTGGGGTTCGGGTTTGCTCAGGGTAATCTCATCCCCGGCCACAATAATGGGAAAATAATCTTTCAGGCCACTACGAGTTAACACCAGTTCCACTTCCGCCCGTAACGCCCCGGTAACAATTGCTAATTTCAGATCCGCCGCTTGCAACTGTTGAAGCAATTTCTCCAGACCTGGATAGAGGGGCAGTTGTGCTAATTGTTCTAAATAATTTCGATAGCTAATAGATTTACGTTGAATTAATTGATCTAAATAGGCATTAGTAACGGCGCGACCTCGATAGGTTAATAGGTCAGTTAAACAGGCGCGATCGCTTCTTCCTAAAGAAAATTTGCGAATTTCTTCGGGTTGAGAACGGAGGTTTTCTGTCAACAAAAGTTCTGCTATGAGTCGTTCATGGATGGACTCATCGTTAATAATAATTCCATTAAAATCAAATAGAACTGCCTTTAAACCCATGGTTTTCCACTACCCTTGATCTAACGTTCTGTGGCTAACCAAGCCCGGAGAATTTCTCCCACCGACCAGGCTTGGGCAATACAACCCCGGGGGTGCATCGGGGCGTTACCATCAAAAATTTCGCTAATTGTTCCCAGTCCCCCCGTGGTCAGGTGGTTGATCATGGGCTCTAGGAAACTGCGGGCAAGATTGGGATTTTGAAACACCCGTAAATGGGCGATGACAAAAGGCCCTAAAAGCCAAGCCCAAACCGTTCCTTGATGATAGGCACTATCTCGTTGTACCGGATTTCCTTCATAATATCCCCGATAGTTCAAATGATTTGGGGCCAGCGATCGCAATCCTGATGATGTTAACAAAAACCGTCCGCAGGTTTCAACGATGGCTTTTTGTTGTTCGTGGGATAGGGCACTATGGGGGAGGGAAACGGCAAAAATTTGATTGGGGCGTAGGGAAGCATCATCGCCATAAATCCCATCAATGACATCGTAACAATAGCCCAGTTCAGGACTCCAGAAGCGTTCAAACCGAGCTAAGGCGCGATCGGCCAGGGCATCATATTCTTGATAGGGTCTACCAATTTGACGGGCAAATTTCCCCATAATTCGTAGGGCGTTATACCAAAGGGCGTTAATTTCCACGGGTTTCCCGATGCGGGGAGTTACAACCCAGTCGCCGATTTTGGCATCCATCCAGGTTAACTGCGATCCCTGTTCCCCCGCGTATAGTAAACCATCGGCGGGATCGAGGTGGATATTGTAGCGAGTTCCGCGACAGTGATATTGAATAATATCGGCTAGAACAGGAAATAAATTTTCGACAATATCAATATCTTCGGTGAGGTCATAATATTGACGAATCGCCTCAAAATACCACAGGGTCGCATCAACGGTATTATAGTCCGGGGTTTCTCCCTCGTCGGGGAAACGGTTGGGCAACATTCCTTCCTTCACATACTTGGAGTAGGTATAGAGGATGGCACGGGTAATTTGGAGGCGTCCGGTGGTGATGGTAATACCGGGTAAGCTAATCATGGTGTCCCGTCCCCAATCCCCAAACCAGGGATATCCAGCAATAATGGTTTTACCGATCGGATTTTCAGGAATACCCCGATTAACTACAAATTGATCGGCCGCAAATACTAACTGTTGTAACCCTTCGGGTACTTCCCTAATATTGACTGGACAGCTATCTTGCCAAAATCCTAATAATTTGCGTTCGTAGCTACGACGGACTTCTAGGGCGGCTTCCCCGTTTAAACTGGGGTTAGCTTCGGTACTTGCGACAAAAATTATGGATTCCCCAGGATGCAAGGTGGCGGTAAAGGTGGCAATATGGAGGTGATCTTCGTGATCCATGAGGCCGCGATCGCGTTCCCTAGATAAATCAAAGTTATAACACCATTGATGGGTAGGTTGTACCGTCGCCCGATCCGTTAATAAATAGAAGGGAGTAGCCTGGGGAAAGGCGGTGACACAAACCCCGTTTTCCACCGCTTCCACTTGCATTTTCCAATTCCCAGCATGGGTATCGCTATGATAATCTCGATGATTGACTAGGGTTTTGAGTCTAAGGGTGATTGGCCCAGAGGCGCGAGTTAAGTTATAGCGAACATAAGTAATATTAGCCTCGGGCTGCATCCAAATTCGTTTTTCTAGGATGGCATCGGCGCAGGCAAATTTCCAGGTGGGTATGGTACGTTCTAGGTAAAATTTTTCAATATGATAATGTCCATAACCATTAATTGCACCGCCTCTCCAACGATTTGTATAAAGGGGATAAGTTTGTTCGTGATATTCTACAATTTCGTCTATTTTTGTGACTAATAAAGTCCGTCCTAATGGGGGGTTTAAAGCCGCTACTAATAAACCATGATAACGGCGTGTCAGTAAGCCTGCTATTGTTCCCGAAGCATAGCCGCCGATGCCATTGGTAACTAACCATTCTCGTGTTTCTGAACTCGGTAAATCACCGCAAATTTCTCGTCCAAAATTAATAGTCATACCCAATCAGTAATCAGTAATCAGTTAAAGAGTATACAGTTAATTTATTAATTCTTAAACTGGTAACTGATAACTGGTGATTTAATTATAACGTTTTATTGTCAAAATTAAAACCCCCACTTTGTGAAATCGAATACGGATTAAACAGATTACTCAAGTCTGACGGAATATTGCAGAGTATCAAAAGTTTTTTTAGGATCTGTGTTCCAGAGTATAATTAAATTTGTATTTTTATTGTCTGGCAATTGCTCAAGATTTAGTTTTATGACAAAATCTAACCTTTTGGCTCCTTTACCTATTTTAGAAGACTTGCGTTCTGGTCTTCCTAATTTTTGTGGCTGGGAAGCTGAAATTCAAGCCTTAGTTAATCATAATCATCCTATATTTTTGTCTCAAACTAATTTAAAGTTAGATCAAATTAAAGCGGGTTTTGCCTGTGGGTTACATTTTCATCAACCCACTATTCCAGGGGGCGTTAATGGGGAATTAATCAGCAATCTACAATATATGTTTGAACATCCCCAAGAGGGAGATAATCATAATGCGGAAGTTTTTGCTTGGTGTTATCGTCGGATGGGAGAGTTTATTCCTCAATTAATATCCCAAGGGTGTAATCCTCGAATTATGTTGGATTATTCGGGGAATTTGTTATGGGGATTACGCCAAATGGGCCGGGATGATATTCTCAATGATCTGAAAAAAATTACCTGTGATCCAAAATATCAACCCTATGTAGAATGGTTGGGAACTATGTGGAGTCATGGGGTAATTCCTTCGACTCCTATTCCTGATATTTTACTCCAAATTCAAGCTTGGCAACATCATTTTGCCAGTATTTTTGGAGAAGATGCTTTAAAGCGAGTTAAGGGTTTTTCCCCTCCAGAAATGCACTTACCCAATCATCCTGATACCTTATATGAGTATATTAAAGCCTTGAAAGCCTGCGGTTATCGTTGGTTATTGGTTCAGGAACATTCTGTCGAAACTTTAGAGGGTTTGGGATTACCCCACGACCAAAAATATATTCCTAATCGTTTAATTGCCCGCAATTCTAAGGGGGAAACCTTGAGTATGATTGCTTTAATTAAAACTCAGGGATCGGATACTAAATTAGTTGCCCAAATGCAGCCCTATTTTGAAGCGAAAACCAAGGAAAAACAATCTATTTCTGGGGTTAATATTCCGCCGTTAGTTTCACAAATTGCTGATGGAGAAAATGGCGGGGTGATGATGAATGAATATCCTCGTGATTTCTTGCGGATTTTCTATGAATTGCGGGATCAAAATAATGGGGTGGTGGCAATGAATGGAACCGAATATTTAGAAATATTAGAAGCGGCGGGGGTGAACCCAGAAGATTATCCGACTTGTCAAGCGGTTCAGCAGCATAAAATTTGGCAAAAAGTTGATCCAGTTGTTGGGCTTAAGCCCCTCTTAAATCATCAAGAATCTGTGGAAGAAGCGATCGCAATTTTAAAACAAACCGATCACCAATTTCAAATGGAAGGTGCATCTTGGACAAATAATTTAAGTTGGGTTCAAGGTTATGAAAATGTGTTAGAACCGATGAAACAATTAAGTATTGCCTTTCATCAAAAGTATGATTCTCTAGTTAAAGAAAACCCAAATATTACTAAGGAATCTCACTATCAACAAGCACTATTGTACAATTTGTTATTACAAACCAGTTGTTTTCGCTATTGGGGACAGGGAACCTGGACAGATTATGCTAAGGAAATCTATCGTCGGGGGATAATCAGTAATCAGTAATCAGTAATCAGTTATCAGTCATCAGTCATCAGTCATCAGTTATTAGTTATTAGTTATTAGTTATCAGTGTAAGAGTTAAGGCTTGCATTTTTTATTTACTAAGATAATAGGTAAAGACGCGCTAATCGCTGCGCCCTTGCCACGTCTAACCACTGATAACTGATAACTGTTTACTGATAACTATTTACTCCGGATGGGTTTTTCCAATCATAATCATTAGGAAATTTAAAATTAATAAAAGAAACGGAAATACTCATTTCTAAACCTTTAACATAATGCCACCATCCCACAGGAAGAAAAATCACTTCCCCAGGGTGTAAGATCACATCAATAGATCGAACATTTCGATATAATGGATAACGATTATAGTCAGGATTTGCCGGATCAATGGGACTAAATACCCCGATATTATTATAAATAAATGGGGTCTGTTCAGGGGAAATCATTTTAATTAATTTTCGCCCAGAAACTTGAGCTAAAAAGATATTAATGGTATCATGATGTAAGGGGGTAACAGTTCCGGCTGAACCAAACCAGAAAAAGGTTTTTCCCACTGTTTGTGCTGGGTCTAAATATTCGGGAAATACCTCCATATCCTCAAAAAGTCCCTGCATTTCTTCACGATTCAGGGTATTATTGTTGGCAACCATATAGTAATCATTGGTTTCTCCAGCCCGCACTACCCAATCAATATAATCTCCAAATAACATCGTTTTTCGATGCTGTTCTAAATTAATTTCATAATTCGGGTCGGAGTCACGATTTCCCTGGACTTGAATACTAACATTGCCATAGTTTTCTTTTAAATAGTCTGGTGTCCATCGTTCCATTGCTTCCCAATTTTTCATGATACCTGTTAAAATAACGGGTTTATTTTGGGAATAATATTGGTCTAAAAATTCATCTTTGGATAGAAACGGAATCCGAGGAATACTATTATAATTAGATCCTAAAGCTGATAATTGGTTTTGAATTTGTAGAATAGATTCTAATTTTTCTAGCTTTTGTAAAACCTCCTGTGCGGCTTGAAAATAGGGTTGGTTAGCGAGGTTTGTGACTTCCTCAACGGCTAACTTAACATCAATCCCATTTTTAACCATACATTCAATTAAGGCATCATCGGATTTATGCAGAAACTTATTAGCTGCAATCCATTTTTTCCAACCATCAGGAAGCGGAGGAGGTTCAGGAATTTCCGGGGGTTGAGGATGTTGAGGAGACTCTGTTACAGGGGATTGAGGAAGCCATTGCAAGCTGACTTGTTGGCCATCATTTAAGGTGATTTGTAAGGGGGGAAGGGTGATTTTTAAGGGTTGAATATCGGTCATATTAATAATAAGAGATTTTAATAAAAATCTGACTCGTGAAAACCGGAAGTAAGAATATATTTTAATTATATCCTAATTATTCTCAGTTGTCTACAAGAATTAGTGATTATTTAAGCATTCAATCCATTTTCTAGTACCGAAATGTAGGCAAGATTGAGATGCAATTTGGGCAGATTGAGTCAAAGCGGTGGGGAAGTTTTCAGATAGAATAAAATGGCAAAATGCTCCATGAAAAATATCTCCCGCACCTAAAGTATCAACTGATTGAATCGTGGGAATGGGGATACTACCGTTTCCTGCTTTGAGACTAATATATTGAATCGGTTTTTCTCCTTGGGTAATGGCAATATTAGGAATATTCATAGCTTGAAGATAGGCAAAAACATCTTCAGAGGTTTGACAATCGGGCGGATAAAAATTATTAGAACAAATGGCATAGTCAATATCTGGTAAAATAGTTTCTAAGCCTGTTTTCCAACTTCCGCCATCTAAAATAATAGGAATTTGTTTGATTTTTGCCTGTTGAATTAAACTTTGGCTGATGGGAATTTGATGACCGTCGATTAAAATAATATCAATATTGTCTAAATATTGGGATAAATTTGAGTGGTTTGAGATTTGAGATTTTGTAGCATTAATTGAGATAACGGTGCGCTCTCCGGTGGTATTATTTACCATAATAGATGAAACAGGAGGTGCTTCTAAACGAGTTGAATCTAAGTCTATAATATTAACAGAATATTGTTGTAAATCTTTTCTAATTAGTTGAGTTAGGTCATGGCTTCCTAATCCACCTAATAGTATGGATTGGTTGCCTAAACTATTAAAAGTAACGGCGGCATTAGTCGCTGGCCCTCCGGCTGCAACGGTATAATCAGAAGCAACAATTTTTTGATTTTCCTGGGGATATTGAGTAATGGAATAAATCAAATCGAGTGTAATCAATCCAACAAATAAACCTTTAACCATGGGATTATTTAAACCAAATTCAAATCAAAACTCTAAGAAATTATATGTTTTCTTGTATTTTTAAATAAAGGGCATAACAACTATAAAGTAGTTGTGTCAATTCTCAAGGATATCTGATATTATCCTTGAATAAGTGTATTTTATATCACATTTATATTTCTGTAGAGCCTTAAATTTAAGATGACCAATCAAGCTGGAACCCTTTATATTGTAGGAACTCCCATTGGGAACCTAGAAGATATCACCTTGCGGGCGATAAAAATTTTACAAAGTGTCGATTGGATTGCCGCCGAAGATACCCGTCATACGGGCAAGCTATTACACCATTTTGAGATTAAAACTCCCCAACTCAGTTACCATGAACATAATCAACAACGCCGGATTCCGAGTTTGGTGGAATCTCTGAGTCAGGGACATACAATTGCCTTGGTTACGGATGCGGGAATGCCAGGAATTTCTGACCCCGGATATGAACTAATTAAGGCTTGTATTGAAGCAAATATTGCTGTAATTCCGATTCCGGGAGTTAGTGCTAGTATAACAGCTTTAAGTGCGGCGGGACTTCCCACAGATCGATTTATTTTTGAAGGGTTTTTACCCACCAAAAACAAAGAACGTCAACAGCGTTTAAGCGCTTTACAAACCGAATCTCGCACCCTGATTTTATATGAAGCACCCCATCGTCTTGTGGAAACCTTAGAAGATTTAGCTCTAATTTTAGGCTCAAAACGGTCTATTGTAATTGCACGGGAATTAACAAAAATCCATGAACAATTTTGGCGAGGAACCTTGGAAAATGCCGTACAATACTATCAAGATCACAACCCCAAAGGTGAACTAACATTAGTTATTGCGGGTGTCACCGAAACCCCAACCGTGATCACCGAAGATCAAATTAAGGCCGAACTCCAATGTCTACTCCAACAAGGGATTACCCGTTCTCAAGCCAGTCGCCAACTCGCAGACGCTACCTCCTTACCCCGTCGTCAAATCTATCAAATTGCTTTAACTTTACCCGATGTGGAGGAATAAATATGTTGGTATAATTATCGTTAACTTAAAAAACTTCGTTGTTGGGATGAATGCCCACTTCTGCTATCCTAGATTTATTTTCCTATTGTCTCTAATATGGCTTATATTACCCAACGTCGTCGTTCCGTTAGAAATTCTACTGTTCCTAATCGTTCTTTAAGGCGATCGCCTGTTAGAGTTAGGACTAGAACACCTCATAGATTAGCCAAATTAAACTACCCTCGAATTATATTTTTAATTGCCCTATTACTAACCGTTAATTGGACAGTCGGAGCACTGTCAAAGCTATTATTTCCACCTGCAAAACCGCAACCCCAAACTCAGAATATTACCATTTCTGCCCCAGCGGCGACCGAAACCGATAAAACCGTAGTTTATAATATTAAAACTCCTCCTAATTTAGCCCCCAATCAAGACTTACAAACTATTATTGATGGTGCAGTTGATATTGCCAAAAACCAAGGATTACCCACAGAATCCCTATCTATTACATTAATTGATGTTAGTAAACCTGCTACCCATAACATCGCCGGATATAACAATACTAAACTCAGATTTCCCGCCAGTGTTGCCAAATTATTTTGGATGGTTCAATTTTTTGGCTATGCAGAAAAAGGATATATTCCCAAGGAATCCCCCTTTTATACCGACCTATCCCAGATGTTGCGAATTTCCGATAATGATTCAGCCAGCCGCATTGTTGATGCGATTACCCAAACCGAATCAGGAGAAAAATTAGACAAATCCGAATTAGATAAATGGGTAGAAAAACGCAGTCAAGTTAATCAATTCTTTGAGAAATCCGGTTATACTGGAATTAATTTAACCACTAAAAATTATCCAATTACCGGAATAGGAGAAGAACCCACAGGTCGAGATTTACAATTACGAGAAAATCCCGCCTATTCCCAAGGAAATCGCGTCACCACCGACCAAACAGCCCGATTAATGTATGAAATCTACACAAAACAATCTATTTCTCCCTTAGCTAGTACCAAAATGGCATATTTATTAACCCGTGATTTAAACCCAAAAGCTTGGAAAAATATTGATTCTAACTCCGTTGCTGGATTTTTAGGAGAATCCTTACCTCCCGATATTTACTATGCTTCTAAAGTCGGTTATACCAGTCGTTCTCGTCAAGAAGTCGCCTTTGTTAGAACCTTAAACGATAAAGCAATTTATGTCTTAACCGTATTTGGAGATGATCCCGCCTATTCAAAAAATGAACAGGTTTTCCCCGACATTTCTCGTTATATTTTTAATCGTTTAAATCAAACCCCCTTAAAATCCACTTCCGAAAAAATAACTCAATTCAATCAATTATCCTTTCCCATGGTAGGAATGAATAATTAAACCGTAGTAAGCCCTTCAGGGCTTAATCACAATCATTGTAGTAAGCCCTTCAGGGCTTAATCTTATGAAAAAAAACAAAATCATTGATCAAATCTGTCCCCATTGTCAGGGAAAAGGCTATATAGAAATTCGAGATTGTTCCGGGGAAATTCAACGGGAAGAAACCTGTGTTTTTTGTACAGGAACAGGGAATAGGGAACAGGGAACAGGGAATAAACTGATAACTGATGATGCGGATACTTGATCACTGATTAAGTGGTGTATTCAGCATTAATTTTTACATAGTCATAACTTAAATCACATCCCCAGGCTTTACCAACACCGGAGCCATTGCCAATTTTAACTGAAATTAATACCGTGTCTTCTTTGAGATATTCTCCTGTTTTGGCTTGCTTTAAATACTCATTAGCCGCATTCCGATCAAAAGGTAAGGGTTGACCCTGCTGCATTAAGACAAAATCCCCTAATTTGATTTCTAAATCATTCTGATCAAAATGGACTCCCGCCCGGCCAGCAGCCGCCGCAATTCTTCCCCAGTTAGGATCATGACCAAAAATGGCGGACTTCACCAAAGAAGAACCTACAATGGTTTTAGCCACTTTACAAGCCGAGGCTTCATCTTCTGCCCCCGAAACTTGAACTTCAATTAAACAGGTGGCCCCTTCCCCATCCCGGGCGATCGCTTTGGCCAAATATTCACAAACGGCCGTTAACATTCCTTCTAATTTTTCCGCTTCTGGCCCCATAGCCGTAATCGCTGGAGTCCGAGACGCCCCATTTGCCAAAGCAATTAAACAATCATTCGTACTCGTATCGCCATCCACAGTAACTTGATTAAAACTCCGGTTAGCCGCACGACTTAACATTTCTTGCCAGAGGGCAGGAGAAACCACCGCATCGCAGGTGACAAAAGCTAACATAGTTGCCATATTGGGGTGAATCATCCCCGAACCTTTACAAATTCCCCCCACTCTCACGGGACGATCCCCAAACATGGTTTCTAAGGCAATGGTTTTCGGGACTAAATCCGTAGTCATGATCGCCTTAGCCACGGCCGCGTTACCATTCTCTGACAATTCCTCAACTAACTTGGGAATCCCAGCCTTGAGGATATCCATTTTAATCCGTTGACCGATGACTCCAGTAGAAGCCAGTAAAATCGTTTCCGGTGCAATATTCAGGACTTGGGCTAGGGCTTGGGCCGAGTCTACCGCATCCGTCCAACCCGCGGCTCCTGTAGCGGCATTCGCCTGTCCTGAATTGCATAAAATGGCTTTGGCGCTGGGTTTTGCTTGTAGTTGTTGACGACAATAATCAACACAGGCGGCTCTAACTTGACTGGTGGTAAATACCCCGGCTGCGATCGCATCTACATCAGAGACAATTAAAGCCAGATCCGGTAATCCCGATGCTTTCAATCCCGCAGTAATTCCCGAAGCCCGATACCCTCTAGGGGCAGTCACCCCACCCTCAATAACTTTCCAATCTGACATGATTTCCCTTTCCGTTTCCAATATTACTGAGAAGGGATTATATCAAGAACAAGGGTGAGAAAACTTAAATTGATTATCATAGCTTGGGAGGGACGCTACCCCTATAAATAAAATCAACTATAAATATTTCTTCATTACTTGTTGTTTGAGATTAGCAGATTCATCTACAATCTTCTGATTTTTAGTAATTTCTCCCTCTAATTTCTCTACTTCTGAAACTAATTTTTCTTGAATTGATAAAGGTGGAAGTTTTACTTTAATTTCTTTTATTTTACTTTGTGAAAGATTATCTCTTGCTATTCCAGTTCTCAAACTTAAAAGATACTCATACATAGTTTGTAACTGTAAATAGAGAAATTTCGACAAATATTTATTATTTGGCATAATACCACAGATAGCTTGATTGGAACAAGCTTCGATTTTTAAAATACCTACTTTACCTGCCGTTGCTCCATACATAGCTAGTAAAACTGTTTCTTTAGGAAATATTTTAGCGTTGGAATTTTTTAAGCCTAACTCAGTAATGAAATTATCGGCAATCCAAATTTCTCCTTTAGAAACCTCACCACTATTGATCCAAGGAATTGTACCTCCTGTATAATATTCATTTACAGTTGACAAAGGTGTACCGCCTGATGAAGTTTCAGTTAGACTACCAATCTTAATGTCCTCATATTCAGAATTTTTAATAACCTTATTAACTCTGTCACTAATTTTTTGTTTAGCGTACTGAATCGCCTCTTTCGCCTTAATTACAGATTGTTCAATCGCTTCACATTCATCTACTATCTGCTGCTGTACTTCTAAAGGTGGTAAGGAAATTTTAGTCACTCTCACTCTTTCAGTATTCAGATTTTGCACGACTCCACCAGCCGCACTTTCTGAAAATTGCTGTTGAGTATCTTTATAAGATAGAATCTCGTATAAATAATCCTTATTTAGTTTTTCGCTAAACTTAGATAGCAGTAGCCAACCATCATGAATACAACCAGATATTTTCATAATATAAGGTCTGCCAAAGCTCATAGAATTAGACAAAATAAAGTCTCCTTCATTTACTTTTCTTGATTTTTCAGAGCCTTCTAAAGTTATTTTTTCTGCTGTTTGAGTAACATATTTTGAACCTTCACTAACATCACCTATTTTAATCCAATTTATACCGTTTATATCTGTTGTAATATATTTATCAATTGGTCTAGGTGATGCACCTCTAACAATTTCACAAACATTCTCTAACTTCACTAACTCCCATTGAGTTTCAATTTTTATATTCTTTTTAGGAGTAAGTGAAAAAGCCTTATTAAAATCCTTACGAGAAAAGTCTAATAAATCTACCAAACTAGCATAAGTAATATATTCAAGATTTGGCGATTCAGCATCTTCACCATTACCGTTAAAATTTTGTTGAATCCAATAATTAATCTTTTCAGGATTATAGCGATTATCAGGATCAAAAAGTGGTGTAATATGACTACCAGTAAGAAATTTTAAACCTTCATTACCCTTAGCATTACTCCACTCATAACCAAGAAATTGTTTTTGTTCCTTATTATCCGCAGGACTTTTAACAATAAGCACTTTTTGAGGATTATTAAAAGCCAAAATGAAATAATATAACTTATCTTTTTCAATCCCTTGCAGATATTCCAAAAACCGCTTATTCAGTTCAACATCTTGTTCTTGAACCGAACAATCCTTAAAAGACTTTCTTTTTTTAAAATTAACAATATCGGTATTTTTATCAAAATCATTTTTGTATTCCTTAAACAAATCATATTCTAATAACCGTTCTGAAGGAACCCCCAATAAAAGCGTTTGATAATCTTCAAAATCCACTTCAATATGCTCACAATACTTTTTAACAGAATCAATATCTAAATACATTCCTCCGCCAGATTTTAACTCCTCTTCCCAATTTTCAAAGAAATCTAAAACCCGATTTTCGTATTGTTCCGCAGGTTCAGGACGTTGAGACTTTCTTCGCAAAAACAACACAACCGTATTTGTCCCAGTCTTGCTAAATGTATTACTACCTAATTCTACAATTGAAACAATATCAAAATATTTCAATAAAATTTCTCTAGTAGCAATATGGGTATTATCAGAATTGGAAAGCACCGATGAAGGTACAATAATCCCCGCCACTCCATTAGGTGCAAGTAGTTGTTTAGCCCGTTCAATAAAAAAGCATTGAATATTTTTATTACCTAAATCAGAAATAGTTTCAAAAAGTTCATACTTTTGTCTTTGTTCTTCAGATAAAGTATCTAAAAAATCTTCCACAGCAAAAGGTGGATTAGCTACTAAAATATCAAAACTTTCTAGCTTAATTTCCGATATATTATCAAGAGCATCATGGGGCAGAATATTAATCCCTTCCTGTCCATACATAAAGGCTGATACCTTAGCAACTTTAGAAAGACGAGATTCCTTTTCTATCCCATAAATATTTTTGAAAAAAGTAGATGGTTCTATTTGTCGGTATTTCTGAATAAAAGGTTTTGTTTGAATTGCTAACTCAGTCAAAAAATGTCCTGCACCGCAAGCAAAATCTAGCACCATAGGTAATTCAGACTTTTCTCTAATTACACTTTCTAAAGGCAAAGCCATACAAATAAACCGAGTAATCGGAATCGGTGTAAAAAACTGTCCTTCAGATTGTTTAATGCCATTATCTAAAAAGAATTCAAACATATCCCCTAAAAACTGATTCTGTTCTTGATTTTTTAGACGTAAATCTTGCCACATTTGGACAATTTCTAGCAATACTTTAATATTTTTATCAAATAACTTCTTATTATAGACATCAATAAAAGCGAAATCATTATTAGTAAAAAACTTTAGTTGGCGAAAGTAATCTTTAATTTGCTTTTTAATCGCATTGCGCTTTTGTTTTGCTGCCCAAAAAGCACCTTCAATTTCTTCATTACTAATATAAGTAATTTCTTCGCCTAAATATTTTTCCATGCCATATTTATACAGCCCTTGCAAACGGTCTATAAAATCATAATAATTATCATAAGCTATTCCTTTCCAATAAAATTTGAGTTCTTGAGGATGTTGAGTTTCATCGACAATTTTACACAGGAAAAGATTAACCAAAATATCAAAAGCGTTTTCTCGACCAGAAACATTATGCTTTCTAAGAATAGTTCGGAAAACGTGATATTTTCCTTCTTTATCTTTGGCATTAATTGGTGCAAGATCATCAATTGTGTATTTATCTTTACCAATCTGATAGGCAGGAATATTGTCCTCAAAAATTCCCTTAGTAGTTGCTTCTAATTGATAGGTTTCTTGCCAAACTTTGAAACGTCCTCTGACATCTTTTGCTTTCTCAAAGCTCAGTAATTTAATGTCATCTGCTAAAATTTTAGGGTTATCTTTGTGAGATATAACGTAATGTTCAAAAATACAATTATTATCGAGCAAATCCGAAGTATAGAGACATAAAAATTCAGTTTCTTGAATTTGTTGAGCGTAGGAAAATAATTGTCCGCCATCAGTTTGAGTATCTTTCCAAGCTTTCTCAAACTCTTTACCTGCGGTTTTGCACTCTATAATCAACATCGGTTTATCTTGTTGATTTTTAACTAAAATATCCGCACGTCCTCCACTAGCACCATGTCCAACTTTCCATTTAGGTTCAAGTTCTAAGTGTTCAGGTTTATAACCCTTTACTAAAAGGCGATGTACGCATTCAAAGACCACAAAATTTTCATTTTGAGAGAAATTACAAGTCTGACGCTCATTAACCGTTAATCCTTGATCTTCAGGATAAATTAGTTCTTTTTTATCAAAATTAACCTTAAGAATCCCGTCTGTGTGAGGGAAATACTTTGATAATACATTTTTATTCTGTTCAAATCCTAGCGATATTAAAAGGAATTTAAAGTTATCTTGATTAATCATTGTTTAATATTGACCGTGATTGTCTCATTATATATTCGTTTGTACCAAAAGATTTCTGATCAAATATTTGGCTAAGGTAGCGAAGACTGAAATCCCTGACTTGTTTAAAAAGTCTACGTTTTACCAGATAGATGTTAAATTTAAGATAAATCTAGCCTGAACGTAATTCCACCAAAAAATACTGATCCTCAGTTAAATCAATCGTTAATTGCAGAGGAGTCGATAACTCTAACAATTACCTTTCTTTTTTGATGGCTTGCTGCACACCATATATAGTGTACCTGCCTAAGTCCCCTAGGATAATATAAATATTCAGAATACTTGTGCCGATTTTAACAGAAAAACTAAAATTTTTTAGTCGATAATGGGGATCAGTGTAAACAATCATGACAAAATAGGGAAAATTTATTTTCCACATCTTAGGAATATGTACGACAAAATCACTCCACCGACCACAGGCGAGAAAGTTACCTTCAAAAATGGTGAACCCATTGTCCCGAATAATCCGATTATTCCCTTCATTCGGGGAGATGGTACAGGGATTGACCTCTGGCCAGCTACCGAGAAAGTTTTAGACGCGGCTATTGCAGCCTCCTACGGAGATCAACGTAAAATTAGTTGGTTTAAAGTCTACGCCGGGGACGAAGCCTGCGAACTCTACGGCACTTATCAATATTTACCGGAAGACACCACTAACGCCATCAGGGAATATGGTGTCGCCATTAAAGGGCCCTTAACCACTCCCATCGGAGGCGGGATTCGGTCTTTAAATGTGGCATTACGACAAATTCATGATCTGTATGCCTGTGTACGTCCGTGTAAATATTATACTGGAACCCCTTCCCCCCACAAAACCCCAGAAAAATTAGATGTGATTATCTATCGGGAAAATACCGAAGATATTTATTTAGGAATTGAATGGCGTGAGGGAACCGAAATTGCAGAAAAATTAATTAATTTTCTGAATACGGAGTTAATTCCGGCGACTCCTGAACATGGGAAAAAACAAATTCGCCTTGATTCTGGAATTGGAATTAAACCCATTAGTAAAACCGGGTCTCAACGGTTAGTTCGTCGGGCTATTTATCAAGCATTGCGTCTACCTAAAAATAAACAAATGGTGACGCTGGTGCATAAAGGTAATATTATGAAATATACCGAAGGAGCCTTCCGAGATTGGGGTTATGAACTGGCAACTACGGAATTTCGCAATGAATGTGTCACCGAACGGGAATCTTGGATTTTAGGGAATAAAGAAAAAAATCCCGATCTTTCCATTGAAGATAATGCCAAGATGATTGACCCAGGTTACGATTCCCTAACTCCCGAGAAAAAAGCGGAGATTTCTCAAGAAGTGGAAGGAGTTCTTAATACCATTTGGGAAACTCACGGTAATGGAAAATGGAAGGAAAAAATCATGGTCAATGACCGGATTGCCGATAGTATTTTCCAACAGATTCAAACCCGTCCCGATGAATATTCTATCCTGGCTACGATGAATTTAAACGGGGATTATTTATCCGATGCGGCTGCCGCCATGGTCGGGGGTTTAGGCATGGGCCCAGGGGCAAATATTGGCGATGAATGTGCTATTTTTGAGGCAACCCATGGCACTGCACCCAAACACGCCGGGTTAGACAAAGTTAACCCTGGTTCTCTGATTTTATCGGGGGTGATGATGTTAGAATATATGGGTTGGCAAGAAGCCGCTGATTTGATTAAAAAAGGTTTAAGTGGAGCGATCGCTAATCAAGAAGTCACTTATGATTTAGCTCGGTTAATCGAACCCCCGGTTGAAGCCTTGAAATGTTCAGAATTTGCTGATGCAATTATTAAGCACTTCAATGATTAATTTGGTAGTGAGTCCTTTAGGACTCTGATTAATCCCTGAAGGGCTTACTACTTTGTAGTGAGTCCTTTAGGACTCTAAGTTGAGCGATCGCAACCCCACACCCTAACCTTAGACCGCAGAGCAATTATTCTATCTTGCTTCCAGATGACATTTGTACATTCTAATAAGCAAAATTCAGGGATATAAAACTGATCTCCTTCCAAGAGGCGATTAAAAAGTATTCGGGTTTGTGCAGTGTATTCTTGCTGAATAAATCGCTGAATCACAATACTAGCATCAATAATATAATGATTCATTATTTATTGCGATCCTCCTGTAAAAGTTTTAAGGTAGAAGGAACAGAGTTAGGAGGATTCCAAATATGAGAATCAATAGATTTAAAGATTTCCGTCAACTGGTGTTGATTAGAAGATTGTTTGATAATTTTTTGTTCTCTAAGTCTTTCATCAACAATTGAAACAATTAGGGTTTTTAATTCTTCAAAGTTGAGATTAGATAACGGTTGTTTTAACATAATTTTTAGCTCGTCCAGTTATTTATCATTGAGACACTTTCTATTTTATCCATAAATTACGTTTAATAATATCCCAAGAAACTCTTTCTTGATTTTCAGGATTATTTTCAGCTTGAATAGCATCCTTTAAATCCAGAAAATCTTCTAATTCTTCAGGATCAATTACCGTTAATTTCCCTTGGCTAATTCGTTCTAATAATTCATTAACAGATAAGTTAAACTGTTGAGCAACAGTTTCTATTCCGGTTGCAATCTCTGGAGATATTGTTAATGGATTTATCATCGGCTTTACATTTAGCAATATTATTGATTATTTTAGCATAAATTTTGACGGAATTTTTTAGAACTGTAAAAATTATGATTGTCAGCCCCATCTTTAGGTAATTGACTTAAAACTTCTTCAGGAATATCCTTAATAATATCATCAGCGACTTCCCAAATCGGTTTATAGGGTTTGTCTCTGGGTTGGAATGTTGGCTTGAGAGAACGGATAAAATCTACTGTGAGATACAAACCAGAAACCCAGTTTCTGGTTTGTATCTCATTTGATCGCACATCGTCGATATAAGTACATCCTTGAATTGTCCATCTGTATCGAGCAACCATTTTTTAAAAGATGCTCTCAAATAACCTGTTATCTGGTATAATAGTATTTAACGCGGTTAGTTTTACTTTCTGAATCCTGAAGCGTTTCTACGTTAAACATTTTTATCACAAGAGGTCAAAGGAGGTTGTCTTAATGACTCCGAAATTATTTCGTAACATTGTGACGATTGCTGCTCTAGCTTTCCCATCGGTTTCGCTGAATACCCAAACAGCCTTAGCCGACAGACGTGACTTTACTATTCAGAATAACAATGAATTGGCTATTGTCAGTATATATGTGTCATCTGGAAATTCTCAATATTGGGGGAGAGATATATTAGAGGGAAGTATTCTGCCCAGTGGCGGATCAACCGAAATAACTTTCAATAATTCCTCTAGTCAATGTATTTATGATTTCAAAGCTGTCTATGAAAATGACACTTATGATGTGGGAAAAGCAAATCTTTGTGAAACTTTCACCGTAAATTTCTATGGTGATGGAGGTGATTACCGTTGATATTTACGATTAATTGCGATCGCACCTTCCCCCTGTAGCTGGAGTTGAACGCAGTGAAACCCAACATTTTTTTATCTCAATCATAAAGTTGGGTTTCGTATTCACAATGGCTATACCTACAAGCCAGGCTAAATTTAATTGGCTAATTCCTGAAAATTTTGGGTGTATTACCTAGAAAATATAGATTATTTTTGTGATTAATATTCAACATCAATAATCTTTTGAATCGCATCCTTTAAATCCAGAAAATCTTCTAATTCTTCAGGATTAATAACCGTTAATTTCCCTTGACTAATTCGTTCTAATAATTCGGTAACAGATAAATCAAACTGTTGAGCAACGGTTTCCATTGCGGTTGCAATCTCTGGAGATATTGTTAATGGATTAATCATCGGCTTTACATTTAGCAATATTATTGATAATTACTATATTATTATAGCATAATATCAATTTTATAAAGTGCGATCGCATTTCAATACCTGAACTGAGTTAGAAAAGCAATCGCACATCCAACTCCCCAAAAGAGCGATCGCCCCTCCAACTTCCCTACAAAAATAATAAAATGTTATAATCTGATCGAACTGTTTTATCAAAAACTTGAAATAATATTTTATGGCTATGAACATTGAACAAATTGAAAAGGCAATTTTAAATCTTTCTGAACAAGATTTTAGTAAATTACGCAATTGGTTATTAGACTTAGATTATCAAGAATGGGATAAACAGTTAGAACAAGATATCATAAAGGGTAAACTTGATGATATAGCATCTGAAGCACTTGCTGAATTTGAAGCCGGAGATTATCAAGAAATGTAATGCACTATACTAATCGCAAATTTTGGTTATTTTATAATCAGCTACCTGAAGATATACAAAAGATAGCAGATGCTTCTTATGAATTATTAAAAACTAATCCTAATCATCCTTCGTTACATTTTAAGAAAGTTAATAAATATTGGTCTGTAAGAGTAGGTAAAGCTTATCGTGCGTTAGGAATTGAGGTTAAAAATGGAATTTTATGGTTTTGGATTGGTACTCATGATGAATATGATAGATTAATCAGTAAATAAAAGCGATCGCACCCTAAATCCCAGAAAGAGCGATCGCATTTCAACACCTGAACTGAGTTAGAAAAGCAAAGGGATCTTCTCCTGTAGCCAGTTAATATTAGATTGTGATAAAATCAGTTAAATTGTACTAATAAAAAATCAAAATATGAAAATTAAAGTTATTGTTTGGCAAGAAGATAACGTTTGGTGTGCGAGTGTTCCTGCATTACCTGGTTGTCATACTTGGGGTGAGAGTTACGAACATTTAATGGAAATGGTGAAAGATGCGATCGAAGGTTGGTTAGAAGTTGCAAGTGAACAACAATCTCCCACTGAAAAACAGCAATTAGTGGAGATTTCTCTATGAAGTCAGTTTCAGGGAAAGTGCTGTGCAAAATTGTTGAAAAGGTGGGATGGAAATTAAACAGGGTAAAGGGAAGTCATCATATTTATAGTAAAGAAAATAGTTCAGTTATTCTTGTGATTCCTGTTCATGGGAATAGAGATTTACCCATCGGAACATTAAAAGCGATTCTGAAGGATGCGGGTTTAACTGAAGATGATCTTAATTTATAATTGATTGTTTTTCTTGTTCCCAGGCTGGAGCCTGGGAATACTTTCTATGAGGCTCTGCCTCAATTCTTCAGTTTTTTTAGTCACCAAAACCCAATGAAACCCAACCTATAAAACTAATTTTATTCATTAAGATAGCTAGATTCTAACGTTTCCTCTAAACTAAACGGTGACTCCTTGGGGAAAAAATTCAATTTAATCCCTTCTCTTTTGTTCTTCAACAACTTTTAAGGAAGTTTGCCGTTGATAAATTGCTAATTCACGCTGAAAATCTTGATTTAATTGTATAATTTACAATTGTAATGACTTTTCTTGTTCAAAACGCCATCTTTGAAAATCAAGATTTTTGTCATTAATTACCAATTCAAAACCATAATCAAACCTCCATGAATTGTACTAAATTTTAAAGTTTGTAGTTGGGCTTTAGCCCTATCTTAACTTTAATTAAACTAAAGTTAATACTTGATCATATTCTTGTTGATGAATTTGCCAAGCATTCCAAACATCAACTTTTTGCTGAAGATTTAACCAAAGTCTATGACCATTACCAAAAGCTTTACCAATTCTAATAGCTAAATCAACAGTAATCGGTTGTTCACCTTGAATAATCTCATTAACAACTTGATTAGAGACTCCTAAAATTTCGGCAAATTGTGTCGGAGTAATTGCTAAATCTTCTAAAATATCTGCAATAACTTCGCCAGGATGTACTGGTTTTTCGGGTCTGTCTTGGATCAAATTGTCTCTTTTCTGTATCATAATTTAACCTTCCTGATGAATTACATACTTTACTATTTTAATGATAATCTTCGAGGTTGACATCATAAACCTCACCATCCTCAAAGCTAAAGGTAATTCGCCAATTTCCTGATACTTTAATTGACCAAGTTCCTTGGCGATCGCCTTTAAGTTCATGTAAATCATAACCTGGTAATCTAATATCTTCTAACATTAATGCTGAATCTATGACCTCTAATCTAATTCTTATTTTCTTTTCTAAATTATGAGGTACTCCTTTATTAATATTTTCTTGAAAGAGTTTTTCAAGAGCTTTATTTTTAAAGGTTTGAATCATTCATCAAATCTCCTTTATCCTATTAAATTTAGTAAATAATGAGCCGCATTCGCTCTTAATAATTTCCGTCTAATTTCATAATCTATAATTTCGGGTAAAATTACTTGATAACCTCTTTGAGAAAGACTTAAAAACCATTGTTGACATTGTACTGCTAAAGGTATCGCTTTAGGATTAGTAATGAATCCCAACGGTGCAGAATCTAATAAAATAACTTTACTCATTAAATTGAAACATTCTCCAGAGATTGAATAATTTGGGCAACGATCACCATATATTCCTTGATCTTTTTAGGCTTATCCGTAAAATTATACTATTTTATTGTCGCAGGAGCAATAGCTAAAGTATAGCAGGGAGTAGGAAAACAGTCAAAACAGATGTTACTCATTAACATAACTAGATTCTAAAGTTTCCTCTAAACTAAACGGTGACTCCTTTGGAAAGAAATTTAACTTAATCCCTGTTTCATCCGATGCTTTTAGACGTGCCTTTTGATAACAGTCCTCAAATACTTCTGAAAGCAAAGGTTTCAAACTAGGACTATCTTCTAATAACCCTTCAATACAAATCCGTTGTTCTGTGATGGTACTGCGCCAACTTTCACTGCGTTTTTCCGGTTGATAGTGCCATTTTAATAGGTGCATTAATAACACAATTAAACGACTTTTTAATTCCCGTTTTTCACTTCTTCCCATACTTTCAATTTCTTCAATTAAATTCGGAATATCAATTTCATTGAATTTATTTTCTTTTAACTGTTGAACAGTGGTTTCTATCCAGAGATAAAAGTCTTGTTCATAAAGAGTATTAGGTTTTGTCGTGGATGAGTTAATCATGGTTAATCGCCTTTAATTTATCATTTATGATTAAATATGTATCCTATTTTTATAAGAAGTTACAAAAAACCTATAATTTGTTGTAAAACCCCCCTGTAAATTTTGTCTGATCTCTTGATTTTTAATTCTAAATATTTTTAATCCTCTAGCAGTTAAAATAGCATCCCGTTCTTGATCTGACTCAACCTGTAGGTCATGAATTTCTCCATCCATCTCTATAACTAATTGAGCTTGATGGCAGTAAAAATCTACGATAAAACCATCAATAATCTGCTGACGGCGGAAGTGTAATCCATTTAAGTTATTTCTTCTTAACTGTTCCCAGAGGATTTTTTCTTCTGGAGTCATTTCCCGACGCAGTTGTTTAGAACGCTGGTATTTTTCAGATGTTATCTTTTGTCCGACAACAATATTCTTAGGTTCCATCTTGATATGTTTTATAGCATTAAAATTTTATATTGTGTGCGATCGCTTGTTTGACCTCTCCCCCAACCCCTCTCCTATAAGGAGAGGGGAGTAAGAGTATTGTTTATGCTCACAACAAAAGTCTACCAGATCATCCCCCCATTCCCTCGCACCAGAAGGGGGGTTACGGGGGTTAGGTCAACCCTTGCGACCTCTCCCCCAACCCCTCTCCTACAAGGAGAGGGGAGGAAGATTAGTATTTGTGATCACAACAAAAGTCTACCAGATTATCCCCCCATTCCCTTGCACCGGAAGGGGGGTTAGGTCAACGCCGGAATACCCAAAATATCTTCAATTTTTGGCATTTCTTCCAACGGAATTACCCGACCCTCATCTTCAAATCCCGCAATTTGATCAAAGTTCAAATAACGGTATAAATCCGCCGCAAACGGGTCAACTTTCTTAGTCACAATTTCCCGATATTCTTCAACCGTTGGAATGCGTCCTAATAACGCACAAACCGCCGCTAATTCTGCCGAACCTAAATAGACTCGTGCATCTTTCCCCATGCGGTTATTAAAGTTGCGAGTAGAGGTTGAAAACACCGTTACCCCATCAGCAACTCGGGCTTGATTTCCCATACATAAGCTGCATCCCGGCATCTCCGTTCTCGCCCCAACAGCATCAAAAACCTCATAAATTCCTTCATCCCGCAATTGCTTTTCATCCATGCGAGTTGGGGGACAAATCCACAGACGAACATTGGTTTTTGGCGCCCCTTCTAATATCTTAGCAGCCGCGCGATAATGGCCAATATTCGTCATACAAGAACCGATGAATACCTCATCAATTTTGTCTCCCACACATTCCGACATTAACTTAATATTATCAGGGTCATTAGGAGCCGCCACAATCGGCTCTTTGATCTCGTTCAAATCCACTTCAATAATATCAGCATATTCGGCATCTTCATCCCCTGCCATTAACACCGGATTTGCTAACCATTGTTCCATTTTTGCCACCCGTCGCATCATCGTTTTGGCGTCTTGATAACCCCGTGCCACCATATTAGTCATTAGGGCAACATTAGAACGTAAATACTCAGCAATGGTTTCTTGACTGAGCTTAATCGTAGATCCAGCACAGGAACGTTCTGCCGTTGCGTCGGTTAATTCAAAGGCTTGTTCCACCTTTAAATCTGGTAAACCTTCCATTTCCATAATCCGACCATTGAAAACATTTTTCTTGTTTTCCTTAGCCGTAGTTAACTTTCCTTGCTGCATGGCAACGTAGGGAATGGCGTTAACAATATCCCGCAACGTCACACCCGGTTGTAATTCTCCTTTAAATCGGACTAACACAGATTCCGGCATATCCAATGGCATCACACCGAGTGCTGCGGCAAATGCTACCAACCCCGAACCCGCCGGGAAGGAAATCCCCAGGGGAAAACGGGTGTGGGAGTCGCCGCCAGTTCCTACCGTATCGGGTAACAACATCCGATTTAACCAAGAGTGAATAATTCCATCCCCCGGATGCAACGCCACACCGCCCCGAGTGGAGAAGAAATCGGGTAATTGTTGATGGGTTTTGATATCAACGGGCTTGGGGTATGCTGCGGTGTGACAGAAACTCTGCATCACCAAATCGGCGGAAAATCCCAAACAGGCGAGTTCCTTGAGTTCGTCCCTGGTCATCGGGCCAGTGGTATCCTGGGAACCTACGGTGGTCATCAACGGTTCGCAGGATGTCCCTGGACGTACACCCGCCAACCCGCAGGCTTTTCCGACCATTTTCTGGGCGAGGGTAAAGCCTTTTCCGGTTTGATCCCCCCTTGATCCTCCCTTACTAAGGGGGGTTGGACGTACAAATAAATTAGAAAGTTCTAAACCCAAGGCGAGACGGGTCTTATCGGTTAAGCTGCGACCAATTAATAAGGGAATCCGACCCCCAGCCCGGACTTCATCTAAAATAGTATCGGGTTTGAGGGTAAAGGTAGAAATTACGTCTCCGGCTTCGTTGGTGATTTCTTCTTTATAGGGATAAATGGTAATCACATCCCCTGTATTAAGTTGACTCACATCACACTCAATCGGTAAAGCACCGGAGTCTTCGGCGGTATTAAAGAAAATCGGGGCAATTTTTCCACCTAAAATATAACCCCCAGAGCGTTTATTGGGGACGTAGGGAATATCATTACCAATATACCACAACACTGAGTTAATCGCCGATTTACGAGATGAACCCGTACCAACCACATCTCCGACATAAGCGACAGGATGCCCTTTTTTCTTCAGTTCGGCAATGGTTTCTAACCCTCCAGGTATCCGACTTTCCAACATAGCTAAGGCGTGTAACGGAATGTCAGGGCGGGTAGTGGCATGGGTAGCGGGGGAAAGGTCATCGGTGTTCGTTTCCCCTGGTACTTTAAATACAGTTACGGTAATGGTTTTAGGTAGTTTCGGACGTCCGATAAACCAATCTGCTTCGGCCCAAGCGTCAATGACTTGTTTAGCAAAGGGGTTAACCTCTGATAAATGCAGAACATCATGGAAGGCGTCGAAGACTAATAGGGTTTTACTGAGGGCGGTAGCGGCGGCGGTGGCAATATTCTCATCCCGGGCTTTAAGTAAGTCGATTAAAGATTGGACGTTATAGCCTCCCACCATTGTACCTAAAAGGGAAACCGCGCCTTGATGGGAAATCAGGGGGCTGGTGATTTCGTCTTTGGCAATAGCGGTTAAAAAGGCGGCTTTGACATAAGCGGCTTCATCGACACCGGGGGGGATACGGTCTCTGAGCAATGTCATCAAGAATTCTTTTTCCTCCTCCGGCGGGTTTTTCAAGAGTTCGCAGAGTGCGGCGGTTTGTTCGGCGTTGAGGGGAAGGGGCGGAATACCCAGTTGGGCGCGTTCTTCGGCGTGTTGACGATAGGCTTGTAGCATGGGTGGGGGTGTTCTCCTGTAATACCTTAATTTTGTTATTGTATTGTAATAGGAAGTTTACGGGAGTTACTGGTAAACGAATTGATCAGAAAAGATGATTTATAGATTATGATCAAGAATAGAATCTTTATTTTAGGTAGGTGACTATGGTTACAAAACAAATAATTCAAGAAAAATTAGAAAATTTAACAGAAGAACAACTTAATGAAGTTTATGGCATGATTGAACAATTAAGTAGTTCAGAAAAACCTGTTAAAAAGCCTAGTTTAATGTCTCAATTACAGGAAATTTCTATTGATGCTCCTGAAGATTTCTCTGTTCAAGTTGCTATTCGTTTAGGGAGAGATATGGGTTAAAAATATTTTTTGTTGTTTCGATACTTTTTATGTAATATTAATAATTTTAAAAAATAAAATGAAAATTTATAAGCTAGATAATTTGCCATCAAAAGAAGAATATATTCAGGGATTTAAGGATATAAAAGAACGCATAAGCAAGAATCAATTATGCTTACTACAAAAACAATATTATTCTCCTAATAAAATAGTTACAGCTACACAACTTGCAGAATTAGCAGAGATCAATGGAGGTCGTTCAGTTGTTAATTCTCTTTATGGCCGTTTGGGACATTTATTATCAGATTCAATTGGATTAAAACCTAATCAAAGGAAATCAGGGGATTATGAGTGGTGGAGTATTTTATCCAGTGGTTATGCCAATAAAAATTATTTTTACTGGCAAATGTATGAAGTAGTTGCTCTAGCTTTAGAAGCATTAGGTTGGGTTAATCAAAAATCCGATATAAACAGCACAAATTATATTGAAAGAGAGATTGATAATTTATTGGCTTATAATACACTAAATAACATATTTTTTACATTGCCTGATGAATTATCAGATGAAACTGAAATCATAAATCTTTATGAAGGGGCTAAACAAAGTATAACTGTAAATCGTTATGAAAGAAATAATCAAGCTCGGAAAAAATGTATTGAATATTATGGAACAGGTTGTTATGTTTGTGCATTTAATTTTGAGAACATTTTTGGAGAAATAGGAAAAGATTTTATTCATGTTCATCATTTAATACCTTTATCTGAAATTAATCAAGAATATGAAGTTGATCCTATTCAAGATTTACGTCCAGTTTGTCCAAATTGTCATGCAATGATACATAGAAAAAATCCTCCTTTTACTATAGAAGAAATTAAAAATTTACTTAATATAAATAATTAAAGTTATTGCTTGTTAAGGGAGTTAGAAGTGAGATCGCTTGTTATTTATTGCTTAATTTACCATTGTTCAATAGATAAACCATCTACATAGGTAAAATCACTATCACAAGTTGCTAAAATCCAAATATTGATTACCGTTTAAATAGCGAATAACCACTGATGTATCTAAAGCAATACTACCATTCATCTTTATTTACTTGATTAAATTCTTGATTAATAATAGTTTCAAGTTCTTGAGCTTCTTGATCACTAAGAATACCAGCAAATTGTAATAATGGATGAGATGAATTTAGATTACTCTCAATAACAAGATTAACTTGACTATTTTCTGGTAAATTAGGATTATGCAAAGGACGCAATAACCCATTTTCATAAATTGCTGACACTTGTTGAATCATAATAAATTAGACTTTGAGTTTAACTAATTAATTCTTATTATAACCTAATCAACAAGATTTAGTTAACAGTGCGATCGCTTCTTAGAAACCAGGTTTCTAATGCACGTTTATTCATTCCCATAAAATTCATCTAAAATCAAATTAATCTCATTAATGCTAATATCTTCCTGTTCAGATTTACTGTAAATCGTTAACAATAAAACAGAAGTTGGAGATTCAACACAATAAATTAACCGATAACCTCCACTTTTGCCTTTTTGAATATTACTATTTTTAACCCTGACTTTGTAAATAAAATAACTGATCCCAAATCCTTGCAAGCGATCGCCAATAAAATTGCCTTTTTGCAGTTCTATAATAACAGACTGAGTATCAGAACGAATATTTCGGTATTTTTTGGCTAAATCTCTTAAATTTCGTTTATACTCAGGTGTTAAATCAATGTTAACGAATGATGAATTATTCTGCATCTATCCCCTCCCACATTTTTTCTAAAGGAATTCTTTGTCCTGTTTTCATTTCATGTAACGCCCGTCTTAAACTCGCTTTAATTTCTTCCACAGGGGTATCATCAGGATCAGATTCTAATTCATCTTGGGGAGAAACTAAAACAATCACTTTCACCCGACTCGGTGTATTAATATCAAGGTGATGATCTAAAATTAATTGCCCTTTTTCATCCACTGTTCCCATGACTTCAAATGCTTGCATAATTTCATCTTTTATAACAGTTTACTCAATATTATTATAACAAATTTTATGAAATTAGGATAGGGTATAAAGTGCGATTGCTCAGAAACCCTGTTTCTATTATGTGCAACTGTGGATTTAGGAAGATTCTTCACGATAGCCAATTAGTCTTTTATTTTCTAATATTGCTCCTTTTTCCAACCATTTTACAGATTCAGATTCTTTGTCAGGATTTAACCATAGAATTAATTTAACTTCAGGGATATTTTCAGAAACTTCTACTAAATAATCTCTAACTTTATCATCTAATGATACAATAATTTTATCGGTAGCGATCGCTGCTTCTACAAGACAAATATCTTTCCAAATTGCTTCTCTGGTTTTATGTTCCATCTTTAACTGTTCAAGTTTATTCCTTAATTCACTTAACGTTACACTTTTACAAAATTTATACTTTCTTTTAGCTATCATACTAACTCGCCATTTTCGAGCAAATGTTGATTCATGTTTATTCCATTCTGCTTGTAATTCATCAGTCATTACCATAGAATGACATATTTTTAAAACCGCCTTTAAAAAATCACGGCAATTTTTTGAAGTTGGATGTTTAGCGTCTTCTCCGCCACAAGAACGAGCAACAGAAGCATCAATAACTAAATATTTTGATTGTTTATTCTTCATTAAAGCTAATTAGATTCATTCATAAGTTTTAATTCTGCCGCATCTAAATAGCGACTTTCTTCTTGTAAATCAACTTCGCTAAAATCTTCGGGCCAATCTCCAAATGTACCTGCTTTATCTAAATCAGCCGTTGTTATATTTGTACAACCTTCTTGATCACGAGTAAACCAATGTAACTTAACTTTATCAGGTTTAATTCTATCTTCTGCAACTAACGATTGAATTCGTTTTAAAATCAAGTCACTGTGAGTTTCTATCACAACTCTTACCCCTCTATTCGCCGATTCAATTAATATATCAGCTAAGGCAGCTTGAGCGCGAGGATGTAAATGAATTTCTGGTTGTTCTAGGTAAACTAATTGTTCAGGTTCAGCAACTAATAACGCAACCAGAGCAGGTAAAGTTTGAGAAACGCCAAAACCGACATCAGCAATGCTAACCATCTCTGTAGATTTAGTTTTAGGATTAAAATTACAAGGAAGTCGAGCTACTCTAATTTCAACTTGAGTATCATTAATCTGTTTAGTGTCAACTTTACCTGTTAATCCTAAAATCCTTAAATATCTAGCTAAGTCTTTAAGTTTAGAAGATTTCGTAGTTTGCCAATTATTAATCACACTAGCGACATAATGCTCAAAAGTACCTGGAAATTGTTCCCCAATTGCTGTTACTGGATAAGTCCGTTCTGGATTTCCCCTTAAACCTGGTACATGAATAATACTACGAATATATTCTTCTAATACTCTTAAGTCATTAAAGCCAAAAAATGTTGACAATAAAGAGTCTATATCTGGAACTAAAATCATTGTAAAATCTAAAAAACATCTAATTCTTTTCACGCTTAAAATATTTTTTTTTTGTAATTCATGATCATTATTATTTTTCAATAATTCTTGGTAAACTTTTGATACTTCTTGATAAAAACTTTTGGCTTCTTTTGGTAAATACTTTTCAATTTCTTCTTGATTCATATTTTTATGTAAAACTATTTCTGGCTCGTTTTTTTCTTGATAAACCATTTGTTTTATGTCAATATTTTTAGTCGTTTTATAAAAATCAAGTCTAATAGAACGAGATTGATTTATTTCGGTTTCAATAGAAAAATCTTTATATTTTTTAGAAGATAGTTTAGAAAAAACTTGTTCTGTAGATGTAAATTTAACATTAGAACCATTTAACAATAAAGCTCCTGGATCATAAGTTGCTTCCAAGGTTTGTTTGAGCAGGAGCAAGGGTTGTATCATACTAGATTTACCTGAACTATTGGCTCCTGAAAGTATTGTTAAATTTTGAATTTCTATAGAGCAGGGATTGGCAATAGATTTATAGCCACCAACAGATATTTTAGTAATTCCTTCAAATTTTTCATTTTTTGATTTTGTGGAATTACTTTTTTGAACTGATTTAACCATAATTTAATCTTTTATAACAGTTTACTCAATATTATTGTAGCGGATTTTATTAAATTAGGATAGGGTATAAAGTGCGATCACTCAGAAACCCGGTTTCTCAAAGAAGTTTCTAATGCACGTTTATTCATTCCCATAAAATTCATTTAAAATCAAATTAATCTAATTAATGCTAATATCTTGCTGTTCAGATTTACTGTAAATCGTTAACAATAAAACTGAAGTCAGAGATTCAACACAATAAATTAGTCGATAACCTCCGCTTTTTCATACCCCCCAAGCCTGAAAACTCAATTTTCTATACAGAGCTACGCTAGGCATAGCGCATCTGCGTAAGTCCTGATAAAGTTAAATTCAAAACAATATTATAGCCAAACTGTTCTAACTGACCTTGAATTTCTCGAACCTTAGCCCCGGGTTCACCGCCTTTTAAAATCATGTTTAATTCCTTTGATTAAAGTTCCGGTTTTGTGCTATATTATAGGAATAATAAACAACCCTTAAGATTATCTTTTATATATTAAACCATTCTCCTAACTTGATTAACACAATTTACCCCGATTTCTACTCTTATCAATGAGGTTAACAGAATGGATAGACGGCAATTTTTAAAATTTGTAGGAATTTCAGGCACATCAGCGATTGCAACTTTAGGTACTCACGGATGGATTGCTAAAAGTTTAGCGGCTTCCCCCGGCTCAAAACGCTTAATTGTGGTTTTTCTCCGAGGTGGAATTGATGGTTTAAATGTGGTAGTTCCTTATGCTGAACCCGGATATTATGCCGCTCGTCCGGTGATTGCCATTCCCAAACCTGGAGCCGAAAAAGGAGCGTTAGATTTAGATGGGTTTTTTGGGGTGCATCCGGCTTTATCTCCCGTCATTCCTCTTTGGAAACAAAGCAGTTTGGCTTTTGTTCATGCCGTTGGTTCTCCGATTTCCAACCGTTCCCACTTTGAAGCCCAAGACCAGATGGAAACCGGAACCCCCAACAATCAAAAAACCCCCGATGGCTGGATGAACCGTTTATTGGGTGTTTTGCCCGGAAAAACTCCCGTTGAGGCTGTCAGCGTGGGTACGGTGATTCCCCGTATTTTATCAGGTTCCCAATCGGTAGCTAATATTACCCTCAATTCCAATAGTACCCGGGAACTCCCCATTGATCGAGATCAAGTCAAAACCGCCTTTGATCAACTTTATGCCAGTAACGATGCCCTCAGTTTAGCCTACCGAGAAGGGAGAAGCGCCAGGGAACAACTCCTGAAGGAATTGGACGCGGAAATGCAAGCCGCCAACCAAGGAGCACCCTTACCCAAGGGATTTGCGGGGGAAGCTCGACAACTGGCGAGTTTGTTAGTGCGAGATCCTAGTATTCAACTGGCGTTCATGAATCTAGGGGGCTGGGATACCCACGTTGGTCAGGGGGGAGCAACCGGACTGTTAGCGAATCGGTTGGCTTTTTTATCAGAGGGATTGATGGCGTTAGTGGAACGGTTGGGGGATGTTTATTCGGATACAACGATTGTGGTGATGTCGGAATTTGGCCGCACGGTTCAGGAAAATGGTAATGGCGGGACGGATCACGGCTATGGGAATGTGATGTGGCTCTTGGGCGGGGCAATTCAAGGGGGAAAAGTTTATGGAAAATGGCCGGGTTTAGCCAAATCGGAGTTATTTGAACAACGGGATTTAAAGGTGACAACGGATTTTAGAGAGGTAATTGCTCAGATTTTAGCGAGTCAATTTAAACTCAATTCTCAGCAGATGGGTCGAGTTTTCCCCGACTTTACTCCGACTCAAACCGTAAGTTTACTCTGAAATTGAGATTTTCTGTTAGAAAGTCAGTAAAATTTGGTAAATTATTAAAATATTCTAAAAATACAGGGTTATCTGCTAAATTGATGATTCCTGTTTTAAACTTATACACTTGGGTTTCATGGCGAAAAATTCGTGGCGATATGGTCTTTCAAAAGGCACAAAACAAATACTTAAATCAATTTCTCTGATGATTTTGGGGCTGGGATTAATAGTTTTATTATCTGCTCACCCTGGTATTGCAAATACTCCCAAAATATTTCCAGAAATTCGAGGAGTTTGGGTAACTACTAATGATACAGATATTGTTAGAGATCATGCTAAATTACAGGAAGCAGTTAATCAACTAGCAAGACTCAATTTTAATACGATTTATCCGGTGGTTTGGAATTCTGGTTATGTATTTTATCCCAGTGGAGTTGCTCAAGCGGGAGGTTTTCAACCATTTATTCGTAAAGGATTACAGGGACAAGATATTTTAGCAGATTTAATTAATCTAAGTCATCAAAAAGGATTATTAGTAATTCCTTGGTTTGAATTTGGATTTATGACCTCACCGTCTTCGGAATTAGCTTTAAATCATCCCCAGTGGTTAACCAGCCGTCAAGATGGAATTCAAACCTGGGAAGGCGCCGCCGGAGAGGTAGTTTGGTTAAATCCTTTTCATCCAGAAGTACAACAATTAATTACCAATTTAGTTTTGGAAGTCATGACTCAATATCAAGGGGATGGTATTCAATTTGATGATCACTTGAGTTTACCGATTGAATTTGGTTATGATCCCTATACGGTTAAGTTGTATCAGCAACAAACAAATTCACTCCCTCCAAAAGACCCAAAAGACCCAACTTGGGTGCGTTGGCGTGCGAATAAAATTACAGAATTTGTGGAAAAATTGAATAAAACCGTGAAAGCGAAAAATCCTAAAGCGATTTTTTCCGTTGCTCCCAATCCCTATCATACTGCTTATAATAGTCATCTGCAAGATTGGGTTAGTTGGGTGAAAAAAAATCTAGTTGATGAGTTAATTGTACAGATTTATCGACCCGATTTACCGAGTTTTACTAGAGAATTAATTAAGCCAGAAATTCAAGAGGCGCGGGGAAAAATTCCGACTGGAGTAGGAATTTTAACGGGTTTAAGAAATCGACCGATCTCGATGCAACAAATTCAAGCTAAGATACAAGCGGCGCGTCAAAATGGCTTAGGGTTTTCGTTCTTTTTCTATGAAAGTTTATGGGATGAAGCGCCTGAGCCTGCTAATGAAAGACAAGCAAAATTTCAATCCCTATTCTATTATCCAGCTTCGCGGGCATTTATGAGATAATCTTTAAAATTCGTTAAAACTCGTTGTTGGGCTTTAGCCCTAAAAAGGGGTTTAAGGGAAAGTCTCCAAACCCAAGCACAAAGAGGGTTGGGAGACCCAATCCCTACTTAATAATTCAACAATTGAGCAATAACAGAAGGCATCGGTAGGATAATTAATAATAATAATCCCAAGGTTGATAACCCAATAATATCTCGAATATTATTGAGTTCACTGACATCATTCAAGGCGGGTTCATCTTGTAAAGGAAAAAAGAATAATAATAGGGCAAAGATCAAAAATTCACTGTGAATTAATCCTAAAATTAAGATTAAGAATCGTGCCACTTGACCGATAATTAGACTGGTTTTTTGACCCAACATAGCATGAACAATATGACCGCCATCTAGTTGTCCGATTGGGATTAAATTAAATGCTGTGATCATTAATCCCAAATATCCAGCGATCGCCACTGGATGTAAATTAATCGCGTGTTCAGAAGTTAACCCAGCACCTAATATCAACTTACTTAATACTGTTAACAAAAATGAAAAACTAGGATTCAAGGATTCAAAATTTAAAAATCCTGAAATTTTCGGATCAAAAGGAACAACCGTTGACTGACTTAACCCCAAAATTAATAGCGGTAAGCTGATGATAAATCCAGATAAAACTCTAACAATACTAATATCAAATAATGCTTGACGATGGGGAAAAGGCGATCGCATTTGAATAAAAGCACCCACAGTTCCTAACCAAAAAGGAATCGGGATAAAATAAGGTAAAGTCGCCTTAATTTTATACCAGCGAGCCATCAAATAATGAGCCGATACATGAATTCCTAAAATTCCCATTAAAGCGATACTATAGGGTAATCCTGTCAATAATAAACTTGGGTTATCTTGCCAAGCATCCAGGGGAATATCTGCCATTTCGACACCCGCCACCGTGGTTGTAAATAGAGTAATTAAAAATAAACATAAAGCTAAAATAGGACGAGTTAAGGGTTCAGATTGAAGGAGATTATCAGCCTTTTCTTGATAGGGATTAGGGACTAAAGCAAAGAACGGTTTATCTTGAAGATCCTGTTGAAAAGCAATTAAAAAGCGATCGCTAAATTTAGCCTTAATATTGTCTCTAATTGTCTGATAAGCCCGATCAGGATTAGACCGTAACTGACCCCGACAAATCACCGATTGTAAACGATATTCAATATTATGTAAGGGAAACACCGTCCAAGGAAAACAACTGCGAAGAATGTCTTCTTCCTGTTGATCTAGGGGGCGTGGTAAACTGGGTTTTTCCAGGGGAAGAATCGAGTTTTTTGGAGTAGCAATATCTGATTCCGGTGATGGCGGAGGAAGACGCCCCCACTGCACCAAAAACCAATATAAACAGGGACAAACAATAAAGGGAATAATCACTAACTCGGCGGGAATCGGTTTTTGATCGTAGATCCAAATCCAAGTCCCCCAAATGAACGCCGGAGTCATCATCACCAACCAAAGTAACCAAACCGGAGTCCGGGTAATTTGAGCCACACCCCTTTGTAGAAGCCAGTAGGTCATCAACCCCAAAATTATTAACCAAAATAACATGATCATCGGTAGTTTTAATTAAGTTAAAATCGACAATTACACCCTAAAAATTAATCTAATAATATGTTACAGGAGCGTTCTGTACCCAAAACCCCCCGGCTTGTGCTGGAAAATATTTATGCTTTCCCACCCAACCGGGAAACCTTGGGCGGAACAGCCTATTTCATTGTAGAGAACCAGGGGAATATCCTAATTGATGCTCCCCCTTGGAATCCGACTAATCAGCAGTTTATCGAGCAGCTAGGGGGCCTTCAGTGGTTATTTATTACCCATCGGGCGGCTATTGGCTCATCGCGCGAAATTCAAAAATCCACCGGATGCAATATTCTGATCCAAGAGCAAGAAGCCTATTTACTACCTGAGTCCAACGTCACCACTTTTGAGACTGAGTTAAAGTTGAGTTCCCAGAGTTCGGTTTTTTGGACACCAGGACATTCTCCGGGTTCATCCTGCCTCTATTTTAGTGGACATGGGGGGGTATTGTTCACCGGACGTCATCTATTACCAAATCTCCATGGCCAACCTGTTCCCCTCCGCACCGCCAAAACCTTCCATTGGCCACGACAATTAAACAGTATTCGATTAATATTAGAGGGCTTTAATTCCGATACCTTGCACCATATTTGTCCGGGGGCCAATACCGGAGCCTTACGGGGAGAACGTTTGATTAATCAGGCTTACAACCAATTGGCCACCCTGGATTTAGAAGCCTGTTTGCTGACAGCAGCGATTTTTTAGCCCAGAGGACTTTTAATAGATGCTGACTCCCCTGACTCGCAGTAAAAATTAACAAAAACTAAACTCCCCCAAATGAAAACCGCATCCCCCCTCTGATAGACTAAAACACTGGGAGTGTCTAATAATTCGGCAATCTCAGTTCTTGGGAGGAAAAAATTCTGTGGATAATGTTATTGGGTTAGAGATTATTGAAGTCGTCGAGCAAGCTGCGATCGCATCGGCTCGTTTAATGGGGAAAGGCGACAAAAATGGGGCCGACCATGTGGCCGTGGAAGCCATGCGTAAACGCATGAACCAAATTCACATGAGAGGACGGATCGTAATTGGGGAAGGGGAAAGAGACGAAGCCCCCATGCTTTATATTGGTGAGGAAGTTGGGATCTGTACCCAAGAGGATGCAGCCAAATTCTGTAACCCCGACGAACTGCTAGAAATTGATATCGCTGTTGACCCCTGCGAAGGAACTAACTTAGTCGCCTATGGTCAAAATGGCTCCATGGCCGTCTTAGCAATTTCTGAAAAAGGCGGTCTATTTGCGGCTCCTGATTTCTACATGAAGAAATTAGCGGCTCCTGCGGTGGCTAAGAATCACGTTGATATTAACAAATCTGCCACCGAAAACCTGAAAATTCTCTCCGACTGCATGAATCGCTCCATTGAGGATTTAGTGGTGGTGGTTATGGATCGTCCCCGCCACAAAGACTTGATCAATGAAATTCGCACAGCCGGCTCTCGGGTGCGTTTGATCAGTGATGGAGACGTTTCTGCTGCCATTTCCTGTGCCTTTTCGGGAACCAATATTCACGCACTGATGGGAATTGGGGCGGCACCAGAAGGGGTGATTTCGGCCGCAGCAATGCGGGCTTTGGGCGGTCACTTCCAAGGTCAGTTAATCTATGATCCAGAAGTGGTGAAAACCGGATTGATTGGGGAAAGCAGAGAAGGTAATCTAAATCGCCTCGAAGAAATGGGAATCAATGATGCTGATAAGGTCTATGATGCCCATGAATTAGCCTCTGGTGAAACGGTGTTGTTTGCGGCTTGTGGGATCACACCCGGGACTTTGATGCAAGGGGTACGCTTCTTTAGTGGTGGCGCTCGGACTCAAAGTTTGGTCATTTCTTCTCTGTCTAAAACTGCTCGTTTTGTTGATACTGTTCATATGTTTGGCGCACCCAAAAATATTCAGTTGCACTAATTTTTAAGCAGTCAGTAATCAGTTTTTGGTTTTTGGTTTTTGATTTTTGGTTTTTAGCTAACAATTGATAACTGATAACTGGTACGGGCAGGTTCTTTTAGATCTTTGTTAATCACCTAAATCTCGATGAACCCGCCCCTAAAACTGATCACTGGTCACTGATTTTTTAACCCCAATTTATAACAACTGTTTTATGAATATTGCTGTTGTAGGTCTAAGTCACAAGACCGCACCCGTTGAAGTTCGTGAAAAATTGAGTATTCCCGAACCTCAACTGGATGCTGCGATCGCTCATTTATTAAGTTATCCCCATATCGAAGAAGTTGCAATTCTTAGCACCTGTAACCGCTTAGAAATTTATTTAGTAGCAACAGAAACTCAACCGGGAATTCGGGAAGTTACTCAATTTTTATCGGAAAAAAGTAAATTACCTTTAAATCAATTACGGCCCCATTTATTTACCCTGATTCATGATGATGCCATCATGCACTTAATGCGAGTAGCCTCCGGGTTAGATAGTTTAGTTTTAGGGGAAGGACAAATTTTATCTCAAGTTAAACAAACCCATAAATTAAGTCAACAACATAAAGGGATTAGTCGCATTCTAAACCGTTTATTTACCCAAGCATTAACAGCCGGAAAACGGGTCAGAACCGAGACCAGTATTGGTACAGGAGCAGTTTCTATTAGTTCGGCTGCGGTCGAATTAGTGCAGATGAAAGTCCAGAACTTAAGTAATTATCGAGTTGCCATTTTAGGTGCGGGCAAAATGTCTCGCCTATTGGTTCAGCATTTAATCTCTAAAGGTGCAAACCAAATCTCTATTCTCAATCGGACATTAGGACGGGCTAAAGAATTAGCTAATCAATTTCCCGATGCTGATTTACGAATTTATACCATGTCGGAAATGATGTCTGTAATGGCAAATTCTGATATTGTATTTACCAGTACCTCGGCGACCGAACCCATTATAGACCGAGCTAAATTAGAAACGATTTTAACCCAATCTCAACCCCTAATGTTAGTCGATATTTCTGTTCCTCGGAATGTCGCTACTGATGTGAATGAGTTAGCCCATATTCAAGCTTATAATGTGGATGATTTAAAAGCGGTTGTCGCGCAAAACCATGAAAGTCGCCGTCAAATGGCTCAGGAAGCGGAAGTTTTATTGGAAGAGGAAGTACAAGCCTTTGATGTTTGGTGGCGCAGTTTAGAAACAGTACCCGTGATTAACTGTTTACGCGATAAAATCGAAACGATTCGAGAACAGGAATTAGAAAAAGCTTTATCTCGCTTAGGGACAGAATTTGCTGATAAACATCAAGAAGTGATTGAAGCTTTAACGCGAGGAATTGTTAATAAAATTCTTCATGATCCAATGGTACAACTTCGCGCTCAACAGGATATTGAAGCTCGACGTCGGGCGATGCAAACTTTACAAACTTTGTTTAATTTAGAACCTGAAAAAAATTCTAGTCAACAATACAGTTAGGTTGACTGTTTTTTCTCAAGACTGACTCCTGATCTTAAAGCCATCAACAAGAGTTTTGATGGCTTTAAGATTTTATAAACCTCTGTGACCTAACCCCCCAGCCCCCTTCCCTGCAAGGGAAGGGGGAGCAATTAATATTTTAAAATCTCTCAGAGATTTCATATTAGGAATTTTTCTCCCCTCTCCTTGCAGGAGAGGGGTTGGGGGAGAGGTCACACAGGAATCTGTCTCCAGAATGAAACAGCCCTGGTCTACAGGGGGGGTTTGTAGCAAACATTTAGGAATTTCATATAAACTCTGAATCACAATTGTCAAAAAATCTTGCCGATTCTCAAAAACGAGGTTAAATTGATACTAATACCCGACGTATCTACCCCAGTACCATGAACTCACGTCTAGGATTAATCGCTTTATTCACTTTATTAACCAGTTTAACCTTAACAATTCCCTCTCCACTCCTATTGGGGAAAAAATTTGAGAGGGGTAATAGAGTATTCGCCCAAACGGTTACAGAACGAAAAGCCGAAGCAGACCGATTATTAGAGCAGGGAAGACAACAAAATACAACTAGCCAATACCAAGCCGCAATTCAGTCTTTAGAAACTGCATTAAACATTTATCGTGAAATCGGCGATCGCAATGGAGAAGGAAAAGCTCTCAATAATTTGGGTATTGCTTACAGTGACTTAGGACAATATCAAAAAGCAATTGAGTTTTATCAACAGTCTTTAACTATTACCCGTGAAATCGGCGATCGCAATGGAGAAGGATTTGCTCTCGGTAATTTGGGTATTGCTTACAATCGCTTAGGACAATATCAAAAAGCAATTGAGTTTTTTCAACAGTCTTTAACTATTTTCCGTGAAATCGGCAATCGCAATGGAGAAGGATTTGCTCTCGGTAATTTGGGTATTGCTTACAATAGCTTAGGACAATATCAAAAAGCAATAGAGTTTTATCAACAGTCTTTAACTATTGTCCGTGAAATCGGCAATCGCAATGGAGAAGGATTTGCTCTCAATAATTTGGGTCTTGCTTACAATCGCTTAGGACAATATCAAAAAGCAATT
>NZ_CAWLTW010000001.1:517558-602266 GCF_963864145.1 Planktothrix prolifica NIVA-CYA 540 | reverse complement strand
AGAGTTTTTTCAACAGTCTTTAACTATTTTCCGTGAAATCGGCGATCGCAATGGAGAAGGACTTGCTCTCAATAATTTGGGTCTTGCTTTGTTTAAATTGAAGAATTTTCCTGAAGCTGAAAAATATCTGTTTTCTAGTCTCGAAGTCAGGGAATCTCTGCGACAAGGAATTCAAGACGACCTCGATAAAGTATCTCTTTCCGACACTCAACGCAGTTCCTATAATCTGCTTCAACAAGTTTTAATTGCTCAAAATAAAACTGAGCCAGCTTTAGAAGTTTCTGAACGAGGTCGGGGGAGAGCGTTAGTCGAGTTATTAACTCAACGATTCAACCCCAATTCAGAACCCTTTTCTCCGGTTGTTTCTTTAGCCCAACTCCAAGCCATTGCTCGACAACAAAATGCAACAATTGTTCAATATTCTAGGATTTTTGATCAATTTTCACGAGACGGTAAAGAACAATACCTAGCGTCAGAATTATATATTTGGGTAATTAAGCCCACTGGAGAAGTTGAGTTTAGACAAACCGATCTTAAACTTCTTTGGCAAGAACAAAACACTTCTCTAGGTCGTCTCATTTTCGCAGCGCGTTGCTTTGGTAATGATGTCTGTAGAAGTGATTTTATTACCGCTTCAGCTAGTTCTAATGTTGTAACTCGTTCTAATTTGACAAGCACTCCTCCTCAATATCGAGAGTTAAAAGAACTCCATCAACTGTTAATTAAACCCATTGAAGATTTATTACCGACTAACCCAGATGAACGAGTAATTTTTGTTCCCACAGACGCTTTATTTTATCTACCTTTTGCGGCTTTGGTAGATGAGGAAGGAAAATTCTTAATTGAAAAACATACAATTGTAATGTCTCCTGCCATTACTGTGTTAGAAACGACTCACAAACAACGGCAAAATTTGTCTTCTTCTGCCCAAGATATTGTGATTGTGGGTAATCCACAAATGCCGAAACTTGCAACGAGTCCAGGGGAAGAACCTCAACCGTTAGCTTCCCTTCGCTATGCTGAAAAAGAAGCGATTGAGATTGCTAAAATGTTCAATACTTCGGCTTTAATTGGAGCCAATGCAACAGAATCAACGGTAGTTGAACGCTTGAAAACTGCTCGAATTATTCATTTTGCTACTCACGGAATTGTTGATAATATTCAACCTTTAAATAGTAGCGTAGCGTTAACTCCTGGGGGTTCGGAGGATGGATTATTAACGGCGGATGAAATTTTTGACTTAAAATTAAATGCAGAATTAGTGGTTTTAAGTGCCTGTGACACTGGACTTGGACAGTTAACCGGGGATGGGATGATTGGGTTATCTCGTTCGTTTTTGAATGCAGGAGTTCCGAGTTTAGTGATGTCGTTATGGGCTATAGATGATCGAAAAACCTCTCAATTGATGGTACAATTTTATCAGAACTTACAGACGACACCCAACAAAGCCCAAGCGTTACGACAAGCGATGTTAACGATGAAAAATCAATATCCTGATCCTTATTATTGGGCGGCGTTTACTTTAATTGGTGAAGCTGAATAATTATTTTGCCAGATCATTTGACTCAAAATCACAGAGAAGGGTTAAAGAGAGAACCCGCCTTGTTTACTTTAATTGGTGAAGCTGAATAATTATTTTGCCAGATCATTTGACTCAAAATCACAGAGAAGGGTTAAAGAGAGAACCCGCCTTTTGGTAATTTGCTGTCAAGCTCGGTCGCTTGATGGCTTAAAACCCCTTCCCTCAAGACTTAGAGACTGCATTACCAGAAAAAGTGGGTGATTGCAAAAGACCTCTTGAAATCCCTAAGCCAGCTTGCAATAATAAAAAACAGAAAGGCACATTACGAGGGTTTCAAGGAGCTGGAGGTAATGTGTTTATGGGAACACAATACTTCCAGCGTTCTTGCTTTTTTCTGTGAAACCCGTAAAAATTAAGCCAAGAGTTCAAACATTAAGTAGATCGCAGTGTTTGTTTAATCGGAACACATCTTAGCGAAATTATACACAAAAATTGTTGAACAAGCTACATTAAGCTTCAAAAAACATCATAACCCCTCAATTAACCGCTCAGATCCGTGAATTACAAACCTGGTTTTGTAGCCTAATTTCTGATAGCTGTTTTTAGATCTTGACAGAATTGACCAATATCTGCTAAAGCTTGTTCCGGTGTTCCTTGAGCTAATCGTTTGACAAAAGCACTACCAACAATCACCGCATCCGCACCCCAATTTCGCATTTGGGTAGCCTGTTCGGGTTGAGAAATCCCAAACCCAACTCCAATGGGTTTATCTGTAAGACTCCGCATTTCCTTCAGGATATCTTCAACACGGGTTTGAACTTGCGATCGCATTCCTGTGACCCCAGTGACACTGACTAAATAAATAAACCCTTGAGATTGACGGGCGATTAATTCAATTCGTTCTTTAGGGCTAGTGGGTGCTACCAGTAACGTGACTTCTATGCCAATTTCACGGGCGGGTTGTAGTAAGGTTTCTGCTTCTTCTAAAGGTAAATCCGGGACAACTAAACCCCTAGCTCCGGCTTGATAAATCTGTTCTAAAAAGGGTTTAATCCCTCGATGCAAAATGGGATTATAATAGGTAAATAAAATAATGGGGGCTTTCAGCGTTGGGCTAACGGTTGCCACCATTTCTAATACTTGATCTAAACGAGTTCCTTTTTGTAAGGCGCGAGTTGCAGCCGCTTGAATGACTGGGCCATCTGCCAACGGATCAGAATAAGGAACTCCTAATTCGATTAAATCGGCTCCATTTTGATCCAGAACTTGTAAGGCTTTCGCCGTTGTTTCTAAGTTCGGATCACCGGCGGTAATAAACGGAATTAAAGCACAGTTTTTTTTATCCGAAGTTCTTAAAGCTTCAAAGCATTGAGAAACAGAAATCATTAAAATTAAACTCAAATAGACTAATTTATTATCCAATTATTGCAGAGCAAGAGAAGAAAAAAATAGTAAAATTTTTACTTGTTTTTCTCTTCTTCGACTTCCGCTTGAAGTTGAGCCAGTTCTTCTGGAGTCATTTCTTCTAGTCGTTTTTGTAAAACGGCATCTTCATAGTTTTTTAGTTGTTGGTTATAGGTCATATTTCGACTTCCCACTCGGAATAAATAAGTGAGTAACCAAATAAATAAACCACCTACTAAAAACGTTTGACTCCAGATGCCAGCATCAAAGCTATTCAGACCCACCCATTGTAAAATTAGGTAGATCGATCCACCTGTCAAAAAGACAAGCATTCCAATAGCAATAACATCAATTCGTCGCATTAGCTGGCAATTTTTCTAGGTTGAGGACGGAAATTTATAAAAGGAGCCAGAAGAATTAATCCAGGGAAAAAGAAGAAGACTAAAAAGTACATAAAGGCTCGTTCAAAGGAACTGGCTACATACCAACGAGCATTCATATAGGCATATAAGGCAGCCGGAAGCACTAATAAATAAGCACCCGCTAAAGCGGTGTAGAGTAATAGGGTAATCAGTAGCATAATTGCAGGTTTAAAAATAAACAGCCACTTAACATCAGACAATTTTAAACTATAGCACCCAGTGGAGGGAATCGGGACAGGGCTGTTTGATTTTTTCCAAAAACGGGTGTGACCTCTCCCCAGTTTCTCCGCGTCGTTGAACCTCCACTGGCTAAAGCCGAGTGGATTCTTTTTTCACAGGCTCTTAACTAGGATGTATCCCCCGTCAGAAAAATTTGGATTTTAATCCCGTTGCGATCGCCTCCTATATTTTTCCTTAAGTTGACACCAATGGTTGCTCGGATACCCCGATAAACCCTTAAAATTGGGGAAGATTTTATAACCATGGGAAGTTAACGAGTTATGGGCATTAAAAAAGGTGATTTTGTTCACGCGGTTCGGGAAAAGTTAGAAAACAGCTTAGAAGCAAAAGCTAGTGATCCTCGATTTTCTGCTTATATTTTTGAAACTAAAGGGGAAATCATGGAATTGCGGGGGGACTACGCCCTGATTAAATTTGGACAAGTTCCTACCCCTAATATTTGGTTAAGATTGGATCAATTAGAATCAGCTTAATCAGTCATCAAGCATCCGCATTATCAGTTATCAGTTGAAGAAATAAGTAGTTACACAAAATAAATTACCTAGTTGAGAGAGGGAACAGCCCCCCCAAACCCCCCGTGCACGGCAGGGCTAGGGGGGGAGGGAACAGGGTGGAGGATGTGTAATTAATTTTGTTTAGGTACTTACTATCTCGAAGGTGCGGATTTCTATAATATTACCCAAAACCCATTACCCATTACCCATTACCTATTACCTATTACCTATTATGTTATCGATTCCATTTTTTCCTCCTTCTTGTCATTCAACTCGGGTTTCTATTATTGGGGCGGGAAAAGTCGGAAGTACCCTCGCCCAGCGTATTATTGAACAAAATATTGCTAATGTTGTTTTATTAGATGTTTTAGAAGGAGTGCCTCAAGGAATTGCTTTAGATTTAATGCAAGCGGGTTCGGTGGAAGGTCATGATCGACAAATAACTGGCACAAATGATTATCGCGATACTGCTAATTCAGATATTATTGTTATAACTGCCGGAAAGCCTCGAATTCCTGGGATGAAGCGGGATGATTTAATTAGTATTAATGCCAAAATTGTTGTCGATGCGGCTCAAAAATCAATTCAATATTCCCCGGATGCAGTATTTATTATTGTGACTAATCCCTTAGATATTATGACTTATATTGCTTGGCAGGCAACAAAGATTGAACCCCATCGCGTGATGGGCATGGCTGGGGTTTTAGATTCATCGAGATTTCAAACGTTTATCGCTATGGAATTAGGAATGTCTATGGCGAATATTCATGCCACTGTATTAGGAAGTCATGGGGATTTAATGGTTCCTTTACCTCGTTATACAACTGTTAATGGGATTCCAATTACAGAATTAATGGATCAAAAAACCATTGATAAAATTGTAGAACGTACCCGTCAGGGCGGGGGAGAAATTGTACAATTATTAAAGACAGGAGGAGCTTATTTTGCCCCGGCATCTTCGATTAGAATTATGGTGGAATCAATTTTACGTCAACAATTGAGACTATTACCCGCCTGTTCTTATTTACAAGGGGAATATGGCTTAAACGATATTTTTCTGGGGGTTCCCGCCTGGTTAGGTTGTCGGGGAGTAGAACGGATTTTGGAACTCGATTTAACCGAATCTGAACATCAAGCTTTGATGGAATGTAGCACATCAGTTAGAGCCGGAATTAATCAAGCTCTGGAATTTTTAGGATAGATCATTTAGAATTGCTATAGGTTTCCATTGGTTCCTTAATCCAACGAATATAAAAGTGTCGGAAACTAGATTTCAAAACCCTAGGTAAACCAAAATCAATTGGAACCAAAGCTGCGGGTAATTTCCAATCGGAAATTTGTAATTCTTTAGGAGTTAATAAAGGATAATTAATCTCCGTTAATTCGGGACATAATCCTAAGCGTTGAGCCGCCATAATAGTTGGAACCCAACTCGGATCAACTTGAAGCAGATCAACAACAGTTCTATCTAGGGAAAATACATGATCAGAAGCAGCTAAAATCCCTAATTCCTTGGGTTCTCCATTACTGGGGCCATTACCTTCATGACCAATAATAGCATCTAAAATGGTTAAATTGGGATTAATTGTCCGAGCCGTTTCTACTAACATTTCCCCAAACCGATCAACATCTTTTCCCGCTTCTAAATGCCACCAGGCTTTCATTTTTCCGGGGACACAACCAAAAAGATTTTTGACTCCCATGGTTAGGGTTAATTGAACATGGGATTTTAATTTAGGTAAATTAATCACCACATCGGCTTCCATTGCTTCTTTACTTAACCGTAAATGGTCGAACCCTTCGCCAACAGTTTCATAGCGTTTTCCCTTAAATTCAATAATGGGTAAATTCAAGGATTCAATTAAGGGTAAATAACCATTTTTGCGGGCAACACCTAAAGCACTCCCAAAGGCAGGACTATCCCCTAAAAAGGGTTTTCCTCCCGCCTGAATTACCGATTTAGCCACCGCCGCCACCAATTCCGGGCGCGTGACGCATTCTTTGGTTGGACGACTTCCAGTTAATAAATTGGGTTTGAGTAAAACCCGATCGCCCGGTTTCACAAAAGCGGTCATTCCTCCCATGGGTTCGAGTAAAGTTTCCAGGGATTTTTCTAATATTTGAGGGTGATAAGAATGAGTCCGAATTAAAGATACAGTTGGCATAAATTACCGAATTTTATGGGTTATTTAATAACTTTATTCAGCCATTTTTAAACGACCGACCGCACCTCGATGGAGGGCAGTTACCCGTTGAGAATTTAGGAAAATTCCCTGTCCTTGTAACTCTGGAACTGGCGGTTTTAACTCCACTTTATCTACCTTAGCCATGTTGACCATTACCGTTTGATCAATTAGATGAAAGGTCAGCCAAGCTTGATGCAAAAGTTCAGGGAGTTGCTGAACTAATTCCACAGGCGGAATCGGAACGCTAAAAGACTCCTCCTGACCATTATCATAATAGAAGGTGATTTGTGTTGTCGTGGTGTTGTTCAATTGTGCAAAAGACCCTCTGGGCATAAGTCAATTTCTCCTAAAATGGGACGATTTCGCAAAATAATTAAATTTTGATTATCCTATTTTAGATCATTTTGGTCTATATTGATGTACCAAGATCAGATACAATCACATAAATTATTCTATAGTTTTCCTGTGGCTGCAATGTCTAAATCTTCTCATCCTGGTAATATCCTCCTAAAAAATATCCCTTGGCAGGATTTAGAAACGATTTTGTTTAAACGGCAAAAAAATGGCGAGACGCTCCTTGCTTATGATAATGGAACTTTAGAATTAATTACCCCCTCACTTGAACATCAAGAATATCGTGAAATTTTAGAAGAATTTATTATTGCTTTATTGGATTTACAAAATATTAATTATCGTTGTTTGGGTTCGGTATTATGGCAACGACCGGATTTACAAATTAGTTTAGAAGTGGATAGTTGTTTTTATATTCAAAATCTATCTGCTATTGAGAAACAATTAACCATTAGTTTACCCGAAAATCCTCCCCCGGATTTAGTCTTAGAAATTGATTTAACCCAAAAATCTCTATCCAGACGTTCAATGTATGCTCGTTTAGGCATTCCTGAAGTTTGGCGTTGTGATCAAAATAAACTGAAAATTTATCAGTTACAGGGTGAAGATTATCAACAAACACCTAGAAGTTTAGTTTTTCCTGAAATAGCATTAGAAAGTTTGCCACAAATTATTAAACATAATATTAAATCGGGTCGAGTTTCTGTTCGGCGTGAATTTCAAAAATGGTTAATAACTATTTAGAGGATAAAAAAAATGACTCTCTTATTATTAGGGGAATTTGAAGATACTCAAGTTTGGATTTCTGCAATTAAAACCCATCAACCCGATTTAAAAATCGAAGTTTATCCAAATTTTGATAATTTAGCAGATATCGACGCGGTTTTAGTTTGGATGCACCCATTAGGCGTTATTGAAAAATTCTCTAATTTAAAGGTAATTATTTCAACGGGTGCGGGTGTAGATCATATTTTACGAGATCGGAATTTACCTGCTAATATTCCCATTGTCCGGCTAATAGATGAATCTTTAACCTCCCAAATGTCGGAATATATCATATCAGCAATTTTACACTTTCATCGTCAATTTGCGGACTATAAAATTCAACAAAATCAACAATTATGGCGAGGTTTATCCCCTAGAAATACGGAAAATTGTACCGTAGGAATTTTAGGTTTAGGGGTTTTGGGTTCAGATATTGCTCAAAAATTAAATATATTGGGGTTTTCGGTGCGAGGTTGGAGTCGGACACCTAAAATTTTAGATAATATTAATTGTTTTTCGGGAGAAACACAATTAAATCTATTTTTAAGTGAATGTTCGGTTTTAGTTTGTTTATTACCCTTAACACCCGAAACCGAGGGAATTTTAAATCAAAAAACCTTTGCTGCTTTACCTCAAGGAGCTTATTTAATTAATGTAGCTAGGGGTAAGCATTTAGTTGAGGAAGATCTATTAACTGCGTTAACATCCGGTCAACTTTCCGGCGCTTGTTTAGATGTTTTTCCAATTGAGCCCTTACCCGAAAATCATCCTTTTTGGAGACATCCCCAAATTATTATAACTCCTCATATTGCGGCTAAAACTATTCCCGCTTGTGTAGCACCCCAAATTATTGCAGCCGTCCAAAAAAGTCAAGAGGGATTACAATTAAATAATCAGGTTGATGTATCTAAAGGATATTAAAAACCCTACAACTTCATTCAAGCGTTGACAATAATTCTATCACAATATTTGCTAATTTTTTGGCGGCTCCGGGGTTTCCTCTAACTTGTCGTAAACGCTGACGCATGGCTTCTAATTGTTCGGGATGGTCTAAATAATTTAAGACTAAATTTCCAATATCTTCTGCTTTTAATTCCCCCACTAATTCGGGAACAATTTCCTGTTTTGCCCAAATATTCGGCCAAGCAAATAATTTACCCTGTTTTAATACTAATCTATTAATAATTTTAGCAAAAATAGCACCAAACCCTGGTAAATTAGCTAAAATTCCGGGGATACCATCCCAAGACCGCATTGCATCTAATTGTTGAGTAGGTAATAATACAATCATCGGTACAGCTAAGGCGCCTAATTGAGCGGTATTTGCTCCGACTGTGGTTAAACAAATCTGACATTTTGAGAGTAAATCACAAGCGGGAAATTGGGTATAAAGTTCTATTTTAACCCCATTTTGAGTTTCCAAATAAGCCGGATTTCCTAAGTTTAATTTTCCTGAAATTCCTCCAAATTGTGCTATAATAGGATTGGATTCGGCATCGGCAAATTTGGCTAAGGTTTGTAAATCTAAGGTAGGAGCAACGGGAATAACTAATCTAATTTCAGGACGTTTTTGATGCAAATATTCAGATATTGCTAAGGCTAATGCCATTCCTTGGGTTAATTTTGAGGCTTTGGAACCGGGTAATAATCCAATTATAATATCCTCAGAAACAATAGCAGAAGAACTTGATAAAGTCACATCTGCCATTAAATCTCCGATCACTTCTAATTTAGCTTGATATGGTTGGGGAATATTATCTAAAATATTGGGTTTCATCACCCCAAACCGATCAATATAACGCCACCACCGCGCCTCCCATTCGGCATAAATAACGCTCCGATATCCCAATCTTTTACTAATTACTAAAGTAAAAAATTGATCTCCTCCTAAAAATAAAACCACACCTTTTTGATACCAGTCCCAATTAGCTGCGGTTTTTCCGAATAACAAAAATTGCCAAAAATATTCCGCGCCTTGAATTCGATCAATTTCCGGGTAAGAACTAGCAATATTAACTTCATTTCCTGTAGCATTAGGACAAGGAGATAATATTAGGGAAATTCTCACCTGAAAGGATTGATTTTGTAGCTGTTTTCGTAATCTTTGAACAACCGGATATACCCAAGTTGTGATTTCACCTGGGCCATTAGAAAGGATGACAATATCAATTGTGTTTTTCATATTAAATAAGAAAATAAGAGTGCGCCCAAGCGCAACAACGGGATTATTTATAAACTATTAATTGCTGAATTATTGTTGGGGTTAATGCTTCTAAATGACTTAATACTATTGTTGCTCCGGCGGTTTCTAAGTTATGTTGATAGGCTTGACGACGTTCTGGATCAGCCTGTTGAATATGGGGCGGAAGTATCCCCACACCGACCCAAATGCGATCGGGTTGGAGTTGTTTTGCTCTTGTTACTGTGTATAAATCAGCCACCGTATCCCCAACATAAAAAACCGGAGTTGGTGAATTTTCTGCGGTTTCTAATTCGGCGATCGCTTCAAAAAGTCCCGTCGGGTCAGGTTTTCCGGGGACATCTTCCATCGCCCTTAATACGGGATCACCTAAATTCAGTTTACCCTGTAAAACATAGAGGGCTTCATCCCGCATCGCCCCGCTAAAGAAACCCCAGGAAATATTATTTTCTGTCAAGTCTTGAAAGTATTTAGGGGTGCACAGTAGGGGCTCAGAGGTAATATAACCTGTCCATTCATCGGGATTTGGGCCACGATAGCGGGACTGGAAAAAATCAACCAGGTGTTGATAGTTGAGGGAAATCTGGGCGCGGTTTTGTCCCTGGGCTTCCCAGTAACGATAGACTAATTCTTGAGAGGCTTCCCAATCATTATTCCAAATTCCTTCCGATTTGAGATCATCAATATCGGTGATGCTGGGACGGTAGGAACTGGTAAACTGTTCTACGGTATCTGCGATCGCCCGTCGATAGGAACCTCCGACATCCCGAATCACACCATCAATATCAAAAACAACAATAGCCGTTTTCATCCCGTTGACCTTCAATTTCGCTATGCTCAAGGCTACACCCGAAGGCTACACCGACGCAAATCTTGATTAGAAGTAATTTAGTGAACAAATTATGTAAGATTTGGTGAAAGATATGATAAGATAGAGGATTGTAATATTTTTTGTGGGCTTAGGATAGACAAGGGAGGTGTAATTGTCAAGGTTTGTATTAAAAGTTCTCTGGCTAGATGAGAATGTGGCCCTGGCGGTGGATCAAGTGGTAGGTAAGGGAACAAGTCCTTTAACCTCCTACTTTTTCTGGCCCCGCAACGATGCTTGGGAAGAACTGAAAACGGAAATGGAATCCAAACATTGGATTTCTGAACCCGATCAAGTTGAACTGCTGAATAAAGCAACCGAAGTAATCAATTATTGGCAAGAAGAGGGCAGAAATCGCCCCATAAGCGAAGCTCAATCCAAATTTCCTGAAGTTATCTTCACAGGTAGTAGCTGATCCCTTCACCTTGAGAAATTGTTTGATTGTGTGAAATTTCCAACGCCATAGCAAATGCAACGGCGTTGGTTTTGTTTGGGGAGAGTTGGTGAACAACTTCCTGTTAAGGCTAGGATAATAGTAAGCAGAAAAGCTTAGTCTTGTTGTTTGGCTTACGGCCCTAATACAGAACAAAATAGCTGAGTATGCTAAAAATGAATGTATCAGGTCGGACACATTTTCGACGAATCTACATTCAAGTAGAGATTTTGCCAAAAGGAAAATTATGACTACCACATCCCGAATTCCATACACTACAGAACAAAGTCTGGCGTGGATGCGTGGACTTTTAACCCTAGCTTGGGCGGATGGCAATTTTGATGAAGAAGAACATCAGTTAATTGATGCGTTAATCCATGATGAATTAGTTGCTGTGACTGATGTTGATAGTTTAGAACCCATTTCACCCCAGGAATTAGGCGCTATTTTAGGAACTAATCCTAAACTAGCAGAAAACTTCCTGAGAACGGCTGTAATGGTGGCTTTAGCCGATGGAATTTACTCTATTTGTGAGGATGATTTATTACATCAATTTTGTCAAGCATTAAACCTCAAAATTGAGGCCGTAGATACATTGCGAAAAACCTTACAAGATTTGTCTCAAATTCAATCGGGGGAGTTACCCCAAATCTGTATTGATCATAACCCCCATGACCATCATCATATTGATGTTCTTTCCCCGGTTAAACATTGGTTAGATGATTTAGAAATTCATGATTCTAAAGTCGCTCATGCTGTCTGTAAATTGATTCCGCCTCAGTGTCCTTTTGAACGAGATTTGATCATATTTGGACGCAAAATTGTTCATATTCCTCCGATGTGCAAATTGAATCCTTTATATGAACAATTCACCGGACTACGCTTCCGGGCGTTGTGTTATTTGGCGGATGAATGTCACGAAGATATCTCTAAATATTGTTAGGTAATAAATACGGGGATCACTGATTTAAAAGGATTACGCAAATTAACACAGATTAAAATCCGTGAAATCCGTGAAATCCTCTTAAATCTGTGATCCTATTTATTTAAAACCCGATAAAACCAGTTTCTAACATTTCCCAACCATAATTTAGGATGATCCTGGGGTCTGTAATGAGTATTATACATAGAAATAATTAAGGGTATACCTCCGACTTTAATCGCCATTAAAACATGAATCATAATCGAAAATAAAATTATCACCCAAGCGATTAAATGTACAAAATACCATGGGTGATTAAATTCTCCATTTGGAAGCCAATCTTCTTCTTGAAACTTGCCTGAAATCACCGACAATGCCACAGCAATTAAAGCTAAAGTATTACTAATTCTAAGTAAGGTATACCACCAAGCGGGTTTATTAATTTTAGTTAATGTTTGCAGAGTATTTCCTTGAATTAACTTTTTTCTTTCTGCAATTAAACTGTAGACAGCAAAAACAAAATAAACAAACAATAAAAAAAATCCAAAAGTTCCATGAATATCAATTAAACTGCGCTTTTCTTCGGTTAATCCTAAGCCACCAAAACGCCGATCATAACTATCATAAACCAAAAATCCAGTAATGAAAGCACCCAGAACCAAAAAAGCATTTAAAGCGTGGGAAACTCTCAAAAATAAAGGTTGATAGGGCTGTAACTTAGACATAGTAAGATCCTTATTTGGGTTTATTGTTAAGAAATTATGAATCAATTATGAATCATAATTCTTGCCGTTTGAGTGCAAAAACTGATTTTATTATAAACAATTTTACTTTTGAATTTCCCAGACAAAATAATTAATCTGATTCAACATAGCAAGCACTAAATAGATTGTATAGATAGAGAATTTATTGTATAGTAGACCGTAAGTATACTAAAAATTTTACCGCGATCGCAAAAATTCCATGAATTCTTATGATTGGATTGTAGTTGGGGCTGGAATTACAGGTTCTGCACTCAGTTATGAATTAGCTAAAAAAGGATTTAAGGTACTTTTATTAGATCCAAATCCTCTTTTAAACAATGCAACTCGCTATAGCTACGGCGGCTTGGCTTATTGGTCGGGGACAACGGAACTCACCCGAACGTTATGCGAAGAAGGAAAAACATATCACCAGACTTTATCCCAAGAATTAGGGATAAATACGGAGTTAAGAGAATTAGATTTAATTTTACCCTTTAATTTCGATATTGATCCAGAAATTATAGCTGAAAAATATCGCAATTTTGCCACACCCCCTGAGTTAATTACCACTCAAGAAGCCTGTGAATTAGAACCCCTATTAAATCCTAATGGTATCGGTGGAGCCTTTACCGTTCGTCATGGTCAAATTTCCCCAGAACATCTGAATAATGGATATCTTCAAAGCTTTAAAAATTTAGGGGGAACCCAAATTATCGATCAAGTTTTACAAATTAATCCTCTGAAAAATCAAGCCGTTAATATCATCACAAGATTAGGAGAATATCAAGCTGAAAATGTGGCAATTTGTGCGGGGGGATTCACTCGTCAGTTATTGAAAAATGCTGGAATTTCGGTTCCGATTTATTTCACTCATACCGAAATTCTGGAAACCCCACCCGTTGATTTAAAATTACAAACCATTGTTATGTCTGCGATGATGGAGCGTTTCCAACTCGAAGCCAAAGCCACCCAACCCGAATTAGAACCTTTATGGGAACAACCCGGTCATGAATTAACCCCATTTATGATCGATAAAAGTGCCGCCCAGTTACTCGATGGTCGGATCAGAATCGGTCAACCTTCTCGGACTTTAAGTGATGTTAATGCGACTGTAAATCTCACTGAAAGTGAAGCATTAATTCGTCAGGAAATCGCCACAATTTTACCCGCCTTAGCTAATTTACCCGCAATTTGCTATGATTGTTTAGTAGCCTTTAGTTCCGATAGTCTACCCTTAATTGGTACAGTGGCAGATTTTGATCGAATCTTTTTGTTTTCGGGGTTTAGTAATCCTTTAGTGTTTATTCCCCCGTTAGCTAAACGATTCGCCAACTTGATCACAGGACAACCCGATTCCATCATCACACAATTGTCCCCCAGGCGTTTGATCTCAAACACCCGCTAACGGTTGAAAGTGTGATTCAATGGTGGATGATTTTTGAGAATTCTTGCTTTTATTCTCCGGGTGTGTTAACTAATTAATTAAGATCTGTAAACATAAGTCAACTATCGGATCATTAAAAAACTCGTAATTGCCTTTGATATTGATCCTGTGCATCTATCTGACGGTTTTCTATAGCCATCCCCCCTGAAGTCTCACAAGTGACATCGCAACAAAAAGCTTAGAAACTTTTGAGGATCTAAAATTTCATCCTCAATTTTTCATATCAATGCTGAATCAAAACCTCGTTGAAACTTATATCTTTTTTCAGCAAAATTCCGGCTGAGTTGAATGATATCCCATAGGAGTATAGTTATTATGAATACCTCGGTAAAACCCAGAAACAGAATTTTAATTATTGATGATAATTCCATCAATCTTGATTTATTGTCTGAGCTTCTTGATTATGCCGGTTTTGAAGTTTGGACAGCTTTAAATGGACAAACAGGGCTGGAAATAATCAGTCAAAAAATCCCAGATTTGATCCTATTGGATATCATGCTCTCGGACTGGGACGGATTTGAGATTTGCGCTTATTTGAAAGCTGATCCAACCTATGCACAAATCCCGATTATTTTTATAACCGCCTTAAGTCAATCCCAAGAGAAAGTCAAAGGATTAAAATTAGGAGCCGTAGATTATATTACCAAACCTTTTGATCAAAGTGAAATTATAGCCAGGATTAATCTGCACTTAAAACTTCATAGTTTAAATACCCAATTAAAGCATGAAATTCATCAAAAAAAGCAAGTAGAACAATCCTTATATCAACTAAATTTGGAACTAGAACAACGAGTAGAAGAACGCACCGCCCAACTCCAAATTACCTTAGAAGAACTACAAGAAGCCCAAAAAAACTTATTAGACCGAGAACAACAATTACATTACAAAGCCTATCATGATCCCCTAACAGAACTCCCGAACCGATCTTTGTGTCTTAATCAGCTTAAAACCTTAATTGAACAGACTAAAACCGACTCCAATTATCGATATGGGCTTTTGTTTTTAGACTTAGATCGCTTCAATATCGTTAATGATAGTTTAGGTCATTTATTAGGTGATCAACTATTAAAACAGGTGGCTAAACGGTTACAATCCTGCTTAACTCCTAACCTGAAAGTTGCTCGTTTAGGTGGCGATGAATTTGTAATTATTGTAGAAAACTTTACCGATAATCAAGAAGTAATAACCATTGCTCAAAATATTTTAGAGGTGTTGAATCCTGTTTTTAAATTAAATCAATACGAAGTCTATATCGGGGGAAGTATTGGAATTACATTTAGCCATTTTGGATATGATTACCCCGAAGATATTTTGCGAGATGCAGATGTAGCCATGTATGCCGCCAAAGCTAATGGTAAAGGCTGTTATCAACTGTTAACCAGTGAACTACAACAAAAAGCTATTAATTGTTTACAGTTAGAAAATGACCTCAGACGGGCAATTCAAAATCAAGAATTTTCTCTCCATTATCAACCGATTCTTTCCCTTCTCACCCCGGGAAAATTAGGGTTTGAAGCCCTAATTCGTTGGCATCACCCCAAAAAAGGCATGATTCCCCCAGATCAATTTATTCCTGTGGCTGAAGAAACGGGATTAATTATTGAGTTAGGATTATGGGTGATCAAAACAGCCTTAAATCAAATTTTAATTTGGCAAGAACAATTCCCTAGTTTTTCAGAAATTACAATTAATGTTAATGTTTCACCTCAACAATTGATGATCCCTTGTTTCTCTGAACAAGTCCAAAAACTATTATTAGACTTTAAGATTAAAGGTGATCAAATCAAATTTGAGATTACAGAAAGCTCATTACTAAAAACAGGCTCTGATTATATAGAAGTTTTGAAACAATTAAAAAATTTAGGAATTCAATTTTGTATTGATGATTTTGGCATGGGATATTCTTCTCTAAGTCGTCTCCATGAGTTTCCGATTGATACCTTAAAAATTGATCGCTCCTTTGTAAATCGTATTGGTTCAAATCAAGGAGAAATTGAATTAATTAGAACTATTATTACCTTGGCTCATGGATTAGGAATGGATGTGGTGGCTGAAGGTATTGAAACCAAATCTCAACTGAATCAACTATCATTATTAGGCTGTGAATGGGGGCAGGGATTTCTATTTTCAAAATCCTTAAATACCACCGATGCCACTCAATATATTGCCGATTTTTTTCCGTTTAAATGGCAACAAGAACGGGTTAAAGCCTCGCCGATCTAAACCCGTTCTGTAGAAATATTTCAACCCTAAATCTTAAGCAAAAGTCGAGTTACCAAAATCAGGTGGAACATCTTGCCATCGTCCTTGACCGACAGCTTGAATTGCTTCCTTTAAATTAATATCCCCGGTATAGATAGCCCGTCCGACAATTACATCCGTGACCCCTAAAGGTTCCAGAGATAATAAACTTAATAAATCCGTAATTGAACTGACTCCCCCAGAAGCAATCACCGGAATTGCAACAATATTGGCAATTTCTCGTAACGCCTCCAGATTCGGCCCCGTTAGGGTTCCGTCCCGATGAATATCGGTATAAATAATAGCAGCCACCCCTAATTGTGCCATTTGTTCGGCTAAATCCGTCGCTAAAACTTCCGAGGTTTCTAACCATCCTTTTGTCGCAACTTTGCCATTTCTCGCATCAATTCCCACCGCAATATGACCGGGAAATTCTGCACATAACTCCGCAATTAATTTCGGATTTTCAACCGCAACGGTTCCTAAAATTGCCCGTTCTACGCCTAAATTTAAGAGGGTAGCGACGTTTTCTCGATTGCGTAATCCTCCCCCGACTTGCACTGGAATATTAATCGTATTAGCGATCGCTTCAATGACGTGATAATTAATTGGTTGTCCAGTTTTTGCCCCATCTAAATCCACTAAATGTAGACGGGTTGCTCCTTGTTCTACCCAGTCTTGAGCAACCGCAATCGGATCTTCATTAAAAGTTTGAGCTTGGTTATAATCTCCTTGATATAAACGTACACAGCGTCCGTCTAATAAATCAATGGCTGGAATAATATTCATCGGATAGCTTTATAATTGACAATATTAAGTTTCCCACAGGTTCAAACATAAGGCTACACAAAAAAAACCATTTGAAGTAAAATAATCAGTTAATTGAAGCGATCGCCACTTGGAGAGAACTACTCACCCGCAAGGAAAACCATGATTCAAACAACTATTAAAAATCAACTAACTTTTGAGGAATATTTAACCTATGACGAGGGCACAGATAACCGCTATGAATTGGAAGATGGAGAATTAATTCCGATGAACCCACCCACATTTCGTCATGCGTTTATTGTTAGTTTTTTAACTGATGTGTTGACGACACAAATTAAACAGCTTAGTTTACCTTGGAAAACATTATCAGGGATTGGAGTTAGAACTTCTGTTAATCGTTCCAGAATTCCTGATCTTTGTGTGATTAACCGAGAAAAAATCTCCAATTTTGATCTATCTGCGGTGATCGAATCTGCCATCATAGCCGTAGAAATTGTCAGTCCTGAATCTCGAACCAGAGATTATCGGTTTAAGCGTTCGGAGTATGGTGTGGTCGGTATTTCTGAATATTGGATTGTTGATCCCACCGAGCAAAAAATAACTATTTTAACCTTAGTAGAGGGATTCTATGAACAGATAGAATTTAGAGGAAATGAAAGAATTGTTTCCCAGATATTTCCCGAATTAGTATTAACGGTGGAACAGATATTGGAAGCTTGATTTCATTGTCTTGCCCAATTTCTGATCGCCCGCCGTACTGCCAGCTTACCATCAAGACGATATTGCTCAATTATAGTTGGAATTTCCTGCACCCGCAGCATCGGAAATACCGAACTTGTTTCTACTTCTCCATAGGTTTCCTGTTGGAGTTGGTAAATTTTTAATTCGCCAGAATCGTAACACCAAATTTCGGGTATTCCCAAGCGAGCATAAATCGGAAAGCGATTTAAAGATTTATGGGTCATATCAATTTCTAAGGCTAAATCTGGAGGGGGATCTTGATTCAAATTAAACTCTAATCTGCCTCGAATTTTAGCTTCATTCTGAAAATAAAAGCAGTTGTCAGGTTCTATTCCGGCTAAACGCGCTTCCCGTTTCCAAGTTGTTGAACCATAACTTTCATAATTGATGTCTAATTCTTCGGCAATATCTTGAATAGAAATTCCGATTGCTTCCTTATAATATTCGTGTTCGGGTAAGGGGGTCATAATTTCAAAAGTTCCGTTATCATAGGCAATTCTAGCGGCGCGAGTTTGTCCTAAGTCAATCAGGAGATTTTCAAATTGCTGCCAACTAATATTGTATAAAACAACGCGATCAGCACGATGTTCAGTGAGTTGCATAGGATTTTCTTAGCAATTTATAAAGGCTATAATTCTAGTGTAATTGATGCTAGATATATTGAGCATTTTAAGGCATAATCATCCCCGTAGTAAGCCCTTCAGGGCTTTCTTCTATTCCCAGAATTATCCCTCTGGAACTTTGCAGATTGTTCCTTCTGAACAAACAAAATCTGGAAAATTGTGGCACTGGGATATTGTTCTATCTCCGTATCAATGGAAGACCCCATTTCCACATCCGAACTAATATAAAAGTACGACGGGTGAAAGTAATCTCGCTTCTACCCGTCTAATTGCTAATCATATTGTTGACAGATGGCTAGGGCTTCTTGCTTAATGCGATCGCGCACACTGTCAGGCGCAACAATTTCACACAGGGAGCGATAGGCCAAAATCTCGCGGATCAGCCAAAAGGTATTCGACACCTGACGCACCACTATCAGGATATCACCCTCTCGTCTGCTGCTGAGATCGTCCTGTTTTGACTCGTAGCTGTTCGCCAGTTCTCCCTTAAAGTGTAAGTACACTTTGACAAAATCTAAATGCTCTCGCCATGTCCCCTCCCCAGGGAGAATATTCAGATCCGTAATCCGATCCAAACGCAGGGAACGGTTGTGGGCCAGTTCGGGTAAATCCCGGTTGCCCTCGGTTTCCTCGCTCCATATCTCCAAATATAGCCGTTTTTCCCTGGGCCAAATTTGGGCATAACGGACGGTAAACATCCAATTTCGCTGTTGGGCATCCCGGTAGAGAAGGCGAAAGGGTTGACGACGGGCAATTTGCTGATCGAGTAACACCCGCCAAGCCGGGAGGGATTGACTGATCTGTTGGACAAAGGACTGACGGAGGGGGGAAGCCAGATTTCCCCGTTCTAGGAGCAGGGCTATTAATGCTTGGGCTTCGCTAATGTCACCGGAATCAATCAGGGCTTTCGTCCCTTTCTCTAAAGATTGTACTTGTACTGAAGTCAGGGTAAAGCGATCGCCGACTTCCAATTCCGAACGGGCGATCGCCACTAACAAGCCCGATATACTAGGGCGATCGCCCCATAGAATCTGGAATTTAGCTGCGATCGCCTCTAATTGCTCCTTCGTACCCGGGGGAATAGACAGTGTAATAGTTTCTTTTTTCCGAGCCATTTTAATTTTTATACTTGCATATTGAATAAATCTGTGCCATAATCGGTCTATTAACAACTATAAACCACCCGTCACTATTCTAGGGGAAATCGTGAAAATTACGTTACTTCCTTTATATTCTCAGCAAAATACCGATGTAGATGGCTGCCCATTGGGATGTCGGGGTGAGTGCAAAGTCAAACAGCAGGCCCCGAACTTTGTCAAAAATCCAGAGATTTCCTGCCCTTTGTCCGTACACCAGGTCAAAACCTGTGCCGAAGTGCTGCATGGCCCGGCTGAGATTATTTTTAACACCTCAGCCACCGGAGATGGTAAATCCCTGGCGGCTTACTTAGGGGGATTACTTAATCCCAAATTTCGGACAATTGCCCTATATCCGACCATTGAATTAGTCACAGATCAAGAAAAACAAGTTAGAAATTATTGCCAAGATTTTAATTTAGATGGGAGTCGGCGCGTCGATAGTTTGTATGGTGTGGAATTAGCTCGACGGGTAGAAATTGCCGAAAAAAGTAACAAATTTAAGGAATTATCAAAAGTTATTCAACGCAAACCCGTTATTCTAACAAACCCCGATATTTTCCACTTAATTACCCACTTTCGTTATTATAATCCAGGCTTTAATCACACCTGGTTGACCTCTTTAGTGATAAATCCTGATCTCTATGTTGCAGATGAATTTCATGTTTTTGGAGTGCATCAAGAAGCCGCTATTCTGAATAGTTTGCTATTGATTCGTTATAGCCGACCGCGTAAGCGTCCGATGAAGTTTTTATTCACTTCTGCAACCCCTAAACCCAGTTTTATTAACACCCTAGAAAAAGCGGGATTTCAAGTGACTAAAATAGCAGGAAATTATGTTTCACAACCCACACCCGGATATCGGCAAATTTTGCAGTCAGTCGAACTCAAATTTGTACAATTAGATCGAGATTCAGATAGTTTAACTTGGTTAAAAGAACAAGCGGAACTGATCCGAAAATTACTAGAAACAGAAGGTCGAGGACGGGGGTTAATTATTCTCAATTCCGTCGCCCAAGTTAGCCGCGCTGTTCGAGAATTACAAGCAATTTTTCCCGAAGATCAAATCAAAGTTCGAGAAATTAGTGGTCGAATTGATCGACAGGAAAGAACGATCACCCAAACGGAGTTAAAAAATGCGGAACAATCGGTTTTAGTAGTAGGAACATCGGCGGTAGATGTGGGAGTAGATTTTAAAATTCATTTGCTTATTTTTGAGGCAAGTGATTCTGCAACTTGTATTCAAAGGTTAGGTCGTTTGGGTCGTCATCCTAATTTTTCCAGTTACAACGCTTATATATTACTTCCGGGTCGCGCTCCTTGGATTGAAGCCAGATTAGCTGAAAAATTAACATCAGGACAAGAAATTGATCGCACAAATTTTAGAGAAATTCTTGAAGATGCTTTTAATCCCCCGACGGAATTTGAGCAATATCGGAGTTATTGGGGAGCCTTACAAGCTCAAGGAATGCTGTTAAAAATGACCGGGGAAAATTCCGCCGTAATGGAGCAAATTTATCAGAATATGAGTCAGGATTTAAGACAAGTTTATGGGAAAAAATTAGATGAAAAACGAGATCATTGGTGTGCATTAAATAACAATCCAACGGGTGAGGCGGTACAGGAAGAATTATTACGATTTCGAGGGGGGTCAGATCTACAAGCAGCGGTTTGGGAGGGTTCTCGGTTTTATACCTATGATTTATTGCGGCTTTTACCCTATGCAGAGGTAGAAATTATTGATGCTCAGACTTTTATAGAAGCTGCTCAAAAATTTAACCATCCAGCGACGGAATTTCCCGATCAATATATCCAAGTTTACTTAAAAATAAAACAATGGACAGATCGACGATTTGAGGTGCAATTAGAATGCGATCGCACCACCGAAGAACTCAGACAATGTACTTTAATTCTATTAGATAAACTCACGATTGTCGGACACCCCCAAGGAGAAGTTAAAAAATGTCTTCGGAAACGGAAATTACTGGCATTTATTGTTTCGGTAAACCGGAGTCAAGCCTATAGTCATTGGGAAGTGAGTCGCAAATTGCATCTTAATCCCACCTTTGGATTATACCGTTTAACCGATGTCGATGGTGTTGCCTACGCCTGTGCTTTTAATCAAGATGCCTTGCTTTTAGAAGCGATGAAATTGCGACTTAAACCTTGTGAAACTGCCCAACCTTATATTTTTTAAAATCATGGAAAAATTCACCCTTCTGCAAACCTTACTAATTGAAACCTTACCCGAAGATACTGATCCGATTTTGCGTTCTTATATTGAGACTATTCTCCCAGCAATGGAACGACAATTCTCAGTAATTACGGCTTTAGGAGGTTCCTATAAAAGTCATTTAAACAAATTAGAAAAACAAGGCGATCACCATGCGGAAGAAAAAGCTCAACGGTGGTCAAATAAAGCCGATCAAGGTTTACAGGTTCATGTTCTGAATGCTTTGTTAACAGCTTGGAATTTGAGTCAATATTTACCCGATGATTTACAACTTTCCGAGGAAGAAAAACGGCTATTGTGTTTAGGAATAACCTTACATGATTATAATAAAGTTATTCAAGGTCAAACTGAAGCATCTACATCTCCAAAAGCCCATGAAATTCGGCAAATTTTGCAAGTCTGTGAAACCTGGGGAGAAAAACTTAATTTTGATGGGTTTTGGCATCCCTGGCGTGAGTATTTAGTGGATATTGCCTATTTAGCTCAAAATACTCAATTTAAAGTGGGAAGTAATACGTTCATTTCTAATTGGGAAATTGATGATTTTCAGATACAAATTGAGGATGATCGGCGCTTAGATTTACCCCTGCGTCACCTGTTAGCTTTTGGTGATATTGCAGTGCATTTTAATGACCCGACGGATGTGGCAATTCAAACGGGAGGCGATCGCCTACAAGATCATTTAGACTGGTTAGAAATCGACAAAAAATTGGTTTATCATCGCCTGCGGGACTGTCGGGGTTTGCTAACTAATCGTATTCATAATGCCTTGGTTAGTTTTGTAGAAAAAATTGGCTGGGAACCCCTATTATATTTTGCCCATGGTACAGTTTATTTAGCCCCTAAAATACCTAAAATTCCCGATTTTATAGCCATTGAAACGGCTATTTGGCAGAATATTATCCAAGGGGATCAAGATAAAAATATTCGAGGTTTAGCTGGATATTTTAGTCAGGGTGAAATTGGCTTTGTAAGAGATGGGAAAGGCTTAAAAGTTGCCCCCCAAACCCTGGAATTATTCAGTCCCGCAGACCTAATTCGACAACTTCCCCATGTTGTAGAAGTTAAAGTTGCTAATGATAAAAGTCACGCAACTCCTAAGCGAATTGAAAAATTAGATATTCCCCAAGTTGAAAAAGAAAGACTATTAAAAGCGGCGGATTTGCGGGCGGATCGAATTGCGGAATTTTTGATTTTTACTCAAAATCAATTTTTTGAAACCTCTGGGGAATACGCCCCCCAAGTTCTAACCCTGCTGAATTTAGAAACTCAAATTTCCCCAGAAGAAACAGCAATTCAATCTGGGGGGGTTAATTATGGTTGGTATCGAGTTGCCGCTAACTATATGGCTGATCATTTAACCCTAGATTTAGAACAAGTAACCGAATTTTTAACTGTTTTTGCCGATCGCCTAGCAACTTGGGCAGAAGAAAAAGGGTTACTCAAACAACAAAGTAGCCCAACTCGTGAAGCCTTTGGCGATTATTTAGAGCAGTATTTAGAGATTTGGGGGTTAACAGCATTACCCCATAAATTCCCTAATGAACTAACGGCTTATACCGAGGCAAAAGTTACAAATCAACCGATTTGTTCATTAAGTTCGGGGGAATTTTCCGCCGAGGATCAACTGGATTCTGTGGTGTTATTTAAACCCCAACAATATAGTAATAAAAATGCGTTAGGAGGAGGTAGAATTAAACGAGGAATCTCAAAAATATGGGCTTTAGAAATGTTATTACGGCAAGCCCATTGGTCTGCCCCTGCGGGAAAACTAGAAGACAAACAACCAGTTTTTCTGTATATTTTCCCCGCCTACGTTTACTCACCCCAAACCGCTAAAGCGGTGAAAGTATTAACTAATACTTTAAAGACTAATCTTTGGGATGTTCGTAAACATTGGATTGATGCTAATTTGCAAATTGACGGCTTACAAACCTTAGCTTGGCACGGAGAAGATGAACCAAAAGCAGGAAGATATCCAAAATTAGGTGTTCGCTATTCGGTGCGAGACTTGCCGTTTATGGCAATTAATTACACAACAACCATGGGAAAAACCCTGACGGATGCTTGGGTAGAACCGGCGTTTTTAGCCCTAGCTTTGCCCAGGCTTTTAGGTGTAAAAGTCGTAGCTACCACCAGTCCCGATCCTCTTTATACCAGTGATCAAGAGTTTCTGGAAACCGTTAAATTAGACGGAATTGCTGGGTTTTGGAATCTGCTCAGTTTAGATTCATCTATTCGTTTAGATGGCTTGGAAACGGCCTTAGAACGCTTGTTAATTGCCTATAGCATTCATTTAGATAATCGGAGTGCTAAACCCGATCCCCGTTGGCAAGCGTTTAATGGCACAGTGAGGGATTTAGCCACGAATGTGTTGAATATTTTTGCGATCGCTAATGAGGGATTTCGGCGTGACAAACGAGAACCCTATAGCAATGAAATTGATCGCTATTGGCAGTTTGCTCAAATTTGGTCAAAAGGAGATGATGTTATGGAGAAAACCATGCAGTTTACACAAGATTTAGTCGAAAAATATCGCAAGTTCTATCAAGTCGATATCAAAGAGTCCAGTCATTCAATTTTGTTACCCATTACTAAATCTTTGGAGGTAATTTTATCGAGTCCAAATGATCTTGACCCCCAAGATTTAATCTTTCAAGGATCTGGACACTTGCGCGATGCTTTGGATCGTCAAGAAGTCTATAAACGTCCCTTGATTAAAGATAAATCTGTGGATTATGCCCAGCGTCAACAACAGGAACTTGAAGCCATTCATGGGTTTATGACAACCTTTGTGGAGGAGGTTTTTTTGAAGCAATATAAAGGCGATCGCGCCTTGCTTCAAGAAAACCGTAACCGCATCAAAGCGGGGGCGGAATTTGCCTACCGTTGGTTGGCATTGCAAGACAAACAACAACAATCTTAAACCCAAAATTAACACTTTAAAGGAGATAATCACAATGGCAATTCTCGAAACACTTAAACCAGAATTTCAAGCCGCTTTTCCCCGTTTAGCTTCGGGTAAATATGTCCATTTTTTAATGGTGCGTCATAGTCAATCTTTCCCCGTTTTTCAGACCGATGGTGTACTGAACACCGCACGCACTCAAGCGGGATTAACTACAGTTGATTTTCTCAGTCGTTTGGTGATGTTTAAGCGCAAACAAATTACCCCAGAAAGATTAGCAGGACGGGAGTTATTACGGTCTTTAACCTTAACCAGTGCCACCGAAGGTGCAGAAAATGGTTGTGAATATAATGGGGAAAAATCCTGTAAAAAATGCCCTGATTGTATTCTTTATGGGTTTGCCATTGGTGATAGTGGATCGGAACGTTCTAAAGTATATTCTGATTCGGCTTTTTCTCTGACTCCTTACGAAAATTCCCACCGTAGTTTTACCTTTAATGCTCCCTTTGAAGGAGGAACAATGAGCGAAAAAGGGGTAATGCGAAGTGCAATTAATGAATTAGATCATGTTCTGCCGGAGGTAGCATTTCCGACGGTAGAAACCCTGCGCGATTCAACCTTTGAAGGGTTTATTTATGTGTTAGGAAACTTGTTAAGAACCCGACGTTACGGCGCACAGGAATCACGCACAGGAACCATGACCAATCATTTGATAGGAATTGCTTTTTGTGATGGTGAAATTTTCAGTAATCTGCATTTTACCCAGGCAATTTATGATCAATTAAAGCCAGATATTAATGCCCCGATTAGTGATATTTTGACTAAAGCAACGGAGGTGGCTGATAATTTAATTAAAAAGGAACCTGTGCGAAAAACTCAAGTAATTTTGCGTCCTCAATTGGATGAATTATTAACAGAAGTGAGTGCAATTTATCAGGATGAAACGCGCTTGCGGGAAACTTTAACTACTCTCTATGAACAGACGAAAAGCTATGCCGAAACCTATGGTGCTTTAACTAAAGAAAAAGGCAAAGGGAAAGGAAAATCCAGTTCTTAATCAGTTGTTGTGCTTTAGCACCCAGTTGTTGTGCTTTAGCACTCAGTTGTTGTGCTTTAGCACCCAGTTGTTGTGCTTTAGCACTCAGTTGTTGTGCTTTAGCACCCAGTTGTTGTGCTTTAGCACCCAGTTGTTGTGCTTTAGCACCCAGTTGTTGTGCTTTAGCACTCAATCTTGGTATTAAATTAAGCTGGAAATTCCCTGTTTTCTTTTAAACCTTTGGGTGCGCTAAAGCGCAACAACTTTTATGAGTGCGCTGAAGCGCAACAACTTTTATGAGTGCGCTGAAGCGCAACAACTTTAATTTTTGAGGAAAATTTAATGGTTCTTTATCACTGTCATTTGACTTTACATGATAATGTTTTTTTTGCGAGTCGGGAAATGGGTATTCTTTATGAAACCGAAAAATATTTGCATAATTGGGCATTAAGTTATGCGTTATTTGAAGCGGTTTATATTCCTAAACCCTATCGACTACATGGGAAAAATGCTCAAAAACCCGCTTATTTAGATAGCGATCGCGAACAAAATTTACTCCATCTCAATCAAGCCCAAATTTATGTTTTTCCCGCCCAACCTTTGTACTGTTCCTATCAAATTAATACCTTTAAAGCCGCTCAAGTAAATTACTATGGAATTCCCAAACAATTTGGGGCTACAGGAGCAAGCCGCAACTATCCCATTAACTACGGTCGAGCCAAAGAATTAGCTGTAGGTAGCCGATATCAGACTTATATTATTGCACCGCCAGAGGTGAAATTTCCGGCTTGGATACGGTTAGGAAAATGGGCGGCAAAAATTAAAGTTGATGTGACACCAATTCCTGATTCTGGGATTAAAAAAAAATCGGGAGAATATGTCTGTCAACATCCCTTAAATCCCGTAGATTTACCACAATCTTGTCGCTTACTTTTATATAATCGGATTGTTATGCCTCCGGTTAGTTTATTGAGTCAGGCACAATTAATAGGCGAATATTTAGAAATTTTAAAACCGAATCAAGGGCAAGAAATGCCAGAATGGTCACAATTAACCGAGTTATCTTTTCCGATCAATTTACCTTTAGGAGTGGCTTATGGAGCTAATACCATTGCAGTCTGATAAATCTTTTAATTTATATGCGATCATTGTCCAAATAGCCGCTATTAATCGGGGTTATTTACCTCCCACTTTAGGACGTGCGATCCATGCTCAGGTTTTGTACTGGTTACAAATGGGCGATCCAAATGCTTCTGAATATGTCCATAATAGTCAGGATTCTCCCATCAGTTTATCGGGTTTAATTGGTCATCGTCGTGGCGATGGAATTCGCTCAGGAGATGAGTTTTATTTTCGGATTGGTTTGTTAAATGGGAGTCTGCTGGAACCCCTATTAAACGGCATTGAACAATGGGGAAGTAAACCCCTAACTTTAGGTAAATTTCCCTTTATTATTAAAGGCATTCATTCCTTACCTGGTACTCATCCTTGGGTGGGTTCGGGGGATTATCAAATGTTAGCAAAACTGCCAAAAAATTCCGATGATATTACCTTAGAGTTTCTTTCCCCCACCAGTTTTAAGCAACAAAAATATGTGCAACTTTTTCCCTCACCAGAATTAGTGTTTTCTAGTCTGATGAAAAGATGGAATGCTTTTGCACCGGAGGAACAAAAAATGGAGGCGATCGCTTGGCAAGGTTTTGTTTCTGCTTATAGTTTAGAAACCCATGCTTTAAAGATGGAAAATAACGTAGAAATTGGGGCAAAAGGATGGATTAAATATCGATTTCCCGACCCTCAAGAAGCAAAAATTGCGAATATCTTAGCCCATTTTGCCTTTTTCTCCGCCATCGGTCGTAAAACCGCCATGGGAATGGGACAAACAAGAATCACTTCGTAGAGACGTGCCATGGCGCGTCTTGGTTTATGTTGAGCGCGTCTTGGTTTATGTTGAGCGCGTCTTGGTTTATGTTGAGACTCCCTTAAAATTCTTTTTGCTATCCAAAAAAAACCAGAATTAGGAATAATGAATCAAGGAAAATTATCCCAGACAACCAATAACTGAGACGCGCCGTGGCACGTCTCTACACTGATGACTGATATGACCGATTCTTATTTGCCTTTAGCTTATCTCAACGCTTGGGAATATTGCCCCCGTCGATTTTATTTAGAGTATCAATTGGGGGAAATGAAGGATAACGAACATATTATTATGGGACGTTATCTCCATGAAAATATTAATGAAGAAGGAACTACTTTTGAAGGTGATACTATTATTCACCGTCAGCAGTGGGTCTGGAGTGAACAGTTGAAAGTAAGTGGAATTATTGATGCTGTGGAAGAACGGGACAATCAACTGATTCCTTTGGAATATAAAAAGGGGAAAATGGCGCAACATCTTAATGATCATTTTCAACTTTGTGCGGCGGCTTTATGTTTAGAAGAACGCACGGGGAAAGTAATTCCCTATGGTGAAATTTTTTATCATGGAAATCGTCGTCGCCAACGGGTTGAATTTACCCCAAAATTACGACAAATGACCCAAGAAGCGATCGCCTTAGCTCACAAAACCGCCATGGGCAAAATCCCTTTACCGATTAACAATTCTAAAAAATGTCAAGCCTGTAGTTTAACAGGAATTTGTCTACCTTTTGAAGTTAAAGAACTAATTCGTCAAGGAGTTTAACTTAAAATGTCTATTCTTTATATTACCCAACCTCAAGCAATTTTAGGTAAAAAATATGAAGCCTTTACCGTTGCAACTCAAGAAGAAAGTGGCAAATGGAATAAACAATCTGTTCCCGCCCAAACCGTCGAACAAGTGGTATTAATGGGCAATCCTCAAGTCACTGGAGATGCCCTCACCTATGCTTTAGAATTGGGAATGCCTGTTCACTATTTAACCAGTTTTGGTAAATATTTAGGTAGTGCTTTACCCGGATATTCTAGGAATGGAGCCCTACGGTTAGCCCAATTTCAATTATATCAGGATACGGAACGCCGCTTGGAATTAGTTAAAACCATTGTATCGGCTAAAATTCAAAATCAAGCTACGGTTTTATATCGTCAGAAAATTGCCGATAGTCCTTTGAAAAATCATAAGAAATTAGTCTTTAAAAAAGCCACTTTAGATGAAGTCCGAGGAGTGGAAGGAATTGCAGCAAAAGATTATTTTCGGGAATGGTCAGCGATCTTAAATGAACCTTGGTCTTTTCCAGGTCGCAACCGTCGTCCACCGACCGATCCGGTGAATGCTTTATTAAGTTTTGCCTATGGTTTATTGCGGGTACAAGTAACAGCATCGGTGCATTTAGTTGGACTTGATCCTTATATTGGGTATTTGCATGAAGTCAGTCGAGGTCAACCCGCAATGGTATTAGATTTAATGGAGGAATTTCGTCCTTTGGTGGCGGATAGTTTGGTATTTTCGGTATTAAATAACCGAGAAATTAAACCAGATGATTTTACCGAAAGTTTGGGTGCTTATCGACTCAAAGATGAGGGACGCAAACGGTTTTTACAAGCCTTTGAACGAAAAATGAATGATGAGTTTAAACATCCAGTTTTTGAGTATCGGTGCACCTATCGGCGGGCGATTGAATTACAAGCTCGATTATTAGGACGCTATTTACAAGAAGACCTGGTTTATAAACCCTTGGTGCTACGATGAAAAATACTTTATTTTATTTGGTGATTTACGATTTACCCGATAGCAAAGCAGCAAATAAACGGCGCACAAGGTTACATAAATTGTTGTCGGGTTATGGCAAATGGTGTCAGTATAGTGTGTTTGAATGCTTTTTAACCAGTATTCAGTTTGTGAACTTACAACACCAAATTGAAAAGTTAGTTAAACCTACGGAAGATTCGGTACGGATTTATGTTTTGGATGCGGGATCTCTGAAACGCACAATTACCTATGGGTCTGAACTCCCCCGTCAAGATCAGGCTATTGTCATCTAGTTGAATTGAATAGGATAACGTTGACCCTGTTTCCGTTGGATGCGGGGTTTTTTATTTGAGGTCATGGGTCTGGGGGCGATCGCAATATCATATAAGATTCCCCTTGACAAGAAAATTGTTTTGGTTTATGATTACTTTCGTGAACCTAAGCGGGGGCGAAAACCTGGGGGGGTTCACGAAAAACGCTAGAACCTTGACAAATCAATAGTTTATACTTTTGAGTCCGATTAGTTATTGATAATCTGTTGCAATAACGAGGGCTGAAATGAGGCAATTTTTGAGGTTCACGAAAATGGGCTCCAGAATCACCGCCCCATCAGGGTTTCAGACGGCAGACTTTCAATTAAAATAATCCTGCTTGCGGGACTGAAACTTTAGTTCAGCCAAGATTTGACATTGAATCCTGTCCGCTTTCAATTAAAATAATCCTGCTTGCGGGACTGAAACTGACATGATTGCATCCGGTGAGAAGAAAGAAGAGCTTTCAATTAAAATAATCCTGCTTGCGGGACTGAAACCTAAGGATTCCGTGTTGGAGTTTAGCGGGAAATATCTTTCAATTAACTTTCAATTAAAATAATCCTGCTTGCGGGACTGAAACAAGGATTCAAGGTTTATGATCACCACCGCCTACGAGCTTTCAATTAAAATAATCCTGCTTGCGGGACTGAAACATTGAAAAGCGAGAAGTTGAGACGGTCAAAACCAAACTTTCAATTAAAATAATCCTGCTTGCGGGACTGAAACTTTTAATTGTATTGGTTTTTGGTTTCCATCCTTTGCTTTCAATTAAAATAATCCTGCTTGCGGGACTGAAACTTAGTTATTGGGTTGTTTGTTGGTTGCACATCCCACAATCTTTCAATTAAAATAATCCTGCTTGCGGGACTGAAACTATTGTTGTTATTAGTTAAGCGTTTCATTTCGCTTAACTTTCAATTAAAATAATCCTGCTTGCGGGACTGAAACATGACTATTTTAGCATCTTAAAACTAGCGTGTCCTGAGTCTTTCAATTAAAATAATCCTGCTTGCGGGACTGAAACTTTAATCTAAGCCGGGTTAATTACCCGGTTTAAATGTCTTTCAATTAAAATAATCCTGCTTGCGGGACTGAAACTGAACAATCTCGCATTGATAAATAAATTGCTAAATCCTTTCAATTAAAATAATCCTGCTTGCGGGACTGAAACATGTCAAATCCGTTGAAGTCACCAGAGGATCGGACGGATCTTTCAATTAAAATAATCCTGCTTGCGGGACTGAAACGAACCGATGTTCTAACTGGTTTTTATAATCGTCACACTTTCAATTAAAATAATCCTGCTTGCGGGACTGAAACTATTTTTCCCTCGTTTCCAGGTCGGATATTCAGATTCCTTTCAATTAAAATAATCCTGCTTGCGGGACTGAAACTTAACCAAGTTTATCAAAATCGCCTAATTAATAGGGGGACCTTTCAATTAAAATAATCCTGCTTGCGGGACTGAAACGAGAAATGTATCCGTTTACAAAATTATAAATATGAATTGCTTTCAATTAAAATAATCCTGCTTGCGGGACTGAAACATAAAATTACAGTTGAATGGGCATGGGGTGGGAAGCGGAAACTTTCAATTAAAATAATCCTGCTTGCGGGACTGAAACAAAAAGCTTCGATGCCTCGTGGTGCTACTTATTAGGACCTTTCAATTAAAATAATCCTGCTTGCGGGACTGAAACCAGAACTATAAAGACCGTGCCGATGCGGGAGAGGTAGATCTTTCAATTAAAATAATCCTGCTTGCGGGACTGAAACTATAATAGGTTGTAACATTTTAATACTGACATGAAACAGTCAGAAATATTACCCCTGTTCCCTTTTACACAACTCAAATAGGATTGCTATAATTCTTAATCTTCTCATAATCAATGGCTATCATTCCCCGACAATAAATCAAAGAATGATAGCCGAAAATATCAACGATCTTTAGCTTGTTTGTACATAACTTTTGGCTAATGAAACAGCCCTGGCGTTCCCACTGGAGTTAGCTCAAACTATTAGTTAATAATTAAAAAAAGAAAAAGAAAAGAAGAAAGAATTAACCAATTATTTCAATTTTTGTCTAAATTAGATGATGAAACTGAACAAAAAGAAACCTTAAAAATTATTGAATCTCTTGAGGATATTATGAATGGATTGAAGTCGATTATTATGCGAGTTGGTCAAGATTAATTAAATATCTGAAAAAAGTGCTTGGCAATTTAGCTGTTTTTTCAACAAAACGTAGGTAACTATAAATAAATACCTACGTTTTGTTAAATTTCATCTAATTTTGATCTAACTTACAATTTGAGGAACTTTAAGTCGTTTTTTCTAGTTTTTTTCAATCTTCCTACGCATTTTAAGATTGAACTTGAAAATAATGATAAAGATTAGCAACGGTTAAATCGGGTACTTCTTCCCAATTTTTAGGGGCTAATCCATTTAAACCTGTGGCGATCGCTTTATTAAAAATATAAGATTCATGTTCACGGCGTAATTCAGGTTTAACGACAAATTTTAATTGATCTCGTAAAGCTGAATAGTGGGATTTTTGTTTTAATTCCTCATAGATTTGCATTTCTAAAGGTTTAACCGTTATGTCGTTTTTTGATAATTCAAAATTAACTGATTCTGAGGTTTCCGGTTCTAACATTGCTAACTGTTCCCGTTCATCATTAGATAAGGTTTTAAACCAATTAGTATGATCTTGCCAAGATTTTAACGCGGTACAATCATGTATTTTAATTCGGGCTATTTCAGGAAAGAGAAAATCAAGTTCTTCTTGGGAACTACATTGATCAATAATATTCAGTAACCCTTGATGAATTTTATTTTGCAGTTGTTCGAGGTGTTCATTCGATGCTGTTAATTGATTTTGGGCTTGATAGGCGGTAATAATTGCTTGTTCAATCGCCCAAGTGCATTCGAGTCTACGAAGTTGACCCGCAGCACAAACATTGTTTAATAGCTGGGGATTAGAGTAATTAGCTAAAGCATGGTATAGCATACTTAACACCCCGTTAATTTGATCGTTTCTGGCATTTGGTTCTTCAATAGTCATTGCCACTTTAAACCACTTTAAGGCTTCTGTAAATTTGCCATAAGCTGTAATTAAAATTAACCGATGTTGATTATATTTAATATCTTCTGCAACTTCATCAATCCGTCTAATAATACTATCACCTTGATTATTTAAGGCAGATTTTAGATCAATAAATCCTCCCGTTACCGTTAATTTAAGTTGTTTGATATCTTCTCTTAACTTTAAAGTCTGATATAAATTTACCGCCGCAAGAACACCTGTTACCGCAACACCGACACCAATAACCGCAGTAGTTGATTGTAGAACTCCCAGACTTGCTTGTAACTGGTTAATTCCTTGATAGGTTTTCTGAAATCCTTGATGAACCTGATACATTTGAACTAAACCCATACCCACTTCCACGGGTGCGGTAATCGGCGCAAGGGGACTATTGTGCATTATTGTACCCATAGCGTGACCTGCAAACTGGCCCGCATTTGCTGTTCCTTTCGCCCATCTGACCATGCTTAAAGGTACTCCTGAGTTGGAAGAAACTAACTCATAGACACCCTTGGCTAAACCTTCTTGAATTGCGGGGGAAAATACAAATTGCATACTAGGAGCGAAAACAGACATAATTTTTAACCTAACTCTTTAATTATTGTAAACTCAAAATCCTCTAAAAACAAACAGATATTGCTAAAATTTTGATCAATTAATTTTTTGTTTTACTGATTTAAGTATTTTTACGGAAAATAAATTTATTTTGATTTTAATTGATTTTATTAAACCGTATAAACACGGATAAATAATTTATAAATTGTTACTGACTTATTTATTGTTCCTCTAATGTTGTAAAGTAGAACTGTATGCTTAATTGAGGCTTGCTGCAATGAATGAATTTTTAAATATCTTCCAGTCTATTACTTATTCAACGGTTTCTGTACTGAACAATCAAAGTGAATCTTGCGAGTTGAAACAATCCGCTACGGAGTTAAATCAGTCGATTCAATCCTGTAATCAAGAGTTAAGACAGTCCGCAGCCCGATTAAAAGAGTTAATGGAAGTTAGTTATAAAGATTTAGATCATGCTGAAGATGTCTGGAATAGTAAAGCTAGAATTATGACTGTCCCCAAGTCTGAACTCTGGGAACAAATAGGAGAATTAACGGCTATTGATTTTAGAATTCGGGAGTTACAGAAAAAATGTCAAACAGAAGTGATCCAAGAAATTAAAAATTTATGGTTAAATCAATGTGAACAGCTTAAGGAAACGTGGTTTAAAGATAGTAAAACCGGAACATATAAGCAAGACTTGGGTTATTCAGATAAAGATGGTATGATTCAAGGGTTAGATAAGGCAATAAAAGTTATCAATAATGAGACGATCAGCCTAATCAATACTAATTTAGAGTTTTTAAGTCAAATCTTATCAGATTTAAACTTTGATTCTGTTCAGAATACAATGAATTCACTTGATTTCAAACAACGAGTTGATATTTTTGATAAACTCAGTTCATATTTTTACAAAAAAGATAATTTAATTAACATAGAGAATCAAAGTATTAATCTTATTCAAGAGTGGATAAAACCAACTTGGGACTCATTCTCAAACAACTTCAACAACATTTTTGCTTTAATCAAAAGAGAGCAATTTGATAATTTTGTTGATAATGTTAATAATCTTATCGTAGAAAATATGGCTGTAGGATTTACTAATTGGTTTAAGTCTACTTTATCAACTACAACAGAAATTATTATTTTTTACAATGATTTTTTAGAGAAACAAAACCGATATGAACAAGAAACCAACGAACAACAGGAAGCCGAAAAAGATTGGATTGATCAACAACGTCGAAAATTAGATCAAGTTCAGAAACAAATTAATATGATTTTAAGAGGTTATGTAGGGTGAGCAATGCCCACCCTAATCCTACATTAACCTAGGGATTAATGTCCAATCCCGACATATTGGAAACCAGCGGCTTCTAATTGTTTTCGGTCTAAGAAATTCCGGCCATCAATCATAAATGCCGAGTGCATTTTTTTCGCCATTTTTGCATAATCAAGAGTTTGGAATTGTGTCCAGTCCGTAATTAAAATTAACGCATCACAGCCATCAGCTAACAATTCAGGATCGGTTTCAACAATCACTCCCGTTAACCCATGACGCATTCCACTTTGGGAAATAATCGGATCATAAGCTTTGACTTTTGCCCCTAAACGGTTCAATTCTTGGATAATATCTAAAGCCGGAGCATCGCGTAAATCGTCCGTATCAGCTTTAAAAGTTAACCCCAATAATCCCACAGTTTTGCCTTTGAGAATTTTCAGAACTTGCTGTAATTTGTCAATGGCAATAGTGCGCTGACGGTTATTAACTTCCACCGCCGCTTTTAACAATTGGGCATCATAATTATAGTCATCGGCGGTATGAATTAAAGCCGAAACATCTTTCGGAAAACAGGAACCCCCCCAACCAATTCCGGCTTGCAAAAACTTACTGCCAATTCGAGAATCTAAGCCAATTCCTTGAGCTACTTGTGTCACATCCGCACCGACGCGATCGCAAATATTAGCAATTTCGTTAATAAAGCTAATTTTAGTTGCTAAGAACGAGTTAGCAGCATATTTAATCATTTCTGCTGAACTTAGATCAGTTAACACAATTGGAACTGGGGGTAAAGATGGATGATCAGAATGTTTTCTCGATACTAAAGGTGCATACAATTCCTGCATCACCTCCAGGGCTTTTTTGCTATTACTTCCTAACACAATTCGATCGGGATTAAAGGTGTCATAAACCGCCGAACCTTCGCGTAAAAATTCCGGGTTACTAACAACATCAAATTCAGCTTCAATCGGTGTTCCTGCTGACCCTTTTTCTTTTTGTCGCTCGGAAACACCATCTAAAACAATCATCCGCACCCAGTCCCCGGAACCAATGGGTACAGTGGATTTATTCACAATCACTTTATAACCTGTGGTCAGGTTCGCTCCAATCCCCCGCGCCACCGCTTCGACATAACGAGTATCACTTTCTCCACTTGGTAAAGGAGGAGTTCCTACGGCGATAAATAACACCTCACCATGTTCCACGCCCGCAGCTAAATCCGCAGAAAAATCCAGACGCCCAGATTCCATACAGGATTTCATTAATTCCGGCAGTCCGGGTTCATAAATCGGGGACTGTCCCGACTTCATTAATTTGACCTTTTCCTCATTATTATCAATACAAATAACATCATGTCCGATCTGTGCCAGACACACTCCGGTTACTAAACCCACATATCCCGTCCCAATCACACAAACACGCATAAATCTATCCTCAATTTTTTGACCGAAACATTAATAATCTTGTTAACGCTCAATGATTGATCGTTAACAAGGATTTGACTCTTTTCAACTGTTGTAGATGCGTTCCCGAAAATCTTTCACCGTCAATTCTAATCCTTGATCCAGTGGGATAGTCGGTTCCCAATTCAGATAGGTTTTAGCACGAGTAATATCGGGTTGTCGCTGTTTAGGATCATCCTCCGGTAGAGGTTTAAATTGAATTTCCACATCTGGGTTAACCAGATTCTGAATTTTTTGGGCTAATTCCAAAATGGTATATTCCCCTGGATTCCCGATATTAATAGGGCCAATCTGATCGCTATTCATCAAGCGGATAAATCCCTCTACCAAGTCTGACACATAACAGAAACTCCGGGTTTGGGAACCATCCCCATAAACTGTTAAAGGAATCCCTCGCAGGGCTTGGACAATAAAGTTACTGACCACACGCCCATCATTTTCTAACATTCGGGGGCCATAGGTATTAAAAATCCGTACCACCCGAATATCTACCCCATTTTGACGATGATAGTCAAAGGCTAAGGTTTCTGCAACCCGCTTTCCTTCGTCGTAACAGGATCGAATTCCAATACAGTTGACATTGCCTCGATAGTCTTCCGTTTGGGGGTGAACATCGGGATCTCCGTAGACTTCAGAGGTGGAGGCGAGGAAAAACCGGGCTTTGATCCGTTTGGCTAACCCCAACATATTCATAGTTCCCAATACATTGGTTTTGATGGTTTTGACCGGGTTGTATTGGTAGTGAACGGGAGAGGCGGGACAGGCTAAATGGTAGATTTGATCGGCTTCTAAGCGAATTGGTTCGGTAATATCATGACGGATCAGTTCAAAATAGGGATTACCAATCCATTTCAGGATATTTCGTTTTCTCCCTGTGAAAAAGTTATCTAAACAAATCACTTCATGGCTCTGTTCCATTAAGCGATCAATTAGGTGTGAACCCAAAAAACCCGCGCCACCTGTAACTAAAATTCTCATGCTTACACTCACTCAGAAATTGTAGAGAGTTAAACTTGGATGGACAACAATCAATCGCAGGTAAGCTGAATCCACTATCAGTTTAAAGTTAAGACTTGGCTTTGAATACACCCCAGCTATACCCAACAACATTGATATGTTGCTGTCCGTTCCACATCTATCCTACTCGATTTTAGATTTTTAGCGAATATTCAAGATTTATTGTACCGTTAAATTAATATCACTGGCAATTTTTCTTAACAGTCTTAGTCAAATATCACTACCTGGATTAACTCGAAATTTATCAGCTTAATACACGGCTTTTGTCTGACTCCAATAATGTCTCTAAATACAATTCAATTTCCTCCTGAATATTCACTTTAATCTCATCAAATGAATCACCCTGAGATTGACAACCTGGAAGTTCATGAGCATAGGCATAATAACCGTCATCGTCTTTTTCAATAATCACACTAACTTTATATGACATATAGCAATCCTATTTGAGTTGTGTTTAAAATTTAGGCTTAAAAGGGAACAGGGAACACCGGAACAGCCCCCCAAACCCCCCGTGCACGGGGGGCTAGGGGGGAGGGAACACCGGAACAGTTTTGTAGAGACGTTAAATTTAACGTCTCTACAACAATAAATTTAACGTCTCTACTACAATTTAGGATTCTTGATTTAACCGTAATACCGCCATAAATGCTTCTTGAGGAACATCCACAGAACCCAAGGATTTCATCCGTTTTTTACCTTTGGCTTGCTTCTGTAAGAGTTTTTTCTTCCGACTAATATCTCCCCCATAACATTTGGCTAACACATCTTTTCTTAACGCCGGAATACTTTCACTGGCAATAACTTTAGAGCCAATTGTGGCTTGAATAGGAACTTTAAATTGATGACGGGGAATCAATTCTTTAAGTTTTTCCACCATTGCCCGTCCAACATGATAGGCTTTATCTCGGTGAACAATCATCGCCAAAGAATCGATCGGATCTTTATTAATCATAATATCGAGTTTAACTAAGGCATTTTCTCGATATCCAATAATATGATATTCCATACTTGCATAACCACGAGAACGGGATTTCATCTGATCAAAAAAGTCCGTTACTACTTCCGCTAAAGGCACTTCATAAACTAAGGTTGTCCGTCCCTGGGCTAAATATCGCATATCCTTAAATTCACCCCGACGACCCTGGGCCAACTCCATTAAACTGCCCACATAAGCTTCAGGAGTAATCATTTCTACCCGCACATAGGGTTCTTCTATTTTTTCCCGATGGTTAGGTTCAGGTAAACGACTGGGGTTATCGATCATCATCACTTCTCCCTTTTGAGTTGTAACTTGATAAACCACCGAAGGAGAAGTCACAATTAAGTCTAAATCATATTCCCTTTCCAAACGTTCTTGCACAATTTCCATGTGCAGTAACCCTAAAAATCCACACCGGAAACCGAACCCCATGGCACTAGAAGTTTCTGGTTCATAAGATAACGCCGCGTCGTTTAATTTGAGTTTTTCTAAGGCTTCTTTTAGATTAGGATATTCATCAGAATCCGTGGGAAATAACCCACAAAACACCATCGGTTTTGCTTCGGTATAACCGGGCAAAGCTTGTTCGGCTTGACGATTGGCTAAAGTAATAGTATCCCCAACCCGGGCATCTTCAACGGCTTTAATCGCAGCAGAAAAATATCCTACTTCCCCCGCGTGGAGTTCATCAACGGGGATTTGAGTAGGAGATAATACGCCAATTTCATCAACTTCATATTCTTTTTCCGAAGCCATTAAGTGGACGCGATCGCCTTTTTTTAGCCTGCCATCCATCACCCGAAAATAAACAACTACCCCGCGATAACTGTCATAATAACTATCAAAAATTAACGCCCGTAATTTCTGATCAACCGTATCCTGGGGAGGTGGAACTAAACGGACAATAGACTCTAAAATTTCATGAATTCCCACCCCTTCTTTCGCTGAAGCTAACACCGCCCCGGAACAGTCTAACCCAATAATTTCTTCAATCTCACTTTTGATTTTCTCTGGTTCTGCTCCGGGTAAATCAATCTTATTTAAAACCGGAATAATTTCTAAGTTATTTTCTAAGGCGAGATAAACATTTGCTAAAGTTTGAGCTTCTACCCCTTGAGACGCATCCACAACTAATAACGCCCCTTCACAAGCCGCTAAAGACCTAGACACCTCATAAGAAAAGTCAACGTGACCCGGAGTGTCGATTAAATTTAATACATATTCCTCACCGTCATCGGCTTTGTAATTCATCCGGGCGGCTTGCAATTTAATCGTAATTCCCCGTTCTCGCTCTAAGTCCATGGAGTCAAGAAATTGTTCCTTCATTTCCCGTTTTTGAACCGCACCCGTCGCCTCCAAAAGTCGATCCGCCAGGGTAGATTTCCCATGATCAATATGAGCAATAATAGAAAAATTACGAATTCGAGAAACAGGAACGTTAGTCATAAAATGATATTCACAGGCATAATAGGGGAGACTCCCGTTAAACTAACGAGGGTCTAGTTAATGTATTTTAACAAAATAAACCCAAGGACACCGATTTTTTCAGGGAAATAGAGGGGATTAGGGCTGTTTTTCTAATTCTGACTTCATCCGTTCTAGGGTACGGTGCATCTGTTCAAACATTTGGTCGGGGGTAATCCCAAATTGACCGAGTTGGGTGCGTAACTGTTCAACGGTCATCTGGGCCATGAAATCCTCGGAAAGTTCAAACCGCTTCATGAAAATCCGGTAACGATCCATAACCGCTTCCATTTGCTCAATATAGAGTTTTTTTCCAGCCCGATCAAACTTGCCATAATCACTGCCCAGTTTGACCATAGATTGATAATCTTCAAATAGCTGTTTAGCTTCTTGTTGTACGATGTCTGAATCAAAGAATCCCATAGTTTCTCGATTTTTTTTGCTAGTAGGGGTTTGAGTTTCATAGATTGGAAAGATTCTCCCCCATTTTAACCTTTTGAGAGCGGGTTACTCACACTCCCACAGGTGGCAATTTCCGTACCGATAGCCAGGGTAGAGGATGACAACCCTATTTAGGTCGCTTTTTGAGGGAGTGAGTCAAGAAAGGTAATTGGTATTAGTGTCAAGAGTAGAATGTGATTATAGACTTTAATAATTCTTCTACACCGGGAGAATGGACTAAATTGAATTTTAACGGCTAGGAACAAAATCATGATCAAAATTATCAAACAACTCAGTATTATTTTTTGTGCCATTTTTCTGTTGAGTGGCTGTGTTAGGTATGATGTGGGAGTGGCATTTCAGGATCAAACCCATGGTCAAATTGTTCAAAAGATTCAATTAGGAGAACAATTAACTAAATTTAGTCATGATGTGGTAGATGAATGGATATCTAGTTTAGAAAAACGGGTTAAACAGTTAAAAGGAAAAACCAAACGACTGTCTCAACAGGAAATATTAGTTACTATTCCTTTTAATAATGGTCAGGATTTAGAGACAAAATTTAATCAATTTTTTAATCCTGCTGAATTCAACAATAAAAAATCCCAGAAAAAACCCGATATCGAAATTCCTCAATTTTCTGCAAATTTAAACCTTAAACAAAATAATTGGTTTTTTGCTTTACGCAATTATCTCAACTTAGAATTAGATTTGCGATCGCTTTCCCTACTCTCTACCTCGGAAAATGTATTAATTAGTTCGGGGAACCTATTAGAATTAGAATTTGTCTTAAACACTCCCTGGGGTGCGACTGTGATTAATCCCATCGGTATTCCTGAAGGCTCGGAAGCACCTCTATTATTAAATGTTGATCTGAATGGAAAACAGGTTATTTGGACACTTAAACCCGGAGAAATTAATCAATTAGAAGCGATTTTCTGGGTTCCCAGTCCGATTGGAATGGGGACAGTTATAATTATCCTGATCACGGCTTTAGGAATTTATCTCAAATATACTTTTATCCCCAAATTCAAAGCCGGACAGTCCCCAATTCCCACTCGTATTTAACCCCTGTCCCCTCCCCCCTAGCCCCCCGTTCACGGGAGGTTTGGTGGGCTGTTCCCCTAGCCCTGCCGTGCACGGGGGGTTTGGGGGGGCTGTTCCCTGTTCCCCGTGCACGTTAATTTAGGAGAATTCTCTCTTGACCATTCTTTTACTATTTTGCTTAAATCCTTCTCGTCTACTCCTCTCATCACCCTCCTTATTGTTGAATAAGATGGCATTCCTTGGCTATAGATATTGAATGTTCTTTTCAGGATAACTTCGTTGGCTTTGACAAAATATTCCATCTCTCGATATCCTTGATGCCCTGACATCACCCCTAAAACTACTACTAATAGCACTTCCCATAAACTATACCTTTTTCCCTGATTTTTTCGGAAATCCTTGACTTCTTTTAAATTTTCTATTAAACTTGTTAGCATCTTTATTTTAGAAAAAAATGGTGATCGCTCTCCATTTTATCAGGTGGCGATCGCTCTTTCTTTACTCTTTTTCACCTGACTTTGAAACAGCCCTGGTCTTATAAAGAAACGGTTTATTATATAAGTAGTATCTGGGAAAAGGCAGATTTTTTTTCCCAAAAGATTAAAGGGCATTGGGAGATTGAGAATCAAGTTCATTGGGTAAAAGATGTGTTATTTAAAGAGGATAGTATGAAAATTCATCAAGTACAAGCAGCGACTAATTGGGCACTGCTCAACACCCTAGGATTGAATATTTTCAGAGGTTTAGGATTTTGGTCAATAACAGAGGGAAGAAGGTGGTTAGGAAATCATTGGGATAAATTACTGGCTATCTCTTAATCCGAAAGTTAAAAATGAAAAAATAGAGCAATTAATTTAGGAAAAATAGATAAAAATCGGGAATGTAAGTCTTACTCCGTAGGGAATAAGAATATTTATGCTGCTTAGATAATACCTCCTATAATTAATATTAATATAGCAATTATATAAAATATTAATTATTCGGAAAATAGCTATCATGTTTGAGAATTATGACCCAAAAGTAGGCTATAATTTTCAAACATGAAACAGCCCTGGGGGATTTAGGGGGATCAGATCCCTGCTAAAATCAAAGTCTTTCAGGGTAAAGTTAGCGTCAAAAACCCTAACTCACCCTGAAACCAGATAAATAATCTAACGGGCTAGGAGGGATTCGAACCCCCGACACCGTGGTCCGTAGCCACGTGCTCTAGTCCACTGAGCTACAAGCCCCCGTCAGTTCAGCACAACAATCTCAAAAATTAGATTTTTTTGACTGCTTTATTAGCATAACACATTTTTCCAAAATGGCAAACATTTTTTCAGATCCCCCCGATCGCCTTTCCCACCTGGATGAAACCGGGGAAGCGAGGATGGTAGATGTGTCGGGGAAGGTAGCAACTCGTCGCGAGGCGATCGCCGGGGGACAAGTCCGAATGTTAAAGGCCACCTTTGCCGCTATCGAAGCCGGAAACGCACCGAAAGGGGATGTTTTAGGGACGGCGAAACTGGCCGGAATCATGGCTGCCAAACAAACAGCCCAGTTAATTCCCCTATGTCATCCCTTGCCCTTAAGCAAAATTGATGTCCAAATTCTGCCCGATCCCAAATTACCCGGGTATCAGATTCGGGCGGAAGTTTTGACCAAAGCGGAAACCGGGGTAGAAATGGAGGCATTAACGGCCGTTTCCGTGGCGGCTTTGACCCTCTATGACATGGCTAAAGCCTTGGAAAAATCCATTGTGATTGAGGAAATTCGTCTGGTGAGTAAAACCGGGGGAAAATCGGAGGACTACCAACAACAGATAGAAGTCAATCCCAGTTAAGCCTAAAATGGAATAGAAAAGCTTGGGAAATTATTGTCTATGCCTCCTCGTTGGCCCCGTCAACCTGATCGGAAAGATCCAGACTATCGCCGTTTGGATGATCGGATGAATTTTGCCATCCATGTTGCTATTTTTGCCCCGATTAATTCCGGTTTATGGTTTTTCCATAATCTACAATCAACCGATTGGTCTTGGTTAACCCCATTTACCCTGGTTTGGTTATCTGCGATCGCCCTTCATGGTCTTTATATTTTTGCGATCGCCGACTATTCTCCCGTCACGCCCAATCAATAAAATTTAGGTTAACGATTCATCGTTAACCCTCAATAATTTAGGAGTTTAATTATGTCTGTTTTAGATACAAGAAACCTGGAAAAATTAGCCTCTGAAATTGGAGAAAATATCTATATTGATATTGCCAAATGGCATCTGTATTTAGCCAATGCCCATTTGCATACACAATTAGCCGAACAACTTTGTCCCCTTTTAGATCAGGGAGATTTTAGTGAAAGTGATGTTCAACAGGTCTTACAAAAAATTTCTGTAACTTTAGGGGGAGGAAAACAGACGACATCCTTAGTAAATTTAATTCCCAATACAGGAATTCAAGACTTGGTAAAAATTTTAAAAGACTTCCAAGAAGACCTATAAATTTTGTAGTGAGGCGTTCACGCCTCCATCAAATTTCCATTATCTCCAACTATTATCAGTATGATTGAACTTTACTATTGGCCGACTCCCAACGGTCACAAAATCCCGATATTTTTGGAAGAAACTGGATTAGACTATCAAATTATTCCGATTAATATTGGCACGGGGGATCAGTTCAAACCGGAATTTCTCAAAATCGCGCCTAATAATCGAATGCCTGCCATTATTGACTTCGATCCGGTGGATGGCGGTGAACCTTTATCTATCTTTGAATCCGGGGCAATTTTAATTTATTTAGCCGAAAAAACCGGACAGTTTTTCCCTGAGAATTGGCGCGATCGCAAAACGGTTTTAGAATGGCTATTCTGGCAAGTCGGAGGATTAGGGCCGATGGCAGGACAAAACCATCATTTTGTTCAGTATGCACCGGAAAAAATTCCCTATGCGATTGAGCGTTATGTCAAAGAAACCAATCGTTTATATGGGGTTTTGAATCGTCAATTGGCCGGAAAAAACTATATTGCGGGAGAATACTCAATTGCAGATATAGCTTGTTATCCTTGGATTGTTCCCTTTGAACAACAACAGCAAAATTTAGAGGATTTTCCCCACTTAAAAGATTGGTTTAATCGGATTAAGTCCCGTCCAGCAGTAGTGCGGGCTTACGAAAAAGGAAAAGCCTATGCTTCCGGTACAAAAATGACTGATGAAGCTAAAAAAATCCTCTTTGGTCAAAGTACAAAAACCCTTGAAAATTAGGATTTAGTAAAGCAGAAATACCGGGTTCTGAAGTTTAAGATACCCGGTTTTTGAACGAGTGGAAAATGCCATTATTAACTAACGCAATAGGGTTTTAAACAGTTTAATTCCATCGGTATTTCCTAACATGGGATCGGAAGCACGTTCTGGGTGGGGCATCATTCCGAGAACGTTACCTTGAGGGTTACAAATTCCCGCAATATTATTCAAAGATCCGTTGGGATTTTCTTCGGGTTTCGGGGTTTTATCAGTTCCATAACGGAATAAAACTTGATGATTTGCTTCTAATTCTTCTAGGGTTTTTTCATCAGCATAATAACAGCCTTCCCCGTGGGCAATGGGTAAATTAATTACTTCCCCCACTTCATATTCAGAAGTCCAGGGAATATTACTATTAATTACCGTCAAAGGAATCGACTCACAAATAAAATGTAAATCCCGATTTCTAACTAATGCTCCGGGTAATAATCCGGCTTCAGTTAATACCTGAAATCCGTTACAAATTCCTAGAACAAATTTCCCTTGGTTGGCGTGTTCAATTGTTGACCGCATGATTGGAGAAAAACGGGCGATCGCCCCACAGCGCAAATAATCCCCGTAACTAAAACCCCCCGGAATTACCACTACATCAATATCCGATAAATCCGTATCTTCATGCCAAATCATCCGGGTCGGTTGTCCCAATAATCCTTGAGTCACCCAAGCCACATCTCGATCGCAATTAGAACCCGGAAACACAATAATCCCAAATTTCATAGTGTATTTATGTAGTAAATTAGTAATAGAAAGGAGTTGATCAAAAAATATATTTAACCTTATCTTTGATCAACTCAACTGTTCATCAAATTAACAAGTAACGGCCGCAACTTCCGTTAGATCAAATCTATAGGTTTCAATCACCGGATTTGCTAACACTTGATCGCAAATTCGGTCAAGTTGAGTTTTTGCTTCCGTTTCATCCGTTGCTGAAAGCGTCATTTCAATATATTTACCAATCCGCACCTGTTCAACATTGTCATATCCCAGATGTTGAATCCCAGATCTCACCGCCACGCCTTGAGGATCAAGAACAGAAGGACGGAGGGTAATATAAATTCTAGCTTGGTAGTGATGGGTCACAACAATCCCTACTCTAATGGCACAGTATTGATTATCCCTCAAAGATTGAAAAAACGAACCTGTAAGTCTAATTTTCCGTCTGTATGGTTTGAATGGAGTGCATTAACTGTAGGAGAAACTTAAAATGAAATTACGCCATTTAACCTTGATGGGATGGGTTTTCAGCCTGTTTTTAGCCTTTGCACCCAACGCTTGGGCCGACCGTCAACAAATCAGCCCAGGAGGTTCTCTTTCCCTCTCAGGAAGCTCTGGTGGGCCTGTGAATAGTCAGGACTGTGGGTTTATTGCTCAAACCCCAAACCACGTTATTCAGATTACCGAAGATTTACCCTATTGGCGAATTATGGCTACCACATCGGGTTCACCGACTTTATTAATTGATGGCCCCACCGGACGTTATTGTATGTTACCCGAAGGTTCTGCCAATAGCGGTGTTTTACAATATTCAGGTTACGGAACACCCGGTAATTACAACATCTATATTGGCGATCGTCAACAGGGTCAAAACCCTTATCGGATATCAATTTCCGATCAAAAATAAGAGTTTAGTTCCGAAAAAATTGCTCTGATTTAGATTAACAAAGCTGTTAAATATCCCCTGCGAAGTCACCAAACTCATACTATACAGCGCTTGTTAGTCCGAATAGTTTACTAATAAATATTAAACACCAAAAAACGCCCCCCTTTCGGAGAGCGTCTTTTGTATTATTTAGGTTAAAAATTAACCATTGATTTGAGGAGCAATCAAAGCCACAGGAGCAGATTCACCAGAAGCTAAGTCTAAGGGGAAGTTGTGAGCGTTGCGCTCGTGCATTACTTCCATACCCAGGTTAGCGCGGTTTAACACATCAGCCCAGGTATTGATCACGCGACCGGTAGAGTCGATGATTGACTGGTTGAAGTTGAAACCGTTCAGGTTGAATGCCATGGTGGACACACCTAAAGCGGTGAACCAAATTCCGATGACAGGCCATGCGCCTAACAGGAAGTGTAAGCTACGGCTGTTGTTGAAGCTGGCATATTGGAAGATTAAACGACCAAAGTAACCGTGGGCTGCAACGATGTTGTAGGTTTCTTCTTCTTGACCGAATTTGTAACCGTAGTTTTGTGACTCGGTTTCGGTGGTTTCACGAACTAAGGAAGAGGTAACTAAAGAACCGTGCATGGCGGAGAATAAACTACCACCAAAGACTCCAGCAACTCCTAACATATGGAAGGGGTGCATTAAGATGTTGTGTTCGGCTTGGAACACTAACATGAAGTTGAAGGTTCCAGAGATACCTAAAGGCATACCATCAGAGAATGAACCTTGACCGATGGGGTAGATCAGGAACACGGCGGCTGCTGCTGCAACTGGTGCAGAGTAGGCGACGCAGATCCAAGGACGCATACCTAAACGGTAGGAGAGTTCCCATTCCCGTCCCATGTAGCACAGAATCCCAATCAGGAAGTGGAAAATCACTAACTGGTAAGGGCCTCCGTTGTACAGCCACTCATCTAAGCTGGCTGCTTCCCAAATGGGGTAGAAGTGTAAACCGATGGCGTTAGAGGAAGGAACAACTGCACCGGAGATGATGTTGTTTCCGTATAACAGCGAACCAGCTACGGGTTCACGGATGCCATCGATGTCTACGGGGGGAGCCGCGACGAAGGCGACGATGTAGCAGATGGTGGCGGTTAATAAGGTGGGGATCATCAGGACTCCGAACCAACCGATATAAATCCGGTTGTTGGTGGATGTCACCCAGTTACAGAACCGTTCCCAGATGGAGGCGCTTTCGCGCTGCTGAATCGTGGTTGTCATGTTGGTTATGATTGCTATGTATTTGTCGAGGTACGTTTGGTATCTATGTCTACTACATTAACGGCTTTGTTACGGTTTGTAAAGTATTTTAACATCAGAGTTTTGCATATAAGCTATAAGTTTTATTAATGTTATCGCTTTTCTGTCACTCTCCGAAAATTTTTGCCGTTTCTGGATTATGGAGCTTTTGCATAGAAAGCGATTTTCAAATGAAGGAGAGTTATCTATATAAATGGGGACGTAAACTTAAAAACAAAGGTAATGCTATAATCACAGTCTAAATAAACAACAGCTTATCAGAGTTTTCATTGAATTTTCCTTGAACTTCTGTTCTGGCTTGTTCTGTTCTAATTTGATCTTCTAACTTTTGCTGTTTTATCCAGTAGTCTAAATGTTTCATAACTGGATTTATTTTTTATTTTGCTGTTTTAATTGAGTTAATGAATTTTGATAATCCTGCCGATTAGGATATAATTTCACCAACTTTTCTAAGGGTTCAATTGCTCCTTGAATATTATTTTGTTGTAGGCGAACATTCACTAAGCCTTCCAATGCTGTGGGGTTATTGGGTTCCCGTTTTAATACAATTTCGTAGCCTTTTTCTTGCTTTTGTAATAAAGCACTTGCAGATTGTTGTTCTGTGGTTTGAGTCGCTTCAGGTTTTTTTTCAAATCCACTTTTAAACACTTTTCCTAATCCAAATATACTCGTTCCAAAAAAAGACAGCATTGATAGGATCATAATCACTCTTTGTACCTGTTTAAAGCGTTCCATTTTACGGATACGCTCTGATCCATATTGTTTTTCTAATGATTGCTTCTCGGCGGGATTCATTGCTTATACCTTCCTCTTATTTTCAATTAGTTGGCTTTTTAATCGTACCTATTTTCAGAATACCCAATGTGATCTCAAAACTAATCAGAACTGAGTTCGGGTAATTCGCCAAACTGTTGACGGTAGCGGTTGAGTAAGGTTTCTAACTCCTGGGAACGTTGTTGAGCTTGTTCGGCTTGGCGTTGAGCTTGTTCGGCTTGAAGTTGGGCTTGTTCAGCTTGAAGTTGGGCTTGTTCAGCTTGAAGTTGGGCTTGTTCAGCTTTTTGTGCGGATAATTCATCGGGTGTCGGCAGAATTTCACCTTCTGAAGTTGCCCATCTTAACCATACCGTTTCAACGGTTTTATAAACCCCTGACCATCGGACTAATGATAAGCCTAATTGTTGACTGAATAACCGATTAAATTGATCGGGAAAAATTGGTTGATAACTGCCATTAATTAAGATAAATCCTGCCAAATCATCGGGCTTAAAGGGGTCAAACCAGAAATATTCAGGAACCCGAACTTGATTTTGATAGATGATTTTTTTGTTAGTTTTATCTTCTTGGGCGGTACTTTGTGATAATAGTTCAATGATCACATCGGGGGCTTTTCCTTCTTCCCAAACGACCCAACTTTTTCGCTCTTTTTTGGGAACTCCTAATACGGCAAAAAAATCAGGGCCTTTGAAGTCTTGATTCCGCACTTGGTCTAAACTAAAATAGAGGAACATATTGCCCCCAACATAACCATCTTCTCGCGTTTCTAACCAAGGAATTAACTGATCAATCAGTAAATCCATTTGCATTTTATGGCGTTGGGTTTCCATGGGGACTCCATCGTCGCAGGGTAGTTCGTCTTGGGTAGGAGGTAATATTAACCCAAAGGGGATTATTTCTTGTGATAGTGACATGGCTCTCAATTAATCAATAGATTAATGATTTTTAGGATATTATATCACAGTCAAATACCGATAGTGTGGGTAGTAACTATTAAATTTACAATCAAACAGTTTGTTGTTGCGCTTCAGCGCTCTTTTTAGGAGTGCTAAAGCCCAACATCTAGGTTGGTTTAGATTGTTTTTGACTTTTAATTAATACATTCGCAAACCAAGGACTAATTAATAATATCAATAACATTCGAGTCATTTGCATAGCTAATACAATTCCGGCATCTCCTCCGAGTTGAATTACCGTTGCGATCATTGCTGTAATTCCTCCGGGTGTGGAACCTAATATCGCCGTCATGGTATCAACTTGGGTAATTTGATGGAAAATATAACCTGCACCCAAACAGAATAAAATTAAGATCAGAACTAAAACAATTTCAATTAAAACAGCCTTCCAAAGTTTTTTGGCATTCTGCCAGTCAAACTTTAAACCAACAGAAAACCCGACAAATAATAGCCCAATAGTAAATAGCAAAGGAGGCATTTTAATTGAATATGGAACTGTCCAAAAAACAATTAAACTAACCAGAAACGGCCCCAAAAACAAGGCTGAAGGTAAACGCAACTTTTCCCCAAAAACGATTCCTAATGCCGCACAACCTCCCAGAATTGCTAGGTTGTAAAACATTGGTAAAGCAGGTGAAGTGTCAAGGGAAGTAGATACCACAGACCCAATAGCCACATCCCCCGCAAACCAGAACCCGACGAGGGCAGGAACAATTAATGCTACTAATAGAATCCGCAGATATTGTAACAGAGCAACGGCGATCGCATCGGCCCCCATTTCCTCACTCATGGCAATTAAACTGTAACTCGCCCCAGGAACACAACTGAGAAACCCTGTCGCCCGGTCAATTCCGCCCCAGCGCCCTAAAAAATAACCATTCAAAATACTCATCCCCCCGGTCACCAAAATACAGAGCATCAGGGGAAAGGCGTAAGTTCCCATTAAACCGATAGTATTAAGTGAAAAGCCCGTAGCTGTAGAAATCGCCACAATAGCTTGACCGACAATAAAAAAGATCGGGGGTAGGGGCTGAGGTTTCCCATGAAACACCGCATAAATAATCCCCGCCACCATTGGGCCAATCAGCCAAGCAACGGGAACCTGCAACCAATTGAATAGATAACCAACGCCCACAGCTAACATAAATAGAGGTAGAAGATGGGCAAGTTGGGGCAAAGTTTGAGATAACTCTTGCCTCCAGTGGGTGAGGGTATTTTGATAGTTTATATTCATTGAATAGAGGCGATTTTTGATTAAAATTCTATGGCTTTGGAATCGATTTAAGAGTCGTTAAAGCCTCATCAACGTGACGCCCAAAATCCAGCATAGAATCAAATAGATGTCGCACCACACCCTCCCTATCAATTACATAGGTAACGCGACCCGGGAGCACCCACATCGTTGCTGGAACACCATAGAGTTGACGAACTTTATTCCCGGTATCGCTCAACAAAATAAATGGAAGATTGTATTTTGTGGCAAACTGTTGATGAGATTGGGCCGTGTCTGAACTAATCCCAATTACTTCGGCCCCCGCATCTGTAAAGACTTGATAAGCATCTCGAAAAGCGCAGGCTTCGGCGGTACAGCCAGGAGTATCATCCTTGGGATAGAAGTAGAGGACAACGGATTTTTTTCCCTGAAAGTCTTCGATACTCACTAATTCGCCCGTTTGCGAAGTTAAGGTGAAATCAGGAGCCATATCTCCTACTTTAACGGCCATATTGGTAATAACCCTGTATGATTTGGTGAAATGTTAACATTTGTATCATAGCGCCAACAATGAGATCCAGAGATCCAGCGATTGAAATCGTGGCTACACAACCCAAACCCGCCTGCGCGGGTTGAAGATAAAATCAGAGAACATTATGTTAATCTGTTAATTAGTCCGCGCAGGCGGACTTAGTTTGTGTAGCCGCGATTTCAATCGCTGGGTGAAAAATTATGGGTGAAAAATTCATTTGTACTATTTAACGAATTCTCTAAAATAATATTAACCCCAAATTACCATTTTTCCCATGAAAACATTATTAATTTATCCTCAATTTCCGTCTACATTTTGGTCGTATGAAAAAATCCTAGAATTAGTTGATCGCAAAGTATTATTACCGCCCTTGGGATTAATTACGGTGGCTGCAATTTTGCCTCAAAACTGGCAATTCAAATTAGTTGATCGGAATATTACGGCTGTCACCGAAGCCGAATGGGAATGGGCAGAATTAGTCATCCTTTCGGGAATGATTGTGCAGAAATCCGATTTTATTGCTCAAATTCAAGAAGCCAAAAAACGCGGAAAATTAGTTGGAGTTGGTGGCCCCTATCCCACTTCTGTCCCCCATGAAATTGAAAGTTCCGGGGCAGATTTTCTGATTTTAGATGAAGGGGAAATTACCCTACCCATGTTTGTCGAAGCCCTGGAAAAAGGTGAAACTTCCGGGGTATTCCGCACAGAAGAAAAACCCAGTGTCACCTCAACTCCTATTCCCCGTTACGATTTATTAGAATTAGATGCTTATGATTCTATGTCGGTACAATTCTCCCGTGGATGTCCGTTTCAATGTGAATTTTGCGACATTATTGTGCTGTATGGTCGCAAACCCCGCACTAAAACTCCAGAACAATTATTAAAGGAATTAGACTATCTTTATGAATTGGGATGGCGACGATCAATATTCATGGTGGATGATAATTTTATCGGGAATAAACGGAATGTGAAATTACTGTTAAAAGCTCTAAAAATCTGGCAAGCGGAACATCAATATCCTTTCCGATTTAATACAGAAGCCTCCATAGATTTAGCCGATGATGGTGAATTAATGGAATCGATGGTGGAATGTAACTTTGATGCGGTTTTCTTGGGAATTGAAACCCCAGATACCAGTAGTTTAGAAATGACCAAAAAATATCAAAATAACCGCAGTCCGTTATTAGAAGCCGTTGATAAAATTATCCGCACTGGCTTACGTCCAATGGCGGGATTTATTCTAGGATTTGATGGGGAAAAACCCGGGGCGGGATATCGAATTATTGAATTTGTCGAAAAATCTGCGATTCCCACGGCTTTATTTAGTATGTTACAAGCCTTACCCAATACCGCTTTATGGCATCGTTTAGAGAAGGAAGGACGGTTAATTAATCCTAAAAAGTTTGATATTAACCAAACCACATTAATTAACTTTGTTCCTACCCGTCCCGTTGAAGAAATTGCCCAAGAATATATTGAAACCTTCTGGCAATTATATGATCCCGAACGTTATTTAGAACGCACCTATCGCTGTTTCTTGAAGTTGGGTGCGCCCAAATGTAATCCCCCAGGTAAATTCCCCAGTTGGATTGATTTAAAAGCCTTAACAACTGTAATTTGGCGACAGGGAATTAAACGCCAAACTCGCTGGAAATTCTGGGGATATTTGTTTAGTATTATCAAACATAATCCCGCCGTCTGCGGGCAGTATTTAACCCTATGCGCCCATAACGAACATTTCTTAGAATATCGCCAAATTGTTAAAACTGAAATTGAACAACAGTTGGCAGAATATCAAGCCCAAAAAGCCCAACTTCCCACCAAAATTCCCGCATAATTCAATCATTAACCCGTAGGGTGCGGCCATTAACGCCCTGTAGAGACGTTCCATGCAACATCTCTACAGGAGAGATTTCAGCTTAATTTCACACTAATGCTTACCCATCCCCTGGTTATTGATAAATTTATTTTAAAGACATGGAATAATAAATGATATTTATACAAAAATAATATTTTTTATAATTTCTTAATAATTTATTTAAGATTTTATTAATTTTTCTGAATTTGCTAGATATGACACCAAAATTGATCAATTTTATGGTAAGTTTCAACTGAAACTCATCAGGATTAAAACTGATAGTTAAATTCAAGTGCATTCTCAAGAGGTTTAATAATGCCATTGACTAAGAAGTGTCTTGCCGAGTTCATGGGAACATTTTGGCTAGTTTTTGGAGGGTGTGGATCTGCTGTTTTTGCCGCCGCATTTCCCGATGGAACTACTAACCCCCTTGGGATTGGATTTGCCGGGGTTGCATTAGCTTTTGGTTTAACCGTTTTAACCATGGCCTATGCCATAGGTCATATTTCCGGTTGCCATCTCAATCCGGCGGTTTCCTTTGGATTATGGGCGGGTAAACGCTTCTCTGGAGGTAAAGATTTAGCCCTTTATATTGGATCTCAAGTTGCCGGGGCAATTGTAGCATCCTTAGTGCTTTATTTAATTGTCAGTGGGAAAGCCGGATTTGATGCAGTGGCTTTTAAAGGTGGTTCTAACCCCTTTGCCACCAATGGATATGGCGAACATTCTCCCGGCGGTTACAATCTCGTTTCCGCTCTGCTGGGTGAATTTGTGTTGACATTTATGTTCTTGATGGTGATTATGGGATCAACCGATAGTCGCGCACCTCAAGGATTTGCCCCGATTGCTATTGGTTTGGGATTAACCTTAATTCACCTAATCGGAATTCCAGTCACCAATGTATCTGTAAATCCAGCCCGTAGCACTGGCCCAGCATTATTTGTTGGCGGTTGGGCAATTCAGCAATTATGGTTGTTTTGGTTCGCCCCTATTTTGGGAGGAATTGCCGCCGGGTTCACCTATAATTCCTTATTTGGTGAATCCCCATCTGATCCCAATTCTTAATCAATCAAAACTCTAAATTAATCCTCGTTTTGTGTTTAATACTTTCTTCTGTAAGTAGGTGGTCAAAAAGCCCGTTGTTGCGCTTAAGCGCAATTAAGTGGTGCGCAGCAAGCGCAACAACAAGTATGCGTTTATTTTTGACCACCTACTGACTCCAAACAGACGGAGAAAATTAATCAAGGATCAATATTTAGCCCTTATTCTTCCTCTCCCGATTCAAGCGGTTGAATTGAAACTACCGGAGCAATAGAAGTCAGTTTTAACTCAGGATGATCGGATTCAGCTTGACGACAATTCCATTCATTTTTAAATAGTAAAACCGGACGATCCCAACTATCTTTAACCACCGCAGCGTTAAAAATTCGTCCAACTTTATTTAAAACTTCCCAACCTCCTGTTACCCAACGAGCCACACTATAGGGTAGAGGTTCTAATAGAGTTTCGGCCCCATATTCATTTTGCAATCTAAACTGAACTACCTCAAATTGAAGTTGACCGACCGCCGCCAAAATCGGATCACGTTTAGCTTCATCAATGGAAAACATAATTTGTACCGCTCCTTCTTCTCGCAATTCCAAAACCCCTTTATGGAACTGTTTAAACTTAGAAGGATTAGGATTTTTTAAATAGGCAAATAACTCCGGGGTAAAACAGGGAATCCCTTCATATTCTAATTTTTTGCCCATATAAATTGTATCCCCAATGGCAAAAACCCCAGGATTATTTAATCCAATTACATCCCCAGGATAGGCAGTTTCAATTGATTGTCTTTCCTGAGCAAATAATTTTTGCGGACGGGAAAGACGGACAACTTTTCCCGTGCGGGCATGATTTACCGTCATATCTTTTTCAAATTTTCCTGTACAAACTCGCACAAAAGCCACCCGATCTCGGTGTTTGGCATCCATATTAGCTTGTAGTTTAAATACAAAGCCCGTAAACTCAGGATATTCGGGTTCCATATCCCCCAAGGTACTCAGATGGGAACCGGGTTTTAAAGCATAATCTAAGAAGGAATCTAAGAATAATTGAACCCCAAAATTAGTCATGGCACTGCCGAAGAAAACCGGGGTCATTTTTCCAGCATGAACTAAATCCAGATCAAATTCCGAACCCGCGTGTTCAAGTAGTTCTAATTCTTCTTTTAATTGATGATAAAGATCCGGATCTAATAATTCATTAATTCTAGGATCATCTAAATCAAAAACCCGATCTAAAGCTTCTCGACTGCCATGGGCGGTACGTTCAAATAAATGAATTTTTTGTTTGCGACGATCAAATACTCCTTGAAAGCGATCGCCCGTACCAATTGGCCAATTTATGGGATAGGTTTTTAACCCTAATTCTTTTTCAATTTCATCAAGTAATTCTAAGGGTTCTTGACCCGGACGATCCATTTTATTAATAAAAGTAAAAATAGGCAGACCTCGCAGTTTGCAGACTTCAAAAAGTTTGCGAGTTTGCGGCTCTAAACCCTTGGCGGCATCTTCTAACATCACCGCGTTATCGGCTGCGGCTAAAGTGCGGTAGGTATCTTCACTAAAATCTTGGTGTCCGGGTGTATCTAGCAGATTAATTTGACAGTTGTTATACTCGAACTGCAAAACCGTTGAGGTAATCGAAATTCCCCGTTGTTGTTCCATTGCCATCCAGTCTGAGGTAGCATGACGTTGAGCCTTCCGTACTTTAACAGCACCTGCTTCGTGAATGGCACCTCCGTAGAGGAGTAATTTTTCTGTCAGGGTGGTTTTTCCAGCATCAGGGTGAGAAATAATTGCAAAATTGCGACGTCGCTCAACCTCCGCTTGAATTTCGGTTTGAATTTCGGTTTGAATTTCTGTAGTCATGAGAGCCTAAATCTGGAATTTGTGATCAAACTTATAATTATAGAGGCTAAAGTAGATTTTTGCTCAATGCTATATAATCAACCTATACTTTTGGAGTGTTTATTAATCAATAATTGCGTTATTTTTGTAGTTTAATTCAATTTTTTATTGTGTTTTTTCTTTGATAAAAAAATTTATCAACGGTTATGACTTTCACCTGGATAATTTTACAACAAATGGTTGCAATGGCTTTATTGATGTCTCCTAATTCCTGGGATTTTTGGCAATCTCAATTAATCGCGCTTCATCTTGTCTCAGATTTGGTGATTGCACTGGTTTATTTTGCGATTCCTATTTCATTCATTTACTTTGTTCGTCAGCGTCAAAATTCATCCTACTCCAGTATTTTTATCCTGTTTAGTATATTTATTTTTGCCTTTGGAATCAATCATTTGATGGCGATTTTAACCCTTTGGTATCCTGTGTATTGGTTATCGGAAGGACTGAAGACTATCCCGGCTATCATTTCTGTTGTTACAGCCTGTACAATTATTCCTTTAGTCCCCAAACTTTTAAAACTTAGAAATCCCGATAAATTAGAAAAAGTTACGCGATATATTGGCATAATTATTGATATAAATGGTCAAGAAAAAACCGAGAAAGCTCTAAAAGAATCCCAACAAATGCTGCAATTAATTATGAATACGATCCCTCAGAGAGTTTTTTGGAAGAATCGAAATTCCGTTTTTCTAGGGTGTAATTTACAATTAGCTTTGGATGTGGGATTAAAGTCTCCTGAAGATATTATTGGTAAAACAGATTATGATTTCAGTTGGACTTTGGATCAAGCTGAATTTTATCGACAAGTTGATCAAGAGATTATGGAAACGAATACCCCTCGTTATCGGATTATCGAAACTCAATTACAAGCAAATGGCAAACAATGTTGGATAGAAACCAATAAAATTCCCTTTCATGATTCTGAGGGAAATGTGGTAGGAATATTAGGAACATACGAGGATATTACAGAGCGGAAATTAGCGGAAGAATTATTAGCAGAATCTGAAACTCGATTTCGACAATTAGCTCAACAGGAAAAACTAATGAATCATTTAGCTAATCAAATCCGCAATTCCTTAGATTTAAAGACAATTTTAGAAACAACAGTTTTACAGGTTTGGGAATTAATGAAGGTTGATCGATGCTATTTTTGTTGGTATCGACGGGAAGAAACTAAATTTAATTTAGATAGTAAAAATCCATCTCAACCTTATTCAAGTGGGGCCTATTGGGAAATTGCTATTGAAGCTAAAGATCCGGCTTTTCCAGATATTGTTGGTCAATATTATTTAGAAGAAGTAGGCATTTGGTCGGAGCAATATTTGAATTTAAACATAGGACGAATTGATTATGTTAGTAATCTTCCTGATTCTCAAGAAAAATCATGTTTACTCCAGTTTGGATTTGTTTCTGTGCTGTCTCTCCCCATCCAAACCCAAATGGGAGAAATCGGGGTTTTAGTTTGTGGAAATCATCAAGAAACCCGTTGCTGGAGTGATTCTGAAGTCGAATTATTACAGTCTGTGACGGCGCAAGTGGCGATCGCAATTAATCAAGCCCAACTCTATAACCAAACCAGGGAAGCGGCGACTTTAGCTAGAGCTCAAACCCTAGAATTAGAAGCGACTTTAAATAAATTACGACAAACTCAAGCCCATTTAATTCAAACGGAAAAGATGTCTTCTTTAGGTCAGTTAGTGGCAGGAGTTGCCCATGAAATCAATAATCCCATTAATTTTATTTATGGAAATGTTGATTATGCTGCCCAATATCTGGATGATTTATTAAATTTAGTAGCCCTATATCGGGAGCGTTATCCCGATCCCGTTTCTGATATTCAAGAAATGATTGAAACCGTAGATATAGATTTTTTGCAACAAGATTTTCCGAAATTATTAATTTCAATGAAAGTCGGGGCGAGTCGGATTCAACAAATTGTTTTATCCCTAAGAAATTTTTCGCGTTTAGATGAAGCAGATGTCAAACAAGTTAATTTACATGAGGGCTTGGAAAATACATTATTGATTTTACAAAATCGCTTATCAGAAACTGGAGAAAGACAAAAAATTCAGGTGATCAAAAACTATGGGGAATTGCCCTTAGTCCATTGTTATGCAGGTCAGATTAATCAAGTCTTTATGAATTTACTCACTAATGCTATTGATGCTATTCAGGAGCGAATTGTAGAACAAAATCAACAAATTATTTCTCATCTTAATTCTAATGATGTAGAGTTATATCCTGAAGATGATATCGGGTTTAATTCATTGAATTGTTGGAAACCTACCATTACGATTACTACAGAAGTCATTCAGAATAATCAGGTTTTAATCATTATTGCTGATAATGGAATGGGGATGACGGAAACCGTTAAAAATAAATTATTTGATCCGTTTTTTACCACAAAACCTGTAGGGAAAGGAACTGGCTTAGGATTAGCCATCAGCTATCAAATTGTAGTAGAAAGACATCTAGGTCAGTTAAAGTGTTCTTCTCAAGTTAAAAACGGATCGGAATTTACAATTGAGATTCCTATTCAACAACACAAAAATCTTACTCTTGATCAAAGCTAATTCCTTCATATAAAAGCTCAATCGGGCATTCAAATTCTATGCTTTGTAATGCGATCGCATCTCCATTTGTGTATTCATAATAACGCCACATTTTACCTTCCCCTCTCTGATAAACCTCAACAGACATGGATTCTGAATCAATTAACACATATTCTTGTAAACTGGGAATCTGACGATAATACTTAAATTTCTCAATGCGATCATAATTTGCTGTACTTGGAGAAAGAACTTCAACAATAACTTTAGGGTTTTGAATAAACTCACGAGATTTTAAATCTTCGGGGTCGCAAGTAACAACTAAATCAGGATAGAAATAACGACTATTTTTACTAGCTTGAACTTTCACATCGGATACATAAGATTCACAACCTCTATGACCTAGATGGGGGTACAAACTCCTGTATAAGTTGAGGTAAATCTTGGTGTGAGGAATACTACCCCCGGTCATCGCCACAATATCACCATCGACATATTCATGGCGCATTTCCTGTGTGGCTTCCCATTTTAGGTATTCTTCTGCTGTCATTTTTTGAGAATCTTGAAGATTGGCAATCATGATTTTTTCCTGTATTAATCTCGACTATTGAATAGCTACCTACTGACAATATTAACATTGATTATCTAAATTGTCATCTATCTTTAGCTATAATATTATAGTTGATTTATTTTTCCTCAGTCCAGTGCCAATATTTAAACTGATAATTTATTCCCTTAATTGCTAAGGTTGCTAGATAGTTTTCTGCGGTTTCAATAGTTTGCATTGTCCAATTTTTAGCTAATTCCGAATCCTGGGAAATTTTCAAAATTTTTAGGTTTGAATCCAGAGGAGTGAAAATTTCAATATCCTGTAAACCAACTAAACCTTCTCCCGTGGCTTTTAAGTAGGCTTCTTTGCACGTCCAGAGTTGAAAAAATGCAGTATATTGTGCTTCTGAATCAAGGGAATTTAACCACTGATATTCAGAGTTACAAAAAAACCGTTTTGCTAAAGATATAACTTCAATTTCCCGAATATATTCTATATCTATGCCGATATTTTCTTGAAGGGCGATCGCATAAATTGCTTTTCCATAGGCATGAGATAGATTAAAATTTAGGGGTAAGGGAGCTTGATCTAAACTCGGTTTTCCATTAGAGCTATACTTAAATTGAATCTGTTTTGGAGCCAGGTTTAAATAGTGGCTGAGAATCATTCTTAATGTTCCTCTGGCAATCATAAACGCCTGTTGATCCCGTTCAAACTTAAACCGTCTAGCCCGTTTTAGCTCGTCATCAGCCAGAATACTTTGATAAAATTCTAGGTGTTGGGGTGATCGTGTTAGATTAGTTTGCCAAATATGAACCGTATGGGAAGATAACTGAAAATCCGATAAAACCATTGTCCTGATTAATCTTATTAATGAAGTCAGCAATTTCACTTGTTTTGTTTAATTCTAGTGCGGATCACCTCAAAAATAAATAGTATGAGACTATTAAGGGTGAATAGATCAGATAATATTAGATAATCAAGGTAAACCGTCCAATCTAACCTGAGATGATCACTATGGAATCCTCAAAAAATCAGCGAAAAAAGCAAGTAAAGCGAAAACTTGAAAAAACACCCACTCCGCAATACGTTGATCACTATATTACCTTAGCTAACCTCAGCTATTACCTGCAATTCCAGCAACAGTATTAAGGAAATTTGATAGATGTCATGCTTCAACTACAGACCGATGTTGATCTCCGGTGATATCATACCGAATGGACAAATAAATTAATACTGAACATGGTTAGCTTAACACCGAATCCTAGTTATAGCGTTACAATTCGTCTGGAACTGCCTAACCGCGCCGGAATGTTGGCTAGTGTTTTTCAAGCGATCGCCACCGTCGGGGGAAATTTAGGCCAAATTGACTTAATGGAACAAACTCTGCACAAAACAATTCGAGAAATCAGTGTAGATGCCTCTAGTGAAGAGCACGCAGAACAAATTGTCCAAGCGGTAAAAGGTTTAACTGAGTTAAAAGTATTAGCGGTTTATGACCGAACATTTAATCTCCATCGCGCCGGAAAAATCAGTATTCAAAGTAAAATTCCCCTGAAATCTCAATCGGATTTAGCCATGGCTTATACTCCGGGTGTGGGTCGAATTTGTCAAGCGATCGCTGAAGATCCAGAGCAAATTTATAAGCTGACAATCAAACAAAATACCGTCGCTATTATTACTGATGGTAGTGCGGTTTTAGGCTTAGGAAATTTGGGGCCAGGTGCAGCTTTACCCGTGATGGAAGGGAAAGCCATGCTCTTTAAAGAATTTGGAGATATTGATGCGTTTCCGATTTGTTTGGATACCCAAGATACAGATAAAATCATCGAAACGGTTAAATATCTTGCCCCAGTTTTCGGAGGAATAAATTTAGAAGATATTGCCGCCCCTCGCTGTTTTGAAATTGAAGCCAAACTGCGGGAATGTTTAGATATTCCGATCTTCCATGATGATCAACATGGCACGGCAATTGTGAGTTTAGCCGCCTTAATTAATTCCTTAAAATTAGTCAAAAAATCACGGGAAGATGTCCACCTGGTTTTAAACGGGGCGGGTGCTGCGGGGGTAGCAATGGCGCGTTTATTCAAAAAAGCCGGAGTGCGTAATATTACCCTCTGTGATTCTAAGGGAATTATTAGCCATAATCGTACCGATATTAACGAACAAAAACGGGAATTTGCCGTTAACTTATCAGGAACTTTAGCGGATGCGATGAAAGATGCTGATGTGTTTATGGGAGTTAGTGCCCCTGGTGTGGTGACACCGGAAATGGTAAGATCTATGGCAAAAGATCCTATTGTTTTTGCCATGGCTAATCCGATTCCTGAAATTCAACCGGAATTAATTCTTAATGATGTCGCAGTCGTGGCAACAGGACGGAGTGATTATCCCAATCAAATTAATAATGTTTTAGCCTTCCCTGGTCTATTCCGAGGAGCCTTAGATTGTGGGGCTAAAAGTTTAACTATTTCTATGTATTTAGAAGCAGCAAATGCGATCGCTTCTTTAGTCTCTCCCACGGATTTAGATCGGGAATATGTTGTGCCTTCAGTGTTTGATAAACGGGTGGCTACGGCGGTTGCTAGTGCCGTTACCCATACCGCCCGTCAAGAAGGTTTAGCCCGCACTTAATCCATCCTTAATAATCGTAGTGAGTCCTTCAGGACTTTCTTAGAGGCGTGAACGCCTCACTACGATTATTTCTATAAAAAATTTATTTTAGAGAAACAACCATGGCTAAAATTCTTGTGATTGAGGATGAAGAATTAATTCGAGATAACATTGTAGAACTACTAGAAACAGAAAACTTTGAAGTTTTTACTGCTGAAAATGGCAAAATCGGTTTACAATTGGCAATTCAGCATCAACCAGATTTAATTTTGTGTGATGTGAGGATGCCGGAAATAGATGGTTATGGGGTGATCACTGCTTTACAAAACAATCCCATCACGGCAACTATTCCCTTCATCTTCTTAACAGCAAACGCCGATGTAGGTGACCTAAGAAAAGGAATGCAGCTTGGGGCTGATGATTATTTAACCAAACCTTGCACCCCCACAGAATTACTCAAAGCTATTGTAATTCGTTTGGAAAAACACGCCATTTTAAAAGCTAATTATAGTCAAAAATTAAAATTAGCTGAATCTAAATTTAATCAATTAATTTATCAAGATAGCACCACTAACTTACCCAACCGTTTATACCTGTTGGAATATTTTCAACAAATGCTAGATAAGTTGTCATTGCTATCTATTACCGATCAAAATTGGCAACAAAATGGGATGATCCCAATTATCTATTTACGGATAGATCGGTTTGGCAGAATTAACGATATTTTAGGATATGAAGGGGGAGATTCCCTTTTAAAAGCGGTAGCAGAGCGGTTAAGAAAAAATTTACCTTCCGAGTATATTATTACCCATATTAATGGCAATCAATTTGCAATTTTATCCCCACCAATTCTGGATCAACAAGAGATTAATACCGTAATTAAAAAGTTGCAACAGCAGATATCTGATCCCTTTATCTTAACAAATCGGGAAGTTTTGATTACCTTTAGTGCTGGAATTTCCCTTTATCCCCAAGATGGTCGGGATATTATTCAACACCTGCTGCGGGAAGCCAAACAAGCCATGAATCAAGTTAAACAACAAGGAGGAAATGATTATAGTTTTTATATTCCCGCCTCAGAACATCAACTTTCGGAAAGGATTGATTTAGAAGTTGCCTTGCGGTATGCTTTAGAAAGAGAAGAATTTGAACTTTACTATCAACCGCAAGTCAGTTTGAAAACGGGAAATATTATTGGTGCGGAGGCCTTACTTCGCTGGAAACACCCCCAAAAGGGCATGATTTCCCCAATAAAATTTATTCCTATTGCGGAAGAAATAGGTTTAATTGAACCCATTGGCGAATGGGTTTTATCTCAAGCCTGTCAACACAGTAAAGCCTGGCGATCTCAAGGTTTAGGAAATTTGCGCGTGGCGGTAAATTTATCCGGTCGGCAATTCCAAACACCTAATTTGTGCCAAAAGTTAATGGAGATTTTACTCAGTACGGACTGTGAACCGGATTATTTAGAATTAGAATTAACCGAAAGTTCATTAATTCGAGATCCTGAATTATCCATCCAACAGTTACAGGCCTTAAAAGCCTTGGGAGTAACCATAGCCATTGATGATTTTGGGACGGGATATTCTTCCCTCAACTATCTGCAAAAATTCCCCTTTGATGTGCTAAAAATAGATCAATCTTTTGTTCGCAATCTCCATACTAATAAAATCAATGTAGCCATTACAGAATCTTTAATTTACATGGCTCATCTTTTAAATTTAAAGGTGATTGCTGAAGGGATAGAAACTCAAGAAGAATTAAATATCTTGCAGGGCTTTCAATGTGATGAAATTCAGGGGTATCTATTTAGTCGTCCGCTCAATTTAGAGGATTTTCAAACCTTAGTTAAAAGTGGAAGTCAATTAAAGATTTATTAACCCGATCCATAAGAATCCTGAATTAACATTATTGAGGAAATCGAAATGACCAAAATTTTAGTAATTGAAAATGAAGAATTCATTCGAGAGAGCATTTTAGAACTGTTAGAAATCGAAGAATTTGAAACCATGTCCGCCGAAAATGGAAAAATCGGTTTACAAGTTGCTCCAGAATTTAATCCCGATTTAATTTTATGTGATGTGGTCATGCCCGAAATGAATGGTCATGGGGTATTAGAAGCATTACGAAAAGCACCAGAAACTAAGATGATTCCGTTTATTTTTCTAACGTCTAAAGCCGATAAATTAGACATAAGAAAGGGCATGGAATTGGGGGCGGATGATTATTTAATTAAACCCTTTACTCCCAAGGAATTGCTGAAAGCGATCGCCACTCAACTAGAAAAAAAAGCCTCAGTTCAACAATTTTCCCAGGAAAAATTAGATGAACTTCGCAACAATATTACCCATTCCCTGCCCCATGAATTAAGAACGCCTTTGAATGGAATTTTGGCATCAACGGAATTTTTACTGGATGAATTAGATTCTATGGAAACTAATGAAATCCGTGAAATTGTCGAGCAAATTTCCCTATCTGGTAAACGTTTATATCGGTTGACAATGAATTTTCTGCTCTATGCTGAATTAGAACTAATTGCCACCGATCCCAAAAAGATTGCCAGCTTAAGTAAGGATAAAACCCTATCCTCGCAAAGAGTAATTACGGCAAAAGTAATGGATCAAGTTCAAGAAGAAAAACGGGAGGCAGATTTATTTCTCAATCTACAAGATGTGGCGATCGCCATGGCAGAAATGAGACTAGAAAAACTGGTTGAAGAATTAGTTAATAATGCCATGAAATTTTCCGCCATCGGACAACCGATTGAAATTAACGGATTTGTTAAAAATCATCAATTTGTTTTATCAGTTAAAAACTTTGGACGAGGAATGACCCCTCAACAAATAGCTCAAATTGGGCCCCATGTTCAGTTTGAACGCAAATTGTATGAACAACAAGGTCCGGGGTTAGGATTAGCCATTGTCCAAAAAATGATCGAACTTTATCAAGGTCAACTGATCATAGAAAGTCCCAGCGATCAGCAAACTATTGTAACCGTTTATTTACCTTTGTTTGCTTGACGGTTGACTATGGCTTTTTTGTTGGAATAACAACTATAATATCCGGTGATTTATGACAAAAAATAATTGTAAAAAAGAGAAACAATACCTGCTTGACCAACAGGAACAAATAATTGAACAACGGGTACAACAACGCCTGCGGGAACTCCAAACTCCCCCCGCATCTAACCCGCAACCAAGTATAGAAGCCGAATTAGCACAAGCCCATCAACAGTTAACATTTCACGTCGAAAATTCGCCTTTAGCTGTGATTGAGTGGGATCAGCAGTTTCGGGTCAAACGGTGGTCGCCCCAAGCCGAAAAAATCTTTGGCTGGAAGGCAGAAGAACTGATGGCTCGCCATTGGAATCAGTGGGAATTTGTACATCCAGAGGATTTAGAACAGGTAAATGCGATCTCGTCGCGGTTGCTCAATGGTGAGGACAACCGGAATATCTGTTGCAATCGGAACTACACGAAACTGGGCAACTTAGTATATTGTGAGTGGTATAATTCTGTTTTAAAAGATGCAAGCGGACAAGTTATTTCTCTTTTGTCCTTGATTCAGGATGTTACTATCCGTGAAACAGCCCAACAGGAACTCAAGCGTCGCGCCCGACAACAACAGGTGATTGCCGAATTAGGTCAATATGCCCTCTCACAAACCAACTTAGAGCACCTGGCAAAAAAGGTTGTAACCTTGGTGGGACAAACATTAGGGATCAAATATGTTCAAATTTGGGAATTACTCCCCAACCAAGGCACATTTTTGTTAACGACGGGATTAGGTTTGCGTCCTCGTTCGGTGGGGCGAGTGACCCTGAGCAATACCCCCCAGTCCCAACCGGGCTATACATTATTAGTGAAACAACCCGTTATCGTTGAGAATTTGCAGGTCGAAACCCGCTTTAGCGGTTCGGAATTTTTTTCTAATCATCATATTGTTAGTGGGGTAACAGTTTTAATTTCTGGAAAAGAAAAGCCCGTTGGGGTGTTAGGAATTCATTCTCAGGAGCAACGAACCTTTAGCCCCGATGAAATTAATTTTTTACAAGCGGTTGCTAATATTATTGCCTCTGGTGTAGAGCGCCAACAAGCCGAAGTGGAGTTAAAAATCGTAAACCAAGATTTAGAAGTTCGAGTGGCTGACCGGACAACAGAACTAATTTTCATGAATGAAAAACTCCAGCGCCAAGTTGTCGAGTTAAAGAAAATAGAGTCTCAATTAGAAAATAAAGCTAATCAACAAGCGATTATCGCCGAATTAGGTCAAAAAGCCCTATCAGAAACCAATTTAGTTTCCCTCATTAATGAAGTTGTGATTCAGATTGCTAACAATTTAAACGTTGAATATTGCAAAGTTTTAGAATATAGTTTAGAGGACTGTTTTCTAACCTTAGCAATTTGGGATGAACCCCTTAATAATTATATTCTTCTGAGTCATGAACCCCTATTTTCACTATCCTTAAGCATAAATCAACTCCCCGGTAATCAAGATGATTTAATATCTAACTTATTCTCTTGTAGCTGCAAATATAGCCAGGATTTAGAGCCAAAAGAGCTTAATTATGGCAAGTTTAATTTTGTTAATCAAGGAATTTGTATTCCGATTCGGGGACAAAATTACCAGCAGTTAGGACAGATAGAAATTTATGGTAAAAAAAATCAACTGTTTCGCGAAGACGAGGTAAATTATTTGCAAAGTGTGGCAAATATTTTAGCAACGGCAATTGAAAGAAAACAAACGGAAGTAACCCTACGGTTTAGTGAAGAACGATTTAAAATTACGCTAAAAAATTCGCCTATTGTTGTGTTTAATCAAGATTTAGAGTTACGCTACACCTGGATTTATAATCCGACGGGAGCATATGAATCAGAAGCCGTTATTGGTCAATTGGATTTTGATATTTTTCCCCGGGAAAATGCGATTCAACTCACCGAACTGAAACAACAGGTTTTGAACACAAAAGCGGGTTTACGAAAAGAGGTGACTACTAATATAGGGGCGGATATTCAATGCTATGATTTAACCATTGATCCTTTGTGGGATTTAGAAGGAAATATTATCGGAATTACGGGCGCGGCATTAGATATTACCGATCGCAAAAAAGCGGAATTAGAGTTACAAGAAAGTCAACGGTTTATTCAACGAATTACTGACGCTATTCCTAATATTTTATATATTTATGATTTAATTGAAAGTCGCAATATTTATGTGAATCAAGAAATTATTAACATTTTAGGATACACGCCAGAACAAACTTTAGAAAAAGGTTCAAATTTTCTCTCTGAATTGATTCATCCAGACGATTATATCAGTTTAGGAAAACATTATCAGAAAATTACCAAAGCCAAGGACGATGAAATTTTAGAGTTTGAATACCGCATCAAAGATACTCAGGGAAATTGGCATTGGTTGGTCAGTCGAGATACAATTTTTGCTCGGAATTCTGAGGGTAAACCTAAACAAATTTTAGGAGCCGCAACGGATATTACAGAACGGAAAAAGGTAGAAGAACAATTGCGGCTGAGTGAACGAGCGATCGCCTATAGTAGTAATGGTATTGTGATTGCTGATGCTCGAAAACCGGATAACCCCATTGTTTTTGTCAACCCGGCTTTTGAAAAAGTCACTGGATATTCTGCCGCAGAAGCCCTGGGGAAAAATAGCCGTTTTCTTCAAGGTAAGGATCGTAATCAGCCCGAGTTAAAACAAATTAGAACAAGATTAAAACAGAAACAAAATTGCAATGTTGTATTAAGAAATTACCGGAAAGATGGATCTTTATTTTGGAATGAACTAAATATTTCTCCCATTTATGATCAGGAGGGAAATCTCACCCATTATGTAGGAATTCAGAATGATATTACTGAAAATAAATTAGCCCAGGAACGTTTAGGTCAACAAGTGATTCGAGAACGATTAATTGCCACCATTACCCAACGAATTCGAGAATCCTTGGATCTAAAATCTATTTTATCAACAATGGTAACGGAAGTTAAACAATTTTTGAAAGCCGATCGGGTATTAGTGTATCGGATTTACAATGATTATACAGGTTGTGTTATTTCTGAGGCCGTTAGTCCTCAGTGGTCTTCCCTTTTAGAAAAAACTTTTTCTGAAGAAATTTTTCCCTCCCAATGTCATAGCCATTATATTCAAGGCAAAATTGCCTCAATTGCTAATATTAACAAGGGTAATATTTTACCCTGTTTAGTTGAATTTTTAACTCAATTTAAAGTCCAAGCTAAACTAGCGGTTCCTATTATTGAAAATGAGACCTTATGGGGTTTATTAGTTGTCCATCAATGCAGTCAAACTCGACAATGGGAAGCCTGGGAAATTTCCCTACTAGAACAAATTACCAGTCAACTCGCCATTGCGATTCAACAATCTGAACTTTATGAACAATTACAAACAGAATTAAAAGAAAGATCTCTAGCTCAACAATCTTTATTAGTCAGTCAAGAACGATTAAAATATTTGCTATTTTCTAGCCCCGGAATTATTTATAGTGCGAAACCATGGGAAGACTATCAAACCACATTTATTAGTGATAATATCAAGACTCTTTTGGGATATGAGGTTTCCGACTTTACTCAACCTGGATTTTGGTTGAGTCATATTCATCCACAGGATATCGGGAAAATTACAAATCAATTATCTCCATTATCTCCGTTGTTTGAGCAAGGATATTCTAGTTATGAATATCGTTTTCAACACCAGGATGGTAGCTATCGTTGGATGTATGATCAAGCCAAATTAATCCTCGATGCCCAAGGAAATCCTTTAGAAATAGTTGGATATAGGATTGATATTAGCGAGCGCAAAAGAATTGAAGAACAATTATGGGCCACTACATCTCGATTAAGCACATTGATTGAGAATTTACAGTTAGGGGTTTTAGTTAAGGATGAATTTCAGAAAATTGTATTAATTAATCAAACTTTTTGCGATTTATTTAAGATCAAAGAATCCTCCGATAAACTGATCGGTATGGATGGCAAAACATTTTCCTTTGAATATCAAAATCTATTTAGCGATCCCGCACAATTTATTATTAGAAATAAAGAAGTCATGGGCAGAAAGCGAGTGATCACGAATGAAGAAATCTCTTTAGTTGATGGACGGACTTTTGAACGAGATTATGTTCCGATTATGATTCAAGGAGTCTCTCAAGGTCATTTATGGATGTATCGAGATATTACTGAACGCAAAAAAGCAGAAGATACCCTGGTGACATCCTTACGAGAAAAAGAAGTTTTACTCAAAGAAATTCACCACCGGGTCAAAAATAACTTGCTGGTGGTTTCTAATCTTTTAGAATTTCAATCGGATATGTTCACCGAACCTGAATTAATTAAGGTTTTGGACGATAGCCGAAATCGGATCTATTCCATGGCTTTAATCCATGAAAAACTCTATCGTTCAACTAATTTAGAAAAAATTAATTTTGCAGATTATTTAGAAGATTTAATTGATAATTTATTTGACTCTTATAATATCCAAGCTGGTCAAATTGAGTTTAAACTCGATATTGAACCCGTTGGTTTGAATATTGAAACCGCTCAACCCTGCGGTTTAATTGTGAATGAATTAGTATCTAATACCTTAAAACACGCCTTTCCCAATGGTCGCTCAGGAATTGTTTATCTGGGACTACACCAAAACCAGGAAGATAAAATTATTCTAACTGTTCGAGATAATGGCATCGGTTTTCCCGCCGGAGTAGACTTTAGAAATGTTGAATCCTTGGGAATGGAATTAGTTTGCACTCTCACCGAGCAAATTGAAGGAACTATTACCCTAAACCAAGAAAACGGAACTTTATTTACCCTTAGTTTTTCCGAACTTCAATATCGACATCGGCTTTAATCGGAAGTAATTTTCGGTAGCCTGTATAGCTTCTCCCACGCACTAACAGATTATCCGTATACAGCCAAACTGGATCAAATAAAAAAATGTTAATATAGTTAATAGGGAAAGGAGGGAAAAAAATGGCAGCCATTAAAATTTTAATCGTCGAAGATGAATTGATCATTGCCAAAGGATTGGCGAGGAAATTAGAAAAACTAGAATATGTGGTGGTGGGGATTGCGTCCTCTAGTGTATCGGCATTAGAAAAAGTGACAGAAACCCAACCGGATTTAATTTTGATGGATATTGTAATTAAGGGGGATTTAGATGGAATTGAAACGGCAAAAATTATTCAAGAAAAGTTTAATATTCCGGTTATTTATGTAACAGCTTATGCTGATGATGAAACCTTAGAACGGGCTGAAAAAACGGAATCCTATGGATATATTCTGAAACCGTTTAAGGATCGAGAAGTTCATGCGGCGATTAAAATTGCCTTGAAAAAGCATCAAGCCACCTTACAAATGCAGCAGTCTTTGGAAGAAGCCCAATCGATTAATGATGAAAAATCGCGGTTTTTATCTATTGCTTCCCATGATTTAAAAACCCCATTAACAGCGATTCAAATGTCCGCCGGAATGTTGAAAGATTATAGTGAAAAATGGCCGGAGGATAAAAAGCAAAAACATTTCAATAGAATTCAAACCTCGGTGGAGAATATGAACAATCTTTTAGAGGATTTGTTAATATTAAGTCAGGCTGAATCTGGAAAACTAATCTTTAATCCTGAACCCATAGAAATTGTTAAATTTTGTCAAGTCATCATCGAAGAAATTAAACCTATTGCTAATATTAAAAATCCCCTGGTATTGATAACTTCTCAAGAAGTTATTCCTGGCAATTTAGATAAACATTTATTACGTCATATTTTATTAAATTTGTTATCTAATGCGATCAAATATTCTCCTGATGGGGGTACAGTCAGCCTGACAATTCACCAAGAGGGTCAATTTGTCCGGTGTGAAGTTGCCGATCAAGGAATTGGTTTACCGATAGATTATCAAAATAAACTATTTCAACAATTTGAACGGGCTAGTAACGTAGGAAATATTAAAGGGACAGGGTTAGGATTATCAATTGTTAAACAAGCTGTTGATTTACATCAAGGTAAAATTACAGTTAAAAGTGAACCGGGAGAAGGAACAATATTTACGGTAATTTTGCCTTTGTAGACCCTAATTTTTTTATCGTAGTGAGTCCTTTAGGACTCTCTAAGAGCCTTGAAAGGCTCACTACGGTTAACGGCGGCGTAGGACTTCTAAAAGCGTTTTTAGAGTATCTGGAATCGGGGCGATCGCTTCAATTATTTCTCCTGAAATTGGATGATTTAAGGTTAATTTCCAAGCATGAAGCGCCTGTCCAGGTAAATTCACACCAATCGCTTTTCCTCGACTATATTCAGGATCACCCACAATCGGATTTCCCATAGAAGCAGTATGCACCCGAATTTGATGGGTGCGCCCGGTTTCTAAAGTAAATAACATTAACGTATAGTTGCCAATTCGTTCTTGCATTTGCCAATGGGTAATCGCTTCCCGTCCACTATTTTCTATGGGAACAATTGCCATTTTTTTGCGATCAATCGGATGACGACCAATAGGTTGATTAATAGTTCCTGAATTGGTTTTAGGAACCCCATAAACCACTCCCAAATATTGACGACGGGCAGTTTTAGACTTAATTTGAGCTTGTAAACTTTGCAGAGCAAAATCCGTTTTTGCCACCACGATCGCCCCAGTGGTATCCTTATCTAAACGATGCACAATTCCTGGTCTTTGTACCCCGCCAATTCCTGATAATTGATCACAATGGGCTAATAAACGATTAACTAGGGTATCATTCTGATGTCCTGGTGAGGGATGAACTACTAACCCCGCAGGTTTATTTAGAATTAAAAGACAATCATCTTCATATAAAATATCCAGGGGAATATCTACTGCTTCCAGGTCTAAAGGTTCGGGGGGTGGAAGAATAATTTCTAAGCGATCGCCACCTTGCACAGATACTTTTTTAGTCGTACAAACCTGTTGATTAATTTTTACCCATCCCTGGGTAATTAAAGTTTGAATCCGCGATCGAGACAGATCAGGAACCTGTTGAGATAACCACACATCTAACCGTCGATGCTGTTTATCCTGGGGTAAATTTTCCGGGTCTACGGTTAACTCAATCAGAGCGGAATCATTCATTATTTTGTTCAGGTTGTTGTTCCAGGGTAATTCCCAAGTTGTCTAAGGTTATACCCAGGCTTTTGTCTAAATTTGTTAAAGCATTCAGATACTCTATTTTAGCATTTAACTCGTCATTTTTTTTTCTATCTAAGTCAGATTGCAACCTGACAAGATCTAAAAGTGTCGCCCCTGGTAAACTCAACTTAATTTTCTCCACTTGGTTAGAAAGTTCCAGTTTAGCTAACGCCGTCGCCTGTCGAGATAATTCAACTTGCTTAAAGTTTAATTCAATATCTTGTAAATTTTTATTTACCTCAGTATTAACGTTTTGTATCGTCTCTCTTAAATCGTTTTCTGCTTTTAAAACATTAACTCTACTTTGTTGAAAATCACGCTCTATGCTGCGATCACCTAGAGTTTTACTAAAAGTCAATCCGGCACTTAATTCCGTTGTATTGTCGATAATATTGGGTGCAGGTTGATGTCTAACGGTGGTTTCAAAATCAATATTCCAACGGCGATTATTTTCAGCACTAATTAATTGTGTTTTTGCGTTTTCTAAATTCAATTTTGCTTTTAAATAAATCGGTTGATGCTCAAGAATAGATTTTCTGATCCGATCAATATCTAAGGTTAGGGGCTGAATTTCTAAATTTTCCGAGGCTATAATATTAACATCTTCATCAATATCTAATAAGTCTAACAAATCCAGTTGTTGTTTCTTTAAATTATTTCGAGAACTTAATAAAGCTATTTCTTGAGCAGCAACTTGGGATTGTACCGTAATTAAATCGGCTCTGGGTTTACGTCCAGCATCAATAAAAACTTGAGTACTTTCTACTTCTTTTTGAGCATTTATTAAAGATTGTGAAGTAATTTTAACTTGTTCTTGAGCTTGTAATACACTGCGATATGATATAATAATTTGAGTGATTTTATCAATTAAAATAGATTTCAAATCTAGTAAATTAATAGTTTCTGTAATTCGTGCAATTTCAATATCAGCACGATTAACCCTTTGGCCGGCTCCCCTTAATAAAGGTTGTTTAAAAGTTAATTCTAAATTTTGCCTTAAAACATCTCGATCCGAACCTCCTGAACCTTGATAATTTTGTTGTTGTCGCTGTCCAACCCAACCCATATTCAACTCTCCTCCCGTGGGAATTTTAATCACTACTCCTGCTGATAACACTAAACCATTAGTTATTGTTGTTAAATTTCCTTGAGTAATATCACTCCAATTAATTGATAAATTCGGGGTAAAATTAGGATTAAATTTATCTTCAGCAACGATTAAATCCTGACGTTGGACAATGCGTTCTAAATATTGATTTTTAATCGTCCGATTATTTTCTAAACCCAAAATAATCACATCATTTAAGGTTAATTCAACGCCATCGGTTTCAGCCATAACCGGAGCCGGGGGAGACGGTTGAACCTCTGGAGGTTGTTGAGTAATCCTCTGATATTGGGGACGATTAGCGGTTAAATTCAGAGAAGTCATACTATTTTCAATCATTTCCCTGGGATTTGGTTCCTCTGACTCAATTTTAAACGAATAATTACCTATATTAAAAGGTTCAGGATCGGGAGTTAAATATATATTTTTCTCCAAATTATTCAATTCAATAACAGAATTATTGTTGGGGTTGGTATTTTCTAAAATCCCAAAAATATCGTTAGATTTGATAGGATTTGGAGCGATTAAATTTCCCGTGATAAAATCAATCGGAGCTGGGGGAGGAACTGGATTAAAATTAGCTGGAGGTGGAACCGTAGGAATTAGAGGAGAGAATAATTGTAACTTTGTAGAGGATGGATTATTAATCGGTTGAGAAGGAAGGGCTATAAAAATTATCCCGCTTATACCGGAGATTAAAGTTAGAATGATTCCCAAAGGTAAAAAATTGAAAGATTCAGATTCAGTAGAATTTTCCGAATTAACTGATGATTCCAAATCTAAATTATGCTGTTCTTCCATAACCATTAATCCTTGATTTTGTGTTCAATTCTTTATTTTTCCCTATTCTCCTTTTAAGGCTTTTACTGGGTCAAGTTGACTGGCGCGTAAAGCCGGGAAAAATCCGGCTCCTACTCCTACTAATATAGCTGAACTTAGAGCTAGTATAGCCGTTCTATTTTCAAACTCGTATGGTAACTCAAATTGTTGCGCCACAACAACCGTTGCACCATGAACGGTGACAATGGCAATACTTCCCCCAACAAAACTTAAAATCGCTGCTTCTAAAATAAATTGCAACAGAATATCTAATTGGGTCGCACCCACCGCCCGCCTGAGTCCGATTTCTGGAGTTCTTTCTATGACCGAAGCAATAGTAATATTAGCAATCCCAACTCCGCCAACAATTAAAGCGATCGCACCTACAACTAATAACGCTTTAGACACAGAATCCAAGGTTTTTTGTTGTTCTAAAATGTCATCAATAGTATTCGCCACATAAAATTCATCCCCAGGAAATCGTTGTTCTAATATTTTTTTAGCTTGCTTACTTAAAGTCTCTAAATCTTCAATTTTATCGGGACGTAATTGTAAAAATCTAATGTTTTGGTCTCCTGTGATTGCACTATAAATCGCCATTGGAATATAAACATAACCTGTTGGTTTCTCTTCCTCACTATAATATCTACTAGCAACAATCCCAATCACAGTATAAGGTCTAAAGTTTACATAAATATTTTTTCCTAAAGGATTTATTTTTTCAAAGAGTTTATCGGCTAAAAATTGATCAATAATAATCACAGGTTTATAGTTTTTAAAATCATTGGCATCAAAAGGTCGTCCAGCAACTAATCTCTGTCCTGATGTGTTGAAAAAATTGATTGTTATCGCTCTTGCATAGGGATTAGCTGGCTGATCTTGAAAAATAACCTCTGGGCTTCCTATCCCATTCGTGCCACTAATTGATCGTAACCCTTTTAACTGTTTTTTTAAGATTTTTATATCTTCTAAACTCAGTTGTGGTGGAGTTTTTGTTATGGGGTTTCCCCATGACAAAATGCGGATTTGTGGTGCATCTCGTTCAGCTAATTGTTGCTCAATGATCGCCGTGCTAATATTACCCACTTGCAAGGTTGCACTCACCGCAGCCACCCCCATAAATACCCCAATTCCTGATAAAAAAGAACGGACTGGATTACCTAATAACGAACTACAACTTAATTTAATTAAACTTAGAATAGAAAGACTCATAATGCTGTATTTTTAATGTTTTCTAATCTCCTCTTAACGCTTTTACCGGGTCAAGTTGACTGGCGCGTAAAGCGGGGAAAAATCCGGCTCCCACCCCAACTAATATCGCTGAACTCAGAGCTAATGCAGCCGTTTTATTGTTAAATTGATAGGGTAACTTAAATTGTTTAGCTACCAAAATTGTCGCACCATGAACGGTAATAATCGCAATATTTCCCCCAATAAAACTTAAAATAGCTGCTTCTAAAATAAACTGTAACATAATATCTAATTGGGTCGCACCCACCGCCCTCCTCAGTCCGATTTCTGGGGTACGTTCTATGACTGAGGCGATGGTAATATTGGCAATCCCAACTCCGCCTACAATTAAAGAAATTGCACCGACTACTAATAAAGCTTTAGAAACAGAATCTAGGGTTTTTTGCCGTTCTAAAATGTCCTCAGATGTCTTCCAAGGCTCAATTTCATACCCAGGAAACCGTTTTTCTAATATTTTTTTAGCCTGTTCACTCATAGAATCTAAATTTTCAATTTTAGAGGGACGCAAGAGCAAACTGTTGATTTCTTTTTGTCCTGTAACTGCACTATGAATAGCCATCGGAACATAAACAAACCCTTTTGGTTCTTGCCCGCTCCATAGAGGTTTAGTTACAACAATCCCAACCACCACATAAGGTCTAAAATCAATATAAATAGTTTTTCCTAAAGGATTTGATTTTTCAAAGAGTTTATCTGCTAAAAATTGATCAATAATAACTACAGGTTGATAGTTTTCAAAATCACTGGGATTAAAAGCTCGTCCAGCCATTAATTTACGTCCTGATGTGTTTAAAAAATTGATTGTTGTGGCTATAGTCTCAGGATTAGCTTGCTGATTTTGAAAAATAACCTCTGTGGGATACATCGAACTTATTCCGCTAATAGATTGTAACCCTTTTAACTGTTTTTGTAGGATTATGATATCTTCTAAACTCAGTTCTGCCAACTGTTTTGTAATCGGGTTCCAGGGTGAATATATGCCAACTTGTGGCGCATCTTGTTCAGCCAATTGTTGTTTAATAACCGCCGTGCTAATATTTTTAACTTGCAAGGTTGCACTCACCGCCGCGACTCCCATAAATACCCCAATTCCTGATAGAAAAGAGCGAACGGGATTACCGACTAGGGAACTGCAACTTAACCGAATTAAACTTAGAATAGAAAGACCCATAATCTTGTTTATTAAACCTCATAATTTTGGTGATTATAAAGGATGTAAGAGAGTCCTGAAGGACTCACTACGATTGTGATTATAAAGGATGTAAGAAAGCCCTGAAGGGCTCACTACGATGGCAAGATTATTCATGCAATTTATTGTAAACTTCCTGAATATCTTGCCACATTAACCATTTCGGTGATCCCTGTTCCTTAGAGGGATTTCTTAATAAATAAGCTGGGTGAAAAATTGGCATACATAATCGCCCTTCCCACTCCATCCATTGCCCTCTAATTTTACTAATTCCCCGTTTATCTCCTAACAACGATTTAACCGCAGTTGCTCCGGTTAATAAAATAATTTTAGGATTAACTAAACGAATTTGTTCTAATAAATAGGGTTTACAGGCTTCGATTTCTTGCGGGGTAGGGGTGCGATTATTCGGCGGACGACAGCGAATGGCATTAGAAATATAAACCTCTTTTTCTGTACTTAAACCCACGGATTCTAAAATTTTTTCTAATAGTTGTCCCGACCGACCGACAAAGGGTAAACCCTGTTCATCTTCATTTTGCCCCGGTGCTTCTCCGATAATCATAATTGGCGCTTGAATATTGCCTCGACCGATGACCGCGTGGGTACGATTTTGCCCTAATTCACAACGATAACAATGATTACAATGGTTGGCAATTTCTTCTAATGTGTGATAGGTTCCTAAAGGAATCGCAATTTTAGCATCGGTCGGAATTAAATCCCGATTCAAATTTATTAACGGAGCAGCAGGTTCAGTATTTTTAAAATCAAATAAACTCAATTGTTCGTGATCAGACATAATCAAAGGGAGTAGGGTTTAGGGTATTGATGATTAACCGATACCCAATTTACAACTATTTTCCATCCAGTGGGAATTTATCAAGTTGCAACTCTCAACAGCAACAGTCATCATAGAGATGATGGGATGGCAGGGGCAAGCAAATCATGTTATTCACACCAATATTTAAAGATCGGACTCAAGCGGGTGAGCAACTAGCAAAAGAAATTTTGTTACAGATGAGTTTAGAACACCCAAATCGGGATACAAAAATAGTGGTTTATGCCTTACCCCGTGGAGGTGTACCCGTGGCTGTGCCTATTGCTCAAGGGTTGCAGGCTCCTTTGAGTGTAATTGTGGCCAAAAAAATCACCTTCCCCGATAACCCAGAATTGGCCTTGGGTGCAGTCACCTCCGATGGTCATGTATTATGGTCGAAACGCAAACCCCTCGATCTGGAGCTTCAACAAAGGATATTAGAACAGGCTCAGACCAAAGCCCAGCAGGGTTGGGAACGGCTTTCTCCGGCTTGTCCAGATGTTAACCCCCATGGAGCTTTAGCCCTGATTGTTGATGATGGTATTGCCACTGGAATGACGATGGCTGTGGCGGCAAAGGCATTGAAAGCTCATCACCCCATGGCAATTTGGATTTGTGTTCCCGTGGCCCCGCTAGAATTAATTCCCTCTATGCAGCAATGGGGCGATCGGGTTATTGTCTTAGAAACCCCCGATCCCTTTTTTAATGTTGGTCGGTTTTATCAACAATTTGAACAGGTAGATACAGAAACAGCTTTATCCGATTTACAACAACAAACCTGGCTACAATAAATCTACAATAAATAGTGATTCATAGTTGATAATTAATCATGATTAGACGTTGGAATTTTTGGTGGCAAACTTTAGTATTATCAACCCAATATAATCCTCCTCAATTTATTGAGTTACTGATGTTAATGTTAGGATTTTTTTTACTTTTAATTTGGATGGGGAATCAACAATGGCCCTATTTGGTACTGTCGATGAGTTATGTTGCGGGATCATCTACTTCGATATTAATTCGAGAGGCCATGATTCCTTCTCCGGGTCTACAACTCACCCAAAAACTGGCAATATTATTGTTAATTCTGAGCCTTTACACCCTCTTGGATTTAATTGGGTGAATAATTTACCTAAATTTGATATAAAATTAAACGGTTTCCCATCGGATCATAAGCATAAATTTCTCGACCATGGGCAGCCGTAATGATTTCTCCGGGGGGAGGATATCCTAGGGCTTGTAAATGGGCGATCGCTTGTTCTAAATTTGGGACTTCTAAACACAAACTCATGCCCGTTTTACCCGTCGGAGAAAATTCAGAAATATCGGTAGTTTGGGGTTTAAAAATTCCTAATTTCAAACTCGGTAACTGAAATTCTGCATAACGATGGGGAATATAATTTAACGGTTGTATTCCCAATAGTTGAGAATAAAACTCAACCAAAATCTCCATTTTTGGATCGGAGAGGGTGACAAATGCCTGATTACAGTGTAAAACCATAAAGGGAATTAAAATATTTAACCTTAATATTAAACTTAAAATTGAGAGCATAAACTAATGACAAGAATTTTTTTATCCGCAGGTCATGGAGGATTTGAAAATGGTGTAAGAGACCCAGGTACGGTTGCTGGAGGGACAACTGAAGCCCAAGAAATAATTCGGATTCGGGATTTAGTCGTTGGTGAATTGCGGTCTAGGGGTTTACAAGTGATTTCGGTTCCTGATGATTTGAGTCAAACTCAAACTATTGATTGGATTAATACCCATTCCCGCCCAGGAGATATCGCTTTAGAATTGCAAATGGGAGGCTCATCAAACCCTCTAATTCGAGGCGCTACAGCCTTTTATATTGCGGGTAATCAATCCCGAAAACAAGACGCGGAATCCCTATTATTATCCCTACTTCAACAAGTCCCTCAACTTCCCAATCGCGGGACAAAACCGGACACTGAAACTGGCTTAGGAAGTTTAATTTTTTGCCGTTGGATTAGTATTCCTTCTCTCTATCTGGAATTGGGATTTCTAACTAATCCCACCGATCGGGCTTTAATTCAAAACCGACGTGAAGATATTGCGATTGGAATTGCTAATGGACTCACCAATTGGTTAGGAAATGGTTCAACAAATCCTATTCCAAATGTTCCCCCAGGTACACCCGTTTATGGTTCAATTGGAATTAATATTAATGGCCGTCGTTATGGGGAAAATGGAATTTTAGTCAATGGAAATGCTTATATTCCCATTGATTTAGTCGATAAATTTGGCTTGAATTTATCACAAATTTCTTCTAGGATCAGAAGAATTAGATATAATAATATTGTTTATATTCGAGCCGTTGATTTCAAAAATTTTGGAATTTCTGTGGGCTGGGATAATCCCAATCGAAGTGTGGTTTTTCGTTCTAATATTCGTCCCTATAATAGTCAAATGGATCAGATTATGGGCAATGGCTTAACCACAGAAGTTCAACTAATTATGTTTATCAAAACTCAAGATTCTAATATGATTAATACTGTTCCTGAAATTGCTAAATTTTATCGAGAAGAATCGGCTATAGAAGGAGTGAATCACGATATTGCGTTCTCTCAAATGTGTTTGGAAACCAACTTTCTACAATTTGGCGGAACTCTCAAACCCGAACAAAACAATTTTGGAGGTTTAGGAAGTTTGGGAGGTGCTTCCGAAAGTGCTTCTTTCCCGACAATTCAAATAGGAGTTAGAGCCCATATTCAACATCTAAAAGCCTACGCGAGTTATGAACCTTTAGTCCAAGATATTGTTGATCCTCGCTTTGAATTTGTCACACGAGGAATTGCTCCTTTTGTCCAACAATTAAGCGGGAGATGGTCAGATGATTCCACCTACGGCGATCAAATTTTAGCTTTATTAAGAAGACTGTATGAAATTTAAGGATTATTAATTGGATAAGATAAAATAGGATTTTATGGACGTTAAAATGATGACAATGCTAAATATTTCTTTACCCGTGTTTCCCAATCTGGGATAATATATATTGATGATCAATTATTCCCATTTCGCTTGAACATAATTCGCCAAAATTATGTTGTCTTTTGTCAGTAAAATATTCCCATTTACCGCTGCATGAGCAACAATAAGACGATCAAAGGGGTCACGAGTCCAATCTAATCCCAGACTATAACCAATCACTTTATTAAAATCTTGATCACAAATCCTCAAACCAATTATATCGCCCAAATCAGCAATAATGGGATCTGGCTGTTCTGAAATTCGTCCAATTTCGTAGAGATATTTCAACTCCAAACGTACCATCGGTGAAATGTAGAGATCATGAGTATTAATCAAAGACTTCGCTAAATCACTCAATTTGTCCGTTAATCCTGCATACAGCCAAACTACAACATGAGTATCAAGGTAGATCAAGATTGACCTCCTGCTCCCAATTGAGATCGATCAGATCGTCCGGTTCTCCTAAAATAAAATGAGAACGATAGACCAAATTCTGTAACTTTTCTAACTTTTCTACTGGGACAATGCGGAGACGTTTCCCCCCCCGATCAATTTCCAGAGGTATCCCTGTTCTTAAAATCTCGTCGAGCAAATTCTCAAGATTACCTCGTAATTCCTTTGGTGTAACACTTTTCATTTTTTTCTCCTTAGCAATGTCTGCCCAATAAATGGAGATACTGAGGGTGCGTGTTTGTCCCCAGATATCCCATCCGAACTTAATATTTTTTTCACTTTCCAGCCAACAAGAATTTCCTTGAGTATAGCACTCAAAGATTATGTTATATTAGAACCTGGATTCCCCCATACTCCTGTACGGGACAGCCTATACATTGTCCTAACTACTAGGCGCGGTGCTATACTATCAACAGTTAACAGTCAACCAATTACGCCTCTTTTACAAATCTAATAATTTCTCTAACATGATTGAGGAATTGTCCATCGGTGGTTAATTGAGCGATCGCATTTTTTGCCTCTTTTTCTAAACGCTCATGTTCGGATAAATTAGTGGCTTTTAAGGTTTCTAAATCCGCCGTTAATCGGGTGAAATCTTGACGGGTTGCTTGCCATCTTTGTTCCTGTTGAGAAGCCCAAGAATCGGCATATTTAAGGTTTAATTGGCGTTGTAATTCTTTCAAGGTTAATTCTACCGTTTCAAAACGATTTCGCAATTCTACCACGTCCTCACGGGGGTAAGAAATCTGACGTCTAACCATTGATAATCGTGCCGATAAATATTGGTAAGCCCGCACCGATGGCCGTAAAATTGTTAATAATAAAGCCGCCCCCGCACCCAAATAACCGACTAAACTAATTCCCGACCAAGCTAACCCATAAAGTCCTAAAGTAGATATTAAGTGTAAACCCAAAGCTACCCCCAGGGAACGTCGGGCTAATTTGGTTACATATTCCACTTGTTTCGGTTCAACGGGAATCCCTTTTTTTTTCGATTCTTCGGCTTCGGCTAAAACTTCTTTAGCTTCAAAATGAATATTCCAAGGAACGGTTACAATTAATAATAACCACCAAAAAATTGCACAGGCAATTACCCAATCTAAAAAGGTTCCTGCCGAAATTTGTAACCATTGTAACACACTAAACAGAATTAACAAAATGATAGTTAATCCTAAACCAAAAAAACCATAATTAAACTGAACTCTCATGGTTATTAATCCTAATTAATGATAGATGAAATTTAGTAAGTGCTTTCTATTTAAAAGCCGGATTTCCCTGTTTCCTTTTAACCCCGATTATGGATAAAAATATTAAAATTGCGATCGCCCCTGTGACACTTCTTAAAGTTTCACACCCTGAAATTAGGATAAAATCAGATTTGAACCTTAATTTTTATGAAATTTATCAATGATCAACCCAACTGGAAAAGTTTATTTAATCGGGGCTGGGCTAGGGGAAATTGCCTATCTTACCCTACAAGCCCAACAGTTACTTTCCCAAGCAGAAGTAATTATTTATGATGCTTTAGTCGATGATTCTATTTTAACCTTAGTTCCGGCAAATTGTTTAAAATTAGAAGTCGGAAAACGAGGTGGAAAACCCAGCACTCTCCAGACGGAAATCAATCAATTATTGGTTAAATATTGTCAAGAAGGAAAACAAGTTATTCGTTTAAAAGGAGGCGATCCTTTTATTTTTGGACGGACAACATCGGAAATTCAAGCCTTAATTGAATCGGAATGCAAATTTCAAGTTATCCCCGGACTTTCTTCGGCTTTGGCGGCTCCAACCCTCGCCCATATTCCCCTAACAGATCCGGTAATGAGTCGTTGTTTTGCCGTCCTAACTGCCCATGATTTAGAAGCCCTAGATTGGCAAATTGTTTCCCAGATAGAAACCCTAGTTATTTTAATGGGAGGACGAAATTTAGCCGAAATTGTCCATCAACTTTTACGCCATGAACGACTTCCTCAAACCTCAATTGCTATTATTCAATCGGGCGGTTGTCCCCAACAAAAAGTTTGGGTTGGCAGATTAAATGATATTGTAGAAATAACAGCCAATCAATCCCTATCTCCCTGTGTGATTGTGGTGGGTGAAGTTGTTCGTTTACGCGATTTTATCAACCCTGATCAATACCCTTGGCAACAGAATCAACTACCAAAAAATACTATTTTAAATCAACATATTATGAACCAACTACTATTAGGTAAAACTATATTAGTTACTCGCTCCGTAGAACAATCAAGCATCCAAAGTGACTTATTAAAAGCTCAAGGAGCAATTGTTATTGAAATGCCCGCTTTAGTGATTACACCTCCATCTAGTTGGGAAAGTTTAGATCAGGCTATTGTACAATTAGGAAGTTCGTCAGAAAATCCCTTTGATTGGTTAATTTTGACTTCTTCTAATGCAGTTGAATACTTTTTTAATCGCTTAATTACCCTAGGAAAAGATACCCGCAGTTTAGGTCAAACTAAAATCGCCGTAGTCGGTAAAAAAACTGCCGCTAGTTTGCAAGAACGTTATTTAAAACCTGATTTTATTCCGCCGGATTTTATTGCGGATTCCCTGGTCGAACATTTTCCAGAATCCTTAGCAGGAAAAAGAATTTTATTTCCCAGAGTTGAAACCGGGGGACGGGAAATTTTAGTGCAGGAATTGACAGCAAAAGGAGCAATTGTTGTGGAAGTTGCAGCTTATGAATCCGGTTGTCCTGATAGTATTTCTCCTGAAGTTTTAGAGGCTTTACAGACCCAAAAAATTGATATAATTACTTTTGCTAGTTCTAAAACCGTCAAAAATTTCTGTCAACTGATTCAAACCCTACCGGAACAATCTTTACCCCCCAATTATTTAGACACAATTTGGATTGCTTCGATTGGCCCCCAAACTTCTAAAAGCTGTCAAAGTTTATTAGGACGGGTAGACATCGAAGCCCAAGAATATACCCTAGAAGGATTAACCCAAGCGATTATAGAAATATCCGGTAAGCGTAAAACTCAGTGTCTTTAGACCTGAGATATCAGCGAATCGTGCGGTTTTAACCGCATAAAGTTTCTTTATTTAAGAAATGACTCAACCTTTGGCTTTTTTGTACCTAATTTTTAGCGAATGAAACAGCCCTAATCTTAGTAAAAAAAGAGGGCTTATATGGATCTAAAGTAACCAAGTGCTACTCGAAAAATCCTCATTAGAAGCGGGTTGAGAGGTGGAAGAATAGGGACGACGGGATAATGGATAGGCCTTGGGTTTTTCGAGTGCTTTCGGGGGTAAAGGTTGAAGTTTTGGTTCCAAGGCTGTTTTCAAGGATTCATTTTCTTGTTTTAGGGTTTTCAATTCTGCAATTAATTTAGAATTTACCTCAGATAATTGTAAGGCTGTATCTTGAGCTTTTTGTAATTTCCCTTTTAAATCGGCTTCTTGAATTTCAGTTTTCATTCGATCAATAAATAGATTTTTGTCGTTTAATTCCGCTTGTAATTGTAAGACTTTTTCTTGAAGCGATCGCTCCTGATTTTCAGATGTTGTGGGTAAGGCGGTTGATTCAGTCATAACCACACTTTCATCAGGTACAATTTCCACTTCAGCCATTGAACTTTTTTCTGTTTCTTGGCGTACCATATCGGAAAGACGTTTCCTCACCATCATTCTTCCCCTTGAATGAGTATTGATTTCCCAATCATAACCCTAATCTGCCCTTGAGAGACAATAAAAAAAGGAATCAGGAGAGACTTTAACTTTCCTCGATTCCCCAAAATCTCAATAATATCTAAACTAGATTAAGGTTCCACAATCACCGGAGTTCCGACATCAACCTGTTCAAATAGGGCGACAACATCCTCATTACGCATCCTTACACAGCCATGGGAAGCCGCCTGTCCGATGGAGTTTACCGTTGGGGTGCCATGGAATCCAATCGCATCTTTTCCATCTGTCCAGAAGCCAATCCAACGCAATCCCAAGGCTGTATTTGGCCCCGGAGAACGGATTTCTCCCGTCCAGGGATCTTGCCAAACCGGGTTTTCAATCTTTTGCATGACTTTAAAACTCCCGGTTGGGGTTTCCCATCCCTCTTTCCCCACCGCCACTGGATAACTGGCAATTACCTGTTCTCCCTGATACAAATAAACCCGGCGTTGACCTAACCGTAAAATTACACGCTTAGGCTGTTCTAAGGAGGGCAAAAACAAGCCCGGGTTATCCAAGGGTGGAACTATGGGGTTGAGGGACTGACTGGGAATAATCGGGATAGGGGTAGAGGAAGCCGCACTGAGGTTTTCCGGGGCGGGGGCGGTTTCGGCGGTACCGGGTTGCTGTCCCCCTAAAAATAACGCGGCTATTGCGATACCAGCGCCGATTAAATATTGAGATAAACCTTGAGCGCTGACTTTGATGGTCATATTTGACTCCTCACTTAGAAATAATATTTAGTATTTACAAAATACGACTGGGCAAAAATCAAACTGTTCCTTAATTGCAAAGTATCATAGCAGGGCAGCAGCGATTTACTGCCCCGGTTTTCTATTTACTTTTTCTTTTGCAATTCCTTTAGGACAGCTTGGGATTTTTGCACTCCTTCAGTATTTCCTTGTTGTTGATAAAGTTCCAGAGCTTTTTGGAAAAATGTGATCGCCTGTGTCTCCCGACTCCCCCGACCTTTAAGGGCCATTCCCATACCAAAATGGGCGGAAGCATCATCGGGATTATTTTCAATCACCCGACGATAACTAATAAT
>NZ_CAWLTW010000001.1:480505-516167 GCF_963864145.1 Planktothrix prolifica NIVA-CYA 540 | reverse complement strand
CTGGATACTGGCTTCATTCGGGGCTAACATCTCCGCCTGTTGCAGCACTTCTAAGGCCTTGCTGATGTTCTCTTGCTTCAGAAAAGCCATTCCCATGGCAGAATAGGCTTGCCAATTACGCGGATCAACGGTCAGGAGGGTTTGATAGGCTCGGATTGCCCCCGCATAGTCCCCTTTACGGAATAGGGTAGCCGCTAATCCCTGGTGAGCCTGGATGTTGTCTCGTTTGAGCATAATGGCTCGACGATAGGCGTCCGCGGCCGCATCATATTGTTGTAAATTGGCGAGGGTAAACCCTAAACCGTACTGAAAATCAGCATTATTCGGTTCTAGGATTAAGGCGTTTTGATAATATTGGGCGGCCACTTGGAAGTTACCGCGTAATGCTTCTAGGTAGGCAATCCCAGAATAAATTTTAGGGTTTCTAGGATCTAAACTAACGGCCTGGGTATAGATGCTAATGGCATTTTCTACATCTCCAGAATCCACCAACTTCCGACCCTGTTCTAACAAATCGTTAAGCTGTTTGTTAGCTTGGGGGTTGGCTTGAGCTACAATTTCCGTAGCTTGAGTAATTTGGGGTGTACTTATAGCAATCACAGCCATAAATACACTACTGATTAATAATTGAGTTCGATTTGACACGGCCTATTTTGTGTGAGAAGTTGAGCGAGTTGTCACTGGAGTTCCTAACCGATGGTTAGGAGTGAAATTGATACTGACATACTTCGGGCCATTTGTGAAGCTATCCGGTTGATCGGATTTCCCTGATTTTAAGGGGTTGTATCTCCCCTGATAGGGGTCAATAAAATTGAACCTCGGATCTGATCCCCCTAAATCCCCATTAAAAAGGGGGACTTTGACTGTCCGCTCCCCCCATTAGTAAGGGGGGTTAGGGGGGTCTTCCCAGGGTGCAAGTCAAATTATTGTTAGTTTCCCAGTCTATTTTTAACCTTTTATTTAATTATTTATATGCGATCGCCCCAACCCCGCAAACAATTCGCTCAACATTGGTTACGCAGTGAAAAAGCCCTGAATAAAATTGTTAAATCTGCCCTATTATCTCCATCGGATTGTCTGTTGGAAATCGGCCCAGGAACAGGCATTCTCACGACTCAATTATTATCGGTAGCTCGGTCGGTTGTGGCGGTGGAAATTGATCGGGATTTATCTCAAAATCTAGTAAAAAGATTCGGAAATCGGGATAATTTTTTATTACTAGAAGGAGATATTCTTACTTTAGATATCGACGGTCAACTCCAAGGGTTTCCTAATTTCCAAAATCCGAATAAAGTTGTTGCTAATATTCCCTATAATATTACCGGGCCGATTGTTGAACAATTGTTAGGAACCATTTCTGAGCCTAATCCTCACCCTTATGAATTAATTGTTCTGTTAGTTCAAAAAGAAGTCGCCCAACGGATCACGGCCAATGCTGGATCTAAAACCTTTGGGGCGTTGTCGGTGCGAGTTCAATATCTGGCCAATTGTGAATATATCTGTGATGTCCCTGCCAAGGCCTTTTATCCCGCCCCTAAAGTCGATTCGGCGGTACTGCGTTTGTGTCCCCGTGCCATTGCCCATCCCGCCACTAACCCGCAATATTTGGAAACCTTACTTAAATTAGGATTTTCCAGTAAACGAAAAATGTTAAGAAATAATTTACAAAGTGTGATCAGTCGAGATCAATTAACCCAATTGCTGGAACAATTAGAAATTAACCCCCAAGTTCGCGCCGAAGACCTCAGCGTTGAACAATGGGTTAATTTAACTAACTTGATGGAAATAACTGATTTAGTCACCGATTAAAATAGTTTTTCTCCTGTCTTTTCTGTCTCTAATTCCGAATAAAAATGCGTTCCTATTCTTTAATTGCTCCGGCAAAAATCAACCTTTACTTAGAAATTATAGGCGATCGCCCCGACGGATATCACGAACTGGCGATGGTGTTACAAAGTATCAGTTTAGCCGATCAAATTGATATTCAACCGATTGGAATTGACACCATTATTGTCCGTTGTGATCATGCAGAAGTTCCCAATGATCATACCAATTTAGCCTATCGGGCGGCGGCATTATTAACTCAACAATTCCCCGAAGCTATGGCACAATTTGGGGGAGTAGAAATTAACATCAAAAAAAATATTCCCATTGCCGCCGGGTTAGCCGGAGGTTCCACCGATGCGGCTGCGGTTTTAGTCGGTTTAGATCTGATGTGGCAATTAGGCTTAACTCAAAGCGAATTAGAAGTATTAGGGGCTCAAATTGGTTCCGATGTTCCCTTTTGTATTCAAGGAGGAACGGCTTTGGCTACGGGACGGGGGGAAGAACTTTCTCCTTTGAAAAATTTAGATCATTTGTATGTGGTTTTAGCCAAATATCGTCACCTGGGAATTTCTACTATTTGGGCTTATAAAACCTATCGTCAACAGTTTAGCCAAACCTATATTTCCCAAGCTCAAGATTTAGAAACCCGTCAACACCGAGTCCATTCGGGGCCGATGGTTTCTGCTATCATGCACGCAGACGGCGCGGCCATTGGTAAATTACTGCACAATGATTTAGAGAAAGTTGCCTTACCCGAACATCCCCAAGTATTGGAACTGCGAGAGGCTTTTGAGTCTCAGGGGGTTCTGGGAACCATGATGTCCGGTTCCGGGCCAACGGTTTTCGCCTTAACGGAATCTGAAGCCGAAGCATTACGGGTTTTAGAAGCAGTTAAAACCCAAATAGCTAACCCAGAATTAGATTTTTGGACAGCAAAATTTGTCTCCACTGGTATTCGTTTAGCCTAATCATAAACCATGACTAAAACTACTCCTAAAACCTCGGAAATTTCCTCAAAAACGGATTCAGTTAATTTATTCCGTTGTATTAGTAATGGGGGAATTTATGCGGCCGTTGCCTTCGGTTTGTATAATGTAACCCATGCTATTTCTGGAAAGTTTGCAGCCAAACCTATCCATTCTGAGAATTTTACCGTGATCCAAATGTCAGCAGCCGTTCGGACTCTTGTGGTTGGTGTATTGACGATGGGAACGGTTTTATTTGCTTTCCTGGCTGTAGGATTAATTGGATTAGCTTTTTACGTTAGTATTCAAAGGTTAATTAAACCTAAGATTCCTTCCTCTAATAGTTAAAAACCGTAGTGAGGCGTTCACGCCTCTAATCTAAGCCCGGTCGGGCTTACTACCGTAGTATATTTTAGGGAGCGAGGACACTCCCACTACAGATCGGTTGAAATTAATTTGGGAAAGAAAATAGAGCCTATTGACAAACTTTCAAACGTTCTCGCTCATCTGGATGATTAGCAAAGAAACTTGATAACCAATTACAACCTCTTTCCAGTAGTTCATCTAAGTTTTGAGGAACAGACCAAACTACAACTTTATTATCCTCTCCAACGATAGCCACATACCGCCAGTCAGGACTAAAACTTGCAAGAACCCCGTCAGGATGAGGGTTAACTTCCCATCGAGCTAATTTCCGACCGAGTAAATCATAAATTTCTACTACTCCGTTTTTAGAGATTGTAGCAATACGATCTCCATTAGGACTAAAGGTAAAATAGTCTACTTGGCTGACTTTCAAAACAGTTGAAATCTTACTCGATAAATCCCAAATATATACGAGTCTGTCTTGATCTATTCCAGCAATATGCTGACCATCTGGGCTTAAGATTGCATTAGAAATAGAGTCATAATTTTTATCCTTTAATTTTAATAAATTTTTACCAGAACTATTATTAATCAATATTGTCTCATCTTTTTCAGTTTCAGTTTCAACTTCAAGGTCTTCGCCAAGTTGAGGATTACTTTTGGCAAGACTTTGATTATTAGTGTTATCGGTATTTAATAATTGGCCTGAAAAGCTCCAAGTTTGAACAATTTTATTTGTAAAAAAAATATCAATCGTTTTACTATCATTATTAAAATTGACGCTATTAATGTTGTAATCTGACTCAGTTTTGATTGAATTTAAAATTTGACCTGAAAATGTCCAAATCTGAACAATTTTATCTTCTTCAATTGTAGCAATGTACTTATTGTTAGGACTAAAAACAACATTTCTAACCCTATTCTTGCTATTTTTAAGTTGAGTAACCTGACGACCTGATACATCCCAAAGGCGAGCTATTTCATCATTTCCATAAGTGATTAAACTTTTACTGTCAGGACTAAAATCAATAGAACTTACAGTTCTTCGATGCCCTGTCAGTTCAAGCTGTTCTTGACCTGATAAATCCCAAAGACGAATTTTACCATCTTCCCCACCTGTTGCAATGAGTTGACCATTAGGGCTAAACCTCACTAATGTAACACTTCCCCGATGTCTTTTAAGTTCTGCTATTTGTTCACCTGAAAAGTTCCAAACTCTAGCAATTCCATCTTTTCCAGCAGTAACTAACTGTTTACCATTAGGACTAAAACTGACATCCAAAACACCGGATTTATGACCTTTAAGTTCTGCCAAAAGTTTTCCCGATATATTCCAAAGATAGGCTTGACCATCAAATTCAATCGTTGCAACAAACTGACTATCGGAACTAAAATTAACTCGGTTGCCTTTAAGTTTTGCTAATTGCTGACCTGACCAATTCCAAATAGTAGGCATAGAGCCACCTTCTGAGGTGACAATATATTGACCATTAGGAGTTATATTGACAGCCCCTGCATCTATTCCGCCAGGAATCCAAGTCAATTTTGCTACTTGCTTACCCGATAAATTCAAGATATATGCTTCGCTTTTCTGAAGTGGATGAATTAGAATACGTTTGCTATCATAACTAAAATAGATGCTAGAAGAATCATTACTATCATCACTTTTATGGCTTTTAAATTCTATTAATTTTTTCCCGAATTTATTCCAGGCTCGAACGAAACCATCTTTTCCTACCGTTGCAATATATTGACTATTAGGACTAAAAATAATCGAATTTCCAGCCCCTTGATGTGCTTTAAATTTCAGTAAATGTTTACCAGAAAAGTTCCAAATATGAACAAACCCATCTTCTCCTACTCCTGCAATATATTGACCATCGGGACTAAAAACAACTCGATTAACCGCACCTTGATGTCCTTTCAACTGAGTCACAGTTTGACCTAGCCAGTTCCAAAGGTAAATATTTGCGTTTGTTGATGATGATACTGTTACAAAAGATTTCTTATCAGGGCTGAAATCTAGTGATTTTAATACTCCCAATGGGTTACGTTCATAAATGTTATCTAAAATTTGTTGTAAGCTAAAAATAGGGGTGACTGTAGGATAATTTTTGAAAGAAGTATTATTGTTTACTATAGGTTTTAAGTCTTCGCCTGTTTGTACTACTTGCATTAAGGCTTCTATAGGTTCATTACCTGAATCAAACTGTTGTAATGCACCCACTCCACTTTGTTCTAATTCTATAAGTTTCAATGAAAATTTTAGTTGTTCTGTTGCATCTTTTAATCTAAAACTAAACCACATCATTGATATTCCCATAAAAAAAAGAATTACTGAAGCAATATCAAAAATTTTTTTATAATATTTTTTCCTCTCTTCTTCTTTGCTCTGATAAATAAAGTTCATATATTCATTGGGTAAGCTTTTGCCCTGTTGCCATAGTTCTGCTTCTCTTAATACTTTGCCTTTTAGAAGATATTCAGGAGCTTTACTATGTTGCAACCAAATTAATAGATCTTGCCTATAAGGATATAATTTAGATAACTGATTTTTTATCCAATCTTTGTTAAATATTAACTCATATATTTTATTGTATAATTCTAAGTTTTCCTGATTTTTAAAAACTAATCCTGATAATCTTAACTGCAATTTTTCAGAACTGTTATCAGATGGAATTTTTCCTTGTTCCAAAATTTTTCTATATAACTCTAATACTTGAATATTTTTTTTATCATCAGCCAATATTCGCCTACGAATTGTTCTCAACAGTTCAGGATTATCTTGGACTTCCCAATTATCGATAATATAAGTTTGCACAATTTGAGCTACATTAGGATCAGTAGAATCCGCATAATCTAAAACTAAATTACAAAGCTTTTGGGTTAAAAACGGTTGCCCATTTGTCCAATTTAAAATATCGCGTAAAACCTGATCAGATTTCTCTCTAAATTTTCCTTCTAATCCTCTTTTTAATACAGGTTCCGCTTGCTCATAAGTGAATCCTGTTAACTCAATCGCTTCACCAACATTAAAAGGGGTTCGTCTACTATCTTTAATCAAATCAGAAGCCGTTATCACTCCTAATAAACAAAAAGTTAAACGTTGATATTCTGGGTTACTAGCTCGAAGATTATATAAACTCCGAATAAACGAGAAAAAATCATCCGTTGATAGTTCAAAACTTAAAACACTATCAATTTCATCTAAAAAAATAACAATATTTTCTTGAATTTGAGGAAACAAAATCGTTTCAATAAACTTTCTAAAACAGCGCAAAGGCGTTAACCAGTTGTTTTCTTCCCACCAGGTCGCTAAATCAACTTCTAAGTCTAATTCTGTTGCAATAGTATCTAATAAGCTTGCATACCATTGAGCAATATTTTCTAAGTCTGTATCTGTTCCAGAAATATCAAGAGTAACACAACTAAACCCTTTTTCCTCCCGAAGTCGCTTGATGGTTCGTACTGCTAAACTAGATTTTCCCATTTTACGAGAATTAAAAACGTTACAAATTTTTCCCTCAATTAACTTTTGATACAGTTGTTCATCTGCTTCTCGTATAACATAAGTTTCAACATCTTCCGGTAGTGTAACATCAGCAATATATTGATAAGCCATAAAATTGTCTCCCTTAAATTTATTAAAATTTGTAGTGAGGCGTGAACGCCTCTAAGCCCTGAAGGGCTTACTACATTTTGAATTTATAAACGTCCTGAAAAATATTGACGGTATAAATCACAGCGAGGTTTACATTCATCATTTTCAACTTTCACTAACCCCAAACCTTCTAATTTAAAGGTTTGAGTTGATCTAACGGGTTGATTTTGAGTGATAACGTCTCGATAAGCTTGAGCTAGTTCAGGAGATTTTTGCAAAATTCCTAACAATTCTCGTAAATCATTAATAAATGGACTTTGCTCAGTGGGAGCAATTTCTAAAAGTTTTTGAAGAGAAAACTCTTGATTTTTTAGATAGTCAAATGCACTCTGTATGAGATACGGATAACCCCCAAACATCAACATCAGTTGATCAAAATCTGAAGAATCAAGGTTTGTTAATCGATAATCTTGAGCTAAATCTTGTACTTGTTTTAAGGTAAAATCGGGTAAAGACACAGTTAAACCTGCACCTGATAACGGCGAAGAATTAATATCGAGAGAAGCGTAAACTTCTGTAGAGTGAACAATAATTAATCGCAGGTTCTTCCAGACTTCACCTCGTCGTTGATTCGAGTTAGCAAGGCTATACCAAGAACGTAACATTTTACAAAAATCTTGGTTATAGCTCGCTTGTTCAAAAATGATATCGACTTTTTCAAGAACAATTACTAAAGGTTGAGTTCGACTAACTAATAAATACTTCCCTAAATAGTTAGTGGTACTGTGATTACAACCATAGTTCCAGAACTCTGAGACCTTATTCTCAACTTCTAATAAATCACTTAGAGCGGAACAAAACCACTGTAATAAATTTTTGTATTGACTTAATATTTCACTGTCTACTTCTTCAAAGTTGAGAATCACTGTTTCATGGTTTTGCTGTTCTGCATAATTTAGTAAACGATTTAACAATAAAGTTTTTCCCATTTTTCTAGGTGCTTTTATCCGAATTAATGCTCCTAGTTTTAATATTTCTTTATAACACTTTGATTCAATGGGAGGACGTTCAATATAAAAATCAGATGGTACTAAACCTAACTGTTCACCAATTTTCAATAAATCTTTCTTTAGATTGGGGCGACGTTCGTTATGATTTGTAGGAGTATCAAAGTCAACCCCTAAAATTGATCTTTGCTTTCTAACCGTCTTTGTATCTATTTCCATAGCTTCAGCAATTTCAGCATCCGTTTTTCCTTGACAAGTTAACAGGAATAATTCTTTACGCTTTTCTGGTAATTCATTAAATATTTGTAACGGTTCTTTCTTCAGCATAGTATTTATGATTTATCACCCTATTCAGTATATCAACTGACGTTTACACAAGCCATACACAAAATTAATCTAATTTGTGTATAAATTGATTATTCTTGTCCATTCGGTGTGTAGCAATACCTATGCAAATATGAAAATGTTCATAACGAGGAATAAATATGTTTCTACCCAACAGCTACGATTATTCTAATTTACCTAACCGTAAAAAACCCGCTCTTGATCTGCGTAGCTTGTCACAACTTGACATCCGTTTAGCTCACTGTCAAAACTGCTATGCGATTCACCCCAGCTTACAACGAAACCAACAAAAACAAATTTTCTGCCCAACTTGCGGAATTCAATATATTGTCAATAGTCCTGAACCTGCAAAAGTAATTCAAGCTTATTTCCGAGATAAAAATCTCTACTTTAATGATAATGACCTTGATATTGAGCAATATAAAAAATTAGGAGCGATCGCACAACGCCTTAATACTGACCCCAATTATCCCCTCATGGCAGGTTTATTAAAAGCAATGAATCTAGCTAAAAAGTTTATCCATTTTATCAGTCTGGGGATTAGTCATCAATTTCTAGGCGCATTAAAAACAGTATCCCAAGGGATTCCAGTTAAAGGTATTGTTTCCTTAACCTCTAGTCAAACCTATCAATTACCCGAATTATCAAACTACACCCATGAAAGCCCAAACCTAGAGATTAAACCGATGTGTGAAACTATTTTTAATTGGGATAGAATTCCTCATCAAAAACTAATTGTTATCGATGGATTAATAGCCTTTAAAGGCAGTGCAAATCTGACCCTTACCGCTTGGCGAAAGGCAGAACGCAATTTAGAAGAAATCGAATTGATCACCAATCTTGAAGAAGTAATTTATCTCCATAATCGCTATTTTTCACCCGTTTGGGCTGATTTTAGTTCGGATGGAAAAGCCATTATTATTGATCACGATAACCTTGAGGATATGGCAGCTTAAAAAACATCAATTCCTGTAGGGGTAACGCTCACATAGATGGAATCCCCGCCCGTTTTACGGCGGGGCGGCGGATGTCAACGACAACCTAGCACCGCTTTTGGATAAGCAATTCGTTTGTGATTAACTTGTTCCCAAACCCGGACAAAGATTTCGGCAATTTTTGCCATTTCTGCCCTGGTTAAACCCGAATCAATTAATTGATTATCTTGCCATCGAGCCTTTAATATTTTATTAACCATATTTAATGCTTCTTCGTGGGTGGCATCTTTGAGCGATCGCAATGCCGCCTCACAGGAATCTGCTAACATCACAATCCCCGTTTCTTTAGATTGGGGAATCGGCCCATCATAGCGAAAATCATCTTCTAGGACTTCCAATTCAGGATTTTCTTTAGCAAGTTGTTGGGCGTGATAATAGAAATAAGCAATCTGCATACTTCCTTGATGTTCAGGAATAAACGCTTGAATTGCTTTGGGTAAACGGTATTTTTTCGCCATTACTAACCCCTCACCAACGTGCTTTTTAATAATTTTGGCACTTTCCCAGGGGTCATCAATCGTATCATGTTTATTCGTTCCCCCCATTTGATTTTCAATAAATCCTAAAGGGTCGTGCATTTTTCCAATATCATGATATAAAGTTCCCGTTCTGACTAATTCCACATTACAGCCCAATTCTTGAGCGGCGGCTTCGGCTAAAGTTGCCACAAACATCGTATGTTGAAATGTTCCGGGTGCTAGGGTTGCTAATTTTTTTAATAACGGTCGATTGGGATTTGCTAACTCAGCTAATCGAATCGGAGTAATTAAATCAAATAGATGTTCTAAATAGGGACTTAACCCCAAGGCGACAATACTCCAAGCCACTCCTTCTAATACTTGTAATCCTACAACCTTGAGCATAACATACCAAATTGATCCGGCTGTTGCACTCGCCATTAAATTAAAAATTAAGTAAACAGCACCTTGAGCAATTCCCACCTCTAATCCTAGTAATGCTAATTCTTCTCGACTCCGAGATTGCCCTGCCAAAAGACTCCCAACTAATCCCCCCACGGCACTGGCCAGTAAATGAAAACTATCAATTTCCATGCCAATTGGTAATAAAATTGAAAGTAGACCCACAACCGTTACTCCCACGGCCGAGCCATAAAAACTGCCCACCAATAACCCCACCGCAGGTAAATTAATCAGAGGTAATTTCAACAAAATAATAATCGGCGTACTTAGGGTTAGCAGTAATAATAAAAGCCGATCTCGACGACGTAAACCTCGATGAAATTTCCATTCAACCAATAAAACAATTCCGACTCCTAGACTAACTAACCCTACTAACTTAATTAATCCTTTTGAATTAATTCCCCGTTCACTCAAACCAAAATAATCCAGTAAGACAAAATCCCTTTGAGTAATTTTTTGTCCCCTGTTAACAATAACTTCTCCCATGCTAATATTAACTAACACAGGTTCAATTTTTTGTGCAACTAACTCCGCTCGATGACGGGTTGCTTCGGGATCTTTAACTAAATTTGATTTTAAAACTTGATTTAATAAATTAGTTGCAAATAATTGAGTTTCTAAAGGAATTGTATATTTAATATGAACTTCAATAGCTTTTTTCAGGATTTCATCGGGTACACCAGGAGCAATCCCCTGGGCTAACATCTCTTGAGTAATTTGAGCAATTCCTGTTTGGGTTTGCAACCAAATTTGATCAGACCAGCCAAAGATGGACTCACTATAAAAGACTGTTTGATCAACAGAGGATTTCTGGGAAAAGGAATTCAATGATGCGGCATATCGCCAACGGGCTTGGGTCACATCGGATAATAATTGTGAAAATTCAACCTCAGTGGTTCGCTGACGGTAAGCCTGTAATTGTGTGAGGGTATGTTGGCGAATTTCGACTAAGTTGGCTTCTTGCCAATCGGTAAATTTGGTCGGATTTTTTTTACTTGGGGTTTTTGATGGGGTAGTTGAGGGAATTTGTACACTCACCTGTTCAACTTGGGCAATTAAATCTTGCCATTCTCGTTCTGGAACCCCGCGCAAGTAACGCTGAACTTCCGTCGATAAAATTCCCGTATTCACAAAAGGAAAAGGTTCGGCGATATTGCGGATAGATGCCCCCTGGGCTAATACCTTTTGAATAGTTTGCTGAATATCTTGATTAACGGCATTGTCAATTACTAAAACCGGAATCGCACCAATTTCAGCCGCTTTGCGCTTTTCATCGGTGGTTTTCAAGTCAGGAACACTGGCATCCCAGGGGGCGTTAATGGTTTCCTGGGCAATACGACCGACATCTAATTTGGGTTGGTTGTAAAATCGAACCCCGATAACGCTGGTTAAGGAAACCACGCTCACCAAGAAAAAGCTTGGACTGGTGAGAGAACTCAATTTTTTTTTGACTTTTCGGGGTTTAGGATTGGATAACAATGAAGGGTTGGAACCGGATAGTTTTGTAGATGAAGGCTGTATAGGAGGTGAGGCGGAATGGGCGCGGCTACAAAGCCGTTCAATCTGTTGCGTCAGAGTAGGTCGCGTATTCATCAGCTTGGAAACTAGATCAAGGGGTTTAGCAGCCGTTTGAATTTAATTGTATAGTATTGTTTTGAGTTTTTAAGGAAAGCTAATAACCATTGGTTTTAAAGGGTGATACACCCCTGACCAAAGAGCAAATAGATTCTGGGCTAACTCTAGCAGTTCTTCCTGAGTGGGGTTGAGTTCTACAGGGTTATTTTCAATTTCTGGATCAGTTGAAGGCCAAATAGAGGGGTCTTGAAACTCCAAACGCCATTTGACTGGAATTGCGATGTAGCCTTGATAGGCACCGGATAAAGCCCCACTGATGGCGGCTGTGATTTGGGGATGGTATCGGGTTTGTAGCGATCGCAAAACCGTTAAAGAATAGTCTTCTGGGGTGCTGAGAAAACAATAGAAGCCCAGAGCCAAGGCCGTCCAATTTTCAGGCTCGAAATGATTTGGAACAGTCGGTTGAGGAGAATAACTGAGTTTTGAGGTTTGGGTCAGTTGACGAACGGCCGTTTCTAAGCTGGCTTTTTGCTGTAATAGGGTTTGAACTTGTTTTAATTTAGCCGTTAAAGCCGATTCGGTCGGTAACAGCTTTAATAAATTGGGAATCAGTTGATGGAGTTCTGGATTTTGAGTTAGGATCTGTGCGATCGCGGTCGCCATGACCAAAACCCCATCCCAAACACTGGGTAACTGTTCCGGGATATTCGATCTTAACTGTTTTAAAGAGATCAAATTATCGTGAAAAAATAAGGCTAGTGGGAAGCCAACAATAGCCGCCTCACTCCCTGAATTTAACCCCTGTGGGCATGGTATCGAGGGTTTTTGAGAAATTTCCAATTTTCGAGGTTCTTCCCTCTGGTTCGTCACTAATGCCCAGTAATCAATCGGATTAAATCCTTGATATTTGATTAAGCTTTGAGCGAGTTGGGGAATCAGTTCCCCCCAATTTAGGGAATAACCAGGAGATAGGTTTTCAGACCTGGGTTTAATTTGGCCTAACCGATAACCGAGGACTGTGCCTAGAAAAGCCCCTTGAAATTGGCTAGATAGTGAATATTGGTTCATGGAGAGGATTCTAACGGTTTTTGCCCCTGCAAATGATGAACCAAAGCCTGTAGTCCCAAGCGGTAACTTTCTGCTCCAAATCCACTAATTTGTCCAATCGCCACTGCTGCAATAAAAGAATGATGCCGGAATGGTTCTCGACGGTAAATATTGCTTAGATGTACCTCAACGGTAGGAATTCCGACTCCTGAGATCGCATCTCGCAGGGCAATACTGGTGTGAGTATAGGCTCCGGCATTAATTAGCAAGCCTTGGTGTTGCCCAAATGCGGAGTGTATTGCATCCACCAAAACCCCTTCGTGGTTAGACTGGATGATTGAGAGTTTAACAGAGAGTAACTGAGCCTCCTGTTCCAACAGTCGATTAATTCCTTCTAACGTTGTTTTCCCGTAAATTTCAGGTTCTCGCTGACCCAAGAGATTCAAATTGGGGCCATGCAATACTAAAAGACTTAGCAAAGGATTAACCTTAATCAAATGTTAAATTAACTACCTCCGACGGCGGGGCTCATCCACAGGTACAGGAATTGGCTCTGCTTCGGGTTGAGCCGCCGGGCCCAATAGGGCATCAATAAGCTCCCGCGCCCATTCTTTTAACTTTTCCAGTATTCTATCAATGTATTCCATTGAACAAAAAGCTCCTCGCTGTAAACTAGCTACGCAACTGGACTGGGGGTTAAGGTTAACCGAATGGTTAGCCCAATCACCGTATAACGCTCAAAACCAATGCTTGCTATGGGTTAGCAAGTTTTATCCTTAACGGATATCTGCTCTATATTTCCTATTCTATTATATTACTCCAATTCTGGCTTAAAATTTCATAAAAGTTTCTAAAATTTTAAGCACTTGGTAATAGGACATCCTAGAATAATCTCTTTAATTTAGGGGATTTTTACACCCCCAACCATCTCCTAGATCCATGGCATTTAGGATTAGTTGAAAATTGGTTTGATCGGGGTCGCTAATTCACAACTGCCTAACTCAAACAAACCTAGAGAGACACTGTACTAGCTCCATCTTACCAAATTTTTCAGTTATGGTTAGACATGAAATTGAACAACACCACCCTCAGCATAACGAATCTTTACAAATTTAGGCAATAGCTTGACAATTTCTTGTTTTCCCCAACCATTAACCTTTACCGAGAAGATGACGACGCAGAAGGTCAAGGGCCGTACTGCTGCTTACCCGCCGTATCCAGTCCCGACTCCGTTTTTCCCCAAAACGACATTCCAGACTCTCTACTGACCCCTGGGGTGTGGCTAAACCAATGTAAACCAGTCCGACGGGTTTGGTCGTAGTACCGCCCCCTGGCCCAGCAATTCCGGTAATACTTAAGCCCCAATTGGTTTGCAAGAGATTTTTGACACCGATGGCCATTTGTTCGGCGACGACCGCACTAACAGCCCCGTATTCCTCTAAATCATCGAGGTTGACATTGAGCAGAGAAGCCTTCACCCGATTATTATAGGCAATTACACCGCCGAGAAAATATTCAGAACTGCCGGGAATTTGGGTCAGGATGTGTCCTAAACCTCCTCCAGTGCAGGATTCGGCCACACTCAAGGTAGCTTGATGTTGTTGCAATAATTCCCCCACCACTGAAGCCAAAGTTTGATCATTGGCCCCATAACAATCGAGTCCAGCAATTTCTCGCAGTTGGGTTTCAATGGGGGTAATTAATTGTTGGGCAATTTCTGGAGAGTCGGCCCGGGCAGAAATTCTTAATTTCACTTCTCCATGATTAGCATAGGGAGCAACGGTGGGATTTTTTAGATATAGGAAATCAGCAACTTTTTCGGCTAAAGTGGATTCGGCTATGCCCCAAAATTTTAGGGTACAACTTTGAATAATTCCTTGACACCAATTGTTATTTTTTAGATAGGGAATTGCCACATCTGACCACATTTGATAAAGTTCTGCGGGAACCCCTGGAAAGGTTAAAATTGTTAATCCATCTCCCCTGGGTTTCCAGATAATTCCCGGTGCAGTTCCGGTTAAGTTTGCAAGGATTTCTGCCCCTTGAGGAATTAAGGCTTGTTTACGATTACTCGCCGACATCACCCGTCCCCGTTGATTAAATTTTTGGGTAATATCTTCAATAATTTCCGGTCTTTCTATCAGGGGAAATCCAAAAAAATCAGCGATGGTTTCAACGGTTAAATCATCGGGAGTCGGCCCTAAACCTCCGGTAAAAATTAATAATTGAGAGCGTTCAGATGCGATCGCAATTACTTTTTTTAGGCGTTCTCGATTATCTCCAACTACACTTTGATAATAATGGGGAATGCCTAATTGAGCCAATTGTTGTCCCAAAAACTGAGCATTGCTATTGAGAATATCACCCAAAAGCAGTTCCGTACCGACACAAATAATTTCAGCAACCATAAGCTCAAGATAAGATAGATTTTGACATCCGCCCCGCCGTAAACGGGCAGGGATTCCATCTATTTTAGCAGGTCAATCCTTCGACCCTTCGACTGGCTCAGGGCTCACGGCTCAGGAGATAGCTGCTGAAATTCTGGCGGGATAATAAGTACCTAAACAAAATTAATTACACATCCTCCACCCTGTTCCCTCCCCCCCTAGCCCCCCGTGCACGGGGGGTTTGGGGGGGCTGTTCCCTCTCTCAACTAGGTAATTTATTTTGTGTAACTACTTATAATTTTTGAAGAAAAATTACCTCCAGAATGAATAGTTAACGTAATAATTTTATACTCAATTAAATGGGTTTGATTCAGAGGTTTTTCGGTTCCCGAGTTCACGGGATAAGCTGGAAAACAAGCCCCACTGATACTTAAACGCAAACAATGGTTTTGAGGAATTTTAATACAAGTAGGTTGCAATTTAATTTGATAAGAATTTATATTTTCATCTTGACTAAAATCATTATTTGTGTTAAAGTTAATGGTAGTAATTCGTTGATAACCTTGACTAAAATTATAAACACTGCCATCGGGTTTAACTTCTGATAAAACCGCAGATAAATCAAACGTTGGCTGGTCTGCTGTACAATAAATTTCTACCGCTAAATCCCCGGCTAAATGTAAATCTTGACTCAAAGGTTCCGAGGTATAAGTAACAATATCACTGCGACAATCTAAGCTAGAACGGTCAAAGGAACCCGTGGGATACATGGCATGACCTCCCAGGGCGGGAACCGGACGCCAAGGGTCATGAACAAAGATATCTTCTTGAGAATTTTCAGGACAATTTAGGGTTAAAATTCCGGCATCTTCTCGTAAATTTGCTAGTCCATTTGTGGATAAATAATAAATCTGGGAAGGTGATGACGGCCATTGTTGAAATTGTCGCCATTCTTGACTTCCCATCTCAAATAAACAAACCTGATTTTGATTAAAAATTGGGTTTTCTTTTCCTTTTAAAAAAGTATCAAACCATTGAATTTGCAGGTTATCAATAAAGCTGGATGCGGTTAACCCATAATTCACAGACCCGACCTTTCTCCCCCAGGGAAGATGCGCCCAGGGGCCAACAATTAAATATTGGGGGGAGGAGCTACGCTTGACCATTTCTTGATAAAAATTAATTGTTCCTCTTAAATAGGTATCAAACCATCCCCCAATATGCAGCATCGGTAAGTCTAAATTATCTAATTTTGGCGATAGATTTTGCCAATATTCATCGGGTTGATTATGGGCTAACCATTGGTGATAAAATGAATCTGAATCATGGATTTTTAACACTTCTGGACTAGCAGGAATGGGATCAAAAAAGGGTAAATTTCGAGAGGCTTGATACAGAGAATTATAGGCGGTTTTATCCCCTTTTAATCGGGCTGTTTCGGCGGCAATTTGAATCGCCCATCCTAAGTTAGCATATAAACAAAAAGCCCCTCCTTCATAGGCCCAATCTCTATATAAATCATAACTCATCATCGCCGGACAGATAGTTTTTAATGCTTTCGGGCGCCTAGAAGCGGCATAAACTTGAGTTAATCCTTGATAGGAAAATCCATACATTCCCACCTGACCGTTACTATTAGGAAGATTTGCGACCCAATTAATAGTATCTAAACCGTCTTCTATTTCATTAGTAAAAAGTTTGAATTTACCTTCTGAGGTTCCCCGTCCTCTCACATCTTGAATTACTACAATATATCCCTGTTGAGCATACCATTTTGGATGGGCATAAACAACGGTAGATGCGATCGCTCTCCCATAGGGTTGTCGCATTAATAAAACGGGTAATTTTTCCTCTATATCGGGTCGATAAATGTCCGCATCTAGTCGAATTCCATCCTGGGTAATTAGAGAGGCTGTTTCTTGAATAATCATCTTTTTTAGTTATCTATAAATAAGATAATTGATAAAGACGCGCCATGGCACGTCTCTACATTAACTGGTTATTTTGATGTTTCTTGGACAATATCTTTCAAATCAAAAGCAGCATCACTGAGTTTTTTAATTCCGAGCTTAATTTGACCCATACCCTGACTACTATCCTGAGCATTTTTATTCAGATTATTCATCGCTACCACAACTTGTTGAATGGCTACAGCCTGTTGTTTAGAATTTAATGAAATTTGCTGAGAACTCTGAACAATATTACTCAGTTCTGAGGACATATTATTAAAAGCAGAAGCGGTTTTTTGGGCTAAATCCAAAGTATTTTCCACACTTTTAATTCCAGCTTCAGTGACGACTCCAGTTAAATTATTAGATTGTTTAATTCCCATCACTAAGTTATTAATTTGATGGGCAGATTTTTGGCTTTCATCGGCTAATTTTCTAATCTCTGAAGCCACGACCGAAAACCCTTTTCCATATTCTCCGGCTCTGACAGCTTCTACGGCGGCATTGAGGGCTAACATATTAGTTTGGTTAGCTAAATCACCCACCAATTGAGAGATATTCCCAATTTGATTAGTTTGTTCACTCAGACGTAAAATTTGTTCAGCAATTGCTTCAACTTTTTCTTTCATTTGGTTCATTTCTACCAAAGTTTGCTTAACTAATTCATTGCCATTTTCTGCTAGGTTTAAAACCTGTCTGGCTCCTACTGTTGAAGTTTCCGCCTGTTCGCTGGCTTGTTTTGCCGAAAATTCTAATTCATCCATAGTGCGGGTGGTTTCATTCACCGAACTTGCTTGACTACTGGTAATTTTTTCCTGTTGGTCAACGGCAATATTAATTTCTAAGGAAGAATTATCAATGGCGTCAATGGCTTGAGTAATTTTACGACTGACTAAGGAAGAAATTAACCAAGCAATAATAAAAGCGGTTAACGCTGAAATAATTGAACCAAAAACTAATAGGTTGATTGCATTTTGTAGCGTGTTTCTAGCTTGAATATTTTCTGTATTGAGTCTTTTTATTTCTGTGCCGTTGAACTCAGAATTAAGAGTTAAAAAATCTGAAAGCAGTTTACTACCTATACCAGCTTTAAAAAGCTCTAAAGCTTCTTTTCTCTTTCCCTGTTCTAAAAAACTAACTAACTTGTTTTGATATTGATTATAGTTTTTTGCAATTTCATTCATTTGTTCAAATCGTTTTCTTTGTTCGTCAACAGTAATCGTATTATCCACATTATTACTGGCTTCTTGGAAATTTTGCCAACTTTGTTGATATAACTCTAAAAATTGCGATTCTTCAGAAATAAGATGACCCCGACTATTGGCGACCATATTACTCCCAGACAACGCCATTGTATCCGTTTCAATAATATTTTTTTGGACGTTTTCCACCTGATTAAATGCCTCAAACACCTTATTGGCATTGCTATAAACAATATAGGTAGAAACCGCAAACATAAAAACGGGAATTGCATAACCAAAAAGCATCTGAGTTCTGAGTTTAAATTGACTCAATAAGTGCTTTTTATCTCCGAGGTTTTTGTCAAAATTATTAGCCATGTTCTTAACTCCTAATCTCTAACGTTTAAATCTTCTTCATCCATTTCTATTCCTGTACCACTGCGAATTAACTCTACAAAATTTTCAGTATTGTAGTTTAGGATTCACAAAAACAGAGGGTATTTAGGTGCTAATTAATTCTGAAGGTAAGACTTGATTGAGTTTTCCGCTTCGATATCCCTCCAGGTCTAAAGTAACATAAATAAACCCAAATTCTTGGAAGGTTTGCACTAATTTAGGCAGTTCAATAATTAATACAAAGTCTTTAATTTCTTCTGGGGATAATTCGATGCGGGCCGTATCTCCTTCTGAACGAACTCGTAGATTTTTCCAGCCTAATTTTCTTAAATATACTTCGGCTCTCCCAACCCGTTGTAATTTAGAAATTGTGATTTCTTCTCCATAGGGAAACCTGGAACTTAAACAGGGTTGGGCGGGTTTATCCCAAGCTTTTAAACCGAGATATTTAGAAATTTCTCGGACTTCAGTTTTGCTAATCCCTAATTCCGCTAAAGGTGAACGGACTCCTCGTTCTTTTGCTGCTTTAATTCCTGGGCGATAGTCGCGTAAATCATCGCTATTCACTCCATCAATAATATAGGGATAACCCCAGGTTTGAGCCAGGGGTTTTAGAGTATCATGGAGTTCACTTTTGCAAAAATAGCAACGATTAACTGGGTTTGATGTATAATTAGAATTAGCCATTTCTTGGGTTTGAATTTCTTGGTGTTGAATCCCAATTTCGGCGGCTTGAATTCGAGCATCTTCTAAGTCTTCGGGTAATAGGGAGGGAGAAACGGCAGTTACGGCTAAAGATTGATCTCCTAATACATCATAGGCAATTTTAGCGACTAGGGTACTATCTATTCCTCCAGAATAAGCGATTAATGCCCGTTCCATTTCTTGAAATAGGGCTTGGAGTTGTTGTAATTTTTCTGTGATGATCATAGTGTAGATGAAACCTATTTTTATAATTTAACTAAAATTCTCTCTGCCAAAAAATTGCAATGGACAGGGATAATATAAGAACCATATAAATGATAGCATAAATCCCATTAGTTATTAACACTGAAGATGGGGGTAAGTAACCATAAACAGCTTCATTTTTCAAATCCAATCTTGCTAAATCGGGTAAGATCATATAGGTGACTTTCATCATTTGTTCTAAGGTGGGGTTTTCGCTAATTTTTCCTAATGCGAGTAAGTCACGACTGAGACTTCCCATTGCATAAACACCTAGGGTTAATAAACTCGCGAGGAGGGAACTGGTAAATACTCCTAATAAAATACCGACCGCCGCCACTAAAGATAATTGTAGCCACATAAATATAAAAGCAATACTTAGGGAGGTGAAGGGGTAGGGAATTTTATTGAAACTGAGAATGCCAAAAAATAGCAGGGTCATCACCAAGATTAAAACTGCAATAAAAGCCGAGATACCAAAATGTTTTCCGATAATTAATTCCGCCGGACTGACGGGTTTAGAAACCAGGAGATAAACGGTTTTTTTGTCAATTTCTTTGTTAATCAGATTAGCACTCACAAAAACTGTAATCAGTAAGCCCAATAAGCTAATCATGGCGATGCCAAAATCTAGGGTTATTTTGTTTTCTAACCCGGCGGAAACTTCAGGAAGTAAACGAATAGAACCCATCAAAAACACAGCAAAAATGCCAATAATATAGAGAATGCGGTCACGAACGACTTCTAAGAAAACGTTACTGGCAATAGTAAAAATTCGGCTGAAATTCATCTTGATTTCCAGATTATTATTGTGATCAGGTTTGACATAAAATAAGCAATATCCTTATTCCTGTTTCATTCCCAGAAATAAATAGGATTGAAACTCTGGGTTGATTTTAGCAGAATCCGGCTGCAAAGTCTCTGGTGTAGGAAGAATATCTGGAACTTTTCTTACCCAATTTTCCACGCGCAAAGAAAATTCTATCCAACAGTAAATATTAATGTGAATTAGGAAAACAATAATAAACCCCATACGAACTAAAGGCGGGGGAGAATGAATTTTAAATTTATCTTTAATAAATTCCAGAATAAAGATTAAACAAGCTGCGATGATTGGCCAAGATTTTAAGGCAAAATTAGGTTGATTTATTTCTGTATTTTGATATATAATTAGACATAGTAAGAATGAAGTAATCCAAGGACTTAAAGAAATATTTCCCATTATAAATGGAGGTTCATTCGTTCGGATACTAATAGCAACAGTTAGCATTAATAAACTTAGAAATACCAAACCATTTCTAGTATCTTCATTGTTAATTACAAAAAAAGATGCCATCCAAATAGCAATACCAATCAATATAAACGTTCTCCAGTCTAAGGGATGAGAGGGTTTAATAATATTTAAAAAATTAATTAGTTTTTTCATTTTATTTTAAAATTAATAATGTAAATGCTAACCCTAAAAACAGAGAATAACTGAAAGTATGTGCTAGTAATATTACTCTAAAATCCTTATATTTTTCTGACATTTGAATCTGGTCTTCTGAATTTCCTGAAAATACTTTACTAATTTTAGTAAAGTCTGTACTTGATAAAAACCGGAGGGTTTCAAAGCCTATCCATTTAATTAATAGTAAGAAAGTAAAATTAAAAACCGTTAATAAAAAAATAACGAAGGAGGTTGTATCAAGCTGTTCTACCAATAAATAATTAATTAATTGTGTTCGAGCTTTCAATGGTAATATTGCTTCTGCATTTACAACAATCATCCATTCACAGGCACTTGCTAATAAATTGAGAGCCATGGTATATTGTACACTCAATTTTGGGGAGATATTGAAACTTTTTTTGAAAATCCAGGCTTCAATAGTAATAGACATTAAAAGCCGAATAATTCTTAATAAAATAACTCTTAATATAGTCCTGACTGGCATATATAGTAGGGAGATTAGGTAAGAGGCAAGAGACAAAAAGCAATAGGGATGAAAACCAGATTATATTTTTAAGCATACTCTGATTTTAACGGATTAGAAACCATTTGAGGATCACCAAGCCCCTAAGCTAATTTTAATCACGGGGGATTTCCCTGTTCCGTTCCCTGTGCTATCTGAATATCCATTTGAGTTTCAATTTTTTGTGCTACAATTCACCCTAAAATCAACAGTTAACTGATAACTGATATATGAATCATCCCATTCCCACAAGCCCCCAAGAAATGATGGCTCTGCGACAACAACCTGTTACTGATGATTTAGTCGTAACGGCGTTGGCAGGAGTCGTAAAAATTGCGCGTTCTCGTCAACAATCTTTAGAAGATCTTAAGGCTGAGGTTTTAGCCGATGATAGTCTACTCAATCGAGAACAGCGAGTCTGGTTAAGTGAATTAGTCACCCATGCTTGGCAATCTTTACCCTAGGAAAAAATTTAGGATTTTTAGAAAAATAGAGCATAGCAAATGATTATTACCATTGAGGATGGGAGAAAAGCAGAGTTTCTGCGGCTTCTGCATCCAAAGGTTGAGCGAATAGATAACCCTGAGCTAATTCGCAACCTAAAAACCTCAGAAGGGATAATTGTTCTGGTGTCTCAATGCCCTCAGCTACAACACTCATTCCTAAATGATGGGCGAGATTGAGAATGGCTTGAACCACTTCTAAATTTTTTCCAATCAAATCTAAGTTACTAATAAAAGAGCGGTCAATTTTAATAATATCTAAAGGAAATCGGTGTAAATAACTTAAGGAAGAATATCCCGTCCCAAAGTCATCTAAACTTAACTGAATGTTGCGCTTTTTTAGTTGTTCAAATAGCTCTGATGCTAATTCAGAATTATCCATAATGGCACTTTCTGTAATTTCTAATTTTAGATTTTTGCTATCTAATTTTAAATTCTCAAGAACTTGATCAATTTGTTCAATTAAATTGGGTTGAGAGAACTGTTTAACAGATAAATTAACACTCATCGTAACATCAAAAACTTCCCCTCGTTGGGCTGATTTTTCTTGCCATTGTTTCAGTTGACGACAGGAGTTTTCTAACACCCAAAATCCCAAGGGAACAATTAAACCGGTGGCTTCAGCAATAGGAATAAAATGATCTGGTGGAACTAAGCCCCGTTGGGGATGTCTCCAACGAACTAAGGCTTCAAAACTACTAATTATTCCCGTTGATAAACAAACAATTGGTTGATAGTAAACAATAAATTCTTGACGTTCAATCGCACGTCGGAGGTCATTTTCTAACTGTAAACGAGTTAAAGCACGGGTGTGCATCTCTCGATTGAACACCTGATAACGGGCTTTTCCTAGAGTTTTAGCCTGATACATTGCCGTATCTGCATCCCTGAGCAAATATTCTGGCTGTTCGTAATCAGAATTTCCTAAAACAATCCCAATACTGGTATTAATAAAAACTTCATGTTCATGGAGTAAAAAAGGTTTAGTTAAAGCCTGTTGAATTGTTTCCGCTAATTGGGTAGCTTCATCAACGGATTCAATCTTTTCTAACAGGACAGTGAATTCATCCCCTTCAAATCGAGCCAAGGTATAATTAGGATTAATACAATTGCTTAATCTTCTCGCCACAGCCTTTAAAAGTTGATCTCCAGCTAAATGTCCCAAAGAATCATTAACAACTTTAAAATCATCACAATCGAGAAATAATACCGCAAATTGAGAGCTAGAACAGGTGTGGGTATAAGCCAAAACTGCCATCAATTGTTCCATAAAAAACACTCGATTCGGTAAACCCGTAAGTGCGTCATGGGATGCCATGTATAATAATCGTAAATTAGCTAGTTCTAGTTCCTCAGTGCGTTCTTTAACCCGTTGTTCCAGTTCGGTATTGAATTTTTTAATTTGTAATTTTGCCTCTTGTAAATTTAATTGATTTTTGATTCTAACTAAAACTTCTCGAATTTCAAAAGGTTTAGTAATATAGTCTAAACCGCCCACTTCAAAGGCTTGAATTTTATCAAAAACTTCATTTGATGCACTTAAAAAAATTACAGGAATATCTCGGGTGCGTTCGGAAGATTTTAACTTTTTGCAAACATCATATCCACTCATTTGAGGCATCCGAATATCTAATAAAATTAAATCCGGTGGGTCAGAAATCGCCACCATAATCGCAGATGAACCATTAATAACACAGCGAACATTATACCCCTGTTCTGTTAACATCGCTGACAAAAGATATAAATTATCGGGTGTATCATCAACAATCAAAATACTGTTGAGTGAGTGATTTGGTTGAGCGTCATTCATCAGAAAAGACTATAAATACAAGAAAAGATAGGTGGTAAGTGCTGGTTGAGTTAAAGTTTAGCGCAAAATTTCTTCAATCATCTGATTAGCTTGTCTACCATAGCTCCCCCCAAATAAGTTAAAATGATTTAGGATATGATAAAGATTATAAAGTATTTTACGACGCTTATAGCCGGAATTTATAGGAAGAATTGTCTGATAAGCTTGATAAAAACGGGGAGGAAACCCGCCAAATAATTCCGTCATAGCTAAATCAACTTCTCGATCTCCAAAATAAATAGCCGGATCAAAAATTACTGGTTCTCCTGCTGAAGAAATCGCCGCATTTCCTCCCCATAAATCTCCATGAACTAAGGAAGGTTTAGAAGTATAATTAGCTAATAACTCTGGGATTTTTTTTAGTAATTTTTCTTCCTGTTCAAAATAGCCTCCTCGCCGTTTAGCCAATTGCAATTGATAGCCAATTCTATGTTCTTGCCAAAATTCAACCCAATTATTTGTCCAAGTATTAATTTGAGGTGTAGAACCAATTGTATTATTAATTTCCCAGCCAAAGTTTTCATACCCAGGATAATTTTGTTCCGGTGTCCAGCCATGGAGCAAAGCTAATTTTTGTCCCATTTCTTCCCAGGCTGAAGGGTGATTTTTTCCGTCTAAATTCAGCCATTCTAAGACTAAATAAGCGGAATCTCCCAACCCTCCCCAACAAATGACTTGAGGAACTCGAATAGTCTGGGTTTCCCAAATTTGTTGAACCCCTAAAGCCTCGGCTTCAAACATTCCCACTTGACTTATTTGATTCAGTTTAATAAAATAGTGACGAGAACCTTGGCTAATTTGATATCCTTGATTGATACATCCTCCACCGACGGCATGGCGATCGCAAATTTTAAACGGTTCTCCCGTAGCCTGTGTAATTTCTTCAGCAATTTCATCCCACATCATATCTGAGTTTTTTATTCTTCTAACTGATTATATCAAATTTTAAAAACTCAATTATAATTATTATATTTCAGCAAAAATCCCGATAAAAACGCTAAAATTAAGATATAGCAATCCTAAATAATTCAATTATGCACATTTTTGGACTGGGTAAAAAACTAAAAATGCCTTCAGCTTCCGACGCCTTACCCGGACGGAAACAAGCCATATCCGTACCCGATAAACACTATGTCAATGGTAATCCCCTGAAACCCCCCTTTCCCCCAGGATTAGAAATGGTGGTATTTGGGATGGGTTGTTTTTGGGGTGCAGAACGTCGATTTTGGCAGCAAGAAGGCGTGTTTAGCACCTCCGTGGGCTACAGTGCCGGATTTACTCCCAACCCCACCTATGAAGAAGTTTGTAGCGGGCTAACGGGACATAATGAAGTCGTGTTAGTGGTTTATGATCCAAAAGTCATCAGTTATGAACAATTGCTAAAAGTCTTTTGGGAAAGCCATAACCCGACTCAGGGAATGCGCCAGGGTAACGATGCTGGGACACAATACCGTTCAGGAATTTATGTTTATTCCGAGCAACAACGGGAATTAGCAGAAGCCTCACGGGACATCTATCAAATCGCCCTGAAAAAAGGAGGTTATGAAACCATAACCACAGAAATTCTGCCCGCACCAGAATTTTATTATGCCGAAAGTTATCATCAACAATACTTAGCCAAAAACCCCAATGGCTACTGCGGTTTAGGGGGAACAAAAATCAGTTATCAGTAATCAATTAGTTATCAGTTATCAGTTATCATCAAGATATCCAGAAATCTAAAATAAAAGTGTTGTAAGATCATGCCCACTGTCAAAATTGAAGCCCAAATATCAGCCTTAGATTTACTCCAAGCTGTTCAGCAATTAAATCAAGCTGAATTAGAGCAATTTATTGAGCAAATCCTACAAGTTAAAGCTCAAAGAATTGCTCCTAGTCTATCAATAAATGAGTCTGAATTATTGATCAAAATTAATCAAGATTTACCTCAAGAATTACGACATATATATCAAACTTTGATGGAGAAACGCAATCAAGAAATTTTAACAGAATCAGAGTATCAGCAACTTTTAGAATTAACTGAGCAAGTAGAAAAATATCAAGCTCAACGCTTAGAATATTTAACTAAATTAGCTCAAATGCGTAAACTCTCTCTCACCAATTTAATTACACAAATGGGGCTTCAACCAATTAATAATGACTGATAACAAACTCACCTCTCAACTTAAACAAGAAGTTAGACTAAGAGCAAAAAGTTGCTGTGAGTATTGCCATTCTCAAGAAAAATTTGCTACCCATAGTTTTTCTGTTGAGCATATTCAACCTTTAAGTAAAGGTGGCGACAGTAATCTTGATAATTTAGCCTTATCCTGTCAAGGATGTAACAACTATAAATACAACAAAACTGAAGGGAAAGATCCCATTACTCAATCAATGGTTTCTCTTTATCATCCTCGACAACAAAATTGGCAAGAACATTTGAGTTGGAATCAAGATTATACTCTAATTATTGGTTTAACTCCCATAGGAAGGGCTACTGTTGAAGTTTTACGCTTAAATCGAGAAGGTTTAGTTAATCTACGATGTATTCTCTATATAATGGGGGAACATCCTCCTTTATGAAAATGAATTTTTTTCAATTTAACTGATAACTGATGACTGATAACTGATAACTGATGACTGATAACTGATTACTTATTCGTTTTCCAGTCAGCGATCGCTTTCTTAGCCGCGTCATAGGCCGATGTATTTTCGGGAACTAACTTAGCCGCTTCAATAGCATTATCATATTGCTTTTTCTTCGCACGGGATTGAGCAATTTCCCAGATTTGATTTCCCCATTGATCGATTAATTTTTCCGCCTCCAAATATCCCGGCTGATCCGCCGGAATTTTTTGGACAAGACCGATGGCATCACTATAGGATGAAGCTTGACCGGGCTTAATTAAAGCCTTAGCCTGGCTCAAAATTCCTTGATTATTTTTCAGGATGCTTAACTGAGCCTCCCACTCCTCAAGTTGTTTTTGTCCCTGTTGATAAATCTCAGGATTAGCGTCAGGGAGCAACTTGAGCGCATCAACGGCTGCTGGTAAATTTTGACTCAGGGCGCGTCCTTGGGCAATCACCAAGATCGTTTTACTCCATTGTTCAATATCCCCTTGGGCTTCCTTGTACTGGGGATCGCTCGCCGGAATTTGTCGAATGATGGCGATCGCTTTACTAAAATCAGAAGCGGAAGCATCTTTTAATAGGAGTTTCGATTCATCTAACAATTGAACCGGACTTGCAGGAGTTGGAGTCGGGGGTGTACTTTCCGGTTTTGTGGTCGCGGGCAGTGGTTTGGGAGTTTTAACCACCGTTGAAGTCTCAACAGAAGACTTAGCGGTTTTTTGACCTAAAAATATTGGTTTATTGGTCAGAAACACACCCAGTAACAGTACCAGCGCCGTTGCGCCACTCCAAAGAATTAACCGTTGTAAAAATGAACTTTCTGTCATAGTGTCCTCTGTTGAACTTGCAGGCGGTTGGGAGTTCATCTGAATTACAGAAGCTGGAGAATTTGGGGGTAAATTCCCGGGTTCGACGGGTTCACCTGTCGCAGAACCCCGATCCCCATTTCCTTGATCAGAGGATAGGGATAATTTCAGTGGATCTTCCGATACAGGAGCAGTCCCATTTTTATGAGATTCTACAGTTGCCATATTTATTTCTCTAATACCATTGGAAAGATTAATAGCCACCTGACGACTTTCAGGTAAAATTACCTGCTGGAGTTTAGAGGCTGGATAAACTGCAAATACGGGGTTTTGTCGGGGTCTTAAATGTTGTTCCGTCACTTCCGGTAAACGTTTCTCCAGTCCATGAATTAATCGGTCTAAGGTTGAAAACTGTCCGGCTTTCAACCCTTCCAATAATACCGAAGTAAAGAATCCTTGGCGCAAAGCCGAAGTTTCCCGGGACAACTGTTCGGGCTGACAGGATAAAATCGTCGGAATTTTTAATTTTCGGGCGATTTCAGCCGTTTGAGTTCCCACACTTTCCCCCGCGTGTGCCCCCTGAGCGCGGTTAATATCCAGCAACACCAAAATTTTATCGGTTGCTGCGGCTTTAAAATAGTCAAATAACTTTGCAATCGGAATTCCCGTTGTTTCTAACTGAGTCGGGTTACCATCAATCGGCAATAGATAATCCCGTCCATCCTTGGCGAACCCATGACCACTAAAGAAAAACCAAAGGACATCCTCCGGGCCGAGTTGCTCTTTACAGAAAGACTCTACCCAATCTAAAACATTTTCCCGGTTGGGATAGGTGGACATCCTCGACATTTGGGGGGATTTATCGGTGATCAATAAACTCTGATCACGAGGAAACCCGGCAACATCAACCAAATATTCATAAATAGCCTCTGCATCCTTTTGGGCATAATTCAAGGGTTGCAGATATTGATATTGATTAATGCCAATGGCAATACAAATATAGCGTTTCATCCCTTATGCCCCATAAATTTCTATTTTAGTCATACTCAACTTAAAACCCCATCATACATCATTACAGCAATATCTATCGCAGTGTGCAAAGAAATTAGGACATCAACAAGATCGTTAAATTCGCTCCTGAAAAATGACTTTCCATGAAGCTACCTATTTCCCGTTATTTTGCCAAACACTGGATGGGACTCAAATTCAATTTCAGTTAATAAATTAAAGGGGACAAAATCAGAAAAAATATCGGGTTTTATTTTGGCAATATGCTGATCTAAATAACCATTCAAATCATTAGAAAGATCACTTGCTATACTATGTCTTCCTTCTTCTATACACACTCTGGTTGTCACTCCTGAACCCGCAAAAAAATCAAGCACAACTGAACTAGGGTAAGACATGGCACGGACAATTCTTCTAATTACTTCCGTTGGTTTTTGTGTCGGATGTCCTACCCTTTCCAATGAATTACCATTCAATCTTCCAATCTCCCAAACATTAGTCGGATTTTTGCCTTTCTCAACATTATCAGGATTTAGTCTTTTATCTTTTAAGTAAAGTGCTTTAGTTTCCTGATCAAAAGGTATACGCACTGCATCTAAGTCGAAAATATATTTTTTTGTCTTCGCAAACCAAGCTATTTCCTCATGACGATTCGCAAAGAATCTATGGGCGCTCATACCATTTTTATAATACCAAATAATCATATTAACTAATCGCATCTTACTCTGATGACGCATATACATCATAATTTCCAGTAAATCACCACTTCCGGCTTCACTTTGATATTGAAACCCACCAAATATAACAATATTTCCTGTCTCAGATAGGACTCTCTCGCTCTCTATCAACCAATTAGATGCCCACTTAATATAATTATCAAAATTATCCCATTCCGCGAGATTTATATTATAAGGAGGATCACAAACAATCAGTTGAACCGAGTTTGAGGGAATCTTTTTAAGAAGTTCAATACAATCAAGATTCATAACAGAATGAACGGTTTCTTGATATTCTTTAACTTCAATTTCAAGTTCAGAAGTGTGAACCCCATTACGTTTTCGCAGGGCATTCATTCCCATTAATCGTGTATTTCTGTGAGATCGGTTAGCCATGTTTTTTCTATAGATAAGACCAGTTTTAGTTAGGTTAGTGTTTACAACTTCTTTGTGTCTTTGTATCTTTGTGTTTAAAATAGATTTATCCTTGTAAAAATACCACTGATAAATGCTATATATCGCTTTTATTCAGATATTTTAGCACCATATACCTCATAAAAGTATTGATTCAATTCTTGCAAATCTTGATCATTAATAGAATTATATTTAGATAATATTACCAGCTTTTCCACTTCTTTTGATATTTTTTCTAATAACGGTTTTTGTGGTATAATCAAAGGTATTTTCTTAATATAATTCGCAGAATTATTGGTGCTTATATTGATAATTCTAATCAGATCATTACAAACTTTACTATTGAAAAAACCAAGTAAATAGTAAATTAAATCCTGGCAATCTTGGCGCGGAAATATTCCCACAATAGACTGATCAAATAATCTCCCATCAATCAATGATCCCGTAATTGAAGAAGATGATATCATTGGTACAGCTATTCCCTGACAGAAATAAAATTGAGAATTCTGAAATCTAGCTTTTTGCTTATTAGTAACTTTATAATCATGAACTGCTTTTTCTCCCCAGTCCATAAACCATTCTGATTGTTTGTAGAATCTTTGATTACCACCCTTGACAATAGGAACCCAATAACAATCATTTTTGATGCCATTCAGGGGCGGATTAATAGAAAGATTATCCCTACATATCTTATTATTCTCTACAATAGCATACTTTTTAGTCCCCCTAGTAACAGAGGGCGATCGCCTTAAATACTTACCATCATTACCCGAATAAAAACCCGTTACCACAAAACAAATATCACCTATTGTTAGATTATCGGAACTCAGAATTTGAGAAATCCAGTCTTTTGAAGACAGAAAAAAAGCCTGGGATGGATTGTTAATAAGCTGATGGTAGGAAAGTCTACAAACTTCATAATTTTTCTTGGTTTTGGTTAATAATTCTGTCAACTCTGACGGTGAATGCAGACCTTTATAAACAGGAAAATTATAGTCAATATTTGGTTTTTCCTTAACAATAGATATTATACTTAAACCCGCATAGCCAAAATTAACACCAGGGAAAAAATCAGAAGGAAAAAGCGTGATTGATTCTATTTTATAATTACTAATAATTTCTTTTCGCAAACCTTGATGATGATGGAGTGATAAATAGGTATCTGGAATAATAAAAACCAGTCGTCCGTCCTGTTTCAATAATTCCATTGTCCGAATTAAAAATAAACCGTAGGTTTCCTTAGCATATATATGGGGATATGCTTTTTTTAATTGTTTTCTTTTTTCCGGTGATTGATATGCTCCATAAGGGGGATTGGCAATCACTCTATCGAATTTTTTGTTAGTGTTTGCCAGTATAAAATCTTGATGTATAATCTCAATATTTTTTAAATCATTATATTTAATATTCAACTGATTTACAGCATCAATATTTAACTCATAGGCAGTAATTTCTGGAGTTAATTCCTGTTTTAATAACTCGTCAATAAACACACCCTCACCCGCACAAGGTTCAAGCACAGACATATTATTATCACATTCGAGAAGTCCTACCATATAGGAAGTAATATGATCACAATTCGTGTAATAGGATTGAAATTTATCTTGCTTTCTATTTGTGGGAGCTACCATGATTAAAAACTGCTATATTGATATTTTATAATAAATTCAGGACTTACGCAGGCACACTATATATAGTGTGCAGTAAGCCAGCGAACGCTGCCAATTGTTCAAGTATCTGCGCCAGCAATATAAAATTTACAGGACTTACGCAAGTACGCTATATATAGCGTGCTTGCGTAAGTCCCGTGTTACTAATGTTAATGACTTACCGACAGGAATAGTTAATATTACGGGTACAGCAACACAAAACCAAACCTTAACTGCAACCAATACCTTAGCCGATATTGATGGTTTAGGAACATTAAATTATCAATGGCAAGAGTCAGCAGATAATGGAGTTACCTGGACTGATATTAGTGGAGAAACTAATGATACTTTCACCTTATCTCAAGCACAAGTGGGGAAAAAGTGCAGGTAAAAGTTAGTTATACCGATGGACTAGGAACACAAGAAATCGTTAATAGTAGTCCAACTTCTGTTGTTACTAATGTTAATGATGCTCCTACAGGAACAGTTAATATTACAGGAACACCCGAACAAAACCAAACCTTAACTGCCACAAATACCTTATTTGGGTATAGTCTTACCTTGAGAGAATCCAACATTGCCGCTGTACTTTTAAAAAAATCTTGTTTTAAGATAAGATTTATTTGGTTTTTGTGCAACCTCTATCTACATCAATAAGCAATAACCTATGAGCGCTCCCAAAACCCTAACTGTTCCTTACTCACGACACTTTCTGGAATGGCTGCACCAACACCAAGTCAGCGTCGCCCTGACTACCTACCAAACAAACCGCCTTTGTTTGATTGGAGTCCAACCGAACGGCCAAATTTCCACCCCCGTTTGGGAATTTGAGCGACCTATGGGACTGTATACGACATCAGAACGCTTTTACCTTGCCACCCGCTATCAAATTTGGCGGTTTGAAAATATCCTCGAAAACAAGGAACTTTTACAGGATAAATATGATCGCGTCTACGTTCCTCGCGTTGCCTACACCACCGGAGATGTAGACGTACATGATCTGATAGCTGACCCCCAGGGAAATATTATTTTTGCTAACACCGAATATAGCTGTTTAGCGACGCTCCATCCTCAACACAGCTTTACTCCTGTATGGCAACCGAATTTTATCAGCAAACTCGCCCCGGAAGATCGCTGTCACCTTAACGGGTTAGCCGCCGTTAACGGTATTCCCCGCTATGTAACGGCGGTTAGTCATTCGGATGTAGCATCCGGTTGGCGACATCGACGCAGTGATGGGGGAGTGGTGATTGATATTCAAACCAACGATATCATCGCTAGGGGTTTATCCATGCCCCACTCTCCCCGATGGTATCAAGGGAAATTGTGGTTACTCAACTCAGGAACAGGAGATTTTGGATACATCGAAAACGGGGAATTTGTTGCGGTTACATTTTGTCCGGGGTATGGACGGGGGTTAGCCTTTGTCGGAGATTTTGCCGTTGTGGGTTTATCTAAACCCAGAGATTATCATTTTTCCGGTTTATTACTGGGAGAAAAACTGCAACAAAAACAAGCAGAAGCCCGTTGTGGCATCTTAATTATTGACTTAAAAACCGGAAATATTGTCGAGTGGCTAGATATGGATACCGAAGCCACAGAACTTTATGATGTCGCTATTTTTCCCCAAGTTCAATGTCCGATGGCTTTAGGGTTTAAAAGTGGAAATATTGCTAAATTAGTAACTATTGGTAGCCCCACAAAAACCCAGAAAAAAGTCATCTCTTTTAGTCTTTGGGGCCATGATCCTATCTACAATATTGGTGCGATTAAAAATGCGGAATTAGCACTTAAAATTTATCCGGGTTGGATTTGTCGGTTTTATGTGGATGAAACCGTTCCCAAAGAAACGTTAGAACATTTATCAGCTTGGAATCATGTAGAAATCATCCCGATGCAAACCCCCTCTCAAAATTGTACCGGATCATTTTGGCGGTTTCTAGCCCTAAATGATTCTGATGTGGAAATTACAATTATTCGGGATACGGACTCGCGGCTTAATCAACGGGAAAAAGCCGCCGTTGATGAATGGTTAGCCAGTCCTTTTCCGTTTCATATTATGCGAGATCATCCTTTGCATCGAAGCAAAATTATGGGAGGGATGTGGGGATTTAAAGGGAATTTAGAGATCAAAACTGCTATCAATAATTATGTTAAAACTCACGCTGAATCTTTAACGAAAGGCATTGATCAACGGTTTTTGAATGATGTCATTTATCCTTTAGCTCAATATCAAAGTTTAGTTCATGATGAATTTTCCGAAGGAAAACCCTTTCCAATTTCTCGTCAAAAGACTGAATATGTCGGGCAGATTTTTCGAGAAGATGAGACGACAATTTCCGAATTAGATGACATCCTAGAACAACACTTAAGGACGTTAGAAAACCCACGATTAAAAGCAGCAAAAGCTGAATTTGAACGAGGGCAAGATTTTAAAAAACAAGGAAAAATTCAAGAAGCGATCGCTTGCTTTCAAAATGCTATAGCAGCCGACCCAAATTATATTCCACCTCACAATAATTTAGGAACCTTACTGCAACAGCAAAATCGTTTAGCTGAAGCTATAACTTGTTATCAAAATGCTCTAAAAATTAACCCAAATTCTGCGTTAACCTTAACAAACTTGGGGTCAATCTACCTAATTGAAGGTCAATTAAATCAAGCTGAGGAGTTATTAAAACGCGCCTTGGAATTAAACCCTGAGCTTGTTCCAGCATTGTACAATTTAGGTTTGTTGTATAAACAACAAGCGAAGTTAGAAGAAGCGATTCAACTCTTTCAAACCGCAGCTAAACACCAACGAAACTACGCCGATGCCTATTTTCAACTCGGACAGATTTGGGAACTTCAAAGTCAATTTACCTTAGCGAAACTTGCCTATGAATGAGTGGAAAGCCTCAACCGTAATGCTGAATATTTATATCCCCATATCGGGTTTGTGAAAGTTAATCTCTGCGACTGGGAAAACTATGATCATTTTGTCCAAGATTTGATCAATTCCACGACCCAATATATACAGGAAGACAAGAAAGGGTTTACCTTAGCTCCCTTTCAGTTAAACGCCCTTCCAATTCCTCCCGAATTATCCTTAGCTGTTGCCCAAAAACACGCCATAGGAATTGAGAAATCAATAGCTGAGAAAAAACCGCAATTCATCTATTCCCAAAAAACCGATAAACTGCGGGTGGGTTATGTTTCCCCCGATTTCTATAGTCACGCCGTTGGTCGTTTAATTTATCAAATCTTTGAAAACCATAACCGAGAAGAGTTTGAAATCTTTGGCTACAACTTATTAAACGTCAATGATGAGATCACGGAAACCATTAGAATCGGTTGTGATGAATTTCGAGATTTTTCTCAACTGTCTCCTTTAGAAGCGGCTGAACAAATCAATCGAGATGGCATTGATATTTTAATCGATTTAGCCGGGTATACCGGTTACGGTAAACCGCAAATCTTTGCCTATCAACCGGCTCCTATTCAAGCCAGTTTTCTGGGATATCCGAACACAATGGGAGCCAATTTTATTCAATATTTACTTACCGACCAATGGATTGTTCCTCCAGAATTAGCTCAATATTATAGTGAAGAAATTCTCTATTTACCTGATCAGTTTATCGCTTCTGAAATGGAGATTTCTTCCCAACCCTTAACTCGCGCAGAATTCGGGTTGCCAGAAGATAGTTTTGTCTTCTGTTGCTTCAACCGACATTTTAAAATTACCCCCGATTTATTTGCCGTTTGGATGGGAATTTTGCAGCAAGTTGAAGGCAGTGTCTTGTGGTTATCTGAACCGACAACAGAGGAAGTTATCAATAATTTACACAAAAAAGCTGCTGCTTCTGGAGTTGCACCCGAAAGACTAATTTTTGCCCCCAAAATTCCCCACCCCGAATATCTCGCCCGCTTACAACTGGCAGATTTAGCCTTAGATACGTGGATATATAGCGGAGGTTCCACCACGGTAGCAGCGTTGTGGGCGGGTGTACCCGTACTGACAAAACCTGGTTTGACCAACGCTTCCCGCATGGGGGCGAGTATTTGTGCCAGTGGCGGACTCCCAGAAATGATTGCTCACAGTGGGGAGGAGTACCAACAAAAAGCGATTGACTGGGCCAGCCATCCCCAGGAGTTGCAACAGTTGCGTCAACGGTTAAAGGCACGAGATGCGCCGTTATTTAACGTATCAGGGTTTGTCAGCCACTTAGAATCGGCATTTCGACAAATGGGAAACCGTTAACCCCCAACCATCAGAAACATCTTGATACCCATTAGGGATAAACCGACTACCCAATTAAAGGAAATTAAGAAATTGACACTCTCAGGTCTGAAGACGCTGAGATTCTGCGGACAGAATTAGTTTAACTTAATTCTCGCTACGACTGCCAAAGATCGTCTACTGAGTTGATTGAGCATTATACCCAATCTTCCCGATACTTTTCTGAGGATATTTGCTGCACCATTCAGGTCAGCATTAACAACAAAACCATCAGATGTCCGATAAAGACCACGCTTAATTCTATTTCCAGATGCTTTCCACCCCATCGGTTTTTCACCGTATTTGGGCAGGGAGTCTCCATCTAAGAAACTAGCTTTTGAAGTATAGGCTTCTTCGGTTTCAACAAATTTAATCCCGTGCAAATCACCAA
>NZ_CAWLTW010000001.1:474682-477040 GCF_963864145.1 Planktothrix prolifica NIVA-CYA 540 | reverse complement strand
CACGAACATCTCCCTAACTGGTGTTTACACAAGTTCCGTCACCACAGCCGACTTTGACAAAGATGGGGACACCGACATCCTGCTCACGGGCTGGGATAGTTCTAATAACCGCATCAGCAAAATCTATAGCAACAACGGCAGTGGCGGTTTTAGCGAAAACACCAACGTCTCCCTCACGGGTGTTGGCTATAGTTCCGTCACCACAGCCGACTTTGACTCTGATGGGTACACCGACATCCTGCTCACGGGCTTCGATAGTTCATTTAACCGCATCAGCAAAATCTATAGCAACAACGGCAGTGGCGGTTTTAGCGAAAACACCAACATCTCCCTAACTGGTGTTGCCTTTAGTTCCGTGACCACAGCCGACTTTGACTCTGATGGGGACACCGACATCCTGCTCACGGGCCAGGATAGTTCAGAAAACCCCATCAGCAAAATCTATAACAATCTTCTCCCCATATCCGATGTAGACACCACCATCACCGAAGCCATTGCAATTACAGCCGCCGACAATAACGGCACTTGGCAATATTCCACCGACAACGGCACAACCTGGACAAACTTCCCCTCCGTCAGCGACAGTAACGCCCTATTATTAGATGCAGGGAATAAAGTTCGTTTCCAACCCAACACCAACTACAACGGGACTATTACCAATGCCCTCACCTTCCGGGCTTGGGATAAGTCCACAGGTACAGCCGGAAGTACAGCCGACACCAGCACTAACGGCGGGACAACAGCCTTTAGCAGTAACACCGCCACCGCCTCCATTGTGGTAACGGCCGTTAACGATGCACCTACCGGCACGGACAAAACCCTAACCTTTAACGAAGACAGTAACTATACCTTTGCTGCCACGGACTTCGGTTTTAGTGATGTAGACACCGGAAACACCCTAGCTTCGATAAAAATCACTCAACTGCCCACCGCCGGGACATTAAAACTCAACAGCACTGCTGTCACAGCTAACCAAGTGATCACTGCTGCGAATATTCCTAACCTACAATTTACCCCAGTTGCCAATGCCAACGGTAGCGGTTATGCCAACTTCAAGTTCACCGTTAATGACGGCACTCTTGATAGTGTGGCAGCTAATACTATTACTATTGATGTCACGGCCGTTAACGATGCACCCACAGGTAATGTTAGTATTACAGGGACAGCAACACAAAACCAAACCTTAACCGCAACCAATACCTTAGCAGACGCAGATGGTTTAGGAACATTAAATTATCAATGGCAAGAGTCATCTGATAATGGAGTTACCTGGACAGATATTAGTGGAGCAACTAATAATACTTTTGCCTTATCTCAAGCACAAGTAGGAAAAAAGGTAAAAGTAAAAGTTAGTTATACCGATGGACAAGGGACAGTAGAAACTGTTAATAGTAGTCCGACTTCTCTTGTTGCTAATATTAACGACTTACCCACAGGTAATGTTAGTATTACAGGGACAGCAACACAAAACCAAACCTTAACTGCAACCAATACCTTAGCAGACGCAGATGGTTTAGGAACCTTAAATTATCAATGGCAAGAGTCAGCAGATAATGGAACCACCTGGACTAATATTAGTGGAGCAACTAATAATACGTTCACCTTATCTCAAACCCAAGTTGGGAAAAAAGTACAGGTCAAAGTTAGTTATACTGACCTATTAGGGACAGCAGAAACTGTTAATAGTAGTCCGACTTCTCTTGTTGCTAATATTAACGACTTACCCACAGGTAATGTTAGTATTACAGGGACAGCAACACAAAACCAAACCTTAACTGCAACCAATACCTTAGCAGATGCAGATGGTTTAGGAACATTAAATTATCAATGGCAAGAGTCATCTGATAATGGAGTTACCTGGACAGATATTAGTGGAGCAACTAATAATACGTTCACCTTATCTCAAACCCAAGTTGGGAAAAAAGTACAGGTAAAAGTTAGTTATACTGACCTATTAGGGACAGCAGAAACCGTTAATAGTAGTCCGACTTCTCTTGTTGCTAATATTAACGACTTACCCACAGGTAATGTTAGTATTACAGGGACAGCAACACAAAACCAAACCTTAACCGCCACAAATACCTTAGCAGATGTTGATGGTTTAGGAACCTTAAATTATCAATGGCAAGAGTCATCTGATAATGGAGTTACCTGGACAGATATTAGTGGAGCAACTAATAATACTTTTGCCTTATCTCAAGCACAAGTCGGGAAAAAAGTACAGGTCAAAGTTAGTTATACCGATGGACAAGGGACAGTAGAAACTGTTAATAGTAGTCCGACTTCTGTGGTTACTAATATTAACGATGCTCCCACTGCGACTCCTATCGGCAACCAAACCGTTAACGAAGATAGCAA
>NZ_CAWLTW010000001.1:473578-474662 GCF_963864145.1 Planktothrix prolifica NIVA-CYA 540 | reverse complement strand
GGTTTTAGCGAAAACACGAACATCTCCCTCACGGGTGTTGGCTATAGTTCCGTCACCACAGCCGACTTTGACAATGATGGGGACACCGACATCCTGCTCACGGGCTTCGATAGTTCTTTTAACCGCATCAGCAAAATCTATAGCAACACCCTCAACCCCAGGGCTGTTTCATTCTCAAAAATTGCGATCGCTAAACCTTTGATCTGGGGCAAGTCTTAGACAATATTTAAACAGAAAATATCAAAACTGTTGAAATAATTCTCCTTTTCTTTACAGAGAAATGCTTTTAGAGTTTAGCGATCGCATTTTAGATCCGACTTTGAAACAGCCCTGCCCTCAACCCTCCCACCCTCAGCAGTTTTGCTGGCCCGGTTGACACTACCAACGAAGATACAGAAGTCGAACTCACCTTTGTTGACTTCGCTGCCCAAGGAAATGAAGCGGATAATGGGGGGACGGTGGATGCCTTTGTTGTGAAAGCCGTCAGTAGTGGTACGTTAAGAATTGGGAGCGATGCCACCAGCGCCACAGCTTGGGTTGCCGGGAGTAATGATACGATAGATACCACGAAAAAAGCTTATTGGACACCGGATGCCAACGTTAACGGCACGGTCAATGCGGTTCAAGTGGTAGCTAAAGATAACGATGGTTTGCAGTCTCCTACCCCAGTCACTGCCCAAGTCACGGTCACGGCCGTTAACGATGCACCCGTATTAGCTAATACCAACTTCACCTATACCCTCACCACCATTAACGAAGATGATAGCAACTCCAGTGGGGATGTTGTCGGGAATATTATTCCGGCTGCGGGTATCAAAGAAAACACAAACATCTCCCTAACTGGTGTTGCCTATAGTTCCGTCACCACAGCCGACTTTGACAAAGATGGGGACACCGATATCCTGCTCACGGGCCAGGATAGTTCAGGAAACCCCATCAGCAAAATCTATAGCAACAACGGCAGTGGCGGTTTTAGCGAAAACACGAACATCTCCCTAACTGGTGTTTCCGGTAGTTCCGTCACCACAGCCGACTTTGACAATGATGGGGACACCGACATCCTGCTCACGGGCTTCGATAGTTC
>NZ_CAWLTW010000001.1:437941-468704 GCF_963864145.1 Planktothrix prolifica NIVA-CYA 540 | reverse complement strand
AGCCAACACCGGAACCCACACCCACGTCAACACCGGAACCAACACCCAACTCCACTCGTGATTTTTATGAGCCTAGCAATTTCATTAAAACCCTTGATTTTCCTGCTTTAAAAACTAACACAAACTCCCCATCCCAGGTTTCCAGTAATGGCAATGAGGAGATCTCAGGTACAGCCGAATCTGATCAAATCTTTGGTAAAGACGGTGACAATAACATTGAAACCGGAGATGGCAACGACGAAATTAACGGCAATCAAGGGAACGACTATATCAATGCGGGCAAAGGCAAAGATCTAGTTTTCGGTGGCAAAGGCAACGACCAAATCGACGGTGGCGATGATGATGATGACTTGTTTGGCAACCTTGGTAACGATACCATTGCTGGAAATACTGGCAATGACTCGATTAATGGGAATCAAGGAGATGACCTGATTGATGGTGGTGATGGCAAAGATGAACTGTTCGGAGGTCAGAATAATGACTTTGTTAAAGGTGGTAATCAAGATGATATCATCTTCGGCAACCAAGGAACAGACCGACTCGAAGGAAACGACGGTGACGATACCCTCTTTGGGAACGAAGATAGTGATACAATCTCTGGTAACTCCGGTCAAGATCTAATCTATGGTGGTGCTGACAACGACCTGCTCGACGGCAACGACGGTGACGATACCCTTGGTGGCGAAGGAGGTAACGATACCCTTGATGGCGGAGGAGGTAACGATCTTCTCACCGGAGGCCAAGGCAACGATATCTTAGTGGGGGCTGAAGGTGCTGATACTCTGACCGGAGGCGAAGGTAGTGACCGCTTTGTTCTGGTTTCGGGATTTGGCCCTGATACGATTACCGACTTTACTTCTGGGGTGGACATGATTGTCCTTGATGGCGGTCTCACCTTTGAACAACTAACTCTCACCCTGGTCAATGGTTCGACTCAAATTCAGGTCAATAATCAAATTCTCGCCACTTTGAATAACGTTAACCCTAACTTATTGACCTCTGATAACTTTACAACTTCTATCTTCTAAAAAAGCTTTAAGTTGTTTTCAATATTATTAGGCCATTAATTAATCAACTCAAGAGAAAACCATGAAAAAGCAACCCCCGATGAATCAAAAATCCCTTCTCTGGGTACTATTTCGTCGGTTGAAAATCAACCTTATTTTGCCAAATCAGGGATACTCAAATGGGGGAATTGATGAACATAATTCGGTTCAAAGCCATAAACTTCGATATTTACCCTTCTGCCTAACTGAAGAATATAGTCATCTATTTTATCTGTAATGTCAATATTCTCCCACCGTCCAACCTGCTCCTAAGTCAGAGGAATCACCTTCGGTGGGTGCCAACACCCTCGAAACCAAATACAATAATTGATCAGAAAGTGATTCTAGGATGGAAAATTAATGAAAACTGCGTTAATTACAGGAGCGTCTGTTGGGATTGGGGCGGCGTTTGCAAAGGAATTAGCCTCTCGGAAAATTGATGTGGTTTTAGTGGCCCGTTCTCAAGACAAATTAGAAAAACTTGCTGAACAATTGCGATCGCAATATAATATTAAAGCATATCTAATTCCTCAAGATTTAACCCAACCCGATGCCACACAATCGGTTTTTGATGCTATCTCTCAACAGGGATTAACTATTGATTTACTAATTAATAATGCGGGATTTGGAGATTATGGAGCTTTTGCAGATCGTCCCTTAACTAAACAAGTGCAAATGATTCAGTTAAATATTACAGCCTTAGTTGAACTGACTCATTTATTCTTAACAGATATGAAAAAACGGGGTTCAGGTGCGATCGTTAATGTCGCTTCTATTGCGGGTTATCAACCCTTACCTTATTGTTCGGTTTATGCGGGAACAAAAGCCTTTGTTTTGAATTTTACTGAAGCATTATGGGCGGAAAATAAAGACTCCGGGGTGAGACTTTTAGTAGTTTGTCCTGGGCCAACGGAATCTAACTTTTTTGTCGCAGCAGAATTTCCTCAAACCCTTTCCGGCGTTGGACAAAATTATGCCACGGCGGAGGAAGTTGTTCAAGACACATTAACAGCCTTAGAAAAAGACTTTTCAACCTTAGTAACTGGAGGATTAAGTAATCAATTTATTGTGAATTTACCTCGATTTTTCCCTAGAGATACGATTGTTAGTTTAGTGGAAAAACAGTTTAAACCTAAAAAATAAATTGTTGTTGGGCTTTAGCACAAAAATTAGGAGGGCTAAAGCCCAACAACATAAGACTTAAGGATAGAAACACAATTGCGGTAAACCCAAGGTTTCTTCCCAACCCATCATAATATTCATACACTGCACTCCCTGTCCGGCTTGACCTTTAATTAAGTTATCAATAGCCGACATAACAATCACTCGTCCAGTGCGTTGATCAACTTCAATTCCTAAGTAACAAAGATTAGTTCCACAAGCCCATTTTGTTTGGGGATAGGTGCCACCGGGTAAAATTTTCACCAGGGGAGAATTGCGATAAAAGGCTTTATAAATGGTAATTAAATCCTCTCTAACTAACCCTGGATCGCGTAAAGTTGCATAAACAGTAGCTAAAATTCCCCTGACCATTGGCATTAAATGGGGAGTAAATTGGACTAAAATATCGTGTCCGGCTAAATCACTACAAACCTGTTCAATTTCTGGGGTATGGCGATGATGACCACCAACACTATAAGCCCCGATTGAACTATCAGCTTCGGCTAATAACATATTAACTTTAGCCTGTCTTCCCCCGCCAGAAGTGCCGGATTTGGCGTCAATAATCGTGGTATGGGGATCAACTAATCCCTGTTTTAATAGGGGAGAAATTGCTAATAAACTTGCTGTTACATAACAACCCGCACAACCAACTAATTGAGCCGTAGCTAGGCGATCACGGTACAATTCAGGTAAGCCATAAACGGCCGTTGCTGCGATGGCTTGATCCGTGCGTTCTCCCCCATACCATTTTTTATAAATGTCTAAATTAGAAAACCGATAATCCGCCGATAAATCTAATACTTTACATCCTTTTTCTATTAATTGTGGCGCCATTGTATAGGCTAAATTATTAGGTAGGGATAGAAAAACAATTTGACATTTAGAGGCTATTTTATCAATATCAATAGGTTCGATCACTAAATCCACACATTCATTCAAATGGGGATAGAGACTACAAAAGGGTTTTCCGGCGCTACTATCCCCGCCCAAATAAGCAATTCTGACCAGGGGATGATCCTGTAACAAACGCACCAACTGCACACCACCATAGCCCGAGGCTCCAACAATACCGACGGGAATCCGTTCTGCATTAACCATATTACCTAACTCCTAGAAAAATGACCTAATCTGTTTGACAATCCTTCGACAAGGCTCAGGATAAGCTTTTGCTGCATGATAGCTGATTATGGAAAAATTTGGAAAAATGTTTTGAAATTTATCTGGGCTCTCTCAAACTCGAAAACCCATTTCCCCGAGTTCCTGACGTAAACGTTGGGCTTCTGGGGAGTTATTTTGTTCGTGTAATTCTATGGCGGCTTTAAACATCATTGAGCTATCGCTGAGTTGACCAATTTGTAGTAAGAGAACTCCTAAATTTTGGAAGGTTTCGGCTGAGTTGGGATTTAATTCTAGGGCTTTTTGATAGGCGGCGATCGCTTCTCGATAGGCTCCCATTTCTCTCAAGGTCATGCCTAAATTATAATAGGCGATCGCTAAACTAGGATCAATTTTTATGGCAGTTTGATAAGCTATTTTAGCCGATTCTAGTTCTCCTTCTTGTTTAAAAATATTGCCTAAATTATTATAGGCTCCTAGCTTTAATTGTGGTATGATATTAATATCAACTGCTGTTTGATAATGGTATTTTGCTAGGATAAATTGTCCTTGTTTACTATAGGCTATGCCCAAATGATAATGGAGTTCATATAAAACCCCATCTTCTCCATTACTCTCTTGAGATAATCCTAATTTTAATAGTTCAATTCCGCGCTCTAAGTCGCCAATTTCGACGTATAAAGCCCCCAATTTACTAGCGGCATATCCATCCGTTGGATGGTCTGCTAAGTAACGCTCCATTGATGTTTTTGCCAGTTGCCATTTATTCCGTTTAGCGATCGCTTCGGCTTGGTATCCATAATGTAAAATAGAAACCTGGGGTAATGTTCCAATTTGCCATTGCGGTTTTTGGCGAATTAATTCGGTGACGCTATCATCTACCATGGCATGATAGGGACGGGAAAAACAGATTTGGGGATGATTTCTAAACAGTCGAGAAACTAAGGAATAAGGAGACTGACTCGCGCCGATTTCCTGTCTAATTAAATTAACTACAATTAAATTACGATTTTCCATAATTTGATGCAGTTGTGGCCCAATTTCAGGGTCTAAAATTTCATCTGCATCTAATACTAAAATCCACTGTCCGGTTGCATAACTTAAAGAGGCATTTCTAGCTTTTGCAAAATCATCACACCAATTAAAGGAATGAACTTTCGCCCCAAATTGTTGAGCAATTTTTGGGGTTTTATCCGTTGACCCCGTATCAACAATAATCATTTCATCAACAATTCCTTTAACACTATTTAAACATTTTGCTAAAGTTTCTTGTTCATTCTTAACAATCATGCAAAGGCTTAATTTCATAAATAGGAAATTGAAAATGGGATATGTTGACAATGATAAAGCCTAATTTAACCACAAAGACACAAAGACACAAAGACACAAAAAAGTTGTAAATACTAACCTGTTCATTTCTATATTTTAGACATGAGATGCACCTATTTTTTTTCTATTGCCTATTCCCTATTTTAGCTTATTTAGGTAGAATTAAAATTTGATCAATAACATGAATTACTCCATTACTCGCCGGAATATCAGAATCAATTATCGTGGCATTTCCGACTTTAATTTGATTTTTCTTTGTCTTAATAGTAACAGAATCTCCTTCTAAAGTTTTGAGTTTTCCTGATTTTAAATCTGTTGTTGTAATTTTACCTGGGATTACATGATATTCTAATAATTCGGTAAATCGGTTGAGGTTTTGCGATTTTAAAATAGCATCTAAAATTTGTTGCGGTAATTTAGCTAGAGCTTCATCTGTTGGCGCAAAAATAGTAAAATCTCCCTGTTTTAAGGCATCTAATAATCCAATAGATTTTAAAATCATCCCTAGAATTTTAAAGCGTTCATCGGCTAAAATCACCGTGGCTAAATCTCCGACAACACCTTGAATCACTTTTGGAGAAATAGGCATTTGAGCCAAATCTTGGCTAGGTTGGCGACAAATTAGTTCGGAATTGGCAGACATTTGAACTTCGGCGGCGACTACGGGGGAAATAGTTCCTAATGTTAATAAACCTAAAAGACTGACAATTCCTAAATTTTTGCCTTTGTTTTGATTTTCTATGAAATTGTTCATGGTTTTATCCTCTTGAAATAATTAAAATTATTCGGGTAAAATCACCGCATCAATTACATGAATTACACCATTTCTAGCAGGAACATCGGCTTTAATTACCGTTGCGTTATCAACTTTTACCGATGAACCTACTTGAATATTAACCGTATCTCCTTCTACGGTTTTAATTTCTCCAGATTTTAGGTGAGTTGATAATACCTTTCCCGGGACAACATGATAGGTCAAAATTTTAACTAATTGGGCTTTATTTTCCGGTTTCAGTAAGTTTTCTAAAACTCCTGGGGGAAGTTCGGAAAAGGCTTTATCTGTTGGTGCAAATAGGGTAAATGGCCCTTCTGCTTTAATCGTATCAACTAAGTCCGCCGCTTGTAATGCTTGGGTTAGAATTCTAAATTCACCCGCGCTAACAATAGTATCAATAATATCCAGGGAAGTTGTAGCCGGAATTTGAGTAATTTGGGTTGAGTTTATTAAGGTGTAATTATGCAGTTGAGCTTGAACGGGTAAAATCCCGAATAGCGTCAACCCAACAATACCTACAAACCCAGCGATTAATTTTTGCGAGTGATTTTGAATGGTCATAATAGTTATAAAACATCAATAGGGATACTAACCTTAACTGTCTATTTTGCCCTATATCAAAAGGAATAAGAATCTATTTTTTTAAAAGGGGATAGACAGTCAAAATTATTAAGGGAACTTTCAGTTAACTTTTAGGAGTAACATCAAAGTTATAACTTAAGACGTTAATTATCGGCCCTTGTTTCGGTAAATCATCTGCGGTTAATCTTAGTGTATCAGTTTGTTTAATTTGTATTGATGTTCCCGCCATTACGGATAAAAAATTATCCACAGGTTCGATATCACAGGCCGTTGCATCGGCCGCCAAGGTGCGATAATGGGTGGGAATGACAATTTTAGGGTTTAGAAATTCAATGGTTTTTTTGGCTTCTTCTGGAGTATAGGATTTCGCCCCGCCTCCCACCGGAATCAACATTAAATCTGGACGACCAATTAAAATCCGTTCTTCCATTCCTAATGGCCCAGCTAATCCACCTAAATGTAAAATTTTAATTCCCGCTTGTTTCCACAACCAAGCTACATTTACCCCAAATTGTCGGCCATTAAATCTATCTTTAATGGTGCGAATTCCTTGAATTTGATTACCATTAAATTGATAAACCCCGGGTTCATATAATAAGGATGGATTTCCTGTAAATCCTTCGGTCACACCCTCATCTAAAAGACGGCTACTAATTAAGATTAAATCGGTTTGAATTTGTTGAGGATTTCGATAACCTGCGGTACATCCAATTGGGCGAAAAGGATTAACTAAAATTCTTAATCCTCCCCCGGTAAATAAAAAGGAAGTATGTCCTAACCATTGGACAATTAAGGTATTTTCAGAAGTAGATTGTGCCCAAGAATTTTGCCATTGAGACGTTAACCCAGTCGCTAAGGTGGTTAATAATGTTGTAGTTGTTAATTGAATTAATTTGCGCCGTTTCATATTATTTAGGTTGACGTATCAATGGATTAAAGGACAATTATATTCGTTCTAGGAAGTTTTTTAGAAGTTGTTTGCCATTCTGGGTCAAAACGCTTTCCGGGTGAAATTGTACCCCTTGAATGTGGGGATAGTCCCGATGACGAACCCCCATAATTGTCCCATCTTCTACCCATCCGGTAATTTCTAAACTATCGGGACAGGTTTCTCGTTCAATCACTAAACTATGATAGCGAGTTGCTGTTAATGGATTATCTAAATTTTTAAACACACCAACGCCTGTATGATGGATAGGAGATGTTTTTCCGTGCATTAATTCCGGTGCCGAAATAATATTTCCCCCAAACACCTGGCCAATACTTTGATGACCTAAACATACTCCTAAAATGGGTAAAGTCGGCCCCAATTCTCTAATTAATTCTAGGGAAATTCCAGCATCTTCGGGACGACCTGGCCCTGGAGAAATAACCACGGCGTCGGGTTTCATTTGACGAATTTCTTCTAGGGAAATCCGATCATTTCTAAACACCTGAACTTCAGCAGCAATCGGTAATTCTTGCCCTAGTTCGCCTAAATACTGAACAATATTGTATGTAAAACTATCGTAATTATCAATAACAATAATCAAGGGTTAAACTCCTGAAACTATAATTTGAATCCAGGTGAACAGAGGAGGTAAAAGTAATATTCCAGCTACCAATAATGCCACGAAAGCGGAAATTAAAACCGCCGCCGCCGCACAATCCTTCGCAATTCTGGCTAAATCATGGTAGGACTGACCAACGCTTAAGTCAACCACCGATTCTATGGCTGTGTTCAATAATTCCATGGTCATCACCGCACCGATAGTCAGGCCAATAATTGCGATTTCCACCCGGGTTAACTGCAAAAAAAGACCCAAGCCAATTGCTAGGGTTCCTATGATAGTATGAATCCGAAAGTTTCGTTGGGTTATAAAGGTATAACTAATTCCTGTCCAAGCATATTTAAAGCTAACTAATAAATTAGAAGCGATTTTCCACGATAATTCTCGGTCATATTTTTTACCCATAGTCCCGGAAAGATTAGACTTAGATAAAGTTGTTGTTTGAGGAATAGGAATTGACGGTGTAGGAAATGTTGAAAGAGAGGGTTTTTCTACATTCATTTCTAAGTCCTTCGCTGAATACGTTTTCACTACCAGCAGTTTTAGGTCTGTTATAGGAAGCAATTTATCACAGTTTTCTTGATAATTTGTTTATTGAGTTACTAGAATTTATGGCTATTTTGGATTAATCTAACTCACCTGTTAAACTCCTAAATTAACTATTTCTAGTAGTACCCGTTGTTGCTCCAACATTTCGGTTAAACTTTGATCATCGGGATGATCCCAACCTAAAAGATGTAGTAAACCGTGAGTTGCTAACCATCCTAGCTCGATTTTTAGGGAATGCCCTTGTTGTTGAGCTTGAAAGTTAGCAGTTTCCACCGAAATTACAATATCACCAAGATACAGCGATTCAGCAGAAAATTCTTCTGGAGGTTGGGGACAATCGACCTCTAATGTAGCAAAGGCTAACACATCGGTTGGTTTATCTTGAGAACGATACTGAGTATTTAAGAGTTTAATTTCATGATCATCAGTTAGACGTAAACTTAACTCGTAACTGGATGCCAATGGTAGATAGGACTCTAAATAATTTAACCAACTTTGGAACCAATATTCCCATTCTGTGATAGTCAAGGGACAGTCAATTTCCCGGGGAGAAGACTCTAGCGCATCATTGGGAATGGTGTTATTTTCCGAGTTTTCTAACTGCTCCCAAAAACAGTCTTGTATACTAACTTCAACCTGTACAGTCATTAATAAAAAATCTAATCAGAATTTAAAGGATTTAGCGGGTTAGATAAGCCATTCCAACTAGAAATCCGACTAAACCCACTGTGGTTAAGGCAAAGTGAAATAGGGATTTTCCGCCCTTGCGAACCATATTCCGCATCGCTAATTTAACATAGCTGGGTCTGGGTTCGTTGGGTTTAACTTGGGGTTCTAGTTCTGGGGTAGAGGGGGAAGATGGGGTATTCATTTAGGCGATGAGGATGGGAAAGTAGACCGACTGAATCGATCATAACAAAAATGTTACATTTTTTGACACTCTCAGGTCTGAAGACACTGAGATTCTGCGGACAGAATTAGTTTAATCTAATTTTCGCTACGACTGCCAAAGATCGTCTACTGAGTTGATTAAGCGACAAACCTAATCTTCCCGATACTTTTTTTAAAATATTAGCTGCACCATTTAAGTCAGCATTAACAACAAAACCATCAGATGTCCGATAAAGACCACGCTTAATTCTATTCCCAGATGCTTTCCACCCCATCGGTTTTTCACCGTATTTGGGTAGGGAGTCCCCATCTAAGAAACTAGCTTTTGAAGTGTAGGCTTCCTCAGTTTCAATAAACCTAATCCCGTGTAAATCACAAAGTTGTTTTACACGGGATTTTAATTTACCCAAAGGCATTTGAACAAACTTTTGATTGTTCAAATTACCCAGATTAGCATTAGTTTTGAAACCTTCATTCCAACCAATTACCAGTGTTCCAATACCATATTTAAGACAGTGGTTAATAATTAGTTTTGCTGCTTTATTAATCCCGTCACGCATTTGGTGATTGCGCTTACGAGTTACACAGTCTAACCAATTATCCCAATAATCTTGGGATTTACCTTCTTTACGAGTTGATACTTTTTTGTTCCAAAGTTGATTTTTAGCTTTTAAATCTCTGGCATCAATCAAAAAGGAATTTCCCAAGGTATCAATACAAGCTGCTAAATTGTCGGCAGTACCTAAATCAATAGACAAGGCTTTATTAATATCTAATTCATGGTTTTGTTTCTCCACCTCATAAGACATTTCTAAGTAAAAAGCACCATTCTTAGGAAGAATAGTAAACTCTTTAACCTTAGAGTAGTCAAGATTTGATGGCATAGACAAGAAAAATTCAGATACCCCAAACCATCTTTTAACTGTTAATCCTAGAGAGAATCTAAGTTGACCATTAATTAACGTTGGTCTTTGTCCTCCAGAATTAGGGTAAGCAACTTTAAACAGTTTAGAACCCTGGAGATAACCCGGAGGCTTGGGTCGAAAATGGAGTTGACCTTTTTCATGTAAATCTCTCAAATTCTTGAAAGATTTGAATGCTTCTGTTACCGACATTAAGGTTTGTTGCATCGGTGTTGATGGCATTGATTGTGCCAGCAAAGATTTTGATACCGATGGTTCAAAAGCTAAATCAAACTTTCCTGTTAATAACTTACCTGTCTTAAACAATGTTTGACGGGCAAAATAAATTCCCGTGTTGTACAATTTACCGGATTGTTGACAAAGGTATTCTAGTAACGCACAGGTTTCCAGGTCGGGAGACAACAAGATTTGCTGTACTCCGATTGTTTTACTTGCTTTAGTCATTGACTCGACTATCACGACTATGTTAATTTCTTTATGATAGCATAATTGAATATTTCTAGGGGAATAAATTCCCCTGGGTCGTGTTTCCTCTGGTGGTCTGAAGACACTGAGTTTCCACACTCCCATCCTTTTCTTATGAAGCGATCGCCCGGTCGAATCTATATTCGGTCATCTCCCGCAGATATTTACTTCTGGGTTGGAACTAACTCCGTGTTAAATTCATTGAAGGAACGACGCCGTAATTCCACGGATTCATTACGAGGTAATAAATTAAAGACTTGGCGAAACCCATCATCAACGGTTTCAAAGGCGACCTGTCCCGGTTTATCTAAAACGACTTTCCCCGACTGGTTAATTAATACGGTTTGGGGAACATAGCCTTTGTAATAATAACCCGGTTCCTGGGGGGAATTTTTGGCATCGGGTAATAGGGTATCAACATTTACCGGAATAAAGTCTGCCTCCCTTCCGTAAAAACGCTGAAGTTCTGATACTGTGGTGACAAATTTTTTACAATCTTTACTATCATCCAAAAAGAAGACTAATAATGAGGGTCTACCCTGGTTCATGGATTCTGTTAAGGTGACTCTAGGGGGAACCAAGGAACCATTCCCAGCATATAGCGCAAAAATATTACCATCAAAGCGATCATCATCCAAACCCGCTAATGCCGAAGGAGTAATGGTCAAAAAGAATACACAAATGATCACCAAGGTAGTCAGCAGGGTTTTGAAACCCCTAAAACCCTGAAAGCAAGGTTGCCGGACATTGAACTGGGGAGAATGCCATCGAGTTAAACGCATATTATGGGGAAAGCCATTGAGATTCTAAACAGAATCTATTGTTACATTTTTGGGTTTACTTTACCCAAGCGATCGCTTTTATTCCTTTTTGAATTTTAGGTTATAACAGCGATCGGCTAATTCAAGAAGTTCTGTATATTTCCAACTTCCTCGATCATTTAATTGCTTTGCCAAGTCTAACGGAATCGCATCTAATCCCAAATAAGCACCACTAATTGCCCCGGCCATAGCTGCGGTTGTATCAACATCTCCACCAACAGCGATCGCTGTACAAATCGTTTCCCAATAATCATTAGGTGTTCTCAAAAAAGAGTATAAACTCCACAACACACTACCCACGACAAAGGGTGAAATCCCATCCCATTCACTGCGATAATCCGGATCTAATCCGGCCCTTGAAATTAACTCAAATGCAGGTGTAGATGGCAATTCAATCCACTGATTTAACCTCAAAATTTCCGTCGCCAATTCGGGAGAAACTTCTTGAACCCATTGGCTGATTTGAGCAATAAAATGCTCTGGAGAAAACGATTGATTTTGTAATACAAATGCAACCGCCCCGGCGATCGCAATTGACCCACCCGAACAACGAGGATCTTGATGGGTGATCAGCCCTTGCTGGTGAGCCACCTGAATCAGTTGTTGGGGATGATCGTAAAACATCAACCCAACGGGGGCTGCCCGCATGGCACTGCCATTTCCCGCCGATGGCGATGGAGTTCCCGCCTCTTGCCAAGGGACACCTAGAGCCAACCGTTCAACCGCAGCTTCCGTGGTTCGGCCCCTCCCGACAATCCGGTTTTCGGTAAACAGGGCAACAATCCGACGAGCATAGTCATCGGGACAAAATCTCCCCAATTCAACATAACTAGAAAGTAGTTCTCGTGCCATTTGGGAATCATCGGTATATTGACCAAAGGGAAAGGGAAAACGATCGCGATCTCTAGGTTGCTTGTTTCTCAGTTCATATTGAACATAATTTTTACAAACAAAAGCCGGATAACCTTCTACTCGGCATCCGGTGGCATCTCCCAAACACTGACCAATTAAGCAACCTCGATATTGTTTTGGACTCGGTTGAGGGTTCATCATGTTTTTAGGTAATTTTATATGCAAAAATTAAAGGCGGTCAACACCTCAACCGTCAACCCGCGATTTCGGTGGTAATGTTAAAAACTATTACAATATCGCTCAGAATGTGTACTCCATGCCTGAAAATACAAGCGATAGGTAGTGACGGTGTTGGGCAAATTAATGTCCAAAGCTAGTTACCCCATCGACTGTGGCCCCAAGGGGAGCAGTTTGGGAATCCATTGCCTAAAAGCCAGTGGAGGATGTCGAACTTGTGGATTGTCCCCTAAGGATCTCAAAAATTTTTGAGGGTACAAATCAGCAAGAAGTGAAGCAGTAGAAATCTCAAACCGATAGATTTGATTGCGGATCAAAAACACAGATGCACTCTATGTCATCACCTGACCCAGACTGTATCTGAACCAGCACCGAACGCTCATCGGTAACGATGAGGCTCTCCGACTCAGTTAATGGGTTTCGGGAGGGCGTCAATCAGGAAAACGTTAGCTAAACGCTTTTGTAGAAAATGAGTATCGTCACAAAATCCATTGTTAATGCCGACGCCGAAGCGCGTTACCTCAGCCCTGGTGAGTTAGACCGGATCAAAGCCTTTGTTACCTCTGGTGCAAGTCGCATTCGTATCGCCGAAACAGTCAGCGGTGCCCGTGAGCGGATCATCAAAGAAGCTGGAAACCAATTGTTTCAGAAACGCCCTGATGTGGTCTCCCCTGCTGGTAACGCCTATGGCCCGGAAATGACCGCTACCTGCTTACGCGACCTTGACTACTACCTGCGTCTGGTCACCTATGGAGTCGTTGCGGGTGATATTACCCCCATCGAAGAAATTGGGATTGTTGGCGCTCGGGAAATGTACAAATCTCTGGGTACTCCCGTTGAAGCCGTTGCCGAAGGAATTCGTGCGCTGAAGAGTGTTGCCACAGGTCTGTTATCTGGTGAAGATGCAGCCGAAGCCGCAGCTTACTTCGACTATGTGATCGGTGCGCTCTCATAAGTCCGATCGCTTTATCACATTTTTTAAACGATTCCTAGATTCAGCGACTACAAGGAAATAGAACAATCATGCAAGACGCCATTACTTCCGTAATTAATTCTGCTGACGTTCAGGGTAAGTACCTGGATGCCAACTCCCTGCAAAAGTTAAAAGCTTACTTCGCCACTGGCGAACTGCGGGTTCGTGCTGCTTCAACCATTAGTGCTAATGCAGCCAGCATCGTCAAAGAAGCAGTAGCCAAATCCCTGCTGTATTCTGACGTGACTCGTCCCGGTGGAAATATGTACACCACCCGTCGCTATGCTGCTTGCATCCGCGACTTAGACTACTACCTGCGTTATGCCACCTATGCTATGTTAGCTGGCGATCCTTCCATTCTCGATGAGCGTGTTCTCAACGGTTTGAAAGAAACCTATAACTCCCTGGGTGTTCCCATCGGTTCTACCGTGCAAGCCATCCAAGCCATCAAAGAAGTTACCGCTAGTTTAGTGGGTGCTGATGCTGGCAAAGAAATGGGTATTTACTTAGACTATATCTCCTCTGGCTTAAGCTAAAACCGAGGTTAGGTTTGTGAGGGCAGTCACTCAGTTTGATTCCCCATCCCCAATCTAAACGACCTTCAAGGCCAGGGAAGTCTGGAGTGAATGCTAGACCGCCAAAGGCTTGTCTGTTTTCGGTGATAAGCTTTAGCGAGCTAGGATTGACTCCCGACTCCCGGCCTTTGATCATTTTAAAATTGATGTAAAACTTGTTAAATTTGCCTAGGAGAGACGAACCTCATGCGGATGTTTAAAGTAACAGCTTGTGTTCCAAGCCAAAGCCGGATTCGTACCCAACGGGAATTACAAAATACCTACTTTACTAAGTTAGTTCCCTATGACAGTTGGTTTAAAGAACAACAACGGATCATGAAAATGGGCGGTAAAATTGTCAAAGTGGAACTGGCAACGGGCAAGCCCGGAACTAACGCCGGATTGCTGTAGAAGACAGGAGGCTGGGGACAGAAGGTAGAAAGAACACCGAAAAAAAGAAAAAAGATTAATTCTTGATTCTTGATTCTTAATTCTTCCTGCCTCCTGCCTCCTGCCTCCTGCTGTTTTGCTGCCATCCAATTCCGCTATTATATTGGAGAGACGAAAAACCACCTAATATAGAGGCGGGAAATGGCAAGTTGGGAATTTTTACTGCAAAAAGAAGGGGACAATAGTTGGTTGACCTTAGAATCCCCGGATGTTGAAATTTTAGAAGGACGCTACCGGATGGTAGCCCGGTCTGGATATACAAACACTTCAATTGATGTTCGGATTATTTATCAAGATTTTGATGCGGTTCCACCTGTCCAACAGGTTCAAACTCGGACACTAACCACCAATGCCGAGGGTTTGATGGTGGTTATGCCTTATACTTCCCTGAAACCTGGGAATTGGCAATTTTCTTGTGCGCCTCAACTGACGTCTGGGTTATTAGCAACCGTTGGTAAAAAAACCATACAATTAAGGGTTCTCCACTCGGAAGCAGAAGAATTTGATCAATTTTTTGGGGATACGGAACCACCGACGGCTGATATTACCTCCCCAGAGCCCCCGACTGTTGAACCGCAAACGGATCAGTCTTCTAAGGTTGTACAGTTCCCAACCGACCGCCTCTATATTGTGCCTGAACCGACTCGGCTACCACTTTCGGTTCTGGAGACTCCCGAAGCATCCCCACAACCCCTTGATCCGCTAGAAACGTTACTCAATTCTCTGCATATCTTCCTAGAACAAGATACCTTTGTTGGCCGTTTAGGAGAAGCCTTAGTTGTTTCGGGACGGGTGGAATTGCCAACCCCTAACCCATCTTCTACTTACCCAATTCTGACTGACGGACAATTGCAATTTCGCTTACGCGACCCCCAAAGCTCAGAACCCTTATTTGAGGTTAACCAAACCCTTTCTTCCTGCGACTTCCCGCTATTTTTTTCCGGTGTGGTTTATATTCCCTTTGAATGTAAAACCCGTTTAATTTTAGGGGAAGTGATTTTTTCTCATGATGGGGCTTTGGTGACGACTCAATCCTTTAATGTTGTTACCCAGGTTGAACATCTTTTAGAAGCTATAGATCAGGGTTTTAGTCCAGAATTGGATCAAGACGACTTCCCCGACCTTGCTAATTTGGATATGGGAGTTCTGGAATTACCTGACCTGACCGATACCACTAACAGGGCTGAAGTTTTAACCACGGAAACGACTACGGTGCTTCCTCCCAAACTGAATAATTCTAGCTGGGAATCTCGATCTCCTACATCCCTAGATTTGCCAATATTCGGGCAGAGTTCTCCCACTCAAGAGGTTAAGCCTGCACCCCAACCAAATCCTATGGTTATGTCGTCTGAAGGGGAATCAACCGCTACAGACTCATCACTTTCTATTTCACCTCTATTGCTAGAAGACTCATCGGAATCTATTCCCGGGACAGAGGAGATTGAACAACTTAGTTTAACCACCAAACCCAAAACCGCCCCAGAAGTTCAAGAAGCCTTTCAAGCGTTAGATTTGAATAATCGGTTTTGGTCACGGTTGAATGCTTTAGCGGGTGATCAAGAATGGTCACAATGGGTGAAACGGGCGAATGTTAATCCCTTACCTGAGATTCCTTTTAATGCTGCTAGTAATATTGTTAAACGTTCTGAACCAACATCATCGGATACAGCACCTTTGCCACACCCAGAAGTAATCAATGCCCAGGAAGAATTAGAGGAAATTGTAGTGGATGATGAACCTTTAGAATCCCCTGGAGCATTTTTTCCTCGGCGTAAACAGATCAAGGGAAGTAAACCTGAAGCCCCGGCGACAAATCAACCAATTTCTTATGTTTTACCTGAAGATCAACTGGTTCCTGATCCCCAAATTGAAGTCTTATCAACGGAAATTATTGCTGGAAGGTTAGTTAAACTGAGGGTAAGACTTCCCGATGGTTTACCCCGAATTTATGTCAAGGTTTGGCTGTTTGATCGGCAAACTCGCACTGTTGTTGATGGCCCTCGTTGGTTAACGGAATTTTCACCGAATGGATTTGATCAAATTGAAACAACCCTTGATTTAGAGATTCCTTACAGTAGTTTGGAAGTTTTATTTGAAGCGATTGCAGTGGAAATGCAAACCCAACGAGAAAGCAACAAAATTACGATTGAAGGTTCCGTTAATCCCCCTCCAGGGCCTTCTTTACCCATTCATTAATTAATGCCTTGTAGAGACGAGCCATGGCGCGTCTCTACAAGGGATGGCGCGTCTCTACAAGGGATGGCGCGTCTCTACAAGGGATGGCGCGTCTCTACAAGGGATGGCGCGTCTCTACAAGGGATGGCGCGTCTCTACAAGGGATGGCGCGTCTCTACAAGGGATGAAAACTTTTCCTAAATAACTCCCGCGTTACCCAGGGCTAAAATTACCCCAGCCCCTAAAATATGTCCAAAACTAGCAGTCGCTAATAATTCAGGAAATCCAAACCCGGTAAACATCCGGGGTAAACCGGGTAAACTCGGCCCTTTGCCACGATTTTCTTTAGAAATGGCATAGAAACCGATGAAAATTGCCAATAGGTTTGAGATAATCATCACAATGGCTACACTCGGAGACCAACTCACGGTGGTGGGAACATTGTTTTGTATTGACATCAGTAAGGAAGTGTAAATCAAGTTTCTATTCTCCTGAGCAATTTACGATTTTTTTAATTTCAACGGTTGATTATAGAAACCCGACGCTAAAAATTACCAATTTGTTGAAAAAGTTAATATAGCAGGGAATAGGGAATAGACAGAATGCACCCGATTGAATAATTATTGTAAAATTTTGATCAGAATTGTCTGCTGTGAATCAGACTTTAAACTCAACTTCAAGAGCATCAATGCGAATTAAAATTTGTGGAATTACTCGACCGGATCAGGGTTGTGCGATCGCCCAAATGGGGGCGACAATGTTAGGATTTATTTGTGTTCGGTGCTCCCCTCGTTATGCCACGTCGGAGCAAATTCGCAGGATTTTAGAGAATTTACCCAACTCGATTCAAACTATTGGTGTATTTGCTAATGTGAGTGTGGAGGAAATTTATCAAACGGTCAGGGAAACGGGATTAACTGGTGTACAACTGCATGGGGATGAATCTCCTGATTTTTGCGATCGCCTGCGTCAAATTCTTCCTGATACAGAACTGATTAAAGCCCTACGGGTTAAATCCCCAGCGACTTTAATTCAAGCTCAAGACTATTTTAATTATATTGATTCCCTATTATTAGATGCTTATCATCCGCAACAGTTGGGAGGGACGGGTCAAAGGTTAGACTGGCAAATTTTGAAACCATTTTCCCCCCCCTGTTCCTGGTTTTTAGCCGGAGGATTAACCCCGGATAATATTGGGGAAGCATTGCAACAGTTACAGCCCGATGGTATTGATCTCTCTAGTGGGGTTGAACGTTCTGCTGGTGATAAAGATTTAGCAAAAGTGAGTCAATTATTTCAAGTTCTCACGGATTTTTATTCTTAAATAATCATTGAATTGATGGTAGTTTTAACCCTGGCTTAAAACTTTGATGAGTGATTCATCGCCGCCAACTCCTTAAATTTATTCTGAACTTAATCCTGATTTTTGTTACCCTCCCCATCTGGATCAACTTCCTCCTCTAATGTAACTTCTGGAAATTCCCGATGTAAATTTTCCATCATAGATTTGAGAGAACTCCGAGGAATATAAGGCCAACCCCCTTTAGATTCAATTTCTCGTAATAAATGATAGAGTTTTTGACGACTATCGGGTAAAGATTGCTGAAATAAACTTTCTCGGATGTTCTGGTGTAACTGTTCTAAAATTCTCAGTACCGCTAAAATTTCCAGAGGGTTTCCTTCGGCGGTTGTGGCTAAGGTTAAAACCTTTTCTGCCAGAAATTCAAGCTGAGTTGACCGAGCTTGTGAATCAAATTCAGTGGAATTGTCCATAATTGAAATCTATCATTGCCAAAAACCCAATGAGAGAGGGCGGTCAATAAATTAACTTAATTAGTTTAACTTATCGTTGAAAAATTTGTACTTCGTCAGAAAAACAGTCACGAGCCTTGTACGGGTATGGTGTAGAATCACTATTGGGTTAAGATTCAGCTACCAAATAGCTCCGGTGATTCAACGTGAACAACTCCGTTGAAACAAAATTCCTCCCGTCTTTGTACCGAGGAGTTCGAGAACGCAACCCTAGAAGTGTTAAGACTTGTGGCTAGGTCGCCAACAACGATTTTCTTCGCCACAAACCTAATTTCACCAAAAAACGAGCGAGAAGCCCCTGGCTTTAGACATGGGGAGGAAAGTGGCTGCGGTTTCAACCGCCTTCAATATTTCCTGATCTAAAAGTAAGCGCAATTGCAATATCTTTTATAAGGGTAGTTGTTTTGAGCGTGTAGAGGTGATTTGATAGCGCCTTTGAGAGTTTTCGGATTCATTCAAGAATCCCCGTGGCTTCAGCCCTGGGGAGTATCAAATATCAATTTTGCATATTTGAGGTTGACAATGAGATATCGAGCTTTGGTTGCTGCACTATTAGCAATCTGTTTAACTGTACTTACAGCCTGTTCTGATGGCCCAGAGGCTAAAGATCCGAAGCTACTGACCTATGATGACATTAGAAATACAGGATTAGCTGTGAACTGTCCGACTTTACCCGAAACAGCCCGGGGTTCTATTGCGATTGATGGTGGTAAGTCCTACAGTATCAGTGGTTTGTGTCTGCAACCCACCAGCTATTTTGTCAAGCAAGAATCTACCAACAAACGCAAAGAAGCTGAATTTGTTCCGGGTCGTTTATTAACCCGATTCACCTATAGCTTAGATCAAATTGGGGGTAACCTGCTGGTGGGTTCCGATGGTAAACTCACCTTTGAAGAAAAAGATGGGATGGATTTCCAACCGATTACGGTTTTATTACCCGGTGGTGAAGAAGTTCCTTTCTTGTTCACGGTTAAAGGGTTAGTGGCGAGTTCCCAACCGGGATTATCCAGTATCAACACTTCTACCGATTTACGCGGGGATTTTAACGTTCCTTCCTATCGAGGCGCAAACTTCTTAGATCCTAAAGCCCGTGGGGTGAATGCTGGCTATGACAACGCCGTTGCTTTACCTGCAACCGCCGATGGAGCCGATTTAAGCACTGCTAATGTCAAGTTAGCAGATACCAAAGTTAAAGCGGGTCAGATTTCTTTACAAGTTTCTAAAATTGACGGCGAAACCGGAGAGGTGGCTGGAATTTTTGAAAGTGAACAGCCTTCTGATGATGATTTGGGTGCGAAGGAATCCTTGGCTGTGAAAGTTCGGGGTGTTTTCTATGGTCGGATTGAAACTGCTTCCTAAGCTGATCTATCCTTGAATTAAGTCCTGATTTGATCCAGGAAGAATGGGGGATCAACAGTTGCCTGTCTCCGGTTTGTGGACTTAATCACTGATTGGTGGTAGGTAAGGGTTCAGCCCTCAGCCTTCCTGAATTAACACAAAAATTTTTCGCCAAGTGAATATATATAGTTCCCAATTTCAGGAAATATTAATCAAATTTTTCTAAATATCTTGCGTTAACCCTGTAAGTTGGGCTACAATAATATGTTATTAGCCATAATAGTGTATATAAATTTGCTAAAGCTAGGCTTCTAGCCGATGGCTTAAAAGTCCTCGTTTAGTGCTTCAGCGACCTCACATTGACTATTAAATATAGGTTCAGAGTCCCCCCCATGTTGGGGCTAACCCTCTAACCTCCCATGCCATTAAAGCCTAGTGTGGTCAAGATTGATACGGAACTTATTAGCCAGCCCTACCAACGCAGGATATTGTCATGCCTACTCAAGTTGTCAATTACCCTAGGGGAGAAAGTTTAGAACTGTTACACCAATATCAACAGTCTGCTTCCAAGGATATCCGTAACCGGATTGTTCAGTTAAATATTGGATTGGTGCGTAAGGAGGTACACCATTGGGTGAACCAATGTACGGAAAGTTATGAAGATTTACTTCAAGTCGGTTGTATTGGCTTAATTCGTGCAATTGAGCGATTTGACCTGTCGAAAGGTCATGCCTTTAGTTCCTTTGCGATTCCCTATATTCGGGGGGAAATTCAACACTATTTAAGGGATAAAAGCCCGTCGGTGCGGGTTCCCCGTCAATGGTTGACCTTACAACGGCAATCGGTGAAGGTAATTCAACAACTTCAGTTAGAACTCAAGCGCCCGCCTACGGATGGGGAAGTGGCGGAGGTTTTAGGAATTTCTGTGAATGAGTGGAATGAGGTTAGGTTAGCTAATAGCAACCGTTCTGTGCTGAGTTTGGATGCTCCGATTATGGATGGGGAAGATGGAGCGACCTGTTTAGGGGAAATGGTTCCCGATGGTCGTTATCGGAGTTTTCAGTTGGCGCAGGAGGATCAAATTCGTGTCCAGCAGGCTTTGGCTAAATTAGAGGACGGAACCCGTAAGGTTTTGGAGTTTGTGTTTCTGTATGATTTAACCCAGAAGGAAACGGCCGAACGTTTGGGTATTAGTTCGGTGACGGTTTCCCGTCGGGTGAAAAAGGGGTTGAGTTCTTTGCAGAAAATGATGTCTGGTGGTGAGTAGTTGAGTTTTTGGGAATTGACACTCTCACCGTATAAAGGTGAGAGTGTCAACTGAATGTACCTGAAATTTATGGGCAAATTGGTTACTGTAGTTACGGGGTTTGCGGATCATGACGATGTGTGACCTTCTGGAATTCCTGGCAAAGAGTGAAATTCAACACTTCCTTGATTTGGAGTTAGAGTTTGATAGAGAAGTTCTTGACAATGATTATTTTCATCAGCCACGATTATTTTCGCTTCGTGTCCATTTTTTAAGATTTCGGAGCGATCGCATTGTTCATTTGCCCAAATAATTAGTAGATCATCTTTCTGACATAGCAGTGCTGCCCCACCATTTGGACAAACTATGCCAGAACCTGCTTCACCTGGTAAAACATAGGTTGACCAACGGTTGCCATTATTGATATTGACGATTTGTACTTCTTCTAAAGGTAACATTCCTACCTTTTCTAACAAGTCTGAGTCTATGGTTAAACTACCAACATAGTCACGCTTTGCCTCTGTAACCCTGACCCGATGAAGTTTTGCGTGCATTAGTTTGATTATACCCATTATTTTCCTTTTTGATTTATTTGTACAATTAGAGTTTTTAGAAAATCAGAATACCTGTACCCGGCCCGACATCTAGGATAGTGACATCAAAAAGCCTAAGTAGAACTTAGGGGTTTTAACCCATTTTTCTGATAAGTCCCCATTAAAAAGGGGGATTTAGGGGGATCTGGTCTGGGATGAAAGCAACGAGATTATTGCTTAATTTGATTACACAGGTACTATAGCAGGGAACAGCCCCCCCAAACCTCCCGTGCACGGGGGGCTAGGGGCAGGGCTGTTTAGTTAATAACAATAGCGATCATTAGTATTGGGTTTGGTGTTTTCCTTTCCAATGCGGGTCACACCGAGAACGGTGGAAATAATCACGCAGCGTTTAGTGTTGCCGAGGTCGGGATGGTTCAGGGTGATGGTTCCGAGCGCTTGTAAACTGGTTTGGGTGCATTCGTCGTTGGGGAAGTAGACGGGACAGCCTTTGTAGTTGAACAGGGTGCGGTACATTGTGCCTGATGTGGTGACTTTGTTGGTGGTTGGGTTAATTTTACGCAGGCTGGTTTCGAGTTTGCCCTTGGGGTTGGGTTGTTTATCATCAATAATAATACCGGGTTCTAGGGTTTGCCAACTGCCAGCCGGGAGTTGAACTGGGGGGATACTAGCGGGATGGAGGGCAAATTTAATCGTTTTGGGGGTTTGTTGGGTTTCTTGGGTTTCTTGGATGCTGACTTGCCATGCGGTTTTTTCCCGTTTGGCGTCGCTTTGAGCCATTTTGAATGCCCATTGCAGTTGTCCTGTGGAGGAGGCGAGACGATGGCGGTAAATGAAACCTAACCAACTGGGGATAGCAATGGCGCCTAGAACACCAATTATAAATATAATAATTAGTTGTTCAATTAGGGTAAATCCGCTATTAGAGGAGGTTAAGGAGCGATCGCTGGTCTTTTTTTGATTGATCATTTTAGCACACCTGATTTTAACTAAAGTAGTTATGTTTTCTGAGCGAACCTAACTACCAGTCTGCAAAAAATCAGGGGCTTTGACCACGGGAGAATTACGGATCTTTTAAAATTATTTTGAACATTGAAATTTTAATCAATCAGTGAAATTACGGAGTTATGGTAGCTTTTGTGGCTATCCTGACAGGGATTGAGCTTAATTTACCCATTGCTATAATTGCAATGTTGCAAGATGGCGGCTACGCGATCGCATTCTTTCAATATTTAGGGAGGGGTGGGACAATCTGTTTTTTCTGCGGTTCTCATTCCTCCTAACAGAGTTTGAACAATGGTACAGTGTTTACCTTTGCCATCAGGAAGGGAGACTGTTGCTATGAAGGGCAATTCTTGCTTAGGAGTCATTTTTTTGATACTTCCTCGATAATCAAAAACAATATCTGAATCGGCGGTTACTGTCGTATCTCCTGCACCTGTAACAAGTTTAATAGTTCCTGCTTTAATTTCACCAGAAACATTGAGCTTCTCTACATTACCGTTATAAGTAACGGTAGGTGGATCAACTGGAGGAACACTAAATGTTAGAGTAACATCACCTTTTTTCCGTTTTGCTTCAGCTTGGGCTGATTTAATCGCTTGAAATACCTGATTATTAACTGTTTTAAGTCGTTGTCCGGTAGTAAATGCTTGCCAACTGGGGGCGGCGATCGCACTCAAAACGCCAATCATTAAAACCACAACTAACAATTCAATTAGGGTAAATCCCTGATCAGATTGAACGGGATTTTTTTTTAACCGATTTATTAACAGCTTATTTAATATTTGTTGAGTTTTCATAATTAATCCTTTTTGATTATTTAATAATTTGAGTTAATTCTAATTTCCCAGACCACTTAATCCTCGCAATTGAACTGATGATTTTGGACAATAGGGTGAGTTAGGGTTAGCAATAGGATCACAAACCGCATTAGCATCATTACGTCTTAGTGCATTTCCCTGAATTGTTAATTTAGCTAAGTCATTTGTTGAGCTATCATCCAGTTTGAAATCTTGAATGTAGTTAACTAAAACAGTTTGTGTGACATCGGCTATTGTCGCTGCGTCAGTAACATTCTCTAAAGGTTTAGACAGAGTAAAATCAGGATTATAGGGTAGATTATCCTTACTACCCTTCCAATAGCTTCTCAAGTTTGGGTTTTCGTCTGTTCCTAGGTCGTCTTTTGTATAGTAGGTTCCATCAGATTTTGCTAACCCATCAGAAATTTCATACCGAACTATTCGACTAGGACAAGTTGATCCTGAAGGTTGACACCAAATTGATTTGTCATCTGTTTCTGGAAGTAATTGATAACTGACTAACGATAAAACGTAGGTATCATTACAGGTCGTTGGTGTACAATCTTTAGGCAGTACAGCAGAATCTACTGGAACCGAATCTTCTACTAATTTTCGTTTCCAAAAAACAAGAACAGGTTTTTCATTATTAGGAGTTCCAGTATTCGGTAAAAAACCATTATCTTTTAGACTTTTAATTTCATCAATCGGCGCTCCTGTTGTTATTGGATTAGGTTTTTGATTCACATAAATATAGAGAGCTTGACTAACATCTTCTCCAATATAATCTAATGCAGATTGGATTTCTTCTTCGGTGTTTGCTTTGGCACTTTCTCGTTGATCATCATTTAATAGACCAAGCACCATTCCCATCAAAGGAGTGATCACAATAAAAGCAATAATTGTACCCACTAACAGTTCTATCATTGTCATGCCCTTGACTTGATAGTTTCGATCAAATTTTGCCGGATTTGACCTAACTTGATGTTTAAGTAATAATTTTAGAAAGATACTCATTTTTATTGCTCCATTAACTTAAGAAAAGTATGTGAATTAAGTTAGACTTAAAATATTACGGTCAAGGTGTACCCTGTAGTCGGTCTCTAAGATTTTCAAAGGTTGCATCTGACGGTAAAACTTCAGTTTTCATCATAACTAAAGGCAAACCACGATTACCTAACGCATTCGTTGTTAAGCTGTCCGACTTAGTAGGTGACTGAAGCGTTACACCAGGGGCAAAAGAGTTAGCCCGATAAACTCTAACTTGCATTCCATAGCCTTTTTCTGGCTTCGTAGCATCAGGAATGATGATAATGGGTTGAACCACCATATCAACAGGGCTATTTGTTTGACACCCTGCTGTTTCATCAAGATTTACACAGTACAATTTTTTATCGGTTGTTGTACAATAACCATCTTTTGATGTGCAATCACTTGTTAAATCACCTGTTGCTGGAGCGGTAATTGCAGTTTGTTTGGGTGCTCTTTCTTTTATTGCATTGGGATCAGAAGCAGCTTTCACCCAATCAATATAACTTTTTCCCGCTTGAGTTGCCAGTTCAACTCGTTTGGCTTGCACGCGAGTCCCCACAGAGAAGGCAATAACGGGGCCAATTGCTAACAACATGACAGATACAACAATTACCGCCATGAGTCCCTCAAGGATGGTATAGCCTTCTTGAGAAGGTGAGCGTTGATTGAGTGGGCGTTGCTTTAAAAACATGACCTTTTCCTCCTATAAAACTTAGCTACCATATTTAGCAGAGCAAGTTTGACCGGGTATTGCTCTGGTTGTGGAGATCGTTCCGGGGGTAGCGGTTGGTAACGGTGCGACCTTAGAACACAACAACCCTTTAACCCAATCATCATCTCGGCTAACTTCGCGGAAATATTCATCGGGGTCAATACTTTCATCCGGTAGAGAGAATTTCTGGGCAAATAAATCCGGTGGCTGAGATAACAGACCGACATCAAAACCCCATTCCCGTTTCGGGAGTAAGAAGTAGCCAATCTTACCACCCCCTGAATTAATTCTGTATCGACTCGCGTTGTTATTACCAGCATCATTCCCAAATATTGCAGGTGGACGTTTAGCGTAGGGGGGATTGGGGGGATTGTCGGGATTGGGGGGATCGGGATTATTATCCATGAGGCTAAAGTAGGGAGCGGAAGCGTAGGAACTGCGACTGGTCTGAATAAAAGCACCCGCGATAGTCGCCGTTTGCTCTGGAAATTGCCAGTTTTCTAGGAAGCGGGGTAAGTTTTGTAAACCGCCATTGTTGTCTCTAGGGCGTGCTGGAATGTCTCCAGTTGCCATGACTAAGTTAAACTCGTTCAAGTTAGTCGCCGTCTTCGGTGCAGCCGGAATCGCCCACCGATTGTTTGTAGTCCCTCCTGGATTATTGCCTACAACAAATGTACCTGTTGTAGTAGTGGAGTCAGTGGCATGAATTTGCAGGACGGGAACTAACAGGGGTTGTTTGGTTAAATCAGTGTATAAAGGCGAGGTAGTAAAATCGGTGATAGCCGTAGCAGGTGTTGTTGGATTGTAGTACCACAAAGGATTAGTACCTACGTTAGTGCGGTTAGTTCCGTTACGAGTTTGGAACCAAAGAGTATTAGGTTGATCGGCTCTAATATTAGCAAAATCGTTAGTAATAGCCAGAGTAGTATTATTAATTCCCAAGGGTTTTGGTAGATTACTATTCAAAACCAGTTGATTACTAGCATTCCGTTCAAAGGCAACACGACGCGGAAAACGTTGATAATCTTTATCAGGTGGCTTTGCCGTTGTACCTGATAATAAGTTATCGACAGTGGTAGCAAGTAGATCCTTTGCTTTGCCTGGGATTTTAGTATTTGGAACTATCACCCAGTCATTAGCTAGACAAGCAGAAACAGGCAGTTTCAAACAAATTTCGGTCAGAAACTCTTTGGGATTATTATCGAGTCGTCGCTGAATGGGAGTAACGAAGTTATTGAAGTAGGAACTATTGAGAAATGTCTCTGTATCTGTTGTAGTTGAACGGTAATTCTCATCTTTAGGGGTAACGTTTGTCCCAGTATCAGCAAAGCGACCTGTTGGCCCCCCACTACTCAAACCATTAATGGCATAGTCATTATTCAAGAAACCGTTTTCCAGACGAAGGGTTTTTGCTGAAACCCAATTACCAGGGCTTTTTTCAATCAATGCGCTACCCGCATTATTTCTGAGATCAAAATCCCCTTCATCTCGATAACCAAACCGGAAGTTATCAGACAGCAGGGTAATAGCATCGGCTAGGACGTTAGCGGGACGCCAATCGTCTCCGGTATCACACTTGAAGGTCGCAGCTTGAATTCTTGGATCTTTTGCATGACAAGCAAAGTTAGGATTGAGGGCACTGGCTGCACGGCCATAGAAATCGGCAAAAGTCCAACTAAAAGTGCCTGTAAATTCCTGTTGGGTATGTTTATTAAAATCCCCTTTAATATAAACAGGCAAGTTGGAGACTAAAGTTAGTCCTTTGTCTTGAACAACATCTTGTACTGTAACTGGAGATGGAGGCCAGGGACGCTTTAAACTACCATTGGCGAGAAGAATCCCATTCGGGCGACGGGTAGGATCTAATTTTAAGTCCGCCGCACTTGCTTCGAGATCAGCAGGGGTGTCACGGGTGTCGGGTTGGGCGCTTAAATCGGGAAGTGCATCATCCCGACTAGCGTAGATAATTCCACTCAAGGGTAATAGATATTCCCCCTTGCCTAAACTGGCTTTTGGCCCTGTAGTTACACCTTGGGTAATCTTTGTTTTTGCCAATAATGTTAAATCAATCTTAGTCACGCGAACTTCCTGGGGCATCCGTTCTTCCAGGGGCAGGGTAGGGCTGGCGTTTAACTTCGCTTTCTCGGCAGCAACATCAGGACGACTGCTGAGGGTGAAGGTTTCATCAACGGTTGTTGTTGGATCATCCGGTTCATTTGCCTTGACCTCTCTGGCATTTAAAAGCGTAAGTTCCGAAATCGCTCCATGAGGAATTACCGCGTCAGATGGTGTAATGTCGCCACTGAGAATATCTAAAGAACAGAGGGTGCTATCAATGGCCGCTTGATTAGCTAAGGTCAGATCATCTCCGTCGAATAGGGTTTTTAAGGCATCTCTCAGGGCGGAATTAGCAAATCGACCATCGGGGAAAACATAGTTAGCTTGGTTTCCCAGTTCCGCAGCCGCACCGGAAACCGTATAGAGTCCTGTCGTAGCACTGTAAGAAGCGGCAGTCGGTCTGGCTGTTGTGGGTTTAGGGTAGGCTACACCGTTATTAGATTTACCATTGGTGGTATCTTTTCCCAGTCCCCCGTCAACGTCAATGAGATTTTTGGCTGTAATTCGATTGGTTGGATCATAGTAATTACTAACGCAGGCAATCGGTTGTTGATCGGTGTCGCTATTGACAGGATCATAGGGATCGGAGGCATAGTGATAAACAGCCGTTGCCCGCATCCGCAAGTCACCTTGGGATTTTGTAGGATTGGCACTGAAAGGAACCCAAAGTGTAGACGATGGAGTAAAGGGAGTCTTAGGAGAACCATCGGCATTATATAAGCCCGTGTTGTTATAAACCTGTGAACCCACACCAGGAGACATGGGCATTGTATCCGGCCAGACAATCGGAAAAGTTTCCGTTGCTGATGTGGCGGGATCATCATAAGTTGCGTTCCCTTCAACTCCTGGGATTGTTGGATCATCCCATAAGGGGGGCGGTAAAAAGGAGTTCTTACGTTCATAAATTCCTGCACCTGTGATTACCCGTAACCCACCAATGGCATCTAATGGAGCTTTGGGTTTTTGGGCTGCGGCTTTTTCCCAATAGCCATCTCGTTTGGTATCCCCTAAGTTGGGTAAGGGTTTAACTTGGGTGCTGCGAGTTCGATCCACCGTATTCGGGTCAGTCCATTTCTGGCCCGTAATGGGTAAATTTGCTGCGGCTTTCCAACGGGTATTTATGGTTGAATCATAGTTCAGGGCGGGTAAGTTATTTCCAGCGATGACCCGATCGCCCAAATAGTTTTCTTTTCCATTTGTCTTCTGAGTCTCCGGTTCAGTTTGCTGAAGTTGGCCAGAAATAAACGCCACACCAGAGGTACTGTTTCCTGCTGCGTTGGTCGGCAACATCCAAAGATCTGGGGCTCTTAAATCTTCTGTTCCTAATCCTCTTGCCACTGAACCTTTAGCCGGAATCGTTTTAGACTCTACTTGTGTAACTTTCCGAATACGAGCTTTGAAATAAGCCCTCAGTTCTTCTTCACGGACTGTATCGGGTTTTAGTGTTGAATCTTCTGCAATCCTCTTTTGAACCACTGTTTCCACTGATGGAGGCATATTACTTGCCAGAATTTCTTTATCTCCTGAAGTAGCCCTCAAATCATCAATCAAAGCACTGAGACGCTTTTTATATTCAGCATCATCATACATTGCACTGTTGACAGCAGTGCTGACCGATTGATTAGCCGTTGTAATTTGAGCGGTGGTTGGGTTAGTTCCGGCTCCTTGGTACAAATGCACCTGTACAGAATAGTTTTCAGTGGGTTTATCCGTTATGCCGTTTATAACGTTACCCGCTACAATCACCTTGCTATTTTCTTCTTTATAAAAACAAGAGTTAATTCCACTAACTTGATATAATTTCAATTCGTCGTTAGTATTAGAAGGAGAAGCGATTAAATTGCTGTTGGTAAAAATCCGCCCGTTTAAGTTAGTGGCAACAGGATTAATAATTAAATCATCTTCATAAAGAACTGCATTATTTGTTAGGGGAACCCGTGTTGCATCAAGTTGATATTCTAAAGCTGAAAAGCTAGGTGTTCCTTGAAATTGACTATATTTAGTAGTATCTAATGTAAACGCAGTAATATCTGCTAGAGTAATCGGTACAGTTGTTGTATAAACAAAAAATCCTTTTTTCAGGTTGCCATTTACCCTTGACCAACCGGAATCATCCACCAAACTCCCTGTTCCTCCAGAGGAAAGAATAGCTTGACATTCCTTGCTCACCCCAGAAGTTAGAGTCATGGGAAGGGTTCTAGCATCTAAAGGGTTTCTAGTTCTATCCGTTCCAGGTTTGCGGAAGAAAATCCCGTAGTAGGTAAAACTATCAAATTTCCCATCATTATTAGTATCTACCGGAAATCGCCAAGCGGTTTGAATAGCGTTTTGATCTTCGAGTTTTTGATTAGTTGTTATTACATCTATTGTAGAGTTGCCATCAACGTCATACTGAATTTGTAAGCGTTGCTCATCACCTAAGTTATAAAAAACATCATTTAAAGCCCGACTCAACTCATTATCAGAGGGTGTTTCTCTAGGTAATGATTTATCGTTTCCTGATAACAAATATTCAATTTTAGCTTTTGCCCGATCTAATGCCGGGGTTGCAGCTTGTAGAACTTGTTCATCCACCCGCCGATATTGAGCCATTTTTGCCCGATCCATCGATCGCAACATAATAGTTATGGTCAATAGCACCACCACTAACAAAACCATCACCACCGTAGGCAACACAAAGCCCGCCCGACCATAACGATCTTGACGGTTGATCCTCATCCAAACCCTAAGAAGCGATCGCATTGTCCGCCGGGTCATCCGTTGAAAAGCAATCCGGATCGAGCGAGACAAAGACAGAATAGGATTAGAGAATTTGTTGTTGTGATGTTGTGACATAATATATGCCTACCTAACCTGTAATTGGAATGGTCGTGATGGCGAATAACGGGAAAAACTCCCTACCTTTAGTTTTAGCATTTCTGCCCCAGAATCGCCTCGGTAAAAATACCGATATTTCCGAGTTTAGTCGCGCTTGCTATTAATGTAAGAAATACAGTTTAGGGATTCTCCTCTATTATTTATAATGCCCAATTTTTTTTGAAAAGCGATCGGGATCTGGATATATTAAGTTTTTCCTTTTTGAATCCTAAGACCTAACCCCCCAGCCCCCTTCCCTGCGAGGGAATGGGGTGTAATCGATCCTAAATCTCTTTGAGATTTAATATTAGAAATTCTTCCCCCTCTCCTTGTAGGAAAAGGGCTGGGGGAGAGGTTACACAATTTTTTAATCTCAAAATAAATATCCCCCCTGTTGTCTAGGGGGGGTTAGGGAAGTTCTGGCTATTGTTCGGCCCCATTTAAAATTTATTCAGATCAAGTCCTGCTTTTTTTGCCATGGCTTGTAACCCTTTCAGTTCAATAGTTTTAATCGCTTTTGTAGAAAGTTTTAATCTCACAAAACGATTCCCCTGGGGCCACCAAATCCGTTTCCACTGTAAATTCGCTTCCTGCAATTTGTGGGTGCGACGGTGGGAGTGGGACACGGCCATACCGTTATTGGCTCTCTTTCCCGTTAACTGACAAATCCGAGACATGGTTAACTCCAGCTTACTCTTGTTTTAAAAGTCCAAACCCCCATTATACAGAATTTTGGTTCTAACAATCCCGTGGCTTTGAAAGTCCTTTGATTTTATAGCAGGGAACAGCCCCCCAAACCCCCCGTGCACGAGGGGCTGTTTCATTCTCTCCCAAAAATTGTGTG
>NZ_CAWLTW010000001.1:422127-437590 GCF_963864145.1 Planktothrix prolifica NIVA-CYA 540 | reverse complement strand
ATTTAAACAGATTAATTACTCCCCCTTCCCTCGTAGGTAAGGGGGTTGGGGGGTTAGGTCTTAGGGTTGACGATAGAAAATGAAACAGCCCTGCCGTGCACGGGGGGGCTAGGGAGGGAGGGAACAGGAGGTTTGGGCTAAAAAGTTCGCATGGTCGGGAACATAATCACATCTCGAATGCTGGCGGTATTCGTAAATAACATTACTAACCGATCAATTCCAATCCCCATTCCACCACAATTTGGCATCCCTAAAGATAGGGCTTGAATGAAGTCTTCATCCATCGGATGAGCTTCTTCATCCCCGGCATTTTTCTGGGTTAATTGTGCTTCAAATCGTTGGCGTTGGTCTTTGGGATCATTCAATTCAGAAAAGCCATTAGAATATTCTGTCCCGTGAATAAATAACTCAAAACGTTCTACAAATCCCGATTTAGAACGGTGACGTTTAGCTAAAGGACTGACTTCCACCGGAAATTCCGTAATAAAAGTGGGTTGAATTAATTTAGGTGAAACTAACTTATCAAAAACCGTATAAAGGACATATCCTAAACTTTGGATTTCTAATTTTGATAAATGTAACCCTAAACTTTCTACGGCTTTCAGGGCTTCATCTAACTCTAAGGTATCAAAATCTAACCCAGTTGTTTCTCGCACCGCTTCCACCATTGTTTGTACTTTCCAATGGCTTCCGGTAAAAGTCGGATATTGTTCAGAATAGTTATATTTTCGTTCTAAACTTATCACATCTCCCTGATATTCTAGTGAAGTTTGTTCTCCTAAAACATCCTTAGCGATCGCACAAATCACATCTTCTACTAAAGTAATTACATCAAAATAATCAGCGTAGGCTTGATATACTTCAATCGAAGTAAATTCGGGGTTATGGGTACTATCAATACCTTCATTTCTAAACACCCGCCCAATTTCAAATACCCGTTCAAAACCGCCACAAATTGCCCGTTTTAAATGCAATTCCGTAGCAATTCGCAGATATAAATTAATATCCAAACTGTTATGATGGGTAACAAAAGGACGGGCCGCCGCCCCGCCATAAATTGCTTGTAATACAGGAGTTTCTAATTCCTCAAAACAATTATCCCATAAATAAGTCCGCATCCTTTTCAGAATTCGATTTCTAACCTTAAAAGTTTCTAAGGATTTAGAGTTACTAACTAAATCAATTTCTCGATGGCGGCGACACAATTCAGGGTCATTAACTCCATAATAGGAATCAGGAAAAGGCATGGTGGCTTTAGAAATAACAAAAATCCGTTCCACTTGTACGGATAATTCCCCTCGGTTAGTCCGACAACCAACTCCTTCGGCGGCAATAAAATCCCCCAAATCGAGATATTTTTTAACCTGATTAAAGGATAATCCCGTTTCACCCGTAACTATTTTTTTCTCTAATTTGAGTTGAATTATTCCCGCAATATCAGTTAAACCAATAAATCCAATACTTCCACTATCGCGTTTAAAAGTAATCCGTCCACAAACCTTTAAAGGAATAGCATCGGCGTCGCTTTCTCCATCATTTAATTCTTTCCCTGGTTGGGCGAATAAATCTTTAATCTCCTGGGTTGTATGTGACCTTTGCACCGAATGACTGGGATAGGGCTCTATTCCCAATTCTCTCAACTCATCGACTTTTTGAGAACGAACTTCTACTTCATTGCGGGTTTCATTTTTAGCCATGTTGATGATTTCCTATATCAATTTATGCTCAATCTTTTATAATAACAGTGATTTGCTATTATTTATAATTCTTCCTAACTCTCGTTTCTAGGTTCTACCTAGAAACGCAATTAAGGTGGCTCTGCCACCAGAATACTATCATAATATTATAATAGAGGCAGAGCCTCTATTTAGCATTCCAAGGAAGAGCCTTGGAACGAGGAATCTCCTGGGTTGTATGTGATCTTTGAAGGGAATGACTGGGATAGGGTTCTATTCCCAATTCTCTCAACTCATCGACTTTTTGAGAACGAACTTCTACTTCATTGCGGGTTTCATTTGCAGCCATGTTGATGATTTCCTATATCAATTTATGCTCGATCTTTTATAATAACAGTGATTTGCTATTATTTATAATTCTTCCCAACTCTCGTTTCTAGGTTCTACCTAGAAACGCAATTAAGGTGGCTCTGCCACCAGAATACTATCATAATATTATAATAGAGGCAGAGCCTCTATTTAGCATTCCAAGGCAGAGCCTTGGAACGAGGATATTTAGGATTTGATATTAATGATAAACTAATACAAGGATAATTAAGAGGTGAATTATGGACATCAAAGAATTTTTAGAGAAACGTTCTAAAGGTGAATCTAACTTTCAGAACGTACAATTATATAATGTAAACCTTGAAGGAACAGATTTAGGTGGTATTAATTTCTCTGGTGCTAATTTAGGAGGTGATAAATTAAGCCGTGCTAGATTATATATGGCTAATCTCAGTTATACCAGATTAACATCAGTTTATCTTGAGCAAGCGTATATCTCTAATGCGAATTTGACAGCAGCTGATTTAACAGGTTCTATTCTGAATAGAGCAGATTTTACAAGTGCAAATTTGACGGGAGCTAATTTAACAAATTGTAGTCTGAATAGAGCAAATTTTACAAGTGCAAATTTAAGTCGAACTGATTTAAGAAGAGGACAATTTGAAGGATGTAATTTTATATCATCTAACTTAAATTTTGCCAACTTAAGTGATGTAAATTTATCGTCAGTAAACTTTATAAATGCCAATTTGGAATGTGCTAATCTGGAAAATGCTAATTTAAACAAAGCTATACTTAAAAATGCTAATCTAACAAAAGCTGATTTGCGAGGAGCTAATCTAGTTAAGGCAAATTTAGAGGGTGCAAACTTAACCCAAGCAGACTTAACAAATGCTAATATTTATGGGGCTAACCTTGAAAATGTTAACTTTACAGATACAATTATGCCTGATGGAGAACTCTATCAACCTGAAGATAGCACTCCTGATTTACCAGACCCAATAGACACATTATCAGACACAGAAAAAACCATGACTCGAAAAATCATTAAAACCGAAAACGCCCCCAAACCCGTTGGCCCTTATAATCAAGCGGTAATGGTCAATAACATGATCTTTTTATCGGGACAAATTGCCATTGACCCCCGCATTAACGACATTCTTTATCCCGATGATATCACCAAACAAACTGAAAGAGTGATGTCAAATTTAGAAGCGGTATTAACCGAAGCCGGCGCCACCTGGGAAAACGTAGTTAAAACCACAATATTCTTAAAAGATATGAACGATTTTACCCAAGTTAATGAAGTCTATTCCAAATATTTTAAACCCGAAACCGCACCCGCTAGGGCGACCGTTGAAGTTTCCCGTCTTCCCAAAGATGTATTAGTAGAAATTGAGTGCATCGCCGTCCTCTAAAAATTTCGTTGTTGGGCTTTAGCCCTCCAAATATTCAGGGCTAAAGCCCAACAACGGTTTTTAATTTGGTGTTTTATTTTATGTCTTCATCATCAAGTCCAGGTCTGGGAACATAAGTAATATGATTTTGATCTTTAATCGGAATAAAGAAGATAGTTAATAACCCTGGAATTACCGCCATTGCACTCAATAAAAAGTAGTTTTGATAGCCTAAATCTGCTTGAATATATCCACTAAATACCCCCGGAATTAATACTCCAGCCGCCATAAATGCCGTTGTAATTGCATAATGGGAGGCTTTATATTCAGGACGGACAGTTTGCATTAAAAATACAGTATAGGCTGCTACTCCTAAACCATAGGTAAATTGTTCCAGGGAATTAACCACATAGGCCCAAATAATTTCCGGTTGAGTTTTAGCTAATAGCCAATAAAAGATATTAGTAAAATTTTGTAAAATTGCCATCGGCCATATCCAGGTTTTTAACCCTTGTTTAGCGATTAAAAATCCCCCTAATAACCCACCAAATAATAGGAAAATTACCCCAACTGTCCCCGATAAAATTCCGATTTCGGCCGTCGTAATTCCTAACCCACCTTTTGCAGCCGTATCCATTAAAAACGGAGTTGCCATTTTGAATGTTAACGCATCTCCTAAACGGAATAATAAAACAAAAGCGAGAGTCCAACCAATTTTATATTGAGTAAAATAGGTTTTGAATGAGTTAATAAAATTAGCAGAATTGGAGAGATTTTCTGTTTCTGAAAAAGTTGCTTTTTGAGGTTTGGGTAAATATATTTTCTGAAATCCGTAGATGAATAAAAAGATTAAACTAGCGAGAGAAAAAGCAATTGACCATCCCCATTGTAATGCAGGAATTGAAAAATTAGACCCCAAAAAATTAAACTGAACCGGGTTATATAAAATTTCCCCCGTCGGACTTTTCCCATTACTATATTTTTCAGCAATATCTCCAGCTAAAAATACTAAACCTCCACCTCCGGCTAAAACTGCCATCCGATAAGCGGTATTTCTAACCCCGACATAAAACGCCTGTTGGTCTAAATTTAACACCGTCAAATAAAAGCCATCAATTGCTATATCATGGGTAGCACTAATAAAAGCAATCAGGGCAAAAATTGCAATCGAAATGGGAATAGCTTGCGGAAATAGTGCGCCGAATGCTAAAATCAAGAGTAGGATTGTACATAAAATTTCCATCCTTAAAATCCATCGCCGTTTGGTTGAATAAATATCAACAATTGGCCCCCATAATCCTTTCATTACCCAAGGCAGGGATAAGAAACTGGTTAATCCAATTAATTCGTTACTCGCCCCTAAACCTTTTAAAAAAACCACCGACATGATATTAACAACGGTATAGGGAAATCCTTGGGCAAAATATAAAATTGAAATCCACCAGCCCGGATGCAGTTTTTGTTCTTGATTTTTCATGTTTAATGCTTAGTTTCAAGTTAAGATAATCAATGATCGTGAGAATTGTTTTATCCTACAACAATAGTGAATCTCTGCCAAGGGTTCAAATTCCCCTGAATCTCAAAAATTTAGTCAACAACGGATTATGCTCAAGTATCTTATTGATGAAAATTTGGATTCCTAAAATGTAAAATTTTGGTCACACAATCGGCTACTATTATAATAATGTATGTGAGGTCGCCAAAATTTATTTATGAGTCCAACTATTTTGCCCTTTGATTCTGCTCTTAACGGTTTTCCGGTGTTGGGTTTACCTGTACATTTAACTAATAATTATACTAATTGGTTATTAGAACGTTGGCAACAAGGGTTAGGAACTCATGTTATTACTTTGAATGCAGAAATGGCAATTCAAGGAGAAAAAGATCCTAAATTAGCAGAAATTATTCATTCAGCAGAGTTAGTCATTCCTGATGGTGCGGGGGTGGTGCTTTATTTACAATATAAAGGTAAAAAAATTCAACGTTGTCCGGGTATTGAATTAGCAGAAACCTTGATAGAAAATATTGGTAAATTAGATAATTCTGAATTAGTCTTTTTCTATGGGGGAAAACCAGGAATTGCTCAACAGGCGGCCGATAATATTCAACAAAAACTGCCAGGTCTGGGAATTTCTAGTTATCATGGTTATCTGTCTGCTTCTGAAGAAGAAGATTTGAAAATTACCCTAAAAGATTTACAACCCAAATTAATATTAGTGGGTTTGGGTGTTCCTCGTCAAGAATTTTGGATTAAAGAAAATCGTCATCTTTGCCCAAATTCTATTTGGATAGGTGTGGGAGGAAGTTTTGATATTTGGTCAGGAATTAAACAACGGGCACCGGAATTTTTCTGTAAATATCATTTAGAATGGTTATATAGATTATATCAAGAACCCTGGCGTTGGCGTCGGATGTTGGCGTTACCGGAGTTTGCGATTAAAGTGTTGATTCACCAATAGGATGTTATTGTGGCTATGTTGACAAAGGTTAAGCCTAATTTAACCACAAAGACACAAAGACACAAAGAAGTTATCAACACTAATCTGCCCATTGCTATATTTAGGAAAAAATAGCCCCGTTTAAATTAGCGAATTTTAGGTCAACTCCGGTTAAATTGGCTCCGGTTAAATTGGCTTTACTTAGGTTTGTCCCTCTCAAATTTGCGTAGGATAAATTGGCATTTTGTAGATTAGCTTTAATTAAGGTTGTCCCTCTTAAATTAGCTTTGGTTAAATTTGCTTGATAAAGATTAGCTTTGTTTAAATTAGCAAATCTCAAATCAGCTTCGCTCAAATCAGTTTCGCTCAAATTAGCCTGATATAAATAAGCTCCATTCAGATGTACTTTAATTAGTTTGGCATTATTTAATTCCGTCCGATATAGATAAGTTTCAATCAATTCTGCTCTATTTAATATGGCTGTGCTAAGATTGGCTTGACTTAAATTAGCTTGAAATAATACAGCTTTACTGAGGTTTGCTCGGTGCAATTGAGCTAAACTTAAATCGGCTTGTTTTAGATTTGCCGAGCTTAAATCCGTGGCAATTAAATTGGCTTTACTTAAATCAGTATTTTGTAAATTAATTCCGTTTAAATCAGCGCCCATTAAGTTGGCTTCGCACAAGTCCGGCTGAATATTAGGATTATTTGAACGCCAAATTTGCCAACGTTGAGATCCCCATTTTAATAAATCTAAATGTTCTGAATTTGCCATATTTTTTTACTAATTTATTCGGGATTAAAACTACCTATAGCAATCATAAGGGAACAGGGAACAGGGAACAGCCCCCCCAAACCCCCCGTGCACGGGGGGCTTGGGGGGGAGGGAACGCCGGATCTGGGGTAATACTTCTGGCTGTTTCATGTCAGTATTAAAATGTTACAACCTATTTAGGATTGCTATAGTAATTATGTCATTGCGAGGGTAGCAAAGCAATATCAAAATTCGTAATTCGTAATTCGTAATTCGTAATTCCTCGTAATTCTACACCCCTATTCCTCTATTAATAGCAAGTAACGCACTTCCATAAGCCGCTTCTGTATGAATAGAATTAACCATATTAACGTTTAAATAGCGCTGACGAATGGCTGTCCAAACGGGATTTTTTGCCCCTCCTCCGGCGGTATAAACTTGAGTTAGGGGAGTGGCTCCAAGTTGTTGTAAAAGTTGATAACCTTGGGCTTCAATTTTGGCAATTCCTTCTAATAAACCCTGTAGAAATTCAACAGAATTATCGGGACGGGGTTGCAAACGGGGAAGTAATTCGGGGTCGTTAATAGGGAAGCGATCGCCTTTTTTAATTAAGGGATAATAATTTAAGTTACTATTATAATTGGGGTTAATTTGACGGCTGAAATTTTCCAGTTCAAGATCACTAAAAAATTGACGTAAGACCGCACCCCCGGTATTAGAAGCACCTCCAGTTAACCACAAATCTCCTAAGCGATGGCTATAAATGCCGTATTTAATATTATTTACAGGAATATTACTGAGGAGTTTTAAGACTAAAGTTGAACCTAAAGAGGTTACTGCTTCCCCTGGAATTTTTGCGCCACTGGCTAAAAATGCGGCTATACTATCGGTAGTTCCTGCACAGATAACACAGGCTTTAGGTAATTGTAACTGTTCTGCTATTTCGGAGGTAATGGAAGCAATCGAAGTTCCAGGGGCAACCACATCGGGCAGTTTCAATAATTCTAAATTGGTCAGGGACTGTAAACCGTTAATTAACCAATTGGGATAGGTCAAATTTTCGACATCGTAGCCTAATTTTAAGCTATTATGATAATCACTAATCCCTAATTTTCCATGTAATAAAAATGCTAACCAATCGGCTTGATGCAGAAAATAACAGACCGAGGATTTTTGTGGTTTAGTGTTGGTAGTTTCAGCAGTTAACCACCAAATAAGTTTAGCTAAACTAGAAGTGGCACTGTTGACGATATGATCGGGAGGAGCGATTTTTTTTAACAGTTCTAAGACGGTAACAGCCCGACTATCATTATATAGAATTGGGGATTGTAGTGGAATGCCATTAGGATCACAAAGTAGCACGGTGGCGGAGGTTCCATTGATAGCGATCGCATCTATTTGACGGCGAAAGTGTAACGGAATTTGTTGAATCACGTCAAACAGAGCCGTTTTCCAAAGGCTAACCAATTCCCAGGTATCCGTAAATGGCGGGAAAGGAAATTGAGTTTGGGCCACCACTGTCCCTTGAGAATTAATTGTAATTGAACGAGTGCCGGATGTGCCAAAATCAATCCCGATATAAAAATTAACCATTATTTCTATCTAAGTTCAATTCGTATTTTTTTATTTATAGTATGATAGTAGGTTTGCGAATTATAAGATTGTCAGTTATTTTGTTAAGTTTTAATAAAATGTACGGAAAAAGTAAAATTACTCTGGACGTTTATTGCTCACAAAGTTATAAATTAAGAGTCGGTAGTTGAACTTTAATTGGATTAACTGCTGGCCATCGTACTGTTAATGCGTTAATCAAGGATTTTATGGATACTCTTGCTTACAATCATCTAGTTTCTGCTTATGAGTCCCCTCGCCAAACCCATTTCACAGGGGATTTGGTACTATTCCGATCTGTGAATTGGAGTAAAATATCAACCGCTTGCTGGTTGCCCATTGTAGCAACGGCTATTGGCTTGTCTGTGATCAGTGTAAGCCAACCTGCCAGTGCTGCCATCTCCCGTGGCGATAGCGGTCAGGGTGTGAAAAGTGTTCAATATGCCTTGCAGAATTACGGCTATTTTAACGGAAGAGCAACGGGTTACTTTGGGTCGGTGACAAAACACGCCGTCATCGCCTTTCAAAAGGATTATGGCTTAAATCCCGATGGAATTGTTGGCCGTTCAACGGCACGGGCATTGGGAGTAGGTTCTAAGAGCTATGGCTATAGCAATGCTAGTCATCATAACAACTGTGGTCATTGTGGCGGTGGTGGCTCTCTGTCGCGGGGTGACAGTAGCCATCATGTCAAACAACTACAAAATCGTTTAGCCAACCTGGGTTATTTTAATGCGAATTCCACAGGTTACTATGGCAAACTGACAGCCCAGGCTGTTAAATCCTTCCAAGCAAGTTGTGGACTCTCCGTTGATGGTGTTGCTGGCCCGGCAACCATGGCAGCATTAGGAATTTAGCTTCTTTCGTAGAGACGTGCCATGGCACGTCTCTACGGAGTTGATATTAACGTAACCACAATTTAATAGTTTTGTCCTTACTTCCACTGACTAAACTATTGCCATCGGGACTAAATTTAATCGAATAAATCTCATCTTGATGTCCGGTTAAGGTATTTAATAATTCTGCCGTTTTTAAATTCCATAGTTTAATGGTTTTATCTCGGCTGCTACTAGCAATAATATTGCTATTGGGACTGATGGCGACGGATAACACATCGTTAGAATGTCCGGTTAAAGTCTGAATTAACGCACCAGTTTCTAGGTTCCAAACTTTAACAGTATCATCCAAGCTACCACTAACAATAATTTTACCATCGGAACTAATTGCCAGCGATCGCACCCCATCTAAATGTCCGGTAAGCGTGTTTAATAATTCTCCTGTTTCTACCTTCCAAATTTTAATGGTTTTATCCAGAGAAGCTGTAACTAATAGTTGACCATCGGGACTAAAAACAACCGCATAAACCTGATCTTGATGATCGGTTAAATTCTGTAAAATAGCACCCGTTTGTCGATCCCAAATTTTTACGGTTTTATCCGCACTTGCACTAGCAATTGCTTGATTATCAGGACTAACATCAACTGACCAAATAGTTGCTAAATGTTCTAGGGGGGGATAGGCTTTTCCAGTAGTCAGATTCCATTCTAAAATCCGCCATAACCCACTTCCAGAGGATATTTCTGTACCATCGGAGTTAAAATCTACAGCATAAATTGGGGAGAAATCTCCAACTAAACTTTTAGTTTCATTTCTACTTTTAATATCCCACAATTTCAAAGTTGTATCTTGACTCCCACTGGCAATAGTTTGACCATCAGGACTGAAGGTAACTGCCCAAATCGCATCAGCATTTTGAGCAAATTCTTTAGGCGTTACGGTTTTCCAAAACACTTTATCTCGACATTGTTGAATTAGATTTTCAATAGCTTGATTTTTCAAGGCGGTTTCAGGAATATTGTCCGCTTCATTTAAACATTGCTCATATTTCCCTGCGACTAATAATCCCTGGATAGCATTAATTTTCTGGGTTTGAAATTGTTGTAGATTTCTCCATTTTTGATATTCAGATATTGCCAGAATTATTCCCAATAAACTTACCAGTCCTAAACCTAACCAAAGCAGTTGAGAAAGACGAGTTTTTTTTAAGAATTTAGACTCTATATTTTGAGATTTAGCTAGGCTAGGAATTGGGCGAAAATTCTGGATAAATTGAGCAAATTGAGTTAAAATAGATTGGGGTAAAACCTGTTTTTCAATAACGGCAATATCTTGATCATTTAACCCTAAAAGTTGTTGAAATCGTTTGAGTTCTTCTCTGGTTTCGGGGCTAAAAGGATATTCCTGCTTGATTGTGGCAATTAAGGCTTGTTCATAACGTTCTCCCTTTTCATGATATTTACGATAGGGGTTTAAAATTTCATCTTCAACCGCTTCTGCATCTTCAGGCAACAGGTCTAAACTTAAGCGTAATTCCTCTAAAATTTGCCGACCAATAATAGAAATTTCACCCCGATGATGGTTGGCACACCGTTGAACTTCTTCCCGATAGATTTCTAGTTTAGAAAGATTAGGTGCTGAGGAGGAACGCAGAGTTTTAAGAACAGATAAAACGTCATCGACAGATTGATAACGTTGGTGATAATCAGACCGCACCATCTTGTCAACAATATCACCCAATTCAACACTAACAATTGCTAAATGTCGCCAAAATATTTCTCCTGTATCTGAACCATTATTTCTTCGCAATTTTGACAATTCCGATGCAGGCAAACCCGTTAAAGATTGAATGGCAACCATCCCCAAAGCATAAATATCGCTATTAAAATGGGGATGACATTGAAACTGTTCAATGGGCATATATTCAAGGGTTCCAACCCGACTACTGGGGGAATCTTGATCAGAATTCAAATTAATTTCTTGAACCGCCCCAAAATCCAGTAAAATAATTTTTCCATCGGTTTGACGACGGATTAAATTACTCGGTTTAATATCCCGATGAATCACTCCCTGTTGATGTACAAATCGCAGTATTCCTAATATATCGGTGAGTAAATTAATGACTTGATTTTCGGTCAAGGGCTTACCGGGTAAAATCTCATCCATTAATGAGTGACCCGCAACATAAGATTCAACTAAATAAAATTCTCGATTTTCTTCAAAATAAGCTAACAGTTGGGGAATTTGATCATGTTGGGAGAGTTTTTCTAAAACCTTGGCTTCCTGTTGAAAGCGCTGACGGGCTACATTAACGAGTTTGGCATCTGCTGGAGTCAGATGCAAATGTTTAACAAAACATAAGGACTCACCGGGTCGGCGAGTATCCCTAGCGAGATAGGTTTTCCCGAAATCCGTTGACTCAATCACGTCTATGACTTGATAGCGTCCGTCTAAAAGCTGACCAACCATAGCAAAAACATTGACCCTATTTTGTTTGATTATGACATTAATCGTCAGTAAACTTATAAAATATTAATTTTAACCCCTCGAATTGAATAATCTAGTAATTCCATTGGGTGCATTAAATTAATATCTTTTCCTTGCAATTGTAAGTGTTTTTTAATTTGCAAAGAACAACCAGGATTAGAAGAAGCAATTAATTCCGCCCCTGTATTTGTTAAATTTTCGACTTTTTGCTGTCCTAATTCGTCTGCAATTTCTGGTTGCAATAAATTATAAATTCCCGCACTTCCACAACATAAGGAAGCATCTATCGGTTCGCGTAATTTTACCCCCGGAATTTGTTGCAGCAGTTGACGGGGTTGAGAACTAATTTTTTGTCCATGTAATAAATGACAAGCATCTTGATAAACAATAGTTAATTCTCCGGTTTCTGTTAAGGGAAATAGGGGTGTTGTTAACCCAATTTCGACTAAAAATTCCTGAATATCTTTAACTTTTGCTGAAAATTCTTGCGCTGGTTCTCGATATTCGGGATCATCTTTTAAGATATGTCCATATTCTTTTAAGGTATGACCACAGCCCGCAGCATTAATAATAATAGCATCTAAACGAGTCCCAGAAAATCGATCAATCATTTGTTTAATTAAGGTATGGGACTGTTCCGTTTGTCCTTGATGTTCGGGTAAAGCTCCACAACAGCCTTGATTTTTCGGAATCACAACTTCACACCCATTAGCGGTTAAAACCCTCACCGTGGCTTCATTAACCGGGTTAAATAATAACCGTTGAACACAGCCTAAAATTACTCCAACTCGATAGCGTTTTTCTCCTTGGGTGGGAATAATAACCGGGAAATCTTCTCGAAAAGCATCTTTAGGAATTGCAGGTAAAATTGATTCCATTGCGGCTAAACGGGGAGATATTTTTGGTAATAAACCCGTTTGTCTGACTATTTTTTGTAACCCTAATTTTTGATAGATGAAAAGCGGTATTAAAAATGCCTTTAAACGATTGGGATAGGGGAATAAATTAAAAATTAATCCTCGAATTAAACGGTCGGATAAACTTCTAGGAACATTTCTTTCAATTTGAGGACGAGTAGCGGCAATTAATTGATCATATTTAACACCTGAAGGACAAGTAGTAACACAAGCTAAACATCCTAAACAGGTATCAAAATGTTCGGCGCTTGTTTCCCCCAAAGAAGCATCGTTTTTAGAAATAGCATCCATTAAATAAATCCGTCCCCTAGGGGAGTCCATTTCTGTTCCTAAAACCCGATAACTGGGACAAGTGGATAAACAAAATCCGCAGTGAACACAGGTACTTATTAAATTAGGATTTGGGGGATTTGTGGAGTCAAAACCTGGAATTTCAGTCGGGTTTAAATGGGGATTTTGCCCTAAAAAGTTACTTTGTTTAGCGGGAATTGATTTCGGGTCAATAATTTGATCAGATGTTTGCATTTTAACTAAATTCTCCTAAAATAATTTATTAATTAAATTCCACCGACAAAACGATTGGGACTAAACTGATTTTGAGGATCAAATTGTTGTTTAATTTGACGCATCAAGTTTAAAGCATTTCCAGTATATCCCCAAACTTCTAACTGTTGTTTTAGGTCTACAGGTGCTTTTAATATTGATAAAAACCCTCCTTGAGATTCACACCAATTTCTTAAGTTTAACAGAGTTTCTGGAGAAACGCTTTCAAACCTTAATACCCCTAAACCAACTCCAGCATGAATTATTCCCAGGGTTTGACATTGGATTAAGGTTTTGACCGCAGAGGTGGGGGCAATTCCGATTTTACAAACAATATCAGTATTAGATTCAGATTGCCAGATTTGCTGTTTTAATTGTTGCCATAAATTCTCCTCATCGGAGTCAATATAAATTGCTTTTAACCCTAATTTTTCTCCTAATTCTATTAAGCGTTGAGATTGTTGTTTAACACCTTCTGCAATACTTTGGAACCTCACCATCAAACCAATATTATCTCCAAATCCCAATATTTTTGATAGGTCAGATGAGATTAAATCCACAGCAACAGGAGTTAAGGCAGAAGCTAATAAAATTTGATTTACTTGAGAAATAGCTTCAGCTTCTCCGGTTAATATTACCGTCCCTGACGCTTCAGCTTGGGGATAAACTCGCAGGGTAATTTGACTAATAATTCCTAAAGTTCCATAGGAACCTGTGAATAGTTTCATTAAGTCATAACCCGCCACATTTTTAACAACTCGTCCCCCAGCTTTAGCGATTTTCCCATCATAACGAACAATGGAAATCCCTAAGATCAAATCACGAATACCACGATAACGCTGTCGGAGAGAACCTGTATCTCCAGTGGCAATAATTCCGCCAATTGTTGCGGTTTCAGGATAACTCGGATCAAATCCTAAAACTTGATTTTCCTGGGCTAAAATTGCTTGTAATTGGGAGAATTTCATCCCGGCTTCAACTGTAACAGTTAAATCGCCAACGGCGTGCTCAATTAGTTGATTCATGCCCTGGGTACTAACGGCAAAATCAATATTTTTGACCAGTCCTCCCCAATCAATTTTACTACAAAAACCACAGGGTAAAACCTTTAATTGCTGTTGGTTAGTATAGGCAATAACCTCCGCTAATTGTTGTTGAGTTTGAGGATAAATTAACCCTTGAATTGGGGTTCCTGATGCCAAACCTTGAATGATTTGTTGTTGTCGCACGGATTCAATTTCGTCCCAAGGTTGGACATTCCCTACCCCGACAATTTTTTCTAATTCCTGTTGGTTTTTAGGGTGAGTGCTAGAAATGGCGTTCATTTAAAAAATTCAGAGATTGATTGAGGCAAAATTAAGTTATAACTATTCTATAACAAAAAACACCATAATTGGGAATAGGGGACAGGAAATTCAAGTAATGGGTAGTAATTTTTTCTAGGAGACCGTTATGGAATTTAAGGATATTATTGGATTAATCCATCCTGTGTTGGCGGTAGTTTTTGTGTTTCCGTTAATCGGGATTTCTGTATATATGGCATGGCAAACCCGTCAACGCCGTTTACATCGTTCTAATCAAGAAAATAAGAGTAAAATCCCGGTGAATGTTGGACAAGAACATTTAAAAATAGGTCGGTGGTTAACGGGTTCAGTGGTGGGAATTACGTTAATTGCCTTAGCTTATTCCATTTATTTTAAGGGAGTTTTTAAAGATTTATCTCCTGAGAAAATGCCTCAAGCTATTTTTATTGTTATTATGTTTATATGCACTATTGCTTCACTGATTTTACTCTATAAAGCTAAACCAAATCAACGGATTTGGCGAGGAGTTTTTGCTACTTTAACTGGAATGGGAATTGTGGTGATCGGATGTCAGGAAGGAGTTTTTAGACGGGGTTATGAGTGGCAATTCTCCCATTACTATTATGGGGTAGCAGCGTCGTTATTAATGGTTTTTGCCTTGGCAATTGTCCCTGATATTTATCAATCAAATCGCTGGAGAATTACCCATACGGTTTTAAATTGTATTGCTTTATTACTGTTTCTAGGTCAAGGGATGACGGGGACAAGAGATTTATTAGAAATTCCCCTCAGTTGGCAAGAACAACATCTCTATCAATGTGACTGGAATCAGAAAACCTGTCCTCAACCGCCTAAAGGTTAATAGTTAAAGTTTTGTCCCCCAAATTCATCTTATATAGCGCTACCAATTAAGGTGTTTGACAATACTAAATCTCCCGTAGTCTACTATTCCCTCCCCCCTAGCCCCCGTACACGGGGGGTTTGCCCCCTAGCCCGGTACACGGGGGGTTTGCCCCCTAGCCCGGTACACGGGGGGTTTGCCCCCTAGCCCGGTACACGGGGGGTTTGCCCCCTAGCCCGGTACACGGGGGGTTTGCCCCCTAGCCCGGTACACGGGGGGGTTTGCCCCCTAGCCCGGTGCACGGGGGGGTTTGCCCCCTAGCCCGGTGCAC
>NZ_CAWLTW010000001.1:313407-422107 GCF_963864145.1 Planktothrix prolifica NIVA-CYA 540 | reverse complement strand
TTTGCCCCCTAGCCCGGTACACGGGGGGTTTGCCCCCTAGCCCGGTGCACGGGGGGTTTGCCCCCTAGCCCGGTGCACGGGGGGTTTGCCCCCTAGCCCGGTGCACGGGGGGTTTGGGGGGGCTATTCCCCAGCACTATGATTATTTTCGTCTTGAATCTAATTTTTGATAAACATTTCTTAACTCAACATCGTGATAAGCTAAGGCAACTAAGGTATGATAGAATAAATCCGCAACTTCTCCGGCGATCGCATCTTTTTCATTATCCTTACAAGCCATAACTACTTCAGCCGATTCTTCTCCAATTTTTTTGAGAATTTTATTATCTCCCCCCGCCAATAATTTACAGGTATAGGATTCTAATTGTGGATAATCCCGGCGATCGCAAATTACATCAAATAACCCCGATAACGTATTTCCTGATAACTCCTGATGCTGTTCTTCCACCCCGATAATCACCATCGGACTATCATCATTGTAACGAATTTCCTTTACCGTTATTTCCGAATTCCATAACAGAATCGCTGTTTCTTGACAAGACCAAACCTGTTTTGATGTAATCGTTTTTTCTAGGGCTTCTGCATTCATCCAAACCCAATTTAACACCGTTCCTTCTAAACAATCTTGGATGATCGCCAAAATTAATCCGTTTTCGTTGTAACGAATTGTATCAATTTCACTCAACAGGCTTAACTCTAAGGGTTTTAAGGTTGACATAAATTTACCGAATACAACGAGATCCCTAACTTGATTACAATATCATCTGGTTGGTTAGGCTATACCCAGTAAAAGTAATCGGAATATTGCTTTTTGCCCATTAACCCAAACTATATATAGTTCAAGGAGATTATCTCAGAGTGACCCTACCCTTAACAACTACAAAATCAGAAGAAATCTTTGCCTCTGCCCAAAAAATCATGCCCGGTGGCGTGAATTCCCCCGTGCGGGCGTTTAAGTCCGTCGGTGGACAACCCATTGTTTTTGATCGCGTCAAAGGCGCCTATGCTTGGGATGTAGACGGCAATCAATATATTGATTATGTTGGCTCTTGGGGGCCGGCTATTTGCGGTCATGCCCATCCCGACGTCATTAACGCCCTGAAAGCAGCCCTAGAAAAAGGTACCAGTTTCGGGGCTCCCTGCCTATTAGAGAATATTTTGGCAGAAATGGTGATTGATGCCGTTCCCAGCGTGGAAATGGTACGATTTGTCAATTCAGGAACCGAAGCCTGTTTGTCAGTCTTGCGCTTGATGCGAGCCTTCACCGGACGGGAAAAACTGATTAAATTTGAAGGCTGCTATCACGGACACGGGGATATGTTCCTGGTGAAAGCTGGTTCCGGGGTAGCCACACTGGGTTTACCGGATTCTCCTGGGGTTCCTAAATCCGTTACTATTAGTACCCTCACGGCCCCCTACAATGACCTAGAAGCCGTCAAACAGCTATTTAATGAAAATCCGGGTGAAATTGCCGGAGTCATCCTAGAACCGATTGTAGGCAATGCTGGTTTTATTCCTCCCGATGGCGGTTTCTTGGAAGGCTTACGGGTGCTAACTCGGGAAAATGGGGCTTTATTGGTGTTTGACGAGGTGATGACTGGGTTTCGCATTGCCTATGGTGGGGTGCAGGAGAAATCCGGGGTGATACCAGACTTAACGACTTTAGGGAAAGTCATTGGTGGCGGTTTACCCGTAGGAGCTTACGGCGGACGCCGGGATATTATGTCGATGGTGGCTCCGGCTGGCCCGATGTATCAAGCCGGAACCCTATCGGGAAATCCCCTAGCGATGACCGCAGGAATCAAAACCCTAGAGTTATTACAAAAACCCGGAACTTATGAATATTTGGATAAAATCACCAAAAAATTAAGTAATGGTTTGTTACAAATAGCTAAAGAAACAGGTCATGCAGCCTGTGGTGGTCAAATTAGTGGAATGTTTGGTTTATTCTTTACTCCAGGCCCAGTCCACAATTATGAAGATGCTAAAAAATCCGATTTAGCCAAATTTAGTCGTTTTCATCGGGGAATGTTAGAGCGAGGAATTTATTTAGCCCCCTCTCAATTTGAAGCCGGGTTTACCTCCTTAGCCCATACGGACGAAGACATTGATAAAACCTTAGCGGCGGCTAGAGAAGTCATGTCTAGTTTATAATTTTTTCCGCCCCTACGAATTGAATTGAATGTAGGGGCGATTTTGTTGTCAAGAGACGCGCCATGGCACGTCTCTAAAGCCCGAAATTTATTTTCGGGCTTTTGGCGTTAAATTGACAAAGGATTCACCTATCATTCTGAACAATTTTCTGTAGCGTGAAACAAAAATTGGACTAAACCAGAAAATCAAATCATATTATCGTAGGGGTTGGGTCTCCCAACCCTCTTTTCACCTGGATTTAGAGACTTTTAAGTCTTAATTTTTAATCTTTTCTACATAACCCCATAAACTATAATCTCGACTTAACCAACCGTGAAAAAATGCCATTTGGCTGGGATTTTCTTGAACCCGTTTATAACGATATAAAATTCGTTCATTAATAATTTGTAGGGCTGTGTATTGGTTATTTCCGCGTTCTAAGGCTTCCCGGGTTTCTGAATCAAATACTCCAGTTTGAGGTAATCCTAATGCCTGTTGTAAAAACGTAATTGAGTTATTAATTCCGAAGTTAACAGAAGTATCAAACATCACAATAGCCAGGGACGGGTGCATTTTTGCAGCCTCACTTCCTTGCCAATAGCTATTATAAATTTCAATTAATTCTGTCTCAGACATTTGACTCACATCTAGGCCAGGTAATCCTCGATTAGAACGATAGACATTATATTCCGCTTGGGTAATTCCTCGATAGGTTCTTCCCCCAACATCGGAGGGATGATCACTGAATCCTCCTTCAAAATACAGGGTAAATCCTAAAGCCGCATTAAATAATTTGGTTTCATAATCACTTCTAATTTTATTTCTTGCCCAACTTTGGCTACCAATCACAACCGAAAATGCTAGGGTTAATAACACCATTCCGGCGATCACCTGGGGCTTGAGTTGGGTCTTTAGTTTTCCAGGGAGCATTTGCTGCCAATTCATAGGTTTAGAGGGGATGAAATTTACCATAGGGCCATTTAGCGCACTAGGGACTAACAAGCCAAAGTCTAGGATAGCAGATCTGGTTAATAGTTGAGGCTTAGTTATTCACCCCAGCAAGGATGTCTCCCCTCCTCCACCGCTCTAAGTGGTAAACTCACCCCTAGGAAGTTCGGTTCTACGAATGTACGAATCAGCCAAATGTCGCTATGGTGAAAGCATAACAAACCGTTTATAAATTACGAATTATAAATTACGAATTACGAATTATAAATCTTTAACTACTTAACTCGTAATTCGTAATTCTCAATTCGTAATTCTTAATTCTCAAGGGGATGATGATGAACCAAATATTATTACCAACGCTCAGTGAGATTTTAACAGAAGATGAAACCCATAAATTAGGTTATTCCTATTCGTCTCAATTTCTGTGCCATTCAGAAAATCATCCTAATATTGCTTCTGAGGTGAAACGATATTTAAAGGCGGAGAAAGAATGGTATAGTGGCGTTAAATCCATGAATTTTTTATTAGAAGAGCTCCAATCTAATATTAATATAATAGCAGAAAATTCGATTTCAAGTTCCGATCCCTTATTCCATTTAGGATTAATTATTTCTGGGCCAGTTCCGGTTTTAATTCATCCCGATTTAGCGATTCATTTTGCGACTCAAATTTTTACCCATGATCTATCAAAATTAGGGGATGAATTAGTTTTAAAATTACATCATCCTAAAGCATTACTTCCGGCATCGGATGAATTTTATAACTCTATGCCTCAAACAGAAGCCTGTCCTTTACATGGGAAAGATCCTCTAGTTAAAGAACAGTTTTGTTTGGTTTTAACCAGTCAGTTTAGTTTAGTTATGGTATTGGGTCAGGATTTAATCGGAAGTCCGGCTTTTCTATTTTCTTTTGATCCTGATATTGTCGAAAAAGCATTATTGATTTTGTGCGATCGCATGGAATTAATTAAAGCCACAGCAAACCGTGATTTAGGGATGGAGGTAGCTAGACAAAAAGCCAAATTAGAAGAAAGCATTGCCCAGTTTATCCCCATTGAACCCAATTATAAAACGGTGATGCAATTTAGTCGTTTATTATTAAATAATCTATCCTTAGAAGTAGAAAAAAAATCAGAAATTGAACCTTTAAAAAATAAGTTAAAAACCGTTGAAATCGCAGTTAAAAAAGCAGCTAATTCAGATAAAAACAAGAGCCAAAAATCCTATCATTCAGGGCTGGAAACAACTATTCTGGAAAATCCAATTCCAACGGCAGAAGTCGAATTATTACAAGCGATCGCCCATGAAGTTCGGACACCTTTAGCAACAATTCGCACATTAACACGGTTACTATTAAAACGGCCAAATTTACCAGCCGAAGTAATTCATAAACGTTTAGAAATGATTGATCAAGAATGTACAACCCAAATTGATCGGTTTAACTTAATTTTCCGGGCTGTTGAGCTAGAAATAGAACAGGGGCGACAAAATAGTCGAGGAAATAGTGATGAGAAATCCCTACCGTTAACGGCAATGTCATTAGGAGATGTATTTCAAAGTAGTCTATCTCAATGGCAAAAACAAGCGACTCAACGTAACCAAACCTTAGAGGTAATTTTGCCGCATAAACTACCGACGGTAATCAGCGATCCGACTATGCTTGATCAAGTCTTAACTGGAGTTATTGATAATTTCACCCGCAGTCTTCCCTGTGGTAGCCATATTAAAGTTGGGGTGAGATTAGCAGGACATCAGTTAAAGTTACAATTAGAATCCAATCCGGGAAAAGAAGTTAATTCCCCCTTTGCGGTATCTCCCCAATCTCCATTAAAATCAATAGGGCCGTTATTAATGTTCCAACCAGAAACGGGAAGTTTAAGCCTAAATATGGCGGTAACAAAAAATCTATTTCATGCGTTAGGTGGGAAACTGGTAATTAAACAGCGCCCGCAACAAAGGAACATAATGACGATTTATTTACCATTACAAAATACCTCGGAAACCGAATGAATAAAAATTGGATCAAACAACCCTTTCTATTAATTAGTGCTTCTGTTATCGTCCTTGAAGGTTTAATCGCCGGGGTCGCCCTAGCTCAACCTGATCGTTATGGAGCGATCGCCACCTCAATATCGGGGGGTTGGGGTTATGGTTACGATTATCCGACTCGACAAGAAGCCGAACAAAAAGCATTAAAAGAATGTGCTAAATCCGATTGTAAAATCCAGGTTTGGTTTAAAAATGCCTGTGGTGCAGTCGCCAAGAATCCAGAAGGAATTATCGGGTGGGGTTGGGCGATCACACCCGAACAAGCCCAAGCTAATGCTCTAATTGAATGTGGTACCGGGACTTGCAAAATTGAAACCTGGGCTTGTACAACCCGATAATTCAGTTCAATAGTGTTTATACGGGAGTCAATTCAAGATATTACCCAAATCAATCAATTATTGTTAATTGTTGTTGATAGGTCAAAGAAGGAGATTTTACAATGGCTCAATTAGAAAAATACCGTGATTCTATTAAAAAGGTATTAACAGAATATCATGAATGGGTTTCAGGTTCAGCAAATTTAGATCAAGAGAGTTGTTTAGTTTTTGATGAGATACATGATCAATATTTTTGGCTGTTTATGGGTTGGGAAGGCAAGAAAAAAATTAGAAATATTCAAGTTCATATTCGCATTAAAAATGAGAAAATTTATATTGAGGAAGATTGGACAGAGGAAGGTATTGCTAATGAATTATTAACCGAAGGTGTACCGAAAGAGGATATTGTTTTAGCTTTTCATGATCCTGAAACTCGTAAATTAACTGAGTTTGCTATTGCTTAAATTACCATCAATCTTTACAGCAATTTTTCACATATTCCCGAAAAACTGGAGACAATTTAAACATAACTTTGTCTTCTTTGATTTTCATTAGTAAATATCTATTTTGTAAAGATTCTAAACTATTAATTAAATCTGTTGAAGACAAGTCTAAACTTGTTTTTAATTCTTCTCTGGATAAAAATTGTTCAGAATTACTTAATTTGATCACAATTTTTTGTTCTATGAGTGATAATCCCTTAAATAATAATTGTAAATTAGTTTGTATATCCTTAGTAATAATTAATTCATTTTCTGCTAAAAAATCACTGACATAACCATTAAAAACACTTCTAATTGAGTTAGCAATGGTTTTAAGATAAAAAGGATTACCCTCATATAAATTGATTAAATTTGACCAACGATCCTCATCCTTTAATCCGGTATTTTTGAGAATATTGACATCAGATAATCCTGATAAATCCAAACACTTAATCGGATATAATTCTTCATCTAAACTTTCCATGTCTTGGCATTTTTCTTGACTAATTACAATAACATGACTGTGGTGTTCAGTTGTCATGATTTTCTTAAAAAAGTCTTGGTAATCTTGATATTCTGGTTTATACTGTCCGGCAAATGCACCGCTCATAAAAATATTTTGTAGATCATCAAGAATAATCAGGCATCGTTTCTCTGTGAAACTTTCAAATAATTGTTTTAGTTTATGATTGGTATTAGTTTTAATTTCTTTTTCATGAATATTGAGTATGTCATCAATCAATAATTCTAAGGGTTCAGAATATTTTAAACTTCTCCAAATAATTACTGAAAACTGATCTAAGTTTAAATCAATAAATTTTCTAACTAAGTGGCTTTTACCTATGCCTGATAAACCTAAAACGGAGATTAAACGAGTATTTTGATCGAAAATCCAGTTAGAGAGTTTTTCTAATTCAGGTTCTCTATTGTAAAACTGAAGTATTGTGGGAGCAAGGATTAAATCGTAATAGGATGATCCAGATTGATTTTTATTGGGAGTTGATTTTCCTCGATTATCTTTTGGTGTATTAGAAAAAGTTTGTGAACCAAAATTTAAAATACTATAATTACAATTATTCTGACAAAATTCAGAAGACTTAATATACATTCTTTCTAATGTTGAACGAAAATTAGATTTATGGACATCTTCACCTAATCTTTCTGATAAAATTTGCCATAATTTATAACCTATATCTCTAACATGACGCTCGCTACGATTAGATTCATCAGCTATTGCCTCGTATGTTTTACCGTCCCAAACACCCTTAATGACTATTTCCTGGGAATCATCTAAATGTTTACCTGTTTGCTCAAAAAACAACTGATCTGCAAATTGTAGAACTTCTGTTACATTCATATAATTCAGCTAGACTAATAGATTGGGCAATTATAACATAGTTTATCTTCGTCATTTTCCGTCATTATCTGATCTTTTGTAAATTTTCTGTAATAAAAGTCCAGTCATTATCTGATTTTTTCGTATAGACCGCTTATAGTTTTAGGATTAGAATAAAAAAAGTTTTTTCAAAGAGGTTAATTATTATGGATATGTAAAACAGAAGTTAAAACAACTAAGCAACAGCAAGATTTATCTTTCGTGAATCGTGCTACTTATCAAAGTTGTAGTTAGTATTTAATAAAAATCACAGCTATGATTAATTCAATATTTTTTGAAGATCATAGTTGTGATTCAAAAAATAATCACTGAAAATTAGGAATATTTTTTATGAGAAATTAAATTGATCAAGGAATATTTTCAGATTGAATAATTGCTATCATTGATCAAATTAATTAATTTGGTTTTTAAATCGTCTTACAGGAATAGATCGATAATTATTCAGGTGTTTTTGGTTAGTATTATTATTGGGGGGTCTTTATGGCTCACCTACTCAATTACAAAATTACAAGGAGGAGATTTTACAATATCAGGATTATTTGAGTGCCTTTTGGTATCGCCCTACCAATTAAGCCATAGTAAGTAGGTGGTCATAATTAAAGTTAAAATCCTAAATGCTGTAAGCCCTTTAGAATAAGGATTTTAGCTTTCGGTTTGTTGACGTTATTTATGCCCGCCTACTTGGTCTGATGTGGATAATCTACAGTTTTGGGCAGCTTGGGATAAAATACAGATCCCACTAACGCATTTCAAATGAGCGAAACTGTCTACATCGAAACTAGCGTGGTTGGTTACTTAACAGCTAGACCCAGTAATAACTTGATCCTCATGGCAAACTTGGGGATTACACAAGAGTGGTGGGACACACGCCGAGAGCAATTTACCCTTTACATCTCGCAAATGGTTTTGGACGAAGTTTCGCGGGGAGATGCAGAGATGGCAAATAGGCGACTTGAGATTCTGCGTGATTTTCCATTACTGGAAGTCAACCAAGATGTTCAAAATCTGGCCGCCCAGTTTCTCTCCAAAAGTAATCTTCCCCCTAAAGCTTCTGATGATGCCCTTCATATTGCAGTCGCAACATTTTATGCAATTGACTATCTTTTAACTTGGAACTGCAAACATATTGCCAACGCTCAAATACAAAAGAAACTCGCACAATTAAGTATGGAAGCAGGATACGAGTTGCCAACGATTTGTACACCTAATGAACTAATGGGAGATTAATTATGTGGAAAGATGAAGTTCTCGAAGAGATTTACAGAATACGTGAAGAACACGCAAAGTCCTTTAACTATGATTTGCAAGCAATTTGCAATGATCTTCGTAAAAAACAATCCCATAGCGGCAGACGAATTATTTCAGCCCCACTCAAACCTCGCAATCAGCCGCATAACAAATCATTGCAGCCGACCTCAAGCGAGATTATCTGATGGAAGTTGAAGGCTTTCTGGGGCGGCTGAACTCAACCTTTAGGGGGAAATTGAGGTGCGATCGCTTTTTGATGTGTAGAGGCGTTTAAGGTGCGATCGCTTTTTTAAGGGGAGTTGGTAGTGCGATCGCTTTATTCTTATTTACCTACATTTAAAAAACGCTAATTGCCCACCCTACAGTTATTAAAAAATATTATTATTTCCCTACACTTACAGCAGTCTTATCTAAGGGAAAAAACTCAAGATTAAATTGTTCAAATAACTCAAAAAATAAATCAAAAGCTAACTTTTTATCTTCTACTTGAGATAAAATAATTGTTTCCCAACCTTGAGAAGAATTAATTTGATATTTTGTTTGTATCCATTTCTGAAATTGAGCAAATTGTTTTTCTTGTTGTGTTAATTGTAACCCTAACTCACCTCTTGACATACTATAACCCATTAATAGCATTTTTAAACGGGTTAGAGACACTTTTCCTAAATACATTCCCGGACGTTGTTTAATTCTTGCCAATAAATCATAGAGATATTCTTGAGTATTTTTATTACCGTTAGTTGTAGTTAAATCTAGCATAAATTTATTCCTTGTTTTTACTAAAAATCTTCTTCAGTGATAATTAACTCTTGTCCTAAGTGAATTTTACCAAAAAATTGAAAATTAGCCAACCATTCGCCTTTAGATAATCCTTGAGGATGATGATTGTCAAACACAATTTCAACTCCATCTATGATAATTATAACACCTTCATGGTATCCAGTTTCAGAAATAGCATCACCCCCAATACTATCATCATAAAGAAAATGGTAGTGCGATCGCTTTTTGGGGATGGGAGGTTGAGGTGCGATCGCTTTTGTGGAGGAGAGTTTAGGGTGCGATCGCTTTATTATTATTTACCTACATTTAAAATTAGTTTGTAGGGTGGGGAATGCTGTTTAATTTTTGATTCTCATTAACCAATTATCTACATTTCCCACCACAATATTTATTGCTTGTTGTGGTGGGCAATTATAAAAGTTATTCGTTAGGAATCACCATTTAACGCTGATTACCCTCCCTACAATTATGTTTATTGATTGGCAATCATACATTTTTTGTTAATCAAGGGAAAAATTTATAAATATCTTTTCGATGTAAAAACCTAGTAAAAATAATTGTATCTTCACTCAATTCTATCCCTATCCTATAGTTGCCTAAACCTATACGATAGAATGTATCATAACCTTGTAATTTTTTGAGATGATTAATTTCTGATAGGTTTTCTGTTGTTTTACATTAAATGATTATTTGCTTTAACTCAGATAAAACTTTTTTATCTTTAATTTTTCTTAAATCTTTTTCAAATCTTGATTCAAATTTGATTTTCATTAATTTTCACTATCTAATAAAGCAAATATTTTTTCTTCAGAAACAAAATCATCTTGTCTTCCTTCTTTAATCGCATTAGCTAAGGAAATTTCCTCCAATGCTTCTAGGATAATATCATAAAATAAATCTTTTCTAGTTTTAATAATTTCTACCATTATTTCTGTCAGCATTTCTTTTGTAGTTTCGTCATCAATTGATAATTTCATGGTTTTACAATATCAAATTTAGTTTTTAAAATCATAGCATATTTTAATGGATTTGGGCATGGCATTTTAAAGATAGTTTATTAATATCATAAATTAACGATGCCATGTCCCTAGAAATTAAATATACTTGGTTAGGATCAATAGAATAGGAGCAGTTCTGTTTTGACGTTGTGCTTGCCCCCCTATGGCTAAACCTTATAGTTATAGCAGGGAACGCTGAAACAGGAGATTTCAAAGCTCTGCCTAATCGACCACCCGGTAAATTGTACAACACGGGAATTTATTTTGCCCGTCAAACATTGTTTAAGACAGATAAGTTATTAACAGGAAAGTTTGATTTAGCTTTTGAACCATCGGTATCAAAATCTTTATTAGCACAATCAATGCCATCAACACCGATGCAGCAAACTTTAATGTCGGTAACAGAAGCATTCAAATCTTTCAAGAATTTGAGAGATTTACACAAGAAAAGTCAGCTACATTTTAGACCTAAACCTCCCGGTTATCTCAAAGGTTCTAAACTATTTAAAGTTGCTTATCCTAATTCTGGAGGTCAAAGACCAACATTAATTAATGGTCAACTTAGATTCGCTCTGGGATTAACAGTTAAAAGATGGTTTGGGGTATCAGAATTTTTCTTACCTATGCCATCAAATCTTGACTATTCCAAAGTTAAAGAGTTCACGATTCTACCTAAAAGCTGCTTTGTGTAACCAAAATCTGATGGCAACTTTTACTGTAGATGGAGCTTGTAATCGAATGATCTTAACAAGATTGAGAACTGTTGGTCGTGGTTAAAGAGTCGAATCCGTCATCAATTAACTCACTTTGATTCCTTGCGAGAGGCAATTGATAATGTACTGCGTCTTGCGTCCTAAAAGCCTTGGCGGGCGCTATATCAACTACTCTGGTTGTTTTCGTGTTGTTAGTATTACTATCGACCTCAGATAAAAACACGAAAAAACCCCCAGGTGAAACTGAAGGCTTGAAAGACAACAAGAGTGGAATACCCCCACTAACTTGGAGTACCAAGTACAGTGTCTGCTTTTGTAATCACGGGGGAATGCCGCAACTTAGACTTTCGCCCAAGATGGAGTCTGACATCCCCGTTCGTACAATACCGCAACAACTTGACGATATTTATTTCTGGATTTACTCCCGCTTTCGCAAGGGCATACTTTCTTCAAGGTAAACTCCGGCAATGAATCCATGTCCTAACCGTGATCACGGTTACTGTACTACTTTCCAACTGTAGCAGGTTGCAGTAAAGCAGCTTTGAGTAATTCTGCTTTATCGGTTTTCTCCCAAGGTAAATCTAAGTCTATCCGACCTAAATGACCATAAGCAGCCAAATCTTGAAAGAAACGACCTCCCCGCATACCCGGTAATTTTTGTAAATTAAACGATTGAATCATTCCCCCCGGACGCAGTTCAAAGTTGGCTTGTACAGCTTCGAGCAGTTTATCTTCATCCACCTTAGAAGTTCCAAAGGTTTCAATCAAAATGCTCACGGGTCGAGCCACCCCAATTGCATAGCTCAACTGAACTTCACACTTATCCGCTAACCCCGCAGCAACAATATTTTTCGCCACATAACGGCAAGCATAAGCCGCGCTGCGGTCTACTTTTGTGGGATCTTTTCCTGAAAACGCACCGCCACCATGACGGGAATAGCCGCCATAGGTATCGACAATAATTTTACGACCCGTTAACCCAGAATCCCCTTGAGGGCCACCAATCACAAATTTGCCCGTTGGATTCACTAAAAAGCGAGTTTGGTCATCGGGTTTAACCGCAATATCCTCGAATACGGGTTGAACAACAGCAGACCAGAGATCGGCTTTGATTTTTTCTTGTACCGCCGGAGTATCGGTAATGTCCCCAATCGTCTCAGTATGTTGAGTCGAGACTAAAATAGTATCAATTCCCACGGGACGATCATCTTCATAGATCACGGTCACTTGGGTTTTACCATCGGGACGTAAATAGGGGAGTGTCCCGTTTTTCCGTACCGTTGTCAATTGCCGAGCAATCCGATGGGCTAAACTAATCGGCATGGGCATCAGTTCTGGGGTTTCATTGCAGGCAAAACCGAACATAATCCCCTGATCCCCTGCACCAATGGCATCGAGTTCTTGGTCGCTTAACAGTTCTCTGGCTTCGTGGGCTTGGTTCACCCCTTGGGCAATATCAGGAGACTGTTTATCTAGGGCAATCAAAACGGAGCAGCTACTCGCAGAAAAGCCGTTATCTGCATCAACATAACCAATTTCCGCAATTTTTTTCCGAGCTAAATCAATATAGTTAATTTGCGCGTTGGTGGTAATTTCACCTGTGATTAATACTAAACCTGTATTGACAACCACTTCTGCGGCCACACGGCTTTTAGGATCTTGAGTTAATAAGGCATCTAAAATCGTATCGGAAATTTGATCGCAGATTTTATCGGGATGGCCTTCAGTCACGGATTCAGACGTAAACAGGTAACGGCGAGACAATAATCATTCCTCCTTGTATTCGAGTGAGATTGATTCAGTAGAACCGGATTGAAATTACACTACTACAGCATCATCTCTTAATCCCCATCAAATTCGCAAGTTTACTTTTAGGATGGGACGGATTCTATTATAGAAAGTTGCGACGATCAGCAATTATACAGGGCTTATTCCCAATTTACCGAAAATTATGGGTTTAAAACTCAAATTGTTTTAAGAATCCCCGTCGCTATATTCGCCCAGAGTATCAAATACGGGCAATAGCGGCTATCTTAGTCAGTTTATTTGTGTTGAGTCCATCTAGTTCATTAAGATGTAGCCAACCCTCTTTAACCAAACTGGCAAAAATAAAAATTAGTCCTGAATATTCATAATCATATTTGCCATCTATATTGTGTCTTCTAGCACTTAAAAAGTCGTGCAAACGCCAGATATCATCAATTTCTACAATCGCACTTGATTGTTTACGAACTTCGTCTATCAAAGCCTTTATTTCTCGTTTATAAGCTGTATCAAAGGCAGCTTTAGCTACTTCTTTTTCCGCCTCAGACCATTCAATCTCATTTACTTGCATCATTACTAAAGTTAAAAGGTTTATTAATCAGAACTTACACAACCATAATTAGGCTTATGTTTGTTAAATCGCACCAACAGGGAAAATAAAAACTATTTATTATCTTCCCCCTTAAATCACAAGTTAAAATACACTATTTATTAAAAAATAGACTCTAAAAAACCCACACAATCAGGGTTTTATCTGGGTGGCAACGGGTTTAAACCCGTTGCTATATTAAATTAGATTCGTTTATTAATTAACGAACTAAATTTAACAACTCTTTAGGTGATGCTAACAAGTCAATTGCCACAAAGAAAATTTTATTTTCAGGACTTAGCAAAAATCTCCAAGCCATATTCATGCCCACACCAGCACCAAACCAAGGAGTTTGCACTTTACCAGTTACTTTGATTTGGGTATAACCACCATCTGCGGGTTCTGTTACGCCTCGCTCTGGAATCAACTTGAGATTCTGACACTCTTCTCGGAAAAATCGAAGAACAGCATCTTTCCCCACAATTGGTTTCTGAAAAGGAGGTTGAAGCGCGCCATCGGGGGTGAATAACTCAATCAGCACCTCAAAGTCATTGGCGTTCATGTTATTCATGTAGTTGAGAACCGTGGGATTATCAACGCCTTCGATAGTAACTTGAGTCCGTTGTGCCATATCTTTAGGAACAACCACAGGTTCAGAAACTTTCTGAGAACTATCAAACTTACTTGTATCAAATCCCATGTCAACAACGCAATTGCGTAAAACAGTGATTTGTTGACCTGATTCTAGTGCTTGAATTGCTTGCAGTACAGAAGCTGCATTAGCTGATTGCTTATATCCTGATGGAATTGGAGCGACAATTCCTTGAGCCATCCATTCTCCAAGCTGATACCAAAAACCTAGCTTAATGTTGACAGTCCAACTACCGTAAGCTCGTGAAATTGGTGTATCGGTTCGGTTTGCCAAATCACACATGACCTGTGTTTGTTCTTGGAAAGACATTTGCCGAATTTGATCCATCGTTCTTTCAGCAAACTGCATATTAGCCGCGCCTAAAGCAGCAACGGTAATCGTTTTACCCATTTCAAGGTAAGCAAACCAGATTAATGCCAGTTGATCTTCAGCATTAAGTTGATTGAAGCGGGCGATTGTAGCTGGTACTACGTCAGCAGTTAAAGTATTTGGAAAAATCCCACGGGCTGAATCGACTGTAAATGACATAAAGTAAATTCCAGACTAAAATTTGGACAAAAACCAATCCTGAGTTTCAAAACAGGGGATGAATTTTAACAGAACATGATCTTAAAGTTGCTCATGTTTTGACTATAGCACACAAATCTTAAAGAAAGTACAAAAATCTTTACATAAATTTTCAGACAACATTACGATCTTTGCGAAAAGTAGTAGCAAAATTAGGGTTAGATCCTAGTCGAGTGGGCAGAGGCGTTTTGATATCGCCGTTAAAAGTCAAATTGTTTTAAGAATCCCCGAAAGATACTCTTGGGAGTGTCAAGCTCTTAATTTTCAATTGATCCCAATGGGAGATCACCACCGTCGCCCGATTTAGGTATTTAGGGTTGGATTGGTTCCAACAAACCCCCACACAACCCGCAGCCCCAGCCCCGATCGCCATATCAATATCTCCTTGAGCATCCCCTACCATTAAAGTCACAGAAGGATGCACTCCCAGGGCTTGACAAGCATTCAGGAATAAAATCGGATCGGGTTTAGTTGGGCCGCCATCTACTCCCTGATGAAATTTAATATAGGGTTCTAACTGATGGTGGGTGACAAAATTTTGGACTTCAGCCGTTGGAGCCGCCGACACAATTCCTAGTTTTAACCCCGCATCGGATAGGGATTTGAGGGTTTCTAAACCCCCGACAAATAAGGTCGAAGGGGGGCTAGATTTCAAATATTGATCCGCATCGGCAAAAGCATGATGGGCAATATTGACAGACTCTAACCATCCTCGTCCAGTTTCCGCAATATAGGCCGCCGCCGCAATTTCATTTTCCCGTCGGCTACCCACGGCCATTAATCCTGTAGGATCAAGGGTATCTCCTTGAACGCCAAACGCCATTAATAAGGGTTCCCCAACTCCTGGAATTTGGGCATCAATTAAACGCGATCGCTTTTGAGCCAAATTTCTCAAGAAATCTCCAGAATCCTCTAGGGTTCCATCCTTGTCAAAAATAACGGCTTCGATATTCTTAAAGGTAATATTTTGAACTTGCAGGGTAACCAATCTCAAAAACTCCCAATTCAATTTTTATAGGTTTCTCATCGGTTTCAGACCAGCCATTTAACCTGAATCATGACCGTGAATTGAAATATTTAAACCTCTATCCCGAATTACCATAGAAGCAGCAATATCTCTATCAATTCGATGTTGTAGTTTTTTCCAATTGTTAGAACCTAAAACTTTCTTTTTCAGCTTTCTTTGTAGTAATTGAATCTTACGCAGTGCTTGATCAAGAAACTTAGGTCTGGGAATAACTAAACCATCGGAGGTTGTTAGCATAATATCCAGATGCCTTATTTTCGATAAAAAAAAGAGGGACAATCCCCCTTTTTGTCTTTATGAGTTAAACCCTAGACCTCTCCGGCCACAGGTTCAATATCTTCTTCGACCGCAGAGGGGATATCTTCCTCAACAGCCGATGGAATATCTTCCTCAACAGCCGATGGAATATCTTCCTCAATAGCCGATGGAATATCCGCTTCGTCCAGTTCCGTCGGAACTTCTTCCGTCGCGACTCCCTGCCCCGCAGCCAAGAGTTTCTCCCTGAATTTGGCAGCCATTTCCTCAGCCTTCTCATAAACAAGCTGAGGATTTTTAACCATAGCTCCTGGTTCGGGTTCCAGTTGTTTTGTAGAAAGGGAAATCCGGCCTCGATCTGCATCGAGATCAATAATCATGACTTTGACCTCATCGTTGACATTGAAAACACTATGAGGTGTGTCAATGTGATCGTGAGAAATCTCTGAGATGTGGAGCAGACCACTCACGCCACCAATGTCAATAAACGCCCCGTAAGGTTTAATGCCTCTAACGGTTCCTGTTACCACTTCACCCACTTCTAAGCGGTTCATCTTCCGCTCAACTAAAGCCCGACGATGGCTTAAGACAAGACGATTGCGATCCTCATCAACCTCTAGGAATTTTAAGGGTAATTCTTCAGCAACGAGTTCTTCTTTAGGTTTGCGCGTGCTAATATGGGAGCCAGGAATAAAGCCCCGCAATCCTTCAATCCGAACCAAAGCGCCGCCTCGATTTGTGGCAAAGACTTGAGAACGGACGGTAGCATCTTCCGCTTGCAGTTGGCGAACGCGCTCCCAGGCCCGCATATACTCAATGCGACGAATGGAAAGAGTCAACTGACCGTCTTCGTTTTCATCGGTCAGGATAAAAAACTCACGGGTCTCATTAGACTGTAATACTTCATCAGGACTTTCCACCCGATTAATTGACATTTCTTGTAGTGGAATGTATGCTGCGGTCTTAGCGCCAATGTCAATCAGAGCGCCCCTTGGCTCCAGACTAAAAACTGTCCCCGCCACTACATCACCGGGACTAAAGTGATAGTCGTATTTATCGAGTAAGGCGGCAAAATCTTCGTGGGTGAAGCCCACATCTTTTGGTTTTGTTTTCTGATTGATCATGCGAGTTTTATCCTAAAGTTGCTCCTATTAAATGGTTGTTTTGCAGTAAGTGCTCTTGTTTTTGATCATGACCGATAGGGTCAATTTTTGAGCTTAGATCAAAACTGCTGACTTGACATCGTTCGTGCCGGGCATACCTGTCCAAGACAGAAAAAGCGAGCATTACCACGTCCAGTCGATTTTACATTCTCACCATCACACCATAATCGATGCAATAAGAGAGTCTTGTTGCAAGGGGTCTGTTTAGTTTTAGATCATCTCTGTCCTAAAAACCACGTTCAGATTCTTTTACACAAGCACTTATTTAGACTCCACTGACTGTCCGACAGCAGACCAAAAAACCTTAACTATAATCTGAATTCCCGTTCATCAACAATGTCGCCCCTGTGATCAGGTATTTATATTTCGGCTGGACATTTTGTTAAGAGCGAGAATCACTAATCTTGCTGATCTTGGCACAGTTTGGTAGATTAGCTTTTCTATCTTATCATTTTTTTTTTACTTTGGATCATTTTTTTGGTCGCAACCGACCTGCCGTTAAGTTGATCAACTGTAACGGGAGTCACCGAAGGCTCCGGCCGAAACAAAATTAGTGCTGATCTCTAGGTCATTAACTGGATATTGGACGAATGCCGATACTTTTTCGCTGACTTTTGTTTTGATATTGAGGCAATATATATCTTGCCTGAATCCTAGCATAAACTAGAGACTGTTAGCAAACTAACAACGGGTGATTAATCTTATTAATGTTGAGATCCGAGTAGGGATGCAGAACACAGAGAAGCAGAGGCATCCATTGATGAATCCTCACAGTTACAGACAGAATTTTCTTCTGAAACGATTTCTAACTCTTGAGCATGATCATTAGCCGTTTCAAAGTGATTCAGTGCTTCTGCAAAGTCTCGAATCCCTTGAAATTGTCGATAAACCGAAGCAAATCGGACATAAGCCACTTCACTCAAGGATTTGAGTCGGTGTAAAACCAATTCTCCGATTTCCTGAGTCGGAATTTCCCGTTGGGAACGTTGTTGCAATTCTGCTTCGATTTCATCAATAATTGATTCTAAATCGGGAGCAGAAAGTCCTGTTTTTTCACAAGCTCGAACCATTCCGCGCAGTAACTTGGAACGGTCAAACGATTCCCGTTTTTTATCCCGCTTGATCACCGTAATCGGGACAAATTCAATCCGTTCATAGGTGGTGAAGCGATGCTGACACTGAAGACATTCCCTGCGTCGTCGAATGCTTTTACCCGATTCAGCAGCACGGGACTCAAGAACTCGACTATTCGTATATTGACAAACTGGACACTGCATGATTAACGTCCTTTGAGCGGTTGTTTCACTGAATAGGAGTTTTTTGATCAGCGATTACAAGCACAGCCTTTAACTCTTTAACAGTCCAATACTGAGTTATGAGAACTCAGGGTTTTATTTAAACCAGTGAACACCCCAATCCCTTGTTAAAATTTAGGCGCGTCTGGGTTCGCTCAGTGCAAAAAGCGTTCAATCAACCTTAAAACCCATGACTCAGTATTGGAGTGGACGAAGATGCTCTGATTGTCACTTACTTACCAATCCGAGGCGGTTCCCGGAATGCAATTGCAAAAAAGATAACTCCCAAAGCCAATGTCAAAACTAAGATGTAAGCAACACTTTCCATGTCAATTTTTCCTAAACCTATTATTTTCTAATAGTCTACCATTGAGCGAGTGAACTACCCACTGCATTTAAACCCACATTACCAGTTTTAGAAGAAAGAAAAAACCGATTAACTTTGACCCACCAATTCCCCATAAAGAAAGAGTTGGAGACTTTATGAATAAAGTTCCAACTCTTTTGAAAATTAGGGTTTACAAAAATACCCCACAAGCCTGAACTAGAGATATCCTAGACGGTCTTTTTAACACGAGTGGTTTTGTCACCCAGTTTTTGGAACAGACCCCACTCCACTTGTTCTTCCAGATCGGCTTCCACCCCAGCGAACACATCGCGGAAGATCGTCCGAGAACCGTGCCAAATATGGCCAAAGAAGAACAATAACGCAAAGCAAGCGTGAGCGTAGGTGAACCAACCCCGGGTACTCGTCCGAAACACACCGTCCGATCCCAAGGTTTCCCGATCAAACTCGAAGGGTTCCCCTTGTTGAGCTAAACGGGCATATTTCTTGACGGTAGGAGCATCCTTAAAGGTTTTGCCATCTAAGTCACCACCATAGAAACTGACCGTCACCCCAGCTTGTTCAAAGCTGTAGCGAGACTCAGCCCGACGGAAGGGAATATCCGCCCGAATCACACCCTCTTTATCCGTTAGGATAACCGGGAAGGTTTCAAAGAAGTTAGGAAGACGACGAACCGATAATTCCCGTCCTTCAGAATCTTTGAATACAGGATGGCCTAACCAATTTTTGGCAATGCCATCGCCGTTATTCATGGGGCCGACCCGGAACAAACCGCCTTTCGCGGGGCTATTGCCCACATAGTCATAAAAGGCAAGTTTTTCAGGAATTTTTTCCCAAGCTTCAGAATAGCTATCCCCACGGGCAACGCCAGATTGTACCCGGCGTTGAATTTCCTGTTGGAAATAACCGCTATCCCATTGATATCGGGTAGGGCCAAACAGTTCGATGGGGGTAGCAGCAGAACCGTACCACATAGTTCCCGCTACGACAAAAGCCGAGAAGAACACGGCGGCAATACTACTGGATAAGACTGTTTCAATGTTCCCCATCCGCAGGGCTTTGTATAACCTTTGGGGCGGACGAACGGACAGATGGAACAGACCCGCAACAATCCCCACAACCCCAGCCGCAATATGGTGAGCCACGATTCCCCCCGCATTGAACGGGTTAAATCCCTCTGGCCCCCAAGCGGGTGCAACGGGTTGAATACTGCCTGTAATGCCGTAGGGATCGGATACCCACATCCCCGGGCCAAATAAGCCGGTTAAGTGGAAGGCTCCAAAACCAAAGCAAAGCAGACCGGATAAAAACAGGTGAATCCCAAACATTTTGGGCAAATCCAAAGCGGGTTCGCCTGTACGGGGGTCGGTAAACAGTTCCAGATCCCAAAAGACCCAATGCCAAACGGCAGCGAGGAACAGTAAACCAGACAGAATGATATGAGTAGCCGCTACCCCTTCAAAAGACCAAATTCCAGGGTTAGTTACTGCTTCTCCGGTGAGACTCCAGCCACCCCAGGATTGGGTTACTCCCAAGCGGGCCATAAAGGGCATGACGAACATCCCTTGACGCCACATCGGGTTGAGGACGGGATCAGAAGGATCATAAATTGCGAGTTCATACAGGGCCATAGATCCAGCCCAACCTGCCACCAAAGCGGTGTGCATCAGGTGCACAGAGATTAACCGTCCCGGATCATTCAGGACAACTGTGTGTACACGATACCAGGGTAGTCCCATTGACTACGCTCCTTCTAATTGATAATGGTTACTTTTTTTTGACACTCCCCGCTCTAAAGAGACGAGAATTCTTAATTCAGCGACTGACCTTTAAGAACCATGTCCTTGCGGCAATTCTTAAACTTCTTAACCGTACTACTGTACCAATTACAAAGTCTAAGTCATAGCTACCCCAGAGGGTCTATCCCCAAAAGCTTACTAGGATACTACAAGCCTAGAGTTCGGGCGTGTCCCGCCCTACTGAATTAAGTAAACCTAATTATTTATTTTCTGGTAGAGAGAATTAAGTTGATTCTCTTGCTGTTTTAAGAGTTTTCGCCGCTCTTGGCCCAATGCTTTACGCCTAAAAGTGTGTCTTAACCGTTTCACGATGGCGAAGGAGTTTAACCTTGACATTGACATTCTAGCAACAAGCTGAACAAGGGATTAGGGGTTTAAAACCCAATGTCTTGATCACTTTGCTTTGACGTTCTCAGATATAAAGGCACTGAGATTCTCAAGAGAGCAGTAATATAATATCACGAACGCTGACTACAATTAATCCTACACGGATTATAGGCTTTGGTTGATTTGACATTCAGTTGCAGCACTGGCTAAACGTTCTAGGACTTGTTCCGCCGTAATTAATCGGGTGAGAACCACTTGACCAATGGTGTTAGAGGAGTCGGTCATTGTGGCAATGTCTGGTCTAACTTCTAACATCAGGACAGAATCTTCCACCCTATACAGCCACATCTTTTCTTGTTGATTCCGATCCCAAAGACACAAATCCATTCTTTGAATTTCTGGTGGACGTCGCCGCAGAGCTTGATCCCACAAACCCCCTACTCCCCAGACCCGTCCAATTGTCCATCCATCGGTTAAAAAAAAGTATTTCACAGACTTCCTTAAACGAACTGACTTTGGCTCCGATTGTTTAGAATACCGCGAAAATATCTATCCTTCACAATTGAGAGGTAAAATTTTTGTAAGTCCAATACTTCGGATCAGAAGTCAGGAGAGACCGAATCACAGAAACAGGTTGTCTATATTTGGTGTTTCTAGTTGGGTGCTGATATCTTTTCTGGAAAATTGACCGCTTAAAATCTATCTGTAAAGAGTGAACTACCCACACTTCTCTACGAGTAAGTGTGGGCTTCTAGCATCAACGGGGATAGCATCAGAAGAAACAGAAGTTTGTTCCGGTGACTGACATCCCCTCAGACTAGCAGTATCGCTGGTTCCCAACGATAAAATCCGCAAGGCTTCAGTTTTAATATTGATTGCAGCGTTAATATCTCGGTCATGAGTTGTTTGACAATGTTCGCAAGTCCAACTTCTAATATCAATACGAGATAATTTTTGTTGTTTTCGCTTTAAATTGCGTTGATGTTTAGCAAAGTGTTTGGGGTTACTATATTTATCTCCATCGCTGGTGATTGCAAAGTGTGTTAATCCTAAGTCAATGCCAATTGCTTTTCCATTGGTTGATGAATTAGGTATTTCCTTACCGTCATCAACTAACACCGATGCGTGGTATTTCCCATCACGATTCTTTGAGATAGTAACGGTTTTGATTAGCCCTTTAAATTCTCGGTGGCGACGACAATAAATCAACCCCACTTTACCGGGTAATTTCAGGTAATCCCCTTCAAATTTAACACTTTGGGGATAACTGATTGATTGTCTGCCATGCTTGGATTTGAATTGAGGTAATCTTGCCCGTTTCTCAAAGAAGTTTTTGTAAGCGGTAGACAAATTGAGAGCGACAACTTGTAAGCATTGGGAGTAAGCATCTTTTAACCAAGGATATTCCTTTTTGAGTTGAGGTAACAATCCTTGAATTGCTTTTCTGGATAATCCTTTTCTCGTTTGCTTATAGGTTTCTTGACACAAATTTAGGGTGTAATTCCAATACCAACGGCAACAACCAAAGCTTTTGGCTAAGGTAATCTGCTGTTCAGTCGTTGGATAGATTCGGAACTTATACCCTTGAAACATTGTTGCTTTCAAAACTCTTTGATATACTCTAACATATTATTGTTAATTTTGTCGGGATTGACCGACCAAAATTAACTTGGGGGAGTCCATGTAACCCACACTGATTTGGTGGTTGTTTTTTTGTTTTGTGAAATTCAGTGTGGGACTTATCGCTCCCCCAAACCCCCTCGTCAGTTAAATTAACTATTGACACTATTGGAACCATGAACAATTCCCCTTATTTAGTTCGGTTATACCAATTATCTCCTTCTATGGCGGTGATGCCCAATTTTTTGAAACCTGGTCATCGAGTCCAAAATCAAGGCTTATCTCCATTAATATCCCTGGCTTCAATTTTATTCTTAACCACAGGATTAGTATTAATTAATAGCATCGGAGCCTTATCTCAAGAATATCCTGGTTGTTTTCTGAAAACAAAATCAGGAAGTGTTATATCTCTAAATGAAGTTTGTGTTTTCCCACAAGCCGACCCAAAAACTGCTGTTGCTCCCCTAAAAACACCGGGAGTTTATCAGGCTAAAATTATTAGAAAACAAGGTGGAATCCCGGTTATTCTAGTAATTTTTAATGACCAAACTCCTTTTGAAATGTTGGTAGATACTGGAGCCAGTGGCACAGTTATTACTTCTATGATGGCAGAACTGTTGGGGGTGACTCCAACCGGAAGAGGTAAAGCGGATACACCTAGTCAAAAGGGAGTTGAATTTGAAATAGGTTCAATTCAGACTATTAATGTTTCTGGAGCTATCAAAAACAATCTGACCGTTGCGATCGCTCCAGCCCTGGATGTGGGTTTACTGGGTCAAAATTTCTTAAGTGGATATGATGTTACTATTAAGGAAGATGTGATTGAATTTAGATCCAGAACTTAATCAGTTATCAGGGGAAGAAATAGCCTTTAATAAATCAAATGTTAATTGATTAATTATTCACTTCTAAACTGTTAACTGATTACTGATTATTGAGGAACTCTAAATAGGTTTGACTTAATTCCTTAACGGCTAACTCATAAAATTGTTGACCATGTTCAGGGGTTGCCAAGGCAGGGTTAGAGCCCATCCGACCATCGGGATAGTGTTGGCGAAAATCCTCCGAGCCATAGATAGGATGTCCTTTAGCCACTTCTGGTGTCAGGAAACCTTGTTTAATCGAATCAGGATAAACATATTGTGTTAAAGCGACTTCGCTGGGTGTGGCATGGGAACCTTCTTGATCGCCATAGAGTTCTTTTGCTAACTTATAAACTGAGCCACACATAAACCAATTGCCGATTTGACATTTGACTTGATGGGCTTTGGGTATATTGATATCGGCTAAATGGCTGTAGGTTTCAGAAAAAGCAGCTTTTAGGGTAGCAATATTTCCCCCATGTCCGTTAATAAAAAAGTAGTGAGTAAATCCAACTTTAGCTAAACTTGTGATATAATCATTGATTACCTGAATTAAAGTTGTCGGTCGCAAGCTAATAGTACCTGGAAAAGCCGTGTGGTGTAACGCCATACCAACATTGATAGTCGGGCTAACTAAGGCCTTGGTTGCTTCTCCTACTCCTTTGGCGATCGCTTCAGCGCAAATTGCATCAGTGCCGATCAATCCCGTTGGCCCATGTTGTTCCGTGGAACCAATAGGAATGATGATACCGCCAGAGTGGGTTAGATAAACTTCTACTTCTTGCCAGGTACTCAGATGTAGTAACATTATGTTAAGTTAAGTTAAACAGTGTTAAAATTTCAGATCCATTCCTATTGTAGTGATTCAGGTGATCTGTTCACCTAATAAAAACAAAAGTCAAACAGACTCTAGGAATTGACACCCTACCAACCCAAAATACGACCCGTTCAGAATTTTAATTTTATTAGAATAATTTAACCATAAGATTACTAAGCCTTTACCTTTTGTTAACCTTTCCCTATTATCATGAAGCTATCGACCATATTCAGATTTCCAACAACCAGGCAAATTGAGCGTTAACAATGCTTAAAAACCTAGAACCGAGGCTAAATCAGGATGAGTCTGGCGACCTCCCAACAAAATCGGGGGTTGGATTTGCTATAGCAGTCCAATATCGGTCGTCTCTATGTGAAGGAATTCGTAACGGAGAACATAATTACGTTGGATGGTTGACACTGGACTAACTCCTCAGAATGTCGAGTTACTTGTGGCGACAATAGCCAGTTTCAACAACTTCTACTTATCCAACCCGCAAAATTTTTTTTATGTTTTCTCCTGAATTAAGCAAGATTCCTTACCGTTCTGATGTAAGACAAAATGGCCATATTTTACTTTTGGAAAGCGAACAGCCTTGGCGAGAAATGCTTTCCCTAGCTTTGGAAGAACAGGGTTATCGGGTGATGGTGACTTCCGATGGACGAGATGCTCTCCCTTCAATTCAGAACCCTAATTATCCCGTCGGGGATTTTCCATTCAACCTTTTAATTATGGACTCGATTAATGGTTTGGATCTGTGTCGTATGTTACGACATCAGGGAAATTCTGTGGCCATTTTAATTATTGGGTTGCGGGAGAGCGCGAATAATTCGGCTTTTTATTTAGAAGCAGGAGCCGACGACTATTTAACTAAACCCTTTGGAATGCGGGAGTTTATGGCGCGTTGTCGGGCTTTAATGCGACGAAGACGCTATTGTCAACTTCCAGAGCCAGTCATGCTGCAATACAAAGAAGTGATTTTGTATCAAGAAGAATGTCGGGTTATGGTTCGTGGTCAAGAGGTGAAGCTATCTCCTAAACAGTTTCGTTTACTAGAGCTATTTCTGAGTTATCCTCGGCGAGTTTGGTCACGGGAACAATTATTAGACATCATTTGGGGACAAGATTTTATTGGGGATAGCAAAACCGTTGATGTTCATATTCGCTGGTTACGCGAAAACCTAGAATTAGATCCGAGCAAACCAGAATATGTGATTACAGTTCGAGGTTTTGGCTATAGATTTGGTTGAAGTTAGATGAATTACGAATTAGCAATTAAGAATTACGAATTACGAGTTACGAGTTACGAGTTAAGAATTATTAATCTTTAATTCTCAATTCGTAATTATTGATTCGTAATTCGTAATTATTGGTTATTAAATAGAGTGAATATTTGTTGGTATTGAAAATATTTAATAGCAATAAATAATAGCTTTAACAGCTTAAAAAGCGTAGCAGTAATTACTATAGAGTTTAAATTTATTTGTATTAAAATTAAGGGGGCAGGAAACAGGCAACAGAAAAGACTTATTAAGGAAACAAGCAACATCCCCATTCCCCATTTGTAATTCGTAATTCGTAATTTGTAATTCCCTTTTCAGAATTTAACACAAATTTATGTCTGTGAATCGTCGTGATTTTCTATTATTTTTGGGTGCAGGATTTACGACATTAGCCGTTGGATCATGTCAGAATTCCTCTAAGATACCTAAGATCATCTCATCCCCGGAACCAAAATTTACTCAATCTTTACCTTTCAAACCGATTAAAGGGCCATTACCTAATAGCTTAGATTTGATTCAAGCCCAAACTTCTAAATCCGTAATTCCAGTTAGTGATAATTCCCTTTCTGCACAACAAATTCAAGCCTATAGTACCTACGAAATCGTTGATGATTTAGTTCTACCTGAAGGATTTACTTATGATGTTATTGCTACTTGGGGAGACAAAGTAGGAAATTCTCGATTTGGCTATAATAATGATTATGTTTCCTTTATAGCAACGGGAGAAAATCAAGGTTTTTTAACCGTTAACTTTGAATATATTAGTGCCGAGATTTGGTTAGAAACCTATCAACAGGTAATTGGTAAAACCTTACCCCTGAAAAAAATTCAATCGGATCAGAACAAAAAAATTAATGCTTTTGAATTACCAGAAAAAGACCTATTACGACAGAATATTTTACAACTATCCAAAGCAGGATTAACCGATCTGGGTATAGGCGTAATATCAGTTCAACGTCAAGCCGATGGCCGCTGGATCAGAACCCATTCTGCTGCTGATCGAGTTATTAGCGGACTATCGGGGTGGGAAAATAAGCAATATTTAAAAGCTACCGGGCCAGCCGTTGCCATATTTACAAAAAAAGGTCAGGGGTACAATGATCAATTAGGTTCCAAAATTATTGGAACTTTCGCTAATTGTGCCGGAGGAACAACTCCCTGGGGGACGGTCTTGAGTGCGGAAGAAAATTTCCAAAGTCAGGTAACTGAAGCCGTTTATCCCGATGGAACAACTTATCCTCCTGGTGAAACTCCTTTTTTATTAGAAGAAATGGAGGGTTTGGGTAATGTATTTGGACTAGCGGGAAACAAATATGGTTGGATCGTAGAAGTTGATCCGACAAACCCCCAGGACTATGGCACAAAACACACTTGGTTAGGACGTTATCGCCATGAAGCGGTGGGAATTCGGGTCGAAGTCGGTCAACCCTTGGCGTTTTATTCAGGATGCGATCGCCGCAGTGGACACCTATATAAATTTGTCAGCAAAGGGACAGTTAAAGACCCCCAAGACAAAAAAAATTCCCAATTATTAACTGATGGGATGTTATATGCGGCCAAATTTAATCCTGATGGTACAGGGCAATGGATTCCGTTAAAAGCGGATACGACTATAAATCCTGATCAGCCAAATGTTCATGCCGGGGGAATTATTGCCTTACCCCAACGACCAAAAGGTGGGAGTTTTCTTGCTAAAACCGATGAGGATATCCAAAACTTCAAACAACAGTTTAAAACCCTAGGAGATTTGTATACCGGAATTCCAGAAGAACAACAAGGAGCAATTTTGATTGATGCCCATTTAGCTGCTAGTGCCGTGGGCGCGACCTGTGCGGCTCGTCCTGAAGATACGGAAATCGCGCCTGATGGATCTTTATTTATTGCCTTCACATCAGGTACAGCCGATGCCCAAACCGGGGGCCCTAACCTAGAAATTTTTCAAGCACCTTCGGAAAAGAAACAATATGAGTATGGATGGCTGATGCGTTTGGTGGAAGATGGGAATGTTCCTCAAGCGATGACCTTTCGATGGCAAATGGTGGCCACCGGAGGAGAAATAGCCCAAGGAGGGTTAGGATTTGCCAACCCTGATAATTTAGCCATTGACGGCATCGGGAATTTATGGATGGTGACGGATATTTCCACCAGCAAACATAATAAACCCGTTGCCCAGGGCCGTCTTGACAAGAATCAACAACCCTTAGAAGATACAGAGTTATTGGGACTATATGGTAATAATTCGTTTTGGTTTTTACCAACATCAGGGGAAAATCTAGGTCAAGCCTTTTTATTTGCCCTTGGGCCAATGGAATGCGAACTAACTGGGCCATTTTTTACTTCTGATCAAAAAACCCTATTTATTGCTGTCCAACATCCGGGGGAAAAGAACCAAACTCGCCGGGATATGGCAACAAAAACCCTCGAATTTGCTTTACAAACCACCCAAGGAGAAGAATTTATCCAAACTCGTCAAGTTCCTTGGGGATCAAATTGGCCCAGTAAACAAACCAATGATCCACCCAAACCATCATTAGTGGCAATTCGACGGATAAATTCTGAACAAATTGTAGAGAAGCCAAACCCTCTCTAAGTAAAGGTTATACCGATTGAATCCGGTTGAAAACAAGTCTTAACTTTTGTTCCCCCACTTGACTGTGGAAAAACTATAGTTAAGATATGATACTATTGGTTCAGTCGAGCTAGGGACTCCCTTGCTTTGTGGTATTTTAAGTGTCGGTGTGAGAATTGAGATGATGAACAAAGTTTTATTGAACACTCTAAAGCATAGTCCAGGCGTTCTGGGAGCGGCTATTCTCTTAACGAATGCAGCCTTCGCAACCGAGGCTCCATCGGAGAAATTGGCAAATGCGACAGATACAGCGACCATCACCCTCGAAGCTGCCCGTGCAGTTCCGACCACTGGACAGAATAATGAGTTGCAACCTCAAGCCAATTCCGAGTCATCCGCAGAGCAACTAGCCCTGTCTTTGACCCCTGATGTTGCGGTTGAACCCACCAATTTAGTCAATGGTGAGGCTACAAACGAGAACGAACCGCAGACTGTTGCCACGGCTCAAAAGTTAAACGGCCTAACTTCAGAGGCTTCGGCCCCACTACAAACTGCTCAAGCTTCTGAGTTCCAAGTGGCTCAGATGTCATCAACTGAGCCGAGCGAAACCAGCGTCTCAGGCTTAGAACAAATTAACGAATATGCTGAAGCTGCCGATGCCCTAGAGCAGGTTACTTCAGTTTCTCAATTATCTGACGTTCAACCCACTGACTGGGCTTTCCAAGCCTTACAATCCTTGGTTGAACGCTATGGTTGTATCGCGGGTTATCCCGATGGAACCTTCAAAGGCAACCGTGCCATGACTCGTTTTGAGTTTGCAGCCGGTTTAAATGCTTGTTTAGAGCGGGTTAACGAACTAATTGCTGCGTCTGTAGCCAATTTAGTCACCCGTGAAGATTTAGCCGTTCTGCAACGGTTACAAGAAGAATTTGCTGCGGAATTAGCCACTCTGCGCGGTCGTGTCTATGCTTTAGAAGCTAGAACCGCCGAATTAGAAGCTAATCAGTTCTCTACCACTACTAAACTGCGTGGAGAAGTTATCTTCTGGGGTGGAGACGCTGCTGGAGATCGGGCTACCTATAACGTAGTGGGTCAATTTGCCGGCAAGGATAGTGATCCCACGGAAGCCTATTTTGGCTACCGCGCCCGTTTAAACTTTGATACGAGCTTCACGGGTCAGGATTTGTTGAGAACTCGTTTACAAGCTCAATCTATTCCTAACCTGTCTGCTTTCAACATCACCAATACCTTGATGAGTCGTACTAGCATCGATGGTGTGGATAATGGTGTCATATTAGATGAGTTGTACTACCGCTTCCCCATCGCCAATGGTAAAGGCAATGTCTTCGTTGGAGCTAAGGGTCTTGACAATGATGATATCTATGATACAGTAACCCCCTTTGGTGGTTCTGGAGATGGAGCACTTTCCCGCTTTGGTCGGTATAACCCGACTACCTTCCGAGGGCCGCAAGGCACAGGTGTGGGTCTGAAATATGCCTTCAGTGATCAGTTTAAAGTCAATTTAGGCTACTTGGCTGACCAGGCCAGTTCATCTTTAGCCAACCAAGGTCAGGGTATATTCAATGGGGGCTACAGTGCGGGTCTGCAATTGGTGTTTAAACCCAGTCCTAAGATTGGTGTGGGTTTAGAGTATAACCACCGCTACTTTACTAATGGCATTGTCAATGTCTCTGGAGGCACAGGAAGTTGGATTGCCAATAAACCTTTTGGTGAGAATGCAACTACCAGCGAAAACGTAGGTTTCCAAGCCAACTGGCGCATCGCCCAGCACTTTGAGTTGGGTGGCTGGGTTGGTTCCACCTGGGCTAACCAAAAGAATGGCGGTAATGACAGCGCAACCATTATTAACTGGGCTGTTTCTCTAGCGTTCCCCGATGTCCTGAAAGAAGGTGGCTTAGGTGGCTTAATTGTCGGGATGCCTCCTAAAGTAACCAGCCATGATATCAGTGCTTTAGAAGATAGAGATACCTCCATTCACATTGAAGGTTTCTACCGCTATCCTCTCAACGACTACATCGCCATTACTCCTGGTTTCTATGTAGTTACTAACCCCGATCAAAATAGCAATAACAATACAATCGTGGTCGGAACTCTGCGGACTCAATTCCGCTTCTAAATCAGTAAACAGTTATCAGTGTAAGAATTAAGAATTAAGAGTTAAGAGTTAAGAGTTAACTCTTAACTTCTTTTTTTTACTGATAACTCATTAAGGCATTCGCCAAATTTTAATGGTTTTATCCTCACTACCACTAACTACAATTTGACCATTTGAACTTACATCTAAAGCATTAATAGGTTTATCATGACCCCACAAAGTCACCCGTTTTCTGCCCGTTTTTAGATCCCAAATAATTACACTATCACCCCCACTCACAAGAGTCTTACCATCCTTTGTGATTGCCAATGATTTCACAGGACTATTATTAGCTTTCCAGACTTCTTTTTGTTCTCCCGTATCTGGGTTCCATAGCCGAATCGTACCATCATCGCTGGCACTAATTAGGGTTTTGCCATCTGGATGATAAATCAGAGCATTAATGCTACCGTCATGACCTGAGATACTTCGTTTACGAGTGCCCGTCTCCAAATTCCATAACCGAATTGTTTGGTCTGAGCTTCCACTGGCTAGAGTTTGACCATCAGGACTAAATGCAAGGGCATGAATTGCGCCTTCATGACCCGTAAACATGAATTGTCGAGATCCCGTATTTAAAGGCGTAATCAGAATAGTTTTATCATCACTCCCACTGGCTAAGGTCTGACCGTCAGGACTGAAAACAACGATATTTACACCTTCAGTATGTCCTTCAATTGTTCGTGTTTTCTTTCCATTCTTTAAATCCCACAGACGAATCGTTTTATCATTGCTACCACTGGCTATGGTTGCATTATTGGGACTAATAGCCAAAGCCTTGACCCAACTAGAATGGGCTGCAATCGTTCGTGGTTTGACATCTGTTGTTAAATTCCAAATTTTAATTGCCCCAAAACTCCCCACAGCCAGGGTTTTATTATCGGGGCTAATCACAATAGCATAAATTTCACCAACGGCTCGTTCGTACCTCTCTAAAAAAATACTGCCTGGCAATCCTTTTAAAATTAAAATTGGATTAGCCGGGATAAATCCATAACGGATATAGCCATCAATTTGTGTATAAACTCCGCCCAATACCATTAAGGATGTTCCTAAAACCCAGAAGTATTTAAGCTGAATTTTAGGAAATGTAATTTTAGGAATAGAAAAATTAAACCCACTATTCCAATTTGGCTTAACTTGCTTTTTGTCCGTGGGGGAAGGCGAGGGAACTTCTTTGTTATCGCCTAGAGGTTGAATATCTTCTAAACATTTCAAGATTGCTTGCGGAGTCTGAGGGCGATTACCCGGAAAAGGGGCCATCAAAAAATCAATAGTTCCCGCAAATTGATCAGAAAGATTGGGCGCACCTTTTCGCCATAATAACTTTCCAGTTCGAGGATTTTCTGGATAAGCAGTGGGAGGTTTTCCCGTTAATAAATAAATAAAAGTTCGTCCCAGGGCAAAAAAATCGGATTGAGGAACAGCTTTGCCATTCGTTTGTTCTGGGGGTGTATATCCAGGGGAAACAATCCCGGTTACATTTTGCCCCTGTTCTACCTTAGCAATATAGGTTCCTGAAACTTCCCTTGCAGTTCCAAAATCAATTAATACTAACTGTCCATTGGGTTTCCTCATAATATTTTGAGGCTTAATATCCCGATGGAAGTATTGCAAATTATGAACTTGCTCTAGGATCTCAGTCAGTTCTCTTAACCATTCCAAAGCGTGTTCTTGACTGATGGGTTCTTTTTTTCGTTCTTTCATCCAGTCTTGTAAATTTAGCCCTTCAATTTTCTCCATCACCAAACAGTGAAGGGCTTCGTCACTCCCTTTGGGAAGATAGGTAAAATAGCCATCGGGATCAACTTTAGGAATTCCAGGATGATTAAGCTGACTCAAAACTTTCGCTTCTTGTTTGAACAAAGCGACGGCTTTAGGATGATTTTTTAATAAAACTTTTACAACCTTACATTTGCCTTGATCATCAATTTCAAAGGTTTTGCCAAAACCTCCTCCTCCAAGTTGTTTGATCACACGATACCGTCCTTCCAGCAAAAGATCCGAGCCACATTGACAGCAAGTGCGCCGATTCTCGTTTGCCGGATCAGTTGGATTTGGACACTTAGGATTAAGGCAATAACTCACATTGATCGAGAACCCAGATCTAGGTTGAAGAGTTGTTGTTAATTTATATCTAGGTTTTTGTTCAAATTTAGCTTTATTAAACAGCAACACGGTTAGGTGTGACTCCGCACTTAACCAATTTAGTTAAGTTTTTAGGTTGTTTAATTATGCTCAATTTAAAAACCTGTGACAATAATAGCACTCCAGACGCAAATTTGACATTAAGATTCTCCACTATGACAGCTTGGCTATCGCTGACCAACTTATGACTAAGTTTATGTAGAAAATCTTGCCGGGAATTACTAACTCGTTCGTATAATGCGGCCACAATTTTTCTATACTTTTGTCTTGACTGACTCCCACTTCGACTGGGGCTCTCCTGAGCGTAGCCGAAGGGCTCAGTACAGGCTTTTTGTTTACGCGCTAATTTCTTTGACACCGATTATACTGATTAAGAGGATTAACGCGGATTATATTCCTTGCTTCGCACTAAATTATTTATCTAATACGAAGTTAAAGATGTAATCGGTGAAATCCTCTTAATCCGTGAGAAATCCGTGATTAATCTTTGGGCTAGTAGTGCTTTTTGCAATGCAGTTGGATACAGACGGACTTGTACAGCTTGATTTAGCACTCGATTTGCACCTCCTGGTCCGAATATCTTACTACATACTACTAAAAACAGTAGAGATAATCGGAAAGATGGGGTCAACTCCGTACCTACGTTGACCCGCCTTTCATCCCACCGCTTACCTGGGTACAGTTAGAGCGGGGGACTTCCCGGCGGTGTAAGTTAAAAATACCAAGGATTTAGTTTCGGTGATCCTTGTGTTTTACCCAAGGTCTGAAGAACCTCGATATCCACTATTCCATGATTATTTTCTTATGAGCCTAAATATTGTTACGTTGGTTGGTCGCGCTGGTGGCGATCCAGAAGTCAAATACTTTGGTGCGACTCGTTAAGCGTAAAAGTCATCAACATCTGATAGCGTAACGCTTGGAAGGAATTGTAGATAAGATACAAGTCCTTGATAACTTAATTCCTGAGTGGGTGAGATTTCCAAGAAATGTTACAAACTTAGCAAATCTTTAGAAATCAATTCCCACCGTCTAAATGCAAGACGAAGCAATGCTCCCACTGGAGAGACTGACCATCAAACTGGTGAAGCGGGGCATAACGGAGGTAACTGGTGAACCTATCAGGGAATCCCTTCTAGCCCAGATGAGCATGAGTAAGGAAACTAAATCTGCGACTGAACCAACGTCATTGACAACAGCCTACATAGGTTATCGGCTGGGCCAAAAGGCAAGGATAAGGGCTAGGCATCTCGAAGTGTGACCTAGAGCATTCCCAAAGAAACCCGTTGGATAGCAGGACTCTAACCTCATCGCAAAGCAGGAATTAGGAACGAGATAACTTCTTGTGTAATCTCTCAGGAGGTCGAAAACCTGAGTAGGCAGTCAAGCCGCATGATGCTAAGAAGCGAGATTGATTCAGAAGCCAACGCCTTTAGGAAATCTAAAGGATATGCTGACGGAATCACGGTGATTTGGAGATAGAAAATCAAGTAAAGGTGCAAATGTCATGAACACGGCTCTTAAACCGATGTATGAATGGGAAACAATAAACTGGGCAAAAGTCCAGAGATATGTTTTCAAGCTTCAAAAGAGAATCTATCAAGCCTCTGAACGTGGTGATGTTAAGGCAGTTCGTAAGTTACAAAGGCTGTTGACTAATTCGTGGTATGCCAAAGTTCTGGCGCTCAGGAAAGTGACCCAAGATAACAAGGGTAAAAATACTCCCGGCATTGATAGGATAAAGCGTCTTCGCAATCCTCAGAAAATCAGGTTAGCCAAAGAGTTACACTTCAATGACAAATCCGACCCCACCAAAAGGGTATGGATTCCAAAACCAGGCAAAGAGGAAAAAAGACCTCTGGGAATACCCACGATGACGGATAGAGCGAAACAAGCCCTAATGAAACTGGCCCTTGAACCCGAATGGGAGGCTAAATTTGAGCCTAACTCTTATGGATTCAGACCAGGGCGGTCAGCACATGACGCAATAGCGGCAATTTTCAATGGCATCAATCAAAAACCGAAATATGTTCTTGACGCTGATATTGAAAAGTGTTTCGACCAAATTAACCATTCAAAATTACTCGATAAATTAGAAACCTCACCCACCTTTAGACGGCAAATCAAAGCATGGCTAAAATCAGGGGTTGGGTCAGGCGAAAAACTATTTCCAACGGATGAAGGAACTTCGCAAGGTGGGGTCATATCGCCCCTATTGGCAAATATCGCCTTACATGGGATAGAAAACGCCCTAGAAGGTAAATTCAGTCGGAGAGTCGGCAAAACCAGTCAAAAGCGTGACATAAGCTTTGTAAGATATGCCGATAATTTTGTAATTATGGATGAAGATTTAGAAGTAATCCTCAAAGCAAAATTAGTAATCGAAGAATGGTTAAAAGAAATAGGGCTAACCCTCAAAGAAAGCAAAACCAGAATCACCCATACCTTTGAAAATCACGAAGGAAAAACGGGATTCGACTTTCTAGGTTTCAATATCCGACAATACCCATGTAGTGACAAACAAAGTGGGTCAATCGGCGGAACTGAAAATAAAAGAGGACATAAAACGCTCATTAAACCCAGTAAAGAAGCTATTCAAAGACAACTGGCTAAAATTGATGACCTATTGAAAAGGAATCGTACCTCAAGCCAAGAGCAAGTTATTAACGCCTTAAATCCAGTAATACGGGGTTGGGCAGCATACTACTCAACGGTGGCAAGCGCAGATACCTTTAGCAAAATGGACAGCATAATTTTTTCCAAGTTGCGAGGATGGGCTAACAGAAGAAGTGGACGAGGACAGAACAAAACTGAAATCATTTCAGCTTACTGGGGGGTCAACAGAGGATTAGGCTGGAAATTTATCACCCAAGATAATAAATATGTACTGGAACTACACCAGAACATGAAAATTCGTCGCCATATCAAAGTAAAAGACTCAAAAAGTCCTTTTAACGGAGATTGGGCATATTGGGGACAAAGATTAAGCCAACATCCAATGCTAAGAAATATGGCATCCAAACTTCTTAAAAAACAAGAAGGAAAATGTAACCACTGTAATTTGAGATTCATTAGTAATAGCTTGCTTGAAATCCATCACATTGATAGAAATCGGGCAAATAACAAAATTAATAATCTTGAGTTACTACACACGCATTGCCACGACATCAGACACGCAGAAAGAGGTACTCTAACCAGCCAAGTCACTGAGGAGCCGTGTGAAGCGAAAGTTTCATGCACGGTTCTGAACGAGAGGTAAAAATGGTGACATTTTTATCGACTCTAATAGTCCGGTAGTGTTGTCTGTAATTTAACCTTAGCGGTTAACCGTCGGACTAAAAAACGGATCAACCCGATTGGTTTAACTTAGAAATTTGGGGAAAAACGGCAGAAGTTGCAGCGAACTATGTCCGTAAGGGCAGTTTAATTGGGATTAAAGGGGTGTTAAAGTTTGAGTATTGGCAGGATCGTGGTACTGGAACTCAACGATCAAAACCTGTCATTCGGGTTGATGAATTAGACCTATTGGGTTCTAAGCGCGATTCGGAGGAAGGTGCGCCTCGGAACAACTATGATGAGTTTTAAATAGGGAAAACCGTGGCTGAAAAACCCTTAGATACCGTTAAAATTGCATATCAAGCGGGTCAGTTTGCCTTTGAACAGGGGCGTTATCGAGAGTCGGTTCAATATTTAGAACAGGCTCGTCAAGCTGTGGAACTCAATTCTCCTCTGGGTGGAGAGATCCAAATGTGGTTAGTCACAGCATTTGAAGCCTCTGGCAAAAGGCAAGAAGCGATCGCTTTATGTAAACAGTTGACTCGTCATCCGAATATTGGCACTCGTCAACAGGCTCGTCGTTTACTCGAAGTCCTAGAGGCTCCTAAACTCTATATTGACCCAGAGGGATTTGTAAAAATTCCTGATTTGGATCATCTGGATGTCCAAGGAAATTACCGACCTCAAAACAATTCGGTGGCGACCGTTCGGTCTATTCCCAAACCCCCGGTTTCACATAAGGTGAACTCTGGGGATGGGGTGAAGACTCAAGACAATCAATTTTTGGGGATCGCTTTAATCATCGTGCTTTTGGTGAGTGGCGGATTAATCTGGGTCAGTTCTTTAATCAGTAATCAGTAATCAGTAATCAGCTATAATCACAAAATCAGTGGTTAGAGACGCCATCGCAGATCTAACCACTAATCACCGATAACTGATAACTGGTATCAATAAACGTTCTTCAAAAAGAATCGGTATAGATGGAAGTTGAAATTCCCCAACTAGAAAGTGTTAAGCGCCAACTCATGAACCATCAGAGACCCAAAAAGCCTAAGATGTTGGTCGTTGACGATGAGCCGGATAATTTGGATCTGCTCTATCGGACATTTCGACGTAACTTTAATGTATTTAAGGCGGAAAGCGGGGGTCAGGCTTTAGAAATTTTGGCAGCCGAAGGAGAAGTGGCGGTCATTATTTCCGACCAACGAATGCCAGAGATGAAGGGTACGGAGTTTCTCAGCAAAACTGTACCGGAGTTCCCCAATACCGTGCGAATTATTTTGACCGGATTTACAGATATTGAGGACTTGGTAGATGCGATTAATTCAGGACAGGTGTACAAATATATTACAAAGCCCTGGGATCCCAATGAACTCAAAGCCGTAGTAGAAAGAGCCGCCCAAACATATCAATTGCTGAACCAACGCACCGCAGAACTCAATCGCGCTCAGGCTCAAACCCAACTGTTAGCGACGATTATGGAAGCGGCCCAAGCAGCGACGACCCTAGAAAGTTTACTCACTGCATTGTGCACAGCCGTCGCATCGGGGTTCCGAGCCGATGTTTGTATTTTGCAACAAATTAAAGACAATCGCTTAACTACTATAGAAGGTCATTATAGTTCCACGGGTGTTGTGGAAAACTGGTTAGAGATTGATCCTTTAGTTCAGGAAACCATAACTACCAGAACTGTACAAGCATCGACTAATATTACAACTGATCCCGCCTTAGCTACTCTGGCTCACTATCAAAGTTCGGGAATTCAAGCCCATATCAATATTCCGATTACCTATCGGGAACAACTAATCGGTCTATTATCAGTACAATGGAAACAGCCTTGTCAGATGAGTCCTGATGATCTGATCACGGTTCATTTAGTGGCTCAACAAATCGCTTTGGCTTTAATTAGTCTGGGGCATTAATCAATTTGAAGAAGGGAACAGGGAACAGGCAATAGGCAACAGGCAATAGGCAATAGGCAATAGTTAACAGCTAATTAGAGGAATGGTTCAGGAAAATAACCCGATTCAAGAGATTTTTAATCGCATCGCCCCGGTCTATGATCAGTTAAATGATGGGTTAAGTTTAGGCCAACATCGGATTTGGAAAAAAATGGCCGTAGCCTGGAGTGGGGCTAAACCTGGAGACACCGCTTTAGATTTATGTTGTGGAAGTGGAGATTTAGCCCTATTATTAGCACAACAGGTTGGAGAACCGGGACAGGTGTTTGGGGTAGATTTTTCCAGTTGTCAATTGGAAATTGCCCAGCACCGACCCCGACCCTTTACTATTCCAACGGCTAAGATCTCTTGGATAGAAGCGGATGTATTAAGATTGCCGTTTTCAGACAACACCTTTGACTGTGCTACTATGGGCTATGGTTTACGGAATGTTGTAGATATTCCCCGCAGTCTTGAGGAACTTCATCGGGTACTCAAGCCCGGGGCGAAGGCTGCAATTTTGGATTTTCACCGTCCTCCGGGTTCCCTATTGCGTACTTTTCAACAGTGGTATTTACAGCAGTTTGTGGTTCGCACGGCGGAACGATTTGGGTTTCGAGAAGAATACGCTTATATTAACCCCAGTTTAGATCAATTCCCTATCGGTACAGAACAAGTTCAGTTAGCCCAGCAAGCAGGATTTTCAACCGCCACACATTACCCAATTGCAAGCGGTATGATGGGAGTATTAGTAATCACTAAAGCCAATTAAGTTTTAGGTATTCGGTGTGTTCAGTGACAATTGCTAATACATCAGATGGTTTCCTAGTGGGCTGCTACGATAAGAATGGTCAATTTTTCTGAACAGTTGGTTTTAATCACACCTCCGATAGTGGGTGGAATTATTGGCTATTTTACCAATGATTTAGCCATTAAAATGTTATTTCGTCCGTATCGACCGCTACAGATTTATGGCCGAAGGGTTCCGTTTACTCCCGGTTTGATTCCCAGAAATCAAGAGCGTTTAGCTAAACGAATTTCCGATACCATTATGGGGTCTTTATTGACTCCCGAAGAATTACAAAAATTAGCGCGTCGTTTGCTCGAAACAGAACGAATGCAAGCCGCTATTAGTTGGTTTTTAAGACTAGCTTTAGATCAAATTAAAGCCGATACAGAACCAAAAACAGCTAAAATTTTAGCGGGAATTTTACGGGATTTTATTGGAGAGTCTTTACCTAAAATTTTAAGGGTTTTAGCCAAAAAAGATGACTTTCTGGCTCCTCAAATCAACCAAATTTTTGATCGAATTTTATTAGAATTTCAATTAAATGATCAACAATCGCAACACCTATCTAAATGGCTGTTAGAGGTTGTATTAACCCCGGAAATATTGCGACAGGCTTTAATTGATTTTCTCACGGATAAAAATATTTCAATTATTGATGAAGGATTCCGTGAACAAAGCACTGGAACCTATTGGGTGGTAGCAAATTTGTTGGGATTACGCAATAGTTTAACCCGTTTACGAACCTTTTGTTTAGACGAAAAAGAAGAAACTAATCGACGATTAACCGCATTAATTAAATCTTTAGGATTACGAGAAAGACTACAAGAGTGGTTACAAAATATCTCTTTACAAAATTTACCTGTTTCTACCGTCAAACAGTTAAGAAAAACGATGGGAGATGCTGTGAAAACCTATATTCAAGAACAAGGTATTGATGTGCTTCAAGAGTTAAGTCAATCCATTGATTGGGATAATGTTTCAAATTGGATTTTAAAACGTTTACAAATTTCTCCAGTGATGAATACATCTTTAGAATTAGTCAGTCAGGAATTAGCTTTAATTTTAGAACGGTATTTAGAACGGGATATAGAAAAAATTATGGCTCAAGTGATTCCGATTTTGAATATTGAACAGGTGATTATTAATCGAGTCAAGGAAACTTCTCCTGAAAACTTGGAAGCCGCCATTAATGGTATAGTTAAAAGTGAATTACAGGCGATTGTTAATTTAGGGGGAATTTTAGGGGTTGTGATTGGTTTATTTCAGACAATTTTGTTAATATTAAGATAGATAAAAATAGGTAATAAAGATCACGGATTTAAGAGGATTTCACGGATTTCACGGATTTTAATCTGTGTTAATCTGCGTAATCCGTTTAATCCGTGTTCAGATTTCACGGATTTTAATCTGTGTTAATCTGAGTAATCCTGTTAATCCGTGATTGGTAATGGGTAATAGACTGATAACTAATAACTGATAACTAATATGACAACTCCTAAATCAAATAATTCTCAACAAAACTCCCAACTGAGTCCCGAACAATATACCCGTCTGAAGGCGGAAGCCATGGCTCCTTATCGGGGTTTACGACAGTTTATTTATATTGGTTTTGGGGCTTCAGGTTTTATTGGGGCGGTGGTATTCTTCGCCCAACTGTTAGCCGGACGGAATATCACCTCCGCGTTACCAAACTTAGCTCTACAGGTGGGAGTGGTGGCCCTAATGGTGGGTTTATTTCGTTGGGAACAAAAGGCCAGTCGCCGTCTATCAGACAGAAAGTAACATAACTAAATATTTCTCAATCTAACAATACAAGACGCAAACAAAAGAAAATAAAGAAAATATTACGAAATCAAGGTTTTGCCTTGATCCCTGGCATGATTATATATAGTTAATCAATTGAGTTCAGCTTTCTCTGGAATCAATCTAGTATGGATATTCCTGTTAAATGTTGAGCCATAAGAACCGCAGGACTTGCGGGGATAGTCTGTGGAGCGAATGTAAGACCAAGACTTATTGAAGGTGGAGGCAGTTGCAAAGAAACAGAAACCTAAATCGTGAGGTTTAGGAATCGCCGTACTTTTAGAGCGGTGAAGATGTCAAAAAGACCTTAACCATAAATCCGATTGAGTCGCTCAAATGGGGTCAGTTTGTATAAAGACCCTAAACATAACAAATCTACATATAAAAATATGAAGGTCAGCTTCCCTCAGTTGGAAGCTGGCTTTTTATTTTCAGAATTCTGCTGCACCGGAGACCCGGGTTTGATCGATTTCATTTCCAACAACTGTCAGGGTATAACCGCGTGTGGCATTATACACATCATAGCGACCATTACTCCGAATAATATTTTGACCAGGACTGGCGGTTGTGCCTAAATCCGGTTGAGCTTGAGAGATCGCCACCACTCCATCTCGTTCATTATTTTCAATTAAATTGTTTCGTAAAATAGGTTTGGCTTGGTGAGAAATCACAATTCCATCTCGATTTTCGATAATTTTATTTTCCATAATTGTAGGAGACGCTTCATCATTAATCGAGATCCCAAATCCGGTGTTTTGGAAAACATTATTCCGAATTTCTCCGGCTCCTGAACGGGCAATTGAAATCCCATTTCCAGCATTTTGAGTAAATATATTACTCTGGATTTTTGGATTACTTTCAGAAGTAATAAAAATTCCATCCCGCTTACTTTCAATAAACGTACAGCCACTAACTACAGGACTAGAAGATTCTATCCATAAACCCGTTCCTCTAGTATTGGGATTGGTAACTGTAACCCCGATAATTTGACTATTTCCTTGGGTTTTAATTGTGGCATTTTGTCGAGCAAAGGTGGGACTCACGAAATTTCCCCCCCCCATAATCACCGTATTTTGTCCATTGCTGGCTTCATCTCCTTGTAATGTCACCCCATCTTTTAGGGATATCGGAAACACTTCTCCGGTTTCCTGACTGTAGGTACCTGGGTTAAGTTGAATCACTGTACCCGATTGAACCCTTTGCAGCGCATAAGTAATCGAACGATAGGGGCCAGTTTGACTTCCTGTAGAAGTTTCGCTATCACGTCCAGCATTGGGATCGATATGGATGATTGAATTTTGAGCCAAATTTTGGGACATCAATGGGGGATTGAGCCGAGTCGCTGGGATACCAGCCAAAACTGGACTTCCCATTCCTGATATCAGCCCTAATCCTAAAATGATTGTTAGCCATCCTCTTAACCCACTGGGGCTGGGGTGTCGATGCCATTGGTAGAGTAAAGTCAATCGTGGCATCGGCTCCTGTTGATGTGACATAGATATCGCTGGGATTCGTTTAACTTCAAGCATTTTAGCCGATTCAGATCAATCAATTCAGTTTTCTTGAATAAAACGGTGATTCTGTTGGGAACTTCCCAGTAACAAGGTCAGTCAGAGAAGCCAGATTGTTTTTACGTCCGGTTCCAGGTCGGTGTCACGAGGACAGTTCTAAGCGGGGGTGTCAAGAAATCCTTGTATCTAGGACTCCTTTGCTCCCGTCGGGCGGTCAATCATTTCACATCAAGCGATAGCCAGTTTTGCCGAACCCAAGAACGGATGTGAGATCAGGGCGTATTCCTGTTGTGTCCATTGAAGACCAAGATATAAATTTCTCAATCTCTTGCTATTTTATTGACACTTCTGTTAAGCTGATACGATATTTTTTTACTCATTACTGACGGGTGCTTGGCTTCACTCCAATGGGTTCTAGTCGGTGGTGTCAAACCATTGTTTGCACCTACAAGAGATGGACTTTGTTCAATTTTCAACATCGTCCCTTTTTCTGTTAAAATGCACTGGATTGTTTGTTCTCTTTAGGATAAACTGAGCGTGGTGTTCATTGACCGACTGGAATCTCTGGTAAGTTGAAGTTTAATCATCTCTAAAGCTACCAGTAACTAAGTTCCTATTGTAGAATCCCCAAAGAATCGAAACGCTAACATTATTTAACTCAAGTGAGGAGCACTTAAATGTCTCAGATAGTAACATCCGAAGGCGTAGCATCAGTAACACTAGCAGGGGGCGGAGTTGCCCTAAATGCTGTCCCAGGTAAGGCTAATAGCATTTCAGGTACGGCCGACACCAAGTTAATTCAAGGTGCTGGTCTTAATGATACTCTCTCCGCTGGAGCCGCAGCCCCTGTTATCATTTATGGTTTCAGTGGCGATGATCTGATCTATGGTAGCAACGTCGATACCGATGAGCTTTACGGGAACCAAGGAAGTGACACCATCTATGGTCTAGGTGGCAAAGACTTCATTGCTGGTGGTGAAGGAAATGACCTGCTCTATGGTGGTGATGGAGATGATACCGTCTTTGGTGACGTAGGAAACGATACGATTTCCGGTGGCGCTGGCAATGACATCCTTGGTGGCGGTGAAGGAAATGACTTAATTTATGGTGATGACGGCAATGACATTATCTGGGGTGAACAGGGTAATGACAACCTCTATGGTGGGGCCGGAAACGATACCATCTATGGTGGTGCCGGCAACGATGTGATTGCTGGTGGAGACGGAAATGACTTCATTAATGGAGACAAAGGCAATGATAACTTATCTGGTAATGCCGGAAGTGACACATTTGCCTTTAGTCAAGTTGGCACTGCTAATGCCGATGTAGTGGTTGATTTCGTATCGGGAACTGACAAGATTGCTTTGGCTTCTAGTGCGTTCACATCTCTGGGTGTCAGTGTAGAAACCAGTGAATTCACAGTGGTTGCTAACTTCAACCCTGCAACTCCTGCTGCTACTGCTGGATTGGTTTATGACTCTAACAATGGTAAGTTATACTTCGTCACTGGTGGTGCTGCACAAGAAGTAGCTACCTTTGTGAATAATCCTGCTCTGAAAGCTACTGACTTTGAACTATTCTAAGTCTTAATTTGTAGTAATTCAGAATTGGGGGTAGCTTAGTCTACCCCTTTTTTTACGGGTTATCAGAGTCTAATCTTCGGGTTTGGGAGGAATAGGATCATAACCCCCAGGATGATAGGGATGACAGCGTAAAATTCGCTTGAGTGCCAACCAACTTCCTTGAATAATTCCAAAGGTTTCTAGGGCTTCAATGGCATATTGGGAACAGGTGGGATGGAAGCGACAAGCGGGGGGAAATAGGGGAGAAATCAACAATCTGTAGCCTTTAATTAGGGTAATTAATAGGGTTTTGATCATATTAAAAAAATGGTTAATTTTCAGTGAGAACAACTTGAGGAGCAAGGAGAATTTGTTCGGGAGTTTCGATTAATTTTCCTATTCCTAATAGTTGTTGATTTTGATCATAGACACTCACGGGACGATCTTCTATTATTTGATTTTCTACAACAATAGATTGTCCTTGAAACCAACGTTTTGTTGATTCATAATTTAGGATAATTTTTGTTAAATGATTTAAAGGAATATCTGGAGATAGGGGCAAAAATATTTGCTGTTGAACTTGGGTTTCTAAGGTTTCTAAGGTTAGACTATTTTCTAAACCAAAACCACTGCTTTCGGTTCTGATTAAATTAGCTAAAGTAGCTCCAGTATTAAGTATAGCTCCTAAATCCCTAGCAATAGAGCGAATATAGGTTCCTGAACCACAGGCGATCGCAATTTCTAATTCGGGAAATTCCCCCGGATACCAGTTAAGAATTTTCAGATCAAAAACTTCTACTATCCGACTAGGAACTTCAATAATTTCTCCTTTTCTAGCTAAATCATATAAGCGTTTTCCTTGAACATGAATCGCACTATAAATAGGAGGAATCTGTTCAATTTTACCGATAAATTGAGGGAGAATTTCTTGAATTTGTTCAAGTTGTAAATGCGGTACAGATTGAACAGTTAAGGTTTCTCCTTCTAAGTCATCGGTGTTGGTGGCGACACCGAATTTGATTCTAGCATGATAGGCTTTATTGGATGGGAGAAATTGCAATAAACGAGTGGCTTTTCCCAGCGCCATTGGTAATACTCCAGTTGCTGCGGGATCGAGGGTTCCGGCGTGTCCGACCCGTTTTAATCGTAATATTCGGCGAACTCGCGCCACACAGTCATGGGAGGTGAATCCGGCAGATTTATTAAGGTTGATAAACCCGTACATTAGTATTAAATTTCCTGTATTAAATGGTTGTTTTCTGCTATTATTTATTAAGGTAGAGATTTAAAATTAACCGATGTTAAATTGCCTGTAAAACCAGGAATAAATGCTAGATAAGTGGGGTTATCTCGATCATCTGTCCGAATCAATAAACCGTTAACTCCATTCACACGGTCTGTTTCAAATTTTAGTTTACTAAAAGCTAAATCGTTGGGTAGCAAAATAACATCATTATTTTGATTATAGTCTACAATAATATCTGTTAAAGCAGCATTTCCACTACCAGAATTAACCGAAATAAAGAAAGTATCTTTTCCGTCACCCCCAACTAAAATATCTTGACCTCGATCACCGGATAAAAAATCATCTTTATTTCCTCCAACCAGACAATCATCTCCGGCTCCACCATACAGGGTATTATTATTATCATCCCCTCCGATCAACAGATCGTTATCGTTATTTCCGAATAAAAAATCTTTACCATTTCCACCTTCTAAAGTATCTGCACCTTTGCCTCCAAATAGGGTATCATCTCCATCACTACCGAGAATAGAATCCCGACCTTGATTACCATTAATATAATCATTTTCAGTTTCCCCATCGATCAAATCTTCACCGTCATCACCAAAAATTGTGTCTCCTCCTCCGCGACCATACAAACTATCTCGCCCTATATTTCCCCTGATAATATCTGCCGCCCCAGTCCCAGCTAGACTAACACCCAGGGTATCTGTCACTTGGGGAATTTGATTTCCATTTCCACTCAAGCTGCTATTGCCAGAAACGGTACTATCACCTCCGGGAACCGTTGTGCTACCATTAGTCAAGGTGTCCCCGGGTAGGGTGTTGTCGTATAACAGAAAAACTAAATCGGGATCAAATGCGGATGTCATAATCAGTTCAAAATTAGGTTGATCTGAAATTTTGCCCACACCGGGACAACGGATTAATAGAATATAATTAGCTTAAGCCTTAAAACCCATGACTAGATAGCTAATTATCTGGTCTGTAGCACTTTATTTAACTAATAAGTTATGCTTAATGCCACAGCGATTCTAATTGATGTCTTTGTTCAGCAATTACAAGCTGGATATCGTCGGACTTACGGCGGTTTTAAACCCAACTACCCTGAAATTATTGCCTGGGCTGGAACAATGGCACTGGAAAATATTGCCAATTGTGACGCTCTTTACCACAACGTTGAGCATACCATGTTAGTGACGTTAGTGGGGCAGGAAATTTTACGCGGAAAACATATTCGGGAAGGTGGAGTTACGACCGAAGACTGGTTACATTTTATCATTTCTTTACTGTGTCATGATATTGGCTATGTGAAGGGTGTTTGTCGTCAAGATCAAGAATCTTTGGGTTTATTTGCAACGGGAATTGGGGATGGAATTGTGCCTATTTCTGTGGGAGCCACATCAGCTAGTTTAACTGCTTATCATGTTGATCGAGGAAAGTTAGTAATTGATGAAAGATTTGGGGGACATAATTTAATTGATGCGGAACAAATTAAACGCAATATTGAGTTAACTCGTTTCCCTGTTCCTGCTGATGAAACCCATCAAGATCGACATAATTATTCGGGACTAGCCCGGGCTGCTGATTTGATAGGTCAACTCAGTGATCCCCGGTATTTGAAAAAGATTAGTTCCCTATTTTATGAATTTGAAGAAGTGGGAACTAACAAAGTTTTAGGTTATAAAACTCCAGGGGATTTACGCCGAAATTATGCTAAATTTTACTGGAATGGAGTGTTTCCTTATATTCCGGCGGCATTGAAATATTTGGAATTAACCCAAGAAGGAAAACAGATTGTGGCTAACCTTTACGCTAATGTATTTCAAGTGGAAAATGAATCTCGAATTTTGCAAGGAATTAATCAATTTCCGGCTGAAGTCAATGGTGGAAGTCAAAATGATAAGAACAAAGAGAACGACTTAAATGATCAAAAATCCTTTGAATTGACGGGTTTAAATTTATAGAAACTCAAAATTGATCGGAAAAACGGTAATTCCTAATTGAGAAAGGGAGGTTAATTTATTAATCTTCCTTTTACTATCTTTGATAGTAGGGAACAGCCCCCCCAAACCCCCCGTGTACGGGGGGTTTGGGGGGGAGGGAACAGAGGGTAAAAGACTTAACCGTAAGATTTCTTTGTCCTAACTACCAAGATCGACTGCTATACATTAACAGGTTTGAGGTATTAACAATGATAGAAATTACCCCAGAAATTCAGCAACGAATTGAAGAATTAAGACGGTTATTGCAGAAAGCTAGTTATGAATATTATGTCCTAGATGCGCCCACAATGGCGGATTCTGTTTATGATCAATTATATCGAGAATTGCAAGATTTAGAACAACAATATCCTGAATTAATTACGACCGATAGTCCAACTCAACGAGTAGGAGAAAAACCCGCAACTCAATTTCAATCCGTTAAACATAATATTCCTTTGTACAGTTTAGATAATGCTTTTAATTTTAATGAGTTAAAAACTTGGCAAGATCGAGGGCAAAAAACAGCTACAAATACATCAGAATTTCCGACTTATATTTGTGAATTAAAAATAGATGGATCTGCCTTAGCATTAACTTATGAAAACGGAATATTAGTTAGAGGTGCAACCCGAGGAGATGGGATAACAGGGGAAGAAATAACTCAAAACGTGAAAACAATTCGTTCAATTCCCTTAAAATTAGAACTAGAAAATCCCCCTAATTTAGTTGAAGTTCGAGGAGAAGCATTTTTATCCTTAAAAGTATTTGAAATAATTAATCAAGAAAGACAAAAAGAAAGGGGATCATTATTTGCTAATCCTAGAAATGCTGCGGCCGGAACTTTAAGACAATTAGACTCTAAAATTGTCGCCCAACGGAAACTAGATTTTTTTGCCTATACTTTACATATTCCCGAACAGAATAATTTAGAAATAGTTTCTGCTCAAACCCAATGGGATAATTTAGAATTATTGCAAAAAATGGGGTTTAAAGTTAATCCTAATCGTCAACTTTGTTCTAATGTAGATGAAGTGATCAAATATTGTGAATATTGGGATCAAAAACGGCACAATTTACCCTATATGACCGATGGAGTGGTAATTAAAATTAATCCCTTATCTCTACAGGAAAAATTAGGATTTACCCAGAAATTTCCGCGATGGGCGATCGCCTATAAATATCCCGCCGAAGAAATGCCAACTCAAATTAAATCTGTTACTGTACAAGTGGGGAGAACTGGAGCTTTAACCCCCGTTGCAGAACTTAACCCGATTTTACTGGCAGGTACAACGGTGCAAAGAGCGACATTACATAACCGCGATCGCCTAGCTGAATTAGATCTGCATATCGGTGATACGGTAATTGTCCGCAAGGCCGGGGAAATTATTCCCGAAGTCGTAAAAGTATTATTAGAATTGCGCCCCCAGGACGCTAAAAAGTTTGAAATGCCAACCCATTGCCCAGAATGCGGTCAGGCGGTTGTACAGTCATTAGGAGAGGCGGTAACGAGATGTATTAATGATTCTTGTCCGGCAATTTTACAAGGATCTTTGATTCATTGGTGTTCCAGAGATGCCTTAGATATTAATGGTATTGGGGATAAATTAGTTCAACAGTTTGTTAATAAAAAATTAGTTAATTCCGTAGCAGATTTATATGATTTAACTGTTGAGCAATTAATGACTTTAGACCGGATGGGGGAAAAGTCAGCAACTAAAATTATTCAGGCGATCGCAACTTCTAAAAACCAACCTTGGGCGCGGGTATTATATGGTTTAGGAATTCGTCATGTTGGCAGTGTGAATGCCGAATTAATTACCCAAAAATTCAAGAGTATTGAACAATTAACCCCAGCATCCGCCGCCGATATTGAAGGAGTTTATGGCATCGGGCCAGAAATTGCCTATTCTGTCTCTGAATGGTTTAATCTTCCTGCTAATCAACTATTAATAGAAAGATTAAAAACCGCCGGATTAGAGCTTGCAAATTCAGAAAAAATAGACTATAATCAAAGTAATGAACCTCAAACCTTGGCAGGCAAAACTTTTGTAATTACGGGAACATTACCAACTTTAAAAAGGGAAGATGCCAAAAAAATAATTCAAAATGCCGGAGGAAAAGTCACGGATTCAGTTAGTAAAAAAACAGATTATCTAGTTGTAGGAGAAGAAGCAGGATCTAAACTTAAAAAAGCCCAAGATTTAGGAATTACCCTATTATCAGAAGCAGAATTACTAACTTTGCTGTCTGGTCTTTGACATTCTCCCCTTCAGTATTCCAGATTTGTTTTATATTCCATCCTTTAATGTTTGCTACGCATCCGTATCAAGTAGAGACGTGCCATGGCGCGTCTCTACTTGAGGTTTAAACAACCTTAATTAATATTCGGGAACTGAAGCATCAATTTCTCGACTCCAAGCCAGAATTCCACCTTTAACGTTAGTTCCTGAAATTCCTGCTTCCTTGAGAATCCCTAAAGCTTTTCCCGAACGCATTCCCGATTTACAATGGGCAATTAAACGATGACTATTTAACAGTTCTTTGACTTGTTCAATGCCTTTTCCCTGCTCAATATCGGGTAAAGGAATTAACACCGAACCCGGAATTTTAGCGATTTCATATTCATGGGGATTACGAACATCAATTAATAGGAAATCATCCGCCCCACTATCAAGTAATTGTTTAAGTTCCTCAACGGTGATTTCAGGAATATCCATTTTCTGTTTAGCCTCCTGTTCTTGTGCTTGAGGAATTCCGCAGAACTGCTCATAATCAATTAACTTTTCAATCACTGGACGAACAGGATTGGGACGTAATTTTAACTCACGAAACGTCATTTCTAAAGCGTTATATAATAACAAACGTCCGCTTAAAGTTTGTCCTTTTTCCAGAATAATTTTAACGGTTTCTGTGGCTTGAATTACGCCAATCATTCCTGGTAAAATCCCTAAAACCCCGCCTTCTGCACAGGAGGGAACCATTCCGGGGGGAGGAGGTTCGGGGTATAAATCCCGGTAGTTGGGCCCATCTTGGTAATTAAAAACCGTTGCTTGACCCTCAAACCGAAAAATTGACCCGTAGACGTTAGGTTTGTTCAGCAAAACACAGGCGTCATTCACCAAATATCTGGTCGGGAAATTGTCGGTTCCATCTACAATCACATCATAAGGTCGCAGCAGGTCGAGGGCATTTTCTGAACTGATGCGGGTATTGTAGAGGTCAACTTGACAAGCGGGGTTAATCTCCAAAATCCGGTTTTTCGCCGATTCAATTTTGGGTTTCCCCACCCAAGCCGTCCCGTGAATAATTTGGCGTTGCAGGTTGGAGGTATCAACAACATCAAAATCAACAATTCCGATGCGTCCAATACCCGCCGCGGCCAAATATAGCAGCAAGGGCGAACCTAGTCCCCCTGTCCCAATACAAAGTACACTCGCCGCCTTCAGGCGTTTCTGACCTTCCAGACCGACTTCTGGTAAAATCAAGTGGCGGGAGTACCGTTCGTAGTCGTCTTTCGTTAACTGGATTTCATCCAGATTCGGATTTAGCATAGCAATTTTGACAAAAAATATAACCGTCCCAGTTAGGGATTTGGGTCATCAAAACTATAGATTATAGCTGAGGATGGGGAAGATCGGTTAATGTGTGATTAAGGGTTCGGATTGAAACTGATGATGCTGATCTAAACTCCAGTTTTGCAGGTCGGTGGTTTTTCCTTTTTCGACGGAAATAATAATATAAGAATAGTCTGACCACGCACAAACTCGATCAAATTCTGAGGGAATGGCGGGATGATCGGGATGGGAATGATAAATTCCGATTATGATTAAATTGCGATCGCGACCTTGTTTTTGAGCTTGAATCATTTGTTGAGGAGAAATGGTAAACCTACGTTCTGAGGTAACGGGTTTATTAGTAGTTTCTACTTCCTCAAAGGTTTTGGCTGTTTCAGAATTCCAAACGTTTTCTGTCGGAATAATATCTACAATTATTTTATCATAATTTTCGTTAATTTCGCCCATTAATAAACCGCAACATTCCTGGGGATAGGTTTGTTCGGCGTGGGTAGAAATAGCTTTAATCTGTTCTGAGGATATTATTAATTTAGACATCGGTTAAGGTTTATTTTAGAATAGATCAGAATTGTCTTTATTCAGTTATTTTAGGAATTGTTAATTTCGGCAAAAATAATACCAAAAAAGTTGTAATTAAAAATGCCATCATCCCCAAGCGATAATTGATTATAAGGTCAACAGTTCCCAATTGTTTGATGATGAAATCATATCCACTCATCGCCAAAGAAAACGCCCCAAAATATACTCCTATTCCTAAACCGCTCTTCTGGGATGGAAATAAAGAAAAGGCAATGGGGACAATTCCATTGGCGACTAAACTATAGCTGGCAATCATTAATAAACTAACCAGAATAATTATAATTTTATTCACAACAAAAGACGAGAATAATAATAAAATAGCTGTTGTTATTAATCCAAGTAATGTTGCTTTATTATTGCCAATTTTAACAGCAAACAATCCCGCAGGAATGGAAGTAAATGCTAATAAAACTAACCCAGAAAACATAATTAATTGGGTATTCCCGCCTGAATTTTTGATCACTTGAGGAAAAACTTCCCCTAAGATTAATCGAGATCCCAAGGCTACAAATAACCCTAATAATGCCACAAAAACTAAGTTTCTGAAATATAATTTTTGAGTCGGTTCTTCTGACTGGGGAATAACGCTCAAATCAGGATTAAAATATCTTAAAATACCCACAGAACCCAATAAAACTAAAGACCCAATAGTAAAGGTAATTCCCGATCCTAAACTGAGAATAAACTGACTAGAAATAGGACGAATTGCCCCGACAATACCCCCCATAACAACTAAAATACTCATGGCTTGGGGGAGTTTTGTTTGTACAGCATATTGACCTAATAAAGCCGTAACTGGACTTCTAAAAAGCGCCATGGCAACGGCCCATAAAATCAATAGAATTGGGAATATCCAATGTAAGGAATTAAGAGATTGACCAAAAATATAAAAGGCGGGAATGGCAATAAATAAAGCTGAGGCTAAAATTACTCCTAAACTAATTAAGGGAAAACGAGTTCCCAGCCATCGCCGTTGACGGTCAGAGAAATTTCCTGCTATCGGTTCAATAATTACCCCTAACGCATTTTCAATTACTAAAATAGTTGGGAATAAACCGGGAAATCCAAAAGTTGTTAAGAGTTGAGGAACATATAATCTATACAGTAACCAAGTTAAGCTAATTGCGCCTTGAACTAAGGCTAATCCGATTAACTGAAACCAAAGAATAGACGGTTTAGAAGTTGAGGTTGACATCGGAATTAAGGATTAATACGATTATTTACTAATTCTATGCCTAAATCAATAGCTGCTTTCATACTTGACCCATCAGCTATTCCTTTTCCCGCAATATCAAAGGCTGTGCCATGATCGGGAGAAGTTCTAATAAAGGGTAAACCAATTGTAGTATTGACTGCCCGATCAAATGCCATTAATTTAACCGGAATTAACCCTTGATCATGATACAATGCGATGTAGGCATCATGGGCATTTTTTCCTAAATTAAACCAGGCTTGACCGGGCTTAACCCACATTGTATCGGGGGGAATTGGGCCGTCTAATTGAATATAGGGATAGCGATCGCGTTGTTGATTTAACCAAGGAATTAACCAGTCTTTTTCTTCTGTTCCTAACTGCCCATTTTCTCCGCTATGGGGATTTAATCCGGCTACGGCAATTCTAGGATTTTCTAATCCAAATTCATGGCGTAAACAATCGACCAATAACTCTAATTTTAAACTCATTAATTCCGGGTTTAAGGTTTGGGAAATTTGCGTTAGGGGAATATGGGTCGTAGCTAATAGAGTTCTTAATGTCCAGCCTGTATAGGGAGAGCGGGCAACAAATAGCATTCCAAAGCGTTTAACCTTGGCTTTTTCTGCTAAAAATTCCGTTTGTCCGGGATAATTATAACCCGCTAAATTCCAGAGATTTTTAGCGATTGGCCCGGTGATAATTCCATCAAATTCTCCTTGTAAAGTTCTGGTAATAGCTGTATCTAAATATTGAAAACTGACCGCCCCACTGGTTTGATTTCCGACCCCGATTTCTAATGGGGGTAAACTCGGATCAGGCTCTAAATCAATCACCCGTAACTGATTAGGTTTTGCCGCCTGAAATCCCTGATTTTGTAATTGCTGATAGGTTGCTTGTAAAATGCGATCGCTTCCCACTATAGTTAGATCACACTGTTGATGCAGTGCTGGATCAGCTAAAACTTTTAATATTACTTCTGGCCCGATGCCTGATGGATCGCCTAATGTTATCGCTAAACGAGGTAATTTTTTAGACTGAAGCATAATTCAATATCCTTAAAACCATGTTAATTTTAATTGATATCATACAATAATCCTAAAATTGTAGTAAGCCCTTCAGGGCTTTCTTTCCCTTATTTCTCCCCACTTTTAACCAAATATGAATATTCCCTCAACCCTTAATGTCGCCATCGGCTTATTTTTTATTTATTTACTTCTGAGTTTATTAATATCAGAAATACAAGAATTTTTAGCCAGTTCTATTTTTGATTGGAGAGCCAAAAATTTATATCGTTCTATTCAATTTATTTTAGGAGATTCAGCAACAGAACTTCTGTACCAATACCCTTTAATTAAATCTTGGAAAGATTATAAACAACGGGTGAATAAAAATTCTGTTGGGCCATCTTATATTCCTAATTCAACCTTTGCTTTAGCATTAATTAGTGTAATTATAGAAAAGTCTGGAGTTCAACCCGAAATCAATAGTTTAACCATTGATGATTTTATTCTAGCGATTAACTCAGAGGAGATCAAACAGTTTTTTGATCCAGATCAAATTAAACTATTCAAAATTTTAGCCATAAAAACCAAAAATCAAGCCGGAGATACTGCTAATTTTGAATCCTTAGAAACAGCGATCAGCGATTGGTTTCAACAGTCTATGAACCGGGCATCGGGAGTCTATAAACGGCAAGTAAAAATGATTACACTTACCATTGGATTCCTAGTCGCCATGGGATTAAATGCCGATACATTAAATATTACTAATCGTCTTTTTCAAGAACCTGTTTTACAGGAAAATCTCAGTCAAAGTATTGATATTATCCTAACTAACAATCTTAATTCTCCTTTGAATAACTGTTTAAACTCAGATGCTGACTTGACAAAAAATTGTCAAGATTTAACCGAAAATTTTCTCTATTCTTATTTATTTGACTTTTCTTCCTTGCCTTTAGGATGGGATCAATCTAACTTAAATCAACAGTTTAATTCAGGGGAAAATATTGTTATTCAACTATTTAAAGTTATCATGGGCTGGGGATTAACTGCGATCGCAATTTCCATGGGTTCTTCCTTTTGGTTTGATATTCTCAACAAATTAATTAACGTTCGGAATACCGGATCAAAACCCCAATCTTGAAGTCATAAAAAAACCAGCCTCTTAAAGAAACTGGTTGATTCAATAAATATTAAAAGGGAATTAGAAGCGGAAAGTTGTCCGCAATGTTCCCACAACAATCGTGTTGTTGTTGCTATTATGATCAGGATTGGTGACGACGTAGAAACCAGGTGTCACAGCAATGTACTCGCTGAGGGGTAAGCGATAGAAGCCTTCAATATGAATGGAGGTGTCTCTGTCTTCTAAGCCATTAATATCATGACTGACGACTTTCGGAGGCATCCCCACAATTAAACCCCCAGCATCTCCTTCTCGGAGGATATCGGGAAATCCTAACACCGCAGCCCAGTTGATAATGGTTGCATTACTGTTACCACCATTCTTCTGGTCAGCCCAGGTACTTCCAAACCAACCGCCGATGGAGAAATGGCTGGCGACTTTCCAGTTCATTTGTACGCCCAGGTTATCTGTGGTTGTGGCGTTTTCACCGAAGGGTTTATTAGCACCCCAACTCCCCGTACCACCGGAAACGTATACGTTATCGTTACTGAAGTAACGGTGGTTATAATCCAAGGAAAAAGCCAGGTTATCAGTTGGCGCAAAGACTAATTGAGCCATGGCACCATAGGTACCATTGAACATACCTGTACCCTGGCTGGCTTGAGAAGCAAAACCATCATCGGCCATATAACCCAGGTTAGCTTTAAAAGCGTGACTAAAGGCATATTCCACACCTAAGCCCGTACCAGAAGGGCCCTGGAATGTCGTCGGGTTGAAGCGTCCAAAGCGGGAAATTGAACCACCGGCATCATCACCAAAGGGAGTCAGAACATCTTGAATATCATCCAAGGCTAACCCTTTTGCACCGACCCAGACTAAACCTTTTCCTTGGGAGAAGGGGTAACGGTAGGTGAGGTTATCCAGAGTCACGTTGCCAGGTTGACCATCAATGCCCGTCCGAGACATTAGGGTATTGGTGACATCAAAAGCACTCAAATCCGGTATGGATTGGGCTTGTAAACGGGTTCTGAGTAAATCTTGGCCCGTGAAACTGGTATCAAAGTTTAAACGAGCGCGGTAGCCAAAATAGGCTTCGGCGGGGTCATCGCTCGTATCGGCAAACTGACCTACCACATTATAAGACGCCCGATCTCCAAGGGCATCTCCTGGCCAGAACACCACTTCTCCCCGTAGTTTAGTAGTGGTAGAGAATTGATTGGCTTCCAGTTCTCCGGCGCGGGCTTCTAATACCGTAATTCTTCCGCGCAGACTGGCTAACTCGGCGGCAAATTCTTCCATGAGGCGTTGCAGTTGCGCCAAGTCCTCACGGGTGACTAAATCTTTGGTTGAGGCACTAATCAGTTCATTAATCCGCTCTAAACAGGCGTTCACCCCAGCAGCGAATTCAAAACGGGTTAAAGCACGATTCCCTTTGAAAGTTCCATCGGGATATCCCGCAATACACCCATACCGTTCTACTAGGGATTGTAGAGCTTGGAACGCCCAGTCCGTCGGTTGAACGTCGGATAGTTGGGAGACGGAGGTAACTTGAGCTTGACGCTTGTTGTTGCCCCGACCTTCACGGCCATATTCATTAAGCTGTTGCATCACCTCGGCGTTATTGGCCGCATCGCTTTGAGGTGCCGCATCGAGATCCGCCAGGGGAATCTCGCTGTTAGCGGGAGTTTCGATGCCTCTACTGGGCCAAACTCCAGCATGGGGATTTACGGGTACCTGAGCTAACTGTTGCGGTGGGGTGAGGGTCAAGGTGTCCAAAGGATTCACAGAGACTTGCTCACTGATTTTTAACTCAGTTTGGATGGGTTCCAAAGGGATTTCTGCGGCGGCAGATACTTCGGTTGCCGCTGCAATCGCAGTGGGCCCGGCCTCAGTCACGGGTAACTCTGCTAATGCTGTCATCGGGGCTAATAAACTAGCTCCTAAGACGGCAGGACTGAGTAGCCATGCTTTCAGTAGTATTTTCGACACTCTATTTGCTCCTCACACGGGTCTAATTTTGATATTCTAGCAAGCACTTTCACCAAACCTACAACCATCAGTTAAAATCTAGGATTTTTTTGATGTTGGTTTTGTTCCGACTTCAGGGGTGGAAGTGTTGGCACAATCCAGTCCACAGGCTCCCACGGACAAGTTATCCGCCGAATATTATTCACTCACTTGATTGTTGTGAGTTTGTCTGTGGTTCTTGAATTTTTCAGATTCTATCAGACTGAATCTGATTTAACCAGGTTATGCTGATCTGTTGGAAATCCCTATTCTACCCTAATTCTTGCCAGATGACCTAACAGATTAGAGCTTAGGCCATTTAATGGGTAATGGGTAATGGGTAATGGGTAATGGGTAATGGGTGTAAGGATGAGGTTAGGGGTGAAATACAAACGGCCCATGCTATTGAATCAGACGTCGAATTTTGCCATAGGCGGCGTAGGATTTGCCGTCGGCAGACTCCCTGACTTCATCCACCACATATAGAACTCCTTCAGCCCGAATATCACGGGGAAACCGAATATTATAGTTAGGATTATAACCATCGGAAACCACTCGCGCCCGGAGTTTACTCCCCTCTTTAACACATTGAATAATCACCCCATTTCCCACGGTATCAGTTGTTTCTAAATCTGCAAAGGATTTTGGGGCTTTAATTGCCTGTAAATTCTTTGATTTTTTGACTTTTGGGGTTCCCGCTTGACGTTCTTCTCCGGGTTTAACTAACCGTTTAATTGTGCCTGAAGCCCGGTAAAAATCCCCATTTGCCGAAAGTTTAATTTCTTCAACAATATAAGTCACTCCCGCTTCCCGAATCTGGCGAGGAAACTGCACATTTAACTCAGGATTATATCCCTCAGAAATAACCCGAACTCGCAATTTTCCCCCCTCTCGAATACATTCTACTAATACCCCATGCTCAAAGGTAGAAACTGACTCTAAACTGTCAGCATCTCCGGTATTAATCCCTCTTAAATTTAAGTCTTCTCGGTTACGAGTTCGGGTTTGATAGGATTGATCCCGCATTTCTTTACGGCTGACGGAATCAAAATTTTGGCTTTCAATCCGTTGGGCATAATATTCTAATTGTTCAATTTCTTCGGCAATTTCAAAGATTTCATCTAATAATTTTTGTTGAATATCTTGAATCGCAGATCGTAAGATTTCCGATGCTTTTTTATACTCCCCTTGATCTGCTAGGGCGATCGCTTGTTCTTTAACTTGAGCAATTCGCAATTTACTGGTTTGTTCAAAAACCGATTGATTGGGTTGAATTTGTTCGGCTTCTGCTTCTGAACCAATATTAATTGTAACCTTTAATTCCCCTAAAATTTGCTCAATACTGTCGTTGACAATGGTTTGATATTTATAATTTAGTTGGAGTAAGGTAAGTTGACCTAACTGGTTTTGAGGAGGAATGATCAGTTGTAGTGCTAACTGTTTGGCTTCCACTTCATAGACATCTCCCACAAAAACTTCTAACCCATTGTCAATAGAATTAGTCCGATAATTATTTAATATTTCTCGAAGTTCAATCGACCCTTCCGGCTGTAATTTTACCGTTAAATTTTGTGCAACTACCGAGGTTAAACTTTCTAATTCAATCCGAAATACATCCGCCACATCATCTGGGGATTGAACAAAATAAAAGCGCCCCCCCGCCGCATCAGCCATAGCAATTAATAAGTCTTCATTAAAATAGGTTCCAAATCCTAATGTTGTGGTAATAATTCCCTGTTCGGCTTGTTTTTGAGCCGTTTTAGTCAGAATTTGCGGATCGGTAATTCCGAGATTAGCTTCTCCATCTGTTAATAATAAAACCCGGTTTAAATATTCTGTATTGAGATGGGATTTAACTTGTTCACAGCCTAATAACCAACCCGCACTTAAATTCGTACAACCTCCGGCTTGAATTTGATTCAATTTTGCACAAATATCTGCTTTATCTGTAACCAGTCGGGGAGCTAAAATTACATCAGCCTGATCATCATAAATAACAATAGAAATAATATCCTGAGCCGTTAAAGATTCTACTAATTTTTGCGCCGCTTTAATCGCATATTGGAGGGGTTGACCTGCCATGGAACCGGAGCGATCAATAACTAAACTTAAATTTAATCGCCGTCGAGGGCTAGAATTTTCAGTTTTTTCTCCATTAAAATTGAGAATTAAATCAACGGCAGTCCCCGTATTGGTGGCAATTAATGAATGGGACAGAGAATAGTTAACTTGAATCATAACTCAAAATACCTACAATTTTTCTAGTTTCCATTGTGCCAAATCAATACTAAGGTCTGCCAAAATTTAAGATTTGCTTTTTTTTGCATAAAAGCGGTTTTAGCTATAAGTAGCTAAGTACCTAAACAAAATTAATTACACATCCTCTACCCTGTTCCCTCCCCCCCAAACTGCCCGTGCACGGGCAGTTTGGGGGGGCTGTTCCCTCTCTCAACTAGGTAATTTATTTTGTGCAACTACTTATAAGTATTTTAACTCAAGGGTTGTAACAAAACTTTATATTATGGGATCGGGTTCTCATTCTACTGATCCTCGTAATCTGATAAAATGGGGTTAACAGAACTGGCAAAACAGCCTCAGTCCTCTCTTGATTACCAGAATAGTTGGAATCAAAACAAAAAGATGAGAGATGTTTAAAAAACTTTAGGAGGAGAATCTATGGATTTCGATTTTCGCATTTTGATTGTTCTATTACCCCTAATTGCAGCATTAGGTTGGGTTTTTTTTAATATTGGTGCGATCGCCATTGGACAAGTTCAACGCTTTTTAAATAAAAGTTAAACGTAACTTCTCAGCGATATTTCTTCCTATCCTGTTATGATACGGGGTAGGTTTTTTTCTAAAATGGGTAATGGCTAATGGGTAATGGGTAATGGGTAATTACGAATTATGTCAATCACAGTTACGGTGAAACTATTTGCAGTCTTTCAAGAAGCCTACAAAGTTCCAGAATTAGTATTGAATTTTCCACCAAAAACTCCCATTTCTGCAATTTTAGATCGGTTAATTCAAGAACACCCAGAACTAGAAAAATGGCGAAATGTCACCAGGTTTGGAATTAACCTAGAATTCGTTAATCCTGATACTGAAATACAGGATAAAGATGAAATTGTTTTAATTCCTCCGGTTAGTGGTGGTTAATTCCCTGAACTATTAAAAAGGAATTATTAGACTCCAAAATGCTTGGCTAAATCCTCAGAACCACCAATTAGTTTTCCATCAATAAAAACTTGAGGAACTGTGGTACCTCCGGTGACTGCTTGCAAACTTTTGGTTGTAATTTCTTTCCCTAAAACAATTTCTTCAAAAGCAATTCCTCGCTCTTTTAATAGGGCTTTAGCACGGGCGCAGTAGGGACAACCTACTTTTGTAAACAGCGAAACTAAAGGGAGTTTGACCGCATTAGGATTAATATATTTGAGTATAGTTTCTGCATCGGAAACTTCAAATGGATCGCCAGCAACTTCCGGCTCAATAAACATTTTTTCGATGATCCCATCTTTGACTAACATGGAATAACGCCAGGAACGTTTACCAAATCCCAAATCGGTTTTATCAACTAACATTCCCATCTTTTCTGTAAACTCTCCATTCCCATCGGGAATTAAGGTAAGATTATCTGCTTCTTGATCTTTTGCCCATTCATTCATCACAAAAGCATCATTCACAGAAATACAAATAATATCATCAACTCCATTTTCCTTAAATACGGGTGCTAAATCGTTATAACCCGGAACATGACTACTCGAACAAGTAGGAGTAAATGCACCGGGTAACTCAAAGACAATGACGGTTTTCTGTGAAAATAACTCATCGGTTGTTACATTAACCCATTCATTATTTTTCCGCGTTCTAAAGGCTACATTGGGAACCCGTTGACCTTCGTGATTTTCTAACATTGGTTTCACTGTTGTAGTGGTTACTAATCTGCCATGATAACATTATTAATGTTTTGTTTAAAAATATTAACCCATACAACTGAATATTACAGTAGATTGTGGATATGTTAAGTTTGATAACAAATTGAAAACCTATGTTATCATAAATAGGCAGCAATCTAAGCATCAGACTGAATCACCCACCCCAAAAACAAGTGAATTTCCGTCCCATCATGTCATTGTGCAGGTTGTCGGAATTTGTGGGTTGAAGCAGTCCTGAGAACCTGTAAGCATTGATGTGATTTGCTTTTGCCTTGCTCGATTAACGGCTGATCCATCTATTATAAAACCAGATATGAGTTTACAAACACAATTTGATGAAAAACGCAACGGCGAAAAAATTCTAGTTGCCGATGATGAGTCTGCGATTAGACGGATATTAAAAACTCGTCTTTCGATGGTGGGCTACAATGTGGTCGTTGCCGCCGATGGTTTAGAAGCGCTAGAAATGTTTGAAAAAGAAAGTCCTGATCTTTTGGTTTTGGATGTAATGATGCCGAAATTAAATGGTTATGGCGTGTGTCAAGAACTTCGCACAAAATCGGATATTCCGATTATTATGTTAACCGCTTTAGGGGATGTGGCGGATCGAATTACGGGTTTAGAATTAGGGGCGGACGATTATTTAACTAAACCGTTTTCTCCTAAAGAATTAGAAGCTCGAATTCATGCAATTTTAAGACGGTTTAAAGATACGACTCCATCCCATAGTTTGAGTCCAGAGATGATTCAACTCGAAGCCGTGCGGATTGATACGGTTAAACGACGGGTTTATAAGGGTGATAAAGTGGTTGCCTTAACCTATATTGAATTCAATCTTTTGGAGTTATTAGTTAAACGTTCTGGGAGTGCGGTTTCTCGTTCAGAAATTCTCAAGGAATTATGGGGATATACACCTCGACGGATTGCGGATATGCGGGTTGTGGATGTTCATGTTGCGCGGTTACGAGCAAAAATTGAAGAAGATCAACGCAATCCTGAATATATTTTAACGGTGCGAGGTGTCGGTTATTCTGCTCAACGTTTACCCGGTGTGGAAGAAGCTATTGGCGCTTAATTGTTTTCAAATAAAAACTTTTCAAAATTTCAAAACAACTTTCTTTTTTCTGTTTTTTGTGAATTTTAAATCTCGATTTCCTCCCTGAAAAATAGTTATAGCGCCCGCCAAGGCAGTTAAGACACCAGACGGATCTTGGAACCCAGACGGTAAAGTGTTTTCCTTCGGTGTTCCCTCCCCCCCTAGCCCCCCGTGCACTGGGGGTTTGGGGGGGCTGTTCCGGTGTTCCCTGCTATATCATCAGTTATAGATTAATAGAATTTAGGGTCTAAAATCGAGAATTGGAGGAGAAATATTCAGGCAAAAATTACAAGTCTGAATGTTTCTCCTCTGTTGTTTTAATCAGATGTCTTGATAAATAAAGCCCGATAAACGGGTTCATTTCGTTCTAAAGTTGATTGTTCTCGTTCTGTGGAAAGGGGAAGGGGATTTTCCGTTAACCAGTCATTTTGGGTACGATGAAAAGCGGGATGTTCAGAAAAGCGATCGCACATTTCTAATGCAACTTCTCGTATATCAGACTGGATAAAAATTTCTGTTTCTGCTGCTAAATAATCGGCTAAATTATTTACTAATTCCGGTTGAACAACTCGGCGTTTTTGATGACGTTTTTTAAACCAAGGGTCGGGAAATTGAATACTAACTCGTTTTAATAATCCTGTTGGTAAGGATGCTAAAATCGGTTGAATTGAAGTATTAGCATTACAAAATAAATAATGTAAATTAGTTAATCCCAGTTGATCTCGGATCATATTAGCTTCTTCAACTAAGCTTTCTCTAATTTCTAATCCCAAATAATTCCATCGAGGTTCTAATTGGGCAAATTCCCATAAAAATTGACCTCTAGCGCAGCCAATATCTAAATGAATGGGTTGGTTAGAATTGGTATAAATCTTTGACCAGTCAGGCGGAATTACCGGAATTAGATATTTTTGACTGAGGGGATTAACGTGCTGACGAACTCGGACGCGGGCCATAAATAATGATTGTAAAATGAACAATAGGATTTAATGAAATTGGGAGTATAATAGTTCTTTATGAACTTTTGCCCGATCCACAAAAAACTCGATTTTTCCCTGGGAAAAGGGTTGATTATTAGCATAACAATCAATCCAGATTTTACTAATTAAGTTAGGATCTTTTGGGATTTGAGCAATTTCCCATCCGGGTAATTCTAATTCTTCCATTAAACGGCTAACTTTGGGATCATAACTCAAGGCAAAACAGCGACATTGTTCCGTTGCTGCCATAATTAAACTATGAAATCGCATTCCAATCAAAAATTCAACGCCTCGAAATACACCTTTTAATTGTCGCGGATCTTCTAATATTAGAATTTGACTATTTTCGGGTAGGGCTTGATGTATAATTTGGGCGATCGCTAAATCTTGAATAGGCTGAAACGGAATTAATAAAATAAACGTTTGGGTAGCTTTTTGAAAAGATATTAATGCCTGAGTAATTAATAATAACCGTTCTGGCGTCAATTGGGGGTGAGGTCGCAAAGTCAGGGCAACTCGTGGCGCGGGTAAATCCCACAACCCGGCCACGGGTCGAGATTCCAAGGCCCAAACCGGATCAGGGGCCAGGGTAAAGGGAATATTCCACTTAGATAATAACCTCGCAGAACCCACATCACGCACGCTGACGGCACTACAGCCCGAAAAGGTTTTTTTTGCCAGCCATCGAGAAATAGAACGGTTCAAGGGGCCAATACCCTGGGCCCAGGCAATAGTTGTGAGTCCCATCCGTTGCGCTAATCCCATCAAAGCGCCATAATAAAAAGGACTGATGGCACTGGTCACATCTTGGATCAGACTCCCCCCGCCCCAAATCAAAGCATCGGCGCGACGCAGGGCACTGAGAACTTCCATCCCATTCATCCGGTCGCAGGCTTCCACCTGATAATGGTTTTGGGTTTGGCTGGGGTTTCCCGACAAGATAATTGGTTCAACCGTAGGCGGTAGCATTTGTAACAACGATGCTAACAAAGCCTCATCCCCGCCATTGCCCTTTCCATAATATCCACTACAAATTACCCGTTGCATGGCCTCCCGTTTCCCCAGTTCCCAATATTAATATCAGATTGTACGCTAATTAAATTAACATAAATATCAGACTCAAATATTAACTAACTTTCTGTTATCAATTGTCAAATTATGCACGCTTTATCTATTCCGACCTGGGTAATTCATATTTCGAGTGTGATTGAGTGGATTGTCGCGATTTGGTTCATCTGGATTTATGGAGAAGTGACTCAAAATCGAGCTTGGTGGGGTCTTTCCTTCGCCATGTTACCATCTTTAGTCAGCGCCATGTGTGCCTGTACCTGGCATTATTTTGATAATCCTGCCTCCTTAGAATGGTTAGTTACCTTACAAGCAACGATGACAGTTGTGGGAAATACGACCCTTTGTGTGGCGGCTTGGTGGATTTGGCGTAATGCAAATTCCGTTAAAAATTAAGGTATTTAGCTTGATTATACACAACATTTGATTCCGTCTAACCTTTAAAAAACAATGTTTTCAAAAGATACTTTATTTGCGATTTCTCTATTTCCCTATTTAGGGTTTTTGTGGTTTTTAACTCGTTCTGGACAAATGCCCCGTTTAGCTTTAATGGGATTCTATGGAACATTAGTATTTGTCGCGGTAACAATTCCGGCGGGAATTTATGCCAAAGTAGTTTATCAGGAATCTTTAGCTAATATTGATTGGTTACATGGCGGGGCAGAAGTCTTTTTAACCTTGGCTAATATTTTACTGGTTTTAGGATTTCGCCAAGCGATCATTGAAAAACAATCCTCGCCAGAATAAAAAAAATGAGTTCTCCTAAAACTAACCAGGCTTTTATTCTAACCATAAGTACCATCTTGAGTTTATCTTTATTTGGGATTATGGTTTATCTTTTTGTCAATCCTAAAACGGGTTTAATTCCATTAGTATTTTCAGAAAAACAACAACCAATAAACCGTTTAGAGACAAATTCCCTAACTATTGGAATTTTAGGAAAATCGGATGACTATACCCCATTAGTTGAGTATTTAAAACAACAGTTTGGTGATCAAATTACCATTACTATTGATAGCAAACTTAGGGAATCTTATCAAGAGGTAAAAAACAAACTGGCCACTAAAAAATGGGATATAGCTTTTACCCTTTCCCCGATGATTTCCGTAGCCGCTAAAGATAACGGATATATTTGGGTAGCGCGAATGTTTCCCCAGTCTCCTCCCTATTATCAATCGGCATTATTTGTTGAAAAAAATAGTTCAATTCAGTCTATTTCTGATTTCAAAAATACCACCGTTATTGCTTTAGGAGATTTTAACTCTGCTTCTAGTTTTTATATGCCTAGTTATGATTTATTTGGCAAATCTCTGCGGGTAACGATGGGACATAGGGGGGAAGTAATTCAAGAATTAGTTAAAACCGGGAAAGCGGATGTCGGTGCAGCATCCTATGAAGCGGTTAAAAATGATCCTAATTTTAGGGTAATTCAGAGGAGTAGAAATATTCCAGGGTCAGGGGTATATCTTTCTCCTAATTTGTCAAATAATGATCAAAAAGCGATTACCCAAGCGTTAGTTAATGCTCCTGTAAATATCCAGAAAAAAGCAAATTATGGTGTTGATGGAGAACCGGATTTTTCCTCCTTTATTCAAATTAGTCAGAGAGCAGAAGAAGTATTAAAATGTGCGGATTTCACTCGAAATCCGGTTAACTTTTTCTGTTCTCCAGTAACTTCTACTATTTCATCGTCTTTGACAACAAAATCTAATCAAATTATAGGAATTGTTAATGGTTTAACCATAGTAGAAAATCAAATAACTCGGTTAACATTACAATCAAAAGATCAAAAGATTTATTATGTTTTCCTGAATCCAAAAATTTTGAATCAGATTCCTAATGCTGGAAGTGGGTTAAATCTACAAAATAAAACTATTGTAATTAAAGGAGTTATTCCCGAACAACAATCTAATAAAATTGATAAAATTGTGATTACTGACTCCAATCAAATCAGTGTTTTAAATTAACAAATTATCGAGTCGGAGGTAAACTATTATTATTAAATTGTTTTTAATAGGTTTATTACCTATTGTTTTCACTTCTAAAAGTTTTTATCCATCCATAATCGGTTTTTCTTCGAGAGAAATTAAACAGATTATAGCTACGATTATTCCCGATTTTTCTATCCCTAAAATTACTCCTATACAACCTGAGAAAATAGACCTTGACCAATGCGATGAAATTCCATCAGGCTACGGAATTCCTGGGTTTAGGCCAGGTATTGATAAAAATCAAGTCTTTCAGATGTTTGGGACTCCCGCAAAAATAGAAACTGGGTATTGGCCGAATACCCAAGCTGTTTTTTATCATTTAATTCCTAACCGCGTTAGTCTAGGTTTTTTGTTTGATGAAAAATCGGGTAAATTGCGACAAACGGAAGCTGCATTTTCCCAAGAAGTTGAATTACAAACTATTTTAATTACTTTTAATAGTATGTCAGGTTGTCGCTTAAATTCCACCCTAGAAGCTGGCTTAAAAATGGTTTATAACCGCAAAGATAACGATTATTCTTTTGCAATTGATTCACTCAAAGGTGTTGTTGAGCGACAACAATCTGATCGCATTTATATCGGAATTTGGGAAACCGATTTACATTAGCTTGTTTCAATCAAAAAGTTCTTTAGTATCTGGTATAGCAAGAGGCAATAGGGAATAGGCAATCTCGCTATAGGTAAATACTTACTGTGAGCAGCTTTTAGCTTTCAAGAATGTCCTAATAGATGCGGCAACTGCTATATGCTAAATTTTTAAAAGACTGGAGATTATCCCCTTAAATTGTTTTATGAATTTTTGATCAATATAATCTTTCCATCGCCAAAATAAAGAATTAGGCCCAATATTAAACCATCCTTTTGATGCGATCGCTTTTTGATCTCCTGTCCCAATTAAAGTTAAAAACTCCTTTTGAGGAATAAAAGATTTCAGAGGTTTTTCTTGCGAACTTCGTTTTAAATTTTCAAATAGTGGTTGACCTTGACGCACAGCAAAAACTCCCGCTTTGGGTCGAGGATAATTAACCATTGTGGCGATATCTCCAGCGGCAAAAACTTGGGGATGGGAAATAGATTGTAAGTAATTATTGACTAGAATAAATCCCCTTTCATCCGTTGAAATTCCTGTTTTTTGAACCCAAGGAGATGCTGATGCTTGTGTTACCAAAAAAATGCGATCGCATTCTAGGGTTAGTCCTGATGTACAACGAATAATTTTAACCTGATTCTGATCAATATTACTTACTGTTTGATTTAAGTGTACATTAATATTACGATTTGCGAGAATAGTTTTTACTTTCCGACTTAAATCGGGATGACGTTCAGATAATAGCCGATTACCGCTATGAATCAGATGTAATTCTAACTGATTTAAAGGTTGATTAAATTGTTGATAAATTTGGGTTAGATGGCTATGAATATTCAAGGCTAATTCAACGCCACCCGCACCGCCACCGACAATGGCTAATCTAATTTTTTCTTGCGGATTTTGCTTGATTTTCTGAATTAATTGATCCCAATATTGCAAAAATTGAGAAATAGGTTTAACAGGAATAGTATATTTTATCGCCCCAGGAATAGTTAAGGTTGTTGGAATACTACCAATATCAATTGATAAAATATCAAAGGGAATAGTAGAATTATTTTTACAAATTACTAGATTTTTTTCTAAATCTAAACCTATTGCTGAATCAATATAAAGTTTAGCTTGAGCAAATTGAGCTAAGGACTGTAAATTAATATGACATTGATTAAAACTATAAAACCCCGCAATATAACCGGGTAACATTCCTGAATATGGGGTTTGAATTACATCCGTAATTAATGTTAATTGAACATCTGATAAGGGATTAATTCCCAATTGTTTTAAGGCGATCGCATGGCTATGTCCTCCACCAATTAAAACCAGTTTTTTCATGACAATTTAGGTGATTAAGAAAGATATAATAGAACCCTGAAGGGTTCACTACGAGGTGATTAATAAAGATATAATAGAACCCTGAAGGGTTCACTACGAATGATGATTATATTGTTTTTGCTAGGGAAGGAATAGCGGATAATAGGGTTTGGGTATAGGGATGTTGGGGATTAGTAAATATTGATTCTGTTTCTCCTAATTCAACAATTTTACCGCCGTTCATAACCGCAATCCGATCGGATAAAAACCGAGCCACCCATAAATCATGGGTAATAAACAAATAGGTTAAATTAAACTCTTGTTTTAATTCTAACATTAAATCTAAAACTTGGGCTTGAATACTCGCATCTAACATACTTACGGGTTCATCACAAATTAATAATTGGGGACGGGTCATTAAAGCTCTAGCGATCGCTACTCGTTGTTGTTGTCCCCCCGATAATTCCCCCCCATATCGTTGATAATATTCGATTGCTGGTGTTAATCCCACCCTTTCTAACATCGCTAAAACTTGGTTTTTTGCCTCCTCTGGAGTTGCTAATTTATGAATAAAAAGCGGATCAGCAATACTTTCTCCCACCGTCATCATTGGATTTAAGCAAGCATTAGGATCTTGAAATACCATTTGCATTTGACGGCGATATTTTCGCACCTGTTCAGAGGATAATTTAGTTAAATCTGTTCCTAAAAATTCTACACTGCCATGGGTAGCCCGAATTAACTGTAAAATTGTTCGAGAGAGGGTACTTTTTCCACAACCCGATTCTCCCACTAAACCCAATATTTCCCCAGGATATAATTCTAAATTAATCCCATCCACCGCTTTAATTACGGATTTTTTTTGTTTAGAAAAAAGTTGTTGAATAAATCCAGCTTCTAGGGTATAATATTGTTGTAAATCCTTAATTGATAATAGGGGTTTAGTAGCAGATGTACTCGTTTCTAAGCCAGGATTAACTGCTTTATTTTCAATATCCTGTAAATGTAAAGCTGACTTTAATAAAGATTGAGTATAGGGATGTTGGGGATTTTTAAACACCGTTTCCGATGCTCCCATTTCCACCATTTTTCCCTGATACATTACCGCAATCCGATCGCAATATTCCCCCACCATAGCTAAATCATGGGAAATCAATAAAATAGCTGTTCCCCGTTGTTCACAAAGTCGGGTTAATTCCTGTAAAATTTGAGCGGAAACTGTGACATCTAAACTGGTGGTAGGTTCATCGGCTACAATTAATTTAGGGTCAAGTAATAAAGCTAAAGCGATCGCTACTCTTTGACGCATTCCCCCACTAAATTCATGGGGATATTGTGACCAGCGATTGGCGGGAATTTTTACCGATTCTAATACTTCTAATGCTTTATTTTTAGCTTGGGAATTAGATAATTGAGGACGATGAGCTTTGAGGGTTTCTAAACAATGATCGCCAATGGTCATCAACGGGTCAAGGCGAGTCATGGGGTCTTGAAAAACCAAAGCCACCGCCTCCCCCCGAAACTTTTGCAACCGTTTTTCATCCATCCCAAACACGGGTTGTCCTTCAAACCGCACCTGTCCTTCAATTTGGCTGGTCGTGGGTAACAACCGCATCACCGCCCGCCCAATGGTGGATTTTCCGCAACCGGACTCCCCTACAAGTCCCAGACGTTCTCCGGGTTGTAGGGAAAAGCAGACATCATCAACGGCCCAAATTTGAGCCTTGCGGGAGTGGGGATAGGCGACCCTCAGATGTTCAACATCAAACAAACTTGGCATAATAACAGGGGATAAAGTTCACTGTTGATTGTTAGCAGACAAAGGAAAACCATTGTCTTGTATAGTTAGTATAGGGAAACCCTGCACTCATAAGATCAATTCTGACAATGATACAACAACTTAAAACAATATTAAATCGAGGGAACTTATTAACAGGATTCATAATTTCCCTCCTGTTAACGGTGATTCTTGGATTTTCAGCAACTCCGGCTTTAGCCACGGGAGTTTATCAAGTTCCAACTGTATCTTCCGGTGAGCAAACTTGGGTTGTGGAACTCGATGGCGTTCTTAGCCGTAGTACGGAAGGACGTTTAAATAATAGCTTATCTGAGTTAGCAAAAACAACCGGATATGAAGTTAGATTTTTAACTATTCGCCGTTTAGATTATGGAGAAACCATTGAAACTTTTACCGAAAAAGTCTTTCAAAAATGGTTTCCGACTCCTGAAGTTGCGACGAATCAAACTTTGTTGGCTTTAGATTTACTAACGAATAATGCGGCGATCCAAACAGGAGAAAAAACCAAATCTTTATTAACCGATGAAATAGCTGAAAGTGTGGTGGAAAAAACCCTAAAATATCCCCTTCGTAAAGGAGATAAATATAATGAGGCGTTTATTGCAGCCAGCGATCGCATCTCTGCTGTTTTATCAGGAGAACCCGATCCTGGCCCGCCCCTAGAACAAGATAATATTAGTGTTGAAAGCACCTTTAAATCGGCTGAAGAAACTGACGATATGAGTGCTACAATTATAGTAGTGGTCTTGTTAATCGTGGCGACGGTGGTTCCGATGGCAACTTATTATTATTTCCAGGCAAATCGGAGCTAAAAATATTGATTTTTAGCAATCGTTCAGACCCCTATAACCCCTTGAAAAAAAGGGGTTTAGGAGGTTCCAAGATCCTACTCATTTCAAATTAAATAAAATGCAATTTATTGATCAGGTTGAAGTTGAAGTCGAAGCCGGAAAAGGAGGCGATGGAGTCGTTGCTTTTCGACGAGAAAAATATGTTCCTGCTGGGGGCCCAGCCGGAGGGAATGGCGGGAAAGGAGGTTCAGTTATATTAATTGCGGTTGACAACTTACAAACCCTCTTAGATTTTCGATATAACCATAAATTTAAGGCCGATGATGGTAAACGAGGAGGCCCGAAAAATATGACGGGGGCACAGGGAGAAGATTGTATAATTGAAGTGCCCTTGGGAACAGTGGTTTATGACGCTAATACCGATGAAATATTAGGAGATTTAATCGAAAAAAATCAACAATTTTGTGTCGCAGCCGGAGGTAAAGGAGGTTTAGGAAATAAGTTTTTTTTAAGTAACCGTAATCGCGCTCCTGAATATGCTTTACCCGGATTAGAAGGAGAAAATCGACGGTTAAGATTAGAATTAAAATTATTAGCAGAAGTCGGAATTATTGGTTTACCTAATGCCGGAAAATCCACCTTAATTTCCGCATTATCCGCCGCCCGTCCTAAAATTGCCGATTATCCGTTTACCACCTTAATTCCTAACTTGGGAGTAGTCAGAAAACCCACGGGAGATGGGACGGTTTTTGCTGATATTCCTGGGTTAATTGAAGGCGCCCATTTAGGGGCGGGGTTAGGTCATGAATTCCTCCGACATATTGAACGAACTAGGGTTTTATTACATTTAATTGATATTACCGATAGTGACCCTATTAACAATTATCATACCATTCAAGAGGAATTAAAAGCCTACGGGAGAGGATTAGGAGAACGCCCTCAAATTGTAGCTTTTAATAAAGTCGATGCAGTCGATACTGAAAGCCCAGAAATTCAAGCTCTCGCTGCTCAATTGCAAGAATTGAATCAAAGCCCTATTTTTATGATTTCTGCGGTGGCTGGAATGGATTTAGATGCTTTATTACAAGAGGTTTGGAAACAATTAGATCAACTGTATTTAATTGATAAACAGAAGTTAGAACTCGAAACATTGATGTCTAACCCCCTATCAAGTTGATAATAAAAAGATTAACTTTATGTAAAGTTTTATCCCAAAATCTCTAATTCTCGGCTAATCTGGAATGAAACTCATCTATAGAGGAAGAATCGTGAAGAAATCCATGGTCGGTGTTCTAATGGGTGGAATGGTCAGCCTGATTGCTGCTGTTTATCCAGCAATGGCTGAGAATTGGGTGTATATTGGAAAAGCATCGACTGGAGAAGAAATTTATGTTGATGCGGATAGTATTTCGTCAGCCCGAGAAGGAATCAGATTTACTTACAGCATCGGTAATGAAACCCTTCAGGCGGCAGCTAACTGCAATAATAATACTTGGTATGTCCTGCAATATGATACTACTTATTCTCCCCAAAGTCAGGCAACTCAAGATCTGTTAGGCTATGTTTGTCAAGCCGGAAGTTAAATTAAAATCAATAGTTTTATTCATCAGTGAACTTAGCCGACTGTTTAGACTTACCTTCCTTAAACCTAGTAGGATTAATTATAATCGCCTACACTGGATTGATAAATGTCTTTTTCAATCGGCCAATCTTCATTTTCACCACCAATAATAATTTTTTCAATGGTGACATATTCTTGACTAAGTTGACGAAAGGTGTTAATTAAAACATCAAGAGCAAAAGCATCACTGGTTCCTAAATCAAACCAACACCGCGCCCAAACTCCTTCATATTCTATTTCCCCCATATTGTGCATCAATGCCATCATACTATTATCCACGATGGCATCATCATAAGTCATATAATTTAGGTCAATTCCTGTGTCCTGAACCTGGAGATTTTCAGCATTAAATCCGCCCATTTTTCCTAATAAAAACCAAGAATCAAAAACTTCCTCAATATAATCCCGTTCACTGCGGGAGGGGACGGTTTGAAATTGTAGCCAAATCCAAATATCAAAAGGATTACATTCTCTAAACAAAACTTCCATAATTAAAAGCTATAAGGGTGGTAATTGATTCGCAGTTGGCCCCCAAAGACCATTAGCATTTTTAATTGTATCTCGCAATGGATCACAGGGACGGCTTTGATTATCAATGCGGTTCAAATTTTTGCATTGTTCATAAAAAATTTGAGCCACTAATCGTTTAGGAAGTCGATCAGATTGACCCAAAGATTGAGTAAAATATTTTTGGGCTTCTTTTAATTGGGTCGGGGTTGTGGTTTGATTTTCTGTTTTCAATTTTTTCCCCTGGTCGGCTAAGATTTGCGCCTTTAAATATAATACTTCTGGATGGTTAGGAGCTTCTGATAGAGCTTTATCAGTATAAGTTAAAGCTTGATCCGGCTGACCTAAATTTTTATAGCCCACAGCAATTCCTCGATAGACTAAATAACGAGGTTCCGCTTGTTTTTCTAATTGATTAATTGCTTTTTTTGAGTCAGAAAAGGGAAGATTTAAGGATAATAATAAATCCATATAACCTTGAATTAAATTGAGTTCGGGATCTTGAGGATCAATTTTTTGAGCGACATCTAAAAACTTTAACACCTCTTGTAATTTATTGAGTGCTTTAGGCGCACCTTTGAGTGTACCTTCTGTGACTAAAGTATGACCTCCCTGTAAAAATAAACCGACCGCCACATAGAGATTACCGCGTAAAGGGTCTTTTGTACTTAATAACTTGGCGGATTCTAGGGTTTTATCGCTATAGGTTTTTAAGGCTGTAAAATCCTGATCTTGGTAAGCTAAAGAAGCTAAAAGAGCATAAACTAAAGGTTCATTCGGTTCTTGAGATTGCGCTTGTTCTAAATATTCCTTAGCTTGTTTATAATTCCCCTGGGCAAACATGGATTTAAAAGCAGATTCCGTTTGATTTCCAATCGGACGAGGATCATTTTTACGGAAGGGATCAGCAGCAAAAACAAGATTTACCCCTAAACTAAATACAATTAAACCTGTATTAATTCCCAGGACAAATTTTTTCAAAATCGAAAATAGTTTGGGATTTTTAAAATAAGAATAAATCATTATTTTTAATCAATGAGTAAACAACTAAAGAGTGATTAAATTAAAAATAAACAAAAAGTTAACTGTTAATTAATCAACTGATGACTGATAAATATGTTATAATCCAAAGCAATTAGTGATTTGACCATTGCTTTTGCCTCGTTTTTGGGTTGGACTATCAATGATTGAAGTCTTTACCCCTGTTCCTTCCCCCCTAGCCCCCCGTGCACGGGGGGTTTGGGGGGGCTGTTCCGGTGTTCCCTGCTATATTTTTCTGATGCTTTATATCAAAAACTTAGTTTATCATCCCGCCGCTAGTGACCAATCGATTTTAACCCAAGTTAACTTAGAATTGGCGCCACAGCAAATGGGACTGATTATTGGGCCTAGTGGATCGGGGAAAAGCACACTACTAGAGATTCTATCGGGTTTGGCCACAAAAACCCAGGGAAATATTCGCTGGCGGGAGCAAGAATTGACCCCAGAACACCTACAACAACTGGTGGGTTTAGTGTTTCAATTTCCAGAACGACATTTTTGCGGGGGCACAATTTTAGAGGAGTTGCGCCTGGGTCATCCCGAAATCGACGCAGAACAGGTTGATAAAGCCTTAGAGGAAGTGGGATTGGGCCATTTATCTTTACAGGTCGCGCCCCATTCCCTCAGTGGCGGACAGCAAAGACGTCTGGCCTTAGCGGTACAATTAATTCGTCAACCCCATATTTTAATGTTAGATGAACCCACCGCCGGGTTAGACTGGTCAATGCGACAACAATTAATTAATTTATTAGGTAAATTAAAAAAACATTGGACGTTATTAGTTGTTACCCATGATGCCAGAGAATTATTTAGTTTGGCTGATCGTTGTTGGTCATTAAAACAGGGTCATTTAACCCCCCTAGATATTAATGCCATGGCAATCGAAGAAAAACAAAAAATTGCCGCTTTTCCTCCCGTTTAATTTTTAGTAAATTGAATTATGAATCAAATTTCCGCTCCCCAATTGCCTGATATGACCGCCGTTTGGCAAGAAACTTTAAATTGGCAACCCACTCTCGAACAACAGGTTTTATTTCAACAATTATTTGAGTTAATTATTCAATTTAATCAACAGCTTAACTTAACTCGCCTCACTGAACCCGAAGAATTTTGGGAAAAACATTTATGGGATTCCCTGCGAGGAATTTCCTTTTTATTATCAGAAAAAAATCCCCTATCCCCAGGGACAAAATTTATTGATATTGGGACAGGTGGAGGTTTTCCTGGCATCCCTTTGGCTGTAATTTTTCCTGAATCTTCCGTCACCCTTTTAGACTCAACTCGGAAAAAAATTACGGCATTAACCACTATTTTAGAAGAATTAAAGATCAATAATACTATTCCTTGGGTGGGTCGGGCGGAAGCTCTTGGTCAACATCCAAAACATCGAGAATCCTACGATTTTGCCCTATTAAGAGCCGTTGCCCCTCCCTCAGTCAGTGCGGAATATGCACTACCGTTATTAAAGGTGGGAGGGACTGCAATTCTCTATCGCGGTCATTGGACACCGGAAGAAGAACAGCAGTTAATCTCGGCGGTTAAACAATTAGGGGGAGTGCTAGAATCTGTGGATGGGTTTACCACTCCTTTAACCCAAAGTATTCGCCATTGTTTATATTTAAAAAAAGTCAGACCCACGGCCAAACAATATCCCCGCGCTATCGGTATTCCCGGTCAAAAACCCCTGTAGTAAGCCCTTCAGGGCTGAAAATAGGGGTTTTTCGGTAAATATAATATAGTAATATGAAATCCAATTACTGAATCAACCACCAGCAACCGCCGGAACAATACTAACTTCATCCCCAGATTCTAGTTTGGTTTTAGTTCCTTCTAGGAAACGAATATCTTCACTATTCACATAGAAGTTCAAGAATCTCCGGGGTTCGCCAGTATCATCACAGAGACTTTTTTTAATCCCTGGACAACTAACTTCTAAGGAATCAATTAATTCAGAAACGCTAGAACCTGCACACTCAATTGTTGCTTGATTATTAGTAAACTTTTGCAGGGGTGTGGGAATTAAAACTTTAACGGTCATAGGTTCAACAGGACAATAAATTAATAGTTTGGGTTGAGTAGAAACGTTTTAGACTATTTGAAACCTACACTAACACTTGTTGCCATTCCAGACGGTCTAAAGTGCGAGCGCGTTCAATTGCCCGTTCAAAACTTTCTAATTTCGGTTCAATGGTTAAGGGTTCACCGACATAACCTTGGATGGCTTCTTGAGTTTTTAAGCCATTTCCAGTAATATAAACAACGGTAGTTTCTTCAGGATCAATTTTACCCGCTTCTACCAATTTTTTCAAGACGGCAATAGTTGTTCCTCCGGCAGTTTCTGTAAAAATACCTTCGGTTTCAGCTAATAATTTCATTCCTTGAATCACTTCTTCATCATTGACAGATTCAATATTTCCGTTAGTTTTGTTCGCTAATTCAACTGCATAAATTCCATCGGCGGGGTTGCCAATAGCAATGGATTTAGCAATAGTATTAGGTTTAACCGGAGTAATAAAATCCCGTCCTTCTTTAAACGCCGTAGCAACAGGAGAACAACCTTCCGCCTGGGCTCCACTGAAACGCACGGGTTTGTCATCAACTAAACCGACTTCAACAAATTCTCGGAAACCTTTATGAATTTTAGTGAATAGGGAACCGGAAGCAATGGGAGCAACAATATGGTCGGGTAATTTCCAGCCCAGTTGTTCGATGACTTCATAGCCCAAGGTTTTTGAACCTTCGGAATAGTAGGGACGTAGGTTAATATTCACAAATCCCCAGCCGTGGGTATTAGCCACTTCTGAACAGAGGCGGTTGACTTGATCGTAATTACCTTTAACGGCCATTAAAATCGGGTTGTAGATTAAAGTCCCCAGGATTTTACCCGCTTCTAAATCTGCCGGGATGAACACACAACAGTCCAGACCCGCTCTGGCGGCAATGGCGGCCGTGGAGTTGGCTAAATTTCCGGTACTAGCACAGGAAACCGTCGAAAATCCTAATTCTCTAGCGCGACTCAAGGCAACGGACACCACCCGATCTTTGAAGCTCAGAGTGGGCATATTCACAGCATCGTTTTTAATATACAGATTTTTTAAACCCAGGCGACGGGCCAACCGTTCCGACTTAATCAGGGGAGTCATTCCCGTACCCACATCAATCACATTCTCAGTAGCGACAGGCAGGAACTTCCGATAACGCCAAATCGAGTTAGGGCCAGCTTCAATCGTAGCGCGAGTTACGGTTTGGCGGAGCAGGTCATAGTTGTACTGGACTTCTAATGGGCCAAAACAGACTTCACAAACGTGCTTGGCTTCGGGGGCGTATTCTTCCCCACACTCTTTACATTTTAATTTGTCAAAGGTAGCGCCTGTGAGTGCTAAGTTGTTGGTTGTTGCCTGAGTCATGACCTGTCCTCCACTGTGAATCTGATACTGCGATGTTGAAATTAAGGTATCACAACCTCAAAAATGTCGTCAACAATACCCGACCTTTTTTGTCGGGATTAAAACTAGATTCAACAGTGCTAGGTTTAGGGTTCACCGCTCCGTCTCCTGAATCCCTTGATCGATTCAGAGAAAATCCGGTGATTTACAAACTTAGGGGTATATGGTATTAGAAAAGCAGTCCTGAACACTTTTAGTAACGGGATAGAGGGTGTTGTAGTTCATCCAGTGCGGTTAGTGGCTAAGTAAGACCTGAGATATTTGTCTAGGGTTTTCAGAACTATACAACTACCGATCAGACTCAATTTGCCTAAAATCTAAAAATATTAGTGCAAAATGCCATCTGAAAAATGTTTGCTAGGGAGTATCGGTAAAAAACAATTCTTGATATGATATCGCGTGTTATTGGTGTGGTGTGGTGTGGTGTGATGAGGAGTAATTGATGCCAATTTCTGTAGATTTCAGTGGCAGGCCTTTTCACTTTATCGGGATCGGCGGGATTGGAATGTCAGCCCTAGCCTATATCCTAGCGAAGCGAAAGCTACCTATTTATGGCTCGGATATTCAACGTAGCCATATTACTCAACGCCTACAAGATTTAGGCGCCGAAATTTTTTGCCATCAACAGGCAAGCAATTTTGAGTATGTTAAACAACCCCAGGAGCGGGGGAATAAACAACCGATTGGGGTGGAACTGGAATTATCCGTCGCTCAAAACGGCGTAAAAACTGCCCTAGCTGGGGTAAAAGTCGAAAGTTTGAAGGGGAAAGGACAAAACTCCCCAAAATTACCTCAAGTTATTTGTTCGACCGCCATTAGTTCTGGAAATTTGGAATATCAAGCCGCCCAGGAGTTAGGTTGTCCGATTTTTCATCGTTCCGATTTACTAGCGGCCTTAATTCAAGAGTATCAAAGTATTGCTGTGGCTGGAACCCATGGCAAAACCACTACCAGTAGCATGATTGCCATGATCTTGCTGGTGGCAGGTCTTGATCCCACCATTTTAATTGGGGGAGAAGTTAATGCCTGGGAGGGAAATGCCCGCATGGGTCAGGGGCCCTATATGGTGGCGGAAGCCGACGAATCCGATGGTTCCCTGGTCAAAATTAAAGCCCAAATTGGTGTAATCACCAATATTGAGTTAGATCACCCCGATCACTATGAAAGCTTAGAACAGGTGATCAACACCTTCAAAGTCTTTGAGAACAACTGTCAAACCTTAGTAGGCTGTATTGATTGCGAAACTGTACGGGAGCAAATCCAACCCAGTATTACCTACAGTTTAAATCCTGACTCCGGTGCCGATTATATCGTTAAGGATGTTGAATATCGTGCCAATGGGATCTTAGCTCCAGTGTGGGAGCGAGGCAATTTCCTTGGTAAGTTAGAGTTAAAGTTGCTCGGGCAACATAATCTCAGTAATGCCTTAGCTGCGATCGCCGTAGGACGGCAGTTAGGCCTAGAGTTTTCCATCATAGCCAAGGCATTAGCAGATTTTGAAGGAGCAAAACGTCGTTTTGAGCATAGAGGGTGTTTTAATGACATCCTGTTTGTAGATGACTATGCCCATCATCCCAGTGAAATCCGCGCCACCCTCGCCGCTGCTCGCCTGCGGATGCAAGATAGTATCTTAAATACCCAACCCCACCTTCAACGTATTGTTGCTATTTTTCAACCCCATCGGTATAGTCGAACTCATGCCTTTCTTCAAGACTTCGCTCAGTGTTTTACCGATGCCGATGTGGTAATTCTGACCGAAATTTATAGTGCCGGAGAACCGAATAGCTGGGACATTGATGGCCAGAAAGTCGCAGACTTGATTGGTCATTACCACCTTCAAATATTGTATCAGCCCTCTATGAATGACGTTAAGGGCTGTTTGGCTCAACTCCTACAGCCCGGAGATTTAGCTATATTTCTCGGTGCCGGTAACCTCAATAAAATTATTCCCGAGGTGATGGCATTTTATCAAACCTCTCCCTGATACTAAGGGGACTGAGGCAGGGTGCTTCTCCCGATTGACAGACTGATCTATATGCAATCGGTGATTTATATCCAAGTTCTAAGGTATTCATTTTGATATGGTCATGACACTCTCTTATGACTCCCCCAGTCAAACCAACTACTCTCAGCCACGCTCCATAGCCCTACCTGAAACGGACTGTTTGATTCAATCTTTAGTTCCTTTAACCACCTTCACCTCCTTTCGGGTCGGAGGGCCAGCCGAGTGGTATGTCGCACCTAAAGGAGTAGAACAACTTCAAGAAGCCCTCTTATGGGCCGATACTCAAGGATTACCGATCACCCTCTTGGGGGCGGGATCAAATTTATTAATTAGTGACCAAGGGTTATCAGGATTAGTGATTGCAACTCGTCATCTACGTTATGTTGACTTTGATTCAGAAACAGGGTTACTGACCGCCGGGGCGGGAACTTCCCTTCCCCGTTTAGCCTGGAAAGCCGCTCGCCTGGGATGGCGGGGACTGGAATGGGCCGTAGGCATCCCCGGAACCATGGGGGGGGCAGTGGTCATGAATGCTGGTGCTCACCGATCCTGCACCGCAGAAATTTTAGTCCATACCCATGTTCTATCCAAGTCCGGGGAATTACAGATTTTAACCCCGGAAGATTTAGCCTATCGCTATCGCACCTCAATTTTGCAAGGGGGCGATCGCTTTGTGACTCAGGCGACTTTCCAGTTAGAACCAGGTCATGATCCCCAACAGGTTCTTGCGGATACAACTGCCCATTTTAATCAACGTCGCAATAGCCAACCCTATCATCTACCCAGTTGTGGCAGTGTATTCCGTAACCCGGGTCTGAAAACGGCGGGGTGGCTGATTGAACAGGCGGGTTTAAAAGGTTACAGCATCGGTCAAGCTCAGGTAGCTGAACGCCATGCTAATTTTATTCTTAATTGTGGCGGTGCAACGGCCGGTGATATTTTTTCGTTAATTCGTCATGTTCAAGAACAGGTTGAACGGCGCTGGTCGTTTTTATTGGAACCCGAAGTTAAAATTATGGGTGATTTCCCGGGGTTTTGATTCCCCACGGGGATCGGGGTAGGGACAATCTCTTACCCCAAAACGCAGTTAATCCGCCAAAAAATGCTACTATAGCTTACTTATATGGCGTCAACTTGACTATACAAAGCGTTTTCAGCGCTCGATAAACAAACTATGACACAAGAAAAAGAAAAACCAGGATTTGGTTTTGGTCTGGGCAAAATGAAGGAACTGGCTGAGGCTTTTAAAAAGGCGCAGCAAGTTCAAGAAGGAGCGAAAAAGCTCCAAGAAGACCTAGATCAGTTAGAAATTCTAGGGAAAGCTGGGGGCGGCTTAGTTAAGGTATACCTGAGTGGAAACCAAGAACCCCGTCGGGTGGAGATTTCACCGGATGTTTTAGGCGAGGGCGCTGAGGTGATCTCTGATCTGGTTTTGGTTGCCATGCGGGAAGCTTATGGTAACTCCACTGCAACCATGCGCGAACGGATGGAAGAACTGACCGGGGGTTTGAATTTACCCGGGTTAGGTTAGATAACCCATAAACCTCAAACAAGGCACTGCCAGCGTCCTCGCTGGCTGTGTTTTTTTGGTTAAACATAGAACAAATTATTGGTCAGATCCCTAATTTGGGGTCTTGAGTTTTTAGCTTAATTCTTCACTTATGCCTTATAAATTATTATTTGTGTGTCTCGGTAATATTTGCCGTTCTCCGGCCGCGGAAAATATTATGAATCATTTAATTGATCAGGCAAATTTGAATACTCAGATTGTTTGTGATTCTGCGGGAACATCGAGTTATCATATTGGCAGTTCCCCCGACCGACGCATGACTCAAACTGCTAACCAAAGGGGAATTAAAATGACGGGAAAAGGTCGTCAATTTCAGCGAGATGATTTTGAAAAATTTGATTTAATTTTAGCAATGGATCAAGAGAATTATGAAAATATTCTCCATCTTGATCCCTTGGGAAAATATCGCCATAAAGTTAAGTTGATGTGTGAGTTTTGTCGCCATCATACCCTCAAAGAAGTTCCCGATCCCTATTATGGAGGGACGGAAGGATTTAATCAAGTGATTGATTTATTATTAGATTCCTGTGAGGGCTTGTTAGAGTTTATTATTCAAGACCAAAAATTATAAACTCAAGCCTAGAAGGGAACAGGGAACAGGCCGCGTCGTGAGCTTGTCGAACGAGAACAGGGAACAGGGAACAGGGGGAATTGGGATTAAGCAGAATATCTCTACTCAATATAAATCTGTCCTGCTGTTTCTTGATCTAGGGTGGCACGAGTCCTGCCAATTTTAATAATATAGGAAGGAAATTTCTGCTCTAATTGAATCTCAATTCCAGGCATAATTCCCAGAGCCATTAATTTATTAATTAGGCTAGGATCAATAGTTTTTAAGCCAGAAACTATTCCTTTTTTCCCAGTTTTTACCGATGATAATGACATCATTTTAGAAACTAACTCCTAAACTATTTAAAGCTAAATTTGTACAGTAACCAACTAAGAAGGCAAAGGGAAAGATAAAAGAAGTCATTAATATTGTGATCAGCTTTCCTTGCTCTTTAAACATCATTTGTAATTGGGCAATACAAGGTAAAAATAAAGTCAAAACAATCGCCGCAATAAACAACTGATTGCCATTAAAAATCCCCTGTTGCTGCATATCAAATAGCCCCGCAGCCCCATAATCTCGTCGGAAAAACCCATATAAGAAAATAGGAGCCGCTTCCTTGGGAAGTCCTAAACTTAAACTAATTGGTTCTAAACCTCGAATGAGAATATCAAATAAACCCGTTAATTTTCCTAACCAAATAAACACCGATGCCCAAATAAACAGAGGTAAAATTTCATAAAAATACCATGTCATTCGCACCCAGGTTTTAATCAAAATATTCCTGAATTTAGGAAGTCTTAAAGGTGGAATTTCCATATAAAATCCCGCCGGTTTTCCGGGGATAATTTTTGAGGTTAGAAATCCCATTCCCAAGAAAATAAAGATTAAAAATACAGCCCAAACGATTAATGCTGTTGGTTTTTGCGATAATAACCCGACAATTACCCCCCATTGTGCCGCACAAGGAATCGCTAAAGAGAGTAAAAAAACCGCAATTAATCTTTCCCTACGGGTCTCTAAAGTTCGGGTTACCATCGTTGCCATCGTATCACAACCAAACCCTAAAACAATCGGAATTACAGACCTTCCCGATAATCCAATAGATTTGAATACCCGATCTAACATTAAGGACAATCTGGGTAAGTAACCACTATCTTCTAAGATAGAAAACATTAAAAAGAAGGTGGCAACAATGGGTAAAACAATAGCAGTTGCATAACGAATTCCCAAGGTAATAATCCCATAGTCATTGGCAATTAAATCCTGTAAAGGTTGCCAAGGAAAAATGAAAGCTGTCACCTGATTAACAACCGGATTAATCTGTTGTTCAAAGAAAGTTTCAATTAAATCAACTAAAGTTCCAGCCCCAAATTCTCCGACAAATTTATACACCCCATAATATAGAATAATCATTAATATGGGAAATCCGGTTAGGGGATTAACAGTGATTTGATGCAGTTTTTCTGTGAATAAAGTTTTTTCCTGATCTGGCTCAGTCAGCACCAACTTTTCCAGGTTTCTAGCCTGTTGATGACGAGTCTGGGCAATAGCCGCACAAAGGGATTCTTCTAATTGATTTTGGGTGGTTTTCAGAATAATTTCTACTTCTTGAGATCGGGTTTGATCCTGTTGAAGTAATTGCCAAAGATTGGGATCTTTTTGCAACAGGAGTAATGCTAAACTGCGACGAGAAATTGCATAATTATCCACCCAATTCGGGAGAGAATCTTCAGAGAATAGAGACTCGATTTTGGAAATGGCGTTCTCGATTGGTTGCGGATAAATTACTGGACTCAACATGGTTTATAATCCTTTCTTTTAACAGGCGTAATCCTTGGTTTAAAGCGGCTGCCATTGTGACAATGGGAATGCCTAATTTAGTTTCTAAATCTTCCGTTTGAATGGCTAACCCTAATTGTCTGGCTTCATCCATCATATTAATAGCTAGTAAAACGGGTAAACCTGTTTCTATGAGTTGAAATGTTAGAGGTAACATTCGACTTAAATTTTTAGCATCCACAACATGAATAACTAAATCAAACCATTCGCCCATTAATAAATCTCTGGAGACTTTTTCTTCTTCGGTAATCGGAATCAGAGAGTACATTCCTGGGGTATCAACAACCGCAATCGGAGTATTACCGATTTTCATTTCCCCCCTGGAGATTTCTACCGTTGTCCCAGGGTAGTTGGACACGGTAACATACGTCCCCGTTAACCCGTTAAAAACTACGCTTTTGCCAACATTCGGCATTCCCACCAGGGCAATTCTAGGGATTTTGTGGGGCTCAATCACGGTTTCCGGTTGCTTCTTGAGAAAATATCTCAAGAATTTGTCAAAAAAACGCGGAGAATGACTAGAACATTGGTTGGAACATTTGTGGCAGTCCATAGTTATTCAGAATTTGACCATGTATTTAAGCAATATAGCCGATTATAAAACCAATATCTATCAAAAAATCATCAAGAAATGTAAATATAGTTAGGAAAATCGTATAGATTTATTAAATTAGCTTGACTTTTTATTAATAATATGGTTTTAGAGATTCGAGTTTGGGGTGAAATTAGTCAGAATTAGTCAAAGCCACTTATCGCTATAAACTGTCAAGAAATTCAATACCTGATCCTTTAGGAAGGAATTCCCTTTACTTTCATTAAATTCAAAGGATAAATAAAAATGCTACAATTAGACCATCATCTATGTTTGTTTATCTGTGTGTCCATTATGATCGGGAAGGTACAAATCACTCAATTAGCATTTGTTATTAGGGCTAAGAATCATAATCCTAGTTTGCTAACTCATGATTTTTTGAGAATCAATAAAATTGTTGATGCAGATTGGGTGGTTACTTCTCCTGTTTTTACTACGGATATCGTTTCTCATGTCGTTTATAAAAACGGTGTAACGATTTTTATTCAACCTGATCAAATATCTTTTAAACAATCAATAGAAGGGGAGTATTCCCACAACAAGGTGCTTCTTCAAGATTTAGCCCTAAGATATTTAGAAGTTTTTCCCGATCTTAATTATTCTGCGATGGAAATTAATTTAATGGGTCATATTGAGTTTCAATCTCAAGAAGAATTAGACAATTATATATCTGATTATTTATTAAGACCCGGAGACTGGAAAAACTTCTTAAACAAAAAACCATCATTATCAGCCACTTTAATCTATTCCTTTGAGGATTATCAGATCAATGTTTCTATCGATCCTGTCTTAATTTATGATGATCAAAAAGCAACTGAAAAAAATCTAGGGATTCTATTTGCTGGTAGTATTCATCGAGACTTTATCCTAGATCATAACTCAGAGGATAAGTTAAAACCGATTAAAGAAAGGGTATCTCTTTGGTCTGAAGATGTGAATAGTTATATTTCATTAGTTAATGATTGTTTATTAAATTAGGAGGAATAATTACTATGACTATCAACTATGAAAATATAAATACTATCACAGAGATTTATGATTATGATTCTCAGCAGCTATCAGTGAAAGGAATAGTATTTCCTAAAATGTGTAATTCTAGCGAAATCAGGGTCTTAAACCGCCAAGATTTTAGCAAGGCTTTATCAAGTATTTTTCCTTGTGAAAAGCCAAAATTTCCAGGTTTTTCACTTAAAAAGTCATTAACTAATCCTGATGATTTTATGATTACCTTTAACCGTCTATTAGAGTTAACAGAAATAGACCCTGATTTAGATGAGGAAGAGGAGTGTGAGATATTAAATCCCTCAGATTATGCAGTTTCAAAATCAGTGAAACAATTAATCGATTTATATAAATTATTAGGTCGATCTTTTCCCCGTGGTTTTTCCTCTTTGGAAAGTCGAGGCGGAGTTAATTTGATTTGGACTAATCAAGAGTTTGACAAAGAAGTTTGGGTTGAAATTCCTTTTAATAGCAAGATTGAAGAGTCGGTTTATTATAGAAAAGGCAATGATAGCGAGTTAATTAAGAATCCTTCCTTAGAGGAAATTTCTGACCTTCTTTTCTGGGTATCTAATCAGCAACCTATTATTTAGTTAAGCATCTGTGGATAAATTATCTGATGATACGATACTGTATCGAGCTATTACAAAAAAAGATTGGATTAACCCTGATCCTAAAACAGTTCATGCAAAAGCGTTTATTTTACAGATAAAGAGAGGAAACTATGAGGAGGCTTTATCTGCTGCACTTGAACCTGAACAATCTTATAATAGATTGTCTAAATGTTGGGGGGTAATTTGTTTTACTGTTAGGGATGTCAGAGAATGGGGGTTAGATGCGATTCAGGATAAACCTGACCATGTAAGTATTATTAATGTTCCTAATCCTGAAACACACGGAAAGGAAGCAAAATATATTGCAAGTAAGTTAGCAAAGAAATCTCGATTATTTTTAGATCGTTTAAATAATCCTATTATCAACAAAAAGTAGATTTCTATTATTTAATCAGCTATTTTTCTTGCCTTGATGTCGAGGCTCAACATCATAAGTGATTTGACTTACTCAAAGCTGTGCAAAAGTGTCATTGACATTGCTTGTTAAGGTGTTTTTGAGTTTCTGGGGTCAAACAGCCCTCATTTTCAGGTAAAATAATAAAAATAATATTCACCCTGTGTAACAGTAATTTTGAGTGTGGCTAATTCTAATCGAAAACCAATTCTCCTTGACTTTGAAAAGCCTCTAGTTGAGCTAGAAAGCCGAATTGATCAAATTCGTCAGTTAGCGAATGAAAATGGTGTGGATGTGTCCGAGGAAATCCTACAACTCGAAGCCCGCGCCAGCCAATTGCGACAAGAAATTTTCAGTGGTTTATCTCCCTTACAACGGCTACAACTGGCTCGCCATCCCCGTCGCCCCAGTACCCTAGATTATATTCAAGCCATGACCGATGAATGGATGGAACTCCATGGCGATCGCCGGGGTTATGACGATCCCGCGTTGGTGGGAGGTGTAGCTCGTTTAGGGGGACAACCTGTGGTTATCCTCGGTCATCAGAAAGGACGGGATACCAAAGATAACGTCGCCCGTAATTTTGGGATGGCCGCCCCCGGTGGTTATCGGAAAGCGATGCGCCTGATGGAACACGCTAACCGCTTTGGGATGCCAATTCTGACCTTTATTGATACTCCTGGGGCTTGGGCGGGAGTGGACGCCGAAAAATTAGGCCAAGGAGAAGCGATCGCCTATAACCTCCGAGAAATGTTTGATTTAGAGGTTCCAATTATCTGTACTGTTATTGGTGAGGGTGGTTCCGGTGGGGCGTTAGGTATTGGTGTGGGTGAAAAACTGCTGATGTTAGAATATTCGGTTTATACTGTAGCTACCCCCGAAGCCTGCGCCGCGATTTTGTGGAAAGATGCGGGTCAAGCTCCCCAAGCGGCCCAAGCATTGAAAATCACCTCCAAAGACCTCAAACAATTAGGCATTATTGATCAAGTTGTACCCGAACCCGATGGAGGTGCCCATAGCAACCCTTTAAAGGCAGCAGAACTACTGAAAAAGGCTTTAATTCAATCTTTAGGGGAACTTCTGGCTTTAACATCCCAGCAGCGTCAAGAAATGCGCTATCAGAAATTTAGAAATATTGGAGTTTTTGCAGAAGCTAAGGTTTAAACGATGGATAATACCAGGGAAGAATAAGCAGAGAACCCAAACATTTGAAAATATGGCCAATAAAATCCCTTTAGAAGTTAAAATTAGTGGTTCATTTTTTGCCCTGGTATTTGGTATTGTTCTTCTGGGTTTCTATGGAGTGTCCCGTCTGAATAGGCAGATTGAAACCTTGGGTTATACTGTAATTCCCAGTATTCGGGGTTTAAATAAAATTAATGAAGGACAAACCCAACTTCAATCGGCGGAACGGTTATTAATCAATCCTTTATTAACAGAAGAAGAACGATCAAAAGAATTAAATCGCATTGAAAAGGCGTGGTCACAAATTAAGCAGGGATTTGAAGAATACGAAAAAACCGAACAAACCGAAGCCGAAAAAAACAGCTATGAACAGTTTTTAATTGATTGGGAGCAATGGCGTCAGTCCCACCAAGATTATTTAGCGTTAGAAGCCAAATATCATCAATTAGGCATAACTAACCCTTGGAACAGTTTACTGCTTTTAAAAGATCAAAAAAACGTTGATCGTGCTGAACTCGAAAAAATAGAAGCAGCCTTAAAATTAAGGCTAGAACTAGATAAAATTGATCAGGAAAACCGGAAAAGATATTACCTAGCAGAGCAATCTCTTGTACCAGTTTTAGAAATAAATAATAAATTGGGTGAATTAACTAAACAAGAAGCTATTAATGATGTTAAAACCATTAGTTTTTTGATGGTAGTAGCAATTATTGTTTGTCCTACCTTGGCTTTGATATTAGGAAAATTTTTGAGCCGAGGGATTATTAACCCGATTCTAAATAGTATTAGTCAGATTGCTAATTCTTCTAGTCAAATTGCCACCACTATCGAAGAACAAGAACGAATTACTGCTCAACAGGCGGCGGCGGTGAATGAAACTACAACGACTATTGATGAATTAGGGTCGTCTTCTCGCCAGTCGGCGGAAAAGGCAAAACTCGCGGCTAATAATGCTATTGAAGTCGCTGATATTTCTGAAGAAAATAAACAACTGGTTCAAAGAACTTTAGCCGGAATTTCTGCCTTGCAATCTACAGTAGAACAAATTTCTAATAAGATGACTGGTTTAGATGAGCAAATGAATCAAATTAGTATAGTTACTAACTTAGTTACCGATTTAGCTAATCAAACTAATATGTTAGCGTTGAATGCTTCTATTGAAGCGGTGAGAGCCGGAGAATATGGGAAAGGATTTGCCGTCGTCGCCGGAGAAATTCGCAAATTAGCTGACCAAAGTAAAAATTCTGCGACTCAAATTAATCATTTAATTACCGAAACTCAAAAATCCCTGCAAACAACTGTTTCTGTGACCGCATCGGGCAAACAAAATGCCATAGATGGGATTGAATTATCCCAACAAACCGCTATGGCTCTGGAAAGGTTGTTTAATGGAATTAATCATGTAATGATGATTAATCAAGAAATTGCCTTAACTTCTCAACAACAAGCAACAGCAGTGGAACAACTCGTCACCGCCATGAACCAGATCAACCAGGGGACTCAACAAAGCGTCTTAGGAATTAGGGAAACCCGTGGTAGCGTTCAACAAATCAACCAAGTTGCCGTTAATCTTCAAAACCTGGCGGGAAAAAAAAGTTGAGTTCTTTGTTGAGTTCCTTGAAGTTGAGAAGGATTCACCGAGAATCCTAAATCCTTAATGCTTTTGATGATATACTGATGGCAGTAACAAATCTTTACATATTTCTCAGATTCAGCAGTTTATAGATTTGTAACATTAGTTTGTATTGCGGGCGTCCTCGCTCGCTGGCATGGTCGAAAACTTAACAGGTACATGAATGAGCCTCGTGCAAAAAAGAGCCTTGATCACAGGAGCCAGTAGTGGCATCGGTCGGGCAACAGCCATAGCCTTTGCCAAAGCCGGGATTGATATTGCATTGGTCAGTCGCCAAAAGGATCGCTTAGAGTCTGTAGCCAAAGAAGCCCGCAATCTGGGTGTGGAGGCGAAAGCCTTCCCCCTAGACTTAGCAAAAGTCGAACAAGTTCATACCCAAATCGATAGTATCGTGGCTGCTTTTGGCCCCGTTAATATCCTCGTCAATAATGCCGGGATGGGATATACCGGACACTTAATCGAAACCTCCCTAGCCGATTGGCAAAAGGTGATCGACTTAAACTTAACCAGCGTATTCCAGTGTATAAAAGGTGTTCTACCAGGGATGCGGGATCAAGGAAGTGGAACCATTATTAATGTTGTTTCCATTGCTGGTCTAAAGGTTTTTCCCAACTGGGGGGCTTACTGCGTAAGTAAATTTGGTTTGATGGCTCTCTCCAAAACCCTGAACATAGAGGAACGGGCCAATGGAATTCGGGTAACGGCCCTCTGTCCGGGTTCTGTGAATACTCCCATCTGGGATAGCGAAACCGTTAAAGCTGACTTTGATCGCTCCGCAATGCTGACACCGGAGATTGTGGCTGAGTCAATTCTCTATGTGGCATTATTACCCACCTCTGCGGTTATTGAAGAATTAACCCTGATGCCAAGCGTTGGTACGTTTTAAATCGTGTTCAATATCGATTTTAAAACAGTTTAACTTTGTTGTTTTTAAACCTTGATTCAAGATACACCATGACTATCTCCACAAACACCAATGGCGTCAAAAATGAGGACACTACTGGATTTTCGATTAGACCGGATCGAACTTTATCCTATAGTCAAAGCACTCCCTCCCAACTCTGCACAGAGGTGAGTGATGAGGAAATGATGGGGGCGGTTCGCACTATGCTTTTAGGTGTCGGTGAAGACCCCGAACGGGAAGGATTGCTCAAAACACCAAAACGGGTAGCTGAAGCCATGCGTTTTTTAACCAGTGGTTACAGTCAATCCCTGGAAGATTTGGTGAATGGGGCTATTTTTGATGAAGGCCATGAAGAAATGGTGCTGGTACGCGACATCACCTTTTTCAGTATGTGCGAACACCATATGTTACCTTTCATGGGTCGGGCGCACGTTGCCTATATTCCCAATCAAAAAGTAATTGGTTTAAGCAAACTGGCTCGAATTGTGGAAATGTACAGCCGTCGTTTACAAGTTCAAGAACGTCTAACTCGCCAAATTGCTGAAGCAGTTCAAAGCGTCTTGGAACCTCAAGGAGTCGCCATTGTCATGGAAGCTACCCATATGTGTATGGCAATGCGAGGGGTGCAAAAACCCGGGTCTTGGACAGTAACTAGCGCCATGGTCGGTGTATTCCAAGATGAACAGAAAACCCGTGAAGAATTCCTAAATTTGATTCGCCACCAACCTTCGTTTTTTTAACACGGATTATACGGATTAAGAGGATTTCACAGATTACTGTTTTCTGTTGATCAACAAGTATTTGCGCTCGTTTCTCCTTTCTTAGTTCACTAACTAAAAAATTGATCATGACTCAACCGATTAAGTTTGGAACCGATGGCTGGCGCGGTGTGATTGCTGCGGACTTTACCTTTGAACGAGTGGCTTTAGTCGCCCCCATTGCGGCTCAGATTCTCTATCAAACCTATGGAGAAACAACCGGAAGCCGGACGATTATTGTTGGCCATGATCGACGTTTTTTAGCTGAGGAATTTGCCCAATGTGCGGCCGAAGCCATCCAAGCGGCGGGCTTTGATGTGAAACTGAGTGAAACTTATGCCCCCACTCCGGCTTTCTCCTTAATCGCATATCAACAAAAGGCTTTAGGGGCGATTGTGTTAACGGCTAGTCATAACCCCGGTAAATATTTGGGTTTAAAAGTCAAAGGGGCTTTTGGGGGGTCAGTGGGGCCAGAAATTACCCAACAAATTGAGGCGTTATTAGAGCAACCCCCAACCTTTGAAACCCCGCGCGGAATCTTAGAACGCTTTAATCCTTGGCCAAGTTATTGTGAAACTCTCCGTTCTAAGGTGGATATTGGGGCAATTAAGGAGGCAATAAATCAAGGAAAATTAACGGTTTTTGCTGATGTGATGCACGGGGCGGCGACCGGAGGATTAACCCAATTATTGGGAGATAATATTCACGAAATTAATCCCGATCGTGATCCGTATTTTGGCGGAACGGCGCCGGAACCTTTACCTCGTTATATTCCTAAATTGTTTGAACAATTAGAATCCCATCGCTCTACTAACGGGGGTTTAGCCATTGGATTTGTGTTTGATGGGGATAGCGATCGCATTGCCGCAGTGGATCAAAATGGTAATTTTCTCAGTTCTCAAATTTTGATTCCAGTATTAATTGAACATTTATCTACTCGTCGCGGATTTACGGGAGAAATTGTTAAAACCGTCAGTGGTTCTGATTTAATTCCTCGAATTGCTAAATTATTTAATTTATCGCTGTATGAAACGGCGATCGGTTATAAATATATTGCTGATCGAATGTTGGCTACTGAAGTTTTAGTCGGGGGCGAAGAATCGGGAGGAGTCGGCTATGGAACCCATATTCCTGAACGGGATGCGCTGTTATCGGCGCTGTATGTCTTAGAAGCGATGGTACAGTCTGGGGAAGATCCGACCCAAACCTATCAACGGTTACAGGCGCAAACGGGCTTTGATTCAGCCTATGATCGGATTGATTTACCCTTAGCTAGTATGGATGTGCGATCGCGTCTAGTTGAACAACTTAAAACTCACCCCCTACAGGAAATTGCGGGACAGGCTGTGGTTGATTGTTTGACCGTTGATGGCTACAAATACCGCCTCGCAGATAGTCGCTGGTTATTAATTCGCTTTAGTGGGACAGAACCCGTTCTCCGTCTTTATTGCGAAGCTCCCGACATGGATAGGGTTCAAGAAACTCTAGCCTGGGCGAAGGATTGGGCAAATCAGTTTTGATTGGATGCCGTAGGGTGCGTGATAACTTCTCGCACGCACCATGTTTCAACAACGTACCGCCTTCCGTGGCTATCTGTTAGCCCTAAAGGGCTTACTACGAAAATATGACCGAAAAAATATTAATTGTTGCAACCGGAAATCCAGGTAAACTAAAGGAAATGCAGGCTTATTTGGAGGATTTAGAGATTGAATTGCAGATTAAGCCCAAAGATTTAGAAATAGAAGAAACCGGAAAAACTTTTGTTGAAAATGCGGCTTTAAAAGCGTCCCAAGTTGCCTTGGCGACGGGAGAATGGGCGATCGCCGATGATTCAGGATTGGCTGTAGAAGCCTTAAATGGAGCGCCAGGACTCTATTCAGCCCGTTATGCTCCTACGGAAGCTGAATGTATTGTGCGACTGCTCAAGGAACTAGGGGATCATCCTAACCGTAATGCTGAATTTGTTTGTGCAGTGGCGATCGCCCGTCCCGATGGTTCCATTGCTGTAGAATATCAGGGAATTTGTCAAGGAACAATCACAAATGAACCAACTGGAATCGGAGGTTTTGGTTACGATCCGATTTTTTACGTTCCCCAGGTTAACATGACCTTTGCCCAAATGTCTGCGGAATTAAAACATAAAATCTCCCACCGGGGTCAAGCCTTCCAAGGGATTCTACCCCAACTGCAAACATTATTTGAGAGCGCAAATATAGACAATAAAAACTTTGAATAGGACTATAGCAATCCTAAATAGGTTGTAACATTTTAATACTGACATGAAACAGCCAGAAGTATTACCCCAGATCCCTCCCCCCCAAACCCCCCGTGCACGGGGGGTTTGGGGGGCTGTTCCGGTGTTCCCTTTTGATCAGGGATTTTAAACACAACTCAAATAGGATTGCTATATATAGCAATCGTAAAAGGCTGTAATATTTCAATACTGACATGAAACAGTCAAAGTCTTACCCCTGTTCCCTGTTCCCTGTTCCCTGTTCCGGTGTTCCCTTTTGGTCAACAATTTTGAACACAACTCAAAGAGGATTGCTATAACAATCGTAAATAGGTTGTAACATTTCCATACTGACATCAAACAGCCAGAAGTATTATCCGGTGTTCCCTATTACCTTGTAGACTTGATGAAATTTTCATCTTTTCAGATATGAACATAACCAATAATCATGAAACAAAGACAAACATCCTGGGAATACCGGCAGATCGAGGTAGATGGCTTTTAATACCTTTGGGGATGACTATTCTACTGTGCTTAGGTAGTGTCTATTCCTGGAGTATTTTTAGAACTCCCTTGGAAAAAGAACTGGGAATTAGTGCCAGTGCCAGCCTATTGCCATTCACATTTATTTTAGTTTTTTATGCGGCTGTCATGCCGATAGCCGGTTTTTATATTCCTCGGATTGGTACTCGTCTCATGACCGCAGTTGGCGGGATGATCGTCGGTTTAGGTTATATTCTTTCCAGCTTTGCTACCAATGTGACAACGCTAGTCTTGACCTATGGAGTGATTGCTGGCATTGGGGTTGGTATTGCCTATGGTGTGCCGATGGTGGTAGTATCCCGATGGTTCCCTGATAAAAAAGGATTGGCTGTAGGGTTGACGATTATTGGCTTTGGACTTTCCCCCTTGATCACCGCTCCCCTCGCCAACCAACTAATCGATATCTATACTGTTCGACCCACCTTACGGATTCTCGGTATTGCCTTTATATTGATCATTTTAGCCATTTCCCTGACTATGAAGTTGCCACCCCAGGGCTGGCATCCTCGACAAAATATGGCAAATTCCACATCGATACTAGCCTCATCTTACCCGAAGAATTTGTTGCGGAGTCGCTCATTTTATGGACTGTGGATTTGCTATGTGATCGGCACTTTAGTTGGTTTGAGTGCGATCGGTATTTCTAGTACAGTAGGAGAGGAAATTATTAATATTGACCCGACCGTGGCGGCTAGTAGTGTTTCCTTATTTGCCCTATTTAATGGGGTAAGTCGTCCCTTGTTCGGTTGGTTAGTTGATCGGTTTAAGCCTCACTATATTGCTATTTTGTCCTATGTGTTAATTTTAATCGCCTGTATATTAATGGTCAACGCCCAGACAGGACAAGTTGGTAACTACCTGATTGCCTTCTGTCTATTTTGGTTTTGTCTGGGCGGTTGGTTGGCAATGGCTCCCACTATCACCCTGGGCTTTTTTAATCCAGAACAATATGCTCAAAACTATGGCATTGTCTTTACAGCTTATGGTGTTGGTGCTTTGATTGGAACCTTGGCGACGGGTCGTATTCGAGATTTATTTGGCACATACACCTATGTGTTTTACCCAATGGCATTTTTGGCGATGATTGGCATTATTGTGGCTTGTTTTCTGCTGAAAAAAGAAAGATTTTGAATAAAAGTGGGATACGACAATGCCGTATCCCTGATGGCAAAAAAACTTAAATTGCCTCTAAATTTTTCTCTCCAGTCCGAATTCGGATAATTTGTTCCACTGGAGATATAAAGATCTTACCGTCACCGATTTCCCCTGTACGGGCAGCAGTAATAACTTTCTCCAAGACCATATCAACCTGACTATCTTCGACAACAATTTCGACTTTAAGTTTTTGCAGGAACTCCACGGTGTACTCAGAACCCCGGTAACGTTCTGTTTGACCCTTCTGGCGTCCGAACCCTCTAACTTCAGAAACCGTCATCCCCACAATACCCGCATTGACCAGGGCGATTTTAACCTCATCAAGCTTAAAAGGCCGAATAATTGCTTCTATCTTCTTCAAAATCCTCACTCCTCAAGTTAAATATTTCTTGTAGTCGTCACTTAGCATTCTATCTGTTGATATCACCGCTAAGAGACAATTATTTGTAAAATATGCTACAATTTATCACCTAAATGGAATTAGGGTTGACTTAGCCTAACATCTTGATCTCAATGTGATCTAATCAGACTAGAGAACAAGACAAAAGCCACCGAACCAGCCCCAAATCCATCAGAGATTTTACCATACTTTGGAAAGTTAGGATAATGGTTTAAGAATCGATAGACAGACTTCATCGAAAATCTATCTGATCTCCCTAAAAAATCCCAACATCCTTAACAACTTCACTGATATTGTAAAGTCTTGTTAAAAGTGGCAGTCTCTCGGGCCTGAGAGCTTGGTAACTTTTAAAATAAAAAAACTTATGTACGGGCAGGTTAATCAAAATCAAACTTTAGTGTAAATACGCTAATTGAAAAACCTACCCCCAGTCAACTTAAACACAGTTCGAGGAATTACTGTGCAACTAAAAACTAAAATAGCTGCAAAACGAGCAACGGGTGCTTACGCACTGATGGATAGTTTGAAGCGCCATGGCGTCAAACACATTTTCGGATATCCCGGTGGGGCGATTTTGCCCATTTATGATGAACTCTACCGCTTTGAAGCCGCGGGGGATTTAAAACATATCCTGGTGCGTCATGAACAAGGAGCCGCCCATGCCGCCGATGGTTATGCCCGGGCAACGGGCCATGTAGGGGTCTGTTTTGGGACTTCTGGCCCCGGAGCCACTAACCTAGTTACGGGGATTGCCACCGCCCAAATGGACTCGATTCCGATGGTGGTGATTACCGGACAGGTTCCCCGGTCGTCCATTGGGACGGATGCTTTCCAAGAAACCGATATCTATGGGATCACCCTGCCGATTGTCAAGCACTCCTATGTGGTGCGTGACCCGAAGGATATGGCTCGAATTATCGCCGAGGCTTTCCATATTGCCAGTAGTGGACGTCCTGGCCCGGTATTAGTTGATATTCCTAAAGATGTAGGTTTAGAAGAATTTGATTATGTTCCCGTTAATCCTGGGGAAGTCACCCTACCCGGATATCGGCCAACGGTAAAAGGAAATAGCCGCCAAATTAATCAAGCCATTAAATTAATTCGGCAAGCTGAAAAACCGTTGCTCTATGTTGGGGGCGGGGCGATTGCCGCCGGAGCCCATCGAGAAATCCAAGAATTAGCCGAACTATTTAATCTCCCTGTGACCACAACCCTGATGGGTAAGGGCGTCTTTAGTGAAACCCATCCCCTATCGGTGGGAATGTTGGGAATGCACGGCACGGCCTATGCTAATTTTGCGGTGACGGAATGCGATTTATTAATTGCCGTGGGCGCCCGTTTTGATGACCGGGTGACGGGGAAATTAGATGAATTTGCGGCCCGTGCCAAGGTGATCCATATTGATATTGATCCAGCCGAAGTTGGGAAAAATCGCGCCCCGGAAGTTCCCATTGTTGGGGATGTTAGACAGGTGTTAGTCGATTTATTACGCCGATGTCATGAAACGGACGGAGCCCCCCAAACCCCCCGTGCACGGGGGGAGCGGAAACCAGTCTAACGGCCGAATGGTTACAACGCATTCAACGCTGGCGGGAAGATTATCCCCTGGTTGTGCCGATTTATCAGGATTCTCTGTCCCCCCAAGAGGTAATCGATACTTTGGGGAAAATGGCTCCCGATGCTTATTTCACAACGGATGTGGGACAGCACCAAATGTGGGCGGCTCAATTCCTGAAAAATGGCCCGCGACAATGGATTTCCAGCGCCGGGTTAGGGACAATGGGCTATGGAATGCCCGCAGCGATGGGGGCAAAAATGGCTCTCCCGAATGAACAGGTGATCTGTGTGGCCGGGGATGCTAGTATTCAGATGAATATTCAGGAGTTGGGGACTCTGGCTGAATATGGAATTAATGTTAAAACCGTGATTATCAATAATGGTTGGCAAGGCATGGTGCGTCAGTGGCAAGAAACCTTCTATGGCGAGCGCTATTCTTCTTCTAATATGCAGGCGGGAATGCCTGATTTTGTGATGTTAGCCCAAGCCTACGGGGTTAAGGGGATGCAAGTCACCCGCCGGGAGGACTTAAAGGATGCGATCGCAGAAATGTTGGCCTTTGAGGGCCCGGTATTAATGGATGTGCAGGTGAAACGGGATGAAAACTGTTATCCCATGGTCGCCCCAGGTAAGAGCAATGCTCAAATGATTGGTTTACCCGAGCGGACAAATTTAGAAACCATTGAGTTAGTTTATTGTAGCAATTGTGGCGCGAAAAATGTGGGCAGTAATAATTTCTGTCCTGAATGTGGCACTAAATTGTAAATTAACTAGATTTCAGGTGATCAGCAACCCCTATCCGGGGTTGTTTTTTATTGATTTCAGGTGTAAGGTTTGTTGTTGTGCTTTAGCACTCTGATTCGGAAGTGCTAAAGCACAACAACGGGATCAGAGAATTTTTAGTTATTTATTTTTAGTTTGATTTAATGAATAGTAATCATGAATCGGTATCGGAACTTACCCTTGAATATTATATTAATTTAGGTCGGCAATATTATCAAGGGCAAAACTGGGAAGCGGCGATTAATAATTATTTAAGGGCTTTAGAGTTACAGCCGGACTATTTCGGGACTTACTATGCTTTAGGGTATAGTTATTTTCAAGATGGTCAATGGGAAAAGGCGATCGCAAATTACCTTAAAGCAACGGAATTAAAACCGGATTTAATTGATTGTTACCAAAATTTAGGCTATGCTTATATTAAATTAGGGGAATGGCATCAAGCCTTAGAATATTATAATCAATTATTAACTTTTGAAGGAGCTATTCTCTATCCTCCCCATAACTATTTGCGAGAAATGTTAATTCAATGGCAAAGTATTAATTTCTCGGAGATGAATCATAATTTAGATCGGAAAATTATCAAGATTTTTCAAGCTGACCCCGGGTTATATAGTATGCTTAATCGTTTATCTTCTGGGTATCAAAAACAGGTTTTTTCCCGACTTCAAGAACAAGGAATTGAGGTGACGGAAGATCAAACGGAAGCCGATATTATTATTTCTCAATATTTTGTTGTTTTAGAAAGTTTTGCCCGTCAATATAAGCAGCAAAAAAAATACCTTTTATACACGGAAGAACCGCGTTTCGACATTAACTTCGAGTCTAAAGTTAATATTAATGACGTAGAAATTAATATTATGAATATTTATACTGGGGATGTTTTTGTTAATAATTATCATCTCTGTATTTGGCGGGGTAATGTGTTTAGTCAACCTTTGGAATTGTTCACCGATGATGATTTTGGACGACCTAAACATCGGAAAATTGCCGCTTTAATGTCAAAAAATCCCATAGCTGGATTTACAAATTTAGTCAGGGAGGGAAAAAGTATTGATTTATATAATTTACGGAATCAAATTGCTTTAGAAGGTCATCAATTAGGGAAAGTTGATATTTATGGAAATGGTTGGGAAATCGGAATTACTATAGAAAATTCTAGGGATGGAGACTGGACAACTCGCAAGTTTGAAATTCTGCGAGATTATCATTTTAATCTGTGTTTTGAGAATACCATCGCCCCCTATTACTGTACAGAAAAAATTTGGGATGCAATTATTGGAGGATGTTTACCGATTTATTATGGGGGAAAAGATGCAACTATTTATCAAGATTTCCCCGCGAATAGTTTTTTAGACTATTCTGATTTTGAGCATACTAGGGAGTTGTTTCAATATATCGAAAATATGACCTTTTCAGAATATAAACAACGGTTAAATTTATGTATTGAGACGTTTAACCTTGTCGGGGAAGTTCTCCGAAATCATGATTTTTATATTCCTCAACGGGCGGATAATTTAACTGAAAAAATTAGAAGTATCGTTTTTTAAAACTCAGTCATCGTTGTTGTGCTTTAGCACTTCCTAATCGTTTTTAGCACATCCTAATCAGAGTCCTTACCAGTCTAACAACCGGATAACGGAGGATTCTTGTAAAGAATTGAAACGTTTACTTGTGCATGGAGGCAAGGGGACTGAAACAATAAAATACGGAGGCCCTAAAGAGCCTACTACATTATCCGCGAAATCTATTTAATCAGCAAGCGCTTTTAAATGTCTACTAATTAATTCCGCAGCGAAACTATTTCCGGCGATATTCCAGTGGGTATCATTGGGTTTATAGAGGCGAGTTGTTTTAGAAGCGGCGACAAAACTCGGTAATAAATCCAAATAGTCAATATTAGCCTGTCGTAAGCGCTCTGTTAACATTCGGTTAGGAAGTTCAAAATCTAATAAATTCGGATCATTTGGATCAAAAGCTGTTTTTACTTGCTGTTGAAGTTGTGAATTAACTTGAACTTCATCAGGGATAATTACAATAGTTAAGGGGATATTTTGAGAATCAGCAATTTGTTTAATTTTAATTAAATCCTGCATCGCATCTTCTAAAAAACCTCTAAATATATCATTGTTGGAATTTTTCACGAACATATTACTTTTATTAACAGTATTCTGGAGATACTTGGCATTATCAATTGTTGGTTGATTATCCTCATATTTAGGAACTGTGTTTATGAATGTACCTTGATAATGGCTTTGAATTTTAATTAAAGATTTAATTAAAGCTACGAGATATGACTTTTCCTCTTTTCTGAGGTGGGTGGTCATGGAATTATCTAAAAAATCATTGCCAATATAGAAGGACAAAACAATGCGGTCTGGATTTAATTTTAATCCTTCATTGACTAAAATAGATAAATAATCCCTTGGCCCCAGCCCTGGAATACCCATATTAATTACTTCGGTTTTTTGACCGGATTTATTTAATTTTTTTTCTAACAGGGTTAAATAATTATATTGATAGGGAACAACACCATAGGCGAAGGAATCTCCTATCCCTAAAATTCGGTGGGTTTGGGCAGGTTTTTCTACGGTAAATTCCAGGTCTTTAAAACCTTGGGAATTTAACTTAAAATCATAGTCGGGGGCGTTGGCTTTTCCCCGAAAACGGTTATAGGAAGAATCATAAAAAACAAAACTAGGATTAATTTTATTATAAATTCTTAGGGTAATTTCGGACATCACAAACGTAATTAAAGCGATTAATGCAGTTTGTCCGAGAATTTGAGTAAAAGCTTTTAGTTGGGTTTTTTGCATTTTAAATTTTATTGGAAGAAGGGGGAAAAAGTTTAAAAAATTGATTGGTTTTGGGAATTAAATTCTCAAATAATATTTCCGCAGCCAGTTGATTTCCGGCTGAATTCCAGTGAGGTTCTTGTAACAAATATAAGGGGCGTTGTTTTTGTTCAGCGTGAAACCGAGGACGGAAATCTATATAGGTAATTTGTTGTGATTGCAGATGGGGAATCAAAATATTTTGCATACAGTTTGGGTCATATTTGGATAAATTCAGTTCATGTTTTTGGGTAATTTGGTTTAGTAAGTTAGGATTAACTTGAAATTCATCGGGATATATCGCAACAATAAACTGGGTATTTTGTTGTTTTAACAGCCGATTCATTTCATCAATGCTTTGGAGAATATAATTAATATTACCATTCCAAACCCCTTTTTGCAAATCTTGACGTTTACAAAATTCTAAGCGGCTTTTTTCTATCTCCAGAAAGGTTTCTGGGGATAAAATACCAGGGGATTTGTCTGCTTGAGAATTATTAGCAACGAGTTGTAACGAATAAGGGGAAGAAGACGGTAAAACCGATTGTTTTTTTGCCTTTGCAGCTTCCTGAAATACTTTGTATTTTTGCTGGATAAAGAGTAACAAACGAGATTGATTAATAATCGGATAACCTAATATTTTCAACTCTTTACGTTTATCTATATCAATATAAATATCATTGACAATAATACGTTTACGGTTGGGGTCAGCATCAACAAAATCATTTCCGACAAAAAACCCTAATACGACCAAATCAGGATGATATTGTAGGGCATATTTTTTTAATAGGGCTAATTGTTCTCCGGTGTGAGTTCCGGGGTATCCAGCATTAATAACTTCAACTTGGGAGTTTTGATAATATTGTGCAAATTTATTTTCTAATAAAGCCGTATAATTTCCTTCTTGTCCTCCCGCCCAATTAAAGGAATCACTGAGAATCAAAATTCGATATTTTCCGGGTTCTTTTTGGAGGGGATAATCTCGATCATTAAACCCAAATTGATTATTACCATTAGCATGAGGGCGAATTTTAAACCCTAAATCGGGATCATATTGATACGCTCCTTGGGATAAATAGGGTTCGAGGACAATCATTAATACTTCCACTAAGAATAATGGTACAATTGTCCAACAGAATAATAATAGCAAGATTTTGGATAGAGATTTTTTAATCATAAATAACCGGGAATTATAGCAGAAAAGATTGATTTAACCACAAAGACACAAAGACACAAAGACACAAAGAAGTTTTAAACACTAACCTGCTTTTGGTTATAGCGATCGCAAACTTCCTAAATTCTAGCGTAATTCAGAGAATAATTTATTTTTTTCAAGGTTCAATAAGCTGATTATTTTTATTCAAAGAAGGAGGAACAATTAACACTTTATCAACACGGTTGCCATCCATATCCATCACTTCAATGCGTAAATTTTGCCATTCAAAATGATCGGCAGCAGCTGGAATCCGCCCTAACTGAGTAATCACAAATCCTCCAACTGTATGATAGTTTCCTTCTGATTGTTCTAATAAATCTTCTAAATCAAATAACTCAAAAAATTCCTCAACGGGCAACATTCCATCTACAAGCCAAGATCCATCTTCCCGTTGCACTTTTTGAGGTTCTTCGGGATTATCCCAGGAGGGCATATCGCCGACTAATTCCATTAGAATATCATTTAAAGTTACTAATCCTTGAATTACGCCATATTCATCAACAACTACAGCAAAATGGGTTTCTCCCTGTTTAAATAATTCTAAAATTTTTAAAACAGAAGTGGTTTCAGGAACAAATAAAGGACGGCGTAAATTTACAGTTAAATCTAAGGGATGACCGGATAGGGATTGAGTTAATAAATCCGCGACTTTAATAAACCCTAAAACATGATCTAAATCTTCCTGACAAACTAGAATGCGAGTGTAACTATTTTGGGCAATACTCTGACGATTTTCTTCGGCAGAATCATCAATATCAAGCCAAAAAATCTCAGGGCGAGGCGTCATTAAACTTCTGACTTGGCGATCGCCTAATTCAAACACTCGTCCGACAATACTTTGTTCCGCTTCCTCCACAATTCCCGATCGGGTTCCCTGCTCAATCATAATCTTAATTTCCTCCTCGGTAACTTCCGGTTCCGTCGAGGTGTTACTACCCAAAAGCTTTAAAATTAATTCCGTAGACATACCCAATAAATGTACAATCGGGGAACTAAAATTAGATAACCAACGCATGGGAATTGAAACGCTAGTTGCGATGGATTCAGGAGCATTCAGAGCTAACCGTTTAGGAACTAATTCCCCGATTATTAATGATAAATAGGTAATAATGATCACAACAATTGTAAAACTAATTGCATTGCTGTGGGGAACTAAAATCGGAATTTTGTTTAGTTGGATGGCTAATCGGGCTGAAATTGCCGCCCCTCCAAAGGCCCCGGCTAAAATCCCAATCAGGGTAATTCCAATTTGCACCGTTGAGAGTAAACTATTGGGAGAGTTGGCTAATTCTAAAGCAACTTTTGCCTTTTTATTGCCTCGATTGGCTGACTGTTGTAAACGAACTTTCCGCGCCGAAAGAATCGCAATTTCTGACATCGCAAATACGCCATTGGCGACAATCAGAAGGAAAACGATTAGAATTTCTTGGAATACAGATGACATTTTGAGGTCAGAATAGGAAGATAAAAGATTAGAATAACTGATCTTATCAAGATCTGATTATCTTAGTTCCTCATTCCGGTGTTCCCTATTCCCTGTTCCCTACTCCCATATGACATTTTCCTCCATCGTGCGTGCATTGGGGCGATCGCCCTTAACGGCTGAACTCCTGACCAAACTGAATAAATCTCAGTCCCTCTACCTAAATGGTCTGTCTCGCATTCCCAAGGGGTTAGTCGCTTCAACTTTAGCCCAGGAGTCGGGATTAAATTTATTTGTGGTGACAGCCACCCTGGAGGAAGCGGGACGGTGGGCGGCCCAATTGGAAGCCATGGGATGGGCGACAGTTCAGTTTTACCCCACTTCCGAGGCGTCGCCCTACGAGTCGGTGACTTCCGAGGAGATGACCTGGGGACAAATGCAGGTGTTAGCGGAGTTGGCGGGACGGTTGCAGACACCTTCGGCCGTACCGATGGCAATTGTGGCCACAGAACGGAGTTTACAGCCCCATTTACCCCCGGTTTCGGCGTTTCAACCCTATTGTTTAACCCTATATCGGGGGATGACCTCGGCCGGAAAAACCCTTGATGAACAGTTTGCCAAGTTAGGCTATGAGCGGGTATCCTTGGTGGAAACCGAGGGCCAATGGAGTCGGCGGGGGGATATTGTGGATATTTTCCCCGTGGCTTCGGAATGGCCCGTGCGTTTAGAATGGTTTGGGGATGAGTTAGAACAAATTCGAGAACTAGATCCGATCACCCAAAGATCCTTAGATAAAATTGAAAATCTAATTCTCACCCCGACCAATTTTGATGTAATTATTCAAGGGAATTTAGCCTCGGCTGAAACCTTAATTTCCCAAATTATTCCCCCCATCCCTAAACCAGAATTTCAACTCGATAATAATAACTATAAATCCCCTAAATCCTATAATTCCTTATTGGGTTTAGCTTTTGAACAACCCGCTTGTTTATTAGACTATTTAACTGATACGACTTTAATTGTGATTGATGAAATTGATCAATGTTGTGCCCATAGCGATCGCTGGTTAGAACATATTGAAGAACAATGGCAAGCCTTACCCGAAAAACCGCCTAAAATTCATCGTTTATTTACCGAATCTTTGCAACAAATTGAATCCTTTGATAAACTCTATTTATCTGAAATAGGGGATTATCAACCCAGCCTAGTTAATATTACCAATGTTCCCAGTTTAAACCTATCTTCTCGTCCAGTTCCGGCAACTCCCCATCAATTTGCTAAACTGGCGGAATTAATTCGTTATGAGCGACAACGATATTTTTCTATATTTATTGTTTCCGCCCAACCTAGTCGATCGGTTGCCCTATTATCAGAACATGATTGCCCCTCAAAATTCATTCCTAACCCGCGAGATTACCCCGCCATTGATAGCTTAATTAAAAATACCCCCGTCGCCTTAAAATATACCGGACTTGCCGAATTAGAAGGGTTTATTTTACCGACATTTCGGTTAGTTTTAATTACTGACCGAGAATTTTATGGTCAGCATTCCTTAGCCACCCATGGTTATATTAGAAAACGACGACGGGCGGCATCAAAACAGGTTGAACTGAATAAACTCCGACCAGGGGATTTTGTGGTTCATCGTCAACATGGGGTAGGGCGATTTACTAAATTAGAAAGTCTAGTAATTAATAACGAAACTAGGGAATATTTGGTTTTACAATATGACGATGGTACGTTAAGAGTTGCCGCCGATCAAGTTGGCAGTTTATCACGATTTAGAAGTACCGGGGGCAAAGTTCCCCAACTGAATAAACTTAGCGGACAAGCCTGGGAAAAAACCAAGGAAAAAGTCAAAAAAACCTTAAAGAAATTAGCCGTAGATCTATTAAAATTATATGCCCAACGCGCCCAACAAACGGGCTATGCGTTCCCCCCTGATATGCCTTGGCAACAGGAACTAGAAGACTCCTTTTCCTATCAACCAACCCCCGATCAAATTAAATCTACCCAAGACGTGAAACGGGATATGGAAAGCGATCGGCCCATGGACAGGTTAGTTTGTGGAGATGTAGGATTTGGGAAAACAGAAGTCGCAATTCGGGCTATTTTTAAAGCCGTTACTGCTGGAAAACAGGTAGCATTATTAGCCCCCACTACAATTCTAACCCAACAACATTATCATACCATAAAAGAACGATTTTCTCCCTATCCCATAGAAGTTGCTTTAATTAATCGTTTTCGCACCAATTCCGAAAAACAAGAGATATTAAAACGGTTGGCAACGGGAGAAATTGATATAATTGTTGGCACTCAATCCTTACTGGGAAAAGGGGTACATTTTAAGGATTTAGGGTTATTAGTCGTTGATGAAGAACAACGTTTTGGAGTTAATCAAAAGGAAAAAATTAAGACATTAAAAACCCATGTTGATGTCTTAACTTTAACCGCTACTCCTATTCCTAGAACCTTATATATGGCATTATCTGGGATTCGAGAAATGAGTTTAATTACCACTCCTCCTCCTTCCCGTCGCCCAATTCAAACCCATTTATCTCCTTTAAATTTAGAAATAGTTAGAACAGCAATTCGTCAGGAATTAGATCGGGGGGGACAGGTGTTTTATGTTGTCCCTAGAATTGAAGGAATTGAAGAAAAATCTGCCCAAATTCGAGAGATGATTCCTGGGGTGAGATTAGCGATCGCCCACGGACAAATAGACGCATCCGAATTAGAATCAATTATGTTAACATTTAGTTCCGGGGACGCGGATGTTTTAGTCTGTACAACCATTATTGAATCGGGGTTAGATATTCCCAGAGTTAACACGATTTTAGTTGAAGATTCTCACCGTTTCGGCCTAGGTCAATTATATCAATTACGGGGTCGGGTTGGACGTTCGGGAGTGCAAGCTCACGCCTGGTTATTCTATCCGACAACGGCCGACGGACGGGTTAATTTAACCGATGATGCTCGGAAAAGATTGAGAGCAATTCAAGAATTTGCCCAGTTAGGATCGGGTTATCAATTAGCGATGCGAGACTTAGAAATTCGGGGCGCAGGAGACATTTTAGGGGCCGAACAATCGGGTCAAATGGATGTGGTCGGGTTCGATCTTTATAGTGAAATGTTACAAGAAGCTATCCAAGAAGTCAGGGGTCAAGAAATTCCCCAGGTTGATGATACTCAAATTGACTTGAGTTTAACAGCTTTTATTCCTTCCAATTATATTACGGATTTAGATCAAAAAATGAGTGCTTATCGGTCAGTTGCTGCTTGTCAAAGTCGGGATGAATTATCTCGAATTGAGGAAGATTGGTGCGATCGCTATGGCCCAGTTCCTACCCCGGCGCGTCAATTAATTAGAATTATGGAACTCAAACAAATTGCTAAGAAATTAGGCTTTTCTCGGATTAAACCCGACGGAAAACAACATATTTTATTAGAAACCCCCATGGAAGAACCCGCATGGAATTTATTAAAAGCCAATTTATCAGAAAGTTTACATACTCGGTTTGTGTATAGTAAAGGTAAAGTTACGGTGAGGGGATTAGCGGTATTAAGTGCGGATAAACAGTTAGAATCTTTAATAGGTTGGTTAGCCCAAATGCAAACCGCTTTACCGGAAAATTCTGTTGTTTAGATAATCCCGTTTTTCTGAATTTTCAAACCCAAAAAATCAAGGTCAAAAACATGAACACTAAAGAATTATTAATTAAAGAAGTAGAAAATAGTCCTGATTTCATCTTACAAGAGGTTTGGGATTTTCTGCAATTTCTTAAAACCAAATATCAGCAAGAACAGTTAGAAATTAGTATACTGAGTGAATCTTCCCTACAAAAAGATTGGTTACAGCCGGCGGAGGAGGAAGCATGGAAAAATTTGTAAAAGGTGATGTAGTTATTGTCCCTTTCCCCTTTTCTGATTTAACACAAGCCAAGCGACGGCCTGCATTAGTAATAGCAACCTTAACAGGAGATGATCTAATTCTTTGCCAGATTACTAGCCAAACTATCGGTGATTGCTATGGTATTACCCTTGAAAATAGCGATTTTAGTGAGGGAGGACTCAACCAAAATAGCAATATTAGACCTAATCGTTTGTTTACTGCTGATAAAGGAATTATACTGTATAAAGCGGGTCAAATTAAACCCCAAAAGTTAGTAGAAGTTATTGCTACAATAGTTAAAATTATTCAGTAATCATTTTCTTAATCATAGAGTTAATAAATACAATGACCGATCAAACACCGATTGAAACCCCAACCTTTAACCCCTGGAATTATAAACCCTGGTGGTGTCAACCTTGGTCAATTCTATTAACTGGAATTACCCTAATTTCAGGGAGTTGGTTTCTATTTAAAACCCTGTGGATTACAATTTTAGTCGCTATTCCTTTGTTGGCCTGGATGGGATTTTTTGTATTAATCTGGCCGAAGTTAATGGCAGAGGTTTATTCTCAAGAATATTTAAGTAATGAGGAATAAGTTAGAACAACAGAAACCGGGTTTCTTAATTTAATCTTGGATAAGCCGCAAAAATTGTCGCAGAAACCCGGTTTCTTATGTGGTGGAATCCTTGGGATAGTGGTAAGATGGAAAAGTAAATTCAAGGTTGTTTTATGTCAAATCCTGAATTATTAGCTCAACTGCGGCAATTATCCCGTGCGGATAAGTTTCAAATGATGCAGTTTTTAACGGCTGAATTGGCAAAAGAAGAAGGAATTATATTAGGGAATGAAGCAGCAGAAATTATTGGTGCAGTGCATACATCTAATGGTGCAGCAGAACAATTGATGCAGTTACTAGAAACAGAAAAAAAGCAAACTCAAAATGTTTAATATTAGGCGATATCCTTTTCAACCTAAACGGGATGAGTTTGGCGTTTTAGCTGATGTTCCCTATCTGCCTTTAACACTAACTTATCAAAATCGTTCGGTTGAGGTTATGGGTTTGCTCGATACAGGAGCTAGTGTTAATGTGTTGCCTTATAATATTGGAATACAATTAGGAGCAATTTGGGAAGAACAAAGATTTTCTATTGCTTTAGCGGGTAATTTAGCAAGTGCTGAAGCAAAAGCGTTATTAGTTTTGGCAACAGTAGGGGAGTTTGAGCCAGTTCAGTTGGCTTTTGCTTGGACTAGGGTAAATAATATTCCAATTATTTTAGGACGGACTAATTTTTTTACTGAGTTTGATGTTTGTTTTTATGGGTCACAATTAGCGTTTGAAGTATGTCCTAAATTTAGGGATAGTTGAGATTATTAATCTTCTAAAATAGTCCTTTGTAGCCAAGTAATAATAGTTTGAATCAGGTGCGGATCTTGTTTTTCCCCAGAACAGAAACCGGGTTTCTTAATTTAATCTTGGGTAAGCCGCAAAAATTGTCGCAGAAACCCGGTTTCTTATATGGATTGAAGTTGATGCTTAAGCGAAGTCGAAGGGCTCACGATGCGGCCTATTGCGGTGTTCCCTGCTATAAACTATTTGGTAAAGTTTGCCTGAAATTAAATTTTTATTGAAAGAATTAACCTTCCTTGCAAGACTTTCTGATGGCGTTGATAATTAACTATTTTCTGGAGTCTCATCAGGAGGTTTACTAATTCCTAGACTTTTTTTCGATGAACGTAATTTTTTCCAAAGTTGTTTGATTTGTTGATAGGCTTCCTCTGAACTTACTTTCCCATTCGTTTCCAATCCACAAATATAGTTAACTCGCTGGGCAAATTCCTGCAAGTTGGAATTGAAAATCAGTTTTTCTGGCGTAAACTCTCCCTGGTAGCGACTACGGGGATAAAGAAAATCATCGCGTTCTGACATAGCTATCTCCCAAAGAATTAGGAATGTGGGGTTCCAAATAGGACGGAAAATGGACAATTAGCCACTACCGAGATTCATCAAAAGCAGTTAAGGGCTTAATTGACATTCTATTGGGTTTAATCCTCATCGTACTCAGCATAGCCTATCTGCTTGATTAATTCTGTCTTTAACAACTATTCACAAAGCCGTGGCTGAATATTAAGACGGGGAGTAGTAGGGACTGTTGGTAAATCTGATAGCACCGAGAGCCTAAACCCTTACAATATTTGTGAGTAGAATCGTGTTTAGGATGTAAATTTCAGTGGCTAATCCATTTTTAACCGTTAACGACGAACCCATTATCTTAGGTCAAGCCCTAAAATACTTGCAAGCGGCTGGAAAACTACAGCCCATGGTAACTGATATTTTGCGAGAATATATTCTGGATCGGGAATTGCAATCCCGAACGGATTTGGATATCCCTGCTGCTAGTATTGAACAATCCGTAGTGAATTTTAGATTGGAACGTAATCTCAGCGACCCCCAAGCCTTTCAACAGTGGTTAGAAAGTAACCGCATGACCTACGAAGCCTTTCACCAACAAATTGTTTCTGGGTTCAAACGGGAAAAACTCAAACTTTCAATCGTACAACCTCAACTTGAGGAGTATTTTCAGCAACGAAAACCCGCCTTAGATGCAGTGGTGTTATCACGAATTTCCTTAAATGACTATGAACTTGCAGAAACATTAGTATCCCGTTTAAAAGAACAGGAAAGCCGATTTGAAGAATTAGCCCGAGAGTATTCCATTACCAATGAACGCTCTTTTGGTGGCATGATGGGGGCCGTGGGTTGGTCAACCATTCCCGATAATCTCAAGGTGATTTTACAGCAAACCCCACCCGGACAAATTGTTGGCCCGATGGAAGTCGAGGGCGGTTGGTGTATTTTCCGAGTAGACGAGTTTTTAGAAGCCTCCTTAGACAACCCTCAAGTTAAACAACGGCTGCAAAACGAATTATTTGATCAGTGGTTAAATCAACAACTACAATCCGCTAAAATTACCCTGAATATTCAAGATTAACTCTCTTAAAAATACAGGAGTTAGGATTGTTTATAACATAAGTCTGGGAGCTTGAAAACGAGCGTGTCTTCAGACCACCAGATGAAAAGCGACCCAGGGAAATTTATTCACCGTGAATATTTCTCGAATTCATGTTAACATAAGGTAGGTCGAAAAAAGGAGATTTCTATGATAGTTTTGGAATATAAGTGCCAAGGCAAACCCAATCAATATAAAGCGATTGATGAAGCAATTCGCACCACCCAATTCATTCGCAATAAAGCAATTAGATATTGGATGGATAATTCAAGAGAATTAAAGATTGATAGATTTGCCTTAAATAAATATTCTACAACTCTCAGAAATCAATTCCCCTTTGTTGCCGACCTAAATTCAATGGCAGTCCAATCCGCAGCCGAGCGAGGATGGTCTGCCATTAGTCGTTTTTACGACAATTGTAAGAAAAACATTTCCGGTAAAAAAGGATATCCCAAATTCCAAAAAAATTGCCGTTCCGTTGAATATAAAACATCGGGATGGAAACTACACCCAACCAAAAGACAAATTACCTTAACCGATAAAAACGGC
>NZ_CAWLTW010000001.1:192143-312426 GCF_963864145.1 Planktothrix prolifica NIVA-CYA 540 | reverse complement strand
GTTAAGGACATAAAACGGGTGCGTTTAATTCGTCGTGCCGATGGATATTACGCACAATTTTGTCTGAATATTAATGTCACCGATATTCAACCCAAAACCGGAAAAGAAATAGGACTTGATGTTGGTATTGAGTCGTTTTACACAGACTCCAATGGATATCAAGAAGTTAATCCTAAGTTTTTGAGAAAAGCTGAACAATCAATTAAGCAATCTCAGAAACAAATCTATAAGAAAGTTAAAGGTTCATCGGGGAGACGGAAAGCTAGGAAAGTTTACAGTAAAAAACACTTAAAAGTAAGTAGACAACGGAATGAACACGCAAAGAGAATTGCGCGTAACGTATGCACATCTAACGATGTAGTAGTCTATGAAGATTTAAGTGTTAGAAATATGGTTAAAAACCATTGTTTAGCTAAATCAATTAGTGATGTTAGCTGGTATTTGTTGAGAAAATGGATAGAATATTTTGCGGCTAAATTTGATAAATCAGCAATTCCGGTTGCACCCCATTACACTTCACAGAAATGTTCTAATTGTGGGGTAATAGTGAAAAAATCTCTATCAACCCGCACCCATGTTTGTAATTGTGGATGTGAGTTGCATAGAGATACAAATGCTGCAATTAATATTCTAAATCTTGGTAAACAAGCTAGGGGAGGGCATCCCCAAAGTAACGCTAATGGACTGGAAACCTCTACTCCTCTTGATGAAAGTCTGGTCGAGCAAGTGTCCAGGTTGAAGTTAGAATCGAGCGTGTCTTCAGACGGTGAGAGTGTCAATACTTCTGTATTTTTAACATTCTTAAACGTCTTGAATTACTGTTCTTCCTCCTTTGGCCCGAATACCATTTGTACCACCATGGTTTCTCCTCCCGCTTGATGATATCGATCCGCCCATTGCCGAATAATTTCATCTAATTCTTCAATGGCTCGATCAATTCGTTCCGGGGGTATATCTAATTCTTCTAAAACCCTTATTACCCTAGGTTGACGTTCAGCCCAGTCCTTCATTAATCTAAAATATCTGGCTGTATCTTCCACCATAATAAAAGTTCTTTCCTCCTGATCTTCAGGGGAATAGGTGGCTCGATTTAGGGCATAAAACGGCATTCCCCAAGGGGATTCGATTTTGATTACGGTTTCAGAATAGGTTAAACGGCGCTTAATATGTTCGGCTAAGGCTTCACTCAAAGGCATTCTCCGATTCGGTTCTAAATCTTCCTGAGAACGTGTATGTAAAAAATCAATTAATTCCATAAATTGAAAAGAATTAATTAATTGAGCATCGGGTAAATATTTAGGGAGTTTAGTTTCAATCACCCGCTTTTCTTCTTGAGTTAAACTACTACCTGAAATCCGAGAGTGTCCCGGTTGCCAAGGATAATTTTCTAACCAAACATAGGGAAACTGAATCAAATATCGAGGTTCTTGAGACCCCAACATTTTTAATAGTTTGCCTTCGGTTAATGCTTGTTGAACTTCTTCAACAATCACCTTGACTCGCTTGGGTTCAATATGGTGCAGGTGTCCTGTCATTCTCAGGTTTTTTCCCTGTTCCATATAGGTCATGTAAATGGCACATTTCGCCGCCGTGGCAGCCGCATCGAGAAACGCCCCATGTCGATGTCCACTGGTTCGCATGGCGCTAAAAGCCAGATATAACAGAATCTGATCCATGGCACTGGGGCTAAGACTTTTGATCAGATCGGTGTCTTTTGTCATAGAAACCTCATAGAAATTTAGAAACGAGCATGGCTTTAGCCATGAGCAGAAAAGAGACTGAAGGGATCTCAGTCACCTAGAAAATTCTCAAGTTGATGACAGCAACCAACCAACGATAGCACCGTCATGAGTCGGCAGGCACTTGGTGCATTGTTGATTAGCCTATCAAAATTAAGTAGATTATTTAGCACCCTTGGCACTCAGGGTTCCCATATTAATTGATCGATCACACAATTCTATTCTATCTTAAATATTACCAGAGATTTGGGTTTAAAGCCTTGCCCTTCTAAGCCAACTTTTGGGGTCAACCCATCAACAATCAAAAAAAACCAAAAGCCCAAAAAACTATTAACCTCCCCAGCCTGATGCAGATAGCTAGAGAGGTTGATGGTTTTGACACTTCAGCAGATTAGGAGCGATTCATCTGATTTGCCATATCTGTGAACATCGCCAGACTCGGCCCGGGCCGACGACGGGGGGTAGGGGATGAGGAGGTTAAATATTCCGTAGAAAAGTTCATACCAGCAGGGGTTTTTACCTGGGGGTTAAGGGGGGCGGGTTCCTCAACTGGGGCGGGTTGAGGGGCAGGAGGAGCAACGGTTGTGGTTTGGGGTTTAGCCACAGCCACAGTTTCGGGTTGATCTTTTGCTGCTTTTGCTGATGCTGCTTTTGCTTTAGGTGCGGGTTTAGACTCGGCTGGAGATGCTTGTTTATCTTGAGCATCGCCAAACTCTAAATAATATCCATCTTTTTTCTTAGAACCAAAAAATTTATTTAACATTATACTTACTCCGTGGGTATTTTTAGGAAGTTTCAAGCCTGAGCCCTGAATTCAGACTAGGGAAAAATGAAAGATTTGTCTACAAAAATTTACATATTGTTACATTTTGTTTAAACAAAACTCCCGATTTTCCTAGGTTTCGGTAAAAAATCTCTCATCTGTTTGCATTTATTTACAAATTTCTCAGAATAGGAGTGAGCAGTTAATCAATGACCAGTTGCAGGAATGGCCCCTAGTTGCATCCAGAATCTCCCGTGATAGTCTAAGTTGGAACCAATATTAATCCAATTTAAAATCCCATGGATAACAGCAGCCCTCGCCATCCGGTTTTATTGATTCACGGTATATTTGATACCAAAGCAATTTTTAAAACCATGACAGCCCATCTAACTAAACGGGGATGGGATATTCACAGTCTGAATCTGATTCCTAATGATGGTCGATTTGGCTTAGAAGCCTTAGCCCAACAAATTACAGCTTATGTGAATCAAACCTTCCCCCCGGAACAACCGATTGATTTAATCGGGTTTAGTATGGGAGGAATTGTTAGTCGTTATTATGTCCAACGCTTGGGAGGAATTGAACGAGTTCAACGTCTGATCACGATTTCCTCCCCCCACAACGGAACCTTAACGGGATATCTTTACCCCACCTTGGCTGCATCCCAAATGCGTTCCCATAGTCCGTTTTTAGAAGACTTAAATCGGGATTTAGAAGTCCTAGACTCGATCAATTTTACCTCCATTTGGACACCTTTGGATGGGATGATTGTCCCGGCTGAAAGTTCTCATATCTCTATTGGTGAAGAATTCACGGTTAATGTTTTTCTCCATGCTTGGATGGTAAACGATCCCAAAAGTTTAGCTATGGTAGAGAAAGCCTTAAATTCACCTCTAAAAACCTTGACCCGTTCGGTGTCACCCGCTACCCTTTAAATGTCGCCAACCTGGGCGTATTCGTTACAGCCAAATACGGCTTCGGGATGACAGTAATATTTGAATTCCAAGAGATTATAAAAAGGATCTTCTAGGAAAAAAGTGCGGTGTTCTGTAGGTAAACTCGGAAAACGGCGTTTGGGCTCTTGGTAAAATTTCAGGTGTTTTTTTTGGGCACGGTCTAAGAGAGTTTCCCAGTCTGTCTCGGAAGTAAAGATTAACCCAAAGTGTCGGGGATAAATACCATTTTGGGGTGTTAGGGGTTCTTGACCGACATGGGCGACAATTTGATGGCCGTAGAGGTTCATAATGATGGAATTGCGGGTTTCTCGACCGATTTCGCACCCTAAACCCTCCCCATAAAAGGCTTTAGTTTGTTCGATATTGTTCACGGGAAAGGCAAGATGGAATAATGTTTTATTCATGGTTTTGAGATCAAATTTATGATTTATGAATTAGTGTCGCTTAATCCTTGGTTATTTGCGATCGCTTTAAATACAGTTTTAATTAGTTTAGGGGTGATTGCCGCCAAAAAGTTATTAACCCCCGCCGGATGGATTCATGCTTGGATATTGGGAGTGCTGATTTGGGGATGTTTGGGTTGGCGAGGTTATCTGATTGTGGTATTCTATTTTTTGGTGGGTTCGGGTGTTACCAGAATTGGTAAAGCCGAAAAGGAAGCCTCTGGAATTGCGGAAAAACGCGGGGGAGCCCGGGGGCCAGAAAATGTCTGGGGTTCGGCGTTAACGGGAATGTTATGTGGGTTAGGGGTATTTTCCCTACAATTATTTTTTCCTGATACAGTTGGAATACAATCTTGGATTCCGTTATTATTATTAGGATATGTTGCCAGTTTTAGTACAAAATTATCCGACACCTGTGGTAGTGAAATTGGCAAAGCCTACGGGAAACAGACTTTTTTAATTACTACATTAAAACCTGTGCCTAAAGGTACGGAAGGGGCTGTGAGTTTGGAGGGGACTTTAGCCGGGGTGGTGGCTTCTATTGTGGTTTCTGTGTTAGCTTGGAGTGCGGGTTTAATTGATAGTTGGGGGATTATTTGGAGTGTGATAGCGGCGTTTATTGCTACTAATTTGGAAAGTGTGATTGGGGCAACCTTACAGACAAAATGGACATGGTTAACTAATGAAATTGTGAATTTTATTAATACATTAATTGGGGCAATTACGGCGATCTTTTTCGCTTATCTTTGGCGATTTTTATAATCAGCTTTAGGGGTAAAAATCAGACTCGCCCCAAAACCCTGTTTCTATGACCTTATTAACTCAAATTGTTAGATTATGACGCTGATTGTTGCTGGAGAAAGGAGTGGAGTTGGTAAAACAACTATTACACTAGCTATTTTATCCTATTTAAAAAAACACAATTCTAATATCCAATCTTTTAAGGTTGGCCCCGATTATATTGATCCCATGTTTCATCACTATGTTACGGGTAAACCTTGTTATAATTTAGATTCGATTTTAACTTCAGAATCCTATATTAAAGCCTGTTATAATCAACATATTCAGACCTGTGATTATGGTTTAATTGAGGGAGTTATGGGTCTGTTTGATGGGATTCCTAATGGGGAAAAAGTTCCGATTGCTTCCACGGCTCAAATTGCTTTGATTCTTGATTTACCTGTAATTTTAGTCTTAGATTGTAGTCGATTATCGGGTTCTATTGCTGCGATCGCCATGGGGTTTAAAAACTTTAATCCTGATATAAAATTGGAGGGTTTAGTTTTAAATAAAGTGGGAAGTGATCGCCATTTAGAACTATTAAAAGCCTTCTTAGAACCTCTGAATATTCCGATTATTGGAATAATTAAAAGACAGGAAAATATTGTGATTCCCGATCGCCATTTGGGGTTAATTCCCACGAATGAACTGCCGCAGATGGATTTATTCATTCAAGAGTTAGCTGAATTAGCCCAAACTTGGTTTGACTGGGAAAAATTATTACCCTTATTAAAAAATACTCTAATTTCTGATCTGAGTAATTCAGTTAAGCGGGAAAATTCTATCCCTACCTTACGGTTTGAACATAACTATCAACCGATTAGAATTGCGATCGCTAAAGATGCGGCATTTAATTTTTATTATGCCGATAATTTAGAGATTTTACAACAGTTGGGTGCAGAATTAATCGAATGGAGTCCATTAAAGGATGAGCAACTTCCGACCGATATTAAAGGATTATATTTTGGCGGAGGTTTTCCCGAAGTATTTGCTCAAGAATTAAGTCAAAATCAGTTAATTTTAAACGCAGTTAAAACGGCTATTTTATCAGGGATACCGACTTATGCAGAATGTGGGGGGTTAATGTATTTGTGTGAAGAGATTATTGACTTTGAAAATAATGCTTGGCCAATGGTGGGAATCTTACCAACCACTGCGGTTATGGGAAAACGCTTAAAATTAGGGTATTATCAAGCAAAGGTTTTAAAAAATACTCCTTTATTATTAGAGGGAGAAATAATCACCGGACATGAGTTTCATCGGTCTGAACTGATAGAAAATCCGTCTGATCCTTTATATGAAATGCAGCGTTTTATGTCCTCGCAAACCACTGCCCCCGTATTAGAAGGTTGGGGAAATTGTTCTAATGTTCATGGGTCTTATTTACATCTCCATTGGGGAAATAGAATTGATATTCCTACCCGTTTTTTAAAGTCTTGTACACAATTAAGTAGTTACACAAAATAAATTACCTAGTTGAGAGAGGGAACAGCCCCCCAAACCCCCCGTGGGGGGATAGGAGGGGAAGGAACAGGGTGGAGGATGTGTAATTAATTTTGTTTAGGTACTTATAGCGGTGAATTTATGATTTGGTCAGAAAACTTAGAAACTGCGGTGATCCCCGATCCGATAACAGTAACACCCGATACCCCGTTAGATCAGGTGATCGAATTAATTACTCACACCAGAAGCATTTGTTATCCTACCTCACCGGAATTTAACCTCCTAGAAAATGCCAAAACAGAAGGACGGGGAAGTTGTGTAATTATTGTGGATAATAATAGTAATAATAGACCCATTGGTATTGTTACAGAACGAAATATAATTCACTGGATCGCCACAGGAAAAAACACAACCGGGGTTAATGTCGCAGAGGTAATGAGTCAACCTGTTGTGACGCTTCAATATTTAGAACCGCAGGATATTTTCTCTGTCATCGAGCAGTTTCACCGGAATTCCATTCGTCATATCCCGGTAGTTAATCAAGATAAACTGGTGGGATTAATCACCTATGATACGATTATAAGTTCTATAGAACCAGCAAATTTGTTGCGGTTCAGAAAAGTTTTTGAAGTGATGAATCTCCAGGTGATTTGTGCGACTCCTCAAACTCCTTTATTAAATATAGCACAACTGATGTCAAAGCATCATATTAGTTGTGTAGTGATTGTTGAGGAAACCCCACAACCCATTCCGCTTGGAATCATCACAGAACGAGATTTAGTCCAGTTTAAAACGTTAAAACTCGATTTTAATTATACTCCATCGGCAAAGGTTATGAGTTCACCCCTGTTAACATTGCGTGGTGAAGATACTTTGAATATTGCCTATGAAACAATAGAATCCCATCACATTGGTCGCTTAATTGTGACTGGAAATCAGGGGGAATTAGTGGGACTGGTGACCCGAACTAATATTTTACAAGTGTTACAGCCCTTAGAAGTTTATAATGTTATTGAAGTCTTACATAAACAAGTTAAATACTTACAAGATGAAATAATTGAACTGCTAGAAGACCGTAACCTTAACTTGGAAAAACAAGTCCAAGAAAGCAATGAAAAATTGTATTATCGAGAAAAAGAGTTTCAAGTTATTGTTGAAACCAATCCTGATATTATATTTAGAATTGATTTAGATTATCGGTATCTCTATGTTAATAGTGCAATTCAAAAATTTATCCCGGTTCCTGCTAAAGATTTAATCGGTAAATCTTTAGACGATGTAGGATATGATCAAGAGCTAGTCAATCTTTGGAAAACCTTGCTTCAAAAGGGAATAGAAACAGAGAAAGAGCAACTGATTGAATATCCCTTTCCCACAATGTCAAGTTCAAACTGGTATGAAACTCGACTGGTTCCTGAATATACACCCGATGGCATTTTAATATCTTTTTTGGGAATTTCTAGGGATATTACTCCCCAAAAACAGTTAGAAGAAAAACTGCATCAGCAAGTCAAATTAGAAAAAATATTATATAGACGAACAGAAAAAAAATTACATGATCAAAATCAGAAATTAGAGTTATTGGCTGATATTACCCTCAATATTCGTCAATCTTTGCAACTAGGAGATATTTTGCAAGCCGCCGTGACAGAAATTCGCCAGATTTTAGATTGCGATCGCGTATTAATCTATCGAATTTTCCCCAACGGATCGGGAAAAACAATTACAGAATCAGTTATTTTTCCTGACTTATCAATACTTGATCAATATTTTACCGACGAAACTTTTTCAAGTGAGTGTGAACGCTTTTATGAACAAAGAAAAGTGAAAGTGATTGATAATATCGAAGCAGCTTATCCATCGGACAGACCTGAAAGTTTGTGTATGAGAGCATTAATGCAGCAGTTACAGGTGAAATCAAAATTAATTATTCCGATTTTTCAAAATCAGCAACTCTGGGGATTAATGTTAGCGCATCAATGCTTTGCACCCCATAAATGGACAGAGTTTGAAATTGAGATCATGCAGCAAATTTCCGATCAAGTGGGAATTGCGCTTGCTCAAGCTCAATTATTAATAGATTTACAAGCAAGTCAAGAACAGTTGCAGGATTTATTTGAAAATGCCAGTGATTTAATTCAACTAATTTCCTCTGAAGATGGACATTTTATTTATGTAAATCGAGCTTGGAAAGAAACCTTAAAATATAGCGATGAAGATATTAAAAATTTATCAGTTTTTGATATAATTGATTTTAACCAGACTCCTAAATGGCGTCAAATTTTTGAACAGTTAAAAAATGGAACTATTACCAAACAGAATTTAATTGAAACAAGATTTTTAACAAAAACCGGAGAAATTGTGATTTTAGAAGGCAGTGCTAACTGTCAAATTAAGGATGGTAAACCAACGGTTATTCAATCATTTTTCCACGATGTCACCGCTAAAAAACAGGCAGAAGAACAGCTACAAAAAGCTCTCAAAGAATTAACTTATCATAAATTAGCCCTCGATGAAATGGCAATCGTCGTAATTACAGATGCTAACGGGTTGATCACTTATGTTAATGATAAATTCTGTCAACTCTTTCAATATTCTCCTGAAGAATCTTTAGGCAAAACCCATAATTTAATTAATTCTGGCTATCATCCTTCGAGTTTATTTCAACAACTTTGGTTAACCATTCCTCAAGGCAAAGTTTGGCAGGGAGAAATCAGAAATCAAGCTAAAAATGGAGACTATTATTGGGTAGATAGTACGATTGTTCCCTTTGTCAATCAGGAGGATAAACCGTTCCAATATTTATCAATTATGTTAGATATTACAGAGCGCAAATTAGCAGAAGCTAAACTTTTAGAATTAAATCAGTTTCAACAAGCGATTTTAGATGGGGCAAATTACGCGATTATTTCTACAGATATCAATGGCATTATTCAAGTTTGGAACCGGGCGGCAGAAAATTTACTCGGTTATCAAGCTGAAGAAATTATCGGTAAAAAAACTCCAGCTATCATTCATAATTCTGAAGAAGTTATAGAACGTTCCTATAGTTTATCCTTAGAATTAGGAACTGAAATTGCACCCGGATTTGAAGTATTTGTTGCTAAATCTCGTCTCGGACAAAAAGAAGAACGAGAATGGATTTATGTTCATAAAGATGGCACACATTTTCCAGTCTTACTGTCCGTTTCTAGCTTACGAGATCAAACGGGAAATATTAGTGGATTTTTAGGTATTGCTCAAGATTTAAGAGAACGCAAACGCACAGAAGCCGAAATTAAAGTAGCTCAAGAACGGTTTCAGTTAGCCATTCAAGCCGCCCAAGATGGATTTTGGGATTGGGATTTTGTCACAGGTAATCTTTATTTATCGCCCCGTTGGAAAGAGATGATAGGCTATAATAATGACGAATTACCGAATCAATTATCCTCCTGGGATCAAGTCATTTTTGCCGAGGATAAAATTGCCACTACAAAATTAATTGAAGACTATAACCAAGGTCGAATTGATCGGTTTCAAGCTGTTCAACGTTTTCATCATAAAAATGGCTCCACCGTCTATATTTTATCCAGAGCAATTCATCTTAAAGATGACCAGGGAAATGTCATCCGCATGGTGGGCGCCCATACGGATATTACGGAACTTCAAAAAGCTCAAGAAGCCTTAAAACAACAGTTAGCTGCCATTGAAGCCGCCATTGATGGCATTGCTATTTTAAAGGATGGACAATACATTTATTTGAATCAAGCTCATGTTGAACTCTTTGGTTATACTTATCCTGAAGAATTACTGGGAAAAAGTTGGGAGGCACTGTATAAACCCGAACAACTAGACTATTTTCAACAGCATACTTTTCCGATTTTATCTCAACAACATCATTGGCAAGGAGAAGCAACTGCTCAACGCAAAGATGGCAGTATTTTTACAGAAGAAGTCTCACTAACTTTAACCGATGATGATTTATTAATTTGTGTCTGTCGAGATGTTACGGAGCGCTTAAAAGCGGAAGAAAAAATTAAAGCCTCACTCCTAGAAAAAGAAGTTTTATTGCGAGAAATTCACCATCGAGTTAAAAATAATCTCTATGTAATTTCTAATTTATTAGATTTACAAGCAGATACCTTGGAACAGGAGGAACAACGCAATTTATTTGCCGAAAGTCAAAATCGAATTCAAACAATGGCACTAATTCACGAACAGCTTTATCAATCAAATGATTTATCACAGGTGAATTTTGCCAATTATATTCAAAATCTTGTGGAAAAATTATCGTTATCCTATCAAACAAAACACTGTCAGGTTGAAATCATTCTCGATGTTCAACCCGTCACATTAAGTTTAGAAAGTGCGATTCCCTGTGGACTTTTAATTAATGAGTTAGTCACAAATTCTTTTAAATATGCTTTTCCAAATTCTCAATATGGAGCCATTAAAATCGAGTTAAAACTTGAGCAAAAAGAACAGATTTTTCTGAAAATCAGTGATAATGGTATAGGGATTCCCAATGACTTTGATTGGGAAGATACTCCATCCTTGGGATTAAGATTAGTTAGTATTTTAGCAGATCAATTAGAGGCATCCCTTGAAGTTGATTGTAGCAATGGTACAAGTTTTACTCTCATTTTTCAAGAACAAAGCTATAATTAATTTATGAATATGTGATTCGTTTAACCCAGTTGACAAGACTGGTGATAAATGATTACATTTATAGATAAGATACAGTGTATCAAGTCCTATCCCTCAATTGCATCAGGTGAAAGCATAACCCCCAGTTTGTATGGGTAGCAACCAACAGGCTAAAGCGGGGTTAAAAGATAGAAATACTGGTAGCTAAATCTGGTAACTATAGAGCAAGGAGAAAGCAAAGATGCGCTGAACCATCGTTAATTAAAATGGCGAAAAGGCTAAATCAGAAATAAAACTTGTTGGAAAATACAGTAAAAATCTGATTAACACCAACCTATAGCAGGGAACAGGGAACGCTCCTATCGACTCTAACATATACCATAGTCGTCAAAACTATGAGGACATAAACTGATTTTGAAACCTAGACCGTGAACTCTTTTTTTTCTGTTTCGGTGTTCCCAGCCATAATTTTAATAATCAGAGGGTTTTAACCAAATGACGGCTACTATTCTAATTGTAGAAGATGAGTTAATTGCCGCTGAAAGTATCGCCAGAAGTTTGAGAAAACAAGGGTATACAGTTATTTCTCGGATTAATTCTGGAGAAAAAGCCTTAGAACAGGTGGCGAAAAATCTCCCGGATTTAATTTTAATGGATATTCATTTACGCGGGGAATTAGACGGTATTGAAACGGCTAAACGCATTCGAGAACATCATCAAATTCCGATTATTTATATTACGGCTTATTCTGATAGTTCAACGATTGAACGCAGCCAAGAAACTAATCATTCTGGATATTTAATTAAACCGTTTAAATCCCAAGAGGTGATTGACGCTGTTGAAAAAGCCTTGTTATAGCAGGGAACAGCGAACAGCCCCCGCCCGTGCACGGGGGGCTTGGGGGGGAGGAAACAGCCCTCGATTCCCCCTTTTCTAAGGGGGGTTAGGGGGGTCAAAAAGTTAGTTAAATTGACTTAACCTTTCTTGGAGAATCTCCGCTTGTTTTTCCGCTTCAGCTAAACTATTGCGGGTATTTTCTACAACTTCCGGTTCCGCACGGTTAACGAAATTCGGGTTATTCAAATTCCGTTGAAACCCTTGAATTTCTTTTTCAACTTTTGCCAATTTTTTCTGCAATTTCGTTTGAAATGCTACCAAATCAACCACCCCGGCTAAAGGCATTAATACCTGTACAGTTCCCACGACTCCCGCAATACTTTGCCCTTCATTTCCAGTTAACTTTTCGGTAATAGTTAACGCTTCAACTTTCCCTAACTCTTGAATATAAGTTTGTCCTTGTTGCAAAATTTGCTGTTCTTTACTGCTTTGGGTTTGCAGAATGGCATTAACCTTAACCTTGGGTTTAATATCCGCCTCCGCGCGTAAATTTCTGACGGTACGAATAGCGCCAATAATTAACTCAAAATCCGCCTCCAATTTCGGATCAATAATGCTGATAATTTCACTGGATGGCTCTTGACAAACTGCGGAATAAATGTTAGGCATTTCTAGGTTTTTATCTGCTTCTGCACTGCCGATAAATTCCGTTTTCAACTCTTGTAAAATCTTCCCAAGTTCCTCCCGTTGGGACGCTTTAAACAAATAACGATAAACAAACCAACCGGAATATCCCATCCCAATTAGTTCAAAAATTGTAGATAATAAGGGTAACTCATTAATCGCATTTAACGCCGCAACAAAACATTTAATTGTTAAAAAAGCAACAAAGAATATCCCCGTCAAAATTAGAGGTTTTTGATATTGTTTAAAAAACCCTCCTAAAACTTCCGGTAATTCAAATAAAATTCTGATTGATTGACCTACAATTGAATCAGGATCATTAACAAACTTTCCTAACCGTTGGACTTCCAGAATCTCATCTTCTACCACCACCGGATAGGGTTGCAAAGCTAAACAATCTTCTTCTCCAATTTGGGTTAAACTATGCCAAATTTCTTCGGTAATATGGGGCATAAACGGGTGGAGAAGTTTTAAAATACCTTCTAAAACATAAGCTAAAGTTTGTTGGGAAACCTGACGAGAGGCGTTATTTTCTCCTTGTAAACGGGGTTTAGCTAATTCAATATACCAATCACAAAAATCTCCCCAAATAAACTCATAAATGCCTTTAGCCGCTTCACCAATACCGTAATTATCCATATCCTCACGGGTCTGTTTTACGGTTTGGTTAAAGCGAGATAAAATCCATTTATCACTCAGTTCTAACTGATTAATATTGGGTTCTCCTAACTGTTTGGGAGATTTTCCATCTAAATTCATCATCACAAACCGAGAAGCATTCCAGAGTTTATTGGCAAAATTTCGAGACGCTTCAACAGATGCAGATTCGTCGGTTTCTCGATTATATTCTAAGCGAATATCCTGCCCCGCCCCGATGACTTCTTTCATTAAGGTAAACCGCACCGCATCGGTTCCGTATTTATCAATTAGTAATAACGGATCAATCCCGTTTCCGGCGGATTTTGACATTTTCTTGCCATTTTCATCCCGTATTAACCCATGAATATAAACGGTTTTGAAAGGCATTTTATCGGTAAAATATGCCCCCATCATCGTCATCCGGGCAACCCAGAAAAAGATAATATCAAACCCCGTTGATAGGGTACTGGTAGGATAATATTTGCTTAAATCTAAAGTTTGTTCCGGCCATCCTAAAGTAGAAAACGGCCATAAACCGGAAGAAAACCAAGTATCCAAAACATCAGGATCTTGTTCTAAAATTACCGCCTCTCCGAATTTGGCGATCGCTTTTTCCTGAGCTTCCGCTTGATTTCTGCCAACAACAAAAGGCGTATTATCGGTAATTTTACCGCCCGTTTCACTAATAGCATACCAAGCCGGAATTTGATGCCCCCACCACAATTGTCGAGAAATACACCAATCATCTAATTTAACTAACCAATCTCGATAAACCTTCGTCCAACGGTCAGGAACAAAGACGGGAGCATCCTGTTGATCTAAACAATTTAACGCCTTATCAGCAAGGGGACGAATCTTAACAAACCATTGAGTTGATAATAGCGGTTCTACCGGAACCTTACCACGTTCGCTATAGGGAACCGTATGTTTATAGTCTTCAATTTTAACTAAAAATCCCTTATCTTTGAGGAATTGAATTAGATTTTTTCGGGCGACAAATCTATCTTGTCCGGCAAATAGCCCCGCGTTTTCATTTAACGAACCATCCTGATTCATAATATTAATCATCGGCAGTTGATGCCGTTGACCCATTTGAAAATCATTCGGATCATGGGCAGGAGTTACTTTAACACAACCAGTGCCAAAATTCGGATCAACAAAATCATCGCCAATAATCGGAATTTCCCGTTTAATAATCGGTAAAATTACTGTTTTCCCAATTAAATCTTTATAGCGAATATCCTTGGGATTCACCGCCACCGCCGTATCCCCCAACATCGTTTCCGGTCGGGTGGTTGCTACTTCTACATAACCACTACCATCGGTTAAAGGATAGCGAAAATGCCATAAATTCCCATCAACTTCTTTATTTTCTACTTCTAAATCCGATACCGCCGATTGACTGGCTGGACACCAATTAACTAAATATTTTCCCCGATAAATTAACCCATCTTCATATAATCTAATAAAGGCTTCTAATACCGCTTTTGATAACCCTTCATCCAGGGTAAATCGTTCCCGTGTCCAATCACAAGAAACCCCCAAACGGCGTAACTGATTAACAATTGTTCCGCCGGATTCTTCCTTCCATTCCCAAGCTCGTTGTAAAAATTTTTCTCGCCCTAAATCGTCGCGAGTTTTCCCTTCTGCTTTCAGTTGTCGCTCTAAAATTGTTTGGACTGCAATACTGGCGTGATCCATCCCCGGCAAATACAAAGCGTTATAACCCTTCATCCGATGATAGCGAATCAGGGCATCAATTAGGGAGTTATTAACAGCATGACCGATATGGAGATTTCCCGTGACGTTGGGGGGGGGAATCATAATACAATAGGGTTCCCCGGGTTGGTTGGGGTCAGCTTTAAACACCTGATGAGCTTCCCAATACTGTTGCCATTTGGCCTCGGTACTAAAGGGTTCGTATTTTGTGGCTTGGGTTGGAGTGGTTGCAGTCATGGGTTTGGACAAGATGGGCAATTTTAGACAATCTTTTCTATTTTGCCATATTTGGGCTTATCGTTGTACTCTAGGATCTTTCAATTCTTGGATAATCTTTTTTTTAGTTATTTTATCGTTTTCCAATCTATTAATCCCAAATCACGCAATGGAGGTAATTCTTCTACAGCTTCTTCAAACGCAGGAGTTTCTTGAAAAATATCATCAAGTGTTAATAAATGAATTTTATAGTTATCAATGTACCGATGACCATATAATCTTTTGATAAAAGTATCTTTATAACCACTTCCTGCTAACATTACACTTAGATCGACACGGTGGTAGTCAATATCTGAGTAATACATACGGGCATCATCTTTATCTAATAGTTTAGACCTTAATTTGCATTGAAAATGGATTTTGCGGTTTTGATCCCAACCAAATCCATCAATTCCATCATCTGGCCCCGCTACACCAGGAGTTAGCCCCAGACGCGCAGCAAATCTACGACCTAATTCTTGTTTTTTAGAATTATTAGCCGATAGTATAACCTGGATAATTTCATGAATTATTAAAGGATCATCCATAGTATTAATTAACTTGATTGTTAAGGGAATAGAATGTGTTGTAAAGTAATTTAATTCCCACAATAGCACACTCACTAAATTGATCTTTCATTCCACAACTTTCAAGCACACTTAAAGTTTCAACACTTAGCATTACTTCCGTTTCCTGTGAACCTAATTCCTTTGGATACTCTTGTAAATCCTTTAGTTTTTTGTCTTGTTCTTTTATATATAATAGAGTCCCTCTGATTGCACAGTTAATCAAGGATTGAAATGATAAACCCAATCCTTGAGAAAGAATTTGAACCATTCTTTCTTGATCTTTAGTGAATTTAACTATGCTTATGTTTTTAGGAGAAGTATCTTTACTTTGCTGAGTAACTGTCTTAATTTCTTGTTCTAGCAAAGGGTCGTCAATAATATTTTTTTGATCGTTAATAGTCATTTTTAATCCTCCAACTTTCTATAGGTTAATTAGTGAACAAAAATTTTCATAGAGATCCTCACAATTTTCATAAGTCCAAATATATTTTTTGTCCTCATATAAAGCCTCTTGCATTTCATCTTGCAAATATCTGATTTCTTGAGAAATTTCGCATTGATGGGGAACTATAGAAATAGTTTCCAATTTATTGTTGATGATATCTTTGGATACCCCCAAAGGGACAATAGTAACTTGAACTTTATCAGGAAGCCCTGTATTGGATTCTAGCTTAGATACCATACCAAGAATTCTATCAAGATTACCTAAAGCTTTACTTTTTTGGGACGCATTAATAGGGATTAAAATTTTATCTGGATTGTCATTCACAATAACCTTGACAGTATCTTCTCTGGCTCCTTTTGCATCAATAACGATATGATCGTATTGGGTTGGATCAACAATATTTAAAAGATTCTCTCGTTTAGGATTGTAAATTAATGATAAATTATCCTCCAAGAATACCTCCAATTCTTTCTTCGGCTTGCTTGGAGCAAAAAACTCCCAAGCTTGGTGTTGGTCATCACAGTCTAGGAGTAGAGTCCGAGCCCAGGGAAACTTTGATATAAGAACACCTGTTATATGTACAGCAAGAGTAGTCTTACCTACCCCGCCGTTATTATGAGTGCATAGAATGATCAATATTACTCTCCTTTGGTTAGATGTTTTCAACTATAGCATAACCTCCCTTGATATTGTAGCAGTACGACTGCCCTGAACCCTATCCTGCTTATTTCTCAGTCGTTTTCTGCCTCTCCCCAAAAAAAAATTGAAAAAGGGGTTGACATTCCCAGAAAAAGGGAGTAGATTAGTAAATTGTGAGAGGCAAGCAAGCAAAACACAAACGGCTGCAAACCTCAAACCCAGGTAAAAGTTTATAGAGCTTTCCTGGTGCCTATGGCTCAGTGGAACCACTCCGATCCATCTCGAACTCGGAAGTGAAACGCTGACACGGCGAAGATACTTGGAGGGTAGCCTCCTGGGAAAATAGCTCGGTGCCAGGTTAATAATCAAAAACCCCCTTCTAGTGGTAAATCGGAAGGAGGTTTTTGTATGAATGGGTTTTTATTAATTTTGTACTTGGTTAATATAAGATAAACTACAAAGGTAAATATTGAACTCATTTTAATAGCCCTTGAGCGCGTAATCTAGCAGCAAAAGGAGATTCACCAGCTTCAATTTCTGCCTGTTTAATATAGTCTTCTCGTCGCTTTATTTCTGTGTCGAGTTCTGCTTTATGATCCCAATAATAAGCTAAGGCAGAAAGAATTTGGCTCATGGTTAAATAACGATGATTAAGGTGTAATTCTGCTGGACTCCAACTATAAGCAATTTGAGCTTCAACTAATTCAACGACTTTCATTATAGTTCCCGCTATGATAGGAACATTATCCTGATTTAGCTCTACATATTTATACTCGGTTTTTGTAAGTGTCATATTTCCTGCTTTGTTGATTGGCTTTTAAATAGAATGTCTATTTTCTAGTATACCTCGCCAAATCTATTTAATTAATCGTTATTATATCGAAATCTCCGGTAGTAGATCTAGAACAGATTTTAGATCTGCTGCTCGATAGTGAAGATAATCCTCCCTTCTAGTTCTGAAAGATGAATCAGTATTCATGATTGAAGGAAGAATACTTGTATCTGTCAAAGCTAAAACAGTTTGTTTAGCAATCTGTATATAATGAAGGCTTGATCTATTTCCCGCCAACTTATGTATTAAAGTCGGGTAACACACAAATTCATAAACGATATTTTCTAGCATAAAGACAAGAATAAATGCAGGTTTGAGGTTAGGGTCAGCACTTCCACATTCGCTTTCGTAGACCTTCCAATATCCCTCAAGACTTTTTCCTTTTCTGCTTTGTGATTTTTGACATGAGTTGATGATAGGCCTGTCATGATCGTTGATACTAACGACTATCACAACGCAGTTATATTCTTTTAAAGATCCATCTTCATCTTCATCTATTTCTGTATAGTATCCCAGCACTACAGACCGCACATCAGGGAATAGGGTAGTCTTCTTATTGATAACTTTGAGAAGGCGACTGATTTCTTGATTGGGTTGTATGGGTTTTCTTGCGTATGTTTTAACCCGACTGTAGTTAAGGTGTGGTTTGAACAAATCAATATATAGCTGCTCTTTTTCATTAAGTTGTTCGGTGGTAAATAATTGCCAGTAAATTCTATATAACCTTTGATTGTTTGTGCGACTTAATTGTGGATACCTGTGGTGTCCTCTCCCATTCCAACGAGCATTAATATTGATAGATCGCCCTACATACCACACTTCTTGTTCTGCATCGACAACCACATAGATCCCTGGTTGCGGGGGTAATTGTTCACGTTGTTTAAGGGGAAGACTAGACCATGATTTCCATTCCATATAAGTATAATTTCCTAAGTTGATCTATTAATTGATGACTTTTCTGTTATAAGTAAAGGTAGTGGTAATTTTTCCCTATTCCTGATTAAATTGGGGTGGAAAAATAAATTTTTGAGTTTGATCAATAGAATAATCTGTAGCAGAATTCATCAGTTGATTTACCCTTTCATTCGCTTCAAAACCAGGCTGTTTTAGGGTTGAAGATTGATTAATAGTTGAGAGTGTAACCTGAGTTTTTTTAACCGCTTCTGCTAGAGGTTCTAATTTTTCCGACATTGATTTTTGTCGTTCTAAACGTTGAGTTGAGTTAAATAATTTCCCCAAACCATTAATTAAGTTTTTCAGGTTATTTTGTAATTGTTCATCCCCGGTTAATTGGTTCACATCTTCACTAATTTTTTGCAAGGTTTGTAGGGTATTTCGAGTGGAATTTAAAGTTTCTTGAATTAGGATTAAATTTTCAGGATCACTGACTCCCTTTGATAAATCTCTGAGGTTAGCTGATGTGGCTTCTGCATTCGCTGAGGCGGCTTCCAAATTTTTAATAATATTAGCCTGTTCTAATTGAGTCATGATCGGGGTTAGACTTCCGACTAAAACACTGAGTTCTTTTGTGGTTTGATTAATATTTTCTAAAGTAGAAACTAAACTAGATCGATTATTCGCTAATAATCCATTAAATTGATTAGTAAGAGCGCTAACTTGATTAGCCGCCTGACTGATAGAATTGGCGGAATTAACAGTGGCTTGAGTGACTTCTTTTGTATCTCTTTGAACACCCGTTGAAAGATTAGTCATTTCTGAAGTCAAAGCATTAACTCCTTGACTCACCGATTGATTTAACCCGCCAATTCCAGTCCCTACAGACGCATTAAGTTGTTCAATTTCTGACTGGGTAACAGACAAAAACTCTGATATTTTCCCACTTAAATTTATAGCTTCTTGGGCGGCACTAGAACTGTTTTTGGCTGCGGAATTTAAGTTAGCAAATAACTCTGGATTTCCATAGATTTCTGCAAATTGATATAAACTGCCAATTAGTTTCATAATATCAATTCCTAGCTCTCCAGGAATGCGAGTATTATTACAAAGAATAGTTTCAGGACAATCGGGACTAAGCGGATCTGCATCTGCGAAGTTTTGAGAAAATTTTCCTTTAGGAATAATGTCAATATATCCTTCATTTAATAAACCAATCTGGTTAGATTGAATGATCACATTGCGAGGAATAATAAAACTACTCGGTGTAATTTCTAAAATGGCATCAACAGCATTTAAGGAAGCTTTAAGTTGAACCAATCGACCAACTTTAACTCCTCGATATCTGACAACTGTTCCGATTTGTAATGCAGACGCATCAGAAAATTCTGCAATAATTATGTAACTACGACTTCCTAAACTAATATTTTTCAGCCATAAAACTACGGCTCCGAGTAAACCTAATCCCAACAAAATTAATAAACCCACAGAACCTTCCCGAATAGCTCGCGATCGCATAGTTTTCTCTCTCACAATTAGGGTAAACTTTTAACATCATAAATCTGGTATTTCCCTCTAACTTAACTGGACAACAATTTGATTTTCTAAAAGCAGTTTATCGGTTAATAAGTCTTCAACCGTAATTCTTAAAAATCGTTTTTCATCTACTTGAAATAAGACTTTAATCCGATCACTTCCTGGGTTTCCTAGAGGGGCTAATTGAGCAATGGTGCGACCGCCTGGGGTATCATTTAAAGATTGAACAATTTGGCTTTGATCTAAACGACGAGTGACCAAACGATCGCCATCAAAATAAACCTCTGTTCCTCCGGTTTCATCCCCCAATTCTCCTAAAATCAATTCAATACTGGGTTGATTTTCCAAAGATGCACCCAACATTAATTCTATGGGTGTCGTCATCGGATAGGGTTGACCTGATCTTATAATTGAATGCCAACTATGGCAATTATCCCGACGATTCCAATAGCGAACCCCATAACTATGATATAAAAAATCTTCTATTTTTGTCCCTTGATTTAGTTGTAAAGCACCATGGGAAATCGCCTCAAAAGGTTTTTTACGGCGAATTTTATCATTCTCAAAATATTGCTGAATCCAAGTTTGTACCGATGGAATTTGAGCACTTCCTCCCACTAATAAAACAGCATTGATATCAGAAACTTCAATTCCTTGACGGCGAGCTTGTTGGAAAACTTTACCAATAGAATCATCTAAGGTTTCAAAAAAACTAGCATTAGTAAGAATAGTTTCAAACTGGTTCCGCGTTAAGGTTAATTCATAACTATCTAAGGTTTGGTCATCAAAATAAACTTCTGTCGCTTGAGTTTGTAAAGATAATTGAATTTTTAAACGTTCAGCTAAACGATTAGTTAGGCTATTTTTGGGTAAACCTTGGGTTTTAGTAAAGTAATCTAATAACCAATTATCAATATCAGAACCCCCTAAATTTTGCCCCGCTTTCGCTAAAACTCTAGCAGTTTGTACCCGTTGTCCTGATGATTCTGTAAAGGATTTTTGCCCCCATTTTAAAATAAAACCTAACGGTTTTTTATTGCTATTTGCTTCTAAACGAACTAGGGAGAGATCTAACGTTCCTCCACCTAAATCAATTACCAGCAAAAGCTCTTGATCTGCTAATCCATAACCTAAAGCAGCCGCCGTGGGTTCATCTAACAGTTTTACCTGTTCTACATCAAGAGATTCAGATACTTTTCCAAGCCAATAACGATAGGATTCAAAGCTGTCAACTGGAACGGTAAATACCAAAGAATCAACCTCCATAGGTATTTGACGAATAGCATTCACAATTCCTCTTAAAAACAATTCTCCCACTCGTTCAAAGCTAATAATTTGACCATCAATTTCGGGTAAAAATCCCTGAATATTACTCCCAATTCCCCGTTTAAAATTCTTGAAAAAACGAGGATTATTACTAATATCATATCCTCCATCTCGTACTTGTTGACCCAATAAAATATCCGGTTGACTCGCATCTTTTAAATAAACTAAACTCGGAATTAGGGGAGGATTTTGGCTGGAAATTTGAGATAAATTAGGCAGTTTTAAGGTTTCGGGTTTTTGTGTCGCCGAATTCCAACGGGAAATCACTGTATTACTGGTTCCAAAATCAATCGAAATAGTCATTTTTCTAAATATTTTATAATAGAAATAATTAAGAGTTTGCTTCTTTTTCTAAGATTAACGTAACCGGGCCATCATTTTCGATTGAAACTTGCATCATGGCGCCAAATTTCCCTGTTTCTACTTTTAAACCACTCAAACGCAATTGTTCAACAAACTGTTGATAAAGCTTTTCAGCCGTTGCTGGAGGTGCTGAACGATCAAAGGACGGACGCCGACCCTTGCGACAGTCCCCATAGAGAGTAAATTGACTTACCACTAATAATTCACCTTGAATTTCTTGAATGGATTTTTCCCATTTTCCAGTGTTGGTTTGGGGATCGGAAAATAATCTTAATTCTAAGCATTTTCGCACCATCCAATTAATTTCTATTTCGGTATCTGTTTGAGCAATTCCTACTAATAGGTTGAGTCCTCTCCCAATTTGACCGATGATTTCACCTCCGACAGTAACTTGAGACGCATTAACTCGTTGAACAATTACCCGCATATCAGTAATCAGTAATCAGTTATTAGTCATCAGTTAATAGTAGGGTGCGTATTATCAGTACACGCACCATTACTATTGTTCACCTATTAACTAATATTTTATTTCCCAAATCCTTTTCCACGACTGGTAGAGGGAAGACATAAACAATGATTGAGTTGAGATCGTAGAATTTCATGATCTAATTCCTGACCAATTAAAACTAACTGGGTTTTGGGTTCGGTTTTCCACTCATCATCATCAATTGAAAACCGTTTTCCACTCAGATGAAAAATATGACGTTTGGGACTTTCATCAAACCATAAAATTCCTTTGGCTCGAAACACACTTGCGGGAAGTTGGTTATCCAAAAAGTATTGAAATTTTCTTAAAGAAAGGGGTTGATCACTTTGGAAAGAAAGGGAGGTAAAACCATCATTTTCTAAGTGATTAGAATGGTGGTGATGATCATGATCATGATCGTGCTCACAATCTGGATCACAGACATGATCATCATGGTCATGGTCGTGATCATGTTTGTGCTCATGATGGTCATGTTCATGGGATTGATCATCAAAATATTGATCGGATTGGAATAATCCAACACTCAGAATTAAAGGTAAGGAAACTTGAGAGTTAGTGGTGCGTAAAATTCGGGCATCTTTTTTCATATCCCGAATTCTGACTTCCAATAAATCTACCTCGGCTTCATCGACTAAATCGGTTTTATTTAAAACAATAATATCCCCATAGACAATCTGACTATTGGCGGCTTGACTATTGAATAAATCCAAACTAAAATTAGCACAATCTACTAATGTTACAATGGAATCTAAACGAGTCATATCCCTTAATTCTGTACTTAAAAAAGTCAGAGCGACCGGAAGCGGATCGGCGAGTCCGGTGGTTTCTACCACCATATAATCCACTTTTTCAGGACGTTCTAAAACCTTATAAACCGCATTAACTAAATCTTCATTAATGGTGCAACAAACGCAGCCATTACTTAACTCAACCATTGTATTATCTTCATCGGTATTGATAATCAATTCATTATCAATTCCAATTTCACCAAATTCATTCACCAGGACGGCGGTTTTGATTCCCTGCTGATTGGATAAAATATGATTCAGCAGGGTGGTTTTCCCACTTCCTAGGAATCCTGTAATAATGGTTACAGGCATTCCCCGCTTGGGGTCATCCATGGTTAATTCTGTCTTAGGTGTGACGGTGGACTGCATAGGGGTACTACCAAAAACGTCAAAAATTTAACTGGTAATTTTCAGTGTATCCTATTCTTTCCCAGATGACAATTTTAGAATTAAAGATTGTGGAATAAAACCTTTAATAATTGCTCAACAACAATTTTCCATGTAAATCTTTTTGAGACAAAATCAGGCCCGATTTTTTGGAGGGATTGATAAAGGGTTTCTTTTTGAATTACCATTTCCATTAATTGTAATAAATGTTCCTGATCCGGTTCTAAAAAGAATCGCGTTTCCCCTGTTTTTAGAGTGATTTGCTCAAATCTACTTCTGATTTTATAGACTAATTTTTCATCTGTAAAATCATCCGTTGGCCCCCCGTCGGTACAGATAACGGGAATACCAGAAGCCATCGCTTCTAACACCGGAAGATTAAACCCTTCGGCGGCATAAGGAGACACATAAGCATCGGCGGCTTGATACAATTGTGCCATTTCTAAGGATGATAAGTTATTACCAATATAAACCATTCGAGAGGAAATTCGTTGTATTTCTGTCTCGTTTAATGTGTCTTTTGTAGCTTGTTTGAGATAGTCTTTAGAAGGAAAAATTGCATCTCTCCCTTTTAAAACTAATCGGGCTTGGGGATATTTTTCTGTAATTTGAGCAAAGGCTTTTAAAATCCGATCAATTCCCTGACGTTCATTCCACATTACCCCAATATTCAGGAAGATAAAACCATCATTCCAGCCAAATTTTTTTCTTAATTCCTGTCGTTTTTCTTCGGGTAAAGGATGATAAATATTAGGGTCAATTCCTAAAGGAATTACCACTACTCGTTCAGGAACAGCGCCACTGCGAATAAATCCTTCCCTCGACCAATGGGAGGAGGTAATAATTAAGGTATCAGAATTGCGATGAGCTTCTCTAAAACATTCAATTTTCATGCCATTTAAAATAGAACGTGGCACAATTCCCCATTCTGTACAGCCAAAAATAGCGGTTTTTTTACTAGATGAAGCTGTTAAATTAAACGGACAATAAACCCGCAGGGTAACATCCACTTGTTCCTCGGTTTTAGGAACAGTAATTTGGTCTAATATATCTTCAGCTTCGATACTTAATAAATGTTTGCTAGGTTTCCAGTCTGAGGTAACATAAGGAATGTCTTTATGAAAAACTTTTAAAGCTGGATATTTAACCATTTCTAACAGTTGATAACTGTTAATAAAGGAATAGGAATGGGGAATATCTCGCCATCCTTCGACAATAATACTATGGGGATCAGATAAAGAAACAGAATCTTTAATTATGGGATTTGCCCAGGATATTGCTGTTTGATCTTGGCAAATTTCTAAGAGTTGATCAACGGTATGTTTCCAGGTATAATGTTGATTAACCCAATCGGGCGCAGTTTTTCTAGCCTGTTCTCTCCAAGTAGAATTATCTATAGCTTCCTGCATTAATTCTGCCAGATGTTTCCAATTTGGATGCAGAAAGAATTGACTTTGATTTTGAATAATTCGAGTTTTAAATCGAGTATCTATTTTTAAGGTAAACTCTGGATTAATAATTTCTTCTGTGGCTCCTCCAGAAGCATAAATAATCGGTAGTCCCGATGCGGCTGCTTCTAATACTGATAAATTAAAAGCAGTGGCAATATCCACCGCTAAATAAGCATCGGAAATCTGGTATAATTGGGCTAGGGATGCACAGGATAGGGTTTGATTAAAATAGGCAACTCGCTGTTTAACTTTAGTAACTTCTTCCTCGGTTAATACTTGTTGACTAGCACTGGTTAACCACTGGTTAGAGTCATGAAAAAAATCCGATCCTTTTAATACTAATCGCGCCTGGGGATATCGTTCTATAATATTAGCAAAAGCTTTTAAAATGGGTTTAATTCCATCTTGATCCTGTAAACTTCCGACATGGAAAAATATAAAATAATCTTCCCATCCCCATTGTTTTCTAAGTCTATTTCTTTCGGTTTCATCTAAGGGATAATAAATTTTAGGATCAACACCCCAGGGAATAACCTTTATCTGTTGAGGATTTAGACCACTGCGGATCAGTCCTTCCCGTGACCATTGGGAGGGCGTAATCATAGTAACATCGGGATTAATTATTTGATTTTTTAAGTGAAATAGGGGTTTAAGTTGTGGCGAAGAATCAATTAAAATTCCCCAAGGAGCAGTGGTATAGATCAGGGTTTTTTGACTTTGAGATGAGTTAAAATTAAAGGGTTGATAGAGACGGATAGTAACATCAGCAGGGGGATTAATTGCTTGAGGAATTTGTTGTAACTGGGTTTCTAATTCCGATGGGAATAATCCGTTTAAATGTTTCCACTGGGGTTTTAAACCGGGAATATCTTGATGGGTTATTTCTAATTGCGATCGCTTTAACAGTTCCAAAAGTTGGAATTGATTGGTGATACTATAAGCATGGGGGATAAAACGCCAACCTTCAACATGAATTTTCATAGATAATTTTTTCCTTAAATATAAATTAATGAATAATTTCTCTTGACGAATGTTCCCTTAATGATTAAAATAAATCAAGGCAGCAAATAGAATTAAAACATAGTTTTCGATCATGATCAACCCCTGAGACTAACTTACTGAAAATCTATGAAATCTGAACGACGTATTTCATTTTCCCTCTCTAGTCTGCTGCTGATTTTAGCATCTGTATTTCTACTGATTCTGCTCTGGCAAATTCGAGGTTTAATCGTTCTATTAATGATTTCTGTGGTTTTAGCCGCTTCTATTGTTCCTATTGTTAATTGGGCAGAAACAAAACAGGTTCCTCGATGGTTAGCTGTGGTTTTAGTTTATCTAACCCTAATTGCCGGATTAACAGGATTTGGATTAGTCATTGGGCCGGCTGTGGTGGATCAAATTACCCTATTAGTGCGTCAATCTCCAATTTTTGCAGAAAAAATAATTGGAATTACCACTAATTTAGCAGGTCGATTAGGAGCAGATACCTCCACTTTTATTGAACAATTAATTGATACTCAATCCTTAACCAGTTGGGTAATTCGTTCGAGTCAACAATTGATTTTACGCTCCTATGGTATTACTAGGGGAATTGTGGGCGGGGTTGCCAGTTTAATTTTAGCTCTATTTATTTCCGGCTATATGGTGGCTGATAGTAAAACCCTAATTAATAGTTTAATTCAATTTTTTCCCTATCCTTGGAATCAAAGATTAGCCGCCCAAGTTAATCCTATTAGTCAACGGATGGGGGGTTATATTCGCGGCCGAATTTTAGTCTCGGCAATTTTAGGGATTGCTACCACAACGGCGTTAGGATTTTTAGGATTACAAGATTTTGCTATTGGTTTAGGCGCGATCGCTGGAGTCACCAATTTAATTCCCTTTTTAGGCCCAATTTTAGGGGCTATTCCGGCGTTAATTGTTGCCTTAGCTAAAGGCGGATTTATAGTCGTTTGGGTGTTATTATTGTATGGAATTATTCAAAATATTGAAACCTACATTCTTGATCCTTTATTAGTCGGTTCTTCCGTGGGAATTCACCCGTTGTATCAGCTTTTATCCGTCCTGGGCGGGGTACAAATTCTCGGTATTCTGGGTGCATTAATTGTACCCCCTTGGTTTGCAGGAGTGGCGGCATTAGTTGAAAATCTGTATCTACAACCCAAATTAATCGCCGAACAACAAGAGGAAAGTTCTGCCCCGGGTGATGAGGTATCCTCCAGAAACTAATTTTTCAATTTTGATGACTTACCAATTCCAGAGGTTAAACTAGATCCGTTGCCCCAAAAAACATTGGGAAAACTAGCCCCCCTAGCTCTGTTTTCCCCTGACCGCATCCCGACTTCTTCAACCATGAGATTCTATGCACTACGCGCTCCAACGCCAACTCAAACGCCTGGGTCTTGATCGACAAACTCCTCCAGTTGATATCTCTACATGGCAAGAATTTCTGGAAGTCATTAACCACAGCTACAATGAAGCGGATCGAGAACGAAATTTAATCGACCGCTCCCTTACCATGTCTTCCCGGGAAATGTTGGAGTTATATAACCAACAAACTCAGGAATCAGAAACCCGTTTACAAGCAGAAAGGAATCGAGCCAAATCCGTAATTAGTTCCCTGGGGGCGGGGTTATGTATTTTAAATCCCCAGGGCCGTTTGTTATCAATGAATCCTGAAGCGGAAAGGCTACTAGGATGGTCGGAAGTCGAATTGGCGGGAAACCCTGTCTTAGAGTGGATTGGAGGGCGATCGCAATTATCCTTAGATGGGTTTCAACAACTTACCGAATCCGCCTCCACCCCCGCAGAGTTAACCTCCTTCCTAGAACCGATCAAATCCAGTGACGATCAGTTTCTTCGTGCCGATGGCAGTATTTTACCCGTTTCCTATGTATTAACTCCGATTTTAGAGAAAAACACCTTTGTAGCAGCCGTCTTAGTATTTTTAGACATTACCGAACGCAAACAAGCTCAGTTAGAAGCCGAACGTTCGATCTCTCTCCTACGCGCCACTTTTGATTCCACCGATGCCGGAATTTTAGCCGTTGATCGCACGGGAAAAATCTTAAATTTTAATCAGAAATTTGTGGAAATGTGGCAAGTTCCCACCACCCTATTCAAGCCTCCCCACGATCAATCTGCCTTAGCCTTTGTGTTAAGACAATTAAAAGATCCGCCTCGATTTCTAAAAACGGTCATGCAGCTTTCTTCTGAACCTCAAATACCAACTTATGATGTGGTAGAATTCAAAGACGGCAGAGTTTTTGAGCTATATTCCCATCCTTCCAAAATGGGGGAAAAATTAGTTGGGCGAGTTTGGAGTTTTCGAGATATTACCCAAAGAAAACGAGTCGAAAAAGCCCTACAATATCGGGTAGAATTTGAACAATTAATTACTAATTTATCGACTCACTTTATTAGTTTAACCACCGATGGGATTGAAAATGGTATTCAACAGGCTTTAGAACGAATTAGTATCTTTATTGAGGTAGAACAAAGCTATTTATATTTATTCGCCGATCAAGAAATCCAGATGAATTCGGTTTATCAGTGGTTAGCAATCAAAAGTCTAAATCTTGGCCTACAAGAAAACGCAAGATTAACCGATTTATTAAAGAAAATATTACCCTCAAAACTTTACATTTTTGATATTCCTTGGTTAGAAAAACAACTCAACCGCTATGAAAATATTTATCTAGCGATTCAAGATTTACCCCCAGAAGCACTAAAGGATTTAGAATATTTACGACAATTTCATCAAAGTTTAGAATTATCATCTTATTGCGAAACCGATACTTCACCTGCAATTGCATCCATTATTCTAGTTCCGTTAGTCTGTCGTCGGGCCTTGGTGGGCTTTCTGCGATTTGATTCTATCTATTCTAGTTATACCTGGTCATCGGATAATATTGCCCTATTAAAAATGGTAGGAGAAATGTTTTCTAATGCCATTGAACGCAAACAAACCGAAGAATTTTTACGACAAACTGAAGCCAAATATCGCAGTATTTTTGAAAATGCCGCCGAGGGAATTTGTCAAACCACTCCAGAAGGGAAATACCTGAGTGCTAACCCGGCATTGGCAAGAATTTTAGGCTACAATTCCCCAGAAGATTTATTGCGAACCATCACCCATATTGGTGATCAATTATATATTAATCCTCACCGTCGAACCGAATTTATCACAGCAATTCAAAATAATAATTCAGTATCCGGGTTTGAATCCCAAGTTTATCGTCGAGACGGAAGTATTATTTGGATATCAGAAAATGCCCGGGCTGTTCGAGATCAAACCGGACAACTACTCTGTTTTGAAGGCACAATCGAAGATATTACCGAAAGTAAACAAGCCGCAGAAGCCCTGAAACAAGCCAAAGAAGCCGCAGTTGCCGCCAATCGAGCTAAAAGTAGCTTTTTAGCCAATATGAGTCACGAACTCCGCACTCCTTTAAATGCGATTATTGGCTATAGTGAGATTTTGGCAGAAGAAGCCGGAGACTCAGGATATGAAGATATTGTTCCTGATTTAGAACGAATTCGCACGGCTGGACGTAACTTACTATCTTTGATTAATGATATTTTGGATATTTCTAAAATAGAAGCGGGGCGGATGGATTTGTATTTGGAAACCTTTGAGATTCCCATGTTAATTGAAAGTGTCGTCGCCACGGCTCAACCGCTTGTAGATCAAAATAGAAATACATTGGACATTCACTATGCCCCCAATACCCCCAGCACCATGCTCGCCGATTTAACTAAAGTTCGACAGGTCTTATTGAACCTGATTAGTAATGCAGCTAAATTCACCTCAGCAGGCCAAATTACCCTCGATATTTGTCTAGCCCAAACCCTGCCATGGGAAGACGTTCACCCGCAAAATCTGACCGTCGATCCCAAATCAGGCTATATTGCTTTCCAAGTCCGAGATACCGGAATTGGCATTACTCCCGAACAACAAAAACAACTATTTGAACCCTTCACTCAAGGAGACGCCTCAACCACTCGCCGTTATGGGGGAACGGGATTAGGACTAACGATCAGTCAACGCTTTTGTCAAATGATGCAGGGTTCGATTAGCGTTAATAGTGAACTATCCAAGGGTTCCACCTTTACCGTCTATTTGCCCCTCTGGGTTCAATCCCTATTCCCAGAAGCGGAATTGGAATCCGAACCAGAGGAACCTTTGGGAGAACAAGATTTAATCTGGGTTGAACCTACCTTGACAGTTAATAGTTCATCGGCAACGATCTTAGTCATTGATGATGATCCCGATACCCGGAATTTAATCGAGCGATCGCTAATCGAGCACCGAATGCTCGTAGAAACCGCAGCAACAGGGGAAGAAGGACTTCAGCTTGTCCAAGAACTGCGTCCCGATGCCGTGATTTTAGATATAATCCTACCAAAAATGAGCGGTTGGGCGGTATTATCAACATTAAAAGCCGATCCTAATCTAGCTGATATTCCAGTGATCGTGTTATCGTTCATCAGCAATAAAAATCGAGGGTTTGCCTTAGGTGCATCGGACTATCTAACAAAACCTTTTGATGGGAAGCGTCTGGCTACTTTACTAAGTAAGTATCAACCTGATCGGAAACCGGATATTCTGCCCCTAGCTAATCACATTTTAGTTGTTGAAGATGATCCTATAATCCGACAAATGTTACGCGGATTATTACAGCGACAGGGTTGGATAGTTCAAGAGGCGGCCGATGGTGAAGTCGCTTTGCAATTGATCCAACAGTCCGCTCCCAGACTAATTCTGCTGGACTTAGTTCTTCCCCGAAAAAGTGGTTTTGAGTTGATCCACGACCTTCAAAAAGCTGAACCGTGGGCGCATATCCCAGTTATCGTAATTACGGCTGCGGAATTAACCCCCTCAGAATGGATGCAATTGCGGGGATATGTGGAGCAAATTCTTCAGAAAGGCAGTTATAGCGGTGAAGATCTTTTGAAAGAAATTCATACGTTGTTGAATGCCAGCTTGAAACAGTTTCCATTAAATTCTAAATCGTGAAAATTCTAAGCCTAAACTATTAATGTTGAGATCAGATCATGGTAAAGATTTTATTAGTTGAAGATAATGAAATGAATCGGGATATGCTCAAACGACGTCTATTCCGCAAGGGATATGAGGTATTTATTGCCGTGGATGGGGCTGAGGGTGTGGCACTGGCCCATTCAAAAATGCCCGATCTGATCCTGATGGATATGAGTTTACCCGTGATGGATGGATGGGAAGCTACCCGACAAATTAAAGCCGATCCAAAAACCAAAGCCATTCCCGTAATTGCGTTAACGGCCCATGCTATGGCGGGCGATCGGGAAAAATGTTTGGCCGCCGGGTGCAATGATTACGATACAAAACCCGTAGAATTTTCCCGTCTATTGGACAAAATAGAAGTCTGTTTAAAGAAAGCCACCGCACCCTAATCAGTTATCAGTAAACAGTCAACAGTCAACAGTTATCAGCCAAGAGAAACTATAAATCTCTACTCTTAACTCTTACGGAAATATTGTAGAATCTGCTGAAAGCGATCTCAATTTTTATCTGAGCAACTGATTTGATGAAAACCTTAGCTGGAGGCGTGGTACTTGTTGTTACTATCCCAAAACGACAGTAGGAGCCACTAATAAGAGATGGAAGCTCAACCCGATCGCGTGCTAATTGTTGATGATAATGAGGTTAACCGTGACCTCCTGGCTAAAAGACTCCAGCGCCAAGGTTACGGCGTGACTGTGGCTTCTAATGGCTTTGAAGCCCTGGAAATGATGGCATCAATGTCCCTGGACTTGGTGTTACTGGATATTATGATGCCTCAAATGAATGGCTATCAAGTCTTAGAGACTTTGAAAGCCGATCCCGCCCTGCGTCATATTCCCGTGGTGATGATTTCGGCGGTTAATGATATTGATAGTATTGTTCGTTGTATTGAATTAGGGGCCGAAGATTATTTATCTAAACCCTTTAATCCGGTTTTATTAAAAGCTAGAATTAATGCCTGTTTAGAAAAAAAACGCCTACGGGATCAAGAACAAGCATATTTAAAAAAGTTAGCTGAAGAACAGGAAAAATCGGAACGATTATTATTAAATATTTTACCCGAAGCGATCGCCCAACGTCTAAAACAGGGGGAAAGCACCATTGCCGATAGTTTCGCCGATGTCACGGTTTTATTTTCAGATATTGTTAATTTTACTAAATTATCCGCTAATTTATCCCCGGCTCAATTAGTGGAAGTTCTCAACGAAATTTTTTCGGCTTTTGATGAATTGGCGGAAAAATATGGCCTAGAAAAAATTAAAACCATCGGAGATGCTTATATGGTAGTTGGGGGACTTCCCACTCCTCGCCCTGACCATGCAGAAGCGATCGCTAATATGGCCTTAGATATGCAAAGCATTATCGGTCAATTTCGTCTCGAAGGCAATGAACCTGTACAAATGCGAACCGGAATTAATATCGGGGCGGTAGAAGCGGGAGTTATTGGTACCAAGAAGTTTACCTATGACCTTTGGGGAGATACGGTAAATACCGCTAACCGCATGGAGTCCCATGGCGTCGCAGGCAAAATTCAAGTCACAGAAACTACCTACCAACGTTTAAAAGATAAATACATTTTTGAGGAGCGCGGCATCATTGAAATTAAAGGCAAAGGCGAAATGTTCACCTATTTCCTCATCGCCCGAAAAGATTGAATTGGGTAATGGGGATCGCGGATTTAAGAGGATTTCACGGATTTCACGGATTTTAATCTGTGTTAATCTGCGTAATCCGTTTAATCCGTGTTCAGATTTCACGGATTTTAATCTGTGTTAATCTGCTTAAATCCGTCGTCGTAAAATAGTTAAACTTAATCCAAATAATCCCAAAGATAGAGATACACCAATAGCTGTGACTAAAATTAAAGGTTGGGTAGTTTGGCGAACTGCGATCGCACAAAGTGCCCACATAATCACAAAAGGATAGGCAATTTCATTCCGTTCAATAATTAAAATAGACGCTACAGTTCCAGCAATTACTAATAAAATTGCTGTCCATAATTCCGGTGAAATTCCCCCGCCTTTCCATTGCCAATTTTCCAAGACTAAAGCGACATTCACAATGGTTGCGACACTAATCCAACCCAAATAAATACTAATCGGAAGATCAACATACCAGCGTTCTTGTTTAGAGACTTTAACCCTACCAATATTTAATCTTAAATAAGCCACAATTAAAGAATTTAAAATGGCTATCATTGCCCCCAAGGACAAAAAAAACATCTGATATTGAAATAAAAATACCCAAATAATTTGGGCAACACTGGCTAAAACCAAGGCAAAACCTAACTTCTCTAATCGCGGATTTTCCTGGTTTTTAGGTAAAAATTGATATAGGGCAAAACCGAATAATCCTAGATAAATTAAGCCCCAGATGGCAAAGGCATAATTAGCCGGAATAATTTTAACATCTCTAAAAACTGTATTAGAAATTTCTCCAATAGTTAACCCATTAAAGGGAGCTAAATTCGCTAATACATTAATTCCAAATGCGGCGATAATCGCCATTAAATTTGCCCATTGTCTGAGGGAGTTAAGATGAGAGTCCTGAGAATTAGTCTGCATGGGTCTAATAATTAGGTAATTGGTAATTGGTAATTGGTAATAGAAAGAGTTTGCCTTCCGTGTTCCGGTGTTCCCTCCCCCCTAGCCCCCCGTGCACGGGGGGTTTGGGGGCTGTTCCGGTGTTCCGGTGTTCCCTACTAAAAAAAAATCCACCAGACACGATCAATTGCATCTGGTGTATCTATTTTAATCGGTAGAAACCGTCATTCGTTGAATCCTATTCAACGCCCTGGGACACCGAAGGACGAGGAACCACCCGACGATTTAATTTCGGTTTAGAAGACGGGAGTGGCATTTCTTCTTCCTCAGCCGGGAATTCGGAATCTAACCAACTGGGGCGAGTTTGATCGTAGGCCAGTTGTAAAGCCGCCGCGGCGATCGCCTGGGGATCGTATTCCTCACTCAATTGGGCCACAATCGGTAAGAAAGAGGCAACCCGTTCACCCGTTAAGGCTTCCTGCACTCGTCCTTGAAGTCGTTCAATATAACGGCCTTCAATTTGCGAGCGCTTAGGAATCGACAACACCGTAAAGTTATGATTCAAATGGCGCTCAATTAACCGCAGTTTCCGGCGATCAATCGGTTGAATCAACGTAATTGCGATCCCTTCCCGTCCGGCGCGACCTGTACGACCAATCCGGTGCACATAACTCTCGGCGTTATCGGGTAAATCGTAGTTAATCACGTGGCTGAGATGATCCACATCCAATCCCCGGGCAGCGATATCCGTGGCCACGATCCAACGCACCTGACGACGGCGGAAGCGTTGTAGCAGCCGTTCCCGTTGGGTTTGGTTCAAGTTACCATGATATTCGTCAACACTGTGACCTGCGGCTTGCAGGAAAGTAGTTAACTCCGCAGCAGCCTGTTTAGTGCGGACAAAAATAATCGCTGATTCTGGATCTTCTAATTCTAAAATCGGTTGCAACGCCCGGGCTTTTGACCACCCACGGGGAGCCATATAAGCACGCTGTTCAATGCGTTTGGGAGTAGCTTTGGGGTTTTCAGCTTTAATGGTGACTGGATTTTTGAGGAATTTCTTCACCAGTTTCCAAATCGAAGGCTCCATCGTAGCCGAGAAAAACGCCGTTTGCCGATCTTCAGCAACGGATTCCAGAATTTTTTCTACATCCTGAATAAAGCCCATGCTTAACATTTCATCGGCTTCATCCAACACTAACCACTTAATCCGGTCAAATTTCAGATTCCCCCGGTTGAGTAAATCTAAAATCCGTCCAGGTGTGCCAACAACAATCTGCACGCCCTGTTGTAACCGTTGGATTTGTCGTTCAATCGACTGACCGCCATAAACGGTTAAAATATACAAGCTGCGATCATCGGTCATTTTCCGAATCGCTTCTTTAACCTGCATGGCTAACTCCCGAGTTGGGGTCAGGATTAACGCTTGTACGCCCTTTGCACTTGTATCCAGTTGCTCCAGAATGGGCAATGAAAAGGCGGCTGTTTTGCCCGTCCCGGTTTGAGCCAGTCCCACCACGTCCCGTCCAGACAAAATATGGGGAATTGCTTCGACTTGAATGGTGGTTGGCTCGCTAAAGCCTATTGTTTCCAGATAACTAGCACGTTCTTCGGAAATTCCTAAGCTTGCAAAAGATGGACTCATTCATTCTCCTATCTATGTGTTTTAGCCCGGTTCCTGACCTTACCCTATCCATTTGAGACACTTTTACTACAATGCAGAGGTTTATTAGTTTTGCTATAACGCTTGACGTAGCTCTCTACAAACGTTGAGTTACGCTGTCTCTTGGGCATCTTGGAACCTTATTTACATTCCAAGGTCTTCAAAGTTCCTGAACTCACTTTTTGTCACAACCATTGAGGTTGTTTAGTCAATCAGACTCTTTATAGACCATCTCTCTCTAGGATAACGCTTAACATTCAGAAATATAACAACAAATTTCTTAAAATTTGCGGCGATTTCGGTGAAATGGCTTACCTGTAAGCTTTTAAGGGCTAACGTTTTATTCTAAGACGTAACCATAGAGATCATAAACATCAGCATCGGTGATTTGGACTTTCACCATTGAACCCAAACGAGCATCGCCTTCAATATAGATTAAGCCATCTACTTCTGGGGCGAAACGGGAAGAACGACCGATCAATTCTCCGGTTTGGGGATTTTGTTGTTCAATGAGAACGTCTACCACCTGGGCGATGGATTTTTGATTTTGCTTGAGGGAAATGGGTTGCTGTATCTCCATTAAGGTATCCCGACGGGCATCCATTATCCCTTGAGGCAGTTGATTCGGCAATTTATAAGCAGGGGTTCCTTCTTCGGGAGAGAAGGTAAACACGCCGACGTGATCGAATTCGTGGCGTTGCACAAATTCCCGCAGGTGTTCAAAATGTTCCTCAGTTTCTCCTGGGAAACCAACAATAAATGTGGTACGAAGCACCGCATCTGGTATAGCGGTTTTCAGCGTTTCGATAATTCGATCGTTGACTCGCCCTTGCCAAGGACGGTTCATTGCCCGTAACACATCGGGGTGTGAATGTTGTAGCGGTAAATCTAAATAGGGTAAAACGTTAGGGGTCTCTTGCATTGCTGCAATTACTTTTGGGGTTAACCCCGTGGGATACGCATAGTGCATCCGTATCCAGGGAATATCAACTTTTCCTAATGCCCTTAATAATTCTGCCAGTTTGGGTTCACCGTAGAGATCCAGTCCGTAGTTGGTCGTGATCTGAGAAATAAGGATTATTTCCTGAACCCCTTGCTCGGCTAATTGCTGGGCTTCAGTAACAATTGATTCTATAGTACGCGATCTTTGGTTTCCGCGCAAGTGGGGAATGATACAAAAAGCGCAACGATAGTCACAACCCTCTGCTACCCGCAGATAGGCAACTCCCTCGCTAGTGGTACGATAACGGGGGACGGTTTCATCGGCGATATAGGTGGGTTCGGCGGAAACTTCTTTAACTCGTTCTCCCTGTTCCACCCGTCTGATCACATCGACAATTTTATGATAATCTCCGGTTCCCACAACGGCAACGGCTTCGGGGAGTTCGTCTAACAGTTGTTCTTGGAAGTGCTGGGCCATGCACCCGGTAATCACAATTTTTTTCTTGGCGTCGGCTAATTCTACCAAGGTGCGAACCGATTCTTCCCGGGCGGCTTCGATAAAACTACAGGTATTGACAATAACGTAATCCGCTAATTCTTCGTTAGAATCAACCTGATAACCTGCCTGTACCAATAAGCCCAGGATATGTTCGGTATCAATGCGATTTTTTTCGCAACCGAGATGAGAGATCGCAATAGTTGGCTGTGTTGCCATTCTAATCAAATTCTGTATAAAGATTACACAACGAATTTTGGATTATACCATATATTTTAATCTTTGGTTAAAATCCGTAGGATGTGGCTATTCCCGCGCAGGCACCAACACTATCGCATTTTTGGTAATATAATCTCAAAAATCAGGAGAGTTTTTTATGTTCTTAAAGCGAATTTTATTACTGGGAACTATTTTATCTTTAGGGGTAATTTTCCCCACACCTGTCAAAGCAGAATCTACTCCCAAACCTGAATTAGAATTATCTCAACCATCTGTTTCTGAAAGTAAACGTCAACTGATCAGAGAATTAATAGAACTCACCGGAGGAGAAAAACTATTTAGACAGGTTAGCCAAATTACGACCGCCCAACTTCAACAAGAATTTACTGGGATTTTAGAATCTATTGTCCCAGAAAATTCGGGAATTTCCTCAGAAAAAAAGCAACAAATGATTAATCAAATTAACCAAGATATGAGTCGCATTCTCACCCAATATAATCAAAGATTAATGGAAAAACTTGATTTTAACCAAATTCTGGAAAAAGTTTATTATCCCCTGTATGATAAATTCTTTACAGAAAAAGATTTACAAACTATGATTGACTTTTATCAAACACCCACAGGCAAAAAAACCATTACTGTTATGCCTCAATTACTCCAAGAATCAATCCAACTATTCTCCCAAATTATTCAACCTCAAGCTACCCAAATTTTTAAAGAAATATTTCAACAAGAAATAGACCGTTTTAATTCAAAATAATTAATTTTTGATGGCTCAAAGTTTAATATTCTTTGTGCCTTAGTGCCTTTGTGTTTACCTCAAAAATCCTTCATGAAATCTAATCTTTTTTCCCTCTTAACTCACGGATTAATTGTCTCCTGTCAAGCGCCAATTGATTCTCCCCTACATGATCCCATTGTCATTGCAGCCATGGCTAAAGCCGCCGTTAACCAAGGAGCATTAGGGGTGAGAATAGATACCCCAGCCCATGTTGAAGCCGTGCGTAAATGGGTTTCTCAGCCTATTATTGGGTTATGGAAACAACAAATTCCAGGGTTTGATGTGTATATTACGCCACGATTTGAAGATGCCATTGCGATCGCTAACTCAGGGGCTGATATAATTGCGATTGATGCTACCTTGCGAGAACGTCCCCAAGGAGAAACCGTTAAGAATTTAATTGCTAAAATCCATCAGGAATTAGGCAAACTTGTGATGGCGGATGTGGATAGTTTAGAAGCAGCTATAGAAGCGGTAGAAGCGGGTGCAGACTGTGTAGGAACAACCTTATATGGTTATACAAAAGCCACCCAAAATCAATCTCCTCCGGGTTTTGATTTATTATCCCAAATGGTTAAACAATTGCAAGTTCCTGTAATTTGTGAAGGGGGAATTTCTTCACCGGAAATGGCTAGAAAAGCCTTAGATTTAGGAGCCCATGCTGTGGTTGTTGGTACAGCGATTACGGGAATTGACTTATTAGTTAAAGCCTATCAATTAGAATTATCTAAAAATCTTTGATCTAATTTGGCTAATAATGCACCCAGGGTTTCAGCGAGAATACTGACTAAACGGTAAAATGCGATCGCACCCAATAAAATAGCAGGGGAAAATTGTTGATTCAATAAAGCTAAAATAGTGGCTTCAAAAACTCCTAATCCTCCGGGGGCACCCGGAATTAATAAACCCAATAACCAAGCAAAACTATAGGCTCCTAATAATATCGGAATTTGCTCAAAAGTTAGGGGAGTTAAGGCGAGTAAAGTCAACATAAAACCCGACCATCTTAATAAAACGAAACTTGCCCCTCCGAATAGGGGTTTGAGGGGATAATGATCTAATTGACAGGAGGCTTCCTTGGGAATATCAGACAGTTGTTTTTTGAATTTTGAGGTTTCTAAATATTTCAGAATTGGGTTCAAAATCCGAGGATGAATGCCAATTCCTAAAGCAATTAAACCTAAAATTTGTATAATCCAATAGGAACTATTATAGCTGATTAATGCCAACCCTAATGCGGCGACTGCTAGAATCAAGGGCTCAAGTAATACACTTAATGCCGCCCCTTCTAGGGCAATACCAGAGTCTTTCATCGCCATAATTCGCCCATAAAAGTGCCAAATATTCCCCGGCAGATATTTCGCAAGATTAGTAATTAAATAAAGCTGTAATCCCCAACGGGGTCTAATTATTTGCTTAAACTCTTTAACAATAATTAACCAGACAAAGGCTGACCAAATATGGGCGCAAAGGGTAATAATCAGAGCTAATCCGAGATAGAGCCATCCCGTTGAACTAATATCAATTTCTGAAATTTCTTGCCAATGCTTTCTAAAACTTGCAGCCAAGAAAAATAATGTTCCTCCCAGGACTATCCATCGTAAATAAGGTTTAAGGAAGCCGAGGAGACTGATCGCAAATTTCATTAAACGCCCTAAAAATTTAGATTTTGTATCAGCTTTTAAAGGCTGAATTTTAAGTTTTATAGGTGGCATTATAAAGTTCTCGTGATTAACAGACTTCCCCCATAAGGTATAATCTAGCCAGAAATCACCACAAGCAGGAAAAGGTAACTTAAGTATGGCACCAAAATCTGTATCTCCCGTTGTACTTATCATTTTGGACGGATGGGGTTATCGTGAACAAACCGACGGAAATGCCATAGCCGTTGCCAATACCCCGGTGATGGATAGTCTATGGACAGCTTACCCCCGAACCCTAATTCGCACCTCTGGGAAGGCCGTGGGCTTACCCGTGGGTCAAATGGGAAATTCAGAAGTGGGTCATTTGAATATTGGTGCGGGGCGCGTTGTCCCTCAAGAGTTAGTTAGAATTTCCGATGCGGTTGAAGATGGCACAATTCAAAATAACCCGGCATTGTTAAAAGTTTGTCAAGATGTTTTAGATAAAAACGGCAAGTTACACTTGATGGGTTTATGTTCTGATGGTGGTGTTCACTCCCATTTAGATCATTTATACGGACTTTTAAACTTAGCAAAAGCTAAAAATATTAGAGATGTTTGTATTCATGCCATTATGGATGGTCGAGACACTAATCCTAAAGATGGAATTAAATATATTAAGCAACTTCAAGAACAAATTGATGCTATTGGTATCGGTCGTATTGTAACAATTAGTGGCCGTTATTATGCCATGGATCGAGATAAACGATGGGATCGAGTTAAACAAGCTTATGATATCATGACTACCGATGGGGAAGGTAATGGATTATCGGCCGCCGATGTGATGTTATCTTCCTATTCTGAAGGCATAAAAGATGAGTTTGTGTTGCCCTGTAGAATCGCATCTGGGGCGGTGGAAGCCGGGGATGGGGTGATTTTCTTTAACTTCCGTCCTGACCGGGCGAGGGAGTTAACTCAGGTGTTTGTTGATGCTGATTTTAAGGATTTTGAACGTTCCTATATTCAGCCCCTGAGCTTTGTAACTTTGACTCAATATGACTCTAATTTTCCCGTTTTAGTTGCTTTTGAACCCCAAAATCTGAATAATATTCTCGGACAAGTTATCGCTGAACATGGGTTAAAACAATTACGCACGGCGGAAACAGAAAAATATGCCCATGTCACCTATTTTTTTAATGGCGGTTTAGAACAACCCTATCCGGGGGAAGACCGAGAATTAATTCCCAGTCCCTCCGTTGCTACTTATGATTTACAACCGGAAATGTCCGCCGAAGCTGTAACAGATGTGGCAATTGAGGGTATTGAAAAGGGAATTTACTCAATGATTGTAATTAATTACGCTAATCCTGATATGGTCGGACATACGGGGATGATGGAGGCGGCAGTAAAAGCGGTTGAAACCGTTGATCACTGTTTAGGGATATTATTACAAAGTATTAGTCAAGCTGGGGGGACGGCGATTATTATTGCTGACCATGGTAACGCCGAATATATGTGCGACGCGGAGGGAAATCCCTGGACAGCCCACACAACTAACCCCGTTCCCTTTATCCTAGTAGAAGGGGAAAAACGCAAAATTCCAGGTCACGGAACCGATATTCCTTTACGGACAGATGGCTGTTTAGCGGATATCGCCCCCACGATTTTGCAGATTTTGGGTATTCCTCAACCCCCGGAAATGACGGGTGTTTCTATGATTGAATCCGCCGCCTATGAAGTTCGGGAAAATCGGACTCCGATGCGGGTAAAACTTTAAATTAATTCCTTGAAAAATAGGTTATAATTAAAGGTTTGACGCTTTAATTTTTCTGTTCAAATTATCAACTTCTTAACATGGTTACTCAAGTATTACAAGCGGTTTGGTCTTTATCGGCTGTAGGGATTATTATTCTGGTCTTACTCCATAGTCCTAAAGGCGACGGTATTGGGGGTATTGGTGGACAAGCTCAATTATTTACTAGCGCCAAAAGTGCCGAAACTACCTTAAATCGGATTACTTGGATGTTAGCGATTATTTTTATGGGACTTACTGTTATTTTAAGTGCAGGTTGGATTAAATAGGATTGTCAATTTATGATTGAATCCTGAACCCTCCTTCTATATAATAGAAAGGGGGTTAATTTTTGTTTAATATTAAAGGGTAAGAATGGCAGTTAAAAAGGTTTCTAATTCCGTTCGTCCCTCCTGATTAATAATATTATAAAAAACTTCTGTATTTTCATCTGGGGTATAGAATCTATAAAACCGTCTATCTGTTTCAACTGAACGCACATAAATTAAGGGAACTCCCACCTTTTCTAAGAGTTTTGCTTTTTTGCGATCGCGCACCTGAGCTTCTAAACTATCATGATAATGGGATTGACATTCTATGACTAATTTAGCATTACGACTGGCTTTAAATCCCCGTTTCATTAAGGCAATATCGACTCTGGAATTCACCCAAAATTTCCAAATCTCATTCGGTAGCCATCCCACAGAATGGGAACAAATCACTCCTAATGGAACCTGTGGACAATAGCGAAAGCGATCGCCTACCCCACTGACCAAAGCTGTTCCTCTGTTGTTGTTTTCTTCTGAATGCTTTTTTGTTCCGTGGCGATGGGCTCCGCCCAGCCGAAGGCTATCGCATCCAGTAATTGTAGCATACATTTAAGGATTTCATATTACTTAATTAGTCAGCTTAAATCTCCCTCTGTTTCTATGAAGTTAACTTCTGTTTAATAGCGATTGCGTCTATCACTTGCGTAAGTCCTGAATATGTTTATCTGGAGGGGATACAGGCATTTTGTGTTTAGTTAGATTACGAATTTTGAATTAATTTTCAAGATTTTGAATTAAAGCTTCAATGCGATCAAGTAGATCATCATAAGTAATAACTTTTACCGAACGATTATGGTTAAGATGTACTAAATTTCGCTTCTCATCATCACTCATGTTGAAGCTTCTACCAATTACCACTAAACCTTGAAGCGGTGCTGAATGATCTAAAGATTGAGGGATTTGATCAGGATGTTCTCGCCACCATCTCAACCAGTCTTCCACCTGTTGAATGGCATGAGTAACAGGATATCTTAATCTTCCTGATTTATTGAATAATGGCAAACTAGCTTTCTCTAATTCAACTAGAATAATTCTTTTATCGCTTAGTTTATATTCCAACAACAAGTCTGCACGATAGTCCTTGCCTAACCGAACTTCTGACAAGATATTAAAATGTTCAGTATCCAAACAAATTGGATTATTTAAGATAAATTGATGTAGATCTCTTTCTGGAGTAGAAGGATTTTGAATAAGCTTAGATAAAAAGTAAAAAAGATTATATAACTTTGATGATTTTTTTTCTTTAGTATGAATTATTTTAAGTCTCTCATCTAAAATCCTCTCTTTTACTTTGGGATCTGACAAGTCAACTTTAGGAAGGTAAATAACATCAGCTGGTGGAATGAGTTCATAGCCACCTGTCCGAATTAGTTTACCAACAATGACGGGATAATTTCCAAGCACAACACAGGGGACTGTTTGAATGTTAGACGAACGGTAGGAAAGATATTTTGGATAGTCATCACTCATAATAAAAGCATTTTTATCCCAATAAACTAATAAACTATTACTTAGTGTGGGTTCACCATTAAATTTTTTCTTTAATAGCTCTAAGGGGTATGATAAGCAAAAATCAATATCATAAGGGCGTATTAATGAAAAAGGAACTTCTACAAGTGAACAGGATAATTTTTCTTTATCAGCTAACTCTAAAAGTGCAATAAGTTTTTTGTCCAATGGTGGAGCAACAAAGTCTAATTTTAGCTTTTTTGGATCAAGGAATTGATAATCTAAGTGCTTAGTAATGTAATTAAGAATTTTAGTAATTAGGATCAGAATTGGTAGACTTTGATAATTTTTACTATCATAAACCTCCCATTCACTTGAGCGAACAACATTAAACATTGGGTGAGGATGATTTGTACTAGCACGAATCTCAAAAATCCCAGGAAGAAAATTAGGAAACTCCTTTTCAGATAATAATATGATTTCGTAAACATATCCACTATCTGCAAGTTTTTCACAATTTATTAGAACACCAAAATTAATAGGTAAATTTTTAGGACATTTAAGTATCTCCAAAAAAACGGTTTTTTCTAATGGGAAATCTTCTAGCATCCTCAACAAATCTTCTATAATAAATGGTTCTTCTAAGTCAGAATAAATAACCTCCTTAGTAGAATCTAGTGTAAAAATAAACATAAGTATTTTAGACAAATAGGTATTCGAGCGCATTTGTTTAAAAAAGAAAGACTCAACTTCATGCTTTTCAGGTAAGTAATTCTTTTTGCTCGTAATCATTTCAAATAGCTTCAGCTTCAATCTTGCTAATAAAGTATTCTTTTTCGATTGTTCGGATATTTTAGCCATTAGTTATCATTAAAGTGAAGGTACAAACTTTATCAATTCTAACAAAAAAAGTACGAGGAGATAGCTGCTTACAGAAAGTAGTCTAGCCATCTCCAATTTCTATAAATTCATGGATTGAACGCTTAAGTCTTTCAAAGTGATCGTGAAATGACGTTGTTTGCCTATTGTAACAAAAGAACAGCTACCGTTATATATAAGGAAACATTGTAGATAACTCAAGAAACCGGGTTTCTATCCAAAAATTTAGATTACAACCAAAAGACTACAGCTAGAAACCCGGTTTCTGACTCACGAAACCGTCCTCGCGCTCTGTTCTTTTTCTAAGCGATCGCATTCTTCATAATAAGCCATAATTTCTTGATCCATACTTGACTTATTGACATAATAATAGGTCAAAGCCGCATAAATTTGTCCTAAATTCAAGTGAGGAAATTCTCGTAAAATTTCTTCAACAGTCATGCCAGCATTATAATCAATTGCAATACTCATCACCGACATTCTTGTTCCCGTAATGCGAGGGCGACCCCCACAAATTCCGGGTGTAGAAATAATTAATGTACCGATATCCGTTAAAGTTGTTGACATATTAAGATTAGTAGTAAAAAGTTTAAGTTCATCCTCAGTTATATCTTGAGTTAAATCTTGGGCAATTTCCCAAATCGGTTTTCTTTTAGTTTCAGAGGAAACTTGATGTTGATAATCGGCTTGAATAAAGGTTTTTAACTCAGAAAAAATTAAATCCAGTGAATCTCCTTGAAAGGTTTGTTCAGAGAGTTCAGGACAATAGGCTAAATATCCTGAATCCGTTTTTTCTATGGAAACATTAACTTTATAGGACATAATGGTTAGAAAAATTACAGAAGGATTAAAGAGGTGAGCAAAGCCCACCCTAATATTTACAGATTAGATTCCTTGAGGTTTATAATTATGCCAATCCGTTGCTTGTTCATAGGCATTAGCAACTTCTAATAACCGAGATTCCCCTAACGGTTTGCCAATTAATTGCATCCCAATCGGTAAGCCTTGATCATCAAAACCACAGGGAACACTAATACCTGGTAAACCCGCTAAATTAACTGGAATAGTCATTAAATCCGATAAATACATACTCAAGGGATCAGCCGTTTTTTCACCCGCTTTAAAAGCCGTTGAAGGTGCGGTCGGACAAACTAAAACTTCCACTTGACTAAACGCCCGATCAAAATCTTCCTTAATTAAAGTTCTCACCTTTTGGGCTTTCAAATAATAGGCGTCATAATATCCCGCCGATAATACATAGGTTCCCATCATAATCCGGCGTTTGACTTCCGCCCCAAACCCCTGCGCCCGGGTTTTCTGATACATTTCAATTAAATTATCCGCATCGGGATAACGGAAACCATATTTCACCCCATCATAACGGGCTAAATTAGCAGAAGCCTCGGAAGGTGCAATCACATAATAAGTTGGTAAACCATAGCGAAAGCGAGGACAAGAAACCACTTGAATTTCTGCACCGGATTCCTGTAAAACACTAATAGCTTTGGTGACAGTTTTTTCCACAATGGGATCTAATCCTTCCCCAAAGGTTTCCTTAATTACTCCAATTTTAATCCCACTTCTGGCTCTTAAAGAAGGTAATAGCCCGGAAACATAATCGGGAATAGGCAGGTTTAAACTGGTGGCATCTTTAGGGTCGTGTCCGGCGATCGCTTGTAATAAAATAGCGACATCTTCCACAGAACGTCCAAAGGGCCCAATTTGATCTAAAGAGGACGCATAGGCGACTAAGCCGTAACGAGAAATTAAGCCATAGGTGGGTTTAAGCCCGACAACCCCACAGAATGACGCGGGCTGACGAATCGAACCCCCCGTATCTGAACCCAGGGAAACCACCGCTTCTCCGGCAGCTACGGCCGCAGCAGACCCCCCCGATGACCCCCCCGGAACCCGTTCTAAATCCCAAGGATTAGCTGTCACCTGATAGGCTGAGTTTTCGGTTGAACTCCCCATGGCAAATTCATCCATGTTGGTTTTTCCCACCATCACCGCCCCAGCCGCAGCGAGTTTCTGGGTAACGGTAGATTCGTAGGGCGGGATAAAATTCTCTAAAATTTTGGAGCCACAGGTAGTCCGAATTCCCTCGGTACACATATTGTCTTTAATGGCGATGGGAATTCCTGCTAACAGACCTATTTCTTCTCCTCTGGAAATTTTGGCATCTACTTGACGGGCCTGTTCTAAGGCTCTATCCGCCGTCACACAGAGGAAACTCTTTAATTGGGGTTCAAGTTGTGCAATCCGATCCAGCGCTTCCTGGGTGATCTCAACGGCGGAGCGTTCTTTTTTGATCAGTTGTCGGTGCAACTTACGGATGGATGCCATACTCTGTTATTCCTCATATTCTTAAAAATACCCATATCAGAGTTTAACACCAGGAGGGGCAGGGGGAGCGGGGGAGGCAGGGGGAGTAAACCCATTACCCATTACCCATTACCCATTACCCATTACCCATTACCTATTACCCATTACCCATTACCCATTACCCATTACCCATTACCTATTCGTAATTCGTAATTCTTAGAAATTCTGGCATTGATCCGGAAAACCCTTAAAACGATCAGATAGACTAACCAAATTTCCTGATGCTGAATCGGATGAATGCCACCTAAAGCGCACATCGAACCGTATCTAACGCCCGATGACCTGAAAGCTCGCTATCGTCAAGCACGAGACACGACAGAGGCCCGTCGATGGCATTTGCTTTGCCTTGTGGCAGGGGATTGGACAATTAAACAATCGGCTGAAGTGGTGGGGTTAAATTACGACTATGCCAAGGAAATTATCCGGCGCTATAACCGCGAGGGGCCCAGTTCTATTAAGAATCGTAGCCGGGAGCGCCAACCCCCGATAGCGAAATCTTTACTCACTTTAGGCCAACAACATGAACTGATGCAGGCGTTAAAGGGGCCAGCACCGGATGGTGGCTCTTGGTCTGGCCCGAAGGTGGCGGAATGGATTGCTGAAAAAACGGGACGTCCTCATGTTTGGCCCCAAAGGGGTTGGGATTATCTCAAACGTTTGGGGGTGAACTGGAAGCATTAGACCCTAAAAAATGATGAGGAATCAATTTTAACCAAAAACCTCATTTTCTATTCCCAACCACCACTCCCCCAAATTCATTAATTCTTGATGCAGTTGGGCTAACTCTTGAATATATTCTTCCTGGGAAATTTCTGAACGGCGTTCTTCAAGTTTTTTTAACCGCAATTGTACTAATAACCAGGACTTAGAAATACCATTAGTGCTTTCAATATATCGGGCAAGATCTTGACTATTCATGGTTAAAATTTGAATTAATTGGGATGATAAAAAAAGCAAGACAGTTCTAAAAATAGAATGACTGTCTTGCTTGTGGTTCAATCTATTTCAGAAAGAATGCTCAATTATGCAGCAGCGAAGTTTTCAGCCACAAAATCCCAGTTCACTAATTGATTTAGGAAGTTTTCAATGTAAGCAGGTCTGGCATTTTGGAAGTCTAAATAATAGGCGTGTTCCCAAACATCTAAAGTTAATAAAGGAGTTAATCCATCCACAATAGGAGTTCCTGCATTAGCGGTTTTGGTAACTTTCAGAGTGCCATTATTTAATACTAACCAAGCCCAACCACTACCAAATTGAGTAGTCGCGGCGGCTTTGAATTCTTCGATAAATTTGTCAAAGCTACCAAAGTCGGCATTAATTTTTTCGGCTAAAGCGCCTGTGGGTTGGCCACCGCCACCAGCTTTCAGACTATTCCAGAAGAAAGTATGATTCCAGACTTGAGCCGCATTGTTGAAAATTCCAGCTTTATTCGGGTCATTGGCGGTTGCCTTGATAATTTCCTCTAGGGATTTATCCGCTAGTCCTGTCCCATCAATCAGTTTATTCAGGTTCGTAACATAAGCCGCGTGGTGCTTACCATGATGGAAGGAAAAGGTCTTGGCCGACATTTTGCTAGATTCTAAAGCATCGTCGGCAAAGGGTAGGGCGGGAAGTTCAAAAGCCACTGTATTTTCTCCTCTCTAAATGGATGTCGGTTATTCTAAACAAATCTTCACATAAATTTGATTTTATATCAAAAATTACAAAAGTTGGCGATTTTGGCCCTTCAACCCTTAATTATCTGTCTCTAGGAAGGGGTCAGTCCCGGTCAACCGAGATCCGTGAGAAATTTGTTAATATTTATTAACTGAGTTCAATTCAACTTTGGTCAGGGGGGGGTTATCTTTTGGGGCGATCGCATTTATCAGAAAATTTTGAACAATTATTAGAGGATAATTGGTATCCACAAAATAATTTAAACTGTATTAATTAACAGTAATTTTAATGCCTAGAGTTAGTGTAATTATTCCGACTTATAATTGCGATCGCTTTCTTCCTGAAGCGATTGATAGTGTTTTGAGGCAGACTTATCAAGATTATGAAATTATTGTTATTGATGATGGATCAACGGATCAAACTTGTCAAGTTTTAGAGTCTTACCAGAATAAAATTAGATATTTTTATCAAGAAAATCAAGGTTCGGCTGTCGCTCGTAATTTAGGGATTAAACAAGCTCAGGGTGAATTTATAGCTTTTTTAGATGCGGATGATTTTTGGATTGTACCCGAAAAGTTAGCAGCACAAGTGAATTGTTTTGAGCAACAGCCTAGTTTGGGAAGTGTACATACAGGCTGGCGAATTGTGGATGGAGGGGGTAAGAAAATTATTGATGTGGAACCTTGGCGTGATGTTCCTGATCTGAATTTGGAAAGTTGGTTAATGTATAAACCAGTTAAAACCAGTGGCATGATGATTCGTCAACAGTGGTTAGGACAGGTGGGGGGGTTTGATGGGGAGTTGCGCCAATCCCATGATGTTGATTTGGTGTTGCGTTTAGCGTTGATGGGGTGTGAAGCGGCTTGGTGGCGGCGGGTGGCGGCGGGTTATCGCAGGTATGGGGGGAACACGACTAGAAACACCAAAACTCAAGCTGAATGTGTGGTGAAGGTGTTGGACAAGTTTTTTGCTCATCGGGATTTACCGGAGCAGATTCGAGGTATGGAGCATCGGGTGCGTTATCATACGTTGGTATGGTTGGCTTGGTATCACTATGATAGGGGATTATATGGGGAAATGGCTCGATTTCTGGATGGGTCTTTAGAATACACTCCTTACTATAAAGTCGAAACGATTTCAGATTGGGTAGAGCAGTTCAAAAAGTTTTCAGTTCAGAATCGCTTGAATTTGGATATTTGTTTGTTGACGGATTTACCTGAATGGCAACAACTTATATTTGGGATTATTGAAAACTGAGGGGATCTTAATTTTGAAACTTTTAAGTCTTGACTTTCCGAAATTAAGCCATTCCTCTAACAACCAAAACTAGCCCAGCACCGTTTTTTGTACATACTCCTATCTAACTCTAAAACCTGGAACAGATATGGAGAGTCCTTTACGCCAGTTTGACCAGTGTATTTTTGGAACCCATAATGGTTCTCATACGAGGGAAGCTGTATTGCGGGTGAATGAGATGGCGATTAAAAATCTTTTACAGGGGTTAGGATTAGAAAATTAAAGGGTCAAACAGTTGACACTCTCAGGTCTGAAGACGCGCTCGATTCTTGGTTCAACGAAACCACTTAATCAAAGTACCTTGCAGTGCTTTAACCAGAGGTGGGATTCTCCCCAAGCTAAAGAGCGGGTATGCCCTACCCTATTCGCATTAATGCGAGTTCTTTTTTGCTTAAAAACTGTTCGTCTAGCTCCCATGAATCTTTTACCCACTGCTGGGGGAAAACTAGAACTGTGCAGTAGAACCCTATAGATTCAATTGTCAAGGTTCAGCGTTTTGCCGTTAGGCGACTAGGTTTTTAGACAGGTTGTTTACCTTTTCCTGTTACTGGATATATTAACATAGATTGAAGAAATATTCACGGGGGTTAAAACCCCCTGAGTCGCTTTTCATCTGGTGGTCTGAAGACACTGAGTTTTCAAGCTCCCAGACTTATGTTATAAGCTAATGTCTATTTTTCAACGTAGTGCTAAGATAAGCGACTAGCCAAAACTATTTTATTTAGAGATAAATAAATATGATGAGAACACTTTGGGGTACTGTTAAACAAGGGAAAATTGAATTGCTTGAGTCAGCAGATTTGGTGGAAGGAACGCAGGTGCTTGTAACTTTAATTCCTAATGATGAATTTGAATTTTGGCTTCAAGCCAGTCAGATTTCATTAAATGCAGTCTGGGATAATGCTGAGGATGATATTTATGCCGAGTTACTCAAAAAATGACGTTATTCTGGTTCGTTATCCGTTTTCAGACTTGTCAAGTTCAAAGGTTAGACCTGCGGTTATTGTGAGTGCGCCACACCCATCTCAAGACATTTTGATCGTACCCCTAACGAGCAGAACTGAATCTTTACTGGATGGGGAGTTTTTGCTTTCTGATTGGTCTGTCGCTGGGCTAAATGTAGCCACAGCAGTAAAGCGAGGTTTGTATACAGTCCACGAGAGCTTGATTATTAAAGTGATCGGCAAGTTATCTGATGGGGATGCGGACAACTTAGAGCAGTCGTTGCGATATTGGTTGGGGTTAATTTAATGAGTAAAGTTGTCTTAATTACTGGGGTTTTAGGCGGCATTGGTAGGGCTACTGCTGGGTTGTTTCAAAAAAATGGCTGGTATGTGGTAGGGGTTGATCTGGGTGAAGTCACCACGCCATTAACTGGGGTTGATTTGTTGATTCGGGCTGATGTCTCTGATGCTTTGGCTTGGGGAAATATCGCCCACCAACTATCGGGAAAGGTTGAAAATATAGCAGCTATTGTGAATAATGCGGCAATACAAGTTTGTAAGCCTCTGGTAGAGACTACACCGGAGGAATGGGATCGGGTGATGGCAGTCAATCTCCGCTCGGTTTATTTGGGTGTCCGTCAGCTTTATCCTTTGATGAAATCTCAAGGAGGGGCAATTGTGAATGTGAGTTCGGTTCATGAGATCGCCACCTGTCGGTTAAGTACAGAGTAAAAAATAAAGCACTATACTAACCAAATGTTGTTAGGAGGTAAAAAATGGTTGCGGTTAATCAAATTCAAACAAAAATCACCTTAGAGGATTTTTTAGGATTTCCTGAAACAAAACCTTCTAGTGAATATATTAATGGACAAATAGAACAAAAACCCATGCCCCAGGGAGAACATAGTCTGATTCAAACTTATTTATCTGCAAAGATTAATGAAGTCGGAAAAGCAAATAAAGCAGCCTTAGCTTTTATAGAATTAAGGTGTACTTTTGGTGGACGTTCTCTAGTACCTGATCTTGCCGTTTTTGCTTGGAAGCGCATCCCAAAAACAGAACAAGGGAGAATTGAAAATCGCTTTGAAATTTACCCTGATTGGGTCATTGAAATTCTATCTCCCGAACAATCTCCTAACAAAGTTATTAAAAAGATTATTTTTTGTCTGAAGCATGGAACAGAATTGGGATGGTTAATTGATCCTAAAGATGAATCAGTCATGATATTTCAGCCCAATCAATTTCCTGACATCAAATCAGAGCAAGAAATTTTACCTGTTTTAGAAAGTGTTAAAGATATGAAATTGTCGGTGACAGAAATGTTCACTTGGCTGAACATTGAATGAGCATTAAATTAAGATTAATATTTAATCAACTTGTTTAACCTGTACCCTTTGATGGTATAGTAAGGATGGGTGAATGTGAGTTCGGTGGAATATACTCCTTACTACAGGGCGGAAAGTATTTCAGATTGGGTAGAGCAGTTTAAAAAGTTTTCAGTTCAAAATCACTTGAATTTCGATATTTGTTTTTTGACTGTTTCTTTCCGCAGTATTTAATTTTGGTAGTCCTAGATTCGTTAGAATTCTATCTGCTATTTCCAGCAACACTAAGTTAGTAGGATGATTCATAGAATGAAATAATTTAATTTTTGTCCAATTTTCTTCTATAAAATCTGAAATAATTATATCTGTTATCATTTCTCTTTTCCGCAATTCACTTAAACTATTCTTAGCATTTTCCCAGATAAAATCATTACTATAGTATTCAATATCTAATATGCTTGATACTACGTCAGACTCACTTTTTCCCAGAAGGTAGTCTTTGATAACATTTGAATCATGATAATCACAAAAACGTTTAACTATAATACCATTATGTTTTAAGTAAGTGGTTTCTGGATTGTATCCTTTATAATGACTATTGGGAAAAGATATTTTTAGACAATTAGGTTTTAGCATTTTCAACAAAAAATCTGTCGATGATTTTTCTCCGTAAGATGCTCCATTATTTTGATATATAAACAAATCTATATTTTCAATAATTTGACAAAAGGAAAAGTAGCTCGAAGCTCGGTGTTGTAGCGATACAACTCGGCACGACTAACTTTTTCATTGTCTATCCAATACCGTAAACATTAGCAATTTTAATGCCTAGAGTTAGTGTAATTATTCCGAATTATAATTGCGATCGCTTTCTTAGGTGAAGCGTTTGCGTGTTAACATCATAGATAGGATTCTCTGTCTAAGTCTGGGCGGGGATTGTTTCTCGGTCTAAATCGCATGGGAGAGGGGGCTTTATGCAGTCAATTAGGGGTATTTTTAAAGATGGGGTAGTTCATCCCAGTGAACAAGTTTCTTATGGCGAATTTCACCCAGTTATTATAACTTTCTTGGATACACCGACAACTGCTACAACAGTAGGTATATCATCGGATGAATCTGCATCTGGGTGGGACAGGTTGTTATCGGTTATAGAAGAGTGTCAAATGGAAACGGGAATAACTGATTTAGCAGATCAACACGATCATTATTTGTATGGTTAATAGTGGCTTGATTTAGTCAGCTATATCTTCCTAAATCTACTTTGGTCAGGGGGAGTTTATCTTTTGGGGCGATCGCATTTATAAGAAAATTTTGAACAATTATTAGAGGATAATTGGTATCCCAAAAATAATTTAAACCGGATTAATTAACAGCAATTTTAATGCCTAGAGTCAGTGTAATTATTCCGACTTATAATTGCGATCGCTTTGCCACTAACTATTGGCATCACAAAGATTTTAATATAGAATTCAATGTGTCTGAAAAAAATTGAGGAGAACATTCAGTTTCTACTCGCTTCAGGGCATTTTTTCTGAGTTGATTCCATAGGGTTGAATCTTGATAAAGTTTGACGCATTGTTGAGCGAAATTTACGGGATCATCCGCAACTAATAATTCTATTTCCGGGTTCCATCCTAACTGTTGAGCTATTAAGGATGTGGTAACAATGGGTAAACCATAAGCTGCGGCTTCATGAACTTTATGGGGAATTCCGGCTGCGTATCGGGTTGGGGCTACAAATAATCGAGCTTGATTATAGAAAGGTGTTAAATCATCAACTTTGCCTAATAGTTTGATTGATGAATTGTTTAAATTATTAATTTTTTGTTTAATTTCTTCAACGGTATTATTACCAATAATTATAAGTTCAATTGTCTGATCAAGTTGATTTTGAATCAGGGGAAAAATTTCTTGACTTAGCCACAATAATGAATCAGCATTAGGAGATTCTAGTTCATAAATTGAACCCACAAATATTAAATTTTGCCGTTCTGCAAAGGGTTTAGGTGTGGGATAAGGCGAAAAAGTATGACCTAAAATGCTAACGTTTGTGTAGCCTTGTTGAATAAATTGTTGTTTTTCTTGGGGAGAAACGGTAATAATATGATGGCTATTTTTAGCTAGTTTAATTTCCTCTGTAATAGCTTTTTGACGTTCTTCTTCAGTAAAATTAATTTTATTTAAACGTTTATATTCATAATCTCGAATACTAAAAATTGCTTCTGCATCATAAATAATTTTTGCTGAATTTAGGAAATTTTCTTTGACTAAAATGGAGTTTAAATGTTTAATATTATGGGGACGACTAACAAAAACTAGATCATAATATCCTTGGCGTTCTCTGAGAAAATCTTCTAACATTACTAACCCATAACCTCGCATGATTTCAACGGTTTGGGGAATATCAGCATAAATTGTTGACCAATCTTCGAGATAATACAAATCCCCTGGATAAAGGGTAATAGAATAGTCTAATTTAACAAGATGAGACAGAATAGAATAACTGCGAGTATAACCTGAACCGACCCAAGGATGGGGGATTCTATCATCAATATATAATAGGCGTTTTTGTTTTTCTCTGGCTTGAGTTCGAGCAAATATTAGGTTTTTGAGATCGGAGGGATATTGAGATTGAAACCAGTCTTTGTGTTTTTCTTTTAAAAGTTGCTGATTTTTTTCCATGAGGGCGATCGCATGATCACTTGAACCTTTATTACTGGAACTAGCAAACTCATAATGGAGAATATTAACATTAGGATCATAAATAATTTTTTTGCCGATTTTTTGTAGTCGAATACAATAATCAATTTCTTCATAGTAGGCAGGTTGATAATCTTGATCAAATCCTCCTAGGGTTAAAAATAAGGTTCGGGGAGTTAATAAAAAGGCAGCAGAACAATAATCAACAGAACGCTGAAATCGATACTGGGGTGCATGGGGGGAGTCTGTCCGTCCATAACTGGAACAAGAACCATCCTGCCAAATGATTCCTCCCGCTTCTTGTAAGGTTCCATCGGGTAAAATTAATCTTCCTCCAACAGCACCAATTTCTGAAGAAGATTTAATTGTATTAACGGCTGTTTCTATCCCATTTTCTAAAATTTTGGCATCATTATTTAAAAACAATAAGTAGTTTCCTTGAGCAATTTTACTGCCTTGATTACAACCTAGAACAAAATGCAGATTCTCCTGATTCCTTAATATTTTGGCTCCTTGAATTCGTTGCAGCAGATCTAGTGTAGCATCCTGGGAGGCGTTATCTACTAAGATTAATTCAAAAGAATTAAAGTTTTGATGCAGGAGGGAAGATAAACATTTAAAAGTCAATTCAGCCCGATTATGCAAGATAATAATAATACTAACTTCTGGACTATGAACTGAAGGAAACTGAATCATTTCTTGAGTTTGCAAAAATTTCTCTAAGGCAATTTGACTGGAAGTTTTTAAGGTTTGTTTGGCTTGATTTAGATTTAACTTAGGTTCAAACAGGGGAGTTGATGTTAATATTTGAGGATTAAAGCCACTGGCTAATAGTAGATAAACTTGAGGATGTTGCGGTTGCAAATAGAGAAATTTCTGATACGCTAAAATTCCCCGTTCCCAGTCTCCCATTTGCATGAGTCTTTTGCCTAAGTTTAAATACAGTTCGGCATCATTGGGTTGCAGTTCTAATGCTAACTCATAGTTTTCTAAGAGATGGGGATCTTCCTGAATCTTTTGTCGATAAATGTTTTGTAAAGTAGCCCTTTCTTCTTGAACTTGTAGTTGTAAGGTATTAGCTAATTTTTTATAAATAGAAGAATAATTAGGATTGAGATTTAAAACCTGTTGATAAGCTGCGATCGCTTGATGCCACTGCTGATTTTCTACAAAACGATCTCCCATTTGCTGATAATATTCAGCATTATGGGCAGGGGCATCATATTCAAGGGCTTGTGGGTTAACAGCGATGAATTCAGACTGCATCTTTTCGAGTTTCAATTCCGGCGATAGGGAGATTAATTCACGATCATACACCTGATTTGAGATCTGATAAAGACGGGTTAACTATTAGTTAGCAACCCGTCTTTAACTCAAATTTAGCTTGATTCTAATCCCAACAAATTAGACTGAAATGGCTTGACGATAAGCATTTAAAGCTTCTGATTCTCGATTTTGTTTAAGCAAAACATCCCCCAACAGACGATAAACCCCTTTAAAATCGGGTTTGAGTTCCGTTGCTTTTTGATAATAGGACTGAGCTTGGACTAAATCATTTTGTTTTTGGAAGGCTTCCCCTAAACTTTTATGAGCCATAACCTGATTGGGTTCGAGTTCCAGTACCCGTTGCAAGCTAATAATAGCTTCGTTCACCTGATCGGCATTCAGTTGAGCTTGACCTAATTTCAGATAAGCCGTTGCTTTTTCAGGCTGTAATTCCGTTAGCTTTTGGCAATAGGGAATGGCTTCAGCAAAACGATTGGTTTTATTTAAAGCTTGAGCTAAATTTTTATAAGCTTTTGCAGGTAAATCCGCTTTAAGTTCAATGGCTTTTTGATAGGGCGCGATCGCATCTTCTTCTAAGCCTTTTTCGTAGAGTACATTTGCTAACCCTAAGTAAACTCGGAACGCCGCATCCGGTTTAAGTTCAATCGCTCTTTCATACATTAGGATTGCTTCAGTGTGTTCCTCGGCTGTTTCCAAAGCCTTAGCTAATTGGATATAAGCCCCTGCATTTTTAGGTTTTAAGTGAATAATTTTTCGATAACAGTCAATTGCGTCTTTCAACTGATCTTTACTTTCATAAATATCTGCCAGTTTATTCAGTGCTTGAGTCGATTCTGGATTCAGCTTTAATGCTTGTTTATATTTTTTCAGGGCTTCATCTACTTGACCTTGCTCTTGAAGTTTTTCAGCTTCCTGTAAAACTTCTTCAATGGGTTTAGGTTGGACTTGAGTTTCCATCGTCTTTAACCCCTCCAGTTTGAGGTTTTAGGTTGACTTTTAAGATTGTAGCATAATTTTTCTGAATCGACATGAATATATTCTCATTCATTAACAATCTTTACATTTTTTTGAGAAATTTATCATTGGTCAAATTCTGTTCTAAAATATTTTCTGAAATTTTATATAGCTTTTGATCAAATTTATTCATTTCATCAATTTTTTCTACAATTTCATCTCCTAAATCTTGGCTTAAATTTGCTTTAATTTCTTTATCAGATAAGGGCATTTCAGTAGAACGATTTAAGTAACTATATTTTAAGTCAATATCAGGATAAAACGAGCTTAATTTAAACTGAGCGACTTTTAAGGTATCTGAGTATCGTTCTACTGTTCCCACAATAAAACAGTTTTTTAGATTCTCAATAGCCAGTTGTAAACTATCTTCCATTGGCATTTGATCTGAGTTTTGAGTCCGAGAACAGTAATAAGTCTGATAATTACAAAACATAACTGGAGTAAATTCCAACCGCCACAGAACATAATCTTTAAAATCTAACTCTTTAGCTTTAATTGCGCCCTCAGTTTGAGCATTTTGTTGTTGTTCAAATTGATAAATTGAACGAATTCTCGCTAAAGGTTTTCTCAATAAAATAGAAGAAATTGTTTGATAGTTTTCTCCTTGGGGAGTTGGTAGAGAAGCGTGATGACTAGAGATGGCTAAAGCTTGGGGATGAGTCAGAATAAACAGGTCTAAGTCCTGTGGGGTCACAACTTGACTATTGGGTAAATCATATTCCAAAAAGCTAGAACCGAAATAATGCTGGAGTGCATGATTAAATGACGTTCCAGCATTTTTAAAAATATGATGATGCACTAAAATTGTTCGGTTCATGAGCTATTTATCCTTAGTTACCAATGATCATTCTGTTCATAACCTAGTTGAGTCAGTGCACCGGGATACATTTGTTTGAAAAGTTGTTTATGATCTTCTGTGAAATAGTTTTTCCAGTCTCCCGAAACTCCTTTTCTTAAATGGCTTTTGCGATCTTCTTCCCCTCGTTGACGACCAGTACGCTTTTCAAAACTCAATTGGTCAACAATATTTAAGGCGATTTCCATTAGTAGAACTCTTGCAAAATAATTTTATGGTATTATGGTAAGTTTTGCTCAATTTCATAAAATCCTAGAGACTAACCATTCTTCACAAACTTTTGCTAAAAACTCCATAAAATGGTAAAAATTGAAAGTGAATTTAGACAATAACTCTGCGATGAACACTCAATTTTATCTAAATTTGAAACCTCATGAATTTAAACGAAGATTTGGTGTCAAGATTCAAACCTTCCAAAAAATGGTTAATGCCATAGAGCAGTTCAGGTTAGAACATCCTAAAGATAGGAGAGGACATCACACCCACCTGACTCTCCAAGAGCAAGTTTTAGTAGCCTTGGAGTATTGGCGAGAATACAGAACATATTTTCATATTGGGACAAATTGGGGAGTATCAGAATCAACTATTTGCCGAATTGTTGCTGACATTATTCAATTAGTAATTAATCAAGAAACTAAACAGATTATTTGTACAGATTTTGGAGAAGGACATTGCCACGATTTTAGCTTATTCAAAAAAAGCGAAATTCATTTTCACCCCCAAACTGATAGCTTACAAGATAGTGGCTATCAAGGAATTAAAGATTATCACTTTAATAGCTATGTACCCAAAAAGAAACCCAAAAATGGCAACCTTTCGGTCTTAGAAAAAGACTATAATCAAGATTTGGCTCATCAACGAATTGTGATTGAACACGTTAATCGGAGCCTCAAAATTTTCAGGATCTTATCGAGTCGTTATCGAAATCGTCGTCGCCGTTATGGTCTTCGTTGTAATTTGTTGTCAGCCATTTATAATTATGAGTTGACACTCTTAGTCTGAAAGTGAAAGTTTGGCATTATAGCATAGATTTTTTTTGCAAGAGGTTTGTCAAGATAACTGTCCCAAGACATATAAACACCTCTTTAATTTAATTAGTTTTTAGTTTAGTTTTTAGTTTACCATATACGTTGAAAATACATGGGGGAATTTTCAAAATTCGCACACAGATTTTTACCCTTGTCAGAAACCAACAAGATCATTCTCATACTAGCATACTGTTGGTAATTGGTAGATGAGCCAATTCTGGTGACAGAATTGTTCTGTGCTTCCCAGCCGTTTGAAGCATAAAACGATTCAAGCCGAGGTTCGCAAAAAAGTAACCCAAGATCAACATCGTTGCATAGGATATAATCCGTCGCTACTTTAACGATTTGTTTGCCATATCCTTTGCCCCGAAATCGCGGCAATGTTAATAAATTGGATATCCCACAAACCTTGTACATCTGTTCTAAATACTCTAGATCGACTTGAATAACTTCTGCCCGGCTAATTAGTTCGTCATTTTCCATGATCGAAAAGTGAATTGAAGCCCAACAGCAGACCGCATTCGGTTCAATTTTTACTAGGCGGATTGTTTGTTGACCAATATTTAGTCGAGCATTAGAAACATTTTCTATGAATAATAGTTGGTCCAGATTCGTCATATTCCTGTTTACTAACCCACATTTGTTCAAAAGTAGATGAAGACGCAAAAATTGAGCCACCAAGCCATGTTAAGATTCCACGCTCTGGAACAGCGATAATTTTAATTTTCATGGTGGGCGGAGCTAGGGCAGAAATTTTGTTTTGCATTGTGTTATCGATGCCTGGAACCATGGTACCTTCGCCGGAAAAAATGATATTGGCATACAAATCCTTATGAATATCTACATCACATTTCATTATAGAATTATAAACATCTTCAAAAATACCATTAGATTCTGTATTGCCGTCTGCCCAAACAACAGCAGCATAAGGTAGCGCATGTCCTTCATAGACAGGAACTACATAACTTACGTCGCCTTCGGAATCAAATACTATTCCTGTACTGCGCCCACTGCCACACACAGCCAAAACAGGTCGCATCGCTAAATACATAGCAGGAACATTAAATGTTTCAAATAAAATCTGTGTTAGTTTTTCTCGATTTGTCTTTGGATTCAAAGGCGCTTCCGTTATCAATACGGGATGTTCCTCTGGTGCTACTCTGAGTTCATGATAAAAAGTTTGGTGAAGATTTTTCTCGATGTCATTCCAATTTGTAACCATACCATGTTTCATGGGGGTGTTTGAATATGGACGAACAACAAGCGGACTGCCATCGCCTGCCAAACCAGCTTTAATCATATTCGCCCCTAAGTCAACTACAATTGGCGCATAATCCATATAATCCATATTGTTCTCCTGATTTTTAGTTGTGGTTAACTATCAATTATCTTGTAGGTTACATGATAACCAAGATTCAGCACTTCTCAATATATCTTTTTATTTCTTAACCCACCCAAAGGCATTTTTACGAAAAACCTTCATTTGAGAACTTCATCATAAATGACAAATGGCGTATTTGTTTTGAGTGGACAGAAACAGAAAATCGCCCATTTAATATCGAAATTGTCGATTATCACTAAAGGAGAAAACAACTATGGCAAGACCTGCAATTCACCCTGGCGAAATCTTATCTGATGAACTAAAAGAGCTTGGGATTAGTGCATCAGAATTAGCGCGATCGCTCCATATACCCACAAATCGGATTACGCAAATTCTCAAAGGGCAAAGAGGTATTACGGCTGACACGGCATTACGTCTAGGACGATGGTTTGGCACTGGTGCAGAACTATGGCTTAATTTGCAAAAAGCTTATGAGTTACGCCTAGCCCAAGAGTTAGCGGGAGAAGAAATTCATTCATACGATTCAACCTCGTTCATCTATCAACAATCAGCCGTTAGTTCAAGTTTAGATAGATAAATTTTGGGTATGGGGAATGCGATCGCTGGTTGATTTTTTTGAAGTGGCGATCGCTATTTACCAAATCATCCCCAAATTTAACACAAAATCCTTTAAAATATCTTCCCCTGAAACCGTAGCAGGAGAATCTAAAACCTCAACCTCTTTTCCTGATCTATAAATCTCTACTTGACGAGATTTACGATTAATTAATATACCCAAACGGACACCATTATCTATATATTCCCTCATCTTTTCCTGTGTAGTCTTCAAACTATCACTAGGAGAAAGTAACTCAATTACAAAATCAGGAGAAATAGGGGGAAATTTTTGTTTTTCTTCATCAGTTAAAGCATTCCATCTTTCTAACTTAATCCAAGAAGCATCAGGAGAACGATCTGCACCATTAGGCAATTTAAAACAAGTGGAAGAATCAAAAACTATACCCTCCTTATTTTGCTCATTCCAAATCCAAACTTGAGCAGTAATACCCGCATTACGATTTCCTGTTTCTCCTCCCGTTAGTGGCATAATTATTAATTCTCCATTTGCATTTCTTTCAAATCTCAATTCGCGGTTGTTTTGACATAGCTGAAAAAACTGCTCATCAGTCATTTCTATTAATGATTTCAAATTGACAGTTAAAGCATTCATAGTCCTATCCTCATTGAATGTTCGGGGAGAAATTTTAACTATCTCATATCCTATTATATATTAACTGAATATTCCTTTTTGAGCTTGGCGATCGCTATTACTGTGAGTCGTGATTTTTAGGCGATCGCATCGCTTAATAATTATTTGTCTTTACGGTCGCCTATAATTTCTACGAACTCATCAACGAAGCAAATCATTTTTGAGTGCTTAATCTCGGCGATAAACAGATAACTTTAACGGGCGTTTCGGTTTGGTATAACTATGTATTAGACGGAAAAATTCTGTCCAATATGACATAGGTGCGTTACATTTCATTAACGCACCCTACAAGATCGGTGATCGCACTAGCAGTACTAGAAACATGGCATTAACAACTCATGATATTCGGAAGTTCCAAATTCAGATTGCAACAGTATCTTCCTTTACAACTTCTCATATTTATAAGTTTGATGGAATTAGAGAACCTACATCCGAAGTACTTAAATCAGTATTTTCAACAGAATGAGAAGATGCTGTGTAGTCTGGACTCACATCTAATTCTAGTTCATTTTTATCTTTAGAAGAGTATACTTTTAATTGTTTTGTTGAATCATAAAACTCTATATCTAAATCTTTAAGTATTTTAAAGAAGTGATTATTATCAATTAGATTTGAAGTACCTGACGAAATCCATCCCTTTTTAAGTCCTTCGTATGCTAACAACCAAAGTTGAGAAAAGAAAGTATCTTCTGTTATATATGTTGCTATATCAGAAAAAGCAGTAGGATGGTCGTCAATTAAAGCTGTATTCTTAAGTATATCAAGCAGTATCAGCAAAGAAATGGAATCTTTCATCTGAATAACACTATCTACTAAAGATTTTTTAATTTTAATTTCAAATGTTTTGGCTAACCAAAGTGCCCAAGCTACTTCAAAATTGTGTCTTACTGGACTATGATTTTCTATAATGAGTTCAATCAACTCATATAATTTCGTTTTGGAATCCGTATCAAGATAGCTTTTATATGTCAATAAGATTCTAGTTACTATGTCCAAAATTGCAGGTTCAATCAATGCTGACTTTAATAATAAATCTTCAAAAAGCTTCCAGCTTTCCTTCGTGATTGTTACAGTTCTCCATTCAAATATTCTTAGTGCATATTTAAAAATCCAATCTGGGCGTTGACTGTTTTCATCAATGAGTCCCCATACCAAACTAAAGTAGTGCTTAATACTGTTACTCAAGCTTGTTTCCTTGAAATCGAATTGATTAAAAATCAGAGTAAATTTATCCTCAAATGCAAATGGGAATTCTTTGATTCTAACCTTGCTTTCATTTATCTCTAGCTGAAAATCGTTTAAAATCCTTTGTAATCCTTTTAAAACTCTATCTGCTTCATCTCTGGTTGAGACATATAAATAATAATCATCATAGTAACGACAGCCCTTAAGTTTAATGTTACTAAACTCATTTTGTAAAATACTGTCAATTCTGCAAGCAATAAGCTCTGAAATAATGTGTGAAGTATCTGGTCCTATTGGTATGCCAATTGACTGACGCTCTTGGCAATTTCTAACAGAAGTATCAATATCGTCCGCCAACTTATACAGTATTGCATCATGATCGTTAGAAGCTATAAGAGTAACCAAATCATTCTTCTTTGTATTATAATAAAGCTTTGCTTTTTCTTTTCCTAGAAAAGCCCATGTTATTGAATGTGTGTAGATTGTAGGATAAAATTTAGAAATATCTACACGAATTTCGATTAACTTACTTAGTGAAGTACTAATTTTGTGATCTCTGAAGTCGGAAACACCTTTACTAAGTGTAGACACAGAACGTTTAATAGGATTTATCTCTGGTTTAGGCAAACTTTGCGAATATTTTGATAAATTAAATACAGTCTTAAATTCTTGCCAGTTATCTACTATTTTCTTAGATAGATCTATAAAGTGCTTTGGATTTGGAATACATAAAAAACGTCTCGATAGTTTTCCTTTAGAGATAGAAAAGTCTACAGCTTTAGACGATCCATATTTATTTTTAAATTCATTTGCGTAGTCTTTTTTTCTAGCTTTATATTGTGCATTTAGTTCTTCTTGATTTTGAGTTAAAATAAACGTAGAACTTTTCTCATTTCCATGTTGCTCAAAGGTACTTATCCAAGTTAGAATTATAGAATCAATATGTTGTGATAATTGAGAAGTATTAAATGGAGGTGGTAGTTCTTTAGGAAAATAGCCCCGTTCTATAACATTTTTCAGATCAAGCATTGGATCAGGCATTGTTAGGTGAATTTAAGGTAAAATAATTTTCCGATTTTAGCATACGTTGAAGTGGGAAAGAATTCTTACGGTATCCAATAAAGCGGAGATATTCTGACAGATAAGAGTTTACGAGGCGATCGCCTCAATTATCCATCTGCTAAAGGGTTTACTGAAGGCGATCGCTATTCCTGTGAGTCGTGATTATTAGCCGATCGCCGATCAATTGTATGTTTTGCAGTATTGTGATCGCTGGTTGATTTTTTGCGAAATTGCGATATAAATGTTATGTTTAACGTAACGCATAACACTTGCCTATACCTCAAAAATATAAAGACAAACGCACAGCCAAATTTGCTGCTGGTGATCGTGTCAAAGAATTTCAGGCATTTGAAAGACAAGCATACAAGCGCTTAGAAATCCTAGAAGCCGCACCTAATAAAGAATCCTTGAAGGCTTTGCCAAGTAATCGTTTTGAGGCACTAGGCGGAGATAGAAAAGGACAGTACAGCATCCGCATAAATGACAAATGGCGTATTTGTTTTGAGTGGACAGAAACAGAAAATCGCCCATTTAATATCGCAATTGTCGATTATCACTAAAGGAGAAAATAACTATGGTAAGACCCGCAATTCACCCTGGTGAAATCTTATCTGATGAACTAGAAGAACTGGGAATTAGTGCATCAGAACTAGCGCGATCGCTCCATATACCCACAAATCGGATTACGCAAATTCTCAAAGGGCAAAGAGGTATTACTGCTGACACGGCATTACGTCTAGGACGATGGTTTGGCACTGGTGCAGAACTATGGCTTAATTTGCAAAAAGCTTATGATTTACGCCTAGCCCAAGAGTTAGCGGGAGAAGAAATTCATTCATACGATTCAACCTCGTTCATCTATCAACAATCAGCCGTTAGTTCAAGTTTAGATAGATAAATTTTGGGTATGGGGAATGCGATCGCTGGTTGATTTTTTTGAAGTGGCGATCGCTATTCCTGTGAGTCGTGATTTTTAGTACACAGTCAAGCATAAATCAACTGATACTGTTTACGAGTTTAAACTGACTATATTAGGTTGATAAGCCTTTTATCCTGTCTGTTAAACGACGGTTCACGGTCTAATATATAGTACATCTTACTGACTGAGAGGACTGATAGTTAAGGCTGAGGGAGTTGATATATCTTGTGATGTCTTTCCCACCAAACCAAATAAAAATGTCCTTCTAGCCTTACACCCCAAGCTCTGACTGTATTAGCAAATCTAAAGCGAAAAGCCGTGTCGTACTCCTCTAAACCTATTTCAATCCACCTATTCTGAGCTTCTTTCACCAAAGTAATTAGCTCTTGAGAGTGATGCTTAGGTACGCTTTTGCCGCCCTTTGCAGGTGTCTTTTGCTCAAATAAAATTTCAGACCAAGTTGATTTTTCTAACGAACTGAGATTTGGAAGTATTTGAGTTTGCCATTCTTCCTCAGTCCAACACCTTTGCTCTTGCCATGACCACTCTCCCTCTAAATCAGATATAGTCGTACACCACGTCAAATGGCAGGCTTTTGAAAATGCTTCTTCGTTAGGAAGATATACAAACTTGTTTCTACTTGGATTTTCCTGAACCTTAACGACCTTCAAGGCAAGCTCAGGTATTGGCGCTATTTTCACAGTTTTAGTCGCCAAGTTTTCCACGCTAGACGAAAATTTTACTGACTTTGCTCTGTGCGCCTGAGCTTTTTCCTCTTGCCTTTGTCTCCTCTTCTCAGCTTTTGAAGGTTTGTCCGTCATAGGCTGGAATAATATTCATGTATTGCAGCTAAGGGGATAAGGTTATCACCCCTTTCTGTAGGTTTCAGATCGCCTCTAGCGTCTTTCCAAGGAGACTCCATGTGAGTTAACTCGCTTAACCACTGCCCACTCTTGTCTTGAAGTGCCTCTAGCACTTTGTCAATAGAGTCTTTCTGATTAGGAGTTAAAGCGTCAACATTTCCATCGGCAAAGGTATCCTTATTAACCTTAAATTGACCTCGATGATAAGAATACAGAACTTGCACCACAGGTCCATTAGCCCAAGCCTGAATATCTTCCTCAAATAAGGGGCTTTCATCCCACACAAGAGACCAAGCCTGACTGTAATAAACAAGCTTTTGAAGCTTCATCGCAGTCATCTCTCCTGTTTTGGTTAGGATATATTTCGCCACATCTACAGCGCGTGCCATATTGTTTCCCTTTTAGCTTTTAGCGAATTATTCCATAATTATAGCACACAAGAACATTGGGCTTTGGTTGCGATCGCATCAACAATCTATCTTCTAAAGGCGATCGCACTTAGTTTGATTATAAATTGCTCATTAGAGAATAACGCATTTTACCAGACTCGTCTTTTCGCCATATACAGATCGGAGTCCAAATGACTGTTACATAATTATTGAATTGATCGCGATAGTCTTGGGAAGAAATTCCCATTTTTCTTGCCGCTTTGACCAGCATCCTTCCAATTGAAAATCCAATTTTACGAATAGCTTCATCTTCATCATCTTCTTCAGACTCCATCAGTGCATCCATATAAGCATCAAAGATGACCGACAATGAATCTTTTAGGCTAAGATCGAACTGAAAAAAATCTGCCGTGTGCCAATAAACTTCACTGCCTTTGAACTTTTTCAGGAGTTCTAAATTTTCATCAGTTGGCTCAAGAATAAACTTATTCATTAGACATCTCCAGAAATTAGGATTTGGTTACGGTATATCAAGGCTTCTAACATAATTCTTGGAGATGTCTATTCAATAACCACATAGTTAAATAATAGAATTAACCCCAATAAATCCAAAATCATTTATCTGGTTAAATAAATACCTATATAATGTTACCAAATCATCCCCAAATTTAACACAAAACCCTTTAAAACATCTTCCCCTGAAACCGTAGCAGGAGAATCTAAAACCTCAACCTCTTTTCCTGATCTATAAATCTCTACTTGACGAGATTTACGATTAATTAATATACCCAAACCCACACCATTATCTATATATTCTCTCATCTTTTCCTGTGTAGTCTTCAAACTATCACTAGGAGAAAGTAACTCAATCACAAAATCAGGATTAATAGGGGGAAACTTTTGTTTTTCCTCATCGGTTAAAGCATCCCATCTTTCTAACTTAATCCAAGAAGCATCAGGAGAACGATCTGCACCATTTGGTAATTTAAAACAAGTGGAAGAATCAAAAGCAATGCCAGTACTATCAGCATCAGTCCAATTAAATAATTGTTGATTTAGTCTACCGTTACGATTTCCCGTTTCTCCTCCCGTTGGTGGCATAATTATTAATTCTCCATTTGCATTTCTTTCAAATCTCAATTCGCGGTTGTTTTGACATAGCTGAAAAAACTGCTCATCAGTCATTTCTATTAATGATTTCAAATTGACAGTTAAAGCATTCATAGTCCTATCCTCATTGAATGTTCGGGGAGAAATTTTAACTATCTCATATCCTATTCTATATTAAGTAGTTGCACAAAATAAATTACCTAGTTGAGAAAGGGAACAGCCCCCAAACCCCCCGTGCACGGGGGGCTAGGGGGGAGGGAACAGGGTAGAGGATGTGTAATTAATTTTGTTTAGGTACTTATTAGTTAACAATTAATAATATAGCAATCTTAAATGATTTGCGATCAGAATATAGAACCCCACCCTAGCCCTCCCCTTACTAAGGTGAGGGTTGGGAGGGGTCGAGATAGATGGAAATATTACAACTGATTTAGGATTGCTATATATCGCTAGTTTTTCATCAACGCCGCTTGGGTCAAAAGTGACTCGGCAAAGGCGATCGCTTCTTGGGCCGATTCCCCACTGGCCAATTGAGCCAATTCTTCCCGACGTTGGGGGGAAGTTAACTGAGTCACCCGGACGACGGTGCGGGTTTCTGGAGCCTGGGAATTGGGTTCTAAGTCGGTTTGGATAGTTTCTTTGATTACCCGAAAATGATGATCTCCCATGGCCGCAACTAGGGGCTGGTGGGTGACACAGAGGACTTGATGGCGTTGACTAAGTTGGTGGAGTTTCTGAGCGATCGCCGTGGCCACTCGTCCCGATACCCCGACGTCAATTTCATCAAATACCAAGGTTCCTGACCCGGCAATTTGGGAAAAACAGGCTTTCAAAGCTAAGAGAAACCGACTCATTTCTCCCCCGGATGCGATCGCTCCCAAGGGTTGCAGGGGTTCTCCGGGGTTGGGACTAAAGCAAAATTGAATCTGATCCGCCCCCATAGCAGTCGGGGAAATCGGATGAATTTCGGCTTGAAATTTAACATTATTCATCGCTAAAGGTTTGAGTTCTTTGAGGAGATGGGTTTCTAATTGATGGCCGGCTTCTTGACGGAGGTTAGTCAGATGTTGACAGGTTTCTTTTAGGGCTTGAACTGCCTGTTGATAGGTCTGTTCTAAGGATTCAATTGATTGATCTTCATCTTCTAAATCCTTTAATTCTTCTTGAATGCGATGATAATATTCGATCACTTCTTCTAAAGTTTGTCCATATTTGCGACAAATTTGTTTTAAGTCTCGAATCCGATCTTCTACTTCTTCTAAGCGTTGAGGATCGGATTCTAATTGTTCACCATAACTGCCAATTTGTCTTCCGGCTTCGGTAATTTGAGCCACCGCTTCACTGACTATTTCTAAAATGGTTTGGAGTTGGGGATCATATTCGACTAAATCACTGAGTTTGTTTTCCGCTTGGCTTAATAAATCCGTTGCCGCTAACCCGGTTTCACTTTGATAAAGGGCTTGATAAATTTGATAACTTTGTTGTTGAAGTTCAACAATATGATTTAGCCGTTGATGTTCTATTTGTAATTGTTCTAATTCTTCGGCTGTGGTTAAATTAGCTGTATCTAATTCTCGAATTTGATAGGTTAATAAGTCCAATCTTTGTAACCGTTGTTGTTCAAATTGACGGCGTTTTTCTAAGGCATGGCTACAGGTTTGAGCTTCGCTATAAGTTAATGCTACAGCTTTTCTAGCTTCGATTAAGGGTTGACCTCCATAGAGATCTAACCATTCTTGTTGAAGGTCGGGTTGACCGAGTTGTAAGGTTTGTCCTTGGGCGGTAATTTCAATTAAGCGATCGCGGAGTTGTTCAATTAATTTGCGATTAACTAATACCCCATTTACCCTAGATCGGCTGCGAAGTTTATCTCCGGTAATTACCACTTCTCGACTACAAACAATTAAACTGCCATCGACTAAATCAATTTCTTGTTCTGTTAACCAATTAAACCATTTTTTTTCGATCTCAAATGTTCCTTCTAATAGGGATCTTGTAGCTCCTGTTCTAATGGAACGACGGTCTACTTTTCCCCCTAAAATTGCATCAACAGCATCTAAAATAATTGATTTTCCGGCTCCGGTTTCTCCGGTAAATACATTTAAACCAGTACCTAAATCTAAATCTAAATGATCAATTAAAGCAAAGTTTTCTATTTTTAGGGAAAGTAACATATTAATCAGTTATCAGTGATCAGTTATCAGTTTTAGGAGTAATTTTTATATTCATTACTTCAATCTTGAGCCACCCGTCCGTACAAGTTATTAGTAAATCATTGATCTAACTTGCTGGAGCTAAAGTTAAAATAATCCGAGTTATAATTTGTTGATTTTCTCCTGATTCTATTAGGAATTTTCCTGCCATTTTTTCTAACATTTGTTGACAAATTAAAAGCTGTTGACCTGGGGGAGAAGCTAAGGGAGAGGGAGCAAGTAAATCGGGAGAATGACCCACTTTTAACTCCAGAATCAGTTGCGGATTGATTGTACCATAATCTGTAATCATTAGTTGTAATTGATGATCATTTAAAGGTTGAGTGATCATCTCAATGACGCCACCTGGTTCAGCGCGGTGACAGGTGGTTAATAATATTTCATAAAAAACCAGTTCTAATTTAATATGATCGCCAATAACATTAAAATTTTCCTGTTGTTTAATCACTAATTGGATTTGTTTATTTCTAATAATAGCATTGATTCTTTCTCGCACCCTTCGCAATAAATTAGTAATTGGAATAATATCATTTTGATGATGAAGTCGCCATTGTTCCTGTTTAATTAAAGAACTGGTAGAAGCTAAAGCACTTCCCATTTGACGGAGTAATTGTTGATAGCGTAAATGGGAAAGTTGGTTTTTTTGTGGATCGGTTGATTGAAATGGAGATTGATTTAATTCGTTTAATTGTTTCAGTCCTCCGCCCACGGTTCGATACAATTCTTCTAAGCGCCGTTGTTTGTACCAATTTAGCCATTGTAATTCTTCGTGTTGAGTTTTTAAGACCTCTTGAATTCGTAAATAGCGCCGTGACCAAGAAAATTGTGTCACTAACAAATTAAGCATAGTTAAAGATATTCCTGCTTCTGTTTGAATTTGCTCAGGATCAGCAATAATTAAAATACCTGTGGGATTATGTTCAGAAGCGGTATAAAGGGTGGTAACTAAAATTTTCTTAACCGGGCTAGTAAACCATTGTTGAGTGTATATCGACAACTCCTGTACGGGCCACCAAAACAATTCTTTTGTTGATAATGCGTGTTGAATTAAAGGATCTTTGGCAATAGAAATTAACCGATCAGAATTAATTAATAATTCCGATTGACGGGCAACACAATTAACGATTTTTGCTTTTTTTGTCCCTTCAATCCATGTTAATAATACAACTAAAGGACTTTGTAATAATTGTGCTATTTTTTCTGTAAATTGTTGTTCTAGGTGTTGTAATTGATGAGTTTTTTGTAGGGCTAACCAACAACAATCTAAAGCCTGATGAAATTCTTCCTGAGATTTAATTTGTTGATTTAACTTCCATTGACGTAAAATCACGCTCAATTGTTGACTAACAATTTTAACTAATTCCTGTTCGGCTCGATCCCAAGTTCTAGGAGATTCATGACCTATTAATAACAACTCTTGAGGCATATTTTCCTGTTGATATTTTTCCGAAGTCAAACAAGAATTAATCGGGCAAAGAATTAGCGATCGCACTCCGGCATCTTTGAGTTGATTGCGCCAAGATTTTAATTTTTCATCTTCATCATAATTTTCAATTAGCAAAATTTCATTCTGATTTTTTAAAGATTGCCAATCTTGGAAAGTCAGAGAATCTAAAGGCGAAAAAATTGCGTTTCTATTTAAAGGATAATATTGATAAATAATCTCAAATTTTGCCGTTTTAAGATGACGCTTAATTAATAAAAACCGTCCCGCATTTAATCGCTGACACAATAGATTAGCGGTAGTTTTTAAAGAAAGTTGCCAATCTTGATCATCAACAATAGCACGGGTAACTTTAGCAGTTAAGGATTGATCTAATTCCGCTTGTCGAATTTTAACTTCCATTTCCGCTAAGGGAGCAGTTAGGGAAATTAATTGTCCCACACCCCGCAAAAATTGTTTTTCATTTTCCTGCCAAATCCTCGGATTTTGACCTTCAACGGCAATAAATCCTAACATTTCTTGATTAAAAAGAATCGGAACCGCTAATAGGGAACGGGCGCGAATTTTCTCCATTAATCGTTCCGTTGTATCCGCTCTTAAGGAACTATAAGACTCTCCAATAGACACTAAATGATCGGAAGTTAACGCTTGATAAAATTCCCCTAAATCCTGTACTGTTACCCCCGAAGCCGATTGTTTCATTAAACTGACACTGGGAAGTTTTTGTTGATTACTCGCCCGCCGCCAAAAATAACGACCTTCTCGATAATACCAATACACATTGGTGCGCGTGGGTTCAATAAATTCATGGGTTGTTTCTACCGCTACTTCCAAACATCGATCTAAAGTATTCAGGGTTCTAAATTGAGTTAAAAGTTTCAAAAAAGGTTGGTCAGGTCTTTTGGTTTGTTGATACATCCAAGTGGTTTCAATTTGAAATAAAGAAGTCGCTAAGGTTCCTAAAACCATCGAAATTAGTTCTTTTTCCGTTGAACTCGGAGAAATTCCCCACTCGGTTGATCCTAATAAAACCACACCAAAACAGCGATCTTTATAGCGCATGGGGAATAAAATTGACCCCTGAATATTAAAGGCTTGGGCAGCTTTTTGCCATCCTCCAGCGCGAGTTTCTGACCGCAGATCGGGGACAACTAAAGGTCGCATTTGAATTACTAACTGTTCGAGTAAATCTCCAGGAGATAAGACAAATCTTTGTTTGATTAACCAATTATCTTCCGTTGGGGTAACTCCTCCTTTGCCAATTAAACGATGATCTAAACGATCATATAAACTAATCCAAATTAAACTATAATTAAACTCGGTTTTTAAATAGTTTAAAATCGTTTCGATTAAAACATCAACATTGTCTTCATCTTGTAGGGTCTGGAGAACACGCCCCAATGTCATGATGGGTTGCTCTAATGCGGTCGATTCTTCAAATTGACCCATAATAAACTCCCGAATTGTATATTTTAATTAACATTAAAAACTAAAATTTTAATTAAGATCCTAAACCTGTGCAGTTTTCTGGTATAGGGGAAGAAAAATACTCTACCCGTTGATCTGGCTGATGCTTCTATCTTACCCTTAATATTTCACCATTTTGCTCAAAAAATAGACTAAATTTAAAACTGGGAATTAAGACCTAAGCATAGGAGACTATTTTGGATATTTACCGCAGCGCCGTTAAACCCCTTTTATTTTATGGACTCAAAATTGATCCAGAATGGGCCCATCATCGCGCTTTAGAAGTCTTGAGTTGGATTGACCAAAATCAGTCTAATTCACCCCTAAATTGGCTAGAATCTCAACTTAAACCATCATTCTGTTTACAGGATATCCGTTTACAGCAACAATTGTGGGGTTTAAATTTTGCTAATCCCGTGGGTTTAGCCGCCGGGTTTGATAAGGATGGAGTTGCTGCTGGAATTTGGCAAAGTTTGGGTTTTGGATTTACGGAATTAGGGACAGTTACCCTCCATCCGCAACCAGGAAATCCCCAACCTAGATTATTTAGATTAGTTGAGGATGAAGCCATTTTAAATCGCATGGGATTTAATAATCAAGGGGCGGAAATATTGGCGCAACGGTTAGAGGAAAAACATCAACAAAAATTTATGATTCCAGTCGGAATTAATTTAGGAAAATCTAAAATTACTCCTTTAGAAGAAGCCGCCGAAGATTATTTAGGGAGTTTTAAACTGTTAAAAGACTATGGGGATTATTTTGTGGTTAATGTTTCTTCTCCTAATACCCCCGGATTGCGATCGCTCCAAGATGCGGAACAATTAAGTAAAATTATAGCGGTTTTAAATACTGAAAATACAGATAATAAACCAATTTTAATTAAAATAGCACCGGATTTAGAATGGGATGCGATCGCCGATGTTGTTAATTTATCCCAAACCCATAAATTAGCCGGAATTATTGCTACTAATACTACCATAAAACGCGACGGATTAAAAACCCAATGGCTACCCCAAACCGGAAGTTATATTACCCAAGAAGCGGGAGGAATTAGTGGTGCACCCCTAAAAGAAAGATCAACAGAAGTAATTCGTTGGATTCATCAAAATACCCAAGGACAGTTACCTATTATTGGGGTTGGGGGAATTTTTACCGCCGATGATGCTTGGGAAAAAATTACAGCAGGAGCTTGTTTAATTCAAGTCTATACGGGTTGGATTTATGAAGGGCCAGGAATGGTAAAAAGCATATTAGCAGGACTGTTAAAAAAATTAGATCAATATGGGTTAAATTCAATTTCTGAGGCCGTTGGTTTCAAACCTTAACTAAAGGCAAGATTGCCTATTCTTTATTTCCTATACCCTCGCTCAAGCCGCTAATATTGCCGAAAAACTTAAAGATTTAGTGCATCAGTTTCGGTTTATTTGGAATCACAAAACCTTTTAACTTTAATGAATGAAATTTGGGATATAAATTTATGCTCAAACCTCAGATTTCTCACCAATGGAAAGTTCGCTATCGCCTGATTTTATCGGCTTTATTTTCTTTAATAGTATCATTTTTTCTGCCATCTTGGTTTAGTTTATCCACTCGGATTCTATCATTATGGAATGCGGGAATGATCTGTTTTTTAATCTCAACTTGGGTATTAATGGTGCAAGCAATCCCCAAAACAATGCGCCGCAATGCTCAAAGCCAGGATGAAGGACGATTAGTAATTTTGAGCTTAATTACGGCTTCTGCCTGTGCTAGTATATTAGCAATTACTTTTATATTAAGAGAAACAAAAGATCAGAATATTAATATAATTATTACCCATATAATTTTAGCGGTGATCACAATTATTGGATCATGGTTACTGGTTCATACAATTTTTGCGATTCACTATGCCCATGAATATTATCAAGACCATAAAACTCTCAGTAATTCTCCAGCAGCAGGACTAGATTTTCCCGAAGATATAGAGCCTGACTACTGGGATTTTTTATATTTTGCTTTTGTAATTGGCATGACCAGTCAAGTTTCAGATGTACAAATAACTTCCCGGTCATTAAGGCGTTTATCGCTATTTCATGGCATTCTTTCCTTTTTCTTTAATACCGTAATTGTGGCGATGAGTATTAATATTATTGCGGGTTTAATTTAATATAATCCCATAGAAAATTGATGCGATCGCCTTTTAAAAAAAGCGATCTTACCTTCATTCCCTAAAAAATTTCCTGAAAAAACACCTTCATTGCTTCAAAAGAACGACGATCAGAATCGGGATTATAAGCTACTCCTTTAGAGGGATCATTCCCCGATTTTGGATTAGTAAAACTATGCACCGTTCCACCATAATTTACCATTTGCCAATCTACATTTCCCTCCCGCAATTCCTGCTCAAATGCCTTAATATCCTCTTGAGAAACTAACGGATCATCCGCCCCATGTAAGACTAAAACTTTGCTTTTAATTCGTTTACCATCCTGGGGATTAGGACTATCTAAACCACCATGAAAACTCACCACCCCATCAATATCTGCACCACTTCTTGCCAATTCTAAAACCGTTGTTCCTCCGAAACAATATCCAATCGCGGCTAACTTTTCAGAATCAGTTTGAGGTTGTTTACGAAGTTCTGTTAAAGCAGCATTAACCCGTTCCCTTAATAGTGCCCGGTTACTGCGATAAAGGGTCGCTTGAGTTTTAGCTTCCTCTGCGGTTTGGGGTCTAATTCCTTTGCCATAAATATCCGCAGCAAAAGCGACATAACCCAGACGTGCTAGTTGTTCTGTACGACTTTTAGCATATTCATCTAAACCTTTCCATTCATGTACAACTCAGAATGTTCATAAGCATCGGAAATAGACTATTAACTCAATTTTGGTATTATAGCAACTATAGTGAATCTCAATTAGTTGTATAAATCACCTAAAATCACAAAAGAGTAGAAGCGAGGTCTTCTCGCCCCAACAATAGAATCTAGGTTTTTTTAGGGTTTATAATCTTGACTATTCTATTATCTTTCGTTCTGCTAATCTTAATTTAGCTGAACGAGAACGGTGATTATTATTCAGTTCATCGGGTTGGGGTTGAATCGGTTTTTTAGTTAATACCTGTAAAATAGGAGACTCTTTAAACCGATGTTTAACGATTCTATCTTCTAAACTATGAAAACTAATCACTCCAATTCTACCCCCAGGTTTTAACCAATATTGCGCTTGGTCTATAAATTTTTCTAAACAAGTTAACTCTTGATTCACCGCAATTCTTAATGCTTGAAATACACGGGTAGCCGGATGAATTCGTCCGTGACGATAACTCGCCGGAACACAACCGCCGATCGCATAGGCTAAATCCGTTGTGGTTTGAAACGGCCGTTTTTCTACAATTCGTTTAGCAATTCGTCTGGATAACCTTTCTTCCCCATAATGATGAAAAATATCCGCTAATTGCTTCTCATCCCAATGGTTAATAATCTCCGCCGCTGTTAAAGATTGTTGTTGATTCATTCGCATATCTAAAGGCGCGGTATGGCGAAAACTAAACCCACGTTCTGGCTGATCAAACTGATAGGAACTCACCCCTAAATCTGCTATAATTCCATCAAATTGTTTAGATTTGGGGTTATATTGAGTAAAGTTCCCTTGCCAAAACTGCACTCTTTCCAAGAAAGAAGGATCTGTTTGTTCAAATTTAACCCGGGCGGCAGCGATCGCTTCTTGATCCTGATCAATTACTGTTAACTGGATATTCTCCCCCGCTTGTAACAATAACAAACTATGTCCGCCACCGCCAACGGTTGCATCCAGATATTCCCCCCCCGCACAAATTTCTAACCCCGCAATTAATTCCCGACTCAACACAGGAATATGGACAAAGCCTGTCCTGAGCTCTGTCGAAGGGGGGGTTTGAGTATTTTCTTCCACTGTTTCGATTTCAGACAATGTAATTATTCCTATAGAATGGTTATTATCAATATAGCGTTTTATACAAACTGATATAAAATTTTAAAGAAAACACTCAGATGATATTCAGCATCACTATGTTCTGAATAAAATTTTCCTATCTCTAATAGTAATTGATCTCTGTAAACTTCTGGTGAACGACTCCAATCAGGAGGGGGTTCAATTTTACGCCAAAAGTTTTTAGCTTTTATTAGGGTTAACAACGCATAAATTAATTCATTTTTGCAAGTTAGATCTTCAGTAGAGTTAAATTTTTGAATCCATGAAGTTTTTAATTCGGTGGTATCAGTACAGTTTAAACCTGGACAATAGTTGATTCTTTGACAGGCGGTTATCAGATGATTTTTTAAATCAGGATCTTGATTAATTAATTCAGCCATATCTTTATAGATATCTGTTAGTAAAAGATTGTTTCCTTTATAAAGGGGAACAGGAAGCATCACACAACTATCAAACGTTTCTTGCAATTCAGGTATAATAAAATAGGATTCTTTATGAATTAAGCCTGTTACCCAAATTCGATGCTTTGGTGCAGTTTGCTGATTAACTTTTAATCCTTGATAAAGGTCATAAAAGATGGTTTCAGTATCTGGAAATTGATAATTATGACCAATCTCTTTAGATTGAAGGTCTAAATCAACAATAGAAAATAGTTTTGTAGGGTCTAAATAGGAGTTAATCGGATTTTGTTCATGTAAATCTAATAAACTAAAATAAGTATTAATCACATCTTGGCGATCGCCACAATTAAAAAATTGAGGTCGGTATTGACTCCATCCTTGAGGGATACAAGCTTTATAAAAGTTCGCATCAGGTATCCGCTCCATTTCTTTATAGCTTTCCGGTGAACGTCTCCCCCCAAGTTCGGGAATCTTCCCTTCACACAAAACTAAAATTTTATTTTCAATCCTGTTAGATTTAAGAATAATTTTACAATGTTCTTGTAATTCCTCTGGGTTCAGACTCATGTTACTCAATACTAATTTTTATTTTTAATTAATTTCAGCTTAATTGCTTTAACGTGAGCAGGGGTTAATGCCTCACATAAGTCGTAAGAGTGGGTTGCTAAAATATATTGGTTGCTGGGTTCCCATTTTTCTAAATCTGAAATAATTATATATTGCCAGTCTGGATGTAATGTAATTTCAATTTCATCCATTAAAACAATAGCATCTTTTATTTCATTATGTTTTAGCCAAACATAAATACTGAGTCTTTTTAATTCGCCACGACTAAGATCTTCGGGATATAGGTCTACTTCTTGACCCTGTTTATCTAATTTAAAGGTTATTTGGTTTAAATCTGGAGAAAAATAGATTTTTTTATTAATCAAAATTGAATTTATATCCTGCTTCAATAAAGTTTCATAGTAATTACTGTCTTCTCTATCTTTTATTGCATTTCCATCTTTGTTTCTAGCATCTATAAATAATTGATTTACCAGATCTACTGCGAGAAAATCATAAGTAAAAAAACCTGGGATTTTTGTTTTTAAGGAATTTATGTTAGAACAGTCTTTTTTTTCATAATCATCTTTTTTTTCAGAAAATAACTTTCTATATTCTCCATTCATAAATAGAAAATCTTGTGTTATATGAGAAGCAAGAAATACTTTTCTTGACAACTTATCCAAAAAAAATCTAGCTTCATTAGAAGACAAATTCCCTATTTTACAAAGTAATGATTTGTCTTTAACTAATTGATCTTTAGTTGAAGAATAAGTACAAATAAACAATAAATTTTCTCGTTCCCAGTCATCGTCATCTAGCAGCCTGCTTATTGATTCAATAGGTAGTCGTAAAAAACGATTATTTTTAGAAGAAATAGAAATCGGCAGTTTTTTGTTGTAATCCTTGGAATTTATTTTGGCATTTATTGCATCAATGGTTTGATGAGAAAAAAACTCGATAGTGTGGATCTTAGAACCGTCCCAAATATCGAAGATAGCTAAAATAGTTTTCTCTGATGACTGATTAGGATTGAATCTATGAAGTAAATTTTGTAAAAAAATCGTTCTCTCGTCAGAAGCAGAACAGTGGAGAAGGGTAAAAATCAACTGTAAGAGTGTACTTTTCCCCCCTCCATTCTGACTTCCTAGCGGAAAAATTTGAGGAAAGAAATCTTTTTCAAAGGTAATATCTACTTGATTTAAAGCCCTAAAATTAGGAACTTGAACTCGTAGTAAGTGCATACTAGACTCCTGATGAATGTGGAGTTAAAACGATACCTTAATAAAATATAGAATACAACATTGCGATCGCCAACAACCTAATCATATATCCTATAATTAGAACAAAAATCCCCAAAAAGCCATAAATCCGCGTTAGGGAACACCGATAAAAGTATGAGTAGAATTGAAACCCGCACAGAACCCATGGTCTTGAACATGGGGCCACACCATCCCTCCATGCACGGGGTCTTACGGTTAATTGTCACCCTGGATGGGGAAGATGTGGTGGACTGTGAACCCGTGATAGGGTATCTGCATCGCGGTATGGAAAAAATCGCCGAAAGTCGCAGTGTTGTCATGTATGTCCCCTATGTTAGCCGATGGGACTATGCCGCCGGAATGTTCAACGAAGCGGTAACGGTGAATGGCCCGGAACGATTGGCCGGAGTTACCGTCCCCAAACGGGCGCAATATATTCGAGTGATTATGCTGGAACTCAACCGCATTGCTAATCACCTATTATGGCTTGGCCCATTCCTGGCCGACGTCGGCGCCCAAACACCCTTTTTCTACATTTTCCGAGAACGGGAACTCATTTATGACCTCTGGGAAGCGGCCACCGGATACCGGATGGTAAATAATAACTATTTTCGGATTGGGGGAGTAGCAGCCGATTTACCCTATGGTTGGGTGCAGAAATGTCGAGATTTTTGCGATTATTTCGGGCCAAAAATTGACGAGTACGAACGCTTAATTAGCAATAACCCGATTTTCCGACGTCGGATTGAAGGTTTAGGAACCATTACCCGGGAACAGGCGATTAACTGGGGATTATCCGGCCCAATGTTACGCGCCTCTGGGGTGAAGTGGGATTTACGCAAAGTTGACCACTACGAATGTTACGACGAGTTGGACTGGGATGTGCAGTGGGACACGGGAGGAGACTGTTTAGCCCGCTATTTTGTGCGGATTCGGGAAATGCGAGAATCCCTCAAAATTCTGTATCAAGCCCTCGATGCTCTCCCCGGTGGCCCCTACGAAAATTTAGAAGCCCAACGGATGATGGCCGGGCCGAAATCCGAATGGAATGGTTTTGATTATCAATTTATTGGTAAGAAAATCGCCCCCACTTTCAAAATTCCTAAAGGGGAACATTATGTAAGAATTGAAAGTGGCAAAGGGGAACTAGGTATTTATATCATTGGAGATGATAATGTCTTTCCCTGGCGGTTCAAAATTCGGGCGGCGGATTTCTGCAATTTACCGATTCTCTCGGAATTAGTTCGAGGGGAAAAAATCGCTGACTTGGTAGCCATTCTCGGTAGTATCGATATTATTATGGGTTCGGTTGACCGTTAGGAATAATTTGTTTCAAAGTTGGGTCAGAAAGAATAAAAAATTAGCGATCAACGAATGATTTTATCATCCGGCGATCGCTAATTTTTTTGAAAAAATCTAATCTTAATCAATCTAATAGAAAAGGGAAACTACTTCAGATATTTTCAGTCCCCGAACCACTGTTGGCTCCCGAATATACAATCCCGCGCTCCATATCTAAGGTCAGAATCACCCCATCTCGAATTAAGCGGGTGGCATTATTTACCCCAACAATCACAGGGACTCCTAACCGTAAACCAATTACCGCCGCGTGACTGGTCAAACTATCGGCTTCGGTGACCACACCCCCCGCCTTTCGCATCACATCCACAAAATCGGCACTGGTTTGAACCGTGACCAAAATTTCCCCGGCATTAAAATCAGCCAACTCTCCAGCACTACGGGCAACCCGCGCCCGTCCAGTCACGCAGCCCTGACCCACGGCCGTTCCCTTCCCCAAAGCAGCCGTCACCACTTCTACCTTAATCAAATCCGTAGATCCGGCAACCCCCTGTAGAGTTCCCGCCGTGGTCACAACCAAATCTCCATCGGCCAGGAGATTTTTTTCCCTAGCCACATTCACAGCAGCTTGAAATGTTTGGTCAGCCGAAGGTAAATCCAAAACCAATAGCGGTTTCACCCCCCAAACTAAACTCAACTGTCGGGCTACTTCAACGTGGGGGGTAATGGCTAAAATCGGGGTTTGGGGTCGGAACTTCGAGACATTCCGAGCCGTAGACCCAGTTTTAGTTAAGGTCATAATCGCCGCCGCGTTCAACTGGTGAGAAATTTGTGCTACCGCCTGACTAATGGCATTAGGAATAGAACGTCCGGTATCTTCTACTTTAGAAACATTGCGGGTCGCCCCCTCCTGTTCAATCCGCACCGCAATCCGGGCCATGGTCGCCACCGCTTCCACCGGATAGTTACCCACGGCGGTTTCATTGGAGAGCATCACCGCATCGGTACCATCTAAAATCGCATTAGCCACATCGGAAATTTCCGCCCGGGTCGGTCGGGGATTATTCACCATGCTATCTAACATCTGAGTCGCGGTAATCACCGGAATTCCCATGCGGTTAGCGGTGATAATTAACCGTTTTTGTAAAATCGGCACATCCTCGGCGGGAAGTTCCACCCCTAAATCGCCTCTGGCCACCATCACCCCATTACACAAAGCCAGAATTTCTTCCATTTGTTCAATGGCTTCGTGTTTTTCAATTTTGGCAATCACGGGAACATCTTTCCCCGCACTCGCAATTAATTCTTTAATTTCTAAGACGTCCTGGGGATTTCTGACGAAACTTAAAGCTACCCAGTCCACTCCTTGGTCTAAACCAAACATTAAGTCCTTGCGGTCTTTTTCGGTCATGGCTTTAATGGAGAGATAAACCCCAGGAAAATTCACCCCTTTACTATTAGAAAGAGTCCCGCCTACAACCACACGACAATATAAGCGTCCTTTTGATGGTTCGACTTTCTCTACGACCATTTCCACTTTACCGTCATCGAGGAGAATCACCGCCCCATTTGGGACTTCATCGGCTAAAGGTTTATAGGTCACAGAGGACATTTCTTGGGTTCCCACCACGTCTTCACTGGTGAGAATAAACTGATCATCCCGGTTCAGAATAATCGAACCCGTCTCAAATTTCCCTAATCTGATTTTTGGGCCTTGGAGATCTTGTAAAATCCCCACGGGTTGATTCAGTTCAAAGGCGGTTTGTCGAATCATCCGAATACTGCGTTGATGATCCTCATGGGTATTATGGGAAAAATTTAAGCGCAGAGTCGTTGCACCCGCTTCAATCAATGCGCGGAGAACTTCAGGCTTCTGGGTAGCAGGGCCGATTGTAGCGACTATTTTAGTTCGATGCAGTAGATTTTGCGGTTGCATGACTCAATTAAAGATCTAGGGGATTGTCCGTAGAGACGAGCCACGGCACGTCTCTCTCTCTACAGATCATAAACAGAATTTAACCATGTCAGGGACACATCAGGATCAGGAATTACGAATTGGTAATGGGTAATTGGTAATTGGTAATAGGTAATGGGTTTTGGGTAATAGAAAGAGTTTACCTCCCCTGTTCCGGTGTTCCGGTGTTCCCTCTTAATCTATTTAGGAAAATAACGGGGGTTTAAGCGTGATCCGGTGCCGCCATCGTTGGGGTCGAGGAATTGACGTAGGGGAATACCAGTAGAACGAGTTCTTGGCCGTCCTAAAGCCCCTCGAATGATGTCTCCGGTACTTTTTTCATTCACCAGGGTATTGATGCCTTGGGTGCTTTGGCCACTGTCGGCAATTACGAGGTTTTGGAAAATCCGATCGCGCACAAATAGGGGATCTTCCCCAGGGGGCACGGTTAAGACAATCCGACATTGGGGAATATCTTCGGTCGTGGCGCAGAGGGTATTGTAACCATTCTCAATTGCTGTGCTGATTTCTGCTAATCCATCGGGACGATAGGACTCTAAACGGCGACTAATCTCTCCACAACGGCGTTCCGGTGTCCATCCGCCCCCCATATTGCTAGGAACTGCCCAAGCATAGCCTTGATTGGGTTGGCTGACGGGATAATACATGACCGTATATTGACCGCCAATTACTTCACATCGAAACCGAGCAATTGCCGTGTCCCCGGTTTCCACTTCCACTTGAGGAATTAGGGGGCCTTGATCCGTGGGCTGAGGTTGGGGGGCTGGCGGTTGGGTGGTATTGGTAGGGGGAACCGGAATCGGTTGGGGCGGTTGGGTTGTGTTGCGGGGAAGTTGCAGCAGATCGGTCAAACTGGGTAAAGATGGCCACCGAGGTTTGGCGTTAGCCCCGGTCGCAGAACCCAGGATTGATAGGGTAATTGATAAACCAACAAATCCGACTAAGGATCTACGCAGTAGTAAGCTAGACATAAATATTTTCTCCTGGGGATAAAATTGTGGTATTTTAGGCAATTACGTTCGGGTTTAGTGATTTTATAAATCTTTACAATTTGTTACTTTTCTCATAAAATACTCAGGTGTGAAACTTCAAGGAGTGCAAACTGTAATGTCGGAGGCAAGCAAGCCACTGACAGTCCCCAAGGAATACCTCGCCGCAGAGGATGGTTTTAACACCACGCTACTGATGTTTTTCGGTGCGGTAGTAATGGTGATCTGTTCCACATTGGGATACTGGCTTTGGGGTTGGCCAGATTGGTGTTGTTTTTTGATTAATGTTTTGGCGCTGCACCTTTCGGGGACAGTGATCCATGACGCATCCCATAATTCTGCCCACAAAAACCGGATTTTGAATTCGGTATTAGGACACGGTAGTGCTTTGATGTTAGGGTTCGCTTTTCCCGTATTTACACGGGTGCATATCCAACATCATTGCCATGTTAATGATCCAGACAACGATCCTGATCATTTTGTTTCCACAGGTGGCCCCTTGTGGTTGATTGCGGCACGTTTTTTTTACCATGAAGTGTTTTTTTTCAAGCGCCGACTTTGGAAAAAATATGAGCTTTTGGAATGGTTTTTGAGTCGCTTATTTGTAGTGACTATTGTTGCTATATCTATTCATTATGACTTCCTTGGCTATATTCTGAATTTCTGGTTTTGTCCGGCTTTGGTTGTGGGAATAGCTTTGGGTTTATTCTTTGATTATTTACCCCATCGTCCATTTCAAGAACGGGGTCGCTGGAAAAATGCTAGGGTGTATCCGGGTTCGGTTTTAAATCTGTTAATTTTGGGGCAAAATTACCATCTGATTCATCATTTGTGGCCGTCTATTCCTTGGTATTATTATAAGCCAACCTATGAATTTATGAAGCCCCTGTTAGATGAAAAAGGTTCTCCCCAAACCTTGGGAATATTAGAAGGAAAAAAAGACTTTTGGGGTTTCCTCTATGATGTCTTTTTGGGAATCCGTTTTCATCATAAATCCTCCCATGAGAATTAACAATTTATCCCTGAAATTCAATGGATTAATGATTGAGAATTAAGAATCGTAATTCCGCTATGATTCTTAATTCTTAATTTGTTTTTATAGATAAAAATGTTATAGAGGTACGAATTACAGTTAGGACACTTCTAAATCCAGCAAACTCATTCCCTATTCCCTGTTCCCTACCGCTAAAACCATGGAAAAACCAGCTATTCAAAAGCCACAACCTACTATTCCTGAAAAAAGTCTCTGGAATCAAATCCGAGAGAATATTGTAATTTTAGCGATCGCACTGGGATTATCATTATTAATTAGAACTTTTGTGGCTGAACCTCGATTTATTCCTTCGGATTCGATGTTTCCGACCTTAGAAATAAATGATCGCTTAGTCATAGAAAAAGTATCCTATTATTTAAAATCTCCCCAATTTGGTGATATTATTGTTTTTACTCCTCCTTCGCAATTACAAGAAATTGGCTATGGGGCTGATCAAGCCTTTATTAAACGAATTATTGGTAAACCGGGTCAAATCATTGAAGTTAAAAATGGTCGGGTTTATATTGATAATGAACCCCAATTTGAACGTTATATTGCTGAAGAACCCCATTATCAATTATCCCCAGTCAAAGTTCCTGATAATTCCTATTTTGTCATGGGAGATAATCGCAACGATAGTAATGATTCCCATGTTTGGGGTTTTCTTCCCAAGGAAAATATTATTGGTCGCGCCGTCTTTCGTTTTTGGCCAATTGAAAGATTTGGCGGAGTTTAGAATCAGCGTGCTTCGATTTTCTGGGATATTTTAGATTATAGCAACCGCCAAGGCAGTTAAGACACCAGACGGATCTTGGAACCCAGACGGTAAAGTGTTTTCCCCCTGTTCCCTCCCCCCTAGCCCCCCGTGCACGGGGGGTTTGGGGGCTGTTCCCTGCTATACCACAGATTAAAATCCGTGAAATCCGTGAAATCCTCTTAAATCAGTGATCCCAAATATTTAGAAATAGCATCGTTAAAATCTTCAATCATGATCGGTTTACTCAGATAATCATTCATTCCTACTTCTAAACATTTTTGACGATCGCGCTCCAAAACATTAGCCGTAACCGCAATAATCCAGGGTTGAGTTTGGGAAGATTCACGAATCATTTTGGTGGCGGTTAAACCATCCATTTCCGGCATTTGCATATCCATTAATATTATATCATAGGATTGTTTTTTTAACAATTCTAATACTTCTAATCCATTGTTAGCAATATCAGCATCATAGCCAAAAGTTTTCAGCAGTAATAATCCAAATTCTTGATTAATCTCATCATCATCGGCGATCAAAATTTTTAATTGCGATTGATCATAAATTTTTTTGATTTGAGGTAAAGCGGGATTTGTTAGTAAATTAATCTCGCTCTCAGAAGCAAGTTTTAATTGTAGGGTAAAATAAAAGGTTGAACCTTGGGTTTGAGGTTCTTCGGGCTCTAGGAAAAAATCTGGGGGAGGATTTCCGCCAATATTCCCCTGACTTTCCACCCAAATTGTTCCTGACATTAAATTCACTAAATTTTTACTAATTACTAATCCTAAACCCGTACCGCCATATTTACGATTAATAGAGGTATCTGCTTGGTTAAAGGGTTGAAATAGATCATTGATTTTATCGGAATTAATCCCAATTCCTTGATCTTGAATTGAGATAATTAACTGATATTTCTGATCAGAAATAGGTTGACCAATTATATTAATATAAATACTGCTATTATCAGTAAATTTAACCGCATTTCCTAATAAATTTAAGAAGATTTGTCTCAATCGATCACTGTCTCCTAAAAAACCATCAGGAATATCAGGATCAATCGAATAGGTGAAGTGAATTTTTTTATCTAAAATTTCTCTCTGGAGGAGATCAGAGACCGACTGAATGACAGTTCTTAAAACAAAAGGATGTTCTTCTAGTTCAAAATTCCCCGATTCAATTTTTGATAAGTTAAGAATATCATTAATAATAGTTAGGAGCAGATTCCCACTATCCCGAATCATATCAACTAATTTTTTTTGTTCCGGGGAAAGATCGGTCATTAATAAAAGTTGAATGATCCCAATCACGCCATTCATCGGGGTACGGATTTCGTGACTCATATTAGCTAGAAAATCAGCTTTGGCTTTAGTTCCAGCTTCCGCGCCTTCCTTGGCTTCGGATAGGGCGATTTCGGCTTGTTTGCGATCGCTAATATCTAGCATTGTTCCATAAATATTTGTGATCTGATTCTCTTGATTATAACCGGGCTTCCCAATAGCATTAATATGCCGAATTTCCCCATCATGACAACGAATAATTTTTATATCTATATCATAAGCAATCCCTTGGGTTTTGAGTTGTTCTAAAGCCTCTAAAAATCTAGCTTGATCTTCAATATGAATGCGAGTAATTAACTGGGCTAAGGTGGGTTCTCCTAAATTAAAATCAAAACCAATAATCCTAAATAATTCCTTGGAACTGAGCATTTTTTCAGTCTGGAGATTCAATTCCCAATTTCCCAGATGGGAAATACTTTGAGCTTCTTCTAGGCGATCTTTTGCTCTTTTTACCTCTTTTTGAATCTGTTGTTGTTCGGTAATTTCTGTAATTACCCCCCCGACTCCAGACTGTCCATCTTCTAATAAAACCGGATAAAGACTACCGATCCAATATCGAGTTTGTAAAAACACCGGGGTTAGGGTTTTAAATTCTACATTTCTCAGGGTTTCACCCGTTTCTAAGACTTGACGCATCAAAGGTTCATAAATATTTGCCCATTCAGGAAATAACTCCTGTACGGTTTTGCCAATATGTTCTACTGCGGACAAATTATTAATCTTGGCGAAGTTTTCATTAACTTTAACAAATTTTAGATTTTGATCCAGTAAACATAATCCCACGGGACTATTAATATAAATATTGTCTAACCAATTATTACTGGCTTGGAGTTGATTTTGAAATTTTTTTAACTCATTAATATTGACAAAGGTAACAACTACTCCATCATTGTGATTATTTTCCCCTTTATAGGTGTGCGCTCGCATCAAGAGTTGTTCTTGAGTCTTTTGGTTGATCACTTCTAATTCTATGGGAATTTGAGATACCACAAAATTCGATAAAATTTCAACTAAGTTAGGACAGTCTAAATTATGGGTAAAATGGGTTAGGGGGCGGTTAATATCAGTGGGAAGAATATTAATAATATTACTGGTCGTCGGGGTAAATTTTCTAATATTCAGATCATTATCCAGAAAGATGACTCCGATATCGGTACTGCGAAGTAAATTATCAATATCGCTGGTTAGTTCGGTGAGTTGTTGAATTTTAATCTGATATTCTGAATTAACGGTATAAAGTTCTTCATTTACCGACTGCAATTCCTCATTGGTACTTTGCAATTCTTCATTAGAAGCCAGTAATTCCTCATTGGTAGCCTGTTGTTCTTCATTGGTTGTTTCTAATTCTTCAATAGTCGCTTGTAAATTTTCTCGGGTTTGTTGCAGTTCATATTCTAATTCAGTGATTTGTTTAACGGTTTCAATATCAACCTGAAACTCAATTTGATTGGATTTGTTTTCTAATGTTGTTTTTACCTCCAATAAAACCAACATAAATTCATTAATGATTGGGTATTTATTGGGAAATGCTATCTTTAAATTTAAGGTCTCATTCACCCCATTTCTAAACAAATTAATTCCCGTATATAAAATATTTTGTTGTTCCCGTTTAGCACGGTGAATAGCTGTTTTCATGGGTAATTTTAAAGGAGTGGGAACCAGTTCCGTAATATCTAATTTAGGCTTGCCCGTGGAAAAGGATAGTAAATCTGCACCATTATGAAAAATATGCAGCAATTGGAAGTCTTGATTGATTAATACACAGGTCAGACGTTGTTCTGCAAAACAAAGATTAAAAACCGAATCTAAAATCCGTTCATACTGAAAAATATTGCAATTAGAGACGGGTGGTATCGTAACTGGAGCTAATAGTGTTGGGTGGGATGCGGGCATTAAACTCAGTTGAACTTCTCGGTGTTTGCGGAAGATTTTCCATCTTTGATTGATATGAATAAATTCTGTTTCCATTTCTCCCAAGGTTTCGGCATTTCCTAAAAATAAAATCCCTTGGGAAGTTAAAGAAAAAAGCAGTAAGCGTAATACTTGTTGCTGAAGTAGAGGCTGCATATAAATCAGCACATTCCGGCAACTAATCAAATTCATTTTAGAAAAACCCGCATTTTTAGTTAAATCATGGGGGGCAATAATTAACATCTCGCGTAAATGCCGTTTAACTTGATAGGAGCCGGATTTATAAGTAAAGTATTTCTCTAAACGTTCAGGAGTAATATTATTTTTAATACTTTCGTTATACGTTCCTTGAGATGCTACTTCCAGGGCTTTACTATCGAGGTCAGTGGCAAACATTTTGACGCTGATCTGTTTATTAGCCGCCTGAATTGCTTCATCAATTAATATAGCTAAGGAATAGGCTTCTTCTCCGGTAGCACAGGCGGGAACCCAGACTCGGACTTGTTCTTGGGGTTCTAAAGATTCGATTAACTCTGGTAAAACCTGCTGTTCCATTAATTCCCAGGCGGGAGAATCTCTAAAGAATTGGGTGACGCCAATTAATAAGTCTTGACGGAGTAATTTTCTTTCTGTTTCTGATTGGTTTAATAAGACAATATACTGAGTCAAATCCGGGGATTGGGTAATACCAGAACGATTCAGAATCCGACGACTTAGGGTACTAATTTTGTATTGACAAAAATCAATTTTTTCGTATTTGGATAAAATACCGAGGATTTGTTCAAATTCTTCGACGGGAATTAAATCTCCGGCTTTGACCTGAGAAATGGGATAGTTGAGGGAATAGCCGACTAAACTATAAACCGCCTGGGCTAAATCCTGCGGGGATAAAATCCCATCCAAGCAATCACAAGGTATGACACTACTCGGCATACTGGTAAATTGGGCGGTTTCTGGGGATTGAACTAGGGTGATTCCGCCTTTTTGACTAATAACTTGTAATCCTTCTGTACCATCGTTTCCAGTTCCAGATAGCAGGATTCCGATCACTTTTTCTCCCCATTGCGCGGCGAGGGATTTGAAGAAAATATTGATCGGATCATTTATCCGCTCGGAAGGATGTTGTTTTAATCGTAAGTAATCTTTTTCGACTGTTAAAGTGTGACGCGGGGGCAATACATAGATATGATTAGGATGTAATTGTGCCCCATCTTTTATCTGTTCAACTTCTAAGGAGGTACGCCTTTGAATTAATTCTGGCATCAAACTAGGAAAATCGGGAGAAAGATGTTGCAAAATTACAAAAGCCGCACCGGGATTATTCGGTAAGTTGGTAAAAAATTCTTCTAAAGGTTGTAAACCTCCGGCTGATGCACCTATGGCTACCACAAAAAACTTTTCTGGCTGTTCAGGGCTATTATTCTGGGTGTTTTCTTTCATATTAACGAAGGTAATTAAAAGGGATTGGTACAGGAATTGAAATTTTATTTCTTAGTCAGATAATTTTCTATGAACACATAAACAAATGGTTTTCAAAAATTAAAACGTTAACTTAAATAAACACTTTTGTCAATACATTTGAGTTTTTTTAATTATTTTTTAATATTCATATTAATCGCTCCTTACTGATACAACACTCTTGTAGGGGCTTAAATCCCCATCAAAATTATACATAATTTCAGATAATATTTGTCAAATCTAATACAAATCCTGGTAAAATATTTTCTCCCGATAAAGATTGGGGAGATGGGATAATTTCTACTATTTGATTAGGGCGATAAATTTCTACACGCTGATTGTGTCTATCTAGTAACCATCCTAATTTTGTCCCATTTTCTATATATTCTTGCATTTTTGCTTGTAGCTTTTCTAAGGAATCAGTTTTTGAGCGTAATTCAACAACAAAATCAGGAGATAATGGGGCAAATTTTTCCTTTTCTGCTGTGGTTAAAACCTCCCATTTTTGGTTACTGACCCAAGCAGCATCGGGGGAGCGATTTGCACCATTTGGAAGTCTAAAACCCGTTGAAGAATCAAAGGCTAATCCTAAATTATTTTGACAACTCCAGATTTCTAATTGAGTGCTAATTTTAATATTCCGGTTGCCAGTTTCGCTACCTGTAGGGGGCATAATAGTTAAATCTCCCGATGCACTGCGCTCAAATCTCAAATCCCGGTTATTTTGACATAGCTGAAAAAACTGGTCATCTGTTAGTTCAATAGTTAACTCAAAGGGTGTGGGTATTGTAGCAGTTTCCATGATTTTATCCTAATTTAGTCCTCTGTAGGGGGACGGCACGCTTCGCCCTACGATGAATTTGATTTTAAGCAATTTAGACAACTGATTTGGACTGGCACATATAGCAATCCTATTTGAGTTGTGTTCAAAATTCCTGATCAAAAGGGAACACCGGAACAGCCCCCCCAAACCCCCGTGCACGGCAGGGCTAGGGGGGAGGGATCTGGGGTAATACTTCTGGCTGTTTCATATCAGTATTGAAATGTTACAACCTATTTAGGATTGCTATATATATCAAAATTATACATAATTTCAGAGAATATTTGTCAAATCTAATATAAATCCTGGTAAAATATTTTCTCCCGACAAAGATTGGGGAGATGGGATAATTTCTACTATTTGATTAGGGCGATAAATTTCTACACGCTGATTGTGTCTATCTAGTAACCATCCTAATTTTGTCCCATTTTCTATATATTCTTGCATTTTAGCCTGTAGCTTTTCTAAGGAATCAGTTTTTGAGCGTAATTCAACAACAAAATCGGGAGATAGGGGAGCAAATTTTTCCTTTTCTGCTGTGGTTAAAACCTCCCATTTTTGGTTACTGACCCAAGCAGCATCGGGGGAGCGATTTGCACCATTTGGAAGTCTAAAACCCGTTGAAGAATCAAAGGCTAATCCTAAATTATTTTGACAACTCCAGATTTCTAATTGAGTGCTAATTTTAATATTCCGGTTGCCAGTTTCGCTACCTGTGGGGGGCATAATAGTTAAATCTCCCGATGCACTGCGCTCAAATCTCAAATCCCGGTTATTTTGACATAGCTGAAAAAACTGGTCATCTGTTAGTTCAATAGTTAACTCAAAGGGTGTGGGTATTGTAGCAGTTTCCATGATTTTATCCTATATATCAAAATTATCAGATTACCTATTACCTATTCCAAAATTGACTATCGCCCATTTTTGATCGCTCATTGCTCACTACCTATTAATATTTAGCTAACAGAAAAGGTAATCATTAGCAAAATAACAACGAACAAAACCGCCCCCGCTCCTAAGAAAATATATCGTTTTTGTTGTCGGGTTGAGGGATATTCCGAGGGGTAGATATCAGGCTCGACCGCAAAGTTATTGAGCAAACCTTCATCATCTTTAGTGTAGCCCGTTTCAGCGGCAATATCAGGAGATTGGGGATCATTTGTGGGAATTTCAGCAGGATTGAGTTCGCTACCGTCGCTGCGATGCTCTGGGTTGGGGTTAAGGGTTTTCCCTGTTATTTTGGAGTTGGTCATGTTGCCATCTTATTCAATTTATTCTGCCATTATAGTCTATTTGAACAATAACAGGTAATAGGTAATAGGGAATAGGTAATAGGGAATAGGGAATAGGTAATAGGGAACACCGGATAATACTTTTGACTGCTTCATGCCAGTATAATAAATTAACTCCATTTTAGGATTTTAAATGAAAGCACAAGCCTATGATCGGATTAAAACATTAGTGGATATTCCCGCAGATTTGGGAAAATCCCTAATTCCCAAGGGAACAATTGGAACAGTAATCGAATGTTATGAACATCCTAAAGAGGGATATGCGGTTGACCTGACTATTCTTAGTGAAACCGGAGAATCGGGTTTTGAATATGAAAATGTAATTCTGTATCCTGAGCAGTTTTCTGTAGTCAATGATACCCCGGAAATGGGGAATTTTATTTCGGTTTTTGGCGATATTAGTTATGAAGTCCCCCAAGTAGTTCATGAGCAATCAAATTCACCAGAAACCCCAGTAGAGCAAACGACTCAGGAGTAACATAAAACTCAAATCACAACTTGTTAAATTTTATCTAAAACTGTCTCATAATTATGCTATATTTCCCTATGGAGTGTTTAAAATCATTCATTCCGTAGGGAAATATCAATTTCAATCAAACTTATGAAACGAATATTAAAATACAGTTTTATCTTATTTTTTGTCGGAATAATTTTAGCGATCGCACCCCCCAGTTTAGGATTATTCAATCCTGAATTTAACCTAAGAATTATCCATAGCAATGATCATCATGCCCACTTAGAACCCGTTACCGTTAACGACAAGGAACTAGGCGGCATTGTCCGACGTAAAACCCTGATTGATAGTTTAAAAACCAAAAATTCTCAAGAAACCCTCCTCCTAGATGCCGGGGATATTTTTCAAGGAACTTTATATTTTAATCAATATTTAGGTCAAGCGGATTTACCCTTTTATAATCAGATGAATTATCAGGCAGTTACCCTGGGAAACCATGAATTTGATCGAGGACAAACTGTTTTAGCTAATTTCATTAAAAAAGCCAAGTTTCCTATGCTTTCGGCTAATCTTGAAATCGCGCCTAATTCTCCCTTGGCGGGGTTAGTAAAACCTTGGGTAATTCTATCGGTTAAAGGTAAAAAAATCGGGGTATTTGGCTTAACCACAGAAGCTACAGCTAATATGTCAAGTCCAGGGGAAGGAGTACGTTTTACTGATGCTATTCAAGCAGCAAAAAAAGCGGTTTCTGAGTTAAAAAAACAAGGAGTGAATAAAATTATTGGGTTAACCCATATTGGCTTAGAATCGGATTTAGAACTGGCTAAAACCGTCAATGATATTGATATTATTATCGGCGGACATAGCCACACACCGTTAGGTTCGATGCCCAATGCTAAACAACCCTATCCTATTGTTGAAACCACACCAAAGGGTAAAAAAGTTTTAGTAGTCACGTCTTGGGAATGGGGGAAATATTTAGGGGATTTAGAAGTTAAATTTAATCGCCGAGGAGAAGTAATTTCTTGGAAAGGAACACCCCATGCTATTGATGATCAAATTCAACCGGATGCCAACTTTGCCAAACAGTTAGAAAAATTTTCCGCTTCCCTAGAGGTCTTACGTCAAACTATTATTGGAAAAACCTTAACTCCCTTAGAAGGAAGTCGAGATTTAGTTAGAACTCAAGAAACTAATTTAGGTAATTTAATTACCGATGCCATGTTAAATAAATTAAGACCCGATGGCGCTCAAATTGCCCTATTAAATTCTGGAGGAATTCGGTCTAGTATTCCCGCCGGAAATATTAGTGTTAGTCAAGTGATTGAAGTCATGCCTTTTGGGAATACAATTGCTCGTTTAGATTTAACCGGAGAACAACTCAAACAAGCCTTAGAACATGGTGTCAGTCAAGTGGAATTAGGAGAGGGAAGATTCCCCCAAGTGTCAGGATTAAGGTTTATTTATGACCCCAAAGCTCCGGCGGGTGATCGCGTTATTTCCGTTACTATTGTTGATCAATCGGGACAAGAAAAACCCATAGATTTAACTGCTACCTATCGAGTCGTTGCGAATAATTTTATGTCGATTGGGGGAGATGGTTATGAGGTGATGAAATCGGGTAAAAATCAAGTTGATACGGGATTTTTATTGGCGGATGTGGTGATTGATTATATTAAAAAGCAATCGGAAATTAATGTGGAATCGGGCGATCGCATTACAGCTAAGGAATGAAAAATCAATAAATGGATTAATGAGTGATTTGAGGTTGGGAAAGTTAAGACGCCATTTAATTATGTTTTCTCCTGGTGATATTTAACCATCAAAAATAGCGTGCTTGCGTAAGTCATGGCAGATATACGCATAGCGCATCTGCGTAAGTCCTGTTGAACTTAAATCTGGACTTCCCTTTGATTGCTGATTTCTGCTATGATCAATAGGTTGAAAACAGTACACCTTAACATAATGCAAGATTTAGGGCATGAATCAACGGAAAACAATAGCACTCAAGAGGAAGAATCTTTAACCATTGAACAAGCGATCGCTAATCTTAGCCATGAAGAATTAGGACATCGCTATTATGCGGCTTGGTGGTTAGGACGTTTTCGAGTGAATGAACAGGGGGCGGTAGATGCCTTGATTTTAGCTTTAAATGATGAATCCGATCGCACTGAAGAAGGCGGTTATCCCCTACGCAGAAATGCGGCTAGAGCTTTAGGAAAACTAGGAGATAAACGGGCAGTTTCGGCATTAATTGAATGTTTAGACTGTGCTGATGTTTATGTTCGAGAGGCGGCGGCTCAATCCTTAGAACAATTAGGGGATGAGCGTTGTGTTCCCGTCTTAATAAAATTATTAGAAGGGGGATTAGAAGTCGCTCAATTTGTCCCTGGAAAACCCTATTTAGTTCAACCCTATGATGCCATTTTAGAAGCATTAGGCAGTTTAAAAGCCACCGTTGCGATACCGTTTGTTCAACCGTTTGTAGAACATTTCGTGCCTAAAGTTCGGTATGCGGCATTCAGAGCAATGTATCAATTAACGGGCGAAAATAGCTACGGAGAACGGTTAATAGAGGCGTTAAAAGGCAATGATTTAACCTTACGCCGCACCGCCTTAATGGACTTAGGGGCAATTGGATATTTACCTGGGGCAAAAGCGATCGCCGAAACCTTTGCAGAAAATAGTTTAAAATTAATTGCTTTAAAAGGAGTTTTAGAATATCAATTAACCGATACTTCTGATTTTAATTTGTCTGAATCAGCAATTGAAGTCATGGAATTAATGGATTATTTATTATAAAAAATATTAGCTAATAGTAAAAATATGACTGTACAAATATTAATTCAATCTGTTGAAAAAGCTGATTCTGCTGCCTCTTTATTTAAAGCTGTTTCTGCCTTAGCTCAAGCTAATTCTGTTGAAGCAATTCCGACATTAATTACCGTTTTAGGCTATAATAATCCTGGGGCTGCGGTGGCTGCGGTGGATGGATTAACTCAGTTGGGTGAACCTGCGGTTATTCCCTTATTAGAACAATTGGATGGTTATAATTATGGGGCAAGGGCTTGGGCTATTCGTGCCTTATCAGGTATTGGTGATCCTCGTGGTTTAGAGGTTTTATTAGAATCCGCCGGGAGTGATTTTGCTTTAAGTGTTCGTCGGGCAGCTACCAGAGGATTAGGGAATATTCACTGGGATAAATTACCTTTTGAACAACTTGCTGATGCTCAATTTGAAACTTTTAAAATATTACAAAAAACCGTAGAAGATCCCGAATGGATTGTTAGATATGCGGGTGTTTTTGGGTTAGAGGGTTTAGCAATAGCTATTCAAAAAACTCAACCAGAATGGTTGAATAAAATTCAAGAACAGTTACAACAATTAGCAAATATTGATGAAGTTCTGGCAGTTAGAGCTAGGGCAAAATGGGCAATTCAAAAAATTAAGAATTATTAATTACGAATTACGAATTAGGAGTCAATGAATTAGCCCGTAATTCTTAATTCTTAACTCGTAATTCTTAATTCTTAATGTTGCCAGAGGTCTGAACATCGGGAGATAAAAATAGTTAACCCAGAGTAAAATCGGAAGAATTAATGTTTGTAGATACCACACCTTTAAAGATAGCTAAAAACTGCATTAGTTGATCAATATCTGAGGAAAATTTTAGTTTTCCTTCTTTCTCGTTCTGTTTGGCTAATAAATAGTTTTGATAAATTTCGTCACGTTGCTCTTCTCTTAAAAACTGTTCCAAAAGAGATTGTATCTCTTTTTTTTTCGCCCAATGATAGGGTTTTAATAGCTTCTACGACTTCACTAAAGGTCATATTTATCTCCTTAAAAATTTTATATTTTTGTTTCTATAGATAGTTTATCAGCGATCGCCTCTAACTCAAAACCGATACACTGATCGCTGTCTCATTTTAGCTTTGCGATCGCATCTACGGTTACAGCTTAAAGTGCAATCTGGCTTCTGGTTAGTGCTACCAGAGAAAAGCAATTCTGGGTTTCCTGTTGTCAACCCAGCCTACGAAGCGGCGATCACACTACCACTCATTAAAATCAACCTGATTACAATTGAATAAATTATTGTTTTTTGTAAGGAACAATCACAGTATCTAGCATTGGAAAATGTTTTTGATTCAAAGTTACTAAGTGAGCTTGTTTAACTTCAGCAGTAGCAGCAATTAACGCATCAGCCAGTCCTACACCATGACTTTTTCCATAATCTCGGCGATATAATCCCCCTTTAATAGCAATTTCTTCATTAATAGGCACAATTTCAAAGGCAAGAAAAAAGGTATCTAACACCTCTCTTTCTTTCCCTTCCCGAACGCCTGAATAAAGTTCAGCAACAGTAATACTTGAAATTAAAATAGATTCTTCTATTAAATTTTCCAAGTAAGTAACAGCTTGCGATCGCCCTCGTAAAAAGTCGATTAAAACATCGGTATCAATTAATAAAATCTTAGGCATATTGACCAATAAAAATTGTTAAAATCTCTGCCATTCCTGACGTAATTGTTTTACATCAGGGATATCTATATCTTCTCGATCAGCCCATATTCCTTTGGCTTTTTGTATTAATAAATATCGAGTTTGCTGTTGATAGTCTTTAATTAATCGTTCAACTGCTTCGCTAATTAATTGACTTTGAGTTTTCCCCGTTTCGCGTGAAATTTCAGCGAGAGCATTTTGCAGGGGTTCATCTAAACTAATTTTAGTTTCAGGCATAGATTTTAGAAAGTGGAAATGATATTTTAATTATAGATTAACTTTAGGGATAAGAAGTTGTACTCGCCAGATAATTTACACTCCTCAAAATCTGACTTAATACTTCTTTCCCTGGTATCGCTTGAACTATACCAGTCCATATTTCATCTCGACGCTGTTTTGCTCCTGTTATCCATAGCGTCTGTTCTGTTTTTTCCTTTATTTCTTTATAGTGATCCGTTGGCATAATAAGGACAGAAATGCTAGGATATTCGCTCTGTAGGGAAAATCAGGCAAGAGTTGAGAATAATACGACGGTGTTCTCCACCTCTACCCGTAATTTTAATCATCGCATGGGTAAGGGAGCAAGGGTATATCTGGGTTCGGCGGAATTGGCGGCAGTTATCTCAATTTTGGTGAGATTGAAGGTTTTGAGGATTTCGGACGGGTGATTCCTCTGGATCAGATGCCTAAGTTAGAGGAGGTTGTGGTATAGTATAATTACTGGGATGGGTTGCCCTAACTCACCCCTTCAGTTACTTTATATATAAAGTAAAACTCATTAAAAAATTAATTGATATGAAGTTAATTATTAAAAATTTAGGAGCAATAAAAAATAATACTCAAGAGATTGATTTAGCAAAAGATTTTTTTGTTTTTGTTGGACGTAACAACAGTGGAAAAAGTTATGTCGCTCAATTATTATGGACAATTTTTAATCAGGATGTAATTGAAAAATTTGCTGAAGATAATTTAGATCTTATTCAAGATAATGTTATTGAAAATGAAGTTGAAGTAAATCCTAAATTAATTTGTGAAATCATTAAAAAGTATAGTTCTTTTCTAGAAGATTACCTCCGAAGATATACATATGCTTTCAATATTGGAAAAGAGTCAAAATATTTAAGGATAATTATTGAGTTTATTTATGAAATATCAGAGCTAAAAAAAATAAAATTACAAGACGATAACCAGAAAGAGTTATCTGAAGACTTTTTTGATTCGGTATCGAGAAATATTTCTCCTGAAAATTTAATTCAACAAAAGAAAACTTTTTTAATTACCAGTATAATTAGAATGTTACTAAGACATCATCATAAAACTTTCTTCTTACCTGCTAGTCGTAGCTTTCTTCCCATATTTTATAGTTATATTTATAAAATTAAAAGAGAAGAAGGAGAAGAAATTGCTAAAAATTTACAAACTTTAAGTGAAATGATGACAAACAATGAAGGAAGAATTGAATTATCAGTATATCAAAAAGAATTGAATACTAAACTTCAAGAATTGAATACTAATTTTGAGAAAAGACCTTGTAAACAACCAATGAATCAGATTATTGATTATTTATGTTCTTTCAATGAGAATCAAGAAATAAAAAATCAAGAATTTTATCTCAATATGGTTCAAAAACTACAAGAAATTATGGGTGGTGAAATAACACCTCTGAGTCAAGAAGGAATTGCACCTATAGAATTTTATTTTAAATTGGATGTTAATGGTAATAGTTTACCGATGTATTTAGCTTCTTCTTCTGTTAACCAATTAACCCCTTTATATTTATATCTTAAATATTGGGTAGCGGAACATAATAATTTTTTGATAATGGATAAACCAGAAGAAAATCTACATCCTGAAAATCAAATTAATTTATTAAACATATTGTTACAATTTGTTAGTGCAAGAGATAATAAAGTCTTAATAACAACTCATAGTCCAATTTTAGCTAATGCGATTAATAATTATATTTATTTAGATGTTTTAAAAAATGAATATCAAATTAATGTAAAAAATATTATCGAGGAACATCAATTAAAATATGTTGATGCTGATGTTTCAATCGCCAAAGAAAAGGTAGGAGTTTACTTTTTTACTGGGGATAAAATTATGGAGTATAAAAGTGGTGATTATAGTATTTATTTTAGAAATTTTAAAGAAGTTGAAAACAATTTAGAAAAATCACTCCGTATTCTGACTGATTATATTGACCGCGAGGAGGATGAGTCTGAAAATGAGTAAAAAGCCGAAAAACAGAAAAAAATACTGTTTAAATAATCCTCAAAATCAAGATTTTCTGTCCCTTAGAGATGAATTACATCAAGCTTTAGCTCAAGAAGAATTTATCATTGAAATTAACAATTTTCAAGACGAAACAATCCAGATTATTGAAAGTAAAAATGAAGAAAAAGATGAACCAACACTAAGAAAAGTATTGATTAATGAATTAAATTATTCTGATGATACATCAACAATTGAAAGAATTTGGAAAATTGACTTAGAAAAAGAGTTAGCTGGTATTTCAACTAGCAGTAAAAAAACTGAATGTGCTATTTTAATTTTAAAAAAATATGAAAGTAGTTATCAATTAAATATTCTTTTAATTGAATTAAAATCTTCCCTAAAAGATCAGGAATTAAAAAACATTGAAGAAAAATTTAGTTGTTCTATGACGAGATTATATATGCTACTTGTTCTCAATAATCACTTAAATTCAATTAGAGGTTATGATGAAGCAACAATATATATAGATTTTCAGGGAATTTTATTTTATAAAGATGGTAGATTTACAGATGATGATAGTCAATTATATAATATTTTAAAAACTCCTGATAAATCAGGAAAATTAACTTGTAAGACAATTTTAAAAACGGAAGATAAAATTAAAATTAAATGTGTTCAAGTTTTAAATGATGATGTAATTACTATCAGTTTACAGACTTTATTATCTAATTAATATCTTAATTGTTTGGAAACAAGGTGGGCATTGCCCACCCAACAATTTAAGATTTAAACTTCTCGGTAATTCTTCGCATGGCTTCCTCTACGTTTTCCCGACTATTAAAAGCAGAAATACGGAAATATCCTTCACCTGCCGCACCGAAACCAGAACCCGGAGTTCCCACAACATTACAGGTTTGTAATAGCTTATCGAAGAAATCCCAACTTGATAAACCTTGGGGAGTTTTTACCCGTTGCCTTAGAGCAGGCGTGGGAGTTCCGTCATGATTTAACTAGGTATTAATTAGCTAAAATATATCATAAAATGTATTGCGATCGCTCTTTCCAATATCCAGGTTTTCGGCTAGAGTGCATAACGGCTAAAATTAAAATATAATCTGGTTCTATAGTGTATAAAATTCCATAGGGAAATTGACGAGTTAAGCAGCGACGAATATCTTCATCAACGATAGGATAACGAGTCGGTGATTCAATAATCTTGAAAACAGCTTGTTCAACTATGTTAATAAAGGCTTGTGCTAACTCAACTCTAATATTGGCATAATATTCGACTGCTTCAGAGTATTCAGCCAGCGCTGCGGGATGAAAAACGTATTTCATTTGTCCAATAACCGTCGAACGTGACTTAATGCTTCTTCCCCTGGTATGGGTTGCACTATACCAGTCCGAATTTCATCTCGACGCTGTTTTGCTTCTGTTATCCATAGTGTTTGTATCGTTTCATCAATATCAAACTCCAAACTTTCGACTAATTTCTCGACGAGAAGCACTCTTGATGCACTGGGTAAAGACAATGCTTCTGTAATTAATTCTTCAAGGGTTCGCATAATCCAAGTTCTGCCATTAACTGTTCATGAGAAATATTATTATGGCGTTCATAATGACGCTTTTTCGTTGTACTAATAGGAATATCGGCTAACGTTAAGAGAGGTAAAGTTAACGCCTCTTGAAAAGCTTTAATATCTTTAGCTAATGCTTCTAAAGATTGACCGATGGGTTCTACTGCATTTTGTGTACAACTGATAATTGAGCCATCTTCGGCATAGAAGACTTCACGAATGATATAGTCACCATTAGGTTCTTGAAAAACACGATAATTCCAGTTCATCATTCTATATCCTCCTGTTGACCTTGAAAGAAAAAAGTATTACCTCTTTTTTCACCAATTCGTTGAACGTCTACAATAAAAACCTGTTCATCTACATCATACAACACTCTAAACTCACCAAGTCTCAATTCCCATTCAGCGATATTATTAGGTCGCATTTGCTTGCGATTACGAGTTTCAAGAGTGGGTTCATAACGTAATTGTAAGCTAATTCCTTCTAAAATCTGTTGTTGTTCATACTTTTTAAAAAACCTTAAGTCTTTTAGGGCTTGGGGTGTGTATTCAATATCGTACATAAAAACGAAGGTGGGCAAAGCCCACCCAATATTTTAAACCTTAAACTTATCGGTAATACGACGCATGGCTTCCTCTACATTTTCCCGACTATTAAAAGCAGAAATACGGAAATAACCTTCCCCCGCAGCACCGAAACCAGAACCAGGAGTCCCGACAACATTACAGGTTTGTAAGAGCTTATCAAAGAAATCCCAACTCGATAAACCTTGGGGTGTTTTCACCCAAACATAGGGGGCATTTTCTCCCCCATAAACGCTTAATCCGGCCGCGGTTAATTGCTCCCGAATAATTTGGGCGTTTTCCATATAAAATTGAATTAACGCCTTAACTTGAGCTTTTCCTGCTTCCGAATAAACCGCTTCCGCCGCCCGTTGAATAATATAAGAAACGCCGTTAAATTTAGTGGCTTGACGACGATTCCATAACTTCCATAATTCCACATCGGAACCATCTTTAGCTTTAGCTGTTAAGGTTTTTGGAACAACAGTAAAGGCGCAACGAGTTCCGGTAAATCCGGCGGTTTTGGAGAAGGAACGAAACTCAATAGCGCAATCTTTTGCTCCTTCAATTTCATAGATAGAACGGGGTAAATTAGGGTTAGAAATAAACGCTTCATAGGCCGCATCATATAGTATAATAGAACCATTGGCTTTAGCGTATTCTACCCAGGCGGTTAAGTGTTCTTTTGTTGCCGTTGCTCCGGTGGGATTATTGGGAAAACAGAGATAAATTAAATCAACTTTTTGGGTGGGAATAGCAGCAGTAAAATTATTTTCCGCCGTAATTGGAATATAAACTAATCCCCCATATTCTCCTTTTTCATTTGCATCTCCCGTATGTCCTGCCATCACATTTGTATCGACATAAACGGGATAAACCGGGTCAGTCACGGCGATAATATTATCGTTTCCAAAAATATCTAAAATATTTCCGGTATCACATTTTGAACCGTCAGAAATGAAGATTTCATCGGCGTCAATATCGCAACCTCTGGCTTTGAAATCGTGGGCGGCGATGGTTTCGCGTAACCAAGCATAACCCTGTTCGGGGCCATAACCTTTGAAGGTGTCACGGTTGCCCATGTCTTCGACGGCCTGAACCATGGCTTGACGACAGGCTTGGGGTAAGGGTTCGGTGACGTCGCCAATGCCTAAACGAATGATTTTGGCGTCGGGGTTGGCTTCTGCAAACCCATTCACCCGGCGGGCAATTTCGGGAAACAGATATCCGGCTTTGAGTTTGAGGTAGTTATCGTTCAGGGTTGCCATAGTTGATTACAAATGCAAAATTTAGGGTGTAATTTCAGTGTTCAAAAGTCACTTAATTTTCTATGATACAAGGGTTTGGGATCGGCTTTTTAAACTTTTGTCCAGAGGGCAAGACCACCGCCTCTACCTCTAGCTGCAATTAGATTAGGAGTAATCACAAAAAAGGCAAAAAAGGCTTGTTTTTTAATGGAATCTTGATAAAATTGTTGGGCATTACTTGAGGTTCCGGGCATTTTACCATCATAGATATTTAAGCCAAACAGTTTAGAAGTAAGATTGGTAAAATCGAAGGCGAGAATATTCTTTTTTTCTAAGAATTTAGCGGGGCCAGTTAGGGTTAAATTAAACTGATTTAACTGAACGCAATTTTGAATAATTCCGGCGTCTATTTCTGTGGGTGCTTCTATTGTTAAGAGGGGATGGGGATATCGAGAATAGATAATTTGTAGATTCAAAAAACTAGGAATATAAAATCCACTTCCTTTAACAAATCCGGCTTGTTTACGGATTTTCTGGGTTCCACTTACCCAACAAAGTCGCCAATTTCCGACCAAGGATTCAAAGCTATGCTTTTCTTTGGTTTTTTTGGCTTGATTTTCACATCTAATTAAGGTTTCAGCGATAATAGAAGAATTTGGCTTTTCTCCTTTACCTGTTAACACAAATTGAGCTACTTTTTCTAACAACAAAAGATCATCATTCATAGGATTTAGTTTTCTAAGTATTAGCGAGTGTTGGTTATGAGTATTAGCGAGTGTTGGTTATAAATACCAGCGAGTGAGGACACTCGCACTGCGTTATAATCAAATATTAATTAATAGCAGTGCGAACGTCCTCGTTCGCTAGATTATAAAATTGTTAACTAAATTATAAAATTGTTAACTAGATTATAAAATTGTTAACTAAATTATAAAATTATTGGCTAAATTATAACTTAAGTTTTTTCTCCTTCTATAATATGGGGTGCATTTCGAGAGATTAACCAAGTTATAAAACCTCCGGCGATCGCTAATCCTGCTAAACTTAAAAATACATTAGATAACCCAATTAAGGTTTCGGCAAATCCCGCCAAAGCTAAGGGTAAACTCAAGGCAATATTAATCGCATTATTCTGAAGACCAAAGACTTTTCCTCGCATTGCTTCGGGGGTTTCGGCTTGAATTGTGGTTTGCATCGGAATCGCCACAATTGCTCCAAAAATTCCTAATAATAAAATTAAGATCAAAGTCGGCCATAATCGTTCATTAAATAGGGATAATCCCCCTAATGATCCAGCGACTCCAAAAGAACCAATTAACGCCAATTGGAAATGGGTAAATCTATGACCTAGATTACCCAGAACCGTTGCACCAATGCCCATTCCAGCCCCTCCTGCGGCTAATAGAAAGCCAAATTGGGAGGAACTAATCTCAGGAATGATTTCCGCTAAACGCACGGCTAAAACCGCTAAGGCGGCAAAAATTGAAAACAGAATAATTAATTGTAATAAAGCATTTCTAATTAAAGTATGATTGCTTAAATAACGAATTCCATCGCGTAAATCTTCTAAAATATGAGGTTGTTCATGGTCAGAATTATTATTTTTTTCTTGGGTATTTAAAAGCATCAGAATTAACCCAGCAATTACATATTCTCCCCCGACAATTAATTCTTTCCCTATAGATTGTAAACCGATTTGATTGGAAATTAAATCCGCTAGGGCTAATAAAGGTTCTCCCACCGCAAACCCCACAATAACCGACGCCATCATGGTTGTTGTATAAAGAGAATTAGCGGATAATAAATGACGTTTTTCCACAACTAAAGGAATCGCCGATTGTTCAGCCGGGGCAAAAAATTGAGTTAAGGTAGAAACTAAAAAAGTGGTGATTAATAAAATATAAAACCCAACGGGTAATTGACCGAATTGTTGATCTTGAAATAGCCATAAAATTAGGGGTAAAGCCATAACTAAACCCCCGCGTAATAAGTTAGTAATCACTAAAACCGCTTTTTTTGACCATCGATCTACAAATACTCCAGCACCCGCCCCAAACAAAATTGCAGGAATGGTAAACGCCATCATAATTGCTGATACCCAACCACTAATGGTTTGATCAGCTTGTTGAAATCGAGTCGAAATAATTGCAATCATTAATACTAAATAAACTTTATCTGCTAGTTGAGAAAAAAGTTGTCCACTCCAAAGGGCGAGGAAATTTTTGTTTCTCAGGACGGGTAAAAATCCCCGTTCTCCTTCCTCGGTAGGTTCGGGAACAGGACTATTGTGATCGGAATGATTGTTTTCATTGTCCAATTTTGCGGAACTAGACGGGGTAATTTCTATCAAGGAGTCAGTCTCCCAATCTTTCATAATGGCCAAGGGGTGATGGGATTTAAAGTTTTTTTCTAAATCTGGCGATCGCATATATCGTTATTCTAAAAGCAGTCAGACTTGAGCGAAAATTGACACTCTCTACCTAACATTTTAGTGATTAATTGGATCAGTGGCATGACTAATATTAGAATGGGGGATCAATAATAAATTGGTGGGTAAAGGTATCAATCAGCGACCCGGAACGGATCGAACACCCTAAATGATATTCTGTATATTGTCGTAACGTCCGTTCTACGGTCATCCAGTCCCCAGCCAAAATCATTTCACGCGACATCACCGGGTCAAGGAGTTCGGGTTGGGCCAAATGTTGCAGAATGGCTAACTGTCCGGCGGTGAGTTTCGTATTAATTTTAAGTTGAGGTTGAGGAACACTTTCTATGGTGTAAAGATTCCCAGAATCTTGAACTGTAGGGGTTTTTGAGGTGACTGGAATCGGTTTTTGGGGTTTAGGACGGGATGGAGTTGGTGATGGCGTCCACTCCGATAAATTAATAATTCCCCCAGTCTCAATACTAAACCCAACTCGCCAATTTTCATCGGTAAAATTAGGAATAAGTAGCCGTTGACTTAAACAACATAATTGAACTTGAGGTGCTGTTCCCCCCAGGGCGAGAAGATGGAAAATTCCTTGGGTTAAACAGGCAATAATTTGAGTGGAATTAGCAATTAAATGGGAATTAGAAAGGCTTTGTAAACGGTTTAAATGTTCATTAAGTAGGATAAATAAATCCTCTTGGGGATGGTCGCTGAGGGCTTGACTTAGGACTAATTCTGCTAAATATTGACTAGCAGCTAATTTACCTAAATTTTTACTTAAGCCTGCATAGGTGGTGACGGTTTCGGCTTGGGTTATTCTATCAAGCGATCGCCCTTTTGCAATTAATAATTGATTCACAACAAATAATTCACTCCGTCCTCCTAACGGAGATTTTGCTTTTCTGGCTCCGGGTGCAATGGCTTTAATTAATCCAAATTCCTGGGTTAAAATGGTTAATAGTCGATCGGATTCTCCAAAGGGTTGAGCTTTTAAATTAATCCCCGTAGCACTATAGGTTTTACTCATTAAATTTTGGCTATTAACTATCTTTTTGGGTTTCAGTTTTCAAAATCTCAACGGCGCGAGAAGTTCCTAAACGAGTGGCTCCCGCGACAATTAAATCAACAGCTTGTTGGTATGTACTAATGCCGCCGGAGGCTTTAATTCCGATGCGTCCTTTGGTAACAGATTTAATTAGTTCAATATCTGCAACCGTCGCCCCACCATACCATCCCGTACTGGTTTTAATATAAGCAATTCCCGTATCCATTAATACCTCAACCGCTAGACATTTTTCCTCCTCTGTTAGTACACTGGTTTCAATAATTGCCTTTACTGTTTGTCCGGTTTCTTCACAAATTTCGGCAATTTCTCGATGCAATTCTTCGGTTTTTCCAGTTTTCAGCCAACTTAAATTAATCACCACATCCAATTCCGTCGCGCCATTTTCAACGGCTTCCTGAGCTTCATAGAGTTTAACCTTGGAAGTTGTGGCTCCGGTAGGAAATCCGATCACTGTAGATAATTTTGTGGATTTTCCTTGTAGCAATTCTTTAGCTAGTATAACATAACTGGGAAACACACAAACACTAGCAAATTTATATCTTTCTGCTTCATAACAATACTGTTGAATTTGTTCCGGGGTTGCGGTTTGATTCAGTAAGGTATGGTCAATATAGGGAGTAATATCTAATCCATTAGGATTAATAGATTTAGCCATAAAATTGATTGTAATTCAGTGATACATTAATTCTATTATATAGCTATTTTGGCTTATTTATCTTTGCTAAAATTATTCCCATATTTTATATTGTTCTAAGTCCGCTCTTAAAATATCTTTGCTCAAAACTAACTGGTAATGTTTTTCTTTAACAATCCTAATTTGCTCATCTTCTAGGGTTAATTCAAACATAGCAATAACATTATCTTGCATAAATTGGGTAGATACGGGACGACAAATCAAATCAGGGAATTTACTGATACAACAGCTTATATCCTGTTTTGTTTGAACAACACCAAGCTGATCAGATCCTCCTTTAGCTTGAACTGGAATGACATATTGTGCACCATTTTGATTTACTCCTACATAAATTTCATCTATTTCAATTTGTCCAATATTAGGTACTGTAGTTCTCAGATGATTTTGTAAGGAATATGTTGTAATTCCTAGAAAAATATCTATTAATCGGTTATAGCGTACCTTTGCTAGTAATGCTTGTTCATCAGTTAAAGCATACTTACTAATAATTTCAGGTGTCGAGTCAGGAATTTTTATACAAATTAGATTGGGGTTAGGAGTAATTCGATTAATTGGACTCAGTTTAAATCTATAAACTGCTTGTCCTGCTAACTCAATAACCCATTCTAAACCATCAGGTGCAGTATCAGATATTACTGTTGGAAACTTTCGCCTAAAACGATAAGAATATAAAACATCACCTAAATTTTTAGGAGATGGGATATTGAGACTTTGAGCAACTTCAGTAAATTCAGAACGACTGAATTCAAAATTAGTTATACCTTCTTGATAATGCTGTCTAAATATTTCAGCAATAATTGCATCATATCTTCCTGATTTCTTGCTTTTATCTGCCATAAATTATTCACCCTTATTTCCTCTTTTTCTAGGCTCAATTACATGAGGATCAACATTATAGCGTTTTGCCGCTTGGGACATATTCAAATATAATAACGCATCATCACCTAATTTTTCCTTTTCCGTTGGTTGACTAGGAATTATTTCCAAAAGTTTGATAATTTCCCCCGCCACGGCTTTAGCTAATAAGGGCGGAACCGAATTTCCAACTTGTCGAAAACCGTGCCATTTTGTACCTTGAAATCTAAACCAGTCGGGATAGGAATGTAAGCGGGCGGCTTCTCTCACCGTAATACATCGAGGGGTATAGGGATGAATTGGACGAGGGGAAGTAAAGGCGCCTCGGTTACTGGGTGTTCCGGCTCTTAAAGTGTTACATAAACCTTGAGGATGGAGTTTATGAAATCGACTGATTTTTTCGGTTTTCCCCCATTCCGTGGCTTCAAATCGTGCGGTAGAGGTGGGAGAATGTTGCGATCGCAAACTACAAGTTAACAAATTTTTATCAAAAATTCTCGGATAAGAAAAATTATCCTTAACCGCAAGTAATCCTCGCAATAATTGAGCATAAAAACTTGATTTTTGATATTCGGCTATGGTATAATCTTTTAAGAATAATTCAGGATATTTTTCAATAGTTGGTAAATCTCCTATAGCATCCCAAACCGTCGGACAGGGAGAAAAGTTATTAAAATTATACTCAATTTTAGGATTAACTTTTGGCGATTTTGTCACGGGTTGAGGATAACCAGGTAGGGGTAAACCTTTTCGCGATCCTAGAATAAATAAACGTGATCGATCTTGAGGTACACCATAATAGGAAGCATTTAAGACTTGATAGTTTTCTATGACTTGATAACCCTGACTTTGCAGCTTATCAATAATCTCAGTAATAAATTGTCGATGTTTTCCCACCGTTAAACCCGGAACATTTTCCAAAACAAAATATTTTGGTTGTAATTCATCAACTAACCGAATAAAATGAAACATCAAACTATTTCTGGGGTCATCAAAAGCCCGTTTTCCAATTAAGGAAAAACCCTGACAAGGTGGCCCACCAAATACTATATCAATCTCTCTATTTCCAATATCAGAATCCTGTCTAATTTCTAATCCTGTCAGGGTTTCAATACCTTGACAAAACACCTTCCAAAAGGGGAAATTATATTCATGGGTAGCACAATGAATTGGGTCAATTTCCACGGCGGCTAAAACATCAAATCCAGCCTGTTCAAAACCGAGGGTCATACCTCCCGCACCCGCAAATAAATCTATAGCAATCGGTCGTTTTTGAGTCTTCACAGTCAATTATTTTTACTTAAAAATGTTAAATTAGAGTCTGATTTGTTGTTATCACTGGCTAGGATATATTAACATCAGGCGACCAAGTTTGGATCACCCGCCCGTTAATTTGTTGCCCTAACCAGGGAGTATTAATAGAGCGAGATTTGAGGGTATTTGCATTAACAACCCAAGAAGTTTTAGGATCAAATAATATCATTTCTGCGGGTTGATCCGGTTGAATAGAATAGGGAGTTTGTTGTAAACAAATAGCTGGGTTACTGCTTAAAAATCTCCATAAATCTAAGGCTGACCATCGCCCCGACTCAACAAAGGTTTCCCATAATAGAGGTAATGCTAATTCTAACCCAATCATACCTGGGGGAGCATCGGCAAAGGCAACGGTTTTTTCTTCATAACAATAGGGGGTATGATCAATGGCGATCGCATCAATAATTCCCGTTTCCACTCCTTGAATTAAAGCCTGTTGATCCGATGGATTTCCCAAGGGAGGATCAACTCTTAAATTAGGGTTGTATGGGAGAGGAATAGAAGTAAGAATTGTTGGATCTTCCTCTTCTAAGGGTCGATTCCAAATCCGATTAATAGATGTTGTATTTAACAATAAGTGTATCCAAGTTGTACTGGCGGTAATTGGTAAATTACGAGCTTTAGCTTGGGCTATTAATTCTACACTTCGGGCTGTAGAAACCCGCATAATATGAATAGGAGTTCCCGTTACTTCCACTAATTCTAATATCGCGGCTAAAGCTGCGGTTTCAGCAAATTGAGGGATTCCGGGCAAACCACATAATATAGAATCATGCCCCTCTCGCATGACTCCATTAACTGCTAATTGGCGATCGCAAGCATATAAAGCCAAGGGTTTATTTAAAGGTTTTAAATATTCTAATATTCTTCTTAATAACGCTAAATTTTCCAGAGGTTTACCATCAGCAAAACCCACAACACCAGTATCCGCTAATTCACTTAATTCCGTCATTTGTTGACCCGCCACATCTTGAGTTAATGCGCCCCAAAGATATAATTTCGGACGCTGAAACTCAGAATTGAGAATAGCAACTTTTTCAGATCGTTGTTGTAATAATGTCACCGTTGCCGGGTTATCAATTGCTGGAATAGTATTAGGTAAAATCCCTAATCGAGTAAATCCTCCAGCAGCAGCAGCATTTAATAAAGAATTTAAGTTTTCCCTTTCTTCAAATCCAGGTTCCCCACTCTGACTATATAAATCAACTAATCCCGGCCCTAAAATCAACCCTTTACTATTAATAATAATGGTATTTTCAGGATAATCATTAATTTCAGATTCAATAGTTTTAATATAACCATCAATCACTAAAATATCAGCAATTTGATCCCGTTTAGAAACCGGATCAATCACACGAACTTGCTTTAAAAGTTGACAATTCATATTCGAGTATCAGGTGTTGGTTTTAGGGTGCAGTAGAGACGTGCCACGGCGCGTCTCTCTCTCCACACAGTCAACCTATAACGCTCCCGCCGCCGTTTTATCGAGAATACTACCCGATAAATGGCTAGTAATATTATCAGCTTGTAACACAGGTAAACCCTCAATTCCTTGGGGATAATCAATTACTGTCACCGCCCCATTACCTTGTTTAAAGTTCCAAAAATGATCCGGAGGCAGATTAAATAATTGACACAAAAGGGCTTTATTAATGGCATCATGGGCAACCACTAATATAGTTACATTTTGGTGATTATAGGTTTCAACAATCTGCTTCCAAGCGATTAAAGAACGTTGCCAAACCTGTTGTAAATTCTCACCTTCAGGCATTTGAACCGTTTGCGGTGCTATTTTCCATTCCTCTAATAATCCGGGGTAAGATTGTTCAATTTCCGCCTCAAATTTACCTTCCCATAAACCATGACTAATTTCACAAAATTCCGGTTCTAATTGTAACTCTATCCCCGGATGATTTTGTAATATAATTTCTGCGGTTTCCTTGGGACGTGCCATGGGACTTGTTACCGCAAAATCAATTTTAATTTCTTTGAGAAATTCCGCCGCTTTCCGAGCTTGTTCTCGACCATTATCATTCAAAGGAACATCAATTTGTCCCTGGAATTGACCCATGCGGTTCCATTCCGTTTCCCCATGTCTAACTAATAATAATCGCGGCCCTTGATGACCCGGACGCACAGAAGGTAATTTATGACCAACGTGGGTTGTTAAGTTCATCGACTCCAACTGAACATCCGCAGGTTTCGGTAATTCTCCGGGGATAATATTAGTAAAATTCAAAATACTAATCCCACAGTTAGACTGTTGTACACTTTGATAAAATTGCGGTTGAATTCCTAAAGCCGTCGCAATCAAACAACGATTAATTCCATTATGAGCCACTAATAAAACCGTTTGATTTTGATGACGGGCTAAAATTTCCCGCCAAAATTGTTTAGCCTGTTCAAATAATGCTAATACGGGAAAATGTTGTTTTTCTCCTTCAGGAGTTGAAACCAGCATCGAAAACTCATGGGGCGAGTCGTGCCAGGTCTGATACTCTTGGGGAAACTGTTCCATCACCGCTTGACGTTCCATCCCCGCCCACAGGGGAAGATCAATTTCCATTAACAGGTCGCTGGGCTCTAATTTAGGGGGGTCAGACAGGTAGGTGACGATGATTTGGGCTGTTTGTTTCGCCCGTTGCAGGGGACTGCAATAGAGAGCATCAAACTTTAAACCATTCAAGGCATCACCGACTTTTTGCGCGGCCACAGAACCTTTCTCTGTTAAAACAGAGGCATCCAAGCGACCTTGAATTCGACTTTGGGCATTATAGGTACTTTGACCATGACGGACAAGAATTACACGGGTCGTCATTGTTAAATTGAGGAGTGGGAATTTTGGACTCTGGACTGAACCGAATTTAAGCCAGATGTGATTGTACCGCGTTTCGGACAGCATCGGTTAAAATGTTGAGTTTATGGCTCCAACTCGGCAATATTTTATTCTCAAGTTTTGAAATCATGACACCCAAACGCTGGATTTTAGCAATTTTAACCTTATTAGCAATTAGCTTTTTGGGTTTATCGTTACTCAATAGTTGGACTCAACCCCAAATTCAAAGCCGTTTAGAATTGTATCAAACTAATTTACTGCTTCATGCTTCCCAATGGCAAGGTAAGGGAACAGAAGCCGATAATTCAATTATATTACGCGATAATTTAATTGGTAAAACTCCGGTACAAGAAGCCCTTAAACAATATCAACAAGTACAAGAATCTGCTGCAAAAAACTTAGCTAAATTTCGAGAAAATAATGAACAAATAGCAGCAAGCTCTTTACAGGAATTAGAACAACTAAATCGAGATTTACAACTGAGAATCGGGATTTTAAAAACTCAGTTAGGATCTACTGACCAAGCCATAGAAACCTGGAAGACTTTGGTAGAAACAACCTCGGAAAAACTTCCTGCATCCGGGGATAAAAATAGTATAATCAAAACCGCAAAAACAGCACAGGTGTTAATCGGATTATGGCAAACTCCCGCCCGATTATTCCCCGATGCCGAACCAATTTTACAAAACTATTTAGAGGGTTGGTTTCGTTATCAAGCCTTAGTTAAACTCTATACGTTACAACAGCGTCCAGAAGCCTTAGTAACTTTAGAAACCCAACAACAGGAACGCTCTGAACAAGCAATTTTTAAGTTAATGATTGTTAGTGCTATTCCAGGTATAGGATTAATCCTGGGATTATTATTAGCTATTGTTTTAGGAATTCAATTAATATTTAAAGGCAAGGATTCTGTTTTAGCCACTAATATGGATGTGGCTTGGTTAATTCCTTGGAATGGAGAAATTATCTTACAAGTTTTTGTAGTGGGTTTTTCTTTATTGGGGCAATTCTTTATTCCCCTAACTTTAAGAGCGGTTTTTCAAGGCTTAAATCTTCAACCCAGTAGTTTTGATGTCAGGAGTCAAGCGGTTTATATTTTAATCACCTATCTATTATTAATGGTAGGAGGATTTTCGGTTTTATATTTCTCGATTAAATCCTATTTCCCCTTACCAGAAGGTTGGTTTACCTTCAAACTCAAAGATAATTGGTTTGTTTGGGGTTTGGGGGGATATTTAGTCGCCTTACCTTTGGTGATTTTAGTGTCTTTAATTAATCAGAAATTTTGGGATGGACAGGGAGGGAGTAATCCTTTATTACCAATTGCTTTAGAAAGTCGAGATAGTGTGGCTTTAGGGATATTTTTTATCACTGCATCCATCGCGGCACCGATCTTTGAAGAAACTATGTTTCGAGGATTTTTATTACCGTCTTTAACCCGTTATCTTCCCCTGGGAAGTGCAATTATTTTAAGTGGATTTCTCTTTGCCGTGGCGCATTTTAATGTTTCGGAAATTTTGCCCTTAATGACGTTAGGAATTGTTCTAGGGTTTGTCTATACGCGATCGCGCAATTTATTAGCCCCCATGTTCATGCACGGATTATGGAATAGTGGCACTTTATTGAGTTTATATGTTTTGGGCAGTGGCGGAAGTTAGAAAGTTGACATCCGCCGTTAATAGACAGCTTAATAAAAAGCCGTCCTAGAAGGACGGGGTTTTAAACCCATTTTTCTGATAACTGATTTGGACTAGCTATATTAACTATTGATCGGGTTTAATATAAGTCGATAGACAACTATTGATGGCATTTTTAATTTCTGAATCTTGCTTAATTTGTTCTTTGCTCAACTTCCCTAAAGACTGTAATTTTTTATCGGGAAGTTTCAGTAAATTATTCAGGGTGCAACGACAATACTGTTCTCCTTTTTCTGGCTCAAGACCAAATTGACTTACCCCTTGTAAACAGCCTTTCATGTATTCGCTACTAAAGACTTGTGCTTCTTCATTCGTTAAGGATAACGCCTGATCAGCCGGAATGAAAAAACCAGCACCTAGCAATAAGACCATTAGGGGCTGGAAACGACGAAAAGCAAAAGAAGTCAACATTCAGATCAATAACTGTAGAGGTGGATTCAGCAATTACTTTCAATTCTAGCTTAAGTCGGAAAATCAACAATTAACAAACAGGTTTGTCGATACGGAAAAATCAGAGGACGCAAACCCCTGAATTTATCATGGTAGAGACGCTAAGAACAGGATATCGCTTTGCAGGCTTACGCAGAAACCGGGTTTCTTTGGTCTTGTGCGATAGATGACTTTTTAGGGCTTGACATCTTAAATGAATTGCAATACACTTACAATACAAACAAATTAAAATTCAGCCTATCAACTGCTTTCATGCCCAAAAGAGGGCAGTTGATTTTTATAAACATCTAAAAATTAATCATCACAATTAACTAACTCCTATTTATGACTCAAAAAATTGCAATTATTGGGGGCGGTTTTAGTGGGGTGATGGTGGCAATTCATCTCCTCCAAAAAGCTAACCATTCTTTACAAATTTATTTAATAGAACGCAGAAATCAATTAGGCGAGGGGATTGCCTATAGCACTCCTTTAGATCATCATTTGCTCAATGTTCCTGCCGGAAAAATGAGTGCTTTTGTGGATCAGCATGATAATTTTTTACAATGGATGAATATTCATTATCCAGATAAATTAATTACGGATAAAACCTTTGTTACTAGAAAATTTTATAGTGAATATCTGCGCTCAATTTTGCAAGATGCTGAACAAAAAGCTCGGGCTGGAGTTCTTTTTTATCGGGTTTTAGATGAAGCGATCGCTATTGACAAAACACCCAGCAATTTAATTATAACTTTAAAAAGTGGAGAACAACTATCCGTTGATCAATCTGTTTTAGCCCTAGGCAATTTTCCGCCTCAAAATCCGGCTATTTCTGACCCTTCATTTTATCAGAGTTCCCGTTATGTTCCTTGGGCTTGGTCTGAACCTCAATTCCCCTCGATATCAACCCATGAACCCCTATTATTAATCGGATCGGGATTAACCGCTATTGATATTATTGCTACTCTAAAAGAGCAAAACCATCAGGGTAAAATTTATGTTATCTCTCGACGCGGTTTATTCCCCCAACCCCACGCAAAAGTCGAACCCTTACCCCCATTTTTAACCCCAGAATCTGCCCCCAAAACCACAAGAAAATTACTTCATAAAATTCGAGAAGAAATTGACAATGCTGCTAAAAAAGGATATAATTGGAGGGCAGTAATTGATTCTTTACGGGTTGAAACTCAATCAATTTGGAATCATCTTTCACCCCCAGAACAGGCTCGATTTTTGCGCCATGTCCAACCCTATTGGGAGGTTTTGCGGCATAGAATTGCACCCGATATTCACCAACAAATCCAAGAGTTATTCAATAATCAACAGTTAATTTTATATGCAGGTCGAATTTTAGAATATTCTGAAAATTCCGATCATGTAGACGTGATGATTCGTCAAAGACACAATCAAGAATTATTGAATTTACGAGTTACTTTAGTCATTAACTGTACTAATTCAGTCGGTGATTATCAGAAACTTAACAATCCTCTACTGGGTAACTTATTCAAAAGCGGTTTAATTCGTTCTGACTCATTAAATTTAGGTTTAGATGTCACCAAAACTGGAGCATTAATTGATCAAAAAGGTAAAATTTCTCAACACCTATATACTTTAGGTACAGCCTGCAAAGGATCTCGCTGGGAAACCACCGCAGTCCGAGAAATTCGAGAACAAGCAGAAAATTTAGCAACGGAATTGTTAAACTGAATCTAACAATTTTATAGCAATCCTATTTGAGTTGTATCCAAGATTTCGGCTTAAAAGTAAACACCGGCTGTTTCATATATCAATCCGCGTCAAGATTGTAATATTTTAATACTGATATGAAACAGCCAGAAGTATTATCCGGTGTTCCGGTGTTCCGGTGTTCCGGTGTTCCCTTAAATAATATCTGAAAAAGAGACAAATTGAAGTTGCGCGGGAGAAACTCCTTTGACTAAACCTAAAACATTCCCGGTTTTAGCTTCTGTAATAACTGTCACCGATGCTGATTCAATTTGAAAATCCAAAGTTCTAATCTGACCCAGAGGCAAAGGGCCACTACTATCATAATCTCGGCGATCGCCATAGGTAATGGTTTTTTCAGTTAATACAATATCATTAACCGTTAACCCCCCCGTTAACCCTATCTTATCCCCTTGGACGCTATTGTAATCAAGGATAAAATCAGAGGTAATCTCGTCAAGACCATCAACATTACCGCAACCACAGTCTACTACCGGAGGGGTAGCAGTATCGGTGCGTAGGACAAATACATCCGCCCCTTCACTGCCCCAAAGCCGATCCACGCCCAAATCACCGATCAGGGTATCATTTCCCGCCCCACCGACTAAGGCGTCATCCCCTTGACCCCCTCGCAGTAAATCATTATCTGCATCCCCAAATAGATAATCATTGCCCAAATTACCACTGAGCAGATCATTCCCCGTACCCCCATAAAGCACATCGGAGTCCTGACCCCCCCACAGGGTATCATTTCCCCCTTGACCTTCGAGGGTGTCATTTCCCCGATTTCCCCTCATTGCTTCTGAGTCTGTGGAGCCCCGAACATAATCATCTCCCCCCAAGGCGGCTAACCCGTTGGGATATTTAGAGATCCCTAGGGGGTTACTTCCGAGGACTCCGGGGGCAATTTCAACGGTATCGGCATTTTCCGTTAATAAAAATAGCCCTGATTTCAGATCTCCAGGGGTTAAAGGTTGGGAGATTACCGGAATATTGGAATGATCCTCCCCTGCGTGTCTCGGTGCTCGGATGCTCACGGATTCTGTTTCTGATGAGATGGATTGCATATTGTTTGATTTGAGTTAGATCATCAATATTATAGATTTACCCAATTTGGGAGTTATTTTATCCTTTTTTTTATTAAGAATTTTATATCTTCTCCATTGTCCATTAGCTATTCCCTATAACGGCACGAAAAACCCCTATAATTTAAACTGGATTGAACAGATGAATATTCAAGGGTCATAAAAGAGGTAATTAGATTATGAGTTATGATTATGATTTGTTTGTGATCGGTGCAGGTTCCGGTGGATTAGCTTCTTCCAAACGGGCGGCTTCCTATGGGGCAAAAGTGGCGATCGCTGAACATGATTTAGTCGGGGGAACCTGTGTAATTCGGGGTTGTGTTCCTAAAAAATTAATGGTTTATGCTTCCCAATTTTCCTATATGTACGAATATGCTCAGGGTTACGGATGGGGAGAAGTTGAACCTAAATTTGATTGGAATAAATTAATTACTGCTGTTGATACAGAAGTTAAACGTTTAAGTCAACTGCATATTAGTTTTTTAGAAAAAGCCGGAGTTGAACTGATTTCTGGTTATGCTAAATTTATTGATCCCCATACGCTAGAAGTAGGAGACAAAACAATTACCGCCGATAAAATTTTAATTGCGGTCGGTGGAGAAGCGGTTAAACCCGATATTCCTGGTATTGAACATAGTATTACTTCCCGCGAGATGTTTTTACTCCCAGAACAACCTCAAAAATTTGCCGTTTGGGGTGGGGGTTATATTGGGGTAGAATTTGCTAGTATTCTCAAAGGATTAGGTAGTGATGTCACCCAAATTATTCGCCGAGATTTAATTTTAAATGGGTTTGACGAGGATATTAGAAAGAATATTCAAGAAGGCATGACCAATCATGGAATTAAATTTTTAACCGAAAAAGTAATTAAAAAAATTGAAAAAACAGATGCTGGATTAAAGTTGTCTTTTAAGGGAAAAAACTCAAAATCCTTAACCGTAGATGCCCTGTTATGTGCTACTGGACGCCAACCTAATTTAGCCGGATTAGGGTTAGAAAATGCCGGGATAGAAATTAATAAAAAAGGCGCAATTGTCGTAACAGCCGATAGTTGTACCAATCAACCTAATATTTTTGCCGTGGGAGATTGTACCGATCGGATGAATTTAACCCCGGTAGCGATCGCCGAAGGACGAGCTTTTGCCGATACGGAATTTGGTCATCAACCCCGATTTATTACCCATGAAAATATTGCCACGGCGGTTTTTTCCTATCCCGAAGCTGCTACCGTAGGTTTAACCGAAACCCAGGCCAGGGAAAAATTTGGTGATAATATTAAATGTTACACGGCCCGTTTTCGTCCCATGTTCCATAGTTTTACCGGGTCAGAAGATAAAATATTTATTAAGTTAATTGTGGAAACGAATACCGATCGGGTTTTAGGTGCCCATACTGTCGGAAAAGATGCGGCGGAATTAATTCAAGGAATAGCGATCGCGGTTAATATGGGAGCGACCAAAAAAGACTTTGATAATACCATGGGAATTCACCCCAGTAGTGGAGAAGAATTTGTCACCCTTTAAACAATTACGAATTAGGAATTAGGAATTAGGAATTAGGAATTAGGAATTTAAGAGTTGATAACTCGTAATTCGTAATTCCTAATTTGTCATTTATTTCTATTTCTGCCATTTCCTGCTAATATGGCTAAATCAGTTTCTCACCGTTGGGGAAGTTGCCCGTGCGTATTCCACTCGATTATTACCGAATATTAGGCTTACCGATTCAAGCAACTCCAGAACAACTGAAGCAAGCGCACCGCGATCGCACTTTGCAACTTCCGAGACGGGAGTATTCTGATTTAGCGATCGCCGCGCGCAAACAGTTGATTGACGAGGCTTATGCTATTTTATCGGATGCCGATCAGCGAAATGCTTATGATATGGGGTTTTTAGCCAAAACCTACGAACCCGAATCAGAAGTTAAAACTCCGGCCTTCGGGAAACGGGTCACCCCCGAATCCACCGCCCTCGAACCCGTGATCGATGCCCATACCCCCAGTATTGAGATCGAAGATCGACAATTTGTGGGGGCTTTATTACTCCTGCATGAATTAGGGGAATACGAATTAGTGGTGAAATTATGTCACCCCTATTTGAATACGGGAAGTATTGGGTTAAAAGATGGCCGTTTTGGGGAAGCCTCCCTAATTGTTCCCGATATTGTTTTAACCGTCACCAGTGCCTATTTAGAACTGGGTCGAGAACAATGGCAACAAGGACAATATGAAAATGCCGCTTCTTCCCTAGAAGCCGGACAAAATCTATTATTAAGAGAAAGCTTGTTTGCCAGTTTAAGAGGTGAAATGCAAACGGATCTCTACAAACTCCGTCCCTATCGGATTTTAGAATTACTCCAACTCCCCCTAGAAAAAGCCGCAGAACGTCGCAAAGGACTGCAACTCCTCCGGGAAATGCTCCACGAACGTAGCGGTATTGATGGTCAAGGGGATGATGGGTCAGGTTTAGGCGTTGAAGACTTTCTGCGGTTTGTGCAGCAACTCCGTCGCCAGATGACCACCACCGAACAACAGGGGTTATTTGAAACCGAAGCCCGTCGCCCTTCGGCCGTTGCCACCTATTTAGCCGTTTATTCCCTAATTGCCCAGGGGTTTGCCGAAGCCCAACCTGCCCTAATTCGCAAGGCTAAATTAATGCTGATGCAGTTGGGGCGTCGGCAAGATGTGCATTTAGAAAAAGCCATTTGTGCCTTATTGTTGGGGCAAACCGAAGAAGCCAGTCGTTCCCTAGAATTAAGTCAGGAACGGGAACCGATTGCTTTTATCAGAGAAAATTCCCAGAATTCCCCCGACCTGTTACCCGGATTATGTTTATATGCGGAAAGCTGGTTACAGGATGAGGTGTTTCCCCATTTTCGGGATTTGCTGGATAAGTCGGTATCCTTGAAGGATTATTTTGCCGATCCCCATGTCCAGGCCTATCTCGAAGCCCTACCCAATGAAACGGGCAGCCCTTCTAATGAGTGGGTGGTAGTGCAACCAAGACGTCCGCCGACAAACCCAGGTTCTGGATCAAAGTCCATGACCCCAGCCTCCGGTGCAACGGAAACGAGTCCTCAACTCACCCAGGCTTCTTTAGACGCTTTAACGGCCACTTTAGCCGCTAGAAATATGGGGGTATCGAGTGCCAATCTCCAAGAACCCTTAGCCCCCTCCCAACCCCCAGCCAGTGTTCGGACTGCGGTAGAAACGGGTTCTACGGCAACATCTTTGCAAGGAAATCACAAAATTCCTGAATCTTCCCGTCGCGGTGCTTCCGAAACTTCCCCACAACCGCTCCCAGACCCGGCGGCGTCGGCTAATGTCCCTCCAACTCCCGCCTCCAAAAACGCTTCTAGCTCTGCCAATAGCAGCAGTCTGCGTCGGATTCAACGGAAAAATGATTCTAGTCAATGGCGTCGGTTATTAATTCTAGGTCTGGGAGGGTTATTCGGACTTTGGTTGCTTTGGTTCTTACTTTCCAGGGTTTGGGGAGCCTTCGCCGATGTTTTGGGCTGGTCTGGGCCAACTTTGAAAGGGGAACAGGCAATGGTGCAGTTAAGCCAGCCTCCCTTACCGATTCCTGAACCGACACCCGTTACCGCCGAACCGGAAAAAATCACTCCCGAAGTGGCGGAAGCCAAACTGAATCAATGGTTATCGGCAAAATCCGCTGCCCTGGGGCCAGAGTATCAAGTTGAGGGGCTGCGGGAAATATTAGTTGATCCAGCCTTGGCCCGTTGGGTGGCTATGTCACAAAATATGAAACAAGATGGTTCCCATCGCACTTATAAACACAACGTCAAAGTTAGTGAAGTCCAGATGGATCAGACCAATCCCAACCAAGCGATCGCCATTGCCAATGTTCAGGAACAAACCCAGTTTTTCAGTCGCGGTCAGGCCCAAAATACTGAGGATGCCTCTTTACAGATTCAGTATCGGTTTATTCGCAAGGATGGAGCTTGGCGCATTGAAGATTGGCAAGTGATTCGTTGATGGAAATTTCCCTCTTTGATCCCCAAAGAGGTTTTTTTTACCTCCAAATGTCAGGGTTTCATGACATAATGATCCCCAAAATCCCGAAAACTGTGTATATTTACTTATCAATATCCGTTTACCCCTTGACCAAACTTAATATTTTCTGCAATATGGTGAGTAATCAAGCGATCCCCATGATCCCTAAGAATTTCTACAGAGTTATCAATCTGCTGTTTAAGCCAATGGAGATCACTCTTTTATGTCAAAGGAACGCCCACCTTTAGAAACTATGACACTGCGGCAACTTCGCAAAGTAGCAAGTGAATATGGCATTTCTCGCTATAGTCGAATGCGTAAATCTCAGCTTTTAGAAGCTATCGAGGAAATCGAAAGTCAGAAGTTTGGAACCCCTAATCCATCTCGCGCATTGGAGGCACAAGAAGAAGTGGAAGTTGCAAAGTTTTCTCTAGCCGGTCAGAACTATCAGATAGCTGATTCCCTATCCTCCGTGGATGAGGGTTTAGCCGACTTACCCGGTGGGTATGGTGAAAGTCAGATTGTCATGATGTCCCGAGATCCTGAGTCAGCCTATACTTACTGGGACGTTTCTAACGAACAGAAGGAAATGTTTCGACGCCAAGGAGGGCAACAGTTAGCCCTGCGGATTTATGATGTTACTGATATTGATTTAGACTCTCAAAGTCCCCATAGTATTCAAGAATATCCCTGTGATGAGTTAGCGAGGGAATGGTATTTACCCATACCAGTCAGCGATCGCGACTATGTTGTTGAAATTGGTTATCGCTGTGTTGACGGTCGTTGGTTAGAATTAGCTCGTTCTGCGGCGACTCGGATTCCTCCGGTTTATCCCACAGAATGGATTGACGATCAGTTTATTACCGTTTCTTGGGAAGAAGAATTAAAAGGGAAAACCTTCTATGAGTTCCCTGTCCCCAAAAAATCCTATGTTCTGGCTGGGGTTCATAGCGATGTATTTGGGTTATCCAAGGAAGCAGAATCCAAGCGGATTGCGGGTTCTTTCTTTGGTTCGATGCACCAAGTTGTTAAACCCGAAAAGGCTCTGAGTTCTTTTATTTTCCCCTCCGGCGTGGGAATGTGGGCTTCAGGTGTTGGTTATACGGAGTCCGGGGCTGGATTAGGTTATACCCAATCTGGTGTTGGCTATACTCAATCCGGTGTTGGCTATACTCAATCTGGTATTGGTTACACTCAATCGGGTGTTGGTTATACGGAATCCGGGGCTGGATTAGGTTATACCCAATCTGGTGTTGGCTATACTCAATCCGGTGTTGGCTATACTCAATCTGGTATTGGTTATACGGAGTCCGGGGCTGGATTAGGTTATACCCAATCTGGTGTTGGCTACACTCAATCGGGTGTGGGTTATACGGAGTCCGGGGCTGGATTAGGTTATACCCAGTCTGGTGTTGGCTATACTCAATCCGGTGTTGGCTATACTCAATC
>NZ_CAWLTW010000001.1:101119-190506 GCF_963864145.1 Planktothrix prolifica NIVA-CYA 540 | reverse complement strand
CGGGTGTTGGTTATACGGAATCCGGTGCTGGATTAGGTTATACCCAGTCTGGTGTTGGTTATACTCAATCCGGTGTTGGTTATACTCAATCCGGTGTTGGTTACACTCAATCGGGTGTGGGTTATACGGAATCCGGTGCTGGATTTGGCTATACAATGTCTGGGATGGGAATGTCTGGTATTGGGATGGGCGCTTCAATGCCTCCCATACGTCCCCGGGACTTCTGGTTAGTGGCTGACGCTGAACTAATTGTCTATGGGGCGACCGAACCTAGTGCTAACTTAACTATTGGTGGACGTCCGATTAAACTGAACTCCGATGGTACATTCCGTTTACAGATGTCTTTCCAAGATGGTTTACTCGACTTCCCGATTTTCGCCGTAGCCGCCGATGGAGAACAAACCCGTTCTGTCCATCTCAAGTTTGTGCGTGAAACCCCGGAACGTCGGACTAATACGAAAGAAGAAGCGATACCCGAATGGATTCATTAATTTGAAATCAATTTGAGATCAAACTGTTAATAATATAGTTTTCAGAAATTATCCCCCCCTCGATCTGATTTGAGGGGTTTTTTATTGGTTTAAACGGACAACGGTAGAATCAATAGAGTTGAGGGAATTGAGCATTTGATTAAGTTCAATTCCTAGAATGGTATAATCTTTTAAAATTTGACGGGTAGGGGTATAGTCTTGATCGGTAGCAAATTCTTGGAGGCGAGTTACTTGTAAGGTTTGTAAGTGGGTTTGTATGGTTTGAATTGAAGGTTCAAAAGTGGGTGAGGCAGGCGGTAAAGTTCCGGTTAAAATAGAGCTAATTAGAGGTAGAAAAAATTGATTAACTTGTTCAACAAAATTCGCTAATTCGGGATGGGGTTCGGTGCCACTAAAATGCTCAAGTTGTGCGAATAAAACACTCACAGAACGACTAAATCGATGTAAATAAATTAATAGTGCCATTTTCGGTTCAATATCCGTAGCTGAGGTATTCGGATCACTACTTAACTGTTGTAAGGCTGCTTGAGCATTAAAATAGGCTAAACGGGTTTTTTGTCGTTGTTTAATAATTAGGTTTAAATCATAAGGGATTGTTCCTAAATAAACCGATAAAACCGCATTAAAGTAATCTAAAGAGGCTGCGATCGCTTTGACTAATTTAACCGATAACTGTTCTTTTTCATTGGGTCTAAATAATAAAAATGCCCCGACAAAAGCTAAGGCTGCCCCCACACAAGTCCAGAGAAAACGAATCATTGCGACTTTCCAATCTCCCCCCTGTCTACTCATTTCTGCTCCAATGGCAAATATAGAGATAAAGAATACAGCTAAACCATAATGAAAAGGAATTAAAGCAAATCCGATCACAATTGAACTTAAATTAATGGTTTGTAAAATTAATTGACTGGGAATTAGTAGCCAAAAAATCGGGGTAATTATCGCGCCTAAAATTGTTCCTAACATCCGATGAAAAAATCGTTGAAAGGTATTGCCAAAACTAGGCTGTAAGACCACTAAAATTGTAATAGTTAACCAATTTCCCTGGGGAAGTTCTGCTATACTATAAATAGCTACTCCAATTGTGGTCATGATACTTAACCGGAGTCCGTGACGAAAAAAGCTGGAGTCAAAGGTAAAATTATCTCGTAAAGAATCAAACCAAGATGGGGTTTTACTTCCTGATAATAATTCTGATTCTGCGGATAAAATTTTGTCTTTTGGGATACGATTAATTGATTGATTATTTTTGATTTGAATGACGGTGGATGCGGTAGAATCTAATTGAATAATAATGGTTTCTAAGGTAGAAATAATCTGTTCTATAACAACTAAAGCCGGATAATCTTCAGCATGATCGGCTATGGTTTTTTGTTGGAGTTGTTTTTGTTGGGCGATCGCTGTTACAATAGATTGTAAGTAACCTGTATCAACGGAAACCGATTTATTCCATAATAGTTTAACTAAATTTAGACAAAATGAAGCAATTTTTTCTAAAGCATCATTGACTAAAATACGGACGGTCACAAATTGAGGATCATCTTGATGAAGTTGGACTAATTCTGTTACCGTAACAATGGATGTAATTAAATTATCCGCATCCTGAATTAAAATAATAGCTGATTCCCCTAACCTAGTATTTCCTAATCTTAATTTTCGGTCTAATGTCCAGGCTTGACGGGCATTCTGTAGGGTTTCTCGCAGTTGAATAACGTGTTTTAATTCTTGAGATTCAGATATATTTTTAGCTTGATTAATATATTTTGCAATAGCTTGATAACACTGACTAATTGATTCTTTTAAAGGAAGATAGGGATTTAATGGCCAAATACCCAAACACAATACTATTGTCCAAGTTCCAGCTATTAGACAAATAATCACTCTTTCACTGACAATTTCCCAACCTCCAGAGGGTAAATTTAGGGTAAATAAAGTAAACAAACCAATTACTATTCCAGACAAAACTCCTGGGTGTCCATATAAACTCATATAGCCGACTAAAAATAAACTACAAAATGAAAATATGAGTTTAAGTAATAGAATATGTGAAACCAAGGTAGCCAAAGCAACAAATAAAGTGGAAACCAAAACTGTAAATAATAGAGAAATAGCCCTAGCCGAATAAAATCCCCCAGTATCACTCAACAGAAAAAATAAGCTATCCAGACCCACATAAAAACCCATATCAGAATGACCCGTTAATTTTCCCACGGCTAACGCAACAGATAGGGCAATAGTTAATCTCAAAGCCCTGGCTAATTTGAGATTTCCACTGGGTTTTAATAGAAAACTAAATTGTGGATTTAAAAATGTTTTAGTCATAAAAAATTATACTACCTATTTTCCTATTCTCATTTTTTTAAAATCGACTCATTAATGTACATTCCCAAACCAATCGAGGTTGCACATAACTTAATAAATATTGTCGGGTTTTTTCTAACTGTTTTAAGAAGGTTTGATCAATAATTCCGGTTTTTTGTTGATCTTGCCAATCACAATGTTGTAAATAATCAACTAACCAGAGTTGCGCTTCACTGTCCAAAGTTTGACTAATTTCCTTTGCTAACTCTAAAGCCAATCTTAAATTAGAGGGAGGCTTTTTGACTTTATTTAAAAATTCTACAGGAATAGTTTGTAATTGTTGCCAATGGTAAATGGCTTGTCCGGGGCTTCCTTGTGCCATAGCTAAAATTTCAGCATGGGATATAATATCATCAAAATTATGGCGTTTTAGGACTTGAATCATGCCTGCATCTGTTAAACGGTAAAAGGGGATTTTAGCACAGCGAGAAACTAAAGTTGGCAATAAAGAATCAATGCCGGGTGCTATTAAAATAATTGTAGCTTTTCCTGGTTCTTCTAAGGTTTTTAAAAGTCCATTGGCGGCGGATTCCGGCATGGATTCCGCGTGTTCAACTACTACCATTAACCGAGATGCTTCTAGGGGAGGACGACTCAAAAATTGACTAATTTCTCGAATTTGTTCAATCCGAATTTGAGGGGGGGCTTTCCGTTTGACTCCAGCTTCTGTCGCTTCTTTGGGAGAAAGTCGTTTTCCCTGATGTAAATAGGTGGGTTCTACCCATAAAATATCCGGGTGATTTTTCTGCTGAATACGAGAATGAATCTGTTTTTGATTGACAGGTTTATCGGGATTTTGGCAAAATAGAAATTCAATAAAACAGTTAACAGTTAATGTCCGACCAATACCATCAACCCCGGCAAATAAATAGGCTGGAGCAATGCGATTTTGGGCTACAACTTGGGTTAATAACTCAATGGCGGCTTGTTGTTCAATTAATTGGTCAAAAAAGGTATTCATGTTATTTTGATCACCCTAAATTGCGAATCCCCAGGCTGTTAATTTTTGAGTTAAAATTAATTGAATTGTTTCTGTGACTTGATCAAGATTTAACATCCCATTAATCGGTATAATTCGCTCTGGGTGCTCTTGAGCTAATTGTTGAAATCCCTGTTGTACACGCTGATGAAATTCCAAATTAGCTTGTTCCATCCGATCCATTTTACCTCGATTTCGAGTTCTGGCGAGTCCGATTTCCACATCAATTTCTAACCAGATGGTTAAATCACTTTCTAACCCCTGAGTGGCAATTTGATTTAACTGATGAATTAAATTGAGATCTAAACCTCGACCATAGCCTTGATAGGCGATCGTTGAATCGGTGTAGCGATCGCACAAAATAATATTTCCCTGATATAATAAAGGCTTGATAAATCCCTCAATATGTTGGGCGCGGTCGGCGGCATACATTAATAACTCTGCCCGATTTTCGATGGGTTCATCCCCCTGATATTCTAATAATAACCGTCTTAACTCCTGGCCTAATAGCGTGCCCCCAGGTTCCCGTGTGATGATCACCGGGGTATCTATCAGACCTTGTAACCAGCATTGGATACGTTGCATTTGAGTGGTTTTCCCCCCTCCTTCCACTCCTTCAAAAACAATTAATTTTCCCTGCATCTGTTAATTATCTCTTGGCATTCAAAACGTTGTATAAATATGATAAGGTCTGGAATGGATCATAAAAAAAGGATGGGAGTGTGGAAACTCAGTGTCTTCAGACCACCAGAGGAAACACGACCCAGGGGAATTTATTCCCCTAGAAATATTTAGTAATGCTATCATAAAGAAACCAACATGGTCGTGATAGTCGAGTCAATGACTAAAGCAAGTAAAACAATGGGAGTGCAGCAAATCTTGTTGTCTCCAGATCCAGAAACCCGTGCGTTGATAGAATATCTTTGTCAACAATCGGGTAAATTGTACAATACAGGGATTTATTTTGCCCGTCAAACGTTTTTTAAGACAGGTAAATTATTAACGGGAAAATTTGATTTAGCATTTGAACCATCGGTATCAAAATCTTTATTGGCACAATCAATGCCATCAACACCGATGCAGCAGACCCTAATGTCGGTAACAGAATCCTTTAAATCTTTTAAGAATTTGAGAGATTTACATAAAAAAGGTCAATTACATTTTCGACCTAAACCTCCTGGTTATTTAAAAGGTTCAAAGTTGTTCAAAGTTGCCTATCCCAATTCTGGAGGACAAAGACCAACATTGATTGATGGTCAACTTAGGTTTTCCCTGGGACTAACAGTTAAAAGATGGTTTGGGGTATCTGAATTTTTCTTGTCCATGCCATCAAATCTTGATTATTCTACTGTTAAAGAGTTTACGATTCTTCCTAAGAATGGTGCTTTTTATTTAGAAATGTCTTATGAAGTAGAGAAACAAAACCATGAATTAGATATTAATAAAGCCTTGTCTATTGATTTAGGTACTGCCGACAATTTAGCAGCTTGTGTTGATACCTTGGGAAATTCCTTTTTGATTGATGCCAGAGATTTAAAAGCTAAAAATCAACTTTGGAACAAAAAAGTATCAACTCGTAAAGAAGGTAAATCCCAAGATTATTGGGATAATTGGTTAGACTGTGTAACTCGTAAGCGCAATCACCAAATGCGTGACGGGATTAATAAAGCAGCAAAACTAATTATTAACCACTGTCTTAAATATGGTATTGGAACACTGGTAATTGGTTGGAATGAAGGTTTCAAAACTAATGCTAATCTGGGTAATTTGAACAATCAAAAGTTTGTCCAAATGCCTTTGAGTACACTAAAATCCCGTGTAAAACAACTTTGTGATGTACACGGGATTAGGTTTATTGAAACCGAGGAAGCCTATACTTCAAAAGCTAGTTTCTTAGATGGGGACTCCCTACCTAAATACGGTGAGAAACCGATGGGGTGGAAAGCATCTGGAAACAGAATTAAGCGTGGTCTTTATCGGACATCTGATGGTTTTGTTGTTAATGCTGACTTAAATGGTGCAGCTAATATTTTAAAAAAAGTATCGGGAAGATTAGGTTTGTCGCTTAATCAACTCAGTAGACGATATGCGGCAGTCGTAACGAGAATTAGATTAAACTAATTCTGTCTGCAGAATCTCAGCGTCTTCAGACCTGAGAGTGTCAATCCCTTTGAAGTTCTAATTAATTTATTGCACATCTGGAGTTCCCTATGGCCCGCTACACCGGATTTTTTGTTGTTAATGTCGGTCTCGAAGATATCCGACCGATGATGATTGATATTTTGAAATCCTGTAACCTAGAAATCACCTATCAAACACCGAGTTCTATTATTGCCAGGGAAAATATTGGTCAAGTGAGTGTGAATCAATTAGTGATTGCTGAAATAGTTTTTGATACCGCCACTGCGATGATAGACGAAACTAAAATGACTGTTTTTATTAAAAATGAATCCCTACCTTTACAAAGCCAGAATCACTGTCGAGACATTTTTGAACAAATCAGTCAATTAATTATTGATAATCGCTATTGGGTACTATTAGAAAGTATTGCTTTGTAGCAGAGACGCACCCTGGGCACGTCTCCCTTATTTACTTGATTTTGAGTAAATATTTTCCTCTACCTTTACTATCATAAGCATTAACAATCACTCGATAGGTTCCGGTTTTGGGTAAAGTGATAGTAATTTCAGCATTGGCATTGGTTTGACTGATATCATCGTGTTCTTGCAGTAATTCATTCTCAGAATTAAACAGGGCAAGATAGGGATCAAATTCAGAACTTTCTAATGAAATAGTGATTTGTTGACCTTCTTTTCCTTCAAAAGTGTATTCATCATACAAACTCTTATCCGACGCTAAAACTTGATCTCCTTCTTTGAGTTCACCTTGCTTATCTAATAATAGGGGAGCAGATGCCGGAGGGGTGAGTACCGGAGAGGGTTCTGGAGAGGGTTCTGGAGAGGGTTCTGGACTAGGTGAGGGTGTTTCCTCCACCGGAGGTTCAGGACTAGCGGAAGGTTCAGGATTAGGGGTTTCTTGGGCTAGGACTTTTTCAAGGACTAAACCCCTTAAGGGATAGGAATTAGAGACTTTGATAACGTCCAATAATGGGGTCTGAAGCACCGCGAATACACCCATTGTTGTTGTCCAGATTAACATTGATCGCATAAAAACCTCAATATGTGTGTGGGATGATTCAGTCGCTAACGGACAGTTAATAAATACTGACCTCGACCTGTTTTATCATAAGCATTGACAACCACTCGATACTGACCTGTGACGGGTAAAGTCACCCGAATTTCTGCGTTTTTATCGGATTGACTGGCATCATCATTTTCAGCTATTAATTTGCCCTTGGGATCAAATAATGCCAAATAGGAATCAAAATCTTGACTTTCTGAGCGAATTAAAATAGACTGTCCCTGTTTTCCTTCAAAGGTATATTCATCATATAAACTACCATCGGATGACAAAACAGAATCCTGATCTTCTAATACTCCTTTTTCATTTAAAATCAGTTGACCTGTTTCCGAATTGGAGGAAGATTCCGTTGCTTTCAAGCGTAAACGATAGACTCCCGCCTCTCCTGCCTCATAGGAATTAACTAATAAAAGATAAGTTCCATCCTTTGGTAAAGTGGTAGTAATTTTGGCATTTTTCTCTCCTCCCCCATCATCATCTTGAGCCAACTCCTCTCCATCTTCTGTTAACAAAATTAAATAGGAATCTATCTCATTACTATTCATTTCAATCGTTACCTGTTGACCCGCTTTCCCCTCAAAAGCATAAACATGATAAAAACTATTATCAACGGGTAAAACTTCATCTCCCTGTTTCAAAGTATCCGTCACTTCCGGGTCATTTAATTGAATTTGTTTGGCATTTTCCTTTTCAAAAGCCGGGGTTTCCGCCGTCGGGGTGCGAGATGCCCGTCCCTCTTTCACCGCTTGTAAAAATGGGGGAACCCGGTCAACGGAAATGGCAAAACCAATACCAATATTTCCCCCGCCCTGACCTCTGGTAAAAATCGCCGTATTCACCCCAATTAATTCCCCATCACTGTTCAGCAGGGGGCCCCCAGAGTTCCCTGGATTAATCGCTGCATCGGTTTGAATTAAATTACGGTTTTGGTCTAAACGACTAACAATTCCTACGGTTAAGGTATTTTGGAATTGGCCAAAGGGGTTGCCAATGGCAAAGGCCCGTTGACCGACTTTCACCGAATTGGGACTAGCGATGGGAATAGTGGGTAAGTTTTGAATATTGCGAATTTTCAGCACGGCTAAATCGAGTCCGGGTTCTCCAAAGGCGATGACCTCTGCTTCTAACTTGCGGCCATCGGCTAGGGTGACGGTGACGGTGCCTCCGCCGGATACAACATGGGCGTTGGTTAATACTAAACCGTCGGGACTAATAATGGTTCCACTGCCATTAGTTTTTTTTGTATCAATGGAAACCACGGCGGGACTGGCATTTTCATAGACTTTAATATTGATTTCTTCTTCTTTATCAGCCGCCAAAATCAGAGGAGAATCAAAACCGTAATTAGAGATTAAATCCTTAGCAGGAAGGGAGGATGGGGGGGCAGGATAAATGGTTTTTGATAGGTTTGCATTGGCAACCGGAACATGAATTAAGGCTCCAATGGTCAACAGTCCCAATGTTGTTAATCGCAAAGATAAAAAATTCATTAATCAGGTTCTATAGATATCCCACCTAAAGTTTAATCAATTGAGAGGCTCTGGTGGCATCTCCAAGGTGAAGCGGGGCGGGTCTACCGCTTCAATTTTGAATCTAATCAACACTTCAACAAAAGGAAACTAGGGTTAATTCCCGACCTTCGGTCGCAACTCAACTTCTGATTTTAACGGTTGTTGGGGGAGAATGGGTAATTACCATTCAACTAAACCTACTCAAACCTACTCAAAGGCTTAAAGTCCAGTCATTCGTGGTGAGTCAAGCACCACAGGATTAAACGGCAAACCCTTTATTCCTTTTTTTATTCCTTTTAATAATGAAAAACCCCCTCGCTAAAATTGCTTATTATTGGTATTTAGCTATCAAAATGACTAATATTGAGCAGAATTAGTTGGATTTTTGGCAACTGTATTTACTACCAAAATTCATGCGTTCATCAATTCACTCTTGCAGTAATAATTAATAAAACGAGTTTGTAGCTGTTGAACTTGACAAAATAATCCAATATGATCAATATGATCTTAGAATTACCCTTGTTTGCGCCAAACCGCTAAAGTGAATGAGCAGCCAATCTTCCATAACTTTTGATTCTACCTTAGCTTTTGTCCTTTCTCATGATTTTCGAGTCAGTTCCACCACTTTAGGAAAAAAGGAAACAGACAAATCTTTTAATGAAATTGTTGTCAATACTAATTCCATTAATTCTAATACCAATCATATCCAAGAGATCAGTACGTCTATTGCTGATGATTTAGACTCAATGCACTCCGCTTCTAATTTAATTAATAAAATTATCCAACAAATTCGTCATTTAGCTGTTAAAGGATCGATTGTCGCCTATCAATCCCAATCTACACCTCAAGGCTTCAATCAAATTAATAAAGAAATTAATCAAATGCTGAATCAAATTTTAAATATTAATCAGCAGATGAATAAGATGGCTAATCATTTTAAATTTCATGTTCACAAACTCCAAGATATTGCTCAAAATCAATCCGGTATTTCTCGCTCAGTTTCCTTGAAGTTAGAACGAGTGGAAATGGTGATGAAGGAATTAAAACACCTGATTGATAATTATAATCCTAATTTGATTATTTTAATTGTGGAACAAGCTAAGAATATTAGTCCTGAGTTGATTCAATTCTTAGATTATACTCCTGAGAAACAAATAAATTTAGACTCCAATGGTAAAGGTTTAATTGAGTTAATTGAACGAACTTTAAAACACCGGAATGATTCTCCCCCGTCTGAATCTTAATTCTATTATTCTCCCGCTAATAGCAGTTGAGCCGCTTCGATCATTTCGGTTTGAAATCCTAGTAAATCTTCCCGACTGGTTAAATAGGTTTTGAGCGCATCCAGGGGATCAATACTGCTACCAGAATCCAATTCAGGTAAACGAGGTCTGGCTAATTGGCTAACTAATTCCGGTTTAATCGTATAGCTATGGGCGGCACTCAAAAGCTGGTATAATTCTGTATTATTAATCAAATCTAATTGATCGGAACGCAGTTGATAAATTAACCGAACAACTGCATCTTGGATGTGATTTTTTTCAATCACTTTAATTAAGGTTTGGAGAGGATCATCAGATTTAGAAAGATCCACTTTAATCGTACAAAAAGATCGCACAGTTAACGGACAAAATTGCCATTTAACTTGACCTTTTTCGACTTCAATTAAAATAAATCCTTTGTCTTCTTTTTCTTCGCTAAAATCCACTCGCTCAATACTCCCTGGATAAATAACTGGGGGATCATTAGTCCGATTCAGATTTTGATGTTTATGGACATGACCTAATGCTACATACTCAAAACAAGAGCGAGTTAATAAAGACAGGGGAATATTAAATCCCTTACCAACAGCCAAAAACCTTTCCGCTCCTAAATTGGCTTTATCCGCCATCAAATGTCCTAATAAAATAGTTGGTAATTTCGGGTCTAATTGCCGAATTTCTCCTTCTAAAACGACAGTTAAACGATCAATTAAGAGTTGATTAACGGCTTCTAAAGATAATCCTTCTGTTTCGGGACGAGTTAATAAAGTTGACCGAGTTAACCAAGGTAAAGTAATAATTTGAATCGCACCGTTGCGGGTTTGAATCGTATGGGTTGCTAAACTATCCCCAACTACAAAACCGGGAACTCCTAATGTTCGATAAATCCCTAAACTGGCTCCCCCTTGTCCCTGGGAATGTTGATCATGATTTCCTACTAATAAAACCGTGGGAATTTCTGCATCCACTAACCGCCGAAATTGGGCGGCAAAGGCTTGTTTGACATAGGGGGCGGGAGTCGCATCAGGAAAGGCATCTCCGCCAAATAAGACCAAATCTACGGGTTCTGCGATCGCTCGATCAATACAACGTCCCAAGGTAGCCGTAAAGTCCTCTAGGCGAGTATTTAAGCCCGTTTCAGGATTGATTTGTCCATGGGAAAAACCACTTCCTAAATGAATATCCGAAAGATGCAATATTTTAATCATTACTAATTTTACTAAAGTTAATTAATCAGGACTTACGCATCACCGCTATCAATAGTAGGGGTAATTCATGAATTACCCCTACATATAGGGTTACATCCCCAAATTTGCGTAAGTCCTGTTAATTATAGTATAATTAGTTCCTTGGCAAACCGTAAAGAAAAGTGATGGTAATTCAAAAACGCATTCCTTTATTGGAACAAATCCTTGAGCAGTGGAAGGGAACGATAGGAAGTCAATATCAACCCTATAAAAACCATGTCTATCGGGTGGTTAATTTTTGCCTGATACTACATCAATCTACGCAGGATGATCAGGAAAAATTCGTGATTGCTGGTTGTTTTCATGATATTGGAATCTGGACAGATAATACGGTCGATTATTTGGAGCCTTCTATAGAGGTAGCCAAAAAATATTTGCAGGATAATGGCAAAGAACAGTGGTCAGATGAAATTGGGTTGATGATCGATCAACACCATAAAATCAGAAGATATCAAGATAGTAAATATCCTTTAGTTGAAGTATTTAGAAAAGCGGACTGGATTGATGTATCAATGGGGAAAAGATCATTTGATCTATCAAAAAATGATCTTCAAAAAGTCTTAGATACATTTCCCAACCTAGGATTTCATGAAAATCTACTAAATCTTGGAAAGACAGAATTATTAACCCATCGGCGGAATCCTTTACCCATGATCAAATGGTAGGGTGACAATGATTCAATTCCTTTCCTAGTATCAACTCCTTTAGCTCCTATCCCTTTGAATTTAATACAAATAATATGTTTAATAAAAAGCAATGGCCGGAACTCGTCGAATTAATCTTTATTATTGCAGCAATTATCGGTTCCTTTGGTTTGCTCACGGGACAACCAATCACCTATGCAGCAATTCCGGGTGCCTTCGCCCTAGGATTAAATTGGCTGAATCGTCAATTATTAGCCCAACAAATTCGGAAAAATAGTGCAACAAATAAAAGTTTAACTCAGCAACATCAAGCGGATTTAGATCAACTCATGGATCAGTTACAAAGAACTATCTCCACTTTAAATCTATCTTCGGGACTAGCAATTAATCCCAATCCTCAATTAGCTCAGGAATTGCAATCTTTAATGGCGGTGATTCAAAATCTTTTAGAACGTCAAAATCTATTGGAAAAGACTTTAAGTATGATGCAATCGGAGCTAGAAATTGTCGTGCAAGCTTTCCAAAAACGCCCTGAGTTAGACCAGATGAATAGTTTAACCCATGTGATTGTGGATTTACAACAATTTATTAATCAATTGCCTCAATGGGGAAATTTACAACAACATCAAATGAATGAACTGCATCAAAAGGTGGAACAATCTCTGGAAAAACTCTCAACAGAAATAGATAATATTCCGAATCAAATTGAACAGGAAGTTAAACGACAAGGTAAGTAGCTAAATCGTGCGGGAAAAGTACGAATTCGCTGACGGCGTTGTCACCCCATCAGATTTTTAAATCGTCTCAACTTGCCATTCTTCGGAACTTAATCCGCCTCTTTGAATTGCTTTTAAGCAAAATGAATTAATATCTTCCGCACATAAGTTAACTTCAACAAAAGCTCCATTTTTGAGAGTTCTAGTGTATCTAAACTTTTGATTATTCCAATTTACTAAACGAGGATAGTCTTGAATTAGTCCCTGAAACACATCTTCATCTAAGTCAGCAACAATATTGAGGGTGGTTTCCAACACATCTCGCCAATTTTTAACGGGATATTTTTCGTTACGGACGGATAATACTCTGGGTTTTGTTCGTCTAACTGTACCCTCTAGTTTTTGCTTTTGTAAAACATTCCCAAAGTAAGGCCATATTTTTAAACAGATTTCTGCTAAATCTTCTGATCTCTTTTCAATATCTTCTTTATTCCAATTTATTTTATCTTTAAAATACTCGTTTAATTGTAAATTACTTTCTAGTAAAATGTCCCGTTTTTTATCAAAAGGTTTATTAGAAAGTTCAGGATTATATCCAGTTAGAGTTAAGTTTCCAAGGGTATGTAGCAACAGTTGGTGAGTTGTTTCCCAATCTTCGCCCAAAGATTTTTCCCAATCTTTATTGAGCTTTTGAGGCATAATGTGTTCGATTGAAAGATTCTCAAAAAATACCCTTTCTTTATGAATAAATGACTGTTCTATTGATTCTAAAATTAGTTTGGCTTTTTCTGCTTTAACCCTAGTCGCATAAAGTTCCACTTCTTTTAACATCGATTTAAACTGATCATTGCTGGGATAGTTTTTTAGGGAAAGAATTTCTTTTAACCCGTCCATAAAGTTTTTATCAATTTTTTGTCTAATTTGACTGTATAAAGAAGGAAACATTTTGTTGAGGGAGTTAGTGGCAAAGTTGCAAACAAAACGCCGAATAATAAAATTTTCAAGAATCTTTAAGATTTCTACAAATTCATCAACAGTAAATTTACCGTCGCTGTAATCATCGTAACAATTGAGTAGAAACGGATAGACCGTAGTTAATTCTAGCCTTTTGATCCGCATCAGAGAATCACTAATATATTTGTTAGTTTCCTTTAAAATTAAAATCGTTGTTAGTCTTTGCTGCCCATCAATTAATAAATATTTACACACTCCTTCAGGGACAGAAACCGTCTGCATCGTGACAATAGAACCCATAAAATGAGGGTTCATTGTTTCCTGTTCGGTCAAATCTATTAGATCGTCCCATAAATTCTCCCATTGTTGACGTTCCCAGCTATAGGGACGTTGAAAGAGGGGAACGAGATATTGTTGGGTTCCTTCTAGGATTTTTTGTAGTTTGGTTTCCGAGGCTTTCATATTTTTTAGTAAAATTATTTAAGGGAATAGGCACTTGATTATAGCAAGCTGTGAAAATAAATCGGTAAATACTGACTGTTTCACAGGGCTTTATTTGGTTGTCATTGTATAAACTCCATCCCATTCTTCAGGAACAGCAGTTTGTAAATATTGTTGCGATCGCACTAGATGAATTTGTACCGCCCGGTCATCAGGACGCATTTTTTTTGCTTCTTCAAAAATCCGAATTGCTTGCTTAAACTCTTTCGCTAAATAAGCCACTCTCCCTTGATTAAAACAATCTAAAAACTCTCTTACCTGGTCATCTAAATCAATAGACCGATTACCAATTAATTCATAAATACTCACAGCTTGATTCTTGCCTTTCACCCGCACCCGATCCAATTCCCGCACCCAAATTTTATCTTGACATAAATGATAAGTCATTTCACTAATAATAATATCACAACCATATTGTTTAGTAATTTGTTCTAAGCGAGAACTTAAATTTACCCCATCCCCAATAACAGTATAGTCCATGCGTTTTTGTGAACCAATATTTCCCGATACCACTTCACCCGAACTCATGCCAATACCGATTCTAATTTGTGGTTCATCGGGTCGCATTTGATTAAATTCTTTCAGGCGGCGACGCATATCTAAAGCCGATTGTACCGCCATCCAAGCATGATTATCTCGCAGGGGCAGGGGAGCTCCAAACACCGCCATTAAAGCATCCCCAATGAATTTATCTAAAGTACCTTCATGGGAAAAAACCGCTTCTACCATAGTTTCAAAATATTGGTTTAATAACGCCACCACATCCGAGGCTTCTAAGTTTTCTGTTAAGGTTGTATAACCACGAATATCGGAAAATAAAATAGTCACTTCTTTACGTTCTCCTACCATTAAAACATCTTCTCCTAAAGCCATAACCTGTTCAGCAACCCCCGGAGTCATATACCGATACATGGTAGTTTTCATCCGTTTTTCCCGACTAATATCTTCTAAAACAACTAACCCCCCTCTAACTCCTCCTTCGGGATTGGTGAGGGGATTAACGGTTAAATTAATACTGCGTTCTATTGGTCGAACTTGTTGTTTAGGATAGGTTATATTATTGGGTTGGGGGTCTGTGGGTTCTCCCCAGGGATGATAAATTTCCGAATTAGAGCGATCGGGAATACCTAAAATATAGCTAGTTTGAATCACATCTCCTTCAGTTTCTTCCTGTTTAATTAAACCGACGGTTAAACTTTGTTCAGGAACATAATGACGGGCGGCATGGCGGAGACTATCTTCTAAACGGAATCTTAAATTTTCAATCGGTAGGACTTCCCAAACATAACGTCCGGCTAATTTTTCTTCCCAATATTGACGAATAGAGCGATCGCCAACGAGTGGTTTTGGACAGCCCAATAATTCCAAAGCTGCATCATTAATCGTGACAATTTTTCCTTGTAAATCCGTGGAAATCACCACATCAGAAAGACTTTGTAAAATATCCTTCTGATATTGCTTTTCCACCATGACATTTTCAAATAACTGAGCATTTTGTAAGGCAATTCCCGCCTGAGAATTAAACGCCCTTAAAAATTCTTCATCGGAATTAGTAAAACTACCTTTATGTTTATTAATTAACTGAGTCACCCCAATTAATTCCCCGGCCGCATTAAACACTGGCATACATAAAATATTTCGGGTTTGATAGCCCGTCCTGCGGTCAGTGTTGGGGTCAAACCGAGGATCGCAATAGGCATCAGGAATATTCAAAACTTGACCCGTTGAAGCTACATATCCGGCAATTCCACGATTAGCAGGAATCCGAATTTCTATCATTTTTGAACCATCGGCATTAGCTACTTTTGTCCATAATTCTTGAGTTTCTTTTTGTAATAAAAATAAGGTGCTGCGATCGGCTTGCATTAAATCCCGCGCCTGTTCCATCACCGCTTGCAAGGTTGTTTCTAAATCCAAACTTTGCCCTAAAGTTGTTGTTGCTTTTAATAAAGCGGCGACTCCCCGTTGATTTCGGGCGGCAACAAAAAACGATTGACAACTTTCTAAAATAATCCCAATTGAATCAGCAAAAGCTCGAAATTGTTGTTCATCTTCCTCGGTGAATTCCGTATCTCCAGCTTTATTTAATAACCGTACCACCGCCACGGATTCTTCTGGATTTTGGCTACTAAAAATCGGCATACACAGAATGGTGCGGGCATAATATCCGGGGGGTTCATCCACATCCACATCAAATAATTCACAGGTATGAGCATCGCTGACATTCATTCCCTGACCCGTGCGGGCAACATATCCTAAAATCCCCGAATCCATTGGTAAACGGATTTCTTTTGCTAGTCCGGTTTCTTCATCAACTTTGGTATACCAGAGTTGATTTTTTCCGCGATTGACTAAAAAAATTGTCGTGCGATCGGCTTGCAGAATTTGCCCAATTTTGAGGGTAAAGGCATCGAGTAATTGTTCTAATAGGGTCTCTATTCCTTCATTATTAATCAGATCAATTGCCCGAAGAAATTGCTGAAATTCTGCGGTAATAAAATCTAAAATACAGATAAATTCCCCAATTGGCAGATTCTTAACACGCGCCGCCAATAGGCCCATACGATCCACTTGTGTCAGCGTAGCTAAGATGCTACCAGCATTAGAAAAAGTCATGGGAAGGGGATAGTTTGGGTGAGGGATAGAGAACTGAAAAACTCTGATCAGAGGAAGTTAACTGGGTTTGCTCGAATAGAAACCTTCCCAACTAGAAGATATTAATAGATTGAGTAATTGAGTAGATGATAACAGACAAAGGATGGTCATGGTTGACATCCTTGCCTGGGGCTTGAAGTTTCCACTGAATATTAGGCAACGGAGGGCAGGGAGTAACGGCTTAGAATTCCTTGATAGTAGGAGCGCAGTTGTTGTGTTGCGGCGGCCCATCCCCAACGTTCGGCTTCTAAACGGGCATTTTGGCGTAGGATTTCCCGTTCTTGGGGATTGGCAAATAACCGTTGAGTCGCGGTAATCGCTCCATCTTCCTGAAGCGGATCGAACAAATAGCCATTAACGCCATCGGTAACAATATCGGGAATCCCCCCAGACCGGGCGGCGACTACGGGGGTTCCCGCGGCCATGGCTTCTAATAGCACTAATCCCAGGGTTTCGGTACGGGAGGGGAAAATAAAGGCGTCAGCCGAGGCGTAGGCCGTCGCCAGGTCTTTTCCTCGCAAGTAACCGACGAAATGGGTGGGAGTTCCCCGAAAATGGGCTTCTAGGACTTGACGGTTAGGGCCATCTCCCACCAGGGCTAAACGGGAATTGGGAATTTTCTCTAAAACTGGTTTAATTCGTTCAATTTCTTTTTCTGCACCTAAACGACCAACATATAGTAATAGATTACAGTCCGGGTTTCCCAGGCTAAGGCGATCGCGCATTTCCACACTAGCCAAAGAAGGTTGAAACATTTCTGTATCTACTCCCCTCTGCCATAAATCTAGCCTTTCAATTCCGTGGGCTTGCAGTTCTTTTACCATCACCGTTGAGGTACAAAGATTTAATTGCGCCTGATTATGGGCCGCTCTTAACATACTCCAGAGTACCTCCTCCAACATTCCTAGACCATAATGGTGCAAATATTGAGGTAAATGGGTATGGTAGGACGCCACCAAAGGAATATTTAACTTTTTGGCGTAATATAATCCCCCTAGCCCTAAAATTGCTGGGTTGGCAACGTGAATCAGATCGGGCTGGAATTTTTCTAATTCCACACCGATACCCGGATGGGGAATACCGAGTTTTAACTCTGGGTACAGGGGTAGGGGAAACCCTTCCACTCCATAGATTCTAGCCCCTTTATATTCCGTGAGTCCCCCGGCGGGAGAAATCACCAAAACCTGATCTCCTAAGCGTTGTAACTGTTCCACCGTATGACACAGCCGCGTCACGATCCCATCAATTTTGGGTAAAAAAGTCTCAGTGAAAAGAGCAATTCGCATACAAGCTATACACTGATATCAATAGTCCGAGCTTCCCCATCATCTCAGAATTTGCGATCGCTGTTAAGAATAGGGAACAGGGAATGGGTAATGGGTAATGGGTAATGGGTAATGGGTAATGGGTAATGGGTAATGGGTAATACTTCGACTTCGCTCAGTAACAGGGTAATGGGTAATAGACTGATCACTGCTAGAGAGAGAGACGCGCCGTGGCACGTCTCTACGGTGATGATTTATGATGGGAAAATAGTAATTTTTGACTAATTTGGGGTTAAATTTTAACAATGACAGTCTCGGAAAATCTTTCTATTCCTTTAGTGGAACTTGCTGCAAAAACTCGTTTAGCGGCTCAGAAATTAGGGATATTATCAACAGCAGAAAAAAATCAAGCGATTGAAGCCGTTGCTCAGGCTTTAGAAGCGGCTGCATCGGAAATTATTACAGCAAATGAAGCCGATTGTCTTGCCGCCGAAGCTGAAGGAATTGCTAAACCTTTATATAATCGTCTGAAATTTGATACGACTAAATTAAATAGTACCATTGCCGGATTAAGAGATGTTGCCAAATTGTCTGATCCGGTGGGAGTGGTGCAAATTCATCGAGAATTAGATCGGGGTTTAATCTTAAAAAGAATTACCTGTCCATTGGGTGTTTTAGGGGTAATTTTTGAAGCTCGCCCGGAAGCGGTGATTCAAATTTCTGCTTTAGCGATTAAATCGGGAAATGGGGTGATTTTGAAAGGAGGAAAAGAGGCGATTAACTCCTGTCAAGCCTTGGTTAAAGCCATTCGTCAAGGATTATCACAAACAGCAATTGATCCCGATGCAGTACAATTATTAACTACCAGGGAAGAAATTTTAGAGTTATTACGATTAGATAATTATGTAGATTTAATTATCCCTCGTGGGTCTAATTCTTTTGTGAAGTTTGTTCAGGATAATACTCGGATTCCAGTATTAGGTCACGCCGAAGGTATTTGTCATATTTATATTGATAAATTGGCGGATATTAAAAAAGCGATCGCTATTACAATTGATGCAAAAACCCAATATCCGGCGGCTTGTAATGCGGTGGAAACCCTATTAGTCCATCAAGATATCGCCCATGGGTTTTTATTAGAAGCGGTAACGGTTTTACAAGCTAAAAATGTCGAATTGCGCGGGGATGATCAAACCCTAAAAATTGTTAATATTAAACCCGCAACGGCGGAAGATTGGTCAACGGAATATAGTGATTTAATCTTATCTATTAAAATAGTCGGTAATTTAGAAGAAGCGATCGCCCATATTAATACTTATGGTTCCGGTCATACCGATGCTATTATAACAGAAGATCAAGCCACAGCCAATACCTTTTTAAATCAAGTCGATGCGGCGGGAGTTTTTCATAATTGTTCAACTCGATTTGCGGATGGATTTCGCTATGGTTTCGGTGCAGAAGTAGGAATTAGTACCCAACAAATGCCTCCCCGGGGCCCCGTTGGTTTGGAAGGGTTAGTTACTTATAAATATCAAGTCGTTGGGGACGGACATATTGTAGAAACCTATTCTGGGAGTAATGCTAAACCGTTTACCCATCGAGATTTATAATGAAATTAGCCAGGGGTTTTTAATCCTTGGCTAATCCTGAAAATTATCCAAGGATCATTTGTTATGAATTCAAACAATCAGGATATTCTGATTCTTTTCTATTTGGGTTTATCTCCTGATGCTCAAGGACGGAAAATCGAAGATATTTGGCAATGGAAACACGACCGTTTAGAATATACCCATGATTATATTCAATGGTTATTTCCCCTACTTGAAAAAAGCAATTTTAATCGAAATGCGCCAACCTTAAATCCCTCTATTATTGAAACCTTTAGAAACACTCCCGAATTAAAAAAACGTTTACTTAAATCTTTATTATTAATGTTAAATTTTTATGGATTAAAATTGGAATCTCAGCCCTCTCAAGAGATAAAAATTATTAAAGGTGAAAACTATCAACAAAGAAAAACAAATTGGATTGATTGGCGAGATCATAACTATTTACGCTTGACTCGAATTTTAACCAGTTTAAGGCTATTAGGACTAGAAAATGAAGCCAAAGCATTGTTTAAATGTTTAGATGAAATTTATCAAGAAGAAAAGGATAAAATTGGGTCAGAAACCTATAGTTATTGGAAAAATGCTGTTGGTTTAGATAATAAAATTTAGAGGAGTTAGACAAAAAAAGCCCCCCTAACCAATGATAGGTTAGAGGGTCTTTTTAAGATTAAACTAAACCATTGTTAGGGGTTGTTGGGTTAAACAAACCTGTACTAGCTTGATAGGAGAAAACATTCAAGTAGCTGACCTGTTCAATTGTAAGACCTGTATATTGAACTAAGGCTTGAGCATTAGCTGTTTTGAAGGTTTCCAAATCCAGTTGAGGATTCTTTGTTAAGAATTCATCACTGAAAGGTTCGTGACCATCTGACAAACCTTTACCAACCATATAGCTGATAATTTGAGGGTTTGTAAGTGCATCAACCGACCCAACATTGTAGTAGGTTAAGACATCTTCTTGCACTTGCGGATCGGCAACATATTGGTCGAAGTCTTTCAACAATTCAGAAGGTTTGTTTCCTTTAATTAAACCTTCCCCGGTTGCATAGACAGACAACTCATCGTTGCTAATTTTGGCATCTTTATTGGTATCAATTTTGGCTTTATTTGCCGTAATATCATCGCCATATTGTTTTTGATACCAAACTAAATCAACTATTGGAGCCGTGCTAGAAACGTCTTTTTGATTTTCAGAAACGTAGTCAAAGACTTTCTTAGGATCAATATTGTAGACCTTATCCTCACGGTAATTTTCTAACAATTCTTCCCCACCTTGATTCACATAGTAGTCAAGATTGGTATATTTTTTCCCATCTAAATCATAGGAGGAAGCTTGTTCTAGGATAAAGTCTTTGAGGAAAGCTTTATCGAGTTTTTTGAGGTCTTTGGGTTCGATTCCAAAAATCTCGGACAGTTGTTTTTTGTATTCCTTGACAAATCCCTTAACATCCACAGACGCGATCGCTTTTCCTTGCAGAATAGTTACGTCTAAAGCGTGTTTTAGGATATCAGTATTTGTGAGTTGTTCAACTGGTTTACTGAAGGTGGTTTCCAACTCGGTTTTGTAGGTTTGGCGATAGAATTTATCGTCAATTTCTGCGCCCAGAATCCCACCATACACATAGTCAGCAACTAAGGAATCATCGAGTTGAGCAACGGCCGATACATCCACTTTATAATGGGTTGCTAGTTCATCTTTGAAAGCCGTTTTCAGGTATTCTTTATCAACAAATTCCAGAGGGTTAATTCCTTGTTTGATTCCGTCGCTGAAAGCAAACTTAATCACATCTTTGTCGCTGATTTTATCAACTAAGTTGCCATTTCCGGGGTTATCGGTAGGAGGGGGAGTAACGCCATCGTCGGTTGGGAAATAGTAATCAACAAGCTGTTGGGTGTAACCTTGCCGATAAGCATTAACATCAATAGCGGTTAGTTGGATACTATTATCCGGTGACACCTGTTTGTAAGCGTCGCTCAAGGTAATAGAAATGATGTCTTTATTCGTCAGAGAATTAACATCTTTCTCGATTTTCAGATCAGTTAATAACTGTGTTTTTTGTTCAACACTTAACTGTTCAAATTGATAACGTAGATAGTTTGTATCCAATTGATTGTAGTCATTTTTCAACCAATTTAACGCCACCTGATCATCAACTGCAACGCTATTAATCGCGCTTGTATAGGTGTCTCCGAGATAATCAAGAGCGAGATATTTGTCAAGCTGAATACCCTGTTTAACCCCTTCACCATAAACGAATTGCTTGACTTTTTCAAGAGTTAAATCTTTGATGTCGGTAACATCTGGATAAGCTGCTTTCAAAGCATCAGTATTATCCTTAATATACCGTTCATAATCAACAGGGGACAATTTCAGCGTTTGATTTTCTGTTTTTAACAAATCCTTGAATTCAGGACTATAGACTAACTGAATAATTTGGGGATTTGTCAAGTCTTCAACAGTTGCAAAAGTTGCGTCTCCACTTCCTAAGAATTGTTTGACTTGATCTAAACTTAATTTTTGGTCAGTAATCAATTTTTCCAGTTGATCACTGACATATCCCACATCAATTGTTGACAGTTTTTGCGTAAAGGCTGCAAGGATTTGTTCGTTGGTTAGGGTGACAACATCTCCCGCTAAAACATCATCGACTGAAACACTATAAGTACCCGCTAATTCTTGAGCGTAAAGGTGACGCACATAGTTATAGTCAGGTGTCTCCGTTTGTGTCAGTTTCAGAGCTTTATCTGCACCCAGTTTATTGTTAAAGGCTTCGTTAACAACTAATTCTTTAACTTGTTCATTTGTTAACCCATCTAACGCCTGAATATCAGTAGTCAGAACACCATTAACATCGTCCAAAGTGATCACATTTTTATCCAACAAATCTTTCAGTTGGAATTTCAAATATTGTGGATCAAAGTCTGCCGCTGGGTTGGTTGGTGGAACTGGTGCTGGAACTTCTGTGACCGTCAGTTGTTGAATATATTGTTCAACCGTTACACCTGCGGCTGTAATTTTTTCAGCATCTGCGGTAGTGAAATAATCCTTAATTTGTTGTTCGGTAAATTTAGTACCCGCAGGTAAATTGTATTTTGCTGACAGTTCACTCTGATATTTAGAACTCAAGAAACCTAAATCCAAAGTATTAGGTTGAACCAACTCAATACTGTTATTACCTAATGCGGTTTGGAATTCTTGATTTAGTAACAATTCCGTCAGATTTGCGTCGGTAATTGTTTCTAAAGAATCAATTGGTGCAGGTAATAATTGATTTACCGTATTCAGGGTAATCGTTTTGTCCGTAACTAACTGTTGGAGTTGATAACGACCATAAACCAGATCGATTTTAATGGGCGTACCACCATCGGTTGTACCATCATTATCTAACGAAATCAGACTGGATTTAGTTAACCATTGTTTTGCTAATTCTGGTGTAACTTCAGCTTCAGTAACTTTGGCAAATGCCGCGATTTCTGCTGCTTTATTTTTAACCAGATAGGTTAGGACTTTATCGTTAGAAACAACCTTGCTTATATCACCCGTAAGCGAGGCAATATTCACCCCTAAAACTTCTGCTAAAGCGGGAGCAAAGGTGGCTTTGATATAATCCAAATTCGGGGTATCTTGAGACAGTTTAATTTCAACACCCGCGCCTAAAGCGGTCTTGAATTCACTGTTATTAATGAGGTCAATCAGTTGTTTTTTGCTCAACAAATCAACGCTAGTAACGGTTGTTCCTAGAACTTGATTAATTTTATCTAAGGTAACAGTTTTAGCTTGAATCAAACCACTGAGTTGAAACTCAACATATCCAGCATCAACGCCAATATATTGACTAATCCATTTTTCAGTAACTTGATCCCCACTAACAATTGCAGCACCGAAGGTATCAGTAATGTACCCTAAATCAATCAATCCTTCTGTACTAAAAGCTTTAGCTTCAGGACTAAAAGCAAACTTGATAATCTGCTGACTAGACAGTTCACTAATGTCTTTAACGTGGTAGGAATCTTTTAGCGCGGCTTCAAGTTCTTTACCGTATTTTTTGACATATCCATCGGTATCAAACCAATTGATTGTTTTGACATCAACGGTTTCCTGATCATGCAGATATTGGAGAATTTGTAAGTCCGTGACTTTAGCGATCGCGTCTACACCAAATGTCGCTTGAACATCTCCTGTAAATTTAAACCGGAAGTAGTCAGAGTCGATATCATTAGACCATCCACCTAACACAATATCGAGTAGAACATTGGGATTTAATTCCTGAACAACGCTGACATCAACATCATATTGAACAGCGATTTTTTCCGCGTATTCTTTCTTGTAGAATGCCAATCCATCTGCTGAGATAAATTCAGAAAGATTGAGATTCAATTTGGAAGCTTCTTCGGTAACAAACTGATAAATTTGCGCTTGGGTAATTTCCGTAACCGCAGTTACATTATAAAACGCAATCAACTGTGATGAATATTGGGTACTGAACGCTGTTAAATCGAAAGTGACTAGGCTCTTTACCTCATCAAACTTTTCATTGCTGAAGAAGTATTTTTTCAGATCGTCTAGGGTTAATTTTTGGATATTTTTCCCTAAAATATCGGCATATTGTGTGAGTTCATCTGTGTATTTATCTAAGCAGAATTTCACATCAATAACTGGAGATTTATCACCAAACAGAAAATCAATAATGTTTTCCGCTTTGATATCTGCTCCAAATTCAGCCGTTAAGACTTTACCATAAATTTCTTTATAGTATTCAACATCAACGACTTCACTGATTTGCTTCAGCAGTCCCAGTTTTTTACCTTCACCCGATAGGAAACCATTGATTTGTCCATCGGTTAAGTCTTTAACATCTTTGACTTTGAAGAAACCTTTGAGTTCTTTTTCCAGTAGTTTCTCAACTTTCTTAAAGTCAATTGGATTTCCGGTTAATCCTAAGTCTTTACCAATTCCCAGGATATAAACCTTGATTTTTTCATCCGTTAGGTTAGCAACTTCTTCCTCGGAAATTTTGAAGTAAGCGGCTAACTGAGTTGCGTATTTAACACGAGAGTATTCAACATCAATTAGGTAATCTACATTGATACTTTCGAGAATATTGTCACTTCCAATTTCATTGGTTTTTGTGATGTTGTATTTCTCGACAATTTTATCGAGATTCAACTGTTTCACATAATCCAGACCCAGGAATGGAGAAACGGTATTTCCATTTTTAATTCCTTGTTCTTCAATGAAATTCAGAATTTGTTTAACGGATGGATTTTTTCCTAACCCAGCGACTAATTCTTTCCCATAAACAACTTCTAAGTAATTTGAAGAAACTGTCCAAGAAGTATCAATTTTTTGTTCTGGCGGAACGTTATTAATGAACAGCAGAATCTGAACATTTGGCAGAACTAGGACTTGTTCAACGGAAATCTTGAAGTAAGCTGCAATCTCTTTTGCGTAAACAACTTTGACGAAGTTAATATCAACGGTCGGTGAAGGATGGGTAATTACTTCAGACCCTTCTTTACTGTTGATAAATGCAAAGATTTGCTGATTACTAATGAGTTCTAAACTCACCCCAAATTTAGCAACCAGTTCAACATTGTAGGTTGACCGAATATAATTAAAGTCGATGGAACCCGATAGTTGATCTCCGCCTTTAACTCCTTCTTTGTCAAGATATTTTAAAATATCTTTGTTGGTGATTTTGTCAAGGGTTTTCTCAAGGAATTTCTCTAGTTTTTTGCCATGATTTTTCTTGACAAAATTAAAATCAATCAAGACAGAAGGACTGTTTCCTGCCTCTAAACCTTCCCCACTAATATAGTTGAGGATTTGTACAAAAGTAAGATTGGAAACAGAGGCAACTTGATAGAAACTCAGTAGTTGTTGGCTATAAGATTCTAGGTAACTCTTAATATCTACATAGGTTGAGGTATTAATCCCCAGTTCTAATCCATTTTGATTGATGAAATTGATGATCTCAATATCTGTAATCGTGCTGAGATCCTCAACTTTTAAACCCGCTTTCAGTTCAACCCCATAGGTGACTTTAATATAGTCCAGATTGAACAATTCTGGGGGAAGTTCAGTAGTTGGTTCTGGTGTGGGAATTGGAGTCGGAACTGGAGTTGGAACTGGAGTCGGAACTGGTGTGGGAATTGGAGTCGAAACTGGAGTCGGAACTGGTGTGGGAGTTAAGGTTGGTGCGGGTGTTGGTTCAACCGTTGGTGCGGGTGTTGCGGTTGGTGCGGGTGTTGGTTCAACCGTTGGTGCGGGTGTTGCGGTTGGTGCGGGTGTCGGTTCAACCGTTGGTGCGGGAGTTAAGGTTGGTGCGGGTGTTGGTTCAACCGTTGGTGCGGGTGTTGCGGTTGGTGCGGGTGTTGGTTCAACCGTTGGTGTTGGTACGGGTGCTGATAGCGATACCTCAATAAATTGCTTAATTTGCTCAATACTAATTACTGAGAGACTACTAACTTTGAATTGTTGCAGAATCTTAGTAACAGAAATGTTGGGATTGAACGGACGATTTTCCCCCAGACCAAATTCGAGAAAATGTGCGATTGCACTAATTTGACCTGACTGAACAGCTAACTTAATATCTGGGTTTGCTTCCAAATAATACTTGACATTAAGGAATGATTTATTGCATTCTCGACCTTCAAATTGACCCACGTTAAAAAAGTGGAGAATCGGATTGATTAAACCCTCTTGAGCTTGGACTGCAACATCAGGATTAAGTGTCAAATAATCTTTGAGTTTAAAGACAAAACTAAACTTTCGGGTTTCATCAATTCCAAATTCCAAGAAATGTTCACTAGCATTGGTCAGACCATCCTTAACCTTTTGCTCAACATCAGGATTAAGTTTGAGATATTCCTGAATATTAAATAGAGGATTCCAGGGACGGTTTTCACTCTGTCCAAAATCAATAAAATGTTCAGCAACACTTAAACCCTGTTGTTGAGCTACAAATTTAAAATCTACATTCAGCTTTAAGTATTCACGAACACTAAATAGATGACTAAATTCCCGATTTTCATAAATTCCATAGAGTAAAAAGTGTTCTTCTGGTGTTATTAAGTTGGCTTCAACAGCCAGTTTAACATCGGGGTTTAATTTCAAATAGGCATCTTTATCAAATAGTTTATCTAGTTTCTTGAAGAATTTATCGGGTTTATTGGCTAATTTACCAAGTTTGTCACCCAATTTGTCTAATTCTTTTGAAAACTTGTTCAAGTCATTCATAGTTTTTTCAACCTTATAATCTATACGACACAATAAGGGTGTGCTTGCATACCCATTTTGAAACTATCGAACCGAAGATCAATTAAGGATTAAATATTATTCGATTCTGATTGTTTATTCTGTCTATATTAACTCTAAAACATAGATTTAAGAGGGTAATGAAGCCTTGATGAGAAAAATCTTAATTGTAGAGTTTTATTAGCTTATTTTTTAAATTCAAACCAAAAAATTTTGCCGCCTTTTTGTTTTTTTTAGGTGGGCTTTTTTAAATTTAAACCACAAATAGTTCCTTTAACCTTGTCAAAAACTTGGTTAAAGAAACAGTAATTAATCTAAAGTCAAATTTCCATTAACCCGATTATTACTTACCTACTTAATTTAAGTATTCCCTTAGTTGAGGCAAAATATAACAGTTTTCAAAATATTGTTAACAGCCCGAACTATAAACACAATATAGCGCAGCTATTTGTAAGCAAGAGATAGCCAACTTTCATACTTTTTAAAAAATTCACACTGGACTTTGCTTATATCCCAAAGTCACAATATTTTATCCTTAAATGCCCCTGATGAACTAACCGCAGATCGGCTAAATAAAACTTATCCTGATCACTAAATTCGTCTAAATCGCACCTTCCAACCGTGCTTCCATGCAGACGCTCTGTTTAGCCTAAAAGTTCCCAGAAGTTTCAAGAAACTAGACGATACCCCATTCCCCGTACCGTTTCAATCCGTTGACCCCCCAACTTTTTACGCAGATAGCCCACATAAACATCAACAATATTCGAGCCTGGATCATAGTCATATCCCCAAACCTGATCCAATAGTTGTTCCCGACTCAACACTTGACCCGGATGGCGCAAAAACGTTTCTAACAGTTGAAATTCCTTAGCCGATAGGGTAATGGGTGTTTCTCCCAAACAAGCTTGACGGGTATATAAATCCAGTGTAATTTGGCCAACGGTTAAAGTCTTATCTTCATTATTCGTCAATTGGGGATGATGTCGCAAACGGACACGAACCCGAGCTAAAAGTTCTGCAAATCGGAAGGGTTTAGTCACATAATCATCTGCACCCCCATCTAACCCTGCTACTTTATCCGTAATATCATCCCGGGCGGTCAGAATAATAATCGGAATTTGTTCTCCTTGACCCCGTAATTGCTCTAAAACTTGAAACCCATCTTGATCGGGAAGTCCTAAGTCGAGAATTAACAAGTCAAACTCATGGGCGAGGGCTTTTTCTACTGCTTCTCGTCCATTGCAAGCTAAGGTTGTGATAAATCCATTAGCCCGCAGTCCCTTTTCCAGAAAGGAGGCAATTCGAGGTTCATCTTCAGCAATGAGAATTCGACTCATTCGATCATACCTAGGATGGTTTCAAACGTAGATACTGATTCCCAATAAACAATCGGATTTTAACACAGATTCACGACCTTCTAACATCAAGTGGTAGACTGCCTACTTGATTTAGACAGACGTTACAAGTTTTAGAAGATGGGAAAAATCGATCAACTTTTAGAACCAAATTTGATTACAATTGAACCCAGGTCTGATCGTAGTGGGCAAAAAACTTGCGAATTAAAGGTGTGAGTGATTGGATATGGTAACGGTTTGGATCGGAAATGTAGCTTGGGGATTGGGTTCTGTCGTTGGAGCAGAAATGGTAAGGGATCTTTACCATGTCGCGGCTCATATTTTCCCGCCCTTAATTCGTTTGCACAATTGGCATCATCGGGTATTCCGTCCCGATTTAACTCCCGTGAGTGAGGAAATTTATCGCCAAGCCCATTGGTATAATGATGTCCCCGAAGCGGGAGTTATGTTAAGCTTTAGTTTAGTATTCGTGGCGATCGCCCATATTTACACCCCCGAAAACCAGGGATTTGCCCTTCTCGGTTGTATTTATACCCTCAGTTTTCTATTCTCGGCTATTGGTCGAGGAATGGGAATCCCCAATATAGATAAACTTACGGATTTAACCCATACTCCAGGCGAATTTGACCGTCCCCCTGCCTCTTGGATGGTAAATCGAACCTACCATTGGCGGCATCATTTTGATAATCAAAATGCCTATTTTTGTGGAACCCTTACCCTATTAGATAAAATCATGGGAACGGCGCTTTCATTGAAGGGGAAAACCGTGGCTGTGACTGGAGCATCGGGAACCCTCGGACAAGCTCTTTTATTTCATCTTCATGCTAAAGGCGCAAAAGTTCTGGCTTTGACTTCCGGTGATCAACCCTTGAGTTTAACGGTTGAGGGGGAAACAATTCCGATCAAAACCGTAACTTGGCAAGTCGGAGAGGAACAACAATTAGGGGAGTTATTCCAAAAAGTAGATATTTTAATTATTAATCATGGGATTAATGTTAACGGAATGAGAACCGAAGAAGCGATTAGCCAATCCTATCAGGTGAATACGTTTTCCGGTTGGCGTCTATTAGAATTATTCCTAAGTACCGTTAAAACTAACGCTGATATTGCTAAAAAAGAAGTTTGGGTCAACACATCGGAAGCGGAAGTGGGGCCAGCATTTAGTCCCCTTTACGAACTGAGTAAACGGACTTTAGGAGATTTAATTACTCTCCGTCGTTTGGATGCACCCTGCGTGATTCGGAAATTAATTTTAGGGCCATTCAAAAGTAACTTAAACCCCATTGGGGTAATGTCTCCTAACTGGGTTGCTAAACAATTGGTTAAACAGGCTCAAGGAGATGTTCGTAATATCATTATTACGATTAACCCTTTAACTTTTATTGCTTTCCCGATTAAGGAGTTTTGGGTTTCTACTTATTTTAAATTGTTCAGTCGCCAGGCGAATTAGGTAATGGGTAATAGGTAATGGGTAATGGGTAATGGGTAATGGGTAATGGGTAATGGGTAATAAAAAGAGTTTACATCCCCTGTTCCCTCCCCCCCTAGCCCCCCGTGCACGGGGGGTTTGGGGGGCTGTTCCGGTGTTCCCTTTTTCCTAAGCAAATAAGCTATGGTGAGTAATTGTTAAAAGAGTGACGGGGTTGAAGGGAGAAAAACGGGTTAGATGATTAATCGGAACGGAATGAGATAACTGGATATTGAGAATGCGATAACTCCAACTTCCCTCAATGCGTTTTCGTTGTTCTAACCAATTTAAAGCGGTGTTTAAGTGTTCAATGGTTTCTAAAGCTAAAACAATCACACCGCCCGGACTTAAACGAATACTACAAATCCCTAATATTTCGCTTAAATTTTTTCCAAATCCGCCCATAAAAATTCGATGAGGAGAACGTAAATGATGTAAAATATCCGGTGCTTCCCCATGAATTGAAACCATATTATTCACTTGAAACCGTTGACGATTTTGTTCAATTAAGCTGGTTCCAACTGCTGTTTTTTCGATTGCATAAATAGTAGAATCAGGAAAAAGTCGGGCAATTTCTATGGAAACTGAACCCATTCCAGCACCAATATCCCAGATCGTTTGTTTAGGTTGTAATCCTAATTCTCCTAAGACTAAACTCCTAACTTCCCGTTTTGTTATTAATCCGGGGCGATCGCTATAACTTAAAAATAGTTGATCGGGAATGCCAAAAGTCGGAATTTTAGATAAATCTAAGGGTTCTATTTCTGAGCGAGATTGACGTAATAAAATAACAATATTTAAGGGTGAAAAAACTTGATTTTTTAATATTTTTATATCCCATTGTTGCACCCGTTCATCCTTTCCCCCTAAATTTTCACAAACCCAAAATTGATAACAATTAGGTAAATCTAAACTACAGATTAATTGGGCGATCGCTGGGGGATTATAAATAGTATCCGTTAAAATTGCTATTTTTTCTACCCCCTGTTTTAAGGCTTGAATTAAGGTTTCCATCCCGGGACTCTGGGTTCGGAGAATTTTAGCATCTTGCCAAGGAGTTTTAATTCGATTAAAAGCTAATTGAATCGAACTAATATGGGGATGAAAGGTTAATTTTTCCGGGGAAAATTCGGCTATTAATAAATGACCTAACCCAAAAAATAACGGATCACCTGATACCAAAATTACAATATAATTATTACTAGATTGTTTATTTTCAACTTCCCATCTAATCAGTTGTTGACGAATGGCGACAATAGTTTCTGTTAAATCTCCCAAGGTTAACTGGGTGGCTGAATGTTCAGGAAAATAACTTAAATGGCGATCGCTTCCGACTAATACCGTCGCTCCTATGACTAAATTAAGCACAGACTCACTCAGTCCCGATGCTCCTTCTAACCCAATTCCAATAACATGAATCATCTATAAGGATTTCCTGTTACCTGTTGCCCTTTTCCTGTTTCTTCTTAAGAGGTGTTGACCGTTAGAGACTAACCATCAACACCCGAACAACCAATCACTAACCCCTAGGATTTAAAACTCTAAAACAGGCCAGTTTGGTTCTCGATAATAGCGATTCATGTCATCAAATTTGCGGAGTTCGGCTCGGTTAACCCAGATTTCTTGAGTTGAATCTAACCATTGTTGATTAAAAGAAGATAGAATATTACAAAAATTTGCCCGATCTAAATCTTCAGGAATACTTCCGAAATAACCTAAAGTGATATGTGCCGTTAAATAATATTGTTGATCGACACCTAATGGAATTAAACCCTGATTTTGATAGATAGCTCGGCGGAATTCAAGGGTTTTTTGATAGGACTCCTGATCTCGGGGAACCAAACAAACGGTGATCGCCCTTGGTAATAACATAAAACCAAAAATTTGCCAGCGAATACCCGGAGAAATTGGAGTTGATTCAAACCCCTGAAAAGATTGAGCGATCGCTTGATGCAAATTCGGCTCAAAATTAGGATCTTGACTACCATCTCGATAGGCACTATCCCAAACCAGATCAGCCAGGGTAAAATGTAAACTATCTGGGGGGATAGTAATTAAAAAATTAGGATCAAACTTTTCACCAAGTTGCTGTTGACAATCTTGGAGATTTTTATAGAACTCTTGATTATCCAAATCCTCCTCAGCCGGGGGAGTAATAATGGTATAACCAGGAAAAGGCACAGCTTGGCGTTTACCCTGGGAGTCAGGCTTAAACTTTGGGGACTCCTGAATATACTCCAACTGAGAATGATAGGATTCTGGTAGCGTTAACCGCGCCACCCGATTCACATAAACTTGATAAGTATCGTCCAATTTTAATCGCCTCTTTTGAAAAAATTAAGTTATTATGCCAATCTACCTGTACTGGGGAGACGATGACTTTTCCTTATTGCAAGCGGTCGAACGATTGCGATCGGCCGTCGTTGATCCCAGTTGGGATAGTTTCAATTCTGACAGAATTGTGTCCGATCAAGCAAATTCTATCGTAATGGGACTCAATCAAGCCATGACTCCCCCGTTTGGGTTAGGTGGACGCTTTGTTTGGTTAGCCGATACCCCCCTGATGCAGCAATGTTCAACGGAGGTTTATCAGGAGTTAGAACGAACCCTGCCCGCGATCCCCGATACTACCACCTTACTATTAACCAGTGCCAACAAACCTGATAAACGGCTTAAATCTACTAAATTCTTAGAAGACCAGATTCGGAAATCCAAAGGAGAATTACGGGAATTTTCTCGAATCAAACCTTGGGAAACCGATAAGTTACAACAGCAAGTTAGAACCCTGGCCAGCGAACGCGGGGTAAAACTGACCCCGAATGGTATCGACCTCCTGGCGGAGTTAGTTGGAAATGATATCCGACAACTTTATAACGAATTGGAAAAACTACAACTTTTTAGTGTAAATACTCGTCAACCCTTGAGTGTGGAGGACATTTCCCGATTAGTTCAGTCCAATACTCAAAATAGCCTAAAACTTGCCAGTTGTATTAAGGCCGGACAAACCAGCGAAGCCCTAGAGTTGATAGCAGATCTGCTCCTACATAATGAACCCGCCCTGAAAATTGTGGCAACTTTAGTTAGTCAGTTTCGGACTTGGTTATGGATTAAATTAATGATGGAAACCGGAGTTAGGGATAAAGTCGAAATTGCTAAAACCGCCGAAATTGGCAACCCCAACCGAGTATTTTTCTTGCAAAAAGAGGTACAAACTTCCACACTCAAACAATTTCAACAGAGTTTACCCCTATTGCTGCAACTAGAAGCCCATCTTAAACGCGGTGGGGAAGAACTCTCTACCCTACAAACCCATATTATTGAACTGTGTAGTCTATTTCAAAGGCGGTAAAAATGCTAATTTTTAGAAAATAGTTGCACAGCAATTAATGAGTGATAGTATCATTGTCATGGACAGGTGAAATCATTTTAGCTATGTCATCACAAGATCAAAGCTCACGAGAACTGGCTAAACAGGGCGATCCCAAGGTAATCGCAGACGCGATTAACCGTTCCCTCAAATCCAAAGGAATTAACGCAGATGTCGTGCGGGAGAACGGCTGTCTCCATGTCATGATGGAGGGGGATCAGGTTCCCCACTATCAAAAAGACTTAGTGAAATTAGTCCGCAATGGCATGGATCGCCTCGGTGTTGAAACGATCTACACCGTTAAGGTTTATGGGCGTCAGTTCGGAGATGATTTACCCGTTTGGGAAGAAGAAATTATTCTGAGAACTCCGCCAGAACCCGTCATCAGTCCAATTGATGATGCCCTTTTGGATGAATCTTCTGTCCCTTTGGTGGATGATGAAGATGAAGACTACAATATTGACGACGAAATCATTGATGATGACGACATGATTGATGATGATGAATATTTACCCTCCAACAATAGTAATGTAGCACCAGCCTACAATCCCGAGGAGGATGATGATCCCGATGATGAGATTGAGGAAACCACCCGACAGGTTGAACCTAAAAAGCCAAAAAGCCAGGTTTTGCCATTGATTTTGTTAGGGGTTTTGGCTGTTTTGGCTATCTTAGGGGGATTGCATTTTGCCGGAATTTTCCGCTTACCCTTCCTCCCCACAGGTTCCTCCTCTCCAGAGTCCCCCTCTACTCCTTCAACTTCCACTTCTCCTCAACCGCCTGTATCTCCAGCCACACCTGCTGACCCATTTTCTGAAGCAGTTAAAACCGCAATCACTACCGCAAACTTAGCGCAGAAAGCCCAAACCAAGGCGGAATGGACAAAAGTGGCAACGGAATGGAAACGGGCCAGTGAGTTGATGAAAAAGGTTCCTAATTCCCATCCTAAGTTTACGCTGGCTAAAGATAGGGCGGTTCTATATGCTAATAATCAAAAAATAGCGGAACGAAAAGCTGCTACTGCTCCCAATTAAAATACAGTTGATCGTTGCTCTTTTAATTGTATTTTAATTTAGGGATTTCATCAAAATTTTTGTTCTGGTTAAGGTTATTTATCTGAGTTGGGCGCCAAGAGGGTTGGGAGACCCAACCCCTACAGGAATTAGTATATATACCTAATTCAAGATTGATCCGGTGTGTTATAGCAGGGAACAGGGAACAGCCCCCCCAAACCCCCCGTGCACGGGGGGCTAGGGGGGGAGGGAACAGGGAAAAAAATACTTCACTGTCTGGGTTACAAGATCCGTCTGGTGTCCTAACTGCCTTGGCGGTTGCTATATTAGGCCCTGGAGCAATTGTAAATTTTTAATACAGTGCAGACCCCTTTTCATCAAGTTTTGATCAAATTTTTATGAAGTTTTAAACATAATCAATGCGGGGGAAGGAAAAGTAGTTAATAATACAAATAGAAGTTTTCTACTGTCGCCATGTCTTCAGGCCATATATTGGCATATCAACTTGTTTCGGAGCAAACCCTGAATCAAATCATGAGACTTACGCAACAAATTCACCAACAGCTTGAATTAGGTGAGGTTTTAGGCGTAACGGTCAAAGGAATTAGGGAAATCCTGGGTTGCGATCGGGCCGTCGTCTATCGTTTCTTAGCTGATGGCGATGGGGTGATCGTAGAAGAATCCGTCAGTCCTGAATGGATGCCAATTTTAGGTAAACTAATCCATGATCCCTGCTTTCAGGCGGAATGGGTAGACCTCTATCGCCGAGGAGAGATTAGCTTAATTGAGGATGTAAAGACTAAGCCGCTGCAAGCTTGTTACAAACAGCTTTTACAACGATTGCAAATCCGTGCCAATCTGGTTGTCCCAATTTTAATTACCAGATCTCCATCGTCTCAAATTTCTCCAACCTTACCCGATCTTTGGGGTTTATTGATTGTTCATCAATGTCAAAGTTCCCGTCAGTGGAAAACCCTAGATATTCAATTTCTGCAACAAATTGCGATGCAATTAGGAATTGCTATTCAATATAGAGAAGCCGATCAATATCCCCGGCAATTATGTCAACAAAAACCGCAAGAAATATTACTACCTATCCAAGAAATAAACACCGCCCAGGATTGCCAATGTTGTCATCTTGGTGATGAATATTTAACTAAAAAATCTAATAATGCTATATCAATTAATGAATTAAACGGGCTAGATATACTCCAAACCCCAATCTGGATTTTTGATATTGAGAATTTACAAATGTGGTGGGCTAACCAGGCGGCACTTCATATCTGGAATGCCCCCAATCGAGAGGAATTAATTAAACGAAATTTTAAGGATATTTCCGAAGCAACTCGGATTCGTTTAAACGCTTATTTACAACAATTTAAACATAAAAAAATATCACCGAAACCTGGACATTTTACCCTCAAGGTCAACCGATTTCAGTTCGTTGTACTTGTTCAGGAATTCCAATTGAAACAGGTCGGATAGCGATGTTAGTAGAAGGGATTACAGAAGTTGCTAATCAAAGCTCTCCTGAAACCCTGCGGGCGATTGAAATCCTGAATCATACAACCGTGATGATTTCCCTGTACACCCTCGATGGTGTCCCCTTAATGCAAAATCCTTCCGCTCTTGAGTGTTATGGCGATACCCTCTATCCTAGTCTAAATAGCGATAATGCCTTTGTCCGCCATTTTGTTGATCCTCAGATTGGAGAAACCGCCATCGTAACCGCCCAATCTGGGGCAGTTTTTAGTATTGAGACTCAGGTTTATACTTTAAATGGGATTCGTTGGCATGGTTTAGATGTGCGTTGTACCCGTGATCCAGTAACGGGAAATGCCATACTTCTTGTTAATGAAAAAGATATTACAGAACAGCAAACTGCCCTGATTGAACATCTGCATACTGAACAGGAATTGCGATGGAAAGAAGCCTTATTACGTTCGATGACGGATACGTCTAACTTGGCATTTTTTGTTGTTGATAATCGCACGGATAATATTATCTATTTTAATCATCGTTTTTGTAAAATTTGGGGAGTTGAACACTTAGAAATTCAGATGTTAGCAGGAGTTTTAAAAAATAATGATATTATTCCCGATTGTATTACTTTAATTGCTGATGTTCCTGCCTTTGCCGAGTCCTGTAAACCCTTGCAATCAGAGGAAAATCGGGCGGTAATTGAGGATAAAATTGCCTTTTCTGATGGGCGCACTATTCGCCGTTTTTCTAGTCAAATTCGAGATCAAAGCGATCACTATTTTGGACGCTTATATATTTTTGAGGATATTAGCGATCGCCAACAGGTAGAAATCAATCTTAGGGAAAGTGAAGAACGTTATCGCTCTGTAATTGCAGCCATGGCTGAAGGCATTGTCCTCCAGCAAGCCGATGGTCAGATCACCGCCTGTAATCAAAGTGCAGAAGATATTTTAGGGTTAACGGCCGACCAGATGATGGGCTTAACTTCCATTGACCCCCGATGGCGAGCCATTCAAGAGGATGGTTCGAATTTTCCAGGGGAAAACCATCCGACAATGGTAACTTTAAAGACGGGAAAACCTCAATTTAATGTAATTATGGGAGTATATAAACCCGATGGAAATTTAACCTGGATTTCGATTAATTCCCAACCTTTATTTCATCCCAACCCACCCGAACCCTATGCAGTGGTAGCTTCTTTTACCAATATTACAGCCCGTAAACAAGTAGAAGAAACCTTAAAACAACAGGTTGAAGGGGAACGGATAATTTATACCATCACCCAACGCATTCGTCAGTCTTTGGATTTAGATGAAATTCTGCAAACCACAGTCGCGGAGGTGCGTCAGTTCCTACAGACAGATCGGGTGATGATTTACCGTTTCAATTCCGATTGGAGTGGTCTGGTGGTTAAGGAATCTGTGAGTCCTGGGACAAAAGCTATTCTGAAGATGGAAATTACCGATAGCTATTTTGTGGAAAATCATGGACAATACTATCAGCAAAACACGATTAAAGCGACCCCTGATATTTATACCGCCGGGCTTACTCCCTGTCATTTTGAATTATTAGAAAAGTTACAAGTACGAGCAAAATTAGTGGTTCCGATTATTTTACAAACCCAGGGTTTATGGGGGATATTAATCGCCCATGATTGCACTAAGCCGAGGGAATGGCAAAACCTAGAAATTGAACTGATGCAGCAATTAGCAATTCAATTAGCGATCGCCATTCACCAATCAGAACTCCATCAACAATTACAACTAGCTAATCAACAATTACAAAATTTAGCCATGGTTGATAAACTCACCCAAATTGCTAATCGTCGTTGTTTTGATGAGATCTTACATCAAGAATGGCATCGTTTAGTCCGAGAAAAACGCCCCCTTTCATTATTGCTTTGTGATATTGATTATTTTAAACAATATAATGATACCTACGGACATTCTCAAGGAGATATCTGTTTACAACAGGTGGCTCAAGCACTCCAGCAAGGTGTTCAACGTTCTATTGATTTAGTTGCTCGTTATGGGGGGGAGGAATTTGTTGTTATTTTACCCCATACGGATCAAGAAGGCGCTTTGCAAGTGGCTAAGAAAATTCAAGATGTCCTTGAACAGTTTAACCTACCCCATCGTCGTTCTGCCGTTGCTGACCGGGTAACAATGAGTATTGGGATTTGTACCCTAATTCCCACGGTTAAGCGGTTTCCTTTGGATTTAATTAATGCGGCGGATCATTCTCTCTATCAAGCGAAAACCCAAGGACGAAATCGAGCCGTTGGCAGTATATTATAAACTAAGATAATTTTTGTATTTTTTAATTCTATGGAATGGACAGCAGAAGCTGAAACTCGTTTGAAGGAAATTCCCTTTTTCGTGCGTCCGGCGGCGCGGAAAAAAATTGAAAAGTTTGCTCAGGAATTAGGTGTTACTCAAATTACCGTTGAGGTTTATGAGCAGGCTAAACAAAAGTTTAATTAATAGGGAATAGGTAATAGGTAATAGCCCCCCCAAACCCCCGTGCACGGGGGGCTAGGGGGGGAGAGAATAGGGAATTTAAAAGTATGGGAAATTTAAAAGCTTTGATTTTTGATGTGGATGGTACTTTAGCGGATACGGAACGGGATGGCCATAGAATTGCGTTTAATCAAGCCTTTTTTCAGGTGGGTTTATCTTGGAATTGGTCTGTAGATTTGTATGGTGAATTATTGGCAATTGGTGGAGGAAAAGAGCGGATTCGTTATTATATTGAAAAATATGAACCGGATTTTTTATTAACAGAAAAATTAGATGATTTAATTAGGGATCTACATCAGTTAAAAAATGAATATTATCGAAAATTATTAGATCAGGGTTCAATTCCTTTGCGTCCTGGGATACAACGATTAATTCAAGAAGCAAAGGAGCACCGAATTAGGTTAGCGATCGCAACTACTAGCGCCTTACCAAATGTTTTAGCTTTACTAGAAAATACAGCAATTCATCCAGACTGGTTTGAAATTATTGCCGCCGGGGATATTGTTTCAGCCAAAAAACCTGCCCCGGATATTTATTTTTATGTCTTAGAAAAATTGGGATTAAATGCAGCAGATTGTTTAGTATTTGAAGACTCCTATCATGGATTTTCAGCCTCTAAACAAGCTGGATTAAAAACAATTATTACTGTCAACGATTATACAAAAAATCAAGATTTTACCGATGCTTTATTAGTAGTAAATCATCTGGGCGAACCGAATAAACCGTTTACGGTATTAGAGGGGAATATTCCCGAAAAATGCTATTTAGATTTAGCCTTAATATCCTCTTACTTCTGTTGAAAGAAAAATTGGACTAACAGGAATCATAACTGACGACTCCTAAACTGATAACTCTTAAACTGATAACTCTTAAACTGATAACTGATAACTGATGACTGATAACTGATTACAAGGGTAAAGCTAAAGGTTTAAAGCCATGTTTCACAGAAACCCTTCCAATTTGTTCCATTTTTTCAACAGTAATTTGATTGCGACCCCAGGAAAAATTAGTATAAATTTTCTCAAATTCCAGTAACATTGATTCCGCAAAACAGGCAAATAGTTGACGTCCGGGTAACTTCATATTGACAATTTTCATAATTTTCCAGTCAATATCAAGGGCGTGTTCCACAATTCCGCCGTCTAGGACATAAATTTCAGGATGTTGAATTTTTGTGGCTAAATTCTTAGGATAACCACCATCAATTAGCAGACAGGGTTTTTTCAAGGTATAGGGATTAATTTCGACTCCTCGGGGCATACTCGCCACCCAAACGATAATATCTGCTTGGGGTACGGCTTCTTCTAATCCCATAATTTTTCCCCGTCCCAACTCCTCCTGTAAAGCATTGAGACGTTCCTTATCCCGGGCAATTAATAACAATTCTCCGGCCTCTGTGTGGCTGTTGAGCCAACGACAAACCGCACTACCAATATCCCCTGTGGCTCCACAAATGGCAATGGTAGCCTTAGTTAAATCAATGCCTAACCGAGCCGCTGCATTTTCTACCTGACGACAGATAATATAAGCGGTGTGAGTATTTCCGGTGGTAAACCGTTCAAACTCTAACTTAATATTACGAACCTGTTGAATTTGTTCTAAGTTAAAATTTTCAAAAATAATCGAGGAAAATCCCCCTAAAGCTGTGATATTAATGCCATTTTTTTGAGCATGAGCCATCGCATTGATAATTTTGCGAGTGGCCGCTTTGATGCGACGACTGGCTAACATTTCTGGCAAAAAACAAGACTCTACATATTTGCCTTCAATAGTTTGACCTGTAATACTCGTGACTTTAATATCATCAACGATTTGAGGCGGGGCGCTGCACCAAAAATCTAACCCTTGGTCAGCATATTCAGGATATCCTAAATCTCTGGCAACGGCTTGGGCGTGTTCTAAACTGGTAAGATGACCGATTAAACCAAACATGATTCAACTATAGATTTTAAGATGGATTTTAGAGTTTAACGTCTAAAGTAGAGACGTTCCATGGAACGTCTCTACTCGATTTGATCTAAAATCCAAAGGGTATTTTAGGCGGCGATGAGACCGTAGGCGGACATTCGCATAATATCGCGGGTCGAAAACCCGATATTGCTTAGAGCTTCCCCATAAGCAATCATAAAATCCTCGACTAATGCTTCCTTTTCCATTCCTAGAATATGAGCATCATCGGCGACTTGGTTAAGCATTCTCCAAATAATCGGCAGGTTTTGGCGGTTAGCCGTTTCGAGTTCGGTTTTGGAGGCTTCAAAGTTCGCTTTTAGCCATTCTTCCCCAAAATTGAGGTGCATATACTCGTCTTTGACCACCCTTTCGGTAATTTTGCGAGCAAAATCATCGGCTACGGGAATGTAAATGTTGTAAGCGGCGATCGCAAAACATTCGATAATTAAAGATTGAATCAACAAGCAGGTGACAACTTTGCCTTCAGTCGCGGCATCCTTAAAATTTTGGTGTAAGGAAGAAAAGAATTCCTGGGCAAATTCCATATCCGGTGTGACGGTTAAATTCCGACCACAGGACTGAAACCCCCTTTTATGGCTCATTTCCATTTTGGCTAAACCTGCCAAATTCTCTTGCTGCTCAGGTAACATTGCACCCAGCTTGATGTAATTGTCGTAGGCTTCCTGTTCTCCTTCAATCACAATGGCGTTAATTCGGCTGTAGGCATCTTTATAGGTTTCAGATTGGAAGTCAATCGTAATAGCTTCAACCTGTGGCATAGATTTACAATCTCCTCATCACAAATAAGTTATTATTGCTGATTTACACCCCCCTTCCCCCTTTGGGGTATCCTTAAAGATCGGGTCGGAGAGTTGATGTTTTCACCAAACTACTTAATTAATTAAGCTTATAGCGATTCTCGCACAAAACCCACGTCTTTTCCGCGTGGGATGAACTTGGACATTGAATTGAATCCACCTTGAGGGAAGACCGGATGCAATATCATAACTTTTTGTTAACCCAAACAAGATAGCAAGCATTTGTTACTTATGTTGACACTCCCACGGGTGAACCGCGTGGGATTCTCCTGTCTAGCCCCGATTGCTCGGTATTCATGGAGTTGCCCCCTACTGTTTCCAGAATTGCTTCACAGCAATATTAGAGGAGAGTACGAGACTCTGAGGAATGCCAAGTACCTCGTCCCAATTGACGGCACACGACTATTACAGTCTTTGGCTCTGCCAAGATTTTTCGGAGCTTTCTGTAGTCAACAGGGATAATCACAGTGGTTGCCTTTTTCTCGCCATTGACAACTTGTTTTTAAGGAGGTCAGAACATCTGACCAGATAAGCGAGGAACATCCTTGCTATACTCTGATAATAGAGTCTTAAATAGAGTATGTCAAGGGAAAAGAAAATTCAGTTTAATGTTAACGAGAAAGAATATGAACGTCTCAAAAGTCATGCTGAATCAGAAGGATTATCAATGGCTGAAGTTCTTAGGGATTACATTAAAACCCTCACACCCCCTAAAGGGGGTCGCACTACATCCCACGACTGAAGTGCGTGGGCTTTGTGCGAGGTTGTTGTAATGGATAATGGGTTTTTAGGTTCATTTTTTATAGTAAATGCGCCCTTAATTGTTTGCAATTAAATGCGTATTTAGAAGAACAAGAAACTCTACCCATTACCGATTACCCATTACCCATTACCGATTACCGATTACCCATTACCGATTACCCATTACCGATTACCCATTACCCATTACCAATTACCCATTACCAATTACCAATTACCCATTACCAATTACCAATTACCCATTACCAATTACCAATTACCCATTACCCATTACCCATTACCTATTTCTTTGCCAATTGTATTAACGAACCATCACCACATCAGACACCCTATTATTGACAAAAATCACATCAATAACTCCATTGGGGTTATTACGACTCCATCGCTCAATGATACGGCGATTAGTATGTTCCATCGTTTGATTAAAGACGAAATTGTTTCTTGTCAGCCAACGTCTGGCTTGATTTTCATTAGAACCAATTAAATTTTTCCGGGCGTTAGTAAACCAGTCAGAGGAGTTTCCCATCGAGTTACCCGAGGAGAGACCACAATTTCCGGTGCTGGTGCCCCATTCTTCCGCCGTAACCGATATTTGTGAACCCGGTCGCACATTACCACGAGAAAGATCAACTAAAGTTACCATTGTGGCTGCCATAATTGACCCTGTATAAACAGGTTGTCTGGCGTTATTGGTGGATTGAAAACTTAGGTTAGAAACGATGGGGGGCTGTCCTGAACGTTCCCAACGAATTTCTGTGAAACGACCGTTAAGAAACTGGGCTGAATAAGTCCAACCATTATTCATTCGTCCATTACAAAATAACTGTTGAGCAGCGCTGGCTGAAGAAAATACCGCTTCTCCTAAAACTAAACCGACCGTTGCTAATCCCGTTAAGAAAAGCATTGCACCCTTCTGAATATTTTTGTTTCTGTTCATGTCTAGTTTGATTTTTTGTGATTTTTCCAAATAATATTAATAAAACAGCCCAAGGCTGGACTGTTTTATTGGTGTTTCCGAGTTATTTCGAGAAACGGGGGCCTAGACCAACGGCTCCAGCATAAACCGCTTGGGCACCGAGTTCGTCTTCAATCCGTAATAAACGGTTATATTTGGCGACCCGTTCACTCCGACACAGAGAACCCGTTTTAATTTGTCCGGCTCGGGTAGCAACGGCCAGGTCTGCAATCGTGGTATCTTCAGTTTCCCCGGAACGGTGACTAATTATGGAAGTATAACCATTGCGGGTTGCTAGGTCAACGGTTTCTAAGGTTTCCGACAGAGAACCAATTTGGTTGAGTTTCACCAAAATAGAATTCGCTATTTTCTCCTCAAGACCTCTTTTTAAACGGGTTGGGTTAGTCACAAATAGGTCATCGCCCACCAGTTGCACTTTACTACCGAGTTTTTCCGTTAGGGATTTCCAGTGAACCCAGTCATCCTCGTGGAGACCGTCTTCGATGGAAATAATCGGGTACTGACTGGTTAATTTACTCAGGTATTCAGTCAGTTGCTCCCCACTATTCGGTTGACCGTCGTAGGTATAGATACCATCTTTATAGAATTCACTCGCGGCCACATCCAGAGCCAGTGCGACCTGTTCACCGGGTTTATAACCCGCGATTTCAATAGCTTGGATGAGAATATCTAGGGCTTCTTGATTAGAACCCAAATTAGGAGCAAAACCGCCTTCATCTCCCACGCCACCCAGGAGGCCTTTACCTTTCAAGACGTCACTCAGGGATGCAAACACCTCCGCACCCCAACGCAGGGCTTCTTTGAAGGTGGGAGCCCCAATGGGAACGATCATAAATTCCTGAATATCCACGTTATTCGCGGCGTGGGAACCTCCGTTAATCACGTTCATCAAGGGGACGGGGAGGAGGTTGGCAATGGGGCCGCCTAAGTAACGATAGAGGGGTAAACCCAGGGTTTCGGCGGCCGCTTTAGCGACGGCTAGGGAGACGCCTAGGATGGCATTAGCTCCCAGGTTGCTTTTATTGGGAGTGCCATCGAGGTCGAGCATGATTTGGTCGATGACGGTTTGTTCTAGGGCGCTAACTCCGTTCAGGGCTGGGGCGATGACTTCGTTGACGTTTTTAACCGCCGTTAGAACTCCTTTACCCCCATAACGGCTTTTATCTCCATCTCGGAGTTCATGGGCTTCAAAGCTTCCGGTGGAGGCTCCACTGGGAACTTGAGCGTGTCCATAAGCTCCGTTATCGAGGTAGACTTCGGCTTCGAGGGTTGGGCGTCCGCGAGAGTCGAGGATTTCACGGGCAATAATAGTAAGAATTCCACTGTCTGACATATCTATATCTATCCTTTATTAGTCCGTTAAGAGGTGTCCCAGGCTTCAAAGAGTTGAGACAAGAGATCACGTTAACAGGTTATGGGTTGATCTAGTCGCAGTCCTTGAAACATTTTAAGGTTTTGTTTGGGTTAGATTTACGACATAACTGTGTTTTAAGGCTCCGTTCCCCCTTCGCTCTATAATCTGGTAATAATATTCATCTTGCCATGACGAGTGATTGCCCTTTATCCTGGTAGCTTTGATCCGGTTACGTTAGGACATTTAGATGTCATTGAGCGAGGTTGTAAACTATTTGAACAGGTGATTGTGGCGGTATTGGGAAATCCTAATAAAAAGCCTTTATTTAGCGTAGGGGAAAGGATGGAACAAATCAGCTACAGTACCCAACATCTGAACAATCTGGAAGTAGCCAGTTTTGACGGTCTAACGGTAGACTATGCAAAACTACGGAATGCTCAAGTGTTAATTCGAGGGCTGCGAGTTCTTTCTGATTTTGAGTTAGAACTGCAAATGGCTCATATCAATAAAACTCTATCAACAGAAATTGAAACGGTATTTTTGGCAACCTCAAAGGAATATAGTTTCCTCTCTAGTAGTGTTGTTAAAGAAATTGCCCGATTTGGAGGTTCTGTTGATCATCTTGTTCCTAATCACGTTGCTAAAGAATTATATAAATGTTACGCCAGGAATCAACCCCAAGACTAGAACCGGAACAAAATGGACTCCGTGTAGAACCGGAAACTACTGTCAGTAATTCCCCTGGAATTGATATTCAACGGGAACTTAACCGACTGGAGGAGATGATTCTCGATAGTCCTAGAATTCCATTAACTCGACGAACTTTAGTCGATGAAGAACAATTACTGGATCAATTAGATTTGATTCGATTGAATTTACCTAGTGCATTTCAAGAGTCAGATATTATTGTCCGTCATAAGGATGAAATTCTCCAAGAAGCGGAAGAATATGCTCAGGAAATTGTCACTATGGCTGAACAAAGAGCCGCTCGAATATTAAATGAAATGGGTTTGATTCAACAAGCAAAATCTGAAGCTGATCAATTGCGTCAACAGGTTCAAAATGAATGTGACACACTTCAGCAACAAACCTTGTCTGAAATTGAACAAATTCGTTATCGTCTTCAACAGGAATTAGAGGAAATGCGATCGCGGACTATGGCTGAATGCGAAGAAATTCAAAACGGCGCCGATGACTATGCAGATCACGTCCTAGGAAGCATCGAACAACAGTTAAATGAAATGATGCGAGTGATTCGTAATGGTCGCCAACAAGTACAGGGAAATAATCTCACTCGGTAACTCTATGATAATGGAATTAGGAGATAGCCTAGGTGTTATTTAAAGCGTCCTTTCAGCCGTCTCCGATTTCCCTGTTCCCTGTTCTCGTTCGACAAGCTCACGACGCAGCCTGTTCCCTGCTATATGTTAAATAATATTCGACTATTACTACAAGCTTGCCAGAATCTCAATATTGATTATGAAATTATTCATTCTGATCAAAATTTAGTTAAAATCAAGCTAGGAAAAAATTATTACTTCTGTAATTATAGCACGCCTTTCGTGGATCAATCAATTTTTAACATCCTTAAAGATAAAGACTATACCTACTCAATTTTACACAAAAAAATTAGAACCCCAAAAACCCAGGGTTTTCTTTCTCCATATTGTGATCAAAAATATCAACATTACTTAAAGTTTAAAACTATTCCCGATATTGCTACTGAAATTGAGAGAGTTTTGGGATTTCCCGTCATTGTTAAACGTAATTCTGGTTCCAGTGGACACAATGTTTTTTTATGCCATAATCTTGAGGATATTCAAACGGCTTTAACTAAGATTTTTAATATTGATTATAAGGATTATGACTATGTAGCGATCGCTCAACAATATATTTTAATTCAACGGGAATATCGAGCCGTTTTTTTAAATCAAGAATTAATTTTACTCTATGAAAAAGATATTACTCAAGCAACCTTTACCGGAAATTTAAGCCCTTTACATTGGCAAGGAGCGCGAGCCAAATATATTAATAATCCCCAAATTATATCAGAAATAGAAACATTTTGTCAACCTATTTTTCAAGAAATAAATTTAGACTATACAGGGTTAGATATTGTGATAGATCAAGATAATCAATATTGGTTTATTGAGGCTAATTCCCATCCCAATTATGATATCTTTACTAGAGATAATGATCCAGAACTAGCCGTCCAAGTATTTGAAAAAATGCTAAGTTTTTTAGCCTCTAAATCAAGAAAAAAGCCGTTGTAGGATTTTGAGCATTTTTTCCTTGTGCAAGTTAAATATCTGTCACAGGTCTTAATCATTAAAACCAGAATTGTAGTTTGCTAATATTTAGGTTAGAACTAAAATATAGTCAGTTTAAATGGACTGTACAATTGTTTCATATTACTGCAAATGATCAACGAAAAATTCCGGCGCCAACTTCGTCACGAAGCCAAACTCTGGCAGGAAGAACAAATAATTGATGATTCTGTCTATCAACAGTTAGCTACTCGCTATCAATTTAATCATCTCGAAACCGCCGCCAGTAGTCGGTTTGTGATGATTTTAATAGGTTTAGGAAGCATTCTATTAGGTTTAGGTGTCATTACCTTTGTGGCAGCTAATTGGCAGGACTGGTCAAAAGAATTAAAAGTTATTCTACTTCTGAGTTTATTTATAGGAGTCAATACAACTGGCTTTTATTTATGGAAACAACCATCAGACACCTTAGAAGTGGGAAGAAAACAACGCTTAGGTCAAGGATTATTAATTTTTGGAGCATTAATTTTAGGGGCAAATATTGCCTTGATGGGACAAATTTTTCATCAAAGTGGTTCCGCTTACGAACTATTTTTAGTATGGGGAATTGGAGTATTAGTAATGTCCTATAGTCTGCAATTGACTTCTTTAGGATTTTTAGGACTACTATTATATGGCATTGGATATTGGACAGGAACATTTAATTTATTCTCCCTTCAACCCTTTTCTATCTTACATTTAATCCTAGAACATACTCCTTTAATTGCTGGATTTATATTCATTCCCCTTGCCTATCGGTGTCAGTCCCGTGTCCTATTTATTATGACTTTACTGATTCTGATTCCGGCTTTACAAATCAGTATCTTTCCCCTGTTTAATTCCGATTTACCACTAGGGTTACTTTTTGCTATTTCATCAATCTTTACTCCCGCTTTACTCTGGAGTTATGATGATACCTTGTGGCCGACAATTGATAGTAGACTCTTTCAACGTTCAGCCCAAACCCTATCTATTATTTTATTAGCAGGTTTGTTTTTTAGTTTATCTTTTAACGGAGTTTGGAATGATATTTTTGGGGACAATTCAGACAATTCAATGTTGATTAGCAACTTCATTTTGATTGATTTTGTAATATTTTTGGGAATCCTATTTTTACAATGGTTTCAATTAATTAAACCCGGTGCTATTCATCCGAATAGATGGGGATTTGATTCGGTTACTAGCGTAATTGCCGGATTCTTGGGTTTAACAGGATTTATCTTTTTCTGGCATTTACAAATCAATTCAATTCCTGAAATAGCCACATTTTTATTCAATGTGCAGATGTTTATATTAGCAACGGGATTAATTAGAATTGGACTCGCCCAAACTCAACGATTTGCCTTTTGGGGAGGGATGATTTTATTAGTTACCCAAATCATGAGTCGCACCTTTGAATATAACACCGAACTGATTCTAAAAGCCTTTGTATTTACCTTATGTGGTGTCGGAGTAATTCTGGCTGGGCTATGGTTTGAACGCCATTTATTAGCTGCTGCTAGAACTCAAAATCGTTAATTCATCAATTTTTAGGAGTCAAAATCATGAATTCTTCTAACTCGAATGATACTCAATCTTCTGTTATTTTAACTCCGTCTCCTGTTGTTAAAAAACAGATTCCAGCTTGGAAATTTTTGTTTCCGTTATTATTTCAATTAATCCTAATTTTAGCGGTTCCTTCCCAAGCGTTTTATACTCAGGTAACGGGAAAAACTGTGGTATTACAAACCGCCCCCGTTGATCCCTATGATTTTTTCCGAGGATATTATCAAACCCTGAGTTATAATATTTCCAGTGCTGATACTCTCAGAGCACTTCCCGGTTGGAAAGAAGTTGCTCAAGGCGCGGAATATTTACCCCAGGGAACCCTAATTTATGTGATCTTAGAAAAACCCAAAGATGCGTCTAAATCTCCACATCCCTCAGCTTGGAAACCGATAAAAGTCAGTGCAGAATACCCTAATAATTTATCTAATAATCAAATAGCTTTACAGGGAAAATCAACGGGATGGAATATTGAATACGGTTTAGAACGGTATTATATGCCAGAAAACCAACGTGATCAAATTAATAATACCATTACAGAAGCACAAAGTAATAATCAACAATCTTTTGTTGTGGAAGTGAAAATTAATGCTCAAGGAAAAGCAATTCCAGTTAGTTTGTGGGTGCGCGATCGCAATTACAAATTTTAATTCTCCAAAACCCAGTTTCTGGTTGTGATACAATTTCCCAAATATGCTACAATTAAGAAACTGGGTTTTAATATTAATTTAAAATCAATCTCATTTATTCTTTACAATCAATAGATAAAAGCATGAAGCAACTTAACCTTACTAATTTAGGACAAATTAAAAAAGCAGACATAGAATTTGGCGATTTAACTTTATTCATTGGCGCTCAAGCTACTGGAAAAAGTATTTTATTGCAATTAATAAAACTCTTACTTGATAGTGGAGATATTGTGAATACGATCAAAAAAAATGGCTATGACTGGGAAGGAGATATCAATAATTTAATCGAGCTTTATTTCGGAGAGGGAATGCGGAATATCTGGAGTAAAAACACAGAAATATATAGGAATGACAAAAGTATAGATTTAGACCGATTATTGAATGAAAATAGCCGAAAAAAAGAGCAGCTTTTCTTTATGCCAGCCCAGCGTGTACTAACCATCGAGAATGGATGGCCTCGATTGTTTCGGAGCTTTAATGGAGCTCCCTATGTCGTTCGCAATTTTAGCGAGCAATTATTGCTACTAATGCAACAAGGTTTGGGTAATAAAGGCAGTCCAATCTTTCCCCAGAAAGGTCGCCTTAAACAAGAACTTCGTGATTCACTAGATCATAGTATTTTTCACGGTGCTCAGGTAGAACTTAACACCACTGGAATGAGTAAAAGCATCCAAATTAATATGAATGGAAATCGCTTATCCTTCATGTCTTGGTCTGCTGGACAACGAGAATTTATGCCTTTACTTCTAGGTCTTTATTGGCTAATGCCGATATCAAAAGCATCTAAAAAGTCTGATATAGATTGGGTCGTAATTGAAGAACCAGAAATGGGATTGCATCCTCAAGCAATTTTATCAGTAATTTTGATGTGTTTGGAACTTTTGCATCGAGGATATCGCTTACTGATTTCAACTCACTCTCCTGTGCTTTTAGAAGCGGTTTGGGCTATTCGTTTCTTACGAGAACAGAATACTGATATCAAATATCTTTATAAACTTTTTGCTCTGAAGTCGTCTGCCCCAACTACAAAATTATTTGAGAATATTCTCAATCATAAGACTTTTTCGACCTACTATTTCGACCAAAAAGAAGACGGTGTTTATGTGCGTGATATTTCATCTTTAGATCCATTTGATCCTGACCCTGCGATCGCTAACTGGGGGGGATTAACTAGCTTTAGTAGTCAGGCATCGGATGTTGTTTCCCAAGCGATTCAGGAGAAGGAATGAGTTTTAAGAAAGCGATCGAGAATACCCCTTTATTAGAGAATGCTTTTGAAAAGGGATTAAAAGCTCTAGGTTCAAATCGTAGCAAAGTAAAACCTCTTGATCCCAGTAAATGTGAAGGGAGTGTTGATATTGATACAGCAGTTAAATCAATATATCCTAATGCTTCACGTTGGGACTATGCAGTTGGATATGATGGTAAAACTTATTTTATCGAAGTACATACTGCTAAAACAGATGAAGTAAAGTCTGTTCTGAATAAGCTTCAGTGGTTAAAAGATTTTCTTATCAATGATGCCCCTGAATTGAATAAAGAGCCAAAGTCTTTTCATTGGATTGCCTCTAATGGAATTCACTTAAAAGGTGATAATAAATTCCGTAAGTTAGCTCAAAGAGGAATCACGGTAAATAGAGAACTAAGGTTGTAATTTACAACTTATTTGTGATTGCAATTACAAAATTTATCGACCCAAATAATAGTAGGGGGTGAGGACAAGTCTTACCCCAGGGTTTCGAGTTTTAGGTGTTCAGCAATTATAGTATCTTTAATCACTTACCGTGAATACCGTTAACCCATAACACCCTATTACCTATTGCCCATTTCCTTATATAAGAATTTTAAATCTAAAATTGGTCAATTTTAACCCTATCTGGTAGCAACTGCCCAATAAATTCGATACAGTAGATTATAGTAACAGTTTATTAAGATGAAGACGGTATGAGTGTTAATCTAACCTCAGATTTTGAATCGTTATCAAGGTGGTTTCACATCCAGACAGGATTTGTGAAATCATCATTATTGACACCCCCAGCCCAAGATCGGTCTTCACTGCAACAGGTCTTTCAAACCTTGAATGCGAGAAGCTGCCCCAAGTCCTATAACTTTCACCTCCATACTCGACGTTCAGATGGGCAGTTAGAACCCTATGAAGTCATGGAACAGGCGATTGAAATTGGTTTAAAAGGACTGACCATTACCGATCATCATAGTACCCAAGGCTACAAAGAAGCTCAAAAGTGGTTAGATAACTGGAAACATAAGTATCCTAAACGGGTGAATCAGGCTCCTCGGTTATGGACGGGAGTAGAAATTAATGCCCGGTTATTGGCTGTGGATGTCCATATTCTCGGTTATGCTTTTGATCCCGACGCTTCTAGTTTGCAACCCTATCTACAAGGCTGCACCACCGAGGGAACAGATGCCTATTCTGCTAAAAACGTGATTATTGCGATTCAACAGGCGGGAGGATTGGCTGTTTTAGCTCATCCAGCCCGTTATCGTTATCCGGTGCCGGAATTAATTACGGAAGCGGCTCATTTAGGGATTGATGGGATTGAAGTCTATTATGCCTATCGTCATACAAACCCTTGGCTACCGACCGCTAAAATTACCAACCAAGTTAAACAGTTAACAGATGGCTATGGTTTGCTCAACACCTGTGGTACAGATACTCATGGTCGTAACTTGTTACTGCGGCTTTAAAGTCCAGAAGCTAATCAAAGCCTTAATGATATCCGTTCCCCTAAGATTAAAACATGGAAGGATTTCTCCTTCCCATCTTCACTATTCTTTACTGAGTTAATCCATGTTCGAGGGCATAACGGACTAATTCTGTCCGACTATTGGTTCCGGTTTTTGTAAACAGACGACTGACATATTTTTCCACATTCCGCACACTGGTTTCTAAATCCCGCGCTATTTCTTTGTTCATTAATCCTTTAGCGACTAAATCTAAAACACTCTGTTCTCGAGGGGTTAAATCAATTTTAATTGGGGGTGGGGTTTGATGAATTCCACTTTTGCCTTTTAACATATTTTCAATCCGGGCAATTTGACCTGCTAAGGTGGCAATATCGGGGTTGCCATCACCACTACTATTACGAAGGGCGGCTTGTCTGGCTAATAAATTTTTAACAATTACTACCAATTCTTCAGGATCAAAAGGTTTAGATAAATAAGCATCACATCCGGCTTGATACCCTTGGATACGATCGCTTTTCATCCCTTTAGCAGTTAGGAAAACAACGGGTAAGGCTTTAAAACGGGGGTCTTCCCGCATCTGTTGTAAAAATTGATAACCGTCAACTTCCGGCATCATTACATCAGTAATCACTAAATCGGGTAAACTTTGCTGTAATATTTCCCACCCTTGTTTGGCATTACTGGCCGTATCAACACTAAAATTACTATCTTCTAAATAAGCTTGTACAGCTTCTCGCAGTCCGGGTTCATCATCTACTAATAATAATCTAGCAGGAACTTGAGAAACAACCACTTCAGATTCAGGAGGATTAATCGGACTAGACATTATATTGACCTAAATTTAATCTTTTTTCCCACTTTAGCGAAATTTAATATTGAATTATATTGATTTAATGGACGGTTTTTACTACATAAGCCGAACTTGACAAAAATATTGCTTTATGTATTTTAGGAAGCGATCGCTCCTTCGTGGTCTGATCAAGAATATAGCAATCTGGGACGGATTTAAGAGGATTACGCAGATTAAAATCCGTGAAATCCGTGAAATCCTCTTAAATCCGTGATCCTTATTCCTAACAATTATTCAACCCGTTGACGGGCATTTTGTAAGGCTTGTTTGACCTGATCAAATCCGGTTCCCCCATAGCTATTTCGAGCCGAAACCACTTGACGAGGAGTGATCGCTTCGTATATATCGGCTTCAAATTGAGGATGTAATTGTTTCCATTCTTCTAGGGTTAAATCTTTAAGTAATTTCCCCGCTTCTAAACAAGTTCTAACCACTTTTCCCACTAAACCATAGGCTTCACGAAAGGGAATTCCTCGCGCGGCTAAATAATCAGCCACATCTGTTGCATTAGAGAAATCTTCCGCCACCGCTTCAGCTAAACGACTAGAGCGAAATTCTATGCCTTCTGCGATTAAAATGGTCATACATTCTAAACTGCCTTTAACGGTTTTGACCGCATCAAATAATGCCTCTTTATCCTCTTGTAAGTCTTTATTATAGGCTAAAGGTAATCCCTTCATCACCACTAATAATCCTTGTAAATGCCCAAATACTCGCCCGGTTTTTCCCCGCACTAATTCAGGAATATCGGGGTTTTTCTTTTGAGGCATAATACTCGAACCCGTGGAACAGCTATCGGTCAAAGTCACAAAACTAAATTCTTGAGAAGCCCAGAGAGTAATTTCTTCAGCAAGGCGGCTTAAATGTACCATAATTAAACTCGCCGCGCTCAAAAATTCAATCGCCCAATCTCGATCACTGACTCCATCTAAACTATTAGCATAAACTCGACCAAATCCTAATAATTCAGCACTATAATGGCGATCAATCGGAAAAGTTGTTCCAGCTAATGCTCCACTCCCTAAAGGACAAATATCAACCCGTTTATAGACATCTCCTAAACGTTCCCAATCTCGGTTTAACATTTCCGTATAGGCTAATAAATGATGGGCTAAACTAATCGGTTGCGCCCGTTGTAAATGGGTATAACCTGGAATTAAAGTTTCCACATTGGTTTCAGCTAGATCTAATAATACCTTTTGAAAATCAACTAATTGTTGTCGAATTTGTTGAATTTGATCTCGTAAATATAAACGGGTATCAGTTCCGACTTGATCATTGCGAGATCTAGCGGTATGGAGTTTTTTACCCACATCTCCCACTAATTCAGTTAAGCGACGTTCAACGGCAAAATGAATATCCTCGGCATCAACACCAGGATTAAAATTTCCCTCTCGATATTCTTGACGAATTTGTTCTAAACCCAAAACCAATTTTTCGGCTTCTTCGTGACTAATAATACCAGTTTTTGCTAACATTTTAGCATGGGCAACTGATCCGGTCAAATCATATTCAATCAGTTGGATATCAAAACTAATACTGGCGTTAAACTCTGCAATCGCAGGATGCAGAGATTTCTCAAACCGTTGGCTCCAAGTTTTTGAGTTCGTTGTTGTCATAATTTGGCTTTTTTTTATTCTGGTGTCAACAGTACACAGTCAAGCGTCTTATGGGAACCCTAAAAAGTTCATGGTGGACACAAAAGACGGTCGGGAGGGTCGCCAGGGTGGTTTGATCTGGGGGAACAATCCTGCTCAAGTTGAATATTCCGCTTTCATAATAAACCCACTGCATAAACATTAACCGGGACAATACAATATTAATAGAAACATTAATGATTAGTTAATAACAATACATTGCTAATTAAAATAATCCTGGCAACTTGACTTAATTCTCAATTTCCCTTATTATCAGTAACAATACATTTCACCATGTATCAAGAATTAAAATAACAAACCCAATAAATAAAGCTATGTCTGAAGCCGATCTCCCCATTCCTGAATCGTTTGATCAGCCTACTGAAGCACCTTTATCCCCACCCTTTCCCCCATCGGAGGAGTCCGTTAGTCCGGTTGTGACTCCGGATCAGGATTGGGAGACGGTGAACTTTCCCAATGCTATCCCCCTGGAGGAATTATTGACCCAGTTCGTTGCCGAGTTAGAACAAGCAGAAACGGAGTCTAATAGTGGAGATTTGGTAGTTCCAGAGGAGATATTTGTTGAGGGTTCTCAGGGGAATGAAATGGCGATTGCTTCGCTGATGTCAGTGGAAGCAGAAACCCAAGAAAATCCGGTAAAAGTGGTGCAAATTCTCCATGAATGTAACCGAGATTTAATTAATCGGGTGACTGAATTAGAAGCAGAATTAGATGAAAGTCGGCAAAATCAACAGGATCAAAAAACACAATTATTGCAACATACCCAGGAATTAGGGGCGACACAGGATCAAGTTAAACGACTATTTAAAAAGTTGGAAATTGCCAATCAAGTGATTCGACAGCAACAGGTTTTAGTCGAAACCTTAACCCAACAATGGGAAGTTACCCAAAACCGACTCGCGCAGATGGAAAGGGATACGGCCTTAACTCAACAACGCTATAATGAACAGTTCCATGAGTTAGTTCAATCTCAAAATAGTAACCGAGAATTGCGATCGCGTCTCCATCGTCAACAGCGCCAAACCCTCCAATTTAAAGTCGCTTTAGAACGGTGTTTGAACAATCAAATCCAGTTTGAAACCGGAAAACAAAACCTAGAAACCCTATCGGTAATTACGGAAGAACAATCCCTATCCTCATCTTCCACTTTATTAGTCCCAAAAGCACCCCCTGTTAAACCTTGGTCAGACGCTTTAAACCCGAATCATAACCCGATGAATTTGATGGAGGATGCAGTTAATTCATCCAAGGATTTAGATCCAATATCTTCAGAATTAGAACAGGAGATTCCTCTTAATCATGGGTTAGAATCCTTAACATCGGAACTGAATTCTCAACCAGGTTTTAAACCTCCCGTAGAGTTGACAACTTCAATTAACAATATTCCTGTGGAAGAATTACCTAAACCTCGATTTTTAGAAGGAGAATTAGAGCGAATTCGCCTAGAATATGCCTCTTTCATTTCAGAAGATACTGATCTATTTTCATTAAAAGTAACATCAGAAGATACAGCTATTCAACCACAATCGACTAAATCGATGGGGGGTCAGTCTTTTAATTTAGGAGAAACAAAATTCAAAACTGCGGGCTCTATAGCCGTGCAGGAACCCAATCAAAAAGAAAATAGTGCTAATTGGCCAGCCCCTTTAGTTTATCCGCAACGACGAAAAAAATTAGAGTCTTTAGCATCAATTAATTTGCCCAGTTTTCCCACAGAAAATCCTTTTTTATCGGAGGAATTTTAAGTTAATCAATGCCCTTTTTAGTGGGTAATTTAAGCCAAATAAATTAATTTATCCATGGATTATGATCTACCTAAATTTCCCAGGAAGCAGGGAAAATTAGGTTGTCTGACCCGCAGATTTTTGTGTCTAAAAGGGATTCGGTGTCTAAGCGCAAAGCGCAGGCTGCGCCAACGCGGTTGCTATATCTAAAGATAGAGATTTGTTTTGGATTAATAACCTTAACAGATGAAATTAAACACTAATTAATTTTAAAAAAAATTAATAAAAAATGAATTTTTTACCAGCTAGACAACGGTTTATTCAAGAAATTCAGCAACCGGAAACACAGATTAATTTAGCAAAAACTGCTCTTTATATTGCCCAGGAACAATATCCTGAGATAGAACCCGAAGAATATCTTAATGCCTTAGATACCATGGCTTCGGAAGTTTTAGAACGATTACCCCAGCAACGGTATCCCTTGCGAGTTATTCAAACCATTAATCATTATTTATATGAAGATTTAGGGTTCAGGGGAAATCAAAATCACTATTATGATCCTAAAAATAGCTACTTTAATGAAGTGATTGATCGGCGGACAGGTATCCCTATAACCCTTTCTCTGGTTTATTTGGAGTTATCTAAACGGATTGATTTTCCGATGGTGGGGATTGGAATGCCAGGACATTTTTTAATCCGTCCTGAATTTGAAGAGGCGGGAATTTATGTCGATGCTTTTAATCAAGGAGAGATTTTATTTGTTGAAGATTGTGTTACTCGATTAACGGAAATTTATCAAAAACCAATGCAAATGCAACCGGAATTTTTAGTAACTGTTACCCCCTATCAATTCCTGGGTCGAATGTTAATGAATTTAAAAGTTATTTATTTTAATCAAGGCAAAATAGAACTCGCATTGGGGGTAATAGAACGGATTTTACTACTGTTTCCAGATTCACCCCATGAAAGACGAGATCGCGGGATTATGTACTACCATCTTCAGCGATGGAGAGAAGCACAGCAAGATTTAGAGAATTATTTAGAAATTCTACCGACGGCTCAGGATACTGCTATAATTCGGCAAATACTGGATCAGATGAGCCAGAATATCTAACAGTTTGAGAAGTCTCTATCTAAAGGAACCTAAATAGGGTTAAAACAGACCTATAGTATGGGACAACAACAGAACTGTGTTACTCAATTTAACTTGTGAGGAAGGAACAAATGAACTTAAATTCAGGACGTTGGTTTCGGGGTATTCGTAACCCCTATCAATTTTTTACGCAGGGTCTATCTAAATATATATCCCTGGGGTTAGCTATAGTATTGGGATTAACAATTAGTTTGGGAATATTTGCTCAACCGTCCCCGGCTATTGATGAATTAAGATTGATCTATGGCCCAGCAAATATATCCTTAGCCACTGCTGATTTACAAACCTTTGCTCAAACGGGAGAACAGTCTAATCAACTTCGTTCTATGATTACTTTAGCAAAACTGACTCCCGATCAGGTTGAGCAATTCCAGAAAGCACTGAATTTCTCTGTCAAAATTCCTAATAATGTTGTTAATGATCTACTAGATTCTACCTATGGCAGATTATTGGTAGGAGCTTTTAATCAATTTGTTTCTTCGGGAAGCACCGTTGATATCGCGGTTGATAAAGTGATTACTGCTTTACGTGAATCCGCCGGGGATGGTCAACTTTCAATTTTGGAATTACTTCTAAGTTACCGAGGAATTACCGCAATTACGGTTAACGTTCAAAATCTGATCAATCTCTACAATGATGTTTATGCTTTAGGCGATCAGGCGATCGCTTTCCTAAAAGCTCAACCGGCTGTTCAAATGCGGCTTTGCAAATAATTGAACCTTTAATTTTTTAAACAGTAAAAAGGGGTTTTGACTATGAAGTTAAAAACTCCTTTTTATTTTAAGGGAACAGGGATCGCGGATTTAAGAGGATTTCACGGATTTCACAGATTTTAATCTGTGTTAATCTGCGTAATCCTTTTAAATCCGTGATCGGTAATGGGTAATAAACTGTTAACTGATGACTGTTAACTGATGACTGATGACTGATGACTGATTAAAGATTTTCTGCTACTTGTTTTAATCGTTTTAATTGGGCTTCCATGTCTGCTTTTGTTAGAGCAGCAGCAAAGAGATTAAAACCGAATTTAATTAGAGGATTAGGGATTTCAAATTCAAATCTATTTAAAAGTTTAGTCCCTGGGATTTCCGGTACACATTCCCAGCGATCGCATCCTTTAAAATAGCCTTCAAATCCCCAAACAATTAACCCCGGTTCCCGTTCTAAAACCACTGTTTTTAAACTCGGTTGAAATAGGGGAAGTTGAATCAAAAATCGGCATTTCCCCCCCACATTTGTATCCCATACATCAATCGGTTCACAGCGTAACATCGGATTCAACCATTGGTGCATCAGTTCCAAATCTGTAAAACACCGTTCCACAACCCCAGAATTGGCCGAAATTAAAATAGATTGTTCAAAAACTTGACGATATGGCATCATAACCTTCAAGCTATAGGCAGATTAATTTCATGGAAAACATGAAAGAATCTTAGTATAAACGAGGGGCGCATCAGAAAACAAAAAAAACCTTAAATTTTAGCGGTTTTTTCTGCCATTTTAACCAGACTTAAGATGCACTCTCGTTCAAACCACAGCGCACGAGTATCAAAACATCGAATAAGTTACTGGAACAATTATGAATAGAATCGATCAATTAATACCCTTTTGGGGAACGGACTTATCCTCCCTATCCCCCCTTTATTTTGCCCAGGATAACCCCTTGGCTATCCCTACCAATATTAATGACATAAAGCTTGGTCAAGCCTCCGTGGTGGATATTGCCTTAGCTTGTGCGATTCTACTGGTTGGTTATCTGATTGCCTTATTTGCTCAATCTTTAGTTAAAAGCTTGTTTAAAAAAACAGGCTTAGACAACCAAATTGCCAGTTGGGTTTCAGGTTCAACAGCACCAGAAGACAAACTTCCGGTAGAATCTTGGGCGGGAACCGTCGCCTTCTGGATTGTTTTTATCTTTGCGGTGGTTGCGTTTCTGGATAAGCTTCAGTTGACCGCAGCATCGACACCCCTAACCAATTTACTCAACCAAGTCACCAGTTATTTACCCCGAATTTTTGGGGCAACGATTTTAATTGCGGTGGCTTGGATTTTAGCCACTATTGCCCGAACTTTATTAATTCGATTGTTCCGAACACTTCGTCTGGATGAACGTTTAAATCAACAAGTTAGTGATAATGAGGTTGTCTCTCCCGACCAATTTTCCCTGAGTGAAACCCTAGGGAATGCCCTGTATTGGTTTGTGGTGCTGTTATTTTTACCAGCAATTCTCAGTACCCTTCAGTTACAAGGATTATTAGAGCCTGTTCAAAATATGCTCTATCAGATCCTGGCAGTTCTGCCGAATATTGTGGCGGCATTAGTAATTGCAGGTGCGGGTTGGCTGGTGGCTCAAGTGGTGAGTCGAATTGTTACTAACCTTTTAGCTGCTGTCGGAATTGATCAATTCGGAACTCGTTTCGGCTTAAATCAGGTCGCGGGGAATCAAAAAGCATCTTCCATTATTGGATTGATTGTTTACGTTTTAATTTTGATCCCTACTGCGATTTCTGCCTTAGAAGCCCTGCAAGTTAAGGCAATTTCTGAGCCAGCTATTTTAATGCTGACGGAAATTTTTAACGCCTTACCCCAAGTATTTTTAGCAATTTTAGTTTTAATTGCTGCCTATTTTATTGGCCGTTTTATCGCCAATTTGGTCACGAATATTCTGACCAGTGTGGGGTTTGATAATGTGTTTCGCTGGTTGGGGATTCATACTCCCGTATCTCCAATTGTTGAGGAGTATATTCCCACGGAAACCCCCGAAACCAATGAGTATACAGTCCCTCCTGTTTCTGCCCAATTAACCCAACGTACTCCTTCTGAGTTAATCGGAATTGTGGTGTTAGTCGGTATTATGTTATTTGCGGCGGTTACGGCAACGGATATTTTGGGATTAGCTGCTTTAACTGTAATTATCAATCAAATCATTGCGATCTCGGGTCAAGTTTTGATTGGCGTGATTGTGTTTGGGATTGGGTTATATTTTGCTAATTTAGCCCATGATTTAATTGTCAGTTCTGGGACTCGTCAATCGAGTCTGTTAGCCCAGGCGGCTCGGATTGCCATTATTATCTTTGTCGGTGCCATGGCCTTACAACAAATGGGCATTGCCAGTGATATTGTCAATTTAGCCTTTGGTTTGTTATTAGGAGCCGTGGCGGTGGCGATCGCCATTGCCTTCGGTTTAGGTGGACGAGATGTGGCGGGGGAACAACTTCGCAATTTTCTCTCTAAATTCGGCAATGATTAATTAGGGTTAAATAGGAGTGCAAGTTTCCTCCCTTGCTTCTATTTAGCTTAATTTTCTCAAACAATTTGTCATCTTTGACTGTAGGGCTTTGGTCTCCAAATCTCTACAGATTTTTTTTGCTTAGGATTTGATCCAGAATCGTCTTTAACCCTGGTGTAGTTAATTAGCGAATTGATAAAAGACTTACATTGTGGGAGCATCATGTCAAATAAAGATAATATCCCGGATCAAATTACCTGTAAAAGTATTAAACTAGCTGGCCCAATCCAGGGTAAAAAGATAGAAATTCAAGTTGATGTTAAACCGATTAAACAGGAGGCAAAACCCAATTCCGATTGGCAAATACTAGGATTTTTATTTCTAATTCTGTTTTCTTTGATTGTAATTGTGGGAAGTTCTGGCGAAGTAGATTCATTTTCAAATCCCTGCTTATCAGATCCTTCTCATCGCAATTCTCAAAATCCTAGATGTTAAATAGTTGGTGCTAACCAACCTCGGATAAAATAATAGAAGGTTAAAAAGTATTCATTCAAAACTCTTGTAGTTAGTAATAATGCTTCAGCACTGGGCGCGAAATCAGCCCCGGTAATGTGACGCAGATATTTTGTCTGATGAACAAATGTATAAAAATTTGTTGGAGCCGGAATTACTTTAAACCCAATTCGAGCAAAAGCGAGACTAGCTCGACGCATTTCTAGGGCGGAAGTCACTAGAATAATAGTTCTACCTAAATTGTGATTTTGCATAATTCGATAAATTTCAACGGCATTATTATGGGTGGTTCCGCCGTGAGTTTCTAAGATAATTCTATCAGGAGGAATCCCCATATAAACTAAAAGTTGTTTAACATCATTAGCTTCAACTAAGGGATTAACTAATTGATTACGGGGGCCAGCACTAACAATAATAAACGGGCCTCGATCCTGTCTAAATAGTTGGGCGGAGTAGGGAATGCGATCGCCTGTATCGGTTAATTGAATTTGTTTCCGATAAGGTAATTTCGGTTCGGTGGTTCCCCGTCCTAATAATACAATAGCTCCCGCCCTTTCTCCACAACATAAATCCGTTTGTACGGTTTTTAAAGCCACCTTTTCCACCTGTTGGGCTAACCAGTTAGCAAATACGGGGGTACTAGCTACAATTAAAATTAATAATGCTATTAAAATTAAACCCGGCCCAGGTTTATCAATTTTACCATTTTTAATAAAAATAGAAGCAATTAATAATAGCAAAATTGAAAAGCCAAGAGGTCTAAAAAGAATTGATAAAATTCCTAATACCACTGACCCAACTTGGCTATCTGGGAAAAATAAAGCGACAAGAATTAAAACTAAAACCAGGATAAATAATAAGCGATTAATTAAGCCATTATTCTTACTACCCAAAATTTCCCAGGCTTTAAATATAATGGCAGAAACTAGCAACAGAAATAAAATTCGAGTTAGAATAACAAACATTGGATTAGATAAATCTGGCCGGGAATTAATGATGTTTTAAATGATGGCGAATTGCATCAACAACGGTTTCAACAACTTTAACCCGAGCATAATATTTATCATTAGCTTCTACCAATGTCCAGGGCGCATTAGGGGTATGAGTCCGTTGAATCATTTGATTGGCGGCGACTTCATACAACGGCCATTTTTCCCGGTTTCGCCAATCTTCCTCCGTGAGTTTATGGAGTTTATAGGGGTTTTCTTTTCGCTCCTCAAACCGTTTTAACTGTTCTTCTTGGTCAATATGTAACCAAAATTTAACTAATACATAGCCCGCACTGGTTAACTGTTCTTCAAATTCATTAATTTCTTGATAGGCCCGCCGCCATTCTAATTCTGTAGCAAAACCTTCAACTCGTTCTACCAAAACCCGACCATACCAACTGCGGTCAAATATCCCCAATTTACCCGCCGGAGGTAAGCGTCGCCAAAACCGCCATAAATAATGACGGGCTTTTTCCTCATCTGTGGGAGCGGCAAAGGTGTTCACTTCATAACTCCGAGGATCTAAAATATCGGTTAATCGTTTAATCGCCCCGCCTTTGCCCGCCGCATCCCAACCTTCAAATAAAGCTAAAACTGGAATTTGTTTTTGATAGAGAATTTGTTGCAGTTGACCTAAATTGGCCTGTTGATGACGCAGTTGGTTTTTGTAGTCTTCTGGAGATAAAGTAACTTTCAGATTTACCGCCGCTAGGGGGTGGGGTTCCGTGGGTTCTAAATGGGTTTGGGAGGGTGTAAATACGGGGGGTAACTGAATATTTAAACGGTCTAAGGCTTCTTTAATTGATGCCACTACCGTTGATAATACCTTCACCCTGGCCCAGCGTTTACAATCTCCCTCTACCAATGTCCAGGGGGCGGAACCTGTCCCGGTATGAATTACCATTTCTTCCGCTAGACTTCTATAGGTATCATAATTTTTGGCCTGTTGCCAATCTTCAGGACGCACCCGCCAAGCTTCTAACTCGTCTTCTGAGGCTTTTTTCAGGCGTTGTTTAATTTCTTTTTTGCTCAAATGTATCCAAAATTTCACCATCACCGCCCCATCGTCCGCCAGTTGACGTTCAAAGGCGTTAATTTGTCGCATCGCCATTGGGACTTCCTGTTTTTCCAGGCGTCCAAATAAACGATCCTCTAAAACATAGGTATACCAACTATGGTAAAAAATACCAATACTGCCCTGGGGGGGTAATTTCTGCCAAAACCGCCAGAGAAATGGATAGCGGGATTCTTCATTGGTTGATGGCCAAATGGGATGGACGGCAAATCCTCTCGGGTCCATATATCCGACCATTTTCTTCACCAGTCCCCCTTTTCCGGCGGAGGCCCAACCTTCTAAAACAATAATAATTGGTAATTTTTTTTCTCGACAGGTATGCTGAAGCGATCGCAACTCCTTCATTAAAGCCTCTATTTGGCTTTTGTAGCTTTCTTTGTCCATTGATAAGGTTAGATCTAGGGTATCTAGCATAGACTCTCCCATCCTCATGAAGTTCTGATTAGATATTCTAGTTCTTTTTCTCCCATACATTGAAAACCTAAACAACTTTTTTAACTTCTGTTTTTTCAGCATTAACCCAGTATCTCAACTTATTGTATAATCAAAAGTTGCTTAACTGCTGATCTGTAAACGTAAAAAATAATGCGTTTAACCTTAACTCATCAATTAATTGCGTTTAAAAAAGCAATTCCTCAACGGCAACTCTGGATTTGTTTAGCTATTTTATGTGCATTTATTTTACTGTCGATTCGAGTCTCGGTTAATGAGAATTTAGCTTTAGACCAAATTTTAATTCAAGTTCCCCATCAGATTTTTCCCCGGAGTTGGGATGATTTTTTTAGATTTCTTTATTTGTTAACTGGGGTAAAAGGAACGGCGGTAATTGTGGCTTTGACTTTGGTTTTTTTGGCTTGGAAACGGTATTGGATTGAAGCCAAAGTTTTAGCCTTTTCTACTTTGGGAATTTTAATTTTAGTCGATAGAATTCTCAAGCCAATGATTGAGCGTAGTCGCCCTTTGGATCGACTCGTAAAATCCGTCGGGAGAAGTTTTCCTAGTGGTCATGCGACGGGGAATATTTTGTTTTATTTTCTTATAGCTTATCTTCTTGCAGAACGTTATCCAAAATCGACTCCCTATATTTATGGATTTGCGACAATCTGGTTATTAATTATTGGGTTTAGTAGTGTTTATTTAAGATGTCATTGGCCGAGCGATATCCTCGCAGGTTATGGTTTGGGTTATATCTGTTTAACGATTAGTTTGGCTTGGTTAAAAGTTTCCCGTGAAAATAAAAAATTGAGAGAATCATGAATAGTAAAAAATCAGAATTTAATTCATCTTTTAAAACATTCTGGAAATCTTGGGAAAACCGCCCTAAGCTGACTTGGGGCATTTCTATTTTAGGATTATTTTTGTTAAGTGCGATCGCATTTTTAAGTCATTTAGGCGATATTGGTTTAATTGATAAAACTGAACCGATGTTTGTCGAAGCCGCCCGACAAATGCACCTAACAGGAGATTGGATTACCCCCTATTGGAATGGGGAAACTCGCTTTGATAAACCGCCCTTAATTTATTGGTTAATAGTAATAGCGTTTAAAACCGTCGGGGTAAATGAATGGGGGGCGCGATTACCTTCAGCCATAACCGCAATATTATCTACTTTTTTAGTATTTTATACCCTGCGTTATTTCGGTGGGTTGATATCTTTAGAAACGGAATCTGCTCGCACCTGCTCCCCCTTCAATTCCACCCGTCTACGGGGGGATATAGGGGGGGGAGCGTGGTGGGGAATGGCAATGATGACCTTAAATCCGGCTTGGATTGCTTGGGGACGGGCGGGGGTTTCTGATATGCTTCTGGCTAGTTCTATCACTATTTCATTATTAGCATTTTTCTTGGGTTATGCTCAACCAAAAACTCGCCAACAAAAGGGCTGGTATTTTATATTTTATAGTTTTGCAGCTTTAGCAGTTTTAGCTAAAGGGCCGATTGGAATTGTCTTACCAATTTTGATTATTGGAGGATTTCTAATTTATACGAAACAATGGCAAAAAGTTATCTGGGAAATGCAGTTAATCAAGGGAAGTTTGGTATTTTTAATTATTGCTGTCCCCTGGTTTATTCTAGTTACTATGGCTAATGGTCAAGCCTATTTAAACACATTTTTTGGACATCATAATTTTGCACGCTTTACCAGTGTTGTCAGTAATCATCCTGGCCCTTGGTTTTATTATTTTCCAGTAATTTTAGTGGCTTTATTACCTTGGTCGGTGTATTTACCTGTAGCAATTTATCAGGTTAAATTTTGGCAAATCCAAGATTGGCGATCGCAAGATCGGTCACAACATTTAGGCTTATTTGCTCTATTTTGGTTGGTGATTATCTTTGTATTTTTTAGTCTTTCCGCGACGAAATTACCCAGTTATATCTTACCTTCGATTCCGGCGGGCGTTATTTTAATTAGTTTATGGGGAAATCAACAAAATAATATTGAGTCTGATCAAAATAAAATTTCTCTACCATTTTTAATCACAGGTTTAGTTAATATTTTGGTGTTATTGATATTAGCGATCGCTAGTTTTATTAGTCCTCAATTAGTCGGAGATGATACCCCCAATTTTTCCCAATTATTAGAAAGCAGTCATTTAACAACGGTATCAGGAATTATCTGGTTGATTGCTAGTGGAATTACTCTCTATTGTCTGATTAAACCTCAATGGCGACGGGCAGTTTGGGCGGGAAATGCCCTAGGATTCTTTGCTTTTATGGGTTTAGTAGCTTTACCTGTGGGTCAATTATTAGATACTCAACGAAACTTACCCCTCAGACAATTATCAACCACAGTACGCCAAGTTCATCAACCGAATGAACCCCTATTAGTGATTGGGGTCTTTAGACCTAGTTTGGTCTATTATACCCAACAAAATATAGAGTTTATGACCTATGATATTCAGCAAAGATTATTAAAATTATTTCCTGTAAATACTCCCGTTGACACGGTTTTAATTATCACCAGACCCAAAGATATAGCTAAACTAGGATTACAATATTCTGATTATCAATTATTGCAGGATCAGGGAGATTATCAATTAATTAGAATTAAAGTCAAGGTATTATTAAAACGGTAAGATTGCTGAAAAAATCTTCCTTTCAAGCCTATCTTGCTATGGGAATAGACTTTCAGTACCACTACCACCCCCAAATTTGCCGGATCTCAAAAAATTTTTAGAAAAGGGGTGACAGGTTGAGGAAGCTGTGCTATATTAGTAAATTAGCTGCAAGATTAAACGCAGTGTTCATAAGCGGATGTGGCGGAATTGGTATACGCGCACGTTTGAGGGGCGTGTGGCTTTGTCCTTGCGAGTTCGAGTCTCGCCATCCGCATTAGTATTCAACTCTGACCAATATCTTGATATAGATATTTCAAAAGAGTGGAGGCGACAAAAAAAGCCAAATTCACAGGAACAGAATTTCCAATCATTTGTTCTAAATTGGTTTTAGTTCCCCAAAATTTAAAAGAATCGGGGAAGGTTTGAATATAACTCCGTTCTATTGTAGATAAAGGTCTAATTGTGGTTAGATCAATATCTTGCGGATCACCACTATGGAGTTTATAGTTGGGTGGGATCGGACGATTGACACCTCTGATAGTTGGACTAGGTTCATCAATAGAAAATATCCCTCGTCGAGCATAGCTTCTGGGATGTCTATAATAATATTGGAGATTTAATCTATCCCCAAGATAATCTCTAATTGTCATTGGTTTTTTTGATAAACCCAACTTTAATAAATCTACCAAAGCATTATTTTTACCTGCAAGTTCACCTATTAAAAAAAAACGCGATCGCGATTGGGGTGTATTACAAAAAGACGCATTTAAAACAATTGCAGATAAACCATAACCATTTTTCAAAAACTGCTCAGATATTTGTGTCAGAATCGGACTTTTAGTTATTCTTGACACATTTTCCATGACAAACCATTGGGGTTTAATGGCACAAACAATATTAGCAAAGTTATAAGTTAAATTAGCTCTACTACCATTTATATTAAGTTTGCCAGCACTAGAAAAATCTTGACATGGGGGGCCACCAATGATCATTTCAGGAGCAAGTTGTTGGATAATTTTGATAGCTGCAACTTCATCTGTGAGGTCTTGTAAAATCGCTAAATGATCAAAATTTGCTTGATAGACCTCTAGGAATGCAACATTATTGTCAATAGCTGCTAATATCTCAATTCCCGCTTCTTTAAATCCAAGAGATAAACCACCACAACCACAAAATAAATCGACAGCAGTAATCATGAAAATAACTGTTTAAAATCGTTCTCCCATTAACCGTTGTCGCATTCCCTCGGCAATTTTTTGACCAAGATATTCAGGAATCAAACTTTCATTTGGCCCCAATAAATATAAAATTAACCGAGTGCGTCCCCGCCAAACTAATAAATTAGCATTCACCACCAATAAATCCTCCTGCCAGATAGCATACATAACCTTATAAAACAATCCAGGTTGGTTATCCGCTTCAATTAATAACGCCGGGAGGTGAAACACCGGGTCAACATAAAATTCCGTGGCCACATCCTCTAACCCAGCATCCAGGTTAAATTCCACCGCCAACATTTCTTCCACCTCAAAATGTCCCGCCAAGGCTTCTCGCACCGCCCGACAAACATTTTCTGAGGTTTTATCCGTGAGAGCTTTTCCTCCACGAGAAACCACTAACTTAATAAACACCAACATCGGCGGATAAATTTGGCCATACAAACTCAGACTATGAATCGTCAAGCCATAGGCCGCCAAAACCCCAAAAATATCGCTGAGTAAAAATGATTGATTCCGATAGGAAAAATGGAGGGCACTTTTGTTACTGTCCGGCTGAATTTCAATAACAGCCTGCTTGGTTTGGTAAACTTGATAGGCCAGTTTAAGATTTTGCAATTGAATTTCACTACTGACAAATTGCTCATAAAACTGTGGAAACGCCCGATTGAAGCGTTTTAGGAGTTCTAAAGTTGAGGATTTTAAGCCCGGAGCCATAATTGAGGTGAAGGTACGGGAGATATACTATCTAATAAGGTCATTGAAAATCTATTACCTTAACTACGCCTGCATGGGTTTTTGGAAAAACTTGTTTAGCAGTTCAGATTCCTCCGCCTCGTCCTCCTCCCAAGTGGAGTATGAGGGGTATGAGGGTGGAAGCGAGGAGTCAGTATCCCTAAACTCTCGCTCGTCATCGAGTAATAATGGTCGGATTTTTTTTAGCACGGATCGGGACATTGATTTATATGAATTGGAAGAACTTTGCAATGCAGTGGGCTGGTCTCGGCGACCCCTGCGTAAAGTTAAAAAAGCCATTCAGTATAGTTTCCTTGTAGTTTCTATGTGGCAAATTCGAGGGAATCAGCGACGGCTGATTGGTTTTGCTAGAGCCACATCCGATCATGCTTTTAATGCTACGCTCTGGGATGTGGTTGTTCACCCAGATTTCCAGAATAAGGGTATGGGTAAAGCCCTGATGAAATTTATCATCAAAAAACTCCGTAGCGATGATATCAGCAACATTACTCTATTTGCTGACCCTCATGTTGTGGATTTTTACCGAAATTTGGGTTTTATATCCGATCCAGAGGGGATCAAAGGAATGTTCTGGTATCCAGATTAAGCCTGGGTTGGCGGTTGAGGTGTTGAGGTATGGAGGTGTGAACAAATAACTGATAACCGACAACAGACAACCGACCCTAGCTTCTTCTGAATCAATTTTGCAATTTTTAATCCAATTTGTGTAAATCTAGGTTATACTCAGAAAAGATTAAACGGGATGTAGCGCAGCTTGGTAGCGCGCCTGCTTTGGGAGCAGGATGCCGCAGGTTCGAATCCTGTCATCCCGATTCTAAATTTTAACTTGGTTTTGATTAGTCTTGATTCTTTTTGTCCATCCCGTGATCGGTGTGTTAGGATGGGTCATGTTTAAGGGGCAGGCTGACTTGGATTAAAATTTTCTCCGGTTGATATTTCTTGAGATTTTGGGGAGAAAAACAACTCCTTTATCGTCAGTGCAACTTATCGGTGGTCAACATGACCCGGGTTCTCTGTTTAGCGTTACTCCTACTGCATCCCCCTGGGTTCAGTGGTACACACTGCATCTGCAATCTAAAAAATATTTAATTCAAAATTTGGAAACATGATCAGATCAATTGTTCGTTTGGGCGCGGTATTGGGAGTTGTGGGCGGTACGTTTTTACTAAGTCCTGATTCGGGATTACGTTTATTTAGCTTGATTCCGGTGGGAACTGAGCCAGCTTATGCAATTCCAGAAAACCAAATTCTAGAAAAACTTCGTTCGATTCCAGTTTTTACGATTACTGATACCCAGGGAGCCCCTTTAGTTGCGACTGTACCCCAGGGAGATAAAAAAGCTGCGGTCGCGGGTGTGTTTATTAGTCGCACGGATGCTGTGGCCTTTATCGATCGCTTAAAAAGTCGTGACCCCAAATTGGCTTCGACTATTCAAGTCACCACGGTTTCCCTGGGGGAAGTATACCGGATGAGCCAACAAGGTCAAGGTTCGGCGGATGAAGTTCAGTTTGCCTACGTCCCGGTACAAAAACAAGTGGATTTAGCCAAGACTGTTTTACAAGAAAATGGACAAGGTGTAAGCGAGTTTAACGGTGTTCCGTTGTTTATTGCTAAGGGTGGGCCGGATAATGGCTATCTGACGATTCAAAATGGTAATGAACAGGTGATCCCAATGTTCTTCTACAAAGAGGATCTGCAAAATATGTTGACTCAATTTAAAACTCAACAGCCTGATTTAATCTCTAACGTTAAAATTGATGTGGTTAATCTCGAAGGCCTGTTGGATGCGTTGAAAAAGGATAATGATCAATTCTTAAATCGGGTTGTCTTGATTCCGCCTCGTGAAACTTTGGAGTATTTACAAAAAAATCAACCCGCCCGCCCCGCCGCCCCCGCCCCCGCCCCTCGTTAATTGAATCAATCCAAGGAAAATATCATGGGGGAAACGATATCAGGTTGGCAACTGCAAGGGTGGATTGAACAGGCTCATGCTGAATGTGCCGCCTTTGGGGTTTCCCCTAATGAAATTCACTGGTTTCTCCAAGAGTTAGGGGGTTTGGATCGGTTAACTCTACGTTTACAAGCCTTCAAACAACAACCTGCGATTCCCCTTCTAGTTCCTTGGTCGGAATTAACTCAACTGTGGCAACGACGCTTGACTGAGCGTATCCCTTTGCAATATCTTGCGGGGAGAACTTACTGGCGTCATTTTACGTTAAAGGTGTCTCCGCAGGTTCTGATTCCCCGTCCTGAAACGGAGTTAATTATTGATTTAGCTGTATCTGCTATTGAAAATATTGATAATAATGGGATTTGGGTGGATTTGGGGACGGGAAGTGGTGCGATCGCTCTGGGTTTGGCTGATAGTTTTCCAATGGCTGAAATTCATGGGGTAGATACCAGTTTAGAGGCTTTGGCGATCGCTGAATCTAACGCTGAAACCACAGGTTTAAGTAGCCGTATCCAATTCCATCACGGGTCTTGGTGGGAACCGCTACAATTCTTAAAAGGACAACTAACGGGAATGGTATCTAACCCGCCCTATATTCCCTCTGATATTATTCCGACTTTGCAACCGGAAGTTGCCCAACATGAGCCAACTTTAGCCTTAGATGGTGGTGACGATGGTTTTGATTGTATTCGCTATTTAGTAGAAACTGCACCCCATTATTTGCGCCCTGGAGGGGTTTGGATTGTGGAAATGATGGCCGGACAAGGAGAAGGGGTTGCCAGGTTGTTAGAGGCTCAAGGAAGTTACTCTGGGATTAAAATTATTCCTGACTTAGCGGGATTTGATCGTTTTGTTATAGCTTATAAGAAAAACAGTGATCCATCGGTTGAAACCGTGGCTACACAAACAAAACCCGCCTGCGCGGGTTTTAAACCCTTGATCAATAGTCCGCGTAGGCGGACTTCGCTTGTGTAGCCACGATTTCAATCGCTGGATCTCTTCGTTATGATTCAAATCTATGGTTCAAGTCTCTGTTGATGCTCTAATTGATATGGCAATTGCTGGTGAGGGTGTGGTTAGTTTCCCAACGGACACTGTACCCGCTTTAGCCACCCGTCCCGATCGGGCGGAATTGATTTTTCAGACGAAACAAAGGAGTCAAGATAAACCATTAATATTAATGGCCGCCACACCGGAAACATTATGGCCTTATGTGAATGGGACAGTTGAAGAATTATTAGTTTGGAAAAGTATCGCCCGGGAGTATTGGCCCGGAGCCTTAACTTTGGTATTACCTGCTTCTGAAAAAGTTTCTCCGGCAATGAATCCGGCTGATCCGTCTACAATTGGGGTAAGGGTTCCCGATTGTGCGATCGCTCAATCTATTTTAGCCCGCACTGGCCCGATGGCAACCACTAGCGCTAATTTATCAGGACAACCGCCCCTGTTAACAATGGCTGAAATTAATACTCAATTTCCCGATGTTTTCACGTTATTTTCCTCGGAATTTGATCCAACTATCATCCCATCAACTATTCCTTCAACGGTGGTAAAATGGGAAAGCAATGGTCAATGGAAAATTCTAAGACAGGGTAATTTAGTAATCAGTAATCAGTAAAGAATAAATACTAATCTGTTGATTAACTCCGAGCTTTTAAACTGTTGATCAACTCTTAACTCTTACCCCCCTAGCCCCCCATTGGAAAAGGGGGGAAACTAATTACTGATTACTGAAGTTGACCAATAACTGATCAACTCCTACACTGATAACTGATAACTGATTACTGATAACTGAAATGGGTTGGAGCGAATTTTTATATTTAGGTTTTGGGTCGGGGTTAGGGGTCGCCCTAAATCAGCTATGGCTGGGAAAAGGAAAAAAATCGCCCGACCCAGTTGGGACAGAAGACACCTCCAAAGATGTCGATTATCAACAGCAGGTGCAAACCCTATCTTATCAATTGAAACAAACTCAACTTGCCTATCATTCGGCGACGGAATTGAGTTTATTTAAAGCGGGGTTTTTGGCGCGGACGTCCCATGAGTTGCGATCGCCCCTTAGTAGCATGATTGGTACGTTACAAATAATTATTTCCGATCTCTGCGAGAACCCAGAGGAGGAACGAGAATTTATCAATCTCGCCCACACATCAGCGTTGAAAATGGTGAGATTATTAGATGAAGTGATTTCTGTGGCTAAAACAGAATATGGCACAGATACTATGGATATTCATGCCATTGGGTTAGCAAAACTGATGGATGAGGTAGAAGATTTAACCTGTATGCAGGCGGAAAATCGTAGTATTAGATTAAAAATTGATCCTCCTGATAGTGATATTTATGTGATGGCAGATTTACCTCGACTGCGACAAGTTTTAGTCAGTTTAGTAGATACTGCGATCGCTCAAATGACCGAGGGAAGTGTGAATGTTTCTGCACATCCTTCTCCCGAAACGGGATTTGTGCATATTTGGGTTGATGATCAACGTCCGGTTAGTGCTTGGAGTGAGTCTTGGGATTTATTAAAATCCACATTAGATATTGATCAACCTCCGTTTGAGCAAGGAACTTTATCCCCAGGAATGCGGCTGTTGATGAATCAAACTTTATTGAGTTTAATGAAGGGTCGTTTAGAAATTTTAGCGATTCCTTCTGAGGGAGAAGATTCTAATTTTAATCGGACTCAATGTTCGATTCCCTTAGCAAAACCCTAACTCAATTAGAGAGACGGCTTAATTCTTGTCAGCTATTAATATATTTTTGTTACCCCAATTGCTTAATTTTTAAGCCTTTTCCAGAACCCATATACCTTTTAGCCCCCTTGTAACCCGTCAGCAATATTACTTTAAACTATCCTATCTCTAAAAAAGTTGTCAGTATTTTTTGAATTAGCCCTCCCCTAAAGTTAAAATTTCTAGGGGAGGGTGTTTTGGTTTGGGAAGTTGTGATAGATTAGTCGGTGCTGGATCTGATCGAGATTATGGTTTGTTCCCTGACCCAACCTCAGAATACTTTTACTAACTCCGTGCAACGTTTCAAACGCTATGGGTGGGCGACGTTGCTGATTTGGTTCTGTCTGGTTGCCCCGGCCCAAGCCCAATTATTATTGCGGGTCGCTATTAAAGACGGTGCGAATCAGGTTAAAGTCGGTAGCACCACCCAGGCTGTTGTCCGAGATGGCAATGGTAAAGTCCTAGGGGAGTTGGCAGCGATGGGAGGTGGTGTCGCTCAAGCTAAATTGGGCAATGTGGCCCTGGGCAACTGGCAAGGTTCCCAACTCTGGATTGACCCCAGCAATGGGGGGAATGTGTGGATAGGTAATGGTTGGTATCGAGGACGGGTATTATTAGTGCCTCGGAATGGCGGTTTAACGGCGATTAATTATGTTGATTTAGAGGAATATCTCTATAGTGTTCTGGGGGCGGAAATGGATGGCGGATGGCCCCAGGAAGCCCTGAAAGCTCAGGCGGTGGCGGCGCGAACCTACGCTCTCTACAGACGTCAACGCAGTAATGGGGTTTTTGATGTTGGAGATGATCAAAATTCCCAGGTCTATAAAGGTTTAATTACTGAATCCACGGGAACTCTGGCGGCGGTGAATGCGACCCGGGGACAGGTTTTGACCTATAACGGTCAAGCTATTTTGGCGGCCTTTCATTCGGCTTCTGGAGGACATACCGAAAATGTTGAGGATGTCTGGAATGAACCCTTACCCTATTTACGGGGAGTCCCAGACTTTGACCAAGGAACTCCGGTATTTGAATGGACAAAAACCTTCTCACAAACAGATTTAAGTAAACGGATTTCTGGCGTCGGGAATATTACGACGATGACTCCGCAACGGACTTCGGCCTATGGTAGTATTCTGGCGATGAAAGTAGTTGGGGACAAAGGGGCGCGAGTGATGAGTGGGGATGATATTGCCTCAGCCCTGGGACTTCGTAGCACCCGGTTTCAAGTGAATCGAAAAAGTGGGACGACCAGTTTTCAAGTCACGGGTCGTGGCTTTGGTCATGGAGTGGGTTTGAGTCAATGGGGTGCTTATAATTTGGCTCGGGGTGGATACAATTATCAACAGATTCTAGCCCACTATTATCAGAATACGACTTTAGCAAAAATTGATGTTCGCTAACCGTAGTGAGTCCTTTAGGACTCTCTGATGATATTTAAAGATGGGGAAGAAGCCCTGAAGGGCTTACTACGGGATGAGGGTTTCTGTGTAGTGAGTCCTTTAGGACTCTCTGATGATATTTAAAGATGGGGAAGAAGCCCTGAAGGGCTTACTACGGGATACGGATTAAATCTTCATCTCCGTGTCATATCTTTGCCACAGTAGCGTCATATTCACCCTGTAACTTAAAGAATATCGGGGCAAAAACATTTCTACCCCCTTAATTCTTTATAGATAGAGGTATTACAATGAAATCTGATTTTGATGCTTTAAATTCTCCCCTAGAGTCTTCTCGGTTGGAATGGACGGAAACACCCCGTCCTACTCAACGCCCGAAAACCTCATCTTTAACATCTTTATCTTTAGTTTTATTAGGGGTAGGGGCAGGAATCGCTGGAATGTCTATTCTGCCTCAACTCCAACGCCCTCAACCCAGCCCCCCGACGGTGACATCCCCCGTACCCCCGACCGCCCTCCCCGCCCCGGTCAGTGCCAAGCAGGGGACAATTACCACTCCTGACCTGGTGGCGACGGTGGTACAGCATTTCGGGCCAGCTGTTGTCCGAATTAATGCGACCAAAACCGTTGAAAATCAGATGCCACAACAGTTTAATGATCCCTCGTTTGAACGTTTCTTTGGTTCTCAAATGCCCAATGCGCCTAAACAGGAAATTGTTCGGGGTTCCGGGTCGGGATTTATTGTTAATTCCAATGGTCGAATTATTACTAATGCTCACGTTGTTGATGGGGCTACAAAGGTATCGGTTGTATTAAAAGATGGTCGTCAATTTGAAGGAAAAGTAGTGGGTACTGACCCGGTAACGGATGTTGCTGTGATTCAAATTCAAGCGGATAATTTACCGACTTTAACTATTGGTAATTCTGAAACTTTACAACCGGGGGAATTAGCGATCGCTATTGGCAACCCATTAGGATTAGATAATACTGTAACTGTGGGTATTATTAGTGCTACAGGTCGATCGGGAAGTGAAGTTGGTATTCCCGATAAACGAGTTAGTTTTATTCAAACCGATGCCGCTATTAATCCGGGTAATTCTGGTGGGCCGTTACTGAATCAAAAGGGTGAGGTAATTGGGATGAATACCGCCATTATTCAAGGTGCTCAGGGCTTAGGATTTGCGATTCCGATTAATCAAGTTCAACACATTGCCGATCAAATTTCTACCACTGGAAAAGTTGAACATCCATATTTAGGGATTCAAATGGTAACGCTTTCTCCTGAAGTCAAAGAAAGTTTAAATCAAGATCCCAATAGTCCGATTAGTGTGAATGAAGATCGAGGAGTTTTGATTGCCAGAGTTATGCCCAATTCTCCCGCCCATCAGTCAGGATTACGCGCTGGAGACGTGATTATTCAAGTGGATAATATCGCAGTTACTAAAGCCGATGAAATCCAACAAATTGTTGAAAATGTAACGGTAGGAAGTTCGTTAAAAATGGAAATTAAACGTCAAGGTCAACCTCTCAATTTAGACGTGAAAACCGCAGCTATCCCCGTTAATCAGTAATCAGGCTGTAGAGATGCGCCATGGCGCGTCTCTACTAATTGCTGATAGGATCATGAACCGTAACTAATTTTGTTCCATCGGGAAAAGTGGCTTCAACCTGTACGTCATGAATCATTTCAGGAATCCCCTCCATAACATCTTCTCGCCTTAAAATTGTTTTTCCATAACTCATTAATTCCGAAACCGTTTGTCCTTCTCTCGCTCCTTCCAAAATAGCAGCAGTAATATAAGCAACGGCTTCAGGATAGTTTAATTTTAGTCCTTTTGCTTTCCGTCTTTCTGCTAATAAAGCAGCCGTAAAAATCAATAGTTTATCTTTTTCTTGCGGGGATAATTGCATAGATTTATGTTAATAATTTTTCAAGGATTAAAGTTGCCAGACGCGAGGTTTGACAATTGATTTTCCCGTATAATTTTGACGGAGCAATTGCCAAACATCCGTAAACCAGTTTATCACCTCTTGGGTAGAATTTCCCCGATAGCGACAGAGTAATCCTGATATTAATTGCGTCACTCCAGCTTGACTAGAAGTTTCTCGCTGCGACCACAATTGTCTGATATTTTTCACAATATCTTCAGAAACGGGTTTTCCCACCCAAATTAAGCTGGCAATTACAGGTTTTCCCCCCAAACCATGAGGATTATTCAATATTTCTTCATTGGCTATAAAGCCCTGTCGATCAATCCAAACTGGACAGCCATTTTGCCAAATTTCTGTACAGGATTTCCACTGTCCATGATTGAATATTTCTCCCCTAGCTGTACGTCCAAACCGGGTAATTTCCCATCCCAAATAACAAGCATTAGGAGCTAAATTTACTCGGAGATTTTGACTAAAAATAGCCCCATTAAAGATAATTATTTCCCTGGGAATAAATTCTAAATAGGCTTTTTCTTGTACTTCAATCTTAATATGATTTTGGGCAGTTTCTCCCGAACTTCGATAAATTTTACTGGCTGCGGGAGTAGTTAATAAAACCTGGGTTTCCGGCTGTAAATTAATGGTTTGGGATAGGCGATCGCCGCCTACCATTCCTCCGGCAGTATGTAATATAATACTATGGCAGATATCCTTACCTTCAGGATAAAAAGAACGCTGAATCTTTAACGGGGCTTGAGTATAGGCTTTAACTAATTGAGTAGAATTACCAATTTTCTGATAGTCTAACTCTAATATTCCTTGCCATTGTGAGGGCTTGATTTCCAAATTTTTCATAAAAGTAGTAAGCCCTTTAGGGCTTCTTCAAGTTTTTATCGTTACCAAACCAATAATTATACATCGTTATTAATGGTAGTAAGCCCTTTAGGGCTTCTTCAAGTTTTTATCGTTACCAAACCAATAATTATACATCGTTATTAATATTAGTTTTTACTATTAAATCTAGGGAATAAAGAAAGCCCTGAAGGGCTTACTACTAATTATACATCGTTATTAATGTTGGTTTTTACTATTAAATCTAGGGAATAAAGAAAGCCCTGAAGGGTTTACTACGGGATTAAGTGGGATTTAATAAATTTGATGATAGCATCTAATCCTTGTTGGGTTTTTAAATTTGTAAAGACAAAGGGTTTATTTCCTCGCATTTTTTTCGCGTCTCTTTCCATAATTCCTAAATCTGCACCGACTAAGGGCGCGAGGTCAATTTTATTAATCACTAATAAATCGGATTTGGTAATTCCTGGCCCGCCTTTACGGGGAATTTTATCTCCGGCGGCTACATCAATTACATAAATGGTAATATCCACTAATTCCGGGCTAAAAGTGGCGGCTAAATTATCCCCACCACTTTCTACAAATAACAAATCTAAATGATTGAATTTGGTTTCTAATTGTTCAATAGCGGCTAAATTTAATGAAGCATCTTCTCTAATAGCAGTATGGGGACAACCTCCGGTTTCTACTCCTAAAATGCGATCGCTTTCTAAGGCTTGGGAATTAACCAAAAATTGAGCATCTTCTTGAGTATAAATATCGTTTGTAACTACCGCTAATTGATAGGAGGTTCGCATTTGCTTACACAAAACATCAACTAAGGCTGTTTTTCCCGAACCTACTGGCCCAGCAATTCCAACTCGCAAACCAGACATAAAATTAAGATGAAAACTACCCAGATTTATTATACCATAAATTAATAAATAAAATTAACTTCTAAATAATCGACTATATTGGGTTTCATGGGCCATACTTGCTAATGCTAACCCCCAATTACAACTAACTAAATCTTCATCTTCTAATTGTAAAATAGCCGTAGCTGTTGATTCTATTTCGGGGTGTAATTGTAAGAGTAAAGTTTGACCCATGGTTTGACCTAATGGAATCAATTTTACCCCAGCATTAATTAAATTAGTCGCCCAACTATAAAGATATCCGAGTAAGGCATTTTTGAGATCAAGATCCCAATATACTGCACCTAATCCAAAAGCGATCGCATAATTACAAGGTTTCCCCACTTTTTCCGTCCAATCTTTCAGAGCAGGTAATTCTAAATCTGTTGTTTTAACCGCTTCTAAATTAACTAAAAGCTGGATTAAAGTATTGCCCATCTGCCAACTTTGTTGTCGTAATTCCGATGTTTCTTTAGCCGCTGTTGACCATTGATTCCAATAAACAAATTGGTTATAATTTTGATTGATAACACAGCGATAAGCCCGAACCATTAAGGCAGCTTCCAGTCGAATTGCGCCATAATTCAGGTCTTGAATTAACCACTGTAATAAACTAGAATGATCAGTAATAACTTGAGTTTCAACTAAGGTTTCTAAACCCTCTGAATAACTATAAGCACCCAAGGGTAAAGCCGGACTGGAAAGTTGTAATAAATTTAAAATCATTGATAATATAGCAGTTCTTGTGGATATCTTTACAAAGGTCAAGCCTAATTTAACCACAAAGACACAAAGACACAAAGAAGTTGTCAACACTAACCTGCTTATTGCTATAATTAATGATGATGTCCATAGGCTCCCCCTTCAGGATAAAAAGGCGCAATTTCTTCTTGAATTGTTAATCCTTGATGCACTAACATTGAAGATAGTACAGGATCGGGGGAAAATCGTAAATAGTCGGCGGTAATTTCTAACCGAACATGACGATTTCCTAAATGATAAGCCGCTTTTAATAAATCGAGGGAATGGTTAGCCCTGACCGTAATAATAGGTTCCGGTTTAGCAATCACTTTTGCCCAAATATCTTGAGCATCAGAGGTTAATAAATCCCCCGCTTTTAAAACCATTCCCCTAGGAAGGCGAATATAATAGGTTTCACCCTCCAAGGCTTCAATATATTGACGGGTTTTTGTGCGTTCTTCTGCGGTTAGAGCGAAATTAACTGTAACCTGTTGATGCTCTTTCTCTGGAACTAATTGCGTAAAAATAATCATAATTGCAGTTAATTAGAACTAATAGAATAAAGTTTAAATCAATCTATTAATAAATTCCTTGTTGTTGTGCTTGAGCACCGATTTCAAGAAGGGCTAAAGCACAACAACTTTTATATCACAATAGGTTATGCCTTCAGATAGATGAATTTAGGCCAGAATTTTAGGTACATTTAATTTAATCATCTCATCTAAATCAATTCGTTTTTAATTGGGATAAACTTTGGTAAAAATTTATGAATAATCGACCTGTAAATCAGCCCCATTCTAATCGGGAGACTCCTGACCCGGTAAGGGATGAATCTATTCGTCAAAATGAAAGAACTAAAGTTAATAATGACATGGCTTGGAGTACCATAATTGGCATAGGAATTGCTGTATTATTGTCACTAGGAATTGGTTTTCTAGTTTGGCCTAGTTTATTTAAACCCGATGACTCCAAAGCTCCAACCGTAGGGCCGGGACAATCGGAACTTAATACTCCCAAAACTCAAACCCCAGGACGAGATACGGTGATTATTGAGAAAAATCGAACTCAAGAAGTCGTTCCTGTTCCCGTGCAAGTCCCCCAACCTAAGCCCAATGTTAACGTAACAGTACCTCCGGCGGCTCCCCAACCTAAGCCCAATGTTAACGTAACAGTTCCTCCTACGGCTCCTCAAGCTGCTCCCAATGTTAATGTAACAGTTCCTCCGGCGGCTCCTCAAGCTGCTCCCAATGTTAACGTAACAGTTCCTCCGGCGGCTCCTCAAGCTGAACCCAAGAAGGACGAAGTATTACCAGAAACCAATTCTAGTCCCACTTCTGAGCCTTCTCCCCCAGCGTCTGGAGACACCAATGGGTCTGGAAATTAAGTAATGGGTAATGGGTAATGGGTAATGGGTAATGGGTAATAGTAAAGAAAGGATTATAATGGAGAATTGTCTAAATTCAATCAGATTCAATGAGTCCAGTAATGGTTAATGCAGGTTTGTCTCCGATTCGGGTAGGAATTTTGGGGTTTGGCGGGCTAGGACAGGCAGCAACAAGGGTTTTAGCCCCAAAACAGCAAATGCAGTGGGTGGCTGTGGCTGATCAGAAGGGTTATGCTTATGATGGGGATGGGCTGAACCCGAATCGCTGTATTGAGATTTATCAAGCTCAAGGGTCGGTGGGATATTTAGAACCCCATGGAATTTTGAGTAATAACAGTATTGAAAATTTAGTTAAAACCGCCCCAGGGGTTGAAGGGTATTTTCTGGCTTTGCCGAATTTACCTAATGATTTTATGGCTAGTGTGGCTAAAACCTTTATTCAGTTGGGATGGCGAGGGGTTTTAGTCGATGCGATTAAACGGACGAGCGCCGTAGAATTATTATTAGAACTCAAAGATGAGTTACAAGCCGCCGGAATTACCTATATGACCGGATGTGGAGCGACACCTGGGTTATTAACAGCAGCAGCCGCCCTCGCCGCCCAAAGTTATACAGAAATTCACAACATTAAAATTACTTTTGGAGTCGGGATTGCTAACTGGGAAGCCTATCGCGCTACCATTCGAGAAGATATTGGTCATTTACCCGGATATACCGTTGAACAAGCTAGAGCGATGAGCGATGCCCAAGTAGAAGCCTTATTAGCAGAAACGGGCGGGTTACTGACCTTGGAAAATATGGAACACGCCGATGATATTATGTTAGAGTTGGCGGGTATTTGTTCACGCGATCGCGTTACCGTGGGTGGAATTGTGGATACTCGCAATTCTAAAAAACCCCTGAGTACAAATGTTCAAATTACGGGCCGAACCTTTGAAGGGAAAGTTTCAACCCATACCTTTACTTTAGGGGATGAAACCAGTATGGCAGCTAATGTTTGTGGGCCAGCTTTCGGCTATTTAAAAGCTGGAATTCAACTGCATCGTCGAGGGATTCACGGTTTATTTACGGCGGCGGAAATTATGCCTCAATTTGTTAGTTAATATTCGATAAAAAGCGATCACTAACTTTAAAAAAACTCAGGGAGATTAAAATTCTACCTGAGTTAAAACTGTATTTTTTTATATTTATTATATGTTTGTTGATAGATAAATGCACCCTGTACTCTGATTTTGATAGTAGTTTTATTGTTGGGATATACAATTGATTAAATCTTGTAAATACAGCATGAATTGGAGTTATCTATTTCTTAAATAAAGTAGCGGCATGATGAGTACCGCTACTATTTGGATAAGATGAAGGCTGAGGGTCTCAACAGTGTGAGACAGATATTAATGCAATTCTTGAGTTGTTTGGAATGACTAATTTAATCATCGTTTTCTTAGTTAGATTGACGACGACGGGAAGCCAACATTCCACCGAAAGCTAAAGCTAAACCAACTAATGTGGTGGGTTCAGGAACTTCAACTGGTGCGGGGGGTTTGGGAGGTGCAACATAGCTGGCAAAAGTGTCACTTTTGCCATAAATTCCTTGAACGTGCATTCCAACTTTTAACTGATTAGAATTCAACTTACTGATCACTTTGTCAAAGCTACCGTCAAACAGCAAACCCAACTTTTCTGTCTGATCAATTCCGTCTTTATTAGAACCTTGCCGGATTGAATTAAAACCAATACTATCACTGCTTTGCCAACCTGTAATCAGGTTAGATTGAGCCAAATTTGTATTATTTAGATCTTTTTCAAAACCAACAGTTCCTTTATTGTAAAAAGATCCGATAGCAGAGATTCCAAATAAATTATTAATTGAATCACTACTGGTATCAGAGAATTTAATCTGGCTAATAAATGCAGTTGATACTGCACCTGTATTTTCAAACTGGAACAAAACTTGATTGGTATTGGTTTTGCTAACATTAAACTTGAATTTGCCAACAAGATCATCTCCAACTGTGTCGCCACCGAAGACGTTGCTAAATCCAAAGGTTTTTGTATCGTATATCCCCAAATTTGAAGTATTAACAGGAATAGTCGGACTGGGTGCTGGGGGTGCTGGGGGTTTTGAGCCAGCGTATGCAGATGTCGTAACCAGGGAAACCGCAACTCCAGTAGTTAATATAGTAGAACCGATAATTTTAGATAGTGTGTTTTTCATCTCAGCCTCATCCTTTATATTTTATAGCCTGGGGTAGAAACAAGGTGTTAAAACTTGGAAGTTTTTGATTTCCTTTTTCTACCCTAAACCAATAGTACGCAATTGGTTTAGGGTTGTCTATAGATTTTTGCCAATATCAGTTATTTTTACAGAAGGTTTACAGTGGGTCGATACAAATATAAAGGGATGATGAAATTAGCTAAAAAAACCTTTATATAGGATGCGTATATAGGTAGTAAATCATACTTGATCTTCTGCAATATCCGCAAAAAAACGCAGATCAGCATCAAGTTTTTGACTGTCGGGGCTTTTTTGAGACTTAAATGGGGAAACTGAAACCCTTGAGGGGAATTTGTTGTTGAGATAAACTTAAGCCTTTAGATTGTAGAAGGACGCCAAAATTGCCTAAACCCATAGGATCAATTAAAGAGTGTAAGCATTCTCGTCTTTGTAATATTTCTGAAATAGAATAGTTTGAGGGTTGGGATAGGGCAGAAATGCGATCGCCTAACCCTAACGCCATTAAAAATAAAGCCTGTTGTGTAAACCCAACGGCATCAATTCCCCAGTCTTTCCCATAAATTTGTAAGGCGGTAAAATTAACATGGGCGGTAATATCTTGGCGACCAATATTGAGATAGGGATCGTTATGATGACGATGTTGATAATAACATTGTAAGGTTCCTTCTGTTCGACTGGGAAGGTAATATCGTTGGGCGGTGTAACCATAATCAATTGTTAGAATAAAGCCTTGATTCAGTTTGGTCACTAGGGTTTTGATCCAGTCTAGGGCGGCTAAATTAACTTCTGTTCGATATCTTTCTGGGTAAGAATTAGAACATAAATCAATATCAATTAATTTAAAATAATCTGTGATTTTTTCGGTAGAAAGTTCAGCAATAATTTCCTTTAATCTTACTTCTGAATCTAAGGTAATATAAATTTCTTGAAGCTGTTGATCCTGAACTATAATTTGATGGACGGGAAAAGCATCAACTAATTCATTAGAGAAAAAACAACCGATAATATTATTATTTGGAATATCCTCAAGGTCACACCATTGAATTGATATTGAATCGGAGAGAGTTTTTTTGAGTTGGTGTTGTTGTTGAGCTTTGAGAAAATTAGATTTCTCGATAATAATATAATTTAAACATTTAAAAAATTCAGGATATTTTTTTTGTAAATATAATAAAATATCACTAGCTAATATTCCTTGTCCCGCACCCATTTCTATTAAAGTAAAGGAGTTAGGACAATCCATAATTTCCCAGATTTGGAAAAATTGTTCTGCTAACATTTCCCCAAAGTCTGACCCTAAATATGGAGAGGTAACAAAATCTCCTTCCGCGCCTAATTTGGGTTTATTAATGCTATAATATCCATATTCTGGGTGATATAAAACCCAGTTCATATAATCAGCAAAAGTAATTCTATTTTGGGGATTTTCCTTGATTTTTTGAGTAATAAAATTACATAAATTCAGATTGTTTTCATATTCCATAACAAACAATTATTCATAATATTAATAATTTTCCTCGTTGTTGTACCGTTGTTGGGCTTTAGCCCTTCTTCAATGAGTGCTGAAGCACAACAACAGCTTAACAACGGATTAGGGTTGATACCGAATATTGGCATCTTTTAAGCGTTTTAAGGCTTCTCCCAAGCGATCGCAATCTGCCACTAAACTAATTCTAAAATAGCCTTCTCCACCTATACCAAAGGCATTTCCTGGGGTAAAAACTACACCCGTTTGTTGTAACACCGTGAGAGCAAAATCCGTGGAATTCATCCCCTCTGGACAGGGAACCCATAAATACATTGTAGCTAAGGTTTTAGGAACATTCCAACCCAATTCTGCTAAACCCTTAATCAGAAAATCTCGCCGGGTACAATAGCGTTCTTGAACTTCTTTTAAATAGGAATCTGGCAAATTCAAAGCGGTTTCCGCCGCCGTTTGTAGTGCCGAAAATACCCCGTAATCTAAATTAGTTTTTAAGGTTCTTAACCCTTGTAAAACCTTGGAATTTCCCACCGCAAAACCCACTCGCCAACCCGCCATATTATAGGTTTTAGACATAGTATGGAATTCCACGCCAATTTCTTTTCCCCCAGGAATTTCTAATAAACTGGTGGGTTGATAACCGTCAAAAGCTAATTCGGCATAACATAAATCATGAACTAGCAGAATTTGATATTTATGGGCAAAGGCAACAATTTCCTCAAAAAATTCCCTGGGGGCGGTTGCACCCGTGGGGTTACTGGGATAATTAAAATAGAGAATTTTAGCTTGTTCGGCAATAGAATCAGGAATAGATCCTAAATCAATTAACCAGTTATTTTCCGGCTTCAAAATAATAGAATGAACCTTTCCCCCGGCAATTATTGGCCCGCGAAAATGTACGGGATAGGAAGGACTAGGAACTAAGACTAAATCCCCCGGATTAATATAAGCTAAAGCCAAATGACCTAATCCTTCTTTTGACCCTAATAGGGGTAAAGCTTCGCCATTGGGGTCGAGGGAAACACCATAACGACGGTGATACCAATTAGTAATTGCTAGTCTAAAATTAGCAGTTCCTTCAAAGGGTGGATAGCCATGATTTGCCGGATTTTTTAATGCTTCAATTGCCGCTTCAACAATCGGTTCAGGTGTGGCCCCGTCAGGATTTCCCATACCTAAATCAATTAAATCTAAGCCCTGTTGACGGGCGTTGGCTTTCAATTCATCTAAACGGGCAAAAACATAAGGAGGTAAGGCTTGTATCCGGTCAGCAGGGCTAATCCAATCTAATGTCATTGGTCGATTATGTGAGGTTAAAACTAATGTGTTCAGTAGAATAAAAAAGTGATTCTTTATTTTCCCCCGATCGGGTCTGCTTTTTTCCTTCCCTTCTCAATTCTTAATTCTGATATCGCAACCGCCAAGGCAGTTAGGACACCAGACGGATCTTGTAACCCAGACAGTGAAGTATTTTCCCCCGGTGTTCCCTCCCCTAGCCCCCCGTGCACGGGGGTTTGGGGGCTGTTCCGGTGTTCCCTGCTATATCGCAATTTGTCTAGGATTCTGGGTAAGGGTCTTTGGTGTTCCCCACTCGTAATTCGTAATTCGTAATTCGTAATTCCCCTGGGGCTGTAGTTGATACCATTGCCGCCATTAACTGTTCTGGAACTACTTTAAACGGTAAACGGTGAATATCAGAACGTTCATTACAAGCAACGTCGGCGGCTTGTCGCAGTTCGGCTAAGGTGATTTTACCCATTCCCAAATCATTCAGGGTTTGGGGTAAACCTAAATCGGTGTAAAACTTTAATAATTGTTGTCTAGCAGTGGCCGCGAGTTGATTACCCTGTACCATTTCTTCTAAACGCAGTTGTACCAAAATCCCAAAGGCGACTTTTTCCCCGTGTAAAGTCCCATGACTAGCCGCAACATGGGTTAAACCATTATGAACTGCATGGGCCGCAACGGTGCGACATTGGGCGCCCCCAATACCACCAATAACTCCGGCGAGTAATACCGTCGCATCGACAACTTCCCGCCAGGTTTCGCCACCGTTGTCTTGTAACGCGGTTAAGGATTTTTGTAATAATATATCTCGTAGGACTCGCGCCTGTTGTACCGCAGCGATCATGAAGGTTTGATCGGAATGTCCACTACTGACGCTGGCTTCATACCATTTAGCGATCGCATCCCCAATACCCGCCACTAACATCCTTTGGGGGGCGGTTTGAATTAAGTTATAGTCCAAAATCAATAAATCAGGACACCGGGCTAAACTAACATCATATAAAAAAGCCCCATCCTCGGAATAAACGTTAGAGAGGGCTGTCCAAGCGGCGCAGGTCGCCCCAGAAGTGGGAATGGTAACGATCGGGAGATGACATTGATGGGCGATCAGTTTGGCCGCATCCAGGGCTTTTCCGCCCCCCGTCCCGATGATAAAATCGGCCTTATGGTTGCTAACGGCTTGACGTAGGGCGGTTAAGCTGGTTTCGCTACAGTCAGCCCCATAGTAGATTTGAGAATATTGGAGTTGATGACGTTCTAAAATGGGTTGTAGGGCTTGAACAGTCAGGGGTAAGGAGCGATCGCCACCAATGATTAAGGGACGTTGACCAAAGCCTGCGATCGCCTCTCCTGCTTGTGTTAAGGCGTTATTGCCGCGTAAAACTTGGGCTGGGGCAATATTTAAACTTACAACCGAAGTGGAAATTAGATTCTGGGTTGAGGAAGTTTGAGGCATAGCAAGTTTAGTCAGTGGTGCTGAATCTTTTACTTTACCCCATTGTTCTGTAATTGGGGTAGTGAATAGGCAACAGGCCTGTCCCACAAATTTTAAGCTATTGTGGAATCAGTGACTCGGAAAGAACAAAATGGCAATCTTTCAACCCCGATCAGAAACTCCTCCGTTCTCTAGTTTGTATGATCAAGATTTTTATTTATGGCTTGAAAAAACGGTTAATTTATTAAGGACAGAAAATTTTTTAGAACTGGATCGAGATAATTTAATTGAAGAATTAGAGAGTATGGGGAGGAGTGATAAACGAGCGATCGAGAGTAATTTACGAGTTTTGTTAATGCACTTACTCAAATATCAATATCAACCTGAACGCCGTTCTAATAGTTGGCTGTCTACGATAATAGAACATCGAATTAGAATTAGTAAAGAGTTGAAAGCCAGTCCTAGTTTAAAGGGATATTTTGAACAAATTTTTGATGAAACCTATCAAGATGCTAGAATATTAGCATCTGTGGAAACGGGTTTATCATTAGATGTTTTTTCGTTAACTTGTCCCTTGACTTCTGAACAGGTACTTGATCGTGATTTTTTGCCTGAAAGTTAAGCGATCGCACCCTCTTAATTTTAGAATTATAAAAAATTATCTATAGCATCTCTTGTTTTATTTTGCACCTAGCCAAAAGTTTAGTTTATTCCCTATCCTGATTGTGATCTGAATTAAAAAATACATTGACAATCATTAATTGATGTGTTAAACCGTTACTAGCCAGATATAAAAAATGGACATAAATAATTTTTATTAATTGATGAATAACAATGATGCTGTTAAGACAATTCTGATTCTAGCTGCTAACCCAACTAATACGTCTCGGTTGCGATTAGAAGAAGAAATTCGGGAAATTGATGAAGGATTACGACGGGCAAATCAACGACATCAGTATAAATTAGAACAGAAATTAGCAGTCCGTTCTCGTGATTTTTATCGGGCAATATTAGATTATCAACCGCAAATTGTTCATTTCTGCGGACATGGGGCAGGACAGGATGGAATTGTCCTCGAAGATGATACGGGAAAAATGGTCTTACTGGAGACAAAAACCCTCGCCAGTATGTTTAAATTATTTGCCAAAAAAAGTGTTGAATGTGTGATTTTAAATGCTTGTTATTCAGAAGTACAAGCCGAGGCAATTAGTCAATATGTTGATTATGTATTAGGAATGAAGAAAGCGGTGGGGGATAAAGCCGCCGTTGCTTTTTCCGTTGCTTTTTATGATGCTTTAGCCGCCGGATATGAAGTCGAAGAAGCCTACGAGTTAGGCTGTTCGCAGATGATGAGTTTTTTAGAACAGGAAACTCCGGTTTTTAAGAAAAAACCCTTAATTCCGACTCTGATTAATATAGATATTCATGTTTTTGACGACGTTATTCCTCCGAACCCGTATCAAGGATTAGCGGCTTTTGGAGAAGAAGATGCCGACTTCTTTTTTGGGCAAGAAAACTTTATTAATAAATTAGTAGAAGTTACGCAAAACCAACCGTTAGTAGGAATTATTGGGCCGAGTGGGAGCGGAAAATCCTCGGTGGTATTTGCCGGTTTAATTCCTAATTTGAGAAAACAGGGGAACTGGTTAATTGAGGTTTTCCGTCCAGGGAAAGAACCGTTTTTACCCTTAGCTTCTGCCTTAGTGAGACAACTGGAACCGGAAGCGGGAGAAACTCAATTCTTGCGGGAATCTGTGGGACTCGCTAGTGATTTTCAACAAGGGAGAATCACAGTACAACAGGTGATTTCTCGCATTTTAGAACGCAACCCTGGGAAACGGTTATTATTAGTCGCTGACCAATTAGAAGAACTGTATACCCTGTGTCTGGTGAAGGAAGAACAGGAACGCTTTGCTGATGAATTACTGGCAGCTATTGCCCAAGAAAATATTAGATTAGTGTTTACCTTACGGGCGGATTTTTATGGTTATGTCTTGTCCTATCGTCCGTTTCGAGATGCCTTACAGGAATATACCCCCCAGTTACTTAGTTCGATGAAACGGGAGGAATTACAAGCCGCCATTGAATTACCTGCCCAAAAATTAGAAGTACAATTAGAAGAACAATTAACCCAAAGAATCCTCGATGATGTGGGGCAAGAACCGGGGAATTTACCGTTATTAGAATTTGCCTTAACTCGGTTATGGGAAAAACAGAAAAACCGAGAGTTAACTCATGCAGCATATCAAGAAATTGGGGGGGTTAAAAAAGCGATCGCTAATCATGCAGAACAAGTTTATCAAAAATTGAGTGAAACGGAGAAACAACAAGCCCAGAGAATATTTTTACAATTAGTCCGTCCAGGGGAAGGAACAGAAGACACCCGACGAGTGGCGACCCGTGCGGAAGTGGGGGAGGAGAATTGGAATTTGGTGAGTTATTTAGCAAGTCATCAAGCGCGGTTGGTGGTGACGGGACGCCATGAACGAGACCTAACCCCCCAGCCCCCTTCCCTGCAAGGGAATGGGGAGAATGAGATTGTTTCTGCTGCTGTAGCAGAGAAGGAACAAAATCAAAGCCCCTCGCCTCGCAGGAGAGGGGTTTGGGGAGAGGTCACTTTTGCAGAAGATACGGTAGAAGTCGTCCATGAAGCGTTAATTCGAGAATGGTTAACGCTGCGGGAATGGATGAATGCCAACCGTCAGTTTAGAACTTGGCAAGAACGGTTAAAGGCAGGGTTACGGGACTGGAAAAATCATAACTATGAACCGGGAGGGTTATTGCGGGGAACCTCCTTATCGCTGGCGGAAGATTGGTTACAAAAACGCGCCGATGAAATAACCTCCGAGGAACGGGATTTTATTCAGGTTAGCGCAAAAGAACGCGATCGCCAAAAACGAGAAATTGAACACAGACGACGACTAATCATGATGGGGTTAAGTGGCTTTTCCGTTATCGCCTTGGGTTTAGCGGGAATGGCAGGTGTTAATTGGAGGGAAGCTCGTATCAGCCAAATTAATGCTCTGGCTCAATCTTCTGATGCGCTATTGAGTTTAGACTGGTCGGAAGCGGTCAAAACCAGTTTAAAAGCCGTTCTGCAAATGCGGCGTACACCTTGGGTTAATGCCGATACCCATACCCAGGTAGAACTTGCATTACTCAATACTGTCCCCAGAGTGGCAGCACAAAATACTTTGGGGGGACACGCACAGGGGGTTAATGGGGTGAGTTTCAGCCCCGATGGCAAGTTCCTGGCGACAGGGAGTGCTGACAGGACAGTGAAACTGTGGGATATCAGCACTGGCAAAGAAATCAAAACTCTCAGTGGGCATATCAACTCGGTTAATGGGGTGAGTTTCAGCCCCGATGGCAAGCTGCTGGCGACCGGGAGTGGTGACAGGACAGTGAAACTGTGGAATACCACTACTTGGGAAGAAATCAAAACCCTGACTGGGCGGAGCTCGGTTCATGCGGTGAGTTTCAGCCCCGATAGCAAGCGCCTGGCGACCGGGAGTGGTGACAACACGGTGAAACTGTGGGATGCCACCACCGGCAAGGAAATCAAAACCCTGAGAGGGCATACCGACGGGGTTTATGCGGTGAGTTTCAGCCCCAATGGCAAGTTCCTGGCGACCGGGAGTTTAGACACCACGGTGAAACTGTGGAATACCACTACTTGGGAAGAAATCAAAACCCTAACTGGGCATACCAACTCAGTTTGGGGGGTGAGTTTCAGCCCCGATAGCAAGCTGCTGGCGACCGGGAGTGCTGACAACACGGTGAAACTGTGGGATGCCAACACCGGCAAAAAAATCAAAACCCTCAGTGGGCATACCAACGGGGTTACATCGGGTGAGTTTTCAGCCCCCGATAGCA
>NZ_CAWLTW010000001.1:0-100065 GCF_963864145.1 Planktothrix prolifica NIVA-CYA 540 | reverse complement strand
AGCGGTGAGTTTCAGCCCCGATGGCAAGCACCTGGCGACCGGGAGTGGTGACAGCACGGTGAAACTGTGGGATGTCAGCACCGGCAAAGAAATCAAAACCCTGAGAGGGCATACCCATACGGTTCATGCGGTGAGTTTCAGCCCCGATGGCAAGCACCTGGCGACGGGGAGTCACGACAACACTGTGAAACTGTGGGATGCCAGCACGGGAAAGGAAATCAAAACCCTCAGTGGGCATACCCACTTTGTTCATGCGGTGAGTTTCAGCCCCGATAGCAAGTTGCTGGCGACCGGGAGTGCTGACAACACGGTGAAACTGTGGGATGCCAGCACCGGGGAAGAAATCAAAACCCTGAGAGGGCATACCCACTGGGTTATTACGGTGAGTTTCAGCCCCGATGGCAAGTTCCTGGCGACCGGGAGTGCTGACAGAACCGTGAAACTGTGGGATGTCAGCACCGGGGAAGAAATCAAAACCCTGAGTGGGCATACGGACTGGGTTTATGGGGTGAGTTTCAGCCCCGATGGCAAGCTCCTGGCGACCGGGAGTGGTGACAACACCGTGAGACTATGGCGATTAGATTTTAATTATTTAGTTGGGAAGGGATGCCATTTTATTGACAATTATCTCAAGCCTAATCCTGATGATGCCGATGCCCAAGAAATTGAACGGGAGTTGTGTAGTAAACTACCTAAAAGATAGGCATCCAATTCTAAATAAACTCAAGCCTTTGCAAACATTATCCCCTTAAACAGATGACTAATTCAACCCCTAACTTCCACGCCCTATTCATTGGTATTAATTTCTATTTCCCCCATCGCTTACCCGAAGGGAACTGCTACAAAAATTTAAAGGGCTGTGTCCAAGATATTAACCACGTCGAAACCTATTTAAAAAATACCTTTAACCTCACCCCCGACCAAATTATTAAACTCACGGCCACAGCTTCCGATAATCCTGAACAACCCCAAGAACCCCCGGAATTGTTACCGACTTATGAAAATATTGTTAACAAATTTAAAGAAGTAACCGCCAAAGCTCAACCTCAAGATCTTGTTTATATTCACTATTCCGGTCACGGGGGACGAGCTAAAACAATTTATGAAGATATTAAGGGGTTTGGAGCCTTCGATGAAGCGTTAGTTCCCACCGATATTGGTCAACCTAATTCCCGCTATTTACGAGATTTGGAATTAGCCAAACTTCTCGATGATATGGTACAAAAACAGTTAGCCGTAACGGTGGTTTTTGATAGTTGTCATTCGGGAGGAGCAACGAGAGAGGAAACCAAAGAGGAAGAAAATGTTGCTGCGCGGGGTTCCCATTTTATTGATATGACAGACCGACCGAAGGATAGTTTAGTTGCTCCTCCTGATGAATTTGCCCAAATTTCACGAAATATTGTTACTAATAGTCGCAGTATTACGGTTGCTGATAGTTTATTTCCAACCCCAAACGGTTACACCTTAATTGCAGCTTGTCGGGATCATGAATTAGCTTATGAAAAGGTATTTGAAGGCACAGAACGTAACGGTGCTTTAACCTATTTCTTGTTAAAAGCTCTACGGCAATTCGGTACAGAAATCTCCGCCCAAGAGCTATATGATCGCATTTCTAATCTCGTTAATAATGACTTTAAACGACAAACTCCATTGTTAATTGGAGAGACAGAACGTACCTTTTTTGGTGCTCAAACGGTTAAGGTGAGTCGTACTGCTCCAGTGATGAAAGTAGATATTACTAAAAATCAAGTCCAGTTACGAATGGGTCAAGCCAATGGGATTAAAAAAAGCGCAGAATTCGATATTTTTAAATTCAGAACCAGGGATTTTAAGGATAACGACCAGCGCATTGCATCAGCTACAGTTGTAGAATTGGGAGCCTCTGACTGTTGGGTAGAAATAACGGAGCTACACAACGAATTTATAAGCAGAGAACCCCGTCCTAAATTAGCTGAAAGAATGATTGATATTGGTTTTCCTGCTTATTATGTAGGGCCAGGGGTAAAACAAATTCGCAAAATTCGGATGCTTTTACCTGACGCATCAGTGCAATTTCCCGGTATTAATCTGTTATCAATTCCAACAAAAATTAAACAAATTAAAGAAAGAGTGGAAGGTCATCGCTGGATAGAATTCTGTTCAGAAGAAGAACCTGATGAGAATGTAGATTATTTTGTTTCCCTGAATTCAGAAGGAGAATATTGGATTTTAGATGCTAACAAACAACGGATTAAAAATATTCTATTTCCGATAAAAGTCGATGAACCGGAAGCCGAGGAAAGGTTAATTAACCGCCTCATTCATGTTGCTCGATATTATACTGTTTTAGATTTGGATAATGATGATGCTTTTGCTCCCTTAAATGGTAAACTTAAGGTTGAATTAGTGAAATCTGAAAAACGCCAACTTAAAGTTTTGAATACGGGGAACAATATTCCTGTAATAACAGAACGTGAAGAAAATATTTATCTAAAAGTTCGGAATGAATCTAAGCAAACGTTAAATATTACTATCTTGATCCTAGATGCGGATTTAAGTATTTCTACATTCTATCTTGATGGTGTAGCTGCTGAGGCAATAGAACCTGGACAAGAGCAAAACTCAAGAAAAAACCTCACACTTGAATTACCCCAAAATTATCAGGAAGCACTAAATGTGATCAAAGTGTTTGCAACGGTGAATAAAACAACTTTTGAATTATTAGAATTACCCGCCTTAGACCAAGAACGAAGAGGATTTGGAACTCAAACACCGACTAATTCCTTGGAGAAATTATTATCGGCTGTTGTGGATGAAGATAACCCAACGCGAAAGGTTACAATGGCGGTAGATGCTAGTGACGAATGGACGACGGAAAAGGTGGAAGTGGTGGTGAAAAAAAGCTAGTTTTGTTTGATAGCAGGAGACAGGGGATAGGATGCTGAAACCTAAACAGAGAACTCTTTTCCTGCCTGTTCCCTCCCCCCAAGCCCCCCGTGCACGGGGGTTTGGGGGGGCTTGTTCCCTGTCCCCTGCTATAATTGACTTTAACAAAGTTTTTTAGTAAAATTTAGCTAAAGTTAATTAGATTAAATATAGCAGTCGCGCCTGGGGTGTTAGGACATACACTGATGCTAAAACCGCGCACAGAGAAATCTTTTCCTGCGGTGTTCCCTGCTATAACACAGATTAAAATCCGTGAAATCCGTGAAATCCTCTTAAATCCGTGATCGCTGTTCCCTGCTATAATAGATAGGGATAAAACCCTATTTTAAATCGGTTCACCCCCAAACAATAGACTGACTTTAGCTGGAGTTTTTCAATGCAAGATTACAATGAATTAATCCCACAGTTATTAGAACTAGATGAAGAATCCCTAGAAGAACAGTTGGGTCTTCAAGTTGAAGGTACACTGGATTCCATTGATATTAATGCCACCGCTAGAGCAGCCATAAATCCTGAAGTATTAGAAGCAGGTAAACATTTCCTGAAACAACTCAATTCAGGACTTTATGATTTGATGTGTAATCCTTTAGGTTCTGATCCAGAAACAGAGAAAGTATTAGATGAAGTCATTAACGAAAATTATACTAAAGCGGCAGGAATATTGGCTCCTGTTCTCGTATCTGGATTAGGATTAACTCCTGCTATTGCCACTTTAATTGCCACATTAGTAATTAAAAAAATTGCCAAAGAAGGTTCGGAAGTAATTTGTAAATCTTGGAAAGCTAGTTTACCCTAGATGCGAAAGTTAATGTCCTCATATTTTCTAAGCGAGGATGGAAAATATCAATTATCGAGATCCAGGTTGAACCCGATCTAATAACTGTTGTAATTCATCCCCTTCTATTACTTCTGTTTCCAATACTTTTTGAGCAATTTCTGTTAACAATTCTCGGTTATAATTCAAAATAGCTAACGCTTTTTGGTGAGCATTATTAACAATATCCTTCACCTCATCATCAATGGCTTCTGCGGTTTTTTCACTCATGGGACGGCGCAAATTTGCCTCCGAATTGCCTAAAAAATTATTCTGTTTGGCTTTTTCATAAGCTAAGGGCCCCAGGGCTTTACTCATGCCATAATTAAGTACCATTCTTTCGGCTAATTCCGTTGCCCGTTGTAGGTCATCGGAGGCGCCATTGGTAACATTTCCAAAGACTAATTCTTCGGCAGACCGTCCTCCTAATAGCATGGCAATTTGTTCCCGAAATTCGATTTCATCCATCAAAAAACGGTCTTCCGTTGGCATTCTTAAAGTATAACCTAACGCCGACATTCCACGCGGCACAATCGAAATTTTAGTCACCTTTCCACCGCCGGGCATTAACGCCCCCACAATGGCATGACCAACTTCATGATAGGCGACAATTTTCTTCTCTTTTTCATTTAACACGCGACTGCGTTTTTCTAACCCGGCAACCACCCTTTCAATAGCTTCATAAAAATCTTCTTGTTTGACCAATTTGCGTTGATTTCTAGCCGCTAATAGGGCAGCTTCATTAACTAAATTAGCTAATTCTGCCCCGCCAAAACCCGGAGTTCTGGTGGCAATTGTGTGTAAATCAACATTGTCTTCTAATTTAACTTTTTTAGCATAAATTTCTAATACGGCTTTGCGTCCGGCTAAGTCGGGTCTATCGACTAATACCTGTCTATCAAAGCGTCCGGGGCGTAATAATGCTGCGTCTAAAGCTTCGGGGCGGTTAGTGGCTGCTAATACAATCACCGTCGCATCTCCTACCCCAAACCCATCCATTTCTGTTAATAATTGATTTAGGGTTTGTTCCCGTTCATCATTACTGCCACTCTGGAAACTTCCACTACTTCTGGACTTACCAATAGCATCTAATTCATCAATAAAAATAATACAGGGAGCTTTCTTTTTCGCCTGTTCAAATAAATCGCGCACCCGGGCGGCTCCGGTTCCGACAAATAATTCTATAAATTCAGAACCGGATATACTAAAAAAGGGAACTCCGGCTTCTCCAGCAACGGCTTTTCCTAATAGGGTTTTTCCGGTTCCTGGGGGGCCAACTAATAGCACACCTTTGGGAATTTTTGCCCCAATTTCGGTGAATCTTTCGGGACTTTTCAGGAAATCTACAATTTCGGCTAATTCGGTTTTGGCTTCATCTACTCCAGCCACATCGGCAAAGGTAATATTATCGGTTTGACCTTTAACAAAAACTTTGGCTTTACTTTTATTAATTGATAAGGCCCCTTGGGGATCTCGTTTCATGAAATATTGAAACGCCACGACTAAAATTAACGGGGGAATTACCCAATTTAAGATCACATTCACCCAACTTTGTTTGGGAGGGGGAGAAGCGGCGAATTCAATTCCCCGAGTTTCTAAGCGTTTAGGAAGTTCTAAATCAAAAATAGGGGTTGTGGATAAAATTCTTTCCGGTTGTTCATTTTGTGCTTTAATTTGGTAAAGAATTTCGTTTTCTCCGACTAGAACTTTTGAAACTTTACCATCTTCAATTTGTTGGATAAAAAAACTATAGGGGACTTTGGGAAACCGAGGGCGAGTTAATTGAGGTAATAACCAATTTCCAATTAAGATTACTCCGGCTGAGATTAATAAAAATTGGGTAATTTTTTGAGAACTGGGTAATTTAGGTCTTTTTTTAATACTCATAAAATTTGGTTCTAGTTTACTCTCATTAACCTCGTTAACCTCGTTAACCTCGTTTCTAGGTTCTACCTAGAAATGCTCCTAGGGTGGCTCTGCCACCATTCTTTAAATAGGATAGCATTGTCAGAGGCAGAGCCTCTGATCGGCATTCCCTGGTAGAACCAGGGAACGAGAAACGAGAGGGGGATAGATTAATTATGCGATCGCGGCGGGAATTTTGCCCTCGTATTTAACTTGATTTAACAAGTGTTGTAAATTCTCCCCTTCAATAACTTCTGTTTCTAAGATTTGTTGGGCAATTTGCTCCATTAAATCTTTATTTTGATTCAGGATATCTAGGGCAATTTCATGGGCGTTTTCCACTAATTGTTTCACCTCATCATCAATGGCTTTTGCGGTTTCATCACTGACATAACGGCGAGGATTCATCATCATATTATCACCGAGGAAGGTATTTTGTTGACCCTTTTCATAGGCCAAGGGCCCCAATACTTTACTCATCCCATAACTGGTGACCATGCGTTCAGCTAAATCTGTTGCCCGTTGTAGGTCATTTGTTGCGCCTGTGGTAATACTTCCAAATACAACTTCTTCGGCCGAACGTCCCCCTAATAAAGTAGCAATTTCGCCTTTAATTTCTTCTTCACTGAGTAAGAAACGGTCTTCGGTGGGCAGTTGTAAAGTATATCCTAAAGCCGCCATTCCCCGTGGCACAATTGAGATTTTAGCCACTTTATTTTGACCGGATACTACTGACCCAACAATGGCATGACCAACTTCATGATAGGCGACAATTTTCTTCTCTTTTTCGTTAAGAACACGGGATTTTTTTTCTAACCCCGCAATCACCCGTTCAATGGCTTCAGCAAAGTCGGCTTGACTCACGGTTTCCCGTTTATTTCTAGCAGCTAATAAGGCAGCTTCATTAACTATATTAGCTAAATCTGCGCCAGCAAAACCAGGGGTACGAGTAGCGATCGCTTTTAACTCCACATCGGGCCCGATTTTAACTTTTTTAGCATAGATTTCTAGGATTTGTAAACGACCCGATAAATCAGGGCGATCAACTAAAACTTGGCGATCAAATCGACCTGGACGCAATAAAGCTGGGTCTAAGGTTTCGGGTCGGTTGGTAGCAGCTAAAACAATCACCGTCGCTTGTCCGGCGGCAAACCCATCCATCTCGGTTAATAACTGGTTTAGGGTTTGTTCTCGTTCATCATTTCCCCCATACATTCCACCACTAGAACGGGATTTTCCAATAGCATCTAATTCGTCAATAAAGATGATACAAGGGGCTTTCTTTTTGGCTTGTTCAAATAAATCTCGAACTCGCGCCGCGCCTGCACCGACGAACAATTCTACGAATTCTGAACCAGAAATGCTAAAGAATGGAACGCCTGCTTCTCCGGCTACGGCTTTGGCTAATAGGGTTTTTCCTGTTCCTGGTGGGCCGACTAATAACACCCCTTTAGGAATTCGAGCTCCTATCTTTAAAAATCGTTCAGGAGTCTTTAAGAATTCCACCACTTCTTCTAGTTCGGTTTTGGCTTCTTCTACCCCAGCTACATCTTGAAAGGTGACTTTAGTTGCTTCATTCTCGACATAAACCTTGGCTTTACTCTTACTAATAGAAAGTGCACCCTGGGGCCCGCCAAAACCTCCGCCTCGACTTTGCATAAATTGTCCGACGGCGACCCAAATTCCGACAAAAATTAAGGGGGGAATCACCCAACCGATTAAACTAGAAAACCAAGTATTTTTAGGGGGTGCGGCGGCGGCAAATTCGACCCCTTTGGCTTCTAAACGTTTGGGTAAATCCATATCAAAAATTGGGGTTGTTGATAGGATTTGTCCGGTTTCTTCTTGTTCGCTTTTGACTAAATAGCGGATTTGATCTTGACTGAGATAAACTTGGGATACTTGTCCGTCTTCGACTTGTTTAATGAATAAACTATAGGGAACCTGGGGAATTTGTGGCCCGAACAATCCGGGTAAGGTGAGGTTAGCAATTAAAAAGATAATTCCTAACCAAAATAGGATACTTCCGATGGGAAGATTCCGAGGAAATTTGGGTTTGTCTTTTACACTCATTGTATTTGGTTAAAGGATAAGAGAGGTAATCGGTAATGAACTTTTAGTTATTTTATCAAGGTCTGAAATCGTTAGAATTTATTTAGGATTCCTATATTATATAGCAATTTTAAATTAGTTGTATAGCATTTACCATAACGCTTAGGATATAGATTCGGTGGGTGGGCGGAAATTACCACCTATATTTTGTCTTAATAGTCATGTCGGTTGCTAAGTAGTTACACAAAATAAATTACCTAGTTGAGAGAGGGAACAGCCCCCCCAAACCCCCCGTGCACGGGGGGCTAGGGGGGGAGGGAACAGGGTGGAGGATGTGTAATTAATTTTGTTTAGGTACTTATATAATATAAAATTCTTAAAATCCTTAAATTTTGCCTACAAATTTTCCCTTATTCTGGTTTCTGAATGATCATTTCGATAACTCGCCGCTTGACAATGGGGTCAATTCCTAATAAACGAATATAATCCTGGGGATGTTCGGTTAAACAGGTTTCAATTCCTTGAATAATATTAGGTTTTGATTCATTACTATTTAACCCACAACTATTCCAAGATCCGGTTTTGAATCGACGTTTATCAGCATATTCTAAGCCAATACGATAGCTACTGGATAAAATATAATCAATTTGTTCTAAAACTTCAATTGGTAATTTTTTACCATCAGAATTTGGTTCTATTTTGTTCTGTAAATTAATTGGATTTTCTGAATTTTCTGGGGTTGGAGGCGCTCCAAATTGACTGTTAAATGTCCGAAACTGATTATATTCTTCAACTAATCGCATATTTTGAATGCGTTTTTGTTCTCCTACCATCAATTTACCCATTTCAATTAAATGGGGTAATTTAAAATTGGGATTTTGAAATTCGGGAGGTTTTTCTGCACTATTAACAATTCGTTTAGAAATTTTTTCTACTCCCAATTTATGAATAAAATCACGAATTTGTTCATCATAAATCCGCGATCGCACCGCACTAAAAAAGTCAATAGATTGTTCAGGAAAAGTATCTACTAATTGGGTAATATCCTGTTGAGATAATTCCGCCGTGGGGAAAATTCCACTTAACACTCCAATGCGTTCTTCCCTAGTCGGTTCCCAATAAAATTTTTCCATCCGTCCATCCCGAATTAAAGGAGCATATAGGGTGGAAAAATCATTTCCTGTGACGATAATTGGAATCCGATTTAAGGGCGTTGCATCATAACTTCCGGGTAATTGTACATTAGTTGGATTATCCGCTATATTCATTAATGTAGCATTAACTAATTGAGTATTAACGGTATATTGGGTTCCTGAATCAAAACGTCCTGCACCCGCATCTAAATCATTAATAAATAAGGCGCACATTTGCCCCCGGACTTTCACTTGTTCCGAGGCTTCTCGATACCGTAATCTAATTAAACGCGCCGGATCTCCCGCGTCGGGACTTTCTAATTCTCCACCGGAGATCATCACGGGTTCAAAACCCATTTTTTCAAAAACTAATTCACATTGAAAGGTTTTTCCCTCTCCTTTGCGGCCATGAATTCCTAATATCAAAGGAACTCGCACCCCAGGCAATTGTAAGAAATTTTTGGTGATATGAACTGCTAGTTTATCGAGAAAGCGAGGCGAAACATAATAAGACATATTGAATCAGTTATCAGTCATCAGTTATCAGTTATCAGTGCAAGAGTTAATTTATTAGTGAAAAAATAAATCACTATTACCCATTACCTATCACGGATTTAAAAGGATTACGCAGATTAACACAGATCAAAATCCGTGAAATCCGTGAAATCCTCTTAAATCCGTGATCCCTATTGTTTATCTAACCAATCTAACAAGCGTTTTGAAACTTTCAATTGATTGTTGAGAATTTCATCCGATGCTACAACCACACCTAAGATGATTACTAAAGAAATAATATCCATAAGTGCGCCCTCATGCGGATTGATTAAACAGTATACTTTTGTAACAATATCAGCATAGACTGTACCGTCTAGTTTTGTCAATCTTTAAGTTACAAATAGTTTCAATTATACTACATTAATCAAAGGACTCGACTTAATGGTTTAAAGCCAAGTATCCTCGCCTCGACTCTGCAAAAACATCTGGCTTGAGGCAGATTTAGAAAGGTTTAAAATCCGATATCATTTCCTTAGTTTATTGTCTATTTTGATTTTTTTTAATCCGATAAAACCCTTAAAGGAGAATTTTCAATCATGGTAACAACTAGCCGTAAACAACGTCTTTATGCGACTCGAATTGATTTACCCGAAGCTACCCGCGCCGAAATTATCGAGATTCTTAATCACAGTTTAGCGACAACACTAGACTTAAAAACCCAAGTCAAACAAGCTCACTGGAATGTCAAAGGGATTAATTTCTATCAGTTGCATTTGTTGTTTGATGAAATGGCAACGGAATTAGAAGGATATGTGGATTTAATTGCAGAACGGGCGACGGCTTTGGGAGGGACGGCTTTGGGAACGGCTCGGATGGCGGTTGCCGACACTATTTTACCTGAATTTCCCTTAGATCTAGCCAATGATAAAGATTATGTAGTGGCCTTAGCCGATCGCTATGCTCCTTATGGCAAAATGGTTCGAGAAGCCATTGATAAAACAGGCGCACTAGGCGACGCGGATACAGCCGATTTGTATACTGGAATTTCCCGCGCCATTGATCAGCGCTTGTGGTTCTTAGAATCCCATTTACAAGGCAATTAAAGAGCCGTCAATGGCAGATGACTCGTGAACTAAAACTTAGAATGAGTGAATCTGCGTTGCCTGATTATACTTCCCAGTTGCAGGAATTAATGCAACGGGCGGGGGTTTCTAGCCTAGAAGAACTTAGTCAAAATGCTGGGGTTTCCACGTTACAGATTATTCGACTGCGACGGGGACTTGCAATGCAAACCCATGTGGGTGTTTTGCTGAAAATTAGCCAGGGTTTAAAGATTTCCCTGACGGAACTCTTGTCGGTGTTTGCTCCGGGTTCTGTCCCGGATGAAGAAAAAGCCTCTGAAGGGAATTTAGAACAGGAATATCAACGTTTACAAACCCAGATAGAACAACAACGTTCTGTGTTGATCGAGGAGTGGAAACAGGAAAGTCTGCACACCCTGGAGTCTTGGCTCTTGCAATGGCCAACGGTGGTGTATCGCGTTCAAGAAAATCCCCAACTCCCGGCGGTCAAATTATTACGTTTTGTAAGTCCGGTAGAGCAGCTTATGGGAGAATGGGGAGTAGAAGCGATCGCACCTGTTGGGGCAGAAGTTCCCTATGAACCCCATCTCCATCAGCTTTTGGAGGGAACGGCTAAACCCGGAGAACCAGTGATTGTGCGATATACTGGATACCGATATGGAAGTAAACTGCTCTATCGCGCTAAGGTCAGTCCGGTATAGGCGTGTTTGAGTTAAACGGATGTATTTGGCATGGAGTTCAACTCAAAGCTATACTAACGGAGTCGAGCGAGTCTTATGGAGGGTTCAACCCCTAGAAAACTATGAGTTCTGATGTTAAAATTCTTAAACCTAACGGGATTTTGGATGGCACTAAAGCAAGTCAATTTCGGCAGGATATTGTTGCTTTAGTTGAAAAAGGAGCCAAGATCATATTAATTGACTTCCAAGATGTCACGTTTATGGATAGTTCTGGTTTGGGTGCATTGGTCTTAGCTTTGAAAGGAGTGAGAGCGGCTGGAAGTAAATTATTTGTTTGCTCTATTAATGAGCAAATTAAGATTTTATTTGAACTTACCAGCATGGATCGGGTATTCGATATTTTTGAAAACCAAGAAAAATTTTTGGAAGTGATTACTCAATTGGGTCAATAAGTTAGGGTGAAAACGGGGGGTAATCTGAATTCAAACAGATTGGTGTTTCCCAATTTCACCCTCGGTTAAGTTTTACATTTCTGTCACAAATCTGGACAGTAATTCTGGGCAAAAGGTTAATCAAAAGTTAATTTTAGTAAGGAGAAATCATCATCAAAAGGATTATCAGCGTTGTATTTTTTCACTGTATTTAAGACCGATTCTAAAGTGTTCGATTGTAAATGATTATATTCTGTTAAAATAGAGATAAATCCATCTAAACCCAACATTGTATTCTCCGGTTGTTGGATTTCATAAACTCCGTCACTAAAAATATAAAGATTACTGAATTCTGGAATATCGTGGGTTGCATCTATATATTCGGCTTCTAAAAACATTCCAACTGGCATTCCCCGGGTTTTTAACATTTCAATTTTGAGATTTTTGGGATCTTTGCCAGTTAACAAAATAGCTGGGGGATGACCAGCACTAGAATACAATAATTTTCGAGTTGAAAAATCATAAACCCCATACCAAATCGTAAAATATTTATCGTTTTGGTAGGTCATTTGAAAGGTGGTATTTAATGCTTTTAAAACGTTACTGGGTTGATAGTAATTAATATTAGGAATTGCCCTAGATCGGAGTAAATTCAGCACGGAAACCGAAGGGAGTGCTGCTTTTAAACCATGTCCTGATGTATCTAATAAATAAATTGATAAATGGTCAGAATCCAGCCAATAATAGTCAAAGGAGTCACCGCCTAATTGACGAGAAGGAATGAATTTGGTATCAATTCTAATCGGTTCCGTTAAAGGTTCAGGAAGGAGCGATCGCACATACTCAGCAGCTTCGGCGAGTTCAGCCTCAATTAATTGTTTTTGAGTTTGTAAATCCTGACTTAATTGATGTAATCTCAACCCAGCCCGAACTCTAGCATAGAGTTCATTCATTTCAATCGGTTTAGAAATAAAATCATCAGCCCCCGCATCTAACCCCGTAACTCGGTCAGAAACCGAACCCAAAGAAGTTAATAAAAAAAACTGTGTTGTTGATAATTCTGGGGTGGCTTTAATTTGACGACAGACCTCAATCCCCGTCAGCCTGGGCATGATCCAATCACAAATAATTAATGCCGGACATAGCTGTTTAGCCTGTTCTACACCTTCTTCACCATTAGTTGCCACGCTGACATCATAACCCTGTTTCTTCAGCGTTCTTTTCAGAAGTTCTAAAATGGCAACATCATCATCGATAACCAGAATTTTAAACATGAGTGTTGAGGTAGGTCGGTACACCAGATGAGGGTAATCAAGGCCAAGTTAAGACTTTGCTCTTTTGATCTTTGAGTATAGTCTAATTGGAAGGTTGACTGAATTTGAGATTCAAGCAATTTAGCATGATGTTCAGTTAATAAAGAAGCATTTTACTTGATTTGGCACAACTGCGGTTCAACCCCACTGCAAAACTTTTTAAAAATGCAGTATAGACAAATATCGCCAACTATGGCTAGAATTATGGGAAGTCCATCCCTAAATACTGTTCAAGACTTAGGGAATCAGTCAAACTTATTGTGATTGAATAAGAGGGTTTAAAACCATTGCCATTACCCCAAATTACTCAACTTCAAGTTCCTTCTAGCCTAGATAGTCTAGCTAAGGTTTTGTCTTGGTTTGATCAACTGTATCAGTCCTTTATTCCTAAATCCGTTTGGCTACGCTGTCAGTTAGCTTTAGCGGAGGGATTTACCAATGCTGTTCGTCATGCTCACCAAGGACTTTCTTCTGATTTACAAATTGATTTAGAAGTTACTATTTTAGATCGACAAATTGAAATTCGGATCTGGGATTTTGGCGCACCTTTTGATTTAATGAAATACATCAAGGATATTCCCATGGATATTGATCACCATTCAGGAGGAGGAAGGGGTTTAAAATTAATGCGCGATATTGCGGACTATTTAAGTTATGATCACGGTGAAGATGGACGCAATTGTCTATTAATTATTAAGCAATTTTAAACTGATAACTGATCACGGGTAGAGACGCGCCATGGCAAGTCTCTACTGATAACTGATAATGGGTTCGGGCTTCAATAAACCATGAAGAATTTGTGTGGGCGGGTTTTGATGGGGCCAGGCAAAGGCATGACGGAATGCAGCTTGTTGACAGGCTTCTAATTGTTCAAATTCTATAATATCCAGGGTTAATAAATTTTCGTATTCAAAGGGTAAACGAACATTATGTAACCCGGCGTTATCGGTACAAATAGCAATATCAACCCCGGCATCAAAACAGCGTTCAAAAACTATTTTTAACTGCTGAATATCCTTGAGGGTTCCAGTTTTAATATAGGTCGTGGGACAAACCTCTAAACATTGATTATTTTTGGCTAATTCCGGTAATAATTCGGGATGTAATAACGGAATTTGGATACCGTGACCAATTCGCATTAAATAGGGCAATAATTCAGGATAACAACCTTCCGGGGTTTCATATAAATGTCCGGTGGTTTTCAAGCCCAAGGATAGGGCATATTTATACAAATTAATAAATTCATCCAACCGTTGACCATAATGATTATCCCCTCCGGCGATATCAACAGCACAAACATATTGGGGCATTTGGGCAGCTAAATCAATAATAGCTCGGTTGACTTCAAAGGGAAGTCGGGTGTGCATACATAAAATTTGGCTAGTGATAATAGGAGTATCACTCAGTTGACTAGCTTTTCCCACCACCTCAACAATTTCAGCCATACAGTCAATTCTTTGGGACTGACTCAGATGTTCTGGAGTTCGTAAATAAGGAGTATAACGTAATTCTAAATAGGCTAAATTTTCAAAAGTATAAGCCCCGCGCATCAACCGATAAATAAAATAGGGGAGGGTTTCAACGGTCTGCACACTTTCAACCATAGTATGCAGTTCTAAATATTCATCTAAGGTATTGCGGGGCTTGGTATAAAAATCTTCAAACCCTTCATATTCTGCGAAACCTTGGGTAAACTGAGGGTTATGACGTTGGAAATACCGCCACAGAATGCGCGGTACAACTGAACCCCCTAAATGGCGATGTAACTCGGCGTGTAACGGCATAATAAACTGATGATGATATTGACTATTCACCATAGCACAGCCCTAAAAAAATATGGGGTCAAACCTAGTATTTTTATGAAGATTATTGTTTTTTAGGATAATCAACCAAAACCTATTTTTTTGTTATAATGAAAGGCTGTATAAAAATGTAGCAAGTCTTCTAAACAGGTTGTAATCCTTTGAGAATTTCAACCATATATTTCAACCATATATTTCAACCATATATTTCAACCATATATTTCAACCATATATTTCAACCATATATTTTAGCGAGCGAGGACGCTCGCACTACAGATTACTGTTTTTTTGCTGAAAAAACCGATAAGCTGTTGCTGCATCTAAATTAGTCATGCAGAAATCTTGAATCCTATGCAGTGCGAGCGTCCTCGCTCGCTGGAATATACAGTTTAAATGCAGTACAGCTTATCAAGATCAGCATCTTCAGTGGAGAGGTGCTATGCCGCGTCTCCACAAAAGATTTCACAAAACTTAATTTGACAGAGTGCCTGTAATCATAGATAATCAGGATTTGTGTAAACTGTCGGAGTGAAAACTCTCTTGGCTAACGTAGTTGTTATCGGTGCCCAGTGGGGCGATGAAGGAAAGGGCAAAATCACAGATCTGCTCAGTGGTTCAGCAGATGTAGTTGTCCGCTACCAAGGTGGCGTAAATGCAGGTCACACGGTTGTTGTGGACAATCAAACCTTCAAACTGCACTTGATTCCTTCAGGCATTTTATATCCCGATACCGAGTGCATTATCGGTTCAGGAACCGTAATTGATCCCAGAATTTTAATCGAAGAATTGGATCAACTGGAGTCTCTGAAGATTTCCACCAAAAATTTGATGATTTCCCAGACGGCCCATGTGACGATGCCATACCATCGCCTCTTGGATCAAGCATCAGAAGAACAACGGGGATCTCAAAAGATTGGGACAACGGGCCGGGGAATTGGCCCGACCTATGCCGATAAGTCTGAACGCACGGGAATTCGGATCATTGATTTGATGGAAACCGAGAGTTTACCCGATCAGTTGCGCTGGACGATTAGCAATAAAAACGTTATTCTCGAAAAACTCTATAATCTCCCACCCCTTGACCCGGAAGCGGTGATTGCGGAATATTTGCAATATGCAGAACGCTTACGTCCCCATGTCGTCGATGCGTCACTAAAAATCTACGCTGCGGTGCAGGATCGACGGAATATTTTATTTGAAGGGGCACAAGGGACACTGTTAGATTTGGATCATGGGACATATCCCTATGTCACATCTTCTAACCCCGTTGCTGGTGGTGCCTGTGTGGGTACGGGAGTTGGCCCGACAATGATTGATCGGGTAATTGGGGTGGCGAAAGCCTATACTACCCGGGTCGGTGAGGGGCCATTCCCGACGGAAATGGTGGATGGAATTGGCCAGGTTTTGTGCGATCGCGGTGCGGAATTCGGAACCACCACCGGACGTCAACGCCGTTGTGGTTGGTTTGATGCGGTGATTGGCCGTTATGCAGTCAGAATTAATGGTTTAGACTGTTTAGCGATTACCAAACTAGATGTTTTGGATGGCTTGGATGAAATTAAAGTTTGCATCGCTTACGATATTGATGGCGAACGGTGCGAACATTTCCCCAGTAGCGCCCGAACTTTTGCCCGGTGCGAACCTATTTATGAAACACTTCCGGGTTGGAAAGAATCCACCGCCGACTGTCGGAAATTAGAAGATTTACCGCAAACAGCGTTAGATTATTTGAAATTTTTAGCGGAATTAATGAAAGTTCCGATCGCTATTGTTTCATTGGGTGCGAGTCGAGATCAAACTATTATTGTTGAAGATCCGATTCACGGCCCGAAACGAGCGCTATTAGACGCAGATGGACAGCCAATCAAGGTCGGCGGTTAATATCTTCTCCCTGATTCCCTGGTTTCGGCCGGGGAATGCTTTTTTATAGTTTCTGCCTTAAAATTAGGGTGTTAGAATCACCCCAAAAGTATTTCTAGGTAGAAAATATTATGAAATTTGTTGATGAGTACCGGGATGGAAAACTCGCTCAAGATTATGCAAAAGCGATCGCGTCAATCACCACAAAACCCTGGAAAATCATGGAAATTTGTGGAGGACAAACCCATTCTATTGTTAAATACGGAATTGATGAGCTTTTACCCTCAGAAATTACCTTAATTCATGGCCCTGGCTGTCCTGTTTGTGTCACCGATATTAATATTATTGATCAAGCTATTGCCCTCGCTTCCTTACCTAATATTATTTTTTGTTCCTTTGGAGATATGTTAAGGGTTCCAGGGAGTGAAAAAGACCTATTAAGTGTTAAAGCTACCGGGGGAGATATCAGAATTATTTATAATCCCTTAGACTGTTTAAAAATTGCCCAACAAAACCCAACAAAACAGGTAATTTTCTTTGCTGTTGGCTTTGAAACCACCGCCCCAATAACGGCAATGGCAGTCTATCAAGCCCACCAACAAAATATTAATAATTTCTCCCTTTTAGTATCTCATGTTCTGGTGCCTCCGGCGATGGAAGCCCTCTTATCTAGTCCTAATTGTCAGGTGCAAGGGTTTTTAGCCGCGGGTCATGTTTGCACCGTCATGGGATATACGGAATATGAACCTATTGTTAATAAATATAAGATTCCAATTGTTGTCACCGGGTTTGAACCTATTGATATTTTACAAGGAATTTATTTATGTATTCAACAACTGGAAAAGGGAGAATATAAATTAGAAAATCAATATAATCGTTCGGTGCGTCAAGATGGGAATGAAACTGCTAAAACGATAATTCAAGAAGTCTTTGAAATTGTACCGCGTGAATGGCGAGGATTGGGAGAAATTCCCCAAAGTGGGTTAGGAATTAAACAAAAATATATTAATTTTGATGCTCAAAAACGCTTTAATTCTCAACAGTTAATTCCCGTTTCTTCCCCCTGCCAAGATTGTATTAGTGGTGAAATTCTCCAAGGGATTAAAAAACCCCAGGAATGTCCGGTTTTTGGAACCCGTTGCACTCCCGAACATCCGTTAGGGGCTCCAATGGTTTCTTCTGAAGGAGCTTGTGCTGCCTATTATCGCTATCGTCAACAAACCAAAATCCCCGTCCTTTAATGTTAAAATATGACGGGGTTAAGGGTATTCAAAGAATTGGTATGATTAGGAATAATGAAAGGGTACAGTAATCCAAGGTAAACAGATCCAAAATAGTAATATCCAGACCCACCATCCCCAGGTTAAAGGATCAGAATCTTCCGTTAAAATTGCATCTATTCTTTCTTCTAAACGACTACTACGAATGGAACAACTAAAAGACAAATTGCCATAATCGGGGGATTTAAAGGGAGCTTTGGCAAGATATAATAGGGATTCTGCTAATATTAATGGGTCAACTTGTTGGATTGCGTAATGATCCGCCCGCATCTCCCTTAATAATAGTAATTCTTGCCATAATTGGTTGGTATTGGGAAGCCAACTGGTTAAGATTTGTAGCCACCCCAGGGTAAAAAACCAAAAAGTATCCCGATAGTTTAAATGGGCTTGTTCATGGGCAATAACTGCTTCTAAATGAGTCTGATCTAAGAGGTTTAATAATCCTCTACTAACTACCAATTGTGGCTGCCAAAATCCAATTTGAGCGCTATAGGGAAAATCATCCTCTAAAATTCGTGCTGTTTTTCCCATCACAAGCTGTTGAGATAGGCGATGAATTCGGTATTGAGATTGCCACAATTGACCGATTAACTTAATAACCGTTAATATTCCCCAACCGATAAATCCCAAAGCCAGAATATAACTAAACCAACTGGCTTCGAGTCCCAACATTTCCCCTTTTGTTCCCATCCATAATACAGCCAAAGCTGTCATTAACAAAACCAAAGGCGGACAGACGAACAAAAATAGAGATTTTTGCCAGCGTTGATGCCAACTTCCCCCTTGAGGTAAGGGGATGAGTCGCAAACCGACCGCGCATCCTAGGGCGAATAAAATAATCATTAAGTGCATTATTGTTGTCCCTCCCGTTGGCGACGAATAGCATCAAGGCGTGAGGCAATAGCATCAATTTGATCTAAACTTGCAGTATCTAAACTATCAGCAAAAGAAGCAACTATATCGGGATTACCTATGGCTAAAAATCTATTTAAACGATCATAAGCTAAAATAGCCTGGGCTTGTTCACGGGTGAGTAAAGCTTGCCAATAAAAAGCCCGCTCCTGTTTATTGCAAGTTAACCAACCCTTATCTGTTAAACGACGCAATACTGTTGTTACTGAAGTATAAGCTAATTCTCGATTTGGGTCAGATAAAATCCGTTCATGGACGTCTTTAACCGTGGTTATACCGAATTCCCAGACTATTTCTAGGATTTCCGTTTCTAACGGGCCGAGGGAAAGTTGTCGAGGACGATAATTAGGCAGAGGAGCCATAGGGAATCCATAAAAATAATACTAATTAGTTAGTGTAATAGATGATTTGAATAAAAACAAGTAAAGGCAATTCATGAATTGCCCCTACCCTAAATTATTCAGTGAAATTTGCTATATTACTTTTTCCAATCCTGATCCGCTTGAGCTAACACATAAGCAGCAACATCAGCAATTTGATCGTCTTTTAAACGACCCTTGAAGCCGGGCATTGCACCTTTCCCATTTGTCACTTGGGTTTTGATTTTCTCGACATCATACATCCCATATTTTTCGAGATCCGCTTTTTTCAAAGTTTTCGCACCATTGACTAGGTTTTTACCCCCAGCATGACAAGAAGCGCAATTTGCTGAAAATACTTTAGCCCCATTTTCTAAATTGGCGGCAAACGCATTAGGAACAAAAGTTAAAATAGCCACGGTCATGACTAACAAGACTGAGATGATTTTTTTCATCTGTATTCTCCGCTCCAGGAAATTTAATCAATTATTCTATGGTGCAAAATGGGTTTCCCATTGTCAAAAGACAGGCCGTCAAACTTGTAAATATTTAAAATTTTACTTCATATTAATTAATGAAAATTAAACAAAAAAAGTAGTATGGTGCGTGAGCTTCCCTTCCCCACCTCCTCAAGATTAAAAACCATTAATGTAATCCTTCAATCTTGACTAGGAGAAATCTGTTTATTTTCTTCAATGTTAGCCGTTTTAATGATTTGTTTAGCTTCTAAATCTTTAACTTGATTGGATTTTAACCCTTCTAACCACTTGACTAAAATTAGTTCGGCATCATCAAAAATTTGTTCTTTTTGTAATTCTATTCTTAATGTATCTACGAACTGTCGTGTTAAGTGTTTTTGTAACTGTATGGCGATAAAATCTGGAGGTTTGTTTTTTCCTGCTTCCAGGGATTTTTTAGGACTTTCTGAAATGGTAATTGCAATTTTTTTAACAAAACTATCAGCAACTTGTTGAGGAAAATGTCCAATAAAAGGAATTTTATTTAATCCTTTATAAATCGGAGACTGTTGAATTGAGTTAGTGACTTGATAGTGTAGATATGCTTCTAATTCAGGACGAATGGTGGGTAAAACTTTAGCAATTGTAATTTCAACAATTTGGTTAGAAATTCCGGGGGGAGACTGGGATTCAAGTTCAATATCTTCTAAGGAAATAGATTGATAGGAAGAAGGAGGATTAACTAACTTTTTCAGGCTTCCTTGTTTAACAAAATCTTTGATTTTATCAACCCCTTGATTCACCAAAACTTGAACTAATTCCTGAGCAAAACTATAGATTATTTTTAATTTTAGGTAATCAATAGTTGGTTGTAAACTCGGAAAATTGGCTCGATTTAAGTGATAAATGGCTGAAATAAAACGTAAAAATAATAATTTAGGAATTAACAAAAATACATAATACCATAATTTTAAAATTGCCTCCCTTAGTGTTAGTTGGGGTTGGCGAGAACGAAGAACATAGATTTCCATTAAGAAGATTAAGAAAAACAGGCTGATCCAAGGTAAATCAATCAACCAAAATCGATTCACAAATTGACCATTTAAACTCAATTGTCGAAAATAGAATGACTCCATTAAACTTTGAATATCATTTTCAAAAAATTTGAGTTCTTTTTCCCATCCTTGTTTTTCTAAATTTTCCACACTCCAAAAGACATAAAAAGCCTGTCTGGAGGAGCGATCAGCCCAAATTAACTCCGGGGCTAAAAAATTTAATAGGTTAATTTTATATAAAAATTTTAGGGTAGGGGTCAGCCGAGTTGTTACTTTGGGATCTCGACTATAAATATGATCAATCATGCGATATTTAGCTTCGGTTAATGGCCCCAAATTATGTTCTAATTGTAAGAAATAAGTCCGATCAATAATATCAGCACTGGATTTTTGGAGATCTTTGAGTAAAGTTTGGGCTTTAGGCGTATTTAACTGATTATATTTTAAATAAACTTTTAATTCTGAAACTTTAACTAAATAACTTTGAGTTAATCGATCTGGTTCAATCCCTTTAATAATATCATAGGTTAAACTAGGTTCATTAAATAAAATTAAAAATCTAATATTTTGATTAAAAAATTTTAACTCTTTTTGCCATTGTTTTTGATTGAAAAAATCAGGACTCCAGAAGGTTTCCAAGGCTTGCTGAAAATTATTAATTTTGACATGGTTCTGAAAGCGTTTTTGAATTTCTACTAAAGTTCCATAGGAATTTAAAACCCGAAATGGGGGATTTTCTATAAATATTTGTAAACTCGATTCACGAATATTTTTTAATGCTAACTTAACTTCTTTAGACTCAATTCCAAATTGATTAATTGTTTTTTCAAGTTGATCAACTTGCTGCAAATATTGATTTTTAGGTGTATTTTCAGATTGGGCTTGATGTTGACTCCATTGTAAATAAAATCGACGAAGTTTAATATAACTTAAATCAAAAACGACTAAACAAAAATTAGCCGTAACAATCAGAGCTAAAATTCTAGCGACGAGGAGAGATAAACCTGTACGTTGAGTAGAAATTGGGGGTTCAAATTTCGTCGTCATAATCACCTATAGCGGATAACTTTTAAACAGCTTAGTGATGCTTTTTTAGTTCATTAATTCCCAGTAATATAGTTGCGACAATCATTGGAAGTAGATAATAAATGGCACGATAGGCTAATAAAGATCCTAAAACATTAGCTGGATTTACTTGAGAAGAAACCAAGGTTAAAACCACAGTTTCAAAGACCCCTAAACCTCCTGGAATATTACTAACCATACTAGCCGTCATTGCTAATAAATAAATGCTAAAACAACTGAGATAAGAAGCGGTGCTACCTTCAGGTAATAATACATATAAAACCCCGGCGGCGGCTCCCCAATCTACGGAGGCAAAAGCAATTAAAGCCAGTGAAACACTGACGGTAGGAAAGTTTAATTCTAATTCTCCAAGTTTGACAGGTTTATGATTAAAACTTGCCCATAATAGATAGACTCCAATGATGAGAAGAAAGATGATTCCCACCGGACGAACTGAAACAAAGGGTAAATCTAAAATACTGGGAACCTTTAAGGGGGTCAACAGAAAAACTAATCCACAGACTCCCAATAATCCTAACCAAAATGTTAAGTTAGTAAAGGCAATTACCTGGGCAATTATACCTGGAGGAACACGCCATTTTGAATATAACCGATAACGAACGGCACTCCCTGTCAATAGGGACAAACCAACATTATTACTAATTGCATAACTGGTAAATGCACCGAGGGCGACTTTAACATAATTCAGGGGAAACCCGATATAAATAAACGCTAAAATATCATAAGCTGTGGTCATTAAATAACTGGTTGTCATTAGGGCAATTGCACCCAGCCTATTAATTTTAGGAATATTAGATAGACTAATCAAAACATCATCTATAGAATATTTTTCCAGCTTTTGGCTAATGGCCCAAATCGAGAGACAAAATAGAAAAAAGCCGAGAAGAGAAGGCACAATCTTACGCATTCGATTCATCTCGGAATTTAACCCTAAACTGTTGGACATTACTTAATTTTAGCTAAATAGTCTTGCAAATCTTGAACCCTTTGCTGAGTTACTTTTGCTAAACATAGGGTTAAAAATAAAGGTTCGGCTGTACCCCCTAAAACTTGACTCGATTCAAAACTACAGGTTTTGTCTCGAAAGGAAATCCAAGCTCTTTGGGCTTCAATTAACCGTTTTTTGCGTTCGGGAGATAATTGACCGATGAGTTTTTGGTAAGTTTGATTCAGCTTTTGATCCGCGATTTGATATTGATCAGAGGCACATTTTCGCATTTCTAAAGTATTGCCATCGGGCTTACACTGAACATTTTGGGCAATCAATGTTTCAGGTGTGGCTAAACTCAGATTTACAAAAGCCGTAAAGTTGGCAATTATAAATACCAGAAAACAAACTTGTAATGTTTTTCGCATAGAGTAAGAAAGAATGGATTTTTTAAGAAAAAAAGTGTTAAGTTAAGGCAATATTTCCTATAGGTATTAAAGGTAAAATTGCTTAAAGATTAAGCTTTTGCCGGTAGTTAGCCACCGATTGTACAATCCCAATGGCTATCCAATTACTCAGTAATGAAGATCGACCATAGCTTAAGAAAGGTAGAGGAATTCCGGTAACTGGTGCTATGCCAATATTCATCCCAATGTTAACAAACACCTGAAACAATAACATACAAAGGACTCCAATAGCAATTAAAGATCCAAAAGAATCCTTAGCAGTTTGGGCAATAATCACTAGACGTAAACAGATAAACCAAAAAATAGCTAATACTGCAATGCAACCGATCAAACCCAACTCCTCACCGATGGCGGAAAAGATAAAATCCGTATGTTGTTCAGGAATAAAATTCAATTGAGTTTGAGTCCCATGATTAAGTCCCCGTCCATATAATTGTCCCGCACCAATGGCAATTCGAGACTGAATTAAATGATAACCACTCCCCAAGGGATCTTGTTCAGGATTCAAAAACCCAATCAGTCGCATTTTTTGATAGTCTTGCAACACATTCCAGAGAATATGGCTTAACTCTCCGGCTCCTAAGTTAACTAATAGGGCTAAAGGGCCAGTTAGCCATCGCCAAGGGAGACTCCACCAACCGACAAAACCCATTAATACAGCCCAAACAATTCCCGCCGGAAGATAGACATTAAAAATAATTGCAGTGATCACTGGAGAAAGGAGCAAAATCAACCAACCAGGATGAATATTACCCCAATACATCATCCCTAAAGTAATCGCACCAAACACTAAAGAAGTTCCCAAGTTAGGTTCAATAAAAACCAGCCCCCAAGGAACAGCAGCGATCGCTAAAATCCGAATCATATCCCTCAAATTTGGATTTTTTAACTCTTGGAGTAGGGCTGCTAAAGTAATAATAATTCCGACCTTAGCAAACTCCGAGGGTTGGACATGAAAACCCGCAATATTAATCCATCGTTGCGCCCCTAATGCCGTTGTCCCAATAATTTGTACCGCAACCAACGATAAATTTGTGATTCCATAAATCACCCATTTCCACTGAATCAGACGTTCATAACGACAACGGGAAAAAATCAAAGCTAAAGTTAAACCAATCGCTCCCGTCACCCAATGTTGCCACCAATCAGTTAAACCTTGATTTAACTCCACACTGCGGATCATAATTCCTGCAAATACGGTGAGAAGAAGACAGGCTCCCATCAGCCACAAATCTACCTCAACCCGAGTATAAAACATTGAACTCCGGCGACTTCCCCATCGAATTTTTTGAAACATAGTTTTTAGTTAAAACGCCCTTAACTCATTTAATGGGTTCATACAGGTATTCAAAGCCATTTCCGTCAAGATCTCGCCCATAAAAGGAAGCCGTACCATCCCGATGTTCATGAATTGTTGTCACCGGAATCCCTTGAGCCTTTAAGCTATGATAGGCACTTTCCATCTCGGTGCGATCGCTAAATACAAAACCAAAGTGAGGGCCAGCTTGATCATAACCCGGACTCAGTAAAGCTAATCCATCCTCACCCGCTTTTAAATAAGCCCAGTCCGTATCCTTCCAAACCAAATCCATCCCTAAGTTTTGATAAAACGCTGCGGATGAGTCGATATCATTCACACAAATAGCAACATGGCCTAGACGTTTCAAGTTCATAATTAGATTGAAAAAATTAACGTTTCCCTAACTATATTCTAGGGAATATAACTAGATTTTGCAGGAGAAAGCCACCAGTTTACTCGGCCGATTTTTTGGGTGCAGAATTAGCTTCCGGTTTAGTTTCCAAAGCATTAGGAGAACCGGGTTTAACAGACTTAGCTGGAGCTATACTACTACCAGCTTGTTTTTGAATTTGATCTTTATAAACTGCTGGGGCTAAATCCACCGCTTTAGCGAATAAAGGTTCCGCTTCTCCCGCATTTCCCTGTTCTTTTAAAACTAGAGCTTTAGCAAAAACTGGACGAAAATCTTTCTCATCATTTTTGATCGCTTCATCATAAATAGCGATCGCCTCATCATAGCGTTTATCCTCTGCATAAACCTGTCCCAAAATTAACTGCACCGACATTTCATCAATCGTATTGGGTACAGTTTGATTCGCATTTGCAGCGGCTTTCAGGGTATCCTGTAATAATCCAATCGCCGCTTCTGGACGTTTTTGTTGTAGGAATAAATTTGCTAAACCTTGTAAGGCTTGAATATCTCCGGGTTGACTGGCTAAAACTGTACGATAAATTTGAGCCGATCCTTCTTGATCTCCGGTATAGGCTTTCGCCTGTGCCAATAAAACACTGTAGCGTGTATCTTCAGGGTGTTTTTTTGCCAGTTTCTCTAAAGGTTCAATCACATCCTTCATTTCGGCTTGCTTAAACCGAATTAGCTCTAACCTGGCTTGTAATAAACCCTTCAAAGCCGTTTCGTTATCGGGTTCTCGCTGCAATACTAACTCATAACCCCGGGCTTGTGCTTGTAAATCGGATTGTTTACCCGTTTGAGCCGATTGTGTGGGAGTGGGAGTCGGTTGTTGTTTCGACTGATTGTTCTGGACAATCCCACTAATCAGTGGCCCCATAGAAAATCCCACAAAGGCAATCACCGCTAAAACCAAAACTACACTAATCAACCCACGACGTTTATCTACCATGAAACTCAATCCTGTACATATTAGGCCAACTTCCTTGCAGCTAATATGTTAACAGAAACAGTGTCCACAAGTGCAGAGGTGAAAGCATAAATAACAAATTTTAGACGGATTTAAACTAGAAACCATCAACAATTCCCTAACTCTGTTCCTTCCAGACAAGCGCCATCTAAAACCACACCTAGAAATAAGGTTTGTTCCAGAATTGCACATAGTAAATTAGCCCGTTCTAAATTTGTTCCTCGCAACACCGCGCCGGATAAATTAGCTTCTTCTAAATCAGCTTGAGATAAATCTGCACCGGATAAATTAGTATTTCTTAAATCCGCTTGATATAAAATTCCTTGGGATAAATTAACACCGCGTAAATCTGCACCCCTTAAATCAATACCACTTAAATCCAAATTTCCACAGGTGGCTCCGGTTAAAAAAGCTCCAGCAAAACTCGCTTCTTTTACCTCAACATCGAATAGAATAGCCCCCCTTAAATCAGCATTTCTCAAGTCAGCCCCAGATAAATTAGCCCCGGATAAATCAGCCCCTCTTAAATTAGCTCGGAGTTGCGCTCCTTGTAAATTAGCCCCGGATAAATTAGCCCCAGATAAATTAGCCCCAGATAAATTAGCACCGGACAAATCAATACCGGACAAATCAATACCGGATAAATTTATATTAGTCAGGTCTTTAATATTTCCTTGTTTAATGGCATTAAAATCAACCGATAATGTGCGAGTCATAGTCATAATCAATGATGATTGAAACAACTTAAATTTTAGATTCTTTTTGAGGTTGAGATTTAGAAGTTAACTCCTCCTCTAACCAAATATTCGGTAATTGACTGGGTTGAGTTGGCAATTGCATCAACCCTATTTCCGTTAATTTTACAACGGTTTTTAAAGATTCAATTATGGCTGGATCAAACCGAGTTCCACTCAACTCCTGACATTTTTCTAGCGCTTCACTTAAACCCAAAGCCGGACGTTTACCACGGGGTTGAATAAAGGCTTGAAAATAAGCTACAACAGCTAAAATTCGGGATTTAATATCAATTTCTTCTCCTTTTAAACCATTGGGTTTGCCCGTGCCGTCCCAATGTTCTAAATAATAATACACGACATCCCGAACTTCCGATAATTCTGGCATAGATTCTAATAATCTAGCCCCAATTAATGTCCGTTCTGACCAAAACCTTTTCGTGGCATCATCCATTTCTTCCGGGGTTTGATTAAACACCTCATCCGGTGCTGATGCTAACCCAATTCTATATAATAATCCCGCTAACCGTAACCGCCTTAAAGTCACCGTAGGCAAATCTAAAATTTGACCAATGGTTTCCGATAAAGCCGCGACTTGTAAGGAAGCACAGGGGTTATCGTGATCTCGTTCATCCACCCGTTGTGCCATTCTTAAAAACGCCTGTAATTTATTGCCACTAATATTCCGGCTGACTCGTTTGGCTTGCCCTTCTAATTCCCATAATTCTCGGGTTTGGCGGTTAACGGTAATTAATTCTTGTTGAGAAGATTGTAAATAACTAACAATCCGAGAAACTACGCTAGTTAAATCAGGAACTTGATGATAAGGTGTAGCTACAATTTGCTGATGTTGTGCCAATAAACTATCCGCTAATTCAGGATTATAGGGTCGAAACCGCTCAATTAAAATTTCAGCAGATTTACGAACCAACTTTTGATCAAATGTCCATAATCCATAAAATTTTCGTTCGCTATCAATCGTTGGTTTACTATGATGGGCATATTCATCTTCCCTCAATTCATGGCACAATACCATGGTGGTATAACTCGGAGCTAAAATAATTAAATTCCACTCCATCACTAAACTATCAGAACGGTCTAAATTAACTAAAGAGACATTCTCTAATTGTCCGGTGCGATGGGTCAAAAATCCACTATCCGCAACGGCACTAATCACAACATGGCGACAAGATTGAACCATATCAAAATACCGTTCGGCTTCTTGAAGATACCATTTTCCCTCCTGAAATGTGACTAATACTAGAGGTTGTTGATCCGGTGTGGCATCACTATTTTGTAAAATGTGATCTTCGAGGGCATGACACAGGGCAACTAGGGTATTTTTGAAGTAAACACCGTAACTAGAAGGCAGTTGACCATCCCCAAGGGATGATTTAAGCTGATTGAGCGTGGATTCTGGATTCATTGGCAAAAGCGAGTCCCGACTATTCCTTAAATCTTAACTGTTATGGGCAGAATTTCAGGGTCAATCATGAAAAATTTTCATTTTCTCGTCGAGATCGCCCCCAATCCAGGGTAGGATCAATCACCGTAAGATATTATTGCTTTTGAAACCCAGTGATTTCCTTTGCCTTAATGTTTTAGGGAGAGTCGATTTATGACAATGCAACCAGATTTTTCATCTCTATCTGTTTCACAACCTGTGCCAATGTCCACAGGGACTACAACTTCCCTAGTGGGGGTTAATATTATTACGATTACCCAAAAAGATGTCAATAGAAAGGGTCAATATATTGGCACAAGTGGCCCAGATTATATTCAAGTCTCTCCGTTTCTCGCCCCGTTTAACTTTGCCATTTATGGTTTAGAGGAGCAGGATACCCTATCGGGAGGTGCTGGAGATGATAGTTTATTTGGAGGGAAAGGAAACGATTCTTTGATCGGTTTAAATGGCAATGATATTATTCAAGGAAATTTAGGTGCGGATTATATTAATAGCGGAGATGGGAATGATTCTGTTTATGGAGGACAGGGAAATGATACCCTTTTGGGCGGAGGAGGAAATGATTATCTGGCCGGAGATAAAGGGATAAATCAGTTAACCGGAGGATTTGGGATTGACAACTTTTCGGTTCGTGCTTTTCCTCCCGAAAATACAGGTTCTTCATCCAATTTTATTCCCACTAATGCAGATATAATTACGGATTTTACCCCCGGAGAAGATCTAATTATTGTTAGTGGAGTTCCTTCTTTTGCTCAGTTGCGTTTAACCTCCATTCCCCCAGAAGCTGTGCGAGGGGTATTTCCTAGTATTGAACGTACCCTTGGCGGTGGAACTTTAATTGAAGTTCAAGGCACAGGTCAAATTATTGGCTTTTTAGAAAATATTCAACCCCAACAATTATTAACATCTTCCTTTCTCTTTTTCCCGACTCCTTGAGGTTAGTTTATTCGTTTAAATATGAATTGTAGGTTTCTCCATCACTTAAGGGTAAAAAGATTTCAATGATGGTTCCTTGATTCTTCCCTGGACTAACTAATTGAATTCTACCTCCCATCATTTCGACTAAATTTTTTGAAATTGCTAATCCCAATCCGGTACTTCCTAGGGTGTGGAGTCGAGATTCATCTTCCACCACAAAGGGTTGAAATAGTTTTTCTTGAATGTGAGGTGAAATCCCAATTCCCGTATCCTTAATCGTAATCACAGCTATTTCTTCACTCTCTTGTGTTTGAGGATGATTACCATGACGAATTTCTGTACTAATTGAAATACTGCCTCGGTCTGTAAATTTAATGGCATTCCCAATAATATTAATGAAAATTTGCTTAAGTTTTGTGGGGTCAGCTTTGACCTTAATTCGGTGGGAATAGTCCTGTTTATAGAGTCGTAATCCTTTTTGACGAATATTAGAAAATTGTAGGTAAAGAGCAGCCGTTAAACACGCCTGTAAATCAATAGTTTTAATATCAAAAGAAATTCGACCTTCTTCAATTCTAGCTAAATCTAAAACCTGATTAATTAACGTTAATAGATGCAGGGAAGAATCATGGGCTTGTTTTAAAAGCTCCAGTTCTTCATCTCGATCATCACATAAATCATCCAATAGGAGTTGTAAGGAACCAATAATCCCATTCATCGGCGTTCTTAACTCATGGGATGTTTGCCTCAGAAAATCATCTTTTCGATGATTCATCTCCTGCAAAACTTTATTTTTAGATTCAAGATTGCTATATTTTTCAACCGTTGTTTTCAGTTGTTTTCCTAGATCATGTTTTTCTAGTAAAAACCGTTCTTTCGTAGTTTGTAATAGTGCCTCTAAGGAAGCATTTTTTTGTTTTAACTGTTGCAGATTTTGATAATAAATTAACGCCATTAGAGAACTGAAAAAAGCCACTAATACGGAAACAATCGGTATCAATACTTTGGATACCGAAAAACTGTGAGCAAGATAAGCAATAACTCCCAATGCTATCAAAGCTATTATAGCAATTGGCACTCCTCGCTTTAGCTCCATTGATTGTCTGAGCTTTTGCCCCATATATTACACCCGTCAGTTGCTCCAAAGGTTAATTTTTAGCGATATAGCAGGGAACGCCGGATCAGGGAACAGCCCCCCAAACCCCCCGTGCACGGCCAGGGGGAAAACACTTTACCGTCTGGGTTCCAAGATCCGTCTGGTGTCTTAACTGCCTTGGCGGTTGCTATATTAAAACTTCCCCTCCTATGCTATCTTGCAAAGTTGATTTTGAAATCCCCCTTTTTTGCCAGGACGGAAATCTTAATCACTGAGTTTCAAATCAAAATTAAGCCCTGAAGGGCTTACTACAAGGAAAAACCTGGCCTCTTTTTTAAGAAACCAGGCTTTCAATTCATCAACTTAGATGATTTAAAGCTAAAATCAGGGCCGATTAATTAAACTGCCACAGCCGTTTTAGTAGTAGCACTCAATTCACCTTTAGCGTACTTAGCTGCAAACTCATCTAAAGTTTGAACTTTGATCTTATCTGCATTACCCGCAGAACCGAATTGATTATAACGATCCGCACAAACTTGCTTCATATATTTGATAGAAGGTTTCAGGAAGTGACGGGGATCAAAGTTAGAAGGATCTGAGAAAGCCGCTTCCCGGAAGGCTGCGGTAATCGCTAAACGGTTGTCAGTATCAATATTAACTTTCCGAACACCGCTCTTAATTCCTTTTTGGATTTCTTCCACAGGAACCCCATAGGTTTCAGGGATTTGACCACCGTATTTGTTGATGATTTCTAACAAATTTTCAGGAACAGAAGAAGAACCGTGCATCACTAAGTGAGTATTCGGTAAACGACGGTGAATTTCTTCAATGCGACTAATTGCCAGAATTTCACCAGTCGGTTTCCGGGTGAATTTGTAAGCACCGTGACTGGTGCCAATGGCGATCGCTAAAGCGTCTACTTGGGTACGTTCCACGAACTCAACAGCTTCGTCAGGGTCAGTTAACAACTGTTCCATGGTTAATTTCCCTTCTGCACCGTGACCATCTTCTTTGTCACCTTGCATGGTTTCCAGGGAACCTAAACAACCTAGTTCGCCTTCAACGCTAACACCAATGGAGTGAGCCACTTTCACCACTTCTAAGGTGACAGCCACGTTATATTCAAGGTTGGCGGGGGTTTTACCATCGGCTTTGAGGGAACCATCCATCATCACGCTAGTAAAGCCATGACGCATCGCCGAATAGCAGGTGGCGGGAGAGTTGCCGTGATCTTGGTGCATGGCAATGGGGATGTGGGGATAGGTTTCCACCGCCGCTAAAATCAGGTGGCGTAGGAAGCTTTCGCCCGCATATTGACGAGCGCCGCGAGAAGCTTGCAAAATCACAGGGCTATTAGTTTCTTCCGCAGCCTGCATAATGGCTTGGATCTGCTCCATGTTATTCACATTGTATGCAGGAAGTCCATAATCGTTTTCAGCCGCATGATCTAGCAAAAGCCGCATGGGTACGAGCGCCATAAAATTGCCTCCTAAGTTGTTGTTTTGTAAATTGGTTCCGAGATCGTCCTAATCAAAACAATATTAAGACAATTTGGTAATTTCCGGTGGCTCTGATCAGAAATTTGTTATTTTTTTAGGGGCAGGGCTTCAAAATCGTAGTAAGCCCTTCAGGGCTTCAATCCCATGGCTACAGGTAAGGAACTTTAAAATCACTCTAAGTTAAGCCCAGAAAAGCTCACAACAATTGATCTTGTTGCCTCGTATCGGTTTTGCACTTTCCGATATGACATAATGTTACTTTTGTCAAGTATCACTGTTGGCTTTTGGGAATTCTGCGATCGCTCGTCATCAGCGTTTCAATGCCCTCTATAGAAAAGATGAGGAGCCTTTGAGAGTTCAAAGGCTAATACTTGTCAAGCCTCAGATTTTGATGCTCACAATCAATTTACTTGCATTACTTACAGTTAGCTATAGCCCATTCTTGCAAGTAGTTTCCTATAACTATTTTACCAATTTGATAGCCACCATAAACAGCTGCACCTGTCCCTCCAACTAATAGAAATCCCATGACAGCAGGGCCACCTACGGCGGAAGTCACAACTGCTGTAGCTGCTGCTCCACTTGCACTGCTACCCAACCAGCCAGCTATTAACTGAGTTAAGCCACCTAATCCCAACTGAGACACAGTAGAAGCAATTCCGGCATAACCAGACAAAGCTCCTGCACCAGCAGCAGAAGCACTTGTTACAGATCGAAGTATTACAACTGTTGCATCTGCACCTTTTTCAATAGCCGTCCAACTGGAACTATCACCTCCTTGAACTTTATCCAGATAAGATTGACACATAGTTTCTGGAGTTGATTGTAGAAAAACTTTCATATCTTTTCGGAGTTGTTTGTTCTTTCCAAGCACTTGTTCACCCGCAAAAGATATAGAGTCCAAAACCAGTTGATTGACCGGAATATTAATGTTAGCTAAAAATGAGTTAGTTTTGTTGGAAATATCTGCGTAGTCAATTGCTTGAAGGTTGTTTCCAAAGTCTTGAACTAGCTGTTGACCGTACTTTAATTGATCCCCACTAACTTTACTTGCATCTTTCAAGATTTGATTCGATGAAATAAAAGTATTTCCTAATGTAGTTTGGGTGTTGGCAAGAATCTGTTTTCCTAATTCAGCCTTGGCATAAAGTAGTTGAGCCGTTTCTTCTAAAACCTGGTCTTTAGCAATGTTTTGCTGTTCTAAAACATTTTTAGTAGTTTCGACAAACTGACTGCTACCCACAAAATTACTGAGGTCTTGCATAGCTTGTTTGCTAAGAGCAACATCTCCCTCGATTGCACCACTAACATCGGTGATTATCTGTGATAGATTGATCTGATTTAATAAAGATTTTGCTTCAGCACTTAAACGGCTTCCAATTTCAAGCTGCTTTCTTGTAAGCTCGTTGACTTTTTGGGAAAGTTCTGATCCGTGTTGAAGTTGTTCTCCGATAAAACCTTGTGATCCTTTTATCAGATTGAAAGATCCTTTTTTCGTATCCTCGAAGACTTGACCCATATTACTGAGTAGAGTTGGGTCACTAGCTAAAATTACAACAGGTGAGTTAGCATTTATTGGCGTTATCGGATCTGCTAAAGCTTTGGCTGTTTCTATAAATCCTGAATGAATGAGTAGAAACAAACTTGAAATAAGAATTACTAATGGTTTCCGACAAGACTTAAACATTATTAAATTTCCCTACAGACACATAATTCAATGATGAGCAACTCACCTTTATCTCAATGATGAGTTACTCACCTTTATCATGCCTTAAAAATGGGTCGCCCGGGGCTCGAACCCGGAACAAATCGGTTAAAAGCCGAGTACTCTACCATTGAGTTAGCGACCCGCGCGTTTTGTACTTTTCTCACGCACAGTTTCTAATAGTAACACAACACTTTCGGGTTGACAAGTGGTTTCTCAAAAAAATGTTGCATTCAGGTGGACGAGCATCTCACAACTGGCTCCGGGCTTGAGATAGGTCAATAATTTTCCCGTATTCATCGCATTGCGGGGGGCTGTCCAAGGTTCCAAACAATAGTAATCTTTGCCCTTGACTGTCCAATAGACCACACTAGAATAGGCATAACTATAGCCCATAATAATTTTAGAGCGACGACTGTGATCAATGGTGGTGGTGGCTAACCCGGTGAGGGGATTAAACAGACCGTCTATTTCCTCCTCCAATGGATCAAACCGCCCCGTAAACACATGGTTTTTCTGGGTGCGTTGATCTCGATACTGCATCGCCGGAATTTCAAAAGCCAATTGCTCCTTATCTCCCGCTAGGAAATAAGGATGTAACCCCGTGGAAAAGGGCATGGTCTGGGCGGGTAGACTATCCATTGTCCCGCAGAGGTTCGTATAACGTTGGAAAATCTGTAGAGAGTTACCCTTGAGCGTGTAGGTAAACTCCACTTCAAAATCAAAGGGATAAACGGAACGGGTTTGGGGATTACTTGTCAAGACCAAGGTAATCGCAGCCCCCTGGGTTGTCGCCTGTTGCGCTACTGTCCAGGGCAAATTTCGAGCAAAACCATGTTGTTTGAGGTGATACTTTTGACCCTGATATGTGTAGGTATCATCGGGTAAATTCCCACAAATGGGGAATAAAATCGGGATTCCGCCCCGTACCGTTAACTCAGGATTAGCAAACCGTTCACTATCTAAATACAGTAAATCCTGACCCTCGACTTGCCAACGGGTAATGATTCCGCCCCGTTCGGGTACAACTTCTAGGCTCGACTGGGTAGCCGGGTCAGACAGGACGTAGGTTTTATATTGTTGATGGGGTTTCAGTGCGATCGCAAACACAGTAATAGTTAGGAATAAATAAACTTTGGACAGGTAAACAAATTCACTCAGTGGGTGACCGTTAGGATCTTAGCCTATGACTTGATCAAGCTCTCGATGTTTCAAAGGAAGATCAATTTCAGCATGAGATCCCGTGCTCACAGATTGCTGTTTAGGAATAGCAATTTGAAACGAAATTGGGGAGTTGGAACCCCTATAACTTTGGGTGCTAGGGACGGGAGCCTGGGGAAAAGAAGGAAGGGAGATAAACGGATCTTTAATAAAAGGTTGATCAATATAGGGTTTGAGGTCATCCTGGGTTTCCGTTTTAGTTTCTAATTTAGGGGGTAAGGGGGATTCAGTCTGTGACATAGACCCCGACCCCTCAGAAACTGGAGACTGCATGGGTTCGGAGAACAGTGTTTTCGGGGGTTCCGATGGGACTATCTCCGTCGCAGTAGGTGGACTTTCTGGCTTAGGTTCCGTCACTAAGGGTAAAGTCGGTTCGGTTAAGGCTGCATCCACCTGTTTAATCTGTCGTTGGGGGGTGTCTAAGACGACGGAGGACTGCATGGGCTGATCAAAAATTTGTGAGAGTCGCCCCACCCGTTTAATAATATCCTCGCCTTTTTTAGTTGATATCACCTTAGCTTGATATTGGGTCACTTCTACTGGTAAAAACTCGACCTTCATTTGATGGTTAGCATTTAGGGCAACTCTAAGCACAGCAGTTTCATAGTCCGCGCGACTATTTCCCCCAAAAATAAAATTCCCCAGGGAGTAAACAATCGGCCGACCTTTATAAATTTCTGCACCCTGTAGGGTATGGGGATGATGACCAATCACCACATCGGCTCCTTGATCAATCGTAAATCGAGCCAGGTCAATTTGCCAGTCCCCCGGATATTCCGCCAGTTCTACGCCCCAATGGTAGTTAACCACCACCCAATCCACCTGATCTCGAATGGCTTTAATATCGGCGGCTACCCGCTCATCATAACGGGGATTGGTTCCGGCTAAACTCTCAGTAGCAGCATGAAAGTCGGCATCGTAATAGCCTAAATAGGCAATTCGTTGACCTTTAACTTCAATAATCGTGGGCCGACGAGCTTCTTTAATATCTCGACCTGCTCCCACGGCCTTAATTCCAGCTTTGTCTAAAGTTGCGATGGTTTCCACTAACCCCGGCTCCTCATAATCCATCGTATGATTATTGGCAAGATTGACAATATCAATTCCTCCTTGAGTTAAAACCTCAACGGATTCTGGGTCAGCTTTGAAATTAAACTGTTTGTTGGGACGGCGCAAAGTAGAACGGGTGAGGGGATTTTCTAAATTCACCATTGCCACATCGGCATCCTGATATTCGGGGAGTTGGGCAAAGGGTAGGGAGTAGTTCGTCCCAATCACATCTTCAAAGTGATCGGACAGGGTGACATCTCCCCCAAATACTAAAGTCACCGTTGGATCTTGGGGATTTTTGACTTGTTCCTGTTGTACCACTGGAACTACTTCTAAGGCGGCTTGCACGGTATCATGGCGTTTTGGTGGCGGTGCGACCATCACTACCTTTTCTTGAGGGTTGGATAGGGGGAGTTGTTGGGCGTTGACTTCGTAGTAACTCACCCAACAGCCCAATACAAAGGTAGAAACGGCCGAACCCATCATAAACATTAACCGCAGGGTTTTAAATTTAATCCCGTCCAGATTTAACCACCGTCGGTATGCTTGTCCTTTGCTTCGATAAACTTGATTGGCTGGAGTCACTAGCCGTACCGATTGTTTCCAGAGAATCTCCCCATCTCCTTGATACCGGGCGGCAATTTTTACTCCTTCTAGGTTAGGGGCGTTGAGTTTCCACAGCAAGTGACAGATAAACTTAACAATGCCCTCATTCATGGCTTCCTGTTGAAATTCAACCAGGACGGGTAAACAGCCTTTATGATCGGGGGGCGCGACTCTCGCTGAGATCCCTTCAGGTCTGAGATAGGTATTAATTAAATCGCTAATTGCCCTTAGGTCTCCAGTCCGGGCTAATTCAAAAATAGAAGGTTGACCTAAATATTCTGCATAAACCATAAAAATACTATCCTCTCCCTATAGAAATTTTGCTTGCGGTTCAGTTTAATATAAAGATCACCTTAACCCTGACCCTAGCGAGTCGTTGATCATTAGATTTTATCAAAAATGGTAGCCATAGGAATAGATTTAGGAATTTCTAGTCTACCTACAACATCTATTCGTAACTACTAATCAAATAGTGGCTACAGGCTTCTAATATAGGATAAACTCTCAGGTTGCACCCTGCCGCCAACATCCAGAATAATTAGGTTAGGGAATACAGCTTAAAGTTTTGGTTAGGGTTTGGATTGAGTTCGATTTGACACTCCCACGGGTGAACCGCGTAGGATTCTCCTGTCTAGCCCCGATTGCTCGGTATTCATGGAGTTGCCCCCTACTGTTTCCAGAATTGCTTCACAGCAATATTAGAGGAGAGTACGAGACTCTGAGGAATGCCAAGTACCTCGTCCCAATTGACGGCACACGACTATTACAGTCTTTGGCTCTGCCAAGATTTTTCGGAGCTTTCTGTAGTCAACAGGGATAATCACAGTGGTTGCCTTTTTCTCGCCATTGACAACTTGTTTTTAAGGAGGTCAGAACATCTGACCAGATAAGCGAGGAACATCCTTGCTATACTCTGATAATAGAGTCTTAAATAGAGTATGTCAAGGGAAAAGAAAATTCAGTTTAATGTTAACGAGAAAGAATATGAACGTCTCAAAAGTCATGCTGAATCAGAAGGATTATCAATGGCTGAAGTTCTTAGGGATTACATTAAAACCCTCACACCCCCTAAAGGGGGTCGCACTACATCCCACGACTGAAGTGCGTGGGCTTTGTGCGAGGTTGTTGTAAGATCAATCCTTCATATCCTAAACGGAAATCTTCGGTCGTAATCGAAATTTCTTTCGGATCAGTTAACCCTTGGCGACGATAGCGACGGATGGCTTCTAAGGCGGCTTGATTACTTAATAATGCTAAATCTGCCCCATTCCAACCTTCAGTTTCCGTTGCCCAATTTGTTAAATTAATATCAACTAAAGGACGGTTTTTATTATGAACTTTCAGGATCGCTAAACGACTATTAATATCGGGTAAATCGACTTTTAATTGTAAATCTAATCTTCCCGATCTCAAGAGGGCTGGATCGATAGCTTCGGGGCGATTTGTTGCCCCAATTAATAAGACTTCAGAACTATTTTGTAACCCGTCTAATTCCGTTAATAATTGCCCTACAACGCGATCGCTTACCCCTGAATCTCCCAGATAAGCCCCACGAATCGGAGCTAAACTATCAATTTCATCAATAAAAATAACACAGGGAGAGGCTTGTCTGGCTTTCGCAAATAATTCTCGAACAGCGGCTTCGGCGGCTCCTACCCAACGGGTTAATAATTCCGGCCCATTCACCGCAATAAAATTAGCCCTAGATTGGGATGCGATCGCTTTTGCTAATAAGGTTTTACCCGTTCCGGGTGGCCCCCAAAGTAAGATTCCACGGGGGGCTTTGGCTCCGGTTTGTTGATATAATTCCGGGTAAAGTAACTGACCTTCTACGGAATCCTGTAAGGTTTGTTTAATACTCTCTAAACCGCCAATTTCTTCCCATGAAATATTAGGATTTTCCACTTCTACCGACCGCAAAACTGAAGGCTTAATTTCCGTTAAAGCGGTGATAAAATCCTGTTGATTAATATATAATTGATCGGGAACGGTCGCTTCTAAAGAGGGAACCTGACGACGTAAAGCGGTATAGGCGGCGGCTTGACAAGTAGCTTTTAAATCTGCCCCGACAAATCCCACAGATAAATCGGCAATTTCTTCTAAATTAACTGTTTTTAAGGGCATGGATTGTGTTAGAATAGTAAGGATTTCTAAGCGCCCATTTCTATCAGGAACTCGAAAGCGAATTTCTTTATCAAATCTGCCCGGACGTCGTAGGGCTGGGTCAATAGCATCGGGGCGATTTGTTGAGGCTAAAACAATCACTCCTGGGGTTTTGGCAAAACCATCCATTAAGCCTAATAATTGAGCCACTAATCGTTTTTCCACTTCCCCTTCCACTTGGGAACGATGGGGGGCTAAACTATCAATTTCATCAATAAAAATAATACAAGGGGCTGATTTCGCGGCTTTCTCAAAAATTTGTCTTAATTTGGCTTCCGCTTCCCCATAATATTTGCCCATAACTTCCGGGCCGACAATAGCAATATAACTGACTCCTAATTCTTCTGCAAAAGCCCTGGCGGTTAGGGTTTTACCCGTTCCTGGGGGCCCGACAAATAATACGCCGCGAGGGGGTTCTAGGCCTAATTTTGCTAACAATTCAGGACGTTTTAAAGGCAATTCTACTAATTCTCGTAATTGTTGAATCACATCTCCTAACCCCCCCACTTCTGAAATATTGCATGGGAGATGGAAATTTTGAGGGGAAAAATTAGGGGTTTCTGAGGGGGTTTCCACCGATGGAGGAGTAATAATTACAGAACGGAATTCTGTATTGTTTTTTGGTATATTCCCCTGTCTAGGAATACTGGTACGAGAACCGATTTGTACGTTGGTTTTAATTTCTCCACTTTTGATTTTTTCATCTAAGGTTTTTGCTAGTTCAAATAATTGATCAAACCCATCAAATAAATTAGTCATTTTAAAACCTGATTAAAAAATAGGATTACGGGCGGATTTATTCAAGTTAATTATAACTAAAAAAAATAATCAAAACCACCATAAAACTGTTATAGTGCGTAGCACTCGGGAACAGGGAACAGTAAGCAGTGAAAGGGTTTCAGGAATAAAAAGTGTCTTAACTGTAATGCGTAGCGCTATATAATCTTCGGAGCGCATCTAAATTGGGTATTTGACAAAAACTAATCCAGTAAACCACTCGTGGTAAAGTCTGTTCCCTGTTCCCTGTTCCCAATTCCCAGCTATCATTATTTTTAACTTGAAATCCGACCCGCGCGTTTTGTACTTTTCTCACGCACAACTTCTAATAGTAACACAACACTTTGGGGTTGGCAAGGGGTTTCTTAAAAAAATGTTGCGTTCAGGTGAACGAGCATCTCACAAATGGCTCCAGGCTTGAGATAGGTCAATAATTTTCCCGTATTCATCGCATTTAGTTTCTAATTTAGGGGGTAAGGGGGATTCAGTCTGTGACATAGACCCCGACCCATCAGAAACCAAGGATTTCAAACATTAGTCCCCGGATATTCCGCCAGTTCTACGCCCCAATGGTAGTTAACCACCACCCAATCCACCTGATCTCGAATGGCTTTAATATCGGCGGCTACCCGCTCATCATAACGGGGATTGGTTCCGGCTAAACTCTCAGTAGCAGCATGAAAGTCGGCATCGTAATAGCCTAAATAGGCAATTCGTTTTCCCCATAATATTTGCCCATAACTTCTGGGCCGACAATAGCAATATAACTGACTCCTAATTCTTCTGCAAAAGCCCTGGCGGTTAGGGTTTTACCCGTTCCGGGTGGGCCAACAAATAATACGCCACGGGGGGGTTCTAAGCCTAATTTTGGTAACAATTCAGGACGTTTTATAGGATTACGGGCGGATTTATTTAAGTTAATTATAACTAAAAAAAATAATTAAAACCACCCATAAAACTGTTATAGTGCTACCCACTAGGGAACAGGGAACAGGGAACAGTAAGCAGTGAAAGGGTTTCAGGAATAAAAAGTGTCCTAACTGTAATGCGTAGCGCTATATAATCTTCGGAGCGCATCTAAATTGGGTATTTGACAAAAACTAATCCAGCAAACCACTTGTGGTAAAGTCTGTTCCCTGTTCCCAATTCCCAGCTATCATTATTTTTAACTTGAAATCCGATCTAAAGCCCGTCTTCCTCCCCAACGTTCTACTATTTTATCATCATAATCATCGGCAATTTCTAACACTGCATTAACTGAGGCTTCTAGTTCTAATTTATCACAAGTAGAACCAACAATAGTATGCTCAAAAATAATATCCCCGTGTTCATCAATCCCAAAAGCTCCAAACCTCATAATATTATTTTCTCGTAGGAGAAAATGTAATAAATCTGGAGAAAGTTCTACATCTGTCACCACATAAGACCGAGCATTAATAATGGCATCATCTTTTTCCCAAGGGAATACAAATACCTCAACTAATGCTGAACCCATGACCATTGCTAATCCGGGTACGTCTTCTCTAGCACAAGGAAATTTGCCATATAATTCTCTCATCCAGGTGGCAATTTTGTTATAACAGGCTTCTTGGATTGCGGTTTGAAATTGCATTTTTAGCATTCTCCCTGAACTTTTTCCTCAGTTTTAACATCTTTGGGGTCACTAGAAACAGAGTTTGTATTATTTCTCAACACGCTGAAACTCGGTTACACTAAAAATAGTGAATCTGAAGTTGAGTTTGATTGGAGGGTAAACCATGGATGAAATTGCAATCACTAATGCTAAATTAATTGCTCAAGTGATTACTGTGTTAGGTTCATTGGGCTTTTTCTTTGCCACGTTTCAAGCGTTGAAACAATTGGAAAAATAGGATTTAGGACGCGCTCTGGCGCGTTCTGATTTTTTAGGTAGACTGAAATTGGAATCCATTCTCATCAGCATAACGATTTAAAAACCGCATGACTCGCTCAAAAATGTCTTCTGAGTATACTTCAAAGTAACATTCAACCTTAGAAAGATCCTCATTTTCTGCATAGAAGAACTTGACATTGCTGGGGGTAACTTTAATTTGTCCTTCTTCATCGCGTAACCACAAATTAGTGATTTGTTTCCGATAGGCTCTTAATCTTTCTATAGCTTGCAGACGCTCAAATAGCAAGACCACAATTTTTGTTTCGGAGTCTTTACGTTTCCGCAGACTAATCCCGCTAATTTCTTCATCCAATCCATCAATAAACTGTACAGAGGTTGTCATGATTTTTTCCTCTCTGCTTTTTCTTGATTTTATCCTATTTTCAGGAAAACCTCAACTCTTTTCTAGTTTTGGGGGATATTTTGCCCCCGAATTGCTGCATCCACTTGTTTAAAAAGTTCTGCTGGCGTTGAAGAATTGTCTAAAATTATATCTGCCTGTTTACATTTTTCTGCTAAAGACATTTGGCTATTAATTTTAGCTTTAGCTTCTTCGGTGGTTAAAATTTGACCCAAATTATTTTTTTCTCGTTCTATCAACCTCAAATATTGCTGTTCAACAGAACAATAAACAACCCAAATCTCCGTAACTAAATCCATCATTTGCGATTCAAATAATAATGGAATCACTAAAACCCCTTCAGCGTAAGGGTTGCAATCAGGATTCTCGATTTTTTGAGCTTTTAATTGTTTAATATTGTTAACAAAACAATGGCGCACAAAGGGGTGTATCCGTTGCTCTATCCAGATTCGCTCCGATGAGTCTGAGAAAATCAGACTAGCCAATTTCTGCCGATTTAAGTTACCATTATAAAGTAGAATATCCCTCCCATAGCGGTCAACAATTTGTTTGAGAACAGGTGAACCGGGTTCCACTGCCTCTCTCGCATATAAATCCGCATCCCAAATGGGGAGTCGGTAGGTCGTGGTAAGATAGTTGGATACGGTCGTTTTTCCGCTTCCTATCCCTCCGGTAAGACCAATTAAACGCATAATCCTGTTTTTAAATCTATAATACTATTCATAATAGTAATAGAAATAGTCTATCTGGGTGGCTTCTGTAAAAAATAAATAGTAGATTCCCTTTCGGTAATTGTTTATTCAAGGCATAAACCCTTATGCAGCCTGGACGTTTTGTTAAGTTAATTTTCATCTCCCTACCTTTAACTGGATTTTGGACAGTGGGGATGGGTGATTTCCCTAATTTTTTGAGTAATAATCTTAAAATTAGTTTTCCCATAAATCAAGTTTTAGCCCAATCAATTGTTCCCGAACCTAATAGTACAAATACCCTGACTAATTCCGTTAATAATCGTGTGGATATTACCGGAGGTCAACAGTCGGGAGATGGGAGAAATTTATTTCATAGTTTTACACAATTTAATGTGCCGCCGGGTCAGATTGCTAATTTTGTTTCTAATAATTCCATTCAAAATATTTTTAGCCGTGTCGTGGGCGGACAACCTTCGGTAATTGAAGGGTTAATTAAAGTGACCGGAGGCAATTCTAACCTATTTATTTTAAATCCCTCTGGAATTATTTTTGGTTCGGAAGCACGTTTAGATGTTCCGGGTGCATTTACCGCCACAACCGCTACAGGTATAGGATTTAATTCCGGTTTATTTAATAGCTTAAATTCTAATGATTATAATAGCCTTTCAGGGGAACCCAATAGTTTTCTTTTCTCCACATCCAACCCGGGTAATATTGTTAATTCTGGAGAACTTACGGTTTCCCAAGGACAAACCTTAACCTTAATTGGGGGAAACGTTATTAATACCGGAACATTGAATGCACCCGCAGGACAAATTACCATTGCAGCTATTGAAGGAAATAATTTAGTTAGAATTAGTCAAACTGGATATTTACTCAACTTAGAAATTGAAACCGTTACCCCCAGTCTTGAGAATAATGAATCCGTAATTAGTCCCCTAGACTTACCCAAATTATTGACAGGAAATTCACAAAATAATCAAGCCTCTAGTGTTAATATTTTATCCGATGGAAGCGTAGAATTAACTAATTCTAATACACCATTTTCTCCTCAAGGCGGGGGAGCTTTAATTTCTGGTTTTTTGAATACCAGAAATACCAATTTCAACTCATCTTCATCAAATCTTCCTCAAGTTAATATTATTGGCAATAATATTCATTTATTTAATTCGGAAATTGATGCTTCTGGTGTGAATGGAGGCGGAATCGTCCGAATTGGAAGTAATTATCAAGAAAATAGTCTTTTGCCCACGGCTTCCCGCACATTAATTAATGATCAATCTACGATTATAGCCGATGGCTTAACCGATGGAAATGGGGGGAAAATAATTATTGGATCCAAGGATTCAACCCAGTTTTTTGGTAATATTAGTGCTCAAGGATTTTCTAATCCTAATACAACTGAAAGATTGGGAGGATTTGCTACAATTTTCAGCCAAAATAATCTAAATATAGCTGGAAATATTAACCTAAAAACAACTAATTCAATTCCTGGGAATTTAATAATTAATGCACCGGAAATAAACATCGGTAATCAAGATAAAACCCAAGAAAATATTAACCTATCCCAGCAAACTTTAGAAAATCTTGCCCTAACAGCAAATGTATTTATAGAAGCAAAAAATAGTATTAATATTGGCAATCTAACTGACAATAAATTAAACTTTCCGGCTACCACTGGAACCTTAACTTTTACCGCCGATGCGGATAAATCTGGGAGTGGTAATTTTACTATAAATTCAGGAAATACTCTCCAGACTTCCGGCGCTGCAATTGTAATTACCGGGGTGAATTTACTCACGGGAGATATTATTACCCAAGGGGGAAATTTAGACCTAACAACAACTAATAATGGGGGGATTCGGACTGAAAATCTATCGACTTCTGCGAATACCCAAGGCGGGAATATAACCCTTAAAAGCGACCGAGATATTATTACTAATACCATCTCAACCCGCGCGATAGAAAATGGCACTGGGGGTAATATATATCTTAACACATCAAACCGCATTCAAACTAACAGTATTAATACCTCTGGTAGTAGTAAATCGGGAGATATTACCTTCACAAGTTTACGGGGAGATATTATTTTAGAGGGAAATTCTTATAGTATTGATGCGACTTCTAGTGAAGGTTCGGGGGGGAATATTTTAGTTAATACTCCTCGAACTTTAACAACAGATTTAATAGATACTAGAGGCAAAGAAACCGGAGGAAATATTATTCTGAATGCTGAGTTAAAAGTTGAAACTAAAGGACTACGAACCGGAACATTTGATCATTTAGAACCCGCCACAGGAAATATTGAAATTACCAGTGATGAAATTAATTTCACCGGGGGTGAAAACTCAATTCAAGGTCAAGGTCAAATTGTCTTACAACCAGCAACGGTGGCTCAAGATATTGAAATCGCAGGTCAAGACAATAACTCGGAACTCACATTAAATTTAACCTCTCGTGATTTAAACAGTTTAGAAAATGGATTTAAAGAAATTATTATCGGAGGAAATCAAGGAAACGGAACTATTTTTATCGCTGGAAATATTGCATTCAAAGATCCCGTTATCATCCAATCTCCCCAAGGTATAATTGCTAGTGGAATACCATTTCGAGAACAATTTTATACCGTTACTGGTTTAGATAATGCCAGTTTAAAACTATCGGCATTAGAAAATATTACCTTGGGCAACCTACTCACAAACGGTGGGAATATTTCGATTACCAGTGAATCTGGAACTATTTATACTGAACAGTTATCAACGGGAAATTCTGGCTCTGCTACAATTAATTTAACCGGAACAGAAGTAAATTTATTAGGAGGACTAAATTCTGTTCAGGGTTCAGGAGTTCTAATTTTACAACCTAGTCGGAACACCCAAGCTATGACATTAGGGGGAACAGAAAATGCCTCTAGTTTTGATATGAGTAGTCGGGATTTAGAAACCTTAACGAATGGATTTAGTCAAATTAGAATTGGCCGAGTAGATAGCACAAATACCCTAAATTTAGACGGAGATTTTACGGTTTATGATCCGCTTAATTTACAAGCACAATCTATTATTGGAACTGGTCGAATTACGGGAGTTGATAATAGCTCAGTCACCTTAACCGCCGGATCAAATATTTTAATTGGAGATATTATGACCCAAGGGGGAACCATTCAACTCACCAGTTCTCAAGGAGAAATTCGGACAGGATCTTTACAATTATTATCAGAAAATCAAAGAAGTGGCAATATTAATATATCGGCATTAGGTCAGATTGAAACGGGAGAAATTCGTGCTATTGCCCAGGATAATAGCAATAAAAATAGTAATGTTTTATTGAATAGTCAAGATATTAATTTAATCAGTCGAAATGGGGGAATCAGAGTCAACGGTCAGATTTTTAATTCATCCTTAGTGGGCGACTCCATCGCTATTGAATTGTTAGCAAATAGAAACATCACCACCGGAGATATTAAAGCCTATCGAGGAATTAATTTGAATAGTACGACGGGAATAATACAGTCAGGAAACATAAATTCAGCCGGAATTAGAGGGGGAGGAAATATTTTTATCATTGCAGGTTCTAGCATTAATACTGGACGAATTAACGCTAGTTCTTCCGAGGGAAAAAGTGGCAATATTTCATTAAATGCTGCTCAAGATATTGATGTAGTTTCCCTGCGGGGGGAAGGAGAAACTCAAGGCGGCGATATTGGAATTTCAACTCATGGATTATTTAGAGCCACGGGAATTTTTAATAGTCGTAATCAAATAAACTCCAGTATTTCCAGCGTAGGAGGAGAAAAAGGTGGTTCGATTGTTATTCAACAAGGAGGCGACCATTGTAGCACTGCTGAATGTGGTAGTATTCCTTTTTCCGTGGGAAATCCCCTTTTAAATGGGACGGCTGGAGCAATTACTGATGGCAATTTGGTGAGTCTTTTACCTACTAATAATTCTTCCTCAAATTCTAATCAATCAACCGGAGAAACCCAGACTATTATTAATCAAATTAATTCCGAATTACAAGGGACAAATCAAGAAATTAAAACCTCAACCATACCCTCTAAAACCGAGAATACCACACCTGTTTTAACCGATTTAACATCGGATGCTGTACTAGAAAATACCTCGGATATTTCATCTAATCCCAACGAACCCTTAGAAACCCCTATTATTCCCCTCAATACTCCCACCATTCCAATGGATCAAATTGCTTCCGGTTCCGTGATTTCCTCCTTGGCTCAAATTGATACATTTCGAGGAATTGAATTTTCTAACTATTTAGGTTCAAACTCAAATAATACAACCCTTACGGATCAAAGTATTCGTAAAACCTTAAATGAAATCTATAAATTAACCGGATATAAAACCGCCATTATCTATGTATCCAGTCAATCGAATCAATTAGAATTAAGGTTGATTTTACCCGATGGACAACCGATATTTAAAAGTATTCCAGTTCCGCGAGAAACGGTATTAAAAACCGCTAGAACTTTTTCTAATCAAATTCGTTCGCCCGAAAATTTAGAAGATACCCGCTATAAAGAAAATGGCAAACAATTATATCAATGGTTAATTGAACCTCTGGAAAGCCAATTAGAAGCCGAAGGAATTAACACCCTAGTCTTTTCAATGGATACGGGATTAAGAACCCTACCCTTAGCCGCCTTATACGATGGGAAACAATTTCTGTTAGAACGCTATAGTTTAGGATTAATTCCCAGTTTAAGTTTAACAGATACTCGCTATGTTAATATTAAAAATTCTAAAATATTAGCGATGGGGGCTTCTGTTTTTCCCAATTCCAATCAACTCCCTCTCCCCGCAGTTCCGATGGAATTGGACTTAATTATTAATCATAATACTTGGCAGGGAAAATCATTTTTGAATGAGAATTTTACCGTTAATAATCTCACATCCCAACGTAGTCAAAATCAATTTTCAATTGTGCATTTAGCCACCCATGGAGAATTTCAAACCGGAGGGTCTGACCAATCTTATATTCAATTTTGGGATCAAAAATTACGGTTAAATCAACTCAGAAACCTCAAGTTAAATCAACCCCCTGTAGAATTATTGGTTTTGAGTGCTTGTACAACAGCCGTAGGGGATGAAAAAGCGGAATTAGGGTTTGCCGGGTTAGCGGTTCAAGCAGGAGTTAAATCGGCTTTAGCGAGTTTATGGTATGTTAGCGATGCGGGAACATTAGGGTTAATGAATACCTTTTATCAAGCCTTATCAACCAGTCCAATTAAAGCAGAAGCTCTGCGACAAGCTCAACTAGGAATGTTACAGGGAAAAGTTCGTTTAGAACAGGGTTATTTAATCAATGAAACCGGAACAAATACCGCTAAAATTCCCCTTCCCCCAGAAATTGCTTCCCGTGGAAATGTTAATTTATCCCATCCTTTTTATTGGGCTGGTTTTACGTTAATTGGTAGTCCTTGGTAAGATTAAATCCTGTTCAATACTATCTTTAATTCCAAGATTAAGAAACCGGGTTTCTCTTTGAGATTGATTGTATCCCATCAAGATATTTTCAGAAACCCGGTTTCTGGGGGTACTATTATAATTCCCCTTGAGATATCCATGCACCCCAAAAATAGGGATGGGATAATAATTGATGATTGGGGTTACTTTCAATAAACTCTTTTGGGATTACTCTTTCTTCAATAAACTCATCAAGAATATCACGACCTAGAGGCAATTTTTGTAACTCTTGAATGGTAATATTGCGAATATAAGATTGGGCTTTTAATAACGCTTTTCGTTTCCCTAAACCCGTTTCTACCAGGGTTAAAAATTGATCCATTAATAACAGCGATGCACGGGTAGGAACTGACCATAAACTCATAATTAATGCTTGACATCCGGCAACGGCAAACGCTCGACGTAAGCCAAATACACCCTCTCCTAATTGTACATCTCCTAAGCCCGTTTGACAAGCAATTAATATCGTTAATTCATTATCCCATAAATCAATTCCAGCCACATCCTGAGCTAATAAGACTCCTTTACCTGCTTCTGTTGGTAATTGTTGCCCTTCCCGCCAAGTATTCGCCCCGGCAAAGGCTAAACCTCCCCGAATCATAGCATTATTAACGGGAGCAACGGAAAAGCGATCAAAGGGGTTTTCCGTGGGGAGAGGTGCGGGGAAAATTTGATATTGTTGGGAAATTTTATTAGCAAAGTCTTTTAACCATTGGGCTTGATTTTCTTTCCCTTGTTTGCTGAAGGTTGCGGCTTGATTTTCCATAACCAAAAGCAGTTGAGAGTTAACTAAATCCCGATTTTTTGCTAATAGATTATCTTCTTCTCCTAATGAACAGTTTAGCAATTCTTCGGTTAATCTAAAATAGGGATTTTCCGATTCAAAATAGCCATGAGTAGCAATTAATAATATCCGAGGACAGGATTTTTGAGAAAACAGAGGTTCTAAGGCGCGATCACCTAAATACAAATTAGAAATATTGAGTTTTTCTGCTATACTATTAGCTAGGGTTTCGGTTTCGGGAAGGGGAGAAAATTCTTCTGAGGATAGGCTCTGAAAAACGGGTTTTGTCCGCGAAGATTGAGCTTCAGATTGAGTTAAACCTTTGGTTTTCGGTTTTGCTAAACTGGGAGGATGGGGATAGTTAAAATTGGGATTTGCAATAATTAAGGGTTCGGCGGGAATGCGATCGCTTTTAATTTTCCATCTTAAGACATCTCGCCCACTACTGAGATAACTGATTTGATAGTGATCTCTTAACAGTTGGTTTCCGGTTTCATCCAAAGGTAAAACGCCAAAGGGAATCAAACTTAAACTAAAGTCGGGAGCAATAAAAATGTTTTGATAAGCGTTAAGAATAGTCAGGAGAGGATCAAATATTTTTTGGCGTAAGGCGTTGGGATATTGGAGGTTATATTGATGCTTTTTTAAGATATCTTCTAGGACTTCATCCTGTGTTTTCGCGCCTTTTCTTGCACTCGTTGAGGGGCCATTTTTTTCTGGTTCTACTAAAACCTGCCGCACTTTATCAATTAAATCGTCAATGGGTTGTGCTTCTCCTAATGAAATCATCTGCACCGCATCGGGATTTTGAGCAGGTAAAATAAACGCCCAATATTCGGCAGATTGCCAGTTTTCACCGTTGGGGGCAGTAAAATCATAACGATTAAACCGCACATATTCTACTAATACCGTATTAGCGGGTAATTCCAAAGCAACCGCCCGACGGTCAAGGGTTTGATGGTCGAGTTGAATTTCAGGAACTTGGGCGGCGAGTTCCTTTTCTAATTGTTGACATTGTTGTTCTAATTCGGCAATATCTTTTTGATAGTTTTGCAAACGAATCCGATAATCTTCTATGGGAGTTTCTGCATCGGGAAGGGGTGGGTTATAGGTGCGGTGAAACAGTGATTCTTGCAAGGAACGAAGTTTATTAAACTGGGGTTTGAGGTGGGAATAGCGTTGACTGTGGATGGCAAAGTTAAACGCTGCTAATGCCGCTGCTGTCATAGATTTGCGTTTGAGAACGACATCTAAGGCAAGTCTGACTTCTGCGGGAGAGTTGGAGAAATATTGAGCAACTAAGGAGAGGAAAATATCAAATTTTTTTCTGTTATTTTTAATTAATTGAAGTCGCTCTTGTTCTGAACTAAAGGCAAAATTCCGCTGAATCAAGCGAGTTTCCATTGCGATCGCTTGCTGCTTTTTCTCAAATGCTGCACCAGGACGGTTGGTAGAAGCTAAAAAATTCCCTAATTTATTCAGACTATCTGCCACATCAGGATGGTCGCCTGTAAATAGGCTTTTTCTCATCTCTAATGCCTGTTGAAAGAGAGATTCAACTTTCTCGTAGCGTCCTTGAATTCTGTAGAGTGATGCCAAGCCATTGATATTGCTTGCTAAGTTAGGATGGTCGCCATTAAATAGGCGTTGGTAAATCTCTAATGCCTGTTTGTAGAGAGGTTCAGCTTCATTATAGCGTCCTTGGGATCTGTAGAGTAATGCCAAGTTATTGAGACTGGTTGCCACATCAGGATGGTCGCCATTAAATAGGCGTTGGAACATCTCTAATGCCTGTTTATGGAGAGGTTCAGCTTCACTATAGCGTTCTTGAGACCTATAGACTGACGCTAAGTTATTAATACTAAGTGCTACTTTGGGATGGTCGCCATTAAATAGGCGTTTTCTCATCTCTAATGCCTGTTGCAATAGAGGTTCAGCTTCGGAGTAGCGTCTTTGGGAGTAGTAGAGTAATCCTAAGTTATTGAGACTGGATGCCATATCAGGATGGTCGCCATTAAATAGGCGTTGGAACATCTTTTGTCCCTGTTTGCATAGAGGTTCAGCTTCAGAGTAGCGTCCTTGGGATATGTAGAGTAATGCCAAGTTATTGAGACTTTGTGCCACATCATCATGGTCGCCATTAAATAGGCCTTTTCTCATCTCTAATGCCTGTTGCAATAGAGGTTCAGCTTCAGAGTAGCGTCCTTGGAAATCGTAGAGTAATCCTAAGTTATTGAGACTGGTTGCTACATCATCATGGTCGCCATTAAATAGGCGTTTGCTCATCTCTAACGACTGTTTGTAGAGAGGTTCAGCTTCAGAGTAGCGTCCTTGGGATTCGTAGAATGCTGCCAAGTTATTGAGACTGGTTGCCACATCATCATGGTCGCCTGAGTGAATGGATTTAGCTAAGGTTAATGCTTCTTCAGCAACCAGTATCGCTTCATTTGATTTTCCTTGATTATGAAGTTTAATACCTTGTTTATTGAGTTTTATCCAAGTTTTTTGTTGTTTTTTTGACTGAGCAACTGGATCGGATTCAGATAACTTATCCTTCAGTTGAATAACTAACTTAACAAAACGATCTGCTGCGTCTCGTTCTCCTCGATTGGCTAAAACAGAGATAGCTTGTTTCATTATGGTAATTAAAGTTTCATCAATTAAATCGGGATATTGATTTAAAATTCCCCATTCTTGACCAATAGGAGAATCTTTAATTTCTTTAATTAAGTTAGCGTAGGCTGTCATCCTATCTTCATTCATATTGATTCTTGACTCTAGTTATTGATTTTCGGCTGGGTTAAACCTATCAAACCCCAACAGGACTTACCAACATTGAGGCGAGAAACCGGGTTTCTTTGTAGATATCTAGTTGAGAATCTTAGATTTTTCATAGAAACCCGGTTTCTTTGCGTGGGAATTTAAGAATTAACAACCCAATATTCCGTATATAACACCTCAGCGTTGGTTTGACTATTCACATAGTCCAAAATTCCCGCTAAATGATCTTGATTGACTTCTAACGCTTCCTGTCGGCTATCTTCCAACCACTGCAACGGGGGTAACTCTGGCGTAATCACAGCAACCAGTTGTTCCCATCCTAGCTCATCGGAGCCAAAATATGGATATTCGGAGTTGGGATGGGGTAACTTCGTCTCTTTCCCAGGATACTCCGACTCTGGGGCAAACTCCGAAGGACACAAACAAACAATAGTTCCGTTAGGTTCCCGTTCAAATAATATTAAATGCCCAGGTTTCGGAAAATCAACCCGATAAATTAAATTGCTATTAACCGGAATTTCGTGGCGTTTGCGGTTGGGTCTAGCCGCCATATTTCCTAAAGCGGGTATTTCGACGGTTAATCCTTCTTGATGAGCAACTTTTTCTTTTAATTCCTGCCAACATTCATCAATGGATTTCAGTTTAATTAAACCCTGTTCTTTTGCCCATATTTTAAACATTTCCTCGCGTAACCAGTATCGGCAATTTTTCCAGCGACCATCCTCTGTACTGGGGGGACATCCCATTTTTTCGAGTTTATCACAAATAGAAGCTAAGGTTTGCCGAAAAATTTGACCCGCATTAGCTTCATTACCTTCATCCACTAATTTTTTTTTGTACTTCTGTGCTAAAGGTTCATGCAAGTAACCATCATGATCCTTGATAAACCGGATACGAAAAACGATTTCTTTTTTTCCAGAAAACTTAAAGTGATTAATCATCCCATCGATAAAATCGCCTTCATATTCATCATACAATTGCGTTAACGTTGCCATAGTTTTGAACTCCTTTTGATCTACCTATGAACTGTAGGGGCGGGTTCCGCAAAGATTAAATATTCCCACCAATAATCTTGATAAACCCGCCCCCACCCCATCAAGAATCATTGAAATCGGGGCGGGTTTAGTCAAATCTGGGTTGGGTGACAGCATCCTCGGTGAACCCGCCCCTACCGCCGATAAACTTGTTATCTTTTTTATAGCACTACCTTCTTTTAAAATCTAGGTTTTTTTACAAAAATCGACACAATTCGACATCGACAAAAAACTACATTTACAGACACTAACTTTCTAACTTATCAAGTATACCTATTAGTACATCGTATTGAGAAGAATATCCTTTAAGGAAAAAAGACAATGGAAAAACTAGACGACAAAACTAGACGTTTATAGATAGATCATAGAACTCGAATCTATCAAAATATACCTATTAGTACATGGTATTCAAAATCGAGACTATCCCTTAAGGAGAAAAAGACAATGAATCGATTTTTATGGTGGTGTGCGGGTGCCGATGCGGACGTATTAGCAGATTGCCGTTCCCAAAAAGAGAAGCATAAATATGCTGCGATTGGGGCTTCAGTTCTCTTAACCACAGCCTGTGCGGTATTGTCGGGTGGCTATGCCTTTTATACAATCTTCAAAAACCCAACTCAAGCCCTACTTTTAGGGCTATTCTGGGGATTGTTCATTTTCAATATGGATCGCTTAATTCTCATCACGACCCATAAAGAAGAGAAAATTAGCTTTCAACAAATTGGGATGGGAGCAACTCGGATTATGGTTGCTCTTTTAATAGCAGTTGTTGTGGCTAAACCCTTAGAATTGAAAATCTTTGAAAAGCCTATTTTAGCTTACCTCGCTCAAGAGAATGCTCAAATTGCGCTAGAAATCAAAAAAGACCTGAATCAAGGAATGCCAGAGATTGTTGAATTAGAAGCGAAAAATCAAGGCTTGGAAAAAAGTCTCTTAGAAAAAGAAAAAAATCGAGATTTATTGTGCAATGAATCCATTAAAGAAGCCGAAGGAATTAGCGGCACAGGCAAAGAAGGAAAAGGCCCAGTTTATGCCGAAAAACAAGCCATTTGCCTCAAACAAGAAGAAGAATTAAAAGCCTTGCGGAGCCAAATAGAACCCCAATTAGCGCAAAATCGGCAGCAGATTAGCCAGCTGCAAGCCCAAAAAGACCAGCAATTTCAAACCGTAAAAAATGCCAGAGAAAGAGCCGATGACATGATCACTCAGTTAAACGTTTTGGAGAAAATAGCCAAAAATAATCCAGCTATAGCCCATGCAAGTCACGCCATCTCTTTGCTGTTTATTATCATAGATACGGCCCCGATATTCGCCAAATTGCTCGCCAAACGCGGCCCCTACGATGTGATGCTACAGCAACTAGAGGAAGAAGAAAATTTGAGGGTAGAAGAAGAGGGAAAGTATTTCTCAACTAAACTCAATGAGGAACAAAAACTGGAGAGAAATTTTTACAAGGATAGCATCGAAGCAGCCTATAAGAGTCCAGAAATGGAAACAGTCAAAAATGAACTGTCTCAAAAGATTGTCAACGGCACCCGCAAAAAATACAAATTGGGCCGAAAAAAGCGCAATTTCATTGATTTCTTGTCTTCTTGTTTGGGCAATATGTTTGATTTCTTTTCAAAAAAAAAGAGCGGCAGTTTTGGGCAGAAGTCCACAACAAACTCGCCACAGTCAGCCAAGAAATTCAAAATATCAAGGCCCAAAGCCTCCGGTTCCAGTGTAAAGTAAATTCCTTTATTGCTGAAGCCACAACCAAGCTCGAAGAGTATATGAATCGTCTGTTATGACTCCAAAACCCCGGTTTATTAAAAACCGGGTTTTCACTTCTAAATCTTTGCACAAAAAACGATATTTACCGACAGACAAAACATCAATAATTAGATACGGTATAAATATCAACTTGATTTGAGGATAAATTCATGTCTAGTATTGAAAAAAGAAAACCGATGGAGTTAGTTAAGCAACAACAAGAATTAGAAATCGTTGCGTCCCCAATTGTGCGGATGACGGATCAAGCACAGGTAGCTATTGACTCCGTGATGGCAAAACGCGAAGGATTCTTACAGCGTTGGTTCCCAGATGCTGCCACTCGTGCAGTTATTAATGGAGAATTAGCCTTAGTTAAAGATGAATTTGAGTTTCGCAAGCGGGCATTAGAAAAAGTGCGAGAAACCCAAATTCAATCCTTAACTGAACATTGCAATCAATATTTAGTTCGGGAAAAAGCCGCCATTCGCAGTGCAACAGCCGCATTTTTATTAGAGAAAAAAATGGAATTAGAAAATAAAATCAATTTTCTATTTGAGGAATTCATTAGTCGTCTGGAAGTCCAAATGGCTCAAGCTGAAATGATTACTAACCCTACCTTAAAACGAGTTCGCCAAACTCAATTAGAAAAATCCGTTGAAGATTTTGCGGAACTGCAAAATTGTTTAGTTGATCAATTTCAACGCATTGTTTCTGAAGGAGTTTAATCTCAAGAAACCGGGTTTCTAATTGTTGAGAAACCCGGTTTCTGGATGCGATCGCATTATTCTAACTATAATTCGTAGGGTGCGTAAGCAACGCGCACGCACCATCTACCATTATTTAACCACCAAGATGGTGCTAAAGCACAACAACGGGGTTTGAGCGCACGCACCATCTACCATTATTTAACCACCAAGATGGTGCTGAAGCACAACAACGGGGTTTGAGCGCACGCACCATCTACTATTATTTTATGACCAAGATGGTGCTGAAGCACAACAACGGGTTAGGGTTTGAGAGCAATAATTGTCCGGTGGCGAGGGTCACTGGGAAGGGTTATTTTATAATCAAACCCCACCTCTTTTAAGGTTTCTTCCACATCAAAAGTATAGTATTCATCACTCCAGGGTTCGGTACTTTTCATCAGAATAAATAACGCTGGAGGTAAATTCTGAATTACTTCTGATTTAGGGTTATTATCGACAATGGCTAAACAACCGCCCGGACGTAAAATTCTGAGAGCTTCTTGAAAGATATCTCGACTGGGTTTGTTCGGGAGTTCATGCAATAGGAATTGCAGGGTAACAACATCAAAACTATTATCGGGAAAACTGGTATTTTCAGCTAGTTCCTGTCTCCATTCGGCTATTTCTCCCTGTTTATCTCGGACTTTTGCCACCGCTAACATATAGGGTGATAAATCTAACCCAACTGTTTTAATATTATCGCCATATTTCTGTACTAAATAACGGTGTAACGGCAGAGTAGACATTCCCACAGAACAACCAATATCTAACACATTCTCCACCCGTTCAGGAGAATATTTTCCTAAGATTTCATGGAAACTAGAACGTAAGCGATGTTCGGCGGTTTCCCAGGTAATTTGTTCTTTTGGCCAGACTCGTAAACCCATTGCTTTTGTTGCGGGTTCGGCTTCATAAGCGGCTAACCAACATAGATTTCCCTCATCATAAGCATGAAAGGGAACTTGATAATAATCGGGATATTTAATATTAGGATTTGTGACACTTTTTAACAGTTCTTTGGCTTCTGATGTGTCTAATTCTTGACAAGTTTTTCGCCATTGAACTCCATTTTTTTCGGCGGTTTTAATTAAAACTTTTCTCGCTTGAAGTTTCATTAAACTGTAAAGCGGTTTAGTTTTGATCAGAACATTAACAATTTGAGACAGAAAATCTTTTCCCGCCCAGTCTGGTTTGAGTTTGGCATTAATCATAGTTTAAAAATGGTTGAAGACAAGGATTAATTTATCATGAAATAGAATGAGATCAGAAAAAATTAAAGACTATCCCAGTTATTAATAATGGGTAATGGATGCCCCAATTTGATCCCCAATAAAATCCAATCTTCTAAAGTTGAACGCAATTCTTGTTCACATTGTTTTAAGGTTGAACCAAAAGCAATAACTCCTTGACAAATAGGGATTTTTCCCACAAAAGTTTGATCTTCAAGTTTGTCATAAATTGCTTCAGCCATTGCCTGCTCAAGATAATCACTAAGGATATACTGTACAGCCATTGCTAATCCTAAATTCATTGCATTTTTCCTATTATAGAATATTTGAGTCAATGTATTTATGAAGTTTTATTCCATGTATCCTGTCTGTTTTAACCATTGGCGAAGTTGAGTAAAAAATTGGTTTTTATCGGGGTTTTGATAAACTTCTTTAACCGTTTTCCAGCCTGCATCTGCTTCACCTAGTAAATACTGTTGGGCTAAATAAGCGGCTAAAACTCCTTTTAAATCTTGTTTCAGGCGATTACGTTTAGTGATTTCTTGTAACAAAACTGAGTTATGTTCGGCGAGCAATTCAGAATATTTTTTAGTCACATCTTGCCATTCTCCAAACTGATATTTAAAAATTTGTAAAGGCAATTGTTCCGGGGTATAGACTTGAAATTGTTTACTAAATCGTTGGTCATAATGAATTAAAATAGGAGTTTCTTGGTTGTCTGTTTTGAGTTGATAGGAAATTAAACCCCATTTTTGTTGTAAATCTCGATATTCCCGTTTAATCGGACTATACCGATAAATTACGGAATAGTAACTTTTTAAATTGTTATCTTCATCAACTAATAAATCTACTAAAATTTCGGGTTCTTTATCGTTATCTAAATCTAGGATTTTAAAATCAATCACTCTGGCATTTTTAACGGTTTTTACCCCAGGACTAGATAAATTTGCCATAGAAATAACATCTTCTGAAATCAAATCTCCTTTTCTGGTAATTTTAATTTGCATGAGTTGAATTGTACTATTAGAATCTGCTAATAATTGAGCTTTAATCTCTCCTAAAGTAACTGTTTTTTGCACCTTTAAATCCTTTATTTCTGGATAGGATTCAGGTTTTGATTCTATTGGGGGTGTCCCTTGAGGTTTCATTGTAACTGGTGGAGTTGTCGGAGAAGATTTAGGCTCTGAACTAACTGCTGGAGTATCAGAAATTGAGATTCTGGCAATATATTGAGTCGGGACTAATGCCTGTTTTTTATCTTCGGAAATGGCTTGACAAATTAAGGTAGCAACTTCCGCCCGGGTTGCGGGTTTATTAGGATTTAATCGTCGCAGATTGGGATAATTAACTATTAACCAATTTTCTGTTGCTGTTGCGATCGCTTTTTTAGCATATTCAGGAATATCAGAAGCATCATCAAATATTTTGGTTAATTGTTGATAGGAAACTTGGCTGGATTTATAATCTAAACCATTAACTACCGCCACTAACGCCTGGACTCTGGGGATATTTAATAAAGGATTAAAAACACTTCCTAAATATCCTGACATAAACCCTTTTTGATTCGCCCCTTGAATAGCATTATAGGCCCAAAAATCCGTCGGGACATCGACAAAATCAATCGCTTTTTCACTTCGAGGAATTTTAGGAAATGCTTGACTAATAATAGCTGCAAATTCAGCCCGATTAACGGGACTATCGGGGCGAAAAGTATCATCTTCATAATAGCCTTTCACAATATTTTTTTGGGCTAAATTCTCAATACAATTTTGCGCCCAATGACCTTTAATATCTGAAAATTTTTGAGAATCTTCGGCGAAAACGGGATTGATAAATGGTAGAGATTTATGAGTAATAATTATTCCCAAAGCGACGAGAATAAATAACTTAATTGGGGATAGATTAGACCTCGATTTTAGCATCGAAACAGCCATCAATTTTGCAGACTGAAAATAGGATAAAATTTTAGATTTCATATTACTCCTTATTTAAACAAATTGAACAACAGCACCCACACTAGGTAAGGTGATATCTAAATTAGGAACACCCACCAAGACCAGATTACCAACACTAGCAACGGATGTTCCAAAATTCAAGTCGGTATTGGAATTATCCGTAACCGGACTTAAATAAGTTTGAACTAAATTTCCGCTTCTTAATTCATAGCGAAATGTTCCTCCTAAATTTCCTAAACCGTAGCCCGGAGAACCAATCAAAACCTCATTTCCTATCAAGGCTAAGGCTTGACCAAATTGATTAAATTCCTCCACTTTAGGAGCATTATAACGTTGTAAAACCGCTCCGGTAATCCCATCGAATAAAAAGGCGATTCCCGCATCTATTCCCCCCTGGTCGTCTCCTGGTGCACCGATTAAAATATCTCGACCAACACCCGTCCAAGCGACGGAATAACCAAAATTATCTAACCCAGGATTGGGATTTTTAAAGGTTTGTAAAAGCTGTCCAGTTACACTATCAAACATATAGGCTTCACCGGGTTGTTTTCCCCCAGTTGAAGTTAAACTGGCGGGCGCACCAATTAATACTCTATCTCCACCAACCGCCGCCACGGACGCACCAAAAAAATCATTAATTTGAGGGTTGGGATTCAAAAAGGTTTGCAATAGTTGACCTGTATTTCCATCCAATAAATAGGCGATTCCTCCGGCGGGTGCTAAGGTGGAATTACCGGGTGCACCGACAATAATATTATTGCCTAAAGTTGCCACGGAATAGCCAAATAAATCAAATATATTTGGGGTCGGGTTATTGATAGTTAAATAGGGGGCTCCCGTGGCGGTATTAAACCCATAAACCGCACCGGAATTAGGAGCTAAACTACTATCTTGAGATGCACCAATAATAATATTATCTCCTAAAGTTGTAGCTACGGACTGACCAAATTTTGCAGTCCCCGCACTGGGAGAAGGGTTACGAAATGTTAATGTTGGTTGTTGAGTTGTGAGATTGAATAAATAGGCGATTCCTTGATTATTGGTTTGACCGGGGGCGGTTATTGCTAAGAAATTATTTCCTAACCGAGATAAATTTGAACCAAATTGAGCATTAGTTTCAGGAATCGGATTAACTAATTTTCCTAATGCTGAAGGTGGAATTTCATCATCTATAATGTCTAAAATAGCTTGATTAGGTGTACCAATTTGGGCAAAATTAGTGGGGTTTTCTAAGGTTAAAAGTAAGTTAGATGAATAATTAGGGAAATTATTATTAACAATGGGAATTTTAATGATTTTAGGAGTAGTATCCCCATTGGCAAAATTAACAATAATTGGTGTGGTATCGACTTGATTTCCCGTTGGTGTTAAGGGAGTAGGAATTGGAACTACCGTAACGCTGATTTCTCCATCATTTCCACTATTTCTAACAACGGTAATCGGATTAATTATAGTCCCATTTTCATTAACAGCAAACTGCTCGGAACTAAAAGCTACCGACCCAGGAATAATAAAGTTAGAACGATTGATTTTATCTGGTTTAATTCCTTGTAAAATAGCTACAATTCCCCCTGAATTAGAGGATATAATTGTACTATTTTCGTTGCTGGGATCGGATTTAATGCTTAGGTTTTCAAAAGCTAAATCACCCGTTAAAAAAATAATATATTCTTCTGGTTTATAATCTACAATTATATCAGATAATTCCAAATTATTACTATCTAAAACAAAAATATCTTTACCTTCTCCACCGATTAAAGTATCACTTCCTGCGTCCCCAGAAATCCAATCATTTCCGTTATCTCCAATGATTTGATCATTTCCTTGACCCCCAACTAAAGTATCATTTCCGATCCCTCCCGATACCTGGTCATCTCCAGTATTTCCTGTTACTAAATCATTCCCCCCATCCCCTCGAACCTGATCATTTCCATTACCTCCAAAAACCGTATCATCTCCATCTTCTCCCCCGATAAAATCATCTCCATCATTACCCTCTACCCAGTCATTGTCGGCGCCTGCTCGAAGTTCATCATTTCCTTGACCTCCGAATATAAAATCCTTCCCTAAATCCTCTCTAACTTGATCATTTCCTGACCCTGAATAAATAGTATCATCCCCTTCAACTCCCGATAATTGAGTGGGATTATCTGGATCTATAAATCCCACAAATTGATCATTTCCTGCTTCTCCAAATAACAGATCATTGCCTTCACCTCCTAAAATTTGATCGTCTCCAACCCCGCCAAATAGGGTGTCATTTTCCCCTTCTCCAAATAATTGATCGTTATCTGAATTACCATAAATTAGTTCAGGATCTGACGAACCCCGAACCGTATCATCTCCTCCTAATAAAAAAGCACCTAACTTAAATACTCCCAATTCTCCAGGGAAAAATCTGATGTCTTCAGGGGTATTATCTCCGACTAGGCGAAGTAAACCTGTGGTAGAATCTGTTTCTGGTTTTAGCACCATAATGTTATTCTGTAAACTAAAATTAAAATACTAACATTGCTAATTATAGCATCGGTTTTGCTGACTGCCAAAATTTAGAAATCGTTACAAATTGATAGCCCTGTTCTAATAATTTAGGAATAATTTCTTCAGTGGTTTTTGCCACATCTTTTCCCCCATTATAGCCATCATGGAGGACAATAATTGACCCATTTCGGGTTTGTTTGATCACCCTATTACTGACAATTTCAACCCCAGGTTGTACCCAATCTTCAGGGACAACACTCCACATCACCGGACGATATCCCCAACTTGTTAATAAATCTAAAGTTCTGGGTAAAAATACACCGTTAGGGGGACGAACATCTAGGATTAATTCCGGTTCCAGACCACAAGCATTAAAAATAGCAGTTTTAGTTTTTTCTAGGCTTTGTTTTAATGCAATTTCTGTTAATAAAGGGAAAGTATCGTGTTTATAACCATGTAACCCTATCCAATGACCTTGTTGATAGACAGCTTGGGCAATTTCAGGATATTTTTCTACCCATTGTCCTAACCAAAAAAAACTGGCCGTAATTTGAAACTGTTCTAAAACCTTTAATAATTCTAAAGTATATTGGGGGTGCGGCCCATCATCAAAGGTTAAGCAAATTTCCGGTTGAGATAAATCCCCTGTCCATAGACAATGAGGAAATTTTGGGCTTAAAAGTGGATGCAAATAGGGGAAAAATGAGGCAAATTGTAGTTTAAAATTGAAAGGGTTATTCATAAAGGTTTAAGTTCACAAATCTTTGTATAAATCAGTGGGTATTGATTGAAAAAAAATGTACCATATTGATCGGTAATTTATTGGCAACTCTAACCATGAAAAAGTATGTTTGTAAAACCTGTGGCTATACCTACGATCCCGAATACGGTGATCCCGATGGCGGTATTGAACCGGGTACAGCTTTTGAAGATATCCCTGAAGACTGGATTTGTCCACTTTGTGGAGTTGAAAAAAAAGATTTTGAATTAGAAGAATAGAGGGTTAATTTGTCTAGTATACAGCCTTTAAAAGTGATTGTAATTGGGGGTGGGGCGGCAGGTTTTTTTGGGGCCATTACTTGTGCAAATCACCATACCCAGACTCAGGTGATTTTGCTCGAAGCCGGACAACAAACCCTGGCTAAAGTGAGGATTTCCGGCGGGGGACGGTGTAATGTTACCCATGCTTGTTTTGAACCGACTCAATTTGTGCAGAATTACCCTAGAGGAAGTAAAGCTTTACGCGGTGCTTTTAGTCGATTTCAAGCTAAAAATACCGTGGAATGGTTTGCTAATCATGGGGTGAAGTTAAAAACAGAAACCGACGGGCGAATGTTCCCCATAACGGACGATTCTGCCACGATTGTTAACTGTTTAATTAGAGTAGCAGAACAGGCGGGAGTCAGGATTAAAAATCAAGCTCCGGTGGCTTCTATTTCCTATAATAATTATCACCCCCATCCTTTTAAAATTCAACTGAAATCTGGAGAAATTTTAGAAGGCGATCGCATTTTATTGGCGACCGGAAGTAACCCCTCCGGTTATAAGTTTGCTCAATCTTTAGGACATACAATTATTCCACCAGTACCCTCTTTATTTACCTTTAATCTTAAAGATAAACGACTCCAAGATTTAGCGGGGGTTTCTGTTAGTTCGGCGCGGGTTAAACTCCCCCAAGCTAAATTAGAACAAACTGGGCCTTTATTAATTACCCATTGGGGATTAAGTGGGCCAGCAATTTTAAAATTATCGGCTTGGGGAGCAAGGGTTTTATATGATTGTAATTATAAATCCCCTCTACAAATTAATTGGCTTCCCCAGGAACATCCAGAACAATTAAAGGAAAAATTATTAGACCTAAAATCACAATTCCCTAATCGTTTAATTTCGGCAAATTGTCCGGTTGATTTACCTCGTCGTCTTTGGAAACAATTGGTTGATTATCTTGGAATTGATGAGGAAAAACGCTGGTCAGAAATTTCTAATAAATCTTTAAACGAACTTATTCAAGAGTTAACCCAAGGAAGTTATAATATTAATGGCAAGGGTGTTTTTAAGGAGGAATTTGTTACCTGTGGTGGAATAAATCTAAAAGAAGTTGATTTTAAAACCATGGAAAGTCGCTGTTGTCCAGGGTTATATTTAGCCGGAGAAATCTTAGATATTGATGGAGTTACCGGGGGATTTAATTTTCAAAGTGCTTGGACAACAGGATGGTTAGCAGGAAAATCCGTTGTTGGGCTTTAGCCCAGGGAAAGAGCGCTGAAGCGCAACAACAAATAAGAGCGCTGAAGCGCAACAACAAATAAGAGCGCTGAAGCGCAACAACAAATAATAATAAAGAGCGCTGAAGCGCAACAACAAATAATAATAAAGAGCGCTGAAGCGCAACAACAAATTATTAAATTTTGGGTTTTCCGTCCTCTGATTTTGGAATATCTGGACAGGAATTGAAGGTTTTTAATTGATAACCTTGTTTCTCCATTGTCTCTACAAAATGAGTAGGATCTTGATTATTATTTTCAGGTAATATTTCGGGAGGATGATTTTTTAAATCCTGGCGTTTGTGTTTGAGTTTAGATTGTTTACCCATGATTTTGATATCCTTATAATTAATGAAAATAATGGTATAATAATTATAACACTTTCAACTATTTTAATTTTCTATATGATGGGTTATCTCAATGGGAACGTTGCCGATCTGCAAAAGGGAAATGGAAATAGAATTACCCTATTACTCGATGTTAATAATATTGGGTATGAAGTGCAAATTTTACCTCGAATGAGAGCAGAATTACCTGCGGTTGGGGAGTCGATACAAATTTTTACCCATTTACAAGTCCGAGAAGATCAAATTGTTTTATATGGCTTTTCTAATATGGCTGAACGGGATTTGTTTCGCCAATTAATTAGCGTTAGTGGCATCGGAACTCAATTAGCGATCGCTCTTTTAGATACCCTCGGACTTCAAGATCTAATTCAAGCAATTGTCGGCGGTAATACCCGTGTTTTAGCTAAAACTCCAGGCGTCGGAAGCAAAACCGCAGAACGCATCGCCCTAGAACTCAAAACCAAACTATCGGAATGGCGACAACAAGCTGGAATGCTTTCATCTAATCCCTCCAATATTACCCCAAAAATTCAAGAAGAAGTCGAAATGACCCTACTGGCTTTGGGTTATACTGGAGCAGAAGTGATGCAAGCTTTACAAGTTATTAGTCAAGATTCTAGTTTAGCCAAACAAACTAATTCCGATGAATGGATCAGAAGTGCGATCGCTTGGTTAAGTCAAGGGACTTGAAAGCTATTGACAGAAACCCCCCAAAACTCAAGTCTCATAGCTTACCCTCAGGGGGAATAGTATTTCCAGCAGGGGGAATTTGGGGAGCAAAAGGATTAGTATTGTCCGACGGGGGAACCGGAGAAGGTAAAATCGGAGGCAGCATATCTCCTGAGTTGGGTGCTGTGGGAGCAAAAGGTGGGGTGAGATTAGTCGGATTGGGAGGCGTTAATGTAGGATTTGAAGGATTGATTGGGGGTTTGATTTCCTGAGAACTGGGTAATGTCGCCAGGGCGACCCGTTCTCCGCCAATAGCTCGTAAACGGTCTAATACCCGAATCACATCATTATAAAGGGCTTCTCTTGGGGCATAGAGTACGATTAATCCACTGGGATTCCAACGTCGAAATCGGAGTAAAGATCGGTCTAATTGATCTTGATTAACTGGTTGTTGTTCAATATAGGTTTGTCCAGATTTATCAATCCCCACAATTAACATTTTTTGCATTTGGGTTTCCCCCGTACTCGCCTTGGGCAAATCCACATTAATTGCCTGTTGACGAGTTAATTGTAGGGATGCCAAAATAAAGAACGTGAGAATACAAAACACGACATCAATTAACGGAATTAATTCTATTCTGGCTTCATCAGTGGTCGAATCTGTTCTAATTTTCATAAAAATTTGGGGATTAATGTTTTAGAGTCTTCTTGGATAAAAAAGTAACTTTTTCTGTTGAAAACATTTATTTTTCCTCTTTTTCTTCCTCCTCCAAAGACTCAGATTTTTTTACGGGTTTAGGCTTTTTTTCTGTTTCAGGAATAGAGTTATTATTGTCTTCATCTATTAGAGGAAATTTCAAAAGTGGCTCATTTGTTTCTTCTGATTCTTCTTCTGATTCTTCTTCTTCTTCATCGGTTTCAAGAATTTGTAACTGAGATTTTGGATATGGCCAATTCTGACGATACATCAATTCTAATTCGTTTCCCGCTTTCCGAAATATTTTGGCTTGACCAAACATTAATCCCTGAAACAATCGATAAAATGCCAAACTAATAATCGCTACAATTAATCCCGTTGCAGTGGAAATTAAGGCTTCCGCAATCCCCAATGTCACATCCGCAGAGGATGAAGTCCCGATATCACCCAAACGAATCGAACCCAGAGAGTTAATTAACCCTAACACAGTTCCCAAGAGTCCCAATAGAGGGGCCATGGCAATCACCGCCTCGAAAATTTTATCCCCCCGACGCATAAAGGCTAATTCTTCATCCGCCCCCGCTTCTAGGGCTAAACGAAAAAGTTCGGGGTCGGGAGACTCTAACCGTAGGGGTGCATAGAGAAACCGTCCCATTGGTTGATTGCTAGATTGTTTAGCAATTTGATGGGCTTTCCCCCATTGTCCCCGTCGGGCTGAGTCAATGACTCGGTTAACGATTTGTTTTTCTTTGGTCAGGGTCGTACCCCAAAACCAAATCCTTTCTATGACCACACTCATCGACAGAATGGACAAGATCAGCAATGGCCACATTGCTGGCCCACCCTTGGCAAAAATCTCTTGAATATTCATCGGAAAAATGGGTAGAAACCCCTAACTTCTAGTTAGGCTTTATATTTCCCCTTTCGGGGTAGAGGGGTATGGTTGCCCCTCTGTGGAGATATGGTTGTCTCCTAACACCTATTTCTAGGGTAAAGTTAGCTTCGCCAATGTTTTAAGAGCTTGTTAGGCTAGTAGCACTGTCTTACCCCTCGTAAAACTGTTTAACTACTAACGACAGAGCCAGGGACTAGCTTCGCATCCACAGGGTGTCATGACTCAAAAAACGTAGTCAGTTAAGACTTAGGCTGGTCAACTAACTGAAGTGGGAGGCATGAAGCCCCGTAACTTCAGTGCGGGGTGCTGACCGAACTCGCACAACCTCCTAAAAATCTCACCCCTACAACTGTATTAGATGTTTGACACTCTCACCGTTAAGCCTTCGGCTGTAACGGGAGATTCTTGCTTAATGACACTTAACTAGCTCAAACAGTGTTAACTGTTCAAACCCCGCCAGTACGTCTGACCCGATTAAGGGTACTTCACAAGCATTTTCGCTCACGGTATGCCCTACCGCAATTAAGCCTCTATTTTTAATTACTTTGGCACTAGCTATGTCTCTTGGTTCTGTATGACCACAATACTGGCAATTATGTACTCTTTCACTCAGTAGCTTTTTGCCAGTATGTTTTCCACAATTAGGACACTCTTGAGATGTACCATTTTTATCTACTTTCAGATAAAATCTATCCCTTTTCCAGCAGACATAAGGTAATATCTCATTCATAAATCCACCTATCCCAGAGTCTAAAGATGGCTTTCTCACAATCCCACGACTCCAGGCTGTGTAATTGATGTCCTCTATAAATATATTCTCTCCTAAGTCACACAGAGCATGAGCTAGTTTAAAATGCCAATCTTTCCTTGCATTAGAGACTTTTTCATGTAATCTTCCTATTTTATCTTGCAATTTTAACCAATTGTTTGACCCCTTATTTTTATGTTTTAAGCGTCTTTGTAGCGATTTCAGCTTACTAGATGCCTTTAACAAAAACTTCGGTGCTTTGATTAATACGCCTGTACTTGTTGCCACAAATGATTCAATACCCGCATCTAGTCCTAAACTGGTCTTGCCGATTGGTATATCAGGACATACCTCTTGTGACTGAAACACAATCAGTAAATAATATCCACTCGCTTTTTTTACAATCCGAGCTTGCTTGGGCACAAAACCTATGGGATATTCCCTTGATTGTCTAATCTTTAACCAGCCTAATTGTGGTAGTTTCACCTTGCCTATTGCTAAACAATTTTTTAACATGGCCGGAAAAACAAAACTACGCATTTTCTTTTTATATCGAGGAAAACCACGACCTTGAGATTTCATATCAGTAAAGGCTTTGTCTAATGTTTTCAACGTTTGTTGTAACACTTGAGCATTAACTGACTTTAAATCCTGATTATTTTGTTTGGCTATAGTTAAATTCTTGGCTTGTACATGATAATTGGGATAAGGTTGCTCCGCGGGGATAATGTATTCTGAGACAATTGAACAACTATTAACAGGTGATTTCCTACTGCGTAACCAGTGCTTACGTTCAGCCAAGGCGTAGTTATAAACAGATCGGCAGACATCGAAGATATGCTCTATCTCTAACTCTTGCTGTCTATTTACATCTAACCTGAACTCATAAGTAAGATTAATCACTGGCTTTCATTGATTTTTTTGTGACATTTATGTATTTATTATAAACTTACTCATTAATTATGTCAACTAATTATCATAAAATTGACAATTGTTGATCTTATAATTCTTGATAACGCTAGGGGTAGACTGTTTAAATACTTAACAGTCTACCCCTATTATAAACTATTTTTGAAATTAATCCTCAAAAATATCTAACTGTTCTACAGAATCATCTTTTTTATCCTGTTTTTTAATTCCTTTTCTCAATCCCATGGCTATTTTACTATGCTTTTCAATTTGACGCATCACTTGTTTAGCCCGTTGAATTACAACATCTGGTAAACCCGCTAACCGTCCGGCTTCAATTCCATAGGATTTATCTGCACCTCCGGGCTGAACTTGATGCAGAAATATAATTTTATCGGGTAATTCTTTAACTGTAACTTGATAGTTAGCCACATTAGAAATAATTGAAGCTAATTCGTTTAATTCATGATAATGGGTGGCAAAAATTGTCCGAGAACGAATTTCTGTGGCTAAATATTCTGCTACTGACCAAGCAATTGATAACCCGTCAAAGGTAGCCGTCCCTCTCCCAATTTCATCTAATAATACTAAGGATTTTTGAGTTGCATGATTTAAAATATTAGCGGTTTCATTCATTTCTACCATAAAGGTAGATTGACCTGTGGCTAAATCATCCACCGCCCCCACTCGGGTAAAAATGCGATCGCAAATTCCTAATTTAGCCGATTTAGCCGGAACAAAACTACCCACTTGAGCTAATAATTGAATTAAGCCAATTTGCCGTAAATAACAACTTTTACCACTGGCATTCGGCCCAGTTAAAATAATTAAATCAGGGTGAGAATAGGGTTTAATTCCTGGGGTTTCTGACCCTTCTTCTTGACTTCCCAACTGGGCGGTATTCGGAACAAAAAACCCAGGAGGTAAGGATTTTTCGACCACGGGATGGCGACCTTCAATAATTTTAACTTCTCGACTATTTACCATTTCAGGGCGACAATAACCTTGATAAACTGCAATATCCGCTAACCCAGATAAAACATCAATTGCAGCCACCGCCCGCGATACATCTCTAATTAATTCTGAGTGTTCTCCTACTTCTAATCTTAATCGCAGAAAAATCTCATATTCTAATTGGTTTAAATCGTCTTTTGCGGTTAAAATTCTGGCTTCTCGTTCCTTTAATTCCGGGGTAATAAATCGTTCTTCATTGGTTAAGGTTTGTTTCCTAATATAATCATTGGGAGCTTGATCTAATTTAGAACGAGTAATACTAATATAATAGCCAAAGGCTTTATTAAAACCTACTTTTAAAGTAGAAATTCCGGTGCGTTCCCGTTCTTTAATTTCTAAATTTGCTAACCATTGTTGATCTGCTTCTGCTAATACCCGCAGCGAGTCTAATTGTTCATCCATTCCCGAACGAATTATCCCCCCTTCTTTCAAGTGTTGGGGGGGAGAGTCTACTAAATAGGATTGAATTTTATGGGCTAATTCTTCTAAGATGGGGGGAACAGTTTGTAAGGATTTTAAATAAGGAGAATGACCTTGACTAACTAAAACCGATAATTCCGGTAATTTGGCTAAGGAATCCGCTAAAGCAACTAAATCCCTAGCATTTGCAGTCCCATTTCCCGCCCGTCCGGTTAACCTTTCTAAATCATAAATTTGCCGGAGTAATTGCTGTAACTGATATCTTAATTCATGGTTGTCAACTAACTCTTGAATTGTATCATGGCGCGCTCTAATTCCTCGCAGATCTAATAATGGTTGTAATAACCAACGACGCAACGCCCGACCTCCCATAGCGGTGCTAGTTTTATCTAAAGCCCATAATAAAGAACCGTGTAAAGTTCCATCTCGAACGGTTTGGGTAATTTCTAAATTGCGGCGACTTTGATAATCTAAGATTAAATAATCGGTAATTGTATAGGTATGAAGTCTTTGTAGGGGAACTTGATTTTGCCGTTGAGTATCTTCTAAATAATCTAATAATCCTCCGGCGGCTCGTACTCCTAGGGGTAAATGATCACAGCCTAATCCTTCTAAAGAACGCATTTGAAATTGTTCTAAAATTTTATTTCTGGCTTCACTTAAACTAAAGGGAAATTGCGATCGCAAGGAATAACAAAAACAATTCGGTAAACAGTCCGGTAACTGACTAGATTTTTCCCCTGGACGCAACATTTTTCCTAAATCCGGGGCATTAATAGGAAACAACACTTCCGACGGTTGTAGACGCATTAACTCTTGGGTTAGTTGTTCTAAATTTTGGGATTGGGTGGTTAAAAATTCCCCCGTAGAAATATCAGAATAAGCCAGCCCCCAATGATCTCCAGCAATCACAACTGCTGCCAAATAATTATTTTTACGACCCTTGAGCATTCCGTCATCCGTCAAAGTTCCGGGGGTTAAAATTCGGGTAATTTCTCGACGCACTTGGCGTTTTTCCCTGGCCGCAATTTCCGCATCTTCAACTTGATCACAAATCGCCACCGCATAGCCTTTTTCTAATAGCATGGTAGCATAGCGTTCTACTGCATGATGGGGAACACCCGTCATCGGAACTCGGCCAATTTCTTTCCCTCCGTGTTTTGCAGTTTGCACTAATTCCAATTCTTGAGCTATGGTAATAGCATCCTGAAAAAAGCACTCAAAGAAATCCCCCACCCGAAATAATAATAAGGCATGGGGATATTGTTCTTTGACTTCGATATAGCGGTGCATCATTTCCGATAACTTTTCCCGATCGATCAGGTGATAGTCTGCATTGGGCGGAAGCGAATTGTCGGGAACTGAAGGAGCAGAGGACGCACTGGGGGGAACGCTCATAGTTTTTTGAAGATGCAAACCAAGACTAATCCTTAAGACTTTAGCGCGTTTAGTGCTTTTCTGCCAATAGGTAGCACTTTAGTTTAGACTTTAATTCATACAAATCTTAGTCCACAACAGTCGTCAGACTGTATTTTTAAAGTGAAACGCGATCGCATTTCATCCGAAAACCTAGCTCGTCAAGTTGCTAGTATTTATGCCTTTCTCAGTAGTATTTGGATTTTTTCATCCGATCAAATACTGCAATTTCTCGTGCCTAATCCCCAATCTTTGACCCTGATTCAGAGTATAAAAGGAGGAGCATTTGTTGTTATTACGACTACCATTCTCTACTTTTTTGTGCGCTTAGGAACTCGTCGTTTAGAAAAATCTGAACAACGGTATCGAACTTTATTTTTTGCCCATCCCCAACCGATGTGGGTTTATGACATAAAAACCCTTAAATTTCTAGCGGTTAATGAAGCAACAATCGAACATTATGGCTATTCAGAAGCAGAATTTATCTTGATGAAAATTACAGAAATTATACTTCCTGAAGAAATTCCGCGACTATTAGAAAGCCTATCTAAAATTGAAATGGGACTTAATCGAGTTGGACTATGGCAACATCATAAAAAAGATGGCACGTTAATATCTGTAGAAGTAACAGGTCATACTTTAGAATGGAAAGGTAAATTTGCCGAAGTAATTCTAGCTCAAGATATTACAAAACGGCTACAAACTAAAGCCGAATTAGAAAACTACGCTTTTAGTGATTTACTCACCGGATTAGCCAGTCTTAGTTTGTTATTAGAACGCCTACAATTTGTGATTAATTATCCGTCCCAAAACTCAAATAATTTTGCCATTTTATCCTTAGATATTGATCGATTTAAGCCTCTCAAATATGCCTTTGGTCATGATTTAGCAGAACAACTATTAATTGCCGTTGCCCAGCGCCTTAAAACCTTGGTCAGCCCCCGCGATATAGTTGCTCGGGTGGGAACCGATGAATTTGCAATTTTATTTACTGATATTGCCAATTATAATATTTTAACCGAAAAAATTGAACGTATTCATGCGGCTTTAGATTTTCCCTTTCGGTTGGATACGGTGACTATTTCATCGGCGACCAGTATTGGTGTGGTTTTGGATAAACTCCAGAGTCAACGTCCAGAAGATTATCTTCAAGCCGCCGATACTGCCATGTATTATGCCAAACAAAAAGGACGGGGAACAACGGTATTTTATGAGCCTAGTATGGCAAAAGTTGTAGCTGAACACCTGCAATTAGAAGCGGATTTACAACGGGCAATTGAACGTCAACAACTCAGTTTAAATTATCAACCAATTGTTTCCCTAGAAACTCAAAAAGTGGTGGGTTTTGAAGCCTTAGTGCGTTGGTATCATCCCGACCGGGGTTTTGTGTCTCCAGTTCAGTTAATTAATTTAGCCGAAAAAGCGGGATTAATTGTTTCCATGGGGCAATGGGTTTTATCCCAAGCCTGTAAACATTTATTAGAATGGCAAACCCGATTTCCTGACCTCTATGTGAGTGTTAATCTTTCGGAAATTCAGTTACGACATCCGAGTTTAATTCAAGAAGTTAAACGGGTTTTAGATTCTTTACAACTTCCACCATTTAGCTTAAAATTAGAAATTACAGAGAGCAGTTTGATGGAGAATATTACCTGGTCAACCGGATTATTAGAACAGTTAAAAACCCTTAAAATTAGATTATTAATTGATGATTTTGGCACGGGATATTCTTCCTTGAGTTATTTACAAAAGTTGCCCGTAGATACCTTAAAGATAGACCGCTCTTTTGTTCAGAATATCGAAGTTAATAATAAAGATTTTGAAATTGCTAAAACTATTATTAATTTAGCTCATAGTTTGGGTTTACAAGTGGTAACTGAAGGAATTGAAACCTCCCAGCAAGTCGAAATTTTTCAACAACTGCGCTGTGAATTTGGACAGGGATATTTATTCTCTCCTCCCCTAAACCCAACAGAGGTGATGGATTTTCTCAACCAAAACTGTTGAAATAACCGTCCTAGATGTTCACCTGAAAACCGTTAAAATAAAATAGTAATTGAAGTAATTATTAAAAATAATATGGCAAGAGGCGACCAAATCTATATTTTTCGGGAATTTTGGAACCTAGAGGGTTTATATGAACATCATGGCATTGATTGTGGTGATGGCACTGTGATTCATTATCGCAAACCCAGCGAAATTATTGAACGGACTTCTATAGAAATTTTTTCCAGGGGTCAAAAGATTTATATTCGACAGTATCCCATTCGTTATATAGCGGATACGGTTATTAACCGCGCCCAAAGTCGCTTGGGGGAAAAACAATATAATTTACTGTTTAATAATTGTGAACATTTTGCGACTTGGTGCATAACTGGGGAGAGTAAAAGTCAACAAGTTGAGAATTTTATTCCCCTTCTCCGTTATATTAATATTGATACCTTATCTGAGCCTCTCAAACAAGCGTTTATGGGTAGTCAACCCCAAGATGCTAAACGACTTTTAAATCAAGCATTAGGGGAAATTCGCGTCGCTTGGGATGACGTTCATCCTCAGTATAAAAAAGCCCTAGATGAAATGAATTCTTGGCATCAAGTGGCGATGGAAGCCTTAAAACGAAATCGAGAAGATTTAGCAAAAGAAGCCATTAAGCGAAAACTAAATTCCAAAAAACGAGCAACGGAATTAGAAGAAAATTTGGAAAAGTTAGCAACGATGACTCAAAATTTGTTAAAAAATCAAGCGGATAATGGGTAATGAGGATCACGGATTTAAGAGGATTTCACGGATTTCACGGATTTTAATCTGTGTTAATCTGCGTAATCCGTTTAATCCGTGATGCGGATTTTAATCTGTGTTAATCTGCGTAATCCGTTTAATCCGTGATGCGGATTTTAATCTGTGTTAATCATCTTAAATCTATGATCGTTAATGGGTAATGTTTATAACTGGGGCGAAAGGATTCGAACCTCTGGATGTCGGGACCAAAACCCGATGCCTTACCACTTGGCGACGCCCCATTGCTTCACAGTTACTAATAATAGCATCACCTACCCGGGATTTGTCAAGGGTTTTTACCAAAAAATTGATAACATTTTTACATAATTCTCTAAAACCCTTATAAAATAGAGCTTTTAGCCATTTTCACCTTGAAATTGGGTTTCGAGGGAAGCCAGAATAAAGAGAATCGACTTCAAACTGTTATCGTCTATGTCCGTTAATCTGATCCCAACAAAGTTGTTTGTGGTGGTTGTTGTGCGTTCTGACAACCGCTTTTTATTGATTCAGGAAGTCATAGGAAACCGCCCTTGGTACTTTCCGGGGGGACGGGTCGAACCTGGAGAAACTTTTGTCGCGGCTGCCAAACGAGAAACCCTGGAAGAAGCCGGAATTCCCATTATCCTAGAAGGGATTTTAAAGATTCAGCACGTTCCCCACATCAACGGACAGTCCCGTTTAGGCGTGTTTTTTCTAGCTCGTCCCGAAGACCATACCCCGCCAAAAAGCCAACCGGATCAGGAAAGTTTAGGCGCGAAATGGTTTACCTTAAAGGAATTAGAAGATTTACCCTTAAGAACTAAATTTGTAAAATCAATTATTTCCGAAGTATTAACCCAGGTAGAAGTTTATCCTTTACAGTTAATTATGCCCCATAATTAGGGAGTTAATAAAACTATAATTCAACTAATTCTTCCATCGAAAGATTCAATTTTATAAGTCAAATCACATTTAATTATCGGCTTCTTTATAGGCTCGAATCATTGCTTGTGTCCCTTGACTTTCCCCTAATCCTTGGTCTAATTTTTGGACAATTTTAAATAGATGATCTGCTAATTTAGTACCTGGTAAAGTGGGGTCGGAATTGAGAGTTTCTTGAACAATTCTGAGGTCTTTGAGGATATGTTTAATCATAAAACCCGGTTCAAAATCGCTATTAGCAACTTTTAATCCTAAATTTGATAAAGCCCAAGACCCGGCGGCTCCGGTACTACAAATTTCTACCACTAAATTTGGATCAATTCCTTGTTTTTCGGCTAATAATAGGGCTTCACAAATGCCCACCATATTTAAAGAAGCTAAAACTTGATTACATAATTTGACGGCTTGACCACTCCCCACTTTTCCACAATAACGAATTGTTTTTCCCATAGTTTCTAACAGGGGTTTTACAGTTTCAAAGGTGTTTTGATCCCCTCCAACCATAATGGTTAATGTGCCATTTTTGGCTCCAATATCACCCCCGGAAACCGGAGCATCTAAGAATTTAATTTGATGGGGTTCAAGCTGTTGAGCAATGCGACGGGCGGCTTCTGAACCAATGGTACTAAAATCAATCACAATTGCCCCAGGTTTGGCAAAATTAATTATGCCTTTTTCGCCTAATATAACGGCTTCCACGTCGGGAATATCCCCAACACAGGTAAAAATAAGATCAACATCTGTAACGGCTTCTTGAATAGAAGAAACAATATTAGCACCCGCTTCAGATGCTATTTTAACACCCGGGCGATCGCTCGTTCGATTCCAAGCCTGAACAAAATATCCTGATACTGCGAGGTTGGCACCCATGAAACCACCCATCACTCCTAAACCTAAAAATGCTGTTTTCATTATTTTATTTTATGAGTATAATTTGCTATGGGCTTGTGCCATTAATCCTAGAGAATAGGTGCGGAAAATTTGACCAAGCCCTTAGAGCCGGGAATAGGGAACAGGCAACAGGCTCACGGCAACAGGCAACACCGAAGGAAAAGACTTAACCGTCAGGTTTTCTGGATCAGTCTTTGGGATAGCCAAAATAGATTAGAATACCATAATTGAAATTTTGCTCATTTTCAACTCCCCAGGAGCGATTACTAGGTTTAAATCTAAATTGATGGGGTCAACCAACTACTCCCCATAAAACTAAAGCCATAATAAGATATCAATAATTTACGTTCAGTATATAAGGTTTATTGGTAAAAATGGCTATGAACACCGATTACAACCAACAGTGCTTGTCTAAGCTAATCTGGGCGATGCAGAAGCTCAATATTGAGATGGATTATACAGAAATGCCTAAAATAGCAGAACTGATTGTACAAACCATGACCGGGCCTTGGCGCTATTTTCACACCCCCAATCATATTTTTGAGGTGGGGGGGGAAGCAGGGCTGTTTCATGTTTGAAAATTATAGCCTACTTTTGGGTCATAATTCTCAAACATGATAGCTATTTTCCGAATAATTAATATTTCATATAATTGCTATATTAATATTAATTATAGGAGGTATTATCTAAGCAGCATAAATATTCTTATTCCCTATGGAGTAAGACTTACATTCCCGATTTTTATCTATTTTTCCTAAATTAATTGCTCTATTTTTTCATTTTTAACTTTCGGATTAAGAGATAGCCACTAATTTCTCCCAATGATTTCCTAACCACCTTCTTCCCTCTGTTATTGACAAAAATCCTAAACCTCTGAAAATATTCAATCCTAGGGTGTTGAGCAGTGCCCAATTAGTCGCGGCTTGTACTTGATGAATTTTCATACTATCCTCTTTAAATAACACATCTTTTACCCAATGAACTTGATTCTCAATCCCCCAATGCCCTTTAATTTTTTTGGAAAAAAAATCCGCCTTTTCCCAGATACTACTTATATAATAAACCGTTTCTCTATAAGGCTTTTTTCCTCTGTATCCCCACCTTTCTACCTGAATTATACTTTGAATATGTTCCCAAGGGCTTTCAATTTTTATCGAATTTTTAAACACTGATACCCGACGAGTTATTTCTCGTCCATGACCCCTCTCTTTTTGAGTATCTATACTTTCAGCTTTCGTCGTTTTTGTAATTTTTTCAATTTGATTATACAGTTTGATTTGATTCTTTTTAACCGCGATTAAATAATCGTTTTCACTCTCGATAATCTTTCGGACTGTGGTGACATTACAATGTAACGCATCCGCAGTTATTAACTTTCCTTTTAGACCACATTCTTCTATTATCCCTTGGGCTACAGCTTGTTCTGAACCGGTTTTACTCTCGAACTTTTCCGTCGCTAATACTAATCCGGTTTCTTGACTAAATAGAGATACCATTATTACCATGTTTTGCTGCTGATTGCCTGGGTCTTTTACCGTACTTCTTAAACTTTTTCCATCTATTGCTAATCCCTCTATTCCCTTTAATTTAGGAGAATTCTCTCTTGACCATTCTTTTACTATTTTGCTTAAATCCTTCTCGTCTACTCCTCTCATCACCCTCCTTATTGTTGAATAAGATGGCATTCCTTGGCTATAGATATTGAATGTTCTTTTCAGGATAACTTCGTTGGCTTTGACAAAATATTCCATCTCTCGATATCCTTGATGCCCTGACATCACCCCTAAAACTACTACTAATAGCACTTCCCATAAACTATACCTTTTTCCCTGATTTTTTCGGAAATCCTTGACTTCTTTTAAATTTTCTATTAAACTTGTTAGCATCTTTATTTTAGAAAAAAATGGTGATCGCTCTCCATTTTATCAGGTGGCGATCGCTCTTTCTTTACTCTTTTTCACCTGACTTTGAAACAGCCCTGGGGGGAAGATGACCCAATTGAAGTTTTAGCCGCCTTGTTTCATGATGTTGTCTATGTACAGGTGGATCAGAGTGTTAATTTTAATTTAACCTATTATATTGTACCCTTTGTTCGACAGGTGGGGGAACATTTAGTCATCCGTGAGGCTCAGGAATTACCCGAAGATCAAAGTTTTGAAATGGTCAGACAAATATTTGATTTTGTTCCAGGTCAAACCCTGTCTCCGATGACGGGACAGAATGAGTTTTTGAGTGCATTAGTCGCTGGTAAAGTCTTAGAAGATTTGTTATCTTTAGAATTATTAGTACAAGTAGTAGCCTGTATTGAAGCGACTATTCCCTTTAGAACCAAAACAGAATTAGGCAGTAATAGTGATATTTTATATGGACGATTAAAGGATGTTTGTGAACGGTTTAATTTAAAATTAACCGATGATGAGTTAATCGAAACCATTAAACGTTCGATTAGACTTTCTAATCGAGATGTGGGAAGTTTTGCCCATGAAAGTGCAGCAAAATTTTTAGATAATACCTGGAATTTATTACCAGAAACCAATCACTATCTCAAAAATTCTAGTTCCTATACAATTAATCAATATCGGACAGCTTTGCAAAAAATGGAAGGGTTTATGAATTTTATTAAACCCGAAATTATTTTTCATCAATTTAGAGAATATCCCGATGATGCTACCTATAATAATCTAGTCGTAATGGCGAGAAAAAATATTGAGGTGGGGCGGCTTTATTTGGTGAGTAAATTATTTACGATTGCGTTTTTAGAAGCTTTATCCTTACGATTTGGGCGAGTGATTCCGGTTTCAACTTTAATGGGTGAAATGCCATCGGAAGGATTTTCTGCGGTTTCTTTAGTAGATTTTCTGCCCCTAATTCCCCAACCACACCAACCGACAACGGACTTAGAAAAACTGGTTTTAACGTTATTAGATGAAGGACGCACCCAAAGTTCATCCTATGATATCAAAAATTCCCCATTAACTACTTATATGGTTAAGTGTTTAGGGTTTGATGAAATTATTCATCAACGCAACCGCGCCCAACAATTTTTTCAAGATAAAATTAGTCATGAAGAATTTTTGGCGGGTTTTGATACGGATGTTAAAAAAGCTGTCACCGATGGAATTGTTCAGTTATTTGACTCTCGAAAAGCTTCTCTTTGTCAATCTTTGTAAGAGGGAACAGGGAATAATGGGTTTTGGGTTTTGGGTAATGGGTTTTGGGTTTTGGGTTTTGGGTTTTGGGTAATGGGGCTTTATTTTTTATTGGTTTTGAGAAGGTTTTGAGGTATTTTCAATCATTTTGACAATGCCAATTCCGCCAAAATAAAGCCCTAATATAGCCCCGGCTAATAAACTTTGGGTGAGGGGGTCAGTTGATGGGGTTAATACTGCTCCTAATACGGCTCCACCTAAAATAACGTATCTCCAAGCGGATAACATTTTCTCAGAAGATACAATTTTTAATCCGCCTAATATGGCTTGAATCACAGGAATTTGAAAGGCTATTCCGGTACAAAATAATAAGACTAAAACAAATTCAAAATATTTTTCAATGGAAAAGAATTGTTCAACTACATCCGCCCCATAACTGACAAAAAAGTTCAATGCTGCTGGAATTAAGGCAATATAAGCAAAGCCTAAACCCAATAAAAACAATACACTCGAACCCAATAAAGTAGGGACTAATAAACGGCGTTCTTTGCGGGTTAATCCGGGTAAAACAAACATAGTAATTTGATATAAAATAAACGGAGTTGCGACGACCAACCCACTATAACCCGCTACTTTTAAGGAAACAAAGAAATATTCTCCGGGGGCAAGTTGAACAAATTTAATCCCCGATGCGGGACGTTGTAATAATTGTACAATCGGATTAACAAAAGCAAAGCAACCAATAATCGCAATAAATACCGCAATCAAAACATAAAAAATTCGTTGTCTTAATTCCTCTAAATGGTCGAAAAAACCCATCTCAACTTCATCGGGAATTTCATCACCTTCATCGGTTGTAGTTTGACTCACAGGAAGATAAAACTCAGGTTGAGGGATTTGGCTTTCAGAAGATAACTGATTTTCCTTTTCTTCTCCTAATTCAGTCGATAAGTCAATATCCTGAGAAATATCATCAAGATTAGAGATAGGAGAGGGAGAATTTTGTTCGGGATTTTCCGGTAAAACGGGGTTTAAGTTGGAGTTAGATTCCGGTGTCTCCGAATTTGAAGCAGGTGTCATAATTATCAGTAAGCGTTAAACTAGGGTTAGAAACTACCCAGTCTCAAGGGACGGGATTTTTGAAAACTAATCATCAATGTTTAGCCAACATCTATTCTACTTCAAGATTTAGACCTTAGATTAGACAACCACCAGACGGAAACCGAGATAAACAAAGATTGATATTAATTTCCTCCAATTATTTTTTCATCTTGAATCTATGAAAATAATACAACGTTATTGTCTGCTATTTTTAGATATTTTAAAATATCTGGGTTCTGGTTTCACGAATCCCCGGGTTAATCAACTGATGCGCCGAACCCTGCCAATATTTTTATTCATTCTGGTTGTGATTGGACTCTGGGGGTCGAGTCTAGTCCATGGGGAGAAATCATCTTTTGGTCGTCCAGTTCTCACCGAAACTGTTCCCACTTCCCAACAACAAATCATTCGCAGTATTAACGGAAATAATCCGATTACCACGATGGAAAAAAAATGGGAGTTGGACTATGAAACCTATTTTGGTCGAAATCTAACCGATAGTAAACTTCAGGCTTCTGATATTGCCAAAATTTTAACAGAAATTAGCCAAAAAACCCAAACTAAACACGCGGTTCTCTGGGTCGTTCCTGAACCTCAAGGATTAGTATTAGCCTTAATTACCCCCGGAAAAGAACCTTTAGGTTTAATTCAACCCAATGTGCAAACCGAAACCTTAAAAGCTGAAGCGATTAATTTATTTCAAGAAATAACCAATCCTCGAAATTTACAAAATCAGTCTTATTTGGCATCGGCTCAACGACTTTATGATCTGATTATTAGGCCCGTTGAAGCCCAATTAAAAGCAGAAAATATTCAGACAATTTTGTTCTGTTTGGGTAATGGATTAAGAACGCTTCCCCTAGCGGTTTTACATGATGGAGAACGTTTTTTAATTGAAAAATATGCCTTAACTCGAATTCCAGCTTTTAATTTGATGAATCTCAATTATGAAAGTGTAAAAGATGCTCTAGTTTTAGCTATGGGAGCCTCGGAATTTAAGAATCAAAATCCCTTACCTGCGGTTCCTTTTGAGTTATCTACAATTGTCAACTCCAACGGAATGAATGGGGTAATCTTTCCGATGGGAAATCAGGAAAATTCAGGACAGTGGCAAGGACAATCTTTTCTCAATCAAGGGTTTACTGTAGATAATTTAAGACGTTTATTATCCTTCAGTCCCTATAGAATTGTTCATCTGGCGACCCATGCGGAATTTAAACCTGGAACACCCGGAAATTCCTATATTCAATTTTGGAATGAGCAGCTAAAATTAGATCAAATGGGTCAGTTTAATTGGAAAAATCCTCAGATTGAATTATTAGTTTTAAGTGCTTGTAAAACCGCAGTTGGAGATGAGGGGGCGGAATTAGGATTTGCGGGATTAGCCTTTCAGTCGGGGGTAAAAACAGCTTTAGCGAGTTTATGGTATGTGAGTGACACGGGAACTTTAGCCTTAATGAGCGAGTTTTATCAACAGTTAAAAACCGCTTCTACTAAAGCCCAAGCCTTGCAACAAACTCAAATTCAAATGTTAAAAGGGAATATCCGTTTACAACGGGGAGAATTATTATCATCCCGGGGTGAACTGACCTTACCGCCTGAAATTGCCGCACAGGGAAACGACAATCTTTCCCATCCCTATTATTGGGCAGCATTTACATTAATTGGTAGTCCTTGGTAGAGTTGATAATTGAGTTCAGTTGAGATCCGGTCAAAAAAAGAGGTTCCATAAACACAGAAACCCCTCCAGCTTAATTTAGATTGTGAAACTACCTATTAATAAACAGCACCTTGAGATGCGGTAAGATCAATCGGTTTCATGAAGTACAGGCTAATTAATTGCCATCCGTTAGACAGATAATAGGGTAGTTTTTGGAAGAATTGCACGAATTTAGGACTACCAGAATTCGCGATCGCCGTCAACTGTTGGTTATTCTTCACGCAAACATCTAACCGGTTATAGAACTCAGGATTATTTACATCCAGCATCACAGGGAAAACACGACCTGCGGTTTGATTGGTTTTTTCAATGACGTGAATATCATAATCCCGGGCATTTAAACCTAAACAAGCGTAGAAGTCCGCCCGTTGTAAATCGTTTAAATACATTGTTGCAAATACAGATAATAAGAAGAAACGACACCAGAGTTTCGCCTTCCAATCATTCAGCATTTGGGGTTGAGATTGCATGATGGCATCAAAGAAATCGCCATGACGGTTTTCATCCTGACACCAATTTTCAAAGAAGCGGAAAATCGGGTAAATCCGGTTTTCAGGATTCGCTTCTAAATGCCGATAAATCGTGATATAGCGCCAATACCCAATTTTTTCTGACAAATAGGTGGCGTAAAAAATAAATTTCGGTTTAAAAAACGTATATTGATGGTTTTTGGTCAAAAATCCCAAATCTAAGGAGAGGTTAAAATCTGACATCGCTTTATTCAGAAAACCCGCATGACGAGCTTCATCGCGAGACATCAATTCAAAACACTCTGCCAAAACCGGGCTTTTTCCCTTGAGACGACGGCTGAGTTCTTTATAGAGCAGGAAACCTGAAAATTCGGCGGTGCACGAACGCTCTAAAAATTCAATAAACAAACCACGGGTATCTCCATCAATATGATCCCATGATTGGTCAAATTGTGCATCTCGGACAAAGTGATGGCGGTTGTAGTCTACACGAAACTCTTCCAAAATGGCTAAGAGTTCTTCCTCATTGACGGAGATGTCCATTTTCTCCATTTCCTCAAAATCCGTCGTATAGAAACGAGGAGTGAGAATGGTTTCTTTCGCTGGGCTTTTTACCCCAGGTCGGATTTCGTCAAAAGCGGGTTTTTTCAGGGAATCTACCATGTCTGTTGGATCTCTTTCTTATCGCGTTGTGTCTTAAAGTTAGGAGTTCACGGGACATTTCGCCCGTCACCCCGCTTGAGGTTAGGCTTAATTTTGAATTAGCTTAAAATTGCCATGCAATACAGTCTAGCAACCTCTATACCCAAAAAAGAGGTTATTTGCGTTAAGAATTGCAACAAAATCAGGAATTACTTGACAATTGACCGTGAGCGGTTCACCCAAGTTATATCCGATACCCGTATTTTTAATTCCTTCTGGCAATCGAGGCCTAACATCTGCTAAGTTGAATAGGGAATCCATCGTCACCCAATCGCTCAACTCCCATGGTTTCAATGATCCCCTGGATCTCAGAATTGTTTTGTCCTTCCTATAGGTAACGGATGCAAGCAACATTCATCCATCAATTTAGTAGTGGTTTTACCCTATTTCTCAGTTTGCTGGTAGAAGCGATCCCCTTTCTAATGTTAGGGGTTTTGCTTTCCAGTGTGCTGTTGTGGTTTGTCGATGAACGGAAACTTTTGTCTTATATTCCTTCTAATCCCCTGTTAGGGGCGTTTGCGGGTAGTTTGGTTGGGTTTCTGTTTCCGGTGTGTGAATGTGGGAACGTTCCGGTAGCCCGGCGCTTAATTTTGCAGGGAGTTCCCTCATCTGTGGCCATTGGGTTTTTATTTGCCGCCCCCACTATTAATCCGATTGTAATCTGGTCAACCTGGGTCGCCTTCCGAGATCAGCCAGAAATCGTGGTTTTACGGGTTTTATTTTCTTTAACCATTGCTACAACTTTAGGCTGTTTATTTGGTGTCCAGAAGGATTTAAGACCCCTAGTTCAACCCGTGATCGCCAGGGCTTTACCCATTGCTGATCTAACTGAACCCCCACCCTCGGATATATTGGTTTCTCCCTTACTCCAGTCGGGAACCTATTTTTTAGGGGAGTCGGCCCAACCCACTCGCCTAGAGTCCATTCCCGCCTGGAAAACTCAAAACCTGCTGAAAACCCGTAAAAAAGCATCTGTTGGTGTTAAACCTTCCCTTCCCCCTTGGAAAACAATATTTCTGACCCCGACTCCAGAGCGTTGGGGTTCAATGTTGGAAAATATGGTGCAGGAATTTCGAGAGTTAGGGGGAGTATTAGTCTTAGGAAGTTTTATCGCTGCTGTGATCCAAGTCGCAGTTCCCCGGGAATTTATTCTAAATTTAGGTCAAAGTCCCGTGACGTCGATTCTGGCGATGTTATTATTAGCGGGAGTTGTTTCCATTTGTTCCACCGTTGATTCCTTTTTTGCCCTGTCTTTTTCCTCCGCATTTACCAGTGGATCGCTGTTAGCCTTTTTGGTATTTGGGCCGATGATCGATATTAAAACCATTGGATTGATGCTATCGGTTTTTAAGGCTCGGGCAGTTTTTTATCTAGTGATTCTTGCCTTTCAGTTAACCTTTTTGTTTACCCTAATTGTCAACTTAAATTTTAGTTAATTTGACTTTGGAATCTGACCCACAATGATGCACCTGACTCAACGACTAACACGCTTCTACAATCGATTTTCACTCTTGTTAGAAAACCCTTGGTTAGATGTAGTTGCCCTGTTCATTTGGGGGATTTTATTATTAAAATATTGGATCACGGGCAAACTTTATATTCTTATCCATCCCAACTATTTTAGTTTGTCGATCATAGCGGGAATTACACTACTGGTTTTAGGAGGATTAAAGGCTAGACAAATTATTCAAGAAAGTTCCGTAGGTTCTTCGCCTTCAGTACAACATATTACCTTGTTTCCAAGGGGTATGGGGAGCTTATTATTAATCATTACTGCCTGTTTAGGATTATTAATTACCCCCCAAATGTTCGGGGCACAAACGGCATTAAAACGGGGTTTAACTGAGTCTTTACCCATAACTCGCGCTCAACCCCAGAAGTTTAGAACCGCAATTCAACCGGAAAATCGCTCTTTAATTGAATGGGTTAGATTACTCAATGTTAATCCTGAACCCGATGCTTATACAGGTCAAAAGGCAAAAATTACCGGGTTTGTGATCCATCCTCCAGATTTACCTAAAAATTATATTTGGTTAGGGAGATTTATTCTTACCTGTTGTGCAGCAGACGCTTATCCTGTGGGGATTCCAGTTTTACTTCCCGAAGGAAAATCACGAGAGTTATATCCTCAAGATACTTGGTTAGAAATTGAAGGTATAATGTTTACAGAAACCTTTAATAACGAACGGAAATTAACCTTAAAAGCCCAAACAGTTAAAGCTATTCTCCCCCCCAAAAATCCCTACGATTATTAAACCGTAGTAAGCCCTTTAGGGCTGATTATACTCAATCTTGACATCCACCCCGCCGTAAAACGGGCGGGGATTCCCAAACCTCACGATTTAGGTTTCTGCTTCTTAGCAGTTGCCTTCACAGATTTACTCTGTTCGGGTCTTACACTCGCTCCACAGACTAACACGGCAAGCCCTGCCGCCAAAATATTTTTACTCGCGTTGAGATCTCGGTCATGGATTACCTCACACTTAGGGCATTTCCATTCACGAATATTTAGTGGCAATTTATCCATTGTGTGACCACAGTTCCCGCAGCGTTTAGAACTAGGGAACCATTGGTCAATCTTAACTAGATTACGCCCATACCAAAGACACTTGTAATCTAATTGCCGAATCAACTCACTCCATCCGCTATCAGAAATAGCCAGTGCGAGCTTGTGGTTTTTGACCATATTCTTAACTGCTAACGACTCAACGGCAATCGTTTGATTTTCGCGTACCAAGTTAGTCGTCAGCTTATGCAAGAAATCTTTACGGGAATCTGCAATTTTAAGGTGAACTTTTGCTACCTTAATCCTCGCTTTTTCCCTATTCTTGGAACCTTTTTGTTTACGAGAAAGATTCTTTTGCGCCCGTTTCAATCCTTGAGTTCTCTCATGGAGAGCCTTGTTGTAAACCAACCTTACACAACCCAAAGTGCGTCGCAATAGCGACTCTTGCTCTGGACTTGGGTAAAATCGGTAACTAAAGGCTTTTTCCATACCTCACATTATAGTATATCTTTTTGTGAATGTGTTAAATTAAAAATATAAAGCCGTCGTAGAACGACGGGGTTTCTACCCAATTTTTCGATGAACAATACCATCTCAAAATTCAAACAATTAAAATGGGTTGAACCCTTAGATAAAGCCGCCTGGATTTTAATTACAGTTTTAACCGTATTAATCGGAATTGTTTTATTAACAGGCGATCGCACCACTCCCCAAGTCAAAGAATTTAGTTGGCAAAACAAACAAATTGGGGCAGAAGACATGGGATTATTGCTGACTTTCAATCGTCCTATGAATCGGGAAAGTGTAGAAAAAAACTTTCAAATTGATCCACCTTTACCTGGTAAAATTAGTTGGGCAGGACGACGCATGGCCTATACCTTATCGGAACCTGTACCCTATGGAACCCCCTTTAGTGTGCAGTTAAAAGGAGCTAGAGACCATTTATATGGCGATAAACTAGGAACATTAATTCAACCCTTTAATGGCTTTTTTAGAAGTCGCGATCGCGCCTTTGCTTATATTGGAGTTCAGGAAAATCAAGAAGGAAAATTAGTTTTAGTTAATCTAAGTGAAAAAGAACCTAAACCTATTATTTTAACTCCTGAAGATTTAGTTGTTTTAGATTTTAAAATCTATCCTAAAGGGGATAAAATTCTTTTTTCTGCTATTAATAAATCCGAACAAAAACAAGGATCGATTTCACCTGAATTATATACTGTTGCCACAGGAATTAATCCTCAATCCCCTGGAGAAGATCCTGAACCTGCTCAACCAGTCGGAAAAATTGAAAAGATTTTAGATGCTAAATATTATCGAAATTTAAAATTTGATTTATCCCCAGATGGTAAAATTATTGTAGTTCAAAGGGTTAGTCAAACTAATCCTAATGATGCCAGTCCCTGGTTTATTGAAAGCGGAAAATCTCCTAAACCCTTAAATATACAAGGAGGAGACTTCTTAATTGCTCCAGATAGTCAATCTCTGGTTATTGCTCAAGGGCCTGATTTAACAACAATTTTACCTCTAAAACCCGATGCTAAACCCTTAGAATTTTTACCAAAATTTGGTCGAGTTTTAGGATTTGCTAATGATGGTAGTGCGGCGGCGATGTTAAAATTTAATCCCGATGGAACCCGATCACTATTTATAGTTAATAACCAAGGACAAGAACAGGAACTCTACCGTACCCCGCCGTTTGGGAATATTGTTAGTGCCGAATTTGATCCCAGTAATAGCCTTTTATATTCTTTAATTACTGAAGTTTTGGATAATCCTGAAGTCTACAAAGAACAGCCTTATATTGTAGCAATTGATATCAAAACCAAGCAAGTTGTTCCCTTTGTGATTTTACCTAACCAACAAGAAATTAATATCAGTTTGTCTCCCGATGGATTAGCCTTACTTTTTGATCAAACCGTTATTGAAATAGGTGAATCTAATAATTCGAGTCAATCCACAAAAACCCAAGCAGGAGATACAATTAAAACCAGTCGCATCTGGATTTTACCATTAATGATAGATACGCCTACCGATGGTTCCAAACCTCAAGTTAAACCAGAAGAATTGCCCTTTTTTGGTTTCCATCCCCAATGGCTACCCTAAAATAGTAGTAAGCCCTTTAGGGCTAAGAAGTAGTAAGCCCTTTAGGGCTAAGAGAGTCCTAAAGGACTTACTACGAAATTAACTAATCAGTGTAAAAATATGAGAGTTAAGTTTAATATTGTCCGCCAAAATCCTAATACCTCAAGGGAGGTGCAAAGTTATCTCCTCGATGTCGAACCCGGAAATACTATTTTAGACTGTCTTAACCGAATTAAATGGGAACAGGACGGAACTTTAGCCTTTAGAAAAAACTGTCGCAATACCATCTGTGGTAGTTGTTCCATGGGAATTAATGGCCGTTCTGCGTTAGCCTGTAAGGAAAATATTGGCAGTGAAGTTGCCCGTTTACAAAAAATTGCCGAGGCGAACTCCAGTCAGACTCCTTCAAACGATATCCCAGAAATGACTATTGCTCCGATGGGGAATTTCCCCGTGATCAAAGACTTGGTGGTGGACATGAGCCGTTTTTGGGATAACTTGCAAACCGTTGAACCCTATATTAGTACCGCAGGTCGGGCTATTCCTGAACGGGAATTTCTGCAAACCCCAGAAGAACGATCCCAACTTGATCAAATGGGCAACTGTATCCTCTGTGGGGCTTGTTATTCCGAATGTAATGCCGTCGAAGTTAACCCCGATTTTGTCGGGCCCCACGCCTTAGCTAAAGCTCAACGGATGGTAGCCGACTCCAGGGATGCCAAAACTGAACAACGTTTAGAACAATATAGCGAAGGAACCAACGGGGTTTGGGGCTGTACCCGTTGCTTTAACTGTAACTCTGTTTGTCCGATGGAGGTCGCCCCCCTAGATCAGATTACTAAAATTAAACATGAAATTCTCGAACGCAAAGATGCCAGCGCCAGTCGTCCCATCCGCCACCGGAAGGTTTTAGTGGAATTGGTAAAACAGGGAGGTTGGGTAGATGAACGCAAATTTGCTGTAATGGTAGTGGGGAATTATTTCCGCGATCTCAAGGGGTTACTCAGCTTAGGGCCCGTGGGAATGCGGGTGATCATGCGGGGTAAATTTCCCTTGACCTTTGAACCCTCTGAAGGCACAGAAACCGTGCGATCGCTCATTCAATCTATTCAAGACTTAGAAAAACAACCATGACTTCTTCCACACCTTCTACTCCAGCCCAACCCAACCCCCAACCCGAACCCGCCATGGGTTGGACTCTCTACGCCGAACAAATTAACGGCCGTTTTGCCATGTTGGGATTTGTTCTATTAATTGTATTAGAATTTTTTACCCATCAAGATTTATTCACTTGGTTGGGTTTACGTTAGGTTTTCCAACTAGATGAAAGTGCGAGCGTCCTCGCTCGCTCAGGGTTTCCCTCGGCTGTTAACGAATTTTCAATACCTTAACAGTATCCCCCGCATTAATTTGAGATTGACCAATCGGTAAAACTGCTAAACCCGTTGTTTGTGCCAAATTAATTAAATTACCAGAAATTTGACTTCCGGGGGCTAATTGAAACTCATATTCCCCATCAATTAAACATAATTGACCCCATACATAAATTTCCCGTTTTCCTCCTCCTTTTAACTCTTGACGCGATCGCGCCTTCACAAATTCTGGCCCCCAAAACTGAGATAATAACCCCGATTGTTTTTTAATTGCAGGTTGGACAAACCGCCAAAATGTTACTAAAGCAGAAACAGGATTTCCGGGTAAACCAAAATATAAACAATTCGGGAATTTGGCTACTGTTAAAGGTTTTCCCGGTTTAATCGCCACCGATTGGATATGAATAGTTCCCCCTAATTCCGTTAAAATTTCCTCAACATAATCATAATCCCCAACAGAAACCCCCCCGGTTGAGATCACAATATCGGCTGTTTCTATCGCTTCAGAAATGGCTTTTTTTAACACATCCGGTCGATCAGGAATTATCCCTAATTCGATCACTTCCGCCCCTAAATTCCTAACTGCCGTGAATAACGCATACTGATTAGAGTCTACTAATTGTCCTCGTTTTAAAGGGGTATCAGCCGTGACTAATTCATCCCCCGTTGATAATAACGCCACCCGCAACCGTCGATAAACCGGAACCTGGGTACATTGTGCCGCTGCTAACACCGCAATCTCCGCAGCATCCAAAGGAATGCCAGGAGTAAGCAGGGGTTCTCCTGCTTTGTAATACGAGCCCTGATGTCGAATAAAAGCCTGGGGTTTGGTGGGAGACGATAAAATTTTAACCTGATTTCCCTCCCGTTTTGTATCTTCCTGAATTACAATAGTATCCGCACCATTTGGAATACAAGAACCTGTAAAAATTCGGGCAGCTTGTCCCATTTTAATTGTAGATTTAGGAGTAGATCCAGCCGGGATTTCTTCAATAATTTCTAATAGTTTAGGATGGTCTATGGAAGCATCCGCAACATCTTGATATCGGACTGCATATCCATCCATTGCCGAATTATCCCAATGGGGAAAATCCAATGAACTTACAACGGATTTCGCCAAGATTCGACCAGAAACTTGAGTTATTGCCACCTTTTCTTGATCAATTTCAGCATCCAAAGGTTGGACTAAACTTAATATTATTGATTCTGCTTGTTCTACAGGTAACATGATTATTTTTCTAGGATTGACTATAGATGATCTTTACTGTGGTAAAGTTGAATTATACTTAATATCAAATCTCCCTAAACCTCCACACCGGATTTTAGAACCGGTTTTGAGATCAAAAGGTCAACTTTTTCTCTTTTGTCTGGCTTTCTGTGATCTGTATCACAAAAAAGGCGGGAATTGATCATCATTCTTCCCCAATAAGCGTCACTGAAACTGATTAAAATTTTTGTCACAATTAGAACAGGATCAAATATTAAACAATAATCAAAACTATTTCTGAGTTTTAAGACTAAAATTTATTAACCCCTCGCCTTACTGGGATATAACCATGATAAAACCAAACCGGACTAAAAGCATCATCCCCGATCCCGAGGAGTGGATCAAAGAGCATTATGTATTGGCGAGTTTTGCCAATACTCTCAGTACCCTAAAACAACTTTTGGGGGATGAAGAAACCCAGGTTGATCATAAAATTTCCTATACCCACGAAGGAGAATTAATTCTGGGAGTGGCAACCCGAAACCTGTTAAAAGAAAGCTATGGTGATGACCATTGGCAATATGTCGAAAATTACCTATCAGTCTGCGAATATTAAAGATTAGTGGATAAAATCTGATCCTTTGCCCTTGTCAACATAATAAGGGCAGATTGGTAATTGTGGTTATTATCAGTAATATTATTTTATCAAATCTTAGTTATTTTACCAGTTTTTGGACTAAACTTTTACTCAATAGGGGTAACTGCTGTAATGTGGTCATATTAATTAAGTTGGACGGGAAAAACCCGCCCCTACAGTATAAAATCTAGGCAGTTTGGGGTTCTAGGATTTGATTTTCCTGACGTAAATAGGCTTGAATGAACGCATCTAAATCTCCATCCATGACATCCTGAATTGCCGTTGTTTCTTCATTGGTGCGTAAATCCTTTACCATTTGATAGGGATGAAATACATAGTTTCTAATTTGATTTCCCCAAGCTGCTTCGACTAAATCCCCGCGAATTTCTGCAACCGCTATTGCCCGTTGTTCTTGGGCAATAATTAATAATTTTGCCTTCAACAATGCTAGGGCTTTTTCTTTATTTTGCAACTGAGAACGTTCTTGAGTACAACGCACGGCGAGTCCCGTGGGTAGGTGAACAATACGCACGGCTGTTTCAACTTTGTTAACGTTTTGACCGCCTTTTCCTCCCGACCGAGTGGTGGTAATTTCTAGGTCTTTATCAGGAATATCCAACTGAATAGAATTATCCAAAATTGGCATAATTTCCACCCCAGCAAAACTGGTTTGTCGCTTATCATTGGCATTAAAAGGTGAAATTCTAACTAAACGATGGGTTCCTTTTTCTCCTTTCAAATACCCATAAGCATAACGACCATCAATTTCCAAAGAAACCGATTTAATTCCCGCTTCATCCCCTTCAGAAATTTCGGTTAAATGTACTTTATATCCCTGAGCTTCTCCCCAACGAGTATACATCCGTAACAGCATTTCTGCCCAGTCTTGAGCATCAGTTCCACCCGCTCCGGCATTAATGGTTAAAATAGCACCATGTTGATCATAAATCCCAGATAGAAGTTGTTGCAATTCCCATTGATCAAATTCTCGATTTAGTCGCAAAACCGTAGCTGTTGCTTCTTCTAAAAGGGAGTCATCGGTTTCTATCTCCAATAATTCCAAGATAGCCTTTGTATCTTCAATCGCTTGCCGCCAGTGTTCCTGCTGCTGCACAATTGATTTAAGATCATTCAACTGTTGAAGGGTTTGTTGTGCGGTTTTTTGCTCATCCCAAAAGTCGGGTTGGGCACAAACTTGCTCTAAATCTTGAATTTTGGCTTGAAGTGCAGGAAGGTCAAAGATAGTCCTGGGTTTTACCCAGGTGCTCAGACAACAGTTCGATTTCTCGTTTAATTTCTAAAACATCCATTGCGATCGCTAACCGTTTTTATATACTAAAAGGTACACTTTTAATTTTAGCGGAAATTAGGAAACAGTCAACAGTTAACATCGAAACTATGTCACGTCAAATTTTTACTGGAGACAGTCCTTTGCGCCAAATGCGTCCTGTTGATCGTTGGGTTGATTTATTATGGTTTTTGGGTTTATTGGTAGCGGCGCTGACCCTCTATGGACTGAATCTAGGTGGAGTCCCCCTGCGAGATTGGGATGAGGGGTTAGCGGCTCAAGTGGCGCGGGAAATTGGCCGAGGACAACAAACTTGGCTTCATCCAACTTTGCATGGAATTCCCTATTTGAATAAGCCTCCTTTAGTGCATTGGTTAATCGCTTTTGCCTATCAAATTGGGGGCGTTAATGAATGGATGGCGCGGCTTCCTTCTGCACTATTAACAGCCATTTCGGTTCCTATTTTATATGGTATTGGTTTGGAACTATTTCGCCATCGTACTTCGGCTCTATTTTCAGCTTTAGTTTATTTAACTTTAATGCCTGTTATCCGTCAAGGACGGTTAGCAATGTTAGATGGAACAGTGATATTTTTATGGTTAGTTTTAGTTTGGTGTGTGTTGCGTTCTCGACGGGATTTAAGGTTTGCTTTAGGGTCGGGAATTGCCTTTGGTTTATTATGTTTAACTAAGGGAATTTTTTTAGGATTATTATTAGGTGCGATCGCCTTTTTCTTCCTATTTTGGGATACGCCTCGCTTGTTAACCAGTCCCTATCTGTGGTTGGGTTTAGGGTTTGGTTTAGTACCCGTGGGTTTTTGGTATGGGGCACAATGGATTTATTATGGACAGGGATTTATTCAGGGAAATTTAGTCGATCAATCTTTACAACGAGTTTGGCAACCTGTTGAAAACCATTCCGGGCCGATTTGGTATTATTTGTTAGAAGTTTTTAAATATGGCTGGCCATGGCTATTATTTTTGCCCCAGGGATTAAGATTAGCTTGGCAAAATCGGAATTTAAGTTGGGCTAAATTAATTATAGTTTGGACAGGGATTTATTTTAGTGCAATTTCATTGATGACCACCAAATTACCCTGGTATATTTTACCGATTTATCCGGTTTTAGCCTTGGCGGTCGGGCGATATTTGGCGGAAGTTTGGAAGGAAGGAGATCGGGATATTGGGTTATGGAAATTGGGGAAAGTGGGGCGAGGCAAATATGAACATTTTGTTAAACCAACGCCCGATCAACTCTTACCATTTTTTATTCTATTAGCGATCATTTCAGCCATTGGATATTGTTATTTTGGCGGGATGCTTTCTTGGGTTGATCGTAATTTTATCGCTCAAAGAGATTTACAATTTACCTTGGGCGCTTTGATGTTAACAATGTCCTTTGTATCGGTTTTAATTAGCCAAAAAGATCGACAATTTTTGATAGTTTTATTTTGGGGAACCTATGTATCTTTATTGTTATTTTTTACTTCCAATTATTGGGTTTGGGAATTAAATGAAGATTTTGCTGTTAAACCCGTGGCGACTATGATTAGGGAAGGAACACCCCCCGGAGAAGAAATTTATATGGGTCATCCTTTTGGGCGTCCGTCGTTGAATTTTTATAGCGATCGCCATATCCATGCTGTTGATGATGCTACCCTCAAAGATAAATGGCAAACCATGGAAAAACCCTATTTATTATTGAAAGAAAATACCCTGAAAAAATTAAATTTAAACAAAGTTAAAAAAATTGATCAAACTTCCGATTGGATTTTAATAACTCATAAGTAGTTGCACAAAATAAATTACCTAGTTGTGAGAGGGAACACCGGAACAGCCCCCCCAAACCCCCCGTGCACGGGGGGCTAGGGGGGGAGGGAACAGGGTAGAGGATGTGTAATTAATTTTGTTTAGGTACTTACCAATTCTATAGCGCTACGCACTGGGGAACACCGGAAAATCCCCCCAAACCCCCCGTAAACGCAGGGCTAGGGGGGGAGGAAAAAGTAAGTAGTGAATGAGTTTGTTGGATTTAGAAGTGTCCTAACTGTAATGCGTAGCGCTATAGGGTTAAAGATATTCTTCCTACAATATATCTAACTGAATATTATCTCCCAAAATAAACAATAGCGCGAGATAAACCCGAACTTTGCAAGTAAGTTTCCCATTGTTTAGCTAACTGTTGATTGGCAAAAGGGCCAACTGCAACAAACGGATTAGCAGTCGCCTGTTGCATCTGAATACTTTGGGAAGGAATACCCAAAGCTACCACATTTTCAGCCAAAGAAACCAGTTGGTTTCTTTGGCTAGGAATTAAGATAAAATAGCTATCGGTATTCCCTAATCCTAAACCAGAACCCGGAAAGGCGGGCAAAGTATTCGGGGGGATATTGGGAATACTAGCTAAAAATGCTTGTAATTGTGCGGTACTATTAATAATAGTCGAAGAAATCCCCGCGAAGGATAACTTTTGACGAAGTTGGTCAGCATTAGATTGATTCACAAAACTGCCCGCTTGAATAATTAATTGTCCTTGATAGGTTGATGTTCGAGCATTGGGAGAAATTTGGCGGACTGCACTTAAAGAATTTGTAGTCGGACTGACGTAAACTTGATATAATCCTAAGTCTGTTGTAATCGGAAGTTGACCCGTAGGAATCGAACTTTTAATCACTTTAATATCCGTTTGGTCAGGGGGAATCACCATGGGATTAACCTGGACTGGACTATTGAAATCTTCTCCAGATTTTAAGTTAATAATTTCTCCTTGAACTCCCTGTCTTCTTAAATTTTCAATCAGTTTTTGAGCTTCACTTTGATTAAAATAAATACCCAGATCAATAATGTTACGATTATCATATCGTTGCATCATGGCTCCGGGCTGAATTTGCTGCACGACTTCTAGGAGAAAAGGACTTTCGCCATTGACATAAACCCCATAGCGTTCTTGAGCTAAAACAGGGGAAACTATGGCTCCATATCCCCCCAATAGCATCAGACTAGAAAATAGAGGTATTTTCCAGATCAATTTTGTCAGGCGATTTGTTTTTTTCTGTATTACAATAGGATGGAATGACATTTTGGTGTTCTCCCGTTTTGAGTGGGTTCGTTTGATATTGGTAAGTGAGTCAGTTCAGATTAATCAAAACTGGTAGAACAGTCAAGATTAAAGTTAGGTTAGTTGATCAAGATTAGCAAGTTATTCTAATGGAATTATGAGCAAAGTTGTTGTAGGTCTTTCAGGTGGAGTCGATAGTTCCGCCGCCGCCGCCCTGCTACACCACCAAGGTTATGAGGTGGTGGGCTTAACCCTTTGGTTGATGAAGGGAAAAGGACAATGCTGTTCTGAAGGGATGGTAGATGCAGCCTACATTTGTGAACAATTAGGTGTTCCTCATCATATTGTGGATAGTCGAGATTTATTTCAAACCCATATTATAGACTATTTGGTGGATGGATACCGGGAGGGAATTACCCCCTTACCCTGTTCTCAATGTAATCGGACGGTGAAATTTGGCCCGATGTTAAATTATGCCCGGGAACAGTTAGGAATTGATCGAATTGCCACGGGTCATTATGCTAGAATTAATTACGATGAAAAGAGCGATCGCTATCAATTAAAACGAGCCCTAGACCGCAATAAAGATCAGTCTTATTTCTTATATGATTTAACCCAAGATTTACTCGCTGGAACCCTATTTCCTCTCGGAGAAATATTAAAAACCGAAACCCGGAAAATTGCCAATCAATATGAGTTAAAAACCGCCGACAAACCTGAAAGTCAAGATTTATGTTTAGTAGAAGCGAATGGCTCCATGCAGGCTTTTTTAGATAAATATATTACGGGAAAAAAAGGCGATATTATTGATACCAAGGGTCAAGTTTTAGGACAACATGAAGGCATTCATCATTATACCATTGGACAACGCAAAGGCTTAGGAATTTCGGCTCCCAATCCCCTATATGTTGTTGGGATTGATGCGGGTCGGAATCAAGTGATTGTGGGGGACAAAGAAAGTGCGGTACAAACTGAATGTGCGATTAAACGAGTAAATTGGGTGGGGATAGGGACACCTAACACCCCCATTCGTGCCCAAGTCCAAATTCGCTATCGGTCGGAACCCCAGCCCGTTACCGTGATTCCGATTCATCCCCCAGATGGAGCAGAAATTGATCCCAAAATCGGTTCCTGCGTTAAACTCATTTTTGATGAACCCATCTTTGGGATTACTCCGGGTCAAGCAGCAGTTTGGTATGACGGAGATTTAGTTTTAGGCGGAGGAATTATTGATATTCAAAAATAAGTTTTAATTGAACGATGACAAATTGGGGTTTATTTGTGTTAAAAAATGCAGTAACAGGGAATAGGGGATAGGCAATGGGCAATAGGAAGAAATAGGGATTACCCAAAACCCAAAACCCAAAACCCAAAACCCATTACCCATTACCCATTACCCATGCCGATCTCACCCCCTGACCTTGAAGGAAAAATAGAGGAACTGTGACCCAAACTTTAACCCCATCTAATGCCATTCGTAATGTCCATCGCACAGTTCTCGATAACGGAATTGTGTTGCTAGTCACCCAAAATCCTGCCGCTGATATTGTTGCAACTCGTTTATTTTTACGCACAGGAAGCCGATGGGAACCCCAAGAAAAAGCAGGATTATCCCATCTATTAGCGGCGGTATTAACCAAAGGAACAGACCAGCTTTCTTCCCTGGAAATTGCCGAACAAGTTGAATCAGTAGGGGCTAAATTAAGTGCAGACACCTCAACGGATTACTTTTTACTCAGTCTAAAAACCGTTGCTTCCGATTTTCAAGAAATCTTAAGTCTAACGGGTCAGTTATTACGATTTCCCTCCTTTCCCGAAGAAGAAATCGAACTAGAACGTCGCATCACCCTCCAAGGAATTCGCTCACAACGGGAACAACCTTTCTCCGTCGCCTTTGAACAACTGCGACAACAGATGTATCAACATCATCCCTACGCCCTCTCCATCCTAGGAACCGAAGCCAGCGTTGCCCAAATCAGCCGCACTGACCTACAAGAATTCCATCAAACCTATTTTCGTCCTGATAATTTAATTATTTCCATCGCCGGATGCGTGACCCTAGAACAAGCCCTAGAACAAATACAACAGGTATTTGGTGACTGGAGGGCCCCTTCTACTCCCTTACCTACCCTATCCCTACCCACCTTAACTTCCTATCCCCAAAACACCATTACTCCCCAAGAAACCCAACAATCCGTTGTCATGTTGGGCTATTTAACCAGTTCTGTCAATCATGAGGACTATTCAGCCTTAAAAGTCTTAAATACCTATCTGGGAAATGGGTTATCCAGTCGGTTATTTGTGGAATTGCGGGAAAAACGGGGTTTAGCTTACGATGTATCGGCTTTTTTCCCCACCCGTCTCGACCAGTCTCAATTTGTTGTCTATATGGGTACGGCGCCGGAAAATACCGAAATTGCTATTGAAGGGTTACGCACCGAAGTAGAACGCCTGGTCAATATTCCCCTAACTCCCGATGAGTTACAAGTGTCTAAAAATAAACTGTTGGGTCAATATGCTCTAGGAAAACAAACTAACTCCCAACTGGCGCAAATTTATGGCTGGTATGAGTGTTTGGGGTTGGGGATTGAATTTGATACGGAATTTCAGAATAATATTGCGGCGGTGACTTCCTCAGAAACCCTGGACGTCGCTAACCACTATTTTATTGAACCCTATCTTTCCGTTGTTGGCCCGGAAGCTTTCGTTAGTTCCTTTTCTACTTCCCAGTCTTAGGGGTTGATTCTGGCTTTGAACCCATGGGGAAATAGTGTGAGATCCTCCTGCTAACTCAGAACCGATGGAGCTACGATGTATATATAGCAGTCTTGTTGTCAAGATTTTGAAAGAAAAGTCTGAATCTTGTCGGGTTTGACATTCTTGTTGATGTCTTAACTTCCTTGACTACTATATTAAACTTGAAGCAAAGTTGCATGGAAAACATGAGTAGTTCAGCTTGCCAAAAGCGGCAATTACTCATATTTTCCATGCAATTTAATATTAAGGGAATGAATAAATTAAAATATTGTAACAATAAATAATCGGCAACTATCATATCATCTATTAAGAGGGAAAAATGTATAAAACAAAAAGATGATCTTAAATAATGATTATGTTCAAACCAACCCAGAATTGATTCATACCCAGGATGGAATTCAACCTCATGGTCTGTTGTTAACCTTAGAAGAAACCGACCTGAAGATTTTACAGGTTAGTCAAAATGCCATGAAACTCTATGGTATTTCCACTACTGCTTTGATCAATCGACCTTTAAGCGATTTTTTAGACAAACAGCAACTTTTTCAAATTCAAGAATGTTTAATTACTAATAACTTTAACTATTATAATCCAATTCGGCTAATTTTTCATATTAAGAATAAAAAAATTATTTGTGATGGTATTTTACACCGACACCAGGGCATAGTTATCTTAGAACTGGAGCCAACTCAAGATCAAAATGTCACCTTTATCAATTTTTATCATTTAGTCAGAGGCTCAATTTGTAAAATTCAAAGTGCTAATAATTTCAAAGATTTAAGTCAATTTCTGGCGGAGGAAATCCGAAAAATAATTCAGTTTGATCGGGTGATGATCTATCAATTCGATCAAGATAATAATGGGGTTGTGATTGCCGAAGATAAGCGACAAGATTTAGAAAGTTTTTCAGGATTACATTATCCCGATACTGACATTCCCGAATTTGCCAGGGAACTATTTAAGCAAAATTGGTTGCGATTATTAGTAGATATTGATTCTCAACCCATTGATATTATTCCTTCGCTTCATCCCCTCACCCAAAAACCCCTAGATTTAAGTTTTTCGGTATTGCGGTCAGCATCTCCGTGCCATTTACAATATCTCAGAAATATGGGGGTAAAAGCCACCCTATCTATTTCCTTAATTAAAAAAGATAGACTTTGGGGTTTAATTGCCTGCCACAATTATTCACCCCGTTATGTATCCTACACCATCCGCAAAGCCTGCGAATTTTTAGGACAAGTTATGGCGGTAGAATTACCCTATAAAGAAATTAGTGAAGATTATGAATATTACCGTGAAATTCTTAAATTAGTTCGGAAAAATTTACTCAACGCACCTGCTTTAGAAACCTCTTTTATTCAAACCTTAGCTCAAGACCAAACAAATTTACTCAATCTTGTTAAAGCTCAAGGAGCAGTAATCCGGTTTGGAGAAGATTTAATTTTAGTCGGTCAAACCCCGCCTTTAACCGAAGTTAAAAAACTAATAGAATGGTTATCTCGATATTGTCATCAAGAGATATTTTATACCGATTGTTTACCTAAACTTTATCCCCAAGCCGAATCTTATAAGAATATCATTAGTGGAGTCCTGGCGATTTCCTTGTCTCCGAATCAAAGCGAATATCATTTAATTTGGTTTAGACCGGAAGTGATTCAAACCGTTGATTGGGCGGGAAATCCCCAGGATGGGATAGAAATTGAACCGCAAAAAGAGATTAAATTAACCCCCGGCGGTCTTTTGAACTTTGGAAAGAAATCGTGCAGTTAAAATCCCTACCTTGGAAACTCGTTGAAATTGAAACCGCCCAAGAATTAAGAAATTCCCTGATGTTAGCCGCCTTAGAATCGAGCGAAAATCAGTTAAGACAAAGCCGAGAATTAGCCCAAGTCACCTTACAATCTATTGGGGATGCAGTGATTACTACTAACAGTCGTGGAGAAATTGAATCCCTGAATCCCGTTGCTGAAGAATTAACAGGTTGGTCATTAATTGAAGCCAAGGGTTTACCATTAAATGACATCTTCAAAATTTTTGATAGCCAAACTCATAATTTTGGTGAAAATCCAGTTAAAAAAGTTTTAGAAGAAGGGTGTATTTTTGATTTTTCCGATAATGTAATTTTAAAGGGAAAAGACGGAAAAGAACGAGCTATTGATAATTCTGCCGCCCCCATTAGAAGTCGAGAGGGTGAAATTATTGGAGCCGTTTTAGTGTTTAGAGATGTCACCCAAGAAAGAGAACTTACCCGGCGATTATCATGGCAAGCCTGCCACGATGCTTTAACCGGATTAATTAATCGCAGTGAATTTGAAAAACGGGTGACAGAAACCTTAAAAATGTTGCGGGAATCTTCGGGTCATCATGCAATTTGTTATTTAGATTTAGATCAATTCAAAATTGTTAATGATACCTGTGGGCATTTAGCCGGGGATGAATTACTCAGACAATTGAGTTGTTTATTGCAAAATCAAGTCACGGAAAGGGATACCCTAGCCCGTTTAGGGGGAGACGAGTTTGGCTTATTATTAAATAACTATTCTTTAGACGAAGCCCATAAAAAAGCTGTTTATCTATGTAATTTAGTTAAAGATTTTCGCTTTACCTGGAAAGAAAGGGTTTTTTCCATTGGAGTTAGTATTGGATTGGTCGGATTTGATGATCAAATCTGCGATTTAGCCACGATTTTAAGTGCGGCGGATGCGGCTTGTTATGTGGCTAAAAATCAAGGTCGTAATCGGGTTCACCTGTATCAAGTCGATGACCAGGATTTGATTCAACAACGTCGAGAAATTCGCTGGGCGGCTCAAATTCCCCAAGCCTTAGAAGAAGACCGTTTTTGTTTATATTATCAACCGATTGTTGAGACTAATTCCACCTCAAAATCTCCTAAACACGGGGAAATTCTATTGCGGTTAAGAGATACATCGGGTCAATTAGTACCACCCATGGCATTTATTCCCGCCGCCGAACGATATGATTTAATGAAAAGTATTGACCGTTGGGTGATTCGCACGGTTTTTAGCCATTTAGAAAAACATCATCAGAGTTTAAATTTAACCCTAAATTCCTCGAAAAATCAAGACTTTTATGCGATTAATTTATCGGGTGCAAGCCTGAATGACAATCAATTTATTGAGTTTCTTTATCAACAGTTTGAATTGTATAAAATTCCTCCCCAAATTATTTGTTTTGAAATTACAGAAACCGTAGCCATTGCCAACCTAAAAAAAGCCGTGTACCTAATTCAATCTTTTAAGAGGTTAGGCTGTTCCTTTGCCCTGGATGATTTCGGCAGTGGAATGTCTTCTTTTTCCTATTTAAAAACCCTTCCGATTGATTACTTAAAAATTGATGGCGGTTTTGTTAAAGAAATTCTAACTGACCCGATTGCCCTGGAAATTGTTGAATCTATTCATCGGATTGGTCACGTTATGCAAATTAAAACCATTGCCGAATTTGTTGAAAATGATACTATTTTTACAGAAATTAAAAATATTGGGATTGATTATGTTCAGGGATATGGCATTGGCAAACCCCAGCCTTTTATTTTGCCCGTGATTAAAAATTCTGAGGAAATGGATCGCAATCCAGATTAAAAATTGTTGGGTATTGAAACAATATGCCCATAGAAAGCCAGGATCTCAGATCTCAAAATCTATAATAACGACAGAAGATGGTTACTCCCCAATTTTGGAGAGTAAAACAGTCCTGTTTAACGGGGGGAGTCCAAGTGGCACTAACAGATTTATTTCTCAAAGGTGGAAGCAGGGGAACCCGTCCCTGAGCCATGGGTATCATCCCGATGTCCAATAAATTTTTGCTGGATTTCGTTGTGCGTTCAGTTTATTTCTCAGATCTGCCTAACCTCAAAACAGCCCAAA